>OY759970.1:1437500-5221827 GCA_963662965.1 Vicinamibacterales bacterium | reverse complement strand
CCACCGCAGCACCATCGTCCCACCGCGCCAGCGTTTCACATTGCGCTTCACATGGCGCGTGCGGCTGAGCAGACTCTCGATGGCGTTCGTGGTGGCGAGCGATCGTTGGAGGCGTTCCGACAGGCCCAAGCCGAGCACGGTCAGCGTCTCGTCGAGGCCTTCTCGGACGCTCGCGGCCGCACTCGGGTGGTCGGTGTCCAAGCGGCGAGCCAGGTCCTGCAGCAGTCGTTTCGCCGTCTTGACGGTGGCGTTCGTGTAGGCGCGGGTAAGGATTGCCTTCACCCACGGACGTTGTGCCTCGGGGAGATGCTCCAGGATGTTCCGGCCCTTGTGCACTTGACACCGCTGCACCACGGCGGCCCGGCCGAACGTCTGGGTCACCGCCGTCTCGAGGGCCTTCGCCCCATCGACGATCACCAGGAGGCTCCGGTCGGTGCGCAGCCCGCGACTCGCAAGATTGGTCAACAGGCCCTGACAGACCGTCGCATTCTCCGTGGCTCCTTCCCAGAGGCCGAGCGGGTGTTTGGTCCCCGTTGTGTCGATGCCCAGCGCCACCACGATACAGTGCCCGCCGACCTGGACCCCATCGATCAGCAGCACCGCCAGGTCCAGCGCGTCGAGCGGTGTCGCGCGCCACGCGTCCAGCTGCGCCTGGGTCTGCGCCACAAAGCGTCGACTGACCGCACTCTTGCTGGTGCCCCGCGTCGTGATGTTCGCGCCCAGCGGTTCGAGACTCCGCGCATATTGGCGGGTCGCCACGCCGATGAGCATCTGGTCGACGACGCGCCGGTTCAGCGGGTCCGCGTCCGTGAACGCCTGGGCCGTGGGCAGCGGCACCTCCATGCCGTCGCGCCGCACTCGGGGCCGACGGATCGCGACTTTATGCCCGCCCAGGACGACTTGGCTCGGAGCATGGCCGGCGCGATACGCGTGCCGGGCCGGCTGATGCGCATACCGGGGGCCACACACGGCAGCCCGATCTTCTTCGAGCATCGCCTCGAGCACCCGTAAGCCAGACGCGATGACCAGCTCCTGCAGCTCGGCCTGTGCATCGATGAGGATGTCAACCAACGGCAAGTGGCGCGACGCCGGGGATGCCGATTGGCGACGACGAGGGACTGTGTGAGACTGCTTCTTCATGGCGGCTCCTTTGCTGGGAGGCTTTCACCTCGGTTTAGTCACCGGTCGTATAGCACGACCAGTGAAGGAGCCGCCGCTTCAAATTTCAACAGCTACTGGGACATCCCCAGAATGTTCCCCCGACGAGCCACGGGACGGTCGGCGCCCATGTGAGTGGATGGAGCCGGGCATCACCGCCCTGCCGCGCCGGCGGTGTAGTCGTCGGCGCCGTTCGATGTTCGGGAACGGGCGAGAGCCGCGTTCGAATGAGCTGCGGCGCATACCGAGCGATGCGGGCCACGCGACGTTGCTCGATCCACCGGTCGAAACGGTCCCATTGAGCCGTATTGAACGGCCGCGGTGTGGCCGGCGCGGCGAGCGGGTCGACCGACGCGGACTCGCCGGCTCGCATCGTCACGCCTTCCGACTGCGCGCCGACGGCGACCGATCCCCGCACGACGTTGACACGGGTGCGCTCAGCGGTGCGGGCAATGGTCAGCTCTCCCGCCTCTCGCACGACCACCTGTGTCTCCGGGGTGTCGATCCGAGGGCGCGCGCCCGACCCCACGTCAACCGTCACCCGAAGGCGGCCGTCGAGCATGCGGACGGGGTCATCCGCCAGCAGGTCAATCGACGTGTGGTGATCGAGATGCAGCAGCACGCCGCCGTCCAGCGCGATCTCGACCCGTCCCAGCGACGTACCGAGCCGATCGCCGGTGGTGAGCGGCATGCCGATTTGGAGCGGCCGTTGCTCATCGGCCCGAATCACCGAAGTGTCCCCATTCACGTGGGCGACACGACCCAAGGCGGGCGGTTACGCTAGCACTGCGCCCGTGGCCGACAACGAGCCAAAGATGCCGAGCGTCAGGCTGGAAAGGATTCTGGAGAAGCGCCGCCGTAAGTGACCTGTGGTCATAGCGTTGGCGCTTCAGGTAGGCAGTGCGAGTACACCACGGTGGTGTTTCGGCGTAAGAATATTCCTCCGAGTATTGACATGTAGAGACTAAGATTTTATAGTCATATGTCTCGTAAGTTCAAGGTATCCCATCGGTGGGCAACTTCGGTTTCGGTCGCGGCGAGGCTCGCGGGCGATACGCAAGGCCATAGGCATCATGAGCAAGATTATTGGTATCGATCTCGGGACGACGAACTCGGTCGTTGCCGTCATGGAAGGTGGCGAGCCGACCGTCGTCACCAACCAAGAAGGCAACCGATTGACCCCCTCCGTCGTCGCGTTCGCAAAATCTGGCGAACGGCTCGTCGGCCAGGTGGCGAAACGTCAGGCGGTCACCAACCCCGAAAACACGGTGTTCTCCATCAAGCGATTCATGGGACGTCGCTTCGATGAGGTGAACGAAGAAATGACGATGGTGCCGTACGAGGTCATACGGGCCAAGAACGGGGACGCGCGCGTGAAGGCGGGTGGGAAGGAGATGTCACCACCGGAACTGTCCGCGATGGTGCTCCAGAAGCTGAAGCAGGCGGCGGAGGAGTATCTCGGGCAATCGGTGACCAAGGCGGTGCTTACGGTGCCGGCGTACTTCAATGATGCCCAGCGTCAGGCGACGAAGGATGCCGGACAGATTGCGGGTCTCGAAGTGCAGCGCATCGTGAACGAGCCGACGGCCGCGGCGTTGGCCTACGGCCTCGACAAGAAGACCGACGAAACGATTGCGGTCTACGACTTTGGCGGCGGCACGTTCGACATTTCGATCTTGGAAGTCGGCGAGGGAGTGGTCGAGGTCAAGTCGACGAATGGCGACACCCATCTGGGCGGCGACAACCTCGACCAGCGCATCATCGACTGGATCGTCGAGGAGTTCAAAGGCGACGAGGGAATCGATCTCAGCAAGGACCGCATGGCGCTCCAACGCCTCAAGGAGGGGGCCGAGAAGGCGAAGATGGAGCTGTCGAGTGTCATGGAGACGGAGATCAATCTGCCGTTCATCACGGCGGATCAGTCCGGTCCCAAGCACCTGCAAAAGAAGCTGACCCGAGCCAAGTTCGAGCAGATCGTCGACGACCTGCTGCAGAGAACGGTCGAGCCGGTCAAGCGGGCGCTCGCCGATGCGGGGCTCGACCCGTCGAAGATCGACGAGGTCGTACTCGTCGGTGGCTCGACGCGGGTGCCGAAGGTGCAGGAGATCGTGAAGGAGCTGTTTGGCAAGGAACCGCACCGCGGCGTCAATCCGGACGAAGTGGTGGCGATCGGGGCTGGCGTGCAGGCGGGCGTGCTCGCCGGGGAGGTCAAAGATCTCCTCTTGCTCGACGTTACCCCGCTCTCACTCGGGATCGAAACGCTGGGCGGGGTCATGACGACGCTGATTTCGAGAAACACGACGATCCCGACGAAGAAGAGCGAGATCTTCTCGACGGCGGCCGACAGTCAGACCAGCGTCGAGGTGCACGTGTTGCAAGGTGAACGTCCGATGGCGAAGGACAACCGTCCACTCGGCAAGTTCCATCTTGTCGGCATTCCGTCGGCCCCGCGTGGCGTCCCGCAGATCGAGGTGACGTTCGACATCGACGCGAACGGCATTGTCAATGTGTCGGCCAAGGACCTCGGTACCGGGAAGGAGCAAAAGATCACGATTACGGCGTCGAGCGGCCTCAGCCAAGAAGAGGTCGACAAGATGATGCAAGAGGCCGAGTCGCATGCCGACGAGGACAAGCTGCGTAAGGACGAAGTAGAAACGAAGAACCGCGCCGACCAGGCGGTCTTTGCCGCCGAGCAGATGCTGACGGCCGCGGGTGACAAGCTGTCCGATGCTGACAAGCAGCCGGTCGAGGAGGCGCTCACGGAGCTCAAGAAGGCGAACGAAAGCGGCGAGATCGGCGCGATCTCCGCGGGGCTGGAGGCGTTGAACGCGGCGCAGCAGAAGGCCGCCGAGGCACTGTATGCGCAGGCGGGACAGGCGCCGCCGGACGCGGGGGCATCGCAGGAGCCGTCTGACGACGCCGCGGGCGACACACCGCCGACCGATGCCGGCGACGTAATCGACGCGGAAGTGGTCGAGGAAGAGACGAAGTAGCCGTCGGTGGCGGCGGTGGAGTTCCCAGTGAATCAGCTGGACTTCTACGTCATCCTTGGAGTTAAGCGGGCCGCGACGGTCTCAGAGGTCAAGCGCGCCTATAAGCGCCTGGCTCGCCGCTACCACCCGGACATCAATCCGGGGGACGGTGAGGCGGAAGCGTTTTTTCGCCTTCTCACCCAGGCGTACGAGACCCTCCGCGATCCGGATCGACGCCACGAGTACGACGCGCACGGCGTGCGCGCGTCGATGGCGCCCGCGGCATCGGTTGAGTTCCAGGGCTTCGATTTTTCGACGGCCGGTGGGAGCGGCGGTGCGTCGGCCACCTTCGACGAGCTGTTCTCCGATGTCTTTCAGGAGGCGGCCGAACGAAAGCGACCGGCCGCGGAGGGGCCCGAGCAGGGGAGCGATCTCTTCGGCGAAGTGTCGCTGACGTTCGAGGAAGCAGTGACCGGCGCGGAGCGGCGCCTGACCATCACCCGACTTGACGTCTGTGAGAGCTGCAGCGGGAGCGGCCGCCGGCGCGCGGTCGAAGGACGATGCACCCGTTGTCACGGCGTGGGAACCACACGGTGGCGGCGCGGGCACATGGTGTTCTCCAAGTCGTGCAAGTTCTGCGACGGCACCGGCCGCCTCCGGCACCGGCCGTGCGCGACGTGCCGCGAGAGCGGCATCGTCGCCAGGGACGAAAACATCACCATCCAGGTGCCGGCAGGGGTGAGTGACGGCGCGAGGCTGCGCGTTGAGGCGAAGGGGAACGCGGGCCGCCTGGGCGGGACGCCGGGCGACCTGTACATTACGGCGCACGTCGAAGCCCATCGTCTCTTGCGGCGTGAAGGGGACGATCTGTACCTGGATCTCCCGGTCGCCATCCACGAGGCGGCCCTCGGGGCAAGGATTGACGTGCCGACCCTTGACGGTCTCGTCCGCCTGCGTATTCCGCCAGGCACCCAGTCGGGACAACGATTCCGACTACGCTCGCGGGGCGTGTCGTCGCCGCGGAGTGGCGAACGTGGAGACCTGGTGGTTGAGGTCAATGTCGTCTTGCCCCCGATCTTCGACGAGCGGTCGAAGGAGCTGCTACGGGAGTTCGGACGGATCCACTCGAACGACGTCCGCAAGGACCTCTTTGAGGAATGAAGATTTTCGAGTAACCCGAACATGACCGCGAAGCCGACCGACAAAGCGTCCTACATGATCAGCGTCGTGGCCGAGCGCTATGCGATCCACCCGCAAACGCTCCGTCTGTACGAGCGTGAGGGGTTGCTGAAACCATCGCGCACCGAAGGCAATACGCGGCTCTACAGCGAGGAGGACCTCAAGCGGCTCGAGACCATCTTGTCGCTGACTCGTGATCTCGGCGTGAATCTGGCGGGTGTCGAGATCATTCTCAACATGCGCGAGAAGATGGACCGCATGCAGTGCGAGGTCAATGAGTTCATGAACTACGTCAAGCATGAGCTGGCGAAGGGCCTCGGCGATTGGGAGCAACGACTTGGCACCGCGCTCGTGAAGTCTCATCCGACGGACCTCGTGCGTACGGTGTCGGGCGACCGCGTGACGCCGTCGTCCGCACGGAATAAGCCAGTGCGCCGCAAGACCAAACGAAAACGCTCGTAGTAGCGTGGGATGTCGGGGTATTCTTGTGACGCTAGGAGTCCACGGGCTCCTAGGCTGTCATGAGCTGTCCCCACTGCAATGACACCGGGTGGCGCGCACGCGACGTCAAGGGTACGCGGCGCGTGGAGCGATGCGAGTGCTGGCGCACGGAGATCGCGCGCCAGATGCTCTCGCACGCGCGGATCCCGCCACGCTACGCCAAGTGTGGCTTTTCCACCTTCGTCACCTACCCGAACGACAAGCTGATTCGGGCAGTGAAGAAGGCGCGGGCGTTTGCCGATGCCTTTCCGGTCGTCGACAAAGGGCTGATGTTCATAGGTCCGCCCGGGATCGGCAAGACGCACCTGGCGATCTCCGTGCTGCGCGAGGTGGCGTCGAAGGGCGTGCGCGGCGTCTACTACGACACGCGCTCGCTGCTCAGCACCATCAAGAGCACCTACAATCCTGTCACCCGCGCGTCAGAAGCCGACATTCTCCGCGAGGTGATGGATGCCGAGCTCCTCGTGCTCGATGACCTCGGCGCCGAACGGCTCACCGATTGGGTCGAGGAGACGATGAACCTCATCGTCAGTACGCGCTATAACGAGCGTCGCCCGACAATCTTCACCTCGAACTACGAGGACATCGAGGATATTGAGGACCTGGACTCGCTGCTTGTGCGCGTGAGCTTTCGGATGCACTCGAGACTTCGCGAGATGTGCGAATTCCTCGAGTTCGCTGGACCAGACTACCGAGATTTCGAGTACCCGCCGAACGCCGAGGTGCTGTTTCAGACGTGGAAGACGCGCCCGCAGAAGCGCTTGCCGAAGCGTACCGGTGTCCGCGCTCGCGCCCGGCTGCGAGAGGGACCCCGCGAGGGACAGCTCGACCTCGGCTGGTTGGGCGGGAAAGCCGGCAGCAGCTAGCGAGCTCCCTCCACGCATGCGGTCGACAGAAGCAGCGCCCTCGGGCGCCCTCGGAATCTACATTCACATCCCGTTCTGCAGCGCCATCTGCAATTACTGCAACTTCAATCGCGGACTCTTTGATGGCGCGCTCAAGCAGCGTTACGTCGCGGCGCTCGTTGCCGAAATCGGTAGAGCCGGCGATGGGGCACAGGTCGACTCCATCTTCTTCGGTGGCGGGACACCATCGCTGCTCGACGCGTCCGAGGTCGCGCAGATTCTCGATGCCTGTCGATCGGCCTTCGCGGTGGCCGAGGGAGTCGAGACGACGTTGGAGATGAATCCAGAATCGTGCAGGGGGTCTCACGTGCATGGGCTCCTCGACGTCGGGATCACGCGGGTCAGTCTCGGCGTGCAGTCGTTCCATGACCATGAGCTTGTCCGCCTGGGGCGCACGCACACGGCCGACCAGGCGCGGACCGCGATCACGACGCTACGAGATGCCGGTTGCACCAACCTCAGCCTTGACTTGATGCTCTGGCTGCCTGGACAAAGCCGAACGGACTGCGTGGCGTCGGTCGATGAGATGGTCGCGTTGTCGCCGGACCACGCCTCGCTCTACATGCTGGAGCTCTATCCGAACGCACCGCTACGGGAGGAGATGGCACGGAGCGGCTGGTCGCTGGCACCGGATGAAGATGCGGCCGAGATGTATCTCGACGCGCTCGAACGGACGGATCGAGCCGGATACGAGCAATACGAAATCTCCAACGTGTCCCGACCAGGACGGCGCTCTCGTCACAACCTCAAGTACTGGCGGGACGGCAGCTGGCTCGGCTTCGGGTGCGGGGCCCATTCCACACGGGCCGGCGTGCGGTGGAAGAACTGCTCCGAGACCGTCCGTTACATCGAGACCATCGAGTGCGGCGAGTCGCCGGCCGAAGGCCGGCGGCGGCTCCCGGCCGACGAGCGCCTCGGCGACGCCGTGTTTACGGGCCTGCAGCTCGTCGAGGGGGTCGACGTGGACGCCCTCGGCCGCCGCTATCACACGGACCTCCGCGGCCGGTTCGGTCGGAAGCTGCGGCCCTATGTCGAGGCGGGGGTGCTGGTTGACGCCGATGGCCGCTGGCGGCTGACGCGGGCCGGCATGCTCGTTTCCAACGAGGTAATGAAGGACTTTGTCTAGCGCGGCCGGTACGGTAAAATACCCCGCGCTTTCGGAGGCCGAAGACCAAGGAGGACAGCAACATGAGTGCGTTTCGAAATCAGCCGGCAATTCGCCAGCGCTTCTGGATGGGCGGTGCGCTCGCCATGACTCTGGCCGTAGGGGTGATGGTGGGGATATTCCTTCCCCCTCGTCAGGCCGAGGCTCAGGCGCAACGAGTCGAGTTTAATAGCGACGTGGTTCTCAACTTTCAATTCATAAAGCCGTCGGCGAGGGCGGACTACGAAGGCATCCTGCAGAAATTGAACGACGCGCTGCAGCAGAGTGGGAACACCGAGGAAGATCGCAAAGCGCAGGCCCGTGGCTGGAAGGTCTACCGGCTCGGGGCCGACTTTTCTGGTCAGAACATGGTGCCGTACGTGTGGCTCATCGACCCGGTGGTGCGTGGTGCCGACTATTCGGCCGCGACCATCCTGAACGAAGTATTCCAGGACGAGATTGAAGAGCTGTTCAACGCCTACAACGGCGCGTTTACCGACGGAAATCTCAAGCAGTTACTGGTCGAGCTTGAGTTGGTAGCCGACTTCTAATCGTCTCCGTGTGGCGCGCGCCGCGACCGACGACCGCGGGTCCGTGCGCCCGCGCGTCGCTTCACCTTGGTCTCTACAGTTAAGACGACAGGGCGCGCACGGGCGCGCCCTCGCCGGAGCGGCGCAGCTCCGGCGGCGGGGTACGGGGCCACCAGCCCCGTCTGAGTAAAGCCGGGGCGTGGGGCTGTCTGGGTCCCCGCCCCTCGACACAGCTCGCGGCGTCTCGAGTTGCATCGAGGGACGCGAGTGAGCGAGCGAGGGGGTCTGGGGGAAGGGCGATATTCCCCGTGTCTGAGCATGTGAGGTGAGCTGATGGCACGCATCAGGATGGCCGGGTGGCAGCTAGCGTGGAGCGGCGGTGCGTTAACCGCGGCGGTTGGGGTCGGGGTGGTCATGGGCCTTGCATTCGCGCCGTCCTACGCGGCGGCACAGGCGGTCAAGACGTTGGAAGCGCCGACCGGCATGATCTTCAACTACGTCGAGCGCGACAGTACCGCCGCGTTCGAGCAGGTGATGACGCGGCTTGGCGCGGTGATGACCGCCAGCGAGAATCCCGAGCGGGTCGAGCAGGCGTCGGGGTGGAAGGTGTACCGGGCGCTGGAGCCCGGTCCCAATGACAACGTGCTCTACGTATGGTTCATCGACCCGACGGTGCCCGACGCCGACTATTCCGTCGCGCAGATTCTGAACGAGGAAGTGCCGAACGAGGTCCAGTCGCTCTACGAGACGTTCAACGGCTCATTTGGTCTCGGGCAGGTGCCAATGAATCTCGAGCTCGTCATGGACTTCGGCGAGTAAGGTTCCTTGCCAGCCCGTCTGCTATCGGGGCAGCAGACCCGATGTCACTAGGTACGAGCAGGGCGCGCACGTGCGCGCCCTCGCCGGCACAGAGTGGGGCCTTGGGGGGTCCCCGCGAGTGCCGGCGGCGGGGTTCGGGGCCGCAGATCCCGTCTAAGATTAGAAAGCCAGATTCAGACCGGCGTAGAGCCGTTGCGGGCGACGGTGCAGTGGATCGCCGCGCAGCGAGAACAGTCGGTAGTCGAATCGCAATCGGAGCGGTCCCACCAATGAGATCTTGACCCCGCCACCGACGTTGCTCACGAAGCTGGTCTCTTCGCGCGCGTCGAGTTGTTCCCGGTACATTCCCCCACCCGCAGTTCCGTAAAACTGGAGTCCGGCCATGCCGCCAAACGGCGTCTGGACGAGCACGTTGAACATCCCCGTTTTCAACGACGGTGCGTCGGCCGCCCGGTCCTCCGGCGTGGCGGAGTACTCGAACTCGAAGCCGATGATGAGCAACGAGATGCCGAGGGCGGCTCCGGTCGCCGTTCGGTTGGTCGGGGTCCGATTTGGGCCGACGAAGGCGGTGAGGTCGGCGAATGCCGGAGTGGCGAGCACGCTCATCGCCAGCGTCAGCCGCAGGGTCCGGGTCATCACACGGACGTGATTCGCCATGACCGTCGTATCGGCAGTTCCTTGTCGGCACTGAAGCCCTGAGCCCTGAGCCCTGAACCAAGACACCGACGCCGACCATCGTGACCCCCCAAAGGCGTCGTTAGTGCCCTGTGCTACAGTCTCGACGCGATGGACTTCCGTCCGAGCGAGGCGGAGCGGGTGACCCGTCAGGCCGTGCGGGAGTTTGCCGAGCGCGAGATCGCACCGCACGTGATGGCCTGGGACGAAGCGCAGGCGTTTCCGCTGGATCTCGTGCCGCGGCTGGCGGCACTCGGCTTGCTCGGCATCCAGTTTCCCGAGCGCTACGGCGGCGCCGGTCTCACCGCTGTCGAATACTGCATCTGCATCGAGGAACTGGCGAGGGTCGACCCGGCCGTCGCCTTGACCGTGGCGGCGCACAACGGTCTCGCGGCTGCCCACATCGCCATGTTTGGCTCTGATGCGCAGAAGGAGCGCTGGCTCACCCCCCTGGCGCGGGGAGAGATGCTGGGGGCGTGGGCGCTCACCGAACCCGACGCTGGAAGTGATGCCGGGAGCCTGAGGACGCGCGCGACGCCGGAGGCCGGCGGCTGGACACTCGATGGGACGAAGTCGTTCACGACCCACGCCGGTGTCGCCGGTCTCACGGTCGTGATGGCGGTGACCAATCCGGACAAGGAGCGCCGCGGCATTTCCGCATTTGTGGTGGAGCGCGACACGCCGGGGATGTCTGCCGGCCGAAAAGAGAACAAGCTCGGGATGCGCGCCAGTCTGACGGCGGAGACGCGATTCGACGGTTGCCGGGTCGCGCGGGACCAACTGCTTGGCCGCGAGGGCCGCGGCTTCATCAATGCCCTCCAAGTGCTCGACGCCGGTCGCATCGGGATTGCGGCGCTCTCGGTCGGTTTGGCGCAGGGTGCATTCGACGCGGCGCGCCGCTACGCGAGAGAGCGCCGGCAATTCGGTCAGGCGTTGGCCACGTTTCAGGCGATTCAATGGAAGCTGGCGGACATGGCGACCGGCATCGAGGCGTCTCGGCTCCTCACCTACCGCGCGGCGTACTTGAAGGACCAGGGACGGCCGACCACACACGAATCGTCGATGGCGAAGCTGTACGCGAGCGAGGTCGCGGTGCGCGCGGCGGACGAGTGCGTGCAGATTCACGGGGGCTACGGGTTTATGAAAGACTACCCGGCTGAAAAGTATTTCCGGGACGTCAAACTGCTGACGATCGGTGAGGGGACGAGCGAGATCCAGCGCCTCGTCATCGCCCGTCAGTATTTGACGTCCGCATCACGGCATGGACCTCGCTGACCGGGTGTCGTCGGGCGACGCACAGGCAGTGGCGCGCGCGATCTCCCTCGTCGAAGGCGAGGCGCCGGCGTCTGTGTCGCTCATCGGGCAACTGTATGCACAGACCGGTCGGGCGTGGGTCGTGGGATTGACCGGGCCGCCAGGCGTCGGCAAGAGCTCCCTCGTGGATCGCCTTACACGGTTATGGCGCCGCGACCAGCTGAAGGTGGCGGTGCTGGCCGTTGATCCGTCGAGCCCCTTCACCGGCGGCGCCCTCCTGGGTGACCGCATCCGCATGCAGAACCACACGTCCGATGCCGGCGTGTTCGTGCGTAGCATGGCCACCCGCGGCCATCTCGGGGGACTGGCGCCCGCGACGCACGACGCGGTGATGGTCCTCGATGCCGCGGGGTTTGACGTCGTGGCGATCGAAACCGTCGGCGTGGGGCAAGGGGAGGTCGACGTGAGTCGCACGGCGGACATCTCAGTCGTGATCACGGTTCCCGGGACCGGCGACGATGTCCAGGCGATCAAGGCCGGCATCATGGAAATCGCCGACGTGTTCGTGGTGAACAAGTCGGATCGCACCGGGGCCGATCTCGCCGTCGCTGAGATCGAGGCGATGCTGTCGCTGCGCTCGCCCGATAGCGGTACGCGGCGTCCACCGGTGATCAAGACCTGCGCCGCGAACGGTGACGGCGTGGACGAGTTGGCGGACACCATGGCCAGCGTGGCGGACGGCGTATCGAATCGCGACCAACGAGCGCGCGACCGCGCTCGCGCCCGCCTCGAGGCCATCTTGCGACGACGGTTCTCGCACGCGCTCGCGGGAACCGCTGCGTGGGATGAGGCGGTCGACGGTGTCGCTGCTCGCGAGGTCGATCCCTACACCGCCGCCGACCGCGTCGCGCGACATGTCTTAAAGGAGCCGTCGATACCATGAAAGCCACGTTGGATCACATCGGGATTGCGGTCGACGATCTCGCCGAGGCACTCGCGTTCTATCGCGATGCCCTCGGCCTCGACGTCGATGTCACCGAGGAGGTCGCCTCGCAGGCGGTACGGGCCCACTTCCTGAGTGTCGGTCCGGCGACGCTCGAGTTGCTCGAGGCGACCTCACCCGAGTCGCCGATCGCACGGTTTATCTCACGGCGAGGAGCCGGCTTGCACCACATCACCTTGCGCGTGGATGACATCATCGAGACGCTGGCTCGACTCAGGGCGCGCGGCGTGCAGCTCATCGACGAGACGCCCCGGGACGGTGCGGAGGGGGCGCTCGTGGCGTTCATCCACCCGCGCAGCGCGCACGGCGTGCTCGTCGAGCTGAAAGAAGAGAGGAGCGCCTGACCGCGCGTGTTCATCATGGCTACGGACGACAAGATCCGGATCGGAATCATCGGTGGAAGCGGGCTCTACGACATGGCCGACCTCGCGGACCGCGAGGAGCGGGAAATCACCACGCCGTTCGGCGCGCCGTCGGCACCCTATGTGACCGGCACGCTGCACGGGCAGCGGGTCGCCTTTCTCGCCCGTCACGGCCACGGCCATCACATTCTGCCGTCCGAGCTCAATTTCCGCGCCAATATCTTCGGGATGAAAACGCTCGGCGTCGACTGGATCGTGTCGGCGAGCGCCGTGGGGAGCCTGCAGGAGCAGTACCGGCCACAGGATATCGTGGTGCCGGACCAGTTCCTCGACCGAACGCGCGGTCGCATCAGTACGTTCTTTGGTAGCGGGATTGTGGCGCACGTGTCGTTTGCCCACCCGCTGTGTCCCTCGCTGAGCGGTATTGCCGCCGACGCCACGAACGAGGTCGGGGCCACGGTTCATCGAGGAGGGACCTATCTCTGCATGGAGGGGCCGCAGTTCTCGACGCTGGCCGAATCGGAGCTCTATCGGTCGTGGAAGATGGACATCATCGGCATGACCAACCTGCAGGAAGCGAAACTGGCACGCGAGGCGGAAATCTGCTTTGCGACGCTCGCGCTCGTGACCGACTACGATTGCTGGCACCCGGACCACGACCAGGTGACCGTCGACATGATCATCGAGACGTTGCAGGCCAATGCGACCATGGCCCAACGGATCATTGCCAACCTCGTCTCGCGACTGCCGGTCGAGCGTGGTTGTGAGTGCGCGAGTGCGCTTGCCGGCGCCATCATCACGCGACCTGAAGCGATGCCGCCGGACACGCGGTCCAAGTTGGCACCGCTGATCGAGAGGTATGTGGGCTGATGCGCCCGGTCTTGACCGTCGGGTCCGTTGCGTTTGACTCCATCAGGACCCCGTTCGGCGAGGTCTCGCGGGTCATCGGGGGCGCGGCGACGTTCTTCAGTGTTGCGGCATCTTTCTTCACGGATGTCCGACTCGTTGCCGTCGTCGGAGACGATTTCGGTGAGACGCAGATGCAGGTGTTTGGAGGGCGATCAATCGATCTCGCGGGGCTCCAGCGTGTCTCGGGCGAGACGTTTCGGTGGAAAGGCGAGTACGGTTTCGACCTCAACAGTCGGGAGACGATTTACACTCACCTCAATGTCTTCGAGGACTTCCGGCCCCACATTCCCGAGACGTTCCGGACCAGCCCCGTCGTCTTCCTCGCCAACATTCATCCCGCACTTCAACTCGAAGTGCTCGAGCAGGTGGAGGCGCCGGAGTTCGTCGCGCTCGATACGATGAACTACTGGATCGAAGGCACGCCGGCGGAGCTTCGCGCCGTACTGAAACGCGTGCACGCCATCGTGATCAACGACGAGGAAGCGCGCCTCCTGAGCGGCGAGTCGAACCTGGTCAAAGCCGCGCGCGGCATCCTCCAGATGGGACCGTCTCGCGTCGTGATCAAGCGTGGCGAGCACGGGGTTCTGATGACCCACGGTGACGGGTTCTTTGCGACGCCTGGTCTCCCGCTCGAGGACGTACTCGACCCGACGGGTGCCGGCGACACGTTTGCCGGTGGATTCGTCGGGTACCTTGCGGCCGCGGCTGACCTGTCGGATGAGGTCGTCACGCGCGCGGTCATCTGCGGGAGCGCGATGGCGTCGCTCTCGGTCGAGGACTTCGGCCTCGCCCGACTGCTGAGCTTGAGCGACGACGACATCCGCGCCCGGTTCGAGGCCTTCAAGCGGCTGACCCATTTCGATGCGCTGTAAACCTTTCGTCGTCGTCGCCGTCATGTGTGGCACGGTCGGCTGGGGCGCGGTGCTCCTGGCGGCACCGTTCGCGATCACCCACCATCCGCCGGCGGATGGGCAGTTTGTTGCAGGTACCGCCACCTACGTGGTCAGTAGCGCCCTCTGTCATCAGCAGGCTGCTCGTTCGTTCTCCGCGTGGGGCGTGCAGCTTCCGGTCTGCGCGCGATGCAGTGGCCTCTATGGTGGCGCCGCCCTCGCGGCACTGGGCGTTCTGATGACGCTGGTGGCCGGTGCGCGCCCCTCACTCCCTCATCGCACCGCGCGGACACTGATCCTCGTCGCCGCCGTTCCGACCGTCGCGAGTTTCGTGGCAGAGATCGGTGGGGTCGTCGATCCTGGCAATGTCGGCCGCGCGCTCGCTGGGTTGCCGCTCGGTGCCGCCGTGGTGTGGATGATGGGGAACGTGAGCTTGGCGGCGACCGAGTGGCGTGGGGTATCGGGGCCCCCACTAACGAGGGAGCCAGGGGACCTGGGGGAAGCGCCTGACGGTGAGTGATGAGACCGAAGGCGATATTCCCACAGTCTGAGCTTGGACACTAATATTAAGAACCGTGTCGACAGGTGCCAAGACCACGGAGCCGAGTGCGGCGCTGTTCGTTAGCGCGATCGCATGGGCGATTCCAGGTGCGGGCCATCTCTGGTTGGGGCAGTTGTCGAAAGGCGTCATTTTTCTCGTCGCGTTGCCGTTGATGTTCGTCGTCGGACTGGTGCTGGAAGGCGAGCTGTTCCCGATCGATCCCTCGCAGCCGCTCGTCACCTTAGCGGCACTGGCCGACCTTGGCATCGGCGCGGTGTATTTCCTCGCTCGTGCCCTTGGCGCTGGCGACGGTCGCGTGGTGGCGACGACGTACGAATATGGAAACTCGTTCCTCATCGTGTCTGGTCTCCTGAACATGCTCGTGGTGATGGATGCGTTCGACATCGCGCTTGGGCGCAAGTAGGGGTGCGGACAGGACGCAGCGATGGCGAGCCACTTCATCCTGATGACGTTGTTTGCCGGATTCGTGTCTCTCGTCTTTGCGGTGTTGATGCGGGACGAGCCAGGCGAGCAGCTGCGGCTCGGAGGCGCCATCTTTGCGGGCTTCATCCTAGCCGCGGTCGTCTTTAGCTGGCTGATGTACCCCTTCCCGCTATGAGCCGGCTTCGTCACGCCGACCGCGACCGTGTCCTGTCGGTGTGGGGTCCCGCCGTCGGCGTGATGGCGTCGATTTTCGTGGTGTCAGGCTTGTCGTCGCCCCCGACGCCATCAGCCTTGCCGGACGTTGGTGCGCACGCCGTCGCGTACGCCGCTCTCGGAGTCGCATTCCTCCGTGGGGTCACCGACGCGCAGTGGAAGCAGGTAACGGCGCGTACCACCATCACGGCGGTCCTGCTCGCGGTGGCGTACGGTCTCACCGACGAGATCCATCAGTCGCTTGTGCCGGGTCGGACGCCCGAGCTTCGTGACCTCGTGGCTGACGCCTGCGGGGCAGTCCTCGGGACCGGCGGGGTTTGGGCGTGGAGTATAGTTCTTGCCGATCGAACCGCACGATGACCTACGAGAATGTGATCGTTGAGCGCACGGACGGCGTCGCGACGGTAACGGTCAATCGGCCGGCGGTGCTGAACGCGCTCAACGCGACGACACTCGACGAGCTCCAACGTGCCACCGGCGAGCTGGCGGCCGACACTGCGGTGCGGGTCGTCGTGTTGACCGGCGCTGGCGAGAAGGCGTTCGTGGCGGGTGCGGACATCAACGAGCTCGCGCCGCTGACGCCGACGGCGGCCGAGGCACAAGCTCGCCGCGGGCAGGCCGCATGTGCCGACCTCGAGCAGATGGGCAAACCGGTCATCGCGGCCATCAATGGCTATGCGCTCGGCGGGGGCTGCGAGATCGCCATGGCCTGCACACTTCGGATTGCCGCCGACACCGCGCGTTTCGGTCAACCGGAGATTTCGCTCGGACTCATACCCGGCTACGGAGGAACGCAGCGTCTCGCGCGGCTCGTGGGAAGCGGGCGCGCCCTCGAGATCATGCTGACGGGCCAGCCGATCACCGCAGACGAAGCGTGGCGTAGGGGTCTCGTCAATCGCGTGGTGCCGGCCGCCGAGCTGGCCGGCACAGTGCAGGCGCTCGCGCAGCAGCTCGCCGCGCAGGCGCCGATCGCAATGCGTTACATCCTCGCGGCGGTACGCGATGGGCTCGGCATGACGTTGAGCGACGGGTGCGCCTGGGAGGCGTCCCTCTTCGGCCTCGCTGCCGCGACCGACGACTGGCGAGAGGGGACGCGCGCATTCCTCGACAAGCGCCGTCCGCGATTTACCGGCTCATGAAGGATACGCCGCGTATCGAGGGCGCGACCGACGCGTCGAGCCTCCGTTTCGCGATCGTGGTGTCGGTATATCACCGCTCTATTACCGGTGCGCTCTGCGACGGAGCGATCGCCGCGCTGCGACAGGCGGGTGCCGTGTCCACCGGTACCGGGACTGATCCCGTCACCGTGGTCGAGGTGCCCGGCGCGTTCGAGATACCGCTTGCCGCCCGCCGTGCCGCCGAGTTGGGATCGGTTGACGCGGTGGTCTGTCTCGGTTGCGTTATTCGGGGAGAGACGCCCCACTTTGACTACATCGCCTCGGCCGTGTCCCACGGGATCATGACCGCGTCGCAGGAGACCGGCGTCCCGATCACCTTTGGCATCCTCACGACCAATACCCGGGAAGAGGCTGAGAGCCGAGCCAGCGACGGTCCGTCGAACAAGGGACGCGAAGCGGCGCTGGCCGCGGTCCAGCTGGCGAACGTCATCGCGAAATTGCCGGCCGACCGGTAAGCCGTGGGTGTGGGCCAAGGCGCGCACGGCGCGCCTCGCGGTCGCGGAGGGGGCTCTTGGGGACCCCGCGGAGCGTCCGCGGGGGTTTTCGGGGCGAAGCCCCGTCTAATGAACGACGAGTCCAAGCGGCGCACGGAACGGCATCGCGGCCGGGAGGCGGCACTCCAGCTCCTGTATCAGTGGGAGGTCGGAAGCATCGGCGAGGGTGAGCGCGACGACGCCCTCGCGCTGTTCTGGTCGGTGCATCCGGCACCGGCCACGCGCCAAGCCTTTGCCGTCGACCTCGCGCAGGGGACGGTGGGCGCGCTCGGGACGATCGATCCGCTGATCGAGCGGCAGGCGGACCACTGGCGCCTGTCCCGCATGGCGGTGGTCGACCGTTTGATCATCCGGATGGGGGTCTACGAGCTGCTGCAGGCGGAGACGCCCGTCGCGGTGGTGATCGACGAGGCGCTCGAGCTCACGAAGACCTTCAGTGGCGACCAGGCGGTCGGATTCGTCAACGGCGTGCTCGACGGCGTGCGCCGTTCGGCGGTTCCTAGGAGCCCGAAGGACTGACGTGACTGACGAACGAGACACCGACCAACAGCAGCAGCGCCGGGCGAACTATGAGGCGCTTCAGGCGCTTGGCGTCGATCCGTATCCGGGGCGCTTCGTGCGAGCCGATCGCCTCGATGACATTGTCGCGGTGCACGGCGGGCGATCGCGGGACGATCTCGAGGCCGAGCGTTCGCAGACGACGACGGCCGGACGAGTGCTGGCGATTCGGAGTTTCGGAAAGGCGACCTTCCTCGTCCTGTCGGACGGCCGCGCGCGCGTGCAGGTATACGTGCGCAAGGACTCGGTCAGCGAACGCGACTTTCGCATCCTGAAGCTGCTCGACCTAGGCGACATCGTGGGCGTCGAGGGCCGTCTGTTCCGTACCCGCACGGACGAGCTCACCGTCTGGGCATCGTCGCTGACGTTTCTAGCCAAGTGCTTCGAGCCGCTGCCGGAGAAATGGCACGGACTCACCGACATTGAAACGCGCTATCGGCAGCGCTACCTCGACTTGATCGTCAACGCCGCATCGCGCGCCGTGTTCGAGACTCGCAGCCGCGTGCTGGCGTCCATCCGCACGTTTCTGAACGCCCGCGGGTATCTGGAAGTCGAGACGCCGATGATGCAGCCGATTGCCGGCGGCGCGCTCGCACGGCCGTTCGTGACACATCACAACACGCTCGACGTGCCGCTGTATCTCCGGGTTGCGCCGGAGCTCTACCTCAAGCGACTGGTCGTCGGCGGCCTCGAGCGGGTCTACGAGATTAACCGCAACTTCCGCAACGAAGGGATCTCAACGCAGCACAACCCCGAATTCACGATGCTCGAGTTCTACGAAGCCTACAGCGACTACGAGGCGCTGATGGTGATGACGGAGGAGATGCTGGGGGCGGTCGTGTCGTCGGTCCTGAACGACGACGACGACGACGACGAGCCGACCTGTACCTTTGGCGACCACACGATTTCCTTCGCTGCGCCGTTCGCCAGGCTCTCGTTGCGTGAGGCCGCGCGCGCCGCCGCGGCCGCGAAACTTGGCCGCGACCTGTCGGTCGACTTGTTACGCGACCGTGAGACGGCCGCGGCGCTCGCCGCGGAGCTCGAGATCGAGGTGGCACCCACCGCCGGCGCCGGCACGATCGCACTCGAGGTATTCGAGGTCCTGTGCGAAGCGCAGCTGATCCAGCCGACGTTTGTGTACGACTTTCCGACCGACGTGTCCCCACTGTCGAAACAGCGCCCGGACGACCCCGACACGGTCGAGCGGTTTGAGCTGTACATTGGTGGAATGGAAGTGGCGAATGCCTTCAGCGAGCTGAATGACCCGGCCGAGCAACGGCGCCGCTTTGAGGCGCAGATCGGCGCTCGCGAGGCCGGTGACCACGAGGCTCACGCCATGGACGACGATTACATCCGGGCGCTGGAGTATGGACTGCCGCCGACCGGCGGCGAGGGCATGGGGATCGACCGTCTCGTGATGCTGCTGACCAACAGCCCCTCGATCCGCGATGTCATCTTGTTTCCGCTCATGCGACCGAAAAGAGAAGAGTAGCGTGCGGGATCGAAATCAGGGATCACGCGTGTGGCGTCGCGCCACGAAGGAGTCCGCGATATGACCCGGTCCTTCGAGCTGTATGTTGCCACACGGTACCTGTTCGCGCGGCGCAAGCAGGCCTCGCTTGCGAGCACGTCGGTCATCTCGATGGTGAGCGTCGCCGTCGGCGTCACGGCGTTGATCGTCGCGTTGGCGCTGATGGAGGGGATGTCGCAAGGAGTACGCGATCGCATCCTCGGTGCGCAAGCGCACGTGTTCGTCTACAAGATGCTCGGCGAGGGGTTCGAGGACTACCGCAAGGAGGCCGAGACGCTGATCGCGCAGCCCCGGGTCGTTGCTGCCGCACCGTCGATCCAGGGCCGAGGCTTGGCTCGCACACGGCAAGGCGACGCGTTCATCAATGTCAAGGGCATCGACCCGACACTCGAGGCCGGTGTGACCGAGGTGGCCGCGTCGATCGAGCGCGGAAGTTGGTTCGACCTCGAGTCCTACGACGGCACCGCGGCCGGGGCGATCGTGATCGGCGAGGGAATGTCGCAACGTCTCGGCGCCTTCGTCGGCGACGAGATTAGTCTGATAACCCAGACCGGCACTCTGACTCCGATGGGCGTGTTGCCGCGGCCACGGCGTCTCGAGGTCGTTGGGATCTTCAATATGGGGTTCTTCGAGTACGACACCAGCTACGGGTACGTGTCGATCGACGTCGCCCAGCGCCTGTTCGGTCGGGACCGGGTGGACATGATGGAGCTCCGCATCGACGACATCTACGCATCGCGGGAGGTGGCAGACCAGATCCCAGAAGCGCTCGGGGTCGCCTACATGACGGACGATTGGACGCAGCTCAATCAGTCGCTGTACTCGGCGCTCTGGCTGGAGAAGATGGCGATCTCGATCGCGCTCGCGCTCATCATGCTGGTGGCCGCGCTCCATATCGTGGCGTCACTCGTCATGCTGGTCATGGAAAAGAGCCGCGACATCGCCATTCTCAAGACGATGGGCGCGGGCGTCCGCAGCATGCGCCAGATTTTCATGCTGCAGGGGGCGATTATCGGCGTGGTGGGCACCGCCGTTGGCGCCGTCGCGGGGTTCGTGATTGCGACCGTGATGGACCGGTATCGCGTCATACGGATGCCGCCTGACGCGTATCAGATTCCGTACGTGCCCTTTGTGGTCGAGCCAACCGACTTCGTCGTCGTCGTGGTCGGCGCCCTCGTCGTCTGCCTCGTGGCGACGATCTATCCGTCGCGCCATGCGGGTCGCGTCGATCCTGCCGAAGCCTTACGGTTCCAATAGGGAGGAGTCCCCTCGCCGGTCCCTGCGGATGCCTTTTCTCGAAGTGCGCGGCCTCTCGAAGTCGTATCAGATCGGCGAGCAGCCACTGAGCGTGATCGACGGCTTGGATCTCGCGGTTGATGTCGGGGAGATGGTTGCCATCGTCGGCGCGTCGGGTGTTGGAAAGAGCACGCTGCTTCATGTGATTGGCGGGCTCGACCGCGCCGAACGTGGGTCGATTCGGATCGGGGACACTGACCTCCACACCCTGGGTGACGACGCGGTCGTCCGGTTCCGGAATCGCCACGTCGGGTTCGTGTTCCAGTTTCATCATCTGCTCCCGGAGTTTTCGGCCCTGGAGAACGCCGAGATGCCAATGCGGATCGCCGGCGCGCCGGCGCACGAAACACGTGCCCGCGCCGAGGCCTTGCTCACGCAGGTCGGTCTTGGCGACCGGCTCGACCATCGACCGGGCACGCTATCTGGCGGCGAGCAGCAACGCGTCGCCGTCGCGCGCGCCCTCGTGATGCGTCCCACGCTGCTGTTGGCCGACGAGCCGACCGGTGATCTTGATGAGGCAACCGGCGCGACGCTGCATGCGCTGCTTCGTGAAATGCACGAGGCATATGGCCTTACGTCGGTGATCGCGACACACAACGCTGGCCTGGCGGCCGCGTGCGACCGCGTCCTGCGCCTTGCGAATGGCCATCTGCGCGCGTCGTGAAGGCCGCGGTGCGCCGCTAAGTGCCACGAGATGATGGTGTTTGGGCGAGACCCCAAACCTCTGTGCAGTTGCGTGCACGAGACGGTACCTTATAATCGAGACGAGCTTCGCACAGGTATGCGTGCGGATGGATACGCCTGGTAGGCTGAATGTTTGAACGATACACGGAACGAGCGCGGCGTGTATTGTTCTTCGCGCGTTACGAGGCGAGCCAGCTCGGGAGCATCTCCATCGAGACCGAGCATCTCCTGCTTGGCCTGATTCGCGAGGGCAAAGGGCTCACGAGCCGCATATTCGCCCGTTCACATCTCTCCCTCGAGAATATTCGGAAGGAAATCGAAGGTCGCACGGTCTTCCGCGAGAAGGTGTCGACGTCGGTCGAGCTCCCGTTCAGCACGGAGACCAAGCGCGTGCTGCAGTTCTCCGCCGAAGAGGCCGACCGGTTGCTGCACAACTACATCGGGACCGAGCATTTGCTGCTCGGGATCTTGCGCGAGGAGCGCTCGGTCGCCGCGACGATCCTCTCCGAGAAGGGGATGCGGCTGAATACGGTCCGCGAAGACATCGTGCAGCTGCTGAACGAGAAAACGACGCTGACGCGGGTCAAGGAAACTCCGCTGCTGGCAGAGTTCAGTCGGGATCTGTCCGACGCGGCGATGAAGAACAAGCTCGACCCGCTGGTTGGCCGCACCGTGGAAGTCGAACGGATCCAACAAGTGCTCTGTCGGCGAACCAAGAACAACGCGGTGCTGATCGGCGAGCCGGGTGTCGGCAAGACCGCCATCGTCGAAGGGTTGGCCCAGCGGGTCGTGTGCGGCGATGTGCCGCATTTCCTCGCCGACAAACGGATGCTAGCGCTCGACATCTCGTTGATCGTCGCCGGGACGAAGTATCGAGGTCAGTTCGAGGAACGCTTGAAAGCGATCATGAAGGAGCTGACCGAGAATCCGAACATCATCGTCTTTATCGATGAGCTCCACACGCTAGTCGGCGCCGGATCGGCGGAGGGTTCGCTCGACGCCGCCAACATCTTGAAGCCGGCGCTGTCGCGAGGCGAGATTCGCTGTATTGGCGCCACGACGCCCGCCGAGTACCGTAAGTACATCGAGAAGGACCGGTCGTTGGAACGCCGGTTCCAGGCGATCAAGGTCGATCCGCCCTCCGAAGCGGAATCGCTCGAGATCCTCAACGGCGTGAAGGAGCGCTACGAGAGCTTCCATCACGTCGCCTATTCGGACGAGGCGATGGAGGCGGCAGTCTATCAGTCGAGCCGGTACATTACCGACCGGTTCTTGCCAGACAAGGCGATCGACCTCGTCGACGAGGCGGGCGCGCGGGTCAAGTTGCGCGAGGCGGGCTACAGCGAGGAGTTTAGCGAGATCAACAAGAGTATTCGCGTGGCGGTCGAACAAATGGAGAATGCGACCGTGCAGAAGGACTATGAGCGCGCGCAGTTCTTCCGGGAACAGGAGGTGCTGGCCCGAGAGAATCTCCAATTCGTCAGAGAGAAGTTCGAAGTCAAGAACGGGAGCCACACTATCGAGGTCGGCAAGCAAGATATCGACGAGGTGGTCTCGAAGTGGACCGGCGTGCCGTTGACGTCGATCAATAAGGATGAGAGCGCGAAGCTGCTCAACATGGAGGAGGAGCTCCACAAGCGCGTGATCAGCCAGGAACTCGCGATCTCGGCGCTCGCCCGGGCGATCCGCCGGTCGAGAGCCGGTCTCAAGTCACCCAACCGCCCGGTCGGGAGCTTTGTGTTTCTCGGTCCGACCGGCGTCGGCAAGACCGAGTTGGCGCGCGCGCTCGCGAATTTCCTGTTCGGGAGCGATACGGCGATCGTCCGGTTTGATATGTCGGAGTACATGGAAAAACACTCCGTGTCGAAGCTGATCGGCTCGCCCCCAGGGTACGTCGGTCACGAGGAGGGCGGCCAGCTCACCGAAAAGGTGAAACGAAACCCCTATTCCGTCGTGCTGCTTGACGAGATCGAGAAGGCGCATCCGGATCTGTTCAACATCCTGCTCCAGGTCTTCGAAGACGGTCACCTCACGGATGGGCTGGGTAACCGTGTCAACTTCAAGAACGCCATCATCATCATGACGTCGAACATCGGCGCCCGCTACATTGAGAAGAGAGCATCCGTCGGGTTCCAGTCGGCGGACGCCAAGGAAATCCAGCGGAGCGTGTCTGAGATGGTGCTCGCCGAGGTGAAGCGGACGTTCAATCCGGAGTTTGTCAACCGCGTCGATGAGATCATCGTCTTCGAGGCGCTGACCGACGACGACCTGCGCACGATCTTGGGGATGCTCATCGGCGAGCTCAATGAGAATCTCGTCAACCGCGATCTTCGGATCAGCCTCACGTCCGAGGTTGTCGACTGGATCATCGAAATGACCTGTAAGGATCGGTCCTATGGCGCCCGCCCGCTGCGGAGGGCCATCCAGCGCTATGTCGAGGACCCGCTGTCAGAGGAGTTGATCCGCGGACACCTCGAGACGGGCGAGGTCGAGGTCTATCTCGACGGGGGAGCGCTCGCGTATCGAGCGGCCGGGCAGGAGCTCGAAGGGCGTCGTCTGGCCTAGGGCTCCACCAAACCAACCCCTGGCTCTCAGCGTCTAAGATCCCGTAGACTTGAGGATAGGGTCTGTCTGTGGTCAGACGGACTAACCTCCTGTGATCGTGGTCACATGCGGGCGATTGTAGGGGTACCTCTGGCCAGCGCCTGAGTAAGTTATGGGTAAACATTCGATTCAGATGAATCGGTACACGGGAGCGGTCGCCGTGCTGCTGCTGACGAGCGTCGTGCCGGCGTTAGGCCAGCAGCAGCCGCCCTCGATCTTTGGCCAGCCCCAGCAGCCGCCCCCGCCGGTGGCCGTGCCGTTGCCTCCCGAAGGCTCTCCGACGCTGTTGAGAGGGATCGAGATCCGCTTTCCGACACAGGACAATGTCGGCGGCGTCGACTACGACACGTATCTCTACTACATGCAGATTACCGATCACATAAGCGCGCCGTCGCAGGGGAAGTGGGTGCCGTATTCGGAGGCGACCGAGCGGGTGGCCCTCGCCGACTATCAGCGGCTATGGGACACCGGATTTCTCAGCGACCTGTGGATTGAGGTCATCGACGATCCCTACCCGAACGGCGTGCCGGCCAAGCGCATCATCTACAACTTGGAAGAGCGCGAACGGGTCAAGATCGTGCGCTACGAAGGGTCGGACGAGCTCAAGGTTGAAGACATCAACCTCAACCTCGACGACCAAGGCATTGCCATGCGGCTCGACGCGTTCGTCGATCCCGGCACGATTCGCCGCGTGGAATGGTTGATCCGAAATCTGTTCGCGGCGAAGGGCTACGCGTTCGCGGAAGTCGACCATTCCATCGAACCGGTGGCCGGCGGGCCGAAGCTCGTGCAGGTCACCTTCCATATGGACGAAGGCCCCAAAATCCAGGTGGAGGAGATCGATTTCGTGGGCAACACCGCCATGAGCGACGGCACGCTCAAGGGCAAGATGAGGAAGGTCAAGGAACGGTATTGGCTCTCCTGGATGACCGGGCGTGGGACCTACAAGCCGGAGGAGTACGAAGAAGACGCTGAGGCGGTCGAGGTCTATTACCGGAACGAGGGCTACATCACGGCGCAGGTCGGCCAGCCGACCATCGAGTATTTGGAGGAATCGGAGGACGGCAAAACCCGGGGCATGCGGCTGCGTATTCCGATCGATGAGGGCGAGCGCTACCGCATTGGCGAAGTCAACTTCTCGGGCAACGAGGTTCTGCTCGAGGCCGGCCTGCGGCAGATCTTCGACGACATCAAGACCGGAGAGTTTTATAGCGAGAACGACGTGCGCGAGGGATTCGACGACGCGCGCGAGCTCTATGGGTCGCTTGGCTACTACGAGATGACGATCGCTCCAGATCTCAGTCCGCGGGAGGAGGATGAAGTCATCTACGTCGATGACGAGGAGGGTGTCGCGATTGGCGTCGAGCCGGCCGCCAACGGCAACGGGGATGGCAACGGCAACGGCGAGTCTCATGCCGAGGCGAATGGCAACGGCAACGGCGAGACCAGCGAAGCCGCCATCGCGGAAATCCGCCCGGCTCGCATCGACGGGGCTCCGGTCGTCGACGTGACGATTCGAGTCCAGGAGGGCGAACAGTATTTCATCAACCGGATCGAGTTCACCGGCAACAAGGTGACGCACGATGAGGTCATTCGGCGCGAGCTGCAAATTGTCGAGAACGCGGTCTTCGACACGGAGGCGCTGAAGTACAGTGTCCGTCGTCTTAATCAGCTCGGCTTTTTTGAGCCGGTCGAAGAAACGGCCGTCAACATCGAAAAGAACGAAACGACGGACAACGAGGTGAACCTCACGCTCGAGCTGACGGAGGCCAATCTCAACCAGCTGACGTTCGGCGCCGGCGTTTCGCAGTGGGACGGCTTCTTCGGCCAGGCCGGATTTCAGACCACGAATTTCATGGGCCGCGGCGAAACACTCGGGGTCCAGCTGATGAGCGGATCGCGCTCCCGTAACCACACGGTGTCCTTCCACCGACCGTTCAACTTCGGGCGTCCACTGTCGATCGGCTCACAAGTGTATTCGCGCAGGATCGAGTGGATTGGAAGCTTTACCGAAGAGACGACCGGAGGCTCGGTCACCGGCGGCTGGCCGCTCGCGTATTTCACGCGCGTCTTCCTCGGCTATAGCTTGGAACAGTCGGAGGTCACTGACATTAACCCATTCTTGGGCACGAATCCGAATTTGCTGGCCTTCAATCCGTTCCTGTCCGATGCCTTACTGCTTGGAAGCGGTGGACGCCGGACGATCAGCAAGGTGACGCCCCAGATTCGGCATAGCACGGTCGACCATCCGATCTTCCCGACCCAGGGGAAGACTCTGGCGACGGGCGTCGAGCTCGCCGTGGCCGGCGGCAACACGCGGTTCGTCAAGCCGACGTTCGAAGCGGTCTGGTGGAAGCCGCACACGTCCAAGACGATTTTCGGCGTGCGGGCGCACGCGCAGTATCTGATGTCGGACGATCCGAATCAGATTCCCGTGTTTGAGCGTCTGTGGCTGGGCGGGGAGTACACGGTGCGCGGATTCGACATTCGACGCATTGGGCCGATGCTGTCTGACGTCAACCCGGACATCTCGGCCAACACGTACACAGGCCGCACGATTATCGGCGGTAACAAGAGCCTACTCTTCAACATCGAGTATCAGTTTCTCTTGGGCGGCCCGGTGCGCCTCATCACGTTCTACGATGCTGGCCAGGTGCAGAACTTCGGGGACCGGTTCGCGATGAACGACTTCAAGACGTCGACCGGTGTCGAGCTGCGGTTGTTCATGCCGATGCTGAACGTGCCGTTCCGACTGATTTACTACTACAACCCCCAGCGGGACGGGGTGTACAGCGACCGGCTGTTCGAACAGGAAGGCCGAGGGTTCCGATTCTCCATGGGTTCGACGTTCTAACGTCGGCAGGTCGAACGGCCGAGAGAAAGAAGAAGACGCGCCGGGCTGGCGCGAGGGGACAAGCATTGAGATTGACGAGATCCGTAGTTTCCAACGTGATGGTCGTGATCGTGATGGGACTGCTGGGTGCGCCGGCGCTCGCACAAGACGCTCCGGCCGCAGCGCCCGCGTCTCTTCCGTTCCCGGCCGGGGCCCGATTCGGTTATGTCAACCTGCAGCAGGTCCTGGCTGGATCAGCCGAAGGTCTGGCGGCGAACGCGAAGGTCCAAGAGCTGACCGACCAAAAGCTCGCCGAGCTCGAGGCCCGCAACAAAGAGCTGCAGGCTGAGATTGATGCCAGCATCACGCAGGCCCAAGAATCGCAGCAGAAGCTCGCGCAGGGCGAGACCGTCATGAGCCAGGAGGCGCGACTGAGCCTTCAGCGCGAGATCTCGCGTATGGAGCTCGAGATCCAGCGGCAGAGACAGGACGCAATTGGCGAAATGGATGTCGCCACTCAGGACGCTGAAGCTGAAGTCACCGAGTTCCGGCAGCAGGCGCAGATCGAGTTCGAGACGAAGCTGCAGCCCGTCATCGACAAGCTGGCCACGGATACCGGCCTCGACTTTCTGTTCGCCGCTGGGCCGGGCATGATCTGGGGGAATCGCTCTCTCGACCTGACGCAGGCGGTGATTGAGGCCCTGAACGCTACGACCGCTACGCCTCCTTCTCAATAGACTGGGGGAATATCGCGCTCGGTCGTGTAGCTGAGCCTCGCGCGCTTCCCCCAAGCCCCGTCGACCTTGTACACTGGCGCCCGCACCTACGCGAGCGTCGACCACTAGTGCCACTCGACATCCCTCTCCTTCTCGACCGTCTCACCTATCGATATCCGTCGCTGCTCGTCGACAGCATCGTCGAGCACGAGCCGGGCCGCCGAATCGCTGCGGTCAAGAACGTCACCGTCAACGAGGAGTACTTCCAAGGGCACTTCCCCGGAACGCCGCTCATGCCGGGCGTCATGATGATCGAGACGCTGGTGCAGGTCTCCACCCTGCTCTTGCTCGATGGTTCCGACGACGTGCCGACCGCGCGCGCGATGCTCCGAGGTGTCAATAAGGCGAAGTTTCGCAAGCAAGTGCTTCCGGGCGACCGCCTGTTTCTCGAGGTGACGCTCAGGGGAGAAGAGGAAGGGGTCGCGGTGACCTACGGGGTCGCGACCGTCGATGGCGAAACCGTGGCCGAAGCGGAGCTGCTCGTTGGCCTCGAGGAATCGTCGCACGTCGATGCGACCGCGCTGGTCCATCCGGATGCGACGCTTGGCGCGGGAACGGTCGTGGGACCGCACGCCATTATCGGGGCGCGCGTGCGCCTCGGGCGGCACTGTCGCGTCGGTGCGTCCGCGGTGATTGACGGCGACACGGAACTCGGTGACGAGTGCCAGATCTTCCCCTTCGCCTCGGTGGGGCTGATTCCGCAAGACACCAAGTACGAGGGGGAAGAGACACGGCTCGTGATCGGGCACCGCAACATCTGTCGTGAGGGCGTGACCATCCATTGCGGCACGGCCGGTGGCGGAGGCGTGACGCGGATCGGCAACGACAACTTCTTCATGGCGTACACGCATGTGGCCCATGACTGCATCGTGGGGGACAAGACGATCTTCGCCAACGGCGCTACGCTGGCGGGTCACGTCGTGGTGGAGGACGGCGCGACTATTGGTGCGTTCTCGGCGGTGCACCAGTTTTGTCGCGTCGGTCGCGAGGCCTACATCGGTGGCTACTCGGTCGTGACGATGGACGCCCTTCCGTACGGGAAGACCGTGGGCAGTCGTGCCATGGCTCGACTATACGGGGTCAATAAGATCGGCCTCGAGCGTCGAGGATTTTCATCAACGACGATCGCCCAGTTGAAACAGGCGTACCGACATCTCCTACAATCCAAGCTCAACACCACCCAGGCGCTTGGGCGCATCGACGCCGAGGCGAGTCTTGATGGTCCCGAGGTTCGCTATCTGGTTGAGTTCATTCGCACATCCAGGCGCGGCGTGAACCTACGCCGCCCGCCGAAACAGGCCGAGCCCGTGGGGGTCGAAGACTAAGTGGCCCGGTCCTAACCGTCAAGCGGGACATGCGCATCGGCCTGATTGCCGGCAACGGCAAGTTTCCGTTCCTGGCGCTCGACGCGGCCAAGAGCCTCGGGCACGACGTGACGGTCGTCGCCATCAAGGACGAGACAGAGCCAGAAATGGAGGCCGCGGCGGCGGCAGGTCGGCGTGCCGACTTCCACTGGGTGTCCCTCGGCCAGGTCGGACGATGCATTTCCATTTTCAAGGACGCCGGCATCACCCAGGCGTTGATGGCCGGTCAGGTGAAGCACAACAAGGTCTTTTCCGTGGTCCCCGATCTCACGGCGCTCTCCGTGCTGCGACGGGCGGCTACGAAGAACACCGATGCGGTGATTTCTGCGGTGGCCGACGTCCTGAAGGACAACGGGATCGAGCTAGTCGATTCGACCGCCTTCCTCGAGCCGCTGCTCGCCCGCGAGGGAGTCCTGACGACGCGGAGCCCCACCGCCGACGAGCAGCGCGACCTGCAATTCGGATACGCCATGGCGGACGCGATCGCCGGCCTCGACATCGGGCAGACCATCGTCGTCAAAGATCGCGCCGTGGTGGCGGTCGAGGCGATGGAAGGCACGGACGACGTGATTGCCAGGGCCGCGCGTCTCGCGGGCCCGGGCGTGTCGGTCATCAAGGTGGCGAAGCCTGATCAGGACATGCGGTTCGACGTGCCGGTCATCGGGGTTCCGACGATCGATGCTTTGAGAGACGCCCGCGCCGCGGTCCTATCCGTTGACGCTGGCCGCTCGCTGGTGCTCGACGGTGGGCGGGTCTTCGACGCGGCAAACGCGGCCGACATTGCGGTGGTCGGTCGTCCGCCGACCCCGCGACAGACGGAGCCCGCGTGATGTCGTCGATGTTTCGCGCGGCGGTGATTGGCGTGGGGCACCTCGGGCGCCATCATGCACGAATTCTGAGCACGCTGAGGGACGTCGACCTTGTGGGTGTGGTCGACATCGATGCCGAGCGGGCGCGGACGGTTGCGTCGGAGTTCGGGACCGAGGTCGTCGGCGATGTGCGGACCATCGTCCCGCGGCTCGATGGCGTCGTGGTCGCGGTGCCGACGGCCGATCATGTATCGGTGGCGACACCGCTTCTCACGGCCGGGCTCGCGGTCCTCGTCGAGAAGCCGATGGCGCCCTCGGCGGCCGAGGCGGACGCGCTCCTTCACGCCGCCGCGGCGACGGGCGCGACGCTCGCGGTGGGGCACACCGAGCGATACAACCCAGCGGTGGTGGCGGCGCTGCCGCTGATCTCGACGCCGGGGTTCATAGAGGTGCATCGTCTCGCGACGTTTCAACCGCGCAGTCTCGACATCGATGTGGTGTTTGACGTCATGATTCACGACATCGACGTGGTGCTCTCGATCGTTGGCGCAGAGCCGGTCTCTCTCGAAGCGGTCGGCATCCCGGTGCTCACCGACCGCATCGACATCGCCAATGCTCGGCTGCGGTTCGCGAGCGGCTGTATCGCAAACCTGACGGCAAGTCGGATCAGCCGTGACCGCGTCCGCAAGCTGCGCGTGTTCCAACCGCATGTCTTGGTCACCGTTGACTATGCCGAGCAACAGGTGGAGGCGTGGAGGGTGTCGCGCGGCGATACAGGTCAGCCGTCCATTGACGGTGGTCGCATCAACGTGGACACCGTTGAGCCGCTCGAGCGCGAGCTCGTCGACTTCGTTGGTGCCGCACGCGACGGCGTCGAGCCGGCCGTGACCGGCGCCGACGGTCGGCGCGCGCTCGCGGTCGCGGAGGCGATTGCCGAGGCGATGCGTACGGCCGCGGCCGCATCGGTCGTCGACGGGGTCCCGTGATGGATGCGGCGACGTTCGAGTTGATCGCCAAGAAGCTATCGGCTGACGAACCGCTCGCCGAGCGGGACATCACGGAGCTGTTGGCCACGCGGGATCTGGTTCGGCTTGGCGCGCTGGCGGACCAGCGGCGACGTGCCGGCTCTGGCGATCAGGTGACGTTCGTTCGCGTGCTGGAGGTTCCACTCACCAGCGACTTCGGGGGTCTCGAGGTGCCCTCGTCCGCCGGGGAGGTCCGACTCACGGGACGTCCAGACACAGCCGATGCGGCGGTGCGCGCGGTGGAGCAGGTGGTGGCGCGTGCGAACGCCGTTCCGGTCAGCGGGTTTGCTCTGGATGATCTGATCAGGTTCTCAGGAGACGATGCTGTCGAGTTCGACAGGTTTGTCCGTCGGCTCGCGGAGAGTGGCCTGGCGCGAGTGGCGGAAGTGCGTCTTGAACGCGCACCCGACCCGAGATGGCTGCAGCGGTCGGCTGGAGCGGGTGTCGCGGTGGCTCGGGTCACGATCGGTGATCCGGCATCCGCTGGGGCGAGCGCGGCGCAGCGCGTGGCGTCGTGGGGTGAGGCGGTATCTGCACAGGCGTTTGCGCCGCTCCCGCGCGATCTCCCGGCTGCGCCGTCGACCGGATATGAAGATGTGCGTCAGGTTGCCTTGGCGCGGCTACTGGTTGACAATATTCCGTCGATCCAGGTCGACTGGCGCATTTACGGGCCGAAATTAGCGCAGGTCGCGCTCGCGTTCGGCGCAAACGACGTCGACGGCGTGTCGCCGGTCGACTCGCTTGAGCACGGTCGGCGTCGCGCCCCGCTCGAGGAAATCACGCAGAATATCCGTGCGGCCTCGCTGGTCCCGGTCCAGCGCAACGGTCGATTCGAAACATTGTAGGAGCCTGTGGTGAAAGTCACGCCGCATTCGACCGGCGATGCATCCGTCCCAGGTCTGCGCTGGACCATCCGTCAGCGTGGTCACGGACTCCCGGTATGCTTCCTCGTCACGCCTTGCACCGGTCCGGCGCGGCGTCGGCCCAGTGGGCTCTCGGTGCAACGCGCGACTTTCACGACAGGCTCGTAGAAACGACGATGAGTGCGATCCGTCTCGGAGCGGTCCAGTATTTGAATGCGCGTCCGCTGGTGTTTGGACTCGAGGGGCAGACCGATCTGTTTTCCCTCCAATTCGATGTCCCGGCCAAGTGCGCCACGCATCTACACGAGCATTCGGTCGACCTCAGTCTCATCCCGACGATCGAGTATCTTCACAGTCCCGACTATTGTGTGGTGCCGGATATCGCGGTTGTCTCCAACGGACCGGTGGCGTCGGTCGCACTGTTCACGACGAGGCCGACCCAAGCGATCCGATCGATTGCCATCGACTCGAGCTCCCGCACGGCGGTGGCGCTGCTCCGCATCTTGTGCGCGGAGTGGTTCGAGATCGAGCCGCAGTTTCACACGATGCCTCCCGATCTCGACACGATGCTTAAGCGGTGCGACGCGGCGCTGCTGATCGGAGATCTGGCCCTCTTCACCGAGCACGAAACCATCGTCGATCTCGACAAAGTCGATCTCGGCGAAGAATGGACCGCCATGACGAATCTCCCGTTCGTCTGGGCGTTTTGGACCGGCCGCGCGAACGCAGTACAGACCCAGCACGTCGACGCGCTACACAACGCCCGGGATGCCGGCATGCAGGCGCTCGACGAAATTGCGGCTCAGCACGGACCGGCGGATGAGGATCAGGCCGAGATTGCCCGCGACTACCTCCGCAAGAACGTACAGTTCGAGCTGACGGAGGACAGCCGGGCCGGTCTCGAGCGCTTCTTCAGTGGGGCGCTCGACGTCGGGATCGTCCAACGTCCCGGAACGCTGCGGTTTTACGGACGATGATCGGCGCCACGACCGAGCGCGCCGTCCGCACCGTGCTCAGCGGCGGACGTCTCGATCGGAGCGAGGCGCTCGCGCTCTACCGAGATCTCCCGACACACGACCTCGGACACTTGGCGGACCGGCGGCGCGCCGAGAAGCACCCCGACGGGATCGTCACCTACATCATCGACCGCAACGTGAACTACACGAACGTGTGCGTGGCCCGATGTAACTTCTGCGCGTTCTATCGCGAAGTCGGGTCGGACGATGGCTACGTTCTCGGGTTCGACGAGATCTTCGGGAAAATCGATGAGACCGTCGCCGTTGGCGGCGTGCAGTTACTGCTGCAAGGGGGGCACAATCCCGATCTGCCGCTGGCCTGGTACGAGGACCTGTTCCGCGCCATCAAGGAACGGTATCCGACGTTCAAGCTGCACGCGTTGTCGCCTCCCGAAGTGATCCATCTCTCGCGCCTTTCTCAGCTGCCGGTCCGAGACGTGATCGACCGCCTGATCATCGCTGGACTCGACAGCATCCCGGGTGGTGGGGCCGAGATCCTCGTCGACCGGGTGCGCGAGAAATTGAACTGCTATAGCAAAGCGACGACCGATGAATGGCTCGGTGTCATGCGGTATGCGCATGAAGCGGGCCTGCGGACCACCGTGACGATGATGTACGGCACGGTGGAGGGGCTGGAGGATCGGATTGAGCATCTGATGCGGGTGCGTGAGTTGCAGGACGACACCGGGGGATTCACGGCGTTCATCACCTGGAGCTACCAGCCGTTGCACACCGAGCTCGGGGGGGGCGAGGCGACCGGGGTGGACTACCTGCGGACGTTGGCGCTGGCACGCGTGGTCCTCGACAACGTCGATAATCTTCAGGCGTCGTGGGTCACCCAAGGCGGTAAGGTCGGACAATTGAGTCTGGCGTATGGCGCCAATGACATGGGGAGCGTGATGATCGAGGAGAACGTCGTGCGGGCGGCCGGTGCGGCCTACTGCATGGACGAGCTCGAGATCGTTCGCAACATCGAGGATGCGGGTTTTATCGCGAAGCGCCGCAACATGCACTATGAGGTCCTCGGTGATCCGATCTTTCGCACGCGAGAGATTCCGCGCATGACGGAGCTCTCGGTCGCCCGGGAGCCTGGTGATACCACGGTTCCGACCGAGCTCGACCATTATCCGGCGCGTAGTGTCGTCGGGAAACAACGGCAATCTGCGCGGCCCCCGTCCGAGTAATTGACGTGCCGGCGTCGTCGCCATTCGTGGATTGACGGGTAGCGCCAGACGCCCGTGGCCTGTATTCGCTATCACGCCAACTGGGTCGTGCCGATCACGTCGCCACCCATCCGCGACGGGTGGGTCGACGTCGAGCGCGAGATGGTGCGTGCCTGGGGTGGTCCGGCGGCGGCGGGCGGCTCCTCCGGTCGGTGTGACGTCGACCTGGGGCGGCGCGTCATCCTCCCGGGTGTGGTCAATGCGCACACCCACCTTGAGCTCTCGCCTCTCCGCGGAGCGGTGCCGCCCGCCACCTCAATGCCAGGCTGGGCGCGCACGCTCATGCGGCGCGTCACGCCACGTGACTCGCAGGCGGCCGAGGCCCGGTCGCACGCCGTTCTCGAGATCCATCGCTCGGGAACAGCATTGGTGGGCGATATCACCAACACGCTTGACTCGCTCGACGCCTTTGACGCCAGTGCGGTCGACGCAGTCGTGTTTCACGAGCTACTCGGCTTCGATGTGTCGGAGGGCGACGCCGGCGAGCTCGTCGGCCCGCTGGTCCGTTTGGCGGCTGAGCGTTCAGATAGACGCGTGCAGGTCCGAGCCGCGGCTCATGCGCCCTATTCGGTTTCGGTCGCGCTCTTTCGCGCACTGAACGCGGTGCCCGGCCCGCGGTCGGTGCACCTCGCGGAGTCACGCGAAGAGGTGGAATTCCTTCTCCGCGGGGGCGGGCCGTGGCGGGAGGTGCTCGACGAGCGCGGGCGCTGGGACGGATCATGGCGCCCGCCTGGCGTCCGGCCCGTGGCGTACCTGGAATCGGTAGGCTGGCTTCGGGATGATACCGTGGCCGTGCATGGTGTGCAGCTGACCGAGGCTGAGATCGACCGGTTGGCGCGAGCCCGAACCACGGTCGTGACCTGTCCGCGTAGCAATCAATGGACGGGTGCTGGCATCCCGCCGGTGGCCGATTTCTATGCGCGGGGGCTGCGTGTCGCCATCGGTACCGATAGCCTCGCGAGCGCACCAGACCTCAACCTTTTTGCCGAGTTGGCCGAGGTACGGCGCCTGGCGCCGGATGTGCCGGCGTCGCGATTGCTCGAGAGCGCAACGCTGGTGGGGGCGCAGGCGCTTGGGCGAAGTCACACCCACGGCGCGATCGAACCGGGCCGGCGGGCACGGCTAATTGCGGTAGCGCTTCCGAGCGAGGTTTCCGATGTGGAAGAATATCTAGTGAATGGGATCGGGCCCGAACACGTCACGTGGCTCGAAGATGTCGACGTCGAGTAGTGGCGTGGCCACGCCGTCACTGGCGGCGCCTCCGTATTCGCGGCTCCACATGTTGTCTCGACTGCGCACATACGCATCGTTTATTCGATTCAGCCATACGGTGTTTGCGCTCCCGTTTGCTCTGACGGGGGCGTTGCTGGCGCATCGAGAGACCGGGTTGCTGTGGGATCGAATCGGCTGGATCGTGCTCGCGATGTTTGCGGCGCGGACGGCGGCCATGGGCTTCAATCGACTGGTCGACGCGCCGTTTGACGCGTTGAACCCGCGTACCCGCGATCGCGAGATCCCGCGGGGACGTGTCTCACGCCGCGAGGCGATGGCGATCGTCGTCGGGTCGGCAGCGGCGTTCATCGCGGTCACGTACCCACTCGGCGCCGTTTGCTTCGCGTTGTCGCCCCTCGCGCTGGCGATCATGTTCTGGTACTCGCTGGCCAAGCGGTTCACGAATTACACTCAGCTGTTTCTCGGGCTCGCGCTGGCGGTCGCGCCCGTTGGCGGATGGCTGGCGGTGGGTGGCGGCGCCGGCTGGCCGCCGTGGCTCCTCGGTCTCGCGACCGGCGTCTGGGTCGCTGGATTCGACATACTGTACGCGTGCGAGGACCTCGAGTTTGACCGGTCGCAGGGGCTTCGCTCGATTCCGAACCGGTTCGGCATCGCCCGCTCACTGTGGATTTCCAGAGCGTGTCACGTGGTGACGGTCGGCGCACTCTTCGCGTTGGCGTGGGCGGCACCGCTCGGACCGCTCTATGTCGGCGGGGTGGCCGGTGTCGCCGCGCTCTTGGTCTACGAGCAGTCGCTGGTGAGTGCGACGGATCTCTCGCGCGTGAAGCAGGCGTTTGACTTGAATGGCTATGTCGGATTGCTGTATCTGGCCACGACAGCGGTAGCCATCTATGTCGGATAGCAGGAGGCGTGTCGCCATCGGGATCACCGGGGCGAGCGGAGCGCTGTACGCGGTTCGCACCGTCGCTGCGCTCCTCGCGGCGGAGGTGCGCGTCGAGCTGGTCGTGTCTGATCTCGGCCGCCGGCTGCTGCGCGATGAGCTCGGCACAAACGCCGCAGCGGAGCGGTTGGGTCGGTACGTGTCGGAGCGCTATGGGGTCTCGGCCGACGCTGATCGCCTCGTGCTCCACAACAATAAGGACGTCGGAGCAACGATCGCGAGTGGGAGCTACCCGTGCGACGCGATGGTCATCGTGCCGTGCTCGATGAAGACGCTGGCGGGCGTGGCCCACGGGTTGTCACGGAATCTCATTGAGCGAGCCGCCGACGTTGTGCTCAAGGAACGCCGCCGACTCGTGATCGTCCCGCGCGAAACGCCGATGAGCCTGCCCCAGCTGCGCAACATGGTGCTGTGCGCCGAAGCGGGAGCACAGGTGCTGCCGGCCATGCCGGCGTTCTACCAACGTCCCGAAACCCTCGACGACCTCGCGGACTTCATGGCCGGCAAGATTCTGTCGTGCCTTGACCTCGAGCACGAGCTCTATCCCGAATGGACCGGGTAATCGACAAAACGCCGGCTCGTATCGCCGGGATGTTCGATGCGATCGCCGGGCACTACGATGCGCTGAACCGCGTGCTCAGCGTCGGCTGTGACCGGCGCTGGCGCACGAAGGCGGTGCGCTCGCTCGAGCTGACCGGTACGGAAACCGTCCTCGACCTTTGCACCGGCACCGCCGATGTGGCGATTGTCCTGAGCCGCGGCGGGCCGGCGGCCGCCCGCGTCGTCGGCGTCGACTTCGCCGCCGAGATGCTCCGGTGCGGCGTGCGAAAGCTCGAAGCTGCACACTTGTCGCGACAGGTGCATCTTCTCCGCGCCGACGCGATGCAAGTGCCCCTACCGTCCGCGTCGGTGGACGCTGCGACCATCGCGTTCGGGATCCGGAATGTCGAGGACCCGTCACGCGCGCTATCCGAGCTCCACCGCGTGGTGCGACCCGGTGGACGGATCGCCATTCTCGAGTTCGGGATGCCGGAGATGATTGGGATTCGAGCGGTCTACGCCTGGTACTTCCGACGGGTGTTGCCGTGGCTGGGCCGGCTCGCTTCAGGCCATGACAGCGCCTACAGCTATTTGCCGGCGTCGGTCGGCGAGTTCCCGAGCGGGGCGTCGTTCTGTCGACTGATGGATGATGCCGGATTTGTCGAGACGCGCGCCAACCGCTTGCAGCTCGGCATCGTCTATCTGTATGAGGCGGTTCGTGGAAAAGCGAGCCCGACCTATCACGCCGACACCTGACGGCGATAGTCCCGAAGAGCCGGCTATAATTAAGTAACGCCTTCATGTACTTCGACTTTGAGGATCGCCGGTTCGAAACGCCGAGTCTCGACTCGGCGATGTCGTGGCGGGAGCAGATTCTCATATCGTTCTTTGCGCACCTCCTGACGGTCGCGGTGGTGCTCCTGGTGCCCACGCTACCGTTCGTGCGGGCCGCGGTGGAGGCGCGTGAGGAGCGGCTGGCCGAGCTGGCGGCGTTGCAGGAGATCCTTCCGTTGGCCTCCGCCGATGACAATCGGACGTTCGTCTTCATCGAGCCGCGCGTCGACATCGAGACGCAGGAGCCACTCCGTCCAGATGTACGGCTGTCCGACCGCGACCGGGTCTCGCAATCGCCGACCGAAGCCGAGAACCCGCTCAATACCCTGCCGAACGCCGACGGGAACTCGTTGAACTTCGTCGAGTCCGATGACCCGTCTGAAGGTGACGACCGCGACGTCTCGGGATTCGTTACGGATGCAAACCGGCCGGATCTGCCTGACCCACCCGAGCCGCTGTCTGAAGAAGATGAGCTCGCTGAGGCCGTCCGCGACGCCGATGTCACCGAGGCCTCACGAAGCCCTGAGGAGCCGGGTGAGCTGTCGCCTGAGACGATCATTGCGCAGGCCATCGCCGATGGGTCACTGACGTTGCCCGGAGACGGACGTGACGATCCCGATGCCGTCGACGCCGATGCGGAACGCCCGGCCGATGGCCTCCTCGGGCGGGCGATGCAGAATCTCGAACGGTATGTGCGGCGTGAGACCTTTGCCAATGAACGAGGCTCGACCGGTCGGTTCGGACCGTGGATTCAGTTTGACTCTAAGGGGGTGGAGTTTGGCCCGTGGATCCGCCGATTCGTTGTGGAAATCCGTCGGAATTGGTTCGTGCCGTACGCCATCATGTCGCAGTCGATGCACGGCAACGTCGTCTTGACGTTTTACGTGCATCGGGACGGCTCCATCTCTGAGTTGACCGTCGTCAAGCCGGCGGAGATCAACTCGTTTACGAACTCCGCGTTCAACGCGCTGTCGACGACGAATCCGACACAACCGTTGCCCGCTGAGTATCCGGACGACCGCGCCTTCTTCACCGTCACCTTCTACTTCAATGAGTCGCCGCCCGCCTGAGTGTTCTCAGCCCCGCTAGTTCGACGTACGATCAGGGCGCGCACAAAACTCTACCTCGGTGCTGCTACGTGGCGTGAGCGAACGGAGTGGGGCTTGTGGGGGTGGGGGCCGGCGAGTGAGGGAGCAAGGGGGGTCTGGGGGAAGCGCCTGAGACGCCGTAGGGCGATCGAAGGCGATATTCCTCCGGTCTGAGCATGGTCAGCCTTCCGACGGGTACCCAGCTCGTTGGCTGGGTCATGGTGCTCGCCACGCTCGTGGTCTGGGTGCTGGTGCGGTGGTGATGCACGACACCTCGCCACTAGTCGCCATCGTCGGTCCGACAGCCACCGGGAAGAGTGCGCTCGCCGTGGAGCTCGCGCTCCAGATCCGCGGTGAGGTGGTCAGCTGCGATTCGACGGCGGTTTATCGGGGGTTCGACATCGGGACCGACAAGCTCCCGTTGGAGGACCGGCGCGGTGTTCCGCACCATCTCATCGATGTGGTCGACCCGACAGAACGCTATTCTGCCGCGCAATACGCCCGCGACGCCACGGCGGTGATCGGCCAGATCGCCGGGCGCGGACGCGTGCCGATTCTCGTTGGCGGCTCGGGGCTCTACTATCGTGCGCTCACGCGAGGCTTTTTCCCCGGTCCCGGCCGCGACGACCGAGTGCGAACCCGTCTCGCGCGCATCGCGTCCAAGCGTGGGGTCGCGTGTCTCTATCGCATGGTGGCGCGCGTCGATCCCGATTCGGCCTTGCGAATTCAGCCTCGCGACGAAAAGAGACTCATCCGCGCTCTGGAAGTCTATCTATTGACTGGCCGGCCGCTCACCTCCCACTTTGCCGACACCCGGTCGCCGATCGCCGCATACGAGGTGACAACGTTCGCGCTACAGGTGTCGACCGAGGAGACTGCGCGCCGCGTATCACGTCGCGTCGACGACCAGTTTCAGCGCGGGTTGCTCGATGAGATCAAGCGAACTCTCGCCGCCGGCGTGCCGCCAGAGGCCCACCCGTTCGGCGGCCTGGTGTATCGCCAAGCGCTCGAGCACTTACACGGCCTCCGCGATGAGACGGCGACGCGGGCGCTGATCGCGCAAGAGAATAGACGATACGCTCGCCGTCAGTTGATCTGGTTTCGCAAAGAGCCTAACCTACGGTGGATTCGCGTGCCCGGTGAGCATCCTGACGCACTCCAGGACGTGCTCGCCATCCTGCGCCCCCGACCGCACTGATTTCCCATGCCAGCCCGAAGCGAGACGATCCCACCCTCATCGTTGCAAGATGTCTTTCTCAATGGGGCACGCCGCGAACGTCTGCGGGTTGCGATCCGGCTCATGGACGGCACCGAGGTGGACGGTCGTATCAAGAGCTTCGACCGCTTTGCCCTGCTTGTCGAGCATGAGGGGACCGACGTCATGCTCTTTAAACACGCCGTTGCGTCGATCCGTCCGTATGACAGCACGGACAACTGATGTCGTCCCCCGCCGACGGCGAGATTCTTCGTACGCAGCTCGAGGCTCGCGAGCGCGACACGCTCGCGTCAATCGCCGCAAGGAGTAGCGAGAGCCGAGGGCGCCTTCGGGCCGAGGTCGAAGATCCGATTCGGCCCGCGTTTCACCGCGACCGTGATCGGATTGTGCATTCGAAGGCCTTTCGCCGCCTCAAGCACAAGACGCAGGTGTTTCTGGCCCCGACCGGTGATCACTATCGCACTCGGCTCACCCATACGCTCGAGGTGTCACAGATCGCGCGAACCATCGCGAAAGTGCTGCGGCTGAACGAGGAGCTGACCGAGGCGATCGCCCTCGGCCACGATCTCGGTCATTCGCCGTTTGGGCACGCCGGCGAACGCGTGCTGAAACGGCTCATCCCAGGCGGGTTCAACCACTACGAACAGAGTCTTCGCATCGTCGACGTCCTAGAGCAAGACGGGGCAGGCTTGAATCTCACCTGGGAAGTCCGTGACGGGATCGCCAAACATTCCAAGGGAAAAAAAGGGGCCCCGGTCGGCGCCGACCCTGCCCACCGCGCCGCGACACTCGAAGGACAGGTTGCACGCGTTGCAGACATCATTGCGTACGTGAACCACGACATCGACGACGCCGTGCGCGCCGGCATCCTACAGCTGGACGACCTGCCGTCCGACCCGATCGCCACGCTCGGATCCACGTCGTCGGATCGCATTGGTCGCATGGTCTCGGACGTGGTGCGACAGACGCTCGCTCGCGAGGGTGAGCCCGAGGTCGACATGAGCGCGCCGGTGCTGCAGGCCACGCTCGATTTGCGCGCCTTTCTCTTTGGCGCGGTCTATGAGAACGACGCCGCGACCGCCGAATTCAAGAAGGCGTATGGCATTCTCAGCGGTCTCTGGGAGAAGGTGCGAGAAACGCCGGCCCACTTTCTCGACCCCCGAACGATGGATCGAGACGGTCTCGATGTCGCGGCGAAGGACTTCCTCGCCGGTATGACGGATCGGTTCGCGATCGGCCTCTTCGAGGAGTTGTTCGTGCCGCGGCCGTGGGGGGGAGGCGCCGCGGGTCACATGATATAGTTGGAGGTTCGATCGGGTACCAAAGGTGCGTACGGAGAGTGTTGATGCTGCTGGACTTGCGCGACTTGCGCGTACCGGACGAGTTGGTCGAGCGCTCTTATCCGCCGTCGTCGCTTGCGGCTGGCGGAGAGGACGATTATGTCGGGGTCGCTCCCGTTGAGCTGTCGCTGCGGGTGCGGAAGGACGGCGACAGGTATCGGTTGTTCGGGCAGATCGTGACGACCGTTCGCCGGGACTGCTGTCGGTGTCTCAAGCCGTTTGAGGTGCCCACGACGCTGAACGTCGACCTACGCTATCTCCCGCGCCGGGTGAACGTGGGAGAGGACGAGCACGAGATCGCGGAGGAGGATCTGTCGACAGGGTTCTATCGTGACGAACAGATTGATCTTGGTGGTTTGGTCCGCGAGCAATTGCAATTGGCGGCGCCGATGAAGCCGCTCTGTCGGGACGATTGCCGCGGCCTGTGTCCCGTGTGTGGCGTCGATTGGAACACCGACACGTGCCGTTGCGACACGACATGGCGCGATCCGCGGCTCGAGGCGCTGCAGTCGCTGTTCCCGAAGGCCATGAGCGAGGACGAGGCCGGGGACGACGGCACCGCGCGGGCACGAAAGGACTAGACGCATGGCGAATCCGAAACGACGTCATTCCAAGGCGCGCACGGCGAAGAAACGGGCCCATCACGCGCTCAAGCCGGCCGGCATGAGCGAATGCCCGCAGTGTCACGAACCGAAGGTGCCACATCGCGTGTGCGCCCACTGCGGCTACTACAAGGGCCGCCAGGTCAAGGCGATCAAGGAGGCGTGAGCCTCTTCGCTGTACGCCAAAGATTACACGCGGAGCCCTCGCGCCAGACTACCTCACCCTATGTCCAGCAGCGCGGCGCGTCTCGATGGGAGCACCGGTGAGCGGGATACGAATCGCAGTTGATGCGGCCGGGGGCGACCATGGCCCGCAGATTGTCGTGGCTGGCGCGCTGAGTGCCGCGCGCCACCTCGGTTTCGGATTGACGCTGGTTGGTCCGGGCCCGCTCGTCGACGAAGAGCTCCGGCGCAGTGACGATGTCGACGTCGACCGGGTCGACGTGCGTGTCGTGGCGGCCCCGGACGTGATCGCCATGGACGAAGGCCCGAGCGCGTTGCGGCGCAAGCCGCAGGCATCGGTCAGAGTGGCGGCAGAGATGGTCGCGCGCGGCGAGGCCGCCGCGTTTTTCAGCGCGGGCAATACGGGCGCGACGCTGATGGCGGCCCATGCCGCGTTCGGAATGATTCCTGGTGTTGACCGGCCCGCGCTGGCCACGACGATTCCGACGCGACATCGCGACGCCGTCCTGTTGGATGTCGGGGCGACGGTCGACTGTCGCGCGCATCACCTGGTGCAATTCGCCGCGATGGGGACGGTGTACGCGAGGACCGTCCTCGGGGTCGACGCCCCGCGGGTTGGCTTGTTGTCGATCGGTGAGGAAGCGACGAAGGGAAACGACCTGACGCGCGACGCCCACCGACGCTTGCGCGACAGCGAGCTCAGATTTATTGGGAACATCGAAGCGCGAGAGCTGTACGCCGGTGTGGCCGACGTCGTGGTGTGCGACGGTTTTACCGGCAACGTCGCGCTCAAGGTGAGTGAAGGGCTTGTCGAGGTTGTCGAGGAGCTGTTGCGCGACGAGCTCAGTCGCACGTTCACGACGCAGCTGGGCTACTTGTTGTCGCGTCGCGCGTTTCGCCGGTTTCGGCGGCGCGTCGACTACTCCGAGTACGGCGGCGCCCCGTTGCTCGGTGTGGACGGGCTCGTGGTGGTCGGACATGGGCGGTCGTCGGTCAAGGCCGTGCGCAACGCCTTGGCGTTGACACACCGCTTCGTTCGCGATGGTTTGGTGACGACGGTTGGCCACGGCATGGCCGCGCTGGGGACAGAGGGGAGACGGCAGGTTCAATGATCGCGTTCGTCTTTCCGGGCCAGGGGTCGCAGCGTGTCGGGATGGGGAAGGCACTCGCCGACGCGTTCCCGGTCTGCCGTCAGGCGTTCGAGGAAGCCGATGAGGCGCTCGGGGAGTCGATTGGTCGACTCTGTTTCGACGGTCCTGAAGACCGGCTCAGGCTGACGGAGAACACGCAGCCTGCAATTCTGGCGATGAGCGTCGCCGTGCATCGGTTGTTGGTGTCTCGCGGGCACGCGCCGATGTATGTCGCCGGGCACAGCCTCGGCGAATACTCGGCGCACGTCGCGGCGGGCACGCTTGGCTACGCCGACGCGCTCCGTACCGTGCGTCGACGCGGCCGGTACATGCAGGAGGTCGTGCCGATCGGTGAAGGCGCGATGGCCATCGTCTTGGGGCTCGATGCGGCCGGCGTCGAGCAGGCGTGCGCCGAGGCCGCTGACGGAGACGTGGTGAGCGCGGCGAATTTCAACGCGCCCGGCCAGGTCGCGATCGCGGGCCACACGCGTGCGGTGCAGCGGGCCGGCGTCCGCGCTCGCGAGCTCGGTGCGCGCCGTGTCGTGCCGCTGCCGGTCAGCGCGCCGTTTCATTGCGCGCTCATGAAACCGGTGGAGACCAGGCTGGCCCCCGAGCTCCGAAGTCTTGTGGTGCGTGACCCGTCGGTACCAGTCGTGGCCAACGTCGATGCGACGCCGAAGCGCACGAGCCACGACGGGATCGAGGCGCTGATCCAACAGGTTAGTGCCCCGGTGCGCTGGGAAGACGTGGTCCGCAGACTCGTCGCCGACGGGGTCACGACCTTCGTGGAAGTCGGGCCGGGCCGGGTCCTCACCGGCCTCATTAAGAAAACGGACCGCTCCGTTCGGCTGACGAGCGTGGAAGACGTCGAACGCTTGGCCTCGGCCGAAACGGTACTCGGCGTCGCGGTCGAGCCGACGGCGGGATAGGCACTGTTACGGGATAGGCACAGTTAATGACCGAATCTGAGGGGCGGGTCGCCCTGGTCACCGGAGCGTCTCGTGGCATTGGGCGGGCGATTGCCTTGAAGCTCTCGGATTCGGGAGCCGCGGTGATAGCGGCGGCGCGGGCAGATCACGCGGATGCGGTTGTCGCCGAGATCGAAGCGGCCGGTGGCACCGCTGTCGGCGTCAGCCTCGACCTGACCGACACCGCATCAATTCCGACCCTCGCGCGGACGGCCCTCGACCGGTTCGGTCGGATCGACGTACTAGTCAACAACGCCGGCATCGTGCGGGACCAACTCATGATGCGTATGAAGCCGGGGGACTGGGATGCCGTGCTGGCCACCAACCTGACCGCGGCGTTTGGGTGCTGTCAGTCGGTGCTGCGGACGATGCTGAAGCAGCGTGCCGGGCGGATTGTCAACATCAGTTCGGTGGTGGCGCAGTCGGGGAACGCGGGGCAGGTCAACTATGCGGCATCGAAGGCGGGGCTGATTGGGTTCAGCAAGTCGTTGGCGCGGGAAGTCGCTTCGCGGGGGATCACGGTCAACGTCGTCGCGCCTGGCCTGATCGACACAGACATGACGTCCGGCCTCGATGAGCGGGTGCGGGAGGCACTGGTCGGGCAGATTCCGATAGCGCGCCTGGGGTCGCCCGATGAGGTCGCCGCGGCCGTCTGCTTTCTCGCGTCGGACGAAGCATCGTATATTACAGGGCAGGTAGTGGCAGTCAATGGTGGGATGTACATGTAGGAGGCTGTTGAATGGCGGTTGCTGACAAAGTCAAAGGCATCATCGTGGAGCAGTTGGGCGTGGACGAAGAAGAAGTCACGCCGGATGCATCGTTCGTCGATGACCTCGGTGCGGATTCGCTGGACACCGTGGAATTGGTGATGGCGTTCGAGGAAGAGTTCGGCCTCGAAATTCCGGATGAGGACGCAGAGAAGATCACGCGGGTGAAGGAAGCCGTCGACTACATCGAGTCTCACGGTAAGGGCAAGAAATAAGAGCCGAACCCGTAGGGGTCGATAGGAGTTACGTTGGAAAGGCGCGTCATGATAACCGGGGTCGGCCTCGTGTCGTCTCTCGGCGTCGGGACCCAGGAGAGTTGGAATGCGTTGCTGGCCGGGCGCAGTGGGATCCGGACCATCTCACATTTCGATCCCGCCGGGTTCGCCTCGACGATTGCCGGAGAGGTGCCTGATTTCGATCCGCTGCAATTCATACCGAAGAAGGACGTCAAGAAGATGGACGTCTTTATTCAGTACGCGCTCGCCGCGTCGGAGTTCGCGCTGCAGGACGCTGGTCTCCCAACCGACGGCGGGCTCGGCAGTGATGTCGGGGTGTTCATTGCATCGGGCATCGGTGGGTTTGGCACCATCGAGCGCGAGCACAGCGCGTTGCTCAAGGGCGGTCCCCGCAAGATCTCCCCGTTCTTTATTCCAGCGTCCATCATCAACCTCGCCGCCGGGCAGATCTCGATCCGCTTCGGGGCCAAGGGGCCTAACTCGGCAACCTGCACCGCGTGTTCGGCCTCGGCGCATGCGATTGGCGATTCCTTCGAGATCATCCGTCGGGGCGACGCCGAGGCGATGGTCGCCGGCGGGTCGGAGGCGGCTATTACGCCGCTGGGAGTCGGTGGGTTTGCCGCGATGCGGGCGTTGTCGACCCGAAACGATGAACCCGAGCGAGCGAGCCGCCCGTTTGACCGCGACCGCGATGGGTTCATCATTGGCGAAGGCTCTGGCGTGGTGATTCTCGAGGATTTCGAGAGCGCGCGCGCGCGGGGAGCATCCATCTACTGCGAGCTGGTCGGCTACGGCATGTCAGCCGATGCCTACCACATGACCGCGCCGTCTGAGGACGGGACGGGCGCCGTCCGGGTGATGCAGCGCGCGATTCGACAGGCGGGGATCGAGCCGTCCGCCATTCAGTACGTCAATGCGCACGGTACGTCGACGCCGTACAACGACCGGATCGAGACGCTGGCGATCAAACAGTGCTTTGGCTCGCACGCGTCGAGCCTCGCGATCTCATCGACCAAATCGATGACTGGGCACCTCTTGGGGGCGGCCGGCGGATTGGAAGCCGGTATTTCGGCGTTGGCGCTGCGCCATCAGCGCGTGCCACCGACGATTAATCTGGAGAATCCGGATCCCGACTGCGACCTCGACTATGTCCCGAACGAGCAGCGCGCGCTGCCCATCACCTACGTTCTCTCGAACTCGTTTGGCTTTGGCGGCACGAACGCCAGCCTTCTATTCAAGCGGTACGACGCCTGACGCTTGGCGCCGCATGCGCGCCAGGAACCCACCATGAAGATTGCTGTCTGTATCAAACAAGTCGTGACCCGAGACGGGCCGCTGCGCGTCGCCGAGTCGGCCACCTGGGTGCGCGATCACGACGCCAGCTTCGAGATGAATGAGCCAGACGCGTACGCCCTTGAGGAGGCGCTGCGGCTCAAGGAAACGCACGGTGGCGAGGTGGTCGTCTGTGCCGCCGGACCGGCGCGCGTGTCCCAGGTGATTCGCGAGGCGCTCGCTCGGGGCGCGGATCGGGCGATCCGCGTCCAGAGCGATGAGCTGGCCGCCGCCGATGCCAATGTGGTGGCCGGAGCGCTCGCTGCCGCCATTCGCGACGAAGGGTTCGACCTCGTGCTCACGGGGCTGCAGTCGGACGACCAGGGATTCGGCCAAACCGGTGTGATTCTCGCCGAACGGATGGGCCTCCCACACGCAACCATCATCATGGAAGTCGACGTCGGTCGTGACGGCGCCGAGTTGCGCGTCAAGCGTGAGCTCGAGAGCGGGTGGTTTCAGTGGGTCTCGATGCCGACGCCCGCGCTCTTGACCATCCAGAGCGGAATCAACCAGCTCCGGTACGCGACGCTCAAGGGCATCATGGCGGCGAAGAAGAAGGAGGTCCGCACGGTAACGCCGGACACCATACCGCTGGCGGGCCAGCGCATTCTCGAGCTCTACGTGCCTGAGAAGGACAAGGCGACCCGATTCATCGAAGGCTCGCCGGCCGATGCCGCGCGCGAACTCGTGCGCGCGCTGCGCGAAGATGCGAGGGCGTTATGATTCTCGTCGTCGCCGAACAGCGCCAGGGTGTGCTGAATGCGGTCAGCTGGGAAACGGTCGCGGCGGCGCAGCAGATCGGGGGGTCGGTCAAGGTCGTCGTCGCCGGCACTGGTACTGCTGCGAGCGGGGTCGCCAGCGAGTTGGCGGCGGCCGCCGTGTCGGAAGTGCTCCTCGTCGACCACACGGCGTTGGAGCCGTACACCCCGGACGGCTTCGTCGACGCCCTCGTGCCGGTCGTGCGCGCGGAGCAGCCGGACCTCGTCTTGTGGCCGCACACCTACCAGACGCGCGACTATGCGCCGAAGCTGGCCGCACGGCTCGGGGGGCTGCTGATTCCGGACTGCGTCGGGTCGAAGACGCGCGACGGCGCGCGCGTGCTCGTGCGGCCGATGTTCCAAGGCAAGTTCGTCGCGGACGTGCTCCCGGAAGGACCGCCGCCGCACTTTGCCAGTATGCAAATCGGCGCGTGCCGCGCAGATGCCGCGGCGCGCGGTGCGGCCCCCGCGGCCATACGAACAATCGACGTCGACGTCGACGCGGGCGCGATCCGGCAGAAACCCGAGGAGCCCTTTAAGGAGGCGAAGCAGGCGGTCGATCTGACGCAGGCTGAGTGCATCGTGGCGGTCGGGCGCGGCATCAAGAGCGAAGAGCACCTCCCGGTGGCTCAGGAACTGGCGAAGGCGCTCGACGCCGAGCTGGCGGCGTCCCGGCCGATCTGCGACTCCGGGTGGCTGCCGATGGATCGGCAAATCGGCAGTTCGGGTCAAACGGTGGCGCCGAAACTGTACGTGGCGCTCGGCATTTCCGGTGCAATCCAGCATCTCGTCGGGATGAAGGGGGCCAAGACGATCGTCGCCATCAACAAGGACGCGGATGCGCCGATCTTTGAAGTCGCCGACTACGGGATCGTTGGCGATCTCTTCGAGATCGTTCCGGCGCTCACGGCGGCGCTCGGCGACACCGGGTCCTAAGGAGAGCTGCCCTGGAGCGCGAGACGCTTGACGTCGACGTGCTGGTTGTCGGCGGGGGACCGGCCGGCCTCTCGGCGGCGTATCGGCTGGCGAGATTGAGCGCGGAGCAGGGTGGTGAACCGCTCAGTGTGGCGGTGCTCGAGAAGGCGCGCGACGCTGGCGCCCACCTGCTGTCGGGCGCGGTCCTGGATCCCTCGGCGCTGACGGAGCTCATCCCTGACTGGCGCGCGCGCGGCGCGCCGCTCGACGTGCCGGTGTGCGACGACCGGCTCTACTTTCTCACCACTCGTCGGCGGCTTCGGTCCCCTGTCACGCCGCCCCCGTTTCGCAATCATGGGAACTATGTCGTTTCGTTGAATCGGTTCGCCAAATGGCTCACCGAGCAGGCGGAATCCGCCGGGGTCGATGTCTTTACCGGCTTCGCCGGAGCGGAGCTGTTGTACGACGGCGACCGGGTGATCGGCGTCCGTACGGGCGACCGCGGAATCGGACGCGACGGCGCACGGAAATCGACGTACGAGCCGGGAGTCGACATCCACGCAAAAGTCACGGTGCTCGCCGATGGCGTCCGCGGCAATCTGACCAAGACGCTGGTGCGGCGGTTCAGTCTCGACGCTGGACGCTTGCCGCAAAGCTACGCCGTGGGCATCAAGGAGCTCTGGGAGGTGCCCCCGGGCCGCCTCGCGCCGGGCACGGTCGTTCATACGGCGGGGTATCCGCTTCGGCTCGAGGAGTTTGGCGGGGGGTTCATCTACGGGTTGAACGACGAACGACTATCAGTCGGTCTTGTCGCCGGGCTCGACTACCGCGACCCGCTGTTCGATCCGCACGTCGCCTTCCAGCGGTTCAAGCGCCACCCGTTGGTGTTGGCCTTGCTCGCGGACGGCCACCTGGTTCGCTATGGCGCGAAGGCGCTGCCCGAGGGCGGCTGGCACGCCATCCCGCGGTGCCACGTCGATGGCGCGCTGATTGTCGGCGACGCCGCCGGATTCCTGAACTCGATGCGACTAAAGGGGATTCATCTCGCGATGCAGAGTGGAATATGCGCCGCCGAGGTCGCGTTCCACGCGGTGCGCGAGAACGACCTTTCGGCCACGCGGCTTGGGCAGTACGCCGATCTAGTCGAGCAGGGCCCGATCAAGAAAGAGCTTTACCCGGTGCGGAACGCGCACCAGAGCTTCGCGGGTGGATTCGTCAGCGGGTTTGCGTTTTCTGCCTTGTCGCTGCTCACTGGTGGCTGGTGGTTTAGAGACCCGATGCCGGCGCACGCCGGGCACGAGCGGATTCGGACGGTCGCCGAATACTACGGCCAGGGTCGACCGGCAGAGCCGGCGACCGCGCCGATTGATCGAACACTGACGTTCGACAAGCTGACGAACGTGCATTACTCGGGTGCACGTCACGACGAGGACCAGCCATCGCACTTGCTGGTCCATGACACCGACATCTGTCGCACGCGCTGCCTGGAGGAGTACCGCAACCCGTGCACTCGCTTTTGTCCGGCGAATGTGTATGAAATCGTCGAAGCCGAGGCCGGTGCGGGCAAGCGGCTCCAGGTCAATGCCTCAAACTGCGTACATTGCAAGACCTGCGACATCATGGACCCGTATCAGATCATCGACTGGGTACCGCCCGAAGGCGGTGGCGGTCCGCAGTACGAAGGGATGTGACCTCCGCGTCCTCGCCCCGCCGCCTCTCCTTCCGTCAGCGGGCGCGCGCCGGTGCCATCGCGGCGGTCGGATACCCGATCATCGCCGCGCTCGGTCGTACGCTCCGCTGGACCGTCGAGGGGCTCGAGCACGAAGAGGCCGTCCGAGCGTCCGGGCGGCAGCCGGTCTTCGCGTTCTGGCACGGCCGAATCTTGTTGGGCACGTACTTTTACCGACGGCGTGGGATCGTGGTCATGACCAGCGAGAACTTCGACGGAGAGTGGATTGCGCGGATCATCGAACAGTTCGGCTATCGGGCGGCGCGCGGGTCGTCGTCGCGTGGTGGACGCCGCGCTTTGGCCCGGATGCGAAGATTGGCGATGGACGGCTTGCCGACGGCATTCACGGTCGACGGCCCGCGCGGTCCGGCGCAGTGCGTACAGCCGGGCGCGGTGTGGCTCGCGAGCCTGACCGGGAACCCGGTGCTCCCATTTCATGCAGAAACGGACCGCTACTGGACCGCGCGGAGCTGGGACACCACGCAGCTGCCGAAGCCGTTCGCGAAGGCCTCGATGGTCATCGGGGAGCCGATCGACGTACCGCCGGAGGCCGATCCCGTTCTCCGGGAGGAGAAGCGATCAGAGCTCGAACGCTCACTGCACCGACTTGCAGACCGCGCGCGTCACATACTCGGGACGGCCACCGACGCGTCAGCCGTGTGAGAGGTAGGTGATGATGGCACAGTCCGACGTCCTCTTGATCTCGTCACCGCGGTTCGTCGACCACGAGACACCCGCTGGACACCCGGAGCAGCCGGCGCGCGCTGAAGTGATGGCCCGCGTCGCCAGGCGCTGGGAGATCAGCGGCAGTCGTGTCGTGGAGCCGACTCCGGTCGAGACCGCGGCGCTCGCGCGCGTGCACGATGCCGCCTATCTCGCCGACATCGCCTCGACCGCCGGTCGCCGCGTGCAGCTGGATCCGGACACCTATGCCTCGCCCGACTCAGAGGCGGTGGCTCGGCTCGCCGCCGGGGCGGCGGTGGCCGCGGTTGACCACGCGCTGGACCATGACGCGCCGGGGCTCGCCTTCGTGCGGCCGCCCGGCCATCACGCCGAGCGGGCGCGCGCCATGGGGTTTTGCTTGTACAACAACGCCGCGGTCGCCGCCGCGCACGCGCTGGCTCGCGGTCTCGAGCGCGTGGTGGTGATCGATTACGACGTGCACCACGGCAACGGCGTTCAGTGGATCTTCTACGACGATCCCCGGGTGCTGTATGTCTCGACGCATCAATATCCATTCTACCCGGGCACTGGTGCGGCGAGCGACGTCGGACGGGGCGCCGGCGTCGGGGCGACCGTGAACATTCCGCTTGAGGCCGGTGGCGGTGATGCGGATTTCGATCTGGTCTTCCGCACGGTTGCGGTGCCGATCGCGCTCGCCTTCGAGCCGCAGCTGGTCGTGCTCTCGGCCGGCTTCGACGCGCACGCGGACGATCCGCTTGGCGGCATGCGGCTGTCAGTCGACGGGTATCGGACGCTCACCCGGCGCATTCGGCGCCTGGCCATCGATCAGTGCGATGGTCGGCTGGTGGTGGTGACCGAGGGCGGGTATCACCTGTCCGCGCTTGAGGCGTGTCTCGACGCGACGCTGAAGGTGGCGGCCGAGGACGACGAGGCACTTGGCGATGTGCCGCCAGTGAATGGATCAACCGACGTGGCAGAAGCGGCGCTCGGGTCAGTGAAGCGTGCGCAGGCCCCATATTGGGCTGCTACACTATAGAAACCTTTACCGACAATCGTTTCCGTGCGCGACTATAACCCCCACGCGGTCGAGCGTAAGTGGCAGCACCGGTGGGCCGATCGCCGCGCCTTCGAGGTGACCGAGGATCCGGCCCGTCCGAAGTTCTACAGCCTCGTGATGTTCGCGTATCCGTCTGGCCATGCGCACGTCGGCCATGTGCGGAACTACATGATCGGTGACGTCGTGGCGCGGATGAAGCGGATGCGTGGCTACAACGTGCTGCATCCGTTTGGTTGGGACGCTTTTGGATTGCCGGCCGAGAACGCGGCGATCCAGAACAAGACACATCCCGAAAAGTGGACGCGCGACAACATCGCGCACATGAAGGACCAGCTTCAGCGTCTGGGGATTAGCTACGCGTGGGAGCGTGAGCTGGCGACCTGCGACCGCGAGTACTACAAGTGGAACCAGTGGCTGTTCCTGAAGATGTACGAGCGCGGTCTCGCGTACCGCAAGCGATCGGCGGTGAATTGGTGCCCGAGCTGCCAGACCGTGCTCGCCAACGAGCAGGTGAACGATGGCCGGTGCTGGCGGTGCGAGACAGAGGTCGAAACCCGCGATCTCGAGCAGTGGTTTCTTCGCATCACGCAGTACGCGGACGAGCTCCTCGACCAGACCGCCGATCTCAACGAGTGGCCCGACAAGGTCCTCACGATGCAGCGGAACTGGATCGGGCGTTCCGACGGGGCGCTGGTGTCATTCGCGCTCGTCGATGCGGACGGGGAGGCGACGACGGACGGGATCGAGGTGTTCACGACGCGGATCGATACGATTTTCGGCGCGACGTTCGTCCTGCTGGCTCCAGAGCACCCGCTCGTCGACCGGTTTATCGTTGAGAGCCCGGAATCGGACGCGTTTCGCACGCGGGTCGGGCAGTTTCGCGCGCTCGACCGTACGGCCAGGCTGACCGGCCAAATCGAAAAGGAGGGATTCGACACGGGACGCCGTGCCGTGAATCCGTTCACCGGTGAATCGGTTGCGATCTGGGTGGCGAATTTCGTCCTCGCGGAATACGGCACCGGCGCGATCATGGCGGTGCCGGCGCACGACCAGCGCGACTTCGAGTTCGCCCGCAAGTACGGCCTCCCGGTGCGGGTCGTCATTCAGCCGCCAGACGCGGTGCCTCTCCATGGGGACACGTTGGATGCGGCGTCAGCCGACCCGGGCCGGGTGGTCGATTCCGGCGAGTTCACCGATCTCGAGAGCGCCGAGGCGCGTGCCGTCATGACCCGGGATGCGGAATCGCGCGGATGTGGCCGCGGGCAGGTGCAATACCGGTTGAAGGACTGGGGGATCTCCCGTCAGCGCTACTGGGGTACGCCGATCCCGATCATCTACTGTGACGCGTGCGGCCCGCAGCCGGTACCGGTCGATGCGCTCCCGGTGGAGCTCCCGACGATTGACGAGTTCACGGGACGGGGCGACTCCCCGCTCGCGCAGGTGCCCGAGTTCGTGAACACGACCTGTCCGTCATGCGGGGGGAACGCCAGACGTGAGACCGACACCATGGACACGTTCGTCGATTCGTCGTGGTACTTCTACCGCTATTGTGACCCCCACAACGACACGGCACCGTTCGACGTCGACAAGGTGAAGTACTGGGGCCCGATCGACTTCTACAGTGGTGGCGTGGAGCACGCGATTCTCCATCTCATCTACTCGCGATTCTTTTGCAAAGTGCTGCGCGACCTCGGCTTGGTCGAGCACGACGAACCGTTTACGAGGCTTCTGACCCAGGGCATGGTGTTACGGCACGGCGCGGTGATGTCGAAGTCGAGGGGCAACGTCGTCGATCCGGACGAGATGACCACGACCTTCGGTGCCGACGCGCTACGGTTGTACGAGATGTTCGTGGCGCCGCCAGAGAAAGAGATTGAGTGGACCGATGCCGGGCTCGAAGGGAGCGCCCGTTTTCTTGGACGCGTCTGGCGCATGGTCATGCCACTCGCCGACGTCGTCGCCCGCGGAGACACTCCGCCCCTCGACACGCTCGATCTCGGCAGCGCGGAGCGCGCGCTGCGCAGGAAGACGCACGATACCATTCGGCGGGTTTCCGAGGATCTCGACCCGCGGCGGGTGCATCTCAATACTGCGGTGTCTGCCCTGATGGAGCTGGTGAACGATCTCTATGCGTATTGTGAAGGTGCGCGAATTGGACCGTTTACGCCGGACGTGGAAGCGCCGGCGGCGGGGGCAGGTCCAGCCTCGCTCGCGGTCGTGTGCGAGGCGATCGAGGCGCTCGTCCTAATGTTGTCGCCGTTTACGCCGCATCTGGCGGAAGAGCTCTGGGAGTCGATGGGCCATGCGGACGGGGTGGACGCGGCCGGTTGGCCGACATTCGATGCTGCGGTGGCTCGCGCGGAGGAGCTCGTGCTGCCGGTCCAAGTCAATGGGAAGGTACGGGCACGCGTCACGATCGCGCCAGACACGTCAGACGAGGATCTCAGGAAGATGGCGCTGTCACAGCCGCAGGTTCAGGCGCACACGACGGGGAAGCGGGTGTCCCGCGTCGTGGTCGTCCCGCGGAAGCTGGTCAGCATCGTGGTGAAGTAGAGATAGGGAGGACCGTATGCACGCAACGCAAGATCCTCGGTGGAGTCGCTACGTGATCGTCGCAGCTCTGTGCAGCACGATGTCCGGGTGCGGATACACGCTGGCCGGTCGTGGCACCTTCCTGCCCGACTACATCGAGACGATTGCCATTCCGATCTTCGAAAACAACACCGCGGTGTTCGAGGTCGAGCGTCTGCTGACGCAGGAGGTACGCTCCGCGTTCATCGGTCGCGGGTCCTATCGTGTGCAGGCCAACCCGCTCGGTGCGGACGCCACGCTGACCGGCACGATCAACGACATCACGATCACGCCAGCGAGCTTCACGGCCGACCAGCAGGCGTCTCGGTACATCTTTACCCTGACCGCCGCCATTGAATTCCGAGACCTGACCACCGACGAGATTGTCTGGGACAACCCGCAGCTGATCTTCAGTGACGAATACGAGGTGGCCTCTGGCGGCGGCGTCGTCGAGAACGTGTCATCGTTTTTCGGGCAACAGTCCAACGCCGTAGAACGGATCGCGACCGACTTTGCCACCACGGTCGTCAGCTCCATCCTCGAGGCCTTCTAACTCCTCATGGGCGCGCTGACCCCCGCCGCGCTTCGGAAGCAGATCACCGCCGGTCAGCTCGATCCCGTGTATCTCGTCCTTGGCGCCGACGAGTATGAGAAAGGCGAGCTCGCGAACGAGTTCGAGGAGGCCATCGAGGAGGAGCTGCGTCCGTTCGACGTCGAACGGTTCTACGGGGGCGAGGTCGCGCTCTCTGCGGTGTTGGACGCGGTGCGGACGCTGCCGATGATGGCGCCGCGCCGGATTGTCATCACGCTGCGGGCTGAGCGTTTCTTGCAGCCAAAGCGTGAGAGTGAAGCGGCTACGCGGGACCTCGAGGCGTTCGAGGCCTATCTTGGTAAGCCCGCCTCGACGGCCACGTTGGTGCTCGTGGCGGAAGGCCTCGACGAGCGACGACGGATCAGTAAGCGATTGCTGTCGCGCGCCACCGTGGTGCGGTGCGGCGAGTTGGAGGACGTCACCGACGCGCAGCGCTGGATACGGGCGCAGACGAAGAACGCCGGTGTCGAGGCCGAACCGGCCGCGGTTCGGCTGCTCGCGGGTATCGTGGGGCCCGACATCGCACGGCTGCGAGGCGAAGTCGATCGGCTGCTGCTGTACGCGGCTGGGCAGACGCGGATCACTGTCGCCGATGTGCGGGAAGTGGCGGGCCCGTCGGCGGCTCACGACGACTGGGCGGTGGCCCGAGCAATCGAGCGAGGATCGACGGCTCACGCTCTCCGCGAACTGGCGCTCGTGCTGGATGCCGGGGCGGTGCCGTATATGGTGCTCGGTCAGCTTGCGTGGGTCGCACGCACGCGGCTGGCTGGGGCCAGGGTGGGCCCAGCCATTGAGGCCGTGTTTCGCACAGACCTCGCCTTGAAACGATCAGCCGGTGAACCGAGGGTGCTGCTCGAACGGCTCGTCGTGACGCTGTGTAGCGGCTAGCCTAGAGCGTTTTTGCACGTTCGTGTCGCGGTTCGGTCGGCGGATGAGCAGGTTCGAACGTGCAGCCACGGCCGGGGCGTCACTCCGGACGCCAGATCGGCCCGTCGGGAAACTTCACCTTCGACCGCACGCGGAACGCCTCACGCGGCGAGCAACAGCTGTTCATAGACGGCGCGTGTCCCTGTTCAGACTGGGGGAATATCGCGCTGGGCTGACACGCCCAACCTCACGCGCTTCCCCCAGACGCCCTCGCTCGCTCTCTCGCGGGGCCCCGAATGCCTCACTCCGTTCGCTCGCGTGCTGAGAAGCCGTCAGGTGTCGCTAGGTACGATCAGGGCGCGCGTCGCCAGCACGGAGTGGGGAAGGGGTCCCCGCGAGTGCAGGCGGCGGGGTTCCGAGCCGCAGGCCCCGTCTAAGGACGACGCGGATTCCGAGAGAGACGAGTGCTGGGCCGCTCGCTCGCCGATACCGTGCCGAACCTGCCCCGAGCCGGTCCTACCGCGACACGCACGTGCAACTCGCGGCCAGCCCAGGAGTTCATGGGGAAACTCCTTGGCCACGGGCGAGGACGCGCACGGTGCGTCTCGCCGGCACGGAGTGGGGCGAAGGGGTCTCGGCGAGTGCCGGCGCGACGGGGTTCGTGGCGGTAAGCCCAGTCTGAGTCTAACCTTAGGCGGCGGCGGTCGCTTTTTCTAGTCGTTTCGACAACCGCGCCTTATGACGCCCCGCGGCGTTCTGGTGGATCACACCCTTGCCCGCGAGCGTGTCGATGAGGGCCACCGTGCTCCGAATAGCCTCGCGAGCCTTCACGGCATCGCCATCGCCGGTGGAGTCGCCCGCGGCGACATCGTCAATAGCGCCGCGGGCGGCCGTCAAGGCGTGCCTCATGCGGCTTCGGAGCTGCCGATTGTGCTCGCGGCGCTGTAGGCTCTTCGCATGTGCCTTCAGTGCCGATTTATGGTTGGCCATTAACCCTACAGTCTAGCAGGAGACTACTTCCCGTGCGTCGCGTAGACCTCGCTTCCGCCCCAGCGATCAAAAGCATACACGTCGAAGCCGCGCGCATTCGGTCCCTCCATCCCCGGCGAGCCGATTGGCATTCCCGGAACCGCGAGACCTCGAATGGCCGGTCTCTCCGCGAGCAGGCGCTCGACTTCTGACGCCGGCACGTGCCCCTCGATGACGTAGTCATCGACGAGCGCCGTATGGCAGGACGATAGCTGCGGGCTCAGGCCCGCGCGCTGCTTGATGGGGACGACGCTCGGGACATCCGTCACGGTGACTTCGAAGCCGTGCTCTTGCAGGTGAACCACCCACTTCATGCAGCAGCCTCAGGTAGGGGTTTTGTAGACCTCGATCGTCGGTTGGCCCTGGGCGTGCGCGCTGTGCGCCAGGAACCCGACGCCGGCACTTGCGAGGACGACGACGAGACTCAGGCTGAGGATCAAGCTCCGCATGGCACCATTATAGCCGGGCCCATTGATTACACTGGGGGAATATCGCCCTCGATCATGCCGCTGCGTCTCTGGCGCTTCCCCCAGACTCCCTCGCAGCAGCGCCCTAACCGCGTCCTTTCAGCCGGCGGAGCTGACGACGCTGACGCTTGTCCGGCGGGGCGGCGGTGTGGGCGGTGTGCCCGGCGTGTCGCATCAGCGCGCGAAACTCCGCTTCTTCTGCAGTAGGGGGCGGCGTTCGGTCTTCATACAGCGTGCGCGCGTCGGCCCTGGGGAGGTGGCGCTCAGCGAGACCAACGATCGCCACGACCTGCTTGACCCCGTTCGACCGCGTGATGCGCACCTCGTCGCCAGTGTGGACCTCGCGGTGTGGCTTCGCCCGACGGCCGTTGATGTCGACCTTGCCTCCTTTCACGGCGCGCTGCGCCTCAGAGCGCGTCCTGAACAAGCAGGCCACGTCGAGCCAGACGTCGAGCCGCACAGAGTGGGCCGGAGGCGATGTGCCCACGGTCGCGTCAGGCTCTTAGCGCCGCGGCCGGCTGGCGATCTCGTATTCGCCCGACGGCGGCATGACGTTCGTGTACACGGCGATGCGACGCCCTCGCACGGTCTTGTACACCTTGAAGATCGTGGTGCCAGAGGAGAGTGCGGGGGTCCGCGTCTCACCGTCCAGAGCAGTCGAGGCGCGGACACGCTCGACGTAATCCTGCGTTTCCGGGCACGGCGGAACTTGGTTGCCGTAGCGCTCGACGGTGCCGGAGCCGGCATTGTAAGCGGCCAGAGCGAGCTCCTCGTTGCCGTCGTACGTGGTCAGGAGCTGCCGAAGATAGTGTACCCCTCCGCGGATGTTCTGCTCAGGGTCGTAGGCGTTCACCACGCCGAGCTCCGCAGCAGTGTCGGGCATCAGTTGCATCAGGCCCATCGCTCAGACGTGGGAGCGCGCGTTGGGATTGAAGCCGGACTCGACCTGAATCACGGCACGGACGAGATCGGGCCGCACCCCCCCCTCGCGGGCGGTATATCGATCGATGACGGCGTCATACGTGCCGGCCCAAGTCATCCGGGCGAGCGGCCGCGTCGTCCGGATATTCGATGAGCCGGAGAAGGCCATCGTCTCCGTGCCATCGACCGGCGGTCGGTCCGACAGCACGAGCCTCCCGTTGCCGTCGCGCCACGAGTAGATCTGCGCGTCTACCGCTGTGGCCACCGCCATGAAACCGGCGGCGACGATTCCAGCGAGCAGGCGTTGGCGCAGTCCCATCAGATTCCCAGTGTAGCGTGTACTGGCGTATCGGGCGTGCGGGACGCCAGCTTTACAGAATGGCACAGGCGCCCGAATCAGCCCCGTCTAAGCCTGAGCATTTCCTCGACCGCCGCCCGGCTCTCAGGGACGACCTCATCGATGCGCTCGACTTGACGACCACCGGCCTGCGCAAAATCAGCGCGGCCGCCGCCCCGGCCGCCGACAATCGGCGCGAGGGCTTTCACCAGGTCGCCGGCGTGAATCCGGTCCGTCAGGTCACGCGTCACCGTCACCACGAGTGCGGCCTTGCCGGCGGTGTCCGCCGCGAGGACCACGACGCCGCTACCGAGGCGGTCCCGCAGCGAATCGGCGAGTGCGCGGAGTGCTCCCGGCTCGAGGCCCGAGACGCGCCGTACCGCGAGCTTCACACCGTTGATCTCGGCGACATCACCGGCGAGGTCACCAGTGGCGGTCGCGGACCCGTGCTCGGCATTCATTGCGGCTTTCACCTTCAGTTGCTCGACATCGCGGCTCAAACGTTTGGTCTCCGCTTGCAGCTTCCTGACGGCGGGCAGCGCATCGGCAGCCGTCGTGCCGAGCGCATGGAGCAAGGCATCAAGCGTCGCGCGACGTTCCTGCAGGAGTTGCACGGCCGTATCTCCCGTGACCGCCTCGAGTCGGCGGACCCCGGCGGCGACGCCCCCTTCGTGCGTCACGACGAACGGCCCGATGTCTCCGGTCGCGCGGCAGTGGGTGCCGCCGCAGAGCTCTACCGAAAATCCTGGCACTGAGACGACACGCACGCGGTCGCCATATTTCTCGCCGAACAACGCCATGGCGCCGTCCGCGATCGCATCCTCGGTCGACCGCTCTTGGGTGTCGACCGTCTGGTTGTCAATGATGCGGTTGTTCACGATGCGCTCGACGTCGGCAATCTGGCTGGGCGCAAGCGGTTCGTAGTGAGAGATATCGAATCGCAGTCGGTCGGGCGCGACGAGTGATCCCGCCTGCTTGACGTGCGTGCCGACGACGTCGCGCAGTGCCGCGTGGAGGAGGTGTGTGGCGGTGTGATTGCGGCGAATCGCGTCGCGTCGCTCGATGACGACCTCCGCGGTGACGGTGGCCCCGACCTGGAGCGTGCCCTCGTTCACCGTGAGGACGTGCATCCGCGGCCACGTCGGCATTGGTCGCACGACGTCCCGTACGCTGGCGCTGACGCCCTCGGTGGTGAGACGACCTTCGTCGGAGACCTGACCCCCGGATTCGAGGTAGAACGGAGTCGGGGAGAGGACGGCAAAGCCGTCCTCTCCCGCGCCAAGCGTCTCGGTGCCAGTTCCGTCGGTCCGGAAGAGAAACGCGACGGTGCTCACGCTTGCGGTGTCGTCATAGCCAACGAACGTCTCGGTCATCGCGGCCGGGTCGTCGCTGTCCCGCGGCGCGAAGGCGGTCGTCTCATCGGCGGTGAACCGGCTACTCGCGCGGGCCCGTGACCGCTGCGCCTCCATCGCCGCGTCGAAGCCGGTCCGGTCGACCTGCACCTGTCGTGTGTCGGCGAAATCCTCAATGAAATCGAGCGGGAGTCCGAACGTGTCGTACAGGCGGAACGCCTCTTCGCCCGGCAGGACCCGGGGCCCGCGCTCCGCCGCTCCCAGCGCTGCCTCGAGTCGGGGGAGTCCATCGGTGAGGACCTTGTCGAACTGCTCCTCCTCGCGACGCACGGTGCGGACAATGGATGCCTTGTTCGACTCCAGCTCTGGATAGGCGCTCGCCATCTCTGACACCACGACATCGACGAGGCTGTGCAGGAACGGGTCGCGCAGGCCAAGCTTCTTGCCGTGTCGCATCGCCCGGCGCATGATCTTGCGGAGCACGTACCCTCGCCACTCGTTCGACGGGACGACGCCGTCGCCGATCAAGAACGTCATGGCTCGCAAATGGTCGGCGATGACCCTGATGGAAACATCGGTCGAATCGTCGGTTTCCCTCCCGGAGCGTGCGCCGTAAGGAGTGCCGGCTCGCTCTCCGATCGCCCCTAGCAGCGGCGTGAACAGGTCGGTGTCGTAGTTCGAAAGCGTGTCCTGCAGTACCGCCACGATGCGCTCAAGTCCCATCCCGGTGTCGATTGACGGCGCGGGCAGCGGCGAGAGCGTGCCATCGGGCTGCCGGTCGAACTCCATGAACACGTTGTTCCAGATTTCGACGTAGCGGTCGCAGCTGCAGTCGATGCCGAGGCACGTCGGCGCCGGGCAGGGGAGATGGTCACCGCGGTGGTAGTGCACCTCCGAGCAACGGCCGCACGGACCGGTGTCGCCCATGGCCCAGAAGTTCTCAGCGGCCCCCATTTCTGCAATGCGCGCGTCGGGGAGGAGTTTCTGCCATAGCCCGTACGCCTCATCGTCGCGCGGCACACCGTCCTCACCCTGGAAGACAGTGGCATACAGCCGCTCTGGCGCAAGACGCCAGACGTCGGTGAGTAGCTCCCACGCGAACGGGATCGCGTCGCTCTTGAAGTAGTCGCCGAACGAGAAGTTGCCGAGCATCTCGAAGAACGTGTGGTGCCGCAATGACGGCCCGACATTGTCGAGGTCGTTGTGCTTGCCGCTCACGCGCATGCACTTCTGCGCGGTGGTCGCACGTCGGTAGTCACGACGTTCCGTTCCGAGGAAGAGTTCCTTGAACTGATTCATCCCGGCATTGGTGAAGAGCAACGTCGGGTCGTTCGTCGGGACGAGCGACGCGCTCGGCACGATGCGGTGACCCCGTTCCCGGAAATAGTCGAGGAAGCTTTGCCGGATGTCCGCCGATGTCATCGTCGTCATTCTTGCATAGCGCGCTGTCAGTCGTCCGGCCCGGCGTCGGCGGTCGAGCGCGTCCGAAGTACGGCGATGGCCATGCTGCCGTCAAACCCCTGCCGTACCAGGTACTGGTAGAGCCGACGGAACTGAGCGCGATCCTGGACACGCCCCCTCAGTCGCCGGCTCAAGGCGCGTTGGATGATCGTGTCGACCTCGACCTCCGCGTAGACCTCGGAGACCGCCGAGCGAGCGACGGTGGGTGCGATGCCGGTCGCTTCGATTTCGCGCACGGCTCGTCGAGGTCCGCGATGCTTGACAAGCGTCGCGCGCCGCGCGTAGACGCTGGCGGTCCGCCGATCGTCGAGCGCCCCCTCCCGTCGAAGGCGTCGGATCGCTCGCTCCACCGGTTCTGGATCGAACTCCTTACCGAGAAGACGGTCACGCAGCTGGGCCGTCGACAGTTCGCGCCTGGCGAGCAGCGCCAGGCCTGCGGCGTACGGATTCGAGGCCAGGGACGCTCCTACACCCCAAAACGCTCGACATCCGGCGCGCCGCCGGTGCCGGTATCGGATTGCGCCATTTGGTCGCGCGTCATGTCTGACGTGCTGCCGATCCCTTGCACTCGGAGCGTGAACTCGTTGACGTTCGAGACCCAACGTATGGGTTCGTCGAGCGTAATCCGCTTGCTCTCGTACAGCGCAAAGATCGCCTGGTCGAACGTCTGCATGCCGTATTGGGAGGTGCCCTGCGCGATCGCGCCTTGGATCTGATAGGTCTCTCCTTGTCGACGATGCAATCACGGATGAACGGCGTCGAGATCATGATCTCGAGCGCCGCGCATCGTCCGTCGCCATCCGCGCGAGGGATCAGGCGCTGCGAGATGACGGCCTTGAGCACGCTCGCCAACTGCAAGCGCACTTGACGCTGCTGATGCGGGGGAAACACCGCGATAATGCGGTTGATGGTTTCGGTGGCGTCGAGGGTGTGCAGCGTCGAGAGCACCAGGTGGCCGGTCTCGGCGGCGAGCAAGCCGGTCTCGACCGTTTCGAGGTCCCGCATCTCACCGACTAGGATGATGTCAGGGTCTTGGCGGAGCGCGGCGCGAAGTGCATGCGCGAAGGACGGTGTGTCGACCGCGACTTCGCGCTGATTGACGATCGATTGGCCGTCCCGGTGCAGGTGCTCGATCGGGTCCTCGACGGTCATGACGTGTAATTGCTTCGTCGAGTTGATGTGGTCGATCATCCCGGCCAAGGTGGTGCTTTTGCCGCTGCCGGTCGTGCCGGTCACGAGCACCAGCCCCCGCTCTTCGGAGGCGACGCTCTTGAGGATCGCGGGAAGCTCGAGCTCGTCGAGCGAGAGCACCTTCATCGGAATGATGCGCAAGGCCAACCCGACAGTGCCCCGTTGCTTAAAGACGTTGCATCTGAAGCGCCCGACCCCGGGGATGCTGCAGGTGAGGTCGACATCGTAGTTCCGTTCGAGCGCCTCGCGCAGCTCCGGCAGCAGCATCAGCGACGCCATCTGCTCGGTTTGCTCGTGCGTTAACCGCGCCTCATCGCCGATAGGGACAAGCCGGCCGCTCACCCGCATCATGGCCGGGGTGCCGGTCTTGATGTGAACGTCCGACGCCCCTTGCTTTGTGGCAACGGTCAACAGCTCGTTCAAATCCATGGCAGGTGTCGTTCGAAATGGCCGTGGCGGCGCCCCGGTCGACTAGTTGCTCTTCGCGGCCGTCGAGGCAGTTAGCGTGGCTGCCGCGTCGTCGTCGTAGACAAACGTCAGCCAGCCGTGTGTATCCGGCAGACGTCCGTTGATGATGTCGAAGAAGCGATGCTGGATCGCTTCGGTCACCGGGCCACGGGTCCCACTGCCGATGGTGATCTTGTCGATGGATCGAATCGGCGAGATCTCGGCCGCGGTGCCGGTGAAGAATACTTCATCCGCGATGTAGAGCGTTTCACGGGGCACCGTGGCCTCCTGCACCGTGAACCCAAGCTCCCTCGCGAGCGTAATGACGACGTCGCGGGTGATACCGAGCAAGATGGAGTCGGCGAGCGGCGGCGTCGTGATGACGTTGTCACGTACGACGAAGATGTTTTGGCCGCTTCCCTCGCTGACGAACCCGCGCGGGTCGAGGGCGATGCCCTCGCTATACCCGTTCAGCATCGCTTCCATCTTGATGAGCTGCGAATTCGCGTAGTTGGCGGTCGACTTCGACACCGACGGGAAGCGGTTTGGTGCGCCGCGTCCCCACGAGCTGATTTGAACGTCGACACCCTGCTCCAGAGAGTCCTCTCCGAGATACGCCCCCCAGTGAAACACGATGATCGTCGCTTCGACCGGACAGCTGAACGGATCGACGCCGAGCGAGTCGTATCCGCGATACAGAAGGGGACGGATGTAGCACGAGCGGTACTGATTTGCGCGGATCGTGTCGAGGACCGCGGCCTGGAACTCGTCCTGTCCGAGTGCGTAATCCATCCGATAGATCTTGGCCGAGTCGAACAACCGTCGGATGTGCGCGTCGAGTCGGAAGACCGCGGCGCCCTTGTCGGTGTCGTAGCATCGGGCCCCTTCGAACACACCGCTCCCGTAATGGATGACGTGTGACGCGATATGGATCTTTGCGTCGGCCCAGTCGACCAACGAACCGTTCATCCAGATCTGGCCGGTTCCGAAGCTCATAACGTGTGAAATCGTGTGTAGTGAATAAGTTACGCGCAACTTCAGTCTACGAAGCACGCTCGGCCTTGGCAAGCGCTGCGACCGGACTCAGCCGCCGGTCGCGCACATCCCTCAGAAATATATGGACTCCTCCTGGGGGCAAGAGAGCGACGGCGGAACAGCCACCAGCTTGGGTGCAGCAAGATATCCGGCCTCTGGTGTGGCACCACTGCGGTTCCGGGCCACGATGGACAAGGCGCTACATCGGGGACCAGAGACCGGCACGGGCTGACAGGGGTACCCAGTGTCTGAATCGGTCGCGTCCGATGTCGGTCCGACCTGTGGGGTCATCACATGTTTCTCACGTAGCTACTCGAAGCGGACGGGGTCCATGGTGACGGCCCCCTGGTGGAGGGGTGTGCACGCGGTGCCGGTGCGCTGCCGGCGGTGGCCGGCGAGCACCACGCTGCGCGCCCCGTGCGTCAGGAGGGAGCGTAGATACCGGTGGCCCTGTTTGGTGATCGCGCCCCGGCGCCGCCGGGTGCCACTGGAGTGTTCCCGGGGCGTGAGCCCCAGCCAGCTCGCAAACTGCCGGCCCCGCCGGAACGCGTGGATGTGCCCGACGCTCGCCACGAGCGCGGTGGCGGTCAAGAGCCCGACCCCCGGCACCTCGGAAGCAACCGCTGCGTTCCCGCGTCGTGGGCCGCAAAGGTCGTGAGCTGTTGTTCCACCGTCTGAATGCGGGTTTCGCGCTCGCGGAGCTCCGCGTCGACGAGTCCCAGGGCGGTGCGCAGGTGGACCGGCAGCGGAAGCTCCGCGTCTTCGAGCAGCCGCGGGAGCTGCGTCAGGACGGTCCGCGCCCCCAGGGACAGCGTGACGCCGTGTTCGCGCAGCAGGCCCCGGACGGCAGTGGTGCGGGTCGTCATCCACTGCTGCCGCACGCGCGGTGTAACGCGACGAGCGCTTGCTGCTCAGGACGCTTCGCCGCCCCCGGCACCACCGTCCCGCTGCGGGCCGCCTCCACTAACGCCTCGACGTCGGTGCGACCCGTCTTCTGCCGCCGTACGTAGGGGCGCACATACTGCGCCGGCAGCAGCGACACCTGATACCCGCAGCGGCGCGCGACCCGTCCCCAGTGATGCGCCATGCCACACGCGTCCATGACGACGTGACTGGCCGCCTGCGTGCGGCAGAACCGTTCGAACTGGCGGCGCGTGAAGCGATGATGGGCCTGGAGGCACCCCCGCCGGTCGGCGACAGCGACTTCGAAGACACTCTTTGCGAGATCAACCGCGACGGTCGTAGGATGCATGATGGTCTCCTCTCCAGTTTGTGGTTTCCGGTCCGCTTGCCACGGCCATGATGCCGCAACAAAGGACCGGGAGGAGTCCAGTCCATGACCGGCTCGCCTCGAGGAGTATCCGGCACTCGGAGGAACGGGAGGCGTCGTCTGGTCGAAGGCAGACGGTTTCTTCCGAGATAGGCTCGACCGTCGCCGCGCGGTCCCGACGCCCCACTCCGTTCGCTCGCGTAGTGGCGAGCAGCCAGATCTTGCCCGGTATGATCAGGGCGCGCACGGCGCGCCCCGGCGGCACGGAGTGGGGCACAGGGCCCCCACGAGTGCCGCCGGCTGGGTTCGGGGCCGCAGGCCCCGTCCAATTACTGCTTACTGCCCCTCGCCGCAAAAGGGGCAGCGATCGCTTCTCGCGTGCAGCGGTTTGTGGCACTGCCAGCAGAACCGGCCGGACGACGGCGTGGGGGTCCGTAGCCTTCGCTGAACGGCATCGACCTGTAGGTCGTGATCCTCCGCGGCGGAAGCATCGGTCTCGCGAGCCATCACCGATGCGGCGCGGGCCGGCGTGCCGTAGGCGTGGTCGAGGTCGGCGATGAGCTCGGAGGCGCGCTGGTAACGCGTCGATAGCTGCGGCGCCAGCGCCTTCATGACGATGTCGTTCATCGGTTTTGGCACATCCGGATTCCGGAGGCGAGGCGGGCGAACGAGCTCGCCGCGCCTCAGCTTGTCGAGATCGCTCAGCGCCGGTGTGTCGTAAGGAAGCGCGCCAGTCAGCATCTGATACATCGTGATGCCGAGCGAATAGATGTCGGACGCAAACACCGCCTTGCCTTCGAACTGCTCGGGTGCCATGTACGGTGGGCTGCCAATAACCGTCGTTCCGTGCGCCGCGATCTCGAGAAAACGCGACGTGCCAAAGTCGGCGACCTTGAGGACGCCCGCACCGGAGACCAGGACGTTTGGCGGGCGTAGATCGCGATGGATGATGCCCTGCCGATGGGCATGGTCAACGGCGCGGCCGATCTGCGTCGTGTAGTCGACGACGCGTGCGGTGTCGAGCGCCCCGCCGTGGGCGATGACGTCCTCGAGAGTGTCGCCGTCGACGTACTCCATCACGATAAAGAACACGTTGTCCTCTTTTTCGGCGGTCGTGATCGAGACGATATTCGGGTGGTCGAGCGACGCGAGCAGTCGCGGCTCTCGAAGCAGCTCGCTAAAGTTCAGGTTTTGCTTGTGTGGAACCTTGATCGCCACGTCCTTGTCGATCCAGGTGTCCTTCGCGAGGTAGACGGCACCGAAACCTCCACTGCCAAGTGGCGAGAGGATCTTGTACTTTCCAAGCGTCTGTCCTCGAAACAGCATGCGAGTGCGGCCAGTATAGCGGCATCATCAGACGGCGCCGGGGCTGAGTTACGCGCGCGCGCGAACGGAGTAGGGCTTTCGGGTTCCCCACGAGAGAGCGAGCGCGGGGGTCTGGGGGAAGCGCCTGAGACGCCGCGTGTGCTTGAGGGCGATTATTCCCCCAGTTTATTTAGAGCTCACTCCAGAGGAACCGCAGGACCGACAGCGCCACAGTGGGGACCGCGTCTGCGCGCAAGGTTCGCGCGCCGAGCGTGACGAGCGTGAAGCCGGCCGCTCGGTGGCGTCGATCGCCTCAACGAATCGTGAGAACGCGACGGGCGCGTCGATCGCCGGAACGACGGCGCGACCGCACTGTTTCGTGGACGAGACGGCGATGTGACGCCAGCGGTCGACGAGCCGAAAGTCATCGTGGGGTGTTCCGCCACCGCGGCGGTGGGCGGTCCGGAGCGGGGCGACCACCGACACCCCGAGCATCGTGGCGTCGCGCACGACGGCATCGAGCTTGCGCCCGTTCAGCATCGCGACGGCGAGCGTGACCGGTACATGCGATTCCGCCCGCGTCGGCACCGGGGTTCTCAGTCGGACCGTGACATATCGCGTCTCGGCGCGGGCGACCGTGGCTTCGCGCTCGTGCCCCTGGCCATCGAATACGCGGACGTGGGCGCCGGCCGGCAATCGTAAGACGCGGAAGAGATGCCGCGCCTCGTCGTCGGGAAAGCGCACCTCGTCGACCGCTGCTGACAGATCGGGCAGGTAGAAGCGGTGGACCGACATTCAGTGGCCTCAGGAGCCCGTGGTGAAAGTCGCGCGTCGCACCGAGACCGGCGATGCATCGTCGGTCGAATGTAGCGGGACTTTCACCACGGGCTCCTAGCCGATCGTCTCTGGCGTGTGGCGCGGGCGACGAAACACGAACGCAACCCATTCGTCCTCGTCGAGCCGCGCCTCGTCAGCGAGCACCGGCCGCAGCGAGGTCCGCACGATCGATGCTTCGGCTTGCATGATCCCGCTCGCGATGAGCAGGCCCGAGGGTTTCACGAGTCGCGCGATTGCCTGATGGTGTCGCTCGAACCCCGCACCGGTCAAGTTGGCGAGCACGACGTCGGCGGCGGAGACGTCGCACGCTCCGCGATGGGTCCGGTCGGTCAAGTCCGCCACGTCCGCCAGCACGAGCCTCACGCTCCGTCCCACGCCGTTGCGTGCGATGTTACGGCGGGCGTTCGTCAAGGCATCCGCGTCGCGGTCTATCGCCGTAATCGACGATGCGCCGAGCGTGGCGGCCGTGATGGCGAGGATCCCCGACCCAGTTCCGATGTCGAGCAGGTGGCGGCTCCGGCCGACCTCGGTCCGGTGTTGCAGCAGGGCGCGCACGGCGAGCCTCGTCGAGGCGTGATGTCCCGTACCGAATCCCATCGACGGTTCGATCTCTACGATGTGCGCGGCGGTCTGGCCAGGTGAGGGCCGGTCCCACGGCGGCGCCACGATCACGTCGTCGATCTGCACGGCACGCAGGCGGCGCTGCGCGCGCTCGGCCCAGCCGTCGTCCGGCACCTCAGTGGGAGCGGCGCGCACGCCCTCGGGGCCGAGCTCGCGAGCGATGGCGCGCGACGCGTTGTCGCGTGCGGTCGGGGAGAAGAAATAGACGCGCCGCGTGCGCGGCGGGGATGCGTCGGTCTCGATGTCCTCGATCGCAAACGGGGCGTAATCGTCGAGAAGCGCGTCGAGACGTGGCCAAAGCGAGCGTGGCGCGGCTGGGAGGTGCACCTCCAGCGCGGGGCGCCGGGGTCGCGTGCCGCGGGCGTGAGTGTCTCGTGTCAGAGGCTCGTCACCCAAAAATGTCCTTCACCCGCTCAAAGAATGGACGCGTGTCGGCTTCAGTGTCGTCTGGCCGAACGTTCGGTTCGAAGGCGCGTTGCGGCATCGTCTTGTCGAGCTCTTCGATGAGCGATTTCTGCTCCTGCGAGACCGATGTGGGGACGGCGACTTTGACGTCGACGAACAGGTCGCCACACCCGCGACCGGTCACGTGGGGCAGTCCCTTGTGGCGAAGTCGGAATCGCGTGTCCGACGACGTGCCCTTCGGGATGTGGAGCGTTTCGTCGTCGCCGAGCGTCGGGACGGTGATCGTGCCCCCGAGGACGAGCGTCGGATACGTGACCGGGATGACGCAGAGGAGATCACTGCCGTCACGATGGAAGACCGGGTGGTTTTGCACGTGGAGCACGACGTACAGATCGCCGGCTGGGCCGCCACGTGGACCGTGCTCTCCCTCGCTCTGTAGACGCAAACGCTGGCCGGTGTCGACCCCGGCCGGCACCTTGACGGTCAACTTCCGCTGCCGTGCGACGCGACCATGGCCACCGCAGGTGTCGCACGGATTGGTGATCACCTTGCCGGCGCCGCGGCATTGACCACAGGTGCGAGCGACCGTGAAGAATCCCTGCTGGTAGCGGACCTGGCCGCGACCTTCGCACTGGGGACATGTCTGGGGCGCGGAGCCGCGGGCCGCGCCCGACCCCCCGCATGCGTCACAGGACTCCTCCCGTGGGATCTGGAGCGTGGCCTCGGTGCCCGCCGCCGCGTCTTCGAGCGAGATGTCCAGGTCGTAGCGCAGATCGGTGCCCCGCGTCGGACCGCCCCGGCGCCGACCGCCGCCGAAGCCGAACATGTCGCCGAGACCGCCAACGATGTCGTTGAAGTCGGCGAAGATGCTCGGATCGAATCCCTGCGACGCCCCGGCGCCGCTGACACCGGCATGTCCGAACTGGTTGTAGCGGGCCCGTTTGTCCGCATCGGCCAGCACGGCGTACGCCTCGGCGGCTTCCTTGAAGCGTTCTTCGGCTGTCTTGTCACCCGGATTGCGGTCCGGGTGATACTTGAGTGCGAGCTTACGGTACGTGCTCTTCAGCTCTTGGTCGTCGACATCGCGTGAGACGCCGAGCACGTCGTAGTAGTCACGTTTACTCACGCCTTGGCCACTCTCACCATCGCCGGCCGTAAGAGTCGCGTGCCGAGCATGTAGCCGCGCCGCAGCTCGTCGATGATTTCACCCTCCGCGTGCGCGTCACTGACCTCGTGAAAGACGGCCTGATGGAAGTGCGGATCGAACTGCGCACCAGCGGTCTCGATCGGGGTGACGCCGCGTTTGCGGAGCAACTCGAGCAGCTGGCGGTAGATGAGTTCGACCCCCGTGTGATACGCGGCCGCCTGATCACCCTCGGTCGGCCCGGTCAGCGCGCGCTCGAAATCATCGACCAGAGGCAAGACGTCCTTGATCAAGTCAGCCGCCGCCGCCTGCACCTGTTCCGCGCTCTCTCGGTCGGTCCGCTTGCGGTAGTTGTCGAACTCGGCGGTCTTCCGGAGTAAGAGGTCGCGATACTCGTCACGCTCCGCGGCCGGATCGACCGTGGTGTCGGACGCATCGGCAGGGGGCGTGGGCGCTTCGCGACCGTTTTCGTCAGGCGGTGCCAGTTTCGCGTCGTCTGTCATGGTCCGACGAGGTCGCTTGAGCGACGAGCACGCGGCTCACGGCGCGAGACACCTGATCCACGGCTGAGATGGCGCGGGAGTACCGCATACGTCTCGGTCCAATGATGCCGATGCTCCCCGTGCGCTCGCCGTCAAAGTAGGTCGATGTGACGAGGCTGAACGCCTGCATCTCCGGTGACGAATTCTCCGTCCCGATAACCACGGTCATGCCGGGACCGTCGAAGTACTCGTTGAGGAGACGCACAAGGAGATCCTTGCGCTCGATCATCGCGAGCAGCGTTCGAAGAATCCCCAACGGCACACGGTCCTCACCATCGGAGACTTCTTCGGCGAGGAAGCCGGCCCCTTCGACGAAGAGGTGATTGGTCGGCACCATGTCCTCGAGCGTTGAGCTGGCCAGTCGCAACGCCCGTGAGCGCAGCTGGTCATAGAGCATCTGGTCCTGCCGCAGTTGCTCGATGATGGCGGCGCGGACGTCCCACAACGGGAGGCCGGAGAATTCGTCGTTCAGATAGTTCGCCCCCTGCGTCAGCGTCGTGTGGTCGCTTCGCTCGTTGACGTCGACCGCCTTTTGGGCCACCTCTCCACTCTCGGTCGTGACGACGACCAGGACCTTGGTGTCGTCGAGCGGCACGAACTCGATCCGCTTGAACGTGTCCGACCCCACGCCCGGCATACACGCGAACGCGAGATGGTGGGAGGCGACCGAGAGCTCATGCGACACGTTGGACAGCACGTCGCGTACGGTCCCGGCCTGCCGCAGACGGGCCTCAACGTCAGGCGAAGCACCGGTGTTCCGACGCGTGCGTAGCAGCCGATCGACGAAATATCGATAGCCTCGGTCCGTCGGCACCCGGCCGGCCGAGGTGTGGGGCTGGTAGACGCACCCCGCTTGCTCAAGCTCGACCATGATGGTGCGGACGGTCGCGGAGGAGAGTCCGACCCCGCCATGTTGCGCCATCCATAGCGACGAGACTGGCTCACCACGGTCGATGTACTGCCGGATCAGCGTCGCCAGAATTTGACTCGAGCGCTCCGGAAGCGCGTCGCCAGCACGATGTCGGGAACCCGCGCGAGGTGTCATGCGATTTACTAGCGGTCGGTCGCAACGGCTGCCGGCTCGCGCGCCGACGGTACCCACCGGAGCGCTTTCACCTCGCCGCTGGGTGTAGCCCCGGCACTGTCGAGCTTGCCGTATTTCACGGCGATCAGCTCGGCGAGGATGCTGACCGCGATTTCCTCCGGACTGATTGCACCGATGTCCAGGCCAACCGGCGCGTGCAACCGTTCGGGATGCTCCACGCGCATCCCTTCGTCTCGAAGCGCGTCATGAAGACGCGCGACCTTCGCCTTGCTCCCGATCAATCCGAGATAGCGGAGATCGCGCGTGGCCAAGGCTCGCAGCGCATCCAAGTCGTACCGGTGTCCTCGAGTCAGGATGACGGCATACGCCTGGGCCGGGATCTCGGTCTTGTCGAGCCATTCCGGAATGTTGTCAACGGCGACCTCGATCGCGTCCGGAAAGCGCTCCGCGTTCGAGAACTTCTCCCGGTCGTCGATCACGTGCACACGGAAGCCGACTGTCGCTGCCAAACGTCCCAGGTGATACGACACGTGACCGGCGCCCACCAGGTACAGGTGCGGTGACGACTCGAGCGGCTCGATGTAGACCTCCATTTGGCCTCCGCAAATCAGTCCGGACTCCTCGGCGAAGTCGTCGGCAAGCTCGTACTTCACGACGAGCGGCTTCCGGGTGTCGAGCGACCGGCGCGCCTTCCCAAACGCGTCATTCTCATAGCAGCCGCCGCCAATGGTCCCGACCGTGCGGCCGTCGGCATAGACCAGCATCTTGGCGCCGACGCGCTGAGGCGTCGAGCCTTCGGTCGCGATGATCGTCACGAGCGCGGCCGATTCGCTTCGTTCGAGGACCTCGTACACCGCTCGAAAGACTTCTTCGTTCATACCGTCCTTAGGAGCCCACGCCTACTCTTAGAAGAGTATCTCCACGTCCCCGGCTTCGCGCAACCTGGCGAGAAAGGCGCTCATCAGCAGTTGACGCTCTTGTTGCACCAGTATGCCCCGGATTTGCTGGCTGGCTTGCTCGAACGGGACAAGCCCGCCTTCCTGGCGCTCTCCCGCTTGGATGACGTGATACCCGAACGGCGACTCGACGACGTCGCTGATCTCGCCCGGCTCGAGCGCGAACAGCGCGGCCTCGAACGGCGGCACGGTTTGGCCGCGCTCGATGAGCCCAAGGTCGCCTCCGTTGGCCGCGGTGCCTTCGTCGGTCGAATGTTCGCGTGCGAGCGCCGCGAAGTCTGCGCCGGTGGCCGTCGCCCGTTCCCGCAGCGCGGCCGCCGCGCCACGTGCCTGATCTCGCGCCGCCGAGTCGGCATTCGACGAGGTGCCCACCAGAATGTGGCTCGCCTGCATCGCCTCGGTTCCGGTGAATTGACCCGGATGCTGGTGGTAGAAGGCGCGGATCGCTTCATCCTCGAGTGCGACCGTGGAAACCAGCTCGGTCTCGACCGTCTTGGCGATCAGGAGATCTTTCCGCGTTTCCTCTCCGAGGGCGTCGACGGAGGAATTCCAGTCCCGAAGCTGCTGCTCGAACGCTTCGACGGTAGGATAGCCGTCTCGGATCCGGGCAATTTCCGCGTCGACCTCGGCGTCGTCGACGACCATCTCGCGTGTCCGCGACTCTTGGAGCAGCAGATGGAAATCGATAAGGCGGTCGAGCACCCGGCGATACACTTGGTCCCGGAACTGCGGCGGCACCACCTGCCCTGCCTGTGTCTCGGCCGCGCGAATGGCCCGTTCGAGCTCATCCCGCGTCAGGTCCGAGCCGTTGATCCGAGCGACGACCGCCGGAAGCTTCGCCGGAACGGGGACAACCTCCGCAAGGGGCGGCGCGTCGGACGGGACCGTTGCGGCCTCGCCCTCGTCAGTGTCGGTGTGGGTCGACACACCGTCGGCCGGAATGTCGGGCGCGCAGGTGCCAAGGCCAAGGGAGAAGAGTAGGACGAAGATCCTAGAGACGTGGTGCAAGTGAGTGGCCTACTTCAGCTTGCTTCAGTATATCCGGTGGAGGGATTCAGACGGTCATCAGCCAGTGCCGGCCAAGGTCGATCACGAGGTCGTCGAGCAGACGATCAACGAAGGCCAAACCGTAACGGTTGAGGAAATACACGGTACCGAGGCTTCGTTCCTGCGGTTCGCCACCCGGAAAACTCTGGGCCCGCGCGCGGGTGAATTGGCGGCGCAGCGTCTCGTCCCGACGCTTGGCGGCCTGAATGATCTTCCCGCGCAGGTTCCGCAGGTCGCGTTCCATCCGCCCGCGGGTCGATCCGACAGCGCCCCTCAGCGTCGGATCGATCACCGGCACGGCCGACTCCAGCGCCTCGAGCCGTTCCGCCACGCTCCGCTCGGCCGCGGTCACGGCTTCGTCGACCTCGGCGGGAAGCTGCGCCGACAAGAGGGCATTGAGCGCCGCGTCATCCTGCGGCTGTAATCGGGCGAAATCGATGTCGTATCGCGTGAGGAACTTTACGGTCGCGGCATCGACCACCGTCACGCTCGCGCGCAGATAGATCACCGGCATGGGGACGTCGAAGGCGGCATAGACCTGCTTCAGCTGACCGAGGTAGGCGAGCTCATTCGGGCCGGCGACATACGCCACCGTAGGAAACAACAGGTCTTGCGTGATCGGACGCAGCAGCACATTGGGGCTAAACGATTCGGGATGGCCGTCCAGCTCGGCTAGGACGGCATCCGCCGAGAGCGTCCGTTCACCAACGCGAAACCCGGCGGCGTCGGTGCGAATCGGTAGTCGGGTTCGGTCGAGCCGGAAGAGCGCGACGGTGTCTTCGGCCGGCGAGACCTGCGCGTGGTAGCCCTTCGTCTCCAGCGCTTTGCCGGCGGCGGCGGCAAAGCGCGCGGTTTCGCCTGGGGTGCTGATCTCGCGCGCGAACAACGATCGGACGAGCGGCTTCGTCGTCGGATCGGAAGCGTCGTACACAATCAAGCCGTGCGGTCCAAGCAGACGGTCGATCCATCGCGCGAACGCCTCGACCATCCGGACGCCGGGCGCGTACGCGGATCGGAGGGCCGTCAGCGTCTCCTCCGTGAACTCGGTCGGCGCGAGCGTGTCCGCCAACTGGGCGATGGTGGTCGTGACCGACTCATCAAGCTCGATGACGGCGGCGGCGGTTCCCGCCGGCGCCGTCATCGGTAGTGTCACCGGCACTGGGGTGAGATCGGCGTCGAGCACCTGACACGTCGCAATCTCGTCGAGGTCGTGATCCTCGGCGTCGATCCAAAACAGTGGCACAACCGCGGTGTTGTGCTCGTCGGACAGTCGACGTGCCAATTTGATCGTGGTCAGCGCCTTGAGCAAGGTAAACAGCGGACCGCCGAATAGACCCGCCTGCTGCCCCGTAACGACGGCGACGGTACGTTCGTCGCGAAGGCGCTCGGCATTGGCGATGGCGGCCGCTGGTGCATCGCGCGCCTCCAGTTGATGCCAGACTGCGTGCGCCACGGCCGCATCGGGCCGGCGCGCTCGTCGCGCAACCAACGCCGCGGTCCAACTCGCAGACGACTGGGGCGAACCCGCGAAGAAGCGGTCGAGTTGCTCGAACGCGTAACAATAGTCACGCACGAAGCGGCTCGTCCACGGAAGCTGGCGGTAGTCGATCGAGATGCCCCTGGGAGGGGCAGGCGACGACGCGTCGGCGGACACTCTTACGGTACTGTCGCAAACGGCTACAGGCGTGTCAAGGCGCGTCCAATTGCCTGGCCGCCCGCGTTGAACCTGCGGCCCATCCGTGGTACCATCCGCTGGCAAGTAGGGAGATTTCGAGCACTGACACGCGAGGATGCCAGCTCGTATTCCGCTCCTGGTGCATTCGGACCGTATCGGGTCATGCATCAGATCGGGGATGGCGTTCTTGGTCCCGTGTTTCGAGCCTACGACCCCGAGGGCGACCGCCTGGTTGCCGTCAAAGCCTTCACCATCGACCTTACGCCTGAACAAGCCGACCTGTTCGCCGACGCCCTGAGACGGATCGTCGAGGTCGGCCTCGATCATCCGGCGATCGTCGCGCCGATGAATGCGGGACTTGAAGACGGCGTCCCGTTCATGGCGCAGGAGTACGTCACGGCGGAGTCGCTCGACGTGGCGATGCGTCACTACGCACCGGCACAACCGGAGCGAATGCTGACCTTCGTCCGGCAGCTGGCGGCCGCGGTCGACGCCGCACATGTCTGCGGCGTCGTGCACGGCGCGATGCATTTGCGGGACGTGTTCGTCACCCCCGATGATGCGCGCGCCACCGGATTCGGGGTCGCGAGTGCGCTCGAGCACGTCGGCTTGCGCGTGCCGGTGCGACGTCCGTATACGGCGCCGGAGATGATTACTGGACGCCGTTGGGGGCCTGAAGCCGACCGGTTCGCGGTGGCCGCCATTGCCTACGAGTTGCTCACCGGCAAGCGGGCGACGGGACCGGGCGATGAGGTTCTGGCCCGTCTCGTCGAGGTCGAGACCGCCGATGTGGCGGACCCGGCTGGCCTGCAGCAGGCCTTCCGGAACGCCCTCGCCGACGATCCGGCCCTCCGGCCGGCGTCGGCCGCCGGGTTCGTCGCGGCGCTCGGCGATGCTGTGGGCGTCGACGCTGATGAAACGACGCCGGCGATGGCGGCGAGCGACACGAAGGCCGCGGCAGATTCAGCCAAGGTCGCCATTCTGCTCGACGACCTTGCGCCGGACCAACCGTCTGGAGCGGAGCCCGCCGGGAATGCGAGTCTCGAACCGCTCGTCGACCGTGAGCTCGATCAGCCTGCCGACGATCCCGCGGACACCGATCTCGAGGCACTGGATCGGGCGCTCGAGGGATTGGCACCGCCGCCGGACGGGTCGGGCGACGACGTCGCGCCGCCGGATACCGGCGAGCTGGCGGTGACGGAGCGCGAGACGCCAAGCACCGAGGTGGCTGCCGGTGATGCCCGGCTCGACGACGACGTTGCTGATGACGAGTCAGACGAAGAGACGCACGCGGCTGTTCCGACACACGAACGGGAGCCGCTGCTCCCGCTCGAACCCGAAGAACCAGCCCTCGCTGCGACGTCGGACGCGGAAACGCTGGCGACCGGACCGTCTGAGATGACGGTCGCTGATGCCATCGCCGCCTACGAGGTGGCTCCCGCAGATGACGAAGCCGAGGACACAGACGAACAAGATCCGTACGCGCCGCTGATGGCGGCCGATGTTCGTGAGCCTCCGGACCAACCCGAAGACGAAGACGAAGAACAAGGGCTCACGGCAGAGGGTGACGACCAGACCGACGAAGGAGACCCCAACGCAGTTGCGGAGCCGCCGTTCGTCGTTTCAGACGGGGGCGTGCCGCCGCCCTGGGAAGAGCTCCCGCCGCCGCCGTCGCGGACATCAGTGCGCGCGATGGTGCCGGTCGCGATCGCGATGGCGATTGGGGTGCTTGTCGCCTATGTGGTGAGCGTCGGCCTCGGCACAACCGGGGACGATGACCCGGCCGTTCCGACCGATGTCGCTGCCGCCGCCGTTGAACCAATGTCAGCGACATCACCAATGTCACCAGCATCACCGGTGTCACCGGCGTCACCCGAATCCTCGACCGCGAACGTCGACGATGGTGCCGAGCGGGCGTGGAGCGAGCAGCAGGTTGACGCGGCCCCCAATGACGCGGACGCCGCCGATCGCACCGCGGTTGACACCGCGCCCGCTGATGTTGCGGCGGCCGCTCCGCCGTCGACCACCCCGACGCCTCTGTTGGAAGCCTCGGTCGCGCCGCCGCCGTCTGTTGGTTGGATCCTGGTGCGTACCGTTCCACCAGGTGCGACCGTGCGTGTCGACGGACGCGAGCGAGGGGTGGCTCCACTGTCGCTTGCCGACATGCCGCACGGTACCTACCGCCTCGAGGTGAGCGCTCCCGGGTACACATCGCAAGAACGAGAGGTGGCGATCTCCGCTGACACCGCGGTCGCCGCCGTGAGCGTGATGCTCGCGCGCGTTCCCGAAGCGGCGGTGGCCGAGACGAGGGCGTCACCAGCGGCGGACGGGTCGGTCCATGTCGACTCTCGGCCCCCGGGCGCGGCGGTGTTCGTCGATGGTGAGCGCGTCGGGGTGACGCCGCTCCTCGTGCCGGATGTTACCGCTGGCAGCCATCGGGTGCGGATCGAGGGGAACGGTTATCAGCCGTGGACCACGACCGTGACCGTGCGGGCCACGCAGCGCGCCCGCGTCGCCGCCTCGCTCGAGCCTGGAACGAGGCGCTAGGAGTGATTCCGTGAAGGCCATCCTCGCGTTGGAGAACGGAACCTGCTATCGGGGGGAGGCCGTTGGTGCCCACGGCACGGCCACCGGCGAGGTGGTGTTCAACACCAGCATGACCGGCTACCAGGAGATCCTGACGGACCCGTCGTACGCCGGTCAGATCGTGACGATGACCTGTCCGCAAATCGGGAACTACGGCGTCGCGGAAGCCGACGTGGAGTCGGCGCGCCCGCAAGCCGCCGGGTTCGTGATGCGGGAGGCGTCGCCGATCGCGAGCAATTGGCGCGCCAGCGGCACGCTCGGTGACTACCTCGACCGCCACGGGATCATCGCCATCTCGGGCGTCGATACGCGAGCCCTCACGCGATTGCTTCGGAGGGCTGGGGTCATGCGCGGGGTGATCGGCACAGGGGCGGTCGCCGCCGAGGAGCTTGTCGCGAAGGCGCAGGCGGCGCCGAGGATGGAGGGGAGCGACCTCGTCCAGACGGTCACCTGTGACGCACCATTCGACTGGAGTCCTGATGACGACCCGGTCGCGAGCGGGTTCATGACCGCGCCCGAGCGGGGCGCGGGTCGGGCGCTTCGCGTGGCGGCGTATGACCTCGGAATAAAGCGCAACATTCTGCGACGGTTGGCGAGCTACGGCTGCGAGGTCCGCGTCTTTCCGGCGACGACCCCCGCCCGAGAGCTACTCGCGCATGAGCCGGACGGCATCTTCTTTAGTAACGGGCCTGGCGATCCGGCGCCGCTCGCCTACGCGGTCGAGAACGCGCGGGCGGTGATCGAGAGTGACGTTCCGGTCTTCGGCATCTGTCTCGGTCATCAGGTGCTCGGGTTGGCGATGGGAGCGACGACCTACAAGCTCAAGTTCGGTCATCGGGGTGGCAACCATCCGGTGAAGAACCTCTCGACCGAGCAGGTCGAGATCACGTCGCAGAACCATGGCTTTGCCATCGATCCGGAGTCGGTGCCTGAGGACGTCGAGGTGACCCACCTCAATTTGTACGACGGAACGATCGAAGGTCTCCAACACACCGCGCGGCAGGTCTCGTGCGTGCAGTATCATCCCGAGGCGTCGCCCGGTCCGCACGACGCGGACTACTTGTTCGCGAGCTTCATCGGAGCGATGGAGCGCCGTGTGGGGACGACGTCCGCGTAGGCCGTTAAGCCGTTCGACGCTGTTCATGCCCCGTCGCACCGACCTCCAACGCGTGCTGGTCATCGGGTCCGGTCCGATCGTGATCGGACAGGCGTGCGAGTTCGACTACTCCGGTACCCAGGCGTGCAAGGCGCTCCGGAGCGAAGGGCTCGAGGTGGTGCTGATGAACAGCAACCCGGCCACCATCATGACCGACCCGGACGTCGCCGACCGGACCTACATCGAGCCGCTGACCTGGGAGTATGCCCGGTCGGTGATCGAGAAGGAGCGCCCCGACGCGCTGCTCCCGACGGTGGGCGGTCAGACGGCGCTCAATCTCACGATGGAGCTCGGCGAGCACGGCGTCCTCGAGGAGTTTGACGTCACGCTGATCGGCGCATCGCTCGAGGCGATCCGCGTGGCCGAGGACCGGCTCGAATTCCGTGATGCGATGGCGTCGATCGATATTGCGGTGCCAGACAGCGCGTACGCGCGGTCGTTCGATGACACGCTCCAGCTCGTCGAGCGTTTCGGGTTCCCGGTGATTATCCGACCGTCGTTCACGCTGGGCGGTATCGGCGGCGGTATCGCCTACAACATGGAGGAGTTTCGCGATATCGCGAGTCGCGGCATCGAGCTGAGCCCGGTTCACGAGGTGCTGATCGAGGAGTCGGTCATCGGGTGGAAGGAGTTTGAGCTCGAGGTGATGCGAGACGTGGCGAATAACTTCGTCGTCATCTGCTCGATCGAGAACATCGATCCAATGGGCGTTCATACCGGTGACAGCATCACCGTGGCGCCGGCCCTGACGCTCACCGACAAGGAGTACCAGCGGATGCGCGACGCCGCGCGCCGCATCATCAACCGGGTGGGGGTCGAAACCGGCGGGTCCAATATTCAGTTCGCGGTCAATCCGGACGACGGCCGCATGGTCGCGATCGAAATGAATCCGCGCGTGTCGCGGTCGTCGGCGCTGGCGTCGAAGGCGACCGGGTTTCCGATTGCCAAGATCGCCGCCAAGCTGGCGCTCGGCTACCGACTCGATGAGATCCCGAACGACATCACCCGCCTGACGCCCGCGTCATTCGAGCCGACCATCGACTACGTCGTCGTCAAAGTGCCGCGGTGGACCTTTGAAAAATTCCCAAAAGCGGACCGAACGCTGACCACGCAGATGAAGTCTGTCGGCGAGGCGATGGCCATCGGGCGGACCTTCAAGGAAGCGTTTCTCAAGGGGATACGGTCGCTGGACATCGGCCAGAACGGGATGCTGTTCGGGAAAGAACCGGCGGAGGAGCGCGAGCCGGGCGAGCTGCAGCGACGACTCGTGTCGCCGACCGATCGCCGGATGTGGGCGGTCTTCGAGGCGCTCGAGGCCGGCTGGTCCGTGGACCAGGTATACGAGGCGACGCGGATCGATCGGTGGTTTCTCGCCCAGTTCGTCGAGATTGTCGAGCTCCGCCGAGAGGCCTCGCTGGTTGGTGCACGCGAACTTTCGGGCGACCTGCTCCGCACGTTGAAGCGGGCCGGCTTCGGTGACGAGCAGCTCGGCGTGATTCTCGGCGTGGAGCCGTCGGTAATTGCCGCCCGCCGCGGAGACGAGCAGCTTCGGTCGGTCTACAAGCGGATCGACACCTGCGCGGCCGAGTTCGAGTCGTTCACACCGTACCTCTACGGAACCTACGAGACGGAATGCGAGGCGGAGCCAACGGACCGCCCGAAGGTGGTCATCCTCGGCAGCGGACCGAATCGCATCGGGCAGGGAATCGAATTCGACTACTGCTGTTGTCACGCGGCCTTCGCGCTCCGCGAGGCGGGATACGAAACGGTCATGATCAACTGCAACCCGGAAACAGTGTCGACGGACTACGACACCGTCGACCGGCTGTACTTCGAGCCGCTCACGCTCGAGGACGTGCAGGCGGTCATCGAGCGGGAGCAGTCGTCCGGTGGACCGGTGTTGTGCATCGTGCAGTTCGGCGGTCAGACACCGCTCAAACTCGCGCTGGGACTCCAGGCCGCCGGCGTCGAAATCATCGGCACATCACCTGATTCGATCGATCTGGCAGAAGATCGCAAACGGTTCTCGCAGCTGCTCTGGGACCTCGGCATTCCGCAGGCGCCAAACGGGCTGGCGACCTCGCACGAAGAAGCGCGCGAAATCGCGGAGTCGATCGGCTATCCGTTGCTGGTCCGCCCGTCGTACGTGCTGGGCGGGCGCGCGATGGCCATTGTGTACGACCCCGGCGCGCTTGATCGCTACATGATCGAGGCCGTCGCCGCCTCGCCTGAGCATCCGGTGCTCGTCGACAAGTTTCTCGAAGACGCGTTCGAACTGGATGTCGATGCCGTCGCGGACACCACCGGGGCCGTGGTCATCGGCGGCGTCATGGAGCACATCGAAGAGGCCGGGATTCACTCGGGCGATAGCTCCTGTGTCGTGCCGCCGTATCTCGTGCCGGAGCAGCATTTGGCCGTCATCCGCGACTACACGCGGCGGATCGCCAAAGCGCTTAAAGTGATCGGGCTGCTCAATATCCAGTTTGCCATCAAAGACGACACCGTCTACCTCATCGAGGTCAATCCGCGCGCGTCTCGGACGGTGCCGTACCTGTCCAAGGCGACTGGTGTGCCGTTGGCGAAAGTGGCCGCGCGGCTCATGGTCGGCAAGACGCTGGCTGAGATAGGCCTCGTCGACGACCTCGAGGTCGCCGGCGTCTTCGTCAAGGGTCCGGTGTTTCCGTTCGTCAGATTCCCCGGTGTCGATACGATTCTTGGGCCGGAGATGAAGTCGACCGGCGAGGTCATGGGCGCAGCGGACAGCTTTGGCGCCGCCTTCGCGAAGGCGCAGCTCGCGGCCGGACACCGGTTGCCCGACAGCGGACGGGCGTTCATCAGCGTGAATGACGACGACAAGCAAAACGTCGTGCCGATCGCCCGCGATCTTGCTGAGCTTGGCTTTGACCTTATCGCGTCGCGCGGCACCGCCGCCTACCTTCGCGCCCATGGGCTCGAGGTGGAGGTGGTCTACAAGATCAACGAGGGGCGCCCACACGTCGGCGACCGTCTGCTCGACCGTGAGGTGCAACTCGTGATCAACACGCCGTTGGGGCGGGAGTCGTTTTTCGACGACATGGCGATGCGACGGATCGCGATGCTTTACGGCGTGCCGTGCGTCACCACCCTGACCGGCGCTACCGCGACGGTCAGCGCGATTCGCGCCCTGCGGTCGGATACGCGGTCGGTGCGACCGCTGCAGGAATACCACGCGGGCGTGACCGCTGAACTCAGACGGGGCTGACTGCCCCGGACCCCGTCGCCGGCACTCGCCGGGGACCCCTTCGCCCTACTCCGTGCAGGCGGGGGCGCGCCGTGCGCGCCCTGTCCTCGGTCTCGCATCGTAGTTCGTGTATGCGCCGGAGGGCGGCGAGCGGGAAGTTCCTGCCTCGTTTCCGTGAGTTCCGCTGCCCATCGCTCCTCGACCTTGGTGCTGGCCTTGCATATCTGACCTGGTGGGCTATCCGGCGCTGCCTCCCGTCGTCTCGCTTCTTCTTGGTGTCATTGTCGGGTGGGTCGGGTCGGTTGGGTGGGTGACCACGACGTCCGTTGTGGTTGCCGCTTCGATACTGGCGGCCTCGGTCTACGCCGTACGGCGAGACCCTGTGGTGGTGTCGGTCGCTGTCTGCGTCGGCTTCTGCGCCGTGGGGACCGCGCTCGGCGCCGCCGGGCAGGTGCACGGTCGCTTTGATGTTGGCTCTCGGGCGGTCGTCCCGGCGGTCTGGGCCCTTGGCATCTCGAGGTTGGACTATCTCGCCATCACGCATGCCGATTCTGACCACGTTGGCGGCGCGCACGCTGTCCTGCGTGATCTCCGGCCGGGAGAGATCTGGGAGGGGATTCCCGTACCGGGGTCCAAGCGCCGCTCGGCATTGATCACTGACGCGTCGGCTCGCGGAGTTGCCCGGCGCGCCGTTTGCGCCGGTGATCAGATGATCGTGGGGTCGGTGGTCGTCCGCGTGCTGCATTCCGGGACCGCGACGTGGGAGCGGCCGCGCGTCCGGAACGATGACTCGGTGGTGCTGGAGCTGCGGCACGACGACGTGTCCATCGTGTTGCCGGGCGATATCGGGGCGGAGCTCGAACGGACGCTGGCGGCCGGATCATGGCCGCCAGTGGGACACTGCGTGGTCAAGGTGCCGCACCACGGAAGCCGGTCGTCGAGTTCCGCCGCGTTCATCGAACGGCTCCAGCCGACCGTCGCGATTGTGTCCGCCGGGCGGGAGAACCGGTTCGGCCACCCCGATCCGACGGTCGTCCGCCGCTATGAAGACGCCGGGGCTGTCGTGCGGCAGACCGGCCGGGAGGGGGCCGTCACGGTCTGCATCGATGGCCAGATGGTGACGGTGTCGGCGGTGGCGGCGGAGACGGTCACGTTTGGTCCGCGTCCTTGACCTTGGTCTTGACGCGTTGCCACTCGGCCTCCATCTCTTCGAGTGACGCGTCGCGGAGCGCGACGCCACGTTTGGCGAACGCCGCTTCGAGCGCCGCAAAGCGCTCGGTAAACTTGCGGTTGGCCGCGCGGAGGGCAGACTCCGGGTCGACCTCGAGGTGGCGCGCGAGGTTGGTGACGGCGAAGAGGAGATCGCCGACCTCCTCTTCGACGGCGGTGGCCGCACCGTCGGCTTTTGCCTGTTCGAGCTCCGCGAGCTCTTCCTGCACTTTGGCCTCGATGCCGTCGACGTTCGGCCAATCGAAGCCGACGGTGGCGGCACGACGCCCGAGGCGGTACGCGTGCCAGAGGCTCGGGAGGCCGTCGGGGATGCCGCCGAGCAGACTGGGGGGACGTCCGTCAGCGCCGCGCTCCGCGGCCTTGATTGTTTCCCACTGCTGCTTCACTTCGGTCGGGGTCATGTCCGGCCGCACGGCGCCGTCGCCGCCGAAGACATGCGGGTGTCGGCGTACCAGCTTGTCGCAGACCGCGTGGATCGAGTCGCCGACATGAAAGTCGCCGCGCTCATGACAGACCTGCGCCACGAACACCGCCTCGAGCAAGAAGTCGCCGAGCTCGTCTCGCAGCCCATCGACGTCACCGCGATCGATCGCATCGATCACCTCGTAGGTCTCTTCAATAATGAACGACCGGAGTGACTCGAGCGTCTGCTCGCGGTCCCAGGCGCAGCCGGCCGGTGAACGCAGCGTCGCCATGATCTCGACCAGACGCTCGAAGGCGGCGCCGGCCGACGCGGTGTCGCGATCGGAGCGTTGTGACATCGTGGCGTATGCTAACAAACATGAGTGACGTGACCTTCAGTGCGTTCGTGGTGTCACTGGCGACGACCGCGGCGGTGCACTTCGGTGACGTCGCAGACCCGAGCACCGGGCATCCGTCGCCGATCAATCTCGACGCCGCCGGCCACGCGATCGAGATGCTCGTGCTGCTCGAAGAGAAGACCCGCGGCAATCTGACCGAGGAGGAAGCGGCGTTTCTTCAGCGCGTGCTCTACGAGGTCCGGACACGATTTTTCGACGCCAAGCAGAAGGCCGACGACGCGTCGTGCGCATAACGTTCCTCGGCACCGGAACCTCGTCTGGCGTCCCGGTGATCGCGTGTGACTGCGAGACCTGCCGCTCGGCCGATCCCCACGACAAGCGCTGGCGCCCGTCCATCCGGTTGGTGTTCGATGACGGCACGACGGTCCTGGTCGATGCATCGCCCGACTTGCGGGCGCAAGCGCTGAGGTTTGGACTGACGCGAGTCGACGCTATTCTGTTGACCCACAGCCACGCGGATCATGTGCTCGGCCTCGACGACGTGCGGATCTTTAACTTCCGTCAGCGGGCCGCGATCCCCTGCGTCGGGAGCGCGCGGGCGCTGGCCCAGGTCCGTCAGATGTTTGCCTACGTGTTCGACCCGGCCACGCCCAGGGGGGGAGGGTTGCCGCAGCTGGCGCTGTCGACGCTGATCGGACCGTTCTCCATTGGCCGGGCCACGGTGGTGCCGGTCCCGCTGATGCACGGCACACTGCCGGTCCTCGGGTTTCGGATCGGCGCCTTCGCGTATCTCACGGACTGCAATGTCGTTCCGGACGCGTCGTGGCCATTGCTCGAGGAACTGGATGTGCTCGTGCTCGATGCGCTCCGTCACAAGCCGCACGCCACTCACTTCACACTGGAGGAGGCGGTCGGGGTCGCACGACGCATCGGCGCCCGCCGGACGCTCTTCACACACATGACCCACGACCTCCCGCATCGTGCGACCTGTGACACGTTGCCCGACGGGATGGCGCTGGCCCACGACGGCCTCGAGCTGGAGGTCTCGGTCGGGGATCTCGACCCTTTGCTCACGGACGCCCAGACCGCCGCCGCACACTACTAGCGCGAGTTGCACGAGCGTATAGCGGTTCGAGCGGCTTGGGACAGGTTCGGAACGACTTTGGCGAGCTAGCGCGGCCCAGCACTGGTCTCTCTCGGAATCCGCGTCGTCACGGCGGCACGGGCGCCACTTTCAGCAACCGGGTGGCGGTTCCTCCGACAGATTCCTCCGAGAGACCAGCTGCTGAGCCGCCCGAACCTGTGGCAGCGCCGCCTACGGGATCGAACGCGCAGCCACGGTCGGGGGGTCGCGAAGGACGCCATGAGGCCCGCCGACGACCCCGCGGGACCGAAAACTTCGCCGCAGCCGCCAGCGGACGAGCCTGCGCCTTGTGACCCGTGCCCGTCGAAGAACCCCCGCGGCGGGTTGCAGTGGCACGCGCCGCTCCTGACCAGCTGTTGCTCGCCGCGTGAGGAGTTCCGTGTGCGGTCGGAGGCGAAGTTTTCCGGCGCCCCGACCGTGGCTGCCGACGCGTGCCGCGCGCCATACACGCCCACTACGCACTAACGAAACACGCGTTAGCACTCACGGGGTCGCTATGGTCAGCAACGCGGTCGCGCGCTCGAGCGCCCCGGCGAGGTCGGTCAGCGCCGCGGCGGCATGAGGGATCTGCTCGGACGCCTCATTCCAGGCGCGCTCTTCGATCGCTTCGCGCACTCCCGGCAGTGTCTTGACCCCGTAGCCGGTGTAGAACCCGGGCGCGTAAATCTGGTGACGGAACCACGCGCGGCGCGGCAGACCGTCGTCGCGCGTGAGCGACCGCTCGGTCAGCATCACGATGCGGTTGACGGCGCGCCGCGTCTCGTTCGAGATCGTGCCGTTGGCGATCGCGGCCTCGAGCGCCGCATCGTACGCGGTGGCCGTGTCATCGAGGCGTCGGACCGCGTTGTGCAACGGCGCGAAGTTCAGATAGGGGACCGGACTCTCGGGCCTCGGGGACACGAACGTTGCCGTCGGGTCGGCGGCTGCTTCGTATCGGCCGTCCGCAAGCAGGCGGGTCAGGCGCGTCGTCTCGTCGCGCATGCCGTCGGTGAGGTCGACGACCTCGTCGACATACCCTCCCACGGTGTCGGCGAACGTGGTGAACTGAAACGGCAAGACGTCGGCGTCGGCGAGTCGCAGAACGGCGCGCCCGGCGGTTTGAGCGAGCGCGATCCCATACTCGAAGGTCGGGTCGCCGAACCGCTCGTAGTGATCGGCCGAGTCATAGATGGAATGGTAGGACCCGCCACCGCTCTCGCCGCTGTACGACAGATTCAGCGAGGCGATCCCGAGGTGCTGAAGAAACGGGGTGTAATCCGACCCGGATCCGAGCGCGCCGATGCGGTGGTCTGACGTGGCGTCGAGGTCGTCGCTCGTGCCGCGCACGAGACGTCGTGCATGCAGACGCTCCGACACGCTGAGGCCGGTCTGCGGGTCGGTGACCTCGCGCGCGATTTGGTTGACGAACCGTTCCAACGTGTGGGAGCCGCCCACGTTCAGGAAACCCCGGCTGTTGCCGTCGGTATTGATGTACGCCACGGCGCGTGCGCGCAGCGTGTCGGCATGCAGCTCCGCCCACTCGGTCGAGCCGATGAGACCCGGTTCCTCGGCATCCCACGCGGCAAACACGATCGTGCGCTTTGGCCTCCAGCCGGCGGCCGCCAGCGCCCCGATGGCACGCGCCTCCTCCATGAGGACCACCAGACCGCTGATCGGATCGCGCGCGCCGTTGACCCAGGCATCGTGGTGGTTGCCGCGGAGGATCCACTGGTCCGCCGTTTCCGCGCCCTCGAGCGTTGCGATGACGTTGTAGGCCGGTTCGATATCCCAGTTGAAGGCCAGCTCGATCTCCACCGTCGTCGGTCCCGGTCCCAGGTGGTAGGTCAGCGGAAGCCCGCCTCGCCACGTGGCCGGGGCCAGCGGGCCCCCGAGCGCACGCAGGAGCGGCTCGGCGTCGGCATAGGAGATCGGTAGGACCGGAATCTTGGTCAGGGTCGGGGCCTCGTCGAGGCTCAGACGCGCAGCCTGCTCCGTCGCGCCGACGTTTGGCGTCAACGGATCGCCCGGGAAGAGCGGCATGTCGGCGACCGAGCCGCGCTGGATGCCACGGTCCATGCGGTAGGCGCCGGTGGGATAGACGTCGCCCTGCACGTATCCGTCGTCGCGTGGGTCGGAATAGATCACACATCCGATCGCGCCACGCTCCGCGGCGGCCTTCGGCTTGATGCCGCGCCACGATCCGCCGTACCGCGCCAGGACGATCTTGCCCGTGACGTCGATGCCGCGGCGTTCGAGCTCGTCGTAGTCGGCCGGCATCCCATAGTTCACGTAGACCAGCTTGCCCGAGACGAGACCGTCGACGGAGTAGGCGTTGTAGCTCGGGAGTTGTTCGTCGGCCTGACCGGAGGTGGCATCTTCGGCCAGCGCGGGCTCGGCGAGGGAGGCGGTAAAGCGTGTCGGCGCCGTCATCTCCAGCCGGCGGACGCGTGGGGTCGGAAACAGCACATGGAACGTCTCGATCTCCGTGTCGTAGCCCCACGCGCGGAACTTCTCGGCGAGGAACTCCGCCACCTCTTTACCGAACGGCGAGCCGACGTGATGGGGGTGCGAGCTGAGGTGCCGCATCCACTCGCGCAGGTTCTCACGGCGGAGCGCGTCGTCGAAGCGTCCTTCGAGCGCGCGATGCGCCGCAACCCGATCGTTGGCGAAGCCAAGGATGGAACGCTCCTGCGCCGCGGCGGGTGATGGCAAGGCCAACACGATCAGTCCGATGACGGCACCGTGTCTCAGTGAATGTGTTCGCACGCGCTCTCCCTGGTGTTCGGCGATATCGCCGCTGGACTATGATGGCTGGATCGAACATGGAAGTCATTCACTATCCTGACGACACGGCCCCGGTCGGTTGGACGCAGTCCGCCGTCGCGCTCGGGAACTTCGACGGCGTGCATCGCGGACACGCCAAGATCCTCGACCGGGTCCGGGCGCGCGCCGACGAACGGGGTTTCACCGCCGCCGTGCTGACATTCGACCCCCATCCGCCGCAGATCGTCCGTCCGGACAAGGCTCCACCCCTGCTGATGACGCTCGCCCAGAAGCTCGACGCGCTGGCGGCGGCAGGCATGGATGGCGTTGCGATCGTGCGATTTACCGCGGAACTGTCCAGGTGGGAGCCAGACGAGTTCGTGCGGCGCGTCCTCGTCGAGTGGCTCCGCGTGCGAGAAGTCTGGGTCGGGGCGAACTTCCTCTTTGGACACGATCGGAGCGGCAACTTCTCGCTCCTTCGGTCGCTCGGTGCACGCTACGGGTTTCAAGTCGACAAGATCGAGCCGGTGCGCTACAAGGACTTCGTGGTTAGCAGCACGCGTCTGCGCCGCCTGATTGCGGACGGGCAGGTGGACGAAGCCGGTGCGCTGCTTGGCCATCACTACATGCTGGACGGCACCGTGGAGGCGGGTGCGGGTCGCGGGCGCGATCACACGGTGCCGACCGCCAATCTCCGAACGGAGAACGAACTGCTCCCGCCCGACGGCGTGTATGCGACGACCGCCACCCTCGATGGTGTGATTCACCCCTCGGTGACCAACATCGGCGTCCGGCCGACGTTTGGCACCGATGGCGCGCGGACGGTCGAATCCCATATCTTCGATCTCGAGTCCGACTTGTACGGACAATCCCTTCGCCTGGCGTTCATTCGCCGGCTGCGGGACGAGCGGACGTTCGAGGATGCCGCCGCGCTCCGCCGTCAGATCGATGTTGACTGCGCGCAGGCGAAGGCGCTGTTCAGCCAGATTTCACTATAGTGATGGCCGTGGCTGAAGAGATCCCCCTCGACGTCAGCGCCGTCCGGATGGACGTGACCTTGCCGTGCGACGCGCGGTTCCACCCGATGCTCGAGAAGATCGCGGCGAAGGCGGTGGCGTATTTCGGGTACACCGGGGCGGAGGCCGCGGCGTTGTGTGCGGCAGTCGCGTGCGCCACCACCGGCGTGCTGACGCATCCCGACGGAGCGTCGTACACCAGCTTGGCACTGAACTACCGCACCGAGAACGACGCCCTGACGATTCAGGTGCGATATCTCGTCGAGACGTCCACTGGTGGCGCGGCGGCTGGAGCCGGGATCGAACGCATCGTGAATGATGGTGGCGACGGCGTCACGCCGATCGACGCCATGCGGCAGGCCACCGCGCGCGTCGAGATCGGTGAAGTGGACGGGGCGGAGTGCTGCACGTTGGTCACGCCGTTGCCGGGCCAGCCCTAGGGTCGACTGCCGCGTCCAGCCCGATGCGTCTGTACAACACGCTGACCCGACAGACGGAGGAGTTCGCTCCGCTTCGCGACAACACGGTACGGATGTACGCCTGCGGTCTGACCGTGTACGCCCGTGGTCACATCGGCAACTTCCGCACGTTCGTCTGCCTCGACATTCTGCGTCGGGCGCTCACGCACGTGGGCGGCTTCGAGATGCGGCAGGTCGTCAATTTCACCGACGTCGACGACAAGACGATCGCCGGCGCGCGCAAGGCGGGCATGGAGCTCAGGGAATACACCGACCAATACATCGCGGCGTTCCGAGAGGATACGGTGGCGCTCGGCATCCAGCCGGCCGAAGAAACGCCCCGGGCGACCGACGAGGTCAATCTCCGGGCCATGGTCGAGACGATTCAGGCGCTCGAGCAGCGCGGCCACACCTACCGCAGCGACGGGTCGATCTACTTCAAGATCGCCACGTTGCCCGACTACGGCAAGCTGGCTCGTCTCGATCCGGACGGTATGCAGGACGGCGCACGCGTGGACAGCGACGACTATGCGAAGGAGGACGCGCGCGACTTCGCGCTCTGGAAGGCCACCGGGCCTGACGAGCCGAGCTGGGATTTCGGCGTCGGTCCGGGACGTCCCGGTTGGCACATCGAGTGTTCGGCCATGGCGGTGCGGCTCCTCGGCGGGGCGCCGATCGACATCCACGTCGGCGGTGTCGACCTGATCTTTCCGCATCACGAGAACGAGATCGCGCAAACCGAAGGCTCGACTGGGCAGACCTTCTCCCGATTCTGGGTTCATGTGGAGCACCTGTTGCTCGACAAGGACGTCAAGATGTCGAAGTCGCTCGGCAATGTCGTGACCGTGCACGACATCCTCGACCAGGGCCACCGGGCGTCGGCCCTGCGCTACGTGCTGATGTCGACCCACTATCGCAAGCAGCTCCGCTTTACCTGGGAGAGCGTGGCGCAGGCGGAAGAGGCGCTCCGCCGGCTCATGGACTGCCTCGGCCGCCTGGATCGCGTGGCCGCGGCGGGGACGCACGCGGCGATGGCGGAGCGGATCACAGTGGCGCGTCAGGCCTTCGACGCGCGGCTGGCGGACGATCTCAATACACCCGGCGCGCTCGGCGTGGTCTTCGAACTGGTTCGGGATGTCAATGCCGCGATCGATGCCGGCGACATCGGCGCCGACGATGTTCCAGTGGTGCGAGAGGCGTTCGATCATTTCGATGACGTCCTGGGGGTCATCGCGCTCCGCCGCGCGGAAGAGGCTGCCCCGCCGGTGGACGTCGCGGAAATCGATGGTCTGATCGCAGAGCGGAAGGCGGCGCGTCGGAACCGAGATTTTGCCGCGGCCGACCGGATTCGAGACGAGCTCGAGGCCCGCGGCATCGTGCTCGAAGACACCCCATCCGGCACCCACTGGAAGCGGAAGTAGCGGCCCCGGCCTTGCACGGCATCTGCTGCTGTGCCGACCCGCCGTCAGTCACGTCTCGGTCAGGTAGGGGAGACCCTCGCCTGTCGGGAGCTGAAACGTCGGGGATACACGATTTTTGCGCGCGGCTACCGCACGCGGTTCGGCGAAATCGACATCGTGGCGCGCGACGGCGCTACGCTCGTGTTCGTCGAAGTGAAGGCGCGGTCGTCGGGCTCGCTTCGGCGGCGCGCTCGCGGCCGTCACCGTACCGAAGCAGCGGCGCGTCATCGCGATGGCGTAACGCTACCTATCGGAGCGGCGCTAGGGGCGCGCGGCCGTGCCGCTTCGATGTCGTCACGGTCGAGGCACGCGAGGTGGGGGCGCTGGCCGTGGAGTGTACCTGGGAGCGGGTTGATCACGCCGGCGTCTTCGTCCTCGCGCTCGACACCGGACTGTCAGGCTACGACGCCAGCTACCTCTGGCTGGCGCGCGACCTCGACGTGCCGCTCCTGACGTTCGACCGTCGCCTCACGGAGGCGGCAGTGCACGTCGGCCTGTCTTGAAGCGCCCAGAATCCCTGTGGTACCTTCTGTTGTCTGTGTTTCGGGGTGTGCGGGAGTAACTCAGTGGTAGAGTGCGACCTTGCCAAGGTCGAAGTCGCGGGTTCGAATCCCGTTTCCCGCTCCAGTTTTCTCCCCTCGAATCACTCGCACTTCAGTTCTGACGGCGCCGTCGCCAAGTGGTAAGGCAGAGGTCTGCAAAACCTCCATCCCCGGTTCAAATCCGGGCGGCGCCTCCATTCTTTCTCGTTGATTCAAAACCCCTTACGGCATAGGGCACCCGCCCAAGCGTGTCGACCCCAGCTAGACTGATCCCGTTATTGATCCCGTTCGCGTGAGTCCGCCGACTAGGTTGAACTGGTGGTTGGGCCTCGGCAGGTCGCACCTCTGGCCAGTGCCCACCGCACGGGAGCGGTTGGTGGCTCGTACGCACGTACCAAGCGAACAGGCGCAGCTCCAGTGGACTGTAACTGAAACTGTAGCCATCAGGGCGTAACGGGGCGCATCGAACTTGTAACCACTGTGTGGATCTGAGGCCGGGTGAAGGTCCGCTCCTCGCCCTCGATGACGGCTCTCTATAAGATGACGGCCCTCTATAATCGGCTGAGTCTGCGCTCGATCCGATACCCAAGCTGATGGCCCTGAACATCGGCGATCGCCTCGGCCACTACGACGTGACCGCCCTCATCGGCGAGGGAGGGATGGGGCAGGTCTGGCAGGCCACCGACACGAAGCTGAACCGCCAAGTGGCGCTCAAGATTCTGCCTGAGGCGTTCGCTGCGCCAGAGGCTGACAGTCCGCTCGCGCGCCGGTCTATCAACTAGGAGGGACGACATGAAGCCTTACCTGCGTGTCCTGTTCGCCGTGGCCATTGCGCTCCCGATGCTGCCAGTCGGGACTGACGCTCACTTCAAGCTGGTGGAGCCGGCGGCTTGGATCACAGAGCACGAGCGCGGCGACCCGCAGAAGGTCGGTCCGTGCGGCGGCGACCCGACGGGCCAGAACGAAGAGCTTCTGACAGGCGCCGTCACCACGGTCACCGGCGGGTCCATGTTGCACCTGAAGATTCAGGAAACGATTTACCACTCGGGTCACTACCGCGTTGCACTCTCGGTGAACTCACGGAACGAACTGCCGCCCCGGATCCGCTGACGTTCGAGAAATACACGGATAGGGGCGTGTATTCAGTCTGGGGGGCGATTCAAAGCCCGCCGCAGAGCCCCGTCATTGCTGACGGCCTGTTCAGACACTATCCAGCAAAAGGCGAGCCCGCCTCGTCTCGGCCTGAGACTCCGATGGCTCCATGGGAGAGCGACATCGAGCTCCCAAATATCAACTGCGAAAAGTGCACGCTGCAGGTGATCCAATTCATGGCGGATCACGGGTATAACCAGCCGGGCGGCTATTCCTACCACCACTGTGCTGACCTGCAAATCACGGCGGATCCGTCGAAGTCGATCGACGAAGGCTGGCCGACGCCGACGACGGGAAACTAACCGAGCTGGTGAGCGAGTGGAGCGGGTTGACTGGCTGGGCGTAGAATGACCGGCGGATTATCCATATCAGCCCATGAGCCTCGAAGTCGGTTCCCGGCTGGCCATTACGACGTCACCGCCCTCATCGGCGAGGGGGGTATGGGGCAGGTGTATCGCGCCACCGATACGCAGTTGGGGCGCGACGTTGCGTTGAAGGTCCTCCCAGACGCCTTCGCGGCTGATCCGGACCGGTACACGTATCAAGGTCAAGGAGTTCCCATGAACATGAGTAGGAATGAACGTCGGTGGGTACTCGGGGTGGCTCTCGTCATGTTCCTGGGTTGTGAGACGGCGGGTGCTCAGGTGCGGGACTTTGAGCCGGTCACCGATGCGATGCTGGAGAATCCAGACCCAGTCGACTGGCTGCACTGGCGTCGCACGCTCGATGGGTGGGGGCACAGCCCACTCGATCAGATCACCACTGACAACGTGCATCGGCTGCAACTCGCGTGGAGCTGGGGCCTCGGGGAGGGGTCCCAACAAACCACGCCCCTCGTGCATGACGGAGTGATGTACATCGCCAATCCGGGAGAGATCGTGCAGGCGCTTGATGGCGTCACCGGTGAGCTGCTTTGGGAGTACCGACGCGACACGCCGACGCCGGACACCGGTGTCAGCCGGCCGCCGCCCGGTAGCCGGCATCGAAACATCGCCATCTATCAGGACAAGATCTACCTGAACTCCACCGACGCGCACATCGTGGCAATCGACGCCCGCACCGGCACGGAAGTCTGGGACACCGACGTCGGCGGTGGCGCCGGGTATCAGTACTCCAGCGGGTCGATCATCGCGGACGGCAAGGTGGTCTCGGGCCTGACCGGGTGCGGCCAGTATCGGGATGACACGTGTTACATCGTCGGGCTCGACGCGGAGAGCGGCCGCGAGGTCTGGCGCACCTCCACGATCGCGCGACCGGGCGAGCGGGGTGGCGACAGTTGGGGCGATTTGCCGATCATGTTTCGGGCGGGCAGCGACTCGTGGATTCCGGGTAGCTATGACCCAGCCACCCGGACGCTCTTCCACGGCACGTCGCAGGCCAAACCGTGGGCGCGCGCGGCGCGCGGGACGGATGGCGACGCCTTGTACACCAACTCCACCCTCGCGCTCGATGTGGATACCGGCGAGTTGAAATGGTATTTCCAGCACTTGCCAGGCGAGACGCTCGATATGGACGAGGTGTTCGAGCGCATTCTGATCGACTACGACGGCAAGCGATCGGTCTTCAGCATGGGCAAGATCGGCGTGTTGTGGGAACTCGCCCTCGAGACCGGCCAGTTCCGGAGCGCGATGGACCTCGGCTACCAGACCGTCGCCGACATCGACCCGACGAGTGGACAGGTCACCTATCGCGAGGGGACGAACCCGGTGCTCGGTGAAGAGATCTTCTGGTGCCCGAGCACGTCCGGGTTCAAGAGCTGGCGTGCCATGTCGTATCACCCGGCCACCGAAGCTTTTTACATCCCGATCATTCTCAACTGCGAGACCGGCGTGTTCGGGCCGGTCGAAAAACGCGAAGGCGGAGGTGGCGCCGGGCCGGTCCGTCGCACGAACCATTTCCATCCCGAGAGTCCGGATCAGCTGGGCGAGTTCCTGGCGATGAGCATACGAACCGGCGAGGTCCTGTGGCGGCATCGGTTCCGGACGCCGATTAACAGCGCGGCATTGACGACCGGCGGCGGCCTCGCCGTGGCGGGCGACTGGGACCGCCACCTGTATGTGTTCGACGCGGCCGACGGCGAGATCTTGTGGCAGACGCGGATGCCGACGTCGGTCCAGGGCTTTCCGATCACCTACGCGGCCGGCGGCAAGCAGTATCTCGCGGTGCCGGTCGGCACCGGGGGCGCTAGCTGGACGAGCCAGATACCGGTGCAGCTCACGCCTGAGAAGCGGCGTCCGATCGGGGCCAACGGCATCTTCGTATTCACGCTGCCCGACTCACCGTAGAAGTCTCTGGCGACCACTAATCCCAGAACTCATTTGGGTTGGCGGCGTCTGGCGCCAGACTGGGCGGCGAGGGCCAGGCGCGACGAGGGAGTGTGGTGGGCCCACAGGACTGAGGAGCAACGCCGCCCTCGTCGTTCAGCACAAGCCAGCGGCGTCAACCCAAGTGAGTTCTGGGATTAAGCTTATTGGCGAAGCGCGAACGCGACGAGGGAGGCGTCGGGCCCACGGTTGGCGCGCTTCGAAGCCATGGGCAGACGGAGAAAACCACCGAGGTTCAGTTCACAGACGACCATCGCGCCGGCTCAGAGGGGAGTGACACTGAGATGACAGATTCCATTTCCCGACGCAGTTTCATCAAGGCGTCCAGCTTTGCGCTCGGGGTGTTGGGCGCAAGGTGCCACCGAGGTGGAAGCCTTGCAGAATATTCGCGACGCGATTGTCGAAGTGGCGTCCTGAGCGGTGCCAAGGGGTCGCTGGCGTCAACCATGAGGACGCGGTCCGTACGCTGGAGAACGCGGGCTTTTGTTTGTTGCGGCAGGGTAGGCACGTCGTGATGACGGACGGCACTCGCATTCTTACGATTTCCCCGGTTCCTGCTGATGCTGACAAACCCTGACGCATCAGCGCGAGAGATCCACGTCGTGCGGAATTGGTTCTCGGAACTCGAACGCCTCGTTCCCATGAACTAGATATCGCTCCCTGATTCTTGGAGAAGCACATGTCCAGCTGTTTTGGTCAGTATCTGCTCGTCAGCGCCGTGTTGTTGACCTGTCCGCCCGGCGCGGCTGCGTTTCAGGAGACGCCGGCTCGCGCTGGTATCGAGGTGGCCGAGGACGTGAGCGTGACGATCCTTTCGTCCAACCTCGCGAACGGCGCAACCATAGGCGAGTGGGGGCTGTCGGCGCTCGTGGCGGTCGATGGACACTGCGTGCTCTTCGATGCCGGGCGCCATCCAGATACCGTGCTCAGAAACGCCGAGGCGCTGGGGGTTGATCTCTCCTGCGTCACGGATGTCGTCCTCAGTCACTTTCACTTTGACCACACCACGGGGCTCCTGCCAATCGTCGAGGCCGTGCGGAAGCAGAATCCACAGGCGGTCCGCCGCGTTCATGTAGCCGAGGGTTTCTTTCTTTCGCGTCGCTCTCCTCGTGCTGGCGGTGACGAATGGAACCAGATGATCGCCATGCGGGACGTGTTCGCTGAGGTGGACGTCGAGTTTATCGAGCACGATGGACCCACTGAGATCCTGCCCGGCGTGTGGGTCACCGGACCGATAGACAGACTGCACCCCGAACGGAACTACCCCGACACGATACAAGTGCAGCTAGACGGGGAGTGGGTGGTAGACCACGTGCCGGACAGTCAGGCCCTGAGCATCATCACCCCGCGGGGACACATCGTGCTTCTTGGATGTGGTCACTCCGGTGTCGTCAACGCGCTGGAGCAGATCCGAGGAGCGATCGCGGACTTGCCGGTCCACGCTCTCATGGGAGGACTGCATCTGTTCGCGGCGAGCGATGAGACGCTCGGCTGGACCGCTGACCGGCTTCGCCAAATTGGAATCGAGCATCTCATGGCTGGCCATTGCACCGGCATCGAGCCGCTGCTGCGGCTGCGGACCGGTCTGAATTTGAATCGGCGCACCGCCGTGGTCGGGGCGGTCGGGTCGCAGTTCGTGTATGGCGAAGGGATCAGACCGACGGCCATCGCGATGTAGAAGTCATGCCATTGTCCGCCGGCGCGCCTCCATTCCTCCTTATAATCAGAGCCACATCGTCGGATCAGTGGCGCGCAACACATGGCTCTCGCCTCGTACTCGACACCCAGTCATGGGAGATGACCGATGAAGACACCGAATCTCGTTACCTGCGCCGCGCTCGCGACAGTCGTGATGGTGACGCCGGCGTTCGGGCAGGACTCCACCCAGTCCCGAACATCAGACGGACAGCCCAACATCCAGGGCGTCTGGACCAACTTCGATCCGACGCCCTTCGAAGCGCCGGACGACATCGATCTCGAGCGGCTCGCGCCGCTGGCCCGCTGGTTCCCCGGGTCGAACCGACCCCAGCGTCCGCCGGCCAATCCGGCGCCGGACGTCCGGTCGCGAGGACCGCAGGGACCATGGGGCGATGGCCCGGGAGACGCGCTGCGGAACGAACGACGGCGCTCGATGGTCGTTGATCCGCCCAGCGGACGTGCACCGCTGCGCCGCTCCGCGATTGCCAAGCGCAACCAGAACCTGGAGAACCTGACCGACGGCTGGCTGACCCACACGCCGTGGGAGCGCTGCATCACGCGCGGGATTCCGGGCGGCATGTTCCCCGGGGGCTACGGCGCCGGCTACCAGATCTTGCAGGTGCCCGGCTATGTGGTGATCGTCTACGAGATGATCCACGAGGCGCGCGTCATCCCGATCGATGATCGGCCGCCACTGTCCGAGAACATCAGACTGTGGAACGGGAGCCCGCGCGGCTACTGGGAGGGTGAGACATTGGTGGTCGAGACCGCCAACTACAACGACCAGGGCACCATCGGCACCAACATCGCCAGCCGCGGACTCCGGGGCATTCAGCAGACCGAGGCGCTGAAGCTCGTCGAGCGGTTCACCCGCGTCGATGCCGACACCATCGAGTACGAGGTCACCATCGACGACCCCGGGCCGTTCACGGCGCCGTGGAAGGTGGCGATGCCGCTCAATCGCGACGCGACCTACCAGATCTTCGAGTACGCCTGCCACGAGGGGAACTACGGCCTCGAGAACAGCCTCCGGGCCGGGCGCGCCGAGGACGAGGCCGGCGGCCAGTGAGAGCCACGCCGGGGAGATGGACAAACAGTGCCTCGACCCTGAGGAGCAGCTGAAGAGTGGCTCGGGTGAAACGGAGCCGCTTTGCGGCGCTCGACAAGATGGAGAACGTCGTCGACGGGCGACGCTCTGAACCGGATTGGTTCGACCGAGCCTTCGGCCTCGAGAAGACCGTTGTCCTCGAGTTGGGATGCGGCTGCGGGGAATACACACTGGCGCTGGCCCGGAGTCGTCCCGACCGGGGAGTGGTCGGCGTGGATCGAAACGGCGGCCGCCTGTGGATCGGTGCGAGCCAAGCGCTCGACGAGGGCCTCACCAATGCGGTCTTTCTCCGCTCGCCGATCGAGCATCTGGAAGACCACATCCCCTCCGGGAGGATCGGCGAGATATGGCTGCCGTTTCCGGACCCGCTGCCCAAGAATCGGCAGGCCAAGCACCGACTGCCGTCGCCGCTGTTTCTAGGACGCTACCGCCGACTGTTGTGTTCCGGCGGAGCCGTCCATCTGAAGACGGACGACTCCGACCTGGTCGACTTTGCCGAGCGGGCCGTGCACGCGGTGGGAGGCCGTCTCCTCGGTGGCTTCGACCGCCTCGCCGGCGACGGCGACCCGGTCACTGCGGTCCAGACGACCTACGAGCAGCGGTATCGGCGCGAAGGTCGGACCATCTACGAGCGAACGTTTCGTCTCGACTGATCCCAACGAATCGTGCGCCACGCCAGACCCGCCGTGGTCAAGGACGGCACAGTGTTCAGACGCCCATGAAAATGATCGCCATGCGCATATACTCCTGCTCGACGCCGTTGACCGCCGTCGTCGTCGCCGTGCTCACCGTCCTGCCGGCCGGCGTCGCCACGACGCCTTGACGGCCGCGCCGATCTGCAGGGCGTGTGGCATTTCAATACGACGACCCCGCTCCAGTGGCCCGAGCGGCTGGCTGACCAGGCGCACTACACCGAAGAGGAGCATGCGGCCTGGCGGCCCGCACGGCCGCGTTCCGGTCGTTCGATGCCGAACCGCCGGCGGGGAGCGTCGGCGCCTACAACCAGTTCTGGTGGGATCGCGGGGGTCCGGTCGAGGACCGCCGCACGTCGCTCATCGTCGACCCCGCGAACGGGAGACTGCGGCCCCTGGCCCCCCAGGCGATCCGTCAGGTTGGGTCAACCGAGCGTCATGTCCCCGGGTCGCGTCCGGTCCGTTACCGGGTCGGCGGCGTCGGAGCCGACGGTCCGGAGGATCGCGGGCTCGCCGCGCGGTGTCTGCTGGGATTGGGATACGACGTCGGGCCACCGCTGCTGTCCGGCGGCTACAACAACAACCTGCAGCTGTTCCAGTCGGCCGACCACGTGGTCATTCTCACGCAGATGGTGCACGACGCGCGCATCGTGCCGCTGACCGATCGTCCGCATCTCCCCGAGGCGGTGCGGCTGTGGAACGGCGATTCCCGGGGCCACTGGGACGGAGAGACGCTCGTCGTCGAGACGACGAACTTCACCGCCAAGCGCGCGAGCTTCGAGCCGGGTGCGACGGTGGCGTTCGCCACGGGAGAAACGCTGCGCCTCGTCGAGCGGTTCACCCGCCTGACCACCGACACGCTGCTCTACGAGTACACGGTCGACGCCCCGACGACCTTCACCGCACCGTTCACTGCGGCCATCCCGATAAAGCGCAGCGCGGACCCGATCTACGAGTACGCCTGCCACGAAGGCAACTACGGTATGGCCAACATACTGCGCGCCGAACGGGCCGCCGACGGCCGTTAGCGCCCGCGTGGAGGCCTGGCGTCGCGGAGCACGGCTGCTGCGGCTTCGAGCACCGGGAGGATTAGGCGATCCTTCTCGCGATTCGCTGCTTTCTTGCTGACGATGATCCGCTCCAGTGACAGCACTCTCACTTTCGTTCGGCCTATCGGTATCTGCACCGATGTCGCGAATTCCTCATCGAAGTCTTTCAGCCCGTCCATCGTGAGGACGATATCGAAGAGGGCCACGTTTCGCCCTGCCAGCATCGGCGGGGTGGAGCGGGTCGGCGGAATGTAGAGACCGCCGACCCGCTCCAGCGCCTTCTTCAGCTGCGGGTCGGCGAGGTCTTTGAACCAGAGGTCGATGTCCTGAGTGACGGCCGGCGCTCCCTGCAGGGCAGCCGCTGACAGGCCGACGACCATGAACGCGACGCGTTGACGCACCAGCTCGCGTAGGTACGCCAGCTCTTTCTCAGTGAAGATGGAGGGCGCGGCCACGCAGCAGGCTCCTTCGCAAACGCTCCTCCGGTTCCTCCTCCAGGAGGACCAGGGTGTGCCACACGTTCTCGAATGACGTGCCGGGATTGCGCAGCACGATGCGCTGCGCCTTGCGGAGCAGGGCCCGTGCCCGCCATTCCTCCGGCCCGACCTCCACCAGAAGAGCCGAGGGCCGGACGCCGAGCGTCCCGGCAAGGGACCGCACCGAGTGCGGCAGCACGGAGTCCTTGCGGACCAGCGAGTAGTAGGCGGTGCGGCTGACCCCCGCGTCGTCGAGCAACGCTTGCAGCGAGCTCCCTCGCCGGGCGCAGCGCCGGCGAATCCGATCCGCGTCCAATTTCATCCAAGAACTGTACTATATTTTAGTACACGTCACTCCCCACGGCAAGAAGCTGCTCTACAGCCAGACGGGAGTTCGGTCGCCTGAACGGACCGGGCTCGAGCTAACGGACGTCTTCAATACCAGCGTCGAGATCATGAACGGTGATGGAACCGGTAAGACGACGCTCTTTCACCGAGAGGGCTTCAGCGCATTCCACGCCGTGTGGTCGCCCGTCGGCAACGAGATTGCGCTGTCGGTCGGACGCTACTTCCGGGCGCCCGGGCTGCCGCCGTCGCAGATCGGTCTGATCAAGCCCGAAGGCTCGGACCTTCGGCTCGTCGTGGATGACGAGATGAACAACGGGTTTCCGAGCTGGTCGCCCGAGGGCGACCGGCTCGTCTTCAAGCGCGGCCAACAGCTCTTCGTCCTGTCGGTTGCCGATGGCAAGCTCGCGCCGCTCACGGACGCCTCCTCTCACAGCAACTTTCCGGCCTGGTCACCGGCCGGTGAACGGACCATGTTCACCACGAATCGCGACGGTGACTACGAGCTCTATACGATCCGCTCGGACGGCACCGAGTTCCGTCGGCTGACCGACGTTCCCGGCAACGACGCGCACGCAACCTGGTGTGCCGACGGCGAGTGGATCGTCTTCGGCAGCGCGCGGATGGGATTCAAGGACGAGATGGCGTTGTACGATTCAGTACCCCAGCCGTACGGCGAGATCTTCGCGATGCGGGCCGACGGCTCGGACGGGCGGCAGTTGACCGACAACAAGTGGGAGGACGCCAACGTGGTCTGTCGCCCTGAGTGAATCAGGACGCGCTCGGCTGCGGAGGATTCCAGACGCCCGACGATGCGTGCCGGTTCGCGCGCGGCGAGGCGATCGGCTTGAGTCAGGTCGGCGACGACGGCCAGCCGACCCGCACCACGCACCTCGATCGCCCGATCGATTTCGCCGCCGTGACCGACCACTCGGAATGGCTCGGTGAAGTAGCGGTCTGCACCGATCCAGCGTCGTCGACATACGACGAAGCCGTCTGTCTGGGTGTGCGGCCCGGTTTCACACCGGAGGATCGCGCCGCTTGGCAGGAACAACGGAGTGCTGGTGGTCGCGGGGCTGCCGTCTGCGGCGACGACGGCACTCGATGTCGCGATGGCCTGGTGAGCGCGTGGGACGAGACGGTCACCGCAGCCGAGCGCCATTACGACCGCTCGAGCGACTGGTCGTTCATGACATTTCTCGCGTGGGAGTACACACGCGCGCCCGAGCGCTCGATGACCCATCGCAACATCATCCTTCGGAATGAGATCGCGCCCGAGTTGCCGATCTCCTGGATCGACGCGGCGGAACCCGAGGAGATGTGGACCAAGCTGCAGGAGCGGTGCAACGACAACGGGAGCGGATGCGAGGCGATCAGCATTCCGCACAACCCGAATATCTCTAACGGTCGGATGTTCACGCTCGATTGGGGCGATGCGTCGATGGCGCAGCAGCGTGCCCGTGCGAGTCTGCGGGCCGAGATGGAGCCGCTCTTGGAGATAATGCAAGCGAAGGGCGCCTCGGAGTGCCGCCGCGACATGTGGGGAGTGGTCGGCGGGGACGACGAACTGTGTGACTTCGAGCAGGCGCGGTTCATCGACGGTCGTCCGCCGCCAGACTGTGAGGAGGGGATCGGTGCGGGGGCGCTGCGGGGCGAGGGCTGTCAGTCGCGCCTCGACTTCGCGCGGTATGCGCTCATCGAGGGTCTTGCTCAGGAAGAGCGACTCGGAATCAACCCGTTTCAACTCGGCTTCATCGACAGCACCGACGGGCACAACGGGGCTCCGGGCGATACCGACGAATACGATTTCGAAGGGCACAACTCGAACGATGACCACGACCTCGAGACACGGCTCACCCAGTCGTCCTACGTGCCGCATCGATTCCGCAATCCCGGTGGGCTGGTCGGCGTCTGGGCCGAGGAGAACTCCCGAGACTCGCTGTTCGACGCCATGAAGCGCCGGGAGACGTTCGGCACCAGCGGCACGCGGATCCAGGTGCGGCTGTTCGCGGGGTGGGATCTCCAGGCCCTCTGCGCGAGCGATGACATGATCGCCGACGCCTACGAGATGGCGGTGCCGATGGGTGAAGTGCTGCCGTCAGGTGGGGCGTCGCACGCGCCGATGTTCTTCGTGACCGCGCTCGCGGATCCCGGGACCGGCGACCAGCCGGGCACGCCGCTGCAGCGCATCCAGATCGTCAAAGGATGGGTGGGAGACGACGGGCTGTTCCACGAGCGGATCTTCGACGTCGCTGGAGACGCCGACAGCGGCGCCGACGTGTCGCGACAAACGTGCGAACGGCAGGGTACCGGCGCGATGGCGCTCTGCGCGGTCTAGACCGACCCCGGGTTCGATCCGTCTCGCTCGGCGGTGTACTACGCACGGGTGCTCGAGAACCCGAGCTGTCGCTGGAACGCGTGGCAGTGTGCCGCGCTGCCGGAGCCGGACCGCCCGTCGCAGTGCGCCGATCCCAATATCCCCTGGACGATCCAGAAGCGGGTTTGGACCTCGCCGATCTGGTACCGAGTGACCGCGGCGCCGTGATTCGCGCCCGCGGACATCCGACACACCACCTTTGTCCTTATAATCAGAGCCGCGTCGTCGAATCAGGAGATCACCATGACCTGGAACCGAGGTGTTGTCGCATGCGTCGCCGCAGGGGCGCTGGTCGCTCCGGGGCTGGCCCGCGCGGCCGACTACCATCACGTCCACATCACGGCGGCGAGTCCGTCGCGGGCGGTCGCGTGGTACGCCGAGCACATCGGCTGCGAGCCGATCGCCGACCGCACCGACGCCGCCGACTGCTATGGGGTGGAGGTCGTCTTCGTCCCGCAGCCGACGATGGGTGGTAGTCAGGGGACGGGCGTCGACCACATCGGGTTCTCGTTCCGTGACCTGACGGCGAAGATGGCCGAGCTCGAGGCGGTCGGTGTCCGCGGCTCGGGCGTCCGGCTGCAGCGCAACCCCGACGGCTCGACGCTGCGGGATGTCCCGGGGCTCTTCAAGCTCGGTTTCATCTTCGACCCGTGGGGCACCCGGATCGAGCTGGTGGAAGACCTCGACACGCTCGGATTTCACCACGTGCACCTGAGCGCCAGCGATCCCGCCGCCACCCTCGCGTGGTATCGCGACGTGATGGGCGGCGCGCCGGCCAGTCTGAAGGGGCGCCTCGACGGCCTGCGGTTCAACGGCGTCTGGTTCCTGGTGTCCGCTTACGCCACGGGCGAGCCCGGGACGACCGTGGAACGCGCCATCGATCACATCGGGTTCGTCGTCGACGATCTCGACGCGGCCGCCATCGACCTTCGTCAGCGGGACGTCACCTTCGAGGAGGAGCCGGCGGTGCCGGAGGGCGGCCGGACGTCAGCGAAGCGGGCCTTTCTGGCCGGCCCCGACAACGTCAGGGTCGCGGTCGTCGAGACTGGCTTCGCCGGCGCCGAGGTCGACCTGGGCGCGGCCATCCTGACTACCGACGCGCTCGGACCATACGACGCGCCGCGGACCCCCTGGGGCGAGCCCGACTTCCAGGGCATCTGGACGAGTAGCTCCGCGGTCGGTATTCCGTTAGAGCGGCCCGATGATGTCCCGGCCGGGGAGCTGACGGCCGAAGAGGCGGTGGCGCGGCACGAGGGACGGCTGCTCGGCGGGATCTGGGGCTACGAGCGCGAGTGGCGCGATACAACGCTCGGCTACGGCCGGAAGGGCGTCTCCACGCAGGGCGCGATGGTGATTGACCCGCCCGATGGCCGGTTGCCGGCGCGGACGCCGCGAGGAGAGGAGCTGGCCGCCGCCGCCAGTGAGGAGCGCGCTCGCCGCCGGGCCAACCCTCCGGCGGGGCCGGAGGACCTCTCGACGTGGGTCCGGTGCATTACACGCGGCCTGATTCCGACACCAGGCGGCTACAACAACGGTCTGCAGATCGTGCAGGGGCCTGGGTATGTCGCGATCACGAGGGAGATGGTTCACGAGACACGGGTCATTCCGACCGAGTCACGTGCGGCGGTCGGCTCCGAGGTGACGTCGTACCTGGGCCACTCGCAAGGTCGGTGGGAGGACGACACGCTGGTGGTCGAGTCGACCAACTTCAACGGCGGGGCGCCGTTCCAGGGGTCGAGCGAGGAGATGACGCTCATCGAGCGCTACACGCGGATCGGGCCCGTCACACTCGAGTACCAGTTTACGGTCGACGATCCGACGGTCTGGACGAGACCGTGGACCGCGATGTTCCGTTGGGACCTGGACGAGAGCCAGTACGAGCTCGTCGAGTACGCGTGCCACGAGGGCAACTACGGCATGAGCAACATCCTGAGCGGCGCACGCGCGCGTGACGCCGGGCGGGACGGCCGCTAGGAGCCCGTGGTGAAAGTCGCGCGTGGCACCAAGACCGGCGAGGCGCCCGCCTGGTAAGGCGGGACGAGGGAGAATACGGGTAGTATGCGACCGAGGAGCAACGTAGTCAGGCCGGATGCATCGTCGGTCGAATACAGCGCGACTTTCACCACGGGCTCCTAGATATTCTGGCGCTTCGACGAGTCGTTCTCGGTCCGGGGAGACGCGCGCACGCCGCTGGTGCCGTTCGTCGCCGTCGTGCACCCATGCCCGAGGTCCTTTCAACCGAGTTGATGTCGGTCGGCAAGTTCCTTCGCCACGCCGGGAGCCGCTTCTTCGTCAAGGGGGTCGGCTACGGGACGTTTGCGCCCGGTGCCGACGGCTGGCAGTTTCCTCCCGCCGACCGGGTCGCGAACGACTTCGCGATGATGGCCGAGTTCGGGATCAACACGGTGCGGCTCTACACGCCGCCCCCGCTCGCCCTGCTCGACGAGGCCGCACGCCACGGGCTCCGCGTGATGATCGGGCTCCCGTGGTCTCAGCACGTGGCGTTCCTGGACGACCGGTCGTTGTGTCGTCGGATCCGGAACGACGTCGAGCGCGAAGTGCGACGCGTGGCGAGCCACGAGGCGGTGATGCTGTTCGCGATTGGCAACGAGGTGCCGTCCTCGATTGTCCGGTGGCACGGACGCCAACGCATCGAGCGATTCCTCGGCGATCTCTACCGCACGGCGAAGTCCGCGGCGCCGGATCGCCTGATGACCTACGTCAACTATCCGCCGACCGACTACCTCGATCTTCCCTTTCTCGACGTTGTCGCCTTCAACGTCTATCTGCACGAGGAACGCGAGCTGCGGGCGTATCTCGCCCGCCTGCATCATGTCGCGGGTAATCGGCCGCTCTTGCTGGCGGAAGCCGGCGCGGACGCGTTCCGGCAAGGCGAGGAAGGGCAAGCGGCCCTGACCGCGATGCAGTTGCGCACCGCGTTCGAAGAAGGCGCGTGCGGCGCGGTCGCGTTCAACTGGACGGACGAGTGGTGGCGAGGCGGGCACGACATCGAGGACTGGGCATTCGGACTCGTCGATCGGGACCGCCGGCCGAAGCTGGCGCTGAATGCGGCGTCGCGTGTCTTCGCGCACGCCCCGTTCCGAGAGCAGCACCGACGGACGTGGCCAAAGGTCTCGGTCGTCGTCTGCGTCTACAATGGCGCGGCGACGCTCGACGATTGTCTCACTGCGCTCGAGCACCTCGACTATCCCGATGTCGAGGTCATCGTCGTCGACGACGGGTCGACGGATGACTCGCCCGCTATCGCCGGCCGCCATTCCTCGGTCACGCTGGTCCGGACACCGAACCGCGGGCTGGGCGCCGCTCGCAATGTCGGGCTGGCGCGGGCGACGGGGGAAATCGTGGCGTATCTCGACGGCGACACGCGGCCCGAGCCGGAGTGGCTGTCTTACCTGGTGCAGCCGTTCCTCACGACCGGCGTGGCCGGGGCCGGCGGCCCCAACGTCGTGCCCCGCGACGATCCCTGGTTCTCGCAGTGCGTCGCGCGCGCGCCGGGAGGTCCGAGTCACGTCTTGCTCGACGACCGCATCGCGGAGCATGTGCCCGGCTGTAACATGGCGTTCCGGCGCGATGTGCTCCTGGCGCTCGACGGGTTTAATCCGATCTTCCTCCGGGCTGGCGATGACGTCGATTTCTGCTGGAGGCTGCAAGCGCGCGGCTGGAAGATCGGCTTCGCGCCCGGCGCGCTGGTGTGGCACCACCACCGGGCCAGCTTGAAGGGCTACTGGCGCCAGCAGGTTGGCTACGGCGAGAGCGAGACCTGGCTGCGACCGGTGCATCCCGACAAGTTCGTGGGACGCGGCGCGATTTGGCAGGGGCACATCTACAGTTCACTCCCGTTCGTTCGCGCGTTGCGACGATCCATGGTCCACGCGGGGGTGTGGGGGTCCGCGGCGTTCCCGTCGGTCTACCGCTTCGACGTTCACCCGTTGACGCACCTGCCGCACTCGGGTCGGTGGCAGGTCGCGTCGGTCGGCGCTCTCGTGCTTGGCCTCGGACTGGCGTTCACGCCGCTGCGGGCGCTTGGGCCGGTGCTGTGGGCGGCGGGGGCCGCCGGTCTCGTCGTCACGATGGCCAAGTGTGGCGTCTATGCGTTCGAGACCGACGTCGACGGGCTGCCGGGTCTGCAGCAGTCCCCACGCGCGCTGCGACGGCTGGTCTATCGGACGGTGCTCGCCGGTCTGCACTTCGTCCAGCCACTCGCGCGAATGTACGGCCGTGTCCGGGGGTATCTGGTGACGCCGAAGCATCTCCGGCCGGCGTTTCGCCAAGCCACCGAGACACCGATGCGCATCCCGACGCCTCCGCCGTTCGGTGGCGCCGGGCGGAGCGTACGACTGGTGACGGGCGCGTCGCTCCAGACCTGCTTCTGGAGCGAGCGGCAGGTCAGCGTGGAGTCGGTGCTGGCCAAGCTCGCGGATTGGCTACGTCTTTCTCGTTCGGTCGATGTGATCGAGATCGACGACGGCTGGCGCTCCGACCGTGACCTGAGCGTCGCGATTGGCCGGCTGGTCTGGCTCGATCTGCGCGCCGTCGTGGAGGACCACGGGAGCGGCAAGTGTCTGCTGCGGGTCGCGACGCGGGCGCGGACGACCCGCCTCGGAGGCTTCCTGGCCGGCGCATTCGGGATGGCGGCCGGAGTCGCGATGCTCGGGGTGGCGGGTGGGTCTGGCGCCGGCGTCGTCGGCGGCGCGCTTCTCGCCTTGGCCTTACCCGTGGCGTTGTGGCGCGTCGCGCGCACGGCGAGTGTGATGCGCGAAGCGTTAGGCAAGGTCACGACCGAGATGCAGATGACGCCGATCTCCGCACGCTCTCGCCTGGTGCGCGCCGATGCTCGCGACCGTGCGGCCGTACCGCGTGCCCCCTCCGGAGACGCGGGTGCGCTTGAGCGATCCGCGCCACGCCTGGATAGCGCTGAACGCGCCGAGCCAATGGTGGCCCACCGCGTCCCGATGAAGGGGCCCGTCCAGGACGCCGATCGGTCGCGGGACGACGCGTTCGCCGCGTCGGCGCCGGGGTCCACCGGCGAGCGGTCGTTGCGAACCGGAATCGACAGGTCGCGATGACCTCACCCCGAACCGACCCGATCTCCCCGCAGGCCAGCCCCACGGTGACCGCGCGGGTCTTCGAAGGATTCGACGACCCGACGGTGACGGCCGACGAATGGAACGCGCTCGTCCACCGAGGCGATACGGACGCGATCTATCTGACGTGGCACTGGCTGCGCGCGTGGTGGCGAACGCTCGGGAGCGGACAGCTCCTGTTGACGGCGATGGAACGCGACGGCCGGCTCGTCGCCATCGCGCCGTTCTATGTCGATTCAGGGATGGTCTTCTTCGTCGGGTCCGGGACGTCCGACAACATGGATTTTATCGGGGACGTGAGCGACCCCGAGGTGCTCGATGCGTTGCTGGTGACGGCGCGCGCCGAGGCCGCCGGGTTCGTCGGCTTCCGGCTGTATGGCGTCCTTGACACCTCTCGCACCTCGGCGCGTGTGCAGGCCGCGGCGAAGCGCCTCGGTCTCCAGTGCTACGAGGAGCAGCGATGGTCCGCGCCGGTCATCGACCTCGGCGCCGACCCGGACGGCGTGCGGTTGTCGGCGGGCGAGCGGCGCATCGCGAAGCGCGAGCAGTACTTTCGCCGGCAGGGCGAGCTCACGCTTCGCCAGTTCACCGACAACGCGTCGATCGTCCCACACCTCGAAGCGTTCTTCGAACAGCATATTTCGAGGCAGGCGGTGTCCGACGACGAGAGTCAGTTCGTCGACCGGCGCCGCCGGGCATTCCTTGAGCAGTTGACGCGCACCGCGGCCGACACGGGATGGTTACGGCTGAGTATCCTCGACTGGGACGGTCGCCCGATTGCGTTCGAATACGGACTGTCCTACGAACGGACGTACTACAGCGGCCCGACGAGCTTCGCCGTCGACCTCGTGCGCCGGGCGCCCGATCAAGTGCTGCTTCGGCAGCTGCTATTGGCGGCGCTCGATAATGGCGTCGAAACCTACGACCTCGGTGTCGGCGACGATTCGTTCAAGTTCACGTTCGCCACGCACCTGCGACACGTCCATACCTGGGGGCTCTACCCACGGGAACCGTTGCCGGCGCTGTCGTAGCCGGGCCGTTGGCTGACCGGGGGACTAGCGTTCCGGCAACGCGAAGACGAAGAGCGTGTTGCTGCCGCTCGGCGTGCTGAGCTCCGGCGTGAGCCGGAGGAACCCGGTGCCCTGGGTCTGCCCGCCGGAGCCGATGGCGAGATACTGCCGTCCGCCGACGCTGTAGGTTATCGGACGCGCGCTCACCGGTCCGTTCAGGATCGTCTCCCACGCGATCGCGCCGGTCTGGGCGTTCATCGCCCGGAACCGGCGGACGACATCGCCCGAGAAGACGAGGTTCCCGCCCGTGGCGAGGAGTGATCCGTAGATCGGCGCGCGCTGCTCGTAGCTCCAGAGCGTCTCGCCGGTCGACGCCGATACCGCCTCGACGCGCCCCACCGGAGCCGTGTCGGGATCCACATCCGGTCGATGACGGACTTGGACGCGAATGTCATAACCGTCGCTCGGTCCCGCCTCCTCGACCGACATCGCAATATCCATGCAGGCGTTGTTGAGCGGCATATACATCGCGTTGGTGTCCGGGCTGTAGGCACCCGACGGCTGATTCTTACCGCCGAGCAGATGCGGGCACGCCAGGACGGCGTTCTCGACCGACTGCGGCGTCGTCGATTCGTCGATCATCGGACGACCGGTGTCGAGGTCGAGCCCGGTCATGATGTTCTGATAGACGGTCGGGCGCGCCCAGAGGAACTTGCCCGTCTCGGCGTCGAGGGTCCAGATGAGGCCGGTCTTACCTGGGATGCCGGTGATGACCTTGCGCGTTTCACCGGGTCGGACATCCGGGCTGATCCAGGGGACGGCTTCTGGGTTCGGCGAGATCTCGGTCTCGACGATCATCCGCTCGAACACATGGTCGAGGTCCCAGTTGTCGCGCGGCAGATGTTGGAAGTACCACATCATCTCGCCGGTGTCGGGGTTGAGCGCGAGCGTGGAGTTCGTGTAGAGGAGGTCGGCCTTCCCGGCGCCCCGAAGCTTCTCCGGAAGCGGCGCAGGCGGGCCGGTTCCCCAGTAGGTGAGGTTGAGCAGCGGATCGTAGCTGCCGACCATCCACGCCGAGGCATGGCGGCGGGCCGACACCGGCAGGCCGCCCCAGGTGTCGCCGCCCGCCTGGTCCGGCGTGGCGGCGGTGTTGATCCGCCACAGTTCCTCGCCGCTCTCGACATCGTGGCCGGTGATGAAGCATCCCCCCGGGCGCGGGCTCGAGGGGTTGCAGCGGGATCCATTGATCACCTTGCCGTTGATGATCACCGGCCCGGCGGTCTGGGCCACCCGTTCGGTGTAGTCGGCGCGCTTGGTCTCCCAGACCACCTCGCCCGTCCGGGCGTCGAGCGCAACGAGAAACGCGTCGTTGGTGGCGAGCAGGATCTTGTCGTCGTAGATCGAGACGTTCCGATAGCGATAGCGGGTGCCGGTGACGCTGGCGATGTTGTCCGGCAGGGGGCGTCGATACTCCCAGAGGAGATCGCCGGTGGTGGCATCGAGCGCCTGGACGATGTCCTCCACGTTGGCGAGGAACATGATGCCGTCGTAGACGATCGGCTCCACCTCCTGGTAGCCCTCGTTCATCGCCCGCGACCAGACCAGGCGCAGCTCGCCGACGTTCCCGGCGTGGATCTGGTCGAGCGAGCTGTAGCCCCACAGCGCGTAGCCGTTGCGGAAGCTGATCCAGTCCTCCGGGTCGGGATTGCGTAGCATGTCGTCGGTGACCGGCACGAAGTCCCGGAGTGGAGCAGGAACGGACGCCTGCTGGGCAGTCGTGCCCAGGCTCAGAGCGAGAAGGGCACCGCCGACGAGGAGCGCCGAGGGGAAGCGGATGATCATGGTGGCCACGGTATACGACCAGATGTCGTGAATCAATTGCGGAGAACGGACGCCGACTGTGCGCCGTCAACCTCGTTCTCAACTGGTTCGAGGAGCTCACAGAGCGCGTGCTGGTGAACTGATCACGGTCGGGTCTTGACGACCGCCCACCGCTACTGGCATTCTGAGCGCGAGCGCCAGCCTGGCCGGAACATTCGGTATGAGCCAGCTCACCGACACGAATCTGGTTTTTCGCGCCCTCATCATCTTGGGTGTGGTGGCGTTTGGGTTCTATCTGGCGGCGGAGCGCGGCCTGTTGCGGCTGGCGCTCGGCGCCGACCGTAGCTACATTTCCTACGTCATTCTCGGACTCTACATTCTCGCGAGTGCACACTGGTTGTGGCTGTCGCATGCGCTGACCGAAGAGCGGAAGCGTTTCGCTGACCTAGAAAACGAGCTCACCGCCGACGACACGAACCTCGCGCACCTGCAACAGGGTCTGATCGGTCAATTCCTCCGCAACTGGCAAGCAAAAGGGGCATCAGGTAATCCGGGTGCCCTCCTCGCGGCGTTCGGAGACGAGCTGGCAAACCGACATGCGTTGGGGCATTTCGCGAGTGATGTGCTGTTGAAGCTGGGTCTCCTCGGCACCATCGTCGGCTTCATCCTGATGCTCATTCCCGTGGGCGAGATCGAGGAGTTCGACCCGCGCCTCGTGCAACAGCTCCTGTCGGCCATGAGCGGCGGTATGGCCGTCGCCCTGTATACGACCCTCGCGGGGCTCATCACCAGCACGCTCCTCAAGCTGCAATATCACGTTCTCGATGCGTCGGCGGCTGAGCTGGCCACCCGCCTGGCCGTTCTGACCGATGTGCATCTGACCCGCGATGCGACATAGTGTGTACGGTCGGACCGAGACGCAGGACGCGTTCACGGACCTGCTGTTCAATGCGCTGCTCGGCTTTGCGTTCATGTTCGTCGCCGCATTTGCACTCATGGCCGACCCGACCGAAGGCGGCAACGTCGAGTCGACGGCGGAGATTCTCATCACGGTGCGATGGGAAGACCGCCATCCCGACGATGTTGATACCTTGGTCGAGGACCCGCAAGGCAACCTCGTTTGGTATCACAATCGTGACACCGACTTGATGCACCTCGACCGCGACGACCGAGGGTTGTTTCAAGATCGGATCGTGCTGGATGGCCTCGAAGTGTCCAACCCCATCAATCAAGAGACGGTCACGGTGCGCGCCCTGCAACCAGGCGAGTACGTCGTGAACGTGCTGCATTACCAGTCGAACTATCCCGACCCGCTGCCGGTCACCATCAAGGTGGAGAAGCTCAACCCCGAAGTGCAGCTCGTCTACTACGGAACGCGTGAGCTGACGGGGGTCGGCGACGAGCAAACCGCCGTGCGGTTCACCATCGGCGCCGACGGCCGGGTGGCCGGCACCAACGAGCTGAGGAAAAACTTGCTCACGACCGCGCTCGGCAAGAGATGACCGGCGTCGCCGTCTCGCTGACCGTGGCCTACGTCGCCGTCACCGCGTTGTTGCTCAATCTCAACCTTGCGACACGCTTGAACGTATTCGTCAAAGCCGGCGCGGTCGTGCTGGTGACCGGTCTCTACGCAGTCGCCTGGCACGGTCACATCGGGTTGTTGGGCTGGGCGACCAGGGACCCGTTGCCGGACGACTTCCGTGTTCACTGGATCACGATCGACGAGCCGGACAAGGCGGCCGGGACCGCCGGCACGATCTACTTCTGGGTGCGCGAGCTCGACGCCGCCGGTCTCCCGCATGGTCAGCCGCGCGCCCATCGTGTCCCGTGGGACGAAGCCACCGCCGAAATCGCCGAGGAGGCGCTGATGCAGCTCGAGGAGGGCGAGTTACTGAACGGTCGCATCACCCTGCAGATCGTCGATCCCGACGCGCAGCCTTTGGTCGTCGAGGGGGCCGACTACGGTGGTGACGCCCTCGCTTCGCCTTCGGGCGGTGACCGGCCTCAGTTCGAGTTCAGCCGCGTCCCGCCGCCCGCGCTACCGCCGAAACCAACGCCCTAGTCTGGGCGTATACCCGTCTTCTACTGAAGCCACGTCATTCTCGAGATGTCTTTGTTCCCCGACGCGACTTCTCTGTCCTCGTGCGCCCGGGCGCGGACATAGTGGTGGATTCTCTCGACTTCTTCAGCCGCGAGGACATCGTCGAACGCCGCCATCCCGTTCGTGCTCAACGGTCCGTCGAGCACGATCTGGTTGAATGCCTCGTGGGTTCTGGAACTCATTCGGCGCAAGTCAGGGATCGACCCTCCCGAACGGGCGAGCAGGCCGTGGCACACGCCGCAGTAGTTGTTGTAGAGCTGTTCCCCCTGCGCCACCTCCGCCTCGCTCACGTCGGCAAGCTGTTGGACGGGAATGGTCTTGTCGATGGCAACCGGTTGCGGGAGCTCGGCGTCGCCCCCGAGCGTGAACGTCAGCAGGCGTCCGAAGTTGCCATACGTTTCCGAGGCACCCATCGTGAGGAGGGGACTCGTCTCTCCCGCGAACAGGTTGCCGCCGCCGCTGCCGGTCAGGATGGACACGTACTGCACGCCGTCGATCTCGTAGGTTACCGGCGGCGCTAGCATCGACGTGTAGGTGTTGAATTGCCAGAGCGCGTCGCCCGTGTCCTTGTTGTAGGCCGTGAGATAGCCGAGCGCATCGCCCTGAAACACGAGACCGCCGGCTGAGGCAACGACGCCGCCGTTCCAATAGTGTGGGATCTCCACCGTCCACTTGGACTCTCCGGTCAAGGGATCGAACGCCTTGAGGTATCCCTTCGGCATCGGTTGGTCGGCAATGTTCGCGACGAACAGCTGCGTGATGCGACCGAACTCGAGGCCGAGATTGAAACTGCCTGGATTGCGCTTGTAGATACCCGTTTGCTTCCACTCTTCGGACATCCCGTAAATGAACGGATTGTCCAGAGCCGGGAGGTAGACCAGACCGGCCTCGACGTCGACCGACATCGCCTGCCAGTTGTGCGCGCCGTACGGTCCGGGGAGGACCCACTTTTCCTCTTCGGTATAGTCGAAGTCGGCATTCTCGACCGGTCGCCCCGTCTCGAGGTCGACGTGCGTCGCCCACGTCACAGTGGCAAACGGGTGTGCGCGCAGCAGCTCGCCGGTGCCGCGCTCAATCACGTAGAAGAATCCATTCTTGGGGGCTTGCAGGAGGACTTTGGTCATCTCGCCGTCAACCTCCATGTCGGCAAGCGCCATGTCCTGCACGGCCGTGTAGTCCCAGTTGTCACCCGGTGTGGTCTGGTAGTACCAATTCATGCGGCCCGTGTCGACATCCACGGCGACGATCGACGCGAGGAACAGATTGTCGCCCCCGCCGGGTGAACGTATCGCGCGGGTCCACGGTGCCCCGTTGCCGACGCCCAAATACACCTGGTTGAAGTCTGGGTCATAGACAATCGAGTTCCAGGTCGTCCCGCCGCCTCCGATCTCCCACCACTCACCTCCTCGCCAGGTCTCTGCCGCCATCTCCATCTCGGGGTGCTCGAACGGCAGCGAGGGGTCGCCGGGGACGGTGAAGAAACGCCAGGCCTGCTCGCCGGTTTCGGCATCGTACGCCGTCACGTACCCGCGTACGCCAAACTCCGCGCCGCCGTTTCCGATGAACACCTTGCCGCCCGCCGCTCGCGGTGCGCCGGTGATTGAATAAAACCGATCGCGGTCGATGAGCGTGTCGACCTCCCAGACCTTGACGCCCGTCGCCGCATCGAGCGCAATCAGGCGACCGTCGAGACTGCCGACGTAGACGCGTCCCTGGTAGACGGCGACCCCGCGGTTGACGACGTCGCAGCACGCGCGTCGGCCCCACTCACCCGGAACCTCGGGGTCGTAGGACCACTTGAGGTCGCCGGTCACCGCGTCAATCGCGTAGACGCGACTCCACGCGCTGGTGACGAACATGGTGCCATCGACGATGATCGGCGTTGCCTCCTGCCCGCGGTTCGTGCCCATGTCTCGAAACCACGCCAGACCGAGGTCACTGACGTTGTCACGGTTGATCTGCGTCAACGGCGAGAACCGCTGCTCCTCATAGGTGCGACCATGGGCCAGCCAGTTGCCCGGTTCGCTGTCGGCGTTGATGATCCGCGCATCGTCGATGAGACCGAGGGTCGGCGGCGGGGCGTCTGCGATCGACGTCCCGGGAAGCCCCGTTTCCTCTGCGCGCTCGACTGGCGCGTCGCACCCGACACCGACCACCGCCAGTGCCAACGTCACTCGAATCAGAGCACGCATGAGTTTTTCCTCCGTGTTTCCGTCGCGATCGTGAGGGGGCGCCATGTTACCAAGTCCGGCCTTTACGGAGTATGAATATCACGCGGTTGGCTCGGTTCCATCCCTGGTAAGCTCGTCAGGTCGTGCTTTCGTTCTTTGCCATGGCACGATACGGTTTACGTCGCCGACTCAGCGTCGTCGCGTAACGGTCAGCATCCGGGGTGGGAGTACGGCATTCGGATCGGGAACCTTCGGGATGGGTCGGATGGTTCACCGGCGGCGCTCTTCTGAAATACGTGGTGGAGAATGAACAATGAAGGCATGGGGGTATCGCGTAGCGGTGGTCGGTGGCTTGGCGGCGGTGGCCGCGGCGACACTGGAGCATCCGGTGTTGACGGAGCAAGCGGCAACGGCAAGATCAGAGGCGCCGCTCGTGAGCCAGGCGCAATTCGATCGCTGGACCGACGAGCTTTCGAACTGGGGCCGCTGGGGGCCGGATGACGAGCTTGGCGCCTTCAACCTGATCACGCCGGCGCGACGCGCGGCCGCCACTGCGCTCGTCACCGAGGGGTTCACCGTGTCGCTGGCATCGGAGGCCCAGAACTACGAAAGCATCGACGTGCCGTGCCCGATCGAGTGGTCGATGACCCGCGCCACGCGAACCGGCGCCGCCGACCAGGTCGCCTACCCCTGCATCCACGGCCCGGGGACGACGCACCTCGACGCGTTCGCCCACGTCTTCTTCGACGGCAAGATGTGGAACGGGTATGACGTCGAAGATCTAGTGACGATGGAGGAGGGCGCCGCGAAAAACTCCATTCTCATGATGAAGGATGGGATCGTGACGCGCGGCGTGCTCTACGACATTCCCCGTCTCAAGGGGGTGCCCTACCTGGAGCCGGGCACCCGCATCACCGTCGAGGATCTGGAGGCCTGGGAAGCGATGGCCGGCGTCCGGGTTGGCCCGGGCGATGCGTTCCTCGTGCGGTGGGGTCGCTGGGCCCGACAAGACGCCCTCGGCCCGTTCGACACCGGTCGCGAGTCGGCCGGTCTCGATAACCATGTGATTCCGTGGCTACGCGAACGTGACGTGGCGGTCGCGGGATGGGAAACGCCTGGCTACGCGCCGCAGCCGGACGGGGACCTCTCTCGGACCGCGCTCCACAACTTCGCGCTGACGATTCTGGGGATCCAAGTGCTCGACCGGGCCGACTTCCAACGGCTGGCCGCGGCCGCCGCCGCGCGCAACCGCTGGGAATTCATGGTGACCATCGCGCCGCTGCCGCTTCCGAACGGCACCGGCTCGCCGGTCAACCCGATCGCCATGTTCTGAGGCGCCTAGAGCGTTTTGCACGTTCGTGTCGCTCGGTCGGCGGATGGCAGGTTCGAACGGCATTGCCGAGCGAGCGGCCCAGCACTGGTCTCTCTCGGAATCCACGTCGTCATTGAGACGGGGCCTGCGGCCCTGAACCCCGCGGTCGGCCAACCTGCGCTTTGGCTTGCTGGGCCGGGCCAATACCGGTCTCTTCATCGTCTACAACGACACGCGCGGGCTGAACGACACCATCCCGTCCGGTGGCGGACGCAGCCTCATTCTCAAGTTCAGTCGGATGTTCGACGTGATCGAGTAGCCGCGGGATGCAATCTGTGCACCCATTTCCCGGCCACCTCCATTATTCTCAGAGACTCCGCAATTCTCAGAGACTCCGCAAGCGGAGGTCCGATACGCGGACCGAGCCCGATTGACGAGGTGCGAACATGGCAATCCGATGGAACGGTGCGATCCGAATGCTGGGAACGGTGGCGATGGTGGTCACGATGTCGGTTGCGCTCGCCGCACAAGGTACGGAGAATGGCGAGTGGCGGAGCTACGGCGGTGACATCGCGAATACGCGCTATTCACCGCTCGACCAGATCACCGCGGCCAACTTCTCCGATCTCGAGGTCGCGTGGCGCGTCAAAACCGCCAACTTTGGCCCGAACCCGGAGTACAACTTTCAGTCAACCCCACTGATGGTCGGTGGCGTGGTCTATTCGACGGCGGGATCGCGTCGAGCGGTGATCGCACTCGATGCCGGCACCGGCGAGCTGCTGTGGATGCATCGCCTCGATGAGGGCGAGCGTGGCGCCGCGGCGCCGCGGCGGCTCTCCGGCCGCGGGCTCGCCTATCGAGACGACGGCGGCGACGGCCAGATCTTCTACGTCACGCCGGGTTACCAGCTGATTGGTCTCGATGCCGCCACCGGCGCGCGGCTCGCGGATTTCGGTACCAACGGCATCGTCGACCTGAAGCAGAACTTCGACCAGGACATCGACCTCGTGACCGGCGAAGCCGGCCTGCACGCCGCCCCGATCGTGGCCGGCGACACCATTGTGGTGGGGGCCGCGCATCTGCCGGGGGGCAGGCCGAAATCGATGCGGAACGTCAAGGGCCACATTCGCGGATTCGACGCGCTGACTGGCGACCGCAAGTGGATCTTTCACACGATTCCAGGCGCGGACGAGTTCGGGAACGACAGTTGGCTGAACGAGTCGTGGCGCTATACGGGGAACGCCGGCGTGTGGGGCCAGATGAGCGTCGACATGGAGCTCGGCATCGCGTATTTCGCCACCGAGATGCCCACCAATGACTACTACGGCGGACATCGCCATGGCGACAACCTCTTCTCCGACAGCCTCGTCGCGGTCGACCTCGAGACCGGCGACCGGTTGTGGCACTACCAGTTCATCCATCACGACGTCTGGGACTGGGACATCCCGTGTGCGCCGATCCTGGCCGACGTCGTGATCGACGGTGTCGAACGGCAGGTCGTGGCGCAGCCGACGAAACAGACGTGGCTGTATGTCTTCGATCGCGTGACGGGGGAGCCGATCTGGCCGATCGAGGAGCGCGAGGTCGAGCCGTCGGACGTGCCGGGCGAGCTGCTGTCGCCGACGCAGCCGTATGTGACCAAGCCACCCGCCTACGATCGGCAAGGTGTCGATCTCGACGATCTCATCGATTTCACGCCGGAGATCAAGCGGCGGGCCGAGGCGATCGCGGCGCGACATCGCCTCGGTCCGATCTTCACGCCGCCGACGGTCTCCGACCCGAGTGGGGTGATCGGCACGTTGATCCTTCCGTCACAAGCTGGCGGGACGAACTGGAACGGTGGATCGATCGACCCCGAGACCGGCATCGTCTACGTGTACTCGTACACCTCCATGGCGTCGCTGGGGCTCATCAACGATCCCGAGCAGTCGGATATGAACTTCATCCGTGGGCGAGCACGAGAGATTCCGGCGGCCGAGGCCGCCTTGAACGTCGACGGGATTCCGCTGGTGAAGCCGCCGTGGGGACGTATCACGGCGATCGATCTCAAGGTCGGCGAGATCCTCTGGCAGATTCCGCACGGTGCGACGCCCGACAACATCCGCAACCACCCGCTGCTCGAAGGCGTCACGCTGCCCCGGACTGGGCGCGTCGGACGCGTGGGAACAGTGATCACGAGGACCCTCGTGATTGCCGGCGAAGCCGGCACGTTCACGACATCGTCCGGCGAGGAGGGGGCGATGTTGCGCGCGTACGACAAGCAGACCGGCCGTGAGGTCGGCGAGGTCTACATGCCGGCCGGCGCATCCGGTTCGCCGATGACGTATATGCACGACGGCCAGCAGTACATCGTGCTCGCCATCAGCGGCGGCGGATTCGCCGGCGAGCTCATCGCCTTCCGGCTGCCTGCATAGTCGTGATGACGGTGACCCCGAGCGGCCTTCGGTACGTCGGCACCGCGGCCGCGGCGGCCGGATTGGCCCTCATACTGACCCTGGCGCTGTCGGTGCCGCGCCATCTGACGGCACGCCAGGGGCGCAGCTACACGCCGGTGACCGACCAGCGCCTCCGCGACCCCGCACCGGACGACTGGTTGATGTATCGCCGGACGTACGACGGGTGGGGCTATAGCCCGCTCGACCAGATCACGGCGCAGAACGTCGGCGACCTCTCGCCCGCGTGGGTGTTTCAGACCGGCGTGTACGACGAGCATCACCAATCGCCACCGATCGTCAATGACGGCACGATGTTCATCACGACCGGGAACCATGTCGTTGCCCTCGACGCGGCGACCGGTCAGCTGTTGTGGCGATACGAGAGAGCGCTGCCGGAGGGTCTCGGTAAGCCCCACGCGACCAACCGTGGCGTCGCGTTGTATGAGGACAAGGTCTACGTCGGCACGCTCGACGCGCACGTCGTGGCCCTGGACGCGACTTCGGGCGCGGTCGTCTGGGAGCAAGCCGTCGCGGACTACCGCCTCAGCTACTACATCACGATGGCGCCGCTGGTGGCCGACGGGAAGGTGATGGTCGGCCCGTCTGGCGGGGAGCAGGGCATCCGAGGGTTCGTCGTGGCGCTCGATGCCCAGACGGGCGAGGAGGTGTGGCGGAGCTATACCGTGCCCGCCGCCGGCGAACCGGGGAGCGAGACGTGGCCCGGCGACACCTGGCGGACCGGCGCCGGACCGGTCTGGGTGACCGGTCACTACGATCCGGCGCTCAGGCTCACTTATTGGGGGACCGGCAATCCCGGTCCGTGGATGGGGGACACACGTCCCGGTGACAACCTCTATACCAACTCCACCATCGCCCTGGATGTCGACACCGGTGAGCTGCGTGGCTATTACCAATATCACTGGAACGGGTCGTGGGACTGGGACGAGGCCAACGCGCCGTTGCTCATCGATCTCGAGCGCGGCGGACGTACGGTACCGGGGCTGGTGCATGCGGGGCGTAACGGCTACCTCTGGTTCCTGGAGCGCGTCGCGGGACACATGGCGTTTCTCGAAGCGAAGCCCTACGTGTTTCAGAATGTGTTCACTGGCCTCGACCCCGTGACGGGCCGTCCGACCTACGACCCGGCCCATGTGCCGCGTACCGGTGAGCGGGTGGACTTCTGCCCGTCGGTCGGTGGCGGCAAGAACTGGCACCCCGAGGCGTTCAGCCCGGCCACGCGTTTACTGTACGTTCCCGCGAACAACAATCGCTGCTCGTTCATGGAAGGGTGGGAGGTCGCCTATGCCCTGGGCGACGGCTTTGCCGGGGCGGACTTCGACAACTTCACACGCGAAGGGGCCGATCACATCGGTGAGCTCCAAGCGTGGAATGTCGACAGCGGGGAGCGGGTGTGGACGCGGAAGTTTCTCGGCGGAAACGGGGGATCAGTTCTGGTGACAGGCGGGAATGTGGTGTTTCTCGGGAGCGCGGGCGACGCGACCTTCCAGGCGTTCGATGCCTGGTCGGGAGAGACGCTGTGGCAAATGCCGAGCCACACCATCCGCTTCGGCGTCCCGACTTCGTATGCGGTCGACGGCGTGCAGTACATCGCGGTGCAAATGGGGGCGCCACCGTTGCCGACGCCGCCTGGTAGCGCGCTCGGACTCCGCGCAGAAGGGCCACAAGACGGACTCGTGTGGGTCTTCTCGGTCGACTGTCAGTGCTAGAGCGTTTTGCACGTTCGTGCCGCCGCTCGGTCGGCAGATGAGCCGGTTCGAACGGCATCGCCGAGCGAGCGGCCCAGCACTGGTCTCTCTCGGAATCCGCGTCGTCACGGCGGCAGAGGGGCCACTTTCAGGATCCGAGTGGCGGTTCCTCCGACGGATTCCTCCGAGAGACCAACTGCTGAGCCGCCCGAACCTGCGGGCACTGCCGGTACGCGGCCATCACAGAATCGCGAGAAACGAATCAGGATGTGCCGAACCGGCACGGTCGGGGTGTTGCGGAGGACGCCATGAGGCCCGTCGCCGTCCGCGGGGCCGAAAACTTCGCCGAAGCCGCCAGCGGACGAGCTTGCGCCCTGTGATCCATGCCGGTCGAGTAACCCATGCTACGGGTTGCAGTGGCACGCGCCGCTTCTAACCAGCTGTTGCTCGCCGCGTGAGGAGTTCCGCCTGCGGTCGGAGGCGAAGTTTTCCGGCGGGCCGATCTGGGGTCCGGAGTGACGCCCCGGCCGTGGCTGCCGCACCCGTGCACCACCCGCCCGCTACACACACGTGCAACTTGCGCTAGCACGCGAGCGAACGGAGTGGGGCGTCGGGGCCCCGCGAGTGAGCGAGCGAGGGAATCTGGGGGAAGCGCTCCGAGAGTCCGGACGTGATCGAGGAGCGAGATTCCCCCAGTCTGAACAGGGGACACTCACATGCTGTCGATGATGGCGTTGAAGGTGGGGCTCGGGCGCATGACCCTCGTCACCGCGGCGTCATCGGGCCGAAAGTAGCCGCCGATGTCGACCGGCGCGCCCTGGGCCTCGAGCAGCTCCGTGGTGATCGTCTCTTCGTTCTCGCCGAGCCGCCGCGCGACGTCGGCAAAGCGGGCTTGTAGCTCCTCGTCGTCGTCCTGCGCCGCCAGCGCCTGCGCCCAGTGGAGCGCCAGGTAGAAGGTGCTGCCCCGGTTGTCGATCTCCTGCACCTTGCGCGACGGAGAGCGGGCGTTCTCCAGATATGCACCGATCGCTTGGTCGAGCGTCTTGGCGAGGAGCGCCGCTTTCGCGTTGCCGTTTTGCTCGGCGATGAGCTCGAGCGACGGCACGAGCGCGCAGTACTCGCCCAGCGAATCCCACCGCAGGTGCCCCTCCTTGAGCATCTGCTCTACATGTTTGGGCGCCGATCCGCCGGCACCGGTCTCGAAAAGGCCGCCGCCGTTCAGGAGGGGGACGATCGACAACATCCTCGCGCTCGTGCCGAGCTCGAGGATGGGAAACAAGTCGGTGAGATAGTCGCGGAGCACGTTGCCGGTGACCGAGATCGTGTCCTCGCCGCGGCGGATCCGGTCGAGCGCGAAGCGCATCGCGTCCACCGGCTTCAGAATGCGAATATCGAGGCCCGCGGTGTCGTGCTCCTTCAGATACGCGCTGACCTTGGCGATGATCGAGGCGTCGTGGGCTCGGTTCTCGTCGAGCCAGAACACGGCGGGAGCGCCTGACGCTGCCGCACGAGTGACGGCTAGCTTGACCCAGTCTCGGATCGGGGCGTCCTTGGTCTGGCACATGCGGAAGATGTCGCCGGTCTCGACCGGTTGTTCGAGGAGCGGGCGACCGTCTGTCGCGACGACGCGTATCGTGCCGGCGGCGGGCGCCATGAACGTCTTGTCGTGGGAGCCGTATTCCTCCGCCTTCTGCGCCATCAACCCGACGTTTGACACGCTGCCCATCGTTGCCGGGTCGAACTGCCCGTGCGCCTGGCAGTCCTCGAGAATGGTCTGGTACATCGTCGCGTAGCTCCGGTCGGGCACCATGGCGACCGTGTCTTGGAGCTCGTTGTCGTCATTCCACATCTTGCCGCCGTCGCGCACCACGTTCGGCATCGAGGCGTCGACGATGACGTTGTTCGGGACATGCAGGTTGGTGATGCCCTTGCGCGAATCGACCATGGCCAGGGCGGGCCGAGTGGCGTAGACCGCGGCGATGTCGGCCTCGACCTCGGCCTTTGTCGCCTCTGGCAGCGTGGTGAGCTTGCCCAACACGCCAGCGAGACCGTTGTTGACGTTGGCCCCGGCCGCCGCGAGCACATCGGCGTGCTTGTCCAAGGCCTCCCGGTAGTAGACTGCGACACAATGACCGAACATGACCGGGTCTGAGACCTTCATCATGGTGGCCTTGAGATGGAGCGAGAGGAGCGTGCCGTCGCGTTGCGCCTCGTCCATGGTGTCGGCGAAGAATCGACGCAGCGCCCGTACGTTCATGACCGCCGTGTCGATCACCTCGCCGGCGAGCAGCGATACCTGCTCCTTCAGGAGGGTGACGGCCCCGTCGTCGGCGAGGAACTCGATCCGTACGTCGGTGGCGCCGTCCATCGTGGCCGAGCGCTCGCTCCCGTAGAAATCGTCTGCCGACATGTGGGCGACGCGGGCGCGTGACCCTGACGGAGGCCAATCCTTCATCATCCGATGCGGATGCTTCTGGGCAAACGTTTTCACCGACGTGGCGGCGCGACGGTCGGAATTCCCCTCCCGGAGGATCGGATTGACGGCAGACCCGAGCACCCGGGCGAAGCGGACCTGGAGCGTCCGACCGGCATCGTCCTCCGGTTCCTCGGGGTAGTCGGGGACGTCGTAGCCCTTGGCCTGTAACTCGGTGATGGCGGCCTGAAGCTGCGGAATCGACGCGCTGATGTTCGGCAACTTGACGATATTGGCCGCCGGTGTCCTCGCCAGTTCGCCAAGGCTGGTCAGCTCGTCGGGGATCCGTTGGTCCGGTCGAAGGCGATCCGGGAACGCCGCGATGATCCGGCCGGCCAGCGAGATATCGCGGTCTTCGAACTCGACGCCCGTCCCCACGGCGTAGGCCCGCACAATCGGCAAGAGGGAATGGGTGGCGAGTGCCGGCGCTTCGTCGATTTTGGTCCAGATGATCGTGGCGGATGACATGACCGTCCTTGTCAAGGGTCGGGATGTTTCGGCAGTGATTCAGCCCGCTATCGTACCGTATTCCGAGTTGATAGACTCGAGTTCGGCACTGAGACGACGGGCTGGTGCACGATTCGAGCGCGGTTCATACCCTTCGAAGCGAGACCCGCGCCCACGTCGTCGGGGCGGTCCTACATTTCAGCAGTCAGCCCCGTGCGACCGCATAACCGTGCTACTTTGTTCTGTCGAATGAGACACTTGGGCTGTAGACTCGCCTTCTAGGCGCCGCCAATGTCCAGCCGCTCAACCTTTCTTTGTGCCGTGACCGCGTTTGCGCTGGGGGCACCCTTGGGAGCCGCCGCGCAAACCGTCGACTTCCAGCGAGATGTTCGGCCGATCCTGGCTGATAATTGCTTTCGCTGCCACGGTCCAGACGCGAGCACGCGACAGGTTCGCCTCAGGCTCGACACCGAGGAAGGCGCGTTTGCCGAGCGCCCGAACGGGCACCCGGTGGTGGCGGGCAATGCGTCGGACAGCCTGGTGTATCAGCGCATCACCCACGAGAGCCAACGGCTCCGGATGCCGCCGCCGTCGTCCAACAAGACCTTGAGCGACGAGCAAATCGACCTCCTTCGACGCTGGATCGACGAAGGCGCGTCGTGGGACCAGCATTGGTCGTTCAAGGCGGTCGCGCGCACGGAGGCTCCCGCCGTGTCCGACGAGATGTGGGCACGGAGCCCGCTCGACCGCTTCATCCTCGCGCGGCTCGACGCCGCGGGGCTGACCCCGGCGCCGGAAGCCGACAAGCGGACGCTGGCGCGGCGGGTGGCACTCGACGTGACCGGGCTCCCGCCCGACCTTGAGCTGCTCGAGCGCTTCGTCACCGACGACTCAGACCAGGCCTACGAGCAGCTGGTCGACGCGTTGCTCGCCTCCGTGCACTGGGGCGAGCATCGGGCGCGCTACTGGCTTGATGCGGCGCGCTACGGTGATACCCATGGGATCCACATCGACAACTACCGCGAGATGTACCCCTATCGTGACTGGGTCATCCAGGCGTTGAACGAGAACAAGCCGTTCGACGAGTTCACGATGGAGCAGATTGCCGGCGACCTGTTGCCGAATCCATCGCTTGACCAGCTCGTGGCGACTGGATTTCAGCGCAACAACATCACTACGAATGAGGGTGGTGTCGTTCCGGAGGAATACGAGGCGATCTACGCGAAGGACCGGGCGGAGACCATCGGCGGCGTCTTTCTCGGTCTCACGGTCGGTTGCGCCACCTGCCACGACCACAAGTTCGATCCGATTCAGCAACGCGAGTTTTACGCGATGACGGCGTTTTTCCGGAACACCACGCAGTACGTCATGGACGGCAATGTCTCCGACCCGCCGCCGATCCTGGTGGTGCCCGCAGAGGCCGATCGCCAGCTGTGGAACGACCTCCGCGCGGAGGCAGCTACGACCGACGCGCAGGTCGCGCGCCGCGCGGCCGCGGTCGGCGAGACGTTTGGCGAGTGGCTCGCGACGGGCGAGTACCGCACGCTGAAGGCTCCCCTCGAGGAGGCCGCCCAGCGGATGCGTCTCGATCTCGATGACGCCGCGCGGCCGGTCTTCGAGCTCGACGGCGCGACCCATCCGGTCGAGCTCCGCGCCGGCGCCACGATTGAAGAGGGTCCTCACCGCCAGCCCGCCTTGATGTTCGGCGACGAGTCGTGGGCGCAGCTGCCGTCGGTGTCGCTCGACCGCAACACCCCCTTCTCGATGGCGCTCTGGATCTATCAGCCGGAGGAAGAGGGGAACTACGTCGTGGCCGGTCAGTACGATGTCGAGAACGGCTCGCGCGGATGGTCGATGGACATCGGATCACGTCAGCTCTCGTTCCGGCTCACCGGGGACGAGGACCCCGAGACCGGCCGACGGCCAGCGCCGCGTGTCGCGCCGTCCAACCTCCGGCGCATGCCGCCTGGCGAATGGACCCACATCGTGGTCACGCACGACGGCACCGGCGAACGGGCCGGCATGAACGTCTATCGCAACGGTGACGTCGTCGAGGCGTCTGGCAGCGAGTACTTCACGAAGGCGATCGGCAGCATTCGTTCCGACCGGCCGCTCGAGCTGGGTCGGGGGATGACTCGGGGGCGCGGCGGCCGCGATGAGATGGAAATGCGCTACTTCGCCGGTGGCGGCATCGCCGACTTCCGGGTATTCGACCGCCCGCTCACGGTGCAGGAGGCCAAGATCGTCTCACGTTGGCCGACGCTCGAGCGTGCGCGCGACAAGGCCCCCGATGCGCTGAGCTCCGATGAGCGCGACGCCCTCCAGCTCTATTACCTGAGCGTCAAGGACGATCAGTACAAGCGTCTCGTCGTGCGGAGCCAGGAGATCGACGACGAGTGGCGCGAGCTGCGGCGGCGCGGCGGCGTGACGCACGTGATGAACGAGAAAATGGACTCGGAGGCCGAGGCGCACGTGCTCTACCGCGGCATGTACGACCAGCCGCGCGATCGGGTCGTCGCCGGGGTGCCGAGCGCGCTCCCGCCGATGGCGGAGTCGCTGCCTCGGAACCGTCTGGGGCTGGCGAACTGGCTGGTCGACGACGGCAATCCGCTGACGAGTCGCGTGACGGTCAATCGATATTGGCAGCAGCTGTTCGGCACCGGGCTCGTCTCGACGAGCGAGGATTTCGGGGCGCAGGGCGACACGCCGACACACCCGGAGCTGCTCGATTGGCTGGCGGTCGAGTTCCGCGACTCTGGGTGGGACATCAAACGGTTCTTCCGGATGCTGGTCACGTCGGCGACGTATCGGCAATCAGCGCAGGTTACCGCGGAAAAGCTCGAACGGGATCCGCAGAACCGCCTGCTCTCCCGCGGCCCGCGGTTCCGGATGGACGCCGAAATGGTCCGCGACACCGCGCTTGCCGCGAGTGGCCTGCTCGTCCGGACGATCGGCGGCCCGAGCGTCCGACCGTATCAGCCGGAAGGGGTCTGGTCGACGGTCGCGATGCCGCAGAGCAACACCAACACCTACCGGCGGGACGAGGGCGACAAGCTGTACCGCCGGAGCCTGTACACCTTCTGGAAGCGCTCCGCCCCGCCGCCCGCGATGGAAATCTTCAACGCCCCGACCCGCGAGCATTCGGTCGTGCGGCGTGAGCGGACCAATACGCCGCTCCAGGCGCTGGTGACGATGAACGATCCGCAGTTGGTCGAGGCATCGCGGTATCTCGCCCAGCGGGCGATGCGCGAGGGCGGTGACGATTTCGACGCGCGGCTCGACTTCGTCACCACCCGGCTGGTGGCACGCCCGTTCAGCTCCGACGAACGTGCGGTTGCCAAGCGGACGCACGACTGGCTGCTGACGACGTATCAGGCGGATCCCGATGGGGCCAGGAGCCTGGTGAATACCGGCGGGTCGACGCCAGACCCAGCGCTTCCGATCGCCGAGTCGGCCGCCTGGACGATGCTGGTCAACCAGTTAATGAACCTGGACGAGGTGTTGAACAAGTAGCGTGCGGCGCCCGAAGAAAGAGGACCAACGATGGATCCAGTTCGCGAAGCCATCCTCGCCGAGACCAGACGCCAGTTCTTTGGAAAGGTGGCCAAGGGGATCGGGGGGCTGGCGCTCTCGAGTTTGATCGCGGAGGACGCCCTCGCCCTTCCTGGGGTCGGGCAGGACGAGGTGGTCGGCGGGCTGTCGTCGCTACCACACTTCGCGCCGAAGGCGAAGCGGTGCATCTACCTCCACATGATGGGGGCGCCACCGCAGATGGATTTGCTTGATTACAAGCCGGGCATGAAGGACTGGTACGATAGGGATCTCCCCGAGTCGATCCGCCAGGGGCAGCGGTTGACGACGATGACGTCGGGGCAGGCGCGATTCCCGATCGCGCCGTCGGTCTTCGAGTTTCAGCAGCACGGGCAGAGCGGGGCGTGGATCTCCGAGCTCCTGCCCTACACCGCGCGGATGGTCGACGACCTCGCCATCGTCCGCTCGATGCATACCGACGCCATCAACCACGAGCCGGGCATCACGTTCATCCAGACCGGCCAGCAAATTCCAGGACGCCCCTGCATTGGATCGTGGTTCGCCTACGGGCTTGGCAGCATGAACGAGGATCTGCCGACCTTCGTCGTCATGAACGCCGAGAAGAGCCATCCGAAGTCGGGGGTGCAGGCGATTTCGGCGAAGTTGTGGAGTGCCGGATTCCTGTCGCCCGAGTACGCAGGTGTCGGATTGCGCGGCGGCGCCGACCCTGTGCTCTACCTGCGCGACCCCGCCGGCGTGTCGCGGGAGGTGCGGCGCGAGATGCTCGACGGTCTCGGCGATCTGAACCGGCTCCACCACGACGAGCTTGGGAGCCCGGAGACGCTCGCGCGCATCCAGCAGTACGAGATGGCGTATCGGATGCAGATGTCGGTGCCCGAGATGGCCGATCTGTCGAGCGAGCCCGACAGCACGTTCGAGCGCTGGGGCGAGGAGGCGAAGCAGCCCGGCAAGTTCCAGAATGCGGCGCTGATGGCGCGGCGCCTGGTCGAGCGCGGCGTCCGCTTCGTGCAGATCTACCATCGCGGGTGGGACGTGCATTCGTTTGCCCCCGAGGTGCTCCCGGCCCAGGCACGCGATGTCGACCGCGCGGCCTGGTCGCTCATTCAAGACCTCAAGGAGCGCGGTCTCTTCGACGAGACGCTCGTCATTTGGGGCGGGGAGTTTGGACGGACGATCTACTCGCAGGGGCGGCTCACGCCGACCGACTACGGACGCGACCACCACCCGCGCTGCTTCAGCCTCTGGATGGCCGGGGGCGGCGTCAAGGGCGGCGTGGTCTACGGTGAGACCGACGAGTTCTCGTACAACATCGTCAAAGACCCGGTGCACATCCGGGACTTCCAGGCGACGATCCTGCACCTGTTTGGGATCGACCACGAGCGCTTCACGCATAAGCATCGAGGTTTGAACGCGCGCTTGACCGGCGTCTTGCCGGCGCGCGTGATTACGGAATTGGTGGCGTAACGCCCCGCGCGCCGATTCGCCGGGCCGCGACCGCCCCTCTGAGCGATGTCCGATGTCCGGTGTCCAGGGTCCGGCGCCGTGTGGAGGAGTCCTGTGAGACAGTCGTATCGGCTAGGCCTCGTCGTTGCACTGACGGCGCTGGCGGCACTCGCGTCTGCCGCTGTCGACGCTGCGGTCACGATTCGCGACTGGCGCGGCGCGTCGGTCGCGGTCGAGGAGGGCGCCGTCGACAACGACGGCGTTCGCGTCGTCTACCACACCGCCGGTGAAGGACCCCTCGTCATTTTCGTGCACAGCATCACCGGGCCATGGTTCGACTTCCGGCACCAGATGGTGGCGCTGTCCGAGCACTATCGCGTGGTCGCGATGTCGACGCGGGGCACCGACAAGAGTGACAAGCCCGAGGGCGTCGAGCAGTATGCGATGGCGAAGATCTCGAGCGACATCAACGCCATCGTCGAGCACTTCGGCGAGGAGAAAGCGATCCTCGTTGGGCAGGACAGCGGCGGGTTTTACGCGTGGCATTTCGCGATGACGCACCCGGAGCGGACCTCGCGCCTGATTTCGCTCGGCACGATCCATCCAGCCGGTCTGCTCAGGGAGCTGGTCGACAATCCGGACCAGCAGAAGGCGAGCACGTTCCAGCGCGGCATGCAGGAGAATCCGAACGCCGGCACCGAGTTCGGCGCGCGCATGCGCAATGCGCCGGCGCGTCCCGGTGATTCGCCGGAGCTGGCCGCCCTGCGGAAGGAGGCCTATGGACGCCTCTATGCCGAGTCGATCGTCAACTTCTACAAGGCCAATTGGCCCCGTCCGCCGTTCTCGATGGAGACCGAAGGATTCGGATTCCGGATCGGCGAGTTTCCGCCGGTCGAGGCGCCGACCCTGCTCATCTACGGCGAGGAGAGTGGCCCGTTCAAGCCGGAGACGCTCAACGACATCTGGCGGTGGGTCGAGGGGTCGCTGACGCTCGAGGTGCTGCCGGGGGTCGGCCACGGCCCGCACACGCAGGTGCCGGAGATCGTCACGCCGCGCATCCTCGAATGGCTCGACCAGGTCGCGGAGTGAGCGGGATGACGGATGGTCGCTGGATCCGACATCTCGCCACGCTGGTTCTGACGATCGCGCTGGTCGGCGGGCTCGCCCGCCACGTCCCCGCGCAGGGTGGCACCGACAACGGCGAGTGGCGGGGGTACGCGGCCGACAGCGCGGCGTCGAAGTACTCCCCGCTCGCGCAGATCACGGCTGACAACTTCAGGGACCTCGAGGTCGTGTGGCGGTGGGAAACCGCCGACACGCACCTGGTCTACAGCGACGAGCACGGCACGTCCCTCGTGCCGTCGAGCGTTGTCTTCGATCGGCTCGAAGCGGCGGAGCCAGACCTCTGGGTGACCCGTCCCCGCACCTCACGCGTCGTGGCGACGCCGATCATGGCCGCCGGCGTTCTCTATCTCAGTACCCCGCTGTATCAGGCGGCCGCCATCGATGCGCGGACTGGGAAGACGCTGTGGGTTCACGATCCGCGGACATACGCGTCGGGCACGCCGGCGCCGGCGCCATGGACCCATCGTGGGGTGTCGTATTGGGAGAACGATGGCAACGCGCGCATCGTCTGGGGGACGGGCGACGGTTTCCTGATTGCCGTCGACGCCAAGACCGGCATCCCGGCCGAGGAGTTTGGTGACCACGGCCGGGTCGATCTGACCGCGAATCTTCCGCGCGCGACCCGCGGTCAGCGCGACAACTTGAACCTGTTGCCGCTCTCGTCGCAATCCGCCCCGCTCGTCGTCGACAACACGATCATCGTCGGGTCGTCCATTAACGACTTTTCCATCACCAAGGAGATGCCGCCTGGCTTCGCACGGGCCTACGATGCACGAACCGGTCAGCATCGATGGGATTTTCACAACATCCCACAAAGCGCCGACGAGTTCGGCGTCGACACCTGGCTCGACGAGTCGTGGCGCTATTCCGGGAATGCCAACATGTGGGCGTTCCCGAGCGTCGACGAGGAGCTCGGCTACGTCTATCTCCCGACCAGCACGCCGACCTCCGACTATTACGGCGGGCACCGGATCGGCGACAACCTGTTCGCCGAGAGCCTGATCTGTGTCGACCTGGAGACCGGCGAGCGTATCTGGCATTTCCAGATGGTGCATCACGGCGTGTGGGACTACGACAACCCGACGGCGCCGGTCCTGCTCGACATCACCGTCGATGGTCGGCCGGTGAAGGCGGTTGCCCAGGTGACGAAGCAAGGCTTCGTCTACACGTTCGACCGGGTGACCGGTGAGCCGGTGTGGCCGATCGAGGAACGGGCCGTGGCGACCGACACCGACATCGAAGGGGAGGTGCTCGCGCCGACGCAGCCGTTTCCGACGAAGCCGCCCGCGTTCGATGAGCAAGGGGCGACGATTGACGACCTGGTCGATTTCACACCGGAGATTCGGCAGATGGCGGTCGAGGCGGTCGAGGGGTTTCGCCTCGGACCGCTCTATACGCCGCTGTCACTGAACGGCACCATCTTTCGCCCGAGCGCAGGCGGCGGGGCGAACTGGTCCGGGGCTGCCCTCGATCCGGAGACCGGGATCCTCTATATACCATCGCGCAACGTCCATACCGTCATGCGGTTTCGCGACGCCGAACCGGGCGAGCCGTCGACGCTTCGGTACATCTTGAGCCGCGGCGACGCGTCGTTCATCGAGGCGGGGAATCCGAACCGCCGTCCGGTGATGCCGCGGGGGTTGCCGCTCTGGAAGCCGCCGTACTCGCGCATGACCGCGATCGACATGAACCGGGGCGAGCACGTCTGGATGACGCCGCTCGGCAACGGCGACCGCTATCGCAACCACCCGCTGCTGCGCGACCTCGACTTGCCGCCGCTCGGCGGAGATGACAGCCGCAGCGGACCGTTGCTGACGAAGACGCTGCTGATTCACGCGCTGACGGCCGGGGGCACTGACGCCGGACCGCACCTGGTGGCCTACGACAAAGCCTCGGGCGCTATCGTCGCCTCGGTCGACCTCCCCAGCGGCGCGGTCGGCACGCCGATGACCTACATGGTCGACGGCCGGCAACACATCGCGCTCACCGTGGGCGGGGAGACGCCACAGCTGATCGCGCTGGCGCTTCCACAGTGATGTGCCTCTCCGCATACAATCCGTTCCATGAATGGTGAGGGTAATCTCGCGTTGTTCTGCGACTTCGAGAACATCGCGCTCGGCGTTCGCGACGCCAATATCGAGAAATTCGACGTGCAGCTCGTCATCGAGCGGCTGCTGCTCAAGGGCAGTATCGTGGCGAAGAAGGCCTATTGCGACTGGGAGCGCTACAAGAGCTTCAAGTCGGCGATGCACGAGGCGGCGTTCGAGTTGATCGAGATTCCGCATGCGCGCCAGTCGGGAAAGAACTCGGCCGACATTCGGATGGTGGTCGATGCCCTTGACCTCTGCTACACGAAAGAACACATCGACACCTTCGTGATTATTTCCGGCGATTCCGACTTCTCGCCGTTGGTGAGCAAGCTCCGCGAGAATGCAAAGTCGGTGATCGGAGTCGGGGTGAAGAGCTCGACGTCCGAGCTCCTGATGAACAATTGCGACGAGTTCATCTTTTACGACGATCTCGCGGCGGACCGGAAGCCGGCGCGTCGCCGGATGAAGAGCAAGGGACGGACAAAGACGAGCGGGGCGGCGAAGAGCGACGCTTCGGCGCCCACCCCCGGCACAGGCGACGATCCGGCGCAGCAGCAGGCGATCGACCTGGTGCTGCAGACGGCCGAGGCGATGCACGCGGAGCGGGGCGATCGCACGACGCTGTGGGGATCGATGATCAAGCAAACGTTGAAGCGTCGTCGCCCCGGTTTCAACGAGTCGTCGTACGGATTCGGGTCGTTCAACGACGTGCTCGAGGAAGCGCAGTCACGCGGCCTGGTCGAGCTCGAGCTGGACGAGCGGTCGGGTGGGTATCTCATCCGCCGGGTGAACCGCTGATTCACCCTTCACCTCGCGGCCGTTTTGTTAAATGCTTGGAGCGTTCACGGGAGGGAGTTCCCGTGGCTCAACCTCGACTGCGTGCGGTGGGTCGCCCGACCCCTTTTTCTCCCATACATCAGTGGACGCGCGGGGTGAATGCTATGCCGAAGTATGTAATCGAGCGTGAAATTCAGGAGGCCGGGCGCATGACACCGGCGGAGCTGACCGGTGTCGCCGAGACCTCGCGTGAGGTCCTGCGGAAGCTCGGCACGCAGAGATTCAGTGGGTCCACAGCTATGTGACGGGTGACAAGGTGTAGTGCCTGTATATCGCGCCAAACGAGGAGCTGATTCGGGAGCATGCACGACTCGGCAAGTTCCCGGCGAATCGCATCTCCGAGGTGATGTCGACGATCGACCCGACGACGGCGGAGGCGGCCCCCGGCTAGCAGAACGCCAGTGGACGGAGGATACGAGGTCGACCTGGTGCTGGTGGGCACGTTGCTGCGGGGCGGCGACCGACTGCAAGTCAACGCGCAGCTACTCGAGGCTCCGGCCGGCACCGTCGTCTGGTCACAGCGCTCGCAGCTCGCCTGGCAGGACATCTTCCAGCTCCAGGATGAGCTGACACGGCGTATCGTCGATTTCCTCGCCGTGCCATTGAGCTCCGGTGAAGAGCAACAACTGGAGCGCGACGTGCCGGAGAGTGCGACCGCGTATGAGCACTACCTGCGGGCGAATCAGCTCGCGCATGCCTCGGTGGAGTGGAAGCTGGCAGCGATCTCTATCTGCGCTGTGTCGAGGAAGACGTGAATTACGCCCCCGCCTGGGCCAGGCTCGGTCGGATGCACCGGGTGATTGCGAAGTACGCCCCGGACCTGAACGCCGATGAGCACGCGGAGGGATATTGGTAGGCCGATGCCGCGTTCGAACGGGAGCTGACGCTCAATCCGGACCTGCCGGTGGCGCACAACCTCTACACGGCGCTCGAGCTGGAACGGGGGCGGTCGAAGCACGCGATGCTCCGGCTGCTCGACCGTGCGAAGATCAGCTCTGCCGACGCGAACTTGTTTGCCGGGCTCGTCCCGGCGTGCCGGTATTGCGGCCTCATGGACGCGTCGCTCGCGGCGCACGCCCGCGCTCGCCGGCTCGACCCGAGCATCTCGACCGCGTTCATGTTCACGCTCGTCTACGCGGGGCGCTACGAAGAGGCGGCTGAGCACGCGGAGGAGGCCGCTGGATCTGGCGATCAAAGCCGAATGCTTAATTCGACTGGGTCGTCGTGCCGAGGCGATCGCGGTGGTCGACGAGGCCGCCGGCGTCTCGGGACCGGCCGCGCCGTGGTTCGTGCTCTTGCGCGCCCTGGTCGACCCCGATGCCGACCGGGCGGCCGTCGCGTCCGAGGTGACCTGGCCGCCGGTCTGGCAAGGGTTCGACCCAGAGGGGCACTACTTGTGGTCGCTGTACATGACGCAGCTCGGTGACCACGACGCAACGCTGGCGATGCTCGCGCGTGCGATCGAGGGCGGCTACGTCTGCTTCCCGGCGACGGCCCAGGACCCGTGGCTTGATCCGCTTCGGGCCAATCCGGAGTTCGTGCGTCTTCTCGGACTGGCCGAGCGAGGCCATCGGGAGGCGGCGGCCGCGTTTACCACGGCGGCGGGCGAACGCATTCTCGGTAGTTGATTCTGACGGGGCTGGCGGCCCCGAACCCCACCGCGGTCGCTAGCCGGGGCCCAATGCCCGGCGCCGCTCCCGCGGGGGCGCGCCGTGCGCGCCGCTAGCAGCAGTCGGGACCGCAGCCATTGTCCGCCGACGTTAGCTCGCGTGCCCCGACGGGACCGTCGACGATGACGAACGCCTCGGCGTAAGGGGGGTGCTGCAGCTTCGACGCCGTGTCGGTGCAGACTTCGACCGGCACGCCGCGCGGAAAGAGGTGGCCTTCCTCGTCCACGACCGCCTTCTGGGGTCCGCGATAGATTGCGTACTGCCCGACGTAGGTGCAGCCGGCCTTCTTCTCGAACTTGAATCCGCGAACGGTGACCGACCAGAACTGGCAGTCCTGCACCGTCTTCCAGAAGGTCTTCTTCACGATCGAGAGGCCGTAGAAGCCCGACCGCTCGAGCGCGTCGAGAAACGCCGCTTCGGTCATCGCGCCGCTGATGCACTCGCCCCACAGCCGCCCGTCCGCGCGCATCTTCGGCGGCACCTCGCGGTCAGAGACGATGTCGGCGATCACGACACGCCCATGGTCGTTGAGCACGCGCCAGATCTCGCGAAAGACGCGCGGCTTGTCCGATGACAGATTGATGACGCAATTCGACGTGACGACGTCAGCGGTGCCATCGTCGAGGGGGATCGACTCGAGGAAACCTTTCCGGAATTCGACCGCGTCGTAGCCCAGCGCTTCGGCGACCTTGGGTTGGCAGTCGCGCGCGACCTCCAACATCTGGTCGGTCATGTCGATGCCGACGACGCGACCGCTGGTCCCGACACGCTTGGCGGCGATGAAGCAGTCGATCCCCGCGCCGGAGCCGAGATCGACAAACGTCTCACCGGGCGTGGGGTGTGCGCTCGATACCGGACTGCCGCAGCCGTAGAAACGCTCGATCACCTCCGCCGGGATGTGCGCCAGGTCGGCCTCATCCGGCTGGGTGGGGCAGCAGAGCTCCGCTTGCGGCTCTTCCGCGGCCTGCCCGTAGAACTCGCGGACCTCGGCTCGGGATTTGTTGAGGAGTTCCTCCGACAGCACGCACGCCGAGTGCGTCGTGCGCACGATGGGCGCCTCGGTCTCGAGCGTCTGTTCGCCCATGGCCCGCAAGACGACCGGCCGGTCGTAGCCCGACCGTGGCTGGACGCTCTCGGCGCCCTCGGCGGCAAACTCGGCAAAGGTGTCTTCAGCCAGACCCTGGTAGAGCTCGCAGAACGGGTCGTGCCCGAGAAAGCTCCCGGTGCCGGTGTCCGCCTTTGACGCCCAGTAGCCGTGCTCGAAGTCGCCGCCACCGCACAGGAACTTGAGCATGCAGCTGCGGCACGTCGGTTTCGCTTCGACCGTCGCCTCACGCAGGTCGTGGCAGACCGCGCTCGTACGCCAGATCGATTCGAGACTCGCATCCGCGAGGTCGCCGCAACGCACGTCCGGCACGCCCGCCAGGGAGGCGGACGGGTAGACGCAGCCATCGGTGGAGACACACAGGCTATTCCATCCGGCCCCGGCGAGGTCGCGTTTGACGCCTGGCGTTCCGTCGAACCGGAGCCGGAGCTCCTCGAGATTGTCGATGGTGACGTCGAGGGTGGCCGCCAGATCGCGAGTCGATCGAACGGCGGTCAGCAGCTCCGTCGTCGATGGCAGGTCCGCGAATCGGCTCTCGAGCAACCGCCCGCGCGCATGGGGCCAGAGGAAGTGGAGGTGACGGACGCCGAGCTCAGATGCCAGCGTCACCATGCCGTTCAGGTCGCCGAGGTTGTGGCGGAGGACGGTCATCGTCATCGTCGGAGCCAGGTCGGCGGCGACGGCGGCGCGAATACCGGCGACGATCCGCGCGAAGCTGCCGCGCCCGCGGACGGGGTCGTTCACGTCGGGGTTCGACCCGTCGAGGCTGATCTGCAGGTGGAGCCGTCCGGTGTCGCCGAGTCGCGCGAGCGCATCGAGCCGTTCACCTGCGAGCAGCGTGCCGTTGGTAAGCACGACCAGCTCGCGCTGGCGGGTTGAGACGACATGAGTCGCGAGCTCGATGATGTCCGGCCGCGCGAGCGGCTCGCCGCCGGTCAGGAAGAACCGCTCGGTGCCGAGGTCGACCGCCTGGTCGACGACTTCGACGAGCCGTTCGGTCTCGAGCCCCTGCGGCTCGGTCGGGCCGGACGAGACGAGACAGTGCTCGCAGGCGAGGTTGCAGAAGTCGTTCACCTGAATCCACAGCTCGCGCAGCTGGTCGACCTCGAGGTAGGTCGAACGACCGAGGTACGGCGCGGCGGCGGCGCCATCGCTCGTCAGGAAGCCGCGTCGCATCGCGTCGCGGGCGAACGTGTCGACATGAAGCCACGCCCGAGTCGTGTCGAGGCCGCTCTGGGCCGCGTACCGTTTGACCACGTCGCCCAGCGGCGTTGTGCCGTCGAATCGGCCCAGCAAGTCGAGACCGCGCTGGTCGGTGGCCATCCAATGCGGCGCCGCCGGGTCGAGTGCGATCGGACCGCTGGCGGTGCGAATCACTGAGTACGCCGGCGCGCGAAGCAGAGTTCGCTCATCGAGCGGTGTGGCCATGGGGGCTCCTTGCGAACGAGCGGTACAAGTGTCCCCCTTTTGACGCCTGACGCGCCACCTTGGATTCCGAGGGCCCGGAATTCCAGGTCGCGTCCATGCGGCGGCTCCGTTCGAATTAGCGCAGAACGGCTACAATACCTGGACACCTGGCGAATGCGTCGCCACGGGATGGAACGGGAGATTCAGGTTGGACAACGCCTCGATGGATTTCGGTAGCCGTGCTCAGATCGCCTGGAGCACCCTCATGACGATGGTGGTGTTCCACGTGCTCGCCGTCATCGCGTTGTTCTTCGCGACCTGGGACGCCATTCTCGTCGCGTTCGCCCTGCATTGGATTTGCATCGGGTGGGGCATTGGGTTGGGGTATCACCGGCTTCATACCCATCGGGCCTACAAGGTCCCGAAGGCGGTTGAGCACTTCTTTGCGGTCTGCGCCACCATGACGCTCCAAGGCGGTCCGATTTTTTGGACGGCCGTGCATCGCATTCACCACCAGTACTCAGACGATCACGGGGACCCCCACACCCCTCGCGACGGGAGGTGGTGGTCGCACATGCTGTGGACCATTTTCGGGGAAGAGCTCCACTCCAACACTGCCGTGACGGGCAAGTACGCGCCCGATCTGATGCAGGATCGGTTCTACCGCGTGCTCAATACGTGGCACTGGGTGCCACTCGTCGTGCTCGGCGTTGCACTCCTTGCCCTCGGCGGCCTTCCGTATCTGCTCTGGGGGGTGTTCTTCCGGGTCGTCTTCGGACTCCACTGCACCTGGTTGGTCAACTCGGCGACCCACCTTTGGGGGCAACGCCGGTTCGATACTGGGGACGACTCCAAGAACTTGATGTGGGTGGCGCTGCTGACCTTCGGTGAGGGGTGGCACAACAACCATCACGCCCTGCCTCGCTCGGCTCGTCACGGGTTGACCTGGCAGGAGATCGACCTCACCTGGCTGCAGATCCGGTTGCTCGAAAAGCTCGGGATCGCCTGGGACGTTCAGGTGCCGACCGACACCCAGATCGCCAACAAGATCGTGCTCGCCAAGCGCGCGGCCTGATTCCTCCTGACAACCCACGGGATTCGGGCGGGGCAAACCGATGACACAGACGCTGCGAAAGGTCGGGATCGCCGGTGTCCTGCTCATCGTGCTCGGCTGGCTGTTCTGGCAGTCAGTACAGAGCAGCCTGTCGGAGCCGTACGTCGTCAGCGGCAGCCTCGTGTCCGACTGGCAGCTGGGGCTACGCGGACCGATGCAGTCCGGCGTCGGCGTGCTGGTGTTCGAGCCGTCCGACCAGCTGCGCGCCGAGTTGTTTCAGCAGATCTTCAATCGAACCATGGAGTCGATGACGTCGCCGGCGAAGGCGGCGATGCCGATCGTGCTGCCGGACGAATACCAGTCCATTCGTGGCACCCTCTCGATCGAGGATCTACGCGCGGCGGCGGAAGACGCGGGCCTGGGTGACGTCGTGCCGACCCCGGTTTGTGTCGGCCATATTCGCCGCCTTCCGGCACGTCAGCTCTACTACGCCTTGTTCGCCGCACCGGAAGTCGATCGATTCCGACGCGAACTGAGTCGGCATGGCGACGGTGCCTCGTTCGCGCCAGGACCCTTCGCGCTGGCGGTCCCTCTGGCGGCGTCCGACGGCAACTTTGCCAGCTGGTGGCCGCTCCAGGTGACCGATGCCGACTGCCAGGCGCCGCTCGAGCTGCGCGACTAATCCACGACGGCGGCGTAAACTGCCTCGGTAAACGCCTCTCGAAAGCCGTTGCCGCGCGCCGGTGACGCCGCCGCCATGATGACGGTCACCATGTCGCGCACCGGATCTACGAAAAACCGAGTGCCGGAGGAGCCGTCCCACCAGAATGTCCCCTCGCTCACTGGATAGGGGAAGACCGACTCGTCCATCACGATGCAAAACCCAAGTCCCCAACCGCGCCCCAACTGCGGACTACCGAAGCCGATCGGGAGCACCGTGTCGGGAAGGCGGTTCACCGTCATCATCGCCACGGTGTCGGGTTGGAGGAGACGGACGCCGTCGAGCTCTCCGCTGTTCAGGAACAACTGAGCGAAGCGGAGGTAGTCGGGCACCATCGAGATGAGCCCGACGCCCCCTTCGGTGAGCGTGGGTCGTTCGGTGAACGGAACGACTTCGATTGCGTGCGGACGGAGCGTCCCGTTGCTGTCGGGACGGTACGCGGGACCAAATCGGTCGACCCGTGACGCATCGACCCAGAACACCGTGTCTCGCATGCCGAGCGGGCCGAATACCCGCTCCTCGAAGAACGTCTCGAGCGGCAGGTTGGACCATATTTCCACGAGTCGGCCAAGAATGGTGGTCGAGATGCCGTAGCGCCATCGCGTGCCGGGATCTTCGTACAACGGCACGCGCGCCGCGTTGCTCACCATCTGCCGGAGCGTGATCGACCGGAGACGGACCTGTTCGGCGCGATACAGCGCGGAGTTACGCCCGCCGAGACCCGAGGTGTGCGTCAGGAGGTGTTCGACCGTCATCTCTCCGTGTCGTCGCCGACTCACGGTCGGGTCCGGATTGGCGGCGTCCACCAAGACGCGCTGGCTCGCGAACTGGGGCAAGAACTTCGATACCGGATCGTCGAGCTCGAACGCGTCTTCCTCCCACAGCATCATGGCGGCGAGACTCGTGATCGGGCGCGTCATCGAGTACAGCCGGAAGAGGGCGTCGTCGGGCATCGCCCGTTCCGCGTCGAGGTCGATCTGTCCCAGCGACTCGAAATAGGCGAGTTGCCCATGTCGCACGACTGCGGCGACGACGCCGGCGACATCACCGTCGTCGACATGGGCGCGGAGTTGGCGAGTGGCCTCGTCGAGGCCACTCGCCGAGAGTCCGACCGACTCCGGAGTCGCGGTCGGCAGGTTCTGTGCTCGCACGCCGGGGGTCGCGAAGGCCAGCAGGCAGACGACGACAATGCAACGGTCACGCATGGCCAGATATTGTAAGGTTCCACGCCCATGTCCGAGACCGCCGAGACACCTCCCGAACGCCGCAACATCGCCATCATCGCCCACGTCGATCACGGGAAGACGACGCTGGTCGATGCGCTCTTTCGGCAGAGCGGCGTCTTCCGCGCCAACGAACAGGTGGCCGATCGGGTGCTCGACAACATCGACCTCGAGCGCGAGCGCGGTATCACGATCCTGGCGAAGAACACCGCCGTACGGTACGAGGACGTCACGATCAACATCGTCGACACGCCAGGTCACGCCGACTTTGGTGGGGAGGTCGAGCGGACCCTGATGATGGTCGATGGGGCGCTTCTGCTGGTGGACGCCTCGGAGGGCCCGCTGCCGCAAACCCGTTTCGTGCTCCGCAAGGCGCTCGAGCGGGGCCTCGTCCTGATCGTCGTCGTCAACAAGATCGACCGCAAGGACGCGCGGCCGCAGGAAGTGCTCAACGAGGTCTACGACCTCTTCATCGACCTCGACGCTACCGACGCCCAGATCGACTTCCCGGTCGTCTATACGAACGCCAAGGCGGGTACCGCGACTCTCGACGCCAGCGTCGCCGGGGAGACGCTGCGGCCGCTCTTCGACGCCATCGCGCAGCATGTCACGCCGCCGGGCGGCGACCCGGCGGCGCCGCTCCAGCTGCTGGTCGCGAACCTTGATTCGAGCGACTACCTGGGGCGAATCGCAATCGGCCGGGTGTTCAACGGCACCGTCGCGGTTGGAGACGAGGTGGTGGTCGCCAAGCTCGACGGTGATGTTCAGCGAACGCGGGTGACGAAGCTCTACGCCTTCGACGGGCTCCGACGGGTCGATATCCCGCGGGCGACCGCCGGCGACATCGTCTGCTTGGCCGGCATCAGCGACATCACGATCGGCGAGACGATCACCGACCCCGACCGGCAAACGCCGATCCCGCCGATTCACATCGACGAGCCGACGGTTTCGATGATCTTCGGCGTCAACACGTCGCCGATGTCGGGCCGCGACGGACGGTACGTCACGTCGCGGAACCTCCGTGAACGGCTCGACCGCGAGCTGGTCGGCAACGTGTCGATTCGAGTGGACGAAGCCCCGACCGGGGCGGCCGATCAGTTCAAGGTCATCGGTCGTGGCGAGCTACAGCTGTCCATCTTGATCGAGATGATGCGTCGCGAGGGATATGAGCTCCAGGTCTCCCGACCGGAGATTGTGACCCGCACGATCGACGGCAAGGTCGAGGAGCCGGTCGAGGACCTGATCATAGATGTGGCCGAGGATTATCACGGCATCGTGATCGCCCAGCTCGGCACCCGCCGCGCCACGATGACCAAGATGGTGAACCACGGCAGCGGGCGCGTGCGGCTCGAGTTTCGGGTGCCGACGCGCGGCTTGATCGGCTTTCGTTCGCAGTTCCTGACCGACACGCGGGGGACCGGCATCATGAATCACTTGTTTGCCGCGTGGGAGCCATGGCACGGGCCCATCAGCGGCCGCCCGACCGGCGTCCTGGTCGCCGACCGCGTCGGGAAGGCCACCGCCTACGCGCTCTACAACCTGCAGGAGCGGGGCGACATCTTTATCGAGCCGGGCATCGAGGTGTATGAGGGGATGGTCATCGGTGAGAACGCGCGGCCGGCCGACCTCGACGTCAATGTGACGAAGGAGAAAAAGCTGACCAATATGCGCGCCTCGGTCGCCGAGGAAGCTATCCGGCTCGTGTCTCCCCGGGCGCTCAACCTCGAACAAGCGATCGAGTTCATCAACGACGACGAGCTGGTGGAGGTGACACCCCAGACGGTCCGCGTCCGAAAGCGCGTCCTGCCGGCGAATCGGCGGCCGTTCAAGGAATAGGACATTTCCACAAAAATAGCTGTTCGGACTTGCGTTTCGGGTCCGGTCGATGGCACGCTGTGAGCAACAAATTTGGTAGGAGGACCCTAATTATGAGCCGGAAGCTCAGTCTGTTCAGCCTCGTCGCGCTCTTCTCGGTCGCCGTGGCCTGTGGTGGTGGTGGTGGTGGTGGTGGTGGTGGTGGCGAGATGGACGAGATGGAGTCGATGGCCGCCGAAGAAACCAACGATGCCGCACCGGGACCGACGACCGGCGACGGCGCGCCGATGTTCGAGGTTGACCCGTTCTGGCCGAAGCCGCTGCCGAACAATTGGCTACTTGGCTCAACGATCGGCGTGGCCGTGGACTCACGCGACCACGTCTGGGTTGTGCATCGCGGCAACCTCGCGGCCAACGAGATGCCAGCGGCGCTCGACCCGCCGTTCGCGGCGGAATGCTGCTTTCCGGCACCGCCGATCCTTGAGTTCGATCAGGAAGGCAACCTGGTCGGCCACTGGGGCGGCCCAGGTGAGGGTTATGACTGGCCCGATTCCAACCACGGTATCGCCCTCGACAACATGGACAACGTCTGGATTGGCGGCAACGGCGGCGCTGACTCCCACGTGCTGAAGTTCACCCGCACCGGCGATTTCCTGCTGCAGGTCGGCGAGCACGATCATGAGGGTCCCGATAGCTTGTCGACGACACGGTACTCGCAGGTGGCGAAGGTGAGATACGACGCCTCCGCGAACGAGGTGTATATCGCAGACGGCTACGGCAACAGGCGCGTCGCCGTCGTCGATGCCGATTCCGGCGAGCTGAAGCGGTTCTGGGGTGCCTACGGCAACGAGCCGGACGACGCCGAGCTCCCACGCTACGACGCCGACGCCGCGCCGGCACACGGCGCTGTCAGTACCGACAAGTCGGGCACGCCGCAGTTCCGGAATCCCGTACACTGTGCCGACCCGACGAATGACGGGCTCGTCTACGCGTGCGACCGTCCCGGGAACCGGGTCCAAGTCTTCGAGAAGGATGGCACCTTCGTCGAGGAAATTTATTTGGCAACCAAGACCCTTGGGTCGGGGGCCGTGTGGGACATTGCATTTTCACGTGATGAGGACCAGACGTTTGCGTATGTGGCGGATGGCAGTAACCAACAAGTGCACGTCCTGCGCCGCAAGCCGCTACAGTACATCTACAGCTTTGGGAGTGGTGGCAGGATGGCCGGACAGTTTTTCGGGACGCATAGTCTTGAGACGGATTCGCAGGGGAACATCTATACGACGGAGACTTTTGAGGGAAAACGGGTGCAGAAGTTTCGGTATGTTGGTATGGGGAACCAGATGGGCAATATCGGGGTTCCCTGGCCCCAATAAGTCGGACACCGAGAGAGGTTCAAAAGGTCGCGTGACATGTGACGCGGCCTTTTGTTTGTACGGTGACATCCTCTGGCATGTGTAGGGGCGGACGGATTAGCGTCCATGTAAATGGGAACGTGGTGTGATCGGGACTTGCGTTCTGGGCCTGTCGATGGCACGCTGTGAGCAACAAATTTGGTAGGAGGACCCTATTATGATCCGGAAGCTCAGTCGGTTCAGCCTCGTCGCGCTCTTCTCGGTCGCCGTGGCCTGTGGTGGTGGTGGTGGTGGCGAGATGGACGAGATGGAGTCGATGGTCGCCGAAGAAACCAACGATGCCGCACCGGGACCGACGACCGGCGACGGCGCGCCGATGTTCGAGGTTGACCCGTTCTGGCCGAAGCCGATGCCGAACAATTGGCTACTTGGCTCAACGATCGGCGTGGCCGTGGACTCACGCGACCACGTCTGGGTTGTGCATCGCGGCAACCTCGGGGCCAACGAGATGCCAGCGGCGCTCGACCCGCCGCAAGCGACGGAATGCTGCTTTCCGGCACCGCCGATCCTTGAGTTCGATCAGGAAGGCAACCTGGTCGGCCACTGGGGCGGCCCAGGTGAGGGTTATGACTGGCCCGATTCCAACCACGGTATCGCCCTCGACAACATGGACAACGTCTGGATCGGTGGCAACGGCGGCGCTGACTCCCACGTGCTGAAGTTCACCCGCACCGGCGATTTCCTGCTGCAGGTCGGCGAGCACGATCATGAGGGTCCCGATAGCTTGTCGACGACACGGTACTCGCAGGTGGCGAAGGTGAGATACGACGCCTCCGCGAACGAGGTGTATATCGCAGACGGCTACGGCAACAGGCGCGTCGCCGTCGTCGATGCCGATTCCGGCGAGCTGAAGCGGTTCTGGGGTGCCTACGGCAACGAGCCGGACGACGCCGAGCTCCCACGCTACGACGCCGACGCCGCGCCGGCACACGGCGCTGTCAGTACCGACAAGTCGGGCACGCCGCAGTTCCGGAATCCCGTACACTGTGCCGACCCGACGAATGACGGGCTCGTCTACGCGTGCGACCGTCCCGGGAACCGGGTCCAGGTCTTCGAGAAGGACGGCACCTTCGTCGAGGAGATCTACCTGAACCCGAAGACGCTCGGTGCCGGCGCGGTGTGGGATATCGCGTTTTCGCGTGACCCCGACCAGACGTTTGCGTATGTGGCCGACGGGATGAACGAGAAGGTGCACGTGCTGCGTCGCAAGCCGCTCGCGTACATCTACAGCTTCGGGAGCGGCGGCCGGATGTCCGGACAGTTCTTCGGCACGCACAGCATCGAGACGGACTCGTTAGGGAACATCTACACGACCGAGACCTACGAAGGGAAGCGGGTGCAGAAGTTCCGCTACGTCGGGATGGGTAATCAGATGGGCGACGTTGGCGTGCCACGGCCGCAATAGGGCGCGGTTCGATTTCACGTGACGAAGAGGCCGGGTGCCGCAAGCGCCCGGCCTTTCGTCTGTACGGGATGTCCGCTACGATTACGAGATGCGAACCCCCCTTGGACTTCTTACGGTGGCACTGCTGGCGGTTGGGTGTGCGCCGGAGGCGCCGGCCGGACCGCCGCTCGACATGCGGCACACCGTTCGACAGCTGATGGCCGACATGGTCGACCCGGCGGCCGACGGTCTGTGGGACGCGGTCGGCACGATCTGGGACGAGGAGGGCGAGCACTACTGGGAGCCGGAGACCGAAGAGGAGTGGATCGCGGTCCGGGCGTCCGCGATGACGCTCATCGAGTCAGGCAATCTACTGATGCTCGGCGACCGGCCGCGCGATGAGGAGGCCTGGTTCCGCTACTCGCAGGACATGATCGACGCGGGGGCCCAAGCGCTCGAGGCGGCTCGGGCCGAGGACGCGGATGCGGTGTTCGATCTCGGGGAGGCGGTCTACAACACCTGCAATAGCTGCCACAGCATCTACTGGGTGGGTGACGCCGAGCGCGGCCGCGGGTAATTTAGACGGGGGTCCATGTCCCGACTGGGGGAATATCGCCCTCGATCAATCCGTCGAGTCTCCGGCGCTTCCCCCAGACCCCCTGGCTCCGGGGACCCCAACGCCCCACGCCGGTCCAACTCCAGACGGGGCCTCCGGCCCCGTCTGAATTTAGTGCCTACAGACGGCCGGGTCGGCGCCCGGTCGCGGTGACCGGCTTGGCGACAGCGGCTCGAAGTCCAACAGATACATCCGGTAGGCGGCGGGGTCGCGCCCCGGGTTCCCGCAGACCATCACGAGTTCTCCCGGATGGAGCACTTCGGCGGTCAGCCCCTGTCGCTCGAGCCGGGCGGCGGCCCGCCACTCGACCGCCCACGTCCGCGTCACACCGTCCGGTTCGGTGACCCTGACGTGAAGCATCGTGTGGGGGTCGACGAACAAGAACGATTCGATCTCACCCTCGATGGCGATCGTGCGTCCTTCGTCGTAGATCTCGCTGATGGCGTGGTGGGCCAGCGACGGGAGACTCAATAGAATGAGGGCGACGGCCACGAAAGCGAACAGACTGCGGGTCATTGTTGGAGGTCGATCGACCGTCTCGCTGTCCCGCTATCATAGTGCGTAGTCCGCTGGTCGAGAGTCTGAATATTGTCTGAAGTTGCGCCTCGTCTTTTGGTCGTCGAAGACGAGCCGAAAGTGGCCGATGCCCTGCGCGAGGGGCTCGAAAGCGATGGCTATGAGGTAGCGGTCGCAAACAGCGGTGAGTCGGCCTTCTACCGGCTGACGACCGATCGGTTCGATGTGATCATCCTCGACCTCACGTTGCCCGGGCGCGACGGACTCGAGATTCTCTCCGCGGTGCGCCGCCAGGGGCTCGAGACGCCGGTCGTCGTGCTTACGGCTCGCGATACGCTCAAGGATCGGGTCATCGGTCTTGATGCCGGTGCCGATGATTACCTCGTCAAGCCGTTCGCCTTCGCCGAGCTCGTGGCGCGTATCCGCGCCGTGTCCCGGCGGGGACGGTCGGCCGATGCGGAACGGCTCAGCGTCGATACCCTCGAGATCGACCGCGTGGCGCGGCATGTTACGCGCGACGGGCGCGCCGTGGACCTGACCGCCAAGGAGTTCGACTTGCTGCACCACCTCGCGCGGCATGCCCGTCAGGTGGTGTCGCGTGACACGCTGGCCCGCGAGGTCTGGCGGGAGACGGCACGGAGCACCACGCTGGACAATGTCATTGACGTCCACATCTCGCGACTGCGCCGCAAGGTCGACGTCGATCAGCGGGTCAAGCTGATCCACACGGTTCGCGGCGTTGGATTCGTCCTGCGCGAGGGGACGCCCTAGGAGCCTAGCCATGCCGATGCCGACGCGCTGGCCCTCCACGCTCCGCTTTCGACTCACTGCCTGGCATGTGGGGATGATGGTCGTCGTCCTCGGTCTCTATGCATCGGTCGTCTTGTTCCTCGTGACCCAGAACGTCTCGGGGGCGCTCGACACGCGGCTCCGGAGCGACTTCCGCTGGGCGTCCGAGATGGCCGAGCAGGGTCCCGATGGCTCGCTGTCATGGTTTGAAGGTGACCCGTACAGCGAGGAGAGCCCGTGGCTCCAGGTCTGGTCGCAAGGCGGTGATCTCATCTACCGGACCGCGGTCGCCCGGCGCTTGCCGGTGCCGGAAAGCGAGGCGCTGGTCGAGCGTGCGAACGGCCGCATCCTCTCGGTTCCGCGCGACCCCGCGCCGTTTCGCCTGCTCGGTGGACGGACGACGATCGTCGACGAGCCGGTGGTCATCCAGGTTGGCCGGTCGGAAGCGCTGATGCAGCACGAAATCAGAGAGCTGGCCTTGGTGTTGATTCTCGGCTTGCCGCTGAGCGTGGCGGCCGCTGGCGTCGGCGGGTATTACCTGGCCCAACGTGCCCTCGCCCCGCTCGATCGGATGGCCGCGCGGGCCCGCGTCATTACCGCATCACGTCTGCACGACCGCCTCCCGATCGACAATCCGAGCGATGAGCTCGGGCGACTCGCGGTCGTCTTCAACGAGACCCTCGGCCGGCTCGAGTCGTCGTTCACCGAGATGCGGCGGTTCACCGCCAACGTCTCGCACGAGCTCAGAACGCCGCTGACGGCGATCCGCACCGTCGGTGAGGTGGGGCTCCGAGAGCAGCGAGATCCCGCATCGTATCGGGCGGTCATCGGGAGCATGCTCGAGGAGGCGGACCGACTGACCTGTCTGGTCGATCAGCTGCTGACCGTGTCGCGCGCCGATAGCGGCGACCTCACGATCGCGACCGATACGATCGATCTCGGCGCTCTCGCTGACAACGTCACGAGCCATCTCGGCGTGCTGGCCGAAGAGAAGCAGCAGTCGGTGGTCGTCGAGCGACGCGGCCACCCGACCTGCTGTGGCGATCAGGTCGTCCTCCGGCAGGCGGTGATCAATCTCGTCGACAACGCCATCAAATACACGCCGGTCGGCGGCGAGATTCGGGTGCGGGTGTCGGAGTCGGGCGGTGGCTCTGTGCTCGAGGTGAGCGACTCCGGTCCGGGGATCCCCGAGGGTCAGGAGTCGCGGCTGTTCGAGCGCCTCGAGCGCGGGGCCGGCCACGAGGATCCCCCGGGGAGCGGGCTCGGCCTCGCCATTGCCCGGTGGGCGGTCGAAGCCAACCACGGACAGCTGAGCTATGACCGGACGAGCGGACACGGGAGTACCTTTCGCATCACGCTGCCGGTCGACGTGGTCCCAGGCGCCCACGGCGCGGCCACCTCTGTCTGACGGGTGGCGGCGGTTCCTGACGGAGAAATCAGCCAATCTTTAGGATCCGGTGTAGCCTCTACAATCGAGCTGAACCGACTCCGTATCCGGCCGATAATACCGGCAAGCATGCTCACACCGGAGAGGTCGACGACGCCGGACAGTTCCGTATTCCGACGTTGCGCAACAACGCTGTGACCGCGCCCTATATGCATGACGGGAGCATTGCCGCGCTCAGCGAGGTGCTCGACTACTATGTCGCCGGGGGACGCGCGCCGAAGCGCCGGCAAAGCGATTCGATCCAGCCTCTGACGCTTCGAGAGGACCAGCGCCGCGATCTCATCGCGTTTCTTCAGAGTCTGACCGATACGGAGCTGCTCCGCGACCCGCGGTGGAGTGACCCGTGGGGTACCGAGCGCTGACCATGCCTCGTCGCGCGCTGATTCTCGTCCATCGATACCTGGGCATCCCGCTCAGTGCGCTCTTCGTGCTCTGGTTCGCCTCCGGAATCGTGATGATGTATGCCGGCGGGATGCCGCGGCTGACGCCCGAGCTGCGTCTGGAGCGACTGCCGGCGCTCGATCTCGCGCGCGTCGAGCTGACGCCTGCCGTGGCCGCGCGTCGTGCCGGCGTGTCGCCGACGCCGCGGCGGGCGTCGTTGCTCATGGTGATGGGCCGGCCGGCGTACCGTCTCGACGGCGCCACGGTCTTCGCGGACGACGGCGCGCGGCTCGGAGATATCGGTGCGGCGGGTTCTGCCGCCGTCGCGAGTCGGTTCGTCGGAGTGACGTCGGGTGCCGTTCGGCACGTGGACACGCTGTCGGAGGCTGATCAGTGGACGCTGGCGTATCAGCGTCAGATGCCGCTGCACAAGTTCCGCGTTGCCGATGACGCCGGCACGGAGCTCTACGTGTCGCCCCCGGTCCGCAGAAGTGACGGTGCTGACCACGCGGCGGAGCCGCGTGCTGGCCTGGCTCGGGACGATTCCGCACTGGCTCTACTTCGCCTCGCTGCGCGTCAACCAACCGCTCTGGTCCCGCACCGTTGTCTGGCTGTCGACGCTCGGCTGTCTCCTCGCCGTCGTCGGCCTGGCGCTCGGAGTGATGCAGTTCCGCGTCCGCTACGGAAGGTGGATGCGTTGGCACTACATGACCGGTGTCGTCTTTGGTGTCTTCACCCTGACGTGGGTTTTCAGCGGTCTGCTCTCGATGGAGCCTTACGCGTGGACGAACGCGCGCGGATTGGAGCTGTCAAGCGACGTGCTCACCGGCGGACCGTTGGAGCTCGATCGTTTCCCCGCCATCGACCCGGACGACTGGTCACGACTGGTTGGTGGGCGGGCCGTCAAGGAGCTCGAATTCTTGCGGATTCAGGACGAGCCGTACTACGCGGCCCTGGTCGCGCCCGCCGCGGTTCAGCCGCGGGAGGCCGAGCGTCTGCATCAGCCGTATTACGTCACGGGGAAAGCGGAGCCCCATCGCCTGCTCGTCGCGGCCGAAACGTTGACGGTGCGAGACACGCCGTTCAGCGCGGAGTCGATGTTGGCGCGGCTGACATTGGCGGCGCCGGGCGTGCCGGTGGTCGAGTCGGCGATCCTGACGGAGTACGACTCGTACTACTACTCTCGGGGACGACAGACACCGCTGCCGGTGCTGCGCGTCAAGTTCGCCGACCCGGCCGATACGTGGTACTACGTCGACCCGGCGACGAGTCGCGTCCTGATGGCCGTGCATCGGTTCAGCCGCCTCGAGCGCTGGCTCTTCAACGGCCTGCATAGCCTCGATTTTGCCTTCTGGTACGACCGGCGACCGCTCTGGGACATCGGCGTGATTCTCCTCAGTCTCGGTGGGCTCGCGTCGAGCGGTATTGGACTGTGGGTCGGGTTCGGTCGTGTCCGGAGAACGGTCGGCCGGCTGTTCTCCCTCGACCGGGTGCGGTCGCGTACGCCGTCGACGGGATGAGGCGACGACAGGCGACCGATGCGGTATACGCTCGTGATGCTGAAGCTCGCGGCCGAGACAATCATGGCCTAAGACCCCGTCTCGAAGATGTACGACGATCAATTGACGCTGGTGGAGCACGAAGTCGTCTCGCTCGCCGAGGCGATGCCGGCGGACAGATACGACTTCGCACCGACGGACGGGGAGTTCGCCGGGGTCCGAACGTTCGGCGAGCAGGTGAAGCATCTGGCGACGATGATCTACATGACGGCGGCGCTGGTGCTCGAAGAGCGGTCACCCTACAGACCGGGCCGGCACAACAACGGTCCCGACGATGTCCGGTCCAAGTCGGAGGTCGTTGCGTTCTTGAGGGCGTCGATCGCCTACGCGCGCACCGCGGTTGCGTCTCTCACGGACGACAATCACCTCGATCCCGTGCCGTCGGCGTTCGGGGCGATGCCGCGCTCGGCCGTTGCCGCTGGCATTGCCTACCACAGCTTCAATCACTACGGGCAGATGGTGGTCTACGCGCGGATGAGCGGCATCGTGCCGCCGGCCAGCGTGCCGACCGGCGATGAGCCGGAGCGCTGAGCCGTCGCCGCCGTCCCCGTTACTTCCTGAACAAGAGTTCATGAATTCTTCAGGGACGAGTCCGCGGCTCCTTTACTACACTGCCTGATTGGCGGCGAGCGGATCGCGTGTGGCCTACGGGCGTACGCGACGGGCGACGTCCCTCGATTCCACACGAAAGAGAGTTGATGATCAGATCCGAACGCGACAGCCATCAAATGCGTCCCCTGCGGCGTCTGGCCGCGGTCGCCGCCGCGCTGGTGACCCTCACCACGGGCGCGGCGACGTCCTGGGCGGCTGAGCAGGCAACGGGCGGCGTCAGCGGCGTTGTCGTCGACCAGCTCGGCGCGGAGTTGGCGGCCACGGTCTCACTGCTCCAGGGCAGCGAATCGGTGGCTGAGACGCCGTCCGATGCGACCGGGGCATTCGAGTTCGACGGCCTCGCGCCGGGGCGCTACCGTGTCGAAGCTCGAGCGGATGGATTCACGCCGGCGGTCTCGGCGCCGATCTTTGTCGGCGGCGGGGCGACGACCAGCGTCTCGTTGTCACTCGCAGTTGGTCCCATCGAGCAATACGTCGTCGTGACCGCCTCGGCGACCGATGTCCCGCAATCGCAAAGCGGCTCGCCTGTCTCGGTGGTCTCCGGCGCGACACTTGAGCAGCTGGCCAAGCCTGACGTGCTGGAAGCGATCCGCTTGGTGCCGGCTACCAATGTGGTGCAGACGGGTGGGCGGGGTGGAACTTCGTCGATCTTGATCCGCGGTGGCGCCAGCACCTTCAACAAGGTCCTCATCGACGGCGTTCCGGCCAATGACATCGGCGGGAGCTTCGATTGGGACGCCATTGCTACGACCGGGGTCGAACGGGTCGAGGTGTTGCGTAGCGCCAACAGTGTGCTCTATGGGTCGGACGCGCTGAGTGGCGTCATCAGCTTGACCACGCCGCGCGGCGACACGACGACACCGCAGCTCACGTATTCGCTCGACGGCGGTAATCTTGGCACGGTCCGAAACGAGTTATCGGTCGGGGGGCTGGCCGGCCGTGTCGACTATTTCGCCGATGTCTCGCAGTTCGACACCGACAATGAAGTACCGAACAACGAATACGACAACACGACGGGCGTCGGCCGCTTCGGCGTGCTGCTCGGTGCGGCGACCGACCTCAGTGTGACCGTGCGTCGGATCGACACCGACTCCGGCTCACCCAACGGCGTCCTATTCTACGGGATCCCGGACGATTCGTCGCAGACCAACGATCTGCTGTACGTCGGCGCCACCGCGCGCTCGCAGGTGACCAATCGGCTACAAACGGACATTCAGTTCGGGTCGATTGATCATACCTACAGCTTCGTCAATCCGTCGCCGACCGGCGAGCCGTTCGATCCGTTCGGTTTCGGGGCGAACTATCTCGGTGACGAGGTTACGGTCGTCGGTGGGAACGGGTTCGAGACGACCGGCCGAGCGATCCTCGACTTCGGCGGCAGTTATCCGTCGATCTTCGATGCGAAGACGACGCGCCGCTTTATCTCTGGTCAAGTCGATTACTACGTGAATAGTTCCCTCGACGTGTCGGGGGGGGTACGGGTCGAGCGCGAGGAAGGAACCTCGGGAGCGACCGCGACGACCGAGCGGAACAACGTCGGGTCGTTCGTCGAGGCTCGCGTGAGCGGCGGAAATCTGGTCTTCGTGACCGGCGGTGTCGGGTTCGAGAACAACGGGCTGTTTGGCTACGCCACGACGCCGCGTATCTCGGTCGCGCTGTATGCTCGCCCGCCGTTGGCCTCCGATACCCGGGCCTTCGGTGACACGAAAGTCACCTTCAACGCCGGGGAGGGCATCAAGGCGCCTTCCGTCTTCAGCGAGCAGTCGCAACTGTTTACGCTGATCAGCGATTTGCCCGATGGGGGTGACCTCATCAATCAGTTCGGGATCGAGCCGATCGGTCCGGAGCGGAGTCGGAACATCGACATCGGGATCGAGCAGACCCTGGCGGGGGGGCGAGCCCGTGCTCGCGTGATCTACTTCGACAATGAGTTCACCGACCTGGTCGAGTTCGTCAACAACGCCGTGCTCCCGCAACTCGGAGTGCCGCCGGAGATTGCCTCCGCAGTGCCATTTGGTGCCAGCGTGAACGCCTCGTCGTACACGGCGCGCGGGGTCGAGACCTCAGCGGATATTCGCGTCGGCAACTTACAGGTGATGGGGTCGTATACCGTTCTCGACTCGGAGGTGACCGATTCGTTCAGTGGTGGGGCGCTCAATCCGGCGTTCAATCCGGCGTTTCCCGACATCGAAATTGGACAGTTCACGCCGCTCGTCGGCGCCCGGCCGTTTGGGCGGCCGCGCAATGTCGGTCGCGCGCTGGTGTCGTACTTCCGCGGACCGGCTCAGGTGTCGCTCGCCGCGTTCTTTGTCGGAAAGTCGGACGGCAGTACGTTCCTCAGTGACGCGTTTTTCGGGACGTCGATGTTGCTGCCCAACGAGGATCTGAACGACCGCTATCAGAAGGTCGACCTCAGCGGTTCCTACCGGGTGCACCCGCGTGTCCGGTGGTATGTCAGTGTCGAGAATCTGCTCGACCAGCAGTACGTCGCCGTTCCGGGCTTTCCGTCGTTGGGGGCGACGTTCCGCACCGGCGCGTCGGTGACGCTGGGCGGCGACTAATCCCAGAACTCACTTGGGTTGACGCCGCTGGCTTGTTCTGAACGACGAGGGCGGCGTTGCTCCTCAGTCATGTGGGCCCACCACACTCCTCGTCGCGCCTGGCCCTCGCCGCCCAGTCCGGCGCCAGACGCCGCTAACCCAAGTGAGTTCTGGGATTAGGGCTGCGGTGTCCGGGGTCTCGGTGGGTGCCGCATTGCACACTGGGCTGGTAGGCTTGTAGGCATGTTCCTCGACGCGACCGGTCTGCTCGCCGTGTCGGCCAGCGCCGTGTTCGCCTCGGCGGTGCACACCCGGCGAGCGGTGACGGTGATGGTGGTCGCTTTTTTCCTGTCTGCCGCCCTCGGATTGCCGCCGGGCGGTGTCGTCGGCGCCGTCGTGCTGCTGGTCGCCGCCGGGCGTCTGGTATGGCCCGAGTCGTGGCTGTTGCCGGCCGTTGGAGCCGGCCTCTGTGCCGGGGTGTGGTCGGGCGTGCTCCAAAGCTACGGCGTCTGGCCCGCCGCCGCTTGGATGCTCGCCGCGCTCGTCCCCTTGTCGACGGTCAAGTTGGCGGCGGAGCGTTCCCGATTCGCCACGCCGGCAGTCGTCGATGACGCCCTGGTCGGCCTCGCGGCCTGCGCCGCCGTTATCGTCGTGGCCCCCGGCGTCGTGTCGGGTTGGTGGTCCGCGCAGGCGATGAACCTCGAGGCGGGTATGCGCGCCGGTGCGGCCCTGGACGGCTGGGTCGTCGCGCTGATCGGGATGATGATGGTCGGCGGGGGCGCGCACTCGCTCTGGAGACGCGGATGAACCTCCTCGGCACCCTCGAGAACGGGCTTTTCGCGCTCGCGCAGGTCCTCCGCTTTCCGGTCATCGTCCTGCTGTGGGTATCGGTCGCGGCCGCGGTCTTCATGGCCGCCGGGTGCGTCATGGAGTATTTGGCGCGCCGCCGCGAGCGCGGCGGATTCGACCTCGCCAAGTGGCTCGATCGCGGCGATGCGCTTGGTGCCGACGACGCCCGCCATGCGGTGTTGCCGGTCCCGCTCCGGGGTCTGTTGTCTGATGTCGAGGCCGAGCGTGGCCACCCGTCGTTCGGTGACGGCGGTCTCGAGCACCTGGTGCTCGAGCGCGAGGAACGGGTGCGCCGTACGTTGAATGGGTCGCGTCTGCTGGTTAAAGTGGGACCGAGCCTCGGGCTTCTCGGGACGTTGATTCCGATGGGGACGGCGCTCGCCTCGTTGACAGCCGGCAACCTCGAAGCGATGGCCGGCCAGATGGTCGTCGCGTTCACGACCACCATCGTCGGCCTCACGGCCGGCACGATTGCGTACGTGGTGCAGGTCGTGCGCCACGGCTGGGTCAACCAAACGGTACGCGAGCAGCGTTTTCTGGCGGAACATCTCGCCGGGGAGCTGGCGCGGGAGGAGCGGCACGATGGGGCGCTTTCTGCATCTGCCATCGCAGGATGAGGTTCCGGACGAAGACCCGCTGTCGGGGGTGGCCAACATCTTCGACGTGGCGGTGGTCTTTATCGTCGGCCTGATGATCACCTTGTTCTCCGTCTACCGCATCGGTGACCTTGTGGACCCCGACAGCGAGGTGACGCTGGTGAAGACGAACGCCGATGGACTCCAGGAGATCATCGTCAAAGAAGGTACCGAGATCACCGCCTACGAGCTGACGGGGGAGACACTCGGTGGGGAAGGCGAGCGTCTGGGGACGGCGTACCGCTTGGCGAACGGTCAAGTTATCTACGTCCCCGACTAGGAGCCCGTGGTGAAAGTCACCCTGCATTCGACCGGCGATGCATCCCGCCTGGCGGCGTTGCTCCTCGGTCACAAATTCCAGATTTACTCCCTCGTCCCGCCTTGCCAGCCTGGCGCCTTGCCGGTCTCGGTGCAACGCGCGACTTTCACCACGGGCTCCTAGGCGCGCCCATGCTTCGGCCTGACGTCTCGTCACGAGCCATACCGCTCCTGCTGGTCACGCTGCTGGTGACCGGTGTCGCCGCCTCGGCGGTCGCCCAGGAGCCCGCGCACATCGCCTACCTGTTCTCCGATGGCAACCTGCCCGGAACCCTTCGGGCGTACAAAGCGCTGCTTGAGGAGCGTCCCGACCTGCGCGACCGCACGACCGTCGAGTTCGTGACCGAGTCGTTGTTCAACGAGGTCGATGTCGAGGCGCTGCTCGAGACCGATGTGCTGGTCTTCGACATCATGAACCAGCAGATGCTCGAGCGCTTCGATGCGGCGCACGGCATCGATCTCCTGGAGCGCGTCACCGGTCAAGGGCTGGTGCTGGCCGTTGGCGAAGGCGTGATGCCGCGCGAGCAGTACGCCGAGCTGGGCGTGGCGTGGGATGCGCGCGCCCGCGCGTACTGGGCGAACCAGGGGTCCGAGAACCAGCTCGGCTTGCTCAAGCACGCGCTCGCCGCGGCGGGGATTGCCGACCTGAGGGTGCCCGAACCCGAACCGAGCTTGGAGGCAGGCTACTACTATCCGGACGTCGAGTCTGGCCGTGTCTTTGCGACGTGGGAGGAGTTCGACGCGTGGCGTCGAACGGCCGGCAAGCATCGTCCGGGAGCGCCGCGCATCGCGGTCGGGTTCTACAAGTCCAACTACTACGCCGGCGACATGGCGCTGCTCGATGCGGTGGTCGCCGAGATTGAACAGCAGGGCGCCGAGGCGATCCCCCTCTTCGGGTATCCCGCCGGCATCGCCTTCGAGCAGCTCCTCGTCGGCCCCGGCGGAACCGCACGCGCCGATGTGGCGCTCGGCTTCCTCTTTCGTTTCACTAGCCCAGAGGCGGCGGCCCCGCTGCAAGGCGTCGACATCCCGGTACTGAACCTCATCAGTCTCTACGGCCGCAGCGAGGCCGAGTGGCGCGCGTCGAATCAGGGGCTGTCGATGTTCGAAGGGACATTTCAGATAGCGGTGCCCGAACTGGCGGGGCTCGTGGCGCCGACGGTGGTCGGGAGCCAGGAGCGGGTGAGGGACGCCGAGACCGGTCTGACGATTGTCGTCCGCCACCCGATTGCCGCTCGCATCACCATGGTGGTGCAGCGGGCGCGGCGCTACGCGGCGCTGGCGGCGACACCCAACCGCGACAAGCGGATCGCCGTCCTCTACTACAACTACCCGCCCGGCAAAGCAGGAGTCGGCGCGAGTTATCTGAACGTCGCCGAGTCGCTTTCCAACATCCTCCAGCGTCTCGAGCACGACGGTTACAACCTCGGCGCCGGTCGCGACCTGTCAGCCGACGGCGTGCTCGCCGAGATCTTGGAGAGCGGGCGCAACGTCGGCGGCTATGCGCCGGGCGAGCTCGACGCGATGCTGTCGCATGGCACGGCCGTGCGGATCGCGGTGACCGACTATCGACGCTGGCTCGACGCGTATGCGCCGGAGCTGCACGCGAAGGTGATGGCCGATTGGGGCGCGCCAGACGCGACGACGCTGATGGCGTCGGACGGCAGCCTGGTCGTCCCGGCGGTGCGATACGGCAACGTGCTGCTGATGCCGCAGCCGGCGCGTGGATGGGGCGAGGATGACGAGAAGCTCTACCACGCCGACGACCTGGCACCGCATCATCAGTACGTCGCGGCCTACAGCTGGCTCCGTGCTCGCCAGGGTGACGGCGGCTTCGGCGCAGACGCCGTCGTCCACCTCGGCACCCACGGGACGCTGGAGTGGCTCGATGGGAAGGACATCGGTCTGTCCGCGGCCGACGCCCCTGACGCGTTGATCGCTGACCTCCCCGACCTCTACGTCTACAACGTCGACGTTGTGGGTGAGGGGTTGGTCGCGCGCCGCCGCGGCATGGCGACGCTGGTCGACCACATGGTGCCGCCGTTTGCCAAGAGCAAGCTCCTGCCGGAGCTGGCTGCACTCAGCGAGAGCATCAACGACTACCACAACAACCTCCACAAGAACGAGCGGCTGACGCTTGCCTACGCCGACCAGATCCGTGAGCAGGTCACCGAGATGGGGATGGTCAAGGACCTCGGAATCGACCTGGGAACCGAGGGGGAGCTGGACCAAGACGCGTTACACGAGATCGAGGAGTACATGGTGGAGCTCCGCGGGCAGCACATCCCGTACGGACTCCACGCCTTCGGACGGACGCCCGCGCCTGAGATGCGGGCGAGCACCGTCGAGGCGATCGTGGCGGTCGACCGAAGCCTGTTGCCGAACGACGCCGCGGTGCTGTCAGCCGATATGGAGCGGCGCATCGTCGACTCCGCTCCGCGTGAGCTCGACTCGTTGATGCGCGGGCTCGAGGGGCGATATGTCGGCGTCGGCGTGGGCGGTGAGCCGATCCGCAACCCGGACGCCTATCCGACCGGCAAGAACTTCTACGGCATCGACCCCAACAAAATACCGAAACCAGCCTCATGGGAGCTCGGCGTCGACCTCGCCGACCAGATGCTGGCGGCGCACGTCGAGGAACATGGCCGGTACCCCGAAAAGGTGTCGTTCGTCATTTGGGGTGACGAAACGATGCGGCACGAAGGCGTCATCGAGTCGCAGGTCTTCCATCTCCTCGGCACGCGGCCTGTGTGGGACGTCCGCGGGAACGTCGTCGACGTCGAGGTGGTGCCGGCGAGCCGACTCGGTCGTCCGCGCGTCGACATCGTCATCGCGTCGGCGGCCGAGGGGATGTTCAACAACGTGACGCAGCTGATGGACGAGGCGGTTCAGCGCGTCAAGGTGCTCGAGGAGGCCGACAACTTCGTGCGACGCCACTACCTGGCGACCAGGACGGCGCTGGTCGAGCGGGGCTACGACGAAGAGGACGCCGACCGGCGGGCTGGCGTCCGGATTTTCGACGAGCCGCCCGGGCGCTTCAATCTGAACACGTCGGGCATCGTTGCCGCGAGTGGGACGTGGGACACCGACCGGGGAATGGCTGACGAGTACCTCGCCAAGATGGGGCATGGGTACGGCAACGGCTTTTGGGGCGAGCCGATGGAGGACGTTTTCCGGATGGCGCTTTCCGGGACGGAAAAGGTGGTGCACAGTAGCTCGACGATGCTGTACGGCGCCTTGGACAACGACGACTTCTTCATGTACGCGGGTGGGCTCGCGGCGGCGATCCGGAACATCGACGGCGCGACGCCGGAGCTGGTGATCACCAATACGCGTGACCCGGGCCGTCCCGAAATGACGACCATCGACAAGTTTATCGGCACCGAGTTCCGGTCGCGCTACGTCAACCCGACGTGGATCGAGGGAATGCAGCGCGAGGAGTATGCCGGTGCGGGGGAGATGCGGGCGTTCGTCGAGTATCTCTGGGGATGGGACGCGACGGTGCCGGAGTCGGTCGATGACGCGATGTGGCAGGAGTCGTTCGAAGTGTATGTCGAGGACAAGCACGACCTGGAGATGGAAGCGTTCTTCGAGACGCACTCGCCGTTCGCCTATCAAGACTTGACGGCTCGGATGGTCGAGACCATCCGCAAGGGCTACTGGGAAGCCGATGACGAGACCGTGGCCCGCTTGCTGCGTGAATATGTCGAGAGCGTCGAGGCCCACGGTGTCGGGTGCGCCGAACACACCTGCGGTAACCCGCGCTTGCTCCAGTACGTGCTCGAGCGCGGTACCGTCATGAACATCCCCGGCCCCTCGCTCGACGCCTTCGCGGCGGCGATGGAAGAGGCGATCGGCATGGACATCGATACCGCCGCCGCCGCGGCCGAGGAGTTCGTCCGCCGGAACGAAGCGAGACCGTCTCTGACGACGACGTCGAACCTCGAAGGCTTTCGCATGGAGGCGACGAGGGAGGGCGACGAGCCGATCCCCGCACCGTCGCTGATGGCCGATGGGCCGTGGGACGCGCTCTGGGTCGGTGTGCCGGTGCTCGGCCTCCTCGCGGTATGGCGCTGGCGTCGGCAACATGGCTAGTGCCGCTCTCGCGCTCGGTCTCGTGGCGCTCGCTGGCGCGGCTGGGGCTGGTATGGTCGGGGCCGCGTCGACGCCGACACGAGTCAGTGAGGGACCGCGTGGCGGCTACGAGGCCAGCTTGGCGCCGAGCGACGATGGCTTCGCCGTCGCGTGGTATGACACCCGTCATGCCTCACCTGAGATCTACGCCCGCCTCCTCGATGCCGAGGGCCGCGCGGTCGGCGACGAGCTCCGACTGACCCACAGTGCCGCACGCTCCTACGAGCCGAGCCTCACCGTCGCCCGTCGCGATGACGGCCGTGGCCCCGTCCTCGTCGTGGGGTGGTACGACGTGGCGCCAGACGGATCGTCATCGCGTGCGCGTATCGGCGCTTGGACGGCGGCGGGCGGGCTGCTGTGGGAGCGGACGCTGTCCGATCCGTCACGACGCGGCCGGATTCCGGCCGTCGCTCTCGATTCCGATGTGATTCACTGCGTCTGGCTCGAGCACGACGGTGATGCTGGCGACCGCGGGCCCGCACAGGTCTGGAGACAGCATTTTCGGCTCGACGGCTCGGCGCCTGAGCCGGCGCGTCCGATCGCACCGGCTAGTCGCGACACATGGAACCTCGACCTGGTCGTCGACGCGGATGGCGCTGCGTGGGTCGTCTTCGACGCGCACGCTGACACGCGCGCGAAGGAGCTATTCCTGACCCGCGATGACGGCACTGCGACGACCGTGACCCGCTTGACGGCCGACGACGGCGTTCCGTCGACATATCCAGACCTCTCGCTCGCCGACGACGGCCGCGCCGCCCTGACCTGGTTCGATACCCAGCACGGGAACGAGGAGGTCTACCTGTACGTCGGCGCGTCAGAGACGCTATCGGACGATGACGAAATGGAGCGCACCGCGCGCCGCGTGACCCGAACGGCGGGGGCCTCGATCGGGGCCTACCTCACCTGGAACGGTGAAGCGTTCGGCCTCGCCTGGTGCGACGAGGGCGAGCCGGGGCGCCCCCACGAGTTGTTCTTTCAACCGTTCGATCCGGCCGGCGCTCCGCTGGCCGCTCCGACGCAGCTGACCGACAACCCGACCGCGTCGCTCATCCCGGCCATTCGGCCCGCGGGTACGCGCTTCGCGCTGGTTTGGAACGAGGATGTCGTCGAGGAGCGTGGCGACCACGTGACGGGCGGGCGCTCGGACGTGGTTTTCGCCCTGGTGCCCTAGAAGGTTCCAGGGTGCCATGTTCTGGGTTCCCGCATCGAACCTTGGAACTCGGAACTCTTACTCTGCTGCCAGATCCCGCAGGTAGTTGATGACGGTCCAGATGTCGTCATCCGAGATCCGTCCTTCCCACGCATCCATGTCGTACTTGGGTGGGATCCCCTCCCGGATCACCTTGAAGATCTCGGCGTCGGTGCTGCCGTGGGTCCACTCATCGTCGATCAGATTGGCCGGTTGCGATCCCGGGGGCGCCGCCATTCCCCGTCCGTCGGCTGACACTCCGTGGCAGGAACGGCAAAATCGGCCGTAGACCGCACGGCCGGCCGTGATCGATGCTTCCGACATCTCGATCGGATTGTCTTGCGCGTCGACGACTTCAGGGGCGAGCAGCAAGGTGGCGGCGACGGCGATCAGGATCGTGACGAGACGCGGCATTTCAATAGCCTCCTCGGCGACGGCAGGTGCCCACTATACTGCGACATTGGCCTGATTCGACGTTGTGTGGTCCAAGTTGACCCTGCTCAAAGTGGCGGGTTACACTTCGCGCTCAGGCTATCGTCTCGGCCAACGCCGGTTCCGGGCTGATCTGGAGGTTTGACGACATGCGAGTGCTAAGCCTCGTGATTGCGATGATGCTGGTTGCCGGGACGGCAACGGCGCAGCAGGATCCGCCGCCCGAAGTGGTCGGTGACCTCGCCGGGGTGATGCGCGGTATCCTGTTTACAAACTCGAATCTAATCTTCGACGCCCAGACGACCGACCCGGGTGCACCGCCGGAAGCGGTCGAAGGCAACTCCGTGACCGCCACGTTCTCCAACATCTACACCGGATGGGAAGTGGTGGAGAACGCGGCCATCGCGCTCGCCGAGGCCGCTAACCTCATCACATTGCCCGGACGACTGTGTGAAAACGGCGAACCGGTGCCGGTCGAGCAAGACAACTGGAAGGAATTTGTGCTTGGCCTGCGCGAAGCGGGACAAATAGCCTACAAGGCGGCGCTCAATCAGAGTCAGGAAGAGGTGATCGACGCGACGAACTACGTCGCGGAGTCCTGCACAAACTGCCACAGCGTCTATCGCGACAGCTACACCGATCCCCCGAAGGAGCGATGCGTTCCGTAGCGCCGCGTCGGTGGTTCGCCCGCATTCCGCACAGGACTGACACATGATCCGCACGTTCTGCGAGTGGCTGGACCTGCTGCCGAGCAGCATCGCGCTTCGGGAGTCGCTTAATGCGTTTCCGATCCTGTTGACATCGCACGTCCTCAGCATGTGCATGTTCGCGGGGCTCGTCATGATGATGGACTTCCGTCTGGCCGGCATCGGCAACAAGTCGACGTCGATCATCGACGCTCAAGAGCGACTATTTCCTTGGCAGTTCATCGGCGGCGTCGTCAGCTTCGTCACCGGGATTCTGCTGTTCTACAGCAAGCCGATGACTTACTACGTGAACTTCTACTTCTGGTTGAAGCTCTTTCTTATCGCGGTCGCCTTCGTCAACGTTGGGTACTTCCACTTCAAGACCTATCTGACGGTCCAGCAGTGGAACACCGCTCTGACGCCGCCCGTAGCCGTTCGCACCGCCGGCTACGTGTCAATCGCGTTGTGGGCCGTGATCGTCATCATCGGTCGTATGGCCGCCTATCCCGGCCTCGTGCCTCAATGGTGGCTCGATCTGGGGTTGGGTGCGTAGGAGCACGGCATGGAAGAGACCGCCTTCTCGCTGCAGCCGTTTTTTCTGTGGATGGCCCAGCTGTCGCTCAGCCAGTGGGTGCTCAGCAGCACGTGGGCGCAGCCGATCGTGCAGGTGATGCATCTCGTGGCGCTGTCGATATTCGCCGGCAGCATCTTGATCGTCGACCTCCGGCTTCTTGGGCTCGGTGTGGTGAAGACCCCGCTCGCGAAAGTCGCACAGGAAGCGTGGCCGTGGATGATCTGGGCCTTCGTCGCGCTCTTTCTCACCGGGATGCCGTCGCTGATGTCGCTGGCGCTGAAGCAGTACTTCAGTCCGTTCTTTTGGTGGAAAATGGAACTGCTGCTTCTAGGGCTCATCTTTACGGTCACGCTGCGGTGGAAGGTGACGCAGGCTGACGAGTCGAGGTTGGGACCCGTATGGCCGAAGGCCGCGGGGATGTTTTCGATTTCTATCTGGACCGGCGTGGCCACGAACGCCAGATTGATCGGACTGTTCTCTTAGTCGTTGAATGGTCGTAAGTCCAAGAAGTCGCGTGGCTTACGGCCGACATGGTTGACAATACTAGACGCCGGGTGTATACCCGACACTTACTTTCCCGTAAACAGGAGATTTTCCCAAGATGCGCAATCGGGGCACACTCACAGGCGTGATGGTGGCGGCCGTTCTGGCGGCGGTCGCGATGGTGTTCACAGTGACGTCCACCGAGGTCGCCGGACAGAACTATCAGGCGGAGCGGACCGCATTTGGCGCGCCGGACTTGAACGGCATCTGGCAGGCGGTCGGCGCCCATAACTGGGACATCGAGCCGCATGCGGCCAGCCACGGCCCGGTCGTCGAGCTCGGTGCCATCGGCGGGATTCCGGGCGGGCTCGGGATCGTCGAGGGTGGCGAGATTCCGTATACCGCGGCCGCGCGGGCGATGCAGCAGGAAAACAAACAGCATTGGGTGGAGCGCGACCCGGCGATCAAGTGCTACATGCCGGGCATTCCGCGTGCGACCTACATGCCGTACCCGTTCCAGATCGTGCAGACCGAGGAGTACATCCTCTTCGCCTACGAGTTTGCGAGCGCCAGCCGGGTGGTCTACATGGACCGTCCCGACTTCGTGGCGCCGGTCGACGCCTGGATGGGACACTCCCTCGGCTCGTGGGACGGTGAGACGCTGGTCATCGATGTGACGGCGCAGATGCCGGACACCTGGCTCGATAGCTCCGGCAACCACCACAGCAACTCGATCCATGTCGTGGAGCGCTACACGGCGATCAGCGAGAACCACATCCAGTACGAGGCGACGATCGAAGATCCCGAGACGTATACGCGTCCCTGGACGGTCAGCCTGCCGCTCTATCGGCGGATCGACGACAACATGCAGCTCCTCGAGTTCAAGTGCGTCGAGTTTGCGGAGGAGCTGATGTATGGCCACCTCCGCAAGGACCCCGATCTGACGCCGGCCTATCGCCCGAGCGGGCATGGGTCTGCGTTTGAGGGTGAAGCGCCGGGGCCCAGGTAAGCAGGCTCGTCGGCAGCGGGCGATCTGTCGAAAGAGTTGACGTAATCGCCCTTTGGTGGCGATAATATCGATATTGATGGTTGGCAAACAGGAGGCGAAACCGATGCGAGTAAAGGTAGCGTTGGCGGTATTGGCCGTTGCGATGGCGGCAGCCGCAGTCCCCGTGGTGGCCCATCACGCGTTCTCGGCGGAGTTCGACGCGGACGCGCCGATCCACCTCGAGGGTGTGGTTGTCAGAATGGAATGGATCAACCCGCACGCGTGGGTCCACCTTGAAGTGACCAACGACGACGGTTCCAAGACCGTCTGGATGGTCGAGGGTGGCACGCCGAACACGCTGCTCCGTCGCGGGTTCACGAAGAACTCGCTGCTGCCCGGAACCGAGATCATCGTCGATGGCTACCAGGCCAAGGATGGATCGGACAAGGGCAACGGTCGCGACCTGACGTTCAAGGACGGCCGGAAGCTGTTCATGGGTTCGTCGGGCACCGGCGCCCCGGCCGACGGGCGTGACGCGACCGAGCCTGGATAGACTGCGGGTCTTCGTAGACGGCACGCATCGGTATCGGTCCCGTCGGGGACAGCTGGACACAGAAGGGCCCTGGGCGTCCTGATCGATTTTGGGACGTGTAGGGCTTTTCTCTTTTCTCGCAGGCGCGGAGGGGAGTATGCGGGCTCACGTGATCGGCGTCCTCTTCGCGGTCGCGTCGACGAGCTGTCAGGGGACACCACCCGGCGAGTCGGCAGAGGCGCCGCCGGACGTAGCGCTGGCGAGCGCCCTAACCGAAGCCGCACCCGATCCGCGCGACCAGTTCATCGGGACATGGAAGCTGGTCGGCGTCGAGCGCTACGACGCCGATGACGATTTGTTGCCGACGGAGCCAGGGACGTTCGGTGCCGGCGAGCCGCTCGGCTACATCATGTACGACGGCGAGCACATGGGGGTGGTCATCCAGCAGGAGGGCCGACAGCCGTACGCCAGCGACCAGCGAACGCCGGACGAGGCGCTCGCCGCCATCACGAGCTACACCTCCTACTTTGGTCCGTACTCGGTCAATGAGGCCGAAAGCTACGTGACGCATCACGTTGAAGGGCATCTGAGACCGGCGGGAACGGGCCAGGACAATCAACGATTCTATGAGTTCAGCGGGAACCAACTCGCGCTGAAGCCGCCGCGGGCCGCATCCGGCGTCCAGACGAGCGTCGTCTGGGAGAAGATGCGGGAGCGTCCCGGGTTGACGGCCGCGGATCGCGAGTTTCTTGGGTTCTGGGAATATGACCACAGCGAGCGCAGGACGCTGGATGGCGAGTCGCTCGACGCCAATCAGTTCGACGACGGCTACATCCTCTACATGCCGTCCGGCGTGATGGCGGTCCATCTCACGCGTCCCGGCCGGCCGACCTACGCCGACGCCCGGCCGACGCCAGACGAGGCCGAAGCGGCCATGCGGACCTATGCGAGCTACTTCGGTCCGTTCACCCTCCACGCGGACGACGACGGTCGGGCCTACGTCCTGCACCACCGGACCGGCAACCTCGGGCCGAACGGCATCGGGGTTGAGGCTCAGCGATTCTACGAGTTTCGCGACAACCAGCTTATCCTGATGCCGCCGGCCGGCACCGCCGACGGGCAGCCGGCGCAGAGCTACATCCACTGGAACCGGCTGAGCTCGCTTGAGTAGCGTGGACCGCCGCCGATTCCTCACCGCCATCGGGGCCGGCCTCGCCGTCGCCAAGACACGACCGGGTCGAGCGGCCGCCGCGCAGTCGCGACGCTCGAGGGACGTCGTCGTGGTGGGCGCCGGGACCTTCGGGATGTGGACGGCGCTCCACCTACAGCAGCTGGGTGCGCGGGTGACGGTGGTCGACGCGTACGGAGCCGGCAACTCGCGGCAGACATCGGGTGGTGAGACGCGCGGCGTCCGGACGTCGTATGGCGACCGGCCGCACGGCCGCCAGTGGGTCGGCTGGGCGAGACGGGCGATCGCACGCTGGAAAGCGTGGGACGAGGAAGGGCGCGATCGGCTGCTCCCGCGCGTCTTCTTTCAGACCGGCGACCTCATCCTCCGGGAAGCGACGAATCAGTACATCACCGACACCCGGTCTCACTGGGATGCGCTCGGCGTTCCCTACGAGGTCCTGACCCCCGACGAGGTGGCGTCGCGCTGGTCGTGGATTCGCTACGACAATCTTGGCCTGGCGCTCTACGAGCCGGAGGCCGGCGTCGTCCGCGCCCGCCGGGCGATCGAGTCGGTCGCCCGGATCTTCGAGGACGGCGGCGGCACCGTTCAGATCGCGCGCGCGTCGTTCGGTCGACGGCGAGGGACCAGACTTGAGAACGTCACGCTGAGCTCGGGCGGCGCATTGTCGGCTGACACCTTCATGTTCGCCTGCGGACCGTGGTTCCCGAAGGTCTTTCCGCGTCTCATGGGGCGACGATTGCGGATCGCGATGGGGCATGTCTTCTATTTCGCGGTGCCTCCCGGCGATACGCGGTTCGCGTATCCGAACATGCCGAGCTACGGAGTGCCCGGCGGTACCGGATGGCCCGCGCTGCCGCTGGATCATCGCGGGTTTCGCGTCCGGACCGGCGGTCGTCCGCCGGAGGATCCCGATACGTCGGACCGGTGGGTCGCTCCGGAGTATCACGAGCGTCCGCGCGAGATCCTCCAACGGCACTTTCCCGATCTCGCGGGCGCGCCGATCAACGAGACCCGTGCGTGTCACTACGAAAGCAGCGTGGACCGCAACTTTTTCATCGATACCCATCCAGAGCTGGACAACGTCTGGCTGGCCGGCGGCGGGTCGTCCGAAGGCTTTAAGTTCGGGCCGGTCCTCGGCGACTACATCGCCCACCGGATCGTCGACGACGACCGGGAACCGGAGCTTGCCGATCGGTTTCGGCTGAAGCCGGAGGAGTTTGACGTGTAATCGTCTATTGCCTGGGCGGCGCCAGCGTGGCGAGGGTAGTCTGGAGCCGCTCGACGGCGTCGGGCATTGACGATGGCTCCACCTCACCGTCGATCACGACCTCGGTCGAGTCGAACCGCTCGCCGTAGAAGCGCTCGTTCGCGTCGCGGTCGGCGCGGATCGTCGACCCCTGCAACGTGATGCCGGCGAAAATGCCGCGCGTGCGCGAATAGCTCAGGATCTCGGCGCGCAGCTGGATGTCGGTCGAGGCCTCGGCGTGGCGACCCACGGGGCCGACGACGGCCGTGGCGTCGCCGCCAATCTTGAACTCGTTCTTGAGCAACTGTTCCAGCCCGCGTCGGTTCCGCACGACGAGAATGAGGTCCACCGCCTGTCCCCCGATCTGAAGCCCGAAGCTGCCGCCGGTCAGCGTGAGGAACGCCGGCGGTGACCACGCGCCGGTGTCGGGGTGTCGCGCGGCAATGAACCCCCGACCACGGTGGCCGCCGAAGATGAATCCCGCTTTGATCGTCGACGGGAAGACCGCAATCGCGACGGCGTTGTCGAGAATGGCCTCCGGCACCGCCGAGTCCGGGGCGGCCATGATCTCCTCGATCACCCTGATCGATTCATCGATTCGATCCCCTTCATCGGCCGCCAAGGCTGAGCGTGGGTCGGTCACGAGCAGGCAAACTCCGATCAGGAGCGCGGTCGCGTGGTTGTCACGAGTTCCGGTCATGCGGCGCCTCCTCAAGGTGGCAAGCAGCGATGGTCCACTGTAAATACGGAATTGTGCCATGACGTGTTCTCTTATAGTGCATGACCTATGCCACCCTCCCCCGTTTGCTCGTGAGTACAGCCCGGATGGTAGCAGTCTGAGTCAGGGCGCGCACGGCGCGCCCCCGCCGGCACGGAGTGGGGCGAAGGGGTCCCCGCGAGTGCCGGCGGCGGGGTTCGGAGTCGCAGACCCCGTCTAAGATACGATTTCCCCGTGCGCCAGCCGGTAGTGTGGATGATTTTCGTAGCCCCGTTTTCCTTCTTCGTCGGCGCGGCCGCCGCCGAGCAGACGGCTGAGGCCCCGCCGGGGCGTCTTCCAATCGGCGTCATCGAAATCGTCAATCACGAGGTGTTCGATGAGCCAGACGACGGGATCTCGACGCCCTATCGCATCGCCAACAACATCCACGTGAGGACGCGCGACGAGGTGGTGCGGCGGGAGTTACTGTTCGACAGCGGTGACCGGCTGGACCAGGAGCTCGTCGAGCAGACGGAGCGTAACCTGCGCGCGCTGCCGTTCCTCCGTGATGCGCGCATCGAGATGGTCGACGTCGATGAGGACCGAGACGGCCGGGTCGATCGTGTCGACGTTCGCGTCATGACCTGGGACACCTGGTCGTTGGCACCGCGGGTCGATTTCCGGCAAGTGCAGGACCGGACACTCTGGGAGCTTGGGGTGTCGGAAAAGAACCTGTTTGGACTGGGCAAGTCGATGACCCTGACCCATCGCATTAACCTCGACCGCACCATCGACCGGGTTTCCTACACCGACCCCCAGCTCGTCGGGTCGAATGTGTCGTTGCTGGCGTCTCTCGCGAAGTTGAGCGACGGCGACGAGCAGTTCCTCGGCGTCGACCGCAGGTACCTCTCGCTTCGAGATCCGTGGTCGTGGTCCGTGGGGGGCGGGAGCTTTAGGCGGACCGACCCGATCTTCGAGGACGGCGATGAGATTGGTCGGCTGCGACACCGCGGCCAATGGGCGGACGTCGAAGCGAGTCGTGCGGTTCGACGAGGTGCGCAGCACGCGCTGCGTGTGCACGGTGCGTATCGGTTGCGCGAGGAGCGGGTCGGGAGCGAGGGACGCGACTTTGGGGTCGCCGAGGTGGGTGTCCAGTCGGTCGGACATCGTTTCGTCCGGCTGACCCACGTCAATCAGTTCGAACGCAGTGAGGACTTCAACCTCGGCGCCGACGCGTTCGGTACGGTCGGACTCTCGACGCCGACGCTCGGGGGGAGCGAGGCGCGAGCCCTGTTTCTGTCGGCGGGCCACGCGCAGGGAGTGCCACTGGGCGACGGGCATTTCCTGATCGCGGAGGGACGCTTCGACGGACGCCACGAGCGGGGTGAGTGGCGTAATGCGCTGACGACATTTCGAGGCCGATACCTGCTGAAGCACGCTGAGCGACGCGCCCTGGTCGGCCGCGTCACCTACCAGCGCGGCCACAACCTCGACCCCGAGGTGCAGCTCCTGCTCGGCGCCGAGACCGGGCTCCGCGGGTATCCGGTGCGACGGTTCAGCGGCAATCGGCTGCTCCTGATGACCGTCGAAGAGCGGTGGTTCTTCGCCGACGACGTGGGGCAGCTCTTCTCGTTCGGTCTCGCCGGCTTCGTCGACAGCGGTTTCGTCTGGGCGGATGAGCGGGAGTTCGACCTTTCCGATCTCAAGACAGCGGTGGGGGTCAGTCTCCTGCTCGGTAGCAACCGGTTGTCGACGCGCGGTGGAGTTCGGCTCGACGTGGGGTATGGGCTCAATCGGATAACCGAGGCGGGGCGGTGGGTGTTTGCCGTCGGATCGGACATTGGCTTCTGAGTCTGCCGAAGGCGCGGGTCCGGTGCCACCGGCCCGCGTCGCCACCGCATTTGCCGCGGGCACGGTCATCCCACTGACGGTCTTGTTGGTCGGCCTGCCGTGGCTCGGCAGCCGAGGCGCCCTGTCCGGCACGCCGTTTCTCGCACCGCTGATACTGCTCGCCGTGGCGGCCGCCGCCGGCGGCGCCGTGTCTGGTGGTGCTCTTCGTCTCGGTCGGCGCGGCCGGCTGGCGATCGCGGTCGCGTACGTCGTTGGCCTGTGGCCAATTTTTGCCGTGGTCGGCACCCTCTACGCGCTGACCGGACGCGAAGCGGTCGGCGAGCTCGGGACCCGGTTCGTCCCCGCGTTCACCGTCAGCTACATCCTCATCGGGTGCTTCGGATCGGCGCTCCTCGGTCGCGGTTGGCGACGAACGGCGAGGGACGCCGGCGCCGGCGCCGCCTTTGGTGCGATCGGGGGGCTGTTGATGACCGGCACCGTGTTCTTCGTGTCGGCCGGCACGGCACTCGCGCAGTTTATCGTCGCCCTGGTTGGTGGCGCCGGCGCCTGCCTGGTGTCGTCCGCGCTCGGCGGGTGGTGGTGGTGGCGCACCCAGATACGGTCCTAGGAGCCTGTGGTGAAAGTCGCGCGTGGCACTGAGACCGGCGAGGCGCCAGCCTGGCAAGGCGGGACGAGGGAGAATACCGGCAGTATGCGACCGAGGAGCAACGCCGCCAGGCCGGATGCATCGTCGGTCGAATGCAGCGCGACTTTCACCACGGGCTCCTAGCGTCATCAACGGGTCCACCGTCGCTCGAGCAGGCGCTCGGCACGGTAGAAAAACACCGCGCTCGTGGCGGACAGGAGATGCCAGACGACGTGCGGCTGGAGCACGTGCGCCCCGGCGCCGGTTACACAGCCGATGGCGGCATGATCGAGGACGAGCAAGACCGTACCGGGGACCAAGAGCGAGATGCCTAAATGGGCATCAGGACGCGCGCGGCCAACCCAGCGTCCCCGCCAGAACCAGACGACCACGAGGCCCTGGAATACCACCGCGACGAATCCGAGTGCGAGGTCGACCAAGGGGAGCGCGGCGCCGATGCCGGCAAAGACCGCGAAGAGACGCGGAAACGCCTCGACGTCGACCTGGCGCCGATGGACGAAGGTGGCGGCGAGGATGTACCCGGCGAACAGGGGGATGGTGGCAATGTCGATGACCTGGAACACTGCTGCGTAGGAGGTGTGAAAGAGCACCGACGCCACGCCGATGGCCGCCAGCGACGTCGGCAGATAGCGGACGGGGAGGTCCCGGTCGACCCGTCCGAAGCGTTGCCATAGAAACAGGGCCGCCGTCAGGTACGCGAGGCCCGAGACCGCCTCGGCGGGGTGCGCGACCCAGCCGCCGACCGTCGGTTCACACGTCTCGAAGATCACCGGCGCGAACCGATTCCACGACGACATCACGGGGCGTGATCGGCGGGCGGGGCGGTGAGCAGCGTGCGCCACGCGGCCGCGATGTCGTCGCCAAAGCGCTTGCCGATCGTGACCCACTCCTCGTAGTGGTTCGGATGGCCGAAGTTCCACCAACCGACGTTGTCCGAGGCTGGCACCATGTACGAGAGGTAGTCGTGTGCCGACCCGATAAACCCGTGGTGTGTGCCGGGCATCAGGCGGTCGACGCCGTCGATGGCCGGAAAGTCCCACCTCCCCCACCGTTCGCCGTAGTCCGCAATGCTCGCGCGTCGGCCGAGTGCATACGCCGGATCGATCTCACCCGGCGCGGTGATCAGGCTCAAGTCGCCTATTTCGATCAGGCTGACCTCGGCGCGTACGCATCCGAGCAGTCCCCAGCAGGATGGCCAGTGATAGCGGAGGCGCTCGGGGGGCTCGACCCGATCGTGCCAGACGGACCAGGTGCCGAGCACGTGGATGGCGTTGTCGACCGGCGTGTCGACCTCGGTCCAACGGACGCTGATATTCGGATCGGCGACCGGTGTCGCCCGGTCGAGCGCGTCGAGCGCCGCCTGCGCCACCTCGTAGCCGGTCGACCGGACCTGGTCCCAGCCCGCCGTCACAAGAACGGGATGCTGGGAGCCGTCTGGGCTCGTCTCGACGACCCGGTCACCGTGCTCCGTCCACAGCGGGACTGGAGTGCCGCGGAGGCCGCCGAGTTGATTGCCGAGGGTCCCGACGACGTAGATGGCGATCCCCCCGCGCACGCGCTCGAGGTGCTCGCGGAGATAGTGCGGGTAGTCGCTCGAGATGAGTCGGTTGGCGCTACCAAGGGTGTCGGGGTGGTTGTGCCAGTTGACGAACGTCGCGATGGTCGCCCCGGTATCGGCTGCGCGCACTTCCGCGGCGACGATGCGGGTGTTGCGGACAATTGGATCTCGCTGGTCGCGCTGAATCAGGAACCGGTCGTGGCGTGTCGCGACATCGTCGAACGCGGTACTGCTATCGGGAAGGTCACAGTGCGGGTCCATTTTCAGCGCACCGTTCCCTCCATCGATGCAAGAGACGTGCGTCGTGGTGGCAGTGGTGAGCGTCGCCGGTTGAAGCGTGTCGAGCGCGCCGGTGATCGCGCGATAGAGGTGGTCTCGCAGTTGGTCCCCATACTGCCGGTTGTGTCCGCTCATCAGCGTCGACCAGTATCCGCTGGCATCGGGTGCCGAGTGTGTATGGGTCGAATGGATGATGATGTGACTCGGCGGGACGCCGTGGGTCTCTGAGACCCGACGGCGAACCGGCCCGGTGTGCTTCCGTCCGAGGCCGGGGAGGTCTGTGGCGACCAGCACGACGATGCGGCCGGTTGCATCACGCAGGGCCAGGCTGCGCGCCCACAGCGGGTCATGCACTCCGGTGGCGAGACGCGCGTCATCTCGGAGCGGCACGTACGGACTAAAGCCCCCGAGGTGAATCCAACGAAAGCACCCGCGGGCAGCGTCGAACTGCTCGCGGGTGGCCTGCGGTGCCGCGTCGTCGCAGAGGACCGGAGTGATCTCGACCGCGGCGGCGCCGGCCTCCAGCTGCGCTGACGCCGACGCCGGGGCGCCGAGACACGCCAACACGAATGACAGTAGCCTGAAGCGTGACACCTGCTGGCTCCTACGCCGTGTCGACGTCGGCCGCCAACCCGAGCTCGGCCGTGGCGATGTCGCGCATCTTGTACTTCTGGACCTTCCCGGTGACCGTCATCGGAAACGTGTCGACGACTTTCCAGTAGCGCGGAATCTTGTAGGTTGCGATCGTGCCCAGGCAAAAGGCCCGAAGGACTTCGTCCGTGAGGACCGCCCCTGCCTTCGGCTTGATCCACGCCATGACGTCCTCGCCGTACATCGCCGACGGGACGCCGACCACCTTCGCGTCCTCGATATCGGGGTGGGTGTACAGAAACTCCTCGATCTCGCGGGGATAGACGTTCTCACCGCCCCGGATGATCATGTCCTTCAGGCGCCCGACGATGCTCACGTAGCCGTCGTCGTCCATGACGGCCAGGTCGCCCGTATGCATCCAACGGGTGGCGTCGATAGCGTCACGCGTGGCGTCGTCGTTGCCCCAGTAGCCGAGCATGACGAGGTAGCCGCGTGTACACAACTCGCCCGACGTGCCGCGTGGCACGAGGCGGTCGGTCTCGGGGTCGATGATCTTGACCTCCGCGTGGGGATGGATCTGTCCGACCGAGCCGACTCGTTTGTCGACGGGGTCATCGATACGGGTTTGAGTGGACACCGGCGATGTCTCGGTCATGCCGTAGCAGATCGTGATCTCCCGCACGTGCATCTGCTCACGGACCTGCTTCATCACCTCGACGGGACAGGGGGAGCCCGCCATCACCCCGGTGCGCAGCGTCGAGAAGTCGGTCGAGGCGAAGTCGGCATGGTTGAGCTGTGCGATGAACATCGTCGGCACGCCATAGATCGACGTGCAGCGCTCGGCGACGATGGCGGCCAGTGTCGCCCGCGCATCGAATGCCTCGCTCGGCACGACGATGCAGGCACCGTGCGTCGTGCATGCCAGGTTACCGATCACCATGCCGAAGCAGTGATAGAACGGCACCGGGACGGCCACGCGGTCCGCTGCCGTATAGCCGAGGATCTCGCCGCAAAAGAATCCGTTGTTCAGGATGTTGTGATGCGAGAGGGTGGCGCCCTTGGGCGCACCGGTCGTGCCCGAGGTGTACTGAATATTGATCGGGTCGTCGCACGACAGCGTGCGCTCGCGCGCCGCCAGCGTATCGTCGGCGGTGGTCGACGCCTGGGCGAGCAACGCCTCCCACGTCTCGGTCTCGGCGTCGCCGTCAGCGTGGTTCAGGACCACGACGTGCTCCAGCGCCGGGCAACGCGGGCTGACCTCGGCCAGTACCTCGGTGTAGTCGGTGTGACGAAAGGCGCGGGCCAGCAACAGCATCCGGAGGCCCGATTGGTTGATCACGTACTCCAGTTCCCGCGCCTTGAACGCCGGATTCACGTTGACCAGGATGGCGCCGACGCGGGCCGTCGCGTACTGCGCGATCACCCACTCGTACCGATTTGGCGCCCACATTCCGACGCGATCGCCCGCGGCGATGCCGCGCGCCAGGAGCGCCTTGGCGAGCGTCGTCGTCGAGTCCCACAGCTGGCGATAGGTGGCGCGATACCCTTGATGGCAGACGACGAGCGCATCCTGATCGGGGACGCGCTCCACGGTTCGCCGGAGGTTGTCGCCGATGGTATCTCCCAGGAGCGGAGTGTCGACGGCGCCGTGCGCGTAGGAGGGTGCATCCATACCTCACAGTACCGTACCACTCGTATAATTGGAGACGCTGCGCGCCTGCTGCTGTTACTTCAGGGACGCCGACCGTGCGCCAGAGGGCGAGTTCCAGAACCGTCATCGGCCTCGCGATTCTTGTCGCGGTGACCCTCGCGACGACTGTCGATTCGGTCGGTCCGCAGACCGATGGGGTTAGGCGGTTTCGGTCAGGAGTCGACCTCGTCAAAGTGACCGCTACCGTGCGTGACGCCGACGGCCGGCTCGTGGGGGACCTGGTCCGCGACGACTTCGAGATCTTCGAAGACGGCAAACCGCAGCTGATCACGCAGTTCGATCGCGGCCGTGTCCCGCTGAGCCTTGGCATCGTGCTCGACATCAGCCAGAGCATGTATGGGCGGCGCATGGACGATGCCCGCTTTGCGCTTCGTCGCTTCCTCGTCGACTTGCTCGAACCGACGGACGAGGCATTCCTCCTTGTCTTCAACCACGACCCGAAGCTCGAGGCGCCGTGGACCCTGGGACCGAGCCGGTTGCACAGCCGGCTCGAAACGGTGCGGCCCTACGGCGCCACCGCGATCTATGACGCCCTCACCATGGCGTTGCCGATGTTTGCAGATCGGACTCATAACCGGGCGGCGATCGTGCTCATTTCAGATGGCGCGGACACGGCGAGCGACGCCACGCGCGGCGATGTCCGACAGCAAATCCGCAGGAGCGATGCCTTCGTTTATGCCGTGGGGATTGATGCGATCGAACGGCGTCCGATCAATGACCGCGTCAATGAACGTCTACTGCGCAGCCTCACGGCCGAGAGCGGCGGATACGCCGAGGTGATTCACGACAGCCCGGAGCTGACCCCGGCCACGGAGCGGATCGCGGCGGAGCTCAACCACCAATACACGCTCGGCTACGCGCCGGCCGATCCCCCGGACGGGCGGTACCACCGCATTCGGGTGCGGGTGCGACAGCGAGATTACGTCGTGCGGGCCCGGCATGGGTATGTCGCCGAGGTCCGGCGGTGAGCCAACTTTAGACTGGGGGAATATTGCGCTCGATCGAATCGAACGGTCTCGCGCGCTTCCCCCAGACCCCCTCGCTCGCTCACTCGCGGGGGCCCCGAAAGCCCCACTCCGTTCGCTCGCGCTTGGTGGGGGGCAGTCAGGTCGTGCTGAGTACGATCGGGGCGCGCACGGCGCGCCCCCGCCGGCACGGAGTGGGGCGGAGGGTCCCCGCGAGTGCCGGCGACGGGGTTTGGGGTAGTCAGCCCAGACTATTAGACAGCCATTGGCTGCGCGTCGAGTAGGGGTGCCGCGACCTTTGTCCAGTCAGCGGCTGGCCGCATGTCGATGCTGCCGGTAAAGCTGGCACCGTCCGCGATCGCGACCGCCGGGGCCAGGATATTCCCACTCACCGAGCGGTGCGACAAGAATGTCGGTCCATGGCGGTAAGTCCTACTCGGCTCATCCGAGTCGGCCGACAAAAGGATCAAGGAGCGAAGGCTCCAGAACTCTCACCGGTGGGCGGAGGTTGATGCGTGTGTCGCCTCCCGGTGTATAAACCATAGTGGGAGGGGCTTTGGTAGAAGTACGCGAATTGTCCGAGTCGTTCGACGACGAAGTCGAAGCGTGGATCGACAAGCTCGAGCACGACTTCACAACGGTTGACACGGCCGAAGGGGAGTCGGTGCGCCCGGCGCGCGATCGCAACACGGGCGCGGGATCCAGCCGTCGCAGGCCTCACCTGTGCCGGCGGATGATCTCGAGCGGCGCCTTGACGACCAGATCGCAATGCTCTCGTCCGCGCGGCGGGAGATTGCCCGCACCGAGCAGATGGTCGAGTTGCTCAAGGTGATCTCGGGCGAAGTGCGGTTGCTCAGCCAGGAGTACGCCAAAGTCCGGACCACGCCGACCCAGGTGCGTGCGCTTCGTGAGGATGTCGATCAGATCAAGGTCTTGCTGAAGCGGGTGCGAGAGCTGAAGCGGGTGCGAGAGATGTCCGCGGGGCGACGCGCCGGTGCCGCTCTCAAGCAGCCACCGGTCGACGACGATGGGCCTGACGCTGCCTAGTGTCCCGAGTCAGAAGTTCGTTGCCTAATTCCCGAGCGGGGCATCCCGCCTGGCGGCGTTACGCCTCAGTCACAGATGCCCAATCTGCTCCCTCGTCGCGCCTTGCCCGCCGGGCGCCGCGCCCGGGACTTCGTCAACGAACTTCTGACTCGGGACACTAGCAGCGCTCGCTGCGAGTATGCTGACGCGCGATGGCCGTCGTTGTCCTCGACGCCCGAGACATTGAGAAGCGCTACTCGCGGGGTGATGAAGAAGTCGCCGCCCTCAGTGGGATCAGCCTGACGCTCGGCCCTGGCGTCTTCACGACGTTGGTCGGACCGTCCGGTTGCGGCAAGTCGACCCTCCTGCACATCTGTGGCGCCATGGATCGTCCAACGCGTGGCGAGGTGTGGCTCGAAGGTCGCTCGCTGAGTGCGCTCGACGACGACGCGCTCACGCGGCTCCGCCGGGAACGCATCGGATTCGTCTTCCAGTTCTTCAACCTCTTGCCGACACTCACCGTCTCCCAGAATATCGGGCTCCCGCTGTTGTTGGCCGGCCGGTCCGCACGGGAGGTCGAGGTGGCCGCCCGCCAATGGGCCGAGCGGGCCGGCATCTCGCATCGACTCGACCACTTCCCGTCGCAGCTCTCAGGGGGCGAGGCACAGCGTGCCGCGATCGCCCGCGCGGTGATTCACGAGCCGGCCTTCGTCCTCGCCGACGAGCCGACGGGGAACCTCGATAGCGAGACCGGTGGGCGTATCCTCGAGCTGTTGACGACGGTGAATCAGGAGTCTGGTACCGCGCTGCTGCTCGCGACCCACGACCCCGCGGTCGCCGCCGCGGCCGACGCGGTGATTCAGATGCGCGATGGTCGCATCGTTCCGGCCCTGCCGTGACGCTGTTCCGATGGCTCATCGTCCGCAACCTTAAACAGCAGCCGCTTCGGTGCACCACCACCGTGTTGAGCTTGGCCGTCGGGGTCGCCGTGGTCGTGGCTATGCAACTGGCGAATGCGAGCTCGGTGCGCGGCTTCTCGACCGCGTTGGATGCCGTGGCCGGCCGGACGTCACTCGAAATCACCTCTCCCGGCGGCGGCGTGGCCGAGAACCGTCTGGGCGTTCTCGGCTGGCTCCGGGAGTACGGGCTCGTCAGTCCCGTGATCGACACCGACGTTCGCTTGTCGCCCGAGGCGGATGCCGATCCCGAACGACTCGAGGCGGTACGGCTGCTTGGCGTCGACATCCTCAGGGATCGCCCGTTTCGCGACTATCCGCTCGTCGAGGGTGACGCGGCGCGTCGCGTCACCACACAGGAGTTCCTCTCGCTGCTGACCGATCCGCAAGCGGTGGTCCTGACGGCCCAGTTTGCCGAGCGTCACGCAATCGCCATCGGAGATCCGGTCGGTCTGCTCGCGGGTGAGCGGGTCGTCCCGCTCCGCGTGGCCGGCATTCTCGGCAGAGATGGGCCCGCCCGTGTGCTCGACGGGAACTTCGCCCTGATGGACATCGCGGCGGCGCAATGGGCCCTCGACCGTCTGGGACGCGTCGACCGGATCGATATTCGGCTGGCGGACGACATTGACGTTGCCGAGGCCGAGCGGGCGATTGCCGCGCGGCTTCCGGCCGGTCTCGATGTGCAGCGGCCGTCGCGGCGCGGCGCCGAAGTCGAGCGGATGCTCCGCGCATTTCACTTCAATCTGACCGCCCTCAGTTTCATTGCCCTCCTCGTCGGGCTGTTCCTCGTCTACAACACGGTGTCCGTCTCGGTCATCGCACGGCGAGAAGAGATCGGGATGCTCCGCACGGTGGGGGTTGGCCGACGCGCGATCATCGGTCTGTTTCTCGGAGAGGCGGGCGTGCTCGCCCTGGCTGGAAGCGCCATCGGCGCGCCGCTCGGCTGGGTGCTGGCGCAGGGGGCGGTCCAGTTGACGTCGTCCACCGTGAGCCAGTTCTGGGTCGCATCGGCCGCGGAGGTGCCGCCGCTCAGCGCCGGGATGGTCGCCCTGGCGTTCGCGGTGGGCGTTCCGCTCGCCCTGGTCGCGGCGGCGGTGCCGGCGGGGGAGGCGGCACGCGTCGCGCCGCTCGCCGCGGTGCGTGGTGACGCCACGCTCGAGTCGCGCACGCGGTTGCCGCGCCGCTTCATCGTTATCCCAGCCCTGCTCTTCGGCCTGGCCGTCTGGATGGCGCAGCAGGGGCCGGTCGACGGGCTCCCGGTGTTCGGCCTGCTAGCGTCGCTGGCTGTCGTCTTTGGCGCGGCGCTGCTGATGCCGGCGGTGCTCTTTGGCTTTCGGCGTCTGTGCGGCACGGCCATGGCCCGCTGGCTGCGCGTGGAAGGCCACCTGGCCCATGCCAATCTCGGGAGCGCGATTCCGCGCCTGTCGATCTCGGTCGCGGCGCTGGCCGTCAGCCTGGCGATGATGGTCGCGATTGCCATCATGGTCGGAAGCTTTCGGGAGACGGTGATCTACTGGATCGGTCAGACGCTGCAGGCAGACCTGTTCGTCTCCGCCTCGCGCTCCGGGGGCGGGATCTCTACCGAGACCGAGGGGAACATCGTCGAGCATCCAGATGTCGTGGCGGTCGACGGGCTGACCAGAGTAACCGTGCGCTACGCCGGCTCGCCGGTCGTGGTCGGGGCGGGGCGATTCGATGTGTTGCTCGAGCACGGGGTGCTGCTGTTCAAGGCGCCGGTGGACGGGCGCGAGGCGATGGCCGGCGCCATCGGTGACGACGCCGTCGTCGTCTCCGAGGCCTTCTCGTTGAAGCAGGGCGTGAGGGTAGGAGAGACGATCGAGCTGCCGACGCCGCAAGGCGCGGCGGCCTTCCGGGTGGCGGCGGTCTACTTCGACTACTCCAACGACCGCGGTCTCGTGATGATGGATGTCGACACGTTCGTACGCCACTTCGAGCCGGCGAGGCCGGCCGGCCTGACGGTCTATCTTCGGGCCGGGGCCGACGCAAACGTGGTGCGCCAGGAGTTGCGCACCGCCTTCGGCGCCGAGCGCCGACTCTTCATCACGACCAACGCCGCGTTGCGCCGGGAAGTATTGCGCATCTTCGATTCGACGTTCGCGATCACGTACGCCCTCGAGGCGATTGCGATTGCGGTCTCGATGTTCGGCGTCGCCGTGACGCTGTTGACGTTGGTGCTGGAACGCCGCAGCGAGATCGCCACGCTTCGGCTGGTCGGGGCCGAGCGGCGTCAACTCCGGCGGATGATCGTGATCGAGGCCGGCGTGCTGGGAGTGCTGACCCAGGCGGTCGGACTGGTGGTCGGTTTCGCCCTGTCGTTGATTCTGATCTACGTGATCAATGTACAAAGCTTTGGCTGGACGATTCAGTTTCACGTGCCGACCGCGTTTCTCGTGCAATCGACCGCTGCCATCCTCGTCGCCACCACCGTGGCCGGGCTCTACCCGGCACGGCTTGCCGCCCGTTTCACGATCGAGGACGTTGCTGGGGGACGGGAGTAGTGCGGAATCGGCGTCAGGGGTCAGGGATCAGAGATCAGGGGTCGCGGGGGGTTGCCTCCTGCTGCTTGTCCTGGTCTTGACCCTGGCGACGGGACTGTCGCGAGCGGCTCAGGACAATACCGCGAACGCGGAGGGCTGGCTCTTCGCCAATCGGGCGTACGAGCTCTCATTTCCGCGCGACCACGCGGCGCATCCAGACCACCGGATCGAGTGGTGGTACTACACCGGCAACCTACGAAACGCGGAGGGGCGACGCTTCGGCTACCAGCTGACGTTTTTTCGCATCGGCGTCGACCCCCAGCCGGTGAATCCATCCCGGTGGGCGGTGCGAGACCTGTACATGGCCCACCTGGCGATTACCGACGTCGACGGCGGGGTCCATCGGGTCGCCGAGCGTCTGAACCGGGCGGGTGTGGGATGGGCCGGTGCGCGCACCGACGTCCTCGATGTGTGGAACGAAGAGTGGCGGGCGTCGCTGCAGGGAACGACTCACCGGCTGCATGCGGTGGACAGCCATGAGGCTGGCCGCTTGTCGATCGATCTACGCCTCGACGGCGCGACGACACCCGTCTTGCACGGTGACCGCGGGTTCAGCCAGAAGGGGGCGGTCGCTGGCAACGCCTCGCACTACTACTCGTTCACCCGGCTTGAGACACGGGGCCGGATCGAGATCGACGGTGAAGCATTCGAGGTCACCGGTGCGAGCTGGATGGACCATGAATTCGGCAGCAGCTTTCTCGAATCGAGTCAGGCCGGGTGGGACTGGTTCTCGATCCAGCTCGATGATGGGACCGATCTGATGATCTACACCCTGCGTTTGCTCGATGGTGCACCCGACCCGCGGTCGGGTGGCACGGTCGTGACCTCCGACGGAGTCGTCCACCTGCGGCTCGATGACTTCCAGCTCACGCCTGGTCGCCGATGGACGTCGCCCGTGAGCGGCGCGTCGTATCCGGTCGAATGGCGGGTCGCGGTGCCGTCGCTCGGACTCGCGCTTGAGGCGGTGACGCCACTCGATGCGCAGGAGTTGGTGACCTCGCAGTCGACCGGCGTGACCTACTGGGAGGGGACGATCGACGTCACCGGCACGCACCAGGGTCGGTCGGTCTCGGGCCGCGGCTATCTCGAGATGACCGGGTACGCCGGTGCGCCGATGAGCGGCGTGTTGCGGTAGGGCTCCTACCCGTCTTCGCGTTTGGGATATCCGAGGCCGGCGAGGACGACGGTGATCTCGTCGAGGATCGCCGGGTCGTCGATCGTCGCCGGCGGGGTGTAAGACTCGCCGTCCGCGATCTTTTTGATCGTCCCGCGCAAGATCTTGCCGGAGCGTGTCTTTGGGAGCCGCGGCACGAGCGCGGCTTGCTTGAATGCCGCTACCGGGCCAATCGTCCCCCGCACCCGCTCGATCAGCTCGGGCACGATCTCGGCGGCGGAGCGCGTCACGCCCGCCTTGGTCACGACAAATCCGACCGGGACCTCGCCTTTGATGGCATCGGCGACGCCGACGACCGCGCACTCGGCGATGTCGGGATGCGCGGCGAGCACTTCCTCGATCCCCCCGGTCGAGAGCCGGTGGCCGGCCACGTTGATGATGTCGTCGATGCGGCTCATGATGTACAGGTAGTCGTCGTCGTCCTTGTAGCCGGCATCACCAGTGAGGTAGTAGCCGGGGTACCGAGACAGGTAGGCGTCTTCGTAGCCCTTTTCGTTGTTCCATAGGGTCGGCAGGCAGCCGGGTGGCATCGGCAGCTTGACGACGAGCGCGCCGATCTCCCCACGCGCCATCTCGGTTCCGTCCTCGCCGAGGACACGTACATCGAATCCCGGTACCGCCTTGGTCGGCGACCCCGGCTTCACCGGCAACGCGCCGAGGCCGACACAGTTACCGACGATCGCCCAGCCGGTCTCGGTTTGCCACCAATGGTCGATCACCGGCACCTGTAGTTGATCCCGCGCCCAGATGAGCGTGTCCGGGTCGCATCGTTCTCCGGCGAGAAAGAGCATGCGGAACGTCGACAGGTCGTATTTCCTGATGAGCGTGCCCTGCGGATCCTCTTTCTTGATGGCGCGAAACGCGGTCGGTGCGGTGAAGAGGGCGTTGACGCCGTGCTGCTCGACCACGCGCCAGAACGCCCCCGGGTCGGGCGTGCCGACGGGCTTCCCCTCGTACAGGATCGTCGTCGCGCCGCGCAGCAGCGGGCCGTAGACGATGTACGAGTGACCAACGACCCACCCGATATCGGACGCCGCCCAATACACGTCTCCGGCGCCGACGCCGTAGACGTGCTCCATGCTCCAGTGGAGCGCGACGGCATGCCCGCCGTTGTCGCGCACGATCCCCTTTGGGACGCCGGTCGTCCCCGAGGTGTAGAGAATATAGAGCGGGTCGGTGGCCGCCACCGATACGCAGTCGGCCGGCACGGCGTCGGCGCAGGCCTCCTGCCAGTCGAGGTCGCGGCCCGCCGCGAGCGACGCCTGCTCCTGTGGGCGCTGTAGCAGAATGATTCGATCGGGTTTATGTGACGACCGCTCGATCGCATCGTCGAGCAGCGGCTTGTACGGGATGACGCGATCGACCTCGATGCCGCACGACGCGGAGAGCACGAGCTTCGGCTTGGCGTCGTCGATCCGTGTGGCAAGCTCCGTTGGCGCGAATCCGCCAAAGACGACCGAATGCACCGCACCGATGCGCGCGCACGCCAGCATGCCGATCACCGCTTCCGGCACCATCGGCATGTAGATGACCACGCGGTCGCCGGCTCGGACGCCTTGCGCGAGCAGGGCGCCGGCCAGGCGGGCCACCTCGTCACGCAGCTCCACGTAGGTGAACCGGCGGATGGTATTGGTGACCGGGCTGTCGTAGATGAGCGCGAGCTGCTTGCCACGGCCTCGGTCGATGTGGATATCGAGGCAGTTGTAGCAAGTGTTCAGCGTGGCGCCGGCAAACCAGCGGTAGAACGGCGGGCGTGTATCGTCCCGCACGCGGTCCCACCGTCTGTTCCAATAGAGTGGCTCCGCGGCCGCGGCCCAAAAGTCCTCGGGATGTTCTTGGGCGCGCCGGTAGACGTCTTCGTAAACGCTGCTCATACCGACCCATCCTAATCTAACTTCAGACGGGGCCTGCGGGGGGATGTCCCAGTAGCTGTTGAAATTTGAAGCGGCGGCTCCTTCACTGGTCGTGCTATACGACCGGTGACTAAACCGAGGTGAAAGCCTCCCAGCAAAGGAGCCGCCATGAAGAAGCAGTCTCACACAGTCCCTCGTCGTCGCCAATCGGCATCCCCGGCGTCGCGCCACTTGCCGTTGGTTGACATCCTCATCGATGCACAGGCCGAGCTGCAGGAGCTGGTCATCGCGTCTGGCTTACGGGTGCTCGAGGCGATGCTCGAAGAAGATCGGGCTGCCGTGTGTGGCCCCCGGTATGCGCATCAGCCGGCCCGGCACGCGTATCGCGCCGGCCATGCTCCGAGCCAAGTCGTCCTGGGCGGGCATAAAGTCGCGATCCGTCGGCCCCGAGTGCGGCGCGACGGCATGGAGGTGCCGCTGCCCACGGCCCAGGCGTTCACGGACGCGGACCCGCTGAACCGGCGCGTCGTCGACCAGATGCTCATCGGCGTGGCGACCCGCCAATATGCGCGGAGTCTCGAACCGCTGGGCGCGAACATCACGACGCGGGGCACCAGCAAGAGTGCGGTCAGTCGACGCTTTGTGGCGCAGACCCAGGCGCAGCTGGACGCGTGGCGCGCGACACCGCTCGACGCGCTGGACCTGGCGGTGCTGCTGATCGATGGGGTCCAGGTCGGCGGGCACTGTATCGTGGTGGCGCTGGGCATCGACACAACGGGGACCAAACACCCGCTCGGCCTCTGGGAAGGAGCCACGGAGAATGCGACGGTCTGTCAGGGCCTGTTGACCAATCTTGCGAGTCGCGGGCTGCGCACCGACCGGAGCCTCCTGGTGATCGTCGATGGGGCGAAGGCCCTCGAGACGGCGGTGACCCAGACGTTCGGCCGGGCCGCCGTGGTGCAGCGGTGTCAAGTGCACAAGGGCCGGAACATCCTGGAGCATCTCCCCGAGGCACAACGTCCGTGGGTGAAGGCAATCCTTACCCGCGCCTACACGAACGCCACCGTCAAGACGGCGAAACGACTGCTGCAGGACCTGGCTCGCCGCTTGGACACCGACCACCCGAGTGCGGCCGCGAGCGTCCGAGAAGGCCTCGACGAGACGCTGACCGTGCTCGGCTTGGGCCTGTCGGAACGCCTCCAACGATCGCTCGCCACCACGAACGCCATCGAGAGTCTGCTCAGCCGCACGCGCCATGTGAAGCGCAATGTGAAACGCTGGCGCGGTGGGACGATGGTGCTGCGGTGGGTGGCCGCCGGCGTGCTCGAAGCCGCGAAGGGGTTCCGCCGGGTCAAAGGATGTCAAGATATGCCGGCGCTCGTCGCCGCCCTCCGGGCGCGTGACGCGCGGCTGGGTCTCGGGGAATCGTCAGCGATGGTCGCGTAGTCGTGAACCGAGCCGCCGTTGAATTTCAACAGCGCACGGGACATCCCCGCCTGCGGCCCCGTCTGAAGTTAGACCGGCGTGGGGCATCGGGGCCCCACTAACGAGGGAGCCAAGGGGTCTGGGGGAAGCGCGCGAGACACCGGTGCTCGATCGAGCGCGATATTCCCCCAGTCAACGCTTGGTCATGTTGCGGAACTCGGTTGAAGCGCGTACATTGGTACCGAGTTGGTGTACTAAGATCGGCAGGGGACATTCATGAGACTGAACCGAAACGTCGTTGTTGGCGGTGTGGCTCTGGCCGCGCTGTCCGTCGTCACCGTGGTCGCCCACATGGCCGTCCAGAAGACGATGCCCGAGGATGGCGCGATACTCGCCGAGTCGCCGCACCACATCCAGCTCTGGTATACGCAGTCGCCCGATCCGGCAATCAGCCAGATCACGCTGGAGGGGGCGAGCGGCGCCGTGGATCTCCGCGAGACGAAGGTGGCGGACGACAAGTCGCTGATGGCGATGCTGCCGTCGGTGCTGCCAGCCGGGGCGTACACCGTCAAGTGGCGAACCGCGGGTGACGACGGGCATACCCAACGCGGCGATTTCACGTTCACGATCCAAACGGCCGATTAGAGGCCGTTATGCGGACTGACACGGGCATGTTGGGGCGAAGCCCCGTCTAGTTTTGGACGCGCTCGCCCTCGTGTACTTGGCCCTCGCGAAGTGGGGCACCTACCTCGGACTCATTGGTCTCACCGGAGCAGTCGTTGCGCGCTGGCTGCTGATCCCGCCGTCCGGCGGTCGGGCCGCGTCGGCGACGACGGTCGACCGCACCCTCCTGCTGCTCACCGTCTCCGCCGGCGGCGTGGCGGCGCTGGCGGCCGTGGCGCGCCTCCTCGCACAGACCTATTCCGTCTTCGGGCTCGACGAGCCGGTCACCTTGGAGCTAGTCCGGGTCATCGCCGTCGAGAGCCGGTGGGGCAGCCGCTGGCAGCCCCAGGCCGGCGTTGCCGTGCTGGCGGGCGTGGCCTCGATTGCCGTGCCGTGGCAGGCGCGTCTCGGCTGGCGCGTCGTCGTCGCCTCGACCGTGCTGCTCTGGGTGACGCTGCCGCTCACCGGACACGCGATGTCGTGGAGCAGGTTTGATTCGCACTTCCTATGGTTGCTCCAGATCGCGCATGGGCTTGCGGCCGGCCTCTGGGTCGGGACGCTCATCGCCATCCTCGTCGTGGCGTCGCCGCTAACGCTGACGATGACCGGGTCTCTTGAGGGGCACGAGCGGTTCGCCGGCCTGATCCGCCGGTTTTCCCCCCTGGCCATGGCGGCCGTCGCCACGCTGGTTGTGACCGGCGGGGTCACCGCCTGGTACTACGTTGAGACGCTCCCTCAGCTGTGGACCACTCCCTACGGGAGGACGCTGCTGCTCAAGGTCGGGCTCGTTCTGGCTACCGGCGCCGTCGGCGCCTACAATTGGCGACGCGTGACGCCGAGGCTCGGCACGGAGGCCGGGAGCGGAGCGCTGCGGCGGTCGGTCGGCATCGAAGTGGCCGTCGCGCTGCTGCTGTTGGCGGCGACCGCGGTGCTGGTTCACCTGGCGACGCCGTACGAATTGAGGTAAAACTGCACTATGACCATCCCATTCTCCCGTCGTCATTTCCTCCAAGCCGCCGGAGCGGGTGCCGCTGTCTGGGTGCCGGCGACCGTGAAGGGTTATTCGGCCAGTGAGATCGCGCGGCGCGCCTCGGAGATGGGAGGTGAGCTGAGCGAGCTCGGCGTCTCGATCTGGGATCTCGATACTCCGGCGCTCGTGGTCGACCTCGATGCGCTCGAGGCCAACATCGCGACGATGCAGCGGACGGTGGGGCAGAACGGTATCGCCAGCCGCCCCCATGCCAAGACCCACAAGACACCGGCGATTGCCCGGATGCAGCTCGATACCGGCTCGGTCGGAATCTGCGTCGCGAAGATCAGCGAGGCGCAAGTGCTTTTCGACCACGGCATCGAGCCGCTGCTGATGACGACGAGCAACGTGACGCCGTTCAAGATTCAGCGCGCGATGAACCTACGCAAATGGTGCGACAGCTTCGTCCAGGCGACCGACACCCCGGAGAACGCGCGCCTGCTGGCCGAGGCGGCGGCGGCGGCTGGGGTCGTGGCCGATGTCGTGGTTGACGTCGACCCGGGTGGCCATCGGACCGGCATCACACCAGGACAGCCGGCGTTGGAGCTGGCGCAGCTCGTCGATCATCTCCCGAGCCTGCGACTACGCGGCATGCTGTGCTATGACGGAGGCTCGCAGCATGTCACTGGCTTCGACGCGCGCCAGGCGCAAACTCTGGAACGGTTGGCCCCGGCGGCCGAGACGTACGAGCACTTCCAACGCTCGGGCCTCAGCACGGAGATCTTCAGCGGCGGCGGTACCGGCACTTACAACATCGATCACCAAACGCCGGGGGTGACCGATGTGCAGGTCGGCAGCTATGTCTTCATGGACGCGCAGTACATCGGAATCGGTGGGGTGGGCGACACCGACGTCTACGCCGACTTCCAGCCGGCGCTCACGATCCTGACCACCGTGCTCAATGCGCAGTACGAGGGTCGGGTGACGACCGATGCAGGCGCCAAGGCGTGCACGATCAACCGGCCGTGGGCGATCGTGAAGGGCGAGACCGGCATGAGCTACACGTCGGGCTCGGACGAGTTCGGTTCGCTCCGCTACGAGGACCCGAGCCGGACCTACAAGGTGGGCGACAAGCTCGAGCTGATCGTCTCGCACTGTGACCCGGTGGTGAACCTCTACGAGCAGATGTACGCCGTGCGGAATGGGGTCGTCGAGGCGGTCTGGGAGATTGCGGCGCGCGGACGCTCAGCTTGATGGAACCGAGCGACGGCGAATCCGAGCGGACCGGTCGCGTACATCCCTCAGAAATATATGGACTCCTCCCGGGGGCAAGAGAGCGACGGCGGAACAGCCACCAGCTTGGGTGCAGCAAGATATCCGGCCTCTGGTGTGGCACCACTGCGGTTCCGGGCCACGATGGACAAGGCGCTACATCGGGGACCAGAGACCGGCACGGGCTGACAGGGGTACCCAGTGTCTGAATCGGTCTCGTCCGATGTCGGTCCGACCTGTGGGGTCATCACATGTTTCTCACGTAGCTACTCGAAGCGGACGGGGTCCATGGTGACGGCCCCCTGGTGGAGGGGTGTGCACGCGGTGCCGGTGCGCTGCCGGCGGTGGCCGGCGAGCACCACGCTGCGCGCCCCGTGCGTCAGGAGGGAGCGTAGATACCGGTGGCCCTGTTTGGTGATCGCGCCCCGGCGCCGCCGGGTGCCACTGGAGTGTTCCCGGGGCGTGAGCCCCAGCCAGCTCGCAAACTGCCGGCCCCGCCGGAACGCGTGGATGTGCCCGACGCTCGCCACGAGCGCGGTGGCGGTCAAGAGCCCGACCCCCGGCACCTCGGGGAAGCAACCGCTGCGTTCCCGCGTCGTGGGCCGCAAAGGTCGTGAGCTGTTGTTCCACCGTCTGAATGCGGGTTTCGCGCTCGCGGAGCTCCGCGTCGACGAGTCCCAGGGCGGTGCGCAGGTGGACCGGCAGCGGAAGCTCCGCGTCTTCGAGCAGCCGCGGGAGCTGCGTCAGGACGGTCCGCGCCCCCAGGGACAGCGTGACGCCGTGTTCGCGCAGCAGGCCCCGGACGGCAGTGGTGCGGGTCGTCATCCACTGCTGCCGCACGCGCGGTGTAACGCGACGAGCGCTTGCTGCTCAGGACGCTTCACCGCCCCCGGCACCACCGTCCCGCTGCGGGCCGCCTCCACTAACGCCTCGACGTCGGTGCGACCCGTCTTCTGCCGCCGTACGTAGGGGCGCACATACTGCGCCGGCAGCAGCGACACCTGATACCCGCAGCGGCGCGCGACCCGTCCCCAGTGATGCGCCATGCCACACGCGTCCATGACGACGTGACTGGCCGCCTGCGTGCGGCAGAACCGTTCGAACTGGCGGCGCGTGAAGCGATGATGGGCCTGGAGGCACCCCCGCCGGTCGGCGACAGCGACTTCGAAGACACTCTTTGCGAGATCAACCGCGACGGTCGTAGGATGCATGATGGTCTCCTCTCCAGTTTGTGGTTTCCGGTCCGCTTGTCACGGCCATGATGCCGCAACAAGGGACCGGGAGGAGTCCAGTCCATGACCGGCTCGCCTCGAGGAGCATCCGGCACTCGGAGGAACGGGAGGCGTCGTCTGGCCGAAGGCAGACGGTTTCTTCCGGGATATACACGACCGGCCCGCGTGTTCTGGCCTCGTTGTGCGCTGACGCTGTTCGCGCGCGGTCGGCTATAATACTCTCGCCTATGTGGACTAAGCTGATGAACAAGCCTCGCAAGAGGGCGCCGAAGCAGGTGGCGGTGATCGATCCCGAGCGCTGTTTCGGCGCGTTCGCCTGCTCCATCTGCCAGGCCGCCTGTCCCGTCGAGGACTGCATCATCGAGGAGCCTGATGCCGACGGCCGGATGGTGTGTGCCGTCGTGATCGACAAGTGCATCGGCTGTGGTCTCTGCGTCGCGCTCGGTAATCCGACGGCTCCGCAGCCACGTGACTTCGGTTGTCCGGCCGACTACGACGCGATCGATATGGCGGCGTTCGACGACGTCGTGCAGGCCGTGTCGCAAGCGGCGGTTGACGCAGGTGAGGTCCCGGCGGAGCCTCCAGCTGACTCGCCCGAGGCGGCGACTTAGCACCAGACGAAACCCGCGATTCCGTTTCCCCGCGTTCTAGCCGTACGCGTCCAGTACGATGTATATGGCGATGTATAATACGTCGATGGCGCAGATGGTCCGGAAACAGGTCTACCTCGAGCCGCGGCACGATCGCATGCTCAAGCGCAGCGCCAAGCGTCGCGGGGTGACGGAGGCGACGCTCATTCGCGAGTCGCTCGATGGTGTGCAGTACGGGACTTCCCACGCGTGGCACCCACGAGAGCACAATGTGGATGCGGCCCGGCAGGCGGTCGCGTTCATGCGATCGCTTCCCAAGAAACGCACGCGCGACAAGTCCGAGCGTGCATGGACGCGTGAGGATCTGTACGAGGCACGCGTTGGTCGATGGTCGAAGTCCTGATCGACACCAATATTCTCGTCTACGCGCATCACCCGGCTGAAACGGTCAAGCACAGGCAGGCGATACGCGCCATCGAAACGCTCACTGAGGCTGGCGCCGGACGCCTAAGCTCTCAAATCCTCGCGGAGTTCGTCAGTGCAACGACTCGCGACCGACGCCCAATCCTCGCGCTGGGCGATACCCTTGCACAAGCCACGCGTCTCGTGGATGCCATGCCGGTGCTGGACGTGACACGGATGATCGTCCTTGAAGCGCTTCGCGGTGTCCGCGAGCATCGACTGAGTTACTTCGACGCGCAGATCTGGGCGACGGCCAGGCTTAACCAGGTCCCGGTGGTGTTCACGGAAGACTTCCGGGATGGTCGGCGGCTGGAAGGTGTAGAGTTCCTGAACCCGCTGATGCCCGGATTCAACTTTGCGGAGTGGGCGTGACCGGAGCTACGTTCTCCGCCGGACCAGAGCCTGAAGCCAGTGAGCGACTTGCCATCGCGTTACCGCGTTCTCGATAGTCTCGGCAAGGGCGGCATGGGCGACGTCTTTTTCACCGACGACACGCAGCTTGGTCGAAAGGTCGCGATCAAATTCCTCAGTGAGCTGCTGGAAGCCGACGAGAAGGCGCTCCGGCAGGCACACGCGCTTCCACACAAGATCGCGCAACCAGAAGTCCGGCGCTGGTACGCCTGGATGCTGATCGATCGCGGCGAGGCCGGCGATACAGACAAGGCGCGCACGCTGCTCGGCGAGGCGGTCGAGATGTATCAGACCATCGGCATGCCGAAGCACGAGGAAATCACGGCGGAGATGCTGGGCCGCCCGAAGCCCTAAGCCGGCTGAGCGTCACCAGCGGCCGCCCCGGCTGCACGAGCGCGCCCTCCCGACACGCCACACCCGTCACCGTGCCGTCGACCGGCGCGCGGATCGCGAGCTCCATCTTCATCGCCTCGAGACGCACCAGCGTGTCGCCGGTGCTCACCGTTGCCCCTGGTGTGACGAGGACGGCCGTCACGGTCGCCGGCATCGGCGCCGACAAGGCGTCTTCGGCGTCTCTCAGATGGGGCTTACCGCCCCAAGCCCCGTCGCGGGCACTCGCGGGGGCCCCACCACGCCCCGCTCCGTGCCCGCGGGGCGCGCCGTGGGCGCCTAGGCGCCAGCCGGTCGAGGGTGTCCCAGACATCGAGGGCGCCATCCGGTGGCCTCCTGGGGACAGGGGCCGCCACCCTCTCGTCGTCCGACGCCGCGTCGGCGAGTGCCTGGCGATGCTCATCGAGAAATCGGGTATGGAGGTCGCCGGTGATGAACGCCGGATGCTCGAGGACACCGCGGAGGAAGCCGATGTTCGTTCGGACCCCGAGCACCGTATATTCCCCGAGGGCGCCAACCGCTCGATGCCGCGCCTGCTCGCGCGTTTCGCCGACGACGATCACCTTCGCCAACAACGGGTCGTAGTGGACCGGGACGTCCGATCCGTCTCCAATGCCCGAGTCGACGCGGATCCCGGGTCCCGCCGGCTCGCGATAGCCGCCGATGGTGCCCGCCTGTGGGAGGAAGTCATGTGCGGGGTCCTCCGCATAGACCCGGCATTCGATGGCGTGCCCGCGCGGGGTGATCTCCCCCTCCTTCCACGCCAGCGGTTGCCCGGCGGCGATGGCGATCTGCGCCTCCACGAGATCGATGCCGGTGACCAGTTCGGTGACCGGATGCTCGACTTGGAGCCGTGTGTTCATCTCGAGGAAGTAGAAGGACGGGTTCTGTCCTGTCCCGTCATCCTCCACCAGGAATTCGACCGTGCCGACGTTCTGGTAGTCGGCATCACGTGCGAGATCGGTCGCGGCCGTGGCGAGTCCGTGGCGAAGCTCAGCCGACAGGGCCATCGACGGCGACTCTTCGATCACCTTTTGATGTCGGCGCTGAATCGAGCACTCGCGCTCGCCGAAATCGAGCACGACGCCGTGCTGGTCGGCCGCGATCTGCACCTCGACGTGCCGCGGGTGCGTCAACTGGCGCTCGACGTAGAGGGTGCCGTTGCCGACCGACGCGACCGCTTCGCGACGCGCCTGCTCGATCGCGTCCACGAGCGCTTCTTCCGCGTAGACCGCGACCATGCCTTTGCCGCCACCGCCGGCAGACGGTTTCAGGAGCAGCGGGAAGCCGGTGTCTCGTGCGCAGGCGGCGATGCCGGCGTTCGACTGGTCGGTCGGCTCTTCGCCCGGGACCACCGCCACGCCCGCCTCCCGCGCGACGCGTCGCGCGTTGATCTTGGCCCCGAATTTCGCAATCGTGTCCGCCGGCGGACCGATGAACGTCAGGCCGGCGTCGGAGCACGCCGACGCAAACTCGGGGTTCTCCGAGAGAAACCCGTAGCCGGGATGAATGGCCTCCGCGTCGCTCGCGCGGGCCGCATCGATGATGCGCCCGATCGACAGATAGCTGTCGGCGGCTGGCGCCGAGCCGATGGCGGTCGCGCCGTCGGCGGCCGACACGTGGAGCGCGTGGGCATCGGCCTCCGAGTAGACGGCGACGGTCTCGATCCCGAGCGCCCGACAGGTGCGCGCGATCCGCACCGCGATCTCGCCTCGGTTGGCGATGAGGATCCGACCGAACATTGCTAGACCCTACATCCGGAACACGCCGTACGACGGGTCGGCCACCGGCGCGCGGGACGCCACCGCGAGCCCCAACGCGAGCGCGTCACGGGTCTCGGTCGGGGTGAGGATGCCGTCGTCCCAGAGGCGCGCGGTGGCGTAGTACAGGCGAACCCTCACGCTCGTATTTGTCGAGGATCGGCCGGCGAATCGCGTCGTTCTCGTCGTCGGTGAGCGTCTGGCCGTCACGCGCCGCCTGGTCCTGCTTGACGGTCGCCAGCACGCCGGCCGCCTGTTCACCTCCCATCACCGAGATACGGGCGTTCGGCCAGCTCCAGAGAAAGCGCGGCTCATAGGCGCGTCCGCACATCCCGTAGTTGCCGGCGCAGAACGATCCGCCGATGATGACGGTCACCTTCGGCACGACGCAGTTGGCGACCGCATTCACCATCTTGGCGCCGTCCTTGGCGATACCCCTCCGCTCGTACTCGCGTCCCACCATGAAGCCGGTGATGTTCTGGAGGAAGACCAGGGAAATCCGGCGCTGATTGCAGAGCTGAATGAAGTGCGTCGCCTTGAGCGCCGACTCCGAAAAGAGGACGCCGTTGTTGGCGACGAACCCGACGAGCCGGCCGTGGAGCCGGGCAAAGCCGGTGACGAGCGTCGGGCCGTACCGCGCCTTGAACTCGTCGAATCGAGAGCCGTCGACCAGGCGCGCGAGTACCTCGTGGACGTCGTACTGGTGCTTCGTGTCGGTCGGGACGATGCCGAGGAGCTCGTCCGGGTCGTAGGCGGGCGCTTCGGCCTCGATGACGTCGTGCGACGGCTCGCCGTCGGACCTGAGCGTCGACACGGCGGTGCGCGCCAGCGCCAGCGCCTGCACGTCGTTCTCGGCCAAATAATCGGCGACGCCCGACAGGCGCGTGTGGACGTCGGCGCCGCCAAGCTCTTCGGCCGTGACTTCCTCACCGGTGGCCGCTTTCACGAGGGGCGGACCGGCGAGAAAGATGGTGCCGGTCCCCTTGACGATGATCGTCTTGTCGGACATCGCCGGGACGTACGCGCCACCGGCGGTGCAGGAGCCCATCACGACCGCGATCTGGGGGATGCCCGCGGCCGACATCCGGGCCTGGTTGAAAAAGATCCGTCCGAAGTGCTCGCGGTCGGGAAAGACCTCGGCCTGGAGCGGAAGATAAGCGCCGCCCGAGTCGACGAGATAGACGCACGGCAGGCGGTTGTCGGCGGCGATCTGCTGCGCGCGCAGGTGTTTCTTGACCGTGACGGGAAAGTAGGTGCCCCCCTTCACGGTGGCGTCGTTGGCGACGATCATTACCTCGCGGCCGGAGACACGGCCGATACCGGTGATGAGACCGGCGGCCGGCGCCTCGCCGTCGTACATATCGTGCGCCGCCAGCGGCGCCACCTCGAGAAAGGGGGAACCGTCATCGAGCAGCCGCTCGACCCGTTCCCGGGCGCCGAGCTTGCCCTGCTCGTCATGACGGGCCTGCGCAGCGGGGCCGCCCCCGTCGCGGGCCGTGGCCCGGCGGGTTTCGAGCTCGCGGACGAGCACGGTCATCGCGGCGTGGTTCGTGCGGAAGTCGTCAGCGTCGGTGCGTATCTGGGATCGGATCTGATCCATCACCAGCCGCAGCAGTCGGTCTTGTACCGGCAGGCGGGGCAGCGCCAGACGGCGTGCATCCGAAACATCTCCGCGCCGCACCGCTCGCAGATGACCGCGTCTTCGCGCGGGTGTGCCGGTGTGCGCGCGGTCGGCGTCGTCTGCCCGGTATGCGGTGTCGGCTTTGTCGGTTCCGGCATGCGGCGATTATAGACTCAGTGGTCCCGGTCACAATTACGGCAACGTTCGATCACCGAATGCGTTACCGTAGTGTGTGACAGAGACCACTCAGAGGATGACACACATGCGCTCGTTCCTGGCTGTCACGGTGATGCTGCTCGCGGCTCCGAACACCGCGCGCGCCGATGGCATCTTCACGCCGTTCGTCGGAGCATCGTTCGGCGAGTCCGACGTCGAAAAGGTGACCACCGTGGGTGCGTCGCTCGCGGCCATGGCGGGCGGCGTCTTCGGTTTCGAAATCGATTTTGCCCGGACCACCGAGGCGTCTACCGACGCGGCCTTCATCGACAACGGTCGCGCCACCACCGTGATGGGCAATCTCATCATCGGGATACCGATCAAAGGTGTACGGCCGTACGCCGTCGGGGGGCTCGGCTGGCTCCAGACGGAGGCCTCGGCCGATACGATTACCGAGAAACGCGACGGTCTCGGCTTCGACGTCGGTGGTGGGCTCATGGGAGTTTTCAGCGAGCACGTCGGCGCCCGGTTCGACCTTCGATACACACGTAGCATTTCGCTCGGTGAAGGTTTGGGCGAGATCATCTTCGAGGAGCTCGCGTTCTGGCGCGCGTCGGTCGGCGTCGCGCTGCTGTTCTAAACTCAGACGGGACCTGCGGCCCCGAGTCCCACCGCGGTCACTCGCGGGGGTCCCCATGCCCCGCTCCGTTCCCGCGCGGCGCGCCCCTCGGGTGTATCATCAGCCCAGTACGCGGAGGCACATGTGGACGAACGGTCGCAAGTCTTGGTTTCGACAATACTCGGCGCGGTAGTCGGCGCGATCCTCGGTGGGCTGTATCTCACCGAGCGTGGACGGCGCGTGCGCGAGCAGATCGAACCGGCGCTCGACGGGTTCATACACGAAATCGATCGCGCCCGCGGCACCGTCGAGAAGGCGCGCGCGGCGGCACACGAGGGACGTCGTGCGTTCGACGACGCGATGGCCGCCGCGAGTGCAGCGCAAACGGCCGACGTGGACGCCGGCGAGACGACGTGGGCCGCGAGCGGCGTGCGCAACGCGTCTTCATCTTCCTAGGCTACTAACAGAACAGCCCGTGGTGGCGCGGACGTCGCTCCAGCCGGCCCGTCGATGGCTCCGTCGGTTTGGCCGCGCCTCGCGAGCCGCGGTGATCCGCCTGTTCTCGGGCGACGACTTTACCTACGCGTCGTCGATTGCCTACTATGCACTCGTTTCGCTGTTCCCCTTTTTGTTGCTGACGGCGTCGGTGGTCGGCCGGTTGACCGCGGAGCCCGCGCAGCGGGCCGCCATCGCTGATTTCGTGCTCCAGTTCTTTCCGACGCAGGTGGATCTGGTGAGCGCGCAAGTCGAGTCGATTGCGCGGGCGAGCATTGGCTTCAGTCTCGCCGGCGCCGGGATCGCGGTCTGGGTCTTGCTCGGGATTGTTCGCACCGTGTCGACCGCGGTGAACCGCGCGTGGAACGTCGAGCAGGAGCCAAGCTACCTGCGACACCATGTCAGCGCGTTCGCCATGTTGATTGGGGCCGGCATCATCCTAGTGCTGGCGCTCGCCTGGGTGAGCGTCGGCGGCATCCTTCGCGCGAGCTGGTTCGCGACGGTGCTCGACGCGGTGCCGCCGCTCTCGGCGGTGGCCGACCTCCCGAGCCGGTATACGGCGATGGCCGCCGTGATCCTGGTCGCGGGGTTCGTCTTTGGGTTCGTGCCACAGGCCACCGTGCGGATCCGCGATGTCTGGGTCGGCGCCGTCCTGACTGGCCTGTTGTGGCAGATCGGCTTGGCCGGGTTTTCGTGGTACCTGCGCGACGTGGCCGATCTGAGCTTGCATGGATCGCTTGCGATCGTCGTGATGTTTCTCTTTTGGGTCTACACCTCCGCGGTGATCTTCCTGTTCGGCGCGGAGTTCACGGCGGCGTGGGTCCGTGAGCTTGAGACCGAGGTGTATTCTTAACGTCGTGCGTATCGCCTACCAGGGAGAGCCCGGTGCTTATAGCGAAGCGGCCGCGCTTCGGGTCAACCCCGATGCGGATCCGATGCCGCGCCTCAGCTTCGAGGACGTATTCGCCACCGTAGTGGCGGGAGAGGCGACTCACGGGATCCTGCCGATCGAGAATACCATTGCCGGCAGCATTCATCGCAACTACGACCTGATGCTCGAACACGAGCTTCCGATCGTGGCTGAGGTGAAGCACGCGATCGTGCACAACCTGATCGTGCGCGAGGGGACCGAGCTGGATCAGGTGCGGCGCGTCTACTCGCATCCGAAGGCGCTCGAGCAGTGCGAACGATTTCTCCGGACGCTCAAGGACGTCGAAATCGTCGCGACCTACGACACGGCCGGCAGCGCCAAGATGCTCCAGGAGCAGCGGCTGACCGATTGTGCCGCGATTGCGTCTGAGCGCGCCGCGGAGATCTTTGGCTTGCGGGTCTTGAAGACCGGCGTCCAGGACGTCGCCGACAATTTCACACGGTTCCTGATCATCAGCCGCGACTCTGCGCCGCTCGGCGCACCCGACAAGACGACGATCGTCTTCACCGTGCCGAACGACCCAGGCGCGCTCTTCAAGGCGCTCAGCGTGTTTGCGCTCCGAGACATCGATCTGACCAAGCTCGAGTCGCGGCCGATTCCCGATCGGCCGTTCGAGTACTTGTTCTACGCCGACTTGTTGACCACTCGGGAAGACATCCGCTGCGCGCGCGCGCTGATGCACCTGGCCGAATTCGCGCCGTCGCTTCGCACCCTCGGGTCGTATCCCGCCTGGAAGGATGGGGCCCCTACGCCCCACGCCGCTCAGTCGCCCCAACGCTGAGGGCGCGGACGAGCGCGTCGCTGAACGCCGGCACATCATCCACCTTGCGTGACGTGATGATGTTACCGTCCTCGACGACTGGGCGGTCCATGTAGAGCCCCCCCGCATTCTTGACGTCGATCGCGATCGACGGCCAGCAGGTGATCATGCGGTCCCGGACCGCGTTGGCCGAGATGAGCATCTGCGGGCCATGGCAGATGGCGGCCACCGGTTTGCCAGCCTCGACGGCGTCGCGCACGAGGTCGACCATCGCGTGACGCATGCGCATCTTGTCGGGGGCGAACCCGCCCGGAATCACGACCGCATCAATGTCGTCGAGGCGCGTTGTGGCAGCCGTTTGATCAGAGGAGACGACGCGTCCGCGGCGGCCGGTAAAGTCGGTCGGCGCGGTCGGACCGACGATCACGACCTCGGCGCCAGCCGCCCGAAGGGCATCGGCGGTGTCCGTCAGTTCGCCGTCATCGAATAGCGCTTCAATGAGGATGGCGATACGTTTACCCTGAATGGGATGGTCGGGGGCGGCGTCGCCCATCTCGTGTGCCTCCGTCGGCGCATTGTATATCCTCTCTAGAAGCCCGTGGTGAGAGTCGAGCTGCATTCGACCGGCACCAAGGATTTCTAGCCGATGCCGAATCGTCTCGCGACGGAGCCAAGCCCGTACTGGCAACAACACGCCAACAATCCGGTCGACTGGTACCCGTGGGGCGACGACGTGTTCGATCGGGCGCGCCGGGAGGACAAACCGATCTTTCTCTCGATCGGATACTCCACCTGTCACTGGTGCCACGTCATGGAGCACGAGTCGTTTAAGCATCCGGACATTGCGGCGCTTCTGAACGATCACTTCGTTTCGGTCAAGGTCGATCGCGAGGAGCGTCCGGATGTCGACCGGGTCTACATGGCGTTCGTCCAGGTGACGACCGGCTCCGGTGGCTGGCCGATGAGCGTCTGGTTGACGCCCGAGCTTAAGCCGTTTTTCGGCGGCATGTACTTTCCGTCCGATTCGCGCGGGGGCCGTCCCGGGTTTCCCGACCTCCTTCGCGAGGTCGCCTCCCGCTGGGCGTCGCATCGCAGCGAGCTGCAGCAGTCGGCCGACGCCGTGCTGGACCGACTCCGCCACGCGCAGGCTTCGGTCGAGACCGCCGCCGGAGCGGTCGCCGGCGTCGACGTGCTGACCGCCGCCATCGAGCAGTATGCGCAGACGTTTGACTTACGCCACGGCGGCTTTGGTGACGCGCCGAAATGTCCGAGACCGGCTGAGCTGCTGTTTCTGTTGCGTGAGTCGGCTCGTTCGGGTGAGACGACGCCGCGGCGTGTCGCGGTGGCCACACTCGAAGCGATGGCGCGTGGCGGCATGCGCGACCACATCGGCGGCGGATTTCATCGTTACGCAGTCGATGCGGCGTGGCGCGTCCCGCACTTCGAGAAGATGTTGTACGACCAGGCACAGTTGGTCATTGCCTATCTCGAGGCGGGACAGGCCGCCGGCGTCGAAGCCCTGCTCCAGGTAGCCGAGGACACCATCGCGTATGTCCTCCGCGAGATGACCCACGGTGACGGCGGCTTCTATTCGGCGGAAGATGCCGACAGTCTCCCTCCTGAGGCTGCCGCCGACGTCGGAGCCGAGAAGTCCGAGGGCGCCTTTTATCTCTGGACCGCGGCCGAGATCGACGGCCTCCTGGGCCCCGACGCCAACATCCTCAAGCGCCGGCTTGGCATTGAGGCCGACGGCAACGCCCCACACGATCCGATGGGGGAGTTCCGCGGCCGCAACATTCCCTACTTGCAGCAGGAGATCGGCGAGATCGCCCGTCTCACGGGCCGGTCTACCGACGACGTCGGAGGCACGCTCGCCGCGGGCCGCCAGCGTCTGTTCGACGTACGCGCCGAGCGCCCACGCCCGCATCTCGACGACAAGGTGCTCACGGCGTGGAACGGGCTGATGATTGCGGCCTTGGCGCGCGCCGGCCATGTCCTCGACGGCGCCACCGCGACCCACAGTCGCGAGGCGGCGATCCGTGCTGCGTCATTCGTGCGTGACCGCCTGTGGGACGGTGATCGGGGCGTCTTCCATCGACGCTTTCGTGATGGGCAGTTTTCGATCGACGGGTACGCCGAAGACTACGCCTATCTCATCTGGGGATTGCTCGAGCTGTTTCAAACGTCCGGCGACGTGACCTGGCTCGAGTGGGCCACGGAGCTTCAGACACGACAAGACGCACTCTTCTGGGATGAGGAATCCGCCGGGTGGTTTACCACGACCGATGAAGACCCGACGGTGCTGCTCAGGGTCAAGGAGGACTACGACGGCGCCGAGCCGTCGGCCAGCTCCGTGGCGGTGGGCAACCTCCTGATGCTGGCGCATCTCACCGGCGACGCGCCGGCGGCCACGAAGCTCGAACGCACGCTCGGCCGGCTCGGGAGCCGGCTGGGCCAGGCGGCACGGGTCGTGCCGATGATGATGGCGTCGCTCGTCGGCTACCACGCCGCGCCAACGCAGGTCGTGCTCCTCGGGGAGGCGGCGGCCGACGACACCCGCGCGCTCGAACGCGTCGTCGCGGCCCATTCCTGCCGTTTGCGGTTCGACTCGTGGTGGCGGCCGGAGTGGCACAGCAGCGCGTCGCTCGGCGGCTGTCCTTTGTCGGGTCGATGCAGTGCATCGACGGCCGCGCGACCGCGTATATGTGTACGAACTTTGCGTGCCAGGAGCCGGTGACGACGCCGGAACGACTCGACCAGCAACTTGGAGAGATATGACGTTTACTGTGGAAGTCTTGCTCAGAGGGAAGGAACACGTCGTCGAACAGACCATCGAGTTCGACGGGCCAGAGCCGACGGCCTGGGCCGACGATGATGTGCGGCGCGTGCTCGAGCTCACACTCGAAGCGTTGGACGAGGCCCAGAATCCAGACGCGGACGAGCGCTCGGTCTCGCTCCGTGGGTTCAGTTGGATCGTGACACCGGTCGAGGGCGGCGTGGCGATCGCGATCGAGATCCCGAGCGGGGCGGTGGTGGCCGGTCCGTTCGACGCCGCCGTCGACACGTTGACGGCGACCATTACGCGCGCCCTCGCGAATGTGCGCGGCGCCGAGCAGCAGGTGCACTAGATTTAGACGGGGCCGCCAGTTCCGTCTGAGCCAGGGCGCGCACAGCGGCGCCCCGCCGGCACGGAATGGGGCGGAGGGGTCCCCGCGAGTGACGGCGGCGGGGTTCGGGGCCGCAGGCCCCGTCTAATATCTGACCCTGATTTGGTTGGTCTTGGCCCATCAGTTGCTTCAGAACACTGATGAGCATCGCGAAGCCTTCCGGCTTGGCGCGCCGACGACCGACACGAACATTGTGCCCGAGGCCATCCTCGTCCAGAACTGGTTTGAGGAACTTGAGCGCCTCGTGCCCTCGCCCTGATCCTCAACTGGTTCGAGGAACTGAACCAGCCCGCCGGCTGGCGGCCCGCTCCGCCGCTTACCGTCCCGGCACCATGATGTGGGCGGTGCTGGTCCCGGCATCCATGAGCCACGCGCCGCCCTGACCGGGGCTGTCCGGAAGGCCGAGCGACTCGGGAGTAGCCCCGGGTACGGCGATCGTCGTGTGTGTGCCGGCGCTGGCCGGGTCCGGACCGTTCATCGAAACGAACAACGAGCCATACTCCGGCTGCACGCGTGTGCCGTCTTCCTCGGCGGCCGTCAGCATCGTGCGCTCTTCTTCAACGTCCGCACTCTCCGCCCGGAACTTGCGGTTCTGTGCGACCCGGTCGAGGTTCGCGCTGCTCGTGCACTGCACGGCGAACGGCGGCCGACGCGCCTCGTCCGACCGGTGATAGCAGACCCACGTATTCGTGCCTTCTTTGAGCGTTTCGTAGGTGTAGTCCGCGTTCCACTTGATGACCACTGCCGCCTCTTGGGCGCGGCGCGGCGCCGCCGTCAGCGCCTGCTCGATGAGTTCGGCGTCCGATTGGGCGTAGGCCGAGGGCGAAAGGGTCGTCAAGCCGAAGACGAGCAGCATGAGGCGTTTCATGGTGATCCTCCGTTCTGAAAATGGGTTCGTTTGAGGTGACGTTCGTATCACATAGTCGTGCAGCCGACCAGTGGTATTTCGCGATGTCCGATCAAAACCCCGCCTAGTTCCCTCGGGGGCAGTCTACGGGGGGGCATGTCTCTTACGTGCATACCCTGCTGCTGATACGCTGAAGCCCCCAGCCGATTGTGACGAGGGTGGTCGCCGGCGGCGACCGTATCCAAAGGAGCAGCGGCATGCGTCGATCCCTATATCACCTTACGTTTCTTGTCAGCGTCGGCGCGCTCGCGTTGACGACGATGCCCGCGTCGGGCTTCCACGCCTGGAGCGGCTACCACTGGCAGCGGTCCTCCAACCCGGTGACGATTGAGCTTGGCGACAACGTCGACTCCGGATGGGACGGCTGGCTCGTGGCGGCGTCTGCGGATTGGAGCGCCTCCACGGTTCTGGACGTGCCAGTAGCCGCCGGCCAGGCCAAGGGCAACTGCAAACCCCCGAGCGGTCGCGTCGAAGTCTGTAACAAGAGCTACGGCTATTGCGCCCCCGGTTTTCTTGGACACGGATTAAGGGAGAATCTGATGTCCAAGGAGGTAGCGGGAATGGTTCAGTCGAGGAGGGTGCAGGGAGCTGGGTCGGCGCGGACGGAGGGAGCCCGAAGGGCGACCGGAGTCGGCGCCGACGCTGCGGCGGCTGGGGCCCGGGCCTTGGCGCCCGGGCAGCGGTGGAGTGCGAGCCGGAAGCGGGACGTGGTGCTGCGGCTGCTGTGCGGCGAGTCACTCGACGCGGTCTCGCGTGCAGTCGGGGTGGAGATCTATCGGCTGGAGGAGTGGAAGGCGCGGGCGTTGGCCGGTCTCGAACTCGGGCTGAAGGAGCAGGCCGGTGAACCGGTAGCCGTAGTGCTGGATGCCGCCAAGCGACACATTGGGGCACTGTCGATGGAGAACGAACTGCTGCGGGCGCGTGCCCGCGCGGCGGAGCGTCGCCTCCCTTTGGCGACGCGGAGGTCGCGATGATGAGCGCAACGACCTCCGCGACCACGGGGCGGCGCTATGGTCTCGAACGGGTGTGTCGGACGTGGGAGAGGTCGCGCTCGGCGCTCTACGCGCGGCGGGCGCGTGCGCAGTGCCGAAAGCGGGGTGCTGGCCCGGCGCGCCGCGGGCCGACGCCCGCGCTGTCGGATGCGCAGCTTTTGGCGGCCATTCGCAGCGACCTGACCCGGTCACCGTTCCAGGGCGAGGGCCATCGCAAGGTCCACGCGCGGCTGCGGATTCTCGACGGGATCCGCGTGTCCCGGACGCGGGTGTTGCGTGTGATGCGCGCGCAGGGGCTGCTCTCACCCCACCGCGGGCGGCAGGGTGACCCGAAAGCGCACGACGGGACGATTGTCACTTCGGCGCCTCAGGTGATGTGGGGCACCGACGGCGTACGGGTGTTCACCGTGGAGGACGGCTGGGTCTGGACCTTCGCGGCGGTGGACCACTGGAACGCCGAGTGCGTGGGCTGGCATGTGTGCAAGGTGGGGAGCCGTTTTGCCGCCCTCGAGCCGATCGCGCAAGGGCTCGGGCGACGCGACGGCTCGGTCGAGGCGGACGTGGCCCGCGGCTTGGCGCTACGGATGGACCACCGCAGCCAGTATCTGTCAGACCACTTCCTCAACCAGGTCCGCTACTGGGGCATCCACCCCAGCTTCGGCTTCCTCGAAGAGCCGGAAACCAACGGGGTCGTCGAGCGCTGGAATCGCACGCTCAAGGAGCAAGCGATCTACGGCCGGGTCTTTCACACCCTCGCCGACGTGCGCGCCGCCGTCGCTGCGTTCGTCGAACGCGACAACCAGTGCTGGCGCCTCGAAAAGCTGGCGTATCGCACGCCACTCGAAGCGCGCGAGCAATACGAGCTACGCCATGCCGCGTAGCGCAAACGTGTGTCCAAGAAACCGGGTGCGGTACAACAAGAGCTACGGCTTCAACGGAGGACACTGGCACAACGCAAGCGGGAGAATCTACACGGACACAGCATGCGCAACCGGCGAGCAGTCTCTCTTGAAACTCAGGCCTAAAAGTGCGGATTGGTTTGACGACGTACAGTGTACGGCATGACACACTGAGGAGGCCGTGGGTGCCGATAAGCTAAACCGCGACCGTTGGCAGTATGATGCTGGCCTCCGACACGAGCACGTCGACTTGCTCCGCCCAGACAGATAGGAGAGGCGCATGTCTATAGAGACGAATCGCGTTGTGCTGAGAATCTTGTTCACCATCGCCCTGGGGCTCGGCACGACGATCACGGCCTCGGCGCAGCGAGGTGCCGACGCCGGCGAGTGGCGGCACTACGGCGGAGATCTGGGCAGCACGAAGTACTCACCGCTCGATCAGATCAATCGCGACAACGTCACCGACCTCCAGGTCGCGTGGCGATGGCGGACAGACAACTTTGGACCGCGGTTGGATCTCAACTATCAGGCGACGCCGTTGATGGTTGGCGGTGTGCTCTATACGACTGCTGGCTGGCGTCGCAACGTCGTGGCCATCGATGGTGCCACCGGCGAGACGCTGTGGATGTATCGGTATGACGAGGGCGAGCGCGGCGACGTCGCGCCCGTGCGGGCCAGCTCCGGCCGCGGCGTGGCGTACTGGACTGACGGGCAGGGTGACGAGCGAATCATTCACGTCACGAAGGGCTACCATCTGGTCGCGTTGAGCGCGACGACGGGGCAGCCGGTTCCCACGTTTGGAGAGCAGGGCATCATCGATCTCTACGAGGGGCTCTTCGACGATCTGGACCGACCGACGCTCGAAGATGGGCAGATCGGTCTGAACTCGCCGGCCATCGTCGTCGGCGACGTGATCGTGGTCGGGGCGGCGCTACTCGCCACGGCGCCCACACGTGAGTTTCCGGCCGGTTTCGTCCGCGGCTTCGACGCACGGTCTGGGGCGCAGCTGTGGACCTTCCACACCATCCCCCAGCCGGGTGAATTCGGCAATGACACGTGGGAAAACGGCTCCTGGCGCTATAGCGGCAATACCGGGGTGTGGGCCCCGATGTCCGCCGATGAAGAGCTCGGCTATGTCTACTTGCCGGTGGAAACGCCCACCAACGACCTCTACGGAGGCCATCGACCGGGCGACAACCTGTTTGCCGAGAGTCTGGTCTGCCTCGATGCCAAGACCGGGGAGCGAATCTGGCACTTCCAATTTATCCATCACGGAATCTGGGACTACGACATACCGACCGCGCCGGCGTTGCTCGACATCACCGTGGAAGGAAGACTCATCAAGGCGGTCGCCCAGGTGACGAAGCAAGCATTTACCTACGTCTTGGATCGGGTAACCGGTCAGCCGGTTTGGCCCATCGAGGAGCGCCCGGTACCCCAATCGAATGTCCCGGGTGAGCAAGCGTCGCCAACCCAGCCGTTTCCGACCCGGCCGTTGCCGTTCGACCGGCAGGGCGTGAGCGTCGACGATCTCCTCGACTTCACCGCGGAGTTGAATGCCGAGGCGCGGAGGATCGCGTCCGAGTACGAGCTTGGTCCGCTCTTCACACCGCCTGTCTCGGCGGGGGCGACCGGGCAACGCGGTCTGCTGATGCTGCCCAACATGACCGGCGGTGCCAACTGGCAGGGGGGGGCGGTGGACGCCGAGACCGGCGTCTTGTATGTGGCCTCCGTGACCAACCCGACCATCGCGGGACTGACGAACGATCCGGGACGATCCGCGATGGACTATGTGGGTGGCGGCGGTAGGCGGCGGGCGCGCGATCGATCGGCCCGACAAGGGTGCGGCGAGATCGGCCCCCTGGGTCTGCCCTTGATCAAGCCCCCCTGGGGACGCATCACGGCGATCGACCTGAACCGTGGCCACCATCTGTGGATGATCCCGAACGGTGACACGCCCGATTGTGTCAAGAATCATCCGGCGTTGAGCGGTCTCGACATACCGCGGACTGGCAAGCCCGAGCGCAGCGGCATCCTGGTCACCAAGACATTGCTGTTTGCCGGCGAGGGCGGTGGGTTATTCGCCACGCCGACCTGGGCGGGCGGGCCGATGTTCTATGCCTACGACAAGCAGACGGGCGAGACCGTCTGGAAATTTGAGCTGCCGAAGAATCAAAGCGGCATTCCGATGACGTATATGGTCGATGGCAAGCAATACATCGCCATGGCGATCAGCGCCCGTGGCGAACCGGCGGAGCTCGTAGCCCTGACGCTGCCGTAGGCGCCGCGAGATGCCAGGACCACGCTAGGTAGCGGGGCTGAGCCAAGGCGACGATTCGGCGTCCCACTACTTCTCCCCGCCGCGCGCCCGCCCGCGGAGTTCCTTCGCCTAGCCGCGTCGCTGCTTCACGTCGAGCCGTCTCTCGTGGGCCGTACGACGAGGCTTCGTCGGTCGCCGTGCCTTCGGACGTCTCGACGCACGCTCCAATAGTTCGGCGAGCCGTTCCCGACCCGCGACCCGGTTCTGGGTCTGCGTCCGGTGCTCACGGCTGTCGAGCACTAGGATGCCCTTCGACGACACTCGACTGCCGGCCTCGACGATCAAGCGTGCCTTGATCTCGGGCGCGAGGGACGAGTTCTTCACGTCGAAGCGAAGCTCGACGGCCGTCGCGCCCTTGTTGACGTTCTGCCCGCCGGGACCAGACGCGCGCACGAAACTTTCCTCCAGCTCGTGCTCGTTGACCGTGACAGTATCGGACAGCCTGATCATCGCCTGACGCCTCGTCGGCCGTGTTCCGGAAGTTGCACAGCGCTCGTCACACCACCCGATAGACAGAGTAATGACTCTCAACGATCGTCGCAGATTCCTCTGGCTGAGGTCAGCGTGCAGCCCGATCTGAGCGGCGTCTGGGCGTCAGCCCGCGCGGACGCCTCTGCGAAGTCGGAGGCTGCCGTGGGCGCCAGAACGCGAACAGCCGCGTCCCGAACGGCCCCGACGAACCACGTGAGTTCAGCAGGGCAACGCCGTTGAAGAAGGCGACCCCAAAGATGAAGAACGCGACGGTGAACACGGTGACGACCGTTTTGTCCAGGGCTTCTACGTCCCTTCTGTTTGGACACCGCCGCGTCGGCGATAAACCGGTCGCTCTCGTGGATGGTGACCGCACGCCCCGACCGTTCGTGGAGTCGCCGTTCGTGGAGAGGTGCCCGGAGTTCTCCCCCGGCGGCCGCTGGCTCGCCTATGTCTCGGATGAGTCGGGTCACCCCGAGGTGTACGTGCAGCCGTACCCCGGACCGGGAGCGAGGCATCAGATCTCCACCGAGGGTGGAGTCGAGCCGAGCTGGTCTCCGGGCGTCGGTGAGCTTGTCTATAAGAACTCAGGGCCGATCAGATTGCTGCCGGCGATGGCTGTGGATATTACGACCGCGCCTGACTTCGTCGCCGGTCGTCCGCATCTGCTGTTCACAGGATGGCCGAGCAGGAGGCAGACTCCGATTCGAAGCCACGACGTCGCTCCCGACGGTCGCTTTCTGACCACTGTGCTGACGGAGCCGCAGGACCGCGAGGCGCCCGCGCCGCGGACCCACATCACGCTGGTCCAGAACTAGTTTGAGGAGCTGAACCAGCAGGTGCCGGTACCGTAGCCGCCCTGGCCCTGCTTCTCGACGCGGGCGTTCGCGCGGGGGCGACCGATCCGATGCCCTGCAGGAGCCTGCTCATACAACGCGTCATGCGGTGAACGTTACGGTTCGATGCTTGCGGTGTACGCCGCGATGTTGACGATGTCCTCGATCGTGAGGTTTGCGACGGTCGCCTCCATGAGTTCTGACCACGCGCCGTTCCGCACACCCGACTGTAGGTCGTAGAGCTGGCGTGCAATGTAGCTAGGAGACCGACCCGCGAGCGCCGGCACCGGGCCTAGGCCCCTCAACTGGGGGCCGTGACAGACGGAGCAGGTCTCCGTCTTTCCGTTTCCGCCAGTCGTCACGAGATGCTCTCCTCGCGCGACGGCGCCGGCGGGCACGTAGGCGATGAAGCTTGAGGCGTCATCACGCAGCTCGGTGCGGTGCAGATCCTCCGGCGTCTCGACCACGCGCGTGCCGATCGGCTCCATTCCGCCGCCCTCGATCACCTTGTGGATCCAGCCGGCGAACCGCGTCTCGGGCACCATGTCGGTCTCCACCACGCGAATCCACGGCTTGAAGTCAATCGACGAGAAGTACTCCGCGGCCACCCGAGCCTGCTCATCGGTGGCGGCCAGGCCGATCCGCTCCATAAAAGACGGTGGGCCCATCCTCGGCTCGCCCGTCTTGCGCAGGCCGTTTCGCCAGTCGGCCATCTGCTGCACGATGTACTCGTAGGGCTGCCCGGCGAGACTGGCGTTCTCCGGCTTGCCCTGTCCGTTCGGCAGGTGGCAGTAGCCGCATGCGACCACTCCTTCGCCGCCGCCGGTGGCTACCAGGTCTGGCATGGGCGGGTGTCCGTCCGGGTGCCAGTCGGGCGGGCCGTTGTCGATGTTGATCGCCGAGCGCGACATCGACACGCTGGAGCCGGGGACGGTCACTATCTCGTCGGGATCGGGCACGTCCGCGTTCCCTGGCGCTGGGTCGTTGAGCACGAAGGCCCACGGCAGCACCGCGTTGGCCCCCTCGACTTCCCGCTGCTGCGCGCAGATCGGCACACTGAACGCCGTAATGGCAATGCCGACCGCGACTAGACGTGCATAGCGACAGGTCACAAGGGTTCTCCTCCCACTTTTGCGACAAACCCGAGACCCCCTAGACTAGCGTGGGACGGCGATCGGTTCAACCGACTTGGAGCCTGAATCGCTTGACCCGTGCTTATAATCTCGGCAAGCCTGAGCCATTCCATGGGAGGTGCCGACCGCCGGTTCTGCGTTGGCGTGCGGCTTAGCTCACGAGTGAGGCTGTGATGGACCCCGCGATGCCTATTGCGCCCCCGGTTTTCTTGGACACGGATTAAGGGAGAATCTGATGTCCAAGGAGGTAGCGGGAATGGTTCAGTCGAGGAGGGTGCAGGGAGCTGGGTCGGCGCGGACGGAGGGAGCCCGAAGGGCGACCGGAGTCGGCGCCGACGCTGCGGCGGCTGGGGCCCGGGCCTTGGCGCCCGGGCAGCGGTGGAGTGCGAGCCGGAAGCGGGACGTGGTGCTGCGGCTGCTGTGCGGCGAGTCACTCGACGCGGTCTCGCGTGCAGTCGGGGTGGAGATCTATCGGCTGGAGGAGTGGAAGGCGCGGGCGTTGGCCGGTCTCGAACTCGGGCTGAAGGAGCAGGCCGGTGAACCGGTAGCCGCAGTGCTGGATGCCGCCAAGCGACACATTGGGGCACTGTCGATGGAGAACGAACTGCTGCGGGCGCGTGCCCGCGCGGCGGAGCGTCGCCTCCCTTTGGCGACGCGGAGGTCGCGATGATGAGCGCAACGACCTCCGCGACCACGGGGCGGCGCTATGGTCTCGAACGGGTGTGTCGGACGTGGGAGAGGTCGCGCTCGGCGCTCTACGCGCGGCGGGCGCGTGCGCAGTGCCGAAAGCGGGGTGCTGGCCCGGCGCGCCGCGGGCCGACGCCCGCGCTGTCGGATGCGCAGCTTTTGGCGGCCATTCGCAGCGACCTGACCCGGTCACCGTTCCAGGGCGAGGGCCATCGCAAGGTCCACGCGCGGCTGCGGATTCTCGACGGGATCCGCGTGTCCCGGACGCGGGTGTTGCGTGTGATGCGCGCGCAGGGGCTGCTCTCACCCCACCGCGGGCGGCAGGGTGACCCGAAAGCGCACGACGGGACGATTGTCACTTCGGCGCCTCAGGTGATGTGGGGCACCGACGGCGTACGGGTGTTCACCGTGGAGGACGGCTGGGTCTGGACCTTCGCGGCGGTGGACCACTGGAACGCCGAGTGCGTGGGCTGGCATGTGTGCAAGGTGGGGAGCCGTTTTGCCGCCCTCGAGCCGATCGCGCAAGGGCTCGGGCGACGCGACGGCTCGGTCGAGGCGGACGTGGCCCGCGGCTTGGCGCTACGGATGGACCACGGCAGCCAGTATCTGTCAGACCACTTCCTCAACCAGGTCCGCTACTGGGGCATCCACCCCAGCTTCGGCTTCCTCGAAGAGCCGGAAACCAACGGGGTCGTCGAGCGCTGGAATCGCACGCTCAAGGAGCAAGCGATCTACGGCCGGGTCTTTCACACCCTCGCCGACGTGCGCGCCGCCGTCGCTGCGTTCGTCGAACGCGACAACCAGTGCTGGCGCCTCGAAAAGCTGGCGTATCGCACGCCACTCGAAGCGCGCGAGCAATACGAGCTACGCCATGCCGCGTAGCGCAAACGTGTGTCCAAGAAACCGGGTGCGGTACAGACCCCGCGATGCCCGCGACTCTCGGCGATGCCATCGGGACTGAACCAGCGTGGTTGCAAGGATGGATTCTCGTTCTGAGCGCGGCACACATCACGGCCCTGGCCTTCGTCGTTGGGCACGACAACGGGCGATGGGTCGTCCGGCCCGAGCCAATCGCGGTGGTGGCAAGCGCAATTGTTGCCACGATGATCATGACCTGGCTCTATAGTCAGGTCGGTTACGTGCGGCTGCTCGGACTCGCCCATCTTGTCTACTGGACCCCTGTTTACCTGTGGATGTGGAGTCGTCGGCGAGCACTCGTTCGCGGGACTCTGTTCACAAAGTGGGTCCAGGCCTATTTGATCATCGTCGGTCTGTCGCTGGCGATCGATGTCGTCGATGTGATTCGACACCTGGTCGGCGACGGCGAACTATTGCATCGCTGGAGTTAAGGCTTGACCCTCAACATTGGCGACCGCCTCGGCCACTACGACGTGACCGCCCCCATCGGCGAGGGGGGCATGGGCCAGGTGTATCGTGAAACGCGTCTATCAGGGCGCGGAGTAACACCGGCAATCTAACCAGATGTCCCTTACCGCCGTCTGAGAGAATCTGGCGGACGGCGCTCGCTACGATGTCACGGCGGACGGCCAACGGTTCCTCGTAATCAAGCCAGAGCCTGAGGCGTCGGCGCAAAACCAGATTGTGGTCGTCCAGAACTGGTTCGAAGAGCTGAGACAGCGCGGGCCGGTCCGGTAACTACACCGGAATGTTGAACAAGTTGGCGGCGTTGCCCCCGAGGATGGCGACGCGGTCGGCGTCGCTCAACCCCGGCGTGTCGAGGACGTGCTCCACTGCCAGAAAGCGTGGCAGCCTCGCATCACCTGGGGTTGCCGTCCACGGAAACGGGTAGTCGGTTCCAATCACGATTTGGCTCGCACCATACACCGCAACTAGATGACGCAGGGCCTCGCTCGTGAAGACCAGGGAATCGAAATAGAGCTGCTTCAAATACTCCGTGGGCCGCTTGTTGAGCGTCGTGGTGCATTGCTCGGGACGGGTGCCACACCCGTAATCTGACCGGTCGGCGTACGACGGCAGGTAGCCCCCTCCGTGCGCCGCGCAGAGCGTGAGTCGCGGGAATCGATCCAGCGTGCCCTCGAATATCAGGTGCGAAAGCGCGATCGTTGTCGCCAGCGGATTCCCGATCACGTTCCCGAGCATGCCGTTCCCTTGCAGCCGGGCTTCCAGTTCCGGCACGCCCTGCGGATGGAGGAAGATCGGCACGTCCAACTCCTCGGCCTTGGCCCAGAATGGGTCGAACCTTCGGGAGGCCAACTCCTCGCTCCCGACGCTCGCCCCGACTGAGCCGCCCCGCAACCCGAGTGTCTTGACCCCTTCCTCCAACTGCTCGGCCGCGAGATCTGGATGCTGCAACGCCACCGTGGCGAGCCCCACGAATCGATCGGGGTAGGCCGCGCAGATGTCCGCGAGGCCTTCGTTCTGCGCTCTGATCAGTCTGAGGGCGAGATCCCGATCGACGGCGTACCAAAACGGATTGATGCTGAGAACCTCGACGTCGATCCCCCGTGCATCCATTTCTCGCAGACGGTCCGGGCCGATGATGAGCGCACGATTTTCCGACGGGGCGCCTCCCATCATCTCACTGATCCCTGGAATCTCGCAGTGCGAGTGCACGTCCACCGTCTTGACCCGGCGTCCGCCCACGACAACTTGCCGGCGCTCTCCCGTACTCGCGGGTTGCACCCCGGTGGTCGTCACCTCTCCGACACCGCCGCCCACGACCACCATTCCCGCCATCGCGCTCGCCGTATCCCCAATGAAGTGCCTGCGGGTCAGCATCTGCTCCTCCTTCCGACGACCTGCCTTCGGTTTCACCCCGCAACTCGACCGCCGCTTGGAGCTGCTTGAAGTCGTCGCCCTTGAGGCGATTAGCGATCGTCTCGCGCGATCATCATGCGCCTGTATCGTGGCGCAGCAACGCTGCTGGAGTCGTGCTCGCGCTCACGGGAACGGATACGTTGTGGAACGGCGAGTCGCGCGGAAACGGCAGGCGGCCTGAGCGGCGGCGCGGCCGGTGTCTCGATTCGGCACTCGCGCCGTCCGTCGTCGGCGGATGGCCATCCTCTATAAGAGGGACTGGGCCACTAGTAGGGGTAGCCTTTAAGCCTTGGCGTCCCGGGCTTCCAGTCCGGTAGGGGAGCGAAGGCATCACGGTTTGGCATCTTCACCTGTGGCAGACTCTGGGCGTCGAGTACCTTGTCCTCCGGGATGACGTCGTTGACGTAGAGCAGGTAGGCCGTCAGCGCGTAGACCTCATCGGCGGTGAGGGTTCCCTCTCTATTGAGGGGCATGCCGCGATTGATGTAGTCCCAGACCACCGTCGCGTACGGCGCGCGGATCGGCAGTATTCGCCCCAAGTCCCAGGGGTCGACATTGGGTTCCGCGTTGGGTTTTACCAACTTGGGAGCGCCGGCCCCTTGCCCTTCCGCCCCATGGCATACCGCGCATTGCCGCCGATAGACTAGCTCGCCTTCCTTGGAGGTTCCGCGCCCCGGTGGAAGTTCCTCTCCCGTAGGACTGATGGAGATATCCCAGGCACGGATTTCTTCTGCGCTCGGGGTCCTTCCCACACCATACGTGGGCGACTGCGCCACCGCGGTGCCCCCCAGGAACATGAGAAACGCGAGAAGCCTAAGTAATCGCATTGTGCACGCTCCCATCGCTTGCGACCCTCCACGGCTGGACGGAATTGTCCATGCCCCGCACACGGAATGACTCATCATCCGCACGCTCGCCGAAGAACTCGGCGATCTGAGCTCGCGTCGGTTGAACCTGTCCCGTTTCGTCCGTGCAGCGCGATAGCAGCTCGGTCTCTTGTCCGTCCCACGTCCATTGATAGCTAAACCGGGTATGCGACATGCGATGCGCCGTCCCTCGAATCTCAGCGTCCGCCCACCGTCGACCGCCATCGGTGGATACCTCCACCCTGCTAATGGCGCCCCCACCTGACCAGGCTAAGCCGCTAACCTCGTAGAATCCGCGGTCGGGCAATTGCTGTCCGCCAGACGGAAAGGTGATGACCGATTTCGGCCCGATCAACATCCCCAGCGCAGCGCCTGCTTCGTCATCACGCCGATTAAGATGCCCGTAGTCGTTGTAATTCATGTAGTACCGGTCCACTACCTTGATTCGCCTGAGATATTTCGTGTTGAAGATGCCTTCGAAACCGGGAACCAGTAACCGCAGTGGAAATCCGTTCTGGGGACGCGCCGCTTCACCGTTCATGCCATAGGCCACCAAACAGTCGTCCATGGCTTTTGCCATCGGAATGCTCGACGCGCCCTTCACTTCCTCCGACCCTTCACACACGATCCAGGGCGCCCCGCCTTTTACGCCAGCCTCCTTGAGCAGCAGAGACAGGGGTACTCCGGTCCATTCGGCGCAGCTGGTCATTCCGTGCGTTTCCTGAACTGTCTTATATTGGGGCCTCGAACGGTTCCCTGCACACTCGATGAAATGGGGACGGGTTTCGGAAGGGAGACGCTTCAAGTCCTCCATGGTGAAGGTCAGCGGACGGTCCACCATGCCGTGGATCATGAGACGATGTTCCCGGGGATCGATATCCGGAATGAAGGCGCCACGGGTGGTCCCCACAAAGTGGAGCGAGGATGGCGTGATCGTGCCCACCGAATCCTGAAGCGGAGCCGCAATATGAAAATATTTCCCATATGCATCAGGCGACGGCCTACCACCGGGCGGATGCGCCATGCGTACCGACGTCACGTGCCGAGAACGTTCGCCATAGAGCACTAGTTCTTCGTTGCCCTTGATGAATCCGCCAGATGCTGTTGTCTGGCCGAGCGCCGGCTCCACGGCTCCCAAGGTCAAACCACCGGCCAATGCGGCGCCGCCTTTCAAGAATCCCCTTCGATCAGGTCGTTTTGAACCCATGGGTCTCTCCTTCACAGATGACGTTACCCGGAGATCGCTTTCCGACGGTCGAAAGTATACGGCAATCTCGGGGCCACGGCGGCCGACGGGACAGACCGAGCGCACTACCAGGAATTAGTGGATCCGGCGAAACGGGTCTGGATCAGTAATGCAATCGGCTTAACTTCCGTTCTCCCGCTCAAGGAGGACCATGGCTCGCTCCAACGCGTCGGCGTGTTGTTCAGCTCGGATTCATGCGTGCAACATGGATTGCGGTGAGTGTCCTGCTCGTTGCGACGGCCGCCACCGCCGAGGTCGCGCTGGATTTCGAGCTCAAGGCCCTCCGGTTCTATGACTTCGGGCTCGTTACACGGAACATCACGAAGTCGAACGCGGGCGAGCTTTGTCGGCCTGTGAAGCTGAGCGACTTCCGCGAGAAGAAGAAGGTCGCGCTGATCTTTGCAGTGTCAGACTGGAAGCCGATTTTTGAAGGCCAACGAGCCATCGAGCGACTCGCTGCCGACCACGTGGACCAAGTGCAGTTCTTGTTGGTCGTCGTGCGTAGTGGGACCGGGGCGAAGTCTGGCGCGAGCTCTGAGTTGGCCCGGCTCCGCGAGGCCAACAATCTCGTGACGCGACTCGATACCGAGATTCCGTGTTTGATTGACGGGCCTGACGACCCGGTCAAGCGCGGGTACGCGGTCGAAGGTGGCCGCGTCGTCCTCGTCGACCGAGAGGGTCAGATCGCGTACGCGGGGGCCTCCGGCCAGCTGGACTTGGCGGCAGGATTCCGCGACGCGTTCGACCAGCACATTCGTCGAGCCAAGTCCTGAAGCAACCGCACGTGTGAAGGGAGAGAATAGTGCCTCTCGCTATGATCGCCGTGAGCGGGCCAATCTCATAACCGTATGGCCCTGAACATCGGCGACCGCCTCCCACCCTGGCCGACCGGAACGCCCAAGGTCCGATCCTCCTCGACGAAGCCCTTCCGATTGCGAAGCAGATCGCCGAAGCCCTGGAGGCACTGCTGGAACAAACTTCTGGAGTTCATCATCTACGTGTAAAGGGAGGTGTCCGATGCAGCGGCTCACCGTGATGATCGGCTTGTCTTTTATTATTGGACTGCTCACACCGCTCGTCGGCGGCGCACAGGAACGCGTGGAGGCATTCGACCGCCTCACCGGTCCGAGTATCGCACTGCCCGGCGATCCCCAAGGAGCGAGTCCGCTGAGACAGCTGTGCCCCGAGAGCAACGACACGTGCCGGAAGTACTGGGCGTACACGGGGAACTTCGTCCAGAACCACACGATCCCGACCCGCGAGCGGGAGCTGATTATCCTTCGCACCGCATGGCTGTCTCGGGGGGACTACATCTGGGGACGACACAACATCATGGGCCAAGACGCCGGGCTCACAGAACAGGCGATCAGCCGAATCACGGTGGGTCCAGACGCGGCAGGGTGGAGCGACTTCGACGCGGCCCTCCTGAGCGCAGCCGACGAGCTCCACACGAGCCGGTTCGTTTCCAAGACGACGTGGAACACACTCGCTCAGCGGTATACCGAGAGTCAGCTGAGGGAGGTCGTGTTGATCGTCGGGAACAACTACACGCAGCTGTCGATGTTTCAGAACACCCTCGGCGCTCAGCTGGAGCCAGGCATCGACGGACTGCCGGGCGAGGCCCGCTGAGCCTCGTTTGCGCGGATGACCATGCGAAACCCGGCATTGTGGACGACGGCGTTACTCGGTGCGGTGGCGTTCCTCCCGTTAAAGTCTCTCGAGGCGCAGCGCAGCGTACCGGAGGACTACGTCCCCGTTACCGACGCGATGTTGCGGGACCCCGACCCCGGAGATTGGCTGATGGTCCATCGGACCTACGACCACCAGGCGTACAGTCCGCTCGACGAGATCAACCGGAGCAACGTTGGCGATTTGAAGCTGGCCTGGATGTGGGCCATGGACGAGGGGCCGCAACAACTCCGACCGCTCGTCTACGACGGAGTCATGTACATCGCGCACCCCGGCAGCGATCACCTGCAGGCGCTCGACGCCACGACGGGCGATCTCATCTGGGACTACACGCGAGAGTTGCCTTCCGATCTGCGCGAGTACGCCCAGCTGGGGAGCCGGACCCGGAGCCTCGCGATCTACGGCGACAACATCTTCCATCTAACCGCCGATGCGCACCTGGTGGCCATTGACGCACGGACCGGCGTGCTCAACTGGGAGAGTCAGCTGGCGGACTACCGGGACGGCATCACCCATTCCTCGGGGGCCATGATCATCGATGGCCGAGTCATGAGCGGACGCACGTGCAGCCCTACCAGTCAGAGGGCGCGATGCTTCATCGCCGCGCACGACGCCGCCACGGGGCAGGAGGCATGGCGTTTCTACACCGCAGCGGGGGCCGACGATCCCGGCGGGCAGACATGGGGGAACGTCCCGACGTCTCAGCGGGTACACGTCTCCCCGTGGGGGGTTCCTGGCAGCTACGATCCAGAGCTCGGTCTCGTCTACTGGGGGATTGCCGTGCCGCTGCCGTACACGAGGATCGTTCGTCGCGGCACCTGGGATGTCGGCGACCGTACGCCCTGCGAGCTGTACTCCAACTCCACCGTGGCGCTGTCCGTCGAGACGGGCACGTTGGAGTGGTATTACCAGCACTTGCCGTGCGACGACTGGGACCAAGATTTCGTCCAGGAGCGGACGCTGATCGACACGGTCGTGAGTCCTGATCCCGACGCTGTGATGTGGATCAATCCGACGGTGGCGGGTACCGCTCGGCAACGCAAGGTCGTGGTGACGCTGGGAGAACCCGGAGGGCTGTTTGTGAACGATCGGGAGACGGGGGAGTTTCTCTGGGCGACGCCGCTACCCTATACCTCTACCGAGCGATTCGTGATTCGGGACATCGATGTCGAGACGGGCCAGGTCCAGATCAACATGGACCTCGTGGCGAAGGCGATCGGCGAGCAACACATCATCTGCGGCCACAATGTGAAAGGGTGGTGGTCGTGGTCGTACAGCCCGCTGACCGAGCTGCTCTACATTCCGATCAACAGGTCGTGCCTGAACCAGACGGCCAGCGACCGCTCGGTCACCGGCGCGAGCCCGCGGTTCACGATGCCCGAGCCGGGTCTGGAGGAGGACGGCGACCTCACGGAGCTGCGTGCGATCGATATTTCGACCGGCCGAGAGGTCTGGCGCTACAGTCAGCGGGCCCCCAACGCCGGGTCGGTGCTCGCGACTGGCGGCACCGTTGTCTTCCACGGCGACCTCAACCGCCGCTTGCGAGCGTTCGATGCCGAGACGGGTGAGGTCCTGTGGGAGACGATCCTCGGCAGTCAGATCACCGGTTATCCGGTCACGTACAGGGCTGGCGGGCGCCAGTATCTCACCGTCCCGGTCGGAGGGGCAGCGATCTTCCGCATGAGCAACTACGCGGCTGAGCTCGAAGCGCCCATTGGGAGCAACATGCTCGTGACGTTCACGCTCCCCGATTGATGCCGGCCACCGCGTCCTGACGGGGCGGTTCCAACGCCGGCCGGTCGACTCGGAGGGCGATACGTGACTACTACCTCTCGACGGTGCTCGACGACTACTCGCGCTCCATCGTGGATTGCTAGCGATTGTGGCCATCTGACCAGCCCCTCGGGACTCTGTGCAGTTCTGTTCAGGTGTCTTTGACCTGCAGGTTCAGGTCGAGTGCCTTGTCCAGCTCGTAGGCGGCCACACTCAGTGCCGGCTTGAGCGATATACTTTTCAATACAAAGTTATTGTTGGTAACATGGTGTGGACACAGGAGGCTAGATGCCTGTCCGGTTGGTTGGTCGCGTGTTGAGTTCGGCGCTTCTGCTGGGGATCCTCGGTGACTGGCTCGTCAGGGCTGACCGGTTGGGGCTCAACTTCTTCCTCGGGGTCGTGGCCCTGGTGGTCGTCGCAGCCACGCTCGTACGGTGGGAGCGCCCTTCCGCGCCGGTGCGAGTCCTGCTTCTCTTGCTCTTGCCCCCCACTTTCGCCTTCGGGGTGGCGTGGCGGGACGCCCCGCTGCTCTCGGTCTTGAACATCCTGGCCGTGGCGGCGACGCTGGCTCTCCCGGTCATATGCATAGGGGGCGTTCGGTTGTCCCTGGGCAGGCCGTTGGACTACGCCTGGGGGCTGGTGACCACGGGCCTTCGAACTGCCATGGGCCCCCTGCGCTTCGCGTCTCGCGAGGTCCCATGGGACGAGGTATTGAACCAGCTGCACCGCAGCCGCGCTGCCGCCGTGGCGTTGGGGCTTTTCCTGGCCGTTCCCCTCCTCGTCGTTTTTGGGTCGCTCCTGGTCTTCGCGGACGCCGGCTTCGAGCGTGTGGTGCGCACGGTGTTCGACTTGGACTTCGGGGAGCTCATCTTTCATTTCGTGGGGATAGGTTTCGTGGGCTGGATCTCGGCGGGGTATCTGGTGGCCGTTCTCGTGCGTGGGCGGGAGCTCGCCATGCCCTGGCAGCACGGGAACCGGCCCGTCCTGGGCACCGTTGAGCTGGGGATCCCCCTGGGTGGGCTGGCGCTGCTCTTCGCGGTCTTCGTGGTGATGCAAGCCCAGTACGTCTTCGGGGGCCATGACGTGATCCGAGAGGCCGCGGACTTGGGCTACGCCGAGTACGCTCGGCGGGGGTTCTTCGAGCTCGTGATAGTGGCGGTCTTGGTCCTTCCGTTGCTCCTGGCGGCCGACTGGGTGACCGACACGACCAACGCCACCACTCGTGGGACGGTGCGGCTGTTGTCGGGAGGACTGCTCCTGCTCGTCGGCCTCATCATGGTGTCGGCCCTGCATCGCATGCGCCTCTACCTGGACGCGTACGGGCTCACTCAAAGTCGTCTGTACGCCACGGCGGTCCTCCTGTGGGCCGGTGTGGCCATCGCGTGGTTCGCTGCCACGGTGCTAAGAGGGCGGGCGGATCGCTTCGCATTCGGCGCCATCGTGGGGGCACTCGTGGTCCTGGGGATGTTGAATGTGGTCAACCTCGACGCGGTGGTGGTGCGCACGAACGTCGCCCGGTTGCAGGAGGGGGCCGAGCTGGACGCGGGCTATCTGGCTTCTCTCAGCGCGGACGCAGTCCCGTCCCTGGCTTCGGTGCTCCCAGACCTTCCCGCCGAGGCGGCGTGTGTCGTGCTCGAGGCGTTGTCACCGGACGAGGAGTCCGACGAGCGTCGGGACTGGAGAAGCTGGAACGTGGCACGGGCGCGGGCGCTGGAAGAGGCGGCGGAGCTGCGAGCGGCCCGCGTCGCCCGCTGTGGCGTGGGGGAGCGATAAAGACGAACAAGACCGCGTACCGATTCGCCGTCGGCCTTGCGCTTGCGACAGCATTCATCCTGGTCTGGCTGATCGGTGCCGTTGGCGTCATCGGGGCTGAGGGCGACCTCTTCGACTTGATGTATTTCGGGGTGCTCGCCGTCGGAATCATCGGCACCATCATCGCGCGCTTCCAGCCACATGGAATGGCACCCGCGTTGTTCGCGACGGCGCTCGCTCAGGCGTTGGTCGCCGTGATCGCGCTGATCGCCGGGAAGCACCAGAGTAGCGTTAGCTCCGTGTCCGAGATCTTGATCCTGAACGGGTTCTTCGTCGCGCTGTTTATCGGATCGGCGTTGTTGTTTCGGTATGCTGCGCGGGAGGCACTGTCAACTTGAGGCCGCGGGTGACAGAGTGGGCCCATGACGAACGAGTCTCCCAGCTATCGCGGATGTACGTCGTCAAACCAATCCGGACTATTGGGCCTGAGTTTCAAGAGAGACTGCGCAGGCCGGCGAGGCTGCGGTTCCGGCCACGGCCAGAGCGACCGTCAGGCAAACCGCGAGGGGCCAACGCAGCATTTTCACATCTTACATCCACGATCCGATCCGCCACCGCCGCCATTGAACCAGCCGGACGGGCATGGGACGGTGTAAAATTGAGGGTTACGCGGGAAGCGGAGGGACTCATGACCAGACTGACCAGCGTGTTGCTCGGCGCGGCGTTTCTCGTCTCCCCCGCACCGACGGCGGCGCAGGACGCGGCGTCCGGCGCAGTCGCCGGCCGAGTCACGGTCGACCAGGGTGAGGTGCGCGCGTTCCGGGTGAAGGCGCGGGATTCGGTGCATCGGATCTCCTACACCGTCTACACCGTCGACGGACGGTATCGGATCTACAACCTGCCACCGAGCACCTACGAAATCCAGGTCATCGAGGGAGGGTTCGAGTCTCCCGTCGAGACCGTCGAGGTGACGGCGGATCAGACGGCGACAGTCGATCTCTCGCTTACCGCCACCGGATCAATCGTGGCTCAGGGCGCTGGCGCGCGCGGCGCCACGGCGCAGCGGAACTACGGTGGGAGCGCCGGCGACGATCGCGCGGCGGAGCTGGTCGACTTCGACACGCTCTATCCACCGAGCCCGGCGCGCGAGGTGATGCTCCGGTCGTGCTTCGGCTGCCATGGCCCGGCCGGCTTCCACCGCCGGGGCCGAAAGAACGAGGCGGGATGGCGCGCGGCGGTCGACCGCATGTTCGACCCGAACGGGCGCGTCGCCGACATGGCGGCTGGCGTGCCGCAAGTGACCTACGACCTGGTGTCGCTCGAGGAGAAGGAAAGCATCATTCAGTACCTGACCGCCAACTTTGGACCGGGATCCACGGTGCGCGACCTCGAGCTCGACCCGCTGGTGCGGGACGAAGACGCCCTGTCGGAGACGGTCTACATCCAGTACGAGCTGAACCGGGCAACCCCGCGGCAACTCTCGAACGGGGTCACGCTGCGGGGGAACATCCACAGCGTGTTTGCCAGTCTCCAGAACCCAGGCGTCATCTGGGTGTCGGGCAACGGCTCGAATGCGATCCTTCGTGTCGACACACGGGACGCCGACTTCGAGCGTCGCACCACCGAGTACTGGATCGACAACCCCGACAACATCAACGTCACGCCGCATGGGATCTTGGAGTACCGGGGTCGCGTCTACTGGGTGGAGCTGACCGGCGACCACTTCGGCGAGCTCGACCCGGCGACCGGAACGATGCAGCGTTATCCACTGCCGACGAAGGGCGGCGGCCCGCACAGCGTCTGGGTCGACTCACGCGGGAGCTTCTGGTACACCTACTTCGCGTCGGCCGGCAAGATCGGTCGATTCAATCTGGCGACCAAGGACTTCACCGAATGGGAGCCGCTCGCCGGATTCAGCGGCTACGGGATTGTGGTCGACCGCCAGGACCGGGTCTGGGCGGTCGGGCTCCACACGCCGGCGGTCTTCATGTACAACCAGGAGACGGCCCAGTGGAAGTCGTATCCGATGTCGAACCCGGCCCGGCGTCCCACGATCGACTCCAACGGCAAGGTGTGGGCCGCCCACTATTTCGGCAACGCGATTTCGAAGATTGATCCCGTCACCGGAGAGGTGACCGAATACGAGCTGCCGCTGAAGGACGGGAATCCGTACGACCTGTGGCCGGACGAGGACGACAACCTGTGGGTTGAGAACGGGATTTACAACTCTCTGGTGAAGTTCGACCAACAGACGGAGCGCTTCACCTACTTTCCATTCCCGGAGTTCCGCGCGCACACGCCAAAGCTTGATCGCGACGCCGAGGGCACGCTCTGATTCACGCTGCGGAACCAGTCGGGTCCGGGCATCGCGGCGCTCAAGCCGCACGGCAACGTGCCGACTGCGAGCGCCGGTGCGCAGTAGCGTCCTCAGAGCTTAGGTGCGCTCCACCACGCTGCTGCTGTCGGTCGCGCTCGTCACCGGGTAGGCAGTGGTCGGTCTGACAGGCCAGTCAACGCCACCGGTTCCCTCCACTGCGACCGGTGAGTGGCCGGCGTACGGCGGCGACATCGGCCATACCCGCTACTCCCCGCTCGACCAGATCGACGCGGCCAACTTTAGAGACCTCGAAGTCGCCTGGCGCTTCAAGACCGACAACCTCGGTCCGCGTCCGCAGTTCAAGCTCGAGGGCACACCGCTGATGGTGGGCGGCGTCCCCTACGCGACCGGCGGCACGCGCCGATCGGTCGTCGCGCTCGACGCGCGCACCGGAGAACTGCGTTGGGTGCACGGCGAGGACGAGGGCGAACGCGCCGCCGCCGCGCCCAGCCAATTGTCGGGCCGAGGACTGTCGTGCTGGATCGACGGCACGGATGAGCGGATCCTGTATGTCACGATCGGATTCCAGTTCGTCGCGCTCGACGCGACGACGGGAGTGTCTCACGGCTGTTGCTGAGCCTCAAGCTCACGTGCGCGGGCGAACATGGCGTCCGCCTCATCCATCAGCCCGAGATCAACAAAGGCCTCCCCCAGGCCGCGGTGGGCATCGGCGAAGTCTGCGTCGAGTCGAATGGCCGATTGATAGGAGTCGAGGGCAGCTTCGGGTTGCCCAGTAGCTTGAAGCGCCTGACCAAGGTTGTAGTGCGCCGTCGCATACTCAGAGTCGAACAGGATGGCGGTGTGATAAGACGCAATGGCCGAGTCGTAGTCCCCTTGGGCGGCAAGCGCGGCGCCCAGATTGGTATGCGCACGCGCGTCGTCCGGGGCAAGCTGCGTCGCAACCAGGAAGGCCTGGGTGGCTCCCTCGACGTCTCCCTGCTCGTGAAGTGCCGTACCAAGAGTCGTCCGAGCCGACAGCAGAGTCGGATCGAGATCGGCTGCGGCCTGAAACGATTCTGTCGCCGCTTCGATGTTCCCCTGCTGGCGCAGCGCGTTCCCAAGGTTGACATGCGTGCGCGCGTCACGAGGGTTCAGCCGAACGGCCTCTCGAAACGCTGCGATCGCGTCTTCGACACTCCCTTGTCGGCGAAGCGCGCCCCCGAGGCTGTAATGCGCCAACCAAAGGTCCGGATCAAGGCGGATCGCAGAACGATACGCCTCGATGGCTTCGTCGTAATCCGCCACCTCGTCCAACGACCGGCCGAGGGAGTGCCACGCGAACGCGTCGCTCGGATCGAGTTCGGAGGCTGTGCGAAGCGCCTGCACCGCTTCCTGTGGGCGACCAGACCTGTGCAGGTAAACGCCTCTCGTGCGGTGGGCGCGCGCGTTGTCTGGCACAAGAGTCAACGCGTTGTCGATGCGACGCCCCGCCAGCACCCGTTCTGCCGCGGGTGTGGAACGTGCATCGTCGAGAGACGTCGTTCCTTCGCGCCCACCCATGAGGTCCCAGGCCTCGTCAAGTAAGCGATCGACTTCGACGGCTTGGGTCCTCGCTTCGTTCTCGCCAATGCTGTCGGCGTTACACCAGCCCTGCAACAGGGCGCCCGCCGCCACGAATGTACCGAGCGCCCCCACCCAACTGCGGACGGTCAACCAGTTCGTGGGGCGCTGACTCGCCTGCCCGGCTTCTGTGGTTGCTATCGAGTCTTCCTCGGCTGCGTGAAGTGGTGCCGACCCGACGGCATCAGCGAGATCGCGATGGCAATGCTTGCACACGATCGCGGCATCCTGGATGTCCTCCGCGCAGAATGGACACGCTTTCATCTGTGGCGTTGACCCCCGTCCTACCGTAGTCAACGACGGTGGCGGCGCGCAAGCGAACGTGAGACTGAACTCGCACCAGAGCGGGCCGCCGCCGCGGCATCGGCGTCACGACTCGTCATCCCCTCGTGCTTTTCTCGCGTCCCCCGCATCTCGGTCGTGTTTTGTTTCGTGTCTCCTCGTTTTGTCGGGAAACCTCTCTCGTGCGCCCCCCTCTGTCTGCGGTTTATCCGTTACGGCGTCGTTTCAGGTCCACACGAGCGGGCGCGTTTGGCCTACCCATGTGTCGATTTCCAATGCCCAGACCCCCCTTTACCCCTTGCAAACTGGGACGGCTCCTCGCCAAAACAGGCCCTTCCTCGCCGCGCGCCTCCTCGCACCCACCGCAGCTACAGTCGACGACAGGCCTAACTTAAGTCGCTCCTCTGTCCCGGTGCCCGCCTCGTCAGGCGACCGTGCGGTGGAGAGAGGTGGACCCCAAAATTCGGACAGGTTGCTAAGGTGGATTCCGACCTCAGAATGGAGAGATCGGAATCATGCAGAAACGGAAAAAATACCCCGCTGAGCTGAAGGCCCGCGTGGCACTGCAGGCGCTTCGCGGCGAGCAGACGATGGCGGAGCTGTCGTCGCGCTACAAGATCCACCCGAACCTGATCGCGAACTGGAAGAAGAAAGCCCAGGAGGCGCTTGTGGACGTCTTCTCGGACCACCAGCAGCGCCGAGAGGCGTCTCGCGATGCGGAGATTCAGGAGCTGCGAGCGACGGTCGGCGAGCTCGTCATCGAGAAGGATTTTTTGTCCAAGGCCTTCGGCCGTTGAGTCACGGTCGAAGGCGAATGCTGATCGACTCGAACCACTCCGAACTGAGCATCTCGCGACAGTGTGGCTTGGTGTCGATCTCGCGCTCGACGTTCTACGACGATGGTCTCGGGGAGAGTGAGTTGACTCTCGAGCTCATGCGCCGGATCGACGAGCAATTTCTGGAAACCCCGTTCTACGGATCGCGGCAGAGGGCGCGTTGGCTGCGCCGGGAGGGCTTCGCCGTCAGTCGGAAGCGGGTGCGTCGTCTGATGCGAAAGATGGGCCTCCAGGCGCTGTACCAGCGCCCGAGCACGTCGGTTCCGCACCCGGAGCACCGGGTCTACCCCTATTTGCTGCGCGACCGAGCGGTCGAACGTGCGAACGAGGCCTGGTGCGCCGACGTGACGTACATTCCGCTGCACCGCGGCTTCCTGTACCTGGTCGCGATCCAGGATTGGGCCAGCCGGAAGGTGCTGTCGTGGCGCTTGTCCAACACGATGGATGCCTCGTTCTGTGTGGAGGCCCTCGCGGAAGCCCTCGCGCAGTACGGACCGCCAGCGATCTTCAACACCGACCAAGGCAGCCAGTTCACCAGCCTGGAGTTCACTCAGACGCTCAAAGACGCAGGCGTGCAGATCTCGATGGACGGCAAGGGCCGCTGGATGGACAACGTCTTCATCGAGCGGCTGTGGCGCTCGCTCACGTACGAGTGCGTCTACCTGCACGACTGCGAGGTTGGCTCCGAGGCGCGGGCCAGCATCGGCCGGTGGATCGACTTCTACAATGCCGAGCGACCGCACTCGTCGCTCGATGATCGCACGCCTGATGAGGCGTACTCGGATTTGGGAGGTGCGCCGACCTCGTCGCTGCGCTCCTCGTCAGCGCAGTCGGAAGCGGCTTAGAAACATGAACCTGGAATCCACCTTAACTTGGCCGCTGAGCTGTCCAAAGGATGGGGTCCACCTCTGAGCGGTAGGTCAACACTGACCACTCGCGACTGCCCGAAGCTCTGACCCCCAACGACCGTGGATGGTCTAAGGGGGTTCTGTCCAGGAAAGGCGGTGTCTATGACACAATCCTCGAATGGGAATCTGGAGAGACCGGAGATGAAACTTCAGGGGACAGGTAATGGATCGCCGTGAATTGCCCCGGCTGGTGGAACGGCGCGTTTGCGCGCAGAGGCGGCAGCAGTTGTTGACTCGTTCACTTCGGACCGTGTGCGTGCGGACATTTTGGCAGTCGCGGATGCGGCTGCCGCGGATCGGTTTGCCTGGTATGGCTATTCGTGGGGTGGTGTCGTCGGGCTGCAACTCGTTGCCCGAACGGATCGCCTAACGGCTCTAGTCTGTGGTGGCTGGCCTCCGCTGGGCGCGCCGTATGACAGGATGACCGAACTATCGGGCGCAGCCTCAGAACGATCCGATCAACCGGCAAGCTTTGCGACATACTACCGTAGCCTTGCGGGCTGGCCAGAACGAGAAGCCGATCGCAATCGGACCATTCCGCTGACCGTTTACAGATCGCACTCTTGACCTCAGTTGCGGGTCTCGCAAGACGCGAGCGGGGAATTATGCACAGCATCCAACCAGACGCTTGAGCTGTTGGGTCATTCTATGCTCAAGCGGTCAGCCGCTACAGCGTCTACACAGAATTACCGCTACAGCGCGCCGTCCGAATCTGCGGTACGGATTTGAAAAAGGGCCCATCGTGAGCGATCATGGGCGCATCCGCTCACCGGCGGACGTGCGGTGAGGGAGGGTCTAATGAGCCACGCTACTCTTACAGCCTTGGTGACGGTTATCGCGATCGGGTGTCTGGCGCCGGTCCCCGCCGCCGGACAGAATCAGGACCAGAGCGACGCTGATGGGGTGGCGACGTGGACACTGCCTCGCACCCCAGACGGGCGACCCGACCTCCAGGGCTACTGGACGACCCAAACCTTCACCCCCCTTGAACGACCCGAGCACCTGGCCGTGAAGGAGTTCTTCACCGAAGAGGAAACGGCGGCGCTACAGCAGCAGTTCACCTCCGAGGGGGTCGATCCGGTGGCGGGGAGCGCCATCAATCTCGAGGACGCAGGGGCGAGAGAGAAGCGGCTTCGTCAGACTCAAGAGAATATCCACTACGACAATGCGATCTGGCTGCGCACACGCGTGCCAAAGGGCCTGTCGAGCCGACGCACGTCACTGATCACGGATCCGCCGGACGGGAGGATGCCGCCGCTGACGCCCAAGGCCGCAGCGCGAGTGGCCGCCGAGGAGACAGCGCGTCGGCATCCAAGTGCCTTTGACAGCTACGAGACGCGGCCCCTGATGGAGCGCTGCATCGTGTGGACACACGAGGGCCCGCCGATCCTGCCACCGGCCTACAACGATATTCATCAGATCTTCCAGACGCCGGATTACGTTGTCTTGTTCACCGAGTTGGCCGCCAACGCGCCGCGTATCATCCTGCTCGATGGGCGCCTGCATCTTCCGGACAGGATTCGCCAGTTCATCGGCGACTCACGTGGCTACTGGGACGGGGACACGCTGGTCGTCGAGACGAAGAACTTCGTCGAGCGACGAAGCTACCGCGGGTCCAGAGGGTTCCGGCACGTGGTGGAACGCTTCACGCGCGTCGCGGCCGACACGATCCGCTACGAGTTCACGATCGACGACCCGACCACTTGGACCCGCTCGTGGAGCGGCGAGGTGCCGATGATCAGAACCGAGGGGCCGATGTTCGAGTACGGCTGCCACGAGGGCAATTACGACATCCGCCACATCCTCGAGATCAACCGCAACCTCGAACGGCAGGCGGCCGAGGCCGCGCAGCAGAACTCGAAGTAGGCCTGAACCAACACCTCGACCGGGCCCTATCCAGACAGGGCGAACTCGGGTGGGGACGCAACATCCAGGTCATCGTCGATGAACTCGAGGGCTAGTAGCCCGAGGAGGGGCATGGCTGACTCACGCCAACTGGGTGGTCCTGATAGTCGCCAACACGCGGAACGGCCCCCCGGCATCCGAAGCTTCGACCACGTGTCCCTTCCCCTCCGGAACACGGATGCGATGCTGACGTTCTATCGATCGCTGGGCTTGGCGGTCACCGAGGGTCCGTGCATCTGCTCGGTGCACTTTGGCGACCAAAAGATCAACTTTCACCGGCCGGCGCACTGGCAGGACCCGTCGTTCACCAATCGCGCACCAGAGGCACGCCCACCGTGCGGAGATTTCTGCGTCGTGTGGGAAGGATCGCCAGCGTCACTGACCGAGATCCTCGATCGGGCCGGCGCACAGGTGTCGCTCGGGCCGGTTGAGCGACAGGGAGGTCGAGCTGGTGGGAGCGTGAGCGGTACGAGCCGGTACATCCGCGATCCGGACGGTAACCTCGTGGAGTTCATGATCTATTCGTAGGGTTTCTCAGAAGGCCACCGATACTCAGCTCCACCGGCAACCACTTACGAACGGGGGATCTTCATGTCGAACCAGGGTGTTGGTCTCGGGGTCGTCGCCGTCACGATGGCGCTCACGACGTCCGCGCTGGCCCAGAACGTGGACTGGCGGTTGCACAACCTGGACCTCGCGGGTAGCCGCTATTCCGAGATGGACCAGATCGACCGGTCCAACGTCCAGACGCTGACACCCCGATGGCTCTTTCAGCATGGCGTGATCGATGGTGTCAGTAACCAGACAACACCCGTCGTCGTCGACGGCGTCATGTTCCTCACCGACTCTCGCGGCAGCGTCTACGCGCTCAACGCCGCCGACGGACATCTGTTGTGGACATACGACGTGACGGAGCTGCTCGGCGGTAGTCGGCGCGAGGGCTACATCTTTCGGCACCGCGGTGTCACCTACGCTAATGGCGTGGTGTACAGCGCCGCCGGCTCGTTCATTTTCGCGCTCGACGCAACGACGGGTGAGCCGATCGAGGGATTCGGCGACAACGGACAGGCGAGCCCGATTCTGGACGTGCTCAGGCAGCGATACCCGGAAGTCGAAACGGCAATCTCGATGGGGTACTGGTTCACGTCAGCACCCCAGATCTACAACGGTGTGATCTACGTCGGCTCGACCCGTAGCGAGAGTCTCATTCCGGGCGGTCACGTCCTGGCGGTCGATGCCGAGACCGGTGAAGTCATCTGGCACTTCAACACGATTCCGCAGGACGAAAGCGACCAGGGGTGGGAGATCGCCGGCCCGACCTGGGTTGGTGGAGGACGCGAGGGCGGGGGAATCTGGGAGACCCCGTCCATCGATCCCGAGCTGGGCATGCTCTACGTCGCCGTCGGCAACCCGTTCGGCGACAGCACCAAGCGGGCCGGCATGAACCTGTTCACCGACGCGATCCTTGCCCTGTCCCTCGAGAATGGTCGGCTGCAGTGGTACTACCAGCAAGTTCACCACGACGTGTGGGACTTCGACAATGGCCAGCAGCCGATCCTCTTCGACATGGAGGTCGCCGGCGAAGCGGTCAAGGCACTGGCGCAGGCGAACAAGAACGCGTGGCTCTATATCCTGAACCGGGAAACCGGAGAGCCCGTCCATCCGATCATCGAGATGTCGGTGCCCACCGAGACCGCCACGGAGGGGGAGCAGCCTTGGCCGACCCAGCCGATTCCCCACAAGGCCAACGGCGAGCGCATGGAGCCGGTATCACCGATCTACCCCATCAATATCCCGCCGGAGGTTCTTGGTGATCGAGTGCTCGTGCCACAGTACACGCCGTATGCGCCGAACACCATCCGCGCCGGCGGCGGCGCCAGCTACGGGCCGATTTCCCATAGCCCGCAAACCGGCCTGTTGTATGTCAACGCGATCGACCGACCTTCCGGTCGCGCGAGGGCGCTCGCCGGCCTCGAGCCGGCGGATGGCTACTTCTCCGCCTATGACCCGACGACGGGCGAACTCGTGTGGCGACAGATCTTCGAAGGCTATGGGCAGGCCGGGTCGGTCGTGACAGCCGGTGGCGTGGTATTCGTGGGAACCGGCAGCAATATCGCGGGCTATTTCTTTGCCTTCGATGCCGAAACTGGCGAGAAGCTCTGGCAGTTCAACACCGGCGCCGGGGTCTTCTCGTCGCCTTCGATGTACATGGTGGACGGCGAGCAGTTCGTGACGGTCGCGTCGGGTGGCGGTGATAGAGGCCGCCGGGGCGGCGATCTGATCCTCAGCTTCGCCCTGCCCCCGCGGTAGAGTCGACGTCGACCGGGGACCGATCGAGGGTACCGATGGGAGGTTTGAGATGCTCAAGAAATGCTTCGTGGCGTTCATCACTCTGGCGGTTGTACTCACGCTGGCGTCCCAGCCGGTCATGGCGCAGGCCTGCGACGGGATGCCGATGCGGACACCGGATGGCCAGCCGGATGTCTCTGGCATCTTCACCTTCCGTACCCTGACGCCCTTACAGCGGCCCACCCAGTTCCAGGGGCGAGAGAATCTGACGACGGAGGAGGCCGCAGCGTTCGAGGCGTCGGAGAGAATCCGTCAGAACCGTGACCTCTTTGACCCCGAGACCGGGGCGCCGAACGCCGGATACCAACCGCGTGCCGAGGGCGGCGTGCTGTCGTACAACGAGTTCTGGTACGAGCGGGGCATCGAGCTGACCTCGGACAAGCGGACATCGCTGATCGTCGACCCGCCTGATGGACGGCGGCCACCCCGGACAGCGGCCGCCCGTCTGGCCGGCCAAGAGCGGCGCGCGTATCAGGAGGAGCACCGCTACGATTCATACGAGAACCGCACCATGACCGACCGCTGCCTCGGGACCTCCTTGGCAGGTCCGCCGATGCGGTCCGGCGCGTACAACAACAACGTGATGATCTTCCAAACTCCGAAGTACGTCGTGATTCAGAACGAAATGGCGTACCAGGCGCGGGTCATCCCGCTCGAGGACACGACGAAGCCCCCGTTCGCGCAGCTGAAAGGCGTGTCACGTGGACACTGGGAGGGGGAGACGCTGGTCATCGAGACGACACAGTTCCTTAGCGACAGCGCGTTGACCGGCCCGAACCTACACCTAATTGAACGTCTGACCCGGATCGATCCAGACACGGTCGCTTACGAGTACACCGTCACGGACCCGACGGTGTTCACCGCGCCCTACACGGTGATGATGCCCCTACGGCGCACGGATGGGCCGATCTTCGAGTACGCGTGTCACGAAGGCAACTACGGCCTCCACGGCATTCTCGCCGGGGCGCGTGAGCTGGAACGACAGGGTCGCTTGCTACGTCCCTAGGCGGGACGCCGAGATCAGGCCGTCCCCGTGCCCCCCGAGCATTACCGGGAGATTCGGGAAGTGATTGACCCACCTTTGGTGGATACGTGGGAATTCCCCCCTCCGGAAAGCCCCTCCTGTCCGCCTGTTGCACAGGCTTGCTCCGAGAAGGCTGCATTCGACGATTAGGCCGCTAGAATGGGTCTGTTCGCCCTATGGGCGAGACAAGACGCAGGGCGGGGACCAACACGGAGGACGTGCGATGAACAAGCGGAGGATCACAGGAATCGCGATCGGAGTGGTGCTCCTGGTCGGCGTGACAGGCTGGGTGTTCACGGCCCCCTACCTGGGCAACGAGGGACTCGCGCGGACGCCCGGTGTCATCATCGGCGGGACCGATACTCCGGCGCCGAGCGACTTCACGCCGCTCAACGACGCCGAGGACCCCCTGATCATGAAGCTGAGCGGGTTTCCACCATTCGTCGTCTATCTCTCGTACGCAGGCACGCCCGAGGGGGTAATCACGGCCACCCGTCCGGACGGAGGGTATTGGGCACAGCGCGTGAGGGACGAAACCGGCGACGGATGGTTGCGCTTCGGTGACGAGACGTATGCGATGCGCGCCACCGAGGTCCTGGATGACGTGCGCATCCCGATGCTCGAGCAGTGGTCGGCCAGGACCGGCATGCCCATGGACACGCCCGTGGGCGGGCCCGACCCGCTTCGCGATTGGGAGGTCTTCTTCTGGACGCCTAGGTAGTTCCGAGGCGGGCTGGGATTGATCCATGCAGTGCTCGGTCATCCAGTCCACGACCACCCTCGAGCCGATCGTCCGGCCGCTCCTGCTGTTGGGGGTTTTCTTGACGGAAACGATGTGCCGTGTGCCGGAAGGCGGGCGCCGCACGGACAGCGAGTCGGGGCGGCGAGGGGGGTGAGCAGGGCATGATGTTGGCCGCCGAATCTGTGGATTCCTCGCTCGACTATCCTGAGTGAGAAGATCGTCGTGCAGGCCGATCTCTACTTCCCGGGGGCAGCGACCCCCAACGCCAGCGCCCGCACCTTTCACCGCAACTGCAGCGGCTGGATCTCGATGTGGAAACCACCGTGGGGATACACGGGAGTCCCGTTTCGATGTCGCAGTTCGCCGAGTTCGTTTGGCGCCGGGCAGTGATGAGGGACACGCGAAGCCAGCATCCAGCGCTGCAGCGGTTCGCTTTCGCTCATCGATCTGTCGGTGGGGGCTCTGGAGCGGGCGGCCGTCCGATTCTTTCGCAAAGTGTGGAAAGGGCAAGGCCGCGTACCCCGCCGGCGGATCACCGACCAACTGCGAAGCTACCCGGCGGCCGCTCGGACCGTGATGCCGTCGGTCGTCCCCGTCACGGATCAGTATGCGAACAACCGCGCCGAAGTCTCGCACCAACCCACACGCCAACGGGAACGCCAGATGCGGCGGTTCAAGTCAGCCGCCCATCTGCAACGCTTCGCGTCGGTGCATGGCGTGGTGCAGAATCTCTTTCGGGTGGGGCGGCCTCTCTTGAAGTCGGTCCACCACCGCCTCCTTCGCACACGGGCGTGCGTCGAAAGGGAGGCGGTGACGTGTGCCTGCTGAAAGGACGGTCTGGACTCGGCTTTGCCGGGAAGAATCGCGCCACGTGGTTAAGTTGACAATGCCCCCGGTGGTGTTCATGACCGGTGGTGCCGACGCCCCCCTCGTCGCGGAGGCCCGCCGCGAAGGTGCTGACCAAGCCCTTCGATATTGATTGCTTGCTCCAATTCATCGCCGCCACGGTGTCGGCGGGGTAGTGCGCTACCTCTCCGTGATGGCGTAGAGATACCGGTAGCCACGCAGGTAGATGTCGTCGTTCACGATCGCCGGCGACGCGTCGAACCCGTCATCGAGCGTGTTCGAGGCGAGCACCTCGTAATCGTCGCCCTGTCTGATGACCAGCGTCGTACCGTCGCGACCCACGATGTAGACGCGGCCCGCGGCGCCGACCGGCGAAGCGAAAACGTTCGGGACCCCCTGGAGCCGCTGCCGCTGATAGTGCGGCTGGCCCGTCAGCGAGTCGAAGACGGACAGGATGCCGTCGTTGCTCTTGATGACATAGAGCGCGCCGTCATACAGCAGCGGCGATGGCACATACGGCGTGTCGCGGTCGAGCTTCCAGATGATGGCGTCGGTGGCGGCGATGTCACCACTGGCATCAGCCAGCCGGATCGCCTGCAGGTTGTTACCACGATAGCCGCTCATCACGTAGACGATGCCGTCGGCGTGGACCGGCGACGGGATCGCGTTCATCGTCGTGCCCCGGCTCTGCCAGACGATCTCTCCGGTCTCGAGGTCGTAGCTGTACACGCGGTCCATCGCTGTGGTGATCACCTGCGCGCGCCCCTTGTGATCGACAATGAGCGGGGTGGCCCAGGTGTCGATCTCGTCCCGGTTCGCTCGCCAGCGCTCCTCGCCCGTCCGCTTGTCGAGCGCCACGATGAACGACTGCCCACCGATGTGGTCCCAGGTCACCACCAGCGTGTCGCCATGCAACGCCGGCGTCGTGCCCTCACCGAAGGCGTTCCGCATGAGACGCGTGCCGAGATCGACCTCCCACTGGAGGTTGCCGTCCATGTCGTAGGCATAGAGCCCCCAGGACCCGAAGAAGGCGAAGAGATGCTCGCCGTCGGTCACCGCCGACCCAGACGCGTAGGTGCCATTGGGCTCCTGATGGCCCTCGTGCGGCACGGCTTCGCGGGCGACCCGCTCCCAGACGACGTCCCCGCTCTCACGATCGATCGCCATCACGACAAAACGATGCATCCGGATCGCCCGCACGGCACGACCGTGGCCCCGACGGCGACCGCCCCGGCTACCGCGGCTCCGGCCGACCGACGGTGGCTGATCGGCGTCCGCTGCCGCGGTCTGCGGCACCGGGTCGCCGAGGGGAACGGCGGTGAGCAGGAAGACCTTGTCACCCCAGACGATCGGCGACGCCGAGCCCCGACCGGGGATCTCCATCTTCCAGCGGAGGTTTTTCGTCTCGCTCCACTCGGTCGGCGGGTTGCCGTATCGCGCGACACCGGTCGCATCCGGCCCGCGCCATTGCCCCCAGAAGCGCCACGCGTCCGAGGACTGCGCCGCCACCGGCATGGCCCAGGCCAGGACGAAGCATGACACTCCGATTGCCGTCAATCGTCCGCACATCGACTGCTCCCTCAGGTGCGACACCGTACTTTCACCACGGACTGCGAAAGACCCGCCGGTATCTTCTTGAGCCCAAACTCCCCCGCCTGAAGGCGGGGGAGTCATCCTCGACTAAAGTCGACTGAAGGCTCTCCGCACGATAGATGGCTCCATCACCCTCACTCGGATACCTGAAAACGCTCATCGGCCGACGGGTCGTCCCCTTGCAACCGAATGTACTCGGCGATCGTCTCGTCCGTCACGTTGCCGCTGCTCGCCACGAAATAGCCATGGGCGCACAGATGATGCCCCCAGAACGTCTTCTTCAACCGCCGGTTGTCCATCAGCAATCGGTGCGATGTCTTGCCTTTGACCGCCCGCATCACGCGGCTCGGGGACAAGTGCGGCGGGATGCTCAGCAACAGGTGGACATGATCCGGCCGGACGTGCCCCTGCAGAATCTCGATGTCACGCCCCCGACAGATTTTCTGAATCTGCTTGCGGACCTCCAAGCCGATGTCGCCCCGCAGGACAGGCTTGCGATACTTCGTGCAGAAGACGAAATGACAGTGCACCACATGAATCGTATGGGCCGACCGACGGTAGTCGCGCATGGCCGGCCATCGTATCGCAAGCCTCCTGAAGGCGTCGCCTGAAGGCGAGGGGGTTCCCCATCCCAGAGTGCGACCCTAAGCAAGTTGTGCCGCGTAATCAAGTCAGAGAAAGTGCCTGGCTGAGACATCAACTCCCCATAAACCCCAGCCTGGACCACCATGCCTCTGGCCAGTACGCTGATCCTATCAGCGTCTCTGAGTGTTACCGATGTCTCCGGAATGAAGTGTCACCCTTCTCTCGGGAAGGGCATAGTGCTGGCCCCCGAACCCTCGGCACCCCCAGGCTGAGGGTGTCGACCACACTCTCTCGGGAAGATCGGGGCGATCGGCCCCTTCACTCTGTAACAACTACACCGGAAGACAGCGCCCACGGCGGGTCGGTCGAAAAGTACTATCGTGTCCGCGGTGACTTCCCGAAAGAGCATTTCTGGCATGGTCTTTGGAAACGTTGCACGAGTGCGTCGAAGCATCATTGTCGTTTGGCTGCTTTTCTCGGCCGGTGCGGCCTGTGACAGCGGCCGAACCCTCTCTCCCCTGAGTCCCAGCGATGTGCTGTCCGACCCTCGACTGGCCGGCGAGGTGCTCGCCCAATGGTCCCCGTACGTTGGGATTCACGTGACCGGTGAGGCGCAGGCCGCGTATCGCGATGCCGTGTCTGCCTTGCAGTCTGCAGGTCGGCTGCGAGGGGCCCGGATCGAGATCTCTCGAAGTCTCAGCCCGGCCGACCCGACGTACCGCACCATCAGGGACACCGGCATCGAACTGCTCGGGCTCATCAGCAACGAATTCCTCTTCTCGGCGAATGTCGAGCAAGAGATCGACCAGATCTTCGCCGCCTTTCCAGAGATACGTCATTTTCAGATCGGCAACGAGGTCACGACGATTGTTCCGACCTCGGGACCAACGATCACCATCGAGCAGTACATGACGCTGTTTCGGCAGATCTACGACCACGTGCAGAATCGCTACCCGGGGCGCGCCACACTGCTGACCCAGTCCACCCTCGGTTCGGGCTTACACGGACCAGAGGAGTTGGAGTCAATGGTAAATCTCGGGATCACGGATTTCGATCCACGTCATGTGATCATCGCCATCAATTTGTACGACCTCGACCATGTTGGTCAGTACTCCGGACTACTCGGGGGAGCGCTCCGCCAGTTCCGCCTGTGGGTCACCGAGTCGGGTATCCCAGATCCAGATCTGCACATGTCCTGGGTCCGGGACAACTACCCGCGCATCCGCAACCTGGTGAGGGCGGAACGAGTGTACTGGTACATCATGTGGGGCGGGGACACCGGCCCCGACACGGGCTTCAGCCTCATGCGCAATCCGGGGAGGTTCCCCCACTACGCGAGGAGCCCGCTTTTCGAGCTTCTGACCGGTAGGCCATAGACCGATGATGTGGCACCACCCGACGTCGTTCGGCACGCTCGCCCTCGTCGTGTGCCTCAGCCTTCCGGCGGGGGTCTGGGCGCAGTCTTCGGACACGAGAACGGATGGCCGCCGCAAGTCCGGGACGTATCTCCAGACAGGCATTGCCCACGGACAAGCTGACATTTTCAAGCGCAGTAGCCTGACGCAGTGGGACGTGAACCTCTTCGGCACGAACTACGACCTAGTCAGCGCGAAGCTGGAGTTCGAGAGCTACTTCGGGGACACCCTACTTCAGCTGTCCGGCTTCTCGATCGGCTACCGAAAAGACGGTCTACGCCGCGCCGAGTCGGGTCACATGTTCAGTGGGAGCGTCTTTCGTGACTTCGATGTGAAGGTGTTCGCCGTCAAGGTTGGCGGCGGCGTCGAATGGGGTCTGCCCTCTCTCAACTTCGACCAGACCGAGTTCGCGTTCACAGACGACGGCACGGTCCGGTATCGGCACACCTACATACATCGGAATGCCGACGTGCCGTTTCTCGGCACGGCCAGCGACGGCACGGTTTATCCGTTCATCGAGCTCAGCATCGTGCAACGGCCTTCGTTCTTGTTTTTCGAAACAGGGATGCGCGTCAGCATCACGAGGTTCAACGTCGATGACTTCGAGATCAGCCCGACGGGTCAGCTTCTTCAAGCTCTGGGGCGAACGCGCGTGCTCGTGCCCTACCTTTTCGCCGACTTCGGCATCCGGTTGTTCTAGCCAATAGGTCGATGCTACAGCGCGGCGAGCAGGCTTGCTGCGCTACACACGAAGCCGCCCAGAGGGTGACGTTGTCGAGGGCTTCGTGTAGGCGGCGGTGGTGGTAGGCGTCGACGAAGCGCGCGATGGCGCGTTCGAGCGCCCATGGCTGGCAGGGGGTTCAATGCGCGGAGCAGCGGGCAGCTCAACCGAGATGCTGCGCCCTAACCCCCCGCATTGAACCGCCTGCTAGCCAGCGGTAGGATCGGCGTCTACGCTGACATCGTCGTGGTCGTCGGAGAGCACATATGACCAATCACCATACACCCCTCGTCGCTACGGTCGTTTTCAGCCTCGCGGCGTTCATTGCGCCGCTCTACGCGCAGCAGGAGACGGTCGCCGAGTTCCAAGCTCTCGAGTGGTTTACTGGGCGGCCAGACGTCCTGGCGATGAAGATTGAGAAGAGCAGGTCCGAGGTGTACGACACTGACATAATCGGCGGCGGGACTCTCTTCGAATCGTCCGTTGCGCTCGAACTGCAATCAGTCGGATTTGTAGGCGTGGCAAGCTCTAAAAGGATTAACACTCATGCGTCCCTCCCCCCTGTACTAACGCGGGATGCGGATGTTGTAGTTCCCTTGGATGCATTTCAACGGTTTTTGGAAACACTGCTTCAGTCGCCTGTCAAGGAGGGGATTTATCGTCCATCTGTACCCCGTACCGGCGGTTCGCGAACGACCAAGGTCGAGTTTGACCTGGAGACCGAGACAGTAACGTTCTTTACGGAGTCACTAGCCGATGGTGGTATCCCGTGGGGGGCGACCTTCGGGGGGCGCACCTAGAGGTGGTCCCCGAAATTCGGACAGCTTGCTAAGGTGGAGTCCAGATCCGACAGGAGGAATCTGGAATGCCACGAAAGAGACGAAGCTACCCGGCTGAGCTGAAGGCGAAAGTCGCGCTGGAGGCTCTCCGCGAAGAGGCGACGATGGCTGCGCTGGTCGCTCGGTACGACGTCCACCCGAATCTGATCGCCAACTGGAAGAAGCAGGCCCGCGAACAGGTGCTGGTGAGTTTCGCAGGTAAGCCCGAGCACCAGGAGGCCTCTCGAGAGGCCGAGATCAAGGAGTTGCGAGCGAAGGTGGGCGAGCTGGTGATCGAACGGGATTTTTTGTCGAAGGCCTTCGGCCGTTGAGCCACGGCCGGAGGGTCACGATGGTGGATCCCGACCACGTCGCGCTCAGCATCACACGTCAGTGTCGCCTGGTATCGATCGCCCGCTCGTCGTTCTACTATGAAGGCACGGGCGAGAGCCCGTTGAATCTGCAGCTACTGAGGCGGATCGACGAGCAGTTTCTGGAGACGCCGTTTTACGGCTCGCGGCAGATGACGCGCTGGCTGCTCCGCCAGGGCACCCGGGTCAGCCGTAAGCGCGTCCGGCGTTTGATGCGGCTCTTGGGCCTGCAGGCGATCTTCCAACGGTCCAGGACGTCTGAGCCGCACCCGGAGCACCGGATCTACCCGTACCTGCTTCGCGACCTGGCGATCACGCGGCCGAATCACGTGGGGTGCTCGGACGTGACGTACATCCCGCTGACGCGCGGCTTTCTCTCTCTGGTCGCGGTCATGGATTGGGCGAGCCGGAAGGGCTTGGCCTGGCGGCTGGCGAACACGCTCGAGTCGAGCTTCTGTGTTGACGCCTTGGCCGAGGCACTCGACCGCGACGGGCCCCCCGAGATTTTCAACACCGACCAGGGGAGCCAATTCACAAGCCTGGCCTTCATCGACGGGCTCAAGAACGCCGGGATCCAAATCTCGATGGACGGCAAGGGCCGCTGGATGGAGAACGTCTTCATCGAGCGGCTGTGGCGCTCGCTCAAATATGAGCAGGTCTCCCTGGCGGAGTACGCCACGGGCTCCGACGCCCGCGCCGGCATCGGCTGGTGGATCGAGTTCTATAACAAGCGGCGACCGCACTCGTCGCTCGGGGACCAAACGCCAGACGAGGCGTACAATGTGGGGGCTGCTCCGAGACCGGGGCTCTGCCCCACCTCATCACAGCACGAGGCGGCCTGATCTATGAACCCGGACTTCACCTTAATTTGGCCGCTGAGCTGTCTGAAGGATGGGGACCACCTCTCCTACGTTATCGAATCAGATATTCCAAGTAAGGCGCTTCGGATATTGGACCCTTAGATTAACCCCTCCTCCCCAGATGTCTCTGCCCTAAAGCCCCCTTCCGGCACCCCTTCCTCAATGAGGGGACGCCGCGCACCCGCGTGACTAACCCTCGGCGCCGTTGAACCGCCCGCCGCGCCGCGGCACGTTAGAGCCTCTCGGTTAGTATGTCCTTGAACAAGACGAGACAGATCGCCAAGGTACTCGCCGATGGTTATGTGATACGTGCGCCTGTTTGTGCGACGGTGTAAGAGCGAACTGGAATTGCAATTGCAGCCGAATTAGAGGAGCGGACCCGAGTGCGTGGAGACGCGACCACATTCTGGGGCAAGTACGTTAAAGGAAATGAAGGAGCTCCATCCGAGTGGCATCCGCTGGTCGATCATTGTGCGGATGTTGCAGCGGTGGTTGAGACCTTAGTGCATCTTCCTGTCTGGTGCGCTCGCATTCGCGACCTCGCGACCTCGCGACCTTCGAGAACCCCCATCAGTTCGTGGAGGGCACGGTGCACGTCCTGGTGAACGGCCGGTTCGCGGTGCGGGACGGCGAGGACACCGGCGTGCCGCTGACCCTGCCGCGGTAGGGGTTGTCGTGGCCAGACACACCGGAGAACTTCTCAATCGTCTCGCCGGGCGAGACGACTTCCCTGGGAGGGAATTCGGGTCCTCACGCCGGTAGTTGTTCTGGGTTCCAGTGTTGCAATACGGACGCCGAGTGTTTAACGTGCCTGCACGTTCACCGAGTTGGTGGGTCGAACGGTTTCGATCAGCGGTTAACGTGTCTTTCGCCGGGGTGATGACCATGAGACTCCATTTCGCTTTGCTGTCCGCCATCGTCGTCGCAGCGCTTGCGTTTGGGGTGTCGGCGCAGACTGACCCGTCGGAGTCGCGACGACCCGTCGTCGGTCGCTCGGTGGTCGCCACGACCTATGGCATCGTCGCGGCGAGTCAGCCGTTGGCCGCCCGCGCGGGTGTGCAGGTTCTCGAACGTGGGGGCAACGCCGCCGACGCGGCGATCGCAGTCAACGCGGCGATTGGTTTGATGGAACCGACCGGCAACGGTATCGGCGGCGACTTGTTCGCGCTGGTCTACGAGGCGAGGACCGGCGAGCTCCACGGTCTGAACGCCAGTGGCTGGACACCGGCTGGGCGCACGGTCGAGTTGCTCCGGTCGAAGGGGTTCGACGAGATGCCCCAGCGTGGCATCTATTCCGTAACAGTGCCAGGGGTGGTCGCGGGATGGGACGCCTTGCGTGAGCGCTTTGGCACGCTGCGGTTTTCCGAGCTACTGGCACCCGCGATCTTCTATGCGGAGAACGGCTTCCCGCTCTCACCGGTCATTGCCGGTAGTTGGGGTCGAGCGGCCCCGTGGCTTTCGGAGCACCCGAATGCAAGGGCCACCTTCTTGATTGGCGATCTCGCGCCCGCCGCGGGTGAGCTCTTCCGCAACCCGGATCTCGGCGCCTCGCTCAGGCGCATCGCCGAGCGTGGCCGCGACGGGTACTACACGGGACAAACTGCCCAGGCGATCGTGCAGATCTCGCGTGAACAAGGCGGCACGTTCGCGGCCGAGGACCTCAGCGAGTTCCACGCCGAATGGGTGACCCCGATCTCGACCACGTATCGCGGCTGGACAGTGAGCGAGATTCCGCCGAACACCCAAGGTATTGCCGCGCTCATGATGCTGAATCTCATGGAGCAGTTCCCGCTAGGTGAGTACGGCTTCCACAGCGCGGAGGCGCTTCACGCGATGATCGAGGCCAAGAAGCTGGCCTACGCGGACATGCTGCGCTACGTGGGCGACCCCGCGTTTTCCCAGATCCCGGTCGAGCAAATGCTGAGCAAGGCGCACGCGGCCGAGCGCGCCAAGCTGATCAATCCCGGACAGGCCGCATGCGAGGTCGAGCCGTCGCACTTCGGGGGGATCACGGACTCCGAGGGCAACGACACGATCTACCTGTCAGTGATCGACCAGGACGGAAACATCGTGTCTTTGATCCAGAGCAACTACAGCGGCTTCGGATCCGGTCTGGTCCCGCCCGGCACGGGGTTCATGCTGCACAACCGCGGCGCGCTGTTCACGCTCGAAGAAGGGCACCCCAACACGCTCGAACCTCGGAAGCGTCCGCTGCACACGATCATTCCGGCCTTCATGGAAAAGAACGGCGTCCAGATCGGGTTCGGCATTATGGGTGGCTGGAACCAGGCTCAGGCCCACGCGCAGTTCGTGGCCAACATCGCCGACTACGGCTTCAATATCCAGGAGGCCTTGGAGGCAGGCCGGTTCACCAAGGGCTCGTTCTCGGGATGCGACGTTCGCGTCGAGGCACTAATCCCGCCGGAAGTGCGAGAGCAATTGGCCGCGCGTGGCCATGAGCCCGAGGTGCGGCCGGCGAGGACCGGCGGGTTTGGGTATGGACAGGCTGTTCAGGGCACCCTCGACGGTGTCCACTTCGGTGCCTCCGAGCCGCGGCACGACGGAATGGCCATTCCCCAAGCTCCACCGGTTTTCGACCGTCGTTAGCGCCAGACTACGTCATGTCACGTGACTGCCGCGATTAGCCGGTGGGCCGCGCTGGGATCGAACCAGCGACCGAACACACGTCCGTGATTGGAGGGATCGTTCCGATGCCGAGATGTACGCATTACGAACGCAGGGATCGAATCCGGCGCGTCGCCCGGCTCGTCGTGCTCGTTTCACTCTTCTCGATGAGTGCACAGGCCCAAGACAGGATGCCACCCATTCCAGACGAGGAGATGACGGAGGCGCAGAAGGAGGCGGTGGAGGAGTTCAGGGCCGCGCGTGGCGAGCCCGGAGGTCCGTGGGCCGTGATCCTGCGTAGCCCGGAGCTCCTCAACCGGTTGCGGGGCGTGAGCGACTACCTGCGGTTCAATAGCTCGTTGCCGCCGCGCTTGTCCGAGCTCGTCATCCTGATTACCGCACGCGAGTGGACGCAGAATTACGAATGGGCCGCGCACCATCGTCTGGCGTTAGAGGGCGGTTTGAGTCCCGATATCGCGGCGGCCGTCGCTGACGGGAGGCGCCCGGACGGGATGGCCGGTGACGAGGAAGCCCTGTACGACTTTTGCACCGCGCTGCACCGGGACGGGAGAGTGAGCGACGCCACCTACGCCAGAGCGCGCGCCGAGTTCGGCGAGCAGGGGATCGTCGACATGGTGGGGCTCAGCGGCTATTACACACTGATTGCGATGGTGTTGAACACGGCACGAACGCCGCTGCGTCCGGGCGCAACGCCAGCGCTCGAGCCGTTTGCGCACTGACGGCCAGCGCCAATGGGTCCAACGGACGGAGGGCGCTACGCCAGAATCCCCCGGATCGGGTGGCCGTCGACGTCGGCCAGGCGGAAGTCGCGGCCGCCGAAGCGGTAGGTCAGCCCGCGGTAGTCGAGCCCGAGGAGCGTCAGCACGGTGGCGTGGAGGTCACGCACGGTGTGGGCGTTCTCGATGACGCGATAGCCATACTCGTCGGTCTGGCCGTAGATGAACCCCGGCTTGACCCCGCCTCCGGCCAGCCACAGACTGAAGCCATAGGGGTTGTGGTCGCGCCCGTTGGTGCCCTGCACGAACGGAGTCCGGCCGAACTCGCCGGAGAAGATGACCAGGGTCTCATCGAGGAGGCCACGTGCCTTCAGGTCCCTGACCAGCCCGGCCACCGGCTGGTCGACGGTCAGCGCGTTGGCGGCATGACCCTCGACGAGCTTGGTGTGCTGGTCCCAGGGGTTGGCCGCCTGCCCCATGCCGTCGGTGCCCACCATGGTCAGCTCGACGAATCGGACGCCTCGCTCGACCAGCCGGCGCGCCACGAGACACTGCCGTCCATAGGCGGCGGTGGAGGCGTTCGCCGAATCCATCCCGTAGAGCTGCCTTGTCGCCTCGGTCTCCTCCGACAGGTCGACCAGCTCGGGTACCGCCGTCTGCATCCGGTAGGCGATCTCATAGTTGTCGATCGCAGCTTCTACCTGCGGGTCGCCGCCGATCCGATCGACAAACGCCTCATCCAGGTCGCCGATGAGTCCCAGCCGGTCGCGCTGCCGGGCGTCGGTCTCCCGCGGCTGCACGTTGTTCAGCGGCTCGGCGTTCTCCGGATAGATGAACGACCCCTGATGGACCGCCGGGAGAAACCCGTTGCCGAATACGTTTACCCCGCCCAGCGGGATGCCACCGCTGCCGAGCACCACGAACCCCGGCAGGTTCTGGTTCTCGCTGCCAAGCCCGTAGGTCACCCAGGCGCCCATGCTCGGGAACCCGTTGAACGGCATGCCCGCGTGGAAGTAGAAGTTCGCCTGCGCATGCTCCATGAACGGTGCCGTCATCGACCGGATGACGGTCAGCTCGTCGGCCACGCCGCCGATGTAGGGAAAGAGCGCGCTCACCGGAATGCCGCTCTGACCGTAGCGGGTGAAACCCCAGGGGCTCGGTAGGATGTTGCCGTCCTGGTTGAACATCGTCCGCTCGGTCTGGAACGGCATCGGTTCGCCCGCCTCGGCCGCGAGCCGCGGCTTGGGGTCGAACGAGTCGATATGTGAGAGACCGCCCGACATGTAGCAGAAGATGACGTTCTTGACCTTCGGTGTGAAATGCGGCGGCTTCGCCGCCAGTGGCCCCTCGGACGGATCCTGCGCGAGTCCTCCGTAGGCCCGGTCCGCCATCAGAGCCGACAGCGCGAGGAAGCCGAAGCCGGTCGACGTCCGGCGCAGCATCTCGCGCCGCGTCTGGAACGGACACGGGGCGGGGTGGTCGTGATGATGCCGGGGGTCGAAGCACATGCGCGGTCCTACCGGATGAACAGATACTCCTTCAGATTGAACAGGCTGTGGGCGACGTCCTGCCAGACCTGCGCGTCGTAGAGCAGCAGATCGGTCGACGTGCCGCGCCCGGCCGCCGCCCCGTTCAGGTACTCGACCATCCGGGCACGCTCGATGTCGGTCGGACGGCGTGCGAACGCCTTGAGATACATGTGGTCGAGCCGCCCTCCGACGGTGCCCGCCTCCCCCTCGGCCAGCCGGCGTCCCCACTCGGCCGCCTGGCCGATCACGAACGGGCTGTTGAGGAGTGTGAGCGACTGGGCCGGCACGTTGGTGGAGTCACGCTGGCCGCGGGTGGAGGCTGGCTTCGGCTGGTCGAACACCTGCAAGAAGGGGTTGTAGGCGTTACGCCGGATCTCCTGATAGATGCTGCGGCGGCCGTCGCCGTCGACCGGCCCGTTGTCCGGGTCGCCCTCGGTGACGCCGTGGCGGGCGGCATAGTGCACCGGCACCGACGGGCCGTACATCGCGGGGTCGAGCCTGCCGGAGACCGAGAGCATCGAATCGCGGATCGCCTCGGCATCCAACCGGCGCAGGTTGGCATGCTGCAGCAACCGGTTGTCGGGGTCGCGTACGATGGTGTCCTCCGACGCCTCGCTGCTCATCCCGTAGGTCTCGGTCTGGACCAGCCGCCGCACGAGCCGCTTCACGGAGTAGCCATCCTGGACGAACCCGGCCGCCAGCGTGTCGAGCAGCCCGGGATGTGACGGCGGATCGCCGAGTCGCCCGAAGTTGTCTACGGTCCTGACCAGCCCGTAGCCGAACAGATGCCGCCACACGCGGTTGACGGCGACACGCGCGGTGAGCGGATTCTCCGGGTCGGTGACCGCCTCGGCGAGCCGCAATCGGACCTGGCCCGGATCCGGATAAGGGCTGGGGTCGAGCGCGTGCAGAAAGCCGCGCGGCACCGGCTCGCCCAGATTCTTGTGGTGCCCTCGGACCAGCAATGGATGGTCCGGCGCCGCCTCTTCCACCACCCCAGGCGCCCGTCGTGCCACCGGCACGCCTCGCTCGAGCCGTCGATACGCCGCGACCGGCCCTCGCAACGACTCGAGATCTTCAAGCGCGCGCGGCAACAGATCGGCGCGCACCGCCTCGTCGAGGAACGCCGCCTGTCGCTCGGTGAGCGGACCGTCTCGCCAGACCGTCACCACGTCACTCAGCGCGCCGGCCACCGCGGCGGCGAGCTCGTCGGTCGTCGTCGGCGGCTCGGCCGTGGTGGCATCCAGCAAATGCAGCAACGGCACCACCGTATCGCGCGGCGTCTCGTCCTTGTCGTGGAATAGCACCTGGCTGACACCGATCGACGACCGCCCGTCGCGGCGGCGGGTCGGCCGGTTGGGCAGGGCGCCATCCTCGGGGTCGAACGTGAACTGCGTGACGTCGTCCTGGGTGGCGAACTCGATGTAGGCGGAGAACCCCTTCCAGAAGCTGGTGTCCCACTGCGCCCACCGCATCCGGTCGCGCTTGGGGCTGTACCGCAGGTGGTAGATGCCACCGCGCGGCACCGCGTAGTTCTCGATGACGAGCACCGCAAAACTGAGATTGCTCCCCAGCAGCCGTAGGCTGATGAAGTCGTTGTCGATCGTGAAGCGCGGAGTCTGGATGACCCCGGGATGCTTGTCGCTCAGCAGGTGGGTGTAGGCGCCACCCGGGTAGATCCCGGTCAGCACGCGGTCGCCCTGCCGCTGGACGACGAACTCACCGGGCGCCGACGGTGCCTGGGTGCGTCCGGTGCCATGCCCGACGGTGCTCGCGTAGTCGGGTCCGCTGAGGTCCCACGCGGTCTCGAAGTGCTCGGCGTTGAAGCGCTCGCGGTCGGCGATCTCGTCCTCCCACCGCGCTCGAAGCGACGCCCACCTCTGTGGAAACCGGGCCGGCTCGACGTCGGCGAGCTCGCGCCAGACGGACAGGACCGAACCGTCCGGACCGGTCGGATCGAGCGTCTCTGCCGGCGCCGTGGGGTCGGTGTCACCATCGGGGGCTCCCGACGTCTCGGCCCGCTCGAGCAGCCGCGCCGGTATCTCCGCTGCCGCCCCGAGCCAGGTCTCAGCCAGCCGGCGGCGGATGGCCCCCTTGGCCTCGGCCAGCGCCGTCCTGTTGGTCTCGAGCCGGGCCGGGGCGTCAATGGCGCGCTGGGTCGGCCGGGCGCCGTACAACGTTCCGAACAGCGAGTAGTAGTCCGCCTGGCTGATGGCGTCGAACTTGTGGTCGTGACACCGGGCGCAGGAGACGGTCAGACCCATGAACGCCTTCGACACCACGTCCACCTGGTTGTCGGTCCACTTCACCCGGTCTTCCCACGGGTCGACCGGCTGGTAGCCGTGCTCCACCAGCCGGAAGTGAGCGGTGCCGATGATCGACTCGTTCAGCCCGTCGGTGCGGTTGAGCCGTGGCTCCCCCAGCAGGTCGCCGGCTAGGTGCTCCCGCACGAGCTGGTCATAGGGCACGTCGGCGTTGAACGCCCGGATAAGGTAGTCGCGATACCGCCACGCCTCCGGGATGTCCGGGTCGCCCTCGCTGCCATGCGACTCGCTGTAGCGCACCAGGTCCATCCAGTGCCGGGCCCAGCGCTCGCCGAACCGGGGCGAGGCCAGATAGCGGTCGACCAGCGCCTGGTAGGCGTCCGGCGAACGGTCGCCGACGAACCGCGCGACCTCGGCCAGGGTCGGCGGGAGGCCGCGCAGGTCGAACGACAGCCGGCGGATGAGCGTCAGCCGGTCAGCCGGACCGGCCGGTACGAGCCCTTCGCTGTCGAGGCGCGCCCTGATGAAGCGGTCGACCGGCCGGGCGGACCAGGTGGGGTCAGAAACGGCCGGCGGCGCCACCGGGCGGACCGGCTGCCAGGCCCAGTGCTCGCGCCGCCGACGGTCCAGGTCGAACGGCTCCGACGGGTCTGGAGGGTCCGCCGCTGCGCGTGCTCCAGCCGGCCACGGCGCCCCCATCTCGACCCACTCCGCCAGCGCGGCAATCTGACCCTCGGCGAGCGCACCAGTGGGCGGCATCAGCGCCGGCCGTCCCAGCACCCGCCGCACGAGCGCGCTGGCCGCGGCGTCGCCCGGCACCATCGCCGGTCCGGTGTCGCCACCGGCGAGCAACCCGTCACGGCTGTCGAGCCGCAGGCCACCCGACGGGGTCGTGGTGCGAGAGTCGTGGCACTGGAAGCAGTTGTCGGCCAGCAGCGGCCGGATCGTGGTCTCGAAGAACTCCGCCTGGTCGGCGGTCGGCGCTGGCTGCGCGGGCGACGACACGGCCGCCCCAAGGAACACGGCCGCCGGCGCAATGAGCTTGAGGAGGCGGGTCGACATGTCTGTAGTGCCGGTCGTGCCGGAATCCCGGTGAATGCCTCGCACTGTATCGTCAGGTTCCGGCCAGCGCAACTCGCCCCGCGCCTATCGTAGGGTCGCCCCCGAGGCCGCGGGAGACGGGCGACGTGCTGTGGGTGGCGTCCCCAAGGGGAATCGCACTTATGTGGACGCCAAAACTCCAAGGAAAAGCGCAGGTTGCTGCCTGAACTGGCCCCGGCCTGTAGACACGAGCTGTAACCCCCGTCCCCGTTGAATCGACCGCCGCTCTGCGCTAGGGTAGGTTCCTCACCGTACCCTCGAGCCGGACACGACGAGGAGCTGCCGATGGTGCGAGTAGAGGTAGAAGCTGAACTAGAGGCGGCGAGAAGCCGACTCCACAGATTGGAGAAAATGCAGAACACGATTGGAGAGAACATGGAGAGCGAAAGCAAGTGCCCGGCGTTGGGCGGGCCTCACAGACACACGGCGGTTGGGACCATGTCGAACCAACACTGGTGGCCGAATCAGTTGAACCTTAAGATTCTCCACCAGAATTCTTCCCTGTCAGATCCTATGGGTAAGGATTTCAAATACGCTGAGGAGTTCGAGAAACTTGACCTGGATGCACTGAAGAAGGACATCGATGGGTTGATGACGACGTCGAAAGACTGGTGGCCGGCCGACTACGGTCACTATGGCCCGCTCTTCATTCGGATGGCGTGGCACAGTGCAGGCACGTACCGCATCGGTGACGGCCGCGGCGGCGCATCCTCCGGCACACTACGCTTTGCGCCCCTCAACAGTTGGCCCGACAACGTGAACCTCGACAAGGCGCGCTTGTTGCTCTGGCCGATTAAGCAGAAGTACGGCCTGAAAATCTCGTGGGCCGACCTGATGATATTTGCCGGCAACTGTGCCCTGGAGTCGATGGGATTCAAGACGCTCGGTTTCGCTGGCGGGCGCGAGGACGTTTGGGAGCCCGAAGAGGACATTTACTGGGGGCCTGAGGACACGTGGCTTGCAGACAAGCGCTACAGCGGTGACAGGGAACTCGAGGAGCCTCTCGGCAACGTTCAAATGGGCCTGATCTACGTGAATCCGGAGGGACCGAACGGTAACCCAGATCCGCTCAGTGCAGCAAGGGACATTCGAGAAACGTTCGGCCGCATGGCGATGAATGACGAGGAGACGGTTGCGCTCATTGCTGGGGGACACACGTTTGGTAAAGCACATGGTTCTGCCGATGCGGACCAGTACGTCGGTCCCGAACCAGAGGGTGCCAGCCTAGAGGAGCAAGGCCTAGGCTGGAAGAACAGCTTTGGCAGCGGCAAAGCCGGCGATGCGATCAGCAGCGGCTTGGAGGGCGCCTGGACAACCAGCCCAGTGAAGTGGGACAACAATTACTTCGACAACCTTTTCGGCTACGAATGGGAGCAGGTGAAGAGTCCTGCCGGTGCGACACAGTGGACTCCCACAAATGCATCTGCAGAGGGCACCGTGCCGGATGCTCACGATCCCTCGAAGAAGCACGCTCCCATGATGTTCACAACGGATCTCGCACTGAAAATGGACCCGATCTATGCGCCGATTTCGAAGCGGTTCCACGAGAACCCGGAGGAGTTTGCAGATGCCTTCGCCAAGGCGTGGTACAAGCTGACGCACCGCGACATGGGGCCTCGCAAGCGGTGTCTCGGCCCGTTGGTTCCTGCGGAGGCGCAGTTGTGGCAAGACCCCGTCCCCGGCGTCACTCATGAATTGATTGGAGAGCAAGATATCGCTGACCTCAAAGGCAAGATAGTCGGATCAGGGCTGTCTATTTCGCAACTGGTCTCGACCGCCTGGGCATCGGCAGCAACGTTCCGTGGCACCGACAAACGCGGTGGGGCGAATGGGGCGCGCATTAACCTCGCGCCGCAGAAGGATTGGGAAGTGAACAACCCGGCCGAACTGGGGAAGGTGCTGCAGACACTGGATGAGATCCAAACGGAATTCAACAGCTCGCAGTCGAACGGGAAGATGGTCTCGCTCGCTGACGTGATCGTTCTAGCTGGGTGCGCAGCCGTCGAGGAAGCTGCGAAGAACGCCGGGCACAACGTGCAGGTTCCCTTCTCGCCGGGGCGCACGGACGCGTCGCTTGAGCAAACCGACGTGGACTCATTTGCCGTGCTCGAACCCACCGCAGACGGGTTTCGCAACTACCTCGGAGTTGGACACCAAAGATCGGCGGAGGAGCTGCTGGTGGATCGGGCGCACATGCTGACGCTGACCGCTCCTGAGATGACGGTTCTCGTCGGCGGCATGCGCGTCCTGAATGCAAACGCCTGGCAGTCCGAACTCGGCGTCTTCACCAAGCGGCCTGAGATGTTGACCAATGATTTCTTTGTGAACCTGCTCGACATGAACACTAAGTGGCAGGCATCCTCCACATCCGAGCACGTGTTCGAGGGACGCGATCAGGGGACGGGCGAGCTCAAGTGGACCGGCACCGCCGTCGACCTCGTCTTCGGTTCGAACTCCCAGCTCCGAGCCATCGCTGAAGTCTATGCATGTGACGACTCGCAGCAGGCGTTCGTGCGTGACTTTGTGGCTGCGTGGGACAGGGTGATGAATCTTGATCGCTTCGACCTTGCCTGATCTCAGCGAGGTACTCGTAACGATGAAGTGTAACGAGGCAGTGCATGGCAATAAATCCAAGCCCTAGAAGTATCGATGAAGACGAATATGTAACAAATCAATCCAAGAAGGCGTTCCCGTTGAACTGCTACTTTTGTAACGGGTTACAAAATGAGGATGCTCGGACATCGCGAGGAAAGTGGCGTCCCTAAGCGTTCCGAGTTGGAACCAGGTACTGGGCTGGCTGAAAGAGATGGATACGCTGCGGAAAGCTACCCAACTGACGGCCTAAAGCTAGAATTCTTCAATATTGTGACCCGCTACACCCGGCCGTTGATACTCCCTGTCGGTATTGGAATCAACTAGTCGCTATTGATAGCGGCCTGAACGCGGTCCGGCTGCGCTGTAAACAACATCCAAAAACAATACCGTTCCAACCCGGCCAATCAGGAAACCCGCTCGGACGACCCAAGGGGTCATGCAACAAGACCAGGCGTGCCGTGCGGGAGTGGGCCACGGACATCGTGGAAGACCCACAGGTGCAAGCCCGCTTACTGGCTGATGCACGGGCGGGGAAACTCCATCCATCGGTTCTAACGGCATTGATGGCGTACGCCTACGGGCGTCCGAACCTTCGGGACGTGCCGGAACCGGAGACGCCACTCACCATCGAGTTGAACATTCCGAAGCCACCGGGCGTGATGCGTAGGGACTCGACGGGCTAACCCCAGCACTTTCCCCGTCGCGGTGCACCCGAGCCGTCCCCGTTGAACCGCCCGCCGCTCTGCGCTACGCTCGTCGGTCATGCCGTACAATGCCGGTATGTCCAAACTGATCGTGGAAGGATATGGGACCTTCGATGTTCCTGATGATAAAAGACTTGTGCTGGCAATCGAGCAGGATGCCAAAGTCGATGTCTTACATGCCTGCGGTGGCAACGCACGATGTACAACGTGCCGCGTGGAGTTCATCGACGGAGAACCGACGAAGATAACAGCCGCGGAAAAATCTCGGCTTGAGGCTAGGGGCCTGACCGGCGTGCGTCTGTCGTGCCAGATACTCTGCGACCAGGACATGACCATCCGGGCGGTCAGCCGACTCGAAGGCAGCGGCCGACCCGACCCCGGGGCTACTCCAGCCGAGATGATCACCCCGCCACCGGACTGGCAGTAAACCGCGACCCGCCACTGGGGCCACCCTGCTCGTCCCCACCGCGCACCCGCGTGACTCACCCCGTCCCCGTTGAATCGCCCGCCGCCCCAGGATCCGCTTCGTCGATGATCACGTTCGTGAGCTGAACCACCCGTCAGGTGCATATAATCGCGACACGTCAGAGGGATGTCCCTGCCGAGAGGTCGAGAGAGAGGTGTGGCGATGAGATACACAACACTCGCTGTCGTGCTGCTCACGGTGCCGGCCCTATCCATGGCGCAATTGACCGACGCCCCTCGCACACGTTGGGGAGACCCCGATCTGCAGGGCATCTGGGACTTCCGCACGATCACACCGCTCGAACGACCTGAAGCGCTGGGCGACCGGGCGTTTCTGACCGCGGAAGAGGCCGCCACCCTTGAGCGCGACGTGGTTGATCGAAATCTGCGTCTACTGAATCGCGGGGCGGAGCGCACATCCACGGGGGGCAACGTAGACCGCCGGGGGGACGGGACACCGGGGTTCTACAACAACTTCTGGCTCGATACCGGCACCCGCACGGTGGGCACCCGGCGCACGTCGCTGATCATCGTTCCCTCGAACGGACGGCTCCCGGCCTTGACAGTAACTGGACGGCAGCGGGGCGAGCAGGAGTACCCGTTCGATTCCTATCTGGACCTGGATGCCGGCGACCGCTGCATCCTGGGACTGAACGCCGGCCCACCGATCGTCCCGGCCGCCTACAACCAGAATCTGCTGCTCCTGCAGACCCCAGACCACGTCGTGCTGCTCACGGAAATGGTGCACACCGTTCGGGTGGTCCCGCTCGACGGGCGACCCCGCCTGGGAGACGCCCTCCTCCAGTGGTCGGGGGATGCGCGGGGCCACTGGGAGGGAGACACACTTGTGGTCGAGTCGGCGAATTTCCTCGATGAGCGGCGCTGGACGACGTCCAACCCGATGGGTGCCATTGGCTCCACAAAGGACCTGCGGCTGGTGGAGCGGTTCACGAGGGTTGACCCCGACACGCTCGAGTACGCGTTCACGGTGGACGACCCCACCATCTGGACGGCTCCGTGGACGGCGTCAGTGCCTATGCGTCGAACCGACGGACCGCTGTTTGAGTATGCGTGCCACGAGGGCAACCGGAGCCTCCCGCTCATCTTGAGCGGGGCGCGTGTGCAGGAGCGCGAGGCACAAGCCGCTCGCTAATCGTGTGTGGCCCTCAACATCGGTAATCGCCTCTGGCACTACGACGTCACGCCCCTCATCGGCGAGGGGGGCATGGGGCAGGTGTATCGCGCCACCGATACCCAACTCGACCGCGATGTCGCACCCGGCCGGTATCCACGGGTTTTCGAATCTTGATCAAATCTTGATCAATTTGACGCCGAACACCATGCACTACCGTGGTCCAACAGCAGCTACAGCACCGAAGAACCAACGAGAGGGAAGACCTGCATTAACCTGGTCGAGGCCCGAGGAAGGCCGAAAGGCGCTTGCGAACTTCTGGCGCCCACGTTGGTTGGCGCCTCGTATTCGGAGAGACGGGATCCTAGACGAGGTAGCCGGTCACAGGCTGACGTACCCGGTGACTCATGGGCCTCGAGTAGTGGCTCCGCAGGTCCGGGAGGACGGTGATCAGATGACGCTGTTTGAGGAAGCGTCCGTGTAGGTAGGTTCCCCAGAACTCGTTGCATTACTTCAACAGACTCAACATGGCCGGTCCCAGACCCAGAGTCGCTCTCGCGCCCGACACGCCGCGTACGGGCGAGGTTTGGCCCCCAAAGCCCCTCAACGTCCGTGACGTCGCATCAAACTGGTCGGAGAGGGCGAGAGGTGGACGGCCGACGAAGTTGACTATTGGCGCGACTCCTCCGCGTTCACCGATTCAGACAGAGGAGAAATGTAATGGCAATGGTTGTCATCACCGCAAAGGTCGAGGACGTCACGAAGTGGGAGGAAGGATTCCGCACCCATGGTGAGCACTTCAAGAACATGGGCGTTACGGGTCCCATCGGTATCGCCATCAACGACGGGAACGAGGTCGCGGTGTGTTTTGCGCCTGCGGACGTGGACAAGTTCATGAGCCAGTTGGACACTCCGGAGAACGTGGCCGCGATGGAGCACGACGGCGTAAAGGGCGACACCGTCAAGGTTTACGTCATGGATAGGACGTTTCAACCGTAGTTCTTTACAGAACCTCTGTGAAAGTGGTCACTGACCGCCGAAGCTCACCACCTCGCCCGCGCGCGCGGGGATGCACCTTGGAGTTTCCCCGCGCGTGCATCGGCCAGTAAGCGGGCTTGCACCTGTGGGTCTTCCACGATCCCCGTGACCCACTCGCGTGACGGTGGTTGATTCACGTTGAACCCTGAGTATGTATGTGGAACACCGCAAGGCCTGACTTGTTCCGCGATCCTCTCGGGCGTCCGTGTGGGTTCCCTGACTGACCGGGTTGGAACGGCATTGCTTTAGTTCTGTTTTCTACAGCGACAGTCGGTGTGTCTCGTGATTAGCACGCTGTGATTCATCTCTCCGTCAGCTCTCCGTGACGGTGGTTGATTCACGTTGAACCCTGAGTATGTATGTGGAACCATGACACGATGTAAACGACGGAAATAAAACCAGTAAAACCAGAAGTCACACGCTATCACTGTGTTAAAAAAACGTGTCACACGGGTTCGACTCCCGCCGCCTCCACCATTTCCCCCCTGTAAACACAGGGGCCTTACCATGTCACTTGCCCCGTCTCCCCTATGTCTCCCCGCACGAGATCAGAGAGTCAAGCCCATTCCTAGTTGAAACTCTCCGCGGCTCCTGATTGCTTACGCGGCTTTCTTCGTCGACGTCGTCGTGTCGATCTTCAGCTCTCGCTTCAATGCGTCACGAAGCCTGGGCAGGTGCCGGTAGCCCATCACCTTGCGCAGGCGTGGCTCGATGTCCAGGAGCGCAGTGGCCAGCCAGCGATGGCGTTGACTCGAGTTCTGCCAGTGATCGACCTTCGCACAGCGCTCCTCAATGAGCGCGTTGATGGACTCGAGGCCATTCGTCGTCTTCAGCGACCGGCCCAGCACACCGTACACCCCGAGGCGATGCAACGTCAGGGTCTCGTCGAGGCCTTCCGCCAGACTGCCGGCCGCGGATTGGTTCCGATCCTCCAGCTCATGCTGGAGCGACTGGAGGGCGGCGAGGGCCTCGTCGTACTCCGGACGGTTGTAGGCGCGCTGGAGACGCTGCCGCCACACCGGCTGCTCACGCTTGGCCACGTAACTCACCACGTTCTCGCGCTTGTGCCACTGACACCGTTGCACTAGGGCGCGGTGGCGGAAAGCGTGTCGCACAGCCGCCCGGAGCCCCTTGCCGCCATCCACGATCACCAGCAGCCCCTGGGAAACATCGAGGCCCCGCTCGACCAAGGACCGGAGGAACGGGGTCAACACCTGCTCGTTCTCGGTGCCCGTCTCGACGAAGCCCAGGAACCGTTTGTCCCCCGTCATCGTGATGCCCAGCGCGACGACCATCGTCGACTCGGCGAACGTCTTGCCGTCCAGCACCAGGGCCACAACGTCCTCCCCGGAGAGGTCCGGGGATGTCCCAGTAGCTGTTGAAATTTGAAGCGGCGGCTCCTTCACTGGTCGTGCTATACGACCGGTGACTAAACCGAGGTGAAAGCCTCCCAGCAAAGGAGCCGCCATGAAGAAGCAGTCTCACACAGTCCCTCGTCGTCGCCAATCGGCATCCCCGGCGTCGCGCCACTTGCCGTTGGTTGACATCCTCATCGATGCACAGGCCGAGCTGCAGGAGCTGGTCATCGCGTCTGGCTTACGGGTGCTCGAGGCGATGCTCGAAGAAGATCGGGCTGCCGTGTGTGGCCCCCGGTATGCGCATCAGCCGGCCCGGCACGCGTATCGCGCCGGCCATGCTCCGAGCCAAGTCGTCCTGGGCGGGCATAAAGTCGCGATCCGTCGGCCCCGAGTGCGGCGCGACGGCATGGAGGTGCCGCTGCCCACGGCCCAGGCGTTCACGGACGCGGACCCGCTGAACCGGCGCGTCGTCGACCAGATGCTCATCGGCGTGGCGACCCGCCAATATGCGCGGAGTCTCGAACCGCTGGGCGCGAACATCACGACGCGGGGCACCAGCAAGAGTGCGGTCAGTCGACGCTTTGTGGCGCAGACCCAGGCGCAGCTGGACGCGTGGCGCGCGACACCGCTCGACGCGCTGGACCTGGCGGTGCTGCTGATCGATGGGGTCCAGGTCGGCGGGCACTGTATCGTGGTGGCGCTGGACATCGACACAACGGGGACCAAACACCCGCTCGGCCTCTGGGAAGGAGCCACGGAGAATGCGACGGTCTGTCAGGGCCTGTTGACCAATCTTGCGAGTCGCGGGCTGCGCACCGACCGGAGCCTCCTGGTGATCGTCGATGGGGCGAAGGCCCTCGAGACGGCGGTGACCCAGACGTTCGGCCGGGCCGCCGTGGTGCAGCGGTGTCAAGTGCACAAGGGCCGGAACATCCTGGAGCATCTCCCCGAGGCACAACGTCCGTGGGTGAAGGCAATCCTTACCCGCGCCTACACGAACGCCACCGTCAAGACGGCGAAACGACTGCTGCAGGACCTGGCTCGCCGCTTGGACACCGACCACCCGAGTGCGGCCGCGAGCGTCCGAGAAGGCCTCGACGAGACGCTGACCGTGCTCGGCTTGGGCCTGTGTCGGAACGCCTCCAACGATCGCTCGCCACCACGAACGCCATCGAGAGTCTGCTCAGCCGCACGCGCCATGTGAAGCGCAATGTGAAACGCTGGCGCGGTGGGACGATGGTGCTGCGGTGGGTGGCCGCCGGCGTGCTCGAAGCCGCGAAGGGGTTCCGCCGGGTCAAAGGATGTCAAGATATGCCGGCGCTCGTCGCCGCCCTCCGGGCGCGTGACGCGCGGCTGGGTCTCGGGGAATCGTCAGCGATGGTCGCGTAGTCGTGAACCGAGCCGCCGTTGAATTTCAACAGCGCACGGGACATCCCCAGAGGTCCCGCTCCTGGAGTTCGCGGAGTTTCGTCGCGCTGGCCTGAATGAACGCACGGGACACCGTCGACCCCGACAGGCCGATCGCCCCGGGAATCGCCTCGGCGGCCGCCGCGTAGTTGCGGCACGAGATCCCATACAGCACGCGCCGCAGCAACAGGTCATTGACGGCGCGATCGCCATGCAGCGCCTCGTACGACCGCAGTGGAATCTCGCGCTCCGTGACATGGCGAATCCGGGGCACGCGAATCGGCACGCGCTGGCCGGCCAACCCGACCGTCCCGGGGTTGCTGCCATGACGGCGCCCGCCGACTGACGGGGCTTTGCGGGCGTAGCGCTCGCCAGCCAACGCTGTCACTTCCTCGTCGAGCAACTCCTCGATGTGCATCAAGCCCAGCGGAACCAACGACCGGATCAACTCCACCTTGGCATCGACCTCCAGCTCGGCGTACTCCTCTCGGTCGATGACGTCGACCGCGCCCAACGTGTGACCTTTCTTGCGCTTCCTGACCGATCGTAGGACACTGCTCATCTCGGCTCCTTTCTCTCGTGGGCTGATGTCCGTCTTCTCAAACGTCATCAAACCACAGGGTTTGGAGCCGCTTCAATTTCCAACTAAGTTTCGCTCACACTCAGATCAGACACCGGCTGATCGAGGAGCTTGATCGCGCTCTCGATTGCCGCCGGGCTGAGGTGCATGTACCGCTGTGTCGTACGCCTGACATCGGATACAGGAACCCTTTAGGTGTCGGGGAGATCGTGTCATTCGGGTGTATAACGGTGGTCGACCGCAAAACGACACCTGGAATAAAAGGAGCAGTACTATGCAGAAACAGGTTCAATCACGGGTGAGCGTGCTTCTCGCCATCACGACGCTCGGTGTTTTCGCGATGTTTATCGGTGAGCAATCTTCGATCACGGCTGCTGTGCAAAATCGTTTCGTCGGAGGAGACCCGACCCGACCGGATTCATCCGACATGCGCGCCCTTCGACTCCGTTTTGAAGCCGGGGCGCGCTCGAACTGGCACAGTCATGCGGGCTGGCAGATCATCGCCGCAGAAGAGGGGCGTGGCCGCACGCAGGTACGTGGAGAGGCGATGGTGGAACTCCTCCCAGGCGGTTCGCCAAACTACACTGCGGCTGGTGTGGTGCACTGGCATGGTGCCGCTCCCGATGAACATGTGGTGCAACTCACCTTCATGGGGGGACCGTCTGGGGCGGACTGGTTTGAACCGGTCAGTAACGGTGACTACCGAGGGCAGTAGATATCATCTAGCGGCGGGCGGTTCAACGGGGACGGCTCGGGTGTACCGCGTAGAGGAATAGGGCCGGGGTTAGCCCGTCGACTCGGCACGCCTCACGCCCGGTGGCTTGGGAATGTTCAACTCGATGGTGATGGGTGTCTCCGGTTCCGGCACGTCCCGAGGGTTCGGACGCCCATAGGCGTAGGTCATCAACACCGTGAGGACCGATGGATGGAGTTTCCCAGCCCGTGCTGTCAAGGGCGGAGCAAAATTAGACCACCGTGGCGGAGGAAAACTAGACCATCCGGCCGTGGAGTGGCGTGGCTGAAGGCGGCCGTGCGGAGGAGAGGTCAGGATGCCGGAGCGGCCGCGGGCGGGCGGGCTTTCTTGCTGTGTTCGAGGCGATAGCTCTCGCCGTTGAGCTCCAGGATGTGGACGTGGTGGGTCAATCGGTCGAGCAGCGCGCCCGTCAGCCGTTCGGAGCCGAAGATCTCGGTCCATTCGTTGAAGGGCAGATTCGAGGTCACCAGCGTGGACGCTTGCTCGTAGCGCTGGGAGAAGATCTCGAAGAGCAGCTCGGCGCCGGTCTTCGATAACGGCACGTAGCCGAGCTCGTCCACGATCAAGAGGTCCTGTTTGACGAGCGGCTTCTGCACGCGCAGCAGGCGCGTATCGTCCCGGGCCTCGAGGAGTTCGTTCACGAGCGCGGCGGCGGTGGTGAAGCGCACCCGATAGCCCTTCTGGCAGGCCGCGAGCCCCAACGCCAGCGCCAGATGGGTCTTGCCCGTGCCGGAGTTGCCCAACGCCAAGACGTTCTCTCTGCGGTCGAGATACTCCGAGCGGGCCAGCTCCAGCACCAGGCGTTTGTTCACCGACGGGATCGCACGGAACTCGAAGGTGTCGAGACTCTTCAAGACCGGGAACTTGGCGGCCTTGATGCGGCGCTCGGTGGCGCGCTGCTCGCGATCGAGGAGCTCCAGCTCGCAGAGGTGGAACAGGTAGCGGGGACAGTCGAGCCCTTCTTGGGCACAGTGCCGCGCGACTTTTGAGGTGGACCCCATCCTTTGGACAGGTATTGGTCACAGCTAAGGTGGAATCCGGGGTCATGATTCACGCTACCGTGGGCTGACAGGAAACGGGGCGTAGTCCCGGGCTCCTGTCAGCCCCGTCGTCAGTGTACGCCTCGTCCGGCGTCCGGTCGTTGAGCGACGAGTGGGGCCGACGCCGGTCGTAGAAGTCCATCCACCGGCCGATGCCGGTCCGGGCCTGGGAGCCGGTCGCGAACTCAGACAAGTAGACGCACTCGTACTTGAGCGATCGCCACAGCCGCTCGATGAACACGTTGTCCATCCAGCGGCCCTTGCCGTCCATCGAGATGCGAATGCCCGCCTCCTTGAGCACGTCGGTGAAGTCGACGCTGGTGAATTGGCTGCCCTGGTCACTGTTGAAGATCTCCGGAGGGCCATAGCGCTCGAGCGCCTCGTGCAAGGCCTCGACGCAAAAACTCGCATCGAGCGTGTTGGACAGACGCCAGGACAGCACCTTGCGGCTCGCCCAGTCCATCACCGCGACCAGATACAGAAAGCCCCACTGCAGGGGAATGTAGGTAACATCCGTGCACCACACGTGGTTCGGCCGCGTGATCCGCAGATCGCGCAGCAGGTAGGGATAGATCCGGTGCGCCGGGTGCGGCTGAGACGTCCTGGGCCGCTGGAAGAGCGCGTGCACCCCCAGCAGTCGCATCAGGCGGCGCACCCGTTTGCGAGAGACCGTGTCCCCCTGACGGCGAAGCCAGCGCGTCATTTGACGCGAGCCGTAAAACGGCGTCTCCAAGAACTGCTCGTCGATCAACCGCATCAGGCGCAGGTTCAACGGGTTCTCGCCCTGGCCCGCATAGTAGAACGACGAGCGCGCGATCGAGACCACGCGGCATTGCCGTACGATGCTGAGCCGGGCGTGGGTGGGATCGACCATCTCTGCTCTCCGGGCGTGGCTCAACGACCGAAGGCCTTGGATAAAAAATCCCGCTCGATGACGAGCTCTCCGATCTTCGCCCGCAACTCCGTGATCTCGGTTTCCCGAGAGGCCTCTTGGCGCTCGTGATTCCCCGAGAAGCCGGCCAGTACCTTCTGCCGAGCCTGCTTCTTCCAGTTGGCAATCAGGTTCGGATGCACATCGTAGCGGGCCGCCAGCTCCGCCAGCGTCGCTTCCTCGCGAAGCGCCTCCAACGCGACCTTCGCCTTCAGCTCAGCAGGATAACTCCGTCGCTTCCGTGGCATTCCAGACTCCTTCTCCTTGGTCTGGATCCCACCTTAGCAAGCTGTCCGAATTCCGGGGTCCACCTCTTTTGTCGTACTCGCGCAAGAAGGTCGGCAGGCGCAGCGCCTTGAGATGCGCCTCGAGCAGCAGGGTGGGTTTCGTCATCACTCGGCCCCCAGGAGTGCCAGGGAGTTCGCGGCGGCGGTCGTGGCCACGCGGGCGACCGGCCGATGCGGATACTGCGCCAGATCGAGGCGGGGTGGCCGGTGGTCGAGGCGGCACAGCACCAGGTGCTTGACGGCGTCGAACCCGATCGCCCCCAGGCGCACGGCGTCCTGGACGGCGCCGCTGACGTGGTCGAGCCGAAAGTCCTCGAGCCGCCGCAACACCTGCACGTACTCGCGCGTGCCGGCCTTGCCCAGCCGCGCCTCTCACAGGCGTCGCAGTCGGAGAAACTCCTCCGGCAGTGCCCATCCGGCCAGGGGCGCCGCCTGATCGAGCGCGCCGGTCTTGCGCTCCAACAAGGCCAGGTCGTGCCGCGGGTTACAGATCAACTCCTCCCGTCCGTAGCTGCGCCGATGCCGGGCGATCTCGTCACTCCCGCACACGATCACGACGTCGTCCACCGAGCCTTTCACCAGCACCTCGCGGTGGCCGTAGGCGGTCGGCACCGAGTAGTCGTTGCGGCGGTAGCGCACCAGCGACAACGACGTGACCCGCGTCGTCCGCGTGTCGCAGGCGTCATACGGGACCGGCGGCAACGGCAACAACGCCTCGCGGTCGCGCGCGAAGCGCTCCCCGATCGTCTCCGTGTGCCGCCGCAGCCGGCGCCCGCGACGCGCGTTGCACTGGCGCTCGAGGTCGGCGTTCAACGCGTCCCAACTGCCAACCCGGGGGATCGGCACAAAGAAATTGCGGCGAGCGTAGCCGACCAGCCCTTCCACCTTCCCTTTGTCGTTGCCCTTGCCCGGCCGCCCGAAGCGGGCGTCGAACCAGGAGTGCGACTGGAGCTCGCTGAAGACCTGCGTCCGCTGGCGCGTGCCGTCCCCGAGGATCCGCGCCACCGCCAGCGTGGTGTTGTCATAGACGATGCGCCGCGGCACCCCCCCGAAGTACGTGAACGCCGCGTTGTGCCCGTCGCAGAACGCCTCCGTCGTCTCGGCGGGAAACGCCTTCACGAACCCGTCGTCGCTGTGCGGGAGATCAACGACCAGGTCGTGCGCTTTGCATTCGACGCCAGCGATCACGACCAGTGCTTCGCCGAAGTCGGCCTGGGCGTCGCCCGGCGGATGGGCCAGCGGCACGAACATCTCCTGCCCGCCCAGCCGCTGCGCGCGCACGTAGGCTTTGACGATCGTGTCGCCGCCCGTGAAGCCGTACTCCGCGCGTCAGCGTTCGCCGATGCGCTTGGCCGTGTGCCGTTGCTTCTTCGGACGGGACTGATCCTCGCGGAGGATCTGATCGATGACCCCCGTGAAAGCGTCCAGCTTCGGACGCCGGATCGGCTGCGCCCGGCGATACCCGGGCGGCAGGCGGTACCGCAGCATCTTGCGCACCGTCTCACGGGCCAGCCCGAAGCGGCGCGCCGCCGCGCGCTCGCTCAATCCCTCCACATACACGCTGCGCCGCACCGCCGCATAGAGCTCCACTCGATACATCCCTCCTGTGTTCCACAAAACACCCTGGGAATGCTCGGTGGACCACCCACGCGGTCTGGTTTTCCGCCGCCCTCAGGCCGCGTCACCCCGCCGCGCTGTGGTCTATTTTTGCTCCGCCGTTCTCATTCGCGTAGAGCAGTTCGTTCTCCATCAGTAGTTCACCGATCTTGGCTTGCAGCCGACGATTCGCCTCGTCCCAGGCGTCCGGCGCCCGGCTCTTCAGGCTGGCCTGGCCCGCGGCCAGAAACTGATCCCGCCACTGCGCGGCCCGCGCCGCCGTGATCCCCAGCTCCCGCGACACGGACTCAAGATCCTCTCCGCGCAGCAGACGCAGCACCGTCTCGCGCTTGCGCCGGGCTGACAACCGTCCCCCACGGCCGCGCCCGGCGGCGTCTCCGGTCGCCCTTCGGGCTTCCTCCGCCGCCGCCGATTCTTGATCTGGTTTCCCCATCTCGACACGCCTCCTGCGAGTACTCTCTCGCAATCAAGTGTCCAAGAAAACCCTAGGGCGCAGGAACACTGGCATCAAGTTCGATCACCTGGAACTCCTTGCCGATCGCCGCGCGTTCGACTGGACAAGCGGCCGCTTCTACTGGAAGAGCCGGAGCGAAGTTATTGCAGCGTTCGATCTACGCACCCTGGACTAATCGACCACGCCCATTGAGGGAACCACTGCGTATTATGAATTCAGGGGGATCGGAACGCTTGCCGGACTCCTGTCAGGAATTGTTCCACATAAAGTGGCGTCCCCAACGGGAATGGATACGTTGTGGAAAGGTGAGTCGCGCGGGAGGGTGACGGCGGCATAGCCGCGTCAGGTCAAACCGTACTGTTCGAGACGAAGCGATCGAACGCCGAGACGACATTGGAGAACGGTTGACAGCAAGTCAACTTGCCGACCCCCACCACCTCACCCGCCCCCTGGGACGCCGCGCACCCGCGTGAGCCGTAACCCCCCGGATTGAACCCCCTGCCAGCCAGCGGTAGGCTACACATGTGGCCGTTCAACGTCGGAGCTAGAGGACGCCTGTGATTCTGGGGCAGGTTACAGAAAACGTAGCGCAGGGAGAGCCCAAGATGAAGAAAGCATTGAAAGTTGGCCTACTGGTGATCGGAGCCCTCGTTGTCGTTCCACTCTTGACCCTGCGGGTGACTGGTCTTGAGCCCCGGTACGTCGATCCCGCCAGCGAAGAGTTCGCCAACAGCGGCCGGACCGCCTGGCCGGGATTGTGGCTCAAAGGGGAGGTCGTCCGTGAGCCCGTGACGAATTGGGACTGGGTCCGCGAGGTCGATGATCCGGTTCGCGGGAACTCCATCATGCTCGAGACTCGTACCTGGTACGGCATCCCCCACTCAGTGACGATCGGCCTTACCCCGCGCGGCGACAAACTCTACATCCGTGGAACCGAACAAGGATCCAGACTGGACAAGGGGTTCCCCTATTCCAAGGCGTGGTGGACCAACGTCATACGCGATCCGCGCGTGCGCATGAAGATCGGCGGAAAGATCTATGAAATGACGGTGGTATTGGTCACCGATCGTGCCGAAGTTACCGAAATAATGGGGAGAGACCCCATCAGGAAAGAGATGGGTCCCGACGGGAAGGAGCAGGTCGTAGGGGTGGCGCACTATTTCCGCGTTTTCCGGCGGAACGTTCCTGAATATGGGAGCGTGTCGACGGTTGCGAGTTCCAATGAGTGATCTCAGCAAGCGGTGTGCGGTGTGAGGAGGCCGCAACGGCGTTGTTACGGTCGGGCTAAGCATGTGGTTCAACCTGGCTGCCACGCAGCTACCCGGCGAAGACCGCGACGACGCCGTAAGACGCAGAGACCGAGCGGCTTCCCGCTTGACCGCTGCCCAACTCGCCGAAGCCCAACGCCGCGCTAGCGAATGGGACGCCGCGCACCCGTGTTAACCTCCTTCCCCGTCGAACCGCCCACAGCCCGGCGGTAGGCTCGACACTTCACCGTTCGCTGTCGGTATGGACCAGGACATCCGTCACACTCGCAAACAGTGCCGACACATTCTGCGGCTACAACTCCATCTCCTGCTCGTCGCATATCACCCCCGTCGTTGGCCGCTGCAACGCACGACGGGCGACCGACTTCGCAAATCGAAGCCTCGGCACACGACGGCGCAGTAGGCCACCCGCCCTCCTCCATGCCTCATGGACAGAGCTTTGCCGTGGTCGATGTCGAAACCGCGACATCGGACAATGCGTCGATCTGCCAGATTGGAATTGTGCAGTTTGTGGACGGTCGGTGTGTGGACCGCTGGTCGTCGCTGGTGAATCCGGGTGTGGCCTTCGACGAGTTCAATGTCGGGTTGCATGGCATCACGGACGAGACAGTGCGACACGCGCCACGATTACCGGAAATCCTGCCTGACGTGCGTCGACGCCTCGAAGATCAGATCGTCGGCTGTCACACGATGTTCGATCGCAGCGCGTTCTGGGCCGCGTGTCGTCTGCATGGTGAGCCAAGCTTGGATGTGCGATGGCTCGATACGGCGGCGGTCGTACGGAACACCTGGACGCAATTTTCTCGGAGAGGTTACAAGCTCGACAATATCGCTGAGTATCTCGGGATCACGTTTGAGCATCACGATGCACTCGAGGATGCGCACGCGGCAGCTCAGGTGCTTCTACGAGCTATCGAGAAGACCGGACTGAGTGCGGAAGACTGGTATCAGGGTGGGTTATAGGACCTGCCTTGCAACCGGTTCGTGGGTGGCATCGTCACTTTGCGTTGCGGTTCCGACGGGCTAACCCCAGCACTTTCCCCGTCGCGGTAGACCCGAGCCGTCCCCGTTGAACCGCTTTCCGCTTTCCGCGCAGCGGTAGACTAGGCGTCTCGTCGTTCGTTAGGAGCGTCGGCGCATTTCGTTTCGTGTTGCGGAGGCGGCAAGTCATGGATTCGCTCTCGATCATCTGCATAGCGGTTGGAAGTTTCGCCATTGTCAGTCGCGGGCCGCTGATATTCGCGCCGAGTGCGACACTGCGTTTCTACGATAGATGGATGTTCTCGACCAATGCCAGATTTCGAGTATTCGGTGTCGTGTTCGCAACATTGGCGATGGCACTCCTCTTCTCCGACTTTGGCGAGGGGGTGCTGGCCGGATTGCTCCACACCTTCGGATGGTTCATGGCGACCGTGGCTCTCTTGTGTTTGGTGTTGCCGAATGTCTTTCGGCGTTTCTTTCAGACCATATTCGGCTACATCAAAAAGTCAGTAGACGAGAGGATCATGCGCACCGTCGGTTTTTTGGGCGTGGTGTTTGGGCTTGCGCTGATCTACGTGGGGGTCTACGTCGTCTAAACGGCAGGGAGTGAGACGCCGCGCACGCGCGTGACTAACCCCCGTCCCCGTTGAACCGGTAATTTTGGATTGGGATCCACAAATCGGTCACCACCCCCCGATTGCATCCTCAGTCTGCGAGCGGGAGGGTGCGTCCTCGTCCGCTACGCGGTGCATCCAAGCCCTCCCCGTTGAACCGCTCGCCGCGCCGCGCACCCGGACCGTGGAACCGTTGATTTTGTAGCGGGCTACAAAAAGAGAAAGCTCGGACATCGCGAGGAAAGTGGCGTCCCCAAGGGGAATCGCACTTATGTGGACGCCACATACACAGAGGAACGTGCGAGTCGCGGCCTGATCGCTCGTTCAGAAACCTGATAGGTGCCCTCAAGAGGTCGCCAGTGGATGACTCACGCGTTGGATGGCGAGAGGTTCAACGGGGGCGGGCCTACGGCTCACGTGGTTCTGTAGCGTGTCACCCGCGGGCGCGGTCTTGGCTTTTGGTAATCTGGTCTACCGTCAGCTGTTTCTCTACGGTCGGGGAAGGACTGACGGCTAAGCACGAGCGCCGCACGAGCGTCCGGCGGACGGAATCTCCAGCCATTGACGAGGATACCCACGATCAGGCCATGGGTGAGGAGGCCCATCACGACCATGGCATAAAACGGGTACCCCGCCAGTCCGCCACAGCACATCACGAGCAGCCGCAGGTCGCGGCGCTTCAACCGATTGAGCACGTTGTCGGGGTAAGGAACGCCGTGGGTGAGAGCGAACTCCTTCGTCGAGTAGCTCGCCAACAGAAACCCTGTGCTCGCCGCCAGCCCACCAAGCCAGGGAAGCACGCCCGGGTGTCCAGCTGCATACCCCAGCGTGATGGCCATGACGATGGCCGTGTCCGCGTACCGGTCGAGCATCGTGTCGACCCAGGCGCCGCGCGATGTTGCTAGGTGTCGGAGGCGGGCCACTTCGCCATCGCACCCGTCGATCACGGACGAGAGCTGCACTAGACACGCCGCAACGATGCTGGCCCAAAACTGATCGACGGTGAAGAATGCCGCTCCCACCAGCGCGATGAAGAAACTGCCCAGCGAAATCTGGGTCGGGGTGACGGGTGTGCGTACCAGCAGAGCCGAGAGCGGGACGGACAAACGGCGGTTGACATGGGTCGAGATAAAGCCATCGGCGCCGTTCTTGCCCAGGGACCCGAGGAGGCGGCGTTGCGCCTCCTGGAGGCTGTCCGGCGTGTCGACGTCCAGCCACGGCTGCCCGGTGACGTCTACCGCGCGCGCCTGACCGGCTTCGGCGAGCTCCTCGATCCCGTGGCTGAGCGCGTACCGGCCCTGCGCGGCGGCGCCGTCGAGGGCGCCGAAGAGTGCCGGAGTTGCCAAGAAGACGCCAGTATCGATGGCATTCCAGACGCTGAGCTGTTTACCAATGCCCTCAATCATGCCGTGTTCGATCTGGACTTTGGTGGCGTCATCCAGATCAAACACCCGTGCGGCATCTTGATCGACGGCCAGGCACACCTCCCGATCGCCAAGCGCGGTATGCAACACCTTTTGGATGAGCGTGGCCGAGACCATGTGGTCAGCCATGACCAGCAGAAAGCGGTCGTCCGTGATGGAATCCCTGGCCGCGAGGGCGCTTATGCCGTTGCCGAGGTGCCAGTTGTCGGCCACCACGAATTCGATGGCGCACCCTCGTCGCATTGACACCTGTGCGAAGTGGGCTCGTACGGCTTCCGCCTGAGAGCCGAGCACGACGAGGAATCGGCTCACGCCGGCTGCCATGCAGGCCAGGATGGTCCGTTCGCCAAGCGAGAGTCCCAGAACCTCGTGCGTGGGCTTAGGGCCCTTCTCCGGCATTGACAACCGCCGACCTTCTCCTGCCGCGAGAATGATGCAGCACGGCACGTCAGTTGTGGGGCTGTGATTATTCGACCAGCGCATCTACGACCTCCTGAGCCAACTCCGTCGTGGCGGCCGCGATTAGATTCGTTTTGGAGATCAGCGAGTCGATCTGCTGAAGAGGTTGCCCGTCCGGGTTTACGACACATCCTCCAGCTTCTTCGAGAATGAGGGCCGCCGCCAGAAAGTTCTCCGGAGTCAGTCGGCCACGGAGATCCACATGCACGTCGAGCGCGCCGGTGGCTACCATCGTCATAGCCTGCGAGGCGCAGCCATAGGCGCGGACGCCCCGTGCGCGCTTCAGGAGTCCGCCGACCGATGCCGGTGGATCAAAATGATTAAGCTCACACGACAGAAAGGCGGTAGACAGCGTCTGCACTCCGGAGGTGCGGATTCGCCGGGACCCATGGTACCCGCCGTAACCGCGGCGGGCCGTAAGCGGGAGTCGTTCGCGTAAGTCGCCGACCATGGCCCAGCAGACGCGGGCGGGCGTGATGGGACTGTCCGCGGGCAGGACGGCGACGCTCACCGCAGAGAGCGGCAGTCCACGCCCCCAGTTGTCGGACCCATCCACCGGGTCGACGACAAAGCGATAGAGAGGACGCCCATCCCCAAATCGGATCTCGCCCGATTCCTCGGACCACAGAATTCCGCTACCAGCATGCGTCTCCAGGACGCGCAGGATGGCGGCATCAGCGACGACATCATAGGGCTGCTGAGCATCCCCCTTCGCGTTCTTTCGTAGCGGGAGGTGAGTCCGGTTTGCCCCGTCACGCAGACGGTCGTGTACGCTCTCGTGAATGTGACGCAACATGCGTGGCACATCATCAACCCGGGCATCCATCTCACGCGGTTCTATGAGGTCAAACATGAATTCTCAATTCCTAATTCCTGGGAGACGACGCGGTGGAAACCAAACCACCCACGATCACGGGACAGATGGCGGCGGACGGGGGATTCCCTACAGGCTGTCCCCGTTCACTGATTTCGCCCTGCGCATAGGGATCTCTTCCCCTTTGGGGGGCAAAGTCTCCCCTGTTTCAGAGCCTTACGTGGTCCACAAAGGCCCGAACCTCTGCAGTTGAACCACATAAGCCGAGACGGCTGCGTCGGGGCTTCACGGAGCAGTTCCAGGCGGGCGCCGTACGGCTGGTGCTCGAGGACGCGACCACGGTAGGTCGCGTCGCGTGGTCCTTTAACCTTGCTTATTATACTCGGAAAGTAGAATCGCCGTACGTCCGCTCATCCACACTGTAGTGGAGGGCCGTTATGACGCCCATTCTCATTCCTGTGATCGTATTTGTTCTTGTTGTCGCGCTGGCCGCGATGGTAACGGGTATCTTCAACAAGCTCGTCACGTATAGGAATTGCTACAAGAACGCGTTCGCGCAGATCGAGGTCCAGATCAAGCGGCGTCACGATCTGATTCCGAAACTCGTGGAAACCGCCAAGGGCTACATGAGACATGAGCGCGAGACGCTCGAAGCGGTGATCAGCGCCAGAAATCAGGCTGTTGGTAGTCTGCAGAAAGCCGCCCAGGATCCCGGCAACGCGGACACGTTCGCAAAGAATTCGAACCGCTGCCAGCTTGCCCCTCGAGATCCCGATCGTCGAGACGCGTCCCCTCCCAACCTATCAGCGCATTGCTGACAAAGCCGTTCATCTAGAACGACTTGGCCTCGGTCGATCGCGGATCGCCGCCCAGCTGAACGTGTCTGACAAGACTGTCGCCAAGGCTATCGCTTGGCGCCGGGGCGACACCTGAACTGTCAAGTAGTGTTCATCGTGCGGCTCAGGAATTCAGACTCGGTCGCCTCGTTTAGCTGCCGCGAGTGTACCGTGCCGCCGACTGAATCCGATGCGCTGACACGTATATACGAAGCCGGGGAGGCCGCAGCGCACCTCCACCGTGCTGTTCAACTGGAACAGAATATTCCCGATCACTGACAGGTGAGGTCATACACTTGTTCTTCGCTCGCGGGACGTGGAAGATGCTCCAATCTCGAGGAAATGAGTGAGATACGCTTCTTCTCAACCCCACCGCGCAGGAACGACCCATGGATGTAGAGCGTCTGGCGCAGGAACTTGCCGCCCACCTCGTTCTGACCCGCCCTCTTGTGTGCGTGGACCTGGAAGCCACGGGCGTCTGGCCAGGGCACGACCGCGTCGTCCAGATTGCGGCCGCCAGCATCTCCCCGGACGGCCGCGTGACGACCTGGTCGTCGCTCGTGAATCCCGAGCAGCCGATTCCCCCGATGGCAACGGCCATCCACGGAATTACCGATGCGATGGCCGCGTCCGCGCCGACGTTCGCGCAACTAGCTCCAACCGTCGATGAACTCCTGGCTGAGTGTGACTTGACCGGTTACAACGTCGAACGATTTGATCGCCGGTTGCTCGCCGCCGAGTTTCGCCGCGCCGGATTCGAGGACCCGACTATTGGCGCGCGGATCATCGACGCCTACACAATCTTCGTTCGCCAGGAACCGAGAAGCCTGGACGCCGCGTTACGGTTCTACGGAGTCGGGGAAGGACAGGCCACTCGACGGGCGCATGACGCCAGGAGCGATGTTGAAGCAACGGTCGCAGTGCTCATGGCGCAGTTGAAGACCTATCCTGACGTGCCAAAGAGGATCGATGAGCTTCACGACTGGCTCCATCCGAGCGATCCGAATCGGATCGACGCGGACGGAAAACTAGTGTGGCGCGACGGCGTCGCGACGGTCGCCTTCGGAGCACAGGCGGGCACCTCCCTTGCGGACCTGGCAGCCAGCGACCGCGGCTTTCTCGAATGGATACTGCGCAAGGACTTCTCAGACGAAGTGAAAGCGATTTGTCGAGACGCACTGGCCGGACGATTCCCGGTCCGTGGCGAGCCGACCGAGGGAGATCACAAAAACCCCAGCTTGAAGTTCAGCTGATCCGCAACAGCGTCCGGCAAGGGCGTCACGACTGCTTCTCCTCAACGTGACAGCACCCGATCGGGGAACACGGGGTTCCGCCAGGTGCCCCGCAGCCAGTTGTAGACACACAGCCCGACATCGCGATCGCTCGGGTTGCCGAAGGGCTGGACTTTGAGCAGTGCGTCGTAGGCTTGCTGCGGCGTCCACGTCGCCAGTCGGGCGTGCCAGATCTCCATCACCGGCCCGACCTTCACGGCGACCGGCGCGCCGGGCAGGTCGTAGCGCCGCCAACCATGGCGGTGCGCGGGATTGACCAGATAGGCCACGAGCAAGACTTGCCACAGGGCGGGCCGGGGCGCCTGCCCGGCCACGTCGTCGACGTACTGCCAAGCGGCCCGCAAGCCGCTCACGCGGCCGACCTCGTGCGCCGCTTCTGCGCTTGAGCCGTCCTGTTGCAGCGTTTCGGCAATGAAGACGTCGACACGGGCGATGGTGGCCTCCGAGAATCACTGGGTCGTGTAAGCGAAACAAAAGCGAATATATATCGGTCCAGCCGAAATGAGAATCCTCGAATGGTGATGGGCGAAGCGAGGGGAACCGATGCTGACCCGGTCGCCCCGTCATGACCGGGTCGATATGAGTCGCACCTCTATATAGAGGAACCACCTGGGCACGTGTGCAGGCGATCGCATCTGGCGGGCGGCTCGAGGGCCTTGTGGCAGCGCTCCGGGAGCGAGAAGCACGCCTCGTGCGCCTCACCGATGAGCGTGTGGACGTGAAGGCGCGCTCAGCCCGCAGGCTCGACGTTGGCCGAGTTCGTGAGGACCTTCGCGACCTCGTGGCGCCGTGTGCTTCTCGAGGAACCTCTGTACGCCCGGCCGATTCTTTCCAAGCTGCTCGTCGGGCGCGTAACGTTCACGCCGCTGGCCGAACCCAAGCGATGGGAACTCCGGGGGCACGGGACCCTCGCGGGCGTCTTCGCGGCGGAGTGTTTTCCTGAAGGTCGGGCGTCCCCAACGGGATTCGAACCCGTGTCTTAGCCTTGAAAGGGCTATATCCTAGGCCTCTGGACGTTCGGGACAGAATTTGAGTATAGCCCACCGGCGTTTCCGCACGACCGATGGACGAGCGAAGCCTAGCGGCGACATTTGCCTTTGTCGGTCTTCTGTATTTGGTCATTGTTGCCGTGGTGGCCGTGGGTCTCATGAGACTGGCGAGCGGCCTGCTGCTCACCGAGCAACGCCGCGCACCTGCGGCGGTGTGGACGGAGTTCGCCGCGCCGGGGAGCGTGACCGAGGCGCTGACCGATCCCGATCGGCGGTGGACGAGGTTCCTCAGGAGCGGGGATTACCGCACTCGCCTCAGCACCGAGCTGGTCTGGGAGGTCGACGGCTTCCGCCGTGTCGTCAGCTGGAGTCTGGTGCTCATAGCCGGCGCCGGCGTGCTGGTGATCGCGGCCTTTGTCCCGCTGATTCTCGATTGACGTCGCGCGAGCATGCCGGTTGTCTCGTTCATCGTCTTCGTCGTGCTCCAGGTCGTCTTTCTCCCGCTCGCGATCCTTGGGATGCTGCTCGTCGCCTACAAGCAGATGGTCGTCAGCCGACGGCTGGGCGTGTCCCAGACAGCCATCGAGGTGATCAACGGGCGCTGGACGATGCATCTGTTCGGCATTCGGGAGGATCCGACCACGGTCGCACTGGCCCGCGTCCTCCCGAATACCTCGATCGTCGGGTTGTGGCTGGTCCTTGCCCCGCTCTGGGTGAAGTACAAGATGAGCGGCGCGTACTTCGGTTACCCGCGCATCCCCGAGCAGGGGGCGGAAGTGATGGCCGACATTGTGGTGGCGCGCACGCGCTACTTCGATCGGATTATCCACCGCGTGGCGGGTGAGATGGAGCAGTTCGTCGTGTTGGGCGCCGGCTACGACACCCGGGCGTACGGCGCACTGAAACGAGCCGGTCTCTCGTGCTTCGAGCTGGATCAACCGCAAGTCCAGCGGCACAAGATCGACTGCCTCCGCCGGGCCGGCATTGACACGTCCCACGTCACCTTCGTGCCAGTAGATTTCGGCCGTGAGAACTCGTTCGACAAGCTCCGAGCCAGCGGCTACGACCCGGGCAAGAAGACGGTCTTCCTCTGGGAAGGGGTGACGCTTTACCTGGCGGCGATGGCGGTGCGTCAGACCCTCCGGGACATCCGCGATCACGCGTCGGCGGGAAGCGTGGTCGTGGCCGACTTCTACGCCGACAGGGTGGTTCGCATAGGATTTACGAAACTCGGCAAGAAAGCCCTCGACTACACCGGCGAGGGATTAGGCTTCGGACTCCCGTTTGCGACCGACTACGAGCCGACGCTGCGGAGCTTTCTCGAGAGCGAGGGGATGGCGTTGGGGGAGTCGTTCTTCATGGGCCGGACCCACGCCAAAGGGCCGTACATGGTGGTCGCCGAGTTCACGGTGTAGGCCGCCTGGGTCCGCTGCCTCGCTAACATCTATTAGGATTAAATGTTGCGATGCAGGCCGATCTAAGGGAAGCGATCGACTTTCACCAGGCGATCGTGGCCGAGGGGGAGAAGGCGCTCGTTGGCTACCAGCGCGAGAAGGCGCTCGCCAACATGGTGCTACTCTCGGAGATCCCGACCACGTACGACCGGGAAGCGCACCGGCAGGTCAATGCCGGCAACCTCTTACTGCGAGGGGTCCCCGGGGTCGGCAAGACCTTCTTTGGTGTGATCTTGGCCGCGATCAGCGGCGCCAAGTTCGCGCGGCTGCAAGGACGGGCCGACCTACAGCCGACCGAGGTGGTCGGGTTCCAGATGATCAACCCGGCGACGGGGCAGTTCATCACGGAGTTCGGCCCGCTGGCGTCGGCCGAAGTGGTCCTGCTCGACGAGATCAATCGCATTCCGCTGAAGTCGCAAAGCGCGTTCCTCGAAGGGCTGCAGGATCGGTCGGTCACCGTCGGCAAGACAACCTACAAGCTGCCGACCTTCAGCTTTGCCATCGCGACGATGAACCCAATCGAACTGGGGCAGGGCACGTTTCCCCTGTCCGAGGCGGCGACCGATCGCTTCGCCATCATGATCACCATCAGCTATCTCCCGCCCGAGGAGGAGGAGAAGCTGGTCCACTTCGACTTCAAGAGGGTGGCGCTCGAGGGGCTGATGTCGAAGGAGCGGGTCGTCCAGCTTCGGTCGGTCATCGGTGAGCAGGTGTTCCTACACAACGCGATCGCACGCTACATCCAGCGTCTGGTGTCGGCGTCCCGTCCCTACGATGCCGGGACCGAGTGGCTGCACCGGTCACCGTCGGAGCTGGTCGAGAAATACGTCGACCTCGGCGGCTCGCCGCGGGCAACGATCTGCTGGGGCCGGCTCGTCAAGGTGTGGGCGTTGCTCGACCACGAGCACGCCGAGGTCTATCCGGAAGATGTGCAGGAGCTGGCCCGCTATGTGCTGGGGCATCGCATTTGGCTGTCGCCCCACGCCGCCGGCCAGGGCATTACGGTCGAGCAGGTGATCGCCGACATCATCGATCGGGTGCCGATTCCGTGAGCACCCAGACCGGCGAGGAGTTGGTCAGCTGGACCGAAGTCCAGGACATAGAACTGGTCATCGTTCGCCGGATGCGGGAGTACATGGCGGGCGCCCACGCGAGCGTCTTCCAGGGCGACGGCTTCGACTTTGTCGGCCTGCGCGACTGGCAGCCGGGCGACCGCGTGTCGTCGATCGACTGGTCACAGTCGTCGTTCACCAATTTCAGCCCCCTGATTACGCGCGAGTTCGAGCAGCAGAGCACCGCGCGGGTCATCATCGTCGCCGACACGTCGCTATCGACCCGGTGCGGCGTCAATGGGGTGCCGATCGCCACGGTTATCGCCCGCACGGTGGCGACGTTGGCGCTGGCCGGCGCGTTCTTCCAGGACCAGGTGGGCCTGATCACCTTCGACGGTCGCTCGCGACAGATGAGCGTGCGGCCGCGTATCGGGAAGAGCCACGCCATGCATTGCCTCGACGCCTACCAGGACCTGGTGCTGGGGCGCGCGGAGCACGAGGCGCATCGCACCGACGACACGTTCGCGGGACTCCTGCGCAAGACGTCGATGGTGCCGGTGGTGTCCGACTTCTTGTTTGAAGACTACGAGCCGATGCTCGACGAGTTACTGGAGCTCAACGCCGTGCACGATGCGTTCGTCATTCTGATCGACAGCCGCTACGCCTTCGAGCTGCCGGCGGTGTCGGCGGGATGGGTGGAGGGATACGACGTCGAGACGGGGCAATCGCGGTTGATCTCGTCGGGCGATATGCGGCAGCTCGGCCCGCGCATCACCGCTTGGCAGGACACGGTCCAGGCGGCGGCCACCGAGCGGGGTTTGGAAGTGCTACGGCTCGGCGCCGACGCCGAACGGTTTCATCACGAGGTGGTCGAGTTTTTGGCCGCCCGCCGGATGCGCAAGTGCTAATGCGAAAGCGGTACTCGATGACACTCACGCGACGCACGTGCGGGAGCGGCCTGCTTTTTTTAGCGATGGCCGCCTGGGGGTCAGCGGTGCAGGCCCAGACCGGCGAGACGGTCGAGGTCGACGCGCTCCAATGCTGGCGGCGGGTCGGGAAGAACGCGGTCCACGTCGGCGAGCGGTTCGACATGATGCTGACCTGCAGCGTCGTCGAGACCGACACAGCGCGGGCAGTGGCCGACCTGGCGTGGCTGGAACCGGAGACGCTGACGGTCTCGCCGTTCGAGGTGCTCGATGGCGAGCGCTATCGTGACATCTTGCGCGGCCCGCGTCGCTTCTTCCAGTATCGGTACGCCCTCCGGATCATCGGAGAGGACCACTTTGGCCTCGACGTCGAGCTGCCGCCGCTCGAGGTGAAGTATCGGATCGAGCGGGCCCTCGACGCGACCACGGCGGTCGAAGGACGCGAGTTGACCTACGTGCTGCCGTCCGAGTCGGTGCGGGTGCTGGCGCTCGTGCCGGCCGGCGTGACGGACATTCGGGAGCTGCCGGGCGAGACCTTTGGCGACGCCGAGGCGCGGCTGTTCCGGGCCAACGCCAGTAGCATCGTCGCCACCACCCTCGGCATCTTCGCCGCGGCGGTGTTGTTGATAGCGGCGGTGCGGGCGCGGCGCGAATGGCGTGGGGCGGCGGCCGCCGCCGACACGCGGGTCTCGGAGTGGCGGGTGGCGCGCACGGCCCTCGGCGAGCTGTCGGCGGTGCAGGTGGCGAGCCAGACGGAGGGCTGGACGATGGAACTGGTCACGCAGGCGCTCGCCTCGTTTCGCATCGCGGCCTCGTTGGCGCTCGGTCTGCCGATGGAGCAGGTGACCGCGGTCGACACCGCCAGCGAGACCGACCGCGAGAATCGATTACGGGTGCGTCCGTGGCTCCTCGGCGGAGCGGGAGCGCTCGTCTCGTCGTCCGTCACGCCGCGCCGGGTCGACGCGGCGTTTCCGTCCATCCGCACGACACGGCCCGACGACGCCGGCCTGATCCAGTCGATTCGCGAGGGCCTCGTGATCTTTACTACCGCGCACTACGGATCGAGCGGCGAGCTGCAGACCGACGCCCTGAGCACGCAGATCGACGCCGGCGTCGGCGCGTTGCGGACGTTGAGTACCCGCACGCTGCCGCCGGTACGGTTCGTGTCTGAGCTTCGTCGGTCATTGAAGGAGTGGGTAACGGCACGGTGGCCACGCTAAGTGACCTCACGGCACTCGTAGGCGAGACGCTCGCGGAACTGGCGTTCCTCCGCGACGGCGCGTTTGCATTGCTCCGTCGCGACGCGACGCTGCTCGCGGTGGGCGTGTTGGCGGCGCTCGGACTCGGCGCGCTGGTCTGGCGGACCCTCCGAGCGCGGAGACCGGCCGATGCGCAGGTGGTGCTGCCGGCGCTCCTGGCCCATACGTTGACGCCGCGCAGCGTCTGGGCGCCGCTCCGTCACGTCGCGTTCCTGGTCTTTCTCTGCGGGCTCGGCTTCTTCACCGTCGCGATGGCCGATCCGCACACTGCGCTCGTAGAAGAGGAGGAGTCGTATCCGGGACATCGGATCACGATAATGATCGACGCGTCGCTCAGCATGAACACGGCGTTCGCCACGGAGCAGCTCTCGGCCGGCAACACCTTTCTCGCCAATGTCGCCGCGGCCGAGTATTTCGTCAAACGCCGGATGGAGGGGCCGTATCACGATCTCGTCTCGCTCGTGCAGTTCGGCAATGAGGCGTACATCGTGACACCGTTCACGAACGACTACGAGAACATCTTGCTGAGCATCAGCTTGATCGGGACGCCGGAGGAGTACCACCGGTTCCCGGATCACGGCACGCTGATCATGCAGGCGATCAGGCGTGGGGTGCAGCTCTTTCGGACGTTCGACTTCCTCGGCGCGACCGGCAACCTCATGGTGATCTTCAGCGATGGGCAGGACACCCATGCGCGGTTCGAGGACGTCACGCTCGACGAGATCATGCAGGAGGCGGCCGACAATGAGATTCCGGTCTATTTCATCCGCACGGCGTACGACCAGGCGCTCGGCGAGGTGATTTCTGACCAGCAGTGGAAGCTGGCCGTCGAGCGGACCGGCGGGAAGTATTTTCCAGCCGAAAACGAGGCGGCCATTCTCGCGGCCATCCACGAGATCGACGAGCTCGCCAAGGGGCGGATTCGCGTCAAGCGCTACGTCGCCCACGAGCCCCGGTTCGAGCCGTTCGCGCTCTCCGCGGTGCTGCTCTGGATGGCGGCGCTGGGGATGACGCTCGGCGTGAAGCATCTGCGGAAGTTTCCGTAATGAAGACAACTATCAACTACCTGATCGCCGCGGCGGTGCTCGGCGGGCTGGCGACGGCGGTGCTCACGGCAAGTCGCATCGATCGGCGGGTGGCCCGAGCGCAGCAGCAGCTGGCGACGCTGGAGCTCGAGGATCCCGAGACGACCTACGCCGAGCTGGCCGCCTACCTCGACTTCGCCGAGACGATGCCGTGGTTGTTCGGCGAAACGCGCGCCGACGTCACGGCGCGTCTGGTGGCGCTGCGGTACTGGCGGGGTGAATACGCCGGCATCCTCGCCGACTATGCCGACACGTCGGCGCCCGAGATGGTGAGGAACGTGCCGTTGCAGTTCATCGTGGCCAACGCGGCCTATCGCGCGGCGCTCAACCCGGATGTCGAGCGCGAGCAGATCCTCCGCGCGCTCGACGGCGCGATCGCCATCTATCTCGGCGTGCTGCAGGAGAGCCCGGATCATCTCGATGCGGCGTACAACTATGAGTATTCGCTCCGTCTCCGGGCCGACATCGCGTCGGGCGCCGAGATTCCGATGAGTGCGCAGAATCCGCACGGTCAGGAGGGAGAGGCGCCCGAAGATTTAGACCTGGAAGAGATCAAGATCTACGTTCCGGTCCAGCGCGACGTCGATCCGGAGGTCGACGACTCGCCGACGTTCGGTGCCGGTGGCCGGATTCGCCGCCGAGGATAGGGACGAACGACTACATGCCTCCGATTCGCGTGCTCGAACCGGCGTATCTCTGGCTGCTGGCGGGCCCGGCGGTGCTGCTCGCGGTCTGGAGCTGGCAGTTCGCCCGGCGTTGCCGAGACGCGCGCCGCCTGCGCGCGCAGCGGACGGTTCCGGTGGCCGAGCACTACCGCCTCGCCGGCGGGCTGTCGTTCTGGCTCACGGTGATTGCGGCCAGTGCGCTGGTCGTCGTGGCGCTGGCGCGGCCGCAGGCGCTGGTGTCGGTCACGCAAACGGCGGGGGTCGACTTCGTGGTGCTGCAAGATGGCTCGACGTCGATGCGGGTCAGTGATGTCGCGCCCGATCGGTGGCAGCGCTCGGTGGCGTGGCTGCGGACGTTTGCCGAAGTGCTGAGCTGGCGTCAGGAGCGGGTGGCGCTGGCGATCTTCGCGCACCGGGCGGCGCCACAGGTACGCCTGACCAGCGATCCGAACGCGCTCTTCTTCTTCCTCGATCACCTGAGCGACGAGCCACCGTTCCGGCTGCGTGACGACACCAGCTGGGATACGAACATCGAGGACGGCATCTACTGGGGCGTCAAGATGATCGACAAGGACGAGGAGCTCTACGGGCGGCGTTTCAGCGCCAGGGCGTTTGTCGTGCTGTCGGATGGGCAATCGTGGAGCGGCGAGGTCGAACGCGCGATCACGCTGGCGCAGGAGCGGAACATCCGGGTCTACGTGATCGGCGTCGGCACAGCCGGCGGCGGGTTCATCCCGCAGCTGCCGGCGCAGCGGTACCAAGAGCCGGAGCCGCCGATCCACTCCGTCCTCGACCGCCAGTCGCTGCGCGCTATTGCGCAGGCCGGCGGCGGGGCGTATTACGAGCTTGGCTCGGAACCCGATCACGTCGTCGCGCTCAAGATCCTCGCCGACGTCCAGCGGTCGTCGCGCGGGATGTTGCAGCGACAAGAAGACTTTGCCGAGCTCTACTGGTATTTTCTACTGGCGGCGGCGGCCTTGATCGGGATCGGCACGCTGCTGTTGCAGGAGCGCACCCAGCTCTGGTGGCAGCTGAGCGCGGCGACGCTTCTACTCGTCGCCTTGCTGCCGTAACGCTAAGTTCAAGAGGATGGGTCGACATGGCTAAGCGCTCGTGTGTTCGGCGGTGGGGAAGTCGGGTGGCGCTGGGAGCGAGTACCGGCGTGCTGCTGGCGCCGCTCGGGTACCGTGTGGGGGTCTTGCCGCTCGGGGTGGCCTTCCTGCTGCTGGCCGTCGGGTTCCTCGCGCTCGCGCTGAGCGGCGTGGCCGTCCTCGTCTCGGTGGTGCGGGCGCGGGGTCTCGGCGGGAGTCGCGTCACCGGCGCGGCACTCGCGGCGTCTGCGCTCGTGGCGGTGGTGCCACTCTGGGCGATTGTGTCCGCTCGTGGCGCCCCGCCCATTCACGACATCGCGACCGATACCGTGGATCCACCTAAATTTGTTGCCGCGGTGCCCCACAACGTCTCTGGCCGGACCGACTACGAGGGTGAGGCGATTGCGGCGCAGCAGCGGGCCGCGTATCCAGATATCCAGCCGGTGACGCTGGCCGACGCCCCGGACGAGGCGTTTCGGCGGGCGCTCGCGGCCGTCCGGCGGATGGGCTGGGAGCTCACGGCGACCGACGTCGACGGCCACCGCATCGAGGCGACCGACACCACGTTCTGGTTCGGTTTTACGGACGATATCGTGATCCGGATTCGCCTTGCCGACGATGCGTCCGGCAGCCGACTCGATGTGCGGTCCCTCTCGCGCGTCGGCCTGGGTGACGCGGGCGCCAACGCCCGCCGCATCCGCGGCTACCTGCTCGCGTTGCGCGAGGACTGACTAGAAGGCATCTCATGAATGCGGCCGAATGCCGGCGCGTTTATGAGATGGCTTCTATAGTTGAGTGCGTCGCGTCGGATAAGGCGGGTGTGACTTTGCGCGCCGACGCTACCACGACGCACCGCGAACATCCCCGCATTACAACCTGGCTCGACGCCGTGTGGCATCAGAAGGAGACGCGGGCGTCAGTCGGCTTGCTCGACCTCAGCGCCGGCGGGTGCTTCATTCGGTCGCTCGACCCGTCGCCGCCGACCGGTGAGTTTCGCCTCCAGTTGTCGCTGCCGGACGGCACTTCGCTGTGGGTGACCGTGGGCGTCGCGTATGCCCGGCCGTCGGTGGGTACGGCCTCGAGTTTGTCAACCTCACGCCGCCGCTGCAGGCCGTCCTGGCCCGCTTCATCGACCAGCTCGCCGAGTCGACGTCGTGAGTGGCCTGTCCTCGAGGAATCAGTAGATGTATCCTAGCGGCGTCCGTTGACAATTGGACGCGAGGTGGCTCATGCGGCAACTACTGTCTGCACTCGTCGTCGGCGTGTTCGGGTCTGTCGTCGGTCTGGCGTCGCTGTCGGCGCAGGACCAAACCATCAGGCGACCGGCTAACTTGCCTGAGCCGGTCGGCGAAGAGCAGCGCGTGCAGGCGTCCGAGATCGACGCCGCGCTGGCCGATGCCAACGTCGTCCTCCTCGATGTGCGCGAGGCGTGGGAGCTCGAGAAGTTCGGCACCCGGGAGGGCTACATCCACATCCCGCTCGCCGAGCTCGAGGATCGGCTCGACGAGCTGCCGAAGGACAAGACCATCCTCACCGCTTGACAGGGCGGTGGACGGGCCGCGCGTGCCGCGGCCTTGCTCGTCGAGCACGGATACGAATCGGCCGGCTTCTGCGGACTGCGCGACTACACCGGCGACCGGGTGTATCCGACGGCGCCCGCGCGGTAATCCTCACGAGCCGATCGCGGTGGGGCCGTGACCGTGACACGCCGGTAGGGAGTCAGCCCGCCACCCCGGGCAGTTCTACGGCGTTCACAGCATCGAGACCGACTCCGAGGGCAACATCTACACCACCCGAGACCTGGGAGGGGAAGCGCCTTCAGAAGTTCGTCTACCGTGGGATGGGCAGGGTGGAGAGGGGTGCGGATCTGGCTGAGCTCTGGCCCACGCAGGACTGAGGGACGCGCACGGCGGGTTGCGACATTACCACCGCCATGTAGGTTCAGTTCGCGGGGAAGGCCGCGGTCTCCTCGAACATCGGCGTACTGTTGATGAAGTCGAATCCTTCGGCAACATGACAGGCCATGCAGGCTTGCCGTTCCTGAAGGAACGTTTCGTGCGTCGCGGCGGCATCTCCGGCTTCCAATGCCGCGGCCAGGAGTTGCCAAGTGTCGTCCAGGAATAAGGCTTCGGCGTACGGCGTCCGATTCGGCCGTTTCATCAACGCGACGTTGAAGACATTGCGCAACTTTCCCCAGTGATGCGCGCCCAGTTCCCAATTTTCGTCGGTGATCGCCTGGTAGACTTGCTCGTAGCGATAGCCGATCTGCCACATCTGCTGGTCCGTACCCCCTGCGTAGATTTGCAGGCGGCGGAACCGCTCGTCGTTGTCCCTGGCATCAAGAAGCCAACGGCCGCTAGGCGGCTCGTTTTGTCCGTCTGCGAGCCCCCGAATACCCGAGGGGAAACGGGAGGGCTCGGTCGTCTGCGCCACGGCCTCAATCCATCCGCCCGCGGTCAGCACAATGGCGAGAAGAGCCGCAACGGCTGCTGTAAGGACGTATTTCTTGGAATTCATGAGATCACTCCCTCTTTGCCGGAAACCAAGGCCATCGGTGCCGGGGGTCATTGTAGTGCGCTCGGTTGCAGGGCCGCTGCTGCCGAATCTTCACAGTCGGAGGTGCCAGATGAGCCCAGTCAGACCTTTGCTCCGGTGGGTCGCATCGCTGTCGCTCAGCACGATCGTCGCCGCGTTTAGCATCGCCAGCGCCCAGACGCCTTCGCCGGGACGGCTCCTTGTCCTGTTGAGGGATGCGAGCGCCCTCGCGATCGTCGACCCCGCGAGCGGAACGGTCCTGGGGCGAGTGCCGACCGGCAGGGACCCGCACGAGGTCACAGCGTCGGCTGACGGCCGCCACGCGTTCGTGGCGAGCATGGTCGACGGGATCTCGGTCATCGACCTCGCCGCCCAGGAGGAAATCCACCGGGTCGACCCGGGCCCCGGCAGCAGAACGCACGACGTGCTCTTCGCCGAGGGCAAGGTGTACTTCACCATCGAGGGCTACAAGTCCATTGGGCGGTACGACCCGTCCTCGAATGCGATCGACTGGACGCTCGGGATCGGTCAGGAGGGCACGCATTTGCTCGTGTTCGACTCGGATACGAACACCATGTTCATGCCGAACACGCGGTCCAACTCCGTCACGATGGTCGAGAATATTACGGCTGGCCCCGCGGAGTCGAAACTCACCGTGATTCCGGTGCCGGGGGAATTGCCCGAGGGCATCGATCTGTCACCCGACGGCCGGGAGATCTGGACGGCGACCCGGAACGACGGCGGCGTGTCGATCATCGATGTGGAGAGCCGGAGAGTCGTACAGACGCTCAACCTGGGGCTGAAGGATGCGAATCGCCTGAAGTTCACGCCAGACGGCCGGGTGTTGATCATTGACGGCGAGGCGGCATCCCTGGTGGTGCTGGACGCCGCCTCACGGAGAGAGATCAAGCGCATCACGCTGGGCCCGGCCGACACGGGCGACGGCGCCATCCTCGTGGTGCCGGACGGCACACGTGCGTATCTTGGGCTGAGAGCCGCGGACCGTGTTGCCGTGCTCGATCTGAACACGCTCGAGGTCACGCACGAGATACCGATGGGTGATGGCTCCGGCCCCGGCTGCTTGTACTGGATTGGAGCGAGTTAGTCGCGTTCTTTCCGATCATCTAATGGGTGGCCTCCTCCGGGAGCCCCTCGATATCGGGCGGCAGCTGGACACCAAGGGTGTTCTGAAACATCGTCAGCTGCGTGTAGTTCCCGACGATCAACACAGTATCCGCCCTCAAGGTTGCAGGCGCCGTGATCGTATTGCTAGTAACGACGCCTACGCGCGCCAGGTCTCTTCACGGGGTGGTTTTCCCGACCGGGACTTGAGGATCTCCAAATACGCTCGAACCGCATCGCGTAGGCCCACCTTGAGCGCATCTGCGATCAGCGCGTGGCCTATTGAAACCTCTAAGACTCCAGGAATCGAACAAAAAGCGGAGAGGTTTTCCAAGTTCAGGTCGTGACCGGCATTCACCCCGAGACCGAGCCTCCCCGCTGTTTCGGCGGCAGACCTGTACCTCGTAAGCACCGAGTGGCCGGTGTGAGTTCGGAAGGCGGAGGCGTAGGGCTCCGTGTAGAGCTCTATTCGATCCGTACCGAGCTTGGCGGCGAGTTCCACTTGCTCTTCATCGGGCTCAAGGAAGAGGCTCACCCGCAGGCCCAGGTCCTTCAGGCTTCGGACGATCGGCGCCAGCTGCGCGCCTGCATCATCAAGGTCCCACCCGTGGTCGGACGTGGCTGCGGTCGCGTCATCAGGCACCAGCGTACATTGCGCCGGTTTCACGCGGCGGACGAGCTCCATATACCGGCCTTCAAATGGGTTGCCTTCGATGTTGTACTCGACCGACGGCGTGTCCGCGAGGAGGTCGGCCAGGGCGTAGACATCGGCGGGTCGGATGTGGCGTTCGTCCGGACGCGGATGCACCGTGACGCCGTGCGCACCTGCGGCGATGCACGTCTGCGCCGCCTCCGTCACACGCGGAACATCCAGCGCCCGCGCATTGCGGAGTAAGGCCACCTTGTTGAGATTGACGCTGAGCCGGGTCATGCCATAGTTCCAGTTAACCCCAGGAGGAACCTCTGGAGAATCGCCCGGGGCCTCGAGTGTCGAGGATAGCGTCACCGACCCGCGTGTCAACCGGGATTGCGAGTCTCGACCTCGATGATTCCTGATAGACGCCCCGTCGTCGCCTGAGACGGCGGCCAATGACTAAACCAGAACTGCACCGGCGGAGCCAGCGCTGATTTCCGACGAACGCCGTCGGTCGTCGCCTCGCTGCGGCACACTCGGACCGAGTTCTACACGTTGCCACCCATTCCGATGGTGAACAAAAAGTTCCGCTATACGCACGGCGCTTTCAAGAACTGCTGCATGCGCAGCGGACGCTATGACGGGATGCTCAGAAATCACCACTTTTAGAAAGTAGAGCCATTCGTTTGCAGTGTGGGCGGCCAGGTCGATCTGGTCGCCCTTTTTTGTCAGGTTCAACCGAGCGTGTGGCACTATCGGGTGTACGTCGTCAAACGAATCGAGACCGCCGAGCCCGTTTCTTAAGAGAGACTTCCCGCCGGTGAACGAATCTGGTGACGTGTAGATTCTCCTGTTTCCGCTGACGGAGAGGCGGTCACGTATATGGAAACCCGGGTCCAGAGCACCAGTCACCCGGTTCAATTTCAGCTGCGTTGAGCCGCTTGGGCCTGGGCACGACGTGCGCTCGGCGGCCCTCGGGTGTATAAGGGTGCCATCGTAGGCGAGTGGGTAACTGCAGGAGGTATGGAGATGAGGCGACGATTGCTCGAGTCGCTCGGGGTGGCCACGGTGATCGCAAGCGTCGCGGTGCTCCTGGAGTTCACCGCGGTGCCGGTGGAGGGCCAGACTCCGGATGCCACCGCGTGGGGGCATCCGAACCTGGAGGGCATCTGGCTCGATGTGTACGCCACGCCGTTCGAACGGGCGGCCGATCTCGGCGATCGAGAGTTTGCCACCGCCGAAGAGCGAACCGCCCGGGACCAGGCCCGAATGGGCAACCAGGGGCGTAACGAGCGCTCGGGGCGTGCGGCACGGGACGTGGCTGGGGCCTACAACGCCGTCTACACGTCAGCGAAGCCGGCGGGCCCACGCACGTCGCTCGTCGTCGATCCGCCGACCGGGAGGATTCCCGCCCTCACGGCGGAGGCCGCGCGGCAGAACGAAGCCCAGCAAGAGTGGCGCCTCATGCTTCTGCGAAACACCGAGACCTGCCAGAACGATGCGCCGGGCTGCGCCGGTGGGGAGTACGGACCACCGTCGCCGCGCAGATTCGATATCGCTCCCTTTTACAACACGGGCCGCATGAACCGCCACGACGGTCCGGAGGATCAGAGTCTGGGCGATCGGTGCCTGTCGGGGCGCACGCCCGACTTCAATGGGTTCCGTCGGATCGTGCAGGGCGAGGATTCGATCGCGATGGGCTATGACACCGGGCAGGGCCAGGGGTTCCAGCGCGTCATCTACCTGAGCGGCAATCATCCGCCGAGTCAGGTCCGTCTGCGGCACGGCGACTCACGGGGCCGCTGGGAGGGCGAGACCCTTGTGATCGAGACTACGAACTTCTCGGCCAAGTTCCCCTACCGGGGTTCGGGCGAGAACCGTCGGCTCGTCGAACGGTACACGCGCGTCGACGCGGACACGCTCGAATACGAGATGACGATCGAGGATTCGACGGTGTGGACGGCGCCGTGGACCATCCGGCAGGAACTGAAGCGTCAGAGCGACGAGCAGAACCGGATCTACTACGAACCGCGGTGTCACGAAGGCAACTACGGCCTACCGGCGTTGCTCATCGGCGCGCGTATGGATGAGGACGCGTTTGACGACGGGCGCGGCCCGAACCCCTACTCCCTGGACACCGCCACGTGTGTCAATGGCTTGGTACGGTAAGCAAGGAGCGATGATGCGAAACCGGTTCAGAGGCTCGATAGTCGTCACGGCGCTTGTCGCCGCCACGGTGGGCGCCGTCATCTCGGTTGCGGTGACCGGTTCCACCGGCCAAGCTCAGGGCCAAGCGCCCCGTCCGGAACAAACCCCCGACGGCAGGCCGAACTTCAACGGCGTGTGGCAGGCCAACAACGAGGCGCATTGGGACCTGGAAGCCCACGAAGCGCGTGCCGGCATGGTGATGCAGGAGGGCGTCTACCCGTACGAATACGCCCGGGTGCCCGCGGCACCGGTGCTGGCGCTCGGCGCCGCGGCCGGCGTGCCGGGGTCGATCGGCGTCGTGGGGGGTGACGGTCGGATCCCGTACCGACCGGACGCGCTCCAGATCAAGCAGGAGAACTCCGAGCACTGGATCGACCGCGATCCCGAGCTCAAGTGTTACTTGCCGGGCACTCCACGCGCGATGTACATGCCCTATCCCTTTCAGATCGCTCAGGGCACGGACAAGATCCACATGACGTTCGGCTTTTCGAATGCCGCGCGCGTCATCCATCTGAACGACGTCACCGGTCCTCCGGATTACACCTACATGGGGCACTCGGTCGGACGGTGGGAAGGGGACACGCTGGTCGTCGACGTGACGGAGTTCAACGGCAAGACCTGGCTCGACCGCGCCGGGAACTTCCATGGTGCGGCGGCGCGGCTCACCGAGCGCTTCTCGCCGATGACGCCAGACGCTATCTGGTACGAAGTGACGATTACCGATCCAGAGACCTTTACCGACCCCTGGACGATCGCCATGCCGCTCTATCGCCGCCTGGAACCGAGTGCGACGGTGCTGGATTATCCCTGCATCGAGTTCGCCGAAGAGTTCATGTACGGGCAGCTTCGCCGGGAGCAGTTGGTCAAGCGATGGGAAGGCGAGACGATGATCGTGGAAATCACGCGCAAGATTCCGCCAGGCGATCGTCTCCACGAGTGGTATCGACGGTAGCGAGCACGCGACCCGAGAGGCAGTTACAGGAGTAGGGAGGCTAGAACCGATGAGAGCGAGATCAGTTATCGGAGTCTTGAGTGCAGTCGCCGGGATTTGTCTGTTCGTGGCGAGAACCGATGTGCCCGTGACGGCGCATCATGCGTTTGCGGCCGAATTCGACGCGGACCGTCCGGTCGAGTTCAGTGGCACGGTCACGAAGGTGGAATGGATCAATCCCCACGTCTGGATCCACATCGACGTGAACCGGGACGACGGCACGATCGAGAATTGGGGGTTCGAAGCAGGCACCCCGAACGTGCTGTTCAGGCGCGGCTTCACGAGGGACTCGCTCCTGCCGGGAACCGAGGTCCTGGTCGATGGGTATCAGGCGAAGGATGGGACGAATCGGGCGAACGGCCGGGATATGACGTTCACCGACGGGACCAGAATGTTTCTCGGGTCGTCGGGCACGGGTGCCCCCTACGAATTGGCGCGACCTGGTGTAGACACCGCAGATCCTCCGCGGTGAGGGCGACGCAAGGATTCTTGGAGCCGGCGAGCGGACTCGAACCGCTGACCTGCTCATTACGAACTGTCGGCAGGGTGTATCCGGTGGACGCGGACGGACGAAACGGAAACGATACCGGCCTGCGTCTGTCCGCCCGCGTTTCTGGGTTCCGCCCGTGTCCGGTGGTTAGGGGGTCAGTTAGGGGGTCAAATTCAGCACACACTCGCATGGCCCTCCCTTCCTTATTGGAACACACCGGCATTTCGGACGGACGGGTGCCTGTTGCACCCGCACGGTTTGCCGATTTTGTTAGGAAAAAATGGTGGGCCGCCCGCGGATCGAACGCGGGACACCCTGATTAAAAGTCAGGTGCAATCGGTAGTCACCGATGGTCAGGCGTTGTCTTTGTTGACAGAAAGTGTCCTGCGTGGTCACGCGTACGCACGATGTTCGCGAATGAAGGGACAAAAAAGGGACATACGCTTCGACTCGCGAGCCGAGGCGCTCGAATGGTACAACTCCGACGGCTATCAGGAACTCGTTCGCATCCGCCAATCAGCCTCCTCGGGAGACTTCATTTTGATGGACGGCCGGTAGCTGCTCTCCACACAGTGCGCCTAGCACTTGGTAGGCGAAAAGGCGATGAGGAACTATGTGCCAGTTTTCTGGATTTCGCTGCGTACATGGGGGGCGGGCGGTTCAACGGGGACGGGGGTGAGTCACGCGGGTGCGCGGCGTCCCCTTATTGAGGAGGGGAGGAATGTGTTCATAAAGACGTTAAGCACTCAGGATTGCATCAAAGCCGCTTTTTGCATCATCCCCAACTTAACTAGTTGTTATCCTCGGTCCTCCTGAAATATTCTTATTTAATACTTATCAATGTCAATGAACCATCCATCGTAGTTGGCGAGATCAATGCACCGCCGATTTTCCTCTTTGGATGTAAACAGACGCACATTAACATCGGCTATTGCGCCCCCGGTTTTCTTGGACACGGATTAAGGGAGAATCTGATGTCCAAGAAAACCGGGGGCGCAATAAGCTTCATTCGTCGTCACCTCCTGCACCGTCAGTCACAGTCAAGTCGGACACAGCCATGTCTGGCCTATAGCCTATTCAGGCCCGGGGGGTTCAACGGGGACGGGGGTTACAACACAGCGTCTACACGCCCGGGCTAGCTGAAACGAGGGTCGTTGATGATGATGCACATACTGCTCCGACTGCCCGACGGTGACCGCACGCTGGAATCATACGCGGCCGCCTGGGGAGATAAGTGGTGGGACCGTGCAGAACGGATCGGCGAGCTGAAGCATTGTTCGTGGGACAGTCCTGGCACCGGAGACGCCGGCAGCAAAGAAGCGCAGCTCGACTGGGGTGCCTTTGCATACGAGTTGTCTCTAGACGAGATTCGCGGGCTGCTCCCGCCGCGACCCAACCCCGACGCGAAACACGAGCCTTCGCTGTCTACACTCTATGAGAGCGTTAAGAAGTCGCATAAGATGCTGGACCGTCTCAATCCAGCCGGTCGATATGCCATTGTGTGGATGGAGTGCTACTAGTTAACGTCACCAAGACGGTGGTTATTGCCGCGGGTGCGCGGCGTCCCACTCGATGGCGAGGCGTTGGGCCGATGTTACCGGGGGTTCATAGCGAGGTAGTCGTTGCTGAAGATATCCACGTAGTCACTTATGGAACGGCGAATCGTTTGCACGAACTCGTTTCTTGGAACTATCCCAACACTCGATACGTTCCATGTTCTCGCCAATGCATGGAAGGCACCGGTGATGTACAGAGTGACGCTCTGGGCAAACGGCATGGCCAAACAATAAACCACATCGCGGCCATTCGCGAGGGCAATGGCGTTCACATTGACAAGCAGCACGGCGGAACCAGAGTCACTTAGAGGAATACCGTTTCGCCTCAGCTGCAACTCGACCGAAGCCTTAACAGCCGCTGGTGAGTATAAATAACTCAAATCATCCTGTAGCGCTTCGACTATCACCCTGACCGCGCCAACACGCAGCGACTGACGAGCTCCGCGCAGCGACTGAGTATCGAGCTCCGCGCACCTCAGGGACGGTACCAGTCTCCCCGCGCGGCCGGCCTGGCAGAATCGGGGTCACGTTGCCATGCGGGGCCCACATAGCTCCTCGCGATCGTGAACCATCATGGCGTCCAACACGCTTGGCGCTTCAGGGACGTACCAGTCTTGAACACTGCCACCAGCACACCCAAAGCAAAACGTCGCATCTTGCACCCCTAGGAACGGGTTTCGGTTGCCTAACAAGGAACCCTGTGATGCCGCGTTGTTCCCGTTAGTCAGCTATTCGCTGCGCTGACCCCCACGATGTTTCTGTAGACGCCGATCCTACCGCTGGTTGGCGGGTGGTTCAACGGAGGCGACTTTCGCCCCCGCTGTACGCAGCGGGTGTGCGAAAACAGGGACAAAAGAGGGACATACCCCCCTTTGAGAGGGACGGGTGCCTGTTGCACCCGCACGGTTTGCCGATTTTGAGAGGTGGACCCCGAAATTCGGACAGGTTGCTAAGGTGGATTCCGACCTCAGAATGGAGAGATCGGAATCATGCAGAAACGGAAAAAATACCCCGCTGAGCTGAAGGCCCGCGTGGCACTGCAGGCGCTGCGCGGCGAGCAGACGATGGCGGAGCTGTCGTCGCGCTACAAGATCCACCCGAACCTGATCGCGAACTGGAAGAAGAAAGCCCAGGAGGCGCTTGTGGACGTCTTCTCGGACCACCAGCAGCGCCGAGAGGCGTCTCGCGATGCGGAGATTCAGGAGCTGCGAGCGACGGTCGGCGAGCTCGTCATCGAGAAGGATTTTTTGTCCAAGGCCTTCGGCCGTTGAGTCACGGTCGAAGGCGAATGCTGATCGACTCGAACCACTCCGAACTGAGCATCTCGCGACAGTGTGGCTTGGTGTCGATCTCGCGCTCGACGTTCTACGACGATGGTCTCGGGGAGAGTGAGTTGACTCTCGAGCTCATGCGCCGGATCGACGAGCAATTTCTGGAAACCCCGTTCTACGGATCGCGGCAGAGGGCGCGTTGGCTGCGCCGGGAGGGCTTCGCCGTCAGTCGGAAGCGGGTGCGTCGTCTGATGCGAAAGATGGGCCTCCAGGCGCTGTACCAGCGCCCGAGCACGTCGGTTCCGCACCCGGAGCACCGGGTCTACCCCTATTTGCTGCGCGACCGAGCGGTCGAACGTGCGAACGAGGCCTGGTGCGCCGACGTGACGTACATTCCGCTGCACCGCGGCTTCCTGTACCTGGTCGCGATCCAGGATTGGGCCAGCCGGAAGGTGCTGTCGTGGCGCTTGTCCAACACGATGGATGCCTCGTTCTGTGTGGAGGCCCTCGCGGAAGCCCTCGCGCAGTACGGACCGCCAGCGATCTTCAACACCGACCAAGGCAGCCAGTTCACCAGCCTGGAGTTCACTCAGACGCTCAAAGACGCAGGCGTGCAGATCTCGATGGACGGCAAGGGCCGCTGGATGGACAACGTCTTCATCGAGCGGCTGTGGCGCTCGCTCACGTACGAGTGCGTCTACCTGCACGACTGCGAGGTTGGCTCCGAGGCGCGGGCCAGCATCGGCCGGTGGATCGACTTCTACAATGCCGAGCGACCGCACTCGTCGCTCGATGATCGCACGCCTGATGAGGCGTACTCGGATTTGGGAGGTGCGCCGACCTCGTCGCTGCGCTCCTCGTCAGCGCAGTCGGAAGCGGCTTAGAAACATGAACCTGGAATCCACCTTAACTTGGCCGCTGAGCTGTCCAAAGGATGGGGTCCACCTCTGTTGTTAGGAAAAAATGGTGGGCCGCCTGAGGATCGAACTCAGGACTCCCTGATTAAAAGTCAGGTGCTCTACCACTGAGCTAGCGGCCCGTAAGACTACCTAGATCGTACTACGTCAATGACTTATGACGATTGGCGAATACTCCGGACGGTCGCCGATCTGCCCGATTGTCCCTTTTTTGTCCCTGTCGCGGAGGTGGCGAGCTTCCGGATGGCTTCCTGCAGGTCGGTCTCGTTGACGATGTCATACCGGTCGAACACGCTCCGGGTCTTGTGCCCGGTCAGTTGCATCGCCGTTCGCTCGGGAACGCCGGCGCGCACCAAGTTTCGCACGGTCGTCCGCCGAAAGTCATGCGGGACCCGGGTGGGGCAGCCCGCGGTCGTGCAGGCGCGCAGCCATACCTTGCGGAATGACCCAATCCGCCGACCAGGGTCCGCGCCACGGAGCCGAGGGAACACCCATGGACTGAGGACGCCGTTCGCCTGGAGCCACTCATGGACCAGCCACTGTGTTTCGACCGTGTCTCGGAGTTCCGGCAAGAGATCCCCGTAGGGGAAGACGCGCCCCGCGTCGTTCTTCGTCGTACCAACGTCAAGGCGGACGGTCCCTGCCGTGCGGTCAATGAGCCGCCACTGCAACGACAGGATCTCACTTGGCACGCGCCAGCCGGTGAAATACGCGAACGTGACGACGGGGCGATGAGGATCTGGTAACGCGTCGCGCACGGCCTCGAACTCCTCACGCTCGAAGAACCCGGTCCGCACGTTGTGCTCCCGGAGCATGGGGATGTGCGGCCGGTGGAGCACCTTGCCCACCTGTGCCGCCAGCGTGAACATGCGCTTCAGCGCGGCGAGCTCGGATGCAGCTCTACCGCAATTTCCGCTGGGGTGATCTGGCTTCGTTTTTCGTGCTCGACACGCGGCAGTGCCGCACCGACCAGCCGTGTGGCGATCGAAGCGGGCCCACCTGCGACGGTATGCTCGACCCAGACGCGACGCCCCTTGGCGAAACTCAGGAGCGGTGGCTCATGGATGGCCTGGACCGCTCGACAACGCGTTGGAACGTGATCCCCCAGCAGATCATGATGGCGCCGGTGAACCGAATGCCCGGCGATGCCGAGCTATTCGGCATGGATATCTGGTCCGGGTACGAGGTGGCCCGTCGCCGGCTGATGGAGTTCCTGGCCACACGCCGCCCGGCCAATCCGCTCGTGCTGACCGGCGACATCCACTCCAACTGGGTGAACGATCTAAAAGTCGACTACGAGAGCGAGAATACTCCGGTCGTCGGCACCGAGTTCGTAGGCACATCGATCAGCTCCGGCGGTGACGGTGTCGATACGCAAGGCTCAACGGCGGCGATGCTGTTGGAGAACCCGTGGGTCAAGTTCTTCAACGCGCAGCGCGGCTACGCACGCTGTGCGGTAACGGCAGACCAGTGTGTCGCAGACTACCTAGTGCTGGACTACGTCAAGCGGCCGGGGAGTCCGATCAGTACGCGTGCATCGTTCGTAGTCAAGAGCGGCCGACCGGTCGTCCAGCGGTTCTAACAGACCAGCCATCTCACGGCCAGCGGAGGACCGTTCAACGGGGACTGGGGTTCCGATGCAATGTCTGCGGGGTGACGACCCGGCCAATCCGGGCACTTGATCAAAACCGAAACAATCGGTTGAACTTTACGACCACCGCACGATTTTCGAGGGTTGGAAAACGCGGCGCCAAGGTGTCACGCTCGTCTGTGTACACGATGAACAACTCGCTCCCTGGCTGATATTCCCATCGAAAACGAATGTTGGCACCGAGGGAATCAGTAGCGGAATTGAACTGCAGCAGTGCGGACACGAACATCCGCGGCGTGACGGTGTAGGTCGCCCGTGTCGAGACGTGTCGAGACCAGTTTGCTGGTGAAGGTGGCTTCAGGAAGCGTTATGTAGTTGAACGAGAGCGATGGCTCGACGGTCAACTGTGCTCCTAGACTCACGCGGGGTCGAGTGTAGCCAATGCTCGTCTTCGCGCCTCCAAAGAATCCGCCGCGCTCAACGGCGATTGCACCGGCTATCTGGCGTCGTTCACCGAGGGCATATACCACCTTCGTATTCACGAACGAGTACCCGCCAACCTGAACCGATACATCCTGTGCGATCTGAAATGGCCTCTTCAGAACTTCAAAATTGTCAGTGACCCCGGCAAATAGGCGATCGCCATTTTCGAACTCCGCCCCTAACAAGACCTGCTGTAGCCGCGTTTCAAGGCGTCCCGCACCGTCGGTAATGTAGTCGAGACTCGGCATAAACACGAATCTCCGAACCGACCTGAGTGATCGCGGGCGAGGGGTGTAGCGGAACTCGGCGAATGTCCGCCGAAAGTCCTCACGCCGGAGGAACCCGACCTCTGGGTTGAAATTCGCTCCTACCCCGAGGCGTTCAAGCTTGAGACTCCAGCGATCGTTGCTGTAGTCGAGTGCCGTCTGATAACTCAAGTCGTCACCGCGTAACCCCGGCGTCTCAGTCTTGGCAAGAAACGAATTGAAGTTGAGGTTGTCATAGAAAGAAAAGACGCCATCGACCCCGTAGGTGTACCCGGCCCCTTGCCCCTTCGCTGACACTGAGCGTCCAGTAAATATCCCACCGATAGCACTCCGCCGTAGCACGTCGCCGGACGACGGAGAAGTTTGTCGGACGGCTGTCCGTACTTTCTTCCGCTCCGGTCTGGACATCGAGCAATCCGATGCTGTACGGCCCTGCTTTTCCGGTCAGGCGACCTCCACCGTGAATAGGCACTGTACGCCCGGCGTTAAGTCCGATGCGACGGCTGAAGAACAGCACCGGAGCGTCGCCACCATACGAAGACAGAGTTCCCTTGAAGTAAGAGGCAATGGGGTCGTATCCGGCACCGGCCCCGAAATGGAAGATCCCTTGTCCTTCTAGAAAGAACTCCCGCTTTTCAGGGAAAAACAGACTAAATCGCGTCAGGTTGACCTGCTGCTCATCGACCTCCACCTGCGCAAAGTCGGTGTTATCCCGGATTTCCGATTTGGTTGTAGTACCGTATCGCTAGAACCAGTCGCCGCGCCTTGATTTCTGAGGCTCAGACGTAGGGAACCCCGCCACGGAGGGTGACACCCTGTGGGTGAATTACAGCACGAGGCGTTTCAGTTCGCGTTCAATGGCTTTCTGAAGGTCGCGTTCCAGGGATCGCGCGTCACCTCAGACGCGGGCCTCCTTCTGGTGCGCGAGTTGGATGAACGCTTGGGGTTGGAGGCACTCATCTCCGAGTACCTGAACGACTCCCGACAGGGGTTGAACACGCAGTTCAGCCTGGCGGATCTCCTGCGGCAGTCGGTCTACAGCCGGCTCGCGGGCTACGAAGACCTCAACGACGCAGTGCGCGTGTCGGCGGACCCGACGTTTCGTCTGATTGGGTCGCCGAAACGCTGGGACCGGGGTGCGGCGCTGACATCGACGTGGCACTGGTTCGAGACCGAGCTGCTGACCCACGAGGAGAATCTCGTCGGGTTGAGGGCCGTGAACCGCGAGCTGCTTGCACAGGCCGAGATGGCGACGCGCGCCGACCGGATCGTGCTCGACATGGATTCAAGCGAGAGCCCGGTGCATGGGGCACAGGAAGGGAGCGCGTATAACGGGCACTTTGAATCCGTCTGCGACCACCCGCTGTTTCTGTTCAACGACCAGGGCGACTGCCTGGCCGCCTCGCTGCGGCCCGGCAACGTGCCGAGCGCCGACGACTGGGACGACCTCCTCATGCCGGAGATTGACCGACAGCAGGGAGCGGGGAGGCGCGTGGCGTTCCGGGCGGACGCGGCGTTCGCCCGGCCGGCGATCTACGAGGCGCTCGAGCAACGCGACGTGGACTATGCCATTCGCATGCCGGCGAACAAGACGTTGGAGTTGGCGGTCGAAGACATCCTCTTTCGTCCGCCGGGACGGCCAAGCTGCAAGCCGGTGGTGCGGTACAAGAGTTTCCGCTACCAGGCGAAGAGCTGGACCACCGCCAGACGGATTGTCGCCAAGGTGGAGCACCACCGGGGTGAGTTGTTCCCGCGCGTCGGGTTCATTGTGACCAACATGGTCCTTCCGAGCCGCTCGGTCGTCCGGTTCTACAACAAGCGCGGCACGGCGGAGCAATGGATCAAGGAAGGCAAGCAGGCCACCCACTGGACGCGGCTGTCGTGCCATCGGTTCCGGGCAAACGAGGTGCGCCTGCAACTGAGCGTCTTGGCCTACAACCTGGGCAACCTCTGGCGCAGACTGGTCCTGCCGCCTCGGATCAAACGCTGGTCGCTCACGAGTCTCCAGCAGCGGCTGGTGAAGACCGGGGGCCGGCTCGTGAAGCATGCCAGGTACTACTGGCTCCTGCTGGCGGAAGGACATCTAACCCGGCGGCTGTTCGGCGACATGTTGCGGCGGATCTGGGCGCTGCCGGTGCCGGCAGGCTGACGCGCGGCACAGGCAACGCAGTCCGATTGGCGAAGAAATGGCCCACGTGTGGAGCGGTGTCTGAGAAATGCCGGGAACACAGGGCCTCCAGTCGACCGCACGTCACCACGGGCTGAGCTGACGGCCTCTGAAGCGGGACGATGCTGTGACGAACAAGAGTTTCGGGCGCTGGGCGGCCTTCGGGTGTATAAAGGGGCCATCTAGGGCAGGCAAATCGGAAATCCCGGGTTATAGGTGAAATCAGCGGTTAATCCTTGTGTCACTCCGTACTTGACGTCGAACCCCGCCGTTCCGCCTGGCTGGTTCAGCACGCGGGGGATTGCACCTAGGTTAGTCGTGAGACCGGCAATGGCGTACGGCTTGATCTCGAAACGTGCCGCCGAAGCCGGCACTTCGAGACCGACAAGCGTCGCAGCGGACGACATCTTGAGATTACCTAACTCACGAAGCGCGGCCGGTATCGGTGTGAGAAACGAGGTTTCGTTCTTCCAGGCGACTCCACGCTGAAAGTTGATACCCCAGTATTGCACCGCCGCCTCCCCATACCGAAGCGATTTGAACGGAATAGCCATCTCGAGAATCCAGCCCTGATCAAACCGACTCGTCTGAACATCCCAGACCGTGTTCCAGTCCAGATTGTTTATACGCTCGGCCGTGATGGTCTGGTCGAACAAGCCGCCTAGCGGGTTGGTCATAAAATTGAAGCCGTTACGCCGGTCATAAAAGGTGTCGAGCATGACCGCGAACGTATCGTTGCCGTACATTGCGTAGCTGTCGCGCCGCATTTCGTTGGCGACCGTCCGGTCTGGCTGAGAATCCCAGCAGCGTGCAGATACGTAGAGCGTCTCACTATCGAACAGGACCCAGACTTCGGTCTGTTCGGTCGCCGGCGCTCCTTCGTTCGGTTCCTGCTGTATGAAGCCGGTCACCGGCGCAACAGTCTGATATACCGGTTCGTCGAGTTGGCCGTCGAGCGTGAGCAACTCGTCGAGACGAATTGCCCGCATCGTAACGCGTCCGAATTGGTCCCGTGCGAGTACCGCCGGCGGCACCGGCGGAGGCGGACCATCGATGACGATGGCTGGCGTCCTGCCTGCGGGTAGCGCCGTCCCAGCCTCGGCTACAATCGACGGCTCGGCGGCGGATGGAACGGGCGACGCTTGGACTAGCGCGCCGTCGTCCCGGCTGGACTTGAGACTTTCGCGTAGTTGTGTAACGAGCTGGTCCTGTAGCGAGAACAGCTCGTCAACAGTGCCGTCAAATCGCCACCCCACAACGCTGGCGGTCTCGACATCAGTGATACGGACCGTGATCCGTAAGCGATCCCCGAGGTGTTGGTAGGTTCCACTGACGACCCAACGGGCCGCAATCGCCTTCGCAACCGTGATGGGCGACCCCGTATCGCCGGCCGTACGCGTTGCCGTCTCTGACGGGTCGGGTCGTATCACCATCAGTCCACCGACGCCATCCAAGCCGGTAGCAACGGTTTCCGCGATGGCCACCCCCATCCAGTCATCGGCCGCTTCGCCCGTGAGGTTTGAAAAGACGAGCACCGCAACCGGCGTGAGCGTCTCTGGTATGGCACGCTCCTGCGGCGCAGCAACCAGCGGTGTCGTGGTGGGGGCCGTTACGGCACATAGAACAAGCGCGACCACAACCCGTGTCACGAAGACGAACCTTGTCACAGAGCGCACCTCAGCAACAAATTCTCTTCCGAGATGAAGTGCGTGGAGCATGCCGTCCGACACGTGGCGGGTCCTGGGAATTATTCCTAGTGTACCGGTAGGTGTTACCACACCGCGGGGCGGCGGGCCGTGCAACGAGGACGGGGGTTAGTCACGCGGGTACGCGCAGAACGTATGGGGAACCACGGGCGCTACAACATTCTGGCCGGGGCGCGCGCCGAGGAGACCATGACCGAAAGCTCGAAGTAGGCCAACCCTCGTACCGCACGGCTAATCGTAGTCCGAGGCAGCCAGCGATGCGCGGATGATCTCGCTCTCGTTGCGCTGCACGATGTGGCGGTTGGCGTACGCGGGATGGGACCAGTTGACCGGGCGGTTGTGGGTCCGACCGGCCTGCGCCTCCCGCGGGGTCCCGCTGAACCGGCGCGTGTAGTAGCGCCCCCGGTCACTGAGACCATCCGGCTCGATCAGCTTCGTGCGACCCAGCTCGACGTAACCCGTCGGGGTGAACTGCGCCATGATGAGGTCGCCGTTGTCATTGTTGACGAAGTATCGGTCACGATGCCGCACTATGAAGGCGGAGCTCCACCGAGCCTGCACCGTCATGTCCGGGCTCATCCACAGTCGCTCGCCGGTCCGGGCATCCAAGCCCCGGAGCTCCCCGTAGCTGCCCACACCGTAGACGTAGTCGCCGTTGATGATCGGCGTGGTGATCACGGAATGGAGTCCTTCTGTCTGGTCGGGTAGCTCGCTACGGCTCTGGCTCTGCCACAGCATGGTCGCCGCCGGTCGGTCGGCGCTCAGCCGCATCATGGTCGAGCCTCTCAGGAAATCGCTGATCAGCAGATAGGCGTCACCCTTGACCGGTGTCGCGATCGAGAGCCCCATCCGAGTCTCCAGCGGCTGCTCCCAGTAGACGTTACCGGTCGTCGGGTCGAGGGCGACCAGGGCGGCCGGATGCCAGACGAGCAACTGCCGGACCCCGCCGGCCGCGTAGATGACCGGCTGTCCGTAGCCCAGCTCTCCCACGACCTTCAGCGCGCGCCAGATCTCTCGACCCGTATGCTTGTCGAACGCGACCACCAGGGCGTCCGGCTCGCCCCCGACTAGAGCGATCAAACGGTCGCCGTCGACCAGGGGTGCGCTTGCGATGCCCCAGGTGGGCACGAACGTGTCGTAGTCCTCGATGTAGTCGACGCGCCAGACCAGCTCGCCGGTCTCCACGTCGAAACAGGACAGCACCCCGGTGGCCCCGACCACATACACCCGATCTCCGTCGACCGTTGGCGTAGCGCGGGGCCCGATGGCGTACGAGGCCTGCAACATCCGGTAACTGGTCGGCCACTCGCGGGTCCACAGCACCTTCCCGGTCTGCTCGTCCAGCGCGAGCACCCGCTCGGCACCATCCATGGTGCGCGACTCCGGCTGCTCTACCCAGTCGCTGACAAATACCCGGCCGTCGGCCACTGCCGGTCCTGAGTAACCGGAGTTGATAGGCACCCGCCAAGTAACCTTGAGCGGATCGGGCAACTGGTCGACGATCCCGTTTTCCGTCCAGACGCCCAGCCGATCGGTCCCTCGCCATTGGGGCCAATCGTCCGCTTCGATCGGAACGCCGGCCCCTAGCAGCATGGCCACCCACACGGTCACAACGCGCCTGGTCAACTTATTCATCAGCGGTCCTCATTTAGCTCTGTGGTTCTCATTGAGCACGACTAATAACCGTCCGCTAGCCTAGCGCGGGGCGGCGGGCGGTTCAACGGGGGCGGGGGTTGTTATCTCGGGATGAATTGGGACGTAGACACCGGAGTGGCGGGTCTAAGAACCCAGCACGAACGGTCAGCTCACCCGTGAAGATTCACCACTCGAGGAAACGCTATCTCGACTCCTCAGTGGCCGTCCGCTCCTGGGCACGATATCCGGAGAGGATCCCCTCCATGCCGATGTTCCCTTCGTGACAGGCGTACTCAAACATCGGCTCCGCGCTGTGCTTCAGGGGAATTAAGGCGGTCCAGGGGCGCGTCCAGGTCGTCTGATCGTCGAACGTAATCTCGTAGTGGAGCGTGTCTGGACCAACGCGCGTGAATCGCTCGGTGAGTCGAAACCCCTCGGCCGCGCTCCAGAACAGGCCCAAGTCGGAGTAGTTCGTCGTCTCGACGACGAGCGTGTCACCTTCCCAGTGACCGCGCGAGTCGCCATGCAACTGGCGGATCTCATCGTTTACGTGCGGCGGCCCGTCGATTGGAATAACGCGCGCGTCGTGAATCATCTCCATGAGAATGACGACGTGGTCGCGACTCTGAAAGATCTGGTAGTAGCTGTTGTATCCGGCCAACAGGTTCGGCACGCCGAACGTGAGGCAGCGCTCGCTCAACGGCCGGTCCGCCCATGAGTCGGCCTTCGGCGCGATGATTGGCGGTGGCACTCCTCGCCCGGCACGCTCGGCGTCCGATGTCCGCGGCGGAATCTTCCCGTCTGCGGGGTCGATGATCAGCGACGTCCGATTGTGATCAAAGTTTCGGTCGGCAAGCCAGAACTGGTTGTAATTGCCGGTGGTGTCGTAGGAATCGGCGTCGCTGATTCCGGCGAGCGCCGCCAGCACGAGCTGGTCGCCAAACTGGGCGTCCAGGCCACTCGCGGTGACCTCAGCGGCTGCCGCCTTCAGTTCGGCCAGATCCTCGTCGGTCAGCGTGGTCTTCCCCGCCCACGCATCCGGCCGCTCGAGCGGGGTCACACTGTTGTTCGCCCAAACGCCTTCGAGGTCCGGCTGACCGTCAGGTGTTCGCGACACCGTCCAGTCATCGTCAGACGTCTGTGCCGCCGCGGGCACGGGAGCGAACGCGACGAGCGCGACCACTGTCACTCCGACCGCGCGTATCCATCTCTGCATCGTCACCTCCGTATGTCGCCTGGTCGTTTGCCCGGCTCCAAAGACTGCAGCAATTGTGACCCGCCTTCGTCTGTTGGAGTCGAGGTCCGAGTCATTCTACGTTCACCCGGTCGACGGAGCCGCCTTCCGGCTCAGAATGACTTACGGTAACGTCCCTCTACGTAGTTGTGAACCTATCTCGATCCTTATCCTTGTGCAGCGGCCTTCTCTTCTGCTCGCGCTCCAGCGAGGATGCCCTCCATGGCGTAGTTTCCCTCATGGCACACGTACTCGAAGATGGAGACGCGATCAGTGATCTGCGTCATGGGTCTCGATACGGTCCATGGCCGCGTAAATGTCTTCGGATCGTGTACCGCACCCGGTTTCTTGGACACACGTTTGCGCTACGCGGCATGGCGTAGCTCGTATTGCTCGCGCGCTTCGAGTGGCGTGCGATACGCCAGCTTTTCGAGGCGCCAGCACTGGTTGTCGCGTTCGACGAACGCAGCGACGGCGGCGCGCACGTCGGCGAGGGTGTGAAAGACTCGGCCGTAGATCGCTTGCTCCTTGAGCGTGCGATTCCAGCGCTCGACGACCCCGTTGGTTTCCGGCTCTTCGAGGAAGCCGAAGCTGGGGTGGATGCCCCAGTAGCGGACCTGGTTGAGGAAGTGGTCTGACAGATACTGGCTGCCGTGGTCCATCCGTAGCGCCAAGCCGCGGGCCACGTCCGCCTCGACCGAGCCGTCGCGTCGCCCGAGCCCTTGCGCGATCGGCTCGAGGGCGGCAAAACGGCTCCCCACCTTGCACACATGCCAGCCCACGCACTCGGCGTTCCAGTGGTCCACCGCCGCGAAGGTCCAGACCCAGCCGTCCTCCACGGTGAACACCCGTACGCCGTCGGTGCCCCACATCACCTGAGGCGCCGAAGTGACAATCGTCCCGTCGTGCGCTTTCGGGTCACCCTGCCGCCCGCGGTGGGGTGAGAGCAGCCCCTGCGCGCGCATCACACGCAACACCCGCGTCCGGGACACGCGGATCCCGTCGAGAATCCGCAGCCGCGCGTGGACCTTGCGATGGCCCTCGCCCTGGAACGGTGACCGGGTCAGGTCGCTGCGAATGGCCGCCAAAAGCTGCGCATCCGACAGCGCGGGCGTCGGCCCGCGGCGCGCCGGGCCAGCACCCCGCTTTCGGCACTGCGCACGCGCCCGCCGCGCGTAGAGCGCCGAGCGCGACCTCTCCCACGTCCGACACACCCGTTCGAGACCATAGCGCCGCCCCGTGGTCGCGGAGGTCGTTGCGCTCATCATCGCGACCTCCGCGTCGCCAAAGGGAGGCGACGCTCCGCCGCGCGGGCACGCGCCCGCAGCAGTTCGTTCTCCATCGACAGTGCCCCAATGTGTCGCTTGGCGGCATCCAGCACTGCGGCTACCGGTTCACCGGCCTGCTCCTTCAGCCCGAGTTCGAGACCGGCCAACGCCCGCGCCTTCCACTCCTCCAGCCGATAGATCTCCACCCCGACTGCACGCGAGACCGCGTCGAGTGACTCGCCGCACAGCAGCCGCAGCACCACGTCCCGCTTCCGGCTCGCACTCCACCGCTGCCCGGGCGCCAAGGCCCGGGCCCCAGCCGCCGCAGCGTCGGCGCCGACTCCGGTCGTGCCGACCCAGCTCCCTGCACCCTCCTCGACTGAACCATTCCCGCTACCTCCTTGGACATCAGATTCTCCCTTAATCCGTGTCCAAGAAAACCGGGGGCGCAATAATGTCTTCGGATCGTCGACCGTGAACTGGTAGTCAATTGTATTCTCATCGACGCGTGTGTAGCGCTCGATCAAGTGGAGGGTGTCGCGCGACCCCTGGTAACTCGTCTTCGGGTCGAAGTTCATTGTCTCGACGACCAGCGTACTCATCCATGAGGTCGTAGATGGCGGCGGTTTCCTGCTCTTCGGTGGCATCGACCGAGACCATCAGCCTGAGAAACGGCTCCTTGTCGGTCGACGTGTCGATAAGGTATTTGATCTTACGGTTGAGGCCAGCGATCTCGCGTTCGAGCTGGCCCAGACGGGCGTCAACGTCGCTCATCGGTCGGTCCCTCTCAGTGCACCATCATCGGCACGCTGGCCGACAGCGCGCTTCGGTCGAATCGGTGTCATCGCAGTCAGCCCTCAGTCAAGAAAAACACTATAACACGCTGCAGTTGCAGGGGATGCAGCGACGCGACTGGGCTTGGGGCGGTAGCCCCATCTGATTAAATTATCCGGAGGCCGAGCGCCGAGAGCACGAGCTCGACGGCGAGCTCGGCCGTCTGGTTGTGGGTGTCGAGCGTCGGGTTGAGCTCGACGACATCAAGCGTTTGGAGCATGCCCCGCTCGGCGATGGTTTCCATGAGGAGGTGCGCTTCGCGATAGCTGAGTCCACCCCGGACCGGGGTGCCGACGCCGGGCGCGATCGCCGGGTCACAGACGTCGAGGTCGAACGAGACATGCACCCCGCTCGTCCCGTCACTGGCCCGGGCGAGCGCCTGGTCGGCGACGGTTGCCATGCCGAGCCGATCGATGTCTTTCATGGTGAAGACGTGGATGTCGGCGGCGCGCACCCGCTCGCGCTCCGCCGCGTCGAGGTTCCGAACACCGACCAGGACGGTATGACGCGGCTCGACGACCGGTGTGATTCCACCGAGCGCCGCCAGCTCGGCTGGCTCCGGACCGAGCAGGGCGGCGAGCGGCATGCCGTGCACGCTGCGGCTCGTCGTCGTCGCGGGCGTGTTCATATCGCCGTGGGCGTCGATCCAGATCAGCCCGACCCGCGCGTCACGCCGGTGCGCTACGGCGGCCGTGGCGGCGACCGACCCCGCCGCCAAGCTGTGATCGCCGCCGATGACGACCGGGATCGTCTGCCGCTCGAGTGAGGCGACGACCGCGTCACACACGCGCTGGCAGACACCCGCAATCTCCTGGATGTACTTTTTCTGGGGGTCGCCGGCGCTCATCGTTTCGCATATCGGAGTGGTCAGGTTCCCGCGGTCGGTCACCGCGTACCCGAGCGCGGCGACTTGGTCGCGCAGTCCGGCGATCCGCATCGCCGACGGTCCCATGTCGACGCCGCGGCGACCGGTGCCGAGGTCGAGCGGGACACCAATGATTTCGATGGGGGTCACGGCCGGCTCCCCTGTCGCTCGGCGGCCGCCCGACCGGCCGCGCGTCCGGCCGCCACGCAGTCGGGGATGCCGATGCCTCGAAAGGCGGCGCCGATGACCTGCAGGCCGGGCCACGGCGCGAGCTGTCGGTCGACCTCCGCCACGCGGTCGAGGTGGCCGACGTTGGGTTGGGGGTTGGACTGTGGCCAGCGGTAGACGCGGACCAGGCTCGGGTCGCCAGTGATATCGAGGAGCTGACCGAGATCGCGACGGACGCTCGCAATGAGGGCGTCGTCGGGTTGTTCGAGCGCCAGGGGAGCATGCGCTCCACCGATAAACCCGCGCATCACGACCTGACCGTCGGGTGCTCGCGCGGGCCACTTCGACGAGATCCATGTGGCGGCGGCGATGGAAAAGTTGGGCTCCGCGCGCGGCACGAGGAACCCGGTGCCGTTCAGCGGATGCGCCACCGCGGAACGCGGGAACGCCAGGACGACGGTGGCGGTCGACGTGTACCCAATGGACGCGCAGAGCTCCGCCAGTTCCGAGCCGTACGCGCGGAGGAGCGGCGCGACGGCGTAGGCCGGGAGGGCGCAAATCACCCCGTCGACCGTCAGGGTCGGACCATTGGTTCGTTCGATAATGAACGGTCCGCGTCCCGAAAGGCCGGTCACCTCGGCGCCGCACTGGAGCGCGTGCGTTGGGAGGACACCGTGAATTGCCGTTGTCAACGTTTCGAGCCCGCCCGGAAATGACCGAAACGCACCCGCGCGAGCTTGTGCCGAACCGTTGCCGCGGGAGAGGTGGCGAAGCGCCCGGATGACGCTGCCGTGCTGCTGCTCGGCTGCGACCAGGCGCGGGAACAGCGTGCGCATCGAGAGCCGCTCGACATCTCCGGAATGGATCCCTGCTGCCAACGGTTCGGCCAGATAAGTGACCGCCTCTTCGCCGAATCGGCGGCGGAAGAAGCTCGCGACCGATTCATCGGTCACGTCGCGCCGTCGCGGCACCACCAGGTCGAGCGCCATCCGCGCCTTGCCGCGCCACGACAGGACACGGCCGGTCACGAGCGGGCCGACCCGGGTCGGTATGCCGAACACCGATGCCGGCGGAAGCGGTTGCAGCGTACCGCCGCGTACGACATACGCGGTGCGGGGGGGAAGCGTCGACACGAGCTGGTCGCCGAGGCCGAGCTCCGCACAGAGCTCGACGGCGGCCGGCTTCTGGGTGAGCAACGAGTCGGGGCCGGCATCGATCGTGAAGCCGTAGACCTGCTCGGTGCGCACGAGCCCACCGACACGGGCGGACTTTTCCAACAGCACGAACGGCACCTGTCGTCGGTGCAGCTCATACGCGGCCGCCAGGCCACTGATGCCTCCGCCGATGACGGCGACCGCGGCGTCGACCATGGGGCTACGGTAACGAGCCGTATTGGTGGACGAAGTGGGCGAGCGCCTGGACGTGCTCGACCGGGGTGTCAGGCAGGATGCCATGACCGAGGTTGAAGATGTGGCCGGGGCGTCGCCCGGCTCGTTGGAGCACGTCATCGGCGCCGACGAGCATCCGTTCGATGGGACCGAGGAGGAGTGTCGGATCGAGATTGCCTTGGACCGCGCGGTCGTCGCCAATGCGGGCCCACGCGTCGTCGAGAGGCACACGCCAATCCACCCCGATCACGTCGCCGCCGGCCTCGGTCATCACTTCGAGGAGCGTGGCGGTGCCCGTGCCGAAGTGCAGCACCGGAACGCCGGTGGCGGCGACAGAACGCAGAATCCGCTGCGAGTGGGGCAACGCAAACTCGCGGTAGTCGGAGGGGCTCAGCGCGCCAATCCACGAGTCGAAGAGCTGGACGGCCTGGGCGCCGGCCTCGACTTGCGCGACTAAATAGTCGCTGACCACGCCGGCAAATGCCTCGCAGAGCTGGTGCCAGGCGGCCGGCTCACCGTACATGAGCGCCTTCGTCTTCGCGTAGTTGCTCGACGGTCCGCCTTCGACAGCGTAACTTGCGAGGGTGAAGGGCGCGCCGCCGAAACCAATGAGCGGCACGCGGTCGGCGAGCTCACGGCTCAGGACCCGGATCGTGGCGAGGACGTGAGCGAGCGACTCGCGCGGCTCGAACGCGCGCAGGCGTGCGATATCGGCCGCCGTGCGCACCGGTTTGTGAATGACCGGCCCTTCGCCCTTGACGAAATCGAACGGGATCCCCATCGGCTCGAGCGGCAGCAGCAGGTCTGAGAAGAGAATGGCCGCGTCGACGTCGAGTCGGTCGATCGGCTGCAGTGTGACCTCGGCCGCCAGCTCCGGCTGGCGACAGATTTCCAGCAGCGTGTGACGCTCGCGAATGGCACGGTACTCGGCCATGTAGCGGCCGGCCTGGCGCATGAACCAGACCGGCGTGGCATCCACCGGTTCACGCCGGCAGGCGCGGAGGAAACGGTCGTTCACTTCGGAAATGGTACTACGGGTCTGAAATCGGGCCGGAGGCCGACGCGGTGAGACCGTGCGCGATCGACACGAGGTGTCGAGCCAGAGCGGTTTGAATCGGATCGACGCCCCGAGTGTCTTCAGTTGCTCGGTGATGCCCTCGTCGATGAAGTAATCGCCGGTCACGATGGCCACCGGTGTTTCGGGGAGATCCGGACGCGTGCGAAGACGCCGGAGAAACTGGATACCGTTCAGGATCGGCATGCGGAGGTCGAGAATGATCGCCTGGAGCAGCTTTTCGATCGCCAGATCGAGCCCAGATTCTGGGTTGACGGCCGTGTAGACGGTGTAGCCCTCGAGACGCAACATCCTGGCGAACGTATCAGTTACGCCTTGATCGTCGTCGACGATCAGGATGGCCAAAGGCTCCGCGTTCTGGACAGCCGCCGCTAGCACGTCGCCTGATTTCGCGCGTCTACATGAAGTTTTTCAAGTGATGACTATTCCATGCTAGGATGCGGCGCCGCTACGCGTGAGCCGGAGGCCGAGTTGAGTCCCATTCTGTTGCGTCCGATTCGAGAGCAGGTCGATCACGACCGCGTGATCCGGCAACTCCAGGCCCGCTGGCGCCGTCGTTACGCCGTCGGCGCGAACGCCGGCACGTCGCAGGAGACGACGATTCGGATCGCCGGCCAGGACGTGCACCCAGACCTCGTGCTCACGAGCACGGAGGGAGGGCGGCGGCTCCACGCGGTGGTCGAGGTCGAGACGACGGAGTCGGTCAATCATCTCGAGGCGATGGCGCAGTGGGCTCGATTCGCCAAGTCGCGCGGCGCCTTCTATCTGTATGTGCCGGCGGGGATGGCGGAGGTGGCCCAGCGGCTCTGTCACGTCAATGGCATCAACGTCACCGAGATCTGGACCTATTACTCGGTAGGCGACGAGGTCCGTTTCACGATGGCCCATCGGTCGGCCGCCGCCAAGCGGGCGGCGCTCGCGCGCAAGGCGGTCGGTGGTCGGAAGAAGACCGCGAAGAAGTCGGCGCGGAAGACAGCAAAGAAAGCCGGGACGGCGAAGGTCGTGGCGAAGAAGAAGAAAGTCACGAAGAAAAAGGACGCGACAAAGAAAACCGCCGTCGCTCGTTCCGCCGCCAAACCCAAGCGGACCCGGCCAAAGGCGGTCGCGACCACAAGCCAAACGCGTAAGGCGGTGGCCGCGAAGAATACTGCAGCCAAGAAGGGGCGCGCCAAGCGCGCGCCGTCGAAACGGCGGTAAGGACCCGGGCGGCGGGCGTTGCGTATGCCGTATCTCCGATATTCCCGCGACAAACGAGGGTACGAGCATACGTATGTGCTCCACGGATCACGCTCCGGGGGACGGCCACGGGTGCTGTACTGGTTTCGAACACCGCCGAACGTCGCGGTCGGACGCGATGCGCTCGACGACGATGCGATTCGGATCATCGAGGCGAGCAATCCAGAGCTGGCATTCGATTGGGCGAAAATGCGCCGAGAGCGGCCAAAGCCGCCGCCCCGTCCAGCGGGTGTGCGGGCGCGTCCCCCCAAGGCGCGTCGCACGGGCGATCGCGCGGGTGATCCCACAGAGCGGCGGCGTGCGGAGGAGTCGTCGCCGGCGCCGGATGCAAGCCCGCCCCCGGTGTCCCCTGAGACGAGCCCGGACACAGCATTGGAGGCCACGGAGTCCACCGATTCGACGTTGCCCGACGCCAGGCCGGCCGCGCCAGCGGAGCATCCGGTATCGGCGCTACTCGGGGACGCCGCGCTTGCCCGCCTCCGGTCTCGCTACGCCGAACTGGAGCGGACGCTGGCGGAACGCGACGTCGCGTCGTCGCTCGGTGACGAACTGGCGGAGCGGGTAAACGCCCTGAACCCAGATACCTGGCGAGCGGGTGAGGAAGTGGTCAGGCGCATCGAGCAGTTCGACGCGGAGGTACTGGCTGTCAGCGCGGCGTTGGGGCGGGGGTAATCCATCCAACCCACAGACCAATCAGGCATTTGTGTCGTCTTACCCTTGAACACGAACGGCGCTATAATGCCAGATATGGAGGCGCGAATGTCGAGAGCGGTACAGTGGCGAAGCGTCACGACGCTGGTGCTGGTCCTGATGCTCGGGCTGGTGGTGCGTGTCGGCACGCAGTCGGAGGAAGTGGCTGGTGAGGCCGCCACGACCGACGACCAGACCACGGTGTTTCGGTCGGGCGTCACGCTGGTGACGACGGACGTCATCGTGCGTGACCGAAACGGGGTTTTCCAAGCCGACCTGACCAGGGACGACTTCCAGGTCTTCGAAGACGACCTACCGCAGGACGTCGCGTCGCTCGTGCTCGTCCATGGCGGCCGTGTCTTCAACCAGCTACTGCCGCCGCCACCGCCGCAGGAAGGGATCATCCTTCCGCCGACGCGCGCGCGCAACAACACGGCCGGGCGCATCTTCGTCATCTTCGTCGACGACCTCCATATCGTCACGCGAGACACCCCGCGCATGCGTGAGATCTTCGAGGACATGGCCGACAACCTGATCCACGAAGGCGATCTGTTTGCCATCGTGTCCACTGGGCCGTCGTCGATCCGCGTTGACATGACCTACGACCGGAGCCGGCTCTACGCGACGACCGACCGGATCATGGGCGACGGCTTCAGCCCGAACGAGCTCATCAAGTTTGTCGCGCCGGGCGCACGCGGGCCGTCGGAGTTGAGTTTCCGGGCTCACACGGCGTTCAAGACCGCGCGGGAGATCATCGGCATGCTGGAGCAGATCCCGAACCGCCGCAAGGTGTTCATCTACTTCAGCGGGGGGTATGACTTCAACCCGTTCGAGCATGAGCGGATTTTCGGACAGTCGCTCCTCTACTCGGACATGCGCAATTCAGGCGATTGGGGGCGGATGTTCGGACGTGAGAATGTTGCGCTCACCACCTTGGGGATCGAGGACCCCCTCTTGGATCCGTTCGAGCTGATTTCTCGGCAAGGTGCGGTGTTCGCCGACTTCGAGCTGGCGATGGAAATCATGGAGCTCGCCGCGGTGGCGAACCGGGCGAACGTGTCGTTCTACACGGTCGATCCCCGCGGGCTCATGCATGGTCCAGACCCCGACTACACGGGCGGGACCGAGTGGTTCAACGACTGGCAGTTCACGACGCAGAACAGTCTCCGCTCGCTCGCCGAGCTGACGGGCGGCAAGGCGATCGTCAACCGGAACGACTTTGACGAGGCGTTCCAGGAGATCGATGCCGAGACGAGCGACTACTACGTCATCGGCTTCTACTCCTCCAACCCAGACCCGACGTTCCGTACGCGGCGGCTCTGGGTCGAGGTGAATCGGGACGGGATCGACGTTAAGCACCGGACCCACTACACCTACGCCCGCGCCAACGAAAATACCGGAGCGCCACGTCCGTAGAAGCCGTCACGCCTTCGAGACCGGTCGGTGTCGTCGGCGCGCAGCGCGTGCGGCGATAGCCGCGCGGGTCCGTATAATCGCCTCGTCTAGATAATCGCGGTCGATCTCGATGCCGATGAACGCCGCGCCGACCTCGGCGCAGGCGATGGCGGTACTGGCGAACCTGAGGAACGGATTCATCACCACACTGGATCGACTGAGGCCATGAAGCTGCAGGCAGTTTCGTGGAAGACGCGTGGGAAAGGTGTCCGGATGCGGCCGGTCGCGCTCGCGGTCTTGGACCGTTTCGTACGGAATGAAACAGGTGTTGCCTCGGCAGCGTAGTCCCTCGGCCGCCGCTTGCCAGCGCGCCACATTGGAGGGGTCCTGATAGGCCACGCCGAGCGCGCGGCGCTCGAGCGGCGTCCGGCCAGTTTGGGTGAAGTGGTAGATGAACTCGTGGCAGTCGTTGAGAAAACGCGCGCTATTAATCGGCTCGTAGTGGCCGACCGCGAGATCGCGGTCGAGACCGGCACGCGCCCCGGCCGCGTCGGCTTCGATAACGATTGACTTAATCCAATGGATCGTGTTCTGCAGCTGGAAGTGTTGTCGCGCCTCTAGCGCCACATCCATCGCCGTCCACGGGCGCGTCGGTTTCGTGCCGACGTTGAGAAAGAGCGTCCCGTGCTCCGTCAGCACGCGGGCCACGCCGCCGATCCAATCATTTGTCCACTGTAGGTAGCTCTTCCCCGGCAACGTGTCCTGATACGAGCGGTACCAGATGCCCAGGTTGTATGGGGGTGACGTCACGACGACATCGACCGACGCCGCGGGAAGCCGCCCGAGGAGCGAGATCGCATCGCCGTGATAGAACCGGAGCGAGGACAGACCGGCACGGAGGGTCGTGGTCGGCCGTGGCATGGACTGCGCGCGACGCATGAGCGCCCACACAATCGAGCCGGAGCTTCCGGCCTGTCAAGTCGCGCGTCGGAGAAGGCGCCGTGCGGCCTGCTAGCGCGTCGCGTTTGTGCGGGCTGGTGGGGTGACGAACGCGGCGGCACCGGGCGGGAGCACGTCGCTGACCACCGCGTGATCACGACAATGGTCGGCCTGATGACAGCCTTGTCCCTTTTGCTCGACGTAGTCGATCTCGCGGTCGAGCGTCGTGTCACGGTAGCGTCCGACCAGGCACCTACAGCCGAGCGTGGCGAAGCCGATCAAGCGAAACAGCGGCATCGGTGCACCTCCTAAGCCTCACCGAGAGCAACCCCCGTGCCACCCCTCTGGACGCCGATGCATCCCTCCCGCCTGCGTTACTCGTCGCTTGCATATTCCCGGTATGCGCGCTCCTCGCGCCTTGGCGGGTGGGCGCCTCGACGCCCAGAAGTGGCAGACTTATTCTCGTCCGGGCCGAAAGTGTTCCGATACGGCGCACGAACCGCGTGGGTCGTGCGCCGTGACGTCAAGATTCGGTCGGCGTCCGTTATCATCTTGACGATCACGTGCCATGAGCCGGTGGTGACGATGCGGACGTGCCAGGTTCTGCCGATAGCAGTCATCGGGGTGCTCCTGACAGCGGTGCCGACGGCTGCGCAGCAGAATCCGGGCGGCCTCGGTCCGCGGCAGCTCGGGGAGCCGGCGGTCAGGTCCGCCGTGGAGGCGGCGCGGCAGCTCGAACCGGATGTCGTCGCGGATCAAATCGCACTGTGCGAGATACCGGCACCTCCGTTCGGCGAAGCGGCGCGGGCCGCCGCCTATCGGGACCGGTTTGCCGCGCTTGGCCTCACCGACGTTCGAGTCGATGCCGTCGGCAATGTGCTCGGGGTGCGAGCCGGCCGGCAGCCGCATCCGCACCTCGTCCTGAGCGCCCATCTCGATACCGTGTTCCCCGCGGAGACCGATGTCACGGTGACCCGTGACGGGGCCGTGCTCAAGGGGCCCGGCATCGGTGACGATTGCCGCGGATTGGCCGTGTTGTTGGGCGTCATCCGCGCCCTGGACGGCGCCAACGTCACCACGACCGGGTCGATCACGTTCGTGGGGACGATTGGCGAGGAGGGACTTGGCGACCTGCGCGGCGTGAAGCATCTCTTTGAGGACGAGCTGGCCGAGCAAGTGGATCGGTTCGTGTCGGTGGACGGTGCTGGGCTCGGGATCACCAATGGCGCGGTCGGCTCATTGCGCTACCGCGTGACGTTTCGCGGTCCCGGGGGACACAGCTTCGGCGCGTTCGGTTTGGCGAGTCCGGTGCATGCGCTGGGTCGCCTCATCAGTGCGGTATCGGACTTCGATGTTCCGAATATGCCGAAGACGACTTTCACGGTCGGTCGCGTCGGGGGCGGGACCTCGGTGAACGTCATCGCCGCGGACGCGTGGGCTGAAATCGACATGCGGTCGACCGATGCAACCGCGTTGGCCCGACTCGAGGCGATGTTGCTACGCGCGGTTGACTCGGCGTTGGCGACGGAGAACGCACGCTGGGGGCGGGGCGGCCGCCTGAGTGTCGAGAGCATCAAGGTTGGGGAGCGTCCGGCTGGAATGACGGACCCGGCGGCGGCGATTGTGCGCGCCGCGCTGAGCGTGTCGGCGGCGCTTGGTATGCGGCTGCGGCTCTCCTCGGGTTCGACCGACGCCAACATTCCCATCAGTCTCGGTATTCCGGCCATCACGATCGATGGCGGGGGCAGCGGCTTCGGCGCCCATTCCGAACACGAGACGTTCGACACGACCGATGCCGCGCGCGGCACCGAGCGCGCAACTTTGCTCGCGGTGGCACTCACCGAACCATGATCAGACTGGGGGAATATCGCCCTCGATCAACCTGCTCAGCCTCGGGCGCTTCCCCCAGACCCCCTCGCTCGCTCACTCGCGGGACCCTGAAAGCCCCACTCCGGTCCAAGTTCAGACGGGGTTTGGGGCGAAAGTCCCGTCTAAGTTTGCTACAATGGCCGCCTTGTACACACGGTGGGAGATATAGTGCGGATGCGGCAGGCCACGCGGATGTATCGGGCCACGGCGCCGATCTTGGCTCTCGTCGTCGTCGGGGCGTTCCTCGTCGGCCTCTTTCTCTTCGGTGGTCCGTCTGCGGCCGGTGAACCGGACCCGGTTCCCGTCGCGCTCGCACCCGCGACCGAGCCGCGAGTCGAGCCACGCTCAGCGGAACCGCGCATCCTCGACGTCAGCGATCTCCCGATCCACCGCGTCCGCGCCGCGGCGGCGGTCGTCTACAACCCCGAGACGCACGAGATCGTGTGGGAATCGGGAGCGCTGGAGCAGCGTCCGATTGCCAGTATCACGAAAGTGATGACGGCGCTGGTGTTGCTCGACCAGAAACCAGATCTCGCGCGTGATGTGGTCGTATCGCGTCAAGACGTGCGCCGCGCGTCGACCACCTATCTCCGTCGCAACGAACGGGTCACGCTGAAAAATCTTCTCCACCTGGCGCTGATCGCGTCGGACAACGCGGCCGCCCGTGTACTCGCGCGGGCATCGGGACTGGGTACTCGTGTCTTTATCGATCAGATGAACCGCAAGGCGGCCGAGCTGGGGCTGACCGATACGCAGTTCGTCGATCCGTCGGGCCTGCATGAAGACAATCTCTCGACCCCGTACGACGTGGCCCGTCTGATCGCGCACGCGAGCGAGGATCCGTCGCTTGCGCGCATCATGCGGACCCGCTCGTACCGGATGCGCACGAGTCGGCGTGGCCTGACGGTGCGGAACACGAATCAGCTCTTACGTGGTCGCCATGTGATTCAAGCCGGGAAGACCGGCTACATCGACGAGGCCGGCTACTGCCTCGCGACCATCGTTCGGCTCCCCGGGAGTGACCCCCTCGCCGTCGTCGTGCTCGGCGCGGGGACGAATTCGGGTCGGTTCCGCGAAGTGCGTCGCCTCGTCGATTGGGTCTCAACCAAAGGCCGGTCGCTCATCGTGCCCGGCGCGCATCGGGCCGACTAGATACCAGCGCGCGCCGTCCGCGCGCTCATTTCTCCAGTACCGTTGGCGGTATGATCGGTCCCGCCGGGTCTCCGGTGAGAGGACACATGCGCCTCGGGCTCCTCGGGCCACGTCCAAATGGACGAAGGTCCTGAAGGGGAAAGGATATCGATGCGGGACGTGAGCATCATTGGGTCGGGACCAGCCGGTCTCACGGCGGCTCTCTACACGGCGCGAGCGAACCTAGAGCCACTGCTCATCGAGGGGCTCGAAGCCGGCGGGCAGCTGATGCTGACGACCGCCGTCGAGAACTACCCCGGGTTTCGCGAAGGCATCATGGGCCCGGAGCTGATGGGGGAGATGCGTGCGCAGGCCGAGCGGTTTGGTACCAAGATCGTGCAGGGCGACGTGACGGCGATCGACCTTGGCGGACCGCCGTTCAAGGTCACCACGAGCGCGGCCGAGTATCAGACCCGCGCGCTCATTCTCGCGACCGGCGCGTCGGCGCGGCTCCTCGGTCTCGAGTCGGAGCGGGCGCTGATGGGGCACGGTGTATCGACCTGCGCGACGTGTGACGGGTATTTCTTCCGAGAGAAACCGATTGTCGTGGTCGGCGGAGGCGACTCGGCGATGGAAGAGGCGACGTTTCTCACGAAGTTTGCCTCGCACGTCACGCTCGTGCATCGTCGTGACGAGTTTCGAGCATCGAAGATCATGCAGGACAAGGCGCGTCGGAACGAGAAGATCTCATTCGAGCTCGACACGGTCGTCGAGAAGGTGAAGGATGTGGGCCAGGGCGTGGTCAGCGGCGTCGTCCTGCGCAACGTCCAGACCGGTGCGACCAAGGAAATCTCGGTCGACGGCGTCTTCGTCGCCATCGGCCACACGCCGAACACCAGTCTCGTGGCCGGTCAGATGGAGCTCGACGACAACGGCTACATCGTGCCGACGCAGGGGACGCGAACGAGCGTGCCGGGCGTGTTCGCCTGCGGTGATGTGCAGGACCACGTCTACCGCCAGGCGATTACGGCGGCGGGGTCCGGCTGCATGGCGGCGCTCGACGCCGAACGCTATCTGGAGAGTCTGCCGGCCGAGACGTCGGAAGCCGCTGAGGCTACGTCAGCCTCCAACCTCTAACGCGTTTTTCATGAGCGCGTAGCGGGCGGGTGGTGCCCGGAGGCACGCATGCGGCAGCCACGGACGGGGCGTCACTCCGGACGCCAGCTCGGCCCGCCGGAAAACTTCGCCTCCGACCGCACCCGGAACTGCTGACGCGGCGAGCAACAGCTGGTCAGGGGCGGCGCGTGCCACTGCAACCCGCAGCGGGGGTGACTCGACCGGCACGGACCACAGGGCGCAGGCTCATCCGCTGGCGGCTCAGGCGAAGTTTTCGGTCCCGCGGACGTCGGCGGGCCTCATGGCATCCTCCGCGACACCCCGCGACCGCGCGCCTGTCCGTTCGAGCCCGCCCGGTCCTCAGGGCGGCGGCCGTCGCAGGTTCGAACCTGCTCATCTGCCGACCGAGAGGCGGGACACGAATGTGCAAAACGCTGTAGCGCCTCGGGTTCCAAGTTCCGCTAGTCAATCCATCCACCGCCCAGCACGACGTCACCGTCATAGACGACGACCGCCTGTCCCGGTGCAATGGCGCGCTGGGGGCTGTCGAATTCCAGCCGGAGCGTCGCATCGTCGCCGGTCCACACGCGGGCAGGAGCGGCGGGGTGATGGTGTCGGATCTGTGCGGCTACCGGCGCGCCAGCCTCCGGGACTCCGGCGATCCAATTCACGTGGCTGGCGGTCAAGATCCTTCGGTCGAGTGCTTCACGCGATCCAACCGTGACCGTGCCTGACGTGGCGTCAAGCGCGGTGACATACAACGGAATGGCACTCGAGACGCCGAGCCCTTTGCGCTGACCGACCGTGAAGCGATGAACGCCGGCATGCTGGCCAAGCGCGCGACCAGTCGTATCGACGATCCGACCCGGCTTGCGGATGTCGGGCGCACGGCGTTCCACGAAGGCCGCGTAGTCGCGATCCGGGACGAAGCAGATCTCATGGCTGTCGGGCTTGTCGGCGACGTCGAGCCCGTACGCGCGGGCCTGGGTGCGCACGTCGGACTTCCGGAGCTCACCGAGCGGGAAGCGCGCGCGCGCCAGCTGGTCTTGTGTGAGTGGGAAGAGAAAATAGGATTGGTCTTTGTCACGGTCGACTGCGCGGCGAAGCTGTCGAAACGATCGGCCCGCACGGTCGGTCCGGAGGTCGACGCGCGCGTAGTGGCCGGTCGCGACCTGGTCGGCGTCGAGGCCGCGCGCCCGCTCGAGCAAGCTCGCGAACTTGAGGTCACTGTTGCACTGCACACACGGAATCGGCGTGCGCCCGGCCGCATATTCACGAATGAAGTGTGAGACGACATGCTCGTCGAATTGACGCTCGAAGTTCACGATGTAGTGCGGGATGCCGAGATGTGCCGCGACGCGTCGCGCGTCGTGCAAATCGTCGAGTGTGCAGCACGAGCCAAAGGACGGCCCGCCGTCGCGCTGGTCGTAGAGCTGCATCGACAGGCCGACGACGTCGTGGCCGCTCGCGGTGAGAAGGGCCGCCGCCACCGAGGAGTCGACGCCGCCCGACATCGCGGCGACGATCCGCATCATGCGCTCCGAGGGCGCGCACGGCGCGCCCCCCCCCCCGCCGCGCCGGGCATTGGGCCCCGGCTAGCGCCGGCGACGGGGTTCGGGGCAGTCGACGCCGTCTGAGTAACGATTCGCATTTATTCCTAAGACCTCGCGTACGCACCACTTCGCGACAGCTGCCGGAGCTTGGCCACGACGCGAGGCAGAGCCTCGACGGTGCGGGTGACGTCGTCGTGCGTATTGCCGAGCCCAAAACTGAACCGTATCGAATTCTGGGCCCGGTGGGGTGAAAAGCCCATCGCCCGGAGCACGTGTGAAGGCTCAAGGGTACCCGATGAGCATGCCGACCCGGTCGAGACGGCGATGCCCTCCAGGTCGAGCGCAATCAGCAGCGCTTCGGCCTCGACACCGCCGAAGCTGATGTTGGTCGTGTTGGGAACGCGATTCCCGGTGCCGTTGACCGCCGAGTCCGGGACGGCATCGAGGACCGCTGCCTCGAGTCGGTCGCGGAGCGCACCGAGGCGGGCCGCCTCGTCACCCAGTTTGGTCGCCGCCAATCGAGCGGCGACACCGAGGCCGGCGATCGCCGGGACGTTCTCGGTACCCGCGCGCCGGTTTCGCTCCTGACGCCCGCCGGTCAGATTGGCGACCAGCCGCGCGCCGCGACGGATCCAGAGGGCACCGACGCCTTTGGGGCCGTTGAACTTGTGTCCGGAAATCGAGAGGAGGTCGACGCCGAGCGCTTCGACATCGATCGGATGCTTGCCGGCTGTTTGCACCGCGTCGGTGTGGAAGAGCGCGCGGTGCCGATGCGCGATGGCGGCGAGTTCCCTCACCGGTTGGAGCGTGCCGATTTCGTTATTGGCGTGCATGACGGAGACGAGCGCCGTCTCGTCGGTCATGGCCGCCTCGAGGTCGGCCGGGTCGACCACGCCGGAGGAACCGACCGGGAGGAGCGTCGTCGTCCAGTCGCGCTTCGAGAGCGCCTTGAGCGTGTTGAGCACCGCTTCGTGCTCGATGGCCGATGCAATCAGGTGTTGGCGTCCCGCTGGTGCAAGCGCCTCAGCCGCGCCACGAATGGCAAGATTGTCCGCTTCGGTGCCGCTGCCCGTGAAGACCACCTCGGCCGGTTGGGCGCCGATGAGCGTGGCGACCAAGGTCCGGGCCTCGTCGATCAGCGCTTTCGCCGCCTGGCCGAACGTATGCACGCTCGAGGCGTTCCCGAACGCGCCGCGAATCGCGTCATCGACAGCGTCGGCCACGGAAGAAGCGACCGGCGTGGTGGCGTTATGGTCGAGGTAGATGCGCATCCCTGCACAATCATACCATTACCCCTAACCCTCAGCAACGAAAGGGCTAGACAGGATCGAGAAGGCTCTCGTATACTGGCAGACTGAGCAAGCAGCAAGCGAAGATCGGAGAAGGCCCCGATGTGGAAACGTGATGAGGCCGTGCGTCCCGCTGGTAGCGGGGCGGCGGGAGCCAAAGAACAATCGAAACCGGCGGGTGTAGCGGCACCCGGGCGTCGACCTGCTGGCGAAACGACTCGGTCGACCACGAGGGACGTCGTGAATATCGGGAAATCGGTCGTTATCAAAGGCGAACTCAATGGCAGCGAGGACCTGACCATCGAGGGCCGGGTCGACGGGAAGATCGAGCTCCGCCAACATGTGCTCACGATCGGTCCGAACGGCAAGATCAAGGCGCAGGTGTTTGCCAAGTCGGTGCTTGTGCTCGGCGAGGTGATCGGCGACATCACCGCGACGGACAAGGTGAACATCCGGGAGAACGGTTCGGTCGACGGCGACATCACGTCACAGCGTGTTGCGATCGCCGAAGGTGCGCACTTCCGCGGCAGCGTCGACATGCAACGGCCGGGCAGTGCGGCATCGAAAGCGGTTGCCGAGGGTAAGCCGGCTGCGAAGCCGGCCGCGGCGGCGGCAGCGCGGCCGCACTGATCGCATCCGCTGTACGGTCGCGTTGGGCTCGTGACGATTGGCACTTGAGCCCGGACCACCAGCCAGTGAGGAGGCGTCGTGTCGGGCGACACACGAGCCCGAGCAATGACCGATCTCGTTAGCCTCTTCGGCATCGGGCCCGCGCCGGTTGACGGCGCCCCCGCATCGGATGACCCCACGACGTCGTCCATTCCGGAACGCCCGTTTCCGACGATGGCGCTCGGAAAGTTCCTCGACGCGCTGAAGGATCGCGCGGCGCCCGTGTTGCTCGATCTCGGCGCGGTGGTTGGGGCCAACGTCGCGTTTTTCGGTGAGCAACTCGGCTGCAAGCCGTTCGTCGAGGATCTGTTTGCCGACTTGGATCGGGTGGCGGCGGAGGGCGCAACTGTAAACGCCGGCGGCGCCGTCGGCGACGCGGACCCGCTGCAGGCCGCCATCGCGTCACGGATCATCCAGGAGGCCGACAGCGTGGATGGGGTGCTGTGCTGGGACATTATGGAGCACCTGACCGCCCCGGCCGCGCAGACGTTGGCGACTTCGTTGACGCGGGTGTTACGCCCGAGAGGCGTGTTGCTGGCCAGCTTTGGGAACGAGCGGCGTCAGGCCGAGGGTCACACGAACTATGAGATCGTCAGCCGGTCCGAACTGCGGCATCACTTCCAGGGAGGCACCGCACGACAGCTACGCGTGCTGCAAAGTCGTGAGGTGATACAAATGTTCGAGGAGCTGACCGTTGCCGAATCATTCCTGCTGAAGACGCAAGCGCGGGAAGTGATCTTTCGGAAGTCGGCCGAGCCAAGCTAGTCGAAAACGAGAGGCATCATGTCGCGACCAGTCGTCGCTTTACTGACAGACTTTGGGACCCGGGACCACTACGCCGGGGCGATGAAGGGTGTCGTCCTGGGCATTTGTCCCGAGGCGACTGTGGTCGATATCTCCCACGACGTCCCGGTGCACGATGTACTGACCGCCGGTTTGGAGTTGGCGGCGTCCTACAAATTCTTTCCCACCGGCACGGTGTTTCTGGTGGTGGTCGACCCTGGGGTCGGTTCCGCTCGTCGCGGCCTCGCCGCTGACGTGGGCGACTATCGCTTCGTGGCGCCCGATAACGGCGTCTTGACCGCCGTGTTTCAGGAGATGCCGCCGAAGCGGGTCGTCGAGCTGACCGAGCGGCGCTATGCGCGTCCGACGGTGAGCCGAACGTTCGAGGGCCGCGACCGGTTCGCACCCGGCGCCGCCTGGTTGGCCAAGGGGATTCAGCTGTCGGCGCTCGGGCGCCCGCTCACCGATTATCGGCAGCTCGACCTTCCGGTGCCGGTCGTGGATGACGGACGGATTACCGGCGAGGTGTTGCGCGTCGACCGGTTCGGGAATCTCGTGACGAACATCGATCGGAAGATGTTCGACCGCCTGGCGCAGCGTGGATCGATTCAGATCGAAATCGGCAGCGAGGTCATAGGGCGGCTGGTCGAGACCTACGCCGATATTGGCGCCGAGGAGATCTGCGCCTTGTTCGGGAGCACGGAGCACCTCGAGTTCGCCGCGAACTCCGCCAGTGCCGCGGAGCAGCTGGCCGTCACGCGTGGGGCGCCGGTGGTGGTGAGTCAGGAAAAATAACAACGCCGCGAGGCGGGATGCATCGGCGGTCGAATGGCGGCGAATTTATGAGATGGCTTCTCCTTAACGAGGACGAGTAGATGTTCGACTTAGAACTCACCGAAGAGCAGCGGTTGCTCGAACATTCGGTGCGGGAGTGGGGCGCGCGGGAGATTGCCCCCCGGATCCGCGAGCTCGATCGCGAGCACCGTTTCGACCCCGCGATCCTGACGCAGATGGCCGAGTTGGGTCTGCTTGGCATCTGTGTGCCGGCCGAGTACGGCGGCGCGGGGATGGACTATCTCAGTTTCGGTCTGGCGTGCGAAGAAGCCGAGTACGTCGACACGTCACTGCGGGTGATCTTGTCCGTGCATGTCGGCTTGAACTGCCTGAGCTTGTTAACCTGGGGTACCGAGGACCAGAAGCAGCGTTACCTGGCGCCGCAGGCGCAGGGACAGAAAGTTGCCAGTTACGGGCTCACCGAGCCGGCGGCCGGCAGCGACGTTCGCGGCATGCAGTCCGTCGCGGTGAAGCGCGGCGACGCGTATGTGCTGACCGGCGAAAAGATGTGGATTTCGCTTGCGGATGTCGCCGATCACTTTCTGGTGTTCGCGTACACCGACCTCGAGAAGAAGAAGAAACGCGACGTGTCTGGCATCAGCGCGTTCATCGTCGAGCGGGCGTTCAAGGGATTCTCGAGCGGCACGCTGACCGAGAAGTGGGGCATCCTGGCCGGGAACACCGGCTACTTCAAGATGGACGAGGTTGAGGTGCCGGCCGCGAATCTGCTCGGACGGGAAGGCGAGGGATTCAAGATCGCGATGTTCGCGCTCGACCAGGGCCGCCTGAGCGTGGCGGCCGGCGCGACTGGGCTCATCCGCGCGTGTCGGGACGCCAGTGTCGACTATGCAAAAGAGCGGAAGACGTTTGGCGTTGCCATCGGACAGCACCAACTCGTCAAGGAAATGATCGCGCAGATGGAGTCCGACTATCAGGCCGCGCGGCTCCTCTGGCAGCGGTCGGCGTGGCTGAAGAACAAAGGGCAGCGCAATACGCGCGAGAGCGGACTCGCCAAGTGGTTCAGCACCGTCGCATCAGAGCGTGCGGCTGGCGACGCGGTCCAGATTCACGGCGCCAACGGCTATTCTGACGAGTATCCGGTCGGCCGGTTCTACCGCAACTGCAAGGGCGCGGTGATCTACGAAGGCACGCGCGAGATCCACAAGCTGATGCAAGCCGACTACGCGCTCGGCTATCGGGTCGACAAGCCGACCCGGTGCGAGCTGCCCGCGTATCGAGAGGCGGTGCAGGTGTGACGGGGGTTGGCACGGACCTCGCTCCCGCCTTTCTGGAAGTCGTGGAAGAGGCCGCGATCGCCTGCGCCCACACGATGGGGCAGGGCGACCGGCATCGGTCGGACCATGTCGCCGTCGAGGCGATGCGGGCCAAGCTAGACCAGGTGCCGATCGCGGGCCGGGTCGTGATCGGCGAGGGGGAGCGCGACAAAGCGCCCATGCTCTTTATCGGGGAGGAGGTTGGTCGCGCCGCGAAGGGTGAGACGGGATTGCCGCAGATCGATATCGCGGTCGACCCGCTGGAGGGGACGAACCTGTGTGCGACGGGGGCGCCGCGCGCGATCGCGGTCCTCGCGGCGTCTGAACGGGGAGGGCTCCTGCACGCGCCAGATGTGTATATGGAGAAGCTAGTCGTCGGGGCCCAGTCGAAGCGCTCGGTCGATCTCGACGCCCCGGTGTCGCACAACCTCCAGCAAATCGCCAAGTGCCTCGACCGCGAGGTGTCCGATCTCGTCGTGGTCGTGCTCGACCGGTCGCGGCACGAGAAGCTGATCGCCGATATTCGCGCCGCCGGCGCCCGGATTCGTCTCATCGGGGACGGTGACCTGACGGCGGCCATCGGGGCCGCCGTGGTCGGCAGCGGCGTGCATGCCGTCATGGGGAGCGGCGGAGCGCCGGAGGGCGTGTTGGCCGCGGCGGCCATGCGCTGTCTTGGGGGTGAAATTTTTGGCCGCCTCGTGCTCGATACCCCGGAGAAACAAACGCGTGCGCGCTCGATGGGGATCGACGACTTCACCAAGGTCTACACCGCGGCCGACTTGGCGTCAGGCGAGCAGATCATCTTCGCGGCGACCGGGGTGACCGAAGGTGCACTGATGAAAGGCGTACGGTTCTTCGGCGAGGGCTGCCGCACCAGCTCTCTCGTCATGCAGACCACGCCGCATCAGGTGCAGTTCATCGACACCATTCACGTCAAAGAACAGGCGGGTCGTCGCGGACTGCGATTCTAGCGTGGTTCGATGATCGAGTCTCGCCCTCGCGAGTGCGTGCTGGTGGCGTTGGCACTCCTCCTCCTTTCCCAGGGCCCTCCCGCCGCGCAGGATCTGTCGACGGTCTACGCGCCGCTCGCGCTCTCTTTGTCTGACGACACCGCGGTGGACGTCTTGGGCGCCTGCGGCACCACGCACGACGAGTTGGCGCAGCTCGGAATCCAAACCGTGACCCCACTCGCGGACGGGCGTGCGTTGCGGGCGGACCAGTTCCCGCGGTTTCTGCGTCCGGACCATGCCGACGCATTCGGCTTCACGGACTTCCTGGTCCTTGGCGATTACGCGACTGTCGAGTTTCATCGCGTCAACAAGTTTCAGGCGGCGGGCTTCATTGCCGAGACCTGGACACGCACGCACACGGTGTCGATTGATGGGCGAACCGTCAGCGTCTTTAGTCCCAGCTGGCCGGCAAGCGTCCTGCAGACGTTGTTGCGACGAGATCGATGGGGCATCGATTCGCCGTTCGTGAAATTGGGCGACTTCGTCCCGCCGGGGCCGGCGGCCGCCGTGGCGGTGACGCCGGCAAACAAGGTGTTCGTCTATCTCCAGATGGTACCGTCCAACATCCCGGATTCGACCGTGACGCGGATCGGTGACGACGTTCAGTTTGCCAGTCATGTCGTGAACATCCGGATGTCCGACTTCGGCGACTCGCGGGTGAACGGTGGCGACAGCGACATGAACATCCGCGGCGTGGCCACGAAGTTCTACCAGCACTTTCCCGACACCTACGACATCCTCGCGGTGGCCAGTCACCACACGGAGTTCGCAGACTTCTTCGGATTCCACCGGCGCGTGCGCAACGACGTAGCAGGCATTGGCGGGGCCCTGTTCGATAATTCGGCGGAGTACGGGAGCAACGGTCGGCTTTTGGCGGTCGAAGGGTATCCGCCGGGGGGCTTCGCGACGAACCGTTCCGTGATGCACGAAACCGCGCATCAGTGGAACGAGCGGAGCGCGGTATGGGCAACGATCGACCGTGCCGGGCACCTGCCGTCGTCCCATACCCCGCTGCTCTTCCCGGGAGAAGTCATGGCCGGCGCGGTGCTGGAGGCGACCCGTCGGGTCGCGCTGGACAAGGGGGCGTTCGTCGTCCAGCGGACCTTCCCGACGATGGTCTACAACCCCCTCACGATGTATCGGATGGGGCACCTGGCGATCGACGATCTGCCGACCTACCAGGTGTTCGCCGATCAAGGGCAGTTTGAACCGGCGACCGCGGACGCGCCGAAGGTGGGGACGTCGCTGACAGGCGATCGTATCGAGGTATCGCCGAACGACTTTCTCGCCGCCGATGGCCAACGGATTGGGTCGGTCACGACGCACCTCCAGCGGGCGCTGATTGTGGTGTCTCGCACTGGGCTCATCTCTCAGGAAGAGATGGGCGTGTTTAACTTCTTTGCGAAACGGATCGGTGAGGACGCGAACGTGTCGTCGTGGGATCTGTTCCCGAGCTTTTACGAGTTGACCGGGGGCCGCGCCGACATGGACACCGACATCACGCCAAAGATGAGCGTCGCCACAGGCGCGGCCGGCACCGTGCAGACCGCGGCCAAGATTGCACCAGGACCGCCGGTGACCTGTCTGCCCGTCGCGACGACGGCGCTTGGCGGGGTGACGCTCGAGAGTGAGCTTCAAGGATGCGTGAGCGCCGGCACGCCTCTGACGCTGACCGGGACGCTGACCCTGACCGACCGCACCGACTACAACTCGGTCTGTTTTCGATTTCTGCGGTACGGGTCCGACGATCCGACCGAGAGCTTCGAGTGTGCGAGCCTGAGCGGGAATCGCTTCTCGATCCCGGTCACCTTGCGGCAGGCGGGCCAGTACACGATCGAGCCGTTCGCCTTTTTTCCCAACTCCGGGTCGCAGTTCCCGCTGGCCTGGTACTTTGGCATCACGGTGCAATGACGGTGGGACTTACCATAGTGCGCTGGCCGTGTGTCGAACGGGGCACGCCGGCGCGCGTGGCGCCGGCCACCCTCGCGGCGCTGGTGTCGATCGTGGTGGGAAGCGTGGTGGGGGGGTGCGTGCAGCGCGAGGCCACCAGCACCGTCCTGGTCGCGCTCGGCGCGGAGCGTGTCCGTACTGACAGTCCAGACGCCTATGTCATACGCGGCCAGACGGTCGGCGTCGTCTGCTTCGACGTGTCGCCGCCCGTCACGGTGGCGGCCGAGAAGGCGGGCGCCCTGGTCGATGCGTTCCGCGCATCGCTCGCAAGCGGTAGCCTCCCCATCGAGACCGCGTCGACACGCGTCGTGCTGCCCGTGCCGGTGGACGGCGTCGAGGGCGAGGCGTGTGATCTCGTGTTGTTCGACGACGCTGACGGCGATGGTGAGTGGTCCTCGGGCGAAAGCTATGTCACGGGCTGGAGCGGGGGCCGCGGGAGCTATCGTCTCGTCGCTCGTGACGGGGGGCGTGACCAATCAGCGGATGAGCCGGGTTGGGCGCTCGTCGAGGGCGGCGCGCCGCCGACCCGCCATGCCGTTCCCAGCGACGTGGTCGTGGTGCTCGAGCCGCTGCTCGAGCCGGTCGTCGGACGGTAGGATCGGTCCGGGTCCTTGGACCGGTCTTTCTGTCGAGCCTGCGGCCGCTGGTTTCGTGTTGGGATGTGCCGTGCTGCGCGGTCGGCTCGAGCCACCAGGGCGGGCGGCGTCGGGGCCTGAAGTAAGATGAAGTTCCGGGCTGGAAGTTGGGCGGGGGTCCCCAAGCGCGCGGTCGTGAGGAGTGTGAGATGACGGACGGACGGCGACAGCGGTGGCGGCGGAGTGTCCTCGGCGTCGGGGTGTTGCTCATGCTGTTCGGGACCCAGCCCCGCCTGCAGCAGCAAACGACGTCGGCGATGCTGGCGCTGCCGGAGCCGTGGCCGGTGGTGCGAGAACTGTGCGCGACCGGACGCGAGATCGCGGTCATGCGTGGCCTCGTCCAGCGGGTCGCGCTTGAAGACAATGCGCCGCTCGGCTACCAGGTGTTTCCGACGATCATCGAGCCCAACTGCACCGAGGACTTTCGGATCGTCTTCGAGTTCGTCGGCGACGTGCCGACCTTGACGTTTCGCCAGTTCGATGACAGCGACGAGGGGTTCACTCCGGTGACGTTGGAACGGACGGGAACGCGGTCGGTCGATGGCCGGCTGATCAGCATCTTCGACCGCACCTTCCCAGCGAGCGTCCTCGCCACGGCCGTGCGGTTTTTTCACGGCTACGACTGGCCGCGCGTGCCGATTGGAGAACTCGAGCTGCCTGGGACCGCCAACACGGACCGCATACGGGTGCGGCTCGCGCAGTCAAACCTTCCCGTCTCGGAGGTTCGACCGCTGAACGTGGGCTCGGCGGGCGCGACCGCGAACACCGCGCTCACCGCGGTGGCCGGTCAGTACGCGAGTCACGTGGTGAACCTGCACATACCCAGCTTCGGCGACGAGCGGGTGCAGGCCGGCGACCAGGACTATGACGACGTGAGTGTCCTGCAGGAGTTCTACAAGTACATCAAGGACGAGTACGAGGTCGTGGCGATCATCCCGGAAAAGGCCCCGATGAGCACGTGGGGCGGGTTTCATCAGGTGGTCAAGAGCGACGTGACCGGGCTCAACCTCAATCTGTACGACAACAGTGGCCAGTACGGGAGCAATGCCGCGCTCCGCGGCGTGGAGGTATACGCCCTCGGGTCGGCGTTTGTCCCCGCCACGTTCCTTCACGAGCAGGGGCACCAGCACGGCTCGTACTATGAGTTGGCCACGCTTATCGGGGCCGAGGGGGGGGGGACACGATCCCGACGGGCACATGGCGTTGTCCGACCAAGGCGAGACGCTGGTTGGCGCGGTCCTCGAAGGGACGCGCAAGGTCATGAAGACGAGCGAGATCGCGGCTGTCGAATCACTCGCGGCATCGGAGTTCCAGGTCGTGCGCACCGACGCTCCGCTGATGTATCACCCGCTGCAGCGCTATCGGATGGGGTTGCTCGACGGCGGACAGGTCCCCGACATCGAGGTCTTCGACAATCAGAAGCAGTTCGACCCGGATAGCTCATCCGATCCCAAGCCGGGCACCATGCTCGTTGGCAACACGCAGACGGTGACGATGAACCAGATCCGCGCGGAATATGGCGACCGCAGTGGTCCGGTGCTCACGCACGTACGGGTCGCCTTCGTCGTCGTCACGCGCGATGGACTGCTGCCCCAGCAGGCGATGGACTGGTTCAACTTCTACGCGCAGCGCATGGGCGTCGATTCGGGGACGCGCAGCTACGATGGCTATCCGTCGTTCAATGAAGCGACCGGCGGCGTCGCCTCGCTGACGACCGACATCAATCCGTTGACGGCCGAAAAGATCAACCAGGGCCTGCCGGTAAGCAATGCGGCGTTCGGCCCGACCGACTGGCGCGGGCTCGTGCTCGATGGGACGTTCCCGGGACAGATCACCACCGACCAGCGGCTGACGGTCAGCGGCAGCGTCGACCAGAACATCCACGGCGGCAAGAGTTTCGTGGCGATCATCGTTCGCTTCACCAAGTACGGGCAAAGCGGGGGTGGCCTCACCACGCAGGGGTCGGTGTCGAGCAACGGCAGTTTCTCGTTCGACGCGAACGTTCCGCAGGATCCGGGCGCGTACAGTGTCGACATGTTTCTGTTCGAGACGTTCGAGTCATCGGCCACGTCGACCGCCGTTTTAGAGCCGATCTTCGTTACCGCTCCGTGATTGCGGTCGTCGCTACGCGCTGTCGGGCTCGGTCTTCTTGTGCTTGCGGCGCCGGGGCGGTCGTTTCGTCTTGTCCTCGTGTAACCCGCCCTGTTGACGTGGGAGCGGGATCCGTGGCCGGAGCGGTCGTTGGGGCCGTCGCTTTCTTGGTGCCATTTTCTTCCAGTTAGTATGCCGTGGCCACGCAGTATCTGACCGTCGACGCCGAGCGACCGGCGGAGACGGCGCTCCGTGCCGCCGCTGCGGCGCTCGCCCGGGGTCGCCTCGTGGCCTATCCGACGGACACTTTGTACGGACTCGGCGCGGATCCCCGCGACGCGGCTGCCGTGGCGCGGGTCTACCAGGCCAAGGCGCGGCCGGCCCGGCTCGCGATGCCCCTCATCGCCGCCGACCTGGTACAGGTCGACGAGTGCGCGGCATGTCTGTCGCCGCTGGCTAGACGCCTCGCCGATCGCTTTTGGCCCGGACCGCTGACGCTCGTGCTTGACGCGGCTCCCACACTCGACCCGCGGATCCTGGGCGAGGGAGGCAGCGTCGCGGTGCGCGTGCCGGCGCACCCGGTGGCGGTGGCGTTGGCCCGGACGTTCGGCCACGCGGTGACCTCCACGAGCGCCAATCGAAGCGGCGTCGAGCCAGCGAGCGATGCGGCCTCGGTCATGGCGGCGTTTGGTGATGACATCGCGCTCGTCCTCGACGGCGGACGGACGACCGGTGGGTCGCCGTCGACGATCGTCGATGCGCGCGATACGGCGCCGGTCCTCGTGCGCGCCGGGGCGGTGCCGTGGGACCGCGTGCTACAATCGGTCGCGTGAAGGGCTCCGCGGTGGCGGTGCGTCAGGCTGCCGCGCACGAGCGCGCCGCGGTCGAGTTGTCGCTCGATGAGCGCGCCAGGCTCGTCGCGGCCGTGCGCGCGTCGGTCGTCTCGCGGGTCCTGCAAGAGCGCGACAAGCCCGGTCCTGCCCTCTTTATCGGACGCGGCCGCGCAGAGCGGCTGGCCCGCACGTTGGCGGACGCCCCTCACGATGAGGAGCGAGCCTCGTGAGCCGCTCGCTCGGTTGTGCGGCCGCGATCGTCGTCGTCACGTTGGGCGTGGGATGTGCCGCGCGGGTGCCGGTCGTCACGACGCCAGCGTATCCGGCGTTTGTCTTTCCGTCCGTGCCGCCGGCGTACGCCGATGCCCCTGCGGCGCGCGGCCATCAAGACGCGTGGGCGTTTTTGCAGACTGGTGACCTCGTCACCGCCGAGCAGCGGTTCGGCGTGCTTCTGGCGGAAGACGGTGCCTTCTATCCGGCGGCGGTCGGTCTCGGTTGGGTCGATGTGGCGGGCGGTCGCTTTGACGACGCGATCGCCCATTTCGACTTGGCACTCGGTCTCGAAGCGACCTACGTGCCGGGGCTCGTCGGCCGCGGTGAGGTCCTACTGAGAATGAACGACGTTGCTGGCGCACTCGGCAGCTTCGAGGCGGCGCTTGACGTCGACCCGTCGCTGGCGCGCGTCGACCGGATCATCGGTGAGCTTCGGCTCCGGGTCATGACGGAACGATTGGTGCAGGCACGCACCGCTATCAACGATGGTCGCCTGGCTGTCGCCGAGGCGGCCTACCGCGATGTCATTGCGGCGTCGCCCGACAGCGCCTTTCTGTATCTTGAGATGGCCCGCCTGAAGCAACGACAGGGCGCTGTCGCCGCTGCGCTCGTCGAGACGCGTCGCGCGCAGCGGCTCGACGACACGGATGCGCGGGCGTTTCTGTTGGAGGGCGAACTGCTGGAGTCGACGGGCGAGCTGGCGGCAGCCGCGGACGCGTATCGACGGGCCGACACACTCGATCCGAGCGACGTGAGCGCGGCCGCGCTGTCGCGTGTTCGTAATGTGTTGCGCGCGGCTGATCTGCCGGTGGCGTATCGCGAGATTGAGATGCGAGCGCAGGCGACACGAGGCGACTTCGCCGCGTTGCTCGGCGTACAACTGAGCGAGTTATTGAACGACGCCGCCGTGGGCGCCACGACGCCGATCTTCACCGACACGCGAAACCATTGGGCCCGCCAATGGATTGTCGAGGTGACGCGCGCGGGCGTCATGCGGGTGGACGGTCGCAATCAGTTCGAGCCCGACCGGCCCGTTCGTCGCGGCGATCTCGCGGAGATCGTCGCAGACGCACTGACCCTGATCGCCGAGATGGATCCAGACTTCGGGCGCCGCTGGCGTGACGCGCGCCCGGGGCTCAGCGACATGCTGGCGGGGCATCTGAACTACGACAGCGCGTCGATGGCGGTGGCGGCGGGCGTCCTTTCGCGCTTCGAGAACGACCGCTTCGAGCCAACACGCGCGGTGAGCGGACGTGAAGCGGTCGCTGTCGTCGACCGCCTGACGCGCCTGGTTGAGGGGCCGGGGTAGTCGCATGACGGCGTTGACGACCGCCAACCAGTTGACGTTGTTCCGGCTGATGCTCGTGCCGGGCCTTGTGATTCTCGTCCTGTACGGATTCAACGGCTGGGCGCTGATCACGTTCGCCGTCGCCGGGGTGACGGATGCCCTCGACGGTCTGATCGCTCGGCGAGCGGGGCAGCGTACCGACTTGGGCGCGCTCCTCGACCCGATGGCTGACAAGCTTCTGCTGGTCTCGACGTTCATTGTGTTGACCATGCCGCTGGGGCTGCCGAACCAGCTGCCGGTGTGGTTCACGGTGTCGGTGATCAGCCGTGACGTGGTGATCGTGCTGACGGTGGCCATCGTGAATATCGCGATCGAGCGCCGGGTGTTCTACCCGTCGACCCTCGGGAAGATCGCGACCGTGCTGTACGTGGTCACCGGTGCGGTGACGTTGTTCTTCAACTACCTCGGTCGCCCATCACGACTCGTCGATGTCGCGGTCTATGCCGCGCTGGCGATCACGCTGATCTCCGGGTTGCACTACATCGTCCATGCGTCCCGCGTAGTGAACGAAGGGTAACGGACACCGGCGGGAACAGGTCCAGGGCAGTCGCGGGCTTGTCAGCGTCGCAGGTCGACGCTATTCTCGCTTCGCGACCAGTCCCGCGGGTCGGGCTAGCCGGGGTCACGTAACGCGAGGAGCTACAAGATGTTAGATGCGTTCAAGAGGGCGTCGAAGCCGGCACAGGAGCAGGCAGAGAAGCTCCAGGGCCTGATCAATATCGCCCGCGAGGAGCGGGGCGCGCTCAGTGCGATGCTGAAGCAAATCGAGACGCACACCAAGACGCTGTCCCAGTCCGAGAAGTCGCTTCAGCAAGTGAACGAGGGGGCTAGCGGCGCGACCTCCAAGCTCGAAGAGCTGTCGGGGAAGCTGTCGGCGATCGAAGGCAAGACCAGGGGACTCGAGAACGTCGACGGCCGCGTCAAGTCGCTGGTCGATTCCGTCGGTCAGGCGGAGCAGACGTCGCAGAAGCTGCTCGCGCCGGATGGGGAGCTCACGAAGCATCGTCAAGCCCTGTCGCGGCTCTCGAAGCAGACGATCGAGGTCACGGCCAACTTCTATGCGTTGAAGAAGGAGCGAACCACGCTCGACGCGGCACGCGACGGGCTTCGGCAGGCGCAGTCGGAGATGAAGGTCTCGGCCGACAAGACGGTGGCGCTCAAGGGCGACTTTGACAAGATCCGGGCGCTCGCGTCCCGACTGCAGCAAGAGCACAACCGGATGAAGAAGTCGTTGCGGACGTCGCAGGAGGACGCGACCAACACGACCGAGGCCGTACGCGACGTCGAAAAGAAACTCCGTCCCCTGGCCGAGCTCAACGAGTTCAGCAAGACGACCGAAGAACGGCTGACCACCCTCAACACGCTGGCCGAGCACGTCATGAAAAAGATCAAGGTGCTCGAAAACCAGAAACACACGGTCGAGCATGCCGTCGTGGAGTCGAATCGCCTGAGCGAGATGGTCTGGAACATGGACGTCCAGATCGGAAAGCTCAACGAAGCGACGCAGCAGGCCGAGCAGGCGGATGAGACGCTGAATCGGATCGAGCAGGTGTCGACCGAGATCTCCACCCAGCTCGAGCAGGCGCAAATAACCAAGGAGGGCTTTACGAGTGACCTCGTGAAGCTCCAAAAAGGGCGCGTCGATCTTTCAGAGTTCGTCAAGAGCCATACGGAACGGCTGGTCATCGAGCGCAAGGAATTCGACGCGTTCGATCGGCGGGTGCAGGCACTTCAGAACACGATGGGTGGGCTCGAGCGCGGCGTCGATGCGTTGTCGGTCAGGGAAAAGACCGTCACGGCGATGGGGGAGAAGGCTGAGGCACTGGGCAAGCAGCTCGGTAGTCTCAGCGGCCGGGTCGAGGAGCTCGAGGGCCGCGGGGAGGGATTGACGGCGCTCGAGCAACGCCTGGACCAAGCCGAGGAGCTTGGGCGTGCGGTCGGCAAGCAGCATGAGACGTTGTTGCACGGTCGGAAGGAGCTTGACGCACTGCGCAAGGAGCTCGACGAGTTCTACCGGACGCGGGCTGAGGTGGCGAAGTCGCGTGAGCAGATTGGGGCCGACCGGACCGCATTCGAGGGGTTTCTGCAGCGAGTGGACGAGTTCCGACGCCACATTCCGGAGCTCGACTCCCGCATGGACGCCATCAGCGAGAAGCTGTCGGTCGTCGATGAGGGAATGCAGAAGGCGGCTACGCTGGTCGCGATTGCCGACGATCTCGACAATCAGATGACACGTATCGCGGCGCATCAGCAGTTGCTCGAGAAAATCAACACCCGGTTGAATTCCCTTAACTCGTTGAGCGTCTCGGTCGACAAGCGCCTCGAAGAGCAAATCGCCAGGCGGCAGGAAGCCGAGGCGCTCAAGAACCAGTGCGAGGGCCTCGGCGTGCAGATTGGCGACGCGCAGCAGAAGATGCAAGAGGTGACTGGACTGCAGCAGAAGCTCATGCCGCTGTTCACGCAGGTCGCGAGCCTCAAGACCCAGACCGACAAGGTGGCGGCGACGTTCAAGGAGAGCCAGCATGATGCGGCCGAGCTGGCCGCGCAGGAAGTGCGGATGGCGGAGCTGGCGGATCGAAGTCGCGAGGTCGCGACGGCGGTCGACGAACGGCTGAAGCAAGTGCAGGGTGTGTCGGAAGAGCTCGGGCGGGCCGCTGGGATCAAGGACGAGCTGGCGGAGGAGCTGGGCCGCGTGCAGGCGCGCCAGCGCGATGTGACGACCCACGTCAAGACGTCGGAAGAGCAGCTCGTGCGTGTCGATCAACAGCTCGCGCAGCTCAACCAGCGCCATTCGCAGCTGTCTTTTGCGGACAAGAAGATTGCCACGTTTGAGGAACGGCTGAGCGATCTGAAGACGCTGAGCGAGAACGTCGAACGACAAATCCAGATGCTCGCCACACGTGAGGCGTTCGTCGGCTCAGTCAAGAAGAGCGTCGACGAGGTGCATCAGATCAGCCAACGGAACAGGGCCGATCTCCAGCACGTGGTCGATCATCGGACACAGGTCGACGCCCTAGGGGCACAGTTCGAGGCGGCACTCAAGAGCGTCGGCAAAACCGAGGAACGGATGGCCGTCATCGAAGGGCGCAAGAAGCTGGTTGACGAGGTCCAGCTCAAGACCAATTTGATCGTCAATGTGCTGGAGGATGTCCGTGTGAATCTCGAGATGCTGACCGAGCAGCGCGCCGTGGTCGACCACGTCGTCGAGAGCATGGCGCGCGGGTAAGGGAAACCGAGCAACGTGCCGAGGCGACGCTCAAGTCGCTGCAGGCCGAGCGTCAGCTGGCCGAGCGGATCGAGCGCGGCATCAAGCTCCTTCGGACGAAGATCGCGAAGACCGGCGACGACACACGACCGGCGGCCGCGGGGTAGGATTAGTCAATCTCTTCGGTCGCCCGAATCAAGATCAGGGCGCGCACGGCGGGCGCGCGCCGAAGCGGCGCCGAGCTTGGGGCCCCGGCTAGCGACGGCGGCAGGGTTCGGGGCCGCAGGTCTCGTCTCAAGAAGAAGCTTTCCGCGGAAGTAGTCGATGGTGGCGCCCAGCCCCTCGCTCAGTGACACCGTCGGCTCCCACCCAAGCAGTGTGCGGGCGCGCGTGATGTCGGGCTGACGCACCTTCGGATCATCCACCGGCAGGTCTTGGTGGACGATCTGCGACGACGAGCCGGTCGCCGCAATAATCACCTCAGCGATTTGCAGAATCGTCATCTCCGCCGGATTGCCAATGTTGACCGGCTCGTTGACGTTTGACTCCGCGAGCGCGACGATACCCGCCACCAAGTCGCTGATGTAGCAGAAGCTACGCGTCTGGTCGCCGCGACCATAGACGGTGACGTCCTCACCGCGGAGCGCCTGGGCAATGAAATTGGGCACCGCGCGCCCGTCCTGAACCCGCATCCGTGGCCCATAGGTATTGAAGATCCGGACAATCTTGGCGTCGAGGCCATGATACCGATGGTATGCGGTCGTCATCGCCTCGGCGAATCGTTTGGCCTCGTCGTACACGCCGCGGGGTCCGATCGGGTTGACGTTTCCCCAATAGCTCTCTTGCTGCGGGTGTTCGAGCGGATCACCGTAGACCTCGGAGGTCGACGCCAGCACGAATCGCGCCTGCTTCGCCTTCGCCAGTCCGAGCGCCTTGTGGGTGCCGAGCGCGCCGACCTTGAGGGTCGGAATGGGAAAGTCCAGGTAGTCGATCGGGCTCGCAGGGCTCGCCCAATGCAACACGAGGTCGACGTCACCGTCGACATGGATGTAGTTGGTGACGTCGTGCTTGATGAAGAGAAAGTCGCGACCGGTGAGATGCGAGAGGTTGCCGATATCGCCCGTGAGCAGGTTGTCGATGCCGACCACCGAGTATCCACGGTCGAGCAGCGTTTTGCTCAAGTGGGAGCCAATGAACCCGGCGGCCCCGGTGATGACGACGCGTGGCATCAGCTAACTAGACGGGGGCTAATAGGCGTGACGGTGGAGCGACAGATGGAGCACGGTGAGCCACATGATCTTGAAGTCGAGCGTAACCGACCAATTCTCGATGTAGTAGAGGTCGTATTCTATTCGCTTCTCGATTGACGTATTGCCTCGCCAGCCGTTGACCTGCGCCCATCCCGTGATGCCTGCCTTGACTTTGTGGCGAAGCATGTACTGCGGGACACGGTTCTTGAACTGCTCGACGAAGAACGGTCGCTCCGGGCGAGGGCCGACTAGCGACATGTCGCCCATCAACACGTTCCACAGCTGTGGCAGCTCGTCGACACTGAAACGACGTAAGAACTTGCCGAGTGGGGTCCGGCGTGGGTCGTTCTCGCTCGCCCACACCGGACCGGTGTCACGTTCCGCGTCCTCGAACATCGAACGGAACTTGAGCAGCTCGAACGCGCGCCCGTCGAGCCCCATGCGCTGCTGGCGATACAGGATCGGACCTGTCGAGGACCCGCGGATGGCGGCCGCGATCGCCGCCATCGGGAGCGACAACACGGTGAGCGCTACCGCCGAGCAGCCGATGTCGATCACGCGCTTCACCGCGCTGTTGAAACCTTGCAGCGGGACGTCATTGACATTGATCAGCGGAATGCCGTCCAGTTCCTCGAGTCGGGCCCGCAAGGTGACGAACTGGAGGAAGTCCGGGATGACCCTCACCTCGATGCACTCGCGGTTGGCCACCTCGATAAGGCCCAACATCTTGACGTGCTGGCCGAGGGGGAGTGCGACGTAGAGCTGGTCGACCCGTTCGCGCGCGATCACGTCCTCGGCATCGGCGAGGGTCCCGAGCAGCGGGAGCCCGCGATAGCCGAGGTGGTCGTCGCTCGCCGTGTCGTCGATGAAGCCAATGATTTGATACCCGAACTCGGCATGTTGGAGGAAGCGGTCGGCGAGGTGGCGCGCGAGATCCCTGGTCCCGGCGATCAGGACACGCCGCAGGCCGAGGCCGGCCTTGAAACGCCGGCGCATATAGCTGCGGACCATGTCCCGCGAGGCATACGTCAGGCCGATGTTGAACACGACGAATAGACCCCACACGAGTCGTGACACCTCATAGGCGCCGACCTCGCGCGCCGCCGACGACGCGAAATAAACCTGCGTGGTGAGGGTGCCGAATAAGCCGATGATGACCGTGAGCAACGTGCCGACGAGGACGGCAAAGAAATCGTCGACCCGGGTGCGCCTGCGCCGGAGCCGGTACACGCCTTGGAGGTGGAATGCGATCGGAACGAGCGCGCCGATGAATGGCATCAGCACGAGATACTGCTCAAAGGGCGGCTGGCCCTTGGGCGTGGCGAAGAGCCCGGTCTCGAAGCGCACGACGTAGGCGATCGCGAACGCGGCCATGCCTAGCAAGACGTCGAGGACGACATGGGCCGCGACGAGGGCGCGTGGGTGTCGCGTCATGGCGTGGCGGGTGTCTGTGCCGCGAGCGCCTCGAGCGCCGCGCGCATGTGCGTCTGAAAGACGGCGGGCGAAAATCGAGATGCGGCCGTATGCAGCTGGGTGGCGTCAAATGTCCGGTGGTCGAGGGTCCGAATCGCCTCGGCAAACGCCTCAGGTGACGCGTCGTCGACGAGCAGGCCGGTGACGCCGTGGGAGACCGTTTCGCGGGCGCCGCCTCGGGCGAGCGCGATGACCGGTCGCCCGCAGGCCTGGGCCTCGACCGGGGCGATGCCAAAGTCCTCTTCGCCCGTCAGGAGAAACCCGCGTGCGCCGCGATACAGGGTCCGCAGTTGCTCGTCCGATCGATGCGGCAGGAACTCCACGGTCGTTCCGGCGCGGACCTTGAGGCGTTTGGCCTCCGGTCCGGTGCCGACGATACGCAACGGGGCGCCCGCCAGTCGACAGGCGTCGATGGCGAGCTCGATCCGCTTGTAGGGTACGAGTGCAGACACCAACACGAAGTATTCTCCAGGCGCGGAGCCGTTCGGAGTATAGAAACCGGTATCGACCGGGGGATAAATGACGTCGGCCGCACGATTATAGTATCGGCGGATTCGGCCTGCAACATGTTGTGAAATAGCGACATAGCGGTGTACCCGTCCTGCCGTGGCCGCATCCCAGCGGGCGAGGCGACTCATGAAGAGACGGTACAGCCGACTGCGCCACGCGCCGACCTGCGCGGTCCCGAAATAGGCGTCGAATTGGTCCCAGGCATACCGCATCGGGGTGAAGCAGTAGCAGAGGTGGCGGGCCCGGCCCGTCGGGATGGCCGCCTTCGCCGCGCAATGGCTCGTGCTGACGACGAGGTCGTAGTCATCGAGGTCGAAGTGCTCGACGGCGGTCGGAAACAACGGCAGGTAGCTTCGATAACGCGTGCGCGCGAGGGGAAGATACTGCACGAATGAGGGGCGTGGGCGATGAGCCTCGATCCCGGCCGATACGCTGCCCGGCGTGTGCAGGAGTGTGAAGATTTGGGCGTTCGGCACGAGCGCCAAGATGTGCTCGAGGACGAACTCGCCCCCGCGCATGCCGGTCAGCCAGTCGTGCACGACCGCGACCCGGCGGCCGCCGACGTTGGCCGGTGGGACCGGCGGCTGGTCGGTCAGTGCTCCGTCTCCACTTCCCGATAGATCTCGCGCACGCGACGCACCGACTGTTCCCAGGAAAAGCCGTCGGCGCGGATATGTCCCTTCTGCCTGAGGTCGGCGCGGAGGTCGTCGTCGTCCAGGACCTTGCAGATGCCGTCGGCAATCGATTCCGGGTCGTAGGGGTCGACGAGCAGCGCGGCATCGCCCAGCACCTCCGGGAGTGATGAGACGTTGGACGCCACCACCGGCGTTCCGCTCGCCAACGCCTCGAGCGGCGATAGTCCAAATCCCTCGTAGAGCGACGGGATGACAAAGACGTCCGCGAGCCGGTAGAGCACCGCCAGCGTCTCTTCTGACTGAAAACCAAGGAAGCGAACCTGCTGGTGCAGGCCGTAGCGATGCACGGCCCGGCGAAGCGTGGCGTAGCGAGACACCTCGCTGCCGGTCACCAGAAGACCGAGGTCGTCGAACCCTCGTTGGTGGACGATCGCGAAGGCGTCGATCAAACGCTCGAGATTCTTGTGCGGCTTGATGTTCCCGGCGTACATCACGAATCGTTCCGGTAGTTGATAGCGCTGCCGCACGCGCTCCATATCGGCCTCGCTCGGCGGTACGCTGAAGCGCTCGTCGATCGCGTTCGGGATGACGGTGACCTTCTCGTCGGGCACGTCGAAGTATCGAATGATGTCCTGCTTGGAGACCTCCGACACCGTCAGCACACGACGCGCCCGACGGGTGGCGGTCCAGATTTGCGTCCACGCGTAGGCATACGCCAGCCGGCTCGGCAAGTACTGCGGAAACTTCAGATGGATGCAATCGTGGATGGTGACGATCGCGCGGCAAGGGGTGAGCGGGGGGAGCACGTAATGCGGCGCATGGAAGAGCGTCGCGCCGCTGCGGCCGAGGCTGATCGGAACGGTGAACTGTTCGCTCAGCGAGTAGTTGGGAGCCCACTGGCTGACGGATCGGAAATTCTCGCCAAGGGATTCCGCGAGGTCGAGGTCGTCGCGCCGGCACAGAAGCACGTACTCCGTATCGTGGTCGAGGCGAGCGAGTTGCCGGACCAGGTTACGTACGTATGTGCCGATACCGAAGTCGTGCAGCTTACGTACGTCGATTGCCACTCGCACCGGCTAACACTATAGCGAACGAGCCGAGAGCGCTTTACCGCGTGACGGCCAAGGGGCGCACGTGCGCGCCTCGCGGGCGCGGTTTGGGGTCCACGCGCAGCGGCCGCGGGTGTTCGGGGCGCAGCCCCGTCTACTCATTATCAGGGGGCAGCTGACCGCGCAGCCGGAAATACCAGCGGAGCACGCTGACCCACTGTGGGTGATGCTTGGCGTAGAACGCCAGGTGGCTGCGTCGGTACAGGAGGCGTGTCGTCGCGGGGTCGGTCGACCCTGACTGACCGCCGGCGTGAACCACTTCGGCCGTTGGCGCGAAGAGGATGCGGCGGCCCGCGGCGCGGAGCGCCGCACAAAAGTCGACATCCTCGCCGTACAGGAAAAATCGCTCGTCGAGCCATCCGACGGTGTCACCCCACGACCGTCGCACGAGCAAGCAGGCGCCGCTCACCCAATCGGGGTAATGGGCCGAGGCGCTCCGACGCTCCAGCCACCGCGTGAACGGGCGGAGGCGGTAGGCGACGCCCAGACCGAGCAGCTTCTGGCGAGCCTCGTTCCAGGGCGACATCATCCGTCCGAACGACAGCTCGGGGCGGCCGCTGGGGTCAACCAGGCGTGGGCCGGCGGCGGCGGCCGTCGGGTCCGTCTCGAGTGCCGCGATGAGACGATCGACGCTGCCTGAGGCTACGCGCGTGTCGCTGTTGAGGAGCAACACCAGGTCGCTCCCGGAGGCGTCAACGCCGGCATTGGTCGCGGCGGCAAACCCGGCATTGCGGCCCATCTCCACGACGCGGACGGCTGGCCAGGTGGCGCGCACGGTGTCGATCGACTTGTCGATCGATCCGTTATCGACGACGACGATCTGGTGCGACGACTCGGGTGGTGGGTCGTGGAGGGATCGCAGACAGGCACAAAGGGCGTCGTGGGTGTTGAAGCTGACGATCACGATCGCCACGCGCACGTCCACGGCCGGCTTAGTGGTCCCGGTCACAATCAGACCAACGTTCGGTCACCGATGCATCCCGCTCCGTGGCGTTGCTCGTCGGTCGCATACTTCCGGTATGCTCCCTCCTCGCGCCTTGCGGAGCGGGCGCCTCGGCGCCCGAATACGTTACCGCAATTGTGACCGGGACCACTTAGTCACTGGCGCCGCTCCGCCGCGGCCGCCAGGACGTCGAGCGTCGCCGTGGCGGCGCGAGACCACGTCAGACGCCGCAGCAGCGGTTCGGCGTTCGCGAGCAGCCGCTGTCGGACCGATGCATCGGTCATGACTTCGACGAGGGCGTCCGCGACCGTGTCGGCGTCGGCCACCGGGACGTACCGTGCGGCCGACTGGTAGACCTCTCGCGCCACCGGGGTGTCGCCGACGACGGCCGGGACGCCGGCCGCCAGCGCCTCGAGCGGCGTCATGCCGAAGCCCTCGTACTCGGAGAGGAACGCGAAGACCGAGGCGCGGCGGTAGAGGGCGGCCAGTTCGGCCTCGGCGACATACGCGCGAAACGTGACCCGGTCGCCGAGTCCCGCTGCGGCGGCGAGGGCAGCCAGATCTTGGCGTGGATACGTACGGTCCGGCCCGATGATGACGAGTTCCGCCGCCGGCAGGCGATGGGCGACTTGGGCAAACGCGGCGATCAGCGTTGGCAGATGGCGTCGGTTGAACAAGGCGCCGACATAGAGGACCAGCGGATCCATGCCGCCACCGTCGGCGGTCGCGCCTGGCGCCGAGATCCCGTTGTGGACGACGCGCACGCGGGCCGGGTCGAGATCGAGATAGCGTATGAGTTCCCGTCGGCAAAACTCCGAGACCGTGATCACCGTCTTGGCTACCGCCGCAGACCGTCGCGCGAGCCAGCGCCGCCGGAACCCTTCCCGCCAGCCAAACCATTCCGGATGCGCGACAAAGGAGATGTCGTGGAGTGTCACGACGCCCGGGGGCGCGAGACGGAGCGGCAGCGAGTAGCCCGGTCCAAGAAAGACGTCGAGCTGGTCGGCGTTGGCAGCGTGCGCGAGGGCGGTCTGCTCCCACCAGGTCCCAGCGGTTCCGGGGACGACGCGATACGTGGTCCGCGCCCCCGAGGCTGCGTCATCCGGACGGGTCGGCGGCGAGTCAACGGGCGCTGGGGAGTAGACAACCACGTCGTGTCCCGCACCGGCCGGGAGCGATGCCCACTGAACACACAAGCTGGCCAGATAGCGACCGACGCCGGTCGGGTGGCCAGATAGCTCGCGGCCGTCGACACCGATTCTCATGTGCTAGGAGGCCGTGGTGAAAGTCGCGCGTTGCACCGACACTGGCGAGACACCAGGCTGGCAAGACGGGACGAGGGAGCAAATCTTGAATTTGTGACCCCGCTGAAAGGCGTCGCAGCGCCGCCCTTTGCGGAATACATCGCCGGTCGAACACAGGGTGACTTTCACCACGGGCTCCTAGCGCCAGCGGCGAGGGCCGCAGTGCGGGCGTCGACCGCCTTTCGATACGCGTCGCGCAACGCCCGCGCCGAGGCGCGCCAGCTGAACGCGCGCGCCCGCTCGACGCCGCGGGCCGCACTCGCGACCGCCAGCCCGTCATCCCTCAGCATCCGACCGATGGCCGCCGCGAGCGCCACGGCATCGGTGGGGTCGACTAGGAGACCGGCATCTCCCAGCACCTCGGGGAGCGCGCCGCGATTCGACGCGACGACCGGGACACCCATCGTCATCGCCTCGAGCACCGGGAGACCGAAGCCTTCATCGAGCGACGGCATGACCAACACGCGCGCGTCGGCGTAGAGCGTCTCGAGCCTCTGCCGGTCGACGTAGCCGGTGCAGCGCACCCGACCGCGCAAGGGAGGGCGGGCCACGCGATCGCGCCACGGTGCGTCTGACGGCTGAGTCCCGACGAGGACGAGATCGGGAGCGTCGGGCTGATCGGCGACGAGCTGCGCGTAAGCATCGAGGAGGCCGCCCACGTTCTTGCGGGGTGCCAACGTGCCGACGAAGAGGAGGTGTCCGGGACTCGGAACCTGGTTGCGAGGCGACCAGGTGGGCGCCCCGTTCCAGCAGAGTGAGATGGCGTCGGCCGGTACCCCGAGTCGTTGCTCGACTGCCTCGGCGGTGTAACTTGACGGCACGACGATGTGGTCGGCCCGCTGAGCGTGTCGTCTCACGAGCGCCGGATAGTCGCGCCGGATCTCGTCGGACGCGCCGCCAGCGTGGTCGAGGAAATCGAGGTCATGGATGGTGATCACCTGGGCGGCTGACCGCGTCGGCAGCAGCAGGGGGTGAGGTGAGTGCACCACATCGTAGCTGCCCCCGGTCAACGCCTCGACCGGTGGCCAGCCGGTCCGGTGCCACGCGAGGTTGAGCAGGGTGACCGGAATCCGGCGGTCGACCGTATGGACGCGTGAGGGCAGCGTGGGGGGCGGCGCATCGGTAAGCCGGTCCCTCCACGAGGCGCTGAAGGCGGTGATTTCCAGCGGATCGTCGGCGTCGTCGTCTTGGATGTCGGGCGTCGCGAGCGCGGTGACCAAGTGGTGTACGAACTCACCCACTCCTGTTCGATCACGCAAGGCCGGCCGATAGTCGATCAAGACGCGCACGCTCGCCGCGATGGTACCATGCGTGTTAGCCTTACGGATTTCGTAGGGGCCCCGCCTTCGGAGGTAGGAGACCCTCCTCGATATGAAGCTCGCCGTCATTGGGACCGGATACGTCGGGTTGGTGGTCGGCGCCTGTTTTGCCGAGAACGGCAACGACGTCATCTGCGTCGACAATGACGCCAAGAAAATCCGCGCCTTGAAGCGAGGACGGATCCCAATCTACGAGCCGGGCCTCTCCGAGCTGGTCGTCCGCAATCAGGCTGAGCAGCGCCTTCGCTTCTCGACGGCTCTCGCCCGGTCGGTGAAAGCCACCGACGCGGTGTTCATCGCGGTGGGCACCCCGGAAGGCGAGGACGGGTCCGCCGACCTGAAGTACGTCGTTGGAGTGGCCCGTGATTTGGCGCGGGCGATGAACGGCTACAAGGTCATCGTGACGAAAAGTACGGTGCCGGTCGGGACCGCCGCGCGGCTGCGTGAGGTAATTCGACGGGAAACCACGCATCCGTTCAGCGTCGTCAGCAACCCGGAGTTCTTGAAGCAGGGGGCCGCGATCGACGACTTCATGCGCCCGGACCGCGTCGTGATCGGGGCCGAAGACCCGCGGTCGGCCGCGCTGATGCAGACGCTGTATGCCCCGTTCACGCGAACCGGCGCACCGATCCAGCTGATGGACTGCGCGAGCGCGGAGCTGAGCAAGTACGCATCGAATGCGATGCTGGCGACCCGTGTCTCCTTCATGAACGAGATGGCTAACGTCTGCGAGCTCTTTGGCGCCGATGTCGACAACGTGCGACGCGCCATGGCGTCAGACCGCCGGATCGGACCGTCGTTTCTCTTTCCGGGGATTGGCTACGGCGGTAGCTGTTTTCCGAAGGACGTCAAGGCGCTGGTCAAGTTCTCGGCGAGCGAGGGGTATCGCTGTCGAATTCTCGAGTCGGTCGAAGCGGTCAACGAGACGCAACAAGTGCGTCTCGTTGAAAAGATGCAGGCCCATTTTCGTTCGCTCAGAGGAAAGACGATCGGAATTTGGGGGCTGGCCTTCAAACCCCGCACCGATGACATGCGCGAGGCTCCGGCCGTACCGATTATCAACGCGCTCACGAGCAAAGGCGCGCGTGTGCAGGCGTACGACCCGGAGGCCGAACGCACCGCCCGCCGCATCTTCGGTGACGCGATCACCTACGTTCAGCACAGCTACGACGCGGTCAAAGGGGTCGACGCGCTCGCGATATTGACCGAATGGAACGAGTTTCGAGAGCCGGACTTCGCACGCATGCGGTCGTTGATGCGAGACGCAGTCATCTTCGACGGTCGCAACGTGTTTGACGTCGATCAGATGCGGGCCGAAGGGTTTACCTACTACTCGATCGGGAGGTAAGGCGTGCACCCCATGCTTCGCCTCTCGCGGTACGCGCTCCCGCATCGGGGCCGGTTCGGCGGAGCCGTGGTCGCCATGACGATCTACGCGGCCGCGTCGGGGGGCCTCGTCTATCTCTTTAAACCGATCTTCGACGACATCCTTTTGGTCGAGGACGTTCTGCGCGAGCAGTCGCGCTTTACCGGCGTCGTGGCCAGCATTCTCGGTTTCAGTTTCGCGAAGGGTCTCGGCGCGTACTTTTCGGTCTATCTGATGACCGATGTCGGGCAGCGCCTCGTACGGGATGTTCGCAACGAGCTGTTTGGTCACATCCTGGGGCAGTCGGCCGGCTTCTTCGCGCAGCGGACGACTGGTGGATTGATGTCCCGCATGATGAACGACATCACCCGTATTCAGCAGGTGGTGTCCGAGACGCTGGGAGACCTCCTACGCGAAACGATTACCGTGATGGTGCTCGCCGTGCTCCTGTTCTTCATCGATGCGCGGCTGGCCCTCGTCTCGATTATCTGTGCGCCGCTCGTCGTCTACCCGCTGGTCCGTCTGGGACAGCGCGTGCGCCGCACGACGCGGCGCAGCCAAGAGGAGATGGAACGGCTGTCGCACATCACGGCCGAAGCCTTCATCGGCCATCGCATCGTGAAGGCCTTCTCGGCCGAGACGTTTGAGCACCACCGGTTCGTGCGTGCGTCGGAGCGCTTGTACCGGATCACGATGAAGGTGACGACCACGCTCTCGGTGCTTCCGCCGTTGATGGAGTGGCTCGGGGCGCTGGGCGTCGTGGGGGTGCTGTGGTACGGGATGAGTCGGATCGGCAGCGGCGACATGTCGACCGGAGACTTCACGGCGTTCGTAGGCGCTCTCCTGATGATGTACGGACCGGTCAAGAAACTCAGTCGTGTCAACGCGAACATTCAGCAGGCGATCGCGGCGTCCGAGCGGGTGTTCGAGATGCTCGATACGCACAGCGAAGCACACGACCGCCCGACCGCGAGACCGTTGAAGCCGTTACGGTCCAGCATCACGTTCCGAGACGTGTCGTTCGCGTATGCCGACGCGGCGGACGCGGCGGTCCTCCGGAACGTGTCGTTCGAGGTGAGCGCTGGCCAGGTGGTGGCGCTCGTCGGGCTCAGCGGCGCGGGCAAGACGACGCTGGTCAATCTCGTCCCGCGATTCTACGACGTGACCGACGGCGCGATCCTCATCGACGGCGTCGATACGCGCGATGCGACACTCGCATCGCTGCGCGCGCAGATCGGGATCGTGACGCAGGAGACGGTTCTCTTCGACGACACCATCGCGAACAACATCGCCTACGCGACGCCGGAGGCCGACCGCGCGACGATCGAAGCGGCGGCCCGCGCCGCGCACGCGCACGAGTTCGTCGAGCGGCTCCCGTCCGGGTACGACACGATGATCGGCGAGCGCGGCCAGCGGTTGTCCGGCGGCCAGCGCCAGCGCATCGCCATTGCCCGCGCGTTGCTCAAGAACTCGCCGATCCTGATTCTCGACGAGGCGACCTCGTCGCTCGACGCGGAGTCGGAGCTTTTGGTCCAGGACGCGCTGGCGAAGCTGCTGCTGAACCGAACGTCGTTTGTGATCGCCCATCGGCTCTCGACGGTACGACGGGCGGACGCGATCATCGTGCTCCACGAAGGCCGTGTGCGTGAGATCGGGCGCCATGATGAGCTACTGGCGAATCCCGAGAGTCAGTACGCCCGTCTCTACGCCATGCAGCTGTTCGACAAGACGTTGACCGAGGCATCGGCCGAGCCGGCTTCCCCCGGCGCGAGGTTGACGGCCGTGTCGGCACCGCCGTCAGAGCCGGCGGCGGTGGTCCAGGGGGCGGCACCGCGCGCGCCGAGCGATACGGCGATAACCAACGGCAAGGAGTAGAGTGAGGCGGTGATCAAGTCGATGACCGGGTTTGCGTCGCTCACGCACGAGAACGAGTACGTGAGTGTGGGCATCACGGCGCGCAGCGTGAACCACCGGTATCTCGACGTTCAGATCCGCGCCCCGCATCCCCTTCAGCCGCTGGAGCACCGGATCCGCGAGCGGGTTCAGAAGCGGGTGGCGCGTGGTCGGGTCGATTTAACGATCACGACGCAGTTCAACGCCCGGCTAGCGGTGGAGGTCGACATCGACGAAACGCTCGTGACGGCGCTCGTGGAGGCGGCGAATCGTCCGGAGGTGGCCGCGGCGTCGACTGGGAAGTGGACGGTCGGCGAGCTCCTGCGGTTTCCGCAGGTCGTGACCGTGTCGGAGCGTGCTCGCGATACGGAAGAGAGCGACCGCCTCGACGCGGCGGTGGCGGCCGCCGTCGATCAGGCGATCGTCGAGCTCGACGCGATGCGCGAGAAGGAGGGCGAGTTTCTTCGTTCGGACCTCGACGGCCGCGTGGCGGCATTCGACGGCCTGGTACAGCAAATAGACCGTTGTGCCGCGGAGAGCGACGACGCGCTGCGGGAGCGTCTGAGCGCGCGGGTGGCCGAGCTGGCGCCGGAGCTGGTGAGTGATCAAGCGGCCGTCGCGCAGGAGGTGATCCGTTTCGTCGCGCGCTCGGATATCCATGAGGAGCTGGCTCGCCTCCGGGCGCACATCGCGCATTGGAGTGTGCTCGTCGATGGAACCGAGCCGTGCGGTCGGCAGCTTGACTTCCTGCTGCAGGAGATGAACCGCGAGGTCAACACCATCGGCTCCAAGGCCAACGGGATCCAGACCTCCGAGCTCATCGTCGCCGCCAAGGCGCAGCTGGAGAAACTCCGTGAGCAGACGCAGAACGTCGAATGAGCCGTGGATGCCGCGAGCCGCGCGCGCGCAGCGTAGGCGCTCGTGGCCCTGATGATGCCGCGACGCGGCCTCCTGCTGATCGTGTCGGCGCCGTCCGGAACCGGCAAGACGACACTGGCGGAGCGCGTCGTCGAGCGGCTGCCCGATATCGTGCGGTCGCGGTCGTATACCTCGCGTGCGCGGAGACCGGGCGAGGCCGATGGCGTTGACTATAATTTTATCGAGGAGGCCCGGTTCCGACAGATGATCGACGCCAGCGCCTTTCTCGAGTGGGCGGACGTGTTTGGCCAGCTCTACGGCACGAGTGCGGCCGACACGGAACGGGATCGCACCGCGGGGCGCGACGTCATGCTCGTCATCGACGTGCAGGGCGCGCGGCAGGTCCGGGAGCAGGGGGTGGACGCCGTCTCCATCTTTGTCCTGCCTCCGTCGTTCGAGGTGCTGGAGGCGAGGCTGCGCCAACGCAGCCAGGCCCACACCTCGGAGGAGATCCTGCAACGACGCCTCGGGACCGCCCGTCGTGAAGTCGACGCGAGAACCGACTACGACTACGTGGTGGTCAACGACGAGATCTATGCGTCCGTCGACCGGGTCTGTAGCATCGTGCTGGCGGCGCGGTCGACGGCGGCGGCGATGCGGGACGCCAGCGACGCGATCGCGGAGACCTTTCGCGTAGCGTCGCGTTCGGACTAACGTGAGTAATACGTAAATGGCATTTGTGGTACTTGGCGTGAGCGGCGGTATCGGCGCCTACAAGGCGGTCGAGGTGGCGCGCGGGCTCCAACAGCGTGGGCACGACGTCTCCGTCGTCATGACCGCCAACGCGCAGCGGTTCGTCGGGCCGCTCACGTTCGAGGCGATCACGGGCCGGCGTGTGGCAACCGATCAATTCGCCGCCGGGGTCAATGCGGATATCGATCACGTCGCGCTGGCCTCGGCGATCGATCTGCTCGTCGTGGCGCCGGCGACGGCCAACGTCCTCGGAAAGTTTGCGCACGGGATCGCGGACGACTTCCTGTCGTCGCTGTTTCTGGCCACCACCGCGCCGGTGTTGGTGGCGCCGGCGATGAACTCGAACATGCTCGCGCATGCGGCGGTGCAGGCCAATCTGCGCACGCTGGCCAAACGCGGCGTGAAGTTCATCGATCCCGGCGAGGGGTATCTCGCCTGCGGGTGGGTCGGCAAAGGCCGTCTGGCCGAGCCCGACACGATTGTCTCCGCCGTGGACCAGCAGCTACGCCCAGACGGGCAGTGGGCCGGACGCCTGGTGCTCGTGACGGCGGGTCCGACCTACGAAGATCTCGATCCGGTGCGGTACCTCGGCAATCGGTCCAGTGGACGCATGGGCTATGCCGTCGCCGCGGAGGCTGCGTCGCGTGGTGCACGGGTCATGCTGGTGACCGGGCCGACAAGCCTCGAGGCGCCGGTCAGGGTCGAGGTGACGACGGTGCGGAGTGCCGATGAGATGCATGGCGCGGTACGACGACTGATGGCCGATGAGCCGGTCGACGCCGTCGTGATGGCGGCCGCGGTCGCCGACTACACGGCGAGCGACGGGCCCAGCCGGACGAAGATCAAGAAGGGCGAAGCGGATCTGGTTTTGACGCTTCGCCGAACGCCGGATATCCTCGCGGAGCTCGGGGCTGAGCGTGGCGCCGGCACGACGCCGATCCTCGTCGGGTTCGCGGCCGAGACGGATGATGCGGTCGCCCGCGCCGCGGAGAAGCTACGTCGCAAGCGGGTCGACCTCGTCGTGGCAAACGACGTGACGCAGACCAGAGCGGGATTCGGCGGCGACACCAATATCGCGACGCTCGTGACGGACGGGAAGACCGAGCCGCTCGCGGAGCGGTCCAAGCGCGACCTGGCGCGGCTGATTCTCGACCGCGTCGATACCATGCTGCGCGAGCGGGCGGTCGTGAACCAGGCGTAGTTACCGTGTCCGACCACGAGCAGCTCGCCACGCATCTGACGTTTTTCCAAGAGCTTGGTGTTGACGGCGTGAGCCGGGACCCGGCCTGGCGCACGCGCCCGGCTGATGACGGTGGCGTCGTCGACCATGACCGAGATCAGGAATCAGAGCACGACATCGTCGAAGCCCCCGCCCTCGCCCAGTCTCTGCTCGGCGGGAGCGTGACGGTGACGCTCAACGCGGACCCGGCCGTGCAGCTCCAGCAGATTCGCGATGAGCTCGGCGACTGCACGCGCTGCAAGCTCCATACGGGGCGGGCCACCCTGGTATTCGGCGTGGGCAACCCGACGGCCGACCTCATGTTTGTCGGCGAGGCGCCGGGCCGGGACGAGGACCTGCAGGGCGAGCCGTTTGTTGGCCGCGCGGGGCAGCTGCTGACGAAGATTATCGAGGCGATTGACCTTCGGCGTGAGGATGTCTACATCGCCAACGTCATCAAGTGCCGCCCTCCTCAGAACCGTAACCCCGAGCGAGAGGAAGTGGCGACCTGTGAGCCGTTTCTGTTCGCTCAGATCGACGCCATCAAGCCGAGGGTCATTGTCGCGCTCGGATCGTTCGCGGTGAAAACGCTGCTGCAGGACGACAAGACGCCGATCTCGAAGGCGCGGGGGCGCGTCTACAACTACCGCGGTGCCAAGCTGATTCCGACGTTTCACCCGGCGTTCCTCCTGCGTAGCCCGGACCACAAGCGCGATGTCTGGGATGACATGAAGAAGGTCCGGTCCATTCTGCGCGGCGAGTAGACCACTAGTGCCGCGGCGAGTATTGGTGGCCGTTGCGGTACCGTTTCTTCCCGCGCTGACCTATCGCGTACCTGACAATGAAGCCGTTCCCCCGGTCGGCGCCCGGGTGGTGGTGCCGCTCGGTCGACGTGTGGTGACGGGCTGTGTCGTCTCCACCGATGAGGTGAGCGCTGACCGTGCGGGCGACGTGCCAGCGGCCCCAGAGAAGCTACGTGAGCTCGTCGAGACGCTTGACCCCGAACCGTATCTCCCGGCCGACGTCCTCGACCTTGCACTCTGGGTGGCCGACTACTACGCCTGTGGACCAGGCGAGGCGATTGCGACCGCGATGCCGCCGCTGGCGATGTCGGCGTCTCGACGACGCGGCGGGTCGGCGTTCAAGACCGTCCGCGTCGCGCAGTTGACGGACGCTGGGCGAGACGCGTGTGTCGGCGCGACGCCGCAGGGCCTCGGGCCGCGGCAACGGGCGGCGCTCGGTCGGTTGCTCGGCGCCGCGGCGGGGGTGGCGCTCCCGGCGCTGGCCGCCGAGGGGATCGGCGCCGATGCGGTGGCGCGACTCGCGGTTCGCGGGTTGGTGTCGATTCGATCGCGTGACGTCGAACGCGACCCGTTCGCGCATGACGCCGCGGCGCGCAGAGTGCTGGCCGACACCGCCCCCGGCCGGCAACCGACGGCGGAGCAGCGGCACGCGCTTGGACAGCTGACGGCACTCGCCGCCGAGGGAGTGTTCCATGTCGCGCTCCTGCACGGCGTCACCGGCAGTGGGAAAACGGAGGTTTACGTGCGGCTCGCGCGTGAGGTCTGCGCGGGTGGGCGCCGCGTGCTCATGCTCGTGCCGGAAATCGCCCTGACGCTGGCCGTGGCTGCCGCCTTCCACGCCACGTTCGGACGCCGCGTTGCCATCCAGCACAGCGGTCTGTCCGATGGGGAGCGGCATGACCAGTGGCATCGCATCCGACGCGGTGAGATCGATGTCGTCGTCGGCACCCGTTCGGCGGTCTTTGCTCCGGTCGCCGATCTTGGGCTGATCATCGTCGACGAAGAGCACGACGGGTCGTACAAGCAAGAGGAGACTCCGCGGTATCACGCGCGCAGCGTGGCCACGATCCGCGCCCAGCGCGCGGGAGCACTGGTCGTGCTCGGGTCGGCGACGCCGTCGCTCGAGAGCTACCACCACGCTCGCGCTGGTCGCTACCGATGTGTCGTGATGGCCGAGCGGGTACACCAGCGGCCGCTCCCGGACGTCAAGATTGTCGACATGCGTGCGGAGTTGGCCGCGGAGGGACCCGACGTCGTGCTGAGTCGACTGCTCCGCACGGCGCTTGGCTCGACGCTGGAGCGAGGCGAGCAAGCCCTCATCCTGCTGAATCGTCGTGGCTACGCCACTGCCATGCTCTGTCGCCAGTGCGGCCGCACGCTCGAGTGTCCGAACTGTAGCGTCGCGCTCACGCTCCACCGCACGGCCGACCGGGCGCGGTGTCACTACTGCAACTACTCGACGGCCCGCCCGCGGACGTGCGCGCATTGCGCCGGCCCCTACTTGGAGACGGTCGGATTTGGGACGGAGCGCGTTGAGTGCGAGATCGCCGAGTTGCTTCCGACGGCGACCATCGCCAGGCTCGACCGCGACACCGCCCGTCGACGTGGCGCGGGCGCGTCACTGCTGGCCCGGTTCCGCGCCGGCGAGATCGACGTGCTCGTCGGCACGCAGATGATTGCGAAAGGGCACGACTTTCCCAAGGTCACGCTCGTCGGGGTCGTCTCCGCCGATATGGGACTGACGGTGGCCGACTTTCGGGCCGGCGAGCGGACCTTTCAGCTTCTCACGCAGGTCGCAGGCCGCGCGGGACGGGGGGAGCGGCCCGGGCAGGCGATCATCCAGTCGTACTATCCCGAGCATTACAGCATCGGCTACGCCTGTCAGCAGGCCTACGAGCCATTCTTCGAGGAGGAGCTACGGTTTCGTACCGATCTGAGGTATCCACCGACCCTCTCGATGGTGAACGCGGTCGTCCGCGGCCGTTCCTACGACGCGGCGATGGGAGATGCGCGCGACTTGGCCCGCTTGCTCCAGTCTGGCGCAACGCCGTGTCAGGTGCTCGGTCCCGCCGTAGCGCCGATCTCGAAGATTCGCGGTCAGCATCGGGCGCAAATCTTACTCAAGGGCGCCAACCGGCGCGCGATGCGCGAGGCACTCAAGGCCGCGCTCGACGCGCGACCGCCGCTTCGTCGCAAGGTGACGATCGACGTCGACCCGATGAACATGATGTGAGTGCCGCGCTACGGCGTGGCGATGAGCTCACTGAACTCCATCGGCGCCGGCGTGAAGCAGAGGACGAAGATCGCCGCCGTACCCAGCGCGATCCAGCGCCGTGTCCGGTCGAGGGGGATGTGGTCGTCCATCATGTGCGGATGGCGCGGACCCAACATCACGACCATGACGAGCAGCAGCAGCGCCCACAAGATATAGACACGTGAGAAGTACGCGAGCCCAACCGCGGCGACGATGCTGCCAATCGTCACCATCGTCGAGCGCGAGCCGAGCGTCGCGTAGGAGATGTGTCCGCCGTCGAGCTGCGCGATCGGAAACAGATTGAGGGCGGTCGCCAGCAGTCCGAACCAGGCGGCTAGGCCCATCGGGTGCAGGCTGATCGCGTGGCCGGGTGGGAGCTCGCCCCACACCATCCACTCCGCCGCCTGATAGAGGAGCGGTTCTCCGAACGTGATAATGATGAGGTCGGCGCTCGGTTCTGGTACCACCACGGCGCGCGACAACCACAGACCGATAAACAACGCCGGCACGGCGACGATGAAGCCGGCAATGGGGCCAGCCGCACCGATATCGAAGAGAACCGGTTTCGTCGGGATCGGCTGGCGGATGCGGATGAACGCGCCCATTGTGCCGAAAAAGAACGGCAACGGCAGGAAATACGGCGGGGATGCGTCGACCCGATAATAGCGGCAGGCGTAGTAGTGCCCCAGCTCGTGCATGCCGAGAATCGCCAGGATCGTCGCGCTGTACCACGCGCCCTGCAGCCACGAGAAGTCCGGTGTTGTTTCCCGGGTGAAATCTGACGCGAACGATGCGTAGTGCAGGTTGCCCCAGAACATCGTCGTGGCCACGGTGGCGAGGAACAGCAGAAGATGCAGCCAGGTGCGTTCCGGGCGACGCGGGGGCGTCCAGACCGGTGGCTCGGCAGGGGGGGGCGTCAACCATGGTGACACGGTCGGCCGAGCGGTATGGTCTGGCTGGTCGAGCGGCAAGTCGGATGCGTCGGCTAGGAGCCGATATTCTGGAGGTCTTTGCCGGGTTTGAAGCGAATCGTCCGGCCAGGCGGGATGCGGACTTCCTTGCCGGTTCGAGGATTACGGCCGATACCCCGTTTACGAGGCTTGACCTGAAAAACGCCGAATCCGCGGAGCTCGATTCGCTCACCCCGTTGCATCGACATGCGCATCGCATCGAACACCGCGTCGACGGCGACTTCGGATTTCACCTTCGTGATGTCCGCGGCTTTCGACACCTCGTTGACGATGTCGACCTTGATCATGGTATCTAGGCTCCTCGAAATGTGTAACCATCATAGATACGGCAATTTACGGCTGTCAAGTTGGCGGTATCTCGAACGGAGCTAGCTCAAGAATGGGAAAACTGAGCGGTCGCGACAACCGCGTGGTGCTGATCGGGCGCCCGAATGTGGGGAAGTCGACCCTGTTCAATCGCGTCTCGGGCGCTCGTCTGGCCATTGTGACGCCTGTGGCCGGCACGACGCGCGACGTGATGCGGCAGCCTGTCGAGTGGCTCGGGACCGAGTTCGAGCTGGTCGATACCGGGGGTCTGTTCGGAGCGAGCACCGACCCGCTGCACGGTGTGGTTTCCGAACAGGGTCTTCGCGAAATGGAAACGGCGTCAGTGCTCGTCGTGCTGGTCGACGGGAAGGACGGTCTGGTTCCCGCCGATGAGGAAGTGGTGGGCCACGCGAGACTGGTCGGCGTCCCTATTGTGTTGGCGGTGAACAAGATGGACGACCATCAGGCGCGGCGCGGGTCGGGTGAGTTTCATCGCCTGGCCGTCTCGCCCCTAGTCACCATTGCGGCCGAGCACGGACTTGGCGTGGGCGACCTCCTTGATGAGGTGGTGTCGCGGCTGCCGGGCCGACGGCCCCCGAGTCGCCCGCCGGGGCGTGACGCTGACTCCCACGACGCCGAGGACGAGTCGGACGAGGCCGCGTCGACCGGTGGGGAAATCGGGCTGGCCATCGTCGGGCGTCCGAATGTGGGAAAGTCGTCCCTCGTCAATCGCTTAGCCCGGGAAGACCGCGTGCTGGTGAGTGAGATGGCCGGCACGACCCGTGATGCCATCGACACGGTTGTGGTCTGGCACGGCTGCCACATCCGGCTCGTCGATACCGCCGGGATTCGAAAGCCCGGCAGGGTGGCGCGGTCGGGTCAGATCGAGTCGATCAGTGTCCTGCTGGCGCGTCGAGCGCTCAAGCGGGCCGATGTGGCGGTCGTGCTGGTCGACGCCGCGGCGGGGGTGACGAAGCGGGACGCGGCGATCGCCGGCGAGGCGGAGCGAGCAGGTTGCGGCATCATCATCGTCGCGAACAAATGGGACCTCGTGAAGGAGCGAGGACCCGACTACGTTAAGACGTTCGATGCCGATCTGCGTGACGGCTTGAAGTTTGCCGACTTCGCCCCGATCCTCCACGTATCGGCGCTGACGGGAGAGCGCACGGCACAGGTCATCGCACGCGCGGTCGACGTCGCCCACGCCCGGGCCACGCACGTCGCGACGTCGGAGCTCAATCGTGTGGTCGCGCGCGTGACGGCTCGCCATCGCCCGCATAGTCCCGGTCGCCGCGAGGTCAGGATTCTCTACGCGACGCAGGTCGGGGCAAAACCGCCGACGTTTGTGTTTTTCACGAACGTCGCGACCCGGTTTCACTTTTCGTATCAACGGTTCTTGAGAAATCAGCTCCGGCGAGCGTTCGGATTCGAAGGTTCGCCGATCTGGCTGAAAACACGTGCGCGACGAGAACAGCCACGGCGCGGCCGGCGCGGGTGAGCGGCGAGTCTGGGCTGCTATACTCGGATCCGATTTGCCTTCAGCGCTCATCGGCATGGCTACGACGGTCGAGATTCCAAAGCGGTCGCTGTTCAAGGCGGCCGAGGTCTGCGCGATTGCCAAGGTCCAGCCTTACGTGCTGAAGTCGTGGGAGACGGAGTTTCCGGCACTCGGGACGTCCAAAGGCGACGGTCGTGTCTATCGGCGAGCCGATGTCGAGATGGTGCTCGAGATCAAGCGCCTGCTCTACGAGGAGGGGCTGACGCTCGGCGCGGCTCGTCGCAAGATCGGCGCGATACAGGACCCGGGACCGGTGGAGGGGGAGCCGTCGATCGGCGACCTGCTCGGGCAGGATGCGCGCGAGCGAATTGTCGAGGTCAAGAAGGGGCTTCGCTCGATTCTCGAACTGTTGTCGACCAACGGAGAGCCGCGGGTCGGCCTGTTCGATGCGGCGTCGGCGTCGCCGCCGTTGCCAAAAAAGGCCGGCGTTAGCGGAGCGACGAAGCCGCGCGCGGTCCGCAAACCACGGGTGGTGCGAGCGTCCAAACGCAAGCGCGGAGGTGCGTGAGTCTGAATGAAGGGCGGCCAGCAGTATGTGAGTAGGTTTTCGGGATGTGGCGCAGTTTGGTAGCGCACCTGACTGGGGGTCAGGGGGTCGCTGGTTCAAATCCAGTCATCCCGACCATTTTTGCTATAGAAAAGGGCCAATCTGATGATTGGCCCTTTGTTTTTCTCCCATTTGACAGCTTAAGTGACAGCTTACGGCTATGAATTGGCCGCCAGTGCGGTATCCATGCGGCGCGCAGCGTCTTCTTTGAGACTGACAAGGACATGGCTGTAGGTGTTCAGGGTCATCGTTACGTCAGAGTGGCCGAGCAACTCCATAACGGTTCTCGGGTTCACACCTTGCAACAACAGCAAAGTGGCAGCAGTGTGTCGGAGATCGTGAATTCGGACTTTGGGTAAATTGGCTGATTCCAGGAGCCGGTGAAACTGTTTGCGCACGTTCGCCCGATCCAACGGCTTACCCTTCCGATTCGTGAAGACGAGATCCTCTTCAGACCACCGGGACCCTGCGGCCAATCGTTGTTCGAGTTGACGGACTCGATGGCTGGTAAGGGTGGATATCGCAACGTTCGGGAGAGAGAGGGTTCGGTAGGCACGGGCTGTCTTGAGTTCCCCGAATACGAGATCCCCTTTAGCACGCTGAAGAGTACGGCGGATGTGGAGCCGTCCCTGTTGCAGATCAACGTCAGGCCATCGAAGCCCGAGTGCTTCACCAAGACGTAAACCGAGCGAGAGTGCAATCGTAAAGAGACACCCGAGTCGGTGAATGGTGCAGTGCTTGAGTAGTCGTTGTGCTTGTTTGGGATCGAGTGGCGTTATTTCCCGTGTGACCACGCGGGGAGGGTTTGCTAATGCAGCGGCATTGCGGACCACTAGATTCCACTTCAGCGCTTGATTGAGGGCCGTCCTCAATACTACCCGTGCGTACTGGCACGTTCGAGGGGATGCCCCAGCCGCCGCTAAATCGTTAAGCCACGTTTGGACGCGTTGTGGCGTCAGTTTTGCGAGCGACACGCGGCCGAGGTATGGCTGGATATGTAACCGAACCGTGCTGTCGTAGCTCTCATAGGTGCGTGCCCGAACTCGCGACTTCACCACATCGCTGAGCCACTGCGTTAGGTAGTCACGGACGATTTGACGCTCACCGGGCAGTGGGATGCCTTGGGCTTGGTGCTGTAGTGCTGCGTGTATGCGCTCCTGTACTTGCTTCCGCGTTCGGCCGTAGATCGTTTTTCGGTGTTGCGTGCCGTTTCGATAGCCGACAGTAACCGCGCCCGCCCAGCGGCCGTCCGACCGTTTGTAGATGCTGCCTTCACCGCGTCCACGTCTGTGCTTCGACATCGACCTACTCCTTTCAACCCTTCAGGATTTTGAGTCTCGCTTCTTCGACCTAGGCCGCCCAACGCGCACTCTGCTACCGGGGTACTTCTGTTCTACCTGCTTCTTGTACGCCTCCCGGCTCTTCCTCCTCTTGTCCTCCTTGTGCCGCGCATACCACACCTTCGAGCGCACCTGCTGTGAACAGGACTCCGAACAATAGCGCTGGCGACGTATACGAATGAACAGCTTGGAGCAGGTCTCCGCTTCGCAGCGAGCAATCCTGGACCCGAATTGCTTCAACAACTCGCATATCGACTCATGGTAGAGATCCTCCGGGGCCACAGCCTGCACGACGGTGAAATCGTCACCCTTGAAGTAGCGTCGGGGCCTTGAGGGAATCGAAGGATAGCCAATGTGAGGGAGTCGCAGATCTTCCTGTCTCACGCTTGAGGGACGGGTAGTTTCCAGAACGTCCCGTAGCCACTGATGCACCTTGCGAACCTCTGGCTGGGTAGGTGCCCGCAGCTTCCGACTGAACTTGGATTCGTCATGGCGCTCCTCGACAAACCCATACTGACCACGAGTACTCTCAGTGACCCAATAGTCCGGGTACAGCTTTCCAGCACAGACGCACTCGACGACAACGAGTTCCTTCAGCTCGTTCTGAGCTTTCTTCCAGTCCCGGACCCGAAAGCTCTGCACGTCGAGTTCTTGGAACTCAAATAACCAGTTCAGCAATGCCACTTGCCGACGATTGGTTTCCATTTCGTTCTTCTTGCTCAACGGATTGGCTCCACAAAACAAACGTTCGTCGTTAGAAAGAAAAGATGACTGTTGGACCGTGTAATTGCTTGGTTGTAGTCCAACGTACAAAATATAATATACGTTGAACAACAGCACAGATCAATACCAAACAAACTGGCTGGAAGGGACTCATGACAATACCAACTGATAGTCGGCTGCTACTTCGACCAGACGAAGCCGCTGAAGCCATTGGGGTCGGCCGAAGCAAGATATACGCCCTCATTGCGTCAGGAGACCTTCCATCGATTCGGATCGGAGGCTCTGTACGCGTACCTGTTGACGAACTGAAAGACTGGATCGCCCAAAGAGTCGCGGCACGTATGGAACCAGACGTGCTGGCGTGATGTCGATAGGCGCAATGTCCAATGAGCAAACGAAACAAACGCGATGAGCCCACGTGTATCGCTCCCCCAGCAAGTGCGATTCGGTGGGACTCCGACCCGTTGCCAACTGAGCAGGACGACTCCTCTCTCGACAAGGGCGTGAGGCTGAGCCGCCTACTTGACGAGATCAAAGCCGCGTTTCACCGGTACCTTGTTTTAGACGAGGCGCAACTCGTCACGCTCGCGTTGTACGTCGTTCACACCTATGCCATCGAGGCTGCGTATCACACCCCCTACTTGACCGTCACGAGCCCGACGCCGCGTTCCGTAAAGACGCGAGTGCTCGAAGTTCTCAACCTTCTGGTTGCGAAATCGTGGTTGTGCAGTGCGACGACTGTGGCGGCACTGGTGCGGAAGGTTGAACGGGTTCAACCCACACTTCTCCTCGATGAAACTGATCGGGTCTTTAAGGGAAACAAGGAAGACGCGCACAAGCTGACAGGTCTCTTGAACGCGGGCTATTCCCGGTCTGGCGTCTACACGATGTGTGAGACGCGAGGGAGCAAGATTGAGGAAAAGGACTTCGCGAGGGAGCAAGATTGAGGAAAAGGACTTCCATGTGTTCTGTCCGAAGGTGCTCTGTGGGATCGGCCACGATTACCTCCCAGATACCCTGATGTCTCGCTCGGTCGCCATCGAGATGAAACGAAAGCTGAATGAACATGTTGAGAAGTTCCGCGAGCGTGAGGCCATTGAGAGATTGACCCCGATTCGTGAACGGATCGAAGCCTTGGTGCCGCAGCTCATCCACGAGCTTGATCTCGCCCGCCCAGCACCCGCTCCTGGCTTGAATGATAGGGCTGAGGATTCGTGGGAGGCGCTTCTCGCGATTGCGGACATGGCGGGTGAAGAGTGGGCAAGGAAGGCGAGACAGTGTGCCACCGTGCTCTCGGGCGAGACGAACCGCCCAGACGCTGACCTCGGTGTGTTGCTGCTTCGTGACATCCATGAGGTCTGGGATGAAAACGTACCGTTCATCAGCACAAAGGACCTGCTCTCCAAGCTCCACGCCCTCGAAGAGCGTCCCTGGCCAACATGGGGGCGCGGTGACACTCCGATGACCCCTCATGTGCTGGCCAAGCTTCTGAATGAGTTTGGCATCGTGTCGAAATCGAACGGCCAATTCCGTGGGTACAACCGCGACCGCTTTGACGATGCGTGGGTTCGCTACGAGGTGGTCGCAGGGGTGTGAGAACGGCGGAGCAAAAATAGACCACAGCGCGGCGGGGTGACGCGGCCTGAGGGCGGCGGAAAACCAGACCGCGTGGGTGGTCCACCGAGCATTCCCAGGGTGTTTTGTGGAACACAGGAGGGATGTATCGAGTGGAGCTCTATGCGGCGGTGCGGCGCAGCGTGTATGTGGAGGGATTGAGCGAGCGCGCGGCGGCGCGCCGCTTCGGGCTGGCCCGTGAGACGGTGCGCAAGATGCTGCGGTACCGCCTGCCGCCCGGGTATCGCCGGGCGCAGCCGATCCGGCGTCCGAAGCTGGACGCTTTCACGGGGGTCATCGATCAGATCCTCCGCGAGGATCAGTCCCGTCCGAAGAAGCAACGGCACACGGCCAAGCGCATCGGCGAACGCTGACGCGCGGAGTACGGCTTCACGGGCGGCGACACGATCGTCAAAGCCTACGTGCGCGCGCAGCGGCTGGGCGGGCAGGAGATGTTCGTGCCGCTGGCCCATCCGCCGGGCGACGCCCAGGCCGACTTCGGCGAAGCACTGGTCGTGATCGCTGGCGTCGAATGCAAAGCGCACGACCTGGTCGTTGATCTCCCGCACAGCGACGACGGGTTCGTGAAGGCGTTTCCCGCCGAGACGACGGAGGCGTTCTGCGACGGGCACAACGCGGCGTTCACGTACTTCGGGGGGGTGCCGCGGCGCATCGTCTATGACAACACCACGCTGGCGGTGGCGCGGATCCTCGGGGACGGCACGCGCCAGCGGACGCAGGTCTTCAGCGAGCTCCAGTCGCACTCCTGGTTCGACGCCCGCTTCGGGCGGCCGGGCAAGGGCAACGACAAAGGGAAGGTGGAAGGGCTGGTCGGCTACGCTCGCCGCAATTTCTTTGTGCCGATCCCCCGGGTTGGCAGTTGGGACGCGTTGAACGCCGACCTCGAGCGCCAGTGCAACGCGCGTCGCGGGCGCCGGCTGCGGCGGCACACGGAGACGATCGGGGAGCGCTTCGCGCGCGACCGCGAGGCGTTGTTGCCGTTGCCGCCGGTCCCGTATGACGCCTGCGACACGCGGACGACGCGGGTCACGTCGTTGTCGCTGGTGCGCTACCGCCGCAACGACTACTCGGTGCCGACCGCCTACGGCCACCGCGAGGTGCTGGTGAAAGGCTCGGTGGACGACGTCGTGATCGTGTGCGGGAGTGACGAGATCGCCCGGCATCGGCGCAGCTACGGACGGGAGGAGTTGATCTGTAACCCGCGGCACGACCTGGCCTTGTTGGAGCGCAAGACCGGCGCGCTCGATCAGGCGGCGCCCCTGGCCGGATGGGCACTGCCGGAGGAGTTTCTCCGACTGCGACGCCTGTGAGAGGCGCGGCTGGGCAAGGCCGGCACGCGCGAGTACGTGCAGGTGTTGCGGCGGCTCGAGGACTTTCGGCTCGACCACGTCAGCGGCGCCGTCCAGGACGCCGTGCGCCTGGGGGCGATCGGGTTCGACGCCGTCAAGCACCTGGTGCTGTGCCGCCTCGACCACCGGCCACCCCGCCTCGATCTGGCGCAGTATCCGCATCGGCCGGTCGCCCGCGTGGCCACGACCGCCGCCGCGAACTCCCTGGCACTCCTGGGGGCCGAGTGATGACGAAACCCACCCTGCTGCTCGAGGCGCATCTCAAGGCGCTGCGCCTGCCGACCTTCTTGCGCGAGTACGACAAAGTCGCGCGGCACTGTGCCCAAGAAGGGCTCGACTGTCCCCGCTACCTGTTCCACCTCTGCGAGCTGGAGCTCCTCGATCGCGAGCAGCGCGCCACCGAGCGCCGCATCAAGGCCGCCAAGTTCCCGGTCTTGAAGAGTCTCGACACCTTCGAGTTCCGTGCGATCCCGTCGGTGAACAAACGCCTGGTGCTGGAGCTGGCCCGCTCGGAGTATCTCGACCGCAGAGAGAACGTCTTGGCGTTGGGCAACTCCGGCACGGGCAAGACCCATCTGGCGCTGGCGTTGGGGCTCGCGGCCTGCCAGAAGGGCTATCGGGTGCGCTTCACCACCGCCGCCGCGCTCGTGAACGAACTCCTCGAGGCCCGGGACGATACGCGCCTGCTGCGCGTGCAGAAGCCGCTCGTCAAACAGGACCTCTTGATCGTGGACGAGCTCGGCTACGTGCCGTTATCGAAGACCGGCGCCGAGCTGCTCTTCGAGATCTTCTCCCAGCGCTACGAGCAAGCGTCCACGCTGGTGACCTCGAATCTGCCCTTCAACGAATGGACCGAGATCTTCGGCTCCGAACGGCTGACGGGCGCGCTGCTCGACCGATTGACCCACCACGTCCACATCCTGGAGCTCAACGGCGAGAGCTATCGCCTCGAACACAGCAAGAAAGCCCGCCCGCCCGCGGCCGCTCCGGCATCCTGACCTCTCCTCCGCACGGCCGCCTTCAGCCACGCCACTCCACGGCCGGATGGTCTAGTTTTCCTCCGCCACGGTGGTCTAATTTTGCTCCGCCCTTGACACAGGTGGCCCCACAAGCGTCAAACCGTCAAGCACCTAATGAAGGCGGGGCTGGGCGATTGACACTTTGACGGTTGAGACGGGAGGGGCGCGAGCTACAGCGGAGGGAGACAGTGACCACAGCGTCACATTTAAACGTCCGTGAGCGTGAGATCGTTACGATGCGGGGTGGATGACATGAATTCCAGACAGCACCGGTTCGTCACGGAATATCTCGTTGACCTGAATGCGACCCAGGCGGCAATCCTGGCGGGGTACAGCCCGAAGACCGCAGAGCAGCAGGGCTCACGTCTGTTAACAAATGTTGTGGTGAAGCAGGTCATCGCCGCGCAACACGCCGGACAGCTGAAGGCCGTTGAAGTTCGCATCGAAGATGTGCTTCGCGACGTGATGGCCATTGCTCACACGGACCTGCAAACACTGACAGAGCAATCAGGGATACCGGCGCGGTGGAGTGACAAGCTCAAGGCGCTGGAGCTGCTCATGAAGCATCTTGGGTTGGCCGCCCCGGAGACCCATCAGCACGTCCATCAACATGTGCGTTTCACGCCGAACCAGTTCGAGCGTATGTCGGACGATCAGCTCGACCGGGCTGAAACGGCCTATAAAGCCCTGGCCACGCTGGAACGAGAAGTGGCAGCGGACGAGGCCCGGCGGGCCAGCTTTGGGGCACGGTCGAGAGACGCGCTGTCGTAGAGGCTCTTCTGGCGAGCCTCCCGCCGCTTCGCGGCAGGCTGGACGGTATGTGTTGAATCCGGGATTTCCGATTTGCCTGCCCTAGATGGCCCCTTTATACACCCGAAGGCCGCCCAGCGCCCGAAACTCTTGTTCGTCACAGCATCGTCCCGCTTCAGAGGCCGTCAGCTCAGCCCGTGGTGACGTGCGGTCGACTGGAGGCCCTGTGTTCCCGGCATTTCTCAGACACCGCTCCACACGTGGGCCATTTCTTCGCCAATCGGACTGCGTTGCCTGTGCCGCGCGTCAGCCTGCCGGCACCGGCAGCGCCCAGATCCGCCGCAACATGTCGCCGAACAGCCGCCGGGTTAGATGTCCTTCCGCCAGCAGGAGCCAGTAGTACCTGGCATGCTTCACGAGCCGGCCCCCGGTCTTCACCAGCCGCTGCTGGAGACTCGTGAGCGACCAGCGTTTGATCCGAGGCGGCAGGACCAGTCTGCGCCAGAGGTTGCCCAGGTTGTAGGCCAAGACGCTCAGTTGCAGGCGCACCTCGTTTGCCCGGAACCGATGGCACGACAGCCGCGTCCAGTGGGTGGCCTGCTTGCCTTCCTTGATCCATTGCTCCGCCGTGCCGCGCTTGTTGTAGAACCGGACGACCGAGCGGCTCGGAAGGACCATGTTGGTCACAATGAACCCGACGCGCGGGAACAACTCACCCCGGTGGTGCTCCACCTTGGCGACAATCCGTCTGGCGGTGGTCCAGCTCTTCGCCTGGTAGCGGAAACTCTTGTACCGCACCACCGGCTTGCAGCTTGGCCGTCCCGGCGGACGAAAGAGGATGTCTTCGACCGCCAACTCCAACGTCTTGTTCGCCGGCATGCGAATGGCATAGTCCACGTCGCGTTGCTCGAGCGCCTCGTAGATCGCCGGCCGGGCGAACGCCGCGTCCGCCCGGAACGCCACGCGCCTCCCCGCTCCCTGCTGTCGGTCAATCTCCGGCATGAGGAGGTCGTCCCAGTCGTCGGCGCTCGGCACGTTGCCGGGCCGCAGCGAGGCGGCCAGGCAGTCGCCCTGGTCGTTGAACAGAAACAGCGGGTGGTCGCAGACGGATTCAAAGTGCCCGTTATACGCGCTCCCTTCCTGTGCCCCATGCACCGGGCTCTCGCTTGAATCCATGTCGAGCACGATCCGGTCGGCGCGCGTCGCCATCTCGGCCTGTGTAAGCAGCTCTCGGTTCACGGCCCTCAACCCGACGAGATTCTCCTCGTGGGTCAGCAGCTCGGTCTCGAACCAGTGCCACGTCGATGTCAGCGCCGCACCCCGGTCCCAGCGTTTCGGCGACCCAATCAGACGAAACGTCGGGTCCGCCGACACGCGCACTGCGTCGTTGAGGTCTTCGTAGCCCGCGAGCCGGCTGTAGACCGACTGCCGCAGGAGATCCGCCAGGCTGAACTGCGTGTTCAACCCCTGTCGGGAGTCGTTCAGGTACTCGGAGATGAGTGCCTCCAACCCCAAGCGTTCATCCAACTCGCGCACCAGAAGGAGGCCCGCGTCTGAGGTGACGCGCGATCCCTGGAACGCGACCTTCAGAAAGCCATTGAACGCGAACTGAAACGCCTCGTGCTGTAATTCACCCACAGGGTGTCACCCTCCGTGGCGGGGTTCCCTACGTCTGAGCCTCAGAAATCAAGGCGCGGCGACTGGTTCTAGCGATACGGTACTACAACCAAATCGGAAATCCGGGTAAAGCAGTCTACCGGTTGGCCATTGACCCTTCCAAGGCGAATCTCCGTTTCCTTGCTCGACTCCTCAACAGCCCGTACGGCAAGAACCTTCGCGAAGGCGCTGCGCATGGAGTGACCATTCAGCGTATACAGGTGGCCAGTCTTCTCTCTTTGAATCTACCGATACCGGACGTCGGGACCCAGGACAGTATCGCCAGGATGGATAGTGACATTGGGCTCCTACGCGCGTCTTTCAGCGACATGCAGCGGGCATTGGATCAGGACTGGACCAGCCTGTCCGAGGTGACCGAGACGATCGACAAGCTGAAGGCTGTCTTAGATATCGAACGCCAGATCGCCGGTTGGTGGCGCGAACTCCCATATCCACTGGCAACGATCTACCGCCGTTACCAGGTCTCCGCCGATCCCAAAGAGCGCCTGGAGACACTGCTGCAGTTCTTCGAGCTGGCGGCAGCGTATCTGGCCACCATCGGCACAAGCCACGTCAGGGCTATGCGTAAGGACTGGCAGGAAGTGTTGGCAAAATGGTTTCATCCAGCCGACAGCACCGGGATTGAGCGGTCTGATTTCGGCTTCTGGATCCGCTTGGCAGGCGCAAGCTTGAAAGACACAAGTCGTATAACCAGTGACAAGGCCCTGCGGACCAGCGCAGAAGAACTCGTAGGCCCAGAGTTGCTGCAGGTCGCAGGAACGTTCGGCTCGCTTCGTAAGGCTACAGATGTTCTGGACATTGCTCGGCGCTACCGCAATTCCTGGAAAGGTCACGGTGGTTACATGAAGGCCAGCGACGCGGCAAGGGTGGTCGGCGAATTGCAGCAACCGGTTCGTGACCTCTACGGAATCACCGCGTCGCTGTTCCGCCGCTTCCATCTTGTCCGCCCTGGTCTGAATGAAGTGACCGACACGGGGTTTAAATTCGAGGTTGAGAAACTGTCAGGGAGTGACCCCACTTTCGAGAGGGTGCAGGTCGAGTTAAATCGGGCCGTGAAGTCGAATGCACTGGCCTTCTGGATGTCTGACGCAAGGACAATGTGCCGTGCGTTGCCGTTCTTCAGGCTCGGCGCTCCGCAGAGGCCGCAGGAGACCAGTTTCTATGTCTTCAATCGCGTTGAAGACGGCGGGTGCCGCTGGATCTCATATCAAGAGACTCGTGAACAAGAGTTCGTTGCCCCAGATGATGAATTACTTGATCTCATAGCCATGCGAAGCCCCTTATCCGACACAAGGGATCGATGAGGTCACCGTGGCAGCGAAAGCAACGACTCAGGAACGGACAGGCAGTCTCGGCTTCGAGAACAAGCTGTGGGACGCTGCCGACCTGCTCCGGAACAACATGGACTGGGCTTGATCCGGTTTCGTGGACATCGTCCGAAAGGTGGATACGATGGCCAGAATGGGATCAAAGCAGGCAGGGAGACGAGCGCGACGACAGTTCTCTGAGGAGTTCATGGTCGGCGCGGTCCGGCTGGTGTTGGATGAGGGGAAGACGATCGGGGCCGTGGCCCGCGAGCTCGATCTGACGCCGTCGGCGCTGGGCAATTGGGTGCGGCAGGCGCGGGCGGATCGGAGCCAGGGCAAGACCGGCCTGACGACCGAAGAGCGCACGGAGCTAGCGCGGCTGCGCAAGGAGAATCGCGAGCTACGGATGGAGCGCGACATCCTAAAAAAAGCCGCGGCCTTCTTCGCCAAACACCAGGCGTGACGTTTGCCTGGATTGCGGCGGAGAAGGCCGAGTTCCCGATCACGAGACTTTGTCGGACGTTGCACGTCTCGCCCAGCGGCTTCTATGCGTCGCGCGCGCGCCCGGAATCGACGCATGCGCGCGACGACCGTCGACTGAGAGTGCTGGTGCGGGCGTCCTTCGCCGAGAGCAAACAGCGCTACGGGAGTCCGCGCGTCCACGAGGATCTCCTCGAGCAACATGAGCATGTCAGCCGCAAACGGGTCGTGCGCTTGATGCAGGAATCGGGCCTGCAGGCGCGGCTCCGCAAGCGCTACAAGGTGACGACGATGAGCGATCACGATCAGCCGGTCGCAGCCAATCTGCTCGATCGCGACTTCACGGCGGCCGCGCCGAATCAACGGTGGGTCGGCGACACGACGGAGTTCGTCATCGGCGGCAGCGGCAAGCTCTATCTGGCGGCGATCCTGGATCTGTTCTCGCGGTTCATCGTGGGGTGGGCCGTCAGTGCGAGCAACGACCGCCAGGTGACCATCAAGGCGCTCCAGATGGCGCTGAAGCGCCGCTGCCCCGACGCCGGCCTAGTGCACCACTCCGATCAGGGCTGCACCTATGCGAGCGAGGACTATCAAGACGTGCTCGACACGCACGGTATTACGTGCAGCATGAGCCGCCGAGGCAATTGCTACGACAACGCCGTGATGGAGAGCTTCTTCTCGACGGTCAAGAGCGAGCTCCGCGAGCACTTCGAGAGCAACGGTGAGGCGAAGATGGAGTTGTTCGATTACATCGAGGTGTTTTATAACCAGCGGCGCCGCCATTCAACACTCGGCCAGATCAGCCCGGCCGCCTTTGAGCGGTGCGCAGCGGCGTAGGGCATGGACGCTGCCGTCCCTGTGGACGCGAAGAACGCGCGCCCACCAGGGACTTGGAAAACCGCAGAGAACGCGGTTTCCCACAGCGCCCACACCCATTATTGTTTTCGTGAAAGGATGATAGAGAACGGAGAGTCAACCAGCGTAGCTAAACCGTCCACCGAATCGGATCAGGCCCAGACCCGGCCGAGTACAAGCATGTCGTGCTGGGCTTGCTGTTTCTGAAATACATCGAGGACGCCTTCGATGAGCGGCGCGAAGAACTTCGAGCGGCCGTCGCTGATGCCGACAGTGAGTACTACGTGGCGGAGGCCACACGCGAGGCAGAACTGACAACCCTCCTCGAAGACCGCGACGAATACACCGCCGAAAACGTGTTCTGGGTGCCCACACGCGCACGGTGGTCGCACATCCAGAAGCAGGCGACTCAGCCGACGATCGGCAAGACCCTCGACGAGGCGATGGACGCGATCGAACGCGAGAACCCCACCCTCAAAGGGGTACTGCCAAAGATCTTTGCCCTGCCGAACCTAGACAAGCACAGTCTCGGCAAGCTCATCAACCTGTTTAGCAGCATTGGCCTGGGTACGAAGGCGCAGCAGGAGACCGACACACTAGGGCGGATTTACGAGTATTTCCTGGCTAAGTTCGCCTCTGCTGAGGGCAAAGGGGGCGGCGAGTTCTACACGCCCACCTCCATCGTCCGTCTGCTGGTCGCCATGCTGGAACCCTACAAGGGGCGGGTCTATGACCCCTGTTGTGGCTCTGGCGGGATGTTCGTCCAGAGCTTGAAGTTCATCGACGCGCATAACGGGCGGCGGGACCGGATTACGGTCTACGGGCAAGAAAGTAACCGCACCACGTGGCGAATGGCGCAGATGAACCTCGCGATCCGGGGGATCGAAACCAATCTGGGCAGGAAGCACGCCGATAGTTTTCACGAAGACCTCCATCCAGACCTCCGGGCCGATTTCGTGCTGGCCAATCCCCCGTTCAATGTAAAGGAATGGGGAGCGGAACGTTTGGCTGACGACGTACGTTGGAAATTCGGTACGCCTCCAGTCCGAAATGCAAATTTCGCATGGGTGCAACATTTTGTTCACCATCTCAGTCCTAAATGGGTTGCGGGTTTTGTATTAGCCAACGGTTCTATGACGACTGTGCTAGCTGGGGAGGGAAAGATCCGAGAGAAGCTGGTCAAAGACGATCTGATCGATTGCATCGTTGCCTGTCCGGGACAATTGTTTTACGCCACTCAGATTCCGGTCTGCCTCTGGTTTCTCACCAAGAACAAGGCGAGCACTGGCCACCGGAACCGCCGAGGTGAGACGTTGTTCATCGACGCCCGGAAGATCGGGCGAATGGAGACGCGGGTCCACCGGGTGTTCGACCCAGAGGACATCGCGAAGGTCGCGGACACATACCACGCCTGGCGAAGCCAGAAGGGTAGTTACGAGGACGTGGCCGGCGACGTCCCCCCCATTTTGAGTAGCACTTCGGTTGAGAGTCCGATCATCCGGAAAGGGAGATCGGACGTGAAGAAGCGATTTACGGAAGCGCAGATCATCGGGTTCCTGCGGGAGACCGAGGCAGGCCTCCCGGTGAAGGACCTGTGCCGCCGGCACGGCTTCTCGGAGGCCAGTTACTACCTCTGGCGGAGCAAGTTCGGCGGGATGAGCGTCTCGGACGCGAAGCGCCTGAAAGAGCTTGAAACCGAAAACGGCCGGCTCAAGAAGCTCTTGGCGGAATCGCAGCTCGAGATCGAGGTGACCCGCGAGGTGCTGCGAAAAAAATGGTGACCGCACCGGTTCGACGGGAGGTGGTGCGGGAGATGGTCGCGCGGGGCCTCAGCGAGCGCAGGGCCCTGACCGTGGGGCAGATGAGCGCGTCGGCCTTCCGGTACGTGCCAAGGCCCGATGGCAATGCGGTCGTCCGGGATCGGATCGTTGACCTGGCGCAGCGACATCGACGCTATGGGGCCGGGATGATCTATCTGAAGCTGCGGCAGGCCGGCCACGTCATCAATCACAAACGGGTCGATCGCCTGTACACGGAGGCCCGGCTCCAGTTGAAGCGCCGTCGACGCAAGAAGATCCCGAGAGCCGACCGCCAGCCACTGGTGCGCCCCGAGCGTCGCAACCAGGTCTGGTCCGCGGACTTCGTCTTCGATCGCACGGCGGATGGGCGGGTCATGAAGTGCCTGACCATTGTCGACGACGCCACCCATGAGGCCGTGGCGATCGTCCCGGCGCGGGCCTTCGGGGGACTGCCGGTCACCCGCGTCCTGGACCGCCTGGCGATCACCAGTGGACTTCCGCAGATTCTCCGCACGGACAACGGGAAGGAGTTCTGCGGTCGCGCGATGCTCACATGGGCGCACACGCAGGGGCTGACCCTGCGTCTCATTGAACCCGGCAAGCCGAACCAGAACGCCTACATCGAGTCCTTCAACGGGCGCTTCCGCGACGAATGCCTGAACGAACACTGGTTTACGACCCTGGCCCACGCCCAGGCCCTGATCGAAGCGTGGCGCTGTGAATACAACGAGGAGCGACCGAAGAAGGGTTTGGGCGGGCTGACGCCAGCCCTCTACGCGAAGCAACTGGCCGCGGAAAGCAGTACAGTCACCCCCGGACTCTAAAGCCGACCGCTACTCAAGGCGGGGGGACGTCGCCGGCTTCTGCAAGTCAGCCACTCTTGAGGAAATCACCGACCAAGATTTCATGCTGACTCCAGGCCGGTATGTCGGCACAGAAAAAGCTGCCGGCGGCGACCAGTTTGATATTCGGTTTAGGTCCCTAAAGCGGGAGTTCGAGTTACAGCTCAAACAGTCAGACGAGTTAGGGCATCGCATTCGGTCAGCCTTAGAGTCGATCGACAGGACAATCGATGTGGAGTAGTAGGCGTGTTTCAGACGTGATTATTTTGCACGACAACAGCAGAACGACCCCCAAATGGACTGACGAGGGGATCGTCGTCATCAGAAGCAGAAATATTAAGGATGGACGTTTCGAGCATTGGCGAAATCCCTGTTACACCGATCATGAGAGTTTCATTAGGCGAACTAAGTGTCCGCGCAGGAATAACTCCCCATTTTCAACAGCGGGGTTGGAGCGTGTAGTTCCAGGCGGGCAGGGGTTCGAGCTCCTCCAGAGCCAGCGTGTTCATGTCTGCCGCCGCGATCTTGATGCCCTTCACATAGGATCGGCGAACCAGGTGAGCACGAACGCGGAGTCCGGTTGAGGTGCGCGTCGTTCGGAGGTAGTTGAGAATCGTGTCATAGCTGTCGAGCGGCTTGCCAGCCCAGTTCTTGCTCACCTCGCTGAACAGTCGATGCTCGATCGGGTTCCACTTCGAGGCTCCCGGCGGGTAGTGAGCGACGGTGATCGACAGGCCATGTCGGTCGCAGAGGCTGCGCTGGAGCCCGAACTTCCAAGCGCGGCATCTGGCGCCGTTGCTTCCTCCGCCATCGGCGAGGATCGCCAGTTCGCGGGACCCGGGGTAGCGCGTCGCGCCTTCGGTGCGCCACCACTGCTCGATGGCGTCCACGGCGAACGACGGGGTGTCGTAGGTCGTGCCGACGAACATCGTGCCGCGATTGGCCTGCAGGTCATAGATGCCGTAGGGAATCGCGATCCCCTCGGCCTCGGACCGGAAGTCGTGGTCGTTGACAACCACGGGCGCACGATTCCAGGCGACGCCCGCGTTCTTGAAGTGGCCAACCAGTTCTTTCTTCTTGGTATCCACGCTGATGATCGGCGCCGCGTCAGTGACGAAACGCTCCCGAAGCGAGGCGATTTGCTCGAATTGCTCATTCCGCCGTGCCGGCGAGCCAGTGGAGCGTTTCTTCTGATTGACGCGCAAGGAGAACCCCAACTGCGTGAGCAGCCTGGCCACGGTGCGTGGGCCCACGCTGATGCCAAGCGACTGCAGCTCGGCGGCGATCTTCTCGGTGGTCCTTCGGGTCCATTTCAACCCGGACATGGGGTCGCCCGCCGTCTCGTGCGTCATCAGCTCGTCGATGCGCGCGATGACCGCTGGCGTTTTTTTTCCACCGGTCGGCGTCCGGCGCCAGCCCGGCGGACACGCTCGACAGTCACATCGCGGTCCAGGAGGTGGTGCCGCCCGCGGGCCACGGTCCCCGCGTCCAGCCCCAGCAGGTCGGCGATCGCCTGGTCGCCTCCGTGGCCCATCTTGAGCGACTCCAGGCCGGCGTACAGGCGTCGCTGTTGCTCATCGAGCAGGCTGAAAAACAGCACAATCGATGCCTTGAGCTCATCGGGGAGGACATCGACGTGCGGCAGCCGCCCCCCGAGTGGGGTCGCCGCGTCACGGACCCGGCGCGCGGTGAGCTGAGCGTCCCTCGTGGCGGTATCGGGGGAACAGTACAGATAGCGCCCGGCGAAGGACGCACGCGCCAGCTTCTGCTGACGGACCAGCCTCAGCAACGCCCCCTTCACCTCCACGTTGAGGACCCCCTCGAGCTCGGCCACGAAAAATCCGGCGTCGGCCTCCTGGACCAGCACTTCCGCGGTGGCCAGCAATGTCCCGCGCCGCGAAAACCACACCGAGCGATACGACCACAGGCCCCACGCATCGTACTGGGGGATATCGGCCAACGTGTAATATCGCCCGCGGTGGGAGTAGCTGGTCTGATAGGACAGCTCCGCCAGCTTCCGGAAGATCGTGATGTCCGCTGCGCTCCCCAGGACGTCTTTCAGCTCGGTCATCGTGGCGATCTTCTGCTTCCGCAACAACGTGGTGAGGTCCCGCGCGCGATAGTGTTCGGTTCGCATAATGATAGAGTAACACCTGCAAAGGAGATACTCTATCATTACCTTGCTACCTCGCCGCGGGTGGCCATCGGTGCTACAGGCTGCAATTTCAGGGTCGAGAGGGCCGGCGGACTCAACTCGGTGGAAACCCGTCAGCTAGAATTCCGCCAACAACACTGGAGTTATTTCTGCGCGAACCCTAAGAAGGCTGTGCCACAAGCGGACGATGTAGTTATTACTAGAGAAGCACCGATGGGTGAAGTGTGCCTGGTTCCAGCCGACTTACAGTGCTGCATGGGACAACGGATGGTGCTCTTACGTCCAGATCCAGCATTTATCACCGGAAGGTTTCTTCTCTATGCTCTTCTTTCTCATCAATCACGAGCGCAAATTGATATCCACGAAGGTGCTGGATCGATAGTAAGCAACCTGCGTGTGCCGATGATTCTTGATTTGAAGCTGTCTTTACCCGCCCTCCCCGAACAGTGCCGCATCGCGGCCGTCTTGGGAGCCCTCGACGACAAGATCGAACTCAACCGGAAGATGAACCAGACGCTGGAGGCGCTGGCGCAGGCGATCTTCAAGTCGTGGTTCATCGACTTCGACGGCGTGCTTCCCAAAGACCTGGTGGACAGCGAGTTGGGGCCGATTCCGAGGGGGTGGGAGGTAACAACGCTTGGTGACCATATCTCCTTGGACAAGGGCTTGTCCTATAAAGGGAAATTCTTGACTGAAACAGGCACACCAATGGTGAATTTGAAGTGTGTCAAGCCACACGGCGGCTTTCGCCGCAACGCGACTAAACCGTATTCAGGCGAATTCAAGTCACGCCACGAGGTGAAGCCGGGCGACATCGTTATTGCCAATACGGATCTCACTCAAGCTCGAGACATCCTTGGCTGTCCAGCATTCGTACCGACGATAGCGGAGGCCGAAACTATCATCACGACACACCATACGTTCGCCGTCCGGATTAACAGTGAGACGTCAGTGGGACGAAACTTTCTTTATCACCTGCTCTTATCTCCAACGGCGCGTCGGCGGTGTCGAGGGTTCGCCACGGGGACGACTATTGCGCCCCCGGTTTTCTTGGACACGGATTAAGGGAGAATCTGATGTCCAAGGAGGTAGCGGGAATGGTTCAGTCGAGGAGGGTGCAGGGAGCTGGGTCGGCGCGGACGGAGGGAGCCCGAAGGGCGACCGGAGTCGGCGCCGACGCTGCGGCGGCTGGGGCCCGGGCCTTGGCGCCCGGGCAGCGGTGGAGTGCGAGCCGGAAGCGGGACGTGGTGCTGCGGCTGCTGTGCGGCGAGTCACTCGACGCGGTTTCGCGTGCAGTCGGGGTGGAGATCTATCGGCTGGAGGAGTGGAAGGCGCGGGCGTTGGCCGGTCTCGAACTCGGGCTGAAGGAGCAGGCCGGTGAACCGGTAGCCGCAGTGCTGGATGCCGCCAAGCGACACATTGGGGCACTGTCGATGGAGAACGAACTGCTGCGGGCGCGTGCCCGCGCGGCGGAGCGTCGCCTCCCTTTGGCGACGCGGAGGTCGCGATGATGAGCGCAACGACCTCCGCGACCACGGGGCGGCGCTATGGTCTCGAACGGGTGTGTCGGACGTGGGAGAGGTCGCGCTCGGCACTCTACGCGCGGCGGGCGCGTGCGCAGTGCCGAAAGCGGGGTGCTGGCCCGGCGCGCCGCGGGCCGACGCCCGCGCTGTCGGATGCGCAGCTTTTGGCGGCCATTCGCAGCGACCTGACCCGGTCACCGTTCCAGGGCGAGGGCCATCGCAAGGTCCACGCGCGGCTGCGGATTCTCGACGGGATCCGCGTGTCCCGGACGCGGGTGTTGCGTGTGATGCGCGCGCAGGGGCTGCTCTCACCCCACCGCGGGCGGCAGGGTGACCCGAAAGCGCACGACGGGACGATTGTCACTTCGGCGCTTCAGGTGATGTGGGGCACCGACGGCGTACGGGTGTTCACCGTGGAGGACGGCTGGGTCTGGACCTTCGCGGCGGTGGACCACTGGAACGCCGAGTGCGTGGGCTGGCATGTGTGCAAGGTGGGGAGCCGTTTTGCCGCCCTCGAGCCGATCGCGCAAGGGCTCGGGCGACGCGACGGCTCGGTCGAGGCGGACGTGGCCCGCGGCTTGGCGCTACGGATGGACCACGGCAGCCAGTATCTGTCAGACCACTTCCTCAACCAGGTCCGCTACTGGGGCATCCACCCCAGCTTCGGCTTCCTCGAAGAGCCGGAAACCAACGGGGTCGTCGAGCGCTGGAATCGCACGCTCAAGGAGCAAGCGATCTACGGCCGGGTCTTTCACACCCTCGCCGACGTGCGCGCCGCCGTCGCTGCGTTCGTCGAACGCGACAACCAGTGCTGGCGCCTCGAAAAGCTGGCGTATCGCACGCCACTCGAAGCGCGCGAGCAATACGAGCTACGCCATGCCGCGTAGCGCAAACGTGTGTCCAAGAAACCGGGTGCGGTACAGCCACGGGGACGACGGTTCTCGCCGTACCGAGAGATGCACTTCTCGGTTTTCCGTTCGCACTGCCGGGATCAGGGCGACTCCGAGAGTTTGAGCATCTCGTTTCGTCGCTCAGAGGCAGGATAGAGATAAACGACGAACAATCTGCTAAATTGGCCGCTCTCCGAGACACGCTGCTCCCCAAGTTGATCTCCGGCGAAATCCGAATCCCCGAAGCCGAGAGCCAGGTCGAGCACGTGCTATGAACGAAGCCGCCGTCGAACAGGCCGCGATCGAGTATTTCGAGGCCCTGGGGTACGACTACCGGCACGGCAATGACATCGCCCCTGACGCCGCCACTCCCGAACGAGCGTCCTACGAGGATGTGATCCTTGAGGGGCGTCTCCGCACGGCGCTGGCTCGCATCAATCCGCACCTCGATGCGGGCAGTCTGGACACCGTCGCCAAATCCGTGCTCACACCTGAGAGTCCCTCGTTAGAGGAGAACAACGTCGCGTTCCAGACGCATCTGACCCGTGGGGTCGAGGTGCAGGTGCGGAAGGACGACCGCATCCGGGGCGATCAGGCGTGGATCATCGACTTCAACCACCCCGAGAACAACGACTGGCTGGTCGTGAACCAGTTCACAGTCGTCACCGGCAAGTACAACCGCCGCCCGGATCTGGTGGTCTTCGTCAACGGGATGGCGCTAGCGGTCATTGAGCTGAAGAACCCCGAGGATGAGCACGCCACCATCACGTCCGCCTGGAACCAACTCCAGACCTACAAGAGCCAGATCCCGGCGCTCTTCGACACCAACGAGCTGCTGATCGTCTCTGACGGCACCGAGGCCAAGGTAGGAAGCCTCACGGCGGGCTTCGAGCGGTTCGGCCCGTGGCGTACCATCGATGGCACCCAGCTGGCCCCGGACGCCACCCCGAAACTGGAAGTGCTGCTGAACGGCCTCTTCGAGAAACAGCGTTTCCTTGATTACATCCGACACTTCGTGCTGTGGGAGAGCGACGACGGGTACATCAAGAAGATCGCCGGCTACCACCAGTTCCACGCCGCCAACAAGGCGGTGGAGGAGACGGTCCGGGCGTCGAGCCCGACCGGGGACAAGCGCATCGGCGTGGTCTGGCACACGCAAGGCTCGGGCAAGTCTATTTCGATGGCGTTCTACACCGGGAAGCTCATCCTCCGGCCCGAGATGCAGAACCCGACCGTCGTCGTGATCACCGATCGTAACGACCTTGACGGACAGCTCTTCAACCAGTTCTGCGCCGCCAAGGGGCTCATCCCGGCCCCAGTTCAGGCCGAGAGCCGCGACCATTTGACGGAGCTACTCCAGGTCGCCAGCGGGGGCGTGGTCTTCTCGACCATCCAGAAGTTCGGGGTGCCGAAGGGCGAGCGGTTTCCGAGGCTGTCGGACCGCCGGAATATCGTCGTCATCACCGACGAGGCGCACCGCAGTCAGTACGAGTTCATCGAGGGCTTCGCTCGCAACCTCCGGGACGGGTTGCCGAACGCCTCGTTCATTGGCTTTACGGGCACCCCGATCGAGTTCGACGACAAGAGCACGCCGGCGGTGTTCGGGGACTACATCGACACTTACACCGTTTCCCAGGCGGTGGAGGACAACGCGACCGTCCCCATCTACTACGAGGCCCGCCTCGCCAAGATCGCGCTCGCCGACGACAAGAAGCCGCAGGTGGACGAGGAGTTCGCGGAGGTCACCGAGGGCGAGGAAGAGGCCACCAGAGGCAAGCTGAAGACGAAGTGGGCGAAGCTGGAGGCGATGGTCGGCACCGAGGAGCGGGTGGCGCTCGTCGCGCGGGACATCGTCGATCACTTCGACCGGCGCACCGAGATTCTCGACGGCAAGGTGATGGTGGTGACCATGTCCCGGCGCATCGCCGTGGACCTCTATCGCCAGATCGTCGCGCTCCGACCCGAGTGGAACGGCGACAGCGACGAGGTGGGCGACATCAAGGTTGTGATGACGGGATCCGCCAGCGACCCACCCGCGTTCCAGAAGCACATCCGCAACAAGCCCCGACTCAAGGACATCGAGAAACGGTTCAAGGCCCCGTCAGACCCGCTCAAGATCGTCATCGTGCGAGACATGTGGCTCACCGGCTTCGACGCCCCCTGCGCCCACACGCTGTATCTGGACAAGCCAATGAGAGGCCACGGACTGATGCAGGCCATCGCTCGCGTGAACCGGGTGTTCAAGGACAAGCCGTCCGGCCTCGTGGTGGACTACCTGGGCTTGGCAGACCAGCTTCGGAAGGCCGTCACCATCTATGGGGGCGGGAAGCGCGACAAGCCGGGTGTCCCGATCGAGGTCGCGCTCAGGGTGCTCGAAGAGAAGTTCGGGATCGTTCGTGACATGTTCCACGGTTTCGACTACGCCGGGTATTTCGGTACGAACGTCCCAGGACGGCTCGGGGCACTCGCGGGCGGAGCCAACCACATCTGTGGCCTGGACGATGGCAAGAAGCGGTTTCTCGACGCGATGGTGGTTCTGAACCACACAGCCGGCATCGCCATCCACCTGGACGGCGCACGCCAGATGCGGGACGAGGTGGGCTATTTCCAGGCGGTGCAGAGCAACCTGACAAAGTACACCGTGGGGGGGACGTCCGACGAGGCGCTGAACACCGCGATCCGCCAGATCGTCTCCGAGGCCGTCTCGTCCGAAGGGGTGGTGGACATCTTCGGGGCCGCCGGGCTCAAGAAGCCAGACATCTCGATCTTGAGTGACCAGTTCCTGGAAACGGTGAAGGTCAGCGGCCACCAGAATCTCCAGCTCGAACTGCTGAAGAAGCTGCTGAACGACGAGATACGGGGTCTTGCCCGAAGGAACGTCATCCAGTCGCGGAAGTTCTCCGAGATGCTGGAGCGCACCCTCCTGGCCTACCAGAACCGCACCGTCGAGGCGGCCCAGATCATCTTGGAGCTGATCGACCTCGCCAAGGAGATGCGCGACGCCCCGAAACGAGGAGACGCGCTGGGGCTCACCGACGACGAGTTGGCGTTCTACGACGCCCTCGTGGACCACGGGAACGTCAGGGAGGTGATGAGTGACACGGCGCTCGCGGCCATCGCCCATGACCTCGTGGAGGCCATCCGCGCGTCAATCACCATCGACTGGACGCAGAAAGAAGCGGTCCGGGCTAATATGCGCCTCAAGGTAAAGAAGCTCCTGCGCAAGCACGGGTATCCCCCCGAGCAGCGCAACGAGGCTGTTGTGACCGTCATTGAGCAGGCGGAGGCCGTCTGCAAAGAGTGGTCTGAGGCGGCATGACTTCCAGCGGCTCAGTCTGACCTGCCATTGCAGTATCCGCGAGTGGGACGCCGCGCACCCGCGCTAACCTCCGTCCCCGTTGAATCGTCCGCTGAAAGTTGACAGCTTAACTGACAGCTTGCCGAGTGGACGCCAGTGGATATAGCGGACAACACTGGAATGCGAATCGTCGAATCTCTAAGGAATACACCTCGGCGGACGTATCCGGACGGGAGTCTCTCGAACTGGGGGTCAGGGGGTCGCTGGTTCAAATCCAGTCATCCCGACCAATACATATAGGGCTCAATCGACTCTGTCGGTTGGGCCTTTTCCTTTTGGGTAACACATGGGTAACACCGAGACGAGTCCTCACGCGAGTCAGGAGTTCCCAGGAACGGCGTGGATGCGGTGGATCTTGACGAGACAACGCAGCCACGCTACCTTTATGTAACCGCACGCGAATGCGTGCGTTACGCAGCGACGGACGATGTCGGCGGGTGCCTCGGGGAGGCACACAAAGGGAGCTCCCGGTGGGAGCAAACTCCCATCGTCTGATCTAAGTTTCGGTCGTCACCTGCCTCGGCGAGGTGGGATGGCGATGCCGCGGCGCGGCTCACCAGAAACCTTGTTTTTTCTGAGGAGCCTCGCCCGATGTCAGATTCCACACCGACCTCCCCCTCCCTGTCAGAGTCTTTTCCTTCATCGAGGTTGCTTCGGCTTCCGGTGGTTGCCGCTCGTGTCGGGCTGTCCGCGACGACGATTTGGCGGCAGCGCCGTCGTGGACAGTTTCCCGATCCTGTTCGGATCTCTCCAGGCTGTGTGGCCTGGCGGGAAGCCGACATCGAGTCCTGGATCGCGTCTCGGTCGGAGGCGAGGGTCGGGGGTGCCCACGAGACTGAGGCCGGTGATGCCGGCCCGGGTGGCCCGGCATGATCCCCCGCCATATCGAGGATCTCTGGAACCGCGGATTCTCGCTCGTGCCCATCCCGCCCGGTGACAAGCGGCCCGCGGTCAAGTGGAAGGAATTCCAGTCGCGTCGTCCAACACACGACGAGCTGGAGAGCTGGTTCGGTGGTCCCACGAACTACAACGTCGGCATCGTGACCGGGGCGGTCTCGGGGATTGTCGTGCTTGACTGCGATTCCCCTGACGCGGTTACCTGGGCCGATGAACATCTGCCACCCACGCGGATGGCCACCCGTACCGCGAAAGGGGAACATCGGTTCTATCGCCATCCCGGCGGCCGAATTCCGAACACGGTGCGGGTTCACACGGGTGAGGCTCGGCTCGAGATCGATGTCCGGGGCGATGGGGGATGCGTCGTAGGGCCGGGGAGCGTCCACGAGACGGGGGCCCTCTACGAGAGGGTCAGTGACTGGCCCGCCATAGAGGACCTCCCCGTTTTTGACTCCGCGTGGCTTGACGTCGCGGCGGCCAGGACGCGCCATCCGCCGACGACAGGGGGCTCGAGACCGGGCGCAGGGGCGTTGCCAACGTCGAGCTTCGTGACGGAGGGCGCACGGAACGACACGCTCTTCCGTGAGGGTTGCCGGTTGCGTGGGCGGAGTATGGACCGTCAAGCAATCGACGATGCGCTACAGGCGACAAATCAACATCGTTGCACGCCTCCGCTGGACACACCCGAGGTCGAGTGCATCGCCAGCAGTTGCGCGAGCTATGACGTCGGGGAGGATGTCTTCCCGACGATGTACCGCACCCGGTTTCTTGGACACACGTTTGCGCTACGCGGCATGGCGTAGCTCGTATTGCTCGCGCGCTTCGAGTGGCGTGCGATACGCCAGCTTTTCGAGGCGCCAGCACTGGTTGTCGCGTTCGACGAACGCAGCGACGGCGGCGCGCACGTCGGCGAGGGTGTGAAAGACTCGGCCGTAGATCGCTTGCTCCTTGAGCGTGCGATTCCAGCGCTCGACGACCCCGTTGGTTTCCGGCTCTTCGAGGAAGCCGAAGCTGGGGTGGATGCCCCAGTAGCGGACCTGGTTGAGGAAGTGGTCTGACAGATACTGGCTGCCGTGGTCCATCCGTAGCGCCAAGCCGCGGGCCACGTCCGCCTCGACCGAGCCGTCGCGTCGCCCGAGCCCTTGCGCGATCGGCTCGAGGGCGGCAAAACGGCTCCCCACCTTGCACACATGCCAGCCCACGCACTCGGCGTTCCAGTGGTCCACCGCCGCGAAGGTCCAGACCCAGCCGTCCTCCACGGTGAACACCCGTACGCCGTCGGTGCCCCACATCACCTGAGGCGCCGAAGTGACAATCGTCCCGTCGTGCGCTTTCGGGTCACCCTGCCGCCCGCGGTGGGGTGAGAGCAGCCCCTGCGCGCGCATCACACGCAACACCCGCGTCCGGGACACGCGGATCCCGTCGAGAATCCGCAGCCGCGCGTGGACCTTGCGATGGCCCTCGCCCTGGAACGGTGACCGGGTCAGGTCGCTGCGAATGGCCGCCAAAAGCTGCGCATCCGACAGCGCGGGCGTCGGCCCGCGGCGCGCCGGGCCAGCACCCCGCTTTCGGCACTGCGCACGCGCCCGCCGCGCGTAGAGCGCCGCGCGCGACCTCTCCCACGTCCGACACACCCGTTCGAGACCATAGCGCCGCCCCGTGGTCGCGGAGGTCGTTGCGCTCATCATCGCGACCTCCGCGTCGCCAAAGGGAGGCGACGCTCCGCCGCGCGGGCACGCGCCCGCAGCAGTTCGTTCTCCATCGACAGTGCCCCAATGTGTCGCTTGGCGGCATCCAGCACTGCGGCTACCGGTTCACCGGCCTGCTCCTTCAGCCCGAGTTCGAGACCGGCCAACGCCCGCGCCTTCCACTCCTCCAGCCGATAGATCTCCACCCCGACTGCACGCGAGACCGCGTCGAGTGACTCGCCGCACAGCAGCCGCAGCACCACGTCCCGCTTCCGGCTCGCACTCCACCGCTGCCCGGGCGCCAAGGCCCGGGCCCCAGCCGCCGCAGCGTCGGCGCCGACTCCGGTCGCCCTTCGGGCTCCCTCCGTCCGCGCCGACCCAGCTCCCTGCACCCTCCTCGACTGAACCATTCCCGCTACCTCCTTGGACATCAGATTCTCCCTTAATCCGTGTCCAAGAAAACCGGGGGCGCAATAATGTCTTCCCGACGACCGAGGCGGGAGACGCGGAGTTTTTCGCCCAGTGCTATGGGGGTCGTGTCCGCTATGACTACCGTCGAGGGTGCTGGCTTCTGTTCGATCAGCACCATTGGCACGAGCCTGCTTGCGGAGAGCTCGACCGGCTCGCGCTCAAGGCAATGCGACGGCGCCAAAAGGTTGTCCTGGAGATCACCGACAGCGACAGACGAAACAAAGCGGCAAAATGGGCGTTCGCCGGGGAATCTAGGAAACGGCTCACGAATATGCTGGTGCTGACTCGGAGTGTGGAGCCCATCGCGGATACGGGGAAGAACTGGGACACGGACCCCTGGCTTCTTGGCGTGCCCAACGGGGTCGTCGAGCTCCAGACTGGCAAATTACGTGACGGGTGCCCGGACGACCGCATCTCGATGCAAACGGGAGCCCCCTTCCACCCGAACGCACCCTGTCCGATATGGGATCGGACCGTCGCTGATATTTTCGGCAACGACGACGCACTCATCGACTACTTCGACCGTTTTGTCGGCTACTCGGTGACCGGTGACTGTCGCGAAGAAGTGCTCGCCTTCGCTTCTGGCGGTGGTGCCAATGGGAAGAGCACCCTGATCAACACGCTTGGGGAGATCCTCGGCGACTACGCGGACGACCTGCCGTTCTCGGCGTTGGAGTTGCACGAGCGATCAGGCATTCCGAACGACATCGCCAAGATCGTGGGCAAGCGATTCGTGACCTCGTCGGAAAGCGGCGAAACCCGTCGGTTGAACGAAGCGCGTGTAAAAGCACTGACCGGGCGAGATCCGATGACGGCACGTTTTCTCCATCGTGAGTTTTTTACGTTCCGACCGAAGGCCAAGTTTTGGCTGGCGACGAACCACAAGCCGGTGGTTCGGGACACGAGCGTAGGTTTTTGGCGACGCATCCATCTGATCCCGTTCACGCGCTCGTTTGCAGCCAACCCGGATCTGGAGTTGAAGGACAAGCTGCGAGCCGAAGCGCCGGGCATCCTGGCACGAGCGGTGCGGGGGTGTCTGGCGTGGCAACGGGACGGATTGAACCCACCGGACGTGGTGCGCAACGCAACCGCAACCTATCGCGCCGACAGTATGCCGCTGGCCCGGTTCCTCGAGGCGCGGTGCGTGGTGCAGAAGGGGGCGACTGCCACGTCTGGGGGCTTGTGGGCGGCGTACGAGCGCTGGTGCAACGACGTCCGCGACCAGACACGGCTCACCCGGCCACAGTTTCGTGAGGCGCTCCATGAGCAGTTCACGCAGGATCCGGGCAAGACGCAACGCGTGACGTTTCTTGGTGTCGGGCTACAGTCCGAGCACCAGGAGCCGCTGGATGTGTGAGGTGCGGCTACTACGGGTAGGTTACAGGTTTTGGGGCTAGACGCTTCCTTGTGAGAGGAAACTGCGGGGTAGCCGTCGTAGCCGTACAGATCGAGCGATCCTCTCGCCCAGATACTGCGACTACGTCGACGACGGACGGAGCAGAGCGAAAACGGGAAGATCGAGGTGTTGGCGCCATGCGGTGAGATGAATTGCACACGGAAGACCGGTGATGACCCTGGCTCGCTTGGGCCAAGGCGAAGGCATGGTGGACCCTTACCTCATGGAAGGTCGCAAAATGAAAATCTCCCGAATGTCCGGCGGCTCCCTCGCGCTGGAGCCGCACGAACGTCTCAACGTCCTCCTCATCGCCCACGCCTGAGACGCCGCGCACCCGCGTGACTCACCCCCGTCCCCGTTGAACCGCCCGCCGCGTAGCGGTAGGCTAGGCCGACATGGCTGAAGATTTCATCCAGCTTTGCGAGACACTCTGGCGAGATTGGCTCGCAGAATCTCTCAACGTGTCGTCATTTATTGATGCCTCGGTGGACACCCAAAACCGGCCACTGATGGACAGCTGAAAACCGGCCACCACACGTAGCGAGTCGAGACGTTGACGTCGGCGGGGAACTGCGGTTCCTACGCCGCATGAGCAACGTCTTGAGCGAACACACACGACAGCAGGTCCTGGCGCTGGGGCGACTGGGTTGGTCGCTGCGGCGCATCGAGGAGGCGACGGGCGTCCGTCGGGAGACGGCCAGCGGCTATCTGAAGACGGCCGGCGTCCCGGTGCGTGGGCGGGGCGGTCGGCCCCGGGACTGGCCGCCAAAACCGGCCACCACGCCCGCGGTGTTCACCGACCCTTCCCCCGCAAAACCGGCCACCACGGCGCAGGTGTCCACCGACCTCGCGGCGCTCGCCCCGCCGGGCTGCGCGCCGCGCGCGAGCACGTGCGAGCCCTATCGCGAGCTGATCGTCGAGGCGCTGGGCCGCGGGCGCAACGCCATGGCCATCTGGCAAGACCTGGTCGACGACCACGGGTTTCCGGGGCGCTACGCCAGTGTCCGTCGCTTCGTCGCCACGCTGCGCGACCGCCCTCCCGTCGAGGCCCGTGTCGTCATCACGACCGCCCGCGGCGAGGAAGCGCAGGTCGACTACGGCGAGGGCCCGATGGTCCGTCACCCGGACACCGGCAAGTACCGCCGCACGCGGCTCTTCGTCCTCACCCTCGGCTACTCCCGCAAAGCGGTCCGGTTCCTCCTCTGGCGGTCGAGCACGCGCGTCTGGGCCGAACTCCACGAGCGCGCCTTCCGCCGGCTGGGGGGCACGGTGCGCGTCGTCGTGCTCGACAACCTCAAGGAGGGCGTCCTCACCCCGGACGTCTACGACCCGGCACTGAACCCGCTCTACCGCGACGTGCTCGCCCACTACGGCATCGTCGCGCTGCCGTGCCGGGTCGGGGATCCCGATCGCAAGGGCAAAGTCGAATCGGGCATCGGCCACACGCAGAAGACGCCGTTACAGGGACTCCGCTTCGAGACGCTCGACGCGGCCCAAGCGTATCTGGACCGCTGGGAGACGCGCTGGGCCGATACGCGCATCCACGGCACTACCAAGCGCCAGGTGGCGGTGATGTTTGCCGAGGAACAGCCCGCGCTGGGGCCCCTGCCCCTCGAGCCGTTCCGCTATTACCAGTACGGCGTCCGAACCGTGCACCTCGATGGCTGCGTCGAAGTCGAGGCGGCCTACTACGGCGTCCCGCCCGGCTGGATCGGCCGGCGCGTCGACGTCCAGTGGACCGGGGCCACGGTCCGGGTGCTCCACCCCACGACCGGCCAGCTGCTCCGCGAGCATCTCCGCGGCCCGCGCGGCTGGCATCAGATCAACGACGCCGACCGCCCAGCGCGCACCCCGGCCAAGACGCTCGCCCTGCTCGCCGCCGCCTCGCGCGCGGGCCCGTCGGTGGGCACCATCTGCGACCACATCCATCAGCACGACGGTGCCGCCGGGGTCCGCCGCATCCTCGGCGTCCTCTCCCTCGTCAAGACGCACGGCCCCACCGTCGTCGAGGAGGCCGCCATGGCGGCCCTCGAACTCGGTGTCCCGACCTATCGGTTTCTCAAACGGTACCTCGACCGCCGGCCGTCGGTCCCACTCACGCTGCGGCAGGTCGACCCGCTCATCCGACAACTGACCCTCTACCGCGATCTCATCGATCGCAGAACAGGAGACACCTCATGAATCTCGTCGAACTCGACCGCGCCCTCCGCCAGCTCCGGCTGTCCGGCATGGCCGATGTGCTCGAACTCCGGCTCCTCCAGGCCCAGACTGAGCAGATGGCCCCGATCGACCTCGTCGCGGCGCTCGTCGCCGACGAGCTCCAACGCCGGCAGGACCGCCTGCTCGCACGCCGCCACAAGCAGGCCCGCTTCCGCGACCCCGACCGGGCGCTGGATAGTTTCGACTTCACCTTCAACAGAAAGATGAATCGGGCGCTCATCTACGAGCTGGCGACCGCGCGCTTCATCGGCCAACGCGAAGATGCCCTCTTCCTCGGCCCGCCGGGCACCGGCAAGAGCCACCTCGCGCAAGCCATCGGCCGCGCCGCCATCCAGCAGGGCTACCGCGTCCTGTATCGCGAGGCCCATACGTTGCTCGAAGAGCTTGCCGAGGCCACGCTCGCCGAGACGCGCAAGGCGTATCTCGCCGAGCTGACTGTCGTCCCGCTGCTCATCATCGACGACCTCGGCATGCGCAAGCTGCCCCACACGGCCGCCGAAGATCTGCTCGAGATCATCATGCGCCGGTACGAGCGGGCGTCCACACTGCTCACCTCAAACCGACCCGTGGACGACTGAGGGAAGCTCCTCGGCGACACCGCGGCGGTGACCGCGCTCCTCGACCGCCTCCTCCACCACGCGCACGTGCTCAAGTGTGGACCGCGCAGCTGGCGGACCAACCTGCACACGGACGTGCGATCCCAGGCGTGATGGGGGACCCCAGCCAAACCGACGCGACCAGCGACCGCTGGCTGCCCGCCGCGCACCGCCTCGCGCTGACGGAACCGTCGCGCCGCCGCACGAACGCCGCCCCGTACACACCAGCGACGGCCCGGCCACTGATCCGTACCATCCGGGACAGTGGCTGGAGAGGGGGGTAGTTACAGGGCGGGCGCGGGCGGCGCTCTTGCGGCATCCTCGTCGGTCGAGTGGCTCCCGAGGGCCTCTGGATCCCGCCAGCGATATGGAAAACGCGGTCGCACGCCCGGGACGAGCTGCGGCGGGGGGGAGCGCGTTTCCCCCCCCGCTGTGGACGGCGCACGCGCCGCCCACAGGCTCCACAGGCCGTCATCGCCGACATGGACACACACGACAATGCGGGTAGGATAGCCACGGCCCGGGAAGCCGTGGTCAACGTGAGCGGAAGACGCACCGGGAGACCCTGCGGTAGATCTCAATCCGTCTCGCTCGCCACATGTGTGGTGGCCGGTTTTGAAGTGTCGATCGATGGCCGCTTTTGAGGTGTTCACCGAGGATTGATGCAACGTTTGATATGAACGCTGCACCCGAACCGTGCGGATGAGGTTCTTGGCAGGGACAGGCCAAGTTCTGAACACGGTACTTCTTCTTGTATGTGGGATGGACTCTCGACTTCATCCATCCAGCCTGAACTGCCGGCTCGAAACCTCACACCGGATTCGTGCATCAACGCCGCCGCGGCGTAACAACACTTGATGACGGAAGCACCACGCGGACTACATCCACCCCAACGTCCGGAGTTGGGTGTGGTGGGAGACCTTGCGTTGCACGAGCACCCGACCGAGGTCATGGAAGGTTAGGAGAAGAGAGTTCGCGGAGGCGTGGCGCCTGAAGACGTTGTCTATGAAGGCTTCCTCTTTGGGCCATGGGTACGCGAAGACCACGTCGCAGTCTTCGGGCGTCAGCTCCATTTCATCCCAGGCACGTGCGTTGAAGTCGAGCCGGGTGTGGGAATCGGCCCCGGCGACCAGCTCCTCGTCGCCCGGGAGCAGGAAGGTCCCCTCCGCAAAAACCATGGCGTAGTTCAGGTCGCTTGCGAGCGAACGTGCGGAAGCGACCAATTCCCGTTGGATCTCGATGCCATAGGGCCTAAAGCCATTGATGGCGGCCACTCCACAGACTCCCCCCAGGCCGCTGCCCCACTCGCAGAACACGGGTCCCGGCGTGAGACCCTCGTTCTGAATTCGAGATAACGCGCGATCCACGGCCGGGAGTTCGCTGCCCACGTAGGCGCGATGCTCGCCGTCGGTCAGCATGAGTAGACGCTGACTCACTTTCTCCGCAAGGTTCGCGAGGGAATCGTCCAAAACTGGCGTCTCAGCGGTCGGCATGGGCCTCAAAGCCGTGGTCCATATGGCGGAGAGGGAATCGTTGGGTAATAAGCTCCCGCAGCTCGGTCGTGAGTTTGTTCGGGACGCCCTTGCGCCACCCCCCCGGGTCGCCCGTTTCGTCGTGACGCGTCACCCGCCATAGGTTTTAGCCTCCAGTTATTCTAGCCAGAGCACCTGAGAATGCATGCACGCTCCGCCTTCTTGGCCCGCTCGCGCTCCCAGCGGTTTGTGTCTTCATTAGCTCACTGAACACTGGTGGGCGGTTCAACGGGGACGGGAGTTAGGGGCGCGGGTGCGCGGCATCCCACTCACGGGCAGGTGGCGCGAAGCGCCGGGCATCCTGGCACGAGCGGTGCGGGGGTGTCTGGCGTGGCAACGGGACGGATTGAACCCACCGGACGTGGTGCGCAACGCAACCGCAACCTATCGCGCCGACAGTATGCCGCTGGCCCGGTTCCTCGAGGCGCGGTGCGTGGTGCAGAAGGGGGCGACTGCCACGTCTGGGGGCTTGTGGGCGGCGTACGAGCGCTGGTGCAACGACGTCCGCGACCAGACACGGCTCACCCGGCCACAGTTTCGTGAGGCGCTCCATGAGCAGTTCACGCAGGATCCGGGCAAGACGCAACGCGTGACGTTTCTTGGTGTCGGGCTACAGTCCGAGCACCAGGAGCCGCTGGATGTGTGAGGTGCGGCTACTACGGGTAGGTTACAGGTTTTGGGGCTAGACGCTTCCTTGTGAGAGGAAACTGCGGGGTAGCCGTCGTAGCCGTACAGATCGAGCGATCCTCTCGCCCAGATACTGCGACTACGTCGACGACGGACGGAGCAGAGCGAAAACGGGAAGATCGAGGTGTTGGCGCCATGCGGTGAGATGAATTGCACACGGAAGACCGGTGATGACCCTGGCTCGCTTGGGCCAAGGCGAAGGCATGGTGGACCCTTACCTCATGGAAGGTCGCAAAATGAAAATCTCCCGAATGTCCGGCGGCTCCCTCGCGCTGGAGCCGCACGAACGTCTCAACGTCCTCCTCATCGCCCACGCCTGAGACGCCGCGCACCCGCGTGACTCACCCCCGTCCCCGTTGAACCGCCCGCCGCCCCGCGCTAGGCTAGAGATCTCGCCGTTCGCCGTTGTGAATGTGGGCTACGTCGATGGACAGCAAATCAATAGTCCAGTCAAATCCAACTGCTTGGGCGGCGATCCACGTGGGGCTTATCACGGCTGCTCATGAAGTAGCGAGAGGTGGACCCCGGAATTCGGACAGCTTGCTAAGGTGGGATCCAGACCAAGGAGAAGGAGTCTGGAATGCCACGGAAGCGACGGAGTTATCCTGCTGAGCTGAAGGCGAAGGTCGCGTTGGAGGCGCTTCGCGAGGAAGCGACGCTGGCGGAGCTGGCGGCCCGCTACGATGTGCATCCGAACCTGATTGCCAACTGGAAGAAGCAGGCTCGGCAGAAGGTACTGGCCGGCTTCTCGGGGAATCACGAGCGCCAAGAGGCCTCTCGGGAAACCGAGATCACGGAGTTGCGGGCGAAGATCGGAGAGCTCGTCATCGAGCGGGATTTTTTATCCAAGGCCTTCGGTCGTTGAGCCACGCCCGGAGAGCAGAGATGGTCGATCCCACCCACGCCCGGCTCAGCATCGTACGGCAATGCCGCGTGGTCTCGATCGCGCGCTCGTCGTTCTACTATGCGGGCCAGGGCGAGAACCCGTTGAACCTGCGCCTGATGCGGTTGATCGACGAGCAGTTCTTGGAGACGCCGTTTTACGGCTCGCGTCAAATGACGCGCTGGCTTCGCCGTCAGGGGGACACGGTCTCTCGCAAACGGGTGCGCCGCCTGATGCGACTGCTGGGGGTGCACGCGCTCTTCCAGCGGCCCAGGACGTCTCAGCCGCACCCGGCGCACCGGATCTATCCCTACCTGCTGCGCGATCTGCGGATCACGCGGCCGAACCACGTGTGGTGCACGGATGTTACCTACATTCCCCTGCAGTGGGGCTTTCTGTATCTGGTCGCGGTGATGGACTGGGCGAGCCGCAAGGTGCTGTCCTGGCGTCTGTCCAACACGCTCGATGCGAGTTTTTGCGTCGAGGCCTTGCACGAGGCGCTCGAGCGCTATGGCCCTCCGGAGATCTTCAACAGTGACCAGGGCAGCCAATTCACCAGCGTCGACTTCACCGACGTGCTCAAGGAGGCGGGCATTCGCATCTCGATGGACGGCAAGGGCCGCTGGATGGACAACGTGTTCATCGAGCGGCTGTGGCGATCGCTCAAGTACGAGTGCGTCTACTTGTCTGAGTTCGCGACCGGCTCCCAGGCCCGGACCGGCATCGGCCGGTGGATGGACTTCTACGACCGGCGTCGGCCCCACTCGTCGCTCAACGACCGGACGCCGGACGAGGCGTACACTGACGACGGGGCTGACAGGAGCCCGGGACTACGCCCCGTTTCCTGTCAGCCCACGGTAGCGTGAATCATGACCCCGGATTCCACCTTAGGGTTCGCGCAGAAATAACTCCAGTGTTGTTGGCGGAATTCTAGCTGACGGGTTTCCACCGAGTTGAGTCCGCCGGCCCTCTCGACCCTGAAATTGCAGCCTGTAGCACCGATGGCCACCCGCGGCGAGGTAGCAAGGTAATGATAGAGTATCTCCTTTGCAGGTGTTACTCTATCATTATGCGAACCGAACACTATCGCGCGCGGGACCTCACCACGTTGTTGCGGAAGCAGAAGATCGCCACGATGACCGAGCTGAAAGACGTCCTGGGGAGCGCAGCGGACATCACGATCTTCCGGAAGCTGGCGGAGCTGTCCTATCAGACCAGCTACTCCCACCGCGGGCGATATTACACGTTGGCCGATATCCCCCAGTACGATGCGTGGGGCCTGTGGTCGTATCGCTCGGTGTGGTTTTCGCGGCGCGGGACATTGCTGGCCACCGCGGAAGCGCTGGTCCAGGAGGCCGACGCCGGATTTTTCGTGGCCGAGCTCGAGGGGGTCCTCAACGTGGAGGTGAAGGGGGCGTTGCTGAGGCTGGTCCGTCAGCAGAAGCTGGCGCGTGCGTCCTTCGCCGGGCGCTATCTGTACTGTTCCCCCGATACCGCCACGAGGGACGCTCAGCTCACCGCGCGCCGGGTCCGTGACGCGGCGACCCCACTCGGGGGGCGGCTGCCGCACGTCGATGTCCTCCCCGATGAGCTCAAGGCATCGATTGTGCTGTTTTTCAGCCTGCTCGATGAGCAACAGCGACGCCTGTACGCCGGCCTGGAGTCGCTCAAGATGGGCCACGGAGGCGACCAGGCGATCGCCGACCTGCTGGGGCTGGACGCGGGGACCGTGGCCCGCGGGCGGCACCACCTCCTGGACCGCGATGTGACTGTCGAGCGTGTCCGCCGGGCTGGCGCCGGACGCCGACCGGTGGAAAAAAAACGCCAGCGGTCATCGCACGCATCGACGAGCTGATGACGCACGAGACGGCGGGCGACCCCATGTCCGGGTTGAAATGGACCCGAAGGACCACCGAGAAGATCGCCGCCGAGCTGCAGTCGCTTGGCATCAGCGTGGGCCCACGCACCGTGGCCAGGCTGCTCACGCAGTTGGGGTTCTCCTTGCGCGTCAATCAGAAGAAACGCTCCACTGGCTCGCCGGCACGGCGGAATGAGCAATTCGAGCAAATCGCCTCGCTTCGGGAGCGTTTCGTCACTGACGCGGCGCCGATCATCAGCGTGGATACCAAGAAGAAAGAACTGGTTGGCCACTTCAAGAACGCGGGCGTCGCCTGGAATCGTGCGCCCGTGGTTGTCAACGACCACGACTTCCGGTCCGAGGCCGAGGGGATCGCGATTCCCTACGGCATCTATGACCTGCAGGCCAATCGCGGCACGATGTTCGTCGGCACGACCTACGACACCCCGTCGTTCGCCGTGGACGCCATCGAGCAGTGGTGGCGCACCGAAGGCGCGACGCGCTACCCCGGGTCCCGCGAACTGGCGATCCTCGCCGATGGCGGAGGAAGCAACGGCGCCAGATGCCGCGCTTGGAAGTTCGGGCTCCAGCGCAGCCTCTGCGACCGACATGGCCTGTCGATCACCGTCGCTCACTACCCGCCGGGAGCCTCGAAGTGGAACCCGATCGAGCATCGACTGTTCAGCGAGGTGAGCAAGAACTGGGCTGGCAAGCCGCTCGACAGCTATGACACGATTCTCAACTACCTCCGAACGACGCGCACCTCAACCGGACTCCGCGTTCGTGCTCACCTGGTTCGCCGATCCTATGTGAAGGGCATCAAGATCGCGGCGGCAGACATGAACACGCTGGCTCTGGAGGAGCTCGAACCCCTGCCCGCCTGGAACTACACGCTCCAACCCCGCTGTTGAAAATGGGGAGTTATTCCTGCGCGGACACTTAGCTGTGACCAATACCTGTCCAAAGGATGGGGTCCACCTCAGCGAATGGTTCGATCGACCTGGTCAATATTGCTCAATGCGCACTGAAGTCGATCCGGGATGCTGGCTACACACCGCAACCGGACGACAAGATAACTCGTTTCACTGGCTTGGGCATCACGAAGTGGCAAACGATGCTCTACGCGGTCAATGAGCTGCCCGACTGGCATTTCCCAGACGATGTGCTTTGCGTCGGTTGGCTCATCGAGTGCGGAGGACCTTCTATGGGCCGAGGGCCGGCTAAGGCCCAATTTGAAGATCGCGTCAAACACTACGTGGGCGGAACACGAAACCGATACAACCGTGGAACATTCGGCCACGGCGGCGACGGATTTCCCGAATCCAGAGAGTACTCGCTAGAAGAGTGTCCTCACGTAGGTTCTCACCCTGAACCTTCCGACGACAGTGTGCCATCTGCGTCTTCGGTGCCACCACGAACGTCCACGTCGACGCCCTCACCGGCTACCTCCAACGAGGAGGAACTGGAGGGTGACCGTGACAACCAGGCGGGCGAGGGTGCGGCGGACGCGATGTATTGCATCAACTGCGGTGAAGAAGTCGTTGAGGCGGCCAACTTCTGCGCGGCATGTGGCGCAAAAGCACACGTAGGTTCTCGCCCTGAACCTTCCGACGACAGTGTGCCATCTGCGTCTTCGGTGCCACCACGAACGTCCACGTCGACGCCCTCACCGGCTACCTCCAACGAGGAGGAACTGGAGGGTGACCGTGACAACCAGGCGCCGTCGCGTGGCAGCTTGGCGGTGACGCGTGGCATCATGTTTTCCTTCTGTATGGTTCTTTGTATAGGTACTTGGTGGCTAGCCGTCTACGCCGGCGGCCACATAGCAATCGTCATCTTTATAGGCGGCTTTGTTTTTTTGTTCTCCGCGTGAATGCTCTTATTGCGCCACCCGATTCGTTTATCGCCAAGACCCCCGAGAGCGACCAACACCAGAGACAACGCTCGAGGGAAGCAATTCCGAAACACGTGAGGAGATCCGTGTGGCAGCGGGACCAAGGCCGCTGCACCGAATGTGGCTCTAAAGAGAAACTCGAATACGACCACATCATCCCGTGGTCAAAGGGCGGCAGTGACACCGAGCGAAACATTCAGTTGTTATGCGAACACTGTAATCGTAAAAAGAGCGCCACGATTTAGATTCTGAATCCCTACACCTTCACGCCACGCGCCTCTCGGTAAACTCAGTTTTAGAGGTGGACCCCATCCTTTGGACAGCTCAGCGGCCAAGTTAAGGTGGATTCCAGGTTCATGTTTCTAAGCCGCTTCCGACTGCGCTGACGAGGAGCGCAGCGACGAGGTCGGCGCACCTCCCAAATCCGAGTACGCCTCATCAGGCGTGCGATCATCGAGCGACGAGTGCGGTCGCTCGGCATTGTAGAAGTCGATCCACCGGCCGATGCTGGCCCGCGCCTCGGAGCCAACCTCGCAGTCGTGCAGGTAGACGCACTCGTACGTGAGCGAGCGCCACAGCCGCTCGATGAAGACGTTGTCCATCCAGCGGCCCTTGCCGTCCATCGAGATCTGCACGCCTGCGTCTTTGAGCGTCTGAGTGAACTCCAGGCTGGTGAACTGGCTGCCTTGGTCGGTGTTGAAGATCGCTGGCGGTCCGTACTGCGCGAGGGCTTCCGCGAGGGCCTCCACACAGAACGAGGCATCCATCGTGTTGGACAAGCGCCACGACAGCACCTTCCGGCTGGCCCAATCCTGGATCGCGACCAGGTACAGGAAGCCGCGGTGCAGCGGAATGTACGTCACGTCGGCGCACCAGGCCTCGTTCGCACGTTCGACCGCTCGGTCGCGCAGCAAATAGGGGTAGACCCGGTGCTCCGGGTGCGGAACCGACGTGCTCGGGCGCTGGTACAGCGCCTGGAGGCCCATCTTTCGCATCAGACGACGCACCCGCTTCCGACTGACGGCGAAGCCCTCCCGGCGCAGCCAACGCGCCCTCTGCCGCGATCCGTAGAACGGGGTTTCCAGAAATTGCTCGTCGATCCGGCGCATGAGCTCGAGAGTCAACTCACTCTCCCCGAGACCATCGTCGTAGAACGTCGAGCGCGAGATCGACACCAAGCCACACTGTCGCGAGATGCTCAGTTCGGAGTGGTTCGAGTCGATCAGCATTCGCCTTCGACCGTGACTCAACGGCCGAAGGCCTTGGACAAAAAATCCTTCTCGATGACGAGCTCGCCGACCTTCGCTCGCAGCTCCTGAATCTCCGCATCGCGAGACGCCTCTCGGCGCTGCTGGTGGTCCGAGAAGACGTCCACAAGCGCCTCCTGGGCTTTCTTCTTCCAGTTCGCGATCAGGTTCGGGTGGATCTTGTAGCGCGACGACAGCTCCGCCATCGTCTGCTCGCCGCGAAGCGCCTGCAGTGCCACGCGGGCCTTCAGCTCAGCGGGGTATTTTTTCCGTTTCTGCATGATTCCGATCTCTCCATTCTGAGGTCGGAATCCACCTTAGCAACCTGTCCGAATTTCGGGGTCCACCTCTTTTTGTCAAAAAATGAATCACGGGATCTCCTCAGGGCCGCGCACCCGCGCTAACCCCCGTCCCCGTTGAACCGCCCACCAGCCAGCGGTAGGCTAGAGTCCGGTAATGACTGGATTAGCCTTCGAGAACTTGTCTGTATTCGTGTCCGATATCGCAGCGGCAATAAAAGAGATTGACAACCGACATCCACAGGCATCAAACGCAAGAACCGGGGACCTATATCAACCTGGAATTGGTCCTCATCCTGAAACCCAGACCGTCACGTTGGTCGTTGAAGAACTACAGCGTCTGTTTTCGGAACGTTACGAGGGCAAACTAACTCTTAACGTTCCGTATCCAGAGGTATCTCGTCAGAAGTGCGACCTATGTATCGGGTCTGAGCCAAATTGGGAGTGGGCGATTGAGGTCAAGATGTTGCGAAGAATGGGCGACAACGGTAAACCGAACGATAACATTCTGATGCATATCCTTTCGCCTTACCCGCAAGATCGTAGCGCAGTCACAGATTGCTCAAAGTTGATCGATTCTGGGTTTTCTGGACGCAAGGCCGTGGTGATCTACGGGTATGACTATCCCGACTTTTCAATGGACCCGGCTATCCAAGCATTCGAAATTCTCAGCCGAAGCACTGTTCAGTTGGGAGAAAGAGCCGTGGCTTCGTACGACGAGTTGGTTCATCCTGTCCATAGGACCGGCCGTGTTTTTGCGTGGGAAGTGTTGGGATAACACGTTGGACAATAACGCCTGTGTGTTCTGTTCGATTCCTGCAGATCGGATCGTCGCCGAAAACTCACTTGCGTATGCCATCCGTGACAAGTTCCCCGTCACGGATGGACACCTTTTGGTGATACCAAAGCGCCACGCCGAAAACTACTTTTCGTTGACACAGGACGAGCTGCTTGCCTGTGATGGTTTGCTGCGGCAACTCCGTGACGACTTCAGAGACAAGGACTCATCCGTTGAAGGTTTCAATATCGGTATGAATGCCGGTGCTGTCGCCGGCCAGACCGTGTTCCACTGTCACATTCACCTCATTCCGAGGCGGAACGGTGATGTTGTTGATCCCCGAGGTGGGATCAGGCACGTGATACCAGCGAAGGGGAGGTATTGAGGTGCGAGCCGAACGGTTTCTCGCAAACGATCCGCGATTAGAGACTATCTGGCGAGCAATTATTTTATACGGTGACAACTCGGCGACCTTTAAGTTTGCACTCGCCAAGAGTCTCCTGGAGTTACTCCCGGAAAGCGGGCAACACATCAGGCTCGACGAATTAGCCGAGCCGTACTCTCGGAACTTGGTGGAGCATCTACGAAAGGTTAATAAGCAGGGAACTAATTCTAAGAGTACGTTTCTTGACGCGTGCAGACACTTTAATACTGGTGAACTAACTCACAAGGAGTTAATTGAGTTAACTGTAAAGCGCGGGTTCCAAAATGTTCTCGAGGCGTTCCATAACGTCGACAGCAAGACACTCCCACGGTTTTGTGATCTAAAGAAGCCGACCAACATACGTGAAGGAATCGTGGTGTCTGACAATTTGTCGATGCTTTTAGAGACGACCCAGTTTGGAAGTTTAGGAGAAGAAACCGAAACGCGTTGGCGCTTAGTGGAGGCAGCGTGGGAGATGAACATCTCGCGTAATCTACTGAGTATTGAATACGACACGGACACTAAATATCTTTTCGGAAAAGCTGGTAAGCATCGCCGCGTCTCACTTGCGAGTTGTAGATCCGCACTGAATAGTTACCAAAAGGGAAAGTGTTTTTATTGTGCTTGCGCGATCAGCTTGTCAGAAGCAGAACTAAATCCCCATGTTGATCATTTCTTCCCTTGGAAGCTGGGAAGAGAAGAAGAGTTCCAGGCGGACGTCGATGGAGTGTGGAATCTTGTACTCGCCTGTCAGGATTGCAATATTCGAAAAGGTAAGAGGCTGCCGACTCCCGGACTACAGAACCAGCTTCTGACTCGGAACGATTTCCTGATTCAGAGTCATCATCCCCTTCGTGAAACGCTCATCAAACAATATGGCAGTGAGGACTGCAAACAAATAGAGGGCTTCCATGTGGCACGATGGAATGAAGCCCGGAATCTAGGGTTCATTGTGGAGTGGGATGCCTAAGCCGTAACCCCCGTCCGCGTTGAACCTGACCACGCGGAGTTCTGCCACGCGGGCGAGTCCGGCCAGCACGCCAAGGACACCGCAGACGCGTAAGACTGGAGCGGGCATTGAGTTCTCAAAGAAGTGGACCGCGAAGTCGCTCTCGAATTGGTCCGTCACCGCCCCCTTCCAATCCAGTGCGACTGGAAGACGTCTCGGATCGCATCCAAATTCTTCAGGGCCGAGGGCCGGCTGAAACAGGTTGATCATCAGTTCACCGCACGTCGGCGACGAAGCGGCCGCGGGCGCGATAGAGGGCGATGGTCGGCACCAGGAAGACGGCGAAGCTGACGACACCGGCGACCAACGACCCCTGGCGGGCGTTCCAGACCGCCATGCCGATGGCGACCTGGAGCGCGTAGACGGCCGCCCACGGCCACATCCAGGAGCGCATCTTCCAGAACCCGACGGCGCCGGCCGCATAGATGGCCCAGTGCAGCGGCTCGGTCGCCTTGGCGGCCCAGCCGGTCAGCATGAACCCGAACCAGACCTCCTGATCCTCGGCCAATGGAGGTTCATCTCTGTCGAACGATCCGTAGCTGAGTTTCATGTGTTCTTCGTCTGGGGGAACCGCCCCTTCGACAATTGTGAGAGAAGGATGCATCGTCTGTCCCCATTGAACCGCTAAGCTTGTAGCGGGCTACAAAGAGCGAAAAGGTTCCCCGAAGATGTCGGATAAAGTCGCACAAACTTCTGACGCTACACACCCGCACGTGGTTCAATGAACATTCTCTTCGACAACACGTATGCCAAGCTGCCAGAACGTTTCTTCGCCAAACAGGAACCCACCCGTGTTCCGGAAGCGAAGCTCATCCGTTTCAACCGCGAACTAGCGGCAAAGCTCTCGATCGACGCCGACTGGCTGGAATCAGCTGACGGCGTCGCGATGCTCGCGGGCAACGCGGTCCCCGAGGGTGCCGAGCCGATTGCCCAAGCCTACGCAGGCCACCAGTTCGGTGGATTCTCGCCACAACTCGGCGACGGTCGCGCGATCCTCCTCGGCGAAGTCATCGACACCGACGGCGCACGTTACGATCTGCAGTTGAAGGGCTCAGGCCGCACGCCATTCTCGCGGGGCGGCGATGGCAAATCTGCGCTCGGCCCGGTGCTCCGCGAATACATTATCAGCGAAGCTATGGCCGCGCTCGGAGTTCCCACGACCCGGGCGCTCGCCGCTGTTACCACAGGCGAAAGAGTCATGCGCCAAGAGGGGCCGCTCCTCGGCGCTGTGTTCACCCGCGTTGCTGCAAGTCACATTCGCGTCGGGACCTTTCAGTATTTTCTGGCACGCAACGATATCGATGCCCTGCGACTGCTCGCCGATCATGCCATTACCCGGCACTACTCGGCCGCCGCCGAAGCGCCAGATCCTTATGTGGCTTTGTTAGAGTCGGTCGCGGCTGTCCAAGCGGATCTGATCGCCCAGTGGATGTCTCTCGGCTTCATCCACGGTGTGATGAACACAGACAATACCGCCATTTCTGGAGAAACGATCGACTATGGCCCGTGCGCATTCATGGACGCCTTCCACTCGCAGTGCGTCTTCAGCTCCATCGACTCCGGCGCGCGCTATGCCTGGGGCAACCAGTCCGACATCGGGCTCTGGAACCTCACTCGCTTCGCGGAAACCCTGCTGCCATTATTGTCTGAGGATCCGAGCAAAGCGACCAAGATCGCCGAAGCTGCCCTCTCCGGATATCCTGAGCGATTCGGCGGTCAATACATCGCCCGCTTCCGCGCCAAATTCGGCCTCCCACGTGAGGCACCAGTCGAGCTCATCAAGGAGTGTCTCGATCTACTGGGCACCCAAGCGGTCGATTACACTCTTTTTTTTCGTCAGCTCACGCGTGTCGCCGGCGGAGACGATTCTCAGACGCTTACCGCGATGTTTCGCAGCAGTGAGCCTTTCAAACAATGGTTCGCCAAATGGCGTCGCGAAGCCGATCCCGCCAAGCATCTTGCCGACATGCGCGCAGCCAACCCGATCCTGATTCCGCGCAACCACCGCGTCGAGCAAGCCATCCGGAGCGCCTATGCTGGCGACTTTGCCCAGTTCCACCGTCTCGTCGATGCGCTAGCCGCGCCCTACGCTGACCAGGTCGAATACGCTGATCTCGAAACGCCACCACGACCAGAAGAAATCGTCCATGAAACTTTCTGCGGCACTTAGCCAGAGCTTAAGGTTCTCGTTCATCAGAAGGATGTTGGTAGAGACTTATCAAGCGCGCCTGCTGCACCAGCCTGTGAGCGCCTCTGTTCGTAACGCTGGAAAGGTTCGTTCGACTCCGGTTCGACAAACTATTCCTGGGCGTTGCCGTTGAGATTTCGACGAAGAGGGAAGTGAGCTACGAGGGCACCGAGCACATCGGTCCCGAGGACACGTTTGATGCCGACTACGGACGGTTACTTGAGGCGGTGCAGAATCGTGGGAAAGGGTTGGCGTCCCCAAGGGGATTTACACCTTTTACCGTAGTCGGATCGGTCGTGCAATCCCTCCCTGTGTGAACCGGTGTGAGCAGGTTGGCCGACGCTCAGCGCCTCGCCCGCGAGTGGGATGCCGCGCACCCGCGTGAGCCGTAAGCCCTCCCTGGCAGCCAGCGGTAGGATCGGCGTCTACACCGTTGTGGTCGTCTGAAGACAGCCATGACTGCTCGCCACATCCGGATCATCCCCCTTGCCACCATCTTCGTGGCGCTCGCACCCGGTGTGCTGGTGCATGCGCAGCAGGACCCGACGCCCGCCGCGTGAGCACAGAGGCAAAGGTGGGCACGCGGGAGCTGTGCCCAAGACTGTGCCCAATCCTGAGCCGTTGTCAGCCAAAACCAGCCCAACGTCAACCAAGTTAGGACGCGAGAACCTCAACAAAACACCCAAGTGTCCCTTTGTTTTCGGCCGGCGCTGAGCACTGCAAAACCTCCATCCCCGGTTCAAATCCTGGCGGCGCCTCCATTCTTTTCAATAACTTACGGGCGTGACCGGGCGCCAGGGCGCCCGACTGTAACTGAAACTGTAGCCATCAGGGCGTAACGGGGCGCATCGGGGCGCGTCGAACTTGTAACCACTGTGTGGATCTGAGGCCGGGTGAAGGTCCGCTCCTCGCCCTCGATGACGGCTCTCTATAAGACGACGGCCCTCTATAATCGGCTGAGTCTGCGCTCGATCCGATACCCAAGCTGATGGCCCTGAACATCGGCGACCGCCTCGCCCACTACGACGTGACCGCCCTCATCGGCGAGGGGGGCATGGGACAGGACTGCGGCCTGCCGGGCTGATCATCATGCGTGGGATTGTGGTGGCGGTGGCGGTCGTAGCGAGCGTGGGGCTTGCGTGGTGGGAAACGGCATCTGCCGCACACGCGCCGCGGCCGGAGACCGTCTTACCCGAGGCTGAGCTGGCGGCCCAGGGCCAACCGGTCTTCCGCCGTGAGGACGTCCGTCCCACTCTGAAGAAACCGAGCGCCGGCGGGCGGGAGTTCTTCTTCACCCGGGCGGTCTACAGCGGCGGACGAGGCTGGCGCGGCGGGTCGTGGGCCACCGACTATCCGAAGGCGGACCGTCAGCTTCTGACCATCATCGACCGGCTGGTCGATCTCGACGCTTACGAGAGGGAGAACGCCGTCCAGCTCGACGACCCGAACATCCGCCGGTTCCCGTTCCTCTACGCGCTCGAGGTCGGCTACATGTACATGACCGAGCCGGAGGTGAAGGGGCTGCGCGACTACCTGCTGGCCGGCGGGTTTCTGATGATCGACGACTTTTGGGGCTCGGCCGAGTGGGCCAACTTCGAGGCGGAGATCAAGCGGGTGGTGCCGGAGTATCCGATCATCGAGATCCCGCTCGACCATCCCTTGTTCACGACCTTCTACAACATCGACGAGATCCGGCAGGTGCCGAACATCGGTCGCGCCCAGGGCGGTCCGACCTGGCAGCGCGACGGGATCACCCCGCACGTCCGCGGCATCTTCGACGAGCAGGGCCGGTTGATGGTCATGATCAACTGGAACACCGACATCGGGGATGCCTGGGAGTGGGCCGAGAGTCCCTACTATCCGCTGCGGTATTCGACCTACGCCATCCAGATCACCGTCAACGCGATCGTCTACGCGATGAGCCACTGAGTTCATGCCCTTGACTGCCGGCGACCGTGTCGGGTCTTACGAGGTCACCGCCAAGATCGGCGAAGGCGACATGGGAAGCGGACAAAATGGCTGGGCAGGCTAAACCAGTGAGGTTCAAAAGAGGCCTATGGAAACGATCATTTCCGATCTCGTGAAACGGTTCGAAAAAGGCAAGGTCTCTCGGCGGGAACTGATTGGGAGTCTGACGATGCTGGTTGTTGCGGCGGGCGGCGCTGCTTCTGTCGCTGATGCTCAAGAGGCGCCGTTCCGGTCCACGAGGATCGACCACATCAGCATTCAGGTCACGGATTTGCCGCGTTCCATCGACTTCTACGAAAAGGTATTCGGCCTATCTGTCTTGAATGAGGATACGGACAACGAAATTGTCCGAATGGGAACGACGAGAATCCTCGTATCGCTTCACCGGAAGCCGCCGACGGGTATCGTGGATCACTACGCTATCGCCATCAATGAGTTCGATAGAGAGTCCGTGACACGGACCCTGACGCAGTTTGGGCTGACTCCTGAACAGAACCTCGACTACGGGTTCTATGTCAGGGACCCCGAAGGGATCCCGGTTCAAATCGTGGGGACTTGAGCTGCGGGACTGACATGCCACTCGAACCCGGCACCACCCTCGGCCCCTATGCCGTCACCGCCAAGATCGGCGAAGGCGGCATGGGGGAGGTCTACCGCGCCCGCGACACGAAGCTCGACCGCGACGTGGCGCTGAAGGTCCTGCCCGAGGCGTTCACCTCCGACCCCGATCGTCTGGCCCGCTTCGAGCGGGAAGCCAAAGTGCTCGCCTCGCTGAACCATCCGAACATCGCGGCCTGGCCACGCGGGTAGAGACGAACGGCGACTCGAAAGTGAACGATTGCCGCTCTCGTTTACAGACGAGCGCATGAAATGCAGGACTTGGTACGAAAAGCCGTACGAATTTGAGTCATTGTAGTACTCGATGGACCAGCGGTTCTTGATGATACAAGGACGGCGGCGGACCGGATGGGACCTCCGCGCCGACAAGCATCGTCGTCGTCGAGAACTGGTTCGAGGCACTCAAAGCGCGGGTGCCAGTCAATTAGCCATGCCCTTGCAGCCCGGCACCACGCTCGGCCCCTACGAGATCCACCCCCCCCTCGGCGCGCGCGGCATGGGCGAGGTCTACCAGGCTCGCGACACTCAGGCGACATTTGTCGACGAGAACTCGTGACCTCGAGCCGGCCGGTCCGCTCCGCCCCCACCTACTCCGCCTCCGGTCCCCTCGGCAGCCTGACCGGGTTCCGGCGCGATCCTCTGGGTCTGCTCATGAGCGGGTTCCGGGAACTCGGCGACGTTGTGCACTTCCGGCTGTTCACGCGCGATCTCGTGCTGGTTGCCCACCCGAACGATGTGCGCTACGTGCTACAGGAGCACACGGGCAACTACGACAAGCGGACGCGCGGCTTCGAGGTGCTGCGGACGTTTCTCCGCGAGGGGTTGCTCACCAGTGAGGGCGACCACTGGCTGCGGCAGCGCCGGATCGCGCAACCGGCGTTTCATCACAAGCGGATCGCCGCGTTCGGAAGCGCGATGATCGGGGCCGCTGGCGACCTGGTCGACCGCTGGCAGTGCGCGTCGGCGCCCGTCGTGGTGAACGTCACGGCCGAGATGATGCGTCTCACGTTGCGCATCGTCGGCGAGGCGCTGCTCAGTACCGATGTCAGTCATGAGGCGGACCGTGTCGGGCAGGCCCTCAACATCACACTGCGGCGGGCCAACGACGCGATCTATCGGATCGTCCCGCTACCAGAGTGGTGGCCGACGCCGGCAAGCCGACGACTCCGTGCCGCGATGCGAACCCTGGACGACGTCATCCTCGAGATCATCGCCAAGCGGCGGGCGGGCGATTCGGACCCGGACGACCTATTGTCAATGCTGATGCAGGCGCGGGACGAAGAAACGGGCGAGGGGATGAGCGACGCTCAGCTACGCGACGAGGTGATGACAGTTTTTCTCGCCGGCCAGGAGACGACGGCCATCGCACTCAGCTGGACCTGGTATCTGCTCTCGCAGCACGAGGCTGTCCGGCAGCGTCTCCATGCCGAAATAGACACGGTGCTGAGTGGGCGGACACCGACCGTCACCGATCTGCCGCGGCTCGGCTACGTCGAACGGGTCGTCAAGGAGTCGATGCGGCTGTATCCGCCGGCTTGGGTCATCTCACGGCGCGCGATCGAGGATGACATCATCGGCGGGTGCCGGATACCGGCCGGCTCAATCGTTCTGTTGAGCCCGTATGTCACTCATCGCCACCCCCGATTCTGGGCGAACCCCGAGGACTTCGACCCGGACCGCTTCGAGATCTCTCGCCAGGCCGATCGTCCCCCATTCGCCCACTTCCCGTTCGGCGGCGGTCCGCGTCAGTGCATCGGGAACAGCTTCGCGATGATGGAGCTCGTGCTCGTCGTCACGACCATCGCGCAACGGTGCGAGCTGGATCTGCCCCCGGGCGAACCGGTGGGCACCAGCCCGTCGATCACGCTACGCGCCGCGACACCGATACGGATGCGGGTAGGTCGACGCTCCGTGGCGTGACCCGCCGAGAACTCGGCCTGGCCCTCACCCAAGGGGGGTGGGAGAAGCCAGAGCACTTCTTCAGCGGCCTGACAGTGCCTGCGCCCATTTGAAGAAGCCGGGGCATTTCGCACCCGAACTTCCCGCTCTTGAACCGGCGCATCAGCGCGTTCTCCCCACGCGCTCACGGACGCGACGGTTGATGACGCGACGACGGGTGTCGAGCTGATCGAGGCCGTCAACGACGACATCACGAGAGTCACCGCGGCCGCGGCCTACGACACGGTCGCCTTCTACGATGCGGCGGGTGCACGGGGCGCGAGTGTCGTGGTTCCGCCGGCCAAGACGGCCAGGGTGTCCCGACGCAGGCCGCGGTCGAGCGCTCGTGATCGCACGATTAACAAGGTGAAGAGAATCGGCCGGCGACGGTGGAAGAAGACGTCACGCTACCATCAGCAAGCGCGAGTCGAGAACGCCTTCTTCAGATACAAGTCGATCATCGGCGAGCGTCTTCGAACCAGGACACCGGGCGGGCGCACGGTCGAAGTGCTGCTCGCGTGCAATATACTGAATGCGATGACCGATAGGGGCCGCCCAGCTTCTTACGCCATCGGTCGATGAAGCACCGGTGGTTGGGACCGTGGCGTACCGGTTTCGATTCGTGCACCAACGCGTGTGCCGGGAAAGTCCGGTCAAGGGGGACAAGATGCCGTGATGTGATCTTCGAAACCTTGTTCGAAACCCTGTGGGTATCCAACCCCATCCGGCCAAGGTCGGCCACCAGCCGGAACCGAGTGATGCGTGGGCCTGGGGTGACCCAGGGCGCGAAGCGTTCACAGGGAGTGCGTAGGCCGCGTGATTGAGCCCCGAAATGCATTGGTCGCGAGGGCCGACGTCTTGCGTTGGACGGAAGGCTACATCGCCGCCTCTGAGAGGCCGTGGAGGCGGGGACCTTGCCGGGGTCGGAGCGCGTGGCATGCGGGCGGGTGGGTTTCCCGGGAACCCGGGAGGCCTCATCGTCTCCATCTTAAAGGTTGCCGGGGGGCGGGCACCGGCTCACCAAGCCCGAGGCCGTGGACGTGGCACCTGGCGTCCGACGGAGCGAACCCGCAGGTGCTCGGATGGTACCGCCGCGCGAAGGCAACGAAGCGCGGGGGGATGGGCGGCGAGGAATCGGAGCGCCTCATACTACCGGTGAAGCGGGGGAATCATGCCCACGAAACCCCGTGGAGGGAAGGGGGCGCCGGGAGATGGATCCGTTGGCGGGAAAGACGGCCAACACACCGAGGTTGGAGCCCGTCTCAACGTTACGACAACGGATAGCCGAACGGGCCAGACACGCACTGGGGATGGCATGGGTCATCTTCATCGCATCCTGGACCAACGGGTACGCGACGGCGCGTAGCGAAGCCATCTGTCGAGGAGCCGGATGCGGCAGAACCCGCACGTCCGGATCTGTGGGGGGCCAGGGTCAGCAACGACCCTGGTCTACCCGACCGGTAATCGCACCGCCGTCCCCGTTGAACCGTCCACCGATCCGCGCTACGCTAGACGCTACGCCGTTCATCGTCTTCGCAATGAGAGGTTCATGGCACTCGACATCCGGCGTACGGATCCCGAGGCTGGGTGAATCATGTCCGGGTGGGGTTGGCTAGTCATCGGAGCGATACTCCTCATCTCCGAGATGATCGTATCGACGGATTTCTATCTCGTATTCTTTGCCGCCGCCGCCGTCATCTTGGGTCTGCTGGGCCTCTCGGGGGTGAGCATCCCCGTCTCCGCGCAGTGGTTGCTCTTCGCATCGCTGTCCATCGGGACGCTCGTCCTCTTCCGGGCTCGACTTCGGAGAAAGATCAAGACGCGCGAACACGACGTGGACAAGCTGGAGGAGGAGATCGCCGTCGCTACCGAACCGATCGCCGCCGGAGCCACGGGCCAGGCTGAGCTGCGGGGTTCGACCTGGAGCGCCCGGAACACCGGCGAGATGAATCTTCATGTGGGAGACCGATGCCGGGTGGAGCGCGTCGACGGACTGGTCCTGTCGATCCGGAAAAACTTGTAAGCGATTTCGAGGAGGGACACCGTGGAACCGTTGGTCGTCACTACTGTCGTCGTCGTGCTGGTTGTCATGGTCATTGCGAAGACCGCAATCGTGGTTCCTCAGCAGAGCGCGTACGTCGTGGAATACCTGGGTAAGTACCGGAAAACGTTAAAGGCCGGGTTCCATATCCTCATCCCTTTCGTTGAGAGGGTCGCATATAAGCACAACCTCAAGGAGAGCGCGGTCGACATCCAGGAGCAGATCTGTATCACCAGGGACAACGTTCAGGTAGGCGTGGACGGGGTTCTCTACCTGAAAGTGCTCGACGCCCAACGCGCCTCCTACGGAATTGGCGACTACATCTTTGCCATCGGCCAGCTCGCCCAGACGACCCTGCGGAGCGAGATCGGAAAAATCGACCTCGATCGCACGTTTGAGGAGCGCGGCACGATCAACACCTCGGTGGTCATGGAGCTCGACAAGGCTTCCGACCCTTGGGGCGTTAAGGTTCTTCGCTACGAGATCAAGAACATCAATCCACCGCAGGACGTGCTCTCGGCCATGGAGAAGCAGATGCGCGCAGAGCGGGAGAAGCGGGCGGTGATCCTCACGTCCGAGGGTGAGCGGGACGCTAAGATTAACGAGGCCGAGGGTGGCAAGCAGCAGGTCATCAAGGAGTCGGAGGCCGCCAAGCAGCAGAAGATCAACGAGGCGGAGGGGGAGGCCGAGGCTATTCTCAGCGTGTCCACTGCGACCGCGGAGGGCCTCCGCAGGGTGGCGATCGCGCTGGAGACCGCTGGGGGGGACAAGGCCATGCAGCTGAGAATCGCCGAGCAATACATCGAGGAATTCGGTCGGCTCGCGAAGACTGGCAACACGTTCGTGGTTCCCTCGAACCTGTCGGACATCGCATCGATGATCGCCCTCGCGACGGGGATCGCGAAGAAGAACGTTGCGTAGACGGCATGGTCACGTTGAGCCGGTGAGCACGCGCGAGCGCGCTGCTGTTGAATTTCACCGCTGTCGGTCTGACGGTGAACGTCCCTTGAGGTAGACATAGATGCGAATGGTGTCCCAACCCGTCCCTGGTTTCCTGCTGGCCTGTCTCCTGCTCGTCGGTGCGTCCGCCTCGGCGCAGTCGGTTGCCGACAGCTACACACCGGTGACCGACGAGATGCTCGTGGACCCGCCCCCGGGCGACTGGCCGATGTGGCGGCGCACGTACGGCCACTGGGGGCACAGCCCGCTGGATCAGATCAACACCTCCAACGTGGGAAGCCTGCGTCTCGCGTGGGCCTGGACCATGGGGGAAGGCCGGCAGGAGACGACGCCGCTCGTGCACGACGGGATGATGTTTTTGGTGCAGGCGTGCGACTTCGTCGAGGCGCTCGACGTGCGCGACGGCTCGCGCATCTGGCAGTATCGCCGGGAGCAGGTGGAGCACCGGGCCAATCTGGCCTGCGTCAACCGCAACGGCGCGCTCTACCAGGAAAAGCTGTTTATCGCCACCCACGACGCTCATCTGGTGGCCTTGAACGCCCGGACGGGTGAGGTTGAGTGGGATGTGCAGGTCGGCGATTGGATGATCGGCCAGCACTATTCCGGTGGCCCGATGGTGATCAAGGGGCGTGTCGTCGCCGGCATGTCTGGCTGCTATTACCTCAACACCCGCTGCTGGGTCTCGGCCCACGACGTCGAGATGGGCGAAGAGGTGTGGCGCACCTACACGATTCCCGGCAAGGGCGAGTTCGGCTATGACAGCTGGGGCGACATCCCCGACGAGCAACGGCGGGGCGGCTCGGCCTGGAACTCACCCAGCTACGCCCCGGACCTGAACCTGGTCTACACCGGCGTCGGGGTGCCAATTCCGTGGGGCTCGGTGCAGCGCGGCAGCGGAGATGGCGACGTCCTCTACACCAATTCGACGCTCGCCCTGGACGCCGACACCGGCGACATCGTCTGGTACTTCCAGCACATCGCTAATGACGAGTGGGACCTCGATCATCCTTTCGCGCGGCTGGTCGTGGAGACCGAGGTTTCGCCGGGCGCCGTCGAGTGGAAGAACAACGCGATCACGCCTGGCGGCCGGCGCAAGATCGTAACCGGCATTCCCGGCAAGACCGGTATCGTCTGGGCGCTGGATGCCGCCACCGGGGCCTTTCTCTGGGCCCAGCCCACCAACCACCAGAACGTCGTAGTGGACATCGACGCCGAGAGCCGCCGCGTCATCCTGAACTCGTCGCTCAAGTTTCCGAAGGTCGGCGAGCCGGTCTTCGTCTGCCCGAGTGCGTTGGGCGGTATCAACTGGCAAGCGACTGGCTACCACCCGGGGACGAATGCGTTGTATGCGCCGACCAACAACGTCTGCATGAACCTGACGCTCAACGAGTTCCGGGACCGGCCCGGCTACCACCACGGCTCGGCACGGATCGCGCAGGAGCCGGCCCCGGACATCGACGGGCAGATCGGCCAGTTTACGGCCATGGACTTGGCCACGGGCGAGCCGCTGTGGGTGTATCGGCAGCGCGCCGGCATCGGCGGCTCCGTGCTGACCACTGGTGGCGGGCTGGTATTCGTGACCGACGACGCCAGGCGCTTCCGGGCCTTCGACGCCCGGACCGGCGACGTCCTGTGGGAGCAGATTCTCAACTCGAGCGCGGGCGGATTTCCGGTCTCCTACATGCACGACGGGGTGCAGTACATCGCCATCGCCGCCGGCGGCGGCATCAACTTCCGGGGACTGACGCCCGAGATCCAGCAGCCGGGCCGCGGCAATATGTTGTTCGTCTTCACGCTGCCCTGAGCCGCTCCGGCTTTCAGACCGGCCGATGCACGCGCGGCTGCACACGCGACCTGTAGGGCAATCGACGACAACGACGTCGACGCCGAATCAAGCCCAGTGATCGAGGTGGCCTACCGCACCCCGAGGTTGCACTGCGCCTCGGCATCCGTCGCCGGCTGCGCGGAGATCGGCGCCCTGAACGCCGTTGCGAGAATGGAGACCGTGATGAGGTGTGTGTAGCGTCTGGTCATCGGCTTGCTCCGACCACGACGACGAGCGGCGAGATGTCTAGCCTACCGCGGCGCGTTGGGCCGTTCAACGGGGATAGGGGTATTCTGAGGCTCAGGCGTGTGCGAAACCATGAAATTACTCCCAGCGTATTCACCGCAGGAACGGTGTGTCACTTGGACTAAGGGTTCGCGCAGAAATAACTCCAGTGTTGTTGGCGGAATTCTAGCTGACGGGTTTCCACCGAGTTGAGTCCGCCGGCCCTCTCGACCCTGAAATTGCAGCCTGTAGCACCGATGGCCACCCGCGGCGAGGTAGCAAGGTAATGATAGAGTATCTCCTTTGCAGGTGTTACTCTATCATTATGCGAACCGAACACTATCGCGCGCGGGACCTCACCACGTTGTTGCGGAAGCAGAAGATCGCCACGATGACCGAGCTGAAAGACGTCCTGGGGAGCGCAGCGGACATCACGATCTTCCGGAAGCTGGCGGAGCTGTCCTATCAGACCAGCTACTCCCACCGCGGGCGATATTACACGTTGGCCGATATCCCCCAGTACGATGCGTGGGGCCTGTGGTCGTATCGCTCGGTGTGGTTTTCGCGGCGCGGGACATTGCTGGCCACCGCGGAAGCGCTGGTCCAGGAGGCCGACGCCGGATTTTTCGTGGCCGAGCTCGAGGGGGTCCTCAACGTGGAGGTGAAGGGGGCGTTGCTGAGGCTGGTCCGTCAGCAGAAGCTGGCGCGTGCGTCCTTCGCCGGGCGCTATCTGTACTGTTCCCCCGATACCGCCACGAGGGACGCTCAGCTCACCGCGCGCCGGGTCCGTGACGCGGCGACCCCACTCGGGGGGCGGCTGCCGCACGTCGATGTCCTCCCCGATGAGCTCAAGGCATCGATTGTGCTGTTTTTCAGCCTGCTCGATGAGCAACAGCGACGCCTGTACGCCGGCCTGGAGTCGCTCAAGATGGGCCACGGAGGCGACCAGGCGATCGCCGACCTGCTGGGGCTGGACGCGGGGACCGTGGCCCGCGGGCGGCACCACCTCCTGGACCGCGATGTGACTGTCGAGCGTGTCCGCCGGGCTGGCGCCGGACGCCGACCGGTGGAAAAAAAACGCCAGCGGTCATCGCGCGCATCGACGAGCTGATGACGCACGAGACGGCGGGCGACCCCATGTCCGGGTTGAAATGGACCCGAAGGACCACCGAGAAGATCGCCGCCGAGCTGCAGTCGCTTGGCATCAGCGTGGGCCCACGCACCGTGGCCAGGCTGCTCACGCAGTTGGGGTTCTCCTTGCGCGTCAATCAGAAGAAACGCTCCACTGGCTCGCCGGCACGGCGGAATGAGCAATTCGAGCAAATCGCCTCGCTTCGGGAGCGTTTCGTCACTGACGCGGCGCCGATCATCAGCGTGGATACCAAGAAGAAAGAACTGGTTGGCCACTTCAAGAACGCGGGCGTCGCCTGGAATCGTGCGCCCGTGGTTGTCAACGACCACGACTTCCGGTCCGAGGCCGAGGGGATCGCGATTCCCTACGGCATCTATGACCTGCAGGCCAATCGCGGCACGATGTTCGTCGGCACGACCTACGACACCCCGTCGTTCGCCGTGGACGCCATCGAGCAGTGGTGGCGCACCGAAGGCGCGACGCGCTACCCCGGGTCCCGCGAACTGGCGATCCTCGCCGATGGCGGAGGAAGCAACGGCGCCAGATGCCGCGCTTGGAAGTTCGGGCTCCAGCGCAGCCTCTGCGACCGACATGGCCTGTCGATCACCGTCGCTCACTACCCGCCGGGAGCCTCGAAGTGGAACCCGATCGAGCATCGACTGTTCAGCGAGGTGAGCAAGAACTGGGCTGGCAAGCCGCTCGACAGCTATGACACGATTCTCAACTACCTCCGAACGACGCGCACCTCAACCGGACTCCGCGTTCGTGCTCACCTGGTTCGCCGATCCTATGTGAAGGGCATCAAGATCGCGGCGGCAGACATGAACACGCTGGCTCTGGAGGAGCTCGAACCCCTGCCCGCCTGGAACTACACGCTCCAACCCCGCTGTTGAAAATGGGGAGTTATTCCTGCGCGGACACTAAGGCCAACTGACAGGAGGCCAGTAATGAGCGCGATCGGGGAGAAGCAGGCGGAGTTCAGTGGCAAGATCACGTCCGTGACGATACGTGACACAGGTAGCGAGGTAAACGTCGAGGCGAACGTCGGGTCGTTCGGCATGGTGTTCGGCACGGTGGCCTTTGGGCCAGCGGTAGACGCGGCGGGCGAGACGGGGCCGGTGACGGTGAGGGGGCAAGCGCTCCGTCCGGGTGGAGCGACTGTGCCGTTCAGTGGTGGGGGGACGTGGCGCAAGAGTGGGGAGCACCGACGAGAAATCAAACACATCAGTGTTGACGCTGAAGGACAGAGGTGGACCCCGAAATTCGGACAGGTTGCTAAGGTGGATTCCGACCTCAGAATGGAGAGATCGGAATCATGCAGAAACGGAAAAAATACCCCGCTGAGCTGAAGGCCCGCGTGGCACTGCAGGCGCTTCGCGGCGAGCAGACGATGGCGGAGCTGTCGTCGCGCTACAAGATCCACCCGAACCTGATCGCGAACTGGAAGAAGAAAGCCCAGGAGGCGCTTGTGGACGTCTTCTCGGACCACCAGCAGCGCCGAGAGGCGTCTCGCGATGCGGAGATTCAGGAGCTGCGAGCGACGGTCGGCGAGCTCGTCATCGAGAAGGATTTTTTGTCCAAGGCCTTCGGCCGTTGAGTCACGGTCGAAGGCGAATGCTGATCGACTCGAACCACTCCGAACTGAGCATCTCGCGACAGTGTGGCTTGGTGTCGATCTCGCGCTCGACGTTCTACGACGATGGTCTCGGGGAGAGTGAGTTGACTCTCGAGCTCATGCGCCGGATCGACGAGCAATTTCTGGAAACCCCGTTCTACGGATCGCGGCAGAGGGCGCGTTGGCTGCGCCGGGAGGGCTTCGCCGTCAGTCGGAAGCGGGTGCGTCGTCTGATGCGAAAGATGGGCCTCCAGGCGCTGTACCAGCGCCCGAGCACGTCGGTTCCGCACCCGGAGCACCGGGTCTACCCCTATTTGCTGCGCGACCGAGCGGTCGAACGTGCGAACGAGGCCTGGTGCGCCGACGTGACGTACATTCCGCTGCACCGCGGCTTCCTGTACCTGGTCGCGATCCAGGATTGGGCCAGCCGGAAGGTGCTGTCGTGGCGCTTGTCCAACACGATGGATGCCTCGTTCTGTGTGGAGGCCCTCGCGGAAGCCCTCGCGCAGTACGGACCGCCAGCGATCTTCAACACCGACCAAGGCAGCCAGTTCACCAGCCTGGAGTTCACTCAGACGCTCAAAGACGCAGGCGTGCAGATCTCGATGGACGGCAAGGGCCGTTGGATGGACAACGTCTTCATCGAGCGGCTGTGGCGCTCGCTCAAGTACGAGTGCGTCTACCTGCACGACTGCGAGGTTGGCTCCGAGGCGCGGGCCAGCATCGGCCGGTGGATCGACTTCTACAATGCCGAGCGACCGCACTCGTCGCTCGATGATCGCACGCCTGATGAGGCGTACTCGGATTTGGGAGGTGCGCCGACCTCGTCGCTGCGCTCCTCGTCAGCGCAGTCGGAAGCGGCTTAGAAACATGAACCTGGAATCCACCTTAACTTGGCCGCTGAGCTGTCCAAAGGATGGGGTCCACCTCTGTCTCGGACTGTATTCATGGGCCCACTCTAGTCACTGAGCACACAACGGGTGCACAATGAAACTCACGACAAACCCAAAAGCGCGTCGAGCGCACCTCAACATCTAGGAGTCTCCCATGTGCGATGAGCGAACCACTGCCGACAACGAGAAGCACCTGCGCGCGAACAAGCTGACCAGACGGGAGTTTGGCGCCGTGTCGGCGGGAGCAGGGCTCGCGATGCTACTCCCACGGGTCGCGAACGCGCAGGCGGTCACCGAGTCTGACCTCGATGTGACGACCCCCGACGGGACGGCCGATAGCTACTTCGTGCATCCGTCGAGCGGGGCGCACCCTGGCGTGTTGATCTGGCCAGACGCGTTTGGCTTGCGGCCGGCCAAGCGACAGATGGCCAAGCGCCTGGCCGAGTCGGGGTACTCGGTGCTCGTAGTCAACCCGTATTACCGGTCGCAACGGGCGCCGGTTGTCAATACGACGAACTTCGCCGAGGTGGCAGACGTCATTCGGCCGCTGATGGAGACCCTGAACGCAGAGACCCAGGTCGCCGATGCGAAGGCGTTCGTCAGCTTCCTCGATAGCCAGGCATCGGTCGATAGCAACCGGAAGATGGGAACGATGGGTTATTGCATGGGCGGGCCGTTCACCATGCGCACGGCCGCCTCGCTGCCAGACAGGATCGGTGCCGCGGCGTCGTTTCACGGGGGAGGGCTCGTGACCGATCAACCCGATAGCCCGCATCTGCTCGTGCCGCAGATGAAGGCGCACTATTTGTTCGCGATCGCCGAGAACGACGACGAGAATCAGCCGGAGGCGAAGGACGTGCTCCGAGAGGCGTTCTCCGAGGCCGGACTCCCGGCGGAGATCGAGGTATACGAGGCGCTGCACGGCTGGTGCCCGCCCGATGCGACCGTCTACGACGAAGCGCTGGCGGAGCGAGCCTGGAGCCGGATGCTCGCCCTGTTCGAGCGCGCGCTCGCGTAGGCCGCGCGGGATGCTTGCGCCGTTCGCTGTGGATCAAGCGGCCGCCAATGCGGCCTGCATCGCCGGCGTCCGCGTCTCGTTGCCGAACCGCAAGGCTCGGTGCGGTCGCAGGAAGTTGTAGTGGCATTGCACGAGCTCGACGTGTCCGCGGAGCTGGGCCTCGCCGCGGGCGCGGCAGGGCGAGCGTCGGCGGCAACGAGCGGCTTCATGCGGCGCTCCTGTGTGTGACGGGATGTACAGTCGATCCTACCGCTGGCTGGCAGGGGGCGCAATGCGGCTCACGCGGGTGCGCGGCGTCGCACTTGCGGGTGAGGCGTTGGACTTCGGCTCGTTGACTTGCGTTCAACAATTCCGCGACTAGGTCGCGGGCTTGGACTGCTCGGTCCCGAAGATCACCGTTGACCGTGACGCAGCGAGATTGAACCACATGCGAGCGGTCACATCATCCTGTGGGACGCCGCGGCCGTTGGCGTACATGAACCCGAGGTTGCCCTGCGCGCTGGCATCCCCTTGCTCGGCCTTCGCCCGCACCTCGGCGACCGTTTCCTGCTGCGCGGAGATCGGCGCACTGAACGCCGTTGCGAGAATGGAGACCGCGATGAGGTGTGTGTAGCGTCTGGTCATCAACTGTCTCCGACCACGACGACGAACGGCGAGAGAGGTGAACCCAACCGCTCGTCGTCACGTGCCGTGTGTATGCACTGCGATGGGTGCAGCCAGTAACTGGTCAGGAATTCCGAACCCGTCGACGAGTGATACGGCATTGGGACGCAGTTGACCGAGCAACGCGTTGACCTCAGTTCGGATGGCCTTGGCCTTGGTCGCATCGATGTAGTGCTGTTCGAGAAACCAACCCCGGTCCTGCTCAAGGTGCCACAACGCATACAGCGCGCAGACTTTGCCGAGTAGTCCCTTTGCTTCGCTCTCTGTTGCCGACTCGACGGCTGCCTGGAAAGACTTGAGGACGAGTCGCTGTGCATAGGCGTTGGCCAGTGTAACGAGGTGATCCTGCACTTCAATGAAGGCCGTGAAAGAATCCATTCCACCTTCAAGACGGCCCACCAGCCGGCGTGTAGCGGAGATCAGGAGATCGCGCTCGCGGTCACGAAAGAGCTCTGCGTGGACGCCGGGATCAAGAAGGTGGCGGCTGTCATTTTGGTGTCGTCGGATCGGGTTCATCTCACCCACTCTCACGTCAACGCGCTCAGCTAGCTTCCCGAGAAGCCCAAAGAAATCCAGACTAGAAAACTCTTGCTGGTAACCTGACAGCAGGCTCTTTGCTACCTGGAGGAGGAGGACGGTGTTGTCACCCTCGAAGGTCGTAAAGATATCGGAATCAGCCTTGAGGAAAGCGAAGCGATTCTCCGCGCGGTAGCCCTCACCGCCACAAGCTTCGCGAGCCTCCTGAATGGAGCGCGTGGCGTGGGACGTGCTCATTGCTTTCAGCGCAGCGGCCTCCGCTTCGATTTCCCGTACATTGGCACCCTCCCGCGCCTGACCATACCGCTGTGCTAGATCGTGGAGTACAAAGTTCAGCCCGTAGCAGGTAGCCACGTGCGGCAAGAGCCGCCGCTGGTGCGAAAGGTAGTCGAGCACAGGCACTTCGGCTCGGTTCTTCGGGCCAAACTGCAGGCGCCTGGCTCCATACCGCACGGCTATCGTGAGGGCACTCTTCGCTGCACTGAGCCCACCTGAGGCCACAGCGATTCGGCCGCCGACGAGCGTGCCGAGCATTGTGAAGAATCGCCGTGACGACGAGGGAATTGCGCTTGAATAGGTCCCCTCCTCTGACACCTGCGCAAACCGAGCCAGCAGGTTCTCGCGCGGAACACGAAGGTTGTCGAACCAGATACGGCCGTTGTCCACACCATTGAGACCCAACTTATGACCACTGTCGCCGATCCGAACACCGGGTATCGCGCGGCCTGACTCATCACGGATGAGGACGAGGAAAGCGTGGACGCCACGGCTTTGCCCGCCGACAATGAGCTGGGCAAATACCGTCGCCATCCGGGCATGCTTCGCCGCGTTTCCGATCCACTCCTTGTGGTCACGGTTAGTCGGTGTGTGGAGTAGAAACGCATGCGCATCCGCGTCGTAGGTCGCTGTCGTTTGCACATCGCGGACGTTTGAACCGTGCCCCATCTCGGTCATGGCAAAGCATCCCGGCAGGGCAAGCGACCCGGCATCTCTGAGATACTTCCGCTTCTGCTCCTCCGAACCTAGTGCTTGGATACTGCCTCCAAACAACCCGAACTGCACCCCGAACTTAATCGTAAGGCTGAGGTCGTGGAAGGCAATCGTTTCGAAGGCTGCAATGAACTGCTCGATGTCGTTGTGCCCTCCCGCGTACTTTGGGAAGGCCAGCGCGCCGATACCCTGCTCGGCAAGAAGTTGCATCCAGCCGAGCACGATTTCCCGCATCTCGTCCGTTTGCGTCTCGGTCTTGGGGTAAGTGAACGAAGGGTCGCAAAGTAAGGTCCGAATGCGGTCGCGAAGTGGCGCGAGGTGCCCATCGAGCGTGTTCTTGAGCTCGCCCACATCGACCTGTATGACCGCTTCGTCGCTGGCTTTGTCTTCAGGATCTCTAGGACGCGGCCGCTCTCCGACCAATTCTCGTACGGCCTCACATCCAACAATACCCAGAGCGTCCTCGATCTCGGCAAGTGCGCGCTTGGCTTCTTCAGTGGGTCCGGCCACAGTCGCCAGACTAGCCATTTCAATCCCAAGCTCAGCTAGGGACTTCTGTGCCGCATGCGGGATCTTGCGCGCTGACTCCTTGATTCTCTGAACCCAGCCATAGTAGGTGGTCGCGTCCGGTGGGTTTTGAGGGTCTAGCCAGCCATCAAGCCTCCTCCGTTCCTCCCCAGTCAACCAACGTTGCTCCTTGATGTGCATTCTGATCTCTTCGATCTGCGTCGGCGTTAGGAGACCATCGGCCCATGCGATGTACAAGAACGGAAGGACCGCCGCGATGCCCGGCGAACTCAAGGGAACTTCCTCGTTGGCGGCTGTACTTTTGGACATCAGTGTCTGACCGGCAGTTACGTCTTGGATCGCACGCGCGCGCGCACCGGCCCAGCCATAAGTCGCCTTGGCCTTTCTGGTCTCAACGACACTGGACGTCCGCAGTGGAAAAAGTAAAGGATGCGCACGAGTGGCCTCGAAGGCGATGTCCCCTACCAAGCTCCTTGTCTGGGCGACACATTGCCGGTCCCGTAATGTCTGCGCTTCCTCTTTTTGTAGCCGCTACAAAAGTAGCGGTTCAACGAAAACGGGAGTTAGCGATTACCCGCCAGGTTCACGCCGCCACCCACGCTTTTCCTTGGAGTATTGGCGTCCACATAAGTGCGATTCCCCTTGGGGACGCCACTTCCTGTAGTTATCCGATCTGCGTGTTTTAACTGGTGGGACCAGTTACGTGTCATCTTTGGCGTTCCAATCTCAATCAGGAAATCGTTAATCACCTCATCCTCGTTTGCACCTGCTCTAAGTGTCTTTCTTGCTTCCTCCGCCTGTTCATCACTTGGCAAGATACCCACGATCCGCATCGACTCTGCGGGCTGGCTCCAGTATTCTTCTACTTCAGCTTGCGGTCTAGACGTTGCAAGGTTTTCATCGTTTAGTTCGCCGTGTCTTACCGGAACCAAACATATCGCAACCGTTCTGTCGAGCGGTAACGAGTTTGGTAAATCATCAACATCATCAACGGTGTTCCCACGGGTGGCTTTTAGCCTCTTCATGATTTGTTCCAACGTGTCGGTGATTGCCGGACGCTTAGAGGTGGACCCCATCCTTTGGACAGCTCAGCGGCCAAGTTAAGGTGGATTCCAGGTTCATGTTTCTAAGCCGCTTCCGACTGCGCTGACGAGGAGCGCAGCGACGAGGTCGGCGCACCTCCCAAATCCGAGTACGCCTCATCAGGCGTGCGATCATCGAGCGACGAGTGCGGTCGCTCGGCATTGTAGAAGTCGATCCACCGGCCGATGCTGGCCCGCGCCTCGGAGCCAACCTCGAAGTCGTGCAGGTAGACGCACTCGTACGTGAGCGAGCGCCACAGCCGCTCGATGAAGACGTTGTCCATCCAGCGGCCCTTGCCGTCCATCGAGATCTGCACGCCTGCGTCTTTGAGCGTCTGAGTGAACTCCAGGCTGGTGAACTGGCTGCCTTGGTCGGTGTTGAAGATCGCTGGCGGTCCGTACTGCGCGAGGGCTTCCGCGAGGGCCTCCACACAGAACGAGGCATCCATCGTGTTGGACAAGCGCCACGACAGCACCTTCCGGCTGGCCCAATCCTGGATCGCGACCAGGTACAGGAAGCCGCGGTGCAGCGGAATGTACGTCACGTCGGCGCACCAGGCCTCGTTCGCACGTTCGACCGCTCGGTCGCGCAGCAAATAGGGGTAGACCCGGTGCTCCGGGTGCGGAACCGACGTGCTCGGGCGCTGGTACAGCGCCTGGAGGCCCATCTTTCGCATCAGACGACGCACCCGCTTCCGACTGACGGCGAAGCCCTCCCGGCGCAGCCAACGCGCCCTCTGCCGCGATCCGTAGAACGGGGTTTCCAGAAATTGCTCGTCGATCCGGCGCATGAGCTCGAGAGTCAACTCACTCTCCCCGAGACCATCGTCGTAGAACGTCGAGCGCGAGATCGACACCAAGCCACACTGTCGCGAGATGCTCAGTTCGGAGTGGTTCGAGTCGATCAGCATTCGCCTTCGACCGTGACTCAACGGCCGAAGGCCTTGGACAAAAAATCCTTCTCGATGACGAGCTCGCCGACCGTCGCTCGCAGCTCCTGAATCTCCGCATCGCGAGACGCCTCTCGGCGCTGCTGGTGGTCCGAGAAGACGTCCACAAGCGCCTCCTGGGCTTTCTTCTTCCAGTTCGCGATCAGGTTCGGGTGGATCTTGTAGCGCGACGACAGCTCCGCCATCGTCTGCTCGCCGCGAAGCGCCTGCAGTGCCACGCGGGCCTTCAGCTCAGCGGGGTATTTTTTCCGTTTCTGCATGATTCCGATCTCTCCATTCTGAGGTCGGAATCCACCTTAGCAACCTGTCCGAATTTTGGGGTCCACCTCTCTTGACGGTCTTGGCCGAACGAGCCGCGGGTCGAGCGGGCTTGACCTTCCGTCCTAAGTGTCCACCCATAGACAGCATCCTAACTCTCAAAGACCGGCGATTCAACGGAGAGGGGGTGAGTCAGGCGGGTGCGCGGCGTCTCAGGCGTGGGCGATGAGAAGGACGTTGACACGTTCGTGCGGCTCCAGTCCGAGAGAGCCGCCGGACATTCGGGAGAGTTTCATTTTGCGACCTTCCATGAGGTAAGGGTTCACTAGGCCTTCGCCTTGGCCAAGCGAGCCAGGGTCATCACCGGTCTTCCGTGTGCAATTCATCTCACCGCGTAGCGCCAACACCTCGATCTTCCCGTTTTCGCTCTCCTCCGTCCGTCGCGACGTCGAGGTCCTCGAGACAGATAGAAGGTTGGAGGTGCTCGCCGGAGAAGATCGGTCCCGCGACGGGATAGTTGGTCACTGTGATCGACGAGATCGGCGTACCCGCATGCCCGACGACCACAGTGTTGTCTCCGACTGCCAACCCGTCACCAACCCGAGCAGCGCGTCCGACTCCCGTCCGAGCCAGTCCGCCGGGACCGGATGGAACCGCTCGGTCATGTCCACACCGTTGACTGAGACCGAGACACCAGGGAGCGACCCACGGAAGATCGATTCGATTGGCACCAAGGCGTCACCCCCACTGATCAGGTGTGGTGTCGTGGGGACGGTCTCGACGCGAAGCTCCCCGGGATTGACGGCGGCCCGCTCGCCACAGGCGCCCGCACCCAGCGGCACAAGCATCGCGCCGACCGAGACGGCCAACTGTTCGAGACGTCGCTTCTGTCGCATCACGAGTCTCCTCACCAGGCCATGGTGTCTGTTGGAGCCGAGATTGGTGTCATCCTATCGCGTGCCGACACCGTACGGAGGGCCTGATGATGGCCTACAAGCTGCTCGACATGGCGCAGCGTTGGTGGCGGCGCCTCAACGGCGCCCACCTCCTGCCGCTGGTTCGTGCCGGCGTCGTCTTCATCGACGGGGTGCAGAAGGAACGGAACGACGAAGAGGATCGGAAGGAGGCCGCCTGATCACGCGGGCCGCTGATCCACAACTCTTGACAATGTCTCTAGAGCCTTCTCAAGAAGGTGAATGTAACTCGTGCCGCACCGGCTGCGTCGGCCGCGAAGTCGCTGTTGGGGGACGAATGGAGGATTGGAGGCTTCAGCCCGCGCCTTGGAAAACACAGAGGGCAGTTTGCAACAGCTACCACAGGCTCGCTGCATGATCGTCTTGACCAAGGGAAGACCTATCGCACTTTTGCCAGACGATCCGAATACGAAAGGCAGACATGGACAATCAGTCACTACAGCAACTACTGAACAGCCAGTTTCTGGGGAACACGTTTCAAGACTACCTGGTCTCCGCCGCGGTCTTTCTCGGCGTGTCCGTCGGCATGCCGATCGCCAAGAGGCTCGTCCTGCGCCACTTGAAGACCCTCACTGAGGCCACGACGAACGACTTTGACGACCTGCTTCACGATCTGCTTCGGCGCTTCGTCGGACCGTTCGTGTATCTGTTCACCGCGCTCTACTTCGGCACCCTGTCATTGAGCCTGCCAGGAAACCTCAGCCGCCTGCTATACGGCCTCTTCGTCGTCATTCTCGCCATCAAGGTCGCGCAGATCCTCCAAGAAACCGCCTGCTACGGTATCCGTAAATGGACTGAGCGGACCGTGACGGAAGACCCGACGAGCGCCGGGATGCTCAAGAACATGACCTGGGTTGTCCGGATCATGATCTGGGCGGCGACACTCTTGTTTATCTTCGATAACCTTGGGGTCAACATCACCGCGTTCGTTGCGAGCCTCGGCATCGGTGGGGTGGCCATCGCCCTGGCCGCTCAGGCTGTGCTGGGGGACGCGTTCAGCTCGTTCGCCATCTTCATGGACAAGCCGTTCCAGGTCGGGGACTTCATCATCGTGGGCGATCTACTCGGCACCGTGGAACACGTGGGGTTCAAGACGACCCGCATTCGCAGCCTCGGCGGCGAGCAGTTGATCTTTTCCAACACTGACCTGACCAGCAGCCGGATCAAAAACTACAAGCGAATGCAGGAACGGCGGATCGTCTTCAGTATCGGAGTCATTTACCAAACCTCCATCGAGAAGGTGAAGGCGCTCCCCCAGATGATCAGACGGGTCGTCGAAGAACACGAGAACGCCAGATTTGACCGGGCACACTTCAAAAGCTTCGGGGACTTCGCGCTCATCTACGAAGTCGTCCTAATTGTGCTCCGCCCCGATTACAACACATACATGGATGTGCAGCAGTCCATCAATTTTCGGCTCATGGAGGAATTCCAGAAGGCCGAGATTGAGTTTGCGTATCCCACTCAGCAACTCTACGTGACCAAGACTGAACCGGTCTGAGGAGGCAAGATGCCACAGACCTCGAAGGAAAAGCTAGAAACGGTCCGCCGATATCACCAAGTTACCAAGCATCACGTCCATCGCTTCGCGCCCGGACCGGGCCACCTGGACTGGGACACCCAGCCGGACCCGTTTCGCCGCTACGACGGTGCGCCCCTGATCGGGCTGGACAAGATCCCACCGACGGGGGAGCCACGGTACGATGAGGCGTTTGTCGAGGGGCGACATTCACCGGTTCTGCTGAACCGGCGGGGTATCTCACAACTCTTCTTCGACAGCCTGGCGATCTCGGCTTGGAAGAGTACGAGTGGTTCTCGATGGGCGCTCCGGGTCAACCCGTCGAGCGGCAACCTACACCCGACAGAGGGCTACCTGCTCTGTGGTCCGGTGGATGGTCTCAGCGCGGTTCCTGTTGTCTGCCACTATGCGCCCAAGGAACATGCGCTCGAGGTTAGGGCGAAGGTTGGCCTGAGGTTATGGGAGGCGCTATGCCAGGAATGTCCGCCCGAAACAATCTTCGTCGCGTTTACCTCCGTCCACTGGCGAGAAGCGTGGAAATACGGCCAACGCGCCTATCGCTATTGCCAGCATGACCTCGGGCACGCAGTCGCCGCGGTCGCTATCGCCGCTGCTGGACTGGGGTGGCAAACGAGATTGATGGATGACCTGGGCACGGCTGAACTGGCGCGCCTCCTCGGCACCGAACGGAAGAATGCCGCCGAACCGGAGGAGCCGGATGTGCTGATCGCCGTAGGCCCTGGCGTGAGGGGGATCACCGTGCGCACCCTGCCCGAGGACCCGGTGCAGCACTTCGCGAAACTGGAATGGCTTGGCACGCCCAACGTCCTCAGTCCGAATCATCTGGACTGGGGTATGGACGCGCCGGCGACCGCAGCCCGGAAACCCCGCGGGCCAAGTCCGAGCACACGCACGCAAGAGTCTGGACCACCTGGTTTATTGCCGACTCGCCCCGTCCCGCTCCGGTCCGTCATCCGTCAGCGGCGGAGCGCGGTAGCGATGGATGGGCAGACCAAAATAGACCGAGACCTGTTCTATCGCATGCTCCACAGAACGGTCGCTAGCCACGACCAGGTCCCCTTTAGCACGCTACCTTGGACCCCGTACATCCACCTGGCGATCTTCGTGCACCGCGTAGACGGCCTCCCCCCTGGGTTATACATGTTAGTACGCGACAAAACACAGCGGTCTGGGCTCGAGGCGGCCTGTACTCGCGGCGCGTCGTGGGTACGCGCTCCTGGCTGCCCTGAAGAAGTCGACCTATGGTGTCTCAGTCAATCAGATACGAGGCGCACCGCGCAGGCGGTCTCTTGCACCCAAGACATCGCAAGTGACGGGTGTTTCAGTCTCGGGATGGTGGCGGAGTTTGAGCGTCCGCTGAATCACTACGGCGCCTGGTTCTACCCCCGTCTGTTCTGGGAGGCAGGCGCGGTCGGTCAGGTGCTCTATCTGGAAGCCGAAGCCGCCGGGCTCCGGAGCACCGGAATCGGTTGTTATTTCGACGATGCGATGCATGAAATCCTTGGCCTTGAGGACACCACCTATCAGGACCTGTACCACTTCACAGTCGGCGGTGCGGTCGAAGACACTCGGCTCACCACGCTCCCGGCCTATGCGGATTTTCTATAATTCGCTCGCCAGGGCACTCGCCATCGGCTAGCTTCGACCACAACCCTACGGGTGTAGATCCCGGTCCTACCGCTGGCGGGCAGGGGGTTCAATGCGGCTCACTGCGCGTGCGCGGCGTCGCAATGGGGGGCGAGGCGTCACCAGGAACCGGCCTAGGAGCTGCAATACGCTCCAGCTCACGCCATCATTCGTCGTCTACTCCCACCCCGTCCGTCACCAACAAAAACTCGGACGCGCGTTGTGCCGCTCGACGAAGCGTGGCAATCATCTCCCGTACGCCTTTGTGTTCGCTCGTGGCGGCGGTGAGTTCCGCTACCAACTCGTCGAGGCGCTCTGTCGTTGCCTCCGCTATTGAGGCATCTGTCGGGGTGCATTCGTAATTGTGCAAGACGAGGTCCCCTATCCTAGGTTCCTTCATCAGCCTGTAACTCAGTGCATTCCTTTTGTTCCGAACGGGCGACCACAAGCACCTGCCAAACTCCAAGCCCTCACCCCCGTGCTAATGCTTGTCTTTGGTTGTTTCCAGCCATACCGCTCGAAAGTCCTCGAGGTGCGGAAGCGGTGCCATAGTGTCTCCGTAGGGTCAGCGTTGACTGTACGTCGGCGTCCGGTGGTCATTGGTCTCCGGGCTCGGCGCAGGAGATGCCGATGACGTCGTCGGGTCCGTGCACGGACTGACTCAGCGGCTGTGTGTCGCACGCGGACAGACGGGCACTGAGGGCGTCGTTATCCGCCACATGCTGTGGATGCACGATGAAGTAGTCGAACGTTTCCAACCGTGAGGTGTTCCAGACTCGCTGAGCGCGCTCACCACGGGCCATTGTTGTCAGATAGATCTGTTCGTAATCGGTGCCGTCCAGCAGAAGTCGATTCTCCTGCACGGCGCTGGCGATGCGTGTATGCCGTCTAGCTTCGCGGTTGATCTGGCGCATCCGCCAGGCAGGACGAGTCGAGAGGTCTGGCACAAGCGGTGACCCCACCGTGTGCTGGAGCCCTAGCGCCCACTCGGGAAAAGACAGATACTGAATCTGTCTCAGGTGACCTGCACCGATCCGCATGACGACGAGAAAGGACACGAGCGCGAGGCCAACGATCATCCGACTTGACAGATCCAGGCCTCCGGCCGGTCTGGCGCGCGCGATGACCTGACGAACCGTCTCTGTCATCAGCAGGAATGCCGGGGCCAGCACCATGCGGTGCGCCAGGTCCGCGTCCGGGTAGGTCGCGCCGAATGGAACGAAGCAGGTGAGGCACAAGGCCAACAGGCGCCCCGATTGTTGTCGAGACGCGACCAGCCACACCTGTATCGCCAACAGTCCCAGGAACAGGATGCCGAGGTTGCCACCCCATCCACCTCGTGAGGGCCAGACCACCGGCGTCAGTAGACCGAGATCGGCGAGGCTCATCAGAAAGCGACCCAGTGACACGACGCTGCCACTGGGAGAGGACACCAGGTTCCCCGTATACCGCATGGGACCCAGGACGTCGCCGTAGGTGGCGAGATTGGACAGCCAGGTGAAGACCAGGCCTCCGCTGATGACCCCTGCCAGGACGCCGACCGCGGCGCTGATTCTGGAATGTAGGATCCGTCGTGCGGACCCATAAGGTAGGAACAGTGCTAGCGCAATCACAATGGGAAATGTCGTGGACTTCAGCGACAGCGTCAGCCCAGCCAGGAGGCCCATCAGGACGTACTGTCGTACGGGGGTCCCGGGAGTGGAGCTGTAGATGAAACCCAATGCCGCGAACGCGAACAGAAACACGATGTAATCGTTCTTGATGAGAAGAAAGTGCGGGTAGAACACCGGGACAAAGAAGAGACATCCCCAGAGGGAGAGTGCCTGGACCGAGGTTTCCGATCTCGCGAGGCGTCCCAGTATCAGGCCCAGGTAGGAGAGGAGGAGCAGGAGGCCCGAGATACGAAGCAGGGCCTCACCCACGAGCGGGATCGCCTTCAGGTCGACAAGGAGCAGCTCGTAGAAAAAGCTCAGGTCGTTGATTTTGTGGTCCAGCACGTCGAAGTACTCCAACGAACCGGTCCGCTCGATCTGGAACACCTTCATCAGGTGATACGGGTCGGCGGACTCCGGCAGATACAGCACTCCGCGTAAGCCAATGAGGAGAATCGGGATCGGCAGGAGACAGAGGATGAGACGCACCGAGCAGGGGGGGGCCGTACCTACGGCCGCTCGCAGCCGATGAGCCGCGTCGGTGAAGGCCGCCGCGACGTCTCTGCACGACGCGACCAACGCGCTCCGGCACCGAGGGAACAGCTGCGTCAGCAGGAAGATGCCAACGTTGATGGCCGTGACCGTGCGGTAGTCGCCGATGGCGACGACCGTCACGACCTGCATTTCAAGCGAGAACGCACACAGCGCCAGGAGGAGGGACCACAGGTGACCGTATCTCGCGCGCGTTGCGAGTGACCACGCCGCGGCGAGCAACAACAGCAGGTTCAACAACAGCAGGTTCATGCGCTGGACGATAGGCGCTACTAGACTCCCCTTGTCAACATAAGGCCCGTTCTTCGACCCCGACGCCAGACGCCCCCCTCAAGCCTACTCATTGCGGTTCTTTAGGGGCTAGCGGTCCGTCCCAAGAAGTGGCGTCACGAATGACCGGTGACCGGGAGGGAAAACGGGTGAACATCTCGACATTGTTGAGCGTAGGATGACTCCTAAAGATCCCGTCGACGCCCAGCTTCTCGCCCGCTCGTGCGACGCCGCGCACCCGCGTGAGCCGTAAGCCCTCGCGTTGAATCCCCTGTCAGCCAGCGGTAGGATCGGCGTCTACACCCGCATTAAGGAGGGGTTCCCCCCCCCCCCCCCCCCGCGCGGGGATGCACCCCTGAGATCAGACTGCCGTGCTTCCCGTGTCGAGTTTCCCCCCCCGCGCGCGGGGTCATCCGAGTTACAGTTACGGTGGTGGATTTAACGCACCTGAACTACCTCTCGTACGAGAACCGAACCAAACAACCGGCCCCGGTCCTGTCATTCGCGTTGTTCATCGGCCTGCAACTGATTGTTGTACTCGTATGTATTCGGTATTTCTTCCCCTCGACCTGGAACCAACATGTTTCCTCGGGAATCTGGGTAATCCTCCTCACATGCCTCATCTGTAATCTCGTTATCTGCTTCGGAGAATATTTCTTCCACCGCTATTTACTCCATCTTGAGACCGTGAGGTTTCTTCGCTACATGACCACGAGTCACCTCACCCACCACAAGCTCACCGCGATCTGGTTTGATGATGCGACGAAGAGAACCCACAGCAAGTATCCCATTTGTAATGTGGCGCAAGACGATCAGGCCACGTTTCCCCCCTGGGCCCTGATACCAACGTTTGCAGCCTTCACTCCCTTCTTTGCACCCATCGCATTCTCATTCCCAGAAATCCCAATTCTCATTAGTGGATACACGGCCCTTGCGATCGCCCTCTTCTTGTACGAAACGTTACATGTTATGCATCACCAACCATACGAGACCTGGTGGAAAACAAGACTGAACAATCGAATAGCCGGAAGACTGTGGCGCAAGGCGTACGGGTTTCATCAAGGTCATCACGCGAACTATCGGTGCAACCTAAACGTGGCGGGATTCTTTGGTATCCCAGTCGCCGATCTCATGTTCGGCACCTACAAACAGCCGACCATTGTCCTCTTGGATGGCACTCTAGCCACGAAAGAAGTTGCCCGTAGCCTCACGCCTCAACCATGTTGGTTGGTCGCCTGGCTTGACCAAGTCTCGTTCAAGAGGCGGCGATGGATGTCTAAACGAAACTGATGATTGACCAAGCTGAATGAGGCGCCAGCGGTCGGGTTGGTTTGGTCGAGCCGCTGATGGCGCTGTCGCGGCAGTAATGCCTCGGGGCAAAGAGTTGGCACGACAAAGGTCGGCAATAAGGCGCGGCGGCTCAATACGTCAGTATTTCGATTTGAACACGATGCTGCGTTTCAACGGGGGCGGCTTTCGCCTGCTGTGCTACGTGCCTTTTTGTGCTTTCGTTCGGGAATATTGTGCGTACGTGTGACCACGCAGATCGGCTCCCTGAAGCTGGCGAATTCGACGATGGAGACCTACCACCAGAGCTTGAACTGCTTCAATTGCCACCGCACCTCTTCAGTACCGGGCCTCGGAATCAGCCACATCTATGATGTGTTGCAACCATTGCCCACGAGGTAGCACCTCGTTGAAGCGTCCGCCGCCCCGCGCTCCTACGCCCTATGACCAGGACCAGTCGCTACGCACGCGGCATTCGCTCCATCGCGCTCATCGGACTTGTCGCATCATTCGCATGCAGTGAGTCGAACCCGCCTGCCGACAGCAGCGGGTCATCAGCCCTGGACGCCGCGGCCTCGAGCGCCCAGCGCCCGTTTGTCGGGGCGTGGTCACTGGCGCGAACCGAGCGACGGAGCGCCGACGGCGCGCTGCTGTCGCCACCCACCGCGGACCGTCTCGGCTACCTCATCTACGACGCGGCCGGGTATATGGGTGTGACGCTCATGCAGCCCGACCGGGTGCCCTATGCGGAGGATGGACCGACCGCCGACGAGGCGCTCGCGCAGCTCGGCAGCTACACGTCATATTTTGGACGATTCACCGTGGACGAGGTGGCGGGCGTCGTCACCCATCACCTCGAGGGGAGCCTCAACCCAAGCGGCGCCGGTTCGGATTACCGGCGCGTCTACACCTTCACCGAGAACAGTTTGACGCTCCAGCCGCCTCCGAGGGAAGACGGGTCGAAGGCGTTCCTGACCTGGGAACGACTGCCTGAGTTGCCCGCGTCCGAGCTGACGGATACACACCGGCAACTCTTTGGCGCGTACCGCGTCGAGTCGGTGTCACGGATCACCACCGACGGCTATACCCTGGATGCCGATCAGTACGAGACTGCCTACATCTTGTATGCGCCGTCGGGACACATGTCGGTGCACCTCATGCGACCGGGTCGCGTGCCGTACGCCGGCGCACGGCCGACGGCTGACGAGGCGCTGATGGCGACGGAGAGCTACGGGAGTTACTTCGGTCCGTTCTCGGTGCATGAGGTGGCCGGCTGTATCACCTGTCCCGGACCCCGTGACCAGGGATATCTCGTCCATCACCGTGTCGGGAGCGAGAACCCCGCCGACAGCGGGACCGATGCGCGGCGCTATTACGAGCTGACCGACACCCACCTCACGCTCCGGCCTCCGGTGCGCACGGACGACGAGGGGCGGCAAGTGAAAGCCGCCCTCCGCTGGGCACGCCTTTCGCCGACCAATTAGTCATCCTCGGGCGATGCTGATACGGACGGCGGTTCTCCAACGCATCAAGTCCGGGGAGATCACCCTCGCGTTCCGCCGCTGGCGGAAGCCGACGGTCAAGCAGGGCGGGAGTCTGCGGACCGCCATTGGCGTGCTCGCCGTCGGTGACGTGCGGAAGGTGACCTCCTGCGCCGTCTCGGCCCGCGAGGCAGAAGCGGCCGGCTACGACAACCGGAGGACGTTGATGGCGGAGCTCGGATCCCGCGAGGGCGATATCTATCGCATCGAGTTGGCCTACGCGGGGACCGATCCGCGCGTTGCGTTACGCGAGCACGCTTGGACCGGTTCGACGCCGGCTCTCCCGTCGGGTCCTAGACGCAGTCCGTGTTGCGGATCATTGATCGTGATCCGCACGTCGTGTCCACGGTGCTCGCGGCGAAGATCGGCTGCGAGCGAGACTGGCTCAAGACTCACGTGAGGAAGTTGAAGAACCTTGGTCTCATCGTCAGCCATCACCCGGGTTACGAGCTGTCGCCTCGGGGCCGCGTCGTGCTCGCGAAGCTGAGGCGCCGGTCGAATGCAGCGTGACTTTCACCACGGACTCCTAACGGCGCAGCTCCCGTCCCTCCGACTCCAACTTGCGGGCGCCGCCGAGAATGCCTCCGAGCCCGATGTTGCCCTCGTGGCAGGCGTACTCGAAGAGCGGCCCGTCGGTTCGCCGGAGCGGCATCAGTGCGGTGTACGGCGCGGAGTAGACGGTCTCATCGGTCACCGTGAACTCGTAGGCGACCGTGTCGGGATCGACCCGAGTGAAGCGCTCGACGAGATGCATGTTCGGACCGGTCCCGCGACTCTGCCCGCCACGGAAGTTCGTCGTCTCGACCACGAACGTCTGGCCGTCCCAGCGGCCGCGTGAGAGACCGGCGAATTGCACGAAGGGGGGCTTCGGGCGGCCGTCGGCCTCGGCATCCTCAATCGGGATGATGCGCGCGTTGTGCACCATCTCGTTCACGATGGTCACGTAGCGCGGCGTTTGCAGGATGTGCACGTTGTTGTTGTACGAGCCGGAGGTCATGGGGGGGCCGGAGTTGAAGCCCATGATGCACCGGTCGAACAGGCTGCGATTCTCGTACGAGTCGTACCGGTGCTCACTCCGATGCGTGCGACTGGTCGCCGATACCTTGCGCGCCGACTCGGTCATCGGCGGGAATCGCCCGTTCGGCGGGTCGACGATGAGCGACGTCCGCTTGTCGGCCACCAGCTCGATCCCACGCTCGTACCAGAACTCGTTGTAGGAGAGCACGCCGCCCTCTTCCCGCGGTTGGTAGCCAGCGGAGCGAGCGCCCGTTTCCGGATCGAAGAGGTCGCGATTGAGGCGTACGCGCTCGGACGCCTCGAACTGTGCCGCCTCTTCGGCGCCGAGGGCTGTTCTGTCTGCCAGCGCCTCCGGACGCTGCAACGGCGTCAGCGTGCGAAACGTGAAGATGCCGGAGATGTCGGGTTGGCCGTCCGCCGTCCGCATCGACGGCGGGTCGAACGATTGGGCGAGGGCCGGCTGCGGCGCCAACGAGGCGATAGAGGCTACGGTGAACGCGGCCGTAAGTTGTCTACAGGTCATGGGTCAGGCGCCCTTGAAGAACATCTTGGAGGCGGCGGCATACAGGCCGACCATCACGATGACGGCGGCGAGGAAGGTGTAGAGCACCGTGCTGTCGGAGGCAAAGTCGAAGGCCATCTGATAGGCGGGGTAGAGGGCGACGACGAAGAACAAGAGCGCGTTCAAGACCCACAAGACGATTCGTTGCACCAGCGTCGGCTGCTCGGCCACCTCGGTCACCTCCAGGCCCGGATCACGCATCGCTTCCGAAGCCGCGGTAAGTCTCGCCTTGGCGGCCATGCGGTGTCAAACCACCCTCTATAATCGACCGCGGTGACGACTTCGGAGGTTAGACTCGGCCAGCCCGCCGTTCCGTTTCGACTTCGTGACACGAGCGGGCGCGAGCATACCCTTGAGATGTATCGCGGGAGCTGGCTCCTGCTGGTCCTGCACCGGCATCTGAACTGACTGGCCTGCCGACGACACCTGCTGCAGTTGCAGCAGGAAGCCGAGGCGGTCGACGCGCTCGGGGTGCGCGTGGTGACGGTGACGTTCGAGGGGATGGCGGCGGCGCGGGCGTATGCGCAGGAGACCTCGAGTCGCTGGCCGCTCCTCGTCGATGACGGCCGACGGCTCTACGACGCCTACGGTCTGGGACGGGCGAAGCTCCGTCACCTGCTCGGGTTCGCCACCATCAAGACGTATGTGCGTGAGGCGCTCGACGGCCGGTGGCCGCGGTGGCCGGTGGCCGACACGGTGCAGCAGGGCGGCGACGTCATCATCGATCCGGGCGGCATCGTCCGGTTCGTCCACGTGGGGGCCGGCCCGGGCGACCGTCCCAGCGTTTCACGTCTCCTCGCCGTCTGCCGTGATGGCTAACGGGTATTTCGTTAGTGCGTAGTGGGCGCGTAATGCCCGCGGCACGCGTGAGGCAACCGCGGCCGGGGCGTCACTCCGGACGCCAGGTCGGTCCGCCGGAAAAGATCGCCTCCGACCGCAGGCGGAACGCCTGACGCGGCGAGCAACAGCTGGTCAGGGGCGGCGCGTGTCCCTGGTCAGACTGGGGGAATATCGCGCTCGGTCGACACGGCCAGCCTCACGCGCTTCCCCCAGACCCCGTCTAAATCTGTAACGACGCGGGTTCAGAGAGAGACCAGTGCTGGGCCGCTCGCTCGCCGAAGTCGTTTCGAACCTGCCCAGGAGCCGCTCGAACCGCTACAAGCACGTACAACTCGCTTTACGGAACGGGTTCGTAGGCGTGCCGATGCGAGTCGAGCAAGGCGCCCCACGATTCCGTGAAGGGATGGACCACGTCGACCTGTTCGCTCCCGCGGTACACCGGACGGTCCTCGTTGGCCCAGCGAAATAGCGACCCCTTGAGGTTATAGATCGGGCGCGTCGAACGCTCGCGGAGCTCGGCGACAAGCGCGGCTGAACGGTAGCCAACCGAGCAGTAGGCGATGATGGTCGTGTGCCAGGGCGCGGCCACGACGAGGGCGGCCGCCTCCTGCACCGACGCGACGCGCGCGGCGCCGAGCAGATGACTCACGGCATACTCGTCGGCTTCCCGGACGTCGAGCAACGTCACCTCGCGCGCCGGGTCGTGAAGCATCGCCGCGAGCTCGGCCGTCGTGATGCGTGGCACCTCGGGGAACGATGTGGCGATGCTCGATTCAACCGCCTCCCAGCTTCGGGGCGCCGTCGAGTCGGCGCAGCCGGTCACCACGGCGACCATGACGCACGCGGCGGCGATCGACGCGAGCGCGACGACGCGACATCGGAACGGGCGCGGTCGACCGGGAGACCCGGAAGACCCGGAAGAGACCCGGGAGACATGGTCAGGTGGGCCGGATCAGCTGTCAATGGGGTTCGCGGGGTGCGGCGCGTTTCGCTGTTTCAGCCGGTGCTTGCCAACCGCGATCGCCGCTTCGGTGCGGGTCGGGTCGATTGATCCGTCGAAGAAGGCGCCCTCGATGATCGCCACTTTGGTCGCAACAATCCGGCCCGTGACCGAGGCGCTTGCTCGAAGCTCGACCTTGTCGGACGCGGTGAGAACACCGTTGGCGCGACCCAGTATGGTCACGGTCTTCGCCATGATGTCGGCCGAGACGGTCGCGTGCTGCCCGACGGCGACACCGTGGTCCGGGACCGCGACGTGGCCTTCGACCGTGCCCTCGATGATCAGGTTTTCTTCCGCCGTCAGCTCGCCTTTGATGACGAGCGTCCGTCCGAGCGAGGTCACGCCTTCCGGGAGATTGATGTCTGGGAGCGGGAGCAGGTCGTCGTTGGACCGGGCCTTCGACGAGTCGGCCGCGCTTGCGTCCTTGGTAGCCATCAGTCAGGTCGAGGAACCGAATCCACCATTACTATAATGGCTCTCCGAGGTCGAGACTTGAGTACGTCGATGAACAGATGCCGTTGGACCGTTGCCGTCGCGGTTGTCGTCGCGCTCGGCGTGGTCAGCTTCGGGGCCAGCTCGCAGCCAATGCGGGCGCGCCACGGGATGGTGGTGGCGCAGGAGCCGTTGGCGGTGGCGGCGGGTGTCGACGTCCTGCGTGGCGGTGGCGCCGCCATCGATGCGGCGGTCACGACCGCGTTCGCCCTCGCGGTCACGCATCCGGCGGCCGGCAACATCGGGGGCGGCGGATTCCTCGTCTACCGGCCCGTCGCCGGCGACGCCGTCGCCTATGACTTCCGCGAGGTGGCGCCTGCGGCGGCCAGCGCGGAGATGTTTCTGGTGGACGGCGCGTACGATGCCGGGCGGCACCACAACAGCCATCTCGCGGTCGGTGTCCCGGGCACGGTGGCGGGTCTGTACCTCGCTTGGGAGGATCACGGGCGCCTGCCTTGGAGGCGTTTGGTCGAGCCGGCCGTCGCGCTGGCGCGGGACGGCTTCGTCCTCTCGCACGCGCTGGCGACGTCGCTGGCCGGCGTGCTGCCGCGCATGCGGCACTACCCAGCGTCGGTCGCCGCGTTTTCGAGAGACGGCGCGCCGTACGAGCCTGGCGATCTGTTCCGTCAGCCGGATCTTGCGCGGGTGCTCGACCGGATCGCCGCGCAGGGGACGGCGGGCTTCTACGCGGGCGAAACGGCACGGCTCATCGAGCGGGAGATGGCGGCACATGGTGGACTGATCACCCGCGCCGACCTCGAAAGCTATAGGACGGAGCGGCGCGAGCCGATCCGTGGCACCTACCGCGGATACGACATCATTTCGATGCCGCCGATCAGCTCCGGCGGAACGGCGCTCATCGAGATGCTGAACATCCTGGAAGGGTATGACGTGCGCGCGGCGGGTCACGGCTCCGCGCTGAACGTCCATCGCACGGTCGAGGCGATGCGGCGAGCGTACGCGGACCGCGCGCGATATGTCGGCGACCCCGCGTTCAATCTGACGATGCCGATCGCGCGCCTGACCTCGAAGGCGTATGGCGATCGCCAGCGCCGTACGATCGACCCTGAGCGGGCTTCGGTCTCGGCACCGGACACGTTCGAATGGCCGGTCAAGGGTGGTGAAACGACCCACCTATCGGTGGTCGATGTCGATCGAAACGCCGTCTCGCTGACCTTCACGCTCGAGCAGGCCTATGGGTCGAAGATCGTCGTCCCCGGCGGCGGCTTTCTGCTCAACAACGAGATGGGCGATTTCAACGCCGGCCCCGGGCTCACTACCGACGAAGGGTTGATTGGCACTCCGGCCAACCTCGCGGCGCCGGGGAAGCGGATGTTGTCGAACATGACGCCGACGATCTTGGCCCGCGACGGACGGCTGGCGATGGTCACCGGCAGTCCCGGCGGGCGGACCATCATCAATACCGTGCTTCACACCATCCTGAACATCGTCGACTTCGAGATGAACATCCAGGAAGCAGTGGATGCGCCGCGATTCCATCACCAGTGGCTGCCTGATGTGATCGCCTACGAGCGCTTCGGTCTCTCGCCAGACACCGTCGCGCTTCTCGAAGCGCGCGGCCATGCCGTGAGGACACGCGGCAGGCAGGGCACGGCGCAAGCGATCTTCTACGACGCCGAAGCCGACGTGCTCGCGGGGGCGGCCGATCGCCGCTGGGCGGGAAGCACCGCGGCAGGCTACTAAACCTAGTGTGTCACCTCGCGGTCGAGGACCGAAAGCGCTTCCGACTTGGCACGTTGGAAACCGGTTGTGTCGCCCGTGGGGAGAAGGACCGGGTAGTACCGTCGGGATCGTATGCCGCGATGCCAGCGCCACAAGCTGTCGCGGATCTGTCGTTGATATCGTGCCAACACGGAGAGGGCTCGTGGCGCGTCAATAGTACGATCGAAGTTTACCGATGGCTACGACTAAGCCCGTGTGCGGATTCCCCCTTCTCCACCGTGATCACGGCGTCGAGAACGCAATGGAGGTCTGGTTGGGCGCTGGTGCTTATGAACTAGGAGCCTGGTAGAGTCGAGGGCCATCGCGCAAGAGAACGCGTCCAGGAATGGAGGCCGGCCTTGGTCGCGCAGTAAACGGGTGCCACGGGCCACGGACACGAAGGCCAGTCCGGAGCTGTGCCACTGTCCTCCTCCCGCCGCCGAGACCCCACGAGTATGGACCGTCAGCTCATTTACTGCCCCTATTGTGGCGAGCCCATCGAAGTCGCTGTGGACTGGTCCGTTAAACGTCAGCAATACGTCGAGGACTGCCAGGTGTGCTGTCGACCCATCACGCTGGCCGTTCGTATCGACGAGGACGGCGATAGCCAGATCGAGGCGCGCACAGAGTCCGAATAGCCTCGCAGCGGGTGATCGTGTGGCTGGTCCCACGACACCGGGTGTACCAACGAACACCTGTTCGATGTGATGACTATTGGACACTATCTTACCGATCGTCGGCAGGTTCTAGAGCGGGTTGGAAACAATGGAGCGGGAGACGGGGGTCGAACCCGCGACCTTCAGCTTGGGAAGCTGACACTCTACCACTGAGTTACTCCCGCTCAGGGTAAGAAGCCATTGTACCGAAGGCGGACTAGGCGCGTCGAACTTGTCTCGCCGAAGCGGTTCATCACGCGCCGCGACGGCGGATGTGGCCGAGTACCTCGTCACGCCGCGATTCCATTTCGGCTTCCGTCGTGGCCTCGAGATTGAGCCGGATCAGCGGCTCGGTGTTCGACGGGCGCACGTTGAAGTGCCAGCTGTCGTACTCCACCGAGACGCCGTCCATACGGTAGGTGTGACCGTCGTGATAGCGCTCGGCGAGCTGGTCGATCATGGCGGCCACGACCGTCATGGCGGGCATCTCGGTGTTGATCTCGCCCGAGATGAAGTAATTCTGTCGCAACGGCGTCAGGAGCTCCCCGAGGGTCTGGCCGCGTGCCGACATGAGCTCGAGGAGCAGGAGCGCCGGGATGAAGCCGTTGTCGGCGAAGAAATTCTCCCGGAAGTAGTAGTGGCCGGTGACCTCACCCCCAAAGACGGCGTCCTCCTCGCGCATCCGCTTCTTGAAGAAGGCGTGGCCAACGCGGTTCATCAGGGCCGTGCCGCCGTGGGCCACGACGATGTCCTTGACCGCATGGCTGGCGCGGACGTCGTAGACGATCTTCGAGCCGGGCGCCTTGCGAAGAAAGGCCTCGGCGAGCAGCGCGGTGATGAAGTCGCCGGCGACGAAGCCGCCGTCGCCATCGATGAAAAAGCAGCGGTCGGCGTCGCCGTCCCACGCGATCCCGGCGTCGGCTCGATCGGCGACGACACGCTCGACGATGTGGCGTCGGTTTTCCTCAAGGAGCGGATTGGCTTCGTGATTCGGAAAAGTGCCGTCGATATCGAAGCAGAGGCGTGTCGTCCGGCACGGCAGCCGGTCGAACAGCGGCGGTGCGACGAGACCACCGATGCCGCTGCCGGCGTCGAGCACGAGGTTGAACGCCTTGATTGTACCGACATCGATGAACGACAGGACATGGTCGAGGTACGCCGCGAGAATGTCGTCTTCGCCGCGGGAACCCCGTGTGCCTGGAGCGTCGGGAATCCGACCCTCCATGATCATGTCGCGGATATCACCGATCCCGGCGTCGCTACTGAGCGGCAACGCCTGACGGCGGACCAGCTTCATCCCGATGTAGTCTTTGGGGTTGTGCGACGCGGTGATCTCGGCGCCGCCATCGAAATCATCACGTGCGACGCCGTAGTAGAGCATGTCGGTGCCGACCATGCCGTAGTCGACGACGTCGGCGCCCTGCGCGAGCGCGCCATCGATGAAGGCGCCGGCGATCTCGGGTGCCGAGACCCGCATGTCGCGACCAACCGCGATACGTCGTGCGTCAAGATACGCGACAAACGCACGCCCGATAGCGAACGCACTGTCCGCGGTGACCTCGTTGGGGTACAGGCCCCGGACGTCATAGGCCTTGAAGATGCTCGGGTCGGTGGTCGTCATGAGGGTGTGCGGTCAGGCGTCGGTCGCCTTGGTGTAGGCGGTCACGGTCGAGTCGTCCCCGAGCACCACTCCCGGGCCGAGCTGCGCGTGGTCGCCGATGTGGCATCGGTGGCCGACGATCGTGCCGTCGAGGCATGCGCCCTCGCCGATGTGGGAATCCGGCCAGATGATGGAGTGATGGATCGCCGCATCCGCGCCGACGACCACCCCCCGTCCGACAACACTATGTGCGGTGACCGTCGCGCCGGCATGAATCGCGGCGTCTGAGCCAATGAAGCAGGGCCCGTCCAATCGCGCCGTGGAGTCGACCGTCGCGCCCGCGGCGATCGTGGGGTTGATGCCGGTGTGCTCGGTGAAGCGTCCGGAGCGGCAGCGACCCTCAAGGATGTCGCAGTGTCCTTGAAGATACTTCTCCGGGGTACCGATGTCGAGCCAGTAGCCACGGTCGATGTAGGCGACGAACGTCTCGCCGCGCTCGATGAGGGACGGAAAGTACCGGCGCTCAATGGAATACTTGGTGTTGGTTGGAATGCGGTCGAACGTGTCCGGCTCCAGGACGTAGATCCCGGCGTTGATCGTGTTGCAGGTAATTTGGGTGGGATCTGGTTTCTCGAGAAATTGCCGGACGTTGCCGTCCTCGTCGGACTCGACCAGACCGTAGGCGGAGGGGTTGTCGACCGGCGTGAGCACAATCGTGGCCCGGGCGTTCCGGGACCGGTGTCGCTCGAGCACGGCGGCCAGGTCGGTTTCCGTGAGCACGTCCCCGTTGAAGACGATGGTCGTGCCGTCGAGATGAGGCTCGGCGTACTTGAGAGCGCCGCCGGTGCCAAGCGGACTCGGCTCCACCAAATAGCGAACGCGGAGACCGGCCTCTTCGCCATGTCCCACGACCGCCTCGATGCGCTCCGGTTGGTAATTGAGGCTCAGGATGACCTCGTCGATGTCCGGCACCTGCCGGAGCAGGTCGATCTGGTGGTAGAGGAACGGCCGGTCGAAAATAGGGACGATCGGTTTCGGTGTATTCAGCGTGAGCGGCCGGAGCCGTCTGCCAAATCCGCCAGCGAGCAGCACCCCTTTCATGATCGGGAAATCATACCTTGCGGCCGTTTTGGTGCGTCGTGACCGCGCGTTACAATGGCTACTGGGTGGAGATATCGGGATGAACCTCGCGAACAGCCTGACCCTGGCCCGTATTGTTCTGGTCCCACTCCTCGTGGTCGTGCTCCTTACCCGCTTCGAGGCGGAGTTGATGTTCGGCGTTCCAAGAGAGGTGATCGGGGCGGCGATCTTTGGGATTGCCGCGTTTACCGACTGGCTCGACGGCTACCTGGCGCGCCGTCGCCGACAGGTGACGCAGCTTGGCCAGTTGATGGATCCGCTGGCCGACAAGCTTCTCATTACGGCGGCGTTGGTCTCGCTGGTGCAGATGGGGATGGCGTCCGCCTGGATGGTCGCGGTCATTCTGGGACGAGAGCTCGCGATCACCGTGCTGCGGAGCCTGGCCTACGGGCGCGGCGTGACGATTCCGGCGTCGCCGCTCGGCAAGGTGAAGATGGTGACGCAGGTGATCGCCATTCTCCTCTTGATCCTGGGGAATCAGGTCTGGCTGTTCTGGGTGCTGGGGCAGGTGGCGCTGTGGGGGGTGTTGGCAACCGCGCTCTGGTCGGCCCTCGACTACTACCGGCGCTTCAGCCACGTGCTCAGCCACCCGAAGGTCGCCGACTTCGAGAGCGCTCGACGCCGGGTTTCCCGCGAGCGCAAGCGCGCCGGCTAGTGGCCTGTCCACGCTGAATCAGTACCGGTCCGTGACGTCCGATCCCAACGTTCTCGACAAACCGCTTGACAAGATTCTGAGCCAGCTTGTCGTTACTCCCGGTCCGCACGCACAGGCCCTTTGTGGTCACAGAGACTCCTCTTGTGCGGCTCGCGAGAAGGTCCGCGTGGGCCCGTGCCCTGGCCGATCTTCCACTGCTGAGCGCCGCCATGCAGTGCGGCGAGCTCTTTTACTCGAAGGTGCGCGCGCTCACCCTGGTCGCAACGTCAGAGAACGAGCAGGCGTTGCTCGACTTCGCGCGCTGTGGAGCAACGGCGCATGTCGAGCGACTCGTGCGAGCGTGGCGAAAGACCGACCGCGCGAGGGAAGCCCAAGACGAAGACCGGCGTCGCCACGAGCGTAGACATCTCAGCACGTGGGTCGAGGACGACGGCACGGTGGTCATCCGAGGCCGACTCTCCCCCGAGGTAGGGGCGGTCGTGCAACGGACGCTCAAGGCCGCGAGCAATCAGCGCTACAAAGGTGCAGAGGACAAAGCGAAGATCTTGGCCGGGCAGCGCCGGGCCGAGACGCTTGGCCTCATCGCCGAGAGCGCCTTGGCGGCCGATCTCGAGCGCGGCGGTGCCGGCGACCGCTACCAGGTCGTCGTGCATGTCGACACGGAGGTACTGAGACAGGGGAGAGCACACGGCCAATCGGCGCTCGAGGAAGGCATACACGTTTCAGCTGAAACGTCCCGGCGGATCGCATGCGACGCAGTAACGGTCGTCCTGCGACGCGCACCACGTCCGCCACTGGACCGATGGCGGTGCGACGAAACTCGACAATCTAGTATTGCTCTGCCGGCGTCATCATCGCGCGGTTCACGAGGAGGGATTCACCGTCCGATTAGGGAGCCATGGTAAAGCGTGTTTCTTCTGGCTAGACGGTCGGCCACTCCCCGATGCGCCCCGAGCGCCGCATTGGACCGGTGCGCCGCTGGCGCCAGTGCTGTCTCGTCTTGACGCGGCCTGCGCCAGGATCGACCCGGATACGGCGACTCCGCATTGGCGTGGTGAGCGTGTCGACGTCGGATGGGCGATCGATGTGATGTGGAAACCGCGCGCAGACGAGCCACGTCGTGGCAAGCACGATCGGTGCGCGCACGGCGCGGCCCCGCCGGCACGGAGCGGGGCGATGGGGTCCCCCGCGAGTGCCGGCGGCGGGGTCCGGGGCCGCAGGCCCCGTCTGATTAACGATGGGGTGCGATTAAATCGCCCACCTGCACCGCGTCACGCGATTCGGTGAGACGAATGGTCGCATGGTCGGACTCGATCAACAGGGCGATCGCCTTCGCGAGCTCCGTGACCGGACCGTCATCACCGAGCGTGTAACGAAAGATGGTGAGCTACTGACCGATGGTGAGCCCCGCGTTGTCGCCCCGGTCGATAACGGCGTAGTCACCGGTAGCGGTGTAGCGGCGCGAGTCTAGCGTAAACAGGACGTGCGCCGGACCGGTGTAGTCGGGAGCGCCGTCCGGGGGCATTGCTGAGAGGTCGGGCCACACCGTTGGGGTGAGGAAATCGCCGGCGCGCATGCCGTCACAGGCGTCGACGACCTCGGCAATCGCCGAGCGGGCGTCGACGGCGACGATACGGACCCATCCGGCGGTTGCGATCGCCGGCAGTTGCACCAGCGGTCCGGCCACCACACGCCGGACGAAGAACTCCTGGCCGACCTGGAGCCGTGGTCGGAGCCTCCGCTCAGCACGAGGGTGTCGCGCGGTCCGTAGTAGAACTGCGACCGTCCCTCCTGTGAGCCGACGAGGGTCAACGATATATCGACGTCACGGGCAAGGAGTCGTGGCGCGCAGGCCACTTGGGTGGCGGCGCCGACGCGTTCGGGGTAGTTCGGCTGCGCAGTGGCCGGCGCGACCACGGACAGGACGATCAATGCCGGCAGGCCGATCAGAATCGGGATGCGACGTCTGTCAATGTGTGTAATTGCGTGAAACGCCTCCATCTGTATCGCGTCAGCGGTCCTCGAGGTCCATCGCGACCTTCAGTGAGACAATCCGCTGACTCGCCTCCTCGAGATACTCGGTTTCTGGGTACTCGCCGACCAGGCGCTCGAACATGGGGAGCGCCTCGACCGCACGGTCCGTCGACGCGAGCGAATCTGCGAGGTGGTAATAGATCACGTCTCGGCGCGTGTATCCGGGATCGTCGTCGAGAATGGCCCTGAACCGGTCGATCGCGCCCGCGTAGTACTTGTTTCGGTAGTAGAAGCGTCCAACTATAAAGCTGGAGTCCGAGAGGCGGTCCCGCGCCTCCCGGAGCTTCGCTCGAGCTTCGCCCAGCAGCTCCGCGTCGGCCGTGTCCGCGTACTGGGCCATGAACGTTTCGAACTCCTGCACTGCCGCCCGTGTTTCCGACTGGTCGCGCTCTGGGCGCCGCATCTGATTGAAGTAGACCAACCCGACTTTGAACTGGGCAAGCGGCGCGAGCTCGTGTGTCGGTGTGTAGAGCCGCAGAAACTCCCGCAGCTCCGTCAGCGCTGACGCGTACGCGATGTCGTTCGCTTCCCCTTCATACGACTCGATGATGTAAATACGAGCGTCAGCGCGGAGCTGGCTCTGCGGATAGTTGTCGCGGATCTGCTCGAAGTACTCGCGCGCGCGCGCCCAGTCGCCCTCTGCGAGCGCGTCGCTGCCACGGTCGAACAGGATGATGTCGGCTTCGTCGGTGATCGGGGTGATCTCCGGTTCGTTCCCGCCGCAGGCGGAGAGTCCGACCCCGATGGTTACGAGTGCAGTGCCTAGACCGGTGCGACTGTTGATGCGAGCCATTGGTACTCCGCGTTGATGCCATCCTCGAGGGTGACCCGAGGTGAGAATCCGAGAGCGGCGCGCGCGCGCGTCGTGTCGGCGAACGTGTCGCGCATGTCGCCCCGCTGTGTCGCCTCACGGTGCACGTCTGGCGTGACCCCAGTGCGCCGCGCCATGACCTCGATCACGTCATTCATAGAGACGCGCGACCCGCCGCCGACGTTGTAGACCTCGCCGGGTGTGCCGCGTTCACCGGCCGCGACCGTCGCCGAAACGGCGTCCTCGACAAAGGTAAAGTCGCGTGTCTGCTCACCGTCGCCGTAGAGATGGAGCGGCTCCGCCGTGAGGAGCCCGCGCAGGAAGCGGTGGAACGCCATGTCCGGGCGTTGGCGCGGCCCGTAGACCGTGAAATAGCGCAGCGCGACGGCTGGAACACCGTAGTTGGCGTGATACAGCAGGCACAGATGCTCGGCGGCCAACTTGGTCACGCCGTAGGGTGACAGGGGACGCGGCCGTGTGTCCTCGCGCATCGGAATGGGTACGCCGTCACCGTAGACCGACGAGCTCGACGCATAGACGAGCCGTTCCAGGGGGCGGTCGACGCACGCTTCCAGGAGCACCTGGGTCGCGTCGATGTTCAATGTGGTGTAGAGCGCGAAATCGCCGCCCCAGCTCTTGCGCACCCCCGCCTGTGCCGCCAGGTGGAACACGTGCGTGACCCCCTCGAGCAGCGTGTCCCACGGCGCCGCCGCGATCGAGGTTTCGAAAAACGTGAAGCGCGCGCGCGTCCTTAGCGATGCGACGTTGGACTCCTTGATCTCCCTCGCGTAGTAGTCGGTAAAGCCGTCGATCCCCACAACCTCGTGTCCCCGCTCGAGGAGTCGCTCGGCGAGGTGCGAGCCGATGAAGCCGGCGGCGCCCGTGACGATCGCCCTCATGTCAGCATTGCCCCCAAATCGGGAGGGAGGCGCTGGGGGCGGCCGGTGGCGTTTGTCGCGGCGTGGACGGTGTGGCCGGCGGCGAGGAGCGTCTGGTCGGCCTCGCGTCGCACTTCATAGCGGAACTCGACGCGGGCGCGCGATCGCAGCGAGCCGGTAGTTGAGATGGCCAGATCGTCATCGTAGTGCGCCGGCGAGCGGAAGTCGCAGTGGGCCTCCACCACCGGGAGCCACATGCCGTCATCCTCCATCTGGCGGTAGGTCCCGCCGAGCGAGCGCAACAGCTCGCAGCGTCCGACCTCGAACCAGACGAAGTAATTTGCATAGTACGCAACGCCCATCTTGTCGGTTTCAGCGTACCGCACCCGCACCCGGCATGACGCGGTGGCCACTAGTCGTCGACCTTCGCGACGGGGACGCCCTCGAGGGCGGCGTCGCGCAGGCGGCGAGTCGCGGCCGCCGGGTCCGAATCGCCGTAAATCGCCGACGCGGCGACCAGAATGTCGGCCCCGGCTCTCACCAGGCAGGCTGCGTTCTCGGGGCTCACGCCGCCATCGACCTCGACCGGCGCACGATTGCCAGCCGCGTGGAGCAGCCGCCGGACCTCACGTACTTTTGACTCGCTCCGTGGGATAAAAGCCTGGCCCGCGTAGCCAGGATTGACCGACATCACGACGACATAGTCGACCTGGTCGGCGACCGATTCTAACAATGACGCGGGCGTTCCGGGATTCAAGGCGACACCGGCCGTGGCGCCAAGGGCGCGAATCGCCGACAGCGTGCGATGGAGGTGGGGCGATACCTCGAGGTGCACTGACATCATCGAGGCCCCCGCTTCGACGAAGCGTTCGAGATGACGCTCCGGCTCCACGATCATCAGGTGCACATCGAGCGGTACGGTGGCGACCCGCTTGAGGGCCGCCACCACCGGGATCCCGATGGTGACGTTGGGTACGAACCGTCCGTCCATGACGTCGACATGGATCAGATCCGCGCCGCCCTGTTCCACGGTGCGAACCGCATCGCCCAACGCGGCAAAGTCAGCGGCCAGAATCGATGGAGCGATGCGCAGTGTCGGTGCCACCACCAGGGACCCTATTGGCTCACCTCGAGGGAGATCGGCTCACCCTGGGCAATCTGAAATCCTGGCCTTGGGGCCTGAAGAATCACGGCGCCAGACGGGACTCCAGGGTATGGGTGGTCGCCGACGACGGTCACGCGGAAGCCGCGCGCACGAAGGATCTCGGCCGCCGTTTCACCGTTCACGCCGATCAGGTCGGGCATGACGTACGTGCGGCCCCGTTCGCCCCTGTTGACCAGGAGGGACACGGTTTCACCGTTACCGGTCGGCGGCGGGATTTGGGCGACCACCGTGTCGGTCGGGTATCGGCTCGAGCGGATTTCCGAGACGCCGTCGAGGGTGAAGACATCGTCGATAAGCCGCCGCGTCGCGAGCCCTTCCGACTCGCCGATTAGCGACGGTACCTGGCCCGCGTTCGGACCGGAGCTGAGCCAGAGTTTCACGCTCCGACGTCGGCGCGTCGGCATCCCCGGCCGCGGATCCTGCTGGGCGATGCGGCCGGCCTCGATCGCGGGATGAATGCGACGGCGCGACTCGATGCGGGCAGTGAGTCCCGCGTCGGCCAGGCGCTCGGTCGCATTCTCGGGGGTCAGGCCACGCAGATCGGGCGTCTGGACCTCGCGTGCCTTGATGGCGACCTGTAGTCCGGCAAAGGCGAAGAGCGCGTACGTGCCCGCCAGGGCACCCGCGAGCAAGGCAAGCTTGCCCACGAGAAGAAGACGGGCACGAAACTTCATTTGAGCTAACAAGTTTAGCGGAAGTCGTTTAAATACGAAAGGTTCAGGGGATCGTCCGGCAAAAGGCCGCGCCAAAAAAGGCGTCGACGCCGTCACGGTACGGCAACGTTCTGAGGAAGCCGTCGTCATCGACCAGCGGTGCGAGTGTCGGAGAAACCGGTCGGGAGACGCTGAACGTCGGATTCGCTTCGAGGAACCGCCGCACGACCGCGTCGTTTTCCTCAGGCTCGCTCGAGCAGGTGGCATAGACCAGCCACCCGTCCGGCCGGAGGACGGATGCCGCATACGTGAGCATCGCGAGCTGACGGTCGGCGAATCCGGCGAGCTGGTCGGCGTTCCGACGCCACCGGATATCGGGATCGCGCCGGATGATGCCGAGCCCGGAACAGGGGGCGTCGACCAGGATCCCGCCAAACACCGCGCCGAACGGGAGCGGTGCTTCGGCGTCGAGTCGGACCAGCGCCACATCTGGCATCCGGTGGCGTCTCACGGTCTCCGCCAAGAGCGCCATGCGGCGTCGCCGCAGATCGGACGCGACCACGAGGCGGGCGCCGCGACTGGCGGCCAACCCGATGGTCTTGCCGCCGGGTGCCGCGCAGAGGTCGAGCAGAGGGGCCTCGCTTGCCGGGTCGATCAGCGCCGCGGCGAGCTCAACGACGAGCTGGGCGGCCTCTTCCTGGACCACGAGCGTTCCGTCCTCGACCGGCGGAATCGTCAGATGTCCCTCGGTGACCACCAGCCCATGCGGGGCCAATCGCGTCGGCGTGGTGCGAATGCCGTGGGCCGTGAGGGTGACTTGAAGTTCCGCCCTCGAGCCGTGGGCGAGATTCGGCCGGAGCGTCGTCGGTGCCGCTCGGTTGTTGAATCGGGCCCAGGCCGCTGCCGCCGACCAGCCCTCGCGGTGGAGCCACCGTTCAACGAGCCAGCGGGGATGCGACAACGTCACGCTGAGGTAGTCGAGGGCCGCGGCGCGGTCGACCGGCGTTCCGGCCTCGCACGCCGGCGGCGCCGGCAACGAGACGGGACGCCGCTGCTCGGCGAGCGACCGCAGGATGGCGTTGACAAAACCGCTCGCGCTCGCCGCGCCAGCCTCGCGCGTGAGCGCCACGGCGTCCGCCACGACGGCGTGGCGCGGGACCCGGTCGAGGTGGAGCAACTGATAGGCGGCGACGCGCAGGATGTCGAGCACCACGGCGTCGACGGCGGAGAGTGGGCGCGACGAGAGCTGTCCGATGATGTGGTCGAGCGCCCCCCGCCATCGGCACACGCCGAGGATGATGTCGCCAACGAGCGCGCGGTCACGCGAGTCGTTCAGTGATTGCCTGGACCGTTCGAGCGCGCTCGCCAGGTCGGCTCTCTCGGTGTGGACCGCGCGAAGGACGTCGTGGGCGGCGCGACGGACGGGTGCGGTCATGGCTAAGCTAGACGGAATCGAAGCGCATCCCCGCCGTCCAGCGATGACCGGCGAGAAGCGCGCGCGCCTCGAGCGGACGTCGGCCCTCGGGCTGGATCTCGGTGAGTGCCAATGCGCCCCCGCTGCCGGTCGCGACCACGAGGCGGTCGCCGGTCGCTTCGACGATGGTTCCCGGAGCCGCCGGCACCGACGGTGGTGGGAGGACCGTGCTGCGATGGATGAGATAGCGCGTCCCCTCGTTGAAGCCATACGCGCGCGGCCACGGATGCAGCCCGCGTATCAAGTTGTGGAGGGTCTCGGCAGGCAGGTGCCAGTCGATGCGGCCGTCGTCGCGCGTGATGCGCGGCGCGAAGGTCGCATCGGCATGGTTCTGTTCCTGTTCGGTCACCATCCCCGCGACGAGACCCTCGGTCGCTTCCACCAGTAAGTCCGCTCCCATCTCGGCGAGCGCGGTCTCGACCTCGGTACTCAGGTCGTTGGCGCCAATCGGATGGGTCCGTCGCGCGAGGATCGGACCGGCGTCCATCTCGCGCACGAGTCGGATGATCGTGACGCCGGTCTCGCGCTCCCCGGCGATGATCGCCCGATGGACCGGCGCCGCGCCTCGGTACTTCGGCAGGAGGGACGCGTGAACATTGAGGGTGCCAAGCCGCGGGGCGGCAAGCACCGCATCAGGCAGGATCCGGCCGTAGGCGGCGACAACCGCGAGGTCGGCGTCTAGGGCTCGTAGCTCGTCAAGGAAGCCGAAGCCACGCGCCTTGAGCACGCCGCGGTCCGGTTGCAGCACCGGTACACCGTGCTCCACCGCGGTCGCCTTGACGGGGGAGTGGCTCACGCGTCGTCCTCGGCCGCGTGGACGATCGGGCTGAGTAACGACGCCGACCACGTGATGTGACGACGCGAGGAGCCGCCTGAGCGTCGGGACGGCAAACGTCGGGGTGCCGTAGAAGACGATTCTTACCATTTACCGGATCGCCGGCGCTTGCTGATCTTGCGAATCATCATGTCGCGTCGAATCCCGCGCAGATGGTCGAGAAACAGCGAGCCATCCAGGTGATCCATTTCGTGGCCGAACGCGCGCGCCAGGATCCCTGTTCCCTCGACCTCACGCGCAGCGCCGTCCCGGTCGAGTCCTCGGACGATCGCGTGGGTCGGACGCGGAATCGCCGCATTTAATCCGGGAACGCTCAAGCAGCCCTCGTCCTCGCGCTGTTCGCCGTCACGCTCGATCCACTCGGGATTCACCATGACCACGAGCTCGTCGGCATCATGTCCGCCAGACGGATCCGTGACGAACACCCGCAGGGGAACGCCAATCTGTGGGGCCGCGAGACCGACACCCGAGGCGGCGTACATCGTCTGGATCAGGTCGTCGATGAGGCTCTTGATATCGGGGGAGAGGTCAGCGACGTCGGTGGCCGGTTTGTGGAGGATGTCGTCGCCGTAGCGCAAGATCGGCCGGATCATCCGGGGCATTGTAGTGCGGAAAATACGGCGCCGCAGTCGTCGAGCGCCGTTGTAAACCGGTCTGTGCGCAGCGAGGGTGGGACAGCTTCTTGTAACGGTTACGCGCGTGTCGTTGACTGCCATCTGGACCGTCCCGCGGCGTCCCGCATCTCCAGCCCAGACTGGAGTCGATCGACTCATCGGCGAGAGCGGACCGATGCGCGCGCTGCGGCTGGCGATCCGGCGCGCCGCGCGCGCGCCCTTTTCTGTCCTCATCGAAGTGGAGAGCGGCACCGGGAAGGAGTTGGTGGCTCGGGCTGTGCATGAGGAAGGCGGTCGCGGCCAGGGGCCGTTTGGCGCCATCAACTGCGCCGCGCTCTCTGACGAGCTTCTCGAGGCCGAGCTCTTTGGTCACACGCGCGGGCGTTTACGGGTGCGGTGGCGGCCCGACAGGAGCCGCTCGAAGCGGTGGCCGGCGGCACCGTCTTTCTCGACGAGGTGGGAGAGCTCTCGCCGCGGGCGCAGGCAAAGCTGCTTCGGGTGCTGCAAGATGGCGAAGTGCGGAAGGTGGGCGACAACCTGACGCGTCAGCTCGATCTCCGGGTTGTCACCGCCACGAATCGAGGGTTCGACGTGGAGTGCGGCGAGGGCCGTTTCCGGCGCGATTTACTGTGCCGACTCGACGTGGTGCATATCGATATCCCGCCACTTCGTGACCGCCCGGGAAATATAGCCCAGTTGGTCGGCCATTTCTGGTCGCACGCCGTCGGTCAGGCCGGCACGCGCCCGCGGCTGTCGAGTGAGACCGAGCGCGCGTTGTGCGGCTACACGTGGCCTGGCAACGTACGGCAGCTCCAGAACGTGCCCGCCTCGCTCGCGGTCGCAGCCCCACGCACGGGCACGGTTGATTCTGACTTGCTGCCGCGGTCGCTGCGGTGCGAGGCAACCGAGCGGCGTCCCACGCTCGCCGCGGCGCGCGCGGCGTTCGATCGGAATGGGTATCGGACGCGTTGGGACGCGCCGGCGGTCGACACAGCGCGGCCGCGCGCGAGGTTGGCATCAGCCGCCAGGGGCTCTCGAAACTGATGGTCCGGTTGGGCATGTCCGAGCGCGCCCGGCAGTCGCCCGCCGGCCACGGGTCAGTCGATACACACGAAATGTAGACTCCTACACATAGGAGGTCGTCCATGCGGACCAATATTGGGATCGACGATGACTTGATGCGCGCGGCGCTCCGCGCGACCGGCGAGCGGACCAACATCCGTGAACCTCCCGTTCCTCGTCTCCGTATATGAGTGCCAGGAGCTTAAAGAGGAAGGACGCCATCATGCTTGGTCGTGCCACATCGAGCGATCACGGACGGCCAACTCGATCTGGCCCGGACAGGATGTGCCGGTCAGCGTCAGCGTCAGCGCCGTGCGCGGCGCGTGGGAGGCACTGATGGGGGTCGGGCGACAGCGAGTTCGTGACCGTGGAGGAGGCGAACGAAACGGTCCTGTGGCCCGCGTGAGCGACTTCCTCGAGATTCAGGTCGAGCGGCGGAGCTCAGACGATGCCGATACTGCCGACGGCGAGACGATCGACGTCCAGTTGCCGATCACTGTCGTTGACGGCTTGCTGTCGGGCGATAGTGACAAGCTGAATGTGAGCGCCGCAATCGAGCGACTCGGCACGCTCCGCGGCGATATCGTGCGCGTGACCGAGACCGATCGGCAGGTCCGCGTCTGGATCGACGAGGTGGGGGGAGGGTAGCGGGGCGACCGTGTGGGCTCAGTCGAGCACTGAGCAGATGTGCCGGGGGTACTCGGGGAAATAGCGTTCGATCACCGGGAGGTCGAATCGCGCGAGGATCGACTCCTTCGGTTCGCGGGCCAGCAAGAACTCGAACGACGCCTCGACGAGGCGTTCGGGCGCGGCAGCAGGTGCGTACTGCGCGACGTGCGCCGCCGTCACCGTGACGTCATGCGTCGTTCGGCTGCCACCTTCTTCGACGGTGACCCGGTAGGTGTTGCCGTCCGCGTGTTTCACGGTAATCGTCGCCATCGGTTTACCGCGGGTGCTACGTACCAACGAGGGCGCCGACAACAGCGAGCAGGACGGCGACCTAAACACCGAGGATCCAGAGGAACTGGCGCGACATCTTCTGATCGAGCGCCAAGATACCCGCGGACAGCTCGGAGCGAAATCGGTCGACCTTCTGATCCAGCGCGTCGACGCGACTATCGACCGCGTCAAAGCGCCGGTTCATCGTGAGGCCGAGTTGCAGCACTGTGTCGCGTAACTTGCCGAAGCCCCGAGCGTGTTCTTCCACGCGACTCTCTAAATACGAAACGCGCTCGTCAATCGATGGCATCGGTATAGCTCCGGCTGTCGGCCGGCAGTGCCGTGCGCCTTTATTGTACCGCGAGGTGTTCGGCATGTTCATATGCACTTAGCACGAATCATGCTGGCGAGACGACGTCGCAACCTCGGCGGTATTGACCGCGTGGTACGTAGGAAATGCGGCCTTATAATCCTGACGGGATCCCATGCCTCTCAACGTTTGGTTCCGCGTTCGGGCACTACGAGGTCACCGGTCTCCTCGGTAAGGGCGGTATGGGTGAGGTCTACCGTGCCCGCGACACAAAGCTCGACGGAGAGGTCGCGCTCAAGGTCTTGCCCGAGGCGTTCACCTCCGACCCCGAGCGTCGCGCGCGGTTCGAGCGCGAAGCGAAGGTCCTGGCGTCGCTTAATCACACGAACATCGGCGGCATCCACGGGCTCGAGGAAGCTGAGCCGGCGGCGGGGTCCGACCAGGGGCCTACCAGGGCTCTCGTTCTCGAACTGGTCGACAAGCCGACGCTCGCCGAGCGGATCGCGCAGGGTCCGATCCTGATTGACGAAGCGTTGCCGATTGCCCGCCAGATCGCCGATGCCCTCGAAGCGGCGTACGAGCAAGGGGTCATCCACCGCGATCTGAAGCCGGCAAACATCAAGCTCAGGCCGGACGGCACGGTGAATGTGCTCGACTTCGGCCTCGCGAAGGCGTTTCAGCCGGAGGCAGGCGACCCGAGCCTGTCTGCCTCGCCGACGATCTCGCTGACTGCGGTCGCGACGCAGGTGGGAATGGTGGTAGGCACCGCCGCCCACATGGCGCCCGAGCAGGCGAAGGGTCTCCCGGTCGACAAAAGGGGCGACATCTGGGCCTACGGTGCAGTGCTGTTCGAGATGCTGACCGGCAGGCAACTCTTCGAGGCTGGTGACGTCTCGGAGATGCTCGCGTCGGTGCTCGTCAAGGGTCCCGACAGCTCGGGGACCAGCGGCGACGTTCCGACGCACATCCGGTCGGTCGTCCGCCGCTGTCTGGTCAAGGATCCAAAGGAGCGACTGCGCGATATCGGCGATGTGCGTCTCGCGATGTCGGGGGTCTTCGAAACCACCGTCAGTGTGCAGGCCAATGTCCCCGCATCGTGGAAGTCGGCCGATGGCACCGGGGATGTCGAGCCGCTCGGCGAGGCGTCGGGCCAGTATCCGCAGGCATTCTCTCCGGATGCAGCCACTCTGGTGTTTGAACAGCGCGGCGACGGGAGCGACCTCGGTATGCTCTCTCTGGAGGGGGACCGGAGCTCCCGGCTCCCGTTGAGCTCTGAGTTCTCTGAACGAAATGCGGCACTTTTGCCAGACGGCCGGTGGCTTGTCTACAACTCGGACGAGTCGGGGCAGCGTGAGGTCTATGTACGACCATTTCCCGACATCGACGCGGGGCGCTGGTAGATCTCGACGGATGGGGGCGAATGGCCGGTCTTGAATCCTACAGGTAGCGAGCTGTTTTATCGTGGTCCTGCTGGTCTCATGGCACAGACGTTCGACGACGAGCCGACGTTCACACCGGGTGCGCTCACCCAACTCTTTGCGTGGGATTTCGTCGGACAGCGGAATCGACGACTAGCAGTCTCACCTGATGGGCAGCGGTTCCTGCTGTTCAAGGAAGGCGCCGATCCGACCGTCGAGGAGGATGCGGAGTTGCCGCAGGTCATCGTCGTCGAGAACTGGTTCGAGAAGCTGAAGCAGCTGGTCCCGATCCCGTAGGGTGAGTAGTCAAGAGAAAGGCTGGTGTGATGACAGGCACTCGCGACAATTTCGACCGCCGGAGCGCGTTGAAGGTGCTCGGAGCTACTGGCGCGGTGCTCGCTACACCTGCGCTGTCATGGAGTGCGCTCACGGCCCAGGACGACATCGAACCGTTTGAGATCCGCGTCAGCGACCAAGAGCTCGAGAACCTCCGCCGACGGCTCGGGATGGCACGCTGGCCGCCCGACTCGCCGGGCGAGCCGTGGTCGTACGGTACCGACCGCGCCTATCTCGAGGGGCTGATCGCGTACTGGCGCGACGAGTACGACTGGCGGGTCCACGAGCGGGAGCTGAACAGCTTCGACCATTACACGACGACGGTCGAGGGCCAGCGGCTTCACTTCGTCCATCAGCGCTCGCGCGGCAGCTCGTCGTTCCCGCTGGTGATGACGCACGGCTGGCCCGGCACCGTCTGGGAGATGCTGCCGTCGGTCAAGGCGCTGAGCGACCCGGCGTCGCATGGCGGGAACGCGGCCGACGCGTTCGACGTCATCGTGCCGTCGATCCCGGGGTTCGGCTTCTCGGGTGAGCCGGCCGAGGGAACCGACATCGCGCGGACCGGCGATCTCTGGGTCGGGCTGATGGACCAGCTCGGCTACGAGCGCTTCGGCGCCTACGGCAGCGACTGGGGGGCCGGCGTAACCCGCTATCTAGGTGCCCGCTACCCCGATCGTGTTGTCGGGATCCATACGCCGGGCACGCCGCCGCGCCAGCCACGCGAACCGCAAACCGACGCGGAGCGCGACTATCTTCGGCGCGCCGAGCTCTGGTCGGTCGAGGAGACCGGCTATCAGCGGATTCAGGGGACCAAGCCGCAGACGCTGGCCTTCGGCCTGACCGATTCGCCGATCGGCCTCGCGGCCTGGATCACCGAAAAGCTCAGGTCGTGGAGTGACTGCGACGGCGACGTCGAGAATCGCTTCTCGAAGGACCAGATTCTGACGCTCGTCTCGATCTACTGGCACACGAAGACGATCGGGACGAGTGTCCGCTACTACTACGCCAACAATCTCGGCAGCTCGCGGCAGCGGCGCTCCGTCGGATCGGTGACGGTGCCGCAGGGATACGCGCAGTTCGTCGGGATCCCGTCACGGTCGGGGCCGCCGGCGTCGTTCCTCGACGAGCCGGCGGCCAACGTGACGCATGTGTCGGTCTTCGACACTGGCGGGCACTTCCCGGCGATCGAAGAACCGGAATTGCTGGTCGGCGATTTACGAACGTTTTTTAAGTCGTTACGATGACCGTGTCCGTGAGCGCGCGGCTGCCCATATCCTGGAAGAAACCATTTACCTTTGACGAGCGAAGCTTGTCGCCACAGATAGCAGACAGATGGTGCTTGAGCGAGTTGGTTTCTGGAGGGATGTGGGCAGTCGCGTGCGATAACGTCACTATGTCCAGATGAGGTGTATCAGATGACGACAAAACGTCTCGCGGCGGTGACGGCAAGCGCAGCGGTAGTGATGGTCACGATGCTGGCGAGTCCGGCCCGCGGCCAGTCGACGACGACGGCATGGGGCGATCCGAACCTCCAGGGTATCTGGGACTTCCGGACGATTACCCCGATGGAGCGGCCCGAGGAACTGGCCGACCAGGAATTCTTGACGGCGGAAGAGGCGGCGAACCTCGAGCAGGAGGTGCTCGATCGGAACGACGAGCTGGATGCTCGTGCCGCCCAACGGACCGAGGCGGGCGGCCGCGTCGGCGCGTACAACAATTTCTGGATGGATCGTGGCACGCGAACGGATGGGGGTCGGCGCACCTCGCTCATCGTCGATCCGCCGAACGGGCGGGTCCCGGCGTTGACCGCCGACGGGCAGGGGCGTAAGGACGCGACTGCGGCGTTACGCGGACGTCTCGCCATCGGTCCCGAAGATCGCAGCATGGGCGAGCGGTGTCTCCTCGGGTTCAACGCCGGACCGCCGATGGAGCCGCGGGCGTACAACAACCACACCCAGTTCTTTCAGACACCCAACCACTTGGTGATTCTCAACGAGATGGTGAACGACGCGCGCGTCGTGCCGCTCGATGGCCGCGGACATCTTCCGGACGACGTCCGGCAGTGGCGGGGTGACTCGCGGGGCCGCTGGGAGGCCGACACGCTGGTGGTCGAGACGCGCAACTTCCATACCCGGACGGCGTTCAGCGAGCGCCAGGGCTCGAGTCCCGACATGCACCTCGTCGAGCGGTTCACCCGTGTCGATGCGGACACCTTGCTCTATGCGGCAACGATGACCGACCCGTCGACCTGGACCGAGCCGTGGACCTTCGAGATCTCGATGGTGCGGAGCGACGAGCCGGTCTACGAATACGCGTGCCACGAGGGGAACTACGGGATGGACGGCATCCTGGCCGGTGCGCGTTCTGACGAGGCTGGGGGTGGTCAGTAAGATGACAGGTCGTCTGAAGGTGGTTGCAGTCGCCGTTGCATGTACGTTGGCCGGGTCGATCGGTCTGACACAGAACAATCGCCAGGGGGACTACCGGCCGGTCACCGATGCGATGCTGCAGGATCCCGATCCGGCCGACTGGCTGAGCTGGCGCCGCACGCTCGATGGGCAGGCCCATAGCCCGCTCGACCAGATCACGACCGACAACGTCGACCAGCTCCGTTTGGTCTGGAGCTGGAGCCTCGGCGAGGGCTCGCAGCAGACGACACCGATCGTCCACGACGGCGTGCTGTACATCGCCAACCCGGGCGAGATCATCCAGGCGCTCGATGCCGCGACCGGCGAGTTTATCTGGGAGTACCGGCGCGACGCGCCTCCGCCGGGGGACAGCTTCGGCGGGCCGCCGCCCGGACGGGCGCACCGGAACATCGCGATCTACGAAGACAAGATCTACCTCAACAGCGCCGACGCCCACATCATTGCCCTCGACGCGCGCAACGGCGAGGTGGTCTGGGACACCGACGTCGGCAAGGGGGTCGGGTTCCAGTATTGGAGCGGCTCGATCATCGTGGACGGCAAGGTGGTCTCCGGCCTCACCGGTTGTGGTCGCTACCGCGAGGAGACCTGCTACATCGTCGGCCTCGACGCGCGGAGTGGCGAGGAGCTCTGGCGGACGTCGACGATCGCGATGCCAGGGGAGCCGGGCGGCGATTCGTGGGGCGACCTGCCGACAATGTTCCGCGCCGGGAGCGACTCGTGGATTCCGGGCAGCTACGACCCGGTGACCCGGACGCTCTTTCATGGCACGTCGCAGGCGAAACCGTGGGCGCGCGCCGCGCGCGGGACCGACGGCGACGCGCTTTACACCAACTCGACGCTCGCGCTCGATCCCGACACCGGGGAGATGAAGTGGTACTATCAGCATCTGCCGGGTGAAACGCTCGACATGGACGAGGTGTCCGAGCGGATCCTCGTCGAGTACGACGACCGGCGATCGGTCTTCACCATGGGGAAGATGGCGGTCCTCTGGGAACTCGATCTCGCTACCGGCGGCTTCCGCAACGCGCACGATCTCGGCTATCAGACATTCGCCGACGTCGATCCGACGACCGGAACGGTCAGCTATCGCGAGGGGATGATTCCCGAGCTGTCCAAAGAGGTCTTCTGGTGCCCGAGCACCGCCGGCTTCAAGAGCTGGCGGGCGATGTCGTACTACCCGGAGCTCGAGACCTTCTATATCCCGATCAACCTCAACTGCGAGACGGCGATCTTCGGTCCCGTCGACCAGGTCGAGGGGGGCGGTGGCACCGGCCCGGTGCGGCGCACCAACCACTTCCATCCGCAGAGCGAGGGGGAGCTCGGCGAGCTCCTGGCGATGAATATGCGCACCGGCGAGGTGCGGTGGCGCCGGCGATTCCAGATGCCGATCAATAGCTCGGCGCTGACGACGGCCGGCGGGCTGGCGTTTGCCGGCAGCTGGGACCGGCAGATCTTTGCGTTCGACGCCGAGACCGGCGACACCTTGTGGGAGACGAGACTCCCGCAGTCGGTGCAGGGGTTCGTCATCACATTCGCCGTCGACGGCACGCAGTATCTGGCTGTTCCGACCGGCGCCGGGGGTGCGAGCTGGGCCGGCATGATCCCGGCGCAGCTCGTCCCGGAGAAGCACAGGCCGCTCGGCGGCAATGGATTGTTCGTGTTCGCGTTGCCGTAGCGGAATTCGCGAGGTTCAAGGTTCACCGGCGGTAGGTGTGTAGAATGTGGCATCCGGCGCGCCGTGTGCGATGTCCGGAGGAGGGGCTGGGATGGTAAAGCGCCGCTTTGGTTGGATGCTCGCGGTCGTGCTTGCACTCGGCGTTCTCGTCGCCTCCTCAACGTTGGACGCGCAGCAGCCGTCTAACGGCAGCGTGGCGCCGGCCGCCGTTCCCGATGCGGACGCGCCCCATCACGCCCTCGTCGCCGACTACTGCCTGTCGTGCCACAACAGTCGCACGATGACCGGCGGTCTCGCGCTCGATACGGTCAACGCCGAGCCGCTGGCCGACAACTGGGAAACCTGGGAAAAGGTCGTGCGCAAGCTGCGCGCGCGCCAGATGCCGCCGGCGACGGTGCGGCGTCGGCCCGATGAGGTGAGCTACACGGCGTCGCTGGCGTCGCTCGAAACGTCGCTCGACCGGCTCGCGGCGGAGGCGCCGAACCCCGGTCGGCCCGATACCTTTCGTCGTCTTAACCGCACCGAGTATCACAACGCCGTCCGCGATCTGCTCCACCTCGACGTTGATGTGGCGGCGTTGCTCCCGACCGACTCGTCGAGCTACGGATTCGACAACATCACGGTCGGCGATCTGTCCCCGACCTTGCTCGAGCGCTATGTCTCGGCGGCCGAGAAGATTAGCCGTCTCGCCGTGGGGCGGTCTGGTCACGGCCCCGCGGGCCCGACGATTCGGGTTCCGCCTGACGTGACGCAGGAGAAACATCTCGAGGGGCTGCCGCTCGGGACCCGCGGCGGAGCCGTGGTGCCGTACACGTTCCCGGAGAACGGTCACTATCAGATCACGATTCGTCTCGCGCGCGACCGGAATGAGCATATCGAGGGGCTCTTTGAGCCCCACGACATCGACGTGCTGCTCGATGGGGAGCGCGTGCAGACGTTCACCATCACGCCGGCGCTGGTCGTCGAGGAGCACGCCCCCAACTATCAGCCGTCGCAGGACAACCTCGATGCGCACCTCACGGTGCGACTGCCGGTGTCGGCCGGGCCTCATACGCTGGGCGTGACCTTCCCCAAGAAGCCGTCGCTGGTGATTGAAACCGCGCGGCAGCCGTACGAGGCGCATTTCAACTACTACCGGCACCCGCGGCTGCAGCCCGCCGTCTATGCCGTCTCGATCGTCGGTCCGTATGAGGCGGGCGGCGCGGGCGATACGCCCAGTCGCGCACGGCTGTTCAGCTGCCGCCCCCCCGCGTCGGCATCTGCAGATGCCGAGGACGCCTGCGCCAAAGAGATCCTCGGCGCGCTGATCCGACGGGCCTATCGCCGGCCGATCACCGACGACGACCTCGAGAAACCGCTCAAGCTCTATCGCACGGCCCGAGATGCGGACGGCTTCGAGGCGGGGATTGAAATGGGACTGGCGGCGGTGCTGGTCAGCCCGGAGTTTCTGTTCCGGATCGAGCGTGCGCCGGATGGCGTCGCAACGGGGGAGGCCGCGGCGTACCGGCTCAGCGACCTCGAGCTCGCCTCGCGGCTGTCGTTCTTCCTCTGGTCCAGTATTCCGGACGACGAACTGCTCGACGTCGCCGAGCAAGGCAGGTTGCACGAGCCGGCACGGTTGGACCAGGAAGTACGGCGCATGCTGGCCGATTCCCGGTCGCGGAATCTGGTCACCAACTTTGGGGCACAGTGGCTCCACCTCCGCAACCTCAAGGGGATCACGCCGGACATGCGGGTGTTCCCCGATTTCGACGACAACCTGCGGCAGGCGTTTCGGCAGGAAACGGAGATGTTCTTCGACTCCGTCATGCGTGAGGACCGGAGCATCCTCGACCTCTTACGCGCGAACTACACGTTTGTGAACGAGCGGCTCGCCAAGCACTACGGCATCCCGCACGTCTACGGCAGCCGCTTTCGTAAGGTGGAGTTCGACGATGGCGGGACGCGGGGTGGCCTGCTGCGTCACGGCAGCATTCTGCTGGTGACGTCATACGCCACGCGGACCTCGCCGGTGATCCGCGGCAAGTGGGTGCTCGACAATGTGCTCGGCGTGCCGCCGCCGCCGCCGCCGCCGAACGTGCCGGAGCTGGCGGAGACACCGACCAGCGGACGCACCCTTTCGATGCGTGAGCGGCTGGCCGGCCATCGCGCCAACGCGGCGTGCGCGTCGTGCCACCGGCTGATGGATCCGGTTGGCTTTGCGCTCGAGAATTACGATGCCGTCGGCCGCTGGCGGACGACGGAAGGCGGGGTCCCGATCGACGCGTCGGCGACGCTGTTCGATGGGACGGAGGTCGACGGCGTGGCGGGGCTCCAAGCAGCGCTGCTGGCACGGCCGGAGCTGTTCGTCACCACGGTGACCGAAAAGCTGCTGACGTTTGCCACCGGGCGCGGGGTCGAGTACTACGACGCGCCGGCGGTGCGTCGCATCTTGCGAGAGGCGGAGGCCGACGACTTCAGCTTCTCGGCGCTCATCCTCGGAGTTGTGAAGAGCACGCCGTTCCAGATGAGGAGATCATCATGATGATTTCGAAGAAGGCCCTTCCGCGCCGGACGTTCCTCCGCGGGGTCGGCGCCACCGTGGCGCTTCCGCTCTTGGATGCGATGGTGCCTTCGATGACGGCGCTGGCCAACACACCGGCCAGTCCGGTCCGCCGCCTCGGGTTCGTCTACATCCCGATGGGATCGGACATCTCCAGCTGGACGCCGCCCGGTGACGGCGGGGCGTTGACCATGCTGTCGCCAAGTTTGAGCCCGCTGGCGCCGTTGACGGATCGGATCAGCGTCGTGACCAACATGGAGCTCAAGAACTCCTACCCGGGCACGCACGCGACCTCGAACGCGGGATTCTTGAGCGCGGCCATTGCGAAATGGACCGAGAGCACCGATTACTACCTCGGGACGACGGTCGATCAGATCGCGGCCCGGGAGATCGGGCAGGAGACACCGCTGCCGTCGCTCGAGCTCGCGATGGACATCATGGACATGGTGGGGCAGTGCGACAACGGATACGCCTGCGTCTATCAGAATAACCTGTCGTGGTCGTCACCCACCACGCCGCTCCCCTCGGAAGCACACCCGCGCGTGGTGTTCGAACGATTGTTCGGCGACGGTGGCACCACGGCCGAGCGCCGGGCGGCACTCGACAAGCGCGCCAGCTTGCTCGACTGGGTGCGGGAGGATATGACGCGGTTGCAGCGCGAACTCGGACCGGGCGATCGTGTGAAGGTCAGCCAGTATCTCGATAGCGTGCGCGAAGTGGAGCGCCGCATCCAGCGTGCCGAGGCGGACTCGGCGGAGAATCCGCTGCCCGAGGACCTCGACCGCCCAGTGGGCGTGCCGGCCGCCTATGCCGACCACGCCACGCTGATGTTCGACCTGCAGGCGTTGGCGCTCCAGGGTGATGTCACCCGCGTCATCAGCTTCCAGCTGGCGCGCGAGTCGAGCAATCGGACCTATGCCGAGATTGGCGTGTCCGACCCTCATCACCCGACGTCGCATCATGGCAACGACCCGCAGAAGATCGCGCAGATTGCGAAGATAAACCAGTACCACATCTCGCTCTTCGCGAGTTTCCTCGAGCGGCTCGCGTCGACGCCCGAGGGCGATGGCACCCTGCTCGACCATTCCCTCTACATGTACGGGAGCGGGATGGGGAATCCCAACGTGCACGATCACGTCAATTTGCCGATCGTGGTGGCGGGCGGGGCGGCGGGCAACGCGCGCGGCGGACAGCACATCAAATATGCCGAGCCGACGCCGCTGGCGAATCTGCACGTGACGCTGCTCGAGAGCGTTGGGGTGGAGGTGAGCTCGTTTGCCGACAGCACCGGGACGATCGACCGGTTGCTCGACCGCGTGAGCTTGGCGTGAGCGGTATCATGACCATGACGCGTCGCATGTCGCTGGCCGTCGCTGTCGCTGTGTGTCTCGCCGTGCCCACCGGTGTGGTCGCCGGCGGCGCGGAGGGCGCCGCGGCGCTGGCCGACGCGGTGCAGCGGATGGATCGGGCGACGATTCAACGCCTACTCGACGAGGTGGCGCGGGACGCCGGCGACGGCATCGGCATTATCAATGCGACGCAGGTCGACGGCATGACGGCGGTGCTGTGGTCGGCCTATCACGACGACCTCGACCTCACGCGGCGTCTGATCTCGGCGGGCGCCGACGTCACGGCGGCGAATCGATACGCCGTCACGCCGCTCTCGTTGGCGGCCACCAATGGCAACGTGTCGATGGTCGAGCTGTTGCTCGAGGTGGGCGCCGATCCGAACGCGGTGCTCCCGGGTGGCGAGACCATCCTGATGACGGCCGCGCGCACCGGGCGCGTCGAGGCGGTGCGCGCGCTGCTCGCGCGCGGTGCCGACGTGCATGCGGATGACGAGAGTCGCGGGCAAACGGCGCTGATGTGGGCGGCGGCCGAAGGGCATGCGGACGTCGTCCAGACCTTGATCGACGGCGGAGCGGACGTTGGGACGCGGCTCATCTCGGGATTCACGCCGTTCCTCTTCGCCGTGCGGCAGGGGCACATCGCGGTCGTGCAGACGTTTCTGAATGCGGGGGTCGACGTCAATGAGCGTGTCGTCGTCGACCGCGAGACGCGTGGTCGCACACCGGGGGGACGGCCCCTGCCGATCGGGGCGAGCGCGTTGCTCGTCGCGGTCTGGAACGCACATTTCGAGCTGGCGTCGGCGCTCCTGGATGCGGGGGCGGATCCGAACGCGGATGGGCCGGGATACACCGTGTTGCACGCGCTGAGCCGCGTCCGGAAGCCGGGAGGCGGCGACAACGATCCGGCGCCTGACGGCTCGGGGACGACGACGAGCCTGGCGTTCGTCCAGAAGATCGCGGCACACGGGGCCGACCTCGACGCTCGGATGACGGAGCGCCGCAACTTGAACAACACGCGCTTCAACGAGGTTGGCAGTACCCCGTTCCTTCTCGCGGCGCAGACGGGCGACGCCGACTACATGCGGCTTCTCGCCGAGCTCGGTGCGGATCCGTTGATCCCCAACGAGGAGAACAGCACGCCCTTGATGGCCGCGGCTGGACTCGGCACGCGTTCACCGGGTGAGGATGCGGGTACCGAGGCGGAAGTCTTGGACGCGGTGCAGGTCGCCTTGGACCTAGGGAACGACATTAACGCGGTTGACGACAACGGCGAGACCGCGATGCATGCGGCGGCCTACAAGAATCTTCCCGAGGTGGTCGAGCTGCTCGCCGCGCGCGGCGCCGACATTCGCATGTGGAACGTGCAGAACCAGTTTGGCTGGACGCCGCTGACGATCGCGCGCGGCTATCGGTTTGGCAATTTCAAGCCGTCTCCGGTGACGGTGGCCGCCGTCGAAAGGATCATGCGCGCGGAAGGCATCACGTCGCCGACGGAAGAAGAAGAGCGGGCGAAGAGCGTCGACCCCTACGCCAAGCCCGAACCGGCCGCGCCGCAGACTCCACCGCAGACCCCGCCCCGCTGAGATCGAGTTCGCAGGTTCCTAGCGGTATCGTCGAGGTAGCGACCCAGCATTGGTCTTCCTCGAAAACCGCCTCGTCATGGTGGCAGGGATGCCAACTGCTGAGTCGCTATGAACCTGCGTCTACTGCTTAGGGAGCGCGAATACATAGATCGCGTTCGAACGATCGCCGCCGACGGGGATAGCGAGATACTGCCGTCCGTTAACCGCGTAGGTGATCGGAAACCCTTGAACGGACGCCGGCAGGCGCGTGTGGAACAGCACGTCGCCATTCTCCACGTCGTGGATGAACAGATTGCGGTCGGTATCGGAGCTCACCACCAAGCCGCCGCCCGTCGTCAAGGCGGCGCCGGCGGGACGCGTCGCCGTCCGATGCCGCCATCGAATACGGCCACTCTCGACGTCGATGGCGATCAGATGTCCACGGTGGTCGGGGCTGTCAGGGTGCGCGGTGCTGCCGCGCGAGAGCCACCCGGTGTTCTGGTAGTAGTTCGACCCGAGTACTTTCTCGATCTCGGCGAAGACGCCAGACACGCAAGTCGGGTGGATCGGGACATATAGCGTCTCGGTCCCGGGGTGATACGCCGACGCACGCCAGTTTCGGATGCCACCGAAGTCGGGACAGAACTCGATCTCGACCCCCGCCTCGGGGATCATCTCGGGTCGATACACCACCTCGCCTGTCTGCTTGTCGACGTCGAGGACGTTCTGATAGCCAAGGTCGTGCGCCGCCACGAATGCCCCGGTTACACGGTCGATCTCCCACAGGATGCCAAGCTTACCCATCTTGAAGAGCGACCGGCGGCCGTTGTGGTCAATCAGCACGCTCTCGAAGACGTCATCGAGGGTCGTGCGTTTCGCCCGGAGTGAACTGGTAGTACCACGCCAGCTCACCGGTGTCGGCATCGAGCGCCAGCACGCTGTTGGTGTACAGCGCATCGCCGTCGGTTCCGCGCGTCACGCTCGCCCACGGTTTGGCCTGAGATGTCGACCAAAACGTGAGGTTGGTCTCCGGATCGAAGCTGCCGGGGATCCACGAGTCACCGCCCGCCCGAAACATCAGCGGGAGATCGCCCCACGTGTCGCCGCCCGGCTCGCCGGGGCCGGCAATGGTCGCGGTGCGCCACAGTTCCTCACCGGTCTCGGCGTCGTGGGCAGAGATGAAGCAGACCCCGTCCTTGTATCGCTCGCACCCGGTCATGCCGGAGACCACCTTGCCGTTCGCGACGACTGGGCCGCTCGTGTAACGGTAGCCGAGCGCGTTGTCGGCGACCTCGCGGTCCCAGACGACCTCACCGGTGCGGGCGTCTAACGCGACAATGTGAGCGTCTGCCGTGTTGAGGTAGATCTTGTCGCCGTAGATGGCAATCGAGCGGCTGCGTGGGCTCAGCACCGACTCGAGCATCTGGTCGAGGTTCCGCTGGTACTCCCACAGGCGATCGCCGGTGACCGCGTCCAGGGCCTGGACGATGTTTTGGGGGTTGGGCAAGTACATCACGCCGTCGTGCACGAGCGGCGTCGGTTGGTTGACCCCTTCGGCCATCTGCCAGGCCCAGACGAGTTGGAGCTGGTCGACGTTGTCTCTCCTGATCTGATCGAGTGGGCTGTAACCCCAGCCATCGAGTGTGCGGCGCCAATTCAGCCAGTCGGACGGGTTGGGGTTCTGGATCATGGCATCGGTGACGGGTGCCATGTTTCTGTGCTGTGCGTGGGCGGCAAGGGCGAGCCCGAGCAAGAATACCGCGAGGGCGAGCGTCTGTTGGCGACGGTGAGTACGCATGGGAGCCTCCGGCGTGACGATGCTGGCGATCCTATCGCACTCCGCTCCCATCAACGGTCTAGAATGGGGCGACTAGCCGAGGGAGGACCCTGATGCCCGCCATGACTTTCGTCGTCGTCCTGCTGTTGACCGTCGTGTCTGCGTCGGCGCAGTCGAGTCGAGTCGCCGCTGACGGCGGCGACATCGTAATCACGCCCATTGTGCACGCGAGCGTGCAGGTGGAGCACGGCGACACGGTCATCCATGTGGATCCGTGGAGCGCGGGTGATCTGTCACAGGCGAAGCCAGCCGATCTCATTTTGGTTACCGATGACCCGGGACACCACCTGGATCCGGTCGCGATTGAGCAGCTGCGCAAGCCGGGGGCGCCCGTCGTCCTGACGGCCACCGCCCATGCCAAGTTTTCCGACGGGAGTGTCCTCGCGAACGGTGAAGGCGGTGAGTTCGCCGGGATCTCGGTGGAGGCGGTCGCCGCGTATGACATGACGCCAGGCCAGCCGTGGCATCCCATGGGCGAGGCGAACGGCTACGTCGTGACGCTGGGGGGCAAGCGCCTCTTCTTCTCCGGCGTCGGAGAGTGTGTGCCGGAAATCCAGGCGCTCGAGAAATCGATGTGGCCTTCATGCCGATGAACCTGCCCGTTGATCGGATGCGTCCGCGGCCGGTCGCGGAGTGCGTCAAGACGTTCAAACCGAGGTTCGTCTATCTCTATCACTACGACAACGGGTACGCGGGGTGGCTCCAGAATCGGGATCGTTCGCGACCGAACCCCGACACACCGGCCACGCTTCGCGCCTTCGAAGCGGCGCTCGAAGGCGCCGGGATCGAGTTCCGCGACGGAAACTGGTATCCGCCAATATCCGGGCAGTAAGCAGTAAGAAGAGCCGGACGAATGGGTGGACGATCGGGTGAACGGCGTCGGGCGGCCAGCGTACGCACGCTGTCTCGGCGACTCGAGGCGGCGGTCGGGAAGGAACACGCGAAGACATTGCTCGAGATTGCCGAGGCGCTCACGATCTCCGAAGCGCAGCTGGAGCGGGGTGAACACCTCGAGGTGCGCCACGAGTTACTGGAGCTCCGAGGAGCGCTGGAAGCGGCGGCACGCGGCTTCCGCTCCTAGACTAGGAGCCCGTGGTGAAAGTCACGCTGCATTGGCCGTGACATCCCGGCGCCGACTGCGGCCGCTCCCGCAACGTGATCTCGCCCAGCGGCAAGCGGTCGACTGGTGGGTGCGCATCGTGCCCGCCGTGCTCGCGGTGCACCTCATCGTGGCACTGACGCTTCGCGCCAGACCCGGTCACCTGGGGTTGTGGCTGTGGTATGCGGGTCCTATCGCGCTCGCGGCGGCAACGGCGCTGCTCCTCGTCGGATCGCTCCGTTCGGCCTACCGGTGGAAACACGGCGTCAACCGTTGGCAGGTGCTCGCGTATCTCGCCTTGGTGTTCGTCATTTTCACGCTTCCGGTCTACGAGGCCTACCCCTCGTCCTATGACGAACGGCCGAGCGCGGTCGAGTTTCGGCTCCCACTCGAGGGGCCGGTCACGGTGGCGTGGGGCGGGGCGAGCGGGACCGTCAACTACCACGTCTTTCTTCCCGACCAGCGTTGGGCCTACGATTTGCTCGTCACGCATGACGGACGCACGTTCGGGCAGGACGGTGTTGCCGTCGAGGATTACTATGCGTACGGGCTTCCGGTGGTCGCGCCGGCCGCGGGAATCGTCTTCGCCTCGCGCGACGGGGAGCCCGACGTCGCGATCGACGAGCCGCGGTGGGGGCTGGCGGGACTCGGGAACCACGTCGGCATCGAAGTGGCCCCTCGGCAGTATTTGTTCCTGGGACACATGCAGCCTGGCTCTGTTACCGTGGGCATCGGGGATCGAGTGGTCGCGGGCCAACTCCTCGGTCGTGTCGGCAACTCCGGGAACAGCAGCGAGCCCCACGTCCACTTACATCTCCAGGACTCGACCCGTCCGTATTTTGGTGAAGGCATTCCGTTCTACTTTCACCAGTACCGGCAGGCCGACCGCGTCGTCGAGCGCGGCATGCCGGAAGGCGGCCGAGCACGGGGGCGGTATCGTGGCGACCGCGTCGTGAGCGTCGCGATGGTCGCCGGCTTAGATGATCAAGCGGAGTAAACCGACACGTTCGGGGAGGTGAACCCATGAGTATGATACGGCGCGCATGGCGCCAGACGGTTTCTGTTATCGGGCTGGCGTTCCTCATTGGTACCGCCTGTGCTTCTCCCTCGCCGGAGGAACCAGTGGTGTCCACTGACGTCACGGTGTTCGAGGGGGCACGTCTGATCGTTGGCGACGGGAGCGATCCGATCGAGGACGCGACCTTTGTCGTCGTCGACGACCGTATTTCCCTCGTCGGTCGGACGGGCGAGGTCGAGGTTCCGGCCGGGGCGACACATGTCGATCTCACGGGCCGGACCGTCATCCCGGCGATTATCGACACCCATGTGCACACGCGCACCGTGCGCGCGGAGCTCGTCGAGGATCTGGAGCGGAAGGCCTACTACGGCGTGGGGGCGGTGTTGAGCCTCGGACGGGACGATGGCGGCCCGCCGTTCGAGATCCGCAGCGAGACGATCCCCAACGCGGCGCAGTTTCGGACGGTGGGACGCGGCATCACGTCTCCTGAGCCGGGACGCACGGAGATCCCATACTGGATCACGACCGAGGAGGAAGCGCGCACCGCGGTGCAGGAGCTGTCCGCGGCGGATGTGACGATGGTCAAGATCTGGGTCGATGATCGCAACGGCCAGTTTGACAAGCTCACACCGGAGCTGTTCGGCGCCGTGATCGACGAGGCCCACCAGCACGGCCTCCGCGTGACCGCGCACATCTTCGCCCTTGAGGACGCGAAAGGCCTGCTCCGGGCCGGCATCGATGCGTTCGCTCACGGCATTCGGGATCAAGACATCGACGACGAGATCGTGGGGCTCTTCAAGGAGCATCCCGACGTCGTGCTGGTGGCGAATATGGGGGCCCGTGGCGTGGCCGAGGACCTCGGATGGCTTGCCGACACCATCGCGCCGGATGATCTGGCGCGCCTGCAGGAGGGGTTTGTCGACCGCCCGAACGCGCAGGAGAGCTTCGGCATCCAGGCGCGCAATCTCGCGCGCCTCAACGAGGAGGGTGTCCGTATCGCATTCGGCACCGACGGTAACGCCGGCTGGAGCCAGCATCTCGAAATGGCCGACATGGTGGCGTCGGGCATGACGCCGCACGAGGTGATCGTCGCCGCGACCAGCACGTCAGCCGAGTTCCTCGGCATCAGCGATGCCGGTACGGTGGCGGCCGGCAAGAGCGCCGACTTCGTCGTGCTCGAGGCCAACCCGCTGGATGACATCGGCAATACGCGGCGGATCGAAGCAGTCTATCTGCGTGGCGCGGCGGTCGATCGCGCCGGGTTGAGCGCGCGCTGGGTCGGTGCGTCGGCCGGGGAGTGAGCGCAGACTCCTACGGCTGGTTGTTCGCGGTCGCGAGTACGTCGCGAAGTTTTTGCCGTGCGGTGCCGGGGATACTCAAGGCGGTATTCGCACCAAGTTCCTTGAGGAGCGCGGCGGTCTCAGGCCAGGTCTGGAACTGAAAGGATTGCTTCGCGCCTTCGGCGATCCGGTACGCCGTGCGTCCGCGGAAGTCACGCGCGTCGATGTCCGCTCCTTCGGCGACCAGATACTCGATAATTTCGTTGTTTCCGCGAAACGCGGCGCCATGAAGCACCGTGAAGTCCGCTTCATTGGTCGCATTGATGGCGGCGCCCGCCTCGGTGAGAATCCTCACCGCCGCCTCGGCGCTTTCTGATCGGACGCCACGGGGTTCGGCCGGCGTGTAGGTCCCGCGACCGAGACCCGCGGCCGTCATGAGCGGCGTGGTCCCATCGTCGGTCGTCAGGTGTTGGTCGGCGCCCGCCGACAGCAAGGTTCGGATGATCTCCACCGCGCCGGCTCCGTCGCGATTCGCCGTGTGAGCCGCGACCCATAGCGGGGTGGCGCCGCGTAAGTCGCCCGTGCCACAGGCGAACCTCTCGAACGCGCCCTCTCTCGGGTGCGCGATGTAGCTCATGTACATGGCGGAGGCCCCGATGCGCACGTCCGGGTCGGCACCGTGCTCGAGGAGTGCCTGCACCAGAGACATGCGCTGATCCGCCGAAAGATTCCTGCCGCGGAATCGCTCGCCGAAGCCATGTTGCCGCGACCAATCGCCTAGCCAGGTGCCAATACTTCCGGCTGCGGCATGGAGGGCCGTGATCTGTCCCATCGAGCCGGAGGGATCGGCGCCCTGCCTGAGGAGAAACAGTGCGAATTCGTGGTGCCCATTCACGATCGCGTACGGCAAGGCATGTGTGCCGTCTACGCCGGTGTCGTTGACGTCGACGCCGGCGCCAATCAAGTTCTCGGCCATCTCGATGTCGCCGCCCGCTGCGGCAAAGAGGAGCGGCGTGAACCCGTCTGAGGTCGAGGTGTGGGCGTCCGCACCGCTGTCGAGCAGCGCGCGTACGACGTCGTGATGTGACTGGGTGACGGCCCACATCAACGCGGTTCCCTGGTGTCTGGTTGTCGTGGCATTGATGTCCGCGCCGGCGGCGAGGAGGGCCTCGACCACCGGCAGACTCCCGGTGCGTGCCGCGACCATGAGTGGCGTGAGGCCGCTGGTCTGCGCCACAGTGGGATCGGCGCCAGCCGCGAGTAGTTTCTCCACCATCTGCAGACTGGCGTTCTCCGCGGCACGCTCAAGCGCGGTCACGCCGTGGTCATCCGCAGTGTTGACGTCCGCGCCGGCGCTGAGAAGCCGATCCGCCGTCTCGAGATCGCTCCAGTGCGCCGCCCACAGCAGCGCCGTCGACCCGTCAGCCCAGGCGGCGTTGACGGCGACGCCCTCGGCGAGCAGAGCTTGCACGGCCTCGGCATCTTGCTCCGCGGCGGCCGTGACCAACGGGTGGTCCTGGGCGTGTGACGTTACCACACTGCCAGCTAAGACCAATGGCAGCAAGTAAATACGGGCCAGACGGTTCACTGTGGCGCCCATCGTATATTTCTCCCGCGGACCAAACTTAGACGGGGCTGCGCCCCGATCGAGACGGCCTCTGTGCAACTATACGCACAGAGGCTCGTCGCAACAAGCGATGGTATACTGGCGAGCGTAAAGTCAGGCCGGGAAAGCGTTTGCGAGACAGAAGATGACAATGCCGAAGACCCTGGGCACCGTGGGACTGGTCGGAAGCGTGCTGTGCGCCAGCATGTCCTTCGTGGCTTCCGCCGCGGCCGGGCAAACGGAGTCTGCCGACCCACCCTCGCGCGAGCTTCTTGACCGCCACTGCGTGGCCTGCCACAACGACCGGGCGCTTACCGGCGGGTTGTCGCTCCAGTCGCTCGACATCACGGACGTCGGCGGAAACGTCGATGTACTCGAAAAAGTGGTCCGCAAGCTGCGGGCAGGGCAGATGCCGCCAGAGGGACGGCCGCGGCCCGACGCGGACGCCGTCGACACCTTTGCGGGCGCGCTCGAGACGGCACTCGATCGCGTCGCCGCGGCCGATCCGAATCCGGGCCGGGTCGTCTCCCGTCGTCTGAATCGCGTCGAGTACGTCAACGCGATCGAGGACCTCCTCGGGCTCGAAATCGATGGTCCCTCGTTGCTGCCGAGCGACATGGCCGGTTTTGGGTTTGACAACAACGCGGAGGTGTTGTCGATCACGCCGGCGTTGATGGCGCGCTACATCTCGGCCGCGACCAAGATCAGTCGAGCCGCCGTGGGGAGCCCGGACACCCGTCCGATCGTGCAGGTGTACCGCACCGGGTTTGAGCAGCGGGACGTCAGACTGAGCGAGCAGATGCCGTTCGCGACGCATGGTGGTCTGGCGATTCGGCATCATTTCCCGCTCGACGGTGAATACGCCTTCACCGTTCGGCTGAAGCGAAACGGGACGAGCCAGGTCATCGAGGGAATCGGGGAACGGGCGCATCAGATCGAGGTGCGGGTCGACCGTGCGCTCGTCAGGACGTTTGAGATCGGCGGTGAGTTTCCCGGGGCCGACCCCGGCACCTTGATCGCCCCGCGGGACGACGACCGCGAAGGGATACGACTCCATCGATACCGGATGGAGGCTGACGACGAGCTGGAATTCAGGTTGCGACTCGACGCGGGCACGCGGCTGCTCGCCGTCGCCTTCACCGATGACGCACCGACGCCGGTGCCGGTGACTGATTTGCCCGGTGTCGACATGCTCTCCATCGCGGGGCCGTTCGACGGGACGGTTCCGACTGAGACGTTGAGTCGCCAGCGGATTTTCCGCTGCCGCCCGCGAGACGCGACGAACGGCGCGGAGGAGGAGTGCGCGCGGGAGGTCTTGGGCTCGCTGGCGCGACGCGCGTATCGCCGGCCCGCGACCGAGTCGGAGGTCGGATCGCTGCTGGACGCCTACCGCGAAGGACGGAGCGACCGCGACTTCGAGGCCGGTATCGAGCGTGGGTTGGAGACGCTGCTCGCGATGCCGCAGTTCCTGCTGCGCATCGACGCACCGCCGGTGGATGCACAGCCGGGTGGGGTCTACGCGTTGAGCGATCTCGATCTGGCGTCGCGACTGTCGTTTTTCCTCTGGCGGAGTCTGCCCGACGATGAGCTGATCGACCTCGGGATCCGCGACCAACTCTCCGATCCGGCCGTGCTCTCGGCCCAGGTCGACCGGATGCTCGCCGACCCTCGCGCCTCACGGTTCATGAACGACTTTGTCGGGCAGTGGCTGCAGATGCGCGACATCGAGAATCACAATCCGGACGTCCGGTTGTTCGGCGCGTTCAACGACACACTCCGGGCCGCGATGGTCGAGGAGACCCAGCTCTTTTTCGAGAGCCAGGTGCGCGACGACCGCCCCATCGGCGAATTACTCCTGGCGGACTATACGTTCTTGAACGAGACCCTCGCTAGACACTACGACGTGGACGACGTCTACGGCAGCCATCTTCGTCGGGTGGCCTGGAACGACGACCGGCGGCATGGGTTGCTCGGTCACGCCAGTCTGCTGACGGTGACGTCGTACGCGAATCGAACCTCGGTGGTCCTGCGTGGGAAGTGGGTGCTCGAAGCGCTGCTGGCGAGTCCGCCGCCACCACCGCCGCCGAACGTGCCGGCACTCGAAGAGAGTGACGGCGCGGCACCGACCTCGCTGCGTGAACGAATGGAGGCGCACCGCGCGAACCCGGTTTGCGCCACGTGTCATCGCCCGATGGATCCGTTGGGGTTTGCGTTGGAACACTTCGATGCGATTGGACGCTGGCGCGACACTGACGGGGCCGCGGAGATCGACGCCGCCATCGAGCTGGCGGGCGAGGCGATTGACAGTCCGCGGGCGTTTCGGGAAGCGTTGCTGCGCAAAGGCGACGGACAGTTTATTCGGGCCGTCTCGGAGAAGATGCTGCAGTACGCACTCGGACGCATTGTCACGCACAATGACGCGCCGTTGATTCGAGATATCGGTCGCGAGCTCGAGGACCAGGACTATCGATGGTCGGTGCTGCTCCAGCGGATCGTCGCCAGCGACCAGTTCCGGCGACAGCGGATCCCGATACCGGACGACGCGATTTCGGCCAACGGCGGACAAAATTAGCGGCGGGGTTCGGGGCAGCCAGCCCCGTCTGAGTAAGGAGGCACGAATGTTCATCAGCAAGAGGCATTTGCCACGCCGAACCGTGCTACGCGGTCTGAGCGCATCCGTCGCGCTGCCGTTGCTTGACGGCATGGTTCCGGCGCTGACCGCCCTGAGCCAGACGGCGGCGGCGCCGGTCAAGCGATTTGGGATGTTCTATGCGACGAACGGTATGTCGATGCCCTATTGGGCGCCAAAGAGCGAAGGGACGCTCGACGCGTTGCCGGCGACGCTGCACACCGCGGAGGGCTTCAAGGACAAGGTGCTGATGTGTGGCGGGCTGAAGCAAGAGTCGTCGCTTCTCGTCAAGGGCGGCGGGGCGCACGCCCGGTCGGCCGGCACTTTTCTGACCTGCGTGCCGTTCAAGCACACGAATGGCGCCGACGTCTACGCCGAGACGTCGATGGACCAGATCGCCGCGAGGGCCTTGTCGCAGGATACGCAGATTGCCTCTCTGGAACTGGGGATGGAGACGAACTCGATGTTGGGCTCTTGTGGCGGCTCGACCTGCGCCTATACGAACACGATTGCCTGGCGTTCGCCGACGACGCCGCTGCCGACGGAAAACGACCCGCGCGCGGTCTTCGAGATGCTGTTCGGGACCAGCGGGAGCACCGACCCTGAGGCACGACAGGCCCGGATGAGTCGGGACCGCAGCATTCTTGACAGCGTGAATGACGCGCTGCACGATCTCGAGCTGATTATCGGCACGAGCGACCGCGCGAAGCTCGACGAGTATCTCGATGCGCTGCGCGATATCGAGCGACGTATTCAGATGGCGGAGCAGCAAAGTGCCCGCGAGTTGCCGGTGGTGGATCAGCCAGTCGGTGTCCCGAGCGACTATGCGGAGCATGCCAAGCTGATGATGGACCTGCTGGTGCTCGCGTATCAGACCGACCTGACGCGGATCAGCACGTTCATGATGGCGCGTGAGATTAGCGGACGAGCGTATCCGGAGATCGGCGTGCCCGATTCGCATCACCCGCTCTCGCATCATCAAGATCAACCGGCGAAGCTGGCGCGCTTGGCCAAGATCAACGAGTATCACTTCCAGCAGTTCGCCTACCTGGTCGAGAAGCTGGAGGAGCTGCCCGAAGGTGACGGGTCGATGCTCGACAACACGTTGATGGTCTACGGGACCGGGATCAGCGACAGCAACACGCACTTCTACGACGACTTGCCGATCGCCTTGGTCGGCGGGTCGAAGACGGGGATCACCGGCGGGCGCTACGTCCGCTACGCGCAGGACACGCCGTTGGCCAACCTGTGGGTCACGGTCCTGTCGAAGCTCGGCTTGCCGATCGAGACGTTCGGTGACAGCACCGGGCCGCTCGACCGGCTCATCGACGTGTAGCGCGGCACGACCTCGGCTGGCATCATGTCGCGCGCCTCTGGCCTTGTGATCGTGCTTGCGTGCGCCATGACCCACCTGGTCGCGGCGCAGCAGGGCGGCGCTCGTGACGCCGCGTCCCTCACCGGCGATCCGTCCATGGACGCCTGGGTTCGGACCACTTTCGGCCAGCCGGTCGATCCCGAGACACTCGACGATCCGATCTGGGGGACCCGGACCCTGATGGCGTTGACCGACGCGCAACGTGAAGGGGCGCGGCTCTTCATGCAGCGGTGCAATGTCTGCCACGGCGCAGCGATGAACTCGATGGACGCCTACGGGCCGTTTCTCACGAAGGAGCGCGTCACCGGACGCGAGGCGCAGATCCGCGACGTTATCATGGACGGCACCGAAGAGATGCCGGCGTTCAAGTATGGCCTCGAGCCATCCCAGATCGACATGATTGTGGACTACCTCGGAACGGTGGAGCGCTATGAGCCTGCGTACTAACGGCCTCCTCGAACTCACTCTCGTCGGATCGCTCGTCGGGCTGCTGCTGGGCGATGTCCGGATCGCGGCGGCGCAGACCGACGTCCTCCTGACCGGCTCCATTACCGATGCGTCGGGTGAGGCAATGGAGGGCGTGATCGTCTCGGTGCGGGCCGACGGATCCAATCTGACGACGAGCGTCTACACGGATGGTGATGGCGACTACGTTTTTCCGCGGATGGCATTCGGCGTTTACCAGCTCTGGGCGCAGGCGGTCAGCTACGAGGCGGGACGCGCCGAGCCGCAGCTGAGCGGCGCCGTCCACCGGCAGGACTTCGTGCTCCAATCGATCGACAACTACGAATCCCAAATGCCTGGCGACCGGTGGGTGGCGGCGCTTCCCGAAGAGACGCCGGAGGACCGCCGGATGAAGACGGTCTTTCGCTCGATGTGCGGCGGGTGTCACAGCCAGAACACCGCGCTGTTGACTCGGTTCGATGAGCAGGGCTGGCGGAACATCATCACCCTGATGAGCCGGATTGCGACCTCTGGGTGGGTGGCGAGCCCGGGCCGCGCGGGTCCGGCGCCGCTCGACCGGCCGCCGAGTCCGCTGATGGACTACTACAAAGAACGACTCGCCAGGTACCTCGCCAAGGTCCGCGGGCCCGGGCCGTCGCCGATGCAGTTCGAGCCGCGTCCGCGCCCGAGCGGTGATGCCGTGCTCGCCGTCATCCGCGAATTTGACACGCCGGGGCAAGGGTACGGCTTGCCGATGTGGGAGGATGGCACCAACTGGATCGAGGGCGCCCCGTCGAAGACCAGTCGCAAGAATCACCACGCGATGGACGGCACGCTCGACTTCGACGGCAACCTCTACTTCTCGGACGACCTCAACACGAATCCGTATCGGAGCGTCGGCAAGATCAACGCCGATACCGGTCTCGTGAGCAACGTTCACGTGCCGCGACGCCGGACGCCAGAGATGGCGTCGGCGGTGCATGACCTGATCGCCGATCAGGAAGGGACGCTCTGGTTCGGGGCGGACGGCCGGCTGATTGCGCTCGACCCCGAGACGCTGGAGTGGGAGGCGGTGACCACGCCGGACGGCGAACTGGTGCGGGCGGGCGGCTTTCACGACAAGGACGGGCTCGGCGGCGTCTGGGGGGCTATCGGTCGCGGCGCCATTCGGTATGACCCGAAAACCCGCACCGCGATACAGTTTCAGAATCCGATCCAAAAGGACCCGCGGGGATCGGCCGGGACCTACGGGATGGCCGGCGACCGCGACGGCAACGGCTGGCTGTCGCAGTACAGCTTCGACGTGATGGTCAAACACGAGTACGCCACCGGCGATTCGTACAGCATCCAGCTGCCGCCGTCGCCGTACGCACCGGCCGACGATCTGTTCGTCGGAGACGACCGGCGCATCTTCGACATGATGGGTGGGAGCCTCTTCCACGGCCGCGGCCATCCGTGGATGCATACGATTCGCAAGCCTGGAGGCGGGGAGCCGAGCGACGCGGCGTGGGGGCCCGGGTGGACGAGCGACCATCTCGTAAAGATCGATATCGAGACGCACGACGTGACGCTCTATCCCTTCCCGTATCGTGACGGCGGCTGCTATCAAGCGGTCGTCGATCTCAAGGGGATCGTCTGGACGGTCTTCACGAACGCTGATGCGGTCGGGCGATTTGATCCCGAGACTGAGGTGTGGACCTGGTACGACCTGCCGACGGTCGGCACCGAGTCGCACGGGCTCCAGGTGGTGACGGTCAATGGCCGGACGCAGATCGGTGTGCCGTACTGGGGCTCGAGCAAGATGGCGAAGCTGGAGTTCCTGACGTCGGCCGAGCGCGCCGCTCTGAAGACGGCGGCCGCCGAGGCGCGGTAGCGTCGTCTCACGCGCGACTAATCGTAGGCAACATGTCAGCCGACCGACCCATTCTGCTGGGCACCTTCGCCGCCCTGGTCGTGTTGGTCGCGTCGGTGTCCGTCCTCGGGCTGCAGCCCGCCGCCGACGTCGACACCATGACGGCGAGCTATCGGTCGGGCGGTGCGTCGGTCAGTGCGTTTATGGCGCGACCGTCCGGAAATCGAACCCCGCCGCGGCCGGGCGTGGTCGTTGTCCACGACGACCAAGGTCTGACGGGTGCGGCCCGGGGAATCGCCGAACTGCTCGCGGCCGAAGGCTTCGTGGCGTTGGTGCCCGACCTGTTGTCGCGAGTTGCGGGGCAGCCGGAGCCGGCGCCGACCGGGGGCCGGCCGCCGGCGCCGGTCGAGCGTCTCTCGCTGGGCGATACCGTGCGTGATGTGCGTGCGGCGTTTGTGTTCCTGGCGGGGGATTCCGCCGTTGACGCGGCGCGGATCTCGGTCATCGGCTTCGGGTGGGGTGGCTGGCGCGCCTGGAAGCTGGCGGAGCTGACCCCCTCGCTCCACCGCGCCGTCGTCTTCTACGGCACCACAACGGACGATCGACGTCTCGATCAAATCCGCGCGCCGGTGCTTGGACACTACGCTGGGTATGACTTCGCGACGACGGCGCAGGTGCTGGCCACGCAGCGCCGCCTCGGCGATCGGTTCACCTACCACGTCTATCCCGACATGGACCGCGGCTTCTTTGGCGGGGGCAGCGGCGCGATCGACTACGTCGCCTTGATCCGTGGGCGTGAGAGCGAGGCGCCGACGGTTGCTGCTGCTGACGCGTCGGCGCAAGTCGCGGCCGCCGTCCGGTTGTCGTGGGAGCGGACGCTCGCGTTTCTGACCAACTAGGTCCCCGCACGAGACCGCGGCGGGGTTCGGGGCAGCCAGTCCCGTCTGAGCTAAGCCCCGACCAACACGCCGATCACCGCGAGCAAGACGGTCACCTGAACCCCGAGCATCCAGAGGAACTGGCGCGACATCTTTTCATCGAGTCCGTGAATTAAGCGGTCGACCTTCTGGTCCAAAGCGTCGATGCGACGCTCCACCCGCTCGAAGCGCGTATCGACGGCGTCGAGCCGGCGGTCGACCTTGCGTCAAGGTGCAGCACGGCCTCGCGTAGGGCCTCGAATCCGCGCGAGTGTTCTTCCACCTTGCCCTCTAGAAAAGCTACGCGTTCATCGATCGTCGGCATTTGCACGGCTCCTGGCGTTCGTCGTGCCAACGCCGCACGGAATCATTGTATCGCCGTGCGACGCAAGCGGGGTGACTCCTGGAAAAGCACGATCCATGCCGTGCAATCACCAGAGCTACAGGGCGACGTTTCGGACGGTACGCATCGATCGCGATTATCGGAGGAGGGAGGCGCGGCTAGTTATAGAATCGCGCCCATGGGTCACGGCTCAATCGAGGTAGCGGCGCTGGCGTTGGCTGCGAGCTTCTCCACGCTGGCGGCCGGTTGCGTGTCAGGCGCCGGTGCGACGGCGCAAGGCGGCGCTGACGTGACCGACCTTCGTGCGTCCATCGAAGAAGTTGCTGCGTTACCGGGCGAGCCGGCGTCGGTGAGCGCCGGCGGCCTGACGCGACAGGAGACGCCGCTCCTGACCCTCGAGAACGCGTCTGCGTATGACCTAGCGCCCACACGGCGCCTCGTCGTCGTGGCCGGGCTCGACGGCGCCCGCGAGAGCGCTCGGATGGCTCTCGATGCGGTGCGCTGGTTCAAGACGAATGCCTCCGACAGGGACCGCGCCCGATGGGACGTCAGCGTCATGCCGCTGGCCAATCCCGATGGGAACGGAACGGGCGCGTTTCCACCGGCCGACGGTTTCTTCAACGACCCGGAGCGGCCCGACACCCGCTACGTCTGGCGGTGGGTCGCCTATCAGGTGCCGGACCTCGTCGTGGAGCTTCGTGCCGGCCCTGAGCTGCGAGTCGGCGACACGGGCGAGGCGGAGACGTTGACGGCCGCCTTGGCGGACCCCGCGAACGGCAACGGCCTCGGGCCGGTAGCCACGATGCTTGTCACCGCGCCGGCCTCGGATGGGGCGCGGGCGATGCGCGAGGTGCTGTCGCGCGCGCCAGAGAGGCAGTCGCCGTTGCGCGGCACCATGGCCAGACGCCTGTCGCGCGAGCCGCTTGCTATTGCCCGGCTGTTGGCCGAGCGCTATCCCGGCATACCCGGAATGGCCTACATCCAGGCCGTCGCCTGGGTGCACACGCTGCGGCTGGCCACGTTGGTCGACGACCCGGCGTTACGCGCGAAGGTGCTCCGCGAGGTGCGTCCATGGTTGCGTGGCGAGGAGTCGCTTGTCGGCGAGCGGGTCAGCTTCGCGGGAGTCGCCGGCACCATGGTCTTCGGTGAAATTGCGAAGTCGCCCGGCGAGTATCGTGAGACGGCTGCCGGGTTGGCCTCAGAGGGTGTCGCGCTGGCGGCGGCTGAGTCGGCGCCCGGCGTGCCGGAACATGGATCCGGTTGGAGCGATGACATCTTTCTCGGCACGATTGCCGCCGTTACCGCGGGTGACGCCGACGGGCTCGCCGCCGCCGTGCGATTGATTACCCGCTACGCGGGATTGCTGCAACAGTCGAGCGGGCTGTGGCACCACTCTCCCGAGGCGCCGACCGCCTGGGGGCGCGGCAATGGGTTCGCTGCACGCGGACTTGCCGAGACGCTCACGGCGCTGCCCGCAGATCATGCCGACTTCACAGCGGTGCTCGACATCTATCGCCGCCATATGGACGGGATGCGGTCACATCAGGCGCCCGACGGCATGTGGCGGCAGGTGGTCGACCTGCCAGGGAGCTACCGCGAGACGAGCGTCACGGCGCTGACGGTCACCGCGATGGCGCGAGGCGTCCGCCTCGGATGGCTCGACGAGTCATACCGGCCGGTTATCGAGCGGGCGTGGCGCGGTATCTTGGCCCACGTCGTCGACGACGGGACGCTCGTCGACGTCTGTATTAGTACCGGGGCGGGGCCGACGCTACGCCATTATCTCGACCGGACCGCCGTCAATGGGGCCGACGACCGGGGGGGCGCGCTGGTCCTTGGCGCCGCCCTCGAGATGCATGCGCTGGCCGCAGGTGACGGGTAGGGCAGCAAAAAGGGTGGGCTTCCCGCCGACCTGCGCCTAATCACAGAACTCATCTGGATTGACGCCGCTGGCTTGTTCTGAACGACGAGGGCGGCGTTGCTCCTCAGTTATGTGGGCCCACCACACTCCCTCGTCGCGCCTGGCCCTCGCCGCCCAGTCCGGCGCCAGACGCGGCCAACCCAAGTGAGTTCTGCGATTAGAATGGCCGCTAGTGGCTCTCCAGGCCGAGACCGTTCCTCCTGATGTGGTCGTTCGCCCTGCCGAGGTACCTCGTCCTGACGTGCCTCGGCCCGTCGACATCACCGAGCGTATCGCTTCGATCGACACGCTTCGCGGCGTCGCCCTGCTCGGCATCCTGCTACTGAACATCGGGATCATGAGTCTCCCATACGAGGCTTACACCAACCCGAGGGTCGATGGGGCGACGACTGGCGCCCCGTTCGTGGCGCGGTGATTCATGATGGCCTACTTCGAAGGCTCGATGCGGACATTTTCTCGATGCTCTTCGGCGCCGGGGTGGTGCTGCTGATCTCGCGAGGGGGCGAGAGCATCCGGACGGCGGACGTCTGCTACCGGCGGACGATCTGGTTCATCGTCTTCGGCATGGTGCACGGCTACATTCTGCTCTGGCCGGGCGACATCCTCTAGCACTACGGTCTCGTCGGGCTGGTCCTCTTTCCGTTGCGAAACGTGCGTCCGCAGCGACCTGGTCTGGTCGGGCAGCTCGAGCGTCACGAGCTGTACTACGTGGTCGACGGGATCTGGCTGTTCCAGCTCATCGTCAGCCCGATCTGGCTGAGCCGGTACCGGTACGGTCCGGTGGAATTGGTCTGGCGGTCGTTGACGTATCATGAACGGCAGCCAATGGCTGTCTAATATCAGTTCGCGCGCGCTTGCGCGCGAGGAGGTGCAGATGGCGGTGACTCGACGAACGGTGCTTGCGGTGTCCGGTTCCACGTTGGCTGGGCTGTCGCTTGGGGTGGTCAAGCCTCGAAGCCTCGCCGAAGCTGCCCAAGCGCAAGACGACTGGCCGGACGCACTCGTGGAGCGGCCGCTTCGCGACGGGTTTCCGGCGCCGCTGCCGCTCAACGCCGACGGTTCGGCCCCGGAGCACCCCGAGAGCGCTGCCGGTCCGATCAGCGATCCGCTGATGTGGCGCTCCGAAGGCCGCCGGACGCCGGAGATCGAGTTTGACTACCGGCAGATGGCGATCAAGGTCGACACGCGCGGCCTGGGCCGGCTCGCAGGGACGCTCCGGTTCTCCGACTTGGAGCAGCTCCCGACGGTGTCGGGCACGTATCTCCTGCAATGCGGCGCACCAAATCCGCGCGGCATCGTGAAGTGGACCGGCGTGCGCTTCAACGACTTCGCCGACATGCTCGGGCTCATCTCGGAGGTGCACTATTGCCGGTTCGTCGCGTCGGATCGCTTCTACGCCGACGAGGCGATGACGACGCTACGCCACCGGCAGGTGATGCTGGCGTGGCTGATGAACGACGAGCCGATCCCGCCGCGTCACGGCGCGCCGCTCCGCTTGGTTGTCCCGTTCCGCTACGGCAATCGGAGCGTCAAGGCGATTACGGAGATGACGTTCTCGACGCCGGGGCCGCGGATGCCGCCGCTACCGGCCTAATCACTGGTAGCGGAGGGCGGCCAAGCCGAAGGTGGAGAAGACCTGCGAGCCGGCGCGAATGACCCACAGCTCGAGGCTCCCGTCACGGTAGTCCGTGAGGGTGGTGAGCGCGAAGACCGGCAGATTGGGGTCGAAGGCGCGAATTGCGTCGCGCATCACCGGCACCAGCGCCTGTGCCGTCTCCGCGCCCGCCGTCCGGAAATGGATCGTCATCGAGAGCCGGTACGGATGTCCGAACGGCATGTAGACGTGGGCGACCGGTTCCGCGTCGAACACTTCATGCTGCAGCCCGGGAACCACGCCGACCACCTGCAGCGGTTCGTCGCGTTGCTCGGTCGCGCGGTCGTAGAACGCGACGTATTGTCCGATCGGGTCGCTCTCGGGCCAGAGACGACGTACGAGCGGCTCGTCGACGATGACGACACGCGGTGAGTTGTCGCTCCGCACCTCGGCGGCCGTGAAATCGCGGCCCCGGAAGATCGGGAGTCCGACCGTCTCGAAATACCCCGGCGTGATGATGCTGAATCGCGGCGCGGCACGATCATTCTCGGCATCGGGTCGGCCGACTGGCTCCAGGGCTCGCCCCTCAGAGATGCCGCTGAACGGCACGAGCGACGCGGCCGCGACCGCCTCGATCCCGGGGACGGTGCGCAGTCGGTCAAGGAGATCCGCGTAGATCTGGCGCCCGCGCGTCTCGTCGTACCCGGCGAGGCTTGGATCGGTCTTGGCGAGGAGGCCGTGTTCGAGCGCGAACCCGGGGTTTCGCGTGGCGGCGGTGAGCGCGCCCCTAAGGAAGAGTCCGCCGGCCGTCAAGAGGGTCAACGACAGGGCGAGCTGACCGACGACAAGCTCGTTGCGGCCGGAGAAGGCGCGGGCCCGCCCCGCCCCCCCCCCCGGCGCCACCCACCGGTTGCTTCAGATCGCTCGCCAGATCGCGCCGCGTTAGCGTCCACGCCGATCCCAGAAGTCGTGGCTGACGACGGTGACCGGGATGTGGGCGTGCGGCGCGCCTTCCTCGAGGAAAAAGCCGCGTCCGGTGGCGAGCGCGTCGCCGAAGGTTTGAAATAGCTGTCGGAGACCGTGTGGGTCATGACCCGTCGGGTGACGCCGTCCTGTTCAAGACCGACCATGGTCGGCGTGTAGGCGGTCAGACCGGAGAACGTGGTCACGCGCTCACTGAGGTCACGGAAGTTTGGATACGAGAAGGTGCGGTACCGGCCTGGTGGCTCGGTGTCGCGATTGTAGACCCCGACCAGCTCGGCCGGTCGTGGGATCTGGAGCGGGCGGAACAGCACGACGTTGACGAAGGTGAAGATCGCGGCGTTGACGCCGATGCCGAGCGCGAGGATCAGCACCGCCACCAGCGAGAACTCCGGATTCTTGACGAGGACCGGCTCCCGAACTTCACGTCGTGGGCGAGCGAATCAACGATCTGCATCGGATGGGCGTACCTCACCGTGGATAGACGGTTGTCGGTACCAAGACGTTCGCAGGCCGTGTGACGTTAACGCTGCCGCACGCAAGCCCCCCAAAGCTCCCATCCTGGGGCAGGGCGCGCACGGCGTGGGGCCTTGGGGTCCCCACGAGTGCCCGCGGCGGGGTGGTTCGGGGCCGCAGTCTAATTCGCCAATGGATGCGGCCGGATCTGGAACTTGACGATCTCGCTCGTCATGTTCAGGCTTGCGCCTCCCTCGTTGTGCCAGTTGGCCACCGAGTCGTAGCTTGCCCAGACGCCGCGCCCCTTCCAGCCGGCGTTCGGATCGTCGATCCGCCCGTCGAGGCCGCGGGTGTAGAAGCCGAGCGGATACGGCACGCGCAGGACGACCCACTCCTTCGTCTCGGGCAGGAGCGCCACCAGCGAGTCGGACGTCGTGCCGGCAGCGATGGGCACGTTGGCGCCGAGCCCCAACGTGTCGAACTGGTCGACCCAGTTGTAGTAGTGGAAGTCGGCGTTGCCGGCGGCGGCGACCCCCTTCATCTGCGGTCCCGGCGTGCGATGAAGCGTCCACCCCTCGGGGCAGTGCTGGCCGGTCGCCTCCGGGCCGTTCCGAACCGCGCACTTGCTCCGGTCGAAGCTGGCGAGGTGACCGCTGCCGCCGAGCGCGGTCCAGATAATGCCGTCACGGGTGATGTCGATTCCGCGGCCGCCATGGCCCCACTGCTCCTCGGGTACGTCGGGGTTCTCCCACGGCGGCTCGTAGGCCTCGGTGATGCAGGTCTCAGGCGGGTTGTCGCCGAGTTCGAGCCGCAGGAGCCTTCCTGGCACCGGCAGGCGTCGCGCGATCCAGATCGAACCATCGGCCGGGTTCGGAATGATGCCGTAGGCGAAGCCGTTGAGCCGCGTGTCCTTGGTCGGGTCGGCGTCTGCATCCGGCTCCACCCACTCGGTGATCCGGCCGTCGCCGTTCGTGTCGATGACCGTCGGACACCACCCTTGGGCGGCCTGCTCGTCGCCGGTCTCGTCGTACAGCTTCGTGTCGAGCCAGCCGACGACGTTGGTATCGCCACTGAACCAGAGCGTATCGTTCGCGTCCTCGGCGAACTGCAGATGGTGCGTGCCGTAACAGCTGTCGATCAGGACGAACTTCTGCGCCTCGACGTCGTAATAGGAGATCTGCCGCCCGCTGCGGTCGAGGGGGAAGTACTTCGCCGACGGATGGTCGGATCCGGCCTTGCACCAGTCGGGGTTGTTCGCCGGTCGGATCGTCGAGGTCATCCAGACGCGGTTCTTGGCGTCGAGCATCGGGTTGTGCGGGCTCGCCGGTCCGCCGCGCGGATGGTCATCGCCCCAGTAGGGCGACGGGATGAGGTCGGTCGACGCCGATTGGTAGCTGTCGCTGCGGACGCCCATCGGCACGCGCGTCGGCAAGGTAAGGGCGGTCGAGCGGTTCGACACCGGATCGGTGATCGTGATCGTGTCCTCCCGCATCCCGACGCCGTAGACCGGATCGTTCGCGTAGAGCGTCGGATTGCGTTTGTCGGTCGCTACCTCGTCGTGGACGAAGCCTTTCGGCCGCGACCAGCCCCACTCGGTCAGCACGACGTTGCGCTCGATGCCCTGCGGGCGCGGCGGAGCTGTGGGCACTTCGCCAGCGGCGATGCGATCCGACCAGTCGGCAAAGAGCTGCAGCGCTCGTGCGCCCCCCATCCGGGTCAACGCCCCGTTCATGCCGGGGCCACTGGGGCCGATCTGGACGCGGTGGTCCCAGGCGGCGATCGTCGAGTCGAAGTCGTCGAGGTTCAGGATTTCCCGCGTCGCCACATTTCCCATCTGGTGACAGAGCTGGCACCCATCCTTGAGGCGGTCGACCCACGCCGCCTGGCTCCGCATGGCGCGGCTGATCCCGTTGCCGTCCTCGCCGGTGCCGGGGAAGTCACTCTCCGGCGGCACTTCGAGAAGCGAATACCAGTTAGGCTGCCGGATAGATCTTGGCGGCGTCTTGCGGCGTCGTTGCCGTCATCGGGGCGAGCGCGATGTCGCTTCCCGGCGTCGCCTCGACCGCCGGCGAATCGAGCAGGCCGTAGCCGCGCGCCCAGACCTCGTAGGTCGCGTCGGGCAGGTCGGGAAGCAGGAAGCGGCCGTCGTCGTCGGTGACGACGATCTTCCGAAAGACCGTCTCGAGATCATCGGTCTCGGCGATCACCCAGACGCCAGCTTCCAATTTCACGCCGTCGTCGCTCCGGACGACGCCGGTGATGTCGGTGCCAGCGGCCGCCGGGGGCGGCGCCATGAACCAAAGCGCGCCGCCCGTGACGGCGAGGGTGGTGATGAGCCTGATGAAGGAGCGGAGCGGTGGCATCGTGTCCTCCCTCGGACAGGTGAGCCGTGTGCCGTGGTGATGAAACCCAGGGTAGCTCCCTTTTTTGGAGGATGTAAAGGCCTATTAGCCGGTAGAATGACCGGATAGATCTCGACGCGGAGGCAAGCAGACAGGAGCGCGCCCATGTGCCATCGATCTCAGTCGTTCTCGTTGGTTGTCGCTGTGGTGGTCGTCGCGGCGATCCCGTGGCTGGCCCCGACTCCGGCGGCCGGCCAGGCCGGCGATCCGGTGTATACGGTTCCCCGCACGCCAGACGGCTACCCCGACCTGCAAGGGTTTTGGACCAACCAGACCTACATCCCGCTGGAGCGGCCCGACGGGGTCACCAAGCCGTTCTACACCGAGGAGGAGGTGGCGGAGCTCGAGCAGGGACGAGCGTCGCGCGAGTTGGCGCAGACGACGCCGGGGACGATCCCCGACGTGCACTACGACTTTACGCAGTTCGGTCTGGACCGTAGCCAGGGGACGTTTGCGCGCAACCTCCGCACGTCGCTGGTCGTTGATCCGCCGAACGGGAGACTGCCGCCGATCAACGCCGAGGGCCAGCAGCGGGCCGCCGACCTCGCCGCCGCGCGTGAGGGGATTGGCCGGTGGGACTCGGCCGAGGCGAATCAGCTCGACGACCGCTGCGTGATTATGCGGGGGGCCGGCCCGCCGATGATGAACGCCGGCTACAACGCCAACTATCAGATCATCCAGAACCGCGACTACGTGATGATCCTGGTCGAGATGATCCACGATGCGCGCATCATTCCGATCGATGGACGCGACCATCCGCCGGAGAAAGCCCGGCAGTGGATGGGGTTGCCGCGCGGTCGGTGGGAAGGCGACACGTTGGTCGTCGAAACCGCCAATTTTAACGGCAAGAATCCGTTCAGCGGCTCGAGTGACCAGATGCGCGTGACGGAACGATTCACCCGCGTTGACGACGAGACCATCACCTACCGCTTCACCGTCGAAGATTCGGCGACTTGGGATGTCCCGTGGACCGCCGAGATGCCGATGAAGAGCACCAGGGGGCCCATTTTCGAGCACGGCTGCCACGAAGGGAACTACGGCCTCTATAACACGCTGGTGGGCGCTCGTCTCGAGGAGCGATTGGCGGCGGAAGAGGCTGCGCGGCAGCAGGAGCAGCGGTAGGACGTGATGCGAGAGCGCATTCTCGTCTTGACCGTCGTCACCGCCGTCGTGTTGGGCTGGGGCGTCGCTCCACCGCCCGTCCAGGCGCAGACGACTGATTACCAGGCTCCGCGGACCTCGGCCGGCACGCCGGATCTTAACGGCATCTGGCAGGCGAACAACGCGGCGCACTGGGACATCGAGCCGCATGGTGCGAGCAAGGGTACGGTCCGCGACCTCGGGGCGCTCGATGCGATGCCGGGCGGGCTCGGCGTCGTCGACGGGGGGGAGATTCCGTATCGGCCGGACGCGCTCGCGCAACGAAACGAGAACTTCGCCGACCGGCTCCATCGAGACCCGGCCATCAAGTGCTACCTGCCGGGCGTGCCGCGCGCCACTTACATGCCGTATCCGTTTCAGATCATCCAGGGCCAGGCCCACATCATGTTCGTGCACGAGTTCGCGAATGCGGTCCGGACCGTTTACATGCAGGACCACACCGCGGCGCCGGCCCCGAGCTGGATGGGGTGGTCGAACGGCCGGTGGGAAGGAGACACGCTCGTCATCGAGACGGCCGGCTTCAACGGGATGACCTGGTTCGACCGAGCCGGCAACTTCCATACGGACGGGCTGCGGGTAGTCGAGCGGATCTCCGCGCGCAGTCCAGAGACGCTTAACTACGAAGTGACCATTGAAGATCCGAATGTCTTTACACGTCCATGGACGATGCGGATGCCGCTCTATCGGCGGGTGGAGGAGAACGCCGAGCTGTTGGAGTTTCGGTGCGTCCCGTTCGTCGAGGACTTGATCTACGGTCATCTCCGGAAGCAGCCGGAGCCATAGACCGCCGCCGGAACGGGAGGAAGACTCATGCGAAAGAACGTTATTGTCGTGGTTGCCGTCGTCGGAGTGCTGCTCGCGGCGGCGCCGATCGTGGCGCACCATGCCTTCTCGGCCGAGTTCGACATCGACAAGCCACTGACGATCGAAGGCAAGCTCGTCAAGTGGGACATGATCAACCCGCACTCCTGGTTCCATATCGAGGTGACCGAGGAGGACGGCACGGTCGTCCCGTGGCAGGTCGAAGGCGGGAGTCCGAACGAGCTGATCCGGAGCGGCGTGACGCAGCAGACGGTCGAGATTGGCATGATGCTCACCATCGAGGGCTACCGGGCGAAAGACGGGACGGAGAAGGCGGTCGGTCGGAACTTCGTGCTCGCTGATGGTTCGCGGCTGTTTCTTGGCGGCTCTGGACAGCGCGCCAGTGCCGGTGCTGCGCGGTAGGAGGACCGCGGCGGTCGCTCTTGCCGCCGTCGGGTCGGCCGCCTCGGTCGCCTGTGGGATGTCGGTCCCGCCGACACCGGTTACCCCGGAGCGGGTGGTCGTCGACCGGGTGTTCGTCGACCAATGGAGCCCGACGGAGTCGGCGCTGATGATCGCCGACGCTGACGGCGCCAACGCGCGCAAATTGATCGCCGGCTCCGAGCGCGACTACAACGCGTCGTTCTCCGCCGACGGCGACTGGGTCGTCTTTACTTCGGAACGATACGAGTCCGCCGACATCTTTCGCGTGCAGCCGGATGGCACCGGGCTCGAGCGGTTGACCGATCATCCGGCGTTTGACGACCAGGCGGTGCTGTCGCCAGACGGCACGAGGTTGATGTTCGTGTCGACGCGCGACGGCGGTTCCACCGACATCTACATCAAGGACCTCACGAGCGGGCAGGTCCGCAACATCACCGACACGCCCGGCGGCGACTATCGTCCGCGCTGGTCGCCGGACGGAGAGCGGATCGCCTTCTCGTCTGACCGGGGCGTGCCGCTTCCGATGGCGGCGGGGCGGTGGGAGCACCTACACCCGGTTGCGGTTTACGTCATGGACCAGAGCGGCGATCGGGTGCGGAAGCTGTCGCCCGACGGGCAGCTCTCCGGCTCGCCGCGGTGGTCGTCGGACGGCCAGCGGGTCGTGTTCTATGAGGTCGACCTCGCCGACACGTTTCGCGCGCGCTGGCTCCCCGAACAGGCGAGCGTCGACTCGCGCATCGTGTCGGTCGACGTCGTGACCGGCGCACCCACTGAGCACGCGTCGGGACGCGGTCTGAAGCTCTCGCCTCAATTCGTCGGTGACGGCCGCGTCGGCTATCTGGCCAAGGACGGTCCCACTGCGGCGTTGACGTTCAACGACGGGAAGACAGGGAGCGTGGGAGACATCGGCAACCCGTCGTGGTCGCCCGACGGGCGGCGGGTCGTGTATCAGCGAGGGCCGATCGCGACGATTGCCGCGCCGCGCGCGCCAGGAGAGGCGCTCGTTGGTCGTGACGCCGACATCGAGCTGCTCTACGCGAGCGGGTTTCCAGCCGTGTCGCCAGACGGCCGACATCTCGTCGTGAGCGAGCGCACCGGTCGGGGTCGGCCTGACGATCGAACGGCGCTGGCCGTCTGGAACATCGATGGTACCAACCCACGGCGGATCTTCCGCGGCAAAGGATCGGTGATGTCGCCGCAGTGGTCGCCCGATGGCGAATGGATCGTGTTCGGCGTCGGGAACTATTTTTTGGAACGGACCCGTCCGGCCGCCGTCATGATGGTGCGTCGGGATGGCTCCGAGGAGCGAACGCTCACCACCGGACCAGGCAACGCCGGCTTTCCGAGCTTTTCGCCGGATGGAACCGAGGTCGTCTACCGCTTCTGGGGCGAGACCGCCGGTGGCCTTCGGGTGCTGACGCTCGCGGACGGAACGGTGCGGACGCTAACGACCGACTACGACAATTTTCCGCACTGGTCGCCGCAGGGTGACCGGATCGTCTTCAGTCGGTTGGCGAATGACGATTTCGACATCTTCTCGATCCGGCCGGACGGGTCGGGGCTGAAGCAGCTCACGACGTCCGCTGGCAACAACTCCCACCCCGCATGGTCGGCCGACGGCGAGCACATCCTGTTCAGTAGCTCGCGGTTCGGCTTCAAGGACGAGGCGCCGCTGTCCGACATCCCCCAGCCGTACGGCGAGCTGTTCATCATGCGTGCCGATGGCTCGGAGCAGAGGGCCTTGACCGACAACCGGTGGGAAGAGGGGACACCGGCGTGGCAGCCGCGGCGCTGAAGGGTCGTGGGCGGGCATGAGTCTTCGAGCGCAACTCCACCTGGTGTGGCGCCGCCTGGCGCGTAGCCCCGGCTTTGCCGCGATGTCGGTGGCGACGCTCGCCATCGGGATCGCCGCCAACGCCGCGATCTTCACGGTGGTCAACGCCGTGCTGCTTCGCCCGCTCCCGGTGCCGGCGTCGGAACAGCTCGTCGTGCTGCAGCACGTGGTGCCCGGGCTCGCACAGCTCTCGGAGCTGCCAATGTCTGACGCGCTCTACTTTCTGTACGCGCGCGAGAGCCGGACGCTCGAGGGGGTTTCGCTGTTCAGCAACGCGCAGGCGAGCTTTACGGGGGCGGACAATCCGCAGCGGGTACCGGCGGCCGCGGTGACGGCGTCGTTCTTCGAAGTCATGCGGACGCCTCCGCGTATCGGCCGCGCCTTCACCGAGGCGGACGAGCGGCGCGGGGCGCCGCCGGTCGCGATCGTGAGCGACGGGCTCTGGCACGCTCGCTACGGCGCCGATCCGACCGTCGTCGGGCGTCTCGTTGATCTTGGCGGCGAGCGGACCGAGATCGTCGGCGTCATGCCGGCAGTGTTGGCGTTCGCGTTCCCCGAGGTCGAACTCTGGGTGCCCCAGCCGCTCGATGAGACCGACACCACGCTCGGCGGATTTGGGATGATCGGCATGGCCCGGATGGCCGACGGGGCGACGCTCGAGCAGGTCCGGGCCGAGTTGGTCACCATGACGTCGAATCTCGTCGAGGTCTTCCCCGACGAGGGGGCTGCCAAGATCCTCGGGAACGCGGGGTTCCGGCCAATTCCGGAGCCGGCGCACGAATTCATGGTCGGCGACGTCGAGGTGGCCCTCTGGATGCTGCTCGGCGCGGTCGGCGTCCTCCTCTTGATCGCCTGCGCGAACGTCGCGAATCTGTTTCTGGCCCTGGCGGAAGCCCGCCACCAGGAGGTGGCAGTGCGGTTTGCGCTCGGAGAGAGCCGCGGGCGGCTGATGGCGTCGTTTCTCATGGAGAGCGTCACGCTCGGCCTCGCCGCCGGCATCGTGGCGCTTCCGGTGGCGCTCGGTGTGACGCGGGCACTGGTGGGGTTCGGCCCCGAAGGGCTGCCCCGGCTCGCTGAGATCTCGGTGGACGGCGTGGTGCTCGCCTTCGGGCTCGGCGTTTCCATCGTCGCGGGGCTCCTGTTCGGCGTCCTGCCGGCGCTCCGGGCCGGCGCGATCGCCGCGTCCGACTGCGTGGCGGGAGGCATGCGCGGCGCCACCGCCGGACGGCGGCGCCACCTCGCGCGGCGCGGGCTGGTGGTAGCGCAGATCGCACTCGCCCTGACGCTCCTGGTCGGCTCGGGACTAGCGGTCCGGTCGTTTCAGCGGATGATGGCGGTCGACCCGGGGTTGGACCCGGTCGACGTGCTGACATTGGGGGTGGCGATACCCGCCGGAGAGTACGCCACGGCGGACGCCCGGCTGGCCTTTCATTGTGGGGTGATCGACGGGCTCCTCACGGTGCCGGGGGTCACGACGGCCGCGGCGGCCTCGACCGTCCCGCTGTCAGGGACGGTGCGAGGCTCGGGCCATTGGTTCGAGGGGGACGTGCGCACGGAGGGTGATCTTCCAGCGGTGTTTATGACGAAGCGAATCTCGCCCGGCTACTTCACGACGCTCGGAATCGACCTTCTCGAGGGGCGTGATTTCGAGCGTCTCGACCACGAGCGGGGGCGACCGGTCGTCATCGTCTCGCGGTCGGTCGCCGAGACCTACTGGCCGGGGGAGAGCGCGCTGGGCAAGGGGATCACGTCGGGCGACCGGCCGGACGACGCCGAGGGGTGGTTTCGGATCATCGGGGTGGTCGACGACGTGACCGAGGTGGCGCTGCACGAAGCGCCGCCGGAGATGGCCTACTACCCGCTGAGCGACACCGGGCGAACCGACGGCGTCCCGAACTCGCTGTCCTATCTCATCCGCGGCGCCGGAGCTGACCGACTCACCACGCCGGCGCGCGAGGTGGTGCGGCGGATCGACCCGAGCCTCCCGGTGTCCGACATCGAGACGCTGGAGACGATCGTGGCCCGCGCCAGCCGGGAGCGGAGCTTCGTCACGTCGGTCCTGATCATCGCCGGCGGACTGGCGCTGTTGCTCGGCTCGGTCGGGCTCTACGGCGTCATCTCGTACATGGTGGCCCAACGGCGGCAGGAGATCGCGATTCGGATGGCGGTCGGCGCCAGCATCGCCGACGTCCGCCGCCTCGTGTTTCGCGAAGCCGGTCTGCTCGCGGTCGCGGGAACGCTCCTTGGAGCCGGCGCCGCCGTCGCCGTGACCCGACGCCTCCAGGCGTTCTTGTATGAAACGAGTCCGCTCGATCCGACGGTCTTCCTCGCGGTGTCGGCGCTCCTGGTCGGCGTCTGCCTGCTCGCGAGCTGGGTGCCGGCCCGGCGCGCAGCCCTCATAGACCCTGCCGGGGCCCTCAGTGCAGAGTAATCGGGAGCGACGGGGCTCGCGGCCGCGAGGGAGCCAGCGGGGTCTGGGGGAAGCGCCTGAGACTCCTGCGCGATAACCGAAGGCTCAGGCCCTGCTCAGCGAGGAAGGTGCGGAGCGACGTCAGCATGAAGTCGTAGCGTGCGGCCATTCCCCGGTGAGCGGGGACGCACGACGGTCGGGCGCTACTTTTTCTTTTTCCTGCCGGCCTTGTCCTTGCCGCTGGCGAGCGCCAGGCCGAGGCCCATGACCGCGAAGATGAGCCCGACCAGGGGCAGGACCACTAGCATCATTTCCATAGCGTGAAAAGGATACCGGATCATGGACCTCCGCCTATACTAGGCACCGATAATGAGGAGGACCAACCGGATGCGCAGGCATATTTTTGTCGTCCTGAGTACGTGCGGTGTGATCGCCGGGTGCGCGGGGGAGCCGGCGCCCGACCCGGCGGAGTCGTCCGTTGCAGAACCGGCGCCCGTGGCGAGCGCACCGGCGCCCGAGCCGTTGCCCACCATGATCGTCGCCGAGCGCGGCGGGTTCATTCCGGAAGGGATCGAGTACGACATGACGAACGGCCGGCTGCTCACCGGATCGCTCTCCGAGGGGTCGGTCTACCAGATTCATGGTGATGGACGTGTGACCGAGTTCGTCGCCGATTCGGAGCTCATCTCGTCGGTGGGCATCGAAGCCGACGAGGTCCGTGACCGGCTGCTGGTCGCCAACTCCGACCGGTCCGTCTTCGAGGGCGAGGGCGTCGGGCAGGCCAAGCTCGGGGTGTACAACCTGACGACCGGCGAGCGTATCGCGATGGTTGACCTTGCCGCCACGATTACGGATCCGCCCGAGGGCACCGCATACTTCGCCAACGACGTGGCGGTGGCCGATGACGGCACCGCGTACGTGACCGACACCCGTATGAACGTGATCTACCAGGTGACGGTTGACTACGAGGCGTCGGTGTTGCACCGATTCGACGACGACGGCGCCGGGCCAAACGGGATCGTCCATCACCCGGGCGGCTATCTCCTCGTGGCGCGCGGCGCGACGCTGTGGAAAGTGCCGATCGGCGACCCGGGCGCCGCCGCCGAGGTGGCGCTCCCGGAGGAGATCACCGGGCAGGACGGTATGGTGTGGAGCGCGATGCGCCTGGCCATCGTCAGCAATAACGCCAACCGCGTCGTGGCGCTGACCAGCCAGGACGACTGGATGAGCGCCGAGGTGGCCGGCGTGGGGTCCTATGAGGGACAGGCGACGACGGCGGCGGTCGTGGGCGACGACATCTACGTCGTGCATCCGCACTTCGCCGATGAGGACCCGCCGAGCGTGGAGCGGGTCGAGCTGCAGTAGGGGTCGAGAGGAGGGTGTCATGAAACGCGTGTTCATACTCGGGGCGATCATCGCGGTCGGCGGGCTATCGATGGTGGTCAGCTCGCAGCAGCTCCATCCGGCGGCGCTCGAGGCGACACAGATCCAGCAGGTCAAGGACAACCTGTACATCATCACCGGGGCCAACCCCGGGAACCGTGAAGCCTTCAGCGGCGGCAACAGCGGGGTGTTCGTTGGCTCGGACGGGGTGACGCTCGTCGATACCAAGCTGGGCGGGTGGGGGCAGGTGCTCCTCGACCGGGTCGGCACGGTGACGGACAAGCCGGTCATCCGGATCATCAATACCCATACGCACGGTGACCATGTCGGGAGCAACGCCTTTTTCCCCGCGTCGGTCGAGATCATCGTTCACGAGAACACGCGGGCGAACATGGAGCGGATGGAGAACTTCGAGGGCGACAACGCGCATGGGCTTCCCGACCGGACCTACACCGACCGGTTGACTATCGGATCGGGCGCCGACCGGATCGATCTGTACCACTTCGGTGCCGGTCACACGAACGGGGACACCTTCATTGTCTATCCGGCGCTTCGCGTGCTCCAGACCGGCGACATGTTCCCGTGGCGGGATGCCCCGTTTCTCGACCGGAACAACGGCGGGAGCGGCGTGGCGTTTCCCGACACGCTGGCGAAGCTGATTGACACGGTGACCGATATCGACACGGTGGTGCCGGGACACATCCCGGTGACGACCCCGGGGGACCTTCGGGAGTATCAGCGCTTCACGTTCGATCTGCGGGCCGCAGTGCGTCGCGCGCGCGACGCCGGGCAGACGGCCGAGCAGGCCGCGACGTCGATCGATCTGACTCGTGAATACCACGGGTACGACACCAATCGGATGGCGGCCGCGATTGCGGTGATCTACGACGAGCTCGGACAGTAGGCCCAGTCTCGACGGGAAGATCGCCGTTGTCGCCGGGAGCAGTCACGGCTGCGGGCGAAGCGTCGCCGTTGCGCTTGGCAGTACCGGCGCCACGGTGTACGTCACCGGCCGCACGACGCGGGCCGGCCCGAAACCACCCGATAACGCCCCCGGCACCATCGATGAGACCGCCGAGGAGGTGACACGGCGCGGCGGTCACGGCATCGCCTGCGCGGTCGACCACACGGACGCCGGGCAGGTCGAGGCGTTGTTCGTGCGCGTCGAGACCGAGCAGAAACGACTCGACGTTCTGGTGTCGGCGGTGTGGGGCGGGAACGAGCTCGCCGCGTTTGACCCGTCGTGGGCCTTGCCATTCTGGGAGCTGCCGGCGAGCGGCTGGAGTGTGGGGGCGACGCCGGGGCCGCAGTCGTTCTGGCTGGCGGCGAGATCGGCCGGTCGGCTGATGGCGCGCCGAGGGGGCGGCCTCGGCCTTATCATTGCGATCTCCGAACCGATCATCGATCCCCAGATGGCCATACCCCGTCACTCCTCGAGTCGTTCTGGCACGTCGGACACTATGCGATTAACCGGCTCGTCGCCGACCTGTCGACGGGAGGGGAGGAGAAGAGGATCGCCGTCGTCGCCCTGGCCAGCGATAACGACGTGCTCCGGAAATCGAGCCAGTTGCACCACGTCGCCGACCTGGCGGAGGAGTACGACTTTACGGGCGTCGATGGCCAACGGGTCGGGAACTTCTACCGCACGCTCGGCCTAATGCCGGAGGAGCCCTAGCGTGCGAGGGTCCCGTCGGTATTCAGGCGGGGCTGACTGCCCCCGAATCCCGTCGCGGGCACTCGCGGGGACCCCTTAGCGCTGTGCGCGCCCTGACTCAGCGCGCGAGGATTCCGTACGGCTCACTGAGCGGGAAGGCCTCGAACGAGGGCCCCTCACGCCAGAGACGTTCGAGCCGAGCCATCCCGTCCTCGACCGTCGGACGGGTGCCGATCGGCACCCACCACATCGAGACCGGTGGCTTTGGTGGCGGCAGAAACCAGTCGCGGCGGCGACGCAGAAACGCGGCGTGCTCGGTGTGATAGACATAGCGCCGCAGGTCGTCGAGCGACTGCCAGATCGTCAGATTGAAGAGGACGCGCGCGTCGTCGAGAACCCGGACGTCGGTGGCGTCTCCCGCCGGCGTATGAAACCGCCAGACAAAGCCGGGTGATTCGTCGCCGAGGGCGTTGATCCGGTCGATCTCATTACGCATGTCGGCCATCCGCGGATCGTCGAGTGGATGGCGCATCCAGGCGAGGTTGGCCTGAGCCAGATGGCTTGGGGTGTTCTCAACCATGAGTGTCCTGGACTATACCGCCAGATCTCGAAGCCCGAGAACTGGCATGCGCGCGAAGACCGGGTTATAAACAGTCCGGGACCGGGAAACGCGGGGAGCGAGGAGAAGGAAAATGACCCATCGAAGTCTCGCGGCGTTGGCGTTGTCGGTGGCCATCGGGCTGGTCCTGATGATGCCCGCTCCGGCGGCATCCCAGGCGAGCGGGGGCGCTTCCGAAGTCCCGAGGACCGCCGATGGTCGCCCCGACCTCGGCGGCGTGTGGGACTTCCGTACCGTCACGCCGCTCGAGCGGCCGGCGGAACTTGGCGACAAGGCGTATTTCACGGAGGAAGAAGCGGCCGAGTTCGCCACGCGCCGAGTCCGGGACCGCAACGTCGATCTCAATCGCGCGACCACGACCACCGCGCGTCGAGTCGTGAACGGCACGCGCGAGAGCGTCGACCTGGCAACGGCGTACAACAATTTCTGGTATGACCGGGGCAACACGGTCGTCACCACTGGGCGCACCTCCCTCGTGATCGACCCGCCCGAGGGGCGTATCCCCACACTCACCGCGGCGGCCCAGGCGCGCGCGGCGGAGCGAGTGACCCTCAGTCAGCGCATTACGGAGGGGCCAGAGGACCGGTCGCTGGGCGAGCGGTGCATCGTGCGTCCGAACGCCGGGCCGCCGATGACGCCGGCTGGCTACAACAACAACGTCCAGATCTTTCAGACGTCGGACTACGTCGCGATCTTCACGGAACAGATTCACGACGCGCGGATCGTTCCGTTGGACGAGCGGCCCCATCTCCCCGGCCAGCTGCGACAGTGGATGGGCGATGCGCGCGGCCGGTGGGAAGGCGACACCCTGGTCGTCGAAACGACCAATTTCAACGACCGGAAGTACTTCCAAGGCGCCGCCGACGCGATGCATCTCGTCGAACGCTTCAGCCGCGCCGATGCCGAAACGTTGCTCTACGAGTTCACCGTGACCGACCCCGACTCGTTCGCTCGGCCCTGGACCGCGCAGATTCCGATGCGGCTGAGTCTCGATCCGATTTATGAATACGCCTGCCACGAAGGCAACTACGGGATGGAGGGGACGCTGAGTGGCGCACGGGCGATCGAGCGGTCCGCGAGCAACCGATAGGACTCCGGTATGACGGACAGACCAAACGGTGCCGTCTGGAGGTCACGCCTGAGGCCGTGGCGTCGCGCGACGCTGTTCGTCGGTGTCGCGTTCGCGCTCGTTGCCAGTGGGTCGGACGGGCAGCCGCAGGACGAGAAGATTGTCCAGATGGACACGCTGAACGTACGAGACGTTCTGTACCACCTGTCGGGCGGCGGTGGGAACGCGTTGGCACTGATCGACGAGGTGAGCGTCGACGGCGGGGTCGTGCTGATCGACACGAAGCCTGCGGGGTGGGGGACGGTGACAACGGAGGTGATCGGACAGGTGACTGACCTGCCGGTGCGCACCATCATCAACAGCCACGTCCACCCGGAGCATGCCGGGAGCAACGCCGAGTTCGAGTCGGTGGGGGAGATCATCGCTCACGAAAACACGAAGGCGCGGATGGTCAGTTCCGGCCTCTATGCCGACGGAGCGGCCGGGCTGCCGACGATGACGTTCGCCGAGCGCCACTCGCTGCTCGCGGATCTCGATCGGATCGATCTCTACTATTTCGGCCGGGCGCACACGGACGGCGACATCGTCGTCGTCTTTCCTGAGAAGGGTGTGGCGTACCTGGGCGATCTCTTCCCGCGGAAGGGCGTGCCGGTCGTCGACACCGACAACGGCGGAAGCGGCATCGCGTTTCCCGAGACGCTGGCGCGGGCAGTAGCCGAGATCGACGGCGACGGCATCAGGCGCGTGATTACCGGTCACGGGGCGTTTCCGACGACCTACGCGGGGCGGGGACGCCGAGAGCGGGGGACCAACCGCGCCTGGAGCGGGTTCTACACCTGGGACGACCTCGTCGAGTACGCAGACTTCACGCGCGACTTTCTTGCGGCGGTGGAAGGGGCGTTTGGAGCGGGGCAGAGTGCCGCCGCCGCCGCCGCGAGTCTGCAACTGCCCGAGCGGTATGCCGACTACGATATGGAGCGCGCGTCGGCGAGCGTCGCGGCGATCTACGCAGAGCTGGCGGCGCGCTGATAGAAGCCGGGAGCCGGAATTCGATGACGATGAGACAGGCAGCGGTTGCGTGCGTGGTCACGCTGGTGGTCAGTAGCGGGACGACGCACGCCGAGGATTGGCCGGAGTTTCGGGGCAAGGGACGGCTCGGCGTCTGGAACGAGACCGGCGTGCTCGAATCGTTCCCCGAGTCGGGGCTGCAGGTGCGCTGGCGGATGCCGATCAAGGCTGGCTATTCGGGTCCGGCCATCGCCGATGGGCGCGTCTTTGTCACCGATTACGAGCCGACCGATGGGATGCGGGGCACCGAACGGGCGATCGCGCTCGACGAGGCGACCGGCGCCGTCTTGTGGGTGCAGGAATGGGAGGCTGACTATGCCGGCATCCAGTGGGAAGTCGGCCCTGGGGCGACACCAACCGTCGACGACGATCGCGTGTATGTCCTTGGTCGCACCGGCGTGCTGTCAGCGCTGGACGTCGACAGCGGGGAGATCCTCTGGCGGAAGAGCTACGGCGACGACTACGGCGTCGATCGGATGCGGTGGGGCTTCGACTGGGGGTTTGCGAGCGCGCCGCTGGTCGACGGCGAGCGACTGATTTGCTTCGTCGGTGGGCCTCCGGACGCTCGGGTTGTCGCCTTCGACAAGATGACCGGCGAGGAGATCTGGCGGGCGCTTCCGAGTGAGGCCGACCTTGGGGTGGCGCAGCCGATCATCATCGAGGCGGGCGGCGCCAGGCAGCTGATTGCCTGGGACCCGGAGGAGGTCGTCTCGCTCGACCCTGAAACTGGTGAGGTCTACTGGCGCCAGCCGTATGTCGTCGGCGGGGCGATGACGGTCGCGGTGCCGGTGCAGGTGGGCCAGCAGCTTTTTTTCTCGACCTTCTATGACGGCCCGATGATGCTGACGCTCAATCAGGATCGGCCCGGCGCCAGCGTCGCCTGGAAGGGGAGTAGCAACAGCGAGATCCGGACCGAAGGACTGCATGCCGTCCTCGCCACGCCGATCATCGACGGCGACTACATCTACGGCATCTGCAGCTACGGCCAGCTCCGCGCCTTGAATGCGCTGACGGGGGAGCGTCTCTGGGAGACCCAGGAGGCGACCGTCGAGCGCCGGCGCTGGGTATCGGGTTTCATGGTGCGAAACGGCGATCGGGTGTTCTTGAACAACGACCGCGGGGAGCTGGTCATTGCGCGCCTGAGCCCGTCCGGCTACGAGGAGCTCAGCCGGACGCATCTAATCGAGCCGACCTCGGCGCCCGGGAATAGACGCGAGCTCCGGAGCGTCAACTGGGTGCACCCAGCCTACGCGAACAAGCACCTCATCACGCGCAACGACCAGGAGATCATCAGCTACTCGATGGATATCTCGGACTACGAGTGAAAAGAGCGATATACGGCCCGGGGCGCGGACGCGCCGTCGCGATCTGCATGACCCTGGGTAGCGCGCTCGCCGGCTGCATGGAACCAGCGTCTGTCGATGTCGAGACTGGCGTGTCACTCACCCTCGCCGCTCGGCGTGCCGCCACCATCTCCGACCTTCGGTACGACGTTCGCTTCGACATCCCGACGGCGCGGACCGAGCCGATTGACGGTCGCGTGCAGGTCGGCTTCACGCTCGCTGACGACGGTCCGGTCATCCTCGACTTCACCCGGCCGGTCGACCACGTGCACGCCGTCCGCATCGGTGGCGACGAGGTTGCCTACGAGACTCGAGAGGAACACGTCATCGTGCCGGACGTGGCGGCCGGCCCGGTCGAGATTGAGATCGGGTTCACGGCTGGCGACGGCTCACTGAACCGCCAGGACGACTTCCTCTACACGCTGTTCGTCCCCGACCGTGCGCGGGTCGCGTTTCCCCTCTTCGATCAACCCAACTTGAAGGCCCGTTATCGGCTGACGCTCGAGATCCCGGACATTTGGCGTGCGGTGGCGAACGGCTCGACCGACTCGCGCTCGGTCGACGGCGGTCGGGCCATCGTCGAGTTCAAGGAAACCGCGCCGATCAGCAGCTACCTGTTTTCGTTCGCCGCCGGGCGCTTCGAGGTGGAGGAGGCGGAGCGTAACGGTCGCGCGATGGCGATGTATCACCGAGAAACCGACCGCGACCGCCTGGAGCAAAACGTCGACGCCATCTTCGACCTGCACGCGACGGCGCTGGCGTGGCTTGAGGAGTACACCGGGATTCCGTACCCGTTCGAGAAGTTCGATTTTGTCGCGGTGCCTTCATTCCAGTACGGCGGGATGGAGCATCCCGGCGCCATTCTCTACCGGGCCGAGGGACTCTTTCTCGACGAGAGCGCCACGCAAAATGCCCACCTTGGCCGCGCGAGCCTGATCGCGCACGAGACTGCGCATCAATGGTTTGGGAATCTGGTGACGATGGAGTGGTTCACCGACGTCTGGATGAAGGAGACGTTCGCGAACTTCATGGCCGCCAAGATCGTCAACCCGTCGTTTCCGGACGTCGACCACGCCCTGCGATTCTTGTTGGCGCATTACCCGGCGGCGTACAGCGTCGACCGGACTGCCGGCGCGAATCCGATTCGCCAACCGCTGGACAACCTCAATGAGGCGGGGACGCTCTATGGCCCGATCATCTACCAGAAGGCGCCGATCGTCGTTCAGCATCTCGAGCGTCTCATCGGCGAAGCGACGCTTCGCGAGGGACTGCGGGAATACCTCCACGACCATGCCTACGGCAATGCCAGCTGGGAAGACCTGGTCGCGGCTCTCGACCGCCGAACCGATGAGGATTTGGTCGACTGGAGTCAGGTGTGGGTCGACGAGAGTCGGCGGCCTCGGGTCGAGGTCGTGTTGGCGACGGACGGCGACCTGATCACCGCGCTCGAGCTTCGGCAATCCGATCCGGCCGCGCAAGGTCGGGTCTGGAATCAACGGCTGGAGCTGCTACTCGGCTACCGTGACGGCGCCAGCGCGCTTCTCCCAGCGCATCTACGCGATCCGACGGTAACGGTAACTGAGGCAGTGGGGCAATCGGTACCGGATTACGTGCTGGCGAACGGCAAGGGCGTCGGATACGGGCTGATGATGCTTGACCCCGCGACCAGGGAATTCCTACTGGAGGAGCTGCCGACCATCACATCACCGGTGACGCGCGCGATTGCGTGGGTGTCGCTCTGGGATGCGGTGCTCGAAGGCGGCGTCGACGTCGAGGCGTTCATCGAGTTGGTGCAACGCGCGCTACCGCGTGAGACCGATGATCAAAACGTCTCACTCATCTTGGGATACTTGCGGTCGTCATACTGGAGCCTGCTCGCGCCCGCGCGCCGCGCGTCGCTGGCGTCCGATCTCGAATCGCTCCTCTGGAAGGAGGTTGAGCGCGCATCGCGGCCACGAGCCGCGGCCGCCTATTTCAATGCGTATCGTGACATCGCCTTGACGAGCACTGGCGTCGAGCGCTTGACGCGTGTCTGGCAGGGCGCGGAAGCGGTGCCGGGGGTGTCGTTGTCTGAACGCGATCTAACGACACTGGCGTTCGAGCTGGCGGTGCGTGGCGTCGACCGAAGCGACGGGATCCTGGCGGAGCAGCGCGACCGAATCGAGAACGCAGACCGACGGAACGAGTTCGAGTTCGTGATGCCGGCGCTGGCGGACGACATGACGGTTCGGGATCGCTTTTTCGGCGCGCTCGCCGATCCGGCGCACCGCGAGCGGGAAACGTGGGTGCTGCGCGGGATCCGGTACCTGCATCACCCGCTGCGCGCGCGGGGGGCCGAGCACTACATCCCCTCGAGCCTCGACCTGCTTGAGGAGATCCAGCGGACTGGAGACATTTTCTTTCCGGACCGCTGGCTCGGCGCCACGCTGGGCGGTCACCAGACGGTCGAGGCCGCGGGGATGGTCAGTGCGTATCTCGTGGAGCGCTCAGACTTGGCTCCGCGATTACGTGCCAAGGTGTTGCAGGCTGCCGACGGTCTGTTCCGAGCGTCGCGGATCGTCAACGAAGGAGAGATGCCATGAGCGAGATGATCGAGCAGCTGGTACGACGTTTCGAGGGCGGACGGCTGAGTCGGCGTGAGCTGGTGCTGTCACTGTCGGCACTCCTTCTTGTGCAGGAAAAACCGAAGGGGGAGGCGTCAGCACAGACAGGCGGGACGCAGATTCCGGTCCAGACACTGAATCACGTGACGCTCACGGTTTCGGATGTGCAGCGGTCGGTCGAGTTCTATCAGCGACTCTTCGGGATGCCGCTGGTCACCACCCAAGGGACCGAGGCCGATTGGGACGCGCCGACGATTCCGGTGCTTGGCCTCGGGAACGGCCCGCAGTTCATCGCCTTCTCGCGCGGGAACACGCCGTCGATCAACCACTACTGCCTGGGGATGGAGGGATTCGACGCGGCGGGTATCGTCGACACACTGGCCGAGCACGGCATCGAGGCTCGTGTCCGGAGACGCGGTGACTCCGATCCGCCGGCGGAAGAGCTAATGTTCAATGACCCGGACGGCATCCCCGTGCAGATTCAAGACGTGAGTTACTGCGGTGGTTCGGGGGTGCAAGGCAACTTGTGCGACGCTGACGACCGTCCGCGTGTCAGATGAGAACCACTGCGGCGGCGTTCTGTCTCGGCCTCTGGGTGATGGGAAGCCTTTTTGTGAGCGTCGTCGCGATGCAGAACTTCTACACGGTCGACCGGCTGTTGGACGGAAGTAGCCACGAGACGTTTCGGAGCGTGGTGAGCGACCTCGGACGGTCGAGCGCCAGGGAGTTTCTGCGCTACTTGTCGTCGGAGCTGAACCGGCTGTTCTTCCAATTCTGGAACATCGTGCAATTCGGCATCGGTGGCATCACGTTGGCGCTCACGTGGAGCCTACCGGGCAGCCGGGGCGTGCGAGGTCTCGTCATGGGCATGCTCGTGGTGCTCGCGCTGCTCACCCTCTGGGTGACGCCACAGATTCTCACCGTCGGCCGCAGTCTCGACTTCGTGTCGCGCGCCCCGCCACCGCCGGCGCTCAGGACGTTCGGCGTCTTGCACGCGACCTACACGAGTCTCGAGCTCGTCAAGTGCGCCGCCGGGGTCGTCGCGGCGTTCTGGCTCACACGGTTGAGGGTGAGCTAGTAGGCCACTAGCGCAAGACTCACTGCACCCCGGCAATGAGCGTCGCCGCATTGATGCCGAGGTTCTCGCCAGCGGTGCCGGCATTCGAGATGTGATGGTTGCGGAACTCGACCATCAATCCGGGACCGCGCGGTGGGACCATCCGGACGCCGATGCCATAGAGAATCTGAAAGTTGAACGCGCGGTCGATTGCCGGCACGGCATCGGTGAGCGACGTCCAGATCAACCCCGCCGCTCCGCTGACGTAGGGTGTGCATCGACGGTCGCCCCAGAAGTGGTAGCGACCGCCCAAGGCGGCAACGCCGCCGCTGACCGCAATGTCCGGCCGGGTGCACACGAGCAGCGTGCCTTCGCCGTACATTTCCAGATGATCGGTAAGGAACCGTCCGAGCTGGGGGTGGAACACCACGAATGCGATGTCGGTCTCGGTCTTCCCGTAGCCCGGGACGCCGCGACTCCAGGAGGGTCCCCCGCCACCGATCAGTCCGCGGGTCCAATAGCCGGCGGCGAGCGGCTGCTCCTGGGCTGCCGCGGACTGCGGCACAGTCGCCAGGCTACAGAGGAGCAGAAACGTGGAGTGTCGACGGCGCATCAGTTACGATGGTGCGCGATGACCCGGCTACGCGCAATCTTGGTCGTGCTCGCGCTCCTGGGCGGCAGCTGGTCCGCCGACGCGCACCCCGCGCCGTTCAGCTTTGTCGACATCTCCATCCGTAACGGCGCGGTCGATGTCACAGCCGTGGTACACATCTGGGATGTTGCCCATGAGTACGGCATCGAGAATCCGAACGACCTGCTCGACCAAGGGCTGGTCGACGAGCGGGTAAGTCGTCTGGGCGCGCTGCTGAACGAGCGTCTGACTCTGAGCGTTGACGGCCGGCCGGTCGTGTTGCGGGACTGGTCGGTGCCGGAGCTCCTCGCGGAGCGGCAGGCGGTCCGCGTGCGGGCCCAAGGGGAGCTCGACCAGGCGCCGGGCCGGCTCGAGCTGTCGGCCGAGCTCTTTCCGTATGACCCCAACCACCAGACGTTTCTCAACTTCTATGAATCGGATCTGACGGCTCAGGCGATTCTCGGGGGCGACGACACCAGCTACGAGTACTTCGTGGGGAGTCGTCAGGGGCGGTGGGCTGTCGTGCAAAAGTTTGTGCCGGCCGGCGTGCACCACATACTCATCGGCCCGGATCACTTGATGTTCTTGATCGGCCTGCTGCTGCTCGGTGGGAGCGCCAAGCAACTTCTGGCGGTCGTGACCGCCTTCACCCTCGCGCACAGCATCACCCTGTCGCTCGCGGTGCTGAACGTCGTCACGCCGCCGGGACGTCTGGTCGAGCCGATCATTGCGCTCAGCATCGTCTACGTCGGCGTCGACAATTTGATGTCGCGGGGCGGGAAAGACGTGCGCGTCTGGATCGCCATGATTTTTGGACTTATTCACGGGTTCGGGTTCGCGAGCGTCCTGCGCGAGATGGGACTCCCAAGCGGAGCGCTCGGCTGGTCGCTGTTTTCGTTTAATCTTGGCGTGGAGTTCGGACAGCTGGCGGTGGTTCTGGCGGTGGCGGTGATGCTGTCGGCGATACGCGCGCGAAGCGCGGTCGTCGGCGAGCGGGTTGTCGTCGCTGGCTCCATTGTGGTGATTGCCGCCGGCGCATTTTGGTTTGTGGAACGGGTATTCTTTTCTGGAGGAGTGGCATGAGGAGAGTAATGGTGCTCGGTGCGCTGGTGGCTTTCGGGCTGGCGTCGCTGGCCGCGGTGTCGGCGCAGCAGGGCGAGATGGTCGTCGAGGTGGAGCAGCTTGAGGACAACTTATATGTGCTGCGCGGCGGCGGCGGTAATTCTGCCGCCTTTATCACGAGCAACGGCGTGGTGCTGGTCGACACGAAGGTCGCCGGCTGGGGACAGCCGCTCATCGACGCGATCGGGGAGCTGACGTCGAACCCGGTGACGACGATCATCAACACCCACGCGCACTTCGACCACGTCAGTGGGAACGTTGAGTTCCCGGCTTCGGTCGAGTTCGTCGCGCATGAGAACGCGAAGACGCTGATGGAGGAGTGGAATCCGGTGACCGGGTTCCCGGGGGACTTCCCGGACGTGTTTGATCAGAACAGTGGTCACGGTCTGCCGACGCGGACCTACGCCGACCGCCTGACACTCGGGAGTGGAGCGGACCAGGTCGATCTCTACTACTTCGGGCGTGGCCACACTGGCGGCGACACCTGGGTCGTGTTCCCGTCGCTCCGCACGATGCATGCGGGGGACATGTTCCCCGGCAAGCAAGTGCCGATCATAGACCAGAGCAATGGTGGGAGCGGCGTCGAATACGCGCGGACCCTCCGGCTGGCCCACGCCACGGTGACTGATATCGACACGGTGATCACCGGTCACAGCACGCAGATGACGCCGGCTGACATCGCGGAGATGGCCGACTTCGTCGACGAATTTGTGTCGGGTGTCCGGGCGGGCAAGCTCGCCGGACGGTCTGCCGCCGAGGTCGCCGCGAGTTGGCAGCCGCCGGCCCGGTTCAAAACCGCCTACAACGTGCCGCCACCCGAACGGTTGCAGGCGTACGTGCAGGTGGTGTTCGACGAGCTCGACAGCCAGTGAGTCAATGACGACGACGGCGTGGGGGTCGGCCGGGGTCGTCTGGGTGGCGACCCTCGGCCTTGGCTGCGGGGCGCCGCTCGTGTCCCACGCCGACCTGCTGAAGACCTCATTTGCGGAGCAGATACAAGGCGTCACCGGGGTCGAGGCGTTCGCGCGCACCGGCGATGAGCTGACGTTCGCCTATCCGAATACCGACGGTGAGCCGGTGAGCTGGCGGGTCACCATCGACTCGGTCGTACTGGATGCGGAGGGAGAGGAGCCGCCGGCGAAAGGCGACGTCTTCTCGTCGTGGTACGCGGACGGGGAACTCGTCGAGTTTCTCGGATCGATGTCCCGGCTCCCTGACCCGATTCTCGAGACTGGGGTCGCGCAAGAGTGCTATGCACTGTGGGAGGTGGAGGTGGGCGAATGGGGATGGTGATGGTGAAGAAGCGAGTGAACGTGATGTGCGTGGTGCTGGGCGGCGTCTCACTATGCTTGGCCGGTTGCGCCGGTGAGGCGCCCACCCCGTCCGAATCGGGCGTCGAGCCGCCGCCGGCGACGGTGCCGCCGCGGCCGGTCGATGTCGCGGCGACTATTGCGTTCACCGAGGGTCCGACGGTCGACGCCGACGGAAACGTCTACTTCACGAATCTCCGCACCGACCGCCGCGGCGTCAGCCGGATTCTGAAGATGAGTCTCGACGGCTCGGTCGACATATACCGCGAGCCGAGCAACCGAGCGAACGGCTTGATCTTCGATGACCAGTGGCGCCTCCTCGCGGCCGAGGGGGGCAACGGGACCGACGTCCTGCCGCGTGTGTCCCGCACGAATGTCGAGACCGGCGAGGTCGAGGTCGTCGCCGACCACTATGAGGGGAAGCAGCTTCACCAGCCGAACGACGTGACGATCGACGGTCAGGGGCGGATCTATTTCACCGACCGTCCGGGCCCAAATGTGATACCGGAGCAGACGGGCGTCCATGGCGTCTACCGCGTCGATCCCGACGGCACGATCGACCGCATCCTGACGGAGCCGGAGATCGAACGGCCGAACGGAATCGTCGTCTCCCCAGACGACGACACGCTCTACTTGATCGAGACCGCGCAGCAGGAAGGCGGCGCTCGGATGATTCGCGCCTATGACCTGGCCGAGGACGGCACGGTCAGCAACATGCGCGTGTTCCACGATTTCTATCCGGGACGGAGCGGCGACGGGATGACCATCGACAGCGAGGGGAATCTCTACGTGGCGGCCGGGCTCAACCGCTTGCGAGGCACGAGCGAGACACTCGACACGGTGGCGGGCGTCCACGTCTTTTCTCCAGAGGGAGAACTGATCGAGCACATCCCGATCCCGGAGGACTCGATTACGAATGTCGCATTCGGCGGCGACGACCTCCGGACGCTCTACGTGACGGCCGGCAAGACCATCTTCCGCGTGCGGACCGACATCACCGGAACCCGTCGTTAGAGGTGACCTACTGCCCCGAACCCCGTCTCGGGCACTCGTGGGGCCCCCATTGCCCCACTCCGCGCCCGCGGGGCGCGTCGGGCGCACCCTGGGCTTGGGCTACTCCGCCAGCGGATTTGGCCGGATCTGAAACCGAACGATCTCGCTCGTCGTCCCCTTGCAACCTTCGAGGTGGAACGTTGAGCCGGTGTTGAAGCTGGCCCACACGCCGTGGCCCTTCCACCCGGCATTCGGATCATCGATCCGGCCATCGAGGCCACGACTATAGAAGCCAAGTGGGTACGGTACTCGCATGACGACCCACTCGCCGGTCTCCGGGTGCAACGCCAGCAGTGCGTCCGAGGTTGTCCCCGTGGCGATCGGAACATTTTCGCCTGGACCAAGCGCGTCGAACTGGTCTACTCAGTTGTAGTAGTGGTAGTCCGCGTTAGCAGATCCCTCGGACCCTTGAGCCGCGGTCCCGGGGTCTGATACAGCGTCCATCCTTCCGCACAATGCTGACCCGTCGCGGTTGGTCCATTGAGCACTGCGCACTTGCTGCGGTCGAAGCTTGCCATGTGACCGCTGCCGCCGAGCGCCGTTCAGATCAGCCCATGACGGCGGACATCGATCCCGCGGGGACCGTAGCAGCGGTCGAAGCTTGCCATGTGACCGCTGCCGCCGAGCCCCAGGCGCTGGGATCCCCGTTCGGATCGTACGGTGGTTCGTAGACCTCGGACTTACACGTTTCGGGTGGCTCGTCGCCAAGCTCGAGTCGGACGAGTTGTCCCGGCACCGGGAACCGCCGTGAGATCCAGACCGAGCCATCCGGGTGGGGGATGATCCCATACGCGCGTTCGAACTTGTCGAGGCTGCCAACCCGGGTGTCCCGCGTCGGGTCCATCTCCACTTCGCCCGCACCGTTCGGCTCGTTCCACGCCTTGTTAATCACGCCATCGCCGTTCGTGTCGATCACGGTCTGGCACCAGGGGATGTCCCAGTAGCTGTTGAAATTTGAAGCGGCGGCTCCTTCACTGGTCGTGCTATACGACCGGTGACTAAACCGAGGTGAAAGCCTCCCAGCAAAGGAGCCGCCATGAAGAAGCAGTCTCACACAGTCCCTCGTCGTCGCCAATCGGCATCCCCGGCGTCGCGCCACTTGCCGTTGGTTGACATCCTCATCGATGCACAGGCCGAGCTGCAGGAGCTGGTCATCGCGTCTGGCTTACGGGTGCTCGAGGCGATGCTCGAAGAAGATCGGGCTGCCGTGTGTGGCCCCCGGTATGCGCATCAGCCGGCCCGGCACGCGTATCGCGCCGGCCATGCTCCGAGCCAAGTCGTCCTGGGCGGGCATAAAGTCGCGATCCGTCGGCCCCGAGTGCGGCGCGACGGCATGGAGGTGCCGCTGCCCACGGCCCAGGCGTTCACGGACGCGGACCCGCTGAACCGGCGCGTCGTCGACCAGATGCTCATCGGCGTGGCGACCCGCCAATATGCGCGGAGTCTCGAACCGCTGGGCGCGAACATCACGACGCGGGGCACCAGCAAGAGTGCGGTCAGTCGACGCTTTGTGGCGCAGACCCAGGCGCAGCTGGACGCGTGGCGCGCGACACCGCTCGACGCGCTGGACCTGGCGGTGCTGCTGATCGATGGGGTCCAGGTCGGCGGGCACTGTATCGTGGTGGCGCTGGGCATCGACACAACGGGGACCAAACACCCGCTCGGCCTCTGGGAAGGAGCCACGGAGAATGCGACGGTCTGTCAGGGCCTGTTGACCAATCTTGCGAGTCGCGGGCTGCGCACCGACCGGAGCCTCCTGGTGATCGTCGATGGGGCGAAGGCCCTCGAGACGGCGGTGACCCAGACGTTCGGCCGGGCCGCCGTGGTGCAGCGGTGTCAAGTGCACAAGGGCCGGAACATCCTGGAGCATCTCCCCGAGGCACAACGTCCGTGGGTGAAGGCAATCCTTACCCGCGCCTACACGAACGCCACCGTCAAGACGGCGAAACGACTGCTGCAGGACCTGGCTCGCCGCTTGGACACCGACCACCCGAGTGCGGCCGCGAGCGTCCGAGAAGGCCTCGACGAGACGCTGACCGTGCTCGGCTTGGGCCTGTCGGAACGCCTCCAACGATCGCTCGCCACCACGAACGCCATCGAGAGTCTGCTCAGCCGCACGCGCCATGTGAAGCGCAATGTGAAACGCTGGCGCGGTGGGACGATGGTGCTGCGGTGGGTGGCCGCCGGCGTGCTCGAAGCCGCGAAGGGGTTCCGCCGGGTCAAAGGATGTCAAGATATGCCGGCGCTCGTCGCCGCCCTCCGGGCGCGTGACGCGCGGCTGGGTCTCGGGGAATCGTCAGCGATGGTCGCGTAGTCGTGAACCGAGCCGCCGTTGAATTTCAACAGCGCACGGGACATCCCCTGGCACCACCCCTGCGACGTTTGTTCATCACCCGTCTCGTCGTAGAGGCGGGTGATCAGCTAGCCAATAGCCTCGGTCGATCCGCTCAACCAGAGCGTATCGTTCGCGTCGTCGGCGAACTGCAATGATGCGTGAAGTAGCAGGTGTCGATCAGGACGAACTTCTCGGTGTCGGGGTCGTAGTAGGAGATCTGTCGCGATTCGGCGCGGTGCTGGATCGGGTAGTACTTGGCCGACGGATGCTCAGAGCCGTCGAGACACCAGCCGGGGACGTCGTTCGGTCGGACATACTGCGTGATCCAGACGCGGCCATTGCCATCCATCATCGCAAGGTACGCGCCGCGAGGAAATGCCTTCGGCCGAAACACGCCGTAGACGTCGACGCGGTAGTCGTCGACGTCGATGACCCGGAGGGGGCGGTCGCTGACGGCGTCTATGAACGCCGTGATATCACCGGCGAGCACGTCGGTTGCGGTGCCTTGCTGCGCGGACGCCGAGGCGGCGAGCAGCATCAGAGTGAGACCCACACTTAGACAAAGCCGCGGATGGCGCATGGTCGTTTTCCCTTCCGACTAATTTTCGTTGACGAACTCCTCAAACCGACTCCACGGCACCGGGTCGCCATGGATCGGGACAATCGTGTCGACATCGAGGCCCAGGCGGGTCACGTGGGTCACCAGGCTCCGGTGGTCGGCGGTGGGCGTGGCCGGTCCCGGGGCGCCAGGGCGTGGCGGATCGTAGAGGTCGCCTTCGATCAAGATCCGCTCGTTCGGGAGGTACGCGACCAGCATCCCTTCCACGTGGCGCAGCGGGTGCACGTAGGACACGTGCATCGACTGCCCGTCGTGTAGCCAGTAGTTCTCCCGCACGACCTCGTATTGGTAGCCCTCGGCCAGCTCGGTTGGGGGCCAGAGGGAGACCATGTCGGGCGCGAGCGTGCGCGGCGCGTAGTTCAACACATCGCGGGTGTAGAAGTCGTAGTTCTTCCAGTGGGTCACGATGGTCGCACCGACGTGCATGTACGTCCGCAGACCACCGATGTGGTCGTGGTGCTGATGCGTGTTAATCAGAAAGCGGATCGGCTTGCCGGGCACGAGTCGGACCACCTCGTCAATGACGGCCAGGCTCCGGGCCTCGTCGATCGGCGCCTCGACCACCGCGACGTAGTTATCGAATTCAACCGCTACGCTGTTGTGCGACGCGCCGCCGAGGAGCCAGACGCCGTCGGCCAGCCGATCCGTGTCGAGGGCGAGGGGGAACGTCGCCTGCTGGACCTGGGCGGGAACGTCGATGGCGTCGCCACAGTCGTTAGCGACGATGGTGTCGAGCGTACCGCCGAATTGATTGTGACCGGCATTGATACTCTGGGCTTGGTAGTTGTCGTCCCAGCCAGCGTGACTGTGCCATCCGGTTGGGAAGCGAATTCCATTGCCAAGATCGAGATAGCTGGCATTCGTGAACTCATGCTCGTAGTTGAAGTCACCGAGCACCGGATCCGGCACCCAGGTGTGGATCCGTTGCAACATGTTCTGGCTGTTGATCGTGGCGTCGACGCGGTACTTGCCGAGCATGTTGATCGACACGATGTACATCTTCTCCGGCTTGAACGTCGCGCCGTCGCGCCCCATCTCGCCGAGCTCCCACCGCCAGGTGGCGTGCGGATTCGCGCCGGGGAGCTGTGCGGCTTTGAGAAACCCGTGCGGATTGATCCAGATGTCGAGTTGCCATCGTTCGGCGTCGTCTGGATGCGCGGCCACCGGGCGCCCGTTCGGGCCGTCCTGATGCCAGCCGACATTCCCGTTGACAAAAAATCGCTGGCGGTTGTGTGATTGTACCGGGGTGCCGCCAGACCAGCCCTGTCCCCACCGCCAGGATGCCGGGTTCTGGCCCGGCTCACGGTCGAACGCCTCGGACATCGTCCCGGCGTCCCAGTTCATCGTGCGTGTGTAGTTGTTCAGTGCGGCGCCGCGTGGCCAGTCGACCTCGTAGCCATGATGGCGCTGCTGCCCAACCATCCCGGCATAGAGGCCGCTCCCGCTAATGGTGACGCACCGCAAATCGTCTGTTCCGATCGCGTCGCGCGCGGCGCGAAGAATCGGCTCGGGGTCGACGAACCCGGGCGCGAGCTCCTGCGCGGTGAGAGCAGCCGTCGCCAGCGCGGCGGCCAGGAGGGTGGCGAGCATCTGACGGCGGGGCATGAGACCTCCTAGGACTCCTATTTGGTTGCCGACACTTTATCAGGTGACCACGTTTAGACTGGGGGAATATCGCCCTAAGATTAGACCGCCTGGCTCCCTCGCTCGTGGAGCCCCGATGCCCCGCGACGGGGTTTGGGGCAGTAGGCCCATCTGAGTTGGAGGACTAAATGAAGACGATGCAAAAACTTACCCTCGATGACGCCCGCGTCATCATGGCGGGGGCGGAGGCGAAGGCGCTCAACATCGGCGTCGACATGGACATAGCAATCACCGATGACAGCGGCAGCCTGTTGATGTTCCACAGGATGGACGATGGTCGGATCACCAGCATCGACATCGCGATCAGTAAGTCATTCACGGCGGCCGCGGCGCGGCGCTCAACCCGGGCGTACGGCGAGGTGAGTGGACCAGGCGGTCCGGCGTTTGGCATTCACGTCAGCAATCAAGGCAGGTTCATGATCGTGGCTGGGGGGCTGCCGCTCTTCGTCGACGAGCAGATCGTGGGCGGCGTTGGCTGCAGCTCAGGTTCGCCGGATCAAGACGAGGTGGTGGCGCAGGCCGGAATCGACGCGTTCCTGAAGACCCTGGCCTAGGCGCCCGTAAGAGTATCGCCCCACGACGCTCGGTCGCCCGACTTATGATCAGGGCGCGCACGTGCGCGCCTTCGCCGGAGCGGCGCCTGGCCTCGGCTAGCTCCGGCGGCGGGGTTCGGGGCCGCAGGTCCCGTCTAATAATGCTTAGGTGCAGACCACGCTGGACCGTCGCGGTTGGTGCGGTAGTGCTCGTCTGGGGGCTCGCTGGATGTCACGAGGCGGCCGTCGACGGCACGTTCTCTCCCCGGGTTCCGCCCGACGGCCCCGCCGTCGTCAATGACGCCTGGCGTATCGTCAAGATGGCGACGGCGCTCGACGTCTTCACGATCGAGGTCGAGGTGGTCGACCTCGAGACCTCGTCCGAGGTTGCGCGCGCACTCGTGGAGCCACTCCAAGATCGATACGCGGAGATCCTAGTCTACGTCTACGCCGATGGTGAAGGCGGAGGTGGATACCTGCCGTCCACGCGCATCCAATGGACGGCCGCAGAGGGCTTCGTCGAGATCGATTACTGAACGACAGATCCGACGTTACCCGAACACCAAGTTGACGATGAACGTCGCGGCGAGGATGCCGGTCACGTCGGCGGCCAGGCACGCGGGTACCGTATGGCGCGTGACGCGAACACCGATCGCGCCGTAGTAGACCGCAAGGGTGTAGAAGGTTGTTTCGGTACTGCCGGTAAAGGTCCCGGCCATGTAGCCGATGAGCGAATCCGGACCGTGCGCCTGCATCGTTTCGGCCGCTACGCCGAACGCCCCCGACCCGGTCAGCGGGCGGAGCATCGCCAGTGGGAGCACCTCGGCCGGCATCCCGATGAGCGCCGTGATCGGCGCGAGAAAGCGGACCAGGATGTCGAGTCCCCCAGACGCCCGGAACATGCCGACCATGACGAGGATCGCGACGAGGAACGGGATAATCCGAAGCGCCACCTGAAAGCCCTGCTTGCCACCCTCGACCAGCGACTCATAGACGCGGACGCGCCGCACCCATCCGTAGGCAATCATCACCGCCACGACCAGAGGGATGCTCCAAAACGACATGACACTCCGAATCACCTCGAGTGTCGGCTCGGAGCCGAGACGCGAGGTGATGTGACGAACGGCAAGGACGAGGAGGACAATCCAGAACAGCCGACCGGCCCAGAGCCGACCGAGCGTTGGCCCGCTGGCGCTGGCGTCGGCAGTATGAGAGGGAACCGGGTCGCCGGGGCTGACCGTCGTCTCGCCGCTAGGTGACGCGGGTTCGACAGTTGGAGGCTCCGTCGTGTGAACCACGGGGAGACGGGCGAGCAGGGTGGCGGCCGCGATGGCCATCACCGTGGCGCAGCCGCTGGCGAACCAGGTGGTGAAGAAGATGCCGGCCGGATCTTCGGAGCCGAGGGAAACCCGGAGCGCGATCATCCCTGACGGCAAGATCGCGAGCGCCGACGTGTTGATCGCGAGAAACATCGCCATCGCATTCGTCGCGGTGCCCGGCCGGCTGTTGAGCTTGTCGAGCTCCTGCATCGCCCTGATGCCGAACGGCGTCGCGGCGTTCACCAGCCCGAGCATGTTGGCCGACATGTTCATGACGATGGCGCCGATGGCGGGGCTTCCGCTCGGAATGCTGGGAAACAGAAATCGCATGAGAGGCCTGACCGCACGGGCAATCGAGTCCATCGCCCCGGCGTCCTCGACGACCTTCATCAGCCCGAGAAAGAACGTCATCGAGCCAACGAGTCCGATGGCCAGCTCGACGGCGTTGCTGGCTGACGTCAGGACGCCGTCCGTTAACGCTTCCATCTGACCGGTGAACGCGGCCAGGACGACGGAGCCGAGCGTCACCGTGACGAAGAGGCCGTTGAGCATGGATCAGGCGTGTGCCGCGGGCATGGCTCGGAATGACGGGCGTGTCAGAGCGCCGGACGCAGTTCGGTTAGGATCGGTCGAGGCGGCGCCGGCTCGTGACCGGTCAAGCGCGCGTACTGCTGGCGAAGACGCGCCGCGAATTCGTCGTTGAAATACAAGTCTTCGAGATTAGCGAGTAGCCGAAACGCATCGGGCTCGAGGGGGTAGCGCTCGACGGCCAGCCGAAGCACTCGGCGAGATTCATCGAGATCACCGTCCAGGCGGAGTGCGCGCCCAAGAGTCGTCAACGCGCGGCTCGAGGCCGAGGTCAACGGAATGGCCTGTAGCGCTTCGAGCGCCTTACTGAGTGACACTGGAGCGCGCGAGCGTTCCAGGTCGTCCAGCCACACCTGTCCGAGTGCCGCGTAGACTTGCGGCTGATCGGGATATTCCTCCGCCGCTCGCCCGAGTGCGACCACCGCGAGGTCGGTCAGACTCGCTTCGGCGTAGGCCAGGCCGCGCGTGATATGGCGGTCGGGCCGGTCGCGGTCGAGCGCAGCCAGAACATCGAGCTGTCGCAAACCGCTACGCGTGTCGCCCAGCGACTCGTACACCTCGGCCAGCGCCTCACGTGCTTCGAGAAAGCCGGGGGAGAGCTCAACCGCACGCTCGAGGGCCACGCGCGCGTCGTCGGCGCGCGTGTTCTCGCGCAGCGCCAAGCCGAGCAAATAGTGCGCCTCCGCGAACCGCGGTGCCAGGTCGACGGCCCGCTGGAGGAACTCGACTGCGCGCATGGTGCGATTCTCGCGATGATGGACGAGCGCGAGCTTGTAGAGCACCCGCGAGTTCTGGTCGTCGATCTGGAGATACCGGTTGTAATGATCCGCTGCCGCGTCATACTGCTCGAGTGCGTACCGCGCGTCGCCGAGTTGCTCGAGCGGGCGGGTCGCATTCGGATCCAGGCGGGAAGCCATCGACAGGTCGCGAAGCGCGGCTTGGTTGTCGCCGAGCGCACGGTAGGTCTCTCCGCGCTTGAGATAGGCGAGCATGAGGTCGCGATCGAGCGCGATCGCGCCGCTATACGCCTCGATCGCCATAAGCTGCTGTTCGTCGAGGAGGGCCTGGTCGCCAGCGGCGACGAGGCTCCGGTACTCGCGGTCGCGAGTGACGCCGACATAGAGGAACACGCCGGCCATGCCGATCGAAAGGACGAGGGATCCGACGAATAGGCGCCGCATCGGCCTAATGGTAGCAGGATTGTGGGAACTTTCTGGCCGGGCCGGTGTCGTATTCTATAAAGGTTGAGACTTGCATGGCAGGTTGCAATACGGGACCCTGAGCACAGCATTCCACTTCGTCTGGAGGGAACGCGTGCGATCCGCATCCGCTGTTGGATGGTCCGGCGTAGCCACGACGGAGTCGTCGCTCGTCGAGCGATGTGCGGCAGGCGACGAGGAGGCGTGTCGGGCCCTCGTCAAGACACACCAGGTGATGGTCTTCCAGCTGGCGGTCGCTCTACTTGGCGACCGGGAGGAGGCGATCGACGTGTCGCCGGAGGTGTTCCTCCGCATCTTCAGGACGATTGGCACCGTTCGAGGGGAGACCGCACTCCGGACTTGGGTCTACCGCATCGTCGTCAACCAGGCGCGCAACCGCCGTCGCTGGTGGGCGCGCCGTGGTCGTTCCGCGCCAGGTATCGCTCGAGTCGTATGCGGAAGCTCACGGGGATCCGGTGGCCGCCAGACACACGTCGGCGGACGTGGAGCTCGATCGGCAGCGCCTCGCGGCCCACATGCGCGCCGCGCTCGTCCAGTTGCCGTTCGATTAGCGCTCGGCGCTGATCCTTCACGAGTTTCACAGTTTACAATATCAAGAAATTGCATTCTCGCTCGGAGTGACCGTCGGTACGATTAAGTTGAGGCTCGCTCGCGCGCGGCTCTACGGCACGCGTTGCAAGAGGTGTGGCCATCATGACCTGCGTATATGCCGGCGGTCGTCTTGCGGCGTATCTGAACAACGAACTATCCGTCGACCACCCTATCGCGATCGATTCGAATTTCACCGAGTGCCAGGCGTGCGCGGACGTCGTGCGTGAGGGCCGCGAGTTGAGCGAGGTCGTCAAGAGCGCCGGTGACGGGCTTCTCGATTCCGAGCTCGTCGAACAGGTGCGCGCCTCTGGCGAGATGGTCCTCAGTCGGGTGTCTGCCGAGCAGGAAGTCGCTCGCACCACCGGTATTCGGCGTCTGGTCGAGAACGTGCACCTTGTGTGGCTGGCCAGTGCGGCCTGTGTCGCGACGGCTGTCTGCGCACTGCTTGCGACCGCGGTGGTCGGTTCTGACTGCCGCGGTTCAATGTCAGGCCGAGGGAATATCGCCCTCGATTGAACGACTGAGACTCGGGCGCTTCCCAGAGACCCCCTGGCTCACTCACTCGCGGGGACCCCGAACGTCCCACTCCGTTCGCTCACCGTAGTCTGTGACGTCAGATCTCACTCGGTACGATCAAGGGCGCGCACGGCGCGCCCCCGCCGGCACGGAGTGGGGCGAAGGGGTTCCCGCGAGTGCCGGCGACGGGTTTCGGGGAAGTCAGCCCCGTCTAATCAAGGCCTCGTTACGCCTGCCGTCGACGTGTTGTCCATCGAGTCCGTGGCTCGCACGACCATGCGTGCCACGTCGTCACCGGTAACGGTGATCTCGAAGCGCTCTTCGCGACTATCCGGAATGCCGTCCACCGGATACACAATCTGCCACTGCTCGGTATCGAGCGAGTATTCGACCCGATCGATTGGTGAGAGGGCATCGGTGACGGTGAACGCGACCGTCACATCGGCGCCTCCGGCGGGCGGACCCTCGACGACGATGCGGGGCGGCGTATTGTCGATCATGACGGGACCGGTGTCGCGTGTGCCGGTCAGCACCTCGTTGGGCGCGTTCGAGATGCCATCCGACGCCACCACGCGCACCACGTAGCTACCGTCGGGCACCGAGGTCGTGTCCCAGGTGAAAATCGTCGCGCCGGTCTGGCTTTTCAGCGGACGCCAAGTGTCGTCATCGTCTGCCGCGATGGCGCTCTCGAGGCGGTAGAGGACGTCGAATCGTAGCTGGTCCGTGTTGAGGTCGCGCGCCGTCCAGACGAATGTCTGGAGGCCTTTGCGGTAGACCTGACGGCCAAGGGTTGTCGGCGGTGTGTCGCCGGGTCCTCCGTTTCGGTTGTTCGACGGCGGTTCGCGCGGAAGGTCGAGGCCCGCGATCGGCGGATCACCACTCGCGAAGGTCTGCTGAAACACCCGGCCGGCGTCATGGACCGTGATGTCGGTCACCTCTGGGGCGAGATTTCTCGGGAGATAGGCCGTGGTGACGGACAGGAGCGCGGGCGTGTCCGATTGACCGCACAGCACCGCTTTCCACTGGATGTAGCGTGCCTTTGGACTGGTGACGGCGGTGCCAGTGGCATCGTCGTACGATTCAGACCAACTGCTCCAGGTATCACCGGGCGTGGCGGTGTTCCCGGAGCGTGTGAATATCTCGATCGCGCTATCCCCCGGCGTCGACGCCTGCCATCGAATGGTGCCCCACGTTGCCACCGTTCCCGTGTCGTGGACCTCGGACACATACGTGCCCTCTCCAGCGCGGTCGGCCACCAGACGGGCCAACGTGCCGGGGTTGGAGGTCGCGTAGTAGAGCTGGCCATCGGGGTCGGTGGCAAGTCGGGTGACCTGCTGGGCCGGGGCGCGGGTAAGCAGGGTCGTGGTCGCCCCGTCATCGGCGACACGAAAGACCTTCCCGTTCGGTCCGGTGCCAATGACGATGCCGCCGGCCGCCGCAGGGTTGGGCGTCGCGTCATACGGGGTGTCCTCGCTCGAGTCCCATATCACGTCCCAGAGTCCGTCTGCGGCGATACGAAACACGGCGCCCTTGTTACCAGGGTCATCAAGCTGGGCGGCGGGGGTCGTCAGCGCCGCGCTCGCGGTTGCTCCAATGTTCGCGGCCGTGGTTCCCGTACTGACGCTGGCGGCATTGGCGGGCGCCGTCCCTGCGGCCGGCGAGCCGCCTGAGCCGGCCATTCCACTCACGGCGACGGCGAGAAGGGAGCCACCGGCGCCGGTTCGGACCGCGGTGATTTCGTCGTAGCCCGAATCCAGAAGGACGAAGGCCTCCCCATCGGCGTCGACTCGGACTACATGCCCCGGTCCGCTGGTCCCGGCAATGACGCCGCCGTCGGAATCGACGACGAGAGCGCGAACGTGCGTCGCGCCGGTGTCATAGAGGAGGGTCGCCTCTGCGCCCGACGGGCCGGCGGGGCCACGCGGGATACGGTAGATACGTCCCGGGTTGCCAGTTCCGACGTAGAGCGTGCCGTCGGCGGCAGTCGCGAGCGCCCAGATGTAGGGTTCTTCGGGATTGAAGAGCTCGCGCGTGGCGCCATCTGAGTCGATGGCCACCACCGTGCCGTCCGGTGCCGTTCCGGCAAACACGCCGTCCGTACCGTTGACGGCGAGGGCATAGACATTGAGCGCGTCGACATCGTGCTCGATGGCGACGTCGCCGTCCGGCGTGATTCGAGACACGACGCCATCGTCGCCGCTCCCGATCCACACTGCATCAGGTCCCACGACGAGAGACCAGACAAACGGCGCGGCGATCTCGTGGACCGTTTCCGCGTTGGGACCAAGGAGCAATCGTCCATCGGCAACGACCGACACGTTCTCGGCGTCCCCGCGCAGAAACTCCGCTTGGGTCGACACGCGCCAGAACATGGGGGACGCCGCGCGCACGGAGACAATGGCGATCGACAGCATGAGCGCGGACACTACGGGTAGGAGGATGCGGCGGCAGGCCGTCATCCGGCCTCGATGGTCAGCGTGAGAAGACGGGAGCCCGAGACGACATGGTTGGTCGGCACTTCCCACTCCCCGAGCGTGGCCTGCTGCAGCCGCACCACTTCGCCGCTTTCACGGTCGCCCTCGAGCACAGCCAGCACCGACGGCGGTAGGGCGGTGAGCGGTGCGCCGCGGACCACGGCGCCGGCTTGCGCACTCAGGAGTTGCACATAGAACCGATCATTTTGGCGGGTGGTGTTGAGGGCTCGGATCAACTGCGGGAGCGACCGTGCCTGTTGTGCCTGCCGTCCAGCTTGCACTTCACGCTGCAGCAACACCGCGGCGTCGGCAACGAGCAGCTGTACCCGTCCGGTGATGTGCCGTGGTAATGGCACCTCCACCGTGTTGACGATGTTGTCGCCAGCAGCGGTTCGTGAAGCAATCTTGACCGGTACCGTGTCGCCGGCGCGCAGACGGTCGGCATCGACCCAGACACGCTGCAGGGTGGCCACCCGACGTTCCTCATAGAAGGCGATCGTGATGTCGACGCGCTCGAGGTCAATCGGCTCGAACGCATTGGCCAGGAGCGCCGTCAGCGGAACCGCCGTGGACAGGGCGGCGCTGATGCCTGCCGTGTCTCCCGTAAACACGTTGCGGAAGCCAACGTCGTCGTGGCCTCGCAATCGTGCCACGCCCGACACTTCGTAGGTGCTCGCGCCGACTTCCCGCGTCCACGAAAAAAAGGTATTCAGCACGCCGGTGTAGGTCAGGAGCGGAGTAAAAAGCGCATCATCGATGATCTCGAACTCGAAGCGTTCGTTAAGGTCTCGATCTGCGGCCGACAAGCTGACGGTCACCGGGATCATGGACGGTCCGGGGCCGAGCGTGCCGTAGATGCCGGTCGAGCGGTCCTGGTCGATGGTGCCGAGGACCTCGCCAATCGAGGCAATGCGAGAGGAGATCGCGACACTGGGCAGCAACGTCGTGACATGCGCGCGTGTCATCGGGAACTTCGCATGACCGAGGTTGTAGAACGGGTGTCCGAAGGCGTAGACCCGGCCGTCCTCGACCAAGGTCACCGTGCCGGTGCCGGCGATCGTCAGATCGCCGCGCATGAGGATGGCACCAATCGGGTCGCCAGGTTCGAGCGTGGCCGTTTCCGTTGATTGCGTGGCGGAGCCGCTCGACGTGCCGCCAATCATCGTGACGAAGCCGGACTGGTCGAACGCGGTCGACCACAGCTTGTGAATCTCTGGGACGAAGCCGTTCAAGATGAGCGGGGTGGCAATCGGTCGGAGGAGCGTTCCCAGTTGCCCGGCCTCCGCGGTCGGAATACCCGCCGCGTGGATGTCGACCGGGCGCTCGGCGAATGGCGTCAAGCGCGCGAACGTCTGCCGGACGATGTCGGTGAGCCGCGGTCCGGTTGCCGCGAGTTGTAGGGCGGGCGCGGGATGTCGTGCCTCTCGGACGGGGGCCGCGTCGGTGGCCGTCATTTCGTCGATCGGCGTGATGCCCGCGATCGCCTCTTTCGCGAACGACCCCAGAGAATAGGACACCGCCCCGACCAGCCGGTCGTCGATGTACACCGGACTCCCGCTCATGCCCTGAATGACGCCGGTGTTGGCGAGCGGGCCGCCTTCGAGCCGCGCCACGATGAGATTTCGGCGGGGCCCCATCACGTTGGTCAACACGCCGAGCACGTGCACGTCGAATTCGTCACGCCTCGACCCTTCAAACACCGTGATGCCGACGCCCTGCATGCCAGCCTCAACCTCGTCGAGCGGCATCCGTTCGGTCGCCGCGGGCAGCGCGGCATGGTGCAGCGCGGTGATCGCCACCAGCGCGATACCCAGCAGTAGCGGTCGTCCGGGGGAAGCGTGATTGAGGGCTGTAGTGGGTTTCATTGGCAACAGGCAACGGACAGCGATGCCGACTGGACGGCCTCGAATCGGTTATATCGGAGGAAATGCTTGCGGGTCAAGGAGTAGCATTGACAGCGTAGGCGAGGGTCTGCTAATTTCAGCGTTAGATATGGGAAGCTGTAGCCGGATCTCGGTCGCCGAGGCGGTTGTCGTCACGGCGCGGCCGTACGCCTATTGGTGGTACTACGCGTTTACCGCGATTGCTGGAGGGGCTGTCAGCTAGACCACAGGTCAGACATCGACAAACACCCAAGCCTCTTCAGCGCACACGCTGAAGGGGCTTTTTTTGTGTGGGCTCATAGATTGATAGCCATGCGGAAAACGCAATTATGCGCAACCGTGACCGGGACGACGACCGAGGAGCTGCGTGCGTCTCGCGATGTGCAGGTTGGCGCCGATCTCGTCGAGTTGCGACTGGATTCGGTGGCAAGACCCGATGTGGCGGGTCTGCTGGCCGACCGGCGACAGCCGGTCATCGTGACCTGCCGGCCGAAGTGGGAGGGCGGGACGTTCGACGGAAGCGAGGACGATCGCCGGAAACTCCTGCTGGAAGCATGTGCTCTCGGCGCTGAGTATATCGACGTCGAACAGGGGGCGTCGTTCGCTGACGAGCTTCTCGATCGGCGGGCGGGACACGGTGTGGTCCTGTCCTATCACGCGTTCGATGGCGTGCCGCGGGACCTGGACGAACGTTATCGTGCCATGCGGGCCACCGGCGCGGAGGTCGTCAAGATTGCCGCCACCGTGGAAAGTCTGACCGAGGCGTTGCGGCTGGTGTCGGTCGGCACCGTTGACGAGCGGCGCGTGATGATCGGGATGGGAACGCCTGGAATGGCGACGCGAATATTGGCCGGACGGTTTGGCGCCTGCTGGAGTTACGCCGGCGCGGGGGTCGCTCCGGGACAGATCGATCTCGACCGGATGCACAAGCAGTTCGCGTTTCACGACATCACGGAGCGGACGGCGGTGTACGGCGTGCTCGGATCGCCGGTGAGCCACTCCGTCTCGCCGGCCATGCACAACGCCGGGTTTCGGGCCGCCGGGATCGACGCGGTCTATGTCCCGTTCGAGGCGACGGATATCGACGATTTCGCGGAGTTCGTACACGCCGTCGGGGTTCGCGGCGCCAGCGTGACGGCACCATTCAAGGAGGCGGTCGCAGCGAGAGTCGCCGAGGCCGACGACACCAGTCGGGCGGTTGGCGCCGTCAACACTATTCGGGTCGACGCCGACGGCTGGTCCGGGCGTAACACGGACGTCGCCGGGTTTCTGGCGCCGCTGACTGACCGGATGGCCCTGTCGGGGGTGCGCGCCACGGTACTCGGCGCCGGTGGAGCCGCCCGTGGGGTGGCCTGGGGGCTCGTGCACGAAGGCGCGGTGGTGAGCGTATGTGCGCGTCGGCAAGAGAGAGCGTCCGAGGTCAGTCGGGCCGTCGGGGCGACGGCCGTGCTCATGCCCCCGGCGCCCGGATCGTGGGACCTGCTGGTGAACACCACGCCGCTCGGGACCTTTCCCAACCTCGACGACTCGCCGCTGCTCCCGCTGCCCAAGGACGCGCTCGATGGCCGCGTCGTCTACGACCTTGTCTACAACCCGGCGACGACTCGGCTCATGCGGGAGGCGGCTCTGGCCGGCTGCGCGACGATCGGCGGACTCGAGATGCTCGTCGGCCAGGCGGTACGGCAGTTCGCGTGGTGGACCGGCCAGACACCGCCGCCGGCCCTGTTTACCGACGCGGCGGAAAAGGATCTCGCACGTCAGGCGGGTGCGCTGGCGGCGTAGCGCGGATGAGGAGATGACGGACACGACGTTCGAGCAGTTTCGCGAGCTGGCCCTGGAGGGAACCTTTGTCCCGGTCTGCCGCGAAGTGATGGCCGATCTGTTGACTCCGGTGTCGGCGTTCCTCACGGTGGCCGGCCGGGCAGACCGCGCGTTTCTGTTCGAGAGCGTTATCGGTGGGGAACGTCTGGCGCGCTACTCGTTTCTCGGCAGGGATCCGTTTCTCGTGCTCCGGTCGGCAGCGGGACGGACCGTAGTTGAGCGCGAAACCGGGACCGAGACGTTGTCTCTGCCGTTCGTCGACGCGCTGCGCGACCTGATGGGGCGCTATCGGTCCCCGGTCGTGCCGGGGCTGCCCCGTTTCACCGGTGGGGCTGTCGGATTTCTGGGCTACGATGCAGCCTCATGGTTCGAGCCGACGCTGGAGCGGACGCGCAAGGCGTATCCCAAGGAGGACGACGGGGACGACGATGCCGCGTTTATGCTGTTCGATTCGGTGTTGGCGTTCGACCATGTGAAACACCGCATCCTCGTCATTGCGAATGCCGCCGTGGACGCGGGTGACGACGCTGACCTCGAAGCACACTACGAGCGCGCCCAGGCGAAGATTCGCCTCCTCGAGGCCGACCTGCGACGACAGTTACCGGAGCCAGAATCGACGACGGCGCGAGAGCTCAGCCTTCGGTCGAACACCACCCAGGAGGCGTTCGAGGGAGCGGTGCGCCGTGCGAAGGACTACATTACCGCGGGCGACATCTTTCAGGTCGTTCTCTCCCAACGATTCGAAACCGAGCTTACGGCCGACCCCTTCACGGTCTATCGCGCCCTGCGGTATATCAATCCATCGCCGTACATGTACTTCATCCGGATGGGTGACGTGGCGATCGTCGGGTCCTCGCCCGAAATGCTCGTGCGCGTCGAGGGACGCCGGGCCGAGACACATCCGATCGCCGGGACCCGACCACGGGGTACGAGCGACGCCGCCGATGCGGCGCTTGCCGAAGAGTTGATCCAGAACGAGAAGGAACGGGCGGAGCACGTGATGCTGGTCGACCTAGGTCGAAACGATCTCGGCCGGGTGTCGACGTATGGGTCTGTGCAGGTTCCGCAGTTCATGGCGCTCGAGCGGTACTCCCACGTGATGCACTTGGTCTCGCGGGTCGTCGGTGAGTTGGCCGACGACCACGATCGGCTCGACGCGCTTGTCGCATGTTTTCCGGCTGGAACCGTGTCGGGTGCGCCAAAGATCAGGGCGATGGAAATCATCGAGGAGCTCGAGACGACCGCGCGTGGGATTTACGCCGGTGCCGTCGGCTACGTCGATTTTGCCGGAAATCTCGACTGTTGCATCACGATACGGACGATCGTGTTGAAGGCGGGGCGCGCCTATGTGCAGGCGGGAGCCGGCATCGTGGCTGACTCCGATCCGACCGCGGAGTATCACGAAACACGCGCCAAAGCGTCCGCGTTGCTCAGGGCCCTCGAAATGGCGGAGAGCGGGCAAGGACCGGCGACCGCCGGATCAAAGCCAAGGACGGCGTGATGGTGTTGGTTATCGACAACTATGATTCGTTCACATACAACTTGGTCCAGTATCTCGGCGAGCTTGGTGCCACGCTGACCGTCAAGCGGAACGACGCGCTACGCGTGGCGGAGGTGGAACGTCTCGCGCCCGAGCGGATCGTGATCTCGCCTGGTCCGGGCCGACCCGAGAACGCCGGGGTCACGGTAGAGCTGATCCGGGCGCACGCGTCGCGGGTGCCGATCCTGGGAGTGTGCCTGGGGCATCAGGCGATTGGCGTGGCGTTCGGCGGCTCGATCGTGGCGGCTCCGTCGCTGTTGCACGGGAAGACGTCGACCATCGAACACGACGGGGAGGGACTCTTCGACGGTTTGACCGAGCCGTTCGTGGCTGGGCGGTACCACTCCTTGGCGCTCGACGCCGCGAGCGTCCCGGAGGATCTCGCCGTGGTGGCGACGGCTCAGGAGGATGGCACCATCATGGCGGTCCGGCATCGGCGTTGGCCGGTGTACGGTGTGCAGTTCCATCCCGAGTCGGTCCTCACGGGAGAAGGGCATCACATCTTGCAGAACTTCTTGACCTGCGATCGGGCGGGGAGCTGAGAACCAGCGATGGCAACTGCGACCCCACTGCATGATCTGCTCCGAAACGTATTGCGCCGGCAGGACTTGACCGTGGGCGAGGCCGAGACGGCGATGGACGAGATCATGAGCGGGCGGGCGACGTCCGCGCAGATTGCCGGGCTGCTGATCGGGTTGGCCATGAAAGGCGAGCGCGCCAGCGAGATCGTCGGCCTCGCGCGCACGATGCGGTCGCATGCCGTGAGGTTGTCGCGGCGCTTCGACGACTGCTTTGACACGTGTGGGACGGGGGGCGACGGGTCGCGCACCTTCAACGTCTCGTCTGTCGCGGCCATCGTGCTCGCGGGATGTGGTGTCCAAGTCGCGAAGCATGGAAACCGATCAGTATCGAGCAGCTGTGGAAGCGCGGATCTCTTCGAAGCCCTCGGGGTCAACGTTGGCGCGACTCCGTCGGTCGTGGAGCGGTGCCTGGCGGAAGCCGGGATTGGGTTTTTTTTCGCGCCGACGTTTCACCCATCGATGCGCCATGCCGGGCCAACACGTCGTGAGCTCGGAGTCCGAACGGCGTTCAATCTTCTCGGACCGCTCACCAATCCCGCGGGGGCGACACGGCAAATCATCGGGGTGCCTCGACCGGAGATGACCGATCTCATGGCCCGCGCGTTGGTCGAGCTCGGATCGGAACGCGCTTGGGTGGTGCACGGCGCGGGCGGCCTCGACGAAATCTCGACGGCCGGGGAGACCCAGGTGTCTGAGGTGCGCGCCGGCGAGGTGTCGTCGTTCGTCGTCCGTCCCGAGGATTTCGGCGTGACGCCGACCGAGATCGATGCGCTCAGGGTCGACGGGCTCGAGGCAAGCGTCGCGATGGCCCGGGAGGTCCTCGCGACTGGGAACGGACACGAAGGACCCCAACGTGACGTCGTCCTGATGAACGCCGCGGCGGGGCTCCTCGTGACCGGTCGCGTCGGCTCGCTGTCGGACGGAGTGGAGATGGCTCGAGACGCGGTGCACAGCGGCCGCGCCGGTGCCGCGGTCGCCATTATGGCCACCCTCTCGCAAGCGGAGCACGACGGATGAGTGTCGAGACGCCGGTACGGCGGGATCTTCTCGAGACGATCGTCAGCGCGACGCGGCGGGCGGTGCGCGACCGGGAGACGCATCGTTCGATACGGGACCTCGAGCAGGCGTGGGCTGGACGGTCGGCGGATGGCGAACGTTTCGTCGAGGCATTGCGGCGCGGGGACGGCTACAACGTGATTGCGGAGTGCAAGCGCCGTTCGCCGTCGCGCGGAGTGATCCGTCCCGCCTACGACCCGGCGACCATCGCCGAGTCCTACGCGGAATCGGGTGCTGCCGCCATCTCGGTGCTGACCGAGCCGGCCTTCTTTGACGGCGCGTTGGAGCATCTGGAAGCGGTGCGCGGTGTCGTCGAGGTCCCGCTGCTGCGCAAGGACTTCATCGTCAGCGAGTACCAGCTCTTTGAAGCGTGCGTGGCGGGTGCGAATGCCGTCCTGCTTATCGTCGCCGCGCTCGACGACGCGGCATTGCGCCGGCTGATGGCGTCCGCGCGGGTTCTCGGGCTTGCTGTGCTGACGGAGGTGCATGACGGCAACGATCTTGGCCGGGCTCTGCATGCGGGCGCAGACGTGATTGGCGTCAATAATCGAAATCTACGGACGCTCAGCGTGGATCTCCACGCATCCGAGACGCTGATCGAAGATATCCCCGATGATGTGGTCGCGGTCGCGGAGAGCGGGTTGCGGGTCGCGTCCGATCTCGTCGCGCTAGGCCAGGCTGGATACGACGCCTTTCTCATCGGCGAGTCATTCATGAGCCAGGCAGAACCGGGCGTGGCGCTGGCGGCCCTCTTGAGCGAGGTCGGGCGAGGTGGGGACGCCCGATGCGGGCGGGTACCAAAACGCAGTGCGGTGTAGGCAGCGATGGTAAAGATTAAGGTGTGCGGGATTACACGGTGGGAGGATGCGGCGTACGCCGCCGATCTTGGTGCATCGGCCATTGGGTTTGTGTTCTGGCGAAAGAGTCCGCGTCACGTCGCGCCGGCTCTGGCGGCAAACATCGCGCGGCGACTTCCGGCTGACGTCGCGCCGGTCGGCGTCTTCGTTGACGCGAGCGTCGAAGAGATTCGTCAGATCGCGTCGGCAGTCGGGCTGTCGGCGGTGCAGCTGCACGGCAACGAGCCGCCGACGCTCTGCGACGAGCTTCCCTATCGCATCATCAAGGCGGTCGGCGTCGATGGGGCGTCAACCCAGGCGCGGGTCGACCGTGTCCCCCCCGACACGACGGTGCTGCTGGATGCGAATGATCCGGTGCGGAAGGGCGGCACCGGACGGTCCGTCGATTGGGACATTGCGGCGTCGGTCGCGGCGGGGCGGCGTGTGTTTCTCGCGGGGGGGCTCGGTCCGGACAACGTGGCTGAGGCAGTACGCCGCGTGCGCCCGTACGGCGTCGACGTGTCGTCTGGGGTCGAGGCGAGCCTTGGCCAGAAGGACGCGGCGCAGCTCCGTGCATTCTTTCATGAGGTGCAGCAGGTATGAACCGATGACCGTTCCGCTGTTTGGGCGGCGTGACCCCGATCCGCGCGGGTACTTTGGAGAGTATGGCGGGCGCTTCGTGCCGGAAACGCTCGTGGCGCCGGTCGAAGAGCTTGAGGCGGCCTACCGAGAGGCGCGCGAGGACCCGACGTTTTCGGCCGACCTCGAGGCGTTGCTGAGTCGGTACGTCGGGCGTCCCACGCCGGTCTACGAAGCGAAAAGACTGCGCGCGGTGCTTTCGGAGGACAAGCCGAAGGCGGACGTGGCACGGTTGTTCCTCAAGCGCGAGGACCTGGCCCACACCGGGGCCCACAAGATCAACAACGCGCTCGGGCAGGCGCTTCTCGCGGTGCGGATGGGGAAACGCCGTGTCGTGGCCGAGACCGGAGCGGGTCAGCACGGCGTCGCGACGGCGACGGCGTGTGCCCTCCTGGGTCTCACGTGCGAGGTCTACATGGGCACGGCGGACATGGCGCGCCAAGCGCTCAATGTCTACCGGATGCGACTGCTGGGCGCGAAGGTCTCGAGTGTCGACGCCGGCAGCTGCACGCTCAAGGACGCGATCAACGAGGCGATGCGCGACTGGGTGACCAACGTCGCCGATACGTATTACCTACTCGGCTCCGTGCTCGGTCCGCATCCGTATCCCCTCATGGTGCGCGAGTTCCAGTCGGTGATCGGCTGTGAAGCGCGCGAACAGTTCGAGACCCTGGTCGGTCGGTTACCGGACGTCGTCGTGGCATGCGTCGGTGGGGGCAGCAACGCGCTGGGCATCTTCGATGGATTTATCGACGATGACGCGGTCCGTTTGGTTGGCGTCGAGGCGGGCGGCGAAGCGATTGCGCCGGGCCGGCACGCCGCGCGGTTCGCAACCGGGGTGGCCGGCGTACTCCAGGGGACGCGCAGCTTCGTGCTCCAGGATCTCGACGGGAACGTCGAGCTGACGCACTCCGTGTCGGCAGGATTGGATTACGCCGCCGTGGGTCCGGAGCACGCGTGGCTCCGAGATCTCGGTCGTGCCGAGTACACCCACGTGTCGGACGACGAGGCGCTGGCGGCGTTTCGACTCCTGAGCCAGTCGGAGGGCATTCTGCCGGCGCTAGAGTCGGCACATGCGGTGGCGTACGCCGGCCGCCTGGCGCAATCGATCGGCGGCGACCGAACGATCCTGATCAACCTATCTGGTCGCGGCGACAAGGACGTGGCAGCGATCAAAGACCGCGAAGGCGGAGGCGAATAGACCGGATGTCGAGACTCGAAGGAATTTTTGCGGCGGTACGGCGGGACCGAAAGCCCGGTCTGGTGACCTTTACCACCGCTGGCGATCCCAACCTCGACCGCTCGGCCGAGATTCTGCAGGTCCTGGACCGTGCCGGAGCGAATGTGCTCGAGGTGGGGGTGCCTTTCTCCGACCCCCTGGCGGATGGCCCGGTGATCCAGCGCGCCTCAGAGCGCGCCCTGCGGGCGGGAGCGACGCTCAGTCGTGTCCTCGACATGGTGGGGCAGGTGCGGAGCTCAGTGATGGCCGGCATCGTGTTGTTTACCTATGCCAACCCGGTGGTACGGATGGGACTGCGGCCGTTCTTGGAACGGGCCGCGGCGGCTGGCGTCGACGGCGTGCTGGCGCTCGACCTACCGATAGAAGAGGCAGAGGAGTTCCGAACGGTGGCGACCGAAGTCGAGGTTGACCCAATTTTTCTCCTCAGCCCGACGACGACGGAGGCCCGCATCGGTCGTGCCGCCGAGATGGGTCGGGGGTTCCTCTACGGCATCTCGCGTCTCGGGGTGACCGGCGCCCGAGATACGATCGCAGACGGGGCCGAGACGCTCGTCGCCCGGATACGACGGGTCACCGACATGCCGATCGCCCTGGGGTTCGGCATCTGTCGACCAGAGCACGTCGCCGAGGTGGGCCGTTGGGCGGATGCCGCCGTGGTCGGGAGTGGGCTTGTCGATGTCGTCGCACGCGCCGCACCGGATCAGCTTCTGACGGACGTTGAGCGGTACGTCCGCTGGCTGCGTAGCGACGTCGCGAGAGCGTGAGCGAGATGGCACAAGGCGATCGACGAGCCGACCGGACGGTCACCCTCGACATCGCGGGACGGCTGGATGAGCTCCGGCGTCGGATTGACGAGCTGGATGCGGACATCGTGCGGTTGCTCAATGTGCGCGCGGAGTGCGCCAAGGAGATCGGTCACCTCAAGAACACCGTCGGGATGGACACGTATCAGCCGACTCGGGAACGCGCGGTACTGGAGCACGTGCGTGGTGTGAACGGGGGGCCGCTGGCCGGTGAGGCGGTCACCCGAGTGTTCGAACGAATCATCGATGAGTCCCGCCGGCTTGAGCGGATCACAAGCATTGAGGACGACGAAGACGGAGACGAAGTCGAATAGCCACTAGGTACAGCCTGGAAGCCCAGGGTCGAGGAGAGAGTGTCATGGTTGTCGTTATGCAAGAACGGGCGGCGGAAGATCAGATTCAACACGTCATCGCCACGCTTGTCGATAAAGGGTTTGACGTGCACCGGTCGACGGGCTCGCTCAAAACCGTCCTGGGCGCGGTGGGCGGCAACCGCGTGTTCGATACGGGGTTGCTCGAGGTCATGGACGGCGTGCAGCAGGTACTCCGGATTACGGAGCCATACAAGCTCGCCAGTCGGACGTTCAAGCCCGAACGGACCGTCGTCTCGATTGGGGACTTCCGCATTGGCGGTGATGAGGTGATCACCATCGCGGGACCCTGCTCAGCGGAGACCGAGGAGCAGGTCGAGGCGTCGGCGGTCGCCGTCGCGAAAGCCGGCGCCAAGATGTTCCGTGGCGGCGCGTTCAAGCCGCGGAGCTCGCCGTATAGCTTCCAAGGATTGGGCGAAGAAGGCCTGCGGATGATGCGCGGCGCCTGCGACCGGCACCACCTGAAGCTGGTCACGGAGGTGATGGACGTCAGCCAGATCGACCTGATCGGCCAGTACGCCGACATGTACCAGGTGGGTGCGCGCAACATGCAGAACTTTACCCTGCTGCGCGAGCTCGGCCGCACCCGGACGCCGATACTGCTGAAGCGTGGAATCGCGGCCACCATCGAGGAGTGGCTCCTCTCGTCCGAGTATCTGCTGGCCGGGGGCAATACCGACGTCGTGTTGTGCGAGCGGGGTATTCGAACCTTCGAGCGCTACACGCGGAATACGCTCGACATCTCGGCAATTCCGGTCATTCACAAGCTCAGCCACTTGCCGATCATTGCGGACCCCAGTCATGGGACAGGTCTGCGCGACAAAGTGGCGCCGATGGCGCGGGCCGCCGTGGCCGCGGGCGCCGACGGATTGATCATCGAGGTGCATCCAGACCCCGATCGCGCGAAGAGCGACGGCGCGCAGTCAATGTTCCCCGATCAGTTTGAGCGTCTGATGGCGGAATTGCGCATCATCGCGCCGGCGATCGGGCGCAGTATCTGCGTCGAGCGCGGGCTGGCCGCGTCGCGTGGGTAGGCGCGCGACGTTCGCCACGGGCTCCTCATATTGGTTATGACAGAGCACGGACGTCGCTTGCCTCTCATTCAGCCGGGCACGCCATCAGCGGCCCCGCCGGTGTTCGAGAAGGTGGCGATTGTCGGCCTCGGGCTGATCGGTGGCTCGGTGGCGCTCGCGGCACGTCACGCGTGGCCGACGGCGCTCGTCATTGGCGTCGACGACAAGAGCGTCTTGGAGCGTGCGATGGTCCGGCACGCGATCGACGTGGCGGCTGATGATCCCGTGGTGGTGGCCGAGGCCGATCTCGTCATACTGGCGGCGCCGGTGCGCGACAACCTGGCCCTGCTCTCGGACCTCGAGCAGTATGTGCCGGGGAGGGCGATCGTCACCGATGTCAGCAGCACCAAACGTGAGATTGTGGAGGCCGCGCGCACCCTGCCGTCGCGGCTCACCTTCATCGGCGGGCATCCACTCGGCGGCGCGCCGCGGAGCGGCTTCGACCATGCGCGAGCTGATTTGTTTCGCGACCGGCCATGGATCTTCACCCCGACCGGCGACAGTCCGGGTGAGGCGGTGGAACGGCTCCGGCAGTTCGCGACGGCGTTGGGTGCCGTGCCCCACGTCATGACACCGCCGGAGCATGATCGGTTGCTGGCGTTTCTGAGCCACCTGCCGCAGCTGACGGCGAGTGCGTTGATGCACGTGGTCGGGCGCACGATCGGCGAAGATGGTCTGGCGTGGACCGGACGCGGGCTGTCGGACACCACCCGGCTGGCGTCGAGCCCCGCCGACATCTGGCGCGATATCTGCGCCACCAACGCTGACGAGGTCGCCACGGCCATCGACGCGCTCATCGAGGAGCTGCAGGCGCTGCGTGGTGGCCTCACCGACGGAGACGCCATCGACCGCATCTTCGAGTCGGCGGCGACCTGGCGGAGCGTGCTCGCGGCGCAGCGTCGCGCGCGTGAGGGCTAGCAGCCACTAGTGGTGCGCATTCGCGCGGTGGTGGTCGAGGCACTCATCACCCATGCGGCCGACGCGGTGCCCAACGAATGCTGCGGATTCCTGCTCGGCACCGCCGGCTGTGTCGAGCAAGCAAACCGCGCCCGGAACCTCGTCGAGAGCCCCACCCGGTACCGAATCAACCCTGAGGACCATTTCGCGGCGATCCATGCCGCCCGGCGGGTCGGGTGGGATGTCGTCGGGGTCTACCATTCCCACCCGGACACGTCGCCGACGCCGTCACGACGTGACCTCGCGGAAGCGACGTATCCCGACTATCTGTATCTGATTGTGTCGCCGCGCGCGAAAACGGGGTCGCAGGTGCGCGGCTTTCGCCTGCGTCCAGATGGCTACGCGGACGTGCCCCTCGAATGCGAGCCGTCAAGGGGACGGGGCTAAGGACGCGAGCGGGAATGCTATCGCAGTCGGTTGCTGACCCCGCGGACCTCGATGCGGGTGCGACCGGAGATCCGGACGTCGTCGCGTCGCTTCAGATGGAGACGCACCTCGTAGCGGCCGCCGTAGTCGTAGGTGTGCCGCACTGAAAAGCGCCGACGGATTTCGCTCACGCCGGGCTCAAACGGGTCGCAGTCGAGGGTTTGCTCGGAGATCGTATCGTCGTCCCAGTCCCATTCGATGGTTAGGCAATACAGCTCCTCGTTGTCGTCCGAGCCGCCACGGATCTCGCCGACAAAGAGGATATCCGCTGGCGCAAACGAGACCCGGGGCGACGCTCGGAGCCTGAGCTCCGGATTGTCATCGTCGTCTTGACCGCTGAGCGGGGTGTGCGATCCGAGCGCCAACAGCAGTCCGACCGTCAAAGCGGCGAGTGGGCAATACCGGCGCCAGCGTCGAGAACGATCCATAGCAGTTACCTCAAGACAGGCCGTATCTCATTGTAGCTCGATATAATCGCGCGATGTCCAACGGACAAGATCCCGATAGTTCTGCGGGGAGCGAGCCGGCATCGTCGATAGACGTCGACCTGGTGGTCATCCCGATCTTCGAACTGGGTGAGCTTGACGGCGCTTCCGACCTTGGCGGTCTCGACGCCGCGAGTGGGGGGGCGATCGCGCGCGCGCGCGCGGCGGGGGAGTTTCGCGCGAAGCGTCTCGAAACCTTCGTCACGACCTTGCATGGCGACAACTGGGCGGCGCGGCGCGTGGCGTTGGTCGGCACGGCCGGTTCCGATGAACCGCTGACGACGCGGTTGCGGGAGGCGGCCGCCGTGGGGTCGCGATTGGCACGGAGCCGGCACGTGAGGCGGATGGCCTTCATGTGTCGCGGAGACGTTCTGACGTCCGAGCTCGCACAGGCGGTGGCGGAAGGAGTCGGGTTTGGTGGGTTCTTGGAACGTCGCTTTAAACGGAACGACGACGCTGACCCGGGTCCGCCCAACTGCACGATCGTCTGGGCCGGGGACGCGCCACGCGGAACGACCGCGGCGGTGGAGCGTGGTAACACGATTGCGCGCGCGACAAACGCCGCGCGTGAGCTGGCCAACGCCCCGGCGAACGCGCTTACGCCCACGGTGTTCGCTGAACGCGCGGTCGAGTTGGCATCCGCCGCTGGTCTCGAGAGTGAGGTGCTCGACGAAGCGGCGATTCGGAGGCTCGAGATGGGCCTCCTACTCGGCGTCGCGCGCGGGAGCCAAGAGCCGCCCCGTGTCTTGGTCATCCGGTATGAGCCGATGGGGGCACCAGGAAGACCGCTGCTGGGCCTCGTCGGTAAGGGTGTCACATTCGATAGCGGAGGGATTTCGATCAAAGCGGCGGCCGGGATGGAGCGAATGAAGAGCGACATGTCTGGCGGCGCGGCCGTGATCGGCGCTATGTGCGCCATCGGCGCACTCGGCGGGCCACGTCGCGTCATTGGCGTTGTTCCGATGACGGAGAACATGCCGAGTGGGACCGCCACGAAGCCGGGAGACGTTCTGACGAGCGCAGAGGGGACAACGGTCGAGGTGATCAATACCGACGCCGAGGGTCGCCTGATTCTTGGCGATGCGCTCTGGTACGCCAGGGAGCTTGGCGCGACGCATTTGGTCGATGTGGCGACGCTCACGGGAGCGTGCCTGGTCGCCCTCGGTCGCGTGGCAAGCGGCCTCTTCGGCCGACCTGAAGGATGGGTCACTACCGTCCAGCGGGCGGCGGCGCGCGCCGGAGAGCGCGTCTGGCCCCTTCCGCTGTACGAAGAGTATCGGGAGCTGCTGAAATCTGAGATGGCCGATCTGATGAATAGCGCCGGGCGACCCGCTGGCGCCTGCACGGCGGCCGCGTTCCTTGAATCGTTTGCCGGCACCGTCCCCTGGGCCCACGTTGATATCGCCGGCACGGCGTGGCTCGAGACCGACCGCGAAGATGCCACGGCCGGCACCACCGGCGTGATGGTGCGCACGCTCGTCGATCTGGCCATCGCCGACGGGAGTTGGTAGGCTGTGTACGTGGCACAGCCTGAGCCGATCATCCCGCTCATCTACGAGATCGTCGAGAGCACCACGCCACAGACGAGTGTCGTCGACGTTGTCGTCGGGGCGTTTGCCATTGTCGGCGTGATCGGGACCGTCGCGTTCGCGCTCGGGCTGTCGTTGGCCGGTGTGTTATTGCTGTTGCGCAAACTGCGTGGTCAGGATCAGATCGGCGCCGAGGGCGCCGTGCGTCTGAATATTAACCGGGGCTGACTGCCCCGAACCCCGTCTACTCTCAGACGGGGGCTGCGGCCCCGAGCCCCGCCGCCGTCGCTAGCCGGGTCCCAAAGCCCGGCGCTGCTCCGGCGGGGGCGCGCATGTGCGCCCCCTGATCCCTCTCTGGGCGACCGAGCGGCGTGGGGCGTCTGGGCCCCACTAGCGAGGGAGCCAGGGGGTCTGGGGGAAGCGCCCGCGATGGCGGAGCTCGTTTGAGGGCGATATTCCCTCAGTCTGAACTTGGACTGGTTTGAGCACCCGTCGATATCCGAGCACCGCCTCGACGAGCCCGTCCGCAACGAGGTCGCGGTAGGTGTCGGTGCCCAACAGGTGTGCGTCGCGGCTGTTGCTGAGGAAAGAGATTTCGGCCAGGACGCTTGGCACACGGGCGCCGATGAGCACGACGAACGGTGCTTCCTTCACCCCGAGATCTGGAATCCCGGGGTCGACCGTGCGAAGCTTGTCCACCAGACGCTGCTGCACCAGCTCCGCGAGAGCCCGCGATTCCACCGCTTTCGCCGACGCGCCGATGGCCCGGACAAGCGCATCGAGGTCCACCATCGTTCCGCTCCCCTCTGCGTTTTCACGCGTCGCGACCGCCGCGGCCTCGCGTGACGTGCGGAAGTCGAGCACGTAGGTCTCGACCCCTCTGGTCTCAGGTTGGCCGCCGGCGTTGGCGTGAATCGACAGAAATAAATCTGCGTTCACGTGGTTCGCGAGCGTGGTGCGCGCTTCGAGTGGCAGATAGCGATCAGCCCGACGCGTCATGACCGTCTCGATGCCATGCCGCGCGAGTCGGTTCGCCACCCGGTGTGCGATGTCGAGTACGAGAGCCGATTCCTCGAGACCGTGCCCAATCGCCCCGGGGTCTCGGCCGCCGTGGCCCGGGTCGATGACGATCCGAGAGATGCCAAGACCGAGTTGGCGTGAAAGCGTCGTCGGAACCGCAGGCGCATCCGGTGCCGCCGCCGGCGACACGGCTGCCGGCTGGGCGACGAGGCAGTCGGTCACGATCCGAAAGGGTTCGTACAGCGTCAGAATGTGGCACGCTTCAGCACCCACAGTATCGATCACGATCCGTGTCACGTCGTTCGGACGGCGGTCGAAGCGGACCGCGCCGACCACGGCGTCGGCCAACGTGGTGGCATGCTGCACCACGGCCGGTGTGATTTCGGTGTCGCGAACGTCAAAGAACAGACGGGGAGGATTGGCCAGACGCTCGCTTTCGAATGCGACTTCGTCGTCGAACTCCAGCGTGACGCGGGTGATCTGACCAAGAACATCGCGATGCAGGTCGGTGATCCAGCGATGGGTCTCGAGTGCGTCAAAGCGGTCGATCCGTTCAGGAGCGCGCACGGTCAAAGAGCCGTCCGGGTAGTCGCGGCGCAATTGGTGGAGCAGGGCGATCCCGGTATCGCGGTCGAGATGGTCGTGCGCCTGCTCGAAGGCGACGAGGCAGAGGCCGGCGGCCTGCCAAAGGGCCCGATCACCATACGCACTCGTCGGGAATTGGTCGGTAATGGCGCGGTAGGTGGCGACGGCGGCCCGATAGTCGGCAAGTGCCATCGGTGCCGGACCGGGCGTGCGCAATGCGCGCTCTCGAGCCAGCGCCTGACGGTAGCCGGCGCGCGGACCGGCCGCGGCGTCTTCTCCCGCTCGTTCAGAGGCCGCCACGAGCATCGGAAAGGCCAAGGTCCAGATCGAGCCACTGACGACAACCCGGGCGGCCCAGCCGCGCGGCACAGGATGGCGCATCATTTCCCCCGTTCTCACTTATCGGTAAGAACGAGGACGTGCATTATGGGCGGGGTGGATGGGGCGGTCAGTTAAAGGCGCACGGCGTGCCCCCGCCGGCACGGAGTGGGGCATAGGGGCCCCGCGAGTGCCGGCGGGGGGGGGGCGGGGGCCGCAGGCTCCGTGTAATTAAGGCAGCTGCGCATCGACGGCGTCGAAGTAGTCGGCCTTGACGAGCACTTCCCGCGGCTTTCCCGACGTGCCGCTGGTGATGAGGCCGTCCGCCTCCATCATGTCAACGAGGCGCGCGGCCCGGCTGAAGCCGACGCGCAGCCGACGCTGCAGATATGAGATTGATGCTTGCCCGCTCGAAACGATGATCCGCGCGGCCTGGTCGTAGAGGTCGTCACGCTCGAAGTCGACGGCGTCCGGCCGTTTTTCATCCTCGGTGACGGTCTCGTCATAACCCGGCTTGCCTTGCTTGCGGAGGAAGCTGCACAGCCGGGCTGTCTCTTGCTCGGAAATATAGGGTCCGTGGAGTCTTATGCAGCGCGACGACGCGGGCGGAAGGAACAGCATGTCGCCTTTGCCGAGGAGCTTCTCCGCCCCGTTCGAGTCGAGGATCGTGCGGGAGTCGACCTTAGAGGAGACGCGGAACGCGATCCGTGACTGGAAGTTCGCCTTGATGAGTCCGGTGATAACGTCGACCGACGGTCGCTGGGTCGCGAGAATCAGGTGAATGCCAACGGCGCGCGCCATCTGCGCGAGTCGCGCGATTGACTCCTCCACTTCCTTGCTGGCGACCATCATGAGGTCGGCGAGCTCGTCGATGGCGAGGACGACGTATGGCAGCGTCGTCGGAAGTGCATCAGTGTCGAGGCTATCGTCCTGCCCTTTCCTCGCGCGGGTCTTCGACTTCTTGGCGTCCTGCAGTATTCTGCGAACGTTCCGGTTGTATTGATCGATGTTGCGGACGCCCTCTGCGGCAAGCTGCTTGTAGCGTTCCTCCATTTCCCGCACCGCCCAGCGAAGAGCGTTATTCGCGCGTTTGGGATCGACCACGACCGGCGTCAGCAGATGCGGGATGTGCTCGTACATGCCAAGCTCGAGTCGTTTCGGGTCGATCAGGATCAGCCGCACGTCCTCGGGGGTGGCGCGGTACAGAATGCTCGTCAGCATGGCATTCAGCGAAACTGACTTCCCGGTGCCGGTCGCCCCGGCAATCAATAAATGCGGCATCGTCGAGAGATCGCTCACGACCGGCTCGCCGTGAATGGTCTTGCCGAGAACCAGCGTCAGTTTGGATGTCGAGCGGCTGTAGCGCTCGGACTCGAGCAGTTCCCGGAGCGAAATCTGATCGCGAATCGGATTCGGGATCTGGATGCCGACGGTCGACTTGCCGGGAATACGCTCGATCAGAATGGACTCGGCCTGCATCGCCAGACAGAGATCGTCGGCAAGCCCGGTGACCTTGGTGTATTTCACGCCGGCGTCTGGCTTGTACTCGAACGTCGTCACCACCGGGCCAGGATGAATTTGGACGACCGACCCTTCGACCGCGAACTCCCGACACTTGTCCTCGAGCAGGCGTGAGCTCTCCATGAGCTGACGCTCGTCGAACTTCTGGACCGCCTTCGGCGAGTCGAAGAGGGCAATGGGCGGGCAGGTGTAGCTGCCCTTCCGCTCCTGCATCGTGAGGTCTGGTACCAGGGGAAGCCTGGGAGCGGCGGGTTCGCGGGGCTGCTTGATGGCGGGTGTCGAATCGAGCTCGACGGTTCCGGCCGGATCGTCGCCACCGGTTGCACCGGGTGGAGTCGGCGACGTCGCCGTTTTCTTCTTCGTATCACGCCGCTTCGTCAACGGCTCGAGCGGCTGACTCTTGGCCAGGACTTCGGTGCGCAGCAGCGAGCCACCGGTCTTCGCCAAATGCTTGTTGATGACTTCTTGGCGCTGTCGTGCGCGCGGGCGGTGGTCCCACCACCGACGGCACGCGGTGTGTGCGCTCGCGAATGCCCGGGTGGACACACTCCACACATCGCTAAAAAAACGACCGAACGAGAATTGGGTCGAGAGGATGATCGACAAGAACATCACGGTGAGGATCGCGATGAGCGAGCCGGTCTGATTGAAATATTCGGCAAGTATGCCTGCTAGCCACGAACCGAGGTAGCCGCCCGCACTAAAGGCGCCGTCGGTATTTCCGAGCGGGTCGAACGCCAGGCTGAGAAATGAGGCGCTGCAGCCGAACATGAGGCCAAGACCGACGAGCTTGGTGTAGGCAGCCTCGACCGAGCGGCACCAGAAGTAATGCCATCCGAGTACAACGAGCGACACCGGTACGAGGAACGAAACGAACCCGAACATCTGGTAGGAGAGTTCGGCGAGAAATGAGCCGACCTGACCGACGAAGTTACTGGGTGGCGTGTGGCCCCCGGTGTTGAAGAACCAGACGGCGTCGGCGACATCGTAGGTGGTCAGCGCGATCAACCAGACGAGTGCCGCGGCGAAGAGGGCGACGCCGACGAATTCGCTGACTCGGCGAGACAAAGTCGTTCCAGACACGATCAGATCTCCATGATGACCGGCAGCACCATCGGCCGTCGGCCGGACCGTTTCCGCAGGATCCGCTGTAGCTCTACGCGCATCCGCTCACTCATGACGCCGTGGTCGGCGCGTTCCTCCGTGGTCGCCTCGCGCGCGATCGCCCGCAAGAGGTCGGGTACCGTCTCGAGCAGCGATTCGGTCCGATCGTCGACGACAAACCCACGCGTAATCACGGTCGGCCCGTCCTCCATCCGTCCGGTGTGGGCATCGAGTGCCATCACGGCGACCACAAGCCCATCCGACGCCATGTGCCGCCGGTCGCGCAGTACCTCGTCTGCGACTTCGCCGGTCCGGGTGCCATCGATTAAGACCCGGCCGGCGCGTACCGGCTCGCCCACCCAGCCGTGTACACCGTCAAAGCACACGCGGTCGCCGTTTTCAGCCAGCAGGGGCGTGGTGTCCCCTCCGGTGACCCGCTCGGCGAGCTCGGCATGATGAGCGAGATACCTGTACTCACCATGTATCGGCACGAGGTAGCGTGGTCTGACCAGAAAGAGCATCCGCTTGAGCTCCTCCTCGCTGCCGTGCCCCGAGACATGAACCGGTGTCGCGCCGTTGTCGACAACGCGCGCACCCCGACGGACGAGATGGTTCATCAAGCGGCTGATCGCACGCTGGTTACCCGGAATCTGGCGGGCGGAGAAGACGACGACATCTCCCGGATCAACCGTCACGTGCCGATGGGCGCCGACGGCAATGCGTGACAATGCCGCGAGCGGCTCACCCTGTGAGCCAGTGACGATGCAAAGCACGGTGCTGGGCGGGCGACGGGCGATGTCGGTTTCCCCAATTCGGAGACCACTCGGGATTCGGAGGTAGCCGAGTCGCTCCGCGATCTCGACGTTGCGGGAGATCCCGAGGCCGACGAACGCGACCTGACGCCCGAACTGTTCCACCAGGTCGAGTAAGAGTTGAATGCGGTGGAGACTTGAGGCGAAGGTGGCCACGAACAGTCGACCAGGCGCAGACACGAATAGTTCCTCGAGCGCCGGCCGGACGTCGAGTTCCGATCCGGTGTGGCCCGCCTGAGTGGCGTTCGTGCTGTCGGAAAAGAGGGCGACGACCCCGTCGCGGCCGAGCTCGGCGAGCCGGTCGGTGTCGGTGGGCCGGTCGTCGAGTGGATGTCGATCAAACTTGAAGTCCCCGGTGTGAATGACCGTGCCGACGGAGGTATGGACGGCGAGAGCGACCGCGTCCGGAATGCTGTGTGCCACGCGGACGAACTCGACCTCCATGTCGCCGATCGCCACACGGCTCCTCGGGGTAACGCCAATCAGACGGTCGCCAACGTCGATGCCGTGGGCTGACAACTTGCGCTCGACCAGGGCCAGGGTGAGCGGCGTGCCGTAAACCGGACCATCGATGAGGTTCCACACATAGGGGACGGCTCCGATATGATCTTCGTGACCGTGCGTCAGCACGAGCGCCGAGATGCGGCCGACTTCTGCGTGGAGGGCCTCGATGTCGGGGATGATGAGGTCGACGCCGAAGTGGTCAGGGTCGGGAAACATCACGCCCGCGTCGATGAGGAAGGTCGTGGCGTCGGAGCGAAGCGCCATCATGTTCATCCCGAACTCGCCGACCCCTCCCAGGAGAAAGGCTTCGAGCGGCGCAGAGCGTCGTGATTCCATCGTCGTCACTGATTACTGTCCGCTGGTCACTGATTGCAGCGGGTCGTGCGTATCTTCACCGGTGTCGCGCGCGGATCGGGCGACCCATGCCACCGGCGACAGGCAGGCTGCTGGGCGAAGCCTGCGGGGCAGGAAACGTCGCGCAGTATAGCACACTCACATACGCGCTGACGCCAGAACTTCAGACAGGTCAATGAGTTCCGACAATGTGAGCTCTCCAGGTCGACGCGTCGGCTCGATCCGAGCGTGCCGACACCACGTCAGTGGGTCGGGACCGTCTGGCGTGGTGACCGGGGCAAGCGCGTTGACAAGCTGTTTCCGCCGTTGCGTGAACAGGCCGCGGACCATCGCCTCAAACAAATCGGTATTGCTCGGCAGCCGCCGGGCGTCGCGGAAGCGGAGGCCGACGAGCGTGGACCACACGCGTGGTGCCGGACGAAACGCCCCAGGTGGGAGGTCGAACAGCGGCGTCGCCTCGGCCCGGAGCGCGGTCATGACCGCCAGTGGACCGTAGTCGCGCGTCCCGGCGGATGCGACGACGCGTGCCGCGACCTCCCGCTGAAGCATGAACACGGCATCTCGGATTTCGGCCCGGGCGGCGTCACGGAGCACGCGGAGAAGAATCGGCGTGGAGACGTTATACGGCAGGTTGCCCACGATCCGGATCGCGGCGTCGCCAGACCGCACACGTCGGGCGAGCGTCGGCAGGTCCAGATCGAGGAAATCGGCTTGCAGTGCGTCGACCGTCGCCGCTGCCGTCCCGCGCAGCGCTCGGACGAGATCCCGGTCGATTTCAACCGCGAGCAGCCGACCGACACGTTCGGCGAGCGCGAAGGTGAGCGCGCCTCTGCCAGCGCCGATCTCGATAAACCGGTCGTCGACCTGCGGGGCGATGGCCGTGACGACCTTCGCCACCCACGGCGCTTCGAGAAAGTGCTGGCCGAACCGACGTCTAGCCGCCTTCGGCCTCGACGTCGCCCTCTGGTCCGTCCTGCCAATACTCTGCTTCGATCGCTTCGATTTCCGCTTCACTGAGACCAAAATGATGCCCGAATTCGTGGATGACGGTTTCACCCACGGCGCGCACGATCCCGCGCTCGTCTTCATCAGCGGCAGCGTCTGTGGCGTCGGTCACGATCGGCTGCTGAAAGATCGTGATCCGGTCCGGGAGCACGGGGGCCTGGCCCCACTCGCGCTCGGTAAGCGGCGTCCCCTCGTAGACCCCGTAGAGCGTGCCTGGCGGCTCAATGCCGAGGTCGGCTAGCATCGCGGGCGCTGGCTCGTCCTTGACGACCACAGCCACGTTATGCATTGCGTCATGCAGCTGCGGCGGAATGAGTGCGATCGCCTCAGCCACCAGCTGCTCGAACCGCTCGCGCGTCATATGCGAACATCCAATTGATTCTCACCGTCGCCGCCTAGGCGCGGGGGTGTCTGATATGCCGGCGGCGTAGGCACAATCGTCGCGGGCCCGGCACCGGTCACACTGCGGGCGCGGCTTGCAGATCCGTCGGCCGTGGAGAATCAGCGTGTCCGAAACTCGCGTCCAGCGAGCGGGAGGGAAGAGGGCGCCGAGCGCCGCCTCGACGACCACCGGGTCGTCGGACTGCGTCAGGCCGAGCCGCCGGCTGACACGAAGAACGTGGCGATCGACTGGGAGGCCCGGCACATCGAGCGCGTGTCCCAACACGACGTTGGCGGTCTTGCGGCCCACGCCGGGCAGTTTAACGAGCGCCTCCATCGACGGCGGAACTTCGCCGCGGTGCTCGTCGACGAGCATCGACGCCATGCGCCGCAGCGACCGCGCCTTGGATCGAAAGAACCCGGTGGTCTGGATCAACGCCTCGAGTTGGGCGAGGTCTGCGCCCGAAAGTACGGCGGCATCCGGAAACCGCCGGAACACCTCAAGGGTCACTCGATTCACTCGCTCGTCGGTGCACTGTGCGGACAGGATGGTGGCGACCAGTAACTCGAACGGATTGCTGAACGCCAGCTCGGTAAAGGCGTTCGGATGCTGTTTCTCGAGGGCCGCGAGAATCCGCCGGGCCATCGGCCGTCGCTCCCTCATGCGTAGGAGTCTGTAGTGAAAGTCACGCTGCATTCGACCGGCGATGCATCCAGCCTGGCTGCGTGAGTTCTCAATCTGATACTCCCGGTTTTCTCCCTCGTCTCGCCTTGCACTGGCCAGACGCGACTTCCACCACAGACTCCTAGTGGATCGGAGCTTTTGGTGGACCGACTTTCGGTGGCGCCTCACTGAATGTGCGTAGATGCTCCTGTAACGCGGCGATGAGATTGGGCACAAACTGCATCGGTACGACGATGCGGGACCGGATCGGCGCTCGAAGCTGCTGTTCGGTTTCGGCCTGGCGTACGTCGTTTTCGTTGGGTGGCAAGACCTCGCAGAACGTCAACGTGAAATCGAACGGCGTATGGGAGATCGCGCAGAAGTTCGCGTAGGTGCGAGGCACGTCGCTCGGCTCGTCCGGCACGATGGTGAAGTTGACCTGCTTGCGCTCGGGCATTCTTGGGCCTCCGGGACACGGCTCGCACTCAGTGAGGTTCACACAGGGCGGCGCCGGGTGTCAGTATTTTCTCATGACGCCGACAACAACACCTTGCACCTGCACGCGATCGGCAGCGACCACGATCGGTTCCATCGACGCATTCGCCGGCTGGAGACGCACCTGGCCGTTCTCCCGGAAGAAGGTCTTGAGCGTGACGTCCGCACCTTCAAGCAGCGCGATCACCATCTCGCCGTTGTCGGCCGTTTTCCGGTCCTCGACGATGACGATGTCACCATCGCGGATTTGCTCGTCGATCATCGAATCGCCTCGTACTCGGAGGGCGTAGGTATCACGTGCCCCGACGAAGTCCTCTGGCACGGACACGGTCTCCGAGGAGACGACAGCCTCGATCGGAACCCCGGCGGCGACGCGGCCGAGGAGGGGAAGGTCGAAGGCCCGACTGCCGATTCGCATTGGTATCAGTTCGACGGAGCGACTCCGATTCCACGCTCGCTTGATAAAGCCCTTTTCCTGCAGGTTGGTGAGGTGCTTGTGAACGGTCGCGAGCGAAGAAAGCCCGAAACGACGACCGATTTCCTCGAGGCTCGGCGCATAACCGTGGTGCTCGATGAATTCGTTCAGGTAGTCGAGGATTTCGCGTTGGCGCTTGGTCAGCGGTTGCACGGGGTCCTCCTTTTCTCGGCGACGGTTCCGAGAGGAACTCTAGTGCAAACAAAAGGCGAACATCAAGCCCGCAGTGTACGATCGTGCGGTGCGACTTCCACTGACGTTGCCAGACGCCGCAGGGCGGAGGTTCGACGCCGTCGGGTGCGGTTTGAACATGATCGACCTACTCGTGGTGCTCGCGCATCATCCCGCCCCAGACACGAAACAGCCGGTCGAACGGTTGCAGTACTCGCCCGGCGGCCAGGCCGCGACGGCAATGGTGACCTGTTCGCGTCTCGGATTGCGGGCGCGTTATGTGGGGCGATTCGGTGACGATGAGCACGCGGCGCGCGGGATCAAGAGTCTCGAACAGGAGGGGATCGACACGAGCGCGTGTCTGATCGCGCCGGAGACGCCCAACGGCTTTTCCGTCATTCTCGTCGACCAGCAGACTGGCGCGCGGACCGTGCTGTGGTCCCGCGATCCCGGCCTCAGGCTCGCACCCGAGGAGATTCGGCGAGATGCCATCTGCACCGGGCGGACCCTCTTGGTTGACTGCCACGATACCGCCGCGTCGACGGTGGCGGCGCGTTGCGCCCGCGAGGCGGGCATTCCGACGGTGGTCGATGTCGAGCACGTCCGCCCCGGCATCGAGGATCTGCTCTCCGAGATCGACGTCATCATCGCCGCGGAGGACTTTCCGACGGCGCTGAGCGGCAGGGCGGAGTGCGGAGCCGCGTTGCGTTCGATCCGCGACACCTACCGGGCGTCGGCCGTCTGTATGACATTAGGGGGAGAAGGGAGCCTCGCCCTCGTGGGTGACTCGGAGATTCGGACGCCATCGTTTCGCGTGCCAGTTGTCGATTCGACCGGCGCCGGCGACGTGTTTCGGGGTGGCTTTATCGCCGGGTGGATCCGCGGCGGAGACGGTACCTCGGTCGAGGAGATCCTGCGGTACGCCAATGCCGTGGCGGCGCTCAAGTGCCGGGGTCTGGGCGCGCGGAGCGCGATCCCGAATCCAGATGAGGTCGACGCGCTGCTGCGTGGCGAGGCGATGTAACTTTTGAGGACTGGCGCCCGTCCAAGAAGTTGTGTCCGATGGGGACGGAGATGGTCCGGAATTGGACCATCTCATCTCACGGGAGGTGCGACGAAATGGCGACCCGGACCGCGACGGCGTGGGACGCTGGGGCCAAGCCGGGATGGACGGTGCGGGTGACAGGGGTGAGATCCGAGGCAACCCCTGGCACTGATGCGAACGGCCTTCTGGCGCTGGATCAGGAGTTCGCCACCGACAGCGCACTGGTGGGGGCGTGACTCGCCGCGCGCCCCGGGGCGTTCGATGTTCTGGTCGCACGCCATCGGCGGTCGGCGTACCAGTTGTGCTATCGGTTTGTGGGAAATCAGGAAGATGCGAACGATCTGTCCCAGGAGGTGTTCCTCCGCGCGTACCGCGGGCTGTCGCGGTTTCGCGGGAATGCCGTGCTCTCGACCTGGTTGTATCGCATCGGGGTCAACGCATGTCTCAATCACCTGAGCGCAAAGAAAGCGCTCTCGCTCGCCGACCCGACCGAGCCGGAGCGACACGTTGACCACCGGAGTGAGGACCCCGCGGAGTCGGTGGTGCGGGAGCAGCGCGCCGCGCTGGTGCGGGCGGCGAGCGCGCGGTTGCCCGACAAACAGCGCGCGACGCTCATTCTTCGCACGTACCATGAGCTGTCGCACTAGGAGATCGCCGACATTCTCGGGAACTCCGTGGGCGCGGTCAAAGCCAACTTTTTCCACGCGCTTCGTAATCTGAAGAAGCAGCTCGCGGGCGAGCCGCTCTGAGGTCTTGCGCGAGTCCGATCTCGATACGATAGTGATGCGGGACGGTCGACGATGAGTCATCTCACGCCTGAGGAGTTCGTCGATGCGGTGGACGGGACGCTCGGCCCACTGAGTGACGATCGACTGCGTCATCTGAAAGGATGTGTCCGCTGTCGGGACGAACTTGCGTCGCTCGGCGCCACCTTACGAGACACGCGGGCGGCCGACATTCCGGAGCCGTCGCCGCTCTTCTGGGACCATCTGTCTCGTCGCGTGCGGGAGCGGATCTCCAAGGAAGCCGAAACCGAGGCCCGCGCCGCATCCGCAGGGGATGCCTGGTGGTGGGCGTGGACGTGGTCGCGGCCGCTCATCCCGAGATCGTCGCCGCCGGTCTTGTGCTCACGGCGGGATTGGCCGGTTGGGGCTGGTTGCGGTCAGACGATGGAGCAGCGACCGCTCCGGGCGGTGACCGTGGGGCGGAGCTGGTCGCCGGCGGCGGTCCCAGCGTGGTGGCTCCGGGCGATTCGACCCGCCCCCGGCGACGGCACTGACGGTACCGATAGAAGAGCCGGAGTGGGCGCTGTTGCTCGAGATGGTCGATGCGGTCGAGTGGGCCGACGGCGACACCGACGCGTTGATGCTCGACCCCGGCGCGATTGACGGCGTGATGTTTCTGATGTCTGCCGATGAGCGTCGCGCCCTGGCCGAGCCACTGGAGGCCGAGCTGGCAGCCCGTGGCGAACCCCCCGCTGCATTCAACCGCCGATGCGCCCCGCGGGGGCCTGCGGTGGTCCCGTGCCGAGCGCAGTCACAGACCGCCGGTCTCCGTGGTCGCGCCTGGCCAAGGGCGACCGCACCTTGGGGCCAGCGGGGCCTCAGTGCAATGCGGGGCGTTGGCCACGAGCCGCAACGGAGTGCGCCGGCTGTAGACTCCTCTCATGCGACCTGTGCTCGTGGTTCTTCTGCTCCTGCCGGCGACGCCGGTCGCGGCGCAGCAGCGGGATCAGTTCCCGCTCGCCGGTGACATGACGCCGGCCCAGGTCCAGCGTCTCTTCGAGGCGTATGAGCTGGTGCAGGCGGAGGAGATGCTCGACCTGACGGACGAGCAATACCCGCAGTTCGTCGCCAGGCTGAACGCTCTCGCAGGAGGCGCGTCGTCAGAGCACACAAGGACGGCAGCGGGTGCTCCGTGAGCTGAGACGGCTGTCCAACCAGCCGGACACGAGCGACGTCCTGCTCGAAGAGCGGCTGGAGATGCTGCGGCAACACGACCGCGACTCGGCGGAGGCGCTCGAGCAGGCTCATGCCGGTATCGACGAGATCCTCAACGTGCGACAGGGCGTCCGCTTCCGTATGTTCGAGCAGCAGATGCAGCGACGCGGCGTCGACATGCTGCAACGAGCGCGGCGTGGGAACCAGAATCGCGGCGGCCAGAACCCCGGGTGATTGAGTCGCCCTGTTCGTACCTAGCGAGATCTGGACTCTGCCACGCGAACGAACGGAGTGGGACTTTCGGGGTCCCCGCGAGTGAGCGAGCGAGGGGGTCCGGGGGAAGCGCCCGCGAGTCGGTCGGTAAATCGAGGGCGATATTCCCCCGGTCTGAACATGGACGACACGCACCTGCGAAACGCGCTAGAGTCATGACGTGCCGTGGATACTCGCGGTAGCGCTTGTGCTGGGCGCCAGCCTGGTTCAACAAGAAGAGGCGCCGCTGAGCGTCGCCGACGGTGAGGCGCTCAACGCGGCGCTCACCGAAATCGTCCAGAACATCGCCATCGCAACGACTACCGCCTCTGCGGATGCCGATACCGACGATGCCGACCACGATCAACCGCGTACGGTGGTCGTCTCAGAACGTTCCGTGAACGGGTACCTCCGATTCCAAGGGGCGCCCCTGCTCCCGGCGGGGGTGGGAGATCTACACGTGCGCATGGCGGGGGAGGGACGCGTCACCGCCAGCGCGACGGTGAACCTCGATACGCTACGCGACCAGCAAGAGCGTGATGCCCTTGACCCGCTCCGGTATCTGAGGGGAACCGTTCCGGTGACCGCGGTGGCGGTGGTTCAGTCGGGGGACCGGACGATCGCGTTCGACGTGGAGTCGGTCCACGTGGGGACGGTTCCGGTGCCGCCGGCGGTGCTCCTCGAGATCGTTCGCCACTATACGCAGTCCGACCGGCATCCGGACGGCATCGACCTATCAAACGCGTTTCGCCTTCCGCACGGGATCAAGGCCGTCCGCGTCGAGGAGCGTCAAACGGTGGTCGTCCAGTGATCGATGGGCTCCGCTGCTTCTGAAGGTCTGCAGACCTCGGTTCAATATCTCAAGGGCGTCGGACCGCGTCGCGCCGAAGAACTGGCAGCGGTCGGCGTGCACACGGTCGAGGATCTGCTCCTGACCCTGCCGCGTCGCTACGAGGACCGCGCACGGCTCCAGCCGATCGGGTCGATCAGACCAGCCGACGTCACGTCGGTTACGGGAGAGGTGCTGAGCTGCGGTGTGCGGTCGACCCGCCGCCAGGGTTTTCGCATTTTCGAGATGGTGGTGGAGGACGACTCTGGGCGAATTCGCGCGACCTTTCTAAACCAGGCCTATCTGAAGGATGTCTTCGCACCCCATCAGCACGTCGTCCTCTACGGCAAGGTGGAGCGCCGACGGTCGGGCGGGCTCCAGTTGACGAACCCGGACTACGAAGTCGTGGGCCGTGAGCCGGAGGACGGTGCAGAGGCGATTCACACCGGACGGATCGTGCCGGTCTACGAGAAGGTAGGGTCGCTGACGCCAAAAATGTTCCGGCGGGTCGTGCATCACGCACTGCAACGGGTCGATGAGACGGTGGATGACCCGCTGCCGCCGGCCACTACGCGGTCGTTGGCGCTCCCGGCGCGGGCGCAGGCTCTGGTCGCCGTACATTTCCCCGCCGCGGGTACCTCAATCGAGGCGCTCAATCGATTCCGGACCCCGGCGCAGCAGCGGCTGATCTTCGAGGAGTTTTTTTTCTTCCAGGTCGGGCTCGCCCTCCGTCGGCGCGAGGCGGATCGATCAGTGAAGCCGCGGGTGGTGGAGGTCGACGACCGGATCCGCCGCGCCGCCCTCGACGTGCTGCCGTTTCGGCTGACCGAAGATCAGCGACAGGCGTTGAAGGAGATCGTCGATGACTTGCAGCGCTCGCAACCAATGAACCGGTTGCTCCAAGGGGATGTGGGGTCGGGTAAGACCATCGTGGCGTTGCTCGCGGCACTCGTGGCGATGGAGAACGGACTCCAGGTGGCGATGATGTCGCCGACGGAGATCCTCGCCGAACAACACTACGCCAATGTGGTGCGGACCCTGGCGTCGTCGCGGTTCGCGACGGTGCTGCTGACGGGGGCAAGCCCGACGAAGGCTCGTCGCGAAGCGGTGGCGGGTCTCGCGAACGGGACCGTGCAGCTCGTCGTCGGAACCCATGCGCTCGTTCAAGGCGACCTGCAGTTCAATGCGCTCGGGCTGGTCATTATCGATGAGCAACATCGCTTCGGGGTCGTCCAACGTGCCGCGTTGCGAGCGAAGGGGCTCGAGCCGGACGTGCTCGTGATGACCGCGACGCCAATTCCGCGAACCCTGGCGCTGACCGCGTACGGCGACTTGGATGTGTCGAATATTCGCGAGCGGCCGCCGGGTCGGCGGGACGTGAAAACGTTGGTTCGGTCGGAGTCGAGTCGCCAGGAGGTCTACGACCTGGCGAGAGGCGAGCTAACACACGGGCGTCAGGTGTTCGTCGTGTATCCACTCGTGGAGGAGTCGGCGAAGCTGGATCTGAGAGCGGCGACCGAGATGGCGACGGAACTCGACGAGCGAGTCTTCCCCGACTACCGTGTCGGCATCGTGCATGGTCGTGTTAAACGCGACGAGCGAGCACGAACGATGGACGCGTTTGCCCGGGGCGAGATCGACGTCCTGGTGGCCACCACGGTCATCGAGGTCGGGATCGACGTCCCGAATGCGACCGTCATGTTGGTGGAGCAAGCCGAGCGGTTCGGATTGGCCCAGCTGCACCAGCTCCGTGGGCGCGTGGGACGGGGGGCGGAACAGTCCTACTGCGTGCTGGTCCATGCGTCACGGCTCTCGGCGGCGGCGAAAGATCGGTTGCGAGCACTCGCGGATACGACGGACGGGTTTGAGATTGCTGAGCGAGACTTGGAGCTCCGCGGCCCTGGTGATTTCTTCGGCACCCGGCAGTCGGGCCTTCCGTTGTTTCGCGTCGGCGATCTGATTCGCGACCATCGGCTCATGGAGGATGCGAGACGGTTGGTTGCGTCGTGGCTGGCGGACGGAGACGCGACTGATGCGCATCTCGACGTGATGCGAGCAGCCTGGGCCGAACGATACGGTCTGGTTGGGATCGGCTAGGGCGCGCACAGCATGCGGATCATCGGGGGTGCGTTCAAGGGGCGCCGACTGGCCGCTCCGACCTGGCCCGGGCTGCGGCCAACATCTGACCGGCTCCGCGAGACGTTGTTCAATATCCTGCGCGATGACATCGAGGGGGCCACGGTGCTCGATGGCTTCGCCGGCACCGGGGCCGTCGGGCTCGAAGCGATGAGTCGCGGGGCGTCGGCGGTGACGTTCCTTGATCGCGACCGGCGGGCGGTGTCGCTCATCGAGGCGAATGTCGTGCGGTGCGGCGGCGAGGCATACGCGGACGTGGCACTGGGAGCGCTGCCGGAGGCACTCGGTCGCTTCGACGCGGCGATGCGCTTCGACCTGGTCCTGCTCGACCCGCCCTATGAGTTTGATGGGCGCGCAATCGGTGCCATACTCTCAGTGGTCGCATCCTATGTGAAGGACGACGGGCAGATTGTCGTCGAGCGGGCGCGGCGCGATACGACGGCGGAGATCGCTGGCCTGACACACGCTCGTCGTGTGACGTCGGGTGATAGTGCCCTCGAGTTCTATGTCCGAGCTACAGCCTAAGCTGGCGGTGTATCCGGGCTCGTTCGACCCACTGACGAACGGCCATGTCGACATCATTGAGCGCGGCGCGCGGCTCTTCGATCGGATTGTCATCGCGATTCTCGTCAACATCGACAAGGATCCGCTCTTCTCGGCGGCGGAGCGGGTGGAGATTGTGCGCGAGGTGTTCCGTGGTCAGGCGAATGTGGAGGTCGAGACGTTCGACCGGCTCCTCGTTGATTACGCGGCTCGCCGGGGCGCCGATGTGATCGTTCGAGGTCTGCGGGCCATCTCCGACTTCGAGTTCGAAATGCAGATGGCACTCATGAACCGACGGCTGAGCGAATCGATCGAGACTGTCTTCATGATGCCAGGTGAGCGTTATACCTACCTCAGCTCGCGCCTGGTCAAAGAAGTCTTTGCGCTGGGCGGTTCGATTACCGGTCTCGTGCCGGAGGTGGTGGAGACCCGCCTCCGTGAAAAATCGACGTCGCACGCCTCGTCGGTGCGGGCATAACCTAAGTGGTCCGAGGCAGTCAGCGACTATGTTCAGACTGGGAGGAATATCGCCCGCGATCGTCACGCGGGGTCTCTGGCGCTTCCTCCAGACCCCCTCGCTCGCTCACTCGCGGGGACCCCGAGAGCCCCACTCCGTTCGCTCGCGTAGCGAGTGGCCAGATCTCACAGGGTACGATCAGGGCGCGCACCGCGCGTCCCCGCCGGCACGGAGTGGGGTGAAGGGGTCCCCGCGAGGGCCGGCGACGGGGTCCGGGGCAGTCAGCCCCGTCTAATGATGACGTTTGCCGAGCGCCTCGCGCGCGTGTCGTCGTCGCAGACGCAGCAGGTGGCGCTCGCCGCCGAGCGTCTTCGGCGTGACGGTGTCGACATCGTCGATCTCGGTGCCGGGGAGCCTGATTTCGACACGCCGGCTCACGTCCGGGCCGCCGGTATCGATGCGATCGATAACGGCTTTACGAAGTACACGCCGAACGCCGGCATCATCGAGCTCAAGGAAGCGGTCTGTCGGCGGTATGCCGCCGACTACGACGTCACATATCAGCCTGACGAGACGATCGTTTGTGCGGGAGGTAAGCAGGCGCTGTTCAACGTCGCGATGGCGCTGTTCGACCGTGGCGACGAGGTGGTGACGCACGCCCCGGTATGGCCAACCATCGTCGAGCAAATCAAGCTGGCCGAAGCCGTGCCGGTGCTCGTTCGGACGTACCCCGACGAGGGATTCGCGGTGACGGCCGAGCGCGTGCTCGATGCGGTGACGCCGCGCACGCGGGCCATCGTGCTTAATTCACCAGGCAACCCGACTGGCGCTCTGATTGCCGAGGACGAGCTGAAGACCATCGTCCGGGAGACCGAGGCCGCCGGCATCTGGTTGGTGCTCGACCTGTGCTACGAGCAGCTCATCTACGAGGACGTCCCCCACAACCTGCCGTCGGTCGTCGCCGGAGAGGCCGCCGACCGCGCGGTGTTGGTTGGAAGCGCGTCGAAGAGCTATGCGATGACCGGATGGCGTTGCGGGTGGGCCCTGGGACCGCGCCCGCTGATCAAAAAGATGAACACGGTACAAAGCCACGTAACCTCGAACGTCTCGTCGATCACGCAACACGCGGTGCTCACGGCGCTGACCGGTTCGCACGACTGTGTCGGTGAGATGCGGGCGGAATATCGGGTCCGTCGGGACCAGCTAATTACGTGGCTGGCCGAAGAGCCGCGGATCCGGATTGTGCCTCCCGCCGGCGCGTTCTATCTCTTCCCGGACATCACGGAGCTGCTGTCGCCAGACGCGATACGGACGTCGGCAGAGTTCGCCGCACGCCTCCTCGAGGACGTGCACGTGGCGCTGACCCCTGGCGAAGCGTTCGATGCGCCGGGATTCCTGCGCGTGTCGTACGCCACGTCGATGCGCCGCCTCGAGGCGGGCGCCGAGCGGCTCACGCGGTTCGCCGCGCGGCTCGCCCTGCAGTAACCGTCGCGACGTCGCGGAAGCTAAGAATCAGTGGTCCACTAGGCCATGCTGTTACCGAACGTCGTTCAGCAGATCGTCGACATTGTCGGCGACGCCAACGTCCGGGAGCAGCCGGAGGTACTCCGCGACTACGGCACCGACGCGCTGGGACAAGGCCATCCGGCTGATCTGGTCGTCCTACCAGGCTCGACGGAGGACGTGGCGCGCATCGCGCGCTGCTGCCATACGGCGCGGGTGCCGCTGACCCCCCGCGGCGCGGGCACCGGCTACACCGGCGGCGCGGTGCCGACGTCAGGCGGGGTTGTGCTCGCGCTTGATCGGCTCGATCGCATCAAGGAGATCGACGAGACCAACCTCCTCGCCGTCGTCGAGCCGAACGTGGTCACCGGTGCCTTGCAAACCGCGGTGGAACGCGTCGGGCTGTTTTACCCGCCCGACCCCGCGAGCCTCAACCGTTCGGTGATTGGGGGCAATGTGGCGGAGTGTGCCGGCGGACCGCGCGCCTTCAAATACGGAACGACCAAGCACTACGTCCTCGGTCTCGAAGCGGTGCTGCCGACCGGCGAAGTAATCCGCACGGGTGGCAAGTCGGTCAAGAACGTCGTCGGGTATGACCTGACGCAACTCTTGGTTGGTTCGGAAGGGACCTTGGGAATTGTCACGGAGATCATCCTGCGCTTGATCCCCAAGCCGGCGGCGCGGCGCACCCTTCGAGCCGGGTTCCCCGACGTGGAACAGGCCGTCGCCGCGGTGATGTCGGTCGTGTCAGCCGGCGTGGTTCCCGCGGCGCTCGAGCTTGTTGACGCCATCTGCCTCGACTCCGTGGCGGGGAAGTCGGACTTACGCCTCGCCACGCCAGGGACCGGCGCCATGCTGCTGGTCGAGGTCGACGGCACCGCGACCAGCGCGGATGAGGACATCACGCGGGTGAGGACGGTGTTCGAGACGGCGGGGGCATCGGACATCCACGTCGCGCGAGACGCGGCCGAGCGTGACGCCATCTGGCAGGTTCGTCGAGACATCTCGTTGGCGCTGCGGGAACGGGCGCCGCTCAAGATCAATCACGATGTCGTCGTGCCGAAAGGGCGGATTCCCGCACTCTTTCGGGCCGTCGATCAGATCCGGGAGGACTTCAGGCTCGACGTCGCCTGCTTCGGTCACGTCGGTGATGGAAACATCCATGTGAATCTTCTCGTTGATCCGAGAGATGACGCGGTCATGGCGCGCGCGCGTAAAGCGGAGCGTCGGCTGTTCGAGACCGTGGTTGGCCTTGAAGGGTCGATCAGCGGGGAGCACGGCATCGGCTTCACGAAGGCCCCGTATCTCGGGCTCGAGCTCTCGCCCGAGACGATCGCGGTGATGCGGCGGCTCAAGGACGTGTTCGACCCGCGCGGCATTCTCAACCCCGGCAAGATTTTTCTTCCTTAATCAGACGGGGCCTGCGGCCCCGTCTGATTAAGCCCTAAATGGGTGGTGACTGAACTGACCGCCGTAGCGTCGATCCCAACGACCGGGAATCGCGGTGTCGCATGTCGGACAGGTCCCGGCCTCGGTGAGGTTGTAGCGGTACACCTGGAAGCCGCGGCGCTCGATGAGGGTCTCACGACAGCCCGGGCAACGGGTGTGCTCGGCGTCTCCCACCTGACCAGGCTTGTTGCCGGCATAGACGAAGCGGAGGCCGTTGTCGTGACCGATCGCGGCGGCCCGCGCCAGCATGTCGGCGGTGGTGTCGGCATGTCCGGCCATCTTGTAGTCGGCGTGGAAGGCAGTGACATGCCATGGGATATCGGGAGAAACGCCGGCGACGAAAGCGGTGAGGCGCTCGATCTCGTCGTCTGTATCGTTGAAGTCGTGAATGAGCAGCGTCACGATTTCGATCCAGATGCCCAACGCGTGCAGGCGGCGTATCGTGTCGCAGATGGGCGCCAGGCGTCCGCCAAGCTCACGGTAGTGCCGGTCGTCGAAGCTCTTGAGATCGACTTTATAGAGGTCGACCCAAGGCCGCAGGTACTCGAGCACACGCGGTGTTCCGTTGCCATTCGACACAAAGGCGGTACGAAGTCCGGCGGCGCGTGCCGTCTTGAAGACGGCGACGGCCCATTCGCTGGTGATCAGCGGTTCGTTGTACGTGCTGACGATGATTCGAGCTCCGAGGCGGCCGGCCTCGGCGACGAGCTGTTCTGGCGTGGTTTCGGCTGGCGGCGCGACGGCGGCTGGATCACGCAGCGCCTGCGACGTGACCCAATTTTGGCAATACCCGCAATGGAGGTCACAGCCGAGCATCCCGAAGCTGTAGGCCAGCGCACCGGGGTAGGCATGGAAGAACGGTTTCTTCTCGATCGGATCGCACTGCACGCCCCCGGTGTAGCCCCACGGCACCCGAAGTTGCCCGCCGGCATTGAATCGCACTTTGCACACGCCGAGGGCGCCACTGGGGATCGGACACTCATGTCCGCAGGCATAGCAACGAATACGAGCCTCGTCGATCCGTTCCCACAGATCACCGACGCGCGTGTGTGAAGCGAGAAGGTCGGTCTGAGACGCCATGCATCCGCCCCGCTAATGATTCGTCACGAGAACGACCCGTTGGAGGTAGCGGTCCGGATCGGGATCGAGCAACATCCGAAGGGTCAAGTTGCCGGTGTTTAAGTATGACACCGCCCCGATCTCGCGGAGGTCGACCCCGTCGCGTTCGAGCCGGTGGGCGTCTTCCGCCCGCAGCACGCAGAGCACCCGCTCGGGCGACCGGAGGAAGTCACGGACCGCGTCGATGACCGGAAGCTCCACGTGCGGCGAGCCGACATAGTAGACCAGATTGCGGTCGAATACCCGATGTCGCCCGTATGGTTCGTCATGCGGGCGTGCTTCGGCAAGCATGGCGGCCATTCGCTCCACCGGGGCGGGACCGGGCGTGGCGAGGATGACGAAGTGGGCGCCGATGGCCGCCACGACGGCCGAGGCGGCGATCAGCCTCGGGACGGCACGCGCCCACCGGCGCCGGGTCGCCGTCAACGACGTGAGGGCAGTCACCACGATCGCGAAGCCGGCCACGGCGAGCGCGGCCGCGACGCCGACCGTGGCCGGTCCGGGCCACTCGACAAGCAGCGGTCGAGCTCGGTAGACCAGAGCCCCCAACGCCGCGATCGTCGCTCCGGACGCGGCCGCGCAACCGACGAACAACCGACCGCGCTCGTTCGGTGTCGTCAGCGCAGTGACGATGGCGTGGCCGAGGAGCACGGCGAGCGGGATCATGATTGGGAGGATGTAGCGAGGCTGCTTGCCGATGGATGCCGTGTAGAACGCGAGCGGGGCGAGCGCCCACACGGCGAGCCGAACGGCACGCGTGTCGAGCGCTCGCTGACGCCACGCGTGCGTCAGCTTCGGGACCCAGAGCGGCATGAAGAGCGACCACGGCAAGAGACCGCCAATGACGATGGGAACGTAGTACCACGACGGCCGAGGCACGTTGTACCGAGCCGTGGCGAAGCGGTCGAGGTTCTCCGCGAGAAAGAAACGCTCGAGGTAGGCCACACCATGCTCGACCGTCATGGCGACGTACCACGGCGCGGCGATGAAAACGAAGACCGCGCAGGCCAGTGCGACGTCAATCGCGCGCGCACGCCATCGTGCGCCAGAGAGCCAGAATTCGAGGACCGTGATCGGTCCGAGCACCATCACGAGGAGCGCGATACCGACCGGTCCCTTGACGAGGAATGCTCCGGCGGCTCCGACGGCCGCCGTGACGAGCCACGTCCGCCGCGCACGCACCTCGGCGTGACCCGGCGGCGCGTCGAGCAAACCGACGAGGGTCGCCCAGATCGTGAGCGTGGTAAAGAAGGCGAGCGGCAGGTCGGGTAGCGCCTGGCGCGCCATCGCGATGGCGCCGAAGCTCGTGGCTCCAATGACACCGGCCAGGAGCGCCGTCGTGTCGTCGTACCACCGCCGTGCGCTAAAGTACAGGATGAGGACGAGCCCGAGGCCAGCCAGAGCGGACGGGAGGCGAGCGGCCCACGCCGACGCGCCGGTGACGACGTAGGTGGTGGCCGCCAGCCAGTAGTAGAGGACCGGTTTTTCAAAGCGGGTGGTGTCGTTGAAATGCGGTGTGAGCCAGTCAGCCCGCTCGAGCATCTCGCGGGCGCTCTCGGCATAGAAGGCTTCGTCGGAGTCGGTAATCGCGGGACGACCGAGGCCGGCAAAAAAGGTCAGCCCGCAGAGCCCGCAGAGGAAAACGAGGGTGACCGTGTGATGTCGCACGTTCAAATCCCAAGGAAATTGTACATCTGCGTTCACGGCAGGCTTACCCCATGAAAGTCGTCGCGGTCATCGGCGCCTCGCAGGATCCCCGCAAGTTCGGGAACAAGGCGGTGCGGGCGTTTCGTTATCGAGGGTACGAGGTCGTACCGGTCAATCCGATCTGCGCCGCCGCCAACGACACGATCGAGGGGCTCTCGACGTACGCCTCGGTGCTCGACGTGCCGGGAGCGGTTGATCTGGCGACGTTGTACGTGCCGCCCGAGGTGGGCGAGCGTGTCGTGCCGGAGATCGCCCAGAAACACATCCGCGAACTTTGGGTGAATCCAGGCGCGGAGAGCGCGGCGCTTCTGGAGCGGGCCACTGAGCTGGGTCTCCACCTGACGCTGCAGTGCAGCATCGTCGCCATCGGCGAGTCGCCGGCCGACTATGAATGACCGGTCGCTGTCAAGGGCGGCGGTTGGGTCGGGTTGACAGCCCCACCAGCGCCTACTTATACTCAAAAAACGTAAGCGGTCGGAATCCTCCAACCAATAGTTGCATCTCAGCAGCAAACGCGCCATGGTTCTCTAGAGTTAGACTTCTAACGTCTAGCCCCAGTATCTACTTCTAGCGTCGAGCGCTTGGCAGGACCCGAACCTGCCGATCCCTAAATCCTGGCCGTCACGGCCGAACAGCCAACCCTTAACCGAGAGTTTGATCTAACTCATGCCAACCAACAACAAGCGTTCATCCTTGCGGTCAGCCCCCGACTCGGCGGCAACGGCAGAAGCCGGGCCGTCAGATGTCCCAAATGCGTCCGTGCCGAAGCCCGCTGCACCGAAGTCATCCTTGCGGTCAGCCCCCGACTCGGCGGCAACGGCAGAAGCCGGGCCGTCAGATGTCCCAAATGCGTCCGCGCCGAAGCCCGCTGCACCGAAGTCATCCTTGCGGTCAGCCCCCGACTCGGCGGCAACGGCAGAAGCCGGGCCGTCAGATGTCCCAAATGCGTCCGCGCCGAAGCCCGCTGCACCGAAGTCCTCCCAGCGACGCGGTAAGGACACCTTGAACATCGGTGAACTCAAGGAGATGAGCATCACCAAGCTCACGCAGGTGGCGAAGGACCTCAATGTCGTCGGCGCGACCGGTATGCGCAAGCAAGAGCTGATCTTTCAGATCTTGAAGGCGCAGACGGAGCAGAGCGGCTTCATCTTCTCGGAGGGGGTGCTCGAGGTGCTGCCGGACGGGTTCGGTTTCCTCCGCGCGCCTGACTATAACTATCTGCCTGGACCGGACGACATTTACGTATCGCCGTCGCAGATCCGGAAATTCGACCTGCAGACCGGGGACACGGTCTCAGGCCAGATTCGACCGCCAAAGGAGGGTGAGCGCTACTTTGCGCTCATTAAGGTCGAGGCGGTGAACTTCGAGTCTCCAGACCAGGACCAGGTACGAGACAAGATCTTCTTCGAGAACCTCACGCCGCTGTATCCGCAAGAGCGTGCGCAACTCGAGACTGAGGCCGACAATCTCTCCGCGCGCGTCATGGACCTGATGACGCCGATCGGGAAGGGGCAGCGCGGGCTGATCGTCGCCGCACCGCGAACGGGCAAGACGATGTTGCTGCAGAGTATCGCGCAGTCGATTGCCAGGAACCATCCGGAGGTCTATCTCATCGTGCTGCTCATCGATGAGCGCCCAGAGGAAGTCACCGACATGCAGCGGTCGGTCGATGGCGAGGTCATCTCGTCAACATTCGACGAGCCAGCGCAGCGCCACGTCCAGGTGGCCGAGATGGTGATCGAGAAGGCGAAGCGCTTGGTCGAGCATCGGAAGGATGTGTTCATCCTGCTCGATTCGATTACCCGGCTCGCTCGCGCCTACAACGCCGTGATCCCACCGTCCGGCAAGGTGCTCTCTGGCGGTCTCGATTCGAACGCGCTCCAAAAACCGAAGCGGTTCTTTGGGGCCGCCCGCAACATCGAAGAAGGCGGGTCGCTCACCATCATGGCGACGGCGCTGGTCGACACCGGGTCACGGATGGACGACGTGATCTTCGAAGAGTTCAAGGGGACCGGCAACATGGAGATCCATCTCGACCGGAAACTGGTGGATAAGCGGGTCTTTCCGGCGATCGATATTCAGAAGAGCGGCACCCGGAAGGAAGAGCTCCTGCTGGACAAGGAAGACCTCAATCGTGTCTGGGTGCTGCGCAAGGTTCTCACCCCGCTGTCCTCGGTCGAGGCGATGGAGCTTCTGCTCGACAAGATGGGGAAGACGAAGTCGAACGCCGACTTCCTCGCGTCGATGCAGAAGATGGGCTAGGGCGTGGCGGCAAGCTCGCTCTTGGTGAAGGTGAGCGTCTCCCCGTCCGTGTCGACGATTACGGCGTCACCGTCCTGAAACTCCCCTCGCAGCATCTGCATCGCCAACGGGTCGAGCACGCGCCGCTGGATCGTGCGTCTCAGAGGGCGCGCTCCAAAGGCGATGTCAAAGCCGGTGTCGACCAGCTGGCGCTTCGCCGCGTCAGTGAGTGCAATCGAGACCTTGCGGTCGGCAAGACGCGTGGCCACGTCCGCCAGCTGAATGTCGACGATCTCGACGAGGTGGTGACGTCCGAGGGCATGGAAAACGATGATTTCATCGACGCGATTGAGGAACTCGGGCGGGAAGTGTTCGCGTGCCGCATCGAGGACCTGACGCCTGGTGTCGTCATCAAGATCGTGCTCATCATCCGGGCGTGACTTGCTCCGGTGGGCGATGAACTCACTCCCCAGGTTCGATGTCATGATCACCACGACGTTCTTGAAGTCGACGGTGCGTCCCTTGTTGTCCGTCAGACGGCCATCATCGAGCAGTTGGAGCAGGACATTAAGCACATCCGGGTGTGCCTTTTCGACCTCGTCGAACAAGACCACGGAATACGGGCGCCGCCTGACCGCCTCCGTCAGCTGGCCGGCTTCGTCGTACCCGACGTACCCAGGTGGTGCGCCCACGAGTCGTGAGACCGTGTGCTTTTCCTGGTACTCGGACATGTCTATCCGGACCATGGCGTGGTCGTCGTCAAAGAGAAATTCCGCTAGGGCCCGTGCGAGCTCCGTTTTGCCAACGCCGGTCGGGCCGAGAAAAATGAAGCTACCGAGCGGCCGCTCCGGGTCCTGGAGCCCGGCCCGGGCGCGACGGACGGCGTTCGCGACGGCAACGACCGCGTCTTCCTGTCCGACGACACGCTGCCGGAGACGATCCTCCATCTGCAGCAGTTTTTCGATCTCGCCCTCGACGAGTTTGCTTACCGGGATGTGAGTCCATTTGCTGACGGCCTCGGCGATGTCGTTCTCGTCGACCTCCTCCTTCAGCATGCGCGGTCTCGGGGGAGCGTCGCCAGAGTCCCGATCGCCTTCGGTCCGCTCGGACGCCCGTAGCTGCTGCTCCAATTCCGGAATACGTCCGTACTGCAGCTCGGAGGCGCGAGCGTAATCACCATCGCGCTGCGCGCGTTCGACTTCGTGTCGTAGCGCTTCGAACTCGCTCTTGATGGTGCGACCGTCCTGAATGGATGCCTTCTCGTGTTCCCATTGCGCGCGGAGCCGGTCACGCTCCTCCTTGCGATCAGCCAGCTCTTTGTCGAGCCGCGTGAGACGGTCACGGGAAGCCTGGTCCGTTTCCTTGTGCAACGCCTCGCGCTCGATCTTGAGCTGCATGATCCGACGCTCGGCTTCGTCGAGCTCGACCGGCAGGGAATCGATTTCAGTCCGCAGCTTCGATGCGGCCTCGTCGATCAGATCGATCGCCTTGTCCGGAAGAAATCGGTCGCTGATGTACCGGTTCGAGAGCACCGCGGCGGCGACCAGCGCCGCGTCCTTGAACGTCACGCCGTGGTGAATCTCGTAGCGTTCGCGCAGGCCCCGCAACACGCTAATGGTGTCTTCGACCGTCGGCTCGGCGACCACCACCGGCTGAAACCGCCGTTCCAGGGCGGCATCCTTCTCGACGTACTTCCGGTATTCGTCGAGCGTCGTGGCGCCAATCGTGTGCAGTTCCCCGCGGGCCAACATCGGCTTGAGCATGTTCGACGCATCGATCGATCCCTCGGCCGCACCGGCTCCGACGACGGTGTGCAGCTCGTCGATGAAGAGGACGAAGCGCCCATCTGAATCGGTAATCTCCTTGAGGACCGCCTTGAGTCGTTCCTCAAACTCCCCTCGATACTTGGCTCCTGCAATGAGGGAGCCCATGTCGAGGCCGACAATCCGCTTCTCCTTCAACCCATCCGGAACGTCACCTCTGACGATGCGCTGAGCGAGGCCCTCAACAATCGCGGTCTTGCCGACCCCAGGCTCACCGATGAGGACTGGATTGTTTTTCGTCCGGCGGGACAGCACCTGAATCACGCGCCGGATCTCCTCGTCGCGCCCAATGACCGGGTCGAGCTTGTCCCGCTGTGCGAGGTCGGTCAGATCGCGGCTGTAGCGCTCCAAGGCCTGGTATTTGCCTTCCGGATTCTGGTCGGTGACGCGGTGCGACCCGCGCACCGCGTCCAACGCCTCGTACAGACGGTCCCTCGTCACGCCGTGAGCGGTGAGGAGCGCCGCCGCGGGGGAGTGGCCAGGCTCAATCGCGATCGCGACGAACAGATGCTCGGTGCTGACGTACTGGTCCTTGAGCTGCGAGGCCTGGTCGGTCGCCATCATCATCGCCGCGGAGAGACGAGACGAGAGCGCGGGCTGGGCTCCACCCGAGGCGGACGGGAGGCGGTCGAGCTCGGCGCGAGCCGCGCGTGAGACGCCGGCGGGGTCAATCTCGATCTTCTGGAGCAGCGCCGGCACGACGCCGTCCGGCTGCTCGACCAACGTCACGAGCAGGTGCTCTGGCTCGATCTGCGGATGGCCACTCCGCTCGGCCAGCTGCTGTGCGGCGAGCACCGCTTGCTGCGCTTTCTCCGTCAGACGGTTCATATCCATGATTGCCTCACGCTGTGGGATCCTTCGAGGTGGCCCGGTTGGCGCGCGACCGGCGCGTTTCGGTGTTTTGTTCCAACGCCGCCAGGGCGGCGTAATGCCCCCGGGTCTCGTCCGTCAACCGGTCGGGCAGCTGCACGTTCGCCGTTGCGTAGAGATGGCCGCGGGAGGCCCCTTTGCGAACGGACGGCATGCCTTGTCCCTTGATCCGGAAGACCTGTCCCTGCTGCGTCGTCGTCGGGATTTTCAAACGTACGATCTTTCCGGCAATCGTCACGAGCTCGATCTCGCCGCCGAGGACCGCGGTCGTGAGCGGGACGTCCGCTTTCATGTGCAAGTCGTGTCCCTTGCGCTCGTACACCGCATGCCGCGCCTCCTTGATACGTAGAAACAGATCCCCGGCCGAGCCGCCCCCGCTCCCGGGCTCACCTTTGCCGGCGACGCGAACGCGGGCGCCGTTCCCGATGCCCGCGGGAATCCGTACGTCGATCGACCGCGCCCGCCCGCCGGTGGTCAACGTGAGTCGCTGCGTGACACCGGCGTACGCCTGTTCGAGGGTCAACGTCAGCGCGTGCTCGAGATCACGGCCGCGGCGGCGCGGCGTGCGACCGGGGCCACCGGACGGCCCGGACGCCCCGCTAAAGAACGTCTGGAAGAAATCGGAGAATGGACCGTCGCCGAATGTGTTGCGAACCTCCTCCTCCGTCATGGTGCGGAAGCCGCCGCCGGCGTCGGTGCCGCGGACGTTCCACTGCGTTCCACCGCCGGGGCCGCCGCCGCCGAACGGCCGCCCTCCGGTGAAGGGATTTTGTCCCGCCGCCTGCGCCCGCTCATACGCCTTCCAATTGGCGCCGAGGTCGTCGTACTTTCGCCGTGTCTCGGAATCGCCCACCACCTCGTAGGCCTCGTTGACTTCCTTGAAGCGCTGCTCGGCGGACTTGTCGTCCGGATTGACGTCAGGGTGGTACTTCCGCGCCAACTTCCGGAACGCCTTCTTCAGCTCATCGGCCGTCGCCGTCTTGGCGACGCCCAGCGTCTGGTAGTAGTCCTTGAAATCCATGTCCTTATGACAGTCCCAGGATCTCGCGCAGGTGTTGCAATTCGCGGGAGAGGCGCTGACGACCGCCGCGCCGGGTCAGCGCGTCGTCGGAAACCAGCAGATCGAGCCGTTCAACGACCTCGGCCACGGAGAGCAGATGCTGCACGCCGGCAAGGTTGATACCGAGTTCATCGACCATGTACTTGATCAGCCGCAGCCGGTCGATCTGTTCGGACGAGTACAACCGCATGCTGCCGACCGTGCGATTCGGCCTGACGAGCCCCAGCCGCTCGTATTTGCGTAGCGTTTGAGGATGCATCCCGAGCATTCGAGACGCCGTGCTGATAAAAAGAACCTCGGTCATGTGAGTGTCTAAACCATTATGAAATAGATGGTTATGTCTATATATGAGTCGATTCAAGTATAGGCATTGATACGTGGCGTGTCAATGTTTTCGCGCTTGGCTGAGGCGGTGGTCGGACGCGTTAGCGGAGTGCGTCGAGCGACAGGGTCAGGTGACGATTCTCGCCGTCGGTCCACCACGATGCCGATCAGCCCCGTGACCCGATCCGTCAACATGATCTGCAGACCGGTCGTCGGCGTGCGACTCGAAAATACGATCGGCGTATCGGTGATGTCTCGTCCGGCGAGCCCGACCGCGCGGACCACCCATGTCTCAGGCAGGCCGGTCAGGCGCACAAGCTGCCGGCCGGCGACCCCTCGGATTTCGAACGTCCAGTCGTCATTGATGTGCCGATCCCACGCCCGACCGGCACTGGTGTGTGACCACTCGGCATCGTAAACGGCTGGATCGAGTCGGGGCTGAAGTCGGGTTGGTTCTGGGAATCGAAGAAGATCCGTCCCCGGGCTGACGCCCCTGGAGTGACCATCAGCCGAAGACCCTCGAGGTCATCGCCAGCGACATAGACCTCGCTGGTGGCAAAGGGTGTTTGTCCGGCGGCTCCGGTCTCCGCGGCGTAGGCGATGTAGCGACCCGGCGCCACCCGGCTCACCACGAAGCGGCCGTCGGCGCCGACCGGTTCGGAGAAATTGCTCGACAGGTGGTCGGTCGCCCCGTCGCGTACCAAGCTGACGTTCGGCACGTTGCGCGCCGGCTGGCCTCGTTCGTCGACCACCTGTCCCGCGACAGTGACGGTGAGCGACGCCGTGAGCTGCAAGGTCAACCCAGTCAGTTCTTGTGCGATTCCGAGCTCGAGTCCTTGGGCGGTGTCGACATCCATGGTGCCGGGGTAGAACGTCGGGGCGAATGTCCGCGAACCGCGATCGCCACGCCGCCACCTGTGGGGCGGTTACGCCTGCACGAAGTATGTGCCGGGCGGTAGTCCGTAGACGCGAAACGTCCCTCGGTCGTCGGTCGCGTCCGACGCGAAACCAGTGTTTCGGAGCTGCCAGCGACCGGCCCTGAATTCGTACCGCAACGCCCGGATGCTGATCCCGACCGTTGGCTCGCCGAGCGGGTCGAGCAGCGTTCCAGAGAGCACGGCGCCGCGCGGGAGCGAGAAGTTGACGTTCCGCAGCGTCGTGTCGGCGCGAGCCTCCACCGCGGTACCTGGTTCGAACGCCCGGCCTTGTCCGTAGTCGAGCGACACATAGCCGGCCTTGATCGCACGGACCGTATATCGTCCGGGCCGGAGAGGGTGAGCTCGTACCGTCCGTCCGGGTCGGTGGTGGCCGTGGGCGCCTCGTTATCTCGTCGCGGAGACACTGACACCGTCGCCAGTGCGAGCGGTGCCCCGGTGTTGGAACGGGTGACCCTGCCTCGGATCACGGTGGTGGCCTCGGCGGAAGGCGCGACCGTGTCGCGCGGAGGCCGGGTCTGCGCGGTGCCGCCGGCCACAAGCGCACTGGCGAGCATCGCGCCGCCGAGAAGCCAGACCGCAGTGCCGCCGCCCGATCTCACTAGCGTCACAGTCAGCTTCGTCTGAAATTAGACACCACTTTGACTGAGTTGGCCGCGCCTGACCGACGGGGGCTACACTCGCCGTGCCTGATGACCCCTGCCCACTTCTTCTCGTCGCGATGGGGCCTGGTTCTCGCCGGACTGGGGATGGCGGTCGGCACCGGAAATTTGTGGCGGTTTCCGCGCATCGTCGCGCAGAACGGCGGCGGCGCCTTCCTCATTCCATGGCTGATCTTCCTCTTCGCCTGGTCGATTCCGCTGCTGGTCACCGAATTTGGTATGGGCCGACGGGCGCGTCGCGGACCGATCGGGGCCTTTGCCGGGCTGGTCGGCGAACGCACCGCGTGGATGGGCGGGTTCGTCGTAGTGACGAGCGTCATGATCATGTTCTATTACTCGGTCGTCACCGGGTGGACGCTCAAGTACGTATTTGCGGCGTCGTCAGGGGCATTGACGGAAGTCGATACGGCCGGCTACTGGAATGAGTACAGCGCCTCGATCTGGCAACCGGTGATGTTTCACATCGTCTCGATCGTGACCGCCGGGGCGATCGTTAGCCGCGGAGTCGTCGGGGGCATCGAGCGGGCGAACCGAGTTTTGATCCCGGCGCTGTTCGTCTTGTTGCTCATCGCCGTCGCCCGAGCGCTTACGCTCCCCGGCGCCAGTCGGGGGCTCGCGTTCCTCTTCGTTCCTGATTTCTCGGCGTTGATGAACTACCGCACGTGGCTGGAGGCGCTGACGCAATCGGCCTGGTCGACCGGCGCCGGGTGGGGGCTGATCTTGGGCTACGCGATCTACGTTCGCGAGAGCGAGGACGTCGTCACCAATGCGGTTACGATCGGGCTCGGGAACAACCTCGCGTCGATTCTCGCCGCGATGGCGATCCTCCCCGCTGCATTTGCCATTCTGCCGGTCGACGAGGCACGTGAGGCGATGGCGGCCGGCAACACGGGGTTGACCTTCATCTGGATACCCCAGTTGTTTGCCCGGATGCCGGCCGGCGGTCTCTTTCTTCCATTGTTCTTTCTCGCGTTATTTTGCGCCGCGCTGTCGTCGTTGATCGCGATGGTCGAACTGGCGGCGCGGGCGCTGATCGATAGCGGGCTCTCGCGCGGCGCTGCGGTTCGCCTCGTCGTCGCGGTGGTGATCGTGGCGGGGCTTCCGTCGGCCGTGAGCTTGCAGGTGTTCGAGAATCAAGATTGGGTGTGGGGGCTGGCGCTGATGGTCAGCGGTCTCTTCATCGCCGTCGCCGCAATCGGATACGGCGTGGACCCGTTTCGTCGCGAGCTGGTCAACACGCACATTGGTGGCCGGCGAGCCGGCCGGCGCTATGCCTGGGTGCTGAAATACTTCGTTCCGGTCGAGTTCGCGGTGATGTTTGGCTGGTGGATGTACCAGGCGGCGACGGTCTACGACCCGGAAGGGTGGTGGAATCCGATCCGCGTCTACAGCGTCGGGACCTGCCTTGCGCAATGGGGTATCGCCCTGGCGGTCCTTATGATGTTCAACGCACGGCTCGCCGCCGGCAGTCAGGGTCAGATAAGTGGTGTTGCCCTTGACGGGTAACGAAAGGAGAGCACGTGTATCCAGAGTTCTTTATCGCGCCGATGCGCGAGGAGTTGACGCAGCTCGGGGTCAAGGAACTGCGAACGGTCGGTGATGTCGACGAGGCCATCACCAAATCGTCTGGGACCTTGATGGTCGTGGTGAACTCGGTCTGCGGGTGCGCCGCCGGGAAGGCCCGGCCAGGTGTTGCCCTCGCGCTCCGTCATGACACGAAACCGGACGCCGTGGCGACGGTCTTCGCGGGGGCTGACGTTGAGGCGACCGAGCGCGCGCGGAGTTACTTCACCGGCTACCCACCGTCCTCACCATCGATCGCGCTGATGCGGGACGGACAATTGCTCTACATGATGGAGCGGCACCAGATCGAGAATCAGGAAGCTGACGCGATCGCGCGGGATCTCACGGCGGCGTTCGACAAGCACTGTGTGACGGAGGCCGTGAGCTAATTAAGTTGGGATAGTGTTCGACGTAGAAAGATCTTGACAGCTTTCGATCCGCTACCGGTCAGGAGCCCGCGTCGCGTTCAGAAGACGACACGAAGGTGGAGACCCCAGCCGGCCGTCGGCGCGCGGACGCGCTCGGGCTCGTCGCCGAGAGTGCCCTGGCCGCGAACCTCGACGGCGGCATCCCGGGTGACCGTTACCAGATAGTCGTGCACGTCGACACCGAGGTGCTACGGGAGGACGGCGACACCACGGTCGGGCAGTCGGCGCTGGAGGACGGTTCGTACGTTTCCGCGGAAACGTCGAGACGGATGGAGTGCGATGCGGCGACGGTGGTAATGCGGCATCGCCCGGACGGACGTGCGCTCGACGTCAGGCGGAAAACACGTACCGTCTCGCCGGCGCTCCGTCGGGCGCTCGCGGCGCGAGATCGCCACTGCCGCTTTCCTGGCTATAGCGTCCGGCACTGCGACACCCACCACATCCGTCACTGGGCTGATGGTGGCTCGATGGAGCTCGACAACATGCTGCTGCTCTGCCGCCATCATCACCGGTCGGTGCACGAGGAAGAATTCAGCGTCGAAGCCGCTCGGAACGGCGCGCTCCGCTTTTTCTTCCCGCACGGGCGCCGGCTTCCAGACGCGCCGTCTGCCCCGTTCTGGATCGGTCCACCGCTCGAGCCGCTACGGTCTCACCTCCAGAGTGAAGGCGTCACCATCGGCCCCGACGCGGCGACCCGGCACTGGCACGGGGAACACTTAAACGAGGGGTGGGCGATCGACGTCCTCTGGAGGCCGCGTCGAGCAGAGGGACCGCTCCACGACGGTTCCACGGCAACGCGGCAGGTGCACTAATTTAGCGGAGCGACGTAGAACACGTAGTTGGGGGCGGCCGCTACTGACGGCCGCCTTTCTCTCGTACACCGTTCGCGCTGCTACCTGGCGGGTGGAGGTCCCTCGACCCGTTCCGGCGGCAGCGCCGGCACGATCAGCAACGGGCGCCCACGGGCGGCGCGCGCGACGGCGTGGCGCGTGATGTCGGCGAGCATGCCGAGAAACGCGGGGTGGTCGTTCACGGCGGCTGCCCGGCACATCGGGAGCGAGAGCTCGCGACAGACGGCGGCCGCCTCGGTGTCGAGGTCATACAGCACCTCGATATGGTCTGCGACGAAGCCGAGTGGCAAGATGACGGCGGCCCGCAGGCCACGGGCATGTTCGGCCCGGAGGTAGTCGCACACGTCAGGCTCCAGCCACGCATCGTCTGGTCGACCGCTACGACTTTGATAGACGACGTTCCAGTTGTCGGTGCCGAGCTTCGCCGCCACCAGACGGGCCGACTCTCTCAGCTCCGCCTCGTACCGACAGTGGAGTGCCATCGCCGTCGGAATGCTGTGCGCGGTAAAGATGATTCTGGCGTCTGCCCGCGCCCCGTCGGGTAGCTGCCGGCGCGCCTCGGCCGCGAGCGCGGCATTGGCGGCGATGAAACCGGCGTGGGTGTGCCATCCACCGGCATAGACGACTTCGATATCGGCCGCGCCCCGCGCCGCGAGGGTGCGCCGGGCGTCGGCAACATTCTGCCGGTACTGCTCACAACTCGAATAGCTGTGATGCGCGGCCAAGATGACGCCGAGCGCGCGCCCGACGCCGGCGGCCGCCATGTCGGTCAGGGCGTCGTCGAGAAACGGGTGCCAGTTGCGCATACCGACGAAGACCGGCAGGTCGGGTCCGTCAGCGCTGAGACGGGCACGGAGGCCGGCAGCCTGTCGCTTGGTGATGGCCGTCAGGGGGGAGATGCCGTCGAATAGCTCGTAGTGTCGAGCGACCGCCTCCAGCCGCGCGGGTGGAATGTGGCGACCGCGTACGACATTGCGGAGAAACGGTCGGATGTCCGCGCGGCCCGCGGGACCGCCGAAGCTGATGAGCAGCACGGCATCGAACGGCTGGGAGATGCGGGGCACGAAGGGGAATGATACGATGAGCCGGCCAGAGAGCCTCATGCCGAGATTTGCCGCCAGCGTGGCGATGATGTTCAACGAGTGGGACCTGCTCGACCGCTTCGAGCAGGCGGCCGGCATCGGCTTCGAGGGCGTCGAGATCCAGGCGCCGTACGGCGAATCGCCCGCCGACATCGCCGACCGCGTTCGACGGCACCACCTGTCCGCCACACTGATGAACGTGCCCGTCGCAGCCGGCGCGATTCCAGGCCGAGAGGACGAGTATCGAGAGGGGTTGTCACGTGCGTTCGAATACGCCGGCGCTGCGGGGTGCGGTCAGCTTCACTGCTTGGCGGGACGCACCGACGACGCGCGGGCAGAAGCGACGTTCGTGGCCAACCTGCGGTGGGCATCGGAACAGGCCAGACCGCTCGGGATCCGCCTGCTGCTCGAGCCGCTCAATACGCAGGACAACCCCGGGTACTTTCTCACCCGCTCGACGCAAGCGCGGCGCATCATCGACCTGGTCGGTGCGGATAACGTTTTTTTGCAGTATGACTTCTACCACATGCAGATCATGGAGGGGTACCTGTCGGAAACGGTCCGGGCCAACATCGATATCATCAGCCATTTCCAGATTGGCGGCGTGCCTGGCCGCCACGAGCCGGACACGACACAGGAGATCAACTACCCCTACCTGTTTGAAGTGATCGACGATCTCGGATTCGACGGGTGGATCGGCTGCGAATATCGTCCCGCCGGCGAGACCATGGCGGGGCTCGGCTGGGCTCGCCCCTACGGCATCACGCCGGGATAGCGCGCACGGCGCGCCCCCGCGGGAACGGGAGTGGGGCATGGGGTCCCGCGAGTGCCCGCGACGGGGCTTGGGGCGGTAAGCCCCATCTCTGTTATGCCCGCCACGACACTCCACGACGTCAAGACTCTCGTCTTGTCGAGCAACCCGGTCCGTTGCCCGAGACCCTGGAAGAGGAGCGCGTCCGCGCCCTCCTGCGGGCGGTGGCGAGCGAAGTGGGTGCCCCGCTCTTCGAGTGGTCGCTGACGCGCGGACTCCAACGGATACCCGATGGACGGTTCATTCATGGGACCGACACCCCGCTGGGGCTGATGAAGCATCTTCGTACGCTGACGGTGTCCGGCGTGTTTCATCTCAAGGACATCGCGACGCACCTGGGTGATGCTGCGGTCGTACGGAGCGTCCGGGACGTGGCGCAGCAGTATGCCAGGACACGGGCGACGCTCGTGCTGACCGGCGACCCGATCGCCCTACCCCCGGAGCTCGCCAGCGTGGCGGTGCAGCTCCGGCTTCAGCTGCCAACCTCCGAGGAGCTTCGGCAGGTGCTCGCGTCGGTGCTGGCGTCGCTCCGCTCCACGCACCGGGTCGAGGTATCGATCGGACCGGATGATTTGGGGGATGTCGTCCAGGTGCTCGGGGGATTCACGTTGGCGCAGGCGCGCCAGGCGCTGACCTACGTGATTCTGGACGACGGTCGTCTGGATCGGGACGACATCCCGAAGCTGGTCGACCGCAAAGCGCAGGTGGTTCGCGAGTCGGGCCTCCTCGAGTACTTGCCGCCCGACCAGAATGCGTTCGAGCTCGGCGGATTTGCGCGTCTCAAAGCGTGGCTCGATCGGGCTCGGATTGGATTTTCACGCGAAGCGCGGGCGCTCAACTTGTTTCCACCCCGGGGCGTCATGGTGGTCGGAGTCCAGGGATGCGGCAAGTCGCTCGCGGCCAAGGTGATCGGCCGGGAGTGGAAGATGCCGTTGCTCAAGCTCGATGCGGGGCGGCTGTACGACAAGTACGTGGGGGAGACCGAGAAGAATCTTCGACGCGCGATCGACCTCGCGGCGACGATGGCGCCGGCGGTGCTCTGGCTCGACGAGATCAAAAAAAGCGATGGCCGGTAGTGACGACTAGGACGGCGTGGTGAACCGACGATTGCTCGGTTCGTTCCTGACCTGGCTGCAGGAGCACGATGATGGCGTGTTTGTCGTGGCGACCGTCAATGACCTGTCGCGCCTGCCGCCGGAACTGCTCCGCAAGGGCCTGTTTGACGAGAGTTTCTTCGTCGATTTGCCAGACGCGGCGGAACGCCGGGCGATCTTTCACATCTACCTGGAGCTAAGAAAACAGCGGCCGGACGCCTTGATCTGGATCAACTGGTTGTCGCCAGCGATGGCTTCGGCGGGGCAGAGATTGAACGGGCGGTCATTTCGGGATTGTACCGGGCGCTCCACCGTCAAGTCCCGTTGGCGACGGTGCTCCTGCTCGAGGAGCTTGGCGATACCGTGCCACTGTCGATTACACGCCGAGAGGACAGCGAGTTGATGCGGGCGGCGGCGCGCAAGCGGTTCGTGCCGGTGAGGTAGAATGATCTTCCGGTGGCGGGGCGTGGCTCAGCCTGGTAGAGCACTCGGTTCGGGACCGAGGGGTCGGAGGTTCAAATCCTCTCGCCCCGACCACTTCCTTCCGTAGAATCGCTCGGGAATCCTTCCCGATTGAAGTGATCGTGGACAGGCTCGGCGAGATCTATTCCAAGCGGTTTAAGAATGAAGCGGGGGAGACGATGACAATGCGGAACGTCGGGTTCGCTGAAGTCTTTTGTTTTGCTGACAAGACCGCGGAGCTGGCACCGACGGGAGGCGCGAAGTGGTCGGACGCTGATCTGCTCCGATCGTCAATGGAGTCGAAGTCCGGTGCTGTGGGCCACTTCAGTTGGAGTGGTAACTAGCCTGCGACTGGTCAGTGTATGGCGGTAGAACCCGGTGCTACCCTCGGCGTCTTCCAAGTCGCCGCCAAACTGGGTGAAGGCGGCATGGGCGAAGCGTGGCGTGCCCATGACACCCGCCTGAACCGTGATGTCGCGCTGAAGATCCTCCCCGACGCCTTCGCTGCTGACCCAGACCGCCTCGCCGGGCCGCCACCGTTTGATGGTAAAAGGGGGCGCGTGCGGCCACACGGTGTGCAGGCGCCATCCGAAGGTGCCGAGGAGTTGCGGAGCATGTCCAAGCGTACCTGGGTCCGATCCGTCGGATCGCGTTGGCGAGGACCGAATGTGGTGGCAGCGATGGTCGGGTTGGCGGCCGCCGGACTGATGGTGGCGGGTGGCCTGACCGGCGGACTGGGCGTCGGGCCGAGTGTCGTCGAGGCGGCGCAGCAGCCGGCGGCGGACGGGGGCTTCACGGCGGAGCAGGCCGCCACTGGGTGGACGGTGTACGCACGACAGTGCGGGGAGTGCCATGGGCCGCGCTTGGAGGGGATGGAAGGACCGCCGCTTCGTGGGGTGGACTTCCTGAACGGTTGGGCCGGGCAGACGACCGATGAGCTGTTCGCGTACCTGCGCGACGAGATGCCGCCTGGCCTCGGGGGATCGCTCAGCGATCAGGTCTACCTGAACCTGGTGGCGTACGTCCTGGACGCGAACGGCGCCCGGCCGGGCGACGTGCCGCTGACGGCTGACGCGGCGGTCATGATTGGCGATGCGGCGGACGTGGCCGAAGCGCGGCGTGCGGCGCGGGAAGGGGAGACGCCACGGCGGCGGCCGTCGCGGTTCGTCAACCGGGAGGTGGAGCAGCGCCTGACACCTGTCACCGACGCGCTGCTGCAGGATCCGCCGCCGGCCGACTGGCTGAGCTGGCGGCGGACGCGCGACAGTCATGGCTACAGTCCGTTGAATCAAGTGACGCGCGACAATGTCGACGAACTGCAGCTTGCATGGGTGCTGGCGATTCGGGAGGGGAACCACCAGACGACGCCACTGGTGCATGACGGCGTGATGTTCCTGGCGAGTCCGGGGAACGTGGTGCAGGCGATCAATGCGGCGACCGGCGACGTGATCTGGGTGTACCGCGCGCGGCTGCCGGAGGACGTGGTGGCCGGCGCCACCCGCACGCTGGCGTTCTACGGCGACAAGCTGTTCCTCGCCACGGCCGACGCCGCGGTCGTCGCCCTCGACGCGCGCACCGGCGCGGAAGTATGGCGGACGGTCAAGACCGACTACACGCAGGGCTTCCGGCAGAACGCCGGCCCGGTCATCGCCAACGGGGTCGTCATCACCGGCACCAACGGCTGTGATCGATACACCGAACAGACCTGCTTCATCACCGGGCACGATCCGGACACCGGCGAGGAATTGTGGCGTACGTCGACGATTGCGCTACCGGGTGATCCGAACAACGCGTCGTGGGGTGACACGCCGCCGTACCTCCGCGCGGGTGGCGACACCTGGATCCCGGGCAGCTACGACCCGGACCTCGGTCTCTTCTACATCGGCACGGCGCAGGCGAAGCCGTGGGTGGCGGCGAGCCGCGGCATGACGACGCGACAGGACGCGCTCTACACCAACTCGACGCTGGCGCTGAATCCGCGAACCGGGCAGGTGGAGTGGTACTTCCAGCATGCGCCGGGCGAGACGCTCGACCTCGACATCGTGTACGAGCGCGTGCTGGTCGATGCCGACGACGAAAAGTGGCTCTTCACGATCGGGAAGGACGGCATCCTCTGGAAGCTTGACCGGCGGACCGGCGCGTTCGTTGACCTGCGTGAGACGGTCTACCAGGACGTCTTCGAGTCGATCGACCGGACCACCGGACGCGTCTCGTACCGGCAGGACATCCGTGACGCCGGAATCGGCAATCGCGTGCCCGCCTGTCCTGGTCTGCTCGGCGGACACAACTGGCAGGCGTCGGCGTACCACCCGGGCGTCGGCGCGCTCGTGATTCCGCTCCACCAGGCCTGCATGTACCTGACCGGCCGCGAGGTGGAGTTCGTCGAGGGAGGTGGCGGCGCGGCGGGCCGGTCCGAGTTGCGTGAGATGCCCGGCACGAACGGGAACGTGGGGAAGCTGGCCGCCTACGACGTCCGGACGATGGAGGAACTCTGGAGCCGAGAGCAGCGGGCCGCCTTCCTGACGTCGACACTCACGACGGCTGGCGGCCTCGTCTTCGCGGGCGATGCCGACCGCTACTACCGGGCGTTCGACATCCGGACGGGGGATGTCCTTTGGGAGACCCGCCTCGGCGCCGCGGCGCACGGATATCCGATCACCTACGAGGCGGCTGGCCGGCAATTTATCGCCGTCCCGAGCTCGCTCGGGGGCCCCTTCCGGAGCCTCACCGCGCAGCTCAGCCCTGAGATCTACCAGCCCGAGAGTGGGAACGCGCTGTACGTGTTCGCCTTGCCGGAGTAACTGGGACACCACCATCGAAGGGGAGCCGCATGCCCGCTCTTGTCCGTGTCGTTGCCGTGGCCGCCGTGTTTGTCGCCTCGACGGGAGGCCTTCAAGGGCAAGCTCCCGAGAGTGGGCGCGGCTACCCGGCCCAGGACTGGCCGCTCGTGGGTGGGAACTGGTCGAGCTCGCGCTACTGGACCCTCGACGACATCACGACCGACACCGTCGACCGACTCGCCGGGGCCTGGGTGACGCGGCTTGCAGACGGCGCGGCCTCGCGGGCGACCCCGGTCATCCTCGACGGCGTCCTTTATCTCACGGGCGGCGCCAACGTCTTCGCGATCGACGCCCGGACCGGCGAGACGGTCTGGCGATGGCAGCCTGACGGCTCCGACGAGGCGGTCCGGATGGTCCCGTCCTGGCTGGGCGCCGGATACGTGTTCGTCGGGCTCCGGAACGGGCAGGTGGCGGCGCTGCGCCAGGACGCGGGCGAGCTAGAGTGGGTCCAGTCGGTTGGCAGCGATCCGCCGCAGGCGGGCGAGGCGGTCACGACGGCGCCGATGTTCGCGGAGGGCCGAGTCTTCGTCGGGCTGGCGAACGGCGACACCGGTGGGCAGGGGCGCATCGTCGCGCTCGACGCGGAGACCGGCGAACCCCAGTGGACCTTCTTCGTCGTGCCGCGGCCGGGCGAGTTCGGCCACGAGACCTGGCCGCAGGACTCGAACACGTGGGAGCTCGGCGGCGGCGGCGTCTGGCTCGTCGGGACCGTCGACCCCGACCTCGGCATGGTCTATTTCGCCACCGGCAATCCGGTCCCGATGTTCGGTGGCGAGATTCGCGCGGGCGACAACCTATTCACCGCCTCGGTGGTCGCGCTCGATATGGAGACCGGCGAGAGACGGTGGCACTACCAGGTCGTCCGGCACGACGTCTGGGACGCCGACATCGCGACACCGCTGCTGCTCTACGACAATGACACCGGGGCGGGCGCGTCCCGCAAGGCGCTGGCGGCGATGCGTGCCGATGGGCACCTCTTCCTGTTCGATCGGGAGACGGGCGAGCCGCTCGCGCCGGTCGAGGAACGCGAGGTGCCGCAGGACGCGTATCAGCGGACCGCACCGACACAGCCCTTTCCAGTGGGGAGCGAGAGCATCCTGCTGGACTGCGCCTACTGGCGTGACCGGGTCCCGCCGCCATTCGAGCTCAACTGCAGCGGCTTCACGCCACCGATGGTGAATGAGCACACGGTGGTCGCGCCCGGCGTACCGATTCCACGGGTGCGTGTCACGCCGATGTCATTCAGTCCGCAGACGGGGTACATCTACGCACAGGGCCGGGCGATGGTGGGCCGCGCGCGGCTCTTCGAGGATCCCTGGCACTGGAGAATCGATGACAACGAGCTCACGCTGCCCGACCCGGTCGGTATTCTTGCCGCCGTCGATACCCGGAACAGCCGAGTGGTCTGGAGGCACGAGGTGCCGGCGGAGCTGCTCGGCACGAGTGGTCCGCTGACAACGGCTGGCGGTCTATTGTTCCGAGGCTCGGCTGGCGGTCAGGTCGAGGCCTACGACGCGCGGACCGGCGAGCACGTACGAGCTCGACGGGACGCAGTTCGTCGCCATCGCAATGGGTCCTGAGCTGTGGGCGTTCACGCTGGACGGCACCGTCCCCCCGCGCGGCGACCCGGTGCTCGATCCTTGGGAGAACTACGAGCGGCCCAGACCCGCCCCAATAGCGACGAGCCAGATCGAAACCGCCACGCTTATCGAGGGCGCAAGGGGGATGGTGGGCGGGACACGGTACGGGTTCGACGAGCACCGATTCAACCCGGTGCGGGCGCTCGTCACGCAAGGCGCCCGCGTGCAGTTCGTCAACAACGGCGAGATCGCCCACACCATCGCGGCACGGGACGGAAGCTGGAGCACGGGCCCCATCGGCCCCGCGATGTCGGCCTATGTGCCGCTGGATGAGACCGGTACCCTTATCACTGCACAGACCACCCCTGGGCGATAGGCCAGGTCACCGTAGAAGCGAGGTGAGCAGAGACAGTCGGTCCGTCGTCGGTGTCGGTGCTGGCGTAGCCCTCGCCCATCGTGGCAACAGAGGAGTTGGCCGGCGTAACGCCGTTCGCCACGCTCTGGGAGGTCAATCTCGGCTCGTCGGTCACCGGCTTTCCGATCACCTACGCGGTCGACGGCCGGCAATACGTGGCGGTGAGCACCGGCGTCGCCGGGACCTCGGGGGGCCTCTTGGGCCTAACACCGGAGCTGCGTCCGAGCTTCGGCAACAACCTCTTCGTCTTCGCTCTGCCCTGAGGCCCCGCAGAGCCCATATGGCCCTCAGCATTGGATCACGACTCGCGCCCATCACCACGTCACCGCCCTCATCGGCGAGGGGGGCATGGGCAGGTGTACCGGTCGGCTGCAATTCCGGACGTGCCTGGTGTCGGCCTGGAGTGGAACGAGGACGCCGTGGCCGCTCACCTCGTTACACCTGATCGGGCCGACGGAAAGGATCGCCACTAGTTGACCTGAGGAGGCGAGCATGACGACAGAAGTGAATCGGAGAGAATTCCTCGCCGTGCTGGCGGCGGCACCCCTTGCGGCAAAGACTGCCGAGGCCGCTCCCATCCCGATTATTGACGCTCACGTGCACCTCTTCGACAGAAGAAGGCCGCAGGGTGTCCCATGGCCACCCCAGAACGATCCGATCCCTGGGATCAGCGCGTTGCCTCCACGCTACAGAAAACTCGTCGAGCCCCACGGTGTCGTGGGCGCGATCGTCGAGGAAGCGAGCCCTTGGTTGGAGGACAACCAGTGGGTGCTGGATCAGATTGAGTCCGAACCGATTTTTGTCGGGACCGTCGGCTTCCTCGATCCCGGGACTCCAGATTTCGGCAGGAATCTCGATCGGTTCCGTCAGAACAGGCTGTACTTGGGTATTCGGTATCGGAACACGGAGGGACGAAATATCGCTGAAGGCATTAAAAACCCAGAGTTCATCTCGGACCTCAAGCTCCTGGCTGATGCGGGTCTCTCCTTTGATCTAACGGCAGCCCCAGACGTCATGCTGCGTGTGGCCGACCAGGTCCCTTCGCTACGGCTCATCATCCCTCACCTTCCAGGTCAGCTGCCACAGGAAGCTGCTGCGCATGACGTGTACGTGGCGGGCGTGAGGGAGCTTGGCGAGCGTCCCCAGGTTTACATGAAGCTCTCCGACGTGATCACACGTATGAACGGCCAGGTGGTAACGGATCTGGCCGTCTATCGGCCGTGGCTCGACCAGCTCTGGGATACCTTCGGTGAGAACCGAGTGATCTTTGGAAGTGACTGGCCAAATAGCGAGCACACCGGTCCGTTCTCGGATGTGATGACGGTTGCTCAGGCGTACGTGACCAGCAAGGGCCCGGCGGCCGCAGAGAAGGTCCTCTGGAGAAATTCGGCTGCGGCCTATCGTTGGATCAGGCGCGATCCGAGTCAGCCGCAAGCCTGAGCGCGCGGGCCTCAGTAGTCGTCTCATAAAGAATACGGCCACGCACCGAGAGCGGGTCGCTGTAGACGAAGTGCCCGCCGGGTTTGTGCCCCCACACCTCCCGGTACCGGCCGACGAGCGTGTAGTTGTTCTACAAGCCGAAGCAGCACCCGGCACAGGCGGCGCACCGCGTGGTTGACCTACTCCGCGTGAACAAACGTGAACCTCACGCGTGTTCCTTCGCGAACACACCGCCGCCTTTCTTGAGATCGTTCGCTCCTCACGCAGCACGCGCACGCGGCGGAGCGTGCGCAGTTTCTCCTTTTCCTCGGCGGTGAACGCGCCGGTAGAAACGCGTACGTGCGCGTTTGAGGTCCCATTCTGTGCAGCCAGTGGAGCCGATATGGCGACTGGGGCATAGAATGGCGGTAACTCTGCGTCAGACCACCCGATAGACAGACCGATGGCTGTCACGGTCGGTTCGCGGCTTGGACATTACGATGTCATGGCCCTCATTGGAGAGGGTGGCATCGGGAAAGTGTACCGTGCCCACGACACCAACTCGGCCGCGACGTCGCCCTGAAGATCCTTCCCGACGCCTTCACGGCTCAGGTCAGCGTGCCGGTTGCCACGCCGGTCCCTCCGCGCGATCGTTTACCCAGGCGACCGACACCAGCGCCGTGTCGTCCAGCGCGGTTCCCAGCAGGGTCAACATCGTCTAGCGGCGTGGTCCACAAGGGGCCGTTGGTCGGCTCCGTGATCATCACGATGGGCATGGACAATGAGCCGAGCTGGGTCACGCTGACCTGGCGGGTCGCGACGAGGAGCGTCCCGGCCCGGGAAAAGGGACCGGCGTCGCTCGACGAGACCGAGTAGGTCGCCGAGCCATTCCCGTCCCCCATTTCCTCCGTGACGGTGATCCATTCATCCAGACTCACGGGCGTTCACCCGCACCCGGCCGGCGCTTCCACGGTGACGGTGCCGGGCCACCTTGGCGCAGGAACGCCGCTCCGGACGGGGTAACCGCATAGACACAGCCCGGTGGTGTAACTTCGTCGGCGCCGACATCGATCCGCGGTCCCATGAGGCGCGCCTCGAGGTCGAGATCGAGCTCGCCGGTTTCGGGGACGATCGCCGGGTCTCCGGAGAGATAGATCGCCACCGTAGCGTACCGCTCTGGAGCGACGGCGCCCGCCGTGCGCGATGAGTGAGCCGAACGTAGCAATGGGTAGCCGTTCTGTGCAGGGAGCGATCAGTTGTGACAGCGGGATATGATCCCAACACGACATCACAATGACGCAAATGAATTCCGGTGGAATGGCCGTCCTGTCGTCCGACGAGCGCACGCGGATCGCCGAGGAGTGGAACGCGCATCACGCGATGCGCTATGTCGGGGCCCGCGTCGACCTCTCGGATCCCGACATCGTCCGCCTCGTCGTCGACCCGGTCGAACCCCATCACCGTGGAGGACTCGGCACCGAGGCAGTGAACGGCGTGGTGATGGCGGGGGTGTTTGATCTGACGATCGGCCTCGTTGCCCACTTCGCGGCGCTTCAGCGCCGCGTTGGCACCGTGCAGCTCAACATCCAGTACATCCGCCCGGTTCACGGCGACCGCTTCGAGGTGCGGGGCCGCCTGGTGCGGCGTGGCCACACGCTTGTCTTCGCGACCGCCGAGCTCTTCGACCAGCAGAACACCGTCTGCGCCCGGTGCGACGGCATGGCCGCCATCGTCGGTGACACGCCGCGCGAGCCGATCGCGCTTTAATTAGACGGGCTTGCGGCCCAGAACCCCGCCGGCGGCACTCGCGGGGACCCCTTCGCCCCACTCCGTGCCGCCGGGGCGCGCCGTGCGCGCCCTCTAATCCTCATTCGATCGACCGCGCTGGCGTGGGCACCCAGCCTCGGCTAATTCTGCTCCTCGTTCGTTGCGACAAATTCGCGCGCCTCGCGAAACGCGGGATTATCCTTCGCGCCAATCCAGAACCCCGCGAGTGCCGCGTAGTGAGCGCGCGCGGTGTCTGGTTGCCCGTCCGCGGCGGCGGCCCGCGCCGCGCCGAGCCGGGAGCGCATCCGGTTCGGCATGCGTAGTAACGAGGTGTCGAACCGCTCGAGCGCGTCTGCCGGTCGCCCGAGTTGGAGCAGAATCTCGCCGTAGAGCTCGTACGGCGGCTTGACAGGGCTGGCGGCGCCATTCGGCGCTCGGAGCGTTTCGACAATCGCAATCGCCTCGTCCATCAGCGCCACGGCGTCGGCGGCGTTGCCTTCGGCGGCGTGAATGCTGGCCGACAACTGCTTGTGGGCGATGCGGTCTTGGGCGCCGCTGTCCTCCGCGCGCAAGGCGAGTTGTGCCTCGGCCCGCCGCGCGGTGGCGAGATCGCCGGTCCGAACCGCGCTGAGGCCCGTCGCCAGAAGCTCGGGCATGGAGGAGTCGCTGTTGAGGGGCTCCGTATGCCACTCCTCGGTTTCGAGCACGTAGCGAGCCTTCACGAGCGGAAGGGTATTGACGGCACGCTGCTGTGCATCGCTTTCGCGGATAACCTGCTCGAGACGCTCAATCCAGAGGCGTCCCCGCTCGTAGTCACCACGCTGGAGATCCCCGTACTGTCCCCAGTCGAGCGGGTGCACCGTATCACCGACACTGTCGCCTGGACTCCAGAGCGCGCGGGCCGCTTCGTACGCAGTCTGATTGTGGGTCGAGACGAGGTCCCACATCCCGTGCTGGATAAAGATATGCGTCGGCATGTGACGCGCATGCGCGACGGCCGGCGCGATCTCGGCGTAGCGATACGCCGCCGCGAGTGCCAGCGGCGCATGGATCGGATCGTCAAACGCGTGGATTGTGTAGTGCGGCGCGCCCGGATGGTCGGCGTTTTCCCCGAACACCTTCATGGCGATGGTCCCGGCCTTCACCTCGAGTCGAAGCGATTGGTCGCCCAGCGCCCGTGAACCGGCGAGCAGCGACAGGGCATAGAACGTGGCGACCTCATGGTCGTCGGGGTAGCGGTCATACAGCCGTCCCATCGCCTCCATATATCCGACACGGCGCTCGTCGTACGAACCTTCGTGGCCCCACAGCGTCTCGACGGCGGCCAGAAAGCCTTGTTCCCGGTCGGTCGGCGTCTTCGCGGCCCGCGCGTCCGGCGTCGGGGCCAACCGAGCCAGTACCGACCGCGGGTTCTCCTCGTCGAGACGGCCCACGCCAAACAAGGGATGGTTATAGCTCAACGTTTCGCCCCAATACGCCATGGCAAAGTCGGGCTCGAGTGCTTGCGCGGCTTGAAACTGCTCGATCGCTTGTTTCCAGCCAAAGCTGTGGAGAGTCGCGACGCCGCGCAAGAAATGGCGCTGGGCCTCTTCGGAGCGGGCCGAGGTGGGAAAGTCGAGTGAGCCGACTTCGGCGAACTGCGCCGCCGACGGAGCGGCGATGAGCATGCTCACGAACAATCCAACGGCGAGTCTCATGGCGCTTCCTCCTGGTGCATCCGGGACAGAGGGCAGCGTAGCACAGGCGTGACGGAACGGCGCTGAGTTGGCGGCGAGCTAAGTTAGGCGTCGTGTGAGGGTCGGCGACGTGATCGGAGGGTCGTGTAAGCCTGGTGGTCCTCGGTGTACCACAGGTCGACGCCGGCCTGCGCCGCCATCGCTTCCGCTTGGCGCACGGCCTCGTCGTACGAACCGTACAGACTGACGGCCGCATCGGGCACCCGGCTGACCGTGCACGGTCCGCGCGGGCTGACCTCGCGTTGCACCAAGACGTCGCCGTCCACGGGGTGCTAGGAAGTCGCCGAGAGCGCCTCGGGATCGAGCGCCACGGGCTGATCGGCCTTCACGACCAGAAAGTCGAGCGCGCTCCACGTGCTTGGCGTGGCGCCGCGCCGATCGCGCCTCCGACGCTCGGTCTCGGTCGAGGCGGCACGTGCGCGTCGGTCAATTTCTCGTCGGTCCCAGATCACGCTGGCGTCGATCGGCGGACAGCCGAATGTCTCCCGGAGTGATCGGTAACGGTCGGTTTGACCACGGCGGACGACCATCGTCTGGGTCATGGTTCAGCGGTATTTTAACATGTCCATCACCGGCCTCCACGTCGGCGGCACACAAGGGGTCAGCTATAATCGCGCCCACACACTCGCATGACGGTTACCAGACGCTGGGTGGTCACCGGCCGGGTACAGGGGGTCGGCTTTCGAGCCTTCATCGTGGCGCGGGCCCGGCAGGAAGGTGTCGGGGGCTTCGTGCGCAATCTCGCCGACGGCGGCTTGGAGACGGTGGCGACAGGCGGGGCCGAGGCAATGAGCCGTGTCGAGCAGGCGCTCGGTGAAGGACCGCCGCTCGCCCGAGTCGAGGGTATTCTCGCCGAAAATGCCGAGCCGGTCGGCTTGCCGTCTATATTTACGGTTCGTCGATCCGACATGTGGGGATAGCATCATGGATGCACTCAAGACGCTGATACGACAGGTGCCCGACTTCCCCAAACCGGGCATTCTCTTCTACGACATCACCACGTTGCTGGCGGAGGGAGCCGGCCTTCGACAAGCCATCGACTGCTTGGCGGACCCTTACCGCGATGCAGGCATCGATCTTGTCGTCGGCATCGAGAGTCGGGGCTTCATCTTTGGCGCCGCGGTCGCTGACCGCCTCGGCGTCGGCTTCGTGCCTGTGCGAAAGCCGGGCAAGCTGCCATCGACGACGGTGCGGGTGGAGTATGAGTTGGAATACGGGACCGACGCGCTGGAAATGCACGCCGATGCCGTCGCGAGCGGGCAGCGCGTGTTGGTCGTCGATGACCTGTTGGCGACTGGTGGCACGGCGCGTGCCGTCGTGGACCTTGTGTCGGGCCGCGGCGCCGACGTGCACGCGGTCGCGTTTCTGATTGAGTTGGAGGCGCTCGGGGGACGCGACCGCCTGGCCGGACAGGAGGTGTTTGCGGTGCTCCGGTACTAGTGTCCGCGCCGCGCCCGGGACTTAGTCAACGAACTTCTGACACGGGACACTAGTCGAATGAGAACGCGTCGGTGGGCGGCACCCCGTCGGGCTCGTCGGGTTCCGGCGACACCATGAAGGTCGTGTCGAGCCGGCGCCTAAACCAGCCGGACGTCAACGTGATCGTCAGCGCGATGTCTTTCGACCCTGGATCCGATTACGCGGCTTGTACGGAGAGCGTGTATTTCTTGGCGTCACGTGACGTGACGGCCTTGTGAAGCGGCAAGTCGATGATGTCTCGAATCACGGAATAGGGAAGTCGGTGGAACTCGGCGACGGCGTCGTCGATGACATCCTCGCGCAGCTGAACTTCCCAGACGAACGGATCGCGGGCCACCGCCTTCGACTATAGGAGCGGCCTTCTTAGGACGTCAAACACGGTCGACCATGCTCGAACTCTTATTCGTTGCCCTCATGCTCAGTGCTGTCGTCGTCATGGAAAGAGGCCGCCGCGATCGCGCCCGTCAGCACCGTGAGCGGCTGATGGCGACGCTCCTCGCTAGTACCGCTCCGGCGGTGGCGCGGGCCGACCCTCGAGAGCTCTTGGCGTGGAAGCGATTCGCCAAGACGGCGCGCCGGCTGTTTCCAGAGGCGGTGGCGGCGATCGAGAAGGAGAGCGGCGAGCGGTTTCCCCTGGCGCCTGACATCGTGGAAAGCGCCCATGCTCGGTGGACGGCGGACTGGCTCGCGTGGGAACTGCGACACGACGCCGAGTTCACGCAGCGAACACGCACCCTGCAAGCGGAACTCGACGCGAGCGGTGAGGCGAAGTCGCCGGCCGGGCGCGCGCGACTGGCCGCCCTCGACGACGAGAAGCTGCAAACGTATCAGCAGCGGTACGAGGAATACGTTCGGATCGGAAACGGACTCGCCGAGGTCACCTCCGCGGAATGACGGACGGCCTCTACCGGACGTGGCTGGTAATCGCCTGGGTTTGAGTACGGTTTTGTCCCGATACGTGATGGGCCCGATCGACTCATGTAGATCTGCAGTGTCGCCGATTGACGGATTCTGATCGTTCGTGTCCCACGCGAAACGCGGCGCGATCCTTGATGCCCCACTGCGGGGAAACAACGGACCCTGGTATACGTCGCAGCTCGATCTAGACTCGCGGCTATCGGGCCTTTGATGTGCTGACCGTTCTGCGCGGAGGGCACATGGAAATCGAGCAAGTAGAAGCTGCGCTAGACGCGGAAGTCCAGAAGCTCCGCAAACTGCCGTACAGCTACTGGCGGGCGGCCGTGGGCGACACCTACAACAAGACCATCACCGATCCACACTCCCGCGGCGGGGTTTACCACCTCTCAGTGTCGGCCATGCTGGATGACACGACATGGGACACAGTACACGTGACCCTCGTGATGACCCGCAGTTGGAGCATGAGCGTCCATCGCCGTCAGTGGTGGACCTCGCGGCCCAAAGCACTAACCGAACAACACCGATGGAGTTGACCGGAGGATTGAGCACGATAGACTGGGTGTCACACGGCATGCCCCTGTCCCGCGCGCTTCGACACCCCACCATCTGGCTCTCGTTCGCTGCGTTCTGGTGGCTGCTCACCTTCCTGATCTCGCGGGCCACCATTCCCGCCGTGAGAACCTGGACCGAGCCGTGCTTCGGCGCCGGATTAGCGCTGAGCTATCTGGCAGTCTGGGCCGTGGTGGTCGCCTGGTCCCACTCCTCACCACGCCGGGTGCTGCTGCGAGCGCTCGCGACGACGGGAACGCTGACGCTTCTTCTGGTGCTGGTAGAGTTGCCAGCCACGGTCCGACTGATCAGCTACGCTCCGCTCCTCGAACAGACCGGCATCACCGACGCCTTTGTGGCGGATGTGGAGCTGTCGTTCCGACGGCCGGCCAACGTCACGTGGACGGGGCAGGTTCAGGGCGACGTAGTGAGCGGGTGGAACCTGCCACCCGAGACCACGAAACGCGTGACCTTCACCACCGACGCGCTAGGCTTTCGAAATCGGCAGTCGCACGAGCAGGCGGACGTGGTCCTGCTCGGTGATTCCTACGTCGAGGGATGGTATGTCTCGGATGAGGAGACAGCTGCGGTGGTTCTCGAACAACGGCTGGGACGCCCTGTGTCGAATCTCGGCGTGTCGGGATTCGGCACCCTGCAAGAGCTCGCCGTGCTGCGTCGGTATGGTCTGCCCCTGCGACCGAGGCTCGTGGCATGGTTCTTCTTTGAAGGCAACGATCTCTATGACGATCAGGAGTTCGAGAACGCGCTCATCTATCTGCGGGAGCACGGCGTGTACGACACCGGTCCGGTGGAGCCCGCACGGTTCGAGTGGTCCCGCTTCCAGCGTGCATCGTTCGTGCGGAACGCCTACGGGCTACTGCGGCGCACCATTCATCCGCTCGTCCGGCAGGCGCTACCACCCCACGGCTCGTATCGTGACGGGACGGGCGCGATGCACCGGCTCTATTACCACAACTACGCGGCGCTGCCGTTCACGGACTACGAGCGGGAACGATTCGAAACGACGACGACTGCGTTTCTGGAGGGGGTCACACTCGCGCGTGGGCAGGGAGTGATGATCACGCTCTTCTTCGTACCGATGAAGTTCCGTGTCTACGGCGAGTTCTGCACGTTCGCCCCGGACAGCCCCTGCCGGCACTGGCAACCGTGGGCGCTGCCCACCCGGTTCGCGGCCCTCTGCGCCGAGGAAGACCTCGACTGCGTGGACCTGTCAGAACCGATGCGCGCCGCTGCCGAGGCGGGCCAGCTCCTTTACGCCACGGAAGACAGCCACTGGAACGCCGCCGGACATGCGTTCGTGGCCGAGCAGGTGCTCGCCGTGTGGAGACGGCTCGGATACGAACCTTCCGGAAACGACGGCCAGTAGCTAGCCAGCGCCCGTCTTTCCTGTCCGCTCGTCACACACCGCTGCCCCATTCGAGGCTGTGATCAGCCCCAGGCGGTGCCATAATCACGGCACCGCAGGGAGAGAACGAACTATGACAACCGAGATCACGCGCTTCTTGGATCGCCGCGGGTCCGCCGGGCGTTCGTGGGGTCGCTTGGCGCGATGAGCCTGAGCACCGTCGGACTCAGGACCGCTGGAGGCGCAGTGGAAGCGGCGGTCGCGGGAGCGCCGACCAAGAGTCAGCCAGCGGACAACTCAACGTATTTGTTCGCGTACATCACGCTGAAGCCGGGCACCCTGGAAGCGTTAACGGAGGTGCTAGGAGACGTCGCTCCCCTGTTTAAGAAACACGGTGGCTGGAAACTCCAAGGCTGCTACCTTCAAGCCGATGGAGCCGAGAATACGGTCATCGATGTCTGGAAGGTCGCCAACGCCGACGCCGTCCAGACGAGTCTGGCGACGGCGGCGAAGACCCTGCATTCCAGAGATCACTCCCGCGCATACAGGACTGTGTGGAAAGCGAGGCGCTTCAGGTCATGACTCAGCAGCCGGTGACGATGAGCTAGAGGCTCGGCCCCCGGTAATGTAGAGATGGCCCTCACTATCGGTTCCCGCCTCGGCCACTACGACGTGACCGCCCTCATCGGCGAGGGGGCATGGGGCAGGTGTATCGCGTCACCGATACGCAGCTGAACCAGCAGAAATCACCACGATGGTCACTATCGGAGAGGGTGTTCTGATAATGCAAGATGATCTTCTTCGCTTTCCGCAAGGAGGGCCTCACCCGCGAGGAGGCATTAGCTGAGGCGGATGGGGAGCGTCATGCTTCGTTCATGAAGCAGCTGGCTGGCATTCGACGCTGGGTGGTGAACTACCCAATCTCCGAGGTCCCAGAATCTGCTCCGGACTGGGTCAGCGAGCTCTGGTTCGATGATCGCAACGCTCTCGACGCATGCCTGAACTCACGAGAGATGGCGAACAACTTTGAGAATGGGAAGCGTTTCGCCGATCTGGACAAGGTTTACTCGCTGGTCGTTGAAGAAAAGGTCTACATCGGCTAGCCGAAACGCGCGCGCGCGTGAAGTCGCAGAGTCCCTGGACGCGCTCCGCTCTCCAACCGATCAGGAACAAGCCGAGGCGGTCGAGTGATATCGACTCGCCGCGAACCAAAGTGTGGCTGGCGCGCAATGCCGACTCGGTGGCTGTATGCCGAGGGCCGAGGCGTCCCGCCGGACGACGCGGAAGCCGTGCAGGGGTTTCACCTGGCCGCGGATCAGGGCGACGCGGAGGCTCAGGGTGGTCTCGGTTTCGCCTATGGCGCGGATCGCGGTGTCCCGCAAGAATTCGTAGCGTCGTACGTGTGGCTGACGCTTGCGGTCGCGCAGTTCATCGGCCCGACTCGGTGAGGGGTAAGGCTCGCCATCCGCTCTTCAGGAGTTGCAGGTGAATCAGGATGGCTTCGGCGGTCATACTCACTTCGTCGTCGAACGTCGAGCAGTTCTCAGGCCCCTCGGGGTCGGTCACGGTCAGCACAAAGGTTCCCTCGTCCCGACGACACCGAATCCCGATGCGTCGAGACCGGGCCTCGTGCTCGTTGGCGAACCATACCATCGTGTCCTGGGTATCGGCGTGCACGGAGTGTGTCTGAACCTCACTCACCGAAAGAGATCGCCATAGTGGGCCACGCCGTGCAGGATCGTCGCGCGGGCCCAACACGCCCCCGTCCGGAAGACCGATGTTGTTCGTAGGCGGTCGCCGGAAGAATCGGGCGCGCTCGACGCTGCCATCAAACCCTTCAGGTTGGAGATCCGCAAGGAACGCCTCGTCAAATGGTCGGACGGATACGCCCCATCTCACGTTCGTAGACCGCATTGGAGGAACTGGGCGGGACGGCGACTTCCGTCAAACGGGTACCGAGTCTCGTCTAGAGTACGGTGGTTGCTGGTGCGATGGAATGCCTGGGCGGCGCTGTCCATGGGTTCGATTGCGGCGGTTCTGGTCGGGTCACTCTCAACCGTTGATGGGAAGGCGCAGGCTGGCGGGTTGTTCCTTGAACTGGAGTCTTCCGTGGCTGCGCTGGAGACGTCATCCAACAGCGTTACCACGCTCCGAGCTCGTCTCGTGGGGATCGATGTGGGGCGCCTAGCTGCCGTGCGTTCGGATGTCGGACGAGCAGGTGTGCCGCCGCAGACCCTCACGCTCAATCTCTTCGATGACGTCGTCTTCTGGCCGTCATCGAAGAGAGCGCCCGGACAACCTCTGGATACTCCCTGTCTGGTCGGATCGAGGGGACAGACGGCGGTACGGTCACCCTAGTCGTAAACGGTGCTATGGTCGCAGGCATGATGCGGACTCCGAGCGCGGCCTAAACGATTCGGACGGTAGGCGGCGGGGGGGATGTACGCGATCCCGCAGATGGTTCCTTCCGCGTTCCCGCTGGAATCCGATCCACTCGTCCCATTGGATCCTTCGCGTTCTGATCGCATTCAGCCAATCGGTCCGCCTCGCGCAGAGCGGCCACGGCTGGGTGATGCTCCGAGGACTGTGGCCGGGATGGACGACGGCTCTCTGGTCGACGTCTTCGTGTTTCACACACCAGCTGCGAGGAAAGCAGAGGGTGGCTCTGCCGCAATCACGGCGCTGATTGACCTCATGGCCTCGGAGACCAACCAAGCCTACGCGGCGAATGGGGTGATCCACCGGGCCTACGACTTGATCCCGAGTCCGGCCTACATCGTGCTATCGGCCGCGAAGACGTTCCGGCATCTGACGTATCGCCCGAATGAGCTCTGGCAGACCGACTTCACCTACCTGCAGGTCGTGGGCTGGGGCTGGTACGACCTCTCGATGGTGCTCGACGACGACTCGCGCTACATCATCGCGTGGGCGCTCCGCACGTCGATGCAGACGGTGGACGTCACGGAGACACTCGACCTGGCCCGGGCGAAGACCGGCGTGGATCGCATCCGCGTGGTGCATCGCCCGCGGCTCCTCAGCGACAACGGACCGTGCTACGTCTCGACCGAGCTCGCCACCTATCTTGAGACGCACGGCCTGGGGCACACGCGCAGCGCGCCGTATCATCCGATGACACAGGGCAAGATCGAGCGGTATCACCGGTCGATGAAAAACGTGGTGAAGCTGGAGAAATACCACAACCCGTGGGAGCTCGAACGGGCCATCGCTCGCTTCGTCGACGACTACAACCACCGCCGGCTGCATGAAGCACTCGACAACGTCACTCCGGCCGACGTCTACGAGGGGCGCCGGTCAGCGATTCTCGCTCGACGCGAACAGATCAAACGGAGGACCCTGGCACAACGCAAGCGGGAGAATCTACACGGACACAGCACGCGCAACCGGCGAGCAGTCTCTCTTGAAACTCAGGCCCAAAAGTCCGGATTGGTTTGACGACGTACAAGGCTATCTCTTCGGGTTCCTCTTTCTTGCAACGAAGGCTGCAAAAACACTGCAACTCACTGTTACACTGAGGCTTCGCCAGACACGCGCGTGTAGCTCAGCTGGATAGAGCGACCGCCTCCTAAGCGGTAGGCCCCCGGTTCGAATCCGGGCACGCGCGCCACTTCTCACCGAGCGAGCACAGCCCGGGGCGCAGCCGCTAAGGAGCTATCGTCTCATCGCTTGGCGCGATCTCGCGCTGCGCGTAGTGATTCCATCCGAAGACTTCTTTCAGTGGCATCGCGAGATCGAATCCGTGCTGCACCACTTCGGGCACGGAAAAGTTGAAGTCGAAAGGAAACACGCAGTGGCCTTCGAACTCTTCATTCCAGGAACCGACGACATAGATCGGAGCCGGGAGCTCCGCGGTGCCGAGCTCGGCGCGCCACGAAGCGACGATGTGTTCGCGCATGTGGACATCACTGAGAAGCTTCATGAAGTCGGCATATCCACCACGCCCAAGTTGCAGGGTCGGATGCCCCGGTTTGGCGAATCCGGGCGCGAGATTCGGAATCACGAGGATCGGCCGTCTGGTAAAGCGATTTCGCAGGCCGCCAATCGCCCGATACGTGCGTCGCAGGATGTTGACTTGGTTCTCGATGTAGGAGGACGACATTTGCAGCGTCGCCTCGATGCCGCGCTTGAGGTTGGACGCGTGATGGTACACATAGATGGCGTCGAAGGCTGTTGTGCGGCGGAGTCGGTCGGGTGAAAACTCGCCGGTGGACGAGAGAAACATTTCCTCGCCGACGAGATACGGCGGAGCGCCGTAGATATCTTCGAAGATCCGGCGCACATCGGAAATCATCAGGTCGAGTGCCCCGAAATGTCCGGTGCTGACCGGCAGCAACCCCCAGGTGTGGGTCCCAAAAATAAAGAGCACCGGCCGTCCGTCGAGCGTAAAGATGCGGGCCGGCGTGTCATCCCGTATCTCTCGGAAGAAATGCGCCATCTCGGCGAAGTCCTGACGCATGAAGTATTGCACCGGCGTGAACGAGAAATCGATGCGGTCACCGATCGAAGGCAATGCGATCGTGCTCTCGTACAACAGGCAGACGTGCCGCGTATCGACGTTGGGCGCCTTGAGAAAGCCATTCCGATAGTTGCTTTGGTTGTCCTTGTTGTCACGCGGTGGGATCCAGCTGAGCGCGTCGACGGTGACACCGAACTCGTTCTTGAGATCGTGAAACGTCGTTTCGACCTCGGGGTCGAACGACAGATAGTTGCCACCTTTCAGGCGGACGGTTTGGGAACCGGGTGGTCGGTCGAGCGTGTTGTACCACCCGTAGTGCCACGCGACCGTAATTGGGCGCGGGGAAAAGACAGTCGACCCGCTCAGCACGTTAATCGAGTGCACGACGGAGTCAACCGCGTCGGCATCGACCGCCCCTCGGCCAAAAATATCGGCCCGGTGGTCGAAGCTGGGCGCAGGCGCGAGGTCGAATCCGCGTTGGGCGAACAGCGCAGTCTTGACGATACTCGTATCACCCGCTCCCAATTGACCGTCGCCATCGACGTCGGCGACGTAGGACTTGAGCAGAACAGGGTCGAGTTGTGCGCCGATGGAAGCTGTGGTGCCCGCGGCCGTCGCGGCAATGGCGGCGCCGGTGGCCGACAGAAACTGCCGGCGAGACGGGTCGCGTGAAAAGAGTGTCACTGATCCCAGGGCCCAACAGGGAGCGGACGAACGTCGACGCGAGCGCAAGGTTAGCACACGGCGCCGCTTTTGGTAGACTTGGTTGGATCGGGCTCTCGTCATGAAACGAACAGAACGACATCACCTCAAGCAAGACCCGCTGGCGTCGTGGCTCGGCGACCTGCGGGAGTCGCTGGGCCGCCGCGGGAACGTTGCTGCCGCCGGAGGACTGGTGGTCGTGGCGCTCGTGCTCGTTGGGCTCGTGTTCGGATGGCAGCAATGGCGCTTTTCGCGCGCCAGCGAGCTATTCGCTGCCGCCATGGTCATCGTCGAAGCACCGGTCGCCGTTGAGGGCGAGGCGGCTGACGTTCCGGCCGCGGGCTACCCCTCGGTGATGGCCAAGCTCAAGGCGGCGGTGCCCAAGCTTCTCGAGGCGGCCGAGGCCTATCCCAGCTTGCAGTCTGGGATTGCCGCTCGCTATCAGGCCGCTGCCGCGCTCAGCACACTCGGTCGCACCAGTGAGGCCGGCGAGCAGTACGACCGGGTGGTCGAGCTCGATGCGAACGGCGTGTACGGTCGGATGGCCAGGCTCGGACGTGCCGAGGCGTACCTGTCGGCCGGCGACTATGCGCAGGCCATTCAGGTGCTCGAAGTGGAATCGGCGGCAACGAACGCAGACGTGCCGGTCGACGCGGTGCTGATGCGATTGGGCCGAGCGTATCGGCTCGCCGATCAAGAGTCGCAAGCGGTCACCACGTTCACCCGCGTCGTCGACGAGTTTCCCACCTCTTCCTATCGGTTCGACGCCGAACGCGAGCTCGCGACACTCGACGGTCGATAGATAGGCTCCGGCTCTCGATCTTCACATGAGCGCTGCGCCGGCTCCCTTCGCCTCTGACGACTTCGGGATCGGGTTAGTGCAAATGGCCTGCTCCGACGTGGTGGCCCGGAACCACGACACGGCGGAGGCGGGGGTCCGCGACGCGGCGGCACGGTCGGCAGAGATCATCTGCCTCCAGGAACTGTTCGCGACCCCCTACTTCTGTCAGACGGAAGACGCCGGGCGGTTTGATCTCGCGGAGGAGATCCCGGGACCGACGACCAAACGATTCGCCGCGCTCGCCCGCGAGCTCAGCGTCGTCATAATCGTGCCGGTGTTCGAGCGCCGAGCCGCGGGGCTGTACCACAATTCCGCGGTGGTCATCGACACGAGCGGCGAGCTCTGCGGTACGTACCGAAAGACGCACATTCCCGATGACCCGCAGTTCTTCGAGAAGTTCTATTTCACGCCTGGAGATCTGGGCTATCGCGTGTTCGAGACTCAGGCCGCGCGAATCGGCGTGCTGATCTGCTGGGATCAGTGGTACCCGGAAGCGGCTCGACTCACCGCGCTGGCCGGGGCCGAGGTCCTCTTCTACCCGACGGCGATCGGCTGGATCCCCGGGGACCGAGGCACCGGGGGCCACGCGCAGCATGACGCGTGGCAGACCGTTCAGCGCGGGCACGCCATCGCCAATGGTGTCTACGTGGCCGCGGTGAATCGTGTCGGCACCGAGCGCACCGCCGGCGACGAGAATGACCTACAGTTCTGGGGACGTTCCTTTGTTAGCGATCCGCAGGGACGAGTCGTGGCCGAAGCGGGCGACGAAGGTCCCGAGGTGCTCGTGACCCGGTGCAGCCGGCGTGCCATCGAGGAGCAGCGGCGCAGCTGGCCGTTCTTGCGCGACCGCCGGATCGACACCTACGCCCCGATCACGGCGCGCTACCTCGACCGCGTGTCTTCGTCCGACGACCCACCGACCCAATGACCCGCCACGGGCGCGCGGCCGGCGCCGACGCGTCGCCGGTGCAGGCGCACTTTCGCATGCCGGCTGAATGGGAGCCGCATGAGGCGACGTGGCTCGTCTGGCCGCACAATCGCGCAGATTGGGAAGTCAAGACGAGCGCGGTCGACTGGTGCTACGTCGAGATGGTGCGTCATCTCGTGAGGGGCGAGCGGGTCGCACTCATCTATCACGATGCCACGGTCCGCCGGCGTGCGGAGCATCGCCTGCGACGAGGCGGGGTCGACGTGGATCGGCTCGACGGGTATGTGATGCCGACCGACCGATCGTGGATCCGAGACAGCGGTCCGATCTTCGTCGTCCGTGGCTCCGCGAGGCGTCGCGAGGTGGCGATGACCGACTGGGCGTTCAACGGGTGGGCGCGGTACCGGGCCTGGCGGCACGACAACGCAGTACCACGGCGGATCGCGGCCGGTCTTGGGATGCGCCGATTCGTCATGCGGGTGACCGGGCCGCGGGACAGGCGGGGCGTCGTTCTCGAGGGAGGCAGCATCGACGTCGACGGGCGTGGCCAACTCCTGACCACCGAGGAGTGCTTGCTCGGACAGGTGCAAGCGCGAAACCCCGGGTTGGCCCGCGAGGCGATCGAGCGGACGCTCCGCGAGGGCCTTGGCGTACGGGGCGTCCGGTGGCTCGCGCGAGGCATCGCTGGCGACGACACCCACGGGCACGTCGACGCCGTCGCCCGGTTCGTCGGCCCGAACACCGTGGCCGCGGCCGTCGAACCCGATCGGCGTGACGTCAATCACGCCCCGCTCGCCGAGAACCTGGCGCGTCTCCGGTCGATGCGGAGTGAGCGCGGCCGGCCGCTGGAGATCATCCCACTGCCGATGCCTCGTCCCGTCACGTTCGACGGCGAACGGCTGCCCGCGAGCTATCTCAATTTTTACATTGCGAATGACGTGGTCCTGGTCCCGACGTTCAATGACCGGGCCGACCGCGACGCGTTGTCGATCCTGGCAGAGCTCTTTCCGACACGCGAGGTTGTCGGCATCCACGCGGGCGACCTGATCCTGGGGCTGGGGACGGTGCACTGCGTGACCCAGCAGCAGCCGCGAGGGCTGGTTGCCGCCCCGCCGGCTCGCGCGGATTCCTAGTGGAGTGTCCGGACCACTAGCCCGTCGTGGCGTCGGTCGTGCTGAATCTGTCGACGGGCATCGCCGTTCCATTGATGACCAGAGCTTGGCCGCTGAGGTCGAACGTGGGAGGGTGCCGCGCGGAGATGAGGTCCGCGGCCGACGTGGCCAGCGCGCTGGCGAGTAGCGGGAATGCCAACGTGGCGTCGGCGTGCACCGTCACCCGGTCGGCGTCGGCGGCCACCTTCCCCCAGCTCTGAGCCTCCTCGAGTGTCGAACCGGACGCGCCGCCAAAGTGCGGGACATCGGTGATGATTTGCAGCGCGTAACGGTGCCCTTCGATGCCCGGACGATAGAACTCAGCTTGGACGCTCGCCTGATTAATGAAGTTCTTCGGCGTGCCACCGCCAAGGACCACCGATGCGGTGCGGGGACGGTGGATGACGAGATTGGCCGACTCGATGATGTCGCCGATGACGTCAATATGACCGATCTCGGGACGCATGTGCCGTGCCTGCGATAACCCCATGCCGATTGACGAATCCGCAATCGCCGGGCAGAAGATCGGAACACCCGCACGATAGGCGGCGGTCAGGATACCGTCCGCTCCCGTGGCGTCCCAGAGATGTTTGCCGAGGTGGTAGAGGAACTCGCGCGTCGTGTATGGCCGCGGCTCGAGAGTGGCGACGAACGTCGCGATCCAGTTGTCATTGTCGACGAACTCATCCTCGTCAACGAGCGTGTCGTAGACCCGGTCGATGTGCGCCTCCTGCAGCACGCGGTCGTCAATGTTGGGCGAGCCGACGAAATGCCGACGCCCGCGCGTTTCGTGGAGGTCGTGATAGAGATTCGCGCCGGTCGAGACGAGACAGTCGACCGCCCGTTCCCGTACGACGTTGGCGATCGCGAGCCGGAGGCCGCCCGCGCTGAGCGCTCCCGCGACGCCAAAGAAAATCAAGACATCGTCGGAAAGCATTCGCTGCCAGATGCGACGGGCGACCGCAAGATTTCGTCCCTGAAAGGAGATGCGCTCCATCCGGCGCAGGAGCTCGTCCGCGGTGACGTCGCGGTCAATCTGAACGGGCTCGATCGGGATATCGAGAAACGGTTTCTTCCTTCGGGACGGCGTGCGCTTTGGCATACGTCGGGTTGGGCGATCAGTCGTCAAGTTCGCGTTTGAGGTCGGCCAAGAGTGCGAGCGCATCGATCGGGGTCATTCGCTCCACGTCGATGTCGGCGAGACGCGTCGCCAGGCGGTCGTCGCGAGTGGGCGGCCCCTGAAACAAGCCGAGTTGTCCGCCGGTCGAATGCGTCGTGCCGCTGAACGACGGTCGTCCGCCACGGGAGAGCTCGTCTCCCTCGAGTCCGGCCAGAATCGTCTTGGCTCTCGCGACGGTGGTTGGGGGGAGGCCGGCCAGCCGGGCCACCTGGATTCCGTAGCTCCGGTCAGATCGCCCCGGTTCCACCTTGTGCAGAAAGACGATGTCGTCTCGCCATTCGCGGGCCGCGACATGGTAGTTGACGACGCCCCCGTGGGTGTCGGCCAGGTCTGTGAGCTCGTGGTAGTGCGTGGCAAACAGCGTCTTCGGCCGAGCGCGTGGGTCGGTCACGAGGTGCTCTGCCACCGCCCATGCGATGCTCAACCCGTCGAATGTCGCGGTACCACGACCAATCTCATCGACCAACACGAGGCTCCGAGAAGTCGCGAGGTGCAAAATGCGTGCAGTTTCCTGCATCTCCACCATGAAGGTCGATTGACCGCGCGCAATGTTATCGGACGCGCCGACCCGCGCAAAGATTCGATCGACCAGCGGCACCTTCGCCTCGCGGGCCGGGACGAACGACCCCGCGTGGGCCATCAGCACGATCACAGCCGTTTGCCGCAGGTATGTCGACTTGCCGCCCATGTTGGGGCCGGTAAGCAGCACGAGCTGGCGGTCAGCGTCGTTGAGCACCACGTCATTTGGCACGAACGCGTCCGTGCGCCGCTCCACGACCGGGTGACGCCCATCGGAGATCAGGAGCTCGTGGTCGTCATGCACGCGCGGCTTCGTGTACTTGCGCCGGGTGGCGGTCTCCGCGAACGAGGCGAGGACGTCGAGTACCCCAAGCGCGCGCGCCGATCTTTGGATCCGCTCCGCACTACCAACGACCTGTTCGCGTAGCACGTCGAACCGCTCCTGCTCGCGTTCGAGGATGCGTTCGTCGGCACCGAGCGCCTTTCTCTCGTAGTCCTTAAGAACCGGCGTGATGAAGCGCTCGCCGTTCGCGATCGTTTGCTTCCGGTGGTAATCATCCGGGACGGCGTGCAGGTTCGATTTCGAGACTTCGATGTAATAGCCAAAGACTCGATTGAACCGCACCTTGAGTGACGAAATACCGGTGCGCTCTCGCTCCGCGGTCTCCATCGCGGCAATGGCGTGCTTGGCATCGCGACTGATGGCGCGGAGTGCGTCCAGTTCGCCGTCGACCCCGTCTCGAATCGCCCCGCCGTCGCGGACCAGGGCCGGCGGTTCGTCGACCAGCGTCGTCCGAATCTCGTCGCGCACGTCGCGGACGTCGTCGAGTCCGTCGACGAGTGACCGAACGAGCGGCGCCCGCAGCTCCGCTCCGAGCGCACGAACCGACGGAATGACGCCGACGGACGCCGCGAGCGTCACCAGGTCGCGTGGTCCGGCTGTGCCGAGGACCACCCTCGCCACCAGCCGTTCGAGGTCGTAGACGCCGGAGAGGACGTCGCGCAGCTTGGACCGAGTCGTGTTCTCGAAGGCGAGTTCCTCGACGGCGTCCAGTCGGTCGAGAATCGGCTCGCTCCGCGCCAGCGGGCGTAGCAGCCACGCACGCAACAAGCGTCCCCCCATCGGAGTGCTCGTCGCATCAAGCTCGGCAATCAACGAGCCTGCACGGTCGCCGTCGACGCCTTCGAGGATCTCCAGATGTTTGAACGTGGCCGGATCGACGATCAGGAAGTCGGCCCGGGTACGGAAGTCGAGGGTCCGAAAGTGTACGAGGTCGGCCTTCTGCGTATCGCGCAGGTATTGCATGAGCGCGCCGGCGGCCGCGATGGCCGCCGCATGGTGACTCGCGTCGAGACCAAAGCCGTCGAGCGATGCCGTCCCGAGCTGTTCGGTGAGCGTGCGGGTGGCATGGTCGAGCCCAAACGTCCACGGCTCGGCGGCGGTGATGGGAACGGCGGTCTCGACGAGACCGGGGATGGAAGACGCATCAAAATCCGACGGGAGCAACAACTCGCGCGGTCGTACCGAGGTCAACTCATCGGCCACGGCGCTCGCGCGGTCGGCCCCCGTATGTTCGGTCACGCGGAACTCGCCCGTGGACAGGTCGGCGGTCGCGACGCCGATCGTCGGTCCTTCCGTCCCGCCCACCGGGGCGAGCGCCATCAGGAACGCCGGCTCGCGGGCTTCGAGATAGTTGGCGTCGGTGAGCGTGCCCGGCGACACCACCCGGACGACCTCTCGCCGCACAAGGCCTTTGGCCTTCTTGGGGTCTTCGACCTGCTCGCAGAGCGCCACGCGAAAACCCTGTTTAACTAGACGAACGAGGTAGCCTTCTACGGCGTGATGCGGGACGCCGCACATCGGGATCGCCGAACCGCTGCTGTCCTTCGACCGTGATGTCAGCGCGAGCTCGAGGGCGCGCGCGGCGGTAACCGCGTCGTCATAGAACATCTCGTAGAAGTCACCCATCCGAAAGAAGACGAGCGTATCGGGGTACTGGCGCTTGGCGTCGAAGTATTGCCGCATCGCCGGCGTCGCGCTCTTTTCGGCGGCAGCAAGCGCGTCCGGGGAGGGCGACATCGTGCCCGATGGTAGCATCGCATGCGAGACGGAGCCGGCGGTCCGCACTGATGGTGATCTTGGCACTCGATACGAGCACGCGCGACGGAAGCCTGGCGCTGGCGCGCGGTGACTCCGTCGTCGCGACGGCGTCGGGCGATGCGGCCCGCACGCACGGCGAGCGCTTGCCGGGAGACCTGGCCGCGCTCGTGGCCGGCGCCGGTCTGACGTTCGCCGATATTGATCGCTTCGCCGTCGCCGTGGGCCCTGGCTCGTTTACGAGCCTGCGCGTCGGAATCGCGACGGTGCAGGCACTGGCCCTCGTGCACGGTCGGCTTGTGGCTCCGGTATCAACCCTCGACGCGGTGGTGAGAAGCCAACGTGGCGCGTCGTCGCGTATCGAACGCATTCTGGTGTGGATGGACGGACAGCGGGATGATGTGTTCGCCGCGCTCTACGCGCGGGCTGGCGTCGACGCCGTCGAGTGCCTGCATGGGCCGCGTGTCGGGTCAGCGACGGACATCCTCGATGCGTGGGCGGACCAGCTGTCGGAGCACCGCGTCGGCGTGATTGGGAACGGCGTGGCCAGCGCGCGTGGGGAGCTCGAGACGCGGTTGGGCCCGGAGGCTGAGCTGGAGACCGCCCTCCCGCCGTTGGCGCCGACGATCGCTCGCATGGCGGCCGACCCGAGGTGCGAGTCGGTCGTGCCCCACGCCGTCCAGCCGCTGTACGTCAGACGTCCCGACGCCGTGTTGGCCCGCGAACGCCGATCGCGTTCAACGGCGGGCTCTTCTTCACGATGAACACGGAGCATGGGTGGCGAATCACGCGCATCGTCGACCCGACCGCGCTCGACGTGGTCATGGCCATTGACGACGTCGCGTTCATCAACCCGTGGACCCGCGAGATGTTTGAGGGGCAGTTGCGTCAGCCCGACCGCTCCTTTCTCTTCGCCGCGTGGCTCTCCGCGGAGGACGATGACGCGGTCGGCTACTGCTCCGTCTGGGTAATGCACGACGAGTTGCACATCAAGAACCTCGCCGTACTTCCGGGGTGGCGGCGCCAGGGAGTCGCGCGCGCGCTGCTCGCCCGCGCCTGCGAGGTCGGCGTCCAGCGTGGAGCAAGACGTGCCACGCTGGAAGTGCGCCGGTCGAATGACATCGCGCGGCGTATGTACGCGGCGGCAGGGTTCCGCAGGGCGGGGGTCCGGCACACGTACTACACATCGCCAACCGAGGACGCGGTCATCCTCTGGCGGCAGCTTGAAACCGATCTGGGCGTGTGATAGGTTGCGACTGCCATGAGGCCATCCCGGCCTGCCGCGACCCATCCCAAAGAAAAACCGCAGGAGGGAGCATGAAACGTGAGCAGCATGTACGCGACGTGTTGCTGCAGCAGGACGACGAGTATCGTCGTCTGGCAGGGCAGCATCAAGCACTTGAATCGCGACTTCGTGAGCTGCTCGGTAATCCGTATCCATCCGGCGACGACGAGTTCGAAAAGGCCACACTGAAGAAAAAGAAGCTTCAGCTCAAGGATCAGATGGAGCACATTCTGCGCCGCCATCTGACGCCGTCCCTGAGCGAGAACACCCCCGCGTTCGAAGGCTAGGGAGAAACTGGACCACCTGCGCCGCGGCCGTCCCCATCGTAGCGAGTGTCCTGCGTGCGGAGGACACTAGATCATGGATCGAGACGGCCTTCCCTTCGTCTTGTACCCAGTCGTTGGAGCCGGACTCCTGGCCGTACTCGGCATGTGGTGGGGCGCCGGAGCGCTCTTCGTCCTGGGCGGTGCCCTGGCGCTCTTTTTTCGCGACCCGGAACGAGACGAACCAGCGGGGATCGGTGATGACGCGGTGCTCGCGCCTGCCGACGGACGGGTTCTGCACGCGGGCGATGCCGAGGCGTCCGTAGCCCCCGAGGGCGAGTGGCTCCAAATCAGCATTTTTCTTTCCCCGCTCGACGTTCATGTCAACCGGACGCCGGTGGGCGGGCGTGTGGTCGACGTGGACTACAGGCGGGGACGGTTCCTCCCGGCCTACGACCGGCGGTCGGCAGCGGACAACGAGCGGGCGGAGGTGCGGGTCGACCACGGAGGCCAGCTCGTGGTGTTCCGACAGGTGGTTGGCCTCCTCGCCCGGCGAGTGGTCTGCCGAGTCACGCCCGGCATGGAGGTGGCACGAGGGCAGCGGTTCGGTATTATGAAGTTCGGTTCCCGGATGGATGTGTTCCTCCCGCGATCGGCGGTGGTCCAGGTGACTGTCGGGGAGGGCGTTCGGGGGGGAGAAACCGTGATCGCCCGGTTGGCGAGTAAACCATGAGCAAGGTGCTGTCGATGTTCCGACGTCCGACGCCGCGGCCACGCCGGGCCCGACGCGGCGTCTTCTTGTTGCCGAGCATGTTCACCGTCGCGAATATGTTCTGCGGCTGGGCGTGCATCGTCTATGCGATGCGTGGGGACTTCGTGACGGCGGCTCCGTTCGTCGGGTTCGCGATGGTCCTGGACCTCCTGGATGGTCGCATTGCGCGGGCCACGGGCGCCACGAGCGACTTTGGGGTGGAGTTCGATTCACTCGCGGATATCGTGTCGTTTGGCGTGGCGCCGGCGACGCTCGTGTTTGCGTGGGGCCTGGAGCCGCTTGGGCGACTCGGCTGGGCCGTCGCCTTTCTGTGGTTGACGGCGGTCGCCGTCAGACTGGCCCGGTTCAACATCCAGGGCACGGAAGGCGACAAGCGCTACTTCGTTGGACTCCCGAGTCCGGCGGCGGCGGGCGTGCCGGCGGCTACCGTGTTCGCGGTACCGGGAGGGTTGGCCGAGCCGGCGGCGGCGTTCGGCGCGCTTGCGATCGTACTCCTGCCGGCGGTGTTGATGGTGAGTCGGCTCCGTTTTCGGAGCTTCAGTGCGTTGATTCCAGGCCGTCGTCGCTCCTATTCCACCCCCCTCGTCATTGCGGCGGTGATCGCCGCTATCGTGGCACAGCCACAGATTGTCCTCGTGGTGATGGCATACGCGTATCTCGCCTCAGGCCTCGTCGGGGCCGCGTGGAGCCGTGGATGGCGCCGACCCCGTCACGTCGAGTCGGCCGGGTCCGACGCCGAACGATCGGCGTCCTGATTCAGATGGGGCCTGCGGCCCCCCGGGCTTCACCATCGTCGTTCGCTGGAAAGCGGAGCGTGATGACGGTGCCCACTCCTTTCGTGCTCTCAACGCTGATGGTGCCGTCGTTCAGCTCGACGTTCCGTTTGGCGATGGCCATGCCGAGCCCGGTCCCGCTGACTTTTGTCGAGAAATACGGCTCGAAGATGCGCGCGAGGGTCACCTCGTCGAGGCCGACGCCGGTGTCCTGAACGACGAGTTCGACGTGCTGGTCGCGCGCGCGCGCCGTCACGGTGAGCGTGCCGTCCCCCGGCATGGCGTGGAGAGCATTCTCGACGATGTTGGTCAACGCACGGCCGACGAGGGTGCGATCGATGAGCAGCGTCGGCAGCGAGCTCGACAAGTCGACCGTCAATCGAATGCGCTCATCAAGACCAATGCGATACGACTCGAGCACGTCGTTGACGACCTCGGCTAACGCCGTCTGCAGTCGGGCGACTGGCGGCGACGACGCGTAGCTGGAGAACTCCGACGAAATCTGCCGGAGAATCCGCACCTGCTTGAGAATCGAGTCGACACACTCTTGCAGCACCGGACCGAGCGGCTCACCATGGTCGCGGTGGACACGCAGTAAATGTTCGGCGGATAGCTGGACCGGCGTCAACGGATTCTTGATTTCGTGCGCCACCTGCCGCGCCATTTCGGCCCACGCCTCGAGGCGGTTCGTGTGCTCGAGCTGTTGACGCTGCTCTTTGAGATCTTCCGCCATTCGATTAAAGGCGGCCACCAGCCGCTCGAGCTCGTCAGCGGCGCGCGTCATGACTCGCGCGTCGAAATCGCCGCGCGCGATCCGTCGCGTGGCTCGCGTGAGGCGTTGGACAGGATCCGCGATCCGTTCGGCGATGTAGTAGCCGCTGGCCGCCCCGAGCAGAATGAGCAGCGTCACGCCGAGGAGAATGCCGCGATCGAGTTCGTTGATCTGTCGCTCGATCTCGCGCTGGCGCGATGCCAGCGGGACGGTCAGAATCGCGTCGGCGCCGGCTGAAGGGAGGGGAGCCGCGGCGACGAGGTAGGTCTGTGGGCCTATGGCGTCTTCGGTGACGAAGCTCGGGGCCTGGGACAACGCGATCGCCTCGTAGACCGCGTCGGGCGTACGCGTTGGCAACAAACCGGACGCAAAGAGATCGCGTTCGCTTGTGGCGATGAGACGCGAGCCTTCGAAGATGTTCACGTTCTGGTCGATCACCTGGCTCACGAAGACGAGCAGGTCGTCAGTGATGAGCGACGCCGGCGCATCAGCGGCCTCACGCAGCTCGGCGATCACCCGTTGCGCAATGACCGCCGTGCGAACCGCACCGGCTTCCGCATCGCTCCGCATTTGCGCCGTCGAATAGTTCCGAATGACCACGGCGAGGACAAGCACTGGCACGACCGAGACCGCCACGAAGGCGAGGAACAGACGGCGGTAGAAACTGGTGCGAAGCTCGCGCAGCAATTCGCGACCGAACCGGTAGCGGTTGCGGGCAAACGGTCCCGCCGCCATCAGCACGAGAATCCAGCAGAGGAATCCAATGCCGACGAGCGCTACGATCTCGGCGAGGCGGACCAGATGGTCGAACAACGTCAGGACCGGAATCCCGAGGGCGTAGATGCCGGCCCGGTTGTTTGAGAAGTAGACGTCCGATGTCCGAGTGGTCGATTGGAGCGTGGTCCAGAACGGGTCACGGGATGAGTAGATTCGGTCGAACAGCGGCGTATCAATCGCCCACGCCCCGCTGCCGGCCGTGAACAGCGGGCTGAGCCCCCATCCGTAGATCGCGACGTCGACGTCCGCGCCGATGCGACCCGGCTCGGAGAGCGTCGGCTGCGGTCGCAGGGCCTCGTAGTACGGACTCTGGGATGGCACGAATGGTAACGCGCGGTAGTCGAGCGGCACGTGAACGACGACCCTCCCCCAGACGGCGCCGTCCTGGCCGTCGACGCAGATACCCCGTTCCGCGTGAAGAATCCGTCGCTCCTGCGAGCCGAACGGCGAGACTTCGCCGTACACGTCCCACGCGCATGTGGTCGCTTCGAATGCCTGGGTCGTCGCCGCATACTCCGGAAAGTTGAGAGCAAACCGGCTGATGAGCTCGCGATCGGGACCATACAACTCGATCGCGGAGGTCAAGCGAAGCCGCGCCAACTCGGTGTCACGCCAGATCGCGAACGCCGCGTCAGGGGTCGGCCGACCCACGTCGCCATCGGACGCGTCGAGCGGGAGCGCCATCGTCGCGATGAGGGAATCGATCTCGGCCTGCGCGCGGGACAGGCTGGCGAGCAGGGCATCCGGTTGCCGCGCCGCCGCCGGCGCGAACTGCTCCTCGATGAAGCGACGTTTCGCCGCGGTGCCCTGATGCGCCATCAACGGATACGCGAGTAGCGCCGGGATGATGAGGAACGCGAAGGTCGTCGCCAGGCGAGCGGACTCGGAGGCATGCCGGAACCACGGGCGAATCGTAGGCAAGACGCCGGCGATCGCGATCGATCCGGCGACCAGGACGAGAAATTGCGTGGGTGGGATCTGCGGCAACGCCGCGGCGAGGACCCCGGCCGCGGACCAGGCCGAAAGTCGTGCCGGAAGCGACACGCGCGTATGCTTCCAACGAGCGGCCACCGTGACGAGTGTGAGCGCGCCCAACCACTGCATCGCCGCGGCGGCGAGCAACAGGCCGAGCAAAAGTCCGATTCGCGACGAGTCCCACGGATTGAGCGACGGATACAAGACGTCGACGAGCGCGCCGGCGATCGTGTCCCTGAGGAGCAGTGCATACGTCGTCAGCATCAGCGCCACCACCGCGCCGGCGCCGACCCCAGCGGAAAGAACGGTACCGCGGGTGACGTCCCGTGGTCGGTGGCGCCACGCGAGACGCGCGACATCGGCGAGGCGGGCGGCGGTCGCCGCAAGGAGAGTGAGCACGAGGCCGAGCAACAGGACGTCGGCTGGTGACCGCAGCACAAATGGGAATCGAATCGAGGTGTACGCCTCCGCCGCAAAGAGCGATGGGCGTACGGGTCCCGGTGTGCTCGCGGTCCAGAGCAACGCACAGGCCACGAAGAGCTCGCCGGCGGCCAGAGCCGTTGTGCGGAGCGCCGTCCGCCCATCGAGCTGTCGCGGAGCCCGCGCGAGCGCAGGGAGCGCCGCCAGCACGAGCACGAGCGCGACCATCGCGAGCGCGACGTCGCGCACGTTGCGCCGCCACGCGGCGCGGGCAGCCGCAAGGTCGCCGTCCGACACGACGGCATCGACGAGAGGCGATCCATCGGGTGCGTCGAGTGCGAATACTCGAAGGCCTGGCGCCAGGGCACGGGCGGTAGTCGACGGACGCAAATCGAGTGGCGCGAGCGGAGAATCGAGCGGCGACGGACCGATGCGTTCGGCGAGTCCGGTGGCCGTCGACAGGAGATGCTCCGTCGACACCGATCCGACGCGTCGCTGGCGGCCGACCGGGTCGGCGCCAGCCGCGCGCTCCATCACGATCGGTTCGACGTACACCAGGCGGAGTCCCAGCGGACTCGTGGCGATGAAGAACGTCGCGTCACCAAGGATGCGGGCGAGAGGAAGCTCCGACGGTCGTCCAGACCAGGCGCGCGCGGTCGCGGTGCCGTCATACACCGTCACGGCGAAATCTGACGAGGTCTCGGCGGCACCGGCGTGGGTCAACTCAAACAGCTCCGCGAGCGATGCGCGGTTGCTCTGCGCCGTCAGACGATCGGCGACCGCGGGGTCAGTGGCGAGCGCCACTGCCCTGCGCTCGAGCGTCACCGCGAGATCATCGAACTGTTCACGGACGTGCTGCTCGACGCGCACAAACGTGTCGTCGGATGTGGCGCCGTACCGAGTCAATTCGACGAGGCGGCCGGCCGCGGCGACGCCGGCGGCCGTCACCGCGACGACGACCAGAACGCGGCTCCAGAGTGGCAGGACGGCGGTCATGGAGAGGTTCGCGCAAATCCGATGCCGACGGGTGGCGTGGTCTTGCGCCCGGCGCATGTGCTCGGGTGGGGACGGCCTGCGCGCGTTCGAGGACGCCGCCGTCGTGCGGCCGTGCTCCCGCTACTCATCACGCAGGGCCGGTGTCACCTATCGACGTTGAGAATGCGAGCGTCGACCGGCCCATCGGCCGCGAGACGACCGATGAGCCGAGCCGCGTCGCCATGTCCGAGCGCTCGACCGATACGCACGCGGTGCAACCGCCCGACGCGGGTTCTCCGACCGGTCAGGACAAAGGCTGGGTAGCCGTCATCGCGCAGCTGCTGCGCCAACTGTTCGGCCCGGGTGATGCTGTCAAAGATCGCCACCTGGACGGTGAAGCGCCGTGCGTGCGCGACCGGCGGTGGCGGCGGTGGCGCGAGCGTGTACCACGCAGCGATATCGTCGAGCGCCAACCGGTCGGGGTACGGCAGCAGTGGGTGCGGTGGAAAGCGAGAGTCGAGCCGAGGAGGGCCGCTGGCCGTCGTGAGCGCCATCACGTCGCCGTCACCCGTGACCAACAATGCCATCCGAGGCGCCTCGTCGTCTGGCGGTGGAACGAGATGCGGAGGCGCGGCCAGCTCATCCGGCGCGATGAAGCGACCAGCGGGTAGTCCAGTTTCGGTGTCGAACAGCTGAATCGTCGGTGACAGACCAGCCACGACCAGTGCGGACTCGAAGCGAATCGGACCGGTCGACGGTCTCCCGTCAAGAGGTTGGCGCCACTGCTGCACGCCGCTGCGCCGGTCGAGCGCACGCAAGATATTGTCGAGTGAGGCGAAGTACACGCGCTCCTCGTCGACGGCGGGCGCACCGATGATGTCGCCGCCGGTGCGCGAATACCACTCCTCCCGGCCATCAGTCAATGACAACCGGTAGAAGAAGTTGTCTGTCGACCCGACAAACACCGCGTCGAGCGGAAGGATGTGTTGCGGCGTCCCTGTGAGCTGCCGTTCCCAGGCGAGGACGCCGGTGCTCAGCTCGTGCACGGTCACCCGTCCGTCGCTCAGGGACGCATAGACCCGGCCCCCGGCGATCGTCGGCCTGACCGCCACCGTCGAGCCGAGGTCGCGCCTCCACATCTCGACGCCATCGACACCGCGAAAGACCACGAGCGCGCCATCCTCGAGCGCGACGATGAGCCAACCACCGGTCCAGAGCAGCGGGGCGGTGATCGGCGCGTCGAGTCGGTGTGTCCAGAGCAGCCGACCGTCACCGGCGCGGATGCCAATCAGCTGCTGGCCGGCGCTGAGGACGAGGAGACCGTCGCCGGCCACCGGTGCCTGGTCAACCGGCCGGTGGCGCGCCCACACGTGTTGACCGGTGCGCAGAAGAAGTGCGAGCAACGTCCCATCGCGTAGAGGAATGTAGACGCGCGTGTCGTCGAAGCCTGGCGCGTGGGTCAGCCCCTGTTCGAGATCGAGCTCCCACGCGACGTCGACCGGGAGCACCGGAGAGGGTCCGATAGCGGCGTCTTGCGCCAGGGCGGGCGAGACGACCACGAGGAGCAGCCACACGACGGCGACGATGACTCTCTCCGAACTTCGTGTGGTGTGACGCACGGTCACCTCGCTATAATAGAGGAGCAACCTCGTGCGCGCGTGACCCATCAGACGATTCTCGTTCTCGACTTCGGATCCCAGTACACACAACTCATCGCCAGGCGTCTCCGCGAGTTGTCGGTCTACTCGGAGATTGTCCCTTTCAGTACGACGGCCGAGGAGATTCGCGCGAAACACGCGGTTGGCGTCATTCTGTCGGGTGGGCCGTCAAGCCTGTCCGATCCGGGTGCGCCGCGATGCGACGCGGGAGTCTTCGAATGCGGGGTCCCGGTGCTCGGTATCTGCTACGGCATGCAGGCGATGACCGACGCACTCGGGGGCGCCGTCAGTCGGGCACCCGATCGGGAGTACGGGCACGCCACCGTGACCCTGACGGAAGCTGACGGTGACAGGTTGTTGCGTGACGTCCCCCGCGAGCTTCGCGTCTGGGCGAGTCACGGAGACTTCGTCAGCGCCGCGCCGCCCGGCTTTCGGGTCTTGGCGACGAGTGCCAACGCCCCGGTCGCGGCCATGGACCACCACCCGCGCCAGTTGTATGCGTTGCTGTTTCATCCGGAAGTGGCGCATACCGACCACGGTGAGCGGATGTTTGAAAATTTCGTGGCCATCTGCGACTGCCAGCGGGACTGGACGATGGCGTCGTTCGTGGAGGAGGCGACGACCCGTATCCGCGACCTGGTCGGACCGACCGGCCGGGTGGTGTGTGGAGTGAGCGGCGGGGTCGACTCTACGGTGGCGGCGGTTCTCATCCACCGCGCCGTCGGCGATCGACTGACCTGTATCTTCGTCGACAATGGCCTGCTTCGTCTCAACGAAGGGGCGCAGGTGAAGGAGCGCTTCGTTGAGCGCATGCAGTTGCCGGTGGTGTTCGAGGATGCCTCGCGCGTGTTCCTCGAGGCGCTCGACGGCGTGAGGGACCCCGAGCAGAAACGGAAGATCATCGGTCGCACCTTCATCGACGTCTTCGAGAGCGCCGCGGCGCGTATCGGCACGTTCGACTTCTTGGCCCAAGGCACGTTGTATCCCGACGTCATCGAAAGCGTCTCGGTGGTCGGACCGTCAGCCGCCATCAAGAGCCACCACAATGTGGGAGGATTACCGGAGCAGCTGCGGTTCACGCTGGTGGAGCCGCTTCGAGAGTTGTTTAAGGATGAGGTGCGGCTCTTGGGGCAAGAGCTTGGTCTCGAAGACGACTTCGTGTGGCGCCAGCCGTTTCCGGGGCCTGGTCTCGCCGTTCGGATCTTGGGTGAGGTGACGGTGGACCGGCTCGAGCTCCTCCAGCGTGCCGACGCCGTCGTCGCGGAGGAGATTCGACGTGCCGGCCTTTATCGCCGACTCTGGCAATCGTTTGCGGTCTTGCTGCCGGTGCAAAGCGTTGGCGTCATGGGCGACGAGCGCACGTACGAATACACGCTCGCCATTCGGGCGGTCGAGAGTCGCGACGGCATGACCGCCGATTGGGCGCGACTCCCGCATGATCTGCTCGCGGTGATGTCATCGCGTATTGTCAACGAGGTGCACGGCATCAATCGGGTGGTCTACGACATCAGCTCCAAGCCACCGTCGACCATTGAGTGGGAGTGATGGCGGACTTCGTTCATCTCCACCTGCATACCGAGTATTCGCTCCTGGATGGCGCGTGTCGGATCGAGGAAATGCTCGACCAGGTCTCGGCGTTGGAGATGCCGGCCGTGGCGGTCACCGAGCACGGAAATCTGTTCTCGGCCATCGCGTTCCACGACGAAGCGCGCAAGCGCGGCATCAAGCCGATAATCGGATGCGAGGTCTATGTTGCCAACGGCAGTCGCCTGACCAAGAGCGGCGTACCGGGCGAGACGGCGAATCACCTCGTCCTCTTGGCGACCAATGACACCGGCTATCACAACCTCATTAAATTGGTCTCGGCCGGATACACCGAAGGGTTCTATTACAAGCCGCGCATTGACAAGGATTTGCTGGCCACACACGCGGCTGGTCTGGTCGGCCTGAGCAGCTGCCTCAAGGGAGAAGTCGCCACGCATCTGCGCCGCGAGCAGGCGACGCACGCGAGGGAAGCCGCGGCGTCGTTTCGCGACATCCTGGGCGACGGCAATTTCTTTCTCGAGATGCAGTACCAGGGAATCGACGACCAGAAGGTCGTCAACCGCGGGCTGCAGCCGATTGCGGCAGACCTCGGCATGCCGCTCGTCTGTACCAATGACGTGCACTATCTTCGTCAGGCCGACCACCATCCCCACGACATTCTTCTGTGTATTGGTACCGGGAAGAACGTCAACGATGCGAACCGGCTGCGGTATCACGGCGACCAGTTCTATCTGAAAACACCCGCCGAAATGACGCAGATCTTCGGTGATTGTCCCGAGGCGCTGCAGAACACGGTTGCCATCGCGGAGCGCTGTGAGCTCGACCTCTCGGACACGACGCATCACCTCCCGAACTTCGAGGTTCCGGAACCGTTTACTCTCGACGAGTACTTTGCCCATGTCGTCCGTGAGGGTTTTGCCGACCGCCGGCGGCGGCTGCGGGAACTGGCAGCCCGCGGCGAGCTCACGCACGAGCTGTCGGAATACGCGCAGCGTCTGGATTATGAGGTCCAGATGATCCAGCAGATGGGGTATTCCGGCTACTTTCTCATCGTCTGGGACTTCATTCGGTATGCGCGCGAGCACGCCATTCCAGTTGGGCCGGGCCGTGGGTCGGCCGCGGGCAGCCTCGTCGCCTATTGCCTGCAGGTTACCGATGTCGACCCTCTCGAGTTCGACCTGATCTTCGAGCGTTTCCTCAATCCCGAGCGTGTGTCCCTTCCAGATATCGACATCGACTTCTGTGAGCGGCGTCGCGGCGAAGTCATCGAATACGTCACCCGCAAGTACGGTCGGGAGAACGTCGCGCAGATCATCACCTTCGGCAGGATGAAGGCGCGCGCGGTCGTGCGCGATGTCGGTCGGACACTCGGGATGTCCTACGCCGACGTGGACCGCGTAGCGAAACAGATTCCGCCGACGCTCGATATGACGTTGGACAAGGCGCTCGAAGAGAGTACGCAACTCAAGGAAATGCAGCAAACGGATGCTCAGGTCAAGGAACTGCTGGATGTCGCGCGCCGCCTCGAAGGGGTCACCCGACACGCGTCGGTGCACGCCGCGGGCGTCGTCATCGCGCCGGAGGCGATCACCGAGTTTGCGCCGCTCTACAAGAGTCAGAAGGACGAGATCACGACCCAGTGGGCGATGAAGGAGGTCGAGCGTGTCGGTCTCCTTAAGATGGACTTTCTCGGACTAAGCACGCTGACCCTGCTGCAGGATGCGGTGGATCACATCCGGGACACGCTCGGCGACCACGTTCGACTCCAGAGTATTCCGCTCGACGATGCCAAGACCTATCAGCTGTTCAGCGAAGGGCACACCCTCGGGATCTTCCAGTTCGAAAGCTCCGGGATGCGTGAAACGCTCCGCAAGGCACGACCGCAGCGCTTCGACGACCTGATCGCGCTCAACGCGCTCTATCGTCCGGGCCCGCTTCGCGGCGGGGTTATCGACGACTTCATCGCACGCAAGCACGGCAAGGTGGCCATCGAATACGAGCTCCCGCAGCTCGAACCGATCCTGAACCACACCTATGGGGTCATTGCGTATCAAGAGCAGGTCATGCGGATCGCCAGCGACCTCGGCGGCTTCACGATGGGAGAGGCCGACGTGCTGCGGAAGGCGATGGGCAAGAAGGACGCGTCGGTCATGCAGGCGCAGCGGGAGAAGTTTATCGCCGGCGCGGTGGCCCGTGAGGTGCCAAAGCGAAAGGCGACCAAGATCTTTAACTTGATGGAGTACTTCGCCGGATACGGCTTCAACAAGAGCCACTCGACGGCCTACGCCTTGCTGGCGTATCAGACCGCGTATCTGAAGGCGCACTATCCGGCCCACTTTATGGCCGCATTGCTGACCATCGAGAGCCAGAACACCGATAAGTTGGCGTTGTATCTTGGAGAGTGCCGGGACCTGGGTGTGACGATCCTGCCGCCTGACGTGAACCAAAGCGAATTGCAGTTTACCGTCACCCCAGACGGCGTGCGATTCGGCCTCGGCGCCGTGAAGAACGTCGGGGACAACGCCACTCTGTCGATTCTCGATACCCGTCGTGATGCCGGCCGACTGACATCGCTCTATAAGCTCTGCGAGGTGGTCGACCTCAGACTGGTGAACAAGCGCGTCCTCGAAAGCCTGGTGAAGGCCGGCGCCTTCGATTCGCTGTTGGTACGACAGGTCGGCATCGGTCTGAGCTCTCGCGACGAGGTTGGCCAAGGTGTCGACCAACGGCGTGGACGAGCACGGTTGCTCGCCGCGGTGGATGGCGCCCTCGACCATGGCAGCCGCCGCCAACGCGACCGCGACCGCGGACAGCATGAGCTCTTTGGCGAATCGGATGCCGGGGGACCTGATGGCATAGGGATGCGCTTGCCGGACGTCGGGCCATGGACCGAAGGCCAGCAACTGGCGTTCGAGAAGGAAGCGCTCGGTCTCTACCTGAGTGGGCACCCGATCGACCGATTCCGAGACGACCTGGAGCGGGCCGGCGTTCGGAGTATCGAGACCCTCAAAGGATCTCAGGCGTCGGTGACCGTCGGCGGCATCATCAGCCAGTGCCGCCGGCTGCGGACGAAAAAGGGCGACCCGATGGCGGTCGTCACCCTCGAGGACCGCGCCGGTCGCCTGGAGACGGTCGTCTTTCCTGAGGCGTTCCGGAAGTATGGCCGACTGCTCGATGTCGACAAGCTGGTTGTCGTGACCGGCAAGCTCGATATGGATGACGAGTCATCGCGACTCGTGGCCAGCGGGGTGCGGCCGATCGACACAGTGTTGGGCGACATGGGGCGCGCGATGGCGATTCATTTGGCGTCGCCGCCGGCCGACCGTGCGACGCTGGAAGCATTGGCGAAAGTCCTCGGTCGCCATCAGGGCAACGGTCGCGTGGAGCTGGAGATCGAGCTTCGTGGACAGACACCAGCGGTGAAAGTCCGGGCGTCGCTGAGTGGGACGCGCATTCGACCATCCGATCAGCTCGTTGAGGACGTCGAGCAGCTCTGTGGCAAGGGCGCCGTCTCGTGGGGGTAGGACCGCGTCCCGTCTGGCGTTATCTCGAGTGCGACGCGCACGCGGCGGAGACCATCGCTCGGGCGCTGTCGATCGACCCGGTGGTGGCTCGTCTTTTGGTCCAGCGCGGCATGGCCGATCCGGCCCAGGCGGAACGCTTTCTGCGGCCATCGCTCGACCAGCTGCACGACCCCTTCCGACTCGCCGATCTCGCCGCTGGGGTTGACCGGTTGCTCGGCGCCGTCACGCGGCACGAGGCGATTGCGGTTCACGGCGACTACGACGTCGACGGCATCACGTCGACCGTGATGTTGCGTCGCGCGCTGGAACTGCTGGGTGCCGATGTCGCGCACTACATTCCCGAGCGTCTCCGTGACGGTTACGGACTTCAACCGACCGCTATCGACCGCCTGCATGCCGACGGCGTGCGTGTCGTGGTCTCGGTCGACTGTGGCATCCGCAGTCGTGAGGCGGCAGAGCGTGCCCGTGACCTGGGCGTCGATCTGATCATCACCGACCATCACGAGCCCGACACCACGCTGCCGCCGGCACTGGCGGTGATCAACCCGCGCCGGTCCGACTGCAGGTACCCAGACAAGGATCTGGCCGGCGTGGGGGTCGCGTTCAAGCTCGTGCAAGCCCTGTGCATCCGCGCGGATCGTGCACGGTGGCTGCCGGGGTTCCTCAAGCTCGCCGCGATCGGGACGTTGGCCGATGTGGTGCCGCTCCGGGGCGAAAATCGCGTCATCTCGAAAGTGGGACTCGATCGGCTTTCTGCCGGTGGGCACACCGTCGGCCTCCAGGCGCTGCTCGAGGCGAGCGGCGTGGCCGGCCAGCGCGTCGGGAGCGAGGACGTGACGTTCCGGGTGGCGCCGCGGATCAATGCCGCGGGACGGATGAGCTCACCCGACCTCGCCACGCGGTTATTGCTGGCGACCGACCGTGGGTCTGAATCCGAGGCGCGTGAGCTGGCCGCACAACTTGACGCGGAGAATACGCGACGGCGCGATGAGGAGGCGACGGTGGTGGCCGAGGCCAGGCGCGTCATCGAACGCGATCCCGAGATCGGCGCCGGGAGCGGTCTCGTGGTCTGGGGTGAGGGATGGCATCGTGGCGTGATCGGAATCGTCGCCTCAAAGCTCGTCGACCGTTTCGCGCGGCCGGCCATCGTGCTCTCCATCGACGGTGAACAGGCGCATGGGTCTGGGCGGAGCATTCCAGGCTTCGATCTCCTTGGCGCGCTCGAACGCTGCGCCGACCTGCTGACCCGGTTTGGCGGCCACCGGCAAGCGGCCGGTCTCGTGCTTGAGACGGCGCGCCTCAAGGAATTCCGTGTTCGCTTTGCCGAGCACGCCGGTCAGGTCCTCCGTCCCGAGGATCTCGTCCCCCGTCTCACGGTTGACGGCCCGCTGCCGCTTACCGCCATCGGTGGCGGCTTGTTGGCCGATCTCAGCGCGATGGAACCGTTCGGGATGGGCAATCCCCGGCCGGTTTTTCATGCCGCGCCCGTCGAGGTCGTCGACGGGCCGCACACACTCAAGAAGAGCCACCTCCGAATGACGGTTCGACAGGGCCGGGCTCGGTTTCCGGCTATCGCCTGGCGGGCGGCCGAGCGGGCCGCCACGTTCACCGACCATCGCATGGGACTGAACCTCGCCTATTCGCTGACCGAAAATACCTATCAGGGCAGCACGTCCCTTCAGCTGACCGTTGCTGACGCGATCGAAGCCCGCTAGAGTTGAAGACAGGCCGCGTTGGCCTCACTGTCGCAAGGAGTAATTGTAAAACCGTGGCTCTGTGGCAACGTCCGGCGCGCATCGGTTTGGCGACGTTCGTCATCGCGTTTGGAATCGCGGTGGTGATTGGGATCCGGGACCGCACCCCGCCCGCGGTCGCGAGCGGGGTCGTCCGCGCCGACCCCGAGGCCGTCACACAGAGTCGTGGCGCACGCATCGTGCAGCAGGACGCCTCCGAGGAGAACCTTCGGGTCTCAGCCGAGCGGCAGCTCACATACTCCGACGGGAGTGTCAGATGGATCGGCAACGTTGACGTGTTCGTCCCGGCGCGCGAAGAGCGGCTTGAGTTTCGGCTCGGCGGAGACGAAGCGACGATGCTCAAGGAGGCTGGCTCGCTGCACATCGTGGGCGACGTACGGTTCGAGTCGGGAGACGGACTGGTTGGAACGACGGCGGAGGCGTCGTATGTCGACGAGGAAGGGATCGTCGTCATGCCGGCACCGTCTGAGTTTTGGCGAACTTGGATGCACGCGAGCGCGGGCACCGCACGGTATGACCGACGAGGCGATTTGCTCTACCTCGAGCCGGGCGCCGTGGTCGAGCTCAGTCGTGAGGGAGACGACGGCGAACCGCAGACCCGCATCACGTCACGGGCAGCGGTCGTCGCGCAGCGGGAAGGATACATGCGCTTCGAGGATGAGGTCGTCGTTGACGCGGGAGCGCAGCGGATGGAGGCGATGGAAGCGCGGACCGCGTTCGACGCCGACGACGCGCGGCTGGAAACGGTGGAGCTCATCGGTGACGCCCATGTCTTTGGTCACGATGAAACACCGGGACAGCTGCGCTCGATGTCGGCGCCGGAGATCAACGTGACCTACGGCGCGGAGGCGCCAGAGCAGGTCGAGCTGGCCAATGGCGCCCGCGTCGAGCTCTTCGGCGACGCGACGGCCGCCGGCGCTACGATCGACAGTCGCTCGATGGAGGTCCGGCTCACCGTAGCCGGCACCGGGTTCGACGTAATACGAGCGCGCGACGATGTGGTGGTCGAGCTGCCGCCGGGCGACGGCGTCCGCCAGCGCATCGCGTCCGCATCGCTCGAGGTCGGGACACCGGAGGCGATGGGCGGGCGGGTGGCGGCGACCATCGATAGGGACGCCGACCTTGGCCCGCTGCTCGAGGCGCGGTTCGACGACGGTGTCGAGTATCGAGAGTCCCGGCTCGATGATGGAGGCGTCCTGACCGACGAACGCGTGATCCGGGCGCGGCGCCTCGATGCCACGCTCGACGCCGACTTCGCCGGCATGCATGCCGCCAACTTCATCGGGAGCGTCGAGTTGGCGACTGGCGACATCACGGGACAGGCCGACCAGGCGACCTACGACGTCGACGAGGAGACGTTTACCTTGATCACGGTCGGGGCGGCCGGACAAAACCCACGGGTGGATGACCGCCGTGGATCGATTCAGGCCGAGACGATCGTCGTCCACTTCGAGGGCCCAGACCTCGAGGCCACCGGCCAGATGGAGAGCGTTCTGACGTCGGCGCCGGCGGACGCCGATGGGAGCGCGGTGCTCGCAGTGAAACGGCCGCAACTGTTGGCCGAGGGGCCGCCGATCTATGTGACGGCCGGCAGGTTTGGTTACGACGCCGACCTCGCGCTCGCCACCTACTCGGACACAGCGCGACTATGGCAAGACGCGACCGAGTTTCGCGGCGAGACGCTCATTCTTGACGAGGCAACAGGGAACGTAACGGCCGAAGGCGCCGTCCGCACCCGGATGATCATCCTGCAAACCGACGACGAGACCGGAGAGCAAATCGAAACGACGTCACGGGGACAGAGCGAGTCGTTCTTCTACGATGATGCGCTACGACGCGCCACGTATACGACGGCCGCCGAACTGATCGGCGACCGGTTTACGCTCGAAGCCGACACGATCGATGTCATTTTGCACCAGGATGCGCGCACGCTCGATCGCATCGTCGCCGTTGGCGACGTGACGCTCGAGCTCGAGAGCCGACGTGTCATTGGTGAGACGCTCACCTACTACGATGCCGATGGTCGCTACGAGATGAGTGGCGACCCGGTGCGCATCGTCGAGGAGGTCGACGAGGAGTGCCGCGAGACGACCGGCCGCACCATGACCTTCTTCATCACGGCCGAAGCGGTCTCGATCGACGGACAGTCCGAGGTGCGGACAGAGTCGACGAACGGCGTCTGCCTCGACGAAGTTCAGGACGAAGAGATTCAGCAGGCCGACGTCCCCTAATGGCCACCCTCAAGACCTCCGACCTTACCAAATCGTACGGCGGGCGCACCGTGGTTCGAACTGTGAGCCTCGATGTGCGGTCGGGGGAAGTGGTGGGGTTGCTCGGGCCAAACGGCGCCGGCAAGACGACGACGTTCTACATGGTGGTCGGGTTGACTGCCCCGGATTCTGGACGGGTGCTGCTCGATGGCCAGGACGTCACCGATGATCCGATGTACGTCCGAGCCCGAAAGGGCATTGGCTACCTTCCGCAAGAACCGTCGGTGTTTCGGGGCTTGACGGTCGAGCAGAATATCTTGGCGATTCTCGAGACACTGAAGCTCGACCGCGCGGCTCGGCAGAAACGAGTCAAGGAGCTTCTGGCCGAGCTCAACCTTACGCCGCTCGCGAAGTCGCGAGCGCACTCGCTCTCTGGGGGTGAACGCCGGCGTGTCGAGATCACCAGGGCGCTCGTGATGGCGCCGTCGTTCATCCTGCTGGATGAACCGTTCGCGGGCATTGATCCGATCGCGGTGACCGACATCCAAACCATCATCTTCCACCTAAAAGAACGGGGAATAGGCGTATTGATCACCGACCACAACGTGCGCGAGACACTCAAGATCACCGACCGCACGTATATCGTGCATGATGGGGAAGTGTTCAAGAGTGGAACACCGGCCGAACTGGCGAGTGACGAGGCGGTAAAACGTATCTACCTGGGCGCCGATTTTCGTTTGGATTAGAATCGAAGTAGGACGTGGGCAAACCTGGCACCAATGGCGATTACGCAGAGGCTCGAAGTTCGACTGTCGCATAAGCTCATTCTGACGCCGTCCCTGCAGCAGGCGATCAAGCTGTTACCGATGTCGACGCTGGAGCTCGTCGACATGCTGAATCAGGAGGTCGTCGAGAACCCCCTCGCGGCCCAAGTGGACAAGGCTGATCCGGAGCCGCCGACGACGACCGATCGACAGGACACGTGGGACGACGCCGACTACGAGTATTTCTTTGGCGAGTATCTCGACTCGGGGTATCGCCCACGCGCCACGACCGAGAAAAGAGCTGCCGCCGTTCGAGAACACGTTGTCGACCACCACCTCGCTCTCCGACCAACCTCCTCTGGCAGCTCCTCTTGCGGACGAACGACGAGCTCCTACGAGAGACCGGCGGGGCAATCATCGGCAACCTCGACGACGACGGATATCTGGTGGCGTCGATCGACGAGATTGCCGCGATGGGGGAGTGGCCGCCGGCCGAAGTCGAGCTCGAGCTCGTGCAGACATTCGCCCCAGTCGGCGTCGCGGCGCGGGATGTCCAGGAGTGTCTCCTGCTGCAGATTAGACATCTTGGGCTCGAGGGGACACCGAGCGAGACGATCGTACGCGAGCACCTCAAGCTTCTCCAGAACCACCAATGACCGGAGCTCTCGCGCCGGATGGACATGCCGATCGAGGCGCTAAAGGAACACATGGAGATCCTGAAGCGACTCGACCCCAAGCCAGGGAGCCGCCTGAATCCGGTCCCGTCCCAGTACGTGATACCCGACGTATCGATCAAGAAAGTCGAGGACGAGTACGTGGCCGTCTTGAATGAGGACGGCATGCCCCAGCATCGCATCAGCCCGGTCTACCATCGAATGATGCACAAGAACAGCAACAACTCCGCCGAGACGCGAGCCTACGTCAAGGAAAAGTTCAGGTCGGCGCTGTGGCTCATCAAGTCGGTCCACCAGCGGCAAAAGATCATCCACAAGGTGGTGACCAGCATCGTCCGGTTCCAGCGCGAGTTCCTCGTCCACGGCATCTTGCATCTGCGCCCCCTCGTCCTGCGGGATGTCGCGAGTGATATCGGGATGCACGAGTCAACCGTGAGCCGCGTGGTGAACAACAAATACATCCACACGCCTCAGGGCGTATTCGAAATGAAGTCTTTCTTCCACAGTGGCAACCATAGCGCCTACGGTGAGAACGTGTCGTCGGTGACCATCCAGCAGCGAATACGAAAACTCATTAACCAAGAAGACTCAAGCAAGCCGCTGAGTGACTCGCGGATCGTCCGCCGCCTCCAGGAGGAAGGACTCGTGCTCGCGCGACGCACGATCGCCAAGTACCGCGAGGAGTTGAGAATCCCAACGTCGAGCCAGCGTAAAGTGCTGTACGGGTGACCGCACTGCTCGGAGCCCCCGCCCGGTTCGTCGTTCTCACCGGTCTATCGGGCGCGGGCAAGTCGGAGGGGGTGCACGCCCTCGAAGACCTCGGTTACTTCTGTGTCGACAACTTACCGGTCGCGCTCTTGGGCGCCTTCGCCGATGGCGTCGAGCGCGACGTTGCCGCCGAAGGGGGCTCGCCACGGCCGTCTGCGGTCGTCGCCGACGTGCGGGACCCGAACTTCCTCACAGAGTTTCCCGGCGCGCTCCGAGATCTCCGTCGGCGGAAGGCACTTGGAACGGTCCTGATTTTCCTTGAAGCGAGCGACGGCGCGCTGGTGCGCAGGTTCTCGGAGACGCGGCGGCCGCACCCGCTCGCGCCGGACCGGTCCGTGCTCGAAGGTATTGCGGAGGAACGGTCGCGGTTGGCTGCGGTCAAGCGTCGAGCCGACCGTGTGTTCGACACGTCCGACCTGACCGTGCACGAGCTTCGACGCGCGTTCATGGAGCTCTCGCAGGGCCGGTCCAACGCCGGTCTCGTCGCCACGCTCGTCAGCTTTGGATACAAACACGGCATCCCGCTCGAGGCGGATCTCCTGCTCGACGTTCGTTTCCTCCCCAACCCACACTTCGAGCCAAAACTGCGGCGGTTGACGGGCCGCGACCGGGCCGTGCAACGTTACCTCGACAAATTCGAGCCGACGAAGACGTTTCTGGCCAAGACGGCCGAGTTCCTAGCGTTTCTCATCCCGCAGTACGCTCAGGAGGGCAAGAGCTATCTGACGATCGGTATCGGATGCACCGGCGGCCAACACCGGTCAGTGTTTATCGCCGAGCGGTTGCGGCGACAAATGTCGGGGTTCGATGGGGTGCGGCTCCGCGTCAAGCATCGGGATGTGACGAAGGCGTAGAGTGGCAAGGGCAAAGGAGGTCAGGGTGGGAAGCGGCGATGTGACACGCGTTGAGAAGCCGTGGGGTTATGAATTGCACTGGGCCAAGACCGATCGGTATGTCGGCAAGGTGATCCACGTCACGGCGGGTCACGCCCTGAGCTTGCAGTACCACAACGAGAAGGACGAGACGATCTTGCTCTGGGCCGGCCGGCTGCGCTTCGAGCTTCGCGACGGCGACGACATACGCGACTGGGAGATGAAGCCGGGCGAGCGGGTCCACGTGCGACCAAAGATGGTGCATCGTATGACCGCCGTCGAGGATTGCGACATCATCGAAGTGTCGACGCCGGAGCTCGATGATGTCGTGCGTCTGGAGGACCGCTACGGGCGCGAGGGCACCTCACCCCCGTAGCAACCACGCCGAGGCGTCACTCCGGACCGCCAGCTTCGTTTGGTGGTCAGGTCCTGTCACCGGGCCGTCACTCGCGTTGCGCTCGAAGCGGGGTCCGCGGGATCAACCACCCGGGTGCTGAGCAACCAGAGATCGCTAATGAGAGCTGGGGCCCACGTGGAGTGGGTCCCAGCGTCGTGCGGGGTCCGCGGGATACACCACCAAGCTGCTCAGACCACGTCTTGCTAGGGGAAGGGAGGCTGCGTAGAGACGAAGTCCCACTGACTTTCGACCGCAACCGAAGCGACGGCTCGGTGCCACCCGACTACCGCTGAGGAGGTCTCGTCTAAACTTAAAATGGAATGTCGTCGTCCGTCAGCTCAGGGACACTGGCGGCCGGCACCGCCGGTGCCGGCTGTTCCTGCTGTTCCTGCTGTTCCGGCTGGTAGTCGCCGCGGGAGCCGCCGCCGCCGCCGCGGCTGCCGAGGAGCACGACGCGGTCGGCGCGGACTTCCGTGGTGTAGCGCTTCTTGCCATCCCGGTCGTCCCACGTGCGCGTCTGTAGCTTGCCTTCGACGTAAATTTGCCGGCCCTTCAGTAGGTATTCTTGCAGCGACTTCGCCTGCTTGCCCCAAAGGACGATGCGGTGCCACTCGGTTTTCTCCTGCCGCTCGCCGCTCTTGTCGTTCCAGACTTCGGTTGTGGCCAAGTTGAGTGTGCCGACCGCGTCGCCGCTCGGTGTATACCGCAACTCAACGTCACGGCCGAGATTCCCAACGAGGATAACTTTGTTTACACTGCCCATCGCGCGCTACGTGCTCCTTCGACGACGTGGGGACCCTACGGCCGACCGAGGCGGTCAAGCGCTTGCTGCGCCAAGGTGGACATCATGTTATCGGGATAGTTGGTGACGACCAACTCGAACGCCTGGCGCGCTCGGTCCGGCTCACCGAGTTGGTCGAGGGCAAGACCACGTTTATAGGAGGCTTCCGGCACGATGTCACCATCCGGATAGGTCAGCAGCACCTGCTCGAACGCCACGACCGCCTCTTGAAACTTCCCCTCGGCAAAATGCGTGTTCCCGATGTAGAAGGCGGCGTCATCGGTTAATTCCGACCGCGGGAACGTCTTGATATACGCTTCGAACCCCTGAACGGCGAGCGCCCATTGACCGTTGGTGTAATCCGCCCACGCCGTGTCGTACATCCGCTGGGGCGACACGCCCGCGGCGGTGGGCACCGGTGCCGGCGGCGCGGAGGCCGCCGCGGCGGTGGGCAGTCCCGTCTCCGGATCGACGAGCAGCTGGGTCATCGGTGGCGGTGATGGCGGAATCGACACGCGAAGCGCCTCGACCTCTTGCGACAGGGACGACAGACGCACATTCGTTTCGTCAAGCTTCTCTCGCAGGATACGGACACCAGACGCCACATTTTCCGTCGTCAACCGTTGGTTTGCGAAGGCCTTGCGGAGCTCGTCGTCCTGCACGTGGAGCCTCGACGAAAGGGTCTCGAGCGTGCCTTCGAGGCCGGCAATAAGCTGATGCACCCGCAGCGTCTGTTCTTGCAGCATGCGAATGTCGGCCATCAGTTGCTCGTGCTCGCGGTCCGCGGCGAACAGCGGTGGTGACGTGACGGCGAGGATGGCGAGAAACGCGAGTGTGATACGTGTCATCCGAGTGCCTCTCGTCTCGATCGCGATACTGTACTCCACTTCGTCACCGCGCCCAACGTGAATCCGCGCGGGAGGGTCATCGCGCCGTCACGACAAAGTGGGCACGACGATTCGCCGCCCACGCCTCCGGGGTACTCCCGGGGTCGAACGGAAACTCCTTGCCGTAGCTCACGGTGCGCACGCGTGCGGGGGTCAATCCAAGGCTGACGAGATGGTCGCGGACGGTGAGGGCCCGGCGCTCGCCGAGCCCAAGGTTGTACTCGGGGGTCCCGCGTTCATCGCAGTGCCCCTCGACGGTGACCACCCAGGTAGTGTAACGCCCGAGAACGTCGACGTTGGTGCGAATGGCATCGACCGCATTGTCGTCGAGGTCGCTGCTGTCGTACGCGAAGAAGACCGGTTCCAGCGGCGCCGCGCTGTTGATTTCCTCAAGAGACCGGGACGCGAACTCGTCGTCGGGCACGGCCGGCGGTGGAGGCGGTGGCTCCTCGGGCACCGGCGGGGGACTTGGCGGCGGCGGTGTGACGCGCTCGGCGCCTGGCGGCGGCTCAGGCGCTTCGGGTTCGACCGGTGTCGGGTTTCGCACGCAGGACCAGCCAAGCAGGCTGACCACGACGGCGGCCAACACGAAGCGGTCGTTCCAAAGTCGTCGGCATATACGGGGTCCTCGTCGTTCCACTGTGCACCTCGCTATCGTGACCAACTCGGCATTTCGTTGTTGCCCGTGCTCGTGATGCGCGTGAGCCCGCGACCGTCGCGTCCAATCAACCAGATCTGCTTGTTGCCGCTGCCGCGCGTCGACGAAAACGCCAGATGGCGTCCATTCGGCGCAAAGCTCGGACTCTCGTTGGTGCCGAGGCCGAACGTGACCTGGCGATACTCGTTCGTGGCGAGGTCGAGGATCTTGATGTCGAAGCCCGGCCCGGTCCGCGACGCATAGGCGATCTCGTTGTAGGGAGCGGGGGACCATGTTGGACGGTCGCAATACGACTCGAACGTGATGCGCCGCAGCCCGGTGCCGTCGATATCGACCACATACACCTGCGGCGACCCGCTGCGGTCCGACGTGAAGGCCAGTTGGTGCCCCAGCGGCGACCACGTCGGGCTCGTATCGATGCTCGGATGGGTCGTCAAGCGACGTAGCCCGCTGCCGTCGACATTCACCACGTACAGCTCGACGTTTCCATCGCGGTTCGAGTTGAAAGCGATCTGGCGCCCGTCCGGCGAAAACGCCGGGAGCCAGTTGTGGACGCGCGACGTGCCGCCGGCCGGCGTCTCGAAACGACCTTCGTAGATATACGAAATCACGACGTCCGGGAACCCCGAGCGATATGAGGTGTAGGCGAGCGAGCGTCCGGTCGGGGCCAGCGCCGGCGTGACGTTGAGTGACCGGCTGACGGTGACGCGCCGGACGTTGGCGCCGTCGTAGTCGGCGACATACACCTCTTTGGTCTGACGGTCAGGTACGAGGCCGAGCGCCGACTGGCTGTCGCGGTCCGAGACAAACGATAGATGACTGCGCGCCACCCCCTCCAGCCCGGTTTGGTGTCGATGAATCTCGTCGGAGAGCTGATGCGCGTAGACCCGCACGTTTCTGAGCGACCCGCTGTACTCCACGCCGAAGGCAGAGTCGAGCGAACGGACGTTGAAGAGGCGCGCCTGGACGCGGATCTGGTCATCGGACACGCGGCTGACGGAACAGCTGACAACCCCGTCCGCGCCGAGTTCACGCCACGCGTCGAACGGAATATCGGTGAGACCGCGCGCCGGGGGAATCGTCGTGTAAGTATCACGCGCCACCATCCGAAACTCGCGCTCGAACTCCAGGTCGGCCCACAGGACCTCGGCAATCGTCGTCGCCGCCTGCACCGTCTCCGTGTCACGGGTAAGCGCCAGGCAATCAGGCACGGCAAAGCGCGGCTGCGAGCCGATGCGATCGCCGATGATCAGATCGAGCTCTGAGCGCTGTCGCGTCCGCTCCTGTGGCTGCGCCAGAAGCAGCGCACCGACCGCCGGTAACACCATGACGACCGGCACCAAGCGACGGACCGCGGTCGAGAAACGTGTGGCTTTGGTCATTGTCGATACTCGAAGGTGAGGCGCACCGTGAGGCTGCTCTCGGAAAACGCCGACGGAAGCGGTTGGATCGCGCGCGTGAGCAGGACCGCCCGCTGGGCGCTGAGATCGAGCGCGACGTGCCCGCTGCCCTGATGCAGTCCAACATCGGCAATCGAACCGTCGCGGTGGATCGTGAAGCGGACCACGACCATCCCTGGGACACGCTGGTTGTTGTCCCAGCGGCGGCGGATGAGATTCAGCATCGTGGCGAGATACTGAGGACAGCAGAAGTCACCGACGTCGAGCTCCGTGCCGCTCCCACCGAGCCCCCCGGCGGAGAGTCCGATTCCCATGCCCTCGACGCCGGTCTCGGCCATCGCCGTTCCCTCGCGCAACTCGGACCCACGCGTCGGCGTACGTCCGCGCGCCTCTTCCGGCGCCGTCTGCACCTCGGTTTCCGGCTCGGGACGGCGCCGGCTCTCTTCTTCGGGAACCGGCAGAATCATCTCCGGCGGCGTCGGCGTCGGGGGCTGAATCCACTGCGGCCGTCTGGCCTCAGGGAGAGGGACGACTTCCTGAATCGGTCGTCCGCCGAGTGGAGTGAGGCCGCCTTCTCCGGGCCCTTCGGGACCGCCGAGTCGCAAGGTCATGATATCGAGCGCCGTGTCATCGTCACCGGTCTCACCGCTGATCCACGCCTCGGGCGCAAAGACCATCACCACGATGACCAAGGCATGGACCACCACGGAGACAGCCAGTGTCCGCTCCAGACCACGGTCTCCCCGCGCCCGCTCGGCGAGGATCTGAGATGTCGCTTCTCTCACGACACACTCCTACCGCTCGCGCGGGAGGTCGAGCACGAGGCCCACTTCCTGAACGCCGCCTTCTTTGAGTAGGTCGATGACGGTGACGAGTTCGCCATACGTGATCTCTCGATCGCCGCGCAGGAACACAGCCTTCTCCACCCGGTCCAACATCTCGAGGCGCAAGCGTTCAGCCAGCACCTCCACACGGACATGATCGTCTCCGACCTGCACGATGCGTTCCGACCGGTACTCCAACGGCACGGTCACGAACAAACGTTCCGCCGCGAGTTGCTCGGCGCGACGCGCCTCCGGCAGATTGACATCCAAACCACGATGCATCATTGGCGCGGTCACCATGAAGATGACGAGCATGACGAGCATCACGTCGACCATCGGGACGACATTGATCTCCGAAAGGGACGTCATCGTCCGGCGGCCTCTACGTCGCCCCCCGCCCTGTTTGCTTTCAGATGATTGGACTGTCGGCATCGAAGTCTGGTTCCCTGGAGAGTTCTAAGAGAAGTTGCGCTCCGCGATATTCAAGAACTCAAGCGAAAAGTCATCGATCGTAGAGGTCGCGACCTTTACCTTATTGGTCAAGTGGTTATAAAAATAGGCCGCTGGGATCGCGGCAAAGAGCCCCGCCGCCGTCGCGATGAGCGCCTCGGCAATGCCGGGGGCGACCACCGCCAGGCTGGTGGAGCCGGTCTCACCGATACTGTTGAACGCGATGATGATACCGACGACCGTGCCGAAGAGCCCTATAAACGGCGAGATACTTGCTGTGGTGGCGAGCATCGGCACGTGGCGCTCCAACCGGTTGACCTCGACGTTGGAGGCGCGCAGGAGTGCGCGATCGAGGGCGTCGAAGCTCCGAAGCGCCGGCCGCGCGGCACCGGTCTGGGCGTGCTCCGTGCTCTTCGCGTCAGAGTGTCTGAGCTGGGTATTGAGCTCGACGTATCCCGCCTGAAAGACCCCCGAGAGGGGGCTGATCGCAAGCGACTTGCACACCGACTGGACTTCCGAGAACTTGCTGCTCTTGCGAAACACTTCGACGAACGTCGAGGTCTGGGTTTCGAGACGCCGAAAGTCCCACAGCTTGAACAGGATGATCGCCCACGACGCGATCGAGAGGAGCAGGAGGATGGCGAGCACACTCTGATTGACCAGCGACGAGCGGGCGATGAGGTCGACGATGCCGCCGCCAAACCCCCCCGTCGACTCACTCATCTGGGCGGGCTGCAAGAGGAAGGCGACCACGAACTGTCCAAACATGCGCACGCTCAAGTCCACCGTCGCATGCGCCCGCGGCGGTCCACAACACCGCCGCTGACGCGTGGTGAATGACGGAGCGTGAGGGGAATGGTCGCGCGTGCGACGTGACCGATGAAATCGTCTCCAAGACCTTCCGCAGGCTGATTCACGACGGGCGCCTGAAAGAAGGCAAAGGCATAGTATCCTAAGGATACGCACCTCGGCTCCTCCGTCAATACTGACACTGGCGCGCCGCTGGGAAGGCGCTGGTGGCGGGAGCGTAGCATGGCCCGCATAATGGTGTCAAACGTATGATACGATGGGGTTTCCTTCCGTCCTGTATCATGATTCGTTTCCTCAGCATCCGAGACCTTGCCATCGTCGACCAGCTCGAGGTCGAGTTCGACGACGGATTCAACGTCCTCACGGGCGAGACCGGCGCCGGCAAGTCGATCATCGTCGGGGCGCTCGGCCTTCTAGTTGGCGACCGGGCGAGCAGTGATCTCGTGCGCACCGGCTGTGACAAGGCGGTCGTCCAGGCGACGTTCGATAGCCCCGCGGGACGAGAGACGATTGTCCGCCGTGAGATCTCAGCCCGGGGACGTAGCCGGATCTTCATCGACGACGCCTTGGCGCCGGCGGCCACGCTGAAGGCAATCGGATCCCAGCTGGTCGACCTACACGGGCAGCACGAACATCAGGCCCTTCTTGATCCGCAGGCACACGTCGGGCTCCTCGACGCGTACGCCGGACTTGAGGCCGACGTCGGCCGAGTGTCCGAACACTACGACCGCTGGCGCCGAGCACGGACTCGAATCGAGCACGCCACCTCGACCGCCGGCGAGCGGGAGGAGCGTATCGATTTCCTCAGGTTCCAGCTCTCGGAGATCGATCGCGCGGGACCCGAGTCCGGCGAAGACGACCGCTTGTCCGTCGAGCGTGCGAGGCTCGCGAACGCCGAACGCCTCAGTGCCCTGTCGAGCGAGGCGTACGCCGCGTTGTACGAGCGCGACGATTCGGTGCTGGCGACCCTCGGCGGCATCTGGCACCAGCTCGAAGAGCTCGCGACGATAGACTCCGACTTTGAGTCGTACAAAGAGACGCGCGACGGCGTGAACGCGCCGCTTGATGACATCGCACGCACGCTGCGGTCATACGCGGCCAGCATTGACGTGTCGCCCGGGCGCCTGGCCGAGGTCGAGGCGCGGCTAGCGGAGCTCGAACGACTCAAGAGAAAACATGGCGGGAGTCTCGACGCCGTGTTCGGGCGCCGCGGCGTGATCGCGGACGAGCTCGAAGCGCTCACCGGCGGGGACAGCCAGTGCGAGGTCCTCGCGGCCGAAGTACGCGCCGCACACGAGGGTTATGTCCAATTGGCCGCGCCGCTCTCCAAGCGGCGACGACGAGGCGCCGACGCACTGGCAGCCGCGATTGAGACGGAGCTTGCGGACCTCGCGCTCGCGAACGCCCGCTTCGAGGTTCGCGTCGACGCTCACGAGGACGAATCACACTGGAGCAGAACCGGGACTGACAGCGTGGAGTTTTTCTTTTCCGCGAACCCGGGGGAGGATCCGCGTCCCCTCTCACGCATCGCGTCGGGCGGGGAGGTCGCGCGCGTCATGCTAGCGCTCAAGACATTAGCGTCGACCGACGCGGTGGGAAAAACGCTCGTCTTCGACGAGGTCGACGCCGGGGTCGGTGGGCAGGCGGCGGACCGGGTCGGGGAGCGGCTCCGCAACCTCGGCCGGCGGTTCCAAGTCTTGTGTGTCACCCACACGCCGCAAGTCGCGGTCCACGCGACCACTCATTTCGCCCTGGCGAAGCATGTCGATTCCGGCCGCACGATCGCGCGCATCGAGCGCCTGACGAGCGAGGAGGGGAGGGCTGCCGAAATCGCGCGGCTCATGACCGGCGGCACCGGCGCCGCCGCGCTGGCCTCGGCCGCGGAGCTGCTCGGTTCCAAACAAAAGGCAAAAGGCGAAAGGCGAAAGCGAAAGGGCGAAAACACCGAACGTCGCCCGCTACGAAACGACCGGCGGAAGAATGGCTAAGACCTATTACATCGAAACGTTCGGCTGCCAGATGAACGTTCATGACAGCGAACGTCTCGGCGGCCTCCTCGAGCAAGCCGGCTATGAGCCGATCGCGGCGATGGACGACGCAGACCTCGTCGTCGTGAACACCTGTAGCGTTCGCGAGCGGGCGGAGGAGAAGCTCTTCGCTCGGCTCGACCGGTTTCGCCACACCGACCGAGAGGCGCGGCCAGTCATCGCGGTGACCGGATGTGTCGCGCAGCAGGAAGGCGACAAGATCCGTGAGCGCGCGCCGATGGTCGACGTGGTGATCGGAACCCAAGCGCTCGCCAAGCTGCCTGAGGCGGTGGAGACCGCTCGTGAGACGTGGGAGCCCTACGTCGACGTCAACCCATATGACAACGTCTCGTTCCCCCTCGGCATCGCGGCTCGCCACGATCCGGTCAAGGCGTTCGTCACGATCATCGAGGGGTGCAATGACTTTTGCGCATTTTGCGTGGTGCCCTACACCCGTGGCCACGAGCGGATGCGCGCGGCGGCGGAGATCGTCGCGGAAGTCGAGGAGGTGGCGTCCCAGGGGCATCGCGAGGTGCAGCTCCTCGGGCAAATCGTCAACCACTACCAGGCGCCGGACATTCCGGGCTGCGACTTCGCCGGCCTCCTCGAACGGGTACACGACGTTCCAGGCATCGCCCGCATCCGGTTTGCGAGTCCTCACCCACGACACGTCACGCGGCGCATGATCGAAGCGATGCGGGACCTCCCGAAGGTTTGCAAGCACTTGCACCTCCCGGTTCAGTCGGGGTCGACACGCGTGCTCGCACTGATGCGCCGCCGGCACACCCGCGAACGATACTTGGCCCTGGTAGACGAGGTTCGCGAGGCTATCCCTGATATCACGCTATCGACCGATATAATTGTCGGGTTCCCTGGGGAGAGCGCCGAGGATTTCGAGGAAACGTTGACGCTGACCGACCGCGTACAGTTCCACAGCATGTTCTCCTTCAAATACTCCGAGCGGCCGAATACCCTGGCCCGACAGCGCATGCCTGACAGCGTGACCGCGTCTGAAAAAGCCCGCCGTCTCGAAAGGCTGCAGGCGCTGCAGAGACGAACGCAGCTGCGCCTCCACGAACGGCTCGTCGGAGAGCAAGTGCAGGTCCTGGCCGAGGCCAAGAGTCGCCGGAGAGCCGCCGAATACTGCGGACGTACGAGCGGTAACGCGGTCGTCAACTTTCCCGCCGACGCCGACTGCATCGGTTCAATGGTCGACGTGCGGGTCGAACGCGCCGGCCCCCACAGCGTCTGGGGAATGCCCGTCACGGGATGACGGATGATGTGCCGACAGGGCGCAGCAGAGGCAAGACGATGCAAATCGAGATGACGATCAAAGGACTCATGGTCGACCCGGTGACAAACATGCCGATCGTCATTCTGCGCGATGAAGGCAGTGAGCGGGTGCTGCCTATCTGGGTTGGCATCTTCGAAGCGAACGCCATCGCACTACAGATCGAGAACATCGAAACGCCGCGACCGATGACACATGATCTTCTGCGGAACGTGATCGCCAATCTCAATGGGGCAGTAGAGAAGATCGTCGTCAGCGATCTCAAAGAGAACACGTTCTACGCACTCATCTACGTCCGCATCGCCGAGGAGCTCGTCGCCGTCGACGCCCGACCGAGCGACGCGATTGCGCTCGCCCTCCGCGTGAGCGCGCCGATCTACGTCGAGGACGACGTCATCCAGAACGCGAAGAGCATCGATTTCACTCCCGACAAGGGCGACTCGGAACGGCTGGCGAAATGGCTCGAGAGTCTCAACACTGAGGACCTCGGTAAATACAAGATGTAGCCGCTGCACGGCATTGTCGGCTGGCCGACAATCAGCTGAACGTCCTCGCAGATAACGCGTTACGGTTACCGATGAATCTTCGGCGCCGGCCGCCGACATGCGGGACGGGTCCCCGAGTCTTGACACCCCGCTGAGCCGTTCCTAGAATATGGCCAATCTGATGCGGGCGATGACCTCGGTCTCACCCATCGCGCGTCTCCCTTCCCGTCCGGTGATTCTACGCTCATGATCGTCGCCATCGCGAATCAAAAAGGCGGCGTCGGCAAGACCACCACAGCCATCAATCTCGCGTCGGCGCTCGCCATGCGCGGCAAGCCAACCTTGCTGATCGATCTCGATCCTCAGGGAAACAGCACGCTGTCGTACATAGAACGAAGCGATATCCACCGGACCGTCTATGACGCCATCACCGATGCGAATTGTCCGATGTCCGAGGTCATTCGACCGGCCACGCAGGAGAACCTCTCCGTCGCTCCCGCTCGCATCGCGCTCGCGAAGATTGAAGCGCGGCTGGTGGGGGAGATCGACGCGCACTTCCGGCTAAAGGATCGCCTGCAGTCGCTGAGGGAGCAGTTCCCGTACATGGTCATCGACTGTCCGCCGACGCTCGGCCTCCTCACGGTGAATGCGTTGGTCGCCGCCACGCATCTCCTCATCCCGATTCAGTCGTCCTACTTTGCTCTGGAGGGGACGGACGACCTCCTTGAGACGATTGAAAAAGTGCGCGGGCGGGCGAACCCGAATCTCCGTATCCTCGGCGTCCTGATCACGATGCATGACAAACGGACGTCGCTGGCGCGAGACATCCAGACACAGATCCACAAGGTGTTCGGCACCAAGGTCTTCAAGACGGTGATCTCGAAGAACGTGCGGCTGGAGGAAAGCCCAGCCTATCGTGAGTCGATCTTCAGCTTCGCCCCGGATTCGACCGGCGCGACCGACTACTACAGCTTGTGCGAGGAGGTCATGGACCGTGCCTAGACGAGGCCTGCCTCAGACGGTTCGCATGCGGCACGACGAGCACTACGTCGAAGCACTGGCGGCATCGTCGGGGGCACCGATCGGACGACTTGTCCCGATCGCTCAGGTCGACCCCAACCCGAATCAGCCGCGCCAAGTCATGGGTGATCTGTCCGAACTCATGGCCTCGATCGCCGAGAAAGGGATCATCGAGCCGCTGGTGGTGCGTCAGCAAGGCATCCGCTACCAGATCATCGCCGGCGAACGACGGTATCAGGCGGCAGTGCAAGTCGGCCTCTCGGAGGTGCCGGTCATTATTCGGGAGGTCGACGAATCCGAGGTTATCGAGATCGCGCTTATCGAGAACATCCAGCGCAAAGACCTCACACCGTTCGAGGAGACGGAGGCGCTCCACGCGTTGGCCGACAGGTTTGGCCACACGCACGAACAACTGGCGCGCCGTCTCGGCAAATCGAGAACATCGATCACGGAGTCGTTGAACCTTCACGCGATGCCAGACGAGGTCAAGAGCCTCTGCCGCCTTGCCGACATCAACTCGAAGTCGCTGCTCCTGGAGATCGTGCGCCAGCGTGACCCCAAGAAGATGGTGGCGCTCATCGAGCAGATGACGCGCGAAGGCGGCGTGACCCGCGCCCGGGCCCGGCAGGTCTCGGCCAAGCAGAAAACAAGGCTGGCGAAACCGCGGGCGTTCGTCTACACCTACAAGGCACCGAATAAGACCTTCAACCTGCGACTGGCGTTTCGGAAGTCGAGGGTCCCACAAGAGGAGCTCATCGAGGCGCTGGAAGGGATCCTCGAAGAGTTGCGTGCGAAAGGCTAGCGAGCGCCGTAAGTTAACATAACACTCATTATCAGACCCACTCAATACGGCAACAACGACGGTTCCTTGGCATCGTGACCGCACCCCGTCGCGCCCGATAAGATTACGGTAGCGTCACGCCGACAGAGACCGATGCTCCGGATCACAGACCGATACATCATTCGCGAGGTCGTCCTGCCGTTTGGACTGAGCTTGCTCGTCCTGACGTTCCTCCTGATGTTGCCGCCCATCATGGACGTCGTCGAGGACCTGATCGCAAAGGGTGTCGACGGCGGCACCATCTTTCGCATGATGATGACGTTGGTGCCGCAGGGCCTCGGAGTGACCATTCCGATGGCGCTCCTGGTCGGCGTTCTGATGGGGATGGGGCGGCTGTCGAGCGACCGCGAGACGGTCGCGATGCAGGCGTGCGGTATCAGCGTCGTTCGGATGCTCGCTCCCCTCCTAGGTCTGGCAACGGTCGGAGCGGGAATCACCTGCTACATCCTTGTCGTCTCGCTTCCCGACGCCAACCAGGCGTTCCGGGAACTCAGCTACCAGACCATCGCGAATCGGGCCGAAGGCGAGATCAAGCCGCGCGTCTTCCACGACGACTTTCCGAACGCCATGCTCTACGTGCAGGAGGTGTCCACGACCGGCGCGGGGTGGTCTGAGGTCTTCCTCGCCGACACCAGCTCGTCGGACCAGCCGGCCGTCTATGTCGCGGAGCGGGGGCGGGTCGTGGTCGACCGCGACGCCCGCACGGTCGACATCGTGCTCGAGAACGGCACTGGACATTTTTCGGATCCCACGACGCCGCACGAGTACGAGGTGCACGCGTTCGAAGAGATGGTCATCGGGCTCGATGCCGAAACCGCGTTTCCACGCGGCGGCCCGCAGCGTGGACTTGCGGAGCTGACCATCCCGGAGCTCGAGGCGCGGGCCGCGGACATGCAAGGGATGGGGCTATCGCCGCATCAACCAATCATGCACATCCACCGGAAGTTTTCGATTCCGGTGGCGTGCCTTGTCTTCGTGTTGCTGGGCGTCGGCTTCGGCGTCACGAGTCGGAAGGACGGGCGGCTCGCGAGCTTCGCCCTCGGCATCGGTGTGATCTTCACCTACTACGTCGTCATGTATACCAGCGAGGCGATGGCCAAGGGACAGCTGGTATCGCCGCACCTGGCGATGTGGATTCCCAACCTTGCGCTCGGACTCGCGGGCCTCATGCTGATCGTCTGGCGATCCCGCTCCGTTGAGCGCCGTTTCACGATTCCATTCCTGGCGCATCGCCCGCCGTCGCCAGACGACCCGGACGCGCCGAACGACGTCGGCGCGTCGGCGTCTGGTCCCGCGGTCAAGGTGTCGTCGGGCTCGTTGTCGGGATTCAGCATTCTCGATTGGTACGTCACCAAGCTCTATCTCCGGTGGGTCATGCTCGCCTTCGTCGGTCTGCTGGGCATCTTCTACATCTCCACGTTCATCGACCTGTCGGACAAGCTGTTCAAGGGCCAAGCGACCGGTCTGGTGCTCTTGGAGTACTTCTGGTACGCCACGCCGCAATTCATGTACTTCGTGCTTCCGATCGCCGCGCTGGTCTCGGCGCTGGTGACCGTCGGCCTTCTGACAAAGACCAGCGAGCTCACGGTCATGAAGGCCTGTGGCATCAGCTTGTATCGGATGGCGTTCCCGATCTTCGCGCTGAGTTTCATCTGGAGCGGCTGTCTCTTCTTGATGAGTGAAAGTGTGCTCGCGAAATCCAATCGCCGCGCCGAGGAGCTCAACCACCGCATTCGGACCGGTCTGACGCAGACGATCGACGTGCTCAATCGGAAGTGGCTGGTGACGGAGGACGGGGACATTTACCACTACCTCTACTTCGACCCAGACGCTCAGGAGTTGACGAGTCTCTCTGTCTATGAGTTCAGCGAACGGCCCCTCTCGCTCGAGCGCCGGACGTACGCCGCGCATGCCGTGTACGGTGACGGCTGGGACGGGCGTGACGTCTGGGTGCGGCAGTTCGGGGCTGGTGACGGCGTCGTGCCCTACCGGACGGCCGCCGCCACGGCGCTGCCCTTCGTCGCGCCGCCTGACTATTTCCAAGCCGAGCGACCCGAAGCGGCAATGATGAGCTTCCGCGAGCTCGAGGGTTACATCGCCGAATTACGCGAGCGCGGCTTCGACGTCGTCAACCTGGTGGTGGCGTTGCACCGCAAAGCCTCGTTCCCGTTCGTCACCTTTATTCTGACCCTGATCGCCGTGCCGTTTGCCGTGACCACCGGGCCGCGTGGCGCGCTGTACGGGGTCGGCGTCGGCATCGGACTCGCCTTCACCTACTGGGTCGTCTTGAGCATCTTTGGCGCGTTCGGAAGCGCCGGGGTGCTGGCCCCAGCCGTGGCTGCGTGGGCACCGAACGTCCTCTTCGGGGCGTCCGCCGGCTACTTCCTGTTGACCGTCCGGACCTGAAATTAGACGGGGCTGACTGCTTCGAACCCCGTCGCCGTCGCTAGCCCGGGCCCAAAGCCCGGCGTCCCTCAGGTGGTCGTGTATGTCGACGCGGAGGTGCTCGGCGTGGACGACGACGGTAACAACACCGGACAATCGGTATTGGAGGACGGGTCGTACGTTTCCGCGGAAACGTCCCGGCGCCTGGCGTGCGACGCAGCGACGGTCGTCATGCGCCACGCCCCGGACGGAGGGGTGCTGGCCGGGATTTCCGATTTGCCTGCCCTAGATGGCCCCTTTATACACCCGAAGGCCGCCCAGCGCCCGAAACTCTTGTTCGTCACAGCATCGTCCCGCTTCAGAGGCCGTCAGCTCAGCCCGTGGTGACGTGCGGTCGACTGGAGGCCCTGTGTTCCCGGCATTTCTCAGACACCGCTCCACACGTGGGCCATTTCTTCGCCAATCGGACTGCGTTGCCTGTGCCGCGCGTCAGCCTGCCGGCACCGGCAGCGCCCAGATCCGCCGCAACATGTCGCCGAACAGCCGCCGGGTTAGATGTCCTTCCGCCAGCAGGAGCCAGTAGTACCTGGCATGCTTCACGAGCCGGCCCCCGGTCTTCACCAGCCGCTGCTGGAGACTCGTGAGCGACCAGCGTTTGATCCGAGGCGGCAGGACCAGTCTGCGCCAGAGGTTGCCCAGGTTGTAGGCCAAGACGCTCAGTTGCAGGCGCACCTCGTTTGCCCGGAACCGATGGCACGACAGCCGCGTCCAGTGGGTGGCCTGCTTGCCTTCCTTGATCCATTGCTCCGCCGTGCCGCGCTTGTTGTAGAACCGGACGACCGAGCGGCTCGGAAGGACCATGTTGGTCACAATGAACCCGACGCGCGGGAACAACTCACCCCGGTGGTGCTCCACCTTGGCGACAATCCGTCTGGCGGTGGTCCAGCTCTTCGCCTGGTAGCGGAAACTCTTGTACCGCACCAACGGCTTGCAGCTTGGCCGTCCCGGCGGACGAAAGAGGATGTCTTCGACCGCCAACTCCAACGTCTTGTTCGCCGGCATGCGAATGGCATAGTCCACGTCGCGTTGCTCGAGCGCCTCGTAGATCGCCGGCCGGGCGAACGCCGCGTCCGCCCGGAACGCCACGCGCCTCCCCGCTCCCTGCTGTCGGTCAATCTCCGGCATGAGGAGGTCGTCCCAGTCGTCGGCGCTCGGCACGTTGCCGGGCCGCAGCGAGGCGGCCAGGCAGTCGCCCTGGTCGTTGAACAGAAACAGCGGGTGGTCGCAGACGGATTCAAAGTGCCCGTTATACGCGCTCCCTTCCTGTGCCCCATGCACCGGGCTCTCGCTTGAATCCATGTCGAGCACGATCCGGTCGGCGCGCGTCGCCATCTCGGCCTGTGCAAGCAGCTCTCGGTTCACGGCCCTCAACCCGACGAGATTCTCCTCGTGGGTCAGCAGCTCGGTCTCGAACCAGTGCCACGTCGATGTCAGCGCCGCACCCCGGTCCCAGCGTTTCGGCGACCCAATCAGACGAAACGTCGGGTCCGCCGACACGCGCACTGCGTCGTTGAGGTCTTCGTAGCCCGCGAGCCGGCTGTAGACCGACTGCCGCAGGAGATCCGCCAGGCTGAACTGCGTGTTCAACCCCTGTCGGGAGTCGTTCAGGTACTCGGAGATGAGTGCCTCCAACCCCAAGCGTTCATCCAACTCGCGCACCAGAAGGAGGCCCGCGTCTGAGGTGACGCGCGATCCCTGGAACGCGACCTTCAGAAAGCCATTGAACGCGAACTGAAACGCCTCGTGCTGTAATTCACCCACAGGGTGTCACCCTCCGTGGCGGGGTTCCCTACGTCTGAGCCTCAGAAATCAAGGCGCGGCGACTGGTTCTAGCGATACGGTACTACAACCAAATCGGAAATCCGGGGCTGGACGTCTAACGCAAGAGGCGGACGACCTCCCCCGCGCTGTCGCGGCCAGAGACCGTCACTGTCGTTTCCCCGGCTATGGCTCCCGTCACTGCGACGCGCATCACGCCGTTCACTGGGCCAGCGGCGGCGAAACGAAGCTCGACAACCTGGTGCTTCTGTGCCGTCGACATCACCGGGCCGTGCACGAGGAAGGGTTCACGGTCGAGCTCGACACCAATGGTGACGCACAGTTCTTCTGGCCAGACGGCCGTCTGCTTCCAACAGTCCCACCGCTGCTCCACTGGAATGGCCCGCCGCTGGCGCCGGTGCAGACCGGTCTTGAAGAACGCGGCATTACTAGTGGTGTTAGTGCAGGTAGATACATCGAAGATCTTGTTGTGCAACAGCTTACAGCCGTTTGATCGCGGTCAGTCCCTCCGCCACTAACTGCACCCTTGGTAACAACTTGCGGACTTCCGGTAGAAGATCGACCTACCGCTCTCTAGGGGCGGTTTGGGCCCGTTTGCAAACATTCTGCAAACATCGGCGCGCGCGGTCGTGTGCCAACAGGAGTCGACGGGAATCGACCCCGGATTAGACCAACTCTCGATCCGTGATGCGGTCCAGGCAATGGCTGCCGATGAACAGTGGACACGCAGACGTGCGAATGGATGGAGATCGTTCGTCCACGGTGTGGGTCAGAGTTACTGGTCATCCGTCACCCCACCCGACGGCACCGGCCAAGAACAAGGGAGCGAGTATAGCGACGTCGATATCGCGAAAGCGGCGGCTGATAACGAGGTCCGCTCGCGATCAACACACTCGACGTGTGAGAGCTGCGAGCCGTGGACCGACGTGGCTACCCTTCCCGCCTAAAGAACAGATGCCGGCCGACTCTGGCCACCGGCTCCTGTCCCCGGTGCCGTTATCAATCGGAAAGACCGAAGAAGAGCCGCAACCACGATTCGAGATCGTCGAAAGCCACGGCCTTGCCGGTGGAGTGCAAGTAGGAGACGAACTTGTCGGAGAAGCCCGCCCCTCCGAACACGACCAGACCGGGTATCGGCCACGCGGCGATGTCCTGGACGGTCGCCACGATCTTCTCTTCCGCGCTGCCCCACTTTTCTGCGCTTTGCACTCGATGCCCAACGTGCGGTCTCCGTCCTTGCGCATCATGACGACGTCAATATTTCTAACCGAGCCCCAGAGTCGTCGTCCGACTTTGACCTGAGTGCGAACGTCGAGCCCTAGGCTTTCACCTAGGTCGGCGACGGATTGCTCTAACGCCTTGCCGGACTCGAACGCGGTCGCGGTGCCAGGCATTCAGCTCAAGGCTCGGAACGTCGCGGCACATTGCTGACGAGGTACTCCATGACCTTGCCTCGTGCCGACGGGTTGGAATTGATGGCACGCCGCGCCGGGACTTTGTACGCTCTCAGGCCCGCCGCCACGGCCGCAGGATTCCCATCGTAAAGCTGCGCGATCTCTGGTGCCGTCGAATTGCTCAGTACCACCCAACAGCCACGCCGCGCTAGCTCGACCACGACCGCCTGAAGGCGCTCTTGGTCCGTCGGGCCAAAACCCGAAGCTGTGTACGACGTAAACAGCGCCGTGCGGCTCAGCGGCGCGTACGGAGGGTCGAAGTACAAGAAGTCTCCGGGTTTCGCCTGATGGAGTACCGTCTCAAACCCCGCCTGCGAGATATCAGCATGCGTATCGGCCAATGCGTGCGCCACTGACCGCAAATTTTCCCGGTCGCAGATCAGCGGGTTTGCGTAGCGGCCGATCGGGACGTTGAACAGCCCTTTGGAGTTCGGCCGGAACAGACCGTTGAATCCAGTCCGGTTCAAGTAGACCAGCTTCGCCGCCAACGCAGCCGTGTATCCGGAACTCTGCGGGCCCTCGCCGTTGAAGATGCGCTGTCGTTGAGGATTGAATTGTTCGTCGCGGACTTTGTAGTAGTGCGCCTTCGAGTCGCGCGCATACGCCCTGGCCAATCTCGCGAGGTTGCGGGTGACCGATTCAACCTGATCGCGGACCATCGAGTAGCAGCCAACCAAGTCCGCGTTATTGTCGATCAGCGACGCGCGTCGATCGGCGAGCAATCCCCGGTTGTGCAAATCGAAAAAGACGGCGCCACTTCCCACGAACGGCTCATGGTAAGTCCCGAAATCTGTCGGATAGAATCGCCGGATCTGCGGGAGCAGCTGGCGCTTGCCACCTGCCCACTTCAGAAATGGCCGGGCGCGTCGTTCGGGTGCAACGGCTCGCGACGGTTCGGGCAATTGAACCATTGTGCGTGGATGTTCCATGCGGTGCTAGCTGGACGGCGAGACATCGCATCATAGCACCGCGAAATAGCGCGCCGCCGTGCGCCAGTCCTTGGCGGCGGGTACCACGTGACCCTTGAGGATACCCCTGCCTTTTCAGCCATCTCGTCGTAGATCTTTTGCTTCACGGCCTGGAACGTCTCGTCCTTCAGCACGTGGCCGATCCATTCCGCTGGGCACCTGGACGTGTGCGACGGGTGTGCGTTGCGAGCGGTTAGGGCGACGACTCGTGCGCATCCGATCGGTTCGCACACCGCGGAACCGAACTGGCACGGCGAGCGCCTCGACGAAGACTGGGCGATCAGCGTGTTGTGGAAACCGAGAACCGAGAATCACTCGCGCCCAGACGTTATCCGCGGAAACGCGACGCGCGCCCAGACGGAGCGTAACGGCCGACAGGTTCGGCTGCACGCCTGCTACGCACTAACGAAATGCGCGTTAGTCTTGGGTCCCAATCTCGACGTCTTCGATTCGGATCGTTCCGGCCGCACCGGGACTCAGATTCACCGTGTCGACAACGAGGAGGAGCCCGTCGATGACGCCACTCACCGGCTGGGGGGTGACGTCCGGCGACACCGCCTGAAACTCGTCGATGGAGAGCCGTACCCGCCGCGGCGTCGCTCCGGCATAAAACGAGTGGCGCCAACGGATGTCGGCGTCACCGCCTTGTCGCAGCTGCAGCGACGCGCGCATCGGCGGCGTCGCCAACGCCGTGAACTCGACCATACCGTTCGCACCGAGCGCGCCGGCTTCGAGGTCGTAGACTCCCGCCGCGTACGTCTCGGCGTTGGCACCAAGCTGATAGACCAGCTCGACACCACGCTCGTTGGCACGAAACGCGACGTCCGCGTCGGCGCTCTGCTCGGCCCGCCATCGTCCGACATCCAGTGGACGTCCCCTGGCGAGCGCCGGCACGGGCGCCAGCTCCGCGGGAGCACCGGTCGTATAGATGGGGTTGCTGACGATCCACGGCACCGGCGGCTCCCCGGGCGCCATGGCCAGGTGAACCTCCACGCGGTACGCTGCCGGACCGGCATCGGCCGCCACCTCGTAGACAAGGCTTCGGCCGACGGTCTCCGCGATCGACTTGCCGTTCCGAAGCAGTCGGAGGGTGGCGTCGTCCGGCGCCGCCACCGTCGCGGTGAGTGCTAAGGGCTGTTGGTCCGACGACACGGACTCCCCCATTCGCGCGCGCCGCCCCTCCGAGTGTGTGCCCGAATACGAAAACCGCGGCGGGCGGGCCACCGCGTCAACCGCCGTGTAGACCCGGCCCGCCTCAAGCTGGGCCACGAGATGTCGGGCATCTCCGACTGCGTCGCCCGTGAACGGACCGGTGAGCTCCACGCGTAGCCCGTAGGCTCGAAACAACGTTTCGTACGACGGAACCCGCAGGGTGAGGCCGTCTGTATACCGGTCGTCCCCGGCACCGGTGGCGAGCCGGGCGTGGGCGTCGGTGCCAGCCACGCCGACGGTCGGTCGACGTTGCGCGGCGGCGTCCCACTGCGCGAGCGCGTCGACCGGGCGACTCAGGAGCGACGCCAGGCTTTCTTCTGGACGGAACCAGTATCGGGCGGCGACACCGAGCAACGCGGCCGTCCCATCGTCGCGCCACTGGCTGTCTCCGTTGATCCATTCGACCGCGTCGACCGGCAGCGACCAGTCGGTCCACCGGAGCTCGCGTCGTGGCGACGTTGGGTGCGCCACCACACCGAACCCGCCAAGCCGATGCACGTCTTCGACGACTCCCCGCGCGTCTCCGCCGAGCGGATACGGCGCCGCCGGCATCCCGACGGCGATGTAGTGGCCCCCACCCGTGCTAATTTCGACCGCTTCGATCACGAGCACGCCACGTCGATAGGACGCTTCAGCGCCCCGTGTGCCGTCTCCGTGGTCCGTCACGATGACGAAGTCAAGGCCGGCGACCCTCGCGGCGGCGGCGACCTCGTCGACGGAGCCACTACCGTCGGACCGGCTCGTGTGGACGTGAAACACCCCCCGAACGACCGAACCGGACGATGGATCGGGCTCGGCCATGCCTGCCAGATCGCGGGACTCCGGCGGCAGCGACAGACCGACCCAAAGAAAAACGGCGGCCACCGGGGCCGCCGTCCAGAAGAGACGTCGAACGAATCTAACATTAGGACGCCGCGGCATGACCGGTCTCACCCGCGACACGTCCGCGGACTACAGGCCGGCAGCGGAGCGCAACGCCTCGGCCCTATCGGTTCGCTCCCAGGTGAAGTCGGGCTCGGTGCGACCAAAGTGCCCGAAGGCAGCGGTCTGCCGGTAGATCGGACGGCGCAGGTCGAGCGCCTCGATGATTCCCTTCGGGGTCAGCGCAAAGTGAGCGCGGACCAGATCGCTGATCGTCGCTTCCTCGACTTTGCCACTCCCAAAGGTCTCGACCAGCACCGACACCGGGTCGACCACGCCGATGGCGTAGGCCAGCTGCACCTGCACGCGGTCGGCGAGTCCGGCCGCGACACAGTTCTTCGCAATATAGCGGGCCATATACGAGGCCGACCGATCGACTTTCGTCGGATCTTTTCCTGAGAATGCCCCCCCGCCGTGCGGCGCCATGCCGCCGTAGGTATCGACAATGATCTTTCGCCCGGTCAGGCCCGAATCGCCGTGCGGACCACCGGTCACGAACCGTCCCGTCGGGTTGACGTAGATCTTGGTGTCGTCGTCCATCATCTCGGCGGGCACGATGGCGCGGATCACGTCGCGGGTGATCTCCTCGCGAAGCTGCTCGGTCGATACGCTATCGCTGTGCTGACTCGAGACCACCACCGCGTCGATCCGTTTCGGCTCGTCGCCCTCGTACTCCACCGTGACCTGAGACTTTCCGTCCGGACGCAGATAGTCGAGCCGGCCCTCGCGCCGAGCCGCGGACAGACCCCGCACGAGGTGATGCGACATCATGATCGGCAACGGCATGAGCTCGGGGGTCTCATTGCAGGCGTAGCCGAACATCAGCCCTTGGTCACCCGCACCGCCGGGGTCGACCCCCATCGCAATGTCGGGTGACTGTCCGTGCAGCGCTGAGAGGACGGCACAGGTATCCGCGTCGAAACCGTATTTTGCCCGCGTGTAACCGACCTCACGGACGGTTTCCCGCGCCACGTCGCTGTAATTCGACTGACACGTCGTGGTGATCTCGCCGGCGAGCACAATCAACCCGGTGGTCAACAGCGTCTCACAGGCCACGCGCCCGGTCGGATCCGCCGCCAGGATGGTGTCGAGAATGGCGTCGGACACCTGGTCGGCGATCTTGTCCGGGTGTCCTTCGGTCACCGACTCTGATGTAAACAAGTAACGGCCTGTCCGGCGCATCTACACGCCTCTCCCTTCCGGCTCCGAGTAGTGAGCCTCTTGCTCACGAACTCCAACCGCGGACCATAACAAGCTTTGTCCACCCGGTCAATCACGAACGGGGGTGAAACTCGTCGTAAACCGCTTTCAATCGCGCCTCCAAGATGTGGGTGTAGATCTGGGTCGTCGAGATGTCGGCATGCCCCAGCAATGTCTGGATCGAGCGCAGGTCGGCACCACGCTCGAGGAGATGGGTCGCGAAGGAGTGCCGCAGCATGTGAGGACTCAGGTCGCGCGGTAACCCGGCCGCGAGCGCGTATTTCTTCAGTTTCTTCCAAAACCCCACGCGGCTGAGGCCCGTCCCTCCCCGCGCGTTGACAAAGAGCCACGGCGACGTCCGCGTCCGCAGCAAGACCGGCCGTGCGTGCGTCCAGTAGCGGTCAACCCAATCGACTGCGCTGCTTCCAATCGGGACGAAGCGCTCTTTGCTCCCCTTCCCCATACACACCAAATAGGCCGACTTCAGATTCAGATCCGCGGGTCTGAGCGACACGAGCTCGGACACGCGCATGCCGGTCGCGTACAGGAGCTCGACCAGGGCGCGATCGCGGACCCCGACGACCGTCTCGGTGTCAGGCTGCTGAATCAACGCATCGACCTCCGCCATCGACAGGGACCTCGGCAGTGCGGGCCACGACCGGGGGCCTTGCAGATCTTCGCCGGGGTTCGTCACGATGTGACCGTCGATCGTCAAAAAGCGATAGAACCCTCTGACGCAGGCGACGGTCCTCGCGACTGACCGCGGCGCGAGGCCGGTGGCCATCAGATCTCGGACGAACGCTTCGAGATCCTCGCGCCGCAGCCGGTCGAGCCGCACCTTGCGGCCATCGGCGAACGCTCGGAGGTTGGTGAGGTCGCGCGCGTAGCTCGTGATCGTGTTGGCGGCCAGGCGACGAGCGACCCGCAACTCCTCGAGATACGCGTCCGCCAGCTCGGCGTTCACGCGCGTGCGTGCGGTTCGACGCTCGGCCACGCCGTCACAGTACCACGTCCCTAGGAGGTGTAGCGTCGCGTACTACTCCAATCACGATAAGGAGTTACAGTCATCTGTTCCAGGGTCCCGTTTGGTATACTGGACAATGGTGCGGCCACGAGATTCAATGGCTCCATCAGGCTGTTCTTCCTCCACAAGGGTTATGTCGATGCATCAACGTGCACGAAGGGTTGGTGTCGCTGCCGCCGTCCTGCTTGGCGTTATCGTGTCTGGATGTGCCGCGCGCACCGCACCGGCGTCCCCGACATCCGCCGCCGCGACGCCAGCCGCTGCCGGTGATTTGGAGACACAAGTGGCCGAGTATGTGCTGGCGCAGGAGGCGCTGGCCGCGGACGACTTCGCCGCGGCCCAGACCGCCCTCACCGGACTGATGGCCGTCGCCGACAGTGTGGTCCGTCCGCTCGCCGTAGCTGCGGCCGAGGCCGACGACATCGACACCATGCGCGCGGAGTTCAAACCGCTCTCCGAGTTCCTCGCCGCGATGGACCTTCCCCCCGGCTACGCCCGCGCCTACTGCCCGATGTACGACGGCGGGTCGAACTGGGTGCAGACCGACGGTCCCGTTCGCAACCCGTATTACGGATCGGAGATGCTCACGTGCGGGGTCGTCGATGCCGCGCCTGGCGCACACATGGACCACACGCCCCGGCATGGCGGGCGCGTCTTCATGGCTCCCGACAGCTTCCATCACATCGAGGGCACCTATCCGGAGACGGGCGTCTTCCGGCTCTACGCGACCGACAACTACCGGGACCCGGTTGACGTGACGATGTGGATGGGGCGCGTAGTTCTCGAGGAAGCGTACGACGCCGACACCGACGAGTTCATCGAAGTGACGTCGTTTCCCCTGCTGCCGTCGCCCGATGGCGCCTATCTCGAGGCTGAGGTCGGCAACCTGCCGATGCCGGCCGACGTCATCACCAAGCTCCAGATCCTCGAAGACTTTCCGGAAGACCGGTTTGACTTCATCTTTAGCGAGTTCTCCGCGGAAGGTGGCGCCCTGGACGTGGCCATCAACCCGGCGGACGCCCCGGAGACGCTTCCGCTCGCCGAGCGTATCCGCCCGCGTATTCCCGATCAGACCGACGAGATTGTCGCCGGAATCCTTACCCGAAACGACGAGATCCGGACGCTCGTCGCTGAAGGCGGCTTTACCGAAATTTTTATTCCGGCCCTGCAATCAAAGGAACTGGCGTTGGCGCTCCATGAGCGCGCGGAGACGTTGCCGACACGCGACCGCAATGATGTCCGGATCGCCGTGCGAAGTCTGGTCCGCGCCGCGTGGCTCCTCGACTGGTACGGGGATCTCGGGAACAAGCAGCAGGTCAGCGAGGCGTACGACATCTTCAGTGAGGCAGTGGTGGAAATTATCCGGGTCTATGCCGGCGGTAACGTCCCGTAATGGACCGTGACGACATAGCCTGACGGAGTAGAAACATGAGGAGACGACTCGTTCTAGGTATCTGCACCGTGGCGCTGGTCATCGCGAGCGGTGCGTCGGTCACCGAGACACATACGCCGATTGCGTCCCGCTGGAACTACAACGAACATCTGTTCCCCATCTTCCGTGACAACTGCGGCGCCTGTCATCGCGAAGGGGGCATCGCACCGATGTCGTTGGTGACATACCAGGAGGCGTATCCCTGGGCCCAGTCCATCCGCGAGGAGGTGCTCGGCCTCCGAATGCCGCCCTGGCAAGCCGAGGACGGGTTTGGCGACTTCAGCAATGGACATGCGTTGGCCGCCGGCGAAATGGACATGATCCTCGAGTGGTCGAGTGGCGGGTATCCGCAGGGGCCACGTGACATGCAGCCGGAGGCGCCCGTGGCGTCCGGTGAGTGGGCGCTCGGAGAACCTGCCCTCGAACTGGCGATGCCAGAGCCGTTCACCCTCGACGCTGGCACGAGCGAGGTCGTCCGCTACTTCGTGCTCCCGACCTCCACCAGCGCCGACACGTTCTTGACCGGGGCGGATGTGATGCCGGGGGCTGGTGCCATCGTGCGCGACGTTGCGATCTACGTCGATGCGACCGGTACGGCGCGAGACCTCGATGCCGCCGACGCCAACCCCGGGTTCGGCGAGACCGACGGCTTTCCCAACAACGCCCCGGTCGCGCTCTGGTCGCCCGGACAGCAACGCGTCCTGCAACAGCGGGTCGCCCGCCCGATGCCGGCCGCCGCCGACATTGTCGCTCGGGTGCACTACAAGAAGACCTGGATTACCGAGGGTGAAGCATTCACCGATCAGAGTCGCATCGGCTTGTACTTCGCCGACACGCCTTCGGCACCGATCGAGTCAATGCTGCTCTCGTCGCCCGCGGCGGTGAGTGCGCTCACGCTCAATTTCAGTCACACCGTCGACGAGGCCGTCAAGGTCGTTGCCGTGCTTCCGGAGATCGAGATCCAGGCAAAAGATGTTCAGGTGGTGGCAGTAAAACCTGACGGCGCCAGGATCCCGCTACTTTTCTTGCGGGAGCCCGATACGGCCTGGCCAACTCGATACTGGTTCGACACACCGGTCGTTCTTCCGGAAGGAACGTCGATCGAGGTGACTGCCGTGCTGCATCCGGGCGCCGACCACACGCCGGGCACGTCGCTGTTTGGGGCCGATGCGTCGGCGCCGATCCGCGTGATGCTCGACTACGCTACCGCCGTGACGCTCGCGAACTAATAGTGGCACGCTCTTCCGTCCGGCACGGCTACGTTTGGCTCTGGGTCTGGGTCGCCACGACTGTGGTCGCTGGATGCACCGTCGAGGCCCCGGCGCCTCCGACCGCGATCTCGCTCGCCGTGGTGAATGCCACGGTCTGGACCGCCGACCCCACGCGAGCCGTCGTTGACGCCATCGGCGTGTCCGATGGCCGGATTGCTGCGGTCGGGCCCTCGGCGACGATTCGCGAGCTGGTCACGGATGGTCTCGTCCTCGACGCCGGGGGCGGCATGGTCGTGCCTGGCTTCATCGACGCCCACGCGCATCTCCTCGACGCCGGGTATGGCCTCTTGCGAGACGCCAGCTCGGACGGCCTGCTTGAGGATGACCTGTGGCCCCTGGCCACAGAGCCGCCAACGCTCCGCACCGCCGCGGAAGACGACGCCGCGCTCGATGCAGCCCTGGCGTTTCTCGCGGCACGCGGGGTGACGTCGGTCCACCATATGGGAAGCTGGACCGACCTCGACGCACTCGAGCGCGCGGTCAGCGACGGGCGTCTGACCGCGCGCGTGTACGCCGTGCTGCCCCTCCCGACGTGGCCGCGACTCCGAGACGAGATCGACCGTGGACGTTTCGGCGGCGCGGACGGTCGTGGTTCGCCGTGGCTCCGCGTCGGCGCAGTGAAGGGCGTGGTCGACGGCACGCTGGGCACCGGCACGGCCGCCCTCGATACGCCCTACCCCGGCTCGGCCAACGACCGTGGCCTCCTGCTCTATGACGATGCGCGGCTGTTTCGTCCGGTGGCCGGCGCGGATACTGCGGGCCTGCAAGTGGCATTACATGCCGTCGGCGAGCGGGCCAACGCGCTCGCACTTGATGTCTACGAGCGCGTGAGCAGAGTGAATGGGCCCCGCGATCGTCGGTTTCGAATCGAGCATGCACAGCATCTCCGGCCTGATGATGTGGCGCGGTTCGGTCAGCTTGGCGTGATCGCCAGCATGCAGCCGACGCAGATCATGTACACCGGGCGTCGCACGGACGCGATCCTCGGCACCGACCCGACGACACGGACATTCGCGCTGCGGTCACTCCTCGAGACCCGCGGGCGGGTGGCCTTCGGTACCGACTGGGCGTTTGCCCCGCCAGGAGCGGTGGAGGGACTCTATGCGGCGGTGATGCGGCGACAGGCCGACGGGTCTCGGCGCGGCGGATGGATCCCCGCCGAACGCATCACGATTGCCCAAGCGCTCGACGCGTACACCGTCGCCGGCGCCTACGCGTCGTTCGACGAGCGTACCAAGGGACGGCTGGCGGTTGGCCAGTTGGCCGATTTCGTGCTCCTCGACACGAATCTGCTCTCGGTCCCGTCGCCCGACATTCGCTTCGCATCCGTACTGGTCACCGTCGTCGACGGTCGAATCGTCTTTGACGGACGGACTGGATTAGAGGGGCCTGCGGCCCTTGAAAGGCGTATCGCTCATGGTCGTCGTATCGAATCGGATTCCCGTCGCGGAGGGACAGGAGGAGCCGTTCGCGGAGCGGTTCCGAGGGCGGGTGGGGTTGGTCGAGGGTCACCACGGCTTTATCCGGCTGCACATTCAATCCGCGGAGCCTGCCTGAGACGGGGCTGACTACCACCAGACACAGGCGCAGTCGGGGCGTCACTCCGGACGCCAGATCGGCCCGCCGGAAAACTTCACCTCCGACCGCAGGCGGAACTCCCCACGCGGCCACCGCTGTCCAACCCGCATCTACTGCGCTATCGACATTGCGTGGGGCGCTACGAGTGGCCGGCACGACTACCCGGCGTAAACTGGCCCCCATGACACGTCACTGGTCGCGCCGACACAGCAACGGCTGGAAAAGCTACGTCGACCGGCTCCCAGTAGGCCGTTACGCGGCCTCAGTCTCGTCGGGCGGGAACGCGGTTCAGATAGACGGTGTCGGGGCAACTATGCTGCCTGGAAGAGAGCACGAAACGCAGCAGATTCGGAGGTGAGGCCACGTCGCGCCACGACGAGTGCAGGAGGTGCCCAGCTCGGGAACCACCTCCACAAGACGATAGCGTATGAGGCGGTAGGTTCGACTCTCTTGCCGCCTGATCGAGGGGCGACGGCGCTGAAGACATCGGTATACGCCGGCGCCGTCATTGCGAGCTTGTAGACTGCACACGGAGCAGCGCCATGAACCGCAAAGTCACCGTTATTGGATCCGGGAACGTCGGCACCACCGTCGCACGTAGTATCGCTGACAAGGAGCTCGCCGACGTCGTCGTTCTCAACACGTCCCACAGGGGCAAGGGTTGGACATGCTCGAAGCGTGTCCGATCGAAGGCTCCGACGCGCGAGTGCTCGGCACGAACGACTACGCCGCCGATACCGTCGGGTCGGACATCGTCGTCATCACGGCCGGCCTTGCGCGCAAGCCGGGGATGAGTCGAGACGACCTGCTGAACAAGAACCACGCGATTATCAAGAGCGTGACCGAGCAGGTCATGGCGCACTCACCGGACTGCATCATCATGCCGGTGACGAATCCGCTGGACGCCATGGCGCAGGTCACCTACCGCGTTAGCGGTCTGCCACGGGAGCGGGTCATCGGCATGGCCGGCGTGCTCGACTGGGCTCGGATGCGGGCGTTCATCGCGCAAGCGCTCGACGTGTTGGTCGAGAACACTCACGCCTTTGTGCGCGGGGGGCACGGCGACACCATGGTGCCGCTGCCGCGCTACTCGACCGTGGCGGGCATTCCGATCACGGAACTGATGGACGAGGCGACGGTCGACGCGATCGTGAAGCGGACCGCGCAAGGGCGCGGAGATCGTCAAGCTCCTCGGGACCGGAACCGCCTACTACGCGCCTGGGTCGGCGGTCGTCGAGATGGTGAAGGCGGTGCTCAAGGACAAGAAGAAGATTCTGCCGTGTTCCGTCTTTCTCAAGGGTGAGTACGGCATCCAGGACCTGTTCGTCGCCGTACCGTGCGAGCTCGGCGCAAACGGGCTGGAGGAGATCGTGCAGATCAGGTTAACACCGGACGAAGCTGGCGCCTTGAAGAAGTCGGCAGCCGCCGTCGAAGAACTCGTCAACGTCATCAATGCGTAGCTGAAGGACGGCGAGGCTTCGGCGATCACACCGCTAGAAACAGGAGGTAGGCGGCGACAACCGAGCCGGTGACAGCCCCGCCATAGGTGCCGACCACGATCACTGAATTCAGATGCCGGATCTGTGCGCCGTCGTACAGCGCGTGCCGGAATCGGTGAGCCCAGTGAAAGAGTGACAGGACGCAGAGGACGAGCAGGTAGAGACGTGTCACCGGAGATTGGAGCAAGCCGAGGAGGCTCTCATAACTGGGAGGCTCGATCCAGCCCAGGGGAAAGGCCAGGCCGAAGAGGAACACGTGCACGGGTAAGAGGAAAGCTGCTGCGACCCCTCCCGCGCTGAATAGTGCCCAGAAAAAAACAAAGTATGATTTCCCCGCCATTCTAGCCCCCGAGGACGAACCAGGCGACGACGGCCGATATCACGAGCCACGCCACGTAATTAGGCGCGATGATCAGTGTGTCGGACACGCGCTTTCCACCCAATCGAACGACGATCGCGCGGGGCGTGACGTGGAACCAGGTGATGGTGTGTAGGAGCAGGAACAGAAAGGCGACCACGTTCAGGAGAACGACGAAGGGATGCGTCATGAATTCCTGAAACGCCGCGTACTCTGCCCTGCCCTGACCTAATGCCCGAACTTGCATCAGCGTAATCACAATGAAATACGCCACGAACACACTGCTCAGTTCCCGCAGCATGAACTTCGCGTAAGACCACTGTGAAAGCCACCAGTAAAGAGACACCCGCGTGCGGTACCACTGCGGGTGACACTCCCTGTATGCCGGATTGCTCCTCATTCCGCTCCCCGGGGCATGATGAAGGATTTGACCCAGTCCATTGTCGCGGTCACCTTGTACTGTTGGATAGCCCCGGCCGGGTCGACGTTCTTCGGGCACACCTTGGTGCACTCGCCGACAAAAGTACAGCCCCAGATTCCTTCGTGGTCCGAGAGCGCTTCGAGGCGCTCTCGCGATCCCTGATCCCGTGAATCCATGTTGTAACGCTGAGCGAGGGCGATCGCAGCCGGCCCGGTGAAAGCCGAATCCAGTCCGTAGACAGGACACGCGGCATAACACAGCATGCAGTTGATACACATGCTGAACTGTTTGTAGCGGTCCAGTTCCTCCGGGCTCTGGAGATACTCTCCTTCCGAGACGGGCTTTTCGTCTTGCCGGATAATCCACGGCTTGACACTTTTGAGTTTCCCCATGAAGTCCGTCATGTCGGTCGTGAGATCACGGATGATCGGGAAGTAACGGAGCGGTTCAATGCGGACGGGACCGGGGGTGTATTCGGACACGAACGTCGCACACGTCAGCTTGGGTTCCCCGTTCACCATCATCCCGCAACTGCCGCAGATTCCCATCCGACAGGACCATCGGTACGACAGCGACCCGTCGATGTTGTCCTTGACGTAGTTCAGCGCGTCGAGGAGAACCCAGTCATTGGTGAGTGGCACCTCGTACTCTTGAATCGTCGGTTCCGTTTCCTGCTCGGGCCGGTACCGTGTGACTTGGAGGACGACCTTCTCTGTCATGCGCGCCTACTTTCCATAGACTCGTTCCGCAGGCGGCCAACGGGTGATGGCAACCGGCCGGTACTCGATTCGGGAAGAGCCATCTACATTTCGATATATGAGCGAATGCGCCAGGAAATTGGCGTCGTCCCGACTTGGGAAATCGGTCCTCTGGTGAGCTCCACGGGATTCGGTTCGATTCAAACCGCACTGGAGGATCGTGGCGGCCACGTCGAGCATGTAAGCAAGCTCGAGGGCTGAGGTCAATTCGGTGTTGAAGGTCCGGCTGTCGTCTTCGATTAGGACGTTTCGGAAGCGATCCTGGAGTTCTCGGATCTTGTCCGTAGATTTCTGGAGCGTCTCGCCGTTTCTGTAGATGCCTGCGCCCTCCTCCATGGTGGCCTGCATTTCTTTCCGGATCGTCGCGATCCGTTCGGTACCGCCCGTCTTGCGCAGATACCGCTCTTCCAGGCGCCGGCGTTCATCGTTGGCCTGCGCCAGAACATGATTCGATGGCGCCTTCTGATCCGACGCGAAGGATGCCGCCGCTTGCCCGGCGCGGGCTCCGAAAACGAGCAGCTCCGGCAGAGAATTCGATCCAAGGCGATTCGCCCCGTTGATGCTGACGCACGCAACCTCGCCGGCGGCAAACAAGCCCGCGATCGGCGTCGCTCCGTCCTTATCCGTATGAACGCCCCCCATGGCGTAATGAATGACAGGGCGGACGGGAATCATCTCGCGGACGGGATCGATGTTCTGGTACTTGAGGCAGAGCTCCCGGACAAACGGGATTCTGGCATCGATCTTCTTTTCTCCCAGATGCCGGAGGTCGAGGTTGACGACGTGACCGTGCGGGCCTTCGATCGTGCGCCCCTTTGCCTGTTCCTTGATAAAGGCCTGGGACAGGCGGTCACGCGGACCCAGTTCCATCGAGCGCAGAACGGGTTCGGGCCGAGGTTTGCCCAGATCGTAATCCTGCAGGTAACGATATCCGTCCTTATTCACCAGGTAACCACCCTCCGCTCTTGCGGCTTCCGTGATCAGGATGCCGGTGAAGGGAAGGCCGGTCGGGTGGTACTGGACGAATTCCATGTCCTTCAGAGGCGCACCCGCCCAGAAGGCCAACGCCATTCCGTCGCCGTTCTTGATGTTGGCGTTCGTGGTGAACGGAAACACCTTGCCGCAGCCGCCCGTGCAGAGGATTACCGACTTTGCGGTGATCGCCTGGATTTTCCCGGACATCAATTCGAGGGCCACCACTCCTTGCACTCGGCCGTCGTCGACGAGCAATTTGGTGACGAACCACTCGTCATACCGGACGATGGGGTCGTACTTCAGCGATGTCTGAAACAGTGTGTGGAGCATATGGAAGCCGGTCTTGTCAGACGCAAACCAGGTTCGCTTCTTCTTCATGCCGCCAAACGGTCGTACCGCGATTCGTCCGTCCGGTGTCCGGCTCCACGGACAGCCCCAGTGCTCCAACTGCAGCAGTTCTTTAGGTGCTTCATCTACAAACAGCTCGACCGCGTCCTGGTCGCACAGCCAGTCGCCCCCGGAAATGGTGTCGTAGGCGTGCTCGTCGAGGCTATCGTCCGCCGCGACAGCGCCCGCGGCACCACCTTCCGCCGAAACCGTGTGGCTCCGCATCGGATAGACCTTCGAGACCACGGCAACGCTGAGTTTGGAGTCGAATTCCGCTACAGCGATCGCTGCGCGGAGACCGGCACCGCCACCACCAACCAGGAGAACATCGTGAGAAGAGACGTCCATTTACATCCAGAAAAGTGTCTTTAGATGAAAGATCTAACGAAAACCATCGAGAACCTACAAGATGATCATTGGTCTGTCAACGAGGCACAAGACCATACCCCCTCCGCACGCAGGGTGTGTCATCCGGTCCGGAGAATGTCCACCCAGACACTCTCGGCCTGCTCCGGTTCATTCAGGAGACGGCAGTTCTTCGCACGTTCGAGTGCGCGGGGAATGGTCTCGGAGGATAACGGCTTGAATTGGAATTCCATGATCTCGGCCGACACGCATTTCACAGGGCCGCGTCGGGTTTGTCAACACACCAATGATTGGACGGCCCTGTAGTGTCTGCCTGTTTATCAGCCAGCCGTCCTCGCCCCGGGTGACCTCACTCCACGGCAAGGAGTTCGTCGACAAAGATCTTGCCGTTGTGATGAACCACCTTGCGGCTTACGCTACCGTCGTGGTACTCGTGACGAGTGACCACGCACCCGCAAGCGTGCCAATGTTGTTCGGTGAGCATGACTTCCTCGTCTCGGTCCTCGTAGCGCTTGCTGTCCACGGTCTTACCGCACGGGGCCTGCTAGTTGAAGTCATAGACCCGCCGTTCGTGCACGATGTGGTCGTCCCGACGCGTCTGGAGAAAACACCCCGCGAAACTCAACCCGTTTCCCCGTTGCTGGAAGACCCAGAAACACGCTCTGCTGCGTTCCCGCGGCGTGGAACGCCAGTGACACCGCGGATTCAGACACGACCATGCCCTCCGGGACACACTCGAGATCTGGGAGCGAGGCGAACCAACGGCGTAGCGGTCAACGAGGGTCTGAACCTCCTCGGGCGTCATAAGGCCTCACCGTCCGAACGACGTCGGGTTCGACCGTCATATTTCGGCCCAGTGTTGATCCCGGTTTAATTCTTTAAGTCCTGTGCGTCTGCTCGCGTCGTGGCGTTTCAAAATCCCCCGACTTCTGCCCATCCCAGTTACTGGAGAAGATGGAGGGCTTTCGCCCTAGGCGGTCGGTGTGTCAGAAACACCGCTATCGGAGAACAAGACACGCCTAACGTTAATCAACCCCGTCTAAATTGAAACAAGCCCGTCGACCTTCATCAGTTCGGCATTGAGGACGGCGGCCCCGGCTGCCCCCCGCACCGTATTGTGCCCCAGGACGATGAATTTGTAATCGAGCACCGGACATTCCCGCAGGCGGCCCACCGTCACCGCCATGCCCCCCTCCCGGTCAACATCAAGCTTTGGCTGTGGCCGGTTTGGATCGTCGAGATAGCACACGGGGTGACACGGCGCGGTCGGGAACTGTTCCGCTTGCGGGCGCCCGCTGAAGTCACGGAAGGCACGGATAATGTCGCCGGGTGGCGGCGGCGTCTCGAACTTGACCGAGATGAGGGCAGTGTGGCCGTTGATGACGGGGACACGCGTCGTCTGCGCGCTCACGACAACCTCGTGCGGCACCACCCTGCCGTGCGTCACAGCCCCGAGGACCTTTTGTGTCTCGCTCTCCATCTTCGATTCTTCACCATCGATGTGCGGCAGGATGTTGCCGACGATGTCGAGCGACGACACCCCGGGATAACCGGCGCCGGACACCGCCTGCAACGTCGACACCATCACGTGGGTGAGCCCAAATTGACACAGCGGCGCCAGCGCCAGTGTCATGACGATCGTCGAGCAGTTCGGATTCGCCACGAGCTTCCCCGGCCATTGCCGGACACGTGTCTGTTCTTCGAGCAGCTGAAGGTGATCGGGGTTGATCTCCGGGATCAGCAACGGCACATCGGCATCCATCCGGTAGTTCCGCGCGTTACTGACGACCGTGTGCCCGGCCGTGGCGAAGGCCGCCTCGACCTCGCCGGCCACCGTCGAATCGAGTCCCGAAAACACCAGCCGCGGTGCGGTTACCGGCACACACTCCTCGACGACCATCTCGGCAACGGCGTCTGGACGGGGCGTCCGGAGACGCCACGGCGTCGCGTCGGCGTACCGCTTGCCTACCGACCGCTCGCTCGCGCCGACCCACGCCACCCGAAACCAGGGGTGCGTGGCCAGCGCCACAATCAGTTCCTGCCCGACCGTGCCGGTGGCGCCAAGAATACCGACGTCGAGACGCTCGCTCATGATCCCGTTGCCGCGTCGGCCGCCGCCGAGGCCTCCGCGGGAAAGAACTCGTCGTGCACCGCTCGAACCGCGCGGTCGACATGGGCGTCGGCGATGATACAAGCGATTTTCATTTCCGATGAGCTGATGCAATCGATGTTGATTCCCTCGCGCGCAAGCACGGCGAACATGCGTGCGGCCAGCCCGGGGGTCGACGCGAGACGCGAGCCGACAATCGAGATCTTTGCTACATCACGTTCGATCACCGCGTCTTTCGCGACCTGCTGCGATTTCCACCCGTCGACGAGCCGCGTGGCCGGACCGACGTACTCATCGTCGAGCACGAACGTGATGCGGCCGAGGCCCTCCGCGCTCGCGCTTTGGATAATCAGCCGCACGCTAATGTCCTTCGCCGCCAGGTCCTGAAACACTTGCGCCGCCAGTCCCGGGCGATCCGGCACGTCGGTCAGCGTGATTTTCGCGATGTTCTTCTCGCTGTTCACCCCGACGACCGCCGCTTGTTCCATCACCATATCGTCTTCTCCGCGGATCCACGTTCCCTCTCGATCGTGGAAGCTCGACCGCACATGAATCGGGATGTTGTATGCCATACAGACCTCGGCGGCCCGCGGATGCAGCACTTTCGCGCCACTGGACGCCATCTCGATCGCCTCTTGATAGGTAATCTCGGACCATCGCCGCGCATGCGGCACCTTGTTCGGATCGGCAGAGAGCACGCCGTCCACATCGGTGCAGATATCGCACGCCCGCGCGCCAAGAGCGGCGGCGAGCGCCGCTCCGGTGATGTCGCTCCCTCCGCGACCAAGCGTCGTGATCTCCTGATCCCGCGTCATCCCCTGAAAGCCGGTGACGATGACGAGTCGGTCACGATCGAGTTCATTGAGAATCCGGCGGGTGTCGATCGACTCGATCCGAGCGATGTTGAACGCATCGTCGGTGCGAATACCGCACTGCGTCGCCGTCAACGAAATCGCGGGCACGCCGCGACCTTGTAGCGCGAGTCCCAGGAGCGAGACCGATACCTGCTCCCCGGTCGCCAGCAGAAGGTCCATCTCGCGCCCCTGGGGCTTGCCGGACACCGCATGCGCGAGCGCCAGCAGTTCGTCCGTCGTCTTGCCCATCGCGGAGAGGACTACGACGAGGCGCGGCTGACGCTCGAGCGTCCTGACCAAGCGGTCGGCGATCGCGCCGATCCGATCGGCGGTTGCCACCGATGTGCCGCCGTATTTCTGAACGACGACGGGGGACGGACTCGTCGCCGCGATCATCGGCCTGCTTCGGCTGCGGCCAGCTGCGCCGCCAGCTGGTGAAGAAAAAGCCCCACATCCGTCACGATCCCAGCGGTCTGGGACGACCCGCGGTCGGCCAGCTTCGTCACCACCGCCGGATTGATGTCGACACACACGACGCGGACCCACGAGGGCAACATGTTGCCGACGCCGATACTATGCAACATCGTCGACAGCATCACCACCATCTTGACGTCGCGTAGGGCGTCGGCATAGCGGTCCTGCGCCACGACCAGGTCCATGATCGTGTCGGGAAGGGGTCCGTCGTCTCGGATGCTGCCGGCGAGGACGTAGTCGACGTCGTGCTGGATCGCTTCGTACATGATTCCCGACGGCAACAACCCCTCGGCCACCGCCGCCTTGAGTCCGCCGGCGCGATTGATGGCATTGATGGCGCGCATATGGTTCTTGTGGCCTTCTTCGACCGCCACGCCAGCATCGAGATCAATGCCGAGCGACGTGCCAAAGAGCGCCCGCTCGACGTCGTGCACCGCCAACGCGTTCCCGGCCAGGAGCACGTCGACGAAACCGCGTCGTATCAACTCGATGAAGTACGACACGCCGCCACTGTGCACGACAACCGGACCCGCGACAAAGGCGATCCGTCCATCGTGCCGCTTGACGTCTTGCATCATCGCTACGATTTTCGCCACGCTGACTTCGACTCGGCGTTCCGTCGACACATCGTTCATCATGAACGCGAATCCGAGACGGTCGCGTTCGCGGAATTCCGGGGAGACACGTATGCCGTCGACGCCACAGACCACGGCGTCACCCGCACCGACGTCTCGGAGCTTGCGGCAGCGGGCGCGCCCCTGCTCGACCACGATGACCGCATCCATCCGCTGCTCCGCGACCTCGATCCACGTGCCGCCGTGCTTCACCTCCGTCCGATGATTCGTCGTCGAATAGAAATCGTCCGGCACGCAGGCGGGCCCTTCGGCTGCCTTCAGCGCCGCCTCCCGCTCCGGCTGGGGATGGCAGCCGAGCGGCATCAGGTCCTCGAGTAGTTCCGTCAGGCCGGACTCGTTCGCCGCCGTGACCTTGAGCTTTAGCTGCGAGAACTCGTCGTTCGTGCGGCCAATGTCGAACTGCAGCACCTCGAACTTCGCACGCCGTTCGATGACCTTGTCGAAGATGGCGTTGAGTAACTGCGAGTCGATGAGGTGCCCGTCGGCCTCGACGATCTCACTGCGTTCGAGGTCGGACATCCTACCCTCCGACTCGCTGCTGCGCACTCTCGGCCATAAAGGCCTCGAACTCACGTAGCGAGCGTCCGAGCGTCGTCGGTTTCTCGAGCGTCGCTGCCATGACGTCGGCGGTCTTGTACCCGTTGCCCGTAATGCAGATCACCGTGCTCTCGTCCTTGGGAATGACACCCGCGCGTATGAGCTTGATCGCGACCGCCAGCGTGGTCCCCCCCGCCGGCTCGGTAAAGATCCCTTCCGTGCGGGCCAGCAGTCCGATGGCGTCGAGGAGTTCCGCGTCCGTCGCGGTGTCACCCCACCCGCCGGAGCTCCGAATCGTCTGCAGGACGTGGTACCCGTCGGCCGGGTTGCCAATCGCAATCGACGTCGCGATGGTGTCCGGCTTGACCGGCTCCGGATATTCGAGGCCACTGCGGAGCGCGCGTACGACCGGCGCGCATCCCTCCGCTTGCGCGGCGTGAATACGCGGGAGATCGCCATCCATCAGACCAACCTCGACGAGCTCATGGAACCCACGACCAATACGCGGCAGCAGCGTCCCGCCGGCCACGGGACAGACGAGATGGCGGGGGAAGCGCCAGCCCAGCTGTTCAACGACCTCGAATCCGTAGGTCTTCGCCCCCTCGGCGTAGTACGCGCGCAGGTTGATATTGGCAAAGCCCCACCCATACCGGTCACCCACCTGGGTACACAGCCGATTGACATCGTCGTAGTTACCGTCGATCGCCACAACGTGCGGACCACTGATCGCCGATCCGAGAACTTTGCCCGGCTCCAGTGTCTGCGGAATGAACACATAGCACTCGAGACCGAGTCGTGCCGCGTGCGCCGCCACGCTGTTCGCCAGATTTCCGGTCGACGCACACCCGAATACCTTGAAGCCAAGCTCTACCGCACGTGTGGCGGCGACGGGGACCACGCGGTCCTTGTAAGACAACGTCGGATGGTTGACGGAGTCGTCCTTGATGTACAGCTCTTGCATGCCGAGCTCTTCCTCGAGGTTGTGCGCCCGCACCAGCGGGGTGAATCCCGACTGGAGCCCGGTCTTCGGCTCGCCGTCGATCGGAAGCAATTCGCGGTACCGCCACAAGCTGGGCGGGCGCGACTCAATAATCTCCCGCGTGATGGATCGCCGCTGCGCGGCGCGGTCGTAGGTCACCTCGAGGGGACCGAGGCACTGGTCGCAGACGTAGAGGGCTTCCGCCGCAAACGGCGTGTGACACAGCGAGCATTGGAGGCCCGTGAGATAACTCATGATTCTCCCCGCGCCAAGATCGGCATCCAGACCGGTTGACGGGCATGGAAGTCGAACGCCGAGATTTCGTTGAGCGCATCACGAACCGCGTGAGAATTGCAGCGCTCCAGCGTAATGACGAACGGAAGCTCGGACTTCGACCAACCAGGCTCCTGAAGCAGCGAATCGAAGTTGACCTCATACCGGGCAAACACCTCGGCAAGCTGCGCGATGATGCCGGGACGGTCAACCACCACGAACCGCACATACTGGGGGGCCACGAAGTCGACTTCGACGCTGGCGATCGTGGCGTTCGCGGGCCACGCCGCCACCGCCGCCCCGCCGCGCGCAATCGACGCGAGATCCGACACCACCGCGACGGCCGTGGGGTCCCCTCCGGCCCCGAACCCGGAAAAGGCCGTCTCGCCGCTGCGCACGCCCTCAACGACAACCACGTTCTGGCTCCCCTCGGCCCGCGCAAGCGGTGACGCGGTCGGCACGAGCATCGGTTGCACCGACGCCGTGACAGCGGTCGTGCCGTTGACGAGCAACTCGGCTCGCGACACCTGTCGGATCGTGCAGCCGAGGCGCTGCGCGTAGGTGAAGTCAACCGGTTCCACCGGGCGGATCGACTGGAGTGGGATCGTGTCGACAGCTACCGGGGAGCGGAGACCAACCGCCGTCAGGATCGCAAGCTTGGCCTGGGCGTCACCTCCGTCGACATCCGCTGTCGGGTCGGCCTCGGCGAAGCCACGCGCCTGTGCTTCGCTCAGGGCTTCGTCGAACGGAATCTGGGCACTTTCCATCCGGGTCAAGATGTAGTTGCACGTGCCGTTGAGCAGACCACACAGACGCGTCAGCCTGTCGCCAGCCAAACCTTCTTGCACGCCCCGAATCACTGGAACCACTCCGGCCACGGCCGCTTCAAAGAGGAGGTGACGCTCATGACGAGTGGCGACCGCCATCAGGTCCGCGCCGGCGTGGGCAATGACCTGCTTGTTCGCCGTGACCACAGACTTCCCCGCTTCGAGAGCCCGCCGAATCCACTCGGTGGCGGGGTCGGTGCCACCAATGAGTTCGACGACAACCTCGGCCTCGGACTGCAGCACCTCGTCGACATCGGAAGTCCAGACGACGTCGCCCGGCACCCAGTCGACCTTCTTTCGCTCGACCTGCCGATTACAGATCGCGACGAGCGACAGGGCGTTCTGCGTCCCGTCGCATAGAATGCGAGCCACCGACTGTCCGACCGTCCCGAATCCGATCAGCGCGATCTTGAGCACAGGCGTCTCTCGTCCATCCGACCGTACGAAAGAAAGGGCCATCACCCGCCTTCGGATGATGGCCCTAGTGAACAGTGCGTCACCCTGGCTACATCATCCGCTGCTCGGCCCCATACCGGTCGGACCGGTCGGGGTCGACTTCGTGACGGTGTGACGGGTCGGCGCGACACTGCGAGTACCCGTGAATAACCGTAGATACAAGGACAATCGACATTTATACCGTGCAGGCTCGCCACAAGTCAAACACTCGGTCGCTCCATCAAAGTCAGACTTGACCCCGCCGCCCCGTCCGAGCGACAACTAGGAGCCCGTGCCTGCCCCATCCAAATGGAAAGATCTCCCAACCGAAGCCATCAACCCGGCCAGCCTGTCGATGGATCACGCCTCGACAGAGGAGATCGTCGATTTGATGCTCGCCGAAGACCGCAAGGTGCTCACCGCGGTCCATCGCGAACGCGCCAAGATCACCACGGCGGCTGAGGTCATTGCGACCGCGTTCCGGAAGAGTGGACGTTTGATCTTCGTCGGTGCCGGCACGAGCGGCCGCCTTGGCGTCCTTGAAGCCGCGGAGATGGGACCGACGTTTGGGACACCGGAGCGGCTCGTCCAGGCGATCATGGCCGGGGGACGCACCGCCTTTTTCGACGCGAAGGAAGGCGTCGAGGACAACTACGAGGAAGGCGGTCGGGCCATTGGTCGCATTCATCCGACCCGCAAGGACGTGCTCATCGGGATCTCGGCGAGCGGCATGACCCAATTCGTACGCGGGGCCTTGACGCGCGCCCGTCGGACCGGGGTGAGGATCGTCTTTGTCACCTGTTGGCCGGGAACCGAGCTGCAAACGTTCGTCGACGTCGTGATCGCCCCCGCCGTGGGACCGGAGGTCATCGCCGGGTCGACGCGGCTGAAAGCCGGGACCGCGACCAAGCTGGTGCTCAACATGCTTACCACGGCCGCGATGGTGCGGATCGGCAAGACTTACGGCAATCTCATGGTCGACGTCAAGACGACCTCGGAAAAGGCGCGGGACCGGGCTCGTCGCATTGTGACGACGGTGACCGGGCTCGACTACGAACAAGCGGGCGCGCTCCTCGCTCGCGCCCGTTGGAACGTCAAGGTCGCGATCGTGATGGAGCACACCGGAGAGTCGTTCAGCACGGCCAGAGCCCGTCTCAAGCAGGCCAAGGATTCCGTGCGCGCGGCCATTGGCACGGACCTCGACGGTCAGCTACGAGCGACGCTGCGCACGCGGTGATGCATGGCATCGACGTCGCCATCGTGGCGCTCTATCTCGCCGCCGTCCTCTGGATTGGTCGCCGACTCTCGGGTCGCCAGCACACGGTCCGTGACTATTTTCTGACCGGACAGTCGCTGCCATGGTGGGCGGTCATGGCGTCGATTGTCGCGACGGAGACGAGCACCATCACCCTCATCAGTGTCCCGGGCTATGCGTTCGGGGGTGACCTCACGTTTCTGCAGATCGCGTTCGGGTATGTTGTGGGCCGAGCCGTCGTCGCGCTCGTTCTGATCCCACCGTATTTCCGTGGCGACATCCTGACCGCCTACCAGCTTCTGTCGACCCGGTTCGGACGCACGCTGGGGCGGGCGGCTGCGACGATCTTCTTGGTCACTCGCAATGTCTCCGATGGACTCCGACTTTTCGCGACCGGCCTTGTCTTGGCCGCCGTCCTGGCTACCACCACCGCCGCGACACCGCTCTCCCCCAACGACACCTGGGTCGTCGTCAGCGTGTGCGTCCTCGCGGCGGTCACGCTGACCTACACTTGGCTCGGCGGTATGAGGGCGGTCGTGTGGATGGATGTCGTACAGCTCGGGCTCTACCTCACCGGCGCCGTCGTCGCCTTCGTCATGCTCGTCGGGGCGATCCCCGGCGGGCTCGCTTCGGCGTGGACCGTTGCCACGGGGGCGGGCAAGCTGACGATGCTCGACTTCACCCTCGACCTCACGCGCGACTACACCTTCTGGTCGGCCGTCATTGGTGGGGCGTTCTTCACCGCCGCCACCCACGGCACCGACCAAATGTTCGTGCAACGCTATCTCTGCTGCCGATCGGCCAGTGATGCCAAGCTGGCACTCATCACGAGCGGCGGCGTGGTGCTCGTGCAGTTCGCCCTGTTTCTCGCGATCGGGATCCTGTTGTGGTCGTACTACACGCAGCAGGCTCCAGGTGCGCTAGCCGGCGTCACCACCGCAGGCAGCATTCAGTTCGACCGGATCTTCCCGCACTTCATCGTGACGCAGTTCCCGATCGGCCTGAGAGGCCTGATGGTCGCCGCGATCATTGCGGCCGCGATGTCGACCCTGTCGTCGTCGCTGAACTCCTCGGCCTCGTCGGTGGTCGGCGACTTCTACATGAGCCGACGGGCAAAGCCACCGACCGACGCCGCCGCGCTTCGCGCGTCTCGGATGGCCACCGTCGGCTGTGCGTTGATACAAATCCTCGTGGCGTTGGCCGCGATCGAGCTTTCGCAGCGAGTGGTTGATGACGTGCTGCGGGTGCAATTCTTTACCGGCGGCATACTACTCGGCCTCTTCCTGCTGAGCGTCGTCGGGTGCACAACGCCGAGAGCCGGAATGGCCGGGTTGGCCAGCGGGTTGGTCGCCGTGGTGCTCCTGAGCGGGCTCACGAGCGTGTCGTGGCAGTGGTACACCCTTGTGGGTTCTCTGACGACCGCAGGCATAGGATATCTCGTGCACCGGTACTGACGATGACCCGCCCCGGTGTTGACGCCCCGTTTTCCAAGGCGGAGGCCCTCCTGGACCAGGCGGTCGCCGACGGCGTCTGTCCAGCGGCCGTGGCCGAGGTGGGCGATCAGTCGGGGCACCTGTGGCGGCACGCCGCCGGCCGACTTCGCGTCGACGATGCCGGCGAGGCTCAGCCCGCGGGTGTCGATACCGTCTTCGACCTCGCCTCACTCACGAAGGTCATTGCCACCACGACCCTGGCGATGCATCTGGTCGATGACGGAGCGCTCGACCTCGATGAGCCGATTCGGGAGCGACTCCAGGAATGGCGTGGACACGACCGGGCCGTCGTCACGGCCCGTGACCTCCTGGCGCACGCGTCGGGGTTGACGGCCCACCTGCCGTTCTTTCGCAACCACACGAGGCGGATCGACTTCGAGCCGGCCATCTGCCATCTTCCCCTCGAGTATCGGCCGCGGTCTCGTTCGATCTACAGCGACCTCGGTTTCATCCTCCTCGGCTTCCTCCTGACCGACAGCGATCCGCACCAGGCGACACTCGACTCCCAGTTCGCGTCGATCGCCCAGGCGCGCAACTGGGGAGAGATTCAATACCGTACGCCGAACGCCTGGCGCGCCCGGGTCGCCCCGACGGAACACGACCCATGGCGCGGTCGGCTCCTGGTGGGCGAGGTCCACGACGAGAACGGCTTCGCTCTTGGCGGCGTGGCCGGACACTCCGGCCTGTTCGGCACGGCCGAGGCGGTGGGACGCTTTGCGCGGGACGTGCTCGCCGCGGCTCCCGGCCACGCCACCCTCGCTTCGCCGGACACGGTCCACCAGTTCCGCCAATGCTCCTCGGTTCCCGGGAGCTCGCGGGCGCTTGGATGGGACACGATGCTGCCGACCTCCTCCTGCGGCATACGGATGTCGAAAGACGCCATCGGGCATACCGGATTTACCGGCACATCACTCTGGATCGACCCGAGGGCCAATCGCTACGTCGTCTTGCTGACCAACCGTGTCCATCCCACACGTTCGAACGACTCGATTCTCGCATTTCGTCCAGCCTTTCACGATGTGGTCATGGACGTGGTGGTGAGCTAGAGAGAGTACTCGTGACGCTTGCTGCCCTCGACTGGCTGTGGCTCGCCGCCGCGCTGCTGGTCCCACTTGCGGTCGGTGTTTTCCGGTCACGGCTGTCCGGACGCAACCTCTCGCAGTTTTTCCTCGCCGGACGGGAGTTACCCTGGTGGCTCGCCGGAACGTCCATGGTGGCGACGACCTTCGCCGCCGACACGCCGCTGGCCGTCACCGGTCTGGTCGCCGTCTACGGGATCGCCGGCAACTGGCTCTGGTGGAACGCGGCGCTCGGCAGTGTGCTGACGGTAGTCTTCTTCGCTCGGCTGTGGCGACGAGCCGGCATCCTCACCGACGTCGAATTCGTCGAGTTGCGCTACACCGGTCGCGCGGCAGCCGTGTTGCGCGCCCTGCGCGCCGTCTATCTCGGCGTGCCGGTCAATTGCCTGATCATCGGCTGGGTGAATCTCGCCATGGCCAAGGTCCTGTCGATCGCCCTCGGCTGGGACGAGCTCACGGCTGTGCTGGTCGGCCTCGCGGCGGCTGGGATCTACACGGCGGCGACCGGACTCCGTGGGGTCGTCGTCGCCGACTTCATGCAATTCGTCACCGCGATCATCGGGACGTCCGCGCTCGCGTACTTCGTCCTACGGGCGCCAGCGGTAGGCGGCATTACTGGCCTCATGGACACGCTCCCGGCGTCGACGTTTCGGCTCCTCCCCGTGGTCGGCCCCGGAGACGGCATCGATGCTCCGACCGCCCTCGCCCTTCCGGTCGCGGCGTTCGTCGCCTATCTCGGGGTGCAGTGGTGGGCAAGCTGGTATCCCGGCCAGGAGCCCGGCGGCGGAGGGTATATCGCTCAGCGCATGATGTCGACGCGTGGTGAGCGTGACGCGCTCCTGGCCACACTCTGGTTCACCGTCGCGCACTACTGCGTCAGGCCCTGGCCCTGGATCCTCGTCGCGCTAGCGTCGCTCGTGTTGTATCCGGGACTCTCCGACCCCGAGTCCGGCTACGTGATGGCGATGCGCGATCACCTACCGGTGGGATGGCTCGGATTCGTGGTTGGCGCGTTCTTCGCGGCCTACATGTCGACCGTCTCGACCCAGCTCAACTGGGGCACGTCCTACCTCATCAATGACGGCTACAAGCGTTTCGTTCGACCCGACGCGAGCGACGCGCATCTCGTCGGTGTGTCCCGTCTCGTCACCTTGTTGATCATGGCGCTAAGCGCCGCCGTCACCTTTGCCCTCGACTCGGTCCGTCAGGCATGGGAAGTCATGCTCGAGTCCGGCGCTGGCATCGGCCTCGTGTTGATCATGCGGTGGTACTGGTGGCGGGTGACGGCCGTCTCCGAAATCACCGCCATCGTCGCCTCCGCGGCCGGCTTCCTCTGGATCCGCCTGTTCACCGATCTCCAATTTCCCCACTCCCTGCTCTACCTGGTCCCTTGGACCACTGTCTGCTGGATTGCGGTGACGTTCGTCACCCCGCCGGAGCCGATGGAACACCTGGTCCGCTTCTACCGACGTGTCGGTCCGGGAGGCCCCGGCTGGCGGCCCGTCGTCGCCGCTCTCTCGACCGCGACGCCCGAGGCGATCGGGCCGCTCGTGCGCCGGTGGCTCGCCGGCTGCGCGGCCGTCTACGCCGGCCTGACCGGCACGCACGGGTTCCTATTCGGAACCTGGCAGACGGGGATCGGGCTGTTGCTGTGCGGTGCAGGAATAGGACTCTGGCTGATACGTGAGCTAGGAGCCCGTGGTGAGACGGCTAGGAGCCCGTCGGGCTCCTAGCCGTCCCGTTCTCGACGGTGTGCCGCCGCCAGACCCACGCGGTCGCTGGCCCGAACCGGGTTGGCCAAACCCACCGCCCGCACCCAGTCCTGGCTGGCCTAGCGCGCCCGGGGCTGCCGGTTCGGGGGCCGCACCGGCCTGGACGTCTGGCGTGTAGACAAACGCCCATTCGTTGTACTTCGATCGGCCGTTGTACAACGCCATGGAGGTCTCTTCGCTCTTGCTGACCACGCCGACAATACCTCCCGCCACGCCGCCGGGGCCGCCAGAAGTTGACCGACCCAGTTGGCCACTCCGCTGGCCGAGGTCACGTGTGCCAAGGCCGCCGACCGCCAGGCCGCCCATACTGCCTATTCCACGGGGGGGCAGGCCTCCGGGTGACGACTGGCCGGTGAGTTGCCCCGGCGAGGCCGCGGTCGCCGCTCCTTCACCTGGCACCGCCCCCATCTGCGACTGCAGGACGAGCTGGAACTCGCCGTCTTCGGTCATCGGATCGAGGTACTTCTTGCGGAGGAAGCGCTGATCGACCAACGTGTCGATGTCGGGCGGAGCCGCGCCCGGACGCTGGCGCTGCCAGAGCTCAACCGCCCGCGCGTATTGCTCCCCTCGGAAGATGAGCTCGGCCTCACGCTCGCGCTTCGCGGCATGATGCCAGACCGGTAGCGCCATCGCCATCATGAGACTCATGATGGCGAGGCTCACCAGCAGCGCCGCCATCGCGAATCCCGCTTCATCGGTTCGGCCAGGCTTGCACATACGGCAGACCATCATTCCGACCACGCGAAAGGAACTGTCTTCGATGCTAGCACAGCCGCGTTGGCGACCCGTTTGCACGCCCGCGGTGCCGGTTTGCCGGCTAACTCGCCGTGACGATTGCGGTGGCCTGACCGCTCCCGCGAAGCGAATCGGACGCCCTGACTGTGTCGGTCGGTACTTCGGACGGATGCACCGTCCCCAGCGTCGCCGAGAACGTCACGACGGTGCCGTTGTGGACCGGCGTCCCTCCTTGCTCGCTCACGGTGGCCGTGACCATGGTCGACTCGCCGTTGGCGATCGTCGTGTCCGCGACGAACAACGTCAGGGTGGACTGCGTCGGCGCCACCAGCGGCACCGAAGCGCACGCGACGCAGACCACGACCAGCGCCAGCGTGCGCAGAAAAGAACGCATCTTATAGCGTCGTCGGTCGCTGTTCGGTGGGGCTTTAGGGCTACCACTCCGCGTACGGCGAGCCGTCGAGAGCGAGCTGGTCGGACCCGCTCTTCACGTCGAAGATGCCCTGCAACATCGGGTTGGCCGGATCCATGTCGGCGAGCACCGGCGACCAGGTGGCGGGCGAATTGGTGAACGGATCGTCCGGAACCGAGCGGAGGTAGCCGTCCGACACGAGCGACGCGAGACCCGCGGGATACTCCCCCCGGTCGGCATAGTACTGGTCGATCGCGTCACGCATCCGAAAGAGGTCTTCCTTGAGGACTGCTTCCCTCGAGTGGGTGATGGCGCTCCCGTAGCCAACCAGCGCAATGGCCGATAGCACGGTGATCAACGAGATGACGATCGTCAGCTCAATCAGCGTCCATCCCCCCTCGGCTCGCCACCGTCGCATGGTCACCACTCGCGATACGGCGTGCCGTCGAGTGCCGTGCCCCGGAACTTCGTATAGACGTCGTACACGTTGTCACCGCCCCACGTCGTGTGGTCAACGTCGTCTTGATAGGACCGCAATCCCCAATCGGTGCTCTTGGTCATCGGGTCAATCGGGATTCGTCTGAGAAATCTCAGTTTGCGACCGGTGGCATCGTTGAGCACCTCGACGCCGTCGACCAAGATCTCCAGATCCGGCGGGTAACCGTCGCTTCCCGCCCGCACGACGGTGCCGCCGATCACCCCCAGGTCGACGGCGTCCTTGTAGCCATCGATCGCCAGCCGCATCTCCCGAAGCGAGCGCCGGAGCTCAGTCTCTCGCTGCCGTTGAACCGTGACCTTGGAGAGCGGGGCGATGGCCGACGCGAGGATGAGCAGGATGACACTGACGACGAGCAGCTCGACGAAGGAGTAGCCGCGGTGGCTACGCCGCGAGGCCAACCGCCCCGGCCGCGGAGACGCCGCCTTCAGAACGCTTGCCTTCATCGTGTTCCTTCGATGATACCGCGCGCCGGCTTATCGTGCCGTGATGGTCGCCGACCGGAATGAGAGCGCGAGTGGCGCCCCCTCGATCGCGGCTGGACTAGAGGGCATCGTCTTCGGCCTCGGCTCCGCCGTCGATGTCCTCAGACCAGAAATACGTCGCGAGGCCAAGATTGAGCACCTCGGCCTCGTCCGTTCCATCACCCTGACTCAGCACAACTTCCTCGATCACAATGAACTCGGGTGCCGTCTCGAGCTCGTAGATAAAGCGCCGCATGTCGCGGTAGTCGCCTTTGAGCAACATCGTGATTCGGAGTCGTGCCAGCCGACTCTCCTCGTCGCGATCGGGCGAGGCACTGCGACGCTCCATCACGAGGCTGTTCGCGGAAGCCAGCTCCGCCAGACGAGCGAACGTAATGCCGCGGGCGCCAGCGAGATCACGCGGCAGGATCTCGAGATAGAACTTGCGCAGCTCGTCGTCGGCCTGCGTTTTACCATCAAGCGTCTGACGGGCGTACTCGAATGCTTGCATTGCCGCCTCCCGGTCGACCGCGGCGGCCGCGGCTCGGGTTTCGGCGTTGGCTACCTTGAGAGACCAGGGGTAGACCGCGAGACCGTACAAGCCGACGTCGATCCCGAGCCCCACGACGACCAGCGTTACGGCCAGACGCTTCTCCGCCAGCACGCGTTTGATCATTTCCATCGCAACTTCACGACTCGGCGGGCGGCTCGGCGGCTGTCTCAACCGACACGTCAAGCGACAGCAGTTGACCGAACAGCTGGGCGCGATACATCCCGTCGTCGGTCAACTCCTCCTGACGTGCGAGCACGTCGACGAAGGCACCGGTCGCTTCGAGGCGTTCGATGAACTCATCGATGTCGGCGACGCCCCTCCCCATCACCGAGAGCTCCAGGTACGTTCCGTCATCCGTCGGGTTCGGTCGGACCGCCGTCAACATCACGTTGGCGGGCAACGTACGCTCGATGATGTTGAAAAACTCGGTCCATGAGAAGACGCGCTGATCAATCAGGCGGTTCGCTTCTTCCGCCGCTCCCCGTAGCACCTCGATTTCGGCGTCTCCGATATCGCGCTCGAGGACCACGATCTCCGCCGCGATCCGCGTCGCTTCGCGCTCAGCCTCTTGCGCCACGACGGTGAGCTCGGTGTTCGCCTGCGAGAGTTCGACGAGGCGGACCGTGCCGGTCGCCATTACCGCGACCGCGCCAAGGCCGAGAATGGTCAGGACGACATGAACCGCGCGTTCGTTGTAGAAGGGACGGGTAGACAGGTTCGTCGTCAACATGATGGCCCGACTAGGAGCCCGTGGTGGAAGTCACGCTGCATTCGACCGGCCATGCATCCGGCCTGCCTGCGTTGTTCCTCGGTCGCATACTCCCCGTATTCTTCCTCGTCTCGCCTTGCACTGGCCGAGCGCGACCTCAGATCTACAGGGGTCTCGGTGCTACGCGCGACTTTCACCGCGGGCTCCTTAGTGCGCGTGTCGGTCCCGCAGCAGAATCCCAATAGGAGCGGCCAACACGTCGAACAGTTCGACGTCAATCCCTGTCGACCGTGCAAAGCGAGAGGCTAGCCGGTCGCCGAGCGGCTCGACCGCCGTCTGGAGTCGTTCCTCGAGCGTCCGCCGGACCCCGTCGTGTCCAAATTCGGTGCTCCCGATCGCACTGTGACCGGCCAGCACCGCGCGTGAAAATCCGGTGCCGCCAAGACGGTCTTCGTAATACATCGCGGTCTGGTGCACGAGGTCGACGAGGTTCCCGCCGCCTTCAACCAGGCGATTCCGGCAAAAGATCAAATGCGGGCCACGCACAATCGCCATCGTGCTGTACTCCGGCGCGACGTGCACGAGTAGCCAATCGCTACTTTCTTCGTCCTCCGCTGTGCTCGTGGCCAGCGCGGCATTAATGAGATTCAAGCTCGCGAGATCGACACACCCGGCATGGGCCCCGGCCGCGGTGCAGACCTGCTCGTATTGCTCGACGACATCGCGACGAATCAGCACCACCACGTATTCCTGCTTGCCGTCGGGGGTTCTCGCGCCGGCGGTGTAGGCGACTTGCGCCTCCTCTATGCGGAACGGCGCGGCTTTGTGCACTTGCCAGCGAATCAGTTGGTCGAGGTCGGCCTTCCGTGCCGGCACCTTGTCGAACCGGACCAGCGAGACCTTGGCCGTGCTATCCGGGAGCACCAGCGCCACCCGTGTTGGTCGCCGCGGCAACCGACCGAGCACCTCCCGTAGCGCACGTCCCACGCGGTCGGGGTCATCGATATTCTCCCCGTTGACGGACGGCGTCACCACGCCGTCCTCGAGCGTCGTGCGAGCGTACGCCGTCACCGCGGGCCAGCTTTTTTTCGACCACCCTAGCTGCACGGCGGCCAGGTGGTCGGAGGCTATCGTCACGGCGACGGTCGGTCCGGGCGAGGCCAACAGCGAGCGGAGGAGCCGACTACTCAACGAAGGTCACCTTGTTGATCTCATACAGCGTGGTGCGCCCACCCAGCACCTGTTCAACGGCCGACTCACGGAGAAAGCGCATCCCGGCACCGCGCGCCGCGCGTTTGATTTCCGACGTCGGTCGTTGCGCCAGAATCATCTCTCGAATGTCATCCGTCAGGTCGAGAAGCTCACAGATCGCCGTCCGCCCTTTGTAACCGGTGCCGCCACAGTCGATGCACCCGCCCCCTTCGTACAAGATGTGCCCGGCCACCAGCGCGGGGTCGAGCGCGGCCTCGCGCAGCTCCATCTCGGAGACCGTCGCCGGCCGACGGCACCCGGCGCAGATCGTACGCACGAGCCGCTGCGCCAACACGCAATTGAGCGCGGAGACGAACTGATACGCCTCCACCCCCATGTTCAAGAACCGACCGAGCACGTCGAGCACGTTGTTCGCGTGCACGGTCGTAAAGACCAGGTGTCCGGTGAGCGCCGACTGGATCGCGATCTGCGCGGTCTCGGGATCACGGATCTCACCGACCATGATCTTGTCGGGATCGTGCCGCAGAATAGATCGCAAACCGCGAGCGAAGGTCAACCCCTTGCGCTCGTTGATCGGTATTTGGGTGATTCCCTTGAGCTGATATTCGACAGGGTCTTCGATCGTGATGATCTTGTCTTCCGAAGACTTGATTTCCGACAACGCGCCGTAGAGGGTAGTCGTTTTTCCGCTACCGGTCGGCCCGGTCACCAGCACCATGCCGTAGGGCTCCGCGATGTAGCGCCGAAACCGCTGCAGCTCGTCGTCGGGAAAGCCCAAGATGTCGAGACGGAGCTCCCGGAACTGCTCACTAATCGATTCCTTGTCGAGAATACGGATGACCGCGTCCTCCCCATTGACGCTCGGCATGATCGACACGCGGAAATCGATCGTCTTGCCGGGCATCCTGAGCGTGAACCGCCCGTCCTGCGGCACCCGCTTTTCCGCGATGTCGAGCTCGGCCATCACTTTGATCCGAGAGAGGATGGCGCTGTGAAACTGCCGGTCGATTGGACGCATTGCGGCCTGCAACACTCCGTCGATTCGATACTTGACGTGCACTGCATCATCCTGGGTCTCGACGTGGATGTCGCTGGCTCGACGCTGGATTGCGGTGTAAATCATCGAATCGACGAGTTTGATGACTGGACTGATGTCGCTCGTCAGGCGCTCGACCGTGAGGCTCTCTTCACCCTCCTCGTCCTCGCGGAGAAGCTGGAGCTGAAAGCTCTCGGTCGCTTCGTCGAGCACCCGTTGCGAGCTTTCACTTTTGGTCAGAATCGACTCGATCGCGGACGGCGTGCCGACCGTGACCGTAATCGGTGTCCCGAGCAAGAGCGCCAACTCGTCGATCATCGGAAGATCGGTCGGATCCGACACGACGATGACGAGGGCGTCCCCGTCCCGCCGGTGCGGGACAAAGCCGTACCGCAGCATTAGATCGGCGGGAATCGAACGAAAGAGATCTTGGTCGATATAGAAGTGCTCCATATCGACGTAGGCCAAGCGATATCGTTCGGCGAGCGCCTGAGCGCGCTCGATCTCGCCGGCGACATCCGGCGGCGTCTCGTCGGCGGCGAGATACAGATCCTCACCGTGAGAGGGTGGCACGGAGCCGACCGGTATCCCGCCATCGGGGGTGTCTGGCGTGCTCATGACGCGATGGCTCCCAACTGCAGCAGCGGCCAGTAGAGCGAGAGCAGCAGGCCGGCAATGACGATCCCCATGACCACGAGCAGGAGCGGCTCTACCAGCGTCATGAAGCGTGCCAGGGTCGTCTCGATCTCCTCGTCGAAGAAATCGGCCACGTTATTGAGCATGTCCTGCATTGCCCCCGTCGACTCCCCCACTTCCACCATCTTGACGGCCACCGACGGAAACACGCTGCGCGCGCGCATCGACGTTGACAGCGCCTGTCCTTCGCGCACCTCCTGCGAGATGGTGGCCAGTTGGCGCGACAGGTGCTGATTTCCAATCGAGCGTGCCGCGACGTCGAGTGCACTCACGAGTGGGATGCCACCGCCGAGCAACGTCGCGAGGGTGCGCGCCAATTGAGACGTGCCGAACTTCGTGGCCACCTCGCCGATCGCCGGTAGACGCAGCAGGCATCGATCCAACCACGCGCCCCGACCGGGCTGGCGCGTCCAGCTCCACGTCCCGGTCCCGATGGCCGCCAGCGCAAGCAGGATGACCCAAAAGTACTCCCGCAAGGCGTAGGAGACCGCCATCAGGCCGCGCGTCGCCAATGGCAAGGAGGCGCCCATGCCGTCGTAGAAGCTGGCAAACTCCGGGACGACCCGCAGCACGATAATCGCCACCACGAGCGTCGACAGAGTAAAGAGGATCGCCGGATAGATGAGTGCCGACAGCGTCTTCCGTCGAACCCCACTCACGATCTTGGCGTAGGCGACGTAGCGACGCAGCATTTCCTCGAGCCCGCCGCTCTTCTCGCCAGCCATGATCGACGCGATGTAGACACCTGGAAACAGGTCCCCGTGGGATTCGAACGCCTCGGACAGGGCGGAGCCGCTCCGGACCTGATCGTGCACATCATCGAGCACCGATTTAAAGACCGCGTGGTCGACACGTTGACGGAGGATGTCGAGCGACTGCACGAGCGGCATGCCCGCCTTGAGGAGCGCGGCAAGCTCCTGATTGAAGACAATGAACTCGCGGGAACCTAGACGGCGCCGCGACGGGAGCGAGAGGCCTTTCCAGGCCAGGATGCCGCGCCGCTGGAGGGAGAGGACGAAGAGTCCCTTCTCCTCCAGATCGTGACGCAGCTGCGCCTCACTGTCCGCGGCGTAGACCCCCTCGCGAATCTCGCCGGTGGCGCTCCCGAGTCGGCAGCGGAATTCCATGGCCAGCGCGGGTGAGCGGCCTCACAACCGCCATCTACCCGCAACACCTTATCAATCAATAGATTATCGGTAGATCTGCTACAAAAAATTATAGCACCGCTGCCGACACCAGCCGCTGGTCTGGATCGGACAAAAGCCCTGCAAATACGGGTGCCAGAGGAGGGGGGCGCCTTGCGGGTCTAGCGAACGACGACCTGGGCGTCGACGATCTCGAGGACGCGGCTCACGTATTTCCAGGTCTCGGGATACGGGGGAATGCCGTCGAATCGTCTGACCGATCCCTCGCCGGCATTGTAGGCGGCCAATGCACCCCTGGTCCCGAACTCGTCGAGGAGGGTCGACAGATGCCGGGTGCCAGCTTCGATGTTGCCTTCAGGGTCGAACGGGTCGCCGACGGCATACCGACGCACGGTGGACGGCATCAGCTGCATGAGTCCCATCGCCCCTTTTGGTGATTCGGCGTTCGGCCGATACCCCGACTCCACCTCGATCAGCGCGTAGACGAGGCGTGGATCGACGCCGTGACGCTCGGACGCGCTCTCGACGAGTTCCGCATACGGCTTGGACGGAAGCTTCGCCGTGAGAAGGGGCGTCGGCGCAACCGCCACGACCGGCGCCGCGTCACCCACGATCCGCTCGATGAGCTTCGGATCGCAGACCAGTTCCCCGCCGCCACGCAAATAGAGGATGACCGTGCCGCCCTCGACGGCATGGCCCGCGATCGGCAGCGTTCGACCGCTGGCAAAGAAGACGATTTCGGCCGCCGGCGGAGCGGCCGCGGGTCGCCCGACGAGGAAAAGCGCCAGCACACACCACCACTGTGCCGTGCGTCGTCCGAAAAGCATCGGAGGAACCTAGCACAGCTGCACGCGACTGCACAAACCGGAGGGAAAGCCCGTGCGTGCAGGGAGATCGGAGTCCGCGCGCTAGGAGCGCGGCTCGAAATAGGCGTAAAAGACCCGCACGCCGAGCTCACGCGTATCCTCGCTTGCCCCGCCACTCGAGGCTGGCGAGAAGGTTTGGTCGACGAGAATCTCGAGCCGAACCACTTCATCGGTGCCGAGATCCGCAGCGGCGATGTCCTGCTCGAGATAGAATGCATCGCTGGACTCCAGCAGCTGCTCGTGGAGTATCCGGTCGCCGATGACGAGCGCCAGTCGCTGCGGGGTCTCGAACCTGTCGGGCCGCCCCTCGAGCTTGAGGACGAAGCGCGCGTCGCTCATCGGATTGCGGAACGACAGGATGGCGCGTCCGGTCGTCCATCGCCAATCGTTGCGGCCATCGCCATCAAACTCCGCCTGGTGCCACCCCTCGTCGTACACGAGGAAGCTGCTCTCCGGCTGCGGTTCGAGCCGGAACGACCCCACGCGATAGGTATGCTGGCCGAGGTCGTCTCCGGCGAGCGGCACACGCGCCCCCGACGACGGCGAATAGAGCCCGATGGCGATAAGCGCTTCTCCAATATAGGGATACATCGGGATCCTGACCCGACGTGTGTATTCGACCGTTTGCCCAGGCTGCCACTGCGATGTCGGCATCGGCGGGTCGTGGTCTTCGGTCCAGAGGAGCTCTTCGTCGGTATCGAGGACGTGCAACAAGACTCGGTAATCTTCCGTGAGCGGATCGAGATCGGGTGTCACGTCGAACCGCACGCTCAATTCGAGCGGTGCCCCCAGCGGAACGCTGGTGCGATCGAGCCCGAGGGTCACGGTCGCCACTGGGGTCTGCGGGGAGGCACAGGCCATTGTCGAGAGGAGCACGGCACCAGCAGCGACACGGCACAAGTGGTAGGGACGTTGTCGTGGCTGCACGGCGGCGCATATTAGCGTGTTGCGGCTGTTCGACGCAATATGCTACGCTGCCGCCCGTTTGACACTGGACGTCATTGAGCTGAGATCCGACTCGCCCGCGTGCGCACTGCTAGGAGCCATCCGCACATGACACTCGAAGCGCTCGGCATGGTCGAGACGAAGGGCCTCGTCGGCTCCATCGAAGCGGCCGACGCCATGGTCAAAGCCGCAAACGTGATCCTGGTTGGCAAGGAGTATATCGGCGCCGGCTACGTGACGGTCATGGTGCGCGGGGATGTCGGCGCGGTGAAGGCCGCGACCGACGCCGGTGCGGCGGCGGCAAGACGAGTCGGGGAGTTGGTGTCGGTACACGTGATTCCGCGACCTCACAGCGAAGTCGAGAAAATTCTTCCGAAGACGAAGTAACGACCACGTCGTTCCCGTCTACACGGAGGCCTCCGGCGTCGCACCGCCGCACGAGCCATGGCTGACGTGCCCCCTTCGTCCGACGCCGAGTCGGCCCCGGCGGCCGACGCGCGCCGGCTCGCCGCTCGCGCCGCCGCGGCGCAGCCCCACCTCGCGGCGCTGAGCCAGGACCAAGTCGACCACATCGTCGACGCGATGGCGCACGTCGCGGCAGAGCATGCGGACGCGCTCGCCGCGGCGGCCGTCGACGAAACCGGCTACGGAATACGCGCGGACAAGGTGCTCAAGAACCGCTTCGCCGCGGAGACGATCTACGAATTCATCCGTCCGATGAAAACCGTCGGCGTCATCCGGCGCCTCGAGGTGCAGCGGGTGATCGAGATCGCGGAGCCATTCGGCGTCGTGGCTGCCATCGTCCCGTCCACCAATCCGACCTCCACCGCGATCTACAAACTTCTGATCGCGATGAAGGCGCGGTGCGCAATCGTGCTCAGCCCGCATCCGGCGGCCATCGACTGCATCACCCAAACCGCCGTTCTCCTCGACGCGGCGGCGCGGGACGCCGGGGCGCCGGAGGGCGCCATCAATTGGTTGACGGAGGTCAGCCTCGAGGGGACGCAGGCATTGATGCGCCAACGCGAAGTAGCCGTCATCTTGGCCACGGGCGGCATGGGACTCGTCCGCGCCGCCTACTCCGCTGGCAAGCCGGCCTACGGCGTCGGTCCCGGGAACGCACCCGCCTACATCGAGCGGTCGGCCGACGTCGGCAAGGCCGTTCGCGACGTCGTTAGGGGAAAGACGTTTGACAACGGCCTCCTGTGCACCTCGGAGAACTCCGTGGTCGTCGACCACGAAATCTCGGAGGCGGTGCGACGTGAATTCACCGCACAGGGCGGACACTTTCTCAGCCTCGAGGATGCCGACATTCTCGCGGACGCCCTCGTCACGCCGCAGCGTCTCCCAAATCCGGCACTGGTGGGGCGAAGCGCGCTCGACATCGCGCAACGCGTCGGGATTCGCGTGCCGGACCGGACCACGGTCCTCATTGCGCCGCTCGACGGTGTGGGTCGCGACTACCCACTGTCCATCGAAAAACTCTGTCCCGTGCTCTCGTTCTACGTGGTCGACAACTGGCGCGAGGGCTGCGAGCGCTGCCAGCAGATCCTTCGGTACGGCGGGATGGGCCACACCATGGCGATCCACTCCCGCGACGACTCGGTCATTCTCGAGTTTGGTCTCAAGACACCCGCGTTTCGCATCGTCGTCAATACGCCCACGACGCTCGGGGCAATCGGGATGACAACCGGTCTCGACCCATCGATGACCCTCGGCTGCGGGGGCTCTGGTGGCAACATCACCTCGGACAACATCTCTCCGCGTCACCTTCTCAACGTCAAGCGTTTGGCCTACGAGACACGTCCCGCGCCGCGCGCGGCCGCGCCGGCCTCCGACTACGACCGCCCCGCGGCTCCGCCGCCCCCACCGCGGCCAGAGGCCCCGCGTCACCTCGCCTCACCGAAACTCGATCCCCGGACGATCGCCGATCGTGTCGAAGCGTTTCTCGCGGCGCGCGGCGTGCGCCCATCCCGCCCGGCGCCCGAGGGAGCGCCCTCGCGGCCGACGGCGGCTGACATCGCCGCAGACCGACCTCCGCGTGAGGCCGACGACGGCCCGTCGACGACGGAACCAGACTCGGAATCGGCCGTTGAGTTCGTCTCGGAAAACGACGTGCGGAACGCGATCGGCACCTCGCGTCGCATCGTCATCGACGAGCGCACGATCATCACGCCGGCCGCGCGTGATCTGGCCAACGAGCACGCGGTCTTTATCGATATCTCGGCCGGCCGCTCGCGCTAGCGCGAGGCACACGTACGTGTCGCGGTTCGATCGGCTCGGGACAGGTTCGGAACGACGTCGGCGAGCGAGCGGCCCCGCACTGGTCGTCTCTCGGAATCCGCGTCGTCACGGCGGCAGAGGTGCCACTTTCAGGAGCCGAGTGGCGGTTCCTCCGCCGGATTCCTCCGAGAGACCAGCTGCTGAGCCGCCCGAAACTGCGCCGGTAGCCGCCCAGAGGACCGCTACGTCCTCGTGACGAACGCGTTAACGCTCAAGCCACGCGGTGCTTCGTCAGCGTCCAGACGGCCGACACGAAGTCCATCCACGAAATTTTCTTCCCCTCGGCGAAGCTCCGTCCGGAATAGGAGATCGGCACTTCGTGAATGGGAATGCCCTTCTTGAGGATTTTCGCGGTGATCTCCGGCTCCACATTAAAGCTGTCGGAGACGAGGTCCAGCTCATTGACGAGACTCCGCTCGAGCAGTTTGTAGCAAGTCTCCATGTCGGTCAGCCGTGAGCCGTAGAGTAGGTTCGTCAGACCGGTGAGGAGGCGATTTCCGACGAAGTGACGCAAAGCCATGGCCGGTCGGTCGCTGGCGAGACGCGAGCCATACACCACGGCGGCATCACGGTCATCGACAATCGCCAAGAGCTTGCCGTAGTCGGCCGGGTCGTATTCGAGATCCGCATCTTGGACGATGACGAAATCCCCCGTCGCTCGAGCGAAGCCGGTCCTGAGCGCGGCCCCCTTGCCCTGGTTGACGTCGTGGAGAACAAGCGTAAAGCCGTCGTTCCCCCGCTCCTGCAGGAGGTCGCGGGTGCCATCGGTCGAGCAGTCATCGACGACGATGACCTCCTTGTCGAGGTCGACCGCCGATACGCGGTCGAGGACGTCGAGGATCGTTGCACACTCGTTGAAGACCGGAATGACAACTGTTAAACGCATAGGCGCGAGGTGTGAGAGCCCTTCTGGGCCTACATGATACCCGGGGAGCGTGACGTTGCAATTCGGACGCTCCGGAGATACAGACGCGACTGAAGAAAATGCGCATCCGTGTGGCAGCCTCCGCGTCCGCGCGGTGTACGTCACCCGCGCCGCGCGGACCGCACACCTTGCAGATCACCGAACGGTGCTCGCCACGCTCCGCTCGGCCACCGTCATCGGTGTCGACGCGTCCGTCGTTGATGTCGAGGTCGACGTCGCGTTCGGTCTGCCGTCTTTTGCCGTCGTTGGACTACCCGACTCCGCAGTGCGCGAAAGCCGAGACCGCGTGCGGAGTGCGATTCGACACGGCGGCTTCGAGTTCCCTCGGCATCGCGTCACCGTCAACCTCGCGCCGGCTGATACTCAAAAGAGTGGTACTGCTTTCGATCTCCCCATTGCGATCGGTGTCCTTGCCGCCGCGGGTCTGATGGCGCGGGAGTGTCTTGACGGCCTGCTGATCGTGGGCGGGCTCTCACTCGACGGCCGTGTCCAACGCGTGCGAGGCATCCTCCAGGTCGCCCTCCTCGCAGCTCGGCGCGACGCGTGGCTCGTCCTGCCCGACGTGAATGTCGCCGAGGGCGCGGTGGTCGATGCCGTTTCCCTGGTGGCCGCTCACGACCTCGGTCAGTTCGTGACCCACCTCGCCAGCGGGAGCGCGGTGAGTCGCACGTCCGCTCGGGTCGGCCTGAACCTGAGCCTACGCTTGAGCCCAAGCCTGAGGACGACGCGACCGACCTCGCCGACGTCCGCGGGCGACGGCTGGCTCGACGCGCCCTGGAGATCGCCGCGGCCGGACGCCATAATCTCCTGCTCGTCGGTCCCCCGGGTGCGGGCAAGACGTTGTTGGCACGCCATCTCCCCGGAATCCTGCCGCTACCGAGCATGGCGGAAATGCTGGCATCGACCTCCATTCACTCGGTCGCCGGACTGCTGGACGCCGCACCGGGTCTCATGTCCGCCCGCCCGTTTCGCGCTCCCCATCACACGGTGTCAGCGATCGCCCTCGTCGGCGGTCGCTCGAAACCACGTCCCGGCGAGGTGAGCCTGCCGCACAATGGTGTCCTCTTCCTTGACGAAATTGTCGAATTCGACCGTCGAGCGCTCGAGACTCTGCGAAAGCCTTTGGAGGAAGGCAGTGTAAGGATTGCTCGGGTCGCACGGACCGTCCGCTTTCCCGCCCGCTTTCTGCTGGTCGCCACGATGAACCCTTGTCCGTGTGGCTTTGCCGGCGATGCAAGTGGTCGTTGTCGCTGCAGTGAGCCGGAGGTCGCACGCTATCAGCGTCGGTTCTCTGCCCGCTTCGAGACCGCATCGATACCACGGTCGCTGTTGAACCGTTGCCTTTTCACTCACTTGCGAACGAGACCGTTGGCGAGACCTCGTTCCAGGTCGCCGCCCGGGTCTCACGAGCGCGCGAGCGCCAGCGTGCGCGCTACGGCGACCAAGGAACCCGAACCAACGCGGACCTGAAGGGGCGCCAATTAGGACGGCACTGCGCCCTCGACCGTGAAAGTCTACTCTTGCTCGAGCGGGCGATGCGTCGGCTGCGCCTGACCGGTCCTGGCTTCGACCGAGTCCGGGGGGTCGCTCGCACCATTGCCGACCTCGACGGGGCCCAGCTAATCCTGAAGGCCCATCTTGGCCGAAGCATTACAGTACAGGGCACTTGCGTAACCCTGAAACCGCCACGGCGGCTTTCCTTCGCTGGACGGCTGTGGTAAAATTCTGCGATTTTTCTGGTTCCTTCTAGGTCGGCACTAATAGACTCCACATGCTGCCGAAGCGTTACGCGTTCGTCATCGCCGACCGTGAGACCGGTACAGTGCATCGGTTTTCCCTCTGGGTCCGTCCGGCGGTGGCCCTGGTCGCGGCCATCCTGGCCGTCCCGATTGGATGGTCCGTGCACTCGCGGTGGTCGGCGCAATCGCACATCGATGACCTCCGGCTCCAAAACGCGCGGCTTGAGATCGAGAACTCGAGTTATCGCGCGACCGCCGCAGAGCTGACCAGTAGCATCGAGACACTCCAGACCGGCATCACCGATCTCGCGTCCCGACGCGAAGTGGCGGCGGTTGAAGGGCGGGCCGTCGACCGTCTCCCGCAAATTGTGATCGCCGCGACGTTTGGTGGGCGCGTGCCAACCACGGGGCCCAACGCCACCTTCGATGTCCTCGGCGGGCTTCTGAGCACGCTCGACGAGCGGCTCCAGATTGTGCGGCGCGGTGTCGCCTTGCGCGAGGCGCTCGCCGACGCCACGCCGGACCGATGGCCGGCTGACGGATGGCTGTCCGCCTCCTACGGGTATCGCCAGGATCCGTTTACCGGTGAGCGCGATTTTCATCCGGCAGTCGACATCTCGACGCGGCGCGGTCAACCGGTCTACGCGACGGCGACCGGGCGGATCACGTCAGCGAGTCGCAGCGGCAATTACGGCAATCTGATCGAAATCGCACACGGCTTTGGCCTCAGCACGCGGTATGGCCATCTCTCAGAGTACGCCGTCGGTACCGGCGACACCGTCGCCCGCGGCGATGTGATCGGGTACGCCGGCGCGACCGGGCGGGCGACGGGCGTGAACGTCCACTACGAAGTGCGGATCAACGGACAGACGCTCAATCCACTTCGCCTGCTCCCCGAAGAAGACACCATCTCGGCCAACTAGCACTTCACACGGGGCCTGCGGCCCCGAACCCCGCCGCGGCCGCTTGTGGGGGACTCCTACGCCACACGCCGTGGCCGCGAGCACGTGCGCCCCCTGATCCGTATTCGGGCGACCGAGTGGCGTGGGGCATCGGGGCCCCACTAACGAGCGAGCGAGGGGGTCTGAGAGAAGCCCCACGCGCCTCGTTCGAATGGTCGAGGGGCGATATTCCCCCGGTCTGGTCATGGACAACCGGCGCGAGCCAACACTACAATCGCAAGATACCTACACGCCCTTCGCGCCTCACTATGCGTCGTCATACCTGATGCTGGACACCTTACTCGCCAAGGTCTTCGGCACCCAGAATCAGCGCGACCTCAAGCGCGTTCAACCGATCGTCTCAGAAATCAACGCCCACGAGGCGGCGATCCGTGCGCTCTCGGACGCCGACCTCAAAGCCAAGACCACCGCGTTCCGCCAACAACTCGACCAGGGGGCCACCGTAGAGCACCTGTTGGCCGAAGTCTTCGCGGTGGTTCGCGAGGTCGGCTGGCGGGTCCTCGAGATGCGCCACTTCGACGTCCAACTTATCGGCGGCATGATGCTGCACCGCGGGAAGATCGCCGAGATGAAGACCGGGGAGGGCAAAACCCTCGTCGCGACGCTCGCCGCGTATCTCAACGCGCTCGGGGGCCAAGGCGTCCACGTCGTGACGGTCAACGACTATCTCGCCCGTCGCGACGCCGATTGGATGGGACGGATCTACCAGTTCCTCGGCATGTCGGTCGGCGTGATCCAGCACGACATCCGTGACGCCGAGCGGCACGCCGCCTACCGGTGCGACATCACGTACGGCACGAACAACGAGTTCGGGTTCGACTACCTGCGCGACAACATGAAGTTCGACGTCGCGCAGTTCGTCCAGCGCGGTCACAATTTCGCCATCGTCGACGAAGTCGACAGCATTCTGATTGACGAGGCGCGCACCCCGCTCATCATCTCGGGACCCGCGGCGCAGTCGACCGAGCTGTACTACGAAGTCGACCGCATCATCCCGAGGCTCAAGCCCGGTGCCGTGACGCAAGGGAACGTGCCAGCAGAAGAGCGCGAGGCGCTCGAGGACACCGGAGATTTCCTCAAGGACGAGAAACACAAGACCACCACGCTGACCGAAAGTGGCATGGCCAAGTGCGAGAAGTTGTTGTCCGCTCGCCTGCAGCCCGGCGGGTTGTACGACCCGGCCAACATGCCGGTCCTCCACCACATCAACCAGGCGCTGCGCGCCCACTCGCTGTTCGAGCGCGACGTCGACTACATGATCAAGGACGGCCAGGTCGTCATCGTCGACGAATTCACCGGGCGCTTGATGCCTGGACGGCGATGGAGCGACGGGTTGCATCAGGCGGTCGAAGCCAAGGAAAAGGTCAAGATCGAGCGGGAAAATCAAACCCTCGCGACGATCACGTTCCAGAACTACTTCCGCAAGTACGACAAGCTCTCGGGGATGACCGGCACGGCCGCGACCGAGGCTACCGAATTCGCAAAAATCTACGATCTCGACGTGTTTGCCGCGCCGACGAATCGCGCACTCATCCGCCTCGAAGAACCCGACCTCGTCTACCGGACGGAGAAGGAGAAGTACGCCGCCATCGTCGATGACATTCTCGAGCAGCAGGAGGCGGGTCGCCCAGTCCTGGTCGGCACAGTCTCCATCGAGAAGTCTGAACGGCTCTCGGGCCTCCTCAAGCGACGGGGCATCAAGCACGTCGTCCTCAATGCGAAGTACCACGACAAGGAAGCCGAGATCGTCGCCCAGGCGGGACGCTCAGGCACCGTCACCATTGCGACGAACATGGCCGGTCGGGGCACGGACATCCTCCTGGGCGGCAATCCAGAGCACATGGCGCGCCGCCAGGCGATCGCGGAGGAGGTGACGGAGCGCCTTCCCGAAGGGGAGCAGAAGTTCGTCGACGACGAGGAATTTGTCTATTTCTTTCAGGACGGCTTCTATCGTGTCCCCCGTGCCGAGTGGGAACGCCTCTTCGCGCACTTCAGGAAGGAAACCGACGAGGACCACGCGGCGGTCGTCGGCACCGGCGGCCTGCACATCATAGGAACGGAGCGGCATGAGGCGCGTCGCATCGACAACCAGCTGCGCGGCCGCGCCGGCCGCCAGGGCGACCCGGGGTCGTCGCGCTTTTACCTGTCGTTCGAAGACGACTTGATGCGCATCTTTGGCTCCGACCGCATTCAAGGCCTGATGGACAAGCTCGGGATGGAAGAAGGCGTGCCGATCGAGCACGGGATGGTGACGAAAGCGATCGAGCGCGCGCAGAAGCAGGTCGAGGCACAGAACTTCTCCGTCCGGAAGCATCTGCTGGAATACGACGACGTCATGAACAAGCAGCGCGAAAACGTCTACGCGCTGCGACGCGAGCTGCTCGAAGGCGCGGTCAAGATCGAGAACGACGACGAGGTCGAAGAGGTCGACACCCGGACGTACCTGATGACGCTCGCCGAAGGCGCCGTTGACGAGACGATTCAGGGCCACTGCGGCCAAGACACGGAGCCGGAAGAGTGGGACCTCCCGGCGGTCAAGCAAGAGGTCGCCGACGTGTTCGGTATCGTTCCCGAGCAACTCGACGGGATCAACCTCGACGACAAGAGCCCGGACGAGATGCACGACGCGATGTGGGGCGCCGTCCAGCAACGGTACGTCGAAAAGGAAGCCGCGATCGACGATGCCGTCTTGCGCCGGGTCGAGCGCGACATCATGCTGCAGGTGGTCGACTCGCAATGGAAGGATCACCTCTATTCGCTCGACCACCTCAAAGAGGGGATTGGGTTGCGCGGCTACGGCCAGCGCAATCCGCTCGTGGAGTACAAGCGCGAGAGCTTCGAGATGTTTAAGGCGATGAAGGAGCGAATCGACGACGAGACCCTTCGGTATCTCTGGCGGTTGCGTCCTGTCGTCCAGGACGGTGACGGCAACGGCGGCAGAACCGCCCAGCCGCACATTCGACGGGCGTCGCCCCTCTCGTTCAACGACCCGACGCGGCGGCCGTCGGCGTTTGACGGCGCTCCCCCACCGATGCCCGGGGCAGCGCCCAGACCCGAACGAACCGGCGGCGACGACGCCAAGGTGAAGACCGTACGACGCGATATGCCAAAGGTCGGCCGAAACGATCCCTGCCCATGCGGCAGCGGCAAGAAATACAAGAAATGTCACGGCGCCTAAGATAAGCCCTCATCGACAGGTGAACTCATGGGTGTAGAAACCGACGCAGCCGCAGCGAACTGGACCGCCACCGACATCTCCACCGCGTTAACATTCGACGATGTGCTCCTCAAGCCGCGTCATTCGACGGTGCTGCCAAGCGCGGTCGATGTCGGCACCCGCCTGACCCGCAACATCGGACTGAACGTGCCGCTTGTCAGCGCCGCCATGGACACTGTGACCGAGTCCGGGATGGCGATCGCCATGGCGCAACTCGGCGGACTCGGCATCATTCACAAGAACCTCGACATTCCGACCCAGGCCGCCGAGGTCGACCGGGTGAAGCGCTCCGAGAGCGGCATGATCGTCAACCCGATCACCCTCTCACCACAGGCGAGCGTCTATCAGGCGCTCGAGCTGATGAAGAAATACCGCATCTCGGGTGTGCCCATTACCGCGGATGGTCGGAATGAAGGCCGCCTGGTCGGCATCCTGACCAACCGCGACCTGCGCTTCCAGGGGGACGCCGAACGTCAGATCTCCGAGGTCATGACGCGCGAGAACCTCATCACCGTTCCGGTCGGGACGACGCTCGAACAGGCGAAGGAGATCCTACACCGACACCGCGTCGAAAAGCTACTGGTCGTCGATCCAGACTTCAACCTTCGCGGCTTGATCACGGTCAAGGACATTCAAAAGGCGATCAAGTATCCCGATGCGTGCAAGGACTCGCTCGGGCGGCTGCGGGTCGGCGCCGCGGTCGGGATCGCGGGCGACACGGTCGAGCGCGCCGAGGCGCTCGTCGCCGCGCACGTCGACGCGCTCGTGCTCGACAGCGCGCACGGGCACTCCCAGAACGTGCTTGACATGGCGCGTCAGCTTCGCCGGGCGTTTCCGTCAGTCGACCTCATTGCCGGCAACGTCGCCACGACGGCGGGGACCCAGGCCCTCATCGACGCGGGTGTCGACGCCGTGAAGGTCGGCATCGGATCGGGGTCGATTTGCACCACGCGGATTATCGCCGGCATCGGCGTGCCGATGGTGACCGCCGTCTCCGAATGCGCCGCCGCCGCCGCCGCCGTAGGAATCCCCATCATCGCCGACGGCGGGGTTCGGTACTCCGGGGACATCACGAAAGGCATCGCCGTTGGCGCGAGCGCCATGATGGTCGGAAGCCTCTTCGCCGGCACCGACGAAAGCCCGGGGGAGCTCATCCTCTATCAGGGACGCAGCTTCAAGGAATACCGGGGCATGGGGTCGATTGGCGCGATGCGTCGTGGCAGCAAGGATCGCTACTTTCAGGAAGAGTTCGACCTGAGCTCAACGTCCGCAGACGCGAACCAGAAGTTGGTGCCCGAGGGTATCGAAGGGCGCGTGCCGTACAAGGGGAGCGTCGCGGCCGTGGTCCATCAACTCGTCGGCGGCCTCAGGGCCGGGATGGGCTACTGCGGCGCGCCAACGATCCCGACGCTCCAACGAGATGCTGAGCTCATCCGCATCACGCCAGCGGGCGTCCGCGAGGGCCACGTCCACGACGTCGTCATCACGAAGGAAGCGCCGAACTACCGGAGCGAGTAGAACGGACCGTACGCCAGTTTAGGGTTCCTGGTTCAGGGTTCCGCGGCCACGGCCCGACACGGTCGCCGGACCGACGATCGTGATCCGGCGGTCATCGGCCCCCAGGTCTTCAATGCGGACTTGCACGGCCTCGGGGAACGTCTCCCCGAGCCGGTCGGCCCACTCGATCGCCACGATCGCTTCGCCGGCCATCAGCTCCTGCAGTTGCGGTTCGAGATCGCTCACCTCAGCCGGCCCGAGACGATAGAGGTCGACGTGATGGACGAGACGGCGGCCGGCATACTCCTGCATGAGGACGAACGTCGGGCTACTAACCTCATCGACGGCCCCACCGGCGGCGTCCACCACACCACGCACGAACGCCGTCTTGCCAGCGCCGAGCTCGCCATAGAGCAGGATGGTCCCTCCTCCAGGTCCGATGGTCCCGACCACGGCGCGCGCAATGCGCGCGGTGTCTTCCTCGGAATGGCTCTGGTGCGACCGCATCACGAGACATCGTCCGGGCGTGTGAGATCGGCGACGGCATGCCCGAGATGCTCGGCGACATCACTCGCGATCAGCGCGGTTTCGCCAACCGTGACGGCCGCCAAGTCGCCCGCGTGCCCATGCAGGTACACGGCGAGGCGTACAGCCGCACTGACGGCGTCGATCTGACCGAGCCAGGCGGCGACGACACCCGTCAGCACGTCGCCGCTCCCACCGGTCGCCATCCCCGGATTCCCGGTCGTGTTGACGAAGACGGCGCCGTCCGGTGTCGCGAGCACGGTTTGGGCGCCCTTGAGCACGACGTAGAGCGACTGCGCCGTCGCAAAATCGCAGGCCGCGGACAAGCGATCGTGCTGAATGTCCGTAATCCTTGACTTCGTGAGGCGAGCGAGCTCGCCAGGGTGGGGTGTGATGATGACTGGCCCGTCGGTGCGGCCACGTAGATCGGCGCCGTCATCCGCATACACGTTGAGCGCATCGGCGTCGAGCACGAGCGGCGCGCTCCCGGTCCGAGCGAGCAGCGTATCCACCACGGCGCGTGGGCCGGGACCGGTGCCCAGGCCCGGCCCCGCGGCAATCACGTCGTGCGGCGCCTCGAGAAGCGGACCCAGTCCTTTACCGGTCACCACGCCGTCGTGGTCGGGGAGACCGTGGGTCATGTACTCGGGAATATGCGTGACATGCGCCAGACACGCCGTCGGCGTCGCCAGGGTGACGAGACCGGCGCCGGCGCGGAGTGCTCCCAGACCTGCAAGCTGGGCCGCGCCGGTCTTACCGGCCGAGCCGGCGACAATCGTCACCCGTCCGAAGTCGCCTTTGTGAGCAGCCGCGGATCGTGTCGGCACGAGCCGACGTGCCTCGGACCGGGTCACCAGTATCACGTGGGGATCCCCCAGGTCGTCGATCACGGATGGCGGAATACCGATGTCGGCGACGACAAGTTGTCCCACCGCCTCCGATGCCGGCTGGAGCACGTGCGGCAGCTTCGGGGCGGCAAAGGTCACCGTCAGCGTCGCGCGGAGATGCGGGCCGATCGGGTGTGACGCATCACTCGACAGGCCAGACGGCACATCGACCGCCACGACCGGCGATCCAGCGGCATTGATGTCCCGTACGACGACTTCGAGGAGGCCGGTTAGCGGCTTATTGAGGCCGGTCCCGACCACGGCGTCGACGACCACGTCGCTGCTTCCAACCTCTGGACCGCACCGATTCCAGGTGTCCTCGTCGAGCACCTCTGTCAGGGGCACGCCGCACTTACGCGCACGCTCAAGATTGGCCCGCGCATCGCCGGAGACATCATCCCTTTTCGCAAACAGCAGGCCCTCGACCTCGATGCCGCGTCCGCGCAGCAGTCGTGCAATCACCCAGCCATCTCCGCCGTTGTTGCCGCGGCCACAAAGCACGGTCACACGATTGACGCCGTCGAAATGCGCATCGATCGCTTCAACGACACGCCGTCCGGCCTGCTCCATCAGCGCCAGAGAAGGCACCCCGCGTGCATCGGTCGCGTGCCGATCAGCCGCACGCATTTGCGCGGTATTGAGAATGCGCATAGGCGATGATAGTCTGAACGGTTTGGAGCCCAGCGCAGCCTTTCCGACATAAACCCCCCGAAGAGTCCCGAGACCACCGATGAATGTCGCCGTCAACGTCAATGGACGCATCTGGGACGCCGCCCACGCGACAGTGTCGGTGCTCGATCGAGGCTTCCTCTTTGGCGAAGGTGTCTACGAAACGCTGCGGACGTACAATCGGCGTCCGTTTCTCCTGGATCGCCACTTGGCGCGCTTGCGCGCGTCGGCCGGCCTGATCGCTCTCGAGGTCCCGCTCGATGACGCCACGTATACGGCGCGCATCGACGAAACGATGGCTGCCGTCAGCACTGAGGATGCCGATGTCGATGCCGACCATGAGCTCTACATCCGCCTCCTCCTCACGCGGGGCGTCGGTGACCTCACCTACCATCCCGATTCCTGCCCCACCCCGACCTCCGTCATCATCGCGCGTCCGCACGCCGAAACTCCGGCCCGGGTCGCCGCCCGTGGCATCAAAGTCGTAATGTCGTCGGTGATGCGCAATCATCCCGACGCGCTGAGTCCGCGCATCAAGTCGAACAACCTCCTGAACAACGCGCTGGCGATGCAGGAGGCGATCCGCGCCGGCGCGGATGAGGCCTTGATGTGTAACTATCGCGGCGAGCTTGCCGAATGTGCGCAGTCGAACATCTTCCTCGTTCGCGACGGCGCCGCCTTGACGCCCCCGGTCGAGGCCGGGCTCCTGGAGGGGATCACCCGTAACTTCGTTTTCGAGGTTGGTCGGGCGGCCGGGATCACGGTGCGCGAGGAGGTGCTCCGCCGGGACGATCTGAGGACCGCGGACGAGTTGTTCATCACCGGGACGACGCGCGAGGTGCTCGCCGTCACCGCGGTCGACAACGTCCCGGTCGGCGATGGACAGCCCGGTCGGCTCACCCGGGCACTCGCCGCCAAGTTTCGCGAGATGGCGCTGGCTACCTAACGCGTTTTTCATGAGCGCGTAGCGGGCGCGTGGTACCCGGAGGCACGCATGCGGCAGCCACGGGCGGGGGCGTCACTCCGGACGCCAGATCGACCCGCCGGAAAACTTCGCCTCCGACCGCACCTGTCCGTTCGAGCCCGCCCGGTTCTCAGGGCGGCGGCCATCGCAGGTTCGGGCGCCTCAGCGGCTGGGTCTCTCGGAGGAATCCGTCTGAGGAACCGCCACGCGGCTCCTGAAAGTGGCACCTCGGCCGCCGTGACGACGCGGATTCCGAGAGGGGCCAGTGCTGGGCCGCTCGCTCGGTGATGCGGTTCGAACCTGCTCATCTGCCGACCGAGAGGCGGGACACGAATGTGCAAGACGCTGTAGGGGCTTAGTTCAGTCGGGGTCTGCGACCCCGCACCCCGTCGCCGGCACTCGTGGGGCCCCCAAAGCCCCACTCCGTGCCGGCGGGGGCGCGGTGTGCGCGCCCTAGCTACGCGGGGGATTCCTCGTATTCTTCCAGCGGTGGGCACCCGCAGACCAGATTGCGGTCGCCGTAGGCGTTGTCGATCCGGCTCACCGGCGGCCAGAACTTGTTGGCCGCCACGAACGGACGTGGATAGATCGCCTGCTGCCGACTATACGGATGCGACCAGTCGGCATCGTTGACGGCGACATCGGCGGCGGTGTGCGGGGCGTTCTTGAGGACGTTGTCGTCCCGCTCGGCGCGCCCGTCCGCGATATCTTGAATCTCCTCTCGAATCGCGAGCATCGCCTCACAGAAGCGATCGAGCTCCTCGCGTGGCTCGCTCTCGGTCGGCTCCACCATCAGGGTACCCGGTACCGGAAACGACACGGTCGGCGCGTGGAAGCCGTAGTCCATCAGCCGTTTGGCCACGTCCTGCTCCGTCACTCCGGTCGACTCCTTGAACGGTCGCAGATCGAAGATCAGCTCATGGGCGACCCGCCCGTTCGCGCGGGTGTAGAGGACGTCGTAGGACGTCTCGAGTCGTGACTTGAGGTAGTTGGCGTTCAGAATCGCGTAGCGCGTTGCCTCTTGCAGGCCGCGTCCACCCAGAAGACAGATGTAGGCGTAGGAGATCAACAGGATACTGGCACTCCCCCACGGCGCCGCCGATACCGGTGCGATCCCGGTGGCGGATGCGGTCCCGAGAACGGGATGTCTCGGCAGATGCGGCGTCAAGTGCGCCGCTACCGCAATCGGCCCCATCCCGGGACCGCCGCCACCATGCGGGATGGCGAAGGTCTTGTGCAGATTAAGATGACAGACATCGGCGCCGATCAGGGCCGGGCTGGTCAAGCCGACCTGCGCATTCATGTTCGCGCCGTCCATATAGACCTGGCCGCCTCGCTCGTGGACGATACGGCAGATCTCCTGTATCGCCTCCTCGAAGACGCCATGCGTCGAAGGGTAGGTGATCATCAGCGCGCCGAGCGTTGACGCATGTGCGTTGGCCTGGCGGCGCAGGTCGGCGACATCGACGTTGCCGTCGTCATCGCAGGCCACCACCACCACACGCATCCCGGCCATCGCCGCGCTCGCCGGATTGGTCCCGTGGGCTGACGCTGGAATCAGGACGACGTTGCGGTCCGTGTCGCCCTGCGCCTGGTGAAACGCTCGGATCGCGAGGAGCCCGGCAAACTCACCCTGCGCGCCTGAATTGGGCTGGAGTGAGACCGCGTCAAGACCGGTGATTCGACAGAGTGCCGACTCGAGCTCCGTGATGATCTCCTGATACCCGGCCGCTTGCGACGCCGGCACGTATGGGTGCAGGCCGCCAAACTCCGGCCAGGTGATCGGTTCCATCTCGACCGCCGCGTTCAGCTTCATCGTGCAGGACCCGAGCGGGATCATCGACGTGTCGAGACCGATGTCCTTCCGTTCGAGCTGCTTCAGATATCGCATCATCTGGAGCTCGGAATGGTGGCGGTTGAACACCGGGTGGGTCAGGTACCGAGACGTGCGCACCAAGGTCTGGGCTAACGTCGGCGACGGGAACGGGTCGTCGAACCCCCTCGCACCGGTCGCACCCGCGACGCCGCCGAAGACCCGCGCAATCGTCGCCAGATCCTCACGCGTCGTCGTTTCATCCAGCGCGATGCCGATATCCCCGTTCGAGTGGTAGGCAAAGTTGACGCGTGCCCCTTCGGCCGCGGCCTTGACGGCCGCCACGCGCGCCGCATCCCCACCCCGCACGCAGAGGGTATCGAAGAAGACGCCGTTCGTCTGTTCGAAGCCGACGGCATCGAGTCGCGCCGCCAGAAGGCACGCCAGGCCGTGGACGCGCGTGGCAATGTTCCGCAGGCCGTCCGGACCGTGATAGACGGCATACATCCCAGCGATGTTCGCCAGCAGCGCCTGCGCGGTACAGATGTTCGACGTCGCCCGTTCGCGGCGAATGTGCTGCTCGCGCGTCTGAAGCGCCATCCGGTAGGCCCGCCGACCGCGCATATCGACCGACACCCCGATCACGCGCCCGGGCAGTTGTCGGACGTACGCCTCCCGCGTGGCGAAGAACGCGGCGTGCGGTCCGCCGTACCCCATCGGGACGCCGAAACGCTGCGCGTTCCCGACCACCACGTCTGCCCCGCACTCCCCAGGGGGGGTCACCAGCGTCAAGGCCAGCAGATCGGACGCCACCGCGACCAGCGCGCCGGCGTCGTGCGCCCATTCGATCAGCGGCGTGAGGTCGCGGAGCGCGCCATACGCGTCGGGCGACTGGAGGAGGACACCAAAGAGACCGCCTGGATCGATTCCCGCCGTCCCCGCGGACAGATCCACGACCTCGACCTCGATGCCGAGCGGCTCGGCGCGCCCTTTGACGACTGCAATCGTTTGTGGGAAGCAGGTATCCGCCAGCACGAAACGGCAGGCCTCCGGCCGCTGACGACCCTGGACGCGGTGGAGCATCGTCATCGCCTCGGCGGCGGCGGTCGCCTCATCGAGCAACGAGGCGTTGGCGACGTCCATGCCTGTCAGGTCCTCGACCACGGTCTGAAAGTTAAGCAACGCTTCGAGCCGCCCCTGCGCCACTTCGGCCTGATAGGGCGTATACGGCGTGTACCACCCTGGATTCTCGAGCAGGTTCCGTCGGATCACCGCCGGTGTCACGCAGCCGTAGTAGCCATTCCCCAGAAACGACCGCCAGATTTGGTTTCGTGCCGCGACCTCTCGAAGGCGTCCCAGAAACGCCACTTCGGGTTCGGGCTCAGGCAGCGCCATCGGGCCTTCCGCCCGAATCGCGGCCGGCACCACCTCGTCCATCAAGGTGTCGAGTGACGACGCGCCGACTGTCTGCAGCATGCCGCCGAGGTCGGCGTCGCGTGGCCCGATGTGACGATCGATAAAGAAGTCGCGACGGTCGGACATGCAGATTGGACGCTAGGCGATCAAATCGCCGTAGGCGGCGGCGTCGAGCAAGGCGTCGACTTCGGATCGGTTCCCGAGCTCGATGACGATCATCCAGACGCCATGGGGGTCTGTATTGACCGTCTCCGGCCGGTCGGCCAGTGCCGCATTCACTTCCACGACTTCTCCGCTCACTGGGCAGTAGAGGTCGGATACCGCTTTGACCGATTCGATCGATCCGAACTGGTCACCCTGCTTGAACGTACGCCCGACGTTGGGGAGCTCGACATACACCACGTCGCCCAGCTGTTCCTGAGCGTAGTGCGTGATTCCGATCTGACCGGTCCCGTCCCTCACCCGGAGCCATTCATGGTCCTTCGAGTACTTCAAGTCTGTTGGGTACGTCATTTCTTTCTAGCTTCGCGAACGTTTATAAAACGGCATTTTAACGACGCGGGCGCGGCGCCGCCTCCCCCGCACATCAATCGAGAGCTCGCTCTCGGCTGTGGCGACCTCTACCGGCACGTACGCCATGCCGATCGCCTTGTTCAGATACGGGGTCTGCGTCCCGCTCGTCACCTCGCCGACGCGCTCGTCGCCACGGAAGACGCCGTAGCCATGACGTGCAATCCCGCGGTCGAGCATCTCGAATCCGACGAGACGTCGCGCCACGCCCTCCGCGCGCTGCGCCACGAGCGCTGCCTTGCCGACGAACTCGTCCTTCTCCCACCCAACGATCCACCCGAGCCCCGCCTCAAGCAGCGTCGTCGTGTCATCAAGGTCTTGCCCATAGAGTCGCATCGCGGCCTCGAGCCGCAGCGTATCGCGCGCCCCGAGACCCGTCGGACGGAGCCCGCGGGGCTCGCCGGCCCGAAGGAGCGCGGTCCACACTTCATCGGCGGCGTGTGGCGGCACGAACAGCTCGAAGCCATCTTCTCCGGTGTAGCCGGTGCGCGAAATGGTCGCCCGCACGTTGCTAACCTCGCCCGTCGCGAACGTGTAGTAGCCCATCGCGTCGAGCTCCACCCCAGTCAACGGCTGCAAGATCGCGGCGGCTTCGGGCCCTTGCAGCGCGATTAACGCGTAGCGGCGACTGGTGTTCACAGCGACCGCGTCGCCGACGCCGCCCAGCTGTTCGCGGATCCAGGCGTAGTCCTTGGCGATATTAGCGGCGTTGACCACCAGCATGTAGTGACCATCCGCCAGCTTATACACGAGGAGGTCGTCAACCAGCGTCCCCTCGGGCGTCGTGAGCGCTGAATACTGCGCCTGTCCGACGACGAGGCGGCTCGCGTCGTTCGAGGTGAGACGTTGCACGCCGGCCAGCGCATCGCCCCCGGCGATTTCGATCTCCCCCATGTGGCTGACGTCGAACAGGCCGGCCGCGGTTCGCACCGCCAGATGCTCTTCGCGGATGCCAGAGTACTCCACCGGCATCTCCCAGCCGCCAAAGCCGACCATCCGAGCGCCCATCGCCCGATGACGCGTGGTGAGTGGAGTCGTCTTTAGGGTGTCGGCCATCGTCTGGGCCATTGGTGTGCCGGAGGTACTGACGCAGTCGGTATCGCGAAAACGAGGAGAGATACGAACGCGGTAACCGTACTATGTGCCCGCGCAGGGGGTCAAGAACAGGCCGGGCGCGGTGGGCGCGCTAGCACGTTGTGTCGCCGGGCGGTGACACGAACGGCAGGACGTTCGCACGCGTCCGTGGTGCGGGGTGACCGCTCGACCGGTCCTCTCGGGACACCCGTGAGCGGGCACGCTGCCACGCCGTCCAGAGCTCAAAGTCGAACAATGCGTATGGCAACTCATCTGGCGACCGCCGACGGCGTCTCTTACCACCCGCGCCGACGGCACGGTCCGCTAGCTCAACGACCTTGTCCCGCGGACTTATCACTGCCTTCCTCCTGAACCTGGCGGCGCGCCTCTCGCGCTCCGTCCTTATGACCTATGAACGCTCGGTCGTCGGAAAGCGCACAGCGAGGGCCGCCGAGACGAAGAGCAAGAGACGCGCCGATCAAGCAGCGTGACTCGAAAGGCCGCTCGAAGTGCTAGTAATGCAGACGTTTACGTGATGTGAGGGTTCCAAAACGCGGCGCTGTCGGTTGATGACCGGCGCACGGGTCATCACCCCACGTTGCGCGCGCGAGGCCGGCGGTGGCATCGCAACGTCGGTGTCAGTCCGGTTGACCAGACCACGATGGCGACAACGGGAACCAACACCAGCAACTCGCGACCAACCGCCGCCAGGTTGTGCCACCAGCACTCGACCAGCCAGTACTCACGGCACACGCGCAGAAAGAGCTGCGGATCCGAAAGATAAAACTCACGCGTGAGGGGCCAGAGTGCCATCACCCCAGACGGGGTGCCAGGGTCGGCGCCGAGCCAGTCGAGGACCACATGACTCGCGTAGGCGGCCGCGACGACGAGCGCCGTCACGACCCTCCCGCGCCTCACTACAGCCGCGGCCACCACGCCGGCAATGAGCGTTGCCCCCATGCTGTGCGTGAGGCCTCGATGTACCCCGAACACGAAGTCGATGTCGGCCACCACGCCCACGAGGGCAAGTGCGCCGAGACCGCGCCACTGCCCCCACGAACGGGGATTGCCGGCAGACCGGTCATCATCGGCCGGGTGTCGCCGGCCGCGCCTCGCCGCGGCCGCCACCAGGCAACCGACGGCGACACCTCCCAGCGCGTGACCGAACGGCGTCGGCATCGCGACCGATTGTAGCGGCTGGCCGCCCTTCTATAATAGCCGACGCTCACGGGGAGCTTCGGGGCGATACGGCCCGTCTGGAGGTTTAATGACCCGCACCCAGAAGTTCCACGTCCTGCCGCGTCAGGCCGTCGCCGCTGCCGTCGTCCTTCTGGCCGTCGGCATGAACGCCCAGACGCCGCCGACCGACACCCTCGACATCTACTGGATCGACGTCGAGGGCGGCGCCGCGACGCTCATCGTTACACCCGCCCAGGAGTCGATTCTGATGGACGCCGCGTGGGGACGCAACGACGAACGCGACGCCAAGCGCATCGAGGCGGCGATGGACGACGCCAACATCGAGCGGATCGACTACTTCATTACCTCGCACTACCACCGCGACCATGTCGACGGTCTGCCGGCGCTCGCCCGGCGCGTGCCGATTGGCCAGTTCCTCGATCATGGAGACAGCGTCGAGCAGGACCATCCGACCGGCCAGGCGTCATGGGACGCCTATAGGTCGGTCGTGGACGGCAAGCGCCGCACCGTCGCTCCGGGCGACAAGCTGCGCCTAGCGGGCGTCGAGTTCTCCTTTGTCGCCGCCGGGCGCGCGGTTCCGAATCGACCACTCGAGCCGACCGGAGCCAATCCATATTGCCAGGACGCCTCGCCGGGTGACGACCTCCAGGGCGAGAACGCCAGCAGCGTCGGGTACATGCTGTCGCTTGGCGCGTTTCAGTTTCTCAACCTCGGAGATCTGACGCCCAACATCCAGCACCAGGTCGCATGCCCAGAAAACAAGATCGCGATGGTCGACCTCTACCAGATCCCTCACCACGGCACGGGCCTGTCGCCGGCGCTCACCTGGGCGGTCCAGCCGAAGGTGGCCGTGATCAACAACGGCCCACACAAGGGCGGCGGCCCCGAAGCGTACGAGATCATCGAGCAGATCGACGGTCTCGAGGACATCTGGATGGTGCACCGGGCGCTCGACGCCGATGATGCCCACAACACCTCCGCGCGTCTCACGGCCAACCAGACCGACGAAGACGACTGCGCCGGATTCTGGATTCGCGCGATGGTGCACCCGGATGGCCGGAGCTACGTGCTGATGAACGGGCGAAACGGCGCCAGCCGGACGTATCTGTCGCGCTAATCCTAGGGCGCGCACAGTGCCCCCGCCGCCGCGGCGTGGGGCGGAGGGGCCCCCACGAGCGGCCGCGACGGGGCTCGGGGGCGCAGGCCCCGTCTGAATCAAGAGCGCCGTGCGCGCCCTGATCTTAGGTGCTGTCGTCGTCGACGGTCACTTCAACGACGCCGTTGTTGACGCGGACGGGATAGACGGTCAGCGTGCGGTAGGCTGGCGGGGCGAGACCTTCACCGTCGGTGAGACGGAACTGCCCACCGTGCCACGGGCACGTAATCACGCCGTTCTCGCACGACCCTTCCGACAGCGAGCCGCCGACGTGCGTACAGGTATCGTCGACGGCGTGCAGGGTGCCGGCGTCGTTCACGACGGCAATCCGCCGAGCGCCGGCGAACACCTTCTTCCGCTTGCCTGGACCGAAGCTGTCGGCGTCGGCCACGGTGATCACGCGGGCCATGGTGGGTAGGTGGGTAGGCTGGTAGGCTACCATCGTGACGGTCGATTCCCCAATCACACCGTCGCCGGCACCGTCGACGGCGATCCCGTGGCTCTATCGCCCCGCCGTCGACCTCACGGTCGGCTGTGGGGCCTGGTCCGCGCCACTCCTCCTCCTTGCGTACTTGCTCTCGAGCCCCGACGCCCGGAGTTGGGCGGTCGGCTTCTACACGCTCGCTCTCGTCTTCAACTATCCGCACTTCAGGGCCACGATCTGCCGCGCCTACGGGACGCGGGCGGACTTCAGCAAATAACGGGTCTTCACCCAGCACATCACGATCTGTCTCGTTATCACCGGCGCCGCCGTCCATCTCTCGCCGGTGTCGATCGCCTGGCTGTTTACGCTCTACATCACCTGGAGCCCTTGGCACTACAGCGGCCAGAACTACGGCTTGATGATGATGTTCGTGCGACGCAGCGGCGGCGCGCCGACGACCGCCGAGCGCAATGCCCTGAGGGTCTCGTTCGTCGCGTCGTATCTGAGCTCTTCCTGACGTTTCACTCCGGGACCTCGACCGATCCCTTCGTCCGCTCGCTGGCCATCCCCGCCGCGACCGGCCTCTTCCTGGTCGCCGGTGGATGGGCCCTGTGGCGGCTGACGCGTCGGATCGGCCTCGAGCGGATGACGGCACCGGTGACGCTCTCGACCAGCCAAATGCTCTGGTTCGTCCTCCCCGCGGCGCTCAAGCTGGGCTACGGTCTCGACACCCCACATCGCCGGTATAGCTCGGGGATTGTGGCCATCTTGCACGCCACGCAGCACCTCTGGATCACGGGGTAATACGCCCGATGCGAAGCGACCTCGGCCGGCGTGCCGTGGCGACCGGCGTCATATTTCTCGACGCTCGTGGTCGGGGGAATCGCTCTCTTCATTCCAGGGCCGTGGGTGGTGAGCTATTTCTTCGCCTACGACTTCACAACGACGTTCGTGGTGTCCACGGCGATTGTGAACATCCATTACTTCATTCTGGACGGCGCGATCTGGAAGCTCCGCGACGGTCGCATCGCCGCGCTCCTGGTCGAGACCGGCGGGCGGGCCACGGCGGACACCAGCGACGTCGGCGCGGTCGTCGGACCCACCGCTCGCTGGGTCGGCGGCCACGCCGTCTCCGCGCGACTCCTCCGTTCCGCGGGTGTGGCGGCGCTCCTCCTGAGCGGCGTCGTCGATGTCGTCCGCTACGCCTCCGGTCTGAGCGCGACGACCCGCGGTGTTCAGGCGGCTGTCCGTCTGAATCCGTATGACAGCGCGGCCCAGCTGAGACTGGGTACGCTGCAGTCGCGCGACGGCGAGACCGACGCCGCCGAGACGGCGTTGGTGACCGCCATGGGCCTCAACCCGACGCAGGCGCCAGCCCAGCACGCGCTCGGGCGTTTCTACATCGAGCAGGAACGTTTCGACGACGCGTTCATCCATTACGACCGGATGGTGATCGGGCTGCCGTCGGATGTCGACGCGCATGTCAACCACGGTCTTCTCGCCAGCCAAATGGACCTTCCGGAGGTCGCGCTCCGGAGCTGGCGTCAGCCGCTCGCGCTCGAGCCGACGCGCGCCGCCGTTTATATTGTTGTCGCCGAGCTCCTCGATGCCCGCGGTGACGCCGAAGGGGCGCGCGGCCATTACGAAACCTTCCTGGGCCTCGCCGCCGCGCGAGAATTGAACGTCGATCCCCGGTCTGTCGTCTCCGCCACGTTGCGTCTGGTCGCGATCACTCACCAGCGGCGGGACATCGGTGTCGCGGTCGATCTCTACGAAACCGCCATGACGATGGGTGCGCAGACCGGACTGGTCGACCTGGAGAGCCTTGCGCTCAGCCAGCTCGCCGCGCTCCATCTGGAACAGGGCCGACGCGGCCGCGGCCTTTCAGCGCGCGATCGCGCTGGATCGGGAACGGCAGGATACGGAGTCGGAGGCGTTCAACTGGATGAGCTACGGTCGACTGCTCGAGCAGGCCACGGTTGATCCAGCGCTTATGTTTATCTGCTTTGCCGAGACCACGACGCTGCTGCAGCAAGCCTCGAGCGACACCGCGGCTGCGGCCACCACGGCACGCGAGCGGAGCGAGCAGCGGTTGAGCGACGCCGTAACGCCTGACGCTGCTCGGGCGGACCTCCGGGATCGTGCGCTTCGCCTCGCGCCGTCCACGCTGGACGGGGTTCGCTAGTGTCCAGCCTCTCCCGCGGCGCGTCTAGAGGGCACGGCATGGGAGCACGACCATATAATCGACATCCGAGGGCGTGGCTCGAATCGGCCCTGCGCTACAATGGCGCGGTCTCACGGAGCCGCGATTGGAGTCGACACAGATGGAGATCACCCAGCGCGCCGTCGGTGTCGTCACCGTCCTCGACCTCAAGGGCCGGTTGACCCGCAACGACGACTACGGCGTCGCCAAGGAGCGGATCACGGCGCTGCTCACCGAAGGCCCTACGGAGTTCGTCCTCAATCTCGCGGACGTGCCGTATATGGACAGTACCTCCGTCGGCGAGTTGGTGAGCCCTTGCATCACCGTCCGGAACAAGGGGGGGGGCATCAAGCTGTATGGCGCCACGGGACGCATCAAGGAGCTCCTGACCATCGCCAAGCTCGACACGCTATTCGAGGTCTTCGACACCGAAGCCGCCGCACTAGACAGTTTCGCCGGTTCATAACGAAGGGACATTCTCGATGAATACCGCGGTTCTGACTATTCTTGCGCTGCTACCCATCATTACCGTAGCCGTGTTTCTCGTCGGGCTGCGCTGGCCGGCGAGTCGGGCGATGCCGCTGTCGTATGTCGTCGCGACGGTGCTGGCGCTGGTGGTGTGGCAGGTGCCGGTCGTTCAGGTGGTCGCCGCGAGCATCAACGGGCTGATCGTCGCCTTCACCCTGCTGTATATCATCTTCGGCGCCATCTTACTGCTGAACACCCTGCAGGAAAGTGGCGCCATCAGGACGATTCGGCAAGGCTTCACCGACATTACGCCCGACCGCCGAGTCCAGGTGATCATCATTGCCTGGCTCTTTGGCTCCTTTATCGAAGGGTCGGCCGGCTTCGGCACCCCGGCCGCCGTCGCCGTTCCGTTGCTCGTCGGCCTTGGGTTTCCAGGGATGGCGGCGGTCACCGCCGGCATGATCATCCAGAGCACACCGGTCAGCTTCGGCGCGCTCGGCACGCCGATTCTCGTGGGGGTCAACACCGGTCTGTTGACCGACCCGGCACTCGTCGCGTATGCCGCCCAACGCGGCTACGCCGAGTGGGGAGACTTTCTCGCGATGATCGGTCTGAAAGTGGCGATGCTGCATGCCATCGCCGGCACCCTGATCCCGTTGATCCTCGTGTCGTTCATGACGCGATTCTTCGGCAGGAACAAGACGCTCGCCGAGGGTCTTCGAATCTGGCCGTTCGCCATCTTCGCCGCGTTCGCGATGACGATTCCGTACTTCACGGCGGCCTATTTCCTCGGACCCGAGTTCCCGGCGCTCATTGGCAGCATGGCTGGCCTCGTGATCGTCGTCTCCGCCGCCCGCGCCGGGTTCCTCGTGCCGAAGGACGAGCCGTGGGAGTTCGACGACAAGAGCAACTGGCCGGCCGAGTGGACCGGCTCGGTCAAGATCCGGGACGTCGCCCCGTCGGGTTCGATGAGCCTGCTCAAGGCGTGGTCGCCGTACGTCATCGTCGCGTTGTTGCTGCTGGCCTCGCGGCTCGTCGAGCCGTTTCGCCTCGTCCTCCAGTCGTGGGTGGTGAGCTGGCCGCAGATCTTCGGCACCTCGATTACCGCCAGCTTCCAGCCGCTGTATCTCCCAGGTACCCTCTTCATCGTAACGTCGCTCATCACGATGGCGCTGCATCAGATCCCGGGCAGCAACTACGTCAAGGCGTGGTCGACCTCACTCAAAGTGTCGGCGGCGGCCTCGGTCGCGCTCGTCTTCACGGTGCCGATGGTGCAGGTCTTCTTGAACAGCGCCGGGGGAGGCGCCGGATACGACCAGATGCCGATCGTGCTCGCCGACGGGGTGGCGGCCCTGGTTGGTGGCGCGTGGCCGATCTTCGCCCCGTTCATCGGCGGGATAGGTGCGGCGGTCGCTGGCAGCAATACGGTCAGCAACATGATGTTCTCGCTCTTCCAATTCGGCATGGGCGAGCGAATCGCCGTCGATCCGACCTGGATCGTCGCCCTTCAAGCGGTCGGTGGCGCGGCGGGCAACATGATCTGTGTCCACAACGTCGTGGCAGCATCGGCCGTGGTGGGACTGCTGGGCCGCGAAGGCGCGGTGATTCGACTGACGGTGATCCCGTTCGTCTATTACGCCTTGCTTCCAGGCTCAGTCGGCTACCTCATCGTGTCGTATCCGACGAGTGGTCTGATGAATGTCGGCACCGTGCTGGTCGCCTTGATCGCCTCGGGCGCGGTGTACATGATCGTCAAGCACGGCGGACGCCCCGCCACCACCTGAGAATAGGCGGGGCCGTCAATCGACCCATGCGTATCCTTCGGTTGGCCGAACAGGCGTCCGAGCCATCGGATCCGAAGACGTTCACCGGTCACGCCCGGCTGACCCGTATGAACGGACTGTCCGACGATCCGAAGGTCAATGCCTACCGTGTCGAATTCGAGTCGTCGGCCCGTACCGCGTGGCACACTCACAGTGGCCCGCAACTCCTCGTCGTCATCAGCGGGCGTTGTCGGTTGCAACGCGATGGCGAGCCGGTGACCGAGATCATCGCCGGCGATGTCACCTGTATCGATCCGGGAGAACGTCACTGGCATGGGGCGGGACCCGACGCTCCGATGACACACCTGGCCATCAATATCGACTCGACCACGACCTGGCTGGACAAGGTCACTGACGCCGAGTACGGCGGTCCGCTGTCGTAACGCCACGCGCGCGGCGGAAGGCTGGATGCCGCGGGACCATCGGCGCACCGTAGGGCTCGCCGCCATCGGATTGGCCCTCGTGACCATCGTGGTCACGATGCGTCTCCCGTTCGACCCCGACACTGGGCTCAGGGCCGCCCGGGCGTGGGTGACGAGTCATGGCCTCGTGGGGATGGTGGGATTTGGCGCCGCCTACGTGGTTCTCGTGCTGGTGCTGGTCCCCGGTGCCGCACTCACCCTGGCCGCAGGTGCGCTGTTCGGTCCGCTCGCTGGGGTCGTGGTGGTGGCGGTCGCCACGTCGGTTGCGGACGCGACGGCGTTTCTCATCGCGCGCCATGTCGCCCGAGAGGCGATCGTGTCGCTCAAACGGCGATACCCGCGGTTTCAGGCGTTCGACCGTGCCCTCGCCGATGGCGGCTGGCGCATCGTTGCCTTGCTCCGGCTGAATCCGGCGATTCCGTATAGCGTCAGCAACTACTTGTTCGGCGTGAGCGGGGTCGCGTTCCTCCCGTACCTTGTCGCGAGCGGGCTCTTCACGCTGCCCGGCGCGTTCGCGTACACCTATGTCGGCTACGTCGGGGCGGAGACCATCGGCGGGGAGACACGCAGCGTCATCGAGTGGAGCGGGCTGCTCCTCGGGCTCGCCGCGACAATCGGAACTGTCGTCTACGTGACGATCCTCGCGCGCCGCGCCCTCGCGGCCATTGAACACTCGGACGGCTGACGGCGCGCCCTACCAGCCGCAGCGTCGCCCCTCGTTCTGCTCGTCGAGCCACGTCCGGAGCGGCGCGAAGTAGGCGAGGATGGCGGTGGCGTCCATCTGCCGCGTCCCGGCGATCACCTCGAGCGCATCAGGCCAGGGCTGGCTAGCGCCCATCTCCAGCATACGACTCAGCAGTGCGCCCGCCTCCTCGCTTTCGAAGATCGAGCAGCGATGGAGTGGGCCGTCGACCCCAGCGACATCACACAGCGCGCGATGGAACTGGAACTGCAGGATATGGGCCAGAAAATACCGCGTGTATGGAACATTGGCCGGCACGTGGTACTTGGCGCCTGGGTCGAAATCCGCTTCGGTCCGCGGCAGCGGTGCACGAATACCCTGATACTGCTCTCGTAGTTCCCACCACGCCGCGTTGTACCGATCGGGAGGGATCTCCCCAGAAAAGACCTGCCAGCGCCACTGGTCGACCAGAAGGCCGAAGGGGAGGAACGCAATCTTGTCGAGTGCCTGCCGGAGCAGGAGCCCGATGTCGTCGTCGGCCGACGGCGCCCGATTCAGTAAGCCGACGTCAACCAGGTACTCCGGCGTGATCGAGAGCGCGATCGTATCGCCGATACCTTCGTGAAACCCGTCGTTCGCGCTCGTGCGATAGAGCGGGTCTTGTCCTCGATAGGCGCGCTGGTAGTAATTGTGTCCCAACTCATGGTGGATGGTGACGAAATCCTCGTCGTTGACCCCGATGCACATCTTGATGCGCACATCGTCTTCGAAGTCGAGGTTCCACGCGCTCGCGTGGCAGACGACGTCCCGGTCGGCCGGTTTCACGAACAGGGACCGATCCCAGAACGTCTCGGGAAGCGGGTGGAAGCCGAGCGAGCTGAAGAACCGCTCGCCATACCGCACCATCTCGAGCTCGTCGACACGGTTTCGCTCGAGCTGACGGGTGAGGTCGTATCCGCGGCCGCCGTTGCGCGGCTCCACCATCTCGTGGACGTTGGCCCAGGTCTGGCTCCACATGTTGCCGAGCAGGTGGGCCGGGATCGGCTCCTCCGGCGGAACGATCGCCGTGCCGTACTGCTCGCCCAGCTCCGCGCGCACGAGACAATGCAGCGATTCGTACAATGGTCGCACCTGGTCCCACAACCGTTCGAGCTCTGCACGAAACTCGTCCGCCGACATGTCGTATGCCGACCGCCACATGTCGCCAACGTCCGCGAAGCCGAGCTCGACGGCGCCGGCATTGGCGATCTCCACGAAACGCTCATACTGTGGACGCAGCGGCGGTGAGACCGTGCGCCACCCCAGCCACAGATCGAGCAGCTCATCCGTATTTCGGCTTTCGGCGATCGTGCGCTCCATCGTCGGCAGATCGAGGCAACCTTCGCCATCGTCCGCGCAATACTCACCCTGGCCGTACGCCGCCTCCATCGATGCGAGGATGTCGGCCAACTCTTGTTGCAGCGCTGGCTCGCTCGGCGCCACCGCCGCGAGCGAGGTCTTGAGTAGCATCAGCTTTCGCTGCACCGTCTCCGGCAGCTCCAGTGCATTGAACTGCGCGGCACCGGCCGCCAACTCCGTGGTCGCCGCCATGACTTCGGCGTTCGCGCCGGCCGCCAGGGCGTTGGTGTCGCTCGAAATAAAGTTCTGCTGAACCCACGCCGCCCGACCGGCCCGCGTCCAGAGCTCGAGCAAACGGGTCTCGCCCTCGCTAACGAACGCCTCGGCGTCCGCCACCGTCGGCCGGGTCTCTGGTGTCGCACATCCAGTGAGCACGGCGGCGAGCGCGGACGCGGCGGCGAAGGCACCAGTACGTCTCGGTCCAAACATCGCGACTCCTTGTCGGTGTGCCTGATTATAGTGAGGCCCGCGAATGCAGCGGGACTTTCACCGCGGGCTCTCGATCCAAAGCGACGACGTCACCATTCGCTTCGTGGCCGCCATCGCCTGGTGTCGGTACGAGCTCCGTGGCGGGGGCGGCTACTACCTTGCGGGGATTGAGTTCGCGCAAGTCGACGCCGACGCCGTCGAGCACTTCTGCCTAGAGCACGCCGACGAAGCGGGCGCTCCGTCCGCGTAAGCGACGTTTACGCGAGCCATCGGGCCGCCAGCGAATCCCCTCGTACGATCGTGTCGCCGCGATCGGAGCCGGTCGAGATGATCGCGATCGGCACGCCGCTCAGCTCTTCAAGTCGCGCAAGGTACTGGCGCGCGGCGGGCGGTAAGTCGGTCTCACGCCGCACCCCGGCCGTCGTCCCCGTGCCGACCCATCCAGGCACGGTCTCGTATACCGGCACGCACGACGCCAGGCGCGCAACGTCGGCCGGAGGCAGCGTGAGCATCTCCTCGCCACACCGATATGCGGTGCACACGTGGAGCTCATCGAGCTGATCCAGCACGTCGAGCTTCGTCAAGGCGAGAGCCTCGATGCCGTTCACGCGCGCCGCGTATCGGACACAGACGGCATCGAACCAACCGCAGCGACGGGGACGACCCGTCGATGCGCCGTACTCTCGTCCGCTCTCCCGCAGTCGGTCGCCGAGGGCGCCTTCCAACTCGGTCGGCAGCGGCCCGGCACCAACGCGGGTCGTATACGCCTTCGCGATTCCCAGGACGCCGTCGATCGCACGCGGCCCGATGCCGAGCCCGGTACAGACACCGCCGATCGTCGCATTCGACGACGTCACGTACGGAAACGTGCCGTGGTCGATATCGAGCATCGCGCCCTGGGCGCCTTCGAACAGAATCGCCCGTCCCGCGTCCATCGCCTCGTGTAACAGGCGGGACGTATCGGTCACGAGCGGAGCCAGCCGTTCCCATGTCGCCGCCACCACGTCCCGGACATCCTCCCACGCCATCGCCGTGTCGCCGACCGTGCGATTGCGCCCGTCAACATTGGCCTGAATGAGCTCAGCCAGCCGACTGCCATCGGCCGAATCCGCCAGATCCGAGACCCGCACCCCGCGGCGACCCGCCTTGTCCTCGTAACTCGGGCCGATCCCTCGGGAGGTCGTGCCAATCCGTTGGGACCCCAGCCGCGCCTCCGATGCCGCTTCGAGATCGCGGTGATACGGCAGGATGACGTGCGCGCGATCGCTGATGAACAGACGGCCGGTCGTATCGATTCCTTGCGTCTGCAGATGATCGATCTCGGCAAAGAGCGCCGCGGGATCCACGACGACCCCGTTTCCAATCACGCAGGTCACACCCGCGTGCAAGATGCCCGATGGGATCAGGTGCAGGATGTACTGCTCGCCGTTGACGAGCACGGTGTGTCCAGCATTGTGACCGCCTTGCGACCGCGCAACGATCGAAAATGCCGGGGCGAGAAGGTCGACGATCTTTCCCTTCCCCTCGTCACCCCACTGTGCGCCCAATACCGCAAGGTTCCCTACTACGGTCGTTGACATGGAGACAAACGCTCGATGTTAACAGAAGCATTTCCACACACAAACAACCGCGCACGACGACGAACGGCAACGCTATCGAACTTGTGCGTGTTGTCAAGGCTAAAAAACGTTTCTAGCGCTTTCTGGTTTCGTTTGACAAGCTCTGCCCCCTTCCTTAACGTCATGGTCTTCACCAGCTTTGCCCAACGGAACGAGACGCGTGCTTCACGAACGCCCGACGATCGAACGCAGAATACTCTCAGCCCTCGACGCGACACCGTCACGCATTCCGGTCATCCTCGGTGGCTGTGGTAGTGGACGCACGACGCTCCTCCAACGCGTGTCCACGTTACTCGGCGACGGTCGCAGTCAGTACATTGATGCCGAACGTGTGACGTCGACGCCGGAGGGTCTCCTCGCGGCGGTGACCACCGATTCTCCGTACGCCTTCGGCGATGATCCGTCGGTGTTCCGCACTGAGCGGCGAACGGCGCGGGCCGCGTTCGACTCCCTCGTTCGATACTTCAGTCAGCACGGCCGACCGGAGCACGGACGACCGACGTTCTTGATCGACGAGATCCTCGAGTTTCGCACCCTCGAGAGCTTTCCGGGCCTGCGCGGCGTCCTACGGGAGTTTCTCGAGGCGCTGGCCGACAACCCCAACCGATTCGTCCTCGCGAGCCGGTACGTGAACCGCGCGTTACGCCAGTTACGGGACCTGCCCGAGCGGTTCGAAGTCATTCATGTCCCGCCCCTGAGCCCGAACGAGGCGGTAAACACCTTGCGGCACTGTGGTGTGGGCCGCGATGAGCCGGAGCGCAACGATATCGGGCGCATCGTGCACGCCCTCACGGACGGCAGGCCGTCCTACGTCGCGTCCCTCGGTGCCGCGCTTGGCTCGACGGAGGGGCCGAGCGGGGGTGATCCGGTGAGCGCCCTCGCCGGACAGTTTGCCCCCGGAGCGCCGCTCTGTTGGACCTGTCGTTTCTGCTACGAGCTCCGGCTCCATCGAGCGCGAGGGTATGGGGCGCTGAAGGCGATTCTCGCGGTGCTGGCGGAGGAGGAACCGCTGACCCTGACGGAGATTGCGCACCGCCTCGGTCGGACACCGGGGTCGACCAAGGATTACCTCTCCTGGCTCGAAGACGTGGACCTGGTGAGCGCGCGTCAGAAGCGGTACAGCTATGCCGACCCGCTCATCCGCCTGTGGGTCCGCCTGCACTGCCGCACGACACCGCCGCGCGATATCGATCTGGCGCGCGAGGTTCAGGAATACGCCGTGCAGCGACTGCCGCACATGGAACCGGCACTGGCGATGGCCGACGCACCGACGGCGGAAAACAGCCCCACCCTCGACCGGAAGTCGTGGGGCATGATCGAAATCGATTAAGTTTTGACGGGGTCTGCGACCCCGAACCCCGCCGCCGTCTTCCTCAGACGGGGCAGCCAGCCCCGTCTGAACTTAGACCCGCGAGCGCGCGTCGCGCGGCCGACTGCTCCGCCTCCTTCTTGCTGCGACCCTCACCGCTGGCCACGACGCCTCCGCCCACGAGAACATCAACCATGAAGACCTTCTCGTGATCCGGTCCCGAGGTCCGTCTCAGCCGATAGTGCGGCAGCGGGCGGCCGCGGCCTTGCAGCCACTCTTGCAGCGCTGACTTGTGGTCGGCCGTTCCGACTGGCGACCCTCCGTCCTGACGCACCTGGGCGATGACGGCTCGAAACTCTCGCTCAATGAACGCGGCCGCGGCGTCATATCCCCCATCCAGATAGATGGCCGCCACCACGGCTTCGAACGTATCCGCGATGAGAGACGGTTTACGACGCCCGCCCGTCTTCTCCTCGCCCCGTCCGAGCAACAGATGCTCGCCCAGTTGGAGCGCGCTCCCGAGTTGCGCCAACATCGAAGCCGACACGAGCTGTGCTTTCGCTTTTGACTTGCGTCCCTCGTCGTAGTCGGGAAACTCCCGAAAGAGGCGGTCTGACACCACCAACCCGAGCACCGCATCGCCCAGAAACTCCAACGACTCATTGTCGACGACGCCGCCTGACACATCTTCGTGAGCTCGGGATCGATGTGTCAGCGCATGCTCAAGCAACCCTCGATCCCTGAAGGTGTACTGAAGCCGTGATTCAAGCAGGCCAAACTCGTCGCGGATACGCCCGACTTGCGCGACGACGTCGTCTCGGTACTCGTCGATGAGCTGGCTGGCGCGGACGCCGTCGACCGCTCGCACCGAGAGCCGGACCTCACCGAGGCCATCGAGGGGAAAGACCGTGTGCGACACATCCGAGGATACGAGCCCCTCAATCCCGTGCGTCTCCAAGAGCGCTCGGACCACGTTCGCCTCGATATCGGACTGCGTACGAAAGATCACCGTGAGCGCGGCCATGCGGCTCTCATTCAGCGGCCGCGTGGACGGCGTCGGTGTCCGTCGACACGGCGCCGACCTCGTCGATCCGCACAAGCACCATCGTCATATCATCGTGCTGATTCGCCGACCCCACAAAGGCCTCGATGTCGCGCATGATGTGCGCCCGCAGGGCCTCGGCTGGCATTCGCCGTTGCGCCTCGATCATGCGTTGCAGGCGCTCCTCGCCAAACAAGTGGTCGTCTTCGTTCATCGCTTCGGTGACGCCGTCGGTGAACAGGACGGCCAGGTTGCCGCGACAGAGCGTCAGTCGGCGCTCCTCGAGCAACGATTCGAACTGTGATTCGAATCCGTCGAGGCCCAGCACCAACCCATCGGGGGTGAGCGTTCGCACCTCCACCGCCCCTCCGTTCCTCGAGGCGTACATGAGCGGGGTGTGTCCGGCTCGCGCGTAGGTCAATGTGGCCGCGTCGAGGTCGAAGACGGCGTACAGCACGGTGATGAAGCTCCGGCTATCGAGCGCGCCCGCCATGATCCGGTTAGTCTCGATGAGCAGTTGTCTTGGCGAGTCATGAATCTGCCCCAGGCTCAGCATGAGCCCCTTCAGCTCGGCCATGTACAACGCGGCAGACATCCCCTTCCCCGAGACATCGGCGACCAGCAACCCGAGTCGTCCCCAGGAGACTCCCGGCCAAGAGCCAGGACACCCAGCGAATTCCTGGACCGCGGGTCATGTCAGTCTCGCCACGTTCGCTCGAAATGGCTACTCCGTGTCGGATACGGTCGCGTCCTTGATCCAGTTCAAGTACGCTCCGTTTCCGTCGACGATGGGGAGCACGACGAACTCCGGCACCTCGTACGGGTGCAGCTCCCGCAGTCGTTCCCACAACGCCTCTAGACGCGCCCGCGTCGTGTTGATGGTCAGGAGCTGTTCCTGCTGCTCTTCAATCGACCCCCGCCATCGGTACACGGATCGGACCGGCGCGTGTGTAGTCACGCACGCCGCCAACCGCTCTCCGACGAGCGCGCGGGCGAAGCTCGGCACGTCCGAATCGTACGGCAGCGTGGTCCAGGCGACGACGAATTCGGTGTCAGTTCCCATAGCCCCCAACGATAACGCAAAAGATCACCACACCCCTACACGAAGAGCGCGAAACGGCCGAAACGAAGACCGTCGTCGATTCCACGGACCGACACACGCTCATGCCCCGCACACGCGCCACCCGGCAGCAGCCACGACCTCCCACCGGCACCCCGGCAGCGCCCTCTCGCCGTACTTTTCAGGTCCTCTTCGTGTTCGTCGGATCCGTGCTGATCGCCAACGCCATTGTGGGCGAGCGCGGGCTGATTGCCACGCGTGCCGCCCGACGCGATTCCGAACGGCTGGCCAGCGATATCACGATGCTTCGCTCAGAAAATGCGAGGCTTCGGAAGGATTCGCACCGGCTGCGCACCGACCCGGCCGCGATCGAGGCGGTCGCCAGAGACGAGCTCGGGCTGCTCCGTCCGGGCGAGATCGTCTTCCTGCTCGCCGACGGGCCCGGCGTGCGCGAAGCCCGCTGAGCAAAGCCCACCGCAGGCGGCGCCCATCCGCCTCGTTGACCAGGGATTCGGCCCCATGCTACCCTTCTAGGTTGAACAAAGTGGCGCGGGGTGGAGCAGTCCGGTAGCTCGTTGGGCTCATAACCCAAAGGTCGGGGGTTCAAATCCCCCCCCCGCTACCAATAGTTACGGGTCGTAATCACGTGATTGCGGTCCGTTTTCTTCGTACAGCCGCGTACTCAGAAACACGCCAAAAGACGACGTCTTCTGACACCCTCCGACAGAAAAGGCTGGCAGTACGGCTGGCACACTTTGCGGCTCAAAGGACGAGGTTACCGACTCCTGTAACCTGCGCGATCGCGTCACCGGCGTTTCCGCAGGGCCTGCCGCTCTGGAAGCCGCCGCACGTCTGGCTCAGCGCGTTCGACCTGAACACCTCGACGCGAGAGTGGATGGTCCCACTCTGCGATGGGCCACGCCAAGAGGTCATCGACCTGGGCGTCCCTGACCCGGGCCCGCTGGGCGGCGGCGCCTACACCGGGCCGCTTCTGACCAAGACGCTCTTGTTCCTCGGCCTCCGCGAACGGCGCTCGGTACCGGATCTCGACTTCCGGACAGCCGCCGACCGGCCGGTGAGCGCGCGCACGTTGTCCACGACGCCCACACTGCTGGGATTCAACAAGGCGACGGGTGACACGATTCACGCCGTCGAGCTGGATGTCGCCCCGACGGGAACGCCGATGACCTACATGCTGGGCCGCACGCAGTACATCGTGCTGGCGTACGGCACTGCGAACGATACCGGCTTGCTTGCCTTAGCGGTCGGTGGTGAAGGTCGCACGTCTCACTGAGAGCCTATCCTTGCGAGGTAGTTGGTCCCACCTGGATGACCTGAACCGGAACGACGTTACTCATCACGGCTTCGCGGTCGCGGTTTTCGTTTCGTCCGCGCGCGCGCCGCCCAGGATACCAGGCATGCTGTAGTTCCCTTCGTGGCAGGCGTATTCGAACAGCGGCAGGTCGGTCCGCTGCATCGGCATCGACAACGTCCAAGCGCGGGTCCACGTCTCCGGATCGGTCACCGTGAACGTGTACTCCAGCGTGTCTGCGTCCACGCGGGTAAAGCGTTCGACCAGTGTCATGTTCGCGGTCGACACCATTCCGACGGGCATGGAGCCGAGGGGGATCCACCGCCGCTTGTCGCTGAAGTTCGCGGTCTCGACGACCAGGGTGTCGCCCTCCCAGTGGCCGCGCGAGTCGCCCGACCACAGACGGATGCCGGCGTTGAGCGCAGGACGGCCATCGAGGGGCACGATGCGAGCCGTGTGGACCATCTCGGTGAACACCACGACGTGGTCCGGCGTCTGAAAGAGCTGCATGTTCTGGTTGTAGGCGAGCGGCGTGATGGGGGGGCCGGCGTTGAACCCCACGATGCACCGATCGGAGGTGTTCCGGTCCACGTATGAATCTGCGGGATGCTCCTCCAGATACTCCCGCCGCGCGTCGGTTCTCCGCTGCCCGACCGGTGACAGATCCGGAAGTCTCCCGTTCGGCGGATCCACGATCAGCGATGTGCGCCTGGTCGCGATGGTCGTTGTCCCCCGGTCGAACCAGAAGTTGTTGTAGGCGCCTGGTGCCCCGTCCGCCCCCGTGTCCACGCTTGCGCCGGCTTCCGTTCGCTGGGCTTCCCGGTTCAACAGGCTCTCGTTCCGGTCGATGCTCTCTTGTTCGAGGTTGGCCGCCTCCTCCTCGGTCAAGAACGCCTTGTCACCCAGCTCCTTTGGTCGTTCCATGGGCGTGATGGTACGGAAGTCCCAGATGCCTTGCAGGTCCGGCTGCCCCCACGGCGTCCGGGGGGCGGTTTGGGCCGCGATGGGAATAGCTGACAGCGACACGACCGCGACCAGCACGGCCACGGCACTCACGGACACGAAAACTCGATGGCTCATCTGACCCCCTCTGTATCGCGTACTTCCTTCTGGCGGAATCCTAGCCGCCTGGCGCACTCAGCTCAATAGGAGATCTCCCGAACGACCATGGCATTTGGGTTCGAACAGACGATCCGCGCATTCTTCACGAAGCTATCTACCCGCCGTGCGGCAGGGCAAAGGCGATGAGCCGTGGACCACCGCCGACCGTGAGCGCGATGTACTGGCGACCGTCGACCATGTAGGTCATCGGCGTCCCGATGGCGCCGCTCGGGAGGTCGACCGATGCTAGTTCGGCGCCGTTCGTTTTATCGTAAGCGACCAGCCTCGGGCCCTCGTTTGTGCCCCCGGCGGTCAGGCAGTAGAGCAAGAGGGTCTTAGTCAAGAGTGGCCCGTTGCTGCCGTTGTCTCCGCCGAGCGGTGGCAGATTGAGGTCCCGCAATCGCGGGTGATTGCGGTAGCGATTACCGTCGCCGGTCGGTACCCACCAGGCGTGCTCGCCGGTGTTCATGTCAATCGCTGTCATCCGTGAGTAAGGCGGCTTGAGCAAGGGCAACCCCTGTGGCATTTGCGGGCCGATGCCGCTCCGCCCGCCGAGCATCTCCGCCTCTGGCGCGCCGTGCGTGTAGGCCACCGTAGCACCGAGTGCTGGGTCGGGCGGATACAGCGTGACGACCGACGGCCGGTTGCGTGACGGCACATACAGCATGCCGGTCTCGGGGTCGACAGCGGCGCCGGCCCAGCCGGCAGTGCCGTCCGGTGGCGGACGCATGATGGTGCCGCGCGTGACGCCCTCGATCGGACGGTCCAGCGGGGTGAACAGCGGTCCGAGTCGGAAGCCCTTGACCGCCTCAACAGCCATCGCGCGAATTTCCGGTGTGAAGTCGACCAGGTCGTCGAGCGTTACCCCCTGATAGTCGAATGGGGCCGGCTTCGTCGGAAACGGTTGTGTCGGTGCCGGCACGTCGCCCGTCATATTCGTCTCCTGCGGCACCGGTCGTTCCTCGATCGGCCAGATCGGGTCTCCCGTGACCCGGTCGAAGGTGTAGACGAAGCCTTGCTTGCTTACCTGCGTGATGGCCTTGATGTCGCGCCCGTCGACCGTGACGTCGACCAGATTTGGATGCGTCGGGAAGTCATAATCCCACAGCCCGTGATGGACCGCCTGGAAGTGCCAAACGCGCTGGCCGGTCTCGACGTCGACGGCGATCAAGGTTTCCGAAAAGAGGTTGTCACCAAGCCGGTCCACTCCTGTGAAGTCGTTGGTCGTCGTCCCGGTCGGGAGGTAAACATGCCCGAGTTCGTTGTCACCGGCGAGCATCGACCAGACGTTGGCGTTCCCGGAGTAGCGCCACGAATCGTTGAGCCAAGTATCGACGCCGAACTCGTCGGTGCTGTTCGGTACGGTGTGGAAGTCCCAGGCGTGTTCGCCGGTTCGGACGTCCCAGGCGCGAACCCAGCCGGGCACCGCTTCTTTTGTGATGCGACGGTCGGCGACTTGCGACCCGTGGATGACCTTATCGCGGACGACGAGCGGCGGGGAGTGGATGCCCCAGAGCATTGCGTTCAGATAGTCACGATCCTCCCGATTGGCCCGCGGAAGACCGACCATGGTGTCGACCATGCCGCTACCGTCCGGGCCGAAGTCGACACACGGCCGGCCGGTCTTTGCATCGACACAGACCATGTAGCCGTTACCGGTGCCCCAAAAGATACGTTCGTCTCCATCGCCGTCGGTCCAATAGGCGACGCCCCGCTGCGTCCACGGATTGCTCATCGGCGGCGACCCTTCCTCGTAGCTTTTCGGGTTGAAGACCCAGAGGGTCTCGCCGGTCGTCGCGTCGACCGCAACCCCCTGCGAGAGGGGGGTATTGAAATAGAGGACGCCGCCCACCATGAGCGGCGTGGCCTGCAGGCGCGACAGAATCGGTTGGTGACCGGGCCTGTAGAGTTCAGGATTCTCCTCGACGAGCGACTCGACGATGGTGTCGAGCGGGGCTGACCACTCGCCGCCACCGGGTGTTGACCGGCTCACGCGAGTATCGACCGAGGTCCACTCCCAGGCTATTTCGAGGTCCGCGAAGTTGCTCGCGTCGATCTGATCGAGCGGGGAGTATTTTTTTCCACCGATGTCCCCGGCGTAGCTCCGCCACTCGCCGTTCGAGGTGTCGTAGGTCTGCCAGGGGCCGGTGGAGCGCCCCTGCTGCGCCTGTGCAACGTGCACGACGGCCGAGAGCGCGATGACGATGAGGACGCTGAACGATAGCAACTGGCGCATCCTGAAACCTCCTGGTCCCGGAACTGGCTTCCTTGGGGTCCACCGTGCCGTGGCTGCACCGCGCGTCGTAGCGCGCCACACTTCACCCATGCCGCCTTCGCCGATCTTGGCAGTGACGGAATACGGGCCGAGGGTGGTGCCGGGTTGCAGTGGCATTAGTCGGGCACGAGCTGGTTGAGTTTCTCAGAGGACACATCGTACCCTTGTGCGGCTGGACGGTTCGGATCGGCTGGCACAGTAGGCTGGCACACACTGGACACATTGACGAAATATGCGATTCCGTCAGGCTCATAACCCACAGGTCGGGGGTTCACATCCCCCCCCCCCCCCCCTACCAAGACGTTCGGTGGTTACGACATCGGGCAACGAGCACTGATTCTATAGAGGGGTGGCGTCGCTACCCCTTTTTTTTCTCTCCGCTGAGGATGGTCGAATGAGCGTTCTCTCCAGCGTCCGCGGTGGCAGCTTCTTGGTGGACAACCCCTCGCCGGCAGACGTCGTCATCGTCGACGACATGGGCGACGAGGAGCGCCTCCTCATGCGCTCCATCCAGGAATTTGCCTCGCAGGAGGTGGCACCCGTGCTCGACCGCATCGAGCAGCGCGACGAAGCGGTCATCAGGTCCCTGTTCCGCAAAGCGGCCGAGCTGGGCATCTTCATGGCCGAAGTCCCAGAATCGCTCGGCGGGCTCGGCCTCAACGTTCTGGCCATTGCCGGCATGAGCGAGTGCCGGTCCTATCTCGGCGGACTCTCATCGACGGTCTTCGCGCACCAAGGTATCGGCACCCTACCACTGATCAACTTTGGGACCGATGCGCAGATCGCCAAATACCTGCAGCGTTGTATGGATGGCGAGATCATGGCCGCCTTCGCGTTGACGGAGCCGAGTTCCGGCTCCGACGCGATGAACATCAAGACTACCGCCGTGCTCAATGGCGCCGGGACCCATTACGTCGTCAACGGCTCGAAGCAGTGGATCACCAATGCCGGATGGGCCGACCTCTTTATTCTGTTCGCCAAGGTCGACGGGTCGGCGTTCACCGCGTTTCTACTCGAACGAGACACGCCCGGACTGACGGTCGGTCAACACGAACGATTGCTCGGCCTCCACGGGTCGTCCGTCTGTGCGCTCGCGCTCCAAGACGTCGAGATCCCGGTCGACCAGATGCTGGGCGAGGTCGGTAAAGGACATCGTGTCGCGATGTGTACGCTCAACCTTGGCCGTATGAAGATGTCGGCGAATTGTGCTGGCACCTCCAAGAAAGCGCTCGCGATGGCGACGACCTATGCGACCGAGCGCCACCAGTTCGGTCGACCGATTTCCGACTTCGGCGTCATCCAAGCCAAGCTCGCGGAGATGGCCGCCCGAGCCTACGCCGCCGAGTCGGTTGCTTACCGAACCGCCGGCCTCGTCTACGCGGCGCTGGAAGGACTCGACGACGCTGAACGCCGGTCGCTCGATGCGAAACTCTCGGTCCTGACGGAGTTCGCCGCCGAGTGCGCAATTGCCAAGGTCTTCGGCTCCGAGGCGTATCACGCGCTCTCTGACGAAACCCTTCAGATCTTTGGCGGCAATGGCTTCAGCGAGGAATATCCGGCGGCGCGCATGTATCGTGACTCGCGCATCACCAGGATCTACGAAGGGACGAGCGAGATCTGTCGCCTCGGTATCACCAAGGGCATTCTTAAACGCCTCGAGCGTGGGACGCTCGTCTTACCGACACCGGATGCGGTCGTGCCGCGTGCCAACTCGGAGACGGCACAGGCGCTGCACGGGTTCAAGACCATCTATCACGACCTGCTCGGCCAACTGCTCGCCACCCTCGGCATCCAGGCCCTTTTCGACAACGACAAGCAGGTCTTCCTGACCAACCTGGCCACCATCGCCATCGACCTCTACGCCGCGGAGAGTACGGTGCTGCGAGTCGCTAAGCTCGCGCAGACGCGCGCCGGCGCCGACTTGACGCTCCCTGAACAGCTAGCGCGCCTCGGAGTCGAGCAATCATCGCGGTCCATCTACCAGGCGGCCACCGAGATCCTGAGTGCGCTTCACGCCGGGGACGCGCTACGCGCGGCACTCTCAGATCTTCATGACCGGCTCCCGCTCCCGCCCAACGTGGTCGCGCTGCGGGGGGCCATCGCGTGCACACTCGTCGAACGCGGGGGGACGCTTCCCCATTTTCCGGCGTAGTTCACGTACGATCACGGTCCGGGGCAGTCAGCCCCGTCTAAACGGGGTCCGGGCCGCAGGCTCCCTCTAATTAAACCACCAGCATGGCACCTCCGTCTCGCCTTTTTTGAACGCCACGAGAAACGCGTCGACGACCTTGGGATCGAACTCACTCCCAGACTTCTTGACGAGGATCTCGCGCACCTCAAACGGAGACACGGCCTTTCGATACGGCCGGTCGCTGGTCAGGGAATCAAAGACGTCGGCCACGGAGATGACGCGAGCCTCGATCGGGATCTTTTCGCCGTGTCTCTTGTGATACCCCGAACCATCCAACTTATCGTGGTGGGACAGGATGATCGGGAGGATTCGCCGGAGTGACTCCCCCACCGGCTCGGGCATCGCCATCCCTCTGTCGACGTGCGTCTGCATCTCGGTGACCTCGTCCGCGGTCAGTCGCGCCGCTTTGTAGAGAATCGACTTGCTGATGTCCAGCTTGCCGATATCGTGGAGCCGCGCCGCTGACCTGATGTCCTCGATGCGCTCGCTGTGGAGCTTGAGCTGGGCCGCAATCTTCGTGGCATAGCCGGACACTCGACAGGAGTGGTTTTCCGTGTACTTGTTTTTCGAGATGAAGTGCCGCAGGAGCATCAAGATGCCGTTGTAAGTCTCCCGCAACTCAGCGACCTGCACGTCCTTGTGCTCATACAACGTGCCCCTCAGGTAGCCGGTCACGATCAATGTGCCGCCCCAGACCGTGATCTCGAGCCACTCCGCCCGACCGGCCATTCCAAGGTTGACGCCAAAGAGCGTCGGATCGAAATACCGGAGCAGCGCGGCGATCACAAACAGCGACAGCACGAGCCAGAGCTCTTTATTGACCCGTTCGACCTGCATTCGCAGGTCGCGTGCACTGAAGGAAGGCGGGCATGTGGAGGTCGCTTCGCGAGCCGCTCCCATGTCCAGTAGTCGTACGGCCGTATCCATCACTCGATCTCCCGTCGCCATGCGGTGACTCGTTTCACCGGCAACCGTGTGCGGTCACTTTCGAATCGGCAACTTCGGATCCGACTTTCTTGCCGCCCCGGAACGTACCCGGACCAGCTTGTCGATACGTTCTTTAGGAGGCTCCGATCACTTTGCGACTACACGCCGACCGGTCGGCCGCGCACATTTCCGGCAGGGGCTGTACCGTTTTGGAACAAGCGGCGGCGACCGTCGCGTTCCAATTTCTTCCGGAGCCGCATTCATGTCGACCGGATGACCTCCTGGTATATAGTTGGCGCCGCCGCATCGCACGAGAGTGCCGCTGCGGCCGGGGACCCGCCATAGGAAGAAGCCTCGAAATGAAGTTGGTAACCGGAATTATCAAGCCTCACATGCTCGACGACGTGCGCGACACCCTCTCGCGTCTCGGCGTCACCGGCCTCACGGTGACCGAAGTCAAAGGCTTTGGGCGACAAAAGGGACACACCGAGATCTACCGAGGCGCGGAGTACTCGATTGATTTCGTGCCGAAGGTCAAACTTGACATCGTCGTCGATGAAGCGCAGCTCGATGCCGTGATTGATGCGATCAAGACCTCCGCCCGGACCGGCCAAATCGGTGATGGCAAGATCTTCGTCACGGACATCCATCAGGCGATTCGGATTCGAACGGGAGAGGCGGGGACCGACGCGCTGTAGGGTGAGCGGACCCCTAGGCGCTGTGTTTGGGGAGGACCACAGCCATGAAGCTCTTTAGGTCGCAGGCACTCTTTGTCGGCGCCGCCGCGGCGGCTGTCGCCCTCGTTCCACGGCTCGCGTGGGCGCAGGACGACACGCTCAATTCTGGCGACACCGCGTGGATGCTCACATCAAGCGTGCTTGTCCTCTTCATGACGATTCCGGGGCTGTCGCTGTTCTACGCCGGCCTCGTGCGCGCAAAGAACGTGTTGTCCGTGATGATGCAGTGTTTCGCCATTACCTGCATGGTCACGATCCTCTGGACGGTCTACGTATACGGTCTGGCGTTCGGGGACGGCGGCGCGCTCAACGCGTTCGTCGGCACGGGGAAGTTCTTCCTGTCGGGTGTTGGCGTCGACACGGTGCGGGGCACGATCCCAGAGACCGTCTTCCAGATGTTCCAGCTGACGTTTGCCATCATCACGCCAGCGCTCATCGTCGGTGCCTTCGCTGAACGGATGAAGTTCTCGACCATGATGGTCTTCATGGCGCTCTGGGTGACCGTCGTCTACGCCCCGGTGGCGCATTGGGTGTGGGGCGGCGGTTTTCTTGAGAAGATGGGCGTGCTTGATTTCGCCGGAGGTACCGTTGTCCATATCAACGCCGGAATTGCCGCCCTCGTGCTCTGCATCGTTCTCGGCAAGCGAGAAGGCTATCCGTCGACACCGATGCCGCCGAACAGCTTGGTGCTCACCGTGGTGGGCGCCTCGATGCTTTGGGTCGGCTGGTTCGGCTTCAATGCCGGCAGTGCGCTTGCCGCAGACGGTGTCGCTGGGATGGCCATGGCCGTCACCCATATCGCCACCGCCACCGCTGGGTTCACCTGGATGTCGATGGAGTGGATGGGCCACGGCAAACCGAGCGCGCTCGGCATTGCGACCGGCGCCGTGGCCGGGCTCGTCGCGATCACGCCGGCCTCTGGTACCGTCGGCCCCATCGGTGCGCTCGCGATCGGCGCCGCCTCCGGGATCTGCTGTTACGTCGCCGCCGGCACCATCAAGCGGGCGCTCGGCTATGACGACGCCCTGGACGTCTTTGGGGTCCACGCCGTCGGTGGCTTCGTCGGCGCCATCTTGACCGGCCTCTTCACCGCCGAGATGTTCGGTGGCGTCGGTCTCGACGTCAGTATTCGGACGCAGCTCGGGCGGCAATTCGTCGGCGCGGGCGCCACGATCTTCTATAGCGGGGTGATGACGTTCGTGATCGTCAAGGTCCTGGACGGTGTGATGGGCTTGCGCGTTTCCCCGGAAGATGAGACGGGGGGACTCGATATCGCGCTTCACGACGAGCGGGGGTTCAATCTTTAGCCGGGGCTGACTGCCACGCACCCCGTCGCCGTCGCTTAGCCGGGGCCCCATGCCCCACTCCGTGCCGGCGGGGTGCGCCGTGCGCGCCCTGATCCTTATTCGGGCGTCCGAGTGGCCGTGGGGGGGCATCGGGGCCCCACTAACGAGGGAGCCAGGGGGTCTGGGGGAAGCGCCTGAGGGCAGCGCCTACACCGAAGGCGATGTTCCCCCAGTCTAAGCTTGGCCAACTCGGTCGACCAAGGCGGCTGCGACAGCACCTGTTGTGGCATCCCCGCCTAGGTCTCGTGTGACCACCGTGCCGTCTAAGACGTGCGCCTCGATCGCGGCGACGATCTGGCGGGCGGCCTCTGTCTCTCCGAGGTGGTCAAGCATCATCGCCGCGGTCCAGGTCTGTCCAATCGGATTGGCGATGCCCTGGCCCGCGATGTCTGGAGCCGAGCCATGCACTGGCTCGAACATCGACGGCTGGTCGTTCGTCGGATTCAGGTTGGCGCCCGGCGCCAAACCGATCGACCCCGCAATGGCCGGACCAATGTCCGACAGAATGTCACCGAACAGATTGCTGGCGACGATCACATCGAACCAATCCGGATGCTGTACAAGGTGCGCCGATAGGATGTCGATGTGGTACTGGTCCACCGTCACGTCGGGATAGTCAAGCCCCAGCGCGGCAAACCGTTCGTCCCAGAACGGCATGCTATGGATGATGCCGTTCGACTTCGTCGCTGAGGTCAGATGCCGCGCCGGCCGACGCCGCGCCAGCTCAAAGGCATAACGGACGACACGGTCGACACCGCGGCGTGTGAAGACAGCCTGCTGCACCGCCATTTCGTCTGGCGTCCCGTGAAACATGCGGCCGCCGATCTCCGAGTACTCTCCTTCGCTGTTCTCCCGCACGACGACGAAATCGATGTCTTCCGGCCCGCGTCCGGCGAGCGGGGAGCGAATCCCCGGCAGCAGGCGCACCGGCCGCAGGTTGATGTACTGCTCAAACGTCCGGCGGATGGGGATGAGCAAGCCCCACAGGGACACGTGGTCGGGCACACCTGGATAGCCGATGGCGCCGAGAAGAATCGCTTGGTGCCGCCGGAGTTGATCGAGCCCGTCCTCAGGCATCATCCGACCCGTCTCGGTATACCGCTCGCAGCCCCAGTCGAAGGATGTCCAATGGCACCGAAACCCGAATCGTCGTCCGGCCGCATCGACGACGTCGATTGCCGCCGGCACCACTTCTTTACCAATCCCATCACCAGGAATGACGGCGATCGTGTAGTTAGTCATGCGTCTGTGGTCCTCACCTCCCGCCTACCGCACCACCTGGGCCGCACGCAGTTCGGCGATGTCCGTTCGACTGTATCCCGCCTCTTTCAGAATTTCGTCAGTGTGCTGTCCGAGCAGCGGGGCGGGCCGGCCGGGTATCAACGGCGTCGCCGACATCTTGATCGGTGTCCCCAGCGTCGAAATCACGCCAAGCGTCGGATGTTGCGTCTCCACCACCATCTCGCGGGCGTTGACCTGCGGGTCGACCATGACGTCTTGATACGTATTGATCGGTCCGCACGGGATGTCTCGCGCGTCAAGCTCTCGGAGCCAGTGCGACCGCGGGTGCTCCACTGTCACCGCCTCGATGGCCGCCGCCAGCGTGGCGCGATTTGTCACCCGAACGCTGTCGCTCGCGAACTTCGCGTCGACGCACCACTCGGGGTGGCCCAGCAGTTCGGCTAGCCGTTCAAACAGCCGGTCATTGGCGGCACCGAGTGTAATGAAGCCGTCCGAACAGCGAATGGCCTGATAGGGAGCACTCATGCGATGCGCGGAACCGAGCGGCTGCGGTACCTCGCCACGTGAGAAAAGCTCCGTTGCCTCCCACACCGACAACGCGAGGCCCGCATCGACGAGCGCGGCGTCAATATACTGCCCGTCGCCACTTCGCTCGCGATGCTGAAGCGCCGCAAGAATCCCGCAGACTGCGAACAACCCGGCACCGAGGTCGGTCACTGGTACCCCGACCTTCACCGGCGGACGACCGGGCTCGCCGGTGACCGACATCAATCCGGACACGCCCTGCGCCACGAGATCGAAGCCGCCCTTTCCGGACGCCGGCCCGGTCTGTCCGTACCCCGAGATGGACGCATAGATGAGCCGGGGACACTCGCTGCGAAGCGTGGCGTAGTCCAGGCCAAGCTTGGCCATCACGCCGGGCCGGTAGTTCTCGACCAGGACATCCGCCGTGGCCGCCAACCCCCGTACGATCGCCACGCCCCGTGGCGCCTTGAGGTCGACCACGATGCCGCGCTTGCCGCGATTGACCGCATTGAACGCCGCGCTGTCGCTTCCGCTTGCCCCGGCCATGCGCCGCGACGAATCGCCGCTCGGGGCTTCCACCTTGATCACCTCGGCACCCATGTCGCACAGTAACATTGAGCAAAACGGACCGGCCATGACCTGCGTCACGTCGAGCACGCGGATCCCCTCGAGTGCGCGAGCCATCAGGGACACCGCCGTGTCTCGCGACGGACGACGGAGGTGACGCGCCTGGGAGAGGAGACCCGTATCGTGTCAACGACGGACGTCATCTTTGAGCAAGACGGCCCACTCGCCGTCATCACCTTCAACCGCCCGAAGGCGCGTAACGCGATGACCTGGCCAATGTATGAGGCGTTGGTCGAGCACTGCGACGCCGTGGAACGGGCGACCTCGCTGCGCGTGCTCGTGCTGCGAGGAGCGGGCGGCAAGGCCTTTGTCGCCGGCACCGATATCGCACAGTTTCGCGAGTTCCGCACCGAGGAGGACGGTGTCGAGTACGAGCGACGTCTTGACGCCGTCGTCGACCGGCTCGAGAGACTCGGCAAGCCGACCATTGCTGCCATTGACGGCGTGGCCACCGGTAGTGGCTGCGCGCTCGCGGCGGCCTGCGATCTCCGGGTGTGCACCACGCGGTCCCAATTCGGCGTCCCGATCGCCAGAACTCTTGGCAACTGTCTCTCCGCGGCCAATCACGCGCGGTTTCTGGATCTGATTGGACCGACGCGCCTCAAGGAGATGCTGTACACCGGCCGTCTGTTTAGTGCCGAGCAAGCTGCTGATGCTGGACTCGTCAATCGCGTCGTGGCACCGGAGAATCTGGACACGGTCGTGCGAGAATACGCCGAGACGATGGCCGCCAATGCGCCCCTCACGATTCGAGCGACGAAAGAAATGATTCGTCGTATCCAGGCTCACCGGCGCATCGCACCAGCGGATGGCCGTGATCTGATCGTCGGCTGCTACACGAGCGACGATTTCCACGAAGGCGTCGAATCGTTTCTGCAAAAACGCCCGCCCCGGTGGTCGGGTCGCTAGGCCCAATTCTACTGCGAGGAATCGACTCATGAAGCCGATACCAACGCCGAGGCTTACCGCAGCCACCGACCCCAGGAGTCGCGGCGTCACCCGGAAGCAGTTTCTGCACACCCTCAGCGGCGCCGCTGTCGCGACGCTGTGGCCCGTACGCCCGTTCGCGCAAGACATCCTCCCCGACGCGATGCGCCGACGGGTCGCGCGCATCCTGCGCGAATACGACAGCCAGGGTGACCACCGCACCGGATCCCCCGTCGACGCAGAGAGTGGTCGCTGGCTGTCGGACCGGGTGGACGATGCCGGTATCGTGCCGGACCTCGAGTGGATGGGGTTTTCGAGAATCGATGTCGAGGCGGCTTACGTCGAGGTCGACGGTCGGCGCGCCGAAGGGGTGCCGCTCTATGACGGCGGGGTCACCGAACCGGAGGGTGTCACCGGCTCGTTGGGACCGACCGACGCCGGCATTGGACTGGCACACGTTGGGCCCCGTGCTCGTCAGGCGTTTCGCGACTACCGGCATTCGACGCCACAGCGGGCGGTGGTCACGGTGACTGGCGGCGCGGAGAACGGCGGGCCGGAGGGCCTGGCGTTGATGAACGCCCCGGACTTCAACGACCCGTTTGGCCCGGCTGTGCTCCAGGTGTCTAGCCATCATCGCGCGTGGCTCACCAGAACTGCGGCCGCCGGCGCCACGGCGCGCGTCGTCGCGCACGTGACCAGACGACCGGAGGAAGTCTTCAACGTCACGGCGACGCTTCGAGGTACGCAGCCGGCGCTCGCGCCGCTGCTCGTGATCACCCCACGCAGCGGCTGGTGGACCTGCGCCTCGGAGCGTGGCGGTGGGATCGCCGTCTGGCTCGAGATGATACGGGCGATGGGCGCCGCGCCAACACCGACACGGACCACAGTCTTTCTCGCGTCGACCGGACACGAGCTCGGTCACTACGGACTGACGGAGTTCCTGCGCACGCGGTCACGCCTGATCCAGGGCGCCGTCGCCTGGATCCACCTCGGCGCGAACTTTGGCGCGGCTATCGGAGCCGCGCCGATGTTGCAGGCGTCATCCGTGGAACTCCGGCGCCTGGCGTCCAGCGCCATGCAGGCGGAGCAGGTGCCACCAGAGAATGTTCGCCCCGCGGGTGACGTCCCGGCCGGCGAGGTACGGGCCGTTCACGACGGCGGTGGCGCGTACATCTCGCTGCTCGGCGCAAATGGTCTCTTTCACCACCCACACGACCGCTGGCCGGACGCGGTCGATGTCGACCGCATCGTCCGCTATGCGCGCGCGTTTGTCGCGATCGGGTTACAGCTCGCCAATACTCCATGATTCGACTGGGGGAATATCGCCCTCGATCGGACGCGGGAGTCTCGGGCGCTTCCCCCAAGACCCCCTGGCTCCCTTGTTAGTGGAACCCCCGATGCCCCCACGCCACTCGGTCGCCCGAATAAGGATCAGGGCGCGCACGGCGCGCCCAAGCGACCACGGAGCGTGGCCTCGGGGTCCCTGCGAGTGGCCGCGACGGGGCTCGGAGCAGTCAGCTCCGTCTAAGTTTGACCACGGCTTCGACGAGCGACGCCACCGTGGACAGCCCCTCCCCCACCTCACCATCGAGGTGGAGTCGCAGGTACCGTCGTTTTCGCTCCGCGAGCACTTCCTCGTCGCCCCGGGCCTGGGCGCTCTTCACGACGCCGAAGCTATAGGGCTCGTCGGGAACGGCGACGTCCACGACGTCTTCGCACGTCACCACGAGATACACTCCGTTGTTTGGACCACCCTTGTGTGCCTGGCCCGTCGAGTGCAAAAATCGCGGGCCAAAGCCGACCGTCGTCGCGGCACCGGTGACGTCTCGCACGCGGTGTCTAATGCCATCGAGAATACGCCGATACGGCTCACACCACTCGACGTAGGCCAAGATGGCGAAGTAATCACCCGGCCGGAGCTGCGCGAGATGGGCGGCGACCCACTGCGTCATCGTCGCGCCGGCTGGCAACATCCGTCGTAGGCCCTTCCCGTACACACCGGGCGCGTAGGCGCTCACTTCACCGGTTGCGTACGAACTCGTCACGACCGGCGCGTGATCCCGGGCCCGTTGGCCCACGGCATACTGGCTCGTCACCTCGCGCGTCGCGGCTTTCGCCGCCTCGACGTCGGGCTGGTCGAACGGATGGACGCCGAGCACCGCCGCGGCCACCGCCGTCGCGAACTCCCACCGAAAACACTCCGCCCCGAGGTCATAGGGCGACTGCAGGACGAAACGCACGACCGGATGACCCGCGTCCTCTAGTCGATCGAGCGCTGCCTCCTGGACGGCGTCGGTGTCGTCGCTGAGACGAATCGAGATGAAAAGTCGATCGGCCCGGTAGACCTCGGGCATACCGAGTCGTTCCCCGTCGATGGGCATCAGGGCGGTGCCCGCTTTTCCTGTTGACTCGGCAACCAGCTGCTCAATCCATGCGCCAAATCCGCCGAGGCTCGGCGAGGTGACGAGGGTCACCTTGTCTCGACCGTCTCGGGCCGCAAGACCGAGAATCAGCCCGAGCTGCACGCCAGGGTTCTCCCCGACCGGCACGGCCGGGTGGCACGACTCCGCCATCGCTCGCCCCCGAGCCAGCAGATCCGCCACGTCGAGTCCCATCACCGCGGCGGGCACGGTCCCGAAGTAGGACAGGGCCGAGAACCGCCCCCCGATCGCCGCGTCGCCATGGAAGACGGCGCGAAATCCCTGCTCGCTCGCAAGACGGTCGAGCGGCGACCCTGGGTCGGTCACCGCGCTAAACCGACTCGCAACCAGCTCCGGACCGACCTGTTCCTTCACCCGGTCAGAGAAGTACCGATAGAACAACCGTGTCTCGAGGGTGGTTCCGGACTTACTCGAGACAATGAACACGGTCTCACCGAGGTCCAGCGTCGACTCGAACGCGCGGACTTGCGCCGGGTCGGTCGAATCGAGCACACGGAGGTCGACACCGCGCCGGTGACCGAACACCTGTCGTAGCATGTCCGGGAAGAGGCTCGATCCGCCCATGCCGAGCAACGCGGCATAGCGGATCCCATCCTGCTCCAGCCGCTCGACAAATGTCGTGAGCCGCTGCCCGATCGGACCGTCGCCGTGGGGGACGTCGAGCCATCCCAACCACTGGCTTTCGTCTCGCCCGGTCCAGACGGCGCTGTCACGGAGCCACAGCCTCCCCAACAAGCCATCCGGTCCCCAATCGGCCCCCGTGGACGCCACCGCCTCGCTCAGCCCCGCGGGAAGTGCCACGCGCTCGGTCAGTCCCATGTCACCTCGTACCTCTCTGATCGCGCACCTGCGGCGTCGGTGTTCACCCACCAGATCACCGTGCGGCCTTGCGGGTGCAGCGCCAACATCGGCACCGCGATCACATTTCGCGGTCCGCTCGTCTCAGCACGAACAGCTCTCATAAGGGCCTCCAATTTTTCGGCCCCGCTGACCAGAAGATGGACCACTCGTGCCTTGGCCAACGCGCGCGGCGTCATGGTGACCCACTGCGGAGGCCGCTTTGGGCTGTCGAGAAAACCCGTATCACGAGCGCCTCCTGCTCCCTGACACCGTCCCGCCAGGGAACAGGGACGCACGCTCAGCCTCGGGGATGCCGCTGCGCCGAAGCCACGTCTCCCCGGCGACAAAGGCGTTGCACTCGGGATCGTCTCCCGCCACGAACCGCTCGTCTGACCACCAGCACGAGACGCCGGCAAAGCTCGACCGCGGCATCTCGCCGAATACTGCGTACAACGGTCTGCGCCGCCCGCCCGCCGGTCAAGATCAACCGCCACGGCTCGCTCCGCTCGCGCACCCGTTGGTTCGCCACGACGTGGGCCACCGCCGTTCCCAGCGCTTCACGCGACCTCAGTACCCGAACATCCAATGAGCATTCCGACCGTGCCGCATCCACGCCGAAAGCCATCCTATACCGCCCGACCAAGTTCACACCGGGGGAATATCGATTTCGATCGCACGGTGGGATCGCGGGCGCCCCCCCAGCCCCCCTCGCTCGCTCACTCGCGGGGCCTCGAATGCCCCACTCCGTGGCGTTGTTCAATCGGGGCTAGCCGCCCCATCTGAGAAACGACGCCAGCGGCGTAGCGGGCCGCAGGCCCCATCTAGAATTAAACCCGATGCGGCAAGATCGAATCGCCGAGGTTGCCGCCCGGCTCGATTGGGCGACCGCCGTCACCGTATTGACCGGCGCCGGCGTCTCAGCCCCGAGCGGGGTGCCGACATTCCGCGGCCCGCAGGGCCTCTGGAAGACCCATCGGCCCGAAGATCTCGCCACGCCGGGGGCGTTCGCTGCCGACCCGGACCTGGTGTGGGAGTGGTACGACTGGCGCCGGCAGTGTGTCGCGTCGTGCGAGCCGAACGACGGCCATCGGGTCCTGGCACGCTGGAGTCATCAACCGGCCCCGTGCACCGTTGTCACGCAAAACGTCGACGGACTCCACGAACGAGCCGATACCGCGAATGTCATCCGATTCCACGGTTCGATCTGGGAATTCCGGTGCTGGCGTCGCTGCAAGACGCCCTCGGAGCCCTGGTGGAACGACACCGTACCGCTCCTGAGTCGGCCGCCGCGATGTCCAGATTGCGGTGGGCTCGCCCGGCCGGGGGTGGTCTGGTTCGGCGAGCCGATCGACCCCGTCGTCGTACGCCAGAGCCTGACGGCAGCGCAGTGTGACATCTTCCTCACCGTCGGAACCTCTGCGGTCGTCTACCCGGCCGCGTCTCTGGTACACGCCGCGAAGGCTCACGGGGCGTTCACGGTGGAGATCAACCTGGAGACCACTCCAGCCTCCCCGGAGGTCGACCTCGCGCTCGAGGGCTCAGCGGACGAGGTTCTCGACGCCATCGACGCAGCGCGACGCCGCTCAGAACCCCGAGCGTAAGATAGCTCTTTCTAATTACGATCCGGATTACGATCCGGGCGCGCACCGCGCGCCCCGTCGGCACGGAGTGGGGGCTCGGGGTCCCCACGCGTGCCGGCGGCGGGGTTCGAGGCAGCAGGCCCAGTCTGGATGTGGGATCGACCCAGTTCTGCTTTCAGCCGACCGAGCGCCTGGCTCACGACGACGCGATAGGTCTCCGGGGCGACAAGCCGCCGTGTCCCCTCCGGGAGCCGGGCGAGGTTCTCCTGGGCGCGCGCCCGCACCACGCCGAGTGGCGGCGGCACCCGTGTCCGTCGTCCATCGACCATCACGCGCTCGAGCAGAGGACTCCCGCCGGCTGGCGGCTCCTCGTCAAAACACCCGAGCAGGTCACAAGGACCGTCCTCGCTACCAGCTAGACGCCACACTTGCTTGATGCCGGGATAGGTGGCCTTCCCGCGGCTCAGCTTCAGCGTCGGGATACAGCGCCCGTCCCGCTCGACCTCGACGAGCTTGTAGACCCCGCCGAGTGCAGGCGCGTCGGACGATGTACTTAACGCCGTCCCGACACCGAACGCGTCGATCGGTGCCTTCGCGTGGACGATCTGTTCGATGCGATGCTCATCGAGGTCTCCGCTCGCGAAGATCTGTGTCTCTGTGAGTCCGGCCCCATCGAGCTGGCCACGCACCGCCCTGCTCTCCGCCACCACATCGCCGCTATCGAGCCGTACCGCGGCCGGACGTAGTCGGGCCTCCACAATCTGTCGCACCGCGTCCAGGGAATCGTACGTATCGATCAGCAGAACCGCCTGGTCACCGTAGAGCTCCATGAATCGGACGAAGGCGTCGGTCTCGGTCGGATGGCTCATCACCCAGGAGTGCGCCATCGTGCCCGACAGGGGCAGCCCATAGCGCAGGCCGGCCTCGACCATCGAGCTGCCGGCACACCCACCGATAAACGCGGCGCGGGCGGCGCCCACCGCCGCGTCGCTGCCGTGCGCGCGGCGCGCTCCAAACTCGAACACCGGACGGCCGGCGGCCGCTTGCACGACGCGCGACGCCCGGGTCGCGACCGAGGTCTGAAACAGGAGGGTCGACAACAAGGCCGTCTCGACGACCTGCGCCTCGATTATCGGGCCCGTAACCCGAAGGAGCGGTTCGTCTGGAAAGACCGGACAGCCCTCTGGCAACGCCCAGACGTCCCCCGTGAATCGAAGATTGGGAAGGACGTCCTCAAAGAACGACGCCGGCACATCACGGAGCGCAGAGAGACTCCTGAGATAGTCGATTTCGTCAACAGCGAAGCGGAAGTGCTCCAGGTACTCCAACGCCGGCTCGAGACCGGCCGCCACGAGATAGCCCCGCTCTGGTGGCAGCGTCCGTACCGACATCTCGAAACTGGCGTGCCCGACCGCCTCGGCCTGACTGTACCCCGCCGCCATCGTGATCTCGTAGAGGTCGGTCGAAAGCGCGGTCGGCATCGCGGTTGTAATGTATCACCCATGTCGGACGCCTCTGCGGCACTCCTAGTCATCGACGTGCAGAACGATTTCTGTGCCGGCGGCGCGCTCGAGGTGCCAGACGGTGACAGCGTGGTCCCCCCCATTAATCGTCTACTGGCCGCATCGAACGCCGCTGGCCGACCGGTGTTTGCCTCTCGAGACTGGCACCCGCTGCGCTCAATTCACTTCAAGGAGCGGGGCGGGGACTGGCCGGTCCATTGCGTCGCCGGGACCGTCGGCGCCGCGTTTCATCCAGGCCTGAGGCTGGATCCCGCGGCCATCATCGTGACCAAAGGCACCGCACCTGACGCTGACGGGTACTCCGCGTTTGATGGCGTCACGGCGACCGGCACGCCCCTCGCGGACGCGTTGACGGCTCTCGGCGTCCGGCGGCTGCTCGTCTGCGGACTCGCGACCGACTACTGCGTACGCGCATCGGTGATCGACGCGCGACGACGCGGATTCGACGTGTCGGTGGTCGGCGACGCGATCGCCGCAGTCAACCTAGCGGCGACAGACGGTGAGACCGCCGTGCAGGCGATGCGGGCCGCCGGCGCCGACGTCGTGCACACCGAGGACGCGGTAGTCTTACTCGAAGACGCGAGCGAGTAACGCGGGTCGGCGAAGGTTCAAGGTCCCAGCGGGAGTTTGGTTCGGGGACGCAGGCCCCAGGCCCCGTCTAAATACTAATTCCCGCGTAGCGGGCTCGGGCCGCCGCGGAACGTGAGCAAGTAGTCGCGGATCGCCTCCATCTGCTCCTCGCCGTTGCTGTCGAACTGCGGATAGAACGACCCCGGAAGCTCCGTCCAGAGCATCGGCATTCGGGTGCCCGGTTGGATCGCGAGCGGCTCCCGTAGCCACTCGATAATCCAGTCTGGCTGGAGCCGTTCCTGCGCCATGCGAAGGTCGGGCGCCAGGTTATCGGTCGGCTGGTCGACGGGGATCGTATCGAGCACGTGACACTGCTGGCACCGCAGCAAGTCGAAGAGTTCCTCCCCCACTCGTGTCGTGTCGGCGGTCGCCACCGACTCATGCGTGCGGAACATCCCGACGCTATCGGAGACGGCACCGAAATACTCGATCACCGTGTTCCAGTGCGGGTCGTCGAGCCCGAACGTCGGCATCCGCACGTCGAGCCACGGTCGAATCGGAATCGGGCTCTGGAAGAATGCGTAGAGCCAGTCCGGCCTCACCTTGGCGCCCTCCGGCGTCAAGAGCGGCGGCGCAAGCGACGGGTCGTCGACGAGGGCGACGTAGTCACCCCCGTCAGCCTCAATCTCGTGACAGCCGACGCAGTTCCGCCGTCTAAGCAGGTTCCGGCCGTCGCGTAACGCATCCTGGCGCGCCGAACCGAGCACTTGCGCAGCCAGCGGCTGAATCTCGTTCTGGAAGCTCATGATAGCCGTGGCGAAGAGTGTCGCTTCCTCGTCGCTCATCCTGAAATTGGGCATCCGGAGCTTCTCGAGTGGCTGGAGCACGCGTTGGCGATCGAATACGCGGGGATCCCGCATCTTGTGCTTGAACCAATCGACCTTGGTGTGCGGGATGTCGTGCACGAACGCGAAGTCGAGCCGCGGCAGCAGCTTCGAGCCCTCCTCGGTCAGTTCGATCCCAATCGGTTGGGCGTCCTCGAAACCCGGAATCTCATGGCAACCAAAGCAGCCATAGCGGCCGATCACGCGCTGGCCGAGGTCGAGCAACTGCTCCTCCGATGACATCCCGCTGACCAGCGCTTCCGCCTCGGCCAATGGGATGATCGACCGCACGTAGTCGAGCAGCACCGCTTCGACGTTTGCGTCCGTGTACGTCGCCTCGGCACTTCGTCCATCCGGTCCGGAGAGCGTCGACAGGTAGCTCGCGACATCTGCCGCTTCATTCTCGGTCAGCCGGAGATTCGGCATATAGGTGTCTTCGCTGAAGTGCTTCGGATCACTCACCCAGTCGTACAGCCACTCGTAGCTGGTCTTGTTGCCGATGTTCTGCAGTGGCTGGCCGAATGTCCGCCGCGTCCCTGCCTCGAGGCGACTTTGATCTTCGGTGATGTGGCACGCGAGGCAACCGACCGACTCGACGAGCACCTGTCCCCGCTCCGCGTCACCCTGAGGTGGTGAAGCGTCGGCGAATTCGTGATCTGCCGCATTCGCGAACAGATAGGCGACCGTCGCCCCGATCTCGATCTCGTTGCGCTGCGCGTCCTCGGGCTCACTCGTATTCGAGTTGTACCAGACGCGCGGCATCCAGGTGCTCGTTTTCACCTCGCGCGGATCACGAATCCAGGTCGCGACCCACTCCGGCGTCAGCTTCGCGCCGATTTTGGTGAGATTCGGTCCCGGTTTCCGCAGCTCCTGAAAACCGCCGGTGGTATGACACGCATAGCAACCGGCACGTTCGTAGAGACCATAGGCGAGATTCAGATGTGGTGCCTCGGCGACATACACCGTCTCCCGGTGGCACTTGGCGCACGACGCCTCCGTCATGTCGGTCGGGAGCATCGGGTAGTCCCACAGGTGCGGTACCTCCCACCCGTACTGCTCTTCCCACCCGTGCATCTGCGCTTCGCTGCCAGGCGTATGCGACGAGCTGACGAATCCGATCGACTGCCCCATACCTTCATGGCAGACCGTACATCCGGTCGTAGCGGCCGTATGGGGCGACGCGCTTCCGACATACGTCTCGAGATTCGGGTGAGTTCGATACGGCTGGGGATACTCTTCGTATCCCTCGCGATCGATCGCCACGTGGCAGGTCTGGCAGCGGTCCATCTTTGGCACGCGTTTGAAGTTCACCTCGTCGAGCACGTTGGGCGTGACCGTCTGTCGCACCGTCAGGCTCGGCGCCATGAAGTCGAGGAGCGGCGCATTGAGAAGGATGTCGCCGACAAAGTCGACCTGCAGCTCGGATACGCGCTCTCGGAGTCGCTCCGCCTCACCGGTGAGCACCCGAATCTCGTCATCGGCATCGCTGACGCCGCCGGTATACTCACCGATCTCTGCCCGCAACGCGTCGCGTCGCGCCGTGACCTCCTCCACCTCGACGCCCAACTCGACCCAGCGGTTGTACATCTCCTCGACCTCGGGCAAGACCTCCGCCGCCTCCTCGGGATGCTCCTCTCGGAGCTCCTCATAGGTGTAGCGTTCGACGTCGTAATTCGCCTTGAGAAAGTTGTACTCCTGGTTCGTGATGTAGAACTCCGCGTTGACGTCGTCGAGCTGACCCTGGAGCTCGGCCACCTGCGCCTGGCTCGACGCGAGCGACTGCTCGGCCTGCGCGCGCTCGGAGTTCAACTGGTCGAGACGTCCTTGGTCGATACCGGCCTCCTCCTCCTGCAGGTTCAGCGACGTGACGTACTGCTCCAGCGCGACGAACTGCCGCTGGTACCCTTTCCACTCGCGGTCGAAGTCGTCGAACACCATCCAAATGATCGTCGCGAACAAGAACAGACTCGACGCCGCAAAAACGATGTTGAGAAAGTCGACGTTGTAGGCGTGTCCGACGCTTTTCTTATTGGCCATGGTGGGACTAGATATTGAAGAACCACTCCGGAATCGATATGACGTACTTCAGATTGAACACCCAGCGGCTGAACATCTTGATCGGCAGCGACAGCATCGACAGAAACAGAAAGACGGCGACGTAGAACCGTGCGGGCCCGAGTTTCTCAAGGTAGCGCTTGAACACCGTCTTGGCCAGCACCACCGGCAACACCGCCACATAGCCGATGACGATCACGAATCCGACGCTCTCACGCAATAGGATGTTCTCGGGGAGCGACACGCCGAGGCCGTACACCCACACGTACTCCGACAACTGCACGTTCACGAGCGCTTCGAGCTTGTGGACATCCCAGAACTCGAACGGGCCGAAGAAGTTCCAGTTCGGTCCCCGCAGGAAAGTCCCGAGCACGATGAGTGACGACCAGAGGACCACAAAGCCGAAGAGGAAGATGGTGATCTCCGCCTTACGCTCGTTGAACGTGTAGTAACCATTGCCCTTGGGATTGGTGTCGATATACGGAATCGCCATCAATCCGACGATGATGAGGCTCGGGAGCACGACGCCAGCCAGCCACGGGTCGAAGTAGACGAGCATTTCCTGCAAGCCAAGGAAATACCACGGCGCCTTCGACGGATTCGGGGTATTGGACGGATTCGCCGGCTGCTCGATCGGCGCCTCGAGCGCGATCGACCAGACGGTGAGCACCGCCAGACAGAGCACAAGCGCGATCAGCTCCGTGTAGACCAGGTCTGGCCAGACCCAGACTCGACCGGATTCCTGCTTCTCGATGACGTCCTCGCCCGCTTCCATCCGCCGGTCATTCCTGACCGCCTCACGCATCGAGTACCACGTAAAGAAGACCACGAAAAAGATCAGCGCCACGATCGGCACGTTGTCCGGCTTTCCGATGATCAAAGCAAAGTTCTCATCAGTGAGGCCGAACAGAAAGAAGACCCCGAGGAATCCCATCAGGCCGTAGCCGACGGCGTCCTTGGCGAACACCTCGCGTTTCCAGACGACGAGCACCAGCGCGATGACCGACATGATGAAGAACAGCCGCGGGTCGGCGATCAGATTGAAGAGTTCCTTGATGGCGTCCATATACGTCTATTCCTCGGGTCCCTCAGGTCATGTGGATCGTGCTCTACAGGTCTATCCCGACTAGAGCGGACCGGAGATCCCGCCATCCTTCCGAACGCGCCAAAAGTGAATTGCCATCATGAATCCGATCACCAGCGGCAGCACCACACAGTGCAGCACGTAGAACCGGAGCAACGCCCCTTCGCCGACGAACGTCCCACCGAGCAACGCGAACCGCGCATCATCCGCCGCGTGTATGAGCCGCACGTCGCCGATCGCGAGGAGCGAGGCGCCCGGCCCCTCATTGCCAAGGAACGGCGTCGCGCGCGCCATGTTCGAACCGACGGTAATCGCCCAGATGGCCAACTGGTCCCACGGCAGCAAATACCCGGTGAACGACAACATCAGCGTCAAGAAGAGCATGATTACGCCGACATTCCAGTTGAATTCGCGTGGCGGCTTGTAGGATCCGGTCATGAAGACGCGGAACATGTGCAGCCAGACGGTAATGACCATCGCGTGCGCCGCCCACCGATGCATCTCGCGCATGATTCCGAGCGGCACGTGTTCGCGCAGACCGACGATGTCGGTGTAGGCGTACTCGAGCGTCGGCCGGTAGTAGAACATCAGTAGCAACCCGGTAAAGGTCAGGTTGAGAAAGAGGAAAAAGCTCAATCCGCCCATGCACCAGGTGTAGCGCATACGCACGCCGTGCTTCTTCAAGCGCACCGGATGCAGGTGCAGGAAGATGTTCGACAGCATCACCAACACGCGGTTCCGATCGTTGATCGGCGCGGCGTGTCGGAAGATCGACGTCCAGACCTGCGTCTCGGTCAGCCAGTTCCATGCGCGCACCAGCGCGCTCTCTTGCGGTTCGATCGATTTCGCGTCAGCCATTGTTAATAGCGCTCAGTCGTGACACTCGTGACAACCATTACACGGCGAGGAAGGCTTCGGGATCTTCCCACTGCCCAAGTTCTTCCTGGAACTTGCTTGCCTTGTCGATCAGGATCTGGCCGTCCTCCGCCAGCACAATCCGCGCACGCTCCAACGGACGCGGCGCCGGTCCTTCGAAATTGATTCCAGTGGGCCGGAACCCGCTGCCATGGCAGGGACACTTGAACTTGTTCTCCGCGGACAGCCAGTTCGGCGTGCATCCAAGGTGGGTACAGGTCACCAGTAACGCGTAGAAGCCGGAGGTTTCGTGATACTCGTCGAACGGCGTGCGAACCACCCAGACGCCGAAGCGGATCTTCCACCGCTCGTCGACGCCCTCGACATACTCCTCCGGAAATCCGATCGTGAACTGCTGTGGAGGCTCGTTCAGCACGTTCGGGAACATGAAGCGACCGGTCGCGGCGAGACAGCCGGCCGTCGACGCGGTAAAGGCCCCCCACGCCAGACCCATCCAACCTCGACGTCCCATCAGCGGCGACATGTCGTCCGCCGTCCGCGGCACAATCACCTCGGCGATGCGCGCCGCCGCGGTCGTGGTGCGTCCGGCCAGGGCCACGTCGTCGAGCGGCGTCACACCCGGCTTGGCGACGACCGGCGTTGCGGCGCCGGGCGTTGCGGCGCCGGGCGCGGTCGCCTCGCGATGCGCGGCCTCGCTGGGTGACGGTTTCGTCCGAAACAGCAGGATGAACAAGAGCTGCGCGGCGAACAACACCACGCCGGTGATAATGACGGCCAGCAAAGGATTCACGCGTCGAACCTCCGTCCTAAACCCTGCCCCGCTTCCTTCACGCACGATTCGGGCTGCCCTGGCGCCATAGACACGAGCAGTCTTGCCCCGGCGGCCTTTATCTGCATCGTCGACTGATTCAGCACATCGAGCGTCTTGAGGGCCACCTCGCGGACGCGCAGATTCGAATCGGCCTCGCTCAGTGCTTCGATCGACGGACGTAGCTCGGCCGCCCCGATCGAAGCAGCGGCCTGGAGCGCGCTGACAATGACCTCACTGACCGGATCGATCGTCGCTTGCGTACTCGGCGTCCGCGTGACTATCCGCTCCACGTAGCGGCGATCGAGCATCCGCCCAATTACCACGACCCCGTCCCGCCGTCCATGTCGCGCGAGGGCGACGGCAGCGTTCCATTGCACGTCCGCGCTCGGATCTTCCAGAGCCGTCCGCAGCGTTGCGTGATCGTCATCCCCCGGCAGCGTCCCCAGGGCGTAGACCGCCATCTTCCGAACCCCGGCATCGTCCGACCGGTACATCGCCTCGATCTCACCAACCGTGGTGGCGTCACCGAGCGCCGCCAGCGCCCAAATGACGCTGATCCGCGTCTCGGTATCCACGTCGTCGAGCGCCGCGACCAACTCACGCACGGTCTCGGTCGGTGGTGTGGTCAAGCGCCCCATCGCGAAGGCCAGGTACCGACGCACGCGAGGATCGTCCCCCTTCGAATCGGCGAACGCCTGCACGAGAGCCGCCCCGATCCCGGGGTGCCGGGCTTCGGTCTCCGGATTCTGGAGCAAACGAGACAGCTCGTAGGCGGCCGGCCAGCGCCGCTCCCGCCCCCCGACCCGGACATCGGACAGGAGCTCCTCCGGCGTTCGCTCGGTCGACAGCAGCATGCGGAAGCCACCGTAGACCAAGACGATCATGCCGACGACGGCGAGCGGGATCAAGAAGAACTGCACGGCCATGGCTGGGGCCGCGGCGATGGGACGTACACGAGGCGCAGTTTCGCGCTCGACCAGTTTCTTCATCAGTATTCGGACGTCAGGGGAATCTGGAGTCAACCAAGGGTAGCCTTGTGAATATATTCACAATAACACCCCGCGCTTAGCGTACTACGAACTCACGTGCCGGTCAAGCGCCGTTCCTTGTCTGCCTCGGCCATTACCGCCCTCGTATCAAGCAATTACCGTGAATCCAGCCTCCACCTCCGGCTAGATCTTTGGCAGCGTCACCTGCCGTTGCGCCTGATATTTTCCCTTCTTGTCGGCGTACGACCGCTCGCACGGCTCATCGCTCTGGAAGAACAACACCTGCGCAATCCCTTCATTCGCGTAGATGCGCGCGGGAAGCGGCGTCGTGTTGGAAATCTCCAGTGTCGCGGTGCCCTCCCACTCCGGCTCGAATGGCGTGACGTTGACGATGATGCCGCATCGAGCGTAGGTCGACTTCCCGAGGCAGATGGTCAGGACGTCTCGGGGAATGCGAAAGTACTCGATCGTCCGCGCCAACGCGAACGAGTTGGGTGGGACGATACACACGTCCGATTTCAGGTCGACGAACGAGCGCGGGTCGAACGACTTCGGGTCGACCACTGTGGTGTTGATATTGGTGAAGACCTTGAATTCATCGGCGACACGAATGTCATAGCCGTAGGACGACACGCCGTAGGAAACGACCCCCGCGCGCACCTGATTCTCGACGAACGGCTCGATCATCCCATGCTCGGTCGCCATCCGCTTGATCCAGCGGTCCGACTTGATGCTCATGTCAATCCTTTAGCCAGATGGGGCTGACTGCCCCAAGCCCCGTCGCCGACACTCGCGGGGAATCCCAATGCCCCACTCCGTGCCGGCGGGGGGGCGCCGTGCGCACCTTAGCAGCTCGTGATGAAAGTCTCGCTGCATTCGCCCGGCGATGCATCCCGACTGGCGGCGTTGCTCCTCGGTCAAATACTGCCGGTATTCTCCTTCGTCGCGCCTTGCACTCGCCAGACGCGACCTTGACGTAGCGGGGTCTCGGTGCAACGCGGGGCTTTCATCGCGGGCTACTAGCGACGCCACGCCATCATCGCCAGGGTGAGGAGAACGCTGACCACAACCGATGTGGCAATGGGCACATACACGGTCGCGTGACCGCGGCGAAACACCAGATCGCCAGGAAGGCGGCCGAGCGGCACTCCCAGACTCAGGAGTGCGCCGATGCCCGCGATCAGGAGCCCGACCACAATGAGCGCCTTCCCCACGACTCCGTCCGCTACGCGAAGTCAACGCCGCGAAAGAAGTAACCGAGCTCGTCGCCCGCCGTGCCCGGGGCATCCGACCCGTGTGTGGCGTTCCGTTCGATCGAGGCTCCGAACTCACGGCGCAACGTCCCGCTCTCGGCTTTCGCCGGGTCGGTCGTCCCCATGAGTTGGCGCCAGCGTTTGACCGCATCGGGCGCCTCAAGCGCCAGGACCACGACCGGACCAGACGACATGAAGGTGGTCAAGCTCTCAAAGAACGCCTTCTCCCGATGAACCGCGTAGAAGCCTTCGGCTTCATTGCAGGATAGCTGCACCAGCCGTAACCCACGAATCTCGAGACCACAGGCTTCGATGCGCTGAATGATCGCCCCGACGTGCTGCCGTGCGACAGCGTCGGGCTTGATGATGGCGAGCGTGCGTTGCATGCGGGAGATTATAGCGAGGCCACCCCGGCTAGTGGCCCGTCCACGCTGAATCAGTACCGGTCCGTGGCGCGCAACTCCTAGCGCAGACTGTCCATGATGTCGTCGAGCGCTGCTTTGTTCGGCCGCACCCGACTCTCGGGTAGCGTCGCCAACGGCTCATCGACGATATTGAGCACGTCAATGAAATCTGGCTTCGTCGGCTCCACGTAGATGAGCCCCGTGGCGAACTCGCCACGGCTCCGCGTCTGGTGGAGAACCTGCAACGCCTGCATCTTGTTCAAGGGGTCGAAGTCCGCTTCCAGTTTCTTCAGGTAGAGCTTCGACCCATCGTGCAGCTGAACTTCCTGGGTCGAGCCAGGCTCGTAGTCGACCGAGATGTCCTCGAAGTAGGGCACAAAGTCGAGCTCCTCGAGTGGATCGTCGTGCTCCTTCGCGTAGGCGTAGCTCTTGGTCGACCCCTCGTGGTCGTTGAACGTCACGCATGGAGACAATACGTCGAGCATCGCCGTTCCACGGTGGCTCAGCGCGGCTTTCAGAATCGCCGACAGCTGCTTCTTGTCGCCCGAGAACGACCGCGCGACAAACGACGCGCCGAGCTCGATCGCGAGAGCGCAGGTATCGATCGGCGGGAGATCGTTGACGACCCCGGTCTTCGCCTTCGACCCCAGATCCGCCGTGGGCGAGAACTGCCCCTTCGTCAGGCCGTAACATCCGTTGTCTTCGATGATGTAGATGATCGGCAGGTTGCGGCGCATGAGATGCACGAACTGGCCGACCCCAATCGCGCCGGTATCGCCATCGCCGCTCACACCGATGGCCACGAGCTGACGGTTGGCCAAGAGCGCCCCCGTGCCGACCGACGGCATGCGACCATGGACGGCATTGAAGCCATGTGACGAACCGAGGAAATACGCGGGCGACTTACTGGAGCACCCGATGCCCGACAGCTTCACCACGCGCTCGGGCTCGATGCCCATCTCGTAGCAGGCGCCGATGATCCGCTCTGAGATCACGTTGTGTCCGCATCCCCCACAGAGCGTCGTCTTCGCGCCGCGGTAGACCTTCGTCTCGAGGCCGATCCGATTGACTTTTTTCCCCGGTTGCGGTGTCGCGACTGTCACGTGTCCTCTCTACTCCCCGCCCACGCCGGCGTCCCGCGGAACGGGAGTCATATCGGCGCGAGCCTTCTGCACTCGATAGCCTTCCTGGATCAGCATGCTGTCGGTGATCGAGCGTGCGTCGATCGGGAGCCCGGAGTAGTGGAGCACGCTCCGAAGCCGGCTCACGTGCTCCACCGACAACTCGAGCTTCATCAGGCTGAGCATCTGCGCGTCCCGATTCTGCTCGACGACGTAGACCCGGTCGTGGCGCTCGATAAACGACGCCAACGCCGTCCGGAACGGATAGGCGCAGACGCGATAGTACGAGGTGGCCAAGTCGGCCTCCTGCGTGAGTTGGTCGCGGCTCTCGACCACCGCCCAATGCGACGTCCCATACGCGATGATACCAATCGACGCCTTGCGGTTGATGTCGACAACCGGGGCGGGCATCCAATTGCGCGCGGTGTCGAACTTACGCGCCAACCGGTCCATGTTCCGCTGATAGTCGTCGGGCCGCTCGCTGTACTGTGCCCACTCGTTGTGGCCCGAGCCGCGCAGGAAATACGCCGGCATCTTGTTCCCCGGAATGCTGCGATACGGGACGCCGTCCCCGTCGACATCGCGATAGCGCCCGAACTTGCCGATCCGCTCGAGCGTGTCGTCATCGAGCACTTTGCCGCGGTCGAACGGCTTGTTCGGGTACTCGAACGAGTCGGACATCCACATATTCATCCCCAGATCGAGGTCGCTCATCACGAAGACCGGTGTCTGGAAGCGCTCCGCCAGGTCGAACGCCTCCATCGCCATCGAATAGCATTCCTCGACCGACGATGGGAACAACATGAGATGCCGCGTGTCGCCGTGCGACAAGAACGCGATCATCAGCACGTCGCCCTGCGCCGTGCGTGTCGGCAGTCCAGTCGACGGACCGACGCGCTGCACGTCAAACACCACCGTCGGCACTTCACCGTAGTAGCCGAGGCCGGCAAATTCGCTCATGAGCGAGATACCCGGCCCCGAGGTCGACGTCATCGAACGCGCCCCCGCCCAACCGGCCCCAATCGCCATGCCGACGGCGGCAATTTCATCTTCTGCCTGCACCACGGCAAACGTCGCCTTCCCCGTCTCCTCGTCGATGCGGTATTTGCGCAGGTAGTCGATCAACGTCTCGCACAGAGACGATGAGGGGGTAATCGGATACCACGCCACGACGGTGACGCCAGCCATCATCGCGCCGATCGCCGCGGCCGCGTTACCCTCGATGAGGATTTTGTCCGCCGTCGCGTTCATCGGCGCAATCACATACGGATCGCTCTTCTCGAAGTATTGGTCCGCATACTGGAACCCCACATCGAGCGCCTGCTGGTTGAGCGCCACCGCCTTCGGTTTCCGCCCGAGCTGTTTCTCCAGCGCGCGTGCCATGCCGGCGCGATCGATGTCGAGCAGCTTCGCCAACACGCCGTCATAGATCATGTTGCGCACCAGGCGACGCAGCTTCGCGTCCCGGCAGACGCCGGCGACCAGCTTGTCGAACGGTACCGGGTAGCACGCGAGGTCGTTGCGGACGGTATCGAGCTTGAGCGATTCGTCGTAGACGACTGCGGCACCGGCCGCGAGCGACAGGACGTCCTCCCGCGCCGTCTCTGGATTCATCGCCACGAGGAAGTCGATCTCCTTCTTTCTCGAGACGTAGCCATGTTTGTTTGCTCGAATCGTGAACCACGTTGGCAACCCCGCGATATTCGACGGGAAGAGGTTCTTCCCCGACACCGGGACGCCCATGCCGAAAATCGACCGTAGAAGTACCAGGTTCGCGGTCTGGCTACCGGAGCCATTGACGGTCGCGACCTGGATACTGAAATCGTTAACGACTCGAGGTGGGTTGGTTGTAGAAGGGGCCTCTTGGACCGCGACGTTAGCAGGAGCCATTCATGGCCTCGGAAGAGTAAGACACGACAACACCACAGACACGCACGTCGTTCAACACGCTACACTTAACCGTTTATTGTAGCACTACTTAGCGGCGCTTGGCATCCATCCCCAGGCGCTCGGCCATGGCGGCCCCCATGTCAGCGGGGCTCTCGACGACCACCACGCCGGCGTTCCTCAATGCCGCCATCTTCTCGGCGGCGGTCCCCTTTCCGCCCGCGATGATTGCCCCCGCGTGGCCCATACGGCGATCCGGTGGTGCCGTTTGCCCCGCGATGAAGCCGACAACCGGCTTGTCGAATCCGCTCTCAATGAACGCGGCCGCGTCTTCTTCCGCCGTGCCGCCGATCTCACCGATGAGCACGACCGCATCCGTGGCGTCATCCGCCGCAAACAGCCGGAGCGCGTCAACGAAGCTTGTGCCGATCAGCGGGTCGCCTCCGATCCCGATACACGTGGTCTGGCCAAGCCCCTGCACGGTCAGCTGATGCATTGCCTCATAGGTGAGGGTCCCACTCTTCGACACGATCCCGACGCGCCCCGCCTGTGCGATATGCCCTGGAATGATCCCAGCCTTCCCTTTCCCGGCGGAGAGCACACCAGGACAATTCGGCCCCACGAGGCGAGTCTGTCGTCCCTTGAGATACGCGACGACGCGCACCATATCGAGGGTCGGAATCCCCTCCGTGATGCAAACCACCACCTCCACCCCGGCGTCCGCCGCTTCCATGATGGCGTCCGCGGCCAGGGGTGGGGGAACGAAGATCACTGAGGCGTTTGCACCGGTCGCGTCGACCGCGTCGCTGACCGCTTCAAAGACCGGCCACCCGTGATGCGTGGTCCCGCCTTTTCCGGGGGTGACGCCGCCCACGACGGTGGTTCCGTACGCGGCCGCCGCCTTCGCGTGAAACGTCCCCTCGCGGCCGGTCAGCCCTTGCACCAGCAACCGGGTTCGCTCGTCAATAAGGACCGCCATCGTGTTACACGCGCCGCGTGTCCTCACCGGCCGCGAGCGTCACGACTCGCTCCGCCGCTTCACCCATCCCGTCGGCCGTCGTGAAATTAAGATCGCTACTGGCCAACATCGCCTTCCCTTGCTCGACGTTGGTACCTTCCATCCGAATCACCACCGGCAGCGACACATTCAGCTCTTTGACCGCAGCAATGACGCCTGCGGCGAGGACATCACACCGCAAGATCCCGCCAAAGATATTGATCAGCACCGCCTTGACGTTGTCGTCGGCCATCAGGATGCGGAATGCGTTGCGAATCTGGTCGGCGTTTGCGCCGCCGCCCACGTCAAGAAAATTCGCCGGCTCGCCGCCCGCCAGCTTGATGATGTCCATGGTCGCCATCGCCAGACCGGCACCGTTGACCATGCAGCCGATGGTTCCGTCGAGCCGGATGTAATTCAAGGCGTCCTCGGAGGCCTCGATCTCGAGTTCGTCTTCCTCGGCTAGGTCGCGCAACTCCCGCAGGTCGGGATGGCGAAACAACGCATTGACGTCGAGACTGATCTTCGCGTCGAGCGCCAACATCTCCCCGGTCGTGGTGACGACAAGCGGATTGATCTCGAGGAGCGCGGCATCGACTTCGCGAAACGCGTCGTATGCCGCTCCCATCACGCCAGCGGCCGTCCTGACGAGCGGTCCAGACAGTCCGAGACCGAACGCCAAACGCCGCGCCTGGAATGGAAGGAGGCCGGCGCCCGAGTCGATGCTCTCTCTCAGAATGAGCTCCGGCGTAGCGGCAGCCACCTGCTCGATCTCCATGCCGCCGGCCGAGCTCACCATGAGGACCGGTTGCGCCACGGCGCGATCAACGACCAGTCCGAGATACAGCTCTCGTTCGATGTCGAGCCCCTCCTCGATCAGGAGCCGCCGCACAATCCGACCCGACGGCCCGGTCTGCGCGGTCACGAGGTTCATGCCGAGTATCTGTTTCGCGGCACGCTCGGCGGCCTCAGCGTCATCGACGACCTTGACGCCACCGCCCTTGCCACGACCGCCGGCATGAATCTGTGCCTTGACGACCAGACGACCACCGAGGCGGACGGCCGCGGCGCGCGCCTCGTCCACCGTGAAGGCCACCTCACCGCGCGGGACCGGGAGCCCGAACTTCGCGAGCAGCCCTTTCGCCTGGTACTCGTGAATCTTCACGGCCGGTCGACTGGATCCTAGACGTTGATGATCTGGACGAGCTCGCGCACGGCGTCGGCTGACTTCTGGAGGGCTGCGGCCTCGTCGTCCGTCAGCGTAATTTGTACGATCTCCTCAACACCGTTCGCCCCGAGCTTGCACGGCACGCCGACGAACAGATCCTGAATCCCGTACTCGCCTTGGAGAAACACCGAGCACGGCAAGATTTTCTTCTTGTCCTTGAGTACCGACTCCACCATCTCCACGACGGCCGACGCGGGCGCGTAATACGCACTGCCGGTGCCGAGTAACTTGACGATTTCGGCGCCTCCGTGCGCCGTCCGGTTCACAATCGCGTCGATCCTCTCGGCCGGGAGCAATTCTGTGATCGGAATACCGGCCACCGTCGAATAGCGCGGCAGGGGCACCATCGTGTCGCCGTGTCCGCCAAGCACGAACGCGTGCGTGTTCTCGACCGACACATTGAGCTCCTGGGCAATGAAGGCTCGCATCCGTGCCGAGTCGAGCACGCCGGCCATGCCGATGACACGCTCCCGAGGCAACCCGCTGACCCGGTACACCACCTGCGCCATGGCATCGAGCGGGTTGGTCACCGGCATGATGATGCAATCGGGCGAGTGCTTCATCACCTGTTCGGTGACGCCCGTGATGATCGTGTGATTCTTCGCGAGCAAATCGTCGCGGCTCATTCCCGGCTTGCGCGCCAGGCCGGCCGTAATCACGACGATGTCCGAACCAGCCGTATCGGCGTAATCGTTGGTTCCGAGGACGCGCGCGTCCGACCCTTCGACCGGGCACGCCTCGAGCATGTCTAGCCCCTTCCCTTGCGGAACCCCTTCCAGGATGTCGAGGATGACGACATCCGCGAGCTCCTTGTCGGCAATGCTCCGGGCGGCGGTCGCGCCGACGTTGCCCGAACCGATAACGGTCACTTTGCGATTCATGGCCTCTCTCTCTACTCCGTGGACGACCTACCGGATCTATCGGTCGTGCTTTAGGTCACGTCCCTGCGGCCCGTGACAAGGTCTTCAACAGAAAGTGTGGAAAACCTTGTGGAAAAACATCCACTCCGACGAAGGCCAACCGCATCAAACGGGCCGTTCTAGCGATTTGCACCATCGTGGTGCGAATGACGCTTCGCGCGGATGCGAAGCACTGCACGCTGTCTTCGCGAACGACAACGGGCGGTCATTATACTGTACGCGTCATTACCGACATCGACACCAACTCTCGCTTTGACACGCATGAAGATCGTCATCTCCGACGCTCTGCCTTCTTCTGCCGCCGAGCTTCTTGAACGCGAAGGCTGGACGGTCGACGCGCGGTCCGGCCGATCGTCCGCCGAACTCGTCCGGGACATCGCCGACGCCGACGCACTCATCGTCAGAAGCGCAACGAAAGTCACAGCCGAACTGATCGCCGCGGCGCCGCTCCTTCGTGTCGTCGCGCGGGCTGGCACCGGCGTCGACAATGTCGACCTCGAAGCGGCCAGCGCTCGCGGCATCCTCGTCCTCAACGCTCCTGGCGCCAACAGCGTCAGCGTCGCCGAGCACGCGTGCGCGCTGATGCTCGCGTCCGCGCGGTCGATCGCCCTAGCCGACGCGCAGATGAAAGCGGGAGAGTGGGGAAAGAAGACGCTTCGCGGCGCCGAGCTGCGTGGCAAGACACTCGGCGTCGTTGGACTGGGCCGAATTGGCCGCGAGGTCGCCCGTCGTCTCCGTGCATTCGACATGGACGTGGTCGCTCACGATCCGTTTATCGCGGCGCGCGTCGCTGACGACCTGGACATCGAGCTCCTGTCCCTTGAGGACCTCGCTGAGCGGTCGGACTTCATTACGCTCCACCTCCCATCGACCGACGCGACGCGTGGCTTGATCGACGCGGATCTCCTTGCCCGATGCAAGCCGAGCGTCCGTATCATCAACACTGCTCGCGGGGACCTCATCGATGAAACAGCCCTGGCCGAGGCCATCGACCAGCAGCGGATCGGTGGCGCCGCGCTCGACGTGTATCAGGAGGAGCCGCCCACGACAACCGCCCTGACCGGACTGCGTCACGTCGTCGCGACTCCGCATATCGCCGCGTCGACCGCCGAAGCCCAGGAGCTCGTCGGGCTCGAGGCCGCAACCGGCGTTCGTGAATACCTTCGAGCAGGAATCGTCCGCAACGCCGTGAACTATCCCTCGGTGGGACCGGAGGAGTTCAAGCGTCTTCGTCCGTATCTCGCGCTCACGGAGCGGATGGGAAGTTTATTGGCGCAGCTCGCCGACTGTCGCATCGCCGGCATCGGCATTCGGTACTATGGGGCGCTCGCCGAGGGCAACAATGAGATGCTCGTGGGCGCCGCCCTGGTCGGCGTGTTTCGCCACATGCTCTCGTCTTCGGTCAGCTTGATCAACGCCAGGACGATTGCCGAACAGCGTGGCCTCGAAATCGTCGAGTCGCGTAGCACGCGTGCACGAAACTTCACCAGCCTCGTCTCACTGAAGCTCCACACCAACAACGGCGAACGCTGGGCCGAAGGTGCCGTGTTCGTGCCGGATCAGCCACGCGTCGTCCGTTTTGATGACGTCGAGGTCGAAGTGCCTCTCGAGGGCACGCTCCTCGTCATTCGCAACGACGACCAGCCCGGCGTCATCGGCGAAGTGGGGTCCATCCTGGGGCGACACGGGATCAATATCGCCACCTTCGCGCTCGGCCGTGGAGATGCCGGTGCAATCGGCGTTGTTCGCGTGGGCGACAGCGGGACCGCGCCCGGCGACGTCGCCACGGTCGATCAGTCGGTGCTGGAGGAGATTCGAGGGATTGCCGCTGTGCGATCCGTTGACCTGGTGAGGCTTTAAATTCAGACAGGACCTGCGTCCCCGTCTAAGGAAGTGCGAGGCGATGGCTCACGCCATCGGCATCGCTGAGCGTGATGCTGGTCGGGTCAACCCCCTCAACGCGGTAGCCGCCCGGCACCGCGTCACCAACGCTCACGAGCAGCACTTCGCCCGTTGGCACGGTGAGGATCGCCGTGACGCCATCGCCGTCTACGGCCAGACCGATCAGCACCACCTCCAGCGCCGGTTGGCCAACCGGAACATCCACAATCCGCGCCTCCAGGAGTCGTTCCAACACCGGCACGCCGGTTACGCCGGTTACGCCGGGCAACGCTATCGGCACAAGCGAAAACGGATTCCGTACGGTCTCCTGTGGAACCGGCGTCTGGGCAAGGCGACCACGCAGACGGCTGACCTCTTCCGCCAGCCCCAACACGGCAGGATTCGGTCCGGCCATCGGCGCGTCGGTGAGCCGTCGGTCGGCACCCACGTCGACGATGACTCCGGGTTGGCGCGCCGTTGTCGCGGCGGTGATCCACGCCGCCATGAACGCGCTTCCACCCGCGATGAGAGCGATACGAAACGGAGACATCCTCGTGCTGTCTATCGACGTCACCATCGTACTACGTCACACTCGCCGCTGCGGAGTGCACGCGGCTGCATGATACGGCGACGACCATGGTAATATTCGCCGTGCACCCGGTTGCGCCCGTCGCGCCACCCACAGCCGCTCAGTTAACCACGTCCGTCGCCATCATCCCCGCCCGGTACGAGTCAACGCGTCTCCCCGGCAAGCCGCTGCTCGACATCGGCGGCCACCCGATGATCGAACACGTCTATCGCCGGGCGCAGCAGGCCACGTCAGTGGCACGGGTGCTCGTGGCGACCGACGACCAGCGGATCGCCGATGCCGTCGTTCGCTTCGGCGGGGATGCGTGCCTCACTCGCCGCGACCATACGTGCGGAAGCGATCGACTGGCGGAGGTCGCCGCGGCCCTGACGTGCGACATCGTCGTCAATGTCCAGGGCGACGAGCCGCTGATTGAACCGCGGCTGATTGACGCCGTGCTCGCGCCGCTGGTCGCTGATGCAACCATCGGCATCGCCACGGCTCGATGCCCGATCACCGACCCCGCAGCGCTGGCAGACCCGCACGTGATCAAAGTCGTCGTCGACCGACGCGGCAACGCGCTCTATTTCTCCCGTGCCCCGATTCCGTCACGCCCGCTCTCCCTACCGAACCGGAGCGCGGTGCTCGGCTACAAGCACATCGGCCTCTACGCGTATCGGCGCACGACACTCTTGGAACTGGCCCGCCTGGGCCCGACACCGCTCGAGCAATGCGAACAGCTCGAACAGCTTCGGGCGCTCGAATCCGGATATCGTATTGCGACCGTCGAAACCGACGCGGACCCGATCGGTGTCGACACCGCTGATGATCTCGACAGGGTCCGTCGTCTGGTGTCCACCGGAGTCGGTGAATGACCGCAGATACGGCTCACAGCTCGTCGTCGCAACCCGTCAAATTCATCTTCGTCACGGGCGGGGTCGTCTCATCACTCGGCAAGGGACTCGCGGCCGCTTCCATCGGCGCTCTGCTCGAGGGACGCGGCTACCGGGTCACGTTGCAGAAGTTCGATCCCTATGTGAACGTCGACCCGGGCACCATGAGCCCCTACCAGCACGGCGAGGTCTACGTCACCTCCGATGGGGCTGAAACCGACCTCGACCTCGGGCACTACGAGCGCTTCACCGACACGCTCACTACGCGGAACCACAACTGGACCACCGGCAAGATCTATCTCGCGGTGATCCAAAAGGAGCGGCGCGGCGACTACCTTGGTCGAACCGTCCAAGTGATCCCGCACATCACCAACGAGATCAAAGACAGTATGCAGATCGTCGCCCGCAACGGCGAGGTCGACATCGTCTTGATCGAAGTTGGCGGCACGGTGGGCGACATCGAGAGCCAGCCGTATCTGGAAGCCATTCGACAGCTGCGACAAGACCTCGGACGCGAACATACCCTCTACATTCATCTCACGCTCGTGCCGTTCATCGGTACGGCGGGTGAGCTCAAGACGAAGCCGACGCAGCACAGCGTGCGGGAGCTTCGGTCGGTCGGGATCCAGCCGGACATTCTGCTGTGCCGCACCGACCGGTTTCTTCCCCGAGACATCCGTCGGAAGATCGCGCTCTTTTGTGACGTCGACGAAGAGGCGGTCATCACCGCCAAAGACGTGTCGAGCATCTACGAGGTTCCGCTCGTTCTCGCCGAAGAGGGGCTTGATACGATCGTGCTCAAGGGTCTGGGCCTGCCGTCTGACGGCACGCGCCATATGGAGTCGTGGGAGAAGCTGGTCGAGCGCATCCGCAACCCAATCGACAATGTGACGGTGCACGTGGTCGGCAAATACGTCGGCTACCAAGACTCCTACAAGAGCCTAAATGAGGCGCTCTACCATGCCGGGTTCGGGCACCAACTGAACGTCTCGATCAAGTGGGTCGAGGCGGAGGAGCTCGAACTGGATGCGGGTGAGGACCTGCTCTCGGGGGCTGACGGCATTCTTGTGCCGGGCGGATTCGGCGACCGTGGTAGCCGCGGCATGATGCGCGCGGCCCAGACCGCCCGTGAGCGCGACATCCCCTATTTCGGGATCTGCTACGGCTTCCAGTGGGCGGCCGTCGAGTTCGCTCGACATGTGTGCGGGCTCGATGATGCCGACTCCACCGAGTGCGACGAGCACACCCCCCACAACGTCATCTACAAGCTGCGAGACCTCCTAGGGGTTGACGACCTGGGCGGCACCATGCGTCTGGGAAGCTATCCGTGCGAGCTGACGCCCGGCACCCGGGCGCACGACGCCTACCGCGAAACGTCGATCGCCGAACGCCATCGCCATCGATACGAGTTCAACCGCGAGTACGAGGCGGCACTGACCGAGAAGGGACTTGTGATCTCAGGCCGGTCGCCGGACGGGAAGTTCGTCGAGGTGATCGAGCTTCCGGAGCACCCCTGGTTCGTTGCCGTCCAATTTCATCCTGAATTTCAGTCAAAGCCGCGATCGCCGCATCCGCTGTTTACCCGGTTCGTTCGGTCCACCTACGAGCACCGTCTCGCCGCCAACGCCGCCACTGAGTCCATGGCGTAATTCAGACGGGGCTGACTGCCCCGAACCCCGTCGCCGCCACTCGTGAGGCCCCGTATGCCCCACTCCGTGCCGGCGGGGGCGCGCGGTGCGCGCCCCGATCGTACCGAGTTAGATCCGGATGAACCGTCCCACCCCGTCTTATAATTCAGGGGTGCGCGACGTCCGGGTCGGCGATGTTGTGTTTGGTGACGATCGGCCGCTGGCGTTGATCGCCGGTCCGTGCGTCATCGAGAGCGCCGCGCACGCCGACACCCTCGCGCGCGCGATTCGAGACATCGCGGCCCGATGCCAGGTCCCGTTCATCTTCAAGGCCTCGTTCGACAAGGCGAATCGCACGTCGCTCGCCTCGTTTCGAGGTCCCGGTCTTACGCGCGGGCTCGAGACCCTCGCGTCGATCAAGGCGGCACTGGGCTGCCCGATTCTGACTGACATCCATGAAGCCGCGCAGGCGGCCCCCGTCGCGGAGGTGGCCGACGTCCTGCAGATCCCTGCGTTTCTCTCACGACAGACCGACTTGATCGTGTCGGCCGCCGCCACCGGACGGGCGGTCAACATCAAGAAAGGACAATTCCTCGCTCCGCTCGACCTCCGTCACGTCATCGCCAAAGCGACGGCGACGGGCAATCACCGAGTGCTCGTGACCGAACGTGGAACGTCGTTCGGGTACAACAACCTCGTCGTCGATATGCGCGCGTTTCCGCAGCTCCGATCGTTCGGATACCCGGTGGTGTACGACGTGACGCATAGCTTGCAGCTTCCGGGCGGGGGTGACGGCGTGACCGCGGGTCAGGCCGAATTCATCGAAACGATGGCGGCCGCTGGTGTCGCTGCGCGCATCGACGGCGTCTTTCTCGAGGTGCACGACCGGCCGGGTGACGCGAAGAGCGACGGACAAAATGCCCTGCCGCTGGCCCGGCTCGAGCCGCTGCTCCACCAGCTGACGGCAATTGATCGCACCGTCCGGCCAGTACCAACGACATCAGCCGATCAGACGTAGAGACCCGTGACGACCAAACCGCAGCCACCGACGGACGAGGCCGCCGCTGACGCGACGCGGCGGGAAAGGGATCTCGATCTGGCACGCCGCGTCCTCCGCATCGAAGCCGACGCCGTCCAGACGCTCAGCGACCGCCTCGATGGTCGGTTCACTGACGCCGTGGAGCTGCTGACCACGTGCCGTGGGCGCGTCATCGCCACCGGGATGGGCAAGTCGGGCATCATCGCGCGCAAGCTCGCGGCCACGTTCTCGAGCACCGGTACCGCCGCGTATTTCGTTCACCCGGCCGAAGCGGTTCACGGCGACCTCGGGGCGATTCATCCGACCGACATCGTCGTTGCACTGTCGCACAGCGGCGAAACGCCAGAGCTGCTTCGCCTGCTCGAGACGACGCGGCGACTCGGGGCCAAGGTCATCGCCCTGACCGGTGCGCCCCAGAGCGCCCTCGGGCGCGCGGCCGACGTCACTCTGGACTGTGGCGTTCGCACGGAGGCGTGTCCGATGAACCTCACTCCCACCGCAAGCACGACCGCGGCGCTTGCGCTTGGAGACGCGCTCGCGATGGCGCTCCTCGTTCGCAAGGGGTTTCGCGAGGACGACTTTGCCAATTTGCACCCCGGCGGTGAGATCGGCAAGCGGTTCCTCCGGGTCGAGCGCCTAATGCATACCGGTGACGACATCCCAACGGTCACGCCGACGACACCCTCCGACGCCGTGGTCACCACGATGTCGGCCCGTGGATTCGGCATGACGTGCGTTCAGCACGCCGACGGCCGCGTCGCAGGCATCGTCACCGACGGCGACCTCCGGCGACACCTCTCCACGCCGGGCGGCATCGTAGGCAAGACGGCCGCGGAACTCATGACCACTGACCCGCAGACGATCGAGTCGACGACGCTGGCGGTCGAGGCGCTCAATCTACTGGAACGCCGCCGCATTACTTCGTTGCTCGTGGTGGATACCGACGGACGGCTGTGTGGTCTGCTCCATCTACACGACCTCTGGCGCACGCAGCTGTTTTAGGCATACTTAGACGGGGCCTGCGGCCCCGACCCGTGCCGGCGGGGCGCGCCGTGCGCGCTCTGATCGTACGATGCAACATCGGAGCTGCTGTGCGCGAGCGAGCGGCGTGGGGCGTTGGGGCCCCACAAGCGAGAGAGCCAAGAGGTCCAGGGGAAGCGCCCGAGACTCGACGTTCGATCGAGGGCGATATTCCCCCAATCTGAAAAATGACCGATACGATCGCGCTGCTCGCATCGTGCGTAGCGCTGCTGCTGGGGATCGCCATCGGCAAGGCGTGGGAGCGGTACAAGTTGCGGGACGGCAGGTGGATTGACCGGCGCAAGATCCGCGAATCCCCGCACTACATTCTCGGGCTCAATTTTCTCGTCTCCAATCAAATCAACCTCGCCATTGAGGAACTCACGAAAGCGGCGGGGCTCGATGCGCCGGCGCTCGAAATTCATCTTATTCTTGGCAACCTCTATCGAGAACGCGGCCAGGTCAGCAAGGCGATCCAGCTGCACCAGAGCCTGCTGCAGCGTCCCAAGCTCACGTCGATGGAGCAAGCGTACGTGCTGCTTTGTCTCGGGCTCGACTTCAAGCGCGGGGGGTTCGTCGACCGCGCGTTTCAGGCGTTCTCGGAAGTCACTCGCCTCGATCCCGGCAACCAGTACGCGCTGTTGAATCTCGAGAAGCTCCACGAGGGGCAACACCAGTGGCAGGAGGCCCATGCCATTCGACAGCGGCTCGCCGATATCGCACCGGACGGCGAGAAGCCCCGCGACCAGGCGATCCTCGCGTTCCTCGAGAACGAGCTTGGATTGCAGGCGGTCCGCGAGAACGCGGCGGCACAGGCCATCCAGCACTTCGAGACCGCGCTCGAGCTCGACAGCCAGACCGTGCCCGCCTCGCTCAATCTCGGCGATGTCTATATGACCCAGGGCGATGTCAAGAAGGCGGTCGCCATCTGGGAGCAGACCATTCGAACGACTCCCGAACGGTCATATCTCGCCTTCGAACGCCTTGAGCGCGCGTACGAGCAACTCGATGGCCCGACGCGGTTCGTGGAGGTGTGTCTGCGGCTGATTGACGCCAACCCACGGGATTGGCGCGCGCGCCTTTCACTCGGACAACACTTCTCGGCTCGCGGCGAGCCGGCGAAGGCGCTCGACTTCTTCTTTGAGTCGCTGGTGCACAACCCACACGCGCTGGCGGTGCATCAGGTTATCTGGCGGACGCTGACCGCCCTCGACTTCAATCCCGTTCTGGTCCGACGCTACGTGGAGCTCACCCACGATGCAGTCTTCTATCTCGACCCGCACGTCTGTATCCGTTGCCGCTATCGCAGCACTGAACTGCTCTGGCAATGTCCGCAATGCCACGAGTGGAATACGTTCGTCGAAGAGCGCATTACGCCTGCCGAAGATGCCACCCAAGACGCCGAAGACGCCGCTCAAGGCAAGGATACCGAGGAAGCCACCGTCTGAGGCGCGCACGGCGCGCCCCCGCGGCCGCGGCGTGGGGCGAAGGGGTCCCCATAAGCGGCCGCGCCGGGGTTCGGGGCAGTCAGCCCCGTCTAATTAACCATGCGTAAGGTCGCCCTCACGGGCGGTATCGGCACCGGTAAGTCTCGCGTCGTCGGCCTGCTCCGACGACGTTCGGTGCCAACCATTGACGCCGACCAGGTCTCACGGGCCGTGGTCGAGCCCGGGTCTCCCGCTCACGCCGCACTCCGATCCCGGTTCGGCGCCGCTCTCTTCGGCGCTGGCGGCCAACTCGACCGCCGCGCCCTCGGCACCATCGTGTTCGACGACGCCGCGGCGCGGGCGGACCTTGAAGCGATCGTGCATCCGAGGGTACGGGAAACCATCAACGCGTGGTTTCGACGCTGTGCCGAGACGACCGCAGCCACATTCGCCGTCGCCGACATCCCGCTGCTCTTTGAGACCGGTCACACCGATGCGTACGACCAGGTGGTAGTGGTTGCGTGTGACCCCGAGGTGCAGGTCGCGCGTGTCATGACCCGCGACGGTCTGCCCGAGGCCGACGTTCGCAAGCGCATCGCTGCGCAACTCCCCATTGAAGAGAAGGTGGCTCACGCCGATTGGGTCGTGCGGACCGATGGATCGTACGAGGAAACGGCGCGACAGGTCGATGCGGTCTACCGCGAGCTCACTGCCCCGTCTAATCCCAGAACTCACTTCGATTGACGCCGCTGGCTTGTGCTCAACGACGAGGGCGGCGTTGCTCCTCAGTCCTGTGGGCCCACCACACTCCCTCGTCGCGCCTGGCCCTCGCCGCCCAGTCCGGCGCCAGACGCCGCCAACCCAAGTGAGTTCTGGGATTGGAGAAGGCGGGTCTCCGCTGCCATCACCGTGTTGGAGAGCAGCATGGCGATCGTGAGCGGCCCGACACCGCCGGGGACTGGAGTCAACGCGCCGGCGACAGCCGCCACGTCGGGATGGACGTCGCCCGACCACACCTGCCCGCGCCTATCGTACGCCGCGAGCTTCTTCGAGCCGACCCCAAAGATCGCCTCGACGTGAGCCCGATCGGTCAACGCATTCGTACCCACGTCGATCACGGTCGCACCCGGCTTCACGAAGGCCGGCGTCACAAATGCGGGTCGTCCGATGGCGGCCACGAGGATGTCGGCGGTCGATGCCACCTGAGGCAGATCCGTCGTCCGCGAGTGACAGATCGTCACCGTCGCGTTTCGGTGCAAGAGCAGCATCGCCATCGGCTTCCCGACGATATCGCTACGCCCGATCACCACCGCGTGACGCCCGGCTATCTCTACACCAGACCGGTCGAGCAGTTCGATAACGCCGGACGGGGTGCACGGGACGAGCGACGCACGTTTCTGGACCAGGCGCCCGACATTCAGCGGATGAAAACCGTCCACGTCCTTCGCCGAGTCGATCGCGTCGAAGATCCGATGCCCGGCGTCGGCCCCCATCCCCGGTGGCAAGGGGGACTGCACCAGAACGGCGTCGAGCCGCGTATTCACGTTGAATCGAGCGACGATCGCCAACGCCTCATCGAACCGCGCCGTCGCCGGCAACCGCTCGAGAACCGTCCCCATCCCGAGCTCCTTGCTCCGCTTGATCTTGCTCTGAACATAGATGGCGGAGCCGGGGTCATCGCCGGCCAGCAGAATTCCCAACGTCGGCGGGCGTCCCGCCGCTTGGGTGAACGCGTCGATACGCGGACGGAGCGACTCGCGGATGTCGGTCGCGACGGCGGCTCCGTCGAGCACGCGCGCAGTGGTCTCGTCTACGGTCATGGAACCCTTTCGAGCACGACGGATGGCGTAGCGGGTTTCGAGTTTACCTTGAGTTTCTGTAGAATGCCGGCCGACCCGCCTGCTCAACGTGAACATGACGACCAGCCCGTCACGCGGCACCTGGGGTTCTCGATCCGGGTTCATCTTGGCTGCCGCCGGATCCGCCGTTGGCCTTGGCAACATTTGGGGATTCCCGACGCGAGTGGGCCAAGGTGGCGGCGCCGTCTTCGTGCTGGTGTATCTCGCCTGCGTCTTCCTGATTTGCGCTCCGATCATGGTGTCCGAGATCGCGATCGGCCGACGCACCCTCAAGAGCCCGGTCGGGTCGTTTGCCACGCTCATGCCAAACAGCGCCTGGTGGCTTGTCGGCGGCCTCGGGGTGCTGACCGGCGCCGGCATCCTGTCGTTCTACGCCGTGATCGCCGGTTGGACGGTGGCGTACATTTGGTTCACCGCGACCCGTGCCGTCACCGGGACACCTGACGCGATCAACGAATTCTTCGTCACGTTCACCTCCAACGGGCCCCTCTGTGCCGCACTCGCCTTGGTCGTGCTCGGCACGACGGCGGCGGTCCTGCTCGGCGGGGTCCGTTCCGGAATCGAGCGAGTGACCAAAGCGCTGATGCCGGTGCTCCTCGCGCTCCTGATCATTCTCGCCGGGCGCGCCGCGACCCTCCCCGGCGCCGCCGCCGGCCTCTCGTACTACCTGAGCCCGGACCTCACGCGCGTCTTCGACATCGGAGTCTTCAATGCCGCGCTCGGGTAAGCCTTTTTTTCGCTCAGCCTCGGGATGGGGGCGATGATTACGTACGGTAGCTACCTCAGCCGCCGCGACGGTATCGCCGTGTCGACCATCTGGATCGTCCTCCTCGACACGACGATCGCGCTGCTCGCTGGATTCATTGTCTTTCCCGCCGGTTTTTCCATCGATGGGTTCGACCCGAGCGCCAGCGGTCCTGGGCTGATCTTCACGGTCCTACCCCGTCTGTTTGCGACGCTCCCGGGCGGACACCTCTTCGGTGCGGCGTTCTTTCTCCTGCTCAGCCTGGCCGCGCTCACCTCGACGATCTCACTCCTCGAAGTCCCGGTCGCGCACTGCGTCGATGCGTGGGGATGGTCCCGGCCGAAAGCGGTCGGCGTGGTGACCACGGGCATCTTCGCCCTCGCCGTCCCCTCCGCGCTCGGCAACGGCGCCGTCAGCGCCCTGACTCGCCTCCCCGGCATCGGGCTCGACTTCCTCACCCTCATGGACACCATCTGGAACAACTTCGCCCTCCCGATCGGCGGGTTGCTGACCGCGGTGTTTGTCGGATATGTCTGGCGGGTTGACCGCGCCCTCGAGGAGCTCTGCGCGGACGAAGCGTGGTTCCCTGCGGCCCCGCTCTGGGGCGCGCTGATCCGCTGGGTCTGTCCAATCGCGATTGCGTCAATCATCGTCGCCACCATCGTATCGATGGTTTAGGAGCCCATGGACACACTGACCGGTCACATACAGACCCTCGACGGGATGGTGTGGCAGCCGTTTGCCATGCCCTTGGTGCTGGTCGTCGTTGGCGGCCTGATCACGGTCATGACCGGCTTCGTGCAGCTGCGCCGCTTCCCACTCGCCGTCCGTCTCGCGCTTGGCGGCGCCTTTGCCTCCGCCCGGCGTGACGACCGCGGCGAGGAGGGCACGATCACGCAGTTCCAGGCCTTGTCGACGGCACTGGCATCAACGGTCGGCAACGGCAACATCGGCGGCGTCGCCACCGCAATCCTCATCGGCGGACCGGGAGCCGTCTTTTGGATGTGGGTCACGGCCGCTCTCGGCATGGCGACCAAATACGCCGAGGCGGTGCTCGGGGTCCGTTACCGCGTCACACGCGAGACGGGTGAGCTCGCGAGCGGCCCAATGTACTACATCGTGAAGGGCGTCCCGAATCGCACCCTCGGCACCGGCCTCGCCTATCTCTTTGCCTTCTTCGGCGCCTGCGCCGCCCTCTTCGGCACGGGCAATATGGCGCAATCCAATACGGTCGCGCGTACCTTTACCGAAGCCGCCCGCAGTATCGCCGGCGTCGACGTGCCGCTCTGGGTGCCCGGCCTGCTCATTACCGTGGCTGTCGGGCTTGTCCTGCTTGGAGGCATTCGACGCATTGCCGCTGTCGCGGAACGGCTCGTCCCCGCCATGATCGTGGTTTATGTGCTGGCCGCCGCGGGCTACATCCTGCTCAACCTGACTCAGATCCCCGCCGTCATCGGTCAGATCGTGACCAGCGCGCTCGAACCCGCGGCCGCACTCGGCGGATTCGCGGGAGCCTCGGTTGCCCAGGTCATCGCGGCCGGCGTGAGCCGAGGTGTGTTGTCGAACGAGGCCGGAATGGGAAGCGCGCCGATTGCGCACGGCATCGCCAATGTCGACCATCCCTCACAACAAGGCGTCATCGGCATCTTCGAAGTGTTCGTTGACACCATCGTCATCTGTTCGATGACCGCGTTCGTCATCCTCACGTCGGGCCTCTGGACCGAACCGGCGTTTCAGGGCGCGAGTGGTGACCTGACGGCGGCCGCGTTCAGCACATCGCTGCCCTTTGCATCACTACTGGTCGCGCTCTGCTCGTTTCTGTTCGGGTTCTCGACCCTGATCGGGTGGTCGTACTACGGCGAGAAGTGCGTGGAGTTCATGTTTGGCTCGAGGGTGATCACCGCGTATCGCGTCATCTTCACGGTCATGATTCTGGTCGGCGCCGTCGTCTCGGTTCCGCTAGTCTGGGCGATCGGCACCCTCCTCAACGGATTCATGGCATTTCCGAATCTCGTCGGTATCGCGTTCCTCGCGGGAACGGTCCGCTCACTCAACACCGACTACTTTGCGAGCCGGTCGACGTAGGCGCGCACGTTCCGCTCGGGATCGCCGCCCCGGAGCAAATCAGTGATCACCGCGACGCTCGTCGCTCCCGCCGCGACGACGTCGGGGACCCGATCCAACGTGATCCCGCCGATCGCCACGACCGCCCTCGTCGGATCGCGCGTCACCGCGGCACGGACCAGGTCGAGCCCGACGGGTGCGTAGCCGGTTCGCTTCGTCTCGCTTCCATAGACCGGACCCACCGCGGTGTAATCGACAGTTTCGGCACGTGCACGGTCGAGCTGCGCGGATGTATGCGTTGACAACCCAATCACTATGTCGGGACCGGCGAGCGCCCGGACCGCGTCGACGCGCAAGTCCTCTTGCCCAAGGTGGACCCCGGCGGCGCCAGACAACCGCGCCACGTCGGCCCGATCATTGATGACGACCCGCGCGTCATAGCGCATTGCCCGCACGACCAGCTCGTCGGCCCACGCCAGACACTCACCGGTCCGCCGGTGCCGGCAGCGGAGCTGAAGCAGGGTCGCACCGCCGTCGAGATAGGCGGCGCCGAGGGTGGAAACGGTCCAGCCGTGGCGCTCGGCGACGTCGGCGTCGACGATGACGTAGAGCCGCGGGAGCGACAACCTCTTCACGTCACCGCCAGGTCACGCCGGGCCGACGTCAGCACGTCGATGCCGTTGGCCGTCACCACGACGTCATCTTCAATGCGGACGCCGCCCATCCCCGGCACATACACGCCCGGCTCGATGGTAAACACCATCCCTGGCGCAAGCGTGACCTCGTCGGCATCGTCGCGTGGCCGGCCGACCCGCGGCAGCTCGTGGACCTCGAGACCGAGCCCGTGGCCCGTGCTATGCCCGAACGCCTCGGCGAGCTGATGGCGCGCGAGCGCCGCCCGGGCGGCGTGGTCGACGGCACTCACGGCGACGCCGGGAACCGCGGCGGCCATCGCGGCCAGCTGGGCTTCGCGAACCGCCTGGTGCAGACGCTCAGCTTCCGGGGTCGCACGTCCGACCACCACCGTTCGGCTCATGTCGACGCGATAACTCTCCAGCACCCCTCCGAAGTCGATGATGACAAGGTCGGCGGCGGCGAGACGACGGGTCGTCGGATGGGCGTGCGGCAAGGCACTGTTCGGACCGGAGGCGACGATGGTCTCGAACGCCGTCCGCTCGAAACCGGCACCGACGACGAGCTGGTCGATGTCGCCCGCCACGTCGCGTTCGGTGCGTCCGTTGCGCACGACACTCAGGAGGGGCGCGACCAGCGACGCCAACAACGCGCCGGCCCGGCGCATCACCCCGATCTCCTCGACATCCTTGACCATCCGCTGGCGCTCTACCAACTCCAGCGTTGGCACCAGCGTGAGAGACGTTCGGTCTTGGAGCCACTGCCACCGGCGAACAGACGTGTGGTCGGCCTCGATACCGATCCGCCGAGCGTCGAGTGAGTCCAGGAGTCCGACGAGCGCCTCCTCGTAGGTTCCGCTCACCCGAGTCAGTTGGAGGCCTCGGGGTGCCTCCCCGCGTTCGATGAGGTCCGCGACAGCCGTCTCGTAGCGAAAGTCGACGAGCAGATGCAAGACCGCCTCACCGGCGCCCACGACGAGGAGACCCGCCGTAGCACGGAGCGTCGTGAGATAGAACAGATTGGGAAGGTGTCCGACGACGAGCGCGTCGAGGCCGCGCGCCAGGATCTCCTGTCGCAGGCGGGCGACGCGGTCGTCCCCCACCGGCGGACGGTCGGGTTGGTCTGGCGCCGGCACGCTGACGAGAATACGTCGAGACGGGTCAGGCGGGTCTGTCGGACCCAGCGCCGCGCCGCGGGGCGCGTCGCCGAAGAATGGCCTCGAGGAGACGCTCAAGCCCGACGACCACGCGGGGGTCGTCGTCGAGCGGCGGTTCCTCCGCCGGGGCGGACGCCGTCGACGCGTCCAGCGCACGCTCCGTATCAAGTGCCGCGGTGTCGACGTCTGCGGACGCGGTGTCCGCACTATCCATCAGTGCCTCGAGTGCCGCGAGCGGCGTATCCGGGTCGTCGTCGCGTATCTCCGTGCTACCGTCGCCGAGTGGTGCAAGTACGATCTCCTGCGGACCCAACTCCTCGAGGCCCGGCTCGTCTTGGCCAGGAAGCGCCACGTCCAGATCGAGTGCCGCCGTCCCCGCGTCGGCCTCTTCAACGGTCACGTTGGGCGCCCCCGAGTCAGACACCGGCGCCAAAAGAGCGTCAATCTCGGCGCCAGCGGCGGACAGCGGCGCATCCGGTCCGCTCTGGGTCTCTGCCTCTGCGCCGCCGTCCGTAACGTCCTCCTGTCTCAGGCGTTTGTGCAACTCCGCGAGGGCGTTTATTGCCGCGAGATTCTCGGGCGCCTGGTCGACGACCGTTTCGAGGTGCGCGCGCGCTTCTTCGATGTGGCCGACTTCAATAAGGGCGCGGCCGAGGGCGACGCGGGCGGAGACGTACGTCGGGAAACGGTCGAGCGCGGCACGCGCGGTCTCAATCGCCTCTTCGAAGAGTCCGGCCTTGCGGCACTCCTCGGCGAGCGCGGCGAAGGTCGGCGACGCCGGCTTCTCCTCGACCTGGCGTCGCAGTTGTATCAAGGCGCGACTCGGACATCCCCCACCCGTTCCATCCGTGTCCTAGGAGATGGTGAACGCGGCGACGAGCAGGACATCCATCGTCCCTTCGTCGCCATCCGCTCCGGCTTCGAGGACCTGGTAGTCGAGATTGACGTCCTGGATGTCAAACGGAATGTATTGCTTCGCCTCCCAGTAGATGGACTCCGCCAACTCGGACTCACTCATCACGGGCAGCGTGATCTTCTTGACGATGACCGCATTGCCAGACAACGAAGCCGCGACCTCTTTCGTCCGAATGCCGTGCTTGTTGAACACATTCCGAATGGCATCCGACACGACACCGCCGTCGATGATCGCGCCGTCGACGATGCTATCGGGCGGCACCGGTTCCGAGCCGACCGCTGCAACCTTGTATCCGTGTATCCGTTGCCGCTCGCTTTCAACTCGACCGCCTTGACCGCGCTCGATCCGATGTCGAGTCCGATGATCGATTTCGACCGCGAGAACATGCCGCCAAGAAAACCAGGAAGTTCCATATTCGTAATAATTTGCGCTAGCACTTCGTAACGCGGCGATCAACGGTTTCTCGACTCACCAGCACCGACCGTGCGCACGGTCCAGCCGCACTTCCAACTATCCGTCGTAGCGCTACGGACGGCCAGTATCCGCCGCTCAACGCGTCATCGTCTCGGACACGCCGTCTGGCTCGGATCTTGACAGCTTGTGCTAATGCTTTGTAAGCTTTCGGTTTACGGCTACGGGCCGCGAAGGTATCAGACTGTCTTAGTCTCCATTTGAGTAGCCAGACACACGTGTCCACCTACGTTCCAAGCCAGCACGACATCACACGCATGTGGCACGTCATCGACGCCGATTCTCAAGTGCTGGGACGGGTGGCGACCGCTGCCGCACGCCTGCTCCAGGGAAAGCACCAGCCTGGATACGTACCGTTTCTCGACACTGGTGACCACGTCGTGGTGGTCAACGCGGCGCGCGTGAAGATGACCGGTCGGAAGGAAGACCAGAAGCTCTATCGGCGGCACAGCGGATATCCTGGCGGACTGCGCGAGGAACGCGCGTCGGTTGTCAGACAACGATATCCAGAGCGCCTTGTCGAAGCGGCCATTCGCGGCATGCTGCCGAAGACCAAAATGGGACGCGCGATGTACCGCAAGTTAAAGGTGTACGCTGGCGCCGACCACCCCCATGCGGCTCAGAAGCCGACATCGTACGAGGTGGCCTGATGACGGTGGCAGTCGAGTACTACGGAACGGGACGACGGAAGACATCGACGGCGCGGGTGTTTCTACGGCCCGGAAACGGCGCGTTCACGGTCGACCACCGCACCCTCGAAACACGGTTTCCCACGGCGTCGCTTCGCACCAGCATCACCGAACCGCTCGTGGTGACTGAATCGACCGAGAAATTCGACATCCTCGCCACCGCTTCCGGCGGAGGCATCACTGGTCAGGCCGGCGCGCTTCGTCTCGGCATCGCACGCGCCTTGGTCAAGTCGGATCCCGAACTGCGAGCGCCGCTCAAGAAAGCCGGCCTGCTCACGCGCGACCCGCGCGAAAAAGAGCGAAAGAAATACGGACTGGCCGGCGCGCGGAAGCGGTTCCAGTTCAGCAAACGGTAGATGGAGTGAGTTTGACACCGTTGACGATGCAGGAACTGCTGGAGGCCGGTGTGCACTTCGGCCATCAGACGAGGCGCTGGAATCCGAAGATGAAGGAGTTCATCTTCGGTCAGCGAAACGGAATCTACATCATCGACCTGGGCAAGACGGCCAAACTGTTTCGCAAGGCGGAGGAATTCGTCATGCGGCTAGCGGCCGACAGCCGCACGATTCTGTTCGTCGGCACGAAACGCCAGGCTCAGGACCTCGTCCTGGAGGAAGCGCAGCGCTGCGGCATGTATTTCGTCAACCACCGATGGTTGGGCGGCCTCCTGACGAACTTCACGACGATCCAGCGGAGCATCGGACGCCTGCGCGAGTTGGAGGCGATGGCTGAGGACGGCCGCTACGACACCTTGTCAAAGAAAGAAGTGGCGCGCCTCGAGAAGGAAAAGCGAAAACTTCATCGCAATCTGGACGGAATTCGGAATATGAGCCGCCTTCCGGATGCCGTCTTCGTGGTCGACACGCGGCGCGAAAAAATCGCCGTCGACGAGGCGCGCAAGCTCAAGATTCCGATCATCGGTCTCGTCGATACCAATTGCGACCCCGACGATGTTGACTACATCATTCCGGGCAATGACGATGCGCTTCGGTCCATTCGCCTCTTCGTGACGCGAATGGCTGACGCCGTCATCAGTGGTCGCGGACTCAAGGAAGCCGCCGAGGAGACGAACGGAGATGGCGGCAGTGGCAAAGCCACGACCGCGCCGCCGGCTCCCGCCGCGACGGCCTCGGCCTAGGAGTCCGTGGTGAAAGTCGCGCGTTGCACCGAGACCGGCGAGGCACCGGGCTGGCAACGCGCGACGAGAGAAAACACCGGCAGTATTTGACCGATGAGCAACGCAGCCAGAACGGATGCATCGCCGGTCGAATGCCGCGTGACTTTCACCACGGACTCCTAGCGTTCTGCGGTCGGCGCGACGCCGGCCCTCGCCAACCAGAGAAGAGATCCTACGAGATGGCAATCAGTGCGACTCAGGTCAAAGAACTGCGCGATAAGACGGGTGCCGGTTTCATGGAGTGCAAAGCTGCACTGACGGAGGCTGAGGGCAACCTCGACCAGGCCGTCACCATTCTCCGCACCAAGGGTCAGGCGAAAGCGGAAAGACGCGCGGGCCGAAGCACTTCCCAGGGCCTGATCGGCCACTACCTGCACCAGGGAGACCAGGTTGGGGTCATCGTCGAAGTCGACTGTGAATCGGACTTCGTCGCGCGCACCGATGACTTTCAGACGCTGGCAAAAGAAATCGCCATGCACATCGCGGCGGCGAATCCGACGTGTGTCCGCCGCGAAGAGGTCCCACCAGACGACCTCGAACGCGAGAAGGCGATCTATCGGAAGCAGTTCGAAGCATCAAACAAGCCTCCACAGGTCATCGAGAAGATCGTCGAGGGCAAGGTCAACAGCTACTATGGGCAGATCGTCCTCCTGGACCAGCCGTCGATTCGCGACCCCAAAATGACTATCGGCGCGATGGTCACCGCGGCGGTCGCCAAGCTCGGAGAGAACATCACGATTGCTCGCTTCGCTCGGTTCAAGGTCGGCGACGCCACGTCCTGATCAGACCGGGCCTGCGGCCCAGAACCCCACTGCCGGCACACCCTTCGCTCCGTGCCGGCGAGGGCGCGCCCTGGGCGCGGGTGACCATGAGAGTCGCTGATCTATAATTCTCAGCGTTCGCGACGCGCACAACCCTAATGACCTCGCCCGCCTATCGCCGCGTCCTCCTCAAGCTATCGGGAGAGGCGCTGGTCGGTGAACAAAGCTTTGGGATCGACCCCGCGATCGCGGATCAGCTCGCAAGTGAGATCGCGGATGTCCGGGCCACTGGCATCGAGATCGCCGTCGTGATCGGGGGCGGGAACATCTTCCGGGGCCTCGCGGCGAGCGCGCGCGGACTAGACCGCGCGACGGCAGATTACATGGGGATGCTCGCGACGGTCATAAACGCGCTGGCGCTCTCGGATGCGCTCGAACGACACGGGGCGGCCACTCGCGTCGTCACCGCTATCGAGATGCGAGAGGTCGCCGAACCGTATGTCCGACGGCGCGCGGTCCGTCATCTGGAAAAAGGCCGTGTCGTCGTGTTCGCCGCCGGGACGGGTAATCCGTATTTCACGACGGACACCGCGGCCGCGCTCCGGGCGATGGAGATCCGCGCCGACGTCATTCTCAAAGGGACGAAGGTAGACGGCGTCTTCACGTCCGATCCGATGACCGACCCAACGGCGACCCGGCTCGACCGTCTCTCGCACCTCCAGGTGATCGAGCAGGGCCTGAAGGTTATGGATACGACGGCCATTTCGCTCTGTATGGACAACGGCATGCCGATCGTCGTGTTCAATCTCCGCAACCCGGGGAACATCCGCCGCGCCGTGTTCGGGGAGGCGGTGGGCTCGCTGGTCACGGCGTAGGGCGTTCGGAGGACATCATGACCACGATCAACGATCCTGACTCCGCCCATTTGGATGCGAAGCGGCGCATGGACAGCGCGGTGGAACATGTCCGTCGCGAGTTGAGCGGTATTCGCACCGGCCGAGCCTCGATCAATATCCTCGATGCCGTGCACGTGAAAGCCTACGGCGCCGAGATGCCCTTGAATCAGGTGGCCAGCTTGTCGGTTCCGGAGTCGACGCTGATCGTGGCCGCGCCCTTTGACCCCTCTCAACTGACCACCATCGAAAAGGCGATTCTGAGCGCGAATCTTGGACTCAACCCAAGTAACGACGGCAAGGTCATCCGCATTCCCGTTCCGCCACTGACAGACGAGCGCCGGAAGGAGATGTCTCGGCTGGTGCACAGGCTCACGGAGGAGGGGCGCAATAGCGTCCGTCAGGTCCGCCGCGACGCGAACGACGCGCTGAAAAAGCTCCTCAAGAGCCACGACCTGTCTGAAGACGACGAACGCCGAGCCCTCGACGACATCCAGCAGGTCACGGACGCCCACATCCAGAAGCTCGACGCCCTTCAGAAGTCGAAAGACAGCGACCTCCTCCAGCACTAGGAGCCCGTGGGCTGACGCCGTGGAGACACTCATGCACCTCGAGTGTGCCGTACCGTGCGGCGCCGGACCGTTTGACCCGACCGAAAGTCACCACCTGTGTCCATGTGGTGCGCCGCTCCTCGCCCGCTACGACTTCGACACCATCGATGCCGTCTCAGTCAAGGCGGCGCTCGGCGGCCGACCCGCCACGATGTGGCGGTACCATGAGGCGCTGCCCCCGACCGGCAACACTGGTCCCGTGTCACTCGGCGAGGGATGGACGCCGCTCGTGCGCGCACGCCGACTCGGTGCGGCCCTCGGGATGGAACGACTCTACGTCAAGGACGAGTCGGCCAATCCGACCAACTCGTTCAAGGCGCGCGGCTTGTCGGCGGCGGTCACCGTGGCCGCCCGTCTCGGCGCCACGACGCTGTCCGTCCCGTCCGCTGGCAACGCGGCAAATGCGCTGGCCGCCTATGCCGCCTGCGCCGGCATCAAGGCGAAGGTCTTCATGCCCCGGGACGTCAAACCGCCATTTATTCGGGAATGCGAGTTGTACGGCGCCGACGTCACCCTCGTCGACGGGCTGATAACCGACGCCGGTCGCATCGCGGCCGAAACGGGCGGACCACGCGGGTGGTACGACGTGTCGACTCTCAAGGAGCCGTACCGCGTCGAAGGCAAGAAGACGATGGCGTATGAAGTGGCGGAGCAGCTCGGGTGGCGCTGGCCGGACTGGATGATCTATCCGACGGGGGGCGGCACCGGGATCGTCGGCACGTGGAAAGCCTGCGCCGAGCTAGAAACACTCGGGTGGATGCCCAGGAGCGCGCGCCGACCGCGAATGGTCAGCGTCCAGGCGAAAGGCTGCGCGCCGATCGTCAAGGCGTTCGAATCTGGTGCCGAGCGAGCCGCGCCGTGGACGAACGCCCGGACCGTGGCCGACGGCCTGCGGGTTCCACGTGCGGTCGGTGACTTCCTGGTGCTGCGCGCGCTGCGCGAAAGCGAGGGAACGGCCGTGGCCGTGAGCGACACCGACATGATCGACGCCATGCGTGAGATCGGGGCCTCGGAGGGGATTAGTGCGTCTCCCGAGGGTGGCGCCACGCTCTGTGCACTCCGCCGGTTGCTGGCGACCGGCACCATTGCGCCGAGCGATTCGGTCGTCTTGTTCAATACCGGCGGCGCCCTGAAATACCTCGAGCTGTTGTCCGATGCTGGCATTTGAGTCACGGCGCGCACGGCGCGGGGCAGCCAGCCCCGTCTACGTATTGCTCCGCTAATCGCCGAACGAGATCTTGAGGGCGCGCGCGGTCTGCACCAGATCGAGATCGAGCGGAACCTGTTTGGTCTTCCCGACAACCTCTTCGAGCGGCACCGGAACGAGGTTCGGCGGGCGATTGGCCACGAGCACCCCGAACTCTCGCCGCTGCACCAGCTCAAACGCTTTCCCGCCGAATCGAGTCGCCAGCACACGGTCGAAGCTCGTTGGCGCGCCGCCGCGCTGCAGGTGTCCGAGTACGACCGTCCGCGCTTCCTTCCCCGTCAGCGCTTCGAGCTCGGCCGCGACCCAGGCCCCGACGCCGCCAAGACGCTCCGGCTTCCCGGTCGATCCCTCTTCGACCACCGAGACTTCCCCGCCGACCGGCGCTGCGCCTTCAGCGACGACGACGATGCTGAATCGTGCGCCGAGCCGCTCCCTCGCCGCGATAGCATCACCGATGCTACGCAACTCGAACGGAATCTCCGGCATCAGGATGACGTCCGCACCGCCGGCTACACCGGCGTAGAGCGCGATCCAGCCGGCGTAGCGCCCCATGACTTCAACCACCATGACACGCGAGTGGGCCTCAGCGGTGGTGTGGAGTCGATCGATCGCATCAGTAGCAAAGCTCACCGCCGTATCGAAACCGAACGTGCTGTTGGTCCCGACGATGTCGTTGTCAATGGTCTTTGGCACGCAGACGATCGGCATCCCGCGTACATGAAACTCGTGCGCAATCGCCAACGTGCCGTCGCCGCCGACCACGACAAGAGCATCGAGCGCCAACTCTCGGAATGTCCGCAGGCATCGTTCGGCGTAATTCGTGGTGCCGCCAGACCCGTCTGGGTACTCGAACGGGTTGCCTCGGTTCGACGTCCCGAGGATCGTGCCGCCGAGACGAATGGTGCCCCTCACGTCGGCGGGCCGCAATACACGCGACCGGCCGCGGTCGATCAGTCCGTCAAAACTGTTTTCCAGACCGATGCAATCACATCCTCCGTTGAATGCGGACTTCACGACGGCTCGGATGACGGCGTTCAATCCGGGCGCATCACCACCGCCGGTGAGCAATCCGATCGCGCGTGGAAACGAATCGTTGGTCATCACGATGCTCGGGCCATCGCTCCAGTATATGCGGCGGCCGAAACAAGCGTGCGACGAACGCTGGTATAGAATGTGAGGTCCGCGTCGCGCCGATACGCGGCAGCGGGCAACCATCGACACGACACGGGCCGCTAGCTCAGTTGGGAGAGCGCCGCGTTCGCAACGCGGAGGTCGAGGGTTCGAGTCCCTTGCGGTCCACCAACTTTATCGTGATCGGGTTCTTCCGATTGTGACCATTTTGTGTCCACGCGGAATGAACTCCAACACCCCGACCTTACGTTCTTCCGTAGGATGCGCGTAGCGCGCGAGCATGCGCGTGGACGAGTGGCCGGAGATCGCCATCACGGTGTAGTCGTCGTATCCGGCCTCGATCATGCGGCTCAGAGCCGTGTGACGCAGCGTGTGGGGGGTCACATCCCCCGTCCTGATGCCGGCGCGTTCGACCGCCCGCTTAAACGACGCCGCCACAGTCGTATACGGCTTTCCTGTCCTAGGGTTCGTGAAGACCCACGGGGTCGCCTTCGGCTGCTCCGCTAACACGCTTCTCATCGTCGGACTAATCGGAATCCGCCTGGGTCGGCCGTTCTTCGTCTTCAGAAACAGCAGCGAATCCCCCTCGCACTGCTCCCACCGCAGCGTGAGAAGCTCGCCAATCCTCGCGCTGGTGATCAGGGCCAGAGTCGCGATGCCCTTCAGCTTCTGGCCGCTGGCCGGCGGGTGGTTCAACAGGGACGGGGGTTACGGCTCACGCTGGTGCGCGGCGTCCCACTCACGGGCGAGGCGCTGGGCGTCAGCGTGTCATTCCGGCAGCGGCTGGATGTGCTCGCCTGTCCACGGTGTGGCAGACGCCTCACACTGATCGCCCTGATCGAAGATGCCGCAGTGTAGGAGATTCAATCAGATTTAGCAGGTTGTTTTCGCCGTTTGGTGCGGGGGCCAAAGAACATTGCCGTCGTTCTGCCTCTGCCGAGCGGTAGCGAGTCTGGCAAATCATCAACAGCATCAACAGTATTCCCACGGGTGGGTAGAAGCTTCTCTAATTCCTTCCGAAATAAATCCTGATCAACGGGCGGTCTTTTTTTTAGAAGTAGTCATATCAATGTCTGAGCTTCCTCTGTTTGTAGCCGCTACAAAACTAGCGGTGCAACGGGGACGGGGGTTAGCGCGGGTGCGCGGCGTCCCACTCGCGGGCGAGGCGTTGGGCTTCCGCAATTATTGCGCCCCCGGTTTTCTTGGACACGGATTAAGGGAGAATCTGATGTCCAAGGAGGTAGCGGGAATGGTTCAGTCGAGGAGGGTGCAGGGAGCTGGGTCGGCGCGGACGGAGGGAGCCCGAAGGGCGACCGGAGTCGGCGCCGACGCTGCGGCGGCTGGGGCCCGGGCCTTGGCGCCCGGGCAGCGGTGGAGTGCGAGCCGGAAGCGGGACGTGGTGCTGCGGCTGCTGTGCGGCGAGTCACTCGACGCGGTCTCGCGTGCAGTCGGGGTGGAGATCTATCGGCTGGAGGAGTGGAAGGCGCGGGCGTTGGCCGGTCTCGAACTCGGGCTGAAGGAGCAGGCCGGTGAACCGGTAGCCGCAGTGCTGGATGCCGCCAAGCGACACATTGGGGCACTGTCGATGGAGAACGAACTGCTGCGGGCGCGTGCCCGCGCGGCGGAGCGTCGCCTCCCTTTGGCGACGCGGAGGTCGCGATGATGAGCGCAACGACCTCCGCGACCACGGGGCGGCGCTATGGTCTCGAACGGGTGTGTCGGACGTGGGAGAGGTCGCGCTCGGCGCTCTACGCGCGGCGGGCGCGTGCGCAGTGCCGAAAGCGGGGTGCTGGCCCGGCGCGCCGCGGGCCGACGCCCGCGCTGTCGGATGCGCAGCTTTTGGCGGCCATTCGCAGCGACCTGACCCGGTCACCGTTCCAGGGCGAGGGCCATCGCAAGGTCCACGCGCGGCTGCGGATTCTCGACGGGATCCGCGTGTCCCGGACGCGGGTGTTGCGTGTGATGCGCGCGCAGGGGCTGCTCTCACCCCACCGCGGGCGGCAGGGTGACCCGAAAGCGCACGACGGGACGATTGTCACTTCGGCGCCTCAGGTGATGTGGGGCACCGACGGCGTACGGGTGTTCACCGTGGAGGACGGCTGGGTCTGGACCTTCGCGGCGGTGGACCACTGGAACGCCGAGTGCGTGGGCTGGCATGTGTGCAAGGTGGGGAGCCGTTTTGCCGCCCTCGAGCCGATCGCGCAAGGGCTCGGGCGACGCGACGGCTCGGTCGAGGCGGACGTGGCCCGCGGCTTGGCGCTACGGATGGACCACGGCAGCCAGTATCTGTCAGACCACTTCCTCAACCAGGTCCGCTACTGGGGCATCCACCCCAGCTTCGGCTTCCTCGAAGAGCCGGAAACCAACGGGGTCGTCGAGCGCTGGAATCGCACGCTCAAGGAGCAAGCGATCTACGGCCGGGTCTTTCACACCCTCGCCGACGTGCGCGCCGCCGTCGCTGCGTTCGTCGAACGCGACAACCAGTGCTGGCGCCTCGAAAAGCTGGCGTATCGCACGCCACTCGAAGCGCGCGAGCAATACGAGCTACGCCATGCCGCGTAGCGCAAACGTGTGTCCAAGAAACCGGGTGCGGTACAGGGGCTTCCGCAATCTGGTCGGGGGTCATGAGACTTGCAAGGGCGTCGCGGCCTTGGACCGCTCGGTCCCGACCATCACCGGTTTGTCGAGACGCGGCAACGTTCCGCCACATATGCGCCTGCAAGTGGTCTTGTACGACGCCGCGTCCCTCGGCGTACATGACCCCGAGATTGGACTGCGCCTCGGCCATCCCTTGGTCCGCCGCCAGGCGATACCACCGGACCGCCTCCGCGTCATCCTCCGGCACGCCGACGCCGTAGGCGTACCTCAGCCCGAGGTTGTACTGCACGCTGGCATCCCCTTGCTCGGCCTTCGCCCGTAGCTCAGCATCCAGCGCCGGCTGCTCGGAGTTCGACTCACTGCATGCTGTAATGAGAATGGCGACCGCGATGAGGCGTGGGGCGCGCCAGGTCACAACGTGTCTAGCCTACCGCCCCGCGGCGGGCGGTTCAACGGGAACGTCGTCGAAAGTCCCACGGTGGCATCGGCGACGGCTGACTCCAAAGCCCTGTCCTGGTCGTTCGAGCCTGCACTTCCGCCCGTGCCAACACGGGGTCATCGGAATACCGCGTGTAGTGCCACGCGAGTCCCTCCGTCACCAACGCCACACTGAGGTCCTGGCCATCGATTTGTACCCGACTGACGAGCCGTCCGTACCGGTCTACATCACGCACATGCACAGTGACGCGCTTATTGAGAACGTGCGCGGACGTAAAGGCACTCGCATGTGTCCCAAACGGCTGGTCGGATTCTGGTGTGTCGATCCCGTCGAGTCTGATGCGCACCGTTTCACCGTCACGCCGGACCGAGATCGTGTCGCCATCGGCCACACGGATGACCGGGCCAGAGAAGGTGTCGCCGACCTGGCCAGACACCACTGCCGGACACAGAAGTGCGACGAGCAGGAGATGGAGTTGTAGCCGCAGAATGTGTCGGCACTGTTTGCGAGTGTGACGGATGTCCTGGTCCATACCGACAGCGAACGGTGAAGTGTCAAGCCTACCGCGGGGTGGCGGGCGGTTCAACGGGGACGGGGATTAGTCACGCGGGTGCGCTTCGTCCCCTCATTGAGGAGGAGGTGGAGGAGGCGGCGGCGCCGTCAACCTTGCGAGATAGTACTGGCCCTTGAGGACCAGGTTGTCCGTGGGCCGCGTTCCGGAGTAGCCGGGTCGCGACCGCTCACTGCTCGCAGACCCAGCCGCCGATCCCCTCACGCGTCTCGCCGCACGGGGCGCTGTCAGCTGGCACGTCGTACGAGTAATACACCCTGAAGTCACTGCCGGCCTGTTTGTTGTAGTCGAACACGGCGATGGGATCACGCGGCTGGGTGTCGCGAGGCCTCATCCCCCAATTCATCGAGATCGACTCGGCGGGCCAATCGTTCCCCGCCTGTGGGCTGAAAGTCTCGAACACGGAGCTTCGCACTTCCGCGGTCTTGACCGGCGCCCCACCGGCGGCGTTGGAGGTGTACGCCGTCGCAATGCTGACGCCGATCTGGCTCGCGAAATACCCGTTCTCGACCACCAATGAGCCGACCCCTCGTCCCGGTGCCGGCGTCTGGCCGTAGAAGAACGGACTGAGGACACCGACGCGCATGGCCTGCACATCGGCGCCGGTGACCTTGACCTGTCTCGAGATGTAGTTGCCGATCGCGATACCGACCGGATTCTCCGCGGGGTCGTCGATGACTGCGAGGTCGCCGCGGACCGTGACTGCACCGAGGGTGAGCTGATCCGGCGGGATGCCGTTGAAGCCGTGGTGCGAGGGGTGCCAGACCGTGAAGTTGGAGACCACGCCGTTCCAGACCCACTCGAGGCCCGTCTCGAACCTGCCATACGCTTCGTTGTTCGTGAACTCGAGCACCGCTGCGGCGGTCATGTCGACGCGGACCGCTTCATCCGCCTGGCTCGTATCGGCTCCCTTGAACGCCGGGGTGCGGACACTGCGGAGTCCCTCCGGCAGTGCGAACCCGTAGGTGGCGGCGCTGGCGGCGACGTTGTTGCGGATGTAGTTGTTCGGCCCGCGGAACCAAAAGCCCGCGCCCTCGATGCCGATGCCTCTCGTTGCCCCCGCGTACCCGGCACTAGACGCCGAGCTGCGCTGTCCCGCCGACTGGAGGGAGAAGTTATGGTCGAACACGTTGAAACTCTCGCTCCCATCCTCGGTGGCGATGCCGGCGCCCCGGGTGTCGTAAACGACGTTGTCCTGGATGAGGCCGTAGTGGCTGCGATGAACTGTGATACCCCATTTGGGCGCACCTACGACGGCGTTGCCGATGAGCGTGAACTGGTGGCCGTTGGTCGGCGTCGTCCGTGGCCCGAACGCGTGGTGGAAGTGAACGGCATAGCGGCCGAGCTGGTTCGACCCGAGTCGTCCCACTTGGCCGCGTGTATCGAAGCGTGTGCTATCGACCGCGCCATTCTTCGTGCGGCCGAGGTCTCTGAACGCCGCGTACCGAAGATCGACATCGGCACGTGAGATGAATATGGTGTGCCCGCGCGTGCCATCGGGGTTTTCCGAGCGCACCGTCACGTTGCGGCTCAAATTGCCGACGTGCGGCAGCAGCTCCAGCTCGCCGCCCACGCTGCGGGCCCCACGGTGGTCAAACCTGAGCGGCGTGGCTAGCGTGACCGTGGTGCCGGAGACCGCCGCGATCTGCACCCTGTCTGTCTGCGACCGGTATCGATCCCCGCTCTCGCCGGCGCGGAGCTGCCGTGTGTCGGGGATGACGACGTAGTCGCCAGGTGCCCACCCGGAGACGGGCTGCTCCACCTCGAGTGTCGTGTGACCCGCACGTGGCTCGCGGCTGAGCCGGACGAACGTCGGGGTCTTCTCCGCACCATGCATGGTCACTTTTCCCAGGCCCACTAGGCCGTTCCCGATCTGGCCCGGATCCGTGCGAGGGTCGATCGGCTGGTCGGTGATCGCGACCTCAGCCGTCACCCGAGGGCCGATCGGTTGTGTTGAGCTGCCGACCTCGAGATGGCCACCCTCGAGAACCATCAGGGTTCCGACGCGCATGCGAGTGTCGGCGTCAGTCGCGAAGGCCAGATGCCCCCGCACCTCGACGCAGTCCAACGTCGCGTCGGCGACAACGTCGTAGGTCACCTTGTGGGATGCCGCGATCGCGACCTTGTCGCCCGCGGCGGGAACGGCGCCGGTCGACCAGACTTGCGGATCCGACCACGCGCCGCTACCGGTGCTCACGACACTGGCGTTCGCGCAGAGCAACGGCACGCCGCGCGGCATGCCGCTCACCCTAGGCGTATGTGGGAGAGTGTCCTGTGCGACACCGAGGTCGGCAACGCTGAGGAGCATCCCCATCGCGCCCGCGAGTGGCAGTATGCGTCTTACGCCCATCATCGCAGGCAGGTTGGCAGGGTCACCGGTAGTCGTTGACCCGTCTGACACAGCAGACCTGATGTCCGATCGACTGAATATACGAACACTTCGTCGCTCTCGGTCATCGCCGCCAGCACCCAGCGGCGAAGGATCGATAGGCAGTGACGGTCCTCGCGGCGGGCGTGTGCGCCAGCTGATTTCTACGGCACCGGCGTTGTCCAGGGCCGCGGCCTCCCGGGCTGCCAATCTGCGGGCGGCTCGGTGTAACGCGATCGATGCGGCATGACCACCCTGGGCAGGCTGTCGGCATCCATCACGTCCTCTTCCTCGATCAGGCCGTTGCGATGAAGGAGCAGCGCAGTCAGCGCGTAGGCCTCGTCGTCGCTGAGAATCCCGGCCCGGTCGTAGGGCATTGCACGACGGATAAAGTCGAAGATGAGTGGCGCATCCGGCCAGTAGCTTACCGGGTAGTAGCTGAGACCCTCGAGAGCCTCGCCGACGAGCTTTGGCCCCGGCCCCTCAATAAGGTTGGGCCCGTGACACAGCGGGCATCCCCGCTGCGCGAAGACGGCGGCACCTTGAACCGCATTGCCGCTGCCGGGCGGAAGCTCCTTTCCTTCGGGCCCGATCGTGGTATCCGCCTCGCGAACTTCTTCGGGCGTGGCGGCTCGTCCGAAGCCGAACGAGGATTCTTCCTGGGCCGCCGCGGTACCCGTGACGACCGCCATCAGCAGTGCAACGAGAAGACTAGGTCTCCAGGGCGTTCTGCACCAAGCCATTGGTGGCCACCTTCCATGGTTGGATGATGTTGACATGACCAAAACGGCTGCCCCCGCCCAGAAAAATCTCCGACTCCGTCTCATTCCAGAATCTGGCGAACTCGGCGACCGACGGCTGTACCTGATCCAGCTCGTCGGTGCAGCGCGACTGGAGCACCGCCTCCTCGCCTTTCCACTTCCAGACGAGGTCGAACCTGGCGAACGCGCGTTTCAACGCCGGCCCGCGTAGCTTTGCGTCTGTCCACGTTTGCCCACCGTCGGTAGAGACCTCCACCCGACGGACGGCGCCCCCGCCGGACCACGCCAAACCGGTAATCGTGTAGGTGCCGTGCTCCGGCAGATGGTCTTCGCCGGATGGGAACGTGATGACCGACTTCGGCCCGAGCTCGTAGATGAAGTGCCGCGATCGCCGGTCGGCACCCATGAACCGGGACCGCTCCTGAAACGTCTTATAGGGCTGGTCGACCACCTTGATCGTCTTGAGCCACTTCACGTTGTAGATCCCCTCGAAACCAGGGACCAGGAGGCGCAACGGGAAGCCGTGGTCCGGACGGATCGGCTCGCCGTTCTGCCCATAAGCCACGAGCACATCGTCCATGACCTTGGCCATCGGGACGCTTTTCGTGTGATGTCCGGCCTCGGCCGCCTCAGCGACGATCCAGCTCGCGCCGTTCTTGACGCCCGCTTCCTTCAAGAGCATCGAGAGAGGCACACCGATCCATTCGGAGCACGCCATGCGGCCGTTCGTCTCGTTGACGTTCTTATCTGTGGGCCGCGGCCGGTTCCCAAGGCACTCGAGGAAGTAGATCCCCGAGGAGGCTGGAAATCGCTTGAGATCATCCACCGTGAACACCATCGGACGATCAACCATGCCGTGGATGGTCAGCGTGTGCTCGCTGGGATTGATCTCGGGGATTCCGTAGTGGTGCTGGGTCGCGAAGTGCAGCGACGACGGCGTGATGATCCCAACGAGGTCGCGAATCGGCGTGCCGACGCTCGGGCGATACGGATTGGGCTTCGGCCTGTCGTCCTCGTAATGGCCGTGCCCCTCCAGGATGCGCTTGGTGGTCACGAACCGCGAGCGCGCGCCGTAGAGCACGTACTCCATCGCGTTCATGTCGGGCACGGCGCCTGCCCCGCGGGTCTGGCCGCTCGCGGTACGTGGAGCGACCGCCAATCCCGCAGGCGTCGCAGCGAGCCCGGCCAGCGCAGCGCTGTTCCGCAGGAACTTTCTTCGACTTGACTGCTTGGCACCCATTTAGCCCTCCTCAGGGACTCGACACCGACGCGGGACGTTCGCTTGACGATGCGATTAGAGCACGCCTGTTGCCGGCGCGCAACGGTTTACCAGGCACGGTACTACCGTGTTCTATGGAGTAGCTACAGCTCCGAAGAGCATCAAAAAACTAGACCTACCGGTCGCGCAGCTTGAACACGTAGAGTGCGTTCCCGGTGCGCGGATAGCGCACGTCCGGCGCCAGCAGGTTCGGGACGTTGCGGGGGCTGCCGCCGCCGAGCCCGGTCGATACAGCCACGTACTGCTCGCCGTCGACGCTGAAGCTGACCGGGAACCCCTGAACCGATGTGCCGAGCCGCCGTTCCCAGAGCACCTCGCCGGTCCGGACGTCGTACGCCCGGAACCACCGGTCGAGATCACCCGCGAAGGCGAGGCCGCCCCCGGTCGTCAGGGCCGCAGTGTGGAATGACGCCCGCTGTTCGACCGACCACAGCTCCTCCAGGGTCTCGACGTCGTACGCCGCCAGTTTGCCGAGATTGCCGTTGGAGCCGGGCATTTCGAACCATTTCCTATCGGCTGCCGAACCGCCTGACCCTGGCTCGAACACGACCTCACGCCCCGCGATGGCGAGACAGGTTTGGCTCAACGGGATCACGAGCGCGTTGGCCTGCGGGCTGAACGAGGTCGCGTGCCAGTTCTTACCCCCGGCGGTGCTGGGGCAGACCTCGACCCAGTCGCCGACGCCAGCGTCGGCGATGTCTTGGCGATAGGTGACCCGACCGGTGTCTGGGTCGATCGAGGTGAAGATGTTCTGGTAGACCGTCTCGGTGTGGCCGAGGAACTCCCCCGTCTCACGGTCGAGCTTCCAGAGGATGCCGTGCTTGCCGATGGTGAAGAGGGTCTTGCGGCCACCGACATCGATCAGCACCTTCTCGAACGCCTCATCTAGGTCGAGCGCCTCACCCGGCACGTGCTGGAAGTACCAGGCGATCTCACCGGTGCTCCGCCGTAGCGCCAGCGTGGCGTTGGTGTAAAGCACGTCGTCGTACACCGTGAGGCCCCGGCTGGCGGGCACCCACGGCTTGGCCTGCGCCGTCGGCCAGTAGATCAGATCGAGCTCTGGGTCGTAGCTGCCGGCAGTCCACGAGTCGCCGCCCCCACGGAGGACGAGCGGCAGGTCACCCCAGGAGTCCCCGCCCGGCTCCCCCGGTTGGGCGATGGTGAGCGTTCGCCAGAGCTCTTCGCCGGTGTCGGGATCGTGCCCTGTGATGAAGCAGCTGTCTTCCTGGAAACGCGAGCAGCCGTTGATGCCGTTGACCACGACCCCGCCCATGACCATCGGCCCACTCGAGCTGGTGTAGCCCTGCTCGGGGTCCGCGATCTGATGCTCCCAGACGATCTCGCCACTCCGCGCGTCGAGCGCGACCAACGCGGCGTCCGCGGTGGCAACGAACAGCTCGTCCTGGTAGATCGCGATGTTGCGCAACCGGCTACCGCTTTGGCCGAAACTTTCCGGAAACTCGCGCGCGTATTGCCAGATGACGTCACCGGTCCCGGCGTCGAGCGCCTGGATGATGTTGCCAGGGTTGGTGAGATACATGATGCCGTCGTGAACGAGCGGCGTTGGCTGATTCGAGCCTTCGGCCATCGACCACACCCACGCTAGTTGGAGGTCACCGACGTTATCGGTCGTGATCTGATCAAGCGGGCTGTGACCCTGGCCGTCGTAGGTCCGTCGGAACATCAGCCAATCACCGGGCGGCGGGTCGACCAGCATCTCGGCGGTCACTGGTCGATAGTCCGCGACGACACCGTTCCACTGGAGGGCTGGAAGCGGCGGCCGGGGTGCGCCAAACCCGCCCGGCTGTCTCGGCGACTCGGCCCCACGCGCGGCGGTGGCCGGTGCCGCGGCGGGTGCGCGGCCCGCCACGACGTCCCGCGTAGGGACCATCGTGGTGGTGGTGGCCACGAGTCGCGCGCTCCCGGCCTCCTGGCCGTTGCGCTCCAGGATGTAGGCGATGATGTTCGTAAAGCTCTCATCGCTCGGCTTGCTCCCGGCCGGCGGCATCGTCGCCTGCATGTAGTCGAAGAGCTCGTTCACCTCACGACCGCCCCAGCTGTTCAGGAAGTTCGGGCCCGCCAGCTCCGGCGCCTCGAAGTCTCCCTGGAGGTTGGCCATGTGACACGACGCGCAGACACTCTCGTAAACGAGTTGGCCAGCGCGCGCTTGATCCTCGGTGTAGCCGGCGAAGTCCTGGGCCGGGGCACCGATCCCGCCGGCTCCGACCGCTGCCAGCGCCACGACGAAAGCCGCCCACGTGCGTCCTATCTGCATCATCCTCACTCCTGCGGCCACAGCCAGCCACGAAGCTCCCCGCCGGGATTGTTCTCGGTGTGAATCTGGAGATAGTAGAAGCCGCCACGCAGCTCGCGGAGCTCACTTTCGTCGAGGGTCACGGTGTCCTCGAACTCTCCCTCGGCGACGGTGGGCACGTCGATCGCGAACGCGACCGGCCCGGGCGTGCCGGGCTGGGCCCGATGCACGTGGGCGCCGATCGCGGCCGAACTCATGCCTTCGAACGACCCCCGGATCGTAAGCTCCGTCCCGTTCAGTTCCGCACGGACCACACCCTCGCCCGTGATGGTGCCGGCCGTGCGGGCATCCACCGGTAGTGGGGACAGCCGTCCTTGGAATCCCTGTCTCTGAGCGCCGACGACGACCAGCGCTCCCACCATCAGCGCCGCGCAGGTGACGGTGACGACACTATTCAAGACCATTCCGCGTTCTCGTCCGACCGGATCAGCACCCTTTTTATACACCGATCTCCTTCGTGGGCCGCGAACTTTCTTCGCTTCCAAGACGGGTGACCGCCCTTCAATGATGTTGTAGATCTCGAGGGCGGCTATCACCTCAGTGCGTCATTCCGTACACGATGTAGTTCACCCCGAGCTTGTATGCGTCGTTGGTGAAGTCAACCGGGAAGTAAGCCTTCAAATGACGGTCTACCTCGAGAAGCGGTAAAAGCACTACAAGCTACGACTTCTGGTATCGCCGCGTGCGCCGCACGCGATGGTTGGCGCTAGCCATTGAACCAGATACAGCTCCACGGGATCGAACAGCAGATGGGATTCCCTCCGCTGGCGGTGGGTCAGCAATCAGTTTGATGGCCTCAGGGAGTAACTGATGGCATCAGTCCGGCGGCCGAACTCGGCATTTGTCGGCTACGTGGCCTGATCCTGCAGGTCGGCGAGCGCCTCCCTGTCGCTCCCGGCCGCCTCAGAATCGGAACAGCCGGTTCATCTTGACGATGAACGCCCGGTTCTCGAGCTCGGGGAACGCCAGCGGAGTGAGCGTATCCCGCTGCTCGTTGTAGACGATGAACAGCTCGCTCCCCGGTTGATACTCCCACCGGAGCCGAATGTTAGTACTCAAGCCGTTGTTGCTCGAGTTGTATTGCACGAGTGCGCTCACAAACATGGCAGGATTGATCGTGTAGGTCGCGCGAGTCGTGAGCAGTTCGGTCGAGAAGCTTCCCTGCGGCAGGTCGATCCAGTTAAACGACAGGCCTGGCTCAACTGAGAGCTGCGGCGTTAGCTCGATCCGTCCGCTGAAAGGGCCACGACCCCCGAACCCGAGCGCCGTCTTCGTGCCGCCGTAGAAAGCGCCGTGCTCGGCGAACACGGACCCGGCCACCCGCCGTTGCTGGCCAAATCGCACGAACGCACGAGCGTTCCAAAAGTCGTACCCGCCAACCGGGATGGTGGTGTCCGGCGCGATCGTGAACGGCTCCTTGAGGAAGTCGTACGTGTCGGTGTACGAGACCTCGAGCGTATCGCTGCTCTCGAACTCGGTTTCGAACCGCCCCTGCGCCCCCCGCGTTTCGACGATCCCGGCCGCATCTGTGATGTAGCTGTACGAGCCCTCCCACGTGAACTTCCGGACCGCCTCGATCGCGCGAGGCCGCGGACTGAAACGGACCGACCCCTCGCTCTTGCGGAAGTCGTCCCGGCGCACGAACCCGACCTCCGGTGAAAACTGCGCATCGACGAACAGGTGCTCGGTCGTCGCCCCATACCGGTCCCCGTCGTACCGGAACGCACCCTGGTAGCTCGTATCCCGCCCATCGCGCCCCGATGTCGGCGTCTTCGCCCAGTAGGCGTTGAACGCCACGTTCTCGTAAAAGGCGAACGTCGCGTCGACCCCGTAGGTTTGACTCGTCCCGGTGCCGTCCGCCAGAGCCGAGCGGCTGGTCGCGATCGCGCCGATGCTGCTCCGGCGGAGCAGGTCGCGTTTGATGCGGGCTACCGCGAAGTTCGTCGTCACCGCGCCGCTTACCGGCTCGTCGTCGGTCTGGATGTTGATCAGCCCGAGGCTGAACCGGCCGACCCGGCCGGTCACCCGCCCTCCGGCGATGATCGGCACTTCCCGCCCCTCGTTCAGGCCGATCCGCCGGCTGTAGAACATGACCGGGGTGTCGCCCGCCCGACCGCCTCGGGCGGTGCCGAAGCTGAACGTGCCTTGGTTCTCGAGAAAGAACTCCCGTTTCTCGGGGAAGAACAGGCTGAAGCGGGTGAGGTTGACTTGCTGCTCGTCGGCTTCGACCTGCGCGAAGTCGGTGTTGACCGTGAAGTCGGCGGTTAGGTTCTCCGTGATCCCGTATTTGAGGTCGAGGCCGACGTTTCCACCGAATGCGTTCGAGACGGCCGGTGAGGCGTTCACGTCCGAGCTGACGTCGCCGATCACGTATGGCTTGATCTCAATCGGACGCCCGCTGGCCGGCACCTCGAGCCCCACCAGGGTTGCCGACCGCGACACCTGGAAGATCGCCGTTTGGCCAAGCCCGGGGTCCAGAGGGGTCAGAAACGAGGTCTCGTTCTTGTGCCGCACGCGGCGCCTCAGCTGAAGGCCCCACACCTGCGACCGCCCTGGGCGATAGCGCATCGACTTGAACGGAAACGCCGCTTCCAACGACCAGCCTCCCTCGAACCGCCCGGTGTCGAGTGTCCACACTGGGTTCCAGTCGGGGTTGTACCCGCGTTCGTTGCTCACTTGGCCGTCCGCCCGGCCGCCGATCGGGCTGATGGTGAAGAAGTTTCCGTTCCGCCGATCGTAGAACGTGTCGAGAAGAATCCCGACCCCCTCGTTTTGCGAGAGGATGGCGCTGTCACGGCGCATCTCGTTGACCACCCACTCGGACTCGGGCGCCGAATCCCACAATCGGGCCGAGATGTAGAGATTCGTGTCATCGAAGAACACCCACGCCTCGGTTCGCTCGGTCGCCGGCGCCCCCGCCGTGGGCTCCGTCTGAATGAACCCGCCAAACGAAGGAACCGTCGTGTAGACGGCCTCGTCGAGCGCGCCGTCGACGGTGATCCCCTCGTCGAGCTTGATGGCGCGGACCGTGGCGCGGCCTCGCTCGTCGCGGCTCATGACTTCGGGAGCGATAGGTGGTGGTGGGCCGTCGATCATCGCGAGCATCCCGGCACCGCCGCCGGTCACAGTCGATGGCAGTGTCGCGGCCGTCCGAGACTCCGGACTCTCCGGTCGTCCCGCCAGGTCCACGGCCAGACGATCCTGCAGGCCGAAGAGATCGGCCATCGCGCCATCGACCTTCGCCGTCCGAATCACGGCGCCGCTGGCGACCTCGACCAGTCGCGCGGTGATCCGAATCTGGTTGCCGACCCGCTGGTAGGCGCCGCTCAAGACCCAGGGCACGTCGATCTGCTCGCCCGTCACGACCTCGAAGCCTGGCGCTCCCTGCAGGTCCGCGACCAGCGCCTCGGCGATCCCGGCACCAATCCAGGCGTCGCCCGGTTCCCCGGTGATGTTGGTGAACGGCAGGACAGAGACAGTGCCGCGTGTCTGAGCGAACGCGGCGGCGGGAAGCAGCAACGCGCAGAGGGCGATGATACGAACCGATGCTAACGCATGTCGAGTCATCCTACGCGCACGTTGTCGACGAAGGTGCCGAGATTATATCGGCCGGGGCTGTCTTCGAATGGGTCCGTCTGGACGGTGAGCCTGAGGAGTTGACCACGCCCGACGTCGAGCAGGGCGTGAATCATGGGTGGCCCGATGTCCTCCCGGGCGACCGCGCCATCCTGTTCACCATCCTCACGCGAGGAGTCGTCGAGAGCGCGCAGATTGCGCTGCTCGACCTCGACTCCGGTGAGCAGCGGGTGCTGTTCTCGGGAGGCAGTGCGCCTCGCTATTCACCCACCGGCCACATCGTCTACGGCGTGAGTGGCACATTGCGAGCGGTGCCTAATCCTTGTCCGCATCTGTTCGTATTCAACCGCAGCTAATGTCTGGCCGTGCCGATTCGGCCAGAAATGTATTCATGTCCTGCTTCGTGACGGTGTTCTCTGGCGCATACGCTTTGGCCTGAATGGCCCAGTAGGTGCCATCCTTGGCCTGGGCCACAAGGTCAATACCCGCATCCGGCCCCCAGCGTCCGGGCCCCTTGTTCCACAGCCAGACCTTCTTCAGCTGTGTGCGATAGACGGGATCAGTTTCCAGGAACCACTTGCAGACGTGTTCCCACTGCGTGCCGCGTGTCTTCGGGTCCGCATCGAACGACTCGAGGAAGGTGCTGAAGCGGAACGCAGCCATGTCTGGCCTAGGCTACCGCTGGCCGGCGGGTGGTTCAACAGGGACGGGGGTTACGGCTCACGCGGGTGCGCGGCGTCTCAGGCGTGGGCGATGAGGAGGACGTTGAGACGTTCGTGCGGCTCCAGCGCGAAGGAGCCGCCCATCCTCTAGGGAGCCGCCCATCCTCTGACGAAGCGCGGCAGGTAGTGATAGTAGCCCGCGAACGTGCCTGTGTCGCACGGTTGTCCATCGAGAAGGACGGCCCGATGCTGGATGCGGCTCGGCAGAGCCTGAAACGTCCGCCAGAGATCCACCTCGCCCGTGCCCGGATCGGCGTACCGCGATCCCAGGTAGCGGAAAATCTCCGGCGGGTAGACGGTCCTGCCGAAGCCGCAAACCTCGCGGCCCGTCCTGAGCAGCCGCGAAACAGGATAGGGCCGACCGGGGCGGGGGCGCCGCACTGAGATGCCGAAGCCGCGCGCGCCCGCAAAGAAGCGCCTTTCGGCGCGGGGAACCTTGACCATGCTGCTCAGGATCAGCGGACCGTCCGACGGTAGGCAGCGCAAAAGCTGCGCGCAGGCGCTACCCCGCTTGGACCGCAGGTGCTGGTCTGGAATCACCATGACAAAACGCTCGCCGTCAGCGAAGGTGCGCGCTGCTCGCAGCGCTCCCCCCAATCCGTCCTTGCGCCTCTGGTAGACGAAACACAACCGCACGCGGCGCGGGACGGTGGCCACGAGGTAGTCCCGAATGCTCTCCTTGCCCCGGCGCAGGACCACGCAGATCTCACGGATGCCCGCCGCGGTCGCGTCTCGTACTGCGTGCGCGATGAGCGGCGAGTCGCCCAGCGGAAAGAGCTCCTTGGGGACGCCGAGGGTCATGGGACGCATGCGGGTGCCATACCCCGCCGCAGGAACGACGGCCTTGGTCACCCGATTGACTCTGGATCGCGACGGCATCACCCTAGATGGCCGGAGGCCTTTTGCCTAGCATCCTAACTCTCAAAGGCCGGCGGTTCAACGGGGACGGGGGTAAGTCACGCGGGTGCGCAGCGTCCCATTCGCGGGCGGCGAGACGGTAGGCTCGGTGAGCAATGGGCCTCGTTCAGCTGCTACGAGACACCGGCCGCATCCTGGTGTTTACCGGAGCAGGCATCTCGACGGGCAGCGGCATCCGTGATTTCCGCGGCCCAAAGGGTGTCTGGAGGGAGCGGCAGCCCGTCTACTTTGATGATTTCATGAACTCGGAGGTCGCGCGCATCGAGTACTGGGACCAGAAGTGCCAGGCCTGGCCCTCGTTCCGCGATGCGGAGCCGAATGCCGTGCATACGTCGGTTGCGGATCTCGAGCGAGCGGGCAAGCTCGCGATGGTCGTCACGCAGAACATCGACGGGCTACACATCCGCGGCGGGACCTCCTCCGGGCGGCTTGTCGAGCTGCATGGCACGAACACGGCCATAGAATGCATGAGCTGCCATGCCCGCACCGATCCGGATCCTCACGTGAAGCGCTTCTTGGAAACGCGAACACCGCCGGTGTGCGGCTGTGGCGGCTATCTGAAGCCCGCAACGATCAGTTTCGGCCAGAACCTCGATCCGGACGAATTGGAGCGCGCCGCGGCAGCGGTCCAGGAGACGGATCTCGTTGTGGCGTTGGGCTCGACGCTGTCGGTCTACCCGGCGGCAGGTTTTCCACTGGCGGCCGCGGAGCGCGGCGTGCCCTACGTCGTGGTCAACCGCGGTGCAACGGACCACGATGGCCACGCCGCTGTGACGTTACGGCTCGAGGGGGACGTGGTGGAGCTGTTTCCACCTGCCGTCACCGAAGCGCTAGCGCCGTCAAGATGTTCCGGCGGTGCCGTGGTCGGAGGGGATTCCTGAGGACTATGAGCCACGTCAGTGTCTACAGTGCCAGGGATTGTTCTTCGTGACGACGCGCAACAGCAGAACACTGTACTGCTGACAGTTGTGTAATGGCGCGGCCAAAGTGAATCGGCATCGCCAAAGACAAAGAGCCGCAGCACGTAAATCTCGGCGCGGCGGGCGGGTCAACGGGAACGGGGGTTCGTCACGCGGGTGGGCAGTGTCCCGCTCGCAGTTCGTGTATAGCAATGTCCGTACGGAGACTAAATATCACGACTAGTACGCTTGCGGTGCTGACCACAGTCGCAGTGTTGGCATTATCGTGCGGCGGCTCAGAGACTGGTAGCCCGATAGCACCGACGAGTTCCCCGACAATAACCGTTGCTCACGAGCCAGGGAGCTGCGGTGTGACGACCTTTGAGTCATCACAAAGGCCAACGCTGCTGCCCATTGTGATTCCTGAAGGCGATCCGATGCACGGCGTGGGATTTCACCATTGCATGAAAGTGTTTGGAGCCTCGATGTGGGCAGTCGAGAAGTTTTCTGAACCGCTACTCCGACATGTCGCTTCGATTGCGGCAGAGTACCTGGACAACAACGGGGATGGTGTTGTCGATGATCCCGCAGTGAACGCAGCACTAGTTGATAACTATGCCGCGATGTACTTAGTGGATGCCTTTGACAAGTTTGATAAGTTTAATTTCTCCGACCAGAGTCCGATGCATCGATTCAGGACCACCATCGCGCAGCATAGCGGCGAGACTGCCCCGCAGGGCAGCCTGTGTGGGAATACCTGCGGTCAGCCCACTGACGTGACTCTTGAAGAAGTATTACACCTGATACAGCAGGCTGGCTATAGCGTCGCTCCCCCTGTGCCAATAATCTGTGAGACAACCTCCCTGGTGAGATTAGTGTAGGGGCGGGGAAGGTTGGAGAGATGACTCGCATGCCAGAGGCCGTGGAGATGGACGTGGTCGCGGGGCCGGGGGCGACGGGAGCCCGGAGGGCGACGGGAGGCCCCGGCCCCATGACCACGTCACGCCCGCCCGACCCTGACCCGGAGGTGCCGGCGACGGTCCAGCGCCGGCGCTTCTCCGCAGAATATCGGCTCCGCATCCTCACGCAAGCCGACGCGTGCAAGAAGCCCGGCGAGGTGGGGGCCCTGTTGCGTCGCGAGGGGCTGTACTCGTCGCTGTTGACGAACTGGCGGCGGCAGCGGGAGGCGGGGGCGCTGCGCGAGATGCGCGGGCGCCGGCGGGGGCCGACACCCCGCCCCGTTGACCCGCGCGTGAAGCAGCTCGAGGTGGAGAACCGCCGGCTCCAGCGGAAGCTGCAGCGGGCGGAGACGATCATGACGCTCCAAAAAAAAGTTGCCGAGATCCTGGGGATCCCCCTGACACCCAGCGACGACGACGAGACCGACTGATGCGCGCCATCGAGGCCGTCACGACGCCGGGCGAGACGGCGGCGCTGTGTCACAGCGTCGGCGTGTCCCGGGCGGCGCTCTATCGCCGGCGGCGCCCCGCGCCCCGCGCCACACCACCGCGGCCCCGTGCGCCGTCGCCGCGCGCGCTGGGTGCCACCGAACGCCAGGCGGTGCTCAACGTGTTGCACAGCGAGCGGTTCATCGACCAGTCGCCCGCCGAAGTCCATGCCACGTTGCTCGAGGAGCAGCGGTACCTCTGTGCCCCGCGCACAATGTATCGGGTGCTCGCGGCGGCCACGGAAGTGCGCGAGCGGCGCGCCCAGGCCCGGCATCCGGCGTATACCGCACCCGAGCTCGTGGCAACGCGCCCGAATCAGGTCTGGTCGTGGGACATCACCAAACTCAAGGGCTCGATCCCGTACCGCTACTACTCGCTGTACGTCATCCTCGACCTCTTCAGCCGCTACGCGGTGGGCTGGATGGTCGCGCGCCACGAAAATGCGCACCTGGCGGAGCGCCTGATTGCGGCGACCTGCCTGAAGCAGGGCATCGCCCCGCACCAACTCACCATTCATGCGGACCGTGGCGCGCCTATGCGGAGCAAGCTCGTCGCGCTGCTCTTCTCGGATCTGGGCATCGACGCCAGTCATTCGCGGCCCCGCGTGAGCAACGACAATCCGTTCTCCGAAGCGCAGTTCCGGACCGTGAAGTACCGGCCGGAGTTTCCTGGCCGGTTCGGCTCGCTTCAACACGCCCGCGCCGTCAGCCGCGATCTGTTCGCGTGGTACAACGACGCGCACCATCACAGCGGCCTCAGCTACCTGACACCAACCGCCGTGCACTACGGCCGCGCCGCGACGGTCCTCGCGGTCCGGCACCGCACGCGCCTGGCGGCATACGCCGCCCATCCCGAGCGGTTCGTGCAGGGGCCACCACGTCCAGAAACACCGCCCACGGCCGTGTGGATCAATCGGCCGCCGCAACCGACCCGCGAGGATGCCCCAGGAGCGACGCCCGTCACCCCGGACGACCCACAGTATGGGGTGATCCGCCGGTCACAACCCATCCGTGACGATCGCCCGATCACGCTCGTCACCAGCGTGGGGTCGCTACAGTAAATGCGGAATCAGGTTGTCTCAAAGGCATTGACACGGCCCGGAACGGCAGAACTCTTGGTGAGCATCCTAATCCTCCTGTTCAAGCGTGGGTTTGGGTTACTGCTGACGGGTGTCATTCTGAGTGAAAAGACCACTCCTGTGCGTCCGCCCATCTAGTGGCCCAAATCCCCGGTCGACTTTGTGACCGTTTTTGTGCCCATCGGACCCGCAGGTCTATGCAGATTATCGCATGTCCATGCGATAATCTGCATAGGCACATCGTAGCGTGATCCGAGTCCCGTAGCCCTTTCGCGTCAACACGTTATTCCTTTTTTTGGGTAGCGTTCGCAACGCGGAGGTCGAGGGTTCGAGTTTCCGTGCGGTCTACCAGCCTTCGCCCCCGAAGGGGGCCACGGCGAGGCAGGCCGCCTCCTCTATGAAGGCCACCACCTATCGTGCCACGCTTCGCTGCATCGCCGGCTGTCACGGCGAGCACTCGTTGCTCACGCCGATCTACCGGTGCCCGACGTGCAACGACCTGCTCGAGGTCTCCCACGATCTCGATGCGCTGCGGGAGCGCTCACCGGGGGCCTGGATGCGGCTCTTCGACGACCGGTACAAACGCACGACCTGGCCCTATGGGTCGGCCGTTTGGGGCAAGAAAGAGTGGGTGTGCCCAGAGGTGCACGACGACAACATCGTGTCGATGGACGAGGGCGGCACCAACCTGTTTTGGGCGGAGCGGCTCGGGCAGGAACTCGGCATCGAGGACCTCTGGGTGAAGCTATGCGGCAACTCGCACACCGGCTCCTTCAAGGATCTCGGGATGACGGTGCTCGTCTCCATCGTACGGGAGATGATGCAGCAAGGCGCGCCGATTCGAGCCGTGGCCTGCGCGTCGACCGGTGACACCTCCGCCTCGCTCGCGGCGTACGCCGCCGCGGGGCGAATTCCAGCGGTCGTGATCCTGCCGCGCGGCAAGGTCTCCACGGCCCAGCTCGTGCAGCCGCTGTCGAACGGGGCCACCGTCCTGTCGCTCGATACCGATTTCGACGGCTGCATGGCGATCGTCCAACGGCTCGCGACCGAGGAAGGGATCTATCTCGCCAACTCGATGAACAGCGTCCGGCTCGAGGGGCAGAAGACGGTGGGCGTCGAGATCGTGCAGCAGTTCGACTGGGAGGTGCCAGACGTCATCATCATTCCCGGGGGCAACCTCGGGAACGTCAGCGCACTCGGGGCGGGATTCGACATGATGGAAACGCTCGGGGTGATCGCTCGGCGCCCACGCATCGTGGTCGCGCAGGCCGCCGCGGCCAACCCCCTGTACCGGGCGTATCAGAACGACTGGCAGTTCGAGCCGATCAAGGCGACGCCGACGCAAGCATCCGCCATCCAGATCGGCAACCCCGTCTCGATCGCCAAGGCGGTGCGGACCCTCAAGCGGTATCGTGGCATCGTGGAGCAAGCGACCGAGGCGGAGCTGGCCGACGCCGCCGCGCGGGCGGACCGTACGGGCATGTACAACTGCCCGCACACTGGCGTCGCGCTTGCCGCGATGATCAAGCTCCGCGCGCGGGGCGAGATCACCCAGACCGACCGCGTCGTCGTCATCTCGACCGCGAACGGACTAAAGTTCACCGATTTCAAGGTGCGATACCACCAGAGCAGCCTCCCGGACCTGTCTCCGCGTTTGGCGAACGCACCGGTGGAACTTCCCGCCGACTACGACGCCGTGCGTCGACACGTGTCGGAGTTAATGGGCGGCTAAGTTCATTGCCGTACCGTCTGGGGCCAGATCTCACGACGTACGATCAGGGCCCGCACAGCGGGCCCCCGGGAGTGAACGCGACGGGGTTCGGGGCAGTCAGCCCCGACTAACTCAAAAACAAAACGATAGGCACGATTGACCGGCTCCATATTGTATTGGTAGCCGAGCGAGTCGAGAAACGTATGGAACGACTCGCGGTCGGCGTCCGGCACCTCAAAGGCCGCCAGCACCCGACCAAAATCAGTCCCGTGGTTGCGGTAGTAAAACAGACTGATGTTCCATCGGTCGCCGAGCGTCTCGAGAAATTGTATCAACGCGCCGGGCCGCTCTGAAAACTCGAACCGGCAGACGCACTCGCCCTGCACGTCCGCCGCGCGGCCGCCGACCATATGCCGGACATGCAGCTTCGCCATCTCGTCATCTGACACGTCAGTCGTCTCATATCCGTCCGACGTCAACTGCGCGACCAGCGGCGCGGCGTCGCGCCGCGACCCCACCCAGACGCCGACAAAGATGTGCGCGTCGCGCCGACCGCTCACCCTATAGTTGAACTCGGTAAGCACCCGCCCGCCGATCGCGGCGCACAACGCTCGAAATGCCCCGGGGCGCTCCGGAATCGTGACGGCGCGAATCGCCTCCCGGGCCTCACCGATTTCGGCCCGCTCGGCGACGAACCGGAGCCGGTCGAAGTTCATATTCGCGCCACTCAAGATCGCCACGAGGCGTGTGCCCTGGATGCCGTCTTGCTCCACAAGCCGACGCAGGCCGGCCACCGCGAGCGCTCCGGCCGGCTCGGCTGCCGTCCGCGTGTCGTCGAAGATCTTCTTGATGGCCGCACACACCTCGTCGTTCGTCACCCGCACCACTTCATCGACCACCTGACGGGCCATCGCGAATGTCGTTTCACCGATTTCGCGGACAGCGACACCGTCGCCGAAGAGGCCGACACGGTCGAGCACGATGCGCCGACCAACCGCGAGCGAGCGGTACAGCGCATCCGACTCGAGCGGTTCGACCCCGATCACACGCACCTCGGGCTTGACCGCTTTGATGTAGCTCCTGACGCCGGCAATGAGGCCGCCGCCGCCGACCGGGACCGCCACCACATCGAGGTCGTGACTTTGGCAGATGATCTCGTCACCAATCGTGCCCTGCCCCGTGATGACATCGAGGTCGTCGACGGGTGGACGAAGCCCGGTTTACCCTCGGCACGCAGGCCATCGCAGTGCGCCTGCGCCGCCGGGTAGTCGTCACCCGCTAGCCGTACGTCGGCCCCCATCCGGCGTACCGCATCGACCTTGATCGCCGGTGTGGTGCACGGCATCACGACGGTCGCGGGAATGCCGAGACGCCGGGCGGCGTACGCCACCCCTTGCGCGTGGTCGCCGGCCGACGCGCAAATGACACCGCGCGAGCGCTCCGACTCGTCGAGCTGTGCGAACTTGTTGTACGCTCCGCGCAGCTTGAAGCTAAAAACCGGTTAAAGAACCTCCCGCTTGATCAAGACGGTGTTGCCACATTGCGCGGACGGCCTCGGGGCGAGTTCGAGTGTCGTTTTTCGAGCCACGTCGTAGACGCGACTCGTCAGAATCGACCGGAGAACCGCGTCCAGATCAGAGGTGTCGGGCATGCTACTGTGATAGGACGTATCGGTCAGTGGAGACCCCGTGCCCATCTACGAGTACGTCTGTAACGATTGCGACCAAGCGTTCGAAACGCTCGTCAGAAACGGGCACCTACCCTCTTGCCCTGCCTGCGACAGCGGCTCGCTCCAGCGCCAACTATCCGTATTCGCGGTCTCGACGCCGACCGACCGCGGCGCGGACACTGCGGCGGTGCAGCCGTGCGGCAGTTGTGGCGATCCCCGCGGCCCAGGCGCCTGCTCCATGGATTAGCGTGGATTAGGCTGGATTAGCGCCATAACGTCCTGTTCTTGACACGGTTTACGACCGCCATCGACAATAGTCCCATGCCCGTTCCGCGTATCACGAAAGAAGACCTCCAGGGCCGACTCGAGGCTGGTGAGGATACCGCCCCACTCCTCGTCGACGTCCGCTTGAAGTATCCGTACGAACACAGCACGGTGACTCTGCCGGGAGCCGTCCGTCTGGCCCCGCCAGACTTTGATGCGTCGTCTCTGCCCCGCGACCGCGACATCGTAATCTACGACTCTGATCCGGAGGAGATCGTGAGCGCCCGCGTCGCCGCGGCGTTGATCAGAGACGGGTGTCGTGCCAGCGCCCTCCAAGGAGGCATCGGCGAGTGGCTGGCCGCGAAGCTTCCGACCGACAGTAAAGAGGCGCCGAAACAGAAGCCGCCCGTGGCTGGCGCACTCAAGGGATAGGAGCCCGTAGTGAGCGTCGCGCGCCACGGGCGACCGGTCGCGCACGGCGGGCCCGCGCGCGAACGGAGCGGGCGCACGGAGCCCCCCGCCAGCCCCCGCCCCTCGGCAGGCTCTGGGCGTCCCGAGCGCGTCGAGGGACGCGAGTGACCGCGACGGGGTTCGGGGCGGTTAGCCCCGTCTGGATTATCCGAATGCGGACACTCTCGGTTTCGCTCATCGCCCTGTTGCTGTCGGCCATTCACGCGTTCGGACAGCCTGACCGCCGGCCGGCAATCGCCGAGGTGATGGTCCAGCTCCAGGCCCGCTATGCGGCGCTCGGCGACTTTTCCGCCGACTTCGCCCACACCTATGCCGGCGGTGTCCTCTCGGTGACCGACACCGAGTACGGCACCGTGCACGTCAAGAAACCGGGACGATGGCGCTTCGACTACACCGACCCCGAACCGAAGCTCTTCGTCTGCGACGGGGCGTTGATTCACTCCTATTTCCCGGCAGACCGGCAGGTGATCGTCAGCCAACTTCCGACCGACGGCGGAGCCTCGACACCGGCCCTCTTTCTCGCCGGCGTGGGCGATCTGCAGCGGGACTTCACGGCCGAGTTCGCGGAACCGCCCGACCCGACGGATCAAGCCTGGATCGTCCGCCTCACACCGATCCGGAATGACGCGGACTACGAGCACCTCACCCTGACTCTCGACCCTGACCGTCTCGCGATCCGGCAGATGGCGACGACCGATTTTCAGGGGGGAGTGTCGACCTACACATTCTCAAACCTCAAGGAAAACCGTGGTTTGTCCGATACATTCTTTGCATTCACCGTCCCCCCGGGGGTCGAGGTCCTGACCGATGACAGCTTCACACGTTGACATGCGCCTATCGATTCGCGGCGTGAGCCGCCAACTCGCTGCGCCGTGGCGGACCGCCTTGGTACTCGCCCTCGTCGTCACCATCACCGGGTGCGCGACGAACGCGGCGCTCCTGCAGGGCCATGTCGCCGAGCGCGAACGGAACTACGATGAGGCCGTCATTGCGTATACGCGGGCGCTTCAGGAGGACCCGCACGACCGCGACGCGCAACTGTCACTCGAGCGGGCCAAGCTGCGCGCCGCGCAGACGCACTACACGGAGGGGCGGCGTTTCGCGCAACAGGGCGAGTACGAGGAGGCGCTGGCGGAGTACCACGTCGCCTACGACCTCAACCCCAGCATGGGCGACATCGAGCGCGAGCTGCGTGAGACGCGCAATGCGGTCCGCGCGAAACTCGAGTCGCGCGAGGGCGGGCAGACGGAGCTCGAGGCGCTAATCGACCGGACGCGAGAGGCCGCGCCGCCCGGACTCGACCTTCCGCAAGGCGTCGCGCTTCCCGACTCCGTCGTCTTCCGCGACGCCAGCGTGCGCGCGGTCTTCTCGGCGCTTGGGCAGTTTGGCGAGGTCAACGTACTGTTCGATCCACAGTTCCGAGACGCGTCGATCTCGATTGATCTTCGCAACACGACCTTCGATACCGCCCTCGCATCGGTCGCCACGAGCACGCAGAACTTCTTCCGGGTCACCGCCCCGCAAACAGTCACGATCATTCCGGATACGCCCAACAAGCGTCGAGAATACGAGGAAGAGATCGTCCGCACGTTCTATCTCAGCAACGCCGACCTCGCCGAGACGATCGACCTGCTCCGACTCGTCATCGATCTTCGTCGGCTCGCGCCGGTGACGGCAACGAATTCAATCTCGATCAAGGACACGCCAGAACGAATCGAGGCAGCCGGACGCTTGCTGAGGGCGATCGACAAGGCCCGGGCCGAGGTCGTCATCGAGGTGCAGCTCCTCGAGGCCGATCGACAGTCGCTACGAGAATACGGACTCCAGTTCGCGACACCCGGCAGCGTCGGCATCAGCTCGTCGGTCGGCATCACCGAGCCGCTCGGCGGCCTGACCTTCGACGATGTGCGGCGCCTCAGCGGTTCGGACCTTTTCGTGGCCAACCTGCCGAGCCTCTTCATGCGTCTGATCGCGAGTGACACGCGCACGCGGATCCTCGCGAATCCCCATCTGCGCACGTCCGACGGTATGACCGCGGAAGCCCGGTTCGGCGAGCGGGTGCCAGTGCCGGTCACGACGTTTACGCCAATCGCCGCGGGCGGCGTGAGTCAGCAGCCGATTACGTCGTTCAACTACGAGAACATCGGCGTCAACATCGCAATCACACCGCGCATCCACCACAACGACGAGGTCTCGCTGCTGCTCGACGTCGAGATCAGTAACATTTCTGGAACTGGGTTCGGCGACCTGCCGCAGTTCGGAAACCGGCAGATCGTGACGTCGATTCGCCTGCGCGACGGGGAAACCAACATCCTTGCGGGTCTGATTCGTGATGATGAGCGCGAAGTTCTCGAAGGAATTCCTGGCTTCAATCAGATTCCGGTGCTCGGGCGCCTCTTTGGCCGGAACAAGACCGAAACTCAGGAAACCGACATCATCCTCACCTTGACGCCCCACATCATTCGGGTCCTCGATCTCGAGGAGAGCGACCTGATGCCTTTCCGGGTTGGCCGTGACGCGACGTCGACATTCGCCGGAGGGATCTCGCCGGTACAGCCACAGCTTCAAGCACCGCCTCAACCGCAGCCGCGCGCGCCAGCCCCGACGCAGCAACCGGTCCGACCACCGCCGACGCGTCCATGATGAGATTGGGGGAATATCGCCCTCGATCGCACTGCTGAATCTCGGGCGCGGCCTCCCAGTCTGGGCTGACTGCCCCGAGCGCCGGCGGGGGCACTCCCGGGGCCCCCATACCCCACTCCCTGCCGGCGGGGGCGCGCCGCGCGCGCCCCCATAGCGGGCGGCGAATCATCTCGGTGCCGGTCGGGCCTATCTCGGAAGAAACCGTCTGCCTTCGGCCAGACGACGCCTCCCGTTCCTCCGAGTGCCGGATGCTCCTCGAGGCGAGCCGGTCATGGACTGGACTCCTCCCGGTCCCTTGTTGCGGCATCATGGCCGTGGCAAGCGGACCGGAAACCACAAACTGGAGAGGAGACCATCATGCATCCTACGACCGTCGCGGTTGATCTCGCAAAGAGTGTCTTCGAAGTCGCTGTCGCCGACCGGCGGGGGTGCCTCCAGGCCCATCATCGCTTCACGCGCCGCCAGTTCGAACGGTTCTGCCGCACGCAGGCGGCCAGTCACGTCGTCATGGACGCGTGTGGCATGGCGCATCACTGGGGACGGGTCGCGCGCCGCTGCGGGCATCAGGTGTCGCTGCTGCCGGCGCAGTATGTGCGCCCCTACGTACGGCGGCAGAAGACGGGTCGCACCGACGTCGAGGCGTTAGTGGAGGCGGCCCGCAGCGGGACGGTGGTGCCGGGGGCGGTGAAGCGTCCTGAGCAGCAAGCGCTCGTCGCGTTACACCGCGCGTGCGGCAGCAGTGGATGACGACCCGCACCACTGCCGTCCGGGGCCTGCTGCGCGAACACGGCGTCACGCTGTCCCTGGGGGCGCGGACCGTCCTGACGCAGCTCCCGCGGCTGCTCGAAGACGCGGAGCTTCCGCTGCCGGTCCACCTGCGCACCGCCCTGGGACTCGTCGACGCGGAGCTCCGCGAGCGCGAAACCCGCATTCAGACGGTGGAACAACAGCTCACGACCTTTGCGGCCCACGACGCGGGAACGCAGCGGTTGCTTCCGAGGTGCCGGGGGTCGGGCTCTTGACCGCCACCGCGCTCGTGGCGAGCGTCGGGCACATCCACGCGTTCCGGCGGGGCCGGCAGTTTGCGAGCTGGCTGGGGCTCACGCCCCGGGAACACTCCAGTGGCACCCGGCGGCGCCGGGGCGCGATCACCAAACAGGGCCACCGGTATCTACGCTCCCTCCTGACGCACGGGGCGCGCAGCGTGGTGCTCGCCGGCCACCGCCGGCAGCGCACCGGCACCGCGTGCACACCCCTCCACCAGGGGGCCGTCACCATGGACCCCGTCCGCTTCGAGTAGCTACGTGAGAAACATGTGATGACCCCACAGGTCGGACCGACATCGGACGCGACCGATTCAGACACTGGGTAACCCCTGTCAGCCCGTGCCGGTCTCTGGTCCCCGATGTAGCGCCTTGTCCATCGTGGCCCGGAACCGCAGTGGTGCCACACCAGAGGCCGGATATCTTGCTGCACCCAAGCTGGTGGCTGTTCCGCCGTCGCTCTCTTGCCCCCAGGAGGAGTCCATATATTTCCGAGGGATGTGCGCGAGCGGCGCCGGCACCCTACTCGACGGCAACCTGTGCGCCGAGCGAGCGGAGTCGCTCGACGAGATTTGCATAGCCGCGCTCGACCGTCTCGAGCGGGCCGATTCGACTTTCCCCATTGGCCGCCAGGGCCGCGGCGATCAAGGCCATGCCGGAGCGGAGGTCCCGGGTGTCGAGGCTGCGCCCGCGGAGCGCCCGCGGTCCATCCACGATGATCCGATGGGGATCACAGAGAAACAGATTCGCACCCATCCCGCTCAGCTGCTCGAGCGCGAACAACCTGAGCTCATACATCCAGTCATGGATCAACGTGCGGCCAGCGGCTTGCGTCGCGAGCACGGTCACCAGGCTGACCATGTCGCTCGGAAAGCCGGGCCACGGGGCGGTCGTAATCTGACGTACGCCCTGCAGGCCGGACGGCGACACCCGGAGCCTGTCGTCATCGACGTCGCACTGCAGATGCATCCGCGTCAGCACCGACGTGACCGGCTCGAGGTCGGCACTCCGCGCGCCACGAACCTCAATCTCGCCTCCGGTGATCGCGGCAATCACGGCCCAACTCCCCGCTTCGATGTAATCGCCCTGAAGCTGGTGCGTGGTCCCGGTGAGCCGTTTCCCGCCGGCGACGCGGATGGTTGACGTGCCGGCACCTTCGATATCGACCCCCATAGCCCGCAGCCACCCACACAGCTCCACCACGTGAGGTTCGCACGCGGCGTGGCGGATCTCCGAGGCGCCGTCGGCGGCCGCGGCCGCAAGAATGGCGGTTTCCGTGCCGGTGACCGACGCCTCCTCGAGATAGATCGACGCCGCCTTCAGGCCGTCCGGCGCATCGAGAGCATGTGCGTCGCCCGGCGTCTCCGTTACGCCCATGGCCCTCAACGCGTGCAAGTGAACTGCGAGCGTGCGTCGCGCCGGAAAGTCACCACCCGGCGGCGCCAAACGCGCACGGCCGAGCCGTGCCAGCAACGGTCCGACCAGCAGCACCGACCCCCGCAATCGTCCCACGAGACCCGGGTCCGGCTGATCGGTCGAGACCGTCTCGCAACGCACCCGTAGCGTCGTCGTGCCAATGCCGTCCACCTCAGCGCCAAGCCCACGCAGAAGCTCGCCCATCACGGCGACGTCCCTGATGCGCGGCACGTTCGTCAGTACGCACGGCTGGTCGGTGAGCAAGCAGGCAGCCAACATGGGCAACGCGGCGTTTTTGTTCCCTTCGACGTCGACCCGCCCCTCCAGCCGATGACCACCGTCGACGACGAGCGTGGATGTGGGGTCCTGAACCGGGTGCGCGCTCATGATGGTCTTGGGGCCACTAGTCGAATTCCCCCAGAACGATGATCTCCGGCACTAACGTGACATCGTAACGTGAGGCCACCTCCGTGCGGCACAGCTCGATGAGGGCCCACACATCGAGCGCTGACGCACTCGGCCCGGTGACGAGAAAGTTCCCATGCACGTTCGACACCCGAGCACCGCCGTGGGACCGTCCTTTCAGGCCCGCCCCCTCAACCAAGGCACCGGCGGAGCATGGCATCCCAGACGGCAGCCGGTCCCTCGCGTCCACCGGGTTTCGAAACACACACCCGGCACTCGGCTCATCGAGCGGCTGCGTCCGCTTCCGGAACGCCAGCGACGCCTTCGCAGCGTTTCGGAGGGCATCAGGGTCCTCTTCGCTCACCGTGAACTCGGCCCATTGCACCACTTCACCGGTCGTCTGGAGCCGGCTCTGGTCATATCCGAACCCCATCTCCCACGGCGCGGCGACCGCCGCGTGACCGTCCACCGCCAGCACACCGACCGACGACAGCACGTCGCCGATCAACCGACCGCGGAAGTGGGCATTGCCATGGACGGCGCCGCCCACCGTGCCCGGTGTCCCCGCCCACGCTTCGAGCCCACCGAGCCCACGCCGGACCATCCAGCGAATGAGACCGTTGAGCGTGACCCCGGCTGACGCCCGCACGCTCCCCGCCCTCGGCCGGCTAATCGCTCCGTGCCGAGCGCGCACCACGAGCCCGCGGACGCCGGTGTCGCTGACGAGCACGTTCGACCCGCCGCCGAGCATCGTGACCGGGAGCCCCACCCGGGCCGCGGCCGCGAGCACCGCGGCCAGCTCCGTATCGCCGTGCACCTCAATGAACCAGTCAGCCTCTCCGCCGACACGGAACGTCGTAAACCCGGCGAGTGTCTGATGTCGATGAACACGGCGCGTCCCAACCGCTGTCCCAAGCTCGCGGGCAATGTCTGCCTCGCGAGTTGCCGGGACATGCCCTTGCGTGCACCCGTCGGTTGGAGGCGCCAACCTCCGCGTCATGCGCCTCGCCCCGCACACTCGCGTGCGAGTCGCGACAGCGCCTCACGCGCGGTTGGCCGGTCACACGGCTCGAACTCAAGCCAGTCACCCGGCGCAAGCTGGCCCAGCCGCGGGATGTCAGCGCTAATCACCGTTGCAATCCTCGGATAGCCACCAGACGTTTGGCGGTCAGCCATGGCGACGATGATGCCACCCGACGGCGGCACTTGCAGCGCTCCGATCGGGAGAGCCTGGGAGAGTATTTGCCGGTCCCGGCGTGGCACGAGCGGATCTCCGGCAAGACGGTACCCCATCCGATCCGACACTGGACTCACCGTGTAACGCGTCTGTCGAAGCTGCTCGCCGACATCCGCGTCGAACCAGTCGTGATGCGCTCCCGGTAACACGCGCACCCGCGCGCCACCAACCACCGGACGCCTCTTCCACTTGGCATCTGGCGTGGGCCGTACGGGCGCCCCGTGGGCCGCCCCCAGCGTCAGGGTATCGCCCGCCGTGAGCGCGCGTCCCTCGAGCCCACCCATGCGGCTCGGAATGTGCGTCGAACGGCTCCCGAGCACCGGTGTCAGGTCGATCCCCCCAGCCGCCGCGAGATAGGCGCGTGCTCCGCTCATCCGGCGACCGAAGGTGAGCATCTGCCCAGAGCCGGCGTGAATCAGCGTATCGAGGGATACCTGATGGTCGCCAAGCCGGAGGTCGAAGGCTGCGCCGCAGACGGCAATCCGGGTATCACGCTCGAAGCGCAATGTCGGACCGACGAGCGTCACTTCGAGCGCCGCCGCGGTCAGCGGGTTTCCGACCAGGCGGTTGGCCCCATGTAGGGACACTACATCCATGGCCCCTGAGACCGATACCCCGTAGTGCTGATGTCCCCAGCGCCCGGTGTCCTGCACGGTGGTGAGCAAGCCGGGGGCGACGATCGTGATCGCCATCGCTTCGGACGGCGTCACGACCGCCCCGCCTGCAAACGCTCATACGTCACCTCGTCGATCGGCTCAAACCGCACACAATCGCCAGCACGCAGCAGGAACGGCGGTTCTTGTGCCCAGTCACAGAGTCTGACCGGACACCGGCCGATGATCTGCCATCCCCCAGGCGATTCGCTCGGGTAGACCCCCGTCTGCGGCCCCGCGATCCCAACCGAGCCAGCCAGAACTTTCACGCGTGGCGTCTGCCGGCGCGGGGCGGCAATCCGTGCGTCGACGGTTCCGAGGTAGGCGAACCCGGGTAGGAACCCCAGCATATAGACACGGTAGGTGACCTCTGTGTGGCGGCGAATGACGTCCGCCTCGGTGCATTGCCCAAACGCGGCGACATCGGCAAGGTCGGGCCCGTGCCGACCGCCGTAGCAGACCGGAAGGTCGGTTTCACGCGTCGTCCGTTGCTCGCCAGCCGATGCAGCCGGCGCGGCATCGACGATCTGACGGATCGACTCCGCGACCCCCTTGGTCGTCACCTGCACCGGGTCGAGATGCACGGTGACCGTCGCATAGCCTTCGACGACGTCACGCACCCCAACCAGCCGGGCCGTCCGAACGGCATCGGCAATCGCGACACACCGCCCGCTGATGACCGGGTCGATGCGCGGCTCGAACGACACGACCACCGCGGAGTCGCCGTCGTGCTCCATCGTCCAGTTCGAGCGCTCCTCGCCGGTCACGTGCCACTACTTTCGAGTCGATCCCCGGATGTGCGCAGCCGCTCCAGAATGGCGTCGTGTAGTCGTCCGAAATCACCGTTCGACATCAAGACCACGACATCGCCGGCGGCGGCGGTGTCGACAATCAGGTCACTGACGCCTTCCAGGGTGTCGGCGTGGCGGGCTGGCGTGCCGGCCGCCGCAAGATCGGCGACCAACGTCGATTCGGACAAACGCTGCTCGTCCGGAAGCGTCGATCGATACACCGGCGCAATCACGACGTCATCCGCCACCGCCAGCGCCTCGGCAAAGTCGGCTTGAAACACGCGCCGACAGGCGGTCGCCGACCGCGGTTCGAACACCGCTCGAAGGCGCCCGGCGGGGGCGGTCGCGCGCAACGCCGTGAGCGTCTCACGGACCGCCGTGGGGTGGTGGGCGAAATCATCGTACACCGCGACGCCCCGTGCCACGCCACGAAGCTCCAACCGTCGACGCACCCCTCGAAAGCGCCCGAGCGCGTCGGCGGTGACCTCCGGCGACGTCCCCATCGCACTGGCCGCCGCCACGGCCGCCAGCGCGTTTCTCACATTGAACGCACCGAGGAGCGGTAGCTCTACCTGGGCCACCGCCGATCCGTCATGAACAACATCAAATCGCGTGCGATCGCGCTGGTAGTCGACATCCACCGCCCGCCAGTCCGCATGCAAGCTCAGCCCAAACGTCTCGACGGGACAGTGCGCCGCGTCGGCAAGCGCGCCCGCCTCATCGTCATCAGCCCCGAGCAACGCGCGTCCATTGCGCGGCACCACCGAGATGAAGCGTCGAAACGCCACACGGAGCGCCGCCAAATCGGCGTAAATGTCAGCGTGATCGAACTCCACGCTGCCGACCACCGCGACATGCGGAAGGTATTTGAGAAACTTTGCCGTCTTGTCGAAGAACGCGCTGTCGTACTCATCGCCCTCGATCACGAACACATCGCCTCGACCGATCCGATAGCTCGCCTCGAAGTTGTTCGGAATACCGCCCACCAGAAAGCTCGGGTCGGCGCCCGCCTCGACCAACGACCACGCCACCATTGATGTCGTGGTCGTCTTGCCGTGCGTCCCGGCCACGACAATCGGACGCCGGGTCCACAGAAACCGGTCGCGCAGCATTTCGGGCAGCGACACGAACCGAAGACGACGCTCCAGGACCGCCTCGACCTCCGGATTGCCGCGTGACACGGCATTCCCGATCACGACGAGCTCGATTTCGTCGGTGATATGCGCCGCGTCATAGCCAAGAAGTGGGGTGATGCCCTGGTCGGCGAGAAACTGGTCCATGGGCGGGTAGACGTCGGCGTCGGACCCCCGCACCTCGACACCGCCGTGCTTCAGCATCGCCGCGAGCGTCGCCATCGCAGTGCCGCAAATCCCGATGAGATAAACCGACTTCATGCGACCGCAGCCTCTTCGATGATGATCCGAGCGTGGTGCGTGGCGTCAACGGTCACGTCCACCCCGAGCGGCAACGTCACCATCGGACGCACCGTGTGTCCCGTCGGCACTCCAAACAGCACGGGCCCCGCGATGTCGGCCAGGAGTGATGCCAAGATCGACCGTGCCGTGACGGCCCCCTCGGGTTCGTCACACTCCGGGAACTCGGCGCACAACACCGCGCTGGCGCGTGCGAGCACACCCGCCTGCTGTAGTTGCGTCAGCATGCGGTCAATCCGATATGGCCGCTCGCCCACGTCGTCCAGGAGCAGGACGAAGCCGGCTGGGGGCTCGAATGGAAACGGTGTGCCCAGCGAGGCGACCAGCTGGGTCAGCGTCCCGCCGAGCAGCGGCCCGCGGGCCTGGCCTCCCTTCAGCACCTCGACTCGATCGAGCGCGACGTCGCCAAACGGTTGCGCCTGCATGAGTTGGCCGACCAGGGTTGGCTGGTCGTATCCGAGGCGACCCCGGGCCATCGAGACCACCATCGGTCCGTGGAATCCAACGACACCGCACTGCAGTGTCAGAAAGCTCAGGACCGACGTGAGATCGCTAGAACCGAGCACGACTTTTGGTCGCCGGCGAAGCGTGTTTCGGTCCAATAGCGGCAAGAGCTGGGCGCTCCCGTATCCACCACGCACCCCGATCAGTCCGGCGATCCGCGGGTCCGCCCACGCCGATTCGAACGCGCGCGCGCGATCCGCGGCACTGCCGGCCAGGTAGTGATTGCGCTCAAAGACCGCGTCATCGAACACCGGATCAAGTCCAAGCGAGCGCAGCTCCGCGATCCCCTGGTCGAACAGCGATCGCTCAAACGGGCTCGCCGGGGCGACGACGGCAATCCGATCGCCCTCGCGCAACATGCTCGGCTTCAGCATCATTAGTGCCCTACGAGTCCGTGGTGAAAGTCACGCTGCATTCGACCCGCGATGCATCCGTCCTGGCTGCGTTGCTCCTCGGTCAAATACTGCCGGTATTCTCTCTCGTCTTGCCTTGCCAGCCCGGCGCCTCGCCGGTCTCGGTGCAACGCGCGACTTTTACCACGGACTCCTAGAGCTGTCTCCGCATCGCCGCGGCGACTTCCTGGTGTTCTGCACAGCCCAGTCGCTCCTGTAATTCGCGAGCGGTCGGCGGGCGCCAGTCGGCATCGCCAACCAGGAAGCGTTCCTTCGCATGGCGCTGGCGGTTCACGGCATCCTCAACGCGCCGCTCCGACAGCGTCCCCTCCTCGAGCGCGTGAATGAGTCCCTCGATGACCTCAACCTGGCGGGCCAGATCCGTTCCGCATAGAAGCAGCATGTCACAACCGGCCACCACGGCCTGCACCGACGCATCCACTGCACCGTAGTACTTGGCGATCGCACCCATCTCCATGTCATCCGTGGCAATCAGACCAGTGAAGCCGAGCTCCCGTCTGAGCACGTCGGTCACAACGCGTGAGGAAAGCGTGGCGGGCGTCGCGTCATCAAGCGCCGGATAGCTCACGTGCGCCATCATGAGCGCTGCCACGTCGGCGGCGATTGCCGCGCGAAACGGCTCGAGCTCAACCTCACGGAGTCGATCCGCATCGTGCGCCACGACCGGCAGGTCCTCATGCGAATCGACGCTGGTGTCACCATGCCCGGGAAAGTGCTTGCCACACGCCGCAACTCCCTCACGCTGCAGCGTCCGGACGATCAGCGAGCCCAGAACGGCTACCTGCTCGGCGTCACCGGAGATCGCGCGGTCGCCAATCACCGGGTTCTGCGGGTTGGTGGCGACGTCGAGGACCGGGGCATAGTCGAGCGTGATGCCGACCGCGCACAGCTCGTCGGCAAGCGCCCGGGCGAAACGCTCGGCGAGTCGAGAGTCTCCACTGCGCCCGAGCGTCGACAGTGGGGGCCATTCAGTGCACGGCGCGCGCAGCCGCTGCACGCGCCCCCCCTCCTGGTCAACGCTCACCCAGGGGGGGAGCTCGCCTGTGAGCTGTCGCAGGTCATACGTCAGTTCCGCCACCTGCATCGGCGCCTCGATGTTGCGCGCAAACAGGATGATGCCGCCGAGGTCGAACTCTCGCGCGAGCGCACGCAACTCGACCGGCACCGACGTTCCAGAAAATCCGGCGACGACGAGTTGACCGATCTGCTGGCGGAGACGCACCGACATCTAGGAGCTCAGAGAACCTACGTCCGAAGACGCGTGTGGGTAATACTGTCGCACTCAGTGTGTGCAGGGTCCCATTATAATGCTCGCGTGCGGGTTCATTCCTCAGCCCCCACGCGCATCGATCTCGCTGGCGGCACACTCGATATCTGGCCCCTCTATTTGTTCCACGACAACGCGCAGACGCTCAACGTGGCGATCACGCGCCGGGCGGAGTGTCGCCTCGAGTCCCGGACCGACGGTCGCCTCCGCATCGTGGCGGAAGACACCGGCGCCACCGCGGACGTGGAGGATATGGCCCAGCTCAACGATCGTCCGGAGTTGCGTCTACTCACTTGCATTGGCCGCTACTTCGGAGCCACTGAGATGACGATCTCGACTCGCTCAGGCTCTCCGGTCGGCGCCGGTCTCGCCGGCTCGTCCGCGCTCACCATCGCGTTGTGCGCGGCGCTCACGCGATGGTGTGGGCGCGACATCGATCCGGAAGCGCTCATCCGCCTCGCGCTCGACCTCGAGGCGCAGGTGATTGCGGTGCCAACGGGCGCGCAGGACTACCGACCCGCGACCTACGGCGGCGTCGCAGCGCTCGAGCTACGCCCGGGTGGCGTTGTGCGAGTGCCGCTTGCGGTCGACGTCGATGCGCTGGCTGATCGGATCGTCCTGGTCTACACCGGCCAGTCTCGCGACTCCGGCATCAACAACTGGGAGGTCACGAAGCGTCATATCGATGGCGACTCGAACATCCTCGCCCTCTTCGACGACATCCGCGACGTGGCGGTCGCCATGCGCCATGCGATCGAGGCTGAGCAATGGGATGAAGTCGGGAGGCAGATCGGTCTCGAATGGGAGCTACGAAAGCGACTGGCACCCGGCGTGACCACCGATCGCCTCGAGACGCTCATCGACCACGGTCGGCGCGCGGGCGCACTGGGGGCAAAAGCGTGCGGAGCCGGCGGGGGCGGCTGCGTGGTCTTCGTTGCACAACCCGACGCGACGGATGCGGTGCGACGCGCACTCGAACAGGCGGACGCCCAGATCCTGGACTGTCGGGTCGATACTGAAGGGCTCCGCGTGACGGTCGACCCGCAGGAGCGGCATGGATAACCACGCCGTCGCCCGCGTCTTCGAGCAAATCGCCGATCTCCTCGAGATCAAAGGCGCCAATCCGTTCAAGATACGGGCCTACCGCAACGCGGCCGACATCGTCGGTACGACCGCTGAACGGATCGCGGACCTGTCGAATGAGGATCTGCGCGCCATCCCCGGCATCGGAAAGGACCTCGCGGCTAAGCTCCGCGAGCTCGTCGACCGGGGCACGCTCGCCTACTTCGAGGAACTGTTGCAGGAGCTTCCCCGGACCTTGCTCGACCTTCTCGAGCTCCAGGGTCTCGGACCCAAAACCGTCGCGCGCCTCTATCGTGAGCTCGACGTGGCCTCAATCGAAGCCCTCGAAGACGCCGCGCGCGCTGGTCGGATCCAGAAACTACGTGGGCTCGGCGCCAAGAAGGAAACGCTGCTGCTCCGTGCCATCGACGAACGGCGCCAGCGCATCGGGCGTTTCCTCCTTCCGGACACCCACCGAATCGCGTCGGCGTTGGTGGAGCACCTCCAAGTCGCACACGACGCCGAACGGCTCGTGCCGGTCGGGAGCCTTCGCCGCGGATGCGAAACCTGTGGCGATGTCGACATCCTCGCGATCGGCGCCGACACCCGCGGCAGCATCATGGCCACCTTCGTCGAGTATCCAAAGGTCGAGCGCGTGCTCGGACGCGGCGAGACGAAATCCAGTGTCCTGCTCCGGGAGGGAATCCAAGCGAATCTGCGTGTCGTGCCGGTCGAGAGCGCCGGCGCCGCGATGCAGTACTTCAGCGGGTCGAAAGCGCACAACATTGCTCTCCGAGATCGCGCGCTGCAGCGTGGACTCAAACTCAATGAGTACGGTCTCTTCGATGTCGAGTCGGGACGCGCCGTTGGCGGCCGGACCGAACACGACATCTATGAAGCTCTCGGCCTGACCTACGTCGAGCCGGAGCTCAGGGAGAATACTGGCGAGATCGCAGCCGCAGAGATCGGCACCCTTCCGCAGTTGATCGAACGGCGGCATCTTCGAGGCGACCTCCACAGCCACACGACCGCCACCGACGGCGTGGCCGACATTGAATCAATGGCGAGGGCGGCCATCGGCGCGGGGCTCGAATACTTGGCGCTGACCGACCACAGCCAAACCCTCGCGATGGCGAATGGACTCGATGAACGCCGGGCCTTGGAGCACGCTGCCGCCGTCCGTGCCGTGAATGCCCGAGTCGACGGGATCACGCTTCTCGCCGGCATCGAATGTGACATCCGGGCCGACGGTGAGCTCGACCTGGCGGAGGACTGCTTGGCGGAGCTCGACCTCGTCATTGCGTCAGTGCACTCTGCGTTCACTCAAAGCGAGTCCGAGATGACCGACCGTGTCCTGCGTGCCATGGCGTCGCCGTTCGTCGACATCATCGGCCATCCCACCGGTCGTCAATTGCTGCGCCGCCAAGCGTCACAACTCAACATCGAGCGCCTCGTTGACGGGGCCGCTGCACATGGCGTCGCTTTAGAAATCAACGCGCAGGCCCGTCGACTCGATCTGCGCGACGTGGATGCGAAACTGGCACGCGACCGCAATGTGCCGCTCGTCATTTCGTCCGATGCGCACAACGTGGAAAGCTTTGCGTATCTCGAATGGGGCGTCCGCGTTGGACGTCGAGCGTGGCTCGAGCCCCGCCATGTCCTCAATACCCTGCCGCTCGATGAGCTCCGAGCACGGCTGCGCCGGCGACGCGGAGCGGCACCGACACCATGAGCCCGGCCGCGATTCGCCGTATCACGCGCCTCTACTATGAGGCGACCCGGCGCACGATCGAGCGCGACCTTCGCGAAGCCATCGAGCTCCTCAAAGCGCTTCCGGGCGAGCCGAGTCGAGCCAGGGTGGCGGTGTACATGGACGGCCTCTCGCAAATGCGTTCCGAGTGGCGCATCGAGAGCCAGCACAAGCGTGCAAAGACAACGACCGACGGCGCACGGACCGCGGCGGCCAAGACTCGATCCCGCCGCCGAACGACCGACTAACCTAGCGCGTTTCGTTAGTACGTAGCGGGCGCGTGTTGCCCCGGCCACACGTGCGGCAGCCACGGCCGGGGCGTCCCTCCGGACGCCAGATCGGCCCGCCGGAAAACGTCACCTCCGACCGCAGGCGGAACCCTTCACGCGGCGAGCAACAGCTGGTCAGGGGCGGCGCGTGTCCCTGTCCAGACTAAGAGAATATCGCGCTCCGTCGACACGGCCCAGCCTCACGCGCTTCCCCTAGACCCCCTCGCTCGCTCTCTCGCGGGGCCCCGAATGCCCCACTCCGTTCGCTCGCGCGGTGAGAAGCAGCCAGGTGTCGCTCGGTACGATCAGGGCGCGCACGGCGTGCCCCGCCAGCACGGAGCGGGCCTAACGGGTCCCCGCGAGTGCTGGCGGCGGGTTTCGGGCCCGCAGGCCCCGTCTCAAGGACGACGCGGATTCCGACAGAGACCAGTGTTGGGCCGCTCGCTCGGCGATGCCGTTCGAACCTGCTCATCTGTCGATCGAGCGGCGATACGAACGTGCAAAAACGCTCTAGCAAGAGCGCGCGTGGCGCAAGCTCAGCCCTGGCTGCGAGACACGATGCGCTGTGCGGCGCGCCGGACCGGGTCGGAGACGTTACGGTCGCGGGCCAGCGCTTTGATATCCCGGTCATTCATGTGCGGCACGAACCGAAGGGAGAGTACCACCGGCGTCTTCGGCTTCTTGGTCAACGCCGCGGCAATCACGTAGCTCTTCATCCAGCTGCAGTTGTTCCCGATCAAGCGGAGCACTTCCTCCGAGACGTTGGTCATGCAGCGTAGGCTTCGACCTCAGACTCGTTCAGCTTCGGACCGCTGATCACCGCGGACGAGACGAGCTTGTTCGAGTCCCGCACCAGCACACCCCGCGCCCCCAATCGCAAAGTACTCGCGCACCGACTCCGCGACGTCCGGCCTCGCCAGAAACGCCGACAGCGCCGGCGCTCCAAGCCCACCTCGGGCCGGAAGCAGCCGAACATCCGATGACGCCTCGCCGCGACGGAACAGATCCACAAGCGGTCCGCGAATATCAACATCCATAAGGGGATCCGATGAGGATGACTAGGACGCCGTCGTGAGGCGGAAGCCTACTCGGTCACGAAGCTCCGATAGTTCTCTCGGTTGATACGGGCCGTGACCACCTCACCCGGCGTACCGAGCGACCGCCCTGGTCGCTGATTGATCGCGAACTCGAACGCGCCCGCATCACCGATGTTGACGACGACTTCCCTCTCGGCCTCGAACACCTCCCGCTCCCCGGCCCGCATGACACGAGAAAAGAGCCGCTTACCGTCCACCGTCGCCGACACCCAGCAGTCGGCGGTCGGGTGTATGTCGATCGTGAGCGGGCCCAGAGCCGCAGCCTCGGCGACCGGTGGGGACGCCTGACGCACCGGGGTCGAGACCGGCGGCGGAGCGGTCGGCGTCACCGCGCGCGCACGCTGGATCTCCAACACGGCGGCGGCATCCGCCGCCGCCTGAGCTTCGGCAAGATCCTCACTGCTGCCGCGCATACCGAGATACACGAGAAACACGATGAGTGGAATACTCGCCAGCGCGAGACTGAGCACAGTTCGCGCCATCCGCTGCTGACTCTGGAATTTATCGTGCGTGAACGACTCGTGGCGGCTGATCGGGGCCTTACGTTCGTCGTCGGTCGGAAACCGTGCCAGGAAGTCCTGCAGCGTCGCTTCGGGATCGAGGCCCACCGCGTCCGCGTACGACCGGACGAACGATCGAGTAAAGATGCCGCCGGGGAGATTGCCGATGTCGTCGTGCTCGAGTGCTTCGAGGGCGGCCTTAGAGATTTTCGTGGACACCACGATTTCACGGAGCGAAATCCCACGCGCTTCACGCGCCTCACGAAGCACTTGACCGAAAGGAGGATCTGAACTCGGCGTCACGGTGGCTCTTTGAAGGTAGACGAGCGCTTTTCCCTTGTCAAACGACCCCAAACGCTCGACGCGTCGCATCGATACGTGCCGACCGTTCCGTCGAGGACGCCGTCGCGCCGTCGCAAAAAAGTCGGATCCCCGCCAGTCCGGCCGCCCCCGCATCGGCAACGGCTTGCGCCTCGCCGAAGCGCAGTCCGCCGATGGCGACGACCGGCACGGTGACCGCATGGGCAATTCTCTGCAATCCTGCGAGTCCCAGCGTTATGGATCCCGGCTTGGCGGGCGTCGCGTGGATGGTCCCGGTAAGGAGATAATCGATTCCGCCTTCGCCGACCGCGCGCAACGCCCCATCGAAATCATGCACGGAACGACCGACGACCCACGTCGGGGGGCCGAGCGCTCGGATTCGAGACACCGGCGTTGCATCGTCCTTCAGGTGCACGCCGTCGGCGCCGGCCGCGAGCGCAACGTCCGGACGATCATTGACGATGATGCGCGCGCCGGTCCCCGACACCCGAACGCGCGCCTGGCGAACGAGGTCGACGAGTCGCCGATCAGGTAGCGTGGCCTCCCGGACGTGGACGATATCGACGCCGGCATGGGCCCATGCCTCGATAAGGCCGAGCAGCCGCTCGTGCGACTCCTCGGTCTCGCGCGCGTCAGAGGCCAGCGCCGACTGGTCGGTCACGAGCATGATGATCGGCAACGTGAGAGCCGGCATCATCGTCACACCGGGTGCGTGCGTCCCATCAAGACGCCGAGCTCCGCGCCGGCCGCGCACAGGTTCACGACGCCGATACCGGACACGCTGCCACGCATTGGCGCGGCGGTCAGCAGCGGCTCGAGCAGCGGAAGCGTCTCCATAAACAGATTGCGGTCCCAATAGGTCGTCCACGGCGCCACCACGAGCACGACGCCAACTTCAAGGAAATACAGCAGGCAGAAATACCGGCTGATGTTTCGGCGTGGTGTCGTGTCAGTCCTCGGTCTGGGCCTGCGCCAGGCGCGCGACGCGCCGCGCGACGTCACGATACTCACCAGCGTCGGCCTGGAGCTCCATGAGCACGGCAAGCGCACGGGCAGTTTCGCCGAGTCGCTCGAGCGTCACCCCGAGGTGGCCACAGCAGCGCCCGATGCTCCTCGTCCGACGGCGCCGGCGCCTCGACGGTCCGCTCCAGCCACTCGATGGCGCGGGTCTGATCTTCTTTGTCGAAGCACAAGCGTTCCAGCATGACCGCCGCCTTGAAGCGATATCGGGGAGAGCGCGCCGCGGTCTCGCGCGAGCCGATCGCCTCGTCCAGCTTCCCCATCTGCCGGTAGCTCAATCTGAGTTGGCACTGCTGGGCCGCCGGCGCGCGAACGCCGGCCGCTGGGGCGGAAGGCGTTGGGACCGCGGCCGGCATCGGCAACGCCCCTTGCACCGGTGCTGGACTCCCCTGCTCCGGTGCCGGCGCCGCTGGTGCACCGAGGTCGCCAAGCACGGACGTGAGATCGATCTGCATCGATCGGTTGCCCGACATCGTGGACCCCGACACCGGCGGGGCCGGGGCCTCGCCGGAGGGACCAGGCACCGGCATCCGCGCCGCAGGTTGCGGAGACATTGTCGCATCATCCGGCCCGACCTCATCGGCGAGCACGCTCGTGAGGTCGAGCCCGCCCAGGCTCACATCGCCGACGCCACTCTGCCCGGTCACGGCGGTGCCCTCGGCGCCGCCCGGTATCTCCAACGCTGGCGCGTCCATGGCGGGTGCCTCGACGACCGGCGGCGCGGCCTCGCCGAAAACATCTGTGCCGAACTCATCGAGGTCGTCGACCGACCCAGACCCCTCCCGACTCACAAGCTCCGCGAGCCGGGCGTCAGGGTTAGCCTCGCCAAGTGCCACTAACGCCTTTCGATATCGCGCGGCGTGCGCCGCGTTCGTCGGCTCACGCCCCACGAGATCCTCGGCGATCACGCTGCCTCCGACGCCTGGCCGGCCACGAGATACGCGTCTGCCAAGGCGCCCTGGGCCGCCACAAGCCGGTCGTCGAGTGATCCGTCCACCGGAGACCTCGACCAATTTAGCCAGGGCGCCGACGTGACCGGGCACACGCTGCACAAACTCCTGCAGCATCCCGGCCGCGGCCTCCCAGTCCTCATGGCCGATGGCCACCTCCGCGGTGAGGTGCTCCAGCGCCGCATCCAGGTTGCCCGCCGACAGGCAGACCTGCGCCAGCATCCCGCGACTCGCCGCATTCGCCGGGTCGATGCTCACGACGTTCTTGAGGACGGTAATGGCGTCGTCGGTCATCCCGACTTCGGTCAGCTCCGAAGCGAGTTGCTGATACTTCTCCAGGGCATCAACCGGCATCCCGAGATCGACCAGCGCATCCGCCGCAGCTCGCCGCCCGACGTAATCTTTCGGATCGCGATCGCCGAGTTTGACGACGATCTCGCTCGCCCCTTTGTTGTCTCCACGTTTTCTTCGCGCCTGGACGACGGCGTGATAGGCCGCCTTCGCATCGACGAGCTTGCCCTGTTGCGCGGAGATCTCACCGACGCGGACTAGCGACGGTTCGTCGGTCGCCTTGACCTTCAGAGCCTTCTTGTAGAGCGCAGCCGCCTTCGGGAGGAACCCTTCCGTCCAGAAATGGTCGGCAATCCGAGTGTGTTGCACGACCGCGTCGTCGATCTGCTTGGCCCGGACGTAGAGATCCCCCAGCGCGTTCCTCATAGCCCAATCCTTGGGCTGCTCCTCAATTAGCACGACGTATTCGCCGGTGGCGGCCTCGAGCCCACCCTGGCGGAGTAGCTTCTCGGCCTTACGCAGGCGATCCCGGCGGTTCGACATACGAATCTTGTTGGGAAGGCGCCCCGCCACGCGTATCGCGCCTGAGACACTTCGTCTTAGTTATCAATATTATCAAAGAGGGTGGGAGGCCTGAACGAGCGTCGATGGGCGTCCGAATAGCCAAATCTCGCCACGGCTCGCAGGTGGACCTGCGTCGCGTAGCCCTTGTGTCGATCGAACCCGTAGCGTGGATCCCGCCGATGCAACTCGACCATGGCGCGGTCACGGGTTACCTTTGCGACCACCGACGCGGCCGCAATGGCCGCGCAACGGCGGTCGCCGCCGACGATCCCCCTTTGCGGGATCACCAGCTCCGGCACGCAGAATCCGTCGACGAGCGCAAAGTCGGGATGCGGCACCAACGCCATGAGCGCGCGTCGCATGGCGTCGAGAGAGGCACGATGCACGTTCAGACGGTCGACGTCCTTCGGTGACGCCTGCGCCACCGCCCAACTCGCGGAGTCGACGATGTCGGCGTAGAGTCGCTCCCGCTGCTTCGCCGACAGGAGCTTGGAATCACGCAGCCCCGACAGACGGCGACGGGGATCGAGCACCACCGCCGCCGCGACGACCGGACCGGCAAGACATCCGCGGCCGACTTCGTCTGCGCCGGCGACCCGGCCAAAACCGAGTCGGCGAACCGCATTCTCCACCGTCCGGCGCGCAACCGCTCGTGCCACTACGTACGACGCCGACGCTCACGCATACGAGCCGCCTTGCCTCTGAGTTTCCGGAGGAAGTAGAGCTTCGCGCGCCGAACGCGGGCTGAGCGGACGATATCGATTTTGTCGATCATCGGCGAGTGGAGCGGGAAAATCCGCTCGACCCCCTGACCAAAGGAGACCTTCCGTACCGTAAACGTCGCCCTGGCACCACCGCGATGCTGTCCAATGACTAAGCCTTCGAATACCTGGATGCGTTCCTTCTCGCCCTCTTTCACCTTCACGTGAACGCGCACGGTGTCGCCCGGCCGCATGTCGGGTCGCTCCACCAGCTGCGCTTGCTCGATCGCCTCTATTGCCTTCATGCCTCAGCTCCGGTCTTCGACGCCTGCGTGGTCAGTTCACGTAGGATGTCGTGCTCTTCCTTATCTAGTTCGTCGGGCCGCGCCGCGGCCAACAGATCGGGTCGGCGCTCCAATGTTCGTCTGATGGCTTCCCGCTTCCGCCATCGACGAACCTCGCCATGGTTCCCAGAGACAAGCACGTCGGGGACTGCGTGCCCCGCCACCACGGCGGGACGCGTGTAGTGCGGGTAATCGAGCATGTGCCGGACGAATGAATCACCGGTCACCGATTCGCTGTCGCCGACCACCCCCGGCACCAGTCGCGCCACCGCGTCCAGCACCACAGCCGCCGGCAACTCCCCGCCGCTCACCACGTAGTCGCCGATGGAAATCTCTTCCGTCGCCACGTGCGCTCGCACTCGTTCGTCGACCCCTTCGTAGCGGCCACACAATAGAGCGATGTGGTTGATTCGACTCAACCGCTCGACCGTCGCATGGCAGAGCGGCGTTCCCTGCGGCGACATCAACGCCACCACCTCCGGCTCACCGCGTTTGGCTCGCACGTGAGCCATCGCTCGCATGAAGGGCTCCGCCTTGAGCACCATTCCCGGACCTCCGCCATACGGCGCGTCGTCGACTGTCCGGTGACGATCATCCGCAAAGTCCCGCAAGTCGTGGACCGCGATATCGAGCCGGCAAGCGTCTCGACCGCGCCCCACGATACCGGTGCTCGCCATCCGTTCAACGAGCGCGGGAAAAATAGTGACGACGTCAAACTTCACAGGCCCCTACCCTCACCCCAGTGCCCCGGGCCCCCGAGCCTTGGCTCGGTTCAACTCCAGTAGCCCGGCCGGCGGATCGATGCGGATATCGCGTGCCGGCAGATCAATCGACACGCAGATCTCTTCGGCCAACGGAACGTCGACCTCTCGACGCCCGCGTGTCACGATGAGGCGTTGCGCGCCCTCCGGTCCCTGGACATCCGACACCACTCCGACGTCTTCGCCCCCCAGGGTCCGAACCGCACATCCGACTAGGTCGTGCAAATAATAGACGTCCGACGGCAACGGGCTCAGCCGTGCCTCCGGCACCCGGAGCTCACCACCCCGAAGCTGTTCGGCCTCATCCATGGTGGCAATGCCATCCAACTCCAACACCGGCCGCCCACGCTGAAACCGCGCCTCGGTGATGCGGAGCGCGACCGGGGCGTCACCAACGATGGCGTACATCGTGTTCCCCGCTTGAAACCGCGCCTCGGGAAAGTCGGTCGACGGATTCACGATGACTTGCCCCCGACGCCCATGCGCGCGCGCGACCGTTCCCACGACCGCCATGTCGCTCCAGGTAGTGCGTGCCGTCACGCGAATATCCTCATCGGTCACAGGTGACTCAGCCGTCAATCTTCAGGGCCGTCTCCGAAGTCGACCGTTGCACGCTGCCCTTCACGCTCAGCGGCAATGTCCGCAATCTCCCGCACGGCGGATGCCGTCCGACCTCGCCGCCCGATCAACTTGCCCAAATCACCAGGCTTGGTGGTCAGCGCGATCCCAACCTCCCCGCGACCCTCGTGCTCGGTGACCTGCACCGCGTCGGGGTAGTCGACGAGCGCCCTGGCAATCGTCTCGACGACGTCGCGCGCAGCACTCACGAGCCTTCCGATTCCGCGTCAGCGTCAGTGGCGGACGCGGTCTCGTCTGCCTCGGTCTCGGCCGGGTGACGCGCGAGCAGCGTACGTGCCGTATCGCTGAGCTGCGCCCCTCTGCCGACCCAATGGTCGAGCCGCTCCCGGTCCACCCGCAACGATTCTGGCTGCGAGGTCGGATCGTAGTGACCGACCACCTCGATCGCCCGGCCGTCACGCGCGGCGTGTGAATCGATCACCACCAACCTGTAGAACGGGCTCTTCTTGGCTCCCTGTCGCCGCATTCGTATCGTGACCATCTTCCGCTCCTATCTTAGACGGGGCCTGCGGCCCCGAACCCCGCCGCGGTCGCTTGCGGGGGCCCCATAGCCCCGCGCCGCTCCCCCGGGGGCAAGCCCTGCGCGCCCCGATCTCACTCCGGTGACCGGCCGTTCAGCTCATCTTCGCACGGTGGACCGTGACCGGGTACCGGGCAACGCAAACCGCCCGCGCTTCCCTTTCCCCTTCCGTCGCCCCACCCCGCCGACCGCTTTCAACATTTTCCGCATCTCGGCGTACTGCTTGAGCAGCCGATTCACCTCTTGCACGCTCGTGCCGCTCCCACGCGCAACACGCCGCCGCCGACTTCCGTTGACCGACGCAGGAAGGCGACGCTCGAACGGCGTCATCGAATCGATGATGGCCGCGGTACACCTCAATTGCCCGTGATCGAGGTCTTCGGCCGACGGCGCTATCTTGCCAAGACCTGGGATCAATCCCACGATCTGATCGAGCGGCCCCATGCGTCCGATGGCCCCCAGCTGCTGCCGCAAATCGTCGAGGGTGAATTCATTGCGCCGCAATCGGCCGGCCATGGCCGCCGCATCATCGGAGGCAATGGCCTGCTCGGCTCGCTCGACTAGACTGAGCACGTCGCCCATGCCGAGCATACGAGAAACCAAACGGTCGGGCCGGAACACCTCGAGGTCATCGAGTCGCTCGCCGGTCGCCGAAAACACCACCGGAACACCCACGACGGAGACGATCGACAAGGCTGCGCCGCCACGGGCATCGCCATCCATCTTGCTGAGCACGACGCCCGTGAGATCCATCCGGTGATGGAACTCCCCGGCGCTCTTGACCGCGTCCTGCCCCGTCATGGCGTCTGCGACGTAGAGCACATCCGACGCGTCGACCGCTTCGCGGATCGCCCGGAGCTCGCCCATCAGCTCGGCATCGATATGGAGGCGGCCCGCGGTGTCGACCAGGACCACGTCGAAACCGAACTCGCACGCCTCCCTCACCGCCGCCGTCGCGCGGACCACCGGATCGTCTTCCCCATCTGCCTCGTGGACACGCAGCTCCGCCTCTTGGCCGAGCACCGACAACTGTTTGAGCGCCGCGGGGCGGCGAACATCCGTCGATACCAGCAACGGATGGCGGCCACCTGCCGTCAGCCACCGGCCGAGCTTTGCGGTGGTCGTCGTCTTGCCGCCGCCCTGCAATCCGACGAGCAGCACCACCTGCGGCCGAGCTGTGCTCGCCGACAGGCCCGCGCGCGCCTCGCCGAGGAGGCTGAGCAACTCGTCCCTGACGATGCCGACAACTTGCTGCGCGGGGGTCAAGCTCTCGAGCACGTCGCGATCGATGGCTCGGTCGCGCACGCGGTCGATGAACGCCTTCACGACCTTGAAGTTGACGTCCGCTTCGAGCAGTGCGAGACGGATTTCACGGAGTGCCCGCTCGACCGCCTCTGGCGTCAACCGCACCTCTCCCCTCAGGGAGCCAAACACGTCCTGCAACCGCGAGCTGAGTGTTTCGAACATTGGGGTCACGCGAACGCGTGCAGTCCTAAAGCGGCCCGAGGGGCAGCTGGGTCGCTCTAAATGACTCACGCGCAATCGCTTAACATAACATTTTTGGACGGCGGCTGACTGCCCCACTCAGTTCCACCGCGGCAGATCCCAGATGTAGCTGAGTACGATCAGGGCGCGCACAGCGCGCCCCGCCGACACGGAGCGGGGCATGGGGCCCCCGCGAGTGCCGCCGGCGGGGTTCGGGGCCGCGGGCCACGTCTACTAAACGGAACGGAGGTGGTGGCCGAGCTTCTCTTTTTTCGCGCGGAGATAGTTCTCGGAGAACTCCGACGGCGGGACCTCAAGCGGAACAGATTCCTGAACCGCCAGACCGTAGCCTTCGAGACCGATGAACTTGCGCGGGTTGTTCGTCAGCAGACGCATCGTACGCACACCGAGGTCGCCGAGGATCTGCGCACCGATCCCGTAATCCCGTTGGTCCGGCTTGAAGCCGAGGCGTTCATTGGCCTCGACGGTGTCGAGGCCACCGTCCTGAAGCTCGTACGCGCGGATCTTGTTCCCGAGGCCGATCCCACGGCCCTCCTGATGCAGATACAGAAGCACACCACGCCCTTCCGCCGCGATCCGCTCCATAGCCAATGACAACTGGCGGCCGCAGTCGCATCTCGAAGACCCAAAGACGTCTCCAGTCAAACACTGCGAATGGACCCGAACCAACACTCCCTCACCATCGCCCAGCTCGCCGCGGACCAGCGCCATATGGGTCTGCCCATCAATGAGGCTTTCGTAGGCGGTCACCAAGAAGGGACCGTGCTCGGTTGGCAGCTGTGCCGAGGCGACGCGCCGCACAAGTCGGTCGTGCCGCATCCGATACTTGATGAGCGCGGCGACCGTGATCATCGGCAGCTTGCGTCGCCGCGCGAAACGACGCAAGTCTGGGATCCGGGCCATCGTCCCATCATCGTTCATGATCTCGCAGATCACACCGGCCGGATAGAGCCCCGCGAGCCGCGCCAGGTCGACCGAGGCCTCCGTCTGGCCCGCCCTTACGAGCACACCGCCGTCACGCGCTCGTAGTGGCGACACGTGGCCGGGCTTGGCGAGATCCGCCGGTTTTGTGGCGGGATCGATGGCCACCTGAATCGTCGCCGCTCGGTCGGCGGTGGAGATACCCGTCGTGGTGACATGCTTCGCGTCAATCGGGACCGCAAACGCCGTCTCGAAGCGTGAAGTGTTCTCGTTCACGATCATGGGGATATCGAGCTCATCGAGCCGCTGCCCGGTCATCGAAAGACAGATGAGACCACGTCCGTACCGCGCCATGAAGTTGATCGCCTCGGGCGTGACCTTCTCAGCCGCAATCGTCAAATCGCCTTCGTTCTCGCGGTCTTCGTCATCGACCACGATCACCATCTGGCCCGCCTGAAACGCCACAATCGCCGCCTCGACGGTATCGAACCCATCAATGCGACGGTGCTTCGAGCGCGCTTCGCCGGGTTTCCGCAATCGCTTACTCGTCATCCCTGTTCCCATGTTGAAATACGCGGCCATCGAGTGTGCTAGTGGCCTGTGTTCGCCTCGACCGCTCGCGCAACGTACTTTCCGATGATATCGCACTCCAGATTGACAGGATCGTTTACCGACCGCGTGTGCAAATGTGTGTGCTCCCAGGTGAACGGCACGATCTGCACGTCGAACCGGTCAGCGCCGAGGCCAGCGACGGTCAGGCTGATCCCGTCAACCGCGATCGAGCCCTTCCGCACGATGTAGCGCCCGATCTCGTCTGGATGCCGGACGGTCACCCACCAAAACTCGATGTCCCGCCGAATCTCCTCGATCGTGCCGACCGCGTCGACGTGTCCTTGGACGAAGTGTCCACCGAGTCGGCTAGTGGATAACAACGGACGCTCGAGATTCACCGGGGCGCCGACGCTGAGCGCCCCCAGCGAGGTCATCCGTACCGTCTCCGGTGACACATCGGCGTGAAACTCCTGCGCATCAACCAGCACGGAAGTCAGGCACACGCCGTTCACGGCGAGGCTGTCACCGATGCGCAGCTCACCTGCCAAGTCGGTCGAGATCCGAAGCCGGAGACCTGCAGGCAGTGTGCGGATCTCCGCCACCGCGCCGACCGCCTCAATGAGTCCGGTGAACATCGCCCTCCAAGAGCAGATCAGGGCCGCACGCGGTCACGCCGAACCTCTCAAGCTCCGCGACCACCCGCCCCCGATCCAGCCAGGTCACGCCGCCCGCTCCCAGCGCGACCGGTGCCACGAACATTTGCACGTGGTCGACGAATCCACCTTGCCACAGCGCATCGTGAACACGCCGCCCACCCTCCACCACCATATGGGTCATTCCCAACGCGCCCAGTCGCTCGAGCACATCGCCGATCGCGCCGGGGCTCGGCACCGATTCCACGTCTGCCCCGGCGTCGCGGAGCGCCGTGACCCGATCGGGACAACGTTCACGCACGCGATCAGTCGTCACGACGACAACTGGCCCCGCCTCCAGCGTACCGAACAGGCGCGCCGTCGGGGGAATCCGGAGACGACGGTCGAAGATCACACGGGTCAGCGGACGACGGCGGACCACCCCGCGCGCCGTGAGCAGCGGGTCATCGACGAGGACCGTGTTCGACCCGACCGCAATGCCATCAACCTCCGCGCGAAGCCGATGCACCACCGTATCGGCCGCCGCGGACGTGAGCACCGTTCGTTCGCCAACCCGCCCAGCGATGTATCCGTCGAGGCTCACCGCGACCTTCATCGTGACGAACGGCCGTCGCTCGGCGATCCAGGTCATGAACGGGGCGTTCAGTCGAGACGCCTCATCGGAGTACAGGCCCACCTCGACCTCGACCTCATGCTGACGGAGATGCTCGACACCACGTCCGTCGACTCGAGGGTTGGGATCGATCATCGCCACCACGACCCGCGCGATGCCCGCGTCGACAATCCGCTCGACGCAGGGACCTGTCCGCCCGTGATGACAACACGGCTCGAGTGTGCAGTACAACGTGCCCCCGACCGACCGCACCCCCGCCGCATCGAGTGCGCGCACTTCGGCATGCGCTCCACCGGCCTGTTCGTGATGGCCGGTACCGACGACAGTGCCATCCGAAGCGACCACGACCGCGCCCACCATCGGGTTGGGGCTCGTCAGCCCACGCCCCTCGCCGGCCAGCCGTAGCGCCTGCTGCATGTGTCCGTCATCGGATGTCTGCACGATGCTTACTCGCGTCACTCGAACAGTGCCTCGACGTAGCTCTCCGGCGAGAACGGCAGCAGATCCTCGATCCCCTCGCCGACGCCAACGTAGCGAATCGGCAGCCCGAGCTCACCCGCGATCGCCACCGCGACACCGCCTCTGGCGGTTCCGTCGAGCTTGGTTAACACAATCCCGGACACCCCAGCGACCTCGAGAAATCGTCGCGCCTGCGACAATCCGTTCTGCCCAACCGTAGCATCCATGACCAAGAGCACCTCATGCGGAGCACCTGGCACCTCACGGGCGACGACTCGCCTGATCTTATCGAGCTCGCTCATCAGGTCGGCGCGGGTGTGCAGGCGACCGGCGGTGTCGACGATCACGACGTCGCGTTTGCGAGCCCGTCCGGCCTGCACCGCGTCGAACACGACCGCCGCCGGGTCGGCGCCGGACCGGCCGCGTACGATATCGACCGACGCCCGCGTCGCCCATGCCTCGACCTGCTCGACGGCCGCCGCCCGGAAGGTGTCGGCGGCGCAGATCAGCGGCACCTGCCCCTCGGTGCGCCAACGATGTGCGAGCTTCCCGACAGTCGTCGTCTTCCCGGTACCATTGACGCCGACCACCAGGACAACCCGCGGAGGCGGGATGTCCTCAGCCGGCCGCGTCGGCTCAGCCAGAATCCGCAAGACTTCCGTCTTGACGCGAGACCGCAGGCCGCCGCCGGGTTGGTCGCCGTTGGCCTCACGAATCCGCGTGACGATGCGGTCGGCGGCCGTCACCCCGACGTCGGCCTCAATCAGCAGCTCTTCGAGCGCGTCGAGCGTCGCGGCATCAGGCTCGACTGGACCTCCGGCAGACGACATCGGTGCGGTGATCGCATCGAGCCGATTCGTCCATTCCTGCGCGGTCCGGCGCAGCCCATCGCGTAGGCGACCAATGAGGCTCACCCATCGACCTCCGACCGCTGCCGGCGCAGCATTAACTCCTCGCCGGCCGCGCGTGGGGTCTTGCGCCCGGCCAGCACCTCTGCCATTTGCGCCGTGATCGGAAGCTCCGTGCCGTGACTTCTTCCGAGCTCAAGGGCAGCGTGCGTCGTGCGAACTCCTTCGGCCACGGTTCGCATCCCGGCCAGCACCTCATCCAGCGACCGACCCTTGCCAAGCTCGATGCCCACTCTACGGTTCCGGCTCAGCGCGCCCGTACACGTCAGCACGAGGTCGCCCAACCCGCTCAATCCGGCCAGGGTGTCTCGCCGTCCCCCCAGCGCACAGGCGAGTCTGGAGATCTCTGCGAGGCCCCGCGTGATGATGGCCGCGAGCGCGTTGTGACCGAGACCGAGTGCCTCCACCACGCCCGCGGCGATGGCGATCACGTTCTTGAGCGCCCCTCCGATCTCGACGCCGATCACGTCGTCACTGCCGTACAAACGGAGGGTCCCAGAGCGGAAGTCGTGCTGGAGCGCACCCACGACGTCGGAATCGTCGCCGGCCACCACCACCGCGGTCGGGGCGCCTCGGGCCACCTCTACGGCGAAGCTCGGTCCAGACAGCACGGTGACCGCCCGGGACGTGCCGACTTCCTGGATGATGACCTCCGACATGCGTAGCAGCGTAGACTCCTCAATTCCCTTGACCGCGCTGACAATCGTGGCATGAGGTCGGAGATGGCACGCCGCGCGATGCATCGTTTCACGTGTGCCATGCGACGGCACGGCCACCACGACGTAGCTCGCCTCGCGCAGTGCGGTGTCGAGGTCCGCCGTCGGTTGGAGCGAGGCCGGCAACGCCACCTCGGGCAGGTACACCTCATTCGTGCCACTCAAGGCTAAACGCTCGACGAGCGCGCGGTCGCGCCCCCACAATTGCACAGTCTGGCCGGCGCCCGCGAGATGTACCGCGAGTGCCGTTCCCCAGCCGCCGCATCCGAGGACCGCGATGTGTCCTGACGTCGATTCGCTCATGTCGCGCGCTGACGCCGTGCCGCTCCCCGCAAAGTGAAACGTCGCTCGGTTCCCGACAACAGCCTGGACACATTGGGCCGCTGCCGGAAGACAATCAGCGCGGCGGCCACCAGCGCGGCGTTCACCGTCGCGGCGGCGCCGCCGAGAAAGAACACCAGCGGGGGGAGCATGACCGCCGCAATGATCGAACCCAGCGACACGTGCCGTGTGATCGCGACCACGGCGGCGAACGACGCGACGGCAATCGTCGTTGGTACCGGCGATAGCACGGCGAAGGCCCCTCCCGCCGTCGCGACTCCCTTGCCGCCGCGAAACCCGAGGCAGACGGGAAACAGGTGGCCGACGACGGCAACAGCGGCGGCGGCCGCGGACACGCCTTCGCCGCCACCGATCCACGCCGCGAGTGTCACCGCCGCGGCTCCTTTCCCGATGTCGAGCGCCAACACACTGACACCGATGGCCGGTCGCGTGGTGCGAAGCACGTTCGCAGCGCCGATGTTTCCGCTCCCGGTGTGACGGACATCGGTCCCGGCGACCCGCCGCGCCAACAGCAACGCAAACGGAATCGCCCCCAGTAAATAGGCGACTGCGAGTGCTACGCCAGCCATCATGTCGTCGTATGCAGTATGCCCCATCCTCTCTAGGCGGGGCATGCGGCCCCGAACCCTGCCGGCGGCACTCGTGGGGGGGGCCATTGCCCCACTCCGTGCTGCCGGGGGCGCGCGCCGTGCGCGCCCTGACTCAAGGCTGGTCTGAGGAGCTACGCGCCGCTGAGTGGCGCCTGCGTCACCACGTGATACGAAGCACCGCCGGACGATAGCCGGCTTTCGTAGAGTGTCACCTGTCTCGCCGTCCACGACACCGGTGGTGGCGACATCCTCGCCACCGCCAAACGGAGGCCCGCAACGCGACCGAAGCGACGAACCCGTCCCAGCGTCACGTGCGGATGAAATCGCGTTGGCGCATCGCGCCATCCGTGCGCGTCGAGCCGCTGCCAGAGCGCATGATGCAGCCGCATGAGCATCCGACCACTCGCGGCTGACGGTCCTAACCAGACGACGCGGCCCGCACCGCGCGGCGGGAAGACACCGACCGATACAAGCTCCACACAGACCGGTGGCTGCGGAAACGGTCTCGATGCCAGCTCGAGGAGGCCGGAGACGCGGTCGGCCGTCACTTCGCCGAAGAAAGCCAACGTGACATGAAAGTGATCGTCGGCCACCCATGCGATCGGCGCCCGACGGAGCTCCGGATCACGCCGCAGTAAGTCCGCGACCGCGGTTACGTCGTGGCAAGCCGCCTCATCCGGAACGACGGCAAAAAAGAGTCGCATTCGACCATAGACGGGGACTAATTTTAGACGGGGCCTACGGCCCCGCACCCCGCCGGCGGCACTCGTGGGACCCCATTGCCCCACTCCGTGCCGCCGGGGCGCGCCGTGCGCGGCCTGATCAGTCTCACCCGGTCCGCAGGAGCGCCCGACGAAGGAGATCGAGCGCCGCTTGGGACGCTTGGAACTTGACCCGCTCGCGGTCGCCTGGCAACGCCAGTCGGCGCACCCGCGAGCTGCCGGTCCGGCCGGCTAAGGCAAGACAGACCGTGCCAACCGGCTTCTCTGGCGTACCTCCGCCCGGGCCCGCGATCCCGGTGACGCTCAAGCCGAAATCGACATCGAGTTTCGTTTGGGCCCCCTGTGCCATCGCTTCCGCCACCGGTTCACTCACAGCTCCGTATGCGTCGATGAGGTCAGGATCGACCCCGAGCAGAGCGACCTTGGCGGCATTGCTGTACACGGTCCAGCCACCACGCACGTACGTGGAGCTCCCGGCCACATCCGTCAGCCTCGAAGTAATGAGACCCCCGGTACATGACTCGGCCACGCTCAGCGTGGCGCGCCGCTCCGTCAGTAGCTCTCCGACGACCGCCGGGAGCGACCGGCCATCGGTACTCACGACGAGCGACCCGAGCTGCGTCCGAAGCTCGGCCACAGCGGCATCGAGCGCCGCATGCGCCTCCACCCGATTCGCGCTCACCAACGACAGATGCAGATCGATCTGACCAAGCGAAGCGAGAATGGTCGTGTCAATCGGCATCGCGCGCGCGCGCCATAGGCGGTACACCGGCTTCACGCGCTCATCGATGTGCGATTCGGTTTGTCCGGTCGTCCGTACGACACGGCGGTAGACGCGACGCCCACCCGCCACGCCGGCTAACCGCTCGGCCACAATGTGTTCGAACATCGGCCGCAATTCGCGAGGTGGGCCTGGCAGGAGCACGATGGTCGCCGACGCTTCGTGCATCCAGAGACCGGGCGCCGTACCCCGCGGGTTCTCAATGACCTCGGCGCCGCGCGGTACCTCCGCTTGCCGGCGGTTGACTTCCGGCATGACCACGCCTCGAGACGCAAACCGTGCTCGAATCCCCTCCACGATCGCGCTGTCGACCGCGAGCGAGCGACCAAGCACAGACGCCACGACATCACGGGTCACGTCGTCGTCGGTCGGTCCAAGGCCACCGGTGACGACCACCAAAGGTGCGGCAGTCATCCCGTACCGAAGCGCAGCGGCAAGTCGCTCCGCGTCATCGGCCACGACCATTTTTTGCCCGACGGTGATCCCGACCGCGTTTAGCTGCTCCGTGAGAAAGAGGGAGTTCGTATCGATCTTGTGTGGCGTCAAGAACTCCGACCCGACCGCGATGATCACCGCTGTGGTCGGCCCGGCGTCGGGGGGCGTACGTCGCGGCTTCGGCTTCGGCGTCATTCAGAGCACGACCGATGGAACGAGCAACGCGAGCACTCGCATCGTCGCATAGGCATAGACGCCGGCGACGACGTCGTCCGCCATCACACCCCACCCCCCAGGCAGACGTTCGGCAGATCGCGCGGGAAATGGCTTCACGATGTCGAACAGCCGGAACGCAAGAAACCCGAGAACGGCCCCGCCCCAACCAACTGGAATCCCGAGCAACGTCACGCTCATGCCGGCCACCTCGTCGATGACGACGGCGCCGGGGTCTTCACGACCATAGTGTCGCTCCGCCACCCCGGCCGCCCACACCCCGACGGCAAGCACCGCTAGGAGGCCCAGCGGCTCAAGCCATGGCTGTTCCGCGGCTCGAGCGAGCATCACGAGGCCTAGCCCCACGAGTGAGCCCGCAGTACCCGGGGCCACCGGAACGAGGCCACTGTACCCAACGGTCCAGACGAAGCGCGCGACGCTACGCATCGGGAATGAAAGGACTACCGACGTACGACGTTGGTCTCCGCCGCGACATCGTGAAGGGCGCGTCCGTCGCCAAATAGTGCACCAACGAATCCGAGACCGAGCGGCAGGACGGAGACCACAGACGCCGCGCTCCGAACAAGTGCCTCCCGAAACGACGCCGGTACGCCGTCCTTCCCGACCACACGGATGCCGAACATCATCTTGCCAATCGTCTGGCCACCAAGCGCCGTCAGCGCCACGACATAGCCACCGTTGAGCAACGCGAGAAACCCGACCAACGGGGCCAGTGGAAGCACCCTCGCGTATTCCATCGACAAACCGGCGAGCCGGGTGGTGAGGACGAGCACCCCGACGTCGATGACGCCGACGATGCCGAGGTCGACGACCGCAGCTCCCAAGCGACGCGCCAGCGATGCTGAAGCAAGGCCAGCGCCACCCGACCCCAGCCGGTTGGACGCCGCCTCGCCAGCATCTTCGAACTCCAGTGCCATCGAACGCGTGGTCTGCGGTTCACGACGTGGCCTGAGCCGCGGCACCGGCGGTGTCTGGCGCCGCACACCGAGCGGGCGAGCACTCGTACGGCGTGACGGGGACCGTCCACGGCGGGGTGGGGGCGCCGGGCCGACCGACGCGGCGGCGGGAAAGAGCGGCAGTTCCGAGCGGACGGCACCATCGCTCACCGTGAGCTCTGGTGATGGCGCGGCCGCCAGTGCCGCGTCCACGCTGGCACCCATGAGCGCAAAGTCTGCCAAGGGTCCCGACGGCGTCGGCGGCGTCGGCTCGTCGAGCCGTGACCGTGGATTGGAAGAGGCGGGCACGCCGAGCACATTGCCGCAACCGGGACACACGGTGCTGCTGATACCCGACACACCGCAGCGCGGACAGGTCATCGCGGCGCTAACAGCAGCGACTCGGCGCCATTCGCGTCTTCCAAACCGAGCAGACTGGACTGAATCGTGGCACTGAGATCGTCCGCATCAGCGCGCCGCGGGTCACCCGACTCGATGCCGCGCAGCAGTGCGAGCGCCGCGCGCGTTTCTCCCGCCGCCACCAGTCGCTGCGCACGCTCGAAGCGGAGCACTGCCTGCGAGGGAACCGGCAACGTCCCCTGCCAGACGGGCACGGGACCGACCGCCCGAGGCGACGGATCGACGAACCACAACGCCTCGATCCGATCCCATGACAGCGCCACATACGCCCCAGCGAGCAAGGCGACGACCAGCACTACCAGCGGAACCATCCGCACGTGGCGCACCTGGTTGGCGCTGCGCTCGACCGTGGGTGCCAATGTCGACTCCCGTGACATCACTCGTCCGCTGCGCATTCGCAACGATGGCGAGTCCGGACGTCCGGCGGCCGTCTCCAATCGCGTGAGCCGATCGAGCATCGGCAGCGCTTCGTCGCGACCTCGCGCCGCCGCCGAATTGAGCAGGGCCCGAGCTTCGTCGGCGTTGCCCCGCTTGAAGGCTTCGGTACCGATGTGTAGCAGTTCCTCAGATTCGCGGATCCGCTCCGCCGCGGCGGCCCGGGCCCGTTCGATGTACGCTCGAGCACGTGCGTGTTGTCGGTCCAAGAACAGGACACGGCCCCAGAGATCAATCGCCCGGTCGTACTCTTCCTGAAAGTAGTGGTCGAGGCCGGCGAGAAGGAGTTGCTCGACCTTGACATCAAGATCGACGCTCGCTTCGGCTTCAGAGTCCGACGACGTCGCCTTCTCGTGCAGCGGGTCGACCATTAGGAGTCCGTGTTGAAAGTTGCGCGTTGCACCGAGACCCCGCCAGGTCGAGGTCGCGGCGGGCCAACGCCGGGCGTGACGAGGGAGCATACCGGGAGTATGCAACCCCATTTCACGTGGTCGAAACGCAGGCCTTGTCCGGATGCATCGCCGGTCGAATGCAGCGCGACTTTCAACACGGACTCCAAAATCGCGTAGCGCGAACGCGAAGTGATGCGATTATGGGGGAAAGCCGAAACACCGTCAATTAGACGCGTCCTGCCGTCCGATGATTGAAGCGATCCCCAACATCAGCGAGGGCCGACGCGAGCACGTCGTCCGCGCCGTCGTTGACGCCGTCGAGGCAATCAGTGGCGTGTGTCTGCTCGACCACTCGTCTGACCCTTCTCATCATCGCTCCGTCATCACCTTCGCGGGCGACGCGGATGCGATTTACGAAGCCGTGCTGCGATTGTTTCAGGTGGCGGTCCGGCACATCGATCTTCGCGAGCACGACGGCGTGCATCCCCGTCTTGGCGCCGTGGACGTCGTTCCGCTGGTTCCGCTGGGTACGACGCCGATGGGGGCCTGCATCGACCTGGCCCAGAGGACCGGAGCTGCGGTGGCGGAACGCTTCGACGTCCCAGTGTACCTGTACGAAGCGGCGGCGTCCGCCCCGCACCGCCGCTACCTCGAGCAGATCCGACGTGGCGGATTCGAATCGCTCGCGACGAAACTCGTCGACGACGCCTGGACGCCAGACTACGGACCCGCCCGCCCGCATCCGTCGGCCGGCGCGTGCGTCGTCGGGGCACGCGGCCCGCTCATCGCGTTCAACGTGAATCTCTCGTCGGATGACCTGGACCTCGCACGGCACATCGCCCGGCGGGTGCGGACCAGCACCGGCGGACTCCCGGCGGTAAAGGCGCTCGGTGTTCGTGTGTCACATGCGGGACATCACGGCGTCCAGGTATCGATGAACCTCACCGACTACCGGCGAACGCCACTGGCACAAGTCATCGCTTCTGTCGCACGCGAGGCAGCGACGAAGGGCGTCGATGTCGCCGGAAGCGAACTGGTGGGCCTGATTCCGGCCGATGCGGTCACCGGCCATGCAGAGGGCACCGCCGTCCGCGACCTCATCCGGCCGGATCAGATACTGGAGGCGCGGCTCGCGCGGTGGGAGCTGCGCCGTCGCCGGTCGTCTTCCGTGACGCCGTGATACCGAAGGCGCGCATCTTGCGGTACAGGTTGCTCCGCTCCACGTGCAACGCCTCGGCCGCTCGCGAAATGTTGCCGCGATGCGCCGCGAGCGCGCGAACAATGTACTCACGCTCGAACCGGTCCCGGGCATCGTGAAGCGGCAGCGTGATGTCCGACGTTTCGCCGTCGCCCGCCGCGGCTGACCCCACCAGAAAGCTCAGGTCGTGCGCCCCGATCGCCTCGCCCGGCACCATGATCGCCAATCGTTCGAGCACATTGCGCAGCTCACGCACGTTCCCCGGCCAGGTGTGGGCGCGAAGCACGGCGAGCGCGGCGTCATCCAGACGCTTGGCCCGATGGCCGTACTCGCGTGCAAACTCCGTCAGGAAATGCTTCGCGAGTAACGGGATGTCGTCCCGTCGCTCGCGGAGCGGCGGCGTAAAGACCGGGATCACGTTAAGCCGAAAGAACAGGTCGTCTCGAAAACGTCCTTCTGCGATCTCCGTGAGCAAGTCTTTGTTCGTGGCCGCCAAGACGCGCACGTCCACGGAGACACCGCCGCGCCCACCGAGCGGCTGCACGACCTGCTCTTGCAGCACCCGAAGCACCTTGGACTGCGTCTTGAGACTCATGTCGGCTACTTCGTCGAGGAAGATCGTGCCGCCATCCGCCATTTCGAACTTCCCTTGACGGTCGGACACCGCGCCAGTGAACGCGCCCCGTGCGTACCCGAACAACTCGCTCTCAATGAGCTCTTCAGGAATCGCCGCGCAGTTCACCTCGACGAACGCTCCGCCCGCCCGCCGGCTGAGCGCATGCACGCTGCGCGCAACGAGCTCTTTCCCGGTGCCGTTCTCGCCAAAGACCAACACCCGGCCGTTCGTCGGCGCCGCCATGGCAATCTGCTCGCGGAGCTGACTCATCACTCGGCTTTCGCCGACCATCGTGAAGCGCCGGTCCACATGCTCCCGCAGCGCCCGGTTCTCCGCCTCAAGCCTGCGCTGCCGGACAGCGTTACGCGCGACCAGCAGTGTCTTGTCGAGTGACAGCGGCTTCTCCACGAAGTCGAACGCTCCCATCTTGATGGCCCGTACCGCCGACTCGATGTTGCCATGTCCGGAGATGACAATGACCTGCGCATCGACCCGTCGCTCCCGAAGCTTCTCCAACGTCGCGAGCCCGTCGATGCCGGGCAGCCAAATGTCGAGCATGATGACATCGTAGGCACGCCTCGAGACGCGGTCGAGGCACGCCTCGCCCGACTCCACGGCGTCAACGGTGTACCCCTCGTCGTGGAGAACACCGGTGAGCGCCGACCGCACGCCTGCCTCGTCGTCTACAATGAGAAACGTCGCCTTCATGTCACTCGCCGCGGCCCGAAGCCGCATGACACGGCAACTCCACCGTGACCCGTGTCCCGGCCGGCACGTTGTCCCCGATCCCGATGCTCCCACCATGCTCGACGACGATGCGACGCACGATAGCCAGCCCGAGACCACTCCCCCGGCGCTTCGTGGAGAAGTACGGCATGAACAGTTTCTCGCGATCCACGCTCGGGACCCCAGGGCCGTCGTCGCAGACCGTCAACCGCACGACGCCAACAGCGCCATCGTGCTCTGTACCAATCGCAATGACGCCGCCGTGCCCGTTTGTCCCGTGTCCCGCCTGGCTCCCAATGGCGTCGGCAGCGTTGTCGACCAGGTTGACGACCAGACGCCGAATTTGCTCTGGGTCGAGCTGAAGTGACGGGAGGTCCCCGAACGACCGCGTCACGGTGATATCCCGAAAGAGGCCATCGTAGATCGACAGCGCTTCGGCCAGGATACCGTTGAGGCTAGACGTGACGGTCCGCGGAGCCGGCATCCGGGCGAACTGCGAGAACTCGTCCACCAGCCCTTTGAGCGCCTCCACCTCTCCCACGATGGTCGTCGTGCATTCGTCCACGAGCGCCCGGGTCCCCTCTGGCGACCCGCCGAAATGTCGGCCAATGCGTTCCGCACAGAGCTGAATCGGTGTCAGTGGATTCTTGATCTCGTGCGCCAGACGCCTCGCCACGTCGCGCCACGTCGACACCCGCTCCGCCCGGATCAACGGCGTGACATCGTCGAACACCATGACGGTACCGCCCATGGCATCGGCGTCACTGGGCAGCACGGTCGCCGCCACGGCCAGATGGAGCTCGCGCCCGTCCCGGGTCATCGCCACCTCTTCGGCGCCACCGGATGGGAGCCCGCCACGCTGGGCCGCGTTTCGCAGGATAACGGCGAGCGGCGCGAGGTCCGCCCGCTCGAACACCTCCGACGCCGGTCGCCCCCCCGCCTCTGGGTCGAGTCCGAGCAGCCGGGATGCGGCGCTATTCACGGTGCTCAAACGCCCGTCGGCATCAACCGAGACGACACCGGTGGCGATACGCTCAAGAATGGTTTCGATGTAGCGCCGCCGCCGGTCACTCTCGAGGTTCTTGTGCTCGAGGTCGCGTCGTGACCGCTCCAGCTTTCGCTGGCTGATCGACAATTCGCCGGCCATCGAGTTGAACGCCTCAACGAGCGACCCGAACTCGTCTCGACTTTCCGGCTGGATGCGGTGGTCAAGGCGCCCCGCACCAATTTCGCGCGCGCCAGCGGCGAGAAGCTGCACGGGCCGAGTGATGCGACGCGCGACATAGACACCGAGCCAGGTGGCACTCAACAGGATCATCAGCGTGATCATGACGAAGAACGACAGGTAGACGCCGGCCAATGGACGTCGAAGCGCGCGAAGCTGTCGATACGACTCGTACGCACCGCTGATCCGACGCGCGTGGAATGCCACGTCGCCGCCCAATGCGCCGCTGGCGACGACGACGCCGACCGTGTCCCCGTTGCCCCCCGCAATGAGGGCCGCCGCCCGCACCATCTCGTCGCCATCACCCATCGGTTCCACACGGCGCGAATCGCCTCGACCGGCGGCAACCTGAGCGGCAATCCGCTCCGCCGCCGCTCGAGCGTACCCTTGCGGGACCGTCGACGATGCCACTTCCACGAGCGGCTCGACCCTCAGTCGTTCCCGATCGTTGTCCGCCTCGACGCGATACACGTCGACGACGCCAACCGCGCCGCCGGTGACTTCGCGCTCCACGATTGCGCGAATGGCGGTCACGCTGTCGGGCGTGAGGTCGATCGAGCCCAGACGTTCTGCGATGTCGCGCGCCTGTTCCGAGACCGCCTGTTCGCGCTCTCGGTAGTAGTCCCGCGCGATCTCGTTCGCCGACGTCAGCACGTCGTCGACCGGCGCGGAAAACCAGCGCTCCGCGCTATTGCGAATCAGCTCACTCCCCACCAGCAGCACGAGGACGGCGGGAATCAACGTCATTCCGAGGAGCGCCGCCACGAGCTTCGCTCGAAACCTGGCAAACGGTGCGGCGCGACGCCGCTCGACCCACAGCTTCACGATATTGCGCGCGAGGACGAACCCGAGGACCACCAGCATGGTGAGACACGCCGCTGACAACGCGTAGAGCACGACCTCGGCGAGATAGTCCGGCGCCAGCTCCGTGGAACGGCCGGCGACTCGGAGGAGGCCGACGAGCGCGGCGAGAAACAGACCGATCCCGACCAGCACGAACTGCGGGCTATCCCGCAGTGGGCGCACCTCTGGCGGATTCGATTCGTCAGTCTGCACGATCGACCGGTGTCGAGATGTCATACTCGATTCCGGCGGCGGCGCCCGGGCTGAGAGTCCCTACGGCAAAAAGGTAAACCGCGCGAACCCAGAGGCCGCAGCCTGCTCCCACGGCCAGACAAACCAGCCGCTACGCGGTCGTGTCGCTACGCTCACTCGCACCCGGTAGGCGCGGTTCGGCCGCAGCGCCGTCGTGCTGAACAGCGGAAGTCGCTCGAACCGCGTCAAGTACTGCCGTACGGACGGCTCGTTTTCGAGAATAACCGTGTCCTCGACTCGTCCGTCGAGGGTCCGAACGACGGCGTACTGCTCGGTTAAACTGTCGAACCGAACGCTCGCCTCGAGCGTAACGGTCCCGACCGTATTGTCGGGCCAGAACGCGGCTTCCTGCCGCAAGGCCACATCGTAGGTAAAGGTCGTCTGTAACCCGCTCTGAATCGTGTCACGCAACTCTCCGGTGAACGCCCCTTCGAGCTCAAACGACACCAGCAGCCGCCCGGAACGCGTGAGCGCAGACACTCGCAGGACTTCCGATGCGGCCCCGATGACCGACACCGCGCACAACACTGCGGCGAGAATCACGGCAACGCGCACCGGCTGGGTGAACAACGCTACCCCTTCGAGTCGAGCAGACCCTTGAGCTCGGTCATGAATTCGCCGATGTCTCGGAAGTGACGGTAGACCGATGCGAATCGAACATACGCCACCTTATCCAGTGTCCGGAGTTCGTCCATCACGAACGCACCGACCTCTTCCGCGGAGATCTCCTTGTCAGGCCGTTCTTGCAGGGTCGCCTCGACACGATTGGCCACCGCTTCTAGCGCCGCCACGCTGACCGGACGCTTTTCACATGCCTTCAACATGCCGGTGATGACTTTCTGCCGCTCGAACCGTTCCCGCGTTCCATCTTTCTTGACCACCATGTACGGAATCTCGTCGATCCGCTCATAGCTGGTGAACCGCCGTCCACAGTCGGCGCATTCGCGACGCCGACGGATGACCTCTCCTTCTTTGCTTTCGCGGGAATCGACCACCTTGTCATCGAGATGGCCGCAAAACGGGCATTTCACCCGACCCTCCCCTCTTCCCCGACGCTGGCGGTGAGCACCGCACCCGCGGCAGCCTCAGACGTCGCCCCGTCCGTCCGTCCGGAGCCGACGACATCGGAAATGCCACTCAGGCGCAATCCCTCCTGGGCCATCAGTACGATCCCGACGATGACGACCGGGAAAAACGACAGGGCGTGCGAGAGCAATCCCGCTCCAACCGCCGCTTCATCAGTTGCCGCGTAGAGCCCAATCGCGCCGACCTGATATGCCGCATGATAGCCCCCGATTCCCCCCGGTGTTGGCACGAGGACCCCAAGGACCACCAGAACGAGGAGGACGTTGGCGCCCGCCGGTGGCATCTGGATGCCGAATGAGACGGAGACCAGCCAGAGACCCGCGGCCATCGTCACCCAGAGGACCACTGACCAGCCCATGGCGAGCGCCAACGGCGCGGGCTGACGCATCACGCTGAGTCCCGTGGCGAACAGCTGCGCCTTGGCCGCGAGCGCCATCGAGACGCGCTCCTGCAACAACGGAACGGCCAGGCGGCCCACGAAGCGTCCGACTCGGTCTGGACGTCCGGCGGCGACGCACGCGACGGCGAGAGCAACGACCGCGCCGGCGGCCGCCAGCCATGCCCCGGCCCGCAACGCGCCGAGAAGTGTCTCGTCGGTCACGGCGAACGTCGGATCGAAGACCACCACCGACACGCCGAAGAGCACGAGCAGGGCGACGAGGTCGAGGATGCGTTCGACCACGACCGTGGCCAACACCGCGCTCGCGCTCAGCTGCTCGCGTCGGGCCAGCACGTAGGGCCGTAGGACCTCGCCGACACGTCCCGGGAGGATCGATGTGACGGCAAACCCGATCACCGTCGCTCGCAGCGCATTCCCAAGTCCGACCTGTCCGAGCGGCGCGAGCAAGTGACGCCATCGAATCGCTCTGATGAGATAGCCGACGGCCACCAGGAGCAGCGTGAGCACGAGGAGGTCGCGTCGCGCCGACGCGATCGCATTCGCGACACGAGCCAGTTCGACGTTGCGCAAAAAGAACACCATCAACGCAAGGGCGACTACGAACGCGAGGAACGTGCCGATGCGGTGACGCATGCGACACCGACCGTACTACATTTCGCACTTGCCGTCGCTCAGCGGGGCCGGTAAGCTATGCGTCCTTGCTCACTCGCGAGGTTTCGAGTGTCGATTGCACCCCCCCTCTTTGAAACGGCGCTGGACGGCGTCGTCGCACATCGGCGTGGCAAGGTCCGCGACATGTACGAAGTCGACGAGTATCTGCTGATGGTGGCGACCGACCGCATCTCAGCGTACGACCTGGTACTCGGATCGGCGATCCCCGACAAGGGGAAAGTTCTGACTCAACTCTCGGCGTTCTGGTTTGCGCACACGAAGGACCTCGTGCCGAATCACATGATCTCGATTGACCCGGCGGGGTACCCCGAGTCGCTCAGACCGCACGCCGACCTGCTCTCCGGCCGATCGATGCTGGTCCGGCGCACCACTCCCATCCCGATCGAGTGCGTCGCCCGCGGCTACCTGTCCGGGTCGGGGTGGAAGGAATACCAGCGCAACGGCCAGGTATGCGGCCTCGTGCTTCCCGAGGGCCTCACGGAGTCGGACCACCTTCCGGAGCCCATCTTCACGCCAGCGACCAAGGCCGACACCGGTCACGACATCAACATCAGTGAGGCTGAGGCGGGACGGCTCGTCGGCGCGGAGCTGGTGTCGCGGCTCCGTGAGTTGACGCTTGCGCTGTACGCGCATGGCGCCGCCCACGCGGCGGCGCACGGCATCATCGTTGCCGACACGAAGTTCGAGTTCGGCATCGTGAGCGAGAACGGGCGTGACGAGGTCGTCCTCATCGATGAAGCGCTGACGCCCGACTCGTCGCGTTTCTGGCCGGCGTCTGAATACGCGGCCGGTGGTCCACAGCCGAGCTTCGACAAGCAGTACGTGCGCGACTACCTTGACCGTATCAAGTGGGGTCGGAATCCGCCGGTCCCGGAGCTTCCCGAAGACGTCATCACAAATACACGTGCGAAATATGTCGAGGCCTATCGGCGGTTGACCGGCCGCGAACTGGTCTAAGCGGTCGAAGGGACGCGGCCCCAGGCAGGCTGCGCGTAACGGAAAGGACGCGATGGGTGCGGGAGCAACTCAACCGCTTGGTTGAAGAGATGTTGACGAAAGGCATTCTGTACGACGACGCGCGCCGAGAAATCGAGAAGCGCTTCATCAGCCGCGCGCTTTACAAGTCGAACGGAAACCTCGGACGCGCCGCTGCCCTGCTTGGTATTCACCGCAATACCCTGAGTCGAAAAATCGCCGCCTACCGCCTGAAGCGTACAAGCTGACCGCAGATGGACCGCCGCCGTCGCCGTCCCGAGCGTTGCTTGACGGCCCCGCCCCCGGGCTGATTAAATTAGCAGTCTCGGCATGGGACTGCTGACGGACCCGCCGGGGCTCTTCACGAGCAGATCCGGGAAGTAACTTTCGCCTCATACCCATTCGAAGGGAGCACAAGGTTCATGGCTGTCAAGGTACGACCACTACACGACCGCATAATCGTCGAGCGCATCGAAGAAGGCGAGCAAGAGGTCGGCGGCATCATCATTCCAGACACCGCCAAAGAGAAGCCTCAACAGGGCAAAGTCATCGCGGCCGGCAACGGAAAAATCAAGGACGACGGCACCGTCACCCCCCTCGACGTCAAGGCGGGCGACACGGTGCTCTTCGGCAAGTACTCCGGTCAGGAGATCAAACTGGATGGCGAGGAGTTCCTCATCATGCGTGAGGATGAGATCCTCGGTGTCATCGACGGCGACTAGCACGACCGCAACGCATTTTCACTGATTGGAGTTCGAAGAAGATGGCCAAGCAGATTGTTTACGGTGAGAAATCACGACGGATGATCATCGAGGGCGTTAACCAGCTCGCCAACGCGGTAAAGGTGACCCTTGGCCCGAAGGGCCGGAACGTGATCCTCGACAAGAAATTTGGTTCGCCCACGATCACGAAGGACGGCGTCACCGTCGCCAAAGAGATCGACCTCAAGGACCCGCTCGAGAATATGGGCGCCCAGATGGTCCGCGAAGTGGCGAGCAAGACGTCGGACATCGCCGGCGACGGCACCACCACCGCCACCGTGCTGGCGCAAGCGATTTACCGCGAAGGCGCGAAGAACGTCGTCGCCGGTGCGAACCCGATGGAACTCAAGCGCGGCATCGAGACCGCAGTCGAAGCGGTCGTGGATGAACTGCGATCGATGTCGAAGAACGTCGCCGGCGACATGATCGCGCAGGTCGGGATGATCTCGGCGAACAACGACTCGACGATCGGTACCATCATCGCCAAGGCGATGGACAAGGTCGGGAAGGACGGGGTCATCACGGTCGAGGAATCGCGCACCCTCGAGACCGAGCTCGAGGTGGTCGAAGGCATGCAGTTCGACCGCGGGTATCTGTCGCCGTATTTTGTGACCGACGCCGAACGGATGGAGACGGTCCTCGAGAACCCGATCATTCTGATTCACGAGAAGAAGATCAGCTCGATGAAAGACCTCCTGCCGTTGCTCGAGCAGGTCGCCCGTCTGAGCCGTCCGCTCCTGATCATTGCCGAGGACATCGAAGGCGAGGCGCTCGCCACGCTCGTCGTCAACAAGTTGCGTGGGACGCTCCAGGGTGCGGCCGTCAAGGCACCGGGTTTTGGCGACCGCCGCAAGGCGATGCTCGAAGACATCGCCACCCTCACCAACGGCAAGGCGATTACGGAAGACCTCGGCTTAAAGCTCGAGAACATCCGCGTCGAGGACCTCGGCAAGGCGAAGAAGGTCACCATCGACAAGGACAACACGACGATTATCGAAGGTGACGGCACGCAGGAGGCCATCTCGGGCCGCGTGAAGCAGATCCGTGCGCAGATCGAAGAGACCACCTCCGACTACGACCGCGAGAAGCTTCAGGAGCGGTTGGCCAAGCTGGTCGGCGGCGTCGCCGTGATCAAAGTCGGTGCGGCGACCGAGACCGAGATGAAGGAAAAGAAGGCTCGGGTCGAGGACGCGATGCATGCGACGAAGGCCGCGGTCGAGGAGGGCATCGTCCCGGGCGGCGGCGTGGCGTTGCTGCGTGGCGTGCGGGCATTGGACAAATTAACGCTCGAAGGCGACCAGCAAATCGGCGTCAACATCCTCAAGCGGGCGCTTGAGGAGCCGATGCGGTGGATCGCGCAGAACGCCGGGTTCGAAGGCTCGATCGTCATCCAGAATGTGCGCGAGGCGAAGAAGGACGACGAGGGCTTCAACGCGCAGAGCGAAAAGTACGAAAACCTCGTGAAGGCGGGCGTCATCGACCCCACAAAGGTCGTTCGCACCGCCCTGCAGAACGCCGGATCAATCGCCGCGCTCCTCCTGACGACCGAGGTATTGGTCTCGGAAATCCCGGAGGACAAGAAGGAAATGGCCGCTCCTGGGATGGGCCCGGGCGGCATGGGCGGAATGTACTAGCTCGCTCCACGAATCGATCTGTGAACGCCCGGGGGTACCCGCCTCCGGGCGTTTTTTTGTGCGCGGGCGCGCACGCGGCGCTACCGCAAGTTGAAGAAGAGCTCCAACGTCACCAAGACGGCCACCGGTTCGCCGAACCGGGTCCCCGGCGCGAACAACCACTCTCTGGCCGCCGTGATCGCTTGGTCGTCCAACCCGAACACCTTGTCGAGCGATTTCCGAACGGTGATGTCGCCCACCGAGCCGTCGGGCAGCACGACGACGTCGAGCCACACCGTGCCCTGCACCCGCGCTCGCATCGCCTCCGACGTGTATTGCGGTTTGACCTCGCGCAGGACGCTCGGCGGGTTGACGCCGTTTCCAGGCCGATAGACGCCGCCGCCGGTGCCACCCCCCTGGCCTGGCCCGAGCCCGTCACCTTGGCCAGGTCCGATGCCGGTCCCTTCCCCGGTCCCCGCGCCGCCACCGGCCCCACTCCCTTGCGAGAGAATCGACGCCGCCATCAACCCTTCAAGGGCACCGGCGCGGGTCTCGACCGATGATGCGACCGTCAACGCCGAAATTGTCAGTTCTTGTGTCTCGAGCGTCTGCTCCTCTTCGGGCTCGGGGTCGGGTTCCACGAGCTCCGGAGGGTCTTCGACGGGAATGCTCAGCGCCGCTTCGTCGGGCCCCTCGAGCTCGACCATCCGGGGAACCTCGAGCGACTCGTTCCCCCCCCCGCCGCCGCCACCGCCGGGGCCTTCCTCCGGGATCCAGATGATGCCGGGATAGTTCTCGCGACTCCGTTCCACCACTTCGAACACGCGCTCAGGAGCCAGACTGATCAAGAAGGCGACGATGCCGACCACCACGATATGGCTCGCGAAGGCCGCGGCGAACGACCGGCTCATCCGCTCCTGGGAAGCGCCGAGCAGGAACCGGACCTCAAGCGGAGCGATATCGTCGGGAAGGATCGACAGCGCGGCCGGACCGGTCGCGTCATCGCCGCCGGTGCTTCTGGTGTCGCCCGTCGTGCTCGCGCCCCGCGCCGCGAGCGCCGGCTTCAGCCGCAGCGGACCGGCGGCGCGGACGCTTTTCCGCCTACGACGCCGCTCGGGCGGCGTATAGGACGTATGCGACGACGGAAACGGGATGTGACCGAGACCAAGGCCGTGTCCCAAGTGTCGTGTCTCCCTCGAATCTTATTGTGCCCAACGACGAACCGTATGGGCAACTGCAAATCTGGTGCCCGTCGTTCCTACGGACACACGCGGAAAGACGAGGAGACCGCCAAGGTGGAAGGCCGAGACGTCCTCTGAAGGGTTAGACGCGTCCTCTCCAGGCCCCGATCGCCGCATTTCCACCACCGTAGGCGTGGAGCAGCGCGAGGGCGTCCGCCGCACGTGGCTCGCCTTCGATGGCGACCAGCACGCCGCCGCGTGCGGTGAGTGTCTCGAAGATGAATCCGTCATGAGCCTGGAATCCAGCGCGTCGCATCGTCGCCGCGACGCCGGTCTGCCCGAGCGCGTCGTCGCCTCCCTGCAACTCGCCGACGAGCGGTCCGTGAGCAACCGCGGCACCCAGCCCTGAAATCTCGACCGACGCCTGGTCGACGCCGATGCCAAACGTCTTTTCGAGTAGCGCGCTGACGTCCGGCGATTGCTGCGCCACTATCGACAACGACTCCGGCGCGAACCCGTCGCCCGTCAACGCCGTCAACCCGCGTGACGCCCACGCGACGTCCTGGAATACGCCGACCGTGTAGCACGGACGCTCTTGCTGCTGTGCCATCGTGTGTGTCTAATCTCAGACTGGGAGAATAGCGCCCCTCAATCACATGTCAAAGGATTCGGGGCGCTTCCCCCGGGACCTCTCGCTCGCTCACTCGCGGCCCCCCCTGCCTCACTCCGTTTGCTCGCGGCCGAATTCTAACATTCGCCGGCGGCCCGCGGCCGGACGCCAGGTCTAAACAACCACTCGATCCTTGCCGACGCGGCGCGTCACGCGAACGCCGTCCAGGTACTCGAGGAGCGGAATCGCGTATTTTCTGCTGATCCCAAAACGTGCCTTGAAGTCGGCCACGTCGAGCCGTACCGGCTCATCTCGTCCTTTCTTGAGCGCGGTCACATCCGCCTTCAGCCGGTCAAGCGTCTCCCGGTGAAACAGCAGCGTGTCGACCCGCTCGAGGTCGCCCTCTCGGACGAGCAGCGTCACCATTCGGTCGACCATCGCCTTCGAGACGCCTTCGGCGGCGGCCCAGCGTGCGGCATCGGGCGGGGTCAATCCACTGTTCCGAAACTGCGTCGCCAACCGTGCCTTTACCGTCGCTTCGTCGTCTGACAAGACAACCCGATGGCTCGACAATGCGAGGTAGCGGTCGGCCACGAGCGTCCCGCCCTCAGCCAGCCTGTTCACGGCGTGCTGAAACAGGTCGGCGCCGGAAATTCTGGCGAGCCGTTCACGCGCCTCCTCTCGTGGCAATCCAGGTTCGAGCGGATGCGATCGATGGTAGGCGGAGACCGCCGCGACCAACGCCTCCTTGGCATCCGCCACGCGCTCCGCGGAGACCAGGCGCTCTCCGACCTGAGCAATGACCTCGTCATCGGCCAGCTGCTGCACAACCCGGGTGACCGCTTCGAGCGGCAGGCCAACGCGGGGAACCAGCTCCCTCGGCGTGACGCCGTGGCCACCGGCATCCGCCACCATCGTCGCCGCCGCCTCTTCGTCACCCCGGTCAAGCCATCGCAAACGGGCGCGGCCGAGGCCCGAACGCAAACGACCACGGGGTGGGCTCGGGTCGAGCACGACCCCGCCCGCAATCGTGAGCGCCGGTGAGTAGGTACGGAGCACGAATCGGTCCCCTCGGGTCACGGCTGTCGGTCGCTCGAGGTGAAGCCTGGCGAACGCAGACGCGCCGGGGTCCAGCGTCGACGGGAACACCGGCATGCCGGCGCTCGGCTCGTCGCATGCGCCGCCGAGCGCGACACGTGCCATTACCTCCGTCGTCCCCTGGTGGAAGCGTACGCGCGCTCCGTACTTAAGCTCCCGCGCCCCGCGAAGCAGCGTAATGCGGCTGTCAAGCCGCGACGTGGCGCGCATCCCGCCCGGCGTCGTCAGCGTATCGCCGCGACGGAGCTCCTCGACTTCGACACCGGAAAGGTTAATCGCGACGCGCTGCCCGGCACGCGAGCCCGCCTGCACCTCGCCGTGCACTTGCACGCCACGCACCTTGACCCGGCGATCCGAAGGCAACAGCACAAGCTCCGTCTCCCGTTCGATACGACCGGACACTTGCGTACCAGTCACCACGGTGCCAAACCCCTTCACGGTGAACGCGCGGTCAATCGGAATGCGCGGCACACCATCGTCCCGTCGTCCGACGACAGTCCGCGCAAGCCTCGCCAGCGCGTCTCGCAGTCCCGAAAGACCGGCGCCGGACCGCGCCGAGACCTGAACCACGGGTGCTCCCTCGAGGAACGATCCGGCCACGAGCTCCTGCGTTTCGAGTCGCACTAATTCCACCGTCTCGTCGTCGACAAGATCGGTCTTCGTCAGTGCCACGATGCCACCGGCGACCCCAAGCAGCCGGCAGATATCCAAATGCTCTCGGGTCTGCGGCATGACCGACTCGTCGGCGGCAATCACCATCAGGACGCCGTCGATCCCGCTCGCACCCGCGAGCATGTTCCGCACGAAACGCTCGTGCCCCGGAACATCGACGAACGCAAGCTCCGTCTCCTCGTGCTGGTATCGAGCGAATCCGAGATCGATCGTGATCCCCCGTGCTTTTTCTTCCTTGAGTCGATCAGGGTCGACCCCGGTCAACGCTTTGACCAACGTGCTCTTCCCGTGGTCGATGTGGCCGGCGGTCCCGACGACGATGTGCTTCACGACAGGATCATCGCATGATGTGCGTTCTACCGCCGTCGCGGACGTCCACGACGCGGCTGGCGAGCGCCCGTCGCCGCGTTCTTCGTTCGGCGCCGCGAACGCGGCGCGCGGCCGTCCTCGTCGAGACGGACAGATTCCAGGACCTCCGTCAGCCCAAGCTCGAGCTGCCGATGATCCCGATCGACCCGTACGAGCTGCACGTGAACCAAGTCACCCAGCCGATAGATTTTGCCTGAATTCTCTCCTTGGAGGAGGTGCTGGCTCTCGACGAATCGATAGTAGTCGTCCGCCATACTGGAAATGTGAATGAGGCCCTCGACGAACTGTTCGACCAGCTCCACGAACAGACCGAACGCGGTGACGCCGGTGACGTAGCCCGAGAATTCGTCACCGACTTTATCGGCCATGAACCGAACCTTCTTCCATTGCACCAGCTCGCGTTCGGCCTCCTCGGCCCTCCGCTCGCGATCAGAGGTGTGACGCGCCGCCTCCGGCAGATCCTCGAGCCAGTCGCGGCGCTGCTCGGACGAGAGCGTACCGCGCCGCGCCGCGCGGAGCGCCCGGTGCACGACCAAGTCTGGGTAACGCCGAATGGGCGACGTGAAATGGGTGTACGCCGGCGCCGCCAATCCGAAGTGACCCTGGTTCGCCGGGTCGTACCGCGCCTGCTGCATCGTCCGAAGCATGAGGGCCGCAACCGGCCGCTCCTCCGGTTCACCCTTGAGGCGCTCGAGCAACCGCTGAAAATGGCCCGGGGTCACCGCGTTCGCCGGCGCCGCGAGACTGTAGCCGAGCGATGAGGCAAAGGCCTCGAACTCCTCCACCTTGAGCGGATCGGGCGGCTCGTGAATCCGATAGAGCGACGGGACGTCGCGCCGGCCGAGCTCGGCGGCGACGGTCTCGTTCGCCACGAGCATGAACTCCTCGATGAGGCGATGTGCCGTCGTGCGCGCGTCGGGCACGATCGCCTCGATCTCGCCTTCGTCATCGAGCTGAAACCGCGCGGCGGGCAAGTCGAAGTCGATGGATCCACGGCGCTGCCGCCGACCCTGTAACGCTCGAAAGAGCTCCGCCATCATCTCGAACAACGGGACGAGCGCGTCGTAGGTCACACGCGCGAGCGCCTCGTCGTGACTCAAGATGGCATCGACATCCGTATAGGTCATCCGCGCATCGCTGTGAATGATGCCGTCGTGGATCTCGTGACGCACCACGACACCCTGCGCATCGATCTCCATCAGGCACGATTGCACGAGGCGATCGACACCTGGTTTCAAACTGCAGAGCCCCGTAGACAGCTCTGACGGAACCATGTGCACCGCATGGTCGGGGAAGTACACCGACGTAGCTCGCTCGTAGGCCGCCCGATCGAGCGCGCTCCCCTCGACGACATAGTGCGACACATCGGCAATGTGCACTCCAAGCCAGAAATGTCCGTTTGCGAGCTGTTCGAGCGTGATGGCGTCATCGAAGTCCCGGGCAGTCTCGCCATCGATCGTGACGGTCCTCACCCCGCGAAAGTCCGTTCTCCCGCGCCGGTCGCGCCGGCGGACGTCACCGCCAAGCCGTCGGGCCTCCTCGATCGCCTCCGGTTCGTGAGCATCCGGGATGCCGTATTTCCGAAGAATGAGCTGCGTATCGACGCCCGGATCGTCAATTCGCCCCAACACCTCGGTGACGCGCCCCATCGGATTCCGCGTCGCGGTCGGAAAGCGGGTGATCTCGACGTCGACCATGTCGCCCGACACGGCGTCCGCACGGTCGGTCCGAGGGATGTGCAAGTCCATCACCAGACGTCGATCGAACGGCACGACGTAGCCAAAGCCGGCGTCGTCAGATTCGTACCGTCCGACCAATCGCGCGGCCGCTCGCTCCAGGATCCGCACTATCCGGCCTTCTGCGCGCCCCGGATCGCGACGGTGCTCCACGCGCACCACGACGCGGTCCCCGTGCATCGCCTGGTTGAGATTGCACCCAGCAATGTACAGATCCGTGGTGAGGCCGTCGATCGGGTGATCTGGCGTGACGAAGCCAAATCCTCGCGGGTGCACGTGCACCCGTCCCGTGATCAGATGCATCCGATCCGGCAGACCGTAACGATTCCCGCGGATCTTGATCAGATCGCCTCGGTCCACAAGTGCCGCCAACCGCCGACCCAGGGTCGCGCGTTGCTCGCGCGGCAGCTTTAGCCGTTTGAGGAACTCGCGTACCGTGGCCGGATGGTCGAGCTTCTGGCGTATCGCGTCGAGGAGTTCGTCGGCGGTCAACATCATTCGTCAGACGGGGCCTGCGGCCCCGAACCCCGCCGCCGGCACTCGCCGGGACCCCTTTACCCCGCTCCGTGCCGGCGAGGGCGCGCACGTGCGCGCCTGGATCGTACCGAGTGAGATTTGACGTTGCAGACTACGGCGAGCGAACGGAGTGGGGCGTTTGGGGCCCCGCGAGTGAGCGAGCCAGGGGGGCTGGGGGAAGCGCCTGAGACTCCGTGAGACGATCGACGGCGATATTCCTCCAGTCTGAAGAACCTGGTCGTGAGTGAATTTCACCAATGGCTCCTATGTGACACGGTCCACTAGGCGATCAACGCGACCTGGAGATCCCCCACATTGGTATCGGTGGGGCCGATTCGCACGAGGTCATCCAGGGCCTCGAAGAACGGATAGGAATCGTTCGCCGCCAGATAATTCTCCGGCCGATGGAGGCCGGCGTCAACCGCACGGCTCGGTGTCATCGTGTCGACCACCGCTCCCGCGGCGTCGGTGGGACCATCGATCCCGTCGGTACCGACGCTGGCCACGACGGCGTCAGAAAAACGTCGAACAAGCGCAAATGCCGCCGCGAGCGCGAACTCCTGGTTGCGACCGCCACGGCCGGGACCGGTGACCCGCACGGTCGTCTCGCCGGCCGACACCACGCACAGCGGACGCGACCGTTCGTGCGCCAGTCGCGCAATCGATTTCACGTATGCGTCGCCTGCGACCCGTGCTTCACCGGTGATCGGCTCTTCGATGATGGCAACGTCGAAGCCGCGGCGGCGCGCGGCGCGCGCTGCCGCCTCGACGGCGTCCAGACGACTCCCGATGACGTGGAATGCGGTTGGGTCCAACCTGGCATCGCCCGGCTTCGGGCTTTCCTCGAGGTCGCCCCGGACGCCGCGCTCAAGGGCGGCCAGCGCGGAGGGCGGCACGGACGAACGTCCGCTCACCGACCGACAGTGGACGATCGCGTCGGCAAACGTGGTTGGATCAGCCGTCGTCGGTCCAGACCCGATCACGGTGGGATCGTCCGGGACCGGGTCGACCACATCGGATATCGCCAAGGTGACGACACGACCGTCGGCCGCAACGGCGAGTCGTCCCCCTTTGATGGCGGAGAGGTGTTTCCGAACACAATTCACCCCGTCGATGGCGACACCACCCTCCAGGAGCGCGCGTGTCGTGCCGGCCTTGTCCTCGACCGTCATCCCCTCGACCGGGACGGCCAGACCAGCCGAGGCCCCTCCCGACAACAGCACGACCAACGTCTCACCGCCGCCGATGTTCGACGCCAACTCGAGAGCTCGGCGCCCAGCCGCGACACTCCCGGCCGTCGGCACCGGATGCCCGACGTCAAACCATTCCAGCTCGGCGATCGGTGTCCCTGGCAGCGGCGACGCGACCAATCCCTGCGTCGACGCGGAACTCGTAGACACGAAGGCGGACGCCATCGTGGCCGCGGCCTTCCCGGCGGCGATGATCGTGAGGCGTCGGGACCCGAGCCGTTCGGCGACCGCGGCGTCATCGAGCGCGCGGCGCACGAGCGCGGCGGCGCTCGCTCCGACGATTCCCTCGCGGACGATAGCGTTAACGTGCTGACGAAGAGCTGGGAGGGTCAGAAGACTGGTTGGCGAACCTAATGCGTCGGCTTCTGGTTCGACCATGCCGACAGGCGGGTGACACCATCGATCTTGCGGAGGAGCTGACTCACGAGCTGATCGCCGTGCTCCTCGGCGCACAGCTGATCAACATGGAGCATCAGCTTTCTGAGTGCCGCCTCCACATCGGTCATCGCCTTTTCGGAGTAGTGCTCGCGTTGCTGCTCGAGGCACTGCCAGTGCTTGAGCAGCTCCTCGCGATAGAAGTTGGAACGTGCCGTCGATGTCTCGGTGAACGAACGGCGCTTGGTCATCTGTGACGGCGCCGAGTCACGGCTGGTCGGTGGCCATGCACGTCAGTGTACTCAGTCTAGCCAGGGCGCTTCCTGAGTGTCAAACCCTAGCGGCCCGTGGTGAAAGTGCCGCGTCGCACCGAGACCCCGTTGGACGCGAGCCGCGACCGCCCTTGGCAAGGCGCGACGAGGGAAAATACCGTCACAACCGGCCCGCGACAGGCTCGCGCGCGGTCCGCGCGGCAAAGATCCCGCCGACGCAGCCCACCACCATCCCACCACAGACCAGGAGCGCCGTGTACCCGACCGGGAGGAATCTGACCGCATCGACGCCGAGCACGCCGGCGGCGAGCTCCCCATATCCGGCGGAGCCAGCCGAATACGCGACCCACAGTACCGCGAGGGCGAAGAGCGCGCCGACGCCTCCTTGCAGCACCCCTTCCACGACGAACGGACCACGCACGTAGAACCACGGCGCACCGACCAGCCTCGCGATCTCGAGCTCGTCGCGCCTCGCGAAACATGCCAGCCGCACGACGTTGCCGACGGTCAGCGTGGCGGCGACGACGAAAATCCAGACAATGCCAAGACCGATCCCGCGAATCAGCGACACGGCGGAAGCCACACGCTCTATCCAGCGCCGGTCGTAGCGGACATCCGCCACCCCGGGCGCGGCGCCCAACCGGCCGGCGAGGTCAACGACACCGGCGGCATAGTGTCCGCCAGGACGCAACCGAACTTCGAAGGACGCCGGAAACGGGTTCGCCGCGAACTCGGTGGTCACGAGCGCGAGGTCGGTAAAGTCACGACGGAAGCGCACGAGCGCATCATCCTTCGAGACGTACTCGCGGTCGGCGACCAGGTCGCTCTCGGCAAGGAGATGCTCAATGCCGGCACGCGCCTCCGCGGACGCGCCGTCGTTCACGTACACCGACATCTCGGCCGCGGCTGACCACTGACTCAGCGACTGCTCGACATTCCAGGTCACGAGGAGCAGAGCGCCCAGCACGAAGAGCGCCGCCGAGATCGTGACGATTGACAGCGCTCCCGATCGACGGTCGCGCCAGAGGCTGGCCGCAGCTTCGACCACCACATATTTGATAGCGTTCACGGCGTGTGCCTCTAGTTGTAATCGGTAATCCGCCCGTGCTCGAGCGTGATCGCGCGTTTACCGACGCGCCGTATCAACTCGGCATCGTGGGTCGCCACCACCACCGTCGTGCCACGCGCGTTGATTTCTCGCAATAGATTCATGATTTCGAGGGAAAGATCCGGGTCGAGGTTCCCTGTTGGCTCGTCCGCGAGCACCAGAATGGGATCGTTGATGAGAGCGCGGGCGATCGCCACGCGCTGCTGCTCGCCGCCCGACAGCTCGGCGGGAAACGCGCTCATCCGATGCTGCAGCCCGACCCACTTCAGCACCTGAAACGCTTTCCGACGCTGCTGCGAGTCGGAGGCGCCAAGGACGCGTGGGACGAACGCCGTATTCTCGAGCACTGTCTTGCGAGGAATCAGCTTGAAGTCCTGAAAGACGAATCCCAGGCTTCGCCGATAGGCCTGCACATGGCGTCCACGCAGCTCCGCGAGGTCACGACCACCGACCTCGAGACGCCCATCGGTCGGCACATCCTGCCGCAAGAGGAGGCGAAGCAACGTCGACTTACCGGCCCCGCTCGGGCCGGCCAGGAAGACGACCTCACCTTTTTCGACGGCCAGGGAAAAGTCACGGAGCGCGTAAACGCCGCGGTTATAGACCTTGGAGAGGTTCCGCGCCGCGATCGCGAGGCACAAAGCATAGCATGCGCCGGTGCTGATACCCCCAGATGTCGTGGTGTCAGGCGCTCATCGCCGCATCATTCAAGCGCCGCTTTGAGTAACTCGTTGACGAGTTGTGGGTTAGCTTTGCCTTTTGTCGCGCGCATCACCTGCCCGACCAGGAATCCGAGCGTCCCGGTCTTTCCGGCTCGGTACTTCTCGACGGCCGGCTGATTGTCCGCCAGCGTCTGCCGAACAACCGCCTCAAGTTCGCCTGCGTCCCCGATCTGAGCGAGGCCCTCCTGTTGCACAATGTCGCCTGGCGGGAGGCCGGTGTCGGCTGTCTTCTCGAAGACCTCTTTCGCCGTGGAATGGCTGATCGTTCCGTCGTCGACCAGACGGATGAGCTCGGCAAGCGCGTCCGAAGACACCACCGTCCAACTGTCGGCGCCGAGCGCCTTCGCCTTGTGGGCCGCCGGTCCCATGATCCAGTTCGCCGCCGCCTTCGCATTCTTCGACGCAATCGCCGTCGCCTCGTAGTACGACGCCAGGTGGTGCTCCCCAGCGAGCTGGGCCGCGTCGTATTCCGACAGTCCGTAATCGCCTATGAAACGACACGCGCGGGCCTCCGGCAGCTCCGGAAGCGCGTCACGCACGCGCTCGCGCCACGCCGGGTCGATCGTCAGCGGCGGAAGGTCTGGCTCGGGAAAGTACCGGTAGTCGTGCGCTTCTTCCTTGCTGCGCATCGACACCGTTCGGTTGCCCGCCGCATCCCAGAACCGGGTTTCCTGAACGATCGCCTCACCGTCGCGAACGGCCGACGTCTGCCGAGCGATTTCGTATTCGAGCGCCTTTTCCAAGAATCGGAATGAGTTAAGGTTCTTGACCTCCACCTTAACACCGAGCGGGGAGGTCCCCCGCGGACGCACCGAGACGTTGGCGTCGCACCGCAGGCTCCCCTCCTCCATGTTGCCGTCGTTGACGCCGATCGCCATCAAGGTGCTGCGGAGGCGCTGAAAAAACAACGCGGCAGCCGCCGGGGCCCGCAGGTCGGGTTCCGTCACGATTTCAATCAACGGGACGCCGCTGCGATTGAAGTCGAGATAGGTGTTCCGATCGGAGTCCGAAAAGCCGTCGTGAATCGACTTGCCCGCGTCCTCTTCCAGATGGACACGCGTGATGCGCACCCGATGGGTCGTCCCGTCCGCGGTGTATTCGACCAGCCCGTCGGTCGCCAGCGGTTCTTCGTACTGCGAGATTTGGTAGCCCTTGGGAAGATCGGGATAAAAGTAGTTCTTGCGCGCGAAAATCGATGTCTCGTGAACCGTGCACTCAAGGGCGAGGGCGGCGCGGACGCCGTACTCGACGGCGCGTCCGTTCAGAACGGGCAGTGCACCCGGGAGTCCGAGACACACGGGGCAGACATGGCTGTTCGCGGGTGCGCCGAAGGCGGTGCTACAACCGCAGAAGATCTTCGTATCGGTCAGGAGCTGGGCGTGCACCTCCAGGCCGATCACCGACTCGAAATCGATGACCCCAACGGCGCCCGTAGCTAGTGGCCTGTCCACGCTGAATCGGTACCACTCCGCGGGCTGGGCGTCCTGCCTGGCGGCGTTGCTCCTCGGTCACAGATGCCAAATTTGCTCCCTCGTCGCGCCTGGCCATCCGAGCGCCGCGCGCCACCGACCGGTACCGATTCAGCGTGGACAGGCCCCTAGACGTTCGGTCCGGCGTGTCGTACTGCCTCGTCTACCTCGGCTTCGAAGGATTTGAAATTCTCGGCAAACATGCCCGCGAGCCGCCGCGCCTGGGCGTCATAGGCCACGCCGTCGCTCCAGTTCGTGCGCGGGTGTAGGACTTCCGGCGACACGTCAGGCACCAGCTTCGGCACGTCGACATTGAACACCGGGTCCGGCTCGAATCGTGCATCATCGAGCGCGCCCGAGAGCGCCGCCGTGATCATGGCCCGCGTATCGCCGATCTGTATCCGGCTCCCCACACCGTATGACCCACCAGCCCACCCCGTGTTCACCAGCCAGACGTTCGCGCCGTGCGCCGCGATCCTCTCACCGAGCAGCCTGGCGTACACCGTCGGGTGATGCACCATGAAGGGTGCGCCGAAACAGGCGCTGAACGTCGCCTGCGGTTCGGTGACGCCCTTCTCCGTGCCCGCCACCTTCGCCGTGTAACCGGAGAGAAAGTGATACATCGCGCCGGCTGCGGTCAGCCGCGAGATCGGCGGCAGCACACCGAAGGCGTCGGCCGTGAGCATCACGATGTTGGCGGGGTGCCCCCCCTGCCCCGACGGCTCCCAGTTGTCGATGTAGGAGATCGGATACGCCCCCCGCGTATTCTCCGTCAGCGAATCGTCGTCGAGGTCGAGGCGGCGCGTCACCGGGTCGAGCACGACGTTTTCGAGCACCGTTCCGAACCGCTGGGTGGTCGCGTAGATATCCGGCTCGGCCTCCGCCGAGAGCCGAATCATCTTCGCGTAGCAGCCACCCTCGAAGTTGAAGATGCCGTGCGACGTCCACCCATGCTCGTCGTCCCCGATGAGACGCCGTCTCGGATCGCTTGACAACGTTGTCTTGCCGGTGCCGGACAACCCGAAGAACAGCGCAGCGTCGCCGCCCGGCCCGCTGTTCGCCGAGCAATGCATCGGCATGACATCGCGGAGCGGCAACAGATAGTTCATCACCGTGAAAATTGACTTCTTGATCTCACCGGCATAGCTCGTGCCACCGATGAGCACCAGCTTGCGCGCAAAGTTGAGGAAGATGGACACATCCGACTGCGTGCCATGCCGCGCCGGATCGGCCTTCATCGACGGCGCGCTTATCACGGTGAACTCCGGCGCGTGGCCTCCGGGTGGGGTTCCGGCCGGCTGTTCCAGAAACATCGTCCGCGCGAAGAGACTGTGCCACGCCTGCTCGGTGATGATCCGTACCGGTAAGCGATGCGCCGGATCCGCGCCCGCATGGCAGTCCTGCACGAAGAGATCATTGCCGTCGAGCGTGCGCATCATGTGGTCATACAGCAGATCGAACTGCGCCGACTCAACGGGACGGTTCACCTTCCCCCACCAGACGTCGCCGTCACTCGACGGCTCGCGCACCAGGAATTTGTCGTTGGGGGAACGGCCAGTGTGCGCGCCGGTCACACAGACTAACGGGCCGGTCTCGGCGACGGTTCCTTCACCACGTCGCACGGCTTCCTCGTAGAGCGCGGCAGTGCCCAGGTTCCAATGTATGCGCCCCAGCTTCGTGTCACCGAGCTCCGGAAGCATGCCTACCGACGTGGTGTTGGACATAGCCGACCAAACCGTAGCGGCGCGACGTAGCTGAAGTCAAACCACGCCGCGGCTGCGGCGCGCGTGCTGAACGTCCGATAAGGCGACCGTGCGGCATCGTGACCCATCATCGTTCCTCGCTCGCGCCATCATCGTCGCCGCGATGGCGACGCTCGCCGCCCCGGCATGTGTACGACGTGCCGCCGTGACCCCCAAGCCGCGGGCCGACACGACTCGCCACGACATCGAGATTCGGCTGCGTCGCGATCACGGACCAACGGTCACGGTCACGCTCGAGGAGTACGTTCGCGGCACGGTGCTTGCCGAGGTCCCGCTCGGATCCCTCCCTCCGGACGCGGCGCGCACGATGGCCGAGGTGCAAGCCATCATTGCACGTACCTACGCGGTGCATCACCGTGGACGCCACGACGAAGACGGCTTCGACTTCTGCTCGACGACGCACTGCCAGGTCCATCGGGACATCCGCGGCGCGCCGTCGTCGTTGCTGGGAATCGTCGACCGCGCGCTCGTGAATACCCGCATGGTCGTCGTCGTCCACGACGGACGCCCCATCGACGCGCTCTTCCATGCGGATTGCGGCGGCGCCACGAGCTCGGCAAGCAGTGTCTGGGGCGGCCCGTCGCCGCCCTACCTGGACGGCGTGACAGATCGTTTTTGTCTCACCGCGAACAGACCGCCCTGGTCGTTGACGGTCGGTCGCGCAGCGGTGCGCCGTGCGTTAAACGCGGATGCGCGAACCGCAGTCGGACCTCGCCTGGAGACCATCGAGGTCACACGTCGCGATACGGCGGGGCGTGCCGTGGAGGTCACGATCGACGGTGCTCGCCGCCGAGTCGCCCGCGGCGAGGTGCTTCGGACGGTCCTGGCTCGTCGGTTCGGGGCAACTCGGGTGAAGAGCGCCCGGTTCGAGGTCGAACGCCGGGGTGACCGGTTCGTGTTTGCCGGCACCGGCCATGGCCACGGCGCTGGCCTCTGTCAAATCGGCGCAATGGCCCGCGCGCGCGCTGGACATTCCGCCACGCGGATACTCGCTGACTACTATCCGGGCACGACGCTCATCCCGCTAGAATCCGTGTCGTTCTAGACGGTAACCGCGGAACACCCCTTTCATCAGACGCTTGCGAACGCACGCGGTGCGCTAGTGGCCTGTCCTCGCTGAATCAGTACCGGGCCGTGGCGCGCGGCGCCCGGCTGGCCAGACTCGACGAGGGCGCAAATTGGGCATTTGTGACCGAGGAGCAACGCCGGCAGGCGGGATGCCCAGCCCGCGGGGTGGTACTGATTCAGCGAGGACAGGCCACTAGACCGCGTCCGACACCCACCGGGCGGCGTTGGTGTGCCGACCAAGGTATGATCGGATACTCGTGGGTGTCTCCGTCTGGAGACGGCGTAAACGGGTGGGACTATTCCGCGTCTATCTATGAAGAAGATGGCAGTCGCTCAGACCGTCTTGGCTCGCCGGCAGGAAGAGGCCGCCATCGACTCGCGACTCGCTTCAGAAATCAAGGCGCTTCTCGCGCGAGGCGACAAGGTCGCCGCGAGCGCTCGCTTCGAAGCCATTATCGAGCGCCACCAGCGACGTGCCACCCGCATTGCGTATTACTACCTGCGAGACCCCGCCGAAGTCGACGAGGCGGTGCAGGATGCATTTTTCAAAGCTTTCGTCCATCTTCCTTCGTTCCGTGAAGAGCGCTACTTCGAGCTGTGGTTCACCCGCATCGTGGTCAACGGCTGCCTGGACCGTCTCAAGGCACAGTCGCGACGCCGCCGATGGATCGTCCCGACGAGCGAGCACGAGCAGAAACTGATCGATCGGCGTCCCGCCCGGGAGCCGTCTCCTGAGACCGCACTGCTCCATGGTGAGCGGCGAACGCGGCTGCTCGCGGCAGTCGAGCGTCTGCCCCGGCGCCAACGCGCGGTCGTGGTCCTGAGCCAGTTCGAGGAACACTCGACCCGCGACGTCGCTGGCATGCTCGACCTCACCGAGGCCACCGTTCGCGTGCACTTGTTCCGCGCGATCCAGTCCCTTCGGAAACTGCTCCAGGGAGAACGCTGGCTGAGCGACCAGTACGCGCGCGCCGCCAACGTGGGAGGCAAGTCGTGACCAATTCAATACGGGACCGGATCGCGGCGGCACTGGCGAACGGGTTCGGCCGGTCGCGCACCACGCATGCCACCGAAGCCGAGCTGATGGCCCTGGCGCTGAACCCGGACCCACTCGACCCACTCGAGAATGACCGTGGCGATCGGCGAATCGCCACCCGCGAGCACGCCGACGACTGCCCCCGGTGCGCGACCGAGCTCGACGATTTCCGGACGACCCTCGACGCGCTGCGCGCGGAGGCGGCGTGCGAGGAGGCGATCTCTCCGGCCCGGCTCGCTCGCCAGCGTGCGCGTATCCTGCGCCGCATTCGCGCGCTCATCGGCCCGCCGGCTCGAATCTTGCGATTTCCCGCCATCGCCAAGCCGCCGTTCTCCAGCCCCTCGACCGCGACTCGGTGGCTGGGCGCGGCCGCCGCCGCCGGTTTGGTCGTCGGCATCGCCATTGGACAGTTCGTCGACAACCGTTCCCCAGACGTACCGGCGCAAGCCGCAGCGTTAGCGGACACGGCCACGTCGCCGTCCGCGACTCAAACGTCCGCCCGTTTGCTCCCGGTAGATCCGGTCGGCACGCGCGGTCCGCTGGATGATGAGCAGCTCATGGCGAAACTTGAGGAGGCGGTGACGACCTCGCGCGTCGCGACCCTTGTTGCACTCGACGAGCTGACGCCCCGTCTTCGAGACGTGGCGGTCGATGTGCGTTAGAAGCTAGGATCTTCAGAACCTCGTGTCTGGAATCGTCTTCCGAAAGGGCCTCGACCTCAAACACGCCGTCGCCGGTGACCTCGCCCGCGACTACCACAGCCAGCTCATCGAGAACATCCGCGCCGATGACTTCACCCATCGCGCCGGCCGCGTGACGATCCACCTCGCTCGCGAGTTCGGCTTCTGCTACGGGGTCGACCGGGCGGTCGACTACGCGTATCAGACGCGGCGCAAGTTCCCCGACCGTGCCGTCTACCTCACGGGTGAGATCATTCACAACCCACACGTCAACGCGCGGCTTCGGGCCGCCGGGATTCGATTCTTGAGTGACCCGGAGGAGGATGTCGACCAGGTCACCGCGAACGACGTCGTTATCCTTCCGGCGTTCGGGGTCACGATCAGCCAACTGGAGCAACTTACCCACCGTGGATGCACGCTCGTCGACACGACTTGTGGGTCGGTCTTGAACGTGTGGAAAAATGTCCGCCAGTACGCGCGCGACGGTTACACGGCCGTCATTCACGGCAAGGCCAAGCATGAAGAGACGCAGGCAACCGCCTCGCAAGCTCGTCTCGCTGATGGTGGCCCCTACCTGATCGTGCTGAACCAAGACGATGCCGCGCTGATGTGTGACTACATCACCGGTCGCGCGTCATCGGTGGACGCCTTCGGTGAGCGTTTCGCGAGCGCGTGCTCGCCCGGCTTCGACTCCGCGCGTCACCTCCAGCGCGTGGGCCTTGCGAACCAGACGACGATGCTGATGTCCGAGTCACTCGAAATTGGCGCGATGGTGCGGCAAGCGATGGTGGAGCGTTACGGCGAGGATCACATCGGAGAGCACTATCGGGCGTTCGACACGATTTGTAGCGCGACGCAGGACCTACAGGACGCGGCGCAGCTACTGCTCGAGGACTCCACGCTCGACCTCGCGATCGTCATCGGGGGCTACAACAGCAGCAATACGCGCAATCTCGCACGGATCTGTGCAGAACGGGTCCCGACGTACCACATCGCAGAGCCGACGTGCCTGGTCTCTGCCACCTTAGTACGCTGTCTCCCGACGTCAGGACCGATGCCCCAGGCGGAGACGACCGCCACGGAGTGGCTTCCCCCGACCGACCAGCTCGTCATCGGTGTGACCGCCGGGGCCTCGACGCCCGACAATATCGTCGGCCAGGTCATAGCCCGTCTCATCGAGTTGGCCGAGCGATAACACGTAAACGGAGAGGGCGGCTGGGCCGTATTCCGTGTAAGCACTGGTAAACTAAGCTATTCTGTGAGGGGGCACACGTCAGTGCGCGCGCGCACCCGCCATCACAAGGACTCTGCCATGGGCAACATACGCTGGCGCCTCGTAACGACGGTCCTCGCCGGGTTGATCGTGGTCTTCGCGCAGCCGACGGAGTCGACACAACGATACAAGTGGTGGGCCTCCGAGGAGGTCAAATCTGAGCTCGATCTGACCGACGAGCAATCAGACGAGATCGAAGCTGTTTTCCGGAAGATTCGCCCGAAGCTGCGAGAGTTGATGGAGCGGCTCGAAGGCGAGGAAGACGAGCTCGCCGCCATCATGCATGCGATGCAAGCGGAGGAGTGGGAGGTCACGCTGCAGATCGACAAGGTCGAATCCGCGCGGAGCGCGCTGAGCAAGACCCGCACCTTGATGCTCTACCGCATGCACAAGAAGCTGACCTCCAAGCAGCTCGATGGCCTACATGCTATGTGGGAGCGCCGCAGTTCCGACAGCCAAACCGCGACCGGCGACCCCCGCTAGAGCCCCTCTCACGCAGACGGCGCCATGGGTGAGACGGGCTGGATCCGAACCACGGGCCGCTCCTGCGCGTCTACACCGGTGCCGCCGGAATATTCGCACAGCCGCGCCAGTCTACGTACGCAGCGGCAGGAGGTAGCTTTCGTGCACGAGGTCCGTACCATTTTCATCGTGTCGCTCCTCGTCGCCGCATCGGCGGTGGCGCCCCGGAACATCGGCGCGCAAACGCTCAACGCCGACATTAACCAGCTCGTCGCCGACGCGGCGCTCCGACTGGGAGGCGTCGCCCAACCGGCCGCTCGCCGCTTCGACCTGACGCTCGACGATGCGGTTGAACGCGCCCTCGAGCGCAACCTCGACATCGCGATCCAACGCATCAACCCGCTCGTTCAAGACCTCGGCATCGCGTCGGCGAACGCCGCGTTCCTCCCAGTGTTGCAGTCGGGGTTCGGGCTCAACCGGGCCACCACCCCGTCGCGAACGCAGCTCGACGGCGGGAATCAAATCGGGTCGAGCGCGATCGTTACCGATCGGGGCAACTACGACCTGGGTATCGGCCAACAGCTCAAGTGGGGCGGTGGGCTGTACAACGTGACCTGGGACAGCAGCCGACTCGAATCGACGAATCGCTTCTCGAGCTTTAATCCGAGCTACGGCGCCAACATGGTCCTGGGCTATACGCAGCCGCTCCTGCGGGGATTTCGCACCGACAACCAGCGCCGTCAGCTCCTGGTCTCGCAGATCAATCGCGACATCTCCGACATCGATCTCGAGGAGACCATCGCCAATACATTGGCGAACGTGCGGCTCGCGTACTGGGATCTGTCCTACGCGGTCGCCGCCGTCGGCGTGCAGCAACAGGCGCTCGAGCTGGCGGAGCGGCTCATCCGCGACAACCAAGCACGTGTCGAGATCGGCACGATGGCGCCGATCGACGTCGTGCAGGCGCAATCCGAGGCGGCGGCGCGGCGCCAACAACTCGCGCTGGCCGAACAGACGCTGCGCACGAACGAGCTCGCGCTCAAGCGCCTCATCGTCAGTGGCACCGAGGACGATCTGTGGGATTCCGAACTCATCCCGAGCGACCAGCCAGTCATCAGCGGGGCGCCGATCGACCTCGAGACGGCCGTCCGAGACGCACTCGATCGGCGAACGGACGTGTCGCGAGTTCGTCGACAGCGCGATATTAACGATGTGACGGTCGCGACCCTTCGTAACAACACCCTCCCGTCGCTCGACGTCGTCAGTCAGTTTCAGCTGACCGGTCAGGGTGGGACGCAGCTGATCAACGCCGGTCTCGGTGGTCCGACCGTGATCAAGATCCCCGGCGGGTATGGCGACGCGATCGACAGCATCGTCGATACCGACTTCCCGATCTGGAGCGTGGCGCTCCAGATGACCTATCCCCTTGGACAAAACGCCGACAAGGCGGAGTACGAGCGAGCCCGTCTCCAGCTGCAACAAAGCCTGGTGCAGATCCGTCAGATCGAGCTGCAGATCGCCACGGAGGTGACGAACGCGGCGCTGCAGATCGACGCCATCCAGAAGCGGATCGACGCATCGACGGCTGCCCGCGACCTGGCCGAGCAGCAGCTGCGAGCCGAAGAGAGCAAGTTCGAGGTTGGACAGTCGACCAACTTCTTCGTGGTGCAGGCGCAACGAGACCTCTCGACCGCGCAAGACACCGAGCTGCGGGCGATTCTCGACTATCAAAAGGCGACCATTGAGTTCGAGCGCGCCCAGCGCACGTCGCTCAGCCGTTCGGGTATTTCGCTCGTTGGCGGCGGTGGCGCAGTCGCACCGACCGGTGGCGTGCAACAGCAGGGGGGGGGGGGCGGCCAGGTCGGGGGTGGCCAACAGTTCGGTGGCGCTCCGGAATAGAGATCCGTGCCATGAAAAAGACCCTTCTGATCGTCCTCATCTTCGGCGGTGCGATTGCCGCGTACGGCTACTACGGCCTCCGGACCGTCGAGTTCGTGCCTGAGGTCAGCACGGTGGCGGTCACCGAGGGCGACATCGTCGATACCGTCGGTGCCACCGGCGCCCTCGAAGCAGTGACGACGGTGCAGGTGGGAAGTCAGGTCTCGGGCATCATCGAGGAGCTCAACGTCGACTACAACTCGATCGTGCGCGAGAACGACGTCATCATGCGTCTCGACCCGTCACTGTTCGAGACGCAGATCGCGCAGGCGCGCGCCAACCTTCTTCGCGCCGAAGCCGACGTCGAGCGCCTCCGGGTCGAAGTGGACGACGCGGCGACCCAGCTCGCTCGGGCGGAGGACCTCGCCTCGCGTGACCTGATCGCCGACACCGAGCTGGAAGCAGCCCAAGTGGCGCTCCGATCGGCCGAGGCCCAAACGAAGTCGGCCGAGGCGACGGTGGTCCAGGCTCAGGCCACGCTGAACCAGAACGAGGTCAACCTCGAGCACACGATCATCCGAGCGCCGATCGACGGCATCGTGATTTCGCGCCTGGTCGACATCGGTCAAACCGTCGCGGCGAGCTTCCAGGCGCCCGAGCTCTTTGTCATCGCCGCCGACCTCACGAAGATGCGCGTCATTGCCAACATTGACGAGGCGGACGTCGGGCGTATTCGTCCGAATCAGTGGGTAACGTTCACGGTCGATGCGTTTCCGGCGGAGGAGTTCGGGGGCACGGTATCGCAGATTCGACTCGAGGCGGTCGTGCAGCAAAACGTCGTCACCTACGCCACCGTCATTGACGCGCCCAACCCGGAGCTGAAGCTCAAGCCCGGGATGACCGCGACGGTGACGATCGAGCTCGCCCGTCGCCAGAACGTGATGCGGATCCCGAACGCGGCGCTGCGGTTCCGCCCGACACCCGACATGTTCGCGGCGCTGCAACAACCGGTAGCCCCCGAGTTGCAACTAGGGGCGCGAGCGGGGGCCGGAAGCGCGTTGTCCCCCAGCGGCCCCGGCGCGGCAACCGGCGCTGGACCGCAGGCGGCAAGCGCCAGGCAAGACGGATTTGGCGGCGGTGCGAGGCCGGACGGGCCTGGAGGCGGATTCGGTCCGCCCGGTGGCCTCGGTGGACAAGGCGGGCCCGACCCTGAGCGCCGCCGCCAAATGATGGAACGCGTTCAATCGATGTCTCCGGAAGAGCGCGAGCAATTCTTTGCTCGGATGCGTGAGGAACGTGGTGGTGGCCAGGGTGGTCCGAGACGCGGTCCTGACGCGCAACGCCGACGACTCAACACCCAGAGCAGTCCGACGGTGCCGACCGTCGAACGTGGCGCCAACACCATCGACGCCTTGTTTGCGCCGCTCGAGGTGACCGAAACGAACGGACGCGTCTGGGTCATGCAAGGGGGACGCCTGTCGAGCGTCAACGTCAGACTGGGCGTCACCGATGGCACGGCGAGCGAGCTCCTCCGCGTGCGCGAAGCCGCGCCCGCCCCGCCGCCTACGCCAGCGGTGAACCCGCGGGTCGAATTACTGCGGCAGCAACTGGAAACAATCGAGGACGAAACGGCGCGCGCGGAGCTCCGAGCCCAACTCCACGCGGCGCTTGCACAAGCCGAGGCCGACGCCCCGGAGGCCACGCCGGCGACACCCTCACTCAACGCCGGCACACAGCTCGTGACCAACATCTCAACACCAGAGGCCGGCGTCGGACCGCCGAGTGGCAGGAGCGGGTCTCCGCTAATTCCCCAGTTTCCGTTTGGTCGCAGTCGAGGCAACAGCGGCGGCGGACGCCGTTAGGAGCCCGTGGTGAAAGTCACACTGCATTCGACCGCCGATGCATCCCGCAAGGGCCGGCGCTGCGACCCCCTTCAGTGGGGTCACAAATGCCAAATTTACTCCCTCGTCGCGCCCGGGCGCGTCACCGACCCAGCGTGGTCTCGGTGCGACGCGTGACTTTCACCACGGACTCCTGAGCGCTTGATGCCGGTCATCGCCGTCGAAGAGCTGACCAAGACGTACCACATGGGCGATGTCCAGGTGCGCGCGCTTCGCGGCGTCACTCTCAGCATCGACGCCGGTGAGTTCGTCGCCGTCACCGGTCCCTCAGGCTCCGGAAAGTCGACATTCATGCACATCCTCGGCTGCCTCGATCGTCAGACCGAGGGGCGGTACACGCTGGATGGGGACGATGTCTCCCAGCTGTCGCGCGACGATCTGGCCGAGGTACGAAACAAGAAGATCGGCTTCGTCTTTCAGGGTTTCAACCTGCTGGCGCGGACTACGGCGCTCGACAACGTGGAGCTCCCGCTACTCTACGGCGGCAGCAAGCTGGGTGGGTCCGGCCGACGAAAGCGCGCTGAAGAGACCCTGCGCGCCATCGGCCTGGGCGACCGGATGAGTCACTTGCCCAACCAGTTGTCGGGCGGCCAGCAGCAGCGTGTTGCGATCGCTCGTAGCCTGGTCAACCAGCCGGCGATCTTGCTGGCTGACGAGCCAACCGGGAACCTCGACTCTCGCACGAGCATCGAGGTCATGGACATCTTTCAGCGCCTCAACCAGGAGAGTGGGATCACGGTGCTGCTCATCACACACGAATCCGACATCGCCGAATACGGCAACCGGATTATCAAGTTTCATGACGGCCGAGTCGTGTCGGATCAGGCCAACGCACGCCATCGAGTCGCGAGCGAGGAAGTCGCGGCGCTCCCCGTGGAGACCGACGGGACGGCGCCACCAGTGGAGCAAACCGCGTAACCAAAGCGAGGGTCAACAATGTCCCTGTTGATGGTTCTCCGTGTCGCGCTCAAGGCGCTTGGCCGTAACAAGATGCGCACTAGCCTGACGATGCTCGGGATGATCATAGGCGTGGCCGCCGTGATCACGATGGTGGCACTCGGACGTGGCGCCCAGGAGGAGATCGAGCAGCAGATCCAGTCGGCCGGCACCAACATGATTACGGTCCGGGCTGGCAACTTTCGGCGCGGCGGCATCAGTCATGGCATGGGCGCGTCCCCGCGACTCAAGTCGGAAGACGTCGACGCCATCCGCGAGCGCGTTCCCGATGCGCAGTACCTCGCGGCCGGCGTCCGGACGCGAGACCAGGTGGTTGCCGCCAATCAAAACTGGAACACGACGATTCAAGGCACCGACGTCGAGTTCCCCCAGATCCGATTCTGGGACATCCAGCTGGGGACGTTCTTCACGCCGACCCATGTCCAGAGCGCCGCCAAGGTGGCGGTGCTGGGCTCGGTCGTCCGCGACAACCTCTTCGGCGATGGCGTCGACCCGGTCGGCAGCCGCCTGCGCATTCGGAACCAGTCGTTCCAGGTGGTTGGCGTAATGGCGTCGAAGGGGTCGGGACAATTCGGCGAGGATCAGGACGACGCGATCTTCATCCCGTACACCACCGTCAATAAAAAGCTGCGTGGACGAGACGGCACGAACATTTCAGAAATCACGATCTCGGCGGCGTCCGCAGACGGCATCAATGAGGTCGCCGACGCCATCGCCGGCGTGCTGCGGGAGGAACACAGCCTCGGACCTGGCGAGGACGATGACTTCATGGTTCGGACACAGGAAGACATGACCAGCATGCGCACGCGGACGACCCAGACGATGACTGGCCTGCTCGCCAGCATCGCCGGGGTGTCGCTGATCGTCGGCGGCATCGGAATCATGAACATCATGCTGGTGTCGGTCACCGAACGAACGCGCGAGATTGGGCTCCGGATGGCGGTTGGGGCCAAGGGGCGGGACGTCCTGCTGCAGTTCCTCGTCGAGGCGATCGTGTTGAGCCTCGTCGGTGGTCTCGTCGGCGTTGGGGTCGGCTTCGGGCTCTCCGACACGCTGACGCGGTTCCTCGCGTGGCCCACGTCCGTACCCGCCGACGCCGTGGCCGTCGCCGTCGGATTCGCGGCGGCCACCGGAATTTTCTTTGGGTTCTACCCTGCTCGCAAGGCGGCCCAACTCGATCCGATCGAGTCGCTCCGCTTCGAATAGTAGACGGGGCTGACTGCCCCAACCCCGTCGCGGGCACTTGCGGGGACCCCATGGCCCCGCGCCGTGCCCGCGGGGGCGCGCCATGCGCGCCCTGTTCGTACATCGTACAGACGTGACGCTGGCTACCCCGTCGAAGATGAGGGAATACACATGACATCGAGGTTGACGCTCGTCACCGCGCTCGCGCTGGTGCTCACCGCACCCACGGTGCTGGCGCAAGGCACTGACTTCACGGGCACCTGGGAGCTCGATCAAGACGCGAGCGCGTTTCCCGACTTTGGGGGAGGTCGTGGCGGCAGGCGTGGCGGGTTTGGAGGTCGCGGTGGCGGCCCCGCCATGGGGGCCGGACTGACCCTCATCATCACGCAGACGGACAGCCGCTTGACGGTGGAGCAGCAGTCGGATCGCGGCAGCCGCACGCTGACCTACCACCTTGACGGCACCGAGAGCACCAATTCCGGACCGCGCGGCGAGCAGACGACGACCTCGCAGTGGGACGGCGAGAGCCTCGTCAGCGAAGGCACAATGGAGATGTCGACGCCGCGTGGCGACTTCTCGATGGAGTTCGTCGAGCGACGGACTCTGAGTGACGACGGCCAGACGATGACCGTTAAAGCGACCCGCGTCACCCCGCGGGGTGACATCACCACCACGCTCGTCTATACGAAATCGCTGTGACGCGCGTCCCCGGAGAGGGCGGCTAGCAGTTCTCGCATCGTACGGCCGCTGATCGGGTCGACGAGATCCGGCGCCACGGCGACGAGCGGCTCCAACACGAACCGGCGACGCCGGAAGCGTGGGTGCGGAACCTGAAGCCCGTCGTCCACGACGACGACATCCCCCATCACGATGAGATCGAGGTCGAGCGTGCGGGGCGCGCCCCGATGTGGACGTGTCCGGCCGCGGGCCTGCTCGATCGCCAGCAACCCTGCCATCAGCGTCGCGGGCTCTGCGGCGCACTCCCCTACCGCCACGCCGTTGAGAAACCGCGGTTGCGGCTCGACATCCTCGGGTTCGGTCTCCATCAGGGGCGATACCCGCAGGTTCGACAGCAATGTCCGAAGGCGAGAAACGGCGTAGGCGAGATGCGCATACCGGTCACCCTGATTGCTGCCGAGGGCGACGGCCGTCAAATGGAGCGAGACTACGACTTCTGCTTCTCCTTGCAATCGATACAGACCCGGGTCCACGGAATCGCATTGAGCCGCGCGGACGCGATCTCCTCACCGCAGTCGCGACAGATGCCGTAGGTGCCTTTCTCGATGCGCCACAGCGCCTCTTCGATCGCCTGGAGGATCTTGGAGTCGGTCTGCTTCAGCTTGAGCTGAATATGCACCTCGTTGTTGCCGCTGGCCTGGTCGGCCATATCGCCCTGCCGCGTGTTGTTGTCCATCGAGGTCGACAGCGACTTGCCGTCGCGCTCCGCGAAAATCTCCGCCCGCTTCCTGAGCAAGTTGTCTTTATAGACCGCCTCGTCCATGCCGATGGCTCCTCCCTGGAGTCACGACCTGCTGCTTAAACTGCCGAGTCTAGCACGCGTCCGCCGGTGTCTTCCACTTGGCGGCTCGTCGCCGCACGTGCGCCACCATGACCGGCGCCCGGGCGCGTGGCCGCTACTCCGCCCGCAGCGTGAGGAGCGGCTTACGACGAAGCACGTCGACGCTCGAACCGACCCCAACGACCAGCACGACAACTGCCGTCAACACCACGCCCAACATATTGGTGAGCGGCACGGGGGTCCAGGCGATCTCGAGCACCTCGCGGGTCAGCACCCAGGTCAAGACCATGGCTCCGGTAGACCCGACCAATCCTGCGAGCAACCCCAGCACGCCGTACTCAAGGACGTACATCGTGGCGAGCGCTCCTGTTTTTGCCCCGAGCGTCTTGAACACCGCCGCCTCATACAGACGTTGGAATTTCGTCATCGCCACCGATCCCACCAGGATGAGGCCCCCGGCAAACATCGCGATGCCGCCGACCACACTGATCACGAGGGTCACATAGTCGAGCACCCGCCGTATATTGCGGATCACCTCGACCCCATCAATCACCGTCACATTCGGATACTGGGTGACGATCTCGCGCTGCAGGGCGCCTCGCGCGTCACGCCCAGCGGGACCCTGCAGGAAGCTGATGAACGTATGCGGGGCGCCATCGAACGTCCCCGGCCGAAACACGAAGACAAAGCCGCCGGCGCGCGAGTCGTCCCAGTCTACGGTTCTCACGCTGGTGACCCGCGCCGCCACCTGACGCCCAAGCACGTCGACGGTCACCGTATCACCGAGCTGAATGCCGCGGTCGACCAGACTATCGACGATGGATAGCTCCGGTTCGACCGACGGACGACCATCCCAGAAGTTGCCGGCGGTCACGCGCTCGTTGTCTTCCAGATGCCCGCGGTAGGTGACGGTGTACTCACGACCGAACCCCGCGCGCCACGCCGCCCGACGTCCCTGAATGTCGGTCTCGGGTCCGGTGACCCCAATGACCCGCGCGCGCAGCACCGGGAGCAATGCCGGAACCGGCGCCGTGCCATCGGCGCCGAGGGCGGTCCGTTCGAGGATGGCGGTCACCCCGTCCGCTTGGTCTTGCTGGATGTCCATCATGAACATGTCCGGCATGTCGTCCCGCATCTCCAACGAGAACGCCGTCACCAGATTTTCCTGGACCGATCTCATGCCGACGATGAAGAAGCTGCCGAGGCCGACGGCCAAGAGGACGACGCGCGTCTGATTGCCAGGCCGCCGAAGATTCAGGGCGGCGTGGCGCAGCGGGAACCACCGCGCCGTCTCAAACGGCCGCACCGTTTGGACGAGCGCGCTGCCCATGAAGTGCAGCGTCGCCGCCACGCACACGAATCCGCCGACGACGTACGCGCCCACCTCGATCGATGCCGCTTGCCAACTGGCGACCGCGAGCAGCCCACCGCCGACCGCGGCAATGACCGCGAGACGGACCCAGTCGAAGGCGGCTGGTGGCGGAGCCTCGCCCTGTCGCAGCAGCAGGAGCGGCTTCGCATGGCGGATATCGAGCAACGGCACGAGCGCGAACAGAATCGAGACGAGCACGCCAATGGTCAACCCCTGTACCACCGCCGACCCGGTCAGTGCCGTCGACACCACCGCGAACCCGGTTGCGGCCGCCGCCTGCTCCGCGAGCGAGTCCGGCACCGCCGCGAGGGCGACACGCGCGACGCCAACGCCGAGCACCGCCCCCCCCAGGCCGAGCAACGCCACCTGGGCCACGTAGACGGCCATTACCCGGGCGGTGGTCGCGCCGAGGCACTTCAGCACCGCCACGCTGCGGAGCCGCTGTTGCACGAAGACCCGGGTCACGCTCCAGACACCGATGCCGCCCAGGATGACCACCACAAATCCGATCAAGCTGAGGTAGTTCTCGGCCCGTCCCAGGTTGCGCTCGATCCGGTTCTCGGTGCGGCGGTAGGAGCCAACCCTGACGAAGGCCTCCGACAGGTCGCGGCGAAGCCCGCGGACGAGGGACTCGACCGCGTCCTCGGGCACCTTGAGCAGGATCTGGCGCTCCGCGCGACTCGCATACCCCAAGATCCCGGTCCGCTCCAGCGCGTCGTAGGCGACGAGGACTCGCGGTCCGAAGCTAAACCCCCCAAGCTGACGTCCCGGTTCAGACACGATGACGTCTCTGATCGTGAACTCAAGGTTGCCGATCGCCACGGCGTCACCCACTTGCACACCGAGTTGGGACAGCAACTCGCCACCGACTAGCGCGCCCTGCTGCTCCAGGAGCGTGGGCGAGTACGGCGTCCCGCTCTCGAGGCCGAACCGGCCGTAGAACGGAAAGGCCTCTTGCACGCCGCGCACCTCGACCACCTTGGTTCGCGTTCCCGCATTGGCCGCCATCCGCGCCATCGTCACGGTATCGAGCGTCTCCGTCAGGGCGACACCTTCGAGCGCACTCACGCGTGCGTCAATCTGGGCCCGCGTGTCGTCTGACCACGGCTGGTCGGTCCGCACGTAGACGTCGCCCGCAGTGAGGCTCCGCGCTTCGGCCGTCAACGCCGTTCGCACGTTCTGCACGAGCGACCGGAGCGCGACAATCCCGCCGACGCCGACGGCGACGCAGATGAAGAAAAATATCAACCGGTGCCACGAGGCTCGTAGCTCGCGCAGTGCCATCCGCAGGATGAAGGCCATCGTGCACTCGCTCAGGAGCCGGTCAGCTCCGCCGGTACGGCCGCGGGGGCCACGATCGGGGCACGACGCTCGGTCCTGCCGTCGCGCATCGCGAGCGTCACGTCGGTGCGCGACGCCAGTTCGACATCGTGGGTCACCAGCACGACCGTCGTGCCGCGCGAACGGTTGACCCCGACCAGTAGGTCGATGATGTGACGGCCGTTGGCGCTATCCAGGTTGCCAGTCGGCTCATCGGCCAGCAGGATCGGCGGCGCGTTGGCCAACGCCCGCGCGATCGCCACCCGCTGCTGCTCGCCGCCCGACAGCTGCGCCGGGTAGTGATGCGCGCGTTCCCGCAGCCCGACCTCGTCGAGTAATTGGCGCGCCCTCGCCATCGGATCGGAAGCGCCGACGATCTCGAGCGGGACCAGCACGTTCTCGAGCGCCGTCAACGACGGCATCAGATGGAAGAACTGGAAGACGAATCCGATCTTCGCGCCGCGAAGCTCCGCGAGGCGGTCCTCGTCGAGCGTAGTGATCTCCGTACCGTCGATCACGATCTCGCCGGTCGACGGCGTGTCGAGACCGGCGATCAAGCCGAGCAGCGTCGACTTTCCACTCCCCGACGGACCGACGATCGACAGCAGCTGTCCCGCGGGCACCACCAAGTCGAGCGGATGCACGATCGTGAGTGGCTCGTCGCCGCTCCGCACGGTCTTCGACACGCCGCGTAGCTCGATCATCGCGCTGAGGGCCCCGCGTCATTATCGGTCCGTGTCACGGCCAACATCGGCTCGAGCGCCCCCCAGAGGTGCTCGGCGACACGCCGCGCGCCGGCGGCGTTCGGATGGATGCGGTCCTCTTGATTCAGGTCTGGCACCCCGGCCACGCCCTCGAGGAGGAAGGGCACGAACGCCACCTCGTAGGTATCGGCCAACGTGCGATACACCTCTCGGAACTGAGACGTATACTCCGGACCGAAGTTCGGCGGCGCCTCCATCCCGGCCAGGACAACCTGGATTCCCCGCTCGCGTACGCGGGTGATGATCGCCTTGAGATTGTCGCGCATCTGCTCAACCGGCAAACCGCGGAGTCCATCGTTCCCCCCCAAGGCGACGACGACGATCCGGATGTCGCCGGCCTCTTCGTCTTGATCCAGCGCCCAGTCCAGGCGACTGAGTCCGCCGGCGGTCGTATCGCCAGACACCCCCCGGGCCACGACACGGACGGCGTGCCCCGCCGCGTCAGCGAGCAGCTGAAGCTGCGCCGGATACGACTCCTCCATCGACAATCCGAGGCCGGCCGTCAACGAGTCCCCGAGGACGACCACGCGCGGGCCACCCTCGCCGGGCCGTGATGCGGCGGCGGTCGGTGACGTCGACGATGACGTCGGTGGAACGACGTCGGCTGGAGGCGCGGGTGACGACTCGCACGCGACCATCGACGCCGCGAGCAGCAGACGAGCCGAAAAGAGCGACCATCGGAGTTCTTTCACACGGCCACCGGAGCCCCCCATTTTACATCCGCGATTTGGACCGGTTGGACCGGATGCGCCAGAGGCAGGCGTACGCCGCGACGTTGACGAAAGAGACGGCTCCGGCGAGCACCCATTGCCCCTCGCTGGTCAGCCCGGCCGGATAGACGATGGGAACGATGTAGTGGGCCACGAAGTCCTCCTCGTACCCCAAGAGACCTCCTTGACGGCGAAGCCATTGCTCCAGCGGGGTCAACGGACACACCGTGCCGGTCAGCTCGATGCCGACGCCCCACGCGACCGCCGGCAGGTGCACCCACGCCAGGCGGGGCCACCGCCAGACCGCCACCGCACCGAGCCCGACAAATGCGACAAAGGCGAGGTGCACGAGCACGAGCAGGTCCGCGGCGAGGCCGTGCGCCATGTGTCACTGAGTGTGCCTGAAGTCGCTAGCGGCCTGTCCAGGGATCGCGCTAGCTGAGACCACTGTTTTCAGGTACGATCCGACCGCGCAATGATAGCTGTCGCCGTGCGCGCCGCCGCCGCGGTCGTCGTTTCGACCGGCATCATGCTCGCCACTTCGACTCGTCCCGCGGCCACGACGCGCGGCCTCACCGCGATTGCGGGCGTGAAGGTCGGACACCATACGCTCGACGCCCGGCTGACCGGCTGCACCGTCGTCCTGACCGAGGGGGGCGCCGTGGCGGCCGTCGATGTCAGTGGCTCCGCACCCGGCACCCGCGAAACCGCCCTGCTCGATCCAACCAACGTCCGCGTGCAACGCGTGCACGCGGTCGTCCTCTCCGGCGGCAGCGCCTTCGGCCTGGCCACCGCCGACGGCGTCATGCGCTACCTCGATGAGCGCGGCGTCGGGTTCGAGACACCTCATGCGCGGGTGCCGATCGTCCCCGCGGCTGTGCTGTACGACCTCAATGTCGGCGACCCCACCATCCGGCCGGACGCCGAGTGTGGCTATCACGCGGCCGAAGCCGCGCGGGACGACGCCATCGAGGAAGGCAATGTGGGCGCCGGTGCCGGCGCGACGGTGGGCAAGCTGGCGGGCGACGGTCGCGCCATGAAAGGCGGCATCGGCACGGCGCTCCTCGAGCTTCCCGGCGGCGTCAAGGTGGCGGCCCTCATCGCGGTGAATGCCGTGGGTGACATCCATGATCCCGACACCGGAGCGGTCATCGCCGGCGCGCGGACCCAGGACGGCCGTCGCTTCATCGGCACGCGGACGCTGCTCCGCGGGTCGGGCAACGATGGGGCGCCGCGTGGTACGAACACGACGATCGGCGTGGTCGTGACCAACGTCGTCCTCGACCCGTCCCAGCTCGGTCTCGTCGCGCGCATGGCGCAGAGCGGGCTCGCCCGCACCGTGCGCCCCGCGCACACGCCTGTCGACGGCGATACGATTTTCGCCCTCTCGACCGGCGCGCTCCAGAGCGATGTCAGCTTGCTGCGGGTCGGCGCGCTCGCCGCCGACGTCACTGCCGACGCGATCGTCCGTGCCGTCCGGGCGGCAACCAGTATTCCGGGGTATCCCGCGTCTCGCGATCTCAAGGAGAGCACACGATGAACGCTATCGTTCTTGCGGTAGTCGGTCTGCTGGCGGTCTTTGCCGGCTACCGGTTCTATTCGAAGTTCATTGCCGAGAAGATCTACCAGCTCGATCCAGACTTCGAGACGCCGGCGCACACGATGCGTGACGACATCGACTACGTCCCGACGAACCGCATCGTGCTCTGGGGGCACCATTTCACGGCGGTCGCCGGAGCGGCGCCGATTATCGGCCCGAGCATTGCGGTCGTCTGGGGCTGGTTACCGGCGTTCCTCTGGGTCGTCATCGGGACGATGTTCTTCGCCGGCGTGCACGACTTCGGCGCCATCTGGGCCAGCATTCGCAACAAGGGACAGTCGGTCGGGTCGTTCACCGGGGAGGTGGTCAGTCACCGGGCGCGCGCGCTTTTCATGGTCGTCGTCTTCTTCCTGCTGTTGATGGTAAACGCGGTGTTCGCGGTCGCCATCGCAGACGCGCTCGTCGCCACGCCTGCGGCCGTCATTCCGGTCTGGAGCGCCATCGTGGTCGCGGTCGCCATCGGCGTCCTGTTGTACAAAGTCGGCGTCGGCATCATGTGGCCGACCATCGTCGGCACCGTCGTGCTCTATGTGGTGATTTGGGTCGGTGACCAGGTGCCGCTCGAACTACCGGCGACCGTCGTCGGGCTCGGACCGCAAGCGCAATGGATCCTCATTCTCTTCGCCTACGCCGCGGTCGCCTCGATGCTGCCGGTCTGGCTGTTGCTCCAGCCGCGCGACTACATCAACGGGATCCAGCTCTTCGTCGGGCTCGGCATCTTGTATGCCGCGGTGCTGTTCGCCAGTCCGACCGTCGTCGCCCCGGCGATCAACCCCAATCTCCCGCCGGCGACGCCACCGCTCTTTCCGCTGCTGTTCGTCACGATCGCCTGCGGCGCCATCTCCGGCTTTCATGGGCTCGTCAGCTCCGGCACCACGTCGAAGCAGCTCAACAAGGAGACCGACGCCCGCTTCGTCGGGTATCTCGGCTCGCTCGGCGAAGGGTCGCTCGCGATCGTCGCGATCATCGCGGCGACCGCGGGGTTCGCGACGCTTGCCGACTGGCAGGCGGTCTACGTCAACACCGAATTCACCGCGCTCGGCGGCGTCACCGCCTTCGTGCAGGGAGGCGCCACCATCGCGAACAACGGGCTCGGGCTCCCGTTCGCCTTCGCGCAAACGCTGCTGACCGTCATGGCGGTGCTGTTTGCCGGGACCACGATGGACGCCGGCGTCCGGCTGCAGCGCTACATCGTCCAGGAGTGGAGCGAGATCTACAACATTCCGCCGCTCAAGAACGGCTATGTCGCCACCGGTATTGCGGTCAGCGCATGTCTCGTGCTCGCTTTCGGCGCGACGCCGCCCGGCGCGCCAATCGGGACCGGAGGCATGGCGATCTGGCCGCTCTTCGGTACGACCAACCAACTGCTCGCCGGCCTGACGCTGCTGGTAATCAGCGTCATGCTGGTCAAGCGGGGACGACCGGCGCGCTACACGTTGACGCCAATGATCTTCGTCACCACCATGGCGCTCTGGAGCGCGCTCCTTCAGCTCCGTACCCTCTACGAGGGCGGGCGGCTGGTGCTGATGGTCATCGACGTGGGGATCATCATCTGCGCCATCTTCGTCTTGCTCGAGGCGGCCTCCGCGCTGATGCGGGAACGGCGCGCCGCCGCGGCCCCGGCGATGTAGCGGCGATGAGCGCCTTTCGTCTCGAGACGGTTCGCGAGCTCTTGAAAGAGTTCTACATGGCGCCGTACCGCGGCGCCGTCGCCCGCGCGCGGCGGGACGAAGACGATCTATTCATGCTGTTCGTCTTTGCCGAGCTGATGGGCGTGCCGAATCCCGCCACGTACTACACGCTCGAGCTCCAGCCGATCTTGCTCGAGCGGTTTCACGAGTGGCACACACGGATGGGCCTGGAGCACTCGCCCCTTGACCACTTCCGGTGTTGCTAGCGACCTGCTCGGACGCGAGATCGTCTTCGTCGGCGGCAAAGGGGGTGTCGGCAAGACGACCACGGCCGCCGCGCTCGCGCTGACCGCCGCTGACCGCGGCCGCATCTGCCTCGTCGTCTCGACCGACCCGGCCCATTCCCTCGGTGACATTTTCGGCCGCGCCATCGGCGCCACCGAGACGTCCCTTGCCCCTCATTTGACCGGACTCGAAATCGACCCCGACGCGGAAGCGGCGTCACATCTCGAGTCGGTCAAGGCCCAAATGAAGCAACTGGTGCATCCGCGGCTGTACGACGAGATCGACCGCCAGCTCGACCTCGCGCGCTACGCGCCGGGCGCCACCGAAGCGGCCTTGCTCGAGCGGGTCGCCGAGCTGATGGCGACCGCCGGATCGCGCTACGACCTGGTCGTCTTCGACACCGCCCCCAGCGGGCACACCGTGCGGTTGCTGTCGTTGCCCGAGGTGATGACCGCCTGGATCGATGGCTTGCTCCGTCACCGGACCCGCGCCTCCAACCTATCGTCGATGCTCAGGAACCTCGGGGGCGGTCGGCAGAAAGGTGATGACCTTTCCTTGCTGGCCGAGCCGGAGGACCACGCGCCGGCCAGCCTCGAATCGCGTGTCAATACGGTACTTCAGGCGCGTCGGCGAAAATTTATCGTGGCCCGCGAGCAGCTCCGCGACACAGCCAAGACCGCGTTTGTCCTGGTAGTCAATCCCGACCGCCTGTCGATCCTGGAGAGCCAGAACGTCATCGAGACGCTGGCCCGATTCGGCATATCGGTGGCGCAGCTCATCGTCAACCGTGTGCTCCCGGATGCGGCGTCGGCGTCGGGTGACTTCATTGACGCCCGTCGCTCCCAAGAGCAGACGTATTTGCGCGAGATCGACGACCTCTTCGCCGCCCTCCCCCGCATTGTCGTTCCGCTCCGGGCACACGACGTCTACGGCCTCGACGCGCTGCGCGACATCGGGGGCCACCTGCTCCCCGCATGACCATCACCCCACTCCTTGCCGCCGCGATCTGCCTCACGGCCTTTGGTCTCGCCTACCGTTTCTATAGTCGTTTTCTGGCCGATCGACTGTTCGAGTTGAATCCGGATCGACCAACTCCGGCCGTCACGCTGCGAGACGACGTCGACTATGTCCCGGCCAATCGGTATGTCCTGTTCGGGCACCAGTACGCCTCGATCACCGGACTCTCGCCAATGCTCGGTCCGGCGATCGCGGTGATTTGGGGATGGGTCCCCGCCATGCTCTGGGTGGTGCTCGGCGCAATCTTCGTCGGCGCGGTGCACGATTTCGGCGCCCTCGTAGTCTCCATCCGCGCCCGCGGCATGTCACTCGGGAAGGTGACCGAGAATCTCGTTGGCTCGCGCGCCAAGACGCTGTTTCACCTCGTGATCTTCTTTCTGATCGCGCTCGCCATGGGCGTGTTCGTCCACATTATTGCGGTCCTGTTTTCAGCGGATTTCTATCCCGAAGCGGTCCTCCCGAGCAGCGGATTGGTGCTCACCGCAATGCTGATGGGGACGGCGGTCCACATCGGCGGATGGAGCGTCCGTCGACTGACCGGGATCGGATTCGTGGTGGTGGTGGTGTGTCTCGCCGTCGGCCTCCGCTACCCTGTCCTCGGGCCGACGCTCTCCCAATGGAAATGGCTGCTCCTCGCCTACGCCTTTGCCGCCAGCGTGCTTCCGGTCTGGCTGCTGCTCCAGCCGCGCGACTACCTCAATAGCCTGCTGCTGTATCTCGGTGTCGGCGCTATGTATCTCGGGTTCGTCGCGACGAACCCTTCCTTTGTCGCGCCCGCAATCGACTTCTCCCCCGCCGGGGCGCCGGCGATGTTCCCTTTCGTGTTCGTGGTGATCGCCTGTGGCGCGGCGAGCGGGTTTCACGCACTGGTCTCATCCGGAACGTCCGCAAAGCAGCTGGCCAGTGAGGGCGACGCCCGACTGGTTGGGTACGGTGCCATGATCGGCGAGTCGGTCCTTGGGCTGATGGCGGTGCTCGCTTGCACGGCCGGGTTCGTCTCGCGCGACGCGTGGCTCGAGCGTTACATCAGTTGGCAAGCGGCCGATGGCCTCGGGAACAACATTGCGGCATTCGTGAGCGGCACGACCCACTTTCTCCAGACGCTTGGGATTCCGGAGGCGGTGGCTGGGACCTTCGTCGCCGTGGTGGTCGTGTCGTTCGCGCTCACGTCGCTCGATTCGGCGACGCGCTTACTCCGCTACAACGTGTCGGAAATGGGCGACACACTCCAGGTCGACCTCCTCGCCAACCGTGTCGTGGCGTCTGGCGTCGCCGTGATCGCGATCTGGTTCTTCGCGTTCGTTCAGGTCGACGGCGAGTTTGCCGGCCTCGTCCTGTGGCAGCTGTTCGGCACGACGAACCAACTCCTCGCCGGGCTCGCCTTGCTGGCCATTACCCTCTACCTGCTCCGCCGCGGGAAACCGCTCGTCTATACGGGTGTCCCGATGGCATTCATGCTGGTCTCGACCCTCACCGCGATGGCGGGCAACCTCATCGACTTCTGGAACGGCCGACAGTGGTTATTGTTCGGCACCGGCCTGACGGTCTTCACGCTGGCGGTCTGGCTCACGATCGAGGCCGCGCTGGCCGTCAGGCGGTTTCGGAGCGTCCCAGTACTCGACGGGCTCGACGTCGTCTTTACTAGACGGGGCTGACTGCCCAGAACCCCGTCGCCGGCACTCGCGGGGACCCCTGTGCCCCACTCCGTGCCAAAGGGGGCGTGCTGTGCACGCCCCTACTTTCCGTTCAGCTCCCGAACCCAGCGTCGGCTGAGGTAGCGGTCTGAGTTTCCATGCTGGGCCGCCCAGCGCGACACGACCTCGACCATCACGAGCAGTGCGGCCAAGACGATGACGAACGTCCAAATGTAGGTCGCGATCAAGCTCCCCATGGTTCTCCCTCCTGGGATAGAGCCCAGCTAGCATCAACAGGCAGAGGCGTGCGTTGACTATACCACAAGATGTAGTGGCCCCAAGGAGCTGTTACATCGACGTATCTTCGGGCTGGCGGCGGACGTCGGCGGGACCGACGCCGGTGTGACGGCGAAAGGGCTGGTAAAAGCTGGGCTTGTGGCGATAGCCAAGCATCCGCATCACCACCTCGATTTTCTCCCTGGCACGGATGAGGTCGACGGCCCGGGGAATCTTCGCGCCCGCGACATAGTCGCGGACGGTCATTCCCATTTCCCGCCGAAACACGCGATCGAGATGCGACCGCGACCACCCGGTAACGGACGCCAGACGGGCCAACGTCCACCGCTCGTGGACCCGCTCGTCCAGCAGATTGGCGATACGACGCGCCTGACTCGCCCGGACCAAGCGCCGACGCTCGATCCGCTGGAGTAGAGCGATTTTATTTCGCTCCGAAATCGTGCGGCGAGCGCCTCTGCGGTTGCCGCGAGTGAGGTCGGATCGTCCAGGAGCGGCGGCGTGAGCGTGCCGACCTGTCCAGAACGAGGGGCACCGACCAGACGGCTCATCTCACCTGCGACATCGGCTAGCAACATCAGCACAAGGCGACTATCCCTCAGCGACAACGTCGCGAGCGCGTCGAGAAAACGCTCGAGTTCCTCGAGCCACTCGCTCGGCAGCGTCTCGTGGAGGCGTTCTTTGAGGCCGGCCTTCAACCGGACCGCTTCCAGAAGTGACTGGAGTTCGTCGCGCCGTGGCATGGGGAGCCCCGTTTCCGTACCAATCGGAGGCGAATCCGTACATCTCAAGGCATCCCCCCAACCGCCGCAGACGAGTCCCAGGCGACCAATTCGATACAATCGCCGACCAGTGCAGCCACCTGTTGTTGTCGGCGTCCTCATCCTGACCGCCCTCGGCGGTGCCACGCTCGCCGCACAAGAACCGCGTTCAGTTTGGAGCGGCGTATACACCGGAGCACAGGCCGCCCGCGGCGCCGACCTCTATGAACGCACCTGTGCCGAGTGCCACGGACCGGAGCTCGAGGGCGGGGAAACCGCGCCCCCCTTGGCTGGCCCCGACTTCCGATGGGCGTGGAACGGGCTATCCGTCGGCGACCTGTTTGAGCGACTCCGCATTTCGATGCCGGAGGGCCGTCCCCGAAGCATGTCGCGCACCGAAAAGGCCGACGTCCTCGCGTACATGTTCGAGCAGAATGCGTTTCCGGCAGGCGACACCGAGCTACGGGCCCGGACCGAGTCGCTTCGAACGATCCGCATCGACGCGGTGGAGCCCTAGGTAATGGACGTCGACGTCGACGTCATCAGCGTTGACCGCATTCGAAAGAGCTACGGCACACTCGTCGCCGTTGACCGCGTGTCGTTTGCCGTCCGACGTGGCGAGATCTTCGGCCTCATCGGCCCGAATGGCGCGGGCAAGACGACGACGATGGAATGCATCACCGGACTGCGCGTGCCGGACGGCGGTCAGATTTCGGTCCTCGGCCTTGACCCCGCTCGCGACCGTCTCGCCCTGCAGAACCGGGTCGGGGTGCAGCTTCAGGAGGCGCAGCTCCAGAAACGTATCAAAGTGTGGGAGGCGGTCGACTTCTGGCAGACGCTCTACCCAACATCGGTCAATGGCGACGACCTGCTCGAGCAGCTTGGTCTGCGGGAGAAGCGTGACGCCTGGTTCATGACCCTGTCGGGCGGACAGAAGCAGCGCCTTTTCATCGCGCTGGCGCTCATCAACGATCCCGACGTCGTGTTCCTCGATGAGCTCACCACCGGACTCGATCCGCAGGCGCGACACGCCATCTGGGATCTTGTCCGCGCCATTCGGGCCCGAGGCAAGACGGTAGTGTTGACCACGCACCTCATGGAAGAAGCCGAGCGCTTGTGTGACCGTGTCGCCATCATTGAGCACGGCCGCATCATCGACATCGATACCTCCGCCGCGCTCGTCGAGCGACACCACCCCGAACGAACGGTGGTCGTCACGACCGACGCTCCGAATGCCGACGCCTGCTTTCGCGCCATTGGCAGCGCCGTCTCGGTCCGCCGCACCGGCCACCGCTACGAAATTGAGGGGACCGGCGACGGCGTGGTTGCCGACGTCATCCGCGCCGTCTCGGAGCACGGCCTCGCGGTGTCAGACTTCCGCACCGTCCGTCCCACGCTGGAGGACGTCTTTCTCACCCTCACCGGCCGATCGATTCGCGACTGATGCCGTTCAACGGACTTCTCACGCTCGTGTGGCTCGAGACGAAGATCTTTGTCCGGGAGCCGCTCGGGGTGATCGGATCCGTCGGCGTTCCGGTGCTCCTGTTCCTCGTGGCCGGTCGGATGGTCGGAGCCGGCGCGGAACCGCTGTCGCGAGGCGACGCCGAGTTCCTCACCACCGACTTGCCGGTGTTCGTCGCGGTTCTCATAGCGCTCAGCGCCGTCCTCTCGCTCGTGACCATCATCGCCATTTATCGAGAAGCTGGGATCCTGAAGCGGCTTCGTGCGACGCCCCTCCGCCCGCCGACGATCCTCATCGCGCACGTGCTGGTGAAGTTGATGTTCACCGTCGTGACGCTCTCGCTCATGGTGTTGGCCGGGCGTCGGTTTTATCCGGTAGGCGTCGATGCGCCGCTCCTAGCGTTCACCGTCGCCCTCGCGTTAAGCACCTGGAGTCTGCTGTCACTCGGGTTCGTCATCGCGAGCATCGTACCGACCGCGCGATTCGCGCAGCCGCTCGGGGCGATCTTGCTGTACCCGATGATTCCGCTGTCGGGACTGTTCACGCCCGTCGAGACGTTGCCGGGCGCGCTCGAGTCGATCGCTCGCGTCTTGCCCCTGACCTACGCTGTTTCACTGCTACGCGGCATCTGGGTGGGCCACGCGTGGTCGAATCACGCCAGGGATGTGGCGGCGTTGTGTATCGTCTTCATCGTCGCCACGGCGATTACCAGCAGAGTGTTTCGTTGGGAGTAGGCCGCCTAGGCATGTCGTCACCGCGTTGGCAGGCGAGCGGCCTGCTGTTCGAGAACTGCAGTTGCCAGCTACTCTGCCCGGCCGACGTCTCGTTCAAGCAGACGTGCCAGGGCGACCGGTGTCGCGGCCACTGGGCGTTCCATCTCGACGCCGGCCACTTCGAGGACACGGCGCTTGGCAACACCAACGTCGTCGTCGTCTTTGACGCTCCCGCCACGATGTATGACGGCGGCTGGACGCAGCTGTTCTACGTCGACGAGCGCGCGACGGCACCGCAGCGCCACGCCATCGAAGCGATCTTCTCCGGTCGGGTCGGCGGACCGTGGGCGGTTCTTGCCCGCTTCGTATCGCGGCAGCTCGAGACGCGCGTGATGCCGATGCAATTCGAAGACCAGGGAAGGACAAAGAAACTGACGGTCCCGGACCTGTTCGAGACCACGGTGACCGCCATCCGAGGCGCTGACGGCGACGGCGACGCCGTCCTCTCGAACCTCCACAACGTCATCCATGGTCCGGTGCACACCATGGCCCGCGGCGCCTCGCGTCAGACGGACCCCGATCTTAGCTTCGACATCGGAGGGACCCACGCGCTCTATTCCTACTTCTCCTGGAAGGTCGAGTGAGGACTCTCGCGCGCGGCGTCGCGCCCTAGCGCCGTCGGCGCTGGCTCAGGGTGTCCAAAGTCCTGAGTCTTGAGTCATGAGCCGAACCAGCAGGCGCAGGTCATTGCCGCTGGAGCACGATCACGTGCCGATCGTCGCCCTCGCGCTCGCTGTCGCCGACGACGACCAGCACAAGTGACCCGTCGGCTGAAACGTCGCGTGCTGGTCGCGGCGTGGCGAACGACCCGGCCGACGTCGGCACGGCTGGATCCGACAGATCGACGATGTGAATGCCCGACGCGCTGTCGGCGGCGAAAGCATACGAACCGTCGAGCGACACCCGCGTCGCACGTCCCGGCGTCTCGAACGTCGAGAGCTTCTGCGGCGCCGTCGGATCCGACACGTCGTACACCTGCACGTTCCCGCCGCCCGCGCCGACCACCAGCGTCGGCGCTCCGTCCGATCCGAGCGACACCTCGATATTGCGCGGCGCCGCCGGCGCATGGACGACGCCGACCGGCTCGGGATCACCGGGTCGGGAAAGGTCAAAGACATAGAGCCCCGAAGGCGAATCGGTCGCGTACGCCATCGACCCGGCGGTGACGACATCACGCGCGTAGCCATCGAGAAAGAACGAACCGACGCCTTGCGGGGATGTCTCGTCCGAGACGTCGATCAGCACGAACCCTTCCATATGGTCGATGATGCCGACCTTGCCGTGTGCGATGTCACCGATCTTGGCCTGCCCCAGTGTCTTGTGTTGGCCGAGCAACGACGGGGCGTCGGGATCTGAAATATCAAGAATGCCGAGCCCAAAAAAGTTCGCGCCGACGTAGACGCGATCGTCCGCCAGGCGGAACCCCCAGATCTCCTCGGGGAACGTGTAGGAGCCGCGGGCGATCGGCGCCGACGGCGTCGAGAGGTCGTAAATCGAGAACGTGTGACCCCCGGACACATAGGCGACGTCACCGACCACGCGGACGAGCTCGACCGGCCCTGGGATCTCCCCGACCGCTTCGAGCGCGACCGCTTGCGCAAAGCCCGCGTTGACCCACGGTGACGCGAGCGTCGTCACCAGCGCGACGATCGCAACTGAGATCCGTGGTGCACATCGCCGTGTCGAAGCGCGCATCGCTAGTCTCCCTTCGCAATCCGGTACAGCCTCGACTGTGTCCGGATGAAGAGACTCCCCCGCGCGATGGCCGGCGTCGCGAGCGTCATCTCATTGAGCGGGTTCTTGTGGAGAATCCTGAACTCCGGACCAGCCTCGACCACATAGGTCTCGCCATCTTCGCTCAGCAGGAAAAGCTTGCCGTTGTACGCCCAAGGCGACGCCGTGAACCCGTTCCCGATCTCGAGCCGCTGGCGGCTGTAGATCTCTTCGCCGGTGCGCGCGTCGTGGGCGACGAGGAACCCGCGGTCGAGCAACGTGTAGTAAGTGTCGCCGTAGACGATGGCCGTGGTGTTGTACGTCCCGAGCAACGGATACGACCACGCGATGTCCTCCGACGACGTCAGCTCCCCGGGGAATCCAGACGTGATCCCGCTTCGCATCGCTTCCTCGGAAAAGAGCGAAATGTCTCCCGACGCTCCTGGGCGCACGGCATAGACCGGCCGTAGTCCGCCTCCCGGATAGCCCGAGCTGATGTAGACCAACCCGTGACTCGCGAACGGCGTGGGAATGGTCAGGCCGGACATTCCGTGGAGCTCCCACAATAAATCGCCCTCGAGGTCATAGGACCGCACACCCAGGGTCCCGGCGGTCACCAACTCCGTCCGCACGTCGTTCTCCCAGACGAACGGCGTCGCCCAGTTCTGGCCTCGTTCGTTCCGGTCGACGCGCCATACCTCCTGGCCGCTGTCTTTGTCGAAAGCGGCGACGAAGGAATTGGTCATGTTGTCGTTGACGACGTACACGCGGTCGCCATACAGAATTGGTGACGCGGCGGTTCCCATTTCGAGCGTCGTGTTGTAGAGGTCGAGCTCCTGCGTCCAGACGGTCTCCCCACTTAGATTGAACGCCCCGAGCAGGCCGATGCTCCCGAAGTAGACATAGACGCGACGGCCGTCGGTCACCGGCGTCTCCGAGGCGAAGCTGTTCTTGAGATGCCGCTTCATCGGCGGCGGCGCGCTGTGAAGCTCGCGCTGCCACCGGATCCGACCGGTGTGAAAGTCGACGTCGTACAGCATCCACCGATGCTCGTTCGACGACCCTTCTGATCCGTTCTCCATCCCCGGGTCGTACAACCCCTTGATCGGCTCCGGCTCTTCGCCGGCGCTGATGGCGGAGGTGATGAAAACGTGATCCCCGGTGATCACCGGTGAGCTCCACGCGAGGCCCGGAATGTCGGCGGCCCAGACGACGTTGTCGGTTTCGCTCCAGTGCTCCGGCAGATTCGGATCGTCCGGCACGACGCCGGCCGCCAGCCCGCGGAACTGCGGCCACGCCTCCTGTCCGCTGGCGGTGCCGCTACCGCAGGCCAGCACCAGACCCAGCATCACCACGCGCCGCGTCAGCGTCATCGACCCTCTCCTTACCGGGGTGCCCGGGGGCCCCATTTGTCGCCCTTACTGTACGGCTTCCACCCCGGCTGTCAAGAAAGGGAAAACGAGGGCATAATGAAGGGTTAGGGAACCACCGCCTTTTCAGACTTTTCAGAGCGAGGTGTCAGGATGCCGCGTCGATCGAATCTGTCGGCCGCGCTCGTCTTGACCGCGGCCGGCTGCCTTCTACCGGCGACCGCGACCGGTCAGAGCGCGACGAGTGCCACTGACGATGCGGCGTGGCAGTCGCCCCGCACCGCTGACGGACAGCCCGATCTCCAGGGGGTCTGGGACTTCCGCAGCCTGACGCCACTCGAACGGCCGAACGACCTCGGGGACAAGGACATCTTCACCGAAGAAGAAGCGGCCGAATTCACCCAGGAACGACTCGCCGCGCTCGACAAGGATCAGCCAGGGCCCGACGGACGGATCCCGCTCTCGGGTGGCTACAACGACTTCTGGTGGGACTACGGCCGGCAGTTGACAGACGACCGTCGGACCTCCCTCGTGGTCGAACCACCGGATGGCCGTCTCCCGGCCCTCTCACCCGAGGCGCGCGCCCGCGCCGCCGCCCGCCGCGCGGCGCTTCGGCGCGACGCGCATGGGCCGGAAGATCGCGGCGCGTTCGAGCGGTGCATCCTCGGCTTCAACGCCGGCCCGCCGATGAACCCGAGCGCCTACAACAACAACATGCAGCTGTTCCAAACGGACGACCACGTCGTCATCCTCAACGAGATGGTGCACGACGCGCGGATCATTCCGCTCGATGGTCGTGGCCACCTCCCGTCGCACGTTCGCCAGTGGCGGGGCGACTCTCGCGGTCGCTGGGACGACGACACGCTGGTCATCGAGACAAAGAATTTCACCGAGAAGACCTCGTTCCGCGGTTCGGGGGCGAGCATGCTCCTAGTGGAGCGGTTTACCCGAGTCGCGTCCGACACCTTGCTCTACGAGTACACGATTCATGACGCCGAGTCGTTCGCCCGGTCGTGGTCGGTCGCCGTCCCGATGCAGAAGAACGACCAGCCGGTCTTCGAGTATGCGTGCCATGAGGGGAACTACGGCATGTGGAACCTGATGGTGAGCGCGCGGGCCGAGGACGCCAAGGCAGCAGCGTCGGACGATCGATGACGCGCCGCACCGCGGCTACGCGTGTGCGTGTCGTCCTGAGCGCGCTCGTCGTTACGTTCACGGCGCTGACGGCCTCAACCGCGGCGGCACAGGGCCGCTGGGTCGGCACCTGGGCCGCCGGGCCGCTCGCGCTCGACCCGCCGCCCGCAGACCAGCAGGCCGAAGCGGCGGCAGCTCCCAACGCGGCCACCCCCACGCGGGTCCGGCAGCAGACAGTCCGCCAGATCGTGCGCACGAGCATCGGGGGCTCGCGCGTACGCGTCGTCGTCACGAACCGCTTCGGCACTGAACCGCTTGAAGTCCGCGCCGCGCACGTGGCCCGGCGGCAGAGCGGATCGATGATCGCGACGGGTGGACCTCTGATGTTCGATGGCGAGGCGGCCATCACGATCGAGGCGGGCGACACGGCGGTGAGCGATCCGGTCACGCTCGATGTCCTGTCGCTGAGCGACCTCGCGATCGACCTGTACCTCCCGGGCGACACCTGGGCGTCGACCTCGCCCGCCACGATCCACGCGACCGGCTTGACCACCAACTACGTGTCGACGGCCGGCAACCATAGCGGGGCGCTCGACCTGGAGGTCGACCACACGGTGCAGCAATGGCTGTTTCTGTCCCGCGTCGATGTCTGGACCGAGTCGGCCTCCGGCGCCATCGTCACCCTGGGTGACTCGATCACCGACGGCACCGGTTCCACCGTGAACGCCAATCGCCGGTGGCCCGACTTCCTGGCGCGCCGCCTCGACGTCACCTTCGGCGCTGCGGCGCCCGGCGTGATGAACGTCGGTATCGGCGGCAACCGCATGCTGAGCGACAACGAAGGTCTCGGCCTCCTGCGGCGCGGCGGAATACCAGTTCCGGAACCGACGGGCCCGGTAAACCCGAACGCGTTGTTCGGGCCGAGCGCCCTCTCGCGCTTCGACTTCGACGTGCTGATGCAGCCGGGTATCACCCACGTCGTGGTGCTGGAAACGACGAACGACATCGGGATGGCGTTCGATGACCCGGAGCCGACGGTTGACGATCTGATCGGGGCGCATCGCACGCTCATCGAGCGCGCGCACGCGCGCGCACTGACCATCTACGGCGGCACCCTGACGCCGTTCGAAGGGGCGTTCTACTGGACCGACGCGGGGGAAGCGAAACGGCAAGCCGTGAACGACTGGATCCGCACCAGCGGGGCGTACGACGCGGTCATCGACTTCGATGCGGTGGTGCGAGACCCGGAGGCCCCGACGCGATTCCGCGCTGACTACCACGCCAATGACTGGCTCCATCCGAACGATGCGGGATATCAGGCGATGGCAAACGCGATCGACCTCTCGCTCTTTGCCCCCGCGAGCACGGAAGACGCGCAGGCGGAGGCGGCGCCGACCGCACCGCGCACGCCCTCGGGGACACCCGACCTGACAGGAGTCTGGGACTTCCGGACCATTACCCCGCTCGAGCGACCGACGTCGCTGGCGGACAAGGCGGTGCTCACGGCGGAGGAAGCCGCGGCGTTTCGCACGGACGCACTCGAGAGCCGGAATGCCGACCGGCGCGACGGGGGGGTCTCGACGCGATGTCGAGCGCGCGTACAACGACTTCTGGTGGGACTACGGCGACACCCTGACGGAAGACCTCCGCACCGCGCTGATCGTCGATCCGCCGAACGGACGCCTCCCGGCGAGACGCGATGGCGTCGATGATACTGACCAGGAACGACGTCGTGCGCGGCAGCACCCGGTCCGAGAGCGGGTCGTCATCGGGTCACCGGCGCACAGCCCCGAGGATCTCGGGCTCTCCGAGCGGTGTATGCTCGGCTTCAATGCCGGTCCGCCGATGCTGCCGAGCGCCTACAACAACAACATCCCCATCTTGCAGACACCGACGCATGTGGTCGTCCTGAACGAAATGATTCATGACGCCCGAATAGTTCCGCTCGGCGATACGCCGCATCTGCGCAACTCGGTGCGCCAGTGGCTCGGCGACTCACGCGGACATTGGGATGGCGACACGCTGGTCATCGACACCACGAACTTCACCGCCAAGACCGGCAGCTTCTACACGATCGCGCGCGCCTACGGGTCCGGCGAAACCCTGCGCCTCGTCGAGCGCTTCACCCGCCATGGTGACGACGGTCTCCGCTACGCATTCACCGTCGACGATCCGTCGACCTTCATCACGCCGTTTACCGCCGTCATCCCGATGAAGCGGACCCACGCCCCGCTGTTCGAGTACGCCTGTCACGAAGGCAACTACGGCATGACCAACCTGCTGGCGGGGACGCGGGTCCAAGAAGCACGGGCTACTGACACCGAGACACGCTAAAGGAGCCGTCCCATGCCACTATCCATCGCCCCTCGGCCGTGCACGATCGCAGCGGTCACGTTGATCGCGGCATTTGCCGTAGCGTCGATCGCGACGGCGCAGGTGTCGCGGGTGAGGGACACGAATTGGACCGTGCCGCGCACGGCCGGCGGCCACCCCGACCTCCAGGGCCTCTGGGGCAACAAGACCCTCACGCCGATGGAACGTCGTGATGCCGACATGGGAAAAGCCTTCCTGACGGATGAAGAGATGGCGCGTATCAACCAGCAGCGGGTGGTAGACGAGCAGGCGCGGGACGCCGCGCCGGCGCGGCGCTACGAGGCTGGCAGCAACGTCGGCGGCTACGGCAGCTACTGGCTCGATTCAGGCGACACGGTACTGTCGACCGGGCAGACCTCGCTGATCGTCGATCCACCGGACGGCCGGGCGCCGATCAAGCCGTGGGCGCTCGAGACCAAGGCGTACAACCGTGCCCATAACGGCGACCACTACCAGCACATGAGCGTCTGGGACCGGTGCCTCTCACGGGGTGTCCCCGGCTCGATGCTCCCGGCCGGCTACAACAACGCCTACCGGATCCTGCAGACGCCCGGGTACGTCACGATTCAGCACGAGATGATTCACGACGCGCGGATCATCCCGGTGTCCGACCGCCCCTTTATCGACGACGGGATCCGTCAATGGATGGGCGACTCGCGCGCCCACTGGGACGGCGATGTAATGGTGGTCGAGTCGAAGAACTTCCACAATCGAGGCTGGATCGCGTCGAGCGGCGCGGGGGCGCGCCTCAAGGGCATCCCGACGAGCAAGGCGCTCCATGTGGTCGAGCGATACGAGCGCGTCTCCGACCACACGATCCTCTGGACCGTGACGATCACCGACCCGAACGTCTACACCGCGCCCTGGACGATTTCGATGCCGCTTACGGCGGAGCCCGATTACGAGATTTACGAGTACGCGTGTCACGAAGGCAACTACGCGGTCCCCAACGCGCTCGGCGGGCAGCGCGTGATTGACGCCCGCGGCATGACTACGCAGGACCAGTAGCCGGCTGCGACGCGGTACGGACAACGGCGTCGGGCGTCGGCGAGCGAGAGCGTCCAGCGCCGATAGCCGATCGCCTACGAACGCGCGGGTCGAGCGTATAGGCCAGCGTGATCCCCTGCGTGAACAGCAACCCGTAGACGAGCGTCTGATCCGTCTTGTGGCCGCGGCGGAACACGTTAGTTGTCCAGCCATTCGACGGCGTGCGCGAGTCCCCGCCCCAGATCGATGTCGGCGTCGACCGAAAACGACGGCGTCGGTGGCTTGGTCGCCGCCGGCCACGGTTCGCCGTCCTCGGCGAAACAGAGCTGGAGGTTGCCCGCGCCGAACAGCCGATGCTTCCAGCTGTCGGGGTGATTCGGCAGATCCGGAAAGTCTTTCGGTCGTTTGTGTCCGGCCGCCGACGCAAAGTCGGGCGCGGTCTCGATCAACTGCTTGACGTGACGCACCCCCGACACGTAGGAGTCCAAGGCCTGTCCGCCGACGCGGGTCCCGCCGAGCTTGGCGGCGAGGTTGAAGAAGGCCATCTACTGGGCCGGGAGCTTCAGCTCTTTGTAGGCGCTCGTGGATAGCCCGGTCCCGGGTTGCGCCAGCGGCGAGCCCCGCTTCGCCAGGTTCGCCAATCCTTGCTCGAGGTCAGACGACTCCGGCTACCGGGGCACCAGCATCAGCCGGAGGATCGTCTCGTCGCTTTCGATGAGGTCGTTGCCCTCCTGCCACAGGAAGGACCTGCGGTTGAGCTACTGCCAGGCCGGTCGATGGTCGTCGGCCTCGATCAACACGCCGTAGAGCTGACCGGCGTCGAACCGGACGAACCATCCGCTTCGGACCGCCCGTGACCATGAGCCCCGTGACCGTCAAGTTGAGCGGACCGGAGCGGAGGTCCACAGCTACCGGTCGGCGCGGTAGACGACCAACGTGAGCTTCTTTGTGGCCATCGATGTCCCTTTCCCAACGAACCCCGCGCGCGCAAACCCGCTCGTTCTCCGGGGCGAGTGCTACCGCCTAGTTATACACGCGCCGGGCTCGGAATGAGCACCGTGATCCGAGTCAACCGTCCATCGTGATCCGGTAGAGCTTCGACTGCGTGCGCAGAATGAGACTGCCGCGAGCAATGGCCGGCGTCGCCAGCGCCATCTGGTCGAGCGAGTTCGTGTGGAGAATCTCGAACGACGCTCCGGCACGGATCACGTAGGTGTCACCATCCTCGCTCAGCACGAACACCTTGCCGTTGTAGGCCCACGGCGACGCCGTGAATCCATGCCCCGGCGCGATGCGCTGGCGCCCGTAGATCTCCTCGCCGGTGCGCGCGTCGTGACAGAGTAAGAAACCGCGGTCGAGCAGCGTGTAGTAGTAGTCGCCGTAGACCAGCGCCGAGGTGCTGTAGGTGCCGAGGAGCGGCTGATACCAGGCGATGTATTCGTTACTCGTTTCGCCGGCATCCGTGTCGAGGGAAATATCGCCCGAGGCCCCTGGCCGGACCGCGTAGACCGGCCGCGGGAACCCGCCCGGATACCCCGAGCTGAGATACAGCAGGCCGTGGTGTGAAAACGGCGTCGGGACGACGTTGGCGGTCATTCCGCCGAGCTCCCACAGTTGATTGCCGTCGAGGTCATACGATCGAATCTTGCGGCGTCCGGTCGTCACAATTTCCGTCCGCCGGTCGTGCTCCCAGACGAACGGTGTCGACCAGTTCTCGGTCTCGTCCCGAACGACTCGCCACCGCTCCTGGCCGGTGGCGGTGTCCAACGCCGCCAGGAACGAGCCGGTCGTGTTGTCGTTGACGATATACAGCCGACCGTCGTGGAGTACGGGCGACGCGGCGGTCCCGAACTCCTGACCACCGTTGAACGTGCCGACGTTGGCCCTCCAGACCGTTTCCCCGCTCAGATTGAGCGCCGCGACCAGGCCGACGCTGCCGAAGTAGACGTACACCCGCCGACCGTCGGTCACCGGTGTCTCCGACGCGAAGCTGTTCTTGATGTGCTTGAGCTCGGGCGGGACGAGCGCCTCGACCTCGCGCGCCCACCGCAGGGCGCCGGTCTCGAAGTCGATGTCGTACACCATCCACCGGTGGGCGGAGACCGAACGGGTCTTCCCGAACTCCTCACCCGGGTCATACAGCCCGGGAACCGGTTGGCGCTCCTCACCCGCGCTGATGGCTGAGGTGACGAAGATGTGGTCCCCGGCGATAATCGGCGAGCTCCACCCCAGGCCCGGGATGTCGACCGACCAGGCGACGTTCTCCGTCGTGCTCCACTGGTCCGGCAGCGACGGGTCGTCCGCAGCAGCGCCAGCCGTGAGGCCGCGAAACTGCGGCCACTCCGCCCGTGGCTGGGCCTCCAGCGGCGCACACGCCAGCACCCAGAACGCCCACACCAGCGCGCACGGAAACAGACGTCGCGATCGTATCATTCGCCCCCCCGGACATACTATACGTAGACCAATTGCCCGGGCGCGGTGGGAGGGCGCGCACAGCGCGCCCCCGCGGGAACGGAGCGGGGCATGGGGCCCCCGCGAGTGACCGCGACGGGGTTCGGGGCAGTCAGCCCCGATGAATGATGGAGGTGTTAGTGGTGACGAGAACGCGCATCCCCCTCGTGCGTGCGGTGTTTCTGTCCGTGGGCGTCATCGGCGTCCTCCCGCCGACGGCCGCCGCGGCTGAAAACGGTGACAGCTTCGCGGTCGTGGCCCACCGCGACATCGACTACATCGCCGGCGAAGACTACGCCGAACACAAAGACAAGCTCGACATCTTCATGCCCGAAGGCGCCGCCAACGCACCGGTGGTCGTCTACTTCCACGGTGGCGCGCTGCAGAACGGGACCAAGGCGATTGGCGAAGGCCTAGCGCAGCAGCTCGCGGCGCGGGGAATCGGACTCGTCACGGCAAACTACCGCCTGTCGCCGCGCGTGATGCACCCGGCACATGTCGAGGACGCCGCGGCCGCGTTTGCGTGGACCAAACGACACATCGCCGACTACGGCGGCGACCCCAACCGCGTCTTCGTCTCGGGTCATTCCGCCGGGGCGTATTTGGCGGCGTTGATGGCACTCAACCCGCAGTATCTCGCGGCGCACCGGCTCGCGTTATCGGACATTCGCGGCGCGATTCCGATCAGCCCCTTCCTCTTCGTCGAGGACCATGACGTTGCCCCGAGCCGGCCCAAGACGGCCTGGGGCACCGATGAAGCCGTCTGGCGCGAGGCGTCGGTGACGCCGTACATCGGATCCAACAAGCCGCCGATGCTGTTCATCTACGCTGACGGCGACGATGATTGGCGGCGTGAGCAAAACCAGCGTCTGGCCGCACAGCTGGTCGCAAACGGCAACGAGGCTGGCGTCATCGAGATCGAGAACCGCACCCACGGGAGCGTGAATTCGATGATGGGCGAGGATCTCGACACCGGGATGTTGAAGGTGGTCTCGTTCGTCGAACGGCGGTAGAACCGTCGCAACGGCAGGAGCCAGTGACAGGCGCGGCCCCCGGTGCTATCCTTAACCTCAGGCATACATTAACTTAGCCGACATTCACCACGTCCCTTCGCACCGTTCCCGTTTTGTCGAGGAGGTGTCCGGTGAGAACCGTTCGCACAGCGTTGATCACGATGGTCGCAGTCTCGGTAGTCGTCCTGAGCGCGGGACCTGTCGCCGCCCAAGGCTCCGCGCCCGGCGAGTGGACGGCCCCACGCACGTCGTTCGGACAGCCCGACCTCCAGGGCGTCTGGGCCAATAACAACGCGACGCCGCTGCAGCGGCCAGAGGTCCTCGGGGAGCGCGAGCATCTGACGGACGAAGAGCTGTCGGCGATCCAGTCGCGCGCGGCCGAGCTCTTCGCGCTCGACGGAGGCGACGCCGCCTTTGGCGACTCCGTCTTCACCGCGGCGCTGGAGGAGATCGAGGAGTTCAGCTCGCGGGATCGCGCGACCGGAAACTACAACCAGTTCTGGATGGTCGAACGCGACTGGGACAACCGGACATCGCTGATCAACGATCCGCCAAACGGCCGGCTCCCGGCGCGCACGCAGGCGGCGCAGATGCGGGCGTCCGCTTATTCGATGAAGCGCCAGCGACATGCCGTCTGGACCGATGACCGGAGCCTCGGCGAGCGGTGCCTCAGCTTCGGCGCGCCGCGACTGGGCGCCGGCTACAACAGCTACTACCAGCTGTTGCAGACGCCCGACCACGTCGTCATCCAGATGGAAATGGCGCACGACGCGCGCATCATCCCGATCGATGGACGGCCGCACGTGGACGACAGCATTCGCCTCTGGCTCGGCGACTCCCGCGGGTACTGGGACGGCGACACGCTCGTCGTCGAGACGAAGAACTACTCGCCGTATGCGAACTTCATGGGCGCGGCCGAACATCTCGAGGTGACGGAGCGGTTCACGCGTGTGAGTGAGAGCGTCCTCCAGTATGAGGTCACCGTGAACGACCCGACGACGTGGGCGGAGCCGTGGTCCGCGATGATTCCGCTTCGCCGAAGCGAGGACGCCATCTACGAGTACGCGTGCCACGAGGGCAATATCGGGATGGAAGGCATTCTCGCCGGCGCGCGTCACAAGGAGGCACAGGAAGCGGGCAGCCAGTAGGGACCGCTCAGGATTGGAGGCCCCCACGTGAGCATGACGAGTCGTCGCCGTACCGCGCTTCGCGTCGCGACCGCCACTCTCGCCGTTGCGTCGATCCCTCTGGTCGCGTCGGCTCAGTCGTCCAACTGGACGGCACCCAGGACCGCCGACGGTCATCCGGACATTCAGGGCATCTGGACCAATGCGACGCTGACGCCGGTGGAGCGCCCGACGGCCTTCGACGGGAAGGATGTGCTGACCAGTGAGGAAGCGGCGGCGTTCGAGACGACCTCAGCCGAGCAACGCGACGCCTCCGACCGATTCGTCCTCGGGAACGTCGGCGCCTACAACCAATTCTGGATGGACAGCGGCAAGGTCGTCACCGGCGATCGGCGCACCTCGCTCATCGTCGACCCGCCAGATGGACGCATCCCGTGGACCCCGGCCGGCCGCGCACGCCTCGAGGCCGATTCGGCCAAGTACGGCGTCGGCCCATTCGAGTCGTGGGTCGACGCCGACACCGGCGAGCGATGCCTGACCGACGGTCTCCCGTTCGTCCCGCTGCAGGGCTACAACATGAACTATCACATCCTGCAGTCGCCAGGATGGGTGGCGATGCTGAACGAGATGTTCCACGAATATCGGCTGATCCCGATTGACGGCGGCGACCACGTGCCGTCGCATGTCGGCCAGTGGCTCGGTGACGCCCGCGGCCGCTGGGAGGGCGACACCCTTGTCGTCGAGACGACCAGCTTCGCCGACCGGAGGGGTGACCTCTGGCGCGCGACCTGGCGCGGCGCCAGACCGAGCCTGACGCTGGTGGAGCGATTTACCCGCGTGGATGAGCAGACGCTCGACTACGAGTTCACGATGACCGATCCCGCGATGTTCACGCACCCGTGGACCGCGTTGGTGCCGATGACGACAGACCACGCCTCACGTGGCGTCACGTCGGGGCCGATGTTCGAGTACGCCTGTCACGAAGGCAACTACGGCCTCCTCAACATCCTTCGGGGGGCGCGCGCGGCGGAGCGGTAGACCGAGTCGCGACGTGGAGGCTGCGTCAAACAGCCCTCGGTTCCCTTCTCGCCGCCGTCCCGCCGTAACTAATGACATCCTCTATGGTATAAGTCTCCGACATGAACAGCTCACCCGCCCGTCGATTCTCTGCACCCGTCACGCGCCGCGCGTTCCTCGGTGCGACGCTGTTCTCGACCGCCGTCGCACCCGCGCTGGCCCGAGGCCAACGGGACACGCTGCCGCCGTACGAGCCGCGTGATTGGTCGGGTGAATCGCCGCTCGCTTATCCCGATCCCGACATCCTTCCGCTCGATCAACGGTTTCGGCGGTACATCCTCTTCAACACCCCGATTCGCCGCCACTACACCGGGACACTGTGGGCGGAGGGCCCGGCCTGGAACGGGAGCGGACGCTTCCTGGTCTTGAGTGATATCCCCAACAACCGGCAGCTCCGCTGGCTCGAAGAGGACGGGCACGTGAGTGTGTTTCGGCGCCCGTCTGGTCACAGCAACGGCAACACCTTCGACTACGAGGGCCGCCAACTCTCCTGCGAGCACAGCGGCCGGCGCGTCGCGCGATACGAGCACTCGGGTGAGGTGACCGTCATCGCCGATCGGTACGACGGCAAGCGACTGAATTCACCAAACGACGTCGTCGTCCATCCCGACCGGAGCATGTGGTTCACCGACCCCCCGTATGGTATCCGAGGCAACTACGAGGGTCTGCCGGCGGAATCCGAGCTCCCGCTGTCGGTCTACCGCGTCGACGGGTCGACCGGCGCCATCACCAAGCTCACGGACGAGATTGGAGCGCCCAACGGGCTCTGTTTCTCACCCGACTATGACCGCCTCTATGTTGCCGATACCGGTAGCGGGCGAGAAATCAAAGTGTGGGATATCGACGGCACGTCGCTCCGCCACGGACGCACGCACGCGACCCTCAGCGTGCCGGGCGATCCGAGCGCCGGCTCGGCTGCCGACGGGATGCGCTGTGACGTCGAGGGTAACGTCTGGACGGGCGCCGTGCCGGGGGTGCAGATCATTGCGCCCGACGGCGACGTGATCGGCGTCATCCGGCTTCCGGAACGGTGCGCCAATGTCTGCTTCGGCGGGACGCGACGCAATCGCCTGTTCATGGCCGCGAGCCAGTCGCTCTATTCCGTTTACGTCGGCGTGCAGGGGGCTGGCATTGCGTAGCTGCGCACCGGTTCGGGGCGCAGCCCCGTCTAGTGAGGAGACCGCAGATTATGGGGAATGCCCCGAGCGCGAGCTATAGCATCACCGTGCGGGTCGAGTTCTCGAACGACTCCGGAATGCTCGGTCGCCTGACGTCCGAGATCGGCCGTCACGGGGGCGATATCGGCGCCATCGACCTGGTGTCGGCCCACCAAGGTCGGATGACCCGCGACCTGACGATCAATTGCCGCGATGACCAGCATGCGGCAGAAGTCCTCGACGCCATTCGCGCCCTCGACGGCTTCATCCTGCTCCACCAATCGGACCGGACGTTTCTGCTCCACTTGGGCGGGAAAATCGAGGTTGTTAGTCGCGCCCCGATCCGGACCCGTGATGATCTTTCGATGGCGTACACGCCGGGTGTGGCCCGGGTCTGCATGGCGATCCACGACACGCCCGACGCGGCCTACACGCTGACCGTCAAGAAAAACATGGTGGCAGTCGTCACCGACGGCACGGCGGTTCTCGGCCTCGGAAACATCGGCCCCGCGGCGGCGCTCCCGGTCATGGAAGGCAAGTGCGCGCTCTTTAAGGAGTTTGCCAAGGTCGATGCGTTTCCGCTCGCGCTCGACACCACGGATACCGACGAGATCGTCGAAACGGTCGCACGCCTCGCGCCGGTGTTCGGGGGCATCAACCTGGAAGACATCGCGGCGCCGCGCTGTTTCGAGATCGAGCAGCGGCTGCAAGAGCGACTCGATATCCCCGTGTTTCATGACGACCAGCACGGCACGGCCATCGTCACGCTGGCGCCGCTCATTAACGCACTCCGGATCGTCAAGAAGGAGCCTGGAGACCTCAAGGTGGTATTCAGCGGCGTCGGTGCCTCGGGCGTCGCGGTGAGCAAGATCTACATGGATCACGGCGTCACGAACATCATCGGGTGCGACCGCGTCGGAGCGATCTATCAGGGACGCACCGACCATATGAATTTCATGAAGAAGTGGTACGCGGAGCATACCAATCCGAACGGCGAGCGCGGCACGCTGTCGGACGTCATCGACGGCGCTGACGTCTTTGTCGGCCTCTCGGGTCCGGGCGTCCTGACCGTACCGATGCTCAAGAAGATGAACCGTGATCCGATCGTCTTCGCCATGGCCAATCCGACGCCCGAGATCATGCCGGAAGAAGCCGCGCCGCATGTTCGCATCATGGCGACCGGGCGATCGGACTACCCCAATCAGATCAACAATGTGCTGGCGTTTCCCGGTGTCTTTCGAGGCGCCCTTGATTGCCGCGCCTCCACCATCAACGCCGAGATGAAGCGCGCGGCGGCCCACGCCATTGCGAAAGTGATCCAGCCGGACGAGCTGAGCGAGGACTACATCATTCCGAGCGTCTTCAACAAGGCGGTCGTACAGGCGGTGGCGCAGGCGATTGCCAGCGCCGCGGTCGAGAGCGGCGTCGCCCGGCGTGAATGGAAACAGGTCACGACCGAGGCGCCCCTATGAGCCACAAGACAGAGCGGCTATTCGGCGGCTGTGCCAGGAGGTCATGGGCAACGGCAACCTGGCGGTGCAGAAGAGATCTGCGCGCCAGATTTCGTCGACGACATGCCGATCTTGGAAACGCCAGACCGCGCCGGTCTGTTGAAGGCGATGATGGCGGCCCGAAAGGCGTTTCCCGACCTGAGATATCACGTCATCACCGAGATCGCAGATGGCCACTGGATCGCGATGGCTGTGGCCGTAGACGGCGGGACCCACCAGGGGACGTTCATGGGACAGCCTCCGACGGGAAAGCCGGTGGCGTGGACCGAGACGCACTTCTGGTGAGTCGTCGACGCGAAGCTCTTTGAGCACTGGGACAACGTGAGTATGTTCGAGATTCACAAGGCGATCGGCTCTCACGATTTCGAATTGAAACTTCGGTAGCCAGCCCGAACGGATTCTGCTTGCCAGCGTAGAGACGGTCGGAATAGACTGGGCGGTTCCTATGCCCCAATAATTTGGGCATTCTGAAAGGTAGCTGCATGATCAAGCGCGTAGAGGTCCAATATCGAGGGATTTTCCAGAAGAGTCTCGGCAAGTACATCGGAAGCGACATCGTGATGATTGCCAGCCGGATGGGCAAGATCGCCTTCTCGAATGGCCGCTACAGCGACGCACCTGAGCGCAACGGGATCCCCTGCAAGTACTTCGCCTTCGTCTCGCCCGATCTGTCCGAGGAGGAGCTGGAGGCCGAGTGCGGGGCGAGCCTGGACATCGCCGAAGCCGATGTCTCCCTGGTGATCGATGACACGATGGCCAAGGGCGTCGAGCCCTGGGGCTGGCATGGCATCCGGCCGATTAACGAAAAGGTCGGTCACAAGGGCTGTCTGCTTATGGTCACCCGCCGCGAGCATGATGACCTGCTCAGCTTCACAGCCAAGAAGCCGTTTCCCTATCGCTTGGCGAGGCTGGACGGGGACGCGAGCCTGGCCGGGCTATGGGTCTTCAAGGACGACCTGACGCGCGAGCGGTGCCTCGGGGCGATCGCGGCCGTCGATCCGGGCGTCATCGCCATTGAGGCGGTCGAAGAGTACCTGTTGGAGAAGACCAAGGACGAGCACCGCGCGCGCGCGGCGCGGGAGGCCTACGACGCGACGCTGCACCGAATCAAGGTGGTCAATCCCGACCAGGGCATCAAGTGGCCCCACGAGATCCCGGTGCTGCCGAAGTGGCACGAGTTCGAAGAGGGCGGCGTCGTGATCCCTGCGGTCAAGCGCGGATTCGAGTTGGGGCCACGCGGCCAAAACCGTAACGAGGGGTTCAAGCACGGCACGTCCAAGACCGAACGCCCGGTCGTACGATTCGATTTGTGTATCAAATGCACCCTCTGCTGGGCCGACTGTCCGGATGAGTGCTTCGATCCCACGGATGACGGGTTGTACGACGTCAACTACGAAGTGTGCACCGGGTGTCACAAGTGCGCGCTGGTCTGCCCGGTCAAAGAGTGCATCGTCATGGTCGACGAGCTGGAATTCGAGAACAACGATAGCCCGTGGGAGCACCACAAGAAGGATCCTGCCGGCTACATCGAGTGGGCGGAAAAGAAGAAAGGGACGACGCGTATCCGTTACGCGCACGTTACCGGCACCGGTGTGGAGAAGAGCGAAGGGACCACCGTCCCGGCCGCCAAGGCGTAACGGAGTGGTCATGGTCATGAAGGAGGAATCGTGACGGTCGCCCAAGAAGTGAACGTGTGGGAACGCGAGGATCTGCTCACCGGCTGCCAGGCAGTCTCGCATGCGGTGAAACTGGCCGATGTCGACGTGATTGCCGCGTATCCGATCCGGCCGTACACCGAGGTGATGGATCAGCTATCGCAGATGATCGCGAACGGCGAGCTCGACTCCGAGTACATCGTCGCAGACAGCGAGCACTCACAGTTTGAGATCGTGAAGCACGCGAGCTCTGTCGGGGCGCGGGCCTTCGCCGGGAGCAGCGGCACGGGGTGGATGTACGGGTTCGAAGCGCTCGTCGTCACCGCCACCGACCGCCTTCCGCCGCTCTTTCTGGTCGGTAATCGGGCGCTCGACGACCCGGGAGCGTTCGGCGTCGAGCACAACGACGCCCTGGCCCTCCGCGACATGGGATGGCTGCTGTGCTGGGCCAGCACGGCGCAGGAAGCCCTCGAGCACGTGTTCATCGGCTACCGCGTCGCCGAGGACAAGCGCGTGCGCATGCCGATGGCGCTGGCGATGGATGGGGGGTTCTTGACTCACGCCCAACATATGGTGAAGGTGCCGACCGAAGACGCGGTCAACCGCTTCCTGCCGGCGTACGACCTCGGTGAGCGCCGGCTCCATCCGGACCAGCCGGTCTCCATCGCGCCGCAGGTGAACGAAGACTGGGTAATGGAGCTGCGGCGCCAAAACTGGGAAGCCGCTCGCCGGGCCCGGCTGGTGATCAAGGAAGCGTATCAGGAGTTCAACGAGATCTTTGGTCTGCGATACGACAATCCGTATTTTTCAGAGTTCATGACGGAGGACGCCGAAGCGGTGCTGATTGGCATCGGCGCGGTGTGCATGCCGACCAAGACGGCGGTCCGACGCCTTCGCGAGCAGGGACACAAGGTCGGCTACGTCAACCTACGCTGGTTCCGGCCGTTCCCCACCGAAGAGCTACGGGCGTGCCTTGGGCGATTCAAGGGGGTGGGCGTCATCGACCGAGACTTTGCCCATGGGTCGCCCGACAATGGGGGGATTCTCCTGCACGAGGTCCGTTCCTGCCTCTATCCGTTGCGTGACCGTCCGAACGTGATCAACTTTATGGGCGGCCTCGGGGGACGGGACATCTCGATCGAGGAATGCAAGACCATGTACGAGCGGACGCTGGCCGCCGGTCGTGGGGATATGCCGGAGGAGATCGTCACCTGGACCGGGCTACGGGAGTAAGCTAGCACTGACACAGAACGAGAAGGTAGGGCGCATCCACGAGTTCGGGGCCGGCTCGCGCGCCACCACCTGCGGGGCGCACATTCCCCGGTAAGGAAGGATGACGGACATGGCAACCACACTGCCGGTAATCGACTACGAAAAGATCAAGAAGGCCAAAGACGCTCCGCTCGAGGAGTTCTACACTTCGGGGCACCGCACGTGCCAGGGCTGCGAGTCGGCGTTGGTCATGCGCGACTTCTCCAAGGCGTCCGGCCCGCGCACCATCGCGACGGGCGCGACCGGATGCATGTATGTGGCGAACACCAGCTATCAGACGACGCCGTGGATCATCCCCTGGATGCACACGCAGCTGGGTGCCGGCGGCGCGTCGGCGGTCGGGACGGCCGCCGGCCTGCGCGCCCTCATGCGCAAAGGGAAGATTCCCACGGAGAAGATCAACGTCATCAACTTCAGCGGGGACCTCGGCGGAGGCGATATGGGGTTGTCGGGAGTGTCGGGAGCCCTGCAGACCGACTACGACCTCCTGATCATCGTCTACGACAACGAGTCGGCCGCCAATACGGACATTCAGGCCACCGGTCTCACGACCTGGGGCGCGCAGACCACGTTCACGCCGCCCGGCAGCGCCCGTCGAATCATGCATACCCGGTGGAAGAAGAACCTGGCGCCGATGCTCGCCGTGGGGCACCCGACCTGCCGCTACGTCGCGACGGCGAGCGCCACCTTCCCGGTATTGGACTTCATGAACAAGACGCGCAAGGCGCTGGAGATCGGCGGCCCGACCTTCATCCATACCTTCGACCCGTGTCCGAAAGGCTGGGATTTTCACCCCGGGTATTCGCGTGAGCTGGGCGAGTTGGGCATCCGCTCCGGCATCTTTCCCCTCTACGAGATCATCGACGGCAAAGTGACCTACACCTACGACCCGCACAAGAAGGGGCGCATTCCCGTCCGTGAATACCTCGTCAAGCAAGGGCGCTTTGCGCATCTCGTTGACGAGGACATCGACTACATTCAGGGCATGGTCGATACGATGTGGGAGGAGTGGGCTCTCCCCGGTATCGCCCCGATCAAGAGTGGTCTGGAGATGGCGAGTTCCTAGCTTCCGGAAGGCTAGACCCCCGCGAGGTCGTAGCGGCTAATCGCCTGCTTCCAGTGATGGTCCCACAGCTCGACGCTTGCCTCGCGCGCGTCGGCGGACGCCACCAGCTTGACGGCCTCGAGAAACGCGCGAAACCCAGGCGTCGGGAGGTCATCGTCGGGACGTGACCGCACGAGCGCCGTCAAGAAGAAGCCGTCACGCTCGTAGCTCTGAAGCGCGACCAGCGTCAAGACATGTGCGAGCAGGCCTCGGTGCGCCACCCACGACGGCACGTGCGACCCCCGGATGAGCGACGCGTGCGTGATGCCATCGCCCACCTCACCCCGCCTCACTTGGTCGATGATGAACGCCGCAATGCGCTGCACCAGCTTCGCGTCGTAGAGCAGGCCGAGCTGATCGGTCGCATGCTGGCGGACCTTTCTGAGCTGCTCCGGCTCGACAAGGCGTTCGGGGTACATATTTAGACGGGGCTGACTGCCCCGACCCCAGTCGCCGTCACTCGTGGGGCCCCCTTGCCCCACTCCGTTCCGGCGGGGGCGCGCCGCGCGCGCTCCCGCGATCGTACTCCGGGCGACTGAGCGGCGTGGGGCGTTCGGCCGGTTTGCGCTACGCCCGGAGGTCGTAGCACAGCAACCGTGGACCGGCGCCGGTCAGCAGATCCCGCGCGTTCTGGGTGACATACAACAGGCCACGCGACAGCACCGGCAGCCCCCACGACTCGCGTGCGGCGAAGAGCCAGGTGCGTGAGATCTCCTGAAAACCGTCGGGCGTCAGATCCATCCACAAGAGATGTCCAAGCTCGCCGAGACAGAGGAAATGCCCGTCGACGGCCAACAGCGACCCGCGCGCGATCCCCATTAGCTGCCGTCGCTCGCGTCCACCGAGCTCAAACGTCTCGGTCCACTCCGGCACAGCGCGCCACACCACGTCACCGCTCGTGGCGTCGAGACAGGCCAGCGAGGCGTCCCCCATGTTGCGCCCGTCGAATCCATAGAGATACCCGTCGCGGTGAATCGGCGTGTTGAAGTGAAGGGCGAACTCCGGCGTCGTCCAGGCCACCGTGTGGGAGAAATCTGGCGCGATGTTGAGCAATGCCCCCCCGATGCGATAGCTCGCCGAGACAAACACGTTATTGTCGAACACTACCGGACACGACGCATTGACCGACTCGTAGGTTCGGCTCCGCCACGGAAAGGCAAAGTCGATCGCGCCGTCCTCCGGATTCAGTGACAACACGCCACCGCTCGGTGGATTCGACTCCCCGCCCGCAAAGATGAAGACACGACGCTCACCATGAATCGTCGCCGGCACGGGCGACGCGTAGCTCGTGCCCGCCCACTCCTCCCCCGCGCGCCAGACCTCGTCGCCCGTCCCGAGGTCGAGCGCCGCCACCGTCGGCCCGCCGGGCGCACCGACGTTGATGATCAGTCGGTCCTCGTCAATCAGCGGCGTGGACGCGACCCCGAAAAAATCCTGTCGGACCCGGTAGTCGACGCGAAGGTCCTTCCGCCAGATGACGCGCCCGGTGGACAACTCGATGGCATGCACCTTGCCCTCAGCGCCCACCGTAAACACCTGGCCGGCCGTCGAATCGATCACCGGGCTCGAGCGAGGTCCGTTGTTGTAGCCGTACCGATCTTCGTACACCGAGTCGTAGCGCAGTCGCCACTGCGTGGCGCCAGTCTCGCAACGCAGGCATTCGACGATCTCCTCACCTCCGACGCGATGGAGATAGACGAGTCGGTCACCCGCGATCGCCGGCGAGGCGTAGCCGGCCCCGGTCGGGAACTCCCACACCAGCGGCGGCGGCAGCGTGCGACTCAGGTGCGTTTCGGTCGACACGCTGTTATAGGTCGGTCCGAGAAACGACGGCCAGTCGTGGGTCGCCGCGCCGCCCGCCAACGGTTTTGGCGCGCGGTGCGCAGTTGCCTGACCGAATGCTGGTCGCGGCAGAAGCGCCGGCGCCACGATCGCCTGCAGCATTGTGCGCCTGGAGAGCAACCCCATCGTCGAGCAAAACCTGACAACGTCCCTATTGCGGACGATTCGACAGCACGAGAAAGGCGCCGGCCGCGGCCATCACGATTCCCACGAAGAAAAGTGGTGACGGCGCCTCTCGTGGCGGGTTGTAGAGCATCGCCACAAAGACGCTGACCACGGGCGCACCGGCAAAGACGAGCGGCGGCACCACGTTCGGCCGTCCGCCGTTCACCAGGGCGAGGACGATGCCGAGCGCGCCCAGTGCGCCGAGCACGCCGGCCCCAATGGTGAACAACATGCCGTTCGGCGTAAACGTGCTCCACGACCCGGCGCGCGCCACCATGATGCCGGGAACGGCAATCGCGACCAGCACATACGCGACGCCGACCATCAGGAACGCGTGGACGCCGCTGCCACCGAGGCCCATCTGCCCGCGGTGGAGAGTCGGAATGTAGGTCCCCCAGCTGAGGACCGTCATCAACACAAAAGGGAGCCAACTACGCATCGTTCTGTTTCCTCACGTGAGACAAAAGAAAAGGCCCACCCCAGCGTGCTGAGACGGGCCAAGAATCCACCGTTTCAATCGGTCGCAATTCGGTACAGCTTTGACGCCGTACGGATAAAAATACTCCCACGCGCAATGGCCGGAGTCGCGAGCGTCATCTCGTCGAGTGAGTTACGCCCGAGCACCGCGAACTCCGAGCCGGCTTGGATCACGTACGTGTCGCCGTCTTCACTGAGTGCGAAGATTTTCCCGTTGTACGCCCAGGGCGACGCCGTAAAGAGCGTCCCCGCCGTCACCCGCTGCCGGGGATAGACCTCCTGCCCCGTGCGCGCGTCGTAACACATCAAAATCCCTCGATCGAGTAGCGTGTAGTGATAGTCGCCGTAGACGAGCGACGACGGATTGTAGGATCCCAGCTGCGGATGCGACCAGACGATGTAGTCGTTGCTCGCGCTCCCATCGCCGAGCGTAATGTCCCCACTCGCGCCGGCGCGAACCGCGTAGACGGGCCGAGTCGAATCGGCGATATATCCCGAGTTGATGAACAATAGGTTGTGGGCGGCGAACGGCGTCGGGATCACGAGCGACGACATGCCGTGGAGCTCCCACAAGAGCTCGCCGGCGAGGCTGTAGGAGCGCACCCCGCCCATCCCGGTGGTGACGAGCTCGGTACGCACGTCGTTGTCCCAGACGAATGGGGTCGACCAGTTCTCTCCCTCTTCGCGGTCCGTCCGCCACACTTCAGTACCACTGCTTGCGTCGTAGGCGGCGACATACGACTGTGCCTCGCTGTCGTTGACGACGAACAGGCGTCCGTCGTGCAGCACCGGTGAGGAGGCAGCCCCCCAGTCGCGGCGCGGCCTCCATTCCAGCGGCACTGACCAGGCCTCGTTGCCATCAAAGTCAAACGCGAACAGCCCGATGTCCGCCAGATACACGTACACCTGCTTGCCGTCCGTCACCGGCGTCTCAGAGGCAAAGGTGCTCTTTTGATGAGTCGGCTTCGCCGGCACCGCCGTGTGCAGCGTCTGTATCCAGCGCGTCGCGCCACTCTCGAATTCGAGGTCGTAGAGCGCCCACTGCAGAGCCTCGGTCGGCTGAACGACGTCTGCGGCGGTCATCGAGCCGCCCAGCGAGCGGGCTCGATAGGTTTCGATCGGTTGGACCGGCTGCAACTCGTCGTTCGCCTCGGTCGGCATCACGGTGAGCACGAAGACGTGGTCGCCCCAGACGATCGGCGAGCTCCAGGCGCGTCCGGGAATGTCCACCTTCCAGGCGACGTTCTCATCTGGCCCCCAGCGGTCCGGCAGCCGAGGATCATCCGCAATGACGCCGGCACCGCCGCCACGGAATTGTGGCCAATTCGTCTGGGCGAATACCCCGGTCGTCACGACGGCGGCCAGGAACGTCAACGTGAGGATTACTCGTGCCACCACCACTTGAGTCTCCAACGACTGAGAACTTAACGGATCATTCTACCGCCTTTCCCGACTCCATCCGGGCATCGGTCCACGTATCGGCAAAGTGGTACCATGGCGGACACCCGCGTGGATAGGTCACTTGTTCGCTGGACCGCCTCGTTCCTCCGGCCGTACCGCGCCCGCATCGCCGGCATCACCATCCTATCGGTCACCGAAATCTCGCTCGCCGCCGCGGCGCCGTGGACACTCAAGCTCATCGTCGACCAAGTGCTGATGCGAGATCCGCTCCCGGCGCCGGTCGCCACCTTGATCCCGGCACTGGTGGGTCTCGGCGCCGTGCCGCTGCTGTTTCTGTTTGCCGGCACCGGCCTGCTGATGCAGCTCGGCAGCGAAATCGCACGGATGGTCCACACACAGCTCCAAGTCGACATGGGACAACGCGTCGTCCACGATCTTCGGAGCCGGCTGCTGGCCCACCTCCAGGCGCTGCCGATGACGCACCATGTCACGCACCGCACCTCTGATTCGGTGTACCGGCTTGACGCCGACGCCTACTGCGTCAACGACCTTGTGACCGGAGGTGTCTTCCCGCTGGCGCTCGCGGGCCTGAACCTGGTCGTCATGTTCGTCATCTTGCTGCAGGTCGATGCCACGCTGGCGGTGATGGCGCTCGGCGTGACGCCGTTTCTCTATCTCTGCTTGCGATATCACACGCGGACGCTGGTCCGCCGGGCGGAGACGGTCAAGACGCGCGAGTCGTGGCTGATTGAGCGCGCCTACGAAACATTGCGGGCGATCGCTGCCATCAAGAGCTTTGCCCGCGAGCGCCACGAGCATGACCGGTTCGTTCGCGCGAGCACGCAGACGATCGACGCGCGACTTACCCTCACCTGGCAGGAGTCGCTGTTTTCCGCTGCCGTGACCGGCGTGACGCTCGTGGGGACGGCGCTCATCCTGGTCGTCGGCGGTCTGCACGTGCTCGAGGGCTCGTTGGAGATCGGGACGCTGCTCGTCGTCATCGCCTACATGGCCGCTGTATACGACCCGATCTCGTCCATCGCGCACACCATTGGCTCCCTCCAGCAAGCGGCGGTCAGTACCACGCGTGTGCGCGACATCCTCGCGCTTGAACCAGAAGCCCCTGACGCTCCGGGCGCGCTGGTCGGCGTCATCGCAGGTCACATCCGGTTTGAGGATGTCGGCTTCTCGTACGACGGCAGCCGCACGGTGATCGACGAAGTGAGCTTCGATGCGCATCCCGGCGAAGTCGTGGCGATCGTCGGCCTGACCGGCGCCGGCAAGACGACGCTCATCAACCTCATCCCGCGGCTCTTCGATGCGACGTCTGGCCGGGTGCTGATTGACAATATCGACGTCACCCAGTTTGGCCTTCGGCGGCTACGCGAGCAGATTGCGCTCGTGCCGCAGGACCCGGTGCTACTTGCGGGGACCGTCGCCGACAACATCCGCTTTGGCCAACTCGATGCGTCGGATGACGAGGTCGAGCGGGCGGCGCGGGCGGCGCAGATTCACGACTCTATCGCCACGCTGCCGAACGGCTACGACTCCGAGGTCGGTGAGGCGGGCGCCTCGCTGTCGGGCGGCGAGCGCCAGCGCCTCGGCCTGGCGCGCGCCTTTCTCAAAGACGCACCGATCCTCCTGTTGGACGAACCGACGTCGGCGGTCGACGCGATCTCGGAGGAGGCCGTCTTTGAACGCGTCCGTCAGTTACGGGCTGGGCGCACGACGATCGTCATTGCGCACCGGCTGTCGACGATCCGCGACGCGACACGCATCATCGTGATCCACCACGGACGCGTCACCGCGACCGGCACCCACGACGCACTCTTGGCGCACTGCGAGCTGTATCGGCGCCTCTGGTCACGGCTTGCGCGTGGACGGTCGCTCGACGAGCGGGCGCTCTTCGACGGCGACCCGCTCGACACCCCCGCCGGGGCAACGCCGTGAGAATCGTGCTCGCCGGCATCATCGCGCGCTACCCGTTCGGCGGTGTCACCTGGTGTTCGCTGATGTATCTGCTCGGCCTCCGCAGCCTTGGTCATGAGGTCTGCTATATCGAGGACACTGGTGAATGCATTTATGATCCTGACGCCAATGCCATCTCGATCGACCCGAGCTACGGTACCCGCTACATTCATGACGCGCTCGACCGATTCGGGCTGGGGAAGCGTTGGTGCTTCGTCAACTTTGACGGGACGTATCACGGGATGTCGCGAGAGGCGCTCCGCGCCTTCTGTCAGGACGCCGACCTCTACATCAATCTCTCTGGCGGGTCGTGGTTCTGGCGTGACGAATACCGCTCCATTCCGAAGCGCGTCTTCATCGACTCGGACCCCGTCTTCACGCAGCTCGCCATCGCCAAAGCCGTGCCGTGGTACGTCGAGTTCTTCCGCGGCTTCACCCATCTCTACACATTCGGGGCCAACATCGGAACGCCGGTCTCCGACGTCCCGACCGGCGAGTTCACCTGGCACAAGACTTGGCAGCCGATCATCACGGAGCTCTGGTGCTCGCACACTCCCCCGGCCCACGACCGGTTCACGACGGTGATGACGTGGCAAACGGACAGCTTCACCGATGTCGATGGCAATAAGGATAAGGAATTCGTCCGCTTCATCGATCTTCCCGCTCGGACGAACGCCTCATTCGAGATCGCCGTCAATGGCCCGCTCGATCTCCTGCGTCACCACGGCTGGTGCCCCGTGGCCGGCATGGAAGTCTCGCGCACGCTTGACGACTACCGCACCTTTATCCAGCGTTCACGCGCCGAGATCGGCGTCGCGAAACATGCCTACGTCGCTCACCGGTCCGGCTGGTTCAGCGATCGGACAGAATGCTATCTCGCGGCCGGTCGTCCCGCGGTGGTGCAGGACACCGGGTGGACCGCCCATCTCCCGTCCGGCGACGGTGTGATCCCGTTCGAGACCATCGATGATGCAATCGCGGGAATCGACCGTATCGAGCGCGACTACGACCGTCATGCCCGTCGCGCCCGCGACCTCGCGCATGAGTGTTTCGACGCCACACGCGTCCTCCCGCCGGTCCTGGAACGGGTCATGTCATGATGGCCCGACGATCACGACTCGACAGACCGCTCCGGATCGCGCAGGTCGCTCCCGTCGCGCAATCGGTCCCACCGCCCCGCTCGGGCTCGATCGAAACGGTGACCGACCTGCTCGTGAACGGACTCGTCGCGCGCGGCCATCACGTCACGCTCTTCGCCACTGCGTCGTCGGTCACTACCGGCGAGCTGCACGCCACGTTCGAACACGGCTACAACGAGGACGAATCGATGTGGCCGTGGGAACTGTGCGAGCTGTTCAATCTCGCGGCGGCCGTCGAACTCGCCGACACGTTCGATGTCATCCATTACCAGGCCGAATACACGCCGATGTCGCTTGCCTACAGCGGCGTCTCATCGACGCCGATTGTCCAGACACTGCACCACACGCCGACCACGCCTGAGATTGCGCTCTGGTCGAGGTACTCCGAGGCCCCGTTCGTCGCTGTCTCGCGTGCGCAGGCGCGCCACATGCAGGGACTGAACGTCGTCGGCACGGTGCACCATGCCGTCGACATCGCGCGGCTCGCCTTTCGTCCCGATCCCGACGACTATCTGCTCTTTCTCGGTCGGTTCACCGACGGTAAAGGCGTGCTCCAGGCGATCGCGGCGGCGCGTCGCGCGAACATGCGCCTCGTGCTTGCCGCCGCCGAGAACGACTACTTCCGCGAAGTGGTGGCGCCCCTGGTGGACGGAGACCGCGTCGTGTTCGAGGGTGAGGTCGACCTGGCCGGCAAAGTGGCGCTCCTCGGTGGCGCCAGGGCGCTGCTCTACCCGCTTCAGGCCGAGGAGCCGTTTGGCCTCGTCTTGGCCGAGGCGATGACGTGTGGAACGCCGGTGGCCGGGCTCGACTGCGGGGCCGTGCGAGAGATCGTCGATGACGGTATCACCGGGGGCGTCTTCGATACGCTCGACCGCCTCGTCACCGAGTTGCCGCGGGTCCTCGCCCTCGACCGGGCTCACGTCCACGGACGCGCCGTCGAGCGCTTCAGCCCAGACCGGATGGTCGACGGCTATATCGAAGTCTACTCGCGGCTGCCTCGGGCGTCTCGTACGCGCACCGCGTAGCGAACAGCGAGTCATGGGATCACGATCATCCGATCTCGACGGCCACACGCTCCTCGCCATCACCGCCCACCCAGACGACGAAGCGATCCTCTGCGGAGGACTGCTGGCGTGGAGCGCCGCACGGGGCGTAAACGTGAACCTTCTCTGTCTGACCCGAGGCGAGCATGCTCAGGGTGAGGGCGACGTCGGACAACGGCGCCGTGACGAGCTCGCCGCGGCGGCGAGTGTCCTCGGGATTGCGTCGACGACGCTGCTCACCCATGAAGACGGCATGCTGCCGTGGCTCGATGCGGCGTTGCTCGAGCGCGATATTGCGGCCGCCATCGACCGCCAGCATCCCCACGTCATCGTGACGTTCGATCAAGACGGCGTCTACGGTCACCCCGACCACATTGCGGTGTACGAGCGGACCACCGCCGCCGTGGGACAGCTCCGCGAGCGCGCACCCGCACTCTTCTACGCCACCACGCCGCCAGGTTCGATGCGAGCACTCGTCGACCGCGTCACGGACGACTGCCGAGCGCGGGGGATGGAGTCCGCTCCCCCATCGGCGATCCTCGGCGTAGACGACCCCGATGCGTGGGGTGCCGCCGGTCTGCCGCCGACGGTCGTCATCGACGCCCAGGCGTTCGGCCTGCGTAAGCTCGAGGCGCTTCGGTGCCATCACTCCCAGTTCCACGACAGCGCGCTGGCGTTCGTCACCGAGGCCGACGCCCCACGCCTACTCGGGACCGAACACTACCGGCGCGCGCCGGTCGGCGGGAAGGGCGTGGCGTTCATCGAGAGCCTGGGACGCACGCCGCGATGACCGCAGACACGCTCGCCCCTCTGCGATGCCCGTTCTGCGGAACCCGCGTCTGTGTCGTCGATAACCCGGCGCGCCAAGAAGTGGGCGACACCATCGTGTCGGCGGTGCTCGGATGCGAGTGCTGCACGTTTCCCGTCGTCGACGGCATTCCGGTGCTGATGACGAACGACCGCACGCGCGAGGCGATGCATACGCTCGAGGCGGGACATCCCGACGCTGCGCGGCATCTGCTGCTCGGTCTCGACCGGCCGGGCGCCGCCGCGCTCTCCGAGCTGCTGACCGCCGACCGCATCCCGACCTACCGGGAGCTACTGTCACTCCTCTCCGTCGACGCCGAGGCCGACTACTTCCTCCATCGATTCTCTGACCCGACGTACCGCGTGGCGGAGGCGCTGCTGCGTGTCATCACGCACAGCGAGCGACGCGCGGCGGCGGGGTCGGCGCCGTCGCTCGATCTGTGCGGCGGCTCGGGACACCTCACCCGCGTGTTGATGGCGCGCCCCTCAGCCGGCGATACGATGCTCGCGGATCTGCACTTCTGGAAGCTCTGGCTCGCCGCGCGCGTGCCCGCCACCGGGTGCATCCCGATCTGCTGCGATGCGAGCAGCCCCCTCCCATTCGTGTCCGGGCACTTCTCGACGGTGGTACTGTCAGACGCCTTTCCGTATATCTGGCACAAGCGGCTCTGCGCGCAGGAGATGATGCGGGTGGCAGCTGACGACGGTGTCATCCTCATGCCGCATCTCCACAGCGCACTCGGGAAGAATGTCTCGGCCGGCGACACGTTGACCCCGTCGGCCTATCGAGATCTATACGCACCGACCGGGGCCCGGCTCTTCGACGACCGGCGCCTCCTCGATGACCTGCTCGAGCGACAGACGGTCGACTTGACCGCCGACGCCACGCCGGACGCCCTCGGGGCGACCGACTCGGTGACGCTGGTGGCAAGCGCCGATCCCACCCTCTTCGCCGCCTACCCGGTCGCAGTGCCTGGGGAGACGCGTGACACGCTGGCGGTGAATCCGTTGTACAGAATCGACTACAACGATGGACGGTCTCAGCTCACCCTGGAGTTCCCAACCCGGGAGTATGAGGACGAGTACTCAGCGACGAAGCAGTATCTGCCGGGGCGGGTCTCGGTCGATGCCGACCTCCGCGGACCGATCACTGCCGATCTGGTCGGGAACGACTACGCCGAGCTTCGCCGTCGATGCGTGCTGCTCGACCTGCCGCACGACTACTGCTGGAGCGCGTTTCGTTAGTGCGTAGCCGGCGCGTGTTGCCCCGGGCACGCGTGCGGCAGCCACGAATCGCATCTTCCCTCAGTCGCTGATCCTGGCACGCCTCTCGGTCGTCGGCTCGCCGAACGCGTCGAGTAAGTGCTGCAACAGCCCGTCCATGCGTCCTACGAGTGATCCGGTCGGCGCGAGCCCGTCGACGAACCGACGGCGACGCAGCCGATTCAGCAGATCATCGCGACTCGAAATGACGTGCACTGGGACGTTCCATGAGGCCCCCTCGCCGCTCACCAGCGATGGTGGCTGGTGATCACCAATCACGACCATGACGAGATCGCGATCGGCGCGGAGCCGGAGATAGCCGCCGACCGTCCGGTACGCGTACTGCAGCGCCTTGACATAGCCCGGACCAAGGTTAAGCCAGTCCGGCCAGTCCGACCAGGCGCGGTCGAGCGCAGCCGGGTCGTAGGGATCGCCGGTGAGCACGCGCGACCAGTCGGACTGGTACGGCGGCGCCGGCGTGAACGGCGCATGCGTACTGAGCGTCGTGAAGAACACGAAGCGCGGCGCACGCTCACGGGGTGCGATCTCGATGCGGTCGACCCGAGCCAGCGCGTACTGGTCGGTGATGCTCCACCAACCGAACGGCGGGCCGCGGTAATCAAGCCGGGCATGGTCATAGACCTCGTCGAAGCCGTAGAACTCCCCTTCGGGCCACGCCACCAAGTGGCCGGGCATGATCGCGACCGTTCGATAGCCCCGTCGTCCAAACGCCTTCACCAACGTATCCCGGTCTTGCGCCATCAGCCGGGCATTGGTCCGGTCGTCGCGCACCTCGGTCCCGGTCAACAGACTGATGTGGGCGAGCCACGATTCCCCTCCAAACGTCGTCGACTCAACCAGCCCAGAAACGACGTCGCGACCGGTGTTCTCGATGGAGGCCGACAAGCCGGCCCGAGCGCTGGCCAGCGCATCGACGAACGCGGGTTGGTCCCAACTGACCGCGCCGTACGACTCCATGAACACGATGAACACGTCGGCGCCGGCCACACGCCCAAAATCGGATGTCAGCGACGGAGGGTCCCCCAGCTCCGCCAGGCCGGCACCGCTCATCTCGTAGACGAACTCGTACAGCTCCTGCACGTACGCGGATACCACCGGCTCCGTGAATCGCACCTCACCCGCGCGCGCACCGGCTCGGTCGGCCACGAACAGCAGACAGATGACTCCACCGGTGAGGCCCAACACCCATCGCGTCGCGGGCTCCGTTACGGCGCGCGAGAGTTGAGCGAAGCACCACCGCGAAGCGGCATAGAGGGCCAGCGGACACACCACGGCGGCCGCGAACACGCCGACGATTTGCCACGGCGTCGCCACCGACGCAAACATCGCGCCGACCTTAGGTACGTGACGAAAATCCCAGTAGAGATTGACCTCCCGCCCATAGAGTGACCGCGTTGTGACATCGATGTAGCGCCCGATGATCAGCACGACCCAGAGACAGGCGAGCGTTCGTGCCCAGGCGTCAGACAGCCGCCCGCGCCACGCGGAGCACCCTGCCAAGGCCAGAACCGCGACCGCCAGTTCGACCGAGAGATCGCCGCCGGCCCGGACGCGCAGCGTCGGCCACACATTGACGAAGGTCAGCGACACATGAAGGAGTGCCAGCGCCACGACGAGCGCGCCCCATTGCCATGCGCGTACCCCCATCGTCGGTGTCACCCTGTTGCCTGCCACAACCGCCTCAACCTCGACCCCGCCGAGCGCTCCACGGGAGGCTCCCTCCACCGAGCACCAGCGCGAGCAGACTCCCGATGACCGGCGGTCCGTACCCATTCGTGAAATATCCGGCCGTAAAGATGATGCCGCTGGCAAAGTGGAAGTTGAGGATCATCGCGAGTGCGATGGCCGTAGTGAGACGTACGCGAAATCCGGCCACCAGCGCGGTGCCGGCGGACATCTCCCCGAGTGGAATGAGGCGGGCGAAGAGCGGTGCGCCCGGGATCGCGACCGTCTCGAGATACCACCGGCTGCTACGTGCCGGCGGTATATCGCGCCACTGCTCCAGCTGCCAGACCAGAAACCCGCTGTCGCCGAACCACTCAAGCTTGCCGGTACCCATGAGCACGAGAAACACTCCCATGACGACGGACAGCACGCGCAAGCCGATTGCGGCCCCTCCGGCATTCAGCATTGCCATATTCTCATCGTGGTCTCACATCCCCGACGCTGTCATTGTAACCACCCCGGTTAGGATCGAGCCTGACGGGTCACCACGGACCGCCAAGGACATGAGCCGCACGAGCCGCACACTCGGCCTCCTTCGATCGCTGGCGATGTATCACGCCGTCCCCGGTCGTCAGCGTCGACTGCGCCGTCTGTACCGCCAATTCGTCGGTGACGGAGACTTGGTGTTCGATCTCGGTGCGCACGTCGGCAACCGGACCCGGGCGTTCAGCGCCTTGGGATGCCACGTCGTCGCCCTCGACCCGCAGCCAGACTGCGCCCGGCTGCTGCGCACCCTGTACGGCCGTTCCGACCGGGTCGAGATTCTCGAGGCGGCGGTCTCGGCGGCGGTGGGACACGTCGACCTGTCGATCAGCGAGCGGTATCCCACTCTGGCGACCATCGACGACCGCTGGCTCGACGACCGGTCCCGCGATCCGCTCTTTGACGGCATCCAATGGAATCGTCCCATCCCGGTCGAGGCGACGACGCTCGATGCGCTCGTCGAACGATTCGGCGCACCGTCGTTCGTCAAGATCGACGTCGAGGGGGCTGAACCGCAGGTCCTAACCGGCTTGAGCCATCCGCTGCCGGCCCTATCGTTCGAATATCTTCCCGGCGCGCTCGACGGCGTTCATCGCTGCATCGCGCTCCTGAGCGCCCTCGGGTCGTATCGCTTTAACTGGTCGCCGGGCGAGACCTATGAGCTGGCCGACCCATCCTGGATGAGCGGGGAGCGGCTCGAAATGGTACTCACGACTGACGACGCCCAACGCCGCTCGGGCGATGTCTATGCCCGGCTAGAAGCCATCTCATAAATGCGGCGTGTCACCGAGGGCGTCGAGGCGCCCGCGTCGCAAGGTGGGAGGAGGGAGAATACCGGTAGTATTCGACCGACGAGGAACGCCGCGAAGCGGGATGCATCGGCGGCCGAATGCCGGCGCAGTTATGAGATGGCTTCTACATTGGAGGTCGTGTGAGCGACGCGACACCGTCCAACGTCGCTGCCGGTGTCCGGCGCTACTACGACCGTCACACGGCCCATTTCGTCGCGTATGGCCAAGGCGGCGGCGCTGGTGCCATCCACCGCGCCGTGTGGGGACCGGAAGTCAGCACGCGAGAACAGGCGTTCCACTACGTGGACGACCGTCTCGGTGCCGCCCTTCGGGCGCTCCCGCCGTCCGACCACCCGCGACATCTCGTCGACCTCGGCTGCGGTGTCGGTGGCAGTCTGTGCCACCTGGCGCGGCAGCTGCCAATTCATGGCACCGGCGTCACCCTCAGTCCGGTGCAGGCACGGCTCGCCACGGCGCGAATTCGCGAGGCCGGCCTGAGTGATCGACTGCGGTGCGTCGAGGGTGATTACACCGACCTGACGCTCGATCTGCCACAAGCCGACGTCGTCTACGCCATCGAATCGTTCGTGCACAGCGCCGACCCAGAGGCGTTCTTCGCGCAGTGCACGAGGATCGTCCGTTCCGGCGGTCTCCTGGCGGTCTGCGACGACATGCGACGTCCCGTCACCACCGCAGCGGCGAGACGGGCGGTCGCCCGGTACCGTCGCGGCTGGCACGTCCACACCCTCGTCGACCGCGATGAGCTCCGTCAACTTGCGGCATCGGCCGGATTCGATCACTGGTCCACCGACGATCTCACGCCGCATCTCGAGCTCGGACGCCCCCGCGATCGTGCCCTCGCGCTGTTGACGGCGCTGATCGGCTGGCTCCCGGTCGACGCGATCCTGGGACACCTGACCGGTGGCAGTGCGTTGCACACCTGCCTCGAGCGTGGATGGATCGGATACGATCTCGCGCTGTTCCGCCGCTCAACGTCGTCGCCTAATCGATGAATCAATGATTCGACCGATGTCCAGTCCCCCCCCAGACCCGCTGCGCCAGTGGCACTCGCTGACCGGTGCCGAGGCCGCCCGCCGAGCCGGCGCGGATCCGGTGGTCGTTCTGCCGGTCGCCGCTACGGAACAGCACGGTCCGCACCTGCCGCTCTCGACCGACGTCGACATCGGCCGCGGCCTGCTCGCCGAGGCCTTTCGGCGACTCGAGCCAGACTTCCCCGCCTGGACGCTCCCCATCCAGGACATCGGCGCCAGTCTCGAGCACACACGGTTCGACGGGACGAAGAGCGTCACGGCGGAACAGCTCGTGGAGACGATCTACGGTCTCGGACGCGATGTCGCTTGGAGCGGAGTAAGGCGCCTCGTCGTGAGCAACAGCCATGGCGGCAATCACGCGCCGATTGAAACCGCGGCGCTGCGCCTGCGAGCAGAGCGAGATCTGCTCGTCGTCAAGGCGAGCTACTACCGGTTCGCCAGACCAGAGGATGTCGATCTCCCCGACACGGAATGGCGCGACGGATTGCATGGCGGCGCGGTCGAAACGGCGATGATGCTCCACCTATGCCCCGAGCAGGTCCACACCGACCGGGTCGCGCGATTCCGGTCGATTGCCGAGGAGCTTGACCGGCAGGATTCGCGCATTGCTCCTACCGGTGCGGCGGCGTTCGCCTGGCTTGTCGGTGACCTCAATCCATCCGGTGCCGTCGGCGACGCGACCCTCGCAACCGCCGAGATGGGGCAGCGGCTCGTCGCACACTACGGCGGCGTACTTGCCGATGTGATCCGAGATGCCCATCGTTTCCCGATAGGCCGCCTCACGCCGCGGTAACTTCGCGCGGGCTCTACTTGATGGGCAGGGCGCCGGAGAGCATGTCGGTCAGCCAGTGACCAGAGCGCTCGGCCTTCGTCCTGACGTACGGCAGGTTGTGACGGTTGAGCGTCCCGTAGAGCGGACGCCGGTCGACCACTTCGAGTCCGCCGTCGCGGACCGCTCTCACCTTCTCCGGATTATTGGTGAGCAGCTCCACACGCGTAATCTCAAGCTGCTTAAGCATCTCGACCGCCGCGCCGTACCGACGCTCGTCGGCGCCAAATCCGAGGGTGCGATCAGCATCGACGGTGTCGAGGCCTTGCTCCTGTAACGCATATGCGCGGAGCTTGTTCCCGAGACCGATGTCCCGCCCCTCCTGCGACATGTAAAGCAGCACACCACCGCCGCGTTCGGCGAACAACCGAAAGCTGCCGCGAAGCTGCTCGCCACAATCGCACCGGAGACTGCCGAACAGGTCACCCGTGAGGCAGGCTGAATGAATCCGAACCGGCACCGGGTCCGGCCACCGGTCCTGGCGACCGATCAGGACCGCGACATGCTCCAGGAGTCCGTTTGCCTCACGGAACGCCATGAACCGCGCGTCCTCAGCCTCGGCCAGCGGAACCGCCCCCTCACTGACATGCGTGACGCGCACCCCACCCTCTGACGCGAGCGCACCGATCTGCGCCGTCGTCACCGACAGCGCCGCGCCGCTGGTGAGCACCGCGTCCACCATATCGACACGGTCGGCACTGACATCGGCACAGACCACGGCAGGAAGCAGACGGCCCAGTCGCGCCAGCGTCACCCCGGCCAACTCGACTACGGTGGCTGGTCGCACGTCATGCTGGCTCGCGTCGATCGCTCCGTTCGCGCTCGCGAGGCGGAAGATCTGCTCGGGCCCCTCGCCGTTGAGCGAGAGACTGAGTCCCAGTGCGCCGTGTGGCACAAACCCCATCGATTCGGCGCGGTGGCAGGTCACCGCCAGCCGGAGCGACCCGATTCGTCGCAGCAGGGCGAGGGCATCCGGCGCCAGCCCGTCGACTGTCGCGATGAGCGCCGCCGACTGTTCCGACGCCGTGATATATAGCGGGCGGCCTTGTCTCAGGTCGAACAGCCCGCGCTCCGCGTGATGCATCTCGTGTTCCGTTCCGGTGCCTTTCGTTGCTACTGTATGCGCGACGACGCCATGTCAGAAACACCGCCGATCGACGAGCAGGTGGCCTGGGACCTGCTACGCGCCGTGAGTCCCGGGGACGTGACAGACCGCCCCATTCGCGTGCACCATGATCGCAAGCCCGATGTCTGGTTGCAAGTCTACCCGTCTGGGGCGTGGGAGACATCCTCCCCGCCCTCCGACGCGGCCCGTGAACTGCTCGACCTGTACGGACCACTCACTATCGGCCCAGACCTGGTCATCGCGCAAGTGGGTCAGAGCCTCGACGGACGTATCGCTACCGTCAGCGGCCATTCGCACTATGTCACCGGCCTCGAGGACATCCGCCGCCTCCACCGACTGCGCGCATTGGTCGACGCCGTGGTCGTCGGCGCGGGAACCGTCGATGCGGACGATCCGCGGCTCACCGTCCGGCACGTCGACGGACCGAACCCGGTGCGCGTCGTGATTGATCCGCACAACCGAGTCGACCGCGGGCGCCGCGTCTTCTCGGACGGCGTGGCCCGGACGATCACGATCCGTCGGGACGGGGCCGGAGTGCCGACGTCAGATGACGTGATCTGCTGCAGTCCCGGACCCTCCGGGACGCTCCCCCCGCGGGACATCATCGGGGCGCTCCGGACCCGCGGGTATCGGCGCATCCTCATCGAGGGGGGCGGCATCACCGTCTCCCGCTTCATCGATGCCGATGTCGTCGACCGTCTTCACGTCACCGTCGCTCCGGTGGTCATCGGATCGGGCCGTGCCGCATTCACGCTGGATCCGATTGCGAAGCTCGAGGACGCGGTCCGACCTCGGTGCCGCCTCTTCCGGCTCGGCGAGGACGTGCTCTTCGATCTCGATCTTCGTGAGGCGGGGCCCCACTAACGAGGGAGCCAGGGGGTCTGGGGAAAGCACCTGAGGTTCAGCGACGAGACCGAAGGCGATATTCCCCCGGTCTGAACATGGACAGGGCACCCGGGAGGCTGGCCAGGAGCACCAGCAAACCGTAGGCGGCCGAGATGGCGGCCCCATCAGCCGCCGAGAGGCCGGCGCCCGCCCAGAGCAACGCCGCCGCGCCTTCGCGGACTCCCCACCCGGCGATCGACACCGGGATCAGCATTGTCAGCAGCACCAACGGGATGAGGGGAACGAGTGTCCCGAGCGGCGTGGTGCTCCCCATGGCTCGCGCGGCGATGACGAACGTGGCGAGATAGCTCGCGACGATGACGGCGGAGCTCGCCAACTGCAGTGGAAACGCCGCGCGCGCGAGGAGCGCGGTCCGCGCATCGTGCAGCAGGACGTCGACGAGCGTGGCACTGCCTTTGTCACGGCGGGCACGACGGCGGACCCACGTCATGAGCCCCACCGCCGCCCCCGACAGCGCCGCCGCCACCAACCATCCGATGGGCACACCGCGACGTAGCGCCTCCGGGAGTGCCAGACACGAGACGACCGCCACCCCGATCATGACGATCTGCCCAGACGCGCGTTCCAGAATGACCGCGCGCACCGCCGGACCCGGCTGTTCGGTCCGCGCATGTCTCCAGGCCCGAGAGACATCGCCCGCCACTCCGCCGGGCAGTAACTGATTGAGGAACATGCCGAGGTAGTATTCGCGGACCGCGCGGCCAAAGGGCAGGGCCAAGCCGAGACGTCCGGCCGTGAACCGCCACCGCCACGCGGACGTCACGATCTGCAACACCGAGACCGCCACCGCGGCACCGACCCACCGTGTGTCGAGCCGCCGCAGTTGCGCGAGGATCACTTGGCCATCGAGCCACCACCCCAGAGCCATCAACAGTGCCAGACTGACCACGAGCCGCCACGCCACAGCCAGTCTTGATGCTACGCGGCGCGTCACGACGGGCTGCTAGGGAGCGCGACAAGGTCGACATGACCGACGGACAGGCCAAAGTGGCCACGGGCTACCACCTCGCGGCGACGCGTGGCCCACGCGCGATACCGATCACGGTCAGCCGGCCCCGCGTCAAGCTCGAGCACCGCGCCTTCCCAGCCGTCAATGAGCATCCGAGTCAACTCGGCATCGGCAGGCCCGAGATACCATCGGCTTTGGAGCACCCAGACCTGATACCCGACGGCGCGGAATCCCGCCTCCGCTTTCAGGCTCGCCATCGGCCCCAGCGCGGGACCAAAACCCTTATCGCGACGCTGGTGTGCGTTGACCGCGCGGCGGACCGCCGCATCGTCGGGGTCATCTGCCGGCCGCGGATCATCGGCCGCGCGATGCCACTGGATGGACCCGTCGTAGGTCAGGGCGAAGTACACCCCGCGCCGCGCGCCACGACACGTCTCGATCACCGTGGCGAGCCATTCGTCCGACACGAGATCGAGAAACGCAGCGGCCGTGACGAGATCGGCGTTCGCCGCGGCGATATCGTCGGCGACCGTCGGCGCGAGATCATGAACGACGGACGTGACGGCGCCAGCCATTTCCGGCACGGTGACCGCCTTCAGCAGCGCCGCATCGCAATCGACCAATGTCCACTGCTGCGACCCAGGCAGCCGGGGCGAGAGATATCTGGCGTTGGATCCCGTCCCCGCGCCGAGGTCGACAATTCGCGTCCAGCCTCGGTCCCGCCACGCTCGGGACACCATGGAGGCCGCCGCCGACGCGCGCGACCGATGGTCGACCGGCTCCCGCAGCTCGAGCCATCGCGCCTCGAACGCGTTGGTCACCACGCGGCCTCCCGCGTCGCCGCCGGCGCGGGGGCGAGCGAGACGAGCGCCTCTGCCATCGCCTCGACCGCCGTTTCCCATGAGCGGATCGTGGCCGCGTGTCGTCGGGCCGCAGCCGCGAACCGAGACCGCAGGGTGGCTGCCGGTCCGCCCCCGATGAGCGACCCAACCGCGTCGGACAGTGCCTCGTCGTCACCCGGAGGCACGAGGAGACCGACCTCGGCCGGCACGGTGTCGGGGATCGCCCCGCCCGTGGTACTGACAATCGGGAGCCCGCGCGCGAGCGCTTCGGTCAGCACCATGCCGTACCCCTCGTAATACGACGGCAGCACGAACAGTGACGCGCCAGCATACAGACGGTCGAGCGTCCCATCGTCACACTCGCCGACGAAGGTCATTCGATCCGACAGACCGGCAGCCTCGGCCATGGCGATGATGCCGTCCGCATACCGCACATCGCGTTCTAGGCTTCCGGCACAGACACAATGCCACGTCTGCTCACGCAGGCGACCGAGCGCGCGCACCAGCACCTCATGACCCTTGCGCGGGATGAGGGACGCCACCACGAGCATCTGGAGTGGGGCATCCGGAGGTGGGCTAGGCGCCAGCGACGCGGCATCCGTTCCGGGCGTCACGATGCGCACACGATGACCGTCTACGCCGAACCGGACGAGCCCGCGCGCGGTGAACGCGCTGGTGACCACGACACCTCGCACCGCTTGCAGCACCTCGGACTCGAGCTCCACCAGTCGCGTGCGCGTGGCCGGGTCCAACCCGGTTTCGTCTGACAGTGGGTGGTGCACCAACGCAAGCACCTCAAGCCTGTGTCGATGCCGCTCCAGAGCCCCGACCGCGGCCGCCAGCGCGAGCCCATCGACAACAACGCGTGCCCCGTTGGGAATCTGCGTGAACGTGTTCTCGAGGCTCGTTCGCGCGACATCGTCGGCAAGTGGAAACCGTCCGTCGAGACTGTGCACCTCAACTCGCCATCGGCGCGCGCGGAGGCCCTCCACCATCCGGGCATCGTAGAGATAGCCGCCGGTCCGCTGATCCAGCGCCCCCGGCACGACGAGGTCGAGCGTCGGTGCCGTCACACACTTCCTTCGTACCGTCCCCAGGCCACATGGGATTCCGAGAGCGTGACCGACACCGACGTCACCCCGCGTGCTCCCTCGCCGAACGCTCCGCCGCGAATCGCGCTCATCAGACGCTCACAAATCTCCCGCGCGAGAAACTCAGTCGTCGTGTTCCGCCCGGCGAACGCCGGCTCGTCGTCGAGGTTTCGGTAGTTGAGTTCCGCGAGGACGGCCTTCACCTTCTCGCCGGCGCGGCCGATATCGACGACCATCCCGTCGGCGTCGAGCTCCGACCGACTGAATGTCGCGTCGACGACATACGTCGCACCGTGCAGCCGCTGTGCCGGTCCGAACGTGTCACCGCTGAAGCTGTGGGCAATCATGAAGTGGTCGCGAACGTTCAGGCTGTACACAGGACGCTCTCTCCTTGACGCACCCGCAGGACGCGTCAGGATTCAGGGTTCAAGGTTCAGGGTTCATAGCGGATCCGGTGGCAGAGCGTGTTGCCGGGATTCCGACTGAGCTCAGCCATCACCGCGGGTAGCTGATCGAAAGGGCTCTCGTCGGTGACGAGCGGGTCGAGTCGATCGTCAGCCAACAGCTTGAGCGCCAGGGCCAGACGCGACGCCCGCGTCCAGCGCGCGACGCGGTCCGCCGGCACGCGACCGACCTGACTGCTCTTGATCGTCAGACGGCCTGCGTGAAACGTCTCACCGAGCGGGAGCGCCACGTCGTGCGTACCGTACCAGCTCGCTTCGACAATGGTCGCCTCAACCCCGGCGGCCGCCAGCGCCACGCGCAACCCGTCGGGGTGACCACTCGCGTGGATCACGAGGTCGGCCGACGTCGTCGCCGGACCGTCAGACCGGTACGTCAGCCCGAGGTCCGCGGCGACTGCCGCGCGCGACTCGTTCGGGTCGACAATCGTGACCTCGGTGCCCGGCACATCCCGGCACAGCGTCGCGGCGAGGAGCCCGACGACACCGGCACCGATGACGACAACGGAGTCGCCGACGGTCGGCCGCGCATCCCAAACGATGTTGATGGCGGTCTCCATGTGTGCCGCCAGGACCGCCCGACCGGCGGGCACGCCGCTCGGCACCACGTGCACCGCCTCGACCGGAACGGTGTAGACGTCCTGATGGGGATGCAAGCAGAACACGGTCCGACCCTCGAGCGTAGCTGGGCCCTCCTCGACGACGCCAACGCTGCTGTAGCCGTACTTGACCGGACCGGGGAACTCCCCCTCCTGGAACGGCGCACGCATCGTGGCGTACTGCGACGGGGGGACCTCGCCTCGGAAGACGAGCGACTCGGTTCCCCGGCTGATGCCGCTGAATCGCGCTCGGACGAGCACCTCGCGCTCTTGCCGTGGCGCCAGATCGCTGCTCAGAATCTCACCGTGTCCGGGAGCCCGGATCCAAAACTGGCGCGCGGCCTGTCGAGCGAGCATGATCGTGGGGACACTACCATGTCGCGCGTGACGCAAACAGAAGTGGATGCGGGAGAACCGATGCACCGGCGGCGAGCGCTCCTCGACCTCTCTGGTGCTCTCGTGCCGCTCTTCGCCGTGACGATCCCGACGTGGCGACTGCTGGAACTGCCGCCGGCGTACGTCCTGGGATCGTTCGGCCCCTACACGGTCCTCGTCGCGCTCGTCGTCTCCACCCTCCCCGAGCATCTTCCTGGTCCAGGGTTGGGCTATGCCAACCGCGTCACGCTCGGTCGGACCACGCTGATCGTGCCGGTGGCCGCATTCGCGTTTCTGCCGGCCCCATCCGATGCGACGGCGGCCTGGTGGATCATCAGCGTGTCGACGGTCGCGATGGTGCTGGACGGCATCGACGGTCGGGTCTCGCGTCGATCCAGATGCGCGACCCCGTTCGGCGCGCGATTCGATATGGAGCTCGATGCGTTCCTCATGCTGGTGCTCTCGCTCCTCGTCTGGCGCAGCGGTCAGACCGGTGCATGGGTGATGCTCATCGGTCTGCTCCGCTATCTGTTCATCGCCGCCGGCTGGCTGTGGCCCTCGCTCGGCGGGGCGCTCCCCGCAAGTCAGCGTCGACGGATCGTCTGTGTGGTGCAAGGTGTCGCCTTGCTGATCTGTCTCGGACCGATCATTCCCGCCATGATGGCGACCATCGTCGCCGCCGCCGCCCTCGCTCTCCTCGTCTATTCGTTCGGCGTCGACATCAGATGGCTGGCCCAGCAGGGGTAAACGCAGCCAGCGCGCTGACGATGACGTGGTGCCGATGCCAAGGCTGACGGTGCTCGGCGGCGCTGCGCTCGTCGCGATCGTCGTGAGCGGCTGCGGCGCCGGGTCGGCGGACGACGCTTCACGTCCCCCCGTCGAGGAACTCCTCGAGCGCGCGAATGGCGGTGACGCCGACGCGCTCTTCAACCTCGGCACCCGCTATGCCCATGGCGACGGCGTCGCCCGAGACAATGTCACGGCGTATATGTGGTTTCTGCTCGCCGCGGAGTACTCGAGAACGGAGACACGCTATCAGGCGGAGCGGATGCAGCTCGTGCTCGACCTCGAGATGTTCCGGCATCAGATCTTCGAGGCGGAGCGGCTGGCGAGGATCTGGCAGGAACAGCGACGGATCCGACAGAGGCGGTGAGGGTGAACGCTATACTTCGGACCATGCCCGATACGAGAGGCCTCATGTCTCGTTATGTCACCGTTATCATCTTCGGATTGTTTCTCGTCGGTGCCACCGCCTCATCGGCACCGGCGCAACCGGACACCGGCACCCACGTCATGTCGAGCGACGTCTCGGCCACAGCCGCGAAGAGTCTCGCCCGGCTACGGGAGACCGGAGGCCCCATCGCCGATCTGGTCATCCGCCACGTCGACGTGGGCAAGCAGAACCTGGGCGTGTCGGTCGTCTCGCGCACGTCCCGTGAAGCGGGCGGCGAGCTGCGCGGGATCGTCCACGTCGAGATCGACGAGGTGTACTACGTCCTCGAAGGCGAGGGGACGATGGTCATGGGCGGCGAGATCGAAGGTCTGGAGACCCGCGACAGCGCGCTGCTCGGGCCGATCGGCGGCGCCCTGATGACCGGCGGCGGAGTCAGCCGCGACCTGAAGCCGGGAGACATCGCCATCGTCCCGAAAGGCGTGCCACACGCGTGGAGCGAAATCACCACCGAGACGATTACCTATCTGATCGTCAGACCCGATCCGAAGAAAGTCATGGCCCTCAAATAAACAGGTGATTTGCTAAGATTGAGGGCTGCTCGTCACGAGATCGATGTCGGATAGAGAACGCCCTCCCGAGCCGGATGCGCCGACGCCCGCCTCTCAAGACGCGGACGCTGCCGCAGGCTCGACGGGAACGTCACTTGGCGCGGCTGACGATGACGCCCGGTCAGAGTCGTTCAATCTGCTCGGTCTGCCGTTCAAACTCCCGCTCTCGTCGGAAGCGCGCGTCGTCACGACGACGATCGCCGGCGCGGCGGTCCTCGCTGCCGTGCGCGCGTTTACTCGGCGGCGCAAGGAGCCGGCCGCCGACGTGGTGGAGGATCTAGCCGCCTCCGATCCGACGACGGCGCCCGAGAGCCCAGCGGTCGCCGAGCAGGGCGACTCGCTTGCCGACCGGCGCGACGCATTGGAGCTTGGCGGCGGGCAGAAAAGGATCGATGCGCAGCACGCGCGCGGCAAGTTCACGGCGCGAGAGCGGATCGACCGTGTCCTCGACGCCGATTCGTTCGAGGAGCTTGGTCCCTACATCGAGCACCGCCACTCGACCTTCGGTCTCGATCGACAGCGCCATCCGGGTGACGGTGTCGTCACCGGCTTTGGACGCGTCGACGGGCGTCGGGTCGCCGTCTTCGCTCAAGATTTCACGGTGCTCGGTGGATCGTTTTCAGAGACTCAGGCGCTGAAGGTCGGGCGTCTGCTCGAGGCGGCCACGTCCGGCGGTCTCCCGGTGCTGGCACTCCTCGACTCTGTCGGCGCCCGCATTCAGGAGGGGGTCTGGAGCCTCGCCGGATTCGGCGACTTGTTCTGGCGTAACACGCAAGCCAGCGGCGTCGTGCCGCAGATCAGCGTCATGCTCGGACCGTGCGCCGGCGGAGCGGTGTACTCGCCCGGCCTGACCGACTTCATCATCATGGTGCGCGGCACCAGCTATATGTTCATCACCGGTCCCGACGTGATCCGCACCGTGACCGGTGAGGAGGTCGATGTCGACACGCTGGGCGGCGCCGAGACACATGCGGCGCAGTCCGGCGTTGCGCACTTCGTCGCCGAAGACGAAGACGGCGCCCTGGCCCTCGCGCGGCGTCTCCTGGGGTATCTGCCGTCGAACAATGCCGACGACCCGCCAACGCTCAAGATTGATGCCGAGGAGGTCGCACCAGATGTCGAGGCGCTCGACGACGTCATCCCCGCAACCACCGAGGAGGCGTATGACGTCCGCGAGGCCATCAGGCTGATGTCCGACACCGGGTCGTTTCTCGAAGTGCATGCCGACTTTGCTCCGAACGCCGTTGTCGGCTTCGCCCGTCTCGAAGGCCGCGTGGTTGGATTCGTCGCCAACCAACCGTCACAACTCGCCGGGGTGCTCGATATCGACGCCTCGGACAAGCTGGCGCGTTTCATTCGCTTCGCTGACGCCTTCAACGTTCCCCTGGTCACCCTCGTCGACTGCCCCGGCTTCCTCCCCGGCGCGGGTCAGGAGCACCAGGGAATCATTCGACACGGCGCCAAGATCGTCTACGCCTACGCCGAGGCAACCGTCCCGAAGATCTCGATCGTGCTCCGGAAGGCGTATGGCGGCGCGTACATCGTGATGAGCAGCAAGATGATCCGCACCGATGTCTGCCTCGCCTGGCCGACGGCCGAGATCGCGGTCATGGGCGCCAAGGGCGCGGTCAGCATCCTGTATTCGCGCCAACTGAAGGCCGCCGACCCGGACGAGCGAGAGGCGGAACGCGCCCGACTCGAAGAGGCGTTCCAGCAAGAATTCAACTCACCGTTCGTCGCCGCAGCGTCCGGTCACATCGACGACGTCATCTACCCGCATGAGTCACGGGCTCGCATCATCGCGGCTCTCGACTATCTGAAAGACAAGCAGCCGGCCACGCTGCCGAAGAAGCACGGCAACATCCCGCTCTAATGTCTTCCGCGTTGGAAACAGTTTTTGAGATCGCGGGCGTCGGAACGACGCTCCTGTTCATTGCGCTGACCGGTCTCGTCGGCCTGATGTATTTGCTGACATCCCCGTGGCTCCACGATCGGCTCAGCCCCTCCGTCGCTGACGCGCCGGCGGAGGCGGCGAAGTCCGAGGCTCGCGTGCGCGAAGCAGCGGAGCAGGCCAGACGGAAAGCGGAGGCCGAGACCGCCCGTCAACAGCGTGCCGTCGCACTGGCGGTCGCGGTGGCCTGCGCCACCGCCGAGCGACCCTTGATCCCCGCGGTGGAGACGCCATCGGCTTGGCGGCGACTCCACCGCACGCGTCGGTTCGCCCAATCGAGACGGCGCCAGGGAACGCGCACATGAAGCGCTACCGCGTCACGATCGACGGTCGCGTCTACGACATCGAAATCGACGATCCGCGTGCACGTCCGGTCACGGCGCGCCTCTCCGGCACCGCCTACTCGGTCGACGTCGAAGCCGGTCGAAGGGGGGGGGCTGGAGAAGCGGCGCCCGAGGCTCCTCTGGACACGTCAGCGGCGCCTTCGAAGACCGACCCGGTCGCCGGGACCACCCCGACACCGGGGACACCGGCAGCAACGTCGGCCTCGGCGTCTTCAGACGCCGGCCCGCAGACCCTGCAAGCCATGAACGCCCCGCTCCCCGGCGTGGTTTCCACCGTCGCCGTGCTCGCGGGTCAGAAGGTCGCGCGGGGGGACGAACTGCTCACGATCGAGGCGATGAAGATGTTCAACGTGATGCGTTCACCACGCGGCGGAACCGTCACGACCGTGCACGTCAAGGCCGGTGACCGCGTCGTTCAGGGCCAACCGCTCGTCACGTACGCGACGTAGTCCGAATTGAACTGCCGCCTCATGCTGTCGCTTACCCCAGGCATCCTGCTCATGTTCGCGGTCGGGGGTGTCCTGATCTATCTCGCGATCGCCAAGGAATACGAGCCGACGCTGTTGCTGCCGATCGGCTTCGGCGTGCTGCTCGGCAACCTGCCGAATTCGCCGCTCAACCACGAAGGCGGGATGCTCTACATCCTGAACCAGTTCGGCATCCAAACCGAACTCCTCCCGCTCTTCATCTTCATCGGCATCGGCGCGATGATGGACTTTCGACCGTTGTTGTCGCAGCCGCTCTTTGCGCTGCTTGGCGCCGCCGGCCAACTCGGGATTTTTGCGACGCTGATCCTTGCGACCCTCCTGGGCTTTCCCCTGAACCAGGCGGCGTCCATTGCGGTCATCGGCGCCATCGACGGACCGACGAGCATCTATGTCTCGTCGCTGCTCGCGCCAGAGCTGATGGCGCCGATTGCGGTGACGGCGTACTCCTACATGAGCCTCGTCCCGATCATTCAGCCGCCGATCATGAAACTGCTCACCACCCGGGAGGAGCGTCGTATCCGAATGCCATACGCGCCGCGTCCCGTCCCGCGTGCCGCGGTGATCGTCTTCCCGATCGTCGTCACCGTCGTCGTCGGACTGCTGGTGCCAGAATCGGCGCCGCTCATTGCCACGCTGATGCTCGGGAGCCTCCTCAAGGAGTCGGGAGTCGTCCAGCAGCTGTCGAGCTCGGTCTCCAACGAGCTCACCAACCTCTCGACGCTCTTTCTCGCCCTCACGATTGGGAGCCTGATGCAGGCGGAGACCTTTCTGCAGACGCAGACGCTCGCTATCCTGCTCCTCGGACTCGCGGCGTTCGTGCTCGACACGGTCGCCGGTATTTTCTTCGGCAAGCTCCTGTCGAAGGCAACGGGTGGCAAGGTCAACCCGCTGGTCGGCGCCGCCGGTATTAGCGCCTTTCCGATGAGCGGCCGCCTGGTGCAGAAGATGGCCCAGGAAGAGGACTTCACGAATCACGTGCTGATGCACGCGATGGGGGCTAACACCGCGGGTCAGCTCGGGTCGGTGATCGCCGGCGGCGTGCTGCTCACGCTGGTGACGAACGCCCTCGGGTAGCCCCGCCAGGGCGCTCCCTACGGTAGCGCGTAGGCCATCACCGCATCGGTCGCCGTGATCACCACGTACTGGCGGCCATCTGCCCCCGCATACGTCATCGGGTTGGCGTTGCCGCGCGCGGCGAGCGGCTCGACCCAGAGCTCACGCCCGGTGGACGCCTCGATGGCCCGCAAGCGGTTGTCATCGGTCGCGGCGACGAAGAGCAGGTCGCTGGCGGTGACGATCGCAGCCGCCCGTCCCGGGCGCCCGGTCTGCTGCTTGCCGTCAGGCAGCATGTCCGTGACCCCGAGCGGTTGCCGCCACGCAATGTCGCCGGTTGCCCCATCAACGGCCGTCAGTTGTCCCCAGGGCGGTTTCTGGCACGGCAGGCGGGTGCCACCGAGATTGACCTCAAAGCTGGCGGGGCGAGGTGTTTCCTTCCGGTAGGACCCTGGAGCCTCACCCGCGTCCGCCTCGACCATCCACCCCAGGGCGCCCACATCCATCGACATCACGAAGAGGTACCCCGACGCCGGGTCGTAGGCGACGCCGCCCCAATTCGGGCCACCGACGCCCCCGGGGAAGTTCAACGTGGTCCGAGCGGGACCGCCCGCTTCACGGTACGCCCAGGGCGTGAACGGCCCGGCGTTGATTAGCTCACCAAGGCTGTCGACCAGTGCACCGCACGCGGCCGCATGCTCCGCCGTGGTGTCGGCCGCGGTCACGAGATCTGCCGGTTCGTACGTCACCCGGGCCATCGCCGGCGTCTGCGTCGTCATGGGCTGCGTCGGGTACGTCTGCTCACCTGGGACGTCGCTTGCCGCGACGGCTTGCTCCTCGACCCCGTAGATCGGCTCGCCGGTCTCCCGGTTCAAGATGTAGAGATACCCGGACTTTGTCGTCACGCCGAGCGCTGGAATCACGGCGCCGTCGCGCGGGATGTCGAATAGCACCGGCGGGGCCGGGGGATCGGCGTCCCAGAGATCATGATGGATGGTCTGAAAGTGCCAAACGTATGCACCGGTCTCAGCCTGCACGGCCACGACCGCGTTGCCGTACAGATTCGCTCCCTCGCGGTCGCCACCGTAGTATCCCGGTATGGGAGACGCCAGCGGCAAGTACAGCAAGCCCCGTTCCTCGTCCACCGTGAAATAGAACGGCCAGGCGTTCGCACCGAGACGGCCTTGCCAGCTGTCACCCGCCCAGGTGTCGTGACCGACGTCGCCGGGCTGCGCGACCGACTCGAACTCCCACAGTTTCTCGCCGGTTCTTGCGTCGTACGCCCGCGCGTTGCCGATGCCGCCAATCGCACCACTCGGCGTGTTGGCGCCAATGACCACCACGTGGCGATACACCAGGGGCACGGAGTTGTAGGGCACGCCGATGTCTACCACGCCGTCCTGGCCGAAGCCGGAGACCGGGGTGCCAGATGCGGCATCGACCGCGCGAAGGTCGGTGCCGGTCACGAAAATGATGCGCGGGGCGAGCGCCGCATTTCCCGGCCAATACGAAACGCCGCGACGCGACGGCGCCCCGTCGCTGACCGCGTGTCGCCAGATCTCCTGTCCGGTCGTCGGGTCCAAGGCAACCACTCGGTCCGCGGCCGGTAGGTACATCACGCCATCGACGACAATCGGCGTCGCCTGCGAGTTCGGCCCCCGGTCGTCCGGACCCGGCGCCGCGCGCGTGAGGTCATAGGTCCAGGCCCGTGCCAGGCTCGACACGTTGGCCGCGTTGATCTCGACGAGTGGCGAATATCCGGTGCCGGCAAAGTCGCCGCGATACATCGGCCAATCGGGGCTCCCGGCCGCCGGCGGCATCGTCTCAGGTTCGGGCTCGGGCTCGGGCGGCGCCCCGCCGCATTGCACGAGGCCCACCGCGAGAAGTGCCCAGCCGACCGCACACAACAGCCTTGAACGCATCACAGTTCGGCCTCCTCCTGGGACGAGTGGAGAGACGCGCATTGTATATCGAGGTCCCGCCGAAACCGTTATAAGCTATACCGACCTTTCGTCTTGGAGGAAAAGAGCATGCCGAGTCAGATTCATGGTCGGGTCGTTCGCACTCTGTTCATGGCGGCCATCGTCACTGCGTCTGCCATCACGCTCTCCGGCCAGTATTCGCTGACCGTCACCCAAGACCGGCTCATCAACGCGCAGAACGAGCCGCAAAACTGGCTGCTGATGAACGGTGACTATAGCTCGCAGCGGTATTCCAGGCTGACCGAGATCGACCGCGATAACGTCGGCAACCTGCGTATGGTCTGGGCGCTGGCCCTCGGCGGGATGCAGGACACCGGCCGGAACGGCCCCGAGAACGAGGTCAACCCGCTCATCGACAACGGCTTCATGTACACCAGCGACGGGTGGGGAACGGTGTACAAAATCGACGCGCGCGCGCCCGACCAAGCCAAGTTCGTCTGGATCACCGACCCCGGCGTCGACCACGAAGGCAACGGCTCCCGCACGCGGGGGATCGCGCTGTGGGAGGACAAGGTGCTCCAAAACCTCCAGGACGGCCGGGTCATCGCCATCGACCGCGATGACGGCGAAATCCTCTGGGACGTTGAGGTCGCCGGCGTCACCGAGTTCGGGCGCCGCGAACGGTTCCTCACGGCGCCGTTGGTCGCCGACGGCAAAGTCCTCGTGCAGAACGGCGCCGGCGACGGCGGAACCCGCGGCTGGGTCGCGGCACTCGACGTCGAGACTGGTGAGGAATTGTGGCGGTGGTACACGGTGCCGGAACCGGGCCAGCCGGGCAGCGAAACCTGGAAGGACGACCACAACGCCTGGAAGACCGGCGGCGGCGGCGTCTGGCAAACCGGGTCGTACGACCCCGAGAACAATCAGTACATCTTCGGTACCGGCAACCCGTACCCCATCTACGACCCCGAGTTCCGCCCGGGCGACAACCTCTATACCAACTCGGCCGTTGCGCTCGACGTCGCCACCGGCGAGCGGAACTGGCACTTCCAGTACACGCCGAACGACTCCTGGGACTACGACGAAGTCGGCGTCCACATGCTGTACGACCTAATGATCGGCGGGCAGCTACGCCAGGTCGTCGCGCACTATGGGCGCAACGGCTTCTTTTACACCATCGACCGGAATGACGGCTCGTTCATTCGGGGCGGCCAGTACGTCAACGAGTTAACCTGGACCGCGGGCCTCAACCAGGACACCGGGATGCCGCTCGAATACGACCCGAATCTCGACATCCAGGTGTATAACGAAGAGGCTCGCGCGCTGCGGGCCGACCGCGACCAGATGAAGCGTGCCTGCCCAACCTGGCACGGCGGCGTGGCGCACCAGCCGCCCGCCTTCAATCCCGAGAAGAACATTGCCTACGGCGTTGGCACCGAGGGCTGCTTCTCGCAGAACGGCGCCGAGGTCGCCTCAGCCGGACCGGAGGGGAACGTCGACAACGAGGCGAGCGAGCGGCGCGAGTACACCAGCGAGCTCTACTACGGCTCGATCACCGCGGTAGACGCGGTCGAGAATAAGGTCATCGCCAAAGCCGTCACCGACATCGAGGTCCGCTCGGGTGCCATCGTGACCGCCGGCGGCTTGGTCTTCAGCGCACTGCAGGACGGCTGGGTCGTCGCCTACAACGACGAGACACTGCAGGAGCTGTGGCGCTTCAACGTCGGGACGCCGCTCAAGGGCGCGCCGGTCACCTACGCCATTGGCCCCAAGCAGTACGTCGCCGTACAGGCCAGCGGCCGGCACCTCCATCCGGTGAACTGGGACCAGCTGGAGACCTCGAGCTATCTGTTCGTCTTTGCTCTTCCTTAATTAGCTGGGGCTGACCGCCCCAGACCCCGTCGCGGGCACTCGCGGGGGCCCCATGCCCCGCTCCGTCCCCCCGGGGCGCGCCCCGGTGCACGCCCTGACTTAGCAGCCGTAGGACCTCACGACAGTCACTCCAGCGGGCCAGCCGAAGCGCGACCTGATCCCAGACCCCCTCGCTCAGTCGAAGGTCTGGCGCCTTCGCCAACAGCGTCCTGACCGCGTCGGTCTGGCACTGGCCGAGGGTGCGACGGTCGATGTCGAAGCTCCCGCCGACGGCGGCCCCCAACGACGTCCCGATGTCGCCGCCCCGCGCGGGGTCGGCGTCATGCGTTAGGAGCAGCTCGATCATCGGCACGGCCCCATAACCTGCGGTCATGATCAACGGTGTCTGACCGCCTTCGCTCGCCGACAGATTCGGACCCGCTCCGTGGGCGAGAAGCGCACGTGCGGGATCGAGTGCCCCGATATGCACGGCATGAAGGAGAGGCGTCCAGCCGCGACGTGTATCGGACCGGTCAAGATCGGCGCCGGCCTCGAGCAGGGCGGTCAGGGTCGACAGCTCGCGTTGCCGCGTCGCTCGGATGACCGCCGACCAGCCGGAGTCATCCACTTCGTCGACATCGGCGCCGGCGGCCAGCAATTGCCGAACCGTGGCCAGCTCACCCCGGGCCGCGGCCGCCGCCAGCGGCAAGTTGCTGTCGGTCGCACGGCACGCGAGCCCGAGTCCGGCCGCGACGAGATACATCGAGAACAGATACCTCCTGGACCTCGAGACCTAAACTGTTCATGACAAAGTAATGAGTCAAAAGAACAGCTAGGCCCGGCGCGTGGCCTTGATCAGGGCATCCATTCGATCGAGATAGCTCTCCAACGCGCGTCGGCCCTTTGCCGTCAGACGGTATTCGCTACGAGACGCCCGGCCCGCGAACGACTTGGTGCAGCGCACATACGTCGCCTGCTCGAGCTTCTGAGCGTGCACCGCGAGGTTGCCGTCCGTCGTGTCAAGCAGCGTCTTCAGCTCCACGAAACTGAGGACCTCATTCACGGCGAGCGCGCTGAGGATCCCGAGGCGTACCCGTTCATGGACGAGGCGCTCGAATTCCGGCAGGCCCCGCGGCGAGGCAACCGACGCCCCGCCGCGCCTGCGACGGGCGCTCGCACCGGCCGGCCGGCCCGACACCGAGCGGGTCGGCCTAGCCACCGTGCCTCACCGCGATCACGAGGCCGAAGGCCACATGCAACACCCCGAATCCCGCAGCCATGAAGGCGATGTGCCAACCCGGTGGAGCGATGAATGCGGCGGCGCCGAGGACCATGAAGCACCCACCCATGATAGGCACGAGACGGATCGAGAGCACTCCTCCGGCGACGACCCCGGTACCGTAGAGCAGCAGCCACAGGCCAGGCAGCATCTCGAGCATCGCGCGCTGGATCAGCACCACCGTGAGGAACGCCGCGGCGATGAATGACGGCGTGAGACAGAGCACGAAGCGCCGCGCCGGACCCGACAGCACGGGCATCCCGAGCCGGCGACACTTCCGCACGATCGCGACCATCGCTACCGGCACCGCCAGACTCGCCGCCACGATCCAGACGACGACCGCCTCCACAGGCGTCGAGGTTCGGACCGCCACCGCCGCGCCGGTCATGCCGATGACCCCGACTGCCACTTGGCCCCACCCCGACACCGCGGTGAATGACCCCGCTTGTTCCATCGTGCGCCGGATGTATCGGAGGTGGTCCTCCGCATGCGCGATGTCTGCTCCGTCCGAAGCGGTGCGACGCCGGAGCGAGGAGGTGAACCGTCGCATGTGACGCACTATACCGTCTTTAACTTTGCAATGAAGAGTATTCCTACCGGCGGCCCACGTCATGCGCGCGAGCAAACGGAGCGAGGCATTCGGGGGCCCCCGCGAGTGAGCGAGCGAGGTGGTCTAGGGGAAGCGCCTGAGACGTGGCAGTGGCGATCGAGGGCGATATTCCTCCCGTCTGAACGTGGTCCCTACTGCGGGAACTCGCGGCAGGCGCCGACCTCTTCACCCCAGAAATCGATGCACTTCGCGCGGTCCATTGGCCCTTGGCCGATCACTTTTTCGTACAGGAAGTCGACCAGTCGCTCGACCTCTCGGTTTTGAAGGGTCGCGGCCGGGTCGAAAAGCTGCAACCCCATTCGCTCGAGGTCGGCGTGGGTGCGACCGAGGCAGCGGTCGTCGGTGTAGGCGCGGCGGTCGAATGCCGGCATGCCGCGGCCAGGGAGGCCGCACTTGATGACGAAAATCAGCTGCGCGCGGACGAGCGTGCTCTCCCGCAGATTCGCGCCGTCGGGCATCTGGCTATCCAGCTTGCGACCGTCGCCGGCCCATCCGTGGCATGCCTGACAGTCGCCTTTCTGCCGATAGATACGCCCGCCGGCAGCCACGGTATCCGTTTGGGCGTCGAGCGGCAGCATCCCGCCGCTCCCGACCAACACGATCGCGGCACCCCACAGCCAGACAGACAACCGTGTGAGCATTCTTGAGATTAGAGGGGGCTCACCGCCCCGCACCCCGTCGCGGGCACTCTCGGGGGCTCCGAATGCCCCACTCCGTACCCGCGGGGGCGCGCAGTGCGCGCCCTTGTCCCCCGACCGGTCACGGCATCTGGCACGTGAAGTTCGCGGCGTCGTCTGTGCTCCCGGTGCCGCTGTACACCGCGACCTGGGGATACGGGCAGAGGGGACGCGTCCGGTCGACGGCACCGTCGCGTCGGCGCGACGCAATGATCTGGTCTGGGGCGCGGCCCCGTTCGACCCACTCTTCGAGCGCGGTGAGTGCATCAAACGTGTTGGGGCCTTGGCCACCGCCGCAGTGCCCCATGCCGGGCGCCATGAACAAGCGATACGAGTCGTGCACGGCGTCCGAGTCGCCGATCGTCTCGACAAGGCGTTCGTAATACTGCGTCGCGTTTGCCGGCGAGATCTGTGCATCGCTCCAGCCGTGGTACACGATGACCTTCCCCCCATTGTCGAAGAGCGGCTGCAAGTCGGGATCGAGCGCGTTGAGCGTGTCGTTGTCGGTCTCCTCGGCGCGGACGATGTCGCGCTCGAACTCGAACCGATCGATCGTCCACTCCGGGTCCTCATCCACAAGGTATTTGAACTGCTCCACACCGGTATTGCGCGCGGAACGGGTCCATCCGAAATCGGTCCAGTCGAGCTCGCTGCCAGGGAGTAACCCGGTGATCGCGCGACCCGTCTTCGGGTTCTTCGGCGACGAGTAGAGCATCCGAACCGTCTCGACCTGCGCGCCCGTCAGGCACGATGCGTCGTCTGCCCCTTCGCACAGCAGCGTACCGGGGTCGAAGTCGCATTGCTGCGGATCACCGACGACGCCGTCTATCACCCCGTCGGCCGCGTCACACGCCTCGAGCACCGCCTCGTGCACCAGCAGCCGTTTATCCTCCAACAGGCGAGCCCTCTCGTTCGTCTCGAGTGGCTTCGCGACCCGAAGCGCGGCCACCGACCGACCGGTCCAATCGTTGCCGGGCGCACCGGCGATGATGCCATCGAAGTCCTCCGGGAACCGCTGTGCCTGCTTCAGCGCCTGCCGACCGCCGGCCGAGCAGCCCTGCCAGTACGCGTACTCGGCCGGCTCGCCGTAGTACGCCTCGATCACCTGCTTCGCTGTGACGGTCATCTCATGCGTCGACCGCCAGCCGAAATCAATCACCTTCTCCGGATGTCCGAGGCCGAAGCTGGCGCTCCCCCCTTCGTGCCCGGTGTCGGTCGAGGCCGTTGCGTAGCCGAGCGCCAGCCCGTAGGCGAGCGACCGGCCGCCTCCGTAGCGAATGCTCCCGGTGAAGGCGCCGTTGCCGACCGCCTGCAGCTTGCCGTTCCATCCCGCGTCAGAGGGCAACCACACCTCGACCTTAATGTCGGAGTCGTCGGTGGGAGTCAGCGTTGCCATCACCCGGCAAAACGCCGGTAGCTCCCCGTACTGGCGCGTCGCCGCCTCGGACAGCGGACGGCCACCGGGTGCCATCGGTGGCGTAAACGCCCCCGCGTCGAACGCCTCGGCGCCGGTCACCGTGCCATTCGGGAGCGTCAACGACGCCAGGTTCGCGCAGGCCATCGCCGTGCCTGCGTCCGCGTTGACCTCATCCATGCCGTCGCCCCCGCCGCATTGTGCGGCTCCGGCGGCCACGACAGCCAAAAGGAACGCTGTGAATGCCCTGTTCATCGTGCTTTACCCCTGTGTTTCTCGGAACTGCGTTGCTCCACTATAGCGAGGCCGCCGGGCGAAGACCACTCTTCCCGGTTGGGAAACGGCAGCGTGAGCCGATCTGTGGCCCGATTGCACGTGAAGAGATATCTATTCATGGGAGGTCAGCGTGCGAGACGACTACCAGCCGCCGCCGGCGGTCGATGAGGCGGTCACACCGAGGACGGTCGACGGCCGCCGCGCGGGTGGGCGACGCCACCATCTGTGACGTCGTCCGGCGCAGCCAGGCGGGTGATCCAGACGCCACCGAGGCGTTGTTCCGGTATTGTCTACCGCGCCTGACGCAGTGGGCGCGGATGCAGATGCCGAGCGTCGCCCGTGGCTACCTCGATGCGGGAGACGTCGCCCAAGACGCGGCGCTCCGATTCTTCACCCGTCTCCTGTTCTTCGAGCCTCGGAGCGCGGGAGAAATAGACGCCATCTGCGGCAGTGTGTCAAGAACCGCATCCGCGACGAGCTACGGCAGGCCAGGCTCCGCAGATGCTCGACCGACCTGCCCCATAAGCCTCCCGGCACGTGGTCGTCGCCTTTCGACGACGCGGTCGCCGCGGAGAAGCACCGCCGATACCACGGCGCGCTTGATCGCCTGGAGCGCGAGAAGCTCGGGCTCGTCCTCAGCCGCCTGGAGCTGCAGTGGAGCTACGCGAGAATCGCGCGGCGCTTCGGGAAGCCGGGCGTCGACGCGGCACGCATGGCCGTCACGCGGGCCTTGCAAGAAGTATCGAGCACCGTCGAACGGGGAACCGCGTAGCAGCGTCTTGCCGCGTCCCACGTCAGTCGAGCGTCCAGAGGGTCAGCGTGTCGATGTCCTTGATGAACACGCGATTCCCGGAGATCGCCGGCGGCGCCCAGGTGGCGCTGTCGGCCACGGTGTAACTCCGAATCCTTTCGAGGCCCGCTCGACCGACCCGACAAGCCAACCAACGCGTCGTCGATGAGCACCGGGGCGCTCAAGGTCATCGCCACATCGCGCGTCTCCCAGACGAGGTCGACCTCCCACTCGTCGCCACGTCGACGTGGACGCAGCGCCTTGACGCCCGAGTCCTGGCCGGTGACGAGGACCATCCCGTCATGGACCAGCGGTGTCACCGCATGAACCATCTGCGGGTTTATCGGGTACTTCCACAGCACCGCGCCGTCGACCGGCGCCACTCCCTCGACAACCTGGCAGGCCACCGAGACCACCTGCCGAACGCCATCCAACTCGGCCATGGTCGGTAACGCCCAGACCCCCGGGTCGCCCGACTGCCAAACGATGTCGCCCGTCTGTGCGTCGAACGCGGTCAATAAATCGTAGCCGGGATGCACGATGATCTGGTCGTCGTCGGCCAGTGGAGAGATCGCTGTCCCCAAGAACGGCTGTTCCTGGGATACCGACGCCTGCTACAGCATTTCACCCGTGTCGCCGGCGAACGCCGGTCACCGCGCCGCTGATCCCGTGCGTGTAGAGCACGCCATCGTGAAACAGTAACGTCGCTTTGGGCCCCTCGCCGTGGGCCGCGGTGCCGGAGAACATCTCGTACGGCGCCGCGTACCCGCTCTCCCACACCACATCGCCGGTGGTCGTATCGAGTGCGGTGGCGACCTCGCGTCCGTCTTGTCGCGTGAAGGTGTAGACGATGCCGCCGATGACGATCGACGTGGCGTAGCCTTCGCCCACCTCGACCGTCCACCGCCGCGTGAGGGTGTCGGGCCACCGTTCAGGCGCCACGAACGCACTGGCGGAGCCGTCACGTGCGCGACCGCGCCACTGCGGGTAATCGGGTCGGCGCATCCTGCGCCGCGACACCGGCGCCACCGGCGGCTAGTGCCCCGATGACGCACCAGGGGGCGGCGCGGAGGCTCGGTTTTGCCGATCCGTCAGCCAGGTCACGAATAGACTCGGAAGGCGGCGGCTCACGTTACGGCAGCGCGAAGATGAAGAGATTGTTCCCGCGGCTGGGGCGCAGCTCTGGTGTTAGTCGCATGTTGTCCTGCGAGCTCAGCGAGGAGCCGGTACTCGCGGCGATGTATTGCTTCCCGTCGACCGCATACGTAATCGGAAAGCCGGTCACCATCGAGCCGAGGTTGATCTCCCACAACACGTCACCGGTCTCCTGGTCGAAGGCGCGGAACCGGCCGTTCCCGTCCCCGCCGAAGACCAAACCGCCCCCGGTCGCCACCAGCGACGTCGTGCCGGCACGCTGCTCGTACACCCAGACGATCTCGCCAGTCTCGACCGAAATCGCCTGCACCGTCCCGACTTGTTCGGTGCCGGGAGCGATTTGGTCGCGTTTCGCGATCGCGTACAGCCGACCGCCCCGTTCGAGACTCGGCATCATCCGGGCGCAGGTGTTGCGCAGCGGGTAGTACATCAATTTAGTCACCGGGCTGTAGGCACCCGCCTCCCAATCCTTGCCGCCGGTCACGTAGGCGGGGCAGACCAGCGCTTCCTGCCCTTCTCGAGTAAAGACAAGCTCCGCGTTCTCGGTCACCACGCCCGTTGCGCCATCGATGTCAATCACGACATTTTGCGCCACCGTCGGCGTCGCCCAGAGAAACTCGCCGGTCGCGCGGTCGAGCGTATAGACGATGCCGGTCTTGCCCGGTATGCCGGTCATCACCTGGCGCTCCTCACCCGGCTGGAGCCTCGGGTTGATCCAGCTCACGTGCGACGGGTCGGGTCTCACCGCGGTGTCGATCAGCAGACGCTCGAACGGATGGTCGAGATCCCAATGGTCGTTCATGTGCTGGTAGTACCAGACGATCTCTCCGGTATCGGCATCGAGCGCGAGCGTCGAATTGTGGTACAGATGCTTGTTGTCGACGCCGCCCAGGAAGAACTTCGGGGCCGGCGAGGTGACCGACGTCCCGACGTAGACGATGTTTAACTCGGGATCGAAACTCGGCACCATCCAGGCACCGACGTGGCCGCGCTCCTCGTAGGGCACGTCGCCCCAGCTTTCGTTCCCCGGCTCACCGGGAGCCGGGATCAGACGCCGCCGCCACAGCTCTTCGCCGGTCAGCGCATCATGCGCGACGATGACGCAGGCGAGCGGCCCGCCGCGCGGGTCGCAGCTTCGTCCAGACACAATCTTGCCGTTCGCGATGATGGGACCAGACGTCTGATTCGCCGGGTTGACCTTGTAGTCGAGAATCTCGGTCTCCCAGACCAACTCGCCGGTCTGCGCGTCGAGCGCGAAGACGTAGTCGTCGCCGCTGGTATCGATGATCAGATTGCCGTAGATGGCGAGATTCCGGTTGGTATCGATGAGGCTGCCGATCATGTAGTCGGCCAGATCGTCGGGCCGATTGCGGCGATACTCCCAGACGAGGTCACCGGTCACGGCGTCGATCGCCTGGATCACATCGCGTGGGTTCGGCATGTACATCACGCCGTCGTAAATGAGCGGGGTGCCTTGCTGCAAGCCAGGCCTCAACGCACGGGTCCACACCATCCGGATCGTGGCGACATTGTCCCGGTCGATCTCGTTAAGCGGACTGTAGCCCCAGCTGTTGAGCGTCCGGCGCCACATTAACCAATCGTCGGGATCGGGATTCTGGAGCATCGCGTCGGTCACCGGCACGAAGTCTGGCGGTTGCGCCCAGACCGTCGGTTGTCCGGCGGCAAGCGCCATCACGGCAACGACCAGCGTCATCACGACACGCGACCCGGGGTGGCCTACGGGCATCTTCACTCCTATGGCTGTGGGTAGCGAAGTGGTCCCAGTCATAATTACGGCAACGTTCGGCCACCGATGCATCCCGCTCCGCGTCGTTGCTCGAATACGTCACCGTAATTGTAACCGGGACCACTTAGCGAGCGCGCGCCGTCGGTTCAACGGGGACCCCACGCGCGACCACTCAGCGTGATCCAGCGTGGCGCAGACGCTCGGACCCTATCTCAGCGTCGTCATTCCGGCCTACAACGAAGCCGACCGTATCGGTGCGTCGCTCGAATCGGTGTTTCGCTATCTCGCGAATCAGCCGTGGAAGAGCGAGGCGATCCTGGTCTCGGACGGCGGCAACGACGACACGCTCGACAAGAGTACGCGGGTGGCGGCGCGCTTCTCGACGCCCCTTCGGGTCCTCGAGAACGCCCGTACCCGGGGGAAGACATTTACCGTCAAACGGGACATGCTGGCCGCCCACGGACAGTGCGTCTTGTTCTCCGACGCCGATCTGTCCACACCGATCGAATCGGTCGAGCGCCTGATTGACGCGCTCGACGAGCAGCACCACGTCGCGATCGCCTCGCGCTGGCTGCCCACTTCAGATGTGCGCGTGCCGCAGAGGGTCGCGCGCCGGCTGGGAAGTCGCCTGTTCAACCTGATGGTTCGCGCGGTGGCCGTGCCGGGAGTGCAGGACTCGCAGTGCGGCTTCAAGTGCTTTCGGCGCGACGTCGCCAGACAAGTGTTCGCGTTGCAGCGCCTCGACGGGTTTTCGTTCGATGTCGAGGTCTTGCTGAGCGCACGAAGACTCGGCTACCGGATCGCCGAGATTCCGGTGACGTGGCTCGACCACCCGCACAGCACCGTACGGCCGATTGCCGACCCCCTGGCATATGTTCGTCGACGTCGTCCCCATTCGCCTGAACGCGCTCCGAGGCGTGTACGACGTCGACTAGTAGATGAGATCGGGTGGTCTGCAGATCGGATGTGAGTCGGCGGAGACGGGGCTCAACGCCCGGCAGCCGCCTCACCCTCGGCTTCTTGTACACGCGCGCCGCCGAGCATCACCGGCATCGAGTAGTTCCCCTCGTGACACGCGTACTCGAACATGTCGTCCGGGTTAAGCTGCATCGGCACCTCGGCGGTCCACGAGCCCGTCCAGGTCTCGGGATCGTCGACCGTAAACTCGTAGACGAGCGTCTCCGCATCGACCCGCGTCAGCCGCTCGGTCAGACGCATGCCGTTGGTCGTGTTTCGCCACTTCCGCTTGGCGTCGAAGTTCGTCGTCTCGATGACGAGTGTGTCGCCATCCCAGTGGCCGCGCGAATCGCCCGACCATTGGAGAATGTCCGAGCCGAGCCCGGGACGTCCGTCGAGTGGCACGACGCGGGCCGTCTGCACCATCTCGGTTACGATCACCACCGTGTCCGGTGTCTGAAACAGCTGCATGTTGTTGTTGTAGGCGCTCGGATTCATCGGCGGACCGGCATTGAACCCCAGGATGCAGCGCACCCCTGAGCTGAAATTGGTCGTCCAGTCGGCTTTCGACCGCTCCTCGAGGGTGTGAGCCGCTCGACGCTCGCCGCCCTCCGTCATCGGCGGATACCGCCCGTCGGGCGGGTCGATGATCAGCGATGTCCGCCGCGTCCCGACGTAATTGGTCCCGCGGTCGAGCCAAAAGTTGTTGTAGGAGCCAGGCGCGCCTTCGGTCCCCCGGTCGACGTTGGCACCCGCCACCGTCCGCTGCGCGACACGGTTAAAGAGGCGAATCTCACGGTCGACGGCCTCCTGTTCGCGGTTGGCCACCTCTTCCTCGGTTAAGAATTCCTGATCGACCAGATCCTCCGGCCGCTGCATCGGGGTGATGCTGCGAAAATCCCAGACGCCCATGAGGTCCGGCTTACCCCAGGGCGTTAGTGGCGGGTCGGACTGCGCCGCTGCCGGCACGGCCCCAAGGACGATGGCTGCACCCAACGCGACGACACTCAGTGATGTAATAATTCGACGGTTCATCTGGCGCCTCCCTGGTCTGCCTGTCTACGTGGAGTCTACCTCTTTGACCTCCCAGGGGGCGGGACTCCGAGTGTGTCAGCGCCGCGCACGTCCGCCAATGGACGTATCGATTGTGACGACCTCCGGTTCGCGCAGCGTGACGTCGACAGTCTCCTGCCACTCGCGACCATCGTGACGAACGACGATCTCCTGAATGCCGACCGGCACCTCCGCGGGCTCGAGCGGCAGCAGGCCCACGAGTTCGCCTGCGACGAAGACCTCGGCACCGAACGGACCCTCGATGCGGACGCGGCCGGGCGGGATATCGTCAAGCCTCAACGGTGTCTGCCCGCGTTCCTCGTCATTAACGAAAACGCGAGCGGCAGGCGTCGATTCGACGTGAAGCGGACCCACCGGCGGCGGCGGGCCCGCGGTTTCTACGCCCATCTCGGCGATCGTCGCCTCCTCGATAAAGATCGTTTCTTTAGTGCCGTTGCGCGCCACCCATGACATAAGAATGGCGAGCGCGAGGAGCGCGGCGGCTGCGAGCACCGTCCGCCGCTTCAGCCGACTCGAACGTGCCGGCTTCACGGACTGAGGCGGCACGCGCGCATGCCGTTCGTCACCCACCAGCTCGGACGGACCCCGATGGTCATCTCCCTGGCGTTGCTGAGGACCGCGATCGCCGTCGACGTCGTCTTCGCGACATGCGACACGCACCTCTTCGAAACCCTCGTCGCCTGGGGCGCCGTCGCGCCGGCGTCGTCTGGGTCGCCGCCACCAGTCTGCTGCTCGTCTCGCTGGTGCTGACGATCCAGACCGGGATTCCCGCCGTGCCGGGAGTTCTCGCCGCCGTCGTCATGTTGTGTTTCCCGCTCGCGTCGCTCGGCGGCAGCCTCTGACGTATGACGTATCATGACGCGTACTGATGAAAGTGCCGTTCCTCGTTGCCCTGATGATCTGGTCGGTGCCGGGCCTCGCGACCGCGCAAGGCGAGGACTCGTATCAGTCTCGCTGCGCCTTGTGCCACGGCGGTGATGCGGCGGGCACGGATCGCGCGCGGTCGATCCTCCCGACGCTCCACGGAAGCAGTCGCGACCGGCTGGCGACGATCATCACGCAGGGCGTCTCCTCGAAAGGGATGCCAGCGGTCGACATCCCGTCGGATGAACTCGGCTCTCTGATCACCTACCTGAAGAAACTGGCGGCCGCGGTCGCCCCCGCGGCGCGAGATCCGCGTGCGCCACAGCCACGAAGCGGAACGCTCCGTCTCGTCGACGGCCGCTCGCACCGCGGAACCATTCTCAACGAGAGTGGCTTCGATGCCCAGCTCCGGACGGCCGACGGCGAGCTCCATTTGCTCCGGCGCGAGGGTGACGACTACCGCGAGGTCACGATCGAGCCGTCCGTCGACTGGACCTCCTACAACGGCAGTGACACCTCGAATCGGCACAGCCGGCTCGATCAGATCGACCGCGACAACGTCGCGTCGCTGACGACGCGGTGGTTCTTTCCGATGCCGGGACTACCGATGATCGAAGGCACACCAGTCGTGATGGCCGGCGTCATGTACGTCACCGGACCAAACCAGGTGTATGCCCTCGACGCGGCGACGGGACGGGAGATCTGGCGCTACTCGCAACCGCGGACGCCGGGACTTGTCGGCGACCCGGCCATCGGGCTCAACCGCGGCGTCGCGATGCGCGGCGACCTCCTGTTCACCGTCACGGATCACGCCCACGTCATTGCGCTCGATCGCGTGACCGGCACGCTGGTGTGGGACACGGAGATGGCCGACTACCACGACCATTACGGCGCGGTGGCGGCCCCACTGGTCGTCGGCGACCTGGTGATCGCCGGCGTCAGCGCCGGGGACACTGGTCTGCGTGGATTTCTCGACGCCTATCGCGCCGAGACCGGCGAGCGGGCGTGGCGCTTCTGGACGATTCCCGCGCCGGGCGAGCCGGGCTCAGAGACCTGGGGCGACCCCGAGGTGCTCCGCCGCGGGTGTGGCGCCACCTGGCTGACCGGCAGCTACGACGCGGAGCTGGACCTCCTGTACTGGCCGACCGGGAATCCCTGTCCGGATCTGAACGGCGACCGGCGTCCGGGCGACAACCTGTACACCAACTCAGTCGTCGCGCTGCAACCGCGCACCGGCGAGCTCAAGTGGCACTTCCAGTTCACGCCCCACGATACGCACGATTGGGACGCCCAGGAGCCGCTGCTCCTGATTGACGAGGACTTCCGCGGCCGGTCGCGCAAGCTGCTGGTCCAGGGGAACCGGAACGGGTTCTTCTACGTGCTCGATCGGACGAACGGCCAGTTCTTGCTCGGCAAACCGTTCGTGCGTCAGACCTGGGCCGAGGGGTTAGACGACTCGGGGAGGCCGATCGTGCTCCCGAACACCGACCCGACCGAAGACGGCACTGACGTCTGTCCCGCCATTCGGGGCGCCACCAACTGGTGGGCGACGAGCTACCACCCGGGGACGAAGCTGTTCTACCTGCTCGTTCACGAGTCGTGCATGACATACACCAAGAACGACCGCGACTGGCAACGCGGCCGCAGCTGGCTCGGGGGCACCGTCCGGCTCGCCGACGGGTCACGGAATCAGAAATTCATCCGCGCGATCGATATCCACACCGGCGACATCGCCTGGAGCTACGCGCAGACCGGCAACGCGCAGACCTACTCGGGCGTGTTGTCGACCGACGGCGACCTCGTGTTCTTCGGCGAAGACAGTGGGGCGTTCGCCGCGCTCGACGCCGAGAGTGGTGAGCCGCTCTGGCACTTCCAGGCGAACCAAGACTGGAAGGCGTCACCAATGACCTATATGGTGGGCGGCCGGCAGTATGTGGCCATCGCGTCCGGGTTGGGATTCTGGGCGTTCGCGCTGCCGGAGTGACGGCTAACGCGCATTTCGTTTGTGCGTAGCGGGCGCGTCATGCCCGCGGCACACGTGCGGCAGCCACGGACGGGGCGTCACTCCGGACGCCAGATCGGCCCGCCGGAAAACTTCGCCTCCGACCGCACCCGGAACTGCTGACGCGGCGAGCAATAGCTGGTCAGGGGCGGCGCGTGCCACTGCAACCTGCAGCGGGGGTGACTCGACCGGCACGGATCACAGGGCGCAGGCTCGTCCGCTGGCGGCTTCGGTAAAGTTTTCTGACCCGCGGACGTCGGCGGGCCTCATCGCATCCTCCGCGACACCCCGCGACCGCGCGCCTGTCCGTTCGAACCCGCCCGGTCCTCAGGGCGGCGGCCATCGCAGGTTCGGGCGACTCAGCGGCTGGTCTCTCGGAGGAATCCGTCGGAGGAACCGCCACGCGGCTCCTGAAAGTGGCACCTCGCCCGCCGTGACGACGCGGATTCCGAGAGAGACCAGTGCTGGGCCGCTCGCTCGGTAATGCGGTTCGAACCTGCTCATCTGCCGACCGAGAGGCAGGACACGAATGTGCAAAACGCTGTAGGAGCCCGTGGTGAAAGTCGCGCTGCATTCGACGACCGCGGTCAGAACACCGTCAGCGGAGGCATACCGGGAGGCAACAGTCCGACCGTCGCCGCCTGACGACTCAGCATCTCGAGCGCGACCCGGCCGGTGTCGCCCAGCTCGGTGGTCCAGTCGTTCACGTAGAGGTCAACGTGCTTGAACAGCACGTCGTCGGCCAGTTCCTGCGCGTGGCGGCGCATGGTCGGCGCGGTCTCGTCGCGGTGGGTCAGACCGTAGGCGAGTGAGTCCTTGAGAACGGCGGTCACCGTCGCGATCCGCTCGCGGCCGAGCCGGTGACGCGCCAGGATGCCGCCGAGCGGCAGCGGCGCCGACGTCGCCCGCTCCCAGACCTCACCGAGGTCCTCGACCAGGGCGAGGCTGTGATCCTGCCAGGTGAAGCGACCTTCGTGGATGCAGACACCAAAGTCGGCGGTGCCAGCTGCGAGCGCCGGCATGATCTTGGCGAAGCCGACTTGCTCCGGCTCGCCCTCGCCGGCGTGGAACAACCGATAGAGGAGTGTCGCGGTGGTGTGCTCCCCGGGGCAGAGCACGCGCGCCGGCTGGGGGCCTTCGGCTGATGCCACCGGATCGCGCGGATGGGTGCGGGGACGCCCGGCGAGCAGGAGCGGACCGACGCCGAAGCCGAGGGCCGAACCGACGGGCAGCACGCCCAGGTCGCGGGCCAGCCGCAAGGCGGCGTGAAAACTCGCCTTCGCCACATCGAAGTCACCGGCGAACAGACGACGGTTCAGATCCTCCACATCAAGCAGCTCGACGCGGAAGTCGAGCCCGCGCAGATCGATGCGTCGTTCGAGAATGCCGTGGAACGCGAACGTATCGTTCGGGCAGGTCGAGATGCCGAGGTGGATCGGGATCACGACGCCGTCTCCCACGACGGTCGACCGATCAGATCCGCGACGATCAGCCAGGCCGCATCGAGCGCTTCGGGAATCTTCCAGCGATCGTGCTCCCGGTCTCCGACCTCGTTCGAGATCCCACGCGCGACTGCGACGGGCACACCGGCAAGCCGGCAGCCCAGCGCGACCGCGAAGCCCTCCATGTCCTCGGCGGCGGCACCGGGTACCTGCGCCAGTCGCAGCCGAGCTTCATCGGGCGATGCCGAGGCGGCTGTGCACGTCAGGAGCGCACCCGCAGCCGGCGGAACGGGGCTGGCTAGCCTCAGCTCGTCGCCGATGGCGTTTCCCTGACCATCTGCCGGCCACTGCTGAAACCCGACCGCACTGCCCAGCATGGACGCGCCGCCGCCGCCAACGCCATGCATCTGCACACGGTCGAAGAGGGCGGCCGTTCCGACCGGCAGCGCCGCCGAATCGAATGTCCCGGCGATCCCGGTCAAGACGACCCGGTCCGGCTCATGTCGCGCGATGAGACTCGCGGCGCACGCGGCGGCCGCGACCGGACCAAATCCACACAGCTCGCACGGAACGTCGAGACCGAATCGAGGCTGGCGGGCGAGGTGCCGCCACTCGATCTCGGTCGGCACCAGCAGCAGAGTCCGAGGGATGTTAGCTATGGCTGTTGCGAGACCTTGGACTTGGCCGCTTGTTCGGGCTTCTCGGGTTTCTCCGGCTCGGGCTCCGGCTCGGGTTTCTTTTCGTAGATGTCCCTGATCGCCGGCCGTTCGCCTTCGGTCGACAGACCCTCGGCGGCCATGATCCGCAGCATCGCCTCGGTCGTCGGCCGTGACAGCTTGAAGCCGCCGCCGCGGTAGCCTTCGGCGATGAAGAGCGGCGTCAGGCCGCGCTCGTTCTTCTCTTTCCAGATAAGGGGGTCGGCGCCGTACTCCGCCAGCAGCTCGACTACCGTCGGGAAGGTGCCATACGCTGCACCGTGCATCGGCGTGTCACCGTTCTCGTCGACCGCGTCGATATCGGCGCCGAGCTCGAACAGCAGCTGCACCGCCTCATACGCTTCGGGCTCGGTTCCCGCCTCTTCGAGGGGAGCCGTCGTGCCGAGACCGGCAGCCGCCATCAGCGGCGTCGTAAACTCGACGTTCGGCAGGAACGGGTCGGCGCCCAGCTCGATGAGGAGACGCATGAAAGCGGCATCTCCCCGGTCGGCCGCCATCAGAAACGCGGTGGCTCCTTCGCTCGCGAGTCGCGACGCCGTATGCGGCGGGCGCGCTTCGGCCGCTTCCAGACCGAGGTTCACGTCGGCGCCCAGCGCGACGAGCTTGCGAACGAACTGCAGGCTCGTCAGGTTGCCCGACCCGACCGGAGGCGGATCACCCCGATCACTGGCATCGGGTTTCCGCACCCAGCTCACCGTGTGGAGTGGGCTGAATCCGGTCCGCTGGTCGTTCAGGTCGGCGCCCGCTTCGACCAGCGCGACCGCCAGCTCGAAGTGGCCGTTCCTGACCGCCATGATCAGCGGGCTCATGCCCTCGTCGACCGGCCGATAACTCGCGTTGTTGACCGCCTTGTCGGGCCCGTCCTTCACTCGCTCAAGCGGCGCGTTGACATCGATCCCGGCCTCGAGCAACCGGTGCACCACGTCGATGCGTCCCTCGCGCACCGCGAAGAACATCGGCGTGAATCCGGAGTGAAGCGAGGCGTGGATGTCAGCCCCGGCCCCGATGAGCGCCTCGACGACTGGCGCGTGCCCTTCGGCCGCCGCCCACATCAACGCCGTCTGGTCGCGGTGCTCCCGTGCGTTCGGGTCGGCGCTGTTGGCCAGAAGCGCTTCCACCGCTTCGAGGCTGCCGGTGTAGGACGCCGTCATGAGGACGGTTTCCCCGCCGCGTAATGTCGTATCCGCGTTGGCGCCGGCATCGAGGAGGACCTTGACGAGGGCGCCGTTTCGGTTGGTCGCGGCCAGGGAAATTGCCGTGACGCCGTAGCGGTTCTCGGCGGCGACGTTGGCGCCGGACCGCACCAGCAACTCCGCCGTCACGGCGTCGTCGTGATACACCGCCCAGTGGAGCGCGGTCATGCCGTCGACCTGCGTGGCGTTGACGTCCGCCCCGGAGTCGATCAAGTCACGAACGAGCGGACCTTTGCGGTGCTCGGCCGCGTCGGCTACCGTGGCGTCTCCCGCCGCGGGCGCCGCGGCGGCCGCCGACGGAGAGAAGACCAGGCCGAGTACACCGATGGAAAGTATTGCGATACGTCTCAGATCCATGGGCCGTCCTCTCCCCCGCTAGACCGTCACCTCATCGAACAGATGCTCGACCTTCGCATTGCTATCCCCGAACGCATCGAGATGCACACCGACCCGATCGAGCAGCGTCAGGTGGAGATTCGCCAACGGCGTCTGCTCCGCGTACCGGATGTGCTGTCCGCCCTTCATCCCGCACCCTGCACCGCCCATCACGATGATCGGCAGGTTCTCGTGGTCGTGAATGCTCGGATTCCCGATACCGCTGCCGTAAAGGTAGATCGTGTGGTCCAGCAACGAACCGTCGCCATCCGGTGTCACGGCCAGCTTCTGCAGAAACTCGGAGAAGAGCGACACGTGATACGTGTTGATCTTCGCGATCTTCTCGAGCTTCTCCGGATCGTTGCCGTGGTGACTGGTCGGATGATGCGGGTCCGGGACGCCGATCTCAGGATAGGTTCGGTTGTTGAGCTCGCGCGTCAACTGGAACGTGATGACCCGCGTGATATCGCCCTGCAGCGCCAGCGCTTGCAGGTCGAACATCAGCCGTGCGTGATCGACGAACGCCACCGGAACGCCGGTCGGGCGTTCCAGGTCAGGCTCTGGGTTATTCAGCGCCCCGTGCTCGGCCTGCTGGATCTGTCGCTCGACCTCGCGGATGCTGTCGAGATACTGGTCGACGCGGGCACGGTCGCTCGCCGCCAGCGCGCCCTTCAGGCTGGCGATGTCGGCGCTGAACGAGTCGAGCAGACTCGCCCGGCTCTTGAGCGCCGCGCGCCGCTCCTCGGGGCTCCCGCCCTCGCCGAAGAGGCGCTCGAACACCATCCGCGGATGCGCTTCGGACGGCAGCGGGGTCGTCGGTGACGACCACGAAAGGCTGTTCTGATAGACGCAGGCGTATCCGTTGTTGCACACCCCGGCGAGTGGGTCGAGGTCCATGCAGAGCTGGAGCGACGAAAGCTGCGTCTCTTGGCCGATCTGCTTGGCCGCAAGCTGGTCGGCGGTGGTGTCCAGGCGATAGTCGGAGCTCTCCGTGTGCTTCGCGAAGGCCGCGCTCAAGAAGCCCGCGTTCGACGTATCGTGCGTGCCTGGGTACGAGAGCTCCAACTCGAGGTTCGTCACGACCGTCAACTGATCGCGCACCGGCTCGAGCGGGCTGAGGCTCGGCGACAGTTCGCGCAGCACGCCCTGCCCTTCGGGGATCCATTTGGCATGGTGGCACCCCATCGGGACGAACACGTAGCCGAGCCGCGGCACCGGCTTGGCCGCCGTTCTGGCGAGGGCCGTGGCGGCGGGAATCATCGCGTCGAGCAGCGGCAGCGCCAGCGTGGCCTGGAGCCCCCTCAGGAATGTGCGCCTCGGCAGGGCCTTTTTTGTGATGATCATGTGGAGTTCCTCATCTGAAACGGCACGCTCTTCACGATACCGATAATGAGCGACGAGAAGCGGTAGCCATTCGGCTCGGCCTCACGCAGAATCTTCCGGACCGCAGGCGCATCGTAGAACTCGACCCCGCGTCCGAGCGCAAACGTCAGCAGCTTTTCGGTCAGCGTGCCGGCGAACAGCTCCGGACGGCTCAACAACCCCTCTTCGAGGCCAGCCACCCCTTGGAATTCGCCGACGCCCGGCAGCCGACCCGACGCGTCCATCAGCCCGTTGTCCCCTTCGTGATCGCGCCAGCGACCGACGGCGTCGAAATTCTCCAGCGCGAACCCGACCGGGTCGATTGTCCGGTGACAGCTCGCGCAGACCGGGTTCGTGCGATGGGCAGCCAGCCGCTCCCGCATCGGAAGGTTGGCGGCGACGGCGTTTTCTTCGAGCGACGGCACGTTCGGCAGGGGCGGCGGCGGCGGCGCGCCGAAGATATTGTCGAGGACCCACACCCCACGAATCACCGGCGATGTCCGGGTCGCATATGACGTGACCGACAAGATGCTCCCGTGACGCAGCAGACCGCCGCGCTTGCTGTCGGCGCCGAGCGACACGCGCCGTAACCGGCTGCCGTAAATGTTCGGAATCCCGTAGTGCTTCGCGAGACGCTCGTTGAGAAAGGTGTAGTTCGCTTGGAGCAGGTCGACCACACTCCGGTCTGCGCGCAGCACGCTGTCGACGAACAGCTCCGTTTCCTCGCGGAATGCCTGACGCAGATTGTCGTCGAAGTCCGGATACAGCCGCACATTCGGGCTGACCGCTGAGAGGTTGCGCAGGCGGAGCCACTGTCCGGCAAAGTTACTCGCGAGGTTGTAGGAGCGCGGGTCGGCGATCAGACGCCGCGTCTGCCGCTCGAGCTCGTCTGGCTGGCTCAGCTCGCCCCGAATCGCCGCATCGAGTAGCTCGTCGTCGGGGATGCTGCTCCAGACGAAAAACGACAGACGAGACGCCAGCTCGAGGTCGCTGATGCGGTACGCGGCGCCCGCCGCGACTTGGTCGGACGGGACCGGGTCGAGCTCCACCCGGAACAAGAAGGACGGGTTCATCAGGACGGCGCTCAGCGCGTTTCCGATGCCGGCGTCGAAATCACCCTCGGACCGGCCTTCGCGATAGAAGGCCATCGGCCCGGCCACATCGTCCTCGGAGATCGGCCGACGGTAGGCGCGCCTCATCAGCGTCGAGAGGATCTCGCGGGCGCACCCCTCTTCGTCTCCCTTCGTCGGCGCGGCTGGCCGACAGACAAAGAGCCGGCGGCGGCTCGGCGTGTCGTCGGCGCCCGCCGCGTCGTAGGGACCGGTGATCGAAATCTCGTAGATGGCGGGCGTCTGACGGGGATGACGCGTCTCGTTGAAGTGCGACTGGAGCGGCTGGCGCTCGGTTTCGAGCAGCGACGTGGAGCGCTTAAAAAACGTGACGCCGACGTCGTGTGGACCGGCCGTCACCAAGGTCCGAATTTTTAGATGGGCGTCAACGAGCGAGTGATCATCGCCCTCCGGCGGTTTCTCGATCGTAAACAGCTCCACACGCGTCCGGTCGAGTAGAAGCTCCAACGTGTGGTCGCCCGGCTGTCGCAAGCCGCCGACGAACCCGCTCCGGTTGCGCGCGAGCCGGATCTGGATGTCGTACTCGCCGTCCTGCGCGAAGGTGAACGGCATAGACACGCCGCCGCGTGTGCCGATCGGCAGCCCCGGCACATGCTCTTCTTGCGTGACGTCGCCTGGCACGCGAATCACTTCGCTCTGTAGCGACGTCAGCGTGTTCCCAATGGCGAGGCGGCTGATGCGCTGCGCCGCGGAGATGTAGCGATCGAGCAACGCCGGCGCCAGGTCGCCGACGTTGACGTTGTCGAAGCCGTAGCCCGCCTCGTCGGGCGGCAAGAGCGATGCCCCGTCGACGTCGAGCGCCAGGAGATCACGAATCGCGTTCTGATACTCCGTGCGATTGAGGCGCCGCAGCGTCTCGGTGCGACCCGGATATGGATTCGACGCCGCCGCCTCGTCGAGCGAGGTTTCCAGCCACACCTGCAAGGCGGCGCGGTCTTCGGCCGGCGGCGGCGTGCGCGGAAGCGGCGGCATGGTGCCGGTGCGCAACTTCCGGATGACCTTTTCCCATATTTCGGGGTGCTCGACCGGGCTGCCCACGTCGATGGTTTCCAGACTCAACCCGGCGGTTTCGAGCCGGTCGCTATGACAGGTCACACAGTAGCGATCGAGGAGCTGACGGTGGCTCGACGTGGGTGAGGACGGCTGCTGCGCCGACGCACTTCCGTGGACGCAGACGACGACCGCCAGTGCCAACCCGACGGTCTGTTCTCTCATGCCTAGCATAGCTACACCTACGTCACGGCGCAGTGAACGCTCATGAAATACCCAGTATGCTGAGCCTATTAGTAAAGGTTCTGCGAGTCAAGAGAAAATATCTCGTAACCCTATGCGCTAAAAAGAGTTACAACCTCGTCCACGCCAAACGCGCGTGCCGCTATAATCCATCGACTTTCCTGAGGACTCCGAAACGACGATGAGCGATTCAATGAAAGCTATCCGTTGCCACCGCTTCGCCGGTCTCGACGAGGCCGGCAAGCCGGTTCCAACGCCCGATCAGCTGAAAGACGTCCTCACGCTGGACGAGATCCCCGCGCCGGCATGCCCCGACGGGCACGTGCTCATCTGCACCTACTACGCTGGCATCCAGTACCCCGACGCCCTCCAGGCACAGGGCCTCTACCAGATCAGGCCCGCTCTCCCCTACGTGCCGGGAATGGACGTGACCGGCGTCGTGGTCGAAACGGGCGCGGGCGTCGATCACCTGGGCGTCGGCGACCGCGTCATCGCACAAATGACCATCGGTGGGCTGGCGGAGACGGTCAGCGTCCCGGCCACCAATGTCTGGAAGGCGCCCGCCGGCGTGCATCTGTCGAAATGCGCCAACCTCGGCCGCAACTTCTTCCCGGCGTACCACTCCCTCAAGATCCTCGGTGATGTCACCGCGGGCGATCTCGTGCTCATCGACGGGGCGTCGGGCGGCGTCGGCATGGCCGCCGTCGAGCTGACGAAGGCGATGGGCGCCCAGGTGATCGCCGGCGTCAGCATTCCGGAAAAACGGGCGTGGCCGCAGTCGGCCGGCGCCGACCGCGTTCTCTGTTACGGCCGAGACCGCGACAGCTACAAGGCCTTTAAGACCGACGTCAAGAAGGCGTCGGCCGAGCTTGGTCATCCGAAGGGGGTCGACTGCGTTCTCGACATGGTGCAAGGCGACCTCTTCGAGGCGGCGCTAGTCTCGGCGATCCGACCGCTCGGCACGATCTGTCTCATCGGCTTCACCGCCGGCCAGAAGCCGATTCGCCCCGGCATCATCCTGATCAAGCAAGCGGCGGTCGTCGGGAGCATCTGGGCCGGTTGGGCCGAGGCGCACCCAGAGGCGCATCAGAAGAACGTGGCGCAGATCCTCGGCTTCCTGGAGAGCGGCGCCATCCAGCCGCGCGTCGACCGCATCTTCCCCGCTGCGGACTTCATCAACGCCTTCGAGCTCTTCGAGCACAACCAAGGCCGCGGGAACACCGTCATCTGCTTTAGGGACGAGTGAGCCGAACCTGCTGGTCCAGTCGTTCCTCGTAAACCTTGATCATCGCGCTCTTCGGTTCGTCGCCAAACCCCATCTCCATGGCCGCCTGGTAGGTGGACACCATCGCCTCGACGACCGGCAGAGACGCCTGATGACGCACCGCGGTCTCCTGAATGTTCACGATGTCCTTGTAGGCGGCCGCCATCGAGAAATCGCCCTCGAATCGTCCTTCGAGAATGCGTGGCACGAAGTATTCACTCGCGAAGCTGCGCGCGCTGGCCGTGGTCAGGACCTTCGCCAGGGTCTCCGGCTCGAGCCCCGCCTTGACCGCCAGCGGCATGACTTCCGCGATCGCGGCGATGTTCACGTCATAGATGATGTTGTTGACCGCCTTCATGAGTTGCCCGGTGCCGACCTCGCCGCAATGGACGATGAACTCCCCCATGACGTCGAGGTACGGCTTGGCGTCGCCGAACGCCTCCGCGCTGCCGCCGAACATCATGGTGAGCGTCCCATTCTCGGCGCGAAACGGGAGCCCCGATATCGGACAGTCACTGTAGGAGAGGCCGGCGCTCTTCGCCTGCGCCGCCAGGCGGAGTGCGGCGCCATGATTCATCGTCGTCGTGTCGACGACCGCGAGTCTCTTCTTCCCGGCAATGACCCCGCGGTCGCCGAACAACACCGCCTCCGATTCGGTCTCGGACGGCACGCAGACGAACAGCCGGTCGACACGCGTGGCCAGCTCGGTGGGATCCTCCGCGGCCGCGGCGCCCCGCTCGACAAGCGCCTGCACCGGCTGCGGGTTCACATCGCAGACGACGAGCGGGAGGCCGGCCTTCGACAAGTTGCTCGCCATGCCGAATCCCATGCGGCCAAGCCCGACAAACCCGATCGGTATCTTGTTCATGGGATGGGACCTAATGGTCGCTGTCGTGGCCGGCATGCCTTTTCGCCACCAAGTTGAAGAACGAAAACAGATGCTCGACGACCGTTGAATTGCGAGAGATGAACAACGAGTGTTCGCCGGCGGCGATCTCGATATACAGATGCTGCATCCCGAGTTCGCGCATCCGCGCCACTGACGCACGCGCGCCCGAGGCGGGCACGGTCTGGTCGTCCGAGCCTTGAATCACGAGGAACGGGATGTGGCGGATCACCTGCTCGTCGACGTAGTCCGCGCCCATGCGACCACCGGCGACCCCGGCCAGCCCCGTCCAGATGTCCGGATATCGGCTCGCGATGTAGGACGTACCCGCGCCACCCATCGAGTGGCCCCAGAGATAGATCCAGTTCTCGTCGATGTTGAGCTCGCCCGTGACCAACTCGAACACATTCATGACGTCCCGTTCGGAACGGTGATCCTGTTCAGAGTCGCCGCGGTAGCCGTACCCACCGTGTCGGACATAGCCAAACGAGGTCACGACGACGTATCCATGCTACTCGGCAAGATCGACAAAACCGGCGCAGTTCATCAACCAGTCGTGCTGGCGCCCGGCACCGTGCAGCGACACCATCCGCGGTGACGGTCGCGCCGGGTCGTAGCTCGACGGCACGAAGAGCGCATAGGGGATGGTCTCCCCGGTCTCCTCCATGACATACGATCGATGTTGCACGCGTGGATCGTTGACCGCATAGGCGTCGTCTCTCGCCTCGCGTTGGGCGGCGAGCTCCGTCGCGCCGCCGGTCACGAACCAGAGCACCACGACAATCGCGACGGCGGGGTCGGTCGTGTGACGTCTGCTATTCATGTCTGCCCTCGTCTGGAACTTCTGGAACTTCGCCGATTATAGGCGGCACTTACAGCCGTGAGAGCGAGAGCTCTCGCAGTCGACGGACCCCGAGCACCAGGGCTGCGACCCCGAGCCCCAGGACCACGACGATCCAGAGCGTGTTGACCAGATCGGAGTCGAACAGCGGGCGAGATCGGTCGACGCCGGCGAGCCGCAGCACACAGGAGACGACGAGCCCGACACCGACGAGCGTCTGGATAACGGCTCGCCCGCGTGGTCCGTACTTTGCCCACGACAGCAGCACGAACAGCGAGACGAGGAAGATGCCGATGGTGAGCATGGTCGTCACGTGGGTCGGAACGCGTCTCAGCTACTCGACCGGCTCGATTCTCAAAAGGGCCGCTTCGTCCGCATCCGTCAGCACATAGAGGAGTCCGTCTGGACCTTGTCGCACGTCTCGAATCCGTTGCCTCAGCTCCGGAAGGAGCCACTCCCGCTGCTGCTCCTCTCCGCGGTCGTTGAACACGATCCGCTCGAGATGTCCAGTGTTTCGAATCATCCCGGTCCTGAGCGAACCGACGAAGAGATTGCCGGTCCAGCTCGGGAACCGATCGCCGTCGTAGAACGACATCCCCGAGGGCGCGATCGACGGCAGCCAGACGATCTCGGCCTGCTCCATCCCCTCCTGCCACGGCCGCGTCGCGACCCGCGAACCGGAATACTGGCGGCTGTAGGAGACGACGGGCCAGCCGTAGTTGCGGCCGGCCCGGATCACGTTGATTTCGTCACCCCCGAGCGGCCCGTTTTCGTGTGCCCACAACTCACCCGTCTCGGGGTGGAAGTCCAACCCGAGCTGGTTGCGATGTCCCAGCGAATAAATCTCTCGTGCGTAGCGGTCATCACCAACGAACGGGTTGTCGTCCGGCACGCTCCCGTCGTCGTGGAGCCGCAGCAGCTTCCCGACGGTGTCGCCGGGGTCCTGGGCGCGTGGCCCGCCGGTCGCACCGAAGGCGCCGCCCACGGTCATGAAGAGGGTGTCGTCGGACCCGAACACGATCCGCGACGCCGCCGTCCCTCCGCCCAGAAGGTCAGATTCGAAGAGAACGCGGACGTCGGTCAGGACGAGCCGATCCAGCTGCCCTCGCGCCAACGCGACACGGACGCCGTCGTCACCCGGTTTCGAGTAGGTGAGATACACCCACTGGTTCTCGGCGAACCGCGGATGGAGCGCCACGTCCATCAGCCCGGCCAACCCGACCGCGTGCACCGCCGGAACACCGGTGATGGCCTGGGGGTCGAGCACCCCGTCGCGAATGACTCGGAGTCGTCCCCCTCGCTCCGTGACGAGCAGGCGACCATCAGGGAGGAACGCCAATCCCCACGGATGCGACAGGCCGCGGGTGACGACCACGAGACGGATCCGCGCTTCGGCGGTGTCGATGAGCTGGGGACCCTCCGGGAGCGCAATCGCTGGTAAGGCAGGACGCGACTCCTGCTGGGCTAACGCCGGTATGACGGCCAGAACGCATCCGACGACGGCCGCACACCACCCGGCAGCCGATATGTGCATCGCTCCTCCTCAACTGGTCGCTCGAAGCTCCGCCGATTATATGCACGGGGCAGGGGCGCCGGGACCCTCGTGTGCTACAGTCGGGCCGCTGAGAGGAGCAGTAAGGTGATGCGCACGATGATGAGGCGCCTCGTCGTGGCGGGTCTGGCCGGGTGCCTTCTCGTGGGGCTGGCCGGCGTCGGCGAGCCGGCGGGAGCCCAAGAGCGCGACACCTGGAATCGAGAGGGGGCGGCCGCTTACCTCGACGCCCGGCAAGCGTGGTGGATGGATTGGCCGACCGCGGCGCGGGACCACGAGACGTTCTGTATCTCCTGTCACACCGCGACGCCGTACGCGCTGGCGCGGACCGCCCTGCGTACGGGGACGACGATGCCGGGTGCGGTAGAGCGCCGGCTCCTGACGAACGTGGAGACGCGCGTGACCGCCTGGCAAGAGGTCGAGCCGTTCTACAGCGACGAGCAGTACCGCGTGCCAAAGACCAGCGAGTCCCGCGGCAGCGAAGCGATCCTCAACACGCTCATCCTCGCGAACCGTGACGCCCGGAGCGGTGCACTCAGCGACACGACCCGCCGGGCGTTCGACAACCTCTGGGCGCTGCAGGTAACGAGTGGAGAGGCGGCGGGCGCGTGGCCCTGGCTCAACTTCGGTCTCGAGCCGTGGGAAGGAGCGGCCGCGCAGTACTACGGGGCGGCGCTGGCCGGCGTCGCGGTCGGGCGCGCCCCGGGCGAATATTTCTCGACGCCCGGGATTCAGACCGAAGTGACAAGGCTCGGTAACTATCTGAAGGCCGAGGCCGACACGCAGCATCTGTTCAACCGCCTGACCGCGTTGTGGGCCTCGACCGTCCTACCCGGCGCGCTGGACGCGCCCCAGCAACAGGCCATCATCGACGAGGCGTGGCGACGCCAACGGGACGACGGTGGCTGGGGCCTCGCCTCGCTCGGGACGTTCGAGCGTCGAGACGGCACGCCACTCGACACCGGAAGCGATGGGTACGCCACCGGGCTGGTGACCTACGCGCTCCAGTTGGCGGGTGTCCCGCGCCATGACCCCAGGCTAGAGAACGGGCTCGCGTGGCTCATCCGGCACCAAGATCCCGACGGGTCCTGGCCAGCCTCGTCGTTGAACCGAGAGCGCGACCCGGCGTCGGAGCGGGGCCGCTTCATGCGGGACGCCGCTACCGCCTACGCGGTGCTGGCGTTGACCCACAAGGGTTGACCATTTAGTCGGAACGGGCGGCTCCCCTACACGCCCGACAACAGCGGCAGATGCTCGGTGCTGTCGCCGAACGTCTCCACCGGCACGCCGAACTTCTCCATGAGGCTCATCGACAGATTCGCCAGCGGGGTGCCCTTCGGATACACGAGGTGACGATTCCCCTCGAGCCCCTTCTCTTTCCCGCCTATGACGACCACCGGCACGCTGTAGTTGTTATGGGTATTGCCGTCGCTCATCCCTTTGCCGTAGAGGACGATCGTGTGGTCGAGCAACGTCCCGTCGCCGTCGGGAATCGACTGCAGCTTGGTCAGGTAGTACGCCAGCGTGTCGACGTGGTAGGTGTTCAGCTTGGCAAAATCCTTCATCTTGTCCGGATTGTTGCCGTGGTGCGACATCGAGTGATGCGCCTCGGGCAGTCCAATCTCGTTGTATGAACGAGTGATGTTTTCTCGGGCCATCATGAACGACGTGACACGCGTGACATCGGCCTGAAACGTCAGCACCTGCAGGTCGAACATCAGCTCGGCGTATTCCCTGAACGTCTCCGGCACGCCGACCGGACGATCCGGGACCTCGAAATCACTGTTGTATGACTCAGCCTTCGTAATGCGCTGCTCCACGTCGCGAATGGCATCGAGATACTCAACGAGTTTAGTGCGGTCGTACCCGCCGAGCTTACTTGAGAGCTTCGAGATTTCGTTCGATAGACCGTCGAGAATGCTGCGGTCTTCCTCAGCTCGAGCCTGACGTTCTTCGGCGGTGTCCCCAGTGCCGAATAGTCGCTCGAACACGAATCGTGGATTCGTCTCTGCCGGCAGAGGCATCGTCGGTGTCTTCCACGACATCGAGTTCATGTAGGCGCAGGCGTAACCGTGGTCGCAGGCGCCGACGACGTCATTACGGTCCACGGCGACTTCCAGCGACGAGAGCCTTGAATTGCGACAGATACGCTCGGCGATCATTTGGTCAACGGTGGTGCCGGCCAGAACATCGGCGCCTTCGGTCTGCTTCGGATGCACAGAACCCATGAATGCCGGTGCCGCGCGTGGGTGCTGACCGCCGGAGTCGCCCTGGTCGGTCGCCGGGAAGTTATCCAGCCCGGTGAAAACGATCGTCCGATTCCGGAACGGCTCGAGTGGCTTTAGGGTTGGTGAGAATTCGAACCCAACTCCTTCGGTGGGAGGCGTCCAATCAAACATATTGGCACCGTTTCCGACATACACCGCCGTGAATCGGGGTGTTCCCTTGGCCTTGGCTGACATCGCGGGCACCATTGCGTCGAGGAACGGTAACGCTATGGTTGCCCCCACTCCGCGAAGGAACATCCGCCTAGGTAGCGCTAACTTCGTGATTATCATTAAACAGCCTCCCACACATACAAAAGGGCTCAGCGGTCAATTCGCGTGCTCTTGTTGTGCCATCCTCATTTGAAACGGCGTACTTGTAACGATTCTCTGAATCAGAGAGACGAAGGAATAATTCTCGCGTGCCGCCCCCCTCTTGATCTGACGAACGACCGGGACGTCGGTCGCCTCCAGCCCTCTCCCGAGAGCGTAGGTCAACAGCCTGTCAGTTATTGTGGTTAAGAATTCTTCCGAGTGGCGTAACAGCAGCTCTCGAAGCTCCGTCGGGCCGTCGAATGTCGTCCCGTCAGGAAACTCCGCCGAAGCGTCGATCGTTAGGCCCGACGTATAAATCTCCCGCCACTCACCGATCGCGTCGAAGTTCTCGAGCGCAAACCCGAGCTGGTCCATCTGTGCATGGCATGCCGCACAAACTGGGTTGGCCCGGTGCGCCGCCATTTGCTCGCGCATCGGAAGCACCTTCCGTGGGTCCCGCTCCTCTTCGAGGTCTGGGACGTTCGGCGGAGGGGGCGGTGGGGGAGTCCCGAGGATGTTCTCGAGAATCCATTTGCCGCGAATGACCGGTGACGTCCGGTTCGCTCGCGAGGTGCCGGTGAGGATCGAACCCTGCCCCAACAGTCCGCGGCGCGGGCTGTTGGCCGGGAGCAATACGCGCCTGAAACGTTCGCCGTAGACACCCGAGATGCCGTAATGTCTGGCAAGTCGCTCATTCAAGAACGTATAGTCGGCATCCAGTAAGTCGAGTACGCTGCGGTTCTCGCGGATAATGCTCTCGAAAAATAGCTTTGTTTCCTTCTCGAAAGCCTGGCGCAGATTGTCATCGAAGTGGAATAGCAGCTCTGGACTCGGCTGGAACCCTTCGACATTACGGATATGCAGCCACTGGCCAGCGAAGTTGTCTATGAGCGCCTGTGACCGGGGATCTTCGAGCATGCGCAGTACTTGCTGTCGTAGTACCTCCGGCTCGCTCAGCGTCTCGTTTACGGCGACCTCAAGTAACTGGTCATCCGGGATGCTGCTCCAGAGGAAGAAGGAGAGCCGCGACGCCAGTTCGAGATCCGATATGTGATACGGCGTATTGGGCACGACCGACGCCGGCTGATCTTCGAATCGGAATAGGAAGTTTGAGCTGACGAGGATTCTGCGTACCGCCAGCTCGATACCCGACTCGAACCCGCCCCGGCTCGCACCATCGCGATACAAGGCGAGCGGACTTTCGAGATCAATATCGGTGACTGGGCGCCTGTAGGCGCGCCGCGCGAGCGTCGAGATGATCATGTGCGCACAGGAAGCCTCCTCCGCCGCCGATGCCGGCGTGCAGACGAACAGCTTACGGCGGCTAGGCGACTCGCTGACCAACGCGGTCTCTGGTCCCGGACCGGTGATCGTCACGCTGGATACCAGCGGCTCGCCGTTGGGGGTTCTATAGGGGTCACGACGCAAGTCGGGATCAAATAAATCTTCCACGTAGGCTGATGTCTTAGCGGCGAAGTACACCTGCACCAGATGAGAGCCGGCCGTCACCGGTGCGCGGAACCTCATACTCTCGAGGATCCGCTCATTGTGGGCGTTCGCTTCCGGCCGCTCGTCTCCGGGCAGCTTCTCCGGCCGCTGCACGATGCCGGTCCAGACTCGGACGCCGTCGAGGCTGACGTCGAGCTGATGCGGCTCGTCGGTGACTCCCTCGAATGTGCTGGCGACGCCACTCTCCTTCGGTCGCATCTCGAAGAGATAGTCGCCATCGGCCGGGAAGTAGTAGCGGAAGGCAGTACCACCGCGTGAACCAAACGGCATATCGTCGCTGACGCGAACGCCCTGGTCGCGATCGGTCGGGATGAAAATCCTCTCTGGCGCCGGAGTCCTCCGCGGCCGGCCAAGCGCCATCTGGCTGACCTTCGCGGCCGCGCCTAGGTACCGCTCGGTCAGTGCTGACGACAGCGTTAGGGCGTCGGCGTTGTTGTCGAAACCGTACGCGGCGTTATCGGCAGGGAGCAACGACGCATCGATGTCGACCGCGAGTAGGTCGCGCACCGCATTGCGATATTCCGCGCGGTTCAGCCGGTGTAGCGTCGGGCGACCGGGGTTGGGATTTGCCGCCGCCGCCCGGTCGAGTTCCGTCTCGAGCCACGTGACAACCTCACTCGACTCAGACTCGTTGGGTCGCGGGCGTCCGGCGGGCGGCATCGCGCCGGTCCGCAGCTTTCGCACGACTTCTTCCCAGACCTCCGCGTCCTCGCCGACGTGTGTCATCTCCAGCACGTCGAGGGCTAGGCCGCCGGTCCTGGCGCGGTCGTTGTGGCAGGTGAAGCAGTACCGCTGCAATACCTGCCGGGGCGGCTCCGTCTGCGCGCGCGCCTCGTGGGCGCTCACGACGATAAAGCAGAGCAAAACGAACACCGACGCCATGCGCGGAGTCTCCACTATCGGACTGCCTCCAGTGGAATCTCCGCAAGGCATCCATCCGGGCATTCTATCTCCTTCGCTCCGAGGCTTCGGAGTAGTTTGGCCGTGTGCGACTGCGCGGCGAATGAATTGCCATATTCAACACCATCCGCAACCCGCAGGGGCGTTCTCCCGTCCTTGGCCACCGCGTCGAGTTCAGCGCCCTGGTCGAACAAATACTGGACGACGTTGTTGGCACCGCGATACGCGGCCGCGTGCATCGCCGTTTCTCCGATGTCGCTGACGAAGTTGACGTCGGCGCCAGACTCTTCTACGAGCAACCTAACCGCCTCGAGCACTTGCTCCTCGCTGGCGCGGTCCTGGTTCGACGCCCAGGAAATGCCAGCCGCCGCCATCAACGGTGTGATGTTATCTTCGGTGTTAATTGTCGGGTCGGCGCCGTGGTCGAGTAATAGTCGCATCACTTCGACATCAGCGGCCTTGGCCGCCAACATAAATACCGTTGCCCCTGTCATATGTCGACGATACCGCGCACCCGGCCACCGTGGTTCCTCCATGGTGTTCCGGCCGTTAACGTTGGCACCATGCGCCAACAGCGATTCGATGACACGCAGCCTGTCAAGGTTGACCACGATGACCACATCGCTGATGTGCCAGTTTGCCACATGGACGGCCGCTTGTAGTGGCTTGCCGAAGATATTGCCCTTGGTGACGGTTTCGGAATCACGCTCGGTGTAACCGAGCTTTCTGATCTCAAGCGGCATTGGCTCGGCGCGCATGCCCTGCACCGTCACCCTGGTTGAGCCGCCCTCGACGTTCGGATCCGCGCCTGCTTCGAGCAGCAGGTCGACAAGATCCTCGTGCCCGTTGATGACCGCGATGAGTAACGGGGTCGCGCCGTCAGGTCGCTTCTCGTTCACGTCAGCGCCAGCCGCGAGCAAGGCGCGGACGGCGTCAATGCTGCCCTTACGCGTGGCAAAAAAGAGCGGCGTTGCACCGCTGTTGGAGCGCGCCCTGATGTCGGCGCCGTGATCGATCAGCGTTTGGACGACCGGGAGGTGCCCTTCGGCCGCCGCCCACATGAGGGCCGATTGTCCGTTCCAGGTTTCCGTCGCGTTGATGTCGGCGCCGGCGTCCAGCAGCGTCGTCACCGCATCGACCTGTCCGGAGCGGGCCGCGAGCATCAGCGGCGTCTCGCCGGCATTCACCGCCTGCACTGGATCGTTTGGTTCGGCCCCAGCCTCCACTAACCGCTCGATGATCGCCGCATGGCCGTTCTGGGACGCAAGTCCCAACGGCGTCACCCCGTAGTGGTTCGGTGCGTTCACACTCGCACCGGCGCGGATCAACAACGCTGTCGTGTCCGCGTCGTTCAGATACACCGCCCAGTGCAAGGCGGTCGCACCATCGCCCTGAGCCGCGTTGACATCGACGTGCTCCTCGAGCAGCGACACCGTGGCCGCCCGGTCACCGCGCTGCACCGCGTCGGCGAGCGGTGCATCTGCTCCAGCGGCGCCAAGACCGATCCCCGCCACTCCCAGGCTGGCACCGAGGAGCGCGGTCGCACGCGACAGTGCAGGCAAACGTCGACCCCGCGTCATCAAGGTCTCTGTTGACCTCAAATCCTACACAGAATTGGGCGCGACCCGGAGCGCGGCGCCGCCGCGCTCCTGCGAATCGAACCGCTACCGTGATCGCGCCTCGGCGACATCGTCGGCCCGACCGCCGGAGAGAATGCCCTCCATGCCGGTGTTGCCTTCGTGACAGGCGTATTCGAACATCAGGCCATCCAACGGCTCAAAGGGAAACGCCACCGTCCACGGCCGCGTATACATCTGCGAATCGTTGACCTCGATCTCGTATTCGAGCCCCCAGTCGGTACGGGTGAAGCGCTCGGTGAGGATCATCCCTTCGCCGGAGCCGTCCTTCGAATTGAAGATCGACCACGGCTGCAGCGCGCTCACGCGGTGGTCGAAATTCGTGGTCACCACCACCAGCGTGTCGCCCTCCCAATGCCCGCGTGAATCGCCGTTCCATTGCCCAACGTTCGACGCGAGCGGCGGGCGATCGTCCAGCGGAACGACGCGAACCTCATGGACTTGCTCGAGCAGCATCACGACGTGGTCGCGCGTCTGAAACAGCTGCATGTTGTTGTTGTAGGAGCGCGGGAACATCGCGTTGGGCATCCCGCCGCGCGTGACGCACCGCTCCCAGATGTGGCGGTCCTCCCACGAGTCGTCTCCCCGTGGCTGGCTGCTCCGAGCGATTTGCCCGGCCGGCGTCAACGGCGGAAACCGACCGTCCGGTGGATCCACCAGCATCGACGTTCGATTCGACCGTGCGCCCCGCTCCATCCAGAAGTTGTTGTAGGCGCCAACATTGCCGCCAGACCGGGTTCTCTGGGCATCGGCGCGCAGCAGCTCGTCGTTGCGGGCGGCAGTTTGCTGGCGAATCTGAGCGACCTCTTCGGTGCTCAGCGTCTCTCGTCCCTGATACTCGTCCGGCCGCTCCATCGGCGTCGCCCCGGAAGAGTGCCAGATGCCTTGCAGGTCGGGATCGCCCCAGGCCGTCTTGGCCACATCCGCCGGCCGGCGCGCCGTGTCGCTCGCCGTCGACTGGCCCGCGACCGACGTGGCCGCCAAGACCGGGGTGACCAACGCCAACACGGGAACCGCGAGTAAACGGAGCCATCGATGGGTCATCTGAATCCTCCTAGACTCTGGGACGTGTTTGTCTATTCTACGCGAGATGCACGACGCAAGTTGAGCCCTGTCGCTGCTACCGGACCGAACACGGTCGACGACAATGACTTGGCCCCAGACGGCCGTTTCTTGATGATGAAGCCGGTCGGGCGCGACGATGATGCGGCACCGCAGACCACGGTAGTCCTCAACTGGTTCGAGGAGCTCAACGAGCGGGTGCCGATCCCGTAGCCGGTTTCCAACCCTGGCCAAGCCGTATAGCATGGGGTTTCGATGGGCTTTCATCTCAATCTGAATACCGAGACGCTCGAGCCGGTCTACACACCCGACCCGATCTGCCTCGAGTCGCAGACGCCGGTCAGTGAGGCGTTTCGACGGATGAAAGCGCAGCGGCGCGCAGCGGTGCTGGTTTGCCGCGCTCGCGTGCTGGTCGGAATCTTCACCGAGCGCGACGCCTTGACGCTGATGGCCGACGCGGCTGATCTCGAGGTCCCGATCGAGCGCGTGATGACCGCGAATCCGGTCGCGCTGTCGATACGTGACACGGTCGCCACCGCCATCTCCATGATGGCGCACGGCGGGTACCGGCGATTGCCGCTCGTCGACTCCGACGGCGTGCCGACCGGCTTCCTCAAGGCCGACAGCATCCTGCACTTCTTGGTGGATCACTTTCCGGCGACCGTCTACAACCTCCCACCCAAACCGCACCATGCGACTGCGACGCGCGAAGGTGCCTAGCTCCAAAGACACCATCGTCCTCGACGGGGCGACCGTCCGCCTAGCCGGCGATTCGGGTGACGGCATGCAGGTGGTGGGGGGGCAGTTTACGAATACGTCGGCCTTGCACGGGAACGACGTGGCGACCTTCCCCGATTTCCCGGCGGAGATTCGTGCCCCACGCGGCACGCTGGCCGGTGTCAGCGGCTTTCAGGTGCAATTCGCATCGACCGACATCTTCACCCCCGGCGACACGCTGAACGCGCTGGTCGCCATGAACCCGGCGGCACTGGTCACCAACATCGCCGATCTCGAGAAAGGCGGGATCCTGATCGTCAACTCGGAGAGCTTCGAGCCGAGAGACCTGAAACTGGCCCGCTTGGACACCAATCCGCTGGAAGATGGCTCGCTGGACGAGTATCGCCTGGTCAAGGTCCGCCTCGACACCTTGAACCGCGAGAGTCTCGAGGAGATCGACGGCTTGAGCGCGAAGCTGAAGGACCGCTGCAAGAACTTCTTCGCGCTCGGACTGATCTACTGGTTGTTCGGCCGCGATCTCGATGCCACCCTACGGTTCGTCCAGTCGAAGTTCGGGAACAAGCCGGAGGTCATGGCCGCGAACGAGCGGTCGCTGCGCGCCGGCTGGTACTACGGGGAAACGACCGAAGCCTTCACCCACAGCTACCAGGTGGAGCCCGCCCCGCTGCCTCCTGGCACCTACCGCAACATCATGGGGAACCAAGCCCTCGCCTGGGGTCTGATCACCGCGGCAAAGCTGAGCAACAAGGAACTGTATTGCGGGTCGTACCCCATCACCCCGGCCAGCCCGATCCTGGAAGAGCTGAGCGCCTTCAAGCACTTTGGCGTCCGGACCGTCCAGGCCGAGGACGAGATCGCGGCGATCTGCTCGGCGATCGGGGCGGCGTTCGGGGGCGCGATGGCGGTCACGTGCTCGAGCGGGCCCGGGATCGCGCTCAAGGGCGAGGCGATGGGGCTGGGCATGATCGTCGAATTGCCGATGCTTATCATCAACATCCAACGGGGTGGCCCGAGCACCGGTCTGCCGACCAAGACCGAGCAGTCGGATCTCCTGCAGGCGATGTTCGGGCGCAACGGCGAATCTCCCCTCCCGGTGATCGCCGCGCGCAGCCCGAGCGACTGCTTTGAGGTCGCGCAGGAGGCCTGGCGCCTCGCCACGCGGTTCATGACCCCGGTCATTCTGCTGTCCGATGGCTTCATCGCCAACGGGTCGGAACCGTGGTTGATTCCGAAGCTGGACGAGTTGCCTCGAATCCCGGTCGAACATCCCGCGCCTTCCACCAATGGTGAACCGTTCCTGCCATACCAACGCAACGAACGGCTGGCCCGGCCGTGGGCGCTCCCGGGCACCACGGGGCTGATGCATCGCATCGGAGGACTCGAGAAAGAAGACGTGACCGGCAACGTCAGCTACGACCCGGACAACCACCAGCACATGACGAACATCCGCGCCGAGCGCGTCGCGCAGATCGCCGATGACATTCCGTTGCAGGAGGTGCACGGTCCGCGGCCAGGCCGGCTACTGATTCTCAGTTGGGGCGGGACCTACGGCGCATGTACGACGGCGGCTCGGCGGTGCCAAGCCGACGGCCTGGCTGTCGCGCACGCGCACTTGCGGTATCTGAATCCGTTCCCGAAGAACCTGGGCGGACTGATTGACAGCTACGACACGATCCTCGTGCCCGAGTTGAACATGGGACAGCTCCGCCTGCTGGTGCAGTCGCGGTACATCCGCGAGACCGTGGGCCTGAACAAGGTCCAAGGTAAACCGTTCACGGTGTCGGAAATCGTGAGCAAGATCCGGGAGCTCGTGAGCTAGCGACAGAGAGAAGGCAATGATGAGGACCGAACCAGACGTCCTGACCGCGGCCGATTTCGGCAGCGACCAGGACGTTCGCTGGTGCCCCGGATGTGGGGATTATTCGATTCTGGCGCAGATGAAGAAGGTGCTGCCCTCGCTGGGGGTGCCGCGCGAGAACATCGTGTTTATTTCCGGCATCGGATGCTCGAGCCGGTTTCCCTACTACATGAACACCTACGGCATGCATAGCATCCACGGCCGCGCGCCGGCGTTCGCCACCGGCTTGAAGGTCGCACGACCCGATCTCATGGTCTGGGTCATCACCGGCGACGGCGACGGACTGAGCATCGGCGGCAACCACCTGATGCATGCCATTCGCCGCAACCTCGACGTCAACATCGTCTTGTTCAACAACCGCATCTACGGATTGACGAAAGGGCAGTACTCCCCGACGTCGCCGTTGGGCAAGAAGACCAAAACATCAACGATGGGCAGCATCGACAACCCACTGTATCCGTTGTCAATCGCGATCGGCTGCGAGGCGACCTTCGTCGCCCGCACGATCGATACGCACATCAAGCACCTCGAGATGGTGCTGCGCCGCGCCGCGGAGCACCGCGGCACGGCGTTCGTCGAGGTCTACCAGAACTGCAACGTGTTCAACGACGGCGCCTGGGCGTATGCCAACGACCGCCAAACCAAGGCCGAGCATACGATCGAGCTGAATCACGGGACGCCGTTGGTGTTTGGCAAGAACCTCGAGAAGGGCATCCGCCTGAATGGGCTCGACCCGGAGGTGGTCGAATTGGGGTCCGGCGTGACGAAGAACGACCTGCTGGTGCACGACGAGCAGGCTGCCGAACCGAGTCTGGCGTATCTGCTGAGCCGACTACGCCACGAGGACGGGTTCCCCGAGCCGATTGGTGTGTTCCGCGCGATCGACGCGCCGCGTTACGAGCAGGAATTGAGCCGGCAGGTGGCCGCCGCGCGCGCACACGAGGGCGAGGGTGATCTCCAAACGCTCTTCAACTCCGGCGAATGCTGGACCGTGTCATGATTTGCCCCTATTGCGAGACGGAGAACATCGCCGGCGTCGACGACTGTGCCAAGTGCGGCCAACCGCTGACCGACTTGCACCTCCCCGACCCACCCACGCTGGTCGAGCGGAGTTTACTGACAGACCACATCGGGGTGCTCGAGCCGAAGGAACCGATCGCGGTCGCGGCAGACACCCCGGTGCGTACCGCCTTGCGGACGATGGTGGACCGCGGCATCGGGTGCTTGGTGGTGGTCGAAGCGGGCAAGCCGGTCGGGATCTTCAGCGAGCGCGATGCGCTGGTGAAGCTCAACACGGACGCCGCGGCCCTGGGCGACCGGCCAGTCACCGAGTTCATGACCCCTGACCCCGAGACGCTGGAAATCGACGCCAAGGTCGCCTTTGCCGTGCAGCGGATGGACGTCGGCGGCTATCGGCACATCCCGATCGTCGGCGACGCCGGCGATCTGACCGGGGTCATCTCGGTGCGCGACATCCTGCAGTATGTCACGGAGAAGCTGGTCGCAGAGGAATAGGCCGCGGGAATTCCACTCCACCCTACCGCGGGTCGGCGCTCAACACCGACTCGACCAAGACATGTGCGTCGGCAGACGGCTGATTCTCGCTGTCATAGATCGTCGGCTCGCCGCTGTCCCACCAGTTGTTCGTTGCGGTGATCCGGCTTGAGCATCAACGTGCAGCGCGTGCACCAGTTCGCCTCGTCGGGTCGAGGGGATCCAAACATGTACGCTTCGATTTCGGTGTTGGATGGATTCCCCTCCTGTTTCGTATTTCGAAATCGATAGTTTCGAATGAGCATGATTTGCTCCGACTGTCCCATGAGGTAGGGAATGATGCTGTCTGAATTTCTCTCGCCTCGTCCAATATTGTCGGCCGTAGAATCGAGGATGACGGTCTCGACGCTGCTGCGCTGTCGAGTACGCACGAAGTAGGCGCGCCCGTTGAGATCGGAAAACTCATTCCGTTGAAACCGGTAGTTGCCGCGGCTATCGCCGGACTGGAAGACCCGTATCGCCCCCAGGTCTTCGCCATCCAGCCGCGCTCTCGAGGAGTTCACCGTCGACTTCAACACCGAGCAGTTGTTGCCGTGGCTTGAGAGCGATGCGGCCGTCCAGCACCTTCCCGCTCTCACTGGCTAGCAAGTAAATGGTGTCGCCGGCAGCCGATGCCGACTCCGCCTGTGACAGCGAAAGAAAGGGTCTGGACCAGCTACCGTCGCCATCGGACCTCGCGTCGGCAGATACGTAATACGTCTTGCCTCCCGTGTTGCGGGGCGGCTGGCCCTTCCTTGCTGTGGCCTGGTCGTCGCCTTGAAGCGTTAGGATCGACGCTATGACGATGACGCGCGGACCATTCAACCGAAGCCTCATCCTGTCCTGTCTCGCCATCCTGCTTGCCCTGATGACACCGGCGCGGGCCGTCGACCGCCCGAACGTCATCCTGCTCATGGGTGACGACCATGGCTGGGAGGAAACAGGCTACAACGGACATGCGTATTTGCGGACGCCGGTCCTCGACACGATGGCCGCTGCCGGTCTGCGGCTCGATCGTTATTACGCCGCGCACCCCTCCTGCTCGCCCACGCGCGGAAGTGTGTTGACGGGGCGTCATCCGAATCGCTACGGCACGTTTGCCCCCAACTGGTCCATGCGCCCGGAGGAAATCACCATCGCGCATCTGTTGCGCGAGGCCGGGTACGCCACGGGCCATTTTGGTAAGTGGCACGTCGGCCCGGTGAAGGCCGCCTCGCCCACCAATCCCGGCGCGATGGGATTCGATGAGTGGTTGTCGCACGACAATTTCTTCGAGCTGAATCCGACCCTGTCCCGTAACGGAGGACCGCCCCGTCGATTCGCCGGCGAGAGCTCGGAGGTCATCATCGACGAAACCATTCGCTTCATCGGCAAGTCGACACAGAGTGGCACACCATTCTTGGCGGTCGTCTGGTTCGGCTCGCCGCACGAGCCCTACAGCGGGTTGGAGCAAGACCTTGCCCTGTATGACAACCTGCCGGATCGGTATGCCGAGAAGATCGTGTCGTTGACCTCGAACGACACCGGCGACCAAATTCGGCGTCCGTTGCGCGACGTCCTGCGCGAGCGCTACGCCGAGATCACGGCGATGGACCGCGCCATTGGAACGCTGCGGAGCTATCTCGACCGCGAAGGCCTGCGAGACAACACCGTGCTCTGGTACAGCGGTGACAATGGGACTCCGTCCAGCGGACTCGCGGATACGCCTCTGCGAGGTCTGAAAGGAACGATGTATGAGGGCGGGATCCGTGTGCCTGGCATCATCGAATGGCCGGCGCGCATTCCCACCCCCCGCGCGAGCCAGATTGCCGCCGTGACCAGCGACATCCTCCCCACCGTCGCCGCCCTCGCCGGTCAAGCGGTCCCGAATCGACCCCTCGACGGCGTCGATCTGGTGCCGCTGCTCGACAACAGGATGACCACGCGGCCCAAGCCGATCTTCTTCTGGAGTTTCAACAGCGAAGGCCTGGCCGGGCGGGAGCGCGACCCCTACATCGATCCCGAGCTACAAGCAGGCACCACGCCCTTGGTCAAGCTGATGGATGGGATTCCGACCCGCACGTTTCAAAACTTCCATTACCGCGCGATCGAGGCGCACGACGTTGCCGGCCCGCGCGTCATTCTGGACGACGACTACAAGCTCGTCATCGGCGGCTCCGAAGGATCGGGCACGGAACTGTTCAACCTGCGCGACGACCCCGCGGAGGAACTCAACCTGGCCGCAAATGAACCGGCCATCGTCGAGGACCTGGAGAAACAGCTGGCCGAGTGGCAACAGTCCGTCCTGCGCAGCCTCACCGGCGTCGACTATCGGTAGCGGACGAACCGTCACGGCCGTCCGCAACCTTCCCGGTTCGAGCCCAGAGGATTCGATCCGCCCGTTCGAGTAGCGTTTCCAGGCCGGTCCGTTCGAGTGCGGAGACCGCAACCCCGCCGCTGAGGCGTGCCAACGCCTCGCCCTGTCCACGCTCCAGCTTGTCGATCTGATTGAAGACCAGGAGCTCGGGCGCCTGCATGCCGATCCCCCTCAGGACGACGCGCACCGCCTCGACGCGACGCTCGCAGTCCGGCTGGGACGCGTCGACGACGTGCAGGAGCAGCGACACGTCGGCCAGCTCCTCGAGGGTGGCGCGGAACGCCGACACCAGGTCGGGCGGCAGGTCTCGGATGAACCCGACCGTGTCGGTGATGATGACCTCGCGCTCACGCGGGAAGCGCAGGCGGCGCGAGACCGGGTCGAGTGTGGCGAACATCGTGTCGGCGACGTGCACGTCGGTCTTCGTCAGCGCCCCCAACAACGTGCTCTTGCCCGCGTTGGTGTAGCCGACGATCGACAGCACCGGAACATCGCGCCGGCGGCGCCGGCGGCGCCGGTTCTCCCGTTGGGCGCCAAGCTTCCTGAGCTCGTGCTCGAGCCGGGTCACGCGGTCGCGCGTGCGACGCCGATCAACCTCGAGCTTGGCCTCCCCCGGCCCTCGACCGCCGATGCCACCGGCGAGCCGGGACAGTGAAACGTCAGCTCGTTGCGCAAGGCGCGGCAGCCGGTACTGGAGCTGCGCCAACTCGACCTGGAGCTTCCCGTCGCGGGTGGTCGCGTGCTGCGCGAAGATGTCGAGGATGAGCTGCGTGCGATCGATGACCCGCAGCTCCATACGCGCGGCCAGGTTACGCGCCTGCGTCGGCGTCAGGTCCTGGTCGACGATGACGAGATCGATGTCGCTCTGGAAGGCGCGGACCATGAGATCTTGCAGCTTGCCGGAGCCCAGCACCGTTTTCGGATCGACGCGCGGGCGGTGCTGCGTGACGACGTCGACGATCTCGACGCCGGCCGAGCGCGCCAGCTCGCGCAGCTCGCTGACGTGGGTCTCTAGGTCGTCGGAACCGCGACCCGCCGTGACCGATACGAGGATCGCGCGCTCGCGATCGCCGACCGCCTGCGTGCCGACCGTTCGCGACAGCTCCACCTCGAGGTCGCGGACCCACGCCTGAAAGTCAAACTCGATCTGCGCGGGGGGCAGGGGGTCGAGCGTCTCGACCCCCTCGTCGGTGTCAGTGTCATTGCGGGCGGCGGGCCTGAGCGCGGCCGTCTGGGCCAGCGTCGGGAGCCCGTCCTCGCCGACCCCGATCGTCACCATGGCGTCGAGCCGGAGCAGGAGCAGGTCGGTCTTGTCGTCGCGCGTGAGACCTTCGCGGCCGAGGTGCGTGTGGAGGCAGCGCAGCCCGCGCAGGCGGCCACGACCGGCGCGCAGGCGACCCCAGTCGGGGAGCTGGATCGAGTGGGCATCGCCCACCATCACGTGCTGGACGTCGCCACGGCGATCGACCAGCACGCCGACCTGGCGCCGGATCTCACGGCTGATCTCGGTCAGCTGCCGCGCGAGCTCCTGCGTGAGCAGCCGGTCGGCGGGAACGCGGCGCCGGAAGAGGCGCTCAAGCTGGCGAACCTGACGGGCCTTGAGGCCGTGCGTCTTGCCAAAGACCTGGATGGATGGCTCCTTACGGCCGGTCCCTACAACCCGTTCAGACCTTCCGTCCGCTCGATGGACGTTCCCCAGGGATCGGTCAGGAACGCGCGCGCAAATCCCAACGGGCTCCGGCCATAAGGGACATCGAACACCACGCCCTTGGCCTCGAGCTCCCGGTAGAACGCTTCGAGCTGCGTCACCTCGAAGCCGATGTGATCGAGCATGCGCCCTTTGGTGGGCGCCCCTCCCGCGTCCGGGTTGTGGGAAAAGTTGAAGTTGATACCCGGCAGGTCGACCGCGTCGTAACGCCAGCGCATGCCCGGAATGCCGCCGAACATCGTCGCGTACCAGTGCTGGGCCTCCTCCACGCCGTTCTCCCTCAGATACAGATGGAGATGATGCGAGCGGATCGGCACGCCGAGCGGCTCGTTGTGCCGCTGCGCCACCGGGTCCGCAGACCCGTCGTCGAGCGTGAACGTCAGATTCGTCGCCGTGTCGTCGAACAGCTCGATCCGCTCCCCTTCCGGAGAGAACACATTCGTGATCCCCGGAGACGACTCCGAACGCTCGAACTCGAACCCCGCCGCCTCGATGGTGTCCAGCGACTGGACCCTGAAGGCCATGTGATTCACGACCGACCCCTCGGTGCCGCCAGACGATTCGCCTTCGCTGAGAAACACCAGGACGTCGGGGAACTTCACCACGGTGGTCTCGCCGAGGCGGGTGGCCTCGCCCCCGAGCGCCACCCAGAACCGTTCGTTGGCCTCGACATCGCGCACGTGGTAGTGCAGGTGCCCCATGGCGACGCCGGACGCGTTCGGCGGTGACAGTTGTGCCGCCGCCGGCAGCGTCGCGAGCGCGAGCAAGAGCGCCAGCGTCGAGACGCGGCCGTCGCTCATGGCGAGACGTTCTCGTACCACTTCAAATTGGACGTTCCGCCGCCGATGCAGACGAGATCGGGACGCGAGTCGACATCGAGGTCCGCGACCGCGCAACCCGACGCCGACATATCGCCGTCATCGATCACCTGGCGTGACCACTCGGCACCGTCGGGACTTGTCGCCGCGTATAAATACAGACTGCGCGTGTCACCTCTATCACTAGTCACGATTTCGTCACGCCCGTCGCGATTGAAGTCCGCGGTCACGATCGTATGGCCGCTGGCAACCGTGTCGACCACCTGCCGCGTCCACGACCCACCACCGTCCTCGCGGTAGACGACGACCTGATCCCCATGCCACGGTTCAATCGTCGTGACGAAGGCCCGATCCCCCAGACGCCCGATCTCGACCTCACTCGAGCCACTCCGGGGCCAAGGTGCCGGATCGCCACCGGTGATGCGGCTTCGGATCCACTCGCCGTCGATAAACCGATGGACATGCACGCCGGCGAAGCCCGCGCTGAAAATGGCGTCACGATCGGGGTCCTGCCACGGTTTCACCAGAAGTCCGTGCACCACCCCCTGCTCGTGCTCCGTCACGATGTGCCGAGACCAGTCCTCCGGTCGATACCAGAAGATGGGGACGGCGTCACGATACTCCGGCGCTAAAGCCGCGGCGCCGACCAGCGGTGCGTTCACCAACACCTTTCGACCGGTTCCATCGATATCGGCCCACCGTACCCGGTGCACCGTCGGGGTGCGGTCAATCTCACGTACGTGCCAGGACCGGGTCGGGTCGCCTTGATGAGTCAGCAGAGACAGGACGCCCAGACTGCTGCCGTGCGACGTGCCGAATTCATGGGCGACCACCAGCTCGGGAATCCCGTCATCGTCGAGATCGTGGGCGGCTAGATTGATGGCTCGGTTCAGACCGGTCGTGAGGACATGCTTCTCCCACCCCGGGTTTTCATACCAGGCCAACTCGTCGAGCTGGACCGATAATCCGATCACGTCCGGCCGCTCGTCACGGTTCAGATCCACCACCACCGGCTGGTAGCCGCCCGTCAGCCCCGTGGCAATCGTGTGAGTCACGAATCGATGCGACACCTGTCCAGAAGCCGGCGCACAGGTCGAGACCAGCAGGGCGATGCCGGCGAACGCCGTCGCTCCGACACGATCACGCTGAATCATCTCGTGCCACCCCACGGCACGGCGTACGGCTTACCGGATGGGGAGTGAGGTCCTAATTCCAGAACTCACTTGGATTGACGCCGCTGGCTTGTGCTGAACGACGAGGGCGGCGTTGCTCCTCAGTCCTGTGGGCCCACCACACTCCCTCGTCGCGCCTGGCCCTCGCCGCCCAGTCCGGCGCCAGACGCCGCCAACCCAAATGAGTTCTGGGATTAGTAGGGACCATTCGGGACGCCTACTGGCCGCCCCCGGCTGCCTTACGCTCCTCGGCCCGCGCACCGCCGAGCATCGCTTCCATCGAGTAGTTCCCCTCGTGACAGGCGTACTCGAACAACGGGAGTTCGTTCCGCCGCATCGGGAGATTCACCGTCCACGGCGTCGTCCAGGTATCCGCATCAGTGACGGTGTACTCGTACTCGAGGATGTCCGCATCCAACCGGGTAAACCGTTCCACCAACCGCATCCCGGTGCTCGATCCCCGCCAGCTCCGCTTCGTATCGAAATTGGCCGTCTCCACGACCAGCGTCTCGCCTTCCCAGTGCCCTCGCGAGTCGCCGGACCACTGGCTGAGGCTGTCGTCGAGCGCGGGACGTCCGTCGAGCGGCACGACACGCACGGTATGCACCATCTCGGTCAGCAGCACGAGGTGGTCCGGGGTCTGAAAGAGCTGCACGTTCTGGTTGTAGCCGCCCGGGATGATCGGCGGTCCGGCATTGAAGCCCATGATGCAACGATCGGCGTTGCTCAGGTCGGTGTATGACGTGGCGAGACTGTCGCTGAACGACCCGCGGCCGGCCGCCCTCCGCTCCTTGCCGGCCTCCGTCACTTCCGGAAACCGCCCGTTCGGCGGATCGACGATCAGCGACGTGCGCCGATCGCCGACGATGTTCGTGCCGCGGTCCATCCAGAAGTTGTTGTAGCCGCCGACGTTCCCACCGGCTTCCGTCCGCCGAGCGTCGCGGTCCCACAACTCGAGGTCGCGGTCGACCGCTTCCTGCTCGAGGTTGGCCGCCTCCTCCTCGGTCAAGAACGCCTTATCGCCGAGGTCTTCGGGACGCTGGAGCGGCGTAATGGTCCGAAAATCCCAGACCCCTTGCAGGTCCGGCGTCCCCCACGGGGTCTCGGGAACATCCTGCGCCATCGACACGCCTGGCAACGCCACCAACACGACAAACGCCAAGCACAACGGGCTCATTGTCGAGCGTCCACCTGTCATCACAAGACCTCCCACGTCGATATTCGTTAGTCCTCGCTACGATAGCATGGCTGCTGTTGTTTACCGATGAACCGAGCAGTAGCATGGGGCCGAATCGCCTGGTTCTAAGCTTAGGAGGGTGGGACATGAGGGGACGACTGTTCGAGTCGCTCGGTGTGGTCACGGTGCTCGCCACCATCGTGATGGTGCTCCAGCTCACCGCGGTCCCGATCGGTGGCCAAGCCGAAGACACGGACGCGTGGGGACACCCGAACCTGGAGGGCATCTGGCTCGACGTCTACGCCACACCGTTTGAACGGGCGCCAGCGTTTGGCGCTCGAGAGTTTGCGACCCCCGAGGAGCGGGCCGCACAGGATCAGGCCCGCATGGGAAACGCAGGGCGTGACGTGCGCGGCCCCCGCGGGAGTCCGCAAGACGTGTCTGGGGCATACAACGCCGTCTATACCTCGGTGAAGCCGGCGGGCCCACGCACGTCGCTCGTCGTCGATCCGCCGAACGGGAGGATTCCCACCCTGACACCAGAGGCTACGCGGGAGGACGCGACCCGGCGCGAGTGGCGTGTGATGCTCATGAGGAACACTCCGACCTGCGAGCAAGACGCACCCGGCTGCGAGGGCGGGGAATACGGGCCACCATCGCCGCGCCGGTTTGATGTCCCCCCCTTCTACAACACGTTGCGCATGAACCGCCACGACGGCCCCGAGGATCAGAGTTTGGGCGATCGGTGCATGCTTGGCGCCACCCCAGATTTCAACGGGTTCCGTCGCATCGTGCAGGGCGAGGATTCGATCGCGATGGGGTACGACACCGGGCAGGGCCAGGGGTTCCAGCGCATCATCTACCTGAGCGGGAGCCATCCGCCGAGCCAGATCCGTCTCCGCCACGGCGACTCACGAGGACAATGGGAGGGCGACGCCCTGGTCATCGAGACGACAAACTTCTCCCCCAAATTCCCGTTTCGTGGCTCAGGAACGAACCTCACGCTCACCGAACGATACACACGCGTCGACGCCGAGACGCTCGCGTACGAGGCAACGATCGAGGATCCGACCGTATGGGGGGCGCCGTGGACCGTCCGGCAGGAACTGAAACGTCAGAGCGATGAGCAAAATCGAATCTACTATGAGCCGCGGTGCCACGAAGGGAACTATGGGTTGGCGGCGATGTTCATCGGGGCGCGGGCTCGCGAGCAGGAGTTTGCCGAAGGGCGCGGCCCTGACCCGTTCTCATTGGATACCACCACGGGCGGCGGTGGTGCGCGGTAGAAATGCAGCGTCCGATCTGATGTCTAATGGACGGAACCGTTTTGCGCCGAGGCGTCAAGAGCAGGAGAAAGGCTCCATGACCAAGAATCTTCGTGCGATGAGTCTGTGTGTAACGTCAGCGCTTTTGGCTTTCGGTCTCGCGGCGGTGAGCGGACCAGCCATCGTCGCTGCAGACGACGACATTACTGGTGTCGTAACGAGCGCAACTGGTCCAGAGGCTGGTGTCTGGGTCATTGCGGAGACGCCCGACTTCGACACCACGTTCCGGAAGATCGTCGTCACCGACGATAACGGGCGCTTTCTCGTGCCCGACCTTCCGGCGGCCGCGTATGAGGTCTGGGTCCGTGGCTACGGCCTAGTCGACTCCGACCGCACGTCTGCTCGTCCTGGAGACGAACTTGCGTTGGCTGCAAAGGTTGCCGCCACGCCCGAGGAAGCGGCCCACTACTATCCGGCCAACTATTGGTATTCCCTCCTTGAGGTGCCACCCGCGAGCGACTTCCCTGGCACTGGCCCAAGCGGTAACGGTATCGGCCTTGCGATGAAGACCCAGGCCGATTGGATCGATCGCATGAAGGACGGCTGCCAACTCTGCCACCAACTTGGCAATCAGGCCACGCGCGAGATGCCGATGCTCAACCTCGCCGACTTCGACTCGACGGAAAACGCTTGGGAGCACCGGCTCCGGGCCGGCGGCGCTGGTCCTGCGATGGTCGCTGAGCTCAACCGCGTCGGCCGCACCCGTGCACTCGGCCTCTTCGCCGACTGGACGGACCGGATCAGAACCGGCGAGCTGCCACCGGTGCCACCACGGCCGCAGGGCGTCGAACGCAACGTCGTGCTGAGCATGTGGGGATGGGGTCACCCGCGCGGGATGGTTCACGACGAGGTCTCGACCGACAAGCGCAACCCTACGCTCAATGCGAATGGGCCGATCTACGGCGTCGGCGGGGCGGGGCTGGTCATCACTGACATTCAGTCGCACCAGTCAGTCCGGTTCGATCTCACCACCCGTATCGAGCGGCCACAGCGCACCAACTCATATCAGGGTTCCTCGTCAAACCCATCGTTGTATTGGGGCGACGAGCCACGCCCCCCCCTTCAGAGTCGAAGTGCACACAATCCGATGATGGATGACAAAGGACGTGTCTGGATCACTCAGGCCGTCCGACCGAACGATGTCCCCGCCTGGTGTCTCGAAGGTTCTGACAATCCGTTCGCGAAGTACTATCCGATTCAGCACCAACGCGAGTCTCGGCAGGTGTCGTACTACGATCCCGACACCGAGAAGTTCGTTCTGGTCGATACGTGCTACTTCACCCATCATCTACAATTCGCCGACGACGCCGACGACACGTTATGGCTAAGTGGATCGACCGAAGCGATTGGTTGGTTGAACACCCGCCTCTACGACGAGACCGGAGATGAGCGGGCGTCGCAAGGATGGTGCCCGACCGTGATCGACACGAACGGTGACGGTGTAATCACCAAGCCGTGGAACGAGGCGAATATGAGTGGCGATTTCAGCCTGGAAGCAGGCGATGTCGAGATCGATCCAGCGCTGGATACCCGGATTGGCAGCCTTGACAAGTACCAGCGTGCCTACGGCGTCATACCCCACCCGGATGGTTCAGTCTGGATCTCACGGCGGTATCCGGTGCCGGGGCAACTCGTCCGGCTCGACATTGGGGATAATCCGCCGGAGACCTGCAAGTCAGAGGTTTACGAACCGCCCTACGATCCGACCGGCGATCCTAGCGCATGGGGTTACGGTCCGCGCGGGATCGACGTCGATCGGAATGGCGTCATGTGGACGGCGCTTGGTGGCAGCGGTCACATGGCGAGTTTCGACCGTAGCAAGTGCGCTGTTCTTAACGGACCGACCGCAACCGGCCAGCATTGTGAGGAGGGTTGGACCCTCTATCAGACACCAGGTCCGAGGCTGAAGGGTGTAGAGGGGACATCTGCGAACGCTGATTACCACTATTACAATTGGGTCGACCAATTCGACGCGCTTGGTCTCGGCGAGAACGTCCCGATCGCGACAGGCACGACCTCGGACGCCCTGCTCGCGTTGATGCCGGACACCGGCGAGTGGGTCGTCATGCGGGTACCCTATCCGCTTGGCTTCTATAGTCGCGGCCTCGACGGCCGGATCGACGACCCGAATGCTGGGTGGAAGGGCCGTGGCGTATGGTCTAGTTTCAACACCGGCTCGACATTTCACCTCGAAGGTGGCAAAGGGACGACGAGCGAGCTCGTCCGGTTCCAGATCCGACCGGATCCGTTGGCGAATTAGTAGTTCCAGAGTGTCACGTCTGGACGAGTGCAGGTGGGGCTGTTCCGAAATCCCCCTCGGAGGCAGCCCCACTTTCGCCCCCGATCTACTGCCTACCGTGATCCGGATCCGGGTGTTCCGAAAACAGATGTTTAACGGAACGCTTGTACTGGTAGCGACTGCCTACTGACTAGGGCCGGTGACTCGAAAGCCAGTGCCTCCTGAGCCCAGAACGTGGGCGCGGTCGGCAGGTAGGTCGTACCGTTCAATGCACCGTCGCCCCACAGCACTTCTTGTATTTCTTGCCGCTGCCACTGGACCTGGCGCCTGGGCAAACGGTCATCGGCTGTCCCCTCTGCGGCTACAGCGAGTTGCCACAGTTCACGGAGACCGACAGCCAGGGGCAGTGATGTCGCGGACGAAGTCGATCTCGAGGGCGAAGACGTGGTGCGTCGCGACGGTCGGCGCCGCAGCCATCCTCGCGGCCGTCCCGCCGGCCAGGGCCCAGGTGGCGTCGTCCGCACGCGGTCAGACGATCGCGGTGGCCTATGAGGGGTGGGAGCAGAACGACGACGGCTCGTTCAACCTCGTGTTCGGGTATATGAACCGGAACTGGGAGGAAGAGATCGATGTGCCCATCGGCCCGGACAACTGCATCGAGCCGGGCGGACCGGATCATGGACAGCCGAGCCACTTCCTACCGCGACGAAACCGGCACGTCTTCCGCGTCCGCGTCCCCGACGATTTCGGCGACCAGGAGGTGGTGTGGACGCTCACGAGTCATGGTCAGACCGAGCGCGCCTATGCGACGCTCCATCGTGACTACTTCCTTGACGACAATGCGATCATGAACAACAACGGCGCGGGCGGGCCTGCCGGCGGCGGCTACAACATCTCCGGGAACGAGCCGCCGGTGCTCGCCGTCGAGGGCGAGATGGCCCGGCGGGCCAAGGTCGGGCAACCGGTCATTCTCGGGGCGCGGGCCAGCGACGACGGCGTGCCGAAACCGAGGGCGATGCCGCCACCGCGGCCGGCCGCCCGTGGCGCGGGGGGGACGCCCAACAGCGCGAGTGGTCTGAGAGTCGCCTGGATCGTCTACCGCGGCGCGGGCCAGGTCACCTTCGATCCGCCACAGTTCAAGGTCTGGGAAGACTACCGGGCGGGGGCCGACTCGGCGTGGGCGCCGGGCTGGACGACACCGCCGGCGCCTCTGGACGGCATGTGGGTGGTCCGGGCGACGTTCAGCGAACCAGGCACCTACGTGCTCCGATGTCTGGCTCACGACGGCGGCCTCGCGACACACGAAGACGTGACCGTCACGGTCAGCCGCTAGCTCCTCCCCTGTCCCTTCTGTCCGCTCGTTGCACACCGCTCGTCGCATTAGGCGTCGAGAGCGCCCCGGCCGGTGGCATAATCAGCGCGATCGTGAGCCGTGACCACTGTGGAAGCGCCCGCCGCTCCGCGGTAGGCTTAGGGTATCAAGCCGCCGATGAACCCACTGAACGCGATTGCACGAGGTCCGATCGATGCCGAGATTTCCACTGAAGACCCCGACACTGATTCCTGCGCTCTTTCTCTTCGCGCTGGCCGGCCCCGACGAGGCGGGCGGCCAGATCGTCGCACCGGCCACGGTCGCACAGGAAGAGTTCGACCTCGAGGAAGCGACGATCGCGGACATTCAGAGCGCGATCCGCGCCGGTCATCTGACGGCCGAGCAGCTCGTCGAGCTCTATCTCGCACGCATCAAGGCCTATAACGGCACCTGCGTCAACCAGCCCGAAGGCATTCTCGGACCGGTTACAACGATACCGGACGCCGGACAGATCAATGCGCTCGCGACGCTGAACCTCAGGCCCGCGACGCGCGTGCGCTGGGGATTCGACTCCCGCAAGGCCCGGAGCATGACGGACGACGACGACGACGATCCTGCCATGCCGGACGCGCTCGAAACGGCACGCGCGCTCGACGCGCACTTCGAGGCGACGGGCGAGTTCGTAGGTCCTCTGCACGGCGTCGTCACGGCGATCAAGGACCAGTACGACACGTTCGACATGCGCACGACGTCTGGCGCCGACGCCTTCTACGCCAACGATCGGCCGCCCGACGATGCGACGTTCGTGCGCCGGCTTCGTGAGGCCGGCGCGATCATTATCGCCAAGTCGAATCTCGGCGAGTTCGCCTCGGCCATTCCGCGCAGCGCTTTCGGCGGCACCTTCTGCAATCCCTACGATACGGAGCGCAGTCCCGGCGGCTCGAGCTCGGGATCGGGCTCGGCCGTGGGCGCAAACCTCGTGACCTGTGCCATTGCCGAGGAAACAGGCTCGTCGATCCGGAGCCCGGCCCACGCGAACAACAGCGTCGGCATCTCGGCGACGCAGGAGCTCGTGAGCCGAGACGGCCTGATCCAGCAGGGCATCAACACGCGCGTCGGCCCGATCTGCCGTACGGTCGAGGACGCCGCGCGCGTCCTCGACCGTCATCGCGGGCTACGATCCGAAGGACGAGCTCACGGCGTTCAGCGTGGGGCGCCTGCCTGCGGACGGCTATGCCAGCCATGCAGAGCCGGGCCGGCTCGAGGGCCTGCGCATCGGCGTCGTCCGAGAATACATGGACAAGAAGGCCTTCACGAAGGAGGACGAGGAGACGATAGATCTCGTCAGCGCGGCTGCCGCCGAGCTCGGACGTCTCGGCGCGACGCTCGTTGACCCGGGTCCGGGCGGGGCGCTCTTCGATCAATGCGTGCGCCGCTGGCATCCGCTGCTGCACGACAAGCAGTTCACGGCCGAGTATCCCGACCGCTTTCCGTTCGAGGCCGACGGCACGCCTTACGGGAATCACATCGCGACGCTGATCGAGCTCGCGGCCGATCCCGATCTCGTGCCCGAGGAGGTCGACTTCCGCACGCTCGACAATCCGCCGACGCCGGGGCAGGGCCGCTACTGGCTCGACCGTTACCTGAGCGAGCGCGGCAACGCCAACATTCGCTCGACCGGTGACCTGCTCGAGAAGGCCAACTTCTACGACGATCCGAACTTTCCCGACCACCGGACGCGGCACGAGCGCGCGCTCGAAGAGCACGAGCTCGACATGGTCGCGCGCATGCAGAGCCGGTTCGCCGTGCAGACGATGGTCATGGCCTGCATGGCCGAGCTCGAGCTCGACGCGGTCGTCTACCCGACGAGCAACATTCCACCCGTCAAGCTCGGCTCGCCGCGCGGGCCCGAGATCAACGGCCGCGCGGGCGACGGCGTCTGGCGCTTCCTCGGCCGCAACGGCTTTCCCGCGATCACGGTGCCGGCCGGGTTCACGACCGTGATGTACGATCGAATCCGTGTGCCGTCGACGCCTGAGTCTGCCTCGGGCGACGAGGATAGCGACACCGAGATCGTCAGTCCCGTGCCGGCGCGTCTGCCCGTAGGCATGGACATCGTCGCGCGGCCTTTCGGCGAGCCGATGATCCTCAGAATCGCGGCTGCCTACGAGGCCGCGACACGGCATCGCGAGCCACCCGCCGATTTCGGGCCGCTGTACGGACGCTGACGGTCAACAGGGGCAAGCGCGGTTGCTGGCTGACGCGCGTGCCGGGACGGTTCCCTGGCTGAACAAGTCCCCGGCGGTCCCCCCCCGCCCCCCTTTCGCGCTGTCGTGTGAGCAGGGCGCAGGCGAACGCAGACAGACGCCGGCTCTCGAGGCCGCGCTGACGTCTGTAGCGCGCTTGGTGCAAACCTGGCGCACCGCGCGCGCGTGTCTCCCTTTTTGCACTGACAGCGTCGAACCGCTCGTGCAGCGCAAGCACGACACATGACACATGTCGTCTAGCCAGCACCGCCATGCCAGTGGCAGAGTCGAGGTGTCACGTGACAGATGTCGTGTCGATCGGACGCGGAGTGTGCAGACGTGATGTAGCGATCGGGACCGCGCCGCCATGACCACCCTGAGCGTTCCGGCCATCACGCTGCGAGTGGAAACCAACAACAACCGGGGCGGGGGCCGCGGAGCCACCGAATGCATGGGGGCCACATGGGCAACCGGGGACAAGACTGTAGCGTTAAGCCAACAAGAAACACGATCGGAGGTCGCGGAACGTGACCGCGTTAAGGACCGAACAGTGACCGCTCAGGACCAAACGGTGACGGCCAATGCGGCTGACAAGATCTCGGGCTCGTAGGGGGGACCCGGAGCGCGGGTATCCGCGTGCTACGACAGGGGGCTCTTTTGCAGCGCCTGAAGATGCTCCATGAACGGCCGCCCGTCGTATCGCTCGTGATCTTCGACCGGCTCGGTGGTCACGCCGTCGAAGTAGCGATCGAGGACGGTCGCGCGCTCATGCGCGAGCGGGGGGTTACAGAAGCACATCTCGCTCCACTGCACGTCGCCCGCGCGGGTCATGACGGCACGGTGCAGCGAGTCGACGATCTCCTGGCCGTCAGGTTGCTGAGCGGCGATGGAGCCGCCATCCAGCCTGCGCTGCAGCTCGACCGCGGTGTCGCGCTTGAATCGCGCGGTCACTCGATAGATCACAAGCTTCCTCCCTGCTTAAGCGTAGAATGAACCCCGACGAGCCCGCAACCATCCCGATGGTGGCGCGGGCATTCTGTTGGCTTTGAGAACTCTGCGAAGGAAAGGACGCACGTTCAATGGCTCCTGAATCGTCACGACCGTTTCGTCCAATTTGGGGGCTCATTGTGGTCCTGTTGCTGGCCGGTGTCGCTCCTCTCACCTGGTCTGCATCAGCCCAGGCTCAGGACGTGCTGACCCCCGAATCGGCTGCCGCCGTCAAGGCGTCGTTCATCGCCGACCTCGAGGTGATGCGTGACAAGTTCCTCGGGCTCGCCGAAGCGTTTCCAGAGGACAAGTACACCTGGCGCCCGATGGAGGGCGTGCGCTCCGTTTCAGAGGTCCTGATGCTGATCGCGAGCGAGGGTTACGGATTCGCCCCGACCGCACTCGGCGGTCAATCGGCGATGAGCCGGGACGAGTCGCGCGAGTTGAGCGCGCTGACCAACAAGGCCCAGGTGATCGACCATCTGACCAAGGGCTTTGCCCACGCGCTGGAGGAGATCGCGACGATCGATCCCGCGACCCTGGTGGGCACCCGCACGGTCTTCGGACAGGACCGTTCGACCCCGGAGCTCGTCTCGTTCGTGGCCGGTGACATGCACGAGCATCTCGGCCAACTGATCGCCTACGCCCGGACGAATGAGATCGTGCCGCCATGGAGTAGGTGAGCTCGCCGCCCCGCGCTCCTACGCCCTATGACCAGGACCAGTCGCTACGCACGCGGCATTCGCTCCATCGCGCTCATCGGACTTGTCGCATCATTCGCATGCAGTGAGTCGAACCCGCCTGCCGACAGCAGCGGGTCATCAGCCCTGGACGCCGCGGCCTCGAGCGCCCAGCGCCCGTTTGTCGGGGCGTGGTCACTGGCGCGAACCGAGCGACGGAGCGCCGACGGCGCGCTGCTGTCGCCACCCACCGCGGACCGTCTCGGCTACCTCATCTACGACGCGGCCGGGTATATGGGTGTGACGCTCATGCAGCCCGACCGGGTGCCCTATGCGGAGGATGGACCGACCGCCGACGAGGCGCTCGCGCAGCTCGGCAGCTACACGTCATATTTTGGACGATTCACCGTGGACGAGGTGGCGGGCGTCGTCACCCATCACCTCGAGGGGAGCCTCAACCCAAGCGGCGCCGGTTCGGATTACCGGCGCGTCTACACCTTCACCGAGAACAGTTTGACGCTCCAGCCGCCTCCGAGGGAAGACGGGTCGAAGGCGTTCCTGACCTGGGAACGACTGCCTGAGTTGCCCGCGTCCGAGCTGACGGATACACACCGGCAACTCTTTGGCGCGTACCGCGTCGAGTCGGTGTCACGGATCACCACCGACGGCTATACCCTGGATGCCGATCAGTACGAGACTGCCTACATCTTGTATGCGCCGTCGGGACACATGTCGGTGCACCTCATGCGACCGGGTCGCGTGCCGTACGCCGGCGCACGGCCGACGGCTGACGAGGCGCTGATGGCGACGGAGAGCTACGGGAGTTACTTCGGTCCGTTCTCGGTGCATGAGGTGGCCGGCTGTATCACCTGTCCCGGACCCCGTGACCAGGGATATCTCGTCCATCACCGTGTCGGGAGCGAGAACCCCGCCGACAGCGGGACCGATGCGCGGCGCTATTACGAGCTGACCGACACCCACCTCACGCTCCGGCCTCCGGTGCGCACGGACGACGAGGGGCGGCAAGTGAAAGCCGCCCTCCGCTGGGCACGCCTTTCGCCGACCAATTAGTGGAGTGTCCGGGTCATTTCGACAGCAGCGTCCAGGCGGGGCATCCCGCCTGGCGGCGTTGCTTCCTCGGTCAGCGCCCGCCTGGCTGCTCCCTCGTCACGCCTGGCCAGACGGGCGCCGCGCTCAGGAAACCGACCGTCGATTAGGGAGACGGCACGAATCCCGAACGGTCCACCCACTCGCCGAGTCGCATGACCCGGTCGATCTCAAGCGTGTTGCGGATGTCGGCCAAGGGATCGGCGTTCAGCACGACGAGGTCGGCCACCTTGCCGGCTTCGAGGATGCCGAAGTCGGCCTCCCCCACCGGCGGCATCTGACCGGCGCCGGTGGCCGTTGCCGCGACGATCGCATCCATCGGGGTCAGACCGGCCTCGACATACAGCTCCATCTCGTGGTGGATGGCCCAGCCGAACGGCACGTTCGCGGTCCCGGCATCATTCCCTAGCGCGACCTTGACCCCGGCGTCGTGCATCGTCTTGACGAAGTCTTGTAACTGTCGGAACGCGGCCTTGCGGTCCTCGAAACCTGGTGCGTCGATCACGTCCGCCCTGCGTGCCGGGTCGTCCCATCCGGCCAGCGCATCCGGATTGTACGCGTTGAACGCGGCACGCAACGCCGGGTCATCCAGCACCTCCGGATGCTCCGCGAAGTGCCAGTTGTTCTGGACGATCGACAGGGTGGGGGTGAAGGACACCCCGTTGTCGAGGCACATCTGGATGAATTCCGGCGAGGGGGCGGGATCGTCCACCGGGACACCGGCTCCGGGGCCGAAGGTCAACACGGTGCTGTGCAGCAAGTCCCGCAAGCCGGCCTGGACCAGCTGGCGACCATCGACTTCGTCATCGATGTGGGCGACCGGGATGGCGCCGTTCCGGCTCGCCTCGTCGATGATGGCGGACCGGATCTCTGGTGTGATCTTCAGGCCCGGCTCGTCGACCTCGTTGACCCACATCTTGACGAAGTGCACGCCAAGCGCGATCTGATCCCGCACCAACGCCCGCGCTTCGTCTTCGGTGGCAGGGGCATTCCGACCGGCGGCGTTGAATCCGCCGGGACGCGAGAATCCCAGCCCCGCCGTGTAGGTCCGGGGGAAGTCGGGACGACCGGCGTTGGCCTCGAGCAGGAAGGCGACCCGCTCCGGCGAATCGCTGCCAATGCTCCGTGCGGTGGTCACACCGTAGTAGAGCTGCGACTGGAACTGGCGCTGGATTTCCTCCGGTCCTTCGCGATAGTGCACGTGCAGATTTACCAGACCAGGCATGATGGTCTTGCCGGTCACGTCGACCGTCTCTGCGCCATCGGGCACGGCCGTGGTGTCCCGAGGGCCGGCGCTCTCTATCCGGCCATCGCGAATCACGACGACCGAGTCGGCGACGGGTGGCGCACCGCTCCCGTCTATTAACTGCCCTCCGACGAGCACGAGTCCGCCAGGCTCTGTCTCAGGAGCCGCGCTGTCTCCAGGATCTGCGCTCTCTCCGCACCCTGTGAGGACCAGGACCAGTCCTGCTGCCAGTAGATGACGTTGTTTCATGAAGAACCTCCCCTGCGCGACCCGTCACGGCAGCGTGTAGGTCAGCAGCGTGGTACCCGCAGCCACGGCCACGTACTGTTTTCCGTCCTTTCCCATGTAGGTGATCGGATTGGCGCCGCTGATTAACTGCTCGGTCTCGACACTCCACAGCTCCCGCCCTGTCTTCGTCTCGTAGGCACGGAACCGTCGATCGGTGGCCCCCCCGATGAAGAGCACTCCCCCCGCGGTAGAGGTCGGCCCACCCTTTTGAGAATTGGGGGCGCCGGTCTCAACGCCGGGAGGCGCGCCCTCGACCGTGCCAAACGGGATTTGCCACGCGATCTCACCCGTGTTCACGTCTACGGCGGTCAGCGTGGACCACGGCGGCTGCCAGCAGGGCCAGCCGTCGACGGCCAACCGGTCGACGACGTGCCAGTAGATCCTAGGCGACTCAGGAGGACCCGCATAGCCTCGACGATCAGGATCATCGTCCACGCTTCTGAGACTGCTGATGTGTCCCGTGTCCGCGTAGTTGATGATGTAGTACCCCAGACGTGGATCGAAGGTCCCACCGGTGAACTCCGTCCCACCGCCGGTCGAAGGAAACACGAGCGCGCCCTCCAGCGATGGCGGCGTGAAAGGGCCGCGGTTTCGCCCACCGTCGAAGGTCATGAGCAGTTCGCGGCACGCGGCCTCGTGCTCCGGCGTCACCGTCGCGATGTCGTCCATCGTGAAGCTGATGCGCCCGAAGGGCGGCGGCTTCACCGGGAACGGCTGTGTCGGCGAGTAGTACTCCCCCGGCAGGTTCCCCTGCGGCACGGGGCGTTCCTCGATCTCGTAGATCGGCTCACCGGTGACCCGGTTGAAGATGAACAGCACCGGGTACTTCGTCATGACGCCAACGGCCGGAATCGGTTCGCCGTCCCGCTCCACGTCGAACAGGATTGGCGGCACCGGCATGTCGAGGTCCCAGAGGTCGTGATGGATGGCCTGGAAGTACCACTTCAGCGTCCCCGTCAGGGCATCGACCGCCACGATCGAGTCCGCGAAGAGGTTATCCCCGTGGCGGTCGACGCCATAGAAATCGTTATGAGCGGATCCGAGCGGCATGTACAGGATGCCGCGCTCCTCGTCGACGGTGAAGAAGCTCCAGGTGTTGGCACCGCTGACGTTGCGCCAGGAGTCGTTGAGCCAGGTCTCGTGACCGACCTCGCCGGGCCGGGGCACGCTGTGAAACGTCCAGACGAGCTCGCCCGTCCGCAGATCCCATGCGCGCACGTCGCCCGCCGGTCCCTTCGATCCCGTCTCGTCGGCGTTGTGGACGCCAGTGAACACCAGGTGCTGGTAGATGGCGACCCCTGACGAGATCCCGTAGTGCATGTTCGGGAAATCGTTCATCACGTCCGGTGTCTTCAGGTCGACGTAACCGTCGTTGCCGAACCTGGGGTTGGGGATGCCGGTCTGCGCGTTCAGCGAGATCAGCTCGCCCTCCTCAGTACCGAACACGATCTGCGGGGACGTGACGTCGTCGCCTTCCCAGTACGCCAGCCCCCGCATCGAACCACCTGTCCAGTGCAGCTGATGCTCTGATGAATTCCAGTCCCCGGGCGCCGTGTACTCCCAGATCACGTCGCCGGCCTCCGGCTCCAGCGCCACCACGCGGTAGTACGGGAACGACAGGTACAGGACACCTTCGACCATGAGTGGGGTCGACTGGCTCGGCCGTGACGGTACGCCCTCCTTCGTCATCTCGTACCGCCACGCTGGCACGAGGGTCGAGACGTTGCTGGTGTTGATCTGGGTGAGCGGGGAATGGCGCTGGTTGCCGGGATCGCGTCCCCAGGCCGGCCAATCATCCTGCGCGTGTAGAGGGCGCACAACCAAGCTTGCAATGATCAATAACCACAGTGAATGCCGCGCGGCGCGATGACGTGTCGTCGGGCTGATTGTCATGAGTCGAAAGCTTCTGTCCAGAGTATATCTACGCGGTCCAGAACGGTGACTCAAGCCTTCGCCTTCCGCACCCGTTCGTGCGTCCTTCCGGACTCGTAAGTGCTCGCAACGAAAGTGCCGAGGGTGGGGATCGAACCCACACGGAGCTTGCGCTCCACAGGATTTTAAGTCTCGGCTACTCTCGTTCATACCGTGTTGTTTCGTCGTTTTCTGTGGTGTTCTCTTAGGTGAGGCTACCAAGTCCGTTCGTCTAGACGCAGATTATCCACATACGTTCATCCACGTGGTTGTCAGACTGGTTGTCAGCGACCTCAAGCCAGAACCGCGTCCATGCGACTGACGGCGTCGTCCTGCATCGTCGGCGACACGTGGCTATAGAGATTCAGCGTGATGGTGACATTGCTGTGTCCCAACATCTCAGCAACGATCTTTGGGTTCACGCCAAGCTCCATCAAGCTCGTGCCGACCCCGTGCCTTAACGCGTGAAACTTTCGATGCCGAATCTCGGCCTTCTTGAGAATACGATTCATGATGCGGTTAGGTATCGTGGCCTCCAACGGACTACCCATCTTGCCGGTGAACACGAGGTCCAACTCATTGCTCCACCTCTCACCCGCAGCGAATCTCTGTTCGACCTGAAGGCTTCGATGTCGCTTCAGGGCCTCTGTGGCTCGCTCAGATAGCTTCACGTTTCGACCGCGCCCTGACTTCGTCTCAACGAGCCGTAGCTTCTTATCGACGCGCTGGAGAGCCTGACGCACCTGAATCTGCCCTTTGTTGAGGTCGACGTTGTCCCACGTCAAACCCAGCAATTCCCAGCGCCTCAAGCCAGCCGTGGCCGCAACGACGAACAACCCTTCAAGCGCCTCGCCCTCCGCAGCCTTCAAGAAGCGCCGAGTCTCGTCGATCGTGAACGGATCGACCTTCTGCTTCGGCAGGTGAGGTGCCACTGTAAAGGCAGCGCAATTCTTGGGGATCAGATCCAATTCGTGAGCCTTCGTCATCGCTGAAACAAGGACCACACGCAACGACCGCACCATCGCTGGCGCTAAGCCGCTCTGAAGTTTCATATTCAGAAATGACTGGAGCCGCTGCGTGGTCAATCTATCGAGGCGAATCTTGCCCAGCTCCGGAACGATGTGCAGCCGAACCTTCCGTTCGTAGCCTTGGTACGTCGACGGTCGCACGCTTGGGCGTTTGTCAGCCCGCCACCGTATCGAGATAGTATTCAACTGCGATGCTAAACCCCCTTACGCGACTGGTTGCTCCAGGAAGGCCTCAGCGGTCAGACCGTCACCTTCGTGACCACGCCGGTCGAGATCGTTCTTGTTATTACGCTGGCTGTCATCGCAGACATCGTCGCACGGCGGATCATCATCCGCCAGCTCGAGAATGTCGTAGGACACACCACCACCGCGTGGGACGACATCATTGTCAAGCGCCGAGTGTTCCATCGTCTCCTGCATCTGGCACCGGCGTTGGTCGTCTACGTCTTTGCCCAGCCGGTGCTCGATGGGTACGACCTCTGGATCGAGGTCGTCAGACGAGCTTCTCTCATCTACATGCTTCTGGTCACGCTGCTCGCGATCGACGGCGCGTTGAACGCCAGCGTCGACTTCTTGCAATCGTCGAAGGTCCCGCGCGACCTGCCGGTCAAGACCGTCGTTCAAGTGCTCAAACTCGTCCTCTACAGCGTCGCCACGATTGCCGTGATATCGCTGATCATCGGTCATTCGCCGACTCTTCTGCTCGGCGGTCTCGGCGCGATGACGGCCGTTCTGATGCTGATCTTCAAGGACCCGATCCTGGGTCTGGTTGTCGGCATCCAGCTCTCCTCGAATCAGATGGTGGCTCCGGGTGGCTGGATTGAGATGCCGAAGTACGGCGCCGATGGCGACGTGCTGGAGGTCGCACTGACGACCGTCAAAGTGAAGAACTGGGACAAGACGATCACGACCATCCCGACCTACGCGCTGATCACCGAGTCGTTCAAGAATTGGCGTGGGATGTCGGAGTCGGGCGGGCGCCGGATCAAGCGCGCGATCAACATCGACATGGACTCGATTCGCTTTTGTGACGAGGAGATGCTCGATCGGTTCGCGAAGATCCAGTACATCGCAGAATATCTGGAGAAAAAGCGCCACGAGATCTCGGGTTGGAACGCGGAGCGGAACGTCGACGCATCGGACCCGCTCAACGGCCGACAGGTGACCAACCTCGGCACGTTCAGAGCCTATGTCGTTGCGTATCTGCGCAACCATCCGATGATCCACCAGGAGATGACCTTCCTGGTGCGGCATCTGGCACCGACCGAACACGGTCTTCCGATCGACATCTATGTATTCAGCCGCGACCAGGTGTGGAGCAACTACGAAGGGATTCAAGCCGACATCTTCGACCACATCCTGGCGATCGCTCCGGCGTTCAACCTGCGTATCTACCAGAGTCCGACAGGAAGCGACGTGCGGACCCTGCTGGCCGCCCTCAACACGAAACCCCCATGCTGAGACTCATCATCGAGGTGTTCGTGACCTCAGGGCTCCTCTACGCTCTGGCGACCGCGTTGCCAGGCGTGCGCCTGAAATCGTTCGGTACCGCGCTGGTCGTCGTGTTGGTCTACGGAGTGTTGAACTACTTTCTATTCTGGCTGGTCGCGCTGATCGCCTATATCCCGATGCTGCTGAGTTTCGGCCTGTTCGGGCTGGTCATCAACGCGTTCCTCCTGTGGCTGACCGACAAGCTGATCGACGACTTCGAGATCGATTCGCTTCGCACGACCCTGCTCATCGCGATCTTGCTGACGGTGGCAAAAGTCGTGCTGCGGGCGATCCTCTGAGAGCCACCGTGCGTCAGGAGAGCTCGAAGGTGCTCTCGCTTCTGACCCCCTGCCCCTCGTTAGGATATGTGTGGACGGTCTCCACAGAGAGTGTGGAGTCACCACCACGCCACCCGATGTGCGTGATCGGCTCTTCAAACTCCCCCTCCGTGTGATACGTGAAGCTGATCCGATCCTCGCTTGAGAACTCGCTCTGCAGCCCATCTCCACCACACAGCTCAAACGGGGTCAATCGGCAACGATAGCTCAGGCTGTCGAAACTCCTGGAGACGGTATAGGGCAAATGTGCGCCACCCTGCTCAAGAATATGAGCCTGTACAGCAGTGGGCACACAGGTGAGCAGCTCGGTCAGCACCGTGTCTCCATACTCGAGGAGTATCGCGTGACTTGTGCCCAGTGCGTAAAAGGTGACCCGGTGATCGAGCCATTTCACTCGTCGACGGTCGAGGATACGCAAAGGCTCCACCCCCTGTGCCAATAATCTGTGAGACAACCTCCCTGGTGAGATTAGTGTAGGGGCGGGGAAGGTTGGAGAGATGACTCGCATGCCAGAGGCCGTGGAGATGGACGTGGTCGCGGGGCCGGGGGCGACGGGAGCCCGGAGGGCGACGGGAGGCCCCGGCCCCATGACCACGTCACGCCCGCCCGACCCTGACCCGGAGGTGCCGGCGACGGTCCAGCGCCGGCGCTTCTCCGCAGAATATCGGCTCCGCATCCTCACGCAAGCCGACGCGTGCAAGAAGCCCGGCGAGGTGGGGGCCCTGTTGCGTCGCGAGGGGCTGTACTCGTCGCTGTTGACGAACTGGCGGCGGCAGCGGGAGGCGGGGGCGCTGCGCGAGATGCGCGGGCGCCGGCGGGGGCCGACACCCCGCCCCGTTGACCCGCGCGTGAAGCAGCTCGAGGTGGAGAACCGCCGGCTCCAGCGGAAGCTGCAGCGGGCGGAGACGATCATGACGCTCCAAAAAAAAGTTGCCGAGATCCTGGGGATCCCCCTGACACCCAGCGACGACGACGAGACCGACTGATGCGCGCCATCGAGGCCGTCACGACGCCGGGCGAGACGGCGGCGCTGTGTCACAGCGTCGGCGTGTCCCGGGCGGCGCTCTATCGCCGGCGGCGCCCCGCGCCCCGCGCCACACCACCGCGGCCCCGTGCGCCGTCGCCGCGCGCGCTGGGTGCCACCGAACGCCAGGCGGTGCTCAACGTGTTGCACAGCGAGCGGTTCATCGACCAGTCGCCCGCCGAAGTCCATGCCACGTTGCTCGAGGAGCAGCGGTACCTCTGTGCCCCGCGCACAATGTATCGGGTGCTCGCGGCGGCCACGGAAGTGCGCGAGCGGCGCGCCCAGGCCCGGCATCCGGCGTATACCGCACCCGAGCTCGTGGCAACGCGCCCGAATCAGGTCTGGTCGTGGGACATCACCAAACTCAAGGGCTCGATCCCGTACCGCTACTACTCGCTGTACGTCATCCTCGACCTCTTCAGCCGCTACGCGGTGGGCTGGATGGTCGCGCGCCACGAAAATGCGCACCTGGCGGAGCGCCTGATTGCGGCGACCTGCCTGAAGCAGGGCATCGCCCCGCACCAACTCACCATTCATGCGGACCGTGGCGCGCCTATGCGGAGCAAGCTCGTCGCGCTGCTCTTCTCGGATCTGGGCATCGACGCCAGTCATTCGCGGCCCCGCGTGAGCAACGACAATCCGTTCTCCGAAGCGCAGTTCCGGACCGTGAAGTACCGGCCGGAGTTTCCTGGCCGGTTCGGCTCGCTCCAACACGCCCGCGCCGTCAGCCGCGATCTGTTCGCGTGGTACAACGACGCGCACCATCACAGCGGCCTCAGCTACCTGACACCAACCGCCGTGCACTACGGCCGCGCCGCGACGGTCCTCGCGGTCCGGCACCGCACGCGCCTGGCGGCATACGCCGCCCATCCCGAGCGGTTCGTGCAGGGGCCACCACGTCCAGAAACACCGCCCACGGCCGTGTGGATCAATCGGCCGCCGCAACCGACCCGCGAGGATGCCCCAGGAGCGACGCCCGTCACCCCGGACGACCCACAGTATGGGGTGATCCGCCGGTCACAACCCATCCGTGACGATCGCCCGATCACGCTCGTCACCAGCGTGGGGTCGCTACAGTAAATGCGGAATCAGGTTGTCTCAAAGGCATTGACACGGCCCGCCAATCGCACTCGTCCGTCTACTAAAAGGAAACGAAGGGTCGAAGCGCTCTGGATTATCGTGTCTCTCGAACGGTACGCCATGGTATTTTGAGACGAACGTCATCGTATAGGAAACGCGAGGCTGGTATCAAAACAACCGGTAAGCCACAATCTCCACTATCCATGGATCAGCAGAAAACCGCTTCGAAGGACGACCGTCGAGGCAAGACCCAGGCCCTCCTCTTCTCGGTCTTCGCCATTGGCACCTGTGGACTGATCTACGAGCTGCTGGCCGGAACCATCGCCAGCTACATGCTCGGCGACAGCGTCACCCAGTTTTCCACCATCATCGGCGTTTACCTTTTCTCGATGGGGTTAGGCTCCTACCTGGCTCGCTACGTCCGAAAAGATCTGATCGCATGCTTCATCCAGATCGAGATCCTAGTTGGCCTCATCGGTGGGATATCGTCCTTGGTCCTCTTCCTGGCTTTTTCCGAGCTCAATGCGTTCCGGGTAGTGCTCTACTCGTGGGTCACAGTCACCGGGATCCTGGTAGGGCTGGAGATCCCGTTCATCTTGCGCATTCTCGAGGACCAGTTCCCGTTCAGCGACCTGGTCTCGAAGGTCCTGTCGCTCGACTACCTGGGTGCTCTGGCTGCGTCGCTTGTGTTTCCCCTGTGGCTCGTCCCCCAGGTTGGGTTGATGCGGTCGTCATTTATCTTTGGCTTCCTGAACGTCCTCGTGGCGATCTGGATGTGCCACCTGTTTCGTGAGGAGCATCGACGACCCATACTCACCCTCCAGGCCTACGCCGCCCTCGTGCTGCTCCTGGTGGGCGTGGCTTTCTCCGATGTCTTGTCGGATTTCACCGAGCAGCGCTTGTATCAGGACCCGGTGATCTTCAGTCGTGCCTCTCGATATCAGCGCATCGTCGCGACCAACGCCCAAGGAGAGATGCGGCTATTCCTGAACGGCCAGTTCCAGTTTTCCTCCCTCGACGAGTACCGGTACCACGAGGCGCTGGTCCATCCGGGGCTGGCGGCGGTGGGGTCGCCACGGCAGGTTCTCGTTCTCGGCGGCGGGGACGGCATGGCGGTTCGAGAGATTCTCAAGGACCAGAGGGTCCAGCGCGTCACGCTGGTTGACCTCGATCCGACGATGACGGAGATCTTCACGTATCACGATGCGTTCGCGGCCCTCAACAACTACGCACTGCGGTCGTCCCGGGTGCAGGTCGTCAACGCCGACGCGTTCGTCTGGCTCGAGGACAACACGAGCCTGTACGACTTCATTGTCGTCGATTTTCCCGATCCCTCAAACTACTCCCTGGGCAAGCTCTACACGACCACGTTCTATCTACGCCTCGCCGCTCACCTGGCCCCAGACGGCGTCGCCGCGATCCAGAGTTCGTCGCCACTCATGGCCCGGCGTGCCTTCTGGTGCATCGTCGAGACAGTGCGCGCGGTCGGTCTCGAAGCAGCGCCGTATCACGTCGCGATTCCTTCCTTCGGTGAATGGGGCTACGTCATCGCGTCACACAAACCCTTTCAGATGGCCGACCGCCTTCCGGAGGACCTTCGCTTCCTCAACCGGTTGATCATGCCCTCCCTCTTTGAGTTTCCCATAGACATGGAGGAGGTCCCTGTCGAGGTCAACCATCTGAACAACCAGATCCTGGTTCGATACCAGGAGGAGGGCTGGGGGCAGTACGCGCCGTGAGGGCAGCTCGAAAGAGGTCGAGTGGCGGGCAGACAAAACCGACCGTGAGGCCTCGCGGCCTGAGCCGGCGCGATCTCCTACGCTTGTGCCCGGGTGTTGCCACAGCGCTGGCGGTCGGCTGTGGGTCACGGACGGGACCCTCCGTGGACCGCGAGATCGACACCGGCCGGATCGCTGGCTCCATCGTCGGCGCCTCCCACAAGGTCGGACACCGGTTGCGTACCGGCGATCTGCCTGAGCCCCAGGAAATCCGACACGTACCGGTGGTCATCGTCGGCGCCGGCATCGCTGGCCTGTCGGCAGGCTGGAAGCTCGCCAAGAGCGGCTTTCGCGACTTTGAGATCCTGGAACTCGAGTCTGACGCGGGCGGCAACTCACGCTGGGACTCGAACGACGTGTCCGCCTATCCGTGGGGTGCCCACTATCTGCCGGTCCCAAGCCTGGAATCGACGGCGGTGCGCGAGCTACTGGAAGAGATGGGCATGGTCTATGACATGGGTCCAGACGGTGATCCGATCTACGACCCGCGCCACCTCTGTCATGTGCCCCAGGAGCGGCTGTTCATTGACGGTCGCTGGCAAGAGGGAATCTCGGCGCGAGAGCTCCTGGGCCCCGCCTCGCCGCCGGGGGATCGCGCCATGCTCGCAGAATTCGAACAGCAGATGAAGCGCTATCAGGATTATCGCGATGCCCGCGGCCGACGTGCATTCGCGCTGCCGATGGCCCTGAGCAGCGACGACCCCGATCTCGTCGCTCTCGACCGGATCTCGATGCAGGAGTACTTCGACCGCGCTGGATGGACGTCCGATCGTCTGCGATGGTACGTCGACTATTGCTGTCGCGACGACTACGGGTGCTCACTGGAAACCACTTCGGCCTGGGCCGCCTGGCATTATTTCTGCTCCCGCGGCGAAGGGGTGGAATACCTAACCTGGCCCGAAGGAAACGGGCGCATCGTCCGCCACATGGTAGAGCGTCTCGATGGACATCTGCACTCGGGCATGCTGGTATATCGCATCCGGGTGACCGCCGACCCCGCGACTCCAGACATCTCGGCCGGAGGTGTCGACGTGGACGTATTTGATACGCGCACCAACTCATCCGTACGGTTTCGAGCACGAGAGGTCATCTACGCCCTGCCACGCTTTACGGCCACGTATGTCCTGGAAGGCTATGAGCTTCCGGGCATCGACACGTTTACCTATGCCCCATGGATGGTCGCCAACCTCACAGTCGACCGCCTGCCTGAAGGGGCGGCGTGGGACAACGTGATCTACGACAGCTTATCTCTGGGGTATGTGGTCGCCACGCACCAAAACCTGCGTGTCGCGCCGGGGCCAAGCGTTCTGACGTACTACCTGCCGCTCGCCGTGCCGAATCCCGAGATCGCCCGTCACTGGATGCTCGAACGCAGCTGGAAAGATTGGGTGTCGATCATTCTTGGCGATCTCGCGCCAGCCCACGTGGGTCTCGAATCGCTCGTCAGCCAGATCGACGTCATGCTCTGGGGGCACGCGATGATCCGTCCGGTCCCAGGTTTTCTCTGGGGAGAGCCCCGCCGACGCGCTGCCGATGCCTTTGGACCGGTACGCTTTGCCCACTCGGACATGAGTGGGCTCTCGCTCTTCGAAGAAGCTCAATATCGAGGCGTGCGAGCCGCAGAAGACCTCATGCGACACAGGGGCCATGCCCACAGCAGCTCGTTGGGGCCCGCGAAAGGATTGTGACGTGAGCGGGTCCGACTCAACCGGCGCGGCGTGGATCGTGTCGCGCCGGTTCGACGTGGGGTTGATCCTGGGCCCACCGCTGCTGGCGGTCCTTCTCGTGCTGTCGGTTCCGACTCTGCGAGCCCCCGATGTGCCGCTCTGGGGTTGGCTCGCGTTCGTCGTGGGTATCGACGTGGCGCACGTTTACGCGTCACTCTATCGCACATACTGGGATCCTGAGGAACTGGCCCGCCGTCGCACCCAATACATACTCACGCCGCTCGTCTGTCTAGCCGTCGGCGTGCTGCTTCACAGCCTCGGGACGCTGGTCTTCTGGCGCGTGCTCGCCTACATCGCGGTCTTCCACTTCGTGCGCCAGCAGTTCGGATTCGTGATGCTTTATCGTCACCGCTGCGGGGAGCACTCGGTCGCCGATCGGCGCCTCGACAAGATGGCGATCTACTCCACCATGCTCTATCCGCTCGCCTTCTGGCACACAACGTCCGATCGCCAATTCGAATGGTTCGTCGAGGGGGACTTCGTGTCGCTCCCAGTGTGGATCTCGCCCGTAGCGCTCTGGATCTATTCGGCCGTTCTACTGGCCTTCCTTGTGCGGCAGGTCCAGATTTACTGGGAGCGGGGAGCGGTCAACTGGGGCAAGGTCGGGATCGTGGCCTCGACCGCGTGCGTGTGGTACACGGGCATCGTGCTGCTCAACTCCGACTTCGCCTTTACTCTTACCAACGTCGTGGCGCACGGCGTGCCCTACGTAGCCCTGGTCTGGATCTATGGTCGCCACAAGTGGACCGACTCGCGATCATGGAGGCAGCGGATCCACCGCCCGGCGGCGGCCGGCGTCTTCGTCGGGCTACTCCTGATGCTGGCCTATTTCGAAGAGGGCCTTTGGGATCTCTTCGTCTGGCGGGAACACGCTGCCGCCTTTGGCCAGATGGCGCTGCCCTTCGCGGCGCCCGAAGCGCTGCGCCACCTTGTCGTCCCGCTGCTCACCGTGCCGCAGGCCACCCACTACGTGTTGGACGCCTGGATCTGGAAGTTTGACGGCTCGAATCCTGGCATCAAGCCGTTACTCTTCGGTGAGGCGCGACCGGCGCGCGGCGTGGGGTGAGTACCGCGTCTCAGGCGGACATGCCCATCTTCTTCTTCAACTCGGCCAACGAGTCGGAGGTCTCCGCGGTCGACGGTAAGGCCAGCGCCTTGTCGATGTCATCGTCGATGGTGCCGCCGACATCAGAGAGTTGGCCGTAAGCCTCCGCAAGAGACTCTTCCTCCTGAACCTTGTTCTTCATTTTCTCGAGCATCGCGACGGTGCCAGAGGCATCGGCACCGGCCAGTTGCTGGTTGATCTTGCGCATGGACGAGGCTGTCCGGGCCCGAGCGCGAAGGGTGACGACCTCGTTCTCGTACTTGCTGATCTGGCGTTTGAGCTCTTCGACCTTCGTCTGGAGCTGGTCGGCCATCCGCTGCTGATCCTGCTGCTCCCCCGAGACCGTGGTGTGGCGCTGGAGAGCTTCTTCCTTCTTTGACAGGGCTTCCGTGGCCAGCCGCTCGGCTTCTGCCCCCTCCATCTCCCCACCCTGCATGCGCTTGAGTAGCAGCATCGCCTTGCGTTCGTAGTCGGCCGCTCTCTTCTTGTGGTCGTCAGTCTCCTTCTGGAGGCGAATCGCCAGCGATTTGACCTGCGCCAGGCTGACCATCGACGCTTGCAGACTCTTCTTGAGGTCACGGACTCCCTGTTCACTCAACTTGATCGGATCTTCAAACTTGTCCAAGCTGGCGTGCGCCTCGGACTGGGTGACCTTGAAGATCCGCTGAAAGATACTGGCCATGACGATTCTCCTTTGAACGCGGTCTACTTACCGAGGTACGTGAGAAGCTCAGCGCCGTACTCGGCAAGCGCCAACGAGAGGGATCGGATCGAGCCCTCGAGCTCGTTGAGATCGAGGTTGGCGAGCTGCAGCGTGTCACGGAAGAAGATCCGCCCGCCGGTCTCGTCGAGCACGAACGCACCGTGGACGAGCGTGTTGTTCATCTGCAACAAGCGCTTGAAGAGATCTCCCGGCTCGGCCGGCACCTCACCGATTAGCTGCTCGAGAATGATAATGGGCGGCTCGCAGTCGATGACCAGTTGCTTGATGCCATTGTCCTCGTCATCGACCACAACCAGCTCTTCGGCCTCGTTCTCCGAGACGATCTTAAGGTCGAGATCGAGTAGATAAGCCTTGACCCGATCTACGTTCTCAGACATCGAATCGCACCTCCTTAGTGATCTCGTGTTCCAAACCGGTCCCCAATCTATTTACGTTCCAGGTGTGTGACAAGTTCTTCGTATGCGCGCTTCAGACCTTGAACGAGGTCCGTCGCGATGCGCTTCTTGTCCTCATCCGCCGAATAAAGATCCGGGTGGTACTTCTTGATCAATCGCCTCCAAGTCCGGCGCACCGTGTCGAGGCCGGTACCGTACGGAAGTTTAAGGTTAGCATAGCCGCGGACAAGGACCGGATCCCGGTGATGGCGCTATTGTCCTGTACCAGTAGTTCGTGAACAAAGTCTGTGGCGCAGCGCCCGAACTGGCGACGCGCGACGAGGGAGAATATGGGGCATATTCGACCGGGGAGCAACGCCGCCAGACGGGATGCCCCGCCCGGGCATTGTGTTGTGAATTACTGTGACGAGACACTAGGTCCTACGCCTCGGCGTGGACTCCATGCTGGCGCTCTGGCCGCGACGAGATAACGACCAGTCGGTCGTCGGCGCCGACGAGAACATCGGTGCCAGGGTTGGTCACGACCTCGTTGCTTCCGTGCCGCTTGATGGCGAGGACGATCATCCCCTGGGCGCGCTTCATCTCTGAGAACAACTCCAGAAACGGATGTCCAGCGAGCGATGTGGGCACCGGGACGGTGATGAGGTCGTTGCCATACTGGGCGCTCAGGATCTCGGAGAGGATCTTGGTGATCCCATGGTCCAGCGTTGCGCTCGAGATGAGACGGCTACTGAATTCGGCACCGACGACAACCTCGTCAGCATGGGCACGCTCACAGTGCCGGACGTTGTCCTCGTTGGCCAGCTCGACAATCGAGTACACGTCGGGGTTCAGCGTTTCCACCGTCAAGATGGAAAGAACCGCCTTGGCGTCCCGCGCCGTATAGTCCAGCCGGCGGTCTCCCACGATGACTACGGTGGCCGCCTTCTCGATGCAGGCGCGCTTCAAGTTCTCCTCGCTCACTTCGCCTCGCACGAAGTAGAGGTGTTCATCGTCGACTGGTTTCGCCTCCACATCGGCCAGCAGTAGAATCGGTGACCGAGATGAGCGAGAGTCCGCGCGCAGGTCGCGGAGAATCTCATGGGTCCGGTCGTTCCACTCGCAGAGGATGATGTGGTCCTCGAGATCGTAAGAACCCAGGCCCCGCTCCTTCCTGAGTCGCTTCTCGACGAACACGCCGGCGATAGTCGCGGTGAACATGCCGAGCACACCGATGCCGAAGAACATGAGAACGATGCCGACCGCCCGTCCGCCGAGCGACGTGGGAAAAATGTCCCCAAAACCCACCGTGGTCAGCGTGACGGTGGCCCACCACAAAGCATCGGGTATGCTTCGATCGTGCTCGAAGTAGGCGAGACCGGTCGCACCGCCGACGATCAACACTCCAATAATGCCCAGCAGGCGGAGCAGATTCTCGCGGTGCAGAAACTCCCAGAACACCAGCAGGCGATCGGTGATCCTAGACTTGAACTTGAGCATGTCCGTGTCGATGGTCTGGTGTCCGACCTGGAGGTGAGCAAGAGCCTGGCCAGATGTTGCAAGCATCCTCATGGAATGGGCCGCGCCGGGGAAGGCGGGTCGCGGCCGTGTTCGATAGGCGGCCTGCCCCCTCCACGGGTCCGTTCAGAGGGTCAACCCGATCAGTATCGACGCGGCGAGGTACGAGGTCGCCTCAATGGCCCCAGCGCCGACGTTGGGTACGTCCCGGACCAACTCATCGGTCAGTCGCGCGCCAGGCAGTAGCACCTTGTCGGCGAAGATCCGGACTAACGGTAGGAGGAGCAAACCCACGACCGCGTAGTAACCGAACTCGCTCAGGCTCTGCGTCCAGGAGACGAAGTCGCCTTCACCAGCCAGGCGGATGATGTTCCCGAAGCCGATGAGAACACCGGCAAAGGCCACGCCGACCGCGACGTTGTTATTCTCGATCTGCTCGTGTAGATCGAACGAGGTCATCTTGTTGTACAGCAAGCCGGCCACGATGAGGCCGGCCTGGCCCAGGACCCAGAAGACCGCGCCGCTGAGCAGGCCGCCTTCACCAGAGAGCGCACCGGCCGTGATCAGACCGACGGCGACATGATTGCCGCCTTCAATAGCGCCCATTCCGATGTTGCGGTCCTGAACGATCTCCTTCTGGTTGTCGAACTTCGAGAGGATGATCTTGTCATTGATCCAGCCCGACAGATTGAGCAAAACGATGGCCACCAGTCCGAAGACCACGAGATCGATGAGATCCTCGGTGAACATGCCAGACCCGGGTCCGGACACCACTCCACCGAGCACGATCGCCAGGCCGAGATAATAGCCGGCGATGGTGAGGGCCATGGCGAGGTTGTTTTTCTCGAGGAGCTCTGTCCGCAGGACGAAGCCGCGGTGCAACGCGTCGTACGCCCACTTACCGATGCCAACAAGGACGAGGACGACGGCCAGGTAAATGAAGCCTGTCAAGATTTGATCCCAGGACATGATGCTCCTTCCGTAACGCTACTTGCCGAGCCCCCGGGCACTACCGCCTGTCATACGACCGCGCACGCGAGCGCCAAATCCCTGGGCCCGGGCGCGCTGCCGTGTTGCCTGGCGCCGGAAAAAATTGGGATTACTCTGTCTCGTGACCGTACCATTCGTGCCATGCGCGCCAGAGCCGAAGTAGGGTTGGCCACGGCCTCGAAAGTCGCGATAACTATTCCAGTCGTTACGATAGATGGGTCGCCCAAAGCCGCCGATCATGTGGCTGATCAGGGCATACCGGCCGTAGAACTCCCAAAAAGATCCACCTCGCCCATCGCCTCGCCACTGGCCATAACGGTCGTTGCCGACGTACTGGTAGCCGGGTGGATGCTGGTCATGATCGACGTTTCCGTCCGTGCCTTTCGAGAGAATCACCATGCCGAGGTAGGGCTGGTATCTGGCGAACGTGCGGCGACCGACCCGTTCCCAATCTCGGATGTTCTCGGCGTAGACGAGATCGTCAGAGCCTTCCTCCCTCTCGCCTGTGGTCACCCGGTATTGGTGCCAATAGTCGGTCGAGAACGTTCCCTCCTCCCGCATGTCCGCGAGGATGACCGAGTACTCAGGGTAACGGTCGAGCTCGCCCTGCAATCGCTCGAGGGGGTCGCCGGCGACACAGCCCACGACGACGAGAGAGAGGCCGATCCACACGATCCAGCACAGGCTAGTTTTCATGATCGTTTCCCACCCCAGACTATGGAGAGGCATACAGCCATAGTGTAGCGTAAGACTTCGACCCTCCTGGGGAACAAATCAGTCCGTGTCCCCCCCGGGGAGAATACTCGTGAACTCGTAATCTTCGACGAAGGAACCGGTCGCGGCCCCGAACTCGGACTCGCTCCACTGCTCGATGCCCAGGAAACTCTCTTCGTCTTCGTCCAGGAACTCCCAGCGGATCACCTCTTCGCCGGCACCTTCGTCGTTGAGGAACATATATCCTGCACAGGAACTGTCGAAGTGATACTGCTTCCCCTTGTGAACGACCCGGCTCGGCGGGTCCTCCTCGCGAAGGATGTGACGCCGGATGTCGCCTTCGATGGCGCCGATGACGATCTTCTCTGAAAGGGACCAGCGCCCGTCGGCCAGCTCCAGGTAGCGTTTCTCGCGTCCTCCGGCCGTAATCTCCCACTCCTTCACGATGTTTCCGTCGAATTCGTACCGGCAGTAGCCCGTCACTTCCCAGGTCTTCAGATCGTAATCCACCAGATAGCCGACCTTGAGCTTGCCGAGAACGAGGTCGGCGATCGGGTCCGGCTCTGCGTTCCCATCCTTATCGTTCTTCTTCTTACCGAAGAGATTTCTGAGACCCATGGACTCTGTCCCCCCTCTCACGTCTCTTCATCCCCTACGACCTCCAAGGGCGTTCGAATCTCTAGTATCGGACAGCCCAATCGGAGACCGACGGCACCAGGGAATCCGCTAGTAATTCAAATGTACCAGAAGTTTCGGTGCTTCCGTCATCAACTGTTGCTCAGGCGGTCAGAAGCTCGTCCCTGACCGGGGCAGTCGGGCATCGTCAGGTTAATTCTCCGCGGCTTGATGGACGCCGCCTGACAGGTGTTTACCCCGTCTACGCCTGCGTGAGCGAAGGCTCGCGTCGACCATCCCCGTGGCGGACACGACGACCACGCGAACGCGCTGGCGATCGAGGCGATTCACAGCTACCCTCGAGAGAGACAATGAGTATGCATCCGGGAAGCGCGAGATCCTCGCGTCTCAAATGTCGCCTAAGGAGATCGCTGCAGGGAAACGCCTAGCCCACGAATGGGAGGCCGCGTATCTGACAAAGACGCGCTTGCCCCACACGTCTGAACAACAGCGCCTTCCGGATGGACCCCGCGGCGGGCGGTTCAACGGGGACGGGGGTTAGCGCGGGTGCGCTTCGTCCCACTCGCGGGCGAGGGTTTGGGCTTCGGCTCGTTGACTTGCGATCAACCGTGTCTCGGCTAGGTCGCGGGCTTCGACCGCTCGGTCCCGAAGATCACCCGTTGACCGTGACGCAGCGAGATTGAACCACATGTGAGCGGTCACATCATTCTGTGGGACGCCTTCGCCGGTGTCGTACTTCAGCCCGAGGTTGTACTGCGCGCTGGCAAAACCTTGGTCCGCCGCCAGCCGATACCAGCGCACCGCTTCGGCGTCATCCTGTGGCACGCCGCGGCCGGTGGCGTACTTCAGCCCGAGGTTGTACTGCGCGCTGGCAAAACCTTGGTCCGCCGCCAGCCGGTACCACCGCACCGCCTCCGCGTCATCCTCCGACACGCCGCGGCCGTTGGCGTACATCACCCCGAGGTTGGACTGCGCCTCGGCATCCCCTTGGTCCGCCGCCAGCCGATACCAGCGCACCGCTTCGGCGTCATCCTCCGGCACGCCTTCACCGATGTCGTACGTCAGCCCGAGGTTGTACTGCGCGCTGGCATTCCCTTCGTCCACCGCCAGGCGATACCACCGGACCGCCTCCGCGTCATCCTGTGGCACGCCGCGGCCGGTGGCGTACATCACCCCGAGGGTGTACTGCGCGCTGGCATCCCCTTGGTCCGCCGCCAGCCGATACCAGCGCACCGCTTCGGCGTCATCCTGTGGCACGCCTTCGCCGGTGTCGTACTTCAGCCCGAGGGTGTACTGCGCGCTGGCATCCCCTTGCTCGGCCTTCGCCCGTAGCTCAGCATCCAGCGCCGGCTGCTCGGAGTTCGACTCACTGCATGCTGTAATGAGAATGGAGACCGCGATGAGGTGTGTGTAGCGCCTGGCCTCGGCTTGCTCCGACCACGACGACGAGCGGTGAGATGTTTAGCCTACCGCGGGGCGGCGAGCGGTTCAACAGGGACGGGGGTTAGCGCGGGTGCGCTTCGTCCCACTCGCGGGCGAGGCGTTGGGCTTCCGCAATCTGGTCTGGGGTCATGAGACTTGCAAGGGCGTCTCGGCCGTCAGCCGAAATCTTCCGTTGTTCACCGGTTTGTCGAGACGCCGCGAGGTTCCGCCACATATGCGCCTGCACGTAGTCTTGTACGATGCCGCGTCCCTCAAAGTACACGGCCCCGAGGTTGGACATAGCGCTAGCGTGCCCCTGCTCGGCCGCCAGCCGATACCAGCGCACCGCCTCGGCGTCATCCTGTGGCACGCCTTCGCCGGTGGCGTCTGCGCGCTGGCAAAACCTTGGTCCGCCGCCAGGCGGTACCACCGCACCGCCTCCGCGTCATCCTGTGGCACGCCGCGGCCGGTGGCGTACATCACCCCGAGGCTGTACTGCGCGCTGGCATGCCCTTGGTCCGCCGCCAGGCGATACCACCGGACCGCCTCCGCGTCATCCTGTGGCACGCCTTCGCCGGTGTCGTACTTCAGCCCGAGGTTGTACTGCGCGCTGGCAAAACCTTGGTCCGCCGCCAGGCGGTACCACCGCACCGCCTCCGCGTCATCCTGTGGCACGCCGCGGCCGGTGGCGTACCTCACCCCGAGGTTGTACTGCGCCTCGGCAACCCCTTGGTCCGCCGCCAGCCGCCACCACCGGACCGCCTCCGCGTCATCCTGCGGGACGCCTTCGCCGTTGGCGTACATCAGCCCGAGGGTGTACTGCGCGCTGGCAATCCCTTGGTCCGCCGCCAGGCGATACCAGCGCACCGCTTCGGCGTCATCCTGTGGCACGCCTTCGCCGGTGGCGTACCTCAGCCCGAGGTTGGACTGCGCGCTGGCAAAACCTTGGTCCGCCGCCAGGCGGTACCACCGCACCGCCTCCGCGTCATCCTGTGGCACGCCGCGGCCGGTGGCGTATACATCACCCCGAGGTTGAACTGCGCCTCGGCATCCCCTTGGTCCGCCGCCAGCCGATACCAGCGCACCGCTTCGGCGTCATCCTGTGGCACGCCTTCGCCGGTGTCGTACTTCAGCCCGAGGTTGTACTGCGCGCTGGCAATCCCTTGGTCCGCCGCCAGCCGATACCAGCGCACCGCTTCGGCGTCATCCTCCGGCACGCCGCGGCCGATGTCGTACGTCAGCCCGAGGTTGGACTGCGCGCTGGCATCCCCTTGGTCCGCCGCCAGCCGATACCAGCGCACCGCTTCGGCGTCATCCTGTGGCACGCCTTCGCCGGTGTCGTACATCACCCCGAGGTTGGACTGCGCGCTGGCATTCCCTTGGTCCGCCGCCAGCCGATACCAGCGCACCGCCTCCGCGTCATCCTGTGGCACGCCTTCGCCGGTGGCGTACCTCAGCCCGAGGTTGGACTGCGCGCTGGCAAAACCTTGGTCCGCCGCCAGGCGATACCACCGCACCGCCTCCGCGTCATCCTGTGGCACGCCGCGGCCGGTGGCGTACCTCACCCCGAGGTTGTACTGCGCCTCGGCAACCCCTTGGTCCGCCGCCAGCCGCCACCACCGGACCGCCTCCGCGTCATCCTGCGGGACGCCTTCGCCGGGGATGTCCCGTGCGCTGTTGAAATTCAACGGCGGCTCGGTTCACGACTACGCGACCATCGCTGACGATTCCCCGAGACCCAGCCGCGCGTCACGCGCCCGGAGGGCGGCGACGAGCGCCGGCATATCTTGACATCCTTTGACCCGGCGGAACCCCTTCGCGGCTTCGAGCACGCCGGCGGCCACCCACCGCAGCACCATCGTCCCACCGCGCCAGCGTTTCACATTGCGCTTCACATGGCGCGTGCGGCTGAGCAGACTCTCGATGGCGTTCGTGGTGGCGAGCGATCGTTGGAGGCGTTCCGACAGGCCCAAGCCGAGCACGGTCAGCGTCTCGTCGAGGCCTTCTCGGACGCTCGCGGCCGCACTCGGGTGGTCGGTGTCCAAGCGGCGAGCCAGGTCCTGCAGCAGTCGTTTCGCCGTCTTGACGGTGGCGTTCGTGTAGGCGCGGGTAAGGATTGCCTTCACCCACGGACGTTGTGCCTCGGGGAGATGCTCCAGGATGTTCCGGCCCTTGTGCACTTGACACCGCTGCACCACGGCGGCCCGGCCGAACGTCTGGGTCACCGCCGTCTCGAGGGCCTTCGCCCCATCGACGATCACCAGGAGGCTCCGGTCGGTGCGCAGCCCGCGACTCGCAAGATTGGTCAACAGGCCCTGACAGACCGTCGCATTCTCCGTGGCTCCTTCCCAGAGGCCGAGCGGGTGTTTGGTCCCCGTTGTGTCGATGCCCAGCGCCACCACGATACAGTGCCCGCCGACCTGGACCCCATCGATCAGCAGCACCGCCAGGTCCAGCGCGTCGAGCGGTGTCGCGCGCCACGCGTCCAGCTGCGCCTGGGTCTGCGCCACAAAGCGTCGACTGACCGCACTCTTGCTGGTGCCCCGCGTCGTGATGTTCGCGCCCAGCGGTTCGAGACTCCGCGCATATTGGCGGGTCGCCACGCCGATGAGCATCTGGTCGACGACGCGCCGGTTCAGCGGGTCCGCGTCCGTGAACGCCTGGGCCGTGGGCAGCGGCACCTCCATGCCGTCGCGCCGCACTCGGGGCCGACGGATCGCGACTTTATGCCCGCCCAGGACGACTTGGCTCGGAGCATGGCCGGCGCGATACGCGTGCCGGGCCGGCTGATGCGCATACCGGGGGCCACACACGGCAGCCCGATCTTCTTCGAGCATCGCCTCGAGCACCCGTAAGCCAGACGCGATGACCAGCTCCTGCAGCTCGGCCTGTGCATCGATGAGGATGTCAACCAACGGCAAGTGGCGCGACGCCGGGGATGCCGATTGGCGACGACGAGGGACTGTGTGAGACTGCTTCTTCATGGCGGCTCCTTTGCTGGGAGGCTTTCACCTCGGTTTAGTCACCGGTCGTATAGCACGACCAGTGAAGGAGCCGCCGCTTCAAATTTCAACAGCTACTGGGACATCCCCCCTTCGCCGGTGTCGTACTTCAGCCCGAGGATGACCTGCGCGTTGGCATTCCCTTGCTCGGCCTTCGCCCGTAGCTCAGCATCCAGCGCCGGCTGCTCGGAGTTCGACTCACTGCATGCTGTAATGAGAATGGCGACCGCGATGAGGCGTGGGGCGCGCCAGGTCACAACGTGTCTAGCCTACCGCCACGCGGCGGGCGGTTCAACGGGGACGGGGGTTAGCGCTGGTGCGCGGCGTCCCACTCACGGGCGAGGCGCTGGGCTTCCGCAATCTGGTCTGGGGTCATGAGTCTTGCAAGGGCGTCGCGGCCGTCAGCCGAAATCTTCCGTTCTTCACCGGTTTCAGGTGAGCAACGGGCGCCTGAACGCCGGTGTCGGTCATGATGTCTGTCTAGGTCGTTCTTCGCCACCCGTTATGGTCAGCGTGCCTTGCGACGACTAGGCTGTGCGCGTTTGGCTCTGAAGCCAATCAACAGGCTCAAGCACTCCAGGCCGTCGTCTCCGGGCACAAGGCCATCATCCGGCTCAAAACCCTTACCCTGCGCTACCTCGCGGTCGCCATTCTCATTACAGCATGCACTGCGCCGATCTCCGAGCAGCAGGAAACGGTCGCCGAGGTGCGGGCGAAGGCCGAGCAAGGGGATGCCGATGCGCAGTACAACCTCGGGCTGAGGTACGGCACCGGCGAAGGCGTGCCACAGGATCACGCGGAGGCGGTCCGGTGGCTTCGCCTGGCGGCGGACCAAGGGTATGCCGAGGCGCAGAACAACCTCGGGTTCATGTACGCCACCGGCCGCGGCGTCCCACAGAATGACGCGGAGGCGGTCCGGTGGTATGGGCTGGCGGCGGACCAAGGGCATGCCAGCGCGCAGCACGTCATCTGGCTCGACGAAGAACCTCCGGCAGAGGTGCATACCGAGTGCGTGCTGCGAATTACGGCCACCGGCGAGTTCCCAGGCGGCATCATCATGCTGACGTTCACGCCGGTCGAGGGCTGGACGCAGCTGGTGAGCGAGCTGATCGAGAAGAGTGACAAGGACGGTGTCGAGCTTCGATGATGCGGGTATATATGAGATTGGACCCCCCCTGCGGTTTTCGGATCTGAGCAAATCGGGCGAGCAAAAAAGGCCGACCGGGGGGTGCCAATACCCACCCCCAAGATGCCGGTGGTTGTCAGACTGGTTGTCAAATCAGGTGAGGAGTCGTATCAGGGTTGCACGACCTAGCTAACTCACCCTCTAAAACTGGGGGTAAAAATAGTGCCGAGGGCGGGGGTCGAACCCGCACGGTGCTATGCACCACAGGATTTTAAGTCCTGTGCGTCTGCCAGTTTCGCCACCTCGGCATATTTTGAGTTTCTTTAGATTCAAATTGCTGGCACTGGCGATTCCGTCCACGCTCTCGTGCCGCGGTATGGGTTTGTAGCCAACGGGCTTAGCAGGACACCTTCTCTAGGGACGGATAGGTAGACCGAGTCGCAATGAGCAAGAAGAAATCGTGTGTTTTCTGCGGCTGCTCCAATTGCAAGATCAGCAATGAGCACGCATGGCCGACCCGATCCTCCCGATACTACCGACTGGCCGCCGCGGCTTATTCTCTCGGATGACCCTGGCCGCGATCTCGATACCTTCTGCGACCGATTCGGGCTCTGATTCTTGCCGGTCGGTCTTGGTCACTGACCCACACCGCCTCACCAGGACTGCCCAGCAGCCGAGAGCATGCGCCGTCCGAACAAGCGCCCCTCGTCATCGACCGGCCTTCTGGCGTATCGCTGAAGTACGCGGACCAGCGGCCGAACCGCTGGCCGCCCATCCTTCAGAGCGGCCACGAGTCTCGCCTGTACACCGGATCGTCGACGAGTGACCGCGCGAACTCGTGGATGTCGGCGGTCATGGGTCGTGGGGGGCCCGCCCGCGCTCGTCACTAATCGGTCACGTACGGAATCAGCGCAAGCTGCCGTGCGCGTTTGACCGCGGTCGTCAACTTTCGCTGGTGTTTGGCGCAAGTGCCCGAAAGCCGCCGGGGCTCGATCTTTCCGCGCTCGGCAAGCGACATCATCATCAACCGCACGTCCTTGTAGTCGATGTAGTCGATCTTGTCTTTGCAGAAGCGGCACCCCTTCGGCCGGCGAAACCTGCCGCGCGGAAACCCGCCGCCGCCACCAGAGGGCCGCCGGCCGCCCCGTGTCTGCTTCGCCTTTACCTTCTTCCTAGGCATCTCGTATCTCCCCGCTCGTCGTGTTCTGTGACGAGCGACAGTCTAGCCGATCACCTCACCGTAAGTGGAATCGGCCCAGGCGAAAGTCCGCGTCCCTGACGAGGAGGATCGGCCACGCGGTGGGTGTCGGGCCAGAAGCGAAAGACGACATGGATGTATTCCGGTTCGGCCCCGCACACGCACCGCGCGTTCCCTAACTGATCGAGTTCGATGTTGCCCATGCCGCCGCTGACGCGCAGCTGTTGGAGTTCCTCGGCCAACGGCTCCCCAAAACCGAGCCGATGATCAACCATGGAGAGGTCGACATCTAGATCAGTCAGCGTTAACCCGCCAGGTCGATCCGAGACTCCCCTCGGCTCACATCCAACGTGAGCACGGTCGGACGCCCGGCGGGGATCGAGACGGTCAGCCTGTTCGGCTGGCGGGACGGGTCGCCGTTCCCGCGAAACGCCGCCATCATCCTGACCAGCCCGCCCGCTGGTGGAACGCAGCCGGATCGCCGTCGTAGGGCCACCCGACGCGTCTGCCTGGGTCTGCTCCTCGATCAGCTCGTAGTAGTTCTCGGCGTACTCGCCATCGACCTGGATCTCAGTACCGGCCGGCCCGGACCGAATCTCGAATCTTCCATCCTGTAGCTCGATCTCCACCCGCGGCGTCGCGTCGGAGGACGCGCTGCCCTGCGCAGCGGGTGCGGCCACCTTACGCGCCACGGCAATCGTCAGGGCCGTGGGCACGGGCGCCGGCTCGCCCAACTCCTCGGCCACTGAGTTGGCCCACAGCAGGGTCCCGACGCCCACGACGGTGAAGCAGCACGCCGACCGACACCGATACCGCCACGCCGATTAGCAGAAGTTTCTTCCAGCCGGCCATCTTCGATGTCGTCACGGGTCCCCCTCTCCTTTCTGGGCCGGGACGAAGGAAACCCTGACGGGGTTCTCTGAAACCCCCACCTGTCGGCGGGCCGCATCGCCGAGCGGGTCAGAGCGGGCCTCGCGCGGGCCAAGAAGCAGGGCAAGAAGCTGGGACGGCCCCGTCGCCAGATTGCACGGGGAGACCTTGAACGAACGGTGGGCTTGTCGAGCCGGAGTGCGGCAAAGATACTTGGCGTCTCGGCGACCACGTTGCGGCGGCTTCGGGTGGACGCGTCGAGATTTTCAAATCGCTAGAATGTCCAGACTGTGAAGCTGGTTGTCTACTACCCAGACGAATCCTTTCTCAAACGGGCCGAGGAAGCCTGGCAGCGCTTTGTGGAACAGGTCCAACCGCCGCCGGTTGAGGTCACGGACATCTACTGGGCGCAGGCTCCTGAACCGCCAGCCGACGCTATGACTGAGGCCGAGGCGGTCCAAGACCTCCCAGGTGACCCCCACCTGATTCTGCGGCTTTCAGCACAGTTCTTTCGGCTCACTCCATCCAGCCAGATGGTGACACTCCTTCATGAAACGATCCGTATGAGCCTGGAACTCACGGGGAAACGCCTTCAACAGGCCGACGATTTATCTCAGGGTCACTTCCAAGGCAAGACGAGGTCCGAGCAGGCGTTTGAGACCCAACGCATCCAGCTTGCGCGAGGTTTGTATTTGTTCCCCCACGAGGTCATGGCCGAGAAACACTTACAGCAAGATTACCCAACATTCGCTGCTGACCGACTCGGCCATTACAACGACATCCAAGGGCGGGCCTCGGAGAACCGCGACTACGAGACCGCAGAAGCTGGTCTAGAGTGGCCCGCCTCCCTCTGGTTTTGGCTCCGCAATAAGCTGGGGGCGCTCATCGCCACCACGGACGAACTGGGGACCGCCTTCGGCGACCGCGCGGCCTCTTTCGATGCCCGACTTCGTGACCTGCTACCGGACGATCAATATCGCCGGGTGACTGGATTGGGTCGTCGGCTCCTCGCAGCGGGATCCGGCTCTCCTTCGGTGGATGAGGAGGCCGCAGGAGAGTTGTTCAAGCTGGTCGTCGACATCGCGTATCCACGGCCGGCTCGCTGAAAGTGCGCCATCGGCGAGGTGCGCCAAAAACCTCTGCAGCGAGGGGTTCACTTTCGGCCTGTAAAACCTATCGCTCCGTCGTGAAGATCCGGTGCGCGAAAAACAACCCGTTGTGGGCCGCCTTCGACCTATTCGCGTCGGCTCAACGGTCATCCTCGTCCCAGGTTTTGATCGCGTCATCGTGCCGGTCCGCGATGGGGGCATCGCTGAGACCAGGAATGGCATCCGCCGCCACCAGCCCCATCGCGAGTCCGTGCTTGTCGGCGACCACGTCCAGGACCTGCCGCTGCGTGACCCGGAACCGGCGCATCGCCTGCCGCACGGTCGGGTACTGCGTCCCCTGGCCTGCGGCCTCGTGCCGGTGCCGATACCGGTTGGCCCAACGGTACAATCCCGCCGCCGTCACGCGGCCTTCCCTCCGACTAGGATCGCTGACTGGTCGAGCACGAAACCGGCTCCCCAATGCCAAACAGGTCCCGGGCTACGCGACCGACACCCACGCTTCAGCCCCCTGATGTGCGGCCTGCCCAAGGGCCGCTACTCGATGCGGACGCGCTCGTCGACGACGAGTGGATACGAGCGCTCGAGGTCCGCGAACCGTGTGGCGTCGTCGAATGCCTTCGCCATGGCCGGACCGTTCATGACGTCGTCCATCGCGGCGGGATCGTCGAACCACAGCTCACCAATGCCGTCCGGGGCTCCCTCGCGTTCGTCGCCCGTCGACGGATTCTGCACGTAGCGGCGTAGACCCGCAGCCTTGGCGTCATCGAGGAACGACCGCAGGTGCTGCTGGGCCCGTCCACTCCGCCACGCATTGCTCGCGGGTGAGCCCCTCCTTCCAGTAGAGCATGAACATCATCTTGACCATTGACCGTATTGCCTCCTTCACCGCCCCGTTGACATCCCCACGCCGTCAGTCAGACCACCCGGGTGGCGGGGAGTCGTCGTCGTCTTCCTCTTCGTCCTCGTCGTCTTTGCCGTCGTCCTCTTCGTCGTCTTCGTCGTCATCATCCTGGACGAGCAAGCCGCTCGCGGGTGTCAGCTCACCGACCGCTGGTTCAAGTCCGCGGATCATTCGCGCCATCACTGCTCTGAAAACTTGCTCCGGGCCTCGTCCCGAATCCGCTCCAGTTCTTCGTGCAACATGCTGGCCTGGATAGTCGAGGTCTGCCACAGACGTGGCCGGAGGCGTGACCAACGTGTGCTTGTCGTCGTAGCCGTGGGGAATCTCAGCGGTCAAGCAGACATGGGCGACGGCGTCATCGTCGGGACCACGTGGTGGCAGAAACAACAACTCGAACGTCGCCGACATGGAGGATCCTTCCGAACGCGAGGAACGAGAACTTCGTGAGAGACCGCTAGTCTATCGGCACCCGCTGGTTCAGCTCCTCGAACCAGTTCAAGACTACGGTGACCTCCGTGGGCCCCTCGGCCTCCTTGACCATCACGAATCGCTGGCCGTCTGCCGAAACATCAAAACCGCGAGGGGCCGCCGCAAAATAGGGCTGGGGACTCCCGGGGAGTCAACACGCCGCGCAAGTGACTGAGGTTCAAACCGTTGGACCGATAAGTCGCACGCCATCACCATGTTAGAAAAACAGGCTAATAGGGTTCGAATCCCGATCCCTGGCGAACGCGGACATCCGCAGTGTTCCCTGACAAACGGTCGCGGCGCCGCCTGACAACCCCGACCCCGTCACCAGTTTGACCGTCGCGGCCGTTCCGCCACCCCCAATGGGTTGAAACGGACCGTTCTACGTAGTCCAGATTCCATCCTCTATTAGTACATGGCGCGCCACGGCTGGGTCTGGTAGTTCCTGCACCAGACCGCCCTCTATAATCGGCTGAGTCTGCGCCGCATCCGATACCCAAGCTGATGGCCCTCAACATTGGCGACCGCCTCGGGCACTACGACGTCACCGCCCTCATCGGCGAGGGGGGCATGGGCCAGGTGTATCGCGCCACCGACACGCAGCTGTACCGCACCGCCAATCACCTATCAAGAGGAGGTATGAGATGAAATCGATGATCGTGGTACTCACCGTCGCCATTCTTGCTCTCGCTCCAGGTATCGCCACCGCAGACGATGAAGAGGATGTCATCGCGGCGGTACTCGACTACATCTCGGGTTGGAACAACGGCGACGCGGCAAAGATTGCACAGTACATGCTCCCCGACGCCACCTCGTTCACACAGGGCACGGGCCTTGCTGCAGCGCCATTCAACCAGACGGCCCTCCAGAACAACATGAACAACGGCGCCGACTTTAACCTGTTCTTCAGGAACATGAAGGTCCAGGTCTACGGCGACACCGCGGTTTTTACCGCCTATGAAGTCGGCAACATCACCTTCCAGCAAGGCCAGGTCAACCAAGGCCCGTGGCGGTACACAGCGGTGTTGGTGAAACAGGACGGGGTGTGGAAGCAGGCCCATCGCCATGCGTCACCGCTTCGAACCGGCGAACACCAGGGCAATAGTTCCAGCTGGTGTCATGAGGGAGGCGCCCGCGGGTCGACGCGGGACCTCCTGGCTCTTGGAAGCGAGACGAGATCCGTCCGTCCGTCATTGACGAGCAGGGCCGGTTGATGGTCATGATCAACTGGAACACCGACATCGGGGATGCTTGGGAGTGGGCCGAGAGCCCCTACCATCCGCTGCGGTATTCGACCTACGCCATCGAGATCACCGTCAACGCGATCGTCTACGCGATGAGCCATTAAGTTCATGCCCTTGAATGCCGGCGACCGTGTCGGGTCGTACGAGGTCGTCACCAAGATCGGCGCCGGCGGCATGGGCGAGGGCTACCGCGCCCGTGACACGAAGCTCGACGGGGACGTGGCGCTGAAAGATTCTTGAGAACCAGAGTGGTCTTTTCACTCAGAATGACACCCGTCAGCAGTAACCCAAACCCACGCTTGAACAGGAGGATTAGGATGCTCACCAAGAGTTCTGCCGTTCTACTCGCGTTGGTCGTCGGCTTCGTGTCGATCGCTAGTGAACCTGTTGTGGCTCAAGGAGGTGGCCCGTCGGTCAGGTTGCATCGCGTTTGCACCATTGCGCCGGGCCAAGGTCAGGCTGCGGGAGCCTTCGCACGAGGGATCAATGACTACTTCAATGAGAAGTGGCCCGAGCTGGAGATCATCGCGTTTCGAGAGGCTATTCTTCCGAGCGCCCAGATTCATTGGGTGACGCAGTACGAGAACATGGCTGCCTGGGCAGACGCCTGATCTTTCAAGATCGCGGGTACCAGGATCTCGTGCAGAAGGGACAGGGGACGTTCGTTCCGCAGAGCTGGAACGATACGTTGTTTACGAACATAGAGTAGCTCTCCCGATACCACGTCATGTCTCTCAGCCCAAGCCACTGCCTCGGCTCCTACTCCGTCACCGCCACAATCGGCGAAGGCGGCATGGGCGAGGTCTACCGCGCCCGCGACACCAAGCTCGACCGCGACGTGGCGCTGAAGGTGCTGCCCGAGGCGTTCACGTCCGACCCCGATCGGCTGGCCCGCTTCGAGCGCGAAGCCAAAGTCCTCGCCTCGCTGAGCTAATCCGGAGGCGATCTGGTTGGCTGCGTATACCGCGTACTTTGACACGGGTGGACATCCTGCCGACCGCAAGACGCTGTTTGTCTCGGGGTTCGTATCAACCGAGAAGAAATGGCGAGCATTCGATCAGGCATGGACCCGGCTCCTAAAGGGTGAGGGGGTTCGCTGTCCGTTTCACATGACCCATTTCGTGTTGGGTCGTGGGGCCTTCGGCCGTTGGAAGGACGACGATGCCAGACGTGTCGCAACCGTGAAGCGACTGACTCACGTCATCAAGACTCACGTTCACAAGAGTGTTTCAACGGGTGTCACGATCGCTGATTTTCGGCGTGTGGAGAAAGACTTCGACTTCGCGGCGGCACACCTGACGCCGTACTCCTTGTGCGCTACCGAGAGCATCGTCAGGGTGGAGCGCTGGCGCATGTTCTACACGCCCAGAAAGAACGCGCGGATTGCGTTCGTCCTTGAAGCCGGGGACTACGACCAGCACACACTCCAGCTTCGCTTACAAGCGATCGACCCAGAAGGCCCCACGGTGCAGTTTCGACAGAAGTCGGGACCGGGCGATGACCCCTACGGCTTTACGCCGTTCCAGCCTTGTGATCTGGTTGCGTGGCTGCACGCGAGTTCCTCGCATTCGGTGCTTGATGGATCGTTACCCCGACTCTTGGAGAGTTTTAGAGACGTCCAAGCCCAGCTACCACGTGATTGGGGTCACTTCGACGAGGAGCGTCTTCGCGGATTCTGTGAGACGAAAGGGATCCCCCGCCGCGCGAGGGGATGATTCGGGTTGGACCGAGGTCGTCTACGGGATTTCGCCTGAGGTCGCTACAATGACCGCCTCATGGCCTTGGCGGCTGACTCCACACTCGGCCCGTATGCGATCCGCTCCCAGCTTGGCCACGGCGGGATGGGCGTCGTCTACCGGGCCGAGGACCCCCGGCTAAAGCGCCAGGTCGGAGGCGAAGGAGCACCGCGTCCGCACTAGACCAACCGTCGCAACGGCATGCCCCGCCCGCTTTCACATCGGATAGACTGGCCGTGTCGTGCTTTTTTGAGCCCTGCCGCTGACGCCGGCATGCTTGTCGGGCCGAGCCACAGTCCTCACCAAAGCCGTTCTTGGGCCTTTCCGTCTGGAAGCTCGAGCGTTGCCACGGCATGCCCGGCACTTGTCCGATGGAGGACCGCCCTCGGGGGGACGTGTGATGTGGATATGGGCCGTCGTCGGAGCATCGGCGGGCTACCTCGCGTCCAACCTTCGCGGACTCTCCGCGCCCCTGTGCGTGGCAATCGGGATTCTGTTGGGTCCCTTCGCCGTCTGTTTGTTCTTTGTCCCTGTGCCTGCTGGGACAGAAACAACACAGGCAGGGTGTCCGTACTGCACCAGACCAATCACCGCGAGTACCCGCGTCTGTGACGGTTGCGGCGCGATCCTATCGAATCGTCGGGAGGAGTAAATGCCAAGGGCTGCTCCGAAGCCGTCGCACGTGACGAAGTGCTACGGCTTGCACGACCCTCTCAATCCGGAGGACTCGGAGGTGCAGACGGCACTGTCAAGTTGAGACGGTAGCTGGCAGTGTAGAGCGATGACCAACCACGCGCCGAGCGACCACGGCTATCGATTCCCGCCCGAGATCATCAGTCACGCCGTCTGGCTCTACCACCGCTTTTGTCTCAGCTTCCGCGATGCGGAAGACCTGCGCGCTCAGCGCGGGGTCACCGTGACCTACGAGACGATGCGGCAGTGGTGTTGCACGTTTGGCCCGGCGTATGCGCGGCGCCGGCGGGGTCGGATGGGCGACACGTGGCATCTCGATGAGCTGTGCGTGAACATCCAGGGGCGGCAGCAGGCTCTCTCGCGGGCGGTCGACGAGGACGGCGACATGCTCGACATCTTCGTGCAATCTCGACGCAATCGGCGGGCGGCGGTGCGGTTCTTTCGCAAATTGCTGAAGGGCCAAGGCCGGCCGCCGCGCCGGCTGATCACCGACAAGCTGCGCAGCTACCCGGCGGCCGCTCGGACCGTGATGCCGTCGGTGATCCACGGCACGGACCGCTATGCGAACAATCGAGCCGAAGTGTCCCACCAACCGACGCGGCAACGTGAGCAGCAGATGCGTCGATGCAAGTCCGCCGCCCACCTGCAACGCTTCGCGTCCGTTCACGGGCTCGTCCTGCATCTCTTCCGAGTCGGTCGACATCTACTGCGATCGGTGCACCACCGCATGCTCCGACCGCGGGCGTTCGCTGAGTGGGATGCGGTGACGGGTGCTTGCTGAACAACGATGGTGGACGCCGAGCCATCGAGGCCTCGTCACGACCGCTTCTCCTCAACGTGACAGCACCCGTAGCGTGAATCGCCCCCAGAGGCATGTCCTCCACTCGACTCGCGGTCTAGGCTCCCACCCCGACGACCGAGATCCCCGTGAGCACAAGCACCCCGCCGGCCAGGCGACCGACCCTCTCGCCCTGCGGGAGTACTTTCTCGAGCGAGACGAACGCGCTGATCGTGGCGACCCAGAGCAGGTTCATGACCCCGGCCACGAACAGGAGGGCCATGAGCATCCAGCAGCACCCCACACAATACGCCCCATGCCGGATGCCCATGCGCAGCGCGCCTAAGGGACCATCGCGCCAATGGGCCATCACGAACCCCCACGGCGAGCGGCAGTGACGCAAGCACGCCTGCTTGAGCGGTGTCAGTTGAAACACACCTGCGACCAGGAGCAATAGCCCACCGAGCACGGGGCTGGTGCTCACCATGCCCGGCGAGAGCAGAGCCCGTGTGTGCAGTCCCCACTGCGCGAGCGTGGCCGTCACACTGAAGACGGTCCACACCAAGAGATAGCCACCCAGGAAGACACCCGTCGGGACCAGCGGATCCGCGCGCTCCCGCCGCTGGCGGTTGACAGCCGCGACCATGAGGATGAGCGGGGCAGCCGAGGGGACCATCATGGCCACCATCATCACCGCCCACATCACGAAGAGCAGGGCAAGGTCGACGCTCCCCCACGACTGCATCTGCGGCATGGCCATCCCGTTGGCGCTCATGCTGGACATGCCTCGGGCCAAGTACAGCATGTAGGCCCACGCGAGCACCACCACGGCCGTCAGGCTGGCCCCGACAATGACCCGATCTCGCCGCAGCACCGCTTCGAGCTCCTCGACCGGCTCCGGCCTCTCCACGACGCTCAGGGTCCCGTGTACGCGAACTGGCCGATCAGTGACGACCGTCCCGAGTGCTCGAAACTCATGTTAGGGTCCGTGAGCTTCACAAGACTCGAACGTCGGACCCTCACTGGGCCGGTGTAGAAACGGGACAGCGGGCGCCTCCACCGTCGGATCGAGTGGCGGTTGGTCGGGCATCGGATTGGGGACCCGCTCCGTGGCGACCTCCAAGAGATCGGGCACAACGATTCGAGCGTTGCCGTCGGCTGTGTCAATGCTGATCGGTACCTGTTTGGGTTCGAACTGACTGGCAAAGAGCGCGCTCAGGACCGCCGGCCATCCACCCGCGTTCCCGGAGAAGATCGTACCCAGCGCATCGACCTGATCCGGGGTGGCGCGGTCATCAATGTAGACGCCACCGATCCAGCCTCCGTCAAAGATATACCAGGGACTACGCAGGAAGAGCACCACGTTCAGGTTGTCCAGCCGCGTCTCTCCAAAGGTCCCGTCCCGTACGTGCCATGCGACGATCGCGTCACACGGCAGGCGTGTCGCGTTGCTGCCGAAATTGCAGGGGCACGTCGTGTCACAGCTACACGCCTCCATCACGTCACCACTCATGTTCCACGAATTACTGGTTGGCCTTTACATCTCCTCCTGCGTTAGGACGAAGGCCACGGTTGATCCGGGAGCCATGGCCATGGAGAGGCCCGCTGAGCCTTGGTGTGTGCGTGGGATGATGCGGAACCCGACTAATGAGCCAGCGGGTCCGGCCGCACCTGAAACTTAAAGACCGGGGCCACGCTTTCCGTGCCGCCTTCCGCGTGGAACGGGGCTCGGCTGCCCGAGGTCGTCCAGATCGCTCGCCCTTTCCAGCCAGCGCCGGGATCGTCGATTCGCCCGTCCAAGCCCTTGCCGAAGAAGCTCCCCAGCGGGTACGGCACGCGGAAGTTGTAGAACTCGCCGTCCACCAGCGCGAGCACCCCCTCGGACAGATTGCCGGTCGCCAACGGAATGTTTTCACCGACGCCCAACAGGTTGAATCGATCCGTGAAGTTGTAGTACGCGGAGTCGGCACTGCCGGAATCGACCGCCCCCTTGTAGTTCGGTCCCGGGAACGGATAGAGCGTCCAGCCTTCGCTGCAATGCGTGCCGGTCGCGGTCGGTCCGTTGAGCGGACCTTCGCACTGGCTGCGGTCGAAGCTCGCAAAGTGACCGCTCGACAACACCGTCCAAACGACGCCGTTGCTGTCGACGTCCATGCCGCGTGGCGCGTACCCCTGGACGGGAACGTCCGGGTCGTTCCACGGGACCTCGTAGAATTCCACCAGCGCGGTATTCACCGGATCGTCACCGGGCACGAGCCGCACGAGTCCCCCGGGCATCCCCAGTGTCGACCCCCAGATCGATCCGTCGAGCGGACTCGGGGCCACGCCATAGTAGCCGCGCTCGATCCGCATGTCCTTGGTGGGATCCATCGGCTCGCCTGGCTCGACGTACTCGTCGCGTCGGCCGTTGCCGTTGGTGTCGAGGACCTGCACCGTCCAGCCCTGCGCCAACTCCTCATCGCCGGTCTCGTCGAGCACCTTGGTGTCGAACCAGGCGACCACCGGGCCGCTTCCGGTGAACCACATCGTGTCATCGTCGTCGAGATTCAAATGGTGCGTCCCGAAGCAGGTGTCGACCGTGGTGATTTCCTGGGTCTCGGGGTCCCACAGCTGCATCTGTCGGTTACTGCGTTCGATCGGAAACGCCTGAGCCGACGGATGGCTCGACCCCTCCTGACAGAAGGCCGGGGTCTCAGGCTGACGCACCCGGGCCGCGATCCAAACGCGCGCCTGACGATCCATGGCGAAGCTGTGCGCCACGCTTTGGCTGTCCCAGATGACTTCGTCGCCCCAGTAAGGCGACGGCATCAGCGGGAGGGTCGACGCCGTGGTGGGGGTGAGCGGGTCGCGAACCTGCAAAGCCACCCGGCTCGCCACATGCATGGTCGGATCCACGACCGGCACGTAATCCACGCTATTCTCTGCGGCTCCGTACACCGGGCCGTTCGCGTTAACGTTGGGATTCCGCTTGTCCGCGGAGATCAGGTCGTGCATGTACGCGCGGGAGTCGGCCCAGTCCCACAAGCTGACGACCGCGTTGCGCTCGAGGCCTTGCGGCCGTGGCGGGGCTGCCATCGGATACTCGCCCGCTTGGATGCGGTCGGTCCAATCGGCGTACATCGCCAAGGCGGGCTCGCGCCCAACCTGGCTCAACCGAGCCTCCATGTTCGCGCCCGCTTGGCCGGACTGCACGCGACGCTCCCAGGCGTCGACATGCGAGTCGAAGTCACCAAGGGCCTCCGGGATCTCCCGGGTGGCCTGGTTGCCCAGCGCGTGGCATCCGGTGCAGCCATCCGTGTTGACCACCGAGCGGATCCACTCGCCCTGGCTCTCGATGTTCGGCGAGATGCCGTTACCCTCTGGTCCCGTGCCCGGGAACTCGCCTGGCGCCGGGAGCTGAAGCAGGGCGAACCAGTACTGGGCCGGGTAGTACTCCGCGGCTGCCTTCGCGTCTGGCGCGACCACGGCCGTCAGGTTGAGCGCCTCGCCCGGCTCGGCCTGTACCTTCTCGGAGTCCACCAGCCCATAGCCCCGCACCCATATGTCGTAGGTGGCTTGCGGCAGATCGGGAACGAGGTAGCGTCCCTCATCGTCAGTCACGACGATTTTGATGTGTCGGGTGGGGAGATCCCGTGTTTCCGCGATCACCCAGACGCCGGCTTCCGGACCGTTCGGGCCGGTGACCACGCCCGCGATGTCGTCACTGTCCATCGGGACCGCCCCACCGGGCGACTGGCCAGCAGGTAGTGCAACAAGCGAGACGGCGAGGACCGCAAAGATGTTCCGTGCCATGCCCGACCTCCTTCTGCGCTACGATGACGGCAGTTCGCCCACCTCATCTTACTGCGTCTGTATCTGGAAGTCCGATCCAAGCGCCGGGTTGATGTAGTCGTCGGCCAGCACCCGATCGGGATCGGGGCGCACGCTCAGGTAGTCGACGTGAACCGGGACCTCGAGCCAGCCGTGAGGCGTGCCGGCCAGGATGATGATAATGTCGCCTTCCTTCACATGCTTGGCGACCCAATCCCCCACGATCATGCCGCTGCAGGAGGGGCCGTTCAGGACTTGTGTCACATTGCCATCCGGAGCCAACGCATTGCCGTTCATGATGTCACCACCAGTGTGCCCGAGCCCGAAGCGATGTAGTACGTCTCGGTCTGGTTCAGGTGCATGATGCCCCGCGCCCGGCTGTTCCGGTTCGTGCTCGTCACGTCACAGGGTCGCTCGTGATTTTGAGTGCTCGTACCACTTCCTCTGGTAACTGCTCCCCGGTGAATGATGCCGACCGAGAGGTTCAGCTTGCCGATGTCCAGGCTCACGATCTACCGGTCGACACCCGGGAGCTCATTGACCATTTGCCACTGCTCCTCGGTGATGTAGGTGGCGTAGGTCTGGTCGCTCTGAGCCATCACCCCTGCCGGGAATGCGAGCATGGGTGCGACGAGCAGGAATGTGATGCGCTTATTCATGGAGTTCTCCATACGCGCCGCGGGTGGTGCCAGGTCGCAACGGCATTAGTTTGGTGCGGTCACTGGTTCGTGATCTCTCCGAGCGCCTTCAAGATGTCTTCATTCTCCGCCCGAATTCTCGCGTCCGTGTTGAGGAACTTCCAGGTCACCCTGCCCGATCGATCGAAGACGTAGACAGCCGGGTGAGGCACCTTTCTGCCGTTGAACGGTTCGGGATTGAACACCCCGTAGCGGTTGATGACGCTGAAGTCCGGATCTCCCAGAAGCGGAAAACCTGGCGGGCCGCCAGCTTCCTGAGTCACGCGGTCCACCATCGTCTGTCCGCCCTCAGCGTCGTCTGGACTCAGCGCAAGAATCTGCGTTGTGGAACTGCCTTCGACGTCCAAGAGGTGTCTCAACTTACCAAGCTGAGTGGCGCAGCTTGCTCACCAATGACCGCGATAGACAACCAGCACGACATTCTTGCCACGATGGTGAGAAAGCTGATGGACCGCTCCCGTTTCGTCAGCGAGCCGGAAGTCCGGCGCAACCATGCCCACCTGAACCCGCGCCAAGTCGGTTGGTGCCAGTCCGCCACCGTCGAGCGGTCCGAGCCGCGGTTGTTGTGCCTGCCCGAGTAGACCAATGAGTAAGGATGCTGGGCAAGGAGACCGCGTGTCTCCACCAGTTCGGTGTCATATCACCGGCTCCACTGGCTACGTGTTCTCCATCACTCCATCACTGCCCGGCGCCGACGAACTCCACGAACTGCGACATCGGCGCAGGACTCCCGTGTATCCCCACGATCGTCTCCACATCGAGACCGAGCCGCTGCAGGTTGCGGTGGAGCGCGCGGGCGCTCGCGTTGGGGGCTGCGGCCTGGGGAAAGTAGAGGTCGGCCTGCACGAGGATCTTCTCACTCGGGATGTACGCGATGAGCATGCCCGCCGCATGGGCGAGCCCCTGGACGGTGTAGAGCTCCACCGTCCTCGTCTGATCAGCGAGGACGTATTTCTCGTTCAGGGTCTCGAAGATGTAGCCTTCCGACCACTCCTCGGGCGGATACAGCGAAAACCGGTCGGGTTCCAAGGTCCAGAGTCCCGCCCGTAGGACCTCCTGGTAGTAGGGTTTGTTGCTTTCGTGGGTGACCACGGTCGCGCCCTCGTGGACGTAGGTACGGAGCCCACCCAGATGGTCCCAGTGATGATGGGTCGTCACGATGAACCGGATCGGCTTGTCCGGAATCAGTCGGTACACTTCGTCGATCACCGCCAGCGACCGTTCTTCATTCTGTGGCGCCTCGATGACTGCCACATGGTCGGCGAACTCGATGACCACGCTGTGGTGGGAGCCGCCCCCGATCAACCACACGCCGTCGCCCAGCCGCTGTGACTCCGCGCGGACCGGCGGCACGCGCGCGCCCTGCACGTCGTTCGGCACCGTCAAGGCCGCGTTTGCCACATTCGCCTGAAGGTCCGAGACCGTTTCGAGACCAAACGCATGGTCGCCACCGCTGACGTTTGGCACGTGTGCGCCATCGTCATAGTCCTGATGCTGATGAAACCGGGGGATCTGCACCCCACCGACCTGCCGGTATTGCGTGTAGACGTTCTCGTAGTACATATCGCCGACGACCGGATTGGGCACCCACGTCTGCACGCGCTCGAGCAAACCGTCGGGGTTGATCGTGCCATTGACCCGGTATTTCCCGAACGCGATGAACGAGATCACCGTCGACCGGCCTCCGTACTCGTTCCGCGTGACCATGGTCGGGTTGGCCCCCGGCGCCATGGCGCCCTTGATGAACCCCCAGGGCGTCAGGAGGATCTCGAGCCGCCGCACCTCGGCGGTGGCCGGCTGCGGAACCGGTTGTCCCTGCGCGTCCAGGGTCCAGGCGTAGTCCCCGCTGACGAGATTGGTGAACTGCCTCGTGCTGCCTTCCCGGACGTACTCCTCTTTCGACGACATGGTGACGAAATCGATCGTCCTCGTGTAGCTCGTCAGCTCCACCCGTGGCCAATCGCGATCGGGTGCGACGTTCTGTCCGAGCCGGCCTTGCCAACCGGTGCCGGAGTATTCAATCGACGTCAAGTTCTCCATGCCCATCGCGGTCGCGGTGGTCTGCAAGACGCTTTGTACGCTCTGAGCCGTCGCAGACCCGGTCATCAGCGCCGACAGGCTCAGTGAGAGCCAAAATCGTGTAGCCATGGTTTGCCTCCAAGTTGGCGCGATTATGTCTTAACGGAGACGTAAGTCAACACGAGACTGGACTTCCAGCCGACGACGATCGCACCGTCCCCACTAATATGAGGATGGGCATCCTCCCCGCCAACGACGGTCGGCGCGAGTGCCAAATCGAGACACAGGCGACCAGTGCCTAGCTATGTCACCTGGTGGGGTGCTGTCGGCCCTGATTGGCGCGAGGGTGTGCAACGAGCGGACAGGAGGGACGGGGGGAGGCCGCTCCACGTTGCCTGCGCGACCACGTTGCGGTAGATTGCGACACGAGGCCGGCGCTGCCGGTGGCGTGCGTGAAGGTGTCATCATGCCCAACAGACGCTCTGCGGACGAACACCGTGCCCTAATGCCAGACCTGGATCGGCGGGCGTTCATGCGCGCCGCGACAGGATCCGGCGTCGCGGCGGCGATGGTCGCCCTCGGGGGTCGGACCGCCCACGCGGCGGGTCGTGCGGCGCGTCGCGGGCCGAAGCTTCCCGATGTTCGGACCAGCCGCTTCAGCACCGACGAGGCACCGAACTCGTGGCACGACATCACGTCGTATAACAACTTCTACGAGTTCGCCGGCAGCGACGATAAGGACCTACCGTCCCTGCTCGCCCCAGACAATCTGATCATCGAGCCGTGGAGTGTGGTCGTCGAGGGCGAATGCGCCCGGCCCGGCACCTACGCGTTCGCGGACATCCTGCGCGGCCAGACGCTCGAAGAGCGGATCTACCGCCATCGGTGCGTCGAGGGCTGGTCGATGGTCATTCCGTGGGTCGGATTCCCGCTGTCGGACTTCATCCGGCGGTGCCAGCCGACCGCACGCGCCACGTACGTCGCGTTCGACAGCAAATACGATCGCGTGCGGATGCCGAGAAGCCGGCGCCTGCCGTTCGACTGGCCCTACACCGAGGGGTTGCGGATGGATGAAGCGATGCATCCGCTGACGATCCTGGCGGTGGGCCTACACGGCGAGGCGCTGCCGCACCAGAACGGAGCGCCGATTCGACTCGTCGTGCCCTGGAAATACGGCTTCAAGAGCATCAAGTCGATCGTGCGCATCCGCTTCGTCGCGCGCCAGCCGGTCGGGACCTATCAACAGCAGGAACCGCGGTCCTACGGGTTTTACGCCAACGTGAATCCGACGGTCCATCATCGGCTGTGGAGCCAGGCCACCGAGCGCCGCATTGGCACGTTCTTCAAACGCAAGACGCTGATGTTCAACGGCTACCGCAATCACGTGGCGTCGCTCTACACCGGCATGGATTTGACGAAGGACTACTAATCAACCGAACAGCGTGGCCGCTGAGCCTAACCGCTGGCTGCCGTCACTGGGACTTTCATGCGGCGACGGAGGTCCACCGAAGCACCTTCGACCACGAGAAATGGGTCGCTCATCAACTCCAGCCGGTCCAGATCGAACGGGACCGCCCACAGTTGTGTCTTCTCGAGAAAAGATGACGTGCCCGGCCGAGTACGCCGCGCCACGACCGTCCGTGAGCATGTGCACCTCGCCGGTTTTCAACGAGTAGACCGGGATCTGATTCGAACCGCCGAGTGATTCCACCGTGAAGAGCACGAGCGGACGATCCCGGATAAAACTGGGTTGACCGTGGCCCTCGTTCTCAGACTGGCTGGTGAGCGGCTGGGGTGTCCGTCCCGCCGCCGCGACGCGCCACAGTCCGGAAACCCCCCACGGTGCCGAACACGATCGTGTCGTCGAGGCCCCATGACGCCCCGCGAAACCCTGCTGGCCCCCCGAGATCGGCAACGGTCAGCGCGGTACCGTCAGACAATGACACGCGTTTCAGCTCACCTCCGTCACGAACCCCACCCACTCTCCATCCGGCGAGAAAAACGGTCCGCGCGCGCCTTCGGTGTCTCGGACCGAGACGATGTCCAACTGGTCGATCGAGCAGCGGCAAATCAAGCGCGCTCCCGTCTCGTCGCGCGCTTCATATACCAGCGTGTGTCCGTCCTCGGAAAGGGCGAGGACGCTACCGGGATACGCTTGATCGATCGGCGCCGACGGGACGATCGCATATCTCTCGGTGCGGTCGGACGGCTGTCGCCAGGACTCGAGAATGGTCCAGACCGCCAGGATCGTGCTGCCCATCAGCGCGAGCGCCCCAATGGTCGCCGGCAGAGGCCGTTGCCAGATCTGAAGCTGCGGCCTGGCGTCCTGCCCCGACTGTGCGCTGACGGCCGCCGGTTCGAATCCGCCCTTCAGTGCGAGGCGCACGTCGCCGATGTCGTGCACCCGCTCGTTCGGGTCCTTTTCCAGACACCCGCGTAAGAACGTGCCGAGCACCGGCCGCACGGCCGTCGGCAGCGTGGTCCAATCAGGATCACGATCAATGACTCGCGCCAACGTTTTCGACACGTCGTCGCCCACGAACGGACGCGTGCCGGTCAACATCTCGTAGAGAAGGACGCCGAACGCCCAGATGTCGGCTCGCTTGTCCACCGTCTTTCCACTCGCTTGCTCCGGGGCCATGTAGGCCAAACGTCCCGATCACCATCTCCATGTGTGTCGCTGCGGCCGTGAGGGAAATCGTCGGTGAGACTGAGACGCCGGGGTTGCTGGCCTCAGGCTGAAACGCCTTCGCCAACCCGAAGTCGAGCACCTTCACCGTGCCGTCGGGCCGCAGCTTGCTGTTGGCCAGCTTGAGATCCCGATGAATGACCCCTTGCTCGTGCGCTGCTTCAAGCGCTTCTCCGATCTGTCGGGCGATAGGGAGGGCTTCGTCTGCGGGGATCGCCCCCTGCGTGACCCGATCTGCCAGCGTTGGCCCCTCGACCAGTTCGAGGACCAAAGCCTTCGTGCCCCCGGATTCTTCAAAGCCGTGAATCGCCGAGATGTTCGGATGGTTTAGCGAGGCGAGGACTTTGGCTTCGCGCTCGAAGCGGGCCAGGCGATCGGGGTCGGACGTGAACGCCTCGGGCAGCACCTTCAGCGCCACGTCGCGGTCGAGCTTGGTGTCGCGGGCCCGGTAGACTTCATCCATGCCGCCTTCGCCGATCTTGGCGGTGACTTCGTAAGGGCCGAGCGTGGTGCCCGGGGTCAGTGGCATGGTCTACAGCGTGCTCTCTACTGCATCGCCGCTACACCCGCGGTGGCCGCATCTTCGTCCTGCTGCGCCGATGCACCGCTGCACCCCAGGGCGCCCACTGGCTGGCCATCAGTCATGATCGGGACGGCTCCCTGAAGGAACAACATCGCGCCCCCTTCGATGACCTTCTCTAGTCCCAGCGAGCCGATTCTCACCAGCCCGCCCGACGGTGCACCGAATGCCGCCGATGCCCGTGCCTTGCCCACAGCCACGTCCGCAGTGAAGTACCGGGCGCTGTCCATGCGTGCCAGCGCCACGAGCGCGCCTCGGAAGTCGACAACCGCGCAGCTGAGACCGACGCCCATCTCGATGGCCGCCTCTTCGGTCGCGGCCAACGCCTTCTTCGCCTCGGCCAGTGACGGCCCAACTGTGCCCTGTGCGCCAGCGGTGCCCACTATCAGACCGAAGCACAGGCCGGCGCCGAGAGCCACGACGTATCGAATACTTCCGCTCATTGCTCATCCCCTCTCATCTTGCTGCCAACAGTAAGACATCCGTGGTGTCACGCGCGCGGTAGACTTCGTCCATCCCGCCGGCGCCGATCTTGGCGGTGACGCCGTAGTGGCCGAGGCGAGAGCCGACGGTAAGCACCATGTGGATCAGTCGAGGACTTCCCCAGCGTGTGTCGCGATTATATGCACCCGCTGGGCAGGCGGGGATCTCAGAGACCCGCCCAAAGCAATTCGCTCACCCCTCGCGTTGATTTCTGCTGTACAGCCTCGCGTTGCCGTACTTGCCCACCTCACTGAGTGCGCCCATGTGGCGTAGACAATACGCTATTCGTTGTGCCTTCCCACGTGGAACATCCATCTTGGCCGCGAGGTGCCCGGTGTGAAAAGGGTTCGGAAGCTCATGGGGTACGAGTTGCAGCAGATCGCCCGAAGTGTGGAACCGATGGATCCGGTGTAGTCTGAGCAATTTTTGATCTTCAACCTGATGGTCGTTCCGCCGGTGGCGTCTCCGCCGGCCGTGGCCCGGATAACGCCATTCCTCGACGTCGACCAGAGGCACTTCGAGCGCCAGGTTTTGATGCGGGAAGACACGGGTGAAGTAGATCAGTTCGTCGAACAGATCAATCACGCCGCCCCGTTTGGGACTCATTCGCCTGCCGAGGATTTTGCCTCCCCTCGTTTGCTGCTTAACCAACCGTTTTTGAAGAATGATCGGCTTGACCACCAGGACGCGATGGCCTTTTAACAGGTTTTGGACTTTCCGCCGGATAGCGGCGAGCGAGCCGTGCTGGATTTCGATCAGCTCACCCTCGCAGATCACGTCGATCCGATAGTTGTCCAACGGCGCTTCAACACGAGCGCCTCGATCGGCATAGAGGTGCTTGAGCTGTCGGTGTAGGGAGGTTTCCATGGACAGGACCGATCGATAGGGCAACGCTCGTACGTTCTCTTCTCTGTATCGACCCATCGCAGGAGTCGGCCAGAGGTTTCGCGTTGCTTCTCCCGAGCCGCTGGCCGCCGTCTCGGGGAAGTTCATAAGGCGGAGGAGGGCGAGGGCCAACCACTCAGCGGAGCCTCACCGCTCCGCGATCGGCTTCCACTCCCGTGCAAGGCATTCGGCATCGGCGAGCTGCGCGGAGGTCATCGCGGCCGCAATGGTGTCGCGAAACTTGGACGCCGCGTGTCGCGTGGGACCGATGAGTTGCGCGATCGAAAGTGTCAGCCACATGTGCGAGGCGACGAAGTCTTGCTTGACGCCGCGCCCAGCGCCGTAGGCGAACCCAAGGCCGCCCTGCGCCTCCGCGTCGCCCTGATCCGCTGCTAGGTGAAACCAACGCACCGCTTCCGCGTCGTCCTGCGGCACGCCGCGACCTTCCGCGTAGACCACACCCATGCGACACTGCGCTCCGGCCACGCCTTGGTCTGCGGCGAGTCGGTACAGCTGGGCCGCCTCGGCTCGCTCCTGCTCGGCCCGAGAGGGTTGTGCGTCGAAGGGTTCCGTCATGGGCCGGTCCCCGGCAGTGAATCACTGCGTCAGCGCGTTGGTGATGACGTGAACACGTGGGACAAGGCGATGCACCTTCGCTTCGCGCTCGAAGCGGGCCAACCGGTCGGGGTCGGAGGTGAACGCCTCGGGCAGCACTTTGAGGGCCACGTCGCGGTCGAGCTTGGTGTCTCTGGCCCGATACACCTCACCCATGCCGCCTTCGCCGATCTTGGCGGTGACGGAGTAGGGACCGAGGCGGGAGCCGACTTCCAGGGCCATGGATCTATCTCTCGGATACGGCGCAGACTTAGGCCGATTATAGAGGGCACACGTGGCGTGCGGCCTTGATACCTGGTCCGTGCCGGTCATAATCGGCGCGCGAAACGACACCGGGCGAGAATCGGCGCTGTCTGAACGTGGTTCATCGGTGCCGAGTTAGGTAGGGAGGACTTCATGCACGCTGCCAGGCACATGTTGATGTGGCTGCTCGCCGGGGCGCTCCTGGCGCCGATCCCTACGTTGGCACAAGACGCCGCGGCGGAGAGTGCGAAGACCTGGATCGGACGGGCCGAGGAGATCGAGGCGTTCCTCGAGAGCGCCGAGGTGATCGAGCTCAAGGACATCGGCACCGGGGTGACCAATCCGATGAAAGCAACCCTGGCGCCCGGCGGTCCGGTCGAGGCCTTCGTCTGGAAGGACATCAAGCCCGGCATCTATTAAGGCTATTGGGAGAGCTACAAGGCCGAGGTGGCCGCCTATGAGCTCGACAAGCTCCTCGAGCTCGGGATGACCCCACCCTACGTGGAGCGGCGGGTCAACAACGACCTCGGTGCGGCGGGTCTGTGGGTTAACGCCACGACGTGGAAAGAGCTGGGCGGCCCCCCGACGCCGCCGTCACTGCACATCGGGCGGTATAACTGGCAGCTCATTTGCGCCAAGATGTTTCACAACCTCATCTACAACAAGGATCCGAATACGGGGAACTGGATGGTGGATCCCCCGTGGAACCTCATCATCATCATCGACAACTCGCGCGCATTCACGACCGATACGGACGAGCGAGTCCACAAGCTAACGCGAGTGTACCGCGACCTGTGGGATCGGATGGCCGCACTCGACGAGCCGACGCTGCAGGCGGCGCTCGGGGAGTGGCTGAACGACGGCGAAATTCGAGCCATTCTAGAACGTCGGGACGAAATGCGGAAGGATATCGACGAGATCGTCGAGGAGCGGGGCGAAGCCGCGGTGTTCGTGCGCTGGCGGGTCCCGCCGCCCGCGGCTCCGGCGGCAGTGCCGCAGACGCCGGCGGAACAGGCCAACCTGGATCTCAACGCCCTGGCCGGCCAACTCGTCGACGCGTTGAACGAAACCCCGGTGGTGCTGATCGGCTCGGAGCTGAGCCATCTCGGGACAGTGGTCCGCTTGGCGGACTACAGCGGACCCGATGCGGTTGTCGCGCGCGCCTGGCGCGATGCGGGATACACCTACGGCTTGGTCCACGACAGCGAAGGGTTGCTGTGCCTGCCACGCGACGGCGCGGACCCCGAGCCGTACGACGCGCTCAGTGCCCTCGTAGGCAGACCGGCCGAGGTCTTCGGCATTACGCAAGACGTCGACGACATGGTGGTGGTCGGCGTCACCTTGAGCCGCGCCCAGTAGGATTATTGGCGCGCCCGCCCCCTGGAGGCCTTATGGGGCGCCGATGCACATCCCCTCTCTGTCTCCGTCAACCTGCTCGAACTCGCAAGACGCTTGCCGCTCTTCCGTGTACTGATTCCGTCTTATGTCGGTGATCGTGACGTTATACCTCTCTCCCACTTCGACATTGACACATTGACGACGACCGCACCAATCCTCGCCTGGCCGAACGGACCGGTATATTGATTGTCTTCTTCGGTCGCGATCGTGATCTCGTATTCCTGTCCAACTTCGACATCCTGCGCCGTTGCCGGCAAGGCCAGTGCCAACACCGCCGTAATCGTTAACAAGATCCTGAGCATAGACACCTCCCGAGACATTTGAGCACGCCCGTGCTTACTCTGCCTCTGTTTTCTTGAAAACAAAGACGTGTTGGCTCGGAACGAGGTCGATGACTCTGTCGCACCGGGACCCCAGCGCCGGGAATTCCTTCATGATCTCCGCTTCGCTCATTTTGTGGAGAGGTTGGACCCGCGAATCGGAGATCTCGGCCTTGTACTCGACGATCAACAGCTGCCCGTCGCGCTTCATGGCTTTGCGGACGTGACACATCATCTCGGCCGGATGGGAAAACTCGTGGTAAGAAATGACGATCAGGACATGATCGACACTATCGGCGGGCAGCTTCGGATCGTCGACGGTTCCGAGAATCGGCACGATGTTTTCGTGTTCGAATGTCTCTATCATCATCCGTAGACCGTCGATCATTACGGGCTGGACGTCCACCGCGAGCACGCGGCCTGTTCGTCCTACTCACTCGGCGGCGCACAGGGAGAAAAACCCGGCTCCGGCGCCGATATCCGCCACGATATCGCCCTCTTTGATGCCGAGGAGATCAAGGAGTTCCTCTGGCTTCTCGCTTTCGACGCTGTCCGGCCGATAAAACCACCCGGCATCCCGCGGATCGACCAGCTCGGTGTGGCGCTCGATGCCGAGCGGGCTCGCTTGTGCCGCACATGCGGCCGGCAGTAAGCAAATCAGCGGCAGCAGCAACAGGCCGCCTGTGTGATTCGGTCTCATCGTATGCGCGTCCTACTCTGCGCAGAGCACTTAGACCAGGACCTCCCCCATCCCGCCCGCGCCGAGGGGGCCTGGATCTCGTAGAGGCCGAGGGTGGTGCCAGCCCATCCTCGCAGACTCAGCCGATCATAGAGGGCGATCGTGGAGGGTTTGCGGGACAGCCGCTACGGAACGGGCACCCGCCGCCGACGCGTGCCCCGCACGTTCCTCAGGCTATTGGGTAGTGCTGTTCGTCATCGAACCCACCGTGCCTGAGACTAGATCATTCCTGTAGACCGTTCCGCCCTTCATCACGAATCTCACTCGCCGCGTTTCCGTGATATCTTCCAGCGGATCGCCGGAGACCGCGATAATATCGGCAAATTTATCCTTAGAGATCGAGCCGACGTGATTCTGCCACTGCATTAATTCGGCGGCGTTCATGGTCCCGGCCTGGAGGGCCTGGACCGGAGTCATGCCACCCTGCTTGACCAGCGCGATGAACTCGAGTCCCTGCGTCCCATGTGCGTAGGTAGAGCCTTCGGTCCCGGTGCCAACGACAGTCTTGACTCCTTTGGTGGCGATACACATCCGAGCGTTGTTTTCAATGATGGGACGGATCCTGAACCTGCCGCGGGTGTTCTTGGCATCGTTATCATCCATGTATGGCTCGGTGTAGCGGACCAGGGTCGGATCGAAGAACAGGCCTTTCGCGGCCATCATGTTGCAATGCTCTTGCGTCAAGCTATACCCGTGCTCGACGCTGTCGCAGCCCGCAGTGATGGTGTCAGTGAGCCCTTGGCCGCCCAGAGCATGGCAACCTACTCTCTGGCCATGCTTGTGCGTCTCGTTAATAATCGCCTGCAGGACCGGCAACGGCCAGACCGGAGGCCCGTATTGCGGTTCGCCCGTCTCATCGAACGTGTAACCCCCCGAGGTGGACAGCTTGATATGCTCCGAGCCGGCCGCCAACGCCTGGCGTACGGCGGCGGGCCCGTCCTCAGCCGAGCGAACCACGATATTGCCGAGTCCGTTGTCAGCCTCTTCGGACGCCGGCTCGCCTCTGCCCCAACCGAGTCTCCGACCCGACACCAGCATTCGGGGGCCGTCGACATAGCCCCGGTTGATGGCATTCCGGAGCTCGACGTCCTGGAAGCCATTCCCGTGGGAACCCATGTCACGCAGCGAGGTGAAGCCTGCCATCAGGTTGGTCTTCACGTTCCCTACCGCGATGAGCATCGACTGGTCGGCCGTCATTTCTCTGCGGGTGTTGAAGACGTGTGTGTGCGTGTCGATGAAACCGGGCAAGACCGTCGCCTGGCTGAGGTCGATCACTCGAGTTCCCGGCGGAATCGTGACGCGACTCTCAGCTCCGACCTCCGTGATTCGCTGGCCGTGAACAAGCACGACCTGGTTCGTCAACATTTGGCCAGTGATACTGTCGAACAATCGGCCGGCACGAATCGCGACCGTCGTAGGAGCCGGTGGGCATTCATAGATGCCGCCATAGGGTCCCACGCACGGCGTGTTGCCCGCCATTCGCCAGGTCCCAGGCCTGAGTGTCGGCGCCGGCGTTTCCGGTGGACCAAGGACCTGCCCATATATGAGATTCGGTACCAACAGCGTCCCGACGATGGCACTCAAGGCAACGTTCCAGCGAATCATGAAATCCTCCTGAGCAAGACGCTAAGGCTCTAACGACGTTCGGATGATGTCGTCGTAGACCCGCCGCGCATGATCATAGGCGGCCTCGGCCTCGACGGGCTCCTCGTCACGAATCAACGGTTCCTTCATGATGATCCGGGAGCGACGACGGACATGAGAATTCTTATCGCTCCCACAACAGCGTTCGCGGTTGAAATTGACTCCACGCAAACCAGAACGCTTCATGTGCCGGATTCTCCGCGCCGTCGATGAACGCGCGTAGGCCTCCGGCATCCGACTGCAGCACCACCCCAGCCAGCGCGACCTCCTCGCCGGCGTCCAGCGCCAAGCGCGCCACGCCCACCGGGAACGCGACCGGCGTACCATCGGCGGCCACTACGCCCAGCACCACATCGTGCACGCCAAGACGCGGGTCGACGTCCCCTACGGGAAAGATGGGCCCAGCGTCGTCGCGGCCGCGCAGGGGGTTGCGCGGGTAGCTCCGGCCGATTCCTCCATCCTCAGCGATGACCGTGGTGTCGGGATGCGCCGCGCGCCACGCCGCCCAGGTAGACGTCACGACCGTGGTTTGATTGAGTCTGACGCCCGCGTCGAAGAGCGGTCCGGAGATCGCTTCTCCGGTAAACGTGTCGACGGCAGAGAACGTGGTGATGTCATACATGAACTTGTTGGATCGCGACAGCAGCCCGGAGGTCCGCAACAGTGGCCGGAAGCCCTCGACGTCGTCGGTAAAGTACGCCTGTGCGGACAGGCACAGGGTGCAGTACGGGATGGCAATACTGCGGCCGCCGAGCGTGTCGTTGACCATCTCATGCACTTCCATGATGTTCTTCGGGTACGCGCGAGCCTGCCGGCCGACCACGACCCCGAACACCAGGTCGTCGTCCGGATACCAAGATCCGCCTTCGGCGTCGGTAACGGCCGGTTGGTCCAAGGCCGGAATGCACCCCCGCGGGCAGATCTGGCCCGCCGTTGCGTCAGGACGATCGTCGATGAAGACGCCGCCCCACCCGACGAGCCGCCAGTCGATCGCGGAGTCCTCGTCATCGAAGAACGGCGCCCAGCGCGGCTCGATGAGCAGGAACAGGTCGCGCTTGAGCCGCCGGTAGTCCGGTGGCGCCGGCAGATCCCAGGCCAGCACGCGATCACCCATGGCGGCAAACGGCTCGTCTGGAAGCTCGGCGCGGCTGAGCTCCTCGAACGCGTCGACCACGATCGACCGTGAGGCGCGGGTCACGAACCGGTGCAGGTCGTACAAGTACCAAAGCAGCCGACCCTCCCCGGACATGCCGATGGTGCGTACCGCATCACTCGGAAAGCGCCGTTGCTGCAAGGATGGCACGACACTCGCCAGGGCGTCGCGCACCGGCCGCGCCAGCGCGCCAGTGCCCGCGGCTGGAGCCACCGGGAACGCCTGCTTGTTCCCGTCCAGCGGTTCGCCCTGGGCTGGGAGAGAATCGGCACCGCCGCCGCATACGCTGAGTAGCGCTGCCGTAATCAGCATGGTGCCATAGCGGCGGCCTTGCCTCGGATACTGGGAACGCATCGAGCCTCCTTATAGCTTGACTCGCTATTTCCACGTCACTTCCATCGCGAAGAAATGATGGAACCGCTCACGGGTCGGGTTGTTGTTCGCGTTGGTGTCTGGACTTCGGATGAAGAAGTCAAGCTACTGAGCTGCGGGGTTCACGCCGCCGGCCGCCGATTTCTTACTGAGCAGTGGGTAGTTCACTTCCAGTGTCTCGCGGTCGCGGATGCCTTGCGTCACCATGAAGCGCACTTGGTAGTCCTCGTGGAGGAGCTAACCATTGACGGTGGCATGTCCAAATCCCCAGCCGGCGATGTACAGGAGCGTCTTGGGCCAGTTGGTGTCCCCACACCCGGAGTCCCTGTGTTCGTAGATGAACGCGTCCACCCCGCCGTCCTGACAGGGAGTGAACTCGTTGAAGCGTTCGATCTCTATCACGAGATCGCCCTCGGGGATCGTGAGCCACGCAATGAACTGACCGGTGTTGGTGATTTCGTTGACGTCGACCTCCACGGTCCCGTCGACGGTGTGCACGGTGGCGGCGTCGTTGTCGATGTGGTTCCATCCCGATTACGCGTTACTGATCGCCCTCTGAAAACTCGAGGTCGATCGTCGAGGTCTCGCCGGCCTGGATTCGAACCGTCTGCCGGTTCGTGCCGAGCTTCTCATGCCAGGCGTCCAGCGCGTACTCGCCAGGTGGCACGTCGTGGATACGGAAGAATCCAGCACCGTCCGTGATCACATGGAACGGGTGATCGTCGACTCGGATAAAGGCTTGCATCCATGCACGTCGCCCGTGATGTGCTCATTCCCACCTGACGGCTGTAACAGCTGACTATACTGGCGCGAGCAGAGGACCTGACATGGCTCGGCGAAAAACCGTGCGCCGCACACTCCTGGCGCTACTCCTGCTGATGATGGGCTGCGGGGGTTCCGCCCGCGAAGCCGTGGTCGTCTACACCTCGGTCGACGATGTCTTCGCCCGTCCCGTGACCGAGGATTTCGAGCAGGCGACGGGCATTACGGTCACGATCAAGACGCGACTGTACGAACAGATTCGTGAGCTGTGCGCGACGTTCCATCTCAACCTGATTCTCGTCGCCCACGACCCGTTCGAGGCCCGGGCGCTATGCCACCAGGCCGCCGTTCTTGAAAATGGTACGATCCGGGAGCAGGGCGCGGTCGACGCCTTGCTGGTGAATCCGGCGTCTATGACCCTGGGCGATGTTCGTCGAGCAACTTCGAGACGCAAGGGGGGTCTGAGAGCTAGGACGGTCCCCGTTCCGACGTCGCACGAATTGTTCGGATCCGCCGGCGGCAGCGTTTACACTGACAGGCACCATGACCGGCGACGAGAGTACCCACGGACGAGAAGGTAAAGATCCGGGTGAGCAGGGTCGGCGCACCCATCACGCCACCGAAAGGCGTGTCCTCGCGAGCGATCGGCGCGACACGTGGCGAGGTAGCCGCCGCGACGAGGATTGGCTCAGGCACTTTCAAGACGAAGCGGGCCTCAGGCTCGAATCTGCTGCTTCAGATCGGGATCGAAGGCGACGTGTTCCGGTGTGAAGTGGCTTCACACCAAAGGAAGCCATGCCCTCATTCGACGTCGTCTCCGCAGTCAATATGCAGGAAGTGAAGAACGCGGTGAACCAGGCAACCCGGGAGGTCGACACCCGGTTCGACTTCAAGGGCAAGAACGCGACGTTCCAGCTCGAGGATGCCAACGTGACCATCCGCGCGCCGGACAAGTTTCAGATCGGGCAGATGTACGACATCCTCACGGCGAAGCTGGTCCAGCGCAAGGTCAACATCAAGTGTCTCGAGCGTGAGCCGCCACAGGAGAACGTTGCCGATGCCAGGCAGGTCGTGAAGGTCCGTCAAGGGATCGAGACCGACCTGGCGCGGGAACTCGTCAAGATGGTCAAGCAGACTAAGCTGAGAGTGCAGGTGGCGATTCAGGGCGATCAGTTGCGCGTGTCCGGCAAGAAACGCGACCTGCTGCAGGAAGTGATTACTTTCCTCAAGGAAGCAAAGGTCGATATGCCGTTGCAGTTCACGAACTTTCGCGACTGACGCCTCCTGCCATTGGCGAGACAGGTCTTCGTTTCAGTCCCTCCATTTCGGATTCCCTGAAAAAAGGTCTTAACAGCTTTCCCGGAGCGGTTGGTCTGGCGTCCGGGATCGTGATGGACGGCCGGTCCTCACGGCCTGGCCGTTTCCCCAGTGCGACTTCTCGCGGAGTCAGACAGACGTTCTGCCGTGGGCGTCGTTTCTCCCGTCCTCACCAGCCACAAGACCCTGAAACACGGGGTGTTATGTTCGGTCTATGCAGTGCCCGCCATCGTTTTCCGCGATACAGAGTCCGGGTCACGCGATTACTGAACTGTCGTCCCGCATCGACGCCGTGACCTACGAGCTGCTCGTTCTCATTCGCGAGTTCGACGAGCGTGGCGGATGGAACAACGGGTTCCGGAAGTGCGGCGAGATCTCGTATTCGAAGGCGCGCGCGATCACACGCGTGGCGACCTCTGCGAACGAACACACGCTCCTCGACGTCGCCCGGTGCGGGACGGCGGCTCATGTCGAACGGATCATGCGTGTCTGGCGCCAGACCGATCGCGGCGCCGAGGCAGCTGATGAAAAACGGCGCCATCGGACCCGGCAGCTTCAGACCTGGATCGATGACGACGGGATGGTGGTCATTCGCGGCCGGCTGTCACCCGAGGTGGGGGCGGTTCTCCGGCGCGCCCTCGAGGATGGCGCCGGCGTTTCCGCGGAAACGTCCCGGCGTCTTGCGTGTGACGCAGCGACTCTCACCATGCGCCACGGTGCCAGTGGCCAGATCCTGAACATCGGGCGAAAGACCCGGACCATCTCACCGGCGCTCAGGCGCGCGCTAACGACGCGCGACCGCCATTGTCGGTTCCCGGGCTGTTCGGCCGGGCACTGCGATGCGCACCACGTACGCCATTGGGCCAACGGCGGGCCGACGAAGCTGGACAACTTGGTGTTGCTGTGCCGGCGTCACCATCGCGCCGTGCACGAGGAGGGGTTCACGGTTCGAGTCGGCGCAACCGGGGAGGCAGCGTTCGTCCGGCCCGACAAGCAGCCGCTTCAGAACCTGCCGGCACCGCCGCGCTGGCAAGGCGGTGCCCTCGCTCCGACGCTGGACCGTCTCCCCGGCGACGAGATCGCCATCTCTCCGCACACGGCGATGCCACACTGGCACGGCGAGCGTCTGGATGAAGGTTGGGCGGTTAGCGTACTCTGGAGGCCGCGGGAATCGGTCCCAACGCGGCGGTTCACTACGGCTCGGCCGGCATCTCGGCGCGTTTGAAGGCGACCGACGATCTGGCTCGAGTCGGCACCGACACGGGCGAGCAAAGGAAATCCGTTCCTCCGCGGCACCCTCGTCGACTGTGCCTGCTATGGGACACTAGACCTAGAGCGGACGTCCCAAAGGAGTCCATCATGCGGATTCTATTTATTGCAAGCGTACTATGGAGTTTGGTCTTCATTGCCGCCCGCAGTCCAATCATTTTTGCGCCAGCCGAAACAGTCCAGTTTTTCAAGTCGCGTCCGACAGTCGTCAGGATGTTCGCTGCGTTCGTGGGCGCTGTAGGAATAGCAATGTTCTTGTCGGCTCAGAATGTCGAGGGGACATTTCCCTCAGTCGTTTATTGCCTAGGAATAGGCACAGCTTTTGCGACGATCGTGCTGATGATCGCGCCAGGTCTTCCCGTCCGCTTCCTCGACATGGTCGGGACTTCGGCCTTACGTGCGCGCGGCCTCATAAGTGTCATTGCCGGCGTTGTCTGGATTTACTACTGCTTCGCCTATCTCTACTAGACAAGGCCTATTGGGGAACCCACCTCTCCTTCAACGCAGGTTGGCCGCCCCCGAAGCCGCACTACTCCCGCGTCATTGCCCCGCATGGCGCGAGGCTCCTTCACGGTCCCCGACGACTCAGTTGTCTGCCGACAGGTGCACCTCGAACCAATCCACCATGGCTGCCGTGACTTGTTCCGCCTCGGCTCCGCGAAAACCGTGTTCAGCCCCCTCGATGATGATGAGCTTGCTCTCGACGCGATGCTCATGGAGCGCCTCGTACATCCGGTGGCTGTGGCTGATGTTCACCAGACCGTCCTGATCTCCGTGAATGAGCAAGGTGGGCGGATCGTCCAGGGTCACATGCAAAAGCGGCGATACCGCTGGGGCGTCAGCCGGTTCAAAGTTCACGGCAGGAAACCGCTCGCTTCCGTTGTCAGGGTCTGTGCCGCGGATGAAGATTCTGTACGTTTCAGCGGACGCGGAGTCGAGTCCAGCGGTGCGCAACGGGTTGCAGGGATCCGGCCGTCCGTGTCTGGAAATGCCCTTTCGACGGGGCGCGTTCATGCAAATCATCGACCAGGCGCTGAACCTGACGGTCAAGAGCACTCACGCCGTCTCACTGGTCCTGAGCGATCCGGCCTTGCACGCTGAGCCGGTGCTTGAGTCGAGACCGAAAGATAGCCAGGTCCAAAAGCTCTGATACCGGTTGGGTATGCCTGTGCAGTTTCGTCTGCCAGATACCAATAGTTGGGAGGAAGGAGTCCTGCGCAACTTGAGTCGGTCTGGCCTGCGCATCGACACGATTTTGACGACGACGGAACACGCCGTTCTGAGTGCTCATCCTTCTGTCGATATCCAGCTGCCGCGCCTTCGTCGAGAAGGTCGCGGGGTCCAGGTGCAGTGCCGGGGCGAGGTCGTTCGAACGACACATCCCGGTGACCCCGCACACCAGCAAGGCTTCGGCGTTGAGGTCGGCGCCTACGGCGTCGATATGTGAATCGCCGGACCTGCGTCGATCAGCGGGTGCGGGAATGATCCCGAAAAAAGGAGACGATCCGCTCGCTGGTGCCACGCGGATAGACGTGGGCGCCCGGATGGATCCAGGTCATGACCGGTGCGGGCGTGCCGGGCCCGTAGACCGTGCAGCCCTCCCCACAGGGCGTCGTCGTCGTGCCCACGCCGTTCACCTCGATGGCGACCGCGATCGCGGCGTCTTGATCCGAAAAGCGCACGAGCTGATCGCGCTCTCCGGCCACGTGTAAAATGGGCCTCGGCTGCTCGGGCCGAACCGAGGGACGGAGGCGGGCTGCCACCGGCGCGTAGGCGGCGAATACGCCGGACCGCTCCGCCCATAGCAGGTAGGTAAACATCCCACCGTTCGAGAAACCGGTCGCGTAGATGCGATCGGCGTCGACGTCATACGTTTCTCGCAACGACGCGAGTGCCACGTCGACGAGCTTCAGGTCTCGGTCGCCGCCACCTCGCTCCACCTGCCAGCCGGGAAGGCCGCGGCGAGTCTCAACGCCCTGGAAGTACACGACGATCGCGTCGGGCCACGCCACGTGCATATCCGTATGCTGAAAGTTCTGCATGTTGTCGCCGAACCCGTGGAACGACAAGACCAGCGGGACTCCTTCCCCTCCTGGTGGCGCCGCCGGGGCGTAGACGATGGCTTCGCGCGTCTCGCCGTCGACCTGCCATCGCATGACCTCGGCCGACGCCCCACAGGCACCACCCAGGATCAGCAACAGGCCGGCGAGACCAACGTGGGTCAGACGCGTACTCATAATCACTCGCTCAGGTCGCGCGTGACGAACTCACTGATGCGGTGTTGATCCTCTGGCTCGAGCCGCAAGAACTCGACGCGGACCCCCTTGGGCAGGCGGTCACGGACGATGCCCGTGCAGGTAATCTCCCCGGGCGTCGACGGCAAGTTGAAGACGAGGCGGAGCGGGCTGCCGATCTCATAGCTGCCGCTCAGCTCCAAGCATGCGCCGCCGGCACCGACGTCGACGTCGACGAAGCGTTCCTCGTCGCGCGTGCGCGCACTGAAATTCAGCACATCCACCGGGAAGCTGACGCCGGCGCGTGGGTCGCGTCTCTTGTCCATGTGGGCGCCTAGTGACCTGTCTAATCTACTGCTCACCGCTTCTATAGATGCGATCCACAAGGTCACGACTGGACGTTCCCGGCGGTATCTCACCGGACTCCGCGAGAAGGTCGAAGTGGGCTTCAAGGTCCTCCTCGATGCGGTTCGTCGCCGTCCACACATACCCGCTCAGGAGCCTCGCCGCCATCTCCTGGTCGATGTCGGCCCTGAGATGCCCCACTTCGATACCTAACCGAACGGCCGCCGCCGCATCCTCCTGAATGACTGCGCCCCTCGGCGGATCGCCCGCGTCAGAGCGGGGCCAAGACCCGGCAGCGTCTCCTGGAGATCACTCTTCACCGCCAGCATGCAGCAATACCAATTCCTCACGGGCTCGGTCGAGGTATTGCTGGCGACACGGCGAGCCACGCCGGCCGCGATCAGCTCTTCATCCCACGGACCCACCAAGACCGCCGCGTCGACGCGTCCCTCCCGCAAGAGATCGGCGATCGCTTCCGGACCGGCACCCACTTCTCACCGTAGACCTTCCGTCTCTGGGTTCACGGTCCGCACCAAATAGTCCCACATGGCCGTAGCTGTCGCGCCATCAATGGCCACCCTGGCGCCGCCAAGCTCCTCCAATGTGTTTATGGGCGAATCAGCCCGAACCACCAGCTGTCGACATCCCGAGTGCTCCCCCGCCACCACGTAGTAGTTGTCGACACGGGACGCCAAGCACGGCAAAGCCGGGTATTCGACCACACCAACGTCCGTGAGCTCAGGACCATTCGGGCCTACCCCAGTGACCGTATTGGCTGCCGTATAGTCCGTGTCCAGAAACTCAACATCGAGTCCTTCATCGGCAAAGAACCCCCGCTCCTTGGCAACCACCCAATCGAGCTGGCAGAGGATGCCGGGCCCCACGCCGGCCGTGACCGAGGCCTACAGGCCGGTGGCGACGGGCATCGGCTCGGGCACCGCCTCCGCGGGGACGACGGCTCCACACACGCACACATTGTCGCAACCGTGAGCGCGAACGCCCACCAGTGCATCTTTCACGAATCGGATCCTTGGATCTTGCGCCGCCGCCAGCCGGCTACTTGAGCGCCGAGTAATCGGATGCGCTCATCATGTAGGCCTCGATGTCGAGCGGCACGTCGTATTTCGCTCTGAGCGCGGTCCAATCCGGATCCGCGCGGAAGTCGGCAAAGACCTGTTCCCGGTGAGCACGGTCGCGATAGGCCAACATCCACACCAGCGTGTTTGGATTATCGAGACGCTGCCAGACTGCGACGATTTCCGCACCATGTTTCTCGAAGAGCGCGACCTCGCCCTCACGGAAGCGTTGATGCAGATTATCGATACCACCCATGCCGTCACGCGCCGGCTCGGCCGTATACATACGCAGCTCGAAGCAGCGAGAATCGGCCGCGACGTTGCCCGAGAGCTCGGATGGCAGGCTGCCGGCCGCGCCGCAGGGCGGCGGCGGGGCGTCCTGGGCACTCGCCACGCCACTAACACTAAGGCAGACGAGGAGGGCAAAAGTAATTCTTTTCATGTTTATCTCCTTTTCGATTGGAGTGTAGGTTACACGAGTGACATGGCTAGGGAATTGGCACCCGCTGGTGCAGCTCCTCGAACCAGTTCAGGACGACGGTGATCTCCCGCGCCTCTTGCGCGGGCGCCTGGTCCGACCCGTCGGAGTCGCCGTCTCCCAAGCGGAGCTGGTTGGTCGGCAAGAGGAATCGCTGGCCGTCAGCGGTCACGTCGTACCGTCGGCGTTGCGCGCCGAGGCGCGGGGCTCGCTGAAACAGCTCGGTGGGTGATCCGATGGTCAATGTTGGATCGGTCGCCACGGTGACGGCCATCATCATCGCATCGCTCGCCCGTATGTAGAACAGCTCCCCGTTGGGGGCCCACAACGGCTCGGCCCCACCGCCGACCGACAGCGGGCGCTGTCCGCCCGGTTCTGGAAATGAGCGGATATACACCTCCAGCTGTCCGCTCTCGTCCGAGACATAGGCCACATAGTGGCCATCGGGCGAGAAGGTGCCCGCTATGTCCAAAAACTCTCCCTCGAGAAAGCCCTGAGGGGTCAGGTCCGACCCGTCGAGAGGGAGCACGAGGAGATCGGCCCCGGCTGGTCCCACGTGATGATGGATCGCCAGGGTCTCGCCGTCCGGCGACCAGGCCTCGACGTGGACGCCGCCGTCCAGCTGAACGAGCTGCCGGCCAACCCCGCTCCCGTCGGCCGGTCGACGCCAGACAGTCGAATCGGTCCCCTCGTCCCTGGTGTACACGACCTCCGAGCCGTTCGGGTGCCACTCTCCGTAGTTCCCCGCCTGTCCGTCGGTGGTCACACGGCTCTCACGGCCGTTGTCGAGCTCGTAGATACGAAGATCGCCGTTCGGCGCGGACCAGCACATGTGAGCCGTCTGGCGACAAGCGTGGGCCGTCGAATGTGCTGGCCGGGATCGTCTCGATCGCCTCGGCGGCGCCGTCGCGGTCAACCCAGGCCAGCGATCTGGCTTCAGTGCTAAAGACCGCCGTGCCGAGGGCATAGACCAATCGCCCGTTGTCGGAGACGGCGAAGTTGGCGGCCCCGCTGCCCTTGACCGAGACCCCTTCCACGAGTGGAACGGGGTTGCCCGTGACTTCAAGTGACCCGACGTCGAACGGCACGGCACGCACCGAGCCATCCTTGGCGGCATAGACGAGATGCCCCGTCGGAACGTAGTGAGGACTCAACCCCGCAAGCCCAAGCCGCGTCACCTCCCCTGTGTCGAGGTCGAGCACGGCGAGCTGCCCCGTGGTGAGCGGTGGCCCGTCTCCCGTAACGAACAGCACGGCGTTTGCGTCGGGGATGGATGACGGAGGGCCAATAGTGGCGGGTCCCGGCATCCGGGGTCGTCAAATCCTCCGGCTCTCCACCCCTGGCGCCAACGCGAAACAGCCCCCCGCCAAACGTGCCGAAGACGATCTGGTCGTCGGTCCCCCAGCTGACGCCGACAACGGCGTACGCGAACTCGGCCAGCGTCACCGCCGGGCCGCCGAGAATCGATACCTTGTGAAGGGCGCCGCGTCGGTAGGCTTCGTCGCTGGCGTCGCTTGCGGGTCTTCTAGCTCAAGCCGTACATCGCCGATATCCCGAAGGCGACGCCTTGGATCGCGCTCGAGACACCGCCGCAACAGATGACGGAGGGTTGCGGGCGTCGTGGCGGGCACCGTGGCCCAGTCGATCTCCTTCGTGAGGACATACGCCAACGTGTCGGAGATATCGTCGCCGGCAAACAACCCTCGCGCCGGTCAGCATCTCGTAGAGGACACAGCCGAACGCCCAGATATCCGCCCGCTTGTCGACGACTTTCCCTTTCGCCTGCTCGGGGGACATATAGGCGGCAGTCCCGATCACCATCCCCGTCTGTGTTGCTGCGGCCGTCGGGGAAATGGTTGGTGATGCAGCAACGTTCGGATCGCTCGCGTCAGGCTGAAACGCCTTTGCCAATCCAAAGTCCAACACTTTCACCGTGCCGTCCGGCCGCAGCTTGATGTTGGCCGGTTTCAGATCACGGTAAATGATCCCCTGCTCATGCGCCGCTTCGAGGGTTTCCGCGATTTGGCGGGCGATAGGGAGCGCATCCTCGAGCGGGATCGGACCCTGCGCGACGCGATCCGCCAGCGTCGGTCCTTCGACGAGTTCGAGGACCAGCGCCTTGACGCCTTCAGACTCCCCCAGGCCGTGGATGCCCGTGATGTTCGGATGGTTCAGCGAGGCGAGCACTTTGGCTTCGCGCTCAAAGCGGGCCAGCCGCTCGGGGTCAGACGCGAACGCCTCGAGGAGCACTTTAAGCGCGACGTCGCGGTCGAGCTGTGTGTCGGTGGCCCGATACACCTGCCCCATACCTCCCTCACCGATGAGGGCGGTCACGTCGTAGTGCCCGAGGCGGTCGCCGATGGTGAGGCGCATCTATCTATAAATGGTGCGACGCAGAATCACGGCCATTCTACCGAGAGGGACTCGGTTGTGGGTGGTTGGTTCGGTGTGTGCTCGGCTACGCGCGAACCTTCTTCATAGGGGGGCCAATACCGACCGGAGCCGCTGCCCTTATTCGATGCCGAGGTGCCCGGTTTCACGAGATGCTGACAAACCTATCCGAGCACCTGAAGCAGGAAACGCCGCTCCGGGCCATGTCGCCCGAGCAGCTCTTGCAGGGACCGTTCTCGGACGCGATGACGCCTGCGGGGCATGCTCGCCATGCTGAGACGGTTGGCGCACAATCCCGTCGCACCGGAGAACTTCATTGTGGCGACCATCGACGCGGAGCGACTCGGGCGCGAACAGTCCGGCCCGGCGAGTCCCGACGAGGTATGGCCTGAGGCGCCGGAAGGATGGGTGCCTCCGTCCCGGCGTGGGCAAGTCTGAACGGACGGGAACGGTCGAAGAGGTTCTGACGGTCGTGGCCCGCCCAGTCACGTCGTATCGTCAGCCCGCGTGGACCGCCACCACGACTTCATCCGACGAGCGGCGGTTGGCCCGGCCAGGGCAGCCCCGCCCCAGAACGCGACCTCCGCCACGATGATCTGGATGCCGGCGAAGCCAGCCTTCCCCGTCGCGGTCATCGGCAGGAACGATACGAGGGGCAGCACGACCCAGAGGGCCAGCGACAGCCCCATGAGTATCACTCCAAGTCTCGCCAGCCCTCCGTACGTGCTGGTACCGGTCTGGTCTTCGGCCTTCCCCGATCTTAGCTGCGACGGCACGTTCGTCATCGCCCACCGCTAGACGGCGTGTGCCAGATCGGAGACGTATAGACCCGCTCTTGCGAGACCACTGGCACCTCTTCCGGGATGCCCTCAGTGCCGAAGTACTTGGCGTCGTAGGCGGTCCATCGGGGGGTTGGGATCTCGAGCACGCGAACGTAGTAGAACGTCGACCCGACCGGTTCGACCGAGCCGTCCGGCCCGACGGTGCGGCCATCGGAGACCGCCACGTTGTAGATGTGCTCGTGGAGCTCGCCGTCGACGTCTCGCCAGCCCTTGATGATCTGCACCCGGTCCAGATTGGCGCCGTCCGGATCCTTAAGGGCGGCCATCATGAACGTCGGCGTCTCGCCCGCCGGCGCGGCGCTCAGATCGCCACCCATCGGTACGCCCTGACGAAAACCAGCGCGAACCGAGAATCGGCGACGACTCGAAGCCCGAGCGTCTCTTCGTAGAAGTGCCGGGCCTCCCTCGGGCTTGGCCGTCGCAATAAACGCGGCCAGTCGCGCATCAGCCAGCATCGAGCTTATATTTCGTCGACTTCGATCTTGCGGAACTCCAGCAAGCCCAGCTCGCCCTGAATGCCAATGTGCCCTGTCAAATTCTTGATGCTCGTCGCCGTCGTAATCAGTACACCGTTGAGGTGAACCGACAGGTTCTCCCCCTCGGCCCTGATTTCGTAGGTGTGCCATTCGCCCGCAGGTTTATAGGCTCGCTTCAACGCTTCGATATCGGATTGATGCTCGAACGGCGGAGCGCCGTACGGGATCAGATGGGCGAGCGGGGTGCCGGTGAGCGTGTCCATGCATTGCACCTGATAGCCATCGTTCGGCCACCCGTTCTCATCGTCATTGCTGGTCGGACCGGTCCGGACAAAAATACCGCTGTTCGCTCCCTCTTCCAGGAAGCGAAATTCCATCGTGAGCACGAAGTCACCAAACGTGTCGACCGAACGCAACCACCCGGTGCCGCGATTGATTATGAGCACGCCGTCTTCGACCGAGAACTGGCCGTCGTTGACGATTTCCCAACCGTCCAAATTCCTGCCGTTGAAGAGCACCGTGGCCGCGTGGGTCGGCTGACCGCTGCTGAACAGGATGCACCCGAGCAAAACGCAGAGCATAACGATTCTCATATCTTCCTCCGTGTCCAGGAGAGGCCGGTGGCACCACTACCACCCGCGTGTTCGCATGATGAGGTGTCGCAATTATATGCACGGGGCGGGCGTTCGGCGTCCTCGTCAGCGCGATTACAGTTACCCAAAGCGAGTCAGCCGTCTAACGTAGCAAGGAGTCGTGGTCGTAGAATCGCACCCCTGGAGGTTTCAGGTGAATTATCGATTTCGACTGGCGTTGCTGACCGTGCTCGCGGTCGCGTTGTTCGCACCGCTGCCTGCCGCGGGACAGGCCACCGCGGGCGACTGGACTCCTCCCCGCACCCCGGACGGCCAGCCGGACCTGCAGGGATACTGGTCCACGCAGACCTTCACCCCGCTCGAACGTCCAGAATATCTGGGCAACAAGGCGTTCTACACCGAGGAAGAGTGGTCGGCGCTGCAGGCGCAGCTCACTGCCGACGGGGTCGACCCCCTGGCGCGGAGCTCCATCAATCTCGAAGACGCCGCAGCGAGGGAGACGGCGCTCTATCAAACCAACCGGGACGCCGAGTATGTCCACTACGACAACGCGATCTGGCTCGCCACGGACACTCCCAAGGGACTGCCGAGCCGGCGCACCTCGCTGGTCACGGAGCCGGCCGATGGGCAGGTCCCGCCCCTAACCCCGGAAGCTCGGGAACGAACGGCCGCGGCCCGCGCCGCGAGACAGGAACGTGGAGCCTTCTACGGCTACGAGACCCGGCCCCTGGGCGAACGGTGCATCGTCTACGGGCACAACGGTCCGCCGATGCTACCGCCGGCCTACAACGACATTCATCAAATTCTCCAGTCACGCGACTATGTCGTGGTCTTCACCGAGATGAGCAACAACGTCCCACGCATCATTCCGCTGAGCGACCGTCCCTACATCCCCGACACGATCCGACAGTTCCCGGGAGACTCCCGCGGCCGCTGGGAAGGCGACACCCTGGTGGTCGAGTCGAGGAACTTCAACGACAAGCGACGCTTCCAGGGCGCGAGCGCCGAGCTTCGGATGGTGGAACGCTTCACCCGCGTCGCCGAGGACCAAATCCGCTACAGGTTCACGGTCGAGGATCCGGCCACCTGGGCGGTTCCGTGGAGCGTGGAGGTTCCGATGCTGAGGACGGAAGGCCCGATGTTCGAGTATGCGTGCCACGAAGGCAACCACGACCTCCGCCACCTTCTCGAGATCACCCGCAACCTGGAGAGGCAGGCGGCGGACGACGCCTCGCAGCAAGGCTCGAGATAGCGCTCACCGAGCTCCGCGCGATTAGTAGTCGTTCGCGTCCAAGGAGGCGCGAATGATCTCGCTGTTGTTTCGATGCACGATGTGCTTGTTGGCGTAGGCCGGATGCGACCAGTTGATGCGACGTTCGAATCGAGCGGGACGGCCACGCACGGCCGCCCCCGAGCTACCGTCGGCGGCAATCAATCGTGTCCGATCGAGCTCCACGTAGCCGTCCGGCGTAAACTGCGCGATGATCAAGTACCCCTCGTCGTTGTTGACGAAGTACTGATCTTCGTGCCGTACCAGGAACGCGGCGCCCCAGCGGGCCTGGGCCGTCATTTGGTCACTCATCCACAGCCGCTCGCCGGTCCGTGCATCCAGGCCGCGCAGCTCCCCATAGCTGCCTACGCCGTAGATGTAGTCACCGATGATCAGCGGCGTGGTGATCAGCGCGTGCAACCCGTCGGTCTGATCCGGTAGCTCACTGCGACTCCTGCCCTGCCAGAGCATTGAGGCCGTCGGACGGTCCTGACTGAGCCGCATCATCAGCGAGCCGTTATAGAACTGCGACACCAAGAGGTAGTCACCGCTCCGGACCGGCGTCGCCACCGAGAGGCCGGAGCCGGCTTCCCATTCCTGACTCCAGTAGACATTCCCCGTGTTCGGGTCGAGCGAGACGAGCGCCGCGGCGTGCCAGACGATCAGTTGGCGCACGCCACCCGCCTCATAAATGACCGGCTGGCCATAGCCCATCTCACCAACCACCGGCACGGCACGCCAGATCTCATCACCGGTCTGCTTATCGAACGCCACCACGAGCGCATCTGGCTCACCGCCCACCACGGTGATCAACTTGTCGCCGTCGACGAGCGGGGCGCTGGCGATCCCCCACGTCGGTACGCTGGTGTCGTACTCGGCAACGTAGTCCTTGCTCCAGATGACGTCGCCGGTCTCCACATCGAGACAGAACAGACGCCCGGTGGCCCCGACCACGTAGACGCGATTGGCGTCCACGGTCGGCGTGGCGCGAGGACCGACCGCATAGGACGCCATCATCATGCGGTAGCTCGTCTGCCACTCATGGGTCCAGAGTACCGCGCCGGTTGCTTCGTCGAGCGCGATCGCACGTTCGGTGCCGTCGAGCGTCCGCGACGCCGGGTCCTCCAGCCAATCGACCACGAACACCCGACCGTCGGCCACGGCGGGACCTGCATAGCCTGAGCGAAGTGGGGTCCGCCAGGTCACGGTGAGCCCGTCGGCGGGAAACGACTCGATGATGCCGTCTTCGTGCCAAACGCCCAACCGGTCGAGCCCGCGCCATTGCGCCCAGTCGTCCGCATCGACGGAAACCGCGCCGAGCCCCACGACGAGCGCCGCCGCCGCGCACCACGTCGGCCACGCCGTCGATCTCATAGGTGTCGTCAAGGCGAGCTCTCCACTACGGGCTTGATTCTGGACAAAGATCTGGTTGCGAAGACCGTTTCTCTACATTGACCAAGTCGTCGTACAGGTTCTCAAGTTGCGTCGCTACTTCGGGCGAGAAATAGTCGACTGGACACCGGACGACGCCCGCCTCCCCCAGTTGGTAGATCCCGAAGTGCACGTGTGCGTCGTCATCCTGAGACAGGAAATTGGCAATGTGCTGGCCCACACTAACGTTGTCGCCGACAGCTACGAAGACATTGTCTCGCTGATCCTGGTCGAACACCGTGCCGTCGATCTCGAAGTGATACTCGGAGCCGAGTGTCGCGGTGTGCTCCATCTGAACACGGTAGTTTGTGCCTGGGAGCCCCTGTCCGGTGTTCAGCTCGACCACGGTGACGACCCCGTCGCCAATACTGAAGAAGCGGCCACCGGTCGTCATTCCGATATCAAGGCCGTTGTCGCCCTGGTCGTACTGGGACATGAACGTGACCGCCGCTGGATCCGACCGGCATCGCGGTCATCGTCTGCGTGGCCGGCCCTGACGGCGTCGAGGATTCTGAGCACTTGCGGATCCAGACGTCGGCACCCTCACCACTAATGGTCGCCGATCCCGCCGCGTAGACCCCACCGTCCTCTGCCGCCGCAATGGCCATGCCGCAATCCTTCTCGTTCCCCGGCCCATCGTATGTGTCTGTCCACTGCGCAGTGCCGTCCGACGAGTATTTGCGTACCCAGATGGCGATGTCGTCCCGTTCCTGTGCGACACACCCGACTACATAGAGGCTCTTGCCAGTACCGGAGACGGCAATGCCGGTCGCGATGTCGGCACGCCCCTCACCGACGTCAGACGTGTTCGACCACGAGTTCGACGTCAGCCGAGTACTGTGCCACCCATGCGTCTTGGTTGTCTGGCCCGGTGGTTGTGTAGCCGGCGACAAAGAGGCTCTCTCCGTCTGGCGACAGGGCCAACCCGAAGGCGCCATCCGCACCAAGATCGAGACCGTCAACGGTGCGGGTCCAGAGCCCGCGCCCTCTGGGGTGTATTTGCGAATCCAGATATCACTTCGGCCGTTGCCACCAGTCACGTAGCCAGCCACATAGACGTGCCCGTCCGGTGCCGCCACGATGCTCAACGCGTCGTCGCCACCTTGCTGGAGCTCAAGATCGACCAAGAGCGAGGGGGGGCCGGTAGCGCCGCGGTCGTACGTTCGAGTCCACACCGTGTCGCCGTCTGCGGTGCACTTGCGTACCCAGACGTTCCTTCCCTGCTCGGACAACGTCGTGTGGCCAGCGACGTAGACGCGTGCGCCGTCCGGTGAGAGGGCGACTCCATGCGTGGTGTCCCAGTCGTTGTCGGCGCCGTTAAAACGACGGGGCCAGACCTCGCCCTCTTCCGCGTATTTGACGATCCACGCGTCACTCGTCTGGTCGGTCGCCGGCGTGCCCCCAACGAGGCACAGGCTCTCCGCATCGGGGGAGAGAGCAAAGCCTGAGGCCACATCGTTGCCCCCGCCCCCGTCAACGTCGTGGGTGACGGTAAATTCCAACACGCCGTCCGAGGTATAGATCAACACGAGGGCACCATCGTCAGTGCGCCCCTGTGTATTGATGTTGGTAAATCCAGAAACGAAGAGACTCTCGTCCGCCCACAACACCGAGAATGCCTTGTCGTCCTCTGGCATAACGCCATGCCAGAGACGGGTCCACTCTTCATTCTGTGCCGTCGCCACGCCGACCGACAGCAGCAGGATGGACAGTGTCGTCGTGATCGCGGCGATGACCGGCCGGAGCGATGGTAGGAACACTGGGCTGATTATGCCACCTGGTGAGGCAAGGCAAGGTGAGGTCAGGCACGAACGGCTGGAGAGTGTGCAAACAAGCGCAGAATACACAAGGAAGAAACTCGGCCGCGCCGGACGGGCTCGGTGTATAACGGTACTGATAATGAAGGGGACCCACTCATGACGACTCGACGCCACCGTTGGGCAACAGTGGCTGGTGCCGTGGCGGCCCTTGCCCTCACCGGTCACGCCGGTTCGGCACACCTGATGGGCCAGGCGCCGGGACCCGCCTCATGGACGGGGGAGCTGACCCCGATCACGGCCGCCGACTGGAGCTACGACCGCGCCGAGCATCTGCTGGGCCGCGCCGGCTTCAGCGGCACCCCGGAGGAGATCCAGAAGCTGGCGGACATGACCGCCGAGCAGGCGGTCCGCTCCCTCGTGCACTACGACGACCTCTCGAACGACCACCTGCCGCCGTTCGTGCATTCCGGCTTCTGGGATGAGTCGTTGATGCATTTTCCACCGAGCCGACCGGCCGCCACCGAGCTGGCGATGAAGCAAGGCGAGAGCATGGGCGTCCGGGTCAAACCCGACCACGTCAACCGCCACATGCAGCCGGTCTCCGACCGCTTCTTCTACTGGCTGCGGGCCACCCAGCTCGAGACCCGCCGGGTCGGGTACTGGTGGGCCGAACGGATGCTCGACACCAACCGGCCGCTCCAGGAGAAGCTGGCGCTTTTCTGGCACGGGCATTTCGCCACCGCCCAGAACAAGGTCCGCGACTACCGCAAGATGCTGGGGCAGATCGATCTGTTCGAGCGTCATGCGGCCGGCAACTTCGGCGACTTGCTGGTGGCGGTCGCGAAGGATCCAGGAATGCTCTACTACCTGGATGCCGGGGTGAACGTGAAGGGAGCCGCCAACGAGAACTTCGCCCGCGAGGTGATGGAGCTGTTCTCGATGGGCGTCGGCAACTACACAGAGCAGGACGTCCGCGAGGGCGCCCGTGCCTTCACCGGCTGGAACTTCGAGAACCTCGACTTCGTCGTCAACACCGCGCTGCACGATGACGAGTCCAAGACGTTTCTGGGAGGTACCGGGAACTTCGACGGCGTCGACGTGCTCGAGATCATCCTCGAGCAGCCGGTGACGGCCGACTACATCGCGGCGAAACTGTACCGCTTCTTCGTGCGCGAGGATTTGTCGCCGGCACTGACGGCTGAGCTCGGCGCCGTGCTGCGAGACCACGACTACGAGCTGCGGCCGCTGTTGACGAGGATCTTTTTGTCGCGGGACTTCTACAGCGAGGCGAGCCACGGCGCCCACATCAAGGGTCCGGTCGAGCACGTGATCACGATGCTGAAGCAGCTCGGCGCCGACGACGTACCCGGCGTGCCCGACTTCAACAGCACCACGATCGCGCTGGGCCAGCACCTACTGAACCCGCCGTCGGTCGCCGGTTGGGCCCAGGGCCGGTCGTGGATCACGCCGGCGCTCCTTCAGGAGCGGGGCAACGTCGCCTTCGAGTACCTGTTTCCCAACGTCATCGCGTTCCGGGATCCAAACTTCCTCTCCCGGAGCGGGGACGGCATCGTCGGCGAACGCCTGCGCCGCGGCTTTGACTTCAGTGCGGCGATCGCGCTCGACGATGACCCTGACAAGATGCTCGCCTTCGACCTGGCAAACATGGAGCGCGACGAACTGTTCAACACCCGCGTCTCCGGGTACCGCGCCTGGGCCCAGGCGATGCAAAAGCTGATTCCGACGCCGCGGGGCGCCGCCCGGATCAACCTGACGCAGATCGTCCTCGACTCCGGCTCGGCGACCACCGGCGAGGCGGTCGATGCCTTGCTGGAGCGGTTCCTGCGGATCCCGGTGTCGGACGACACACGCCGGGCGCTGGTGACGCTCCTGTATGACGAACTCGGCACCACGGACCTCGCCCGCGCCGAGACCTATATGGAAGACCCGCTGCGCATGGTGACCCACATCATCATGAGCACACCGGAGTATCAAATCGACTAGAGGTGCATCACCATGACAAACCGAAGCAAAAAGCTGTGCGACATGAGTGGCGTGTCTCGGCGCCAGGCGCTCAAGATCGGCGCCCGGGGCATCGGCCTGGGCCTCCTCGGCGGCGTGAGCCCGCTGCCGCCGCTGTTCGGGGCGACGTCGGAAGCGCTGGCCGCCACCGAGGGCAAAATCTTGGTGGTGTTCGAGTGGTTCGGCGGCTACGACGGCTTGAGCACCTTTGTCCCGTACGGTGATGACGCGCTGTATCGACACCGTCCAACCATCGGCGTCCGCGAGGCTGACGTGATCAAGGTCGATGATCACTTCGGCTTCCAGAAGTCGATGGTCGGGATGCACCGGCTGTGGGAAGAAGGCAATCTCGCCGTCATCCATGGCGCGGGCTACGACCAGCCGTCGTTCTCCCACTTCGCCTCCAGCTCGTACTGGCACACCGGTGCCCCCAACAGCGGTGAAGCGTACGGGTGGTATGGCCGCACCGCCGACGCCCTGGATCCGAAGGGGTCGCCCAATTACCTGGTCAACATCGCTGCGTCGCAGACGCTGGCCGTGCGAGCGCGCGACCACGTGCCTGTCGTTTTCAACGATCCGGACGGATTCAGGCGAGACATGTTTTACCGGCAGCGCCAGGGTATGGAGAAGCTCGACACCGGGCAGGTGGCCCGCGGCGAGGTCCACAAGTTTCTGTTGGACGTGAACCAGAGCGCCCGCGAGGCGTCGGCCCTCGTCAAACAGGCGTGGGAGACCTACAACGGCACGCGCAACCCAGACCTGCGCCTGCTGGACCTCGACAGGGTCGTGGCGCTGATCGAGAACGACTTCCCGGCGCGTCTCTACTACGTGCGGCTCCGCAACAGCCTGTTCGACACGCACGTCAATCAGGAGAGCCCGCACAATCGCCAGGTACAGTACTGTTCCGACGCGGTCTGGGGGTTCTTCGAGGAGATGAAGCGCCTCGGCAAGCAGGACGAGGTGGCCATGCTCGTCCACAGCGAGTTCGGGCGCCGCGTGCCGGAAAACACCGGCCTCGGCACCGACCATGGCACCGCCAACGTCTCCTTCGTGCTCGGCGGCGGGGTCACCGGCGGTCATTACAGCCGCCCGCCCAGCCTGACCGAGCTCGTGCTCGGGGACAACTTGCAGCACACGACCGACTTCCGGCGAGTGTACGCCACCCTCATCGAGAAGTTCCTGGGGTACTCGAAGTCGGAGACCGTGCTCGGGAGCAAGTTCGAGACCCTGGGCATGTTCACGTAGCGGGGTCATGGCTCGCTCCATCGCATGGTTCCTTACAGCGGTGGGAGCCCTCTCGTACGGATTCTCGGGCACCCAGGCGACGCCGTCCGTCTTGGAAGAGACGACGGTAGCCAAGATCCACGCCGGGTTTGCCTCGGGAGCGCTCAGCTGCCGGCAGCTCGTAGCCGCGTACCTGAACCGGATCGACGCCTTCGACGACGACGGGCCCGCACTGAACGCCATCCTCACTCTGAATCCGCTGGCGCTCGAAACTGCGGCGGCCATGGACGCCAGATTCGCGCGCCACCCGTCCGCGGTCGGACCGCTGCACTGTATTCCCCTCGTCTTGAAGGACAACTTCGACACGGCGGACCTGCCAACCACGGGTGGTGCGTTAACGCTGGCCGAGTCCACGCCGGAGGACGACGCCTTCGTCGTCGCGCGGCTGCGAGCCGCCGGAGCCCTCGTGATCGCGAAGACCAATCTGACTGAGCTCGCCCGTGGAGGGACGACCGTCAGCTCCCTCGGTGGTCAGACGAAGAACCCGTACGATCTGACCCGCACGCCCGGCGGCTCCAGCGGGGGTACCGGGGCGGCGATCGCTGCAAACTTCGCCACGCTCGGCACGGGCAGCGACACCGGCCAGTCCATCCGCTCGCCCGCTTCCGCGCAGAGCCTGGTCGGTCTCCGGCCAACCCGCGGACTCGTCAGCCGTGACGGCGTTATTCCCCTGAGTACGACGCAGGACGCAGTCGGGCCGATCACTCGCACGGTGGAAGACGCCGCCCGCATGCTCGACGTGATCGCCGGCTATGACCCGAAGGACCCGATTACCGCCTTTAGTCTCGGCAAGATCCCGGAGAGCTACGTGAGCTCTCTCGATCGCCGGGGTCTCGAGGGTGCTCGCATCGGCATCCTCGTCGACTTCTTCGGCACCGAGGCCGTCCATGAAGAGGTCAACGCCGTCACCGCAACCGCCGTGGGACAGATGGAGGCTCTGGGGACCACGACCGTCGAGATTGGCATCCCAGGTCTCAACGCGCTGACGCGTGACCTCGCCGTGTCCCGCTTCGAAGGGAAGATCGCCTTCAACACATACCTGGTCGGTCTGGGGCCGCGAGCGCCGGTGAAAACCTTGAGCGAGTTCATCCGACGCGGTCGATTCCACGAGGCGATCCGCGAGAGCCTCGAAGGGGATGCGCGGGTCGTGGACGGCTTGACCGATCCGGAATACCGACGGCGGCTCCGTCGCCGCCAGCGCCTGCGTCAGGCAGTCATGACCGTCATGGCGGATCACCGACTGGATGCCATCCTCTATCCACACCAGCGCCGTCTGGTCGTGCCGATCGGAGAGCCCCAGCGCGAGCGGAACGGCGTGCTCTCGAATGGGACCGGCTTTCCCGCCATCACGTTTCCCGGGGGGTTCTCCGCTCCCACGGCGTCCGCCCCCATCGGCGTTCCGGTCGGCATCGAGCTGATCGGTGCCGAGTGGAGTGAGCCAACGCTGCTCACCCTCGCTTTCGCCTTCGAGCAGGCGACCGCTATTCGGCGCCCACCGGATGCGACGCCTCCGCTCGACTAACTTAGACGGGGCCTGCGGCCCCGAACCCCGCCGCCGGCACTCGCGGGACCCCCTCGCTCCGCTCCGTGTCCGGCGGGGGCGTGCCGTGCGCGCCCTGATCGTACTAGCGACATCGACTCTCCTGCCACCACGAGCGTGCACATCACGGGTGCGTCGAGATCATCCAGAGCGGGCTCGAACGAGCAGGCGCGGTCGGGGTACCTCATGGCGTGCAAAGTGACACCCCGACCGTGGCCGCGTGACGGGAGCACAACCTGCCCGCTACGGACTCGTGAAACGCACGCTAACACTCGTCAGAGTCTGGGAGGGGATGTCCCGTGCGCTGTTGAAATTCAACGGCGGCTCGGTTCACGACTACGCGACCATCGCTGACGATTCCCCGAGACCCAGCCGCGCGTCACGCGCCCGGAGGGCGGCGACGAGCGCCGGCATATCTTGACATCCTTTGACCCGGCGGAACCCCTTCGCGGCTTCGAGCACGCCGGCGGCCACCCACCGCAGCACCATCGTCCCACCGCGCCAGCGTTTCACATTGCGCTTCACATGGCGCGTGCGGCTGAGCAGACTCTCGATGGCGTTCGTGGTGGCGAGCGATCGTTGGAGGCGTTCCGACAGGCCCAAGCCGAGCACGGTCAGCGTCTCGTCGAGGCCTTCTCGGACGCTCGCGGCCGCACTCGGGTGGTCGGTGTCCAAGCGGCGAGCCAGGTCCTGCAGCAGTCGTTTCGCCGTCTTGACGGTGGCGTTCGTGTAGGCGCGGGTAAGGATTGCCTTCACCCACGGACGTTGTGCCTCGGGGAGATGCTCCAGGATGTTCCGGCCCTTGTGCACTTGACACCGCTGCACCACGGCGGCCCGGCCGAACGTCTGGGTCACCGCCGTCTCGAGGGCCTTCGCCCCATCGACGATCACCAGGAGGCTCCGGTCGGTGCGCAGCCCGCGACTCGCAAGATTGGTCAACAGGCCCTGACAGACCGTCGCATTCTCCGTGGCTCCTTCCCAGAGGCCGAGCGGGTGTTTGGTCCCCGTTGTGTCGATGCCCAGCGCCACCACGATACAGTGCCCGCCGACCTGGACCCCATCGATCAGCAGCACCGCCAGGTCCAGCGCGTCGAGCGGTGTCGCGCGCCACGCGTCCAGCTGCGCCTGGGTCTGCGCCACAAAGCGTCGACTGACCGCACTCTTGCTGGTGCCCCGCGTCGTGATGTTCGCGCCCAGCGGTTCGAGACTCCGCGCATATTGGCGGGTCGCCACGCCGATGAGCATCTGGTCGACGACGCGCCGGTTCAGCGGGTCCGCGTCCGTGAACGCCTGGGCCGTGGGCAGCGGCACCTCCATGCCGTCGCGCCGCACTCGGGGCCGACGGATCGCGACTTTATGCCCGCCCAGGACGACTTGGCTCGGAGCATGGCCGGCGCGATACGCGTGCCGGGCCGGCTGATGCGCATACCGGGGGCCACACACGGCAGCCCGATCTTCTTCGAGCATCGCCTCGAGCACCCGTAAGCCAGACGCGATGACCAGCTCCTGCAGCTCGGCCTGTGCATCGATGAGGATGTCAACCAACGGCAAGTGGCGCGACGCCGGGGATGCCGATTGGCGACGACGAGGGACTGTGTGAGACTGCTTCTTCATGGCGGCTCCTTTGCTGGGAGGCTTTCACCTCGGTTTAGTCACCGGTCGTATAGCACGACCAGTGAAGGAGCCGCCGCTTCAAATTTCAACAGCTACTGGGACATCCCCGTCTGGGATGCTGCAGGTGATGCCCGGTCGCACCCTGAAACGCATGGGCGATCAGCAGAAGCTCAGGCTCCCCGAAGAGCTTCCCCGTGAAGTGAAGCCCGGTCGGTGATCCATCGACGAAGCCGCTCGGGACGCTGAGAGCCGGGTGACCCGTGCGGTTGGTCACTCTCAGATCGCTGCCGATGAACAGATCCAGCTCCGACATCGAGTCGTGCATCTGTTCCATCAACCGCATGCGGAACCGGTTGCCCTGGATGAACTCCACGGCAGGCGTGAACCGGGCGCTGCGAATCTCGTCGGGCCGGCGGCTTTGCTCCGGACCCTCTTCGGCACGCGTGAGCTCTCCCGCGCGAGTCACGTCGTCAAAGGCGGCGGCCGTTTCGGCGTAACGCAGAAAGTCGATCGCCTCGATCGGCACGTCTGGAAGCTCGAACGGCACGATGTCGACGCCCAGCGAGCGGATCACGCGGAGCGCCTCCGCATTGGCCGTGTCTTCGGCGACAGCCGGTAAGCACCCCACTCGCAGCGTCGTGACGTCGGCGGTCGCGTCCCAGTTGAACGGGACGTCGAGCACGGAGTTGTCTCGTCCGTCAGGCCCATAGATGGCGTCGAATACGAGGGCGCAGTCCTCCGCGGAACGGCACATCGGCCCGATGGTGTCCTGCGTCCAGACCAGGGCCATCGCCCCATAGCGGCTGACCCGTCCGAAGGTCGGACGGAGGCCGGTGACCCCGTTGCGGGTCGAGGGCCCGATGATCGATCCGCCGGTGTCGGTCCCGATCGAAAAGCCAACGAGCCCGGCGGCGGTCGCGGCGCCCGGCCCGGCCGACGATCCGGCGGCGTCCTGTGCCGTGTTCCACGGATTCCGGGTGAGGCCGCCGAACCACCGGGCACTGACGGCCAACGCCCCGGTCGAGAGCTTCGCGATCAGAATCGCGCCCGCCTCCGCCAGGCGCGTATACACGGTGGCGTCGGTATCGATGACCCGGTCCCGGTACGCCGACATCCCCCACGTGGTCCGGGTGCCCCGGACCGCCAGCAGATCCTTCACCCCCCACGGGATGCCGTGTAACGGCCCCCGATAGGTGCCGGCGGCAAGTTCCTCGTCGGCCCGTTGCGCCTGACGCAGCGCCAGTTCTTCGATGAGGCTGACGACGCAGTGCAGCGCCGGATCGTGCCGCTTCAGCCGGTCGAGATACAGCTTTGTGATCTCGGTCGGCTTGACCTGGCCGCCCTCGACGAGCTTGGCCAGGTGCGTCACCGGAAGAAACGCGAGCTCCTCGTCCGTCGCCGGCATCGACACGTCCCGCTCCTGCCGTTTGAGCGCTCGTTGCTCACGCGGCAGCGCCATCCCCGGCAGGACGGGATTGAAGACGATCGCGGGTTGCGTGCTGTTGCCCAGGTCGGCAGCGCGCAGCGCCTCGCGGGCCGCCACGTGACTGCGCGGCCCGTTCAAGATGGCGAGAAGTCGCGCTTGCTCGGCCGCGTCAAAGGAGACGCCGGCGATCGCCTGGGCCGCCTCGATCATGTCGATCGTCACCACCTCGGCATCCTGGGCAATGGCGGCGAGCGCGCCTGGCATCAGCGTCGATCCGAGACCCAGGGTCGAAAAACAGGTGATGAACCGACGCCGGTTCACGGCGAGCCGTTGGGATCGACTCATGGCTGTTCGTCGCTGTCGTCCCCTTCCACCAGATAGTCCCAATGTCGTGCCGCCTGCGTCAGGATCGGCGACAGATCCTCGGCCAGCAGGTACCGGTCGTCGACGAGGGCCAGCGCCGCCTCCGTGACGTGACCCAGATACTCGGCGCGACCCCCGTAGCGTTCCTCGATGGAGGGTCGCGGGTCGCCGCGTTGCTCGCGGTCGCGTTGGGTTCGGGAAAACGGGATGTAGGAGCCTTGCATGCTCGACAGCACGTCGCTCGGCCCGAAGTCGGCGTGAAACAGGTTCCAGCCGGTGTAGGTGGCGAGCGGCACGGCGACCTCCGGCATCATCAGCCCGCCGGTCTCGTTGCCGTCGGCGTCGACTTGTGGCACCAGGATCGGAAACGCCGAGAGCACCTCCGGCGGCTGCACGGCGACGATGCCCTTCGTCCGAAATTCAGGGCCGTAGACGGCGCGATAGGCAAGATGCGGCTCGGCCGGCTGGCCGACCCCAGGGAGATCGGGAAACCGGAGATCGGCGGGCCGCACGAGATCGTCGTCGGCAATGCGCGGGTAGACGCTGAGGGGTGGCAGCGCCGCGTCGTCACCGACCCACCGGTCCATCGCCAGCAGCAGCGACCGTAGGAACCAGGAGTAGTCATTCGGATTGCTCAGCTGCTGGCCGCTGGTCCGCCGTGGCGGGAAGCGGCCTGGACCGTGCTGCCCGCCCGCGAAGGAGTAGATCCGCACGTTGTCCAGAATCGGCGCGTCGGCCGACCCGTCCAGCGTCGTGTGGATCAAGGACGCCACCCGCCCCCAGTACTCGTACGACGAGTTCGTGTAGAAGACCTTGGGCATGTGCCCCGGCTGGATCGCGGCCAGGAGGCCATCGCGCATGTCGGTCTCGGGGTCGTGCTGGATGACGTCGGTAAACGGAAAGATGTCGCTCGGATAGAGCTTGTTCAAGAACGGATGGCCGTCGCGCGACGGCTGCGCGAACCGGTGGTTGAAGCTGCCGCGCCCCCCGCCGGCGACATGGGCCATGACGCCGTCGAACGCCCGCCGGTTTCGCTCATCGGTGTTGAAGCCGTGATAGAGGAGCGTCCGCAGAAAACGCCCGCTCTGTGAGACCCCCCACGCGATGGCGCGGTTAATCGCGCCGGCCTGGAGCGCGAGTTCTGGCGTCGCGTCGTACTTCAGCTGCACGATCATGTCGCGCACGGCGGTCGGGCCGAGACCGACCACGGCGGGGTCTTGGGCCACGTAGACGATGTCGTAGAGCTTGTGCGGCTCGAAGCCACCCTCGAGGTAGACGCGTGTCGGATCGTCGACGACCGTGCCGTTCTCCTCGCGCCGCGCAAAGCGCCACTGCGCGCGCGGCACGACCCGTCTCGCCTCGCCGACGCCGTCGCGCACCGTCATCACGTTCGCCGCATCGCCCGGGTCCGCGACCGCGTAAGCGATGTGGTTCCGGTCGGCGAGAGACCGGTCAAACGTGCGCTCCGTGACAATGACCTCACTCCGGACCAGCCCGGTGATCGGGCTCCCGTCGTCAGTGGCGATCGGCGGATAGACCCGCATCTGCCCAACGCGCATCGGCGGGTCGAACTGCCAGCCGAGCCACAACAGCGTGAACCCCTGCTCGAGCAGGAACCCGTCACCCAATTCAGCCTCGGTCTGGGGGTCACGGCTTCCGGTAGCGTTGTTGAAGTAGCCGAGCATTCCCTTGCCGCCGCGGTTCGACACCTCGTAGAGGACGGCGCCGTTGCCGCGGCTGACATCCTTGGGCTTGAGCAGGAAGAAGTTCGAGTGGAACTCGACCTTGCCGCGCGCATTCTGCGGCGCGAGCGCGATGTCGGTGATGATCTGATTCGCCGGGTTGGAGGGGTCGACCTCGAAATAGACCATGCCGGCGAGCTTCTCATAGGGGCCGACCAGACCGTAGGCCGTGCCGGCGGCCACGTCCACGCGAGAATCGACGACGATACGAACCACCTCGGCCGACGCGGCGGGGGTGACCAAGAACGCGGTCAGCAAGGCAGAGATAAGGCGAGTCATCTGTCCTCCTCGAAAGTAGGCTACGGGCTACCCGGGCTTCCTCCGATCGGATCGCCGTTCGGCAGCGCATCCCCGGGCACGGTGTTCTCGATTCTCGCCTGCCAGCGGCGAATGTCGGCCGCGACGAGACGCTCGTGCGGCGACGGCGCGGGCATCGCGGAGGAAGAAATCGGTGGCGTCCACCAGGACGCGGTCGTCGCTCCGAGCCACGATGTCGAAGCCCCAATGTACCGACGGAGCAAAAGCGTCGCGTACGGCCTGCACCTCGGTCGGGTTATCGCTGCGAGCCTGGAAGCGATAATTGGGTTCCATCAGGAGCACGCGCGGACCGATCCGCTTCGCCTCGAGCACGTACGTGCCGCGAAGCTGACCCCGATCGATCCCGATCGGGGTGCTGCCGAGTCCCGAGCCCATCGAGACTTGGTATAGGAACTCCGTGTCGAGGTCGTCGATCTCCCAGAAGAGCGCGCCGGCGCCGTCGTCCCAGTAGAGGTTGAAGAAACCCTCCATCGCGGTCAGGCCAGAGATCCTGTCCTCGATCGAAGGCAGCTCGGTCGCCTGGGCGCGCACCGCGGCCGGGAGGAGCGCGAGCGCAACCAAGAGCGTGAGCATGCCCGTGAGGGGCCGGATGCGTCTCGTGCGGAGTGGAATGGCGTGACGCGGGTATGCGCGGGACATGTCGTTGTGCCCGGTCCCGCGACCGCTACCTCGCTCTCGACGCGCCGGGCACCAGGAGCGCCTCGAACGGCACCGTCAGTAACAGAACCTCGGTCCTCGGTAGGTAGCAGATCGTCTCGCTGCAGACCTGGAACAGCACCGACACCGGCACCTCGACCACCTCCGGCCGGTCCGGGTTCGTCCGGTGAAACACCTCAACATTCGGCGTGACCGGGATCGCGACGTCGACGACACCTTCGTAGACGCTGAGCGTGACACCAAGCTCGGGGAACGCTCTCGGGTGCGTCGGCGGGTACAGCGCGGCACCGACCCGCAGGCCGGGCGTGTCGGGAATCGTCACTTCGGAGGCGATGTAGCCCTCGGGAAGCGGACGGCCGTACATGTGAAGACCGTCATTCAGCTCGAAGCGCACATAGATCGTCGACTGGGTCTCGAACTTCATCGACGAATCCGACAGAAAGGCCGAGATCTGCACCTGATCCGTGCCGAGCTCCGCTACCGGCGTCTCGTGACGCGCGAGGATCTTGCCGAGCGCCGAGTCGCGGATCGAGCCGGCCGACTCGCGGGTGCCGTAGTGGCGGTGGAAGAACTTCTCGGTGACCACGCCGTTCTCGTCCGTCACGTAGACGCCCGGGAACGGCACCCCGTAGAAGCTGCGTCCGGCGCCTTGCTCCGGATCGTCCGTGGAAATCAGCGTGTTGAGGATCCCGAACTTGCGGATCACCGCCGAGTCGGTATCCGACAAGAGATCGTAGCTCACACCGTAATCGTCGGCGAACGTCCGAAGCTGATCCGAGCTGTCATAGCTGACGCCATAGACGCGGATGTCTGCCTCCTCGAAGAGCTCCAGGTTTGTTTGCAGCTCGACCAGCTGCGTTCGACAATACGGTCACCACACTGCCGAGCGATAGAACACGACGACCGACTTCGAGTCGCCCCGGTCCGCGTGATAGTCGACGATGCGACCCTCCTGATTGGGCAAGGAGAATTCCGGAAGCCGCTCGCCGATCTTTGGTCCGGTCGGAAACTCATGCGACGCCGGGTAGCGACGGGCCGGGTGACTCGCGGGGATGCCAATCGTGATGCCGAGGTCGTCGGTTCGAGTGCCCGGCTCCAGGTCTTCGTGCGCAGACTTGACCGGCGGGTCAGGACCTTGCGCCGCGACCATGGCCGGAGCCATCACCATCAATGCCAGGGTTATCAAAAGGCCCGTTCGTCTCATGGTCACTTCTCCGGCCTCCCGAGCCACGACCACTTATACACCTATTCCTCGTCCAAGCCTATGGCCGCCGGTGGTGCCAGTAGTCGCTCTGGTCCATCGACACCCGGATGATCTCTTCGTCGTTCCGCAGCACGATGTGCAGGAAGCGTCATGGATGGAGAATACAGGTTCAGATGGGCTCTCTGGACCCGACAGAAGATGGAGCGGGTGGCGTTTCGGCTGCAGCATCATTTCGTCGATGCGAGCCAACCAACGGAACCCGACGCTTCGGACCCCTTTGGAATCTTGCTGGGCGGGCAAGACGAGCTACCTGAGCAAGTCGACGAGCGAATCTTCGACCTGGACTTGCGCCAGCTTCACTATTCTCCAACGCAGACCATTCACTTGACCTATGAGCCGAATGCACGCAACGTAGCTGCGCTTGGCAAAGTCTGGCTGCATCCTTCGGATGGGGATCCCGTCGACTTGCCATATCAGCAGGCGATGTACGCCACCTCCGGCTGGCCGAGGTCGTCAGCGAAATCGAGGCGCAGGGCACTCAGTTTCCGCCTGAAGGGCACCTCAGCCTGGCGACGGCCTTCTATTCGATCAAGGAATACGAGAGGGCCGTGGCTGCTTTCGGCCGGCCTCCCGATACGGGCAACGACGATGCGATTGTCTACTACCGGGCATTCGCGAACGATCAAATTGGTAGCTACGATGATGCCGTGCGGCACTCCGAGGAGTTACTGACGAGAGGGTCCTACCCGGTCGCGAGGACCAACCTCGCCTACATTCTCGCTCGGCACGAGGGAAATCTCGAGCGTGCGCTGTCCCTGGTAGAGGAAGCTCTCGTCAAGTGGGACGATAATGCGTACTTTCTCGATACCAAGGGCTGGGTACTGTTTCAGCTTGGAGAACACGAAGAGGCGGCAACTATTCTCCGGCAGACCGTCGAGTTGGAACCATCAGACATACACAGAGAACATCTAAAGGCAGTGGAGGCAGCACTTTCTTCGCCGCGCGCCCACTGAACGCCGCGAAGGCAAGCCGGACCAGGCCGGTTGCTACGGCATCGGCAACAGACCGTCACGCTCGACCCATTCGCCGGCTTGCATCACCCGGTCGATCTGGAGCGTGTTCCGGATGTCGGTGAGCGGATCGGCATCGAGCACGACCAGATCGGCGATCTTGCCTGCTTCGAGCGTCCCGAAGTCGGCCGAGCCGACCGGCGGCATCGCGCCGGCCCCGGTGGCGGTGGCCGCCACGAGCGCCTGCATCGGCGTTAGCCCGGCCTCGACGTAGAGCTCGAGCTCGTGGTGCGTCCCCCACCCCATCGGGACATTACCGGTTCCGCTGTCGGTGCCGAGGGCCACCCGGACGCCGGCGTCATGGATCGTCTTGACGAACGCCTGCACCTGGCGAAACGCCGCCTTGCGGTCCTCGAAGCCGGGGCTCTCGACGACGTTCGTCCGTACCTCGGGGTCGTCCCATCTCGCCAGGGAGTCGGGATTGAACGCCGCGCGCAGCGCGGGGTCATCCAGTAACTCCGGATGCTCGGCGAAGTGCCAGTTGTTCTGGCTGATCGACAACGTCGGTGAGAAGACGACGCCGTTGTCGAGGCAGAGTTGCAGGAACTCCTGTGACACCTCAGGGTCGTCCATCGGCACACCTGCGCCCGGACCGAATGTCCTGACCGTCGAGTGTAGGAAATCTCTGAGGCCGGCCTCCACCAATTGCCGCCCATCGGCTTCCTCGTCGATGTGGGCGACGGGAAGCAGGCCGTTGCTGATCGCCTCGTCGACGATCGCCGTCCGAATCTCCGGCGTGATCTTGAGGTTCGGCTCAGCCACGTCGTTGACCCACATCTTGACGAAGTGGACGCCGAGCGCGGCCTGCGCGCGGACCATCTCCCGCGCCTCGGCTGCCGTGGTTGGCTCATTCCGGCCGCCCGAGTTGAAGCCGTCCGGATGCGTGAAGCCGAGGCCGGCGGTGAACATGCGGGGCATCCCGGGCCGACCGGCGTTGGCCTCCAGCATCACGGCCACTTTCTCGGGGGAATCACTCCCAATGCTCCGCGCGGTGGTGACGCCGTAGTAGACCTGCGCGTTGAGCGCCCGCTCGACCGCGGTCAGATCGCCCCCGTAGTGGTTGTGGGTATCGACCAGGCCGGGGATCACCGTTTGCCCGGTCGCCTCGACGACCTCGGCTCCGTCTGGCACCACGGTCGTCTCTCGCGGACCGGCGGCTTGGATACGACCGTCTCGAATCACGATGACCGAGTCCGCAACCGGATCCGTGCCGGTGCCGTCGATCAGCTGGGCCCCGACTATAGCCACCCCACCGGCCTCGGCCGCCGGCTCACTCGGAGGCGCCGGGCTCTCCCCACAAGCAGCGAGGGTCCCGATCGAAAGAAGGGCGATGAGTCGTTTCAGCTTCACGGTCAGCTCCCAGAAATGTTGGGGTCATTCTACGCCGCGGAGAGAAACTCCAACACCAACTGACTCACCGTCGCGGCCTGCTCCTGCTGCACCCAATGGCCGGCGCCGTCGAGGAGGTGGAGGTCCCGCATGTCGGTGCAGGCGATCGCCTGCATCCGCGCGAGCGCACCCGGGCGCTGGTGAATACCCCAGTCACTCTTGCCGGCGATAAAGAGTGACGGCTGGTCGATGGTGCGCCCGGCGAACAGCTGGAGGTCGGCGTTGATGCCGTCACCGGCGAAGATCGACGACACCGACGTGACGCTGCGATACCACTGCAGCCCACCCTGGAACCCGGTCCGGCCGTACTCGGTGCTGTAGACGCGGAGCTCGTCGTCCGGTAACCACTCGCAGGCGGCGATCTCGGCGGCCGACGGCATCTGCTCGGCCACGGTCTCCGCCATCCCTTTGTCGAGCTCCATCACGTAGTAGTACGGGAGCCGCGCCAACTCGCGAGCGGACCATTCGCGGAGTGGCTCTGGCCGATTACCAGGCCAGTCGGCGCTCTTCATGTGGTAGTAGGCGCGCAGGAAGGCGTGAACCCCCTGCGGCGCGCGCCACATGTCGTCGTTCGCGCCGCGGGTCGCGTAGAAGCGGCGGTAGTGTTTCCGCGGCGGCGTCAGCCGCGAGAGACCCTCGTTGATGTCGGTCACGGGGCGTGCATCCGCGGGCGCTTGTCCCGCGTCCGCAGTGTCGAACGGCAGCGTCGCCGTCCCTCCGAACGGCGCGCTCATCAGAACGACGGAGCGGAAGACGTCGGGCCGGGCGACGGCGCACCACGACGCCACCAGCGACCCGAAGTCGTGGCCGACGAGGTGGATGTCGCGGTGGCCGAACGCCGACACGAGGGCGAGCATGTCCCGCACCTCGTTCAGCATGCGGAACGGGCGCAGGTCGTCGTCGTAGCTGACGTCGGTGCCGTCCGTGCGGCCATAGCCCCGCAGGTCGGGAGCGATGACGTGATAGCCGGCCGCCGCGAGTCGCGGCATCACCTTCCGCCAGCTGTAGGCAAGCTCCGGAAAGCCGTGGACCAGCAGGACGCCCGGGCGACCCGCGGCCGTCGACCCCGCCTCGAGGACGTGCATGCGAAGCCCGTTGACATTCGAGACGAATCGCGCCCGCACGCCGCGCGGCAACACCTCGGCCGAGAGAGGACCGACGTCGTCGCGCTGCGCCGCCATCCGGCTGGCGGCGCCGGCTCCGCGTGCCCACGCGGCGGCGGCGAGGCTGGCAGTGACCCAGCCCATGAGCTGGCGTCGCGTGATCGAGCGTGTCGGCATGGCCGTTACCGGACCCGAGGCTCGGCGGTGTCTGGCGCCCCCACGAGGCGACCGTCGGTCACGAATCGGCGGTGATTGGAGAACTGCTGCATGCGATAGTAGCGTGGCGTGAACCCGCTCCCCTGAAGCACCCAGCTGTGCTCGATCGAGCGTGGCAGCATCAGCGTCTCGGCCGGATTCCTAAAGGTGACGCGCTCGTAGCGAATGCTCATGTCGTCCCGCTCGAGCACGATCCGCCCCGACCGTGGCCGTGGGCGATCCTTGGGCTCGCGAAACTCGAACCGCCGCATCAAACGCTCGTCGAGTCGCAGCACGTCACCCGACTCGACATCGACCCAGACCTCGCCGCGCGACCGGCCATCGAGTGAGATCGACACGCAGTCGTCGTCCCAGGTGACCTCGGCCGGGCCCTCCTCCAAGGGGACGTAGGTCAGCCGTGCCACACGCCGGCCGTCGGTCCGCTCCAGCTCGCGCAGGGAAAACTCGAACTCCACCTGCCGCACCGGCAGCAGCGCCGACAGCGGATCCTCGGCCTCCGACCGCGGCGTGAGGCACGCGTCCAGGTCGCGCGGGCGCGGCTCCCGCCCGTTGACCGACAGCAGCTCCCGGAACACGGTCACGGTGGGCACGCCGCCCTCCTCGACCGGGCCCCATTCCACTCGGCGGTCGAACTCGAGCCGCCGCGGTGACCCATTCGACTGCATGTCGTGGGTGAACGACCGCACCCAGACCATTTCGGTCGACACGATGCGCTGGGACCGCTGATAGCGGCGCTCCAGCTGTGCACCGACCCGGACCAGCGTGACCTCGAGGTCGAAGCGTGGCTCCTGGCCCCGTGCGGCGGCCGAGACCGCGAGCAGGAGCCCACCGATGAGGAACACCACGAGAGGCCGGTGCCCGAGGGGACGCTGCCTCACGGCTCTACCGTGATCTCGCCAATCGCCCAGGGGTGATCCGTGCAGTGGTACAGGAATGTGCCGGGCCGGTCGAACGTGACGTAGTCCGACATCGCGGGGGCGAGGGTGCGGGTGGTCCAGCTCCCGTCTCGTGCCGCGACGGTGTGCGCGAACTCGCCGTTGTTGACGAACTGCACGCGCGCGCCGACGGTGACCTGGGCGCGTACCGGGTTGAACGCGTGCTCGTCGATCGCGTTCCGCCGGCCGCCCACCGACCAGGCGACCGGGTTGTCGCGGAGCGTCGCGGTCTCGATCTGGCTGACCTCCCGCGGCGGTGGACCGGTCCAGCGAACGAGGTCGTCCAAAAGAATGGAGTCGACCGCGCCTCGGGCGGGTACGGCGCCGTCCAGCGTAAACGCCCAGAGCTCGCCGCCCATTGCGATCGCGATGAATTGCTCCCCGTCGACGTCATACGCGCCCGCCGGCCCCGGGCGCAGGCGCGCCGCCGACGGGCTGGTCTGGAACGCCCACACTCGCTCACCGGTCCGTGCGTCATACGCCTCGACCTGACCGTCGGCCGACCCCCAGAACATCAAGCCTCCCGCGGTGGTGAGCGGTCCACTCAACCCGAGTCGCCCCCCGCGGAATTCGTGCTTCCAGACCACGGCGCCGGTCCGTCCATCGACGGCCGCCAGGATGCCGATCGACTCCGGGAGCGTGAGCCGGTTATAGCCCGCGGGCCGGTTGTCCGAGATCCAGGGATCCTCGAAGCGCCGGGCGCGTCCGACATGACCCCGGCCCTGCGCATAGATGTAGCCGGTCTGCGGGCTGTACGCCATCGGCGTGACCCGCACCATCGGAATCGGCACGCCCGGCGCCACGATGTCGTGCCGAGTCAAGGACAGTGGGGTGAACGAGCTGCAGCTGAGCTCGTACGGCGGCGGGACCCGGTCGCGCCAGAAGGAGCAGTCGGGAAGGATGCTCTCGACGCCCTCCGGGTAAGGCTGAGTCGGCGCCGTGTGCAGGAACGCGTCTTGCGGAACCGGCCGTTCTTCGATCGGCACGAGTGGCTCCCCGGTCTCCCGATCGAACAGGAACAGGTAGCCGTCGGCCCGCATCGCCGCCAGCGCCCTGCGTGGCTGTCCCCCCTCCGGGTCTTCGATGTCATAGAGCAGCAACGGGGTGGCGATATCGGCATCCCAGATGTCATGACGGACCACCTGATAATGCCAGCGCCGTTCGCCGGTCTCCATGTCGAGCGCCAGCACCGAGGCGGTAAACAGGTTGTCGCCCGCTCGGATCTCACCGCCGAACATCGGGACCGGGTTGCCGGTGGCGAAGTAGACCATCCCGAGGTCGGGATCGACCGTCCCGACGAGCCAGACGCCGCCGCCGCCGAGCTGCCAGACGTCCGAGTCTTGCGGCCACGTGTCGTGGCCGAGCTCTCCCGGCCGCGGCACGACGAAGAACGTCCACTGCGTCTCGCCGGTCGTCGCGTCGAGCGCGATGATGCGTCCCTGCCCGCCGGAATCACCGTTCGCCAACCCCACGAAGACCTGTCCGCGCGCATAGATCGGCGCCGTCGTCACCGACTCGCCCCGCTGCGGCGGCACGCTGCCGACCGACTCGGTCCAGACGAGCTCGCCCGTTTCCTGGCGGAGCGCCGCCACCTGTGCGCTCCGCAGCCCGACGAAGACGAGCCCGTCGCCGAGACCAACCCCTTGCCACGACGGCACCATCCCCGCCTCCGGGTTGTCCGCCTGCCAGCGCCAAACCGTCTCGCCAGTCCGGGCGTCGAACGCGAACACGTTGGCCCCGGCCGTCACGTACATGACGCCGTCCTTGACGACCGGTGTCGCCCGTGACGACACGCCGCCCTGTAGACGCGTCACCCACGCTCCGCCGAGCCGGTCGACGGTGTCGGTCGTGATGTCGTCGAGGGTCGAGTAGCGTGAGCTCGACCAGTTCCCACCGGCGAGCGTCCAGTCCTGTGCGGGATAGCCACGACCGCTGTCGGGACCTTGCCCGTACAGGCTTCCCGGCGTGGTCAGAGTCAGGGCAACGACCCCGGCGACGATCCCGGTGACGAGTCGACGTTGAAGTCCGCTCATGTGGATTCGCCTGCTACTCGACGATCGCCTGCATCACGGCATTCTGAAAGTCAGCCCGCAGGGGACCGCCCGGTGTCTGCACCATCAGGATGGCGGTCAGATCTTCCTTGCGGTCGACCCAGAAGGTCGTGCCGAAGGCGCCGCTCCAGCCGAAGCTGCCGGTCGAGCGATTGTCGCCGGCCTCGACCGCGTCGAGCACGACCTCCATGGTCAGTCCGAACCCCTTCCCGGGACGGCCGCCGGTACGACCCGCCTTTGCATAGAGGTCGCCGACATGGTTCGAGGCCATCCGATCGACCGTTCGCGACCCAAGCAGTCGGGTGCCATTCAGCTCGCCGCGGTTGACGAGCATCTGGGCGAACTGCAGATAATCTTCGGCCGTCGACCAGAGGCCACCGCCTCCGGAGAACAACGTCTTCGTCGCGACCCACTCCGGCACGGGACGGCGCTCGAGTCCGTCGGGCGTCCGCCGGTAGAGCGTCACGACCCGAGGCATCCGATCGTCCGATACGTTGAACGCGGTATCCGTCATCCCCAGCGGGTCGAAGATCCGCTGCCGAAGGAATTCGTCGAAGGTCAACCCTGATGCGACTTCGACGATGCGCCCCAGTGTGTCGATCCCCGCGAGGCCGCTGTACGCCCACTGACTGCCCGGCTGGAAGTCGAGCGGTGCCGCTCCCAGTGCGGCAACCCAGCCCGCGAGGTCGTCCGTTCGCTTCCGCGGCGCGATGCGCGACGCCGCGTCGCTCCCGGCGCCGCCGCTCACCAGGCCAGAGGTGTGGGTGATCAGATCCCGTACCGTGACCTCGCGGTGTGCCGGCACCGTATAAATGCTGTCCTCCTCGCTCTCCGAGGTCGATCTCGGCACTGCGACCTCCGTGTCGCGGAACTCCGGAATGAAGCGCGAGACCGGATCGGAGAGCCGGACCTTCCCCGCTTCGACGAGCATCATGATGGAGACGCCAGTCAGCGGTTTCGTCATCGATGCGATCGGAAAGATCGTGTCCTTCCGCATCGGGGCGTTGGCTTCGATGTCCTTCAGGCCGTGCGCCTCGAAGTGCGCGACGTGGCCGCGCCGCGCCACGACGGTGACGGCGCCGGAGATCTGCTTCGCATCGATGGCACGCTGGATGACCTGGCCGATCCGATGCAGTCGATCGGCGGACAATCCTGTCTCTTCGGGAGTACCGGCCGGCACTTCGGTCCCGGTCGGCACGACAACGAGGAGGGCGACCATGACGAGGGGAAACACGAATCGCGCCACGACGCGGGCGCCGGGACGAAGGATGTCAGCGCGCATTGGTTGCTCCTTGCTGCAGTACCGTGATCTCGCCGATCGCCCATGGGTGGTCGGGACAGTGGTAGGTAAACGTACCCGGACGATCGAACGTGACGAACTCCCACGTCGCCGGCTCGAGGACCTCGGTGGTCCAGCTGCCGTCTCGCGCCGCGACCGTGTGCGCGATCTCGCCGTTGTTGACGAACCGCACCCGCGCGCCGGCGATGACCTCGGCGCGCACGGGGTTGAATGCGTGCTCATCGATGTCGTATCGTCGGCCGCCGACCGACCAGGACGGATTCTCGATGAGGGTCGCCGTCTCGATCTCGTCGGTCTCGCGCGGGGCGGGACCAGACGGCGCAAGATCTGCCCATGGATCAGCCGGCACGACGCCTCGCGCGGTGACGGCGCCGTCGAGCGTGAACGCCCAGACCTCGCGTCCCATCGGAATGGCGATGAATTGCTCGCCGTCTATCTCATACGCCGCCGCCGGTCCCGGCCGCATGCGCGCGCCCGCGTCGCTGGTCTGAAACGCCCAGACCCGGTCACCGGTTCGCGCGTCATACGCCTCGACCTGACCGCCCGGTGACCCTCGAAACATCAAGCCGCCCGCGGTCGTGAGCGGTCCGCTGGTCCCAAGCAGCGGACTGGGGACCTCGTGCTTCCAGACCACCCGACCGGTCCGCGGGTCGACGGCGGCGATGATCCCGATCGCATCGGGAAGGCTGATGTGATTACCACTCGGACGAGACAGCCATGGGTCCTCGAAACGTCGAGCGCGCCCAACGTGCGCGCGGCCCTGCGTATAGATGTAGCCGGTCTGCGGGCTGAACGACATCGGCGTGACCCGCACCAGCGGAATCGGCACGCCCGGCGCCACGACGGTCTGCTGCTCGAACGACGGCGGGGTGAAACTGCTGCAGTTGAGCTTGAATGGCGGCGGAACCCGGTCGCGCCAGTAGGTGCAATCGGGCAGGATGCTCTCCGCGCCTACCGGATACGGCTGGGTCGGCGCCGTGTGCAGAAACGCATCCTGCGGCACTGCCCGGTCCTCGATCGGGACGAGCGGCTCGCCGGTCTCCCGGTCGAAGACAAAGAGATAGCCGTCGGCCCGCATCGCCGCCAGCGCCTTGCGCGACTCGCCGTCGACCCCCCCGTCATGTTCATACAGAAGCAGCGGCGTGGCGATGTCCGCATCCCAGACATCATGCCGGACTACCTGGTAGTGCCACCGGCGCTCCCCCGTTTCCATGTCGAGCGCCAGCACGGAGGCGGTGAACAAGTTGTCCCCCGCCCGGATCTCCCCGCCGAACATCGGCACCGGATTACCGGTCGAGAAATACACCACCCCCAGGTCAGGATCGACGGTGCCGACCAGCCAGACGCCGCCGCCCCCAAGCTGCCAGGTGTCCGAGTCTTGCGGCCACGTCTCGTGCCCGAACTGACCCGGCCGCGGCACGACGAAAAACGTCCACCGCGTCTCACCGGTCGCCGCATCGAGGGCGATGATGCGCCCCTGCCCGCCGCTATCGCCGTTCGCCAGCCCGACAAAGACCGTGCCTCGCGCGTACATCGGCGCCGTGGTGACCGACTCGCCGCTCTGCGGCGGCACGCTGCCGACCGACTCGACCCACACCAGTTCGCCGCTGTTCTGGCGGAGCGCCGCTACCTGCGCGCTCCGGAGCCCGACGAAGACGAGCTCATCGCCGAGCGCGACGCCCTGCCACGTCGGAACCATCTGCGCGGCATCCTCAGCCGGCTGCCAGCGCCAGATCGCCTCCCCGCTTCTCGCATCGATGGCGAACACGTTGGCCCCGGCCGTCAGATACAAGACGCCGTCTTGGACGACCGGCGTCGCCCGTGACGACACGCCGTCGTCGAGCGGCGTCACCCACGCCCCGCGGAGCCGGCCGACCGTGTCGGGCGTGATGTCGTCGAGGGTCGAGTAGCGGGAGCTCGACCAGTTCCCACCGGCGAGCGGCCAGTCCTGGGCGGGATAGCCACGACCGCTGTCTGGGACTTGCCCCTCGAGCCCCCCCCCCCCGTTGTCAGGGCGACGACGCCGGCCGCGATCCCGGCCGCGAGCTGTCGTTGACGTCTGCGCACTGCGAGTAGCCTAGCGCGGAGCGGCGGGTGGTTCAACGGGCCGGCTCATGAGGCAACGCCGGCTAGAGAAGCGTATCATCCGCGAAGCGACCGCTCATCGTGATTCAGGAAGGGGACACACACCATGCGGTCAACCGCGGCATCGATCACTCTGTTCCTTACCCTTGGGCTCTCGGGCCTCTGGCCGGCAGACGCGCAGGACGAATGGGAGAAGCTGCCCGACATGCCGGTGGAGAAATGGGAGCCAGGCACTGTCGTCCTGGACGACAAACTTTACCTGTTCGGCGGCTACATCGAGGGTGTCAAGTCGAGCAAGCTGTCACACGTGTTCGACCCGCACGCGAACAGCTGGGCTCGGATCCAGGATCTCCCGAGCGCGATCACCCACATGAACATGGTGCTCGACGGTCGCACCATCTGGTTCGCCGGCGGCTACAAGGACGGCTACAAGGGACACACGATCGCCGAGGTGTGGAGCTACGACGTCGACGCCGACCGGTATACCGCGGCACCCCTGCTGCCCGAGACACGCGGCGGAGGGGGCCTCGCTCTCGTGGAACGAACGCTGCACTACATGGGAGGCGTCAAGGCGGATCGCGACACCGATGCGTCCGACCATTGGGTGCTCGATCTCGACGCGTGGGAGCGGCGTACCGCGCGGTGGACGAATGCAGCGCCGATGCCAGAGCCGCGTAATCAATTCTCGTGCGTCACGTTCGACGGAAAGATCTACGTGATCGGCGGGCAGTTCCATCACGATAGCGAACAGCTCGACCAAGTCCGCGTCGACATCTACGACCCGGGCACCGATGCATGGACGAGCGGCCCGCCGCTGCCGAAGGGACACTCGCATGCCGAGGGCGGGACGTTCGTCCACGACGGCCGGATCTACATGGTCGGCGGACACACCACCAAGCTGGGCGAGACGAAGCAGGTAGACGCCGATATCCTGGCGCTGTCCTCCGGCGGGCAGTGGGAGCGGGTCGCGACGCTGCCGATGCCGCTCTCCTCACCCGCCGCGGGCATCATCAATGGCCGGCTCTACGTGGCCGGCGGCTCGCCGGGCCAAAGCCGGGTGCAAGCCGACATGTGGGTGCGACCCGCTCCGTAACAACCCGTCAGACCACGGGACGGTTACTGAGACGGAGCGGGAAAGTAGGCAATGCGTTCACCCCGATGGGTTCCAAGCCACATTTCATCGCCAATCTGAATGGCCGTGGTCGACGCCACGAACCCCGCGATCGCCGGATGCTCGAAGATCCGTTCAACCGCCAACGTCTCTGGGTCGATCGTCGCAATATTCGAGGTCTCTTCGAGCGGCGCGCGCGGGTTCTGGATATTGCCGTGACCCGCCGCGAAGATGACCGACCCGTCGAGCGACATCCGCAGGTTATCGGGCCGGAATCCCAGATCGATGACCTCCTTCTGGACCGGCGTCTGACCACGAGATAAACGCGTCAGTTTTTGCTCGGCCCAGCCAGCAATGTACAACCATCGCCCATCCGCCGAGACCTCCAGTCCATTCGGCGCGGTGTCTTCGCTGCCCGGTATCCGCGTCCACCCCGACGCCGTCTGCCACTCCCACACATCTCCCGTGCGTGGGCTCGTCGCCACGAACCCGCCTTCCGGAAGCGCGACCACGCCGTTGAGACCGAGCGCCTCGGGAGCCACGGCACAGCCGACCCACGCCATCGTCGGCGTCGATCGCGCGTCGACCTCGAACACCTCGATCGACTCGCGGCTGCCATGATGCACGACATACAAGGTATGCACGTTCCCCTGGCCAGGATCGAGGTAGAGCCCGTGCGCGGCGAACGCATCGCCCTCATTGGGATCGATCGGACCCGGACACGTCGAATACGTCTCGGAGTCAAGTCGTTCGTTTCGGGTTGCGCCCGGAAAGAGCTCCGTCGCGGTCTTGTCGCGGACGCTCACAAGGTGGATACGCCCACCCGGCCGATTCCCCGACGCGATGACCCACTCTGACCCTGGCACGACGGCCAAGTCTTCGGGGCTGATGAGGTCGCAGATGAACTGGATCGCTCCGACCGTTTCGCACGGCAGGCCACTTGGGGCGACGGTTGGATTTTGTCCAGCGGATGCGGCGACTCCTAGTGACATGGAAACGACGAACGACGCGGCAAGAAGTTTCGATATTTTCACGACATTCCCCTTCAATGATGTGCCTAGCCTAGCGCGAGAGATGTAGTCTTACCAATCCGTGGGATCGGTACCGAAGGAGACGGCGGATCAGCGGCCCTCGGCCAAGGTCGCGGTCGGGCGTCTGGCGGCGGCGATCCTCGTCGGAGCCGCACTCTGGCTCGTCCCGGTTCCTTCGGAGGTGGATCCGCGGGCGTGGCATCTGCTGGCCGTCTTCGTCGCCACGATGGTCGGGATCATGCTCCGGCCCATCCCGATGGGCGCCGTGGCGTTCGCGGCAGCCGCGTTCGCCGTCCTCTCCGGCACCTTGACCATCGCGGAAGCCACGGCCGGCTTCGGCAACACGGTCGTGTGGCTCGTCGTCACCGCGTTTTTTATTGCCACCGCCTTCGTCAAGACCGGCCTTGGCGTTCGCATCGCGTATCACTTCATGCGTCTCCTCGGCAAAAGGAGCCTCGGGCTTGCGTACGGCCTGGTGGCCACCGACCTGGTCCTCGCGCCGGCCATCCCAAGCAACACGGCGCGCGCCGGCGGTGTCATCTATCCCATTCTGAAGTCGCTCTGTACGTCGCTCGGCAGCGACGCCGAGCGAGGAACCGAGCGACGGATCGCCGGCTTCCTCACGTTCACCGTCTACCAAAGCGTGGTGGTGACCAGCGCCATGTTCCTCACCGCCATGGCGGCGAATCCACTCGTTGCGGAGCTCGCGGCACAGCAGGGCATCGAGATCACCTGGGCGCGCTGGGCGCTCGCGGCATCCGTCCCCGGAATCCTGAGCCTCCTGATCGTGCCGCTGGTCATCTACCGCCTGTATCCCCCCGAGATCACTCGGACCCCCGAGGCACCTGAACTGGCCCGAGCGCGGCTCCAGGCGATGGGAGCCATGACCCGGGATGAGCGAATCCTCCTGATCGTCTTCGTCCTGCTCCTGATTCTCTGGATCTCAGGCGGCGCCCTCGGCCTCAAAGCCACGACCACCGCGATGGCCGGCGTCGGCGCGTTGCTGGTCACCGGTGCGCTCGACTGGGAGGACATCCTGAAGGAGCGTGCTGCTTGGAACACCCTGATCTGGTTCGCCGTGCTGGTGATGATGGCGAGCCAGCTGGGCGAGCTGGGGCTGCTCGGCTGGTTCACCGACCGGGTGTCAGGGGTGCTGACAGGCGGCCACTGGCTCCCGGCCTTCCTCAGCCTGAGCCTGATCTACTTCTACTCCCACTATTTCTTCGCCTCCAATACCGCCCACGTGAGCGCCATGTACGCGCCGTTTCTCGCGCTCGCGCTGGCCGTCGGGACGCCACCGCTCCTGGCGGCACTCGTCCTAGCGTTCTTCAGCAATCTGTTCGCGTCAATGACCCACTACGGAACCGCGGCGGCCCCCATCCTGTTCGGCTCGGGGAACGTGGACATCGGCGTGTGGTGGAAGCTCGGCGCGCTCATTAGCGTGGTGAATATCGCGATTTGGATCGGCGTCGGTAGCCTCTGGTGGAGGCTGTTAGGGCTGTGGTGAACCCGCACGCTGCGGCGGCTCGTCCCGCGGTGGCGGCATCGGGACGCCCATCCCGGATCGGGCCGCCGATGGGCAGTCGGCTATCGACGGACAGTTGGTGATGGAGAGCGCAGACGGTCTACACGTTTCAGCGGAAACGTATTCGCCGCACTGAGGGACTCAAGGTAGCGGCACGCGCTCGGTGAGCTCCTCGAACCAGTCGAGGACGACGACCACACGCGGACTAAGCCCGCTCGTGTCTTCGGGCGCGCCGTCCCGAATCATCAAGAACCGTCCGTCTGGTGCGCCGTCCCAGGACCGACCCCGACCCGGCAACGCAAAGCGATACGGCGCGGTGAACAGGATCTCGGATTCCCGGGACTGAAGGTCGACTCGTTGTCGACCGCCACGACCATCATATTGCTCCGGTTGCCACCTCGAAAAAACAACTCTCGTCCGTCAAGCGCCCAGACCGGCTCGCTGCCACCATCGCGGGAAATCTGCCATCGACCGTCCTCCACATCGGGAAACGGTCGGACGTAGACCTCGGTCTGTCCTGACTCGTTCGACGCATACGCGATCCACCGGCCGTCTGGAGAGATGTCGCCGTAGACCTCAAAGAACTCGGTCTCGATCAGTCCTTCGATGTCGTTCTCCGCACCGAGCGAGACCACGTCGAGATCGACTTGGCCACCTGTAACGTCCATGACCACGAATGATTGTCCATCGGTAGACCACGACATCTGGAATTGGACGCTGTCGCTCGTCGTCACCTCTTCGACTTCTCCGGTGCCGTCGGCGGCCTTGGAGTCGACATTGCTTCCCCCCTCCTCACGGCCAGAGGAAAACAACACACGCTGACCGTCGGGGCTCCACAGAGGGTAGCCGTCGAAGCCGGGATCGAACGTCAGACGGGTCGGCGTCTCCCGCTGCAGGTCATACAGCGTCACGTCGGCGTTCTCTGGGTCCCTCACATCACCGCCACGTGCCGACCATCCGGGGACGACAGCCGCGGCGACTCATAGGGAGCGGTCGGGGCGTTGAGTGCGTCTTCACGACCGTCTCGATCGACCCACACCAGGGTGCGTGCTTCGCCGACGGTGCACCACCGGGAACGTAAGCGAGCGAACCATTCCCCGCCACCGCGAACTGGGCGTAGCCGGTGTTCCCGATCGCGACCCCCTCCATGACCGGCACCGCGTCTCCCATGAGGTTCAGCGCGTCGGCATCAAATGGTGCGGCCCACAGTGCGTCCTCTCACGCAAAGACGATGTGCCCAGTAGATGCGTATCGGGGGCTCGAGCCGCTGAACAAGACACAGCGCTCGCCGGTATCTAAGGACTTCACGGTAATGGTGTTGTCGAGACCAGATGCCACAGCGAACAGGAGGGCGCTCCCGCCCGGGAGCACCGCGGGCTGGCGGTGGTCGGTCTCCCCGTCTTCGAGGGTGGTGACCGGCTCGGCGACGCCACCGGTGGAGGCGACCTGCATGAGCGGATTGCCGTCGTTTCCAAGACCGAACACGATCATGTCGTTCGTTGCCCAACTGGCATTGCTCCCGCCGGCCCCCTCGTAGAGGGTGGCGGCCGGACCATCCGTCACCGCCATCCGTTTCAGCATTCCATCGACTTTAAACCCGATCCACTCGCCGTCGGGCGAGAAAAACGGGTTCCGGGCGTCTTCGGTCCCGGGAATCGGCAAAGCGTCGAGTTGCCCGAGGGGACGCCGGTAGAGTTACCGCACGCCGTCGCGCGTCGCGACGTAGACGAGCGTCTGACCATCCTCGGACAGCGCCATGGCGCCTCTGAAGAAGTTCACGAACAACTGGTCCGATGCCGGCGGGCTGATGGTGAAGCGGTTCGGTGACCGCGGTCTAGTCGGGGCGGGACGCAGGAGGCTTCCCACGGCGAGCCCGATAATGACCAACGCCGCGGCGACCGCGACCGCTGGAAGTGGTCGCTGCTAGACCTGAGGCCGAGGAAGATCCGTCGGTCCGGCGTCGGCGGTGACCGTCGTCTCGAACGCGCCTGCCATTGCGAGCCGGATGTCGCCGACGGCGTGCACCCGCTGTGTCGGTTCCTTTTCGAGACACCGGCGCACCAAGTTGGCGAGGCGGGGCGGCGTCTCCCTCGGGAACGACTCCCACTCGGGACTCGACTGAATGACCGCCGCGAGCGTTTCCGACACGTCACGCCCGCGAAAGGCCCGACGCCAGGTGAGCATCTCGAACAACACCGTGCCAAACGACCAGATCTCGGCTCTTCGGTCTGTCAGTTTCCCCACGCCTGCTCCGGCGACATATACGCCGCCGTCCCCATGATCACGCCCATCCGCGTGGCAGCCGCGGTCAGCGTCGGGGACTGACTCGGATCGCCTTCAGGTGTCATATCGAGCGCCTTCGCCAACCCGAAGTCCAACACCTTGACCGTCCCGTCGTCACGCACCTTGATGTTGGCAGGCTTCAGGTCCCGATGGATCACCCCCGCTTCGTGCGCGGCTTCCAGCGCCTCGGCGATCTGCTTGGCGATAGGGAGCACCTCGTCAAGCGGAAGCCCTGAGCCTTGAGCCGGTCTTCGAGCGTCGGTCCTTCGACCAGCTCCAGGACGAGCGCACGGATGCCGCTGGACCCGTCTTCTTCAATGCCATGGATCTGCGCTATGTTCGGATGGTTCAGGCTGGTGAGAACTTGGCCTCTCGTTGGAACCGGGCGAGGCGATCTGGGTCAGACGCGAAGACGTCGGAAAGGATCTTCAGGGCGACATCGCGGCCCAGTTGAGTGTCGGTGGCGCGATAGCCCTGCCCCATGCCGCCCTCGCCGATGAGGGCGGTCACGTCGTAGTGGCCGAGCGTCGAGCCGACTTCGAGGGCCATCGGTCGAGCCTACGGTCGCTCGGCCTGCGCCGCTTCTTCCGTCTCCATCCAGCCATCATACCATCGGAAGACGTTGCCGGTGAGGCTCCCGATGAAGATCTCACCGCTGTCGGCCACATCGAGCCAGTGTCCGGGGCTCTCCATCGCGCCGATGACCTCGCCGGTGTCGATGTCGACGCGCATGATCCGTCCAGCGAGCGTGTCGTAGGTGATGTTCTCGACGTTGTCGCGGTGCGTGATGACCCACACCTGGTCGTCCGGCGTGATGAAGATGTTTTGGGTGGCGCCCAGATGGGTCCACATCTGCAGGAACTCGCCGTTCTCGTCGAAAATCTGGATCCGGTTGTTCTCGCGATCGCTGGCGTAGACGCGACCCCGCGAGTCGACCGCCACCGAGTGGACGAGGTCGAACTCACCCGGGCCCGAACCGGGCGTGCCCCAACTGCTGACGAAGGTCCCCTCCGCGTCGTACTTGACGACCCGGTTGTTGCCGTAGCCGTCGGCGACGTAGAGCTCGTCGTTGGGACCGAACGCGATGTCGGCCGGACGATCGAAGGTCTCGTCGGTCGTGCCCGCCTGGCCCTTGATGCCGAGCGTCATCAGCAGCTCGCCGTCGTTGGTGAACTTCATCACTTGATGGTCGCCGTTGTCCGTGACCCAGACGTTGTCATGGCGGTCAATACGCAACCCATGTTCGTTGCCGAATCCGATGTCGCGCCCAAACGAACGAACGTAGTTGCCGTCGGCATCGAAGACGATGATCGGGTCGGCGACGTCGCCCCGATGAAACACGAAGACCTGACCACTGGAATCGGTCGCCACCGCCGACACCCGTCCAAAGCTCCAACCGTCGGGCATGGTGTTGGGCTCCTGGCCGAACCGGATGGCGACGCGGTACTTCATCAGGCCGCCTTCGTGAGGATACCAGCCCGACATCCCCTGCGCGTCGACCACCTGTCCGGGCGCGTGGGCGCGGTCGATATCGACACCGGGCGACGGTTGGGCGACATCCATGACGGCGTCGGGCGCCTCGGCGGTTGCGGCAGGTGCCGACGAGCACGCGGTCGCGAGAACCAACAACGCGACCAGACCCAGCAGTTGTCGTATAAGCATTTCAGGCTCCTATGGCTTGAGGTATTTCCGCACCCGGTGCGGGCCGACATCGGCCGCGTAGACGCTGCCGTCGAGATCCGCCGTGATGCCCGATGCCCCCGAGATTCGCAATTGTTCTTGCTGATCGAGATCGGGATCCGGGATGAAACGGGTGACCGAGCCGTCCCGCGCGCTGCCAATATAGATCCCCCGCTTGAAGCCCGGGTTGTTTCGCGAGTTCGACGTCGAGTCGGTGACATAGAGCACGTCGTTCTCGTCGATGAACATGCCGCTCGGCCGACCGAACTGTGTCCAGGCGGCGACGAAGGTCCCGTCCGGGGCGAAGATCTGCACCCGACTATTCGACCGGTCGCCGACGAACACGCGCCCCGTGGTGTCCAGGGTGATGGCGTGCGGCTGGTTGAGCTCGCCGGGACCGTCACCGGGCCGTCCCCACGTCGTGATGAACGTGCCGTCCTTTGCGAACTTCACCACACGGTTGTTCGGCCCGTGGCCATCCGTCACGAAGATGTCGCCGTTCGCGGCGACCGCGACATCGGACGGCCGATCAAAGGTGTCCGGACCGTTTCCCGCGACACCGGCCTGCCCAAGCGTCAGCAGCAGCTCACCAGTCGCACTGAACTTGAAGACCTGATGCCCTCGACCTCCGGCCGGCAGGCCGAGCACCGTGTCGCTCGCGTTGTAGTCGGTCGCCCAAATGTGGCCTTCCGGATCGATGTGAAACCCGTGCGGAGCCGCGAATCGCCCTTCGCCCCAGCTGTCCAGCAGCTCGCCCGACGGACTGAATTTCAGAATCGGCGGATCATCGTCCCGACCCACACAGGTAGCGGCCCCGGCCGGCAGGGTATTGAAGCACCGATGAAAGACCCAGATGTTCCCCTCCGGGTCACGATCCACGCCGATCGTCTCGCCCCACTCGCCACCGTTCATCCGCATCGGCAGCTGTGGCCACTCCTCGACAAGACGATACGGTGTGGCCGGTGGCTGTGCCGCGACCCCGGCGATCACCATGAAGAAGCCGAACGCGATCAGCGCGAGTCCCATTCGGTCGATGCGTAACATCTTGCCCCACACAGAGCATTCAGGTCAGAACGCCCGAAAACCTGACAGACCGATTATAGAACGTAGGGACAGGTCATGGTCATGGTCAGGACAACCGATCAATCAACCCGCCAATGACGCAATCCTCGGTGAACACCTCAAAAGCGGCCATCGATCGACACTTCAAAACCGGCCACCACACATGTGGCGAGCGAGACGGATTGAGATCTACCGCAGGGTCTCCCGGTGCGTCTTCCGCTCACGTTGACCACGGCTTCCCGGGCCGTGGCTATCCTACCCGCATTGTCGTGTGTGTCCATGTCGGCGATGACGGCCTGTGGAGCCTGTGGGCGGCGCGTGCGCCGTCCACAGCGGGGGGGGAAACGCGCTCCCCCCCGCCGCAGCTCGTCCCGGGCGTGCGACCGCGTTTTCCATATCGCTGGCGGGATCCAGAGGCCCTCGGGAGCCACTCGACCGACGAGGATGCCGCAAGAGCGCCGCCCGCGCCCGCCCTGTAACTACCCCCCTCTCCAGCCACTGTCCCGGATGGTACGGATCAGTGGCCGGGCCGTCGCTGGTGTGTACGGGGCGGCGTTCGTGCGGCGGCGCGACGGTTCCGTCAGCGCGAGGCGGTGCGCGGCGGGCAGCCAGCGGTCGCTGGTCGCGTCGGTTTGGCTGGGGTCCCCCATCACGCCTGGGATCGCACGTCCGTGTGCAGGTTGGTCCGCCAGCTGCGCGGTCCACACTTGAGCACGTGCGCGTGGTGGAGGAGGCGGTCGAGGAGCGCGGTCACCGCCGCGGTGTCGCCGAGGAGCTTCCCTCAGTCGTCCACGGGTCGGTTTGAGGTGAGCAGTGTGGACGCCCGCTCGTACCGGCGCATGATGATCTCGAGCAGATCTTCGGCGGCCGTGTGGGGCAGCTTGCGCATGCCGAGGTCGTCGATGATGAGCAGCGGGACGACAGTCAGCTCGGCGAGATACGCCTTGCGCGTCTCGGCGAGCGTGGCCTCGGCAAGCTCTTCGAGCAACGTATGGGCCTCGCGATACAGGACGCGGTAGCCCTGCTGGATGGCGGCGCGGCCGATGGCTTGCGCGAGGTGGCTCTTGCCGGTGCCCGGCGGGCCGAGGAAGAGGGCATCTTCGCGTTGGCCGATGAAGCGCGCGGTCGCCAGCTCGTAGATGAGCGCCCGATTCATCTTTCTGTTGAAGGTGAAGTCGAAACTATCCAGCGCCCGGTCGGGGTCGCGGAAGCGGGCCTGCTTGTGGCGGCGTGCGAGCAGGCGGTCCTGCCGGCGTTGGAGCTCGTCGGCGACGAGCGCCGCGACGAGGTCGATCGGGGCCATCTGCTCAGTCTGGGCCTGGAGGAGCCGGAGTTCGAGCACATCGGCCATGCCGGACAGCCGGAGCTGGCGGAGGGCGCGGTCGAGTTCGACGAGATTCATGAGGTGTCTCCTGTTCTGCGATCGATGAGATCGCGGTAGAGGGTCAGTTGTCGGATGAGCGGGTCGACCTGCCGCAGCGTGAGTGGGACCGACGGCCGGCGGTCGAGGTACCGTTTGAGAAACCGATAGGTCGGGACACCGAGTTCGAGGGCCGCCATGGCGGCCTCCTCGACGACGGTGGGGCCGTGCGTCTTGACGAGGGAGAGGACGCCGAGGATGCGGCGGACCCCGGCGGCACCGTCGTGCTGATGGATGTGGTCGCAGATGGTGCCCACCGACGGGCCCGCGCGCGAGGCGGCGGCGAGCAGGGCGAGCGTCTTGGCCGGGGTGCGCGCTGGGCGGTCGGCGTCGTTGATCTGATGCCAGCCGCGCGGGGCGCGGAGATGCTCGCGGAGCAGCTGGCCGGTCGTGGGGTGGAGCACCCGGACCGTGGCCCCGGTCCACTGGACGTCGACGCGCCGGCCGATCCAGCCGGGCGGGACGCCGTAGTAGGCCGCCTCGACTTCGACGCAGCCATCGAGGTGCACGGTTCGGACGCCGTACTGGTAATAGCGGAACGGCTCGAGGGGCAGGGGCCCCAGCGCGGGCTGTTCCTCGGCAAACATCACCGCCACCTGGCGCTTGGTAGTGCCGTGGATGCGCGTATCGGCCCAGCGCGTCTCCCAGCGGTCCAGATACGCTTGGGCCGCGTCGAGCGTCTCGAAGCGGAGTCCCTGTAACGGCGTCTTCTGCGTGTGGCCGATGCCCGATTCGACTTTGCCCTTGCGATCGGGATCCCCGACCCGGCACGGCAGCGCGACGATGCCGTAGTGGGCGAGCACGTCGCGGTAGAGCGGGTTCAGTGCCGGGTCGTAGACGTCCGGGGTGAGGACGCCCTCCTTGAGGTTGTCGAGCACGACGACGCGCACCGTGCCCCCCAGCCGGCGGAAGGCGCGCTCGTGGAGTTCGGCCCAGACGCGCGTGCTCGACCGCCAGAGGAGGAACCGGACCGCTTTGCGGGAGTAGCCGAGGGTGAGGACGAAGAGCCGCGTGCGGCGGTACTTGCCGGTGTCCGGGTGACGGACCATCGGGCCCTCGCCGTAGTCGACCTGCGCTTCCTCGCCGCGGGCGGTCGTGATGACGACACGGGCCTCGACGGGAGGGCGGTCGCGCAGCGTGGCGACGAAGCGACGGACACTGGCGTAGCGCCCCGGAAACCCGTGGTCGTCGACCAGGTCTTGCCAGATGGCCATGGCGTTGCGCCCGCGGCCCAGCGCCTCGACGATCAGCTCGCGATAGGGCTCGCACGTGCTCGCGCGCGGCGCGCAGCCCGGCGGGGCGAGCGCCGCGAGGTCGGTGGACACCTGCGCCGTGGTGGCCGGTTTTGCGGGGGAAGGGTCGGTGAACACCGCGGGCGTGGTGGCCGGTTTTGGCGGCCAGTCCCGGGGCCGACCGCCCCGCCCACGCACCGGGACGCCGGCCGTCTTCAGATAGCCGCTGGCCGTCTCCCGACGGACGCCCGTCGCCTCCTCGATGCGCCGCAGCGACCAACCCAGTCGCCCCAGCGCCAGGACCTGCTGTCGTGTGTGTTCGCTCAAGACGTTGCTCATGCGGCGTAGGAACCGCAGTTCCCCGCCGACGTCAACGTCTCGACTCGCTACGTGTGGTGGCCGGTTTTCAGCTGTCCATCAGTGGCCGGTTTTGGGTGTCCACCGAGGACGCAATAGGCGCCGTACACCGTGATCGTCGACAGCGTCTCGGTCCAACCCGACCAGATCGACAGCGTCGCGCCGACGAGCATGACCAACAGAATGTTAAGGAAGGGCAGTGAGAACGTCCTGAAGCCGGCGATGTTTTCGGACATGACCGAGAGCCAGACGCTCCCAAACAGGAGCACGACGAGATGCAGGATCATCTTCACGACAGCAATCAGATTAAGTAGTCTACAGATGATGAAACTCAAGCTTAGTCCCTTCAGATTGCAGAACCTCGTGCTTGGCCTCGCCACCGCCGGCATCCTGTTGACGGCCGCCTCGGCATTCGCCCAGCGCCTGCCCGGGACCGAGAACGGCGAGTGGCGGTATCTCGGCGGCGATGCCGGCCACACCCGCTCCTCGCCCCTGAACCAGATCAATGGGGACAACTTCGGGGACCTCGAGGTGGCCTGGATCTGGCGGACCGACAATTTCGGACCCAACCTCGACTACTTCTCTCGGTCCACCCCGATCTACGTCGACGGCATGCTCTACACGGTCGCCACGCCGCGGCGGCAGGTAGTGGCGATCGATCCCGACACCGGCGAGACACTCTGGGCCTTCCGCGAGCCGGAGACCATCAGACACCTGCGCTCTCCCCGGCAGGCCTACGGGAAAGGGGTCGCCTACGCTGAAGTGGATGGTCGCGGTGTGATCTATGTCACGAGCCCAGCGTTTTTCCTGTGGGCGCTCGACGCCAAGACCGGCCGACCACTGGAGAACTGGGGCACCCGCGTGCCGCTGGAGGGCTTCTCGGACACCGGGACCATCGACCTGATCCCGCCCCTCGTGTCGGACTGGGGTCGGTGGCAGGACCGAAGCGCGAGCTACGACGCCAATTACGGGATCCCGAGGGAGCTCGGAATGGTCACTGCCTCGGCGCCACCGATCGTGGTGAACGGGGTGGTCGTGGTACTGGTCGGGCACCAGCCGAGCTACGGCCAGACCCGGATCGAAAACGTCCCTGGCGACATCATGGGATTCGACGCTCGAAACGGCGAGTTCCTCTGGAAGTTCCACGTCATCCCGCGGCCCGGAGAAGTCGGGCACGAGACGTGGCACAACGACGCCTGGCAGTGGTCGGGCGACATGTCGTCATGGGCGCCAGCCTCCGCCGACCCCGAGCTCGGGCTCGTCTATATCGTGACGAACGCCTCGACCGTCCAGACCTACGCGGGCCATCGGCCCGGCGACAACCTTTTCGGCGGATGCATCCTCGCGCTGGACGTTCGGACCGGTGAGCGGCGGTGGCACTTCCAGATTCACCGCAGCGACCAGTGGAACTACGACCTGCCGACCCCGCCGATGCTGATGGATCTGACGGTGGACGGGCAGCGCATCCCAGCGCTCATCCAGAACACCAAACAGGGCCTCATCTTCGCGTTCAATCGAGAGACCGGCGAGCCGATCTGGCCGATCGAGGACCGTCCGGTGTTTCAGACGGAGGTTCCGGGCAACTACACGTCGCCCACCCAGCCCTACCCCACCCGGCCGGAACCGGTGGACCGCATCGTCGTCGACGGGCTCACCGAGGAATTCGTCGTCGACTACACGCCCGAACTCAAGCAGCAGGCGCTGGAGATCCTGAGCCACTACCGGGTCGGGGGCCTCTACGTGCCGCCGCTCCCCGAAAACCACGACAACGATTTCTACAACAACGTCGGCTGCATCGGTGGTGGCAACATCATCCCGCATCCGCCGGTCGCCGATCCGAGCACGGGATTGATGTTCGCGTCACATCGACGACGGTGCTTTGCCCCGACGTTCATGGCGCCAACGGGCGGCGTCGATGAGGACGACCCGAACTATGCCGTGCCGAGCGCGACCGGGGCGACCCCCAACAGTACCCCGACCACCGGCACCACCGTCGCCGCCTGGCTGCCCGGCGGCTTCCGGGAGCCATCCGACGCCCAGGCTTCGTTCGTCTCGGTCACGGGTCTGCCCACGATCGACGGCGTGCCGCTCTACAAACGGATGAACAACCAGCTCTCCGCGTTCCAGATGAATACGGGCGAGCGGTCGTGGTCGGTGCCGGTCGGCGAGACGCCCGACGTCCTCACGAACAATCCGCATCTGGCGGGCCTGGAGATCCCGAACACGGGCGGCGCCGGCTGGTCGATCCAGATGGTCGCCGGCGACCTCCTGGTACAGACGCGGTCGCTCAGCCAGGGCACGGGACAGATCGTCCCCGACGCCCCGCTGCAACTCCATGGCCGCGACAAGCTCACCGGCGAGATTTTGGGAAGCGTCGAGCTTCCCGCCCCGGGCCAGTACGGCATGATGACCTACATGCACGAAGGCAAGCAGTACATCGTGGTGCAGATCGGGAGTGTCCAGACCGGGTTCCCGGGCTCGCTGGTGGCCTACGCGCTGCCGTAACGAGACGCGCACGTGCGGCGCCTCGCGGGCGCGGAGCTACCCGGCCATCCCGGCGAGCCAGGCCAACACCTGTCGTTCGATACTGTTCCTGACCCCCGGTACGAACAGGACGATGAGGACGACGGCAACCATGACCCCAGCGACCACCAGGTAGAAGCGTTTCAACTGCCGGCTCCGCTGCCGTCCGAGCTGGGCGGGGCCAGCTCGAAAAGCCAGGTGGTTCCCGCCGCGATGGCGGCCGGCGTCGTTGCAGATCCATACTTACGCTGTATCTCGGCGGTGACGCCGTCCACCACGGGACCGGTCATGATGCGGACGAGGGTCCGCTCGTACCGCTTCCCGTCGATCCGCAGGATAGCCCGGCCATCGCGTTCCGCTTGCGCCGGCCATTGCTTCCAGAGGCGTCCGATCGTACTGCCCATGTATGCCGACACGACATAGATCTTGCCGTCATGGACGAGGATCCAGATCACCCGGGACCGCGGCGGGTCGAGGAGCTGCAGCTCGATCGTCCCGATGTCGCGGGCAAAGCTCCAGTCCGGCTCGGGACCGGTCACTAGGTCGCCGGCGACGAGCGGTCCGCCCCCGAACAGCGCGGAGGGTCCGTCGGCATATCCCGACGTGAGCGCGAGCGCAACAATGGCGACGACCGGGATCAGGAGGAGGACTCCGATCACCGTGAACAGTTTTCGAGCGATGGTCATGGTTCACATCTATTTCTAGTACGCCTGGTCGAGGTTGGCGAGCCCGAGCTCTTCACCCAGCTTGCGAATCCGTCGCTTCCGGCGAAACGGAATCCGTCGTTGCACGAGATCGGCGAGCTCGGCCAGCACTGTTTCCGGCACCAAGTCGATCGGCAGCTCCGTCGCGCGCTGGCCGGCTTTCCGAGACTGATAGTGGGTCACGCTCCGCCACGCCAGATAGGCCAGCAGCAGATTGGGCCCCGGGATCAGGCTGAGCGGCACGCTGACCGGAACCGCCGCGGCGTTGGCGACCATCCATTTCCCGTGCTTTTTGATCGCCGCCTGAATCAGTCGGTCGTAGACCGATTGCGCCTGCGCCGCGGTCATCGCCGAGGGATAGTGAATGCGTACCCGTTCCATCTCGCCTAGAGCCCGCAAGAGGTGCTCCCGCCGACGCCGACGCCAGCTCACCCATTCATAGGCGCGTCGCGCGTGCGAAAGCGCCCGGCGCAGCGGAGTGTCGGTGGCTGCCGGAGGCGCTGTCGATTCGGGCTGGATCTCGCCCGAGTACAGGAAGTACTCCCCATCACGGCGAGGCAGAAGATGAACGTTCACGGCCTGGTCTCGGCCGCCAGGTCACGGACGCAGCTCGCGCCCCTGACGCTCGAGACGCCGCGCGCCGGCCAGGATCCCGTATAGCCCGATGTTGCCCTCATGACACGCGTACTCGAAGATCGGACCGTCGGTGCGCCGGAACGGCATCATGACCGTATACGGCGCGGTGTACACCGTGGGGTCCGTGACGGTGTACTCGTAGGCGACGGTGTCTGGATCGAGTCGGGTCAAGCGTTCGACCAGGTGCATGTTCGGACCGGTCCCCCCGTTCTCGCGGCCGCGGAACTGGGTCGTCTCGATGACCAGCGTCTCCTCCTCCCAGTGCGCGCGTGAGACACCCGCAAGCTGAGGGAACGCCGGTGTCGCGGTGTCGTCGATCGGGATGAGCCGCGCCTGGCGCGCCTGCTCGGTGAGAATCGCCACGTACCCAGGCGACTGGAACACCATCAAGTTGTTGTTGTACGCGCCGGCTCGTATCGGCGGGCCCGACTTGGAAAACATGATGCAGCGGTCGCCCATGCCCCGGTTCTCGTACGAATCGTACCGGTGCTCCTCCCGATACGCGCGCCGTGCCTGGTCTGCCCTACGGGCTGCCTCGGTCTGCGGTGGGAACCGTCCATCAGGCGGATCGACGATCAGCGCTGTCCGCTTGTCCGAGGTCAACTCGATGCCCCGCTCATACCAGAACTCGTTGTACGACAACACGCCGCCCTCCGACCGCGGCCGGTAATTGTTCGCACCCAGCTCGGGGTCGAAGAGGTCACGGTTCTGACGCGTTCGCTCCAACGCCTCGAACGCCGCGGCCTCCTCGGCCGTCAGCTTCTCTCGGTCAGCGAACTGAGAGGGGCGCTGGAGCGGGGTCAGGGTGCGGAAGGTGAAGACGCCGGAGACATCCGGCTGGCCATCCGGGGTGCGCATCCGCATCCCGCCACCGTCGGACTGGGCCAGGACCGGCTGGGGTGCGAGCGTGAGCACGATCGCCAGAGTGAAGAACGTGGCGAAGCATTTGTTGAGCATCTGCCATCTCCCATGGTGACCGAACGTCGCCGCATGTTACTCGTTCCTCACTTACCTGCTCAACTCGGGGTGGTCTCGCTCTTGCTCCTACGGCAGGGCAAACGCCAGGACGGTGTTCGTGGCGATCACGGCGACATGCTGAGTGCCGTTGACCTCATACGTCAGCGGGCTCGAGCGCACCGTGCGGCGCGCCTGGTAGTGGAAGAGCTGCTCACCCGTTGCGGCGTCAAACGCATAGAATCCGCCGTCCTCCGTGCCCTGGAACACGAGACCGCCGGCAGTGGTCAGGCTGCCACTCGAAGCGCCGAAGGTGAGCGCCGGCAGCACCTGCTGCCACACATCGTCACCGCTGGCCGGTTCATAGGCAGTGAGCGTCATCGTCGTCGGGTAGGAGGGAATCCGACTGATCTCGGTGAAGTTCTTCGCATGGCCGCCCCCCTCCCCCAACTTGAGACTGTCGCCGAGCGGCTTGACGAGGAGTGACACCCCGGCGTTCTTACCCGTGACGTAGAGCAGACCGGTCGTGGGGCTGAACGAGGGCGAGCCGAAGCTCGAGCCGCCGTGCGCCACGATGTAGTGCTCGTCCGTCGAGTAAGGCGTATTACATCTGTCGCGCCTGCGCCTGCAGCTCCGGGTCGTCGAGATCGAGATACGTGGCGCAGAAGGGCGTCAGCGGAACGCCGCGGGCGTTGTGCGGGATCGGCTGGGTCGGATAGACGACCTCGCCCGGCACGTTCGTCTCGGTCGGGACGAGCGTCTCGACCATCGAGTTAATCGGCTCCCCCGTGTCGCGGTGCCAGAGATCGTGATGGATGGTCTGGTAGTGCCACCTGAGCGCGCCGGTCTCGAGGTCAAGGGCGATCGTCGAGTTGGTGAAGAGGTTGGCCCCGGGTCGTGCGGAGCCGTCGTAGGGGGGGTTCGGATTGGCAGTGTTGAAGTAGAGCAACCCGAGCTCGACGTCGATCGCCGGCTGGGTCCAGATACCGGCCCCCATCCGTTTACCGTCGCCCCATGTGGGGTCCGCCAGCTCCCACCCCTCGTCCTGCGGGCGTTGCGGGATCGTGTTGAACACCCACTTGATCGCGCCGGTGGTGGCGTCGGCCGCAACCACGAGCCCGCCCGGAATGTTTTCTTCGGAGATCGCGGAGGCGACGTACAGCGTGTCGTCGTGATACGCCGGCGAGCTATTGATCCGGTAGTTGAGCGAAACGGCATCGAAGCCGGGCGGGTAGACGTCCGGATACTTGGTCTGCAGCGCCAATCCGAAAATCGGCAGGACGCCGCCGTCGCCGAAGCGCTCGACGAGCGTCCCGGTCTGCGTATCGGCCGCCACGAGCTTGTCGCCGTGGTAGGAGTAGATCGTGCCGTTGGCGTACAACGGACCGCGCACGACCCCACCACTGACGCCATCGACCTCCAGTCTCCACACCTCGTCCCCGGTCACGGCGTTGAGCGCGAGCACCGTCGCAGCGGCGTGGAAGTACATCAGGCCGTCGACGACAAGCGGGGTGACCTGGCTGACGTTGAGCTCGGCCCGCACGTCGAACAACCATCGCCGCTGGAGCTGACCGACGGTCGCGGTGTTGATCTGGTCGAGCTCCGCATACCGCTGTTGTACGGGTCCAGGTTGTGACTCGCTCAGTTCGTCTGGCGGCTCCCGGTGGTGATGGTGGGCGGCGCTTCCCCGCGGGTCGTGCGCCCTTGCTGCCCGGCGCCCACCGGATGGAGGCCACTGAGCGCCACGACGACGAGCGTCGTCACGGCCCCCCGGGCACGTCGGCTGTCGCGTAATCGCATCGCCGTGCCCTATTTCTTCTTCGCCGCCTTCCACTTCGCATGACCTCGCGCGTTGTGCCCCACGGTTCCGCAGATCTTACAGCGACTCTTGGCGCGCTTCTTGCCCGCTGGACGGCCACGTTTCGCCGCTTTTTTTCGGCCCTCTTCGAATTGATGGCCAAGCTCGGTGAGCAGCCGCGTGGCTGAATCACGAATGTGCAGCAGCCGCTCCCCGATCTGATTGCGCTCTGCACTCCAGTCTTTGACATTGGCCTCGACGTTCCCGAGGAAGGTGCCCAGGTCCTCCGCGTAGTCACCAATGTCTTTTCGAGAATGTCTTCGGCGATGTTTTGCCACTTGGGTCTCGTCCTTTCGCGCCTACGTTCGGCTCTCGTTCATCTCCGAAACCATACATTGACATGCCGGTTCAATGCGCACAACATCCCTGCAACACGAGGTGCGAGGCCATAGACGATGATGAACCGACGCCAGTTTGTCTACGCCGCTGCCGCCAGCGCCGCGATGTTTGCGCGCCCCTCGAACTTGATCGCGCAGACCTACGATTTGATCGTCAAGGGAGGGCGCATCATCGATCCCTCGCTGAGGATCAACGCGATCCGCGACGTGGCGATCGCGGCGGGCCGCATCGCGGCGGTCGAGGCCGACATCGCAGCCGGTGCGGCCGACGTGTTCGATGCGCGCGGCAGGCTCGTCGTCCCGGGATTACTCGATATCCACACCCACTACGCCCGAGAGGACGAAGGCCCACGCGTCTGCTTGGCCGACGGCGTGACCGGATGGATCGATTCCGGATCGCAGGGAGCGGACCAGATCGACGACCTGGTTGCCGTGGCGAAGGCGGCGCCGCAACAGGGCCGCCTGCTGATCAACATCGGGCGCGCCGGGATCCTGCCCGACGGCGACACGATGGACATCAGCCTCGCCGATGTCGATGCGGCGAAGGCGGCGATTGCGCGCAACCCCGATTTTATCGTCGGGGTCAAAGCGCGGCTGACCGAAGGTGTCGCCGCCGACGATTTCGAGGTGCTGACGCGCGCGCAGGCAGTAGCCTCGTCGTTCGATCTACCGGTGATGATCCATATGGGCCAGACAGCCTCGCCTCTGCCGAGGCTTCTCGATCTGCTTAAACGCGGCGACATTGTCACCCACATGTTTGCGCCGCCGCCGAACAGCGTCATCGACGACGACGGCCGTGTCCTGCCGGAGGTGCTGGCCGCCCGGCGCCGCGGCGTCTGGTTCGACGTCGCGAACGGACGGACCGGCCATCTGCGGTGGGACACCTTCGACCGGATCATCCAGGCGGGCTTTTGGCCCGATACGATTTCCACCGACGGGAACATTACCAGCCGGACCGCGGAGAGCGTCATCGATTTCCCCAACGTCATGTCGAAGTTTCTCAACTTTGGCATGACGCTCGATCAAGTGGTCGCGCGCGCCACCGTCAATGCCTCGCGCGTCTTCCCGCTCTTCCACGACCGCGGCACGCTCAATGTGGGCGCGCCGGCCGATATTGCGGTGCTCGAACTACGGGAAGGGACGTTCGAATTCATCGATAACTACGGGAACACGCGGACCGGCCGCGAACGGCTCTTCCCGAGCGGGACCGTGCTCGACGGCAAGCAGGTTACGCGCGCGTAGCCGCAGCTGTCGATCTGCGGCGTCCTCGTGGCCCATCTGGAGCGTTTTGCACGTTCGTGTCGCCTCGGTCGGCAGATGAGCAGGTTCGAACGGCATCGTCGAGCGAGCGGCCCAGCACTGGTCTCTCTCGGAATCCGCGTCGTCACGGCGGCAGAGGGCCCGTTTCAGAAGCCGAGTGGCGGTTCCTCCGACGGATTCCTCCGAGAGACCAACTGCTGAGCCGCCCGAACCTGCAGGCACTGCCGGTACGCTGCCGTCACAGAATAGTGAGAGACGAATCAGGCTGTGCCGAGCAGACACGGTCGGGGTATCGCGGAGGACGCCATGAGGCACGCCGACGACCGCGGGACCGAAAACTTCGCCGTAGCCTCCAGCGGACGAGCCTGCCCCCTGTGATCCGTGCCCGTCGAAGAACCCGGACTGCCGGTTGCAGTGGCACGCGCCGCCACTGACTAGCCGTTGCTCGCCGCGTAAGGAGCGTCACGTGCGGCGGAAGCGAAGTTTTCCGGCGGGCCGATCTGGCGTCCGGAGTTACGCTCCGACCGTGGCTGCAATACGCTTCCGGGGAGCACCGCCCGCTCGCTACATACTCGTGAAACGCGCCCTACTGGGCTGTCTAGCGGTCCCGCACCAGCCGGAACCACCGCAGCGCCTCGGCCTCGCCCGCTTCCGCCCGGCGCCGCACCTCGTCGACGACGGTCGTCCGCACGCCAACAACCGCGGTGGTCGACGGCGCGACCAGGAGGGCGAGCAGCAGGTGGACGGCCAGGACGGATGTCAGAGGCATACGGATGAAGTCCTTTATAATGCAAGCGAACCGACACGTCACGTCACCGCAGATACCGGTGGAAGGAAGGCCTCATGGTACGGACACGGTGTATTCGCGGCGGTTGGGCGCTGGGCGCGCTCGGCGTGATGCTGGCGTTTCCGGGACCGGCGCAGGCGCAGGCTGACGAGACGCCGACCTTCACGAAGGACGTGGCGCCGATCTTCCGCGAGAAGTGCGAGGCCTGCCACCGGCCGGGCTACATCGCGCCGATGTCCCTCCAGACCCACGCCGAATCACGGCCGTGGGCGCGGTCGATCAAGAACCGGGTCGAGACCCGCCAGATGCCACCGTGGCACATCGACCCGTCGGTCGGGATCCAGGACTTTCAGAACGACCGCTCGCTGACAACCGCCGAGATCGACACGATCGTCCGGTGGGCGGATGGCGGAGCGCCGCGGGGCAATCCGGCCGACCTGCCGCCACCGGCGGTCTTTGCCGACGACGACGTCTGGAACTTCGCTGACCTGTTCGGGGGACCGCCGGACCTGGTGGTTCGCTCGACGCCGCACACCCTACCGGCCCTGTCGCAGGACCACTGGTGGAAGCCGGTCGTGCCGACCGGGCTGACCGAGGATCGCTGGATCCGCGCCATCGAGATCCGCCCGTCGACCGTGGCGGGCCGCAGCATCACGCATCACGCGCTCGCGCATCTCCAGCAGGAAGAGGACGACCCGGAGTCGCTGGCCCTCGCGTCGGGCCTGGGCGCCGGACTGCTCATGGAGTGGGCGGTCGGCAAGCAAGGCGAGATCATGCGCGAGAACAGCGGCAAGCTGATCAAGGCCGGGTCGAACATCGTCTGGGACATCCACTACTCGTCGGCGGGGGAGGAGGTCACCGACTCGGTCGAGCTGGGGCTCTACTTCTACCCGAAGGGCGAGGAGCCGCAGCATCGCCAGGTACTGGCCGCCTGGATGGGCATCGAGGGCGGGCCGCCCAACCTGCTCATTCCGCCGAACAGCATCACGACCAGCGAGCAGTTCCACGTGCTCAAGCAGAACGGCCGGGTGGAGAACTTCCAGGCGCACATGCATCTCCGTGGCAAGGGGATGCAGATGACCGCGATCCTGCCCGACGGCACCACTCGGGTGTTGAGCCGCGTGAGCGACTTCAATTTCAACTGGCACAACAACTACGTCTACGCGGACGACGCCGCGCCGTTGCTGCCCAAGGGCACGGTGATCGGCATCAAGACCTGGTGGGACAACACCGCGGCCAACCGTTCCAATCCCGACCCCAACCAGTGGGTCGGCTGGGGCGACCGCACGGTGGACGAGATGGGGCACGCGTGGGTCAACGTCACGTACCTGGACGACAACGACTTCGCCGCGGCGGTGGCCGAACGTGAAGTCCGCGTCGAGACGACCGGGGGCGGCGATCAGTAGACCCCGGACGCGGGGGCATCGCAGCGTCGTGGCAGCCGCGGCCGCGATCGGCGTCGGCGTCGTCTGGGTCATGCTGGGCGCCGCCACGGCGTCGGCGCAGGTCCCAAGCACGGTGCGGGCGTTCGGCGCACCGGTCGTGCCGATGTTTGAGGGCTGGTACCGGAACGCCGACGGGACCGCCACGATTCTCGTCGGCTTCTTCAATCCAAATCAGACACAGACGGTCGAGCTCCCGGTGGGCGTGCTCAACCGGTTTTCCCCCGGCCCCGAGGATCGCGGTCAACCGACACACTTCCCTCCGGGGCGGGCCTGGGAGGTGTTGACGATCCAAGTGCCGGGCGACTTCGATGAGGATCTCACCTGGGAGCTGACCGCCAACGACCAACCTGCGTCGATACCGGTGCACCTGCGCGCGCCCTACTTCATCGAGCCGCTCAAGGACGCCGCGAACGACAACGAGCCGCCGACGATCCGCTTCGCACCAGGCGGTGAGCCGTTCACGGGGCCGCCCATCGGCATCGCCCGCACGCTGACCGCCACGGTCAGCACGCCGGTCGAGCTGAGTGTCTGGACGTCGGACGTGAAACCGGCCGAGCAGGTGGAGGCGATCCCCAACCCATTCGGCCGGGCGTTGCCGATGACGGTCCGCTGGCACCGGCACCGCGGTCCGGCCGAGGTGGAGTTCGCCGAGCCGGTACACGAGTTCGAGGACTCGGCGGACCAAAACCCGACGACGACCGTTACGTTCGGCGCCCCGGGCGAGTACTGGTTGCGGGCCGAGGCGCTCGACGAAACCGGCGTCGGTGGTGGCGGGTTCCAATGCTGCTGGACGTCGGCCATCGTGCACGTGATGGTCACACCCTAGAACCGTTTCCAAGGAGAAGGCTATGTGCGACGAATATACACAAAAGGGTGTAGACGACTTTCTGATCCGTTCAGGCGTGACCCGACGCCAGTTTGGGAAACTGTCGGCGGCGGCGGGCCTGGCGATGATGTTGCCCCAGACGGCGAACGCCCAGGATGTGACAGAGACGGATGTGGAAGTGACCACGCCTGACGGCGTGGCGGATTGCTATCTCGTCCACCCATCCAGCGGGCAACATCCGGCTGTTCTCGTCTGGCCCGATATCCTCGGCCTGCGGCCGGCCTTCAGGGCGATGGGTAAACGCCTGGCCGAATCGGGCTATTCAGTGCTGGTGGTCAACCCATTTTATCGCGACGCACGGTCACCCGTGGTCGAGGAAGGCGCCACCTTCGGTCAGCCTGAAGTCCGCAACCACGTCCTGCCGATGGCGCGCAATCTCAATGCTGACACCCACTTTACCGATGCCCGGGCCTTTGTCGGTTTTCTGGATCAGCAGATCGCCGTGGACACCGGCCGCAAGATTGGCACCACCGGTTACTGCATGGGCGGCCCGATGGTGATGCGTACCGTGGCTGCGGTCCCCGACCGATTGGGCGCGGGGGCCACGTTCCACGGCGGTGGACTGGCCACCGATGCCGACGATAGCCCTCACCTGCTGATCCCCGACACCACCGCGCAGATGTTGCACTGTGTGGCCGCCAACGACGACGAGAGTGACCCCGAGGCAAAGAACACGCTGCGAGACGCGTATGCCGCGGCCGGCCTATCGGCAGAAATCGAGGTCTATGAGGGGACCCTGCATGGCTGGTGCCCGCCGGATTCCGCCGTTTACAACGAAGCTCAGGCCGAGCGGGCGTGGAGCCGATTACTGGTCCTGTTCGAATCCGCGCTGGCCTAGGAGCCCGTGTCGGCTCAACGGGCTCGTCGATTCACATCGATGCTCGTCGAGCCGACCACTGCCCCCCGGCTACTTGAGCGCCGAGTAGTCGGTCGCACTCAGCATGAAGACATTGGGCCGCTTGATCGGCACGTTGTACTTCGCCAGGAGCGCGTCCCATTCCGGGTCCTCACGGAATGCCGCCCAGACTTCTTCGCGATGGGCGCGGTCTCGATAAGCCAGCATCCAGACCAAGGTATTGGGATCGTCGAGGTTTTGCCAGACCGCGATGATCTCGGCGCCGGCATTCTGGAAGATCTCGACCTCTTTCTCACGGAAGCGCTGATGTAGCTCGTCGATACCGCCTTCGAAGTCGCCCTGGCCGACGCGGTCCGGATCGACCGTGTACATCCGAAGCTCGAAGCAGCGCGAGTCGGACGCCGCGTTGTTCGACAGATTCGACGGCAGCTGGCCGCGTGGGCCGCAGGGCGCCGGCGCGTCCTGCGCGCTCGCCAAGCCGGTAAGTCCGAAGGTGATGATGACGGCGAAAATGGCTTTTCTCATGCCTATCCCTTTCTTGGAATGGTTGCCGGTTCTAGCCTACGTCGAGACGATTATAGGATGGACGCCGGCCCGGTAGCAGGAGGGTGACCATGACCGAAAGCACGAGCGCACCGACGAACAGTGGACGACCGGATGCGTGCGCATCGATGGACATCACCGCGGCACCGTCCAGGAAGTACCCCAACGCCGAAATGCCAATCACCCCACCGAGATAGCGAACCGTCGACATCACGCCGGCGGCCATGCCGGACCGCGTGCGGCCGGCGGCACCCATCGTGGAGGACTGGGTCGGGGCCGTCGACAGGCCGATCCCGGCACCCATGACGACGAGGGCGACGACCGCGTCGCCGGGGGTGCGAAGGGCGCCAAAATCGCTGACCATCAGGAATCCCAGGAGCGTGAGCCCGGAACCGACGCCGGCCGTGATTCGGCTCCCCACCACATCCGACAGCCGGCCGCCGATGGGAGAGAGGACGACCATCGCCAACATCAGGCCGGCCAGGCTTACGCCGACGGCCGCGGCCCCCACGCCCGGCACGCGGTCGAAAAAGATGGGAACCTGGAAGAGCAAGGCGTACATCGAGAGGTTGTGTAGCGCGACGATCGAGCAACCGGCAACGAAGACGCGGTTGCGAAAGAGCGCGAAGTCGATGACCGGCTCCGCCACGCGCCGCTCCCACAGACCAAAGCCGATCAGCAGGAGCACGCCGACGATACCGGCGGGGAGAGGAACGGACGAGCGCACCGCGATCATCGTCGAGCCGAGCGGCGCCAACATCGCCGCGAGGGTCATGCCGGCCAACAGCCGCCGGGGAGGTCCCGTGTCCGCCTGATCAGCCTCCGGCACGACCCGACCCGGCCTGGCGCGTAATCGCTCGGCACTGCAGAAGATACAGCTCGCGGTCACGCACCGCCCACTCGATGTCGAGCCCTTCCTGGTAGTGGTCGACGCAGGCGAGCGCCAGCGCGTGAAGCCGCGCGAGGAGAGCAGAACGCCGGTCTGGCACGACCGCTTCTCCGAGACCCCACGCCGCCTCGATGACCAGCTCGTCGGCGCCCGACATCGGATCGCGTGTGAACAAGACCCGGGCGCAGTCGGCCACGATGAGCTCCTGCACCGTCACCCCGATCCGTGGCCGCCCGTCGATGCCGAGCCGACGGCGGTATGCGCGGGTCGACTCAAAGTTGGCCGACTCGCGAATCCGTCGCACCGCATCGACGAGCGCCGGGTGCGAGTCGACGTTGAGGAACGTCTCGTGCTGTCCGGCGAAACTCGCCTCTGCCGAGTCTTCGCCGACCGCGGATGAGCGGACGGCCAGCGCGCCCTCGACTCGCCCGGAGATCGACTCGAGACTGGTGCCTGCCTCCGCGTGGCCCGCCGCGACGGTCTCCACGAGGTCGGCGCTCAGGGCGAAGCCGGGCGGCACCGGTAGCCCGGCACGGAGTCCGCGTCCCAGGCTGACGGACTTGCCCCAAAGCGGGACGGGTCGCGCACGTCCTCGACCCGGATCGGCTTCAGGGCCAGACCTCCACCGTCCCGTTCGTGCCGTCGACCGTGATCCGTGCGCCGTCGGGAACGTCCGACGTCGCCGTGCGCGTGCTGACCACGCCCGGGATGCCGTACTCGCGCGCGACGATGGCGGCGTGCGAGAGCTGCCCGCCACGGTCGGCGACGATCGCGCCCAAGAGCGGCAGCACCACGTTGAAGCTGGCGGACGTATTGCGAGTGACCAGCACGTCCCCCGGTTGGATGCGCGCGAAATCGGCCGAGCCGAGCACGACGCGGGCCGGTCCGGTATAGGTCCAGGGGCTGACCGGCAGGCCGTGGATACGCGGTTCGGCGTCGGCGTCTTCAGTGGCGCGGACTCCGACTCGCGCGCGTCGAACACGTTACCGATCGCGGCACCGAGGCCCATCGGCCGCGAGGCGTGCCGCCTCGGGGAGCGCCTCGAGCGGAGGCGGCGGCTGAGGCCAAACGCCCACAGGCCGTTGTAAATCCCACGCTCGTCGCGCAGCCGATTGATGGTGCACGCCTCGTCGAGCAACGCGTCGAACCGCTGTCGATGGACTCGGGGACGGCCTCGCGGACGCGCGCGGCAACCGTGCGCGTCGCCGGACAGCACATCGGCGGCGGCACGCCCCGACAACTCGTCGAACGCTTCCGGCCGCCGTCCCGCACGTCGCAGCGTATCGGCGAGCCCGGCCAGCTCGGCGGCACCGACGCCGGTCACGATCGGCGACGTGCCCTTGAGCGTCGCCAGCAGCTCGCCCGGCGGCAGCCCCGTCCACGGGCCGGCCTCGGCCAGAAACAGCCCGACCGGTAAGATCGACAGCGCGCTGAAAATGTGATGCCGATAAATCATCTCGTCCAGGGTGTCGCGGCAGTCGACGAGGTGGCGGCGCAATCCATCCTCGTCGAGGGCGGACGGGTCGACCGCCTGCAGACGGCCGTTGCGTTCGATCGAGTCCGGTTTTACGTCGCGGTCCCAGCGGTCCAGATCTTCGCGCGAGAGGTGGTTCTCGATCGCTCGCTTGCCGGCTTCGAAAAAGGCTTACATCTCCGCCGTGTCCCACTGCGGCGGCCCTGGCTCATCGCGTCCCGCCGGCACCGGCTGGAAATACAGGAAGCCGTTGACCATCCCTGGCTCAAGGTGGCTCATCGTCATCCCGAACCGGCGCGTGCCTTCTTTGAAGCCACGCGGCAAGTGTGTCTTGAGAGCCGCCTGCGCGTATGGCGCGAGCGGTCGGGTGACGTGCGCCGAGTCGAGCTCCCAGCTGCCTGGACCCGGAGGGGTGAAGTCGGGATCTGTCATTCGCGAAGATTCCTCTTCGAGACGGGGCGTTATCAAGGTGACCGACCGTCCGGGTCGAGCGTGCTGAGACGATTCCAAAACACCGATGTCTGGATCTCTCGTCCATCGACCGTCACGACCGGAGGCTCGAGGATGAGCTGGCCGTCGCGAAACTCGAAGGCGCGGCGCGCCTCGACGCCGACCTCGTCCGGGTTGAGATGGCCGGCCCGGTGGTGGACGACGACGCCCTCCTCGGCGTGCACGTTGAACGGACCGCCGTAGCTCACGTAGCTCCGCATCGCCGCCTCGGCCTCGGCCGCCGTCGGTCGGGGCCCTTCGTAGCGGCCGCGGTCGGGTCGCATGAGATGCACCGCCATGTAGCCGGACGGCATGTAGATGAGATACCCCTCGGCGTACTGCGCGGTCGGCAGATCGCCACCGGCACCCGTTCCATTGAGGGTGCGTCGCTCGATCCGGTCGATCTCCCAAAACCCGAGGAGGCGCCGCGTCGCCTCGTCCCAGACGGCGTCCGTCGACGAATCGAGCCTTTCCCACACGTTGCGTAACTGGATGCCGGTCGTGCCATACCCACACCCGCCGTCCGTGACGAAGGAATCCGGACACTGCAGGCCTGGGGTGAGGACGAGCTGATTCGCCGAGAGCTCGTAGCGCGGCCGCGTCTCGCCGCCGGTGCGGCGCGGATTGAGACTCCCGGTGACCTGATGCGACAGGTATCCGTCTGCGGCGTTGACCGCATACGGTCCGAAAAACGCGATATAGCTCTCGACCGCAGCAAACGCTTCCTCCGGCGTGCGTGCATCACCGGCGCTCGGTGCGCGTCCCTCCTGTTGCACGACGATCCCCATCCGCTCCCCGTCGTACATCAGGAAGCCGAGCGGCTCCCCAAGTCCAATCGTTTCGTGAACGAAATCGGGAAGCGGAGCGCCTCTCTGGTCGTAGCGTTCGACCCGCGCGAGCCTCCACGTCCCGACGAACGGCGTGCGGGGATCGAGCGACTCGGCGGCCACGCCGGTCGCGTCCGACGCCGACTCTGTGCCCTGACAGGCGGCACAGGCGCCGGCCAGAGCCACGCCAGCCACGGTGCGCGCGAGGAAGTAGCGTCGTCGGATATCGCTCATGCAACCCGGGCGCCGTGCCGGAACGAGCGCCACTCACTGCCTAGAAGAAATGCGGCGAACCCTGTGGGGGTTCCGTTGACGGTGGGAGCATAGTACTTGGACCCTGCCAAATCCCAAAACAGCGTGGCCACTCCACTAGTATTTACGGGACCAGGGAGATGACATGACCGCGGACGAGCGATTGGTCTCCGAGCGATTCCCGCGCTCGTCGACCTACCATCCCGAATGGGTCATCGCGGGCGCCAGCGGTGGGGCCAACGCGCTGTGGCTCGCCGAGGCGCTCACGTTGCGGGCCGGCGCGCAGGTGCTGGACCTCGGGTGCGGGTTGGCGATGTCGTCGGTCTTTCTCCGCCGCGAATTCGGCGTGCAGGTCTGGGCCACCGACTTGTGGTTCAGTGCCTCGAAGAACCTGCAGCGGGTTCGGGATGCCAGCGTCGAGGATGGCGTCTTCCCGATCCACGCGGACGCCCGCTCACTGCCGTTCGCCACGGCGTTCTTTGACGCCGTCGTCTGCATCGATTCCTTCCCCTACTACGGCACGGATGACCTGTATCTGAACTATCTCGCTCGCTTCGTGAAGCCGGGCGGCGTGGTCGGTGTCGCCGGGCGGAGGCGCAGCTGGACGAGCCGATCGTGTCCATCCCCAGCGAGTATGCGAAGAAACCGTTACTCCGCACCTCGGACTAACCACGCGTTTCACGAGTGTGTAGCGGACAGGTGGTGCTCCCGGGAAGCGTGTGGCAGCCACGGCCGGGGCGTCACTCCGGACGCACCTGCGCTTCGAGCCCGTTCCCGATGATCTCCACGCGCTCGTGAGACGCTCGGTGCGCTTTTCGAGATGACGTAGCGGTTCCGTGAGCGGCGGCTGTCACAGATTCGAGCGGCTCAGCGGCTGGTCTCTCGGAGGAACCCGTCGGAGGAACCGCTACCCGGCTACTGAGAGTGGCCCCTCGGCCACTGTGACGACGCGGATTCCGAGAGAGAAGTGCTGGGCCGCTCGCTCGCCGATACCGTACCGAACCTGCCTCGAGCCGATCCAACCGCGACACGCACGTGCAAAACGCCTTAGCGCAATGCGAGCGCGACCATCTGCGCGCCCTGCAATGTGAGGACGATGAACTGCCGGCCGTCGATCTGGTAGGTCATCGGCGTGCCCAGCGGCCGGGCCGGCAGCGCGACCCGCCCGCGCACGGCGCCGGTGGCCTTGTCATAGGCGACCAGCCAGGCGCTGTCGTCCGCCCCGGTGGGCCCGAGCCCGAGAACCACCAGCGTCTTGGTGACGAGCGGTCCGCTCGTCGTCTGCTGACCGCCCAGCGGCGGCAGCTCCAATCCGGCGAGCGCCGGATGATTGCGAATGCGGTCGGCACCGGCGCCGGTCGGGGTCTGCCAAACGATCTCGCCGCGGTTCATGTCGTATGCCGTCAGCCGGCTGTAGGGCGGCTTGATCAGCGGCAACCTGCGCGGGCCGGTGACCGCCGGGGGACGGGCCGGATGGATGCTCTCCGGACCGAGCTTGCCGTTCGGCACATACCGTAAGTTCGTGTAGCTCGACTTACCTTCGACCAACACCATCCGCGTCAGCCCCGAGCGGGACGGCACGTAGAGGAACCCCGTCTCGGGGTCGGCACCAGAACCGCTCCAATTGGCCCCGCCGCCCGAGCCGGGCACCTGTAGCGTGCCGTGGGTCCCGTTCACGTCGTAGAGCGTCTGCGGCGTGAAGATCGGTCCATACCGGTACTGCCGCATGATCTCGACCGCCTCGACGCGCAGCTCCGGCGTGAAGTCGAGCAGGTCTTCCCTTACCCCCTGATACTCGAACGGCGGCGGTCTGGTCGGGAACGGCTGTGTCGGCGCCAGCTCTCCGGCGTGAAGTCGATCAGCAGGTCTTCCTTACCCCCTGATACTCGAACGGCGGCGGTCTGGTCGGGAACGGCTGTGTCGGCGCCAGCTCCTCCCCCGGCACGTCGGACGGCGGGACCGGGCGTTCCTCGATCGGCCAGACCGGCTCACCGGTCGCGCGGTCGAACACGTAGGTGAACCCCTGCTTGCTGACCTGCGCCAGCGCTCTGATGACGCCGGGCCGCCCCTCGACGGTGATGTCCATCAACGTCGGCGCGGTCGGAAAGTCCCAGTCCCAGACGCCGTGGTGAATCGCCTGGAAGTGCCAGACCCGCTCGCCGGTCTCGACATCCACGGCCACGATCGACTGCGAGAACAGGTTGTCACCCTTCCGTTCCCCGCCCCAGTAGTCGTTGGTCGGCGCCGTCGTCGCGAGATACACCTGCCCCAGCTCGTCGTCGCCGCTCAACGTCGACCAGACGTTGGCGTTGCCGGTGTACAGGTTCGAGCCGTCCTCCCACGTCTGCTCGCCGAACTCGCCCGCCTGGGGAATGGTATGGAAGACCCACTTCAGCTCGCCGGTGCGCACGTCGAAACCCTGGACCGACCCGGGCGGCCACTCCTTGAGGGTCGGTCGGTCGGACATCGCCGCCCCGGAGATGACGGTGTCGCGCACGATGACCGGCGGCGAGTTGGGCGACAGGTAGTGGCCCTCGTTGCTGAACAGCGGCAACGTGACGCCCCGCGTGGCTCGCGGCACAGCGGTGTGGAGGTCGGATTTGCCGTCGATACCGAAGCTATTGATCGACCGCCCGGTCCGCGCGTTGACGGCAATCAAGAACCCGTCGTGGGTACCCAGGAAGAGGCGCGCATCTTCGTCATTGGCGCCGTCGGTCCAGTACGCCAGACCACGCGTCTGCCACGGCCAGACGATGCTGGCGTTGCCGCCGGTGGTATACGCCCGCGGGTCGTGCACCCAGAGCGTCTCGCCGGTCGTCGGGTCGAGCGCGACGACCTGCGCCAGCCCGGTGCTCAGATACATCACCCCGTTGACGACGAGCGGCGTCGCCTTCAGGCCGTTGGCGTTGAGCGGAGGGAGATAGCGGCGCTGCAGGCTCTCGATGAGCGCGATGTCCACCGACTTCCAGGTCCACGCAATCGAGAGATCCTCGAAGTTGGAGCCGTCGATCTGGTCGAGGGGCGAGTACTTCTGGCTCCAGTTCGTGCCGCCGTAGCTCACCCACTCGGCGCCCGGGCCCGCGGGCTGCGCCGTCGCCCGCGGCACCGCCGCGACGAACACCACCGCTATCCCGCTCACCCACGTCAACACGCTTCTTGTCCGCACGAGTCTCCCTCCAGCACAGGGTAGCCTCACCGCCGCCGCAGCTCTTCGAGCTCGAGCTCGTTCACGTCGTCGATGATCTTCGCAAACGCGCGGGTGACCGCCTCGATCCCGTCCGCCGGATCGGGGTGTTCGAGGATCACGTCGGTGACCGGTTCGAAGGCCCGGTCTTGCGCCTGCGCCGGAAACCCGGCCGCGATCGTGAGCGCGGCGCACGCGAACGTCGCCAGACCGGCACGGGACAACGCCGAAGCCACTGCGTGCATGACCCCTCCCCTCTTGAGATGCGCGGGACGTGCTGCGATTATACGCACCGGTCGGGACCCCGTGCTACGATGCGTCCTCTCAAAGCACGTCGGGATCTGTGAACGGCCCACTTGACCTGCGCGAGCGCCTCGCGCGCGCGGTCACCAGCCGGTACCGTGACCGGTCCAGACCTGCGGTCACTGCCTGTAGGCGGCCGTCATCCGCTCACGAGACACGCGCGCGCGTGGGCGTCACGGGTGCGTCGATGAGCACGCGGGTGATCTCGACCCGTTCTACTGGTTGCTGCTGAGCGGACAACACGGCTGGCAGCAGAAGCACCGCTGTCGTCACGAGCGCCACGATGGCACACGGCGGAGCAGCCTTACGTCTGCTCTCCATGTGGGATCAAGGGATGCGGGCCTCGAAGGAGTCTCCACAGTCATTGACCGTCGCCGAGCAGTGGCCGCCGGTGCCGGATGGCGTACTCCGATTCTAATTGAAGCTCAGGGGACGAACAGGCTGCGGCCGCCGATCTCGTAGAACACGATGGGAACGAAATCATTGGCGTTCCACGACGCCTCTTGTCCCCACTGGGCGTCGTAGGCAGCCGTCGGCTGCGCCGCCATGACCTGCTCCAGGGTGCGGCCCTCCGAGATGAGACTCAGCACCTGGTCGCGGACGTCGATGGTCATGTCGAGAAACTCGACGAGGGCGCGACGCCCGACCGCCCGGAGTCCGTGACCTGGAATCACCCTGGTGTCGGGTCCCGCCATCGCGATCGCCATCTCCAGCGCCTCGATCGTGCCGGCGAGCGTGCCCCCGTTGTAGACGTCGATGAGCGGATAGCTCGTCGTGCGAAAGACGTCACCAAGATGCAGCACGTCCGATTCCGTGAAATACACGAAGGTGTCGCCGTCGGTGTGCGCGGGTGGCGCGAGAAACGCTCTCACCTCCTCGCCGTTGAAGTGAAAGCTCACCGTGTCGTTGTAGGTGACGACCGGCCGTGCGCCGACGGGAGGCGCCGGCAAGAAGCGCTGTCCGCCTCCACGTGGGTGCCGGAATCGCTCGAGCGCCCGCACCCGCACGTTGTCATGGGCAAAGATCAGAACGCCCTGCCCGGCGAGATTCTCGTTGCCGCCAATGTGGTCCGGGTGCACATGCGTATTGATCAGGAAGCGAATCTCGCCGTCCGAAATGGTTCGCACCGCGGCGACCAATCGGTCGGACAGCGGCGCAAACAGAGAATCGACGAGGAGCACCCCATCGGGCCCGGCGAAGACGCCCACGTTGCCCCCGCCTCGACCCTGCACCATGTGCACGTTACCGGCTACGGGCGCCGCCGTCAGCTCGACGCCGGCGAATCGGTCTCCCTGATTCTGCTCTCCCGCGGTAACCGCCACCACGATGCACGCCGCTAGGAGAGTTGCCGCGACGACGGAGTGTTGCTTCGTCATGCTACTTCTACCTTTCGAACGGAAAATCCAGCTCGCGAATCATGGCGTCGAACCTGGGGCTCGCCGCGTAATACGTCAACGAACGGCACGCCCGGTTCTCGCCGCTCGAACGCTCGCTCGACCCAGTCCACCGCTTTTTCCTGGCGTCCGAGCCGTCCAGCCGAACGCGCTCCGCCTCGTAGCGCTCCGGTTGAATCTCGAACGCCAGATGGTTGAGGGTCGACTTGGACGGATCGTACCCATCGAACCGCCCTTTGGCGAACACGTGCCGTTGGTAGTCGATCAACGCCAAGAGCTGCGGGTGGCCGTGGCGCCCGAGCAGCGTGTCCAGCTCCCTGATCGTCAAAAAGGCAATCGTCGGCTCGCCGTCGACGTCGGGCTCCACGCCGGGCTCGTGGCTGCCTGACTCAACAGCGTGAAGCCGAGCACCTCCTCGTAGAACTGCCGCATGCGTGGCAAATCGCGCACGCTGAGCACGATCTCGGCCACGCCGGTGATGGCGGCGCCCGATGTCATGCGATCACAGGACCTGGGCCTGGCGCATCACCGCTTCGCACTTCTGGCGGATTTCGGTGCCGACCTCGAAGGGGTCGCCTTGCACGTACTCCGCCCGGAACAACTCGACCGACAGCGCGCCGGCGTACTGCTTCTCCGCCAGCTTTTGGATGATCGGGACCACCGGCGCGATGCCATCGCCCGGAATGAGCCGTGAATCATTATTGATCAGCTCACGGGGCGTATCGAGTAAGTCCTGAAAGTGCGCATGGGCGAGCTCGCCCGGCTCCAGCAAGTCGAGATCTTCGAACTTGCTCAGGCCCGACCAAAAGTGGAAGAAGTCGAGCATCGGCCGGACGTTGGGATGCGCCGCCTCGCGAATCACCTTGAGCGATGAGGTCAGCGTTGCGAGGTGGGTCGATGTGCGGATGAACTCGATCATCGCCGTCAGGTCGTACTCCGCGGCGATCGCTCCGGTCTCACGGATGCAATCCGGCGTCGCCGCGAAGTCATCGGGGGTGACCGGCCGTCTCGTCGTCGACGGAGAGTAGACCCGCTCGAGACCGAGGTTCGCGTACTGGTCGCACCGCCGGCGCCACGTCTCGAGTGACGCCGTCCGATCCGGACCGGGAATCCAGAGGTCCGGCAGACCGGCGACCGCGGACACCGGGGTCAGGCCGAGATCGGAGAGAAGACGCCGGGCGTCGGCCAGCGTATTGTTCTCAAGGAATTGGTCGAACAACGTGTCGTTCAGCTCGACGTACCGGATACCCGCCTTCGCCCAGCCTTCGAGCGAGCCGCGGAAGCCAGCCCCCCGCGAGGTGTTCTGGTGGATGCTGAGCAACATCTTGCCCGACACGGCGGTTTGCGCCTCGACTGAGCGCGCCACGGAGGCGACTAGTGAAGCAAAAAGCAATGCGCGTCTGGTGAGCATGAGTTCCTCCTGCCTGCGGCCTCTCATTCGTAGTCGTCCCGGTCCATCGACACCCGAATGATCTCCTCGTCGTTCCGCAGCACCACGTGGCGGTTTGCGAACGCCGGGTGGGCCCAGACCACCAGGCGGTCGCTGTTGCCGTGACGAAACCGGGACCGGGACCCGACCCGGGCGCCGCCGTATCCGGAACGCGATGTCGCGTTGAGCAGATGCGTCCGGTCGAGCTCGACGTAGCCCTCGGGGCTGAACCGCGCGATGATGAGGTCGCCGTTCTCGTTGTAGACGAAATAGCGGTCCTCGTGCTGCACGAAGTAGGCCGAACCCCAGCGATTCCGATTCGTCAGGCCCTCGGCCTCCCACACCCGTTCCCCGGTCTCCGCGAGCAATCCCCGCACCTGACCGTGGCTGCCGATGCCGTAGATGTAATCTCCGACGATGAGCGGCGTCGTCATGACCGAGTGGAGGCCGGTCGCCTCGGCCACTTCGATGCCGTTCTCTTCGATCCGGTCGTTTTCGCCCTTCCAGAGCGCCGCGGCGTTCGGGCGGTCCATGTCGAGCCGCATCATCATCGAGCCGCTGTAGAACCCTGACACGAAGAGATACGAGCCGCTCTTCACCGCGTCCGCCACCGTCATGTTGGCACGACCGGCGAACGGCTCTTCCCAGTGCCGCTCGCCGGTCTCGGGGTTGAGCGACGCCAGCCCCCGCGGGTGCCACACGATGAGCTGGCGCACGCCGCCCGCCTCGATGATCAGCGGCTGCGTGTACCCCATTTCGGTGCGCGTCTCCAGCGCCCGCCAGGCCTCCTCGCCGGTGTGCTTGTCGAACGCCATCACCAGGGCATCCGGCTCGCCGCCGACGAGAAAGATCACGCGGTCGCCATCGACCAGCGGCGCGCTCGACGTGCCCCAGACCGGGATGCTCGCGTCGTACTCCGCGACCGTGTCCTTCTCCCAGACCACCTCGCCCGTCTCGGCGCTGAGGCAGAAGATCCGACCGGTGGCGCCCGTGACGTAAACCCGGTTGCCGTCCACCGTCGGCGTGGCGCGTGGCCCAGTGGCATACGTGAACATCAGCATCCGGTAGGTCGTGGACCACTCGTGGGTCCAGAGCATCTCGCCCGTCTCCTCGCTCAGCGCGAGCAGACGCTCCGTCCCGTCCATAATGCGCGGCTCGGTTTCCACGTAGTCGAGAACGAAGACACGGCCATCGGCCACCGCGGGACCCGAATAGCCGCCGTTAATCGGCACGCGCCACTTCACCGTCAGGCCCGCGTCCGGGAACTCCTCCAGGATACCGGTCTCCGTCCAGAGGCCGAGCCGCTCGACGCCGCGCCACTGCGGCCAATCCTTGGCGAACGGCGTGGCCAGTCCGGCGGTGGCAGAGATGACGACCGCCACGAGTGCCCTCCACGTCACGCGGTGCACTCGCTGCGTGGTCTAACCGCGGCGGCCTCTCAGTCTTGGCATCGCTCGCTCCTGTGGTTGCCGCTTCGGCCGCTACCGAGGAAATCCCTCGACGCCGTCATCCAGCGGTACGCGAAAGGTCTTGAGCGCCATCGACACGAGGTTGTACTCGCCGACGGTAAAGACGACGTCCATCAGCTGCTTCGTGTCGTACCGAGCCTCGAGCTCGGCCCAGGTTCCGTCGCTGACGTAGGCGTCGCGATGCAACTCGTCCGCCGCACGCAGCAGGGCGCGCTCCAAGTCCGACCAGCCGGCGGCCTCCGGCCCGCCGGTCACCCGCACGATCTCCTCATCGCTGAGACCGACGCCCCTGGCGATGCGGGTGTGCTGGCCCCATTCGTATTCCGATCCGCACAGGTAACCGATCCGGAGGATCAACAATTCGCGGTCACGGGGCGGCAGGGTGTTGTCACGCAAGACGTAGCGGGCAAAGGTGAGCCACGCGTCGGCGAGCGCCGGATGGTGGGCGAGCGTCTTGGTGATGTTGATCCCATCCGCCGACTCGAGAGGCGGGATGCGTGGCTCCGTCGATTGCGCGTTCAGCGCGGAGGCCGACACGATCAGACCGACGATCACCGGTAGCACAAGGCTGGGTCGTTGCTCCTGCATGGGGACTCCTCACGTTGCCTGATTATGCCACCTGCCAGACGGTAGGACGGTCCCGAGATAGGATCGTGGCTACTCGCGTCGGCACCGGTCGCCCGAAGTGCGGTGCCACGGTCACTCTTGGAGGTGTAGATGCACGTTCGCCCGCTCGTCGGGCTCCGCCTAGGCTGCCGCCGATGAAGCACGATTACATCATCATTGGCGCGGGCACCGCGGGGTGCGTGCTGGCGAACCGGCTATCGGCCGACCCACATGTCAGTGTGCTCTTGCTCGAGGCCGGGGGCAAGGACGACTACTTCTGGATCGACGTTCCGGTTGGCTACCTCTACACGATCGGGAATCCACGGACCGATTGGTGCTACACGATCGAACCCGATCCGGGTCTGAACGGCCGCACCATCGGCTACGCGCGGGGCAAGGTGCTCGGCGGCTGCTCGTCCATCAACGCGATGATTTACATGCGCGGACAAAAGAGTGACTACGACCACTGGGCATCGCTCGGCAACCGAGGGTGGTCGTGGGACGATGTGCTGCCGGTGTTCAAACGCTCGGAAGACTACCAGCATGGTGCCGATGACTTTCACGGTGTCGGCGGCGAGATGCGCGTCGAAGAGAGGCGCGTGAGCTGGGAGATTCTCGATGCCTGGCGCGACGCCGCCGAGGAGTACGGCATTCCCAAGATCGCCGAGTTCAATCGGGGCGACAATTTCGGCAATGCCTATTTTCAGGTAAACCAACGCTCCGGCCGACGCTGGAGCGGGACGAAAGCGTTCCTGCGTCCGATCCAACAGCGGCCGAATCTGACGGTTCGGATCGGCGCCCAAGTCGAGCGGATCGTCGTCGATACCGAACACGCCGGTCGGCGCGCGACGGGAGTCGTCCTAGTCGAAAGCGGTGAACGACTGGAGGCGCGGCGCGAGGTGATTCTTGCCGCGGGCTCCATCGGTTCGCCTCAGATTCTGCAGTTGTCGGGCATCGGCCCCGGTGCCGTGTTGCAGCAGCATGGCATCGCTGTCGTGCACGATCTGCCTGGCGTTGGTGAGAACCTGCAAGATCACCTGCAGATTCGCACGATCTTCAAAGTGCGGAACACCGTCACGCTCAACCGGCGCGTGAACTCCCTCTTCGGCAAGGCGGCAATGGGGCTGGAGTATCTGCTGTTCAAGACCGGACCACTGACCATGCCGCCGTCGCAGCTCGGCGCGTTCGCGAAGAGCGACGCAGCGCGCGAGTCGGCGAACATGGAATGGCATGTGCAACCGTTGTCACTCGACAAGTTCGGCGACCCGTTGCATACGTTCGATGCGATCACGCCGTCGGTGTGTAATCTCCAGCCGGCGAGTCGGGGACACGTGCGGGTCAAGAGCGCCGACCCGCTGCACGCACCGGCGATTACGTTGAACTACCTGTCGACGGAGTCAGACATGGCGGTCGCCGTCGCCGGTTTGCGGGCGACGCGGCGCATCATGGCGGCGAACGCATTGACCCGATTCGGGCCCGAGGAGTGGAAACCGGGTCCCGCGTTGGAAAGCGACGAGGAGCTGGCGCACGCAGCCCGTGACCTCGGCACGACGATCTTCCATCCGGTCGGCACGTGCAAGATGGGGATGAGGCAGGACGAGTTGGCGGTGGTCGATGACCGGCTCTCCGTGCACGGCGTCTCGGGACTGCGGGTGATCGACGCGTCGATCATGCCCAGGATTACGTCTGGCAACACTAACGCGCCGACGGTGATGATTGCGGAGAAGGGCTCGGAGTTTGTTCGCCAGGACAAAGACGCGCGATGACGCACGCTGAAAGACGGCGCGCGAGGAGAGTCAATGACGACAGCAACTTCGGTATCCACGGTTCCGTTTTGGATCAACGGCCGGGAAACCGCTTCGTCGGGGTCCCGGCACGGTCAGGTCACCAACTCGGCGACGGGCGAAGTGGTGCGGCGGGTGCCGTTCGCCACTCCCGAGGATGTCGGTCTTGCGGTCGACGCCGCCCGTGCCGCGTGGCCCGCGTGGCGCTCGACCTCACCGCTCCGGCGCGCGCGTATCCTGATGAAGGCTCGAGATCTCGTCGACCAGCATAAAGAGGAGCTCGCACAACTCATCACCATCGAGCACGGCAAGACGCTGCCAGACGCGCTCGGCTCCACCCAGCGGGGCCTCGAGGTGATTGAGTTCGCCACTGGTATCCCGCATCTGCTGAAAGGTGAGCACGCTGACAACGTCGGGACCGGGATCGACTCACACACCTTGAAGCAACCGCTCGGGGTGTGCGCCGGCATTACGCCATTCAACTTCCCGGTCATGGTGCCGATGTGGATGGTCCCGGTGGCCCTCGCGTGTGGCAACACGTTCGTACTTAAACCGTCGGAAAAAGATCCCTCGGCCAGCATGCTGCTGGCGCGGCTCTTCCAGGACGCGGGATTACCGGACGGCGTCCTGAACATCGTGCACGGCGACAAGGAAACCGTCGACGCACTGCTCGTGCATCCCGACGTCGCGGCGGTCTCGTTCGTCGGGTCGACTCCGGTCGCTCGCTACGTCTATGACACCGCGACGAATGCGGGCAAGCGCGTCCAGGCGCTCGGTGGAGCGAAGAACCACGCCGTCGTCCTCCCTGATGCCGACCTGGACGGGGCCGCCGATGCGCTGATCGGAGCGGCCTACGGCTCGGCCGGCGAACGCTGCATGGCCATCTCGGCGGTCGTCGCCGTGGGCGAAGCGGGCGACACGCTGGTCCAGAAGCTCAAGGAGCGAGCCTCGGCGCTGGCGGTCGGTCCCGGTGACCGTCCCGGAGTCGAGATGGGACCACTGGTCACGAGTGATCACTTGAAGCGCGTGACGAATTACATCGACATCGGCGCCAGTGAGGGGGCCACGCTGGTGGTCGACGGTCGGAACGTTGTTATCGATGGCGGCGACGGCGGGTACTTCCTGGGACCGACGTTGTTCGACCACGTCACGCCAGACATGACGATCCACCGGGATGAGATCTTTGGCCCGGTACTGGTCGTCGTCCGTGCGAATACGTTCAGCGAAGCGATCGAGTTGGTCAATCGGAACCCGTATGGTAACGGCACGGCCGTCTTCACGCGATCCGGGGCCGCGGCACGCCGGTTCGAGCATGAGATCGAGGTGGGCATGGTCGGGATCAACGTGCCGATTCCGGTGCCGATGGCATTCTTTTCGTTCGGTGGATGGAAGGATTCACTGTTCGGTGACCTCCATGTCCACGGCGTCGAGGGGGTGAAGTTCTACACGCGAACCAAGGTCATTACGAAGCGATGGCCGGACGCACCGGAAACAGTCAGTCTCACCATGCCGACGATGAAATAGTCGGGAATATCGTCGCTATGGAACCACCCATGCCGCCTTCACCGATCTTGGCGGCGACGTCGTAGTGGCCGAGAGGGGAGCCGACGGTCAGGGACATGCTATCGACCGGCCTCCTCCGTCAGGTTCGCCAACCGTCGTCGCGCCATCGCGTGGTTCGGGCGTCGCGTCAACCACTGCGAGAACATCTCGAGCGGTCGGACGCGGTCGCCGCTGAACCAGAGCGCATCGGCCAAACTCTCCAGTCATCCGGAAACAGCGACACGTTCCGCTCGAACACCCGGAGCGCCTCGGCGGTCTGGTCGCGACGCGACAAGCGCCAGCCCAACGCGTCGAGCAGGCTCAAGGAAATGACGGCGTCCTCGTCGGACTGCCGCATCCGGTCGAATGCGGTGAGTGCGGCCGCCGCACCACCGGCGTTCACGGCCTGCTCCAACAGAATCAACAGGCGAGACTGTCGCGCGACCGGCGAGTCCGGGTACGACTCCACGTTGGCGTCGGCCATCGCCAAGGCGTCGGTGTAGGCACCGGCCTCCACGAGACGGAGCGAGAGTTGCCGGAGGACGCCCACCCGGAAGTCATACGCGTCGCTCCCGAAGTACCGGTTCCACAACTCGCGATAGCGATCCACGGCGACCGTGATACCACCGGCCTGATAGGCCGCCCACAACACGTCCGGGAGCGGGCGCGGATCCGTGCGCCCCGCGTGGCAGGTCACGCACGTCACCGAGAGACGCGGCGCGAGACGGTCAACCAGTTGCTCAAGGTGCCGCTGGTTGATGTCCTGAACCATCGCCATCATGACGCGCGCCTTGCGTTTCGCAACCTTCTCATCGGAGGCGAAATCCCACGTCTCGGTCGGCGCTTCCATGTCCCCGACGTGACAGAATAGACAACCTTCATTCTGCTGCCGCGGCAAGCCGAGCCCGTCCAGATTCTCAAGCATCATGCGATTGAGCTCCGACCGCGAGGTGTCGGGAGCGAGCACTTGCAGATTTTCAAAGACGGCCTGCGAGAACAGCACCGTCGAGCCGAGGGTCGCGGTCCACAGGGCGGTCAAGCAGCCGCGCCGCCGATCCGCATATGGCCGCGCCTCCCCTCAAGGCTGGTCCAACGCGGGCGTCGTCGCGGGCGGCTCGCGGCGATGCGTCGCCTGCTCGTAGGCATAGCCGAGCCTCAGCAGCATCGCCTCGGTGAACGGCCTCCCGAGGAACTCGAGGCCGACCGGTAGCCCGGCGCCGGTGAACCCGGCCGGCACCGTCAACGCCGGAAAGCCGATGACCGGGCTCAGGTACCGATTGTTGCCGAGGGCATAGGCGTCCTCGGTGTTCGCGTTCGTGAGGACGTCGGGCGCGATCGTCGTCGTCTGGTGATCGAATGTCGCGTAGATCAGCGCGTCGAGCTCGCTGTCGGCCATGACAGTCAGGACGCCTCTCCTCAGCCGCTCCCGGGCCATGAGGATCGACAGATACTCATGGTCATCTGTCGACTTCCCCACGACGTCCATCAGCCCTTTCGCTCGCCAGGGCGTGACGATGCCGGAGAGGAGGATGTCCCGGACCGTCGTGATGGGGGCGTCGGCCTGCTCCGCCAGATACGCGTTCATCGCCTGTTCGGTCTCGAAGTTGTTGGCGACGTAGGTCCGCTGCACCGAATCGAGGCTGGGAACCGCCACGGAGTCGACGACGACGGCGCCCCGCGACCGGAGATCGGCAATCGCCTGGTCGATCACCGCCCGCACCTGTCGGTAGTCGTCGGACTCCGCATCGGTCTTCGGGTCCATCGATTCACGGATCACGCCGATGCGCGCGCCCCGCAGGCCATCCGCGTCGAGACCGGCGGCATACGAGTCGGGCACCTGGCCCGCGGCGTATGCCGTGACCGGGTCGTGGGGGTCATAGCCGGCGATGACATCGAGCAGTATGGCCGCGTCCGTGACGGTGCGGGTCATCGGTCCCAGCGTGTCACTGGACGGGTTGGCCGGCATCATCCCGTGCCGGCTGACCAGCGGCACGCTCGGTCGCAGGCCGACGAGGCTGTGGACCGCCGACGGGCCGCGGATGGAGCCGCCGGTGTCCTCGCCGATACCGACCATCCCGAAGTTGGCGGCAATGCCCGCGCCGGTGCCGCCCGATGAGCCGCTCGGGTTGCGCGTCGGGTCGTAGGCGTTCCTGATGGCGCCGAACGCGGAGCCGACGTAACGAGACGCGAACTCGCCCATGTTCGTCTTGGCCAGGATGATCGCGCCCGCCTCCTGCATCCGGACGACGATGGTGGCGTCACGCCCGGACACGAACCCGTCGAACAGCGCCGAGCCGTAGGTGGTCGGCATGTCACGAGTCTCGACCTGGTCTTTGAGGAGCACCGGGACACAGTGCAGCGGGCCGACGGGTCCTGATTGGTCGAAGGCCGCGTCGAGCGACTCGGCCGCCCGCAACGCGTCGGGGTTCACGTGCTGGATGGCGTTCAGCGCCGGACCGGCCGCGTCGTACGCCTCGATCCGGTCGAGGTACCGTTGCACCAGCTCACGGCAGGTGATCTGCTCTGAGGCGAGGGCGGCTTGCACGTCCGCGATCGTCGCTTCGAGTAACCGGAAGCTCTGTGCGCTGGCGATACTGGAGACCAGTAGGACAGCCGCGAGCGCCACCGCCGACGTAATACGTCTCACATGTCCTCCCGCGTGCCCAAGACGGTCACCGATGGTCAAGGCCATAGCCGGCCTTAGAAGGTGGCAATCGGATTGATGGGTGAACCGGTGCCCCGCGTCGGCAGTGGCGCCGCGGTCAGCAGAAACTCCCACCGATTTCGCGCGGCGGCGGCTTCCCCCAGTGCCTCGAGATCAACGTTGTCAAACAGCGGCATTCCCAAGTAGATCAGCGCAAACCGGTGCAGCGGCCGCGGACCGAGGTCGTCGCTCTCGGTGACGGCGGGATCGATGCCCGCCGGCGCGACGTCTTGTGGCGCCTCCCCTCCCAGAAGGGCGATGTCACGCTGTCTCAGCCAGGGGATGACCGACGCATGGAGCCCAGCCGCCTCGTTGGCGATATCCCACGGCCCGACGTCCGCCCGTCGGGCCCAGCGCCCGGTGCGGATGAAGACCGCGTCGCCGGGGGACACCGTCAACCCCATCTCTGCTTCCCAGGCTTCGAGGTCCTCGATATAGATCGGTGTGCCCGGTTCCAGATAGGGGACGTTCTTGAACCGGGCCATGTCGATCAGAATCCCGCGTGTGAAGATGCCACGCTTGGCGTTGTGGACGGTGTTCCTCGAGTGCCCGCCCTCCCGGGCGACCACCGTGGGATCCGGCTGGTAGCCGTTGTACGTCACGCCGTCGCCAATGAAGTTGTGGTTCAAGAAGTCGAGGTGCGTATGGATGAAGCCGTGGTACGAGACCCGAATCTCGTCGGCGCTGATCCCGAGGGGAGTGACCTGGTAGGGACGCGGATTGTCGACCGCCTCCTCGGTCTCGGCGTCGCGTGCGAGGGAGACGGAGATCCCATCACGCACGAGCGAGGCGGCCTGCGTCCGTTTCTCTGACGTGATCAGGTTCAGCGTTCCACGCTCGTCGTCTCGGCCCCACCGACCCCAGTTCGTCAACTCTAGTTTCCACCGCTCGACGTCGGCCTTCGTCACCTCTCGCATGCGACCAGCGGCCCCACGGTCCTGCAGGAGGCATCCCGATCCGACGGTCGCGACCACGACTCCGACGATGGCCATGCGCGTCCGACCCACCCTCGTCGTCATGGTTGCCCGGCCTGCGTCTTCACGTACTCCGCGATCTGCTGGTGGGTCGCGAACCAGACATCGCCCCTCGCCTGGATGTGATCGATGAGCTCCTCGAGGATGACGATGCGTGACCGGTGCCCGATGATGTGCGGGTGGGTGGTCAGCAGAAACATCGTCCCCTCCTCGTACGCCTTGTCGAACTCGTCGATGTAGACGCGAAGCAGCTCCCGTGGTGACGTATAGCGCTCGCCGCGCGGGTTCATGAGCGGCGCGTCATCGAGGATCCACTCGACCGGCAGCTCGACGATACCGGTCGCCTCACCGTCTTGCATCAGCTCGTAGGGCCGGTCGTCGGCCATCAACGAGCTATCGTAGAGGAAGCCGAGACCCTTGATGATATCGAGCGTGTGCGGGCTGAAGTTCCAGGACGGGGCGCGGTAGCCGACCGGGCGTGTCCCGGTCGCCTCGGTCAGATACCCGAGGGCGCGGGTCACCAGCTCGCGCTCGGTTTCCGCGGTGAGCTCGGTGTTGAGCTCGTGTATCCAGCCGTGCACGCCGAACTCGTGTCGGCCCGACGCCTGGATGACCTCCACCATGTCGGGTCGCAGCACCAGGCTCACCGCCGGGATGAAAAACGACGCCGGAAGCTCGTGCCGGTCCATCAACTCGACGACGCGCCGCAGACCGACGCGAGCGCCGTACTCACCCTGCGACATCTCGCCGATCGACGGTGCCTCGCTGCGCGCGATGGCGATGGTGTCGTTGTCGACATCGAACGAGATCGCGACCGCGACCCGCGCGCCGTTCGGCCACGTGTCGGGCTGGAGGCTGCGCCCCGCGCGCACACGGTTGGCGATGGCCTTGATCTCGTCGAGGTCGAGGTAGATCCCCGGCTGGTCGGTCTGGGCCAAGGCCGGCGTCGCCGCCGCCCACCCGACGAGGACGATCGCCGCGGCCCTACTCACCGGACGGATTTTCATCGTCATTGTCGTTCGCCCCCAACGTTGCCCTCTCTACCACCTCGTCCACCCGAGCGGCATCAAACGCGAGGCGGTCACGTACGAGATCGGCCTCGCGGTACGGCTGCTCGTAGCTCCAGACCGCATCGCGGATCTCGCCCCACGTCCCCCGGATCACGTAGTAGGTGGCGAGCCCCTTGAACGGACAATAGGTCGTCTTCTCGGTCTTCTCCAAGCACCCCATGTCGACCCCGTCTCGAGTCAGGTAGTACCGGGGCGGATAGCCGTTCTCTTCCACCGCCACGACGTCGGCCGTGGCGGCAATCTGCGTCCCCTCGGCCTGGATGGTGACACGCGCGTGAAAGGGGGCGAATGCCACTCGGTGAGCGGGGGCGCGCACGTAGCCCGGAGCACGGGTGCCCGGCGGAATATCAGTCGGTCTTTCAGCCATGCGTTACCCCATCTGTCATCTCGGGATCCCGGGGCGGGCTCAGCGCGCCGTGTAGGTGCGGCTGAACCCGTTGCGGCCGTTCGTGACGGTGAACGTGCCGTCCCCACCGACCGACGCCCGAATCCAATGGCCGGCGCACTCCTCCGTGTCTTCCAGGTTCGCGATCATGTCGTCCGCCGTGTTGTGGGCGGGATCCGGATCGAGCAGCGAACGGTGACCCTGCCAAATTCCCTCGATGCCCGGACTCTCCGCGATCCGGTCGTAGTGCGCGGTCGAGACCTCGTCAAAGCCGGGCGAAGTCCCTCCCAGTCCTTTCCGCGGACCGTTGTTCACGACGACGACCTGTGGCTTCATCGCGTAGAGGTGCGTCGGCGAGCCGGCGTCGTCAAACGCCCCGTGGCGACTCGTCTGATAGAGCGTGACCTCGCCCACCTGGTTGATGGGACACGACAGCTCGACCTCTTTGGCCCAGTTGAAATCTCCCAGGTCGAGAAAGGTGAACCGGCCATACGTGAAGAGCGCCCCGACGCTCCGCTGATTCTCCGGGCTGGCCTGCGGCTTTAGCTCGGCCGTCGCACACAGCGTGTTGGGTCCGCCACTGTTGACGGGCGTCGTGATGAGCCGACCATCAGACGCGATGACATTAACCTCGACGCCGCCGAACGGGATCTGCTCGCCCGCCTCGACGGCGGATCTCTTGTCTCCGCACACGCTGAGGTACGCGTCGACCCATTGCTGATTGCTCTCTTCCGTGTTGGTCCCATGGTCGAGGCATTGCTCGATCGGGATCATCCGGGCCAGCGCTTGAAGCCCACCCACGTGATCCCGGTGGTAGTGCGTGATGACCAAGTAGTCGATCTTAGTCAGGCCGGCCTCCTGGGTCGCCGCAAAGATACGCTTCGCGTCCCGGTCGTCGTCCGTTGGGAAACCGGTGTCGACCAGGAGCGATTCGCCGGTGGGCGACACGACCAACGTGGCGGCGCCCCCCTCGACGTCCACCCAGTAGATGTCAAAGGTCCGTGACTGCGCCGAGGTGGTTTGAACGGGGATGCACAACAGGCCGATGAGCCACATCCAACGCACGACTGATTTCGACATGCTCCACTCCTTGGGTCGGAGCCCGTGGCACCTGACCATCAACGTCGGTATCGCGTAGTCGATCGGAACACGCCGATTATAAGCAGGTCACGCGGTCCAACGACACCTGGATTGCCGATAGAATGAGCGCATTCGCCGTCCAAGAGAGATGGCGCCGAGGGCAACGACGACGCCGGTGCGTGGCCGTAGCACTGCTGGGCCTCCTCCTCACCCTCGCGCCAGCTGAGGCGCGAGCCCAACGACTCTACCTCCGGGTCGTTGACATGCTCGGGGCCGCCGTCACCGACCTCGGCCCCGAGGAGAACACCGTGCGCGAAGACGGCGTCGAACGGCCGCTCGTCGAGGTGCGGCTCGCGAATTTCCCGATAAAGCTCATGATCCTGGTCGACAACGGCGACGTGATGAACAACCGGTTGACCCACTTCCGGGACGGACTGACGGCGATGCTCCAGGCGCTGCCCGAGAACCAGGTTCTGTCGATTCTCACCCTCGCCCGGCAGCCGGGATGTTTGGGCAGCTGCCTGGCAACGTCCTGCTCGCCTTCAGGCTCGGCCCCTAGAGCGTTTTGTACCTGCGTGTCGCGGTCGGATCGGCTCGGAGCAGGTTCGGCACGGTATCGGCGAGCGAGCTGGTTTCTGAGGGACGTGAGCGGTCGGGCGCTTGACGGGCGGGACCGTTCGCACGCGGGTCATCGGCCATTGAGCCGCGACACGAACGTGCAAGACGCTCTAGGTGTACCTGAGTGTCATCGGTCGACGAACGGCGGGCCGATGATCTGCTCCGGGTCCGCGTCTACCTTCGGGACGAACTTTTGCGTACGTCCATGCTGGTTGTCGCCGCCGTACATATTGCCCTCGGAGTCGACCGAGAAGGTATGGACCTCGAGGAATCCGGTCGGCGCGTCGTTCAACACATTCCAGGTGTATAGGCGATTCCCGTCGAAATCGAGCTTCACCATCTTGAGCGGCCGGAGATCAGACACCCAGACGTGGTCCTCGTTGACGATGAGATCGAGCGGCAGACCGAAGCCGGGCCAGGTATCGATGTGATCGATCTCCGGGTGATAGTCCCCGGATGCCTCGCGTGACAGCCTGAACACTTGCACGCGGCCGTTGGCGCGGTCGAGGGCGAAGATCAACCCGTCGGGGCCAATCCCCAGCGCATGGATACCGTTGAACTGACCGGGGCCCTCTCCGAATTCTCCAAACTCCGACAGGTAGTGGCCCTGGCCATCCATGATGATGACGCGGTGGTTGTCGAGCCCGTCCGCCACCAAGACCCGCCCGTCGGGCAAGAACGCCACGTCTTGTGGCCGGCCGAAATGCGTCTCGTCACTCCCCCCGACGTTCTTCTCGCCCAGCGTCAGGAGCAGTTCGCGACCATCGTTGGAGAAGACGAAAATCTGATGCCGCGTCTCGTTGATCACCCACACGCGGCGTGCGGGGTCGTAAGGACTGATGCGAATGCGATGCGGCCCGGGACCGTCGGAGTCGTCGCAGAGGTGGTCCCACTGGTCCCACACTTCAATCAGGTTGCCATCACCATCGACCACCATGAGACAGTTTTGCCAGGTCCGGAGCTCGGTATCACGCAACGCGTTGATGCCGATCGACCCAACGTAGCCGGCGAACTCCGACGGAAGAGGGTTGGGCAATCGCGTCTCCCCACGCTGGGAGATGAAGATGCGATCGGGAGACTCGGCGAAGACCCCTGAATTACCACCGAAGGCAAAGCCTTCCGCGGCAAACGGCTTGTGCCACCCTTCGACGATGTCATACGGACTCGGTCCGATCGGACCAAGATCTTGAGACGCCACCGACGCCGCGAAGAAGCCGACCAGGAGTAGTGCGCCCACAGATTTGACAGACCGCATAATCGAAGAACCTCCGTGCCGTCGAATCACCAGGCCGAATTATAGGCAGGTTACGTGTGGTAGTGTTCCCGCGCCGTGATTGAGACCTCGACCGCGCTGGCGGGCCTCGTGGCGCGGATCGGAGAGACGGCCCGCCTCGGCGTCGATACCGAAGCCGACAGCCTGCACTGCTATCGCGAGAAAGTCTGCCTGATTCAGGTCGGACTGCCCGACGACGATGTGCTCGTCGACCCGCTGGCGGAGCTCGATTTGTCGCCGTTGCTCGACGCGCTGACGCGCACCGAGATCGTCCTCCACGGCGCCGACTTCGATCTGCGCATGTTGTATCGACTCGGTCTCGACGCACCGGCCAAGGTCTTCGACACCGTGGTCGCCGCGCGGCTCACCGGCGCCGCCAAGTACGGCTACGCCGCCCTCGTCGCCGAGCACTTCGGCGTCACTCTACCCAAGGGCTCGCAGAAGGCCAACTGGGCGCACCGACCGCTGGCGCCCAAGATCACCCAGTACGCCCGCAACGACACCCACTTTCTGCTGCCGCTCGCGGAGCGGCTCGAGCGGCGACTCGACAAGCTCGGGCGCCTCGCGTGGCTGGAGCAATCGTGCCGGCGAGCGGTGGCCGCCGCGCGTGTCGTGCGGGAACGCGACCCGCAGACCGAGTGGCGCGTGCGCGGCAGCCACACGCTCGGGCCGCGCGCGAGCGCCGTCCTGTGCGCGCTGTGGCATTGGCGCGAGGACGAGGCGCGCGCCGTCGACCGGCCGCCGTTTCACATCGTGTCCAACGAAATTCTCGTCGACGCGGCGCGGCGGTTCGATCGGGCCGAGGCGGTATCGTCCCGTGGCCTGCGCAGCGATCGTCGCGTGCGTTTCGAGCGAGCCGCGGAGGGCGCATTGACGCTCGACCGATCCGAGTGGCCCGGCCGGGTCCCGACCAAGACGCGCAAGCGTCTCACGAAACAGCAGGACAAGCGTGTCGCCGCGCTCAAGCAACGGCGGGATCGGGTCGCCGCGGAGCTGGCCATCGACGCGGACCTGATCGCTCCGCGCGCGGCGCTCGAACGGATCGCCATTGAAATAATTGACACCAATGACGCCGATGACGGTGACGGTGGACGAGACGCGCTGCTGCCGTGGCAGCGGCAACTGCTCCGCGAAGAGCCGTAGCTCGACGTCCACGTGCTACGCTGGACCGCTCCCGGGAGGCCCAACGATGATCACCACGCCGCCCACTCGTGCCGGTGTCGTTCTGTTCGCACTCTGCCTGCTGGTGACGCCGGTCGGGGCGTGGGCGGCATGCGGCGATTCAGGGGTGTCGGTACAGGTGCTCGGCTCCGGTGGCCCGTTTGGCGCGGGACGCGCCTCGGCCGGCTACATCGTGTGGATCGACGGCGTGAGCCGCATCATGGTCGACGCCGGGGGTGGCACCTTTGCCCGGTTTCATGAATCCGGGGCGCGGGTCCCCGATCTCGACCTCCTCGCCCTGAGCCACTTTCATCCCGACCATGCGTCGGAAGTTCCGGCGCTGCTCTGGCCACGCGGGGGCGACCTCCGGGTCGCGGGTCCATCCGGGAGCGACGGCTTTCCCTCGGTGGATGACTTCCTGGACGGATTGGTCGGACCTGACGGCGTGTTCCGGATCTTGAGCTCGCGAGTAACGCTCGACACGGCCACGGTGGACGTTGCCGCCTCGGAGCCAATGGAGGTTCTGTAGGGACGGGCGGGTCCGGGTGCGCGGACTCAGCGTGCCCCATGGCACGGTCCCCGCGGTCGGCTATCGTGTCGATGTCGGCGACGCCAGCGTGGCGTTCAGCAGCGATCAGAACGGCACCGACCCAGCGTTCACTGATTTTGTCCGAGACGTCGACGTCCTGGTGGTGCACTTCGCGGGCTCGGAGGAATCGGCCGGGACCCCGAGCGATCTCCACGCCAAGCCGAGTGTGTGGGGACAGATGGCATCCGACGCCGGAGTCGGCACGCTCCTGCTGAGCCATCTCTCCGCGAACCGGGACCTCGATGCGAACATAGGGCACCTGCGTTTGCGCTATCGCGGTCCGATAACGGTGGCCGAAGACTTGCTCTGCGTGACCGTCGAGTGAAGTGCGGTCGCGTACGTCTAGCGCGAGTTGCACGTGCGTGTAGCGGTTCGAGCGGCTCGGGGGCAGGTTCGGAACGGGTTTGGCGAACGAGCGGCCCAGCACTGGTCTCTCTCGGAATCCGCGTCGTCACGGCGGCAGGGGTGACGCCCCGGCAGTGGCTGCCGTGCGCGTGCCGCGGGCAATACACGCTCGCTCCGCACTAACGAAACGCGCGTTAGCGTCCAGCGCCGCCGACCTCGACGCGAACACGATAGAGACCGGTCTGCGCCGTCATGAACAGCGTCCGGCCGTCGGGACCGCCAAACGTCAGGTTGGCCGGGCGCTCACTCGGCTGGATCGACCCGAGGTGACGGCCGTCCGGACTGAACACCCAGATGCCGCCGGGGCCGGTGCCCCAGAGGTTGCCGCGCGCATCCACCTTGAGCCCGTCCGGCGCCCCTTCGGCGGCGGCGGCGGTGACGTCGGCAAAGACGCGCCCGGTTTCGAGCGAGCCGTCGTTCGCGACGTCGTAGACCATCCAGACCCGGCTCGCGCCGTCGGAATTGGCGACATACAACCGCGACTCGTCGGGCGAGAACCCGATGCCGTTCGGACGCGTCTGATCGGCCAGGAGCGTCAGCGTTCCGTCGAGACTCAACCGATAGATGCCGTTGACATCAATTTCCTTGGCGGGATCATCGTCTTGCTGCGCTAGTCCGTACGGCGGATCGGTGAAGTAGAGCGACCCGTCGGAGTGGAAGACGAGGTCATTCGGGCTGTTCAGCCGGTGGCCGTCGTGATTGTCGACCACGACGACCCGAGAGCCATCGGCTTCGATCCGGCTGATCCGCCGATGACCATGCTCGGTGAAGACGACGCGCCCGTCGGCATCGGTCGTGATCCCGTTCGACCCAACGAGCGCGCCGTCACTCTCGCCCCCGAACACCGGTGTCAGGAAAGGCGTGACGGTGTGGTCAGAGCTCCAGAGATGGATCGTGTTCCCGGGAATGTCGCTGAAGAGCACCGCGCCGCCGTAGAGGCCGTGATACTCGATCCAGTGCGGCCCTTCGGTAAAGCCGAACCCGTCGGCGAGGCGCTCGATGACCGCGTCGGCCGCCACTAGCTCGTCAAACATCGGGTCCAGCCGCGCGATCGTGCCGGCTCCGGTGTCTGGCGCGGAGGCGATCGGCAGCGACGGGGGTGCCTCCTGCGGCGATCCGCCGCCACACGCCACCGCCACCGACAGCAGCACGATCCCGCCCAGCACGACACGACACGGTCGCGGTGTCACATGCCTTCCGTCGTGTTACCTAGCGGGTAGGTTCGCCGGTGCTCCACGCACTCACATCACCTGACTCGAATCCGTCGGTGAAGATCGGGTCGCCGGCGCGGCGTCAATCCAAGTGAGTTCTGGGATTAGCGTGCGACTCGTACGGCGGCCTGCTCTTCCGCCCGCGCGCCGGCGAGGATTCCCTCCATGGAGTAGTTGCCCTCGTGACAGGCGTACTCGTAGAGCGGCTCGTCGGTTTGCATCAGCTCCACCCGGGCGGTCCAGGGGCTTGTCCACGTATCGGGATCTTCCACCGTGAACTCATACTGGATGGTGTCCGGGCTGATGCGGGTGAAGCGCTCGACCAGGCGGGCGTTCGGGGTGGAACCCCGGATGCTGGTCAGGCGGTGGAAGTTCATCGTCTCGACGACCAGGGTGTCGCCCTCCCAGTGGCCGCGCGAGTCGCCGGCAAACTGCGGGAGCGTCCCGTGGGGACGCCCGTCGAGCGGAACCACGCGCAGGGTGTGCGTCATCTCGATGAGCATCACCAGGTGGTCTGGCGTTTGGAAGACGTGCACGTTGTTGTTGTAGGCACTGGGCACCATCGGGAGTCCGGTGGTGAACATACACCGGTCATTCAAGCCCCGGTCTTCCCATGAATCGGCGGGGTGCTCACGCCGACGGGCGGTTCGTGCCTCCGTCCGCCTCTCGGCCGCCGGCGTCAACGAGGGCATGCGCCCGTTCAACGGGTCGACGATCAGCGACGTCCGCCTGGTCCCGATGGTGGTGGTCCCTCGGTCCAACCAGAGATCGTTGTAGGAGCCGTTTGCCCCGTCCTCCCCCCTGTCGACGTTGCCACCCGCCTGCGTCCTCCGAGCGGGCCGATTCAGCAGGCGTTCCTCCCGGTCGATGGTCTCCTGCTCGAGATTCGCCGCCTCTTCTTCGGTCAGGAATTCCTTCTCCGCGAGCTCTTCGGGGCGCTGGAGCGGCGTGATGGAGCGGAAGTCCCAAATGCCGTGCAGCGCAGGGTCGCCCCACGCCGTGCGGGGACCGGTCTGGGCCGCGACGGGCATGGCCGAGAGCGCCACGCCCGCGACTACTGCGAACACCGCCGCGAGATGTCGATGAGTCATGCGCCCATCATGGACCCTCTCAGAACTGCCGGCAAGGAGACTCTGCATAGGCGCCGATCGCGTGTGGCTAGCGCTGGCTGATCAGGTCGCGCAGGCGCGCCACTCCTTCGCTGGCCGGACCGATGACCGGCGCCGTCCGCACCGCCGCGCTCCCTGGCAGGATCCGCTCCATCGAGAACTGCGCGAAGAGGATCGCGGTGCCGGCGTCGACGGCGCGGACGGCCTCGAGGACGAGGCTGTCGTGCCGATCGACATCGCCGCCGATCAACGCGTCCATCGCCCCGGCCACCGCGCCCCGAAAGAGCGACAGACTGAGGGATCGCGCCGTCGCCTCCCGCTCGAGCTCCGCCGTCAGCAGCGTGGCGGAGTCGGGCGCGGTCGCGAGGACGTGCAGCGGTTGGTCGAGCGCGAGCGCCCGTTCGACAATGCCGTCGAAGGAGGTGGCCACCGGGACCGACACGCCGTCGCGGGCCTGCTTGGCGAAGTCGCCAAAGAACGACCCGGTCACGATGATGCCCTCCGCGCCGGTCGACGCGCTGTACTTGATCAGACGATCGATCCGCGACGCGAGCTCCGCATCGTCCGCCGTCCCCTGACTCCGGTCGAGATAGAGCGACCCGTCGAGCAGATGCGCGACGTCGGCGGCCGACCACAGTCTGTCGAAGGCGGTCTGGGTGGTCGGAATCGCGTTCATGAGCGCGTGGACCGCGCCAATCCGAAAGCGCCTCGGCTGGTTCATGATGAGATCTCCCGTGACCATCTTACCGTCGGTGTCTCGAAACGAAAAAACGGTAAACCCGATGGCGGTCTCATACGTCTTAGTTATATGGACGCACTCATGACCCTGCAGCGATTTCGGACCTTGACCGCTGACGCCGACGCACTCCACCTGCGCCATGCCATGATTGCGGCCCTGATGCTGGAAGTCCCCCGCGACCGGGAGGGGTACCGACGCTTCTACGGTCGCGTCATTGAGTCACTGAAGTCACTCGAGACGCTCGCCCAGCCCGCACCAGAGATCGGTCGCCCCGCAGTCCGACCCGAGCTCGTGAGCGCCTAATCTTAATCCGACCCGCCCGTGGGCAGGACGCCCGCTTCCTAGAGCGCTCCCAGTGCGCGACGCTGCCGCTCCAGGCGGGAATCGCGCTCGTTGGCGAAGCGGACAACGCCTCGGTAGACGGATTCTTCGTCGAGATGGGCTTCGGCGATGACGTCGGGCTCCAACCCCCCGCTTCACCAGCGGTCGTCGAAGTCAGCGTAGAGGGAGTAGTCCTCGGTGAGCGGGCCTAGATTGGGAATCGGAGGGATGCGCTTGGTCATCGTGCTGACCACCATGCAGTCGTAGCGCGACGCGGCGGGCAGGACCGTCTGCCGATACGCTTCCGATTGAAAACCGAAGAGCTCGGTGCTGATGACCGAGACGATGCGCACGTTGATGCCGGTCTCCTCGAGCCGCGGAATCACCTTGACGAGGTTCATCGTCGAGCTCGAGCCCTGCACGAACACGGTACCCCTTGGCGGCGTCGCGTCGTCGTAGTCCCGAATCAAATAGAGCCCCTTCGAGGCGGCCGTGAGGTCGGTGTCGGCAAAGGTCGAGCGATCGGCGACCACGAAGTCCGGCCGCGCGACATGGATGACGATGATGCCGATCTCCTTGACCTCGAGCGCCTTCTGCACCGCCGCGAAGTAGCCGGCGGCCACGTCGTTGTAATCCCAGAAGTAGAGGTTGATGACCTGCCCTCGTGGGAGGAGCGTCCATACCTGCGGGGCGAAGATCCCGAAGTGGGTGCGCGCGTCCGCCGCGGTCTCGGGACCGGAGTGGCCGGCCAGGATGTGGAGGACGCCGAGCTCGAACGGGCTGTCCTGATTCATCTGAGAGAACACCCGTGCCGGCGTATACATCAGCGGCGTAAACGCCCCGTAGGTGCCGGAGATCCCCCAGATCCCCGCGTACTGGTCGGGATCACGAGACGCGTTCTGACTGACCAGGCCGATAATCGTCGACGCGTTGCCCGCCTCTTGAATGGCCGCCTTGAGTCGCGTGCCGTACGGATTGTCGACCGGATCGTAGTGGCCGAGGAGGCTGGCGTTCTCGATGTTGATCGACCCCGACAGATCGGCGGCCATCGTCATGAACCGCCCGTCGGTCACATAATTGAGCCACGCACCGATCTCGCTGACGGCCCGTCGCGGTCCCTTCTTGAGCCCGGGCTCGAGGAACAACGCGATCCGGCGCTCGACCTGCTCGCCGGTGTGCATGTTTTCGACGACTACGTCTTGGGGGGCGGTCGGTAGGTTCCCGACCTTCAATCGATCGTCGAGGAACGGGTTGGTGGACGGGTCGATTCTGAGCGAGGGCGTGCGATCGACCGTCCCGGCGATGTCGACCACCCGCTCGGCGATCCACGTCCCTAGCCCGTTCCGGTCCATCACCGACATCAGTCGGTCGACGTTGGTCTTGAATTGAATCAGGCGTTCCGCCTCGGTCGCCGGCACTCCGTCACGAATCCCGTCGAACTCAATGCCGTATTTCTGCTCGAACGACTCGGCCAGCGCGACGAAATACGCACCGTTCATCTGCAGCGCGTAGGGGTGGGAGGGATAGCTGATGAGATAGTCCTGCCCGTTGATCTTCCCGTCCCGTACCGCCGGCCACCATCCCTTCGTCGTCGGGCCGACGAGGATCATCGGGCGGCGGTCGTCGGCCGGCCACTCCTCCATTGTCTTCAAGGCGGCGATGACCTGATCGAAGTCGTTCCCGTCGTCGATCGTGAAGACGTTCCACCCCCACGACACCCACTGCTGGGCGATGTCGTAGCCGGCGTAGCGCGGCTTGATGACGCCGCCGATCAACGTGTCATCGATCCCGGCATTGTTGAGCGAGAGGAGGACGCGGAGTCGCTTGCCGACCTGCTGCGCCAGGGCGATGTTCTTCAGCTCCTGGGCGTGCCCCTCCGTCAAGGCAAACTCACCCTCGAGGGCGACCACTTTAAGATCCGACGACGCGCCGATGTAGTTCCAAAACAGCGCCTTGCCGGCGGCGGTGGCGATGCCGATACCCGACGGACCGCCGTTGACGTCGTTCGTCACGTCGATCGACTCGGCGTGCCCCGACAACGATCGAATGCCGCGGATCTTGGCCTCGGCAAAGAGCGGGTGGTCGGTGAGCCCGTGTAGCTCCAGCAGCGTCGCGAGGGCGCCGGCCCCCCGGCGGAAGCCGAGCGCATCGATCGCCAGGATCGCCGTGTGGGGGTCGCAGGCGAACCGGTCATCGGCGGTCGCCGCGTGCTGTCGTCGTAAGGCCTCGTACTGGATCATCCAGAGCGAGTAGCAGGTCGGGATGCAGTGGCCGCCGGCGAGCATGAATTTGTCGGCGTAGGCGAACTTCGGGTCACGCAGGTCGTACCGCAGCCCGCCCAGCGCCGGCCCTGCGAGGTGGCAGGCGACGTTGTAGGGCGTGTAGGCGAGCGGCCCCCCGAAGTGGCCGGTCTGAGCGTAGTTCCCCAGCAGACAGAGGTTCATCGCCGTCATGAACGCGACATCATCGAAGCGTTCACGGTCGTAGGCAGGCAGCTCCACGCGGTGGGTCTGCCGCTCGTCGCCCGCCGTCACTGTCTGGAGCTGAACGGTCTGGCGAGCCGCCACGGGTGTCGTCATCAGGGGACCTCGGTCGGGGGCTACTCGGGAAGCGCGAAGACCCACATCACGCCGCTCCCCTGCGGAATCGTGGTGTCGGTGAACCGCGCATAAGACGTCGTCATCCCGATGCGACCGCCGGCGCCGACCGCGAGATACTGGCGTCCGTCGACCTCGAACGTCACCGGGGCGCCCGAGATGTCGCCGTTCAAGCGGGTCTCCCACAGCAGATCGCCGGTTTCGGTATCGAGCGCAAAGAAGCGACGGTCGGCCGTGCCGCCGAAGACCACGCCCCCCGACGTGGCAAGCGCCGATGCCGTCATCGCGACGCCGCCCGGTGAGCGATACTCCCAGGCGCGCCGACCGGTGATCGGATCGAACGCGACGAACTCACCGATGTGGTCATAGCCGGGCACCATCTTGGTGCGGCTCGCGATCCCGCGGAAGACGCGGCCGGGCTCGTATTCCTCTGAGACGAACGTGACGTCCATGCAGCTGTTGTTGACGCCGAGGTAGTACAGGCCGGTCTCGGGGCTGTAGCTCGGCGCGTTCAGATTCCGCGTCCCGTGGTAGTGCGGACAGACCTCGAAGACCTTCTCCGAGTCGACATCGTCCATCGTCGGGATGAGCGCGGGGTTAATGATCGGGCTCCCCGAGTCGGTCCAGCCAGTGATGATGTTGTCGTAGCCGGTGCGGAAGGCCCGCAGAAAGCGGCCGGTCTCCCGATCGAGCACGACACCCCAGCCGATCTTGCTGGTCTCGATCAGCGCCTTGCGGATCACGCCGCCGATCTCGAGATCGACGAGCATGCTCTCGTGCGTCGCGTCGAGGTCCCAGTTGTCGGCCGGCACCACCTGGAAGTGCCACCGGAGCTCTCCGGTGTCGATGTCGAGGGCGAGAATGGAGTTCGTGTAGAGCGCATCGCCCGGCCCGCGGAGCGTCGAGGCCCACGGCGTCGGCTGGCCGGTGCCGAGGTAGATGAGGCCCAGCTCCGGGTCGTAGCTGATGGTGCCCCAGGTCAATCCACCCATCGGCGGGATCTCGCGCTCGGTCCAGGTCTCCCAGCCTGGCTCGCCCGGTGCCGGTACCGTGTAGGTGACCCAGAGCCGATCGCCGGTCTCGGCGTCATGCGCCACCACCATGCCGCGCGCGCTCTTGTCGCCGCCGGCGAAGCCGAGCACCACCTTGCCGTCGGCGATGAGTGCCGGATGGGCGTGGCCGAGCCCATCGCTGTAGTCGCCGGTGCTCACTTCCCACTGCTGCTCGCCGGTCCGCTGGTCGAGGACGACCAGCGAGGTGTCGGCGGTGCCCCAATAGACCCGGTCGCGATACACTGATACGCCGCGCGACCGGCCGAGCGCCTGCGACTTCTGAATGTCCTCGGGGTAGCTCCGCTGGTGGACCCAGGCGACGTCGCCCGTGGCGACCTCGAACGCGGTGATGCGGTCGCTCTCGGCCACGAACATCAGCCCATTCGACACCACCGGGGTAGGCACCCACCGGCTGCCGTCGCCCATCGAATGTGCCCACACCAAGCGGAGATCACCGACATTCGACCTGTTGATCTGGTCGAGCGGGCTGAACCCGGTGACATCGTAGGTGCGGCGATAGCTCATCCAATCGCCATCCTCGGGATTGAGCAGTCGCTCCTCGGTCACCGGCTCCCACGCGGGCATCGCCGACTGGCCGACAGCGAGGCGCACGCCCAGAAGCGCCACCACCACACACCACACCGCGAGCCGCCGGCCTCGAATTCGAGTCATTGTCACAACTCCACTCTCTAGTCCCTAGCCGCTAGTCCCTAGTCTCACTCCGGCAACCGCAATGCCGCAAGCGAGCCTGGCAGGTCCGGCCCCGCGACCTGCACCACGATGTACTGGCTGCCGTCATGTTGGTAGCCCATCATCCCGTATTGCCCGGACGCCGGGAGCGGGACGGTGCCGAGCCGCTCGCCGGTCCGCTTGTCGAGCGCGTGCAGCCGGGGCGTGCCGCCGGTCCCCTCGGCGGTGATCACCAGCGTCTTGGTGACCATGGTGATCGGATGCGAGAGGCGTCCCGTGTTGGGCACGTCCACTTGCTCAAGTGCCGGATGGTTGCGAATGCGGTCGGGCGTATCGCCATTCGGCGTCTCCCACAGATGCTCCCCGGTGTTCATGTCGATCGCGACGATGCGGCTATAGGGCGGCTTGAAGATCGGCAGCCCCTGCGGCCCGCGGAAGTCGCCGCGGTTGAGCACCGCGAAGTCGGCGATGCTCCGCCCCGTCGTCTTGATGTCGTCCGGCTCGTCGATGGCGGCCCCCGGCACGATGTTCTCGGATCTGCACCCTCGCCGCGTCGAGACGTAGAGGACGCCGGTCTCCGGATCGGCCGACGTCGGCCCGAAGATATTCGACGCGCCGCTCGGACAACTGACGAACGAGCGGAGCCCGGACGGATGGCCCCGTTCGATCGGCGGGTTGAAGATCGGACCGAGCCGGTAGTTCTGCACGATCTCCAGCGCCTCTGCCCGCAGCTCCCGCGTGAAGTCGATGAGATCGTCCTCCCTGAGCCCCTGCATCTCGAACGCGGCCGGTCTCGTCGGCATCGGCTGCGTCGGCGACAGACGTTCGCCCGGCACCTCCGACGGTGGCACCGGCCGCTCCTCGATCGGCCAGATCGGCTCTCCGGTGTTGCGGTCGAACGTATAGGCCCAGCCTTGCTTGGTCGTCTGCACCACGATCTCGCGCGGCCGGCCGTCCACCGTCACATTCATCACGACCGGTGCCGTCGGATTGTCGAAGTTCCAGATGTCGTGATGGACCGTCTGGAAATGCCACGCCCGTTCACCGGTCTCGACATCGAGGGCGATGACGCTCGTGCCGAAAAGCCCATCGCCCGGCCGGAAGCCGCCGTAGAAATCGATCGTCGGCGGATTGGTCGGGATGTAGACGAACCCCCGCTCGGGGTCGGCCGAGATCGGAGCCCACGACGAGACGTCGCCGGTCCACTGCCAGGCGTCGCTCTCCCAGGTGTCATGCCCGAACTCGCCTGGCCGGGGAATCACGTGGAACTTCCACTTGTGCTTGCCGGTCCGCGCGTCGTAACCCATGATGTCGCCAGGCACGTTCTCGATGCGGGTCTGGTTGTAACCCTGCTCCGCCGAGTTGCCGACCACCACGACGCCGTTGACCACGATCGGCGGTGACGAGCTCGTGATGTGACCGAGCTCACGGGGGATGCCGAAGTCGGCGTCGTAGGCGCCGTCCCAACTCTGCCACGGCCCCCAGTCTTCGATAAGGTCGGGCAACAGGTCGACGACCCCGGTCCCCGGGAAGCCGGGAAGCAGGACCGCCGTCCCCCAGTTCTCAAGCGGGTGACCGGTCTTGGCATCGACCGCATGGAGAAAGAAGGCCGGGCTGATGATGTAGATTACTCCGCGGCCGTCGATCTCGGCGTAGGCGACCCCCTTGCCATACCCGTTCCGCATGCCACGATCGACACGAGTGGTGTGCGGCTCACGATAGGTCCAGAGCGTCTCGCCCGTTGCCGGGTCGATCGCGACCACCGTGCGACGCTCGCCGGCGACGGTATAAAGGATGCCGTCGACGTAGATCGGCGTCGAACGCGACACGCCGAGCGCGCCCGGCCCGTAATTGTCGCCCCGCCACAGCCAGGCCACCTTGAGTTCCTCGAAGTTGTCGGCGGTCACCTGGTCGAGGGCAGAGTAGCGGGTGTGCCCGACATCCCCACCGATGTAGCGCCATTCGCCGTCGCGCGTGCCGTGATCCTGCGCGACCGCGGCGCCCGCCGCGACCACTGCACCGGCAAGCGCGACTGCGGCGAGCGCGCGGAGCAGCGCGCCGCTCGGGCGAGCGCGCGGAGTCGAAGCTGTCATCATTTGTTGCTCTCCTCGATCTGCACCGTCTGCAGCACCATCTCATCGGCTGGAAGAGGCGCCGCGCCGGTCGGATAGCCGTTCAGCCGGAAGAGATAGGCGACCAGCGACACGTACTCGTCCGGACTGAGGCTGCCAGGGTCACCCTCCGGCATCGACGTCGACATCGTGTCGAAAAGGTCGCCAGCGCTCCGGCCGACCCAACTTAGGCGAAACCGCCCGCCCGAGAACTCGCCGATGTCGTGACAGGCGGTGCAGACCCGCTTGAAAGTCCGCTCGCCGCGCGCGGCCTGAGCCGATGTGAAGACACCGTCCAGGACCGAGTCTTGTGCTGACGCGGGTCCGCCCATCCCGACGCCGACCAGGGTGCCGGCGGCCGCCGCCAGCACCGCCACGCGGGACACCCGACCGACGGGCCGTCGCTCCATTGCGCTGATCATCCCCCGATCGAGCCCACGCGAGCAACCTTCGCGTGGACGGGCCACGAGGCCTTGCCCCATGAGTGGCATCGCGGCAGAATACCGTCTGAGGACCACGCATAGATGGCATTACGACTCCGCGCGCGCGCCCTTCTTCACGGTGTCTCGGTCTCGGTGCTCCTTTCGGGCTGCGCGCCGTCCGTCGACGACCAGCAAGATGTCGACTGGCCAGTCTATCTCGGCGATTCGGGCCGGAGCCACTACTCCGAGCTGACCCAGATCACGCCCGACAACGTCGACCAACTCGAGGTGGCGTGGACCTACGATTCCGGCGAGCTTCGCTCCGGCAACTCGACGATGTACACCAGCCCGCTGATCGTCGACGGCGTGCTGTACTGGTTGTCGCCGACGCTCGTCGCGTTTGCCCTCGACGCGGCGACCGGCGAAGAGCTGTGGCGCCACGACCCGGGGCTCCCCGGCGCGCCACAGCGCGGGTTGATGTGGTGGAACGACGACGAGCAAGCCCGGCTCTTCTATACCGCCGGCCAGTACCTGATTGCGCTCGACCCGACGACCGGCCATGCGGTCGACGGCTTTGGGAAGAACGGCCAGCTCGACTTGATGCCGCCTGGCGAATCGAGCTCGCTCCGGATGACCGTGCCCGGGGTGGTGTTCGAGGACCGGCTGATGTTCGGCTTCTCCACGCTCGAAAGCGACGGCGCCCTGCCGGGTGCCATCCGTGCATTCGACGCCCGCACCGGTGAGCTGGTGTGGCGGTTCAACACCCTTCCCAAGCCGGGGGACCCGGGATCCGAGACGTGGACCGACGGGACGCTGGAGCACGCCGGCGGCGCGAACGCGTGGACCGGGATGACGCTCGACGAGGAGCGCGCGCTCCTCTTCGTGCCGACCGGATCGGCGACGCCCGACTTCTTTGGCGGGAGACGACACGGCGACAACCTGTATGCCAACTCCGTGGTCGCCCTCGATGCGCGGACTGGGGAACGGCGCTGGCACTACCAGGTGTGGCGGCACGACATCTGGGACCGCGACTTCCCGTCACCGCCGACGCTGGTGCAGCTCGAACGTGACGGCGTCGTGATCGACGCCGTCGCGGTGACGACGAAGTCGGGTCACCTCTGGCTCTTCGACCGTAACACCGGGGAGCCGCTCTACGACGTCATCGAGGAACAGACGCTCCCGAGTACCCTGCCCGGCGAGGCGCCCGCCCCGACGCAGCCGGTTTCCGCGATGGCCTTCACGCGCCAGACGTTCGAGATCACCGACCGGAGCCCGGAAGCGACGGCCCACGTCGAGGCGGTCATCAAGGACTTCGACCTTCGGCCCTGGGCGCCGCCGACGCTCGATGGCACGCTCATGTACCCGGGGTACGATGGCGGCGCCGAATGGGGCGGCTCGGCGTTCGACCCGAGCACCAATCGACTCATCCTCAACGCGTCGGAGATCGGCGCGATCATTCGCCTCCATGAGATCCCGGTCGGGTTTACCAATCGCGGGGTGTATGCCGAGCATTGCGCCAGCTGTCACGGGATCAACCTCGACGGGACGTCGATCGGACCGGGCCTCGTCGGCGTGTTCGATCGAATGGGTCGGACCGAGATCAATTCCATCCTGCAGGTGGGGCGGGAGCGGATGCCGGCCTTCGACCACCTCGCCGAGATCGAGCGACGCGGCGTGCTCCAGTACCTCGAGGCGCCCGACGAGGAGCGGGCGGCCGAGGAGCCGAGCACCGACGTGCGCTACGCGCACGGCGGCTACGTCTGGGTCCGCGACCATGAGGGGCTGCCGGGCAACACCCCGCCGTGGGGGACGCTCAACTCGATCGACCTCGCCACCGGCGACATCGTCTGGCAGGTGCCGTTCGGCAACTACCCCGACCACGAAGAGCTCGGGTACGGGGCCGAAAGTTACGGCGGTCCGATCGTGACCGCCGCCGGCGTGATCTTCATCGGCGCCACGCCCGACAGAAACTTCCGGGCCTTCGACGTCCGGAACGGTGACCTGCTCTGGCAGGCGGACTTACCGGCCGCGGCTTTTACCACGCCCGCGACCTACGCAGTCGACGGCACGCAGTACGTCGTCACCGCCGCCGGCGGCGGCAGAATGGGACCGCCGTCCGGCTCGGAATACGTTGCGTTTCGCCTCCCGTTACCGTCACCGTGATGCCGCGTACGACTTGCTGAAGCCGTTCCGGTTGTTCGTCACGGTGAAGCTGCCGTCACGCCTGGCGTCCACCTTGATCCAATGCGCGTCGCCGCTGTGCACCGGCGGCGGCTCGGCGTTGGACCCGCGACGCGGCGGCGGCAGCGGCCGCAGCGGCATCGCGTCGGGCTGGTCGTCGATGCCGTTGGCGATGAACACCCCCGGCACCGTGTAGTCCTGCCCGCTCAAGACGGAGAAGTGGAGCTGCCAGAGGTCCTGCAGGCGGGGGGCGGTGTGCAGCGTCGTCATCGAATCGGGGGTGCCGCCCTTACGTGTCCCGTTGTTCATGATAGCCACGCGTGGCTCGACCCCATGCACGAGCACCGGCGCGTTCGACGTGTTCAGCCCGTGGTGCGACACGATATAGAGATCGACCGACCCAATCGGGTTGGTCGGGCACATCAGATCGAATTCCTTGTTGACCGTCAGGTCGCCGAGCTGCAGCCCCCGGAACCGTCCAAAGCTGAAATGGATGCCGACCGACTGGGCGTTGTCGCCCAGGTCCTCGGCCTGGCGCTCGAAGTCGGCACAGTAGGGATTCGGCTCCCCGGCGCCGGGGAGCGGCTGCTGAAGCACCGCGCCGGCCGACGCCATCACCTGCACCTCGACCCCCCTCAGCGGCAACGCATCGCCTGGCGTGGCCACCGTCCGTCGGGCGGCGCCGTAGAGGTCACGATAGGGCCCCGCGATAAATGCCTGCACCGTCTCGTTGTCCTCGACGGTCGGACCGTGGTCGATGTAGTGCCGGATCGGGATCCGCGTGGCGAGCTCCGAGAGCCCGCCATAGTGGTCGCCGTGCCAGTGGGTCGTAATCAGGTGATCGATCTGTTGCAGGCCGGCATCTTCGGCCGCAGCCATGATGCGCCCGACGTCGCGGTCAGCGTTGACGCCGCCGTTGCCGGTGTCGATCAGCATCGATTCACCCGACGGCGAGACGAAGAGCGTGGCGTTACCGCCCTCCACGTCCACCAGGTAGATGCTCAATGCGTCGCCGGTTTGGGACTGTGCTGGAACCGAAGCGATCACGACCGCCAACGTCAACAACACGCGAATCGATACCTTCATGAATCCCCCCAGGTTGATGCTCGTCGGTTAAGTCTACTCGGACCGGTTCCGCGTTTGAACCGGCGGGCGCCTCTCGCTAAGCTAGTGGCCTCACGCTAAGAGCGGCCGGCACGGGAGTAGATCATGTCGCAGCGCAAGAAGCTCAATCGCCGGACGTTCCTTAGGAGCGCCGGAACGGCCGCGCTGGCCGGCGCCATCGGATCCACTCGGTCTGGCGCCGCCTCCCTCGGCGTCGCCGAGTCCACGGCCCAGCCGCCAGGTGACCGGTACGACTTCGACACCGTCTACAGCCGGATCGGCACGAACTCGTCGAAGTGGGACCGGCAGATTGCGCTGTACGGGCGAGACCACATCGACGTCGGCATGGGCACCGCCGACCAGGACTTCAGATCCGCGCCGGCCATCACGCGCGCCCTGCGCGCTCGTGTCGAGCACGAGAACTACGGCTACCTGACGGTCCCGGACTCCTATAAGGAATCGATCGTCAACTGGAACAAACGGCGCTACGCTCTCGAGATCGATCCCGAGACCATCCGCCATTCCGCCGGTGTCCACCCGGCGATCATCAGCACGCTGCGCGCCTTCTGTCCGCCGCGGAGCAAAGTGCTCCTCCTGACCCCGAGCTACGACGGGTTCTACTCCGACATCCGTATTCTCGACACCGTCGCCGAGGAGAGCCCGCTGCGGCTCGTCGACGGGCGCTACGCGATCGACTTCGACGACTTCGAGCGGCGGATCGACCACGACGTGCACGCGTTCATTCTGTGCAACCCCCAGAACCCGACCGGCAACGTCTGGTCGCGCGAGGACCTCACGAGGCTGGGCGAGATCTGCACGCGTCGGCGCGTGGTCGTCCTCGCCGACGAGATCCACTGCGACTTCGTGACCGCGGGCAACACCTACACGCCGTACGCCACCCTCGACGACGAGGAGATCGTCCGGAACAGCATCACCTACAAGTCGGTCAGCAAGTCGTTCAACCTGTCGGCCATGCGATGCGCGTACATGTTCTCGACCAACCGTGACTACCTCGACCGGATTAGCGGACCCGGCCAACTCCGGCAGGCGATGAGCACGCTCGCGATCGTCGCGGCGGAGGCGGCCTACAACGAGGGCGAGGAGTGGCTCGACCAGCTCGTCGACTACATCGATGGCACGCAGGCCTTCGTCGAGTCGTACGTGCGGGCGAACGTGCCCCACGTACGGTTCGTCAAGCCCGAGGGGACGTATCTGGCCTGGCTGGACGTCGGCGAGGCGCTCGAGGCGACCGGCGCGACGCGAACGGCGGCCGACGACGACTCATCGACCCCGGAATCGATTTTTCGGCAGTACCTGGTGGACCACGCAAACATTCACATCAACCCCGGCTCCAATTACGGCCTCGGCGGGTCGGACTGCATGCGGATGAACATCGCCACGTCGAGGCAGCTGGTCGAGCGCGCACTGAGCAACATGGCGCGCGCGCTCAAGAACGCGTGATCTGATCGCGCAGTCGCGCCACGCCTTCGCGGGCTGGCCCGATGACCGGGGCGTGCCGCTCGACCGCGGCCCGATCGAGGATCCGCTCCATCGAAAACTGCGCGAAGAGGATGGCCGGGGCGGCGTCCGTGGCTTGGACCGCCTCGAGGACGAGGCGGTCGTGACGGTCCGCGTCGCCGTCGATCAGCGCCTCCATCGCGCCCGCGACCGCGTGACCGGAGAGCGACAGTCGGCGGGAACGGCGCGCCGCTTCACGCTCGAGCTCGGCCGTCAACAGCGTGGCCGAGGCGGCGGCGGTCGCGAGCACATGCAGCGGACGGTCGAGATTGATTGCCCGCTCGATGATACCGTCGAACGAGGTCGCCACCGGGATCGTCACACCGGCTCGTGCCTTCTTCACGGCGTCGCCGAAAAACGACCCGGTGAAGATGATCCCCTCGGCCCCCGTTGCGGCGCTGTAGGTGATCAGACGATCGATGCGGGACGCGAGTTCCGCCTCGTCCGCGGTGCCGCGACTCCGGTCGAGATAGAGCGACCCGTCGAGCAAATGCGCCACGTCGGTGGCCGGCCACCGCGCGTCGAAGGCGACCTGTGTCGGATGGATCGAATTCGTGAACGCGTGGACCGCGCCGATCCGAACGCGCCGATCGCTCACGATGCGTGCTACTCCCCCGCCGGCCGGCAGACGAAGCTTGCCGCGTCGTTCACCTCCCCCTGGCCGTCGTAGCGGGCGACCTCGGGATAGGGACAGACCGGGCGCGTCATCACCACCTCGCCGTCACCGTCGACACGCTCGCCGACCAGTCGCTCCGGCGCCGCGCCGGCCTCGACCCACGCCACCAGGTCCCACAACGGGTCAATCGTGTTGATCCCACGTCCGCCGGCGCAATGAAACATCCCTGGCACCATGAAGAGGCGGTAGAAGTCGGCGGCGTCGGGTGTCTCGGCGAGCACGTCTTCGTAGTAGCGCACGGCCATCAACGGATTGAGCGCCGGATCCGACCACCCGTGATAAGTGATCATCTTGCCGCCGGTGTCGCGAAACCGGGTGACGTTGGGATTCGTGGCGTCGAGCACGCCGCGGATCGCGTCCATGCGATACGGGTCCTCGTCGAAGTCGAACTGCGCCAGTGACCAGTCAGGATCGTCCCGTTCGAACGCCACGTAGCGCATGAACGTGACGCCGAACCGCTCCAGCAATGGCGTTTCGCCCGTGGCATGCACGAACCAGAGGCCCCAGCCACTCGTGCGCGACACCGGTGAGCCGAGCGGGTCGCCGAGCTCGGCTCCCAACGGCTGGCCCGGAAAATACGGCTCGCCGCGACTGACGACCCCACCGTAGATCTTGGCGAGCATCGAGCGCTCCCCGTCCGTCAGGCAGTCGACGCGATCCGCATCCCCGCACTGCGGGTAGTCGGTCTTCGGGTCGAATACGCACCGACGCGGATCGTCGATCAAACCGTCCTCGAGCCCGTCGAGAGCGTCGCATTTCGCGTAGATCGCCTCGCCGACGTTGGCGATCTGGTCGAGGCTGATCGGGTGCTCGTGCATCGCCCGTGACGTCCAGACGCCGCCGATTTGCGTGTCGGTGAAGTCGAGCACCGGCGCGCCCGCCACGATGCCGTCGAAGTCGTCTGGGAATCGCTGTGCCGACATCAGCCCCTGACGCCCGCCGGTGGACCAGCCGAGCCAGCAGTCGAAGTCCGCGGCTCTCCCGTAGTGCTCGACGATCAGCTTCTTGACCTCGACCGCGGTCAGGTGGACGGCGCGGTAGGCATAGTCGATCTCGCCGTCCCGGTTGTTGTAGGCAAAGCTCGCCAGCGGAAAGCGCGCCGCGTCGTGGCCCGTGTCGGTCGACGCGATCACGTAACCTTCGTCGCGCAACGGGTCATCGCGTCCCTTGACCGGTTGCTGACCGGCGTAGCCGCCGCCACCCCGTATCACGAAGCGTCCGTTCCACTCGGTCGGCAAACTCGCGGCGAATCGAATATTGAGGCGGATCATCGCATCGACCCAGCAGTACTCCGTGTCGGTGCCGGGGTTCATCAGCGCGGCGTCCCTGACGCTGACGTCGAAGTCGGTCCGTGAGAGGAAGTCGGCGCACGCGTGCAGCTCGTGCACCGTCGGCGTGGACGTCGACGTCGCTAATGGTGGATCAGTCTGACAGCCGAGGCCGACGATCGCGAGGAACGGCGCCGCCGCGATATAAGTACACATGGACTCGCAGCGCCACCTACTCCGCGACCGCCTCGGCGCTCTGCATGACCCTGAGTATGTTGCCACCCATCACCTTTCCGACGTCGTCGTCCGAGAACCCGCGGTCCTCGAGCGCGGCGACGAGGTTTGGAGTCTTGCCGATATGTTCGAGCCCCTCCGGCACCTTGAGCCCGACCGCGTCGTAGTCGCACCCGATACCGACATGGTCGATGCCGGCCACGGTCGCCGCATGCTCGATGTGGTCGACCAGACGGCCGAGCGGCACCTGTTCGATCAGATCCACACCCGCCGTCTCGATCTTCCAGAGCTCCTCCGACATCCGCTGCTTATCCTCAGCGAACTCTTCGCGAATGGGGCCGCGCCTCCGGTTGAGCTCTTCGAGCTCTGACATCCGACCGCGGAACTCGTCGTCGAGCATGCCGGCGTAGTACGCCACGCCGAGGACGCCGCCGTTCTGGGCGAGGGCCGTGAGCATGTCGTCGGTGAGGTTCCGGGGGTGATTCGACACTGAGCGGCACGCGGCGTGGGTATTGAGAATCGGCGCGCGGGAGGTCTCGACCGTCTCGAAAAACGCCCGATCGGAGGCGTGTGACAGATCGATCATCATGCCGAGCCGGTTCATCTCGCGCACGACCTCTTTGCCAAAGTCGGTCAGCCCCTCGGGTCCATCGTCGTACTCCGCGGCGCCGACCCACGGGGTGTTGCCACTGTGCGTGAGCCCCATGTAGCGTGCCCCGAGCCGGTAGAGCTGGCGCAGCACCTCGAGGCTCGAGTCGATCATGTGACCGCCCTCGATGCCGATGAAGACGGCGACGGTGCCCTCGCGCTGCGCGCGCCGGGCGTCGTCCGATCGCGTCGCCAGAAAAAGGTCGTGGGGATGGCGCTCGACTTCCTCGATGATCACGTCGGCGATCTGGAGCGCACTTTTCATGGCCGATAGCGGCGTTTGACTACGGGCGGGGGTCGAGACCGCAAAGAAGCCGGCGTTGAGACCTCCCTGCTTCATCTTGGGGATATCGACGTGTGTGTACTCCAGGCTTTCGCCGAGGGTGAGCCCTTCGCTGACCATGCGGCCCGGCGTGTCGATATGCAGGTCGAAGTAGAGCGGGCCGGTCGGGTCCAGGCTTAGACCCGGGGCAGCTTCGGGCTCGCCCTCCCCTGCCGGGGGCTCCGGCGGCGCAGCACAGGCGGCAAGCAGGGCGGCGGCGGACAGCCCCCATTCGCGTCTGGTCATCATGGTCATGCCTCGTCGCGCAACGCGGCCGCCCCGCGCACGGCGCGCTCCAGGTGCTCGCGCGTGTTGTAGATGTGCGGGCAGAGCCGAAGTCCGCCGGTCGGCGCACCGGCGATGCCGTGCCGCTCGTACAAGCCGGCCACCAGCGAGCCACGCCGATCCGGATCGACCGCCGCAATCACGACGCCGCCGCTGTGCTCAGGCGCCATCGGCGTCACCATCTCGAAGCCCACCTCCCGGAGCCCGGTCTTCAGCCGCGTCGCGAGGTCGACCACGCGCGCCTCGATCCGCGCCATCCCAATCCGATTCTGGAACGCGACGGTCGTGCCGACGGCGGCCAGCGCCGCGTCGTCGCGCTGGCCCATCGACTCGAACTTGCGCGCACCGCGCGGACGGGGCTCGACCTCAGCGCCCCAGCTCGGCGCCACAATGCTCGGCCAGATCTCCTCCACCCGGTCGGCTCGGACGTAGAGGAGCCCGACCTCCTTCGGTCCGAGGAACCACTTGTGCGCGCTCGCGGTATAGGAGTCGCACCCGAGGTCGCGCAGGTTGCGCGTCGAGCGCCCCCCAGCTTTGGGCGCCGTCGACATGCACGTAGACCCCGCGGCGGTGCGCGACCTCGCAGAGCTCGCGTACCGGGAGCTTCAGCCCGCTCAGGTTCGACACATGGGTCAGTGCGAGCACTCGAGTTTGGGGCGTCAACGCGCGCTCGAACGTGGCGACCACCTCGTCTATCCCTCGCGGGCCTGACGAAGCGGCCGGCGTCGCCACACGCGTTACGGTCAGCCCGTAGCGGGCGGCGCGCACGTCCCAGGCGACGTTATTGGTCGGATGATTCTGGTCCCACACCACCACCTCGGCGCCGGCGTCGAGTCGAAGCCCGCCGTTGATGATGTTGTTCGCCTCGCTCGTGTTCCGCACCAATGCGATCTCGTCCGTGGTGACGCCGAGCTGCCCGGCCACCGCCTCGCGCGAGTGCTCGAGCAATGGGCCAAACTTCTGGCGGTTCGGAAACGAGCAATCGACGTCGATATCGCGGGTGAGCGCGCTGACGCGCTCGGCGACGACACGGGGTGACGGGCAGAGGTTGGCTGCGTTCATCGGAACCCGTTCGTCGTAAAACGCGAATTGTCGCCGGATCTCTTCCCAGAACGGCTCCGACGCGGCCGCCGGGTGGGACTGCGCCGACAGGGGACGACCGGCACCGGACAAGACCGGTGGGACGAGACCGGCGACGGCAAACGTCTGCAGAAACCGACGTCGCGATGTGTCGATACTCATGGGGTTCTCCTTCCGGGTCCATAGAGCACCCGCCCGGGGCGCGCCCCGGTATGAGCGCCACCGTCGACGACCAGCACGCCGTTGACAAGCACATATTCGATCCCGACCGCATACTGATGGGGCTCCGAGAACGTCGCGCGGTCGCTAATCTCGTTCGGATCGAAGACGGCGATGTCGGCGAAGAGCCCCTCCCGCAACAGACCGCGATCCTGGAGACCGAGCCGCTGCGCGGTGGCCCCGCTCATCTTGCGCACCGCCTCCTCGAGCGACAGAATTCCCCGCTCGCGGACGTAGTGCCCCAGCACACGCGGAAAGGTCCCGTATTCGCGCGGGTGTGGCACGCCCGCTCCGAACACCGAGACGCCGCCGTCGGATCCGATGGCGGTCGCCGGGTGACGCATGATCCGCTCGACGTCCGCCTCGTCCATGGCGTGGTCGATCGCGCGCGCGCCGCCTCGCTCAAGCAGCTCCATGACCAGCTCAGCGGCGTTGGAGAATGTCACCTCGTCCGCACGGTCGGCGAGGATGTCAGCGAGGCTCTTCCCCTCCAGCGACCGATCCCACGCACACAATCCGATCACGACGTTCTTCGGATCGCCGCCACCACGGTCATGCTCGATCCGATAGACGATCTCCTCGCGGATACGACGCCGCGTCTCCGGATCGGCGAACCGCGCGACCATCTCGTCGATCCCCCCGGCCTGGGCCCACTGCGGGACGAGCGCCGCGATCGTCGTCTGCGACGCGGTGTAGGGGTATTGGTCCATCGTGATGTCGACGCCACGCGCGCGCGCCGCGTCGACCAGCGCGAGACTGTCGGCGCTCCGCCCCCACATGTCGCGGCTGATCGCCTTGTGGTGAGTCATCTGCACCGGCAGCCCCGCCTCTTCGCCAATCCGGATCGTCTCGCGCACGGAGTCGAGCAGGAGCTGCCCCTCGTCACGCATGTGGGAGATGTAGATGCCGCCGTGCGCGGCGGCGATCTTGGAGAGCTCGATCACTTCCTCGGTCGAGGTGAAGCTGCCCGGGACGTAAAACAGCCCGGTCGATAGTCCGAGCGCGCCGTCCGCCATCGCCTCGGCGACGAGCGTCCGCATCCGGTCGAGCTCGTCCGGCGTCGGTTCCCGGTCGTCGACCCCGATCACCTCGCTTCTGATGGTTCCCTGGCCGACGTAGACCGCCCAGTTCGGGCTGATGGCCGCTTCCGCGATCTCCACGAGGTGGGCGCCGATCGGAAACGGCGAGCCGCCGTCGTTCCCCTCGGTCAGCGTGGTGACGCCCTGGAGCAAGTAGTTGTCGGCGGTCGGCACCTCGAAGATGCCCCGCACCGCGTGCGTGTGCGGATCGATGAAGCCGGGCGACACGACGAGCCCGGCGGCGTCGATCACGCGGCGCGCGACCGCGTCGGAGAGATCACCGATGCGCGCAATACGATCACCGCGCACGCCGACGTCGACGCCGACCCACGGGTTGCCGGTGCCGTCGATGAGACGGCCGCCACGAATGATCAGGTCGAACGACTGCGCGTCTTGCGCGGCCAGCGGTAGCGCCAACAGAACCGGTAGAACGACGACGACCAGCGCCCACAGACCTCGTGGCATCTCTCAGTTCTCAGTGCTCAGAGCTCAGCGCCGCTCCTCGGCCATTTGGGCCAGATACAGACTTTCGTGACGCTCCACCGCGGCGAGATAACCCCCGGGATCGACGAAGGTCTCGGGGTCGTACTCCTGCCCTGGCTCATACTTGTCATGCAGTCCGTATTGGCGGCCGTGCGCCGAGACCCAGACATCGACGTCGAGCGCCTTCTGCCTCCGGAAGGTCTCGGCGAAGTCGCCGGCTACGCCCGGATACGTCGGGTCGACCACTAGCTGCTTCCCTTCATTGATGGTGCCCATGTTCGCGATCGCAACGTTGTAATCGCGGCCGCCCTCACGAACCCGCATGAGGTAACTCGAGCTCCCTTCGGTGTGACCCGGCGTCTCGAAGACGGTCAGCCGCGTCTCCCCCAGCTCGATCACGTCACCGTCCTTGATGATCTTGTCGACGCTGACTGGTCGGAACGACTGGCGACCGCCAAAGTGCGGGTCGCTGAAGCCGCCATCCTCAAGAACCGGGGCGTCGCCGGCGGTGCCCCACATCTCCGCCCCAATGGCTTCTTTGATCACCGCGAGTGCGGCGGTGTGGTCCCAGTGCGCCTGCATCTGCAGCAGGATCTTGACATCCTCCAACCGGAACCCGAGCGACTCGATGTTGTCCCGGATGAGGGAGGTCGAATCTTCCAGCCCGGTGTTGATCAAGATGTGCCCCTCGTCCGAGGTGACGAGAAAAACCGCCAGATCGTAGCTCCCGACGGCGTAGAGATTCCCGATCACCCGGTGGCCGGGAAAAGGCCGCGCCCAGTTCTCGTTCTGCGCCGAGAGCGGCGCCGCGACGACGAGGATGAGGCAGACGGCGACGGCAAGACGACGCAGATCACTACTCATGGTGAGCATTGTAGCCACCTCGTTGCCGTCACGGTCGCGCTACAGCGTTTTGCACATTCGTGTCCCGCCTCTCGTTCGGCAGATGAGCAGGTTCGAACCGCATCACCGAGCGAGCGGCCCAGCACTGGTCTCTCTCGGGATCCGCGTCGTCATTGAGACGGGGCCTACGGCCCCGAACCCCGCCGCCGGCACTCGCGGGGCCCCCTCGCCCCGCTCCGTGCCGGCGGGGCGCGCCGTGCGCGCCCTGACTCAGCCTCCGACAGATTCCTCCGAGAGACCAGCCGCTGAGCCGCCCGAACCTGCGACGGCCGCCGCCCTGAGGACCGGACGGGCTCGAACAGACAGGCGAGGTCGGGGTGTCGCGGAGGGCGCCATGAGGCCCGCCGACGTCCGCGGGACCGAAAACTTCGCCGGAGCCGCCAGCGGACTAGCTTGCGCCCTGTGATCCGTGCCGGTCGAGTCACCCCTGCTGCGGGTTGCAGTGGCACGCACCGCCCCTGACCAGCTGTTGCTCGCCGCGTGAGCAGTTCCGCTTGCGGCGGAGGCAAAGTCTTCCGGCGGGCCGATCTGGCGCCCGGAGTGACGCCCCGACCGTGGCTGCCGCATGCGTGCCTCGGGGCACCACGCGCCCGCTACGCACTAACGAAACGCGCTGCAATCTTAGGTCAACTCGTACTTGCCAAACGTCTCGAGCATCGCCGCCTCTGTCGGAGGATTCAGGATGGCGGCCGCGGCCTCTTCGGCCTGCGGATACGAGGAGTGTCGGATGGCCTCCGCGCGGTGCTCGCGAGGTCGTAGCTCGTATGGCGCAACTCGACGTCCGGACCGAAAAGGAACCAATCGGCGCCCGACCCCCCGTACGACATGCCGGCGCTCCCGGCATTGATCACTCGCGTGCGTCCCACCATGCGGTCGAATTGCATGTGGGTATGCCCGCAGATCACCACAGACTCCGTAACCCCGGCGAACGCCCGGAGCGCGCGGGCTTCGGCCGTCGTCCGCAGGAGAATCTCGGTTTCGTTGCGGGGCGTCGCGTGACAAAAAAGCACGTCCCCCAGCCCGTCCACCTCAACGCTCACGGGCGCGGGCCAACTCGCCAACACCCGCGCGTTTTCCGGACCAAGCTGTCGCGCGGTCCAGCGCGGGACCTCCTTCAATGGCTCAGGCAGCGCGAATCCAGACGCCGTGTCCCAGCAGGTCACCTCGCTCGGGTCCGCCGCCGCAGTTAGGCCAGGACGCCGAGCTCACCGTTGCCGTAGATGAACTGTGTCGGCGTCTCAAGCTCGAACAGCCGCTCGAGCGTCTCCCGCGGCATCGGCCCCGGCACCACGTCTCCCCCGATCACAATCAGATCGACGCCGGCCCGCCGAACGTCGTCGAGGACCGCCGCGACCGCGGGGAGAATTCCATGAATGTCGTAGATGGCGGCCACACGCATCTTGATTCGCTGTCCCGTCGCGGTAGTATCGCCTGATGGAGCACCCGACGCCGATCGATCCCCGCGACTACGCCGTCTATTCGTCCGAAAAGATGGGCAAGAGCACGATCTTCCGCTCCGCGCGGGTGATGGTTGGGCTAAACGCGTTCGAGCCTGGGCAAGAGCACGCGCTGCACGCGCATGCCGGCATGGACAAGGTCTACCATGTCATCGAGGGCGAGGGACTCTTCCTGCTCGACGGCGCCGAAGTGCCAATGCGCACCGGGACATTGTTGGTCGCGCCCGAGGGGGCGCCGCACGGCATTCGCAACACCGGCGCCAGGCGGCTGCTCGTGCTCGCGGTGCTCGCACCAGCGCCGTAGCGCACGGCGCGGACGCGGACCCCTACCTCACCGGCATCAGCGCGCCGCGGTCGAGCCACTTGCCACGCTGCATGACACGGTCGATCGCGAGCGTGTTGCTGATGTCGGCGAGCGGATCGGCATTGAGCACGATGAGGTCGGCTACCTTGCCCGCTTGCACGGTGCCGTAGTCGGCGTCGGCGTCGCTCTGGGACAGCAACTCTGCCCCCGTCTGCGTCGCGGCCACAATCGCCTGCATCGGCGTCAGTCCCGCCCGCACATAGATCTGCAGCTCACGGTGGGTCCCCCATCCCATCGGCACGTTCCAGCTCGAGGCGCCGCTGTCGGTACCGACCGCCACCGGGATGCCGGCATCCGACACCGTCTTGACGAACGCCATCGCGCGTTCGAGGCGTGCCTGCCGTCCCGCCAACCCAGGATCGGCCACCACCGCCTCCCGCACCCCCGGATCGTTCCACCGCTCGAACGCCTCGGGCTCGAACGCCGCCCGGATCTCCGGCTGCTCCAACTGCTCGGGATGGTCGACCCAATGCCAGCCGGCCTCGATGTTCGTTAGCGTCGGCGAAAAGGTCACGCCATGCTCACGGCAGAACTCGATGAACTCCGGCCCGACATCGCTGTCTTGAGCGGTGTGCAGAAAGTCCCGCACGCCAACGGCGACCAGCTGGCGGAAGTCGGCCTCCTCGGCGATATGGGCCACCGGGACGAGGTCGTGCGCCAGCGCTTCGTCGACGATAGCCGCCCGCATCTCCGGCCTGATCTTGAAGCCAGGTTCGGGCATCGCGTTGACCCACATCTTGACGAAGTGCACCCCTTGGCCGGCGAGATTCCCTACCAATGATCGGGCTTCTTTTTCAGTCGCCGGGCGGTTCACCGGGAGACCGGCAGGAAATCCGTCCGGATACGAGAATCCGAGACCGGCGGTATACATGCGCGGCCCCGGAAGATCGCCAGCGCGGGCGGCGAGCGCCGTGGACACCTTGTCTGCGGGATCGCTCCCGATACTGCGCGACGTGGTGACGCCGAAATAGAGCTGCTTCCGGTACTGCTCCTCCACCCGGGCCAGGTTGCCGTGATAGTGCGCGTGCGTCTCGACGAGTCCCGGGATGATCGTCTGGCCGGCCGCGTCGACCACCTCCGCGCCGTCAGGCACGTCGATGCTGCCCCGGGGCCCCGCGGCCTGAATCCGACCGTCGTCGATGACCACGACCGCATCGGCGACCGGTTCCGCACCGGTGCCGTCGATCAGCCGCGCGCCGACGATCGCGACGGCGTCGGACGCAGCCGGCGGGGGCGCGCTCTCAGCACAACCCGCGAGCGCCGCAAGCAGCAACAATACGACTGTCCGTTTCGGCATGGTGGGCATGAAAGCAAGCATATACGCGCGGTAAACGCCGTGTCCGTTACTATCGCGACGATGAGGGAGCCGACGCGGGTGCGAATTCACTACATGGATTCGGTGCGCGCGCTGGCGATGCTGCTCGGCGTGTTCTTCCACGCCGGCCTGGCCTACGCCGCCGACTTCCAGGGGCTCTGGTTCGTCGGCAACATGCGGGCCTCCTCACGCGTCATGGATGCCTTCGTCTGGTTCAGCCATCTGTTCCGGATAACGTTGTTCTTCCTGATCGCCGGCTTCTTCGCCCATTTCGTCATCGAGCGTCGCGGGGTCACCGGCTTCCTCAAGAACCGCGCGACCCGCATCGCGCTGCCGTTCCTCATCTTTTAGCCGCTGGTCACTGCCGCGTTATTCGCGTCGATCCTTTTGGCGTTCGACTACATGGTGGAGCTGCCGCCCATCCTGCAGCTCGTCGCCGAAGCGGTCGAGGAGGGGGCCCCGCCACCGGCACTGAGGACGGGACATCTGTGGTTCCTCTACCACTTGATCTACTTCTGCCTGATCACGGCCGTGCTGGCACGCGTCCGTTGGGACTGGGCGACGCGCCTCGCCGACCGGTTCTTCAGCTCGACGCGACACCTCCTCTGGGCGCCACTCGTGCTGGTGCCGGCGCTCTACTCCACCTCGGTACCGGTTGCCCGGGCCCGAGAGCTTCGTGCCGCAGCTCTTCTCCTACGGCTACTACGGCTGGTTCTTCCTGATGGGCTGGCATTTCTTCCGCCGGCAGGACTACCTCGACCTGGTCGAACCACGATTGAGCTTGCTCGCGGCGGTATCGGCCGTCGGCTCCGTCGTCTTTCTTCAGCGGTTGCCGTTCGAGCCGCTCTCGATCGAGGCGCTCCGATCACTCGACGCGCTCACGACGCTGGCTGAGGGCGCCCCGTTGCAGACCGGCTGGCCTCAGCTTCTCGACGCGACACTCGAGGCGTACCTGTCGGTGTACCTGACGCTTGTGATGCTGGTGCTCGGCCGGCGGCTGCTCAGCTCCCGGAACCGCGTCTTGCGCTACATCTCGGATACCTCGTACTGGATCTACATCGTCCATCTGCCGCTGCTGTTCTACATTCAAACCCTGTTGACCCGCCTCGACATGAACGTCTGGCTGAAGTTCGCCGTGTCGTCGTTGGGCACGATTGCAAGCGCGTTGATCGTCTACGATGTCGCGATCCGCTATTCACCGATCGGGACGATGCTCAACGGGAAGAAGCAACGCGGCGCGTTGCCCACGTAACGACGATCCCGGCAATCAGCGATATCGCAAACGACGGCGCCAGCTCCTCCGCCCGCGCGAGCAGGGGGCCCCACCGCGGCACGAGCGGAACGGCGAACGCGAACAGCGGGATGGCGACGATGCCACTCACCATCGACGCCATCGCGCCGTAGACGTTGTAGGCCGGCCAGGCGAGCGACAGGATCATCATCGGGCAGAAGGTCGCGGTGATTCCCGACCAGCCGAAGATCACGTACCAGAAGATCGTGCGGTCGGGGGCGACGACCGAGACCGCGCAGGTGATCGCCAGGGCCACTAGTCCAAGCCCGAGCGTGACCCGTCGCGAAAGTCGCGTCAGCACGCGCGCGGATGCGTCCGGGTGCCGCGTCTGTCGGTACACGTCGTGGGTGACGGCACTCGACGCCACGACCAGCAGTGAATCGATGGTCGACATCGTGGCCGCCAGCACCGCCGCCACGTAGAGGCCCACGATGAGCGGTGGGAACAGCTCTCGCGTCAGCAGCGGGAGCACGAGCTCGCCGCCGCTGCCGAGCAGCGCGGTGAATTCGCTATTTCCGTCGACCAGGAGCGCCCGTCCGAGGAACCCCGCTAGCACGGCGCCGGTATCGGTGAGGAGCGTGAAGGCGAGCGCTACCCAGCGACCGGCGCAAATGTCGCGTTCGCCGCGAATCGCCATGAACCGCACGAAGACTTGCGGCGACCCGAGAAACCCGAGACCAATCGCGGCGTAGCTCACGACGGCGAGCAGATTCGGCCAGGTGGCGCCACCGTCCCCCCACACGCTCAGCAACGCGGGGTCGAGCGGCCGCGAGCGCCGCGCCTGTGCCGGTCGGGCCACCGAGCACGACCGCCGCGGCGATCGGCAACAGCACGAGACCGACCAGCATCAACAGCCCCTGCACGAGGTCCGACCACGCGACGGCCAGAAACCCGCCCCAGGTGGTGTAGACCGCGACGATGGTAAAGCCGACCAGAACGCCGGTGTAATAGTTCCATTCGAGAAAGCTGGTGAACGCCTTCCCGGTGGCGTCGATCTGCGCACTGACGTAGATGGTGACGAAACCGGCGAGCGCGATGGCGGCTGTCTATCGCAGCACGGCTGCCGACCGTGCGGCGTCCGGACCGAAGGCGAAGCGTCCGACGAGATAGTCCGGGATCGTGAGGGCGTCGAGACGGTCGGTCGCCGCCTTGAAGGGGCGGGCCATCAGAAACCAGCCGCCGGCTACCCCGGCGAGCTCGCCGGCAACGACCCAGAGCGCCGGGAGGCCGACGGCCGCACCAAGTCCAGTCAATCCAAGATAGAGCCACGCGGACTCGCCGGTCGCTCTCGCCGAGAACGCGACCACCCAGTAGCCGAGGCGCTTCCCGCCGACGTAGTAGTCACTGAGCGTACGGACGCGGCGGGCCGCGAGGAGGCCGATGAGCAGGAGGGCCCCGAAGTAGAACGCGACGACGATGTAGACCATGCGTTTGTGAAACGCGCCGCCAGCGGTCCAAGGCTAGCCTGAGGGCAGGGTGAGTGTCACTCCGCCCACGGATCGTAGTCGCCAAAGCTCAAGACGTGACCCTCGAGGTCGCGGCAGGTATAGCCGCGACCGCCGTAGTCCTGATCCTTGATGTCGAGGATGATGTCGGCACCGGCTGCCTTGGCCTCGGCGTAGTGAGCGTCCGTGTCGTCGACGATCACGTACGGACTTTGGGTGTTGACGCCGTCCGCGGCCGGTGGCTTTACCACGTCGTCGTATCCGCCGCCGTGCTTCCCGGCCGAACCGAGCATGATCATGCCGTTCCCGTATCGCAGCTGGGCATGCGCAATCGAATCGTTGGGGCCAGGCACGACCAGCTGCTTCTCGAAGCCGAAGGCACGACAGAGCCAGTCGATGGCCTTCGGGGCGTCTTGATAGCGGAAACCCGGAATGATGTTGGCGGTGGTTTCTTTCGGAGTAGACATCGTGATCCTCCTCTTGGGGGAACCCGCCTACGGCAGCCGCAACGCAATCAGCTCCGGCGTGCTTCCTTCGCCACTCGCGCTGCCGATGGCCAGCGCCAGGTACTGCGTCCCCTCGTGCCGGTAGGTGATCGGGTTTCCGCCCGGCACCGCCGGCAGGTCGACCGAGCCGAGATGCTCGCCGGTCGCCTTATCGTAGGCGCTGATGGTGCGCGCGCTTGCCGCAACGTCTTCGTAGTCGCGCCCGCCGTGATTCATGATGAGCAGCGTCGGCGTAACCAGCGGTCCCGAGCTGATCCCTCCGCCGCCGCCCAGCGGCGGCAGGTCGAGGTGCGCGAGCGCGGGGTGGTTCCGGGGGCCGTCGCCGTGCGGCGCCGTCCAGACCCGCTCGCCGCGGTTCAGGTCGAGCGCGGTCACTCGCTTGTAGGGCGGCTTAAACATCGACAGGCCCTGTGGGCCCTGCATCCCGACCCCCCACGGGTCGGTAAAGTATCCGACGGTCGCCGGCGGGTCGTATTTGATCACCTCGACGACGATGTTCGTGCTCGACGACGAGATGAAGAGCTGCCCCGTCTCCGGGTCGACCGCCGCCCCCTGCCAGTTCGCCCCGCCGCCGGCGCCCGGCACCTGAATGTACGGCTTCTCGGCGCCGCGCAGGACTGGCGGCGAAAAGATCGGCCCGAACCGCGCGCGGTCGGCAATCGCGACAGCCTCGGCCCGCAGCTCCGGGGTGAAGTCGATCAAATCGTCGAGAGTGGCGCCTTGCCGGTCGAACGGTGGCGGCTTGGTCGGAAACGGCTGCGTCGGCGAATACCACTCGCCCGGCACATTGCCCTGCGGCACCGGTCGCTCCTCGATCGGCCAGACCGGCTCGCCGGTCACCCGGTTGAACACGTAGGTGAAGCCCTGCTTGCTCACCTGCGCCAGCGCTTTAATCTCGCGGCCATCCACGGTGATGTCCAACAGGTTCGGCCCGGTGGGGAAATCCCAATCCCAGAGGCCGTGGTGAATCGCCTGGAAGTGCCAGACCCGCTCGCCGGTCTCGACGTCGACCGCGACGATGCTCTCGGCGAACAGGTTGTTGCCCGGGCGCATCCCGCCATACCAATCGTTCGACGGCGTGCCGGTCGGGAGATAGACATAGCCGAGCTCCTCGTCGACCGCCATGTACGACCAGACGTTGGTATGTCCGCTGTAGCGCCACGACTCGTTCCCCCAGCTGTCGACGCCGTAGTCGTCACCCTGGGGAATGGTGCGGAAGACCCATTTCAGGTCACCGGTGCGGGCATCGAACGCCCGCACGTGTCCCGGGTTGGCCTCCCGGAGCGTCATGCGGGTGTCCTGAATGATGCTGCCAACGATGATGGTGTCGCCGATGACCGCCACCGGCGACGAGTAGGTCATCCGCGACCGATCGATCTCGCGCTCGTAGCCCGTGCCGCCGAGATCGACGTAGCCGTCCAGACCGAAGTCCGGATACATGCCGCCGGTCCGGGCGTTGAGGGCCACAAGACGTAGATCGTGGCTGGCGATGAAGATGCGGGCATCGTCGCTGTTGGGGTCGTCCCAGTACGAGAGCCCGCGATGATGCCAGCCCATGTTCGGCGGACGCTCGAGGTCGTCGTAGATGCGCGGGTCGTAGTCCCACACCGGCTCGCCTGTGCCGGCGTCGAGCGCCGCCACCTGCCCGAGCGCCGTGACGATGTAGACCAGCCCGTCGATCATGAGCGGTGTCGCGTTGAACTGGCGCGGACGGATGCGCTCATTGCTGTCGACGACTGCCTTCGAGAGCGACGTCCAGCGCCACGCGATCTCAAGGTCGGTAAAGTTGTCGGCGGTGATCTCGTCAAGCGGTGAATACTTGGTGTTGGCCCCGTCGCGTCCGAAGGCATGCCACTCGCCGTACGGGACGTCAGATTGCGCCGTGGCGATGTCAGTGGTGGCGACGAGCACGAGGACCGCCGTCGCGCCACGTCCGAGCCGTCGTGTGAGCGATGGATGCCGTCGGCGGTTCTTCACGGATGCCTCCTATGGTGCCGGCCATCATATGAGGTCGGAGCGCCCGCGGCCAGGCACGGATCCATCCGGGCTCCGTCTGACGTAGGATCGAGCCGTCGTCGACACATGCGCCCACGCGTGCGCGGGCGTCGAGGAGGATCATCGTGCGCTCCACTCTCTTGTCGTCTTCCATCGTTGGCGTCGCGGTCGTGCTCGGCGCGACCGCGACCGCGCCGCGTCCCCAGGCCGTCACCGCGCCAGAGGCCGATCCCCGGCTTGACGACTTCAAGACCGAGGTGGTCGCCGACATCGACAGTCGGCGCATCTTCACCCAGCAGATGGTCGACAGCCTCTTCAGCTTCAGCGAGCTCGGCTTCCAAGAGTTCGAGACGCAGCGTTACGTCACCGAGGTGCTCCGGGACAATGGCTTCGAGGTGGAGCTGGGCGTGGCGGGCATCCCGAGCGGGTGGATCGCGACGTGGGGCTCCGGGCGCCCCGTCATCGCGCTCGGCACCGACGTCGACGGCATCCCGCAGGCGTCACAGATGCCCGGCGTCGCCTATCGGCAGCCGATGCTCGAGGGCGGACCTGGACACGGCGAGGGTCACAACTCCGGTCAAGCGGTGAACGTCACGGCGGCGCTCGCGGTCAAGACGCTGATGGAGCGTGAGGGCCTCGACGGCACGCTGATGATCTGGCCCGGCATCGCTGAAGAGCAACTCGGCGGCAAGGCGCACTACCTCAGGGCGGGGATATTCGACGAGGTCGACATCGTCCTCTACAGCCATGTCAGCAGCGACCTCTCGACCGGGTGGGGCGACAGCCGCGGCAACGGCCTCGTGTCAGTCGAGTATCTTTTCGAGGGCGAATCGGCGCATGGTGCCGTCGACCCCTGGAGCGGACGAAGCGCCCTCGACGCCGTCGAGCTGATGAACATCGCCTGGAACTACCGCCGCGAGCATCTACGCATCCAGCAACGATCGCACTACGTCATCACCGACGGCGGCGACCAGCCGAACGTCGTGCCGCCGACCGCCAGCGTCTGGTACTTCTTCCGCGAGACCGACTACGACCAGATCGTGCGGATGTGGGGCATCGGCGACGCGATTGCTACGGGCGCCGCGATGATGACCGACACCACGATGCAGTCGCGGGTACTCGGTGCGGCCTGGCCGCAGCACATGAACAAGGCGGTCGCCGAGACGATGTTCGACAACATTCAGCGGGTCGGGATGCCGGCCTGGTCTGACGACGACCAGCGGTTCGCGCGCGCGGTGCAGCGCATGCTCGAGGTCGAGGAGCGCGGGCTGTCGACCACGGTGGCCGAGACGCTGAACGGGGCCGAGCGCATTCCGGACCGCCAACGTCGCGGCGGCGGCTCCGATGACATCGGCGACATCTCGTGGGTGGTGCCGACCGCGTCGCTCCGCTTCCCATCGAACATTGGCGGCGGACGCGGGCACAACTGGAACAAGGCGATCGCGATGGCGACGCCGATCGCCCACAAGGGCGCCACCGCCGGCGCCAAGGTGCAGGCGCTGACGGTACTCGACCTGCTTCTGCAACCCGAGCTCGTCGAGCAGGCGAACGATTACTTCAACAACGTGCAGACCAAGGACCGGCAATACACGACGTTTCTCCGTCCGGAGGATGAACCGGCGATCTGGCTCAACCGCGACATCATGGAGCGGTTCAAGCCCGAGCTCGAGAAGCTCTACTACGACCCGTCGCGTTACGACACCTATCTCGAGCAGCTCGGCATCGACTACCCGCAGCTCGAGCCCTGACATGCGTCGACCGTTGCGTCTCGGTCTCGCACCGTTCGTCGCGGCCAGCACGCTGGCGACGCTGCTCGCGATCGGAACGACATCGGAGCGCGTATGGGCCCAATCGTCCGACGCCGTCACCCCCATCACCGATGCGATGCTGCAGGACCCGTCGCCCGACGACTGGCTGATGTGGCGCCGCACGCTCGATGACTGGGGCTACAGCCCACTCGATCAGATCAACCGCGACAATGTCGACCAGATCCGGATGGTCTGGTCGCGGGGCCTCGTGCGTGGCTCCCAGGAGGGAACGCCGATCGCGTACGGCCGTCAGGTCTGGCAAAACCTCAGAACCGAGGGCTTCGGTACCGATGTTCGTGATTCCCAAGATTGCGAACTTGTCGCCTTCGGCTAGATTAAGCGGAAGAGGCATGATTCGTTCTGTCGGGCTAACGTTGTATATCTGGACGTCCGCAACATACGGCCGCGCGCTCCAACCACGCTCTGGGCGCCGTCTGCTCGGCAAACGCCATTACCAGTCCCCCGAACCGCGTATCACTTGATCAAACCCCACTATCACATAGGTTTACCGACCTTCGGTGCCTGATCAACCGCTAATTGCCGGTTGCGTCGTCCGGGCGCGTGGCGATTCCGTTGACTCAAGCAGGACCCGACCTCGTGGTTGGCTCGCGACGGTCGGAGGCTAAGGTTTCCGGCGGGCCGATCTGGCGCCCGGAGTAACGCCCCGGCCGTGCTCGCGCCAGAGCAGCGGTAACAACCTGTTCGTCTTCGCTTTGCCGGAATAGACGGGGTTGGGGCGGTCCCGAACCTCGCCGCGGTCGCTCGCGGCGGTACGGCGCCCGGCGGGCGCCACTAGCAAACGAAAGGCGACCCGCGGGGCGCCGGGGCATCACACGCCGGAGAGCCCCTCCAACCTGCCGGTACTGTCGCCGAAGCGATCCACGCGGACATCCATCTTGTCGAGGAGTGTCATGTATAGGTTGGTCAACGGCGTCTCATCGGCATACCGCAGGTGGCGGTTTCCTCGCAGCTGACCGGCGCCGCCGCCAGCCAGCAGGATCGGTAGCTTCTGGATGTTGTGGAGGTTGCTGTTGCTCATGCCGCTCCCGTAGACCACCATCACCTGGTCCAGCAGCGAGCCGTCACCGTCGGGCGTCGCGCGGAGCTTCTCGAGGTAGTACGAGAAGAGGGTCGCGTGATACGTTTGCACCTTGACCAGCTTCGCGAGGTTCTCTGGGTTGTTTTCATGATGTGACAGCGCGTGATGCGGGTCGGGCACCCCGATTTGCGGATACGTCTGGGCGGTCAGCTCCGGCGTCAACAAAAACGTCGCAATCCGCGTCAGGTCGGCTTGATACGCGAGCACCTGCAGATCGAACATGACCTTCACGTACTCGTCGAACGACGACGGAATGCTCGCCGACGGCCGATCCACCACCGGCAGCTCGCGGTCGGCATCGGCCTCGGCGCGTTGAATCCGGCGCTCCACATCGCGCACCGCGGCGAGGTAGTCGGTCAGCTTCGCCCGGTCCGCCGTCCCCAATCCATCCTGGAGGCGCGCCACCTTCTGGGTCACAGCGTCGAGGATGCTGCGGTCCTTCTCCCTCCGCTCGCGACGCGCGGCCGGATCCGTGCTCGTGCCGTCGCCGAAGAGCCGTTCGAAGACCGCACGAGGATTGCTCTCCATCGGCAACGGCGTCGTCGGGGTGCTCCAGGCCAGCGTGCTGATGTAGGCGCAGCTGAAGCCGGCATCGCACGCGCCGCCGAACTCCGGCAGCCCGATCCCGACTTCGAGCGACGCCAGCTGCGTCTGCTGGCCCAAGTGCTCCGCCGCGATCTGATCCATCGACTTGCCGGCTTTGAAATCGGCCCCCTCGGTCGGCTTGGCATGCACGCCGGTCAGGAACGCGCCGGTGATCCGCCCGTGGCCGCCCGCCGGGTCGCCCGGCATCTGCGCCGCCGGCTTGTGGTCGAGCCCGGAGAGGACGGTGAGGTGATCGCGAAAGCCCTCGAGCGGCTGCAGAATCGGCGTGAACTCGAACCCGGCACCCTCCTGGGCCGGCGTCCAGTTGTTCATCACCGCGCCGTGCGGCACATACACGACGCCCAAGCGGGGCTTGAGCGCGGCCGCGGTCTGGCCCAGCGCCGTGAGCGCCGGCACCATACCGTCCAACAGCGGCAACGCGACGGCTGTCCCGAGACCGCGGAGCACGGTACGCCGGGGGATGGCTTTCTTGGTGATGATCATGACTCTGATCTCCTCATCTGAAACGGGAGGCTCCGGGCGACGCCGGCAATAATCGACGACCACCGGTAGTCGCTCGCCGCCGCGTCGCGGACGATCGCGCGGATAGCCGGGCGATCGTAGTATTCGACCCCGCGCCCGAGCGCGTAGGTCAGCAGCTTCTCCGTCACCGTGTTCACGAACTCGTCGCGTCGCGCGTACAACACGTCGCGGAGCGCCGGAAGATCGTCGAACGCGGTCCCGTCGGGCAGGGTGCCCGAGGGATCGATCGGCGTGTCCGCGGCGCCGGCATCGCGCCACTTCCCGACGGCGTCGAAGTTCTCCAGGGCGAACCCCAGCGGGTCCATGCGCTCGTGGCAACTGGCGCACACCGGATTGGCGCGATGCGCTTCCATGCGCTCGCGCATCGACTGGACCTCCCCGCTGTCGGCGCGTTCCGGGAGCGGCGGCACGTCCGGCGGCGGCGGCGGCGGTGGCGTCCCGAGGATGTTCTCGAGCACCCACTTACCCCGGACCACCGGCGAGGTGCGCGTGGCCAGCGACGTCACCGTTAGAATGCTGCCCTGCCCGAGCAAACCTCGCCGCTTCTCGTCGTCCCACGTCACGCGTCGAAACCGGCTCCCATAGACGTTGTCGATGCCGTAGTGCCGGGCCAGCCGCTCATTGACGAAGGTGTAGTCGGCGGTCAGGAGGTTCACCACACTGCGGTCCTCGCGCAGCTGGCTGTCGAGAAACAGCTCCGTCTCCCGGACGAGGTCGTCGCGCAGATTGTCGTCGAAGGCGGGAAACGCGTCCACGTCCGGGGTCACCGACCGCATCCGGCGCAGATGCAGCCACTGCGCCGCGAAGCTCGTCACGAGCACGCCCGAGCGTTTATCGGCGAGCATGCGCCGGACCTGCTCGTCTAGTACCGCCGGCTCCCGTAGGTCGCCGGCAACCGCTACGTTGAGGAGTTCGTCGTCCGGAATACTGCTCCACAGAAAGAACGAGAGACGTGACGCGAGCTCGACGTCGCTGAGGCGGTAGGCGGTCGCCGGCGCGACATTCGCGGGGTCGCGTTCGAAACGGAAGAGAAACTCCGGGTCGACCAGGATCATCTCGAGCGCGCGCTGGATACCGGCATCGAAGCTCCCGTCGCGCCGCCCCGCGTGGTAGAAGCCGCGCAAGAGATCGATGTCGTCGTCAGTGACCGGGCGGCGATACGCTCGTCGGGCCAGCGTCGTCAGGATCTCGGTGGCACACCCCTCAGCTTCGGCCGCTTCCGCGTCCGGGCTCGCAGGCCGGCAGACGAAGATGCGACGCCGGCTGGCGCTCTCGCCGAGACCGTCTGGACCGGACCCGATGGTGTCAGGATTGTAGGGACCTTCGATCTGCACGCTGTCGAGCGCCATCTTCTCAGCAAAGCCCCGGCCGAAAGCAAAGGTCCAGACCGGCAGATGACTCGGCGCCACTCCCTCGATCGCCGCTGTCCGCTGCGCGAACCCGACGCTGACGACATGGGTCCCGGCCCGCGCGGGAAACCGGACCATCAACGGGCCCTCGGCCTCGGTCCCGTCGTCGCTTGGCCAACGACCGACCCGCAGCAACCCGACCCGCCGCCCGTCGACTCGGATGTCGATCTCTTGCGGCTCGCGGCGATTGCCCGCCAACCCTACTCTGACGACGTACTCCCCATCGAGCGGAAAGTGGTGACGCACCGCGGTCCCGCCCCGCGATCCGAACGGTAGCTCCTCACTCATCCGTTCGTCCTGCGTCAGCAGCGCCGACATCGGATAGCGGACGACATCGGCTTCGATCGATGGATCGCCGATCGCCAGCCGGCTGATCTTGCGCGCGGCCGACATGTAGCGTTCCAATAACCCTGGCGCCACCGTCAGAATGTCGGCGTTGTTGTCAAAGCCGTAGGCGAGGTCGTCGCCCGGCAACAGCGTTTGGCTGTCGATCTCTAGTTCGAGCAGGTCACGGATTGCGTTGGTGTATTCCAGCCGATTCAGGCGATGGATGGTCGGGCGCCCAGGGTTCGGATCGGCCGCGGCGGCGCGATCGAGCGCACGCTCCGTCCATGACGCGAACGCGTCGTAGGTCTCCTGATCGGGTCGCGGCCGCCCCGGAGGCGGCATCGACCGTGTCTGCAGCTTCTGCAGAACTTTTTCCCATACTTCCGCAGCTTCTGCGACGTGGTCGATGTCGACGGCGTCGAGCGCCAGGTTACCTGTCAGCAAGCGTTCGTTGTGGCAGGCGATGCAATAGCGATCGAGGACCGCGCGGTAATCGGACGCGCCGGCCGCATCCTGGGCTAGAGCTTCGCCAGCTCCCGCAAGCAGCGCAGTGAGCCCAATGCCGACACCGAGCATGGTCACCTTCGGCGCGCGTATCGTCAGCGAATCAGTCCTTGGCTGTAACGCTCGATGAAATCCGACGGCATCGTCTCGTCGCTGCCCAACGCGCGGAGCAGGTCGGCGGTGCTGCCCCCGCCGAGCCCGGGCAGCAGGATGTGCCCGCCCCCTTCGGCAATCATCAGCGGCGTGATCCCGCGCTGATCGCCGATGTTCACCTCCGCCCCATGATCGACGAGGATCTGAACGATGGTATCCGAGCGAATGTGCGCGGCGCCATGCAGCGCCGTGCGCCCGACGGTATTGGTTCGGTTGACGTCGGCACCCAGCTCCAACACGAATTCGACCGCGTCGATGGAGTGGCGCTCGGCGACGCGGGTCTCGGCCGGCACTTGCCCCAGCCCGGCGGCGACCATCAGCGGCGAGGTGTTCTCCTCGGTCCCCAACCGCGGGTCGGCCCCGGCTTCCGCCAACACGCGCATCACGTCGACGTTGCCGTCCATCGCCGCGAGCAAGAACGGCGTCGCGCCGACCACGCTCACCCGAAACCGCTGGCTTGCATAGCCGTACTGCGGCGGTTTCTTTTCGAGCCGAGCATCAACGTCCGCCCCGTGCGCGAGGAGCGCTTCGACCAGCTCAAACTTGTCGGCCCGGAGCCCATTGAGCGAGTGCCACTCCTCTTCGCGGTCGGTCTCGATGCCACGCAGGCTCCCGGTCAACTCCGTATGCCACGAACCGGCCGCCCAGTGGAGCGCCGTGTAGCCGGTGCCCTTGGCGTTCGGGTCGGCCCCGTTCTCGAGCAGCAGGATCGCCAATGCGGGGTGGCCGCGGACGGTGGCCACCAGCAGCGGCGTGCTCCCGTCGGGCGCCGTATCGTTCACATCGGCGCCGGCGGCGAGCAAGAGGCGGGCGAGCGCGGGCTCGTTTTCGCGGGCGGCGATCAGCAGCGCCGTGAACCCGCCCTTCGACCGGTCATGCACGTCGGCACCGTGCTCGACCAGCGCGCGCGCCACCTCGGTATGCCCTTCTCCCGAGGCCCACATCAGTGCGGTCTGCTCCTGCCACGACTCCACGGCACTCGGGTCGGCGTCGCGGACCAGAAGCGTGCGCACGGCCTCGAGGGCGCCGGTGCGCGCGCAGGTCATGAGGGGCGTCTCGCCGGTCGCGCGGCCGATGTTCGGATCCGCCCCGGCGTCCAAGAGGCGCCTCACCATCGGCGCCGCGCCGTTGTCGCACGCGAGAGACAGCGGAGTCACGCCGTAGTCATTTGCGATATTGACGTCGGCGCCGGCCTCAACCAGTAGATCGGCAAGGTCGACCGCATCCCGGTAAGCCGCCCAGTGGAGAGGTGTGGCACCGTCGGGCTGGGGGGTATTGACGTCGACACGTTGGTCGAGCAGCGCGGTCACTCCCGCTGCGTCGTCGGCCTTCACCGCGTCGATCAGCGGATGATCCTGTGCTCGTGCCGGCTGGCCAGCCAGACTCGAGAGACCAATGACCGCCAGCCCCAGAACCAGCGAGTGTCTGCGCCCGTGCCCCTGACTAATGCTGCGCATCGTCACTCCTCCAAGCCGAGGTGGCTGAACGCGACCGGCCTGAGGGCTCAGGTGAGCCCATCTGCGCCTATGATTCGGTTCTACTGCCACGCCGCCTTTTCCTCGTCCATCCGCGCGCCGCCGAGGATACCCGGCATGCTGTAGTTGCCCTCGTGGCAGGCGTACTCGAACATCGGCTGATCGTTTCGCCGCATCGGAATCGACGCCGTCCACGGGCTCGTCCACGTGGCCGGATCGGTCACGGTAAATCGGTACTCGAGCGTCTCGGCGTCGACGCGGGTGAAGCGCTCCACCAGCGTCATGTTCTCGCTGGTCCGGCGCCATCCGCGTTTGGCGTCGAAGTTTCTGGACTCGACCACCAGCGTGTCGCCCTCCCAATAGCCACGCGAGTCGCCCGACCACTGACGGACGTCGTGGCCAAGATACGGGCGCCCGTCGAGCGGGACGACGCGATGGGTGTGGACCATCTCGGTCACCAGCACGACGTGGTCCGGCGTCTGGAGCAGCTGCAGGTTCTGGTTGTAGCCGCCCGGTGTAATCGGCGGCCCGGCATTGAACCCGAGAATGCACCGGTCGTACGCACTGCGATCCGTCCACGAGTCGGCCGGATTCTCCCGCAGATACGCCTGGCGGCGGTCCGTCATCCGTTGCGCACGATCGGTCAACGGCGGAATCCTCCCGTCAGGCGGGTCGACGACCAACGACGTGCGCCGCGTGCTGACCGTGTTGGTGCCCCGGTCAAGCCAGAAGTTGTTGTAGAACCCTGGCGCACCTTCTTCGCCACGATCGACACTCTCCGTGGCTGTCGTTCTCCGGGGGGCCCGACCCGCCAGCTCCGCGTTTCGGTCGACGACCTCCTGCTCGAGGTTGGCCGCCTCCTCTTCGCTCAAGAATTCCTGGTCGCCCAGATCCTCGGGCCGCTCCAGCGGTGTGATCGTGCGGAAGTCCCAGACGCCCTGGAGGTCTGGGTCGCCCCATGCCGTTCGCGCTCCGGTTTGGGCCGCGACGGGACTTGCTGACATCGACACGACCGCGACGACGCTCAAGGACGCGAGAACTCGATGGCGCATCTGACCCTCCTGTGGATTGGCGTAATTCCTTTTGGGGATAGTAGCTGCATTTGGCGTTCAGCTCAACGGGCGCGCTCGCGACGTCACGACGGCAGCACGAACGCCACGAGCTGCGGATACACACCGCCCACGGTCACCGCAATATATTGCCGCCCGTCCAACATGTAGGTCATCGGCGTCCCGATCGCCCCACCCGGCAGGTCGACCGCCGCCAGGACGTCGCCAGACGCCTTGTCGTAGGCGACCAGCTGCGGGCCGCCCTCGGTCCCGCCCGCCGTCAGCGTTTGCACGAGCAGCGTCTTCGTCAACAACGGTCCGTTCCGTCCGCTGTCACCACCCAACGGCGGGAGGTCGAGGTCACGCAGCAGCGGATGGTTGCGAAACCGATCGCCGTTGCCGAGCGGCGTCATCCACAGGTGCTCGCCGACGTTCATATCGATGGCGGTCACGCGCGAGTACGGCGGCTTCCAGAGCGGCAGCCCCTGCGGCATCCGCGGGGTGCGCTGCGGATTTCCACCGTCGAGAAACTCCGCACCACCGCGACTGAGAAGATACCGCAGGTTCGCCCCTTCATCTGCCGGTCCGGGTTCGCGAAAACGCATCACCGAGTGGACGTTTCTCGACGGCACGTACAGGATGCCAGACTCGGGATCGACCGCCGCGCCGCCCCAGCTCGCTCCGCCGCCGGCGCTCGGACGAAAGATCGTGCCGCGCAGCGAGAGCGGCGTGTAGAGCGCGCCGAGCCGGAACCCCTCGACCGCGTCAAGCGCCATCCGCCGGACCCCGGGCGTGAAATCGATCAACTCGTCTATGGACGTGCCCTGGTATTCGAACGGCGGTGGCTTGGTCGGGAACGGCTGGCTGCGGGCCAGCATTTCTCCTTCGAGATCGGTATCCGTCGCCACCGCGCGCTCCTCGATCGGCCAGAGCGGCTCACCAGTGACCCGGTCGAACGTATAGACGAATCCTTGTTTCGTCACCTGGGCGACCGCCTGCACCGTCCGCCCGTCGACCGTGACGTCGAGCAAGTTCGGTCCGGTCGGGTTGTCGTAGTCCCAGACACCGTGGTGCACCATCTGGAAGTGCCAGACGCGCTGTCCGGTCTCGATATCGACGCAGATCAGGCTCTCGGCGAACAGGTTGTCGCCAATCCGATGGCCGCCGTAGTAGTCGGAGGTCGGGGTGCTCGTCGGCAGATAGACGTAGCCCAGCTCGGGATCGGCGGCGATGTTGCCCCAGATGTTCGTGTTCCCCGAGTAGCGCCACGCGCCGTTGCGCCAGGTATCGGCACCGTATTCGTCGGCGCTCTGGGGCACGTTGTGGAAATCCCACTGGTGGCGCCCGGTGCCGGCGTCGTAGGCGCGCGCGAACCCCGGCGCGTTCTCCTTGGTCGACAGATAGTCGTGGACCGAGGAGCCGACGATGATCGTGTCGCCGACGACCAGCGGCGGCGACCGGGATGGCGGCGGCAGCCGGCTCGGGTTCTCGCGAGCCCGCGGGAGGCCGTCCTCCAAGCTGACGCGGCCGGCGTCACCGAAGTCGGTGGCGAGGAGGCCGGTCTTCGCGTCGACCGCCGTGAGATAGCCGTCGCCGGTTCCCCAGATGATCCGGGCGACGCCGTCACGTTCCCAGTAGGCGACGCCACGGTGGTTCCATGGCGCCGGAAGCGGCGGGCTCCCCTGCTCGTAGACACGCGGGTTGTAAACCCAGCGCGTCTCGCCCGTCCGGGCGTCGACGGCCGCCGCCTGATAGAGCGGCGTGGCGAGATACAACACACCGTCGACCATCAGCGGCGTCGCCGACAGCCGGCCGATGCTCGGCCGGGTCTGCCACAGATCAGGGTCGGCCGCCTCCAATCGGTCGAAGAGCGTCTCGGCCGCGAGCCACGATACTCCACGTCCATCGTCGTACGGGAGATGCGTGTCGGCGCTCCGCCAGCGCCACGCTAGCTCGAGGTCACCGAAGTTGTCGCCGGTGATCTGGTCGAGCGGCGCGTACCGGGTGCCCCAGACGTCGCCGGCATAGGTGCGCCACTCGCCGTCAGGCGCGCCGTGCTGGGCAGCGACGGACACGACCGCGAGGCCGGCCACCAGCAGCGTGGCCCACGTCGCGCACAAGCTCTTGCGGTATCGGGTCATCGCAGGGGCACCCGCGCCTTGAGTTCCTCGACCCAGTTGAGGACGACCCGGATCTCCAGAGGTGGCGCGTCCCCATCCGTCTCACCTTCGGTCTTGACCATCAGTAGCCGGCCATCGGGTCCGGCATCGTAGGTCGAGTTTCCGTTGCCGAGCCGGTCGAAGTCGTATGGCACCTCGAAGGGACTCTACCGGGTGGCTACTGCAACTCGCTCAAGTCGACGCCACGTTCTTCGAGCGCCGCCGTCAGCAGCCGTCCGGCATTCACCGCCGCCGGCCACCCGGCGTAGAACGTCACGTGGAGGATCACTTCGGAGATCTCCTCTGGTGTCACGCCGTTCTCGTCGAGTGCGCGGTCGATGTGGATCCGCAGCTCGTTGGTTGCGTAGGTCGCCTGATTGATCGCCACCGTGATCAGGCTCCGGTCGCGCTTGGAGAGAAGCGGCCGCTCCCAGATGTCGCCGTAGAGGAGGCTGTTGCGTAACTCGCCGAGCCGCGGCACCGCCGCGTAGGCATCGCTGAGCGAGCCTGGCGTCGACGCGTCGCTTCCAGCCGGCGCCCGGGGCAGGTCGCCGAGCGAGATTCCCCGTTCCTCGAACGCCTCGGCCGCCGTCAACGACGCCTGCACGCCGGTCGGCCAGCCGGCGTAAAACGTCACATGCAGGATGATCTCGGAGATCTCCTCCGGGGTCAGGCCGTTGTCGAGGCCGCGCGGGATATGGATCGCCAGCTCTTCGCGGGCGAGCGCCTGGAGTACGGCGATCGTGATCAAGCTCCGGTCGCGCTTAGCGAGCTGTGGGCGCTCCCAGATCTCGCCGTAGACGAGCTCGTTGCGCAGCTCCCGAAGATAGGGCGACCCGGCGTACAGATCGGGCGACGGCAGCGCCGGGACGTCTGCGGCGTTTTCCTGTGCGGCAGCGGACGTCGGCACGGTGTCAGACGCACACGCGGAAACCAACGTCAGGCCAGCAACACCGACGACTAGCAGGATCGCTGTACGCCATCTTGTCTTCTTCATGTCAGTCCTCCTCTCGACGCCGTCATCGACACCGCGCTACGGCAGCGGCACACGCTCTTTGAGCTCCTCGAACCAGTTGAGAACGACGTTAATCTCCCGGGCCGAACCAACGTCGCCTGATCCGAGCGTGATCACGAGAAACCGCTCCGTGTCAGGAGACACGTCGCAGTAGCGCTGGCCAGCGATCCGAGAGTCATAGACAAAATCGAACAATTCCTCGGGCTGACTCACGCTCAACGATGACGGCTCACTAGCGACGTCGATGGTCACACGCATGACCGCTTCCGGTGGCCCGTTGGGGACGCGAATGTAGACAATCTCGCTGCCGTCCGCCGACCACGCGGGCCGATACCCACCGCCGATGGAGATCTGCTGCCTCCCCTCGAGCTCAGGTCGGACCGACATCGGACGAGACCGATTCAGACACTGGGCACACCCCTGTCAGCCCGTGCCGGTCTCTGGTCCCCGATGTAGCGCCTTGTCCATCGTGGCCCGGAACCGCAGTGGTGCCACACCAGAGGCCGGATATCTTGCTGCACCCAAGCTGGTGGCTGTTCCGCCGTCGCTCTCTTGCCCCCCGGGAGGAGTCCATATATTTCTGAGGGATGTGCGCGACCGGTGCTCCGACGCGCGGACCGGCTCGCGCTACTGGCGCGGCTCTTCGGGCACGTACGGGACGGCCGGCTCGCGAACGCCGGGATGACCGGCCTCGATCCGCTGCTGGCGGACGAGCGCCGCCGCATCCAGCGCCTGCTGCTCGTCCTTACGACCGGCGGTCAGCAGGTTGACCATCGCGTGGTTGCCCTCGTGGCAGGCGTACTCGAACAGCTGATTCAGCTGGTCGCTCGCATCCCGGCGATGCATCGGGATGGCCGCCGTGTACGGCTGCGTGTAGATCTTCGGGTCCTCGACGGTGAAGCGGTAATCGATCGTGTTGGCGTCGACCAGCGTGAAGCGCTCGACGAGACGGAGCGTCCCGCCTGGACCACGATGGGTCGTTTGGATGATGTGCGACGGCTGCAAGTCGCCGCCGTCCAGCCGGTTGTTGAAGTGGATCGTCTCGACCACCAGCGTGTCGCCCTCCCAGTAGCCACGCGAATCACCGAGCCACTGCCGGATCCGGTCGGACGCATGCGGACGCTCGCCCAGGGGGATGATGCGCGCCTCGTGAATCATCTCCATCAGGATCACGATGTGCGTCGGTGTCTGAAAGATCTGGTGATTCGCGTTGTAGATATTTGGGATCATCGCGATCGGCAGCGTCCTCGAGATGCACCGCTCCCAGCTGTTGCGGTCGAGCCACGAGTCGGCCTCACCGCGATCGCGGCGTGCGCGCTCTCGCGCAATCAGCCGCTCCATCGCCGCCTCGGTCATCGGGATCCGGCCGTCCGGCGGATCGACGATCAGCGACTCCCGCTCGAGCCCTCCGGCCTGCTCGAGCCAGCCGGCGCCGGTGCCGCCGGTGGCCCGTGTCACCTGCTCCTGCGCCAACCGTCCCCGCTCCTTCTCGGAGGCGGTCAGTCGCTCGAACGGCGTCGTCGTGGAGTTGTTCCAGATTCCCTGCAGGTCGGGGGCGCCCCACGGCGTGCGCGGCACGGTCGTCGCGTCCTCACTGACCACCAGTCCGCGGAGCTCCGTGCTCGCGCCAGAAGCGGTGCGAACCTCCTGGCCGGCGGCCGGCACCACCGCGACCGACAGCGCCACAATCAGTGAAGACAACGTTGCAAGCCGTTTTTCGCTCACGTGCACTCCTAGCATCAAGGCCTAATTGGCCAGCGGGTCGGGCCTGACCTGGAACTTCACGATACCCGGTTTGGCGCCCTGTCCACCCTCGATGTGCCAGGTGACCGCGGCGCCGTAGGTCGCCCAGACCCCGCGTCCCTTCCAGCCGGCGTTCGGGTCGTCGATGCGTCCGTCGAGGCCGCGGCTGAAGAAGCCCTGCGGATACGGCACCCGCATCACCACCCACTCGCCCGTCTCGGGCATCAGCGCCAGCAACGAATCGGAGTTCGATCCATTGGCAATCGGGATATTCGCACCCAACCCGAGCGCGTTGTGCTGGTCGACCCAGTTGTAATAGTGGTAGTCGGCGCGCACGGGCGGGTCGGTTCCGGGAATCTCCGGACCCGGGGTCGGATACAGCGTCCACCCTTCGGTGCAGTGCCGCCCATCGACCACGTCGGGTCCGTTTTTCACGCGGCACTTGGCGCGATCGAATGAGGCGAAGTCGCTACTGCCAGACAGCGCCGTCCAGACCACACCGTGGCGGTCGATGTCGAGTCCGCGTGGACCAAAGCCGGTCTGCTCCCGCGGGACGCTCGGGTCGAGCACCGACGGCACCTCGTAGACCTCACTGAGACAGGTTTCCGGGGGATTGTCGCCGATGTCCATGTAGGTGAGTCGCCCCGGGAATCGATTCGACACGATCCAGACGGCGGTCTCCTCCAAGGGGTCGGGGACGACCCCGTAGCTTCCGACGACGAGGCGGGTGTCTCGGGTCCGGTCAAAATTCTCAATCGTGCCGCGTTGATTCGGCTCGTTCCACGGCCTGGTGATCTGCCCATCGCCGTTGGTATCGACCACGGTCGGGCACCATCCTTGGGAGAATTGCTCGTCGCCGGTCTCGTCATACACCGCGGTCTTGAGCCAGCCGACCACTTGCCCGCCCCCACTGAAGAACAGCGTGTGGTCGTCATCCTCGGCAAACTGCAAGTGGTGTGTGCCGAAGCAGGTGTCAATCATGACCCATCGCTCGGCCGGCGGGTCGTAGTAGACAGCGCCGCGATAGCCGCGTGCGATCGGGTAGTACTGCGCGAACTTGTTGTCGGAGCCTTCCTGGCACCACTCCGGGTTGGGCCGCGGACGGATCGCCGATGTCAACCAGACGCGCCCCTTGTGGTCCATCATCGGGTTGTGCGGGTTGGCCGGGTCGTTCCAGATCAGCTCGTCACCATAAAAGCGCGACGGCGCCGGCATCGACCGCGCAATCATGCCGGGGACGGTCGACGGATCCACGCGCATCGGCACCTTGAGGTTGGTCGCCTGGTGCGTCACCGGATCGAGGATCGCCAGCTCGTCGTTGGAAATGTTCACGCCGTAGATCGGACCATTGGCGTTGACGGTCGGATCCCGCTTGTCGCTCGCGATCTCGTCGTGGATGTAATCGATCTCCGTGCCCCACTCCCACATCGTGACGACGACGTTCCGCTCCACACCTTCCGGGCGCGGCGGCTTTGGCGGGAGCGCGCCCGAGGCAATTCGGTCGCTCCAGTCGGCGAACATCTGCAACCCGCGCTCTCGACCGAACCGGTTCATCACGTTGGTCATCTGCGAGCCGCGCTGCCCCATCTGCACCCGGTGGTCCCAGGCGGCGGTCGTCGAATCGAACTGATCGATGTTGTCGATCTCCCGGACGATGCGGCTGCCGAGCTGGTGACAGAGCATGCACCCCTGCTTCTGGACGTCGACCCATTGGCTCTGGTGCGCGAGGGTCTCCGCGATGCCGTTGCCTTCCAAGCCGGTGCCAGGAAACTCACCCGCCCTCGGCGGCTCGATCAGCGAGTACCAGTAGTTGGCGGGGTACACTTTGGCCGCTTCCGTGTCATCGGCGGCGACCGTCGCCTCGAGCGTTAGATCCTCGCCCGGCGACGCGTCGACCTTGGCCGAATCGGCCAACCCATAGCCGCGCACCCAGACCTGGTAGGTCGCGGCCGGCAGCTCGGGAATCAAGAACCGACCGTCGTCACCGGTGACGACGGTCTTGATGAAGCGAGTCGCGAGATCGTCGGTTTCGGCGATCACCCAGACCCCCTCCTCGGCCCCGTTGCTGCTCGTGACGACGCCTCGAATCACGCCGTCCCCACTCTCGGCCGCCTGACCTTGGACGGATGGACCCATCCACGTGCCGACCGCTGCGAACGCGACCACCGCGGCCACGACTGCCAGTCCCCGTATCTTCATGATGCCGTTTCCTCCAGAGCGCCTTCGATCTTACTGAGGATCGTCGTGGGTGTGCAGGCGTCGTTCGCCCGCCGCCACGGCGTTTCGTCCCGCCGCCAGTCGGTGCTTGTTGGTGACACCTTCCCAGCATGCCTCTTCAAAGAATTCGTATTCCTCATCCCCGATCCGGCCCATCGTGAACGCCAACGTCCACGGTCGCGTGAACACATTCGGGTCTTCGATCGTCGCTTCGTATCGAAGCCTGTCCCCCTCCAGGAGTTGCCAGCGCTCGACCACGCGGAAGTCGTCGCTGTAGAAGCTCCCGTGGGAGTCGAGCCAGATCTGGTCGTTGAAATTGCGCGCCTCGACGACCAATGTGTCACCTTCCCAGCGACCACGTGAATCGCCGTTGTACATGCTGATGTCCTTACCGACGTGCGGACGCCGGTCCAACGGGATGACGCGATACGCGTGCGCCCACTCGTACAGGATCACCACGTGGTTGGCGTTCTGACGGATCTCCAGATCGCCGCGGTAGTTGCTCCGTGGCGCGCCGAGCAGCAAACACCGATCCTCCGGATCGATGTGTCCCAGCTCCGTCGGGGTTTCCATGTCGAAGAGGAGCTCCGTCCGTTTTTCTGCCGCCCACGGCTGATACGGAATCCGCCCGTCGGGCGGGTCGATGATCAACGGCTCGCGGAGCCCGAGCCGGTCGGCAGTTCGGCTCTGCATTCTGGCGTGGATGGCGTCACAGCACCCGTCTTCGATGCTGTGCGAGGCGTTGGCCGGCCCGCCGTCCCAGTAGCCCTGGAGGTCGGGATGCCCATCCGATGTGCGCGGCGGCTCCCAGCCTTGGGCGTTCGCCGTCGTCGCCACCAGCAACATCGCCGTGACGATGCCAACGCCTCTCAGCGTCGCGTTACTTGTCTTGTGCCAATTCTTCTTCCGCATAGCCATAGCACTCGTATTCCAGCAGTTGAACGTCGGCGTCCTGGCGGCGATAGAGCGGCATACGCATCGTCCAGGGGCGGGTAAAGACGTTGGGATCCTCGATCGTGACCTCATAGATCAAGTGATCGGGGCCCGCGGGCGTGTAGCGCTCGACGACGTGTAACGCCTCGCTATGGAAGTTGCCGGCCCGGTCGAACCAGGTCTGGTCGTTGAAGTGGATCACATCGACGACCAGCGTCTCGCCCTCCCACCGGCCGCGCGAGTCGCCCATCCAGAAGTCGATATGGCCCTCCGGATGCTGGCTCCCGTCCATGTAGATGGTGCGGGTCACATGGACGTACTCATAGAGGATGAGCATGCGGTCGGAGAACTGCAGAATCTGAAAGGGATAGGGCATGTAGGTGATCCGCGGCACACCTGGCATGGAGCAATCGGTCAACGGGTCGGCGCTGGCGGCGTTCTCGAGGTTCTCCCGTTTTTGCGTCAGCGCCCACGGCTGATACGGGATCTCGTTCCCCTCGACGACACCCTGCCCGGCTGGCACGCCACGTCGTGCCGGATGGTCCTGGATATCCCATGCCGCGGTGTTGACGGCCTGCCAGATGCCCTCCAGGTCAGGCGCTTCGGTTTGTCCGGCGACGGGGATCGATACGAGCAGAAACACGGCCGCCCCACCGACCGCAGCCATCATCGAGCCGATGCGCATCATCAATTAGACGGGGCTGCGCCCCGAACCCTCGCGGGTGCTACGCGGGAACCCCGAGAGCCCCACTCCGCGCCCGCGAGGCGCGCCGTGCGCGCCTTGGCCGTTGCGAAAGGTTCCCATATCGGCCTAGCGATATTCCTCCGGCAACGGGGCGCCCGTGCCTGACGAGCCGGCGAAGAAGTTGCGACCGTCCAGGAACGTGACCGTGATGCCGTTCGCCGTCGGGGTGCCGTCCTTGGCCTCATACCCCTCGACGATGAACTCGATCCCGGGCGGAAAGTCACTCTTCCTCAGGCCGCGCCTCAGCAACGCGGTCGGGTTTCCCATCTCGACCGACCAATTCACGATGGCACCGTCTTCGCCCTCGACGTCCATGTGAATCCATCCATGCGGGTTCACCCACTCCAGCTCCGTGAGCGTCCCTTCGAGCGTGATCGGCTTGTCGATGTCGAATTCGGCCGAGAACGAATGATGCGCTGACGCCTGGGCTGTCAGCAGGAGCAGACCGAGACCTACGGCGCCGACGGCTAACGTTCTCGTCTTTGTCATGTGGGCTTGACCTCCGCCTGTCTCCAGATCACGGAACGAATTCAAACGGAATGGCGTTCAACGCCTCGATCTCCTCCGGCAAGGCGGCCTCTCCGGCCGGACGCCGGTTGCCGCGCAGAATAAAGGCGAGCAGGTCGGCCGTCTCCGGAGGTGACAGCGACCCGGGCGCATCCTGCGGCATCTCGACCTGAATCATCTCGAACAGCTCACCGAGCGACCGCTCGCTCCACCGGGCTCGAAACGTGTGGTCGGCCAGCAACGCCGCCATCTCGGGCGTCATCTGCTTGATGTCGCCGTGACACGACACGCACTGCTCGTCGTAGAGCGCTTCACCTCGGTCGGCTTGCGCCGTCGTATAGACGCCGTCCGCCACGGAGCGAGACTGCGCCGCGGCGACACCTCCGAGCGCGACCGCCGCCACCACGAACGCCAGCGCCACCACTAGAACAACGGACACCGTTCATTCCACCGCGAGGGTTACGGCCCGACGACCAGCGTGGCGTTGCGCTTCGGCACCTGGCCACCCGTCATGATCTCGGTCACCATCTCGACCTTGGCGATGTCGACCACCGCCACGCTGTTCTCCCCTGACAGCGAGATATACGCGTATTTACTGTCGGGGGTGATTGTGACCCAGTTCGGCGAGTGGCCCACTCGGACGCCGCCGACCAGATCGAGGTCTGGCAGGGTGTACACATAGACGCTGCTGTTCAGGCTGCTGTTGGCCACCAGGTATTTGTTGTCCGGGGTGACGCCGATGCCATGCGCCGTGTTCCCGCCGTGGCCGGGCGTGCGCTGGTCGGGTGAAACCTCGGGGTATTCGATCCGGGTAACTTCCTTGCGCGTCTCGAAGTCGAGCACACCGAAGCCGTTGAAGTTCGACAGCTGCGCGTAGATCCGTCGCGTCGACCCATCGGCATTGGTATCCATGGTCATCGGACGAATCCCCAGATCCCAGTAGGCGGTCCAGACCGGCATGTCGGTCTTGGTGTCGACCACCGTGATGTTGCGAGCGCCGACCATCCCGGCAATCGCATACTTGCCGTCTGGCGTCACGTAGGTGTTATGGACCCCGCCATGCACGGAGATCGTGGCGGAGACCTCGTTGGTCGCGGTGTCGATCACGTCGAGCGCGCCCGGGGACTGGGCGATCGCCACGTAGACCTTCCGGCCGTCCGGCGTGGCGGCGATGTTGTTGGGGCGCCCGCTCAGCGGGATCTGTTTGACGACCTTCATCATCCCGACGTCGACCACATCGACCGTGTCGTCCGACTCGTTGGCGACGTAGATGAAGCGCCCGTCGGGTGAGGGGGCGGCCCCATGCGCCCGCTCGATGCCGGTGACCTCGCCCACGACCGTGTTGGTCACCGGGTCGATGATGTGGACGTTGTCGCCCGCGCTGTTCGTCTGGACGATGCGGACATCCTGCGCCGCCGCCGATGTCGGCATGACGAGCGCGAAGGCGAAGAGCATCGCCAGAACCGGGAGAAGCCGCCCCAACCTGTGTGACGTGGACATCGTGTTAGCTCCTTGTCTTGCCAATCAAGAACTTGTCTAGCTCCCGGTCTCGCCGCGCACCCACGCGGCAAGCGTCTGGAACCACGGATCTTCCTGTGACGTAAACTGCCGTCCGCCGTTGTGGAACTCGTCGCCGCCCGCGTCGGGCTCGAGTGGATGCATCAGCAACCGGCTGCCGAGCGGATCGCCCGGCGTGACGAGCCGCGACAGCGCTTCGAAGTTAAGGCGTGACTGCTCATCCGTCCAGGTCGTCGCCCCGGACTCCAGCTCCTGGAGAAAGCCAACCCGACCCCCGTCGGAGTGGCAAACCACGCAGCGGGTGAAACCGGCTTTCTTTTCCAAGAAAATCGGCTGGACCTCGCTCTTGAAATACTCGAAGTCTAGCTGTGCCGACTGGGCGGCAAGCAGCGCAATCATCATCGAGAACACAATAGTCATAATCCTAAACCACCCTACCGCGCATCCGGTTCCCGCAAGATATCCGAGGGACTCGGAGTGGCGCCGAGTTGGCGAAGCAGCGCGGCCGTTGTGTCTGACTGAATGAAGTTTCCACCCGTATGGATACCCTCGGCAATGACCAACGGTGTCCATCCTCTATGGTTCTTCGCATCCAGCTCGGCCCCGCGGTCCGCCAGAAACTGAACGATCGAATCGGCCCGCTCCCGCCACGCGGCGCCGTGCAACGCCGTGTCGCCGGCCTCGTTCACCGCGTTGACGTCGGCGCCAAGCTCCACACAGAGGTAGACCGCCTCAAGTGCCTCGCCCTCCGCCGATCGGGTGATACCCGGTTCGTGGCCGATGCCTGCCGCCATCATCAGCGGTGTCGTCCCGTTTCGGGTCGGCACCAGTGGATCGGCACCGTGCGCGAGTAGCTCGCGCATGACGTCGATATCGTTGGCCCGCGCCGCGATCAGGAACGGGGTGCCGCCCGTAATGTTGCCCAGATGGCCCTTCACGGCGATCCCGAACCCCGGCGTCCGGTCGGTCTGGGCGTTCGGGTCCGCGCCATGGGCCAGGAGCAATCGCACGACGCGCACGCGGTCGGCGTCGTGCAATCCGCCAAACACGCTCCACTCATTGCCCTCGGCGACCCCATTGGAGAGGTCGTTCAGCTCCGTGTCCCACTCTCCGGCGGCCCAGTGCAACGGTGTGAACCCCGGCCCGAGGTTGGGGTCTGCCCCACGGTCCAGCAGGAACTCGGCGTACCCGGTATGTCGCCGAATGACGGCCACGACCAACGCCGTCGTGCCGTCCTCGGCGACCACGTTGATGTCCGCACCCGCCTCCAGCAGCACGCGCGTCGTCTCCTCGTCGCCCTCCCGAGCCGCCAGCAGCAACGCCGTGTACCCGGTCGTCGTCCGCGCATCGACGTCGGCGCCGTGGTCGATCAGCGTGTCGACGACCTCCGTGTGCCCTTCCCAGGCGGCCCACATCAACGCCGTCTGACCGAGGGTGGCTTCCGTCGCGTTCACGTCGACGCCGCGCGCCAGGAGCGGATTGACCGCATCGACCACACCGCCGCGCGCACACGTCATCAGTGCCGTCTCCCCGGTCGCCTGCGCGGTGTTCGGATTCGCCCCCGCGTCCAGCAACCGCGTGACCATCGCGGCGCTCGCATTGGTGCAGGCGAGCGCCAGCGGCGTCACCGCGTAGTGGTCGGCCGCGTTCACCTCGGCCCCGGCGCTGATCAGCAGGTCGGCAATCTCCGCCTGATCCCACTGCGCCGCCCAGTGCAGTGCCGTGACGCCGTCAGGCGGTGTCGCATTCGCCAGAGCCCCCTCGGCCAGCAGCGTTCGTACCGCCTCGGTGTTTTGCCGCTTGGCGGCCTCGACGAGTGGAACGTCGGCGGCGGCCGCCGCGACGCTCGCCGCGGTCAGCAGGGCGATGACGGCGCTCATCACGAGCCGGAGGTGGATGCGCATGGCTGCTCCTATTTCAGACGGGGCTGACTAGACGTCGGACAGGACCGGCATCTCGCCTGTGCTGTCGCCGAGACTCTCGGCTGGGATCCCCATCTTCTCGAGAACCGTCAGATGCATGTTCGCCAGCGGTGTCCCCTCCGGGAGCCGCACATGCCGCCCTCCGTTGAGCGTGCCGCCACCGCCGCCGGCCAGGACGATCGGAAGGTCGAGCGGATCATGCGCGTTGCTGTTCCCCATGCCGGGACCGTAGATGATCATGGAGTGGTCCAGCAGAGAGCCATCCCCATCTTCGCTCGCCCGCAGTCGCTCCAGGAAGCGTCCAAAGATCTGCATATGGAACGTGTTGATCTTGGCTAGCTTCTCTAACTGCTCCGGGCGCTGCCGGTGGTGAGACACCGGGTGATGGGGATCGCCGACGCCAATCTCGGGATAGGTTCGCACGCTTTTTTCGCGACCGATCAGGAACGTGCAGACGCGGGTCAGGTCGGCCTGGTAGGCCACCAGCATCAAATCGAACATCAGGTTGGCGTAGTCCTCGAAGTCAGCGGGGATGCCGGCTGGCTGCGCCACCTCCGGCAGGCCCCGATCGCTCTGTGACTCGGCGATCTGGATACGCCGCTCGATATCGCGAACCGACTCGAGGTATCCCGCAAGCTTGGACCGGTCGCCGCGACCGAGTGTCCGCTGAAGGTCCGTCAGTTCCTCACTCACCGAATCGAGAATGCTCTTGTCCATCCGGAGGGCGCGCAGACGCGCCTCGCGCCCGGTGCTGCCGACGGCACCGAAGAGGTGCTCGAACACCGCGCGCGGATTGGTCTCCATCGGCAACGGGGTGTTGGCGTCGCGCCAGGCGAGGGTGGCGCTGTAGGCGCAGCCGTAGCCGTCCTCGCACTGACCGACCAGCTCGTTGGCCTCGAGCGACAGCTCGAGCGACGCCAGTTGCGTGTCGGCTCTGAGCTCCCGCGCGGCCAACTGGTCCATCGACACGCCGACCTCGAGGGTGGTGTTCGCCCCCGACGCCTTCTTGGCGTGGGCGCCGGTGAGGTACGCCGCCTGGCAACGCGAGTGGTCGCCGTCCCCTTCGTTCAGCCACTGCTTCGCCTCTTGGTTCGCCATGCCGCTCAGGGCGAGCACCTGATCCTGCACCGGCGCGAGCGGCGCGAGGATCGGCGAGAGCTCCAAGCTGCCCTCGGTCGGCGGCATCCATCGGGCCATGCTCATCCCGTTCGGCACATAGATGGCGCCGAGCCGCTTCACCGGGCGCGCGGCCGTGTTACGAATGGCGGCAAACGCCGGCACCATGCCGTCGAGCAACGGCAGCGCGATGGTCGCACCGAGGCCCCGCAGCATCGTGCGTCGCGACAAGTATTTCTTCGTGATCACCATCAGAGACTCCCCTGGGCCTTCCGCATTTGAAATGACCGACTTTCGACGATGCCGAGAATCAGGGACGACCAGTGATAGTCATCCGAAGACGCATCGCCCATGATCGTGCGGACCGCCGGCATATCGTAGTACTGAACCGCCCGGCCGAGCGCGTAGGTCAGCAGTTTTTCCGTGAACGTGCGGACAAATTCCTCGCGACGGCTCAGCAACGCCTGCCTGAACTCGCCGGGACCCGCAAACGGCGTCCCATCGGGAAGCACGCCCGATGCGTCAATCTCCGACGTCCCGTCCGTGGTTCGCCATCTCCCGATCGCGTCAAAGTTTTCGAGGGCAAACCCCAACGGGTCCATCCGCATGTGGCAGGTCGCACAGACGGCGTTCCGGCGGTGCGCCGCCATTCGCTCGCGCATGGAGGCGAGCGGTTGGCCCGCTTCGTCGGCCTCCTCCAGCGGCGGTACGTTCGCTGGCGGCGGGGGGGGGGGCGCCCCGAGAATGTTGTCCAGGAGATATTTACCGCGAACCACCGGCGAGGTCCGGGTCGCGTACGACGTCACGGTCAGAATGCTCGCGTGGCCCAGCAACCCTGCCCGGTGGGGGTCACTCACCGAGACGCGCCGAAAGTGCACCCCGTACACGTTCCGGATTCCGTAGAAACGCGCCAGCCGTTCGTTCACGAAGGTATAGGTCGCGGTCAGGAGCTCCTCGAGCGGACGATCCTCACGCACCTGACTCTCGAGAAACAGCTCGGTCTCGCGCTGGAACGCCTCGCGCAAGTTGTCGTCGAAGTCGGGAAACGCGCTCGCGTCGGGATCAACGGCCCTCAAGTTCCGGATGTGAAGCCACTGGCCGCCAAAATTTGTCGCCAACGCTGACGCCCGCGGGTCGGCAAGCATCCGCCGGACCTGCGCATCGAGGACCGCCGGCTCCCGTAGGTCGCCGGCCACCGCCACATCAATCAACTCATCATCCGGGATGCTGCTCCAGAGAAAGAACGACAGCCGAGAGGCGAGCTCCAGATCGCTGATCCGGTAGACGGCATTCGCTCGGATGTTCGGGGGATCGCGCTCGATGCGGAACAGAAATTCGGGCGACACGAGGAGACGCGTGAGCGCCTCCTGGATGCCCCGCTCGAAGTTTCCGTCGCTCCGACCAGACCGGTAGAACCGAAGTAGCGTCTCGACGTCCGGATCGGTCACCGGCCGGCGATAGGCGCGACGCGCGAGCGTCGTCAGAATCTGCTTCGCGCACGCGGCTTCGCCGTTTCCTCCCACTGGCTGACAGACAAAAATCTGGCGCCGGCTCGGGGTGTCGCCCGGACCGGTAGCGTCGAACGGACCTTCGAGCCGGACGTAGTCGATGTCCATCCGTGGCGCCTGGTAGGTGGAGCTGGTGTGCCGCGGCGGCAGCAGCGTGGGCGCCGGGCCTTCCGTCAGCACGCTTTTCTTGACGAACGCGACCCCGAGCGTGTGCGGCCCCGCGGGTGCCGGGAAGCGAACCTCGAGCGCATCATCCGCGGTGAGCATGTACGGCGACGTCCGATAGATGCCCGACCCTGTACACTGCGGATCCTCGGACTCGGCACACTCACCGCCGATACTGAATCGCGTGACTCGCGCGCCGTCTAGGAGCACGTCGATCTCTTCGCGCGTCTTGATGGCACGAATCTGCGAATTGGTGAAGTTCCGTCCCAGGCGGATCTTCACGACGTACTCGCCGTCGAGCGGGAAGTAGTGCCGAACGACCATCCCGCCGCGCGTGCCGTACGGGAGGTCCTCGCTCACGCGCTCGTCTTGCCTCAAACCGCGTGAGACGTGGAACGTCTCGACCGCCGGACCGACGGTCGGATCTCCGATGGCGAGTCGACTGATCTTCCGCGCCGCAAAGAGATACCGCTCCAGGAGCGTCGGCGACATCGAGAGGACCTCGGCAATGTTGTCGAAGCCGTGGTCCGACTCGTCGGCCGGCAGCAGCGACCGCACGTCGATATCCAACGCCAAGAGGTCACGGACCGCGTTGCCATACTCGAACCGGTTGAGACGATGGTCGGCGGGCCGCCCGGGATTCGGCCGGTCGGCGGCCTCGCGATCGAGCTCGGTCTCCAACCACGTCACGAACGCCTCGAGCGTTGGCTCGTCGGGGCGACGACGGCCCGCCGGTGGCATGGCGCCGCTGCGCAGCTTGCGCACCACCTTCTCCCACGTTTCCGCACCGGCGCCAACGTGCGCGACGTCGCTCGTGTCGAGCCGCAGTCCAGCCGTTTGCAGTCGCTCGTTGTGGCAGGTGACGCAATACTGATCGAGGAGCGCGCGGGGGTCTGGCGCGTCTGCCGAGCGAGTAGCGGAGGGCGTCTGCGCGCTGGCGGCCTGCGTTCCTGGGGCTGGGGCGGCCGCGGCGTGGACTCCGGCGACCTGCAGGTAACACGCTGCAACCAGGACGATTACGCACCCACACGAAGCGACTCGTGACAGTCTAAACATCCTAGGAATTCCCCGCGGGCGCGTGGTTGCTTTGTTCGAGTGTAGGCATGCCGGTTCGTACGGTCAAGTACTTAGGTTATTTGAGGTTGCACCGGTTTCCCTGGTCTCGGTAGAGTGCGATGAGCGCACCGGGAGGACAACCAGATGGGCAACACGAAATCGAAGGATGCAAGTGTCAGTCGGCGGGCCTTCCTCAAGAAAGGTGCCACGGCCGGTATCGGCGCGACCGCCCTGGCCGGCCTGGGCGCGAGCCAGGTCGAAGCACAAGACTTCTGGGATTTATCGGCGGATCTCGTCACCATCGGCGCCGGCACTGCGGGGCTCGCGGCGGCGGTGGCGGCCCTCGATCACGGAGCGTCCGTGATCATGGTGGAAGAGAACGTCGACATCGGGGGACACGGCATGTGCTCCGGCGGACAGGTCCACCTTGGCGGCGGCACGAGCAATCAGCACAAGCACGGGGTGGAGGACTCGGCCGACCAGGTATTCCTGGACTGGGTCCGCCACGACCACGGCCAGAGCCGGTACAGCGACCGGGACCTCGTCCGCGTCTTTGCCGACGAAAACGCGGCGACGTTCGAATTCCTGATCGAGAACGGCGTCAAGTTTCAGGATCACCTGACCGGTCCGGGTGGTGCATCGAGGGTTCGTCGACAGCAACGCACGATCCAATGGCCGATCGCCAGCGAACGGGTGACCCATCATCCGACCCGGGTTGGATCCGGACTCGTCCGGGCGCTCGAAAAGAGTGCGCGGGCGAAGGGCGCGCACGTGCTGCTGCGGCACAAGATGACGAGCATCGTACGGGAGAGCCCCTCCGCGGGACGAGTGCTCGGCATCACCGCGACGCACGAGGGTCGGACGGTGAACATCGCGGCGACGAAAGGTCTCCTCATCGCCACGGGTGGCAGCTCGAGCAACGTGAACCTCCGCCGAACATTCGACCCGAGGCTGACCGAGGAGTACCAGGTGGCCGGCGAGCCGTGGTCGCGGCAAAGCGGCGACGGCGAGATCGCGGCCATGGCCATTGGGGCGGCGCTCTGGGCCACGGCCAATCAAACGGCCGAAGCCGGGATCGCGATTTCCAAGACGCGTCACATCGGATGTCAGTGGGGGTACAACAGCTTGATTTGGCAGCCGGACGCCCGCATCTTCGATCTCGCCCGCGCGTCCGGCCTGACCGTCATAAATTGGCAGAACCTGATCCTCGTCAACCAAGGCGGTCGACGATTCTGGAACGAGGTGGACGCACGATACGACTTCTTTGCCGCGGCCATGGCGTACGACGGCGAGTCGTCCAAGCTGAACGGAGGTGGTCCGATCTGGGCCATCTTCGACCACGACGCCGTGACCAGGGAGGAATGGGATCCGCGCCCGCCCAACGTCGATCTCGACGGCTACTTCTTCTCCGCCGACACCATCGCGGAATTGGCCGGCAAGATTACAAACCCCTATCAGTCGCGCCCGATGGCACCGGCCGTGCTCCAAGAGACGGTCGAAAGGTACAACTCCTTCGTCGACATGGGGGAGGACCCCGATTTTCAGAAGCCGACCCCCCGATACAAGATTCAGACGCCTCCCTTCTACGCGGCGTGGTCGACGCCGATCCTGCACGATTCGCTCACCGGTCTCCGGACGAACGTGAAGGCGCAGGTCATCGACACGCACGGCCAGGTCATACCGGGTCTCTACTGTGCCGGTGAATCGCAGGGTGGATTCGCGCAGCACGGTCTGGGCCGATGCTTGGTTTTTGGTCGCATCGCCGGTCGGGATGCGGCGCTGAACGGCGGGGCCGCCTAGGAGTACGTGGTGACCGATACCACACCGCATCCGACGAGCATCGCCGTCTGGGGCGTGTCGTCACCGGTGGTGGTCAGCCGCGCGTTCACGGTGAAGGTGGGGGCGAAGTGCTCGCTCGCCTGTCCGTTGACGGGGCAGCGGATCGTGGTGCGCGACGACTCGGGCAACACGGTCGGCGAGGGAAGACTGGGGGAGACGCCATCGCGCGGGACGAGCGCGTTGTACGAGGCGGACGTGACGCTGGCTGCCCCGGCGAAGGAGGACGTGCACATCTGGGCCGCGACGTTGCTCGGAGCGGCGTCGCAGCCGCCGCATGAAGACGCGTCCGCCAGGTTGAGCTTCCGAACCGTCGGACGACCTGAGCATCGGGTCACGGTGACGGTCCGTGACAGAGACGCCGAGCTGCCGCTCGAGAAGGTCGAGGTCCGGTTGGGCGTCTATCGAGCAGAGACCGATGGGCGTGGGCAGGCCAGCTTCGAGGTGCCCAAAGGTAGACACGACCTCCATCTTTGGAAGGTTGGTTACGAGACGGACGCAACGGCCGTGGAAGTGACAGAGGATGTCACCATCCAGGTCACCGCGGTGTGCGCTCCCGATGGAGATCCGGATGATGAGCAGGTCTGGATGTGATTCGGCTGGCTCGTGCGCGTTTCGTTAGTTAGTGCGTAGTGGGCGCGTATCGCCCGCGGCACGCGTGCTGCAGCCACGGCCGGGGCGTCACTCCGGACGCCAGATCGGCCCGCCGGACAACTTCGCCTCCGACCGCACGCGGAACTCCTGACGCAGCGAGCAACAGCTGTTCAGTGGCGGCGCGTGCCACTGCAACCCGCAGCCGAGGTTATCTGACGAGTACGGATCACAGGGCGCAGGCTCGTCCGCTGGCAGCTGCGGCGAAGTGTTCGGTCCCGCGGTCGTCGGCGGGCCTCATGGCATCCTTCGCGACACCCCGGCTGTGGCTGCGTGTTCGCGCCCGCTCCCGATGATCGCTGCGCACTCGTGACGCGCGCGAGCCCGACGTCAATCGACCGGTACCCGCTGTTTCAGCTCCTCGAACCAGTTCTGTACGAGGGCGATGGCGTCAGCGTTGCTTCGCCAGAGCATTAGGAATCGGCTGTCTCGCGAGACGTCATAGTCCGCAGCTCTGGAAGCGAAGAGCCTAGTTTCGTACGCGCCTTCAAAAAGAACTGTTGGCGTAGTGACCGTGAACTCGGGCATGGTTTCCACGCTGACCGCGAGCATCTGGTTCCCGTTACGGTAGAAGAGCTGTCGCCCGTCGCGCGACCAGACCGGCTCAATGCCAGGCCCTGTCGAAATAGGGACAACACTCCCACCGTCCGGGAACGGTTGGACGTAGATACGGGGCTCATCCAACCCGCGCACATACGCAAACCGTCGCCCGGTGCGGAACGGCGGCGCATGTCGAACGGATCGTGCGCGCCTAGCGCCAGACCGATGGCAGCGCCGAGGCCGCTGATGAAAAACGGCGCCATCGGACCCGGTAGCTCCAGACCCAGGTCGATGACGACGGGATGGTGGTCATTCGCGGCCGGCTGTCACCCGAGGTGGGGGCGGTTCTCCGGCGCACCCTCGATGCAGCAACCGAACGGTTGCGTGAGGAGGGGCGAGACTCGACGGCCGCTGATGCAACAGAGATCACCGCCGAGCAGCGGCGGGCCGACGCGCTCGGCCTGATCGCCGAAAGCGCCTTGGCGGGCGACCTCGACCGCGGGACGGCTGCCGACCGCTATCAGGTAGTGGTGCATGTCGACGAGGGCGTACTGGGCCGTGATGATCAATTTGGGCAGTCAGTGGTCGAGGATGGGGCACACATTTCCGCGGAAACGTCCCGACGTCTGGCATGTGACGCAGCGACTCTCACCATGCGCCACGGTGCCAGTGGCCAGATCCTGGACATCGGGCGAAAGACCCGGACCATCTCACCGGCGCTCAGGCGCGCGCTAACGACGCGCGACCGCCATTGTCGGTTCCCGGGCTGTTCGGCCGGGCACTGCGATGCGCACCACGTACGCCATTGGGCCAACGGCGGGCCAACGAAGCTGGACAACTTGGTGTTGCTGTGCCGGCGTCACCATCGCGCCGTGCACGAGGAGGGGTTCACGGTTCGAGTCGGCGCAACCGGAGAGGCAGCGTTCGTCCGGCCCGACAAGCAGCCGCTTCCGAACCTGCCGGCACTGCCGCGCTGGCAAGGCGGTGCCCTCGCTCCGACGCTGGGCCGTCTCCCCGGCGACGGGATCGCCATCTCTCCGCACACGGCGATGCCACACTGGCACGGCGAGCGTCTGGATGAAGGTTGGGCGGTTAGCGTACTCTGGAGGCCGCGGGAATCGGTACCTACTGGATAACACATCCAGAATATGGAGATGGGTATGCTCACCCGCATGACGAAGAAGACGACAATCCTGTTCCCCCTGGACCTCTACAAACAGCTGGCGAAGGTCGCGCGTCAACAGGATCGGTCGGTGGGAGATCCTCTCCCGCGAGGCGCTAGCAGTTCAGTACGGCTCGGCCGGCATCTCCGCGCGTCTGAAGGCGACCGACGATCTGGCTCGAGTCGGCACCGACACGGGCGAGCCGGATGAACTCGAAACCCAGATTCAGCGAGGCGTGCTCGAGCGTTGACCCTCTTCGTGGACTCGGACATCCCAACGTATGTCGCGGGGCGCAGCCGCTGCACAGGCTGGTGTGAGGTGGACCCACAACTCCGTGCGACTCGCGGGCAACAGTGTTATTAATGCACGTGACATGATTTCGCCTCACCCGGGAGGACGGCAGATGTTGAGACGGGGCCAAACTGGTATCGTCGGGTCTGCGATTGCGCTCGCGGCGCTCGGCATCGGCGGCGACGCCAGCGCACAGCAGACGGACACCGATGGCCCGTTCACCGCGGAGCAGGCAGCCGCCGGGCGGACCGGCTACGCGCGTTCGTGCGCCGAGTGCCACGGGCCGACGCTGCGTGGCTCGGCCCACGGGCCGGAATTGGCCGGCGCCAGCTTCCAGAGTGTCTGGGGGAGGCGCACGACGCCGGAGCTGCTCGAGTACCTCCAGGCCGACATGCCGCCCGGGCGTGGCGGCTCGCTGACCGATCAGTCCTACCTGAACCTGGTCGCCTACATCCTGCAATCCAACGGACATTCCGCCGGAACGCAAGCCCTCCAGGCCGACGCGTCAGTGGCGATTGGAACAGCGCCGGCGGGCGACGTCGCCGCACGCCAGGCGTCCGACACGCCGGCCAGACGGCGACAGTCGAGTTTCGTGAACCGCGAAGCCGGAAACCTCACACCGGTCACCGACGCGCTGCTCGCGCGGCCCCCGGCCGCCGACTGGCTGAGCTGGCGCAGAACACTCGACAACCACGGCTACAGCCCGCTCGACCAGATCACGACAGACAACGTGACCGAGCTGCGGCTCGCGTGGGTGATCGCGATGCAAGACGGTAACTCGCAGCCGACTCCGCTCGTCCACGACGGGGTGATGTTTCTGGTGAACCCCGGCAACATCGTGCAGGCACTCGATGCAGGTAACGGCGAGGTGATCTGGGAGTACCGCTATGAGGTCCCGGAGGATGCCGCGACCTACGGCGCGACACGGACGATCGCGTTGTATCGGGACAAAGTGTTTCTCGCCACCTACGACGCGGCGCTGGTTGCCCTCGATGCCCGCAGCGGTGACGAGGTGTGGCGCACGGTCAAGGCCGACTACACGCAGGGCTTCATGCATTTCGGCGGTCCGACGGTCGCTAATGGCGTCGTCGTCACCGGAATCAACGGGTGCCAGCGGTACACGGATGAAACGTGCTTCATCACCGGACACGATCCCGACACCGGAGCCGAGCTCTGGCGGACGTCGACCATCGCGCTCCCGGGGGACCCGAACAACGGGACGTGGGGCGACGTCCCGACGCATCTGCGTGCCGGCGGCGATATGTGGATTCCCGGCAGCTACGACCCGCAGCTGAACCTCTTCTATATCGGTACGGCACAGGCGAAGCCGTGGGTGGCGGCCAGTCGCGGGATGTCGACCTACAACGATGCGCTCTACACCAACTCGACGCTCGCCCTCGATCCACAGACGGGCCAGCTCCGGTGGTACTTTCAGCACGTGCCAGGCGAAACGCTCGACCTCGACATCGTCTACGAGCGGGTGCTCATCGACATCGACAGCCAGAAGACGCTGTTCACGATTGGCAAAGACGGCATCCTCTGGAAGCTCGACCGGGAGAACGGCCGGTACCTCGATCACACGGAGACCGTCTATCAAGACATCTTCGACTCGATCGACCCCGAGACGGGACGCGTCAGCTATCGGCAAGACATCCGGGACGCCCGGGTCGGCGACCCGGTCGACGCCTGCCCGAGTCTCTACGGCGGGCACAACTGGCAGGCATCCGCCTATCACGCTGATGCCGGCGCGCTCATCATTCCCCTTCATCAGGCGTGCATGACGATGACCGGCCGACCCGTCGAGATGGTCGACGGCGGTGGTGGCGAGGCGGGCCAGGTCGAGCTGCACGAGATGCCGGGCACCGACGGCAACCTTGGCAAGCTCGCCGCCTACGACGTGCGGACAATGGAAGAGCGGTGGAGCCACGAACAACGGGCGCCGTTTCTGACGTCGGTACTGACGACCGCGGGCGGTCTCGCGTTTGCCGGCGACGCCGACCGCTACGTGCGCGCATTCGATGTTCGCACCGGGGAGGTGCTCTGGAAGACCCGCCTCGGGACCGCCGCGCACGGGTTTCCGGTGACCTACGAGGCCGGCGGCAAGCAGTACCTCGCCGTCCCATCTGGCCTCGGGATTTTTCGCGGGTTGACCGGCTCGCTGAGTCCCGACATCTATCAGCCCGACACCGGCAATGCGCTCTACGTCTTCGCCCTACCTGAATAGTCTGGAGTCTTTAATGACCCGATGGCGTCTCGCTCGACGATTCGTTCTGTCGCTCGGCCTTGCCCTGCTGCTGGCGACGACCTTCCCGCCGGCGGTGCAGACGCAGAGCACCGGATTCGTGCCGGTCACCGACACGATGCTCCAGAACCCGGATGACGGAGACTGGCTAATGTGGCGGCGGACGCTCGACGGCTGGGGCTACAGCCCACTTGATCAGATCAACCGCGACAACGTCGGCGACCTGCGGATGGTCTGGTCGCGCGGCCTCCGGCCGGGCGCGCAGCAGGGCACGCCGATCGCCTACGACGGCACGCTCTACATGCCGAATCCGAACGACATCATCCAGGCGATCGACGCCCTCACCGGTGACCTGAAGTGGGAGTACCAACGCGAGATCCCAGACGACGTCAACGATTACCTCGGTGGCCTGATCAGTGTGAACCGCAACATCGCCATCTACGGCACCACCATCATCGACACGGCGAACGACGACTACATCTTCGCGCTCGATGCCGCGACCGGCGAGCTGGCGTGGGAGACGCAGATCTTCGACTACAAAGTCAATCCGGCTCGGCATTCGGCCGGACCGATCGTGGCCAACGGCAAGGTCATCTCCGGACGGAGCTGCCGGCCGATGCGCGGACCGGAGGCGTGCGCCATCATCGCGCACGACGCGACAACCGGCAAGGAGCTATGGCGCCGGCATCTGATTCCCGGGCCAGGTGAACCCGGGGATGAGACGTGGGGCGACGTCCCGTACGCGGAGCGATCGCACGTCGGTTCGTGGATGGTGCCGAGCTACGACCCGGAGCTCGACCTCGTCTACGTCGGCACGTCGGTCACCTCACCGGCGCCGAAGTTCATGCTCGGCGGCGCCAGTAACAAGCATCTCTACCACAACTCGACGCTGGCGCTCGATGGCGACACCGGCGAGATCGTCTGGTACTACCAGCATCTGAACGACAGCTGGGATCTAGACCACCCCTTCGAGCGGCTCTTGGTCGATACCGCGGTCGCGCCAGACCCTGGCGCCGTGAGCTGGATCAATCCGAATCTCGAGCGGGGCGAGGTCCGAAAGGTCGTCACCGGGATTCCGGGCAAGACCGGGGTCGTCTACACCCTCGACCGCGAGACCGGCGAGTTCCTCTGGGCGACGCCGACGGTGACGCAGAACGTGATCAACGACATCGACGGCGTCACGGGAGCGGTGTCGGAAAACTCGGAGGTCGTGTTCAGCTCGCTCGGTCAGGAGGTCTTCACCTGCCCCACCTGGAACGGCGGCAAGGACTGGGAGGCAGGCGCCTACAGTCCGCTCACCAACACGATGTACATGCCGCTGCGCAACGCCTGCGCCCGCATGCTGGCGACGCAGGCGGCCGGCACCTCGCACTACGCGCTCGCCGTGCGGAATCAGATCGCGCCGGGCACCGACCAGGTCGGCACCGTGCAGGCCATCTCGGCCGAAACGGGTGAGACCGTGTGGCTGCACGAACAACGCGCCGCGACGATGTCGCTCGTCGCCACCGGCGGGGGGCTGGTCTTTGGCGGTGACGTGAACGGTCGGTTCAAGGCATGGGATCAGGAAACCGGCGAGGTACTCTGGGAGATCAACCTCGGATCGGCCGTCACCAGCTTCCCGATCAGCTACGCCGTCGACGGCACGCAGTACATCGCGGTCGGCACCGGCACGGCGAGCACGGCGTCGCTGTTTGGCCGGCTGACACCGGAGATCCGTCCGAGCGCGGGCAATAATCTGTTCGTGTTCGGTCTTCCTTAGACGGGGCCTGCGGCCCCGAGCCCCGCCGCCGTCGCTAGCCGGGGCCCAAAGCCAGGCGCCGCTCCGGCGGGGGCGCGCCGTGCACGCCCTGGCTACATCAACTCCAGACCTGGCACGTCGCTGAAGTCGTCGTCGTTCAGCGTCCAGAGCGCGGCATCCTGCGCAAGGGCGCACGCCGCGACCGCGAGATCCACCTCGCGACCGTGCGTGCGGGTCAGCGCCGTATACAACTTCGCCGCTTGGGCGGTGGCGTCGGCATCGAACGGGACGGCCGCCGCCCGGGGAAAGAGCTCTTCCTGCACGCGAAGCTCGACCGTCGTCCGGGGCCTGCGCAGCCATTCGTAGAGCACCAGCGTCGACAGCGCGATCCGGTGGCCCTGCTCCACGAGCGCGACGAGGTGGTCCAGCGACCGGCGCGGCCCGGTCAGCGCATCCACGAGCACCGAGGTATCGAGGTGAATGGTCACGAGGCGTGCTGACGCCGGCCGCCGCGTCCGCGTGCCGTCCGCAGCGCTCGGATCTCCGCGTCGACGCTACGTGCCGGACGGGTTTTCGGCTCCTTCCGCAGACGGGCTAGCACGTCCAGCAGTCGCAGCCGCTCGCGCTCGCTCAGCCGGTCGGTCCGGGCGGCATAGTCGGCAACCGCTTCACGCACGACATGACTTTGGGCCTTCCCGAGGCGGTCGGCGGTACGCCGGATCTGCTAGACCGTGGCATCGTCGATGGAATACGTCACTTTTAGCATAACTATACAATACTACCATACTCGTGCGGGCGACACGCCTGCGCCTGTCGCCAACGACCGCCAGTGGTAGAACAACCAAAAACGGCCAGAACATCACGGCGAACAGCAGTGAGAACGACGCGGCCAGCACCGCCGCGACGCTCTGCCCGGTGCCCAGCGCGAAGAACGTCCCGCTGGCAACCACGAACATCGGCGGGCCGAGCAGGAGCACCACATGGTCGCGAGCGAACGTGAGACCGGACCGGACCACTACCTGGCCCCCACCAGGTCGAACAGTTCCCGCACCGAGGCGAGCGACTGCGCCCCCAGCGCCGTCAAGCGGAAGTAGCGCCGCCGCGCCCTTTCTTTGACCTCATCGTCCGAGCCCCACCGGCCGGAAATGAGGCCCTTGTCGCGTTCGAGACGGTAGAGCGTGGTGTGGATCGTGCCGAGCGGGATCGTGCGGTCACCGTCGGTCATCTCCTTGACCGTCTCGATGATCCCGGCGCCGTATTGCTCGCCGTCGCGAGCGAGGGCCAAGAGAACGAGGAGCTCCGTGCTCAGCATGTCGCCGCCCATTGTTACTTACAAATGTAAGTACAGAGCAGGCAGCGACCGCCGTCAAGCCTTATGATGGCCGGCACCAGCGAGGGAGACTCCGAATGGTCACACGGCGACGACGTCAAGTACTAATGGTGAGCGCGCTCGTGATGGCCTGGACCGCCCTTGTCGCCAGCGCTCCACCCGCGCTCGCGCAGTCGACGGCAGACACCGAGTGGCGCCACTTCGGGCATGACGCGGCCAACACCAAGTACTCGCCGCTCGACCAGATCACGGCGGAAAACTTCACCGACCTCGAGATCGCCTGGCGCTGGAGGTCGATCGAGACCGACGTCACGAGCGAGCGGGAGGCAATCCGGCCGGGTCCGTTCAAGTCGGTCTCGCTGATGGTCGACGGTCTGGTCTACCTGAGCACGTCGCTCGGCCAGGTGGCGGCGCTCGATGCCGGCACCGGCGAGCTCGTCTGGTCGTACGACCCGCGCACCTACGACCGGCTCGACCGTCCGGGCAACATGGGGTGGCAGCATCGCGGCGTGTCGTACTGGGAGGATGACGACAGCGACGACGCGCGCGTCTTTATCGCGACCCACGATCTGCTGCTGGTGGCGCTCAATGCCAAGACCGGCGCGCAGTATGCCGACTTCGGCGCCGACGGCGCGGTCGACCTGAGCACGACCCTCGGACGGGCGGTCGATCGGGCGCGGCTCACCCATTCGCAGCCGCTCGCGATCGCGGGCGACACCGTGATCGTCGGCAGTATCGTGCAAGATACGAATCTTCGACAGCGAGAAGCAGACCCTGGACACGTGCGCGGTTTCGACGCCAAGACCGGCGAGATGAAGTGGATCTTCCACACCATTCCGCAAGGCGACGAGTTTGGCGCCGAGAGCTGGCACAACGAGTCGTGGCGCTACAGCGGACACTCGAACGTCTGGGGGACAATGGCGGTCGACGAGGAGTTGGGCTACGTCTATCTGCCGACCGGCACGCCGACCAACGATTGGTACGGCGGGATGCGCCCGGGCACCAACCTGTTTGCCGAGAGCATCATCTGCGTCGATGCCGAGACCGGCGAACGGATCTGGCACTTCCAGGCGGTGCACCACGGCCTCTGGGACTACGACTTCCCGACCGCCGGCAACCTGCTGGACATCACCGTCGACGGCCGCGAGATAAAGGCGATCGCGCAGTCGAGCAAGCAGGCGTTCACCTACGTGTTCAACCGGGTGACCGGGGAGCCGGTCTGGCCGATCGAGGAGAAGCCGGTCCCGCAAGGCAGCGTCCCCGGCGAGTGGTACTCACCGACGCAGCCGGTCCCGACCAAGCCCCCGCCCTTCGATCTGCAAGGCATCACGGTCGACGACTTGGTCGACTTCACGCCGGAGCTGCGGGAAGAAGCGATCCGGATTGCGGACCGGGCACAGCTCGGACCAATCTTCACGCCGCCGCCGGTCAGAGGCGAGGGCAAGCCGATCATCCAGTCGCCAGGTCCCGGCGGGGGGATCAACTGGCCTGGCTCCGCGGTCGATCCAGAGACCGGACGACTGTTCATCCCGTCCCAGACGCGGCTCCGGGCGGTCGAGCTGATCGAATACCCGCCGCCCGCCACCATCGGCTACTTCACCGATCCGTGGGCGGTGCCGGTGCCGGGTCCACGCGGACTCCCGCTGGTCAAGCCGCCGTACAAGCGGGTCACCGCCATCGATTTGAACACCGGCGACCATGCCTGGATGGCGCCGCATGGCGACGGCCCGAGAAACCATCCGGCGATCAAACACCTGAACTTGCCGGCGCTCGGCGGACATGGCGGCATGCACGGCGGCGGACCGCTCGTCACCAAGACGCTGTTGGTCGTCAATTCCGGCGGGCGCTACGTCAAGGACCAGATTGCATCCGCGAGCACCATCACCGCCTATCACAAGGACAACGGTGACTACCTCGGCTCGGTGACGCTCCCGGCCATCCCCTACGGCAACCCGATCACCTATCTGCATGAGGGCAAGCAGTACATCACGGTTGCGGTCGGCAGCGGGAGCAGCGACGAGGTCACGCCGGAGCTGATTGCCCTGGCACTACCGTAGGGACGGCGAGCATGAATCTCCTCGCCGTGGGCGTACCCGTAGGACGCCGAGGCCCTGCGGGGCGGAGCCGGATTCAGCCGAGGCCGCTGCTAACTCGCGAGTGTAGAACCGGATTCATAACCGAGCCGTCATTCGGTCGGCGCTGCATCCCACCTAGCGGCGTTGCTCATTACTCGCATATGCCCAATATGCTCGCTCTTCACGCCTTGCCAGACGGGCGCATCACCGCCCTCGGTGCTACGCCGGGGTGATGAAACCGGGTTGTTCTAATCTTACGGACGCAGCTCCCGCCCCTGACGTTCCAGTTGCCGCGCGCCGCCGAGAATGCCATGCAGGCCGATGTTGCCTTCGTGGCAGGCGTACTCGAAGAGCGGCCCATCCGTCCGGCGGAACGGCATCATCACGGTGTACGGCGCGGTGTAGATTGTCGGGTCGGTGACGGTGTACTCGTAGGCGACGGTATCGGGGTCGAGGCGCGTGAGGCGCTCGACCAGATGCATGTTCGTCGAGGTGAGGCCGCTGCTCCCACCGGCGAACTGGTCGGTCTCGATGACCAGCGTCTCGCCCTCCCAGTGGGCGCTGGAGTCACCGCTGTACTGATCAAACGGCAGCTTTGGGCTGTCGCCGATCGGGATGACCCGGGCGTTGTGCACCATCTCATTGAGAATCGTCACATACCCCGGCGACTGGAAGATCATTACGTTGTTGTTGTACGCGCTCGACCGCATCGGTGGGCCCGCGTTGAAGCCCATGAGGCAGCGGTCGCCCGAGCTACGGTTCTCGTACGAATCGTAACGGTGCTCCTCGACGTAGGCGCGCCGGACCGCGGCCGCCTTGTCGGCCGCTTCCGTCCGTGGCGGCAGGCGTCCATTCGACGGGTCGATGATCAGCGCGGTCCGTTTGTCGGAGGTCAGCTCGATGCCCCGTTCGTACCAGAACTCGTTGTATGACAGCACCCCCCCCTCTACCCTCGGCCGGTAGCCACCCGAGCCCTTCTCCGGGTCGAAGAGATCACGATTCTGCCGAGTCCGCTCCGACGCCTCGAATGCCGCCGCCTCCTCGGCGCCGAGAGTCTCGCGTCCCGAGAACTGATCGGGCCGCTGGAACGGCGTGATGGTCCGGAACGTGAATGTGCCGGAGATGTCCGGCTGGCCCTCCGGGGTACGCATCGGCATGTTGGCGTCGTCCGACTGCGCGACGGCCGGCTGCGGGACGAGCGTTAGGACGATAGTCACGGCAAACACTGCCGCCAAGCTGTTCTTAAGCATCTTTGTTCTCCCAGAGGTACGAGCGACTTCCACCACGGACTCCTAAGGTAGCAGACGACGGATGGCGCCGTCACCCTTTGAGCAGAAAAACCTGCCCGTCAGGCCCGGTCCCGAAGCGGAGGTCGGCCCGCTCGGCCGGCTCACGGCGCTGGGCCTCATTCTTTTTGCCCGTGGGCGAACATCCGCGTTTCAGGCCCGTTATTGGCCATTGAAGATGAACTGCACGTTCCGCCGCAGGCCGTTCTCCGGCGCGGCGAATTCGCTGTACTGGCTCGGCACGCTATAGGAGGCGATGATCTCGTCGACGGAACGACCGGCCGCCTTCCCCTGCTGCGTCTTCGTCACGATGTCGTTGTAGAACCCGCTGAAGTTGACGAAGTCATTCCAGGTAACCGGCGTCGGATTGTGACCAGGAATGACGGTGTCGATGTTCGAGATGCCGGCGACCGCCTTCTGGAGCGTGTCGCCGAACTCGGTGGCACTGCCGTTGCTGTTCGGCACGTCGATGAACGGCACCGCCAGCCGCTGGAACATATCGCCGGTGTGCATCGCTCGCGCGGCGCGAAACACGACGAACGTATCGCCGTCCGTATGACCACGGCCAAAGTGATACATGTCGATCCGATCGGCGCCGCTCCCGAGCGTCAGCGTGTCGGAATAGGTCGTCTTCGGCAGGAATCGCGCGTTTGCGCCCTTGAACTCGTTGCAGTTCTTGATCGAGCCGCCATCGAAGCCTGAGCCGTCGTCACACTGGTCGCTGGCCAGGTGCTTGCGGGTGTTCTCGTGCACCACGAAGTTGACCGTGTCGGGGAACTCATTGTTCGACCCAGTGTGGTCCCAGTGCGTGTGGGTATTGATAATGGTCGTAATCGGCTTGTCGGTGATCTCGCGCACGTGGGCGAGGATGTCCTGGCCGTAGCCCTTGATTTTGGTGTCGACGAGCGTGACGCCATCGCCGGTCACGAAGATCGCGGTGTTCCCCCCGCCACCCATCCCCTGCACGGACGCGGCGTTGGCCAGCATATAGAGGTTGTCGCCGATGTCGTACACCATGAGGCTCGCGCGTTCCTGTCTCGCCTCATAGGTCGTCACCGTCGAGAAGACCCCGACAAACGTCACGATCCCCAGGCAGATACTACGTCTCATCTCGATTTCCTCCAGCGCCAGACCGACGGCGTCGGACGACTATATCGCTGTTTACCTAACCGCGATGGTTTCGACCGGCGCGGTGACGATCTCGAGGCGACCAATCGCCATCGCCATCCGGTGGCCGTATCGAACGTGACCGTTCAGGAGCAGACGCCCTTTCATCGGCTCACGGAGATTCCCGCCCTCGACGACGATCGTGCCGGCAGCCGGCTGCACCACGACGATTCGGTACACCGATCGTGTGGTCCTGACTAGCAGCACAGTGTCGGGGTCGAAATCGGCCGCGACCAACTCCGCGGCGTGGGCGAACCATTCCTTCCCCATCGCGCCGTCGAACACACGCGCGGCGCTCTCGACGGGCGTCTGCTCCAGAAAGCTGTCCTCAACGTCAGCGTCAAGCAGCGAATCCACTTCGCCGCGCAACGAGACATCGCCCGCACACGCCGCGTCGAGGAAGCTCGCCCGCTTGGCGGGAGTTTTCTCGAGCGCCGATTCCAGCGTCTCCCTGACTCTCAGCCAGCGATCCTTGTTCATGTCGCGTCACCGCGCTTCAGCTCGCGCCGCAGCCAGATGCGGGCCGTCTTCCAGTCACGACCGACGGTGGCCACCGACAGATCGAGTGCCTCGGCGGTCTCTTCCATACTCAGGCCGGCAAAGAACCGGAGCTCCACGACCTGGCCAAGCCGGCTGTCGATCGCGCTCAACGCAGAGAGCGCGTCGTCGAACCGTGCCACATCGACCCCGCGTGTGTCGGCCGGCTCCGTCAGACCGTCGTCAATCGAGACGGGCTTGACCCCGTCCCCCCGCTTGGCCGCCCGCGCCGAGGGCGGGCTCGATCTCGTACGGGCCGAGCCGCGCCCCAAGCTCTACAGGCATCGTCGTCGAGTGCCAGTCACGGCTCTAGCAGCCGCCCTCGGGCGGCGTTCCCTCGAAGCGCTCGGTCGTGGCCGACAGCTGCACCGCCACGCCGTTGGGGTCAGGGAGAATGACGCTCGTCGGCCCTGCCTGGCGGACCCCTTCGAATCCCGCCGCCTCCAATTCGGACGCGACGCGGGGTGCGTCGAAGTTCTCGATCCCGATGCCGAAATGATCGATCTCGCCGGCCGTCGGATCGGACGTGCCAGCCGTCAGGCTGCAGTTTCCATCCTCGGTCGGGCACAGGCTGATCAGGCCGCCATCGGGAAAATCGAGCGCGTAGGCATCGCCGACAATGTAGCGGCGCGGCGGGACCCCGAGCAGCCATCGATAAAATTTTTCGGAGCGGTCGACGTCGGTCACCCCGACGTTGACGTGGTTCAGCGACCGCGCCCGGACCGCCCCGGTCTGCGCGCGGGTCGCCGCCGGCACCGCGAGCAGCGCCATCGCGATCAGCAGTTGTCGGCGACTGAGCGTTCCGCGTTCGTACTGCGTCAAGAGGCTATCAAACGACTCGGGCATTGGATCCCCCCACGCGGCGAACGTCAATAGAGAATCGACGGGAGATATGGTCCGGCCGGCTCGTTGTACAAGCCGATCGTCATCAGTGTCAGCGGCTGGACGACGCGCAGCCCGTGCGACAGACACCACCGGAGTAGCTCGCCGTTCTGGGTCGGCAGGATGAAGCCCGGTCCAAAGAAGGACGGCGACGCGCCCATCAGCGCCTTGAGGGCGTCGTTGTGCGCACCGACCGTGTGCCCCATGAATCCGACTGAGCTTGCGTACCCGACGATGCACCCACCGTACTCGACGACGGTCGCCGTCTTCTGTGCGATCGCGTCGACGAGCTCGCCGTGGCGGTCATGCCCGTGCACGGAGAGGCAAAGCGCGTCGCATGCCTCCAGGTCGTCGGTCGTCGCGGCCCGAACGTCGAGTCCCGGCAGGGTGAGATTGAGCGCCGGCCCTTGGATGTTCGATAGCAGCGCGCGGATCTCGAACCCGAGCTTCGTATCGAGACAGAGCGATCGGTTGTGGAAGGTCGCCGGTAGCAGCCGCACCCCGGCGCGACTCTGGTCTCGGACGCGGTCGAGCGCATGCACCATGAGCCGACGGCCGACCGATTGGTTCTGGACCTCGGGATCGACGGCGATCGGGCCGAGACCAATGATTCGAGACCGCTCGTCGAGAAAATTGCTTCCGACGACGCGGCCATCGAGCTCGGCGACGACGCCGTAAAAGCCTGGGTGCGCGATGAGCCCGTTCACTAGACCGGTCGCCATCTCCGCCGACGGCATATCCGGGGGAAAACCGTGCTCGTCGGAGACCGTACTTGAAGGCGGTGAAGGCGATCGCCCCGAGCGTCGGTGCATCGTCAGCCGTCGGGTCCCGCAGCTCGAGGCTCATAACTAGACGGGGCTACGCATGACGGCTTAGTTGTCGAAATAAACCTCGGCGATGGCGATGCCCGCCTCGCCGCCGACGGCATACAACAGGTAGACTCGACCGGTCTCGGCGTCTTCGTAGATCGCCGGGTCGCGCAACTGATTCACGACGCCGTAGGCCGTGCTGCGCACCGACGGCGCGAGCGGCGCACCGGCGCCCTCCCAGTCGTGCTCCGGACGGAGCACCTCGACGCCCGGCGTGTTCTTCCACGCCGTCCAGTCGCCCGCGATGTCGATCGTGCTCAGCATCACGTGCTCCGGGGCATCCCCCATTTGCGTCCAGAAGACATGCAGCGTGTCGTCTCGGATCAGAAGCGCCGAGTGCCGCATGCTGGCATTGAAGAGACGCGGGCCCTCCTCGAATCCAGACAGCGGATTGCGAGACCGATAGAACTGCCCCGGCATCGCCATCGAGTAAGTGTAGCCGTCGTGCTCGAAGATCCGCATGTAGGTACGGCCGAGGCGCTCGGGTCGCGCCTCGAAGTGGATCCCGTCCGTCGAGGTCGCCACGCGCGAGACCTGCGTGCTGACGCCGTCGAGGCCATGAAAGTACATGACGATCCGCCGATTGGCATCGTCAACATGGACGTCGGGCGAGGCGATGTGCGGCGTGGTCGCCTCGAACAGCCCGTCGTGCGACATCGGCACGCCGCGCCGTTCCTGCGACGCCCGTAGCCGCGCCGCCACATCCGGCGCCACTTCGGGCGGCTCTGTCAGAAAGTGTGAATCGGTAATCTGCAAGCTGCCCGGTGCATGGATCGACCACGGGCCGAGGAGATCATCGGCATACGCCAGCCGGATGTAGAGCCCCTTGTGGTCGGCGAAGTAGAGGTAGTAGGCGCCGAGCGGATCGTCGACCCACTCGGGCACCTTGATCAGTGACGGGCCCTGGATGTTCTCCCCGATGCTCGGATGAATACCGGGGGCGATGATCGGCGCATCGAGCAAGCGCTCGACACGGACGCCTGCTGGTGCCTGCGCCCCCAGTCCGACGGCGGCGCACAGAAGCACGACCGCTGCCGTTCCCGTGACCGTCGTTCGCCTCGTCACGTCATTGGACTCCGCTCGGCGTGGCATCGGCTCGCGGCCTAGTCGGGGATCAGACGCGGGATGAACTTGGTAACCCCCTGGATCGGCCCGACCTCACCGGCGTAGACGTTCCCCTCGGCATCGGCGGTGACCCCTTCACCCATCGACCCGACCCCGCCCATGCCCGAGGGACGCTCGGAGACGTGCTCGCGCACGAAATACCACACCTCGCCGGTGCGGGCGCTCCCGACCCGGAGCCCTTTTCTCCAGCCGCCCGGGTTGTAGTTCTCGTCCGACTCGGAATCGATCGCGTAGAGGACATCGTTGGCGTCGATGAACAACCCGCTGATCCGGCTGAACTGATACCAGGTGTCGAGATGGTTTCCCTCCTGGTCGAAGATCTGGATCCGATTGTTGCCGCGGTCGGCGACGAACAAACGGCCCTGCGAATCGAAGTCGAGCGAGTGCGGCGCGCGGAATTCGCCGTCCGCAAAGCCCCACTGTCCCCAGCTCTTGATGAACGTGCCGTCGGGGGCGAACTTCGAGATCCGTCCGATCGCGTTCGGGCCCGGCTCGTCGAGAAACTGCCCATTGTGGGCCTCGCCGACGAAGATGCTGCCGTCGGGCGCCACCACCACGTCGTTCGGCTCGCTGAAATGCGTCGGCGGATCGCCGCGCTCACCCGGCGTCCCGAGCACCATCAGCACCTCACCCTCCGGGCTGAACTTGACGACTTGATGCCCCTTCATCGGGGCATTCGGCGTCCGCTCGAGCTCCCGCTGGTTCGGCGACCGAGCGTCGGCAATCCAGACGTTGCCCTCAGCGTCGACATCCATCCCGTGCGGCCAGGTGATCAGCCCGGCGCCGAAGCTCTGGACGACGTTGCCGCTCGGATCCATCTTGACGATCGGATCGACGTCCGACTCGGCGCACGAGTTGACGCCGCACCGATCGCCGACCCAGACGTGCACGCCGTCGATGTCGACGTTGATCGCGCTGACCGACCCCCACGTTCGTCCGTCCGGCAACGTGCCAAAGTCGCGCACCGTCTCATACGGATTCGGCAGGTTGTTGATCGGCTTCTGGTTTGCGTGCTCCGGGGGCACCTTCGCGCCGCGCTGCGCCGACACGCCGCTTGGAGCGAACGCGATTACGGCGCACAGCAGGGCGGCCAGTCTTGGGCCTCCTCTATCAGTCGTCACCATCGATTTCATTCAGACACCTCATGATGCGGACTACGACACAGGAGCCGTCGGGCTACCGCGCCAGTGGATTGGGCCGGATCTGGAAGTGCACCATTTTGCTCGTCGTGCCCTTCCCGCCCTCGGTATGCCAGATGTAATTGGAACCGTAGTTCGCCCACGCCCCGCGCCCCTTCCAGCCAGCCTGCGGATCATCGATCCGCCCGTCGAGACCGCGCGAGTAGAACGCCATCGGATACGGCACCCGCAGCACCACCCACTCGCCGGTGTCCGGCATCAGCGCGAGCAACGCATCCGAGGTCGAGCCGTTCGCGATCGGCACGTTGGCGCCGAGGCCGAGCGTGTTGTACTGGTCGACCCAGTTGTAGTAGTGGAAGTCGGCGCTGCCGGGGTCGGTGACCCCCTTCATCTGCGGACCCGGCGTCGGATAGAGCGTCCACCCTTCCGGACAGTGCTGACCAGTGGCGTCCGGGCCGTTCAGCTGCCCCTGGCACTTGGTGCGGTCGAAGCTTGCCATGTGCCCACTGCCCGAGAGTGCCGTCCAGATGACGCCGTTACGGTCGACGTCGATCCCGCGGGGCGCGTGGCCGGTCGTCGCGGCGTCGATGTCGGGGTTCTCGATCGAGGGTGGCTCATACACCTCGGCCACGCAGGTCTCCGGCGGATTGTCGCCAAAGTCGAGCCGGACGAGACGACCCGGAAACGGGCCGGTCTGGCTCGCCCAGATCGAGCCGTCCTTTGGGTTGTAGATGATGCCGTATCCGCCGGCGCGCACGCGAGTGTCGCGGCTCGGATCAACGTCGTCGCCCGGCTCATTCCACGGCTTGGTCGCCTTGCCGTCCGCGTTGGTATCGAGCACGCCCGGGCACCAGCCTTGCGAGAAGCGCTCGTCACCGGTCTCGTCGTAGAGACGGGTGTTGATCCAGCCGATGACGGTACCGCCGCCGCTGAAATACAGCGTGTCGTCTACATCCTCGCCGAACTGCAGGTGGTGCGTCCCGAAGCAGGTGTCAATCAAGACGAACCGTTCGGTCTCGGGGTCGTAGTACGACGCCTGTCGGCCCGTCTGCGTCAACGGAAAATTCTTGGCCGACGGATGATCCGATCCCTCCTTGCACCAGTCGGGGTTCGGACGCGCGCGAACGGTCGACGTCATCCAGACCCGCCCCTGGCCGTCGAGCATCGGATTGTGCGGGTCGGCGCGCTGGTTCGGCTGGACGCCCCACGGCAGCTCATCGCCCCAGTAGTACGACGGCTCGAGCTGGGCCTGCGGGAAGCGGGTCGGCACCGTGCCGGGATCGGCCGGACGCACCGGAATCTCCATCTCGAGCGCGGAGTTGGTGGTGGGGTCGACCGCCACTAGCGTGCCATGGCCGGCCGACACGCCGTAGACCGGGCCATAGCCGTTCACCGTCGGGTCGCGCTTGTCGGTCGTCGCCTCGTCGTGAATGAACGAGCTGTCGAGCCCCCAATCCCACTGCGTGACCACGAGGTTACGTTCCACGCCCGACGGACGCGGTGGCCGCGGAGGGGTCTCACCGGCCGCGATCCGATCGGTCCAGTCGGCAAACATCTCGAGCGCGCGCTCGCGTCCGAAGCGGCTCATGTTGGCGCTCATCGAGTTGCCGCGCTGGCCGGTCTGCACGCGGTGGTCCCAAGCCGCCACGGTCGAGTCGAAGTCGTCGAGCTGCTGAACCGTGCGGGTGTGGGTGTTACCCATCTGATGACAGAGCTGGCACCCCTGCTTCATCCGGTCGATCCACGCCGCCTGGCTCGTCATCGTTTCGCCGATCCCATTGCCGTCCGGGCCGGTGCCGGGGAAGTCACTCTTGGGCGGCGGCTCGATGAGGGAGTACCAGTAGTTGCCGGGGTAGAACTGCGCGGCCGCCCGCTCGTTGGGGGCCACCACCGCGGCCAGCTCGACATCCTCGCGACCCGGCGAGAGTTTGACCTTCTCGGAGTCGACCAGGCCATACCCCCGGACCCAGACATCGTAGATCGCATCGGGCAGCTCCGGCAGGAGGAAGCGACCGTTGCCGTCGGTGACCACGATCTTGACGAACTTGGTCTCGAGCTCGTCGGTCTCGGCAATGACCCAGACCCCAGCCTCGGCGCCGGCGCTGCTCTCGACGGTCCCGGCGATGACGCCGTCGGGCCGCGTCTGTTGCGCGGCGGTCTCCGAAACCGCCCACCCGGACCATCCTCCAATAAGCGCGGCCATCGCGACCGCCATGCCGCCGAATCCGACCCGTGTGCGGATGCCCGTACCCATCGCGCCCTCCTTGCTTAGACCGGCGGAATATCGCCCCTCGTGCGCTGTGGGCCGCAGTCTACCATCGCGCCGGATCGTGTCAAATTCAGACGGGGCTACGCCCCGAACCCCCGCGGGGCGCTACGCGGGGGCCCCAAAAGCCCCACTCCGCGCCCGCGAGGCGCGCTGTGCGCGCCTTGCCGTTGCGAACGGTCCACAAACGAGTACAAAATTCTCTTTTCGAGCCCTATAACGACCTATTGTGTCAGGGAGGATGTCGTGACGTTCTTTGTCTCGTTGCTCATGGTGTTGCACGCGGTCGTGCAGGCCGAATCGGTGCGGGTCGAGCCGTCGGACGGCATCGCCGGCCACTTCGGTACCTGGACCGTCACTTACGAGGTCGGCGGTAGGGGCCTGCGAACGGGCGGTGCCCTCCGAGTGCAGCTCCCCGACACGTGGCATGCCGGCGAACGCAACTCCGCCAACCGTCTCCAAGCGACCGACCCGGCGGATGACCATTACGTCTCCGCTCGCGCCTCGCGCGCCGGCGTCCGGGTGGTCACGTCAGTGGAGTCCGAAACGGAAAACTACCTCGTCAAGTCGTTCCGGAAGGGACTCGATGGCCGGGAGGAACGGTACGTCTTCGTCGTCCGGGCAACGATCGAGGCAGGCGAGCTGGTCGCGGGCGACACGATCGACGTGGTCTACGGCGATCGGTCGGGCGGCAGTCGCGGCATGCGAGCCGCCATCGTCTCGACGACGCCGGAGCCGATCCTCGTCGCCGTCGATCCAGACGGCAGCGGGCGCTTCGACCTCATCGACCACGACGCGACGCTCGTCTCCGAGAGCGGCGTGGCGGCGGAGCTGCTCGTCGCCGGACCGTCGACCCTCGTCGTCGGCGAGCCGGCCGAGCTGCACATCGCGGCGGTCGATCCCTACGCGAACCCGGTCCCGCTTCGTGAGGTCGTCAACCTCCGTGTCCTTCAGGGTGACGTCGACCTGCCCTCGACCGCTCGCTTTCTCGACGGCCGCGGCTACCAGACCGTCACCTTCACGCCACGCCGGGAAGGGATCGTGCGACTCGAGGCGGACACCCGCGCCCGGCTCTTACGGGCGCGGAGCAACCCGATGCAGGTATTTGGCGAGGCGCCGGAGGCGCGGATCTACTGGGGCGACCTCCATTCGCACACCCGACACAGCTTCGACGGCGTCGGCACGGGGATCTTCGACTACGCGCGCTACGTCTCCGGCCTCGATTTTCATGCGGTGACCGACCACTCGCAAGCCGCGGTGGCCGGCTTCACGCGCGGGCTCGGCCCCCACGTCTGGGCGGAGCACCGCGCCGAAACAGACGCACACAACGCGCCGGGCGAGTTCGTGACCCTCCATGCCTACGAGGCATCGTTTCAGGCGCCCCACGGGCACCACAACGTCTACTTTCGCGGCACCCCCGGGGGCCGCTCCTCGCGCCGCAACGCGTCGGGTTACCCGAGCTGTGGGCCGCCATGACGGTCGGCTTAGCGCTGACCATCCCCCATCACACCGGCAAGTTCCCGGGGCCGCTGCACACCCTCGACCACGATCCCGAGCTCCGGCGCAACTTCGAGATCTACTCGGCCCACGGGCTGAGCGAGGTCTTCGATCCCGACCATCCCCTCGCCTTCGAGCAGAGCGACTTCACCAACTACTCGACCTCGGCGCCCGACGGGCTGTTCGCGCAGGATGCCTGGGCGCGCGGCCTCGTGCTCTCAACGATCGCCGCGTCGGACGACCATCGGTCGCACCCGGGACAACCGCACTGGGGACTGGCCGCAGTGACCGCGCCGGAGCTGACGCGCGGGGCGGTGTTCGATGCGCTCTACCACCGGCGGACGTACGGCACGACCGGGGCGCGCATCTTGCTCGACTTTCGCGTGAACGACGAGGCGATGGGCGGGGAGACGACGACGAACGGCGTCCCGCAGTTGGAGATCACGGCCCACGGCACCGACCTGATCGACTCGGTAGAGGTGCTCCGGTATTCAGAGGCCGACGGCGGCTTCCAGGAGATCTACCATCTGCATCCCGACGCCCTCGACTTCACCTGGTCGGCCACCGACCGTGGCTTCAGAGACGCCGCGATCTACTACGTGCGCCTCCGTCAACGCGACGAGATTCGCGGCCGCGCCGTGATGGCCTGGTCGAGCCCGATCTGGGTTAGCGAAGCGCGAAGACCCAGATGACGCCGCCTTGTGGCACGATCTGCTCGCTGTTCAAGTGCGCGTTCACCGCCCGCTGCATCCCCTGCGCGTCGACCCCCCACCCTGACTGAACCGCGATGTACTGCACGCCGTCGATCGCGTACGACGACGGCACGCCCGTCACGCCGGAATTCGTCCGTTGCTCCCACAACAGGTCGCCCGTTTCGGCATCGAAGGCGCGGAAGTACCGGTCGTTGGTGCCGCCCGAAAAGACCAGCCCGCCGCCGGTCGTCAGGACCGGACCCCAGTTCTGGGAGCGCTCGAACTCGTGCGTCCAGACCTGCTCGCCGGTTGCAAGATCCCACGCCTGGATCTCGCCGAGGTGATCCGCGCCATCGACCACGAAGGTTCGCGACGACACCCCCGTATACCCGGCGCCCGGCACATATTCGACCTCGGTGCCGACCATCTCAGTGCACAGGTTCTCGTTGGCCGGGATGTAGAGGTAGCCGGTCTGCGGGCTATACGCCGCCGGCGGCCAGTCCTTGCCGCCCCAGAGCGACGGACAAAACGTCGCCGGCTTGTTCGTGCCGGGCTTCCGCTCCTGGTCGTATTCCGGGCGTCCGGTCACCGGGTCGATCGACGTGAAGACGTTCTGGTCGACGTACGGCTGCGCATCGACGAAGTTGATTGCGTCTGCGGTCCGCTCGAGCATCCAGAGATAGCCGTTACGCGCCGGATGGACGAGCGACTTGATCGTGCGGCCGTCTCTCGGGACATCGATCAGCAGCGGCGCCGACACCTCGTCCCAGTCCCACGACCCGTTGTGGTGATACTGGTGATATCCCTTCAGCTCACCCGTATCGGCATCGAACGCCACCACCGAGTTCGTATAGAGGTTGTCGCCGGGGCGCTGGTCGCCAATCCACGGTCCCGGGTTGCCGGTCCCCCAGTACGTCAGGTTCAGCTCAGGGTCGTACGACCCGGTGATCCAGATCGACGCGCCGCCGGTCCGCCAGGTGTCACCCGGCCAGGTTTCGTTTCCTGGCTCGCCCGGACCGGGCACGGTGTGCGAGCGCCACACCTCGTCGCCGGTGTCGGGATCGTAGGCCGCCACGAATCCTCGAATGCCGCGTTCGCCACCCGACGCGCCGACCAGTACCTTCCCGCTCGCCACCAGCGGCGCCATCGTCATGTAGTAGCCGGAGCGGTAGTCCGCGACGGATGTCTCCCAGACGACCTCCCCCGACATCGCGTCGAGCGCAATAACGAACGCGTCGTGGGTCGTGAAGAACACCTTGTCGCCGTAGAGCCCGACGCCACGGTTCGTCCGATGCGACCGCACGGCGTCATCAGGCATCTGACGCTGGTAGCGCCAGAGCGGATCGCCCGTCCTCGCGTCGATGGCGATGACTTGCGCGTCCGGCGTGGTGACGAACATGACGCCGTCGTTCACCATCGGGGGCGCCTGATGCCCCGATGTCACGCCGGTCGACATCGACCAGACCGGCACGAGATTCGCGACGTTGTCAGTCGTGATCTGGTCGAGCGGGCTATAGCCCCAGCTGTCGTAGGTGCGGCGATACATCAGCCAGTCGTCGGCATCGGGCGAGCGGAGCCGCTCGTCGGTGACCGGTGTGTAGGTCGGCTCCTGCGCCGTCGTCCCCTCGAAGCCCAACAGAGCCGTCAGCGCCAAAACGGAGCCGCAGCGGACGAGCGTGAATCGACTTCGCGACAGTGTCGTCATGGTCCCCCCGTTGATCCCCGCGGGAGTGTACTCCGGCTTGCCCGTCGTCGCATCTGCGCCGAGGGGGGTGTGCTATTGCGCCTCCTAACGCTCACGGATTCGGCTGCGCGAACATGATGACGACTATCCGTCGACCCCTGCTTCTCAGTCTCCCGTTCCTTCTCGTTCTGACAGCTTGCTCGGAACCGGAGCCTGGGCCACCGACAGCAGCCGAGCCTTCGTCTGAGGATAGAAGCGGCGATGGCGTCCGCGTCAGCGCGCCGATCCGGCCCGGCACCGTCTGCTTCATCGACTGGGCGATCGCGCGGGAGAAGGGATTCTTCGCCGCCGAAGGGCTCGACATGAAGTTCGGCGCACTCGACACCTCGCGCGGCACGATACTCGCTCTTGCCGCACCCGACGGACCGATCGATGCCGAAATGGGCATCGTGGAGTATCCCGAACTGGACGACCTCGCCTCCGGTGAGCTCGACTACTACGTGATGGCGGGCGAGCACTCGGGCTGTAAGCAGCTCGTCGTACCGGTCGACTCGCTCGTCGAGTCGATTGCCGACTTGAAGGGCAAACGGGTCGGCATCAATACGACCAACGACGTGCTGATGTGGGAATTCTTCGCCCGCCAGGCCGGTTTGATGCGGGACGATCTCGTCTTCGTACCGCACGACTTCCCACCGGGTAGTCCAGAAGCGGTCGAGCACCTACGACGCGAATTCGCCGCCGGCCGCCTAGACGCCGCGATCGACTCCGATCCAGTTGGCAAAATCCTCGTGGCCGAAGGGGCCGCCCGCCCGCTGGTGAGCAACACGCACACGGCACCGCTCAGCAACATGTCCTGCTGCATGTTGGCGGTCTGGCGCAACGTTCCCGACCAGCATCCCGGCGGGATCCCCGCCGCTCTTATCGCGTCGATGGTCAAGACGGCGGCCGCCGTGCAGCGTCAGGTCGCCGACCGACCGGCCGAGGTGATCGCCGGCATCAACCGGCACCTGTGCGAGCAGGCTGGCGGGGTCCTCGTGACCGCGGCGTATCTCTACGTCGACCTGGAACGGGGCCGGCTCTGGCACGCGAGCGCCGGTCATCCGCCACCGTTGCTCCTCCGCGCCTGGGCCGCGCGTCCGGTCAGCGTCGGCAGGAGCGGGATGGTCGCCGGCGTCCTAGCCGATGCGCCGTACGAGACGATCGAGGAGACGCTCGCGGCCGGCGACCGCGTCATCCTCTATACGGACGGCGTGATCGAGGCGACGGCCCTGAGCGGCGACTTCTTCGACCCGGCGCGGCTCGAAGCCGCGCTGACCGAGGGCCGCGACCTGGCGCCGGACGCCTGGTCCGAAGATCTGCTCGACCGGCTCAAGGCGTGGACCGGCAAGTCGACGCTGAAGCTCGACGACGACGTCACCGTCGTCGTGCTAGACCGTGTCTAAGGTTAGACCGGGAATATCGCGCCCGTCCGAAGTTAGAAAATCGCGATGGGGTTTACCGGCGATCCGGTGCCGCCCGGCACTCGAAGCGGCGCCACCACGAGCATGAACTCCCAGCGGTTGAGCCGGGCGGCGGTCTCGGCCACGGCGTCGAGATCGAGGTTGTCGAGCAGGTTCACGCCGCGCGCGACGATGGCAAACCGGTGGATCGGATTGACGCGGAGGCCCGGCACGCTGTCGGGCGCCTCGTGGACGGCGTCGGCGCCGAGCAACGCAATGTCGCGCTCGGCCAGGAGCGGGATCGCCGAGGCGTCCCAGCCCCCCATGACACCGGTCTCCCCCGTCGCCGCCCGGCGCGCCCAGCGACCGGTCCGGAGCAGGAGCGCGTCACCCGGCTCGATCGTGACGCCGGCGTGCTCCTCCCACGCTTCGAGGTCTTCCGGATAGACCTTCGTGCCCGGCTCGAGGTAGGGCACGCCCTTCAGACGCGGGATATCGACGAGGACGCCCCGCGTCACCAGGCCGTTCTTCATCATCGTGGTGTCCATCTTGGAGCAGCCGTCGTCGCTCACCACCTCGCGGAAGTCGGCGCCGCCGTAGATCTTGTCCTTGTAGAAGACGTGACAGAGGCCATCGAGATGCGAGTAGCTGATGCCGTGGAAATAGACCTCGACGCGGTCGCCGGAGTTCTGGCCCTCGGCGTTCACGGTCATCTGCAACTGATACGGCTCGCGCGCGTCGTCGGCCTCCTCCGTCAGAAAGTCGTGGGCGAGCGACACCGTTTCTCCGGTTTGGATCAGGGCGGCCGCCTGAAGCCGCTTCGCGTCGGTCATCAGATTGGCGGCGCCGACCTCGTCGTCCTCGCCCCATCGTCCCCAGTTGGAGTACTCCTCCATCCAGCGATCGAACTGCGCGATCGACGTCGGCTCACGTGTCTCTGGCTGTGTAAACGACGCGCTGTCGCATCCCGTGACACTCAGGCCAAGCCCGATCGACACGATTCCGCGCATCAGCTTCAACCGCATGGTCTCCCCTTCGGCCCTAGCGCTACCGACCGGGCGTCGCGTCCGGGAGGTCGAGCGGCGCGTAGTACGGCGTGTCGCCGATCGCGCCTCGCTTCTCTCGATACTTCGGCCCCGCCAGCCCCTCGGTCAGGTTCCAGTCTTGACGATGGAAGTTCCAGCTATCGGGAAACAGCGCCTGGGCCTGTTCCCAGTAGCTCCGCCCCTGCGTCTTATCACCGGCGGTAAAGAAGTAGACGCCGAGCTTGAACGTCGGCTCGGCCAGCGCCTCGTCCGTGGTCCGCTGACGGATCTTCGCGCGCACCTGGTTCCGCGACCAGACGTACGGACTCTCGGCACCGTTCGCGACCCAGTCACGCACCGCCGGCAGATACTCGTCCGTCCCGAACGACGCCTGTCCGAGTGAGATCACCTGCGAATACGTCCCCTCGTTGATCCGGACGATCCGCCCCTCCTCGTCGACCCAGATCCCCGACGGGACGTTGACCAGGTTGTAGAGCGAGCTCACGCGGTGCGTCGCATCGATGAGCGCCGTATAGGTCGGCTCGGCGGCAGCGTACCATTCACCCGCCGCCGCCTCGCCCAGCGTGTCCTCGGCCACCGCGATGATCTCGAAGTTCTGGTCACCGAGCTCCTCATAGATCGCCTGCCACCAGGGCAGGTCATAGCGGCATCCTCACCACGACGCCCAGGTGACAATCAGTACCTTCTTGCCCCGGAAGTCCGACAGCCGCACCAGCTCACCGTCTCGGTTTGGGAGCGCGAAGTCTGGCGCGAGCGCCGAGTGGAGGAAGCGCGTCCGGGTGACCGGAATCTCTCCGAAGCTCCAGACCCGGTGGTCGTGGTCGGCCACGAACGCCTGCTCGAGCGTGCGGGCCAGCTCCGTGACGTTGAACCACGCTTGCCCGGCCCGGGTCACGTACATCGGGCTGTCGCGATCCTGGAGCACCGGCACGCAGAGCGCATCGAGACACGCCCCTTCCGGCTTCAGCTCGAAGCCGTTCACGCGCGGAAGGTCTTCGGGCACCACCCACAGGTCGTTTGGATCGGGGAGCGTCCGCTCGATCTCGATCATCCGGTCGTCGTAGAGCACGGTCACCGGCTCAGCTCCGGCCACCGAAGACCACGCGAGCGACGCGGCCACCCCGGCCGCCACCACCACTGCTCTACCCCATCTCATGCCACACGCTCCTCTCGGGTGACCCCGATTCTATCTCCCTAGCCGTCCGGCAGCGCGAAGACGAAGATGGCGTTGCCCGCATTGCGGGGATTGCGCATGTCGTGCAGGAGGTCGTTCGGCAGAATGGACGTCCAGCTCGATCCACCCAGCGGGTTCCCCGCGCCGAAGGCGATGTACTGCGTGCCGTCGACCGCATACGTGATCGGGAAGCCGTTGCTCATCGTCGTCAGACGGCTCTGCCACCGCGTCTCACCGGTCTCGACATCGTAGGCGAAGACGTGCCGGTCCCAGTCGCCGACGAAGACGAGGCCGCCGGCGGTCGTCAGCGCCGCCGTGTTGTACGGCGCCCGCCGTCGCTTCTTCCACAACGTCTCGCCGGTCCGGATGTCGAGCGCCTGGAACTCGCCGAGCTGGTCAGGCGCGTCAGGATGAAAGTGGTTCTTTCGGCCGCGCACGCCGCCCGTCCCACCCCCGCCTTCGCGTTTCTCCACCGGCAGGAACTCGGCAGTCTCGCAGTTGAGATTGAGCGGGATATACATCGCCCCGGTGTCGGGGTGATAGGCCATCGCGCGCAGCGCCTTGAAGCCACCCGTGCTGGGACAAAAGAAGAGCTCCTCGCGCACGCCGACCACCATCCCGTCGCGATAGGTGACTTCCCCCGTTTGGGTATCGACGTCGAGGATGTTCTGGTAGCCGAGGTCGACGGCGTTGACGAATGCCCCGGTCAGGCGGTCGAGTTCCCACAAGATGGCGAGCTTGCCCATGCTGAAGACCGACTGTCGGCCATCGTAGTCGATCAGGATCCGCTCGAACGTCTCGTCCATATCATGGGTGTCGCCCGGGAGATGCTGGTAGTACCACTTCATCTCCCCGGTCGTCGGGTCGAGCGCCAGCGTCGAGTTGCTGTAGAGCGCATCGCCGTCGGTCCCGCGCGCGTCGCGCGTCCACGGCTTCGCCTGCGAGGTGCCGTAGTAGACCAGTCCGCTCGCCGGGTCGTAGCTGCCAGGAATCCAGGCGTCGCTGCCGGCGCGGAACAGCACCGGAAGATCGCCCCAAGTGTCACCACCTCGCTCGCCGGGCCGCGCCACGGTCGAGGTGCGCCAGAGTACCTGGCCGGTTCGCCCGTCGAGCCCGACGATGTAGCACGTGTCTTCCCGGTAACGGTCGCAGCCGCGTAACCCGGCCACGATCGTCCCATCGGCGATGACCGGGCCACTCGAAAACCCGTAGCCGTCGTGGTCGGGCATCACGGTGGTATCCCAGCGGACCTCGCCGGTACGAGCGTCGAGGCCGACTATGTGGGCGTCGACGGTGTTGAGGATGACGAGGTCGAGGTAGAGGGCGAGGCTCCGCAACTGCGCGCCCGGACGGCGACGCTCGTCCATCTCGCGACGATGCTCCCAGATGAAGTCGCCGGTGCGAGCGTCGAGCGCCTGCACCACGTTCCCCGGGTTGGCGAGGTACATGATGCCGTCGTGCACGATCGGCGTGGTCTGCGAGATGCCCGCCTCGAGCCCCCACGACCAGGCGAGCTGGAGGTCACCGACATTGCTCCGGTCGATCTGGTCGAGCGGGCTGTAGCCCCACCCGTCGAGAGTCCGGCGCCAGTTGACCCAGTCGGCCGGGTCCGGGTTCTGGAGAACCGCATCGGTCACCGGGGTAACGTTCTCGATCTGCGCCCGAGCGACGAATCCGGTCCCAACGATGACAACAGCGACGGCACAGACGACTACGCGCATGGCTTCCTCCTCGGGGAAGTTCTCAGTGCTTGCTCTGCTCCATCCTCGCCTCGACCTGGCTCTTGACCGGATCTTCCATCAGGTCAGAGATCGGACGAAGCAAGTGGAACACATCGGTAACCAGTCGGTTCAGCCGTTCGTCCTCGGCCACGAGCTCAGCGATCGCGCCAAAGTACTTTCCCTGGTCTTCGAAGTCTTTCGGGCGCTCACCCCCTGGCCATAGACCGGATTGAAGCTGGCAATCGCATCGCCGAGCACGAGATAGCGGTCGGGAAACCTCTCGAGCGCCTCGTAATGGCACCACACGCTGGTCGGAAACCGGTGGGTGACGATGTCGGTGACCCGCTCCCCCGCGGTGATCATCTGATGCAACGTCGGGTCGTAGATCGACTTGGCGAACGCGTAGAACCCCTCCTCGTCGCCCGGCGGGTAGTTACCGAAGCGGCCCGCGAGGCTGACCATCGTGAGTCCATCCCCGATCCGGCCCATGTTGCCGCCGTCGGGGTAGTCGGGTGGCGGCCCAAAGAAGAGCTTGAGCTTCTCGTCACCCCAGAGGTCCTCGGGAATACGGAACTGCGCGCTCGCGTAGGCGAAGTCGACGCCGATCTCGGTCTCTTCGAGCGCCGCATAGCCGAGCTCCGTCAGCCACCGCGCCGCGCTCGACCCCCGACCGCCGGCATCGACCACCAGGTCGGCCTCGATGGTCGTCGCGTCACCGTTCCGGCGGCACTGTACCCGCGAACCACGGCCTCGCTCGCGACCAGAACCGTCGACTGACATGCCGTATTCCCATCGTAGTCTGTCCAGCTGGTGTGCCCGGCGGCGAACGCAGTGCTCGAGTGACGCACGGCTCTGGCTGAACACTTCTAACCCGAGATCGATCGGTTCGAGGATCGTGCCCCACGGGTTGTACGCCTTCCCGTCGGGGAGGTGGAACACGATCCCCGCGGAGACGGGCACCCGCACGGCGCCGCGGGCCTCGAGGTCGCTCTCGAACCCGGGAAAGAGGCAGGAGAGCACGCGCTCGCCGGCCGCCAGCAGGGCATGCACGTGGCGACCCTGCGGTACCGATTTTCGGGCTGTCGGCTCGTCGACGATCTGATCACGGTCGACGATGGTGACCTCCTCGAAAACTTGCGCAGGACGCCAGCCGTCATCAGTCCCGCCATGCTGTCGCCGATGACGACCGCGTGTCGTCCAAGAGCCGTGCTCATCCGTCGTCCTCCTTCACTCGGAGCTGACCGCGCCATGCGCGTCCCTCCGGGGACAGCCTACGCCCCGAGCGTGGTGAGCAACACCCACATCGGATTGTTGCCGATCTCGTAGGTCTCGAGCGGCGTCAGCGAACCGTCGTCCTGGTCGATGCGATAGGACGCCAGCCGGCTCGATTGCTGCCCGGCGGCGAAGAGATAGCGGCCGTCGGGATCGACGCCGAAGGCGCGGGGCACCGGCTCGGTCCCGACCTGGCCGGTGGCGGTCAGCCTGCCGGTCGACGCGTCGACCATGAAGCTGGAGACGCTGTTGTGTCCCCGATTCGGCGCGAACAAGAACTTGCCAGACCCGGTGATCCAGATCTGCGAGCACGTGTTCGTCCCGCGGTAGTCCTCGGGCAACGTCGGGATCGTCTGGAACGGCGTCAAGGCCCCGGTCGACGAGTCGATGGTGTAGGCGGTGACGCTGCTGCCTTGCTCGTCTGAGAAGTAGACGATGTCGAGCGACGGGTGGAACGTCAGCGCCCGAGGTCCGAGGTACTCCGACGGCGAGTGCTTCGGCGGGTCAGTCGGGGTCAGCTTGCCGGTCTGCGCATTGAAACGAAATTGAAAGATCGCGTTCGGACCGCGATTGGCGATGTGCGGCACGTAGGCGAACCGGTTCGACCGATCGGTCCGCATCGCATGGGCGCCGTGCGACGTATAGCGCCACTCGACCGGCGGGAACCTGGCGACGCCCCGCTCGTCGATGGCATGGACCGCCGCAGTGCTCTGGTAGTAGTAGGCCGAAAGAATGAACCGGCCGGTTTGGTCGGTCGAGACGTAGACCGGCTCGCCCTGCAGCGGCACGCTCCCGACCAGAAAGAGCCCGCCGGTGCCCTGGTCGATCCGGTAGGTGGCAATCTGCTGGCTGCCACGCAGGCCGACATAGAGAAACTGTTTGGCCGGATCGATCGCCAGCGGCGCCGGTCCGCCCTCGATCGGGACGTCCTCCCGATGGCTCAGCCCCCCGGTCGACGAATCCAGTGTGTAGATGGAGATCTTGTCGTCGTCCTGCTGGGCGACGTACATGTAGTGCCGCGTTGCTTGCCTCATGGCTTCACCCCCGCTTGCCCTGCGCTTCGCCATTGTATGCGCCCGATCCGAGGAGCGGCACTTATAATCCTTGGAACCCTAGGATACGATCCACGGCTACGCTCGACGATCTGAAGATTGACCGCTCGCGGGAGAAGCGATCGTCGTACGCCTGGGTCGTCTGGCTGCTCCTGTTCCTGCTCGTCGCCAGCGGCGGCGGACTCGCCGCCTGGCGGTGGTGGACCGACTCCCAGATCGCGATCGTCAGAACCGCCCTCGCGCGTCAAACGATGTCGAGCGACGGCCAACCGACCGTCCTGAACGCCACGGGCTACGTCACGGCTCGACTCCAGTCGACGGTCTCGTCCAAGGTGACGGGGCGGATCATCGAGGTGCCTGTCGAGGAAGGAATGGCCATTCGCGAAGGGCAAGTGCTGGCCCGCCTCGACGACACGACAGAGCGGTCGTGCCTCGCGCTGGCTGAGGCACAGCTGGCTGCGGCACGCGGCGCGTTGGTCGAGTTCGAGGTGCGGCATGCGGAAGCCACCCTCGACCGCAAACGCCAGCTTCTGGATCAAGGCATCATCGGTCGCGCCGAGTTCGACACCGCCCAAGCCGAAGCCGACTCGCTCGAGGCGCTAACCGAACGCTTCGGGTCGTCGCGCATGACCACGTGGCGGTACGGCGACGAGAAGTTCAAGCACGCGCTCATTCGTCATCCGATGAGCGGCGCGGTCAACGCCAACCTCCGGCGCCGGCTCGACGTCAGGCCGCTGCCGCGAGGGGGCTACGGCGGCACCGTTCACAATACCGGGAACGGTGACAACCAGACCACGGGCGCGTCGTTCATGATCATCGCCGATACGTCCGACTGAGATAACAGCGTCGGGCTGAATGCACCCGGGCAATCGGGAGATCCCGACGACCCCCATTACCGAGACCTCTTTGAGCTCTGGGCGCGAGATCGGTATTTTCCGGTGTTCTACTCGCGCGACAAGATCGACTCGGTCACCGAGTCGACGCTGGTCCTGCAACCCTAGGCCATTCCGGGGGCACCGATCTGCAGGGCAGAATCCGTGCCGGCACCGCCGCGGGTTCGGTGACCGATCTGACCAACGCCGACGTGACCCCAACAATGGAGTGGTCGGACGCCGGCGCGACGAGCGGCTCGCTCGTACGCGTCCAAGCACTCGCCACCGACCGACGCCTACGCGCGGCCTATCCTGGTCTCGCGGCGGCGGCCGGGGCGCTAGCGACCCCGCAGACCCGGGCCATCGCGACCGTCGGTGGGGCATTGCTCCAGCGGACGCGCTGCTGGTACTACCGCAATCCGCCGTTCAGCTGCTACAAGACCGGAGCGGATACGTGTCCGGCGCGTCACGGCGTGAACCTCTACGGCGTCTGCTTCGATCTCGGACCGTGCGTTTGGCCGCATCCATCGACGCTCGGCATGGCGTGTCTTGCTTACGACGCGACCGTCACCCATCGCGACGGTGGCGAGCTGTCGATGAGGGAGCTCTTCGGCGACGGCAGCGACGCGACCTGCGACCATACGCTGGCGGCGGGCGACGTGCTGACCAGCGTGCGTCTACCCCCGCGGGTGGACGAACGGGCGGCGTATTTCCGGGCGATCAGCCGCTACCTGGCGGAGTGGCCTCTCGTCGAAGCCACGGTGCGACTCGGAACCGAGAACGGCGCGATCACCTGGGCGCGCGTGGCGCTGGGCGGCGTCGCCACGAAGGACGCGAACCCGCTCCCGATGACGGGCTACAAGGTCGAGCTGGTGCAAGCGACCATCGTTCGGACGCTGACGCTCGCGTGGGCCGACGACATCGGCGTTCCCCCCATCCCGAACGCGCTCCCGTGGAAGAATCCGGCTCGCCAAGATTGAGCGAGGGAGTCCGGGGGAAGCGCTCTACGCTTCGCACTGGATCGTGGAGCGATGTTCCCCCGGCGTGAAAGTGGTTGCGCGATACACGAAGGCGGGGGGAATGTTCCTCCAAACGGTGCGTGACCGCTGCACGTCGCTGAATCTCGTCTGCAGCTTGTGCTTGAACTGCTGGTCGGGCTGCGTCTCCACCCCTCGCAGATAGGCGAACGTGACGAACGTGCCGCCCGGCCTGAGCACGTCGACCACCGCATCCAGAATCTCGTTCTGTAAGTGGTCCGGAAACGACACCCACGGTAGGCCGCTCACGACAGCGTCACAGTGGTCGAGGCCGAGCTGGTCGAGATACTTCCGGGCGTTCGCCGCCGAATCGTGAAACACCCGGCTCTCCGGACAACGCCGCTGTGTCGCCTCGACGAAGCGTGTGTTGACCTCCAGCGCGAAGAACGTCGAGTCGTCCGGCATCTTCTCCAGGATCTTCTCGGTGAACACGCCGGTTCCCGGCCCCAGCTCGACGATGGCCTTGGCCGCATCGACCGACGCGCAGTCGGTAATCAGTTCCGCGAGCTCGCTGGAGCTGGCCGCGACCGCCCCCGTCTCCATGTTGCGGGAGAAGAACTGCCTGAGAAACTGGAGCCAATTCACGCGGGCGTGATGATATCAGAGTCGACTGGGCTCCAAGGCTAGGCGCTCGAACAACTTCACGGATACTCGACTCGCCCCCCGCGACGACGAAACGTCGCGAACAGCGCTTCGACATCATGACGGAATGTGTCGACGGCGAGCCACTCGGTATCGACCACGCGCAGCACGTCGGCCTCCCTGAGGTCGCGGTCGACGCCGTCGAGCAGTTCCTGCGTGGTGCGCTCCACGAACAGTGCCGGTGGCTCCTCTTCCGACAGCTCCCACGCGTCTGGCGTGGGGTCCGGGGACGACGCGCCCGTCTGCTGATAGTGCATGTACAAACGCTCGCACGACAGCTCGGCGACGCGCGTCGTCTGCTCCGTGCGAAGCATGAGAAAGTCTCGCCGCCGCATGCTTAATCCCAGAACTCACTTGGATTGACGCCGCTGGCTTGTGCTGAACGACGAGAGCGGCGTCGCTCCTCAGTCATGTGGGCCCACCACACTCCCTCGTCGCGCCTGGCCCTCGCCGCCCAGTCCGGCGCCAGACGCCGCCAACCCAAGTAAGTTCTGGGATTAGGGACGTCTCCCCGGGTCGTCGACGGTGAGCGCGAAGCGCACGTCCACCACACCGGGCACGGCCCGGACGATGGCGCCGACCGACTGCTGCTCCGTCCCGCTGGCCACGCGGCCGGTGAGCACGACGACCCCACCGCGCGCGTCGACCATGATCTGCTCGCCGTGCACGTCGGCGGCGCTCGCCAGCGCCGACTCGACTCGGGTCCGGAGGACATCGTCCGCGTCGTCACCGGCCACGACGCCACCGGCGCGTGCGGCACACCCTGTGGCCGCGGCCGTCACGGTGAGCGCAAGTGATACGACGAGGGCGTAGGTCCGAATCGGCCCTCGCGCAGTACTAGCCACGTGCCGCCAGTTGGAGAAGCGTCCGCTCGACGACACGCTGGGTAAGCGGGACCTTGTACGCGTTCTTCGAGAGTGGCCGGGCGTTGGCGACGGCGACCTCGCCGGCACGCGCCGCCAGCGCGTCGGTGATGCGCTGGCCCACCAAGACTCGCTCGGCCGCTGACACCCGCCACGGGATCGGCGCCACTCCGCCGAGCACGAGACGAGCCGCGCGACAGACATCGCCGTCCATCTCGAGCACCACCGCGGCACTGACGACCGCATGCGTCCACGACTCGCGGTCCATCACCTTGTGGTACGTGCTCCGCACGCCGGGCCGCGGGGCTGGAATCTCGACCGAGGCAAGCAGTTCATCGTCGTCGAGCACGTTCTCGCGGGCCGGGTTCGGACGCGGACCGACAAAGAAGTCGCTTGCCGACAGCTCACGCTCGCCCGCCGGTCCGACGAGACGGAACGTGGCATCGAGGGCGACCAGCGCTGGCGCGGTGTCGGACGGATGAACGATGTAGCTCGGACCGCCGCCAAAAATCGCGTGAAACTGATTCTCACCGGCGTACGAAAAGCACTGGCTCCCACCGGCCTTGTAGCAGGGGAATCCATTTCGAAAGTACCAACACCACGGCCGCTGGGACACATTGCCGCCGAGCGTGCCGACGTTCCGGATCTGCGGGGTGGCCACGCTCCCCGCCGCCTCGGCCAAGACGCGAAGCCGGTCGCGAACGCGCGCGTGCCGGCTGAGCGCGTCGAGCGTCACGAATCCGCCGATGCGAGTCCGGTCCGCCGTCGTCGTGACCTGGTCGTTGCCGTCGATGGTCCGGAGGTTCACCACGACGTCCGGCGTGATGATCCGCTCCTTCACCATGCCGAGCAGGTCGCTGCCGCCACCGGAAAACGATACGCGGCGGCCGGCGCCGGAGGCCTCGGCGGCTATCGCCACGGCATGCGCGAGATCGCGCGCGTTGGCATTGACGAACAACCTCATCCCAACGCCTCCAGGATCTTGTCGCGGGTGATCGGCAGATCCTTCATGCGGTGGCCGATCGCATTGAAAATCGCATTCGCGACCGCGGCCGGCGCCAGGACGATGCCTGACTCACCGACGTACTTCGCGCCGAACGGTCCATAGCCATCGTCGGTCTCGATGAACGTCGTATCGATCTCCGGGGCGTCGAGATGCGTCAGCACGCGGCCGCCGTAGAAGCCGCTCGTGAGCGGACGGCCGCTCCGAGCGTCATAGAGCAGGTCCTCGTGCAAGGCCTGTCCAATCCCCTGGATCGCCGCGCCGCGGATCTGGTCCCTGGCCGTCTGATGATTGATGATGCGGCCCGACTCATGCACCGCCACGTATTTGGTGACCCGCACGTGACCGAGTGCGGTGTCGGCTTCGACCTCTACGAAATGGGCCCCGAAGCAGTTCCGCACCTTGCCGTCGGTGTCGGGGGTGGGGGTGGTCGACGCGATCAACACGTCCGGACCCGTCGGCAGGCCCCGGTCGGCAATCTGGCGCTTCAGGTCGCGCGCCGCCTCGACGACCGCCGTGCCGGTCATCACCGTCGTCCGAGCCCCGGACTCGCCGACCGAATACGGACACCGGTCGGTGTCGCCCGAGACCACCTCGACCTGTGACAGCGGGACCCCGAGCGCCTCGGCGGCAATCATCCCCATCGTCGTCTTCGCGCCGCCGCCGACGTCGGTGACGCCGACGAAGAGCGTGTAGCGCTCCCGGGCATCGACCCGGAGGATGGCGCTGCTCCGACCAAGCCCCGACCGGAACAACATGAACGACATCCCGGCCCCACGCTTGACCAGGCCAGGGTCGGAGCCCGGCGTCGAACGCCACCGTTCGGTCCAGCCGAAGCGCTCGGCCCCGAGCGCGATGCACTCGTCGAGGGCGTAGTTCGTAAACTCGACGTCGGCGCTGGGCCGCCGCGCGTTCTTCAGCACGAAGGTGACCGGGTCGAGACCGACCCGGTACGCGACGTCGTCCATCATCGACTGGATGCCGAAGAACCCCTGCGGGTAGGTCGGCGCCCGGAAGTTCCCGGACACCGTCCGGTTGGTGTAGACGGGATAGATGTGACGTTCGACGTTGGGGCAGCCATACAGCTCGATTCCGTTGATGCCGCCGGAGTTCTTTCGGTAGGCCCCCATGCCGCTGTAGCCGCGGAGAACGATGGCGGTCACCGTGCCGTCGTTCTTGACGCCGACCCGGTAGTGCTGCACGGTCGGCCAGCGACCGTGCATGCCGAGCCAATCCTCCGTCCGTGACAGCTCCAGCACGACCGGCGCCGACGCCGCCTTGGCGAGCATCGCCGCGATGAGGTCTGCGTCTTGATTCTGGTTCTTGTTCCCGAAGCCGCCGCCCATGTACTGGCAGACGATCCGGACCTTGTCGTCGGGCATCCCGAGGTCGCGGGCGGTGTCGTGCCGGCAGTTCGAGATCCCCTGGGTCGGGGTATACAGTGTCAGCTTGTCGCCGTCCCACTGGGCGAGACAGCTGCGCCGCTCCATCTGCGCATCGTGCGCGAACGCCGTCGAGTAGCGGTCCTCGAAGATGTGATCGGCGGCCTCGAACCCGGCCTCGACATCGCCGAGACTCGTCGTCATCGGCTTTAGCTCGTTGTCAATGTCTGGTGACAGGTTGCCGTCCGGCCAGATCTTGACGGCGTCGGGCTGCAACGCTTCCTCGGGCTCGAGCACGAACGGCAACGGCTCATAGTCGACGTCGATCAACCGCAGCGCCTCTTCGGCGACATGCCGGTCGATGGCGGCGACGGCCGCCACCGGATCGCCGACGAACCGCACCGGGTTGTTGAAGAGTCGGCGACGATGCTTGGTGATCGCCTTGACGTGATCGTTGTACTGGCGTCCCCCGGAGACGGAGCCGGCGCCCCAGACGATGGGCGCGCGCTCGTGCGTGATGACCGCGTGGACCCCGGGGAGCGCTTCGGCCTGACTGACGTCAATCGAGCGGACGTGCGCGTGTGGATGTGGGCTTCTCAGCACACGCCCGTACAACATGCCGGGCAGCTGCACGTCGGCCGTATACATCGCCCGGCCGGTCACCCGTTCGACGGCGTCGACGCGCGGCGTGACCCGACCAATGGTCGTGAGCGGCGAAAAGCCGGTCGTTGTCACAGGGCTCACCGGCTGCACAGCCGTGCCAGCCACGGCGCGCACCGCCTCGACGATCGCATTGTAGTTGGAGCACCGGCACAGATTGCCGGTCAGCGCCTGCCGAACGTCATCGGCGCTCGGTTGGGACCCGTCTTCCAGCAGCGCGGTCGCCGCCATCAGCTGACCCGACGTGCAGAATCCGCACTGCGGGCCGTTGTGGTCGACGAAGGCCTGCTGGAGCGCCGAGAGGCGACCGTCGTCGTCCGAGAGGCCCTCGACGGTGTCGACCCGTTGCCCATCGACCCACGCCACAAGCTGGCTGCAGGAGTAGACGGGCCGGCCATTCAACAACACCGTACAGGCGCCGCACTCGCCGCGGTCGCACCCGATCTTGGTCCCCGTCAGGCCGAGGTGATCGCGCAGCAGCTCGACGAGCGTCCAGTGGTCGCGGATCTCGACCCGACGCATCGTGCCGTTGACGGTGACCTCGATCGGCGACAGCGGGGCATCATCAGCCGCGGGCGCGGCCGTCGCCTCCGTCCCCCTCAGATGGGCCGGCGCGACTGTCGTCGCGGCCAACACCCCGCCGGTGCCTTTCAGGAAGGAGCGGCGGGAGGGCTTGGACGGATCCATGACCTACCGAGTTGCGACGCTACTGCTCCGTGTTCTCCCTGGCGCGCTCGCCACCGAGGATGTTGACCATGCTGTAGTTCCCCTCGTGACAGGCGTACTCGAAGAGATACTCCAACTCGTTCGCGGGGAACGCCGCGAACGGGAACTCGCCCGAGAAACTCTGCGTCCACTGCGTCGGGTCGTCGATCGTGAACTCGTAGCTCACCGTCCCGCTGTCGACCCGGGTGAACCGCTCGGTCACCGTGATGGTGTCGTCCGTCCGGCCGTTCGCCGCGCGAAGCAGGATCGGGTCGCCGCCTACGGCGGCGGCGTTCGCCTCGGTCCGTCGTAGGTTCTTCGTTTCGACGACGAGGGTGTCGCCTTCCCAGTGCCCGCGCGCGTCGCCGTGCCACTGACGAACGGAGTTTGGCAGATGGTCACGGCCGTCGAGCGGAATGATGCGCGTGTCGTGGATCATCTCGGCATGGATCGCAACGTATCCGGGCGCCTGCATGATGATGAAGTTGTTGTTGTAGGCGCTCGGCAGCATCGGCGGACCGGCCGACCAGACGAGACACCGATCGTTCAGCTCGAGGTCTTCCCAGGAGTCGAACGGACCGTCGACCGGAAACGCCGCGTCGTGCGCCGCGTGCCGCTCGGCTCCCCCCGGCGTCAACGGCGGAATCTTGCCGTTCGGCGGATCGACAATCAGCGAGGTGCGGCCGATCGGTCGCGTGCCGCCATCGAGCCAGAAGTTGTTGTAGCCGCCGACGTTACCGCCGGCGACCGTCCGCCGCGGTGCCGCCTGCAACAGCTCCTCGTTGCGGTCGAGACGCGCCTGCTCCTGGGAGGCGACCTCTTCGTCGGTCAGGAACTCCTTGTCGCCCAGGTCGTCGGGACGCTCGAGCGGCGTGATGGTCTTATTGGTGTACGTCCCTTGGAGGTCGGGATCGCCCCACGGCGTGCGGGGACCGGTCTGGCCAGCCGCACCGGCCGGCACCAGCCCGATGAGCGCGATCACGCACAAGAATGCAGGGAAATATGGCCGAGTCATCTGACACCTCCCGTCCCACTGTCCGGTCACCAACCTGCGTCGCACGGAACGATGAGACTGAGTATACGCCCGAAGGACGGCTACCGCACCGCGACGACCACGTCCTGTGACGTTGTGGCGGGACCGTCGGACGCTTGCACGCGGAAGACGTACTCGCCCGGCGTCGAGAAGCGGGCCGTGACGGTGGCGCCGCCGTTCTCGGGCTCTCCCTGCGAGGCGAGGCTGACCCCGATCGGGCCGCGCCACAAACTCCAGGTGACGTTGACCCCATCCACTCGCGTGCGCGTCGGCTGGCTGCGGTTCTCCGGCTGAATCTGTGGCACGTTGATCGGGAGCGTCGGGCCGTCGGGGTCTTCCTCGAATGTCGGCAAGGTCGGGGGCCGACGGAAGCTCCGATCGCGCGGGGGCGGCAGTCCATCGTCGGTGACCCGCGCGGTCATCGTCAGCGTGTCGGATACCGCGCTGCGGCTCGCCGCCTCCACCTCGAGGGTCGGCGCCTGGTTCGCCGCCTGCTCCTCCGGCGTGCCAAAGAAGCGCCTGAACCGGTTGGTGGCAATCTCCCACTCTGGCTGAAGCCAGCCGACGGCGCGGTAGGTCTCGTCGCCGACTGTCACCTGCCAGATCAGCTCGCGGTCCCCAAAGTCAGCCGGCACCGTCACGCTGAACACCCGGCGATTGACGCGCGCGTAGAAATGTGTCGGCTGCCCCTGGTCGTCCCCGCCGAGGCTCATCCGGTTGGCCTCTCCGATCGGCACGTGAATCGGATCGACGTAGTTGCGGTTGAGGTACCCGAAATGCATCTTGAAACTACCGTCGGGGTTATGGGCCCACCCCTCGAAGACCGGCTGGATCGTCTGGCCGGTGTTGAACAGGTAACTCTGGGGTTCGGCCTGCGCGCGCGCGTCATTTGCCATGCCGGACGCACCGAGCATGACGACGACGAGCACAATCGACGTGAGGCATTTCAGATGGATCGACATCGCGTACGTACGGCTAGTTGTTGTTGTCCGTCTGGGCACGCTTTTCGTGACGTTCCGCGACCGCCACCTCGTACTCCTCGTCGGTCATGTCGTACCACCCGATCCAGGCGAATCCCATCTCGTCGATCGTGCGCTGGCCGCTGCCGACCCAGTTGTTCGGGTCGAGGTTGCCACGGTGCGACGCCGTGTTGTCGTGCCAGCTGGTCACGTGCAGGATGGTGCCGGCCGGGACGAGTGGCGCCGCGTCATCGGTGTAGTTGTAGTTAAGGTGCCAGTTGTAGTCGAAATTGGCGCAGTTCACCACTTCGGTTCTGACCGGCTGCGTCGGGTAGATCAGCTCGAGACATTGGTAGCGCCCGAGCATGTGCATGTGCGGCTGGAACATCGTGATCCGGGCCGCCTTGTTCAGCAGCGTATACCCGTCCGAACGCGAGACTTCCCCGGCGGGAATGTCGAGGACCCCGATCACCTGCCCCTGCGAGCCGCCGAGCTGCTTCGAGTAGCGGATGTGCGTCGGCACGGTCCCCTTCGGAAGGAACTTGATACCGAGCTCGACTTCCGCGTCGATCTCCTCGCCGACGGAGTGGAGGTGGTAGCTCAGCCGCGCCCGACTGCCGCCGGGCACCAGGAGCCCGGAATCGGGCGGATAGATTTCCGCCTGCTTGCCGGAGGCGTATTCGACGAGGAACATCCCGCCGCCCATTGATTCGCCCTCTTCGCTCGGCTCGACGGCATACGACAGCGCGTGGTGCACCACCTGACGTGACTTGTCGCCGATCGGCTTCGTCTGAATCGAGGTGATGTAGCGGTCCTCCTCGAGATTCATGTCGGTGAACAGGTTGCCGAAGATGTCGGGACCGGCATCCGGCACCGTGTAGGTCGGGAACCGGACAATCAGGTCGGGCTCGCCAATCTGCCAGGCATCGGCGTCGGCGAACTGCGGCGGCGTCGGGGTATCGGCCGGATTACCTTCGGGCGCCCCGCTGTCGACCCAGGCGACGATGGTCGCGATCTGCTCATCCGTCAGTGACGGGTCGTTCTGGAAGTCTTGAATCCCGATGCGGCGATCCAGGTGCCACGGCGGCATCGCCCGCGTCTCGACCTTGTTCTTGATCGAGCGGGCCCACGGCCGGACCTCGCGGTAGTTGATCAACGACATCGGCGCGATCTGGTTCGGGCGATGGCATTTGACGCACGACTCGTACAGAATCGGCGCGATATCCTTGGCAAACGTCGGCCCCGCCGTGGCGGTCTGCGCAGATGCGGCTCCGGGGAGCATGAGCACGGCCGAGCCCAACACGAGGGCGGCAAGCGGGTGTGTGGTCTTCAAAACGGTTCTCCTGAAGGTCATCGAGTCGTCCTTCGTCGAATAGCGTCCCGCAACGCGGGGTCTGGTTATGGCCACACTTCTGATGTTGGGGAATTATCCCACAATCGCGTACTACGTGCTCAATTCGGTCGAATAGAACGGTTCCAGCGTGTCGATCGCGTCGAGCGGCTGTCGGTCGACGTCCCATTTGAATTGCCGGAGCGCGATTCGGTCGGACAAGAAGTCGACGATCGTGAATCCGTGGTCCTCGATCGGCGCAACCGATTCCTCCATGTCGAGGTGCTCGGGGATCGTGGCGCCAATCCCGCGGACCACCGATGGGAAGCCGCGGATGGAGGTCCCGACCGGACCACTGAGCACGGTCGTGACGGGGCGCCCCCCAAAATCGAGGGAGCCGGCGCGATGCATGCGCCCGACGCCGATGGCATGGAGGTCGCCGCTGATCACCAGCGGGGCGCGGCCTGGCTGCGCCGACATCGCCGCCATCAACCGGTCGTGCTGCGCCAGCCACCCCTCTTGCCAATACGGCTTCGAGACAGCTGTCGTGAGCGCACCCGCATTCCGGTCCAGGATGTCGGGGTACCACTCGCCCCACTTGCCGGCGCTCCATCCGAACGGATTCGACGGCGCGTGCACCAGGTGTCGCACCTCCCTCGACCGCGTCCGTTCCAGTAGCCAATTCTCCACCTCGGAATCGACGAACACCGCGGTCGGGCCGTTGAGCGTCATCGTCCGGCGCACGTCGTACAGCACGACTTCCGCCAAATTGCCGTAGCGGACCGTGCCGAAACTTTCGGACAGATCGCCGCGGTCGCTCACGCCCGACCACGGCAGCCCCGCCGGACGATCGGCATTTGGGAGAAACTCGGGATAGTAGAGCTGCTGCGTGGCGCGGGCGAGCTGCAACTGGAACCAGGGGATCGGAAAGTTCACGATCTCGTCGCTCGCCGCGTCATTCTCCCAGTGGTCGTGGTCGTCCTGGAGGAAGAAGATCGGCGTCGACCGGAAATCGGTGCCATAGACCGGGACGATCTGCGGACCGGCCGCCGCCTTCATCGCCGCCTCGTTGCTCGCGCTGAACACCGAGCCGGAGAAATCGAAGTTCGAGCGCTGGCCGCTTGCGCTCAGCTGGCCGACGCCGTCGCCTTGCCAGGTGTGGAGGTCCCAGTAGATATGGTCGCCATTGGCGACGGCGGCGTCCGGCTCGAACGACAACGCACGCCGGAGCAGACGATTGCGGATGGCGGTCGGCAGGAAACCGCTCCGCTCGCCGATGCCGCCATACGTCCCGCCCGGGCCGCCGGCGCAGGTGAAGAACAGCATCCGGAATCGCTCGGGTCGCGCATCGGATGCGGGAAACGTCGCGAGCGACCACGGCTCGCACAGCGAGTCACCGCCGCTCCCTCTGAGCGACAGCGCGTGGGTCCGCCCGGGCTCGAGATCGGTCGCGTAGAACTGCCAGTGCTCGCCCGCGGTGTCGTTCATCCGCCCGGTGACCTCCCCCGTGCCGACCCGGAGCGTCGGCGCGGCCGACAGCGGGCGATTGAACGACGCCTTGATCAGCATTCGCGAGTCGCTGACCTGCGGGAGGAGATGCCGCACCTGCCCGCTGTCCCAGCCTTGCGCGGCCGGCGGCGCCCCCTGCTCGGCCATCAGGCCGAGCGGCAGCCGCCCGAAAAGAGCGGCTCCCATGGCGCCGGCCGATCCAGCGAGGAAGGCTCGGCGGTCGACCGGACGTTGCGTCCTCATCGTGTTCTCCCCACCATGGTCACTCCACCGGTACGAGGCGCCTCAGCTCCTCGAACCAATTGAGGACAACACGGATCTCCCGGGCCGCCGTTTCCACCGGCTGCCGCTCGAACGCCAGCCGTTCGCCGTCCGCCGAGACATCGAACCGGACGATCCCTTCGAGCTCGACAAGCATCGTCGCCCGGCCCGCGGTGAGACCGGCTGGTTCGCCATCATCGTACGACAGCGGCACCTGCATCACCCCCTCAGGCGTCGCGTACAAGATCTCGCGGCCGCCCCGACTCCACTTCGGTCTTGTGCCGCCGGACTCCGATATCAGCAGGCGGCCCGATTCAATATCCGGAAAGGGCCGGAGGTGGATCTCGACCTGGCCCGATTCATCCGACTCATAGAGGAGGTATCGACCGTCGGGTGAAAACGCCGGCCGCAGCTCGTTGGCCGGGCCGGCAATCAACGGCGCCGGGGCCTGGTCGCGTGACAGGATCCAGACGTCGAGGCCCGAACCTTCGTGGGTATACACCAGGTGTTCCCGGTCGGGTGACCAGACGGCCCGAAAGCAGCATCGCCCAGGGGGATCGGAAAAGAGCGCGTCGGGGGCGCGGCTTCCATCGAACGGCGCCACGTAGTAGCTGTATGCCCCGTCGGCATTGGAGAGATAGGTCAACTGCTGCCCGTCGGGCGTCCAGCTCGGGGGGAGATTGTCGCGCTCGGCGGGAAGCACCTTGAGCGCGACGTCGCGGTCGAGCTTGGTGTCGCGGGCGCGGTAGACCTCGCCCATCCCGCCGGTGCCGAGATGGCCCGTGACCGCGTACGACCCGACCGTCGATCCCGGCTCAAGCGACATGTCTGATGGGTGGACGCCGACCAGCGACGACGACAGTCTTCTAGATCACGGTTTCGCGTCGTAGTCGCGCCAGAGCCAGCGCATCGTGTCGGAAAAAATCGCGCCGCCGTGTTCGAGATTGTGCCCGCCCTCGCCGAACACCGTCTTGAAGTCGTAGCCGGCAAACTCGAGCGAGCTCGCCATCTGCTGGTTGGCGAGCCACCAATTCCCGAATCGAATGTTGAGATCCTGTGAGCCATCCTGCAGGAACACCCGGATCGGCTTCGGCGCGCTGCGACGCACGAGATCAGGATAGACGTGTCCACCGCGAATATTGGTGAAGCTGCCGACGTGGCTCACCACTTTTCGAAACTTGTCGGGACGCTCCCAGGCGACGGTGAACGCACAGATGCCGCCCGAACTGATGCCGCCGATCGCCCATCCGTCTGGGTCGTCCGTGATCCGATAGGTCTTGCGGACCTCGGGGATGATCTCGTCGATTACGAAGCGGGCATACTGGTCCGACAGCGTGTCGTACTCCGCGCTGCGGTTCCGCGCCCGGTACGGTGAGCCCGAGGCGTCGACGGGGTCATCGGTGAAATGCCCAGGGTTGATGAAGATGCCGATCGTGACCGGCATCTCCCCCGCGTGGATCAAGTTATCGAAGACCACCGGGACGCGAATGTCGCCGGTCTCGTCGACGTAGCTGGCGCCGTCCTGAAACACCATGAGCGCAGCCGGGGTCTCGCCGTCATATTGCGCCGGGACGTAGAGCCACCAGTCGCGCTCGGTGTTCCGGTAGACCGTGCTGGCGTCCCACCGGTGCTCGGTAATTTCGCCCCGAGGCACCCCGGGCTGGCGTTGCGAGTCAGGTCCGAGCTCGAACGATTCCTGGGCGAACGCCCCAACGGGAACCGCGGCGACAACAAGCGCGAGCGCCACTCGAGTCATGTTCACCTCGTTCAGACGGGTGGCGGCGGGGTTCGGGGCAGCCAGCCCCGTCTAATCAAAGCCCACGAATACGAACGTTGCGGAACTTCACCACGCCGGCGCCGTACTGCAGCGCGATCGGTCCGCTGGCGAACTGCGAATCTTCGACATCGACCATCTCATCGCCGTTCAACGTGACCATGAGCCGCGAGCCTTGCGCCGTGATCTCGTAGCTGTTCCACTTTCCGCCGGTCATGACGACGCTGTTCGGCGCGGCGATATGGACGATGCCGCCGGTGCGGTAGGTCTGGTCGGCCCGGGTGTCGTAGATGTTCACTTCGTACGCGTTCCGGTCGGTGACACTCGACGGATCGGCGCACCGCACAAAGATGCCGCTGTTGGCCGGCTCGTCGACCCAGAACTCGAGCGTCAGCTCGAAGTCACCGTACGACTCCTTTGTCACCAGGAAGCCACCGCCGCTATTGGCTCCGACGGCGCCGTCGGCGATCTCCCAGTTGGCGTTGCCAATCGGATTGAAGTTGTCGAGGTTGGATCCGTCGAACAACGTCGTCCAGCCACCCTGCGCAGACGCGCCGGAGAGCGGCTGCATGATAAGAAGTCCGACCGCGACAAGCCCGAAGGCCATCTTTGATGAGCGCTTCATGATGTCTCTCTCCTGATTCTTGAAAGAAGGGGCGAGTATAGCGCGCGAGGGTGCGCCGTGCGCGCCCTCGACGGCTATGCCAACAGCTCGAGCAGCGCGTCCGACACCGCCTCGGGACGTTGCGGCGCCAGGTCGTGGCCGGCGCCGTCGATGATGCGGCGCGCCACGAGATTGGTGAACCGTCGCTGGTCGCCCGACGGATCCGCCGACGGACGACCGAATCCGCTGTCGTTGCCACGCAGCACGATCGCCGGGACGGTGATCGGCGGCCGCTCGGCCAGCCGACGCTCCACGGCGAGAAAGCGATCCTCGCCCGCCACGTAGCCGTGGCGGTGCCGATACGAGTGAATCACCACGTCGACGAAATCGAGGTTGTCGAACGCCGGGGCCGACCGGTCGTAGACCGCGTCGGTGTAGTCCCACGTTGGCGACCAAGTCTCCCACAGGTAGCGCACAATGCCGTGCCGATTGACCTCGAGCCCGGCCCGCCCGCGTTCCGTATTGAAATACCACTGGTACCAGAGCCGCGCTTCTCCCGCTGCAGAAGATGATGGCCTCGACGGCGACACCGTGTCTTGAACCGAGTACCCGCCGATGGCGACCTGGGCACGTACCCGTTCAGGATGAAGAATAGAGGTGATGCAAGCAGCCCGATTGCCCCAATCGAATCCAGCCGTCGCGAACCGTTCTAATTCGAGCGCATCGGCGAAGTCGATGACATCCTGAGCGATGGCCGCTTGTTCCGCCATCCGCGGAACATCAGGATCTCGAAACCTCGTCGTGCCGTAACCGCGAAGATACGGTACTAATACACGGTAACCAGCCTCAGCGAGCGGCGGCACCACGCCGTCCCAGGACCGAATGTCATAGGGAAACCCGTGGAGCAGAATGATCGGGAACCCGGATCCGTCCCCGCTCTCCTCGTAACCAATATCAAGAACAGCCGTCTGAACGCTCCGTAGCTCTTGATTTATGAGCGACTGTCGCCGAGCGCCTCTGAGACGGGAACCACCAACGGTCACCGCCGCGGCACCGACAGCGCCTGTCGTCTTAAGAAACTCTCGACGGTTAGGCGACATCTTGTCCTCCACAATCGCGACACGTCGCAACACTTGCTCATTCAGCCACACATTTCATCGACGCGACGACATCAAGGTAGCCGTATATCGCATACGGTTTCTACTTCGGTAGTTCAGGTTGAGGAGGCGAGGTTGCACCGCGATCGAGCAACATTGTTTCCAGCTCAGGAAACCGTCGGCCGAGGTTTCCGTAGAACACACCTTGGGCAATTGTTAACGGGGTCCAACCACGCTCGTTGACATGATTCAGTTCGACTCCCTGCTCAATCAGAAACGATGTCAATTCCTTCGAGCCTCGCATGACAGAACCATGCAGTGCTGTATCGCCGTTATCATCCACGGTGGTCACCGAATCCCCAAGTTCAATCATTACATTCACAGCCTCAAGCGCTTCTTCCTTACTCCCAGCACTCTCATTCGGCCACACTGAAATTCCAGCCGCGACAAGCAGCGCGGTCGTGCCATCCTCATTCGTCAACATCGGGTCGGCCCCGAATTCAAGAAGGAGCTCCATTAAGTCGAGATCAACGACCTTGGCCGCCAAAAGAAATGGCGTCGCGTCAATACGGTTCAGCATATTCCGGTACCCATCCTGCGGTTCCTTTGTTTGCCGCGCATTGACGTCTGCCCCGTGTGCGACCAGCGCCTTGACCAGCTCGAGATCTGTCACCCGTCCGCTCTGCCGCGGGGATGGATTATGTTGGTTCTTGTTCGTATTCGGTCGTCGTGTCCACACAAGTTGGTGTAGAGCCGTCCAACCCTGTTCAGAGGCATTCGGATCGGCACCACGTTCCAACAGGCGAACCGCCAAATCATAGTGCGCGTTAATCACGGCCACTACCAGCGGACTGGTGCCATCCGAAAGCGTCTGCTGAATATCCGCTCCCGCATCAAGCAACGCGTCCACCGTCTCAATGTGTCCGAGGCGTGTTGCAAACATCAGCGGCGTAAATCCGGCATCCGTGCGACTATCCACTTCAGCCCCAGCTTCAACCAGTGGTGCAATGACATCGGTATGACGTTCGGCAGCAGCCCACATCAACGCGGTCTGTCCCATCCAGGTTTCGCGAGCCAACGGGTCGGCGCCGTGATCCAGCAAAGACACCACACTATCGACGACACCAGTGCGCGCGGCGACCATCAATGGCGTCTCGCCCGTTGGCGAGGCATGATTGGGGTCGGCACCTGACTCCAACAGCAGTTTGACAGTTGCGACATGGCCGCCCGTACAGGCCAAGGCCAAGGGCGTGACACCGAAACGATTCGTCGTGTTTGGATCGACGCCTTGATCGAGTTCCCGCTGAAGCGATATGTCATCCCCGAGATGCGCCGCACGGTGTAACCCTGAATCAGCTTCAAAACTGTCGGTAACCACTGACTGTGCGCTGGAAGCGTCTGTGACACCATGAACAACGCCAATAGCCAGCAGACTGACCGCGGTGCGTTTCGCTATAGCTGTAGGGCACCACGACGGTCGACCAACAAGCGGATATAGCACTCGTTCAGCCTCTGTATTCACACTCGTTAGACGTTTCCCAGGGGTGCCAGTTCCACAAGCCGCCCAGTGCTGTCTCCCAAACCGTCATCAAGTCGAACGCCCGCTTTATCGAGCTGACTCACGAGCAGATTCGTCATTGGCGTATCGCGCGGGTATTGGAGGTGACGTCCGCCTTTGAGCTGCCCCGCACCCCCACCAACCAACAACAACGGTAGGTCAAAGTGCAGATGTTTATTGCTGTCGCTTAACGACGCGCCATACATGAGCAACGAATGGTCCAGAAGCGACCCATCCCCATCCGGGGTATTCGCCAGCTCATCAAGAAAGTGCCTAAACAGGGACACGTGGTAAGTGTTGATCTTGGCGAGTTGCGCAAGTTTTTCCGTGTCGTAACGATGATGTGACAATCCATGGTGTGAGTCAGGAATACCGATCTCCGGATAGGCGCGCCCATTCAACTCACGCCCCAGCATAAACGTAAACACTCGGGTTTTATCAACCTGGTACGCCAAGGCCATCAGGTCAAACATCAGTTCAACGTGCTCCTGATAGGACTCCGGAATGCCGACAGGGCGCTCGAGTTCAGGCAACTCCGTATCGTTCTGTTCGGAGAGTTGAATACGACGTTCAATTGCACGAACAGCATCCAGGTACTGGGTAACACGAGCCCGATCACTCACCCCGACGTCACGCTGCAACCGCGCCAAGTCACGCGTAATGGCATCGAGAATGCTGCGATCTTTTCTAAATTCCGATTGCCGGTCGGCCGTAGAACCACCGTCACCAAAGAGTCGCTCAAAAACGACGCGCGGATTGTTTTGCATCGGAAGTGGCGTCGTGGCATCCCGCCACGCAATGGTGTTCATGTAGATACAGCTGTACCCGTTATCGCAACTCCCAACAAGAAAGTCCTGATCAATGGCCAGCTCTAGCGAACTGAGCGGCGTGGTGCGCCCAAGTTGGTCCGCAGCAATCTGATCAGCTGTCTTTCCAGCGCGGACATCCGCGCCTTCTGTTTCACGCGGATGCACGCCGTTTAACCATGTTGCGGTCGCTCGTGTGTGCTCGCCGTTCCCATCACCAAGCGCTTCAGCCTGGCCTTGTGCCAGCCCGCTAACCACCACCGTCTGCTCACGGTACGGTGCAAGCGGGCTCAGTGTCGTTGATAACTCAAGCGACTCCGTTGCAGCAGGCATCCACGCATCCATCGCCATACCGTTTGGACAATAGACCCAACCCAGGCGCCGGACCGGCTCAGCCGCCCGACCGGAAATACCAGACAACGCTGGCACCATCGCGTCGAGCATCGGTAGCGCCAGCGCCGCACCCACACCACGTAACACGGTCCGACGCGCGAGGGCTTTCTTCGAAATACTCATGACTCCGTTCTCCTCATTCTGAACGGTGGACTTTTGACGATGCCAAGAATAATCGATGAGAAACGATAATTTTCTTCTGCCGCATCTCGCAGAATGCCCCGCACGGTCGGCGCGTCGTAGTGCTCCAACCCTCTGCCGAGGGCATAGGTCATGAGCTTCTCCGTCAGTGTGCCGACAAAACGTCCAGGACTCGAAACCAACGCGTTCCGTAAACCAGATGCACCGTCGAATTGCGTGCCATCCGGCAACTCGCCCGTCGCATCGACCGGCGTATTCGCTGCCGTATGGGTTCGAAATCGACCCACCGCGTCGAATTGCTCAAGTGCAAACCCGGGAGGATCCATCAGTCGGTGACAACTCGCACACGCTGGATTCGCCCGGTGGCGTTCCGTGGCCTCCCGCATCGATAACACCTCACCATCGTCAGTCGTTTCCTCTAACGAGGGCACATCCGGCGGTGGAGACGCTGGGGGCGTGCCCAATAAGTTCTCTAATACCCACTTTCCGCGCAAAACCGGAGACGTGCGGTTCGGATACGCCGTCACCGCCAGAATACTGGCATGTCCGAGGAGACCACGCCGTGCATCATTCGGTAACCGGTCGAGCGACACGCGCCGGAAATGACTCCCATAGACATGTGGAATGTCGTAATGCCGCGCCAACCGCTCATTGACAAACGTGTAATCCGCCGTCAATAACTCCATTACATTCTGGTCGCGACGAAAAATATCTTCGACAAATAATTCTGTTTCCCGCTGCATCGCCTGCCGCAGTGCCTCTCCCACATGTGGAAACAGGTCCTCGTCCGGGTACACAGCCGGGACATTTCGCAGATAGAGCCACTGGTTAGCAAAATTTGTAACCAGTGCAGTCGCTCTGTCGTCGGCGAGCATGCGACGCGTCTGACGTTCGAGAATAGCCGGATCACTTAGCCGCCCCGCAACCGCCAGGTCGATCAACTCATCATCAGGCACACTGGACCACAAGAAGAACGAGAGCCGCGAGGCCAACTCTAGATTAGTGATCTCGTAATTTGTACCGGCCGCGAGTCCGTCCGGGTCTCGCTCGACACGAAGAACAAACTCCGGACTGGCTAACACCCATCGCAACGCAAGTTCAATACCTGCGTCAAAACCCCCTTCAGCTCGTCCGTCTTCAAAAAATCCGAGCAGAACCTCTACGTCGCTACTCGTCACCGGCCGACGATATGCACGCCGCGCAAGTTTCGACAAAATTTCTCCAGCGCAGGCGGTTTGCTCCAGTGTCGAGTCAATCTCAGATGACTCACAGACAAAAATTCGGCGTCGACTCGGCGTCGGCTCAACCGGGGGGCCACCGTTCGTATCGTACGGACCCGTTATGGTGATCCGTCCGAGATACGGCTGATGACGCGTATCGACGGCGACATACGGCCGTAGATATGGTTCGCGCACCGTTTCGGGATACGCCCATGTCCGCCGCGCGAAGGTCACCTGGATATCCCGGGGACCTGCGCGAACCGGCGCTCGAAATTCCCAGTCCCGATCGACAGCGCGCTGTCGTGCACGCCAGTCTCGATACGCCTCACTGTCCCGTGGCTCATTCGCCGGTGGTGGTTCGCCCACGGTATAGGACTGAACAATCTCATTATCGAGACTGACTTCGAGAGTATGCGGAACATTAAATGCTGCGAGTGAACCACCGGTGCCCCGCGCCAGAATCACCCGGACAACATAGTCACCGTCTTGTGGAAAGTTATAACGAAAAGTGGCGCCACCCCGCGTACCGAACGGCATACCCTCGACCCGATCATCTTGCGAGAGATCATTGGTCACACGAAACGTTTCCGTGGTGGCCGATGGCACTGGTCTCCCCACCGCAATCCGACTAATTTTTCGTGCCGCCGCCAAATACCGTTCGAGCAGCGTCGGCGAAACACCGAGCACGCCAGCGATGTTGTCAAAACCGTAACTCGCACCATCCGCCGGAAGTAATTCTGATACGTCGACTTCAAGGTCTAATAAATCTCGAACGGCATTGTGGTATTCGGTCCGATTAAGACGATGAAAGGCCTCGGTCCGCCCGGGATTAACATCGGCAGCGGCCGCACGGTCAAGCTCCGACTCTAGATACCGGATGAATCGGTCGTAGGTGGCCGCGTCCGGTCTTGGTCTCGGCAACGGTGGCATCGCGCCGGCGCGCAGCTTCCGAACGACGGTCTCCCACACGTCCGGGGCATCTGCCACACGCGCCACGTCGTGACGGTCGAGCGCCAGCCCGGCCGTCTCGAGTTGTCCGTTGTGGCAGGTGACGCAGTAGCGGTTGACGAGCGCCCGCTGCCAGACCCCCTGCGCATCCGCCGTGTCGACACCGAACGAGAGCGCGACAACGGCGCTAACTAGCAGAACCGCCGGTGCTTTCGGTTGAACCATCAGATGCGTCAGGTCAGTATCCGAGGAACGTCCGCGGAGTGTCAATCTGACATGGCCCGACGCGTGATCTATTCTGAATACAGGAGAACGCTATGAACCGCAGCTACAGCACCACCTACACAACAACGCCGGTCGAGATGCTCGGCGTCGACCAGCGCGCGATCTTCATCACGCGGACCTACAACCATCTATTCGCGGCGATTATCGGCTTCATTCTCGTCGAGGTCTTCTTCTTCACCACCGGCTTGGCGGAGGTGATGGCCCGCGCGATGCTCGGCGTGAGCTGGCTGCTCGTCCTCGGCGGATTCGTGGTGGTGAGCTGGCTGGCGACGCGCGCGGCCCATCAGTCGACGTCGATCGGTACCCAATACATGGCGCTCACCGGATTCGTCGTCGCCGAAGCGGTGATCTTCGTGCCGATGCTCTACATCGCGCAGACGTATGCCGGTGGCGGCGTCATCGAAAGCGCCGCAACGGTGACGTTGCTCGGATTCGGCGCCCTCACGGCGATCGCGTTCTGGACGCGTAAGGACTTCTCGTTCCTCGGGGCGATGCTCCGGTGGGTCGGCGTGCTGGCGCTCGTGGCGATCGTCGCGGCCGTCCTCTTCGGCTTCGAGCTTGGCACCTGGTTCTCGGTCGCGATGATCGGTATAGCCGGCGCCGCGATCCTCTACGACACCTCGAACGTCATCCACCACTTCCCGGAGGACCGGTACGTGGCGGCGGCGTTGACGCTCTTCGCCTCAGTGGCGCTGATGTTCTGGTACGTCTTGCGGTTCTTCATGGGGTCGAGAGATTAATTTCAGACAGGGCTGATTGGCGGGGAGGAACGGAGACTAGCCGACGGCAGGGGAGATCTCGGCCGCGACCGGCGCCGTTGCTCTCCCCTTCGGCCGGGTGGCCCTGATCCAGAGCTCGGCCGCCGCCACGATGATCGGAAACGAGATCGCCACGACGATGTTCCACGAGGTGGTGAAATCGACGCCCGAGGGGACCAGGACTTCGTTCAGCAGGACTCGAAACAGGGCGACGCCGAGACCGGCCGCAAACCCACCGGACCATCCATTCGCGGTGCCGCGCGACCTGACGCGCGCGGATGTGGGTAAAGGCCTTCACGAACGCGAAGAGCATGAAGACACCTGCGGCCAGTGTGATGCCTTGGTTGAGCGTCAGCCCCCAGACCGGGAACATGAACCCCATCAGGATCGCGCCGAGCCCGGAGAACATCGCGATCACCAGGAACACGCGCCCCGAGGCGCGGTGACTCGCGGTCCAGCGCCGACGAATCGGCGACATGAACCGCAGCGGCCCGAGCACGGCACAGAGCACCGCGGGAACAGTATGCATCAAGGTGAGCCAGGGGCGCGCTCGACATACCGCTGGTTGAAGGCGCCGAGCTCGGGGTCCCCACGCGACGGCGACGACGGGGTTCGGAGCAGTTAGCCCCGACTGAAAAAGAACCGCCCGATGCAGGCCAACTCGGCGCGCACAGACCGCCGGAGCTTCAGGAAGACTTAGCGGCAGCATCGTCAACACGAACTAGCCGGCCTTCAACCACTCCGGAACGTTCGAATCAACCCTCGTCCCCCTCAGCGACGCTGACGTCGCCACCATGACGCCGGCCCAGACCATCGACTGAAAAATCACGAGAGTCCCCAGCTTGGGCGCTCGACTGAGCTCCGACTTCTGTTCGTGATCGCTCATTGCGTCCTTACTCCCCTCAACGCACTGCCGTGCCTGTCGCCGTGGCTTAGGACCGCGCTTGCAGCATACCCTGGCAATAATCCGTACACACCGGCATCGATGACGGTGTAACCTGACCCATCAGGCGGCGGACCGAGCCGGACTCGGGTTCCCTAGAAATAGCGAGGTATCTGTCATGACACGCTCAACCGCGACCATCATCAGCCTGGCGACCGTTCTCGGGATCGGCGCACCAGCCCCGGCGGAGGCCCAGTTGGATGCGATGGCCACCAAGTTCGTGCGCGTCGCCAACGGCTACCGCCTCGTGTCGAATATCACGTATCTCCGAGCCGGTGGCGTCGAACTCAAGCTCGATGTCTATCAGCCGCGGGGCGCCGCCGCCCCGACGCCGACGCTGATGTACATCCACGGCGGCGGCTGGACCAACGGCTCGAAGGAGGCCTCCGCGCTGACGTTCCTGCCGTACATGGAAATGGGATGGGCCATCGTCAACGTCGAATATCGGATGGCCGATGACGCCCATGCGCCGGCGGCGGTCGAGGATTGCCGCTGCGCGCTACGGTGGATCTACCGGAACGCCGAGCAATACAACTTTGACGTCGATGCGATCGTCGTCACCGGAAATTCGGCCGGCGGCCACCTTTCGCTGACGACCGGCTTCGTGCCGGCGTCGGCCGGCCTCGACCGGCAATGTCCCGGCGACCGGCGCCGAAGCTGGACCACCGGCAATACCTCGATGGCCGAGCTGAAGGTGGCGGCGGTGATCAACTGGTACGGCATCACCGACGTCTACGACCTGGCGCATGACACGCCGGGCGTGTCCGGCAACTTCACCGAGGCGTGGCTCGGCAGTCGGGCCGACCGCGACGACGTCGCGAAGCGGGTCTCGCCGACGACGTATGTGCGCCGGGGACTCCCACCCGTGCTGACAATTCATGGCGACGTCGACCCGATCGTCCCGTACAAGCACGCCACCCAGCTCCATGAAGCGCTCGAGGCCGAGGGGGTCCCGAACGAGCTCGTGACGGTTCCGGGCGGGGGGCACGGCGGATTCAGTGATGACGACATGCTCCGCGTCTACACCACCATCCAGCGATTTCTGAGCACCCACAACATCGGGGAGTAGCCAGTGAAGATGACACGACACGGCGTCCTGCTCGTCGCGCTCTTCGCCTCGGTCTCACTCGCGACCGGGCAGGAGTCGCGACCCGGCGGCGCCATGCCGCCGTTCTCGCCGGTGACCTGGGAGCGTCTGGTCAACGCCGCCGACGAGCCGCACAACTGGTTGATGTACTCCGGCACGCTGGACAGCCAGCGCTTTAGCCGGCTCGACGAGATCGACACCGGCAACGTCGCGAACCTCGAGCTGAAGTGGGCGCACTACATTCCGACGCTCGACCGATCCGAGACGACCCCGGTTCATCTTGCAGGCGCGCCTGTCGCGGTTGGCGTTCCAGATGAAGTGGTAGCGGTGGAAACGGACCGAATCGGGTCGCTTTCTCAGCGTCCCTCTCCTTGCAGCACGAAAACTGGCGGTCCAAGAGCCGAGCAGTGAGCACGAAAACTGTTCGATGGGCCTTGCTGAGATGGCATGGACGCCGTTTCAAAAACCTCCGGTCTTCGCCCAATGTGGGCCTCTCTGCCTTAGAGAACGGTTAACCTTCGCCCCGCGACGTTTGATGTGTCAGAACAAGGGTTTCTGACGATCTCAACTACTCGCGCTAAACGCCGCTGCACGGTGACAACCCGTCGGCGTGGCCCGCCGGCGCCTACCGCTGCCGTAGGTGGATGGCGTCGAACTGCTCTCCGAGCGACGGATCATCTCAGGTCCGGACCGCATGGGACGCCGCTCCCCGCTGGACTCCAGCCGCGGCTCACGACGGCGTGGGCGCAGGTGGCGTTTCTGACGCGGCAGATCCAGGCACTTGAGCACACGTGGGCGGCGGTCGCCGCCGCGGTGGCGCGCCACGTGACGCAGCTGCAGCGGCGGCAGGGGATCGACCAGAGTGCCTGGGGGCTGGCGAGTAAAGCGTTCGCGTGGCGGGCGTTCCGCAATGGCCGGGAGGTGGGGCGTTTGTCGGGCTGGCGCCGACGCCGTATGCGAGTGGAGCGATCCGCCGCGAGCTGGGGATCAGCCGCGCCGCGCATCGCCGGCTCCGCGCCTTGGCGATTCAGTTGGCGTGGGGCTGGTTGCGGTATCAGCCGCGGAGCGCCTTGACGTAATGGTATCGCCAGCGGTTCGCTACCGCGGGCGGCCGGGCGCGCCGGGTGGGCATCGTGGCGGTGGTCCGGAAGCTGCTGATTGCGCTCCGGCGCTACGTCACGACCGGCGTCCTCCCCGACGGGGCGGTGCTGAAACCGGTCGCGCACTAACGGGCGCCGCGGCGCGACGCCTCCGATCCGACGCGGGTGCCTCGAGCGGGTCCTGGGGCCAATCTCCCCAACTGACAGAGGGAGGTACCCTCACTGGATGTGCAGGACAGCCGTTCACGCAAACGGCATGAGGTGTTGGCGGATACCGCCACACGGATAGGAGGTCGTCGGGGGCGATCCCCCGACGTGTGAGTCCCTGCACGAGCTCAGTATCTTGACGGCGGAGGATCTATCGCACACCGTGCAACGCGAAGAGCTTGACAACGATGGCCCTCATAGGAGGACCCGGCAGCTAAGAGAAACGGGCTTCAGTCGGGTGCCGGGAAATAGGCGATCATGCGACCGCGGTTCGTGCCGAGCCAGATCTCGTTACCGATCTGAATCGCGGTCGTCGACGCCTCGAACCCGTCGATGCGGGGATGCTGGAAGATCCGCTCGACGTCGAGTGTCTCCGGGTCGATCCGGGCGACGTTCGACGTTTCCTGCGGAGTCTGGAAGTTGCCATGCCCGGCAGCAAAGATGGTCGCCCCATCGGCCGACATCCGGAGGTTGTCGGGCCGGAATCCCACCGCGACGATCCGTTTCTCGACTGGTGACCGTCCCCGCGACAGTTGGGTCAGCTTCTCCTCGCGCCAGCCGGCGACGTACAGCCACTGCCCGTCCGGTGAGATCTCCAGGCCGTTCGGTGTCGTGTCTTCACTCCCCGGGACGCGCGTCCACCCGGCATCGGTCTGCCACTCCCAGACGTCGCCGGTCCGTGGGCTGGTTGCCGCAAAGCCGCCGTCCGGCAACGCGACGACCGAATTGAGGCCGAGCCCTTCCGGGGCAACGGCGCAGCCGACCCACCTGAGCGCGGGCGGCGACGCCCGGGCGTCGACCTCGAACACCTCGATCGACTCGCGAGTGCCGTGATGGACGACATACAAGGTATGCACCCCCGAGTCGTCGGAGTCCAGATAGAGGCCATGCGCGCGGAACGCGTCCGGGTCGGACAGATCGAGCGGCCCGGGACAGCTCGGGTAGGTCGTCGCATCGAGCCGCTCGCGACGCCTCGCGGCGGGAAACAGTGCGGTGGCGGTCTTGTCTTGGATGTTGACGAGCTGAATCCGTCCGCCCTCTTGATTGCCCGACGCGATCACCCACTCCGCACCCGGCACAATGGCCAGATCTTCAGGACCGATGACGTCGCAGATGAACCGGATGTCGCCAACGGGGTCGCACTGCGCCGCGGCCGGCGCTGCCACCCCGAGAGACCCGAGGAATATCGCCGACACACCAAGCAGCTCTAGCTTCCTCATCAAAACATCGCAATGGGGTTGACCGGGCTCCCGGTGCCACGCGCCACCTTCAACGGCAACGCCATGAACATGAACTCGTGGCGCCCCTCCTCGACGCACGCCGCGGAGATCACCCCCAACCCTGCGTTGTCGAGCAGCGCCACGCCGTAGTTGAACAGGACGCCGTGCATGGCGAAGGCGACGTCGTAGCCGCTCGGGCTGGCATCCATGAGATCCCAGCCGAGCAGCGAGACGTCGTGGTCGCGGATGAACTTCGCACAGGAGAGGTGCAGCCCGGGACGCGCCGGTCCACCCGGACGGCCGGCTTCCTGGTACTCCTCCCAGCCGCTGTGCACGAGGAGCGCATCGCCAGGCTCCACCCTCACCCCTTGCGCCTCGGCGATCTCCTCGAGCTCCCACCCGTGCACCGGCTGATCCGCGGGCACGTGTGGCACGCCGCGATGCCGCGTCACGTCAAGGAGCACGCCCTTCGTGATGATGCCGTCGCTCCATGCCGTGATGTCGCCCCAGTGCGCGCCCTGCGTGTTGACCTCGACGTCCGCGTCACGCCCCTGCCACATCCCGTCGTTGTCCCACATATGGCAGAGCGCATCGATGTGCGTCACCGTCCCGCCGTGATAGATGAAGCCGTAGTAATCGACGACCGCACCCGCTCTCGAGTTTGGGCGGTCGCTCTTGCGGACGAAATGCTGCGCCGGCTCGAAGACACGACTCAGCGACACCGTCCGACCGTTCCTGACCAACCCCGCGGCCGCAATGCGTTTCTCGGGCGTGATGAGATTCATCGCGCCCATCTGATCGTCGTCACCCCAGCGGCCCCAGTTGCGACGCGTCGTGTACCACTCGTCGACATCCGCCTGCGTCGGCATCCGAGGATCGGACTGCTCGGCGGAGGGGGCGGTGCCTGGCGCGACCGCTGCGGCGTGGTCGTGCTCACGGGCGTGCCGCGCGAGCAACGCGTCGGGTGAGACCGAATCCGGCTCGGACGGAACCGGCAGGCGGGCCGGCTCCTGCCCCGCACTTACCCCGTGCCCCAGGGCCACACCGCCAATCGCCGCCGCGCTCTGGATGAACCGTCGTCGTGATGACGCCATCGGTGTCTTCCTTTTTGTTGTTTCAACGTGCGGGGATGATCTCGAATCCGCGCGGGGTCTCCGGCGTCCACTGTTCCGGGCGCTGGTAGTCTGCCCGGTGCGGCATCTGCACCATCGGCAAGCTCTGGGCATCCATCACGTCCGCTTCCTCGATGATGCCGTTTCGGTGCAGCAAGTACGCCGTCACGGCGTATACCTCGTCGACGGTCAGCGTTCCCGGCCGGTCGTACGGCATCACGCGATGGATGAAGTCCCAGATACTCGGCGCAAACGGCCAATGCACAATCGGCCAATAGTTAGTACGGCTCGTGACTTCACCGCCCACCAGGGAGACCGCCGGGCCCTCGCTGCCGGTCGGGCCATGGCACACCACGCATCCGCGTCGCGCGAACACCATCACCCCCTGCTCGGCAGTGCCGCTCCCCTCCGGTAGCTCGAGCCCGTCGGGCCCGACCAAGCTGTCGCGGAGTTCTGCCGCGGTCGGAGCACGTCCCAGGCCGGATGGCGAGAAGGTTTCCTGCGCGAGTACCACCGCCGCGGGCAACATCGCAGCGGCGAGTGTGAGTGCGCTAGCCGTGCACATCGACGACCACGTCGACCGGCGCGAGACCATTGGTGACCTTGCCATCGCGACCCACCCTCCATGGCTGCATCCAATTGCAGTACCCGAGCTGACTCTGGACCGTCCCGTACAGCTGTCCGCGTGAGAGATTCCAATACCGCGCGTACTCCTCCTCGCTCGGCTGGAGCTGTCCTTTCTCGTCGAGGCAGCGCGACTGCAGGACAGCTTCTTCGCCGTTCCAGCTCCACGGCAGATAAAAGCGAGTATGTGCCTTCGGCAGGACCGGACCGGCGAGTTCGGCCTCGGCGTAGGTCCGCCCGCCGTCCGTGGATACCTCGACCCTGCGAACGGCGCCGCCGCCAGACCACGCCAGACCGGTGATGACGTGCGGGCCGTGCTCGGGGAGCTGCTGCGAGCCGGACGGGCGTGTGATGACCGAGTTCGGGCCAAAGTCATAGGCGTCGCGCTGGGTCTTCGGGTTCGGGGTCAGGAACCGCGAATGCTCTTGGAAGGACAAGTAGGGCTGGTCGACGACCTTGATGCGCTGCAGCCATTTCACGTTGTAGATGCCCTCGAACCCGGGAACCACGAGACGCAACGGGAAGCCGTGGTCGGGACGGACTGGCTCGCCGTTCTGCGCGTAGGCGACGAGCACATCGTCCAGCGCCTTGGCGAGCGGCATGCTCTTCGTGTGCCGGCCGCCGTCCGCCGACTCGGTGATGATCCAGTGCGCGTCGTTTTTGAGCCCGGCCTCCTGGAGCAGCACCGACAGCGGGACGCCGGTCCACTCGTTGCAGCCCATGCGGCCATGCGTGCCGGTCACCGTGTCGGCCCGGGGATTCGGCCGGTTGCCGACGCATTCGAGGAAGCAGATCCGCGAGACGAACGGGAACCGTCGCAGCTCGGCCATCGTGAACACCAGCGGCCGGTCCACCATCCCCTCGACCATCAGCGTGTGCTCGTCCGGGTTGATGTCGGGAATGCCGTAGTGGTGCTGCGTCGTAAAGTGGAGCGAGGTCGGTGTGATCATCCCGTCGAGCTCGGCCAACGGGGTTTTCGCGCTCGGGCGTTGCGGGTTCGGCCGGATCCGCGGAGTCGTGCTGTGACTCCGCCCTTCGATTTCGCGGGTGGTCGTCACGAAGCGAGAGCGTCGACCGTAGAGGACTGCGTCGAGGGAATTGCTGTCAACGACTGCAGGGGCCGGCGCCCCGGCGGCCAATGCCAGCGCCGGTGGCGATGCGGCGAACCCGGCCACGGCAACGCTCTTCTGTAGAAACCGCCGCCGACTCGGTTGCTTGTCGCTCATGTTTCCTCCTGATGACCGTCACACCTGCTGAGAGGATCTCAATAGGCCATGGCATAGCAGTCGCGACGGGGGTCGGCCGCCGCCAGGCGGTTGCCGGTGGCCGGATCGATCATCACCACCGTCGCACAGCCCGAGACGAGCGGTACCTCGTTGACCTGGTGTCCCCGACTTCGCAGCTCCCGCACCACCTCATCGGAGATCGTCGATTCGATGTCGAGCTGATTGAAACCGGCGGCATGCGGCCAGAACGAGCCGTGGAGATGCTGCGTGCGGACTCGCGGCCAGGCGATGGCATCGTGCAGATTGGGGTACCAGTCCGACCAGAACTCGACGATGCTCAGGAACGCCTGCAGGATAGTCTGATCCTGGTTGTCGCCGCCAGGGGTGCCGATCGCCATGAACGGCTCGCCGTCCAGGAGCACGATGCTCGGCGTGAGCGTGTAGCGGGGCCGCGCCCGCGGACGTAGCTGATTGGCACGTTCCTCGTCCAGCCAGAACTGCTCGCCGCGGGTGCTGAGCCCGATGCCGGTCTTGCCCAGAATGACGCCGCCGCCGATCCATCCACCGCTCGGCGTGCTGTCGAACACGTTCCCGTCCTTGTCGATGACGGCGACGTGAGTCGTGTCCTTCAACCCGCCGGCAGACGGCACGAACGACCCGGACGCATCACCGATGGCCTGGCCGTCCTCGATGTCGGCGACCAAGTACTTCCACTCGTTCACGTCGGGGTCGTGCGGCAGCGGGTCGCCCGCCTTGAAGGCGACCGACGCCCGCCTGGGATCGATCTCCGAGGCACGCGCCTTGCTATAGTCCTTCGATAATAGGCCCGTGGCCGGTACGTCGACGAAGTCCGGATCGGCGTAGTAGGTGTCACGATCGGCATACGCCAGCTTCATCGCCTCGATGACGGTGTGCACGTAGTCAGGACCGTTGTGTCCCATCGCCTGGAGATCAAAGTTCTCGAGGATATTCAACGTTTGGAGCAGGACGGGGCCCTGACTGCCAAACCCTTGCTTGTAGACGGTGTAACCCCGGTACTCCGTGTGGGTTGGTTCCTCGATCTTGGCGTAGAACTCGGCGAAGTCACTCAACTCGAACGGGGCGCCGTTCGCCTGCAGAAAGGCCACCATCTCCTCGGCGATGTCGCCCTTGTAGAACCGGTCGCGGGCGGCGGCGATCCCTTGAGCGCGACCACGATGGGCGTGCTCCCGCTCCGCGTCGACCATCTTCTTGAGCGTGTCGGCCAGCGTCGGAAGCTTGATCGTCTCGCCCGCCGCGTACAGGGAGCCGTCAGGCTTCAACCAGAACCGCTGGTTCTCGGGCCAGGCTTCCATGAACTCGCGGTTGCCCTCGATGGCGCGCGCCGTGAGCGGTCGGAGTGGGAACCCATGCTCGGCGTAGTCGATAGCTCGGGCCGCCACCCGCTCGAAGCTCATCGTGCCCCACCGCTCGAGCACGGTCAGCGCGCCGTGGAGCGCTCCCGGAACGACCGCAGGATCGAGTCCTTCGCCGAACAGGTCCTTGTCCCTCGACCGATACCACTCGATGCTCGCTCCTCTCGGCGCCCAGCCCTGGCCGACGATGGAGGTCACCTGGCGTTCGGCCTCCGGGTAGACCAGGATCAGAGACTCGCCTCCGAGCCCATACAGGTCCTGCTCGACGACGCCGCCGACGAGCAGCGCGGTGACGCCAGCATCGAACGCGTTGCCCTCCTGCACCAAGATTTCGAAGGCGGCCGCCGTCGTCAGCGGGTGACCCGCGGAGACGCCGGCCGTACGGCCGGAGACCGCCGGCCGCTGGGCACCGAGCGTCACCGGCGTCAGTGCGACGGTCACTCCGATCAGGAGGACCATCGACAGCGTCGGGAGCGCGTGACTTCGCAGCGTGTTCTGCATCATGGAACCTCATCCGCCGAGCGGGAGCACGAACCGCCACCCTTCGTCGAGTCGCTGCTGCAGTCGGGCGCTCCCATCGCCACAGCCGCAAATGACCCGGTCTTGCGCCTGGCAGGCCGCCAGCACCGTCGCGAACGCCTCGTCGACCTCGGCGTGATTGCGATCCGAGGGATTGGGCCCCAGGCCCAGATCGATCGCCATGTCGCCGGGGACCACCATGATCGCGCTGACCGGCGCCGCCAGGATCTCGCGGATATTGTCGACCGCTTCCTGCGATTCGATCATCGCCACCGCGAAGAGCTCGCCTTCGGGATTGAGCGGCCAGATGTCGGCCTTCCGGTGGTACTCGACGCCGCCCATCCCCCACAACCGCATCGCGCCTCCGGGGCCCCAGCCGCGCTCCCCGCGCGGCTCGGGCTGCGCCGAGTCCCGCATCGGTGGATAGCGCATGGCGCGCACGAACCTCACCGCCTCTTCCCCGGTGTCGACGTGCGGCAAGATCACGCCAAAGCCGCCGAGGTCGAGGACCTGCTTGACGGCCCACTTGAAGTCCTCGTCGCCCTCTTGCGGAATCCGCACGAGCGGCGTCAGGCGCATGCGGCCATCGGCGTCACGGTCCTGGTCCATCTCGGCTAGGACCGACTGGATCCGCTCGCCTGAGAACGCCGAATGTTCCATGTCGACGAAGCGCCATTCCTGATTCGCGATGGCGGGCTCTCCCGCCTCGAGCGCTTCGATGATCTTGTTCAGCCGCCCCTCCTGCGCGTGACCCGGCTGTGGAGCGAACATCGCTCCCACGCCGAGCAGGCCGAACGCGAGCATCATCGCCACCGTGGTACGGGGAAACGTCGTCATTGCAAGCTCCTCTCCCTCTGCCCGGCCGTCGGCCCGGGCCAACGCGAACGCGATGGTGATACCGCAGAGCGATGACGATCGCAAGCGCTTATTTCGATACCGCCCGGTCGATCCATCTCCGAGGGGCTACGGCCCCGGAACTGAGCCCTCGGTGCTCAGCCGTATCCGGTAGAGCCCGGTCCGCGCCGTCATGTAGAGCGTCCGCCCATCATCACCCCAGGCGACGTTGGCGGGTACTTCGTCGGGCATGATCGTCCCGAGGTGCACGCCGTCAGGGGCGATGACCCAGACACCCCCGGGGCCGGTGGCGAAGACGTTGCCGGCCGTGTCCACTTTCATGCCGTCCGCCGCACCCTCGCCCGCCTGGTCGGTGACGTCGTAGAAGACCCGTGGGTTCGACACGCCCTCCTCGCCGAGGTCATACGCCATCCAGACCTTCTGGTCCGGGTCGGAGTTGGCCGTATACAGGATCGTTTCGTCGGGCGAGAGCGCGATACCGTTCGGGCGTGACTGTTCCCGGTAGAGGAGCTGGAGCTCGCCGTCCGGGCTCAACCGGTAGATGCCGTTGAAGTCGAGCTCACGCAACGGCGACGCGTCGCGCCCCTCCAGGGCGGATCCTGGGTCAGTGAAGTAGAGCCAGCCATCCGACGCGTAGGCGAGGTCGTTCGGGCTGTTCAACCGGCGGCCCTCATAGCTGTCGACCAACGTCGTTCGGGTGCCGTCCGCTTCCACCCGCGAGATACGTCGGTGGCCATGCTCGCACATGACGAGCCGGCCGTCCGCGTCGAGCGTCAACCCGTTGGAGCTGACCGACCGCAGCCCGGTCCGGTCGCCCTCGAACACCGGGTCGATGACGACGCTGACCCCATCCTCCTCCGTCCACTCGTAGATGGTGTTGCCGCGGACATCGGAGAACAGCAGGCGCGACTCGCGTCGACTCCACACCGGTCCTTCCGTAAAGATGAAGCCGTCCGCGAGCTTTTCAATGCGCGCATCGGTGGGCACCAGGGCGTCGAGCCGGGAGTCGACCCGCAGGATCGTGCCGGCCCCGGCGTCGGGCGGCGCCGTCATCTCGGCGACGTCGTTTTCGGCCTGGGGCGTTGGCTCCTGCGCGCCACACCCCAGCGCGAGGCACACCACCAGGAAACAGCCAACGCGAGCGAGTCGCCTGTCCACTCGTGTCTGTCCGGCGCTCATGTCGTCTCCAGCCAGAACATGCAACCGGGCCCGGAACCGGGGCCGGTCGGGAACGTTGACGTCACTTCGAGCGTGTCGAGGTCGATGACCGCCACGCGATGGTCCCCCCGCAGCGCGGCGTAGGCCCGCGCGCCATCGGGTTGTACGAGCACGGCGTTCGGCGCGAGATCAAATCGTGTGATTTCGGTTCGAGTGCCGGCATCCAGCAGCAGCAGATTGCTGCCTCGACCATCGGCGATGAGCACGCGCCGACCGTCCGGGGTGAATTTCAGTCGGTTGGGGTCTTCCAGGTTCAGGTCGAGTCGCTGAACGACCGCCTGCGTGGCGACATCGATGATCGACACGCCGCCGTCGTTTCGGGTGGCCGTCCAGACCTCGCGACCATCGGGAGAGAGGTCGATGCCCTCGGGAAACTCGCCGCCAACCGGAATTGGCGTCACCGTCCAGTCGGGCGGACCCGCGGTGATGTCGTCAACGACTGTCACCGTGTTCGAAAACCGATCCGCCGTGAAGATCGTGTTGAGGTCTTCGCTCATGACAAGCATATGCGTGCCGTCCTGGCCCAGTCCGAGCAGCCAGTCGACCTCGTCGCGCTGCGGGTCGTAGCGGCCGATGACCTTGTAGCCCTCCGCGGTGAAGTACAGCTTCCCACCGGCATACCGCACGTCGTGCGGCTCGCTGCCTCGCCCAGTATCCACACGGCGCAGCTCCGTCTGGGTTTCCAGATCGATGACCGATATCCCGGCGCTGGGACTGGCGACGAACGCTAGGCGTCCGTCGTCGGACGCCGTGACTTCATGGGGATCGCGAACCGTCGGGACACGGCCGAGAATGGTCCCATCCGTCGGATCGACGATCGCGAGTGCGCTCGAGTCCCGGAGCAGGACCAGCAAGCGGGCGTCCGACGGCGCCTGCGATGCCGCAACATGCCCGCCCGCCAGGAGTGCCACGAGCGCCAGCCCCCACCGAAGCGAACGTCCTGGTGATGTCATGCAGACGCTCCTTACGATCCTCGCCCCTTTGCGTGGAACAGGCTTATTGTAGCGGCCGGGAGACACGATGAAGCAACCAATCGGACGAACGCCCGGGTAGAGTCCCTCTGATGCCTAGCCCCCCCGGCTCGGTCATTGTCGTCGGCGCCGGCCCGGCCGGTGCGAGCCTCGCGTACCTGCTCGCCGCGCGCGGCGTCTTGGTCACCCTGATCGAACGGCAGCGTGACTTCGCCCGGGAGTTCCGGGGTGAGGTCCTGCTTCCAAGCGGGATCATGGCGCTCCACGAGATGGGGTTGGGGGATGTCCTCACTCGCGTTCCGCATATCAAGCCGACGACGATCGAACTCTACGCCAACGCCCGTCCCGTATTCCATCTGCGCGTCCGGTCCGAGTTCGTTGGTCCGTATCCCCCCACCGTCCTCTCGCAACCGCCGTTTCTGGAGGCGGTGATCCAGGCCGCGCGCGCCTACCCGACATTTCGCGTGGAGCTCGGTGTCACCGTGACCGATCTCCTTCGCGTCGACGGGCGCGTCCGGGGGGTCATCGTGCGGAGCGAGACCGGTGCGCGCGAGCTGCACGCCGATCTCGTGCTGGGCGCCGATGGTCGGAGCTCGGCCATCCGCCGGGCCTGCGGCCTCGCGGTCCGCAAGCACGGCCTCGACGTCGACATCGTCTGGTGCAAGGTGCCGCTCCCGGCGTTTCTGCGCGGGAATGCGCCCCTGCGTGTCTACATCGGCCGCGCCCATCTCCTGATCGCGTACCGGGCGGCGGACGACCGTCTCCAGGTGGCGTGGGTCGTCACCAAGGGGACCTATGGCGAGCTGCGACACCGGGGGATCGCCGAGTGGGTCGAGGAGATGGCACACCATGTGACGCCCGATCTCGGAGCCCACCTGCGGGCGCACCGCCAGTCGCTGACGCATCCGTTCCTCTTGTCCGCGGTCTCGGACCGGGTCACCCGGTGGTCGGTGCCCGGGGGGCTCGTGATCGGGGACGCGGCGCACACGATGTCGCCGGTCGGTGGACAGGGTATCAACATCGCGCTGCGCGACGCGGTCGTCACCGCCAACTACCTCGTACCGGTCCTGCGGAGCACGCCGACGCCCGACCGCCTGAGATTGGATGCGGCCGCGCAGGCCATCGAGGCCGAACGGACGCCCGAGGTGGCCTACATTCAGCGGCTGCAGGCGTTCCCGCCCAAGCTGCTCATGGGTCACACCTGGGGCGCGGCCGCATTTCGCGTCGTGGCACCCCGTCTTCTACGCTTTGCGATCGTGAGGCGGAGGGCTACGCCGGTGGTGCGTACGATTCTGTTCGGTCACGGGAACGTTCGGGTTCGGATCTAACCCCGCCTTCCGCTCACGCTTGTTCTCGACGGCTCCCCCACACTCAATCGAGGCCGATCGTCAGTTCTCGGTAGACCCGACGAGCAGCAAGCTCCATCGCTCGGGAGTAGCCCTGGAATCTCCGGTACTGCGGGAGGTCGATGTTGGTAACCGTTTGTTCTTCTGTCGCACCTTGATCAATCTGCTGCTGCACCGCCTCGCGCACATCCAGCAGTATCTGTCGATGGCGACGGAGCCCTGGCCGAGTGTCGCGGGGGTCCGCGGGAAGAAACCCATGCCCCGGCACGAAGATGTCGGCCTCGAGCGCTTTGGCCGCGTCCAACGTGCTCAGCCAGTCGCTCAGGTAGCTGTCGGGCGTATACGGAAACTCATCAAAGTTGAACACCTCGCTGAGATACGCAATGCGATCGGCGGGAACAAAGACGATGCTGTCACCCCGCGTATGCGCGCGGCCAAATTAGACAAGCTGGATCTCCTTGCCGCCGAGGTAGAGCGTCAGGCGATCGTGATACGTCTGGTCTGGGAACTGAGCTGCCCGTTGGGCCGGCGACGCAGTGCTCAGCAACCCGAGCAGGTCCGCCCGGTAGTTTTCGTGACCAATGCTGAAGGCGTCCCGATACACCGCATTTCTTCTGCTGAACCGGCCATGGAACGTCGAGGAGACAAGATACCGGACTGGCTGCGCTGTCACGCCCGCTATCGCCTCGCGAACCTGCCGCGCAATGGCTTCCGATCCGAGCGCATCGACGACCACGACCCCTTCGTCGGTGACGATGATCCCACTATTGAACGTTGACGACACGCCGGGCGTGTCGTCGGTGTGCATGTACACGTAATGGCCTGGGATGATCTCGCGCAGGCCACCTGATCGATCACCGGTAGATGTCGGCTGGGCGACCGCGTCGACGCGCGCGCCGGTGGTAAGTATGGAGAGGCTCCACGAGAGCAAGATGACGAGCGCCATTCTCGGAGCTGGCATGTCCTAATCCTTATCCGTCCCAGGATAGTTGGTAATGGCGTTCATCACCGCCCACTGGTGTTCGCCCTTGAATGCCAGCGTTCCGGTGAGCATCTCGTAGAGCACCGCACCGAGCGCCCAGACATCGCTCTGCGGGTCGGCATCGTCACCGGCGATCTGTTCGGGTGACATGTAGGCCACCGTTCCCAGGGTGGTCCCGGTCTGCGTCGGCCCGGTCACGCCCATCAGCTTGGCGATTCCGAAGTCGACGATCTTCACATCGTGGCGGCGGGTGAGCATGATGTTCGCCCGCTTGATGTCCCGGTGGACGATGCCGGACTCATGCGCTCGTCCAGCCCGTGGGCGACCTCGATCGCAACGCCGAGCGCTTTCTCAACCGGCAGCCCCCTCTCGCGATCCGCGTCTTGAGTGTTTCCCCTTCGTAGAAGGCCATCGCGATGAACAGCTGACCTTCCGACGTGGTGTCAATCTCGTAGATGGTGCAGATGCTGGGGTGATCCAGCGCTGAGGCAGCCTTGGCCTCCTAAATGAAACGCTGCTGGGCCTCGTCTTCGCGCGTCAACTCGGGTGGGAGGAACTTCAGCGCGACATGCCGGTCGAGCTTGGTGTCAAGGGCTTTGTAGACGACCCCCATGCCGCCACCGCCGAGCTGCTCCAGCACCTAATAGTGCGAAACGCTCTGGCCTTCCATGGGAAGCTCCCTTCCGTCAGTGTGGCTATCGCGACAGTGTCGAAAGCTCTGGGCGAATTATAGCCTCGGCGTATGATGGTCAGGTCTGGGAGGTGAGGTCATGAGACTCATCACGTCCGTTGCTGCTGGCGTGCTGGCCGTCGTCGCGGTGTGGGTCCTAACCGGCCGGGCGCCTGAGGCGCAAGGCATCGAACCGGATCCGGAAACGGTGGTCTACAGCAGCATCCGGCCGCCCAATTGGGACCTGTACCTCTTCGAGCAGCCTGGCTCACCGCCCCGGCGGTTGACCACGAATCCCGGCCTCGACTACAACGCCGCGATCTCCCCCGATGGGCGCTGGGTCGTCTTCACGTCGGAGCGCACCGGGAGCCCGGATCTCTACCGCTTGAGATTGGACGTCGAGCATCCCGGCGCCCCCCAACCGCTCCTTGCCACCAACGTCATGGAAGATGCGGCCACCTTTTCTCCCGATGGTCGCACGTTGGTCTTCGTCAGCACTCGAGATGGCAGTCCGGATATCTTCACCATGCCGTTCGCGCCCGACGACGCTGGTGCGCCCGGCGAGCCGATCAACCTGACGCGCCACGAAGCCGGCGATTACAACCCCGTCTTCTCGCCGGACGGCACACGCATTCTCTTCTCCAGTAGCCGAGACGCGTCCGACGCGGGATCGGCCACGGCGGCGGCGGCGAACGCCTACGAAGCCAGCGAGCTGTACGTCATGCACGCCGACGGCACCGGCGTCCGGAGACTGACCCCACCACGAAGGCTGGGACGGATCCCCGGCCTGGACGCCGGAAGGCGAGTCGATCGCCTTTTACTCCGAGCGCGACGGCGAGCCCCGGATCTACCGGATGCGCGAAGACGGGTCCGGATCTCGACCGGTCGGGGCGCCAGGTGCGGCCGCGCTGTCGCCGGCGTTTGGCCCCGACGGCCGGCTCGCCTTCACGGTCCGCCGTGACGACCGCTGGACGATCGTCTCGGCCGGCCCCGACGGATCCGACCTGCGGGTCGAGAGCGACACCGCGCGCGACTACTGGGCGCCGGCATACGACCCGGCGTCGGGCCATCTGATCGCGCACGGACCAGGGCCGGTCGACGAAGCCTCCCGGTTCGAGAGCGACGAACCCGGAGCGTTTTTCCTCCACCCGCCGCAACTGGTCGAATTGCCCGACCGTTCTCTGTCCTTACAGGCGGTTCGCGGGTATCTGCCGACGCTCCACCTGAAGGCCGGCGAGGTGGCGACCAGTGAGGCGTTCTCGCGCCTCGTGGTCACCAGTCTCGACGGCACGCAGCAACGCGTCGTCTTCGACCGCGCCGACACCGCCCGATACCGTGGCGACGTGTCCGTCTGGGGCCCCTCCTGGTCCAGCGACGGTCAGTGGCTCGCCTTTGGTGTGGGACTACCGTTCGGCGCGCCGACCGAGGATGTCGACATCTGGAAGAGCCGGAGTGATGGCAGCGAGGCGATGAACGTGACGGCCGACTCGGACGCCAACGACGCCTTTCCCGACTTTTCTCCGGACGGTCGTCGCATCGTCTTCCGGAGCACGCGCGACGGCAACGCCGAGATCTACGTCATGGACGCCGACTGAACCAACGTCCATCGCCTGACCCGACATGACGCAACCGATACGATGCCGGCCTTCTCGTCACAGGGCGACCGGGTCGCGTTCAGCTCCCTGCGGGACGGGGATTACGAGATCTACCTCCTCGACGTCGACGCGCAGGGGAACCCCGGCCGCCTGGAGCGGCTCACTCGCAGTCCCGGTCGCGACATGCATCCTCGGTTTTCGCCCGACGACCAGTGGGTGCTCTTCACGTCGGAGCGGGGGAAATTGAACGACGAGCTGCCGCTGTCGCGGGTGATCTTCCAGCCTCAACCCTACGGCGAGCTGCACGCGGTCCGGCTGGAGGACAAAGAGGTGGTCCGCCTGACCCACAATAAGTGGGAAGACGGGCCGTCAGCCTGGGAACGGTGAGGCGCGCCCCGGCGGGCGCGCGTTCAGTTCATCGTCCGACAATCGCGGCGGCCGGACCGGTGAGCTCGACAACATGCAGCCCGGTGTTGGCCCGGTCGACCAGATAGATCAGCCCCCGATCGTCGACCTCCACGTTGTTGGTCTGAATCGCGGTCTTGCAGCTCTCGACGCCGTCGATGGTGACGCAGCGTTCGGCGGTGTTCGGCGTGGTGGCGGGAATGTAGTGCCCCACTTCGACCGGCTCGAACGGATTTCTCACATCGACCACACGCATCCCGGCGTTGAACCATGAGAACACCTGGAGCCGCTTATGGAACGGCGGCCCCATGTACCACTGCGTGCCATGCGAACCGAACCGCCCGCCACGGTCACAGAATCCGCCATCGGCCTCCGGCACCTGGAACGTCGACACCGGCCACGGATGCGCTTCGTCCGTGATGTCGACAAAGAACACGGCGTGACGCGGCTCCTGACACTGATTCGCCACCGACTCCGATACCAGCACGACAAAGTCTCGGATTCGCTGATCGCGGTTCGGCGCGTAGTCCGCGATCTCCACGCCGAGGAGCGGAAAGGCGGTGTGCGCACCCCAGTACGCCGGAAGATCGAGACGGCCGCCTTGCGGGAACTGCAGCGCGGCGGGACTGGGGGCGAGCGGCGCGGCGGCGCGCGGATCGCCGCGCAGGAACCTGTTCCGATCGACGATCTGCAGGACGCCGTCCCGAGACGTGCCGTAGCTGACATACAGCCGATTGTCGACGCGTACCACTTCATGGACGCCCGATCCGCCCGGCACCGGCCCGCTGGTGTCCGGCTGCACGCCGTCGAGGCTGAAGTCGCGAACGCGACGCGGCGCGGCCGGGGTCGCCAGGTCGAACGCTTGGACGATACGAGGCGCACGCCAGCCATCGACCGTCCCCACCAAGTACGCGAGGCCGGTGTCGCATTCCCACCACGTCTTGTGGGTGTTCTGCCGGCCGTCCGGTGTCCGGCCCATTTGAGCCACCGTCGTCACCAGCGCGGGGTCCGACGGGTCTGACACGTCCCAGACTTCGTGACTCTGGTTCCCATTGGCCCGCAGGAGATAGGTCGCATCGGCATCGGCGCCCGGAAGGTCGGCGCCGGAGCACACTTGCACCATCTGCGCGCCCTCGGCGCCCCCGGTGGCGGGGATGTGATGGAGATAGACGGGGCGGGCCGGATCAGTCACATCGAGAATCGATGTCCCGTTGACTTCGATCTCGCTCGTGAGCGGATTGAGCGCCTCGCCGGCGTGATGGCCCACATACAACACGCGTCGCCCGCCTTGCGTCACCGGAAGTGGCTGGTAGGCCGACCGCGCCTGAAGATCGTGGGTGCCGACCAGGCGAGTGTTGGACTGCTCCGCTCGGTGGCCTTGGGCGGTGGCTGCGGCTGACACGAGACAGGCCAGACCCGTGACGAGCGCTACGGGCAGGGAATTGGCGCGATCGATCTGGCTCATGCCGCCACATTCTACGCCTTCGCAGCAGTTACGACACGGTATACTGGCGGCGCGTCCTGCGACACAAAGGTGGACAAGAAGGGAAATCCCGATGTGCTCGATTCGAGCGTGGCTTGCCCACGATGATAGAGCGTCGTTGCGCCCACTGGGAGGGTGCGCCGCCGTGGCGACCACTCTCCTGTTGGGCGGTTGCGGCTTGACTCCGAGCTTCGAGGGGGCCGAAACCAACCGCTCTGGCTCCGATGGCGCCACGTCGCTCTCGGTTTCCATTCCGCCAAGCGGGAGCGACAGCGCGGAGCTCCTCGTGGCCATCCTCGGCGTCCAGGCGAATCCGAATACATCCGGACCTGAGGGGTGGACACCCATTCCTGGAATGGATGGGTTCAATGGCACGACCTGCCAGGCGGACGGTCGAGGGACCGCGTGTCAGTTGTCGGTGTACTACAGGATCGCGGATGGGTCGGAAACGGCCGCCGAATTCAGCTGGGGGGGTGCACGCGGCGCGGCCGGCGTCGTGCTGCGGTATTCGAACGTCGACCCCGCCGACCCGATTGGCGTCGTACGTTCGCAACGGGGATCGTCGGACGCACCGACGGCCCCTGTCGTGACCACCACACAAGACGGCTCGCGCGTGCTGCGAATCGTGGTTGTGGAGCTGGACGAGATCAAACCGTTTCTCACCGGGTCGGTGGCGCTGACCGACGAAGCGCCCACCTCACGGATCAACGTGGTGTCCTTTCCCGACGCCGCTACGAGTCCGACCAATGGGTGTGGTCCGCCGTTATCGCAGTGCGATGGGACCGAGCGCGCGGTCGCGCTAGGGGTGTCGGATACGCGGCACCCGACGATCGAGGGCTCCAGTCCCGCGAATTGGGAGCTCCCAGGGCCGGACCAGTGGGTTGGCGCGTCGATCGAGATCCTGCGAGCGCCCGTGTCCGAGTCGTAGCTTCGCGCGCGCTACCTCTCCTCGACTACCGCCCGCCTGCCTTTGTTCCCGTCAACGAGAACTTCTGCGCCCGGCGTCCGCGCTGAGCTTCCGCGGTGTAGATGTTGCCGTCGCCATCGGTCGCGATGTGGTGCAGCGCCTGGAATTGCCCCGGGGCCTCACCGGTGGTGCCGAACGAGTCGAGCACCTCGAGCGTCGTGCGGTCGACGACATGAATGTGCGAGTTCCCCTGATCGGCCACGTAGATGAACCGCTGCTGCGGATCTGGCGAGAACGCCAGACCGGCCACCGTCGACGCGCTTTCGGCGTCGGGATTGACAAAGCCCTGCGTGCGATAGGTCCCGTCGTTCGAGAAAACCTGAATCCGACTGTTGTTCCGGTCGGCGACGTACACCAACCCGTCCTTCGCGACCTCGATGCCGTGCACGGTGGCAAAGTGCTCGGGTCCGCCGCGACGGTCGTCGCGGTCGGGCGGTGCATCGAGCGGCGTGTTCCCGAACCCGCCCCACATCCGCTTGAATGCCCCGGTGTCCGCATCGAGCACAATCACGCGACGGTTGCCGTAGCCGTCAGCCACGAAGACTTCATTGGTCGCCTCATGCACGAACGACTCGGCCGGTCGCTTCAGGTTCCGCGTATCCGCGTTCCCGCTGCTCTGACCGCTACCTCCGACCTGTAGCAACAGCTCTCCCTCGGCGGTGAACTTCAGCAGCATGTCGTCCGACGGCTCCCCGCTGTTGCCACCGACCCACACGTGGCCCCGGTAATCGACGTGAATGCCGTGCTCGTTCGCCGGCCAGTCGTAGTCCGTGGCCGGACCACCCCAGGCCTGGATGAACGTGCCGGCGTCGTCGAACTCCAGCACGGGCGGGGCCGCGTTCGCTTGATCCTCATCCGGGACGGTGCGCGGTCGATGGAGGACCCAGATGTGATTGCCGCCGTCCGTGGTCACCGACGCGACCTGCCCCAGGACCCAGTTGTTCGGCAAGTCGGGCCACGACGGATCGACCGTGAACGTCGGCACGTCGTGCTCTTGCGCGAGCGACGGCTGACCACCCGATGCGGTCGTTAGCAGCGCGATAACTGCCCAGCAGCTGACGAGCGATGTCGATCTCATATGCACACCTCAGTTACCTCATGGCCGCCTTGCTCACTGCGGGAACGACGTCAGTCCAGCGGTTCTGTCTTCGGGGAGCGGTGTTCGCGCGGTGTTCATCACCATCGCCAAGAGGGCGTAGTAGCCCTCGATGGCGACCGCTTCGACGATCCCCTCTTCCCCGAACACCGCGAAGGCCCGCGCGTAGGTCTCATCGCTGACGCTCTTGTTCCGATGGAGCTCAAGAGACAGGTCGTAGAGGATCGACTCGTCGTCGGCCATCTCCTTCGGACGCCGGCCTTCGGCGATGGCGGCGATGATCGCGGGTTCCAAGCCGGCGCGCTCCGCCGTTCCGGCGTGGGCGCTCCATTCATACTGCTGCGTCCACTCGCGCGCAGCTATCAGGATCGCCAGCTCCGTAAGTCTTGGGCTCAACAGACTGCGGTCCCGAACATGACTCCGCACGTCCAACATCAGACGCAGCATCTCCGGGCTCCGCAGCAGCGGGACCCACGGCCCGCGAAGGGTCGCGGTGCCGCGTTCAGCCTCGAACTTCGCGACGACGCTCCGTTGCTCCGCGGTCATCGACTCCGCCGGGATCGGCGGCATCCGATCCTGCGCGTCGGCCCCCGGGACGAACGACAACATGATGGCGGTCACGGTCGCGCTTCGTGGCATGGCTGCCTCCGCTACCTCCGATGGAGCGTCGCCACACCGTCGTCAAGGTGATACAGGACGCGCACTTCGTCGTCGGTGAGAGCGCGGTCGAACAGTGACACCTCGTCGAGCAGCCCCACATAGTTCACACCGAGTCGAATGGCGCCGTTGGCCGAATCCCAGGTAAACGGCTCGACAATCCCGTCAGCGGTGGATGTGCGCGGGACGCCATCCAGGTAGAGTCTGGCGGTGCCGCCCGTCGGTGTATTGAGTCCGGTGTGGGTGATGACGACGTGCGTCCAGCGGTCGCCCCGAAACGGTGGATCATCAACGATCACGAGACGGTCCGAGAACCCGGGATGGTCGTCCGGTGAGAGACCTTCGGGATTCCAGACGTCGAGGTCGCCGAACACACCCAGCCGAAACTGACGCGGGTTCTCGGGCGTAAAGTCGACCCAGATCGCGGCGTCGTTGTAGGCGGCGTCGGTGATCTGCATCGGGTCGCAGAATCCCGGCTCGAGATCGGTAGCAGGGTCGAGGCTGAGCCAGAACGAGACGGTCCCGTTCCAGTCCTCCGACGAATACGCGACGTTGCGCTCGGCCGTATAGAAGATGGCGTGCTGGTTTCGCGCCGTGAACCGCAGCGCGTCGCCGAAGCGCCCCGCCCCGGGGGCGACGTCGACCGACGGATTCCCGATGCCTGACGTCGCCTGGTCCTGTTCGCGATATGAGGGCGCGGTGTAGACGAGGGGATCGCCCAACGCGAACGCGGCGTTGACGCCGTCGTCGAACGACGCGTGGAAGGTCAGAGCGTCACTGAGCGCGGCGGTGGGGTCGGGCGCCGCGTCGACCGGCGACGCGACATCGCTCGGCTCGGGCTCACCGCCGCCAGCACAGCCTGCGAGATAGGCCACCAGCAACAGCGGTACCATCGACGTGGCGGGCGGGGTGTTTACCACGGCAGGTCACATACTACCCGGTATTCTCCAGAAGGGCGGGCACGGAGCGGGGTATCGGGCCCCCGCGAGTGCCCGCGACTGGGCTTAGTGTCCGCGCAGGAATAACTCCCCATTTTCAACAGCGGGGTTGGAGCGTGTAGTTCCAGGCGGGCAGGGGTTCGAGCTCCTCCAGAGCCAGCGTGTTCATGTCTGCCGCCGCGATCTTGATGCCCTTCACATAGGATCGGCGAACCAGGTGAGCACGAACGCGGAGTCCGGTTGAGGTGCGCGTCGTTCGGAGGTAGTTGAGAATCGTGTCATAGCTGTCGAGCGGCTTGCCAGCCCAGTTCTTGCTCACCTCGCTGAACAGTCGATGCTCGATCGGGTTCCACTTCGAGGCTCCCGGCGGGTAGTGAGCGACGGTGATCGACAGGCCATGTCGGTCGCAGAGGCTGCGCTGGAGCCCGAACTTCCAAGCGCGGCATCTGGCGCCGTTGCTTCCTCCGCCATCGGCGAGGATCGCCAGTTCGCGGGACCCGGGGTAGCGCGTCGCGCCTTCGGTGCGCCACCACTGCTCGATGGCGTCCACGGCGAACGACGGGGTGTCGTAGGTCGTGCCGACGAACATCGTGCCGCGATTGGCCTGCAGGTCATAGATGCCGTAGGGAATCGCGATCCCCTCGGCCTCGGACCGGAAGTCGTGGTCGTTGACAACCACGGGCGCACGATTCCAGGCGACGCCCGCGTTCTTGAAGTGGCCAACCAGTTCTTTCTTCTTGGTATCCACGCTGATGATCGGCGCCGCGTCAGTGACGAAACGCTCCCGAAGCGAGGCGATTTGCTCGAATTGCTCATTCCGCCGTGCCGGCGAGCCAGTGGAGCGTTTCTTCTGATTGACGCGCAAGGAGAACCCCAACTGCGTGAGCAGCCTGGCCACGGTGCGTGGGCCCACGCTGATGCCAAGCGACTGCAGCTCGGCGGCGATCTTCTCGGTGGTCCTTCGGGTCCATTTCAACCCGGACATGGGGTCGCCCGCCGTCTCGTGCGTCATCAGCTCGTCGATGCGCGCGATGACCGCTGGCGTTTTTTTTCCACCGGTCGGCGTCCGGCGCCAGCCCGGCGGACACGCTCGACAGTCACATCGCGGTCCAGGAGGTGGTGCCGCCCGCGGGCCACGGTCCCCGCGTCCAGCCCCAGCAGGTCGGCGATCGCCTGGTCGCCTCCGTGGCCCATCTTGAGCGACTCCAGGCCGGCGTACAGGCGTCGCTGTTGCTCATCGAGCAGGCTGAAAAACAGCACAATCGATGCCTTGAGCTCATCGGGGAGGACATCGACGTGCGGCAGCCGCCCCCCGAGTGGGGTCGCCGCGTCACGGACCCGGCGCGCGGTGAGCTGAGCGTCCCTCGTGGCGGTATCGGGGGAACAGTACAGATAGCGCCCGGCGAAGGACGCACGCGCCAGCTTCTGCTGACGGACCAGCCTCAGCAACGCCCCCTTCACCTCCACGTTGAGGACCCCCTCGAGCTCGGCCACGAAAAATCCGGCGTCGGCCTCCTGGACCAGCGCTTCCGCGGTGGCCAGCAATGTCCCGCGCCGCGAAAACCACACCGAGCGATACGACCACAGGCCCCACGCATCGTACTGGGGGATATCGGCCAACGTGTAATATCGCCCGCGGTGGGAGTAGCTGGTCTGATAGGACAGCTCCGCCAGCTTCCGGAAGATCGTGATGTCCGCTGCGCTCCCCAGGACGTCTTTCAGCTCGGTCATCGTGGCGATCTTCTGCTTCCGCAACAACGTGGTGAGGTCCCGCGCGCGATAGTGTTCGGTTCGCATAATGATAGAGTAACACCTGCAAAGGAGATACTCTATCATTACCTTGCTACCTCGCCGCGGGTGGCCATCGGTGCTACAGGCTGCAATTTCAGGGTCGAGAGGGCCGGCGGACTCAACTCGGTGGAAACCCGTCAGCTAGAATTCCGCCAACAACACTGGAGTTATTTCTGCGCGAACCCTTAGGGCGGTAAGCCCTATCTGAGAAAAGACCGCGGCGGGGTTCGGGGCCGCCGGCCCCGTCTACACAATGCGATGCAGCAAGTCCTCATTCGCCGCGAGCCGTCGGCAGTTCTCTGCCGCCACCGCGACGCTCCGCTCCATCGTTTCGCGGGTCAGATAGGCCACGTGTGGCGTCACCACCACGTTGTCGAGGGCGAGCAACGGATTGTCCGCCGGCAGCGGCTCGGCGACGAAGACGTCGAGTCCGGCCGCAGCCACGTGTCCGGCCCGCAGCGCGGCGTCCAGCGCGGCTTCGTCGATCAGCGCGCCGCGCGCAGTGTTGACGATGATGGCGCCCGGCTTCATGCGAGCGATCGCCTCGGCGTCGATCATCCGATCGGTCTCGGGAGTGTGCGGGACATGCAGCGACACGATGTCGCTTTCGGCCAGCAGCGCGTCGAGCGCCCGTGGCTCGCCGACGCGATCGGGTCTCTCGCTCCGGCACGTGAAGAGCACCCGCGCGCCCATCGCGGCCAATACCGGCGCGAGCCACCGCGACACCGCGCCATACCCGACCAGCCCGACCGTCCGCCCGCCAATCTCGCCGGCGCCGTCTTGCAAGGCGACCGTGAGATCCCATCCCGTGCCGGCGCGGGTCTCGGTGTCGAGCTGCCTCGCGCGGCGAAGCGTCATCAGAATGAGCATCAACGTCATCTCCGCCACCGCCTGCGTGTTGGTGCCCGGCATGTTGCACACCGCCACCTGGTTGCGCTTGGCCGCCGCGAGGTCGATCGTGTTCACGCCGACACCGATCTTTTGGATGAGACGGAGTTGCGGCGCGGCATCGATGATGGACGCGGTCAGTGGCTCCAGCACGTGCCAGATCACCTCCGCTTCGGCCAGCAGGGCGTCGAAACGAGCGCGGTCCGTCTCGGGGCAACTCGAGACGGCGAGTCCCTGACGCGCGAGCTCGGCAAACCGAGTGCGCAACCCCGGGCCGGCCGCCGAGTGAAACACGACCTTCATGATCGGCGCACCGATATCATTAGCCCACCGTGCCGGAACCCGACCCGACCATTCTGGCTGCCCTGCGACGCCTCCACCTCGTCGACCAGCAGACGGTCCCGGCCATGATACCGCTCGCGGGTGGCGTCTCGTCTGACATCTGGCGGGTGAACCTGCCGGGCGGACCGGTGTGCGTCAAACGCGCGCTCCCGCGGCTCAAAGTCAACGCCGTCTGGGAAGCGCCGGTCGAGCGCAATCAGTACGAGTGGGAGTGGCTGCAGGTCGCCGCCGGCGTCGCTCCAGACAGTGTCCCCCCGCTGGTCGGCCACGACGTCGACAGCGGATGCTTCGTCATGGAGTACCTCGACGGCGACACCTACCCGCTCTGGAAGGATCAGCTGCGGCGCGGGATCGCCGACGAGGCGACAGCCCGAGCGGTCGGTCAGCGTCTGGCGGCGATTCATGGAGCCACCGCAAACCGGCCAGACATTCGCGAGCGCTTTCCGACGGACCACATCTTCTACGCGATCAGGCTCGAACCGTACCTCCTCGCCACGGCGGCACGGCACCACGACCTCGCGGCACCGCTGCGGCAGCTGGCGTCCGACACCGCCGCCACGAAACAGGCGCTCGTCCACGGCGACGCGAGTCCCAAGAACATCCTGGTGGGACCGAAGGGCCCGCTCTTTCTCGACGCGGAGTGTGCCTGGTACGGCGATCCAGCCTTCGACCTCGCCTTCTGTCTCAACCACTTGCTGCTCAAGTGCCTCTGGACACGCTCAGCCACGGATCAGTTCTTGCGGTCGTTCGATGTGCTGGCCGACGAATACCTGAGCGCCACCACCTGGGACGCGCACGCCACGCTCGAGGGGCGCACCGCACGACTCCTGCCGGGACTGTTCCTCGCGCGGGTCGACGGGAAATCGCCGGTGGAGTACATCACCGAAGAGACCGACCGAAATCTCGTGCGGCACGTGGCGCGTGCGCTGCTCCTGCAGCCGGTCCCGACGCTGCGTGACGTGCGCGAGCGGTGGGCCGAGGCGCTCGAAAGGACCCGATGACGGCACGCGCGCACGCGATCGAACGCGTCACTGCCCGGCGCGTCTGGGATTCGCGCGGACGACCGACCGTCGAAGCGGAGGTGGCACTCGCCGACGATATCGTCGGACGGGCCATGGCGCCGGCGGGCGCATCGACCGGGAGCGGCGAGGCGGTTGATCTTCGCGACGGAGGGACCGCGTTCGGGGGCCTCGACGTCACCGCCGCGGTCGACAACGTCAACACCGTCATCGCCCCCGCGCTCCGCGGACACGACGTGACCGACCAGGCGGCCCTCGACCAGCGACTCGCCGACCTCGACGGCACCGAGAACAAGCGCCGTCTCGGCGGCAACGCCGTGATTGCGGTTTCGATGGCGGCCCTTCACGCCGCCGCGGGCGCGGCGCGTCTCCCGCTGTGGCGCTACCTTCTTGGTGATGCCGCCGCGCTCGTGCCGCTGCCCGAAGTCCAGATCTTCGGCGGCGGGGCCCATGCCGGTCGACGCGTCGACATCCAAGACTTCATGGTGGTGGCGGTAGGCGCCGCCACCTTCTCGCAGGCGCTCGACTGGACCGCCGAGGTCTACCGCGCGGCCGGGGCGCGGATGGCCGATGCGGGCACCCGGCAGGGCGTCGCCGACGAGGGTGGCTATTGGCCGGCGTTTGACAGCAATGAGGACGCGCTCGACTGCCTCGTGCGGGCCATCGAAGACTCCGGTCACGCCGCCGGCGACGAGATCGCGATCTCGCTCGACGTCGCGGCGTCGGAGTTCTTCCGGAGCGGGCGGTACCGCCTGGCGCTCGATGCGCGCGACCTCGACGGTGACGCTTTGACTGACCTGCTCATCGGGTGGATTGACCGTTATCCGATCGTGTCGATCGAAGACCCGCTGGCGGAGGGCGACACCACCGGCATGCAGCGGTTCACCGCCGCCGTGGGCGACCGGGTCCAGGTCATCGGCGATGACTACCTCGTCACGAATGCGGCACGGGTCGCACGTGCCGCTGAGGAGCGAGCCTGCAACGCGCTGTTGGTCAAGCCGAACCAGGCGGGGACGATCACCGAGACGCGCGCCGCGCTCGAGACGGCTCAGCGCGCTGGCTTTGGCACGATCGTCTCCGCGCGGTCGGGGGAAACCGAAGATGTCACGATCGCCCACCTCGCTGTCGGCTGGCGCGCCGGTCAGCTCAAGGTCGGTTCGTTCGCGCGCTCCGAGCGGATGGCGAAATGGAACGAGGTGCTGCGAATCGAGGAAGCGCTCGGCGACGCGGCGGTGTTTGCCGGGGCGGCCGCTATCGCGTCCAATCCCGGTTGAGGAGATAGGCGCGCTCCGCGTCAGTCAGCGGCAGGAACCCGCCTGCGTCCGACTCGGCGATCAGCGGTTGACACGGGCCGCACATGAGCGTGTGCGGGTCTTCGTTGTGACGCAAGCCGAGCGTATGGCCCAACTCGTGCGCCACGACGTGTCGCGACACCATCGGATCGCCGCGGTCGAGTCCTCGCACCTTGCGGATGACCACCAGGTGCCGATCGGGCTCGATGTGCGGCAACGCCCAGGCATAGGACATGACGTCCTGGCTCGACAGCAGGAGCACGATATCGGCGTCGAGGTCGCGTAGCTCAGACGGAACGTCCGGCTCGAGATCCTCGGGCACCGGCAGACGCCCCGCACGCTGCGCCACCAGCCGCACGTAGCTCTCCACCGGCCGAGACGTCCCGAACACGACCAACGGACGAGCCAGCCGCGGCGCAACCCCGATCTCGGCCAGTGTCTCGTTCCAGAACGCGATCGCGTCGTGTGCCGGCTGGAGCCGATCGTCGTCAGCGGTCGGCACGAGGATCACAATCGACCGATCGGCCGCCAACCGATCCGCACGCCGCGCACCGCGCAGCGTGTTGACAATGCCGTAGTTCCCTTCGTGGCAGTGGTACTCGTAGAGAGGGCCCTCCTCCGCCTGCCACGGAATCTCCGCGCTCCAGCTGCGCTCCCACGTCGCCGGATCCTCGACCGTGAACTCGTAGAGAATCCTCGCCGCCGCGGTTCGGGTAAAGCGCTCGACGACGCGTAGCGTCTCGCTCGAGCCCTGAAACGTCGTCTTGTCGGTGAAGTGCGTCGTCTCGACGACGAGCGTGTCGCCCTCCCATCGACCGCGCGAGGCGCCGGGCCACTGCCGGATCTTGTCGGAGATCGGCGGGCGACCGTCGGTGGCTACGATCCGGGGTGGGTTGTTGTTCATCTCCGGAAAAATCACGACCACCCCTGGCGCCTGAAAGATCTGATAGATGTCGTTGTACGGCGGCGGCATCATCGGCGGCCCCTCGTGCGTCCACATGAGGCATCGCTCCTGGTGCGGCCGTTGCTCGTAGCCGTCGGTGCCACGCGCCGCCCGTCGCGCCGCCGCGCGCTCCTGCGCCGCGGGAATCATCGCCGGAATACGTCCGTCCGGCGGATCGACGATCATCGAGGTCCGACGACTCGACAGCGCCTTCGGATTCTCGGTCCGGAGCCAGACCGAGTTATCGTAGTGCGTCGGGTCGGTTTGCTGCAGCCGCTCGCGCCGGTCTTGATCAGTCACGGAGAAGATACCGCCGGTCAACGGGTCGACCCCCTCCTCGGTGACGAGCCGCATGAGCTCTGCCGCCTCTTCTTCGGTGAGGAACTCCTGGCCGGCGAACCGTTCCTGGCGCTGGAGCGGCTTAAAGGTCTGCGACGTCCAAATGCCCTGCAAGTCGGGGACACCCTCAGGCGTCCGGGGCATGGTCCATGCGCTGTCCGCCTCGGTCTGCGCGAACCCGACGGCCGGGAGAGCGAGGAGAACACCGACAACGAGCGCGTCACATCGGGTCGACACGGCCCGATTATAGCGGCGCGGCACGCGGCCACCAACGGAGCGGCTCTCTTCTGCTTCGACGTCCGTGGGTTCGGTCGGTCCAGGGCCGCCGGAAACGTCGACGCGCAGGGCTACGTCCTCACCGGCGTGACCGATCCACAGTCCTCGATTCTGCGCGGTGCCGTCTGCGCCTATGTGCGCGCGGCGAAGGTCGGCCGGCTGGTGCAGGCGGGCGAAACCGGACCGCTCGTCTTTCACGGGCGGAGCTTTAATGGGGGGCTGGCGCTGATGGCGCAGGCGGTGTCGCAGTACGCCGCCTACCTCCCGGTCGCGGTTCCGACTTCGGCTGGGCCAACGGCAGACGACGACTCGCGAAGGGGGGCTCCGGCCTGGAGACCACCCGGCATCTCGAGCGCCACCCATCAGCCGAAACGGCGGTGATGGAGACGCTGAGCTACTTCGACACGGTGAACTTCGCCGACCGCGTCGGCTGCCGCGCTCTCGGCGGCGTAAGACGCCGCGACGACGTGGTGCCCCCCGCCACCGTCTACACGGTGATCAACCACATGGCGCCGACACCGGAGGTGATCGAACTGCCGGTCAGTCACACCCACGACCTCGAAGAGCGTCACTGGGTGGAGTTCTTTTGACGCTGGACAGAAGAGGTCGCGGCACTCGCGCGCTAGCGCGAGTTGCACGTGCGTGTAGCGTTCGAGCCGCTCGGGGCAGGTTCGGAACGATATCGGCGAACGAGCGGCCCAGCACTCGTCTCTCTCGGAATCCGCGTCGTCATTTAGACGGGGCCTGCGGCCCCGAACCCCGCCGCCGGCACTCGCGGGGCGCGCCGTGCGCGCCCTGACTCAGCCTCCGACGGATTCCCCCGAGAGACCAGCTACTGAGCCGCCCGAACCTGTGGCCGCCGCCTGTGATCCGTGCCCGTGGAAGAACCCCTGCTGCGGGTTGCAGTGGCACGCGCCGCCCCTGACCAGCTGTTGCTCGCCGCGTGAAGAGTTCCGTGTGCGGTCGAAGGCGAAGTTTTCCGGCGGGCCGATCTGGCGTCCGGAGTGACGCTCCGACGGTGGCTGCCGACGCGTGCCGCGGGCCCTACGCGCCCGCTACTCACTAACGAAAAGCGCGCTAGAGGCGAAGCTCAGTACTTGTCGTATCCCTCGGTCAGCTCGATGTAGACGCCCGACGGATCGGTCAGAAAGGCGATCTTCAGCTCGACGCTGTCGACCTCCCGGTACGTCACGTCGAACTCAATCCCCATCGCCTCGAGCTTCTGACAGAACGCCTCCAGGTCGTCGACCTCGAACCCGATGTGGTCGAGCGCGCGGCCTTGGGTGGCGACCGTCGGCTCGTCAGCGTTGCCGAAGCTCATGTTCATCCCGGGCACGTCGGTGGTCGACTGGATCCGTCCGCGTGGACGAATGTCGAGGTCGAACACCCGGGTGTACCAGCCGAGCAGCTCCTCGTAGTCGGAGGTGATGAAATGAATGTGGTACCCGGCAATCGGCACGTGGAGCGCTGGGTCTTCCTGCAGTTCGACCCAGACTCCGTCGGGCGCCATGACGTAGGCGTTTGGCAGTCCCTCGGCCCCGGTGAACTCGGGACCGACCTCCATCCCGGCCGCGCGCCACTTCGCCACGAACTCGGCCGTGTTACGCACCTTGAAGCCGAAGTGGTCGAGCACCGACCCCTGCATCGGTCCGGTCGGCTCGCGCTCGGTCAGCGCGATGAGAAAGTTTGGCAACCGAATCGCCGTTAGCGGCCCCTTCTGCACCACCTCACCGCCGAACCACTCGACCCACAACTTCTTATGGACCTCGATGTCGGCAACGTTCAGATGGACGTGCCCGTAGGTGATACCGTTCCCGTTCGGCGTCGCAAGCTGAGCCTGCGCCGGCAGGGCCTGGAGGGCAAGGACGACAACGAACGCGGCGGTCAGCAGAAGCCTCATGGTCACATCTCCTTCGGAAGGGCTAGTGTATCGCGCCTGGGCGAGAGAGAATACGGGCATGGTGACCAGCCACTTGCAGCGTGTAGGATTCTCGGGATTTGCCTTCGCGGCGGGACTCACCCTCGGGTGCGGCGGCGCCTCAGAGCCCGCGGAGTCGGGGGATAGCCCCGACGGCGGTTCGACAGAGACGGCGGCGGCCGATCCGTCGGCCACCCCACAGTTCCGCGTCGATCCGTTTTGGCCCCAACCGTTGCCGGACAACTGGATGCTCGGCCAGGTGGCGGGTCTCGCGGTCGACGCGAACGACCACGTCTGGATCGTGCACCGTCCGCGCACGCTCGACGCCCGGCAGCGCGGAGAGGAAGGCATGTGCTGCGTGCCGGCGCCGCCGGTCATCGAGTTCGCACCCGACGGCAGCGTCGTGCGCTCGTGGGGGGGACCGGGCGACGGCTTCGAGTGGCCGGAGAACGAGCATGGTATCTACATCGATGCCGACGGCGACGTCTGGATCGGGGGCAATGCGGCGACCGACGCGCACATCCTCAAGTTCACCGCCGACGGCGAGTTCCTGCTGCAAATCGGACGGGCCGGGCAAAGTAGCGGCAGCAACGACACCGAGAACCTCGGCCGACCGGCCGGGATCAACGTCGACGAGGAGGCCAACGAGGTCTACGTCGCCGACGGATACGGCAACCGGCGCGTGATCGTCTTCGACGCCGAGACCGGCGCCTACAAACGACACTGGGGCGCGTACGGCGAACGGCCAGACGACGGCGAGCTCCCGCCGTACGATCCCGACGCCGACCCGATTCGACACTATCGGAGCCCCGTCCATGACGTGGCGATTGCTGCCGACGGCCTCGTCTACGTCGCCGACCGCACCAACGACCGACTCCAGCTGTTTCAGAAGGACGGGACGTTCGTGCGCGAGGCGTTCGTACGACCGGAGACCCTCGGCAGTGGATCGGTGTCGGGCGTGACCCTGTCTGAGGATGCCGAGCAGCGGTGGCTCTTCGTCCCAGACGGCACCAACAATGTCGTCTGGATCCTCGACCGCGCCACCCTGGAGGTGGTCGATTCCTTCGGTCGGCTCGGTAAGTACGCCGGACAGTTCTATCGGCTTCACAACCTCGCGATCGATTCACGGGGCAACCTCTACACGACCGAGGTCAACGTCGGACAACGCGTGCAGAAGTTCGACCGGCTCGGGGGATAAGAGGCAGCGTGCGACGACTCCTGAGGGTGGCGACGGCCTGGTGCCTCGTCGCGGTGGCGGCGAGTCCGTCCTTCGCGCAACAGGGCGCAACGGACGGCGAGTGGCGCCACCACTCCGGCGATCTCGGCGCCACGAAATACTCCCCGCTCGACCAGATCACGGCCGACAACTTCAATAACCTCGAGACCGCCTGGCACTGGCTGACGGCTGACACGCACCTCGTGCAGGCGACCGATGCCGGAGCGTCGCGGGTTCCTACTGAGACCGTATTCGACCGCTTGACCGAGGAAGAACCTGACCGTTGGACGATGTGGGACGGGGTGACGCAGTCGCCCTCACGGCCGTCGATCCGGGCTCTCGTCGCCACTCCGGTGATGGTCGACGGCGTGTTGTATCTGAGCACCCCGCTCTATCAGGCGGCGGCGATCGACGCGCGCACCGGTCAGACGCTGTGGTCGCATGATCCGCGCGCCTATGAAGCCGGCACCCCGCCGCCCGCGGCGTGGCGCCACCGCGGCGTCGCGTATTGGGAAGGCGACGGCCAACGTCGTGTCATCTGGGGCACCGGCGACGGGTTCCTGATCGCCGTCGACGCCGACACCGGACTTCCGGCCGACGGGTTCGGCGAGAACGGGCGGGTGGACTTGCTCGAGGGGTTGCCGCGGACCACGCGCGGCGCGCGCGACATCGTCAACATGGTGCCGCTCTCCTCACAGTCGCCGCCGTTCGTCATGCGCGACACCGTCGTGGTCGGCAACTCGATCAACGACCGGGCGATGACGAAGGAAGCTCCGCCCGGGTGGGTGCGGGCCTATGACGCACGGACCGGACGACACAAATGGGACTTCCACACCGTGCCGCAGAGCGCGGACGAGTACGGCGCCGACACCTGGCGGGGTGAGTCGTGGCGCTACTCCGGCAACACGAACGTCTGGTCGCTGATGAGCGGCGACGACGAGCTCGGCCTCGTCTATCTCCCGATCGGCACTCCGACCAACGACTACTACGGCGGACACCGGCTCGGCGACAACCTCTTTGCCGAAAGCCTCGTCGCGGTCGATATCGAGACCGGCGACCGTGTCTGGCACTTCCAGATGATCCACCACGGGTTGTGGGACTACGACAATCCGGCCGCACCCAATCTGATCGACCTCACGGTGGACGGCCGGCCAGTGCGAGCAGTCGCGCAGGTGACCAAACAAGGCTTCGTCTATGCCTTCGACCGTGCGACCGGCGACCCGCTGTGGCCGATCGAAGAGCGACCGGTCGCCACCGACACCGACTTGGACGGCGAGGTCATCTCACCGACGCAGCCGTTTCCGACCAAGCCGGACCCCTTCGAATACCAAGGCACCACCATCGACGATCTCGTCGACTTCACGCCCGAGATTCGGCAGATGGCGGTCGCGGCGGTCCAGGGGTTTCGCCTCGGGCCGCTCTACACCCCACAGATGCTCGGCGGAACCATCATGCGTCCCTCGGTGGGCGGCGGGGCCAGCTGGTCGGGCGCGGCCGTCGATCCCGACACCGGATATCTCTCCGTGCCATCGGCGAACCGCCATTCGACGATTCGCGTCACGCCGCCAGAGCCGGGGGAGACGTCGACGCTCCGCTACATTCGGCGGTCGCTGTCGGCCGGCCCAGTCATGCCGCGTGGCCTGCCGCTCTGGAAACCGCCTTACACTCGCCTGACCGCCATCGACATGACGTCCGGCGAGCACGTCTGGATGCGGCCGACCGGCAATGGCGACCGCATACGGCGTCATCCGATGCTTCGGGATCTCGAGCTGCCGCCCCTCGGCGGCGACGCCGGCAGCAGTGGGCCGCTGTTAACGAAGACCGTGCTGATCCACGCGGTGTCGGCCGGCGGTTTCGCCGATGGTCCTCGACTGGTGGCCTACGACAAGACATCGGGCGCCGAGGTCGCCTCGCTCGATCTGCCCGGCGGCGCCCTCGGGGCGCCGATGACCTATCTGCTCGACGGGCGGCAGTATCTGGCGGTCACCGTGGGGGGCGAGGTCCCGGGCCTGGTGGCGTTCACGTTGCCCGAGTGAGCGCGCGTCACGCGCTCAGGAATCTTCTTCCTCGCGATCGAGACGAGCGAAGAACCAGAGCACGAACGCGATCGCGCCGAGCACCAGAAACCCAATCGTCACCACCTCGACGAGACCGATGACGGTGCTGGCATTCATGCAGTGCTCCCTTCGCGACGAGACGACGCGTCCGCTGTGGCCGGCGCCCCTTAGTCGACTATGCTAGCGTGAGATGATGTAATTTGATGCATATCATCGCCAAGTTCTACGTCGGCCAGATTGTCCACCATACCAAGTCTGACTACCGCGGTGTGGTCTTCGATGTCGATGCGACGTTCAGCGGCACCGACGAGTGGTACGACCAGGTCGCGCGGTCGCGCCCGCCGAAAGACCAGCCGTGGTATCACGTGCTCGTCGACGACGCCCCTCACACCACCTACGTCGCCGAGCGGAATCTGGAGCCTGACCCCGATGGAACCCCGGTGGCGCATCCCCTGGTGGCCGAGCTCTGCGGTGAATTCCGCGACGGCCGCTACCACCCGAAACACCACATTCAGTAAGCCCGCTCACACCACCTATCGACCGTCCGCCGTCGTCTCGGGCACGCGGATGTCGTAACGCCGCCGGACCGCCTTGAACGAGGCGTCGTTCAGCTCACGTCGCCGGGCGGCACGGATGTCGTCGGCAACCTCAGCGCGGATGTCGTCGGCAACCTCAGCGCGGATGTCGTCGAGCGCTCGAGGCTCGTCGCGGCGCACCACCCGCACGAGATGCATGCCGTACACCGACTCGACCGGTCCCTGCCACGTGCCGACACCGAGCGCAGCGATGCCAATGGCAAACCGTCCTCCAAACAGCTGGGCGATTTCCTGATCCGTGCAGTCGGCGTACTCCCTGAGCAACATGAATGGATCGCCAGCCTGACGCCAGGTGTCCGCCCCCTTCCGCTCGAGCGCCCGGAGCGCCGTCCTCGCGTCACCAGTCGAGTCCTGACGCCGTTCGGCGCCGAAGAAGACATGCATAAAGGTGGTGCGTCTCGGCTCGCGATAGCGGTCCGTGTGCTCGGCATAGAACGCGTCGACGTCGACGTTGCTCGGCGCCGACACCTCGACCGTGTCCTCGAGCATGAACGTCATCTTTTGCGCCAGCCGTCGCCGCACGATCGCGTCATCACGGTCGAGACCGAGCCGCCGCGCCTCTCGGTACAGGATCTCCTCCCTGGCGGTCTCGTCGAGCAGCGTCTGGAGCTCCGCGTCGCTCGGTGGTCGACCGGTCTGGGTGGTCCAGACCTCTCGGATGCGTGTCAACTGGGCGTCGGTTACCTCGATCACCGGATCGTCGACATCACCGGGCCCGACCGACCGGTCGAGCGCGAACAGATCAGCCCCGATCGCGAGAAACAGCACCAGTGGATCACGCCACCACCGGTTGACACGGCCGGACACGTCGGAGCTCTCGTTGGCCACGGGACGCGGTGTGGTCGGCTATTGCGGGACGTACCAGATCGGCGACGACCAGGCACGCTCCTGAAGCGTCGTCGGGAGGCCGGGCGTCGGCTCGACGCCGGCCCGCACCGCATCCCACGTCGACCAGCGACAGGTCGGGTTCTCGAGCACGCGGACGTAATACAAGGCGCGCTGCCCCGGCACGAAAGTCGGGTCGGCTCACAGCCTCGTCAGCTCCCCAGCCCAGACGCTCGGCGTGACGCTGCGGTTAGTGATGTCTACGGCCGCACCGTTGTCCGGGCAGCGGTGCGTGGTCGGATCGACGGCCCCCCCATCCGAGCAGGCGACGTCGAACACCTGCTCGCGAGCCGTGCCGTTCTCGATCCAGCCCTTGATCACCTCCAGACGCTAAAGCGCGGCACTGTCGGGATCGCGCGTGGCCCAGACCAGGAACGACGGGGCGCGGTCGCGGTCGGCCACGAGGTCGCCGCCCGGAGGTCGTAGTAGGTATCGGCGTACAGCTCCCCGTTGGGACCCGGTTCGGCCAGCGGGACCGACCCCCGACGCTCCGGCGTGGCGTCCATCATGCCGACCTTGGAGTGATAGTCGTCTTCCTCGACCGTCCCACCGGAGTTATAACCTGTCGCTCGACGCGATGATGCCGAACCGGAACGGGTGGAATCCGTCGCTCTCTTCCATCGCCAGTCCGTTGAGGAGTGCCTCGCGCACGTAGCTGCCCGGCACGTCGCTCGGAATCGTCGTCGCGATGCGATACGGGAAAATCTCGAACTCGGCCCATTCGTCGTTCGGAGAATTGAGCGGGTGGGTATCCGACGTTCCCTTCACCTGCGAGATCTCGACGAGCGGCTCGTTCCGCATTCGTGTCTTGGCATAGTCGGCGTCGAGCGGGGCATCGTCAAAGGTCGCGAGCTTGAACATCTGGCCGTTGCTGCCCTTCATGTTGTGCGGAATCGACAGCAGCTCCCGCCCGGCGGCCCGCTGTTGATCCATCCAGTCCCAGAGCCGCTCCAGGTTCTGCGAATCGATTCAGCTGAATGGGATGTCCGGCGCCTCGCTGCCGCGGAAGATGACGTTGCGGTGCAGGTTTTGTGATTGCGGTCCGGAGGTGTATTCGAAGGCGACAAACGTCGTGAATCGGCCGGGGTCATTGTGACGCTCGGTGGCGGCCACGATGTCCGCCCACGCCGACCGGACGATGTCCTTGTCGAGCAGCGCTGGATCATCAAAAACCCCTCTTGCAGCATTGAGAACATGCCCAGGAAGGCGGACCGGAGCTCATCGACGGTGCTCGCATTGGCAATAGACTGCGCAATGTCCTGCCTCGAGATCGCGGTCGTCGGGTCGACCATCGCCGGGAGAATCCCCAGGAACATGGCATGGTCGGTCACCGCGTAGAAATCGAGCGGTCCGCTCTGGAGCTGGATCGGGAAGCCGGCACCGTGCTGGATCGCCTCGCCCTTGGCGTAGCGATACGCGTCGTCAGGTGTTGTACGGGTGTTGAAGATGAAGGCGTCGAACGAATACTTCGTATGGATGTGCAGATCGCCGAAATACGTATTCCGGAGGGGATTGGCTTCGATCGTGGGAGACTCGGCCTCCGGAACCGGAGGGGTCAGTGGTTCTGACGCACAGGCCGTCACGCCGATAACCAGTCCCCAGGCAAGCGACCGCACCACCATCCTCGGCATCTACACTCTCCTCTGAGCCACTAGTGGGTCTGAAAGACGCAACGGTCAGACGTTGCATCAGACCGTCGCGTGCGGTACAAGCACTCGGCGAAACTAAGTGGTCCCGGTCACAATTACGGCAACATTCGGCCACCGATGCATCCCGCTCCGCGGCGTTGCTCGTCGGTCGCATACTCCCGGTATGCTTCCTCCTCGCGTCTTGCTGAGCGGGCGCCTCTGCGCCCGAATACGTTGCCGTAATTGTGACCGGGACCACTAAGTAATGTCAGTCGCACGACGTAAGCAATCCAAGGCGGCGCGCCGGCAGGCGCGGGCCGAACCGGCCACGGCGAATCCGCGGCCAGACATTCTGGCCATCCCGCTGACCCTCACGACCGCGCTCGTCGTGCTGTCGTTCGTCCCGCGCATCCAAGCCGACCCGGGGCTGGTGCAATCGTTCTGGGGCGCGGCGCTGCTGCTGCTGGTCTGGCAGGTGCTACTCGGGCTCCGCCTCGCCACGAGCGGCGAGACGCGTGCGCTCGACACGGTGCTCCGGCGACAGCACTACCTCCAGGCGCTGGTCCAGATCTCGGTCTTCGCCTACTGGGGGTGGTACTGGCGGCCGGTCTACGACCACGCCTGGCTGCTCGTTGCGCAGCTCGTCTTCGCCTATGCGTTCGACATGCTGCTCGCCTGGTCGCGGCGCGAGCGGTACGTCCTCGGCTTCGGTCCGTTCCCGATCATTTTCAGCACCAACCTGTTCCTCTGGTTCCGCGACGATTGGTTCTTTCTGCAGTTCCTGATGATCGCGGTCGGCTTCCTCGGCAAGGAGTTTGTGCGGTGGGAGCGTGACGGGCGGCGCGTCCACATCTTCAACCCTTCGGCCTTCTCGCTCGGCTTGTTCTCGTTGGCCCTGATCGCAACCGGGGCGACGCCGATCACCTGGGGGGAGGAGATCGCGACGACCCTGACGCTGGCGCCGTCGATCTACCTCTTCTTGTTCCTCGTCGGGCTGGTCGTGATGTACTGCTTCTCGATCACCCTCGTCGCCGGCTCGGCGGCGATCGTGCTCTTCGGGCTGAGCGCGATCTACTCCGCCTCGACCGGGGTCCCGTACTTCATCGACTCGGAGATCCCGACCGCGGTGTTTCTCGGTTTGCACCTCCTGGTGACCGATCCGTCGACCTCGCCACGCACGCCGCTGGGCAAGACCGTCTTCGGCGTAATGTACGGCGCAACGGTGTTCCTCCTATACGCCGTGCTCGGGGCGCTCGGCGTGCCGACGTTCTACGACAAGCTCCTGTCGGTACCCCTCCTCAACCTGAGCGTGCAATGGATCGACCGGCTGGTCGGAACTATGACCGAACGACCGGCGCTGAGCCGACTCGCCGCGAGCCTGGCCCGTCCGGGCGCGAACCTCGCGCACATGACCGTCTGGGGTGTCTTTTTCGTGGCGATGGCCGTGCTGGGCGCGACCGACGGGCGGCATCGCGGTGATGCGGTGCCGTTCTGGGAGGAGGCGTGCCGCGAGGGACGCCCGCAGGCGTGTGCACGCCTGTTGCAAATCGAGGTGTCGTATTGCGGCGACGCCTCGGCGTGGGCCTGCAACGAGCTCGGACACCACTACAGCGACGGCGCCATCGTCGAGCCCGACCCGGACCTCGCCTTTGGCTACTTCGCGCGCGCCTGCGAGCTGCGGTTCCAGGCGGCCTGCCTCAACGTGCTCACCCCCGGTGAGACGCATCGCGCCGATCCGAAACTGCTCGATCTGCGCCTCCTGCTACGTGAAGGTGGCGCCAACCTGATGGAGATGTCTGACGCGGACCTCTACGCGCGCGCGTGCGACCACGAATGGACGTTCGCGTGCGAGGCGGGAGCCGAGTAATGCGGTGGGCCCTCCTCTGCGTGGTGACGGTCTCGCTTGGCTGCCAGCCGACGGCACAGGGCACCGCGCCCACGACGCCGGTGCTCCCGTCCGCCCTCGACGGTTTCCGGGCCGATGCCTGGTATCTGCCGGACGACGACCTCCTCGGGTTCGTCGGGATTCCGGCCGGCCCGTTCGTGATGGGAAGCGATGCCGCCGTCGACGGTCAGGCGTTCGAGAACGAGCGCTGGTCGCCTGACCAAGCGCAAGGCACCGTCAGCCTCACCGACTTCTACATCAGCCGGACGGAAGTGACCCTCGCCCAGTACGCCGCCTTCGTCGCCGCAACCGGGACGAGCGTCAGCGACGACGCGCTGGTCGGCGAACCAGACCATCCGGTCGGCTCGGTCTCGTGGCCCGACGCGATCGCCTATTGCCGGTGGCTCGATACGATGCTGCGTGAGGGATCAGAGACGCCCCCGATGCTGCGTGACCTGCTTCGCGATGGATGGCGGGTGACGCTGCCGAGCGAGGCCGAATGGGAGAAGGCGGCCCGTGGCGCCGACGCCCGAGTGTATCCGTGGGGCAACGCGCCGCCTGCGGATGCGGCGAACCACGACAGCGCCGGCCCGCGTGCGGTCGGAAGCGTCGCGTGCCCCGACTGTTCGTTCGGCCTTGCCGACATGGCCGGCAACGTCTGGGAGCTGACCCGCAGCCGATACCGGCCCTATCCGTTTTCTGAAGAAGACGATCCGGGCGGCGACCTCGCCACCGACGCGCTCTTCGTGATGCGTGGCGGGTCGTTCGCGGATCAGGCGAATCTGGTACGCGCGGCGGTCCGCGGCGGCGCCGACCCTGGCGTCCGCCGGGCGTTCATCGGGTTTCGGGTCGTGATCACGAGGTAACTCGTCGACCTCGCGGACGGTTCAAGGTTCCAGGCTTGCGGTGTATGCGGCGAGGTTCACGATGTTTTCGATCGTCAGGTCCGCCACCGCGGAATCCATCAGGTCCGACCACGCGCCACCGAACCGGGTGGGACGTAGGCGATGAAGCTTGCCTCAGAGTCACGGAGCTCCGGCGACACGTACCACCTCATCGGGATCGGGCCTGGTCGCATCCGGGTCGGCCGGGGCGTTGAGCGTGTAGGCCCACGGCATGATCGAATTGGCGCCCGAGCCTTGCTGCGCCATGACGATGTCGATGTCACTGCACACCAACATCACAATCCAGACGAGCGTTACGCCTATGGCTGCAGTCGTCTTCATGCTTCAGCCTCCAGAGCACCTATGCTACACACCTCAGAGAGGGAGCGTACATCGATGGCACGACGGTATTGGTTGATGAAATGCGAGCCGGCCGCCTTCACGATCGCCAATCTGAAACAGGACGGGACGACCTGCTGGGAGGGCGTCCGGAACTTCCAGGCGCGCAATCTCATGCGCGACCAGATGCAAATCGGAGACCCGGTGCTCTTCTACGCCTCGAACGCCGAGCCGTCCGGCGTCACCGGGCTCGCCAAGATTGCCAAGACCGGCTATCCCGACCATTACGCCTGGAAGAAGGGACACAAGTACTTCGATGCGCGAAGCACGAAGGACAAGCCGGCCTGGTACATGGTCGACCTGGCGTTCGTCGAAGCGTTCGCCGGCACCGTCTCCCTCGCCACCCTGAAGGCGACCACAGGGCTCGAGGAGATGATGGTCACCAAGAGAGGCGCCCGCTTATCGGTGCAGCCGGCCACAAAAGCCGAGTACGACATCGTCGTCAAGCTCGGCCGCAAGACAAAACCGGCCTAACCCAGGGCCCCGTCTAATCACTGCTCGGCCGGCACGATATCGAACGCCTTGAGTACCTCGCGGGTCAGGCTCCAGCGGTCGAAGCCCTGACGGCCATAGTCGAGGCCGCGTCGGACGATGACGAGATCGTGCGTCGGGACGATGATCGTGTACTGCCCGCGGTTGCCAGAGGTCGAATAGGCATCCTCCGGAACGTCGTCCCGATCATCGGGCACCAGCCAGAACTGCCCGCCGTAGAAGTTGCCGCGCTCGGACGTCGCCGGCGCCGGAGTGCGAACGAAGTCGACCCAGTCGCGGGAGATCAGCCGCTCGTCGTTCCAGACGCCGTTCTGCAAATACAGCAAGCCGAAGCGCCCCAGGTCGCGGGTGTTCGTGTAGACCTGGCTGCTCAACACGAAGTCGCCGAAGCGGTCGGTGCTGACCAGCGTGTTCTGCATCCCGATTTTATCGAGGAGCGCCTTCCGCGGGAACTCGCGATACGCCTCCTCACCGAGCGCCTTCTTCATCGCGTAGATCGCCAGCAGCGTGTCGTAGTTCTCGTAGTCCCAGTTGGTGCCCGGCTCGCGAATCTGCGCCCGACTGCGTGCGCCGAGCGCCGAGCTTGCGCCGGCCCAGTACGACAGCCCTGAGCCGATCGCGTACTCGAGCCCGCCGTTGTCGACCGTCTGGAGCCCGCTCGACATATTCAGCACGTGGCGCAGCGTAATCTCCGCGCGCGGATCGTCGCCGTCGGCCGACTCGGGAAGGAACGGGAAGCCGAGCGGCTCATCGAGCTTCAGCTTGCCCTGGTCGACGAGCATGCCGATCAGCGTCGAGGCGATGCTCTTCGCCGTCGACCAGGTCCGCGTCCGGGTCGACATGTTCACCCCGGGCGCGTACCGCTCATGGATGATGTTGCCACGGTGCAGGACGAGGAGGCTCAGCGTCACCTGCTGCGGTGACTCGCGGTCGAACGCCCAGTCGGAGGCGGCCTGGATCGCGCCGGCATCGATGTACGACGGGAGCGACGTGTCGGTGACCAGGTCGCCCTGTGGCCACGGCGTGGTGGCCGGGTCGTCATCCGGATACGGCAAGGTCAGCTCCGGCAGCGCGTCGATGTCGGCGAGCGTCTGGTCGGGCGGAAGGATGACGCAGCCGATCCCTTCGCGGAACGCGGCCCGCATCTTCGGCGCCCCGTGTCCCGAGCCGATCACGACCCCTTTGCGCTCGTAGTTGACCTCGTAGTCGCCGCCGCTCGCCGTCCCGACCGGCTCCGGCAGGAAGGCCAGTTCCTGCGCGAACACCTGCTCCAGCGTCCGGTTCGACGTGAACAGGCCGTTGCACATGAAGATCGCCTGCTGACCCTGGCGGACCATCTGCCGCTGCTGCTGCCAGTAGTCGTAGGTTTCTTCCTGCTGTCCGGCCACCGGGACCGTGGACAGCAGCGTGATGGCGACGAATCCGACCAGCAGTGTCTTCAACATCGACATTATCAAGGCCTCCCTGGAATCCGACCCATCATACCGTCGCGAGGGCGCGCATGGCACGCCCCGCCGGAACGGAGCGGGGCTTGGCGCCCCCGCGAGTGACGGCGGCGGGGTTCGGGGCCGCAGGCCCCGTCTAAGCTACGGCACGCGCTCTTTGAGTTCCTCGAACCAGTTCTCGACGACGATCAAGCCGTTGAAGGCCACGTCGTCGGTCTGCGCAACCGTCCCCGGTTTCCGGAACATGAAGCGGTCTCCGTCGGGCGCGAGGTCGAACGGTCGTGCGACTACGGGTCCGGCTCCGACCGCATAGCTGCTCAGGTCGAAGAGCGGCTCGGGGGTCCGTGCACTGAAGGTCGGCTCGGTCTCGACCTCCGCCACCATCAGGCCCGTTCCACGATAGAAGAGCTCACGCCCGTCCGGTGACCACACAGGGTTTACTCCGAAGTCGAGGGACACATTCCACAGGCCGTCGTCAACGTTGGGAAACGGCTGGACGTAAATGAGCGGCGTGACCGTCTCGATAGAAGCGTAGGCCAGTCACCGGCCGTCCGGCGACAGCGCCGGCTGAGCTTCACCAAACTCAGCGTCGAGCAGCATCTCCACGGTGCGCTCGCCCTCCACCGTCAGCACGCCGATGTCTTCCGCTTCCTCGAAGATCAACGCCCGTCCACCACCCAGGCGTAGGGGCGCGCAAGGCCTTCCTTGAGCCGCTCGATTTGGCCCGTGCCTTCGGCCGCTTTCCAGAACAGCCCGCCGCCGTCGCGTGTCGAGGCGAACACGACCCGCGCGCTATCCGGCGTCCACAGCACGTAGTTGTCGTCCGCCTCATCGAAGGTGAGCTGTGTCAGCGTCTCCCGCGCCAGATCCCAGGTCCAGATGTCCCGATTGTCCCCATCGTTGATGTCGACTGCCATCCGGGGACACGCGTGGACGCCCATACGCTCGTGGTGGGGCGGGGATACTCTCTTCGTTCCCGTCGCGGCCCACCCATGTCAACGTGAAGACGTTGCCACTTCCCGCCGAGCCGGGGACATAGACCAGCGAACCGGTGGCGAACACACTGAACTGGGCCGCCCCTCGGGTGGCCGTTCTCACCCCTTCGACGAGCGGGACCGGCCCACCGGTGGCCTAGCGGCCGCCGACATCGAACGGCACCGCGTACAGCACGTTGTTCAAGACGTAGACGCGATGGCCGGTGCGGACATACCGCCCATCGCGGCCGCCCTCGATCAGCACCGTGCGTTCGCCGGTCGTCACGTATTTGGCGACAATCTGCGCCGCGTCCCAGGACACCGAGGCCGCTGCCACCGTAAACAGCACCCACTCGCCGTCGGGCAGCATCTGTGGCCGGTGGATGACTTCGCCCTCTTCGACCGGAATCAGCAGTTCCGGCGTGCCGCTCGCGCCTGGCACCTGCCAGATGCCGTCTGGCTGGCCAGAGAGAATCATGTCGTCGGCACCCCAACTGGGCCCACCGGCATAGGTGGGCACGTCGGCGATAGTCACCGGTGCCCCCCCCACTCACCGAGACCTTCTTCAACTGTCCGTCAGCCCAGAACCCGATCGATTGCCCGTCGGCCGAAAAGAACGGCCCTCGCGCTTCCTCTTCGGTACCCGGCACCTGGATGGCAACTGAGATCGACGGGGCGCAGCCACAGGCTGCTCGTCGCCACGTAAACGACGTGAGAGCCGTCGGGAGAGATCGCCCCACCGTGGGACGGCCCGTGAAGCTGAAGTTCTGGTCAGCGGCTAATGGAATCGGAAAGCGAGCCACGCGGGGTGGCGCGGGAAGGGTCAGACTCCACACCGCGACCCCTCCGATGACCAGCAACGTCAGGCCAGCGGCGACAGCCGGGATCGGTTGCTGCCAGACGTGAAGGCGAGGCCTGATGGTCGGTTCAGATGGTGCGGTGACGACAGTCTCGAACGTCCCCTTCATCGCCACGCTAACGTCGCCAATGTCTCGGACTCGATCCTTCGGTTCCTTCTGGAGACACGCCCTGAGCACCTGCCGCAGTCGAGAGGGAGCGACCCGCCACGACAGCACGGACGGACAGTCAGTGCTGGGAGCCTGTCCGAGCAACACTGACACGCGTCGGACAGGGGGCGCGCACGGCGCGCCCCGCGGGAACGGAGCGGGGCATGGGGCCCCGGAGTGACCGCGACGGGGTTCGGGGCAGTCAGCCCCGTCTAGAAGTAGACGGTCTGCACGTTTCAGCTGAAACGTCCCGACGCATGGCGTGCGACGCATCGACCCTGGTCATGCGACACGCCCCAGACGGCCGCGTGCTCGACGTCGGACGCAAGACCCGGACGATCTCTCCAGCAATCCGACGGGCACTCACCGCGCGGGACCACCACTGCCAGTTCTCCGGCTGCGCAGCTCGCCACTACGACGCTCATCACGTCCGCCATTGGGCCGACGGTGGGACGACGAGGCTCGACAACCTCGTGCTCCTCTGCCGGCATCACCACCGGGCGGTGCACGAAAAGGGGTTCACCCTCCAAGTCGACACGAACGGGGAAGCGCGGTTCTTCCGGCCGGACGGCCGGCTGCTCCCCGCGGTCCCACCGCAGCCCCAATGGCATGGAGAACGGCTGGACGAAGACTGGGCGATCAGCGTGCTCTGGGAGCCACGCACACAGGAGCAGCAGCCACCCAACACTTCAGCGGAAACGTCTCGGGTGCACTGAGTGCGCATCGCTGCAGCCGGAGTGACCTCGCGGCTACGCGTTCAAGCGCGATCTAATAGTCAACGGCACGTAAAGACGCGCGGATGATCTTCTCGTCGTTGCGGTGCACGATGTGTCCGTTGGCGTAGGCCGGGTGCGACCAGTTGACGATCCGCTCGGCGATCCGGCCGTGCGGGGTACGGGTGCCGGAGCTGGCGGTCGGCTCGATCAGGCGTGTGCGGCTCAGCTCGACGTAACCGGACGGCGTGAACTGGGCCGAGATGAGGTATCCCTCGTCGTTGTTGACGAGGTACCGGTCGCCGTGGCGCACGAGAAACGCGGTGCTCCACCGCGCCTGCGCCGTCATCTCCGGGCTCATCCAGATGCGCTCGCCCGTCTCGGCGTCGAGACCGCGCAGCTCCCCGTAGCTATCGACCCCGTAGACGTAGTCGCCGATGATGAGCGGCGTCGTCACCATCGCGTGGATGGTGTCGGTCTCGCCAGGCAGCTCGCTCCGACTCTGCCCTTTCCAGAGCATCGTCGCGTCAGGACGATCGCTGTTGAGCCGCATCATCATCGAGCCATTGAAGAACTGCGAGACGAGAAGGTAGTCGCCACTCCGCACGGGGGTCGCGACCGTGACGCCCATTGACACGTCCCACCGCTCTTCCCAGTACTGCTCGCCCGTCACCGGGTTGAGCGACGCCAACGCCAGCGGATGCCAGATGATCAGCTGCCGGACGCCGCCAGCCTCGTAGATGACCGGCTGCGCGTAGCCCATCTCGGAGCTGACCTCGATCGCCCGCCAGATCTCCTCGCCAGTGTATTTGTCGAACGCGACGACACCGGCATCGGGCTCGCCGCCGACGAGCGTGATCAGCCGGTCGCCATCGATGAGCGGCCCGCTGACGATCCCCCAAACCGGCACGCTCGTGTCGTACTCGGTGACGTAGTCCTTCTCCCAGAGCACGTCGCCGGTCTCGACGTTGAAGCAGAACAACCGTCCGGTTCCGCCCACGACATAAACCCGGTCGCCGTCGACGGTCGGTGTCGCACGCGGACCGACGGCGTAGCTAACCGACAGCATCCGGTAGCTCGTTTGCCACTCGTGGGTCCAGAGAATCTCGCCGGTCTCTTCGTCGAGCGCGAGAGCGCGCTCGGTGCCGTCGAGCGTGCGTGATTCCGGGTCCTCGAACCAATCAGTGATGAAGATCCGGCCGTCGGCTACGGCAGGACCGGAGTATCCCGAGCGAATCGTCGTGCTCCACTTCTCCAGCAGCTCGTTGGGCAGCTCACCGACGATTCCGGCCTCGTGCCAGATGGCGAGGCGGTCGGGCCCGCGCCACTGTGCCCAGTCTTCGGCCGTCACCGCGACGGTCGAGAGAACAACCGCCGAACACAGAAGTGGCGCAATACGAATACGCACGGTGAAACCTCCTGGGAGAATTAGTCGCGCGGCTCAATTACGCGGCCGCCCGGCTGCCTCCCGTACATCCTGTTCCAAGATGCGGGCGCCGCCGAGAATGCCGCGGAACGAGTAGTTCGCCTCGTGACAGGCGTACTCGTAGACGCGCGTATCGGTAGCCGGCCAGACGTATTCACCGCTCCACGGCTCGGTCCAGATCGTCGGATCCTCGACCGTGAACTCGTAGAGCAGCCCCTCGGGACCGATTCGCGTGAAGTGCTCGACGACGTGCAGGTTCCGCGACGCACCGCCGAGCGCCGGCGAGTCGTTGAAGTTGGTGGTGTCGACGACGAGCGTGTCGCCGTCCCAGTGACCAACCGAATCGCCGAGCCAGCTTCGAATCGCGTCGGGCGCATGGTCCTGGTTCATCCGTACGATGCGCGCGTCGTGCACCATCTCGACCAAGATCATCAAGTGGTCGTCCGTCTGCACGATTCTCTTCAGGTTGTTGTAGAGGACCGGCAACATCGGCGGCCCGGCGGTCGACCCGAAGCCGAGCAAACACCGCTCCGCGAGCGGACGAATCTCAGGGTGGTCATATGGACCGGGCGCTTTGAGATTGTCTTCGAGCCACCACGCCGTGCCGGTATTCGAACGGAAGAAGGCCGCGCGCTGCCGCGCCGCGGCACGGGCGTCGTCGGTCATCGGCGGACGACGGCCGTTGGCGGGGTCGGTGATGATTGACGTCGGTACTTGACCGTCGATTTGGAACACGCCGCTACCGCGATCAATCCAGAAGGTGTTGTAGCCGCCGACATTGCCGGCGGCGCCACCCGAACCATCACCGCCGGCCGGGGGCACCACGCCCGTCTCCTCGGCCTGACCTGTCTCCTGGACGCGAGCCGCGCGCCGCTCATCCGATCCGCTCGGCCCAATGCTGTAGAGCCGGCGGAGCTCTTCAGGGTTGGTCTGGACCAGCGCCGCCTCTTCCTCGGTTAGCGTGCCGCGATCCCCGAATCCTTGGGGCCGCTGCAGCGGTGTCAGCGTGGCCGTGTCATAGGTGCCGGACAGGTCCGGTCGGCCGCTGGCCGTGCGCGGAATCTCGTCCTGCGCCGACGACAGCGCCGGGACCAGCAACAGTGAGGCACACACGACCGCGATCATGCGATTCCGCATCACGCCCGCCATCAAGATCGACCCAGCCACACTACCGACCGGCCGCCGCATCCATCACCGCTTCTTTCTCACGCGCCCCCGCGAGGATGTTGAACAACCCGTAGTTCCCCTCGTGACACGCGTACTCGAAGATCGGCATCGCGTTCTTCTGCATCGGAATCCGATACGACCAGGGACGGTCCCACGCGCTCGGATCCTCGACGGTCACGTCATACATCAGCGTCCCGTCGGACACCCGCGTAAAGCGCTCGGTGAGCCGGAGGTCCGCCGTCGTGACGCCACCGCGGAAGCTCGTCTCGCGGAGGAAATTGGTCGTCTCGACCACCAGCGTGTCGCCCTCCCAATGACCGCGCGAATCGCCCATCCACTGCCGAACGTCGTCCGGTAAATGCCCACGACCGTCGATGGGAATCACACGCGAGCTATGGACCATCTCGTTCAACAGCACCACATGGTCGGGCGTCTGAAACACCTGGACGTTCTGGTTGTAGCCGCCCGGGGTCATCGGCGGTCCGGAGTTGAACCCGAGGATGCAGCGGACCGCGAACATCCCACCGCCGAGGTCGTCGACGAAGCCGCCGTAGGTCGGCACGTGGCGATTGATCCCCTGGCGATGCTCGAGCAGCGCGTCGGCCTTCGCTTGCGCCACGGCCGCTAGCCGCGGGACGCGGCCATTCGGCGGATCGATCACGATCGACGTCTGGTTGGTGGCGCTGACGGTCTCGCCCGGGTCGAACCAGAACTGGTTGTAGTTGCCGACGATGTCGGCCGGCTCCTGGTCATCGCGGACCGCGAACTCGGCGAGCTTGTTCGCCTCGAAGGTCGCCGCCTCTTCCTCGGTGAAAAACTCTTGCTCGGCCAGCTCTTCCGGCCGCTCGAACGGCGTCAACGTGCGGAAGTCCCAGACGCCATTCAGGTCGGGATCGCCCCATGCCGTGCGAGGCGTCTCCTGCGCCTGTGCCACCGGTCCGCCGAGAAGCACCGCCGCCATCACGACCACCGACGCCACTTTCATTCGACCGGTCACACGGACCTCCCTTTCAAAGCGCGAAAATCCAAGGCCTCGCTGCACCATCCTAACCGCTCCCGCTCGATCCGCGCTAGAGTGCGAGGCGTGGAGGTTTGGGGGATTCGATGGCGAGCGACAAGGGACACTCTCGACGCACCTTCGTGAAGCAGTTCGGCGCGACGGGGGCGGCCGCCTTCTCGTCCGGAACATTGATAGGCGGAGCGGAAGCGGGAGAAGCCGGGGGGCAGGTTCAGAGTCCCGAGCTCCCGGTCGAGACCCCCCAGTCAATCCATCCGACGCTCAACCGGCGCACTCGCGGCTGGCTCCGCTTCCTCTGGGAAAAAGCGACGACCCCGGACGACTGGAACGCCGACGGCGTGCCGCACATGTGGTGGGACCGCTACTCGAATCCGGTCGTCACCAGCTACGGGCGCTTCGACTTGCACAATTCGTCGTACGCCCTGCTGCTGATGGCCGATCAGACACCGGCGTGGCGGGAGGCGTACACGGCGATCGCCGACGGACTGGCGAGCCGGTATCCGACCTACTGGGGCGCCATCGACTGGCTCACGCAGATCGGCGACGATCCGCGGCGCGCGAACTATCCCGACCGCGTGATGGCCGGGATTCCAGAGCGGCTCCGCGGCAACTACAACCGCATCGGGTGGACCGCGAACGGGATCGAACCGTGGGGTCTGTCGTCTGATCCGATCGGCTCGGACGGCAATCTGTTCTTCCGCGGATGGTTCAATCTCGTCCTCGGTATCTACAAATACATCTCGGGCGACGACAAGTACGAGCGGTCGTTCGACGTGACCGGCTACGGCGACCAGGTCTTCCAGTGGGACCAGCATCGGATCGCCGAGCTGCTCGAGCGTCAGTATCGCGACCATCCCGAGGGGCCGCAATGCGAGAACACGAAGATCTGGTTTCCGTGCAACGCCGCCGCCGGGCTCGGGATGTACTTCTACGACAGACTCAACGGCCGCCACACGCACCGCCCGGTCGAGGGGTGGCTCGAATACGCGCGCGAGAACTTCATGGAGATCGGGACCGACGGGAAGCTGCAGACCGTCACCAGCTACTACGACCCGATCGTGAACCACAAGGCGAACGGCGGTCCCGCAGCCGGCGTCGGCAATGCGTTCCTGTTGTTGCCGCAGGACCGCGAGCTGGCGACGTTTCTGTACGAATCGGCGGCCAACGCCCTCGGCTGGAACGATCCCCGTGTCGAGATTCTGGCCTCGGCGACCGGCCTCGTCATGGCGCGCGAGCTCGGCGACCACACGGCAGTGGCTAGACTGCAGGCCGCGGCAGAGCGCGATTACGACCCGCGCTTCTTCGGCGAGCAGAACGAGAAATTCGGCTGGTGGTTCGGCCTGAACGAGGCGTATCCGCGCGGTCAGCGAAGCGCGAGCATGATGGTGTCTGAGGTCGGCACCGGCGACGCTTGGTACCGCGCGTTCGACGCACCACACCTAGACAAGTATGACGCGCCGACGGTCGAAGGGGTCGACTTCCCCGCGCTCGGCATCTACCAGGCGTGGAACGACGTCGACAGCGGCACGCTCCATGTCGGCACGTATGCCGCCGCACCCGACCGGCGCGGTCTCGACACGAGCTGGCGCGTCACCAACCTGTCGAACACCGATGAGGTGTTCATCCTGTGCGACGGCGAGCCGTTCCGCCGCTACGCCGTCGACGGGGCGAATAGCATCAGGCTCGACGGCAAGATCGAGCAGCGTCACTATCAGATTCTTACCGGGTATCGCGGATCGAACGCGCAGGCCGCTCGACGGGATGACGCGAACCGACGCGACCATCGTGATGGGAGCTCGGCGGAGGCGTCGGAAACGTCGCCAACGGCAGCCGCTACGGCCGCTGGACTGTCGGCATCCAGTCGCCGGAGGCAGAATCCCCGGAACGCGACGACGAGCTACACGCCTGGCGGACCGACCTGTCCCTGCTGCTCGGCGTAGTCCGTATACGAATGCCGCCGGCCACCGCGTCCGCGCCCACACCCGCGATCCTGCAGATTCATCGGGAAACGGTGAAGCCTGGACGTGAAGAGTCCTACGGGGCGATCGAACGCGAAACCGCTCAATTCTGCGCGCAACTCGGCTGCCCGCACCCCTACCTCGCCCTTGAGTCGCTCACCGGCGAGAAAGAGGTCTGGTACTTCAACGGCTACGCGTCGGCGGATGAGCCGCAGCAGGTGGTCGACGCCTACAAAAAGAACCCGCGGCTCATGGTGGCGCTCGCCCATAACAGCGAGCGGAAAGCTCGCCTGACGCAGCAGCAAACCAACTGCTTTGCCACCTATCGGCCAAATTCGAGGGTCGGCACGCCGTGGACGCTGGGCGTCGGTCGATTCCTGGTCATTACAGTGATGACCGGCGACCGCGCCGTCGACGGCACGGTGTTCGTCACCGACGACGAGATGCGGTTCATCCTGAGGCCGGCGGACACACGGGAAGCGGCCGACGCGGCCGCGAGTACCGATCCGGAAGCGCGGGTCTTCGCGGTGCGTCCGGCGTGGAGCTTCCCCGCAGAAGAATGGATCGCGCGGGATCCAGAATTCTGGCGTGCGATGTTCGGCACGAACCGATAGGCCGTCTTGAGCTAAGAATAAAGGAACTCCACGCCGACGATTTCGTCGAATAATCAATAACGGAGACTGATAGATGATTCTGACCACCACCCCGAGCATCGAGGGCAAGTCGATTCGCCAGTGCCACGGTATCGTCACCGGCGAGGCGATTGTCGGTGCGAATATCTTCAAAGACTTCTTTGCCGGCATCCGCGACATCGTCGGCGGACACTCGGCCGCGTACGAAAAGGAGCTGGCGAAAGCACGCGCCATCGCCACGCAGGAAGTTCAAGAGGCGGCCCGCGCGCTTCAGCGACGCCCGGCCCCCCGTCGCCCACTGTGTCGCCCAGCGATTGACCGACTGCCGATGCACCCCCACGCGTCGGGCGACTTCGGCTTCCGTGTACCCCTTGTCCAAGAGTCGGGCGGTCTGCATCCGCCGACGCTCCAGCGCCTTGAAATCACGCGTCACTCCAGCGGGATTGCCCATGCACCGGAGTGTAGTCGTTTCCGTGGGAAGTGTCACTATATTCTATGAGTTTTGTTAACTTATAGTGAACCGTTCGGAGTCGAACGACGTCGAACAGACCACGACTCGACGGGGAGGGCTGCAGATATTGAAACTACTGTGCTGCGGCGGATGCATCGTGATCGGCGCGCTCGTCTACTGCGTTGTCGTGTTCTTTTAATTAGACGGGGCCTGTAGTTAGATGGGGTCTGCCGCCGCTGAGGAGCCAGTGCGCGCACCGCGCGCCCCCGCCGGCACGGAGCGGGGCACGGGGGGCCCCGCGAGTGCCGGCGACGGGGTTCGGGGGCAATCAGCCCCGACTAACTATTGGACCGGGTCGCGTGAGAGCGTCCGGGTCTTGATCTTCCAGCCGTCCGGCGTCTTCACGAACGTGTCGTCGTAGTAGCCGGATGCGACCGGCATCGGCTCCGCGCCGCTGACGTCGTTCACCACCCAATAGGCACGACCCTTGGCGCCGTCGGCCGTCGGCGTGATGACGAAGCTCGAGTTGTAATGACGGCGTCCGTTGTCACCGGTCGCGCCCTGGTACCGCTCCTCGCGCTGGGCCCGCAAGGCGGCCATCCCGCGCGTCTCGCCGGCTCCTGTGTTGAAGACAGCGTCTTCGGCGAATGCCGAGAGAAACAACTCGGCGTCCCTGAAGTCGCTGCCCTGGTTGTAGAGACCGTAGAGCCGCTCGATCTCGGCGTAGTCGGCCCCACTCAGCGCCATCTCGGCACCGCGCGGTACCGGCGACCAAACCCAGGCGAGCCCGGCCGCAACCAACACACCGGCGACAAACATCATCATGCTATTTCTCATGCTGTCCTCACAATCCTCGCAACGCCTCGGCTAATCAATTCACCGTAAAGCAATAGAAATACCCGGCCCCGCCGGTGCTGACCAGATTCTCCTGGCTGCAGCCGCGGCTCGCGTGCGCCGAGTTCCACGAGCTGTTGCCGCCGCCGTGGGTATCGGAATGGCCGACCCGCGCCGACCCGTCGCCGTTGCTGGTCCAGCTGCCGCAGGTATGGTCATCCCCGTCGGTGTAGGCGCGTCCGTCGGGCATCGTTCCCGTCAGAATGTCGTGCTGGTTCGGTGAATCGCCAAGCCCGTTGACCGGGTTGCCCTCTTCGGTCAGCGCGATCATCTTTCCGATGGCGTTGCCGAGCCGCGCCTGGTCGAGCGTGTCGCCGTGCAGCCATCCTTGGTCGGCCGCGATCTGCCGGCGACCCCCATGGGCGTACCACGGCCCGCTGCCGATTCGATCGCGCGCGTTGACCGCGTTTGCTCCCTGCGTGCTCAGATAGGCCCGCCAGGTCGAGTCACCGCGGCCGGCGGCGGCAGCTAGCGACTGGCAGTGCGCATCGGCACCCTCGAGACCACCGAGGTTGGCGCCATCGCCGAGTCCGACGCTCGTGATGAAAAACGACATCGGCTGCGGAGGTGGCTGCTGCGCCACGACTGCCGTCGACATGACCGCCGCTGACGCAACTGCGGCCGCCACTGCGAGTGCCCAAAGGTGCTGCTTGCTCATGTGGTCCTCCTGATAGTCATCGGTGTCTCGAATGACGCCGCTGCGCCACTCCGTGCTTACTTCGCGAGCGGATCGGGTCGAAACTGGAACTTCACCGCTTTTGGTCGAACGCCAGAACCGCCCTCCCCGCGACCACCCTCAATGTGCCAGGTGGCGTACGTCGAGAAGCTTGCCCAATAACCCTTGCCCTTCCAGCCGGCGTTCGCATCATCGATACGGCCGTTGCCGGAGCGGGGAAAGAACCCGAGCGGGTATGGGACACGCAGCGTCACGTACTGGCCGAGATTCGGCGAGATCACTTCCATCGCATCGGTGTTCACCGAGCCATAAATGGGAGCGTCGGCGCCAAGGCCGAGCGTGTCGTGGAAGTCCATATGCGCCAGGTAGCTTTCGTTGGCGTGATAAAAGCTACGGCCATAGGTCGGATCATCCTTCCGTTGATACGACCATCCTTCGGGGCAGCTCTGCCCCGTCGCCTGCGGGTCGGCGGTCGAATCGCACAGCGTCCGGTCGAAGCCCGAGTAGTGCCCGCTGACGCGCCAGTTCTGCCATGCGATACCGGCCGCGTCAACCTCGACTCCGCCTGACCCGACGACGTCCGGCATCCGGTCGGGCGGCGGCTCGTAGTATTCCGCCTTGCAGGTCTCGGGCGGGTTGTCGCCCTTCTCGATACGCACCAAGCGCTTGTCGCCACGGCCGATGCCGGAGCACCAGAGGCTGCCGTCGCTGTGGCTGACCGCCACCGAATAGCAGCCGAAGTTGATCCGGTGGTCCATGTTTGGACGGATCGGCTCGTCCGGCTCGGTCCACTCAGTGATGCGCCCGTCACCGTTCGTGTCGATCACGGCTGGACACCAGCCTTGCGACGCCTCGGCGTCATGCGTCTCGTCCCACACATCCATGTCGACCCAGCCGACCGCCCCGTTCTGGCCAAAGTAGAGAAAGTTGTCGTCGCTCATCTGGTTGTGGTCGGCGCTGAAGCAGGTATTGATCTGCTCGAACTCCTCGGTCGCCGGGTCGTAGATCGAGACCTGCCGGTTCGCCACCTCCAGCGGGTAGTACGCGCCAAACGCATTCTCCGACGAGCTGCAAAACGACGGCTGGTCGTCGCGGTCGCGCACGCGTGACGCCATCCAGACGCGGCCCGTGGCGTCGACCGCCGAGCTGCGGACGTCGGCGCGGCGCGCCCAGACGTCGTCACCGTAGTGCGGCGAGCGGGTCGGCGAGGCATTGAACCCACCGACCAACGGCGAGGCGTCGGACGGCACCGTGACGACTGACGCGCGATGCGCCACCGGGTCGAGGATGGTCAGCGAATCGGTCATCTCCGCCACGCCGAAGACGAGGCCATTCGCGTTCACGGTGCCGTCGCGGATGTCGGCCGCGGCCATGTCGGTCCGGCCGTCGATCTCGGACCCCCAGTCCCAGAGCGTGATGACGAGGTTCCGCTCGACGCCGCGCGGCCGCGGCGGAGGCTCGGTCGGCGCCGCGCCGTTGGCGACGCGATCGCTCCAGTCGGCGAGCGCCTGGCGCATGTCGCCGAGGTTCCGGAACTGCGTCGCCATCCCCGGCCCGGACGGTCCGACGGCGGTGCGCCGGATCCAAATGTCGAGCGACGACCCACTGCGACCGCGGATCACCGGGAGGATCTCGCGGGTCGCCTTGTTGCCGACCTGATGGCAGTCGTAGCACTGCTTCATCGTCAAGGCAAAATCGAGCTGGGCCTCTTCGGACGCCGGCGGCTCGATCATCGTCAGCCACCAGGCCGCCGGATAGACCTGCGCCGCCGCCCTCGCGTCTGGCGCCACGGTCGCCTGCAGATTCAGCTGCTGGCCAGGTCGTGCAGACACGCGAGCGGAGTCGACCAGCCCGTAGCCACGGACGAACACCTCGTAGGCACCGTTCGGCAGGTCAGGGACGACGTAGCGTCCCTGCTCATCGGTGACGACGATGCGGGCCAGCTTCGTCGGCAGGTCGTTCGTCTCGGCGATGACCCAGACGCCAGCCTCGGGACCGTTGGCGCTCGTGACGACGCCGCCGATGTCGTCACCGTCGATGATGACCGCGCCTTGCGCGCTCAGCCAGCCCCACGAGCAGGCGATGAGACCTGCCGTGGCGAGCACTCGTCCGTGTCTGTGCGCGTGATTCATCGGCATCACCTCCACCGCCGCCGCGTCTGTTCGCTAGCAGACGTCGCCGAGGTACCCGGCGCCGCCGCAGTAGGTCGTGTCCTGCAATTGAATCAGAATGCCGTCTGGATCGGTGAAGTACAGCTCCGGCGTCCCCTCAGGTGCGCCGCCGCGGTCGGGCATCCGCATCGTGACATAGCATTCGAGTGGACCGGGCGGCCCTTGTGCGCCCTCCGCCCGACGGCGGATCCCGTACGACTCGAGCGTGTCGAGCACCTGCTCATGCTGGAAGTTCTGCGTCGTCAGACACGCATGATGGATACGCGGCGGGCCTGGCGTCTGCGCGAGCGCGAGGAACTGCCGCCCCTTGCCGACCGACAGCAGCGGTAAGGCGCCCTGTGACCTGGTCACCGGCATGCCGAACAGCTCCTGATACCACGCCATCGAGCGCGGCTGGTCGGTGACGAACGCGGTGAAATGATTGATGTCGCGGACAGCGATGAGCCCACGTCGCGACGACGCTTCGGGCGTCTGACAGAGCTCGCCCCACACCCCCTCGCCTCCGCAGTAGGTCGTATCTTGCAGCTGGACGACCACGCCGTCGGGGTCGCCGATGTAGAGCTCTGGCGTCCCTTCGGGAGCGCCGCCGAATTCAGCCCCTCGCATCCGTATCCGGACCTGCCTCGGTCCGGACTGCTCGGCGTGCTCGACGCCATGGTCGCCAAGGATGCGGACCAACCGCTCGCCATCGAACCCGTTGACCGTCAGACAGAAGTGGCTGATGCGCGGCGTCACGTCGGGCCGGCCGCCGCCGAGCGCCATGAACTGCGGGCCGTTCCCGATGCGCAGGATCAGCGTCTGCGCCTGCCGGGCCGCGATCGTCAGCCCAAAGAGCCCTTGATAGAAGTCGAGCGATTGCTCGATGTCGGTGACGCTGAGGGTCATATGGTTCCAGGCCCTCACCGGTATCGGAGGCCCACCCTGCGCGAATGCCGATGGCACTGCCGCCGCGACGGCCAGGGAGCCGAGAAACGACCGGCGCGTCAGAAGGACGTGGTCAGACATGCGTCATCTTACTCGTAGTACTGCTTGTACCGACCGCGTCTGAGCAGAAACTCGCCGACCGGTCCACCGGCGAGCACAGCGAGGTAGGCGACGACGTAGTGCATCATCCCGAGGTCCATCAGCTCGATCAGATTGCCGTCCATATCCTTCACAAAGAAGAACCAATGGCCACGCGGCGACTGCTCCGGCTTGCTGACGATTTCCACCCCCTTTCGGACGAGGTAGTCGTGCCACTTATGGGTATTGCGCACGTTGAAGGAGAAATGCGTCAGGCCGACACGGTTCCACGGGACGTCGATGGCCGGGTGGTTGGGCTGAAACTCGAAGATCTCGAGCACGGCGCCGCCTGGCACGCGGATCCAGCCGACCTTGCAGGTCGGCGCCTCGGCGTCGATCCCGAACGCCTGTCGCACGCGCTCCGAGGGCTGGTCGGCGACGCCGACGAGCGGGCACCGAAACACATCCCAGTAGAACTTCACCGCGGCGTTGAAGTTAGACACGGTGATCCCGACGTGGCTGAAGGATCGTGCTTTCACGGCGTGCTCCTGAATTCGGTTTCGGCGATGTGGTCGGCGACGCGGAGCGCTTGCGCCGCAATCGTCAGCCCAGGATTGACCGCCCCCGACGACGGAAAGAACGATGCATCGACGACAAAGAGGTTCTCGATGTCATGCGACCGGCAGTAGGGATCGAGCACGGAACTCTTCGAATCGCTGCCGAAGCAGAGGGTCCCGCATTGGTGTGTGGTGTTCCGCTCCTGGTGCGAGTGCACCCACACCTTCCAAGAGCCGAGCGCGCGGAGGATGCGCGTCATCTCGGACACGAGCTGTTGGTGGGCATACAGATTCGTCGGACGGTATGACAGACGGATGCGGCCATCGTCCTCTAGCGTGACGCAGTTGTCTGGCCGCGGCAGATCCTCGGACATCGCCAGCCAGTCGACGCCGCGCGCGACCCAGGCGTTGTACGCCCACATCGGGATCAAGGGTGCGATCTTGCCTCGCATCCGTGACTCGCGGACGCCGGCCGGCACCATCACGCCGTGCGTGCGTCCTTGCGATTGGATGTGCCCGAGCGGGTAGCTCGTTTCAGGTCCTCGAAAGTAGAAGTCATTGATCGCCACGGTCTTCTGAAACACCGTGTGGTTCTTCCGGAACGGATGGAAGGCTTGCATCATCGTGGCCAGGTGCGCCATGTAGCGCCTCCCGACCAGACCCGACGAGTTGGCCAATCCGTTCGGGTGTTTGTCGTTTGCCGACCGCAGGAGCAGCGCGGCCGAATTGGCGGCGCCGCACGAGACGACGACGAGTGGGGCTTCAACACGCGTCGTCTTGCCCGCTCGCTCGACGTCAACGCCCTCCAGCCGGCGCCCGCTTGGAGCGGTGATCAATCGCCGCGCGGTCGCCTGCGTCCACAACGTGACGTTGTCGTACGACAGCGTTGGGCGGACACAGCAGACGTCGGCGTCGCTCTTTGCGTGCCGTTGGCACGGGAACGAATTACAGGTGTCACACAGGATGCAGCCGTCTGAAGTCCCCGGGCCACGTAATCCGAGCGGGAGCGGCGACGGCGTGAGCCCCTGCTCCTTGAGTCGCGCCACCGTGTCGGCGATCTCGGCCGAATGCGGGATCGGGGGGTAGGGATACGGCCCGCGCTCAGGCTCGGTTGGGTCGACGCCGTGCTGGCCGTGCACTTCGTACAGCTGCTCAGCCCGTTCGTAGTACGGCTCGAGCGTGGCGTACTCGATCGGCCATGCCGGCGAGATCCCATCGACATGCTCGACCTCGCCGAAGTCCTGCTTACGAAGCCGGTAGAGGACGCTTCCCCAGAATTTCGTGTTGCCGCCGACGCAGTAGTGGATGTACGGCTGAAACTCCAGACCGAGGCGGTCGACCCAGTGTTCGTCGGTCCGGTACCGCCGATGTTTCCAGACCGCCGTCGGATCCCAGTTCTCAGGCTCTTGTGGAACGAAGTCGCCACGCTCGAGCAAGAGCATGCGTGCGCCGGTCGGGGCCAGCGCCTGCGCCACCGTGCCGCCGCCGGCGCCGGTTCCGATGACGATGACGTCGTAGGCATCAGTCATGAGGCATCAGACATCAGACGCCATCGATCTCGTCGCCAGCGTCGGCGGTGGCGTAGATTTGGTCCATGACTCGCTGGTCGACGATCGCCGCGTCGAGGCTCATCTCCGGCGGGCGGCCGTCTCGGATCGCGACCACGAAGTCGCGATACATCGCCTGGTACCCCCGGATGTCGCGAAACCCGGGAAACAACAGCTCCGGCATGCCTGCGTTCCGCACGAGGACGAAGCCGCCATTCGACTCGAACGTGATGATGCCGTTGCGTCCGAACAGCTTCGACACCCGAAGGCCGCGCAGAAGCGACGGCACCTCACGCGAGTAGTAGAGCGACCCGGCGGCGCCGTTGTCGTAGCGAAACGACACCAGCATGCTCTTGGCGCGACGGTCCGGCCGATCGGCCGCCGGCGGCGGTCGATACCCGTGCGCCGACGTGATCGTGGGGCCGAGACCGTTCGCGAGATGGAGCCAGTGAATGCCTTCCTCGAAGAACGCGTCGCCACCGGCCATCGCTTCATCGTTGCGCCAGTCCTCAGCCGGTTTGAATTTCTTGACGAGCGTCGTGAAATGCGCCAGCACCAACTCGCCGATCGCCCCGTCCGCGAGCAGTCGGCGCAAACAGACGGCAAGCGGCTTGTAGTGATCGTTTTCACCGACGAGGACGATGCGCTGGGCGCGCTCGGCGGCGGCGCGGGCCCGCCCGAAATCCGCGAGACGCGGAAAGGCCGGCTTCTCCACCAAGACGTGCTTCCCCGCGGCGAGCGCCTCGAGCGTCAGCTCGAGGTGGAACCGCGGCGGGACGGCGACGACCACCGCATCAACCGCCGGGTCCTCGATGGCCGCCCGGTAGGCGCCATAGCTCCGCGCGCCGACGTGCTCCCGTCGATAAGCCTCGGCTTTCTCCGCATCGCGACTGGCGTAACTCGGGGTGATCTCGTCCCGGAGCCGCGTGAGATGCCGACTGTGGACCCGGGTGATGTACCCGCAGCCGAGAAAGGTGATGTTGACCCGATCCGACACAGCGCAATTATGGGGCAGGCGGGTGACTACCGAGTGTGGGCGCCGAGATCCTCTAGCAGGCGTGCCGTCGCGTCAGCCGCCTCGCGGTTGGCGCTCCGCCGACGGAGCACGTCGAGCGGCGTCTGGCCGCGGCCATTTGACGCATTGACGTCCGCCCCGCCGCCCACCAGATACTCAACGACGCGATCGAAGCCCTTGTCGACCACGTGGTGCAACGCGGTGTTGCCGTCCTCATCAACCGCATCGATGTCGGCGCCCGTCTCGACCACGAGCCGAACGGCGTCGAGCGTGCCCTGCTCATCGGCGTGCTGGGCCTGGAACGCGAAGTCCCGGGCGAGCGCCCGGTCGCGGCGGTCCCAGACGCCGAAACGCCAACTCGCGCCGGAGGCCAGCATCAATGGCGTCCAGCCATTGGTCAACCCCAACAGCGGATCCGCCTCGGCCGCCAACAGCTCGCGCATGATGTCGACTTCCGTGAACTTAGCCGCCAAGGCGAACGGCGTCGCCCCCAGCAGATGCTCGCCGAGCATCAGAACTTGGCCATTACGCGTGACGCGCGTCGCCTGAATCACTTGTGCGTTGGGGCGCGCGCCGTGCGCCAGCAGCGCGCCGACCACATCGAGGTCGCCGGTCAGCACCGCGGCATGAAGCGGCGTGTAGCCGCCGGCCGCCGCGTTCGGATTCGCTCCCTCGTTCAAGAGAAAGCGCGCGAACGCCCCGTGGCCACTCTGCGCTGCGATCAGGAGCGCGCTCGTTCCGTCTGGCGCCGTGTCGTTCGCGTCGGCACCCGCGGCGAGCAGCAGGCGCGCGGAGTCGACATCGCCTTGTCGGGCGGCAAACAGCAACGCGGTGTACCCGCCCACCGTCGTTTCCTCCGCGTCGGTGCCGTAGCGTCGCCCACGCTCGCCGTACTTCAGCTCGGACTGCAGCCGTCGACTGATCACATGACGGCGCTCACTCGACCGATGGGGAACGCTGACTCCCGCGTCGATGAGCGCCGCGACGACCGACGCGTGCCGCTGTGACACTGCCCACATCAACGCGGTTTGTTTCTCTTCCGACTCGATGGCGTTGACGTCTGCGTCCGTCGCAAGCAGCGCCTCGACCGCCTCGACGTTGCCGGTGCGGGCGCACTCCATGAGCGGGGTGACACCTGAGACCGCCGCGACACTCGCGTCGGCGCCGGCCGCCAAGAGTACCTGCACCATCTGCGCGTTGGCGTTGGTGCACGCCAGCGCCAACGGGGTCACCCCGTGGGTGTTGCTCGCGTTCGGGGTGGCGCCGGCGCCATGGAGCCGGTTCACCATGTCGAGGTCGTCGTGGTAGACCGCCCAGTGCAGTGCCGTGGCGCCGTCCGCTTGCGGGGTGTTGACGTTGACCGCGCCACTCAGCAGGGCATCAATCGTGTTGCTGTCCTGACGCTTCACGGCGTCCGCCAGCCTTCGCCCGGCCGTAACGTCGTCCTGGCCAGACTTGGGCTCGCCCGCCGAAGCCTCGGCGAAGGCGGGCGAGCCTAGCGAGAGCGCCGCGACAGCAATGAGCAAGACGCGCGACACTAGACTCCCGACAACCGCTCCGCGTTTCCCAGCATCGGAAGCGCGCCGGTGCTGTCGCCGATCCGGTCGACATCGACTCCGATCTTGTCGAGCAGCGAGACGTGCAGATTGGCGAGCGGCGTCCGCTCGGGATAGACGAGGTGGCGTCCGCCCGCGACCTGCCCCGCCCCGCCGCCGAGCAGGAGAATCGGCAGGTTGTACGGCGAATGGGCGTTGCTGTCGCTCATGCCGGCGCCGTACATGATCATCACATGGTCGAGCAGCGAACCGTCGCCGTCCGGCGTCGCACGCAGCTTTTCGAGGAACGAGGCCAGCAGGGTCGTGTGATACGTGTTGATTTTCGTCAGCTTCGCAAGCGCCTCCGGCACGTTGCGATGATGCGAGAGCGGGTGGTGCGCGTCGGGAACGCCGATCTCCCGATACGTGCGACCACTCAGCTCGTGCCCGCACATGAACGAGATAACGCGCGTGCGATCGGTTTGGTAGGCGAGCAGCTGCAGGTCGTACATCAGCTCCGCATGGTCGGCGAAATCGGCCGGCACCCCCATCGGACGCTCAAGCAGTGGGAGGTCGCTGTCGTCCCGCCGCTCGGCGATCTCGATCCGCCGCTCCACGTCACGCACGGCATCGAGGTACGCGCCGACTTTCCGCCGGTCGCTCGCGCCGAGACTGGCCTCGAGACGCGCGACATCGTCGCTCAGAGAGTCGAGGATGCTTCGCTGCTCGCGCATACGCGCCTGACGGGCCGCGGGATCGGTGCTATCGCTGTCGCCGAACAGGCGCTCGAAAACCGCGCGCGGGTTGTGCTCCATCGGCAACGGCGTCGAGCCACTGGCCCACGAGATGGTGTACGAGAAGGCGCAACTGAACCCGCCGCTGTCGCACGAGCCGGCGAAATTTGCCCCCTCCATCCCCAGCTCGAGTGACGCGAGCGGCGTCTGTCGTCCCAGCGCCTTGGCCGCAATCTGGTCTATCGAGATGGCGTCTGGATTCCAGGCTCCGGGGTGCTCGGCCGTGAGGAACTTCGTCGAGGCGCGCGAGTGGGTGCCGCCCCGTATCCCCGGCGGCGGGGTGCTGTTGAGACCGGAGAGCACCAGCATCTGGTCGCGATACGGCGCCAGCGGCTGGAGTGTCGGCGTCAGCTCGAACGCGGCACCCTCGCTCGCCGGCGTCCAGTTCTGCATCACCATCCCGTTTGGCACGTAGACCGCGCCGAAGCGGATGGCGGCCCTGGCCGGCGTCTGGGCGAGCGCCGTCAGCGCCGGCACCATGCCGTCGAGCAGCGGCAGACCGAGCGTCGCTCCGATCCCACGGAGCACGGTCCGGCGCGAGATCGCGTTCTTGGTAATGATCATGACTCGGCACTCCTCATCTGGAACGGCGCACTCTTGACGATCCCAATGATAACGGATGACCAGCGATACTCGTCGGATGCCGCCGCGGTGGCGACCCGGCGAATGGCCGGCTGGTCGTAGTATTTGATATCTCGACCGATGGCATACGCGAGCAGCTTTTCGGTCACCGTTCGCACGAAACTGACGTCGTGAGCGAGCAGCGCTTCGCGCATCGTCAGCGGTCCATCCACCGCTGTGCCGTCGGCGAGCGTCCCGGACGCATCGACCTGCGCCCCGTCCTCGCTCCGGTCACGCCACCGCCCGATCGCATCGTAGTGCTCGAGCGCAAAGCCGGGTGGATCCATGACCCGATGACAGACGGCGCACGCGGGATTCGCCCGATGCCGCTCCATCCGCTCCCGTATCGAGAGCACCTCGCGGCCGCCGTGGTTCTCTTCGAGCGGCGGCACATCGTCCGGGGGCGGTGGCGGCGGCGCGCCAAGCACGTTGTCCAGCAGCCACTTGCCACGCAGCACCGGCGACGTCCGCGTCGGATAGGCGGTCAGCGTCAGCAGGCTCGCGTGGCCGAGGAGCCCGGCCCGCTCCCCGCCGTCGAGAGCCACGCGGCGGAACCGCTCGCCGTAGACATTCGAGATGCCGTAGTGCCGCGCCAGCCGCTCGTTGACGAAGGTGTAGTCGGCGGTCAGCAGCTCGAGCAGACTCCGATCGGCGCGCAGCTGGTGCTCGAGAAACAGCGTCGTCTCCCGCTCCATGTCGGCGCGGAGGTTTTCGTCGAACTCGTAAAAGATGTCGGCGTCTGGCGTCACGCCGCGAATCCGCCGCAGCTGGAGCCACTGACTGGCAAAGTTGTCGACCAAGGCGCGCGCGCGCGGGTCGTCGAGCATCCGCCGGACCTGCCGTTCGAGCGTGGCGGGATCGCTCAGCTGGTCGGCTTCGGCAAGGGTCAGCAGCTCGTCATCCGGAATGCTGCTCCAGAGGAAGAGCGACAGCCGAGACGCGAGCTCGAGGTCGGTCAGGGTGTAGGCCGAGCCGGCCGCGATGTCGACCGGGTCGCGCTCGACTCGAAAGAGGAACTCGGGTGCGACGAGCAGCCGCTCGAGTGCCTTCTGAATGCCTCGCTCGAAGCCGCCGTCGGCCCGGCCCGCATCATAAAAACGCATCAGGGTATCGACGTCGCCATCGGTCACCGGTCGGCGATACGCGCGTCGGGCCAGCCCGGTGAGCGTCTCACGCGCACAGGCGGCGCTGTCGTCGTCGGCATCGGCGTCCTCAGACCCGGTCGGCCGGCAGCTGAACAGCGCGCGACGAGCCGGGGTGTCACCGGGACCCGTGGCGTCATACGGTCCGGCGATTTCGACGCGGTCGACCGCCGCGTTCCCGTGGTAGAACCCGAGCCCGCTCAACGAGAAGCCTGCCAGCCGGCGCTCGAGGATCCCGGTCGGCTCCGTCGGCGCGTCGACGAACGACACGCCGACGACATGCATCCCGGCGCGAGCGGGAAAGCGCACGACCAAGCCGGCATCGGCCTCATTGGAGACGTAATCCTCCCACTCGGGATCGCCGCGAATGGTCCCGAAGAAGCTGTAGGCGGACGGATAGCCCAAGCGATCGGCATCGCCCACCTCGAACCGCTCGACCAGCTCGCCGTCGACACGGACTTCGATCTGCTGCGTGCGACCCATTCCGACGATGTAGTCGTAGATCATCCGTCGAAGTCGGATCGTCAGCTCGTAGTCGCCGTCGAGCGGAAAGTAGTGGCGAATGGCCAGGCCGCCGCGGGACCCAAACGGCAGGTCATCGCTCATCCGGTCGTCCTGATACAGCAGTCGATGGGTCCCGTAGGTCACGGCCGCGAACCCCGGCCCGATGGTCGGATCGCCGACGGCGAGGCGACTCACGCGATTCGCGGCGGCGAGGTAGCGGTCGAAGAGCGCCGGCGAGACCGAGAGCACCTCGCCGTTCGTGTCGAAGCCGTGCTGATCGACGTCATCGGCCGGAAAGAGCAGCGTCTGCTCATCGAGCTCGAGGTCGATCAAGCTCTCGACCGCGTTGATGTACTCGGCGATGGTCAGCCTACGAACCACCGATCGTCCAGGCTGCGGACGAGCGGCCGACGCGCGGTCGAGCTCGGTCTCGAGCCAGGTCACGAACCGATTCGCGGTCTCCGCGTCAGGCCGCGGACGACCGACCGGCGGCATCATGCCGAGCCGCAGTTTACGGACGACCTTTTCCCAGAGCTCGGCGTGCGCGCCGATACTCGCCCCGTCGAGTCCGCCCCCAGCTTCGACTTCGACTTCCTCAAAACCAAAGGGGACCGTCCCCTGCTCGGCCATCCGCTCGTTGTGACACGTCGTGCAGTAGCGATCGAGGAGGGCGTCCGGCTCGAGCTGACCTTCAGCTCGCGCTTGAGCCGGCGGCAGCCCGGACGCGGTCACGCGGTCGGCGGCGGCGAAAACGAGGACGAGCGCCAGCGCGGCCAGCACGACGGCCAACACACTTCTCATGACGGCCATTTTCCCGCGCGTGCCTGAACGTGTCAACGTAGGGCTGTGTGAACCGACGACGGGCAGCGCATTGTACTCGTACAATCGCGGGGCGATAATGATGCTCAGGGCGCGCACGGCTCGCCCGCGATGGTCGCACCGCGACCCGGTGGAAGGCGGCAACCCGTTCGGGCCGGACGACCCACGGCACCGTCTGTGGGAGGACGCGACCACCGTCGCCCGCTGCGCCTTGGACCGTCACGACCACCAACTGAGCCGCACCGCCACGGTCACCACCGATTCGGACCGCTACCGATCACAGATGCTCGAGCTGGCGGTCGCCCGCTTCGACACGTGGGTCCGCCGGGGCCTCTCGGTGGTGAAGGACGACGACGCGTGCCGCGAGTACGCCGTCTGGCTGCACGACTACGTGGAGAATTGGCTGGCGTACGCCGCCGAGACGTGCCCGCGAGTCGACGTCCGCGACGAGCTGCGGGCGCGACTCACCGCGCGCGTGCAGCTCATGCTGAGCGAATATCGCCCTCGTGCGTAGCCACGAGACTCGGGCGCTTCCTACTCCAACCCGCGACGCACGAGGAGCGGACGGACATCCGGCTCCGCGCCCCGGAACGTTCGGAAGAGATCCATGGCGTCGACACTCCCCCCCTTGGAGAGCAGCGTGCGCCGGAAGTGGTCACCGTTCTCGCGGCGCAGGCCGCCATTCTCCTTGAACCATTCGACCGAATCGGCATCGAGCACTTCGGCCCAGATGTAGGAGTAATAGCCGGCCGAGTACCCGCTACTCCAAATGTGGGAGAAATAGGTACTGCGGTATCGCGGCGGCACGGCATCCACCGCGACCCCCGCCTGCTCCAACGCCGCCGCCTCGAACGCGGCCACGCCGTCCGATGCCGGCACTTCGTCGGCCGTCAGCTGATGCCACGCCTGGTCGAGGAGTGACGCGGCGAGGTACTCCGTGGTCGCGAATCCCTGGTTGAACGTCTCCGTCGCCAACACCTTGTCGAGCAGCTCCTGCGGCATCGGCTCACCACTCTCGTGATGCACAGCGTAATTCGTCAACACCTCGGGCCAGATGGCCCACATCTCGTTGACCTGCGACGGATACTCGACGAAGTCCCGCGGCACCGCCGTCCCGGCGAAGTACGGATACTCGACGTTGGAGAAGAAGCCGTGGAGGGCATGCCCGAACTCGTGGAACATCGTCTCCACCTCATCGAACGTCAGGAGGGTCGGTTCGCCCTCGACCGGCTTCGTGATGTTCAGATGGTTCGCGAGCACCGGCCGCGTGTCGAGCAGATGCGACTGGGTGACATAGGCGCTCATCCAGGCACCGCCCCGTTTCGACGGGCGGGCGTAGTAGTCGCCGAGAAACAGTCCGAGCGGGGTGCCGTCGGCGTCGAACACCTCCCACACCCGCACGTCGGGGTGATAGCCCGCCAGGTCTGGGCGCGCCTCGAACGTCACGCCGTACAGCTGATGCGCCGCGTAGAAGACACCGTTGTCGATCACGTTGTCGATCTCGAAGTACGGCCGGAGCTCGGAGGCATCGAAGTCGTAGCGGTCGGCGCGCACCTTTTCGGTATAGAACGACCAATCCCATGCCGCGAGCTCGAGGTCAGCCCCGTCGGCGTTCGCCATCGCCTGCAAATCCTTCGCTTCACGCTCCGCGTTGGCGACCGCCAGGGGGACCAGACTGGCGAGCCGCTCATTGACCGCGGAGACGGTTTGCGCCGTCTGCTCCTCGAGAATGTACGCCGCGTGATTCGGATAACCGAGCATGGCGGCCCGCTCGGCCCGCAGCCGCGCCATCCGCGTGATGACCTCGCGGTTGTCGTATTCCCCGCCCTGGCTGCCCCGCACCAGCGACTCGCGCATGATCCGCTCGCGCAGCTTGCGATTCTCGAGCGCCGCCAGCGGCGGCTGGCCGCTCGTATTCAGCAGGGCGACCACATACTTGCCGTCGAGGTCGCGTGACGTGGCCGCTTCCGCGGCGGCGGCGATCTGCCCGTCCGGCAGCCCCGCCAGCTCGTCCTTGCTCTCGACCACGACCGCCGACGCGTTCACCTCGTCGAGCACGTTCTGGCCGAAAGTCGTCTGCAGCGTCGCCAGCTCGGCGTTGATCTCTTGCATCCGCTCTTGGGCGTCTTCAGACAGCAACGCCCCGGCGCGAACAAAGTCGATGTAATGGCGTTCAATGAGACGGCGCGCCTCATCGTCGAGCCCTAGAGTGTCGCGTGCCTCGCGCAGCGTCCGCACCCGGTCAAACAGCGCGCCGTTCAGCAAGATCTGATCGGTATGCGCCGCCAGCTTCGGCGCGACCTCGCTCCGGATCTCGTCAAGCGCGTCGTTCGTGTCGGCGCCAGAGAGGTTGAAGAACGTCGCTGCGACGCGATTCAACAGCACGCCCGAGCGCTCCAGCGGCACGAACGTGTTCTCGAACGTCGGCGGATCGGATTGACTCGCAATCGCGCCGACTTCCTCGAGCTGCTCCGCCATGCCGCGCTCGAACGCCGGGAGGAAGTGCGACTCGTCGATCTGCTCGAACGGTGGCAGCTGATACGGCAACGTGCTCTCGGTGTAGAACGGATTGTCGTCGCTCATCGCGGCCACCTCCTCCGACGCGTCGTCACCACCCGACGAGCAACCGACACCCAGAGCCACGACCAGCGCGCCCATCAGCTTCGCGTTTGTGTTCATGCGTCCACCTCGTGACTGCGTCCGAGACCACGGCGTCCACCCTCGAAGGTACCAGTTTTTTACCGTGGCCTCACTCCGACCGGCTCGGTCAGCATACGATGAGGCCGTCATCATGCAAGGGTTGCCCGAGATCATTACGCTGCGTGCCGACACGGTGCGCCTCTCCGTGGCACCCGCCGTGGGCGGATCGATCACTCGATACACATCCGCACGCGCCGGCCGCACGTTCGAGTGGATGCGCCCCGCCTCCGAGGAGGCGCTGCTGAATCGGTCGGCGGGAAACACCGCGAGCTTTCCGCTGGTGCCGTTTTCCAATCGTATCCGTGACGCGAGGTTCCGCTTCCGTGGCCGCGTCGTCCGGCTCGAGCAGAACTTTCAGCCCGAGCCGCACGCGATTCATGGACATGCGTGGCGGCGGGCGTGGGACGTCGTCAACCGGTCCCACGCCAGCCTCACGCTCGCGTATCGGCATCCCGCCGATCGGTGGCCGTGGTCCTATCGAGCGGAGCAGACATTCACGCTGACGCCCGAGCGTCTCGCGGTTCGCTTCGCCGTCACCAACGAGTCATCGGAGGCGATGCCGGTCGGCTTTGGCTTGCACCCGTACTTCGTCAGAACATCGCGCGCCACGGTGCGCGCCGACGTCGGCTCGATGTGGCGCGCCGACGCCGACTCGATGCCGGACGCGCTCGTGTCGCCGCCGCCACAGTTGGCGCTCGACGGCAACGGTCTCAACCCCGACGCCATACCGCTCGACAACAACTTCGTTCAGTTCGGGGGCCACGCGGTCGTCGACTGGCCGGAGTGGAACGCCCGCCTCCGCATCGACGCCGAGCCGGTCTACAGCTGCTTGGTCGTCTACACGCCGCCCGGGCGCGACTTCTTCTGTGTGGAGCCGGTAACCAATTGTATCGACGGGTTCAATCTCGCCGACGACGGCCGCGACGACACCGGCCTGATCGTGATCGACCCGAACGACACCGCCGTCGGCGACGTCATGTTTACCCCAGAGCACCTGTAAGACAGGGCGCGCACGGCGCACCCCGCCGGCGGCTTCTCTCAACCGGGGCTTACCGCCCCGGACCCCGTCGCGGTCGCTGAATCCTCGGCGCCGGTCGGGCATATCCTGGAAGAAACCGTCTGCCTTTGGCGAGACGACGCCTCCCGTTACTCCGAGTGCCGGATGCTCCTCGAGGCGAGCCGGTCATGGACTGGACTCCTCCCGGTCCTTTGTTGCGGCATCATGGCCGTGGCAAGCGGACCGGAAACCACAAACCGGAGAGGAGACCATCATGCGTCCTACGACCGTCGCGGTTGATCTCGCAAAGAGTGTCTTCGAAGTCGCTGTCGCCGACCGGCGGGGTGCCTCCAGGCTCATCATCGCTTCACGCGCCGCCAGTTCGAACGGTTCTGCCGCACGCAGGCGGCCAGTCACGTCGTCATGGACGCGTGTGGCATGGCGCATCACTGGGGACGGGTCGCGCGCCGCTGCGGGCATCAGGTGTCGCTGCTGCCGGCGCAGTATGCCCCGACCGACGCCGGTCGCGCACATCCCCCTCCAGAAATATATGGACTCCTCCCGGGGTCAAGTGAGCGACGGCGGAACAGCCACCAGATTGGGTGCAGCAAGATATCCGGCCTCTGGTGTGGAACCACTGACCACCGCCTCGATCTGATGTGCCATGAGCGCGAGGAGGACGACATCCTGCGGTCCGAGATCCCGAATCCGGTCGGTCGCCGTCAGGGTGCTCGCCACCAACTCCGGTTCGTCCTCGATCAGCTTCATCCCTTTGGCGCGAATAGCCGCCAGATGCAGCCGACGCGCGATGACCGAGACGTCATGTCCCACCTCGGACCTCGGCGATCCGCACGGCTATATAGCCGCCAATCGCCCGCGCCCCGACCACACAAACCTTCATCGATGAGTCCTCACGACGCTACGGGTAGCACCCTCGCGGAACGCGGCAGGGAAAGGACACGACTCACCCACAGACCACGGTCGGCCGTGGGTGCGCCGGGTGACGAACAGCACTGCGGGAGCAGCGCGCGTTACTTCGAACCGGTTGCCGCCTCTCGCTCCTCGGCGCGGTGGCCAGCGAGAATGCCGTCCATGCCGATATTGCCTTCGTGACAGGCGTACTCATACACCGCGTCGGTGGTCCCCATGAGCGGAATCATCACCGTCCACGGCGCGGAGTACGTCGTCGAATCGTCAATAATGACTTCGTAGTTGAGTGTCTGCGGCCCGACCCGCGTCAGGCGCTCGGTCACCACCATGTTCTCGGCGGTGAGGCCACGGAACGTCGCGTTCGCCGAATAGTTCTTCGTCTCCACCACCAGCGTGTCGCCGTCCCAGTGTCCGCGCGAGTCGCCGTGCCACAAGCGGACGTCGTCGTCGAGCAATGGCGTGCCATCGATCGGAATGACGCGCGCGTCGTGGTTCATCTCCATGTAGATGACCACGTGGTCGCGGCTCTGGAATACCTGGTAGTAGCTGTTGTAGCCGGCGCCCAAACGCGGATGGCCGTAGGTGACACAGCGCTCGCTCAACGGACGGTCGGCGTAGGTATCGGCAGGATGCGCGCTCCGGTGATCACGGAGCATCTGCTGACGGGCCTTGCCGGACGACGTCATGTCCGGAATGCGGCCATCGGGCGGCTCGACCACGAGCGACGTCCGGTTGCTGAAGTCGCGATCCGCGATCCAGAACTGGTTGTAATTGCCGGTGGTCGGGTCATACGACTCGGCTTGCGTCTGCTTGATCGCCGCCAGCACGAGCTGGTCGCCGAAGAGCGCGTCGCCGTCATCGACCGCCTGCGCCGCGGCAACCTGCAATGCGGCCAATTCCTCGTCGGTCAACGTCTCCTTGTCGGCCCACTCGGGAGGCCGCTCGAGCGGCGTCACGTTGTTGTTGGCCCAGACCCCCTGTAGGTCGGGATGTCCGTCGGCCGTCCGCGGCAAGGTCCAGTTGTCGTCCTGCGCGCTCGCCGTCGTCGGGGCGGCGAGCGCCACGACGGCAACAAGGGCGACAACGCTGAGCAACGTCACGAATCGTGGTCGCATCTGCACTCTCCTACTCCCGCGCGAACGGACCGCGCTCGGATACTCGGTGAATTGTAGCGGGCCAGGAACCCGTGGTGAAAGTCCCACGGCATTCGACCGGCGCGGTCACGTTACCGGGCGCTCTCCGGCAGGACCTGCACCGCAAACGCCCACAGCGCCTCCTACTGGTCGGCGCGGATCGGAAAATCGAGACCAAAGAGATTCGCCGTCACGGTCGTCGCGCGTAGCGGACGGGAGAAATCGACCAGGGCCATCTCGACGACCCCGTCGAGCAGCTCACCCGCTGGCGTGCGCGGCTGTTGCAGAGTGGCGCTCAAATCAATCTGATCGGCGGTGTCGAGGTCGCGGTCGAGGTCGACCACGAACATCGGCCGACGCATCTGCGTGGGGTTGACGGTGTGGAGATAGGCATAGATTTGGATGACCGTCGGGTTCTCGATCGGACGCCGGCCATCGTACGTATTCAGGAAGAACATCAGCGCCACCCCGTACGGCCCTTCCGGACGAAGCGCGAGCGTGACGGTCGTCTCGTTCCGCGGCGCGTCGAAACGCGACGCAACCTCGCCGTCGTTCATCGTGACGTGCGCGCCGCTAACGTCGAGTTGCGCCCATACGGACGGTGCGAGCAGCCCCTGGCCAAGCGCGAGGATGACCAGGGCGAACACCGGCCGGACCGTCATGCGCCCGCCTCCGCTCGCGCGTCGAGCGCGAGATCGTGACCGGCGCAGTAGTCGCGGATGACCTCAAGCACCGGCGGACCCAGGTCCTCCGCTTTGCGCGTCCCGATCCCGTGGATGCCTAGGAGTTGCGCCGGCGTCGATGGACGACGGCGGGCCAGTTCGCGCAACGTTGTGTCGTGAAACACGACGTACGGCGGCACGCCGCGGGCGCGCGCAATCTCGAGTCGGCACGCGCGCAACGCCTCGAACAACCCGGTATCGACTCCCTCCCAAGACAACGCCGACGCAGATGCAGACGCCGATGTCCCCTCGCCGCCGCGCCTCCGGTCGCGGCGCCGGACGGGACGCGGCTGCCGGAAGAGCATCAGCGTTCGTTCGGCGCGGAGCGCCGCCAGTCCGTCATCGGTCAGCCGGAGCACGGGATACTGGTCGCCCGTCTGCATCAGGAATCCCTGCGCCGTCAGCTGATCGACGTAGCCGCGCAGCTCGGCGAGCGGTGTCTCGGACAACAATCCGAATGTGCTGAGCTGGTCGTGCTTACGGGCCGTGATCCGCTCGGTCTCGCGTCCACGGAGCACGTCGATCACGTGTCCGACGCCCCACCGCTGCCGGAGACGCGCCACGGCCGATAGGATCTTCTGCGCCAACGTCGCCGCATCGTCGACCGGCTCCAACTCGTGGAGACACCAGTCGCACGCGTCGCAACTCGTCCCCTCGTGACGCTGCCCGAAGTGCTCGACCAGCATCCGATGACGACACCGCGTGCCGCCGGCGTATCGCTCCATGTCGCGCAGCAGCGAGCGGGCGCTCTGGGAGAGCTCACCGCTCGATTCGAGCATCTGCCGCCATTTGGCGAAGTCGGCGGGTGAATAGGCGAGGACGCATTCGGCGTCGAGGCCATCGCGGCCGGCGCGTCCAGACTCCTGCTGATAATGCTCAAGCGAGCGTGGCGCACCGGCGTGCATCACAAATCGGACGTTCGACCGGTCAATTCCCATCCCGAAGGCCACGGTCGCCACCATGATGTCGACGCGCTCCTCGAGGAACTGCTCTTGGTGTGCTTTGCGCACGTCGTCCGGAAGTCCGGCGTGGTACGGCAGCGCGCGGTGGCCGAGAGCGTCGAGCCATGCGGCGATGCTCTCGACCTCGCGTCTCGAAATGCAATAGATGATACCGGCCTCGTGGGGATGCCGTTCGACGACCCGCAGGATCTGATCCTTTAACCCAACGCGCGGCACCACGCGATACGCGAGATTGGGACGATCGAACGATCCGACCAGCCGCACCGGGTCTTGCAGCGCCAGCTGCGACACAATGTCGTCGCGAACCCGCTCGGTCGCGGTGGCTGTGAAGGCGTGCCAGGCGGTCGCCGGCAAGGCCGACTTCACGCGACCAAGCTGACGATACTCCGGGCGGAACTCGTGGCCCCATTGGCTGATGCAGTGCGCCTCATCCACGGCGACGAACGCGACGTTCCAGCGCTCGAGTCGCACCTGAAAGGCTTCGCTGCCGTCACCGGCGAGCCGCTCGGGCGTGACGTAGAGCAGTCGGTACTGCCCCGCATCGAGCCCCTCGAGCACCGCCTCGCGCTCGTCCATACTCAACGTGCTGTTGAGCGCGGCCGCCGGGATTCCGCTGGCGACCAGGCCGTCGACCTGGTCCTTCATCAGGGACAGCAGCGGCGAGACGACGAGTCCGAGCGAGCCACTCCGCTCTTCGACCAACGTCGGGAGCTGAAAGCAGAGCGACTTCCCGCCCCCGGTCGGGAGCACGACCAAGCTATCGCGGTCCGCGAGATTGGCCCGGATGGCGTCGCGCTGCAACGGGCGAAAGGTCTCGTAGCCCCAGTAGCGCGTGAGGATGTCGGTGAGCACGGGTTCCTAGCCTAGACGGGGCTGACTGCGCCGAACCCCGTCGCGGTCACTCGCCCGGGGGGGGCCGTGCCCCGCTCCGTTCCCGTGGGGCGCGCCGTGCGCGCCCTGTCGCCCGTGGCGTGAGACGTTCACCACGGGCTCCTAATAATCAGCGGCCGCAAGCGAGGCGCGAATGATCTCCTCGTCGTTGCGCTGCACGATGTGACGATTGGCGTAGGCGGCGTGCGTCCAGTTGACGATCCGGTCCCACTCCCGGCGGGCGCCGAGCCTGTTGGCATGCGTCGGCGCGATCAATCGGACGCGGCCAAGCTCCTCGTACCGGTCGGGCGTAAAACGAGCGGTCACGAGATACCCGTCGTCGGTGTTGGCGAAGTACCGGTCGCCCTGCTTGACGAGAAACGCGGTTGCCCACCGCGGCACGCCCCATTCGTTTCGCGCCGCGGCGGTCATCCGAGGTCTTCCCACACCTGTTCGCCGGTCCGTGCGTCGAGCATCCGGAGCTCGCCGTTTACGTCGAGGCCGTAGATCGAGTCGCCGATGACGAGCGGTGTCATGATCGCCGAATGCAGCCTCCTCGGCGCGTCCGGGCTCCGCCCCTTCCCCTTCCAGAGCATCGTCGCGGCGGGACGGTCCTGATTGAGCCGCATCATCATCGACCCGTTGTAGAGCTGCGACACCAGCAGGTAGTCGCCGCTCTTGAACGGCATCGCAATCGCCATCCCGGCGCCCGCCTCCCACGCCTGCGACCAGTGGAACGCGCCGGTCTCGGGATCGCGTGACGCGAGCGCCGACGGGTGCCAGCTGAACAGCTGCCGCACCCCGCCCGCTTCGAAGATGATCGGCGGGCTGTAGCCCATCTCGCCCGCCGTCTCGATCGAGCGCCAGACCTCATCGCCGGTCTGCTTGTCGAACGCGACGACCATCGCGTCCGGCTTCCCGCCGACGACCGCGATCAGCCGGTCGCCATCGACCAGCGGCGGGCTGCTCGTCCCCCAGGTCGGAATGCTGCTGTCGTAGTCGGCGGCGTAGTCCTTCTGCCAGATGACGACGCCGTCGTCAACATCGACGCAGAAGAGCCGTCCGGTGGCGGTGGCGCCGAGAACGTAGACCCGGTCGCCGTCGACTGTCGGCGTCGCGCGCGGCCCGATGGCGTACGACGCCATCAGCATCCGGTAGGTGGCGGACCATTCGTGGGTCCAGAGAACCGCGCCGGTCTCCTCGTCGAGCGCGAGCAAACGCTCGGTGCCGTCCCTCGTTCGCGAGGCGGGATCTTCGACCCAATCGGTGACGAACACCCGCCCGCCGGCGACCGCCTGACCAGCATAGCCGCCGCGGATCGGCACGCGCCACGTCACCTTCAGCGCGTCGGGGAGCTCATCGACGATGCCGGTCTCGTCCCAGATGGCGAGGCGCTCCGCCCCGCGCCACTGCGGCCAGTCTTCGGCAGTGAGAGGGTTAGTTGCGACCGAGAGGGTGAGCCCGAGGACAATCACGAACGTGATACGACGCATGCGACAACTATATTTGCACACTTCTACCCAGGCTCTCGCGACATTGCACGTGCGACACGGACTAGCCGCTACGGGGCGCAGGGGCGCCTACTCTGCAAACAGCAGGCGATGCGACTCGGCCACCGCCTTGATCCCGGCGCGGTGCTCGTCCAGCAGATAGCCGGTCAGAATGAGCGTGTCGGCGGCGCGCATCGTTTTGGTCAGGTAGTTCTCGAAGCTGCTGTACCGCTCCGCGATCGACCGGCGCGGGTCACCGGACGCGGTCCGCTCTGCCTCCGTCTTCGGAAACACGAGATAGCCACCGGCGAGACCAAGCAGCGCATCCGGAACACCAATGGCGGGGTTCCGTAGGTTCCAACCGGTGTAGGTGGCCACCGGGACCGACACCGCCGGCATCCGGAGCGCGCCGCGCTCGTTGTTGTCGCCGTCGAGCGCCGGGACGCGGACGCCGTAGCGTGCGTCGGTCCGCTTCGGGGGATGGTGGTCGATCCGACGCGCCGAGTCGAACGATTTTCCGTAGTCGACCGGCTCCGGCTGTTGGATGGTCGTCGGGTAGGTGACGCCGGGCAGCGGCGTCCACCCCGCCTTGTCGGCCCTCCAGCCGACGAGCGTGCCTTGCGCAATCGTCGGATGGACACTTCGCGGCGGAGCCGTCCCGTCGGTGATCCAGCGGTCCATCGCCACGAACAGCGTCTCGAGAAACGGCTGATAGACGTTCGGATTCGGTGGCAGCTGTCCCCGCTCCGATGGCCGGCTCGAGGGGCCGTGCTGTGAGCCGCCAAAGACGTAGATGCGGACGTCATCCGGAATCACCGTGTCGCGCGTCCCCGCCGGATCGGTGAGCACGAGCGACGCTGCGCGATGCCAGTACTCCGACGTCGTGTCGAGGTGCATCAGCTTCGGCGCGGTGCCCTCGTCGCGCGCGCGACGCAGAATGCTGTCGGTCCGCTCGGTGAACGGGTCGGTTTCGTCGCCGTAGGTGAACGGGAAGACGTCGACCGGATACAGGTGACCGGTGTGCTCGTTGGCGGTCCGCGTCGGCGACGCGAAGCGATGATTGAAGAACCCTCGGCCCCCGCCGGAGATGACCGGCATCGCACCCTCGAACACCGGCCGCCCCTGCTCGTCGGTGTTGAACCCGTCGTAGAGAAACATCCGAAGCGCCCGCCCGCTCTGTGAACGGCCCTCGCCGATCACCCGCGCGGCGAGCGGACGGCCATCCGTGTCGCGGAGCGGATTCATCGACGACGCATCATGCTTGAGGAACGAGACGAAGTCGCGGATCGCCGCGAACCCGACGCCCTGCACGACCGCGCCGCGCGCGTCGTAGATCAGGTCATAGAGCAGGCCTGGCTCAAAGCCCTCGGTGAGCTCGATGGCACCTTCGATGAGGCCGCTCCCCTCCTCCTGCGGTCCCGTGATCAGCAGGAACTCCCACTGGTCACGGGGGATCAGCTCGGGCGCATCACGCTCACGCCGGCGCTTGGTGAGCTTGGCGTTCCGGAGCTCGTTGACCACCGGCTCGAACGCCAACGCGCCGCGACTCGCGAGATTGAGCCGGTTGGTCGCGGCGTCGGTCGACAGCTCGGCCCGGACCGTGCCGACGATCGGGACGCCGTCCTCGCCAAGCGCCACCGGCGCCTCGACACGCATTAAGGTAGCGTCAACCGGCACTTCGGCGATCCAGCCGCTCGACACCGTCACATAGCCGCGCCGCAGGAAGAAGGGCTGCGTCCCCCACCGGCGACGTCCACGGTTGTTGACGTCGTAGAGGACCGTCCGCTGTGCCAGACGGCGATCTACCGGGGCGATGATCTCGAAGTCGGCGTAGAACTCCACCTTGCCGTCGCCGTTCATCGCCGCCAGCGACAGATCGACGACGGCGCGATTCGCCTCGTGGTCGGGGTCGAGCGCATACACCACTCGGCCGCGAATGCGCTCGTAGGGGCCGACCTTATCCGGGACGTCCGCCGCGAACGGGGTGCGCGAGTCGACGATCACCTGTATGACCTCGGCGCGGGCAGGGCCCACCACCGCCAGCACGACCAGCGCCACCAACAGAGTGCGCGTGAACCTCATGGAGTTCCCTCCCCGGCTAATCGACGCGGACGTTACTTCGCGAGCGGATCCGGTCGGAGCTGGAAGTGCACCACCTTGCTCCGCGTACCCTTGCCGGTCTCGGTGTGGAACGGCGCGCGCGTGCCGTAGGTGGCCCACAGCCCCTTGCCCTTCCAACCGGTGTTCGGGTCGTCGATCCGGCCGTCCATCCATTTCGTGTAGAAGCCGAGCGGATACGGCACACGAATGACGACCCATTCGCCGTCTCTCAGCGCGAGCAGCGCTTCAGACGCATTCCCGGTATTGATCGGGACGTTCTCCCCAAGGCCGAACGTGTCGAACTGGTCGACCCAGGTGTAGTAGCTGCCCTCGGCACTGCCGGAATCGCTGACCCCTTTGAACTGCGGCAGCGGCTCCTCGTAGAGCGTCCACCCCTCCGGACAGTGCTGGCCGGTGGCCTCCGGTCCATTGAGCGACCCGGTGCACTTGCTCCGGTCGAAGCTCGCCATGTGCCCGCTCGCGAGCGGTGTCCAGACCACGCCGTTCCGGTCGATGTCCATGCCGCGCGGCGAATAGCCCTGCACCGATGCCCGCGGATTGTCCCAGGGCACCTCGTACACCTCGGTCAACGCGGTGGTCGACGGGTCGTCACCGGGGTCGAGTCTGATGATGGCGCCCGGGAAGCCGAGCGAGGAGCCCCAGATCGTGCCGTCGGCCGGATTGACCGCGACGCCGTAGAAGCCGCTTGTCACCCGGTGGTCCATCGCTGGATCAATCGCCTCGTCGGGCTCGGTGTAGCCGTCGCGGCGGCCATTCCCGTTGGTGTCGAGCACCAGCGCCGTCCACCCTTGCGACCGCTCCTCGTCGCCGGTCTCGAGGAACATCTTGGTATCGAGCCAGCCGATGACCTGCCCGCCGCCACTCGTCCAGATTGTGTTGTTGGCGTCCTCGGCGAAGACGAGATGGTGCGTGCTAAAGCATGTGCCAATCAGCGTCATCTCCTCACGCGACGGATCCCAGACCGCGAGGTGCCGGCCGGAACGTCCGACCGGAAACGCACGGGCCGACGGATGGGCCGAGCCTTCCTGACACATCGCCGGGTTGTCGGGTCCACGCACACGTGACGTCAGCCAGACGCGCCCATCTTGGTCGAGCATCGGGTTGTGAACGTTCGACTGACTGGTCCAGATCGCCTCATCGCCCCAGTACGGCGACGGCGCCAGCGGCGGCCCGGCGGCGACCGGCGTATTCACGTCCCGCACCGGCACCGGCACCTGCCTCGCCTCGTGACGAACCGGGTCGAGGACCGGCACGTAGTCGGCGCTCGCCTCGAGCGCGCCGTAGATCGGACCGTTCGCGTTCACCGTCGGGTTGCGCTTGTCGGTCGCAATCTCGTCATGGAGATACGCCTTCGGGTCGGCCCAATCCCACTGCGTCACCACGACGTTCCGTTCGACGCCCTGCGGTCGCGGCGGCGCCTCTGGGAGCTCGCCCGCGACGATGCGGTCGGTCCAGTCGGCAAACATCTCGAGCGCGGCGCGCCGGCCCATCCGGTCGAGGCCGCCGGACATCGAGCCACCGGCCTGTCCTGACTGGATACGGCGGTCCCACGCCGCCACCATCGAGTCGAATTCGCCGAGCGCGGCGGGGATCTCGCGCGTCGCCTTGTTGCCGAGCGCATGGCAGGCGGTGCAGCCGCCCGACTTCACCGTCCGAATCCACTGGGCCTGGCTCTGCACATTGGGCGAAATGCCGTTGCCGTCCGGGCCGGTGCCGGGGAATTGATCGCGATCGGGCACCTCGATCAACGACAGCCAGTAGCCGGCCGGGTAATACTGCGCGGCGGCCGCGGCGTCAGGTGCGACGACCGCGGTCAAGTCGAGCGAGGCGCCTGGCGTAGCGCTCACCTTCTGCGAGTCGACGAGACCGTACCCGCGCACCCAGACGTCGTAGGTCGCCTGCGGTAGATCTGGCAGGACATAACGGCCGCGATCATCGGTCACGACGATCCGGTTGAAGCGAGTTGGCAGGTCAGTCGTCTCGGCGATGACCCATACCCCCGCCTCCGGCCCATTGGGACCGGTCACCACCCCGCCGATGTCATCGGCGTCGATCGCGACGCTCTGGCGCGCATCGACAGCGACGAACGAGGCGGCCGCGAGGGCAGCCCCCAATACCGCGACGAAACCGATTCGGTAGACAGTGCTGGTTCGCATCTGGGTCGCCTCCCCGTCAAGGAACTGTGGGCCGGACAGAAGACACTATAATCGGAGCCACCGATGGCACGCTACGCCCGATGTTTCTTTTCCTACTGTCCGTTTTCCAGCTGGTCGACGTGCACGCGGGCCACCATGTGCATGTAGCCACCGGCTCGCGCGTAGTCTTGGTCGGCAGCCGCGGTGATGTGCTCGCGCGCCGCCGCCTCGTCGCCGGTGGCCTCGTAGTAGAGTCCGACGTAGAGGTGAGCGTAAAAGAGCGCCTGCGAGCGGGCGCCGCCGGCGACACGCTCGGCCACCGCCATCACCTCGTCTGGCGTCAGATCGCCTCGAAACATCTGGTAGATCTCCCTCATCGGCGGACGGCCGTCGGGGCCGACCGGCAAGAGTGCCGCGCGCGCCGCCGCCGGTGATTCCTGCCGAGCCACACACAGAAAGTGCCAGGTGGCGTTCTCGACGTCATTCGGATTCACGGTCCGATGTGATTCGAACATCTCACGGCAGTCCTGGTAGCGGGCAACGTAGTACAGCGCGATTCCGCGCTGCCAGAGCTGCGGCGCCGAAGAAGGCACGAGCGCCGCGACCTCGTCGAATCCAGCGACCGCGTCGCTCAGGCGGCCGGCTTCGAAGTCATCGATCGCCTGGTCGAGAAGGGCGCGCGGACTCTGCGCGTCTAATGTCAGCGAGTCGCCGAGCACCAGGAGGGTGATGAGACTTGCGCCACAGACAGCGGCAAGCAGCCGGTGGGAGCGCCGCGTCGTCGTGGCCATTCGTGGCCTAATGCTACGCTAGGTCCCGGTCCGCATGTCCCAGATGAATTCAGCCCGAGGTTGGGGTACACTCCCCCGTCACCAGTGATAACGAACGCCGGGCGTAGGCCGGCGGGAAGGAAGATGCCTCATGACTCGCACACGCTTGTTTGGTGTCGCTCTGCTCTTGGCCATCGCGATGACCGTTCCGGCGGCGACGCAAGCGTCCAACATCAGTTTCTTCATCACGAGCGCCGGGCCCGGTGACGGGGCCAACCTCGGTGGGATCGACGGCGCCGACCGGCATTGCCAGATGCTGGCGCAAGCGGCTGACGCCGGCGGCAAGACCTGGCGCGCCTACCTCAGCACGACCGGTGCGGGCGGCGTCAACGCCCGCGACCGCATCGGGAGCGGTCCCTGGCACAACTACAACAGCGTCGAGATCGCCTCGAGCGTCGCCAATCTGCACAGCGACAACAACAACCTGACGAAAGAAACGCAGCTGAACGAAATGGGACAGATCGTCAATGGCCGTGGGGATGACCCGAACATGCACGACATCCTGACCGGCTCGCAGCTCGACGGCACGATGATGAGCGGCAACGACGACTCTACGTGCGGCAACTGGACCAAGAACGGCGCCGATGGCAGCGCGCTGGTCGGTCATCACGACCGGCAGGGTGGCGGCGCCAATCCGAGTTCGTGGAACTCGGCGCACGGGTCGCGTGGATGCGGGCAGTCCGATCTCCAGGGAACGGGCGGCAACGGCTTCTACTACTGCTTCGCGACGAACTGACTTAGTCGGGGCTTCGCCCGAACCCCACGCTGCCGCTTCGCGGGGACCCCGAATGCCCCACGCCGCGGCCGCGGGGCGCGCACGTGCGCGCCGTGGCCGATGACGTCTGGACGATGACTCAGCCGCCGCGGCACGTTCCCCTTCCCGTCCTCACACTCCTCGCCAGCGCCCTGGTACTGGGGGCCGTGGTCGCAGCCTCGCTTGGCGCCGACGTCCCGGAGCACGAGATCACACACCGGCCCATAGCGGTCGAGGGCGACGGCTATGTCTCGTCACGGACCTGCCGGGCGTGTCATCCGTCACCGTACGAGACGTGGTACGACTCGTTCCATCGCACGATGACGCAAGTGGCGGCACCGGACACGGTGCGGGCCGAGTTCGACGGTGTAGTCGTCGATGCGGTTCACGGCGCGCCGATGCGGCTCGAGCGACGGGGCGACGAGTTCTGGGCCGAGTTCGACGACCCGGGGTGGGACGGACCGCCCAGCGAGCGCCCGCGGATCACCCGCCAGGTGGTGATGATCACCGGCTCGCATCATCAGAACATCTATTGGTACGCCACCGAGCATGACCGAGCGCTCAACGTCCTCCCCGCGGTCTTTTTGCTCGAAGAAGGGCGGTGGGCGCCACGCAGCGCCGTCGTGCTCCATCCGCCTGGGCAACGCCTGGCCATGACAAATGGACACTGGAACGCGATCTGTATCGTGTGCCACACCACGCTGGGTAAGACGCAGTTCGACACGCCCTACGGGTCAGAGCCGATTGCCGACCAGGCCGTCGACACCACCGCCGTCGAGTTCGGGATTGCGTGCGAGTCGTGCCACGGTCCGGGCGAGGAGCACGTCGAGGCCAACAGGAGTCCCTGGCGCCGCTACGCGCTGCACCTCTCGGGTGGGCCGGATCCAACGATCGTGGATCCGATACGGCTCGACCCCGCGCGGTCGTCGCAGGTCTGCGGTCAATGCCACAGCATCTGGGAGTTCTACGACACCGACGACGAGCGCGCCGCCAATGCCGACGGCCTCCCCTATCGGCCGGGCGATGCGCTGAGGGACACACGCTTCGTGGCGCAGCCCACGACGAACGGTGACACCCCGGAGATGCAGGCGCTGCTCGCCACCGACCCCGAGTTCGTTCGCGGGTCGTTCTGGGCAGACGGGATCGTCCGCGTGTCGGGACGGGAGTATAACGGCCTCCTCGATTCACCCTGCTTTCAGAACGCCGACACGCCCGAGCGGACACTCACGTGCTTCTCGTGCCACACTCTGCACCTGACGCCTGACGACCCGCGCCCCGTCGACGTGTGGGCCGATACGCATCAAGTATCGGCCGGTATGGACGGCAACCTGGCGTGCGCTCAGTGCCACGATGGGATCGCATCCGACCTGACCGCGCACACGCATCACGACGGGGATTCGTTCGGCAGTCGCTGTTACAACTGCCACATGCCGTACACCTCGTACGGCCTAATGAGTGCGGTTCGCAGCCACACGATCACAAGCCCGTCGGTGCAGGAGAGCGTGGAGGTCGGTCGCCCGAACGCCTGCAACCTCTGCCATCTGGACCAGACGCTCGCGTGGACCGCGGAGCGACTGACCGACTGGTATGACACGTCAGCCCCCACGCTCGACCCAGATGAGCAGGCGGTCGCCGGCTCGATTCTCTGGCTCTTGAAGGGCGATGCGGGGCTCCGCGCCATCACCGCGTGGAGCTACGGCTGGACGCCGGCGCAGTCGGCGTCGGGCACGAGCTGGATGGTGCCCTATCTCGGTCAGCTGCTCGGCGACCCGTACGACACGGTCCGGTACATCGCCGCCGGCGCGTTGCGAACGATTCCCGGATACGAAGGCCTCGACTACGACTTCGTCGGCGACGGAGACGGCCGCCGGGCCGCGGCGATCGACGCGCTCACCACCTGGCGCAACAGCACAGCGTCGCGGGTCCGTCGCGATCGCCAACTCTTCTTCGACGCCGACGGCATCTTGGATACCGCCGCGCTGCGGCGACTCTTCGACGAGCGCGACACGCGTCCGCTCTTCCTCCGCGAGTAGCGTGTGCCGGCGCCAACCGCCTCGCCTAACTATGTTGGCCGCCACCTCAGGTTCGGCTGGTGGTCGCTGTTCGTGTTCCTGATCCTCGGCCTCGCGCTCGAGACGCTACACGGCTTCAAGGTCGGCTTCTACCTCGACGTGACGAACGCGACGCGACGACTGATGTGGACGCTGGCGCACGCCCACGGCGCACTGCTCGGCGTCGTCCACGTCGTCACCGCGCTCGTGCTGCGCACCTTCCCCGACATCGCGCGGTCGCGGTGCCCACTCATGTCCGGCGCTCTCATCGGCGCGAGCGTGTTGTTGCCGGGCGGGTTCTTTCTCGGCGGCGTGTCGTTCTACAGCGGTGACCCGGGCATCGGCATCGCGCTCGTCCCACTCGGCGCCGCGTGCCTGCTGGTGGCGGTCTTCCAGCTCGCCAGGACCAGCGGATCAGAGCGCGGGGACGCCGGCCACCGCCGCCCGAAGCGATAACGCGCCCGGTCCCGGATCGGTCCTTCCGCTCGTATGACCTCGGGGTGCGTCTCGAACGGTCGGTCTGCTACTGCACGGTGATCGTCACGTCGGCCGGCACCAGCAGCATCGCGTCGCTCGCCCACGCCCGCAGCGTATACGTCCCCGGCTCGGCGAATGTCACCGTCGCCTCGAACTTCGCTGCCGTCCAGCCGTCGCCTTCGAGAGATGTCGACTCGTTGCTTTCGGGACCGCTCGTGGCGCCAGCTCGCCCCGGGAGCGGCTCTTCTCCTTCTTCCTCGGACACCGCGCGCTGGTAGCCGCCAGGCTCAAAGGTGGCGTCCGCGGGGCCCCGATAGACGATCCACAACAGCGACAGCCCGTTGCGTGGCGCCCGTGGCTTACGATAAGAACGGATGTTATCTGGCGACTTCGGGGCGCCGTCCGGCGCGACCAAGGCCGGCAGCCGTGTGCGCGGCTTCCGCGGCGCGAGCTCCGAAGGAAGGTCGTCGTCGGTGAGCGACGCCGTCAGCGTGACCGGTTCACCGACACGCGCCGTCGTCTGGTCCACCGACGCGGTGACCGACGGCGCACGGTTCGCAAAGATCTCGTCCTTCGAGCGCCCAAAACCGGTGCGGCCGTTCGACGTGATCGTGTTCACGTCTATCTCCCACTCTGGCTGCAGCCAACCGTAGGCGAACTGCTCGCTGCCGTTCACCCTCAGGTGCCAGACGATACCGTCCTCCGGGCTGGTTCCGGTGTCCGCCGGCATGCGTGTCGTGAATTGGTACCGTTGCGTGCGAGGAAAGAAATAGGCGGGCTGACCACGGTCCTCGTCTCCGGGGGTGAAGTGATTATCGGGCCCAATCGGAACGCTCGGCTGTTCACGATAGTTCCGATTCATGTACCCAAAGTGGAACAGATAGCTGCCATCGTCGTTCCGCGTCCACCCTTCGAAGATCGGCTGTACGTCTTGTCCGGCGTCAAAGCGCTGCTGCGGCTGGGTCACAATCGGCACGTCGCGCGGGTTGACTTGCGCCTGGGCGGCGCGTGACGCGCCACCGATCACGACCACAGTCGCAGCAACCACGACCCATCGGGAATCAACCTTCATGCTGACCTCTCACGATACATTCCTGTTTCTTGCCCTATACGAACAAGGCACTCTACAGAGGAAAGCCTCCGCAGAGTGCCCCAGTCTGCGAACCTACAATTGCGACGGACCTAGTTGTTGTTGTCGGCCGCGCGAGTCTCCAACTCCTCCGCGTATTCTTCCTCGCTCAAGTCGTACCAGCTAATCCAGCCGAACGCCATCTCGTCGATCGTGCGGCTGCCGCCACCGGTCCAGTTGAGCGCGTCTTTATTGCCACGATGCGCCTCGGTGTTGTCGTGGTAGCTGATGACGTGAAGCTTGGTGCCGGCCGGATAGATCGGCTGAGCGTCGTCGTCGTAGTTGTAGACGATGTGCCAGTTGAAGTCGAAGTTGGCGCAGCTGACCATCTCGGTCGACGAGTCGGGATAGATGAGCTCGAGACACTGCCGCTTGCCGAGGAAGTGCATGTGCGGCTGAAAGCCGGTCAAACGGCCCGGCAGATACATGGTGGCATAGCCGTCGTGCCGCGTGATCTGGCCGGCCGGAATGTCGAGCTCACCGGCCTGGGCGAGTTGCCGCGAGTAGAGCACCTTGTCGGGCTCCTCGCCCTCCGGATAGAGCACCATGCCAACCTCGGTTCGGTCGACCACTTCCTCACCGACCGAGTGGTAGTGAAAGCTAAAACGGATTCGAGAGTTCGCCTCCAACATTTTTCCGGTGCCTTCGGGGTACTTGTCGGCGTTCTTGCCGACCGCGTACTCGTTGAGGAAGAAGTCGTTCGAGCTGTCATCCGCCGGCGCCTCGGGGTCGGTGACCGCATAGGTCAGCGCGTGGTGCACCACGCGCAGGTCACCGGCCTTCGTCTGGATCGCCTGTATGTAGCGGTCCTCGGTGACGCCAGACTCGACGATGTAATCACCCCACCAGTCACCCGCCTCGGCGGGGACGGTGTGTGGCGGCGAGGTGACGATCAGGTCAGGCTCGACCTCCCACGCGCCGAAGTCAGGGAGCACAGCCGGCGGCGGGGCATCAGCCGGATTGCCGCGCGGGGCGCCCGCATCGACCCAGGTCGCGATCAACTCGATCTCGGCGTTGCTCAGCGAGCGGTCTTGCTTGAAGTCCTGGACACCAACGTTGGGATCGATATGCCACGGCGGCATCTCGCGCGCAACCACTTTATTCTTGATCGACCGCGCCCATGGACGAGCCTCCTGATAGCTCATCAGCGACATCGGCGCCATGTTGTCGGGCCGATGGCACACCTGACACGACCGCTGCAGAATCGGCTCGACGTCCTTGTGGAACGTCACGTCGCTCGATTGCGCCGCAGCGCTGCCAGGCTGCATCACCACAGCCGTGGCCGCAATCACGACCAACGCAAGTATGGTTTTCTTCATCAGAACACCTCCAAGACGAGATGAATACCTGCTGATTTCAAAATCAGAATAAATCTCACCTGGCTACTGTAACGCCAACGAGAAAGGGGATCAACCGCGCGGTCCCTCTATAATGAGCGGCGAGCACCGCAAATCGAGATGACGTACCTTGCCCCCCCCCGCCACCGCAAGCCGTACGTCGCGATTACTGTGGGTTTCGCTCTCGCGTGCGGGCTCGGTGCGATCGGCTGCGGGAGCGACGCCGAAGAAGCCGCGGTCCCGGCCGCACCTGCCGCCACGGCCGACGCCGGCAACGGTCGGCAAATCACCGGCACGGCGCCGACGTCACGGGATGGCTCACTCACCGTTATCGTCTTGGAGCCGCAGTCGCCGACGACGGTCGAGCCCCCGAACGCGGCGGTGCAGATGGATCAGATCGGGCAGGAGTTCCTGCCGCCCGTATTGCTCGCGAACGTCGGGCAGCCCGTGCACTTCCACAACGGCGAGGATGTGCTCCACAACGTCCGCGTCTATAACATCAAGACGAAGGAGACGGCGTTCAACATCTCGACGCCGATCGGCGGAACCTACGAGCATCGCTTTGACACCGCCGGCACGTATCGTGTCTCGTGCGACATCCACCCGCAAATGGGCGCCAGCGTCGTGATCGCCTCGTCCCCGTATGCGACGGTCGCCGACCGCGAGGGGCACTTCACCTTCGACCATGTCGTGCCCGGGAGCTATACCGCGGTCGTTCATGCCGGAGCGGAGCGGTCGCGGCACGCGGTGACGATCGACGCGACCACGAGCGAACTCACCCTTGGCCGGGACTAGGAACTCGTGGCGACCCTCCCGCCGCCACGGGCGACGGGCATCGGGCCCCGGCTAGCGACGGGGGGGGTCGGACGCGCAGCCTCCGTCGATAGATGACGCCCGAGGGCATCCCGACCATCGACCTGAGCGGTTTCACGCGAAGCGGCGCGCGGCGCGCGGCGCCCCCGACCACGCTCGTGTCGGCCGTGCGCGCGGCCGCGTGCGACTGGGGATTTTTCTACGTCACGACCCACGGAATCACGCAGACCCTGGTCGATCGGGTCTGGCAGGAGACGCACGCGCTCTTCGCCCTCCCGCGCGCCGAGAAGCTGGCCCTGATGCGGACGAAGTCGAATCCGCGTGGGTATTACGACCGGGAGCTCACCAAGAACCGACGTGACCTCAAGGAGGTCTTCGACTTCGGTCGCGACGGCGTCGCGGCGGTCGATGGCGTAAACCAGTGGCCGGTGTCGCGACCGGCGCTCCGCCCCGCGATGCAGGAGTACTTCCGGGCCTGTGAGCGACTTGCGTTTGACATCCTGGCGCTCCTCACCGCGGCGCTTGTCGGCGAGACCGAGACGCTGACGCGGCACTTCTCCCCCGCGCATACCAGTTTCGTCCGGCTGAACTACTACCCGCTGGAGGATCCGCTTGACTCAGACGCGACGGCCGAGGCGGCGGCGCTCGGCGACCAGGCGCTGCATCACCACGCCGACGCCGGCGCGTTGACGCTCCTCCTCCAGGACGATGTCGGCGGACTGCAGGTGCAGGGCTCTGACGGGTGGCAGGACGTGTCGCCGATTGCGGGCACCGTGGTCGTCAACATCGGTGACATGATGCAGGTCTGGTCGAATGATCGGTTCACGGCCGCGCTACACCGCGTACGACCGGTCACTACCCGACCGCGCTACAGCATTCCGTTCTTCTTCAATCCCGGCTACGACACCGACTACGCACCGCTGCCAATGCCTGACGGCGACGCACCGCGCTACCGCACGATCAACTGGGGAGCGTTTCGACGGGCACGAGCCGACGGCGACTACGCGGATTTCGGAGACGAGATCCAGGTCGCTGATTTCCGTGTGCGCAGCTAAATTTGAACCGAGGCGTCCGACATCTCCACTGGCCTCGGCACCTCAAGATCTGGCATCGGTGCGGCAGCGAATATTTTCCTCAGAAGAGAGAAACCAATCCCCCCAAGTTTGGTAGCGCGGGACGCACGTGCACTGTCGGTCGACAGACCCGTGTTACCGAACGCCTGAAGCATCACCTTCGAACATATCACGAACGCGACACGGTTCCTGAATGCCTTCAGGAAGTCGGACCGTTTCCAAGACGCCTTCAAGCTATAGAAGTCGTTCCAGACATTCTGGGTTCCCTGTCGGATCTCCTCACCCGACATCACCGGGTGCGGGGTCAGCAATTTGGGCCGCTTCGCCTGAGGTATTAGCCAGTGACGCGACACCGGGATACCGTCAACCGTCGACATATCGTCACCCTGCTCGCGCTCCCATTTTTCGAAGTCCAGTGTTCCCGGGAACGGCGTGAGTGTCACGAATTGCGCGAAGGCGATGTCGGCCCGCTTGGCCAACTCAGCTGTCGCGTAGAAGGTGTCGGGACGATCACTTGGAAGACCGAAGATGAACGAGCCGAGAATGTAGACACCGTGTTTCCGGAACGTCTGAAGACGCTCAACGAGCTCCTCACCCGCAAGGTTGAAGTCCTTGTAGACGTCCTTCAACCCTTCCGGCGTGACCGCCTCAATACCGACGAGAGCACCTCTGATACGAGCTGCTCTCATCGCATCCAGAAACTCCGGATCCTCGGCGGACTCCATAGTGATCTGCGTGAAGAAATTCAAATCGTTCGGCAGCTGCGCCATTAGAGCCATTAGCTCAAACCGTTCGTCGCGAAGCGCCTTGAGTTCGTTGTACCTGGTCTTGTCCTTACGACGACTGGCCATCTTGAGGTCGTCAAGCGTGACCGGATAGAAATTATCGTCAGCCAAGGCGATGCACCGGAAGCCCATTCGCCGTAGTTCGACGATCTCTTCGAGCACCACGTCGACTCCGCGCTGCCGAGGCTCTTGGCCATCGGTACGCCACACCGAGCAAAACGAGCAATGCTTGGGACACCCACGCACAGTCTGCACCGACGCCCAAGCATATTTCTTGCGGTCAATCAGATCCCAACGCGCTTTTCGGAATGTCCCGGCGTCAACTCGCCCACCGTTGTAGATCCGTTTAGGCACTCCGTTGACGCAGTCTTCGATCGCTTCGCCCCAGGCGACATCGCCGTCGCCCTTCACCACGGCATGCGCACCGCCCCGCTCAAACGCTTCTTCTGGAAATAAGGTAGGGTGGCTGCCACCGTAAACCACCGATGCACCGCGCGCCCGGGCACGCCGCCCTAGCTCATAACCGACCAGAGCATTACCCGTGTGGAGCCCGATACCAATGACGTCCCTCTTCTCAAGCTGGTCTGTATCGAACGGCTCAAGTGACTCGTCGCTCAAGATGGGATCACCCCACTTGGAGGGTGTAGCCGCGGCAAGCACATACATCCAGCGCGGGGTAATGAAACCTGTCCCGAAGGAAAAATGACTGGGGTTGACAATATGGACGCGCACTACGAGTTCTCTCCTTCTCTAATATGCTATCTCACTACCGGCGACGCCCATAGTTGCATCGTCGCCGCGCGTTTCGTAACAGTAATTGACCGCGTCTAAGCTTACAGGGCTTACGGCCCCGTGAACGTACGTTTGAACGCGGAGCCGACGCCAACAAAAGCCTCCGCTGTCTGCCGGCCACCCTCGCTGAACCACGACCCAAACTGAGGTCCCGAAGCGGGACACGGCTCGCCAGCCGGTCGGGGAATCGTCCGTCGATTCGGCGCGCGACCGGCGGAGAGCGGCCGCGTACACCCCGACGGTCGAAGGCGCGCCGGACACAATCGCCGGTACCACGCCGAGTAATTCCTGACTTACGACCTCACGAGCGGCCAGTGGGATGATATCCCACCCGCGCGGCGCGGGGAGCCGCAGGGGCCGAATCAGCGGCACCAGCGATAACGAGGCGGCATATCGGCCGGCGGCTCGGACCGACCTGACGGCGCTTGCTGACGGTCTTCCGTGCTCACGATCGGTACCCACTCCGGCACGACGTCCCGGGCCAAGGTTCGGACTCTGGCCGCCGCCTGAATACTCGGCGACCGACTCCCCACGAGCGGCTCGCCGCTCGCCGCGGCAAAGGTCACGAGCGGGGCCAACCCCGAGAGCCAGACCACGCCGAGTGTGGCCATCGGTCCGGCGAACGTGAGCGCGCTTCGCGCGGGTCGTATGGCGCCGTTGCGACCGGCATCGAGCAGCCGCGCGACGCGGCGCGCGAGATCGCCCGGGACGCCACTGGCGCCGGACGCAAGGGGCGGCGGCCGTTGCGCCGCCAGCAGACCGACGACTTTGCCGAGACACTCCGCGTAGCGTCGCGCGCTCACCGACCGGTACGCCACCCAATCGTCGGCGGCCATCTCGTGCTCGCGTCGGAGCTCGCGGTTGATCAGCCACACGGCCGGATGCAACCCCCAAAAGATGGCCATGACGACTTGAAGCAGATTGGCCCAATCGTCGCGTCGTTCAACGTGCGCCTGCTCGTGCGCGACCACCTAGTCGAACTCTGCGTCACTCAGGGTCTCAAGGAGGTGCGCGGCACCAGAATCGCTGGCGAGCGGAAGCCTAGCGCCGACGCGACCGGCACGTCGTCAGTGATGGCCAGGCGCACTCCACGCCCTCGCGTTTTCATCGCGCGCCACAGCGACAGGCCGCGCTCGCGCTCGGCCGGCATCGGACGCGCCCGCGCCTTCCACCGACGCAATTGATAGAGGTCACGCCCGAGCCGTCCCAGCCCAACGACGACCAACGCGAACCAGAGCCACGCGAGGCCGGGCTCGACACTGGGCGCCGGCGATGGCAAGACCACTGGCGCGACCGAGGGCGCAGCCGAGAGCGAGGTCGGTCCAGGGACTCCGCTCCCGTCTGGGCTTCCGTCGGGTGCCGATGCCGCGGCCCGCGTGGCCACACCGATGAGCGGAATCAGCAGCACGCCCAACATTGCGGTCCACCAGGTCGCGTAGCGTGTGGCAGCACTCACGCCGGGTGCCACCACGATCCCTTGCCAGAGCCAGGTCGCCAGCACTTCCACCGTCGTCATCCCGAGGCGGGTTGATCACCCAACAACGACCGGATGCGAGCGAGCTCTGACTCGTCCATCTGCTCATGCTCGAGGAGATTCACGGCAAGGGACCCTGGGGAGCCGTCGAACAACTGGCTGACGAGACGCTGCACCGCCTTGCGCTGCGCGCGCGCGCGACCGACAATCGGAATATAGACGAACGCCCGCCCGTCCCGATCGTGACGGACATACCCCTTCTGTTCGAGGATGCGCATGAGGGTCAAGACGCTGTTGTAGGCAGGGCGCCCCTTCCGCGGCAGCGCGGAACGCACTTCACCGACGCTGGCGCGCCCGGCATCCCACAAGACACGCATCAATCGTAGCTCTCCGTCCGTCAGGGTCGGCGACTTCGCTCGCGGCATGCTGAGAGCATTAACTCCTAAGAACTTAAGACACCACTGTAGCCGACCCAGGGCTGGCCTGTTAACTGATTTATTAGGTTATTAGAACACGGACAGACGCCCGGTATGATCAGGCGCGATTGCACATCCGGGAGACGCGATGAAGACAGCGCAGGAAATAGCGAACTACGTTGGGGGGACGCTGCACGGCGACGGCGGCGTCGAGATTCAGTCGGTCGGGAGCCTCGAACGAGCGACGACCGGCGAGTTGGCGTATGCGGAAGCCAAACACCTCTCGCAGGTGGCGACGGCTCGCGCCTCGTGCATTCTGATTCCGAATGGCGAGGTGCCTGAACGCACCGTGATCGTCGTCGACAATCCAAGCGTCGCATTCGCGCGCGCCGCGCAGTGGCTGGTCCCGCCGACCCTCCCGGCCGCGGGCATCCACGAGACCGCTCTCGTCGCCCCCGACGCCACGATTGGGGCGGACGTCTCGATAGGCGCCTGGACCATTGTCGAGTCGGGTGCCGTCGTCGGCGCGGGGACCACGATCTTCCCAGGGGGATATATCGGCGCCGGCTGCCGCCTCGGGACGCAGTGCATCCTGTATCCGAGAGTCGTGCTCTATTCAGACACGGCGATCGGCGACCGTGTGATCATTCACGCCGGCGTCGTCATTGGCGCCGATGGGTTTGGCTTCGTCTTCGATGGCGAGCGACACGTCAAGATTCCTCAGGTGGGTCACGTTCGGATTGAGTCGGATGCCGAGATCGGGGCAAATAGCTGTATCGATCGCGGCAAGTTCGACGAAACCGTGATTGAGGACGGCGTCAAGATCGACAACCTCTGTCAGATCGCGCACAACGTCCGTATTGGGACGCACGCGATCATCTCCTCGCAGACTGGCATCGCCGGTAGCTCGACCATCGGGCGCGAAGCGATCATCGGCGGACAGGTTGGGATCGCCGACTTCTGCCGTATCGACGACCGCGGCATGGTGGGCGCCCAATGCGGCGTCCCGTCACGGAAGCGGATCCCGGCAGGCCAGGTGTTCTGGGGCACGCCGGCACGCCCCCTCAAGGACATCAAGCGCCAGCAGGCCCACCTCGGACGTCTGCCAAAGATGAGGCAAGAGCTCGCCCAGCTCCGGGAGGAGCTCGACGCCCTCAAAGCCAAGCTCGAAGGCTAGGCTGTAGCGCGTTTCGTTAGTTTCGTTAGTGCGTTGCGCGCACGTGTTGCCCTGGGGCACGCGTGTGGCAGCCACGGCCGGGGCTCACTCCGGACGCCAGATCGGCCCGCCGGAAAACGTCGACTGCGCCGCACGCAAAACGCCTCACACGGCGAGCAATAGCTGATCAGGGGCGGCGCGTGCCACTGCAACCTGCAGCCCGGGTTCTTCGACCGGCACGGATCACAGGGTACAGGCTCGTCCGCTGGCGGCTCCGGCGACGTTTTCAGCCCCGCGGTCGTCGGCGTGCCTCATGGCGTCCTCCGTGACCCCCCGACCGCGCCTACACGTTCGAGTCTGTCCGGTCCTCAGAGCGGCGACCGGCGCAGGTTCGGGCGGCTCATGAGCTGGTCTCTCAGAGGAATCCGTCGGAGGAACCGCCACTCGGCTCCTGAAAGTGGCACCTCTGCCGCCGTGACGACGCGGATTCCGAGAGAGACCAGTGCTGGGCCGCTCGCTCGGCGATACCGTTCGAACCTGCTCATCTGCCGACCGAGCGGCGACACCAAGGTGCAAAACACTCTAGGGCGCGTCAGCCCCGACTAATGTTACTGAGCGACTGCTCGACGCGCGCAACCACGGTGTCGACCGTCACGGCGTCGAGACACGGCGGGCGGCCGTCGTCGGACGGCGGCGATGGGCACTCGTCGAAGAACCGTTCCCGACACGGAGAACAGGCGAACGACGCCGAGACCGCCTGATGTGGGTCGCGCGCCGACGACGCGGTCGCCGACCTGGAGGCGCCGGGGCCACTGCGTGCCGGCGTCGAAGGACCGAAGATCGTGACCGTGGGGATGCCGGCCGCCTCCGCGAGGTGCGCAGGCCCGCTGTCGTTACCGACGTACAACGCACATCGCTCGAGAAGCGCCGCGAGCTCGGGCAGAGACGCATCGTCGACCAAGGCGATCCCATGTGCGCGTCCCCACTCCGGCGTTGCCACGAAGGGATCGCGCGCATGCACGACGAGGCGTCGCGCGTCAGAGCCCGTGGTCAGCTGTTCGGCCAGGATCCGAAAACGATCGGACGACCATGCACGCGGCGTTTTGGCCGCGGCCGGGTTGAGAAAGATCGGGCGGGTCTCGTCGGACCACCGCATGGCGTGAAAGAGGCGTGCGGCGTAGGCGCGGTCAGCCACCGTCAACGCCAGCGGCGGTACGGGCGCTTCCGTGTCGGTCCCCAGGGCGCGTGCGAGGTCACGAAGCGCGTCAGCACGATGGACCTGGATGCGAAGCGGCACCGCGCAGGTCAGCAGCAAACCGCGGTGGTCGGTGTCGTGCGCAATCCGCGTCCGCACACCGGCGAGCCGCGTCGTCAAGGCGGCCTCGAACGATGGCGCCATGACGACGGCGGCGTCGGGACGACGTTCACGCACCCTGCGAGCCGCCGACCAAACCGTCGCCGCCAGAGCCAGGCCGGCGCCTTCGGGAGCGGTGAGCAGGTCGTCGAACAGTCCGAGGCGCTCGGCGAGCGGCCGATGGGCCGCACGCGCCATCCCGATGAGTCGCGCGTCTGGCCAATGGGCGCGGATCGCGTGCAGCGCGGGACGCGCCATCATGATGTCGCCGACCCAGTTGGGAAGGCGAACGAAAATTCGCGCGAGCACCACGGGCTCCTAGGAGGATTCATCCTGGTCGAGCCGGAATTCGACGAACTCGGCTCCGACCGGGTACCCGTCTTCGGGCAACCGCGCTGGCTCGGTGCGAGTAATGCGCGCGAGGCAGCCAAAACGACCGGGGGCGATGTTGCCGAGCTGCATCGGCGTCTGAACGACCATCTCGAACAACGTCCCGTTCTGGATCGGCTCGGGAGTCCGAAACATGACGCCGGTGTCACTCAGGTTGATGATGCACACGTCGGTCCAGACCGACCGGCGCGGTAGTCGATATCGCGCGGGCACCGCGAGCACAAATCGTGCCGCTCGGTGAATGTGCTGGCGTCCCATTATCGCAAACGGCGCAGGGCGAAAGTCAGCAGCACGAAACGCGGCATGAAACAGCTAGTCGATTATAGACGCTGCGTGCGCGCAAGCAGACGTCGTGTTTGCGGATGTTCGGGGTGGGTAAACACCGCCGCGGTCGACCCCGCCTCAACGATGCAGCCCGCGTCCATCACCGCAACGCGGTCGGCCATCCGGCTGACCACGGCAAGATCATGCGAGACGAACAGCATAGTCAGCGACAGTTCGCGCCGGAGCTCCCGCAAGCAATTGAGGATGCGGCCTTGGATTGGCGCGTCGAGTGCGGCGACCGGCTCATCGGCGACGACGAAGCGCGGTCTTGTGGCGATGGCTCGCGCAATACCGACCCGCTGACGCTCGCCGCCGCTCAGCTCGTCGGGATGCGCATCGAGCCGGTCCGTGGTCAGGGTGACGCCGTCGAGCGCGCGCACGACCGTATCACCCCCGTCTACGACGCGCGCCCGATACTCCTTTCGCAGGCCGTCGGTCCGCAAGAACGGCGGCGGGCTCACATCGGCTCCGTCGCCTCGCTCTGGAGAAAGCAGCGAACCGCTCGGTCGTCGCCGGCGACCACCAGCGCGGGAGTCGCGACGTCGCACGTCCCCGCGACCGCGTCGTCGCACCGCTCGGCAAATGCCCAGCGCCGCCAGCGAGAGCGGTCGCGCGGCACGACTCCTGGAATCGACACGAACGCATCCGCGGGCCGCCCGAGACGTGGCTCCGCCGCGAGCAGCCGGCGCATATACGGATGCTGCGGGGGGCGACGACCGCGGCGGCCAGCCCCGTTTCCACGACGCGTCCCGCGTACATCACCGCGAGCCTGTCGGCGAATGCCGCCACGGTCGACACGTCATGCCCGATGTGCAGCACCGCCATCCCCAGCTCCCGCTGCAGTTCGGCGATCAACTCCAATACCTCATCACGTCGAATCGGATCGAGGGCCGTCGTCGGCTCGTCGGCAAACAGCACCCGTGGTCGGCAACAGATCGCCAGAGCGATCATCGCCCGTTGCGCGAGCCCGCCGGAGAGCTGATACGGGTAGGCGGCAAAGATACGTCGTGGATCAGGAATCCCAACTCGGACCAATGTGTCGACGGCGATCTCATCCGTCTCGCTCGGGCGATACAACCGAATCAGCTCGGTCAGTTGACTGCCAATCGTCAGCGTGGGAGTGAGACTGGCGAGCGCGTTCTGGAACACCATGCCGAGATGTCGGCCGCGCACCGCCCGCATCGCCTCGCTTAATGGATCGAGCCGGGCCAGGTCGACCACCGGCGCCGGACCGTCACCGACGCGGATCCACAGCTCGCCGGAGGCAATCCGACCGGGCGGCGGAATGACACCGAGCACCGCATGCACCAGCATGCTCTTGTCGCTCCCGCTTTCACCGACGAGCGCGAGTGTCTAGCCGGCGCGGAGCTCGGAGCGTGACGCGGTCGACGGCCCGCACCCCGTCAGGAAACGTCACGGTCAAGTCGCGGATGTGCAGGACCCGATCCGGTCCGCCGCCGTTGGTCACGTGCTGATCTTGCGGCATCCGACCAAGCTTAGACTGGAGGAATATTGCGCTCGGGTATGTGCCCAAGTTTCGCGCGCTTTCCACAGACCCCCTGGCTCCCTCGTTAGTGGGGCCCCGACGCCCCACGCCACTCGGTCGCCCGAATAGGGACCAGGGCGGGCACGGAGCGGGGCATCTGAAGTCCCTGCGAGTGCCCGCGACGGGGCTTGGGGCAGTCAGCCCCATCTAAACTATGCCCCATGCCCTCGACCCCGGTCCTCACCTTCTCCGACGTCACGCTCGTGCGGAATGGCCGGACCATCCTCGACGCCATCGACTGGCGTGTGGCTTCTGGAGAACGCTGGGTCGTGCTCGGACCGAACGGCTCAGGCAAGACGACGCTTTGCCGCGTCGCCGGACTGTATCTGCACCCCACGCGGGGCCACGTCGATGTCCTCGGAGAACGGCTCGGCCGCACCGACGTGCGCGCGCTGCGCACGCAGCTCGGGATGACCAGCCAAGCGCTTGCCGACATGATGCGACCGGCCTTGTCAGCTCGCGACATCGTGATGACCGGGCGAAACGCCGCCCTGGCGCCATGGTGGCACGAATACAGCGACGCCGACCGTGAGCGCGCCGACGCGCTTCTGGCGCGATTCGCGTGTGGCGCGCTCTCAGGCGCACGCTATGCCACCTTGTCAGCGGGCGAGCGGCAGCGCGTGTTGCTCGCCCGCGCGCTGATAGGCAATCCGCCGCTGTTGATCCTCGATGAGCCGACGGCCGGCCTCGACCTCGCCGGGCGCGAACAGTTGGTCGCGCTCCTCGGCGGTGTCGCCGACGACCCGCGCGTGCGCGGCGTGGTTCTCGTGACGCATCACGTCGACGAGATCCCACCTGGATTCACGCATGTTCTCTTGCTCGCCGAGGGACGCCCGGTGGCACACGGACGCATTGGCGAGACGCTAACGGCCGATCTGCTGTCGCGCTGCTTCGGAGTCCCGCTGAAGCTGGAACGCCGAGACGGGCGTTGGCTGGCATGGGGGTCAGGCTAGTGCCAGCACGCCGGTCGCCGTTCTGGCGCTATACCGCCTTCCAGATCCCGGGGTGGGTGCTCGCAGCAACAGCCGGCTGGTGGCTGTACCGGTCGATGGACGTACCGGCATGGGCCGCGGCGGGATTGCCGGCGTTCTGGTTCGTCAAGGACATGGCGCTCTATCCGCTACTGCGAACGGCTTACGACGCGACCGATACGCCGCCCGTCGAGCGACTCATCGGTTCGCGCGGCCGCCCGGTCGAGCCGCTCGCGCCATGCGGCTACGTCCGCATCGGCGGCGAGTTGTGGCGTGCAGAAACCGACGACGGGGAGCCGATCGACCGGCACGCCGACGTCGAAGTGGTCGGCGCGAAAGGCTTGGTCCTACGCGTCCGCCGCGTCGTAGAGGGAACCTTGAACCCTGAACATTGACCTTGAACTGGCAGCGGTTACCCGCAGTTCTGGCTACTCACCGCTGCTCTCTGCCATTCGACGGTTCGGCGGAGTCCCTCCTCGATCGACACGTCTGGCTCAAACCCGAGCAACTCGCGCGCGAGCGAGACGTCCGCTTGTGAGTCCCGGATGTCGCCCGCACGCGGTTCGTCGTACCGGGGGTCGAGGGTCGTGCCGGTGACGCGCTGCAGCATGCCGTACAAGTCATTGATCGACGTCCGCCCGCCGCACGCGACGTTGATGGTGCGGCCTGACACGCCGGGCGCGGTCAACGCTTTGATGATGCCGCCGGCCACGTCGCTGACGTAGGTGAAGTCGCGGGTCTGCTCGCCATCGCCGTAGATTGTCGGCGCCTGTCCGGCCAGAAGCGCGGCGGTGAAGAGGGAGATGACGCCGGAGTACTGGGAGCTCGGCGACTGACGCGGGCCAAAGACGTTAAAAAAGCGCAACGACACCGTCTCGAGCCCGTACAGCTGCGCAAAGAGCGCGCCGTACTGCTCAGCAATCAGCTTGTGCAAGGCGTAGGGAGACAGCGGCGACGGCGGCATCGCCTCGTGCTTGGGAAGCGTCCGAGACTCGCCGTACACCGACGACGAGCTTGCTTGCACTACCCGGCGGACCTCGGCGTCGCGCGCCGCGAGCAAGAGCGTATGCGTCGCCTCGACATTCGCGCGGTGCAGCCGTGCCGGCTCGAGGACGGACCGCGGGACGGACGGGATCGCCGCGAGATGAATCACCCACTCCATCTCGGCGACCGCCGCCGCCGCGACACCCGGACCGGCCAGGTCGCCTTCGACAAACTCGACCCGGGCGCTCGACGCCACATTGCCGCGGGAACCTGTCGAGAGATCGTCGACCACCCGGACCGACTCGCCTCGAGATACGAGCGCATCAACCACGTGGGACCCGATGAAGCCGGCGCCGCCGGTGACGAGATAGCGGGACATCCGAAACGTTACGGCGCGGGAAACTGCGACCGATCGATGCCGGTAATGACGTCGAGCGCGTTCTGGTAGTAGACCTTGCGGAGCACCTCATCGGGCAGGTTCATCCCGTACAGCTTCCAGAAGGCATGATACCGACGGTAGTAGTCGAAGTACTCGTCGCGTGTTTCGAACGTGCGCCAGTAGTACGGGAACTCGTCGGGGGCAAATCGGTCTTTCCCGAACAGGATGCGGTCCTGATAGGTCATGAAGAACTCACGCGCGGTCCATGGTTGCCGCCCGAGCTCATAGAGAATCGCCGCGGTTTCGGCGTAGACGTTCGGTAGCCGGTCGAGGAGCTCCGCCAATCGGCCCAGGTCGTTCGCATGCCACCCCATGTGCGCAGCGATGAACCGGGTGCTCGGATGACGGGCGAACCGACGGTCGCGCTCGGCCATCATCGTATCGAAACTCGGATACCGGTCGGCGGGCATGCGGCGACCCGGGAGCAGCGTCAACTCGAGCCACCGTTCGTTGTATTGATCAACCGGATCGTAGAAGGATGACGGCTCGCCGACGTGCATGAGCACCGGGATCCCTAGTCGTCCGGCGGTCTCGAAGACCGGGTCGAGCTCGGGGTGATCGACCGGGACGCGCGTCCCATCGTGATCCCGTACGTCAATGCCGAAGTTCTTGAAGAATTTCAGGCCGACCGCCCCCGCCTCGACGTCGCGCTCCAGCTGCGCCGCCGCGCGCTCGCCAAACCCGGGTCCGACGCCACCGCGGAAGTCGAGGTTGGCGAAAAACACCATCCGCCCGGGATGGGAGCTTTGTGCAATCGTCTCGACGCCGCGCGCAAGGGAGCCCCCCGAGCCGCCACTGAGATTCACCAACACCTGCAGATTCAGCGCGTCCATCTCGCCCACGATCTCGTTCCACCGCGACGTGGAAACACCGGGCCGGTGATGGCTGTGCACGTCAATGACCGGAAACTTGGCGCGAGGAACGGGTTGGCCATCGACCACGAGCGTGGAGCGCGGCACGTAATCCTCGACACTGAGGCTCGGCCCGTCAGGTCGCGGTTCGCGCGACCGTTGCGCCTGCCCGAGCACGGTCAGGCCAGACACGATCGCCGCGAAGATCAGAAGGATCCCGGCCAGGGTGCTCCATCGTCGGGTCATCGTGCCTCCACTGCGCTCGCTCTGTAGCCCCTGATAAAGATTCCGCCGCAGTCTGGCCGTAAGCCGAATTCTGTGCCGTGCGTCGCGATCGCTCGCGGCCGCGCGGTGACGACCATTCCTCTAGCCCTGCCATCGCTGACAGGATCGTGCGACCTACCCGGAGGCCTCGGGCGGGCAGCCCTGCTCACGCCTCCCTATTTGGTCTTGCTCCATGCGGGGTTTAGCCTGCCATCGACCTTGCGGCCGATGCGGTGCGCTCTTACCGCACCTTTTCACCCTTACTCGCCTTCGCCCTGACGGGCTACGGCGAAGCATGCCTAGGCTTGCCTCGCCGAAGCGTACGTCGCACGCGAAGGCGGGCGGTGTCTTTTCTGTGCCACTTTCCTTCAGGTCACCCTGACCGGGTGTTACCCGGCGCATCGCCCTGCGGAGTTCGGACTTTCCTCTCCGCCCACGCCGCACGGAGGCGACGCAAGCGCAGCGGTCGTCTAGCCAGCTACGACGGAATGTCAAAGAGCGTGCTCGCCCGCTAGCCGTCAGTCTCCTGGCTGATGCGGTACTGCTCGAGCTTCTTGTACAGGTTACTACGCGGCGTATCGATCTCCTCTGCCGTCTTGGAGATGTTCCAGCCAAGCTCGCGCAGCTTGGCGACCAGGAACGAACGTTCACTCGTCTCCTTGAACTCACGCAGCGTACTGGCGGTGGCCGCCGACCGAGCGGCCGCCGCCGGCCGGTCGCCGAGGCGCAACACGGAACGGACGTCGGCGAGGTCCACGGAGCGTCCGGGCACCATCACCAGCAGGCGCTCGACCGAGTTCCGGAGCTCTCGAATGTTCCCGCGCCAGTGGTGCTGCGACAGGGCGTCGAGCGCTGCATCGTCAAACGGCTTGGCCTTGAGGTTGTTTTCCCGGCAAAACAACTTGGCGAAATGGCGAATCAACGCCGGAATGTCATCCGCTCGCTCGCGCAACGGCGGCACCTGAATCGGGATCACGCTGAGGCGAAAGAACAGATCCTCTCGAAACTCGCCCGCTTCGATCGCCTCCTCAAGGTTCTTGTTGGTGGCCGCCAGCACCCGCACGTCCACCTTCATCGTCCGTGCCGATCCGAGACGCTCCACCTCGCCTTCCTGTAACACCCGCAAGACCTTCGCCTGCGTCTTGAGCGTCATGTCGCCGATCTCGTCGAGAAAGATCGAGCCACGGTCGGCCTGCTCGAACTTGCCAACCTGTTTCTCCGTCGCCCCAGTGAACGAGCCTTTTTCGTGGCCGAATAGCTCCGATTCGATTAGGTCATCAGGAATCGCGGCGCAGTTGACCTGCACGAATCGATCGCGCGCGCGCGGGCTGTTCCGGTGAATCGCGCGCGCCACCAGCTCTTTCCCGACGCCGCTCTCGCCTTGAATCAGCACCGCACTCCGCACCGGCGCCGCCCGCCCGATTTCCTCGGTCATGGTTCTGAGCGCCGCGCTGTCGCCGATCATCTCGTGCTTGACCTCCGCAGCACGTCGCCAACCACGATTTTCGTCACCTAGCCGGCGTTGGTTCAACGCGTTGCGGATGCTCAGCTTGACCCGGTCTTCTGAAAACGGCTTCTCGAGAAAGTCGAAGGCGCCGAGCTTCGTCGCCTCGACCGCGGTGCTCACCGTGCCGTGGCCAGAAATGATCACCACGGGAAGGAGTTCGTCCATCTCCCGGAGCTTCCGCAGTACCTCGAGGCCGTCCATCCCTGGCATCTTGATGTCGAGAAACACGAGGTCGGGCTCATCGCGTTCGACCCGGGTCAATCCGTCCTGGCCACTCGGCGCCAGCAGGCATTCGTAGCCAACATACTCGAGAATCATCTTCAGCGAGTCGCGAATCGCGTTTTCGTCGTCGATGACCAATATCCGATGCCTCATCGTCGTACTAGTCTAGTAGCTTCAGGAACGACTCCTCATCGAGGACCGACACATCGAGCGACCGCGCTTTGTTGGCTTTGCTGCCCGGGCTATCGCCGACCACGACATACGTCGTCTTCTTGCTGACCGCCGACGAGACCCGGCCACCCCGTTCCTCGATCGCCTGCCGCGCCTCGTCGCGCGACAGCGACGCGAGCGCCCCGGTCAGGACGAACGTCTGTCCCTCCAAGGTCGGCGCCTCGCCGGCGACCACCGCTTCCACGGCTTCTTCGAGCGGGTCGACGCCGGCCTCGCTCAACGCCGCGAGGAGCGCGGTGGTCGCCGGCTGCTCGAAGTACTCCCGCAACGATGCGGCGACCACCGGGCCGACGTCTGCAGCCGCTTCGAGCTCTTCGACCGACGCCGCCACCACTCGGTCGAGGCTCCCAAAGGTGCACGCCAGCACCTGCGCGGCGCGTTCGCCCACATGTCGAATCCCGAGACCGAACAGCAACCGCCAGAGCTCATGGCGTTTACTCCGCTCGATCTCCGCCAGGACATTCGCCGCCGATTTCTGACCCATCCGATCCAGCGACTCGACGGTCTCCTGGTCGAGCCGATACAGGTCGGCAACGGTCGTCACGAGTCCGCCGTCGACCAGCTGGTCGACTAGCGACTCGCCGAGTCCCTCGATGTTCATCGCTCCGCGGCTCGCGAAGTGAACGAGCGAACGTCGGATCTTCATCGGACAGATCGGGTTCGGACACCGCCAAACGACCTCGCCTTCCGGACGCGCGAGGGTGGTGTCGCACACCGGACACACCGTCGGCATGACGAACGGCTGCGGGCCGTCAGGGCCGTCGTCGCGCTGACTGGTAATCGGCCTGACGATCTTGGGGATAACATCGCCCCCTTTTTCGATGAGCACGAGGTCGCCGGCCCGGATGTCCTTTCGCGCCACCTCCTCCGCGTTGTGGAGCGTGGCCATCCGAATCGTCGACCCGGCGAGGCGAACCGGTTCGAGCACGGCATACGGCGTCACCGCGCCGGTCCGCCCGACGTTGACCGCAATCTCCAGCAGCCGCGTCGTCGCCTGCTCCGCCGGAAACTTGAACGCGATGGCCCAGCGGGGGAACTTCGCCGTCGCCCCGAGGATGCGGCGCTGCTCGACGGAGGTGACCTTGATCACGACGCCGTCGGTGTCGAATCCGAGCGACGCTCGCCGCTCCGCCCATGTCTGGCAAAAGCGCAGCACCGCGTCGATGTCCGAGCATCCCTCCCAATGCGGCTCGACCGGCAACGACCAGTACTGCAACTGCGCTAGCTGGTGATCCTCCGCGCTCTCGACCGGTCCGGTCGCATCGCGGACGATCTGGTACATCCACGCCCGCAGTCCCCGGCGAGCGACGAGCGCCGCGTCGAGATTGCGCATCGTCCCCGCCGCGGCATTTCGCGGATTGGCGAAGGGCGGTTCGCCGGCCTCGGCCCGCGCGTCGTTGAGCCGGGCAAATGCACCGCGCGGGAAGTAGATCTCGCCGCGCACCTCGACTCGTCCGGCCGGGGCGTCGGAGAGCCGTAGCGTGATCGCTCGGATCGCCCGGACGTTCGAAGTGACGTCCTCCCCGCGGACTCCATCGCCGCGCGTGACACCACGCACCAGTCGCCCATCCTCGTACGTCACGGCAATCCCGAGACCGTCGATCTTGAGCTCCGCGTCGTACGACGGCGTCTGATCGGCCCCGATTCCCTTGCGGACCCGCTGGTCGAACTCCCGCAGCTCGTCGGCGCCGTAGGCGTTGTCGAGACTGAGCATCGGCTCCGCGTGGGCGACCGACTCGAAGCCTTCCACCGGCCGGCCGGCGACACGTTGCGTGGGGGAATCAGACGTAATCAGATCCGGGTGGGCCGCCTCGAGCTTCCGCAGCTTCTGCATGAGCTGGTCGAACTCGGCGTCCGAGATGTCGGGGTCGTCGTGAACGTAGTAACGCTCTTCGTGGTGGCGAATGCGCTCGCGGAGCGCTTCAAGTTGCTGCAGCGGGGATGTCACCACGCGTGGGCGCCCGGCTCCTACCGATCTCGGGCAAGCACGTAGTCAGGAAGGGCGAGGAGCGCGTCACGCTGTGCCGACGGCGGAAACACATCGAGGTGCTGCTTGGCCGCCGTGGCGTACTCAACCGCCTTGTCGTAGGCGTAGTCGATGGCGCGATGCTCGCGAAGGAGCACGGAGAGCTCGCGCCATTCGTCCATCGTGATGGTACGGTTGTCGACGGCACCACGAACGATGTCATCGGCGCGACTGCCCTTCCCACTCTGCTCCAGCAGCTTGATCGCGGCGAGCGTCACCTTCCCCTCACGGAGGTCGCCTCCGACCGGCTTACCGAGCGCCGTCTGGTCGGCCGTGAAATCGAGCAGGTCGTCGACCAACTGGAACGCGACGCCGAGACTGAAGCCGTACTCGCGGAGCGCGGTTCGCTGGTCGGCGTTCGAAGTGCCGAGCATGCCGCCGATCTCGGCCGAGCCACCGAACAGATACGCCGTCTTGCGGCGGATGATCTCGAAGTGATCTTCCTCCGAGATGTCGACGTCGCCCGCCCTGGTGAGCTGGTACAGCTCCCCTTCGATCATGCGCAGCGTGACGTCACACAGAAGTCGTACGATGTCGATCGAGTCGTAGGTGAGGGCCATCCCCATCGACTTGATGTAGAGGTAGTCACCGAGCAGCACGGTGATGTCGTTGCCCCATCGCGAGTGGACCGCCAGGCGCCCGCGACGGAGCTCCGAATCGTCAATGATGTCGTCGTGCACGAGCGTCGCGGTGTGGATGAACTCGACGACCGACGCGTACAAGACGGCCCGGTCGCCCTCATAGCCAGACAGCCGTGAGGCCATCAGCAGCAACGCCGGGCGTACGCGCTTCCCCCCGCTCGTCTGGATGTATCGCGCAATCTGCGGGATCAGCTCGACGCGGGACTGGATATGGCTCGCGTAGGCGGACTCGACGGCATCGAGATCGGACCGAATCGACTCGAAGATTTGGGCGAGGTCAGCCGGCGCCGACGACTTCAGTGCTGGACTCACGCGAATGGGATCAGACCATACTTTCGCTGCAAGTGTCAACGTGCCAAGCCTTTAGAAGCATTCTCCGCTTAACACTCGGTCCACGAACAGCCGGTCGAACGAGCGTCGCGCCGCGTCAACGACCCGTTCCGGGGTCTCACCACGGACGTCGGCCACGACGTCGACGACGCGCGCCACCCACGCCGGCTCGTTCCGCTGGCCCCGGTGAGGCACCGGGGCCAGGTACGGGGCATCGGTCTCGACCAATAAACGATCGGCCGGCACGTAGGCGGCGGCTTCGCGAATCTTTTCGGCCCGCTTGAAGGTCACGATGCCCGAGAAGGAGACGTAGAACCCGAGGTCGAGCGCCCGGCGGGCCAGCGCGGTATCGCCGGTGAAGCAGTGAAAGACACCACCGACCTCGCCCTGCCCCTCCGCCCGTACGGCATCGACCGTGTCGTCGTCCGCCTCCCGCGTGTGGATGACGATCGGATCGCGCCGTTCGCGCGCCAGCCGGATCTGTCGTCGAAACACCTCGATTTGGGTCGCGCGCGGCGCGAAATCGTAATGGTAGTCGAGACCGATCTCCCCCACGGCGCACGCGCGGGGGCGCCCCTCGAGCGCGTTCGTGACGGTCGGTACGACGGCGTCCAGGTTGGCGTCGAACCGGCCTGCCTGGTGCGGGTGGACACCGGCCGCGAACCGAAGCGCGGACCAGAGCTCACCGACGCGATCGGCGCGGCGCTGCTCCGCGTCGTTGGTGACATCGATAATGCAGAGCGCCTGCGCAACCCCGGCTGCCTGGGCCCGGTCGACCACGGCCGCCACGTCCGATGCGAACGCCTCGTCCGCCAAATGGCAGTGCGAATCGATCACCGTACGTCGGATCCTGCGGGGGCGCGCTCTGCATCGTCCGGCTGGAGCAGAACCGCGTTGCCCTCGGCATCGGTCGCCGCCAGCACCATGCCGTCCGACTCGATACCCATCAGCTTCGCCGGCGTGAGATTCGCCACGTAGACGACGTGTCGGCCGACGAGCGCCGACGGATCGTACGACTTCGCGATACCCGAGACGATCTGCCGGACGCCAGATCCGGTCTCTACCTCGAGCCGGAGCAGCTTCTTCGACTTCGGTACCGCCTCGGCGGCGACGATACGCCCCACCCGAAGCTCGACTTTGAAGAAGTCGTCAATCGAAATACGCGCCGTCTCCGGGGCGGTGGCCGATGACGGCTCCGGCGGCGCCTCCGTCGGCGGCGCGGTGACGGGCGTCGGTTCACGTTCTTCGTTCATCGTCGGGGTTCCTTCTGCTTCTTCAAGCCGCGGCCAGAGCGCCGCGCCTTTGACGAGACGCCGCTCGGCGCCGGGGGGCATCGACCACACGCCGTCGCGTTCGAGTTGGAGGTCGGTATCCGCGCCGTCATCGCCCGTGACGCCGATCCGGGTCAATACCTCGCGGCAGGCGCGCGGCATCACCGGCGTCAGCAACGTCGCCGCGATCCGCACCGCTTCGGTCATGTCGCACAGCTGTCGATCGAGCTCGTCGGCGCGCGAGGTGTCCTTGGCCACCGCCCACGGCTCGACGGCGGCGATGTATGCATTGGTCGCATCAATGAGCCCGAACGCCGCCGCCACACCGTGGTGCAAGGCGTAGCGGTCCATCGCCTCCCGATACCCCGTCACCGCCTGCGCGGCGGCCGCCGCCAGCGGTCCCGGTTCCCGCGCCGGCGCGACGAGACGCCCCTGGCGGTAGCGATGTGCCATCGACACCACGCGTGACACGAGGTTGCCGAAGTTGTTCGCCAAGTCGACGTTGTACCGCTCCGCGAACCGGTCCCAGGTGAAGTCGCCGTCTTGGCCGAAGGCGATCTCCTTCACCAGGTAGAGCCGGAGCGGGTCGGGACCGAGACGATCCGCCGTCTCCAGCGGGTCGACCACCGTCCCGAGCGACTTGCTCATCTTCTGACCTTGCCAGTGCACCCAGCCATGGCCGAACACCTGCCGGGGCAGCGGGACACCGGCGCTCATCAGCATCGCGGGCCACACCACGCAATGAAAGCGTGTGATGTCCTTACCGATCACGTGCAAATCGGCCGGCCACCACTTCTCGAACAACCGGTCGTCGGTGCCGTACCCGACGCCGGATGCGTAGTTGATCAGCGCATCGATCCAGACGTAGACGACGCTGTCTGGATCCGTCGGCACCGGAATCCCCCACGACTGCCCCGCACGACTGATGGAGATGTCGTCGAGCCCGGCTTCCAGCAGCCGCAAGACCTCGTTGCGCCGGATCTCCGGTTCGAGAAAGTGCGGATGCGAGGCGTAGTGGTCCAGCAGACGTTGGCGATACGTCGACAACCGGAAGAAGTGGTTCTTCTCCTTGATCCAGGCCGGCGGCTTCTGGTGCACCGGGCAATTGCCCTCAACCAGGTCCTTTTCCTGCTTGAACGCCTCGCACGACACGCAGTACCAGCCCTCGTAGAAGCCCTCGTAGATGTCACCCGCGTCCGCGAGCCGAGACACGAGCCGCGTCACCGCGGTGCGGTGACGCGGCTCCGTCGTGCGAATGAAGTCGTCGAAGGAAATATCCAACCGGGCCCAGACGTCGCGGAACGCCGTTTCCATCTCATCGCAGTACGACAGCGGCTCCGTCCCAAGCTCTCGCGCACGCTGAAACACGTTTTGCGAGTGCTCATCGTTCCCCATCAAGAAGCGGGTCTCGACGCCGCACAAGCGCTTGTAGCGAGCAATGACGTCGGCCGCGATCTTCTCGTAGGCCGTCCCCAGGTGGGGCCGGCTGTTGACGAAGTCGATCGCTGTGGTGAGATAGAACGTGGACATCGTTCGAGGGTCTCGCGGTCAGGATACTCGGTCCAACCACGCCTTCATCGCCACCGCCTGCACCCCTTTGACCGATTGGCCGTGCTCCGCGGCGAGGCGCGCGCAGTCGTCGAACTCGGGCGCCGCGTTCATCACCGCGCCGTTGCGACGCGCCACTTTGACGCGGACCGGACCGAAGGGCGTTTCGACCACGACCACGTCCCGGTCGAGACGCTCGCGTGAGGTTTCCGTCACCCGCACCCCGATGGTCGTCGACTCGGTGAACAGGAGGCTCGTCAACACCTCGCGATGCTCAGGCGGCGCGACGATCGTCACGAGCGTGCCCGGACGATTCTTTTTCATCTGAATCGGAGCGTAGAAAACATCGAGCGCCCCCGCGCCGACCAGGCGGTCCATCAAGACCCCATAGATCTGCGGATTCATGTCGTCGATCTGGCATTCGAGCACGACGACGCGCTCAAGTGCCGGCGAGTCGGCTGTCTCCCCGACAAGCGCGCGCACCACGTTCGGGCGCCCCACCAGATCTCGATCTCCCGCCCCGTACCCAATCTGGGCCACGCGCATCGGCGGCACTGGCCCGTAGGCGTCGGCGTAGGCGGTGATCAACAGTGCACCGGTCGGCGTCAGCAGTTCCACCGCTGGGCCGGCGGCGTAGATTGGCGCATCGACCAGCAGCTTCGTCGTCGCCGGGGCCGGCACCGGCAGCTCGCCGTGGGCACAGACGACCGTTCCGGACCCCACATTGAGCGGCGACGCGACGATGCGGTCGACTCCGAGTAACTCGAGCGCGCAGACGGCGCCGACGATGTCGACAATCGAGTCGACCGCGCCGACCTCATGCAGCTGCACCTCCTCCACCGGCATCTGGTGAATGTCAGCCTCCACTTCGGCGAGACGCCGGAAGAGCGCGACAGCACGTGCCTGTCCGGCCGGCGATAGCGCGGAGCGCTCGACGATCGTCGTGATCTCGGAGAGTCCCCGGTGAGAATGGTCGGGATGGTCGGGATGGTGGTGATGATCGTGCGCGTCGTGGCGGTGACCGTGGCCATCATCGGTGTGGTCATGGGGGTGAGCGTGGTCAGGTGGGTGGCCGTGCTCATGCGCCTCTACGTCGTCTCCCTCGATCACGCGAAATTTCGTGGCACCGATCCCGCTTCGGTCGACGCGACGGTGCGCCACACTCACCCCCTCGAGACCGAGCGAGTCGATGACGGTCGCGACCTCCGCGAACGGCACGCCGGCGTCGATCAGGGCCCCGAGGATCATGTCGCCGGATGCCCCCGAAAAGCAGTCGAGATAGAGAAGTCTCGGCATTAGATTTTCCCAGCTTCCTTGAAGCTGAAGTACCGTGCGTCGGCCAAAATGAGGTGATCGAGCACCTCGACCCCATGATGACCCCGGCGTCCACCAGTCGCGTGGTTAACGACACGTCGTCGCCACTCGGCGACGGATCGCCAGACGGATGGTTGTGGAAGAGCACGATGGCCGCCGCGCCGCCAGCCGTGGCCAACCGAAATACCTCCCGGGGATGGACCAAACTCGCGTCGAGCGTTCCGACCGACACCACCGAGGTCCGCACCACGCGATGCCGCGTGTCGAGCAGTACCACACCAAACTGCTCGACCGATCGCGCGCCGTAGTGCGGCCGCAGGTAGCGGGCGACGTCACGCGGTCGACCAAGCTGCGCGCGGTCATCCGGTGCGGACAACGACCGGCGTCCGAGCTCAACGGCGGCCACGATTCTGGCGGCCATCGCCGGACCGACGCCGCTCACCCGCCGCAGCTGGCCCTCGAGCGCGCGCGTCAGCCCCTGCACACCTCCCGCGAGGGCCAGCACGCGATTCGCCACATCGAGCGCGCTCTCGTGCTGGGATCCGTGACCAAGGACCGTGGCGAGCAGCTCGTTGTCCCCGAGCGCCGCCAGCCCAAGACGCCCGAGCTTCTCGCGGGGCCGATCGTGCGGCGCCACAAGCTTCATGCGGCCAAACCCTTTAAGCCACCTGCCGCTTGAGATTGCATCGTACTACATCGACGACCGCTGGCCGGGACCGCCTTCCGGGTGGGCCGGGGCCGTCAAGCTGAAACGTTTGCGACGCCGTCGCCAACCGCGGCACGTGAATCTTGATCAGTCTCCGAACCATTCGCCGCGCGCGACGAGCTCGGCCCACCCGGTCAAGGCGATCTCGGCGTCAGACCACTCAACCCGCTGGGTACCACCCGGCGAGACCACGTCGACCTCGCGGTCGGCGCCGCCGTATTGCGCCGCCGCCACCGCAGAGGCACACGCCCCGGTCCCAGAGGCCGAGGTCGGTCCGACGCCGCGTTCCCAAATCAGGACGCGCAGGCGGTCGGGACGCTCGACCACGACGAGCTCCACATTGGTCCCCTCCGGGAACCGCTCATGGGTCGCCAGCTGCGGTCCGAGCTGTCGAAACCGCCGCTCGGCCTCGTCGTACGACGACAGGAGGACGATGCACTGCGGATTACCGACCGAGAGGGTGACGACGGGGACCGACGTGCCGGCGACTGCAAGCTCCTCTTGTCGCAGGGCGTCCGGCTGGCCCATGTCGGCCCGGAAGACGTAGCGCGGATGGGCCCGCTCGAGTAGGGTCAGGGTCTTGACCCCGCCGGCCGTCTCGATGACGATATCGCTCGCGTCAGCATCATCGGCGCCGTCCCCCCGCTGCTCGGCCACCCAGGCGGCGAGACAGCGGACGCCGTTGCCTGACACTTCGGCCACGCCGCCATCAGCGTTGTACAGCGTCATCGTCGCCCCGCCCGCCGTCGGAGCGTAGAGAATCAATCCGTCGGCGCCGACCCCGGTGTGCCGGTGGCACATCCGACGCGCCAGCTCGGCACGTTGGGACTCGACCGTCTGGTCGATCGGCGCACACAGGAAGTCGTTCCCGTAGGCGTGGGCTTTGAACAGATCGAGCGGCATCAGACACTGATTCGCGGGCTACGGATTGACCGGACTTGCGAACACCCAGGTCAGCCCCCCGGTCAGCCCGATGCTCGCATCCTCCGACGTGAGGCCGGTGAACAGACCGCCGTCCCATCGGACCGACCCGCGCGTGTATCGCACGCCGAAGGTCATCGTGCCCCGAGTCTCCGTCCCCGGGGGGGGCGCGCCCTGGCGAGTGCTGACCCGCCCATTGACCTCCCCGACCACCTCGGCGCCTTCGGCGAACGCCCGCGCGACGGACAATCCGTAGGTCAACACGTCGTTCTGCCGGTCGCCACGGGTCGGGTCGGACAGGATTCCCAGCCCGACGTTGCCGACGACGCGCACCGACTGCACCGTCTTGCCGACGATCAGGGACTGGAAGAAGTCCATTGTGTCGAGCCCGAGTCCGCTCTCGTTACTCGCGTTCGGCAGCCGGGTGGCGAACCGCAGCGCGAACGCCGGCATCCGCGCTCCCTCGCCGACGAACTTCACCTTGGCCCCGACGACGACGTCGTCGAAGCTCCGGGTCGAGTCTCCGGCAACGTCAACCATGCCCGACAACGGCGCGTCGAACGGATCCGTGATGTTCAGACTATTGAACGACACCCGGTCGATCTGGATCTCGACGTTGCGCCCCATGCCGAAGCTGAGACCGAGCAGCGGTGCGCTCAGCAAGTCGCCCTCGAGACCGGATACGGGGTACCGCTGGTCCCAGGCGTGAGCGATGCCCGCTTCCACCAGGACCAGTCCTTCCCCGATCGTCTCGGGGTCTTCGGTTATCAGCGGACGCTGCTGGGCGCCGAGCGGAACGGCAAACGCGACAAGCAGGAGCGCGACAGCGGCTACTTCCGAACGTCGTTGCATCGTGTAATTGTAACGCCGCTACGCGGGGCCCCAGCGGATGTAGACGACCGCCGCGGCGTCGTACGCCGCGTGCGCTACGATCGGGGCAAGCAGACCATCGGTGGCGATGGCAAGCCCGCCGAGCGCCGCCCCCATCACCGCCACCCAACACCCGAAGGCGAGCGTCCCGCGCGCCCCGGTGTGCAACAGCCCGAACACGAGGCTGGCCGGCACCAGCCCCACTTCCAGTTGAAGCGCGCCCCGAAACAGCAACTCCTCGCCAATCCCGGCCGCCACGGCGATGATGACCACGTCGCTCGGACCGACCTCGGCGAACAGCGGGCGGAGCACCGTGCGGTACAACTGCCGAATCGACCGCACGCCTCGCACGTCGGGTGCCCAACGCAACAGCGTGTAGTTGACGACCGCGAGAGCGCCAGCCGCCAGCAGACCGAAGGCGACGTTCGCGAGCCACCCATTCGTGCCGGCTCGGATCTCCAGGCCTCGATACGACATCCAGGCCACGGCGAGCAGTGTCAGCAGCCCCTCCCCCACGAGGGCCAGCCGGGTCAGGGCACGCATTATTCAGACGGGGCCTGGGGCCCCGCGCCGTGCCGGCCGGGGCGTGCCGTGCGCACCCCGGAGCCCGCGACAAGTAATTTTCACCACGGGCTCCTAGATCAGAAATCCCGGCGGCTGTCGAGGAGGACGGTGACCGGACCGTCGTTGACCGAGTCGACGTCCATCATCGCTTGAAATTCGCCGGTCTCGACGTCGAGCCCGTCGTGGCGTAGACGGTCGACGACCGCCGCGTAGCGCTCGCGGGCCTCCTCGGGTGGCGCCGCCTCGGCGTACGACGGACGCCGCCCGCGACGGCAGTCGCCCAATAACGTGAATTGCGAGACGACGAGTACCGATCCGCCGGCCTCGGCGACTGACCGATTCATCGTGCCGCCCTCGTCGGCGAACACCCGAAGATGGCGGATCTTGTCGGTGATGTACGAGACGTCGGCGTCAACATCGTCGCGACCGACGCCTAGCAGCACGAGCAAGCCGGGCCCAATCGATCCGACGGTGTCGCCGTCAACGGTGACCGACGCCCGCCGGACACGTTGCACAACTGCTCTCATGAAGATCCGCGAAGCCCTTACGAGTTTAGGTCGTGACGAGAGAAACGACCAGGGCGTGCACGTGCGCGCCCCGCGGCCACGGAGTGGGGCGATCGGGGTCCCCGCGGAGCGGCCGCGTGGGGTTCGGGGCGAAGCCCCGACTGACTCCGGAGGCGGCCCAGACCGGGGCCGACACCTCCGCGCGCAGCTCTGGTAGCGGATTGAGATGGGGGTCGAGCAGATGCCGTGGCGCAACGTTACCCAGCGCCTTCATCATCAAAGGCTTCACCCCGGGGGTGCGCTGCCAGTCTATACGAGAAGCAGCTGGTCGAGTGCCCGCGCCCAGGTCATCGCGCTCGCCTGCTGCGAGGCGGCGGTCCCGAGCTGCTCGGCCAGCGAGACATCCTCCATCACCCGGCCGACCGCCTCCGCCAGCGCCGCCGCCTCCGGCGCCACGACAAACCCATTGGTGCCGTCGACGACGAGCTCGGTCGGCCCACCGCTGTCCGTGCAGGTGATCACCGCCTTGCGTGACGCGAACGCCTCGGCGGTGACGAGACCGTAGTCCTCCCCCGCCGCGGGGAAACACACGGCGCGACACCGCGCCAGGTGGTCGAGCAGCTCGGACTCGCTGACCTGCCCGGCGAACGTCACACGCGCGCCAAGCGCGTACCCGTCAACCAACGCCAACAGTGACTCCCGCGCCTCGCCGTCGCCGACGATGACGCACCGCACGGATGCCGCCGCCGGCTGCCGCAACGCATCGAGCACGAGGTCGACCCGTTTCAGCGGTGTCAGCCGTGAAACGACCAGCAGGTAATCGCCGTACCGATCACATCGGTAGGCGCGTGGCGGCGGTGGCGGATGGATGACGTCGGCCGAAATGCGCCCCCACTGGGCGAGACGCGCCTGAATCGTACGCGACTGCGCATAGAGGCGGGTGACGCCGTTGGTGAGGAAGTAGCGGTCCACCGTGTGGATCAGACTCCGGCGCGCGCCCTCCTTCAGGCGGGCTGGCCACGACAACGGCTGGGTGAACCGGGGCCACTGGTCGTAGTACTCCCGCATTCGATGATTGATCCAGCAGACATGCCGGTCGTGGCGGACGGCGTAGCTCGGAAACCGAAGGCTGATGACCTGGTCCACCACACCGCCATCGTGGGCTTGCCCGACGTCGGTCAGCCAGGTCGACAGGTAGGCCGCCCCCTGTCGGCCGAATCGGTTCTGCGGGGTCAAGACGAGCCCGGCGTCATGTCCGAACTCGGACAGCGCGTCGACGAGCGCGTCGGCGATCACGAGATGCCCGCCCGAGGCGAACAACGGATGCGAGGTGACGACGACGATACGGGCCACTGGTCACCACCCGTGCAGCGACTGCCCGCCGACCTGACCGAAGGTCGAGGCGAGCGTGAACGCGACGCCAAGATACCGGGAATCGCCGGAGCCTGACTCGACCAACCGCGGTACGAATCCGTCCTCGGTTTCGAGCGACAGCACGTACGCCCAGCTGCGCCTTGAATACACGCCATCGGGGACGAGCGTGACGTCGCGTTCGACCCCCGGCTTGAGCTCGACCTCCTGGTTGCCGCCCCCCATGCTCACCGACACGGTGTTGGCGACCGGTGACATCAGCGTCAGCGTCACGTCGACCAGCGGCGGCCCGCTTCGAACGATGATGTCGGCTCGACGCCGGGCCGCGATCCAGATACCCGTGGGCTCGGGTGGGTAGGCGTTGTGGTCGAGGTAGTAGAGCAGGACCCTTGGCTCGCCGTATTCGATACGCGCGCGCGGCGCGTCGAGGTTGATTGGGAGATCGTTGACCATCGTCAGCTCGACCGGCAGGAGACGGAGCATCCCGCGCTCCACGCTCAGGTACGGCCGATCCGCCGAGACGAACGGGTTGATCAAGATGTGCGCGGTGAACAGCCCTCCCCCCAGCCAGCCGACGAGCGCGGCGCCGCCGCCGACCAACGCCGGCGTCAGAAAGAAGAACGCCGGGTAATACGCCAGGTAGTACCGGTTGCCGGCTGGACCGCCGCCGCCGGACCACGAGTATGGCATGTAGATCGCGAGGAAGACGGCGGCGCCCGCCGCGGTCGCGAGAATCATCCATCGCCACGACGTCCGCTCCGCGCCCCGGCGCAGAAAAAGCCAGACCGCGACCAGACCGGGGAAGAAGAACGGCACGAACCCGAAGTGCCGCCCGACCAGGAAATACGACAGGTTCGTCCCGAGCAGGCGCAGAAACCCGACCACGCCGAGCCGCTCCTCGCCGATGCCTACGGTGTTCGTGGTCTGCCCGATGCCGAGCGCCTCGAATGTCGCGCCCGGTCGCTCGAACGGGAAGGTGCCGTAGAAGATCTTGCGGTCGCCGCCCTGGAAGATGAACACGAACTCCATCAGGCGCAGGTCGGTATCGAGCTCTCCCATCACCAGCGCCGTCGTCGTCAGACCGGCAAGGCCCACCCCCCCGCAGACCAGACCCATTTCGAGACCGGCGCGAAACCGCCGGCGCCACCAGGCCAACAGCACCGGCGGTGCGAGAAGAAAGACATTCGTCGGCTTCGAAAAGACCGCCACCCCGAGCAGCACGGCGGCGACGATATCGGTCCAACGACCGTGGAGCCGGCCGCCGAAGGCGTCGTCGTCGGTGCGCGGCGCGATCTCCTTGTAGAACCAGAGGAAGTAGGCGTAGAAGACGCAGGCGGTGTTGAACAGGTCGGACGTCAGATACACGGCGTATAACGGGACGATGGACACCCCGAAGAAACCGAACGTGTAGGTGAGGGCCAGCCACTCGGACGACCGGGCCGCGAGGAAGCGATAGCCCAGAAACAGCATGCCGGCGAGCAGGACCACGTGGAAGACCCACATGCCGTTCAGGCCGGCCACCCACACGAACGGCGCCGCGGCGACGGAGTAGGCGAAGGCCTTACCGAAGTAGAGGCGGTCGTCGCGCCCGTCGCCGCCACGCTTGAGGTGAATGCCGTTCGGCCCTGAATTGTAGAGCTGATAGAAGCGCTCGATGTCGCGCGCCTCATAGACCAAGTCGCCGTCGTGCGCCATGCTAAACGCCATGGCCACATAGGTTGCCTCGTCGCCCTTCAGACCATACCCCGTGCGGACGACATCGACCGACAGCGCCGCGTAGCAGCCGACGACGAGGAGGACCACCGTCGCCACGACGCCGGTATCGGCGCGACGCGACCGCTTGCCCGCGCCGTCACCGCCCATCGCCGTCATACTCACTCCGTGATTATGAAGGATGCGCCGTGCCGGACAAGAAGCTGAGGTCGGCGGCCGCCGGCCCGGCACGCCGTGTCGCACGTGACGTGTCGTGCATCAGCTCGTAGAGCCGCTCCATCTTCCGCACGAAGGCGGTGATGTCGTACCCGGCGCCGGTCTCGCGCGCCTCGGCGGCGAGCGCGGCCCGCCGCGCCGGATCCCGAAGCAGGGTCAGCACCGCCGAGGTAATCGCGCCGCTGTCCCGCTTGGGTACCACGACCGCGTCGCGGCCGTCGTGCAGGATGTCGACGAGGCCGTCGGCGTCGCTCGCCACGATGGGTCGGCCGGCTGCCAGCGCCTCGAACGCCGTCAGCGGCGTCCCCTCCCAGAGCGACGGAAACACCACGATATCGAACGCGTCGAACGCGCCGGCGACGTCGCGCGTGAACCCGGCAAAGATGAACCGATCGGCGAGGCCGATCGCCCGGGCTTGCGCCTGGAGCTCCGCCTCGCGCTCACCTTCGCCGACGATGCAGAAATAAGTGTCGGGTTCCTGATCGAGAATGGCGCGCGCCGCCTCGACGAAGTACTCGTTCCCCTTCGACGGCATGAGACGAGTTACAGTCCCGACCACTGGTCGGTCGGCCGGCAGCCCCAGCGTCGCGCGCGTCGCGCGGCGTTCGGCATCCGTCCGCCGCTGCGCGAACTCCTCGACCGGGGCGCCGAGGTAGACCACACGCGTGCGTGCCTCTGGCATCAACCGTGCCTTGACCACAAACTCGGCGGTCGACCGCGACACCGCAATCGCGAGGTCGGTGTATGGCTCGAGGAGTCGATCCGCGACCTTCTGAAACCACGGCGTGTCGGTCAGGTTGGCGTGCTCGTGCAGCAGCGTCGGGAGACCGCGGCGAGCGGCGGCAAGTCGACCGAACGTGGTCGCGCCGTACCCATGCATGTGCAGCACGTCGGCGCCCCGCCGATCGAGCTCGCGCAAGAGGGCCGGCAACGTTCTCGGATCGAACTTCGATCGCGACATGTAGGTGACGTCGATCCCCATGTCCTCCAGGCGGTCCTCAGACGTGTCTGGCGCGCGCAGGCTAATGAGCGAGACCTTGTATCGGTCGGACCGAAATCGCGGCATCATCCACGCGAAGAGCCGTTTGACCCCATGCATGCGTGACCCGGGCCAACCGAGGTGGTCACAGATCTGCACGACGCTCAATCGGCCGCTGGCCGATGGCCCTTTCGTCGAGGTCATAGCCATCCGCGCTCGCGATACCAGTCGGCGGTACGCCGAATGCCGGTTCGCAAGTCGACCGTCGGCGCGAAGCCGAGTTCCGTCCGTGCCCGTGTCGTGTCGAAGGCTCGACTCTTGATGAAGAAGTCGACGCGCCGGCGATAGAGCGGCGGCTCGATCTTGAGCGGGATGCAGATCGCCTCACACAGCGCGCCGGCGGCCCAGACGGGCCAGACCGGAAAATGCCATCGCGGCGGCGACGCCCCCAGCTCCGACGCGATCAGCCCCATCAACTCCTCCAGCGTCGTGTATTCGGGACCGGCCAGCACATAGGTCCGCCCCGCGGCGGACGGTGTTTCCGCACACAGGCGGAACCCCTCGACGAGGTCGTCGATGAACGTCATGTGGTAGAACACCTGCCCGTCGCCAAGCAGCGGCAACTTTCCTCGCGCGATCCGGAACATCTTAAGGAAGCGCGTATCACCCGGCCCGTAGATCCCGATCGGCCTGGCCACGACGATCTCGATGTCGTGCGAGGTGCCGAACGCTCGAGCCTGCCGTTCCGCATCGAGCTTGGTGCGCTGATAGATGTCGCCCGGCGCGAGGGGCGCATCCTCGTCTGCCGGCGGGCGCTCGATGTGGCCGTGCACCCCGCCCGTGCTGCAATGTATGACACGGCGCACGCCCGCGGCCAGCGCCGCCTCGAGGAGGCGCTCGGTCCCAGCGACATTCACTGCGTGATAGGTGGCCGCTCCGTGGCCGGCCGTGCGATAGGTCGCCGCGATATGGAAGACGACCTCCACATCCTGACAAGCGGTCCGAAGCGACGCCGGGGCAGTCAGGTCTCCCGGCACGACATCGATACCGGCATCGTCCAACGCCGCCGCGCCCGCCGCACTGGCCGGTCTCACGAGACCGCGGACGTCGTAACCGCGACCAACCAAGTGACGCGCCAGATGTCCACCGGTGAAACCGGTGACGCCAGTGACGAGCGCCTTCACGTAGCCGGGTCCTCCTCGAGCGGCGCACGCGGCGCGGCACCATACCCCAACAACATCTCGTACGCGGCCGCGGTGCGCGACACATAGGCGCGACGGCTGTACCGCGTCTCCGACAGCTCGCGGGCCGCCGACGCGAGCGCCCGCCCTTCCTCCGGATGCTCGACCAACCGCTGGATCGCCGCGGCAACCGCGGCGGGGTCGGGCGGCACGAGCAACGCCGTCTCCGGCGTGAGTACTTGCGTATGGGTTCGAAGATCGGTCGCGACAATCGGGCGTCCGGAGCGGAGGTACGAGTAGAGCTTCAGCGGCGTGTTGGTGCCCGACACGCGCGGCGAGACGAGAATGTCACACGCGGCAATGAACGCCGGGATCTCCTCGGGTGGCCGTTGACCAGCAAACACCATCGGGCTTCCGCTTGCCGTCGATTGCGCTCGCGCCGCCGCGACCTGCGACGCCTCGCCGCCGACGATGAGCATACGCGCGTCAGGACACGCGGTCGCCAGTCGCGCCGCCGCCGCCGTCAACAGGTCGAGCCCCTGGTACTCCTCGAACGTGCCGGTATACAGGACAAGCGGGTGACCGGGATCAAGCCCATACGTCGCGCGGATATCGACCTCGGGGACGGCGCCGTTCGAACCTGGCCCCGTCATGTCGCCACCCATCACGTTTTCGATCAGAAACGCACGTTCGCCGGCGCCGGCCTCTACCACCGCGTCCTGCAGCTCCTGACAGATCGTGATCACCACCCGCGCGTTGTCGATCATCGTCCGTTCAGCCCGCTCGAACAACCAGCGCACGGCACGTGACCGCGTGTAGTCGAAGTTGCGTAGCTGCTGCGGCAAGCTGGAGTGCATGTCATAGAGATGGGGAATCCCGAGCAGCTCGCCGAGCAAGGCGCCGAGCACGCCGGCTTCCTCGTGAGAGTGGACCGCATCGTAACGGACCATGAGCGCTCGGCGGAGCGCGGTCAACGCGAGGAGCGCGTCGAGGACGACCTTGACCATCGAGGGTCCGATCCGGACTCCGTCGATGAACGGCGGGCGGAGAGAACGGACGATGCGAAGATGCGGCAGATCGACATCGCGCCCGAACGGATAGGTGACGAGATCGACATGGTAGCCGAGCTCACCGAGTGCTTTGATCCGATGGTATTCGCTGAACGGCGTACCCCGAGGCTCGAAGAACGGCTCGGGCGCCAGCATCAGTATGCGTGGGGCGCGCGTCACGTCCGGTCCCCCCGCGGCGGCGTGTGCGGTCGGTGTTCGACTAGTGGCCTGTCCACGCTGAATCCGTACCGGTCCGCGGCCGGGGCATCCCGCTTGGCGGCGTTACTCCTCGGTCACAAATGCCCAATTTGCTCCCTCGTCGCGCCTTGCCAACCGGGCGCCGCGCGCCACGGACCGGTACGGATTCAGCGTGGACAGGCCACTAGAACCGCACTCTCGCGCCGAAGCCAACCTGGAATCCGCCGACGTCGATCGACTGCGGACCATCGGCTGTCGTCAGGTCGACCGTGCCGCTGGCCCAGCGCAGCATGACGCCGCCACCGATGACGTCGGTGAACAGGTACGTGACGTCAACGCCGACGTTGCCGCCCGTGCCACTCTCGCTCGCCTTTTGGGTCACCACCTGGCTGACCGTCACGGTGTCGAACGGCTCGCCGCTCTCGGCCACCGTCACCTGCGTCGCGAGTTGCTGGTCGACGCTGAAGAACGACGGTCCGCCGAAGAGGGCAACGTCAAGCTTGTCGTTCACCGGCACGAACCAGCTGAGCTGAACGTGATACCCGAGCTGACGATGATCCAGCACGTCCTGCTGGCTCGTCACGGTACGTGGACGATCGAAGAAGAGCGGGTGGGGAACGGTGCCGTTCAACGTGAGGCTGCTCGTCGTGTTGAACGCCGTGACCGCGAGCCCGGCGGCAAAGTTGCTCCACACGCGACCACCAAAACTGGAATCGAACATCCCACCGCCACTGAACTCATGCGTCAGGTTGTACGTCGCCTCTTCACCGTATATCGGCTCCCTCAGCGCTTGCGTGAAGCGACTGTCTCCGGTCTGAATCGCGCCATTGATGTTGATATAGCCACGATCGGTCCATGCCGACTGCGCCGCCGCGTCGGTGGCCGCGACGATCAGCAGACCCACGACCAGCAGCGTCCCGGTCTTCATCACGTTGGCTACCCTGATTCCCATCACAATTCTTGATCCCCTGTCGTCAGACAACCAATCCATGCTTATCAGACACACGTTTCCAACAGGCGAACAAACGCCCGATTCTAGCACACGCATCGTCCCGCACAGTCTTCGTCCTACTCGTCGGTTTTCGGGTAACATCATCCGCTGTTGCCGGCTCTGTATTTGAGGATGTGAAGCAGAGAGTCTCGTCGTGCACCGGCGGATACCCCCACCGTCCTCTTGCCGGAGGATTGTTGCTGTGAAGTTCAGTCGTCGAGTGTTTACCCTCGGTTTGTGTGTCGTCGGCGTGACCGCCGCGTCGTTCGGCTGTAGTGATGACAACGCTCCTTCGTCGCCCGTCTCGCCGAGCGCGACGCCGCAGCTTGGCAGTGCACCGGCCGCGATTGGCGAGATTCAGACCGCCATCGACCTCGCGTCGCTCGGAACCGACACGGTCAATTTGAAATCGACGGCGGCGACCCCAGCGTCCCCCATCAACAACGAAGAGGTCAATAGCAAGAGACCGCCGCTCACGGCGACCAATGCCCGCGGCACGTACCAAGACGCGACGTTCGACCATGTCTTCGCGCTGTACAACGTGACCGGCGGGGGGATGACGCTGGTGGAGACCGGCACCGTCGCCCAGGGCACCGGTTCGACGTCGTTCCACCCCACCGGCGACCTCAAGGGGAGCTCGAGCTACCAATGGCGGGTCCGGCCGGTTCTCAATGGCTTCTTCGGGCCGTGGTCCGCCTTCGCGTCGTTTACGACACCGGCGTTCATCATCATCGGGGTACCGACCGCGACCTATCCGATCGACGGCATCACCGTCGCCAACCTCCTCCCGGACTTCCACGTGGAAAACGGGACGAACGAGGGTGAGACGGGAGAGGTGATCTACCAGGTCCAGGTGGCGACCGATAGCGGGTTCACCACCGTCGTGCAGGAGGTCGGTACCCATGCCCGCTCGCGCGGCGACACGAACATCCCGCTGCTGTCGCCCCTCGAGCCGTCGACCCACTACTGGTGGCGTGTTCGCGGGCGCAACGACGGCCAAGGAAAAACGGCTTTTCTCCCCGGCGCGACGGCGCCGGGCGTGTCGACGGTGGTCGGCAACTATTCCGCGGCGCACGACTTCTTCACGCCGGCGTTCATCATCATCGGGGTACCGACCGCGACCTTTCCGATCGACGGCGAAACCGTCGCCAATCTCCTCCCGGACTTCAACGTGATCAACGGGACGAACGAGGGTGAGACGGGAGAGGTGATCTACCAGGTCCAGGTGGCGACCGATAGCGGGTTCACCACCGTCGTGCAGGAGGTCGGCACCCATGCCCGCTCGCGCGGCGACACGAACATCCCGCTGCTGTCGCCCCTCGAGCCGTCGACCCACTACTGGTGGCGTGTTCGCGGGCGCAACGACGGCCAAGGAAAAACGGCTTTTCTCCCCGGCGCGACGGCGCCGGGCGTGTCGACGGTGGTCGGCAACTATTCCGCGGCGCACGACTTCTTCACGCCGGACCAGGCGACCGGCCCGACCACCGCGCCGGGAAAGGGTCAGTGCTGCCCGCCGATCAACCGGCTCGACATCGTGCTGGACGTACACGCGGCGACGGGCAATCTGCTTAACACAAACCCGACGGAATTCACCCGCCAGGCGGCCCAGTGCATGGCCACGATCGACGGGGACTACGGGATCCGCAGAAACGACTCCGGCACGATCGGCAAGGACACCATCGCCTATCGCGTCGGCGGGTCGGACAACAACCCGCACAGCACCGACATCGCCGCGGGAGTGACCACGCCGAACCCCAGGCTCCAGTGGGCGGACCATGGTCGGGTCGGCGGGTCGTTCATCGCTGTCGACGGATCGAAGTGCATCCTGGGGGCGATCACCGCACGGTAGCCGCGCGACGCCGCTCCAGACTCGTGATTACCAGGATCGTCGGCTCGTTCTGGTTCCGAGCGCTCCTCAGTGCGGCGGTCCTCGTCTACCTCCTCGCGCGGCTCGACTGGCGTGAGGCGGGCGCGGTACTCGTCGCGGTCGACCCGTGGTATTTCCTCGCGGCGGTCTCGGTCGATGCCGGGGCGCGGGCGATGATGATTAGCCGGTGGGTGGTGCTGCTCCGATCGAGCGGCGCCACCGTCTCGGTGTGGGACACGGCACGCATCTTCTTCGTCTCGTCCTTCATCGGCACCGCGTTGCCGACCGGCGGGGCCGACGTCACGCGTGCCTACGCGCTCTCCCGACACACCGACGACGGTCGCGGCGCGCTCGCCTCGGTGGCGGTCGACCGGCTCCTCGGCATCGCCGCATTGATGACGCTCGCGGTCGTCGGCCTCACCCGCGCCTCCACCGACGACATTCAGCCCCTCGGTCCGCTCGTCGCCGGCCTGAGCGTGGCGACGGTCGGAATGGCGACCGCTGCCTTCTGGGCCGACCGGGTGGTCCGACTGGTGCTCCCGACCCGGACGCAACAGACCACGCTCGGTCACTGGTTGGTGGACACGGCCGACCATGTGGCGCGATATCGGGAACGTCGCGGCATCCTCGCGGCCGTGTTCGGCCAGTCGCTCGTGGTCCAGGGACTGCGCATCCTTGAGGTCTTCCTGCTGGGGACCGGTCTCGGCCTCGACGTCGGTCTCGGCTACTATCTAATCTTCATGCCGATTGGCCTGCTGGCCTTCATGCTGCCGATCTCGATCGCCGGCATCGGCGTGCCGCAAGGCGTGATCGTCTGGCTCTTGCGTCCGGCCGGGGTACCGGACGCGCGGTCGTTCGCGTTATCGACGCTCGTCGTGCTGCTCGGCGTGCTCGGGACGCTTCCCGGGCTCTATCTCCACCTCCGCGCCCGAGGACACCAGGGATGAGAACCACTAAAACGTGGCTCGCGGCGCTCGCAACGTCAGCGACCCTGGCGGTCGGCTGCGGCGAGCGCGCGGACCTGAGCGCCGAGCACGCGCGGCCCGCCGCCGCCACGGAAGCAACGGCAGCCCCGAACGGACCCGGCGCGACACCGCGGCCCGCGGGCCAGCCGAGCGCCCACACCCGGGTCGTCTGGGTCCAAGACCACGGCGACGGTGCCGACTTCAACAGCAGCCGCTTGCAGCAGATCTTGATGGGGTTCGACAGCGACGACGGTCGCGGCGAACGTCCCATCCTCGGCGTGGTGTCGAACTACGTCAAGCCGTTGATCACACCGGGCGGCGACCGCGTCGTATTTTCGAACCGGCAGGAAAAGAGCGTCTGGATCGTCGACTGGGAGGGCACCGGCCTGCGGCGCCTGGCCGACGGGTTCGCGCTCGAGGTATGGCGGGATCCGGCGAACGGCCACGAGTGGGTCTACAGCGGGACGGACGAAGCGGACACGCGCGCGATTTCGTATCACACCGTCCGCCGCCACCGTCTCGACGACCCGGAGGACGGCGAGCTGGTGTGGGACCAAGCGCCGGTCAGTGAGGACAACTTCCAGTTGTCTCAGGACGGCCGGAGCGCGAGCGGCGTCTTCCCGTGGCCCCACGTCGGGCTCGCCGACCTCACGACCCAACAGTGGTCCAAGCTGGGCGAAGGCTGCTGGACCGCCCTCGCGCCAGGAGGTCCCGGGCTCGCGTGGTATTTCGACGGTTCGCATCGCAACCTAACGCTGGTCGACCTCACCAGCGACGCGCGCTGGCGGATCCCGATCAACGAGGCGCCGGGGATCGATGGCTACGAGGTCTACCACCCGCGGTGGAGCAATCACGCTCGCTTCATGACGATGACCGGACCGTACGCCGTCGGCGACGGCAGTAACAAGATCCGAGGGGGCGGCGGGCAGGTCGAAATCTACCTGGGGCAGTTCGCACCAGACTACCGAACCGTCGAACGCTGGACCCGGATCACGGACAACGAACACGCCGACTTCTATCCCGACGCCTGGATCGATCCGAGCGGGGCCGCTCCGGCGGCGGACGCCGTGATGCCTCCGCCGGCACCCGAGACGGCCGACCTGTCCGACGCGTCACGACGGGTGGTGGTCGACGTCCGGGTGCGCAACGCGGTGCCGCTACCGACGCCGACGTCGATCGCCCCGTACCGGGAAGGGCTTCTCGCGCTCGACTACGAGGTGCTCGATGTCATCGAGGGCACCTACTCGGACGACACGATCGTCGCGGCGCACTGGGTGATCGCTGAAGGTAACGTGTTGCCGGACGCCGAGCGACCGATAAACACCACACACCGATTGACGCTGGAGCGGTACGACGACCATGACGAGCTCGAAGGTCGGCGCCTGGTCATGGACGTCGATGACGTCACGTTGCCGCTCTACTACGACGTCGACAGCGGGCCATGATCAGAGCACACAACTCCCTGGTTTATACTCCGTCTGACTTGGTCGCCGATCGGACCGCACGCCGCGTGTACCCCTCGTCGCTCCTCATCCTCGTCGCCGCCCTGCTGGTCACGACGCCACAGCGCGCGTCCGCACAAGCGATTTCGCTCAAGTCGGACGCGCCGGTGCTGCTGACCCCGGTCCACGGGACCCAGTTCGACGAGCTCCCGTCGTCTGTCACGGTGAGCGTGTCGAACGCGCGCGGGAGCTACGTTCAGGCGGCGTTCGACCACCGGTTCGAGGTCTACGACGCGACGGACGGGCTGACGCTGGTCGTCTCGACCCTCGTCTCGTCCGGACAGACGACCACGGCGTTTGGATTCAGCGGCCCGTTGGAATTCGACCGGGTCTACCAATGGCGCGTCCGCGCCGAACGCGATGGCGCGGTCGGCCCGTGGACCGACCTGTGGAGCTTCGAAATGCCCGCGGCGCCGGTCGTGTCGCCGCCCGCGGGGCCCCTCGGCTTCACCGACATCACCGTCTCCTCGGGCGTCAACGGCCCGCCGTCGATCCCGCTGGGGGGACACGGCGCCGCCTTTGCCGACGTGACCGGGGACGAGCGGCCGGACCTGTACATCACGACGAACTTCAACGATCCGGTCGCCGACCAGTTCTTTGTCGCCCAGGGCGGCGGTTTCTACGCCGAGTCGGGCGCCGCGCGCGGCATCGACGATTTTGACGCCGGGTCGCACGGCGGCGCCTTTGGCGATCTCGACAACGACGGCGACTTCGACCTCGTCAACGGCACCACCGGCACCGGATTTCCCAATGACGTCTTTCGCAATGACGGCGGCACGTTCACCCGCGTCACGCCGTCGGCGATCCTGAGTCGCAGTGAGGGGACCTGCGGCGTCGTCACCTTCGATATGGACGGCGACGGCGACCTCGATATCTTCGCCGTAAACGGGTGGCTGGGATCGGGCGACCCGTCCGGCGAGCGGAACGAGCTGTACCGCAACGACGGTGGGCTCCAGTTCACGGAGATCACCAGCGGCGCGGCGTATACGGCGCCGTCGGGCCAGGGGGTGACCGACGTCGATTACGACGGCGATGGCGACATCGACCTGATGACCGGCAACCGCGACGGCGACCTCGTGATCCTGAACAACGACGGGACCGGCACGTTCTCGCTGGTCGATCCCGACACGATCGGCATCACCCACCGAGCGTTCGGCGGCGTAACGATGGCCGACATCGACGACGACTCCGACCTCGACGCGCTACTGGTCGGCCTCGATTCATCGGGCGACACCGTCGGCCACCTGTATCGCAATCTCGGGGCGGGCACGTTCGAATTCCTGCGCAGCTTCACCAGCATCGACGGCTACATGGGCGGCTTCGCCGACCTCGACCACGATGGCGACGTCGACCTGGCGTTCGCCGGCGACAACCTGATCTATCTCAACGACGGCGCCGGCACGTTCTCGACCGGGCCATCGGTGCCGGTCGGCGGCATCAACGATCCCCGGGCGATCGCCTTCGCCGACGTCGATGACGATGGGGACCCCGATTTCGCCATCGGTGTCAAACGCAGCCGGAACTGGCTGGTCCGGAACGAGCTGAACGGCGGCAACTGGCTCAAGATCAAGCTGCTCTCGCCCCAGGGCCAGGCCGGTGCCTTCGGCGCCAAAGTGACGATCTTCAACGCGGCGGCGGCCGGCACACCGGCAATCGCGACCCGGGAAAGCCGGAGCAACAACGGATACCTGGGTCAGGATGACCCGGTGATTCACGTGGGGCTCGGCGACATCACCATGGTCAACGTGATGGTAACCTTCCTCGATGGCACCACGCGCATCCTCTCCAGCGTCGCGTCGAACCAGACTGTCACGGTGGATGGATCGACCGGCGGCAGCGCGGCGGTGTTCGTCGAACAGTATCGATCCAGGCGCTGAGGACGCGACGCCGCCACGCGGGAACGCGGTCCTCCGGCGAGGAGCATGGGTCTCGACGACAAAGGCACGCAGTTCCTGCTCGCGGCCCGGCAACTCGGCGTCTCGTTCGAACGGACGGCGACGATAGGCCGGCAGCGGCTCTACGTCAGCGAGTCTCTCCTCCGCCAGCGTCTGGCCGCCTTCGGCATGACCACCTCCACAGACACCGCGAAGCGTCTGCTCGAGGAAGCGGGCGGATACAGCGAGCCGTTTCTCCGCCTGTTGGGCGCCGTGCACACCGACTCGATCGATGCCTCCGACTATGAAGGGGCGTCGCGAGTCCTCGATCTCAACCAGCCAGTGCCGCCAGATCTCGACGGTGCGTTTACCGTGGTACTCGACGCCGGCACGCTCGAGCATGTATTCGACTTTCCCCGGGCGATCCGGAGCTGCATGCAGATGGTCCAACCCGGTGGCCACTTGCTCTCCGTCACGGCCGCGAACAACATGACCGGCCACGGCTTCTACCAGTTCAGTCCGGAGTTGTTCTATCGGGTGCTGTCGGAGTCCAACGGCTTCGCGGTACGACGCGTTCTCGTGACCGAGACGTCATCGTCACGGTGGTACGAGGTCGCGGATCCGGCGGTGGTTGGTGCCCGCGTACAGCTGCGGACCTTTCGCCCGACCTACCTGTGCGTCGTCGCTCAGCGCCTAGCCGTCAAACCGATCTTCGACACGGTGCCGCAACAAAGCGACTACGTCACCCGTTGGAATGAGGCGGGCGAGGGAATCAGCCCACGGGCAACGGCGTCAACCGAACTGCATCCGATCGAGCGACTCGCCCCGGTGCGCGTCGCGATCGCGCTCAAGTCTCTGTATCACCTGCTGCAGGCGACGGTGCTGCCGTTCGATCGGCGCTCGTTTCGGCGCGTGTCGATCACGCAACTGGAGCCGGATCAGGGCGCGCACAGCGCGCCCCCGCGGGAACGGAGCGGGGCGTCGGGGCCCCGCGAGTGACCGCGACGGGGCTCGGGGCAGTCAGTCCCGTCCAAGAAGAAGCGCGCTGGTCGTGCAGACTTACTTCCGGCAGAAGGCCATCAGGTGCCAGCCGAGCGGTCGAACCAGCGCGCGCGGCACGATCGCGAACCCCTTCACGAAGAGACCGTTGTACATCGCGCCCTTCCATCCCTTGTGGAGCCGCGACGGGACGGGAAAGCGCTCCGGCACGATTTGGGACTCGGTGAAACCGGCGAGCAGCCGTCGAAACTCGCTGATGGAGAATAGCCGCAGAACCGGCGCATCCTCGTGTTCCAAGCCGACGCGCATCACCGTCGAGAGCGCGTTCAACCAGGACAATCGGTTGTAGACCATGAAGATGGCCTCGCCGCCGATCTTCAACACCCGACGGCACTCCTCCATCATGCGGACCGGGTCGGCGGTGTATTGGAGCACGCCGTGCGTATAGACCACGTCGAACACGTCATCGGCAAACGGCAACGCTTCACCATTCGCGACCCGCAGATCGACCTGGTCCGGTTCGTCGTGCAGCGTGAAGTTTGCCTGGGCCAGCTCGATGGAACGCTGGGCTAAATCGATCCCGGTGACGCGCGCGCCGCCGCGGGCAAAACGCAGCAGGTCCGTCCCGATCCCGCATCCGACCTCGAGCAACGACCGGTCGCGATAGCCGTCGAAATCGACGACGCGGGGCAAGTAGCGAAGTTTGTCGAAGCGGTACTCGTCAAGATCATCGAAGAATTCCAACGACCCGACCGGGTGGTCGGTCATCTCGAGGTCGTGAATCCGGGCATTCCAGTAAGTCTGAATCCGCTCGATCGTCCGATCGGCTTGATGCACGGGATGTAGTATATGCCCCGTGCAGAGGGACTTACACCGACTTGCCGACACCGAGTTCGACCTCGTCGTGGTTGGCGGCGGCATCTACGGCACGACGGCCGCGTGGGACGCGGCGCTGCGCGGACTCTCTGTCGCGATCGTCGACCGCGCCGACTTTGGGAGTGGCACGTCGTTCAACAGCGCCAAGACGGTGCATGGTGGCGTTCGCCTGCTGCAGTCGGGCAACCTCGCCGGGCTCCGGCAGTTCGTTCGTGAACGACGCGCGCTCTCGCGCATCGCGCCCCACCTCGTGCACCCGCTGCCGTTCGTGATCCCGACGTACCGAAGCCTCTCCAGACATCGCTGGATCATCGGTCTCGGTTTCAAGATCAACGACGCGCTCGCGCGAGATCGCAACGACCTGCCCGATCCCGCGAAGCACCTTCCCCCCAGCCGCTTACTCTCACGCGACGAATGCTTGACGCTCAATCCGCTCATCGATCCCGACGGTGTGACGGGCGGCGTCGAGTGGTTCGATTGCCAGATGTACAACAGCGACAGGGTCAATCTGTCGTTTCTCCTATCGGCGGTCGCTAAGGGCGCGGTGGCGGCGAACTACGTCGAGTGTGTCGGCGCCCTGCGACGCGACCGCCGCGTCGAGGGCATCGTGGCCCGCGACCGGCTGGATGGTGAGCGCTTTGACGTGCGGGCACGGGTCGTCCTGAACGGGGCGGGCCCGTGGGCACCGACGCTGCTAGCGACGTTGGCGCCGGAGCTCGGCCGTCCCCTACCCCGCGGGCTCTCGAAGGCGATGAACCTCATCGTGTCGCGATCGATGCCCGGTCGGCATGCGGTTGGGGGCCCGGCCGGCTCCCGGCTGCTGTTCCTGGCGCCGTGGCACGGGCTGACACTGGCGGGGACGAGCCACGACCGATTCAGCGGCGCGCCGGACGACACCGTGGCGACGCGGCCGGACGTCGAACGATTCCTCCGAGAGGTCAATGTCGGGTTCCCGGGCCTTGCCGTTAGTCTCGACGACATCCGTCTGGTGCATTGCGGGCTGCTGCCGGCGGTGGAGACGACAGGCCCCGGCGTGCGCCTCCTCAAGAAGAGCGCGGTCCGCGACCACCGCGCCGACGGCGTCGATGGGCTGCTGAGCATGCTCGGCGTCCGATACACGACCGCGCGCCACACGGCGCAGCAGGCCGTCGACGCCGTCTGTGCCTCGCTTGGCCGTCAGACCCCAGTCTGCCGGACCGACGTGACGCCGCTCGTCGGCGGCGAGTTCGACGACCTGAACCAGCTGCTCCGAGAGGCCGAGCACGCCGAGTCTCCCGGAACCAGCGACGCGACCCGCCGGCGCCTCGCGTTGACCTATGGGACGACGCACGGTGCGTTGCTCGCGGCCCTCCGATCGGCGCCTGCCGATCGCGCAGCGCTGGGATCCACGTGCCCGGTCACCCGGGCCGAAGTGCGGCACGCGGTCCGGAGCGAGATGGCGCTCCGCCTCTCCGACGCGGTGCTCCGGCGAACCGAGGCGGGGTCAGCCGGACACCCGGGCGACGACGCGCTCCGGGCAGCGGCCGCAGTGATGGCGGAAGAACTGGGATGGTCGGCGGAACGGGTCGAGGCTGAGATCGCCGAGACCCGCCAGGCCTACGCGATCCCGGTGTGAGTGACCCGCCACACCGCGAGCAGCACACCGCCCCGGCATCCTTCTTGAGCCTCTCCTAGCCGTAGCCGGCCTATCCCCAGAAGGACAACCGGCCCGAAAGGGGTTGTGACATGTCCTGCTAACTCACGAAATCACATCGCGCGAGTCCCAGGGTCGCCCGCCGGAGAAACAGGCATCGTGGGCCAAATCTGCAATCAGACGCTCAAATCCGTTTTCGTGGTCGCCCTCACCGCCGGCCTCGTCGCCTGTGAGACCGAGAAGAGCCGTAACCCGCTGAGCCCGTCGGTCGCCGGACCGATCGAGGGGGTGACAATCTCGTCGCCCTCGGAACTCGCGCCAACGGACGGCCTCCTGGTCCGCGTCGAAGACCAACCGATTCAGTTGACGTTCAGCCGGGCCTCCTCGAACAGCGAGCGGCCGTACTGGTACGAGCTGCAGGTGAGCCGAGACGGTGCGTTCACCGACGTCACGCACACCGCTCACAAGGTGCCAGCCAGCGGGAATCCCGCCGATGTCCATGAGCTTGGCGTCATGCTCAACGCCGAGCAGCTGTACTACTGGCGGGTCCGCGCGCTTGACGGAGCCAACACCGGTCCGTACTCGCCCCCGGCAACGTTCGAAGTCTATACGCCGATCGTGGTCGAGGCACCGACGCCGGCGTCGCCGGCCGAGGGCGCGGTCACCGGGACCCAGGAGACGCCGCTCGTCGTGAACAACGCGTCGATCACCGGTCCAGTCATCTCGGTCCTGTACCAATTCGAAGTGTCGACCGATGCCGGCTTCGGCGGCGTGGTCGCCTCGATGACCGTCTCGGCCGGCGGGAGCACGACCACGGCGACGACCACTTCCCTCTCGTGGGACACGCTCTATCACTGGCAGAGCCTGGCGCTCTCGCAGGGGAAGGAAGGCTAGGTCGAAGGCCCGTGGTCCGTTGGGGCGACGTTCCAGACCGGACCGCAACCGGTCATGCTCGGCGTGCCGACGCTCTTGTCACCGTTTAACAACGCGCTGGCCCCGTCGAACCCTCCGGCGTTCACCGTCGGGAACGGCTCGGTAGTCGGCCCGGCGGGACCGATCACGATCTTCTTCCACGTCGGCATTGACCCGAGCGTCAACAACGTCGTGACAGTGTTCGAGGCGTCCGCGTCCTCGAGTGGGACGACCAGCGCCACGTCGCCATCACTCCCCGTCCAACAGCACCCTCTACTGGCGGGTGTTCGCCGGCAACGGCTCGACGGTGAGCCCGTGGACCTCGCCACAGTCCTTCCGGACACCGGAAAACGGCCCACCACCACCCGGTGGCGGCGGTGGAGTGCCTCCGCCGTCCGGGTCGGGGTGCTGTCCACCACCGAATCGCTTCGTGGTCGTGCAACAAGTGGCGGCCGAAACCGGCTACCCGCACTCCGGCATCCACGTGACCGACTTCACGCAGATCGTCGCGGAACGGCTGCACGCCGAGGATCCGAACTGGGGACGCCGGAAGAACATCCCCGGACCGATCGGCAAGGACACCGTCGCCTACAAGGTCAACGGGTCGACCAACAACCCGTTCAGCATCGACATCGTCTCGGGGGCGACCGGGTCCAACCCGCAGATCCATTGGAGCGAGCACGGCCAGGTGGGTGGCACGCGGAAAGTACCATGAGGATGACCGTCTAAGAGCTTTCTGCACGTTCGTATCACCGCTCGGTCGGCAGACCGGCAGGTTCGAACGGTATCGCTCAGCGAGCGGCCCAGCATTGGTCTCTCTCGAAATCCGCGTCGTCACGGCGGCAGAGGTGCCGCTCTTAGCGGCAGGGTGGCGGTTCCTCCGACGGATTTCTCCGAGAGACCAATCGCTGCGCCGCTCCGAACCTGCGGTTGCTGCCGGCAGGCGGCCGGCACACGCGAGTGAACGGAGTGGGGCATTCGGGGCAGTAAGCCCCGTCTAATCAATACACGCCTGCGCCCATCGCTCCAGCACCATCAGGCTGAAGAGAATGTGCGCGTGGTTCTCGTGACCGGCGAGATGCGCATCGATCAGCGTCTGGACCGTGGCTGGTTCGAACCACGCTCGGCGGGCGACCTGCGCCGGGGCCAGGAGCTCGTGCATCACCGGCGCGAGCTCGCCCTTCAGCCAGTTCTTCATCGGAATGCTGAAGCCTTCCTTCGGCCGCCGCAGGATGGAGGGCGGCAGCACCCCGTCGAGCGCCCGCTTCAACACGTGCTTTCGCACACCGCCGCGAATTTTGAGATGGCCCGGCATCGAGAACACGAGCTCCATCACGTCGACGTCGAGAAACGGTGCACGCGTCTCCAGCGAGGTCGCCATGCTCATGCGATCGACCTTCACCAGGATGTCGTCCGCGAGGTAAAGGCGCAGATCCGCATAGAGCTGCCGGTTGAGAAGATCGTCCGTTCCCGCCGCGCCGAGCGCTTCGCGAACGGGTCGATAGACGTCCGAGGCGACCAACGCGTCTTGGAGCGCCGCGGTATACAGGCGCCGCTTGTTCGCCAGCGGGAGAAAGGTCATCCACCGGTAGTGCTCGATGTCGACCGGCTCCTCGGCGACGCCCTGGACGAACCGCTTCACCTTGTTGATCAACCCCTTCTTCTTCTCACTCGGGGGCAGGAGGCCGGCCAGACCCGCGAGCGCAGACACCGCTCGCCGCGGCATCGCCGGCGCCAGACGTCGCGCGAGCTGGTCGGCGGCGTAGGCGTCGTATCCCCCGAACAGCTCGTCCCCGCCGTCCCCAGACAGCGCGACCGTCACGTGTTGCCGCGCGATCTGCGACACCAAATACGTGGGAAACAGCGAGACGTCGGCGAACGGCTCGTCGAGATGGACGATCAGTTGGTCGAAGAGGTCAACCAGGTTCGGCTCAACGGTCCCTTCCCGATGCGTCGTCCCGAAGCGCGCGGCGACCTCGCGCGCATACGGCAGCTCGTTGTAGCTCCCGTCGGCGAACCCCATGCTGAAGGTGTTCACCGCGGCGCCATCGCCCCCCTTGGCCTCGACCATCATCGCGACAATGGCGCTCGAATCGACGCCGCCCGAGAGAAACGCGCCCAATGGCACATCCGACATCATCTGGCGGGCGACGGCCCTGGCGAGCACCTCATGGAGCTCGGCGGCGGCGTCATCATCCGACCACTGCCGCGACGTCACGGCCGCCGCGTCCCAATAGCGCCGAACGTCGAGCCGGCCGTCGTGAAACACCAGATAGTGCGCCGCCGGTAGCCGCCTCACGCCAGACAGAATCGTCCGCGGGGTGATGACGTACTCGTAGGTGAGAAACTGATCGAGCGCCTCGAGGTCGACCTCGCGCGCCACCGCGGCGCTGGGGAGTAGCCCTTTGATTTCGGAGGCCAGCAACAGGCCCGACGCGGTCTCGGCATAGTACAGCGGCTTCTCACCCGCCCGGTCGCGGGCGGCGAGCAGCGTGCGAGTCCGGCCGTCCCACAACGCCAGCGCGAACATGCCGTGCACTCGCTCGAGGAAGGCTTCTCCCCACTGTTCGTAGGCGTGTACCAATACCTCGATGTCGCTCCGGCTTCGAAAGCGATGCCCAAGGCCCGCCAGCGTGTCGCGAAGCTGCAGATGGTTGTAGATTTCACCGTTGGCCACGAGTCGAATCGCGCCGTCCTCGGACTCGAACGGCTGCTGACCCCCACCGACATCGACGATCGCGAGACGCCGCATCGCCAACCCGACCCCCGGTAACGCCACCTGGCCCTCATCGTCCGGCCCGCGGTGCCGGAGCGCGCGGACCATCCGGGTCAGGAGTGCGAGGTCAATCGGTTTGTCGGGGTCTCGTTCGACGATGCCTACGATGCCGCACATATGGGAGTATCCGTGGCGAATACCACAAAAGGCTACAATGAAAGGATTTAGACAGACAATGAGATGGCTCCGGCGGACGCTCGTCGTCATCGCCTCCGCGCTGGTTGCCATCGGATGCCAACCAGCGGTGTCGCCGCAGCTCGTCGACGATCTCCGCTCGAGGTTCGCGGCACAGGCGGCCGACGCCGAAACACGCGGAGTGACGACCGTCGTCGGGATCGAAGGCTGGTTCTTTTTCGGCCCAGAGCTGCGGCACGTCTCGGTGGGACGCTTCTGGGGTGATCGCGCGCCGCACGTGGCCCGCGCTCGGCGTCCCGACGCGGCTGACCCGCTCCCGGCGATTCTCGATTTTCGACGCCAGCTCGACGCGGCCAACGTCGAGCTCCTGCTCGTGCCGGTCCCGCCGAAGACGCTCATCTATCCCGACAAGGTCTGGATGGGCGAGCCAACCGTGCCGATTCCCGTCCCGCGTCTCGACCCGGACCACGAGGCGTTCTACGCGCTGCTCCGGGACCAGAGCGTCGATGTGCTCGACCTGACCGAACGCTTTCTCCGAGACCGCTTCCACCCAGACGACCCGTTGTATTGCCGTCAGGATACGCATTGGTCGGGTGCGGGCTGCGTGATCGCCGCCCAGCAGATCGCCGACGCCGTCCGCGTACGGTCCTGGTATTCCGCGCTCCCCAAGGCGAGCTATCGCAGCCAGTGGTCGTCGACCACGATCAATGGCGATTTGGTGCGCGACCTTGACACCGACACACCGGTTCCGCGCGAAGAGCTGCGCCTCCGCGTGGTGGCCGCCGACGGTGACGTCGGACCGGACGTGGCCACCACCGCCGAGGACAGCCCGGTCGTGTTGCTAGGAGATAGCCACGCGCTTGTCTTCCACGCCGGCGGAGATATGCACGCGGTGGGAAGTGGACTCGCCGATCAGCTCGCCCTCGAGCTCGGCCTCCCCATCGATCTCGTCGCCGTACGTGGGTCCGGCGCCACTGCGGCGCGAGTGAATCTGCTACGTCGGGCACAGGCCAATCCGGATTACTGGAACGGCAAGCGGCTCGTGATCTGGTGTTTTGCCGCCCGAGAGTTTACCGAGGCCGACGGCTGGCGCACCGTGCCGATCGCCCCGTGACCATAGTTTAGACTGGGGGAATATCGCCCGCGGTCGCCGTGCTGGATCTCGAGCGCTTCCCCCAGACCCCCTCGCTCGCTCACTCGCGGCGGTCACGAAGGATCTTGGCCGGCACACCCGCCGCGATGTGGTACGGCGGGATCTCGCCGATCACGACCGCCCCGGCACCGATAATGGCGTCACGGCCCACGCGAGCCCCGTCGGCGACGACGACATGTGCGCCCAGCCAGACGTTGTCGTCCACCTCGATGCCGCGGGCCACACGTCCCTGGTACAGGACCGGGATGTCGGTCCGGTCGTACTCGTGGTCCCCACCGACGAGATATGTGTATGCGGCAACCAGCGCATGTTTGCCGAGCCGCACCCTCGATCCCGAAAAAATCTCGCAGTTGAAGCCAATGTTCGCGTGGTCGTCGACGACGATATCGCCGTTCTTGCAGCTCAGAATCGTGTTCCGACCGATGAACACGCCGTCGCCGATCGTGATCCCGTTGTTGGACGTGCCCTTGGCATCAAGACAACAGCCGTCGTCGACCACGACGTTGTCGCCAATCCGAATCTTGTGCGGATGACGAAGCACGATGTTGGCGCCGAATGTGACGTTGCGTCCCACGCGGCCCATCAAAAGCGGATACAGCTTCGACCGCAGCACGAATCCGGCCGCGCCCGGCAGCCATGCGCACAGCGTCACGATCAGCTCGTACTTGGCGAGTGCCCAGAACGAGGTCCGCCCGATCACGAGCTCCGCGTAGCGCGCCGCCTTCGAGCGGCCCGGTGCGAACAGCTCCTCCTGGATGACGGTGATCTTCGGATCTGCCGCGTCGGCTGGCCGAGAGTCTGGGACGTCGCCAGGAGACATGGTCGACGGCCGGGTGACGTTCACCACGGCCTCCTAGAACCGAAAGCGTAGTCCTCCGCCAACCTGGAGTCCACCAACCGTGGGCGACAATGTTCCGGAATCGGCTGACGGCAACGCCACCGATCCGTTCGTGAATCTCGCCAGGAAGCCGACCCCCACGGACCCGGTCACCATGTAGGTCACATCGACCCCGGCGTGTCCGCCGATGCCATTACGTCGGTGCTCGCCGCGCTGCACCTGCTCGACGTCAACCGCGCTGAACGGAGCGGCGCCGGCCTCGGTCACGGTCACGTTCGTCACGACGCCTTGCGTGACGTTGAAGAACGACGCACCTCCGAAGACCGACACGTCGAGCTTGTCGACCAGCGGAATCCGCCACGCCCCGAACAGATGGCTCACCTGCTCCCGGAGATCCAACGACAGCAATTGCGGTGTCATCGTTCGCGGGTTGTTGGCTTGTATCGGATGCGGCACGCGACCGGTGACCGTGGTGCGGTCCGTCGTCTGCAGGTTCGTGTAGCTCCCGCCGACCGACAACTCGCGCCACAGTCGAAGGCTGCCGCCGACATCGAACAACGCTCCCCCGGATATCTCATGCGTCGAATTGAACTGCGCGTCCTCCCCGTAGGCGCGGTACCCGAACTGGTCGGTCAGCTCCTGGGACCCGACTTGGCCTCCCCCGTTCGCATGGACGACAAATCGCCCCGTGAACCATGGCTGACCGGTTTCCGCCGGGTCTTGAGCCTCGTTTTGACCCTGGGCCTCAACGGCGGCCGGTGCAACGACCACGAGGCACGCCGCGAACGTCAGGAGCGGCGTCATGCGGTTCGTACTTCCCACGCGGTCAGTCCCTCCAGGTGGTCGCGCCGGACCGGCCGGCGACCGACTCGATAGCGGTCGGCACCGCGACCGGAATGTCGTAGAGCTCGACGATGCGATCGAAAAAGGCATCGGCGATCAGCTCGTAGCCTTCGACCGTCAGGTGAATGTTGTCGACGCCGACACACGGTGTCGAGTCGTGCACCGTCCGGAGGTCGCGAAACATTGTTGGCACCACGGCCGACGATCTGGCGCAGTTCCCGTTGTTGATGAGCGCATGCACATCGACCAGCGGCACCCCACGGATCGCCGCGATCGACAGCAGCTTGTTGTTGTAGGGACCGACCAGCGCCGAATGCACCCCTAAGCCGGACGGCCGGACCGGGGGAACGGTTGCGAGAATCGCATCGGCGCCGGCCGACGCGATCGCACCGAGCATCGACTCGATCCCAACAGTGGCAGCGTCGTCGGTCGCCGCCGGAGCACCGAGGTCGTTGGTCCCCTCCATCAGGATCACCAGGTCGGGTCGGTGTCTCACGAGCGCGGACTGCAGTCGCGGCAGCGCCTCAGCCGCGAGCTCGCCCGCGAGTCCCTCGTTGATCGTCGTGACCGTTTGCGCCATATACGCCTGGCTGAGCCTTCCCTGCAGCTTGATCGGATAGGAATTCTGGATCTCAAGCCCCAGGCGTACGAACCCCGAGATCGGGAGCGCCACGACGCCGGCCGTCAGGCTGTCGCCGAACGCCATGATCTTGCTGACTCCCAACATCGGCGGCGGCAACACCACCACATCGAACGCACAGCTGGCGACCTGACCGAGCTTGTCGGACGTCGTGCAATTGACGCGATTGCGGGCAATGGGGAAGGATGCGCCGGACTCCGGCGTGCAGCCGACGCTGACCGGCGCCTCGCCGCCGTGAGTCGTCGCCGGCGGAAACGGGATCGGTACCGGCTGTCCGTCCACCGACTGGACCTGCACGTCCGCGGAGCACGCGATCGTCAATTCACCGATTCTCTCGGGGTTGAGTGGCGACGGCGCGGCGGGTGGCACGACGGATGACTCGGTACACGCGACCAGCGTCACCGCGAGCGTGACGCACGGGGCCAATCTGAGCACGGTGGAGGGAATTCGTGACGGCAAAAAACAGTTATCGTACTGTGGGTCTCACCGGCGCGTCAAAGCCGCCCCCCGGCCGGCCCGCGCCACGTATGCACATCAATGCACGTTTCGACCCAAGCTATTTCGCGATCGCCGCGCTGACACTACACTGGAACGTCGCCGGTAGCGGCCGCTCCCATGGTCTTCAGTTCGCATGTCTTCCTCCTCTATTTCCTTCCACTGACCCTACTGCTGTACTACCTGGCGCCGCTTCGGCTGCGTCACCTGACGCTGACGGCGCTGAGCTACGGCTTTTATGGGTGGGCGAACCCCTTGTTCGTCCCGCTGCTGCTCACGTCGACGGTCATCGACTACTTTTGCGGCCTGGCGATTGCCGACAGCGGGCCGGTCTGGCTCGCGAGACTCATTCGACGTCCGGACCTCGAGCGGCGCTGGCGACAGCCGCTCACCATCGTCGATCCAGACGACGCCGGGGGGCGACGTCGACGACGCATGGCGGTGGTCGTCTCCGTGCTCACGAACCTCTCGCTCCTCGGCTTCTTCAAGTACTTCAACTTCGGCATCGACTCAGTGAACAGCCTGGCCGACTGGATGCAAGCGCCCTGGCTGCGCCTCGATGTGGCGCTCCGCGTCACGCTTCCGCTCGGCATCAGCTTCTACACGTTCCAGTCGATGAGCTACACGATCGACGTCGCGCGTGGTCACGCCGCGGCCGTGCGCCGATTCACGGACTTCGCCTGCTATGTCTCGATGTTCCCGCAATTGGTCGCCGGACCGATCATTCGCTTCTCGGAAGTGGCCGACCAACTGGCCCATCGCACGCACACGGTGACGAAGTTCGCGCGGGGCGTTACGTTCGTGAGCCTTGGGCTCGCCAAGAAGGTCCTGATCGCCAACCCCTGCGGCCGGGTCGCCGACTTCGCGTTCGATGCGGGCGCGATCGGCGCCGTCGATGCGTGGTATGGCGTGACGGCGTACGCGTTCCAGATGTACTTCGATTTCAGCGGGTATTCAGACATGGCGATCGGACTTGGCCTGATGCTCGGGTTCGTCTTCCCCAAGAATTTCGATTCGCCCTATCGCGCTCGGTCGATCACGGAATTCTGGCGTCGCTGGCATATCTCGCTTTCGTCGTGGCTTCGAGACTACCTCTATGTGCCGCTTGGCGGAAACCGGCATGGCCGCGCCCGCACGTACTGCAACCTGACGATCGTGATGCTGCTCGGAGGCCTCTGGCATGGCGCATCGTGGACCTTCGTCGTCTGGGGCGGTCTGCACGGCACGCTGCTGGCCCTCGAGCGTCTGGGGGGACGTCGGCCGGTGTACCGAGCGCTGCCCGATGGCGTGAAAACGAGCATCACGTTCGCGGTGCTGCTCATCACCTGGGTGTTCTTCAGATCGGCCGACCTAGCGTCCGCCATCGGCTACCTCCGGAGCATGTTCGGGCTGATGCCGGCGACCGATGCGGCACGCGTGCTCAGCCAGGTGCTCCGGGATCCGTCTTCGCTTCTGGCCGTCGCCGCGGCCGCCGTCGTCACGTGGATGGCGCCGCAGACGTGGACTTGGACCATGCGGTTGACGGCGCCAAAGGCCGCCACTGCCGTGGGCCTGCTTGGCCTCGCCTGGGCCGTCCTCGCCACCCAGGCCCACAATCCATTCCTCTATTTCATCTTCTAGCGATTAGCGAAAATGCCGGATATCCGAGTCACGCAGCTTCCGGAGCTCGAACGTGAGCGCATTGCTCAGGCTCGAGCTGAGCTCGCGCAGACGGTCGTCTCCCGAGGCGTGGCGCGCGTACTCGTGCTGGCCTTTGTCGTCGGCTTGCTGCTCCCCCACGTCGCGCAGCTCACGCTCGACCGGCGGTTCTATCTGACAGCGGCGCACGGACCGGCAGGGTCGGGGGCGACCACCGCGCCGGAGTCGACCGACCCGGCGCGGTGGTTTGCGCGGTTGCGCGCCGGCAACCGGGCCACGCTCCAATGGATCCAGGCGTTCGAGGACACGCTGGCAGACGAGTCGGCGATCGGCAGGCACGTCCGCCCGATCGTCCAGCACGTGATGACCGCGTGGCTGGCCGCGGGAAACGCGCAGGTGGAGGTCGGGAGCAATGGATGGCTCTTCTACCGCCCGGATATCGATCACGTCACGGGCCAAGGGTTCCTCTCGACTCGGCACCTCGCGCGCCGCGCGGCGACGGGGGACACGCTCGCGTCGACGCCACGCCCAGATCCGCGGCCAGCCCTCCTCGCGCTCCGCGACCGCCTCGCCGAGCGGAACATCACCCTGATCGTCATGCCGACTCCGGTCAAACCGTCCGCCGAGCCCGAGCGCCTCGGCGACCAGTTTGACGGCAGCCCACCGGTCACCAACCGGTCGTACCGACGTTTTTTCGACGAGCTCGACGCGGCGAACATCCTCGTCTTTGACGCGACGACGACGCTGGCGGCGATGAAACAGGAGGGCACGCGGGCGCTCTATCTGAAAGCGGACACCCATTGGCGCCCGGAGACCATGACGCGTGTCGCGACCGACCTCGCTCGGGTCATTGCGGCATCGGTCGACCTCGGCCCGGCTGGAGCCGATCGCCGATACCGGGTCAGCTTGGAGGAGGTCACGAATCAAGGCGACACCGGCGCACTGCTCGACCTCGGTCCACAGTCCGACCTCTTCCCGCCCGAGACGGTCTCGATCGGCCGCGTGACGACCTCCGCGGGGGAGGCGTGGACGCCGGATCCGATGGCCGAGGTCCTCCTCCTCGGCGACAGCTTCACCAACGTCTACTCACTGGCGGCGCTGGGGTGGGGTGAGGGGGCCGGTTTCGCGGAGCAACTCAGCGTTGCGCTCAACCGACCCGTCGACCGCCTCAGCCAGAACGACGATGGCGCGGGGGCGCCACGGCGGCTCCTGGCGACCGCGCTCGCCAGGGACCGCACGCGGCTCGCGCACACCCGTGTCGTCGTCTATCAGTTCGCCGCGCGCGAGCTGTCCCAGGGCGACTGGCACGCGGTCGACTTTGGGCTCCCCGCCGAGCCCGCGAGGTTGGCCTTCTGGTCCCCGGCATCTGGGGACGTGGCGACGGTCACCGCCACCGTGGCGGCGATCGGCACAATCCCGCGCCCCGGCACCGTGCCCTACCGCGACCATATCGTCGCCATCCATCTGAGGGACATCGTTCTGCTCTCGGGACCCGATCCCGGCGACGGGGTCGACGCGGTCGTCTACGCGCGGAGCATGGTCGACAACGAGCTCACCGCGATTGCCACGTACCAGCCGGGTGACGTCGTCGACTTGCGACTGGAGCCGTGGGCGGCTGTCGCGCTGGAGCTCGACGGCATCACGCGCTCAGAACTCGACGACGTCGATCTGCTACGTGCCGTCCCCTGGTGGGGCGTGCCGGTGGAGTCAGCTCCCTAGGGCCAAGCTCAGACCGGGGGAATATCGCGCTCGAAGGCACTCTCGAAGACACTACTGAGTGCGGCGCGCTTCCCCCAGACCCCCTCGCTCGCTCACTCGCGGGGACCCCGAAAAGAGCCCCGCTCCGTTCGCTCGCGCATGGTGGTGGGGCAGCCAGGTCGTGCGAAGTACGATCAGGGCGCGCACGGCGCGCCCCCGGCGGCACGGACTCGCCGGCGAGGGGCAGGACTCGGGGCAATCAGCACTGTCAGTATTCCGGCTGCGGCAACATCGGAATGAGGTCGATGTAGTCGATGAGCACCTCGACGTCGCCGACCGGGACCACCCGAAACTCCATGTCGCGGAGCGGCTCGGCCGTCTCGAATGACACCGCCACCGTGGAATACGCACCATCGGCTCGCAGACGGGACGCCGGCACGGCCAACCGATCAAGCACCTGAGCGCCTCGTGACGTGGTGACCTCGAACGTGGCGACGTGCTCCGCCAACGTCGGTTCCCTCAACCGGAGCGCCAACTCGACACGGTATCGTCCCGGGTCGACGGAGACGTACGGACCGAAGACGACCAAGCCGCGGGGCGGCACGGGCTGGCTCGCGCACGCGCGGCCGCCACTGGCGGCGAAGTCCGTGGTACTGCCCGCGGACATCGGCGACATCAGCTCCGCCTCGAACCGGCGCGGCACCGCGCTGAGCGTAGTCCGGAGGATCGCCCCGGCCGACTCGCGGTCGCGTACCGTCTCGACATCGGCGGTCGGCTCGACCGGGAGCACCACCGCTGCCACCACCGCGCCAATCGTCCAGACCACGCGAAGTCGCGCGGAGGTCGACGTCCAGACAAACCCGGTGGCGACTAGCGAGTACCGTCGCCAGTACCTAGATGATGTTCGGGAAATAGCAGAGGTAGCCTTCCCAATCCCAGAAGTAGAAGCTCGGAAGCGAATAGCGGACCGTGACGGGAAACAACGAGTTGCGCACCCACACCAGGTCTGAGAGGACCGGCGAGAGCGTCGACGGCGCCGGCACCCACCGCAGCGCCAGCACCGCCTGATAGGCCAGGGCCGTCACCACTAGCGGGCGCACATACCGCTCCATCGTGGACCGGTGGTCTTCGAGCCAGATGCCCATCGGAATGATCCACATCCATACCGCCGACCAGCCGAGCCGGCCGGGCCGACGCCGCCGTAGCGCGAGAGCTGGAGCGCATTGGGCACAATCAGCGACGCGTAGAGCACGAGCCAGGGCAGCGTCAGCGGGTGACGCCGGCGTGCCATGTAGCCAAGCGCCAGCAGACCGGCCAGCGCGAGCGGCTGTTGAAAGAACATGCCCTGGGCCTGGTCGAGGTGGAGGCCCAGAAACAGACCCAACACCCGGAGGAACACCGGCACGAGCTCCTCGGCATTCCGTCCACCGAGGACGGAGCCAAACGCGGCGAGATGGAACCACCCCAATGAGAGCGGGCCGACCAAGAACAGCGCGGCGTAGGTCAGCCACTCGACCGGACTGCGCCGCTCGTCGTCCCCAGAGTCAGCGCCGGCGCCCGCGCGGTCCCGCCACAATTGCCACCCGCCGAGCGCCGCCAGGATGGCGGCGGGCGCGAGGTACTTCACGTGCAGCCAGCACAGAAGCCCCGCCATCAGCCAGTAGACGCTCCAGCCAAGGCGTGAGCGGCGCCGCGCGCCCCACAGCCAGGCAACCATGGCGAGCGGCAACACCCCGCCCGCGAGGTCGGGATAGATCTGAGACGCGCCGAAGAGCACCGCCGGACAGATCACCATGCCGACCGTCAGCCACGTCGCGGCGGAAATCGACACACGTCCGGCGAACCAGAGCCAGCAGGCCCACACCAGGAGCGCGGCCGACCCACACAACGCCAATCGTGCCCCGAGCGTGCCGCCGACAGCTCACGGCATCGTCAGCAGAATCGCGAGTCCTGGCGTGTGATAGGGCCACCACGCCGTCGGCGTTTGAAACACGTGCGGGCCGACCGCGCCGTAGATCTCGTTTGTCTCGGCGTCGAATGCGTAGTTGTTGCGCAGGTCGAAGTCGGCGTCGCGCAGGACACTCGCCGACATGATCAGGTAGTGGGGCTCATCGCCCTGCAAGCCGACCGATGCGCTCGGAAGAAGTCCACCAGACGGCCAGCGCCGCGCAGGCAACCGTCGTCGAGAGCAGACACAGGACCCCAACCCGTCCGCGATGCGTGCGTGGATCAGACCGAGCCGGGCTGACGTGGGTCATCGCGTCGATGCCGGGTTACCGCGGGCGTCCGCCGCCACGGACTCCTCAAGCGTGTCGACGTTCCCCGATTCGAGCACGTCACGCACGACGTAGATCGGCTTGTTCTGCGATTCGTGATAGGTCCGCGCCTGCAGCTCCGCCAGGAGCCCGAGGGTGACCAATTGCATCCCGGCGAAGAGTAAGAGGATCCCGAGCAACAACAGTGGCCGGTCACCGATCGCCTGACCGGCAAAGAGCCGCACATAACCGAGGTAGCCGACGATGGCCGTCCCCGCGAGCCCCATGAGCAGCCCCGGCGGTCCGAACATTTGCAGCGGTCGAGTCGAGTAGCTGAGCAGAAACTTGACCGTCACCAGGTCGAGCACGACGCGCGGCAAACGGGACAACCCATACTTCGACGTGCCGCGGCGGCGCGGCCGATGGTTGACGACCATCTCCTTGATCCGAACGCCTTGCTCACTGGCGATCGCCGGGATGAACCGGTGCATTTCGCCGTAGAGCCGCAACGAACGGATCACCTCGCTCCGAAAGATCTTGAGCGAGCAGCCGTAGTCGTGGAGGTGCACCCCGGTCGTCCACGAAATCAGCCAGTTGGCGACATTCGAAAACAGCCGGCGGGTCAGCCACGGATCCTTGCGCCGCCGACGCCAGCCGCAGACGATGTCGTGCCCGTCGTCAAGCATCTCGACCATCGCCGGGATGTCCGCTGGATCGTTCTGGAGGTCACCGTCCGACGTCGCGATGAGCCGCCCGCGCGCGTACGCGAAGCCAGCCGCGAACGCCGCGGTCTGACCAAAGTTTTTCCGAAGCCGAATCACTCGAACGTGGTCGTCGTCCGCCTGCAGGGCTCGTAAGACGCCGAACGTACCGTCAGTACTCCCGTCGTCGACGAGGATGAGCTCGTATGGTCGACGCCACGCGCCGAGCGTCTCGGACAGCTCGCGGTGTAGCTCGCGGAGATTCGGTTCCTCATTGAACAGAGGAATCACGACCGATAGCTCTGGGGCCATGAGGATGTACGCGGTCGATTATAGATCGGCCGGCCGCAGCGACTCGCGTCGCCGGCGCCAGAGCACGTACGCCAATCCGCCGCTGACGACCAACGCGGCGATCACGAGCGACACCGTTCTGCCGTTCGCCTCGAGAAACGCGATAGCGCCATCACCAAACTGCACCGCAAGCACTCCGACCATGACGTATCGGAACCCGCGTGCCACCGCGACCGTCGCCGCGAACTGCCAGATCGGAACGGCGGCCACCCCGGCGAGGAGCACGAAAATCTTGAACGGCGCGGGTGGGGGCAGGATGGCCGGAATGCCGACCGCCAGCACGCCGTAGCGCTTGGAGAGCTTCATCGCGCGTTCCATCTTCGCGCCGCCGAACCGGCGCCTCACGAGCGCATCCCCACCGCGGCGGCCAAACCAATACAGCAGGAGACAGCCGACGACCGATCCGAGCGTCGCCATCGTCGCGTAGTAGAGCATCAGCTCCTTCTGCTGGATCACGAGCATGACGACCAGCAGGTCGTTGATCTCGGGAAGAGACAGAAATGACGAGTCGAGAAAGGCGACGAGGAAGAGGCCAGGTCCTCCGATGGTGAGCGCGAACGCCTGGACCCAGTTGACGATGCGGGACACGAACGCGGCATTATAGCCCCCGCGCGAGCGGGACGCCGCCTAACCGCGTTTTTCACGTGCGTGTCGCAGTTCGCTCGGCGCTGGACAGGTTCGGAACGAAGTCGGCGAGCGAGCGGCCCAGAGCGGGATCGAACGCGCAGGCGCGGCCGGGGTGTCGCGGAGAACGCCATGAGGCCCACCGCCGACTGCGGGACCGAAAACTTCGCCGGAGCCGCCAGCGGACGAGCCTGCACCCTGTGATCCGTGCCCGTCGAAGAACTTGTGCTGCGGGTTGCAGTGGCACGCGCCGCCACTGACCAGCTGTTGCTCGCCGCGTGAGGAATTCCGCGTGCGGCGGAGGCGACGTGTTCCGGCGGGCCGATCTGGCGTCCGGAGTGACGCCCCGACCGTGACTGCAACGCGCCTCTCGGAAACACCAACCTGCCCGCTACACACTCGTGAAACGCGCTAGCGGCAGTGAGAATGGTTATCTGACGACGCTGTGCCTACCCCAACGACCATATCCCGGCGTTGCACTCACCGACCTGATGCCGCGTAGCCAGTCGCTGTCACAGCGTCGTCAGAACCGGACTTGGAAGGTGAACTGCGTGCTCAGTCCCCCGAGATCGATCTCGTCTTCGAGAAACCCCTGGTCGATCCCGACGACGCCCTTGGCCTGGTGATACTGCACCTCGGCCCCGACTGCATATTTGTCGGCGAAGGGAAACCGGATACCGCCGAGCACGACGCCACCCACATCGTTCCCGGTCGCGACGAACCGGTCTCGGAACACGCTAAAGTCGGTGAAGTCGATGAACTCGCCGACCTCGCTGTACCACCAGTTATAGAGGCCGAGACCGCCGCCGAAGTAGGGCTGTATCGGCGCCGCTCCGAACGGCAAGACGCGGATCGTCGCCGTCACCGGCACGATGCGCAAGCGGAAGTCCTGCGCGATCTCGCTGCCATCGTCATTGATGAACTCGCGATACACGCTCGGAACGGTACGTTGGTAGAACCCCAGGCCGACGCTGGCCTCGAAGTGCTCGCCGATCCCTGCGTTCCACGATCCGCCGAATGTGCCACCGTTGAAGTCCTCGAGACAAATAGCGAAGAGGCTCTGGTTTTCGAGCAACACGTCGCGCTCGATGCGGGTGTCGGCGCCCTTGATCGCGAAGTATCCCGAGCTAAGCGTGACGGACTGCTGCGCGAATGCCGAAGGCGTCAGAAAGAGTGCGAACGCAATGACCGCGACCAGGGCGGCGATCCTCGTGCGGGTGCAAGACATGCTGCCCTCCACATAGATCGAGGACAGACGCGGGCATCTATACGTCTGATACAGCACGAATGATGCCAGCCGTGTGACACCGGCACCGCGCGGTCGGTGGCGGGGCGCCGCGGCCACAGTGTCCCAGCCGGGTATCACCCCGTCCGGTTTCGAGAACACGCCACAATCGTCGCGAGGATCGCGTCGTGCAGGTGACCGTTCGACGCGATGATCGAACCGATGCGGGACAAAAAGGCATCGCCGTTCATGGCGGTCACGTGACCGCCGGCCTCTTCCACGAGCAACGCACCGGCCGCCATGTCCCAGGGGTGCAGTCGCTGCTCCCAGAACCCATCGAAACGACCGGCCGCGACGTAGCAGAGGTCGAGCGCGGCCGAGCCGAGCCGCCGCACGGCCCGCGCCTGGGCGACGAAGGCACCGAAGAGTCCGACGACTTCATCGACGGTTTGGTGCACATCATAGGGAAAACCGGTGCACAGCATGGCATCGACGAGCGTATCCGCCGCGGACACCCGAAGTGGTGCGCCGTTCAAACGGGCCCCACTGCCCCGCTCGGCCGTGAACAGCTCCTCGCGCATCGGATCGTAGACCGCGGCCACCGCCGGCGCGCCGTCAATCTCGAGTGCCAGCGACGCGCAGAAGATGGGAAGCCCGTGCGCGTAGTTCACCGTCCCGTCAATCGGATCAAAAACCCAGCAGTGCGTCGCCGTCGTACCCGAGTCGCCCGGCCGACCCAACTCCTCGGCGAGGACCGCGTGGTCGGGAAAACGCTCGCCTATCATCTCCCGAAACATCGTCTCGACTTCGACGTCGACCTGCGTGACCAGATCAATGCGCCCCTTCTTCTCGACCCGCACGTCGCGACCAAAATGGGCGCGCTGGAGCGCACCGGCGCGCAGCACCGCCTCGGCTGCGGTCGCCACCAACACCGGATCGATGTTCGAGACGTTGTCGTGTCCGGAGGGCGGACGCGGGCTCATTCAGTCGCGCCTAGCTTCTTGACCATGCGCACTTCCATCCCGCCCTCGGAGCCGCGCCGAAGCGCGACGTCGTCCATGAAGCTTCGCATGAAGAATATGCCCCGTCCGCTCGACTTGAGAAGGTTTTCTGCCGCCAAGGGATCGGCAATTTCGACCGGATCAAACCCTTCGCCTTGGTCGACGACACGAACAACGAGCTCGGCCGGCTCAGAGAGCGGCTCGATCCGGAACTCGACCGTGACGCGCTTCCGCTGGTCTTCGGAGTTCCCGTGCTTGATCGCGTTGATCATCGACTCACGGACCGCGACGCCAACCCAGTGAGTCGCGTCTTCGTCGAGACCCCCGACCTGACCCACATGGTCACTCAACAACTGGACGACGTCCAACATGTCGCAGTGACTCGGGAACTCAAGGCGGACAATCTTGCCGGCGGAAGGCATGCTCGCGCGAATTTCACCTACGATACCCCCCGCGCGCGCGCGCGAGCAAGCGAGTGGGGCCGCCGGCCCTGACTGAGCACTGTTGTATAGTGCGGCCATGTGTGCCGCGGCGGCGTCGGCGGTAACCGTTGAGCCGGCGCGACGGCTGCGGGGACGGTTGCGGGTACCGGGCGACAAATCGATCTCACACCGCTACGCCATGCTCGCCGCGCTGGCGGATGGCACGTCGACGATCACCGGCTACTCCTCTGGCGCCGACTGTCAGTCGACCCTGTCGTGTCTTGGCGCGCTGGGCGTTGCGATCCACGCAACGGCCGGACGCGATCGCCCTGAGCACACCGTCTCGATCACGGGACGAGGACTGGGCTCGCTGCACGCCCCCGACGGCCCGATCGACACCGGCAACTCCGGGACGACCATGCGGTTGATGGCCGGGATTCTCTCCGGTCATCGATTTCAAGTCGTGTTGACTGGCGACGACTCGCTGCGCAGCCGGCCAATGCGACGAATCATCGACCCGCTGGAGCAGATGGGCGCGCGCCTCGACGCGGACGACGGCCACCCTCCGTTGACGATTTGGGGAAGCGAGCTGGTCGGAATCGACTACACGCCGCCCGTCGCGAGCGCGCAAGTCAAGAGCGCCGTGCTTCTGGCCGGTCTCCACGCGAGCGGGGTCACGCGGGTTCACGAACCGGCGCCGACGCGTGACCATACGGAGCGTGCGTTGGCGGCGTTCGGTGCGCAGGTCCACCAGCGCGATGGCGTATTCGGGGTGACGGGCGGGTCGTCGCTCTACCCGATCGATGTCGCCGTGCCGGGCGACCCGTCGTCAGCGGCGTTCTGGGCGATCGCCGCGGCGGCACTCCCGGACTCCGATGTCGTGATCGACGATGTCGGGCTGAACCCGACACGTACGGCGTACCTCGACATTCTGCGGCGCGCCGGCGCGGACGTGGAGATCAGCGTCGAGGGCACCGCGGCCGGCGAGCCCTACGGCAGCGTTCGTGTCCGATGGCGGCCGCTGGCGCCGGTGGCGATCACCGCCGCGGAGGTTCCCTCCGTGATCGACGAGCTCCCGGTGCTCGGTGCGCTCGCCGCGCATGGGAGCATCGTCGACGTCTCGGGCGCCGGCGAGCTCCGCCACAAGGAGAGCGACCGGATCGCGGCGTTCGCCACCGGACTGCGGGCGATGGGTGTCGACGTCGAGGAACGCGAGGACGGCTTCCACGCGGCCCGCACCGACATGCCTCCGGGCGGAACCGCCGATGCGGCCGGTGACCATCGACTCGCCATGGCGTTTGCCGTGGCGGCGCTGGGCTGTGACCAGTCGAGCACGATCACCGACGCCGACTCGGTCGATGTGTCGTATCCTGGCTTTTTCGCCGCCCTCGACTCGCTGCGCGGGTAGGAGCTGGCGTGCGGACGGACAAGATCTTTCTGGTCGGGTTCATGGCGGCGGGTAAGACGACGGTGGCGTCGGCGCTCGGCACGAAGCTCGGCTGGCGCGTCGAGGACGTCGACGCCTGGATCGAGGCGCGCGAGCGGCAAACGGTCGCCGATATCTTCGCGACGCGCGGCGAACCACACTTCCGCGACGCCGAACAGGCGGTGCTGCAGGAGCTCCTCGCTCTCCGTTACACGGTGATCGCCACCGGCGGCGGCACCTTTGTCGACCCCGCCAACCGCGCCTTCATCAATAGTGATGGGGCGTCTGTCTGGCTCGACGTGTCGCTGGACACGGTCGTGAGTCGACTCCCGACCGACGGACGTCGGCCGCTGGCGGACGACCGCGCCTCGATGGAAGCGTTGTACAGTGCACGACGCAGCGCGTATCAGCACGCACATCTGCGGCTTGACGCCAATCGGGCGACGTCGGGCGAGCTGGTCGAGCGCATCCTCGAGTGGCTCGGGAACTAGAAGCCATCTCATAAATGCGGCGTGGCACCGAGGGCGTCGAGGCACCCGCGTCGCAAGGCGGGAGGCGGGAGAATACCGGTAGTATTCGACCGACGAGGAACGCCGCGAGGCGGGATGCATCGGCGGCCGAATGCCGGCGCATTTATGAGATGGTTTCTCGTCCTGTATGCGGATCCTCATTCTGAGCGACCTTCACGGAAATCTCGAGGCGCTTGACGCAGTTCTCGAGGCGGCCCCGGCTGATTCCTACGATCGTCTGCTGGTGCTCGGCGACCTGGTCGGTTACGGTGCCAACCCGAATGAAGTGGTCGATCGGATCCACGATCTCGAACCCGATGCGCTCATCCGCGGGAACCACGACAAGGTGTCATCTGGCATCGAGGAGCCGCTGCACTTCAATCACGTTGCCGCCGAAGCCGCTCAATGGACACTCGAGACGCTGACCGAGACCAACCGCGCGCGAGTCGCCGCGCTTGCCCAAGGTCCTCTGGCGGTGGACGAGTCGATCGAGGTCTGCCACGGTACCCCTTACGATGAAGACGTTTACGTGTTCGACCAGGACGACGCCGTTCGGGCGCTCGATGCAGCCTCACGCCGTCTCTGTTTTTTCGGGCACACGCACCTCCCGGCGGCGTTCACACGGACCGCCGGCGACGCTCCGCTCACGACCCTGGTGCCAGAGCTGGGGTCTTCTGAACCGACGGTCGTCGCGCTCGAGGCGCAGTCGTCATATCTCATCAACCCGGGATCGGTGGGCCAGCCCCGCGACGGCGACCCGCGCGCCGCCTTCGCCACGCTCGACCTCGACGCCAACGAAGTCCGCATCGTGCGGGTCCCGTACCGCGTCGATGTCGCGCAGCAAAAGATCCTCGACGCGAAGCTTCCCGAAAGCCTCGCACGCCGACTGGGAATCGGACGCTAAGTTAAGGCGCGCCAGGCGAGCGAGCGGCGTGGGGCTTCAGGGTCCCCACTAGCGAGGGAGCCAGGGGGTCTGGGGAAAGCGTCCTGCGGACACGGCGATTCTACGCGGGACGATATTCCCCCGGCCCAGACGTGGTTCGGGGCAGCCAGCCCCGTCTAACTACGCCCCGCGCGCTCCTCGCGTCGACGCAGCTCGGCCGCATACGCGTCAGCGGCCGCGCGCGACCCGAGGATCCAGCCGATGACCATGCCGAACAGCATGACCGCCGGAATGAAGACGAAGTGCCCGGCGCTCATGTCGAACATCAGGATGGCCCGTCGGCCTCCGTGTCCGGCGAGACGCCGCCGCGCCGCGTCAGGTCGGCCAACTCACGCTCGACCCCCGAGAGGCGCCGCGACAGCATCCAGAAGTAGCCGAACGCGAAGATCCAGACGAGCGAATAGGCGGCGACCAAGAAGGGGGCGGCGGGCAGACGGTCGTCTTCGGGCAGCTGGTCGATCGGAACAAATTCCTCGATAGGCGGCGGCTGCGTGGCCGCGACCGTCGTCTGCGGCCGCGCCCACACGCACAGGCCCACCATCAGCAGTAGCGCCAGGCAACGCGCGCCTTGTGCCGCTCTAGTCTTCGTCATAAGCCAAGCGGAGCCTGTCCAGGGTGGCACGTTGCTCCTCGAGTCGGCGCCGGCCACCAAGCATGACCAGGAACAACGCCAGGTAGGCCAACACGCACCACCAGAACGGGCCAGCCATCGCCCGCGGCAACGACGGCACGACGGTCGTCTCCGGATGCAGCGTCCGCCAGACGTTGACCGACACGTAGACGAACGGCACGTTGAACAACCCGAACAGCGCCAACCCGGCCGCGAGCTTCTCGGACCCGGGCCCACCGTACTTCCGGAGCAACAGGTAAGCGAGGAAGTTCATCTCGAGGATGAGCGCCAGCGTCGTCCGCACATCCCACGGCCACCAGACGCCCCACGACACCCGCGCCCACAGCGGGCCGGTCGTCAACCCCATGAGCCCGAACAGCACCGCCAGTTCGGCCGCGGAGACGGCGAGCCGATCGGCGGCCGGCTTCTCCTTGAACAGGTAGATACCGCTCGAAATGCCACAGATGAACACGGCGAGAAACATCATGAACCAGACCGGAACGTGGAAGTACACGATCTTCGCCACGAGTCCCATCGTCGCCTCGTTCGGCGCCGTCGCAATCAGGAACGGCGCGGCGGCAAACATGACTGCCGCGACGACAAGCCACACACTCGATGCTCGTCCGATCATCCGTCTGTCCTCAATTGTATCGACCCCGGCGGCCTCGAGTCTGCCACCTCCAGCCGGTCATTCTGTCATGAGCGGCTCGAATGTCCATAACGCGAGCGTCAGAAAGACCATGTCGAAAAAAATGATCAACGCGAGCCAGAAGCGCGCCAGGTCGAGATTGGGCTCCGCCTGAATCAGCGACAGCGTGCCGTTGACCCCGGCGATCAACACCGGGACGGTGATCGGATAGAGCAACACCGGCAGTAGCACCGCGCGGCTCTGCGAACGCACCAGCATCGCGGCGAAGAGCGCACCGACCACCGCGAAGCCGATGGTCCCGGTCACGAGGAGCCCGACGAACAGAAACGGGTATCCGAAAAACGCCGTGGAGAAGAACAACGCCACGAAGAACACGACGACGATCTCGACGATCCCCATCAGCAGCATGATGCCGAGGAGCTTGCCGACGAAGATCGCCGACCGCTCGACCGGTGCGAGCAGCAGCCCCCGCAGCGCATCCTGGTGCAACTCCCGCTCGAACGCCCGTCCCAGCGCCAGTTGGCCCGCGTAGGCGAGCGCCACCCAGACGATGCCGGCCTCCGCCCCTTCGACCGGGCGCCCCAACCGCACGAACGCGAAGGAAAAGACAAGCACGCATGACGCCGCGAAGAACGTCGTCGTGTACAGCATCTCGCGGCTGCGGGATTCGATGCGGATGTCCTTCCGCATCACGAGCCAGGCGACCCGGAAGAACTCAGCCATCGGCCGTGCTCCGTCGTCGACCGCCGGCGTCAGCCAAGAGACCGCGGTAGCGCTCCCTGAGCGTGCCGCCGTCGTCCGGAAGCCCATCCATCCGCCCGTTGCGGAGCACGACGGCACGGTCGAGCACCCCCTCGGCAATATCGAGATCGTGGGTCGCGAAGATTACCATCCGACCGTCATGGCCAAGCAAGCGAAGCCGCTCGGCGAGGTCGCCGACCGACCGATCGTCGAGCCCGGTGAACGGTTCATCGAGCAGCACCAGACGCGGGTCATGGAGCAACGCCCGCTCGAGCGCAAGTCGCTGACGCATTCCGCGCGAGAACCCGCCGATCGGGTCGTCCGCGCGGTCCGTCAGACGGGCGCGGTCGAGCGCCGCGTCAACGGTTGACGCAGGCGTCGTCGCGCCATACAAGCGTGCGAAGAACTCCAGGTTCTCGCGCGCCGTCAGCTCGGGATACAGCTGGAGGTCGTGGGAGAGAAAGCCGACCCGCCGACGAAGCGCCGCTCCGAGGTCACGGGCTCGCTGCTCCCCGTACCGGACCGACCCGCTCGATGGCGTAATGAGGGTGGCAAGAATGCCCAGCAGCGTCGACTTCCCTGCCCCGTTGGGGCCGAGGAGCCCGACAACCTCTCCGGCGCGGACCGCCAGGGAGACCCGTGTCAGCGCTCGCCGCCGGCCGTAGTGACGGGAAACCTTTGCGACCGTGAGACTGTCGAAATCGAACGAGCTCACCCCGTCGTGCCTGACTGACCGGTGACAACGGCGGTCTCGGGCGTGGCGCGGGCGGAGCTGAGCACGACCGGCGCGACCTCCTCATCGAGCTCGCCGTAAATACGCTCGAGGTGCGCCAACAGCTCCTGTCGCCGATTCGCGTATTTCGTGGCACCGACTTTTCCGGCCTGATGTTGTTGCTCGAGCTTCACCAGGTCCACGAACCGTTTCTCACGCCGATTCTCGAGACGGCGGCGCCGCTCCGTTCCCGCGGCGGCCTCGATCGGCACCGCCCCCGCCCAGACGCCGATGCCGAGAATGACGAAAGCGACGGCGAGCGCCATCGTGCTGGGCACGCGACTGTGGTGCGGGAGCCCGGAGATCTCGAACGACAGCACGGAGCCGGCCGTCACCGATGGACCGGCGGCGAAAATGTACGTCTCGCCGTCGGCGCCGTCGGGAGTCATGTCGGCCCGCCTGGCGATCTGGTCCGAGGCGACATCCATCGCGCCCCATTTCTGCACAATGAGCAGCAACGCCTCGAGATCGACCGGAAGGGCCTGCGCGATCGCGACGGTGTCGCCGGAGTACGGCACGACGTAGGCGATCCGAAGCGGCGTGTTGCTGGGGGAGAACGGACCGGGGAGCGTGACCCGTGTCCCCTCACTCCGCGTCTGCGGATGCGAATCGCGAAGCACCGTCGTCGCGACGGATCCGGTCGGTACGGTGAGTGTCAATGGGACATCGGTCACCACCGGCACACTGCGAGGGTTGACCACGTCGAAGAGGTAGAACACCGAGAGCGTTTCTTCGCCCAGCTCGACGACCACGCGCGAGTCGGCGCCAAAGGTCACCACGCCTGGCTCGGCCGGGACGTCCACGGTCGAATCACCCGCTCCCACCAGCATGAGGCGGACCCCGCCCCGTCCCGGCACCGGGAACGACTGCGACTCAAGACGGACGCCGTCGAGCTCGGTGGCGGCCACCACCGTCGCACCGGGATTTAGCGTGAGGAACTGCGCGCGCCCCTCCGCATCGGTGTTCACCGTCACGACGTTGTCGCCTTGGTGCAGCTCCACCGGGTGGTCGGATACGTTGTTCGTCAATGTGCCCCGAATGACACGGACCGTGATCGTCCCGGCCGACAGTTGCGGATCCGGGAGCGGGATCCCCGACATCTGACGGGGGTCGGGTTGAGCGAACGATGCGCTCGCGAGCAAGAACACACCGACGCACGTCGCGCTTGCTCGGCGCCGGTTCCAGGTTCCAGGTTCCAGGTTCCAAAACTTTGAGCTAACGCCGATTCCGTTAAACCCGTGAACCTTGAACCTGCTCAAAGTTCCGCCCCACATCCCTTACAGAACTTCGCATCCGGTTCGTTGCTCGCCCCGCAGCTCGCGCACGCCACGCGCTCGGCCACCGGTGGCGCCGATGCAATCACCGGTTCGAGACCGACCCCCTGTAGACGCTCGGCCAGCTCGCGCTCGATTAGGTCCCGATACGCGGTCTCATCGACGTCGAGCTGTTTCAGCAGCGTTCGGGCACGCGCCCGCAGCCGACCGCCCATCTCGTCAAAATCCTGGTCGGACACCTTGCCCATCGCGCGGTCGAACTCGAGCTCCTTGATTGATCGCAGGACCAACGTCTTCTCTCGGTCCAGGGCGGCTCGAGTCCGTCCGCCGACCATCTCGATGCGTTCGGAAAACTGCCGGGCCGTTATTAGCGGGACAACCACGCGATAGACCCCGAATCCGACGTAGGCGCCGGCACCGACGGCCAGCACGAGCAGCACGAGCGACGCGGGGTCACTCGGCCGCACGCTGACGACGGCGATCGTCGCTCCAACCAGGCCGGCGAGAACGAAGAAATGCCAGGGGCGGAAAGAAGAGGTGGCGGCGTCAGTCGAGGTTTCGGAGCTCATCATCCAAACGGGCGTCGAGCTCGGCGTCGACCACGTCGGGCGATGGCGACGCTCCGCCGGCGGAGGCCACGTCGCGATGCGACCAGCGAACCGCGGTGACGCCGATGGCAATCAGAAACCCGCTCCCGACGAGATAGGGGAAGAGCCACGCTAAACGGTTGAAGCCTTCATCGAGCGGCGCGCCGAGCGGCTCCTGACTGCCGTAGACCTCGATGAAGTAGTCGAGAATTTCCCGACGACTCCGCCCCAGCTCGATCTGCTCGCGGAGCTGTCCGCGCATGAACTCCGAACCGGCCCGCCCGATCTCTTGCATGCCGTCGGCGGTCGTGTTCCACTCGGGCGGAACGGCACACCGACAAGCGGCAAGTGTGTAGTGCGGACAGTCACCGCAGACGCAGACCAACTCATGCTGCAGTTCGGCTTCGAGCTCGGTCGTCGTGGCGTAGGACTCCACATTGACACCGCTCTGCGCATGAGCTGGAACGGCCATCCCGGGAAGCGCCAACGTGAGAACGAGCAGTGAGGTGGTGACGCCAGAGGTCGCGCCGACGCTGTCGGCGGAGGCCTTGCTCGCGAGAAACGCGAAACGGCTCTCGGGCAGCAGGGCGACCCCGGTCCCGAACGCCAACATGGTGAACCCGAACCAGATCCAGTTGACGAGTGGGTTCACCGTCACCTGGAAGCTGGCCGACTGGTCGCCCATGTCGTACGCCGCAAGCACCACATAGAGGTCCTCGCTGATGCGCCGCCGCATGGCGACCTCGGTCGTCGGCGAATCTTCGTGCTTCCGGTAGTACCACCGCCCGGGGAACATCTGACCGACCTCTGTTCCGTCCTTGAACACGGTCACCTCGGCGGTGTGCATCTCCTTCGCGCCGTCGTCGGTAATGACGAGACGGTCATGTCTGACCGTGAAGCGCCCGACCTCGACCTGCTCCCCTGGAGTTAGTAGTACTTGCGCCGTCTGCTTGTACCCGGAGCCGGCAAAGCCGAGCATGATCAAGACGATGCCGATATGCACGACGTACCCGCCATACCGACGCCGCGACCGCATGACGAGACCGATCAGCGCCGTCATCATGTCCGAGCCGGTCACCTCCCGTCGGACCACCGCCCCGCGGACGAACTCCTGTCCGATCGTGCCCACGACGAACGCACAGAGCGCAAAACAGATGCCCGACACCCAGACGCGGAACCCGAGCGTATAGAGCACACCGGCCGTCGTCAGCGCGCACGCCGTCGGCCACAAGAACTGGTAGCGCAGATTCGCAATGGTCGATTTGCGCCACGCCAGCAACGGTCCGATGCCGGTCAGCAGCAACAGGATCAGCCCGATCGGGATCATCCACTTGTTGAAGAAGGGCGGGCCGACCGTGATCCGCTGTCCCGTGACCGCCTCGCTCAGCGTCGGAAACATCGTCGCGAACAAGATAAAGAACGCCGAGAACAGCAAGACCCAGTTGTTGACGAGGAACGCCGCTTCGCGCGACACCCACGATTCAAGCTCGTTGCGGGCCCGCAGCAGCGGCAGTCGATAGATCACGAATCCGAAGCTGACGATGAGCGTGGCCGCGATAAAAATCCCGAACATCAACGCCAGCTCTGGATCTTCGCCAAACGAGTGCACCGACTGGACGATGCCGGTACGTGTCATCGCCGTCGCAAACAGCGTCAGCACGAACGCAATGATGATGAGTGAGATGTTCCAGACGCGCAGCATGCTGCGCCGCTCCTGCACCATCACCGAGTGCAGAAACGCCGTCGCGGGGAACCATGGCAGCGCCCCGGCGTTCTCGACCGGATCCCATCCCCACCAACCGCCCCACCCAAGCTCCTCGTAGGCCCAGACCATCCCGAGCGTCAGCCCGAGCGACAGGAAGAACCACGAGAACATCGTCCAGCGGCGGACGGCACGAAGCCACGAGTCGTCGAGATGCCCGGTAATGAGCGCCGCCATGCCAAAGGCGAACGGAATGGTCATCGACACCAGCCCGGTGTAGAGCGAAGGCGGGTGAATCACCATGTATACGTTCTGGAGCAGCGGATTGAGCCCACGACCGTCGATCGGCGTGTCAATCAGATAGGTCGCGAACGGGTTCTTGTTCACGATCATCACGCTCAGGAAGAACATCTGAACGATTGAGATCGTGGCGATGACGTACGGGATCAACTCGCGATGCCGCTCGCGATTCGACTTGACCGCAATCGCCCCAAACACCGACAGCAAGAACACCCAAAACATGATCGAGCCGTCGAGTCCCCCCCAGTAGGAGGTGATCTTGTAGAACAACGGCTGCAACGAGTCTGAATAGCGGTCGACGTAGCGGATGGAATAATCTTCGGTGACGAACGCCCGCACGATTACCGCCGAGGCGAACGTCATCAACGCCGTGACGAGATAGAAGGCGCCGATTCCGCTTTCGAGGAGGCGTGCGGAGCGACGCCGATGCCCGGCGACCGCCGCGGCCGCGGCGTACGCACACATGACGAAGGCCGCGAGAAGCGTATAGGTTCCGAGCGTCGACATCGGTTAGAGCCGGCAGCTAGACGTAGGAATCCGTACCTGCTGACGTGTCGTGGCGACTAGTTGCTCGCGCCGTCAGTCTCGATCGCCGAGACGTAATCGCCGGCGACGTCTCCGCCCACCGACGGCTGCTCTTCATACTTCGACGGGCACTTCGCCATGATGCCGTCGGGTTCGATATGGAACGTATCGCCGTCCAGACGACCCGTCGCGACAACCTCCGCGTGGTTATCGAATGTGTCAGGGACGATGCCGGTATAGACGGCCGTCACCACATGCGTGCCGTCAGCGACGCTGTTCGTAATCTCGAACCGATAGTCGAGGCTCTTCGGATGGCGCAGCACGTTCGCCGCGTAGCCGTGCACCTGCAGCGGCTTGCCGTCCCAGGCCTCGGGATCGGCCATCACTTCCTCGACCTCCATGTAGTACTGCGTGCCGTCCTGCATCGTCGTCCACAGCAGGCCGACGAACGCCGCACACAGCGCACCGGTCGTCAGGAGAATCTTGAACGCTCTATTGGGCATACAGATACCATCCTCTTCGGATACAAACAGCTTAAGGATATCGCCGTGGAAACGAGCAGTCAACGGGTGGCCGAAACCAGTAAACCGGCCTCGAATTGGCGCACGAAGCGGTCAACCAGCGTCATCGGCAGTCCGACGACGTTGGTGTACGACCCGTCGATGCGCTCGATGAATCGTGAGCCGACGCCCTGGACGCCGTAGCTCCCCGCCTTGTCGTCCGATTCCCCGGTGTCGACGTACCACGCAATCCTCAACGCGTCGAGTGCGACAAACGTCACGTCCGTGGCTTCGACCGCCGCGAGGACGGTGTCGTCGCGGGTCACCGCCACCCCCGTCAGGACGGTGTGGGTGCGCCCGGCCAGCCGTGCGAGCATGCGCGCGGCGTCTGTCCGATCCGTTGGCTTCCCGAGAACCGTCTCGTCGATGACCACCACGGTATCGGCGCCGATGACCACGCGTCCCGGATGCCGCGCGGCGACGACGGCGGACTTCGCAGCCGCCAGGCGCGCAACATGGGCGCGAGGCGTCTCGTCGTCTCGCCGACGTTCGTCGACATCGGCCGGCCTCACCTCGATGTCGTACCCGGCGTCGCGCAAGAGCATCGCGCGGCGTGGCGATCGAGAGGCCAAGACGAGTGACACGGCGCGATGATACGATCTTCGGTAATGGTCCCCGCACAACAGTGTGCGACGCGCGCGCTCGGCGATGTCTTGAAACGACAGCCGCTCTCGGATGCCAAAGTCCGCTTCGCGTGGACCGCGTCCGTCGGTGCCTCGCTCGCGCGCGCAACATCCGTACGTCTCAGGGCGGACGGGACGCTACACGTTCGCGCGGCGAGCGATCATTGGCGCCTCGAAACGATTCGGTCCGAGCCGCTCGTGCGCAAACGCCTGGCCCAGCTGCTCGGCGGCGGTGTCGTCAGGGCCATCGTCGTCACCTGCGAAGGAGCACCCCACCATGCGTGAATCGATCATCGCTAGCGCCGCGCGTCTGCCGACTGGAAAGTTTCTCGGTGCGCTGAGCAGTCTGCCCGCCACCGAGCTCGGCGCGCGCGTCATCCGCGAAGCGGTCGCCCGCGCCGGCATCGAACCGAAGGTGGTCGATGAGTGCATCATGGGCAACGTCGTCTCGGCCGGACTCGGCCAGGCGCCGGCACGCCAAGCCGCGCTGCGAGGTGGCTTACCGGACGAGGCCGGCGCGCTGACGATCAACAAGGTCTGCGGCTCCGGACTCAAAGCGGTCATGCTGGCCACCCAAGGCATCGCGACCGGCGACATCGACGTCGCGGTGGCCGGCGGGATGGAATCGATGAGCAACTGCCCGTATCTGCTGCCGCAGGCGCGCGGCGGGATGCGCATGGGCGACGGCCAGGTGGTCGATTCGATGATGCACGACGGGCTCTGGTGCGCGGTCGAAAACTGGTCGATGGGGCTGGCCGCCGAAGCGGTGGTCGAGCGCTACGGCGTCGCCAGGCAGGAACAGGACGAGTTCGCCGCCGGTAGCCATCAGAAAGCCGCGACGGCGATCCGCGAGTGCTATTTCAAGGACGAGCTCTTGCCGGTCGAGATCCCGCAACGGAAGGGCGACCCCCTCCGGCTCGAGTACGACGAGAATGTGCGACTCGATTCGACGGTGGAGGCGCTGGCGAAGCTCCGTCCAGCCTTCAAGAAAGAGGGCGGGACCGTGACCGCGGGGAACGCCCCTGGCGTCAGCGACGGGGCGGCGGCCCTCGTGGTCATGGCGTCGGAGCGGGCGGCGGCGCTCGGCGTGACGCCGATGGCCCGCATCGTCGGACAGGCCGTGAGCGGTGGTCCGGCGAAGTGGCTGCTGATGAGACCGGTCGAGGCGGTACAGACGCTGCTCACGAAAGTCGGGTGGACACTCGATGACGTCGACCTGATCGAGCTCAACGAGGCCTTCGCCGCACAGGCGATCGCGGTCATTCGCGAGCTCGGCGCCGACCCGTCCAAGGTGAACGTCAACGGCGGGGCGGTGGCGCTCGGTCACCCCATTGGGGCGAGCGGCGCGCGAATCCTGACGACCCTGCTCTACGCGCTCAAGAATCACGACCTGACCCGCGGCATCGTGACACTCTGCCTCGGTGGCGGCAACGGCGTCGCCGTCGCCGTGGAGCGGGTTTAGAAGGGGCTGACTGCCCCGAACCCCGTCGCAGTCACTCGCGGGGACCACATGCCCCGCTCCGTGACCGAGAGGGCGCGCCGTGCGCGCCCTGATCCTGATTCGGGCGACGGCGGCGTTGGTGGTCGGCGCGCCTCATGGCATCCTTCGCGACACCCCGACCGCGCCTGCGCGTCCGTATTTATCAAGCCGACAGCAATTCGCGGTTGATCCGGCGCCGGAAGGTCGGTAACCCTACGCAGTAGTGAGACTTGACCGGATGGTCCACACGTCGGCGAAACGGCAACGGCCGTTGAACAGCCGCTGCCGATGAGGGCATGGGTCATGCCGATAGTAAGGTTTTGCCGCCGTCCAACTTGAACGCACGGATGACTAACGTGCTCGTCCTCGACGTTGGCGGCGTCCTCGTCAAGCTGGGCGGCATGAATCAGTTCGTCGATTGGACCGGACAGAGTCCAGAGGAGATCAAGTCACGCTGGCTCGCGTCACCGACTGTTCGGGACTTCGAATCCGGACGCCTGGCACACACGTGCCCGGAGCCGAATGCCTCAACGCGCGTCTTGACCAAATGTGGCTTCCGACGAGTCGGCGAGGTTATGGATCCGGACGATGGTCTGGTATGGAGATGGGAGAAGGACGACAAATCGGCATGACAACACGTTGCACCGGAGCGGCGGGCAGCGCTGGTTTTGAAATCAATGTCGTTCACCGCCGCCCGGTGAAGTGAGCGTTTGCTACCTAGCTGTTGCTCGCCGCGTGAGGAGTTCCGCGTGCGGTCGGAGGCGAAGTTTTCCGGCGGGCCGATCTGGCGTCCGGAGAGACATCCCGGCCGCGTCTGCGCGCGCTAGTCGGCGCGCAGATCGAGAATCACGGCCTGGCGATTGGGCGGTAGTGCGATCGGTACCGGTGGTCCCGTGATGTCGCCCGCCTCGACCGTGACCTCCCCGACGACGACACCGGTCGTCGCATCGTAGATCCGTCCACGCATCGCGGTCGGCAGCCGTAGCGTGAGCGTCGATTCCGACGTCGTCTCCTCCACGTGAACGAGCATCTGCTCTGGCCGTTGGAGACCAAACACCTGGCCGACATCTTCCCACCCGGCCAGGTAGCTCCGGCGGCCCGGCTGCTCCACGTACGTCAGCTCCGACCACGTCAGCGAGCCGAGCGCCGCGGCGACCGGGGTGTCCCGCGGCGCGTTGATGCGGTACAGACGATCCGAGCCGTCTTGAGCGATCAACGCCAAATCGGATCGGCCAGTAGTTTGGGCCAGCCTTCCCCTGATATCTGGAATCGAAGCGGTGTGCACGACCACGTACTGCACACCGAGCGCCCGCAAACGCGCCACCGCGGGGAGCGAGGGAAACCGGGAGATCACCGCGGCGGTCTCCTCGAAGTCAGGCGGCCGCGAGTTCCCAAAGCCGTTGACCATCGGCCTCCAGTGCACGGTCGACGCCAGCAGATAGAACGCGTTCCGCTGGAATCTGGCGCCGCGGTGAATCGGCAGCTTGACGACCGGCCCGCTGTCGACCTCGGCGAGTACCCGGTAGATCGGCAGCTGCCACTCGACCGGGAGGTAGCGAATCGGCCCGTGGTAGCTCTCGACCGTCGCCAGGGTAAGCAGTCCGAGCCCAACGGCGACCCGTCGCGTAGGCGATACCCTCTGGAGCAATGCCGACAGCCCGAAGCCGGCCAGCGCGACGATCGCGAAAAACGCAAGCATCCCGAACCGATCCGGAGCCCGGAGACTCTGCACCGGTGGCACGAGGTGGTAGACCGCGGCATAGATCGGGGTCAGTGTCCCCAGCGACATCACGACGCCAATGACACCGATAGCGACAAGCGTGGCTCGTGCTCCGGTCGCCGCGACGCGGCGCCGGGTCACCAGGGCCGCGACGGCCAAGGTCGCCGCGACCGCGCCGGGAAAGAACGACGCAGGCGCCCGTTCAAAGAACGGCTGTCCCCAGGTGCGGTAGTGCACATGTGTCGCGGACGACAGATACATCTGCAGCGTCGTGAAGAGGTTCGACGCGCCGGGCAGCGGGCGCGCCGACTGGAGTTCCTGATACGGGCGTCAGTAGAATGAGGAGCGCGACCAACGTGACGGCCGCCGCGGCGGCGAGACGCACCAGCACACGCACGCCGTCCCGACTCCACAACCCGGGCGCCCGCACCAACAACGCCCCGCCGAGCGCAAGGGCGACGAAGATCGCCGTATACCCCGACGTCAACGCGGCTCCGAGGACGCAGCCACCGAGCCAGGCCGCATCACGGGTGCGACGCCAGGTCATGAGGTTGTCGAAGGCGAGGAGCGCGAGAGGCAGCCAATAGAAGTGCTGCACCTGCAAGTGCGGCAGGCGCGTGAGCATCGGTGTCCCGCAGGCCAGCAACGCCCCCGACAGCAGACCGCTCCAATGGTCGCCGGTCCACCTGACCACCAGGACGTACATCGCCAGCCCGGTCAGCGTCATGCCGAGGAGCAGGAGTACGTTGTAGGTGAGCATCGGCGACCCACCCAGCCAACGGATCGGCGCCCCCATCATCCCCGGGATGATGAGCGGTTCGGTGTAGGCGAACGACTGCTCGTGCGGGTAGTACATGTTTGCGTCGAACAAGTCGAGCGGGTTGCGTGGGAGCTGGTGTGCGATCCACGAGACCGCCCACGCGTTGAGCCACTCGTCGTCGTTGTGACGCGAGAGACGGTCGAGTCCGGTGATCAGCGGATACGTGTGGATGATGGCGAGCAGGAGGAAGATCGACGCCGCCCACAGGCAACGGCGGGCAGACAGGCCCGAGCGCGGTACGTCACTCAACCCTCGACCTTCCAGAACGCGATACCGCCGGCCTGCTTCCCGATGTCGACGGTGCCAAGACGGCTGGCCGTGGCCAGGTCATACACCTCGACGGTCCCCGGGTCGCTGCCAACGCCTTCGAGGGTCACGAACGCATACGCGCCGTCGGGTGTCACGGTGACGCCGTGCGGGATCGTCCGGCTCGTGTCGACGCGGGCGCGCTCCCGCCCCGTCGCGAGGTCCCAGAAACCGACGGCATTCCCGTCCTTGTAGGTCGCGACGAGCGTCGAGCGGTCGGGGGTGACGGCGAGATTGTACGGCCCCTCGCCAGTGTCGAACGTGCGGCGGACACGCCACGACTCGAGGTCGACCTCGAAGATCTTCGCCACATTGTTGCCGGTCACGTACACCAGGCCGTCGACGGTCGGCCTGGTGACCCAGGTCGGCTGCACGCCGTCTCCGAGCGAGAGACGCCGCGTGATCTCGAAGCCAAGCGCGTCGAGCTCGACCAGGTCGCCGCCCATCATGTTGACGGAGTAATGCTGCGTCCCGTCGCGGCTCACCCGTGACCCGTGCGGATGAACCCCGGTCTCAATCCGCTCGATCTCGGTCATCGTGTCGACTTCGACCGCCGAGATACTGCTCGGTTCCATCCCGCCGTGAAGGTTGAAGTTGACGACATACAGGAGTCCGGTGCTCGCCGAGACGTCGAGCGTCGCCGGAAACATCCCCAGGGTGACGTCGCCGATCCATTCGTCACTCCCGGTTCGGTATTTGTGCACGCTGCCGAACGGAAAGCCGTGGGCGATCGAGACATACCAGTGTCGGCCGTCGGGATCGAGCGCGATCCCGTGTGGGCCCTCGATCTCGGTGGGATAGCTCCCGACCGTGATGGTCTTCACGACCTGGAGACCCGTCGGTCCGTAGCGAACGAGCGCGACCTCGTCCTCGGATTCGGCGCAGACGTAGACGAAATAGGAGCGCTCCGGCGGCTCCGCCATGGCCCGCGGAACGAAGGATGCTGCGGTCAGCAGCGCCGCCGCCACCAGAGAACGTTGAACCGTGAACCGTAAACCGTGAACCACCGCGAGTTCCGTCTCTACTGCGGCTCTCCGATCACGCGGGCCGGGCCGGTCTTCTCGTTGAGACGGACCGCCCAGAGCCCACTGTTGAAATCGGTAAAGAAGATGTGTCCCTTGTACGGCTGGGGGCCCCAGACGAACGGCGCGTTCGGGGTAAACGCGTCGTTGTCAAACGGCACGAATCGCGCGATCTCGCGGCCCTGCTTATAGAGGTCGCCCATCAGCTCTCCCGATACGTCGACGACGCGCAGACCACCCGGATAGTAGAAGCCGACGTAGAGCATGTCGTCCTCCACCCAGAAATTGTGGGTGCCGGCTTCTGGCACCTGGTACCGCGCCACCTCCCAGGGGTCGTCCCAGTCGCTCCAATCGATGACGTGAATCCACCCCGCCGTCCGCAACGGCACCCGGTCGTCCGGATCCTGACCTTGTCGCGAGATCCCGCCGTAGGGATAGGCCTCGTCACCCGCGAATAGGTAGAACTTCCCGGTCGACTGACTCCGATACGGAAACGCGGCGTGATTCCATCCACTCGGATACGCATAGCGTCCGAGCTCAACCGGCCGCTCAGGAGTCCCGCCTTGGCCCCCACCCCCGATATCGACCGCGACGACGCCGTCCGTCCAGTTCGACGAGAATGCGATGCCGTCGCTCACCCACACGTCATGGACGCTGTGCCCCGGCGTCTCGAGCTCAAAACGTCCGACGCGGTGCGGCGCGCTCGGATCCTCGATGCTGATGACGTCATAGCGCCGGCCCGCGCTCAGCGCGAAGACGTGGTCTTCGGCAATGAACACGTTATGCACGCCGCCGGTCAACTGGTCGGTAAACTCCGACAGGACCGGGACGCCTTCGCGCGGATTCCCGACACCGAGCACGACAAACCCGTTCCGCCGGTTCGACGCGCCTTCGCGGCTGATGACGGCAATGTCGCCGTCCTCCGACACCTTGACGTCGTTCACGGTGCGCGCGTCGACCTGTGCTTCGGACAGCTTCTCGATGTTGGCGGGGTCGCTCACGTCCCAGAAGAGCGCGTGGCCATCGGCGCCCCACGTCCCGGTAATCGCATAGTCGCGGCCGTCGATCCCTTCCCACACCCACAAGTCGGAGGAGCGCCGGTCGAGCACCTCGCCACGACCGACCACTTCGATGTCGCGCGCGACGTCGCGCGGATCGATCGCGACCGTGCGCGTCGCGGTGTGCATGCCCGCCGTCGCCATCACGGTGTAGGTGCCGGAGCGTTCGGCGACGAAGCGTCCGTCGCTGGCAACCTGTGCGGACGCTCCCGAGGCCACGATCCTCGGTGCCGTCTCACCGCCGACGGCAAACGAGACCGGTACGCCGCGCACGGCGAGCCCGCGGGCGTCCTTCGCCGTGGCGGTGAACCGAACCACGTCTCCGGTCAGTGCCATGTCGACGCTCGCCTGCAGCTCGAGCGCCGTCACCGGATTCGCTTCCACGTCAATCTCCGTGGTCGCGCTGATCGACGCTGCGGTTGCGGTCAGCTCGACAGGTCCCTCTTGATGCAGTGTCAGCACACCGAATCGGTCGACGGTCGCGACCGCGGCGTCGCTCGTCTCGAAGTGCACCTCGATGTCGTCACGGGCCGTCTCGGTTGTATCCTTCACCGTGACGTCGACCCGCGGATGCGTTCCGACGTAGAACTTCGGCGGCAGCGGCGCGAAGGTGACCGTGACAATCGGCGGCAGTGGCACCGTCACCGGCACTTCAACGCGTACGCGAGACTCCGGACGGCGGCTCGTATCGTCCTGATCGGTCGGGACGAGCACGATCAGCGTGAACGCGCCGGGTCGATACGCCTCGACCCGACCAGTCCGCGTCACCCCGACACTTCTCCGCGCGCGCGAGTAGTAGACGACTCTCGCGTCCTCGAGCACGGCACCCTCCGCATCCCGGACGGTCGCCGAGAGCGACGCGGTGTCACCGACCTCGAGCGTCAGCTCGGCAGGCTCAACCTCGAGCGTCAGCGACGGCGCGTCATCGTCCTCCGCCTCGTCCTGACTCTGAGCCCGCACGACGAGGCTCCCAACCGCAAGGCAGAGCGACAGCAGGATGAAACGCGGCTTGTTCACGGTGCTACGGTATCAGGAATGTCCGGTTAGTACAGACGACACCCCGCTGATTCCGTTGCGGCCCAGTTCAAGCCAGCTGTTGGCACTTCGAACTCGGGGCGCGCACGGCGCGCCCCGGCGGCACGGAGTGGGGCGAAGGGGTTCCCGCGAGTGCCGCCGGCGGGGTTCGGGGTCGCAGACCCCGTCTGACAATGCCCCGTCTAAAACTGCACCGTCGGCACTTGTTGGGCCGCCTCGTCGGCCTCGAAGTACTCGCGGCTGTCGAATCCGAACATGCCGGCCATCAGGTTGTTCGGAAACTGCTGGACATTGGTGTTGAAGTCGCGGACCGTATCGTTGTAACGACGACGCTCGACGGCGATTCGGTTTTCCGAGCCGGCAAGCTCGTCTTGTAGCCGAATGAAATTCTCGTTCGAACGGAGCTGGGGATAGTTCTCGGATATCGCCAGCAGCCGCCCCAATGCGCCGGTCATCCCGGCATTGGCGGCCGCGGCCTCTGCCGGGGACGTAGCGCCGGCCAGTCGGCTCCGGGCGTTCGCCACTTCGATGAAGATCTCGCGTTCTTGCTCGGCAAAGCCTTGCACCGTCGAGACGAGATTCGGAATCAGGTCGCCGCGGCGTTGCAGCACGTTCTCCACCTGCGCCCAGGCGCCGTCAATCTGCTCGTTCGCCGTGACGAATCCGTTGTAGCGTCCGACGAGCGAGCCGCCCATCATCAGCACGACTAGGAGCACGACGCCAAGCGCGATCAGTCCTGTCTTCATTCGTATGTACCTCCAGGCGATGGCGCGAATCGGTCGATCCGAGCCACGGCCTTCGTCAGTTCGTCGTAGTAGCGGGCAAACAGCTCTTTCGGGTTCCCGCCGGCCGTCTGCCCGTGCTTCAGAAGCGCCACCTCGTCCAACGGCGCGCGGTCGAGATCGGCGGCGGCGGCAAACGCCGCGGCAACCTCATCGTTGTGCGCCGGCACCTCATCACCGTGGAGATGCAGGCATCCCCGAAAGAGCGCCACAAATGTTGAATACGAATCGGTCAGCAAACGGTTCAGCTTCCGCGGGCTGTCGTGCACCTCGAGGTAGGCCTCGCGCAGCCGCATCATCTTCTCGCGCAGCTCCCGCTCGCATTGGGTCCGCAAGTGGTCGAGGGGAATGTCGAGGTCGGCGAACAGAGCCTCGCCGTACAGGATGCGGTGCGCCGCCTTGAGGTCGAGGAACTCGATCGGAAATACGTCGGCCGACTCGCTGATGATCGGTCGAGACAGCAGCCGCGGCGGCGGCTGACCGCTCCGCTCCCACTTCTTGACCGGCGCGCTCACGCGCTCAAGCGCCTGCGGCGTGAGACGCTCCATCACGATGAGCACATTGAGGTCGCTCGTCGCCTTCTCATAGTCGCCTCGCGCCGCCGACCCATAGAGCACAACGCTCACCAGATCCTCCCCCACAGCGGCCCGCAGGCTGTCGACGAGCTTCGTCAGCGCCGAGTCTACCTTCACGTCAGTTGTCATATTCGTTGCCCTTGGGCAGCCAGCCCCGTCTGAACTTAAAATCCGCGGCTCGCACCGCCGCCCCCGAAACCGCCCCCGCCGAAGCCGCCGAAGCCACCGCCGCCACCAAACCCACCGCCACGAAACCCTCCACCGCCCATGCCCCGTCCCATGCCCGAGAGCATCATCAACATGAAGAGCCGCGGGTGGCGGAAGAACAAATAGCCCATCACCAGCATGCCGATCAGGCTGAGCAGACCACCTCGACGATTCCCACGCACCCGTACGCGGCTCGGCGGCGGCGGCGCACCCTCGATCGCGACGCCGAACTCGGCGGCCGCCATCGAGACCAAGGCCTGGCTTATCTGGGTCACCCCGGCCGACCAGTCGCCCTGCGAGAAGCTGGGAAGGGCGCTGTCGAGGACGGCTCCGACACGACCGTCCGGTAGGAAGCCTTCGGCGCCATAGCCGGTCTGAATCGTGACGTCCCGGTCTTCGACCGCGAGCACCACCATCACCCCGCGTTCGGTGCTCCGATTGCCCGGCTGCCACGACTCGACGACACGCAACGCGAAGTCGGCCGCCGGTTCGCCGTCGAGCGTGCGCATCGTCACCACGACGATCGCTACCTCGGTCTTGGCAAATAGCTCGCGATGACGCTGCTCCATCGTCGCGATGGCGGCGGGCGACAACACGCCGGCGTAGTCGTGAATCGAGCGGTCGACATTCGGGGGCACCGCGACCTGCGCGGCGAGCGATGCCGCGTACGCCACCAGCACCGCCGCGACGACCAGCGCGGGCACACGAGAGATGGAACGACCACGTCGCATCACATCCAACGTACCACGGGCAACTCGATTCTCCGCGACCGCGTGGTCGATGCACCGTCCGGCGGCGAGGTCGCCGCCGCGGTTAGCGGCTCTCGAGGAAGGCGTGAAAGACGCGAACACCGAGGCGGCGCGCGTCGCCGCCGTTCGCGCCTGGAAGCTCGGCCGGCACGAACGTCGGGGTGACCCGTAGCGTCAACTGCGTGGGGTCGTCATCGCCGAAATCGAGGGCGGTCATCGTTGAGGTGTACACCGTCGTGCCGCCTTCCGCGATCACGAAGGTGTCGATCGTGCGATCCCCGATGACTAGGTCCACCCGCTGAGGCGAGTCGAAGAGGTCCGGACGACCATCGAGCTCGAGGTAGAGAATGGAATCTTGGCGAGGGTTGCGAAAGGCGATGATCGCCTCGTCGGTGCTCCACCGCCACTCGAGATCGCCATCGAGCTCACGGCGATGCCACCCCTCGCGTAGCGTCACGATGCTGCGCGGTGGGGGCAGGAGCTCGATCGCGCCGACCACGTAGGCGCCCTCCGCGGTCGGTTCACCGGCCAGCGCGACACGGCCGCCGGTGACCGGCGAATAGAGCCCGAGCGCGATCGAGGTCGGTCCGACATACGGATACACCGGGATGAACAGCAGCCGGTCGTACCTCACGGTCTCCCCCGGCTGCCAGTCGGACGTCGCCACCGGCGGATCGTGGTCGTCGGTGAACATGACCTCCCCGTCCGCATTGAGAAACTGAACAGCCACGCGATAGGGCTCCGTCACGCTCGCCACCTCGGCCGAGGCGGTAAAGCGGTAGGTCATCTCGAGCGGCCCGCCGATCGGGACCCGTTCGCGGTCGACCGCCACTGCGGGAATCGCGACGGGGGGACCGATCTCGGGCGAGCCACACGCGCCCAACCAACTGCTGGGGAACAACACGACGGCGAGAATGCCGAGCGCAGGGAACCGAGACGACAGGCGGGACATCAACGGGCTCCAGCTGGCGCGGCGACAAATCGGCGACGGACCGCCTCGATGTCGAAGAACGCCACGTACATCGCGGTCCAGGTAAAGAACGGGGCCGCCATCGTCACATAGATCCCGACGTGGAGCGCGACCCCGGCGGGCAGGATGAATTTCCGCGACGCCTTGATGAACACCGCCACGAAGAAGAACACCTCCACCACGATCGTCATCGCGGCACCGAGGACACAGAGCCAGAAGCTCTGGATGAGCCAACTCCCCGCCGGCATGCCAAAGCGGATGTAGTCGGTCAGCACGATCGTCTGCAGCGTCGCGCCGTTCATCCAGTAGAACCCACCGTCGAGGAGCTTCGCGCTGCCCGAAGAAAAGTAGGCGAGGCCCAGCAGACACTGCACCGTCCGCAGCGCCCATGTCGACGTATCCATCGTCGCGTTTGGTCCCCACCGCTCCGGCTGCTTCGAGCGTCGCCCGATCCACGAATCGATGGAATAGCAGCGACCCGCGGGCGACAGCCCCATCAGGACGAGCGCAACGCAATACAGCGCTTCGGGGTGATGTAGCTCACCGTACGACCACAGGTGACCGATGAGCACGCTGTTGCCCAGGCCAAAGAGCAACAGCGATGTCCGGGTGAACAGGCCGACCGTGGCCAACACGCCACTCGCCAGCGTCACCAGCCAGATGCCACGCTGGACCTCGTAGCTATGGAACGTCTCGACCGGTACGAACGACAAGATGCCGAGGATCATCGCCTGATCGATCCGCGCCGGGTCGTAGGTCAAGGCGACCGCGAGCTCTTCCCACGGCTTCATGAAGATCAAGAGCCACGCCGGCACGAGGACGAGGCGGGACACCGCAAGCGGCACGGCGGTGGTGGTCGGAAACCAGAACTGCGCCCACGCCTAGTGCGACGTCGTTCCCGGCTCACTCGTCGACGTGTGGTCGGTCATCGGACAGCGGTCAGGTCGCCCGAATCGATCGGGACCAATCGACGCTCGGCGAATTCTTGGAGCTCGGAATCGACCAGTGCGAACGTTTCGCGCACCGGCATGAGGAACTGCAACGGCGGCATGTCGGCACGGTCGAGCGCGCGCTGGAACTCCTCGAGCACCCGCGACGGCCGGTCGAACATCTGGGGAATGGTTTGCGTGTGATAGACGAACCAGCTCACCCCGAGATCATCCGCCGTCAGCTCGAAGAACTCGACCGGCGCGTTCGCCCTCAGGCCGTAGAGACGATGGTGAACGGTGCGTATCGGCTCGCCGTGCGCCGCGCTGTAGAGCGGGTAGTCGATGAACGGCCACCACGTGGGGCGCGGCCTGAAGAGGGCCCAGACTTGCAGCCCCAGCACGATGATGATCAACGCTGAAATCAGCCAATATCGCGGCGCGATCACACGGACGGCCGCAGGTTCCCGCACCTCGCCGGCCAGCCAACGGGTTGCGCCCACCGATGTCCACAGCACCCATGCCCAGGCCAGGACGTCCGTTGCACCCGCGAGCCACGAGAACCACCCGGGTGCGGCGACGCCAAGGCCGCCACTCGCCAGGCTCACCACGCACGTCATCGCCAGTAGCTGCGCGCCACGTCGGCCGAGGACGGCGAACGGCCCCGTCGACGACCCGGCGTAAGCACTCACAAAGAGCACGGCGAGCAGCGCGCTCGCGCCGTCCAGCCACCCGCAGAGCGCCGGCATATTGCACACCGCGGCGAGCCACCGCGAGACGATAAAACCGGCGGCGGCGGCTCCCCGCACCGTGCGCCAGGTCCGGTGCCCGCGCTCCGTCTGCGACATCATTTCTTGCCGGTAACGATACCCTCTAAACGCACCCCACTCCCCTCTAGGAACCTGACCAGCCAAGCGCCGTGAATCGCCCCGGGGTTCTTCCCGGAGGCTCCATCTCTTGGGAGGATGGGGCTCATGGGACGACCAAGCAGATATGCACCAGAGGTTCGTGAGCGAGCCGTGCGGCTGGTGTTCGACCACGAGGAACACCACGACTCGCAATGGGCGGCGTCCGGTCGGTGGCCGAGAAGGTCGGCTGCTCGTCGGAGACGCTGCGGCACTGGGTCCGGCAGACCGAGCGAGATCAAGGACGCCGCCCGGGGTTGACGACCGACGAGCGGGCGCTGTTGAAAGACCAAGCCCGGGAGATCCGGGAACTGCGACGCGCCAACGAGATCTTGCTGAAGGCCTCGGCGTATTTCGCGCAGGCGGAGCTCGACCGCCGACCGAGGCAATGGTGGCGTTCATCGACGCCCATCGCGCGCCGTCCGGGGTCGAGCCGATCTGCGCCGTGATGCCGATCGCTCCGTCGACGCACTACGCCCACAAAGCGTGTCAGGCGAATCCCCAGTTGCGATCGGGTCGGGCACAGCGCGATGCCTGGCTGAAGGATCAGATCCACCGGGTGCGAGACGAGAACTTTGCGGTCTACGGCGCGCATGAAATCTGGCGCCAGTTGAATCGCGAAAGATCGCGGTGGCCAATATCTCTCGATTCGCTACACGGAGCGCCTCGCCGAATCGGGGATCGAACCCTCTGTGAGTAGCGTGGGCGACTCATACGACAATGCCCTCGCCGAGTCGGTGATGGGGTTGTAGCAAGACCGAAGGGATTCGCCGGCGCGGCCCGTGGCGCCATCTCGAGGCTGTCGAGTTTGCGACGCTCGAATGGGTGGACTGGTTCAACAACCGGCGGCTGCTGACATCGATCGGCGACGTGCCACCGGCCGAGTACGAACAACAGTACTCTCGCGCACAAGAGGCTCCAGCCGTGATGGCCGGAGTCACGTAATGCGGTCTCCGGAAAACCCGGGGGGATTCACCGCCCGGTCGAACCAGATCGCAGTCACAGCCACACGCGAACGTCTGAGATGCGTCAGATTCGGTAATTGGCTTGTGTAGGGGCGAAAGTGATAGTCACTATAAATAACTACAAACAAATGCCTTATGTTGACTTATGGAAATAGTTTCGCTTGACAGGCCCCTGGTACAGTCCTAGAATGCGCAGTTACGCGTAGAACCGTGCATTCCTAGCCGAACGGAGACCCTCATGCCGAATCCCGACCGCCTCGCCAAAGAACGCGCAAAAGCTATCGACATGGCCGTCGGCCAGATCGAAAAACAGTTCGGCAAAGGCGCGATCATGCGTCTTGGCGAGAAGGGTGCGATCTTGACGATCGCGACCATCTCCACTGGCTCGATCAGTATCGACTATGCGCTCGGTGTGGGCGGCGTGCCGCGCGGACGCGTCACAGAAATCTATGGACCGGAGGCATCCGGGAAGACCACGTTGGCGCTCCAAGTGATTGCCCAAGCGCAGGCGGTCGGCGGCAACGCGGCGTTCGTCGATGCCGAGCACGCGCTCGATCCGATCTACGCCACCAAGCTTGGCGTCGACCTCGAGAATCTGCTGGTATCGCAGCCCGACAATGGCGAGCAGGCGCTGGAGATCGTCGAAACGTTGATTCGCTCCGGCGCGGTCGATGTGGTGGTCGTCGACTCGGTGGCCGCGCTTGTTCCGCGGGCCGAGATCGAAGGCGAAATGGGTGACGCGCAGGTTGGACTGCAGGCGCGGCTCATGTCACAGGCGCTGCGCAAACTGACGGGCGTCGTCGCCAAGTCACACACCTGCCTGATCTTCATCAATCAGCTGCGCGAAAAGATTGGCGTCATGTTCGGCAGCCCTGAAACGACGACCGGTGGACGCGCGCTGAAGTTCTATTCGACCGTGCGCATCGACATTCGTCGTATCGGCGCGATCAAGGACGGCGACCGCGTCACCGGGGGCCGCACCCGGGTCAAGGTGGTGAAGAACAAAGTGGCGCCGCCGTTTCGCGTGGCGGAGGTCGATCTCATGTACGGAGAGGGCATCTCGCTCGAAGGCGATTTACTCGACTTGGCGGTGGAACATCGCATCGTCGAAAAGAGCGGTGCATGGTTCTCCTACAGTGGTGAGCGTCTCGGACAAGGCCGCGAAAACATCAAGAATCTGCTGCGGGAGAAACCGGAGCTGTCTAAAGCGATCGAAAGACAGGTGCGCACGGTGCTCGGCCTCATACCGGAAACCGAGACCGAGCCGAGCGACGCTCGCGAGCCGGCACCAGCACCGGCACCGGCACCGGCACCAGCCTAAGATTAGACGGTGTTGCTCGACGCGCTGCTCGAGGCCGACGCGGCACTTTTTCTCTGGGTCGACCGGCTCCCCCACCCCACCTGGGTAACCGTGACCATGGTCGCGGCCACACTTGTCGGCACCGCTGGCGGCATCTGGATGGCCGTGGCCGCGGTGGTCGCCATGCGCCAGGGTGACGGTGGAGGCCTGTGGCGAACCACCCTCGCGCTGCTATTCGTCTTCGTGCTGGTCGACCTCGGGATCAAACCGATCATCGAGCGACCTCGTCCGTACGAACGCCACGCCACGACGGTTGACGCGTCGCGGCTCCACCGCTCGACGTCTTCGTTTCCATCGGGTCACGCCGCCTCGTCGGCGGCGGGAGCCTACGCACTCACTCGGCTCGTCCCCACAGCGTCGCGCGTCCTCTGGCCGGTCGCACTCGTCGTCGCGACATCCCGGATCTACTTGGGCCTACACTACCCGCTCGACGTCGTGGTCGGATGGGTGATCGGTCTCGCCGGCGGGGTGTTTGTGACCGGTGGCGTCACCGACGGGAGGGGTCGTCGGACAGAATGAACAGGCGCTCCCCTTCTCTGATGAGGCCGAGGTCGCGGCGGGCGATTTCCTCGATGGCGGTCGGCTCCTCGCGCAGCCGCCGTGCCTCCTCTCGGAGCGACTCGTTGTCCTGCCGCAAGCCGGTAATGCGGTCGGACAGCTCCGCGTGCAGACGATTCGCGGTGAGCGTGGCAAGCAGTCCCCGCTCGCCGACGAGAGCATTGAGCACGAGCGCTCCGGTCACGAACAGGAGGAGGTAGCGGGCCGTGCGGCGGTCTGGACGCCGACGGCGGCGCGGCACGGTCATGGGGTGCAAGCGACTGCCGTCAGTCACGGTCGCGCCAGCGTACAGGAATTCGTCACGAAGTACAACCCTACTGAACTTTGCCGGCGAGTACAAGTGGTGGGCGCGCACGGCGCGCCCCGGCGGCACGGAGCGGGTCATGCCAACACGTCTCGGAGCTCGTCGGCGCAGGAGGTGACCATCCAGCAGCCGAGGTGAGACAGCAGATTGATCTGCGTCGGGGTCAGTCTGATGATCGCCCCTCGGTTTTGTCCCCGGGTTCGATAGTGCGGAAAGTGCGCGAGCGGTCCAGACGGCGGGTCGGCTGAGCCGCGCTCGAGGGCCCGGCGGGTATCAGCCGGCAGCAGCGCCTCCCACTCCAGCACGCGTTCGTTGTACACCCAGCAGACCCGGACGTCCCCTCCGCCAGACAATCCCCACCAGACGTTGTTCTGTACCGTGTGGTTCATCGTTGCCAGGACTGCTCGGCCGGCCCGCTTGGCCTCCTGCAGCGCGCGCAGCAGAATCGGGAAATCGGTCTCGGGAAAGACCTGGTTGTGCGGAAACCGGCCGCTCGGAGCGCCAAAGAGTGGAGCGAGGAACGGGTCGAGGACCCGCGACTCTGGCGCGGGGTCGACCGGCCACCCGCGGTCGGCGTCGAGCGCGAGCGACAATGGCCAGACCGTGTTGATGAAGACCACGATCGACCGGATGCCCCGGCGGAGCAGCGGAATGATCCCGAAGTTTTCGAGGTCGCCACCATCGGTGAACATGTGGGCGTGCGACGGACCCGCCGTCGGTGGGATCGGCCAACATTCGACATGGGGGTAGAGACGGAAGTCGCGCGCGGAGGTGCTGAACGCGCTACTCGCCCCGATGACGTCCGCCAAGGTGAACGGCACGGTCTGTTCCACCGCGACGACGCCGTCCGACCCTACCGGTCCCAACGGCGGACCGCTCCCGAACGCAACGCTTTCGATGACACCCCCGCCGACATAGACCGACCGGTCGCCGGACCGTAGTTGCGTCAATGGCGGCGATCCGCAATAGAGCGGCGTGTACTCGAAGCCGACCTTCGACGCGGTGTCGTTCCCGTCGGCCGGCCAGTTGAGCGTCGCATGAACGATGAGGTACGGGTGTTGGGTGCCCAGGCGCACCCGATGAAGCGTGCCAACGTCCGGGTTGCGTTGGCGAATCTCCCGCTCCGACGCCTCGTCACAGGTGAACCCACACGGGCACTCGGCATCGAACAACCCAAACGGAGCCAAGAACGTCTCGCCAACCGCGCGGACCCAGATCCGATCGGCGGGCACGTCGGGTGACACGTGCAGCGACTCCAACGTGGCACGAAAGTTCCGGGTCGCCGCGTGGCCGAGCTCAGACGGCGACAGGACGGTCTGCGTAGCCTGGTCGAGGGTGCGCGGCTCGCGCACCAGGCCCAGGATGTCGGCGTCGGTCTGTCCCGGACCGGCGTAGAACGCATGGGCGGTGGCCGCCCACGCTCCGCCCGACACAGCGGAGATGTAGCCGACCTGGGACAGCAGTCCCGTCGCCGTCAATCCTCGGAGCTGACCGATGGTGGCGGCGTACGAGCGCGTACCGCCACCGGAGAAGCAGACGGCGGTCGGCGGTCGCCCGGCGCGCGATTCGGGGTAGGAGAACGAGGACCCGTCGGCGGGCCAGATGCGTGCGTCTACCCGTCGGCGCCGGCTCACGGCGACGACGGGTATTCCATCGTGAACGGGTCGGGCAGGGCGATCTCGACGACGTCTCCGCCCGTCAACCAGTCGAGCGTGAACTCCGGGTTGTCTGGGTCGCCCGCCTCGATGGTCGACTTGTCGCCGACGATCAGGAAGACGAGCTTCTCCGGATCCAGGTATTCGCGCGCGACCCGCAGCACGTCGTCGCCGCTCACGGCGCTGATGTTGTCGCGATAACTCGTTAGATACGACGGATCACGCCCGGTGAACTCATCGTTGGCAAACAACCCCGCGGTCGAGGCGGCGCTCGAAAAGTTCCGGCTGAACGTCCCGACGAACGACGCCTTCGAGGTCCGCAGCTCGGCCTCGGAGACGACGCCGGAGCGGATCCGGTCGAGTTCCTCCCGGACGATGGCGGCGGCGCGCACCACGGTCTCGCTGCGTGACTGATAACTAACCCGGAACGCGCCGGGATAGTACGTGCCGAGGCCGAATGAGGAATAGGCGCTGTAGGCGAGACCTTCGTCTGAGCGGATCCGCGTCAGGAGGCGCGCGGCAAATCCGCCGCCGCCAAGGATGTCGTTCATCACCATCAACGCGTACCGGTCGGGGTTGTCGCGCATCGTACCGAGGTGGCCGATGACGACCCGTCCCTGATTCACATCGGGCTTGTCGACGAGATAGACCCCCGGCTCCAGCTGATGCGTTGGCGCCGGTACCGGCGTGGTGACCGCCGCGCGCGCCGGCCAGTCGGCCATCTGGGATTCGAGCTTGGCCGCGATGGCGTCGGACTCGACATCGCCGGACACCGCGAAGATGAAGTTCCCAGGGTGGTAGTACTCACGGTGAAAGGCGACGAGGTCCTCGCGGGTGATCGCGTCGAGGCTGGCACGCGTCGTCGGCTCGGTGGTGAAATGATCGTCTCCTCGCAGCAGTCGACGCCACTCACGGACCTCAATGCTCTGGGTGCTGTCGTTCCGCCGCTCCATCTGTTGGAGCACTTGGCTCTTCGCCAAGTCGAGCCGCGCCTGATCGAAGCGAGGGTGGCGCAGCATGTCGAAGAGCAGATCGAGTGACGCGTCGAGATCCTTCGTGAGGCAATTGACGCTCGCTCGACCTGACGTATCGCCAATCGAGTTCGAAATGTTCGCGGCGAGAAACGCCGCCTCCTCGTCGTAGTCGGCCGGGGTGAGGCTCGTGGTCCCTCCGGCGCGCATCTGACTCCCAGTCAAGCTCGCGACCCCCGGTTTCCCCGCCGGGTCGAGGTACTCGCCGGTCCGGACCAAGGCGGATACCGTCACGAGGGGGAGCGAGTGGTCGGGAACGACGTACAGCACGACGCCGTTCGAGAGCTCGTGGCGGTGCGTGGCGGCGTCGGGCGGCTCGAACGACAGGTCTTCGAACGCCAGCTCACGCGGATGCGCCGGAATCGACTGCGCCAGCGCCACCGACCCGCCGAGGCCGACGAACCAGACACCCAACACGAACGCGACCACTCGTCGATAGCCCGTCAGCGTCGGCGTCATCATCGGCCTCCCGCGACCTCATCGAGACGGTCCTGAATGAGTGTCTGCAAGACCTGCACGAAGTCCTGGTTCTCGGGTGGCGCCTGCGCGGCCATCTGGTCGGCGCGCGCGCGAAACTCGTTCAGCTGCGCCTCCTCCATTTGACTGATCATCGCGCGCATCTGGCCAACCTGCTGCTTCTCGTCATCGCTCAGCCCCACCAGCACGGGGTCGTCGTCGGCCTCCGTCCCCTCCGTCCGGTAGTAGATGGCGACGGCCCGGGTCTCGGGCGTGAAGTAGGTGTTGGCGACGCGCATGATGTCGTCTGGGGTCACCGCGTCGTAGACCGTCGGATCGGTGTTGATGTGCTCCCAGCCGCGATTGCTTTCGCGCATCAGCAGCTGCATCATCAAGCCGAAGTTGCTGCGCAGGTCCCGAAACGTGCTCGCGGCGTTCTGATTCTTGACCTTCTGCAACTCACGCTCGGGCACCGGCTCGGTCTTGAGCCGCTCGATCTCCGCGTAGATTGCCTCCCCGACCTCCTCGGGTGTGCGTCCCTGCTTCGCGGTGCCGCGCAGCTCGAACATCCCCTCGTACTTGAAACCGGATTGCCCGCCGAACGCGCCGGTGGCCACTTCCTGCTCCTCGACCAGCGCCTTGTAGAGTCGGCCCGTGCGGCCGTTGAGCAGCTGTCCGAGCACCACGAGTGGCGGCTCGTCGACATGACCATCGCGCACCGAGTGGTACCGGATCACCACCTGCGGATTGGTCTCGGCATACGCCACCATCCGCTTCTCGGCCAGCTGCGGCATCTCACGCGTGCGGGGCTCGAGGGGAGGACGCGCGCCGCGGGTCAGCCGACCGAAATAGCGCTTGGCCAGTGCGATCGCCTCGTCGGGGTCAAAATCGCCGACGAGGGCCGCGGCGAGGTTGTTCGGCGCGTAGTACGTATCGAAGAACGTCAACGCCTCCTCACGGGTGATTCCCTCGAGGTCGCTCGGCCATCCGACCACCGGCCACGCGTAGGGCGACGACTGCCAGAACATCGCCTCGAACTGCTCCTGGAACTTCCCGATGGGGGTGCTGTCGGTCCGCAGCCGCCGCTCCTCGTGCACGACGTTGCGCTCGGCGTAGAACTCACGGAAGACGGGGTTCAGTAGACGGTCGCTCTCCATCCAGAACCACAGCTCGAGCTTGTTGGCGGGCACGTTGATGAAATAGATCGTGAAATCGTAGCTGGTGCCGGCGTTCATCCCGGACGCCCCTTCGCCGGTGTAGACGCGACTGAAGTCTTCCTTGATGAGGAGGTCGCTTTGCCGCGCCAGTAATGCCTCGAACTCCTCGAGGAGCTCACGATGACGCGGACTGCGCGCGGCGGGGTCGCTCGGATCGTCGATCCGACCAAGTTGATGACGCCGGTTGAGCTCGACCTCCTCGGCCTGGATGTCGATGCGGAGCGCATCGAGCTGCTCGATGATCTCGAGGTCTTGCTCGATGTCCTGCGTGCCGAGGGCATGCGTGCCCTTGAACATCATGTGCTCGAACAGATGCGCAACCCCGGTGATGCCTGGCCGTTCGTTGACCGAGCCGACCTTGGCCACCCACCCGGCGGCCACGTTCGGGTCGCCCGGCGTCGGCACGAGCAGCAGCGTCAGTCCGTTGTCGAGCTCATGCTCGATCACGTTGACCTCCTGGGCGACACCATGCGCCGGCGCGAGGAGCAACGCCAGGAGGAAAAGAAACAAGAACTGTCTCATTTACATACCTTACCTTGCCCTTAGGACGCGCCGTGCGTTATTTTGGCTGGTCCGTCAGGCCTTCGCGCCAGACGACGTGCCGAGGTAGCTCAGTCGGTAGAGCACATGACTGAAAATCATGGTGTCGGCAGTTCAATTCTGCCCCTCGGCACCACTTCTTCTCCAGCGAGTGGACTCAGATAGCGTGATCCGCTCCTGAGGTCTCGGGGCGGCCACGCTACCGAATGTGACAACCGTGTGGGAATACAGTGCTTGGTGGACTCCGACGGAATGCCGCCCAGACCGATGTTGCCCGCGTGGCACGCGTACTCGAACAGCGGTCAGTCGGGTGCGCCGAAGCGGCATCATCGCGGTCCAGGGCGCGTGTGATTGTTCGCGTCCTCCCCACGGTGAACTCAGACAACGCTATAGGGCACTCTTCTTCTCCGCACAACGATTCCGGCCTCTCATTCCTGGGCCGCAGCGTGTTCCTGACAGAGCGCCTGCGCATTGTCCAGCACCCAGCAGCCGCTCTGTACAATCTTCTGAAACGGCCAGCATCACTTCCTTGGGACCTTTGCCGCATCTGGCACACGCACCGCCGCGCGCCAGTACCGCAAACCTGACAGCCTGTGGCAATTCTGGGGAACTGGTCGGGTCGACCCAATTAGCTGATACGGGCATTAGGGAGTAGAAGGGAAATACTCCCTTGCTGTGCGGTTTCAAACCATTGTGGACCAATTGAAGTTGTGAGATAAGAGAGACTTTGCCGTCCTGGGAGGAGGTTCCCATGAGCACTGGCGAAGTCAGCAGAGAAGGTCGTCCAGGACATCCGGCGGAAGACCCGCCGCCGATTCTCCGCCGAAGCAAAGATCCGGATTGTCCTCGAGGGCCTGCGGGACGAGGAGAGCATTGCGGCCCTCTGTCGCCGCGACGGCCTGAACCCCAATCTGTCCTACCGGTGGAGCAAGGAGTTTCTCGAGGCCGGGAAGAAGCGGCTCGTGGACGATACCACCCGCGAGGCGACGTCGATCGAAGTCGGTGACCTGCGGCAGGAGAACGGCCGGCTGAAGCACGTCGTGGCGGAGTTGGTCCTGGAGAATCGGCTGCTCAAAAAAAGCGGGACGGCCTCCGACTCGGAAGGCGATCCGTGAGACACACGGCCGCGGAAAAGCACGAGATCATCCGGCTCGTCGAGGGCTCGGATCTGCCCGTGCGGCGGACGCTGCGCGAGCTTCAGGTGAATCGGTCGACCGTTCTACGGTGGTACCGCCGCTACATCGAGCGCGGCGAGGCGGGGCTGGAACCGATGCCATCGGCGTCGCGCCGGTACTGGAACCGGATTCCGCCCCGTGTGCGGCAGCGGGTGGTCGATGCCACCTTGGCCGCTCCGGCGCAGTCGCCGCGCGAACTGGCCTGGCAGTTGACGGATCGTGACGGCCACTTTCTGTCGGAATCGAGCGTCTATCGCATCCTTAAGACGCACGACTTGATCCCGAGTCCCGCCTACATCGTGCTGTCGGCGGCGAAGACGTTTCGGCATCCGACGCATCGGCCCAACGAACTGTGGCAGACCGACTTCACCTACCTACAGGTGGTCGGCTGGGACTGGTATGACCGCTCGACGGTGCTCGACGACGACTCGCGCTACATCGTCGCCTGGACGCTGCGGACCGTCCATGCAGACGTCGGACGTGACGGAGACGCTCGATTTGGCGCGCGCGAAGACCGGCGTTGATCGCATCCGCGTCGTGCATCGCCCGCGGCTGCTCAGCGACAACGGGCCGTGCTACGTCTCGGCCGAGCTCGCCACGTATCTCGAGCGGCACGGGCGTCAGCACACGCGCGGGGCTCCGTGTCACCCGATGACGCAAAGCAAGATCGAGCGGTCTCACCGGTCGATGAAGAACGTGGTGAAGCTCGACACATACCACAGCCCGTGGGAACTCGCACGCGCTGTCGCCCGCTTCGTCGACGACTCCCACCACCGCCGGCTGCATGAGGCGCTGGACAACGTGACGCCGGCCGACGTCTATGAGGGGCGGCGGTCGGCCATCCTCGCGCGACGGGCACAGATCAAACGGAGGACACTGGCACAGCGGAAACAGGAGAATCTACACGTCACCAGATTCGTTCACCGGCGGGAAGTCTCTCTGCAGAAACGGACTCGGCGGTCTCGATTCGTTTGACGACGTACAGTCGCAGTGCTTGCCAGATCGCATTCTGACGCCACTGCGGAATAGCTACCGCTTCGACCCAATTGGTGTCAGCGAAGCGGCTATCCAAGTCTGCCAACAAGGTGTGCCCGGCGTCGGCGAACTGGTACTCAAAACCGTTTCTTGGTATGCCCTCCTTCCTCAGATACCCGAGGTCAACTAACCATTCGAGCCTTGCGGACACACGGTGTTCCAGAACGCCCGGTCCACGACTTCCAGTCTTACTCCTGGCGCGACTTCGGCGAGCACCAATCTCGCGGAGAACGTCAGAAATCGTCCGCCCTATCTGTGAGTTCCCTTCAAGACGGCATAGCCGATGGTACGAGACACGTCGCATCAGTTCGTGGCTTCGCGTGAGTTTATTGGCCGTCGCTGCCCTGCCGACAGCTACCACTTGTCGAAACACGCACGACCATACAGAATTTGCAGACAGGCGCTTCCAGTGCTGCGGACCCGGAAGCGACGATCGATCGGGAAAGGCCTTCTTGATCTGACGGAAGCGTCTCAATTATGGCGCCGTGATCCTGATAGGCCTGAGCGACGACAAGGGGTCTTTGCTACCGGCGTTTCTAAATATCGCAGTTAACTGGACGGTTTCACCCGCAGTGCGGCGTGACATTTTCTACCGGCCACGTCTGGCGCATCTTGCGTGACAACCTGGGGTGGAGTCCGCAGCGGCCCTCGGGCCGCGCGCTCGAACGGAACGAGGTGGCTATTCGCCAGTGGACCAGGTCTCGATCTCTAGCCGGAGCGGCTCACAGGAACGGCACGGCTAGTCGGCGTCCGGACGGCGACACGTGAAGCTCGCTTCGTCGTTCGGGTCCCCGCTCCCGTCATAGACCGCCGCCTGCGGATAGGGACAGACCGGCCGGGTCAGCGTCGTGCTTCCGGTCGCGTCGATCGCCGATGCCACCAGCCGCTCGGGCGCCCGCCCCTCCTCGACCCAGGCGCGGATCGCCTCGATCCAGTCGACCTTATCCGGCCCCGGACCACCGGCACAGTGCAGCACACCGGGAAGCATGTAGAGCCTGGCGTAATCGCGCGCCGTCGGGTCGCCCGCTTCGAGCTGCTCGTAGTAGTCGATCGTCCCGACCGGCGCGAGCGCGAGGTCGGACCATCCGGTCCAGTAGATGATCTTCCCGCCACGGTCCCGATACGGACCCAGGTCGGTATCGGTCGCATTGAGGATCGCGGCCGTCGCGGCCGTGTCTTCCTTCCACGTAAAAAAGTCGTACTGCGTGTACTCCCACTCCGGGTCGCTGAAGACGAAGTACTTGTAGAGCTCGGTCCCGAATCCGTATTGCGCATTGGGAACGCCCATCTCGCGGCGCAGCTCCGATGCGACGACCCACGAATCCCAGCCCCCGCGGTCGTTCTCCCCGCCGTAGTTGAAACCGTAATGGATCAATTCGCCGTTCGACGTTGGTCCCGCGTACACCGTCTTGATCGCGGCGAGTTGTGCCGACGTGACGCACTCCGCCCCGGGTTGATCACCCGCACAGCGCGGCAAGTCCTCCGGCTCGAAGCCGCACCGGCGCGGATCGGTCATGACGCCGTCCTCGACTCCGTCATCGGCGTCGCAGGCCGCGAGAATGCTCGACCCGAGCAACTCGAGGGTGGCCGGGGTCAGGACCGGGTGCTCGAAGTCACCGTCGGGATAGATCGCCTGCTGGTTCTGGACGAAGCCGGCCGTGAGGCCGGTCCAGTCATACGCCGGCGCGGCGGCGACGATGCCGTCGAAGTCGTCCGGGTAGCGCTGCGATTCCATCATCGCCTGCCCGCCGCCACGCGAGCAGCCGACGAAGTACGAGTACTCCGGATCGCGATCGTAGTACTGCTTGATGATCGACTTCGCCGCCTCGGCCGTCAGATGCACCGCCCGATGGCCGAAGTTCTTCTGACGCGTCGGATGGTCGAGCGCCCAGCCGGCTTCGATCCCGCTGCCTTCGTGGCCCGTATCGGTGCCGACGGTGGCGTAGCCGCGCGCAAGCGCGCCGGGGCCGGCCCCGTAGCTGAGCGCGCTGTTTTGGACCGTGCCGACGAATCCCCCGCCGCCGCCCATCATGAACCGCCCGTTCCAGTCGGCCGGCTCCGGCAGCAGCAGCTCGAAATTGATCTCGGTTTCGATCACCCCGGTCACCTTGCAGTGGGCCGGCATGGTTTCATCGAACGGCACCTGTTCCGCCGAGCCGATGTAGAGGTCGATCAGTGACAGCCCGACCAGATCGGCGCATGCATCGGACGCGTCGGCCGCCGAGCTGGCGCACGCGGCACCGAGGGCAAGACCAGCGGCCGAGGCGACGGCGGACACGTAGCGCTTCGCGAGCAGCATCGGCTTCTCCTTTTCGTGATCACGGCGACGATATCACGTCGCCAACCTTCCCCGATCCCTGATCCCCGATCACTTCGTGGCCACCCGCAGTCACGGCATATAATCGCCGCGCCGCATGCCGCCCCTCGACGGACTTCGCGTTCTCGATCTCACGCGCGTCCTCGCCGGGCCATACTGCGCGATGATGCTCGGCGACATGGGCGCTGACGTCATCAAGATCGAGGAACCGACGCACGGCGACGACACGCGCGCCTGGGCGCCCCACCGAGACGGATGGAGCACGTTCTTTCTCGGGCTCAATCGGAGCAAGCGCAGTCTGGCAATCGACCTGAAGCAGGAAGAAGGGGTCCAGGTGCTGCGGCGTCTCATCGCCACTGCCGATGTGCTCATCGAGAACTTCAGGCCGGGTAGTCTCGCGAAGCTCGGCTTCAGCTACGACGCCGTGCATGCCCTGAACCCGCGGCTGGTCTACTGCTCTATTACTGGGTACGGGCATACCGGACCCAAGAAAGACCTCCCGGGATACGACGCGGTCATCCAAGGCGAGAGCGGGTTGATGGACGTCACCGGGTTCCCGGACCGCCCCCCGACGCGGGTCGGCGTCGCCATCACCGATTACCTCGCCGGTCTCTACGCGATGAACGGCATCCTGCTCGCGCTCCGCGACCGCGACCGGACGGGCGAGGGCCAGCATGTCGACATCGCGTTGATCGACGCGATGACCTCCGCTCTGGCGCTCCCGGCCAACGTCTATTTCAACACCGGCGAGGCGCCGGGTCGCGAGGGTAACCAGCATCACGCGCTGACGCCCTACGAGACGATCCGCGTCAAGGACGGCCTCGTGGTCGTCGCCGTTGGCAACGAGCGCCTCTGGCGACAGTTCTGCGCAGCCGTGGAAGCGAATGATTTGCGCGACGACCCGCGCTACGTCACCAACACCGACCGGATGGCGAACCGCCCCGCACTGGCCGACGAGCTGACGCGGCGTCTTGGGCCTTACGCCCGCGATCAGCTCATCGAACGGCTTCGCGCTCACAACGTCCCGTGTGGGCAGGTGCGCAGCGTCGCCGAGGCGATGGAAGAACCGCATCTGAAGGCCCGCGAGATGGTGGTCGATATTCCGCAGACGGAACTCGGCCAGGTCCGCGTGCTCGGCAATCCGATCAAGCTCTCCAAGAATCCGGCGTCGATCCGTCGACCGCCGCCTGGCCTCGGCGCGCACAATGAGGAGATACTCGCTGAGCTGGACCGACTCGAGTCAGGGATCGGGGATCCGGGAACGCGAGTCAGGGATCAGGGATCAGGAATCGGGATTCGGAATGAGCACAGTTCGCGTAGCCGTCGTGGTCGCCGCTCTCGCGTGCGTCGTCGCGGCGCAAGCTCCCGAGCGGTTTCGAGGGCGGCTCTCCATCGTGCCCGTCGATTTTTCGTCGGTCGCCACCACCAGCGGGAGCGGTGAGGTGACGGCGGAGCTGCGCGGGCGCGAGTTGACCATAGACGCGGTCTTCGCCGGCCTGAGCTCACCGGCCACTGGCGCAAACGTTCGTCACGCGGCGAAAGGCCGGCGTGGTGCGGTTGTGTTTGTCCTTGATATGGGTACGGCGACGGCGATCGCCGGTGAATTCAGCGACACGGTCACCCTCACCGAGACCCAACTCGTCGAGCTCCGCCAGGAACGCTATTACTTGCAGATTCGGACCGCGGGCAATCCGAGTGGAGAGATTCGCGGATGGCTCCTCGCACGCGAGTAAACTAGAGGTATGGATTTCACACAGCAGCCGCGGGCTATGATCGGTGCCGCCGTCGGCGTCATCCTGCTCATCGGCGTCGGGGTGTTCTACTTTCTCGGCTCGGGCGAGGAGCCGGCGCCGCCGCCGGAGACGGTCGCCGAAGCACCACCGCCCCCACCGCCACCACCCCCACCACCGCCGGAGCCCGATCCGGAGCCGTTCGAGCTACCGGCGCTCAACGACAGCGACGCCATCATCCGCGAGCTGGTGGCCGCACTCTCCGCCCACCCCGGTCTCGCCGCCTGGCTCGTCACCGACGACCTTGTCCGTCGGTTCGTCGTGTCGGTGGAGAACGTCGCGAACGGCAGCAATCCGGCGCAACATGTGCCGTTCATAAAACCCGATTCACGGTTCCAGACGGAGGGCGCAGAACCGGAGATGCGGATCGCGCCAGCGAGCTACGAGCGGTACGACGGCGTCACCCAGATCGTCGCCTCGCTCGACACCGATGGCACCGCGCAGCTCTATCGCCAGCTGCTGCCACTGATGGACGAGGCGCACGCCGAGCTCGGCATTCCCGACACGACGTTCTCCGACAGCTTCCGCCGGGCCGTGGCACACGTGCTCGAAGCGCCGGTGATCGAGGGCCGCCAGACGATTGAGTCGCGCGCGTCGTTCTTCTTCGAGTACACCGATCCGACGCTGGAGGGCCTGTCGGCGGCGCAGAAGCAGCTCCTCGGGGTTGGCCCCGACAACCTCCGCACGATTCAAGGAACGATTCGCGACATCGCCACCGCGATCGGCATCACCGACCTCCCCCGCAGCACCGTGTTGCTGCGTTAGCACCCGGCTCCCCTTCTCTCATGAGCCGGGTCGTTCGTGTCGCGCTGTGCCAAGACAACCTGCCGGTCGGCGATCTCGCCGGTAACGTGCGACAGCTGCAGGCCCGAGTAGACGTGGCGCGTGAGCATGGCGCCGACCTGGTCGTGTTCCCGGAGCTGTCGATCACCGGATATCCGCCGGAAGACTTGCTGTTGAAGCCCGGCTTCGTCAAGGAGGCCTCCAGCGCACTGCGCGAGCTCGCGGCCGGAGTCACCGACATCACCGCCCTCGTTGGATACCCGGAAGTGGACGGAGACGGCACCACGCTCCACAACAGCGCAGCGGTGCTCTGCGACGGCCGCGTGGCGGCGACCTACCGCAAGCACTACCTCCCGAACTACGCGGTCTTCGACGAACGGCGGTATTTCGCGGCCGGGAACGAGGCGACCGTGGTCGACCTCGATGGCTGCCGCATTGGCCTGACGGTGTGCGAAGACATCTGGGTCGCTGGCGGTCCGGCGGAGTGGGCCGCCGTCGACGGCCAGGCCGAGCTCGTGGTCAACCTCTCGGCCTCACCGTACCACATGGGGAAAGGCGAAGAGCGGGAGCAGCTGTTCGCCGCCCGGTGTAGTGATTACCGTTGCTTTCTGGCGTTCTGCAATGCCGTCGGCGGACAGGACGAGCTGGTCTTCGACGGGCACAGTCTCGTGATCGGACCGGACGGCACGGTGCTTGCCCGCGGCAAGCAGTTCGAACAGGATCTTGTCGTCGTCGATCTCGATCTCGATGCCGCCTCCGCCCATCGAGCCACGGACGCCCGCTGGAACGACCAGACCGAGACGACGGCCAGCGGTCGCGTGACGGTCGTTCACGCCGCGCAACCGTCAGTGCCCAGGACAAAGGCAAAGCCGACACCGAAGCCGCCGGCTCCCAAACTCTCCCTGCCCGCCCTCCTCTCGCCTGACACCGAGGTCTACCACGCGCTCACGCTCGGCACCGCCGACTACGTGCGTAAGAACGGGTTTCGGGGCACGGTCCTCGGTCTCTCGGGGGGCATCGACTCGGCGCTCGCGCTGACGATTGCCGCCGACGCGCTCGGGCCGGAATCGGTGACGGCCGTCTCGATGCCGTCGCAGTTTACCGCAGACATGAATCGTGACGACGCCCGACAGCTCGCGAACAATCTCGGCGTCACGCTGCTGGAGCTGCCGATCGAAGATCTGGCCGCGTCCTACGACGCGACGCTCGCCGGCCCGTTCTCCGGTACCGAGCCGGACGTGGCCGAGGAGAACCTGCAGGCGCGCATCCGCGGTAATCTTCTGATGGCTCTCTCCAACAAGTTCGGCTGGCTGGTGCTCACCACCGGCAACAAGAGCGAGATGAGCGTCGGATACGCCACGTTGTACGGCGACATGGCCGGTGGGTTTGCGATCCTGAAAGATGTGTTCAAGACGCGGGTCTTCCGCCTCGCGCGCTGGCGCAACCGCGATGGCGAGGTCATCCCGCAGCGGATCATCGACAAGCCACCGACGGCCGAGCTGAGGGACCATCAGCTCGACACCGACAGCCTGCCGCCCTACGACGACCTCGACGGAATTCTCGAAGCGTACGTCGAGCACGACGAGAGCCCGGCCGAGATCGAGGCGCGCGGCTTCGACGCCGAGACGGTCTGGCGCGTGCTCGCGCTGGTGGATGGCGCCGAGTACAAACGGCGGCAGGCGCCGCCCGGCGTCCGTATCTCAACGCGGGCTTTCGGCAAGGATCGGCGGCTGCCGATCACGAATCGGTACCGACCTCGATGAGACGAGACCGAAGCATCGTCTGGACGAACTTCCCGAGACGCTCCTCGGCCGGGGTGAATCTCAGACGGAGCTGACTGCCCCGAACCCCGTCGCCGGCACTCGCGGGAGCCCCTTCGCCCCACTCCGTGCCGGCGGGGCGCGCCGTGCGCGCCCTACACCGAGCCGGCCTACACCGCGATGAGCCTGGACCGGAACATGGTCTGCACGAACTTCCCGAGACGCTCCTCGGCCGGCTCGACCTCGGATCCGAACCGCTCGCGCATCCGCTCGGCGATGACCATGAGCGGCGTCTCCCCGTCGCACGCCTTCCAGATGAAGGTGCCGACGGCATCGAGTCGAATCCGGTAGTACGGATCCGACAGTCGGGCAGCAAGCCACCGCCCGACTCGCCCTTCGCCGAGCCGTGGACGGAGCACGACGCAGCGACCGTCGTCACTCTCTCGCCACTCCAATCGCCGATGCGGCTGCGCGGTCCAGAACCGTTCGGCGTCGGTCATGATTCCATCATGAATCGATCTTCGTGCCGGGCGTCCCAGACCGCATCGCCGCCAGCGGCACCTGAACCAGCATGTAGAAGAGGAGGATGAAGATGAGGGCGCCGACGACGGCGCTGTTTGCGTATTGCGGCAGGACGAGTCCGGGCATGACCTCGCTCGCCAGCACGACGAACGCGAGGAGCACCGCCATCAGCGCCTCGCCGGCGATGAAGCCGGAGGAGAGCAGCACGCCGGTATTCGTCGCGCGTGTCCGCTCCTCGGCCGTCGCCTGCTCCGCGTCGAGCCTTCGCGTGAGCCACCAGGCAACGAGACCGCCGACGAAGATCGCCGTCGTTGACGGGAACGGGAGGTACATCCCGACGGCAATCAACATCGGTGACGGCGCGTTGATGAGGATCAGACCGCCCGCCAGCGCCATACCGGCCACCACCAGCGGCCACGCCATCTCGCCGCCGACGATGCCCTGTGCCATCAGCGCCATCAATCCGGCCTGCGGCGCCGGGAGCTCGCTGCTGCCGATCTCATAGACGCGGTCCATCGCGATCATTGGCCAGATCAGCACGAGGGCCGCAACCGTCACCCCGATCAGCTCGCCGACCTGCATCTTCCAAGGCGTGCCACCAAGGATGTGCCCGACCTTCAGGTCCTGGAGCATGTCACCCGCAATCCCGCAGGCGCAGCAGACGACCCCGGCGACACCGAGCACGCCCATAATGCCGCTCGACCCAGTGACGCCAATGAACACCATGACGATGGCGGCAATGAGCAGCGTGCTGAGCGTCAATCCGCTGATCGGATTGTTGGAGCTCCCGAGCAGCCCGACGAGGTAGCCGGCGACCGCTGCGAACAAGAAGCCGAGAATGACCATCATGACGGTCAGCAACACCGCCCCCATAAGACTCTGACTGAAGTACCAGTAGATGCCGAACAGCGGGATCGACAGCACGCCGATCCCCATCACGGTCTTCTTGAAGTCGAGGTCGACGTCGAGCCGAGCGCCGGACCCGACTTGCGACGCCTTGAGGTCGCCGATCGCGCTGCCGATGCCCTGGATCAGCGACGTCCGCAGCTTGAACAGCGTGTAGAACGCCGCCACGATCATCGTGCCGACGGCGAGGGGGCGAACCTGCCGTAGCCACACCTCGGTGCTCAGCTCGATGAGGGCTGCCTGATCGGTCGCCTGCGCGGCGAGCTGCGGGTTGAGGAAGAGACCGAGCGGTACCAGCAGCAGCCAGCCCATGACCGCTCCGGCGAAGAGCGTCGCCGCGATCTGCGGACCGACGATGAAGCCAACGCCGACGAGCGCCGGGGACGCCGCCGGCGACTGCAACAGAAACCCGCCGACGTAGCTGATCGGCTGACCGAGCATCTCGATGGTCGACCGTCCGAACGAGACAAACGTCGTCGCGGAGTCGGCGACGAGCTTTACGCCGTTGCCGTTCTTGACCAGCTCCCACAGGCCGGCGATCCCCATCGCCTTGAAGACGAACGCCGCCCCGGTCTGCTGCCCCCCTTGGCCCGCCTTGACCAGCTCCGCCGCCGCCACGCTCTCGGGAAACGGCAGGTCCGCCTCGACGACCAGCGTCCGGCGGAGCACGATGATGAAGAGGACGCCGAGCAGGCCGCCGACCAGCATGATGGCGGTGCTCTCCCAGTACCGCAGCTCGTCCCAGACGCCGCTGATCACGAACGCCGGGATCGTGAAAATGGCGCCGGCGACGAGCGCCTCGCCGACCGATGCCGTCGTCCGCGTCATGTTCTCTTCGAGAATCGATCCACCCAGGAGTCGCAACGCGGCCATCGCCACGACCGCCGCGGGAAAGGTGGCGGCGACCGTGAGACCGGCCTTCATCCCCAGATACGCGTTGGCGGTGCCGAGCACGATGGCCAGCACGGTGCCGATGGCCACGGCCTTGAACGTCAACTCCGGCAGGTCGGTCGCCTCGGGAACGAACGGCGTGAACGAGGCTGATGAGGTCTCGCGCGTCGGCTCCATTCGGTAAGTCTAGCGTCCTGGATGCTACCGTGCGGCTACGGTCCTGTATGGCTCCAGCCGAAAAGAGGGACATGAAGTCGATCCCCGAGATCTACGCCGCGAAGCGGGCGGCCGACCGGCCGGTGATCTCGATCGAATTCTTCCCGCCGAAGACGCCAAAGGGCGACGAGAGTCTCTACGAGCGCGTCTTGCCGCGACTCGCCGAGGCGCGGCCTGACTTCTGCTCGGTGACCTACGGGGCGGGCGGCAGCACGCGCGACAAGACGCTCGAGGTCGTCGATCGCATTCAGCGCGACTTCGGACTGGTCGGCATGGCCCACCTGACCTGCCTCAGCACGTCCGTCGCGGACGTCCGCAAGTACGTCACTGACGCCGAGGCGCGCGGCATTCGCAATATCCTCGCGCTGCGAGGCGATCCACCGGCCGACCAACCCACCGTCGTCACGCCCGACCACAGCTTCGAGTATGCCTACCAGCTGATCGACTTCATCAAGCTCAACACCGCCGAGGTGTCGATCGGCTGCGCCGGCTTCCCCGAGGGCCATATGGCGTGCCCCGAGAGCAAGCAGGTCGACTGGCAGCGGCTGCAGGCCAAGGTCGAGCACGGCGCGCAGTTCATCTTGACCCAGCTCTTCTTCGACAACGCCGATTACTTCGAGATGGTCGATTACCTGACAAACCGACTCGGGGTACGGGTTCCCATTACGCCGGGCATCCTACCGATCCTCAACAGTGCGCAGATCAAACGATTCACGGCGCTCTGCGGCGCGACCCTTCCCTCACCCGTGGTAGCGAAGCTCGACGAGCTCGGGGACGACGACGGAGCGGTCACGGAATTCGGAATCGAATACGCCTCGCGCCAATGTGAAGCACTGCTCGCCGCCGGCGCCCCCGGCTTGCATCTCTATTCGCTCAACCGATCACGGTCGGCGCTGGCGATCCTGCGGAATCTCGGGCTGACGCCGTCCTGACGTAGCCGGGCCCTGGGGACTCTCCTTGACAAACCAGGAGAATCGCCGGCATTCTCCTGGCCCATCTACGAGTAACACGTGGACAGCCACTCGACCGACATCCTGCCGGGGACGCTCGACCTGTTGATCTTGAAAGCGGTGTCGCTCAAGCGCCTCCACGGCTACGGCGTGCTGCTACACATCCAACAGATCTCGCAGCGGGTGCTCAACGTCCCGCAGGGGTCGCTGTATCCCGCGCTCAACCGCCTCGAGCACCAGGGATTGATCGCGTCGACCTGGGGCGAAAGCGAGAACAAGCGTCGCGCCAAGTACTACACGCTGACGGTGGCTGGGCGACGGCGTCTCAAGCAGGAGACCGCCGGCTGGGAGCGCCTGGTGTCCGGGATGACGGCAATCGGACGACGACACCTCAAGACTGAGACGGAGAACTGGCAGCAGATGGTCGACGTGCTGTCGCGCGTCCTCGACCAGTCGACGCGGTAGACCGATGACGTGGCTGCGCGTGCTGACGTCGCGGGTCGTCATCGGCCCATTGAACCGCGACACGACTGTGCAACACGCTCTAGTAGCGGAATAGCCGGTTCACCTTGACCACGAACCCGCGATTGCGAAGCTGGCTGTAGCGATCTGGCCGGATCGGATCGGTGTCTTGCTCTTCCGTGTAGACGACGAACAGCTCGCTCCCCGGTGAATACTCCCACCGTAGACGAAGGTTGGTCCCCAGCGTGTCATGCGTCGAGTTGTACTGCACAAACCCGCTGAAGAACATGCGCGGTGAGAACGTGTAGTTGACCCGCGCGCGCACCAGATCGGTACGAAACGAACCATCCGGAAGGTCGATCCAGTTCAAGGAGACGCTCGGCTCAATCGACAACTGCGGCACCACTTCGACGCGGCCGCGGCTGAAGTCGAGCGATGTGAGGTCGCCGTGGAAGTAGCCGCCCGTCGTGAGCGCCACCCTCCCGGAGTATCGACGCTGCGGCCCGAACCCATACGACATCCGAAGATCGGTGAAGTCGTATCCGCCCACTGGGATCGAGAGCTTTCCGCCAGGTGAAAACGGCGCCATCAACAGCTCGTAGTTGTCGTTCATCCGCACCGAGACCTGGTCGCTGTTTTCGAACTCGGTTTCGAAACCGAGCTGTACCTGGCGTGTTTCGAGGAGACCCGCGTCGGCGGTCAGGAAGTAGTCGAGGCTCGCATCAAACACGAACTGTCGGACGACATCGATCGACGCGGGCCGGGGGCTGAACCGGCCGAACGCCCACGTCCGGCGAAAGTTGTCGCGACGCAGGAAGCCGACTTCCGGGATGAAGTTGTCCTCGACCAACAAGTGCTCCACGCTGAGGCCGTAGCGGTCGGCTCCGTAGTCGAATCGCCCTTGATAGCTCTGGTCGCGCCCGCTGATGCCAGACGTCTGCGTCTTAGCGTAGTACCCGAGAAAATTGACGTTGTCGTAGAACGAAAAGCTGCCGTCGACGCCGTACGCCTGATTCGAGCCCTCACCGACGACGGAGACGGAACGGTTAATGAGAATCGCGCCGACGCTACTCCGCCGAAGCAGGTCTCGTTTGATCCGCATCACCGTGAAGTTCGTGTCGACCGCCCCCGAGAGCGGCTCGTCGTCGGTCTGGATGCTCAGCGCGCCGACATCGAACGCGCCCGCCTTGCCGGTTAGTCGGCCGCCGCCAATGATCGGCACCACCGTACTCCCCTTGAGGCCGATGCGGCGGCTGTAGAACAGCGTGGGCGCGTCCCCGCCGAACACGCCGCCCCGCCGGACGCCGCCCGCACGGAATCCCGCGCGCGCGAACTCGAAGATGCCGCGGCCTTCGAGGAAGAACTCCCGCTTCTCCGGAAAGAAGAGGTTGAAGCGCGTCAGGTTGACCTGTTGCTCGTCGACCTCGACTTGTGCGAAGTCGGTGTTCAACGTGAAGTCGGCCGTGAGGTTCTGCGTCACGCCGTACTTCACGTCGAGGCCGAGGTCGCCGTCACCCTCCCCGCGCTTCTGGGGGACCGCGTTCAGGTCGGTCGTCACGCCCCCGATCGCGTACGGCTTGATCTCGAGGTTCTTGCCACCGGCGGGCGCCTCGAGGCCGACGAGCGTGCCGGCCGCCGACACCCGGAAGACTCCGCCGCGCCCGCCAAAGCCGGCGGCGGAGATCGGAATCGCGGTCAGGTACGCCCACTCGTTCTTGCGGAGCACCGTCCGTCGGATCTGAATCCCCCACACTTGGTCGCGGGTCGGCCGGTAGCGCAGCGACTTGAACGGCACGACCATCTCGATCGTCCACCCGCCATCGAATCGACCGGTCTTCACGTCCCACACCGGATTCCAATCCCGGTTCGGGTTGCCCTCGTTGGTGATCGCCTGATCGACGAATCCCCCGATCGGGTTGGCATAGAACAGCAGGGCGTTCCGACGGTCGTAGAACGTATCGATAAGAAAACCGAAGAGGTCGTTGTTCAACAGATTGAACGAATCGCGTCGCATCTCGTTGGCGATCCACTCCTCCGGGGGGGCACTATCCCAACAGCGTCCCGAGACGTAGAAGTTCTCGTCGTCGAACAAGACCCACGCGTCGGTCCGTTCGGTGGCTGGCGCTCCCTCGTCGGGGAGCTGCTGGATGAAGTCGGAGACCGGCGGCACCTCGTCGTACACCGCTTCGTCGAGGCGTCCGTCGACGTTCAGCGGCTCCCTCACCCGGATCGCCCGCATGGTCACCTGTCCGCCGACTCGATTGATGACGGCAGGCGGCACCGGCGGCGGCGGCCCATCGATCACGACGCCGAGCGGGAGACGCGACGTCGCGTCACGTGCCGCGGCTGACTCATCGCGGGGCGCCGGCCGGACACGCTCGGGCTCTGGCGAGATCGAGGCGACCGACATCGCCAAGCCGTCCAATAGCGCCGCGGCGACTCGATCCTGCAACGCAAAAAGCTCGCCGAAGGTACCGTCCTCGGTCACGCTTCGCGTCGTCGTACCGGTCCGCCCGTCGATCACCCGGCCGGTGATTCTGAATTGGTCGCCGGCACGCTGCACCGCGCCGACGACGACCCACCGCCCATCGTGACGGTCCGCAACCGACCCGGCCGACCCAAGACCGGCGGCGTCGCCCTCCCCCAGCGTCGACGACCCGCGCACGACCGACGCAATCCCCGCCTCGTGGGCCGCCGCCGCCAGCACGTTGTCGGCTACGCCGATGCCGATCCAGTCGATCTCCGGGTCACCCGTCATGTTCTCGAACGGCAGGACGACCACAACGAGCGGCTCGGCGTCGACGGCCGGCTGCGCCGCCACGGGGAGAGTTCCCAGCGCTAAGGCGACCTGGGCCACCACGGTCGCTCGTACCACACCGGTTAGTCCCGTTTCCACCACAGTTCCGCGCGTCATCCTAGGTGTTTCGGGCCGATGTCGAAATTCGGCGTCTCGTCTTGAAACGAGACACGCGATGCGACGTTCCCGACTCGACCGTCTCCCGACAACCGGTCAAGGCTCCAGTCAAGATGTTTACTTGCGGTATGTTAACGAAGACGATACCAAAGAATCCGTTGGTGGCCCGCCACTTGCAGCATCGACCACGGTCCGGAAGATGAAAGGCTAAATAATGTCTGCTCCGCCAGCTACCAGCCTCGACCCCAGTGCGGGTCAGGCCATGCCGATCCCGGCAAGCGTTTATGTCGATGGCGCGACGCCGCGGGACGAGCAGCGACCACCGTACGGCGTGCCTCGCAAACCGCGTTGCGCTATCGCCTCGTCGGCGCCACCCACTGGGAGACCGGCCAAACAGAGAACATCAGCCGGTCGGGCGTCTTGTTTCGGCGGCAGCACAGCGGGCCGCTGTTTCGGTCTGACGTCGGCGCGCAGCCGCGTCAGCCGCTCGAGCTCGTGCTGGAGCTGCCGTCGGCCGACAAGACGACGCCGGGGAGTCGAATCCGCTGCCTGGGAGAAGTGGTGCGCACCAGCGAACCTGACGCCCCCGACATGCTGCCGACGGTGGCGGCAGTCGTGCAGCATTATCACCTGGCGGCAAACTAATCTCAGTCTGGGCTGACTGCCCCGAACCCCGTCGCGGTCACTCGCGGGGGCCCCAAAGCCACGCTCCGTTCCCGCGGGGGCGCGCTGTGCGCGCCCTCAACTCCGGTCCATCCACTCGACGAACCGAGACGGCTCCTCGATGATCATCACCCGCACAACGCGCTGGTGCTCGTGCATCAGCTGCTTGGCGGCGTCCCGCGCCTCGTCCGCCGAGGCGTAGCGGGCCGAGGCGGCGGCGGCGTTCACCGCGCCGCCGCGTACTGTCGTCACTAGTTTGAACATCACTCTCCGACCGCGCGGCCGATCATACCATCACGACTCATGAGGCCTCGCCACACCGACGTCCCGTCGGTGCCGAGCACCAGGTCGACGACGAGGCCGTAGCTGGCGATCCCGTCGTCGACCCGGTTCGCCCGAAGAAACCGGTCGTAGACGCGACTCGCGTTGCGGCGCACGAGGGGCACGGCCCGACTGAGACGAGCGGCGATCTCGCGCAGATGGCGTCTTGGCCCATCGTCGAGCGCCGCGTACGCGTCGGCACGCTCGTCATCCGGAAGGTGCCGGACGAGCTGCGGCACCAGAAACAGCCAGGCGCTGTATCGGCTCTGCGCGTCGCCCGCGAGGCAGACGAGGAAACCCACGAAGCTCGCTTCGGCTTCATTCGCGTACCCGGCAAGGTGCGCCCACTCGTGTGCCACCAGAAACGGCCGCTCATACGGCAACACGGTGTGGTTCACGAGGACCTCGAGCGAGAAGGGGTTCATCATCCCGTCAATGCCGGCCCGGCGGAAATACGCCGATAGCAACGTCGTTTTCGGACGGCCGACAATCGCGGTCCGCGTCGCACCGAGCCGACGCTGCACCTCGACGAACGCCGGCGCGAACCGTCGAGGTAGATCGTCGAACGCCGGCCACGCGCCGCGGTCGGCTGCCGCATACAGCGTGTTCACGTGACCGACCGATTCGACGGTGAACTCGGCCAGCGCCGTCGACGAAATGCGGTCCGGTTCGTAGTCGAGCTTGGCGGTCAGCGGCTCGCGCCGATAGTTGAGGCCCCACGCGACCACGAACGCCAAGTACAGCAGCGCCGCCACCGCCGCGGTGTTGAGCATCATCCTCCCCACGGCGCGTACGCGTCGGCCCTCGGTCGGATGACGGAGCGCGCGCCACCACCACCATCCGAGCCCGCCGATTCCCAATACCACCAACGGATCGAGAAGCGAGAAGCCGACCAGACTCGAGGCGCTCGTCACGATCCGCTGCGCGACCAGGTAGAGCTGGCGCGAGTACAGCTGCTCCACCCACGCCGCCGGGGTCGGGACGAGCGCGACCACCGCGGCGGCCGCCACGACGCCAAGGGCCATGTAGCCGCGGGTGCCGAGCATCCTCACAGCTGGTCCAGCCGAACGCCGCGGTCGTCGAAAATGACGTAGTGGCGGGGAAGGATTCGAACAAACACCGTGTCGTCCGGGCGAAACGGCTCGGACGTGAGCGACCGGACACGCACACCCTCGACATCGACCGTGACCACGGCGTCGTCACCGTCGGCCTGACGCGCCGTGACGCGGCCCCGCCACCCACCCGGCTCCCGCCGCAGCTGCACGTGCTGCGGCCGCACCCCGACGGTGACGTCGCGACAAAACTCCTCGGCGATGCAACCCGCGAGCGCCACGGTTTGATTTCCGATCTGGATGGCCTGACCGTCCTTCTCGAGAATCGCGGGCACCAAGTTGATGGTCGGATGGCCGAAATACGCGGCCACGAACTCGTTCGCGGGGGCATCGAGGACATGAGCCGGGGTCGCGTTCTGGAGGAGACGACCGGCGCGTAGCACCACGACGCGATCCGATAACGCCAACGCGTCGTCGCCGTCGCGGGTCGCATACACGAGCGTCGCCGCGACTCGCGCCCGCAACTCTCGGACATGATCGCGACGCTCGGCCGGCGTCCGGAGCTGGGGATGATCGCGCAAGTCATCGAGCAGCACGAGCGCGGCGCCAGCCGGCGGGTCTGGCGGCAGCGGTCCGGATGCGTCGGGCACGATGAGCGCCGTCGACACGTCGTGCGGCGCGTACCGCGCCGCGGTCTCGGGGTGGGAAAACCCGATGGCCCCACTCGTCGGCGTCTCGCGACCGGCGACCAGGCGAAGCAACGTCGACTTCCCGGCGGCTGGCGGACCAACCACCGTGACCAGTTCCGCCGACGGAACATCGAGTGACAGGTCGTCAAGCGCCATCGTGTCGCGGTAGCGCTGCGTCAGATGATCAAGATGGACGTTCATAACACCGACAAAAGATCCAAAACCCCATGGTACACTCTGCCCATGTCGAAGCGCGACGAGGAGACGTGGGGCCGCTCAATCATCGATACCGCCTGCCCGCTCGACTGTCCTGACACCTGCAGCCTCGCCGTGTCGGTCGAGCGTGGACGGATCACCAAGATCGATCAGTCCGCGCGCCACGACGCGACGCACGGATTCATCTGTAGCAAGGTGCGTCGCTTCGGCGATCGCGTCTACGGCGTCGACCGTCTCCATCATCCTGGCGTGCGGAAGGGTCCGAAGGGCGAGGGTCAATTCCGCAAGGTGAGTTGGGACCAGGCGATCGACACCATCGCCGCGCGGATGCGCGACATCCGCGACGAGTTCGGGTCCGAGGCGATTGTGCCGGTTTCGTATGGCGGCTCGAACGGCCTCCTCTCCCAAGACACGGCCGACGCCCAGCTCTTCCGGCGATTCAAGACATCGAGACTCGCCCGAAACGTCTGCGCGGCTCCGACCACCACGGTCACCGACGCGCTCTATGGTCGTATGCCGGGTGTCTCCTACGAGGACTATCGTCATGCGCGCCTCATCGTGATTTGGGGGGCCAATCCCTCAACCTCTGGTTTCCACCTCGTGCCGCATATACGCGCGGCCGCCCGCGAGGGCGCCGCGTTGGTGGTGATCGACCCGCGGCGCACGGCCTTGGCGAAACAGGCCGACATTCACCTCGCGGTGCGTCCCGGCACCGACGTCGTCGTCGCGCTCGCGATCCATCGGTTTCTATTCGAACAGGGATTCGCCGATTCGGCGTTCCTCGACACCCATACCCATCACGCTGACATCCTTCGCGCCCGAGCGAAGGAGTGGACGTTCGAACGAGCCGCGGCGGTGGCCGACATCGATGCCGACCTTCTCGAGCGCGCGGCGGAGCTCTATGCCGAGCGCTTCCCCGCGGTGATTCGATGCGGCTGGGGACTCGAACGCAATCGCAACGGCGGCAACGCGGCAATGGCCGTACTGACGCTACCGGCGGTCGCCGGCAAGTTCGGCGTGCGCGGCGGCGGCTACTCGATGAGCAACTCGCGTGCCCTCGCGTTGTCGGAAGACCGATGGATCGGCGAGCCCGAGCCTGACACCCGAATCGTGAACATGAATCACCTCGGACGTGCGTTGACCGAGTACGACGCGCCGCCGGTCAAGATGCTCTTCGTCTACAACTGCAACCCGGTGGTGACGCTCCCCGACCAAAACCGCGTATTGAGCGGGCTCGCGCGCGACGACCTCTTCACGGTCGTGTTCGACCAGGTCATGACCGACAGCGCCCGATGGGCCGATATCGTGCTCCCCGCCACGACGTTTCTCGAGCACTACGACGTCGCCCTCAGCTACGGCCACGGCAACCTGCAGCTGGTGCAGCCGGTCATTGAGCCGGTCGGCGATTCGCGTCCCAACACGGACGTCTTCAGCGATCTCGCGGGACGGCTCGGGATCGAGGTCGACGCCCTCCTCGAGACCGACATGCAATCGGTGATGCACGTGACGGGCGCCCTGCCGGATGCGGTGCGCGATAAGCTGCTCGATCGCGGCGTGACCGACCGGGCGCGGCCGGTCCAGTTCGGCGACACGTTTCCCCGAACGTCCGACGGGAAAATCGACCTGCTGCCAGATGCGCTTGAACGACAAGCGCCGGAGGGCCTGTATCGGTTTCGCGCGGATCCGGACCTCGACCGCTACCCATTGACGCTGGTGTCGCCCGCCACTGACAAGACGATTACGTCGACCCTGGGCGAGCTCCGCACCCGCCTCGCGCGTCTTCAGATTCATCCCCACGATGCCGAGTCGCGAGACCTCTCGACGGGTGACATCGCCCGGGTCTTCAACGACCGCGGCGAGATCCACTGTGCCGTCACGGTGAACCCGGACGTCAAACGTGGTGTCGTCAGCCTGCCGAAGGGTCTCTGGCGACGCAGCACGATGAACGAGTCGACGGCGAACGCGCTCGTGCCCGATGAGCTGACCGACCTCGGCGAGGGCGCCTGTTTCAACGATGCGCGCGTGGAGATCACGCGGATCATGACCGCGGAGCTCGAGGGGCAGAGCATCGCGATCTCGACCGGCACCCCCATGTCACCGGACCGTGTACACTGAGCCGACATGGCCGATTCATCGAGGAACGTCAAGTGCGTCAAGCTCCAGCGAGAGCTCCCAGGGCTCGACGAGACGCCCTGGCCCGGTGAGCTCGGGCAGCGCATCTACGACAACGTCTCCCAAGAGGCTTGGACGCTGTGGGAAGAGCGCATGAAGATGATCCTCAACGAAAATCGTCTGATGCCATGGCAGAAAGAAGCCCAGACGATGATGGCGCAGCAGATGGAGGACTTCTTTTTCGGCGAAGGATCCGCGTTGCCGCCCGACTACGTGCCCCCCCAAGCCAAACAGTAGCCGAGACGCGAGCCTGTGGCGTCGGCCGTCACCATACGGCACGGGTCACGCACATCCCTGCAGAAGCCGCCTCGCCTCCAAGCTCAGACTGGGGGAATATCGCCCCGATCGAACTGCTGCGTCGCGGACGCTTTCCCCAGACCCCCTCACTCGCGGGGACCCCTTGACCCCACCCCGTTCGCTCACGTGTACAGCAAGGATGGTGGCATTCTGAGACAGGGCGCGCACGGCGCGCCCCGCCGGCACGGAGTGGGCCAAGGGGGTCCCCGCAAGCTGCCGGCGGCGGGGTTCGGGGCCGCAGGCCCCGTCTCAATGACGACGCGGATTTCGAGAGAGACCAATGCTGGGCCGCTCGCGGGGCGATGCCGTTAGAACCTGTTCGTGTGCCGACCGAGCGGCGACACGAACGTGCGAAACGCTCTAGTCGGGCGCTTCCCCGGTGTCAACGTTGACCGGGATGTCCCGATCGATGTCGAACGTCAGCGCGCCATGCGCGCCACGGACGGCGCCCACCACCTCCGACGGCTTCTCGCCACGAGCGAAGATGAACCCAGGATAGCTTGCCCCTTCCGGCCAGGGTACAAATCGCTGGTCGACCTTGACCGTGACAATCACATCCTCGACGAGCGGCACGGCTCGCGCCGCCTCGATCCCGGACACACCTTTGAAGACGCCGGCGGTGGGGATCGGAATCATCATCACCGCCGCCGCACCAGCAGCCAGCCGATAGTCGGAGACCGGCTGCGAGAGCGCGTGTCGCAGCAGCACGTCCTCGAGCGAGGAGACCCCATTCGGACCGTCGAACTGCAGCACGTTCGAGCAGAGCCCGCCGATCGGACGCGCACCGACCTCAAGCACGACCACCCCGCGGTCACCGAGGCGACATTCCGCGTGGATCGGACCGTGAGTCAGCCCGAGCGCCTGCACTGCCGCGTCGACGTGGCGAACGACACGCTGCTGCTCGAACTCGGAGAGTCGCGGCGGCGTCACGTAGATCGACTCCTCAAAGTAGGGTCCTTCGAGCGGGTCCGGCTTCTCGAACACCGCGAGCACTCGGAGCTCCCCGTTCGTCACGAGTCCCTCGACCGCCACCTCGTTGCCGGACACGTACTCCTCGACGAGGATCGCCTCATTCGCCGGGTCACGCAGCGCCAGGACGTCAGGGCTGCGCAAGAGTCGCACGAGCCGGGCGACGCACGCTTCGAGGTCCGCTGGCCCGTTCGTACGCATGACCCCGCGACTCGCCGCCAGCGCGAGCGGCTTGATGACGCACGGATAGGTAACGTCGGCCGCAAGCGTCGCCCCATCGACGTCGAGCGGCATCGACCGAAACCATGGCCCCGGCAGTCCCGCTTCCTGCAAGCGGACACGCGTCATCAGCTTGTTGGCGGCAACGCGTACGGCCTCGGGTGCGTGGAACGGCACGACGAGCGCACGTGCTGCGAGCGCGCCGATGACCGCCGGCCGATCACCCACGGCCACGACGCCGTCGATCGGTCCGTCGACAGTCGAGTCGACGATAGCCCGCACGGCCGCATCCTCATCGTGGAAACGAATCGACACGGCGCCGTCACGCCACGGATCGTCGAGCTGATGACACCGGTCGGTCGCGAACACCAGCTCGGCGCCGAGACGCCGGGCTGCCTCGCCGAACGTCCGTACCTGATACCCCGTCGTCGTGGCGACGAGGACGACGCGCGGGGCACGGGCTTGCGGTTGCGCCATTAGCGATCAGGCCGGTATGGGAACTTGAGGTTAGACCAGAGCGACCTGCTCTGTTGTCGGCTCCGCTCAGCAGTACCAGGGTTCGTCGAGGTGCGGCACCTCGACGCGTTGTGTCGGAACCGGGCGCCGGAGCGGCAACGCGGTCGCCCCGTCGTGCGCCCGTGCCCAGACCTCTTCGAACGTCGCGCGTCGCGGGCCCGTGAGGCGGCGGCCGACAATCGCACCAATGTCTTCGGCCAGCTGATCCACACGCGGGTCGACGTGACGCCACGGGTACAGCAGGCGGGCCTCGTCGTACGGTCCGACACGGGAGCGTAGCTCGTCGAGCTCGAGCAACCGGGACCCGGCGGTCACGAGCAGTCGGACCGCCAGCTGGATCGGCGCGACATGGTCGATCAGCCCCAGCCGGTCGATCTCGGAGAGAAAGCCGCAGTATGCGTCGCGCGTGATCCACGGCGTAAAGGCGACGAACGTCGGCACGAGCGGCACGTCCGCCCGGCGACACACGTCGACCGCGCGTTCGACGTCGCGCCGGGTATGGCCTTTCTCGAACCGTCGGAGGACCGCGTCGTCGAACGATTCAACCGCGCTCGTGATGAAGACGCATCCGGTCTCACGAAGCTCCGGAAGGACGTCCGCATGCTCGAGCAGATGCTCCACCTTGATGGTGACGTCGTATGTCAACCCGGGGCAGCGGCGAGCCACGGTCTTGACCCCCCAGTGCGCATGGCCGACGCCGTTCAAAACATCAGGGTCACCGAACGTGATGTACGCCACGAGATCGGCCTCTGCGAGCTCGGGCTCGAACGGCTGGCGCGACAGGTCGACGCACCGGACGTCGAGACCGGCGCGTGCGAGCCACGCCGCCGGCGAGGCGAGACCGAACGGCTGACGCCCGAGCTCGCAGGTCAAAATCAGGACGACGCTCATGCCGCCTGCAGCCTTTTCTCCGCGTCAGTCGGCGGCGGGGTGATCAGGCTGACGACGACGAGCGTCGCAATCGACAGCGCGAGCGCCGGAAAGATCGTCTGCCACCCCAAGAGGTAGTCGGGATTACCGTCCGTCGACCGCGCAAGCGCCACAATCTCCCAGACCAGCGTCGTCACCATGCCGACCGCGATGGAGGCGACTCCTCCCATTCGAGTCGCCCGCTTCCACAGGAGCGCGCCGAGCAGCGCCGGTGTGATGCCCGCGCCGTACATCGTGTACGCCCAGAGGGCCATCGACAGGATCGTTGGAAAAAAGTTGCCAGCGACATAGCCAAGCGCGCCGACCAAGACGACGACAAGCCGGGTATAGGCGACGATTTGTCGGTCTGACACCTCCGGGTTGACAAAGCGCTGATACACGTCGCGTATCAGGTTGGTTGACGGCGTCAACAAGAAGCTGCTGGCGGTGGAGACGACGATGGACGCGGCGCCGCAGACGAGAAGGAGGCCGAGCGCGGGCGGCAACGTCTCGGTGGCGACGCGCACGACGATCTCCTCCGACTCCGCGGTGGTCAGCCCGAGGATTGAGACGCTGCCAAAAATGCCGATGGAGTCGATCAGCGTCTCGACGACGATCGTGCCGACGATCCAGCCAACGACGGCGAGTCGAGCCGCGCGCTCGTCTCGGGCCGAGAAGAACTTCTGATACATGTTGGCTTCGCCGAGCAGGAGAAACATCGTCGGGAGGAACAGCGCGAACGCCGCCTGAGGTCCCATCTCGCCGAACACCGACAGCTGCTCGGGGCGCAACGCGGCCAGCGACATGGAAAGACCGCCGGCATCGTTGACGAGATACGCGACGCCGAGTATGACCGCGAGGGTCATGACGATGCCGTTCCCGACGTCAAGGTAGGCGATCGAGAGCATGCCGGCGAGCGCGGTAAATAGGACGCAGAAGACCGCCGTAATCAGCGCGCCGGTCCCGGGGTCGACATCGGCAACCAGCGCCAACAGGCGCCCGCCGCCGCGGAATTGGTATGCGGCAATCGTCGCGTACGCAAGCACCGTCGTGACGGTGCCGAGGATGCGGGCGGCCGGCCCGTAGCGCAGCTCGAGAATGTCGGGAACGGTGTATTGCGCAATCCGTCGGACGCGCGGCGCGATGAAGTAGACGAAGGCGATGCCGACCCACGCGCCAGCCGACTGCCACAGCGCCGAAAACCCAGACCGATACCCGAGGCCCGCGCCGCCAAACAAGCTCCCGGAGCCGACCCAAGTCGCGAGCAACGTGAAGACGAGGACCCGGGCTGGGAGTGTCCGACCGGCAACCAGAAAGTCGTCGCCAGTTTTGATGCGGCGACTACGCCGCGTGCCGATCAGTACGAGAATCGACATGTAGACGATCACCGCCGTCAGCATGTCGACCATTGTGGATCATAATGAGCGGGCTATACCGCTCGACGAATACCGTCGCAAGCGCGACTTCTCGAAGACGCCGGAACCGAGCGGTGAGCAAGCGGCAGCGAAGCGGCGGCGCGGCGAAACGTCCCGAGCTCTACTTCTGCGTCCAGAAGCATCTGGCGAGCCATCTGCACTACGACCTGCGGCTCGAACACAACGGCGCCCTGCTGTCGTGGGCCGTGCCGAAGGGACCATCGTTGCAATCGACCGACAAGCGAATGGCCGTCCGGACCGAGGACCACCCATACGACTACGGCAGCTTTGAGGGGGTCATCCCCGAAGGCTACGGTGCCGGCATCGTCATGCTGTGGGATCACTGAACGTGGACACCGGAGGTCGACGATGTCGACGCTGCCCTCGTGCGCGGCAATCTGAAGTTCTCGCTCGACGGCTACAAGCTGAAAGGCTCGTGGGTGCTCGTGCGAACGCGTGACCGATCGAGCACGTCGCCCAGGGAACGCGGTCGCAACTGGCTGCTGATCAAGCATGCCGACTTCTGGTCCGGCCCGGTCGACATCACCGAGTTCGCCCCGCTCAGCGTCAAGACCGAGGGCGACTTCGACGACATCCTCGCCGACGATATGCCGGATCTCTGGGTCACCGGCCGACCGGCCACCAGCGCCGGCCGCGGACGCGCCGCCGCCCTCATTCGGCAGGTGATCGAGCGCGCCGCCGAGAAGATTCTTGCGCGTCAGGAAGCGGCGACGAAGACACCGCGGCGCAAGACCGCAAGGCAAACGCGCAAGCGGTAGGCCACTAGTGCAGCAGTCGCTGCGCCAGCACGCTCCAGACGGCATAGGCAAGTCGCCGGCGCGCGTGCCGTGCAATCTGTCCCTGCCAGAAGTGACCGGTGACGAGCTGGCAGCCGTCGGGAATGTCACCGACCGGAAGAATGTCCTTCTGTTCCACCGCATACCGCGCGAGCACCTCGACCGCAGGTTCGGCGTCGTTCGCAATGACAACGTCGAACGAACGAATCGCCTCGGACACGGCTTGATGGACGTTGGGCTCCGGGTCGAGCGAGATCCGCGCGATCCGACGGCCCTCGGCCTGCTCCTGATCGACGCCGACCTCGGTCGTCGCCCGCGATCCGTCTTCGTACTCCGCACACAGCGTCGCATGTTCGACGCTGACCGGGAGGACGCGACCGTTGCAATCGAGCAGCGCGCGCAGCCCGTCGACCACCGAGACGAAATCGCCGCGCTGTACTGCTCCATCATCGAGAGCAGCAGGTTGCCGCCCGTGTGCCCGCCCAGTCGCCCGTTCTCGAACGACGGTAAACGCGACAGCAGGAGACGCCCCGCCTCGCCCTCGTTCCGCGCGAGCGCCAGTGCACACTTCAGCACGTCGCCCGGCGGCAAGACGCCGAGTTCGTCGCACAGCTGCCCCGAGCTACCGCCGCTGTCGAACATTGTCACGACCGCGTTGACTCTGAGCCACGGGTTCTGCTTGAGACCGCCGAGTAGGCTCGGGAGCCCCGTCCCGCCGCCGAAACAGCCTACCTTCACCTCGCGAAGCTGCACGGTGCGCATTGTCGCATACTGGTGACATGCCGCTCATCGACCTCCTGCTGCCCGAGTTCGACCGCGAGGTCGGCAGCACGCGGCGCCTCCTCGAGCGGATCCCAGACACGGCGCTTGCCTGGCGGCCGCACGAGCGGTCCATGACCCTCTACGCACTGGCGACGCATGTCGTCGCCCTCCCCGTCTGGGTTGATCGCGTCATGGCTGGAACGTCGTTCGACCTCGACACCGAGCCCGAGGCCGCCGACGCGCCGACGAGCACGGACGCGGTGCTACACGCGTTCGACCAGCATGCCGCGCGCGCCCGCGGGCTGCTGAGCGGGCGGCTTGACGGGGAGCTCATGGCGCCGTGGACGCTCACGCGCGGCACGACGATCGTGATGACGGCGCCACGCATCGTCATGTTGCGGTACTTCATGCTGAACCACCTGATCCACCATCGTGGCCAGCTGACGGTCTATCTGCGGCTGCGCGATGTGCCGCTGCCCGCGATGTATGGACCTTCGGCCGATGAAGGCACCCTCTAGACTCTAGAACCGGGCGCGCACAGCGCGCCCCCGCCGGAACTAGGCCGCCCTTTACGCCGCTGCACGGTTCGACCGCGCCCGACTGGGCGCGAGGCGGCCATCGGTCGATACAACTCTGTGGTCGTCGACCACAGCTCATATTCCATGCTCCGTTCGATCGCACTCGCACTCGGCGCCCTTGCGTTCTGCCTGCTCGTCATGCTCAACGTCGGCGGCTATCGCTATGGCGTCTCCGACCAGGCCTTCTACATTCCGGTTGTCCAGCAGGGGTTGGACCCGTCGCTCTTTCCCCACGACGCGCCGCTGCTGGCCGCTCAGAACCAGCTGTTCGCGTTCGACGATTGGTTCGCACCGGCGGTCCGGCTCAGCGGCCTGAGCCTCCCCGTCGCCTTTCTGGCCAGCTATCTCGTTGGGCTCCTGGTGCTCTACGTCGCATCGGTCTCCATCGGACGATCGCTCTTCCGGACCTGGTGGGGCGTGGCCGCGCTGGCGGCGGCGCTGACCCTGCGTCACCGGATTCCCGATACCGCAGTCAATACCCTCGAGGCGTATTTGCATCCGCGTCAGCTGGCGTTCGCCGTCGGTTTGGTCGGTGTCGCCGTGTTCCTGAGAGGACGGACATGGGCGGCGGTTGCCGCGGTCGGCGGCGCCATGCTGCTACACCCGACGACCGCGATTTGGTTTGCCGTGTTGATCGGCATCGCGGCCCTCGTCTCGGACCGAGAGTCTCGTCAACCGATTCTGGCGATCGCGGGCGCGGTGGCATCCGCGGCCGCGGTGCTCCTGGTCAGCACCCTACGGGAACAAATCGTCGTGATGAATCCGTCCTGGACGGCGCTCCTCCAAACAAAGGATTACTTGCAGGCGACCGACTGGCCGATGCTGACCTGGTTCGCAAATCTCGGCCTGGCCGCGATCATCGCCGCCGTCTATGACTATCGTCGGACCCTTGGAGTCGCGACGCCGCGCGAGACCGGGTTGGTTGCCGGCTGCGCGACGCTGCTCGTCCTCTTCCTGGCGTCGGTGCCGCTGGCGCACGCGGGGGTCGCGCTCATCGTGCAGCTGCAGTTCAGTCGTATCTTTTGGCTTCTCGATCTGGTGGCCGTCGCCTATGCCGTCTGGGTCGTCGTCGAGAGCCCACTTGGCGCCGCGGCGCGTACGCGGCGCGTCAACGTCCGGTACGCCGCCGTTGCGCTCGTGGTCGTGGCGGCGCTGGCACGAGGCGGCTACGTCACCTACGTCGAGCGCGGCGCCCACCCGTTTGTCGAGGTCGACCTCCCGGCCACTGAATGGACCGCCGTGATGCGGTGGGCCGGCGAGCGACCCGTGGGCACGCACTTCCTCGTCGACCCCGGACACGCGTGGCGGTACGGTTCGAGCGTCCGCGCGGCAAGCAACCGGGATGTGTACCTCGAGGAGATCAAGGACATCGGCATCGCCATCTATTCCAGCGACATTGCCAATCGCGTCTCCAGTCGCATCGCTGAGCTCGGTGATTTTTCTACGCTTGATCCGCCACGGGCGCGTCGGCTCGCACGGCGCTATCACCTGGATTACCTGATCACCGAGCACGCGATCGATCTCCCACTGGTGCACCAACAGGGCTCGTTCGGCGTCTATGACCTGCGGACAGACGGCCGGCTGGCGTTCATTAGATAGACGGGGCTGACTGCCCCGAACCCCGTCGCGGCCACTCGTGGGGGCCCTCCGCCCCACTCCGTGGCCGCGGGGCGCGCACGTGCGCGCCCTTGCGCTGAGCACCGCTTCCTGGCACCCTGATCTGTTGTTTCCGATGAGTCGATCGATCATGAACGACGATTTCGTGCCGGCCCTCGGCCTCGACGGCGGCCATCGGATGACCCTCTACACCTGGAGTCGACAACGATATTTCCCCCATCTGCCGCCACCGGTGCGGCGGTACTTCGATGTCGCGCCGGATGCCCGTGTCCTCGCGCATTGTCACTGGCAGTCGCCGCCGTCGTCGCGCCCGACACTGCTCGCCCTGCATGGTCTCGAGGGGTCGAGCCGCGCGCATTACATGCACGGCATAGCCGACAAAGCATTCCGCGCCGGCCTCAACGTGGTGCTCCTCAATCAGCGGAACTGCGGCGACACGGAGCATCTATCCCAGGGGCTCTATCACTCGGGGTTGTCGGCTGACCCCGACGCGGTGATCGGTGAGCTGATCGAGGTCGACCGGCTGCGAGCGATCGGCGTTGTCGGCTACTCCTTGGGAGGCAATGTCGGGCTCAAGCTCGCCGGTGACTACGGCGACCAGCCGCCGGCGGCCCTCCGCGCGGTCTGCGCCATATCGCCGACCATGGATCTGTCTCGATGCGTCGACGCGCTCGAACGCCGCGAAAACGCGCTGTACGAATGGAACTTCGTGCGCAACCTGAAGGGCCGCATGCGACGCAAAGCCCGCGCCCTGCCCGGTCGATTCAACCTCGATGCCCTCGACGACATTCGGACGGTGCGCGGCTTCGACGAGGCGTTTACCGCCCCGCATCACGGATTCGACGACGCCGCGGACTACTACTACCGCGCCAGCAGTCTTCGCGTGATCGACCGCGTGGTCGTCCCGACGCTTATCATCAGCGCCGCTGATGATCCGTTCGTTCCGCCCGAGCAGTTTTCGCACGAAGCGATCACCGCCAACCCGCGCGTGACGACCGCCATCAGCCCTCATGGCGGACACTGCGGGTTCTTCGCACCGCCGCGGGCGGGGTTCGACGGATACTGGGCCGAACAGCGGGCGGTCGACTTCATTCGTCAGCAGATCGACGCGGGGCCTCCGCCCGTGGGCCCATCCGTACACTTGCCGCCGCAGTTGTCACCGGAGCACGTGGTTGGCCATAGTTACACCGCATGGCCGGTGAGCATGAGATGACGAGCGATTCCGAGCACAACGAACACCTCTACGACTCGTCGGTCGAAGTGCTTGAACGCGCGAAATCTGGCGACAGCTCGGCCTCCCGTGTGCTCCTCGAGCGCCTGCTTCCCTCGCTGCAACGCTGGAGCCGGGGCCGCATCCCCGACTACGCGCGCGGTCCAGCTGACACCGAGCGACGGTGTCGAGACGCTCCGCATAGTACGGGAGCATCTTCTTTTGCGAGATCTTCTCCGGGTAGAACGACCCCTTCCACTCGGGATAGTTATAGCCCGATGTGCCAACCCAGTACCGCGGCATGAGAGTGGACGTAGCTAGTGGCTAGTCGAGGTCGAAGTCCCGATCGGGCCTCGTGACCGGCTCGGTCTTGGCTTGCTTGAGCGCTTCCTCGAAGCGCTTTGACAGCGCATCGCTGCGCCCCTTCTGATCGGCCACGGACTGTTTAAAGATCGCCTCACGACGCGCAGCCTCGGCGTCGAGTATCTGGTGAGCGTCCTCGAGCGCCGGCTTGTCGTCGCGCTCGGGCTCACGATGGGACACGACGCGGCGTAGGTTGACGTCCACGACCAGCGTCGACCCGCAGCAGGGACAACCGACTTCGATCTCGGACGACAGTTGAGACATCGGTTACCTCTCTAGTCTGTGACGGGGCCTGCGGCCCCAAGTCCCCCGCCGGCACTCGTGGGGGCTCCATGCCCCACTCCGTGCCGGCTGGAGGGCGCTGTGCGCGTCCTCGTTTCTCGCGCGAGGGCCGTTCTTTAGGCTCGGGGCTGATATCATATCTGTCATGGTGTTCGTGCGCCACGCCGGACCGCGCCGGCGGCGAGTCGCGCAGACCACCGTGTCGCTGGTTGCGCGGACAGCCGGGTTGCTGGTTGTCGGCGTCGCTCCGCTCGCTCCCCAGCTTCACGCCCGCTCCTCCACAGCGATACGGCAAAGCGCCGTCGTCACCGGCCAGGTCATCGACGCAAAGACCGGTACCCCGATCGAGGGGGCGGTCGGTCGTACTGACCAACCTCGAGACCGGCTGGCAGCAGGTCGGTGTGTCTGACGACGGCTGCATCTACGAGGTGTCCGGGCTCACCGAGGCGACGTACGAAATCCGCGCCAGTGCAATCGGGTTTGTGGAGCGGCGCCGCTATGGTCAACGGTTTGCGCTCGACCCAGGCGCCGTTGTGGACCTGGCGGCGGGCGATTTCGTCGAGGCCGCGGACTTCGCCCTGCGACGCGGCGGCACCATTTCTGGCATCATTGTCGATGCGGCTGGAAACCCGATGCAATTCGCCGAGGTCGAGGCGCTGCGTCCGCAACTGCAGGGCGAACAGCGTATTCTCCTCCCCTTTAGCGTCGCACAGACAAATGCCGACGGGTCGTATCGCCTCACCGGACTCCCGCCCTGGAGCTACTACGTTGGCGCGTTCGACCCGGCATCCGACGCCATGGTGAACTCCCTCGGCGAGCCGATCTTGGCCCCACACGTTCTACCCGGGCACGACAGCCGCGGGGGCGGCCGAACGCCTGCGTGTCGCCCACAACGGCTCGGTCACCGACGTCGACTTCCCGATCCGACCAATCCAGGCGCTCCGGGTCGTGGGTCAACTGCTCGCCCCGGACACCGCCGACCTGCGTTCCGGCGCCGTGACGCTCAGCCCGGAGTCTCGACGCGGCGTGAGCCTTGGTCCGAGCTTGACGGCACGAGTTCATCCGGACGGGCAATTCGAGTTCGCCCAGGTCCCGCCAGGGAATTACCACATCCACGCACAAGCAAGCGACTACTCCGCTCTCGCGCCGCTGTTTGGGACGTTTCAGGTGACCGTCGAATCGAGCGACCTGACCAATCTCACGCTCTCCCTCAATCGGGGAACTCGACTCGAGGGTCAGCTTGAGCTCAAGCCTCAGGTTGGAACGCCGATCCCGTCCGATCTATCGAACATCTGGATCAGCGCGCCGATGGCCGACGGCACACTCTCACGGGGCGTCAGCACGACGCGCACGGCTCGCGACGGGCGGTTTCTGTTCGATAGTCCAGACGGCGAACGGGTGATCCGAGTCACCGAGGTCCCCGCGCCATGGACCTGGACCGCGTGCTGCACCGTGGCCGAGACATCACCGACAACCCGCTCGACCTGGTCCAAGACGACAGCTACATCGACGTCCGGATCATCCTGACCGACCAAACGAGTCGTTTGACCGGCCTCATTACCGATACGGCTGGGAACCCCGTCACCGATCGCGCGGTGGTGGCGCTCTCCGTCACCCCGGCAGTCGCTACCTCCAGCTCGTCTATCCTCACCTCAACGGGCGGTATGACATGGCTGGCCTGCCGCGGGGCCGGTATCTCGTCGCTACCGTCGAGGACCTCTACACCGGTGAACTCTACGAGCGCGAGCTATTTGAAGCGATTGCCGCGATCGGAATCGAGGCCACCATCGTCCCGGGCGAGACGACGACGTTGGACTTGACGGTGTCGGAGGACGCCGGCGGGCTCGCGAACTAACATGAGACGGGGCTTGCAGCCCCGAGCCCTGTCGCCCGGCTAGCCTTCTTCTTCGTATTCGCCTGCCGCCGGCGGCATGAGCCGCGTGGACGGCCTCAAGGCTTCGCGATGGTCGTAGACCGCCATCCCGCCCACGTGCACCGACATTTGGCACGCGGAGCTCTTCCGGTCGATCACCACCGTGACCGGGCTGCCTTGAACGCCTTCACGAAATCGCACACGGCAGCCGCAGGCAAGCTGGGCGTGCTCGAATCCCTTGAGCATGTGGGAATAATACTACAGGGCTTATTTAAGATGGGGCCTGGGGCCCCGTCTTAAATTAAAGAAGCGCTGCGAGATCGTCTTCGAACGCCTCTTTTGTCGCGATCCCGATGTGTTTACGGCAGAGGGTGCCGTCACGATCGATGACAAAGGTGATCGGAAGTCCCCACACCGGACCGTAGGCCTCCTGAAAGTCTTCACGCCCGAGACCGACGAGCATCGGGTAGTTCACCTGGAATTCGGCGGCAAACGGCTTGATCTGTTCGGGGGTGTCGTCGACGGACAAACCAAGCACCACGAGACCGTCGTCCTTGTGCTTCGCCTGGAACTCGACGAACCATGGAATCTCGATCTTGCAGGGCCCGCACCACGTCGCCCAGAAGTTCAGCAGAATGACGTTGCCCTTGAGCGCGGCGAGGCTGACTTCGTTGCCATGGATGTCTCGAAGCGTGTAGTCGAGCGGAGCCGGCTTGGCGTCGGCGTCGCACGCTTGGGCGGCGGCCACTTCGCTCTCAACCAGAGCGAACGGGGACACCCAGGACATCCCTTCAATCGTGAAGCTCGGCGTGACCGGCAACGTGAGAAATCCGAGAGCCGCGGCCACCCCGACCGCCGCGATCCACCGCTTGGTCACCATCCTGTGCTCCTGTTTTGGCGGCCCGTAGCAAAAGTGCCGCTAGTCGGTGTACTGCTGCACGTAGGCGGCGACGTGGCCAAGATCCACCGGCCCACCCTTGGCCACCAGGACGTAGCTCCAGTCGTCGCGACCCCAGGTTACTGCGTCCAGCCCCATGATCTCAAGCGAAGCCTCAGACCCGCGACGACCTGGGACGAGGAAGAGCGACACCGGCTGCCCGGGCCACTCACACAAGAGATGAACCATGTCGCCGCCGTCATGCAGGCACCGCCGCGCATCGACGAGATTGAAATCGATCGATTCGTCTGGTACGGCCACGTTCCACCCGCCGTCGACCAGCGTTGCCTCCGCCTCGCGGCGCCCGAAGTCGTCCGTCGTGTCGCCGTGGGCGCCAAAGCAACGGTCATGGTCGAGTGCGAGCTGCGCTATGAATGCCGCCTCGAGACGCTCGTGTTGTCCCACGACGAAGACGCCGCCGAGGGCGAGGAGCACCGTCGCCTCGACCGACAAGAGCACCCAGCCGATAACCCTGCGTGACCAAGCCGAGTCGGTGTTCGTCGCCGGATCGGCCGGACGGACAGGCATCGACGCCGCGCAGCGGACCTTCAACCCCATCGGCGCCTGCGGGTCGAGCTCAGCCGCGCGCGAACGTACCAGATCGCGGGCCACGCGCTCGGCAGCCGACCGCTCCCGGCACTCTGGACAGGCTACGAGGTGGCGCTCGACCTCCCCCGCTTCATTGGCTGCGAGGTCACCGTCGACAAACGGCGTCATCACGCGGTCTACATCGTTGCAGCTCGTCATTATTCGACCTCAGTTACCCTCGAACGACACGAAGCCCGCATGTCGGCGGCGCGGCCTTCACCAGATGGTCGTCCAGCAACCGCCGTCCGCGTGAGATGCGAGACATCACCGTACCCGGCGGAACGTCCAGCATCCGGGCAATCTCCGCGTACGAAAACTCCTCGACGTCGCGTAGCCATACCGCCTGGCGAAACGCCTCCGGCAGCGCGTCAATGGCCGCCTGCAGGTCGACGTCAAGCGTCCGCCGCAGCATCAGATCCTCCGACGACGCCGCCGCCGACTCCACCGCTTCACTATCTATGGCCACGGGATCACGTACGGCGTGCCGCCGCTGGTTCAAGAACGTGTTGTGGAGGATCGTATGGAGCCAGGCCTTGAGGTTCGTGCCCGATGCGAATCGATCGGCAAACCGCACGGCCTTCACGTATGTGTCCTGCACGAGGTCTTCTGCGTCGGCGGGCCGTACAGACTATTCACGTGCCGCAGCACCTCGGCCTCGAGCGACGTGTCGCTCTCCCGTGCCATACCCTTTCCGCCAGATGCCAGCCCTGGCCTCGTCAGAGCCCCTGTCCGTTACAACACTCGGTGTGCGGCAGGTATTTTTTCCCGCTGTCCTCTCGAGAAGTCGCTCACGCACTCGGTGGGAGACGCCGACGCCACATTTTCTCAAGAAAACACAGGCATGTTCCTTGCTTCTTGGGGATCCGTACGTGAGCCGCAACGCAGCCAGGCGGGATGCTTCGCTGGTCGAATGCAGCGCGACTTTCGCCACTGGCTGTATGTCAGTAAGATGCGATGAGGAGTACGCGCCAGCCCTGCCATTGTCGTTCGTGGTGACCAGTCCCGAGTCTCGCGATTCCCGGCTGACCCGGTGTCCGGAGCGAGCCATCCGGCGCGGCCGGAGAGACGCGTCACCACGGGCCGATGGACCCGCTGGCCGCCGTGAGGTGTTGTCATGACACGCCGCCGATTTGGACGCCGACCCCGATGGGGAATCACGACCGTACTCGCCCTCTGGGGGCTTTCACTCACGGCGACATCCTATGCCCAGTTCGGCATCGTGCCGTATTACGGCAAGAACCGGGTCAAGTACGACAAGTTCGAGTGGCACATTTACACGACGGACCACTTTGAAATCTACTACTATCCGGAGCTCGAGGAGCATCTCGAACGGGTCGCGAGCTACGCCGAAAGCGCCTACCAGCAGATCAGCGCCGACCTCCGCCACGACCTCGCATTCATCGTTCCGCTCCTCGTCTACAAGACCCACAGCGAATTTGAACAGCAGAATCTGATGCCGGGTGCCATCCCCGAGGGGGTGGGAGCGTTCGCCGAACCGGCTCGGAACCGCATCGTCCTCCCCATCGACGAGCCGCCGGACGGCCTGTACCGTCTGATCGTGCATGAGCTGACCCACATCTTCGAGTTCGACATCATTCCGCGCTCGATCATTCGCAACACGGTCCCGCTTTGGGTCGACGAAGGGCTCTCAGATTACATGGCCGGTGTGTGGCGGCCGCTCGACCTCATGGAAGTGCGTGACGTGGCGGTCTCCGACATCGTTCCGTCGATGACCCAATTCCAGCAGTACGGCGGCTTCGCGAGCGGCCGCGTCGTCTACAACCTCGGTCACGCCGTCTTCGAATTCATCGAAGAACGCTGGGGCCGAGAAGGCATCCGGCAGTTCCTCTTCGCGCTGCGACGCAACGCCATCGGCGGCGGCGAAGATCCCTACGAGGAGGCGTTCGACCTCGAGGCTGAGGACTTCGATGACGCCTTCAAGTCGTATCTCGACGACCGATTCGAGGCGTTTCGCGACAAAGAACGGCCGGCTGATTACGGCCGTAACCTGGCGCCGGATCCGCTCCGGAGCCGCTACCCGGTCGTCTATTCGATCGAAGCCTCGCCGACTGGCGAAATCGTGGCGGCGATGGCGAGCAACCGCAAGGACCGCGAGTCGGACATCGTGCTGCTGTCGACGCGGACCGGGGAAGTGATCGACAACCTCACGGAGGGCTTCAACCAGAACTTCGGCTTCGAGTACATCCCGCCTCCGGGTCAGCGCTGGATCACCGTCCCCTGGATGTCATGGTCACCGACGGGCGACCAGGTTGCGTACATGGTGCGCCGGGGGAAGCACAAGGCGCTCGTGGTGCAAAACGTCGTCACCAAAGAAATCGAAGAGCTCATCCAGCTTGACATGGTCGACGAACCGGAGTCGCCCGACTTCTCACCCGATGGACGAACGGTCGTCTTTTCGGCGCTCAATCGGGCTATTGGCAACATCTATGAGATTGACCTCGACACATACGAAGTCACCAACCTGACGAACAGCGACTTCGCCGACTACGCCCCGTTCTACTCCCCAGACGGAAGCTTCATCATCCACATGTCGCGCGTCAGTGGGAACAACAAGCTGTTCCGATTCGACCTTGAGACCGGTGAGCGCACGCAGCTGACCTTTGGCACGCACGACGAGGCCGGGGGACAGTTTCTCGACGACCACACGATCGTATTCGCGTCGACCGCGGTCGATCCGACCCAACCGATCGAGCCGGAGACGGCGCGCGACGGCGAGATCTTCAATATCTGGACGCTCGATATCGAGAACGGCGAGCTCCAGCAACTGACCGATAACGCGACCGTTGTCGTCAATCCGGTCGTCTTGGCGCCCGACCGAGACTCGGACAAGCAGCGTATTGGCTTCATTACCTACTACAAGGCCGAATACGGGCTGCACACGATCGAGTATGACCAGCCGCTCTATACCGCGCACACGAGCGACTTCGGCGCCCCGGGCCCGACCATCGACTTCCAAGCGCCGCTGACGCACACCCTCAACGTCGACAACACGAGACGCAAGGGTCGGTTCGAGAATATGTACCTGGAGACCAGGCCCGGGTTCGGCGTCGGCGTGACCAACAACGGGGACGTGTTGGGTAACACGCAGATCTCGTTCGCCGACATCACGGGAGACCAACGGTTCGACGTGTACATCTACTCGATCTCGCAGTACCGCACCTTCGGCGGGTCGTACACCAACCTGTCCAGCCGCTTCCAGTTCGCGCTCCAGGGTTTCTCGTCCGAGCAGTTCTTCTTCGGCTACCTGCCGGGCCAGACGTTCGGCTCGAGCTTCGGCTACCTCAGCCGCGACGATGCGATCGCGACGCGGCGACAGCAGGGCGGCAGCCTGTCCGGCATCTACCCCTTCGACCGCTTCCGACGACTCGAGGTGTCTGCTGGCGTCTTCAACTTCCAGGAGACGTTCGCCAACGACCGTCTGCAGCAACAATCGGACGCCTTCCAACAACAACAGTTCGGCACCACCCTCTTCCGGAACGGCAATTTCGCACCGCTGGGCGTGCGATTCGTGCAGGAGACGACCGTGTTCAGGGAGTACGGCCCGGTGTCAGGCAACACCCTCATGCTCGGTTACGAGTATGCGCCCCCGATGGGCAGCTTCCTGTCACGGCAGTCGTTGAATTTCGATGCGAGGTATTACCTGCGCATCGCCGAGAACGGCGTGTTGGCGTTCCGGGGCCGCGGCTTCAAGAGCTGGGGTGAGTTCCCAGACTTCACCTTCTTTGGTGGGTTATCGGAGATGCGCGGGTACGACTACCTGCAGTTCATCGGTCACAAATCATTCTTCGGCAACGCGGAGCTGCGCTTCCCGCTCATCGAAGCGATGTTGACGCCGATCGGCGTGTTGGGCGGCATCCGCGGCACCTTCTTCTTCAACTTCGGCGTCGCCGGATTCGATGGACAGCCGCTCAACGCCTGGTCGAGCGACCCGATCCTCGTCCGCGCCGTGACCGGATTCCGCCTCAACCCAGAAACTAGGCTGGCCGAGCAGGTATTCGGGGATCCGGTCTCCGTGAGCGGGTTCCGCCTCAACAACGCGCGCGCCTCCTACGGCCTCGGCCTCACCACGTTTGCCATCGGGTTCCCCGTGCATTTCGACTGGTCGTGGCTGACGATGTTCAACCGAGAGTGGGAAGACGTGGTGTTCGCAGCGGAGGCGGTGCGGGAGGGTCGGACGCGCGGCAGTGACGTCTTCCGAAACATGCGCTTTCAGCTGTGGATCGGATTTGACTTCTGATCCGGGAGGCGACTCGTGCTGTAGGGTGGTGGACGTTCTGGCCCACTACCTCGACGGACGCCTGTCGGAGGAGACGCGAGCGGAGCTGGATGAACACCTTGCCACCGGTCGGTCGACAGTGTCGCTGCTCGCGTCGCTCCGGAACGATGACCTACCATCGGAGCTACGCGACTCGGTCGGCGCGTTTCTACGTGCCCGCACGGAGCACTAGCTAGAGCTCCGTCAAGCGAACCACACTGTCGGTCAGGTCGAGCCCGACACGATAGTTGCTCAGGAACTTGTGGCCGATGATCCCACCGATGTGGAACCCGAGCAAGGCACTCGGGCGATGCAGGTTGAGCACGACGACGGAGAAATTGTCGTACTCCACGCGATCGAACGCCAGGTGGACCCCCGGCAGCAAGAACGCATCCTGATCCCACCCGGATGTGCCGTAGACGCGCAAGGGGATGTGGCGCACCGGCACCATCCCCAAGCTGTTGGCGGTGCCCAAGCTGATCGAGATGACCTCACCACCGGTGTCGACGATGAAGCTCTTCGGGTGCTCGCCATTGATGACGCCGCGCACCATCGCGAGACGGTGGAACCGCATCGGCATTTCGATATCCGCCGGCTCAGCCGGCAGGTCCCGCGCGACGATCATGTGATGGTTCTTGTAGTCGATGATCGTCGAGAGCCCGAATGCCAACGGAGAGAAGCTGTTTTCGCTCCGCGTATCCGGAAGACCGCTTAGCGGCGGGTTCTTGATAATCACCGGCACGTTCGAGATGTGCAGCGTTCCGACCTCGAGTGTGTCGACGCGACCGGTTTCGAGACCGCGCAGGCCGACACGCCCGACGCCGGCGCTGAGCGTATTGGTAATCGGTCGCACGCCGACCCGCTGGGCCGCCGGCTTCGACATCATCATCTGCTCCGCACCCGTGTCGATCACGAGATCCATCGGATCGGTCCCGTTCACCCGAGCGCGGACGATGACCTTGTCGCGCTGCAGCCGGAACGGAATCGTGTGGACCTGGTCACGCTGCTCTGGTGACATCTGAAGCGGCGTGCGGTCGCCGAACGAGCGGAGGAACCGCACCTCCGAGCGCGTCCAGTCGGTCTTCTCGCTGGTGCGCACCTGCGGAAGCCGGTTGATGTAGCTCTCCAGCGCGTCCGCGGCGTCGTTGTACCGATGCATTTTTCGGTACACCGTCCCAAGCGTGTGGAAATACTCAGCGCGGTCTTCACCGGCGATCGCCGCCTCCAGCTCGGTCACGCTCTCCTCGAGGCGACCGCGGGCGGCCAAACTACGGCCGAGGCCGTGCCGCGCGGCCGTATTGCCGGGCTCGACGGCGAGCACGTCGTCGTACACGCGCTCCGCCTCCAAGAAGAGGCCAAACGCCCAGAGGGCCTGCGCATAGAGCGAGCGGTAGTAGGGACTCGTGGCGTCGAGGCTGTCGAGGAACTGAGCTTCCTGGTACGCCCGCGAGAATTCGGCGACTTGCAGCAGCGAGCGGAGCAGCCCGCCCGTGGCCCGCACGAGTTGCTCGGGTTTCGCCCCGTCCTTCGCCCCCTCGTATGCCGTCAGCGCCTCCCAATAGCGCTCGTCGTCGAACAGCAGGTCGGCGAGTTGCAGGCGAACTTCGCTGCTGGCGGACGGCGTCGATTGGGCACCGATGACGATCGGCGTGGCCGCAGCTACCGCCAGTATCAGAAGAATGCCTCTGACACCGATGCCACCGACACGCATGCGATTCCTCCAGCCGAATCCGGGACGCCCCCACGATTGGTCGAATCGCGGGCGTGGACAGGTCAAGTCGTTCCACAAACTATGCCCCATCAGTCAGACGAGCGCAAGGTGGCCGGGGTCCGCGGGGTGAAGTGGCCTATCGGCTGTACGGCTCGATCGGGACGCCGTCGTACATCTCGTCGACGCGCAGGATCTGCGAGTTTCGACTGTAGGTGCCGAGTTCGAAATCCTCGCTCATGATGAGCGCTTTCACCGGCTTGGTCGGGCAGACTTCTGCACAGAGTCCGCAGAAGGAGCAGCGCGACAAGTTGAAGTCGAAATAGTCCAGCACCTTGATCTTGTGACCCGGCTCGCGATGACCACCGAGGTTGATGAGGTCGTCGGGGCACACCTTCGCGCACTGGTCGCAGACGATGCAGGTTTGCGCTCCGGTTTCCGGTTCAACTTGCAAACGGAGTAAGCCCCGGAAACGAGGCGCGACCGGGCGGCGCTCCTCGGGATACTGGAACGTGAACGCCGGCTGGGGCGTGTATTTCAATGTAAGCCAGAGCCCCTTGAGGAGGTCAACAAGAAAGACGGTGCGAAAGAACTTGGCCAAGAACAGCACGTCGACCTACCCCCGATCCTCGACGAGGGTCGGCTCCGACTGACCCACCATGATGACCCGCTCTTTGCGGAGGACGGTGCTCTCTTTGCGGATCTTGTCCTGGAGCCGCATGAGCCCGTAGAGCAACGCCTCCGGACGCGGTGGACATCCTGATACATAGACGTCGACCGGCACGACCTTGTCGACACCCTGCAGCACGCTGTAGGTGGGAAACGGCCCACCGGCGTTCGAGCAGCTCCCCATCGATATCACCCACTTCGGCTCCGGCATCTGGTCGTAGAGTCGTCGCAGCACCGGGGCCATCTTCTTGGTGACCGTGCCGGCGACGATCATCAGATCGGACTGCCTCGGCGACGCGCGGAACACCTCGGCCCCGAATCTGGCAATGTCGTAGCGCGACGTCGACGTCGCGATCATCTCAATCGCACAGCAGGCGAGCCCGAATCCCATCGGCCACAGCGACGACTGCCGCGCCCAATTGAGGACCCGGTCCAGATTCGTCGTGATGAAGTTGTCTTCGAAGCTATGATCGATAAGACCCATATGATTGCCGTCGGCGTCGTTAGCGCAGTCGGGACGTGACTACTTACCCTCGTACCACTGTGCGTTGGTCTCGCAGAAACTCTGCCACTGATCCGGCACCTCATCGTTCTCGAAGATCGCCTCGACGGGACACGCGGGCACGCACGCGCCGCAGTCAATGCATTCGTCGGGGTGAATATAAAGCATCGTTTCGGCTTCGAAAGCTTCCTCGTCCTTGCGCGGATGGATGCAATCGACGGGACAGACGTCGACACAAGCGGTGTCTTTCGTGCCGACACAGGGCTCAGTAATCGAATAGGCCATTCATTCCTCCGAATACGACAACATAGTTCGCCGGCCCAGAATACACGGCCATCAGGCCCGGGATCAAGGCATGGCCACGGCGCGCACGGCGCGCACGGCGCGCACGGCGCGCCTCGCGGGCGCGGAGTGGGGCCTTCGGAATCCCCGCGCAGCGGACGCGGGGATTCGGGGCGCAGCCCCGTTTAGTGTCAAACAATCTTCATCCGACCGCCAAAACCGTCGTTGTACCCGTGATAGTGAGTGACCGCCGGCTCCGGATATTTCCAGCAGTAATAACCGTCACCGTTGTCGAAGTCAACAAGCCACAGCCCCTTCACCACGACACCCAGCGCGTTCATTTCGCGGGTCCAGATCGCCACGACCTCATTGAGCTGGGCCAGCATCTCCGTTCGGCGCGGATCGCCGACCGAAAGATCATCGCGGGTCTTCGACAGGCGCTCGGCTCGCTCGACCGCGTCGGACGTTCGCTCGCGAACCGTCGGCAGGAGCTGCTGCGCATCGCCAAGCGTGAACTGTTTATCCCCCTTCGCTGTCTCGTTCATCGGCCGCATTATAGAGGGAGACGGGCTCTATTCGGCTGTTTCGCCCGGGCGGAGCTCGAGCACCTCGATGTGGGAACCGATGCGCTTCCGCAGCGCCGTCGGCGTTCCGGTCAGCGCGGGATACGTGCCGTAGTGCATCGGCACTACCTGACGCACACCGAGCAGGTCGCACGCCATGGCGGCGCCCGCTGGCCCCATCGTGAATCGGTCGCCGATCGGCAGGAACGCGATCTCGGGCGCGTATCGCTCCCGGATGAGGCGCATGCCATCGAATACATCGGTGTCGCCAGCGAAGTACAGCGTGCGGCCGTCCTCCAGCGTCACGACGAATCCTGCCGGCGCGCCGAGATACACTGGCCGCCCATCTTCCAGCCACGCGCTACTGTGCCGAGCCTCAACCAACGTAATCCGAAGTCGATGCTGGGTAATCGTTCCACCGATGTTCATCGGCTCGACGCGTCGGACTCCCTGGCGCTGCAGCCAGCGACAGAGTTCGACCATGCCGACGAGCGTAGCGTCACTTGCCCGAGTGACACGCGCCGCGTCGCCCATGTGGTCGGCATGCCCGTGGGTCACCAGCACGAGATCGACCTTCGGCGGCGTGCGCTTCCACTCGTCCGGACAGGACGGATTGTCGAGCAGCCAGGGGTCGAACAGCAGCCGTGTCCCGCCGGGTGTGCGCACCAAGAACGTGCTATGGCCCAGCCAAGTGATGGACAGGCGTTCAGTGGACGTCATGCGGGCCCCACGATAACATCGACAACATCGATGACAGCCACACGACCATGACCCCCGCGGTGCCGGTCTCGCTCATCCGCGGACGACGGCCTCGTTCGGCGACGCTCCCGCGCGGGACCAAGCCGCCGTGGCTCCGCGTGCGCGCGCCCGGCAGCCCCGAGTATCTCCGACTCAAACGGCTGATGCGGACACTGTCGCTCAACACCGTCTGCGAGGAGGCGAACTGCCCCAACATCGGTGAGTGCTGGAACCACGGCACGGCGACCTTCATGATCCTGGGCGACGTCTGCACGCGGTCGTGCGGCTACTGCAACGTCGTCCACGGCACCCCACAGGTCCTCGATGACGGCGAACCGGAGCGGGTGGCGGAAGCCGTCGGCGCGCTCGGTCTTCAGCATGTCGTGATCACGTCGGTCGATCGCGACGACGTTGCCGACGGCGGGTCGTCTGCATTCGCCGCCACGATCAGCGCCGTGCGCGCTCAGGCGCCGGAATGCCGCGTCGAAGTGCTTATCCCCGATTTCTCCGATCGTGCCGGTGACCTACACACCGTGCTGGACGCCGGTCCGGATATTCTGAATCACAACCTCGAAACCGTCGAGCGGCTGTATCGCACGGCACGACCGGGTGGCCGCTATCGATGGGCCCTGCGACTGCTCGAGCGGGCCCGCCGCTACCGGCCGGCGACGCCGACGAAGTCCGGCCTCATGGTCGGCCTCGGCGAGTCGCCCGACGAGCTGATCGAGACGCTGACCGACCTACGCGATGTCGGCTGCCAGCTGTTGACCATCGGTCAGTATCTCCGCCCGTCACTCGCGCATCTGCCCGTCGCTCGCTACTACCATCCCGATGAATTCGACGAGCTCCGACGACGCGCCCTCGGGCTCGGCTTCCGCCACGTCGAGTCGGGCCCGCTCGTCCGCAGCTCTTATCACGCCAACGAACAAGCTGACGCGTTCGAACAATCTCGGTCCGCAAGCCCCCGCTAATTCCGTCCCGACGTCGCGATGTCGATCTCGAGTATCAAACGCCAGGTCATCTCGTGTCAGCGCTGTCCGAGACTGCGGGCGTATTGTGCACGCGTGGCGCGACAGAAACGGCCCGCGTTTCGGAACGACACCTATTGGGGACGGCCGGTGCCGGGATTCGGCGAACGGCGGGCGCGGATGCTCGTCATCGGACTGGCCCCGGCCGCGCACGGCGCGAACCGAACCGGCCGCGTGTTCACCGGTGACAAATCAGGTGATTTTCTGATGCGAGCCATGCATGGTGCCGGGTTCGCCAACCAGCCGACCACCCAGCACGCGAGGGACGGGCTCAAGCTCACCGATGCCTACATCAACGCGGTGGTGCGGTGCGCCCCGCCCGAGAACAAGCCGACCCCGCGCGAGATTCGCAATTGCGAGCCCTTTCTCGAAGCCGAGCTGACGGCGCTGACGCGCGTGCAGGTGGTCGTGACGCTCGGCAAGGTGGCGTTCGACGCGTATTGGCGTGTGATGTCGACTCGAGGCGTGGCGCCACGCCCGCGGCCGCGTTTCGCGCATGGGCTGGTCTATACCGACACCGACGGTCACGGTCCAGCGCTGGTGGCGTCCTACCATCCGAGTCAGCAGAACACCAGCACCGGAAAGCTGACGCCGCCGATGCTCGCCGACGTGTTCAAGAAGGCCCGCAAGCTGCTGCGCTAGTCGGCCGCGTTGACGAGGCCGCGGGTCACATTCCCGCGTAAACCCGGTGCAACGACCGGTTGGACCCATCACTCCAGAAACCGGCTCGCCTCGGGGGACACCCGTGCTGCTCTCAGAACAGAAGGATTCGTCTCGCCAAAGGCAGACGGTTTCTTTCGCGATAGGTCCAACCAGCCGTTTGTCTCGGGCTAAACGCGCAGGCGGTTCCCCGGACTCACGCCAAGAGCCCGGCTGCGCATACCCCGGAAGAAACCATTTACCTTTGGCGAGCGAAGCTCGTGGCTTCACCTAGCGACCAGGGACGTCCTCGAGGCGAGCTGGTCATGGACTGGACTCCTCCCGGTCCTTTGTTGCGGCATCATGGCCGTGGCAAGCGGACCGGAAACCACAAACTGGAGAGGAGACCATCATGCATCCTACGACCGTCGCGGTTGATCTCGCAAAGAGTGTCTTCGAAGTCGCTGTCGCCGACCGGCGGGGGTGCCTCCAGGCCCATCATCGCTTCACGCGCCGCCAGTTCGAACGGTTCTGCCGCACGCAGGCGGCCAGTCACGTCGTCATGGACGCGTGTGGCATGGCGCATCACTGGGGACGGGTCGCGCGCCGCTGCGGGCATCAGGTGTCGCTGCTGCCGGCGCAGTATGTGCGCCCCTACGTACGGCGGCAGAAGACGGGTCGCACCGACGTCGAGGCGTTAGTGGAGGCGGCCCGCAGCGGGACGGTGGTGCCGGGGGCGGCGAAGCGTCCTGAGCAGCAAGCGCTCGTCGCGTTACACCGCGCGTGCGGCAGCAGTGAATGACGACCCGCACCACTGCCGTCCGGGGCCTGCTGCGCGAACACGGCGTCACGCTGTCCCTGGGGGCGCGGACCGTCCTGACGCAGCTCCCGCGGCTGCTCGAAGACGCGGAGCTTCCGCTGCCGGTCCACCTGCGCACCGCCCTGGGACTCGTCGACGCGGAGCTCCGCGAGCGCGAAACCCGCATTCAGACGGTGGAACAACAGCTCACGACCTTTGCGGCCCACGACGCGGGAACGCAGCGGTTGCTTCCGAGGTGCCGGGGGTCGGGCTCTTGACCGCCACCGCGCTCGTGGCGAGCGTCGGGCACATCCACGCGTTCCGGCGGGGCCGGCAGTTTGCGAGCTGGCTGGGGCTCACGCCCCGGGAACACTCCAGTGGCACCCGGCGGCGCCGGGGCGCGATCACCAAACAGGGCCACCGGTATCTACGCTCCCTCCTGACGCACGGGGCGCGCAGCGTGGTGCTCGCCGGCCACCGCCGGCAGCGCACCGGCACCGCGTGCACACCCCTCCACCAGGGGGCCGTCACCATGGACCCCGTCCGCTTCGAGTAGCTACGTGAGAAACATGTGATGACCCCACAGGTCGGACCGACATCGGACGCGACCGATTCAGACACTGGGTACCCCTGTCAGCCCGTGCCGGTCTCTGGTCCCCGATGTAGCGCCTTGTCCATCGTGGCCCGGAACCGCAGTGGTGCCACACCAGAGGCCGGATATCTTGCTGCACCCAAGCTGGTGGCTGTTCCGCCGTCGCTCTCTTGCCCCCGGGAGGAGTCCATATATTTCTGAGGGATGTGCGCGGTCGGGATCGGGACCGTGCATCCGTGGTCTCCGCTGCGCTATGACCGCTTCGGGCGGTAGACGTGGGTGCTCTCGCCGAAGAAGACCTCGGCCGCTTCCATCAGCGTCTCCGAGAGCGTCGGATGCGGGTGGACCGAGAGCTTGAGGTCAGACGCGGTCGCCTCCATCTCCACCGCCACGACACCCTCGGCGATCAATTCACCGGCCCCGGCCCCGACCAGCCCGACTCCGAGCACCTGCTCAGTCTCGGGATCAAGGACCAGCTTGGTGACACCTTCCGGGCGGTTCAGCGTGAGCGCGCGGCCGGACGCCCCCCACGGGAACTTGGCGACCGTCACCTGACGTCCCGCCGCCGCCGCCTCGGTCTCGGTGAGACCACACCACGCAACCTCGGGGTCGGTAAACACCACTGCTGGAATCGCGTGGGGCTCGAACGTCGCATGCCCGCCGGTCGCCGCGTCGACAGCGACCCGCGCCTCGGCAAACGCCTTGTGGGCCAGCATCGGTTCGCCCGCCACATCACCGATGGCGAAGATCGATGACTCCGCCGTCCGCCGCTGCGCGTCCACCACGATAAATCCGTCTGCATCCCGCTGGACGCGAGTCTTCTCGAGTCCCGCCACGTCGGAGTTGGGGACACGCCCGACGGCGACGAGCACGTTGTCATACCGCCGGGTGCGTGTGCCCACTCCGGGACCCTCGAGCGCGACATCAATCCCGTCGCTCTGCGCCGTGAGGCCGGTCACCGCCGTCTCGAGGTGCACCGCCTCGGCCAGTTGATTGATACGCCGCGCCAGCACGCGGACGAGATCGGCATCCGTGCCAGGCAGAAGGCTCTCGGTCATCTCCACGATCGTGACCGCGGAACCGAGGGCCGCGTAGATGGTGCCGAGCTCGAGACCGATGTATCCACCTCCGACGACGAGCAGCGACGATGGAATCCGGTCGAGTTCGAGTGCGCCGGTGGAGTCGAGTACGCGAGGGTCATCGAGGACGAGCGCCGAAGGCCGCGCCGGCCGCGACCCGGTCGCGATGATCGCGTGCTCAAACGGTATGGTCGTCGACATGTCCGGAGCGTCGCTCGACGTGACCGTCGCCGTGTGGGCATCGTCGAACGCGGCACGGCCTTGTCTGTAGGTGACCTTCCGTTGCTTCGAGAGCTGAGCGAGACCACCGGTCAGCTTCGTCACGACCTCGTTCTTCCATCCGCGCAGCTGATCGAGATCGATCGTCGGTTCGCCGAACGACACGCCCCACCCGGATGCCTCCCGGGCGTCGGTCAACACCTTGGCCGCGTGCAGGAGCGCCTTCGACGGCATGCAGCCGCGATAGAGGCAGACGCCCCCGGGTCGCGGCGCTTCGTCGATTAACGTCACCGACAGTCCGCGGTCGGCAGCGAGAAAGGCGGCGGTATACCCACCGGGGCCGCCGCCGACGACAACAAGTTGCGTCGTGTCGGTCGTAGTCGCCATCGGCGTCTACATTACTATAGGGACATGAAAGCCACGCTCACGGTCGTCGGTGTGAGCCTGTTGGTGTTCACCGGTCCGATTCGCGGGCAGCAAGTGAGTACGACGATGGCTCCACTTTTCGCTTCGGTGGACATCACCGCCGACATCGGTGCACTCGCACCCTCCGAGCGTGCCGCGCTCGCGAAGATCCTCGACGCCGCGCGAATCATGGACGGCCTGTTCCTCGAACAGGTCTGGGCTGGCAATCCGTCGTTGCTGCTCGCGCTCCATCACAACCGGACCGCCGCCGGGCGCGCGGCACTCGACTTCTTCCTGGTAAACAAGGGACCGTGGTCACGCCTCGAAGACAATAAGGCGTTCGTGGCAGGCGTACCCGCCAAACCGAAGGGGGCCGCCTATTATCCGCCCGATGCCACGCGCGAGGAAGTCGCGGCGTGGATTGACGGTCTATCCGACCCGGACCGTCGCGCGGCCACCGGGTTCTTTACGACGATTCGACGCGACGCGAACGGCGCGCTTCACGCCGTGCCCTACAGCGTCGAGTACCAAGGACCGCTTGCGATTGCCGCCACACACCTGCGCGACGCCGCCGCCCTGACTGCCGACCCGTCGCTCCGGCGTTACCTCGAGTTACGCGCCGACGCGTTCGCGTCGAACAAGTACTACGAGAGCGATGTCGCCTGGATGGAGCTCGATGCCGCCATCGAGCCGACGATCGGTCCGTATGAGGTGTACGAGGACGAGTGGTTCAACTACAAGGCGGCGTTTGAGGCCTTCATCACGATTCGAGACGACGTTGAGACAGACCAGCTCTCTCGGTTCGGGGACGAGCTTCAGGAGCTCGAGGACAACCTCCCAATCGACCCCGCCTATCGCAATCCGGAACTCGGGGGCCTCGCGCCGATTCGCGTCGTCAACGTCGTCTTCACGGCCGGGGATGCCAACAGCGGGGTACAGACGGCGGCGTTCAACCTGCCGAACGACGAACGGGTCATCCGCGATCACGGGTCGAAGCGGGTGATGTTGAAGAACGTGCAGGAGGCGAAGTTCAACCGCGTCTTGACTCCGATCACGGCCGTCGCCCTCCCGTCGAGCGAACGGTCGGACGTGTCGTTCGACGCGTTCTTCAGCCATATTCTGATGCACGAACTGATGCACGGGCTCGGGCCGCACTCGATTCGGGTGAACGATCGACCGACGACCGTGCGGCAGGAGCTGCTGGAGACCTACAGCACGATCGAGGAGGCGAAAGCCGACATCTCAGGGCTGTGGGCGCTCCACCGCCTGATCGACACCGGGGTCGTCGACCGATCGCTCGAGCGCTCGATCTACACGACCTTCCTCGCGTCGACGTTTCGCTCCATTCGCTTCGGCCTCAATGAGGCCCACGGGCGAGGCGTGGCGATCCAGCTGAACACCTTCCTCGACGCCGGTGCGGTCACCGTCGCCGACGATGGCACGTTCGCGGTCGACCACGGCCGCATGCGGGACGCCGTCGAGGGACTCACCCGCCGACTCATGACCATCCAGGCGGAGGGTAACTACGCGGAGGCTCAGCGGGTCCTCGACACGCTCGGCGTGGTTCGACCCGAGGTGCAGCGCATCCTCGCCCGGCTCAGCGCCATTCCGATCGACATCCGGCCGCGGTATACGGCGGCCGAGGCGTTGGTAAACGTCGGTCGCTAGCGCGAGCCGCCGCTGTTGGCTCGGGGCGCAGACTTCGCAGTTTCCGGATTCCGTTACGTCAAGAAGTCCGCGATCGCCGCCTCGACCAAGTCGGTCTCGAGCATCACCCAGTCGTACACCTTCTGCAGCTGCTCGGGCAGCGCCGACGTCGGGATCTGACCAAGCGTCCGGTCGATGTGCCGAATCGCCTGCCGAACATCCTCGTCTTCGACCGACGACAGACCGCGCCCGGCGGCCAGCGCCTTCGAGGTCCAGAGGATCATCGACACACACAAGAGAAACTTCGGCACCGCTTCGACCAGCGGGAGCTCCCGCGCGCCCGCCACAAGGAACTTCTGTCCAACGATCTTGGCCGCGACAAAATCACGCAGCGGCCGGCACTCCCCCGTCACGAAGATGTTGGTGCCGATGCGGGCGATGGCACGGAAGTCGACGTTGAGCTCAGCGTCGTTCACATGCGGTCGGCCGGACTGGTCACGGTAGCGTCGGCCGGCCCGCTCACGCGAGGCCTGGGTTTCCGGGTCGACGTCACCGCCGGCGGCCGCGTCTGCGCCAGCGTCAGAGGCGGACGGATTCAGAGCAAGATGCAGCCACTGAATAGAAGACCGCTCGTTGCGTCTTGTCCATCGTGGAGTCGATGGACGACGCGCTGACCTGCCCCGGAATCCCGGTGGCCATTGCCTCCCGCAGCACCCGGGAGGTGGGGGTCACCCGTCGTCGCCAGGCGTATGAACTGCAGCACACATCGGACGCGATCGACCGGACTCAGTGTGCCGTGTTTCAGTAAGCTCAACAGGTGGTGCTCGAACTCTCACATCAGGGCGCCGTCGATCGGCACGCCGGAGCGCAGCTGGTGGCGGCGCGCGTCGGGCGCTGCCCGCGACTCGATGAGCGAACCCCACCGTGCGATAGTCCGCCCGATCAGCACGCCGTCGCCCCGACTCACCGATCGGCATTAGAAGGAGACGTCGACCGCAGTCTGCGCGCTCATCGGGTAGAAGCTGAACGGATACAGCCGACACATCAACGGCTTCGCCTCTTTTCCGAAGTGCTCGTGGAGGCGTCACTGATTCTCGGCGCCGAGGTAGACGCAAGCGCCATCGGAACGACGCGCCAGCCGCGGCGCCGGCGCATCGACACCCAATCCGGCATCGGAGGTCGGTGACACGCCCACGAGATCGGACGCTCGGTCTGTCCAGTCGAGAGTGGACAATCGCTCGAGCTCGCCTGAGCCGAGCGGCACGTTCCACGACCGGCAGCAGTCGCCGCACTCCGTGCAGGAGAAGCAGACGTTCTCGGGATACGCGAGTGAAGAACCACGATCGGCCATCGAAGCCAGCTTAAAACCCCTTCCTATGCCGTAGGTGGGTGGCGTCGAACTGCTTCGGGAGCGACGGACCAATCCGTGGTCCGGCGGCGGGGTCTCGAACCCCGCGACAATCAACGCCGGGAGCGGTCCTCACGACAGGACCCGCCCACTAAGAGAAGTGGGCTCGGTCGTCACACGAGAGCGGGCAAATCCCGTCTACGCGGTAGCCGTCGCCGCCGGCCCGAGCACGCGCTCCTCGAGCAACGCCTCGGCGCGCGCGAACAGCTCTTCCTGGGAGATGGTCCCAGCGTCGACGTCCACCAGAATCGCTCGCTGCGCGGCGTATTCCGTGTTCTGGATCCAGACCTTGCTCTGCAGCAGCCGCCACGCCTTGCGGCGCTCGATGCGAAAGAGGACGAGGTGGCGCGAGAGCGTCATCATCACCGGCTTGTCGCCCTTCGCCGGCAGCGTCTTGAATAATAGACGCCGAAGTCGGGCACGTAGGCGTTGCCGTTTGCGGTGATGCGCTCACCGGGATATCTCGGAAGCCTGCTCATTAGACGATTCTCCAACGAGGTCGGAGTTCGTCCGCGCACTCCGACCGCTGCGCCTCACGTGCATTTCAGCGCTACCGCTCGCAAGATGTCAGGGAATATGTGATTACGCGTCGACGGCACCGTAGCCGTCACTCTGCATTGTAGCCATCGCCCACGCGAGGCGGCAACGGCCACGAGAAGAGAAGAGACACTTATACCGACGCTGTAGCACGATTCCTAATCCGAACCGGGCGCGGCGCGCGCGTTAGGCGCCAAGCTCGGGCCGCTCGCGGAGCGCCTCCGTTCCCTGCCGTCTCTCCGCCCATACCGGCCTATAATGACGTCCCATATGACCCGTAGTACCCTTAGACTGACGATATCGTTCGAATCGACCGGTGCTTCATAGCGATATTGAGTGACCCGAGGTGGACATGTCGGAACCAGAAGTCGTTGTCGGAATCGGAGGCGCAGCGGGAGACGGCACGGCGTCGGCCGGGAATACGCTGGTGTTGTCGATGGCCCGGCAAGGCATCGCCGCATACAGCTACAACGCCTATCAGTCGGTCATTCGCGGCGGACACTCGTGGCTGCGGCTGCGGTTCTCGGCCAAGAAGCCGCTGAACCACGGCGACCAGGTCAATGCATTAATCGCGTTGAACCAGGACAGCCTGGATCGTCATCTGCAGGAACTCCCGACGGGCGGCGTCGCCCTCTACAACGGCGCCAAGTTCGCCCCGAGCTACGACCCACCAGAGGGCGTGCAGCTCTGCTCGCTCCCGGTGCCCGATCTTGCCCCCGACGCGACGCGGCTCCCGGTCATGCAGAACACCGTCGCGGTGGGAGCGCTGGTGCAGCTCATGGGACTCAAGTTCGAGACCGTCGAATCGGTCTTCGAGACGACCTTCGCCAAGAAGCCGGCGGTCGTCCAGAAGAATGTCGACGCGGCGCGGAACGGTTACGACTACGCGGCGAAGAACTTCGAACCGCTGGCGACGCGGCTTACACCGACCGACCAGAAGTGGGCGCAGGCCTCCGGTAACTATCTGCTCGCGATGGGTGCGGCGCTGGCCGGGTGCAAGTTCTATGTGGCGTACCCGATGAGCCCGGCGACACACGTCCTGGAGTGGTTCGCGACTCACGCACAGAAACTCGGCATCTGTTGCCGTCAGGTGGAAGACGAAATCTCCGTCATCAACATGTGCATCGGCGCCAACCACATGGGCGTGCGCGGCATGTGCGCAACCTCGGGCGGCGGGTTCGCGCTGATGACCGAGGCCATTGGGATGGCCGGCATCTTCGAGACCCCCGCCGTCATCATCAACGTCATGCGCGCGGGACCGTCGACCGGCGTGCCGACGAAGACCGAACAAGCCGATCTGAACCAGGCGTTCGGCGCGAGTCAGGGGGACTTCCCACGCGTCGTGCTGGCCCCCCTGAGCATGCCCGACTGCTTCGTGACCCCGTCTCAGGCGTTCGACGTGGCGGACCACTTCCAGATCCCGGTCATCATCCTGGCGGACCTGCTCTTGTGCGAGGGAAGCGAGACGGTCGCCACCGACGTGCTGGACGTGGAGTTCCCGATCGACCGCGGCGAGCTCATCACCGAGGCCGACGGGCCACCGGCCGGCGAGCCGTATCTACGCTACAAGGACACGCCGTCAGGCATCTCGCCGCGGGCCGTCCCGGGTGTGCCGGGCCACCTACATGTGGCGGCCTCCGACGAGCATGACGAGGACGGCGTGCTGCTGAGCGACGTCTTCACCGACCCGATCCGTCGCATGAAGATGACCCGCAAGCGGGCCCGCAAGATGTCGACAGTTCTCCAGCATCTGCCTGCCCCGATCCTCGAGGGCCCAGCCGACGCCGAGACGACGTTGCTCGGCTGGGGCTCGACCTGGGGCGTGATCAAAGAAGCGGCGGAACGGCTCAACGCCGCAGGCGTCTCGGTCAACCACCTCCAGGTCAAGACGCTCGTTCCCCTGCACGTCGACGAGATTGCCGCCGTGCTGGAGAAGAGCCAGCGGACGATCATTATTGAAAACAACCAAAGCGGGCAGTTCGCACGGCACCTGCGAGCCGAAAGCGGGATCGTCGCCGACGGGCACATCCGCAAGTACGACGGCGAACCGTTCGAGCCGAAGCACATCGTGGCGGGTGTGAAGGACGTGATTAGTGGCCAGCCGCTCGTCGAAGCCGTCTCGATCGAACCGGGATGGCGCACTGACCACCCGACCGGCACGAGCGGTCCGTGGGACGGCCTGAAGGGCGTCAAGAAGCCGGGCGTGCCGGCTGAAGCGTAAGGAGAGACGACAATGGCAGCTCCAGCACTGGTAGCGAAAGATTTCAAACCGGAGGTCGCGCCCGATTGGTGTCCCGGGTGTGGCGACTTCGGGGTCCTCACCGGGCTGTTTCAGGCGTGCGCCGACTTGCAGATTCAGCCGCATGACCTGCTGATCGTGTCGGGCATCGGCTGCTCGTCCAATTTGCCCGGCTTCATTCGCTCGTACGGCGTGCACAGCCTCCACGGGCGAGCGCTGCCGTTTGCGACCGGCAGCAAGCTCGCCAACCAGGCGATGACGGTGATCGTCACTGGCGGCGACGGCGATGGCTTCGGCATCGGGCTCAACCACTTCATCCAGGCGATGCGTCGGAACATCGACGTGACGTATATCGTGATGGACAATGAGATCTACGGGCTGACGACCGGCCAGGCGTCACCGACCACCGAGACCGGCATGAAGACGAAGACGACGCCGCTCGGCAATCTCGAGGGGATGTTGAACCCGATGGCGCTCGCGCTCGCCGCCGGCTGCGGCTTTATCGCCCGCGGGTTCAGCGGCAAGCCGAAGCAACTGGTGGAGCTCTACAAAGCCGGGATTCAGCATCCAGGCTTCGCCCTCATCGACGTCTTCAGCCCGTGTGTCACCTTCAACAAGCACAACACGTATCCGTGGTTCCGCGAGCGGGTCTACACGCTGGAAGACGAAGACCACGACGCCGGCAACTTCCACGCGGCGATGGACAAGGCGCTGGAGTGGGGCGACCGAATCCCGATCGGCCTCTTGTACCGCAATCCCGATCCGCAGCCGCCGCTGGATGCGATCGACCCGGCACTGACCGGCGTGCCGCTCGTGCGACAGAGTTACGCGATCGACGGCGACACACGGAAGGGGCTCATTCGCGAGTTCATGTAAGATGAATCGATGCGGCCGACGTCTCTGGGTGCCTTGCGTCGCGCGGTCGACGCAGCTGAGATACCCCGCCGCAGCGTCAGGGACGAGCTCCGCCACAACCTGATCGCTAAGCTCCGCGCCAACGAGCCGCTCTTCCCAGGCATCATCGGCTACGACGACTCCGTTGTACCGCAGATCGTCAACGCGATCCTCTCGCGACACCATTTCATCATTCTCGGACTGCGCGGCCAGGCGAAAACGCGTCTACTGCGGAGCCTGGTCGAGTTCCTCGACGAGGAGATCCCGGTGATCCCGGGTTGCGAGATCAATGACGACCCGCTCGACCCGCTGTGCGGCGGCTGCCGCGAGCGCGTCCGCAGCGAGGGCGACGACTTGGAGATCAGCTGGCTGAGCCGGTCGCGGCGTTACGTCGAGAAGCTCGCGACCCCCGACGTGACGATCGCCGACATGATTGGCGACATTGACCCGATCAAGGCTGCGCGCGCCGGGCGGCAGCTCTCCGACGCGCTGACGGTGCACTACGGCTTGCTGCCGCGTGCGCATCGATGCCTCTTCGCGCTGAACGAGCTGCCCGACTTGGCCGGCAAGATCCAGGTCGGTCTCTTCAACATCCTGCAGGAGGGTGACGTCCAGATTAAGGGGTATCCGATCCGCCTCCCGCTCGACGTCATGATGGCGTTCACGGCGAACCCGGAGGACTACACGGCCCGCGGCAAGATCGTCACCCCCCTCAAGGATCGGATCGGCTCCGAAATTCGCACGCACTATCCCGAGACGCGACAGGCGGCTATCGCGATTACCGAACAGGAAGCGTGGACCGCGCGCGGTGACGCCAGCGACGTGACGGTACCGCTCTACGTGCGGGAGGTCGTCGAAGAGGTTGCGTTTCAGGCGCGCACGAGCAAGAAAGTCGACTTACGGTCGGGCGTCAGCCAGCGGATGCCGATTACTTGTCTTGAAAACGTCGTCTCGAACGCCGAGCGTCGCGCGATTGCCTCCGGTGAGGCACCGACCGCCCGCATCACGGACATTTATGCCGCGCTCCCGTCCATTACGGGCAAGTTCGAGCTTGAGTACGAAGGCGAGCTCCGGGGAGCAGACAACGTCGCACGCGAGCTGGTTCGCAGTGCCGTCGGCGCCGTGTTCAGCGGATGGTTCGACGGCGCCGACGCCCATCCGGTGATCGAGTGGTTCGAGATGGGCGGCACCTTGCAGACCAGCGACACATCCTCGTCTGCAACACTCCTCGAGGAAGTCGCGGAAATCCAGGGATTGCTCGAGCTCGCGGAACACGCCGGCGCCAAGCCTGGCGATGCACAATCCGCGGTGGCGGCCGCGGTCGATTTCGTACTCGAGGGGCTCTGCGCGGTACGCAAGATCAGCCGCAGCGACGCTGGCGGCTATCAAGCCGCCGAGAAGCCGACGCGTCCCCCTCAAGCGAGCGAGCAGTTCGTCGATCAGAGCTTGCCGATGTCGCGTGGTAGCAAAAAGAAGTATTACAACTGACCCGCCTGAACCTTGAACCAACGCGTATGAAGTATCGCTACACCCGCTATACGGGCGATGAGCTTGACGGAATCGACATCGAGGAGCTCGTCTCGAAGTTGTCGGAGCTGTTGCTCTCTAGCGGATTCGCGAATCCGCACGGCGATCCCTACGGCTCTGACGACGACGGCGAGCATAGCGTGCAAGCGCTCCACGACGGCATCCTCGAGGCGCTGCTCAACGGCGGCCTGCTCTCCGACGACACGATTCAACGTCTGCTGGGGGACCCGGCCAACGCCGACGAAGGTGAAGGCGAGAGCCCGCTCGAGAAACTGATTCAGCAGCTGATTCAGCAGATGGCAAGCCAGGGCTACATCTCCATGGAATCCGGTGGGTCCACTTCTCAGGCGGATGTTGGATCCGGCGCGGGTAGCAACACGCCGCCGGCGACGTTCCAGGTCACCGACAAGAGCCTCGACTTCCTCGGCTACCGAGCACTGCGTGATCTACTCGGCTCGACCGGACGGAGCAGCATGGGTCGCCACGACACACGCGAGCTTGCGACGGGCATCGAAACCGGCGGCTCCTCGAAACCGTATGAGTTCGGCGACACGGTCAACATCGACGCCAGCGGTACGATCCTCAACGCCGTTCGACGCACGCAGAGCACCGGCGGCAACAGCATCGACGTCCAGTACGAGGACCTGATGGTGGTTCAGGGCGAGTATCAGAGCTCGTGCGCCACTGTCCTGATGCTCGATTGCAGCCATAGCATGATCCTGTATGGCGAGGATCGGTTTACCCCGGCCAAGCAGGTTGCCCTCGCCCTCTCGCACCTGATTCGGCATCAGTACCCGGGCGATGCGCTGAACGCCGTCCTCTTCCACGACTCCGCCGAAGAAATTCCGCTCAAGCAGCTAGCCCGAGTGCGCGTCGGGCCCTACTACACCAACACCCGCGAGGGCCTGCGACTCGCTCGGCGGATCCTCGAGCGTCAGCAAAAGGACATGCGGCAGATCGTCATGATCACCGACGGCAAGCCGTCGGCGCTGACGCGGGACGATGGGCAGATCTATCGCAACGCATTCGGCCTCGACCCGACGATCATCGAGGAAACGTTCGCCGAGGTCGCCAACTGCCGGCGGGCCGGCATCATGATCAACACGTTCATGCTCGCGCGCGACTACGAGCTGGTGAGCTTCGTCCGGCGCGTGGCCGCCATCTGCCGCGGTAAGGCGTATTTCACGACGCCGTACACCCTCGGCCAGTACGTCCTGATGGACTACATGGACAAGAAGACCAAGACGGTGCACTAGTGACGAGCACGACCCTTCCTGCCCAGATTCCGATCTTTCCGCTCCCCAACGTGGTGCTCTTCCCTAATGTCTTTCTGCCGCTCCATATCTTCGAGCCGCGCTACCGCGACATGGTGGGGGATGCGCTGTCGGGAGACCGGATCATCGGCATGGTGCTGCTGAAAGAGGGTTGGGAGCGTCACGCCGACCCGAACCCGCCGGTCTACCCCATCGGTTGTGCCGGCCTCATCACCCACGTCGAGTCGCTTCCCGACGGGCAGTACAACGTCGTGCTGCGTGGATTCGAGCGGTTTCAGGTCACCGGTGAGGACCAGGCGCGCGCCTACCGGCGTGCGGACGTCGACGCCGTGCCGGAACAGGTCAGCGCCGAGGCGCGCACCGCTCTCCATGACAGTCGGCAACGTCTCGAGCGGTTGCTGGATCAGCGGCTGGATTGCGCCGGCTCGGAATCGAAGATCCCGCGCGACATGCCGGACGACGACCTCGTCAACGCGCTCTCTCAGTATCTGGAATTCGAGCCGGTCGAAAAGCAGGCGCTCCTCGAACGCCTCGGGCCGTGTGAGCGCTGCAAGGCGCTCGTCGAGCTGCTCGAAATGCGGCTGATGCTGGCCGATACGCCGGTGCCGCAGTGTGGAGTGCAGTAGCGCCGGCTAAGTGGTCCCGCGGTCCACTCCGCGGGCGGGGCCATCCCGCCTGCCAGCGTTGCTCCTCGGCCACAAATGCCCAATTCGCTCCCTCGTCGCGCCTTGCCAGCCGGGTGCCGCGCGCCGCGGACCGGTACTGATTCAGCTGTTGCAGGCCCCTAGCTAGGCGCCGACCACTTCCCGCCCGAGCCGCTTGGCGATGTGTTCGACGACCACGCGGCCGTGGAACCGGCCGTTCTCGATGAAGACCTCGCCGCGGTTGGCGCCGACGACGACGGCGCCGGCGAGGTAGAGCCCGGGCACGTTGGTCTCGAACGACTCGGGGTCGTGCTCCGGCACGTTGTTCGACCGCAAGACGACGCCGCAGTCCCGCAGGAACTCGAGATCGGCGAGATAGCCGGTCAGCAGGAACACCCCGTCGGCCGGCAGCGTCTCCCGGACGCCGTCGCGCTCGACCACCACGTCGTGCGGGCGAATCTCGACCACCCGCGTCTCGAAGCGCGCCGCAATCGAGCCCTCCTTGATCCGGTTCTCGATATCCGGCTTCACCCAGTATTTGATGGACGCCCCGAGCTCGGCGCGCCGATGCACGAGCGTCACGTGCACCCCACTGCGATAGAGTTCGAGTGCCGTTTCGGCCGCCGAGTTCTTGCCCCCGACGATGACGACGCGCTTCTGGTAAAAGCCGTGCGACTCGGCGAAGTAATGCGAGACGTGCGGCAGGTCCTCACCGGGAATCCCGAGCTGATTCGGATGGTCGTAGCAGCCGCTCGCGATGAGGACGGTCCGTGCCTGCCAGCTCCGCGCCCCATCCAGCACACTCTCCGTCTGCACCTGAAACGGAGCGTCGCCGGCGCCGGACGTCACCGCGGTGACCGTGTATCCATAGTCAACCTCGAGCTCGAACGTCTCGACGACGCGGCGATAGTAGCGGAGGGCCTCGTCGCGCGTCGGCTTGCCGTGCGGCGTGACGAACGGAAGCCCGCCGATTTCGAGCAGTTCAGGCGTCGTGAAGAAGACCATCTGATTCGGAAAGTGAAAGAGCGAATTCACCAACGCGCCCTTCTCGAACGTGCGGAAGTCGAGACCCGCCCGCTTCGAGGCAATCGCGGCGGCAAGCCCGGCCGGCCCGGCGCCAATGATGAGGAGATCGTGAACGGCCATGGTCAGGACACTAACGCGGCTGGTATTCGAGCCGCACGTCGCTGATGACGGCGATCGGACGTCCGGCGGTGCGAACATTGTCACGACTATCGAGTCGCACGACCTCAAGACTCTGCCCCACGATCACCACCTGGTCGAGCTCGGCCGGCACCGTCACAAACACCCGCTCGGTTCCGCTTGGCGCAATCGCCTTGACGCCCTGCGGCCCGGCGCCGCCGGTCACGCGGTCGACCAGATCGTCCGCCGACCGAAACTCCGTCTGGATAAACCGGCGAGCCAGGACATCGCCGTCCATCGAGGCGACCGCGACTTCGGCGGTATACGCCGCGTAACCACGCCCCGCGCGCACCTCCTCTTCGGAGTACATGTGTCGATTGTGCAGATTGAACGACAGCGTCGCCTCACCGCGGTGGGCCGGCAGCACGACGAGCGCCCCCAATCCCGCCTCCTGCTGAATCAGCACGTCGCAGAAGGCCAGGTCGGTGTTGATGCCAATGCCGAGCACCGAGGGGCAGCGCACCTCGGCCGGCTCGATTTGCGTCGTCTGCGCCGAGGCGACGGCTCCGCCGACCACCCCCCACACCGTGACCACGATCCATCGCGGCATCGGTGTCACGTCGACGCGACCTCGTCGTGCGCTTCCGCCACCCGCGCCGGGTCGAGCGCCGAGCGCATGTCCCCTCGAAGCTTGAGCAACTCGAGAAACTCCATCCGCGTCCTCACGTTCTCCCGGAACGAGCCGCGCATGGCACTCGTGAGCGCGAACGAGTTCTGCTTCTCCACGCCCCGCATTAACATGCAGAGGTGTGTCGCCTCCACCACGACGCCAACGCCCAGCGGATCCAGCTTCTCAGAGATGACTTTCGCGATTTGGTTGGTGAGACGCTCCTGGATCTGCAGCCGCCGGCTGAACATATCGACGAGGCGGGGGATCTTGCTCAACCCCACGACGCGGTCGCGCGGGAGATACGCGATGTGGCACTTGCCGAAGAACGGCAGAAGATGGTGCTCGCACAAGCTGTAGAAATCGATGTCCTTGACGATGACCATCTCGCTGTAGTCGACCGAGAAGAGCGCGCCGTTCAGGACGGCATCGACGTCTTGGTCATACCCGCTCGTGAGAAACTTCAGCGCCTTGGCGACGCGCTCCGGCGTGCGGGTGAGTCCGTCGCGTGTTGGATCTTCGCCGACCTCGGCGAGCAACACCTCGATCGCGGCCTTGACGCGATCGTCATTCATCGGGGCGGACATCAGTAATCATAAAAGCCGCGTCCGCTCTTCCGGCCGTGGCGACCGGCCAAGACCATTCGCTTAAGGAGCGGCGGCGGCGCATACATCGGGTCGCGAAACTCGTCGTACATGATGTTCGCGATGTAGTAGGTCGTATCGAGCCCGACGAAATCGAGCAGCGTGAATGGTCCCATCGGATGTCCGCAGCCGAGCGACATCGTCTTGTCAATGTCCTCGATGGTCCCGACGCCTGACTCGTACGCCCGAATCGCATCGAGGAGATACGGAATGAGGAGACGGTTGGCGATGAAACCGGGCCGATCCGGTGCGGTGACCGGTTCCTTGCCGAGCGTTTGGCCGAACGCGAACACCTGTTGGTACGTCTTGTCGCTCGTGGCCAGGCCGCGGATCACCTCGACCAGCTTCATCACCGGGACCGGGCTAAAGAAGTGAAGCCCGATGAAGCGATCGGGCCGGTCCGTGGCCGACGCCAGCTCGGTGATGCAGAGCGACGACGTGTTCGATGCGAAGACCGTGTCGGGGCTGACGACGGTCTCCAGCGTTGCGAACGCCCCGCGCTTGGCGTCGACGTTTTCGACAATCGCTTCGATGATCAGATCGCACTCATCCATCTCCCCGAGTTTGGTCGTGCCGGTGAGGTTGGACATCGTGGTGTCCTTCTCCTCCCGCGATACTTTTCCACGCTCGATGCCGCCGGCGAGAAACGCCTCGATCCGTCCCAAGCCGTTCGCGATCGTCTCATCATCGACCTCGCGTACGACCGTCCGGTAGCCGGACTGCGCCACAACCTGTGCGATGCCAGACCCCATGAGCCCACATCCGACGACGCCGATTGTTTGATACGCCATGCTTCTTCGTCGCTCGTTGTCACGCGCGTACGGGTTCAAATCATAGCAAAGACGCTATGCTGTAGTGCGCGAACGCATGAAAGATGAGAATTGTCGCGACGAGGGGCGCGTCGACATTCTCGGTGAGCTGCAAGGCGAGATCCTGGTGTTCGAACCGATGCGAATCACGCAAATCTTAGCCCACGGTGTTCAGATCGATACCCCCTTTCCACTCCACCTCGACTCCCTCCACGATTTTCGGCTCACGCTCGGCGCAGACTCGTTCGTCGTCAAGGGTAGCGTTGTGCACTCGTCGATCGATGACGTCGAACAGGAGCAGGTGACGTACTGCTCCGGTGTCGAGTTCGTCGAGCCGTTGGCACACGTGGCGTCGTCGATTACCAACTTCGTGCAGGCGTTGCAATCGGACCGCGTCGGCGGCAGTGACGACCACGCCATGTAGTGTCCGAGTCAGAAGTTTGTGACTCGGGACACTAGACTCCTCGCTACTGCACGTGGTGACGGTAGTCGCCATCCGCAATCCGCGCGGCCGAGGTCGTGGACCGGTTGTAGACATACGCCCACACGTCCACTGTCCGACCGTCGTCCAAGTGCGCCGCCAACGCGAGCCGGCGGTACTGGCCGGCGTCGGGCGCCTCCGGCCGATGGTCTTCAATCCGATCGACACGGGCCAGAAGCGCGTCGGGGGCCAGCATGCGATAGACCTCGCCACACACCTCGTGGTCACCGCCGCCGACCGCACTGACCCCGCTAACCAAAGCCGGGTACGGTCCAAGGTCGAACAGCGCCCCTGCCACACGACCATGGCCGACATACTGCAGCCAGGTATTAAGCCCAGCGCGCCGACGGAGTGGGAAGTCGCGCATCAAGGTGCCGTAGAAAAAGATGTGGTCGAGGAACACGTAGCGGTCGAACCCGCGCCAACGACCTAGTTCGCGTCGGCTGGGTTGGCTTCTGTGTCGTCCGGGATCAGCTGCAGCAGAAGGTCGGAGGGAAGATCGAAGGAGAGGGTCACGTTCGTGCCGTTGGCCTCGAGCCGGAACGAGTCAAGCAAGCCGACGAGCTCCGGTCTGGAGCTCGTTTGCATGCGCGCCAACGCCATGAAGCCTTGGACGACGTCGTGCAGGTTGCGACCAGCCTCTTCGTCGCGGGTTTCCGCCATGACCGTTCCGCTAATCCCGCCGTTGATTCGGCCGCCGATTGCGAACGCCGACACTTGCGCGATCTGCGCTTCCATCTGATCCGGGATCAACCCTTCAACCCAGGGACCATCGAGACGACCGATCGTCCAGGCGTTGCTCGCTCCATCGATGTGGCTCAACAGCCCCATCAGCTCTTCGTTGCCACCAACGCCGCCGGTCCCATCCGGTGGCAGGTCGAGAGCCTGTCGCACGATCAGATCCGAGCCGAGGGCAATGACGCCCGGCTCGACGAACGCCATGGTGAGATCGGGCCTCTCCTGCGGTTCTGCCTCCGCGCTCGGATCGGGCTGCCGCGGCACGGTGATGAGCCGCCGCCCCTGGTACTCCGACACCACGCCACCATTCTCCCGCGCGAGCGATTCAAGTCGAGCGACGTCGAACCGACCGCTCAACACGACGATGCCGCGCGGCTCGTCCGACCCGTCTGGCACCAGGCCCGCCACGACGCGGTCGATGTCGTTCTCAAGGTCGATGCCGGTCTGCTCCTGGAACTTCCCCCGACCGCCGGACTGCGCGTCAGGCTCCAGCGCGCGAAGTCGCTCGCGCAGCTCTGAGTACATCAGGCCGCGCACATCGGCAAATCCAATAATGCTCGCATCGGCCGGCACATACCGGAACTCGTCGGGGCGCTCCTGCGCCACGGCGACGGTCGGCATGCCACCGGTGAGGTAGGCCGCGAGCCCGGCCAGCAGGCCCAGCGCCACAACGCCGGTGCCGCCGAGAATGACGTATCGCGTGCGAGCGGTCATAAATCAGACGGGGCTGGCTGCCCCGAACCCCGCCGGCGGCACTCGTGGGGGCCCTGTGCCCCACTCCGTGCCGCCGGGGCGCGCCGTGCGCGCCCTGATCATACCGGACAAGATCTGGCTGCTCGCCACTACGCGAGCGAACGGAGTGGGGCGTCGGGACCGCGCGGCGACGGTCGAGCCTATCTCGGAAGAAACCGTCTGCCTTCGGCCAGACGACGCCTCCCGTTCCTCCGAGTGCCGGATGCTCCTCGAGGCGAGCCGGTCATGGACTGGACTCCTCCCGGTCCCTTGTTGCGGCATCATGGCCGTGACAAGCGGACCGGAAACCACAAACTGGAGAGGAGACCATCATGCATCCTACGACCGTCGCGGTTGATCTCGCAAAGAGTGTCTTCGAAGTCGCTGTCGCCGACCGGCGGGGGTGCCTCCAGGCCCATCATCGCTTCACGCGCCGCCAGTTCGAACGGTTCTGCCGCACGCAGGCGGCCAGTCACGTCGTCATGGACGCGTGTGGCATGGCGCATCACTGGGGACGGGTCGCGCGCCGCTGCGGGCATCAGGTGTCGCTGCTGCCGGCGCAGTATGTGCGCCCCTACGTACGGCGGCAGAAGACGGGTCGCACCGACGTCGAGGCGTTAGTGGAGGCGGCCCGCAGCGGGACGGTGGTGCCGGGGGCGGTGAAGCGTCCTGAGCAGCAAGCGCTCGTCGCGTTACACCGCGCGTGCGGCAGCAGTGGATGACGACCCGCACCACTGCCGTCCGGGGCCTGCTGCGCGAACACGGCGTCACGCTGTCCCTGGGGGCGCGGACCGTCCTGACGCAGCTCCCGCGGCTGCTCGAAGACGCGGAGCTTCCGCTGCCGGTCCACCTGCGCACCGCCCTGGGACTCGTCGACGCGGAGCTCCGCGAGCGCGAAACCCGCATTCAGACGGTGGAACAACAGCTCACGACCTTTGCGGCCCACGACGCGGGAACGCAGCGGTTGCTTCCGAGGTGCCGGGGGTCGGGCTCTTGACCGCCACCGCGCTCGTGGCGAGCGTCGGGCACATCCACGCGTTCCGGCGGGGCCGGCAGTTTGCGAGCTGGCTGGGGCTCACGCCCCGGGAACACTCCAGTGGCACCCGGCGGCGCCGGGGCGCGATCACCAAACAGGGCCACCGGTATCTACGCTCCCTCCTGACGCACGGGGCGCGCAGCGTGGTGCTCGCCGGCCACCGCCGGCAGCGCACCGGCACCGCGTGCACACCCCTCCACCAGGGGGCCGTCACCATGGACCCCGTCCGCTTCGAGTAGCTACGTGAGAAACATGTGATGACCCCACAGGTCGGACCGACATCGGACGCGACCGATTCAGACACTGGGTACCCCTGTCAGCCCGTGCCGGTCTCTGGTCCCCGATGTAGCGCCTTGTCCATCGTGGCCCGGAACCGCAGTGGTGCCACACCAGAGGCCGGATATCTTGCTGCACCCAAGCTGGTGGCTGTTCCGCCGTCGCTCTCTTGCCCCCAGGAGGAGTCCATATATTTCCGAGGGATGTGCGCGAGCGGCGCCGGCACCCTCACTGATCGAGGACGTACTCGCGGCCCTCGACCACGCGGGTCGACACGAAGAGCGACACGGTCCAGATCAGCAGGAGGGCGAGAAGACTGGCCCCGAGGGATGGGGGCGCCTGGACGCGCTCGAGCATCGCGCGCACCAGGTTGATGGCACCCTCCTGCGGCGCCGCGTGCGGCACCAGCCCTTGGAGGTAGTAGGCGACCGTCAGGTTCTTCATGTAACCCGGAATGAGCACCGCGACCGGCTCCCATCCGAACACGAACACCAATCCCGTCAGGAGCGGACGCTTGAACCAGGCGCCGACCGACGCAAAGACCGCGCCGTAGACGGCGAGGCCGACGGCAATCACCGCAAGGTCGACGACGAGCGACGGGAAATTCTCACCGATACCGCCCCCCTGAATCGGCACCACCAGGAAATAGACCAGCATGACCGAGGGCAGCACGATCGCCGTGGCGCACAGGAGATAGGCGAGGTACTTCCCGACGAGGACCGCACCGCGCGCGATCGGCCGGGTGAACAGGTACGTGATCGTCTTGTCCTCCACTTCGTCGGCAATGAGCGCCGTCCCGTAGAACGCCCCAAGCACCGGGACCGAGAAGCGCAGGTACAGCACCCAGACCATGGCGCCGAAGATGCTCGGCCCGGTCATCGCCAGGGAACGTCCGTCCTGGGCCCCGTCGATATTCATCATCTCGAACGCCGACAGCGCGCGGAGCGCCACCGCGACAACCACCGGCCCGCCGACGACCAACGCCATGAAGATGGTGCGTCGCGACCAGAGCATCTCGCCGACACTGAGGTCGAACACGCGAAGCGCGGCGGTGACGAACAATGGGGCGGAGCGTGTCTGGTTCGGCATTGTCATTGCGTCAGTGCGTCACTGCTTGACCAGATACGTGAAGATCGACTTCAAGTTATCGTCGAGTGAGGTCACTTCATCAATCGCGCCGACCGTGCCATCGGCCGCCAATGCCGTCAGTTGGGTGTAGAACTCGTCGGGCTGGTTCGTCTGCACGGTGATGCCCCTTTCCTGCAGACTCAGGCCGATGACGTGCGAATAGTCGAGCATTCGGCGCGCGAGTCGCCGCGGATCTGCCGCCGCGATCTGCACTCGGTGCGGATGCTCGTCAATCAGATCGCGAATCTGATGCACGTTGCCTTCCGCCAAGATCCGTCCGTTGTTGATCAGCAGGATGTTCGGCGTCATCAGTTCGATCTCGTGCAGGATGTGGCTCGAGATGATGATGCTCTTGCCGGCACGCGCCCACGCCCTCACCATCGCCATCGTGCGACGGCGACCGATCGGATCCATGCCGGCGAGCGGCTCGTCGAGCACCAGTAAATCGGGGTCGTGCGCGATCGCTTGGGCCAGCTTGACGCGTTGGCGCATCCCCTTGCTGTAGCCACCGATCTTCTTGTCGGCCGCATCGAGCAGCCCGACGTCGTCGAGCGCACGGCGCGCAGTCTCAACGGCGTCGTCATCCTTGAATCCGGTGAGACGCAGGAGCCCCGACATCCACTCCAAGCCGGTCATGCGTTCGTAGAACGCGTCTTGATCCGGGCAGTAACCGATACGCCGATAGATCGCGGGATTCCCCCAGATCGGCTCGCCCAGCACGTGGACCTGCCCCTTGCTCGGACGCAGCTGACCGGTCACGAGCTTGAGGAGGGTCGACTTACCGGCACCGTTTGGACCGAGCAGGCCGGTGATGCCAGGCGGCACCGCGACGGTGACGTCATTGAGCCCAATCACCTGACCGTACCACTTCGAGAGCGCCGTCACCGAGACGACCGCGTCGCTCACGTGACGATCTCCACGCCACGAATCCGCCGCTCGAGCACCCAGAGCGAGATCGCCACCAGCACGGCAAGCGCGAGCAACGACACCCCCCATGGGGTGTCGTATCGCGGCTCGGCCCGGAAGATGACGTCGCCCACCTGGTTGAGGCTGGCGCTGAACGAGAGCCATGACACATCGCTCCGTCCGGTCGATCCGCGCACGATCTCGAAGACCACTTGCGTGAAGATCACCGCACCGGCATAGAGCATCCCGACGTACCGCGGGCTGGTCGAGAGCGACGAGAGCGCCAGGATTGCGAACGACGCGACGAGTACTTGCAGGAACGCGAAGACGGTGATCGCCGGAATGAGAAACGTATGCTCGCGGAGGAAGGCGACGTTCCCGGCAAACATCGCCTGCAACAGCAGCAGCAGCATGGCCGGCACCCAGGTCACGAGGAGGAGAAACGCCATCAGTACGCCCAGCTTGCCGGCGACATACTCGACGCGCGTCAACGGCTTCGCCAGATAGATCTGGAGCGCGTTGGCGCGTCGGTCGTTCGCGACGATACCGGCACCGACGTAGACCGTCACGACGAAGACGAAGAACCCCTGCTGCTCGAAAAAGTCCCGGAACATGGAGGGCGATGGCGCCAGGATCTCCATCTGCGGGAAGTTCTCACCGAGGTAGATCGTCACCGCGCGCACGAGGAACTGCGCCCACGCGAAGAGGAGCACGAGCAGGAACGAGCGCGCCGACAGCATCGACTTGATGCCGGTCCACGCGATGATCCTCTAGGCCGTCCCGGACGGATTCCGCGTGCCGGTGTACCGCTTGTAGCTCTGATCGTGAATGGGCACGGACGCCTGCGCCTTCCCTATCTCAGCACGCGAGGTTCAAGGTTCACGGGTTCACGGTTCAAGGTTCACTCTTCGCCAATGGCCTTCGCGAACACGTCTTCCAGCGTCTGGACGCTCGGTCGCAGGTGGCGCACTTGTACATCGTGGGCGACGGCCAGCGCAAAGAGGTCTTGCACCCCGCGGTCGTCGCTGATAAGCACGCGCATGACGTCCTCGTCGGTGCTGTGGCACTCGACCCCAGCGTCACGGAGCCCGGCGACGAACTGATCGATGTCGCCCTTTACCCGAATCTCGAACGCGCGTCGGCTTGGGCCCTTGAGCTCGGCGATTGGACCACCCGCCGCGACCCGACCCTCGTGCAGGACGATCACCTGGTCGCAGGTCGACTCGACGTCGGGCAGCAGATGCGACGACAGAATGAGGTTGACCCCTTTGCGGTGGGCCAGATCCCAGATCAGCGCCAGCATCTCGTCGCGTCCCTTCGGGTCCATCCCGTTCGTCGGCTCGTCGAGAAACAGCACGTCCGGATCATGGACCAGCGCCTGGGCGAGCTTGACCCGTTGCTTCATCCCGGTCGAGTACGTATCGACCTTGCGATAACGCACCTCACCGAGCCCGACGTAAAAGAGCACCTCGTGTGCGCGCTGCATCGCATCGGTGGTCGGAAGTCCGGCGAGCTGGCCGCAATAGGCGACAAAGGTGACCGCGTTGATACCGGGAATCTGGGCGTCGGATTCAGGCATATAGCCGAGCCGCGCCCGGATGTCGAGGGGACGCTGGGTAACGTCCATGCCGAGCACGCGCATCCGCCCGGCGTCTAGCCGGACGAAGCCGAGGAGCGCCCTCAGCATCGTGCTCTTCCCCGCGCCGTTGGGGCCGAGCAGGCCGACCGCCCCGGGCGGGAAGTCGGCGGTCACGTCGCGCAACGTCCGCTGACGACCGTAGCTCACGCTCACGCCGGCCAGCTGGACGACCGCGGACGCGGCGTCCCCGTCGCTCATCGCATCACTGTCCGGCGGCTCATGCGCATCGAACGGGTATACGGCGCGGTCACGAGATGTGTTCGATACGGAGGGGGCACCGCACTCACAAGCTGCCCTTCAAGCCGATCGCCTCGGCGTGAGCCCGCATGAAGCCGATGACGTTGGTGACGTGCTCGTCGAGGGCCAAGCCGAGCTCCTCCGCACCCTGCCGCAGGTCGTCACGGCTCACGGCGCGGGCAAAGGCTTTGTCCTTCATCCGCTTCTTGACGGATCGGGCCTCCAGATCGAGCACGCTCTTCGTCGGTCGGACCAGCGCGGCCGCCGTGATGAAACCGGCGAGCTCGTCGCAGGCAAACAAGGTGTGCTCGAGCTTCGAGTCGCGTGCCACCCCACTGTAATCCGCGTGCGACAAGATGGCGCGGATCATGAACTCCGGATAGCCGCGGGCACGCAGGATCTCGCTGCCACGGAACGGATGGTCAGCCGGGTCGGGCCACCGCTCATAGTCGAAATCATGGATGAGACCGACGACGCCCCACGCCTCTTCGTTTTCGCCGAACAGACCGGCGTACCCACGCACGCCGGCTTCGACGGCAAGCGCGTGCTTCAGCAGGCCCTCACCGCTCGTGTATTCGGTCAGAAGCGCCCAGGCGTCTTCGCGTGTCGGCGTCATATTGCGTTCCCCTCCGCCTCGAGACCGTTCAGCGGCGTCGGGAACAGCTGATTCTCGCTCGCGGCGATGATCGCGGCCACGGTCGCATCGCCGGTCACGTTGGTCGTCGTGCGACACATGTCGAGGATCCGATCGACGCCAAGAATCAACGCAATGCCCGCCACCGGCACGCCGATCGCTTCGAGAATGACCACGAGCATCACGATGCCGGCGCTCGGAACGGCGGCGGTGCCGATCGAGGCCAGCAGGGCCGTAAACACGATCGTCGCCTGCGCGCCGATATCCAGCGGAATCCCCAGCGTCTGCGCGATGAAGACCGCCGCCACCGCCTGATACAGCGCCGTCCCATCCATGTTGATGGTCGCTCCGAGCGGAAGCACGAACGACGCGACCTCCTCGGAGACGCCGAGGTTGCGTTGGACGTTCTTCATCGTCACCGGTAGCGTCGCTGCGCTCGACGACGTCGAAAAGGCGACCAACTGCGCCGGAATGATGCCGGAGAAGAAGTCTCGCACCCGTAGCGGTGTGAGTAGGCGGAGCAGGACCGGATAGGTCACCAGCGCGTGAATCGCCATGCCGAGCAGCACGGTCAAGCAGTAGAGCCCGAGCGCGCTCAGTAACTGGACGACGTCGCTCGGACTGTCGCCCGAGACCGCGGTGATCGTGCCGGCGATGAGTGAGAACACGCCAATCGGTGCGAAGACGATCACCATCTCGACGATCTTGATGACGACCGCGTTGAGGCTCTCGAAGAGATCGAGCAGCGGCTTCGCCTGCTCGCGGGGCGACAGCATCAACGCCACCCCGAAGAGAAAGGCGACGAAGACGACGCTCAGCATCGCGCGGTTGTTGCTCGCGGCGCCAAGGATATTCTCGGGGACCATATCGACGATCGGATCGAGCGGGCCGCGCTCCCGCGCCTCCTGGGCTGCCACCTCGCGGTCGGCGACATCGGTCTGGTAGGTCTCCTGCAGCCGCGCGCGCAACCCATCGGGAATCGTCGTGCCGGGCTTGAGGATGTTGACGGCAGCGAGACCGATCACGAGCGCCACGAACGTCGTCCCGATATAGACCGCGATCGTCTTTCCGCCGATGCGAGACAGCTTTTGGAGGTCGGCCAGCGACGCCACGCCGGTGATCAGCGATGCCAGGACCAACGGAACGGCAATCAGCAGGAGCAGCCGGAGGAAGATCGTGCCAAACGGCGCGATCCAGTCGGCGGTGAACTCCCCCAAACCCGCCAAGGTCGCGAGAACGCCGTAGATCAACCCGAACCCGAGCGCGATCAGAATACGCCAGTGGGTCTGCTGGTACCACTGCATGGCTTTTAATCTTATGGCTTAAGCCTTGAGCTACAGCCTCAACGACGCCTGCGCGTTCAGATCGAGCGAGGCGGTCACACCGGCATGGAGCCGTCGGAGGCCGGCCGCGCCGATCATCGCCGCGTTGTCGGTGGTCAGCGCGAGGCTCGGCAGGAACAGCGGCAGCGCTTCACGCTCGGCCCGCGCCACCGCATCGGCCCGCAACCGGGAGTTGGCGGAGACCCCGCCCGCGATGCCGACACTCTTGGCGCCGTATTGCCGCGCCGCCCGAAACGTCCGGTCGAGCAGCGTGTCAACGACGACGCGCTGAAAGCTGGCACCAATATCCGCGACCTCGCTGTCGGGCAAGGGTCCATCCCGCTCATCAAGACCGAGCTGCACCCGGCGCCCTTGCACGTGACGCTTCACCGCCGTCTTGAGCCCGCTGAAGCTGAACTCGAGCTGACGGCTACGGCGCGTGGCCGCCAGGCCGGCGGGCTGGGTGACCACCCGACGGGCGTTGCGGTCGTCATGGGTCATCCGTGCGAACGGAAGCCGTACCGCTTGGTCGTTACCGTCGCGCGCGAGGCGGTCGATCACCGGTCCGCCCGGATAGGCGAGCCCGAGAAGCGACGCGACCTTGTCGTAGGCCTCACCCGCCGCATCGTCGCGGGTGCGCCCGATGAGCCGATAGCCAATGTCAGATTCATCGTCCCGTTGGGAGGCGACGACGTAGAGATTCGTATGGCCTCCGGATACGACGAGCACCACCGCCGGAAGTGGCATCCGCCCCCCCTCGACCACGAGCGACTCGATGTGACCGGAGAGATGATGGACCGGGACGAGCGGCACGTCGAGCGACGCCGCCAGCGACTTGGCGAAGGCGACGCCCACCAGGAGGGACCCAACAAGTCCCGGGCCCTGGGTCACCGCGATGGCGCCAAGACCCGACCACCGCCGATCGGCGTCAGACAACGCGCGTTCGACCACGCCGCAGATGTCACGCACGTGCTGGCGTGAGGCGATCTCCGGGACGACACCGCCCCACTCGCGGTGGATGTCGGCCTGCGATGCCACGACGTTGGACCGGACCGTCCAGGGCTGGTCCGGATCGCCTGAGTCGGAGACCACGGCAGCCGCGGTCTCGTCACACGACGTCTCGATCGCCAAGATGTCGGTCATTATCAGACGGGGTCTTTGCAGACCGCCTTCAAGGTATCGATATACGGCGGACGGCAGATGCCGCGCTCGGTAATGATGCCGGCAACATATCGATGCGGCGTCACGTCAAACGCCGGGTTCCAGATCCCCGCCTCCTCCGGCGCGATGCGCGCCGACCCGACGTGCGTCACCTCACGGCGGTTACGCTCCTCGATCGGAATCCCGTTCCCGTCGGCGGTGGCGAGATCAACGGTTGAGGTCGGTGCGGCGACATAAAACGGCACGCCATGCTCGTGCGCGAGCACCGCGACGGTGTACGTGCCAATCTTATTGGCGACGTCGCCGTTCGCGGCAATCCGGTCGGCCCCCACGACGACCACGTCGACCGACCCGGTCCGCATCAGCGGCCCCGCCATGCTGTCGGTGATGACCGTCGTCTCGATGCCGTCGCGGAGCAGCTCCCAGGCGGTCAGCCGCGCCCCCTGCAGGAATGGCCGCGTCTCGTCGGCGTAGACTGTGATGCGCTTGCCACCCTCGACCGCTGCCCGAATCACGCCAAGCGCGGTTCCGTAGCCGCCCGTCGCCAGCGCGCCCGCATTGCAGTGGGTCAGCACCCGGCCCGCATCCGGCAGGAGCGTCGCGCCATGCGCGCCCATCGCGCGGCAGCTTGCCACATCCTCGTCGTGGATCCGGCCGGCCTCAGCGGCCATCATCTCGCGGATCTCCGCCGGTGACCGCCCGGCCCGAGCCGCCTCGGAAAACACGCGCTTCATCCGATCGATGGCCCAGAACAGATTGACCGCCGTCGGACGCGTTGCGGCCATCATGTCGCACAGCTTGTAGAACTCGGTGGCTAGCGCCGCACTCCCCTTCGCCTTGCTCTTGGCGACGCCCAGCGCCAGCCCCATCGCCGCCGCCACGCCTATGGCGGGCGCGCCTCGAATCACCATCTTCTCGATCGCGCGAGCCACCTCACGTGCGGTGCGCAGCTCGACGTAGGTTTCCTGCGCCGGCAACTTTCGCTGGTCGACCATGACGACATGGTCGTCCCTCCACTCGACGGTCGGAAGCATGAGACGGATCATACAGGCGGCGCTCGAATGCCCCGGGCCGCCCACCTCCCCTGATCCCTGACGCGACTCGTCGTTACAAGAGCACGGCCGCGATCGACGCGTTGATCAAGGTTGCGGCAAAGCCACCGAGGAGCGCGCGCGAGCTCAGGCGCGCCACGTCGGCGCGACGCTCGGGCGCCATCCCGCCGATGCCGCCGAGCAGGACGCCAATCGACCCGAAGTTGGCGAAGCCGGTCAGAGCGTACGTCGCGAGCGTGTGAGCGCGGTCACTGATCACCCCCGCGTACTCGCCATTCAGCTTGACGTAGGAGACCATCTCATTGAGCACCAGCTTGGTGCCGAGCAAGTCGGCCACCGCCGGAATGTCTGAGCTCGGGACGCCGATGAGCGCCGCCACCGGTGAGAACAACCACGCCATCATGCCGGCCATCGACAGTCCCGGCCGGATGAAGCCGAGCCCGAAGTCGATCATCGCGACAAAGGCCAGGAACGCGATCAACATCGCGGCGACGTTGAGCGCCAGCTGCATACCGTTGGCGGCGCCGCTGGCGGCCGCGTCGATCACGTTGACATGCTCGCGGCCGACGTCGACGGCGACCCGGCCTGCCGTGACCGGTGCCTCGATCTCCGGCAACAAGATCTTGGCGAGATAGAGGCCACACGGCGCCGCCATCACGCTGGTCGTCAGCATGGCGACCGGATCGGCGCCGAGGCCGATGTAGACGGCAAACATGCTCCCGGCGATCGTCGACAGACCGCCGGTCATCAGCGCCAGCAGCTCAGACTGGGTCATCCGTGGCACGTACGGCCGAACGATGATCGGCGCTTCGGTCTGCCCCATGAACATTGGCGGCGGCCGAACACGTTGGCGGCGGCCGGAGCGTTTCAGCGCCGCTCGTTCTCATCAACGGCATCATCGCCTGCGCCATCAGTCGCACGACGACCTGAACCACCCCGAGGTGATAGAGGACGGTGAACACCGCCGAGACGAAGATGATGATGGGGAGCGCGGCAAACGCGAGCACGAACCCATTCGGGAAGACCTCACCCATCGCCTGAGGGTCAGCGATCTCCCCGAACACGAACACAGCCCCGACGCTGGTGAACTCGAGAAAGCGCGTCACCACCGCCGCCAGTACCGAGAAGACGGCATGGCCTGGGCGCACTCCGCCAACGGCCAGCTTCAGGATCGAGACCGCCAGCATGACCTGCAGGCCGAACCCCCAGGCCACCGTGCGCCACCTGATGCCGGCGGGATTCGCCGAGCAGGCCACCGTCGCCAGGATGAACGCAACGACCCCCATCACGGCGCGGATGCGGCCGGGGAGTAACGCCTGGAGGACAAACGCGACGGCGCCGAGCGTGAGCACCGCGAGAATCCCCAGGCGCCGATACGGATTCGTCGGCCTTCCGGCATATTCGACACGCTACCCCTCGATTCTAGTGGCCACCCGGGTCCTTAGTGTGCAACTCCGTGTTACGGCTTGTACTTCCCGCCGCGGCCATTTGCTAAGATGCCAAGAATCTGGCGTATGACCGAGACTTCGGCAGCACCTTCCGCATTCATCGAAAATGTGGCAGCACTGGCACGAGCCCTCGTGTCGGGTGTCCAGACGGCCTCACTGTATCCGCCGGCGCATCCGCAGGTCGGGACGTCGGTCGGCCAGCTGCTCGAAACCGTCCGGCCGTTCGGCGAGTCGACCGGCGTGGTCGTCGGCGTCACGCCCGACATGTTGCTGCTCGACGGGCGTCCGATCGAGGACCCAGATGCGTACGTCAGCGAGTGCGCATCGCTGCTCCACGAACGGGACATCGTGCGCCTCACGCTCAGTAGTCTGATCAAGCGGCACTCCCTGCAATCGCTCCTGACCGTCCTGGCCCTCGACCCCGTCACCCTCCGGAAGAGAGGCGGTCCGGCCAAGGTATGGAATGAAGACAGCGACGGCGACATTCTCATCGAACAACTCGACTACCACCAGATCCTGCGCGACACCGACTCGGCCAGACCTCAGGCGGCAAAGGACGAACTCTGGCGGCTCCACCTGGTCCGCTCGGTCAGCCGCCGGGACTCGTCCTTGAGCGAGGCCGAGCAGGCGCGCTTGCTCGAGATTGCGGAAGATCCGCATGCAATCGGCGAGCTCGCGGCCGATGCGATCCGGTCGACGTGCACGCCCGCCCGACGGATCACCGCTCGTCACGACGCAAGCCTCGACCGTGCTGGCAACCTATCGTCACCTGCGAGGCATCGTGTCGGTCATGGCACCCGATCGCGCCGGGCAGGCGATGCAGAACGTCGCGGCGTCGACCGCCGAGCTCGACCCGCGCGTCGTGGTCGAGTTGATGAAGACGGAGCCAGAGCAGGAGGGCTCGGCCGAGATCGTTCGCGACATCGCCGAGTCGTTCGACGATGCACAGGTGACCCAGCTGTTGGCCTCGACGCTCGCGCTCGACGGCAAGGCGACCGAGCGTCTCGCGGATGTCTTCGACAGCATCGCAACGAGTTCGACCAGAACCTCATCCGACGCTTCGTGCAGCTGATCGGCATCTATCCACCGGGCACGCTCGTGCACCTCTCGAATAAGGAGGTCGCCGTCGTGCTCCAGGTCCACGCGCCCGACCCCTACCACCCCAAGGTGCGCGTATTGCTCGATCCCGACGGACAGGCCATTGGCGCGCCGTTCGAGCGCAATCTCTGGACACGCGTGTCGGACGATGCCCCCGACATCCAGATCGACACGCCGCTCGAACCCGCCGAATACGGCATCGACCCGCTGAGGTTTCTCTAATTGGTGCGCCCCTTCCGCATTGCGTCGATTCTCACGTCCGTCGTCTGGCGCTTGACGCGGCGTAGCCGTATGGCAGGTCGGTGACCGAAGCTGATCTCGCATGTGTTGTCGCCGCGCTGGCGCTCGGAGGCGGCGTCGTGTGGCTGTCGCGCACGGCCGCAGGTCTGGAGGTCACGCACCCGGACCGTCTGGTCGCAGAGCTGCGACTGGCCCAATACGCCTCGCTGTTGTTGGTCCTCGCATCCGGTGTGTACGTCGGGCTGGCGCTCGCCCACCACGACGTGCCGGGCACCGGATTCGATATCGCGCTCGCGACCGGGTTTTTCCTGCTGGCCGGTGTCGCCACGACCTGGGAGCCGATCCGCGCCCTGACCGCCCTCGCGATGGCCTGGGCCGCCCACGCGGCCGTGGATCTGGCCCACGTCGCCGATGTGCTCCCGGCCACGATCGCGCCGGCGTGGTATCCCACCGCGTGCGCCATTTACGACGTCGGCGTGGCGGGCCTGTGCTACCTGCCGGTGGTACGCAGGTGACCGGAAACTCACTGTAGGCTCCGGGCTCCCGGGCTCTGGGCTCAAAGCGTTAGCATTGAGCCCAGGTCTGTTCGACTCTTTGTCGCACCAATCTGAAGCTTAGAGCCCGAAGCCTGAAGCCAAAGGAATGCCGTCAATGTCTCAGACCGTCGACTCGACGTTCCTTCACATCGCCCGGTCGCGGCTCTGCGTCCACCTGACCGGGCAAATACGCACCTGCCTGGACGCGCTGCAGCCCGAGCAGATCTGGTGGCGCCCCAACGACGCGTCCAACGCCATCGGCAACCTCGTGCTGCACTGCGCCGGCTCGACGCGGTTCTACATCGGCTACGTCGTCGGCAACCGTGACTTCGTCCGCGACAGAGACGCCGAGTTTGCGGAGCGACGCGAGCTGCCGGCAGCCGAGCTGCGGGCGCATCTCGACATGGCCATTGAGGAGGCCGACCAGGTGCTCTCGAACCTCGACCCGGCCCGTCTCCTCGACGCGACTGAACGCACGCCAAAACCGTCGACCATCATGCAGGTCATCGGCCTACAGCTCACGCATTTCGCCACGCATACCGGACAGATCGCCTACGCGACAAAGCTGCTCAACGCGAACGCGATTGACGAGGTGTGGAGGAAGACGCCGTCGGACTGAGCTTGAAACCGATGCGCGACACCGATTCCACACGCTTCACCCGTCGCGTCCTCACCGTCGTCCGACGGATCCTGCCCGGACGCGTCGCCACCTACGGCGACGTTGCGACGATGGCAGGCCGTCCTCGGGCGTGGCGCGCCGTCGGCAACATCATGCGGTCCTGCACCGTGCCCGGCGTGCCCTGTCATCGCGTGGTCGCCGGCGGCGGGCGGCTGGGCGGATACAGCGATCTGACGGTCAAACGAAGCCTGCTCCGTGCCGAGGGGGTGCAGGTCGGCCGAGACCGCCTGCGGCGGTTCGCCGAGACCCGCTGGCGGCGGAGCTGACGACGCAGGCAACTCCACGCCGGCCGGCGTCGTCGAAGAGAACAAGGAATTTAGTGCGGAACAACACGGCGCTGGTCGAGCGCATTCGGTCGGGTGAGACGGGGCGTTTGGCGAGATGTACGACGCCTATGCTCCCAAGCTCTATGGGCTCCTGCTTCGGATGCTGGCGACCCGCTCCGACGCCGAGGACTTGCTCCAGGAGGTGTTCTTGCTGGCACATCGCCGGCTCGAGACGTTCAACGGCCAGGCGGCACTCGCGGGGACGTGGCTGCATCGAATCGCGGTCAACCACGCGCTCGACCACGTGCGCAGCCGGGCGGTACGGGTCAACAGCCGCAGCGCCCCGCTCGATCCGGATCGACGGCATGGAGCGGACAACGCCATCGACCCGACGTCGGCTTCCGCGTCTCGTATCGACCTCGAGCGCGCGCTCGCCCAACTCCCGGACGGCTATCGGACGGTCTTCGTGCTCCATGACGTCGAGGGGCTCGAGCACCGTGAAATCGCGCCGCGGCTCGGGATCGCCGTCTGGCACGAACAGCTCCACGAAATGCTCGTTGACGATGGCCATCGGCGCGGTGTCGGTCGCGTCGGTCGACCGAAACAGGCGCCCGCGGGTCGGTCCCACGCCGAGTACGTCGAAGTATCGCTGGGTCACGGCGACCCGTCGCACTTGCGGGTGATCGATCTCATCGGCGTAGGCGACGCCCCCAACGCTCAGGGGAAGCCTGAGTCCTCCGCCCACCGGCAGATACGACGTGAGCGCGGCGGCGTGCACACCCGGCTGACTCGACAGACGCCAAACGAGCTCCTGGAAGAACTACCGGCGGTCTTGCTCCGCGGGGTAGTCACCCTCCAGCAGGCCCACCCCGGCGGTGAAGACCTTCTCCGTCGAAAACCCAAAGTCGAAGTCGGTGACATTGACCACGGACCTCATCATGAGGCCCGCCGCCACGAGGAGCCCACACGACACCGCGATCTCGGCAATCACGAGTCCCTTGCTGACCCGACCGAGCCGCACGCTGGACGAACCCCGAGCCTCGTCACTCAGAATCTCATTGACGTTGGTGCGCGAGGCGCGAATGGCGGGAACGAGTCCCGCAAACAACGTCGCGACGACGGTCAAGCCGACGACGAAGAGGCCAGCGACGAGATCGAGCGCGACGCTCACCCATAAGGGCAAGTTGGCGGTGGTGAGTGCGGCATTGAAGTATGCGACACCGACGGCGGCCCCCCGAGCCCCAGGCCGGCCCCGATGACCGACAGGACGAATGCCTCGCCGAGGACCTGCCCAATCGTGTGCGCGCGGCTGGAGCCCAGGGCCGTGCGGATGGCGACTTCCTTCGTGCGCTGCACAGTGCGAACCAAGAGCAGGTTCGCCACGTTCGCGCAGGCGATGAGGAGCACGCCGAACACGGCCGCCAGCATGGTGTAGAGAAAGCCGGGCAGCTCGTCTCCCGTGAACGTGTCCATGACCCGACGCAGAACGACACCGATGCCCGCGTTCGAGGCAGGAAAAGCGGTGGCGAGACGTTCTGCGATCGTCGTCATTTCGCTCTGTACGCGTTCGAGGGGAACACCCTCACGCAGTCGCCCGATGGCTTGAAGCGAGGTGTTGCCCAGTTCGGGCCCAGACCCGCGTGGATAGGCCAGCGGGTCGATGCGCGGCGGCAGCCACGCGTCGATCTGCCCCGGAAAGTCGAACCGCTCAGGCATCACACCGACGATGGTCGTCAGCGCGCTATTGGCCCGGACGACCTGGCCCACGACCTCGGGGTCGCCGTCGAAACGATCGAGCCAGGCGCGATGACTGAGCAGCATCACCGGTGGTGCCGACTCGTAATCCTCCGCGGGAGTGAAGGTCCGTCCGAGGAGCGGTTGAACGCCCAAGAGATCGAAGAGAGACGCGCTGACCCGCGCCCCGGTGTATCGGATCGGTTGCCCTTTGGTGCCGCTGACGTTCACCGTCACGACGACGTAGGCCGCGAGCGACTCGAAGCTTCGCTGCTGCTCCCGCCAATCCTCGAAGTCGTGAATCGTCACCGGCATGAACGGCAGTTTCTGGGCCGGTCGCGTCCGGCTGATCGCGATCAATCGTTCGGAATCGTCGTACGGAAGTCCGCGGATCAAGAGCCCATAGACGATGCTGAACATCGCCATGGTGAGGCCGATCCCGAGAGCCAGCGCCACCACGGCCGTGAAGCTCAATCCCGGGCGCCTGAACAGCACCCGTGTTCCGAAGAGGATGTCCTTGAGGACCGCGCGCATCGCCATATGTAGCGTTACGAACGCACACGCGCGAAGGTTCTCGGGTATCCTCGGGTTGTTCGGCGGCTCGACGGAGAACCCGTAGAGAAGGAGGGGCCCTCATGCGACGCTTCAAGGTAGTCCGACCCGTGTTGGCCACGATCGCGGTCGCGTGCGTAGTCGTCTCGTTTGGGGGCCTGTGGGCCGCGCAAGACAGGGGGACGCCGATCCCCGGACTGGCCAATGTGTCCGGGACCGTGCAGTCGCCGGCAGCGTTCACGGCGGCGCGGGTCTACCTCCGCAATGTCGACAGACAGATCCTGTACATGGTGTACACGGCCGGAGGCCGGTATCGCGCCGTGGCGCTGTTTCCCGGGAACTACGAGGTCGGCGTCTCTGCCGACGGGTTCGAGTCAGACCTTCAACCGCTGACGCTCGAGGCCGGGGACACGCTGTCGGTCGACTTCTCGCTTCATCGTACGACCAGTCCGCGGGAGGAGTTGAACCCGTACGCGCGGCAGGCCAAGGTTGTGAGCTACGACGAAATCTATCCACCGGGACCTGGCCTGGACATTCTGGAACGAACCTGCATGGTCTGCCACGGCGAGGACTTTGCGTCCTCTCGGCCTACGACTCGGGACACCTGGGCCGGTCGCATCGATTACATGCAGGGCCGCGCGCTGTGGGACCGAGCGCCGAGGCGCTATGCGGAAGGGCTCCTCACCTTCAGGAACACGGCCGCGCGCTTTTCTCTCGCAGATCGCGAGGTATTGCTCGACTACCTCGTCGAGCACTTCGGGCCTCGCGCCGAGCCGCGCGTGCCGCGGATCGATGAGGACATGCCGCTCGACGAGAACACGCTCGGCCAGGCGATGTATGTCGAGTACTACTTCACACAGGATCCGCCCGGCCAGCTCTCGAACTCCCCGGAGTACAACAGCCGGCGGCGCGGCCAGGACATCCGGTTCGACGCGCAGGGCAACGTGTGGGGTAACGATCGCAACTTCCCCCACCGGTTGGTCAAGCTGGATCCCCGCACGGGCGAGCAGAAGGAGTGGGTGTACCCGGATCCGGTGAACGGCAGCCATGAGGTGTTGATCGATCCGGAAGGCATCGTGTGGCTCCCGGAACACCAGGGACGGAAGCCGTCGGGCAAGAAGCGCCTGCTCGGCTTCAATCCTGAGACGGAAGCGTTCGAGCACATCATCGACATGGATCCGGACGATGTCATCCGGAGCGACGTCAAGTGGCTGCAGTCGCTCGCCATGGACTCGAAGATGAACATCTACGTCGGGTGGCTCATGGGGGGCGCCCTGAGCAAGTACGAGCGGGCCACGGGCGACGTCAAGGTCTATCCGTTACCTGTCATCAACGGCGCGCCGTATGGGGTCGTCGCGGACAGCCAGGACCACATCATTCTCGCCGACTACGGGACCGGCAACATCTACCGCTTCGACCCGGAGAACGAATCGTGGACCACGTTCACGCCGCGCACCTATCCGGCGCAGGTGAGACGCATGAACGTGGATCGCGCGGACAACATCTGGTATCCCATCTACGCGCAGGGGCCGCGAACGAAGCGGTTTGGCATCCTCGGAGTGCTGGACCAGCAGACCGGGAAGTCGACGGAGTACGTCGTCCCGCGGCAGCAGGCACGCCCCTACGACGTGGCCGAGGACCCCTCCGGCCTCATCTGGAGTGCCGACGGCGGCGGACGCTACGCCGCGCTCTGGAGCTTCGACACGGAGGACGAAACGTTCACGATCTATCCGAAGCCACAGCCGGAAGCAGACTCACCGAAGATCCAGGTCACGCGAGACGGCGCGATCTGGTACTCGCCGCGAGGCAGCGCCGACGCGCCGGGCATGGCGGTCTTGTATCCGGACATGGACAAGATCACCTCGGTCGAGTCGCTCGGGGCGTACTACGAGAACGGACCGCCGGGCTATCCCTTCGCGACGGCCGGGGGCAGGAACTAGCGGATTAGTCGCGACCACCGCCGTTCTAGTGGCCTGTCTACGCTGAATCGGTACCGGTCCGTGGGCCCGGCGCGAGCGATGATCAAGCGAAAGTGACTGCATCCTTGTGTGCGAGCGCATCATGCCCGGGGTGTGTACGACGAATCGGAATCTGGCGATTTACGACAATCTGATCATCGACACCAGTGTCGATGAGTACGTGTTCGCCCTCGATGCGAAGACCGGAGACCTGGTGTGGGAGACCGAGATTCTCGACTACAGGGTGCACCCGGCGAATCAGAGCACGGGGCCGATCATCGCGGACGGCAAGGTCATCTCGGGCCGCAGTTGTATGCCTCGGGCCGGACCGGACGCCTGTGTCATTACCGCGCACGATGCGAGGACGGGGGAGGAACTGTGGCGGCGTCGAACGATCCCGAGGCCCGGCGAGCCCGGCGACGAGACGTGGGGCGGCGTGCCAGACGAAGAGCGGCGACACGTCGGGACGTGGATGACGCCGAGCTACGACCCGGAACTGAACCTCCTCTACATCGGCACTTCGGTGACCTCACCGGCCCCGAAGTTCATGGTGGGCGGCGCCGAGAACGCGCACCTCTATCACAACTCGACGCTCGCGCTGGATGCCGATACGGGTGAGATCGTGTGGTACTACCAGCACCTGAACGACCACTGGGATCTCGACCATCCGTTCGAACGGCTCTTGGTCGACACGGCCGTGCGACCGGACCCGGCCGTGGTGAGCTGGATCAATCCGCGACTGCAACCGGGTGAGGTGCGTCGGGTGATGACCGGGATCCCCGGGAAGACCGGCGTCGTGTACACCCTCGATCGGGCGACCGGTGAGTTCCTGTGGGCCACACCCACCGTGGCGCAGAACGTAATCAGTCACATCGACGGGGCGACCGGCGTGGTCTCGGAGAACGCCGAGGTCGTCTTTGGCGGTTTCGGACAGGAAGTCCTGGCCTGCCCGACGGCGATGGGAGGCAAGGACTGGGAAGCTGGTGCCTACAGCCCGCGGACCAACACGATGTATATGCCACTCCGGAATGCCTGCGCGCGGATGGCGGCGCTCGATGATGGCGGGACGTCGCTGTACAGCCTCAGCATGCGTAACGAGCTGGCCCCCGGCACGGATCAACTTGGCGCCGTGTGGGCCATCTCCGCGGAGACCGGCACGACGACCTGGACCTACGAGCAGCGCGCGGCCACGATGTCGCTCGCGGCAACGGCAGGAGGCCTCGTGTTCGTGGGCGACGTGAATGGACGGTTTCGCGCGCTTGATGACGAGACGGGTGACGTGCTCTGGGAGATCAACCTGGGGTCGCCCGTGAGCGGATTTCCCGTGACCTATGCGGTCGACGGACGCCAGTATGTGGTGGCGGGTACCGGAACGGGTGGTAACGCCTCGCGCTGGAGCGCAATGACGCCGGAGCTCAGACCCAGCAGCGGCAATAACCTCTTTGTGTTCGCGTTGCCGGATTGATGGGCAGAGGGGCGTGTGTTCGGGCACGAGTTGCCCTTGACAGACTACCAACTAGTAGGTAGCGTTTAAGAATGAACACGAGAGACCGGATTCTCGATGTCGCGCTCGAGCTCGTGCAGACCCGCGGCTACAGCGCGTTCAGCTATCAGGACCTCTCGGACCGGCTGGGCATCACCAAAGCCAGCATTCACCACCACTTCCGCACCAAGCAGGACCTCGGGCAGGCCGTGGCCGAGAAGTACAACACCGAGGTCCGCGCGATTCTCGACACCGCGGGTGCGAGGACCGACGACCCCTGGCAGCAGCTCGAGGGATACGTGCAGATGGTGCTCGGAATCGTCAAGACGCGCGACCGGATCTGTGCGGCCGGCTCGGTCCAGTCCGAGTTCAACGTCGTGCCGGAGGCCATGAGGAAGTCGATGGGTTCGTTGGTGCAGTTCGTGATTGGCTGGCTCAGCAAGGTGATCAAGCGGGGACGCGACCTCGGGGTCATGGATTTCCCGGGCTCGCCTGACGATCAGGCCGCGCTTGTCTTTTCCGCCGCGCAGGGGGCGATGCAGTACGGGCGTGCCAATGGCGCGAACCGGGCGCGACGAGTGCTCCAACAGATGAAGGCGAGCTTGATGCCTCGCGGATAGGTTTTTTTGCGAACAGTGGCTACCTTCTAGTAGGTAGACTCTGTCGCTGAAGCAACGAACCACGACCGGACACCCGTCTTTTCAAGAAGGAGAAACGCCATGAAAGCCGCAGTCATTCGAGAGTTTGGAGATCCCAGCGTGTTCACCATCGCTGAAGTCGACACGCCGACGCCGCGTCCCGGCCATGTGCTCGTCAAGATTCTCGCCGCCGGCGTGAACCGGTTCGACCACTACATCCGGGAAGGCTCCGTGGTTTCTGAACTTCAGTTCCCACACATCCTGGGGGCCGACGCGGCAAGCGAAATCGCCGAGGTGGGCGCGGGTGTGGACACCCTGCGGATCGGTGACCGGGTGGTCCCCATGACCGGCTATCCTGACGACGCGGCCGACGCCGTCATCCATCCGAACAGCGCCGCGCCGAGCTTCAGCGTCTCCAGCCTGTCCAGACCGGGGAGCTACGCCCAGTATCAGGAGGTGCCGGCACGGTGGGTGGTCAGAGACCCGACCGGCTTGTCGCCCGAGCAGGTCACGACCCTACCGATGGACGCGCTGACCGCGGCGCGTGCGGCAAAGGTGGTCGGCAAGACGAAACCGGGCACCATGTCCTCGTGACCGCCGGCTCGTCCGGGGCCGGGTCGTTCACGGTGCAGGTGGCCAAGGCACTGGGCGCGAAGGTGGCGGCGACCACCCGGAACAACGACAAGATCGATGCGGTGCGCGCTCTCGGCGCGGACCTGGTCGTCAACTCGACCGACGAGCGCTGGGCGAATCAGATCCAGTCGTGGACCGACGGCAAGGGTGTCGACGTTGCCGTCGACTTCGTCGGCGGACGGCAATTCTCCCAGGTCCTCGACGCGCCACCCGGCCTCTGGGCATCGTCGTGCCGGTCGGCTTCATAAGCGGCCCCGAGGTCACCTTCGACATCCGCAACTTCTTCTTCGGCCAGAAACAGATTCGCGGCGCGCTCGCGGGCGACATCGAGGATCTGCGTCGGGCGCTCGACCTGGTCAAGGCCGGACGGCTGCGTCCGACGCTCGACCGCACGCTGCCGCTGACCGATGTGGCGGAAGCGCACCGCCTGGTTGCGGGTAACCAGCTCACGGGAAGCGTGTCGTTGCTGCCCTAGGGTATCGCGAACGCCACGAGCTCCTGCGTCGTCCCCGAGCCGGTGGCGATCAGCACGAACTGACGGCCGCGGCTCGACTGGTAGGTCATCGGCGTGGCGGTCGAACGCTCGGCGAGCACCGTGGACCAGAGCTCACGCCCCGTCTGCTTATCGAACGCATAGAGCGCGTCCTCTCCGCCGCCGGCGAACACCAGGCCCCCCTTCGTCACGATCGCGCCTGGGGCCCCGGGGGTTCCAAGCCGGTCCGGCACATCGAGACCGCGCGACGCCAGACGGCTGCGCAAGCCGTCACTCCCGCGGCCGAAGGGGACGCGCCAGACGATATCTCCCGCGTCGAGATCGATAGCCACGAGGTAGGCATAGGGCGGCTTATTCAAGGGGATACCGCCTTCGAAGGTTGCCCGGGCGCCAAACGCGGTGTCGTAGCCGACGAAGGCCGGCTCGGTCGTGTCGGCGAAGGGATTCGTCGTCGTCTCCGGGTCGAACTTCTCCAGCTGCATCACGAACGGCTGGTTCGAGGCCTTGACGTAGAGAAACCCGGTCTCGCGGTCGAACGCCCCGCCGCCCCAGTTGGCGACGCCGCTGCCGCCCGGCCGCACCAGCGACCCCTCGAGGCTGGGTGGCGTGTAGAGCGGACCGATCCGGAAGGCGCCCATCGCCTCCCGGGCGGCCGCCTGAAGATCCGGCGTCAAATCGAACGCGTCGTCCAGCGACATGCCGAGCGTCGGCAGCAGTGCCGGGGGTCGCGTGGGGAACGGCTGCGTCGGCGACGTCCGCTCACCCGGCACGTTACTCTGCGGCACCGGTCGCTCTTCGATCGGCCACACCGGCTCGCCGGAGGCGCGGTCGAAGACGAACACCAGTCCCTGCTTCGTCAGCTGGGTGACGGCATCAATCGACTGGCCATCGACCGTGATCGGCATCAGCATCGGCTGCGTCGCCAGGTCGTAATCCCAGATCCCGTGATGGACGAACTGGAAGTGCCATTGCCGCTCGCCGGTGTTCGCGTCGAGCACCACCAGACTCTCCGCAAAGAGGTTGTCGCCCAAGCGCTGCCCGCCGTAATACACATTGGTCGGGTTGCCGACCGGGAGAAACACCAGCTCGCGTTCCTCGTCGACGGTCATCCCGGCCCAGACGTTGGTCGCACCGGTGTAGCGCCACGCTTCGTTCTCCCACGTCTGGCTCCCGAACTCTCCCTCCTGCGGGATCGGATGAAAGCTCCAGACGAGCGCGCCGGTGCGCGCATCGTAGGCGCGGACGTCGCCGGGCGGCGCCCGACGATAGATGACGCGGTCGCCGACGGCACTGCCGACAATCACCAGGTTCTTGTAGATGACCGGCGCCGCGTTGAACTCGAAGTGGCTGCGATCGATCGGCCAGATCAGATCCTGGCTGAGATCCACGACTCCGTCATCGCCGAACGAAGCCACGACGTCACCGGTCTGAGCATCGAGACAGAACAACCGGTGCCGGCTCGCAAGAAAAATCCGTAGATCCTCCCCGTCCCGCCACATCGTGACCCCGCGGTGACGGAACCCACCACCGAGCGCCGGCATCCCGTCAGCGTAGGCGCGCGGATCGAAGACCCAGTCGACGGCGCCGGTCTCGGCGTCGAGCGCGGCGACGCGGTTGTAGTTGGAGCTCACGTAGACCGTGTCGTCGATCATGATCGGCGTGCTGGTGAAGTTGCCGGGCACCGTGCCGAACTCCGCCCGCGGCTGCTCCTCGGGGCGCCACGTCCAGGCAACCTCGAGCTGGTCGACATTGTCGGGCGTCAGCGTCTCAGCCGCCGAAAACCGCGTGTTGCCCGCATCCGCCCCGACATACGGCCACTCCACAATCGAGGTGCGGCCGTCCTCCTGCGCGACGACCCGGGATGCCGCGGCGGGAAGCAAACAGAGCGTCGCGCCGAGCAGCCAGGTGACCCGCGCTCGCATAACGGCCTACGGCAGTGAGAACGTCAGAACATCGTTGGTTGACACCACCGAGATGTACTGCGTCCCGTTGACCTGATACGTGAGCGGGCTGGCCCGGATGGGTCGGTTGTGCTCGTAGCGAAACAGCTGGTCGCCCGTCCGGGCATCGAACGCATAGAACTCGCCGACGTCGGTCCCCTGCAGCAGTAGGTCCCCCGCCGTCACCAGGTTGCCGCTCGCTCCGATCGCATTGTCCGTCGGCGCCGTCTGCTGCCACACCAGAGCGCCGCTGACTGGTTCGTACGCCGACACGGTGAACACCGGCGTCATGTCGTCCCGGATCGGCCCTTCCGCAATGTTGTCGGTGTGTCCGTTGCTCACGCCGATCTCCAGCGAATCGCCGACCGGGTTGACGGTGAACGTGATGACGCCGTCCTTGCCGGTCACATACACGAGCCCGGTGCGCGGGCTGAACGACAGCGAGCCCCAGCTGCTCCCGCCGTGCGAGACGATGTAGAACTCCTCGACCGAGTACGGCGTATACATCTGCCGCACGCGCGTCCTCGCCTCCGGGTCGTTCACGATCGGGTAGGTGGCACAGAAGGGGGTCATCGGCACCCCTCGTGCGTTATAAGGGAACGGTTGGGTCGGCCATACCTGCTCGCCCGGCACGTCGGTCTCGGTCGGCACCGCCGTCTCCACCATCGGGTTGATCGGCTCGCCGGTCTCCCGATCCCAGAAATACATCAGGCAGTTCTTTCCGGCGGCCGCGATGCCCTTGACGGTCCGCCCGTCCTTCGTCACGTCAAACAGCAGCGGCCCGGTCACATGGTCCCAGTCCCACAGATCGTGATGCACGGTCTGGTAATACCAGGCGAGGCTCCCCGTCTCCAGATCCAGGGCCAGCGTCGCGTTCGTGAACAGGTTCATCCCCGGACGGGCCGACCCGTCGTAGTCCGGCGACGGGTTGCCGGCGTTGACGTACACCAGTCCCAGCTCCGTATCGATGGTCGGTGGCGACCAGACCCCACCGCCGACCCGCCTGCCGGCGCCCCAAGTATCGTTCGCAATCTCCCAGCCGTCATCACGCGGACCTTGCGGCACCGTGTTGAACACCCACTTGATCGCCCCGGTCGTCGCGTCGGCGGCGATCACCAGCCCACCCGGGATGTGGTTCTCCGAGAGCGCCACCCCGGTGTACAGCGTGTTATCGAGATACACCGGCGGGGTCGTCAGCCGGTAGCCGAGGCCGTAGGCGTCGACGCCAGGCGGATAGTCGTCAGGATATTTGAATTGCAGCGCCTTGCTGACGATCTCCAGCCGGCCCCCGTCACCAAAGGTCTCGACGAGCTCGCCCGTCTCCGCATCGGTCGCATACATCGTGGCGCCGCCCATGGCATACAGCCGCCCGTCGCCAGAGGAGGGGCCACGACCGCGAGCCTCGAGGCTGTCGTCCAGACTCATGGTCCAGACCGATTCGCCGGTCACGGCGTTGACGGCAAAGAGGGTGGCCCCAGCATTGATATACATCACACCGTCGACCACCAGCGGAGTGACCTGCGTAATGCTGTTCGCCGCCCCCGCCTCGAACGACCAGGCGACGGCCAGTCGGCTGACGTTCGATGTGTTGATCTCGTCGACGTCGGCGTAGCGACTGCCGCGAATATCGAGGTTGTGTAGCGGCCAGTCCATCTGGCCACCGGTCGTAATCTGCGGCGGGGACGACTGGTGGGTGGTGCGCCCCGGTTCTTGGGCTCCCGCGGGGGCCAGCACCATCGTCACGATGGTGGCGACACCCAGGATCGTCTCGACCATCGCGGCGCCTCTCCGTCCGTGGCGGCTGGTGTCCATGAGCACTCTCCTCGGTCGACGCTTCGGTTGTTGGTACGGATCTCAGATCACTGTACCCCGGTTCGGACCTTGCTGCCGACGTTTGCCTGAAACATACTGAGCCCTCTTTCCATGCGATACCAATTCCTGATCGAGACCTACGAAACAGAACGCCTCAAGGTGCTGAGTGTCTGGAGCATGCTTCGCGACGATGATCTCCCGATCCGTCCGCATCCGACGGACCGTCACCGGTATGAACTCGAAGACCGCGCCGGAGTCCGGCGTGGTGACGAAGATGTCGAACAGCTCCTCGGGCCGGTCGACGAGATCCAGGTCGGCTCGCAACAGGATGGTGTTGACCAGGGTGAAGATGGCGGTGTTCGCCCCGATGCCGATGGCGAGCGACAGCACGGCGACAGCGGTGAAGCCGGGCCGCTTGCGCAGCATCCGCCCGGCATACCGGAGGTCCTTGGCCAGGTTCTCCAGGAGGCGAAACGCAACCATCTCGTCGATTCCGCGTTCTTCCTGCACATACGTGCCGCCGGCACACGATGTTCACGGTGTCTTAGAAGATTGCGAGCGCGTTGATCGGCGATCCGGTACCGGTTTCGACGGCCAAGGGGCCGGCCACCAGCATGAACTCCCACCGGTTCAGCCGGGCCGCGGTCTCAGCAAGCGCCTCGAGATCCTGGTTGTCGAACAGGTCCACACCCATGGCGACGATCGTCAGCAGATGTACCGGGAGTCCCACGCCCTCGATCTGTGACGGGACGACATCGGCCGCCGCATCGCTGCCGAGAAACGACACGTCCCGCGCCTTGACCCACGGCATCGTCGACGCGTGGAGGCCGGCGGCCTGCTGGGCGATCGGCCACGGTCCGACTTCCGCCCGTCGCGCCCAACGGCCGGTGCGGATGAAGATGGCATCGCCTGGGCGCACCGTGACGCCGGCCATCTCTTCCCAGGCCTCGAGATCCTCCACGTAGATCGGTGTCCCCGGTTCGAGATACGGCACCCCTGTGAGGCGCGGGATGTCGATCAGCACGCCGCGGGTCACGATGCCGCCCTGTAGATTGACGATCGATGCGTTGGAGCAGCCCTCCTCGGTGATCGTCTCCTGTGACACGCCGTTGTACATCTGGCCCTTGTACAGAATGTGGCACAACGAATCGATGTGGCTGTGCGAATAGCCGTGATAGCTGATGTTGTAGTTGTCGCTGACCCCACCTCTGAACGCTGGTTCGGCGGTCGGGTCCGGCAGACCCAGCATGCGGCGCTCGAACGGACGTGGCACATCTTCGGCCTCGTCGATCAGCAGCCGGTGCGCGAGCGAGACGGTGATACCCTCGGTGACCAGCGAGATCGCCTCCAACCGCTTGGCCGGGGTGATCAGATTCGCCGCGCCGAGTTGGTCATCGGTTCCCCAGCGTCCCCAGTTCGACAACTCCTCCACCAGGCGCTCGATGTCGACCTGGGTAAGGTCGCGCGACTCCAAAGGTACGGTCGGGGGCGCATACGCCGGAGCGGCCGGCGCCTCCGTCGTCGTCGCCTCGCTTTGATCCGCGGTCGGCGCACAGCCGGCGACCACCACGGCGAACACGATCGACCATCCTCGCGTGACACGCCACATTCTCGTCCTCATCACACACCTCCTCGAACAGACACCCCTCGCCGCCGTCTGTCTGCAGCGCGCATCGTAATCCGATAACCGCCGCGCTCCAAGATCCTAATCCGTGAGCGAGCGTCTTTTACCGCTGACGACGCTGAGACCGAGGCGGGGGTGGCGGCGGGATTCTGGGACGCCCCCTGGCGGGGGCGGGACGCACTTCGGGAATGGTCAGGTCCCGACCGCTCGACGCGAACCAGAGGAGCGACACGAGCCGGTCGATGTAGACGTCCACTCTGCGTCTATCGAGCCGAACGTCATCAGGACTCGTATCGCCGAGCGTCTCTTGCCGTTCACAAAGCGGAGCCTGAGGCGGAGGTGGCGGCGGCGGGATTTGGGCAAGCTCCAAGGGGGGCGCGGGAGGCGCATCCGGAAGATCCAGATCTCAAGCGCTCGCCGCGAACCAGAGGGACGACAGGAGGACACCAACGAGCACCGGCGCGGCCCACCACACGTGAGGGCGCGGGCTGTGTTCCAGGCGCCATGACAGATCGTCCGGCACGCCGAGGAGCAGCCTCGGCCAGGCGGCCACGGCGCCGTGACCCGTGTCTCCCAGGTCTCGCTCGAACTCCCAGAGGTCGGCGTCAAGCTCCGTGCGCCGCGACGCGGCGGTCTGGCGTGGCAAGCCGATGGTCTAGAGCCACGTCCACCGCCGCGCGAGCATGAGAGCGGCCGACGTCAGGGAGCGCGTCATGCCGGGGCCAGACCGTCGTCGGGTCGTTCCGCGAGCTCCAGTGCGCGCTCACCGCGGCGAACGCGAGCGAGGGCCTGATCGCCAGTGGTCGTCAACCGATAGAGCCGACGAGCGGGGCGACCCCGCGGGGCGGCCTCGGCCGCGCCCTCCCACCGACTCTCGAGGAGTCCCATCACCTCCAGGCGCCCGAGCGCGCGATAGAGGGTGCCGTACGCCGTGAGCAGCCGGGCGGCTGATGCTTGCTTGATGACCTTGGCGATCGCATAGCCGTGGAACTCATCGGTGCCGCGCTGCGCAAGGACACTGGCAGCGTCGCAAATGGCGATCTCCAAAGGTAGAAGATGTCCTGGCTTGCGGCGCATGACTATTTAGACGCATCTATCTGCTTATTGTAAAGCCGGCCCAAACAATCGAATATGAGGAGCATAATTCACCGGGGGGTACGTGATGCAGTGGCTGCGAAGTCTAGTGATGATCGCCGCGATCGGCCTGACCGCCATCGTCGCTCCCGCGCAACAGGAAGCCGAGATTCTCATTCGCGGTGGCGAGGTCGTCACCGCCGGTGGCCGATGGTCGGCGGACATTCGCGTCGTCGGCGCGACGATAGCCGAGGTCGGGACCGGGCTTGCGGCGCGTGACGCGAACACGCAGGAGGTCGACGCGCGCGGCCTATTGGTGCTTCCGGGCGGGATCGATCCTCACGTGCACCTCGGCGCCAATCGGGCCGACAACTACACGACCGGGTCGGCCGCAGCGCTCGCCGGCGGCATTACGACGATCTCCAACTTCGAGGGTGTGCAGGCCGGCGAGACGCCGGCGGCAACGCTCGAACGGGCAGCGCCGCGCGTCCGCGCCCAATCGATTGCCGACGTCATCTTCCATCCGATCGTCTCCGACCCCACCACCGCCACCGCCGACACGCTCGCGGCGCTGGCCGCCGCCGGCCAGACGAGCATCAAGGTGTTCATGGTCCGGCCGTCGTTCGATCAGAACGTCCCAGGGTTCATCGAGACGATGCAGGCTGCCCCCGCGGCGGGCGTCCTGGTGATGATGCACTGCGAGGACGCGGCGATCATCCAGACCACCGCCGAGCGGATGATGACGGAGGGACGGGGCTCGCTCGCCTACTTCGCCGACGCCCGTCCGGTCTCGGCCGAGGTCGCCGCGACCCAACGGGCGGTGGCGATGGCCGAGGCAACGGGGGCGGCGATCTACATCGTGCACTTGTCGTCGGAGCGGGCGCTGCGGGTCGCGGAGGACGCCCAGACGCGCGGCCTGCCGGTATACGTCGAGACGCGTCCCATCTATCTCCACTTGACGCGCGAACGGTTCGAGGGCCCCACGCCGGGGCTCTACATCGGCCAGCCGCCGCTCCGAGAGCGGAGCGACCAGGACGCCCTCTGGGAAGGGATAGCCAGCGGCAGCATCCACGTGGTCGGTACGGACCACGTGGCGTATACGCGGGAGGAGAAGCTCGACCCGTCGCAGACGGTCGGGCAGCACCGGGCGGGGATGAGCAACCTCCAGGTCATGCTGCCGATGCTCTATGCGGGCGGCGTCCGGTCAGGACGGATCACGCTGGAGCGATTCGTCGAGGTCACCTCGACGAACCCCGCGAAGCTCTTCGGGCTGTACCCTCGCAAGGGCACGATCGCCGTCGGGTCGGACGCGGACCTGGTGGTGTGGGATCCGGAAGAGACACGGACCATTCGCAACGAGGACATGCTCTCGGGCAGCGGGTATTCGGTCCACGCCGGAACGGTCGTCACCGGCTGGCCAACGATGACGCTGCGGCGCGGCGAAATCGTCTACCGCGACGGGAATGTGCTCGGGGCGGCTGGCAGCGGCGAGCTCCTGCGCCGCGGCCGCTGGCAAGATCCCGCGTTCTAGGAGCCCGTGGTGAAAGTCACGCGTCGCACCGAAACCGGCGAGGCGCCGGGCTGGCAAGGCGGGACGAGGGAGAATACCGGCAGTATTCGACTGAGGAGTAACGCAGGTAGCCCGGATGCATCGCCGGTCGAATGCAGCGTGACTTTCACCACGGGCTTTTAGCCATGGGTGCTCTCGATGGACCACGCGCGCGCGCCGGTCTCGTCTCGGCCGCCCTCGTCGCGTCGGCCGGATGCACGACGACGACTCCCGAGTCTGCGCGTGCAGTCTTTACGCTGGAAGAGGCGACGATCGCCGACGTGAACGCTGCGTTCGATGCCGGCGCACTCTCGTGTCAAGAGCTCGTACAGCGGTAACTCGACCGCAGCGCGGCCTACGACGACGACGGTTCCCGCCTGAACAGCAGCATCATGCTCAACCCTCGCGCGCTGGACACCGCGCGGGCGCTCGACGAAGAGCGGGCATCCACTGGGCCCCGAGGTGCCCTGCACTGCATCCCCGTCTTGCTGAAGGACAACATCGACACCGCCGACATGCCGACGACCAACGGGTCGGTCATCCCTTCGAACGGCCAGACGCGCTACTTGAACACGAAACAGTATTTCGGGTCGAGCGACTTGCGGGCCCGGTCCTGCAGGAGCAAGAACTCGCGAACGAGATAGGGATTCGTCCGCTGGTTTCCGACCCTGTTGCGGATCACCTCGAGACCGTGCTGGAATCCGCGCGCCTCGTCGATATCGATGTCGGCGGCCAGTTCCTTCGTCTCCTCGTGTTGCATCAGGGTCACTTGAATGTGCGCGTGGCTGTCCTTGCTCTTGTAGCTCAGGTCGAGCATCTCGTACCCGTCGAAGGGATCGTGGAGAGCGCCGTTGACCTCGTCGTACTGCAGGGAATCGTTCAGGAAGTCGTCGATCCCTGCGTCGACGCGACAGAAGCACCGGTCCTGTTTGATCACCAGCGGTGCCGTCACGTGCCGGAAGCAGTTATCGGCGGTCGGGTGGCGGCTCTTCGCAAAGATGTTGAGCAGGCACGCTTGACGGAGCGGCTTCAGCGCGTCGTAGAGCGGCTTGCCGGTCAACCCGAGCAGATCGTCGTCCCCGTCGGGATCTATGACCTGCATCGTCGCGGCCTCGAGAAAGCCACGTTAACCTTTCGTGAGCCGTGAATACGGTGGGGCGTTGATGCGCTCCACGCGACCCGGGTCGGCGATCATCCCGAGTGGATTTGCGCCAGCGTTCACGATCTCGTCGGGCTTGATCCGCTGGAGAAACCGGCGGCGGCGGAAGTTTCTCGTCTTGACGGTAACCTGATACATCGTGCCAAACCCATCCTGCGTATCGATGTCTTCCAGCTCGGCGACGACGTCGTTCTCCGCCAGCGTGAAGTCGCCCGTCCAACCGACGCCGTGCGTGCCAGGTCAGGTCGACGGTCACGGGGCCAACGACAGGGTCGTCGGTGAGATCGGTCACGATGATTCTGAGAGATCCTTGGGGCATGTCCTCCTCCTCTGTGCCGTAGGAACGGCCAAGACGGAACGAGCGAACACCCAATCACGGAATGGACGGTCGATTCGACCGGAATGCCTCGGTAGATGCACAATAGTGCGCCGGAGGCTGGTCGACTTTGATGGAATACTTTGCGTGGGTGGAAGCGACATCCTTTAGCACGTGGATGCGTGAATCTGGGCCAGCGTTTTTTTCGAGTCTGATTCTCCATTCCGTCGCCATGGGATTCGTCGTGGGCGTTCATGTGGCCACCGACCTTCGCATCCTCGGCGTTGCCTCTCGAATTCCCCTCTCGCTCATGAAACGATTCTTCCCGGTCTTGTGGGTCAGCCTTGTGGCCGTCGCGTTGTCGGGTGTCCTGCTGCTCGCCGCGTATCCAGCCAAGGCGCTCACCAATCCGTTGTTCTATTTCAAGCTCGCCGCGGTGCTGGCGGCGCTGTGCATCACCCAGTCGTTGACTCATCAATTACTGGAAGACGCCGGCTACGACGACCGTCTCGCCCCGGGGAAGGCGCGGTTCTTAGCAGCCCTGTCACTGCTGCTGTGGGCGGCCGCCATCACGTCAGGACGCTTGCTCGCCTATACCCACAGCGTGATGATGGCGTCCCACGTCGTGTGACCCGGAATCACCATGGAAGCGTTCCTCAGCTTTTCCCAAAACACCGGCATTCATGCGTTCATGCATTCGGCCTGGGGATGGCCGTTTGTCGAGTCCCTCCATTTCGTTGGTCTCTCCTTGCTGATCGGCACGGTCGGCGTCTTTGATCTCCGGATGATCGGTTTGGCTCGAGGCATCCCGATGAATGCGCTGCACAGACTCGTACCATGGGGAGTCGCCGGCTATGGCTTGAACGTCCTGACCGGATTCATGTTCGTCTCGAGCGTGCCGGATCAGTATCTGTTCAACCCGGCCTTTCAGACCAAGCTCGCGCTCATGGGCATCGCGGGCATCAACGTCTTGCTGTTCTACCGGTTCGCGTTTCGTCCGGTAAAGGCGGCCGGCGCCGATGCCGTCGCACCGCGCACCGCGAGGATCATGGCGGCCGTCTCGTTGACCTGCTGGACCGGGGTCATCGTCTGTGGCCGCCTGATCACCTACTTTCGTCCGCCCTACCACTGGTGTTTTTGGTGCTAGTGCGTGGCCGCCGCCGCACCCCTCGCGTCGATCGTGAGTCCCTCCGAACGGCGAGACCGGCCGGGGTGGGGCCATGCCGCTGCCCCGGGAGGACACGCGGTCGCTCCGACTGCTCTGGCACGACGGGCAAGTCGCCGTGCACGGGCGGCGCGGCGCCCGCTGTGTCTACGATCTCGCCGAGCGCGTCTACCCGAACGGCCCGGTGGCGAGCACGACGGAGTTCGAAGACAGCTGGCTCTTCATCGGTCTCCGGGGAAACGGGATCGCGAACGAGCGTCATCTCCTCGGCTACCTGACCGCCGTCGATCTCGATGCGGCGGCGCGCAAGCGTGTGATCGCCAGGAATCTGAAGGCGCGGCGCATCGTCGAGGTGCGGGCGGAAGGTATCCCGGGAGCGTCGTACGCCCTCCCCGAGCATCTGGACCAGTTGTCTCGGGTGCCTTAACCTCGGGGGACGACGCTACTCTGTCCGTTCGATTCGCTGCTGTGGCAGAGACGGCAGCACGGGATCTATTCGACTTCGACTATCGGCTCAAGATTCACACCCCGGCCGCGAAGCGCGTGCACGGCTACTATGCCCTGCCGATTCTCCACGACGGTCGCCTGGTCGGCCGGCTGGATCCCAAGACGCATCGAGATCGGGGTGAGCTCGAGGTCAAGCGGCTCGACCTCGAGCCGCGGTTCAGACCTGACACGCGCTTCTGGACGCAGCTCGGCGACACTCTCGCCAGCCTGTCCGCGATGGTCGGCGCCAACCGGGTCGTCGTGCCGCGGGCCCACCGCACAACGCTCCATTCCACCTGACATCCTAGTAGAGTCGTGCCACCCTCTGGATCGAGTCCACTTGAATGCCTAGTGCACACCGCGAGCGCGTCGAGCTGCTACAGGGCACGCTCGATCTGATCATCTTGCGCGCCCTTTCCGCCATGGGCCCGCAGCACGCTTACGGGCTGGCGTCGCGTCTAGAGCAGGTGGCCGACCACCCGTTCACCGTGAACCAGGGGACGCTTTACCCGGCGTTGATCCGGCTCGAGCAACGCGGCTGGATCAAAGGCACCTGGCGGAAGACCGAGCACAACCGCGACGCGAAGTACTTCGGCATCACGCGAGCGGCGAGCAGGGCCTTCGAGAAGCAGACGGAGCGGTGGCGCCGGCTGTCGGGGCTCGTCGACAAGCTCCTCGTGATGAATAGCTCGTGACGGGCTTCTAACCATGGCGCAGATACGAGAGTTCTTCGTCAGGCTGGACACCTTCATCCGACCTGCACAAGCGGAACGGGCGCTCGCGCAGAAAGTCGACGCGCATCTGGGGTTGATCGAGGACGCGCTTCGGCGGCGGGGCCTGACGCCCGACGCCGCGCGGGTGGCGGCACGGCGGTCGTTCGGCGGGGTCGACCAAGCGAAGGGGCGGTCGCGCGACGCGCGGTCGTTCGTCTGGCTGGAGGATGCGCTCCGGGACACGCGCCTCGCGCCGCGCCGGCCGAAGGCCTCCGGACCATGTCAACGGCCCTCCGCGCGGCCGACCCCGGGTTCGACCCACGGGGTGCGCTCGTCGCGCCCATCTTCCTCGACACGGAGGCCTACGGCAGCGGCGAGCGGGCTCGCACCTGCTATGCGACGCTGTTCGAACGGCTCGGAGCGCTGCCCGGCGGCGTCGCGGTCGGCGGCGCCACCACGCTGCCGACGAGCCCGCTGGGACCGGACTTCGATCGGCCGGTGTGGCCGGTGGAGACCCCCGACGTTCCCGACCGTCTCCCGGCCGCTGTCCGGATGGTGACCCCCGGCTACTTCGATGCGCTTCGAATCGACATTGCCGTGGGACGGCCGTTCGACGCGCGCGACCATCCGGCCATCCGGAGGCGCCGCCGGTCTTCATGGTCAGTGAGACCCTCGCCCGGCTCCTCTGGCCCGGGCGATCGGCGGTCGGCCAGCGCCTGGTGATCGACTACAGCACGGCCGGTACCTTTCCCTACGACGTCGTCGGCGTCGTGGGCGACGTCCGCTTTTGCGAACCGCGCGCCGAAGTCTATCTTCCACACGCGCAGCGGTCGTATCTGATCATGAACGTCGCCATTCGCACGTCCGGCGATCCGCGTGCGCTCATCCCGGCCGTCCGTGGGGTGCTCAGGGAGATCGACCCGCAGAAGCCAGCCTACGGGCTCACCCCGCTCGAGGATCTGTTGGGCACAACGATGGAACGCGACCGCCAAGCGATTGTTCGCGCTCGTGGCGTTCGCCGCCTCCGCCGTCTTCCTCGCGATGCTCGGCGTGTACGGTGTCCTGTCGGCGCGGGTGCGTGAGCGCCATCAAGAGATCGGGGTGCGGATGGCGCTCGGGCGCCGATCGGTCCCGGCTCGTCGGCTGGGTCGCCGGTCGCGGGCTCCGCCTCCTCGGCTGGGGTGCCGGGATCGGCCTGATCGCGTCGTGGCCGCTGGCGGCGTTGCTGGCCGGGGTGTTGTTCGGGGTGGCGCCGACCGATGTGCCGACGGCGGTCGTCGCCGTCGGTCTGATCGTCGCCGTCGGGAGCCTGGCGATGCTGCTCCCGTCATTGCGTGCCACCAGAGTCGACCCGGTGGTGGTCCTCCGACGCAGCTAGAGCGTTTTGCACATTCGTGTCGCCGTTGGGTCGGCAGACGGGCAGGTTCGAACGGCCTCATCCCGCTCCGTGTCCGGCGGGGGCGCGCTGTGCGCGCCCTGGCTCAGCCTCCGACGGATTCCTCCGAGAGACCAGCCGCTGAGCCGCCCGAACCTGCGACGGCCGCCGCCCTGAGGACCTGGGGACGCGAACAGACAGGCGCGGTCGCGTCCGGCTGCCCATGTCCCGGAAGAATCCATTTGCCTTTGGCGAGCGAAGCTCGGTGCCGCACGGAGCAGGTGGATGCCACTTGAGCGAGCTGGATTCTGGAGGGAAGTGGGCAAGCGGGCGCGTGACGCGCGGAACTGTTCGCACGCGGTCCTCCGACGCAGCTACGAGCCCTACCCGACCGTCATTGGTCCTGAAAATAGCTGTCGGTGTGGTCAAGCCAGTCCTGCCGTGGCGGACTGAAGATATCTACGTCCAGCGTCTCCTCGAGCGCCTCGGCTTTGTGCGGAACATTCGAGGGAAGGTGCAACACCTCCCCCGCCCCCACATCGACGACCTGCGAGAGGTCGTCGCCCACCCAGAATCGGAGCTTCCCCGTCAAGATGTAGGTGAGCTGCTCGTTGTGGTGCGAGTGCGCGGGCACGATCGCACCTGGCTGTAAGTAGACGTGGGCCACCATCGTCTTGTCGCCGCAGACGATCCGGCGATCGATCCGGTTGGTGACCCGCTCCTTCGGCATGTCGCTCCAGGTGAACTTCGTGACGGCAGGTGAGTTCGGCATGGCTCGGAGTTTACTGCCGCTGCACGCTATTCCTGCACCAGCCACCCGTCACGTAGCTGCACGACGCGCGACCCGTAGCCCGCGTTCCGTTCCGAGTGGGTCACCTGCACGATCGTCGTCCCTTCATCGTTGAACGTCTTGATAGAGATCCATGATCTCTTTTCCCTGGCTGGTGTGCAGGTTGCCCGTCGGTTCGTCGGCCAGAATCAGCTTCGGATTCGCGATGACGGCCCGCGCGACACCGACGAGCTGTTGCTGACCGCCCGAGAGCTGGCTCGGATAGAGGTCCTTCTTGCCGACGACCTGAAAGCGATCCAGCGTATCGGCGACCATGCCATGGCGCTCGGCCCGTCGAACGTTGCGATACGACAGCGGCACCTCGAGGTTCTCGGCGACCGTCAGGTCGTCGAGCAGGTGGTAACTCTGAAAGACGAATCCAATGTACTCACGACCGAGCGCCTGGCGGTGCTTCGCCTTGAGCTGATGCACCGGCTGACCGACGAACTCGAACTCACCCTGCCACGCCGCGTCGTGCATGCCGAGGATATGTAGCAGCGTCGACTTCCCCGCTCCGGATGGCCCCATGATCGACACGAACTCACACGGTGCGATGTCCAGCGTGATCCGACGGAGGACGAACATCTGGTTCGGTCCGTGACTGAACGACTTTTCAATGTTTCGGAGGGCAATCAGCGGCTCGGCCGGGGGATAGGTTACAGGCTGACAGACGTTCCGCGACATATACCGCGATCCGCTTCTCCAACTCGGCGAGCACCTCAGGCGAGCACACGGCCTGGATCCGTTCAAACAGCTCTCGCTCTTCCGTCTGAATGTGGCCCCTGAGCCGTTTCCCGAACGCCGGCAGACGTGTGTCGAGCCGTGTCGTGGGATCCTCCTCGAACTCTCGAATCATGGCCCGCATCGCTCCGTGATCCTCCGTCAGCCCGGTAATGAGCGTCTGCGCCGTCGCATCACGGTCCGCGAGTTCGGCGATGACGAGCGGAAAGAGATGACGCTCCTCGAGGTCGAAGTGTCGACCGAGAGCCGTCCCGAAGAACTCGAGCAGTCGACCGACCTGCTGCTTCGGCTCCGACGGCCAGGCGGCGCCCGGATTCGTCGACCGACCGAGAATGAGCCGTTGGGCCATCACCAGACCCTCGTGATGTTCACGCGAGAGGGGGACGAGGCTAACGTGGCGTTTCATCGATCCTAATCTCTCATCTCCGGGGCAGTTGCGCCAGGCCACTGGAGTCCCTCTCATAAATGTCGCCGGCATTCGGCCGCCGCATTTATGAGAGGGGCTCTTGCGGCTCGCTATAATCGCTGACGGTATGGTCGCGACACACGCCGCAGACGGCCGACCGACGGTGAGACGACGGTGGCTCATGAGCGGCGGGATTTTCGTGCTCCTGAGCGTGGCCGCGTGGGCCGGGCGGGGCGTGATTTTGGAGGGCGCGGCCGAGCTCTTGATCGTCGACGACACACCTCGAGAAGCGCGCTATATCGTCGTGCTGGCCGGAGACCCGGATCTCCGACCGCGTAAGGCCGCGGAACTCTATAGACGCGGTTTGGCCGATACGGTGCTCGTCTGCCTGGAGCCGCGGTTGCCACGCGGGCGGGCGGGACTCCTACCGTCGCGCACCGAGGTACTGGTTGGCATGCTCGAGTGGTATGGCATCCCGCCCGAGGCGATCACGGTCATCCCGAGCGCGCGTAACGTCACGTCGACCTACGATGAGGCGCAAGTCCTGAAGACCTATCTGCGTCAAAAGAAAAGCGACGGGCCGCTTTCCGTCGTGACCAGTGCATTCCACACCAGCCGCGCACACTGGATTCTCCGGCGTGTGCTCGAAGAGGACGGCGCTCAACTCGTGATGGTTGCGGCGCGGCAACCGGGCTACGACGCCACGAACTGGTGGGAATCGGAGCACGGCCTCATCAACGTCCACCAGGAATACCTCAAGTGGGCGTACTACCTGTGGAACTACCGGTAGCGGCCTGACGCACGTCGTCGTCGACCTCTATACTCGAAAGGGTGCAAACGACGATGGCCGCGACGGGCCGCTGGCGCGAGCGCTGGCAGCGGCTGCGGCTTTTGAGCGCCCGCGAGTGGCGACTCCTAGCCGAGTCGTGGCTCCTCTGCGCCGCGATCGCCGTCGTGCTTCCGCGGGTCTCGTTCACCCGGCTCATCGACGTGATCGAGGGTCGCCAACCGACACCACGGTCGTCGCCGCCGGTCTCGCCCGAACGGATGGCCACACTGGTCGAGTCCGCGGCGGCGCGTGTCCCGACATCGACCTGCCTCACCAAGTCGCTGACCCTCCATCGACTGCTGCGGCGGCGGGACGTCCATTCGGAACTGGTCATCACCACCAAGCGGGCCGACACCGGCCTCGAGGCACACGCGCTCGTGAAGCTCGGCGAGCGCGTGCTGCTGGATGCGGGGCCGGACGATTACGTTCCGATATTCATTAGTCGGGGCTGACTGCCCCGACGCTCCACGCGGCTCAGTCGCCCGAATCAGGATCAGGGCGCGCACCGCGCGCCCCCGCCGGCACGGAGTGGGGCAAAGGGGTCCCCGCGAGTGCCGGCGACGGGACCCGGGGCAGTCAGCCCCGTCTGAAAGAGGACAGAGGACGACCTGGCCGCTTTTCGCGACAGTCGAGAGGCACGCGCACCTGCGGTGCATGGAGACACATCGTGGCTCGTAACTTGCGGGGCATCCTGTCATGTCGTTGCATCGAATGACCATCCTCGGCGTGGTCGGCGTCCTGATGCTCTCGGGCAAAGCCGGCGCCCAAGGCGTCGGCTTTCAAACCGGCGGCACGGTCGACCCGGAGCAGGTCTACGTCGGCAGTCACGTCGAGTTTCCGCTCGGCAGCGACCAGTTCATCCTGCGCCCCGGTATCGATGGCGGCTTTGGCAGCAATCTGACGATCGCCAGTATCAACGTCGAGTTTCTCTACCGGTTCGACCTCGGCGATTCGGGCTGGAAGCTCTACCAAGGGGGCGGTCCCGTCATCGGGATCCTCCGTTTTACCGACCCGTTTCTGCGCGAGGAGGTCACCGACGTTGGCGGGGGCGTCAGCTACGTCTTCGGCTTCGTCCATCAAGGCGGCTTCTTTACCGAATTCAAGGGTGGCGGCGGCAGCGGCAGCCCCAACCTGAAGTTCGGCGTCGGCTTCACCGTCCGCACGGACTAGTGGCCGTCCACGACGTGTTCCTGTCTTGACGCCCTCCCGCAGCCGGTTGTAGTCTCGCCTCACACGCGCTGAGTGTGAGGAGGAGCCATGACGGTGCCCGCACGTGTCGTCCCCATTGTCTTCGTCGTTCTGGCCATCATCACCGCCGGAACCGCTGTCGTCAGGAGCAACGCCGACCAAGCCGCGTCGATGACCCAGGCGGCGCAGGCGTTTCTCCAGACGCTGACGCCGGCGCAAAAGACCGCCGTGATGTTCCCGTTCAACGGTGACGATCGTTTCGATTGGCACTTCATTCCGCGTGAACGCAAGGGCGTGCCGTTGAAGACGATGACGGCCGCGCAGCGTGAGGCAGCGCTTGCGCTCGTGCAGGCGAGCCTCAGCGCGGAGGGCTACGACAAGTCGGAGCGGATTCGCCAGCTCGAGCAGATCCTCTACGAGCGCGAGGGTCGCGACATGCGCAACCCGCAGCTGTACTTCTTCATGGTCTTCGGCGAGCCGTCGGCGAGCGGCACGTGGGCATGGCGGTACGAGGGCCACCACATTTCGCACAGCTGGACCGTGATCGACGGGGAGCTCAGCTCGACCACGCCGCAGTTCTTCGGGGCCAACCCCGGATACGTTCGCCAGGGCAGCAGCGCCGGGGAGCGGGTGTTGGGACGCGAGGAGCATCTCGCGCGCAGCCTGCTCGGCACGCTGTCGGACGCCAGCCTCGAGGCAGCGATGCTGTCCGACGAGGCGCCGGACGACATCCTGACCTCGGCCGAGCGACAGGCTGCCATGCAGGACGACGCGGGCGTCGCCTACTCCGAGCTGAACCGCGACCAGCAGGAGACGCTCTGGACGCTCATCGAGGAGTACGCGGCCGTTCAGCCCGAGGCGATCGCCGAGGAGCGCCTCTCCAAGGTGCGCGCGGCCGGACTCAACGCGATCAGGTTCGCCTGGATGGGCGGTGTCAACGAAGGCGAGCCGCACTATTACCGCGTGCAGGGCCCGACGTTCCTTATCGAGTACGACAACGTCCAGAACGAAGCGAACCACATTCACAGTGTCTGGCGCGACTTTGACGGCGACTTCGGACGGGACTTGCTCGCCGCGCACTATCAGCGGTACGCGCACGGCACCTTCAACGCGGACTAGTGGAGTAAGCTGGCAGGGATGAGCACCGGATCCGATCAGACGCGGAGCGATCTGCGGCTTGCATATTCAGTCCCGCGCGAGTGCACGCTCGACGGCTTCACCGCGGAGGTCGGCGCCTCCGACGGATTTGGTCTCGGCGCGTTGGACGCGCTGTCGACGGTCGTGGTCACGACGGCCAACTCCGCTTATCGGATCGTCGCGCTCGATCCACCCCGGTCGCGCATCCTGATACAAGGAGGTCGGTTCTTCCCGGAGGCGACTGAAGCACGACTGGCCGGCGCGAGCTTCGGAGGCAGCCTTCTCAAGCTCTCCTGGTTCGGCCGCGGCATGCGGATGGAGATCTATGCCGACGGCCAACGGATCATCACCTCTCCGGTGAAATCGATCGAGGTGGAACCGGACACCGTCCTGTCCGGGCCGTCCTAAATTTAGACGGGGCTGACTGCCCCGAACCCCGTCGCCCCACTCCGTGCCGGCGGGGGCGCGCCGTGCGCGCCCTCATCTTGAGTACCACCACCTAGGCTCATCGCGCAGCCTTGCGCTACTCTGGTCGAGCGCTACGGATGATCACGAGCGTGCGGTCGTCAGACGGCGCGCCGGCGCCAAACCGGCGGACCTCCCGCATCACGCCGCTACAAAGCTCGGTCGCGCTCGCCTTGTCGTCGTCGCGCAAGGCGTCGACGAGACGGTCACGTCCGTACTCCTCGCCTTCCGCGTTCATTGCCTCGACGATCCCGTCGGTGTACAGCGCCAGCACGTCCCCTAGCTCGAACGCGGCATGCCCCTCGAAGTAGCGGGATGACTCGAACATCCCGAGCGGGACGCCGCCCTCCTCGAGGAGCTCGACCTCACCGGTGGCGCGCGTGAGCACCGGCGGAACGTGCCCAGCATTCACGTAGAGCACCCGCTGGGCGGGCACGTCGATCACCATGTAGAACAAGGTGACGTAGCGCCCCTCCTCCACCGACTCATGGAAGAAGCGGTTGGCGCGCCGCATCACGGCGCGCACCGCCAATTCATGTCCAACCAGCGATGAGATCGACGCGCGGGTGGCGGCAACGAGCAGCGCGGCCGGGATGCCCGTGCCCACCACGTCGGCGATGACCACCCCCCAACGGTCTTCGCCGAGCGGAATGAACTCGTAGTAGTCCCCGCCCACGAGGAACGACGTCTCATGCGCCCCCGCGATATCGAACCCGGCGAGGCTCGGCGTCGCATGCGAAAGCAGCCCTTCCATGACATTTCGCGCGACCACGAGATCACTATCGAGCCGCCGCTTGTCCCGAATTTCCGCCGACAGCCGTGCGCGTTCGATGGTCGCCGCCACCGCCGCGGCGTACACATTAAGGATCTGCTCCGCCGGCTGGTCGTACCCATCGGGCCGATCGGACCAGACGTCGATCGCCCCGCGGACACGACGGGGCGCGTCCCGATGAGCGGCACGATGAGACGCGACCGCGCGCTCTGCCGTCCCTCACAGACCTGCGGCTGGTTGGTGAGCGATATCCGCTCGCCCGTGGCCAAGACTTGACCCACGACCCCGTGCTCCTCGAACGGGACGCGCAGCTCCGGAACTGGATTCTCGCAGCCGCGCATCATGCTGTGCCGCACGCGATCACCGGATGGATCAATCACGTATACGCCGCATCATGGTCGACCAGCGACGCGAGACCATCGAGAATGCCGGTCAGGATGCCATTCGCATCACTGGCGTCCGTCGCGAGTCGGAGCGCCTCGACGACGACGCCGGCCGTGGCGATCGCATCGGGTCCGACTTTCGCTGTCGGTCGACGGACACTGTCCACGGCAGGCTGATCGAGGGCCATGCGCTATGGTAGTGGTGGTAGAATCGGCAATTGCGCACCATACGAAGGGCGTTGGCTGCGCGACCATACTCTTTGTGGTGAGTGTAGCTCAATGGTAGAGCGCCGGACTGTGGCTCCGGATGTTGCGGGTTCAATCCCCGTCACTCACCCCATTTCGATCCCGCACCGCGGGACACCGCTCATGCCAGCGACCACCAGGCGACGATGGCGGAGTCGCGGGGCGGCGGTCCTGTGCGCCGGCCTGCTTCTCGTCGGCTGCGAGGCGACCGGCGCCCAACGTCGCGACCCGGCCGAGCCGGTCCAGACGCCGAACGGATCCGGGGGCCGGAACCACCCGACCGTCGAGACGCGGGCCCACGTGGTACTCGTTTCGTTCGACGGATTCCGCGCAGACTACCTTGAGCGGTTCGACACGCCGAGCTTCGACCGCCTCGCCGCCCGCGGCGCGCGCGCGCGTGGCCTGGTGAGCGTCTTTCCGTCACTCACGTTTCCGGCTCATTACTCCATCGCCACCGGTATGCACCCGGAAGCGCACGGCATCGTCGGCAATCGCTTCTTCGATCCGGAGCGAGACGAGGAGTTCAGCTACCGCGATCGCGACGCCGTGCAGGACGGCTCGTGGTGGGGCGCTGAGCCGATCTGGGTCACGGCGGAACGGCAGGGAATGGTGACGGCCGCGTATTTTTATCCGGGCACGGAGGCCGACATCAGCGGCGTCCGGCCCTCCTACTGGTATCCGTATGCGAGCCAGACACCGAATGCCGATCGTGTGCGGCAGGTGCTCGCGTGGCTGGAACTGCCGTCCGGCGAGCGGCCGCATCTGGCCACGCTCTATTTCTCACTGGTCGACGGCGCCGGACACAACATCGGCCCGAACCGGCCCGGCATGCGTCGCAGCGTCGAGAGCGCCGACCGCCTCCTCGGCCAGCTCATGGACGGCGTCGACGCACTGCCGTATGCCGACCGCGTCGCGTTGGTTGTCGTGTCGGACCACGGCATGGCGTCACCAGATCTCGACCGGCTCACCGTACTCCCCGACGCCACCGACCTGCGCGGCGTGCGGCTGGTCTCGGCGGGTGCGGCCATGGCGCTTCACGTCGGCGACCAAGAGCGGAGTCGACGCCTCCGCGACGAGTTGAATGCGTCGCTTACCGACGCGCGCGCCTACCTGCGCGAGGAGGTGCCGGAGCATCTGCATCATCGAGCGAATCGCCGTATCGGCGACATCGTCGTCATTCCCGAAGAAACCGGCATGGTGCGGTTTCGCCGCGGCGACCCGCCCTTGGCCGGAGAGCACGGGTGGGATCCGGCGCTCGCGGCGATGCACGGCGTGTTCGTGATGGCCGGCCCCGGTATTCGACCGGGCGTCGTGCTATCCGAGGTCCACGGCGTCGACATCTATCCGTTGCTCACGCACCTGCTCGACCTGACGCCGCACCCCAATGTGGCCGGCGACCTCGCTTCGCTTGGGCCAGCCCTGGCAAGGTAACCCCTGAGGAGATTAGCCATGCACTGTGACTATCGCGAAGTTCGTCTCTTCGCACCACACTCGCCGTCGTCTTCGCGCTCGTCGGTTCGGTGACCCTGGCCACGGCCGCCGGCAACGACGACCAGGCCGACCTCGCGGCGCTGCGCGACACCTTCGAAACGGCGGTGGCCGCGCTCAATACCGGCAACCTCGACGGTTTTCTCGACACCGTCAAGCACTTGCAACAGGGCCTGATCGGCCGCAACTGGCAAGCAAAAGGGGCATCAGGTAATCCGGGTGCCCTCCTCGCGGCGTTCGGAGACGAGCTGGCAAACCGACATGCGTTGGGGCATTTCGCGAGTGATGTGCTGTTGAAGCTGGGTCTCCTCGGCACCATCGTCGGCTTCATCCTGATGCTCATTCCCGTGGGCGAGATCGAGGAGTTCGACCCGCGCCTCGTGCAACAGCTCCTGTCGGCCATGAGCGGCGGTATGGCCGTCGCCTGTATACGACCCTCGCGGGGCTCATCACCAGCACGCTCCTCAAGCTGCAATATCATGTTCTCGATGCGTCGGCGGCTGAGCTGGCCACCCGCCTGGCCGTTCTGACCGATGTGCATCTGACCCGCGATGCGACATAGTGTGTACGGTCGGACCGAGACGCAGGACGCGTTCACGGACCTGCTGTTCAATGCGCTGCTCGGCTTTGCGTTCATGTTCGTCGCGGCATTTGCGCTCATGGCCGACCCGACCGAAGGCGGCAACGTCGAGTCGACGGCGGAGATTCTCATCACGGTGCGATGGGAAGACCGCCATCCCGACGATGTTGATACCTTGGTCGAGGACCCGCAAGGCAACCTCGTTTGGTATCACAATCGTGACACCGACTTGATGCACCTCGACCGCGACGACCGAGGGTTGTTTCAAGATCGGATCGTGCTGGATGGCCTCGAAGTGTCCAACCCCATCAATCAAGAGACGGTCACGGTGCGCGCCCTGCAACCAGGCGAGTACGTCGTGAACGTGCTGCATTACCAGTCGAACTATCCCGACCCGCTGCCGGTCACCATCAAGGTGGAGAAGCTCAACCCCGAAGTGCAGCTCGTCTACTACGGAACGCGTGAGCTGACGGGGGTCGGCGACGAGCAAACCGCGGTGCGTTTCACCATCGGCGCGGACGGCCGGGTGACCGGCACCAACGAGCTCAGGAAAAACTTGCTCACCAAGGCGCTCGGCAAGACATGATCGACGTCGACGCTGCGCTCGGCACGAAGCGTATGATGGTGGGCACAGCGAGGAGGAGGCGACGATGAGAAGCTACCGACGATGGTCGTGTCTCGGGTTCGGTGGTCTGACGGTCGTGGCGGTCGCGGCTTTGACCGCGGGGACCGTCACGGCGCAATCCACCGTCCCGGACGGCGAGTGGCACGCGTTCGGACGGGACGGTGCCAACACCAAGTACTCGCCGCTCGACCAGATCACCGCCGAGAACTTTACCGACCTCCAAATCGCCTGGCGCTGGACGTCGCTCTCGCAGGCAGTCGTCGACAGTGACGAGCGCATCAAGCCGCGCGGGTTCGTCGCGACGCCGCTCATGGTCGACGGGCTGGTTTATACCGTCACCGCGCTCGGGCAGGTGGCGGCGCTCGATGCCGGCACTGGCGAGCAGGTGTGGGACTACGACCCCCGGATCTACGACTACCTCGAGCGGCCGCCCAACATGGGCTGGCACCATCGCGGCCTCTCGTACTGGGACGACCCGGAAAGCAACGACGCCCGCATCTTCATCGCGAGCCACGATCTGCGTCTCGTCGCCTTGAACGCGCAGACCGGCGCCCAATACGCGGACTTTGGTCTGGACGGATACGTCGACCTGGGCTCCGGCGACGGATTCGAGCGCGCGATCGACCGGTCACGGATGACCTACTCGTCGCCGGTGACGATCATCGGCGACACCGTCATCGTCGGCAGCATCATTCAAGACACGTTCTTGACGCAGCGAGAGGCCAACCCCGGATACGTGCGCGCCTATGACGCCCGCACCGGCGAGATGAAATGGATTTTCCGCACGATTCCCCAGGGTGATGACTTCGGTGTCGACAGCTGGGGCAATGAGTCGTGGCGGTACAGCGGGCACAGCAACGTCTGGTCCTACATGGCCGTCGACGAGGAGCTGGGTTACGTCTATCTGCCGACCGGCACGCCGTCGAACGATTGGTATGGCGGGATGCGCCCGGGCAACAATCTGTTCGCCGAGAGCATCGTCGCGGTCGACGTGGAAACCGGGGAGCGGGTCTGGCACTTCCAGGCGATTCACCACGGGCTCTGGGACTGGGACTTCCCGACCGGGCCCAACCTGTTGGACATCTCCGTCCCCGGCCGAGAGGGCAAGATCAAAGCGCTGGCGCAGGTCAGCAAGCAGGGGTTCACCTACGTATTCAACCGCGTGACCGGCGAGCCGGTCTGGCCGATCGAGGAGCGACCGGTGCCACAGGGGAACGTGCCGGGCGAGTGGTATTCGCCGACGCAGCCGTTTCCGACCAAACCGCCACCCTTCGATCGGCAGGGCATCACGATCGATGACTTGATCGACTTCACCCCGGAGCTGCGAGCCGAAGCGGTGGAGATCGCGAGCCGCGCGCGGTTCGGGCCGATTTTCTCGCCGCCGGTCCTGCGTGGCGCCGAAAAGCCTTTCATACAGGTCCCGGGCGCCGGCGGGGGGGCGAACTGGCAGGGCGCGGCGGTCGATCCGGAGACCGGGCGGTTGTTCGTGTCGTCATCGAGCACCAACATCGTCGTCGAGGTGATCAAGTACGAGCCACCGGCCACCGTCGGGTACTTCACCGACCCGTGGGGGGTCGGCTTGGCGGGGCCGCGCGGACTGCCGCTGTTCAAGCCGCCCTACAAGCGGGTGACTGCGCTCGATCTGAACACGGGGGATCGGGCCTGGGTGCAGCCGCACGGGGACGGCCCCAGAAATCACCCGGCACTTGCCGACCTCAATTTGCCGCCGCTCGGCGGCGGGGGCGGGCTCAGCTCGGGACCGCTGGTGACCCCGACGCTGCTCATCATGAACCACGGGGGGCGGGACTACGCGGACACCGCGGCCGGTACGCGCACCATCAGCGCCTACGACAAGGAGACGGGCGAGCACCTTGGCTCCGTCGATCTGCCGGCGGTACCGGGTGGAAATCCCATCACGTACATGCACGAGGGCAATCAGCACGTGGTGCTCGCCGTCGGGAGTGCGAGTGGTGAGGGGAACCCACCGGAGCTCATCGCGCTTCGTCTCCCCTGAGCGGGCTTGACCCGAGACGCACTCGGGTAAATGAGAGCAGCATTCTACGGCCGATTAACAGCGTCGATGACACGACCTGACGCCACGACGTCCGGTATACGCAACCAGTCAAACAGGACCGAGCCTTCACCCTTTTCGGCAGTGCGGTCGTCGAAGTGCTTGACGATGAGTCGAGCCCGCGCCGCCAGCTTTTGAATCTGTGAGCGGGTCAGATAGCCGCCAAGCGCCGCGAGCAGAGCGTCCTCGTCCAGCGCTCTGAGCCGGTCGAGCAAGACGCGATCGCACCACTCCATCGTCGGGCCGCGAAGCTGATCGAACGTGCGAAAGGCCCGCGTGTGGTCAATCATCCACAGTTTCCAGTCTTTGCTGATGAGCAAGTTCTGCTCGTTGCGGTCAGTGTTGTCAATCAGCTGATCGAACACGGAGACGATGGACCTCTGAAGGGCCAGATCAACCGGATCCGGAGCACGTGCGTTGTCGTCTCGCCGCGTTTTCTCGTCCATGATCACGTCGTCGACCCACCACGTGACCGCGCAGCGTGTGCGCTTCACCCGTCGCTCCACCGACACGGGAACCATGTGCAAGCCGAGCAACTTGTCGAGCAAGTAACCGGCGATGTTGAACCGGTAAGAGTCACGGAAGTTGTACTCGGTCCCGCGAGGCGTTTGGTACTGGGCCTTGAACACATCGACGCACTGGACCTGGGCCTCATGGGTCACCGCTCCCGTTGATAACGTTGCGCGTTGAGCCCGCGTGACACCGATGCCGATCTGCTCGAGGGCAAGGATGTCGGCCGTTCGGAGAAACTCCTCCTGCTCTTCGCGAGTCAGCGTAGAGACATCAACGCCTTGGCCCAACAGCTGAGCGGGCGCCGCGAAGACCCACGCGACCGCGAACAGCGACAGGCGGAAGCAACGCATCATGTCGCGCATAACAACCCTTCTCTCTTGACCGACCCTTCTACACGACACACGTGCAAACGGTGGGCAAACCGGCTCACAATGACGACGTACTCCGTGTACCCTGGTCGCTGGAGGATCACAATGACGCACACACGGTCCGCTCTCACCGCCCTGACCTTGCTCCTCGTGGCCGCTCCGCTCCTGGCCCAGCCACGAGGCACCGCGAGCCCGGAGGAACGCGCGCGGCAGGCGGCCGCGCAGGCCGCGTTCGAAGCCGAGATCGTGATGGAGAACCCGATCGAGCCGCTGAATTCCATCTGGATCGAGGAACTGACGTGGATCGAGGTGCGCGATGCGATGGCCTCTGGGAAGACCACCGCAATCGTCTCCACGGGCGGCGTGGAGCAGAACGGGCCATACGTCGCGTTGGGCAAGCACAACTACGTGCTCCAGGGCGCGTGTGAGAGGATTGCTCGTGCGTTAGGCGACGCGTTGTGTGCGCCGATCATCAAGCTCGTCCCGGAGGGCAGCGTCGATCCGCCCTCCAGCCACATGCGGTACCCCGGGACGCTCACCGTCCGGGAAGAGACCTTCCGCATGATGCTCGACGACGTCCTGAGCAGCCTGAACGCTCACGGTTTCGAGCATGTCATCCTCATCGGCGACAGCGGCGGGAACCAGCGCGGCATGGCCGCGGTCGCCGAGGCGGTCAACGCGCGATGGGGCAAGCGGGTGGCCCACTACATCCCCGAGTTCTACAACAACGGGGATGACCAGGAGTTGCTGAAGAGGCTCGGGATCACCGAGGAGAGCGAGGGCTTCCACGACTTCTACTGGTCCACCGCGCTGCAGATGACCGTCAGCCCCGAGTCGGTGCGTTACGACCAGCGCGTCGCGGCGGGGAAAGCCAGCATCAACGGCGTATCGATAGCGCCCAAAGAGGACACGATCGCGATCGGCAAGACGCTCATGCAGAATCGCGCCGACCGGACCGTCAAGGCGATCCACGCCGCGATCGGGCGCTGACACGGCGGGCCGCGGTTCCGGCGATGTGTCCGGAGCTCGCTAGCGCGACGGCTCGGTAGAATCGGTGCCGTCTCTGGGGGCGCCGGTGCCCGAGGAGCCCATGAAGAGCGAGGTGCCGTCGGGGAAGGTGATATCTCTACCGCTGCCTCGGCAGACCGGCTCGCAGATCCGGTCCTTGCTCTGATAGCCGCGCACCTGGACCTCGGTCCCCACCGTCAGGATCGTCTTCGTGACTCCCCGCCGCAGGAGCGTGTTCGGCGTACCCGCTTCTAGCATCCACTCCTGAGTGGAGCCGTCGTCGCTCTCGTCCATCACGTAGATCCAGGAGTGGGGGTTGATCCAATCGACCCGCGTCACCTTGCCCTGCACCTCAATCGGCAGGTTGGCGTCGAACTCAGCAGAGAAGGCGTGGTGGGCGTAGACCGCACCCCCGGTGGCCAGCAGCGCCGCGGCCAGCAAGAAACCGATTGTTATTCTTGGCATTATTCCGACCTTCCGCTATTTGTCGTCGTCCTTTTGCACCGCGGCCGCGGCGTCCCGGTACCAGCTCGCCAGCCACTGGTCCTCGCCTCTACCGGCGCCTTCCTGTTCCTGGAGGCGGGCGCCGCGCAGCATCAACATCATGGCGAGATTGCCCTCGTGACAGGCGTACTCGTATATCGAGTCGTCGGTCGGGCGCATCTCCAGCGCGGTCGACCACGGAGCGACGTAGCTAGAAGGATCGTCGACGGTGTACTCGTAGAGCAATCCGCCGTCCGTGCGGGTGAACTTCTCGGTGAGTACCAGGTCCTTACTGCTCATTTGGTACGCGGTGTGCTCGTTGAAGTTCCTGGTCGTCACCACCAGGGTGTCGCCGTCCCAGCGGCCGCGAGAGTCGCCCTTCCACAGCCGCATGTCTTCGGGGAGATGTGCGCTGTCGTCATCGTCCAGGGGGATGATGCGGTGGTCGTTGACCATCTCGGTCATGATTGCGACGTAGTCCTCGGTCTGGAAGACCTCCATGATGTTGTTGTACGCGCCGGGCGTCATCGGTGGGCCGGAGTTGAAGCCGGTGATGCAGCGGACGGCAGTATTGCGATCGGCCGGTGTGCGCGGCGCCGAGCCCCAGGTCGCGTAGCGTTGCCGAGCCCGCTCCCGTGCTTCCTCGGTCATGGCCGGAAGCCTGCCGTCGGGGGGATCGACGATCAGAGAGGTCCGCATGGTGCCGGTCATCCTGGTACCGCTGTCGATAAAGAACTGGTTATAGCCGCCGTCGACGTCACTTTGGCTCTCGGTGTAGTCGGCGCGGTTCGCAATGCGATCCTCACGCGACTGGCGCCTCTCCTCCTCGAACGCTTCCACTTCTTCAGCGGTGAGAAACTCCTTATCCTTGAAACGCTCGGGACGCTGGAAGGGAGTGGCCGAACGGAAGTCCCATGTTCCCCGTAGGTCCGGAGCGCCCCAGGCGGTCGTCGGCGCTTGGCCGGCAACCGGGATGGCGAGCGAAGCCGCGACGCAGCTGACACCCACGATGGCAACAAGCGTCTTCTTCAAAGTTGGTGCAGTCATGGCTACTCTCCTTCTTCCTCCGAGTCGTCTCGCCGGTACCACTCCCCGAACATCGCCTCTTCGGCGAACGGTATGCACTTGAACTCCAGGATTCGCGCGTCTGGCTCAAGCCGGCGATAGAGCGGCATCGACATCTTCCAGGGCCGCGTGAAGACCTGCGGGTCTTCGATCGTGACCTCGTAGAGGAGGGCGTTCGGACCGGTCGGCGTGTAGCGCTCCTCGACCACGAGCTCGTCGCTGTGGAAGTTTCCCGAGCTGTCGAACCAGGTGTCCGGCATCTGGCTGGTGACGTCGACGACCAGGGTCTCGCCCTCCCAGCGGCCCAGCGAGTACCCCATCCACGACGACAGCGCTGCCTCCGTCCCCGGTCGGTCCATACGCACTACGCGCGTCGACGAGGTGAACTCGTAGGCGAACATCAGCGCGTTCGGGTTCTGGATAATTTGGAACGGGAAGGGCATGTAGGTGGCGCGTGGGATCCCCGGCATGTAGCACTTGACCGCGGGGTCGAGCTCCACCGAGTTGTCGCGATTGGTGTTGCGCGTCGCCAGCGCCTCCGGCTGGTAGGGAATCTCTCCGCCCTCGACGACACCGAGTCCGGCGGGAATCGCCCCCAGGGCTCCGAGCTCGACGATCGGGCCCATGCGGGCGGCGTGGCCCTCGACGTCCCAATGGGCGGAGCCGAGAGCCTGCCAAATACCGTTCAGATCGGGATTGCCGTCCGGCGTTCGAGGTGGCCTATACGTCGAATCTTCCGGCTGAGCGCAGGCGGCTAAGACCAATAGGGACACGGTCGTCGCTGCCATGGCAAGTGCCGCCGTCCATCGCCTCTTGATCATCGAGACTGAATATACCTCGGTTCGCGAGAATCTTATATCACGACAAAGCACTACGCTTCAACGCGTAGTCCATCGCCTCTTGCGGTACTTCGAATTCAGCAAGCGCTCGGTTGCCCGTGAAGCCGATGTCGCCGATACCGGCGGCGGAGGTGTAGTAGGCGTCTACCGTCATGCGGCGGGCCCAGTCGAAGAAACGAATACCCGGACCGAGGTCAGGGCTGGAGTCGGTGTTTTCTCGGAAGGCGATCAGGTCGAGCAGAGCGGTCTGCTCGGCGGGCGTCGCGTCCACGAAGAGGGCGTTGGCGCGCTCCACGGACGCGCGATCGAGCCAGGCGAGGCCCCCGTGATAGATGGCCGCGAGACGTTCGCTGTTGGAGCTCAACAAATCGATGTATTCGAACGCGCCGCCTTGCGTCGCGCCGGGAACGATTCGCTCGCAGAGGGCGCGGAGCGTCTGCTCTTCGCGCGCGTTGAAGGCCGTGGCCGTATAGGCCACGGCCTGGGCGGCCGCGACCTCCCGGTGAACGTGCGCGGCCTCGGCCCGTCCCACGGAGCCGGCGACGGCCGCGATGCCGGCGATGTGGACGAGCAATTCGCGGCGATTCATGAGGGAGGCCATTAGACGTTTCCCTTTCGCATTTCCTCGGCGAGGTATTCGGCGGTACGCCACGCCAACGCGCAAATGGTGAGGGTCGGGTTCTTCTCCGGGTGGGAAACGAAGGGCCCGGCATCAGCCACGAACAAATTCCTGACCTCGTGAGACTGACAGTATTTGTTGAGCGCGGACGTAGAAGGGTTGTTGCCCATGCGGACCGTGCCCGTTTCGTGAGTCACTGCGCCGCCCGTGGTTATCTTCTCCGCCGTGGGCCGGGTGTCGGGCTCGACCGTGCCGCCTGTACCCTCGAGGATCGCGGTGAAGTGTTCTTGCATGTGCTCGACCATCTTGAATTCGTGCTCAGTGCGCGTGAAGTGGAAGCGAAGGGTGGGGATGCCCCACTGGTCGACGGTGTCCGGATCGATCTCGCAAAAACTATCATCGGTGGGGATCATTTCGCCGCGGCCGTTGAGTGACACCCAGGTCCCGTAGTCCTTCTTGATGGCGTCCTTCAGCGATTGGCCGTAGCCCTGGCTGCGGCGGCAGACGGCGTTGAAGGCCCCGACCCTGGGCAAATTGAAGCCACCGCTGATTTCAATGTGATAGCCGCGCGGGAAGTCCTTGTTGGGTTTCGATAGTTCCCACCACGGAGCGTAGACGTGGTAGGCGGCGGTGCCGTCGCTGTTGTGGATCGGCATGCCTTCAAGAGCCGGGACATGGGTCCGTACGGACGTGGCGATGCTATCGGTGAGGAACCGACCCACGGCACCGGAACTGTTGGAGAGGCCGTGCTCGTGCCGTGAGGACTTGTAGTTGAGGAGGAGACGAGCGGATTCGGCCGCGCTGGCCGCGAGCACAACGGCGCGGCAGCGAATCTGTTGTTCCGACCGCGTGACCTTGTCGATGTAGGACACGGCCGTGATTGCGCCGGAGTCGTCGGTGATGAGCTCGCGAGCCATGGCGTCGTTGATGAGGGTGACGCGGCCGGTCTCCATCGCCGGGAAGATCTGTACCTGGCTCGACGAGTAGTTGGAGGCCGTGACACAACCGCGGCTGCATTGACCGCAATAGTGGCAGGGCGGGCGACCGTTGTGTGGTTTGGTGATCACCGCCATGCGTGCCGGAATGCACGGAATACCCAGGTTCCGGCAGGAGCCCTGAACCAGGGCTTCATGTGCCCGAGGCGGGGGGGGGACCTGAAAGATTCCATCGGGGGCGGAGCGGAGGCCTTCCCTGGTGCCGGCGACGCCAATGAAGGCCTCCGCCTTGTCGTAATAGGGCGAGAGGTCTTCGTACGTAATAGGCCAGTCTGTGCCGAGGCCGTCGCTGGAGTAGGGTTTGAAGTCGTAGTCGGAAAAGCGGAAAAAGATGCGGCCAAAGTGATTGGTGCGGCCGCCCGTGATGCGCGAACGGAACCAGCGAAATTTGGAGCCGGGAGCGGCCGTGTAGGGTTCGCCTGGAAGTTGATAGCCACCCGCGTGAGCACCAAAGTAGTTGGAGCCACCACCGAAGTAGGCAGCACCATCGGACCCAGCCCCGCGGTGAGCGACCGCATGGGGCCACATGTGCTCCTTGTAGTCTCGATCTATAGGAAGTTCAAAAACTCATTTCCTGGTGCGCTCAGGCCCGAGTCGGGCATAGTCCGCCAAGCGCGGCGAGGTGGCGCTCTCCTTCTATTCGTGCGGTCCGACATCCGGCAAGCAGGGGCGGGAGGCGTGTGCCCTCGATTGGCAGCTCTTCTTCAACACGACGACCGGCGCCCGCTTCGAAACGCGCGACCCGCAGTATCGGCTCATTGGCGACACCGGGATCGCCTACGGGTCGTACGCCCTCTCGGTGAACTACAACAACCAGGGGCGACAGGTGGTCCACGAAGGTCGATACACGATGACCTACACCAAGGTCGGCGACGCCTGGCAGATCGTCATGCAGCACAACACGCCGGCGGGTGACGATCCACAGCCGGTCCGCGCCCTGAGCCCGAAGCCTTGAGCCCTGCGTTTTAGACGCCTCGGTACCACTCCGCGATCGCCTCGCCGATCTCGTGCGGCCGATCCTCTTGCACGAAGTGCAGGCCGGGACCGATGTCGACCGCGGTGAGGTGGCTGACATGGTCGCGGCACCACGCCACCATGTCCTTGCGCAGGATGGCGCCGGGATGTGCGTAGAGCAGCAGCTTGGGTAGCGCTGACACCTTGAGCCAATCGGCGTAGTCGGAGACCATCGCCGTCACATCAGCCGGCTCGCCGTCGACCGGAATCTCGTTGGGCCACCGCCAGACCGGCTTGCGGCTCACCGGATCGAGAAACGGCGCTCGATAGCGATTCATCTCTGCGTCGGTCAACGGTCTCTGAATCGCGCCGGGGAGCACCTGCTCGACGAACACGTTCTTGTTGACGATGAGATCCCACCCGACGTCCGGCGTCCGGAACTGCTGAAACAGCGGGCGGACGCTGTGTGGCCATTCATCCCAGGTGAGGGGTCGCACCACCGCCTCCATGAAGGCGACGGCCTTGACGTTCGCCTCGTGTCGGCGCGCGTAGTGAAAGCCGAGCGCCGAGCCCCAATCGTGGATAACGAGCGTCACCCGCTCGAGCTCCAGCGCCGCGATGAAGCCGTCGACATACCGCGCATGGTCGACGAAGCGGTACTCGAGATCCGGCTTGTCGGACTGCCCCATCCCGATCAGATCCATGGCGACGCAGCGCGCACCAGACGCGAGGTGCGGCATGACGTTGCGCCAGAGGTAACACGAGGTCGGGTTGCCATGGAGAAAGAGGACCGGGTCGCCTTCACCAGCCTCGACGTAGTGGATACGCGACCCCGCGACCTCGACATACTTCGACTCGAACGGCATCGCAGCGGAGATCTCGCGATCATGCATGATGGGCACTATACTTCCGACCCATGCCTACTCGGCCCACGCGAGTCCATCAGGCACTGGCGCAGTCCGACGGCCTCGTATTCCCCGGCGTCTACGACACGCTATCCGCGAAGATGGCCGAGCGCGTCGGCTTTGGACTCGCGTTCGTCTCGGGCTACGCTGTCTCGGCGACGTTCATCGGCGAGCCCGACTTCGGGCTCCTCACGCAGAGCGAGATCATCGACCGCGCGCGTCGCATCTGTCGCAGCGTTCAGATCCCGATCATCGTCGATGCCGACACCGGGTACGGCAACCCGCTGAACGTGGCGCGGACCGTGCGCGAGCTGATCGACGCCGGCGCCGCCGGCTGCTTTCTCGAAGACCAACAGTGGCCAAAACGGTGCGGCCACATGCGCGGTAAACGGGTGATTCCGCACGAGGAGTACATCGGGAAGATTCGCGCGGCGGTCGACACGAAGGGGGATGCGGACTTCTTCATCGTCGCCCGGACCGACGCGATTGCCGCCGTCGGGGTCGACGAGTCGGTCGCTCGCGCCGAGGCGGCGAAGGCGGTCGGCGCGGACGCGACCTTTATTGAAGCCCCCCGGTCGCTGGAGGAGCTGGCCGAGGTCGGTCGACGCGCGCCGAAACCGACCGTCGCCAACATGATCGAACAGGGCCGTACCCCGGTCCTGCCGCAGGAACAGCTGGCCGAACTCGGGTTTGAGCTCATCCTGTATCCGCTCACCGGCCTCTACGCCTCGGCCAAGGCGCTCGAAACGGTCTACGGGCAGCTCCGCGCGGACGGCACCACCGCTGGCCATGAGAACCAACTCATCGCCTTCGAGCGGTTCAACGACCTGATCGGCGTCGACGAGAAATACGCCCAGGCTGAGAAATACAGCGGCGGCGACTGATTCCAGGGCCGAATTGGAGTGGCGGCAGCCACCACGAGACGAGCCGGTTTCCGGAGTAACCCCGACGCCCGCCACCCACCGCTCGGCCTTGGTCCCTCTGCGCGCGCGGTGATATGATGCCGCTCCCCTGCTCTCAAAATTCGGAGGTGACGTGTGAGAGTCCCAATCCGTATTACGGTCAACGGCCGCCCGTACGAGCGTGAGGTCGAGCCGCGATTACTGCTCGTCCATTTCATCCGCGACCTCGGCGCGCTCACCGGCACGAAGGTCGGCTGCGACACGTCTCAGTGCGGCTCGTGCACGGTGCTGATCGACGGGGTGTCAGTCAAGTCGTGCACGACACTGGCCGTCCAGGCCGATGGCGCCAGCCTGACGACGATTGAAGGCCTGGCCCACGGTGCTGAGCTGCACCCGTTGCAGGAGAGTTTTTGGAACAAGCATGGCCTGCAGTGCGGCTTCTGCACGCCCGGCATGATCATGGCGTCGCACGAACTGCTCCGCACCAACGCGAACCCCAGCGAGGCCGAGGTCCGCCACGGGCTCGAGGGCAACATGTGTCGGTGCACCGGCTACCACAACATCGTGCGCGCCGTCCAAGATGCGGCGGCCGCTGCGGCAGGGAAATAATCATGAGCACCAGAATCTTTGGCTCCGGCATCCGCCGTCGCGAAGACCCACGACTGATCACCGGGAGCGCCACCTACACCGACGACATTACGCTGCCGGACATGGCCTACGCCGCGATGCTACGGAGTTCACACGCGCACGCGAAGATCAAGAGCATCGATACGAGCCAGGCGGCCTCCGCACCAGGCGTGCTCGCCGTCTACACCGGCGCCGACATCGAAGGACAGCTGCAACCGGTGCCGTGCGCGTGGCTGCTCCCCGATTCGGATCTCAAGATTGCCGACTACCCATGCATCGCCAAAGACGTCGTTCGCTACACCGGCGACATCGTCGCCGTCGCGGTCGCCGACAGCCCCTATGAGGCTTACGACGCCCTCGACTTGATCGAGGTCGACTACGAGCCGCTGCCGACGGTGACCGATCCCGAGGCGGCCGCGAAGCCGGGCGCTCCGCAACTGCACGAGGACATCGAGAGCAACCAGGCGTTCCATTGGGTCGTCGCCGGAGGCGACGTCGACGCGGCGTTCACCGAAGCCGAAGCCAATGGCGTCGTGGTCAAGGAGCGCATTCTTCAGCAGCGGCTCATCCCGAACGCGATGGAGACGCGCGCCGCGGTCGCGCAATACAACCGTGCGTCGGGTGAGCTGACGCTCTGGAACACGACCCAGAACCCGCACATCGTCCGCTTTCTCTGCTCGGGGGTCACCGGGGTGCCGGAAGACAAGCTGCGGGTCATTGCGCCGGAGGTCGGCGGCGGCTTCGGCAGCAAGATCGCCGTCTACCCGGCCGACTTCGTGACGGTGTTTTGCGCGAAGTCGCTCGGCCGACCGGTCAAGTGGACCGAGACCCGGAGCGAGAACTACCACGCGACGACCCATGGACGCGACCACGTCCAGAACGTCGAACTCGCCGCGACGAAAGACGGCACCATCACCGGACTCCGTTGCACGGTGCATGCCGGCATGGGTGCCTATATGTCGACCGCGGCGCCCGGTATCCCGACCATCCTGCACGGCTTGATGCTGTCGGGCTGCTACACCCTGCCCGCCGTCAAGGAGGACGTCTACGGCATCTACACCAATGGCGTCCCGGTGGAGGCCTATCGTGGCGCCGGCCGCCCGGAAGCGACCTTCATGCTCGAGCGGCTCATCGATGTGCTGGCCGCCAAGCTCGATCTCGATCCGACCGACGTGCGGATGAAGAACTTCATCCCGAAGTTCGACAACGGCCACGACGTCATCACCAGCCTGACCTACGACAGCGGCGATTACCCCGGAGGGCTCACCAAGCTACTGGAGCACACCGGCTACAAGGCGCTGCGCGCCAAGCAGGCAGAGGGGCCACGAAACGGTAAGTATCTCGGCATCGGCGTCTCGTCGTATGTCGAGATCTGCGGTCTCGGCCCGTCACAGGTGGCGGGCGCCATCGGCTTCCAAGGCGGGCTCTGGGAAAGTGCGATCGTCCGGGTTCACCCGACCGGCAAGGTCCATGTGTTCATCGGCGCCTCGCCGCACGGACAGGGCGAGGAGACGACGTTCGCGCAAATCGTTGCGAGCGAAATCGGCGTCGATGTGAACGATGTCAAGATCATCCATGGCGATACCGACAACACGCCGATGGGCTGGGGCACCTACGGCAGCCGCACGACGGCGGTCGGCGGCGCCGCGCTGGCGGTGGCCGTCCGGAAGATCCGCGACAAGGCGAAGGTGCTCGCCGCACACCTCCTCGAAGCCTCCGTCGAGGACATGGACTACGACGACGGCAAGTTCTTCGTCAAGGGCTCGCCCGACAAGTCGAAGACGATCCAAGACATCGCGCTGATGGCCAACGTCGCCTGGAACATGCCGGAAGGGATGGAGGCCGGGCTCGAAGCCTCGACCTTCTACGATCCGCCGAACTTCGTCTTCCCCTACGGCTCACACCTCGCCGTCGTCGAGGTCGACACCGAGACCGGACACGTCGAGCTGACGAAATACACGGCGCTCGACGATTGCGGTCCTCAGATCAACCCGACCATCGTCGCGGGTCAGGTGCATGGCGGCGTCGTCCAGGGCATCGGCCAGGCCCTCTGGGAAGAGGCGGTCTACGACGACAACGCACAGCTCATAACCGGGTCGATGCTCGACTACGCCCTGCCACGCGCCGACCGGCTGCCGCCCATCGAGGTGATCTCGACGGTGACGCCGTCACCACACCATCCGTTGGGGGTGAAGGGCATCGGCGAAGCGGGCACCATCGCCTCGACCGTCACGGTGTACAACGCCGTGCTCGACGCGCTCCGTCCGATCGGCGTGACACAGATCGACATGCCGCTCACCCCCGAACGGGTCTGGCGCGCCATTCAGGGCGCAAAAGGGAACTAGGTCATGTTTGCTTCCAATTTCGACTATTACCGAGCAGGCTCGGTGGCGGAGGCCGCCGAGCTCTTGGCACAACATCCGGGCGCGAAGCTCCTCGCCGGAGGCCACAGCCTGATCCCCCTCCTCAAGCTTCGACTCGCGGCACCGGAGGCGGTCATCGACATCGGTCGGATCGCCGAGCTGCGAGGCATCGCGGCCGGCGACGGTCTCACCATCGGCGCCTTGACCACGCATGCCGAGCTGGCGGCGTCGGCCGAGGTGAAGCAGTATGCCGAGGCGCTGGCTGAAGCGGCCGGCCAGGTGGGCGACCCGGCGGTGCGCAACCGCGGGACGATCGGTGGCAACATCGCCCACGCCGATCCGGCATCCGATCTCCCGACCGTCCTGGCGGCGCTGGGAGCTACGGTCAACATCGTGGGGAGCGACGGCGAGCGGTCGATCGATGTCACCGACTTCTTCCAGGGGGTCATGATGACGGCGCTCGGCGACAACGAAGTGCTCACGTCGATTCGGCTTCCCGCGGCTGCCGCCGGTCAGGGGACGGCATATGCGAAGTTTGGGCATCCGGCGTCGCGCTACGCCGTCATCGGCGTCGCCGCCTCGGTCACGGTGAGCGGCGGCACGTGCTCCGCCGCCTCGGTGGCCATCGGTGGTCTCGTACCGACCCCGGTCCGCTGTAGCGGGGTCGAGCAGGCGCTGACCGGTCAGGTGCTGTCGGCGGAGACGATCGCGAGCGCCGCCGACGCGATCAGTGGCGACCTCGGCGACGATCTGCTCGGCGACGTGTTCGCCTCGGCGGACTACCGCAAGGCGGTGGCGCCGGTTTACATCCGACGCGCGGTGGCCGCTGCCGCCGATCGCGCCGGTTAGGAGCCTGTGTCCGGATCGACCGCGTCATCGGCCTCACCCGAGTCATCGGCGCAGCCCTCATCAATCGATGACTTGCAACGGCGGCTCGCCGAGCATCAGTACGTCGCTGACGCCGGCCTCACGACGTCGATCTACCTCGCCCTGAAGCTCAAACGGCCGCTCCTGCTCGAGGGGGAGGCGGGCGTCGGCAAGACCGAGGTCGCGAAAGTCCTCGCCGCGACACTCGACACCGACCTCATCCGCCTGCAGTGTTACGAGGGTCTCGACGTCACCCACGCCGTCTACGAATGGAACTACGCCCGACAGCTGATCGAAATCCGCGTCGCCGAAGCGGAGGGTGAGACCGCGAGCGACCGCCGCGAACGGGTGCGGGAGCTCTTCGGACCGGACTTTCTCATCGAGCGCCCCTTGCTCCAGGCGCTGCGCGACGGACGGGCTCGGCCGCCGGTGTTGCTGATCGACGAGCTCGACCGAGCGGACGAGGAGTTTGAGGGGTATCTACTGGAGCTTCTCTCCGATTTCCAGATCACGATTCCTGAGCTCGGCACCATCAAGGCAACGACGCCGCCCGCCGTGGTCATCACCTCCAACCGGACGCGCGAGCTACACGACGCGCTGAAGCGACGCTGTCTCTATGCCTGGATTGACTATCCCGACTTTGAGAAAGAGCTGCGCATCGTCACGACCAAGGTGCCGGGGGCGTCGGCCGCCCTCGCGGAGCAGGTCACCCGGTTCGTGCAAGAGCTCCGTCGGGCGGAGCTGTACAAAGTGACGGGCGTATCGGAAACGCTCGATTGGGTCGCCGCGCTCGTCGCCCTCGACCAGCAGGAGCTCGATGCGGCCACCATCGAGCGCACCCTCGGCATCGTCCTCAAGAACCAGGAGGACATGCAGAACATGCGCGGCGACCGGATTCAGGAGATGCTCAACCGGGCGAAGACACCAGGGACAAAGACTTAGATCCCTAGGAGTCCGTGGTGAAAGTCGCGCGTCGCATCGAGACCGGCGAGGCGCCGGACTGGCAAGGCGTGACGAGGGAGAATACGGGCAGTATTTGACCGAGGAGCAACGCAGTCAGTGCGGATGCATCGCCGGTCGAATGCAGCGTGACTTCCACCACGGACTCCTAGCCCCTCTCGCGCCGCGATGTCCGCATTACTGCGCAACCTCCTCCACTTCGGCCGGCTCCTTCGCCGCCTAGGGCTCGATGTGCCGGGCGGGCGGATGCGCGACGTGGCGGAGGCGCTCGCCTACGTCGACCTCGGTCGGCGGGCCGAGTTCTACCACACCCTGCGGAGCCTGCTGGTCCATCGCGTGCAGGACATGGAGCTCTTCGACGACGCGTTCCGCGTCTTTTGGCGCCACCCCCATGGCGACTGGACCGAAACGAACTTGCGCGCGATGGGTGAAACCCGCCGGTCGGGCGAACCCGAGTACGAGTCTGAGCTGCCGCCGAGCGACGCGGCACACGGGAAGAGTCGCGAACGCACCTACCGCGTGGAACGAATGGCCGCGCTCAGTTACAGCCAGCGTGAGGGGCTGTGGGTGAAGGACTTCGAGCGTTTCACGGTCGAGGAGGTCACCGCCGCGCAACAGATGATCACCGACCTCGATTGGCAGCTCGGTGAGCGCAAGTCGAAGCGATGGACCGCTGGTCGCGGCGCGGCGCTCGATCTCCGTCGCGCCGTGCGAGCCAACATGCGCTACGGCGGCGAGCTGATCGACCTCCCGACCCGACGCCGAAAGACGAAGCGTCGGCCGCTCGTCCTTCTCTGCGACGTCAGTGGATCGATGGAGCGCTATAGCCGCATCCTGCTCCATTTCATCCATGCGCTCACCGGCGCGGGGCGTCTCGGGCGCGTCGAGTCGTTCGTGTTTGCCACCCGGCTCACGCGGATCACGCGCCAGCTCTCCGGCCGTGCGGTCGATGACGTGGTGCCGGTCCTTCCCCGTACGATCGCCGATTTTGGCGGCGGCACCAGGATCGGCGAGGCCCTCCACACGTTCAACGTCGAGTGGGCGCGGCGTGTTCGGGGCAACGGGCCGGTCGTCCTGTTGATCTCGGACGGCTGGGACCGCGGCGACCCCGAGCAGCTTCGCGCTGAGATGGCGCGCCTGCAACGGTCGTGTCATCGACTGGTGTGGCTGAACCCGCTCCTCGGCTCGCCCGACTACCTTCCGCTCACCCGTGGAATGCGGGCGGCGTTGCCGTCGGTCGACGACTTTCTCCCGGTGCATAACCTCGCGAGCCTCGAGACGCTGGCCCGGCACCTCAACACGCTGCCGACGCGGCGATCGGGTCGGCGACACGTAGCGGCCGTCGCGTAGTCCTCACCCGATCCCTGATCCCCGATCCCTGATCCCTCCCGCCAGCTCCGAGCCACGGAGTATTCTTGAACGATGGATGTTTCGGCGACGTATCCTTTTGAGGCACCACGCGAGCGGGTCTGGGCGCTGTTGATCGACCCAACGGTGATCGCTGGATGCCTCCCGGGGTGCGAGTCGATGGAGCCGATTGGCGACGACGCCTACAAAGCGACCCTCACGATCGGCATTTCGGCCATCACCGGTCGGTATGAGGGCACCGTGAAGATGACCGACAAGCGTGAGCCGGACGGGTACACCCTGGTGGTCGAGGGCCAGGGCAAGCCAGGCTTCGTGAAGGGCTCGGCCACGGTGTCGCTGAGCCAAGACGACAGCGGCGCGACGACACGTGTCGATGTGGCCGGCAAGGTGCAGGTCGGCGGCACGATCGCACGGGTCGGTCAACGCCTGCTCGGCAGCGTGTCGAAGATGATGATGGATCGCTTCTTTGCCTGCCTGCAGGAACGGGCCAAGGCAGGCGAGTGAAGACATTACTCGTGAACACGGTGGGTGGTGTCGTCGGACTGGCGGTGTTCGCCGGCATCGTCGCCGGTCTGCTGGTCGCCGTGTTCGACCTGCGGGTGGAGTTCGCCGGCAGTGGCATGCGCCCGATCTTCTCGTTCGGCGATCCCGACGACCACTATGCGGCGCTGGAGGCTGACCGATCGCACCAGCCAACGACCGCGACCCCGGCGCCGCCGGCTCGGGGCGCCACGGCCGCCGCCCCCCGCACTCCCGCGTCGACGCCCGACTCTGAACGGGCCTGGACCGACTTCCGCGGCCCCAACCGTGATGGACTGTATACGGCGACCGCGATCCGAACCGATTGGCCCGGGACCGGACTCGAGCCGATCTGGACACAGCCGATCGGCGGCGGGTACGCGTCGTTCGTCGTCGCGGACGGGCGCGCGTTCACCATCGAGCAGCGGCGCGACGACGAGGTCGTGGCGGCCTACGACGTCGCCACCGGCGTCGAGCTCTGGACGCATGTGTGGCCGGCGCACTTTCAGGAAATGATGGGCGGGCCAGGACCGCGCGCGACTCCCACGTGGCATGGCGGGCGGCTCTACGCCCTTGGCGCAACGGGCGTCTTTATCTGCCTCGATGCGGCGACCGGCGAGGTGGTCTGGGAGCGCAACATCCTGGCCGATGGCGCCGCGCGAAACCTCACGTGGGCGCTGTCGGGCTCGCCGCTCATCGTCGATGACACCGTGGTCGTGACCCCCGGCGGCACCAACGGCTGGTCGGTCGCGGCCTACGATCGGAGGACCGGCGACGTCGCCTGGCATGTAATGGATGACGTGCAGGCCTACACGTCACCGATGCTGGTAACCCTCGGCGGGGTCCGACAGATCGTCGTGGTCACCGCGGCGCGGGCGGCGGGCCTACGGCCCGCGACCGGCGAGCTCCTGTGGGACTATCCGTGGCGGGTCATGACCGTCCCGAATATCGCGCAGCCGCTGGTCGTCAGTGACACACGGCTGTTCCTCTCGGCCAGTTACGGCAAGGGCGGGGCGCTCATCGAGCTGACGCCGGATGGGGACCGGCTCACCGCGACCACGGTCTGGGAAACGAACCGGATGAAGAACAAATTCAGCAGCTCGGTCGTGGTCGACGGCTACATCTACGGGCTGGACGAGGCGATTCTAGCGTGCATCGATGCGAACACCGGCGCACTGATGTGGAAGGGTGGGCGCTACGGGTACGGCCAGATCCTCGCGGCCAACGACCATCTGGTCGTGCTCACCGAGGACGGGGACCTGGTTTTGGTGCGGGCGACACCGGAGCGGCACCATGAAGTGGCCGGGTTCCGCGCGATTGACGGCAAGACCTGGAACGTCCCGGCGATGGCCGATGGCCTGATCTTGGTGCGAAATGCCAGGGAAATGGCCGCCTTCGACCTGTCGCAATAGTAAACATACGACAATCACGTTGCCTCGGCGCGAGTTTTCAGCGAATATCGAACGACTTGGCAGTGGGGCCGGGATATGGTCCGGGGGATTTGGGGCGGATGACACCGGCTCGAGAACGGAGAGAGTAAACATGCGCGCCTGCATAGTGACCGCGGTGGTAGTGCTCGGCGTCGCGATAACGGCAGCACCGGCCGCCGCGGCCGAGAACCCGACCTACAACGCAGACGTCGGGCCGATCCTCCTCAACAACTGTGCGAGCTGCCACCGGCCGAACCAGGTGGCGCCGATGTCGCTGCTCTCTTATAAGGATGCCCGTCCGTGGGCCCGCGCCATCAAGTCGAAGGTAGTAGCGCGCGAGATGCCACCGTGGTTTGCCGACCCGCAGTACGGCACCTTCGCCAACGACATGAGCCTGAGCAACGAGGAGATCGAGACCATCGTCGCGTGGGCCGACAATGGCGCGCCGGAGGGCGACGGCCAGGCGCCGACGCCGCCGACGTTCTCAGATGCCGGCTGGAGCCATCCGTCCGGCGCCGACCCCGACTACATCTACCAGTTCCCGATCGAGTGGCATGTCCCCGCCGAAGGTGAGACGCCGAACTTCAACCTCTACACGCCATTCGACCACGACGAGGTGATGAAGGTCTCGGCGACGCAGGTCCGACCGGGTAACTACGCGGCGACGCACCACATCGTGACGTTTCTGTTCAACCCGCCGGCCGGCATGAAGGTTGGGACCGGCCCCGCGTGGGCCGGCGGTCCGGAGGTCGATTACGTGCTAGTCAAAGACCCGGACGCCGACCCGGATGAGGCAGCCGCCGCCCGCAAGACGCGGGAGAGCGGCGACGAGAAAACTGAAGAGGACACTGAACAGGACACCGAAGAAGATCGCGAGGCCGCACGGCGCGATCGCAGAGGATTCGGTCCCTACATTCCCGGGGTCGGTGCCGATGTCGCGAAGCCGGGTCAGACCCGGAAGATTCGTGGCGACAAGTTCCACCACATCGGCTGGAATCTGCACTACCAGGCCACCGGCAAGCCCGAGACGGCGCGGCCGTCGGTTGGCGCCTGGCTCGCGACCGCGGATGCAACGACGCTGGTGCGGACGCTCGATCTCGACGAAACGACCTCGGAAAGCGAACAGCTCGTCGCCCCGCCGCCGCTGACAGCGGAGGAACGACGTGCCGCCGCCAGGGGTCGTCAGGCGGGCCAGAACCTGAACCCGCTGCTTGCCCCGATCCCGGCGGGCCACGGGAACTGGACCGTCACCGGCATCGGTGCGTTCCAGAACGACGCAATCCTGCAGAGTCTCTTCGTCCACGCGCACCTGCGCGGGAAGGACTTCACCTTCGTGCTGACCTACCCGGACGGTCGCGAGGAGATTCTGCTCCGGGTCCAGAACTACAGCTTCAACTGGCAGTTCGAGTACGAGCTCGCCGAACCGCTGAAGGTGCCGGCCGGCAGCACGCTGAAGTCGATCGCCCGGTACGACAACTCGCGGGCAACAGGCTGAATCCGGCACCGCACAAAGAGACGTATTGGTCAGAGCAGAGCTGGGATGACATGTTCCTGACGACCGCTACCTACGTCGCGGCGAACGACAACTAACCGACCACGCCGGGCGCCGACCGCGGCGCCCGGTACCCAACGGATGACGCACCGCACCGTTTGCGCGGCGATCCTCGTGACGGCAGGTCTGTGGCCGGCCGCCGCGTCCGGTCAGGGCGACGCCGAGCCCAGCCGGTCGACGCCGAAAGTCGAGATCGTCCAGATCGTCGGCTGTATTGAACGGCGGGGTGGCGATATCTGGCTGACGCGTGCGTCCGACCCCGAAGTGGTCCGTCGCGGGGTCTTCAACGAGACCCAGGTCGAAGAAGCACGCGAAACGGGGGCCGGCACCGGCGAGTTCCATCTGATCGGCGACGCCGAGTTTCTCGGCGCCGAGGGACTGCTCCGGACGACCGAGCGCGCCGCGTTCACCACCCCTGAACAAGTCAACGCCACCGGCGGGCTCCGTGAGGGCCGCACGGTGATTGTCAAAGGGCTGCTGATCGAAGACGACGACGAATCGCGCATCAATCTGATCGCCGTCGTCCCGCTGTCTGAGACGTGCGCCGAATGACTCGCAGGCCCAGGCTGAAAGGAGCGATCGCGATCCTCGTGCTCGCGACGGCGTCACCGGCGACGGCCCAGACGCGCGAGGAGGTCGAGGCCGAGCCGATCGTGAAGCTGCAGCCGGGCGCCACCCCGGTACCTGGGCAGTGCCTCGCCGAGGAGGAGCTCGATCTGATCGATAGCCTCAACGTGCTGCAGCGACCGACGGTTGGCGTCGAAGGCGAAGACGAAGGCGACGATCCGGCACCGTTCGACCCGCACTATTTCGTCGGCACCTGGACGTTCGAAGGGGTCCTGCCCGAGTCGCCGTTAGGCGAGGCGGGCGACTTCGTCGGCACCGAAACCGTGCGCCACATCGACGGCTGCACCTACGAGAGCACGCTCGACGTGACGGTCGCCGAGCAGGCGGTCACGATCACGACACGGATGTTCTACGACCGGCAGGCGAAGTACCTCCTACGGATCGAGGACGACAGCCGGGGGTTCGAGCTCCTGAAGATGGGCCGGGTCGGCGGCGACCCCGGCGGGTTCTTTTCCCACCACTGGAAAGCGCCGGCCATTACGATGCCCAGCAGCAGTGAAACGGTGCAGTTGCGCGGGCGGACCTACATCACCTCGCCCTTCGCCTATCGCTTGCAGCTGCGGATGGCGGTCGACGGCGGGCCGTTCACGAGCTTCGGAACCATCTGGTGGGATCGGACGGAAGACAAACCGTAGCGGAGTCGAGCCAGTGTCTCCCGACGGGCGGGTCCTGTCGTCGACTGTCTTCCTCGCTCCGGACCACGGATTGGCCCGTCGCTCCCAAGACAGTTCGACGCCACCCCCACCTACGGTTGAGGTTGGCTCGACAGCGCTGTGCGCGCCCCTAGGCTCGCTTGCGCCTCTTTGCCTGGGCCGAAGCGCAGGCGATTTTCTTCCGCGCCGCCTTCGCCGTTTTCTTCTTCGACGCGCTGACCGTGTCGAGGCTCTTACGTAGCGCCCCCATCAGGGTGACCACCTTCGTCGGCGCCTCCGCTTCCTGCTCCACGACCTCTTCGCCCGCGACCTTCGCATCGATGATGCGCCGCAGCTCCGCCTGATAGTCGTCGCGAAACTCGACGAGATCGAGGTCGCCTTCGAAGTTGCCGATCACTTACTGGGCGAGCTTCACCTCGGCCTCGTTGATCGTCTCCGGCACGTCATCGAGCTCGTTGATCGCGGACATCTTCCGCACCTCGTTCGCGCGGCGCAGCGTGTACACCATCAACCCTTTCTCGCGGGGCTGGACCGCCACGGTATATTCCCGGCCATAGAGGGCGAGCTTGCCGATCCCTGCCTTCCCCTAAAGCGCTTCACGCAGCACCGCAAACGCCTCGCCGGCCACCTTGCCGTCGGGCGCGAAATAGTACGGTCGCTCAACGTAGATCGAATCGATCGACTCGACGTCGGCGAACCGAAGCAGATTGATGATCCACGTCGACTCGAAACGCGCCTTCGCCAGGTCTTCCTCCTCCATGACGACGTAGCGCCCCTTCTCGAACTGATAGCCCTTGACGATCTCCGACTTGTCGACCTCACAGTCACACGTCGGACACCATTTCTTCTGCTGAATGCGGGTCTGACAGGTGGCGTGAAGCTGGTTGAAGCTAATCGTGGCCGCCGCATCGGGAGCGGGAAACACCCGCACCGGCACCGTGACCAAACTGATCTTCATGAAGCCTTTCCAGGTGGGACGTGCAGCCATGGTTGGAACTCCTTGTCGCGTCGTTGCGCGCCAGTTCCTCTTAGTGGGCGGGTCTTCTCGTCAGCGAGCGCTCCACCAGATTATCGGACCGACGGTGCGGCCGGTCGGCGATCTGCACGAATCTGCACACGTCTCCCCTATATCCTGATACTCCCGTGGACAAAGCGAAGGCACCGAAACGGCCGGCCACCAAAGCGTGGCGTGGCGATCCGCGTGAGGTCCGTCCGATGCTCGCCGTGCTCGCCCCCCCGAGCACCCACGCCAGCCTTCTCGCCAAGTCGACCGCTGGTGTTCGAACCAAAATACGACGGGATACGTGCCCTTGTGGCGCTCGACGGCGGGAATCCGCCGGTCATCTACTCGCGGCTGGGACGGGACAAGACGGAGCAGTTTCCCGAACTCGTCGCGCCGCTCGGCGATCGCGCCGGGAGAAGCTGATCTTCGCCGGCCAAGTCGGGTCTGGATTCACCGAGGCTGAGCTCGATCGTATCGCGTCGTTGCTCGTCCCGATCGCGGTCGACGAATCACCGTTCGCTGATCTTCCCAGCGGAAAGCCGACCGAGCCGCGTCGGTGGGTCAAGCCGGTGCTGGTCTCGCGGACCACCTTCACCCAGTGGACCCTCGACGGCGTCTTGCGCAACCCGGTTTATCACGGCCTGCGCGACGATGTGCGTCCGGTTGACGTCCGCCGGCCGGATCACCGCCCCACCCAGGACCGAGACGCACCGCCCAAGAAACGCCGAGCCACTCGGTCGGCCCGGAAGAAACTCTGGGGCGGCGCTCGACGACCTGCTCACGCAGCTCGACGACCTGGAGAAACGCAAGCGGCGGGAGATCCTCGAACTGACCAACGGCGCGCGTTTGCCGGTGGGGAATCTGCACAAGCTCTTCTGGCCCGAGCCCGGGATCACCAAAGGCGACCTCGTCCGCTTCTACCTGCGGATGGCGCCCTACCTGTTACCGGTGGTCGCGAACCGACCGCTTGTCATGAAACGCTTTCCCAACGGCGTCACCGGCAAGTCGTTCTATCAACACCGGGCGCCCGACCCGATTCCAGACGGCCTCCGCGTCTCGGTCGTTCGCGAGAACGCCGAGAAGCCAGACTCGGGCGTGCCCTACCTCGTCGGCGGCGCGCTCCAAACCCTCCTCTACATGGCGCAGCTCGCCGTCATCTCACAAGATCCATGGTTCTTGACGCTGCCCGAGATCGAGGCGGTCGACATGGTGGCGCTCGACCTCGACCCGATGCCGAAGGCGACGTTCGACAACGTGTTGGATGTCGCCTGCTGGGTCCACGACGAGCTCGAGCGACTCAGCGTGCCCAGTTTCGCCAAGACCTCCGGGTCGGAGGGCGTGCACATTTTCATTCCCCTCCCGCCCGCCACCCCCTACGACGCCGGGCTGATCTTCTGCCAGATCGTCGCCACCGTCGTGGCGACGCAGCATCCGAAGGTGGCAATGGTGGAGCGGATGGTCAAGAAGCGGCGCGACGACGTCGTCTACATCGACTACCTGCAGAACATCTATGGCAAGACGTTCGCCTGTGCCTATAGCGCACGCGCAAGCCCGTTCGCCGATGTCTCGACACCACTCACCTGGACCGAGGTGCACGAGGGTATCAAGGCGGGACTCGCGCCGCACGACTTCACGCTGCGGTCCATCTTCACGCGGCTCGAACAGGTCGGCGACCTCTGGGCCGCGCTCAGGACGACCAAACCGGCGCGACTCGAAGCGGCGTTCGCGTACGAGGAATAAACGCCCGCGTGTTAAGATCTCCGCTCGCGCGCCTGTAGCTCAGCTGGATAGAGCGCCGGGCTTCGAACCCGTAGGTCGGGGGTTCAAATCCCTCCGGGCGCGCCAACCAGAGCGCCCGTAGCTCAGCTGGATAGAGCGTTCGCCTCCGGAGCGAAAGGCCGCAGGTTCGAATCCTGCCGGGCGCGCCATGCACTCCCGTCAACCCGCGACGCGTTGCGACAACGTCACTAACGTTAGCCGCTGTTTCACGCGATCGCCGCCGCTGATCCTGTTGACCTCCCGGCCGGTACGCCCCTATGATTTGGCGGCGGCGGCGATGGATGATGTCGGCGTACCAGCCACTCTCGAGTGGGCCGCTAGCTCAACTGGCAGAGCAGCAGACTCTTAATCTGCGGGTTCCCGGTTCGAGTCCGGGGCGGCTCACCACTTTTTCCTAACACAATCGGCAAACCGTGCGGGTGCGACAGGCATCCGTCCCTCCAGAATACCGGTGTGTTTCAATAATGTTCCAATGTTCGGGTTTTACTCTGCGTACAGAGGGGCGAAAGTCACCACCGTTGGACCGCCCGCCGCGCCGCGGCAGGCTAGACAGCTCGCCGTTCGGTGTTGTGTTCGGAGAAACTGAGTTGGCCATGGCGGTCCTAATCGAAGCCTTATCGGTTGTCATCAAGGCAACAACCGTTGTCGAACGCTATCCCGGTGGCTGGGAGGCATTCGAGGCGGATCCGCCGAATCGAACGCTGTGTGCTGATGGCGAACTGATTCGAGTCGGGTTCATGACACCAGACGATGTTGAAGCTTTTGAGGATGCCCTCGCCATTCACGGTATTAAGTATCAAGAGGACGGAAAAGCAGTAGACCTCGTTGTGGCCGATCAGCAGAGTGGCCTTCTGGTCCCGTGTGATTGGGCTGAGTGCTGGCGAGGACCGCTCGGAGGCGATAACCACAAGATGTTCATGGGTTGCCGACTGACAGGTAGCAAGATACAGGAACTCGTAACACCCGATGGATGGGACTACGACAGTTCGCTAAGCGCCGAGTTTAAGTCTGTCGAAACAGGGCGAGTATCAGAGCTTCTAGAATTTCTACGCCACGAGAATGGCCTCGATGTCTATCGAGGACCTCGAGACTGGGAAGGAAAGATTCGTGGGGCGGTACGCCGCGCGCCCGCGTGACTAAACCCCGTCCCCGTTGAACCGTCACTTTTGTAACCCGTTACAAAAGTCAGTAGTTACCCCCGCATTGCACCCTCCGGCTCGCAGACGGAGGGTGCGTCCTCGTCCTCTACGGGATGCATCCAAGCCCTCCCCGTTGAACCGCTCGCCGAGCAGCGGACGTCACTTGTCGTCGATCCGCCAAATGGGCGCATTCCTGCCGTACGGCCGAAGGTCGAAGCCCGCAGGGAACTGCAGCGAATCCTGCAGGGACGGCATGCGCATGGCCCCGAGGATCGCGGTATCTCTGAGCGCTGCCTGCTCGGCTTCAACTCGGGGCCACCGATGACGCCGAGCGCCTACAACAACAACATGCAGCTGTTCCAGACAGCCGACCACGTGGTCATCCTCAACGAGATGGTCCACAACGCGCGCATCATCCCGCTGGACGGGCGCTCGCACCTACCGGCCGACCTCCGCCAGTGGGTCGGCGACTCGCGGGCGAGCTGGGACGGCGACACGCTGGTCGTCGAGACGCGGAATTTCCTGCGCGAGACCTCCCTCGGGGGATCGAGCGCCAACCTGCATCTGGTCGAGCGGTTCACGCGGGTCGACGCCGACACCCTCCTGTATGAGTTCACCGTCAGCGACCCGACGACCTGGACGGGGCCCTGGACCGCCGAGGTGCTGATGACGCGGAACGAGGAGCCGCTCTACGAGTACGCGTGCGAGGAACGAATAGTATTCTCGGTCAGCTTCGTCCACGCCACTGACCGCCACCGCGCCCTATGCGGAGCGTCAATCGCCGCGGCCGCAGCCAGGCGCTGGAGCAGAGTACGATCGATAGGCGGATGCATGTCCGGCCTCCTGCCTGAATCGGTCTGAGAGGTCGCTATAATCCCACCGACTCGTCGATCCCACAACTCCGAGGCGGCCAGTGGTCCTGAGCGTGGGTTCCCGTCTCTGGCACGACGACGCGGCTGATAGGAGCGAGCCTCATGATCCGTCCGACCGACGCGCACCGACTCCTCGCGGCGCTCGCGGTGACCGCTGTCTGCGCGCCGTTATCGGCGCAGACGACGCACCAGTTCGAGGCCACCGAGTACTACAACACCTTCTCCTTTGCGCATCCGCCGGCGCTTCGTATTAGACCTGGCGATCGCGTCGTCACGAAGACGATCGATGCCGCGGGAGGGGACTGGAACGGGGACCAGGTCGCCCAGGGACCCAACCCGCAGATCGGCCCGTTCTACGTCGAGGGAGCGGAACCGGGCGATGTCCTCGTCGTACGACTTGAGAGGATCGAGCCAAACCGCGACTGGGCGTTCTCCAGCACCGTGCTGGCACCGTACGCAGCGGACCCGTCGTTCCTGCGCTACCAGGGCGAACGGGAGCGGCAGTCAGAGCGGTGGGACGTGGACACCGTGGCCCGTGTGGCGAGACCGTCGACGCCCGCGTTGCGGGACCAGGGGATCGAGATTCCGTTCAGGCCGATGCTCGGGTGCGTCGGCGTCGCGCCGCCGCGCAAAGAAGCGGTGTGGACGGCGACCCCCGGGGAGTTCGGCGGCAACCTCGACTACTTCGGGATGGTCGCTGGTGTGAGCGTGATGTTGCCGGTCTTTGAACCTGGCGCGCTGCTCTTCATCGGTGACGGTCACGTGCGCCAGGGCGAGGGTGAGGTGCTCGGCAACGCGCTCGAGGTCTCGATGGATGTCGAGTTCTCCGTCGACCTGATCAAGGACAGCCAGATCGGGTGGCCGCGAATCGAAACCGAGGACGCCATCATTGTCCTGGGAAGCGCCCGACCACTTCTCCAAGCTCTCCAGCATGCGACCACGGAGCTGCAGCGATGGCTGATGGCCGACTACGGGTACGACGAACGAGGGTCGTCGCTCCTCATGGGGCACGCGATGGAATACGAGGTCGTCCAGGTCGTCGACCCGCACTTCACAATTGCGGCCAAGATGCCAAAGGGCTTTCTGACGCCGTAAACGGCGCGCGTCGGCTCCTGAGCGACAAGGCCCAGTGATTTGGAACACACCGGCATTCTGGAGGGACGGATGCCTGTCGCACCCGCACGGTTTGCCGATTGTGTTAGGAAAAAGTGGTGAGCCGCCCCGGACTCGAACCGGGAACCCGCAGATTAAGAGTTCGACGCTAACCCGTCCGACGGTGTCCATCCGGGCATACAACGTCCGGTTCTCTGGGCGTTGCTGTCCGCAGGGTCCACGCGCATCCAGCGATGTCCATTCGCTAGGTCGTCAGTTAGGTCGTCAAACCGCGCGCCCGCGTGAGGCGTGGCCACCCCGCGTATCGCTATATGACCGACCGCGACAATGACGGTACCGTGTGTGAATAGGAACGTGCAGGGTGAGACCTCGCAGCAACGCGCCGAAGGCCAGAAGCTGTCGCGTGAGTGGGACGCCGCGCACCCACGTAACTAGCCCCCGTCCCCGTTGAACCGCCCGCCGCGCCGCGCATTGAACCCCCTGCCAGCCAGCGGTAGGATGAGGGCCGCACCATGTCCCTCGGTCCCGGCACCCGGCTCGGCGTCTACGAGGTCACAGGCAAGATCGGCGAAGGAAGGAAGTCTATGCCCGGTCGCGACGTACGCTTCATCGCGGTCACGGTTGCCATCACAGCGTGCAGTGTGCCGATCTACGTGCAGCAGGAACTAACGGCCGAAGAGTTTGCCTACGTACGTGTGCGTGGAGAGGAGCGGGATGCCGCGTCGCAATACAGCCTCGGAACCAGGTACGGTGCCGGCCTTGACACCCCACAGGGCCAGGCGTTGGTCGACAAGTGGTTCCAACTGACAGTCGAGGAAGTGATTAGAGAGGAGCGCGAACGTGTCGTCGCCCAACGCAAGGTGATCAAGCCGATACTACCGCCAGTCCCCACTCTCGGCCACGGGGGGAGCGTCGTCGAGATCAACCGAGTGGGTCCTGTACGACCTCTCCATACCGCCGACCGAGGCCGCGCTGTCTTTGCTGACGTAATGCTCGTAGGGGAGGATCGGGTGCTCATCACATACCAACTCGCGGGGTTCGATGAATTCTGTCAAGGGAAGTCTCTCTACTTTCAGGAACTCAACCGTGAGTTGGTACCAGTGCGTGCCGAAAGCCAGGTCATCGATGTCACCGTGGCGGGGAGCATATTTCGGCCCACCCAGCAGACCGCCGGAGATCTAGGCGATCACAAATTCACTGTCATGAATGACACCATCTTCATGGTCACGACGGTTCCAGGCGAGGTGGAAGGCCGAATTCTTCGATTCGATACATCCTTTAATCCCCTCGACGACCTTTTCGACGACGGGAGCCTTTCGCGAGTAGGCGACGAGCGCCTGGAGGACCGCCTTTTGGACATGGGGTTTGCGAACGACGGCACCTATCTGTACGTGCAATTCTTCAATCAGCCCATGGTCGGTGGACCTTCGGATTGGGGTGCTCAACTCTACAAGCTGAACGCAAGCCTTGAGGTGGTTGGAGAGGCAGTCGTCCAGCCTGAGGGTGGCCCCTTTGTTACTGGGACGTCGATCGTGCATCTACCTCAAGGCACAATGGGCACGCTTGAAGACCGGCTGCAAATTTTCAGCCCCAATAAGGACTACGGAAACTCGGATCCGTCCAATATCCACACCTTCACAATCAAAGCAGATGACCTGAGCTTGATTCAAGGTTCAACTCGTGTAATCACTGACGCTGATCTGGATGTCTACTTCCCCACTGGGGCAGATTGGAACGAAGAGCATCATCTGTGGGTCGTGCGACGTCCCCCCGCCTTGAGTAGCGGTCGGCTTTAGAGTCCGGGGGTGACTGTACTGCTTTCCGCGGCCAGTTGCTTCGCGTAGAGGGCTGGCGTCAGCCCGCCCAAACCCTTCTTCGGTCGCTCCTCGTTGTATTCACAGCGCCACGCTTCGATCAGGGCCTGGGCGTGGGCCAGGGTCGTAAACCAGTGTTCGTTCAGGCATTCGTCGCGGAAGCGCCCGTTGAAGGACTCGATGTAGGCGTTCTGGTTCGGCTTGCCGGGTTCAATGAGACGCAGGGTCAGCCCCTGCGTGTGCGCCCATGTGAGCATCGCGCGACCGCAGAACTCCTTCCCGTTGTCCGTGCGGAGAATCTGCGGAAGTCCACTGGTGATCGCCAGGCGGTCCAGGACGCGGGTGACCGGCAGTCCCCCGAAGGCCCGCGCCGGGACGATCGCCACGGCCTCATGGGTGGCGTCGTCGACAATGGTCAGGCACTTCATGACCCGCCCATCCGCCGTGCGATCGAAGACGAAGTCCGCGGACCAGACCTGGTTGCGACGCTCGGGGCGCACCAGTGGCTGGCGGTCGGCTCTCGGGATCTTCTTGCGTCGACGGCGCTTCAACTGGAGCCGGGCCTCCGTGTACAGGCGATCGACCCGTTTGTGATTGATGACGTGGCCGGCCTGCCGCAGCTTCAGATAGATCATCCCGGCCCCATAGCGTCGATGTCGCTGCGCCAGGTCAACGATCCGATCCCGGACGACCGCATTGCCATCGGGCCTTGGCACGTACCGGAAGGCCGACGCGCTCATCTGCCCCACGGTCAGGGCCCTGCGCTCGCTGAGGCCCCGCGCGACCATCTCCCGCACCACCTCCCGTCGAACCGGTGCGGTCACCATTTTTTTCGCAGCACCTCGCGGGTCACCTCGATCTCGAGCTGCGATTCCGCCAAGAGCTTCTTGAGCCGGCCGTTTTCGGTTTCAAGCTCTTTCAGGCGCTTCGCGTCCGAGACGCTCATCCCGCCGAACTTGCTCCGCCAGAGGTAGTAACTGGCCTCCGAGAAGCCGTGCCGGCGGCACAGGTCCTTCACCGGGAGGCCTGCCTCGGTCTCCCGCAGGAACCCGATGATCTGCGCTTCCGTAAATCGCTTCTTCACGTCCGATCTCCCTTTCCGGATGATCGGACTCTCAACCGAAGTGCTACTCAAAATGGGGGGGACGTCGCGTGGGCTATACCCAGGAGATCGCTCCGGGCATCCACGGATCAATAGTCAGCGGGGCAGATGCCTGCGTAAGTAACTCGATCCGCCCCCCTGGAGAGGAGTATAGGGAACTCGGTCCGAGTTTCATTTCTGTTTTTGACGCCCAGTGGAACTTGATAGACACTATCGCACTGAATGATGGGGACTATGCGTTTAGAGTGATGCTCGAGAGAGTGTGAGCGAAACTTAGTTGGAAATTGAAGCGGCTCCAAACCCTGTGGTTTGATGACGTTTGAGAAGACGGACATCAGCCCACGAGAGAAAGGAGCCGAGATGAGCAGTGTCCTACGATCGGTCAGGAAGCGCAAGAAAGGTCACACGTTGGGCGCGGTCGACGTCATCGACCGAGAGGAGTACGCCGAACTGGAGGTCGATGCCAAGGTGGAGTTGATCCGGTCGTTGGTTCCGCTGGGCTTGATGCACATCGAGGAGTTGCTCGACGAGGAAGTGACAGCGTTGGCTGGCGAGCGCTACGCCCGCAAAGCCCCGTCAGTCGGCGGGCGCCGTCATGGCAGCAACCCCGGGACGGTCGGGTTGGCCGGCCAGCGCGTGCCGATTCGCGTGCCCCGGATTCGCCATGTCACGGAGCGCGAGATTCCACTGCGGTCGTACGAGGCGCTGCATGGCGATCGCGCCGTCAATGACCTGTTGCTGCGGCGCGTGCTGTATGGGATCTCGTGCCGCAACTACGCGGCGGCCGCCGAGGCGATTCCCGGGGCGATCGGCCTGTCGGGGTCGACGGTGTCCCGTGCGTTCATTCAGGCCAGCGCGACGAAATTCCGCGAACTCCAGGAGCGGGACCTCTCCGGGGAGGACGTTGTGGCCCTGGTGCTGGACGGCAAGACGTTCGCCGAGTCGACGATGGTCGTCGCGCTGGGCATCACGATGACGGGGGACAAACGGTTCCTGGGCTTCGTCGAGACGGGCACCGAGAACGAGCAGGTGTTGACCCCGTTCCTCCGGTCCTTGGTCGAGCGGGGCCTCGATGTTTCCCAGGGGCTGCTGGTGATCGTGGATGGCGGCAAGGGGCTCCGGGCGGCTGTGCGACACGCTTTCCGCCACCGCGCCCTAGTGCAACGGTGTCAGTGGCACAAGCGCGAGAACGTGGTGAGTGACGTGGCCAAGCGTGAGCAGCCGGTGTGGCGGCAGCGTCTCCAGCGCGCCTACAACCGTCCGGAGTACGACGAGGCCCTCGCCGCCCTCCAGTCGCTCCAGCATGAGCTGGAGGATCGGAACCAATCCGCGGCCGGCAGTCTGGCGGAAGGCCTCGACGAGACCCTGACGTTGCATCGCCTCGGGGTGTACGGTGTGCTGGGCCGGTCGCTGAAGACGACGAATGGCCTCGAGTCCATCAACGCGCTCATTGAGGAGCGCTGTGCGAAGGTCGATCACTGGCAGAACTCGAGTCAACGCCATCGCTGGCTGGCCACTGCGCTCCTGGACATCGAGCCACGCCTGCGCAAGGTGATGGGCTACCGGCACCTGCCCAGGCTTCGTGACGCATTGAAGCGAGAGCTGAAGATCGACACGACGACGTCGACGAAGAAAGCCGCGTAAGCAATCAGGAGCCGCGGAGAGTTTCAACTAGGAATGGGCTTGACTCGCCTCGACCAGAGATTTCCACAAAAGTCTGTGGTTTTAGAAGTTTTCCATCGGTTAAACAGGGGTACCACGTACGGCCGACCTATCGGTTAAACAGGGGTACTGGCTGGGTAAAACTATCGGTTAAACATGGGCACCACGTACAAGTAGTACTGATCAAGTAGTTACAAACTTTCAAGTACGTACAGGCCGGTGGCCTGTTCATCTTCGGATTAGAAGGACTGAAAAAACGGGCGAACCGACCAGAGAATGAGGGAATCAAGGGGGGATGGACACTAACCGTCGGATTTTCCTCAGGGTTCCCGGGCAACGGCTGTTATCGCTCCGGCAACACCCTCACCCAAAAAAGCCCGGATCGCCTTCACGCTCCGGGTGTATCCGCAGTGGTGCCGGCATCCGGGTGACTCGACCGGCGCGAGGTGCCGGCCCCGGTAGGTTGGCGGGACTGGTCGGCCTGTTGGGTGGCTAGGGTCGCCAGGGCGTCCCAGGCCTCGGCCGAGAGAGGCGGAGGAGGCCCCGATTGCTCGCGCGCGCGCAGCCCGGCAGGCGGACGGCCGGCCGATCGGCGGGAGGGCTTACCCGCCGTAGACGAGCGCATCGATCTCATCCAGCGACAGCCAGGATACGGGCTCGCCGTACACGTCGCACTCAAACTCCACGAGGTCGCCGTCCGGCTCGTCGTACAGCGAGAGTGCGCCGCGGGTCAGCCGTTCGACGGCATCGGGCTCGGGCTCGGTGACGTAGCAATAGGTATTGATGAGGCGCTGCGCCTGGGCCGGGGTGAGCGTGATGGTCTTGTCGGGCATCGGTCTCTCCTTCGGGTTCTCGGTTGCGGTGTGTTCTCACTGACGAGGGACACCCGCACGCCGGGACACCCGGGGGTGTCGGCCAGGCCGCGCCGCTGGAGAGACGAGGGGCCGCAGGAGCCGGACCTGTGCCAGCACGGGGAGCGGAGCGAGCTGGCGCAGGGGTCCGGCGCGGCCGGCGGTGCTTGCGCCGGTCGCTGTTGATCAGGCCGCCGCTCGCTGCCCGTGCGGCCAGGAAAGCCTCGGCAACTGGGCTGCGCAGGTCTCGACAACCGCCACAAATATACGCAGAGTGACACGGCGCGTCGTGAAGATGTCGCGCAAGGCCAGTCGCGTGCTCACCAAACCGGCCTGCATGATGGCTGGCGTCCGGGTCTCGCGCCCGAAGCGCAACGCCCCGTGCGGGCGGACGAAGTTGTAGTGGCAACGCACGAGCTCGACGTGGTTTCGGAGCTGGTCTGCGCCACGGGCGTGGCAGGGAGAGCGCCGGCGCAGGTAGGCAGAGGCTTGCCGAATTGTGAGGTTGAGGCGCTCGATGAAGGATGTGTTCAAGGTCTCTGAATCCTCCGACTCCACTATCGCGGCCTTCAGGCGAGCCGCCGTGCCGATCTTCACGCGGCGCTCGACCCGGACGACACGATTGTTCCGCCGCGTCTTGAGTACTTGACCAAAGACGCACGCTGGCCCAAAGAGGTCGCCAACCGCCCCGGCGTAGTACTCGAAGCCATCGGTGGCGATCAGGGGATATCCAACGACGCGCCCACGGCGGACGGCGTCGCTGATGACGGTCCTGGCGTTGTGATCGGAGCGGCGGCCCAGGACGCTCCCGGCCCACAAGCGGGAGGAGACCTCGATGGTCGCGAACAGCCAGACCGTCTTGCTCTTGTTGTCGATGAAGGTGCAGAGCTCATCAGCCTGCAGCTCGATGAGGTCGAAGTCGCGCACCATCTTGTCGTTGAAGCGCCTTGCGGCCGTCGAGGCCCGCTCGAGCCAGCGCGCGACGGTGTTGCGGGAATGGCCCGTGACCCGGGCTGTCGCTGAAATGCTCACGCCTTCGACGCGTAAGCTTGCGACGTTCTCGAACTCCCGTCGGGTGCAGTGAAGCCCGCTGTACGCAGTCCCCGTGTTCGTGCTGAGCGTGCCCCTGCAGACGGTGCAGCGGTACCGCTGCCGTCGACCGGACTTCGTCGCGAACGAGCCGTAGCCCACGAGGTTGAGGCCCGGTTTTCCACGGTTGTCGCACCCGGGCGTGCCGCACGCCACCCCGTCGATCTCGTTCATTGCTCAAGTGTACGGGAGCGCGAGACCTGTCGTTTCCGTCACGACCTCGGAGCTGAAGGTGACCGATCAACAGCGACCGGCGCAAGCACCGGGAAGCAGGTGAAGAAACGCTTTTCCACCATGAAGTTTCCGGTGGCCGTGGATGCGAAGGCGGCGACCTTTGCCTACGTTGATCCGGGGCTGACCACTGAACCGCACTCCCGCGCCGCCCACGAGCCGTCAGCCCGACGTGCAGGGTCGCGCGGCTTCACCGCAGGATTCCAAGCCGCAGATCTGGTAACGGCCGGGTTCAATCTGCGCACACGCGCGGCGCTTCATACTCGAGCGCGAGCAACCGAAAGTAGTTCTCACCGAGGGCGATGTTTCGGAAGGCGGCGTCGCTCAGATACCGATTGATGCGGCTCGTGACCTCCAACTCCGTGCGGTAGACATCGACATCCTTATCCCGCGACGCGAGGAAGTCCGTGCCCGGCAGCATCCGGTCGGAGTAGGCGTTCAGAAACGGCACATACACCGCCCGGTCTTCCGGGGTCGTGAAGTAGGCGTCGTTCAGTACGCGCCAGGAGAGGTCCAGCATCAGGTTCGGATGGCGATCCAGCAGCGACATCATCAGCGCCACGTGCTGAGCGGCGGCCATGGCGGTGAGTTCGCGCGACAGGCCCATGTGGACCCAGACAATCACGTTCTCTGGATACAGGCGCAGCACCTCCTCCATCAACGGCAGATAGCGGGTCTGGGCGGCGTTGTTTCCGAGGTCCGCATGGAGGGCGAGCGGTATACCGCGTGCCAGCAACCGCTCCATGAAGGGGGCCCAGTCGCTGATGGTGGCTGACGGGACCGGGTCGTGCCCATTGGCGAACAGCGCCTGCTTCACGAGGTTGACCTCGCCCATCCACGTGAAGGCGCCTGGGTATTCGTGCTCCAGGAGATGCATTCCAGAGAGGACCGATGCCGGCTGCGATAGATCTGGGAACGTCATCGCGAGCGTCAGGTGGGTGCCGGCCTGGGTCTGCGTCACGTAGTCTGCGGCATTGACGAAGTCGTTCTTCAGCGTCGGCGTCACCAGCGTGCCTGGGCAGTCCAGGTAGTAGGTGCAGGAGGAAGTCACCGGGAGCATCTGGCCGATACCAGCGATGTTGGCGAACAGGACGCCGGTTTCCTCGAAGTACTGCACGACCTCCTCGAACGGGATGGCGGGGCCACCGAACGGGCGGAAGTGCACGTGGGTGTCGACCACGGCAGTCTGGGGCTGCACGGTGCGGTTGTAGCACGGCGCGTCGCCGCCGCGGAACATCTCCAGCGTCAGCCCCAGGGATGCATTGCTGATCGTTGTGTCCTGCGAGGTGCAGCCGACAGCGCCTGAGAGGCTCAGCGTCAGGAGCAGCGGAAGGGTGACGGTCTCAACGCCGCGCATCAGGTTCGTGTCCACCCTGTATTATCCGCCATCGTGGCGGAGCCCGGCCTTCTCCGTCTGGATCCACGCGAACTTCACAAGTGGTCCTTCGCGAAGAAGGCCGCGGCTTTTTTTAGGACGTCGCGCTCCAGGAGCGCGCGGCGGCGAACGTCCGGCGCGCGCCTCCGTTCGTCGTACGGCAGAGGTTCGATCTGCGGCCGCTGGCGACGACTGGCGACGAACAACTCCGGGGATTCGGGAAGCGGCAACCGGCCAAGTCGATACTTGATCGTAATCTCCCACACCGAGAGAGCGCTAAGGTACACGGCGTTCCGGCAGCGCCGACAGGTGGTGGAGATCGCCAAGCTGCTGGAAGCTGTACGTCGTCAAACCAATCCGGACCACTGCGGCTGCGTCGCAAGAGAGACTTCCTGCCGTTGTGCCGCGTGGTGCGGCGTCCTCTGATTCTCTCTCCGTCGTGCGCGTAACGTTCGCTGCTTAATCTGCTCCCGGCGTGCCAGAATCTGCGGTCGCCGGCCGTGGTAGACGTCGGCCGGGGTCACGTTCTGGAGTGACTCATGATAGCGCCGGTGATTGTCGTCTTCCACGAAGCGCGCCAGGGCGCGTTGGAGTTCCCACGGGCTAAAGTACTGCTCGAGCTTGACGACGTTCTTCATCGACCGGTGGTAGCGTTCGATCTTTCCTTGCGTCATGGGGTGATAGGGCGCGCCCCGCGTATGCGCCAGACCGTGCGTGTCCAGGTAGTCGGCCAACTCTTGCGAGATGTAGCATGGGCCATTATCACGAAGCAGCCGGGGCCGATGGACGACCCGCACACGGTCCACCCCGGCCTGGGCCCGGGCCAAGTCGAGCGCCTCGGTCACGTCCGACGCCTGCATCGACGTCCGAAGCGTCCACGCCAAGATGTAGCGCGAGTAATCGTCGAGCACGGTCGACAGGTAGTACCAGCCCCACCCGACAACCTGCAGGTAGGTGAAGTCGGTTTGCCACAACTCGTTGGGCCGGTGCGTCGGATGAGCAAAGGTCTTGGCCGCCGAGAGCACCACATACGCCGGACTGGTGATCAGATCCTCGGCTTTGAGGATGCGATACACGCTGGACTCCGAGAGAAAGTGGCACTCCCGGTCCGTGAACTGCCACGCCAGCTCGCGGGGCGACTTTACCGGATCGGCCAGGGCGGCCTCCACGACGCGGTGCCGGACCCGCAGCGGGATGCGGTTCCAGTGGCGCCGGGCGGCCGCCGGCCGGGGGACCAACCCGGCCGCGCCCACGGCCTGGTAGCGGCGATACCACGCGTAGAACGTGGACCGGTGAACCCCCAGCTCCCGCAGCGTACGGCGCACCGACAGATCCGAGCCCTCCACAAGCCGGATGATCTCGTGCTTCTCGGCCGCGGTCAGTCGCACGTATCGTCCCCCGCACCGGAGACCACCAGATTTTTTTGAGTACGCGATTCTCGAGGACCGCCTCGGCCACGACCTGCTTGAGCTGGCTGTTTTCGCGGCGCAGGTCCTGGACTTCCGTCGACGTCGCTTCGCGTGTCGTATCGCCCAGCAACCGCTTCTTGCCGGCCTCAAGGAATTCTTTGCTCCAGCGGTAATAGAGATTCGGCGCCAGGCCTTCGCGGCGGCAGAGCGCCGCGATGCTCTCTTCCCCGCGGAGCCCCTCCAGCACGATCCGAATCTTCTCTTCGGCCGAGAACCGCCGGCGGGTGTGCCGCCGAATCTCCCGAACCACCTTCTCCGTCGATCCTGCCTTCGCCATGGGGTGCCTCCTCCCCTGGCAGGAAAGTGTCTCTTACTTCACGACCCTACGTGGTCCACATTAGGCTGACGCCACACACCAGGATCGATCGGAGTGTAGGCGGGACGCGATTAACCGAGGCCGAGCCGTCCGCGAAAGAGTAGCGCCCACACCAGCAGCCAGAGCGCCACCGCTCCGGCGCTGATGCCGAGCACCCACACCGGATGGTAGGCCAGCGCCAGCGGGATAGCAGCGCTGGTCCATAGCCCGCCGCCCATGAACGGCTCGTGCATGAGCTGTTTGTAGCCGAAGGCGGAGGTGGCGTCGGTGGCGCCTTCGGGATCGACGACGCGCAACAGCAGGAGCCCGGTGGCGGTGACGCCCATCGACTGCCCCATCTCGGCGATCGAGCGCTCGAACCACGAATCCGCTGGCAAGAGGCGGCGCGCCAGCCACATCACGCAGAAGACGTTCCACAGCACCCCGGCGACAACCAGAATCGCCAGCGGCACGAGCCCTCCCAGCACCACCTCCACGTTGATGGTCGAGATCGCGGCCACCACCAGGAAGTCCATGGCGGTGCCCGATAGGCGCTGCATGAGACGATGGTCGAGCGGATTGCGCGTGGTGAAGTTGGCGAAGAAGAGCTGCACCACCAAGCCACCGATCATGCACAGTGGAAAGAGTGGAAAACTGTCGAAGAAGGCGCGGCCGTCGGTGCTCGGCGGGCGCACCAGGAGTTCGACCCGTACCAGGCCGCCGTGGATCAGATAGCCGATGAAGACACCGAGACCGATGATGGCGAGATGGAAGCCGAGGCTGTCGATTGACGCCGCCGACACGGTCTGGCTCCCGGCGCTCGGCCGCTCAGCTGGGTCGTAGACGCCGACGAGACTGCTCTCGGGCATGTCCTCAATGCGCTTCAGCTGCCTGGTGTAGCCCCGGCGCGCCGCCCAGTTGACGAGCGCCATGCCGACAATGATGGCGAACAGGATGCCGCAGGTCGCCGACGTGAGAGCCAAGTCCCTGCCCTCGGGCCAGGCATAGGCGTCGAAGACCGGCGCCAACCCGGCGGCGGTGCCGTGCCCCCCCTCAAAGCCGACCGGAAGGATGGTGCCGATGGCCCCCGGGACGCCAAACACCGGCGTCAGCAACACGATCGCCACCCCGAGGCCGACGACGTACTGGCCCCAGGCGACAATCTGGCCGTACGCCAACTGCGGCCCGGCGATCCCCCAGATGCGTCTGATTGGTGGAATGAAGACTCCCAGAAAGAGGGCCGAGAAGACGATGTTGATGAGGAATCCCGGCAGCTGATTCCACCCCGCCATCGTCGCTGCGGGCAGGGAGCCACCGATCGTCTGCACGAGCACCAGCCCGAGCAGGCCTCCGATCACCGAGGCCGGCAGGTAGAGCTTCTGGAACAGGCGAATCTCGACGCGCAGGAGCTTGCCGACCACCAGCAGGATGCACAGCGCGCTGAAGGAGAGGACGATATCCATAGCATTCGGTGGCGAGTTCTCGAGTCAGTCGTGCCGCCCGGTGCGCCCAAGACGACGAGACTATAGGACGATAGGGCCATTGGGACCCGACGACCAAGTATTTTCTCAACCGCTTCATTGATGACTACTACAACCGGCGCGCGGCGACGGTTCAGCACGCGCCAGAATGCCTCGGCGACGCGGCACGCGATCGAAACCGCGTGGCCGCGCTCGCTCCGGTTTCTGACCTCGACGCTAGCCAATGAAGCGTTCCGGCTGCACGGCGATCGCGTCGCCATGCTCGCGGCCGGCGCCGCCCGCGACGAGCCGCAAGTGGAGCGGGTCGTGCTTCGCATCCAGGCCAGCCAGGACCCCCAGCACGCGACGGCGGCGGACTTCGACCTGCGCTTTCGTGGGAGACGCCGCGGGTCGGCGCCGCGACCTCCGCAGACGGGCGGGGCTACCGGCTGGGTATGGCCTGACGGTGGCGCAGGGCGGCGCCCTGCGCGAGCTGGATCGTCCAGAATCCGTTCGGTCGCGTATTTGCGGAACAGATAAGATCACTGCTCCGGCGGTATGCGCCGCCGTCATCAGAGGCCGAGATCGCCACGTGACGCGCATCCTGCACGGCTGAGCCCCGGAGAGGGAGCGTCTCGGAAGGGGGCCTCGACGCATTGGAGCAGAGGGTGTTGCGACCCGGAACGATGCGACGCCGGTCGGTCTGCACCCGGAGCCGGTCTGCCGATCACATCGATCTGTCGCAAACGACCGTTTACGACACATGCGGATCGGCTACGCTCGCGTCTCAAAGGCGGGCAATAGGCGCACCATGGATCACTTCCGCACGGAAGGGCGTTTGGACTATAGGGGTGCCGAACCGGGTCGACCAAAATGGAAATCCGAAATACATCGTTGAATCATCGCGTCGTCACGCTCGCCCTCACCGCCGCGACGGCGCTGGCGGTGACGCTGGCCGGAGGAGGTTTCAGCCCGGCGGCCGGGCAGGACCCCGCCGGCCGACAAGCGCTGGAGATCATGGCGCTGTCGGCCACGACGGACGTGTCGGTGTTGCGCCGCCTCGACGCACAGGTTGACGCGTTGGTGCGGGCTGATGCGCTGGCCCTGGCGTCCCGGTGGCCCGATCCGTCACTGCCGGGGCACGTCCATGAATCCTTCAGACAGTTTCACGCGGGCGTGCCGGTCTATGGCGGAGGTCTCTCCCGGCAGCTCGCCACTGGGGTGATCGTCTCGATCTTTGGTACGATCTATCAGGCGCTTGATCTCGACACCACCCCGTGGCTTCCCCCGGACGAGGCGCTCGCCTTGATCGAACAGCAGGCCGGCACCGGCCCGGCGACCGACCAGCCGCCGACGCTGGTGATTCTGCCGACGCCCCGTGACACGTACGTCCTCGCCTATCACGCGACGATGCGCAATGCGCGAACCTACTTTCTCGACGCCCACAGCGGCGCGATCGTCCATGTGGAGGACGAGGTGGTCGCGCAGGCCGCGGTGGGCGCCGGTATGGGGATCACGGGGAGCCGCCAGAAGGTGAGCGCGACGGCGGCCGGCGGGGGCTTTGAGGCGTACGACCGGCTGCGTCCCGCCGAGATCGTCACGCTCGACATGCGCCGTGATAAGTCACGCCTCGATGCCCTGCTTGACCCGAGAGGCGACACCTGGGTCCCGAGCGACATCGCGCGCGACGCCGACAACGTCTGGAGCGACCCGGCGGTGGTTGACGCGCACGCGTACGTCGGCTTGACCTACGACTACCTCGCCCAGCGGCAAGGCTGGCACGGCGTCGACGGGCGGAACGGCCGGATCCTCACTCTCGTCAACAACGCCTTCCGCAATGCCTTCTACGCGCCGCCGCCGTTCGGACCGGAAGGGACCGGGGCCTTCGTCTTCGGCGAGGAGCACGACGGGACGCCGATTGTGTCGGCCGATGTGGTCGCGCACGAATTAATGCATGGCGTCACGGAGGTCGCGGTGCGCCACCGCACGGGTGACGGCTTGCTTGACCACTACACCTCCACCCGGGGCCCGTCGAGCTTCACCGTCGAGGGCCAGACGTACCGCTGCGACTTTGCCTTTCCTGGGCCTGGCCCAGCGGACCACCGTCCCACGTTTCTCTGTGATGACGAGGGCCGGTTCCGGTTGCTCTCGAACGAGGGGGGCGCCGTCCACGAAGCGTACTCCGACATCATCGGCACCGCCGTCGAGTTCTCGGTGCACGCGCCGGGGGCTGGCCCGCTCCGCGCGGACTACGTGATGGGCGAGGACACCGGGCGGACGACCCGATCGCTGGAGGACCCTCGCGCGATCGCCGTCACCCTGTATAGGGGTGTCTTTCGCTACCCGGATGCGATGGGCCGTGACGTCCGCTTTATCGCCGTCTCCGACGGCCAGACGATCTCCGACACCGGGGTGTGTGTGGTGGAGGGCCAGATCTTGATCGCATTGGGGTGTGACAATGGCGGCGTGCACTGGAACTCCACCATCCTCAGTCACGCGTTCTATCTCGCCATCGAAGGGGGGCAGAACCGCACGACCGGGCGGATCGTCCAGGGTGTGGGTGGCGCCAATCGTCACGACGTCGAACGAGCCTTCTTTCGGGCGATGACCCATCTGATGCCAGCCCGAACGACCTTCCCACTGACCGCGGCTGTGATCCGCCAATCGGCGGTCGACCTGTTCGGCACCGACAGCGCGACCCACCGGGCGGTCGATCAGGCACTGTACGCGGTTGGCTTGTAGGCGATCCCGCTCACAGACCATGACGAGGAGATCCCTGTTCCACCCCGTTGGTTGCCGGGCCGTCCCTGTCCCCGCGGCGTGCGCGATCCTGGTCCTCGCCGCGCTCGCCGGCGGCGCTGGGCCCGCGGCAGCGCAGGCCTCGGACGCACGCGGGTTCCTCATGATCAACGCAGGGACTCAGACGGCGTCCGCCGAGTTTTCCGACACCATCACCTTCAGCCACCCCCTGTTCGGTCCTGAAATGGGCTCTTTCGATACGCGCTACCGTGGCGGCGGCGACACGCTGGTCGACCTGAGTGGCGGTGTTCGGATCTGGGGGCGTTTCGCGGTCGGCGCCGGGGTGTCGCAGGTCTCCCACGAGGACGAGGCCGGCATCACCGGGCGGCTCCCGCACCCCTTCGTCTTCGACAGGCTGCGGCAGATTCGTGGGACCGAAGCGGGACTTGCCCGCCAGGAAACGGCTGTGCACGTGCAGGCCCTCTGGGTGATGCCAGCTGACTGGGCGGTTATTTCCCTGTTCGACGGGCCGACCTTTTTCAGCGTCACGCAGGATCTGGTCACCGATGTGATGTTTGACCAGACATATCCGTACACCGAGGCGACGTTTGCCGGGGCCCGTCGGCGGGCGCAATCGGCCTCGACCACCGGCGGGCACGTTGGTGCCGATATTGCCGTCTACTTCTCCGACCGGGTAGGGATTGGCGGCACGGTTCGGATCAGCCGTGGCTCGGTCGACGTGGACGCGTCAGATGGGGGCACCGTTGCCATTGACGTCGGCGGCGTCCAGATGTCCGGTGGCCTGCGCCTCCGCTTCTGACGCGCGGAGACAGAGTGAGCGGTCTCTCACGGAAAGCACGATGGCGAAGCACGGTACTCTGCCGGGGTCATATTCCTGGGCGGCTTGGCCGGTCAGCAGCGCCCGCGCAAAGGCCACGTGGTGGCCGACGCGGACGGGGCACACGTCCAGGGTGAGCGTGTGGAGCGCGTACACTGCTTGATCGGCAGCGTGGCCGTGCGGGGAGACGGCATTGAGCACGACGAGGGCTGGCGTCCCGGTCACTCAGCTCGACCAGATGACGCAGCGCGTTCGCCGCTACGACACGCGGCGGCGCGCGCCGGAGGGCGCTCGCGCGCGTGTGTCGCAAACGACCGTTTACGACACAGGCGGATCGGCTACGTCTACCACGCCAACGGCGTTCCGCGGCGGCTCAGTTGTCGAAGGCGTACTTGCCCGTGAACATCAGCGTCCAGGAGCGCGCGGCGGCGAACGTGTCGTGGTACTCGAAGTCCGGGTCCAGCGCGTTAGCGGCGTGTAGGTCGTATCTGCCGCGGGTCTCGATATCGTCCAGCATCGAGTAGGTCATCTTCAGCCCCAGCCAGGTCCTGTCGGCAATACGGACGTCGGCGCCCGCGTGCAGGTGCCCCGCCAGCACCATGTCGGACAGGTCGTCGTCCAGGCTGGAGTTGTAGAACGACAGGGGCGGATCGTAGACGTCGCTGTTGGCGGCCGTGTCCCTGTACTCGTCTGAGAAACGCACTCCGGCCACCGTGACGAACGCGGGCCCCACCCCGGCGCCTAGATACGGCGAGACCACGGACCCGGCAGCAAAATCGTAGTACGCGTTGACCGTCAGCATGCGCACGGCCAGATGGTCGATCGACGACCGGGTGTCAGCCGTGACCGTGCTGTTGCCCCGATCCTCCCTGGCCACCCCCTCGTAGTTGGTGACGCTGAGGAACATCTGATCGAGGTCGTTCCACCTCTGCCTGAACGACAGCTCCACGCGCGCGCGATCGACGAACAGGCCGGTCGAGAGCTCGAACACGGGTCCGGTGGCCGCGGCGATGTCGTAGTGCCAGCGGTATCCGGAAATATCGGGCCTGGGATCCTGGTCGAAGCACGCGTCGGTCGGATAGCAGATCGGATCCCGATTCCAGCCGCTCTGTGCGAGGTTCGATGGCCAGGGGGCCCCGATGCCGCCGCCGACGTACCACCCGGAGCGCGGCTCCTCGGCTGCGCTCTGGGCCGACACGCCGGAGGCCGACAAGAGCACCAGGATGCCGGCGGCTGACGCAATGAGTGATGCGAGACGCATGACTACCTCCCCTAACTTAACCGGAATTTCCGTTTTGGCCGCCTGCATCAGGTCCCTTGTACACTCATCCCCGCTCCGCGTGGCTAGACGGCTTCGTCGCACGTTCGTCCAGCTCACACGCGCCGCAATCTCCGGCCGCGTCGACGCCGGAACCGTTTTCCGGAAACATTTTGCCGACACTCCCGCGCTCGTCATGAGAGGGAGGCGGCACACCTTTCGGTCCTACGGAGGCTCAAGGCCCGGTGCCCGCCGTGCTTGAAGAGACTGGGTCGATGCTACGATGCTACCGTCTACCGGGATGAACCGATTCGTGCAACAACGCCGCGGATTGGTTCGGCGCCGACGCTAGAATGGGAGGAGGCTGCTTCAGCCGGACGGTGTGACACAGCGACCCTACCAGGAACTCCTCGCCCGATTGCGGGACACCTTCCCCGCGCCGGTTTCGGACCGAAAACACGACGCCTATTTCGTCTTCTCGATCCTCCGCGCGCTCGATCAGGTCGACGACCTGAAATCCGAGGTGCCGCTGCTCGGCCGGCCGCGGACGCTCGACTACGCGGCCGCGGAGCGGGCCGAGCTGTCCGAGGAAGGGCGCAGCGTCGAGGAGGTGGCGCGCCAGCTGGTCGGCCAGCTCGAAGGCATGCCTATTTGGGGACATCCGCGGACGCAGATCAACGTCGTTCCGCCGCCGTCGATTCCCAGCATCATCGGGTCGCTCCTGCCGGCCATCTACAATCCGAATCTGGTCTCCGACGATACGTCGTATGGCCTCATGCTGACCGAGGCGGCGGTCGTGGCCATGGTGTCGCGGCTCGTCGGGTACGACCCGGCGCGGGCGGCCGGCGTGTTCACGTTCGGCGGGACCGGGACGGTGCTCTACGGCGCGAAGCTCGGCATCGAAAAGGCGTTCCCGGACGCGATGGACAACGGCGTGCCGGGCGGCGGCATGATCCTGGCCTCCGCGCAGAGCCACTACTGCCGCTTGAACGTCGCCGGCTGGCTCGGGCTCGGCGAGAAGAGCGTCGTTGCGATACCGACCCACCTGGAGAACGACATCCGCGTCGACCGGCTGGAGGCGGTCGCCAGAGAGGCGCTCGACCAGGGGCGGCGCATCGTGGCGCTGGTGGCGACGATGGGCACGACCGACGCGTTCGGCGTCGACGACCTCGACGGCATCGCCGACCTGCGCGACCGGCTGGTCAAGGACTACAACCTCGACTACAGGCCACACATCCACGCCGACGCCGTCATCGGCTGGGCTTGGTCGGTGTTCAACGACTACGACTTCGAAGCGAACCCGCTCGGCTTCCGGCCGCGCACCGTGCGCGCGCTGGCGGCGGCGCGGCGGCGCATCTCCAAGTTGCACCGGGCCGACTCGGTCGGCATCGACTTCCACAAGACCGGGTTCACCCCCTACATCTCAAGCCTGTTCCTGGCCCGCGACCGCGCCGACATGCAGCTTCTCGTCCGCGGCCGGGAACAGATGCCGTACCTGTTCCAGAGCGGCGAGCGCCATCCCGGGGTGTTCACGCTGGAGACGTCACGCGGCGGGTCGGGGGTGCTCGCGGCCTACGCCAACCTACAGCTCTTCGGACAGGTGGGCCTGCGCGTCCTACTCGGCCACCTCGTGGAGATGGCTGAAACGCTCCGCGAGCACCTAGAGGGCCACGCCTGCACGACGGTCCTCAACGACGACGGCGTCGGCACGGTCACCGTCTTTCGGGTCTATCCAGACGGCGTGGACACCTGGACGGTCCGGGATCGCGAGCGGACCGACCCCGCTGCGCGGGACGAGCTGCTGCGCCACAACGACTACAACCGCCGGTTGTTCCGGTATCTATACGAGCGGGCGATGCGCGGCGAAGGCGTTCACATCTCCATGACCGACTGCTACCGGGAGACCGACTACGGGGAGCCGATGGTTGGCCTGAAGAGCTTCATCCTCTCGCCGTTCATCGACGAGCGCGATGTCCCAGCCGATGGTTGGCCTGAAGAGCTTCATCCTCTCGCCGTTCATCGACGAGCGCGATGTCGAGCAACTTGTCCGGGACATTCTCGACGCACGGCAGGCCCTGGACGCCGCTGCGCCCGAGTGAGAGCCGGATATCGCGCACGCGATGCTGCCTGGTTTTGATGCTTATGGGCAGTTATGAGGTGTGACCCTGGAAGAGCAACAAAGGTATTGTCAAGGTGAGGCTGTGGGTGGCGAATTACTACTCAGCCCGCAATCCGTTGAGATTATCAAGTTTGGTGATCCTGGGAGTGGTCGCTAGGATGTTCCGATGCGCGACCCGATCATCCTGCTGGTGCACCTGATCGCCACCCTGGCCCGGCTGATGGGCCCCGGCGGCCTGCGGTCTGTCGTGGCTGAATCGGTCTTGGTCAAGCAGCAACTGCTCATTCTGAATCGCTCGCGGCACGGGGCGCCGAATCTCTGCGCGTCGGATCGGATCCTCGCCGGCGTGTGTGCACTGTTCATGCGCCCGGCCCGGGTGATTCGCTCAGCGATCGTGCTGAGACCGTCGACGATCCTGGAGTTCCATCGGGCTCTGCGCACCCGCAAGTACCGCTGGCTGTTTTCACCCAAGCGCCGTCGCACCGGCCCCCAAGGACCGTCCAAAGCACTGGTCGATGCCATCGTCGACATGAAGCGGCGCAACCCCGGGTGGGGCTGTCCGCGGATCGCACAACAGATCGCGCTCGCCTTTGCGGTCGACATCGACAAGGACGTGGTGCGCCGAGTGCTCGCTACGCACTATCGACCGGCACCCCACTCGGGTGGTCCGTCCTGGTTGACGTTCCTGGGGCATGCGAAGGATAGCCTGTGGAGCATCGACCTGTTCCGGTGCGAGTCGGCGATCCTGCGAAGCCATTGGGTGCTGGTAGTGATGGACCAATACACGCGGCGGATCGTCGGCTTTGGCATCCATGCTGGAACCGTGGATGGCCGGGCCCTGTGCCGTATGTTCAACCATGCGATTCGAGGGCTCTCGCGTCCGAAGCGCCTCAGCTCCGACCACGACCCGCTGTATCGGTTTCACCAATGGCGCGCCAACCTGCGGGTGCTGCAGGTGACCGAGGTGAAGAGTGTGCCGTATGTGCCGCTGTCGCATCCGTTTGTCGAACGGTTGATCGGCACGCTGCGACGAGAATGCGTGGATCAGCTGCTGTTCTGGTCGGCGTCGGACTTGGAAGACAAACTGGTGGCCTTCCAGGACTTCTACAATGCGCATCGGGCCCATGCGTCGTTGGACGGGCGGACGCCCGTCCCGATACGAAAGGATGTCGCACGGCTCGACCGCTACCGATGGGACGCGCATTGCCGTGGTCTCTATCAGACGCCGATCGCGGCGTGACATCTGACCAGCGAAGACGGTGGCGAGCGGGTCGACGCGCCCGCGTTCGACGTCTATCGCGACACAGCAGGGCAGTGCGTCAGCTGCACGCCTTACTCATGCCATCGCGACAACTTCGCGGGGGGATTCCTACGACGGGACCCGAAGATCGAACCGGATTCTCGACGGGACCCGAAGATCGAACGATGTCGGATTCCTACGAATTCGCCACCCACAGGCCCTGGGCACCCAGGAAGACGTTGTTTCGAGGCTGCAAGGCCTACGGCCCACTCGCTCGCGTACCTACGCATCGGCGACTGCGTTACCGCGGTCGCCGCAAGGCTCACTACCGGCGTGGGTGGGCTGGCCCCTCACCGGGCGGGGCTCGCACCCGCTGGACGACACACAAGGTTTCATGACCTACTCCTCAATCCCCCTTGACCGGCCTGCCTGGCCGCACCATGCAACAACGCCCCGTCACGTCCCCGAGGAACCTGCGGAGGCTGTCAGCGGCGAGGGTTGGCGAAAGGACATCTCATGCAGATCGGTGTACCCAGAGAAATCAAGCAGGATGAGTATCGCGTCGGCATGATTCCGGCCGGCATGGAAGAACTCACCCGGGCAGGTCATCGTGTGGTCATTGAGACCGGCGCGGGTCTCGGCAGCGGCATTACGGACAAGCATTACACCGAGGCAGGCGCTCAGATCGCCGCGTCGGCCGCGGTCGTGTACGGCCAGGCGGACCTCATCGTCAAAGTGAAGGAGCCGCAGGCGAAGGAATGGCCGCTGCTGCGCTCCGGGCAGATGGTGTTCACGTACTTCCACTTCGCCGCAAGCGAAGACCTGACCAGGAACGTGCTGGCCACGGGCATCACGGCGATCGCGTATGAGACGCTGCGCGGTCGGAAGGGCGATTTGCCCTGCCTGACGCCGATGAGCGAGATCGCCGGCCGCATGAGCATTCAGGAAGGCGCAAAGTATCTCGAACGTCCGCAACTCGGCCGGGGCATTCTTCTCGCAGGCGTGCCGGGCGTCGCGCCGGCCCACATCTGCATTCTTGGCGGTGGCGTGGTGGGCAAGAACGCGGCCCGCATTGCCGCGGGCTTTCAGGCCGATGTCGTCATTCTGGACATCAACGTCGACCGGCTGCGGTACCTCGAAGACATCATGCCGCCCAACGTGAATACCCTATACAGCGATCGGCATAACGTCCGTGAACAACTCTGCCTGGCGGACCTGGTGATCGGTGCCGTGCTGATCGAGGGGGCCCGTACTCCGCGGCTCGTCAGCCGGGCCGATTTGGCACTCATGAAGCCGGGAGCCGTGATCATTGACGTCGCCGTCGATCAGGGTGGGTGCATCGAGACGTCGAAGCCGACGACGCATTCCGAACCAACCTACGTGGTGGATGGCATCGTCCACTACTGCGTCACGAACATGCCCGGGGCCGTCGGCCGGACCAGCACCTACGCCCTCTGCAACGTCACGCTGCCGTACGTCCTCGCACTGGCGAACCAGGGCCTCGCCGCACTGGCGGCGACCGATCCCGGCTTTGCCCATGCGATCAATCTGCACGCCGGCGCGGTGACCAACCAGACCGTCGCGGAGATCTTCGGCTTGCGCTACAACCCCTTCGGCGGATAACTCCGCTTGAGTCTGGTCCGCTGATAGGAACACTGACTTCTCGAGGCTCAACGTCGGGTGCTTCCGCAATCAACTGTTGGCGTCCAGTCCCTAACCCACCTACATGCTACAGTTTGGGCCGACATTTGAGCACCTCAGTACTCTCGTCGACAAGGCCCGCACAGTGAAGAAACCACGCTGTCTCAACCCCACGTGTTCGTTGCACGGAAACGTCGAGTCCACAGGCATCATCCGCTACGGATTCTACAGAACCACAGCCGGGAAACGGGGCGTTGGTGCGCGGATGCGGGCAGGCCTACGCGCTTCAAACCGTCGAGCCCGTCACCTACCGATGCGGTACGAGACGGGTCTGCCAAGCTCGGTCATCCGGTTCAGAACGTGACACGCGAGCACGGCCTCACGCCGTTGCCCCGATGAACTGCGTGCCCGAAGACAGTCGCCGACGATCGACGTGTACCGGACGAACGCATTCTCCACGCGCGCGTGCTGATGGTCACCAGACGCCTGCTTCCACCGTCGCCGTCCGAGCGCCTTCACCCTCCTGATCGTCCGATCGCGGGCACCTGATCGGGCGCCCCGTCGAGACAACGACGCGATCTTGGTCGGCGGCACCACGACCCGCGCCCCTCGCGCACCGGCCGCACCATAGCACGCGAGCGTGTCGTAGGCCGGATCCGCCGTCACTCTGGTGAGGTGTCCCTCCACCTCGTCGACCAGACTGATCCCCGTAATCGCGTCATCGGCCGTTGGCTCAGTCAGCGCGCAGGCCACGATCACACGGGATCCGTCCACGCCGAGATGGAGCTTCCTCCAGCCGCGTCGCCCTCGGCCCCCATGTTTCGCCGCGGCCCACGCACCTTCGCCGACGATGGACAGTCCGGTGCTGTCAACGATGAGGTGCAGGCTGGTGCCCGGGCGGGCGCGCCGAAGCGCGAGGGCGAGATGCTGACCGCGTCGCGAGAGCGTGGTGTGATCGGGGGCCGTGAGATCGACGCCCAGCATCCCGAAGATCGAGGTCAAGAAGCCCTCGGTCTGACGCAACGGTCAGTGGAAGAGGAGACTGAGCGTCAGGGCGGTTTCGATGGCGAGATCGGCATACTGGAGTTGCCCGCTCCGCCTGCCGACGCCAGCCGCTGCCCACGTGGCGATCGCGTCGGGCGTGAGCCAGCGGGTGACGTCGCCTCGCCGCACGAGGGCTCGGTCGTACTCGGCCCAGTTCCCGACGCGATACGTTGTCGTGTACTTCGGATGCACTCTCGACTTCACAGCGAGATCATGACCCGCCGGCGGTCGCGATGGTCAACATGCCGGCCACTGCTCGCCCACCGCGCTGAATCAGCGCACCAACGCCGATGAACGCCGTTGCGGCACTTCCGGACTAGAGTCCGTTTTCAGTGTGCGCAGCGAATCATATGGCGCTTGATTGTTCATCGACACGGATGGCGCTGGACTTGCGGAACTCCTCTGCCTCAGAGTTGGTCACAAAAGTTACGGTGCCGTGCTGCCTTTCGACTGCCGCCATTATTTCGTCAAGAGTGACGCGGAAGTACTCGCGACGGAGGTTGATGCGATTGACCCTACGACCGGCGAACTCTTCGTGCAAGGCGTTCTCAAGTCTCGGAGCATCTTCGGAGTAGATCATTGCGTGAACGTCAAACCCAAACGGGACCGACGCATCGCCCAACTCATTCACCCGCTCAAGTGGTTCGAGTCTCCTTGTCATTCCGAGCTTGTAGATGCCCTCGCCAAAGGAACCGACGTTCGACAGCACGTAGACGTGCCCCGACGTCGTGAGCTGGGCGCGCGCCATGCTCTTAGCCTTCCTGTCGATCGCTACCGCGAGCTCTTGTTCCAGCTTCTGCACGAGGCCTTCAAGTTTTTCAACCTGAGCACCTGTGGCTTTGGCTAATTTAGCCCGTGCCTCCTCCAATGACTTGGCGTAGCGTTGTTCTTCTTCTTCTGCATCACGGCGGGGGATGTCCCAGTAGCTGTTGAAATTTGAAGCGGCGGCTCCTTCACTGGTCGTGCTATACGACCGGTGACTAAACCGAGGTGAAAGCCTCCCAGCAAAGGAGCCGCCATGAAGAAGCAGTCTCACACAGTCCCTCGTCGTCGCCAATCGGCATCCCCGGCGTCGCGCCACTTGCCGTTGGTTGACATCCTCATCGATGCACAGGCCGAGCTGCAGGAGCTGGTCATCGCGTCTGGCTTACGGGTGCTCGAGGCGATGCTCGAAGAAGATCGGGCTGCCGTGTGTGGCCCCCGGTATGCGCATCAGCCGGCCCGGCACGCGTATCGCGCCGGCCATGCTCCGAGCCAAGTCGTCCTGGGCGGGCATAAAGTCGCGATCCGTCGGCCCCGAGTGCGGCGCGACGGCATGGAGGTGCCGCTGCCCACGGCCCAGGCGTTCACGGACGCGGACCCGCTGAACCGGCGCGTCGTCGACCAGATGCTCATCGGCGTGGCGACCCGCCAATATGCGCGGAGTCTCGAACCGCTGGGCGCGAACATCACGACGCGGGGCACCAGCAAGAGTGCGGTCAGTCGACGCTTTGTGGCGCAGACCCAGGCGCAGCTGGACGCGTGGCGCGCGACACCGCTCGACGCGCTGGACCTGGCGGTGCTGCTGATCGATGGGGTCCAGGTCGGCGGGCACTGTATCGTGGTGGCGCTGGGCATCGACACAACGGGGACCAAACACCCGCTCGGCCTCTGGGAAGGAGCCACGGAGAATGCGACGGTCTGTCAGGGCCTGTTGACCAATCTTGCGAGTCGCGGGCTGCGCACCGACCGGAGCCTCCTGGTGATCGTCGATGGGGCGAAGGCCCTCGAGACGGCGGTGACCCAGACGTTCGGCCGGGCCGCCGTGGTGCAGCGGTGTCAAGTGCACAAGGGCCGGAACATCCTGGAGCATCTCCCCGAGGCACAACGTCCGTGGGTGAAGGCAATCCTTACCCGCGCCTACACGAACGCCACCGTCAAGACGGCGAAACGACTGCTGCAGGACCTGGCTCGCCGCTTGGACACCGACCACCCGAGTGCGGCCGCGAGCGTCCGAGAAGGCCTCGACGAGACGCTGACCGTGCTCGGCTTGGGCCTGTCGGAACGCCTCCAACGATCGCTCGCCACCACGAACGCCATCGAGAGTCTGCTCAGCCGCACGCGCCATGTGAAGCGCAATGTGAAACGCTGGCGCGGTGGGACGATGGTGCTGCGGTGGGTGGCCGCCGGCGTGCTCGAAGCCGCGAAGGGGTTCCGCCGGGTCAAAGGATGTCAAAATATGCCGGCGCTCGTCGCCGCCCTCCGGGCGCGTGACGCGCGGCTGGGTCTCGGGGAATCGTCAGCGATGGTCGCGTAGTCGTGAACCGAGCCGCCGTTGAATTTCAACAGCGCACGGGACATCCCCTCACGGCGCGCCTTTTCGATTTCCTTCTCTGCCTTCTGTTCTTCACGCATCCGCTCTCGGTGTTCTCTCTGTTCTTCTTTTTCCTGATAAAGCTTCTCGCGGTGTTCATGCACGAGATGTAGCTCCATCACTCTCTTCTGAAGATACTCTTCGGTAATAGCGATTCTCTTCGTCGCTCCTAGTTTGTTGATAGCCTCGAAGGCATTGCCGATACGCTTTTCGACCCTTGCAACGTTGTCGTACCTAACCCTGCCGATTGCCGCATCGCAATCACCATTGAACGCACGCAACATCAATTGGGAGGGATGTGTTGCAACTTTTCAAAAGCGGCAAGAGAGCGATTGGTCGAGTCGGCCGAGTGTCGTTTCATGCCGCCAGCTCAAACAGCCTGTGGAGGAACTGAATCTGTCGCCGAACGTCCGAACCGCTCACCCACCTCGCCTGTCCCTTTCGGATCATGTGTATGGCCTCGTAGCCCTGGATCGTTCGCCGCGCCGCCTGAAACTCGCGAAACCACTGCTTCGCTTTCACGCGTCGTTTGATCGCTCGATGGTCCTGCTCCACGATGTTGTTCAAGTATTGGACTGGCCGGTGGCGACAACGGCGTCGCAGGATGCCTTCCTTTTTCAGCCCTGAAATCGCCGAGCCGTAGAGGCGTGCCTGGTCAGTATTGATGACACGGGGCTGAGGATGCGACGGATCAGTCAACGCCTTGCGGAACAGGCGTCTGGCCGCCCCGGCATCGCGCCACACCGAGAGCACGAAGTCGATCGTGGCGCCGGTGGAATCGAGGGCCCGGTAGAGGTAGCACCAGCGCCCCTTGACACGAACGTAGGTCTCATCGACACGCCAGGACTTATTGGTGGGCTTGAGATGACGGCGCAGCCGCTCCTCCAGTTCGGGGCCGTAGCGCTGGACCCAGCGCCAGATGGTCGTGTGGTCCGCCTCCAGGCCGCGCTCGCGGAGCAGCTCTTCGACATCGCGGAACGAGAGCGAGTACCGAAGGTACCAGCGTACGGCGCACAGAATCAGCCCGGGCTCCGTTTGTCGCCACTTGAACATCGCCGGGCGGATTGCCTTTTTCATGATCTCTTCAGGTTACCAGCCGCCGTCGGCCACAGTTGCAACACAACCGTCAAAGCCCTTCAAGAATTGCACGACGCGGGCTCGGACGAGGAGCCTATGGTTCATCGAAACCTCACACCGCAAACGCTCCTGGTGAAACACGACAACTCACCAATCCTTACTGGCTTTGAGCGAAGTCGCATCCCCTCGGGAATAACCGTCGCTTCTGCCAGCGCGCCCTCCACTGGGTGGGAGGAAATGACTGCACCAGAGGTTCGGACACAGGGGTTAGCAGCGGCCGATCAGCGGTCGGACGTGTACTCGCTATGCGCCTGTCTAGGCACGGTGTTCTCAGAGAGAACTGACGGCTCAAGCATTCGGGCCAGCCACCTCCTGTCTGCTGGGATAGCAGAAGAGCCAGCAGAGCGCTGCAAGCTAGATGCTCTCGAGACCTCGCTTTCTGAATTACTGGGCGAATCGGTCCCTGCTCCTGCTCCACCGCCAGCCCGTTTCTGGACGGAGGACCAGATGGTACGTTTCCGGGATCGGGACTATCGAATCGTCACGCGACTTGGGTCAGGTGGAGTCGGGGCCACGTACAAGGTAATTGAGATCGACCGCTCTACGAAGGAAGAGCTGGGAACGTACGTAGCCAAGGTCGGACATGGCTCAGACGCGGGCAACCGAGTCTTGAAGGCCTACAGTCTGGCTCGCTCGCACCTTGCACGCCACGCTGCGCTCTCCGCCATCTTCGAGGTGGCACAAGAATGGCAAGAAAACGGGTTCATCTCCTTGATGACCTGGGTCGAGGGCTCGCCACTGGGAGCGTTTACTGGGGTCTTTCCGCTTCTGGCTGAAGAGCAACAGGAGCCGTCCAGTGAGGCGCTGGCACTTCGGTGGCTGACTGTCATGTGTGAGGCGCTGGATGTGCTTCACCGTAACGGTTTGGTTCACGGTGATGTGAGTCCCCGCAACATGATTGTCTCAGGGGGTGATCTCGTTCTCACGGACTACGACTTTGCAGCTAGGATTGGCGACCCGATTTTCGCTCCAGGCACGGTCCCTTACTGCTCGCCATCTTTTCGGGACAAGCGCCCCGCTGCACCGTCGGATGACTTCTTCGCTCTCGCAGCCAGCTTCTTCCAGGTGGTTTTTGAGAAAGGGCCCTTTCAGTACGGCGGCGCACTATCGAAAGAACGTGGCCTGAACTGGGAAGGAGTGGATCGGGACAATCACCCCGCGCTGGTCACTTTCATGGACAGAGCCACTCACCGCGACCCGACTCAACGATTTGAGTCGGCGGGTGCCGCGTTGGCGGCTCTCAGGGCCGATGTGCGTGGGACTGAATCATCTGGTGCCAGACAAGCAGGGGCAGTAGAGGAGCCAGAAGGCGATTCGGTCGCGGTGGCGGTACAGCCTATTCTCCGCGAGGAACGAGTCGACTGGTTGCTTTCATTACTTCAATCATATCCGGGTTCGCGTTGGGGGAACCGCGAGACTCGCGGCCTTGATTCAGACTTCTCGGCACAGACCTACGTTCGGACAAGATTAGAGGAGACACTGAGCCAGGACATCCGGGAGAGGCGTGCCCGTCTTGTTGTGCTTTGTGGAAATGCTGGCGATGGAAAGACAGCTCTGCTGCAACACCTAGCCAATGAACTCGGGCTAGGCAGGCATTCGTCCTCGGAGCGTGTTCTTGAAGGAAGCATCGAAGATGGTCCTCTGGTGCGGATGAACCTTGATGGTTCTGCGGCCTGGCAGGGGCGCTCCGCCGACGAGCTTCTCGATGATTTTCTTGGCCCGTTCTTACAAGGCCCGCCTGATGAAGACATTGTTCATCTCCTGGCGATCAACGATGGTCGTCTTCTGGAATGGATCGCTGGGGTTGAATCACGTCGTGGGGCGGACACCCCGTTAACGAGTGTGCTCGGAGATTTTCTTGAAAATGAGGGTGTAATTGCCGAATCGTATGTCCGGTTCATTAGCCTCAACGAACGGTCACTGGTGGGCGGCGTCACTGCCGGCGGCGATCGAATCAACGCAGGGTTTCTCGAGCGCCTCATAGACCAGTTGTACGGTGCTTCCGCCATCAACTGTTGCTACCCCGCCCTTATCTCGTTCTAACCAAACCGCTTAGACTAGATATTCAGTGCCAGAGAGGTGCCAGCGTCAAAATCGGCTGGAAGTATCTGGATGATTAGGGCTTAAGCTCTCTTCACCAACACTTGATGACGGAAGCACCGACAGTTGAGCCCAGCCGACGTATCTTATCAAGATTTCACGCTTGTTCACCTGATGACACTCGATTGGGTCAGCGGTTCGAGAGTGGCACGGGAGCCGAGGATCGACCTCGGCTCCCGCTGCCCAGCGCCAAGGAGGAAAGCGACGGGCGAGACTCGTCACGACGACGTCGTCGTTCCCGTTGATCGACTTGAGGGCGTCGCCGTTTGTTAGTTGAGACCGAACGTCTTGCTTACGCCGAACACCAGGGTGACCCCGGACGTCGGGTTGTCGTCTGGCCCTTCCACCAGGCCAGAAAGATCCGAATCGCTCAGGATCCCTGAGATCGTGAAGTCGAGCTCCGCCGCCGAGAAGCCGTACCCGACCTCCCCGTAGGCTCCATCGAAGTCATGTCCGAAGGTCCCGACCGTGCCATAGAATCCCTCGTGCTCCGCCGTGACGCCGAGGAACCAATAATCCTGCTTGTCGCCAACAGCCCCTCCCTCGGGCGGCGAATCATACTGGCCGATCGAAAACTCGACGCTCAAAGGGCCGTATCCGGCGCCGAGATTGGCCTCGAGATAGGTGTCGTCGAACTGACCCGTGTACAGGTAGGCGGTCCCTCCGACGCTCAGACTCACCTCTCCCACGTCGGCTCCGACACTGCCGAAGAAATCGACCTCGACGCCTTCTCCGACGTCCGCAAGCCATGTGCCCAGAGACAGGGCTCCGTAGCCCAGGTCCAAACCTGCGCTCGCGGACGACGTCTTCTGTAGGATCCCGCGATAGAAGTACTGGCTCACAAAGCCCGCATTGGCGGTAACCTCGGCCTCTTGGGCGTCGGCTCCGAGAGGCGCAAGGAGCGCGACCGCGAGAGTCGCCATGCCGATCTTTCTCATCTGTTTTCTGGACATACGATCCATCGAGAGCCTCACGACCGACACCACTCCCACTCCAACGCGATCCAGCGTTCGCATCAACGACATCGTCATCCTCCGTATCCGGCTGTTACGCACCGAGTTGATTCCCTAAAGATATGGATTGTGAGGCGCACCCCTACCGATTGACCATCTGGAAGCCGCCGTACGCTTCCATCCCATGCTCGCCCACATCGAGACCGATGTTTTCCTCTTCCTTGCTGACCCGTAATCCCACGGTCTGCTTCAGTGCGAAGAAGATGCCCAGGGCTGCGGGGAAGCAGACGGCACCGTAGGCGAGTACGCCGATGGCTTGTGTGACAAACGAATGGTCGGCGCTGAAGATCCCGACCGCCATGGTGCCCCAGATGCCACAGACGAGATGGACGGAGACCGCTCCAACAGGGTCGTCGATGTGCACCCGATCGATGAGGAGCACGGCGCCGACCACGATGATTCCAGCGATGAACCCGATGAGCATGGCGGCGTTGACACTGACGACGTCAGCACCCGCCGTGATGCCGACGAGGCCGGCCAGCGCACCGTTTAGCACCATGCTGAGGTCGGGTTTGTGTTGGAGGGTCCACGAGGTGACCATGGCGCCGGCGACGCCGGCCGCGGCGGCAAGCGAGGTCGTCACGAAGACCAGCGAGACCAGCTCCGGATCGGCACTCAGGACCGACCCACCGTTGAAGCCGTACCATCCCAGCCAGAGCAGGAAGACGCCGATCGTCGCGAGGGGCATGTTGTGACCCGCGATGGCTTTGACTCGCCCACCGACGTACTTTCCGAGCCTGGGGCCTAGGACGATAATTCCTGCGAGCGCTCCCCACCCGCCGACCGAGTGCACGAGGGTGGAGCCAGCAAAATCGTAGAAGCCCATCGCGTCCAACCACCCTCCGCCCCATTTCCAGGAGCCGGTAATGGGGTACACCAGCGCCACGTAGATGCTCGTGAAGGCGAGGAAGGGGGCAAGCTTGATGCGCTCCGCCACGGCTCCGGAGACGATGGTGGCGGCGGTCGCCGCGAACATGGCTTGGAAGATGAAATCGGTCCAATACGTATAGGCGCCGTCGGCGTAGGCGACGGTGTTGCCATCCACCCCCGGGTCCAGTCCGAAGCCTGCAAACCCAAAGACTCCCTCGAGGGCAAAGTCGCCCGGATACATGAGGTTGAATCCGACGACTGCGTAGGTCAGCAGGCCGATGGCGACGATGGAGATGTTCTTGAAAAGGATGTTGACGGTGTTCTTCGCCTGTGTCAGCCCGGACTCCAAACACGCAAAGCCGAGGTGCATGATGAACACGAGGAACGCGGCGACGAGCATCCACGTGTTGTTGACCGTGAACATCTCAAGCGACACCACGCCCGCCTCTTCCTCCTGTCCGAAGGCGACCTGCGGCGCCAGCACGAGGAGGAAGACAGCGAGCACGGCACAGCGGGCGATCGAGTTACGCAACCCATTCTTCATAGCGTGCTCCTCATTCTCTGGCTCTTAAAGGGCCGCAACCCCAGCCTCACCAGTCCTGATACGGATGGCCTCGCTCACGTCGCTGACGAAGATCTTGCCGTCGCCGATCTCGCCTGTGCGGGCGGACTCGGTGATCGCGGCGATCACCGAGTCGATCTGCGGATCGTCGGTCACAACCTCGATCTTGATCTTGGGCACGAAGTCGACAGAATACTCGGCACCTCGATAGATCTCGGTGTGTCCCTTCTGTCGACCAAACCCTTTGACCTCCGTGACTGTCAGGCCTTGAATGCCGGACTTCGATAGCGCGTCACGCACGCCGTCGAGCATGTGAGGCTTGATGATCGCCGCAATGAGTTTCATTCCTGTCCTCCGCTAACGGTTTGGTTGGTAGGAGTAGCAAGACGCAGGCCAACCTCACCGCAACGGTTGCAGCCAGCAGCGCCCGAAAACATTGGTGTTTCGCGTTGGGCAGGTTTCGCAGGCACCTGATGTACTACGTAAATGTTGACGCTAGCGTTATACTCAACATTTATGTATCTATTTTGATCTCAAGAACATGTCTAAATAGCACTTTTACAGTAATAAAAGGTTCCATACACCTTGTCAAGCGATCCATTAATTAACATAAATGTTTAATCATGAGACATGGCTGACATTATTGTAGGCTCTTGGGATCATCTGATCATCGAAATCGCCGGCAGTCGATCCCGTACTTCTTCACCTTGTAGCTGATGATGCGTTCGGTGGAGTCGAGGAGCGTCGCGGCCTTCACGCGATTCCCTCGCGTGGTCTTGAGGGCATCCTGTAGGAGATCCTTTTCGTACGCACCCACCGCCTCAGCCAGTGCGACGTTCGTGATCGTGCCGGAGGCTTCGCCAGTTTGCAGCGTGGGTGGTACGAGAACGGCGGAGCAAAAATAGACCACAGCGCGGCGGGGTGACGCGGCCTGAGGGCGGCGGAAAACCAGACCGCGTGGGTGGTCCACCGAGCATTCCCAGGGTGTTTTGTGGAACACAGGAGGGATGTATCGAGTGGAGCTCTATGCGGCGGTGCGGCGCAGCGTGTATGTGGAGGGATTGAGCGAGCGCGCGGCGGCGCGCCGCTTCGGGCTGGCCCGTGAGACGGTGCGCAAGATGCTGCGGTACCGCCTGCCGCCCGGGTATCGCCGGGCGCAGCCGATCCGGCGTCCGAAGCTGGACGCTTTCACGGGGGTCATCGATCAGATCCTCCGCGAGGATCAGTCCCGTCCGAAGAAGCAACGGCACACGGCCAAGCGCATCGGCGAACGCTGACGCGCGGAGTACGGCTTCACGGGCGGCGACACGATCGTCAAAGCCTACGTGCGCGCGCAGCGGCTGGGCGGGCAGGAGATGTTCGTGCCGCTGGCCCATCCGCCGGGCGACGCCCAGGCCGACTTCGGCGAAGCACTGGTCGTGATCGCTGGCGTCGAATGCAAAGCGCACGACCTGGTCGTTGATCTCCCGCACAGCGACGACGGGTTCGTGAAGGCGTTTCCCGCCGAGACGACGGAGGCGTTCTGCGACGGGCACAACGCGGCGTTCACGTACTTCGGGGGGGTGCCGCGGCGCATCGTCTATGACAACACCACGCTGGCGGTGGCGCGGATCCTCGGGGACGGCACGCGCCAGCGGACGCAGGTCTTCAGCGAGCTCCAGTCGCACTCCTGGTTCGACGCCCGCTTCGGGCGGCCGGGCAAGGGCAACGACAAAGGGAAGGTGGAAGGGCTGGTCGGCTACGCTCGCCGCAATTTCTTTGTGCCGATCCCCCGGGTTGGCAGTTGGGACGCGTTGAACGCCGACCTCGAGCGCCAGTGCAACGCGCGTCGCGGGCGCCGGCTGCGGCGGCACACGGAGAGACGATCGGGGAGCGCTTCGCGCGCGACCGCGAGGCGTTGTTGCCGTTGCCGCCGGTCCCGTATGACGCCTGCGACACGCGGACGACGCGGGTCACGTCGTTGTCGCTGGTGCGCTACCGCCGCAACGACTACTCGGTGCCGACCGCCTACGGCCACCGCGAGGTGCTGGTGAAAGGCTCGGTGGACGACGTCGTGATCGTGTGCGGGAGTGACGAGATCGCCCGGCATCGGCGCAGCTACGGACGGGAGGAGTTGATCTGTAACCCGCGGCACGACCTGGCCTTGTTGGAGCGCAAGACCGGCGCGCTCGATCAGGCGGCGCCCCTGGCCGGATGGGCACTGCCGGAGGAGTTTCTCCGACTGCGACGCCTGTGAGAGGCGCGGCTGGGCAAGGCCGGCACGCGCGAGTACGTGCAGGTGTTGCGGCGGCTCGAGGACTTTCGGCTCGACCACGTCAGCGGCGCCGTCCAGGACGCCGTGCGCCTGGGGGCGATCGGGTTCGACGCCGTCAAGCACCTGGTGCTGTGCCGCCTCGACCACCGGCCACCCCGCCTCGATCTGGCGCAGTATCCGCATCGGCCGGTCGCCCGCGTGGCCACGACCGCCGCCGCGAACTCCCTGGCACTCCTGGGGGCCGAGTGATGACGAAACCCACCCTGCTGCTCGAGGCGCATCTCAAGGCGCTGCGCCTGCCGACCTTCTTGCGCGAGTACGACAAAGTCGCGCGGCACTGTGCCCAAGAAGGGCTCGACTGTCCCCGCTACCTGTTCCACCTCTGCGAGCTGGAGCTCCTCGATCGCGAGCAGCGCGCCACCGAGCGCCGCATCAAGGCCGCCAAGTTCCCGGTCTTGAAGAGTCTCGACACCTTCGAGTTCCGTGCGATCCCGTCGGTGAACAAACGCCTGGTGCTGGAGCTGGCCCGCTCGGAGTATCTCGACCGCAGAGAGAACGTCTTGGCGTTGGGCAACTCCGGCACGGGCAAGACCCATCTGGCGCTGGCGTTGGGGCTCGCGGCCTGCCAGAAGGGCTATCGGGTGCGCTTCACCACCGCCGCCGCGCTCGTGAACGAACTCCTCGAGGCCCGGGACGATACGCGCCTGCTGCGCGTGCAGAAGCCGCTCGTCAAACAGGACCTCTTGATCGTGGACGAGCTCGGCTACGTGCCGTTATCGAAGACCGGCGCCGAGCTGCTCTTCGAGATCTTCTCCCAGCGCTACGAGCAAGCGTCCACGCTGGTGACCTCGAATCTGCCCTTCAACGAATGGACCGAGATCTTCGGCTCCGAACGGCTGACGGGCGCGCTGCTCGACCGATTGACCCACCACGTCCACATCCTGGAGCTCAACGGCGAGAGCTATCGCCTCGAACACAGCAAGAAAGCCCGCCCGCCCGCGGCCGCTCCGGCATCCTGACCTCTCCTCCGCACGGCCGCCTTCAGCCACGCCACTCCACGGCCGGATGGTCTAGTTTTCCTCCGCCACGGTGGTCTAATTTTGCTCCGCCCTTGACACAGAGAAGTTCGCATCCGTGTTTCACAGCCTCTGGTGGGCCGTGGTGACGCTGACTACTGTGGGGTACGGTGATGTCTACCCGGTAACGCTCGGGGGCCGTCTGTTCACCTTCGTGGTCCTGTTCATCGGACTCGGCATCGTAGCGGTGCCCACAGGGCTGATCGCATCGGCTCTGTCGAAGGCAAGGGAAGGAGAAACAGATTGATCCTCGGCGTGTTCGGGGGCTTCGATGAGCAAAAACCGCAAGCCGCATAAACGCGGCGAGTTCGTTTCCATTGGCGACGTAGCCTGGGCCATCGGACGCGTGTGTTCGGGCACGAGCGAATGCTGTTGAGATGAGTGCAAGATCCCCGTAGAGTGAGTAGCCGCTCGACAACGCTGACCGATGACCAGCCCGCAGATGCCCCCCACGGATTCGCCCACTCGCACACCTCCAGACCTGGCCGCCGAGTATTACAAGGCCTACGAAGAACATTCCAAAGTTCTTCGTACGTGGCTGGTTGCGTACGGTATCGGAGCGCCTGTCTTGTTCCTCACGAATGAGGATTTAGCCGAGAGACTCGCGGCGTCGGACCTCTCGAGTGTCGTGGGAAGGCTGTTTCTGTTCGGAGTAGCCGCCCAAGTGCTTCTTGCCGCGCTGAATAAGACTGTCATGTGGATTGGCTACCGCGCCGAAGGGACACCCACGTTACGGGGCCGAGGATGGGTCAAGGTTGCACGTTGGCTCGGCGACTGCTTCGCCATCGACTTCGTCGTTGACGTTGGCACGCTCATCCTGTTCGGATGGGCCACGTGGATGTTGTTCGGACTGCTAACGAGCCACCCGACACCGCCAGCCGGCGCCGGAGTCGGTTAGACGGAGCTGAACTTCGGGCCGACATCGACAGCGATAGCAATCCTGACAGCGCGTTCTATCGCCAGGAGAATCACGCCCTATGACTGACACGCTCGGACAGCTCGCCAACATCGCTGTGCGGGAACTTTGGCCCAATGAGGCAGCTGACTTCACACCCTGGCTCGCACGAGACGAGAACATGTCGAAGCTCGGGGGCGCGCTCGGCCTCGAGCTCGAAACGGACCGTGTTGAGGTCGCTGTCGGTCCCTACTCAGCCGACATCCTCGCCCGCGACTCCGCTGGCGATTACGTCGTCATCGAGAATCAGCTCAACAAGACCGACCATGACCATCTCGGGAAGTCGATCACCTACGCCTCCGTCCTTGGTGCTCGGGCCGTCATCTGGGTCGCACCGTTCTTCACCGACGAACACCGCAAGGGGCACTGACGCCCCTATATGTCAAGACACTCGTTCAGGCGGCCTGGATGATCTCTTGGCGAGCGCGGAAATCGGTCATGACGCGCTGGTAGATCTCGCGAGCGAGGAAACGTTTCAGGCACCGGATGATCTCTCGCTTGGTTCGGCCGTCCGCCGTGCGGCGTGCGACGTAATCAACGGTCGGCTGATGGTACCGCATGCGGACGATGACGGCTCGATAGAGGGCGGCGTTGGCGTGTCGGTGGCCGCCTCGATTGAGGCGGTGCCGGCCGGTGGTCATCCCGGACGAGGCCGGGATCGGACACGCGCCGCAGAGCTTCGCGAAGGCGGCTTCCGAACGAATCCGGTCGGGATGATCGCCGAAGACGATCAACAGTTCGGCCGCGGTGTGGGCGCCCACACCGAAGCCCTCACGGAGGGTCGGCGATGTCTCGGTCGTGAGGCGCGTGAGGTGCTGGTCGTGTATCGCAATCTCCTCGGTGAGAGCCATCCAGCGGCGGGCGAGCGCCCGGAGGGTATGCTTGGCGGACGCGGTGGGCGTGACGAGGGGGCCCGGTCGGAGTCCGGCGCAGCGCGTGAGCAGGCCGTGATCGGTGAGGTCGTGGAGGGCTTCTCGTAGGACCGGCGAGGCGTGCACGACGATCTACTTCAGCGTGTTCATCGCCGTGGTGCGCGCCTTCACCGCGTATGGTGCGAAAAAGCGGCCGAGGCTAGGTCGGTGCTGGTCGAGTCTCCCAAGTAGTCTCAGGCTATGCCGCCTGCGCTGCAGTTCCTCGTCCTCACGTTCGCTGGCTGGGTGAACCGTCACCAAGACGATCTGATCGACTATCTCCGGGAGGAGAATCGGGTCCTCCGAGAACACCTGGGCCCTCGGCCGCTTCGCCTGACGGACGCCCAGCGTCGTCGACTCGCTGTGCGCGGTCACAAACTCGGCCGGCGGGTCTTGACGCAGGTCGCGGGCATCGTCACCCCGGATACGATCCTGCGTTGGTACCGGAGACTGATCGCCAAGAAATACGATGGCAGCGCCCGCCGACGTCGAGGTCGACCAATGACCCGACAAGACGTCGCCGAGCTCGTGGTCAGGATGGCGGTCGACAATCCGCGGTGGGGCTACACGCGGATCCGCGGCGCGCTCTCAAACCTCGGCCACACTATCGCCCGGACCACGGTGAAGCGGATCCTGCACGACCACGGAGTCGACCCGGCGCCCGAGCGGAGCCGGCACATGCCCTGGAAGACGTTCCTGCAGGCGCACTGGGAGGGCCTGGCGGCCTGCGATCTGTTCACCGTCGAGGTGTTGACGCTGGCGGGGCTCAGGCGGTACCTCGTCTTCTTCGTGATCGAGCTGAGATCCCGCCACGTGACCATCGCCGGGATCCACCCGCAGCCGGGCGGCGCGTGGATGGAGCAGCAGGCCCGCAATTTGACCGACCCGGTCGATGGCTGTTTGCGCAGGGCGCGCCCTCTGATTCACGACCGCGATCCCCTCTCTACGCGGGTCTTTGGCGAGATCCTGGAGAGCGCCGGTGTTCAGCCGATTCGGCTGCCGCCGAAGAGTCCCAATCTCAACGCCTATGCCGAGCGGTTCGTCAGGTCGATCAAAGAGGAGTGTCTCACACGCGTGGTCCCGCTCGGCGAGGGGCATCTGCGTCGTCTCGTCTACGAGTACATAGAACACGACCATCGCGAGAGAAACCACCAGGGACTCGACAACCAGCTCCTGCAACGACCACCACCTCCGCGAAGGCCGGACGCCGACGTTCGGCGGCGGGTACGCCTCGGAGGATTACTCAGTTTCTACAATCGAGAGGCCGCATGAGGGGTCGACCGATTAAACGCACCTTACGGGGTAGGCCTACCTAGCGTGCTGGTCCATGCCTAAGCGACTCCCGATCGGCATCCCCCAGACCGGCCGAGGAACTGACGGCCAAATGGCTCACCTGGGCGTTGCGTGGATCGACCGGAGCAGGCGATGCCCGTGTCGTCGCCTTCACGACAGCCGAACCGTGCCGCTTCCTCATCCGTCAGAACCGGCTTCCCGGCCAGGTCGCTGGGGCGTTCCAGGGGCGTGATGGTGCGGAAGTCCCACACGCCCTGCAGGTCCGGCTGACCCCACGGCGTTCGGGGTAGCGCCGTCGTGTTCGTCGACTGAGCAGCAGCCAACACTGGCGCCAGCGACAGGAACGCGATCACGGTGAACGCCGCACCGAGACATCGATGGCTCATCTGACCCTCCGACTCGCTCTTCTTGGCCCTCATCCGCCCGGCGCGACCCATCACGGCAGCGTGTAGGTCAGCAGCGTGGTGCCCGCGGCCACGGCCACGTACTGCTTTCCGTCCTTGCCCATGTAGGTGATCGGATTGGCGCCGCTGATTAACTGCTCGGTCTCGACACTCCACAGCTCCCGCCCAGTCTTCGTCTCGTAGGCACGGAACCGTCGATCGGTGGCCCCCCCGATGAAGAGCACCCCCCCCGCGGTAGAGGTCGGCCCACCCTTTTGAGAGTTGGGGGCGCCGGTCAGAAGCCCGGGAGGCGCACCCTCGACCGTGCCGAACGGGATCTGCCAGGCGATCTCGCCCGTGTTCACGTCCACAGCGGTCAGCCTGGACCACGGCGGCTGCCAACAGGGCCAGCCGTCGACGGTCAACCGGTCGACGATGTGCCAATAGATCCGGCGTGACTCAGGAGGACCCGCATAGCTTCGACGATCCGGATCGTCCTCCACGCGTCTGAGCGTACTGATGTGTCCGGTGTCCGCGTAGTTGATGATGTAGTACCCCAGACTTGGATCGAAGGTCCCACCGGTGAACTCCGTCCCGCCGCCGGTCGACGGAAACACAAGCGAGCCCTGCAGCGACGGCGGCGTGTAGGGGCCGCGGTTGCGCCCCCCGTCGTAGGTCATCAACAGCTCGCGGCACGCGGCCGTATGCTCCGGCGTGACCGTCGCGATGTCGTCCATCGTGAAGCGGATGCGCCCGAAGGGCGGCGGCTTCACCGGGAACGGCTGCGTCGGCGAGTAGTACTCCCCGGGCATATCCCCCCGAGGTACGGGACGTTCTTCGATCTCGTAGATCGGCTCGCCCGTGACCCGGTTAAAGACGAACAAGACCGGATACTTCGTCATGACGCCGACGGCCGGAATCGTCTCGCCGTCCCGCTCCACGTCGAACAGGATCGGCGGCACCGGCATGTCGAGGTCCCAGAGGTCGTGATGGACGGCCTGGAAATACCACTTCAGCTCACCCGTCAGGGCATCGACCGCCACGATCGAATCGGAGAAGAGGTTGTCCCCGGGACGGTCGGTTCCATAGAAGTCGTTATGGGCGGATCCGAGCGGCATGTACAGGATGCCGCGCTCCTCGTCGACGGTGAAGAAGCTCCAGGTGTTGGCGCCACTGACGTTGCGCCAGGAGTCGTCGACCCAGGTCTCGTTTCCGACCTCGCCGGGCCGGGGCACGGTGTGAAACGTCCAGACGAGGTCGCCCGTCCGCAGATCCCACGCGCGCACGTCGCCCGCCGGGCCCTTCGATCCCGTCTCGTCCGCGTTGTGGACACCGGTGAACACCAGGTGCTTGTAGACGGCGACCCCTGACGAGATCCCATAGTGCATGTCCGGGAAATTGTTCATCACGTCCGGGGTCTTCAGGTCGACGTAACCGTCGTTGCCGAACCGGGCGTTGGGGATGCCGGTCTGCGCGTTCAGCGAGATCAGCTCGCCCTCCTCGGTGCCGAAGACGATCTGCGACGGCGTCACATCGTCGCCTTCCCAGTACGCCAGTCCCCGCATCGAACCACCCGTCCAGTGCAGCTGGTGCTCCGATGAATTCCAGTCCCCGGGCGCCGTGTACTCCCAGATCACGTCGCCGGCCGCCGGCTCCAGTGCCACCACGCGGTAGTATGGGAACGACAGGTACAGGACGCCTTCGACCATGAGCGGGGTCGACTGGCTCGGCCGTGACGGCACGCCCTCCTGCGTCATCTCGTACCGCCAAGCCGGCACTAGGGTCGAGACGTTGCTGGTGTTGATCTGGGTTAGCGGGGAGTGGCGCTGGTTGCCGGGATCGCGTCCCCAGGTCGGCCAGTCGTCCTGCGCGTGCACCGGCTGCGCGGCGAGGCTCGCCAGCATCAGCAACCACAGCGAATGCCGCGCGACGCGATGATATGTCGTCGGGATGATTGTCATGAGTCGAGAGCTCCTGTCCAGAGTGGTAAATCTACGCGGTCTCGGACGCTGACTCAAGCCTTCGCCTGCGGCACCCGTTCGTGCGTCCTGCCGAACTCGTATGTGCTTGAAACGAAAGTGCCCAGCCGTCGCCTCACAGTTCGGGCGTCGGCGCCCACTCCCGCGCACGGCGTTGGGCTTCGGCGACCTGCTCGCCGGTCATCTCCTCGGTCGGGTAGACCAGGGTCGTTGCCGACCCCAGCCCCCCACAGATCCGGACGTGCGGGTTCTTCCGCATCCGGCTCCTCGACGGATGGCTTCGCTACGCGCGCGCGGCCGAGTGGATGGCCGTCATTCGCGGGAGAGGGTATCGCGCGAGGAGGCGGAGGAACCGCTTCCACGGCATCGATCTCTTCTGCGACCGACGGTTGAGCCACTTCTGCCAGATGTGGACGACGTGAAAGCTGCACGTCGACAGGCTCGAGGCGTTCCCCGTAATCCCGTAGTAGGCACAGTGCCCCCGCAGCTTCGACACCCAACATCCGATGCTGCTCGGCAACCGACGCGTGGCGGTGCACCCCGTAAGGTGCGTTTAATCGGCCGACCGCTCATGCGGCCTCCCGGTGGTAGAAATTGAGCAATCCGCCCAGACGCTCCCGCCGCTGAACGTCGGCGGCCAGGCTCACCGGCGGTGGCGGTCGTGGCCGGAGCTGGTTGTCGAGTCCCTGGTGGTTTCGCTCGCGATGGGAGTGGTCGACGTACTCGCCCACGAGGAGACGCAAGTGCCCTTCGCCGAGGGGGACGACGCGACTGAGCCACTCCTCTTTCATAGAGCGGACGAACCGCTCGGCATACGCGGTGAGATTGGGACTCTTCGGCGGGAGACGGATCGGCTGGACACCCCCGCCCTTTAGGATCTCGCCAAAACCCCGCGTGTAGAGCGGGGCGCGGTCGTGCATCAGATAGCGGGCGCGTCGCAAGCAGCCATCGACCGGGTCCGTCAAATTGCGGGCCATCTGCTCCATCCACGCGCCGTACGGCTGCGGATGGATCCCGGCGATGGTCACGCGGCGGGACTGCAGCGCGATCACGAAGAAGACCAGGTACCGCTGGAGCCCGGCCAGCGTGAGCACCTCGACGGTGAACAGATCGCAGGCCGTGAGGCCCTCCCCGTGCGCCTGCAGGAACGTCTTCCAGGGCAGGCGCCGGCTCCGCTCGGGAGCCGGGTCGATCCCGTGGTCGTGCAGGATCCGCTTCACCGTGGTCCGAGCGATCTCGTGGCCGAGGTTCGAGAGCGCCCCGCGGATCCGTGTGTACCCCCACTGGGGATTCTCGACCGCCAGCCGGACCATGAGCGCGGCCACGTCACGTCGCGTCATCGGCCGGCCTCGACCGCGGCGGGCGCTGCCGTCGTATGTCTGGGCGATCAATCTCCGGTACCAGCGGAGAATCGGGTCAGGCGTGACGATGCCGGCGACCTGCATCAAGACGCGCCGTCCGAGTTTCTGGCCGCGCACGGCGAGTCGATGGCGTTGGGCATCGGTCCGGCGAAGCGGCCGAGGGCCCAGGTGCTCCCGGAGGACCCGATTCTCCTCCCGGAGATACGCGATCAGATCGTCTTGGTGGCGGGTCACCCAGCCAGCGAACGTGAGAACGAGAAACTGTAGCGCAGGCGGCATGGCCTGAGATTACTTGGGAGACTCGACCAGCACTGACCGGACCTCGGCCCATTAAACGCACCTTACGGTGTCCTACGATCGGTCAGGAAGCGCAAGAAAGGTCGCACGTTGGGCGCGGTCGACGTCATCGACCGAGAGGGGTACGCGGAGCTGGAGGTCGATGCCAAGGTGGAATTGATCCGGTCCTTGATTCCGCTGGGGTTGATGCACATCGAGGAATTGCTCGACGAGGAAGTGACCGCGCTGGCTGGCGAACGCTACGCCCGCAAAGACCCGTCAGTCGGCGGGCGCCGTCATGGGAGCAACCCCGGGACGGTCGGGTTGGCCGGCCAGCGCGTGCCGATTCGCGTGCCCCGGATTCGCCATGTCACGGAGCGCGAGATTCGGTGCTTCCGCCATCAACTGTTGCTACCAAGCCCTTATCTCGTTCTAACTAAACCGCTTAGACTAGATATTCAGTGCCAGAGAGCTGCCAGCGTCAAAATCGGCTGGAAGTATCTGGATGATTAGGGCTTAAGATCTCTTCACCAACACTTGATGACGGAAGCACCCGCTGTGGGCGTGCATGGGTCTGGCGCGCGCGTCGCGTTCGGCTCTATTCCGACACACCGCGATACACGATTCTCCAGACCTTGCCCCCCACATCGGCCGTGACGTAGAGCGACCCGTCGGGTCCCTGGGCGATCCCGACAGGACGGTGGACCGCGTCTTGTGGAGAGAGCAATGGTGACGTGACTGCGAACCCGCCCGCGAACGTCTCGTACCGCCCGGTGAACTCGCCGTTCTCACGCGGTGCGAAGGCCACCTGATAACCGCCCTGTTGCAGCGGAGCACGATTCCAGGAGCCGTGGAAGACGACGAAGGCACCCTCGTGATATCGCGACGGGTACTGCGACCCGTCGTAGAAGAGCAGGTCGTTCGGCGCCCAGTGGGCGGGGAACGCCACCAGCGGCTGGCCGACATCCGCACACCGGCCCAGGCGCCGGCCATCGCCACCATACTCCGGAGCCAGTACCTTCTTCCCCTGGAACCGGTCGTGATAGCAGAACGGCCAACCGAAGTCGGCGCCGTCGGACAAGCGGAACAGCTCTTCCGAAGGCAGCTCGGCGTTACCGTCCGCGTTATAGAGGGCGGGCCACAGCGTGTTTACCGCGTCGCGGCCATGCTGGACCGCGTAGACCGCCTGGGTGGCGGGGTCCCACGCGATGCCGACGATGTTCCGAATACCGGTCACGAACTGATACCCGGTCTCGTGCGTCTGTCCAGGGACTTCCGCGTCGAAGCGCCAGACGCTGGCCTGTCTGACTCGCTGGGGACAGGGGTCCTGCCCAGGCGACTCGGGGCGGCGATTCTCCATACATACGTTCGACGGCGCACCGACGTTGACATACATCTGCCCCGACTCGTCGAAGGCGAACGCCTTGGCCGAATGCCCACGCTGCTCCGGGAAACCGGACACGATGAGCTCCGGTGAACCAGTGGGCATCAGCTCCGCGGGCGTCATGGGATACCGATAGACCTCGGTCGTCGTCGACAGATACAGGTGGTCATCCCGCAACTGCAACCCGGTGCCGTAATGGTCTGAGAAGCGCCGGACAACCTCGGCCCGGCCATCCCCATCGGCGTCCCTGAGCGCAGCCACCCCAGCGCCGGGTGGGTTCGCCTCTTGCCCGCGGGATTCCCGAATGTGGACATAGACGTCACCCTCGGCGCTCACATCGAGATGCCGGGCCCCCTCGAGCCCGTCGGCGACCACCAGCCCGCAGAAGCCTTCCGGAAGAATCAAACCGCCATTGTCGGGATCACAGACAGGCAGGCCGGACGCCGATTGCGCCATGACGTGGGAGGTCGAAAAGCAACCGACCAGTACCAGAACGAACAGCACACACGGGAACAGCCGAAGCTTGCGCACAGTCATGGGAGTCTCCTTGCTCCGCCTATCTTACCGGCGTCGCCGGAGTTCTCTCCGGCTAAAGCGCTTTTCATGACCGTGTGGCGGCCGAGTACCCGCAGTGCCGAAAAGAGTTGCGGCATTCGTCAGGGCTGAAGTGCGCCAAGCACTCGCCGAGGAACGGCCAGAGCGTCTCGGTGCTGCGCCAGCGAGCGGTGCGAACGAGGGCCTTGAGCTTCGCGCTGCCTTGGTGCACAACTCGCGATCTCGGTCAATCATTGCCCTCCACCCCGAGATCCGAGGTCCCGCATGACGAGTTTCAAGCGCACCCAGCGGAAGTACGTCCAGAAGGCCTACCGTGTCCGGAATTGGCGGGAGTACGAGACGGGTCTCCGCGCTCGCGGGAGTCTGATCGTCTGGCTCGGACTCACCGATGGCAAGCTCGCCAACTGGAACTCGCCGAGGCCGACGCGCAGGAAGCCAGGCCGACAACGCAAGTACTCGAACCACGCCATCGAGACGACGGTCACCTTGGGCTTGGTGTTTGGCCTGGCGTCCAGGCAGACTGAGGGCTTCCTGCGCTCGCTGCTGACGCTCCTGAATCTGGACAACGACGTGCCCGACCACAGCACGATCTCGAGGCGCAAGGCGAGGCTGGGGAAGGTTGCTTCCTACGAGAGGCGAACCGTGAAGCCCGTCCACCTCCGCATCGACAGCAGCGGTCTTTCAGTGCACGTCGGCCAGTTGCGCACTTCGCCGAAAGCCAGGGACTACCGCAAGCTGCACCTCGCTGTGGATGAGCCAACCAGTGACGTGGTCGCCTGCGCGCTCACGAGCAAGCGGGCTCGAGACGCTTCCCGGGTGGCGTCACTCGTCGGCCAGATCGAGCGTCCCATCGCCTCGGCCAAGGCCGACGCCGCGTACGACACCGGCGACGTCTAGAAGACGCTGGAGAATCACCGTGCTCATCGATCGCCGAAGGTGCTGATACCGCCACGAAAGGGCGCTCAGCTCGCGCTCGACTCCGCGGGCACGCGACAGCGGACTCGTAACATCCGAGCACGATCACGTGTTGGGAAACGGAAGTGGTACGTCGCATCGGGCTACAGCAGGCGAAGCAAGGTGGAGACGACGTTCCACCGCTACAAGGCCATCCTGGGCTCAGCGATGCGAGCGAGGGGACTGGCGTCCCAGAGAGTCGAGGTGAGGTTGGGGTGCAAGATCCTGAACACCATGACGGCGCTCGGGATACCCGATGGCGAGATGATCGGATGACCGGCAGGCGGAGTCACGGGAGACTCTCAGCCCTCAATGGAGTTGTGCACCAAGGCAGCGTCACGGCGTAGTTGCTCGGCCGCAGCTCCAACACCTCCGCGAAGCGATCCTCCTGCCACGGCATCGGCGACCAGAAGTCGAGGTAGTCCTCCTCGCCCTCGGCTGAGATCTCGTAGACGATCGGCATCGGGACGACGTAGTCCGGCTCCCCACCCTCATATGTCCAGCCATCCACGAAGCTGGGCAGCGACGGCAGGTCGGCGTCGTTCCCCTTTGGCGCACCGGCGTCGACCCAGGCGACGATCGTGTCGATCTCGGCCTGGTCGAGATAGCGCTCGTTGAGGAACGGGAGGCTGTGGTTCGGATCGGCGCCCCACAGCGGCATCGTGCGTGACGCCACCACATCCTTGATCGACCGGGCCCAGGGACGGGCTTCCGCATAGGAGCGGAGCGCCATCGGCGCGATGTGGTTCGGTCGATGGCAGGTTACGCAGTTGTCGAAGACGATCGGCGCAACATCTTTCGTGAAGGTCGGAGTCTGTCCAGCGGCGGGCACGGCGGCGGCCGCCATGGCGACGAGGGGGAGAATGACACGTTTCATCGGATCTTACGCACTTTAGGAGCTTCCCGACGACAAGTCAACGGAGGCGCGGAGGACGTGCTTCTGGATCTTTCCGACCGCCGTGCGCGGGAGCTCGGCGCGGAACCGCACCACTTGCGGGACCCTAAAGCTGGCGAGGCGCTCGCGGCACCAGTCGAGCACCTCCGCCTCGGTCAGCAGCGCGTCCGTCGCTGGCGGGCGCCGGACGACGAATGCGAGGATTGCCTCGTCCCGGACCTCATCCGGCACGCCGATCACCGCGCAATCGAATACCCGGGGGTGCTCACGGATCACCGCTTCGACCTCGCTCGCGGCGACGTTCTCTCCGGCTCGCTTGATCATATCTTTGGCGCGGTCGACGAAATAGAAAAAGCCCTCCTCGTCCTGCCGCGCGTTGTCACCGCTCCACAGCCACCCGTCGCGGATGGTCGAGGCGGTCGCCTCGGGATTCTTGAAGTAGCCCTTCATCAGCGAGTCGCCCGGCACACCGCGCACGACGATCTGACCGACCTTCCCGGGAGCGACCGGCCGAGGGTCGACGTCGGCGTCGAGATCGGCCTCGGCCACGACCCGAACCTCGTAGCCCACCACCGGCTTCCCCATCGACATGTTGCGGCGGTCGCCGTCGAGCGGATTCATGAGCGGCGGTCCCATCGTTTCGGTCATACCCCACAGCTGGAGCAGCGGCGCCCCGAATCGCTCGTCCCACTCGACGAGCTGCAGCGGCGTGACGCTCTGGGCAAACAGCACCACGCGTAATCGGTTCGCGGCGTGCGCGCGCCGCCGGTCGTGGTCATCGGTCTGGGCCAACAGCATCCGGATCGGTGCCGCAAACAAACTTGACACGGTGCAGCCGTGCGCAACCGCCTGGTCGAAGTAGCGGCTCGCGCTGAAGCGGGCCATGAGCGCCAGGCTCGCGCCCCTCACCAGCGCGCTCATCGTCGAGTAGTACTGCGCGTTGCCATGGAAGAGCGGCAAGACGACGAGATGCCGGTCGTCGGAGGTGAGGCGAATCGCGCGGGCCACCGTCTCCCCGGCGCAGATGTAGTTGCCGTGGGTGACCACGACGCCTTTCGGACGCGCGGTCGTGCCGGACGTATAGAGGATGGCCACGTCGTCGCCGTGCAGCGGCGCCGGCTGGTCGGGGGGTGTCTCGGGGCGCGAGGCGGCCAACGCGGCGAAATCGTCCGATATGACCGTGGTGACCGCGGCGCAGCGGTCGGCGACCTCCCGGGCGACAGCGACGTGGTTTGGTTGCGTGAAGATGAGCTTGCTGTCGGAGTGCGAGACCAGAAATTCGAGCTCGGCCGCCGACGACGCCGTGTTTACCGGAACGATGACGGCGCCAATCTTCGCCGCGGCGAACCAGAGGTCGAAGAATTCGAGGCAGTTGCCGAGGAGGAGGCAGAGCGTATCGCCGCGGCGGACGCCGAGGTCGCTCAGAAGGTGAGCGGTCCGGTTCACCTCGCGATCGAGCTCTCCGTAGGTGCGCGTCGTGAGCTGGCCGTGCAGATCGTCGAAGATGGCGAACGGCGCGTCGGGTGTCTCTCGGGCGCGGGTCTCGACGACGGTCCGGAGCGTCTGCGGCACGACCCCGGAGCAGCTACCGGGCTGCCAGCCACCACCGCATCGTCGTCGTCACGAGCTCGCTCGCGTCCTGCTGCACGAAGTGACCGGCCCCCGGCACGGTGACGAGCGTGAGGTCTTTCTCGAGCCAGTCCCAGGTGTTGTTCAGCGCGCCCGGCAGCAAAGCGGTGTCGTCGAGGCCGTGAAACATCAGCACCGGCATCTGCGCCTTCGGCGCGAGCGGCGGTGGGTCGTCACCCGGCTTCACCAGGGGATAGTTGGCCTTGTACATGTTCAGCATCCCCGTGAAGTCAGACCGCTCGAACGCCTCGACGTAGCGCGCCCGCGCGTCGGGATCCCTCACCCAGCCAGACAGTGTCTGTGGCGTCATCGGGCGCCCGAAGAACACCATGGGATCGTCGGGGTCTTTCTCTTGAAATGTACGCGCGTAAGCGCTGTTCTCGTACTGCTGCGGATTGGTTTGCAGCTCGCGCGACAGACCGTTCGGATGCGGCAGGTTCAGAATCACCAGCTTGTCGGTCATCTCGGGACGTGTCAGGGCGAACGACCAGGCCACCGCCCCGCCCCAGTCATGACCGACGATCGTGGCGCGGTCTTCGCCCACCTGCTTGATGACAGCCGCCACGTCGGCGAGGTGATTCGGCATCGCGTACGCCGCGACACCCACCGGCTTGTCGCTTCGGTTGTAGCCCCGCAGGTCGACCGCCACGACGTGGTACTCGCTCGAAAGTGCCGCCATCTGGTCACGCCACGTGTACCAGAAATCTGGGAACCCATGGATCATCACCACCAGCGGGCCGTCGCCGAGGCTCGCGTAGTGGATACGCACGCCGTCGTTGTCGGCGTAGCCGTGCGTGACGCGGTCATAGACGTCTTTGGTATCAGCGACATCCTGCACCGATGCGGCGGCGACCACCGCCAGCGCGATGGCGAGCACGAACCCGAGTCGAATCATCTGCAGCTCCCGTGTTTCGGCACCGTTAGCCCGACGTCACGATACGGCGACGCTCGGTCCGGCGCAAGAGCCAGCGTCGTCCGTCCCCGTTTTTGACCGTGACCACGCTCCATGGTACGGTCGCGCGGGAGCGTGCCATGAATGTTCGAGACCTGCCTCCGCTGGCTGCGGTCGTTGCGCTGCTCATCCTCGCGATTCCCGTTCCCGTGTTCGCCCAGACGGACGCCGTCCCCGTCACCTTCACGCGGGACATCGCACCGATTCTGCAGCGGAGCTGCCAGCATTGCCATCGACCCGATTCAGTGGCACCGATGTCGCTGCTGACCTACGAGGAGGTGCGCCCGTGGGCCCGCGCGATGAAGAACCGGACCGCGCTCCGCAACGAACGCGGCGCGATGCCGCCCTGGTTCATCGAGAAGGACATCGGGGTCCAAGGTTTCAAGGACGACCCGTCGCTCAACGAGGCGGAGATCACGGCGATCGCGACGTGGGCTGACAACGGCGCCCCGCGTGGTGATCCGGCCGACCTTCCGCCGCTAAAGTTCGTCCCGGGTGAAGACGACGGCTGGCGCATAGGAGAGCCCGACCTTGTGCTCCGGTCACGGGAAGTGACGGTGGGGGCCACCGGCGCCGATCGGTGGGAGCCGATCGGGACGGTTGAGACCGGACTCACCGAAGACCGGTATGTGGCGGCGGTCGAGATCCGAGAGGTCAACGACATCCCGAAAGACGGCAACAGCAACACCGTCGGAGGGCGGTTTGTCTTTCACCACCTGAACTGGTCGTCTCATCTCGAGGACGAGACCGCCGCGTCGTTCGGCGACGAGACCACGACCGTCTGGCCGGTGCACGAAGTTGGTCGCAACGCCGATATCTTCCCGCCGAACGCCGGGCGCATCCTGGCCGCCGGGACGATTCTCAACCTCGAGACGGCCCATCTCCACTCCAACGGGCGTGAGACCAAGGCGTATCTCGAGTTTGCCTTCAAGTTTCACCCACGGGGCTACGAGCCCTCGGTGCGCTGGGTGCGACGACTGACCGGTAACGGCGTCGACATCGACATCAAGCCGATGGACAACGACCAGCACCTCTATGCCTATACGGTGCTCGAGCAGCACACGAAGATCCTGACGTTCGAGCCGCACATGCACGCGCCCGGCCGGCGGATGTGCTTGAACGCCATCTGGGGCGCGAGCGTCCAGACGTTGTCCTGCGCCGGGTACGACCACAACTGGGTGCGCAGCTACGTCTACGGCGACGACGCGGCGCCGCTGCTGCCGAAGGGGACGATTCTGCAGCTCATCGGCTACATGGACAATTCGCCCGGCAACCGCAACGTCGTTGACCCGCGCAACTGGGGGGGCGGCGGCCGGCGCTCGGTCGCCAACATGTTCATCGACCTCGGCGAGGCCATCGCCTTGACCGATGAGGAGTTCGAGCGGGAGATGGGCGAACGGCGCGCGCGCTTGAAGCTGACGAAGAACGACTACGTCATCGGCTGCCCGCTCTGCCAGGTGCGCTTCCCGTCACAAGAGAAGGTACCCGCCGGACCGTGATCAGACTGGGGGAATATCGCTCTTCGCCGATCGGTCGCCCGAATCAGGATCAGGGCGCGCACGGCGCGCCCCGCCGGCACGGAGTGGGGCGAGGGGGCTTCACGAGTGCCGGCGGCGGGGTGCGGGGCCGCAGGCCCCGTCTAACTATGCTCAGACTGGGAGAATATCGCCCCTCGACCGCGTATACGGCGCTGGCGCTGCTGCTGCTCCCGCTGATCGCGGGCACGGCCGACGCGCAGCTCACCTATTCGCGCGGTCAGAGCGTCTCGCCGTCGTTCGAAGGGTGGTGGCAGAACGACGACGGCACCTACACCCTCTTCTTTGGCTACATGAACTCGAACTGGGAGGAGGAGCTCGACGTTCCGGTCGGGCCACTCAATTCGATAGACCCGGGCGGTCCCGACCTTGGACAGGCGACCCATTTCCTGCCGCGCCGTAACCTCTTCGTCTTCGAAGTGCGGGTGCCGGAGGATTTCGGCGATCAGGAGCTCGTCTGGACGTTGACCACCCAGGCGAAGACGGAGCGTGCCTTTGCGTCGCTCCGCACCGACTACCTGGTCGACAAGCAGACGATCGGAACGGAGGTGGGCGCCAACCGCGGGCTCGTCAGCGAAGACTGGCGCTGGAACGAGGCGCCGTCACTTTATCTCGCCGTGGATCAACAGCGGCGGGTGCGCGTCGGCGACCCGCTGACGCTCGTCGCTTTCGCCAGTGACGAGGACGGAATTCCGGCCCGCCGCCAGGCGGGCGTCCCGGCGCGCCCGCGCCCGTCGCGCGGCGGTGGCGGCGGCGGAAACAGCGACAGACCGCACCCTGCCTACTCGCCACCACGGCTCGTTGTCCCCGGCAACCCGAACGGGCTGCGTCTCTCGTGGTTCGTCTACCGCGGCAACGGTGCGGTCAGCTTCGACCCGGTGCAGATGAAGGTGTGGCAGGACACGCGGCCCTGCGCCAACTCCCCCTGGTCGGCGCCGTTCGAGATCCCGCCGGTGCCCGAAGACGGCAAGTGGAAGGTGCAGGCGACCTTCGACGAGCCGGGCACCTACACGCTGCGTGCGCTGGCGAGTGACGGCGCGCTCTTCACGTCGGAAGATCTGACGGTCACGGTCACGCCTTAGGAATGAGGCGGCGTGGAGCGGCGTAGCGTTGAGATGATCGTCACGGCGCTCAACGAGCGCCAGGTGCGATACCTGATCGTCGGCGGGCTCGCCGTAGTCGCTCATGGATATGTCCGGTTCACCGCAGATATTGATCTCGTGATCGACCTCGACGACGCCAATCTTCGCCGCGCGCTTGCGGCGTTTGCCGAGCTCGACTACCAGCCCCGCGCGCCGGTACCACTCGAGTCGTTCGCTGATCCGGAAGCGCGGGCTGAGTGGGTTCGTGACAAGGGGCTCACCGTGTTCTCCTTGTACAGTGACGACCACCGGGCGACCGAGATCGACGTGTTCGTCGAGCTGCCGTTCGAGTTCGCCCGGGCCTACGCCGCCGCGAGCTGGATGGAGGTGGCCGACGGCGTGCGCGCCAGCTTCGTCGGCCTGGCGGACTTGATCAACCTCAAGAAGCGGGCGGGACGCCCGCAGGACGTCGACGACATCCGGCAGCTGGAGACACCCACGCAGTGACGACGACGGAGCGGGACGAACGAAGCTGGGAGGACGGCTGGGACGGCCACGAACGCGCACAGCGCGAGCGACTCGCCGAGTTACCGTTGCCCGACAAGCTGGATTGGCTTGAGCAAGCGCACGCCCTGGTCCGTCACCTGGACCGTCAGCGCGGGCGCGTGACGACGCCGTCTTCATCAGACGGGGCCTGCGGCCCCGCACCCCGCCGCCATCGCTAGCCGGGGCCCATCGCCCGGCGCCGCTCCGGCAGGGGCGCGCCGTGCGCGCCCCTGCTACGGCTGGGTTGCTTCCTTCGCCTCGGCCGTGCGCTCCGCCGTGAGGATGTTGGTCATCGCGTAGTTCCCCTCGTGGCAGGCGTACTCATAAATGATGTAGTCGGGCAGGCGCGGCATGTGCCGCATGGCGATCCACGGCTGCGTGTAGACGCCGTTGTCCTCAAGCGTGAAGGTGTGCTCGATGGTGTTGTCGTCGAGCCGCCGGAACCGCTCCACCGCGACCGTGTTTGGTGACGATGGGTAGCGATGCTGCGTCTGCTCGCTGAAGTTCCGCGTCTCGACCACCAGCGTGTCCCCTTCCCAGTGCCCGCGCGAGTCGCCGTTCCACTGCCGGATGTCCTCCCTCAGCTGGGCGCGTCCGTCGAGCGGAATGATCCGGACGTCGTGGATGTTCTCGACGCGGATTGCGACGTGGTCGGGGGTCTGAAAGATCTGATACGTGTTGTTGTAGCCAGTCGATATGGGCGGCACACCGTGGTATGTGATGCAGCGGTCCCAATTGCTCCGGTCGAGCCACGAGTCGGCCGGATGCTCACGAGTGTAGGCCCGCGCCGCGTCGGTCTTCGCCGCCGTCTCAGGCCGCACCGGTAAGCGCCCGTCGGATGGCTCGGTAATGAGTGACGTCCGGAGATCGGGACTCACCCGACCGCGGTCGAACCAGAGCGCGTTATACGAGCCGACGCTCCCCGGCGGCGGCGCGACGTCGCGCGTGACGGCGATGTTCCGCTCGGCCGCTTCCTCCTCCGTGTAGAATTCGCGCTCCCCGAGACTCGTCGGCCGCTGGAGCGGCGTGAGCGACGCATAGGACCAGGTCCCCTGCAGATTCGGGTCGCCCCACGGCGTCTGGGGGTTGGCGTCGGATCGAGTCTGCGCCGTGGCCGGCGCGGACATGAGAGACGCCACGGTGGCCACGACGAGGAGCGCCAGAAAACATCGATTCCGCATGTAGTACCTCGTTTTTCTTGCTTGCCGCTACGATAGCCCTCCGTTGCCCGCCACGCAAGGCAAACGCGGTATCATTCGTTCGAAAGCGAGGTTCATCATGGCCAACCGACCTGCCCGCTCGCTCGTGACCGCGGCCGCCGCCGTCGTTCTGGCCGTCGCGGTCCCCGCGCTCGCACAAAACGGCGACGGCAACTTCAATCCGCCCCGGCTTGCGGATGGCCAGCCGGATCTCAACGGGACCTGGAACAACGTCGGCTCGTCGCACATCCCGCTCCAGCTTCCCGACGAGTTCGCCGACCGAGAGCTGACGCAGACGGAGATTGACGAGCTCGTCCAGGCGCGGTCGGACCGCGGCAAGGCGGCACGATGGGAGGGACACGAGAACAGCCGCGGGGTCGGGGCCTATGCGAACTATTGGTTCGACTGGTACTGGAAGGAGCCGGCGGCGATCAACGCTCCCGCGCTGCTCATTGAGCCGGCCAACGGCAAGATGCCGGCGATGACAGACCGGGCCCGCGCCAGCGTGTCCTACTATCGCGAGCATCTGCACGACTCGTATTCAACGATGGAGACCGGCGACCGCTGTTTGTCGCGCGGCACCTACGGCATCATGATGCCGACGGCGTACAACAACGGCAAGATGTTCTTTCACACGCCGAATCACGTCGTCATCTTGAGCGAGATGATCCACAACGCGCGGGTCATTCCGATCAGTCCGCTCGGAGATGTCCCACACGTCGAGGACACCATCACCCAATGGAACGGCGACCCACGCGCCCACTGGGACGGCAACACGCTGGTGGTCGAGTCGCGCAACTTCAAAGCGGTCGAGAACCAGCGTGGCCCCGCGTCGCGCGCGCCGCAGACCGAGGCGCGGCACGTCGTCGAGCGGTTCTCCCTGCTCGATGCCGATACGCTGCACTACGAGCTGCGGGTCAACGACCCGGAGACCTACGCGGCGCCGTGGACCGTCGCATTCAACTACAAACGCGACAACGACTATCTTCAATTCGAGTACGCCTGCCACGAGGGGAACTACGCCGTCCCGAACTCGCTGAGCGGCGAACGGGCGCAGGAAACAGACACGAAGTAGACGGGGTGTGATCATGATCTGGAAGTCGAACTGCCGGAGTTACCCGAGTTACCAAGGCCTCGTACTGGCTATCGCCGTCGTCGCCATGGCCGGCCTGGCCGCCGAGACGTTCGCCCAGGCCTACCCCAATCCGTACCGTCAGGTTGAAGGGTGGGCCAAGCTGCCGGGTGGCCGCACGATGGGCGCGGTCGGTGGCGTCACCATCGACAACGACGGCCGCCACGTTTGGGCCGTCATTCGATGCGATGCCACCGCCCCGGAGCGATTCGGTAACGAGTGCCTCGATTCCGATCTCGATCCGGTCATCAAGTTCGCGCCCGACGGGAGCGTGGTCGAAAGCTTCGGCGGAGGGATGTTCATCTGGCCGCACGGCATCGCCGTCGACCCGGATGGCAACATCTGGGTGACCGACGGCGTGAGTGAGCAGCGGACCCCGCCGGGTACGCGCGGGCACCAAGTCATCAAGTTCAGCCCGACCGGCGACAAGCTGATGACGCTGGGCACGCCGGGCCAGGCCGGCGGGGGCAATGACCACTTCAACGCGCCCGCCGATGTGGTCGTCGCCGACGACGGCAGCATCTTCGTCGCCGACGGCCACGGCAACGACACCAACAATCGCGTCGTCAAATTCTCGGCCGACGGCACCTACGTCACGGAATGGGGCAAGACCGGCTACGGGCCGAGCGAGTTCCGCACGCTACACGCCATCGCCATCGACAACGACGGCCGCATCTTCGTCGCCGACCGGTCGAACAACCGCGTCCAGATCTTCGACCAGGAAGGTGAATTCATCAGCCAGTGGACGCAGTTCGGGCGTCCCAGCGGCGTCTTCTTCGACGACCACGGGCGCATCTTCGTCGCCGACTCGGAATCGGACGACGTCCAAAACCCCGGATGGGAGATGGGGATCCGGATCGGCGAGGCGAAGACCGGCTGGATCCACGAGTTCATCCTCTATCCGTGGGGCGACCCGCGCAGCACGGCCGGCAACGGCGCCGAGTTCGTCGCGGTCGACAGCGACGGCAACATCTACGGCGGCGAGCCGGCGCCGCGGAATTTGCAAAAGTACGTCCGGGCGCGTCCGTAGAGAGAGAAGTGCGGAGCCGCGGGTCGGTGCTGCTTCGGCCGGTGACCCTACCGGCAGGGAAACGCCGCCTCGAGCGCGCGCAGGACCAGCTCGGTGTCCGAGTCGTAGAGCGAGTCCGGATGCTCGCGAAGATACTGGACGACGACCCAGACCGCCTGCGCCGCGGTGATGTCGTCGGGAAGACAGACGCGCTCCGCCATCAGCCCGCCGGCTGAGTTGGCGACCCCCCGCACGAGCCCGGCGCAGTAGCCCATGCCGAACGGGTCGACGTCGAAGGTCTCCTCGCGACCGGCGCCGGTCCGACCAAGAAACTCGAAGTAGAGCGTGCAGTCCCTCTGGATCTCATGTCCCGAGCCGACGCGTCCCTGGGTGGCGTGGCCGATGTCGGTCGGTCGCGTCGTCGCGAGCAGCAGGATGACGAGAAGCCCGATCCAGCGGGGCAGCATGCGCACGCTCAGTATACGCTTGGGGGCATGTACGCACTCCTGATCCGTCTCCTCCTCGCCGGCGTCGCGCTGTCGCTTGCCGTTCAGGGCGCCCTGGCCCAAGGCCTTCCGCGAACCGCGCCCGAGGAGGTCGGCCTCTCGGCGTCACGACTCGAGCGCTTGACCGAAGCGCTCGAGGGCTTCGTCGATGATGGCCAGCTGGCCGGTGCGGTTGCCCTTGTGGTACGTCACGGCAAGGTGGCCTACCTCGAGGCGGTCGGACATCGCGACCGGGAGGCGGGTGCGCCGATGCGCACGGATTCCATCTTCCGCATCGCCTCGCAGACGAAGGCGCTGATCACCGTCGGCGTGATGATGCTCCAGGAGGAGGGCACGCTGACGATCGCCGACCCGGTGGGCCGTTTTCTGCCTGAATTCACGGCCACCACGGTGGCTGAGCCGGACGGGAGCGGCGGCTACCGCGTGGTTGACGCGACGCGCCCGATCACGATTCGGGACCTGCTGACCCACACCGCCGGCATCGGCTACGGCGGCGGCCCAGGCCATGACGAATGGGACGACGCGGATATCACCGGCTGGTACTTCGCACACCGGAACGAGCCGATCTCCGAGACCGTCTCCCGCATGGCGGCGCTGCCGTTCGACGCGCAGCCCGGCACGGCATTCGTCTACGGCTACAACACCGATATCCTCGGGGCGCTCGTGGAACTGGTGAGCGGCCAACCACTCGATGTCTTCATGCGGGAGCGCATCCTCAACCCGCTCCAGATGCACGACACCGGCTTTTACCTCCCGCGCGACAAGGCCAACCGACTCACGGTGGTCTACTCAGCGACCGGTGACGGGATCGCGCGCGCGCCCGATGCCGGCGACGAAACGGCCACCGATGCGCTCCTCGCCCCGATCGGCCAGGGTCACTATCTCGACGGTCCGCGCCAGAGCTTTTCCGGCGGCGCCGGCTTCCTCTCGACCGCCGGCGACTACGCACGCTTTCTGCAGATGATGCTCAACGGCGGCGAGCTCGACGGGGTGCGTCTCATCTCGCGCAAGACGGTCGAGCTGATGACGACCGACCATCTCGGCGACATCGCGTTCGCGTTCGGCGCCGGCCAGGGCTTCGGCCTCGGGTTCTTCGTAGTGAAGGAGCTGGGCCTCCGCGGCGAGCTGGGATCGATCGGCGAGTACGGCTAGTATGGCGCCTATCATTCAGCGTACTGGGTCGATCCGACCGAGGACCTCATCGTGGTCTACCTGACGCAGCTGATTCCGGCCGCCCTCAACGACCAGAACGTCGTCCGCGCCCTCGTGTATCAATCGATCATCGATTAGCCAGGGTCCGCGAGCCGACACCGATGACCATCACGAGTGGGGTTGGGACCGCCGCGCTCCGTGTCCTGTTCGGCCTCGTCGTCGTCGGTGTCAGCGGGGGCGTCGGTGCGCCAGACGTCCGGGCCCAGGGGATCGACGGCCGCTGGATCGAGGTGCGGAGCCCGCACTTCATCGTGGTGAGCAACGCCGATGAGGACGACGCGCGTCAGGTGGCTCGCGAATTCGAGGTCATCCGGTCGGTGTTTCAAGCCGCGCTTCCCGAGTCCTCGGACCCACGCCGGCGGCTCACCATCATCGCGGCGGCCGGCGAAGAGGGACTCGCCAAGCTCATGCCGCAGTTCTGGAGTCAGGGCGACGCTCGGCCGGTCGGCGCCTTTCTGCGCGGCTCGGTCGAGCACCATATCGTGCTCCGGGTCGACGCGAGTCAACGCGAAGGCTCTCGTCCGGTCTACCACGAATATTTTCACCTCCTGACGAGCGTCAACACCGGCCGGCTGCCGCCGTGGCTGACCGAGGGGTTCGCGGAGGTCTACGCCAACACGACGGTGCGCGGCACCACGGCCGAGATCGGCGATGCGCGCCGCGAGCATCTCGCGCTGCTGTCCCGCAACCGGCTGATCCCGCTCGACGTGCTGCTCGCCGAGGACACCAATCCGCACGGCGGCTCGATCGTCGACACCGCGCTCTTCTACGCGCAGTCGTGGGCCCTCACCCACTACCTGCTGCTCGGCGACGATACGGGACAAGGTCGACGCGCGCTCGACGCGTACATCGAGCGTATGCACGCAGGAGAAGACGTGCGTGCCGCATTCGCGGCGACCGTCGGACCGCTCGACGACGTGTCGCGTGCGCTGTCGCGCTATGTCCGGCGGGACGGCTTCTTCGCCATGCGGATCGACACGCCGCCAGACGTCTCTGAGAGAGCCGAAGACGAAGCCGAGCGTTTCCCTGTCCGCCTCTTGACCTCGACCGAGGCGGTCGTCCTACAGGCGCGTGTCCTCAGCCACGGAGGCCATCGGCATCTGGCCAAACCGCTGCTCGACGTCGCGTTCGACGTCAAGCCAGACTCCCCCGCCGTACTCGAGGCGATCGGTTTGGACGCGTGGTATGCCGGCGACGACTATGACGCGGGCCAGGCGTTCATCGAAGCCAACCGCCTCGGCTCGACGAGCTACATCTCCCACTACCTTGGCGCGTTGCTGCCCCGGCCGGCGTCGGCCACCGAGGCCTCGCGACAGCGTGAGCGCAGCTTGCGACGCGCGATCGAGCTGAACGAACGTTTCGCCCCAGCCTACGCCGCCCTCGCTCGCACGCTCGCCACTCAACCGGAGCAGGGCGACGAGGCGCTCGCCCTCGCCCGCACCGCGACCGAGCTCGAACCATCCGATGGTACGCATTGGGCGACGCTCGCCGTGGCGCTGCTCTCCGCGGACCGACCAGCGGAGGCGCGCGACGCCGCGGAGCACGGTTTCACCGTGGCACGCACGGTCGAGGAGCGGGTGGCGCTGAGGACCGTCCTCGAGAACCTCGAGGGTGCGGTCGCCTACTACCTGCGCGGCAACGCGCTGCGACGTATCGGCCAACTCGAGGAGGCGATTACCGCCTACCGGACGGCAATCCGGCTGGCCCCGGACACGATCGCCCACTGGAACGGCCTCGGGATAGCGCTGCGTGAAGCCGGCAAGACCGACGACGCGATCGACGCGTTCCTCCAAGTGGTGACGATCGAACCTTCCAACGCCGCCGCGCATCACAACCTGGGGAACGCGCTCCACGAGCAGCGGAAGCTCGACGCGGCGGTCAACGCCTATCGAACCGCCATCGCGCTCGACCCGGAGGGCGAGGGGACGCATCGACTGCTCGGCGACGCGCTCCGCGCCCTCGGCGACCGCGACGGTGCGATCGCCGCCTACCGGCAGGCGATGGCACTCGATCCGTCGGACACCGCGGCCCGGCAACGGCTGGCGACCCTTGTCATGGAGAGCGAGAGATGAACATGCTGCGAAGAGCGGCGTTGGCACTCGGTATGCTTGCCGTCGGCTCACTCGGCGTCTCCATCGAGTCGGCCGGCGACCATCAGGAGTTGCCGCAGTTGCCGCTTGGCGATTTCCGCCTCAAGAGCGGGGTCACGCTACCGGACGCTCGCCTCGTGTATGTGACGCATGGCACGCTCAACGCGTCGAAGAAGACCAACGCGGTGCTGCTGCCATCGTGGTATTCGGGCGATCATCACGGCTACGACTTCCTTATCGGTCCCGGCCAGGCGTTCGACCCGGCGACGTACTGCATCATCGCCACCGATCAGTTCGCCGACGGGTTGTCGTCGTCTCCGAGCAACACGCCGCCGCCGTTCGCCGGTCCCGACTTCCCCCAGATTGCGATTCGCGACAACGACGCGGCTACGCACCGGCTGGTCACCGAGTCGGGATCGAGCGGTTGGCCGCGGTTGTCGGATTCTCGATGGGAGCGCAGCAGGCGCTGCAGTGGGCGGTGAGCCACCCCGGGGTGGTGGATGCCGTCGTCGCGTACTGTGGCAACGCCAAGGAGTACCCGTTCGGTATCGCCCACCTCGAAGGAGCCAAGGCGGCGATCACAGCGGACGCCGCCTGGAACAATGGCCGGTACACGGCGCCACCCGAGGTCGGACTCCGGGCGCTCGCCCGCCACTGGGCGGCCTGGGGCACGTCGCAAGAATGGTGGCGACGGGAGCTATTCCGCCGATCGGGTGCCGATGGCGTCGAGGCGTATATCCAGAATTCGGAGCGGCGCTGGCTCACTCGGGATGCGAACAACCTCCTCTCGCAGGCCGTCACGTGGCAAACCCACGACGTCGGTGACACGCCGGGGTTCGATGGCAACTTCGAGGCGGCGCTCCGGTCCATTACCGCGCGGGTGCTGATGATGCCGTCCGCCAGTGACCTCTACTTCCCCCCCGAGGACGCCGAATCCGAGAGCCGGCTCATCCCCGACGCCGAGCTCCTCCCGATTCCGTCCGTTTGGGGTCACAACGTTGGCACGGGGGCGAATCCGGAGGACGTCGCCTTTCTGAACGACGCGATCCGCCGGTTCCTGGAATGAGGGACCGGGGAAGCAGTGTCACAGATTGGACCCGGTCGTCGTCTCAACGGGAATACAATGCCGACGAAGAAGGAGACAATGAAATGACGCGAGGTCTACTTATCGTTGTCGCGGCAATCCTAACGGTGTCCGCGATGGCCGATGCCCAATCGGATGACGAGGTCATCGCACGGGCTACCGCGGCGGCACCGGCGCGACTTCAGGAAGAAGCGGGCGTCGTCCGCTGGGATGCCAACAACAACCGCGTGGTCGTCCGCCCGAGCTCCAACGGAGTCGTCTGCTGGGACCGCTCGGATGTGCCCGGTACGCCAGATTTCGCCGTCCAGTGCTCGGCGGAGGCGAACCTTCCGCGCTTCGAACAGAACCGCGCGTTCGCGTTCCAAGAGCCAGACGCGGACGCACGCCTGGCGTTGATGGAGGAAGCTGAAGCCAACGGCACACGCGGACTCGCGCAGTTCGGCTCGGTCTGGTACTCGATGAGTGGCGGCGATCAGGCGAGCGCCAGACCGCACATGACGATCGCCGTGCCGAACGCGACCGCTGACTCGCTTGGTCTACCCGCCGAGCGGCGCAACGACGTCGTCTGGCTCATGCAGGCGGGGACGTCGAGCGCCCATTTGATGGTGCCCGGCCGATAGACGCAGGCTCTAGCGACGCAGCGGTTGGTCTCTCGGAGTAAACCGTCGGAGGAACGGCTGACAAGCGGCTGAAAGCTGCAACGGTGCTACTGTGACGACGCGGTTTGTGAGAGAGACCAATGCTGGGCCGCTACCCGCGTGGATGCGACTTGAGCCTGCGGGAGTTACGCGGATGGACCTCGGCTAGCGCCCCGCCTTGTCCGCTTCCTGGAGTCGAGCGCCGCGGAGCGTGTTCGCGATGGCGTAGTTCCCTTCGTGACACGCGAACTCGTAGATCTGCCCGGTACCGGGCGCCGGCCGCATGACGATCTTCGCGGTCCACGGCCGCGTCCAGGTAGCCGCATCGTCCATCGTGAATTCGTACTGCAACGTGTCGGACGCCAAGCGCGTGAATCGCTCCGTGAGGTGAAGCTCGCGTGAGGCGCCGCTAAAGTTGACGTCGCGTTTGAAGTTGGTCGTCTCGACCACCAGCGTGTCACCGTCCCAGTAGCCGCTGGATACACCCAAGTTCTTCCGCACATCGGCGGGCACGTCGACGTCTTGGCCGATCGGAATGATACGCGTCTCGTGCATCATCTCCATCAGGATCGCCACGGTGTCGGCTGACTGCACGATTTGATAGTTACTGTTGTAGCCGCGCCCCGTCATCGGCACCCGCCCGCCGGTGCAACGAAGCCCCGCGCCCAGGTCCTCGGGACCGGTCGGGAATCGGGGTCGCGTGACGGCACGCCGTGCTTCGGCGCGCTGCTTCCCTTGGGGCGTCATCTCGGGGATGCGGCCGTCGGGCGGGTCTTCAATCAGCGACGTCCGATTGTCGAACCACCGATCGATCAGCCAGAACTGATTGTAGTTGCCGGTCCCTTCGGGATTCTCGGCCGTGACCCCGTCGCCCGACTGGTAGCCCGTCTCGTCTGCGAGCACGGCTCGAAAGATGCTGTCGCCGAAGGCCGCGTCGGTCTCCCCGTTGAACAGCTCGGCGGCACGCTGCTGGAGCGTCGCCACTTCCTCGTCGGTCAGCACGGGCGAGTCGGACAGCTCCTCGGGACGCTCGAGCGGCGTGGCCGAATCGCTCGCCCACACGCCTTGCAGATCGGGATGACCATCCGGCGTCCGCGGCACGGTCCAGACGTCGCCGCTTGACGATTGCGCCGATGCGATCGCGGGCGCCATCAAAAGGCAGATCCCGACGATGACGCCAATTGCGCGCGATGTCTTCCTCATTACGGCCCCTCAGCTTCTTCTTGTCGGGCTCCGCCAAGCGCGTTCGGTACCGAATAGTTGCCTTCGTGGCAGGCGTATTCGAACTGTACGTACTCGTCGTCGCGGTCGTAGGGAAACGCGGCGGTCCAGGGACCGGTGTAGGTGTCCGGATCCTCCATGCGGATCGTGTAACGCAGCGAGTTGGGCCCGACCACCGTGAAACGCTCGACCACGCGCTGCGCCTTGGACTGGCGCGACCGGGTGCCGGCGGTCGGCCCGCGCATGTTGTGCACCGCTTTAAAGTTGGTCGACTCGACCACGAGGGTGTTGCCTTCCCAGTGGCCGCGCGGGTCGCCTTCCCACTGACGAATCTCGTCGTCGACATGCGGGCCGGCCGCGACCGGAATGATCCGGACGTTGTGGATCATCTCGCTATGGATGACGACATAGCCGGGCGGCTGCAGAATGAGCGTGCCGTTGTTGTACTCGGTCGGCATCATCATGCCGAGCACGCCGCGCGAGATGCAGCGGTCGCCCGACTCCATGTTGGCGTAGGAATCGTGCAACTGGGCCAGGTTCATCGCGACCGATTCGCGCGCGTCGGCCGTCCGCTCCGGGATGCGTCCGTTCGCCGGCTCGACGATGATCGACGGCTGACCGATGTCGGTCGGCGTGTCGAAGTACCAGTCGAACCAATAGAGACCGTATCCGCCGACGCCACCGCTATTGTTTTCGTGCCCGCGCCACTCCGACCGAGAAATGCGCCCTTCGCCACGCGCTCGGGCGCGCGCCTGTAACTCGGCTTCACTCAGAGTCAGCTCCTGCCCCGCCAGCTCTTCCGGCAGCTCGAGCGGGGTGAAGATCGCGCGGGTGTTGTTCCACATCCCCTGGATGTTCGGCTGCCCGTCGGCGAGACGCTCGGGCGTCCAGTCCTCGGGCACCCCCCCGGCATCGGCATCGTTCTGGGCGCCGGCGAGGGCCGGACTCACGAGTATGGCGATGGCTAGAACGAGGGTGGAGATCGAGCGAGTCATTGCATCAAGGCACCAAGCGCCAGCCTTCAATTCACCGTGACTGTCACGTCGATCGGCGTGGTGTTGATCGTGTCGTCGGCGTAGCCGCGAAGCACGACGGTCCCACGTTCGGTAAAGCTCACCGTCGTTACCACTTCCCCGCCGCGACCGTTTTCGATCTCAACGGCCATCGGGTCGAACGTGACCGCGCCCGGGCCGCGGTAGTGTGTCCAGGTCACGCCCAGCCCGGTCCCATGGGCGGTGCGCGCACTGACCACCGCCTGGTTGATCGGGCTCGCCTGATGCATCCTTCGTTCTCGGGCCGCCAGCTGCGCCGGGTCGGTCGGCTCGGGCCGCTTTGGCCGCGGCCCCGGCACGCCGTCGTCGCGCACGACGGCCGTAAGCATGAGCGTCCCCGGCAGCGTGACCGTCAACTCGGTCCCCTCCTGGACCGAAATCGACGGGTGCTGGTTGTCGGCCGGGAACCCGTTGGCCCCCGTCCCCCGATTGGCCTTGATCACCCCGTCATCAATCTCCCAGCTGGGCCAGAGCGATGCAATTGCCTGGTCGGTGCGTCCATGGGAGGTTATGGTCCAGATGAGATCCTTCTCCCCCCAATCGGCCGGCACCTGCACTCTGAAGACGAATTGCTGGCGTCGCGGGTAGAAACGGGTCGGTTGGCCGCGGTCGGCGGGGCCCGGCTCGAACGAGTTGTTCGGACCGATCGGCGCGTCTGGCATCTCCTTGTAGTTGCGGTTCAGATACCCGAACACCATGTTAAAGGTGCCGTCGGGGTTCCGCTCCCATCCCTCGAAGACCGGCTGGACGTTCTGACCGCGTTCGAAACGCTGCTGGGCGTAGGAATCGCTCACCGCAGCGAACGCCACGGCAACGACGCTTCCCAGCAGCACCAAACGCAAAGCGATCGGCATGATACCCCCGTCAGTTGTTGTTGTTGTCGGACAGCATCTTCCGCTCTTCGACCGCGGCGGCGAACTCATCGTCGTCGAGCTCGAAGAAGCTCGTCCAGGTAAAGCTCATGTCGTCGCTCGACCGCTGACCGAAGCCGGCCCAGTTCCGCGGATCGGGATTCCACCGGTTTGCGGTTGAATTGTCATGCCACGTGATCGTGTGCATCAACGTTCCCGCCGGCAGCAGCGGCTGCACGTCATCTTCATAGTTGTAGACGATGTGCCAGCCGAAGTCCCAGCTGGCGCAGCTGAGCATCTCAGTGTTGCCATCGGGGTAGATCGCCTCGATACACTGGCGTTTACCCCGGTTGTGGAGGTGCGGCTGGAATCCGGTCAGCCGGATGTTCTTGTCGAACTTGTGATAGCTGTCGTGCCGCACGTCGTCCTCGCCCGGCGGGATGTCGAGATCGAAGTTTTGCGCCAAGGCCTTCGAGAAGAGCTCGTGCTCGGGCTCCTCGCCCTTCGGGTAGAACTGCAGGCCAACGCTGGTCCGGTCGGTCCGGTCCTCACCGATCGAGGCATAGTGCATGTTGAAGCGGATGACGGTCCCGGCCTTCACCAGACGCCCGGTGCCCGGGGGGAACGCGTCGCCGTTCTTCCCCTGCGCGTACTCGTTGAGAAAGTCCCCTTCGTCGACATCAGCCGATTCCTGCACCCGGGTCACGGCGTGGTGCACGACCGGGAAGCCTTCGGATGACGGTTTCGTTTCGACCGCTTTGATCCATCGGTCCTCGGTGAGGCCCGAGTCGGAATAGAAGTCGCCCCACCAGTTGGCGCCATCGGCCGGGACGACAAACGGCTCGGGGATCGGCACGATCCAGTCGGGCTCTCCGATATGCCATATGTCGCGCTCGGCGAACGTGCGCGGCGGCGGCATGTCGGCCGGGTTGCCGCGCGGCGCGCCGGCATCGACCCACGTCGCAATCGTGTCGATCTGGTCGTCGGTCAAGGAGCGGTCGTACCTGAAGCCCTGGACACCGATGTTCTTGTCGATGTACCACGGCGGCATGGTGCGCGTCGAGACCTTGTCCTTGATCGCGCGTGCCCACGGCCGCGCCTCCTCGTAGGTCATCAGCGACATCGGGGCGATCGCGCCGTCGCGATGACACGTTTGGCACGAATTCTGGAGGATTGGCAGGACGTCCTTTGTGAACGTGACGTCTTGCGCGAACGCGGAGCCGGGCAGCCCGGTTACCGCCACGAGTGCACACACGACGGCGATCCCGACCGACGTTCTAGCATTGGCTTTCATCGCTTTCTCCTTAGCGCCCGGCCGCTGCGGCCTCGGCTTCCTGCTCCCGCGCGCCGGCGAGAATCACTTCCATCGAGTAATTCCCCTCGTGGCAGGCGTATTCGTAGATCGGCTCTGGATTCCTGAGCATCGGCACTTCGTAGGTCCACGGCCGCGACCACGTCGTCGGATCGTTGACCGTGACCTCGTATATCAAGACGTCTGGCGACACGCGTGTGAAGCGCTCCGTTAATTGCAAGTCGGCACTGGCGCCACCGCGCATGAAGCTGGTCTCGCGCAAAAAATTGACCGTCTCGACGACGAGGGTGTCGCCGTCCCAGTGACCGCGTGACTCGCCGGTCCACTGACGCAGCCCGGTGTGCGGTCGTCCATCGAGCGGCACAACGCGAGGACTGTGGTTCATCTCGTTGTAGAGCACCACCTTGTCCGGCGTCTGGAAGAGCTGGACGTTGTTGTTGTAGCCGCCCGGCGTCATCGGCGGCCCCGAGTTGAACCCGGTGACGCAACGAACCTGGAGCCCGTTCGGACCGAGATCATCGACCCAGCCACCCGGCGCTGGCTCGTGGGGCCCAGTGTCCTTCCGGGCTTCGGTCACCGCCGCCCGCTTACGCTCGGCCTCCGACGTCAGTGCGGGCACGCGTCCATCCGGTGGATCGATCACCAAAGACGTCCGCATCGTCTCGATCACCGCTGTCCCCCGGTCGAACCAGAACGTATTGTAGTTGCCGACGATGTCGGCCGGGACCTCGCCGTCACGGCCGGCGTCGGCTAGCGCACGGATATTCTCGACCTCAGCCGCTTCTTCGGCCGTCAAGAACTCTTTATCGGCGAGCTCTTCCGGCCGCTCCATCGGGGTGATGGTCCGAAAGTCCCAGACCCCCTGGAGATCGGGCTGCCCCCACGCTGTCCGGGGGAGGTCCTGGGCCGCCGCCGGCGCTGACACTAGCACGGCGTACGCCAACACCGCCATTCCATGCACGATTCTTCGGCGCCCCATTCAAACCCCCTTTCGTGCTCAGGGCTGGATCCCCCCGGGTTCCGCCGAGCATAGCATGCTCGCGCCACCATCTGTGCTATCTTCCCGCTCACCGTGACAGAGACCGCCACCAAGGAAACCCTCGCCTTTCAAACCGAGGCCCGTCAGCTGTTACAGCTGATGATCCATTCGCTCTATTCGAACAAGGAGATCTTTCTCAGAGAGCTCGTGTCGAACGGCTCGGACGCCTGTGACAGGCTCCGTTTCGAAGCGCTCACCGAGCCCGGACTGCTCGACGAGGAACCGGAGCTGGCGATTCACGTCCGCTTCGATGCCGCCGCACGTACGGTCACCGTCGCCGACAACGGCGTTGGTATGTCCCGCCAGGAGGTGATCGATCAGATCGGGACCATCGCGAAGTCGGGAACCCAGGAGTTCGTGCAGCAATTGACCGGCGACCAGGCGAAGGACGCGTTGCTGATCGGCCAATTCGGCGTCGGCTTCTACTCGTCGTTTATCGTCGCCGATCGCGTGTCGCTCACGACGCGGCGCGCCGGCCTGACGGCCGACGACGCCGTCCACTGGGAGAGCAGCGGCGAAGGCGACTACACCATCGAGCCGGTCTCGAAGCCGTCCCGCGGAACGGAAGTGACGCTCCATCTGCGCGAGGGATCCGATCTACTAGCCGGCCCCCGACTCCGCGCCGTCCTGCACAAGTACTCCGACCACATCACGATTCCAATCTTCATGCCGAAAGAGGCGCCCCCCGGTAAGTCGCCGGAGTCGGACGAGGCGGCCGACGGCGAAGAGCTCGAGAAGGTCAATCAGGCGTCGGCGCTCTGGGCGCGGCCGAAGGCGGACATCACCGACGAGCAGTACCGAGAGTTCTACAAGCACGTCGCGCACGACTTCGGTGACCCCCTCGCCCACACGCACGCCAAGATCGAGGGGCGGCAGGAGTACACGGTCCTGTTCTACGTGCCCCAGCGCGCCCCCTTCGACCTCTGGGATCGCGAGCAGCGACACGGCATCAAGCTCTACGTCCGCCGCGTGTTTATCATGGACGGCGCGGAGCAGCTGATGCCGGGCTACCTCCGGTTCATCCGCGGCATCATCGACTCGAACGATCTCCCGCTCAACGTCTCCCGGGAGATCCTCCAGCACTCGCGCGACGTCGAGATGATGAAGACCGCGTCGGTCAAGCGCGTGCTCGGCCGGCTCGAGGATCTCGCTAAGAACGACGCCGAGAAATACGCCACGTTCTGGCGCGAGTTCGGCCGGGTCATCAAAGAAGGGGTTGGTGAGGACGTCTCGAACAAGGAGCGGATCGGCGGACTCCTCCGATTCGCGACGACGCACGACGACAGCGACGACCAGACCGTGTCACTCGCTGACTATGTGGAGCGAATGAGGGAGGGGCAGGACAAGATCTACTACATCACCGCCGATACCTTCGCGGCGGCGCAGCACAGTCCGCATCTCGAAATCTTCAGCAAGAAAGGGATCGAGGTGCTCTTGCTGTTCGACCGGGTCGACGAGTGGCTCGTGGCCCATCTCACGGAGTTCGACGGCAAGACGCTGCAATCGGTCACGAAGGGCGACCTCAACCTCGGGTCGGTCGCCTCTGAGGATACCGAGGCCGAGGCCAAGGCGAAGCAGCAGACCGAGGACGACTTCAAGCCCATGCTCGAACGGATTCGGCAGACGCTCGGCGCGAAGGCGAAAGAGGTTCGCCTCACCGACCGGCTGACGGAGTCACCCGCCTGTCTCGTCACCGAGCAGGACGGGATGAGCGCGAACCTCGAACGGGTGCTCCGCGCGGCCGGTCAGGCGGTGCCCGACGTGCCGCTCGTACTCGAGATCAACGCGGTGCATCCGATCGTGGCGCAGCTGAAAGATGAAACCGACGACGCACGGTTCGCCGACTGGAGCCACATCCTGTTCGATCAAGCGATGCTGGCCGAAGGTGGGCGCCTGGCCGACCCCGCGGTGTTCGTCAAACGGCTCAACGAGCTGATGCTGACGTTGGCCGGCGGGCCGAAGTCGCGCATCTGGACGCCGGGGAGTTAGAGCGCGCACTCCGGTGCAGGCCACACACATCCCTCTAAAAACCGGCTCGCCTCAGGGCACATCGGGACACTCTCAGAGCTAAGAGCTTCGTCTCGCCAAAGGCACGGTTTCTGCCGGAATGCGCGCGACCCGCACCGGATCGATCGACTCACGGCACGGACGTTACGGCGCCGGAACAAGTTCCGTAAGCTCCTCGAACCAGTTGAGGACGAGGACCACTTGCGTGAGGGCGTCGGACGCACCATCACGCGACGTGCCGTCTTCGATCTTGATCATCAGCAACGAGCCGTCCGGCCCGAAGAAAATGACGCGCGTGCGGCCGGCACCGATGGCAATCGGTGCACGCTCAACTGGACGGTGGGCGAACGCCGTCCCCGTGTGGGCATGGTTTGTGCTCCACACGAGGCAACGGGCCAGACGCTGCGGCAGTCAACTAAAATGGTGCGCGACAGGCCCGACGACAGCCGGGAGCCGCGCAGATGCCGACGATCGATGAACGCGTTGCATACCTAGAAGGCCGAGTGGAAGAACATACCAGCGGCTTTACCGAGCTTACAGGCCGAATCGACGCGCTGGACCAGAAGGTCGACCGCCGCATCGATGCGTTGGACCAGAAGATGGGTCGTGGCTTCGAGGCCGTGGATCTGAGTTTCGTCGCGCTCGATCATGAAGATATCGCAGCAGTTCTTCTGGATCGTCGGCGTGCAGTTCGCCGTCCTCCTGGCGGTCATCGGCGCGTTGGTCGGTGCCTAGTGGCCTGTCCACGCTGAATCAGTACCGGTCCGCGGCGCGCGGACCTGAGTGCGATCAGGTTGCCTCTCACTCCCCGCTGCGAATCCGCTCGATCTTCTTGTCGCGGTCGGTCTCGAAGTGCGAGAGGTCGCGCCGGTAGTTCGCCTGCAGCTCTTCAACCGCGGCCGGGTCGAACGTGGCCACCATTTTGGAATCACGAAGAATGCGACACTCGGCGACCTTCGCCTCGTAGTCGCGGCGAGCGACGCCAATCGCCTCGACCTGCTCGGCGGTCAGCTCAACCGCGTCGGCGCCGGCTTCGTCGTCCTGCGCCTTCAGCTTCTCCATTGCCAGCTCGTAGGCGCTCTTTGGTGCTCCGTCGGTCACGTCGATCCCTCCACTTGGCTCTCCCCGGTAATCTCGACGACCACATCCCAGTAGAACCGCAGGAACTTGTAAGTGTTCGAGCTCCCGGACTAACGCTGCGAGTAAGAACCCTACGGCCCCGCCGCCTCCCGCTCCTCCGTGCGGGCGCCACGCAGCAAGTTCTCCATCCCGTAGTTCCCCTCGTGGCAGGCGTACTCGTAGAGCGGGAGGTCACTGGCGTTCATCGGCAGCCGGCCGCTGAACGGGCGGGTGAAACTGGCGGGGTCGTTGACGGTGAACTCGTAGACCAGCGTGTCGTCGTCGACGCGGGTGAACCGCTCTTCCAGATGGAGCGCCGCCGCCGAGCCGAGCGACAGGCCGGTGATCCCGAAGCTGGCGGTGCGGTCGGTGAAATTCCGCGTGTCGATGACGAGGCTGTCGCCATCCCACCGGCCGCGCGAGCTTCCCATCCACTGGCGAACGTCGTCGCTCAACTCGGGACGTCCATCGATCGGCACCACGCGGACATCGTGGTTCATCTCGATCAGCAGCACAACCGCCTCGGGGGTCTGGAAGATCTGGACGTTGTTGTTGTACCCCCCTGGCAACAGCGGCGGCCCGGTGCTGAAACCAAGCAGACAGCGCTCCGCGAGACCGCGCTCCTCTGGCCCGGCGGTGCCGAAACCGCCGACCCGGATCCGCACCGGCTGACCGTCGCCAGCCAGCCGCGCCTCTTCTCGTGCCAGCGCTTCCGGAGTGAGCTGCGGGATCCGGCCATCCGGCGGGTCGATGATCAATGACGTTTGCGTCAACGCGGTGGCGCGGGCCCGGTCGGTCCAGACCGCTTGACTGTAGCCGCCAGGATCGCCGGGCGGCGCCGCGAGGTCGCGAGCCAACGCCTCGGCGTTCGCCTCCTGCGCGAGCGTCGCCGCTTCCTCGTCGGTGAACGTTGCCTTATCGCCAAGCTCTTCCGACCGCTGGAGCGGCGTGAACGTCCAGTAATCCCAGACGCCGCCGAGGTCGGGGTCGCCCCACTCGGTGCGGGGCGGCTCAGTCGACTGCGCTCCATAAATGAGGAAGCTCTGTCGTGGCAGATCGTGGGGGGACCGAAGCTCGAACCCCGCGCGGCCGAGCTCATCGGTGATCTCGTCCGGCGTGAAGCGGAACTCATCGGGCGGGCCACCCGGCGCACCTTTCTTGTAATCGACGATCGCGAGGCGCGCGCCCGGGTTCATCAGGTCCCGCAGCGCCGTGAAATAGGCGACGCGGTCGGGGATGTGATGAAACGTGTTGACGATCAGGACCACGTCGACCGGCTCCGGCAGATTCGTCGCCTCGCCGTCGGCCAGCACCGCCACCACGTTGTCGAGACCTTCACGCGTCGCGCGGTTGCGCACGTAGTCGACCATCGACGGCTCGATATCGACGGCGTAGACCGTGTCGGCAGCGGAGTCCCGGGCGAGACGCACGGTGAAGTAGCCGGTCCCGGCCCCGATATCGGCCACCTTCTCGCCAGGCCGGATCGCTAGCGCCTCGATGACCCGATCGGGCAGCTGCCACGCATCGCGCGCCGGGTCGTCGAACACTTCGGCGTACTGCTCCGCGTCGTCGAAGCGGTGCTCCATGTGGCGGCCATGCTCGGCCGCTCGGTGTTCGTCGTGTTGCTGCTGCGCGCCCGCCGGGCTCACGGCCGCCAAGCCGATGACGACGACCGCTCCGCCGACGCACCACTTCGTCTTCGTCATAGCCGCTCTCCTTTAGCTCATCATCACGTATCACACATCACAATTCAATCGGTTCACGAGGTAGACTCACACCGATGCAAGAGCACGCCGACCGCGTCGCTGACCGGCCGAGCCGTCGTCGTTTTCTCCAAGGCATCGGCGGGTTCGCCGCGGTGGCCGCGTCGGTCGGGCCGGCGCGCACGCTCGCCGCCCAGACCGGCCGCGTCGAGATTCGCGAGGTCAACGCCTACCCGATTTACATCAACCAGCGGTCGGACGGCTTGCTCGATGCCCCGACCTTCGCCTCTGACGACGACCCGCGCCGCTGGCGCTACGGCGGGCCGTTCGAGCAGCTGCCGTCGGCAATCGTCGCCGTCATCAAGACCGACCAGGGCATCACCGGGTTCGGGATGGGAGCCGGCGGAACCGCGGCGCGTGAGATCATCGACGGCCACCTCAAGCATCTGCTGATCGGCGCCAACGCGCTCAACCCCGATCAGCTCTGGGACCAGATGTACAGCTCGGGTCTGCTCTACGGCCGCCGCGGGCTGTTCACGATGGCGTTGAGCGCCGTCGACAACGCCGTCTGGGATATCGCCGGCAAGCATGCCGACCGGCCCATCTATCAGCTGATCGGCGGAACGCCGCGCGACCGGATCCTCCTCTACCAGACGGGCGGCAGCATTACTGACGGCAAGACGCGCGGCATTCAAAACTTCAAGATCTCGGCCCGCGTCGGCCCGCATACGTCGACCGCCGACCAGGGCCGCGTCGTCGAGGCGATCCTGGCCGCCCGCGACGAGTTGGGGAGCGACGGCAACTTGATGACCGACTGCGTCTCCCGCAACGGCACGCCCGATTGGGCGGTCGGGTTCGCCGAGCAGGTCCGACCGGCCAACCTCTACTTCATGGAGGAGCTGCTCTCCCCCGATGACGTCTTCGGCTATGCGGAATTGGTTCGGCGGATCGGCGGCAACGGACCGGGCTGGACCCGCGTCGCCTGCGGTGAACACGAATACGCCGAGCATGGCTTCAACGTGCTGGTCCGAAACGAGTCGGCCGAGATCCTCCAGCCCGACATCACCTGGTGCGGTGGCCTGACCGCGGCCAAGCGGATCCGCGATCTGGTCGAAGGCGCCGGTCTCGAGCTGATCCCTCACCGCGGAGGGAGCGTCTGGGGGCTGCCGATCGCGCTTACGGCATCAAGCTGCACGATGGCCGAGAGCTTCCCGGCCGGTTCGGTGATTCTCGACGCGATGACACCGCCGTTCGACCGCGGCCACGTCGTCGCGCCAACCGCACCCGGATTCGGCTCGACACTGACCGAGCAGCTCGTGCTCGACCAGCGTCTACCGGGGACCTACTAAGGCGGGGCTGGCTGCCCCGAGCCCCGCCGCCGGCACTTGTGGGGGGGGGGGGGGGCCCTAGCGAGGGAGCCAGGGGGTCTGGGGGAAGCGCCCGAGATGCCGTCGTACGATCGAAGGCGATATTTCCCCAGTTTGAACTTAGTCGGCTGGCTGCCCCGGCTACTCTTCCTTCCAGGGATTGTTGGCGAAGATCGCCAGCTCGACCCAGAGCGCACGGGAGTGCATGTTGAGCGCCGCCATGATCGTCTCGGCGATGTCGGTCGCGTAAAGCTTGTTCGGGTTGTTGCGCCCGGTCTTCCCCATCCAGTCGGTTTGCACCTCGGAGGGACAGATGCTCGTCACCCGAATGCCGTGCGGTCGGAGCTCGGCCTGCCAGCATTGGGTGATGCCGCGCACCGCCCACTTGCTGCCGCCGTAGACCGTCTGCCCCTTCGCCCCCTTGATCCCGGAGGTCGACGCGATGTTGATGATCGCGCCGCTTTGTTGCGCCTTCAGCAACGGCGCCACCCGGTTGCCGATGTCGACGAGGCCGAACACGTTGGTGTCGAACAGCTCCTTCATCTTCGCCATGTCGATCTCGCCCAGCTCGCCGACGTAGCCGAAGGCGGCGTTGTTCACCAGCACATCGATCCCGCCCATCGCGTCGACACAGGTGTCGACGACTCGCTGGTTGTCGTCGCCGTCTGAGACATCCGCCCGGATGCCGCGCGCACCGGTGTCGGCGGCGACGCGGTCGATAAGGTCCTGGTTGCGACCGGTGAACACGACGTCATGTCCCTGGGTGCACGCCAATCCGGCGAGCGCCGCGCCGATGCCCTGACTCCCACCGGTGATCAAGAATCGTTGCTTGTCCATCGAAGAAACTCCATCGTTAAGGTGTGAGGTGTGATTCTAGTGGAGTGTCCGGATCATTTCGACAGCAGATTTCTGAGCGCGACGCCCGTCTGGCAAGGCGCGACGAGGGAGCAGATTGGGCATCTGTGACTGAGGAGCAACGCCGCCAGACGGGATGCCCCGCCCGAAAGGTGCTGTCGAAATGACCCGGACACTCCGCTAGTGCACTGCCGACGCCGGCAGCGGATGGTCCAGCCGATCCATAATGTGCGACGAAAGGGAGACCGATTAGATGCGCGCACTCACACTTGCACTGGCTAGCCTCATCACCATGATGGCCGCGGCACCAGCCGTCGCCCAGACGGAGACCTGGACGCCGCCCCGGACGGCTGACGACCGCGTCGACCTGCAAGGGGTCTGGGCAAACAACGCGGCCACGCCGCTCGAGCGGCCCGATTCACTCCGCGATAAAGCGACGTTCACCGACGAGGAGGTCGCCGAGCTCCGTGAGGCGGCACAGCGCCTGTTCGGCGGCGCCGACGACGCCTTCGGCGACGGGGTGTTCAATGCCGTGCTGGCCAACGTCGAGAAGAACGTCTCGCGCGACGGCGGGACCGGCAACTACAGCTCGGTCTGGATGGTCGACCGGGAGTTCGAGAACCGGACGTCTCTGATCAGCGATCCTCCAAATGGCAAGCTCCCGGCGCTCACGCCGGAGGCCGAGGAGCGGCGCGCCGCGGCGGACGCGTACCGCCGCGAGCATCCGGCCGACGGGCCGGAGGATCTGAGTCGACAGGTGCGCTGCATCACCTACGGCATTCCGCGTGTCGGAGGGCTCGGAGCCGGCTACAACAGCTACTACCAGATCTTCCAGACGCCCGATCACCTCGTCATGCTCGGCGAGATGATTCACGATGCGCGCGTCATTCCGATCGGCCCCCGCGGCGACGTCCCGCACGCCCATGACACGATCCGGCAGTGGCATGGCGATTCGCGCGGTCACTGGGAGGGCGACACCTTAGTGGTCGAAACGACCAACTATTCACCGAAAGCGAGCTACCGCGAATCCGCGGACAACCTGCAGTTGATCGAGCGCTTTTCCCTCGGCGGGCCCGATAGACTGCACTACGAGATCACAGTCACCGACTCGGCGACCTGGACCGCCCCCTGGACGGCGATGGCGCCGCTGTCGCGGAGCGCCGACGCGCTCTTCGAGTACGCGTGTCACGAGGGGAACATCGGAATGGCCGGCATCCTCGCCGGTGCACGAGTCCAGGAAGCCCGGCAATGACCGGCGCGAGCGGCCGCCGCTAGCCGTGGCTGGCCCAGCCGTGCCGATCGAATAGATGCTCGACCTGCGTCACCCGCTCGTGCAGCACATACGGCTCGGCGAATTGCTCGTTGAGGACATGTCCACCATCGGCCGTCTCGATGACGAGCGCATAGGGGGTCAGACCGCTCCCAGTTAGAATCTCGCACCGGAGCTGCTGCTGGCCGCGTTCCATGATCCATCGCATGGAAGGGTTATCGGACATCCGCTGCGATAGCATGACGTCGGCATGCTCAAAGGGGGGTACATCGCGGTCGCCGCCGTCACCATGGCCGCGACGGCGCTCGCCACGGCGTGCGGGCGTGACTCGGGGCTCGACTATCGGCCAACCGCGACCGTCGAGGAGATCATGCGGACCCTGATCGATCCGTCCGCTGACGCCATCTGGGATGCGGTGGTCACCGACGCGACGGCGGAGGGGATCGTCGAGATCCGGCCCGAGACCGCCGACGATTGGGCGATGCTCCGCCGCCATGCGGTGACGCTAGCGGAGGCGACGAATCTGCTGGCGATCGAAGGGCGCCGAATCGCGGCACCGGAGTCACGCTCGGAGCTTCCGGGAATCGATCTGCATCCCGACGCGATCCAGGAACTGGTGATGGAAGATTGGGAGTCGTGGGTCGAGCTGGCTCACGGCCTCCATGACACGAGCCTGACAATCATCGACGCCGTCGAGGCGCGAGACCTCGAAGCCCTCCTGGTGGCCGGGACCGAGCTCGACGTGGCGTGTGAGAACTGCCACATGCGCTACTGGTATCCGGGCCAGGACGACCCGCGCCCGGCCAGCGGTCCTTGAGCAGATTCAGTGGTCGCGCCCGATCACATACGCGAGTCTCGGTCGCTTCAAGCAGGATCAGGGCGCGCACGGCGCGCCCCCGCCGGCACGGAGTGGGGCCTTGGGGTCCCCTCGAGTGCCGGCGGCGGGGTGCGGGGCCGCAGGCCCCGTCTAAGATTAATCAGCCGGGCGAATCGGGCTGCCGTCCGACGTCGTTAGCTCCGCACAGCAGATCCCGTGGGTGCCGGGCGCGCGTGACGGCTGGCCGACAACTCTGATCTGGTCGCCCACCTTGATGGTGTCGGTCGACCATCCACGGCGTGTCATCGACAGCGCCGTCCCCATTTCGACCTCCCAGGCAACCGTCTCGCCGTTCTCCCCCTCGGCGTCGATGAAGAGAAACGAGTGCGGGTTGCGCAAGAGGAACCGCGTCACCGCTCCGCTGATTTCGACGCTCTTGGTGCCGTCGTAGAACGGCGCGCTCGCATGATGGGCCACTGCCGGCACGCCGCTCAGGACGGCGATGGCCGCCACTGCGGTCACGGCCGCCGCTACCCCAAGCCAGATTTTCACGAACCTACCCTCCTTCATCGCAGCGTCGCGCTACTTGTATTTCGGTACGAGGAACCTCACCGGACGTCGTGCGATTTCCGGATCGCACGCGTAGGCCTGCAACCGGTATCCCTCTGGCCCCGGGTTCCACTGCGTCGTGAACGACGCAGGCTCGCGGAGAAACATCTCGTCCTCGACGGTCAATGTGATCTTCAACTGCTCCCCGTCACGCCAGTATTTCTCGGTCACCTTCTTCATCTGCGACGATGGAATCCCGTTGTAGTCATCGAAGCCGGTAATATCGAAGGTGTAGTGGGTCGTGGTGACGTGCAGCGCGCCCCCTTTATAGTGCCCGACCGACACGCCTTGCAGGCTGTAGTCCATCGGCGTCGGCGCGCGTCCATCGAGCCATACGGTTCGTAGCTGGTCGTCCTTCTCGTAGCGGAACAGCACTCGGTCTGGCCACTGGACCACTTCCATCATGTAGGGGTCGTAGACGAGCGCCGGGGGCGTCGACGGCACACAATCGTACTTCGGCGAAATCGACTCGTCGAAGACCTCCTGGAACGCGAGCGCACGCTCGTTGAGAACCGGAAAGTTCTCGGACGTCCACGGCATGTTCGGACCATTGATGGGACGCGACCGCGTTCCGCCGTCCCAGACGCCGGTCAGCTGCGGAATTTCGTCGGCATCCTGAGCGTGAACCGGCGCCGCTACGGCCATCGCCAGTAGTGCGACCCAGATGGTCATCGTTTGCGGCTTCGTCATGATTCTCTGCCCTTCGTGAACGATGCAGTTCTCGACGGTACTCCCGTGATTCTACACCGCTAGGCCGACATCCCGACCGGCCGCAACACCGCCAGCTCGCGGCCGAGGTATTCCGCAATTGCCCGCATGCCGAACTGGCCAGCCACGGTCTCGGCTTCGCTGTTGTAGTTGGTGTTCGTATTCACGTCGTAGGTCCAGACGACACCCTTCCGGTCGACGATGAACTCGATGCCAGCGATATGAATCTGATTGTCGGCGAGAAAGCGCTCGTAGCTGGCAACCAGTGCGGTGTCGGGCCCATCGCCGCGAGCGAGGATATGGAAGAGCCCCGCCGACGGCTCGCCCTCACCGGCCGGACAGAAGGCGTCTTCGTCCGCGACACGACAGGCGTCGGCCGGGCAGAGCTCGAACCCCTGGCTCGTGTCGACGCGCACGGCATAGAAGAACCGACCACCGATAAATTCCACGCGCGTGATGAACGGCTCCGGCGACTCGATGTAGTCCTGGATCAAGGTAATGCCGTCGACTGACGGCTCGAACTCATCGCTCGCCACGTAGCGCGCGAGCGCGGCGTGATCGTGAAACAGCCTGACGCCGAGCCCCTTCCCCGCACGGTTGTGCTTGGTGATGAACGGCGGCTCCACCTGACTCGCGGCCTCGACGATCGTGTCGCGCCCGACGGCGGCAACCGTCGCGGGTGTCCGGATCTGGTGCGCGTTCAATGCGGCGTATTGCGCCACCTTGCTCACTTCGAGCTGGAGCGCACGCCCCGCATTGAGCACTCGCCGGCCGTGGCGCTCGAGCCACGTCAACACCGCGGCCGTGTACTCCGGTCCGTACCGATGGTCGCGCGTGTGCGACGACGCGCTCATCCGGTTGTAGAAGACGCCCTCGGGCGGCGGCTCGCGCAGGTCGACGACACCCTGGTCGAGGAACCACTCCGCGTACGACAGGCCGCACTCATTAAACGCCGTCCGGAGCGGCTCGACCCAGGCGTCGTTCTCGTGGAGGACGTAGATGCGGGAGGGTGCGGGGGCCACTCCTCGTTTCAGTCTTCCTTCGGTAGCGCGAACGCCAGAATCAGGTCGCCGCCGCGGCGCCCGCGATCGCCACCGCCAGACCCGACCGTCACGAACTGCTCGCCGTTCACCATATAGACCGCCGGCGACGAGAACACGCCGGCGCCGGTGTTGAAGCGATAGAGCTCCTCGCCGGTCTTCGCGTCGAACGCAAAGAAGTATCCGGCGATGTTGCTCCCGGTCCCGACGAACACCACGCCGCCGGAGGTGACGACGGGGCCGGCCTGTCCATAGCCCTCGAAGATCTTCCGCCACACCATCTCACCGGTGGTCGGGTCGTAGGCGGAGAAGAACATGCGGGCACCACGTCCCCCGTTGAACGGCCGGTCGATCGCGTTGACGTACAACAGGCCGGTGCTCTCGCTGTAGGCCATCGGACCGTAGCTGGCACCGCCGCTGAAGCCGGGCGCGAAGATGGTGGTGGCCCGGTTCCCCATCGGTGTGAACTGCTCGACGATCTGCTTCCCCTCGGCGTGTTCCGGCGGAATCAGCTCCGGGAAGATCGGCGAGACCGGCTCCATCCTTTCACCGTTCGCCTTGTGCGGGATCGGCTGTGTCGGCCACGGCTCCTCTCCCTCTTGGTCGGTCTCGGTCGACACCGGCGTCTCGACAATCGAATGGATCGGTTCTCCGGTCTCGCGGTTCAGCAGATACAGCCAGCTGTTCTTGTTGGCCTGTGCCAACGCCCGCACCGGCTCGCCGTCGACCTCCATGTCGAAGAGGATCGGCTGACTGCCGTTGTCGTAGTCCCAAACATCGTGGTGAACCAACTGGTAATACCAGCGGAGCTGCCCGCTTTCGAGGTCGAGCGCCAGCACCGAGTCGGTGAACAGATTCAGTCCGTCTCGCTTCGTGCTGTCGCCAAACGGGTTGCCGACCGCGACATACATCAGGCCGAGCTCGGGGTCGATCGACGGTGTCTCCCAGATGCCACCCCCTTCGCGCTCGCCGCCGACCCAGGTCGGGCCGGCGATGTCCCACGCCTGATCGCTCTCGTCCTGGGGAATCGTGTTGAAGTGCCAGATCACCTCGCCGGTCGTCGCGTCGACCGCGAGCACATGCCCGCCCGGGATGTTGCTCTCGCTCCGCGTCGACCCGACATAGAGCACACCGTCGTGAATTTGGGGCGCCGTCGTGAACCAGTAGCCCATCGAGATCGCCGTCTCGACGTCGGGGTAGTCCAACCGGAGCACGTCGAGAATGACGCTCGCCTGCCCGTTCTCACCGAAGGTCTTGATCGGCTCGCCGGTCTTGGCGTCGAGCGCGAACATGAACGACCCGGCGGCGCTGTAGACGACGCCGTTCTCGTAGGTGACGCCGCGGTGGCGAAAGATGTAGCCCTCGCGGCGACCGCCGCCCAGGAGCTCCGTCACGTCGTAGGTCCATAGGTGATGGCCGTCGTAGGCGTCGACGGCGTACACGCTTCCCCGCGAGTCGGTGACGTACATGATGCCGTCGACAATGACCGGCGTCGTTTGGTTGCTGACGCCGTCGATCACGCCGTGCTGAAACAGCCACCGTGGCTCTAGTTCGTGGGCGTTCTCGGGCGTGATCTGGTCGATCTCGGCGTACCGGCTCCCGTGCAGATCGAGATTGTGCAAGCGCCAATCGACGTTCTGCGCCTCCGCGAGCGACGCTGATCCAGCGATGAGCACGACTCCCAGCACAACGGCAAGAGCGGATCTATCGCGCAGGTGCAGCATGAATCAGTCCTCCAACCGGATGAGCATAGCAGCCATGTCATCGATGCGCCGGCATTCGGCCGCCGAGGCATCCGACCTACCTGCGTTGCTCCTCGGTTGAATACTACCTGTATTCTCCCTCGTCCCGCCTTGCCAGGCCGGCGCCTCGACGCCCTCGGTGCACGCCGCATCGATGAGATGGCTGCTCGTCGAATCGGCTTTACAGTGCGATAACGCGGCTTGGCCAGACAGCGGACCCCGGCGTATGGTGCACGGAGGGAGAACACCAAATGATGAGCAGGCTCTGGGCAGTATCGATCACACTGGTCATCATCGGGGTCGCGAGCGTCGTCGCGCACGCCCAGGAGGTGTCCGAGCGCGAGGTGAAGATAGAGGTCCGTGCTGCGTGGGACGCCTACATCGAGGCGTTCTCCGGCGCCCGTACCGATGTCGTCGCCAACGACGTCTCTGCGGCACCGTCGTTCCAGCTCGGCGCCGGCGGCGCGAACGTGCGCATGACCGCGGCCGATACGAAAGCCGCGTTCGATGCGACGCACCGGTCGGAGACCGACACGGCCGAGAGCTGCGTCCTCAACGAAGGCGCGGCCCTGCTGACCGCGCACTTCACGAGGTGCCGCACCGATGACAGCGTGCTCACGAAGGGCGCGTCGGCGTATCTGTTGGGGAAATTCGACGACGGCTGGCGGATCGTGGCGATCATTGGGAACCCAGTGAGAAAGCTCGTGGCCTGCGAGTGAGGTCAGTCGGCGAAGGTTCAAGGTTCCAGGTTCGAGGAACAAAGAATATGACCACCCACGTCAATCGACGGCGGTTCATGGAAACGGGTGTACTCGGGGTCGGCTACGGCCTGATCACGCCCCACGCGAGCCTGGCGCAATCGGGCCGATCCTCTACCGGTGCGAGTACCGCGGTGCGCATGCTCGGCGACGGCCTCGGTCTCACCCCGCCCGAGTCGGCGCGCGTCTGGACCGAGCTCGCCGCGAACGGCGACATCGAACCGGACTCCTACTCGAATGGCGGGTCGGTGGAGCGACTCGAAGCGGCGTTTGCCGAGCTCCTCGGAAAGGAACGCGCGGTCTTCATGCCGACCGGAACGCTCGCCAACCATCTCGCCGTGCGGTCTCTTGCCGGCGGCACAGGACGCGCGATCGTTCAAGCCGAGAGTCACCTGTACAACGACTCAGGTGATTGCGTGCAAACGCTGAGTAATATGCCGCTGATCCCGCTCGGCGCGGGGCGGGCGAGCTTCACGCTCGAAGAGCTTGAAGCGGCAGTCGACCGTGCCGGGAGCGGCCGAGTGGCCACTTCCGTTTCCGTGATCTCAGTCGAAACACCGGTGCGCCGGCGGTTCGGCGAAACATTCGGCGCACGCGAGCTCGGACGGATCGTCGCGTTCGCCAAGCGCCACGATATTCGACTGCACCTCGACGGCGCCCGCATCTTTCTGCAGGCCGCATACGACGGGCGGCCCGTTGCCGAGTACGCCAAGCCATTCGACACGGTCTATGTGTCGCTCTACAAGTACTTCAACGCGCCGTCGGGCGCGATCCTCGCCGGCCCACGCGCGCTCCTCGACGAGATGTACCACACGCGGCGGATGTTCGGCGCGGGTCTACCGGCGGCATGGCCGTTCGCGGCCGTCGCCCACCGCTACCTGCCGGGATTCAGTGACCGCTTCCGGCAGGCGATCGACACGTCGGAAGCGTGGGTGAGGCGAATCAGCGGCCACGACGCCTTTACGGTCGAACGGATCGCGAGAGGCACCAACTTGTTGCGCTTGAGGATCTCGACCAACGCCTCGAGCGCCGCAACGTTCCGCCGTCGTCTCCGCGACGCAGGGGTCACGCTCGGCACACCGCGCGCGGGCAGCAGCTTCCTGATCGGCGTCAATGAGACGTGGAATCGGAGATCGGCGGACGAGCTCGCGGCCGTCTTCGTCGGCGCACTCAGCTAGACACGGCTCAGGCGGGCACGGCCCGGGGCCTGGGGGGGGCCGCGAGTGCCGGCGACGGGGTTCGGGGCAGTCAGCCCCGCCGCCGAGGGCCTTCTTGAGTGACAGCTTCGATGTGCCGACCCTGTTGTCGTAGAAGACGACCTGCCGCCGCGCGTCCTGGGGAAGGTCGTTGATTTGGATCGCGTTGTAGATCTTGAACACATTGGTATCAGATCCGGATCCGCCCTTGTTGCCGGTCCCATCCGAGCAGAGGACGACGTTCTTTTCCATGGGGTTACCCTCCTCGTGCGGCTCGAGTCCTCACCCGACTCGAGAGCCTACTACCGCACATTCGCAGCTGCCCGTTCTCTGATGTAAACGATGGCCGTGCCCAGAGGAGTGCATCCCCGGCGTGCCGGGACGGACGCTAGCTCGCGCGGAGCGCACCCACGGCGAGGAGCCCCCAGCCGACGATGAGGCAAACTCCGCCGATCGGCGTGATCGCGCCAAGCCAGCGAATCCCGCTGATGGCCAACACATACAGGCTGCCGGAGAAGATCGCGATCCCGGCAACGAAGAGCCAGCCGGCGGCGGTGATGTAGGGACCCGGCCAGCGGGACGCCGCCCAAGCGACCGCGAGCAGCCCCAGCGCGTGGATCAGGTGGTAGCGGACGCCGGTTTCGAACACGCCGAGCAAGTCGGCCGACAGCCGGTCGCGCAGCGCGTGAGCGCCGAACGCACCGAGCATGACGCCGAGCCCGCACAGCGCCGCACCGGTGGCAAACCAACCAGCCGCCATCGGTCTGTATGATACTGCGATGCTGCTGGACTGGACGGCGTTCAACGAATTCATCCGCACGCGCATCCAGGAGTTGATCGAGACCGACTTCGCGCAGGTGCGGTACGCCGATACCGGTACGGCGGTCCTGCTCGCCTTCATCGTCACGGCGGCGGCGGTGCTGACGGTGGCCCGGCTCGCGTTCCTTCGCCGACGCCACTCGCGGCAACACTCGGGGCACGAAGTGGCGCGTCGCCATCAGCGCGGGTTGTTCGTGCATATCGCCTACAACGCGCCGAAGCTCGTGCTCGCCCTCGCGCTCGCGATCATCTTGGTGGCGCTCTCGGATCCGTTCGTCACCTCGACCGAAGAGGTCACCGGCGACGTCGAGTCGCGCGTCCGCATCGATCTCGTCGATACGTCACTCTCGATGGCCTGGGAGTTCTCGAACAGCGAGCTCTCCCGCGCCGAGGTGGCACGCGCGGCCCACCTCGAGTTCCTCGAGATGCGCCGTGAGAAGAACGACCGCGTGTCGCTCTGGTTGTTCTCGTCCTACCCCTACATGGTTGACGATTTCGTGATCGACGATGAGCTCTACTTCTTCCAGGTGATGGAAGCGCCGTACGTCACGGTCAAGATCCTCGCGACGGAGCCGGGCGCGCGGCGCGACAAGTATTTCGTCCCTGAAGACAAGGTGCGCATCATCGACTCCGAGGGCACGACCAACATCCAGCGCGCGCTGCAGTCGGTGCTGAAGCACTTCGACCGCGATGCGGCGGCGTTCAATCGGGGCGTGACCGTGAACCGAGCGGTGCTCATCATTACCGACGCGGACGTCGACGAGATCCCGGTAGCGGAGCTCGCGGCCCTCAACGCCCGCAACATCGTGCCGTACATCGTCTATATCAACACCGCCAACACCCGCTCGACCGAGGAGGACGTCGAGGCGCCCTCGCTCATCGACAGCATCCGCGACTTCGGCGGCGATTACTTCGACGTGTCAACGGAAGATGGGCTACAGCGGGCGTATGCGGCGATCGACGAGCGCGAAACGGTCCGGGTCGAGCTGACCCACCGCGCGCTCAAGGTGCCGATCTACTCGCGGTTCCTGCTGGTCAGCCTCGCGTTGTTGGTCGTCGGCATCCCGGCTGGCTTCGTCGCGGAACTGTTCTGGGGCACGCATCCTTAATTAGACGGGGCCTACGGCCCCGGACCCCGCCGCGGGCACTCGCGGGGGCCTTATGCCCCGCGCCGTGCACGCTCTGAACGTACTTGGTGAAACGCATGCTTAACCGCCAAATCGCGAAGTGGGATCGGCGGTACGCCGAGGGCGAGCCGACGCCGCTGGCGCCGCCGTCGGCGCCGCTCTCCGATGCCGTCGCCGGGGTGACACCGGGGCGTGCGCTCGACCTCGCCTGTGGTCCGGGGCGTCAAGCCGTCTGGCTGGCGACGCGCGGCTGGCAGGTGGATGCGGTCGACGGCGCACGCGCCGCGATCGCCCGGCTCATGCACCACGCCGAACGGGCGGGGTGCCGCGACCGGGTGATCCCGACGCGTGCCGATCTCGAAGCCGATCCACCAGAATTCACGATCGTCGATGGTCGGTACGACCTCATCGTCGACTGCTACTTTCTGCACCGTCCGCTGTTCGACGCCATCCGCACCGGCGTGCGCCGCAGCGGGCTCTTCGTCGCCGTGCTACATCTCCCCTCGCCGGCGGCGTCGCCGTCTTCAAGAGACCGTGGACACCGGTACGTGCTCGCGCCTGGAGAGCTGGAACAGATGGTCATCGGCTGGGGGTGGGAGATCGTGCACAGCCGGGAACGGAACGGAGAGGACGTCGACGACGGCCACGACCTCGGCGTGGCCGAGATGGTGGCCCGGAAGGTCTGACTCAAACGGCGCCGCTAGTTCTGGTTGCTGGTCTCCCGCTCCTTCTGCCGAGCGCCCTGCAGGATATTGAGGAGCCCGTAGTTCCCTTCGTGGCAGGCGTACTCGAACATCGCGTTCCCGCGCTTCATCGGAATCGCGGCCGAGAACGGCTGCGTGAAGGTGGTCTCGTCGTTGACAGTGAACTCGTAGAGCATCGTGTCGTCCGCCACGCGCGTGAAGCGCTCGGTCAGATGCAGTGTGGTACCGTCCCCGGCCGCCAGCATGACCGCCGGACTGAAACTGGAGGTCTTGTCGGTGTAGTTCTGCGACTCGACCACGAGCGTGTCGCCGTCCCAATGGCCGCGCGAGTCGCCCATCCACTGGCGAACCCCCTCGGGCAGATGGTCGCGCCCGTCGAGCGGCACGATCCGCGCGTCGTGCACCATCTCATGCAGGATCACGACGTGGTCCGGCGTCTGGAACAGCTGGAGATTCTGGTTGTAGCCGGCCGGCACGATCGGCGGGCCGGAGTTAAACCCGAGCAGACACCGCTCGGACAGGCCGCGGTCCTCGTAGCTGTCGGCGCCGATGCCAGCCGCACGAACCCGCACCGGGCGGGTGCCGGCGAGATCCTCACCGAGCGACAGCCGAACCATCTCGAAGCCGGGCTGGAGCGGCGGGACGCGGCCATCTGGCGGTTCGGTGATCAATGATGTGCGACGGTCATCGACAACGCCGGCACCACGGTCGAACCAGAAGTTGTTGTACGCGCCGACATCGCCTCCAACCGGAAGCGGCTCGGCGCGGATCTCGCTCGGCAGATCAGCCTCGACGGCCCGCTCGACAGACCGCTGCTCGATTTCGGCCGCCTCTTCCTCGGTCAGGGTGGCCTGGTCACCGCGGTCGTCGGTACGCTGGAGCGGCGTCAGCGTCCGGAAGTCCCACACCCCGCCGATATCAGGCTGGCCAGCGGCTGTCCGGGGCATCGTCCAGTCGCCAGAGCCTTGCGCAAGGCCGGCGGCCGGAAGCAGCAGGCAGAGTGCGGCTATCGTCAGTCGGTGGTGCATCAGTCCCTCCAGCACGTAATGATACCGTTTGCGAGTTCTACCGGGAGGCGCCGGAAGCCGCCTGTTTTTCCAAGTTGCGGTAGACCTCGAGGATGTGTTTCACGTCGTAGTTCCCCTCGTGGCACGCGAACTCGAACATCGGACCCTCCGTCTTCACCATCGGAATCTCCGCGCTCCACGGACTCGTCCACGACGTCGGATCGTCGACCGTGAACTCATAGAGAATCAGGTCTGGCATCGACGCGGGTGAAGCGTTCCACGACGTGCAGCGCTTCGCTCGAACCTTGGAAACGCGTCTTGTCGGTGAAATTCGTTGTCTCGACCACGAGCGTGTCGCCCTCCCAGCGGCCACGCGAGTCTCCCGGAAACTGCCGAATCTTGTCCGAGATCGCCGGACGCGCGTCCAGCGGGATAATCCGTGGACTGTTGTTGTTCAGCTCCGTGAACACCACGACATGATCCGACGTTTGGAAAATCTGATGGATATCGTTGTAGGCTGGCGGCATCATCGGCGGGCCGCTGTGCGGCCAGACGATGCACCGCTCGGACAACGGCCTCGTCTCGTAGCCGTCGAAGGTGCCGCGTTGCCGTCTCGCCGCGCGGATGGCGGCCGCGCGCTGCTCTGCTTCGGGCGTCAACGAAGGCACCCTCCCGTCGGGCGGATCCGTGATCAGCGCGGTGCGTCGGCTGGACAGCCCCTTCGGCACCGGCGTGCGCAGCCAGATCGCATTGTCGTAGTGGACGTATGAAGCGTCGCGCTTGGTCTGATCCAGCGTTCGCTCTCGCGCCTCGGCATCTTCGAGATTGAAGGCGCTCCGCGCCAGCGGGTCGGCGCCCTCGACAGTGAGCTGCTGCTGTAACTCGGCCGCCTCCTCCTCGGTGAAGAATTCCTTGTCGGCCAGGTGCTCGGGGCGTTCCAACGGTGTGAACGTTTGGGTCGTCCAGAAGCCTTGCAGATCCGGATGCCCGTCTGCGGTGCGAGACAGGGTCCATTCTGCCGTTCCGTCCGCCTCGGTCCGCGCCTGGGTCTGCCCGGAAACCGACACCGGTCCTAACATCCCGATCGCGATCGCGGTCGCCAACACGACAAGACTTTGCTGGGTCATCTCACCCTCCTTGGAGACTCGTCCGCCGCTGCCCGACGCCGTCATCATCACTCACGACGGGTCCTTTCGCAACTCACATCACGCCATCCATGAACTTGGTCCTGAGCGCCTCCCGATCCACCGGCTCACCGTGCAGATAGACCTGAGAAATCCGGCGGGTGTTGTTGATGTCCTCCAGCGGATTCCCGTCCAGCACGACAAAGGACGCGCTCTTCCCGGCCGCCACCATCCCGAGTTGATCGAGCCCGAGGATGTCGGCGTTGGTGCGCGTCGCCGCGACGATCGCCTCCATCGGACTGAGTCCGCACGTCACCATGTCGCGTAGCTCCGTATGCGTGGTCCAGGCGACGCTCGTTCCGGAGTCCGTCCCCATCCCGATCACCATCCCCGCCGCATGATTCTTTGCGAGATTGCGGCATTGCAGCGGAAACTGCTCCTCGGGGCCGGGAGGGCCCGCGGCCTCCCGCCGGTCGATCTGCTGGCGCAGGTTCTCGACCTCGAAGGGCGGCAGGGTCTCGCTCAGCCACGGCAGGTCATCCATCGTCACCGGCGAGCCAGGCAGGTTCGGGATCGTCCAGACCTCCGGGTGCTGCCGGACGAGCTCCAGGTACGCCGCGTCGACATCGCGGTCCCGCACGGTGTGGGCGAATCCGTCGACGCCGGCGCGGAGGAGCTCTTTGGCGTCCTCGAGAGCGCTCGTCGTTCCCACATGCGCCACCACCCGCATGCCGTTGGCGTGGGCTTCGTTGATGATCGCCCGGTACACGTTCGGCTCCAGCTTCGGTACCGTCCCTCCTCTGTCGTCGACCCAGACCTTGACGAGGTCGACGTCGGCGGCACGCAACTCCTGGACGGCGGCCCTCCCCTCAGCCTCGGTGAGCGCCCCGCGCGGGATCCCCTGGCGATACTCCTGCTGCGGGCCGGCCATCGGGGTTCCGGCGATCCCTCGGCCTGACGTGAGAAAGCGCGCCGCATGCGGGAGCGTCTCGTGCCGGAGCTCGAAGGCCAGCGGCTCGTCGAACTCGAGACCGAGACTCATCGTGACCGCGACGCCGTGATAGGCCGATCGTTCGAGGTGCTCGATGAGATTCGCCCGCGTGTAGTTGTCAGTGCTGCTGGTTCCGTCCCTAACGTTCGTCAGTCCGATGTGCTGGTGAGCATCGATCAGCGCGGGAATCACGACCTTCCCGTCGAGGTCGATTCGCTGGACGTCGTCGGGCGGCTCCATCTCGTCCCGTCGCCCCACCCAGGTAAACGTGCCCTCCTCCACGAGGAACGCCGCGTCCTCGATAAGGGCGCCGCCATCACCGACGATGAGCCTCGCCCCCTCGAACCAGAACGCGTTCCCAGCCGGCGGTGGAGGACCGCCGTCGGGCGCGCAGGCGACGGCCAGGCAGAGGAGGCTCCCTCCGAGGTGGCGCGCACGCATCATCGATCACCGAACCTCGGGTGGCCGGAACGGGACATACCGAACCAGCCGCCGACGGCTCACCTCACCGGCGTAGATGTTGCCGTCGAAGTCTACCCCGAGGAATTCGATGCCCGCCCCGACGTCCGTTTCATGGTGCGGAATGAAATGTGTCACCCACGCCTGCTCCGTCTTGAGATCGCCGATCCGGATTCCCTTTTCCCACCCCAGGTTGCTCCGCCACGGATCCGGTGCACCGGTACGCACCATCCCCGAGAGCCCGTCGCCGGCGTAGAGGATGTCGTTCCGGTCGATGAAGAGCCCGCTCGGCTTGCCGTAGTGGGTCCAGATGGCGAGGAGCATGCCGTCAGGATCGAAGATCTGGATCCGGCTGTTGCCGCGATCGGCGACGTAGACCCGGCCCTCGGAATCCATCTTGATGTCGTGCGGGTCGCTGAAGCGGGCCGCCTCTTTGCTCTCCGACCCGACGCCTCCACCGACGCCGAGGAGGAACGTGCCGTCGCTCGAGAATTTCACGATGCGATTGTTGCCGCCCCGGTGGCCGTCCGACACCCAGATGTCGCCGTTCGGCGCCACCACCACCCCCGAGGGTCCGTTGAAACGATCAGGGCCGTCCCCCCAGACCCCGCCCTCGCCCAACCGCATCACGACCTCGCCCCGCTGGTTGAGCTTGAGCACTTGATGCCCGAGCCCCATGCTCTCGCCGAGCGTCGCGCGCGCGTCGCCGTGGGATCCACCCTCCGTCACCCACAGGAACCCTTCGTGATCCAGGAAGAACCCGTGCGGAAACGCGAAGAGCCCCGCGCCGAAACTGTCGACCAGATTGCCGTCGAGGTCGAACTTCATGATCGGGTCGAGGTCGGTGCCGGCGCACTGGTTCGCCCCACACCGGTCCAGGATCCAGAGATGCCGTCCGTCGGGATCGGGAAAGACGCCGCTGACCGTGCCCATCACTCTCCCGGCCGGGAGCTGCTCCCAGCCGAAACTGGCGCGATAGGGGTTGGTGGTGGAGGACTGGGTGTGCACGCCCTCGCCCAGCGTCAGCCACGACACGGCGAGCGCAAACGCGAGGACGGATCCAGGTCGGTGGGCTCCCCGCATTGAGGCCTCCTTAGAAACGCGACGGTGGTCTACTGCTCGTTGGCGACGAACTCCACGATCGCTCTGAGACGCTGCTCTGGCGCCTGGAACCCGCGGTACCGATCGGGCACGGTGTAAGCCTCGACCACGTCGTCGACGCTCCGACCGGCCGCCGACCCCTGCCGTATCTTGCCGAGCAGATCGTTGTAGAACCCGGCATAGTCGACGAGGTCGCTCCATGCCATTGGCGCGTCGGCATGTCCGGGGATGATCGTGTCGACGTTGCGGATAGCCCCGATCGCATTGCTCAGCGTCGACCCGAACTCGACCGCGCTCCCATTCCCATTCTCGGCATCGATGAATGGCAGTCCCTTGCGCGCGAACATGTCGCCGGTGTGCATCGCCCGCGCGGCTCGGAAGACGACGAACGTGTCGCCGTCGGTGTGCCCCCGACCGAAGTAATACAGGTCGATCTGATCCGCGCCGCTGGAGAGCGACGTCCGGTCCGAGAACGTGGTCGTCGGGAGATACTTCGCGTTCTCGCCCTTGAACGCGTCGCAGTTCGTCACCGGCTCGCAGGTCCCACGCGCCATCTGGGCGTGGGTGTTCTCGTGCGCCACGAAGGTGATGCTGTCGGGGAACTCGGTGTTGCTGCCGCTGTGGTCGTAATGCGTGTGGGTGTTGATGATCCTCGTGACCGGCTGGTCGGTCAGCTTGCGCACCTCGGCCAGAATGTCCGGGCCGTACCCCGCAAGCTTCGTGTCGACAAGCGTGACCCCTGAGCTCGTCACGAAAACGGCGGTGTTCCCGCCGGTCCGCATGCCAGGACCCGGTACGGACGCCAGCATATAGAGGTTGTCGGCCACCTCGTGGACCTGCATCGGAACTCGGGCCTGGCGCGCCTGATAGGTGGCCGCGGTCACGACCACGCCGAGCACCGTGAGGATTCCCAGACAGACGCTACGATTCATCTGCACCTAGTTACCTCCCCTCGGCGCGCGCGCCGGCCAAGATGTTGAGCAAGCCGTAGTTTCCCTCGTGACACGCGTATTCGAAGAGCGGCGCTCCGCCACGCTTCATCGGCAAGGCGGCCGAGAAGGGGCGCGTGAACGAGGCGAGGTCGGTCACCGTGAACTCGTACAGGAGGGTCTCCTCGTCGACGCGCCGGAAACGTTCAGTAAGCTCGAGAGTCTCGCCACTGCCGACCGCGCTCCGGACCGACGGGGCGAAGCTCGCCGTCTTGTTCGTGAAGTTTCTCGTCTCGACGACGAGCGTGTCGCCGTCCCAGTATCCCCGGGAGACACCCATCCACTGGCGGATCCCGTCGGGCAGAGGGGGACGCCCATCGAGCGGAATGATGCGGATGTCGTGCACCATCTCGTTGAGGATCGCCACGTGGCCGGGCGCCTGGAACAGCTGCAGATTCTGGTTGTAGCCCCCGGGCACGATCGGCGGACCGGTATTGAACCCGACGAGACAGCGTTCGGCGAGCCCGCGATCCTCGGGACCGTCGGTCCCGATCCCGCCGACCCGGAAGCGCACCGGCCGGTCGGGCGCCGCGTCGAGCTCGTCGGTGGTCGCTTGCCGTTTCGTATTCGGCGTCGCCGGCGGGATCCGCCCGTCCGGCGGATCGACGATGAGAGATGTCCGCCGATCGTCGACGACCCCGGCGCCCCGATCGAACCAGAAGTTGTTGTAGCCGCCGACGTTGCCGCCGATCGGGAGCGGCTCGGTGCGCACCTCGCTCGGCCGATCGGCCTCGATGGCCCGCTCGACGGACCGCTGCTCGATCTCGGCCGCCTCTTCCGCGGTCAAGGTGGCCTGGTCGCCGCGGTCCTCGGGCCGCTGGAGCGGCGTCAAAGTCCGGAAGTCCCACACGCCTTGAAGATCGGGCTGACCGTCAGCGGTCCGCGGCGTGGTCCAGTCGCCGAAGCTTTGCGCGAGGCCCACGGCTGGAATCAGCACGCAGAGCGCGAATGTAAACACGAGGGCGGCGAAGGGTCGGTGGCGCATCAGGTTCCTCCTCAAGCGCGAACGTTTCAATCCGAACAGGCCATGATGGCCGACGTGTCGTGGAGATGCAACAGCGGGGACTACGGTACCGGAACGCGCGCGTTGAGCTCTTCGAACCAATTGAGGACGACCGTGATCTCGGGCGATGCGTCGTCGCCCCCCTGGGCAACCCGCTTGATCATCAGGAAGCGCCCATCCGGCGCGACGTCATAGTTCGGCACGCCGCCGCCGCCAGCGCTGATATCGAGCGCGTACGGCCCCTCGAAGAGCAGCTCCGGGACCGACGCGCGGAACGACTCGCCCGCGTCCACCGCGACCGCCAGTATCTGATCCCGGTTGCGATAGAACAGCTCGCTTCCGTCGGCTGACCAGACCGGTTCTACTCCGCCGCTGATGGAAACCGTGGTCTCTTGGCCGGGACCGGGGCACGACCCGCACATACACGTCATTCTGGCCCGCCTCGTCGGAGACATACGCGAGCCAGCGGCCATCCGGTGAGAACGTCCCCGCCCGCTCCTGAAACGGGGTGGCCACGAAAGGCACGGGTGTCTGATCGCCATCCACGGGGAGTACCGCGATATCGCGAGCCGTCTCGGAACGATCGGTATAGATGGCCAGCGCGCTGCCGTCAGGCGCCCACGCCGTCGGGAACTGACGCTCGTCGCGGTCGAGCAGAGTCTCGACCTGACCGCTGCGGTCGACCGACGCCACCAGCAGCCGGTTCGTTCCACCAGCCCCATCGCTGAACGCCAGCTGTGTGCCGTCGGGTGACCAGACGGAAAAGAATCGATTGTTGCCGCCGAAGGTGATTCGCGAGCGCGACCCGCGTGTGAGGTCGAGCACCCACAGGTCGGCCGGGTTGCCGTTGGTGTCGGCGTTCTCGGCGACGGCGACCGCCACGCGCATGCCGTCGGGCGAGAACCTCGGCGTTATGTATTGGTCCTGCTGCCAGGTGTCGCCCAGTGGCTCTTCCCGGCCATCCCGATCCACCCAGACGAGGGACCGCGGCGGCGCACCGGAGGCGCCCGCGCGGGTCGCGTAGACGAGCCGCCCGTCGTCGGAGACGGCGAAATTGGCGACACCCGTGGCTTTGACGCTCACCCTCTCGACCAGCGGGACCGGATTGCCGGTCACCTCGAGCGACGCGGCGACGAACGGTACGGCGCGTACGGAGTCGTCCTCCGCCGCGTAGACAAGATGGCCCGTCCGGACGTACTGCGGGCTGACGCCGGCGAGCGCGAGTCGCTTTGTGTCGCCAGTGTCGAGGTCCAGAACGGCGAGCTGGCCACTGCTCAAGGGCACGCCGGTAGCCGTCACAAACAGCACCGCCCGGCGGCCCGGGATGATGGTGGGCCAATAGTGACCACCGTCGCCACCCGGAACGCGAAATAGACCGGCGCCGTTGGTGCCAAAGACGATCTGGTCGTCGCTCCCCCAGCTCGCGCCGAAGATCCCGTTCGGGACCTCGGTCAGTGTGACAGGGGATCTGCCGAGGATCGACGCCCGGCTGAGAATCGTGCCGTTGAAGTCGACAAATCCGACCCACTCGCCGTCCGTTGAAACAAAGGGGCCAAGACTGTTCTCCCCACCGCGCAGCGGCGCGCTCTCGAGCTGGTCGATCGGCCGCACCTCGAGTTGTTTGGTCGAGCCGTTGGGCTGACCCGTGTAGACGACCTGGGTGCCGTCGGACGAAATCGCCAGATCTCGAAGGCCACCGATAAAGGTCAGCGGGGCGGCGTCGCGTGGCGGGAGAGTAAAGCGGACCAGGCCGGCAGGGACGACCTCTGGACGCGTCACCGTCCACACAGCCAGGCTCGCCAATAACCTTCCTTCAGCCGGGATTTCAAGAAGCAGAACCGGCGCGACGCGCGCCTCGTCGAGGTTGCGATTCGCGACCTGCTGGCTGCCTCGGAGCGGCAGGTACGCGACGGAGTCGAGCATGACGACGTGACAGCACAGATTCGCGCTGTGGAGACCTCGCTCGCGTGGTGGCGGAAGTGGTGCGACTTGCCGGAGACGGACACCGATCGCCGTCGTGGCAGGCCTGCCGGAAGTGTTGCCGCTCACAGAAGGGTGCAAAGAACTCATGCGGCGACGCAGGTGTACTGCAATCGCTGTCGCCAGAGCAATCGCGACGATAGCCGGCACTAACATAGGGATGATTAAAACCTCGCCGCCCAGCTCGCAGACGCACGGAGGGTGGACCGGCGGTCAGCGGGCGAACTTGTCACGTGCCGAAGTCGAATATGGTGTCGTAGTTGAGCGTGTGATCGGTGGGACCAACGACGAGGACGGGCGGGTCGCGGGCCGACCGCGGCTCAAGCCGGTTCCTGTGGCCCGCCGGTACGCGTAGCGCGGCGTGAAGATCGAAGCCGTTCTGGTGCGCGTGACATCGGTTGCGTGCGGGAGGGTCGGCCTCCTCGGGTGGGTCTCCGCGACGGCGCACACGTTGCTCCGGCCGCGCGCCGAGTGCCACCCTGCCCTGCACTGACGCTATCGCCAGTGTCCGGCCAGCACGGGCTCCGTGTCGGCCCACGTGTCCATCGTGGCGCCGTCGACGGCGTCATCTACCAGTCCGGTACGCCCCAAAAGCCGTCGGACCCCCGGCAGTCGAGCAGGTAGCGCACACGACACGGCAGCGACAGCGCCCATTGGCGCAAGAACGCCCTCCCCCTTTACACAAAAGAGGAATCAGCCGTCCGTGCCGCGAGGATGGCAGATTCGCCGCCGCCAATGTCCCCGGTCGCAGTCACGAGCGCTGTGGGCCCAAACTGTCTTGGGTCTATGCGGCCAAGGATGGGTGCAGGCGCGGTTTGGCGCTAGCCGGCCGGCAATCGAAGGCGCTGCCCCGGGTGAATCACCGTCGATCTCAGACCGTTCTCGAGTCGGATCGCGCCCGGCGTCGTCCCGTGCCTCCGCGCGATCGTCCAGAGGCTGTCGTGACGTCGGACGGTGTACGTCGTAGGTTGGACTGGAGTCCGCGACGTGATCCGGGCGACGTAGTCGCGATAGGCCTCCGGAAAAATCGCGACGTGGAAGTGCGGCGGGCTTCGTTCGGCGGTCGCTTCGAGCACCCGCCGGCTCTCGAGCGACAACAGCACCCGCTCGAGCCATTGGCGACACGTCGACCGGCGCGGTCGACGCAGATCGATTGCCATTCCGGTCGGATGCACCGAACGGGGCGAGGCGTTGCGCGGCTGATGAGAGCGCGGGCGGGTGAGGCTGGTCACCACGAGCTGGTCACCGCACGCGCGCCGGTACTGCCCGCTGAGACGGTCGATGAACAGCCGGACTTCGGGGCGCGCGTAGGGAAAGGAGACATCCTTCTTGAGGACGTAATCGTGGTTTCCCGTGACCGGAACGAGGAGATCGGCTCCGACGAACCGGCGGAGCTGCGCGGAATCGCGCAGAAACGTGAAGTCGTGCTGTGTCGCTTGCAGGTTCTGACGGTCGAGCGATCGCGCACTGCCACGCAGACTCTGGCCATGCAGCCGGACTCCACATGCGAGCAGGACGATAGTGACGAGGACCGCGAAGCGCTTTGGGATCATGTGCCGTGCGCGCCCGAACGGGCCGCACAAGAGTTATCGGCTAGACCCCAGTTCGAGCTTAGGCACCAGCGCCACGCGGTGCGGGTCGCGCACGTCCCGGCAGAGACCAACCCCGCTAGTCCTGGTTGCCGGTCTCGCGGTCTTCCTGGCGCGCGCCAGCGAGGATGTTGAACAACCCGTAATTCCCCTCGTGGCAGGCGTACTCGTACATCCCCTCGCCGCGCTTCATCGGGAGCGCGGCGGTGAAGGGCTGGGTGAAGGTCGTCTGGTCGTCGACGGTGAACTCGTAGAGGAGCGTGTCGTCCGCGACGCGGCTGAAGCGCTCCGTGAGATGCAGCGTCGTGCCGTCTCCCGCTCCGGTGGCGACCGACGGATTGAAGCTGGCGGTCTTGTCGCTGAAGTTCGTCGTTTCGACCACCAACGTGTCGCCGTCCCAGTAGCCGCGCGAATCGCCCATCCACTGGCGCACGCCGTCGGGAACATGGTCACGGCCGTCGAGCGGCACGATGCGCGCGTCGTGCACCATCTCGTGAAGAATGACAACGTGGTCCGCGGTTTGGAAGATCTGGATGTTCTGGTTGTAGCCGACCGGCACGATCGGCGGCCCGGAATTGAACCCGAGGAGACAGCGCTCGGACAGACCGCGGTCCTCGTAGCTGTCGGTGCCGATGCCGGCCGCGCGCACACGAACCGGCCGCGTGCCCGGGCGATCCTCACCGAGCGACAGCTCCACCAGCTCGTAACCGGGCTGCAACGGTGGCACCCGCCCGGTCGGCGGATCGATGATGAGCGACGTCCGCTGGTCGTCGACGACGCCGGCGCCTTGGTCGACCCAATAGCTGTTATAGGCGCCAACGTTCCCGCCGACCGGCAGCGGCTCGTCTCGCACCTCGCTCGGTGCGAACGCCTCCTCGGCGCGGGCGGCCGACTCCGACTCGAGCTCCGCCGCTTCCTCGGCGGTCAGCACCGCCTTCTCCTGATCGTCCGGCCGCTGGAGCGGCGTCAGCGTGCGGAAGTCCCACACACCCTGCAGGTCGGGCTTCCCATCCACCAGCCGGAGCGGGTCGAACCCCGCTTGAGTCCCCTGCGCGGCGGCCGGCACCGCCAGCGCAACCGCCAGCGAACACAACGTCACCGTCTTCGTCATTGTCAGAGCGACGCATCGACTGGTCATTGCTTCTTCTCCACCGCGCGGGATGAGGTGAGCAGATTGGTCATACGGTAGTTGCCTTCATGACAGGCGTACTCGAACAACGATCCTTCGGTCAGCCGCCACGGCACCAGGCCGCTCCAGGGACGGGACCAGACCGTCTGACCCGTGTGCATGATCGCCTACTCCCGCGCCCCACGGCAAGGGTGTCGGCAGCGGGCTGGTTGCGCACAACGACACACAACGACGTGTGGGCACCGGGTAAACAGGCCGCGCGGCGACAACGTAACCGGTAGAGTGACAGCTGTGACCTGCGTGTCTCCAGCCTGGAATTCGTCCGCGCTGACCCTCGCCCTGCTCGTGGCCGGTGCGTCGATATCCGCCGGCCAGCCGTCGACCGAGGCGGGCCAGACCGACCGCGTCGCCGTCCTCCCCTTCGTCAATATCACGGGCAACGCGGTGGACGATTGGATCGGCGTCGGGATCGCCGAGACGATTGCCGCCGAGCTGGATCGCATGACCACGCTGATTGTCGTCAGGGCCAACGGTGGACTCTCGACGGGCGGAAATGGAGACGCGGTCTTGGCGACCGCACGGCAGCTCGACGCGCGCTGGGTAGTCAGCGGCTCCTATCAACGCCTCGACGATCAACTGCGTCTCACGGCGCGCCTGCGGGAGGTGCGAACCGGAGAGTCGCTCCAGAGCACGCGCGTTGATGGAGTGATCGACGACCTGTTCGCCCTGCAGGATCAGCTCGTGGCCGAGGTTCGGGCCGGCCTCGCGCCTGGGCGCGGCCGGATGGCCGACGCCCAGCCGCTCGCGGCGGAGACCCGACGGGTCCCGGAGCCGCCGCGCACCGAAGGACTCGCGGTGCCGGCACCACCGGTGCCACCGGCAGCACCAGCAGCGCCAGCACCAGCCGTACCGCCGGTGGCGGCTCCCGCACCTGGTGAGACCGGGGCCACATCGTCCGAAGCGGCCGGCTTCGCCGCGCCCGTCGCGCTTGGACGCATCGACGGTCCTCCCCCGCCGGAGGCGCCGGCAACGATCAACCGCGATGCCGCCGGGCGTGCGACCGTCCGGGCCGTCCGTCTCGACCAACCGCTGCGGATCGATGGCGTCCTCGACGAGGGTGTCTATGAGACGGTGCCGGCGCTCGGCGACTTCATCCAGCAGGTTCCGAATGAGGGCGAGCCCTCAACTGAACCGACCGACGCGTGGGTCTTCTACGACAATCAGAATATCTATGTCTCGGCGCGCGCCTGGGATTCGGCTCCAGAGTCGGAATGGGTCGCCAACGAGATGAAACGCGACTCGTTCCAGCTCATCCAGAACGACACGTTCAGTGTCGCCCTCGACACCTTCTACGACCGGCGCAACGGCGTCGCCTTCATGGTGAACCCGATCGGTGGTATCTACGACTATCAGATTACCGACGAAGGCAGCCCCAACGCCGACTGGAATCCGATCTGGGAATTGCAAACGGGGCGCTTCGACGGAGGCTGGACGATCGAGATGGCGATCCCGTTCAAGTCCCTTCGTTTTCGACCCGGCGTGTCACAGCTGTGGGGACTGCAGTTCGGGCGACGCATTCGGCACAAGAACGAGGAAGCGTATCTGACGCCGGTCCCGATTTCGGCCGGGCCCGGCCTGTTTCGCCTTTCCGCCGCGAGCACGTTGACCGGGATCGAGGTCCCGTCGGGGAACCGAATCTTCGAGGTCAAGCCGTATGCGATCGGATCGTCGGCCACCGACGTCAACGCGGTGCCGGTTATCTCGAACGAAGGTGACGGCGACTTCGGGTTCGACGTGAAGTACGGCGTCACCCAGAACTTGACGGCGGACTTCACCTACAACACCGACTTCGCGCAAGTCGAGGTCGACGAGCAGCAGGTCAACCTGACCCGATTCAGCCTCTTCTTCCCCGAGAAGCGCGAGTTCTTTCTCGAAGGGCGAGGGATCTTCGACTTCGGTCGCGGGGCCAGCCTCTTCGGCGGTCCCGGAGGCGGAGGGCGCAGAGCCGGTGGCGGTGGGTTCTTTGGTGGTGGCGATGTGCCAACCGTGTTCTTCAGCCGTCGTATCGGGCTCGAGCGGGGGCAAGCGGTGCCGATCTTGGCCGGTGGCCGCCTCACCGGCAAGGTGGGCGATTTCACGATCGGCGCGGTCAACATGCAGACCGACGACGCGCCAAGCGTCGACGCCGTCTCGACCAACTTCACCGTACTGCGGGTCAAGCGCGACATCTTGCGCCGAAGTCGTGTCGGTGGAATCTTCACCGGACGGTCGGTCTCGACGACGAATCCCGGCGGCTCGAACGAAGTCTACGGCCTCGACGCCGCGTTCTCGTTCTACGACAACGTCAACTTCAACGGCTACTACGCGCGGTCGCAGACGCCGGGGTTGGAGGGCAAGGACACCAGCTACCAGGCGGCATTCACCTATGCCGGCGATCTGTACCGCTTCCAGGTCGACCACTTGCTCGTCGGCGACAATTTCAATCCCGAGATCGGGTTCCTGCGCCGGGACGACTTCCGCCGAACGTTCACGCAGGCGCAGTACCGGCCACGGCCCGCAGGGATCCGCGCGGTGCGGCAATTCACCTTCAGCGGTAGCCTCGACTACATCCTCAACGGCGCCGGACAGATCGAAACCCGCATCGGTCAGGCGCGCTTCAACACCGAGCTCGAGAACAGCGACCAGATCAGTGTCGACGTGCAAGGGAACTACGAGCTATTGACCGTACCGTTCGACATCACGGACGACGTCTCGATTCCGGTCGGCGGGTACGACTTCAACGACTACTTCGTGTCGTATTCGATGGGACCGCAGCGACGATTCTCCGGCACGGTGTCACTCCAGCGGGGCGGGTTCTTCAGCGGCGACATCACGGCGGTCGGCTACCGGCGCGGTCGGATCGAGATCACGCCGCAGCTGTCGGTCGAGCCGGGGGTCTCAGTCAATTGGATCGAGCTGCCCGAGGCGAGCTTCACCGCAACGCTGGCGACGAGCCGCGTCACCTACACCTTCACGCCCCGGATGTTCTTCAGCGGGCTCGTGCAGTACAACTCGAGCAACTCGACGCTCGGCACGAATCTCCGTCTGCGGTGGGAGTTCCAGCCGGGCAGCGAGCTCTTTGTCGTCTACAACGACCAGCACGACACAGAGCTTCGCGGGACGCCGATGCTTGAGAACCGTGCGTTCATCGTCAAGGCGACCCGGCTGTTTAGGTTTTAAGGTAGGGCGATGATGGCGGGAGTTGTCCGCGAAGCAGTGACGCTAGCCTTGGTGACCGGCGCTCTGGTATCCGCGGCACCCTGGGTCACGAGCAGTCTCGACGCTGCCACCGGCCAGCAGCCGACCGATGCCGGCCCGACCGGGCGCGTCGCCGTCCTCCCCTTCGTCAACATCACGGGTAGTGCGGTCGATGATTGGATCGGTGTCGGCATCGCCGAGACGGTCGCGGCCGATTTGGAGCGCTCGGCCACGCTGACGGTAGTCAGGGCCAACGGCCGGCTTGGGTCGGCCGACGCAAACGCCGGCGCAGTCCTTGCGACCGGGCGACAGCTCGACGCACGCTGGGTGGTCAGCGGCTCTTATCAACGCCTCGGCGATCGACTCCGTCTCACGGCCCGTTTGACGGACGTCGCCACCGGAGAGGTACTGCAGAGCACACGGGTCGACGGCCGCGTGGACGACCTGTTTACCCTGCAGGATCAGCTCGCGGCGGAGGTTCGTGCCGGCTTCGAATCGAGCGATCGGGTGCGAGGCCCCGCGCGGCGAGAGCCGCCACAGGCACCGGGGCCACCCCCTACCGAAGGTCGGCGACCCGCGGCGCCGCCGGCACCACCGGAACCGACGCCCGCCGCTCCCACGACGAATGAGACCCAGACCGCACGCTCCGGAACGGCCGGCTTCGCCGCACCCGCCGCGCTCGGCCGCATCGACGGCCCTCCCCCGCCGGAGGCGCCGGCGACGATCAACCGCGACGCCGCCGGGCGCGCTACGGTCCGTGCCGTCCGCCTCACTGCGCCGCTGAGTCTCGACGGCCGGCTCGACGAGGGAATCTACGAGACGGTGCCGCCGCTGAGCGGCTTCATCCAGCAGAGCCCAGACGAGGGGGCGCCCGCCACCGAGCAGACGGAAGTGTGGGTGCTCTTTGACGACCGGAACGTCTACGTCTCGGGCCGTCTTCACGACTCGGCGCCCGAGTCGCAGTGGGTCGCCAATGAAATGCAGCGCGACTCCTTCCAGGTGATCAATAACGAACAATTCGCCGTCGTGTTTGACACGTTTTACGACCGGCGCAACGGCGTCGTCTTCATGATCAACCCGATCGAGGGGATCTTCGACATGGAGATCACCGACGAAGGGCGACCGAACAGCGACTGGAACCCGATCTGGAACTACCGCACCGGTCGCTTCGACGGTGGGTGGACCGTCGAGATGGAGATACCGTTCAAGTCGCTCCGCTTCCGGCCTGGCGTGGCGCAGATCTGGGGGCTTCACATTGGCCGCCGCATTCGGTGGAAGAACGAATCGACCTATCTCACCCCCGTCCCGATATCGGCTCAACCGGGTCTCTTCCGTCTCTCGGCCGCGAGCACGTTGACCGGCCTCGAGGTGCCGTCGGGGAACCGTCGATTCGAGATCAAGCCGTACGCCATCGGATCGTCGGCCACCGACGTCAACGCCGTGCCGGCCATCTCGAACGAAGGCGACGGCGACTTCGGTGTCGACGTCAAGTACGGCGTGACGCAGAACATAGTCGCCGACTTCACCTACAACACCGACTTCGCCCAGGTCGAGGTCGACGAGCAGCAGGTCAACCTGACCCGATTCAGCCTCTTCTTCCCGGAAAAGCGCGAGTTCTTCCTCGAGAGCCGTGGCAACTTCGACTTCGGGAGTCCGGCCGGCAATACGACCGGCGGGCCCGGCCGGGGCGGCCGCGGCGGGGGCGGCTTCTTCGGTGGCGGCGATGTTCCGCAGATTTTCTTCAGTCGTCGCATCGGGCTCGAGGCAGGTCAAGCCGTGCCGATCCTGGCCGGCGGCCGTCTCACCGGCAAGGTGGGCAATTTCACGATCGGCGCGCTCAACATGCAGACCGACGACCAGCCGAGCGTCGACGCCGTCTCGACCAACTTCTCTGTTTTCCGGGTCAAGCGCGACATCTTGCGCCGGAGCCGCATCGGCGCGATGTTCACCGGGCGGTCGGTCTCGACGAAGGGACCGGGATCAAATCAGGTGTACGGGCTCGACGCGGCCTTCTCGTTCTACGACAACGTCAACTTCAACGGCTACTACGCCCAATCGCAGACGCCCGAGCTCAACGGTGACGACACGAGCTACCAGGCCGCGTTCAATTACACGGGCGACCTGTACCGCTTTCAGGTCGATCACCTGCTCGTCGGTGACAATTTCAATCCCGAGATCGGCTTTCTTCGGCGCGACGACTTCCGTCGCACCTTTGCCTCGACCGAGTACCGCCCCCGCCCGGCGTGGGAGCTGGTGCGGCAGTTCACCTTCGGCGCGAGCCTCGACTACATCCTCGGCGGCTCCGGCCAGATCGAGACGCGCATCGCGCAGGCGAAATTCAACACCGAGCTGGAGAACAGCGACCGCATCAACTTCGACGTCCAGGGGAACTACGAGCTGCTGACCGAGCCGTTCAACATCACGGGGGATATCTCGATTCCGGTCGGCGGCTACGACTTCCGCGACTTCTTCGCGTCGTACTCGATGGGTCAGCAGCGGCGCGTGTCGGGAACGGTGACCTTCCAGGGTGGCGGCTTCTTCAGCGGGAACATCCGGTCCGTCGGGTGGCGCCAGGGGCGGATTGAGATCACCCCGCAGCTGTCGATCGAGCCGGGGGTCTCGGTCAATCGGATCGAGTTGCCCGAGGGAGACTTTACGGCGACGCTGCTCACGACCCGCGGGACCTACACCTTCACGCCGCGGATGTTCTTCAGCGGGCTCCTGCAGTACAACTCGAGCAACGAATCGCTCAGCACGAATCTTCGCCTGCGGTGGGAATTCCAGCCCGGGAGCGAGCTGTTCGTCGTCTACAACGACCAGCGCGACACGACGTTGCGCGGCACGCCGATGCTCAAGAACCGCGCCTTCGTCGTCAAGGCGACACGGCTGTTTCGTTTTTAGACGGGGCTAGCTGCCCCGAACCCCGCCGGCGGCACTCGCGGGGACCCCTTCGCCCCACTCCGTGCCGCCGGGCCGCGCCGTGCGCGCCCTGATCGCAGAGTTGCACCATATTAGCGGCGTCCTCCTGTCAACATAAGGCCCGTTGACGTGTGTCAGTCTGATCCAGAACACATATGGTGAAGACCCAGATCTACCTACCGAAGGAGGACCTTGAGGCGCTCCACCGGTCGGCGCGCCGCTCGGGACGGAGCGTGGCCGATCTCGTGCGCGAGGCAATTCGTCGCGTGTGGCTCCGCCCGATAGCGGACGGCCCCCTCGCCCTCGGGGACGGTGCCCCCGCGCGAACCTCCGTCGAGCATGACGTCATCTATGACGAGCGTGGATGAAGGCGCGCGAGGCGGTGTTCGTCGACACCGGTGCCTGGATCGCGCTAGCGCTGACCCGCGACCCGCTGCATCCGAGAGCGGTCGAAGCCTGGGAACAGATCGCCCAACAACGCGCCCGCCCCCACACATCGGTGCCGATCATCCTGGAGACGTTTACCTTCCTCGACCGACATGCGCGGCGTGACGTCGCGATCAGCTGGAAGGATTCCCTCGAGAAACTGAAGGGCCTCCGGATGCTCACTTGCTCCGCCGCCGAAATGAAGGAGGCGTGGCGGTACTTCGCGCGCCCTGATCTCCACAAGCTGTCCGCGGTCGACGCGACGAGCTTCGTCCTGATGGGGCGGCACGGCATCAGAGTGGCCTTCGCGTTCGATCATCACTTCGCCTCGGCCGGCTTTCGGCTAGTTGGATGATTCGCGCCGATCATGACCGGCACCGAGCGGCTGTCAAGGCCGCACGCCACGTGTGCCCGGTCGTGGCGGTGCGGCACGGCGCACGGGTAGCCCGCCGGCTCGCCGGAACCGTTCAGCAACAGGCGTCGATGGCGTTATCGGAACGCAGACGGGCGCCCGAGCGGCACTTAATCCCGTCGCCGGCACTCGCGGGGCCTCTCGCCCCGCTCCGTGTCCGGCGGGGGCGCGCCGTGCGCGCCCCGAGGAACGGGCGGGCTCGCCACGCACAGGCGCGGTCGGGGTGTCGCGGAGGACGCCATGAGGCCCGCCGACATCCGCAGGGCCGAAAACTTCGCGGGAGCCGCCAGCGGACGAGCCTGCGCCCTGTGATCCGTGCCCGTCGGGTAACCCGAGCTGCGGGTTGCAGTGGCACGCGCCGCCACTGAACAGCTGTTGCTCGCCGCGTGAGACCTTCCGCCTACGGTCGGAGGCGAAGTTTTCCGTCGGGCCGATCTGGCGTCCGGAGCGCCCCGGCCGCGGCTGCCGCGCGCCGCCCCACCGGATTCTGGAGACCGAGCGGCGTGGGGCGTCGGGGCCCCACAAGCGAGGGAGCCAGGGGGTCTGGGGGAAGCGCCCGAGAGTCAGCCCTCTGATCGAGGGCGACATTCCCCCAGCCTGATCATGGTTCCTGCTCTTCCATCCGCGCGCCCGCCAGCAGGTTGGTCATCCCGTAGTTCCCTTCGTGGCAGGCGTACTCGAACAGCGGCAAGTCTGACTTGCGCATCGGGACCGCCGCCGTCCACGGGCGCGTCCAGGTCGTCTCGTCCTCCACCGTGAACTCGTAGACGAGCGTGTCGGCGTCGACACGAGTAAAGCGCTCGATGAGGTGCAGCTTCTCGCTCGACGCCGGGAAGCTCGTATCGCGAAGAAAGTTCGTCGTCTCGACCACCAGCGTGTCGCCGTCCCAGCGGCCGCGTGAGTCGCCGACCCATTGCCGCACCTCGTCCGTCAGATGGGAGCGACCGTCGAGCGGCACGATTCGGGCGCTGTGCACCATCTCGTTGAGGATAACGATGGTGTCGGGCGTCTGGAAGAGCTGGACGTTGTTGTTGTAGGCGCTCGGCAACATCGGCGGGCCCGAGTTGAAGCCGAGAATGCAACGCTCGGCCAGGGCGCGGTCCTCGGGCCCGGCGGCGACGTTGCCGAACAGCACGTTGAACAACCCGCCGGCACGCTCGCGGCCGGCCGGCGTATACGGGATCTTGCCGTCCGACGGATCGACGACCAGCGACGTCCGCTTGTCGTCACCGATGCTGTCGCCGTAGTCCCACCAGAACTGGTTGTAGGCCCGCTCGACATCGGCGCCGATACCGAACGCCTTCTCGGCGCCATCGCGCCGGTCGGCATCGCGCGCGTGGAGCATCTCCTGCTCGAACGCGGCGGCCTCCTCGTCGGTCAGAAATTCCTTGTCGGCCAGCGCCGCCGGCCGCTCGAGCGGCGTCAGCGTCCGGAAGTCCCAGACGCCCTGGAGGTCTGGCTGCCCCCACGACATACGGGGTGTGTCTTGCGCGTCTGCAGCGTGCGGCGTGAGTGCCGCGACCAGTACCGCCGAACAGAGAATGCCCCAGCGCGTAAGCATCGTGCCTCCTGTAAGGTCCACCGCCGAACGCGAAGCGACGCAAAAAGACACCAGCCGAGAGCGTCGGCTGGTGTCTTCTCGTACAACCTAGCGGTAGTCGCTAACCGGCGGCAGCTGCGCGCCGGACAGGTCGGCCGGAACGCTCTCCTCGGCTACGACCTTATGGGTCAGCGTGCCGATTCCCTCGATGCTGGCGCTGATCGTCTCGCCCGCCTGCAGGTACCCAGAGCCTGTCGCGCGCTCGACGCGACCAGCGCCGGTTCCGCCGGACGTCCCACTTTGCAGAACGTCACCAGGGAACAAAGTGATAAGCGACGACGCGTACTCGATCAGCTCCGGGATGTTATGGATCATGTCTCCCGCCCTGGCCTCCTGGACAGTCACGCCGTCGATGACCAGGCTTTGGTGCAGGCGCTCCATCGGATCGCCGTAGAACTCCTTTGGAACGATCCACGGCCCCTGGGGCGCGAACGTGTCATGCCCTTTACCGACGAACCAGTCCGAGCCTTGGCCGTACCCCCCGGGCGGGCGCCCGCCGCGATCGGATATATCCATGGCGACCATGTAGCCGAACACGTGGTCGTATGCACGGTCCGCGGAGATGTACTTGCCCGTGCGGCCGAATACGATAGCCAGTTCGACTTCCCATTCGATCCGGTCACGGCCATAGGGCATCACGACGTCATCGCCGCTACCGATGACGGCGCCGCGGGCGGGCTTGAGGAACAGATAGGGCACGCCCCGGTTCTCCTGCCGCTCCCGGGTCCGCGCCGCCAGTTCCTCCGCCGTGCAGCCTTCACACGCGTGGCTGTAGAAGTTGACCGCCGCGTTCATCATCTTGCCCGGGTACATGATGGGGGGCCGGATGCGAAGCTCAGACACATCGTAGACGTAGTCGGCGCGACTGCTTCCGGAGAGTCGGTTGTTGCCGACAGTGTCGTTAACGATTTCATATAGTCGGTATTTGAGGCCGTATTCATAGACCCCAATTAGTTCCAGCATGTCCTCCGGCATTGGCACATGTGGATACTCTGGATTAGATTCGAGTGTCATGTTCGCGACCTCGATGTCGATTACCAGGGAGTCCCGGAGGACAATCCCGACATGGGGCACACCATGGATGTCGAAGGTGCCGACCTTGAACGGCTCGACCGACTCGACACCCGGCCCCTGGGCGAGCGCGGCCGGCGCAAGAAGGGCGATCACCGCTGCAATGACTAACGTTTTTTGCATGACTCTCCTTGTAGGTACTGCGGAGGTTTTACTCCTGCCCCGACAGCCTGTCAAGGACTCACCTCGACGTCGAACGCCGCCGTTTCCACCGTGTCACCCGTTTTCACCTGCATGACCACCCGATACGCGCCGGCGTCCGGAAAGACGAACGGGAACGCCACCTCGTGCGGGGCGCGGTTCCGCTCCAAGACGTGTCGCGGGTGCGCGACCGCGCCCCGGCCATCGCCTTCGGCCTGCTCGAACCGGGTCTGCGCCGCGAGGTTGATGCTGCCCGCCGGATGGAGATGGACGAACAGCGACCCGTCTTCACGCAGCACCGCCGCGTGGCTCAGCATTCCCATGTAGGGCTCGAGGGCGGAGCGGGTCCCGTCGGCCTCCGTGACCGAAAACCCAAGCGTCGTCTCGGTGTCGGCGGCGAACGTCGCCTCCCCGTCGCGCCGCACGGTGCGTCCGCTCGGCAACGCGTATTCGGCCGCGCGCGCCTCGCCGAAGGGCAGCAGCACCGACCACGAATCGTCGGGGTCGGCCATGACCGGGCGGTCGGCGGGGCGAACGCGGGGCGCGGCCGGCAGTCGCACCATATCGATGAGGGTGTGCGCGAACCCCGACTCGTGGACGATATCGGCGAAGACGTGGTAGTCGCCCGGCGTGAGTCGCGGCAGCGGGACCACGAACGCCGCGTCACCATCCGGCACCGGATGGAGGTGCGCGACCGCGGCAAGATCGTCCGCCTTCACCAAGAACATGTGCATCAGCTTGCCGTGGTCTGGCCTCAGCGGCGTCCAACCGGGTCCACGCCAGGCGGGATCGTCAACCGTGACCGTCAAGGTCTCAGTGCCGGCCGTCGTCCCCACGGCCGCGGAGATGTGCCATGGACGGTAGATGCGGTCACGGTACGCCGCGTCGACCTCGTCCCACCAGGTCCAGCCGCCCCACGACAGCAGCGCGACGGTGAGGGCGCCGGCCACAGCGGCAATCCGCCCATGCGCGCGGCGCTTCGCGTCCGGCTCGACTCCCGGCTCGAGGACGCTCTCGCGGACGGCCGCGCCCACGATCGTGACGGCGCCGACGAACAGCAGTAGCGCTGCCCCGATCAACGCCGCGCCCACGGCCGGATGCATGTCGAGGCGACGCTCGGCGACCGCCAGGACCGGCACAAACGTGGTGCCCTCAGCCTCAGCGCCGCTGACCGTCACCTCGACGCTGTACGACCCGGCGGTCATCAGCCACAGCTCGGCGCTGTACAGATCGGCGTCGCCCGGAACCGGTTGCGCGATGTCGGGCGGAGGCGAGCCGGCGAGGCCAACATCGGAGCGGAGCGGTCGGACGGTCACCTGCTCGACGTCGCCGCTGGTGACACGCACCGATATCTGCGCGAGGCCAGGAATCACGCCCGGGGTCCGGACGATGACCCGGATCCCATACGGCCCCACCAGGCCATCGAAGTACGCATTGGACGTTCCGACGTGTGCGCTGGTGGCAAGCGTCGCACAGGCAATCGCGGCGACGCGCAGGGTGCGACGGAGCAGCGACGGCACGTTAGCTACCTCCGGACACGCGTCATCCAGTTGCCCCACAGGAGGCCGATCGTCGAGGAGACGATCGCCAGAAGCGCGGCCCACCCGCCGGCGGCCACGGTCATCGGCGGCCCCCAAAACTCGTATTGGAACGACCCTGGCGGGACGTTGTAGTCCCAGAGGTCGCCCCCGAAGACGTAGTTGCGAGCACTCTCGCTCAGCAGGAACTCGGCAAACGGCCACTGGACGACGCCCAGCGCGAGCATCGCCAGCACCCCGGCGCCGACGGCGGTGAACACTTGGCGAGCGCGCCCGGACTCGGCCGGGATCCGATGCAAGACCAGATCGATGACCAACGCCGGCACGATGAGCAAGAGCGGGAAGGGCGGCGGCACCATGCGCTCCACCGGACGGAGGATCGGCGCCAGCATCGGCTCGCCCGGCACCAGCTGCAGAATCCAGATCGCCAGCATGGTCGCCCCCGTGTACACCGCCGCCGCCGCGGTGGCGCCCCACCGGAAACGTGCGCTGCGGGAGATTCCGACGAGGAGTATCGGGAAGATCCCGGCGGTGACGAGGAAGAACTCCGGTCGATGTTGATCATTCGGAAACGCGATCTCTTCGGTCGCGACCGTGGCCAGCATCAAGATCAGGATGCCGCCCGCGAACGCAAACAGTCGCCGCAACGTCGGCGCGTTCGACGCCGAGTTGTTTTGCCAGGCAAGCGTCATCAGCATCGCGCCGATCTGAATCGCCAGAATCCCCACCGCGAGCACCACATGCGGCGGGCTCAGGATCTCGACATCGAGACCATAGGCGTTGTGCCACCAGTCGTCGAACGGCCCGGACGTGATCATCGCGATCGCGCCCCAGATGCAGACCCACGCGCCGAGCGGACCACGAAAGCCCCAGAACGACACACCGGCCGCGTGTTCGTCAGCCGTCCCGGCAAACGTCGTCCGCAGCACCAGCCACCCGCACGAGAGTCCGGCCACGGTGCCGCCGAGATAGATCGCCAGGTGGGCCGGCGTCCAAAACGAGTCGCGCCCGATCGTCCGGTGCTACGAGATGTCCCAGATGACCCCGACGATGACGCTCGTCGAGGCGAACGCGACGGCCCAGAGATACCAAGGGACGGAGACGTCGGCGCCGGACGACCTCTCGGCTGTCGCCAGTGTCGGTTGTGCGGGGTGGGCGAGCGTGCTCATCGTCTTCAGACGGGGCCGGCAGCCGCGCGAACCCCGCCGCGGGCACTCGCGTGGGCCCCATGCCCCGCTCCGTGCCCGCGGGGGCGCGCTGTGCGCGCCCGTTTATTGTACCGTTGCGTGCCGTGGACGTAGAATCGCAGCCATGACACGAATCCTCCGCCGGTTCGGCATTCTGTCACTCATCGCCCTCTTCGCTGTGGTCGGTTGCGGATCCGGCCCATCGACCGCCACCAGCGTCGCGCCGGCGGCCCTCGCCGATGCTCCGACGTTCAGCGACGCCGGTCTCACGCAGATCCGCGACACGATCGGCGCCGACATCACGAACCAACAGATAGCCGGTGCCGTCGCGCTGCTCTATGCCGATAGCGAGGTGAAGTTCTTCGAGAGCTTCGGATCGCGCGACCGCGAGGGTGATCGGCCGATGTCGAACGACACGGTGTTCGCGATCGCGTCGATGACCAAGCCGACCACCAGCTTCGCGGTGATGATGCTGCATGAGGAAGGACACTTCGAGCTCGACGACCCGGTGTCGACATACATTCCGGAGCTCGGCGGCCTCGAGGTCGGTGTGGAAGACGGCGACGGGGAGGGCGACGCGAGCCTCCGTATCGAGCCGGCGGAGCGCGACATGACGATCCGTGATCTGCTGAGGCACACCTCCGGACTCACCTACGGCCTCTTCGGTAACTCGCAGGTCGATCGGATGTACCTGGACGGGCCGGTCGTCGCGCAACTATCAGGTACGTCGGATGCGACGCTCGCCGACATGGTGCGCACTCTCGCGACGCTGCCGCTGAAGCACCAGCCCGGCGCCCAATTCGAATACAGCGTCTCGACCGACGTGCTCGGGCGCCTGGTCGAGGTGTTTCTGACCAGCGGTTCGACGAGTTCCTACACGAACGGATCTTCGAGCCGCTGGGGATGGTCGACACGGCGTTCTACGTGCCGTCGAACAAGCTCGACCGACTCGCTGGCATCTACCCGCGCGGCGACGACGGGGTCAGCGCTCCACCGCCCAGAAGCAATATCACCGAGACGCCGGCGTTGCTCTCGGGTGGCGGCGGTCTCAACTCCACCGCCGCGGACTACCTGCGGTTCTGTCGGATGGTGCTGAACGGCGGGGAGCTCGACGGCGTCCGTCTGGCGACACAGGAGACCATCGATCTCATGACGTCGGACCACCTCGACGGTCGCACCGGCGTACCGGACGGGCTTGACGTCGGCGGCTTCGGTCTCGGGTTCGCCTACCGCCACGATCTTGGCTCGCCGCCGCGGGGATCAGTCGGCGAGCTGAACTGGTTCGGAATTTTCTCGACGGGATTCTGGATCGACCCGGCGAAAGAGATCGTCGGCATCTACCTGGCGCAGGTGTCACCCTTCGACCCCGGGCTCGCCATCCGGTTCCGCGAGCTGGCTTACGACGCGCTGGGCTCTTCGGACTGAGACGCGCCGCGCGCGCGCCGCTCGCCCATTTCTTCAACCACCGTGATCAGTGACGACAGATCGTCGCCGCCCCGCCCTCGGCCGTGTAGGCCGTTGATGAGCTGCATCGTGACAGCGCCGGCCGGAAGCGCGACCCCGAGCGCATGCGCCAGCTGCAACACGATGTCGAGGTCCTTGTGATAGAGCCGGCTCTCGATGCCGGCCGCGAAGTCGCGGCGCGCCATCCGCTCACCGAAGAATTCCAGCACCCGGCTCGACGCCATCCCGCCCATCATCGCCTGCTGCACCCGCTCGGGATCGAGGCCGGCGCGCCGCGCGAGCGTCAGCGACTCGGCCACGCCTTGCGCGGTCACCAACAGCAGCAGCTGATGGCACGCCTTCGTCACCTGCCCGGCGCCCTGGTCGCCCATATGGAGAATCTTTGTCCCGATGCACTCGAGGAGCGGGCGCGCCCGCTCGAGCACCTCGGCCTTCCCCCCAACCATGATCGACAGCGTGGCGTCCTTCGCCCCGTGAGGCCCGCCGGAGACCGGGGCGTCGAGAAGATCAAGACCCGAAGCCTCGAGCCTCTCACCGATGCTACGCGTGCGCGCCGGGTCGATCGTGCTGGTGTCGATGACGACCGTGCCGGCCCGCGCCCCCTGAATGATGCCGCCGTCGGTGCCGAGCACCACGTCCTCGACATCGTCCGTGCTGGTGAGCATCGTGAACACGACGTCGCAGCCGGCGGCCAGCTCGGCCGGTGTCGCCGCGACGGTGGCGCCGCGCTCGACGAGCGGCTCGAGCGCCGCCGGTCGCCGCGCATAGACCGTCAGATCGTGACGGTGCCGCATCACGTTGAGCGCCATCGGGCGCCCCATGGTGCCAAGACCGATGAATCCGACTCTCATGCACGTGAGCCTACAAAATCGCGCCGGCCTCTGGCTGGCTGTATTAGAGTGGGCCGCGGGGAGAGCCAACATGAGACCTTTGCTGATTGCCGGAGCTATCATCTGCGCCTTTGCCCTGGGCCACCTGTCCGCGCAGGACGTACAGCCGTCGTGCGACATGTGCCCGGCCACCTACGTGGCGGCCGAGGAGCTGGCCGAATACGCGTTCGTGGGGCGCCAATCGGGACTCGTCGACCAACAGGTGCGCTCGATCGACATCGGCAAGGCGAAGGTCCAGATCGCGGTTGCCCATCGCGGCGCACTTGAGGAGCGGCGCGGGCGCGTCGCCGAGCACGACCTCGTCACGGAGGTCTACGTCGTCATGAGCGGAGGCGGGACCATTCTCACTGGCGCGGATCTGGTGAACAAGGTGCGCCGTCCCCCCGACAACCGCGCCGTGCAGTTCCTGAACGGTCCCGGCAATAACGCCGAGGACGTGCGGGACCCGGCGACGCACGAGCTCAAACAGGGCGACGTCTTCGTCATCCCGGGTGGCACCGGTCATGAATTCACCCACATTCCAGACCACATCACCTACATGATGGTGCGCGTCGATCCCGACAAGGTGGTGCCGCTGATGGACGCGGCGGCGGCGCGCGCCTATCTCGACGAGCGTCAGTAACGCGCCATGAGCAGCGTCCGCGTGCTCGTCGGCACGCACAAAGGCCGGTTTGTCCTCACCTCGGACGGCGCGCGCGCGCGATGGGAGGTCTCCGGTCCGCACTTCCCCGAGTGGGAGATCTTTCACGTCACCGGCTCGCCCGCCGACCAGAACCGGCTCTACGCGTCTCAGCACACGTCGTGGTTCGGACGGGTGATTCAGCGCTCCGACGATGGCGGGGCGACCTGGAACACGGTCGGCAACGAGTTTGCCTACGAGGGCGAGCCGGGTACGCACCAGTGGTACGACGGCACCCCCCATCCGTGGGAATTCGCGCGGGTCTGGCATCTCGGGCCGACGCTCGACGACCCCGACACCGTCTATGCCGGCGTCGAGGACGCCGCGCTCTTTCGCACCACGGACGGCGGCGTCACCTGGCGGGAGCTTCCCGGCCTGCGGCAACACGACACCGGAGACGCGTGGCAACCGGGCGCGGGGGGGCTGTGTCTGCACACCATCCTGCTCGACCCACGCGATCCGAAACGCATCATCACCGCGATCTCCGCGGCCGGCGCCTTCCGGAGCGACGACGCCGGCGATTCGTGGCGCGAGGTGAGCGGCAACCTGCCGAGCGACTTCGGCTTTCCAATCGCCGTGCACGCGCACGAGCCGGAGACGTTCGACGTCGTGCCGATCAAGACCAACGCCGAGCACTACCCGCCCGAGGGGAAACCGCGTGTCTATCGCAGCCGGACTGGCGGAAATGAGTGGGGGGCGCTCACCGCCGGGCTGCCGCAGCAGGACTGCTACGTCCAACGTGCTGCGCGACGCCATGGCGGTCGACTCGCTCGAGGCATGCGGCGTCTACTTCGGAACGACCGGAGGGCAAGTCTACGTGTCGGCCAACGCCGGAGACAGCTGGACGCCGATTGTGCGCGACCTGCCGGCAGTGTTCTCGGTCGAGGTCCAGACGCTGCCATGATCCGCGTCGTGTTGCCACCGCCGCTCCGAAGCTTGGCTCACATCGAGGGCAAGGTGGCGCTCGACCTTGATGGTAACGATGGCGGGCCGGTGACCCAGCGGGCGGTGCTCGACGCGCTCGAGGAGAAGTACCCGATGCTCCGGGACACCATCCGGGACCATGGAACCCAGCACCGGCGGCCGTACCTCCGGTTCTTTGCGTGCGGGGTGGACCTGTCCCACGAGCCGCCGGATACACCGCTGCCGGAGGCGGTCTCGACCGGCGTCGAGCCGTTTCTGGTGGTCGGTGCGATGGCGGTCGGCTAGCATAGGCACGAACGTAGTCCATGGAGGCGATAAGCACGATGGCACCACTAAAGCGACCCGGTCGAACCCGACTCATTCTGAGCGCCGCGCTCGTGACCGCCCTGACCATGACCGTTGCCTGCGGTGACGGCGCGCCCGCGTCGGCCCCCGTCGAGGATGGCGCGGCCGATGCGATGGCGGCCACCGGCCCGCTAGGTGACGGCACCAACTTCGAATTCGACCCGATGTGGCCGCAGCCGCTCCCGAACAACTGGACGCTCGGCAACGTCGTCGGCGTCGACGTCGACTCGAACGACCACATCTGGATCGTCCACCGCCCGCTGAGCCTGACGCCGCAGGAAGCGGGCGCCGACGCGGACCCGCCGCTTGCGGAATGTTGTCGCCCCGCGCCGCCGGTTCTCGAGTTCAACCAAGAGGGCGAGGTGGTGCAGGGCTGGGGCGGTCCCGGCGATGGCTACGAGTGGCCTGATTCCGAGCACGGCATCTTCATCGACCATCTGGACAACGTCTGGCTCGGCGGGAGCGGCGGCGAGGACGCACAGATCCTCAAGTTCACGAAGAGCGGCGACTTCCTGCTGCAGATCGGCGCGCACGGACAGGGCCAGGGCAGCAACGACACCGCCAACTTCGGCCAGCCGGCCGAAATCGACGTCGACCCCGAGACGAACGAGGTGATCATCGCCGACGGGTACGGCAACCGGCGCGTCGCCATCTTCGACGCCGACACCGGTGAGTACAAGCGACACTGGGGCGCCTACGGCAACGTGCCAACCGACGATCCGTATACCTACGACCCCGACGCCGAGCTGTCGCAGCAGTTCGGCCGGCCGGTCCACTGCGCGACGCTGTCGAACGACGGCCTGCTGTATGTCTGTGACCGGATCAATGACCGGATTCAGGTATTCGAGCGTGACGGCACCTTCATCAACGAGGTGATGATGGCGCCGCGGACGCGCGGCTTTGGGTCGGCGTTCGACGTCGATTTCTCGCCCGATGCCGCTCAGCAGTACCTGTACAACATCGATGGAATGAACGCGAAGATCTGGGTGATCTCGCGTGACGATCTGTCGATCGTCAATACCATCGGCTTCGGCGGGCACCAGGCCGGCGGCTTCACCGCCGCCCACAGCTTGGCGGTCGATTCGGACGGCAATATCTACGTCGGGGAAACACTCGAGGGAAAACGGGTGCAGAGGTTTGTGAGGAGATAGACGGGGCTACAGCCCGTGACGGTTCAAGCGGGTTCCGGCCAACCAGACGCCCTCGATCTCCGCGAGCGCCTCGATATCGACCGTCGGATCTCCTCGGACGAGGAGCAGGTCGGCTCGCTGCCCCGGCTGACCCTCCCGAAGCCGCCGGCGCGGTCGAGAAACGCCGCGGGCGTGCTCGTGGCCGCGTGCAGCACTTCGAGTGGCGACATCCCGAGCTCGACGAGCCGCCGCATCTCACGATGCAGCGACGATCCGGGAAACACGCCGTGCACGCCTGAATCGGTGCCGACGAAGAGCCGGGCCCCGGCTGCATGCAGCGTGCGGAGGTTGTGCGCCACCTCACGCGTCACCTCGGCCTGTCGACGATCAATCTCCTCCGAGAATCCCGGCAAGTTCTACCGCGGGTCGGCGATTCAGGGATCGAAGAGGTTTGCACCGTGCATCGCGCGCTCGAGCGGCAACGGTCCCTCGGTCGACAACTCCTCGGTCGCCGATATCAACCGTATGGTCGTCACGAGCGGGATACCAGCGGCGACGAGCGACATCGCCTACTCCTGGGTCAGGATACCGCGCTGCGGCACGTGGACGAGAAACGAGGCGCCTGCCTCGACCGCCGTCAACGCATCGTCCGGCGTCGTCGCGTGCACGATCGCGCGAACACCCTGCTTCCGCGCGGCCTCGATGGCGCCGACGAGCGCCTCTCGTGACAGATGCGGCGAACCCGACGGCAGATCGTCGTAGACGATCTTGAAGAAGTCGAGGTCGTCCTCGGCGATCGTGGCGTCCACGCGGTCCCGCGCCGACGCCGCGTCGGCTGCCGTCGACACGTCGCGGATCGCGAACCATGAGACGGGCCATGGCAACATGGCGCGCAGCAGGCAAATCGGATGGCCGCCCGGGGCGGTGAGTCCGTGGCCCGCGGTGTACAAGTTCGGCGCCACCACCTCACCGGCGCGCTGGGCGTCCCGAAGCGCCGTCTCATCCCCGAGCCTTGCCGCGACGAGCACCGTCGTCACCCCCGCGTACAGAAAGGACCGAGCGATCACCTCGGGATCCGGCGGTGGCCCAGACTTCTCGCCGGCCGAGAAGAGATGGGCATGGCTGTCGATCAATCCGGGCAGCAACGTTCGACCAGCGCCGTCGAACACCGTCACGTCGCGCAACACCGTGGCGTCTGGGCGGGTGTCGTAGATGCTGATCGAGGCCAGCTCTGGCGCACCGCAAGCACTGACAACGCTCGCCGCGACCACGGCCCCACGGATTCCACCCACCGCTACGTGCATCGCCCGCCCCCTTCAGGTAACTTGACACAGTGTCAAGTGACCGCGATACCCGCACGCGCATCCTCGACGCGGCGGTGGCCACCCTGGACGAATCACCACCACACGTGATCAATGTCAAACGCGTGGCCCAGCTCTCGTTCGTTTCGCGGCAGGCCATCTATCTGCATTTCCGGAGTCGAGCGGAGCTCCTGGTCGCAACCGCGCGGCACGTCGACGACCGGCTCGACCTCGAGCGCCATCTCCAGCCGCTCCGTCGAGCCCGCTCCGCGGAAGAGCTGTTGAAGCGCAACGCTGAATTCCTGGCGACCTACAATCCGCTCCTCTACGCGGTCGTTCGGGCGGCCGATGCGATGCGGCGCAGTGATCCGGAGGTGGCCAGAGCCTGGAACGACCGGCTCGCGCATCGACGACAGGGGGCCTACGAGATCGCGCGCCGCTTGGCGGAATGGCGGCGGCTCGGCCCTGGATGGACGCGACGAAGCGCCGGTGACTGGCTGACCGCGCAGGCCTCCGTCAAGGTCTGGGAAGAGCTCGTGATGGACCTCGGGTACTCGCGCCGGCGGTATGTCGCGCTGATGACGCGGGCGGCGACGGCGGCGCTCTTGGCGGGGAGAAGCGAGTCGTAGCCCGGAGTCGCCCCAGCGCGTACAATGAGCGGCGCGGCCCCAGGGGGGGGCTCGCACGCCGGAGGAACGTAACCGATGACGAGATTCTTGAGCGCGGCGACGCTGGCCCTCGTGTTCAGTGTCGCCACCCTACCGGTCCACGTTCAGGGTTTATCGGCCGACTTCGAGCCACCGCGTCTGGCCAACGGCAACCCCGACTTCAACGGCATCTGGCAGGCGCTGAACGCCGCCAACTACGGCATCGAGCCGCACATCGCCCGCTCAGCGATGCAACAGCGCGAGGGGCCGCGTAGCATGCTGCCCGACGTGCCGGTGCTCGTGCTCGGCGCGGTCGGCGCGGTGCCCGGCAGCATGGGCGTGATCAAGGACGGTGGCCGGATCCCCTATACCGCCGAGGCGCGGGCGCTCAAGGAAGAGAATCAGGCGAACTGGGTCGAGCGCGATCCCGAGATCAAATGCTACATGCCGGGCGTGCCGCGCGCGACCTACCTGCCGTTCCCGTTCCAGATCTTTCAGAACGAGAGCAACGTCTTCATCGCCTACGAGTTTGCCGGAGCGGTGCGCGACGTCTATCTGCAGGACGTCGGGCCGGCCGAAACCGACTCGTGGATGGGCCAGTCGGTTGGACGCTGGGAAGGCGATACGCTCGTTGTCGAGGTGACCGGGCAAAGCGAACAGACCTGGTTCGACCGTGCGGGCAGCCACCATACCAACCAGCTCGTCGTGACCGAGCGCTACACGATGATCAGCCCGAACCATCTGCAGTACGAAGCGACGATGGAAGACCCGAACGTCTTCACCGAGCCATGGACGATCAGCATGCCGCTCTATCGACGTATCGAGGAGGGGGCGCGGCTGATGGACTTCAAGTGCGTCGAGTTCGTCGAAGAGCTCCTCTTCGGGGAGTTTCGTCGTAACCCACTGCCACGGTAAAACGCGAGAAACCTATGCGCAGTTATCAGCTCGCCGTCGTCGTGGTCCTCGGCTTTGTTCTGGCGATGGCCAATGCCGTGCACGCGCAGGACGTGCCGAGAACCTCGAGTGGTCGGCCCGACCTATCGGGCACCTATGACACCGCGACGCTGACGCCGCTCCAGCGCCCAGAGGCGTTCGGAGATCGCCTGACGCTGAGCGAGGAAGAGGCCGCCGCAATCGCGCAGGGCGAACCGGTCGCCCTGGCCGCGGTGTTCGGGATTCCGGAAGAGCGGAACATCGAGAGTGCGCCGCCGAGCGAAGCGCCCCCGGTCGGTGGCGACGGGTCGACCGGCGCCGCGGGCGCGGTCGGCGGCTACAATACCTTCTGGATGGACCGCGGAAGCTCCGCGTTCCAGATCGACGGGCAATGGCGGACGTCGATCATCACCGACCCGCCCGACGGACGGCGGCCGGCGTTCACGCCAGAGGCTCAGGCGCGCAGGACCGAGTTCGCCGCGTTCTTCCGGCCCAACAGCGGGACGGCCTGGTGGCTCACGGAAAACGGTCTGGATGCCCCCGGTCCGTACGATGACCCGGAGATCCGGCCGCTCGCCGAACGGTGTCTCCTCGGATTCGGATCGACGTCGGGTCCGCCGATGCTGCCGGTCCTCTATAACAACCTGAAGCGGATCGTGCAGACCGACGACCACGTCATGATCCTGGTCGAGATGGTCCACGACGCCCGGATCGTTCGGATGAATCAGGAGCATGCCGGGCCTGAGATCCGGAGCTGGCTCGGCGATTCGGTAGGACATTGGGAGGACGATACGCTGGTCGTCGACACAACCAACTTCACCGACACGCCTGCGCTCGGCGGCGCCTCGACCGACCTGCACGTCGTCGAGCGCTTCACCCGGGTCGACGCCGACTCGCTCCTGTATCAGTTCACGGTTGATGATCCGACGGTCTGGACCGCACCGTGGAGCGGCGAGTACATATGGCCCGCGACCGGCAACCGAATCTACGAATACGCGTGCCACGAGGCCAATTACTCGTTCCGCGGCATTCTCGGCGGCGCGCGGATTCTCGAACAGGATGTGCGCGAGGACCGCTAGGTCTGGCGCGCACAGACAATGGCGGTGGTGATGGGCACTCGACGCCAGCTCGCCGTCCGCGACGTAGCCGTGCTCGCCTTCGCGGTGCTGACCGTGGCGCCGGCGATCGGACAGGCCCAGGACATCCCACGGACTCCGGGCGGCAAGCCCGATCTGTCGGGAACCTACGACATCGCCACGCTCACTCCGCTTGAGCGGCCCGAAGAGTTGGGCGACAAGCTGTTTCTGACGGCGGAGGAAGCGGCGGCGATTGAACGAGAGGCGTTCGACCGCAACCTCACGCGGAACGCAGCGAGCGATCCGAATCGCGAGGCGCCGGCCGTCGGCGAAAGAGTCGGCGGCTACAACACCTTCTGGATCGACCGCGGCTCCGACTCGTTCCAGGTCGACGGTCGGTACCGGACGTCGATCATCGTCGATCCGCCGAATGGACGGCGGCCGCCGATGACGCCGGAGGCGCAGGCCCGCGTGGACGCACGCACCGCGAGCCGCCGCTATCCGGGCACCGCCTGGTGGATGATCGAGAACGGACCTGACGCGCCCGGTCCGTATGACGACCCCGAGATCCGGCCGCTCGGTGAGCGCTGTCTGCTCGGCTTTGGCTCGACCGGAGGACCGCCGATGCTGCCGGTCCTCTACAACAACCTCAAGCGGATCGTGCAGACCGATGAGCACATCATGATCCTGGTCGAAATGGTCCACGACGCCCGGATCATCCGGATGAACCAGGCGCACGCGCCGGCGGAGATCCGGAGCTGGCTCGGCGACTCGGTCGGTCACTGGGAGGGCGACACGCTGGTTGTCGACACCACGAACTTCAACGACACGCCCGGCATGCGCCAAGCGACGCGCGATCTCCATGTGGTGGAGCGGTTCACGCGCCTCGACGCCGACACGCTTCGCTATGAGTTCACGGTCGACGATCCGAGCGTCTGGACCGCGCCCTGGAGCGGCGAGTACGTCTGGCCCGCCAGCGGTAACCGTGTCTATGAATACGCCTGCCACGAGGCCAACTACTCATTCCGGGGTATCCTGGGAGGCGCGCGAATCCTGGAGCAGGATGTGCGGGAGGGCCGCTAGAGGGGCGCGCACGTCGCGCCACCGCGGGAACGGAGCGGGGCAGTCGGGCCCGCGAGCAACCGCGACGGGGTTCGGGGCAGTCAGCCCCTTCTAGACGATGGAGGTGGTGATGGGCGGTATGCGCCAGCTAGCAGCCCGCGGCGAGAGTCCCGCTGCATTCGACCGCCGATGCGGCCTGCTTGGGGGAGTCGTGGTCGCGCTCACGGCGTGCGTGATAGCGCCCGCGATTGGACAAGCCCAGGCCCAGGACATCCCGCGCACGCCGAGCGGAAAGCCGGACCTGTCGGGCACGTACAACGTCGCCACGCTGACGCCGTTCCAACGGCCGGACGAGTTCGGCGAAAAAGCGTTCCTCACCGATGAGGAAGCGGCCGAGATCGAACGGGAAGAGTTCGATCGCCACCTCGAGCGCAACGCGGCCAGCAACCCGAACCGGGAGGCACCGCCGGACGGCGGCGACGGCTCCCCGGGTGCGGCCGGCAACGTCGGCGGGTACAACACCTTCTGGATCGACCGCGGCTCGTCGCGGTTGCTGGTCGACGGCCAATACCCGACGTCGATCATCGTCGATCCGCCCAACGGTCGGCAGCCCCCGCTGACGGACGCGGGCCAGCGGCGCTCTGAGGCGCGGGCGCTGCGTCGACGTGAAAACTCCGGCACCGCGTGGTGGATGATCGAGAACGGGCCGGACGCGCCCGGCCCCTACGACGACCCGGAAATCCGGCCGCTCGCCGAGCGCTGCCTCCTTGGCTTTAGCTCCACCGGCGGGCCACCGATGCTACCGGCGCTCTACAATAATCTGAAGCGGATCGTCCAAACCGACGACCACGTCATGATCCTGATCGAGATGGTGCACGACGCGCGCATCGTCCGGATGAACCAGGCGCATGCGCCACCGGATATCCGCGGCTGGCTCGGCGACTCGGTCGGACACTGGGAGGGCGATACGCTCGTCATCGACACCACCAACTTCAACGACACACCGGCGCTGCGCCAGGCGACGCGCGACCTCCATGTGGTGGAGCGGCTCACACGCCTCGACGCCGATACGCTTCGCTACGAGTTCACGGTCGCGGATCCGAACGTCTGGACCGCGCCGTGGAGCGGTGAATACGTCTGGCCCACCAGCAGCGACCGAGTCTACGAATACGCCTGCCACGAAGCGAATTACTCGTTCCGCGGCATTCTCGGCGGGGCACGCATTCTGGAACAGGACGTTCGCGACGGTAAGGTCCAGGGAAAATAACAGTCCAGGAAGGTACTTCGAGGTGAACCCGATGCTCACACAGCCACGTTCCTCACGCACGACGCTCTGCCTCCTGGCCGCCGGCCTCTTGGCTGTGGTCGTGACCAGCGTCCCGGTGATCGCCCACCATGCGTTCGGCGCCGAGTTCGACCCGAACCGCCCCATCTTGCTCAAGGGCCCGATCGTCAAGGTGGAGTGGGTCAACCCGCACACCTGGATCCACATCGAGGTGACCAACGAAGATGACGGCACCAAGCAAGTGTGGATGGTGGAAGGCGGCACGCCAAATACGCTGCTGCGCCGCGGCTTGAGGCGGGACTACGTCCAGCCCGGCACCGTGGTCGTCGTCGACGGGTATCAGAGCAAGGACCGGACCGCACGGGCCAACGCGCGGGACCTTACGTTCGAGGACGGCCGCAAGTTCTTCATGGGCTCGTCCGGCACCGGCGCGCCATACGACGCCGAGCGTCGATAGAGGGCGGGGGGCGCGCACAGCGCGCCCCCGCGGGCACGGAGCGGCGCCTCGGCCCCCGCGAGTGACCGCGACGGGGTCCGGGGCAGTCAGCCCCGTCTACTGATAGAATTCGGGCGCCGTTCGGAGCGTCTCGAACAGCGCGAGGTCGTGCTCGATCCAGAACGTCGCGTTCTCCTCGGCGACGAACGCCTCCACCTTCTCCATCGACTCGAGGCTCATCTCCGGATCGACGTTGAACACCGGCACCCGCCGGTCTTCGCGACTGATCCGGAAGTGATAGAGGTCACCGGATAGCACCAGCGGACCGGTTTCTTCGAGATCGAGGAACAAGACTTGATGCCCCGGCGTGTGGCCGGGCGCGGAGACGATCCGCACGCGACCGTCGCCGAACACGTCATGGTCGCCGGTCAGGATCATCCGCTCAGCATGGGGGAGGTTCGTCAGCAGCTCCGGTTGCACCGCCGGCACGGTCACCGGTTCGGCGAAGGCGGCGTCATAGTCGCCCTGCTGCACCAGCCAGGTGGCGCCGGTGATCTCGTTGGCCACGCCGACATGGTCGTAGTGAATGTGCGAGAACGCCATGTAGTCGAGCGATGCGAGGTCGAAGCCGAGGTCGTAGTCGGCCAGTTGCGCGGCGAGGGTCCGGTCGAGCCTCGCGTTGTCGGCCCATCCTTCGTCGTCCCGGTCTGGATCGGTGGCAATTGACGACGGCAGGCCGCCGTCCCAGAGCATCGTCCCATCCGGATGATCGACGACGTAGCACGGCACTACGAGCTCACGGACCTCGGTCTCGTCGTCGGCGATATTGAACCGCTCGACGGTGTCGAACCGGAGGCGACCGCACTCGAAGACGTAGAGCTTGAGCGACGACGCCTCGGGCACCGCGGCTTCAGCGTCAGCCGCCGCCGGAGCCGGTGCCGGCTCGCTCCCGCCGCACCCGGCGACGAGCGCGACTACCAGGACGAGCGGAGCGCAACGGGAACGATGACCGTCGCGACGCATCGCTACTGGCCGGCCTCTTCTTGCTCATCCAGTCGCGCGCCACCCAGGATGCCCGGCATCGAGTAGTTCCCTTCGTGACAGGCGTACTCGAAGATCGGGTCCCGGGTGGCGGTATGGAGCAGCTCGACGGTCCACGGCTCCTTCCACGTGTTGGGATCGTTGAGCGTGATCTCGTGCTTCAGCACGTCCGGACTGATCCGGGTGTACCGCTCGACGAGATGCAGGTGCTCGGACGCACCGTTGAAGCGGGTCTCCGTCGAGTAGTTCCGCGTCTCGACCACGAGCGTCTCACCCTCCCACCGTCCGCGCGAGTCACCCACCCACTGACGGATGTCATCACTGACGTGGTCTCGCCCGTCGAGCGGAATCGGCCGGACCTGGTGTCCCATCTCCTGGAAGATCGCCACGTGGTCGGGCGTCTGCAGGATGTGCAGGTAGCTGTTGTATCCGGAGCCGATCCGGGGCGCCGCGAAATGGAGACATCGGTCGCCGAGGTTCCGGTCCTCTGGCCCGTCCGACGGATGCGCCGCCGAGTACTCCCGACGCTCCGCGCTGCGCTGCTGCGCGTCGGCGGTGAGCGCCGGAATCCGGCCGTTCGGCGGGTCTGTGATCAGCGAGGTGCGATTGTCGAGCTGACGCTCGACCAACCAGAAGGCGTTGTAGTTGCCGGTGACGACGTCGAAATCCTGGTACTTGGAGTCGCCGAGCGCCTGCTGGATCAGACGGTCGCCGAGCAGATCGCCGGCCTGCTCGGCGTCTCGAAATTCCTGGATCTTCGAGGTCAGCTCGGCGAGCTCTTCATCGGACAGCGTCGTCTTGCCGGCGAGCTGCTCGGGGCGCTGCAGCGGCGTCGCGCGGTTGTTGGCCCAGATCCCAGACAGATCGGGCTGCCCCTCGGCATTCCGCGGCGCCGTATAGGTGTCCTGAGCCAACGCCGGACCGACCGCCCAGGCCGTAACCACGAGTAGGAGAGCAAAGACTGCAACACTGCCGCGACGCATAGACACCTCCTGTGCCGACCACGATAGACGCCACTCTGGCCGAACGCAAGGCGAGCCAGAGTCATGCTACAGTCGGACCAACATTTTCCCACGAGGTACAGGCTCATGATGAAGCGAACACTCCCGTTACTCGCGCTGGTGTGCGCGTTCGCGCTGATCACCGCCGCGCCCGTCGCGGCGCAGTCTGGCGGCGCGGCTTCGCTCCGCACGGCGGACGGACACCCCGACCTGGGAGGGGTGTGGGATTTCCGCACGGTCACGCCGCTCGAGCGGCCCGAGGCGTTTGCCGACAAGGAGTTCCTGACGGAGGAGGAAGTCGCCGCCTACGAGCAGGAACGCGTGCTCGCGAACAACGCCGACCTCAATCGCGAGGACACGACGACCGACCGGGCCGTTGTCAACGGCACGCGCGAGAGCGCCGACCTCCGCTTGGCGTACAACGACTTCTGGTGGGACCGCGGCACGACAGCGGTCGAGACCCGTCGGACCTCGCTCGTCGTCGACCCGTCCGACGGTCAGCTCCCGGCCCTGACTGATACCGGCGCGGCTCGACGGCGAGAAACCGCGCGGATTAGCCAACGGGCGAGCGAAGGTCCCGAGGACCGCTCGCTCGCGGAACGCTGCATCACCGGATTCAACTCCGGCCCGCCGATGTTGCCGGCGGCGTACAACATGAACGTGCAGATCTTCCAGACCGCCGACCATGTGGTCATTCTCAACGAGATGGTGCACAACGCGCGCATCGTCCCGCTCGACGGCAGTGACCACGGGACGGTGCCGCTCTGGACCGGCGTGTCACGCGGACACTACGAAGGCGACACGCTCGTGGTGGAGACGAAAAACTTCCTGCGCGAAACCAGCTTCCGCAGCTCGACCAAGGACCTCGACCTCGTCGAGCGGTTCCGGCGCCTCGGCGACGACACGCTGCTCTACAGCTTCACCGTCACCGACCCGACGACCTGGACCGCGCCCTGGTCGGTCGAGCTGCCGATGCGCAAGAGCGACCTCCCGATGTTCGAGTACGCCTGTCACGAAGGGAACTACGGGATGGAGGGGACCCTCAGCGGCGCCCGCGTGGTCGAGCAGAGGGGGGAGTAATAGCGACGGCGCCGCCGGCGTTACCGTGACCTCCGCGCGTTGTCACGCAATCCTGCTTCGAGGGACGCGGTGGTCGTTCGTGGCCGCCGCCGCCGTCGCGGTGATCTGGGCCGGCACGCTGGTCGCCGCGCCGCCCGCGCGTCCCTTTACACCGCAAGACCGGCCAACCGTCGGACAGGACGGCAAGGATGTCGAGTGGGTACCGACGCCGGCCGAGCTGATCGACACGATGCTGACGCTGGCGGACGTCACCGCCGATGACCGCCTGGTCGACCTCGGGTCAGGCGATGGGCGGACGGTGATCGCAGCGGCAGAGCGCGGCGCCCACGCCATCGGCGTCGAATACGACGCCGGGCTGGTCGCCTTGTCGCAGGAGCGAGCCGGCGCCGCCGGCGTGAGCGCCCGCACCACGTTCGTCGAAGCCGACCTGTTCGACGTCGACCTGAGCGACGCGTCCGTCATCACGATGTTTCTCCTCCCCGATCTGAATCTGAAGCTTCGACCGACGCTGCTCGACCTCGTCCCCGGGACACGCATCGTGTCGAACACCTGGGACATGGGCAATTGGGTGGCGGATGAGACCGTTCAGCTCGATCCGTGTCCCGGATTCTGCACGGCGTTGCTCTGGATCGTGCCGACGCAGGTCGGGGGGACCTGGAGCGATGCCGACGGTGAGCTCGTCCTCGATCAGGTGTTCCAGATGGTGTCGGGCACGGTGCGGCGGGACGAGCGTGAGATCGCGATCTCGAGCGGACGCCTGACGGGGCACGACGTGGTGTTTCGTGCCGGGAGCTCGACGTATCGGGGGCAGGTCAATGTCAACGCTGACACGATTCTCGGGACGGTGACGACCGGCGGCCGAACGGTCGAGTGGGTGGCGATGCGATGACCTTTCTCGCACGGTGGATTCGGCAACCGCAAACCGTCTGGGTGAGACGAGCGGTCTTCCAAATCCACCTCTGGTCCGGACTGACGGTCGGCCTCTACATCGTCGCCATCTCCGTCAGCGGCAGCGTGCTGATCTACCGCAGCGAGCTACGTCAGACCTACGAGCCCGAGCCGCGCTTCGTCACGGTCGTGGGCGAGCGGATGACCGAGGAGCAGCTCACGGAAGTCGCAGGACAGGCATATCCGGACCATCGCGTGGCGCGGGTGATCCTGCGGGAGGATCCGTCGCGGGCCGCCACCGTGACGCTCAACCGAGACGGCGCCCCGACACAGCTCCTCTTCGACCCGTACACCGGTGCCGACCTCGGGCATCGACTGCCGATCCCGTATCGGTTGACCACCTGGCTGCTCGACCTCCATGACAACCTGCTGTTCGGAGAAACCGGCCGTCGGGTGAACGGCATCGGCTCCATCGTCCTGACGTTGCTCGCGATCACCGGCGCTGTGATCTGGTGGCCTGGCGTACACACGTGGACGCGAAGCCTGACCGTCGACTGGCGAGCGAATTGGCGGCGCTTCAACTGGAGCCTACACAGCGCGCTCGGCGTCTGGTTCGTTTTGTTCGTCTTGATGTGGGGCGTCACCGGCATCTACCTGACGATTCCGGAGCCGTTCAACATCGTGGCCGACGCCATCGAGCCGCTCGACGAAGAAACCTTTGAGCCACGGGCGGTCGATACCGTGCTCTACTGGATCGCCTACGTTCACTTTGGACGTTTCGGCGGCGCGGCGACAAAGATCCTGTGGTTCATCATCGGGCTCGTACCGCCGTTCTTGTTCGTCACCGGTACACTTATGTGGTGGAATCGCGTGGTGCGCCCCCGTCTGGCGTCCGATCCGGAAAGAACCCCTCAGCCGTGACGGCAACCCGCACTCGATATCCGACCGCCGGCGTCACATTCGGCCTCGGCTTCTCCCGAGCGGCCCTGGCCGCGCTTGTCGTCGTGACCGGTGGGGCGCTCGTAGAGGCGGGGCAGGACGACGACTCGCCACCCGAACACCCGGTCATCAAGCCGATGAGGGGCGCCACGCCGAGCGATTCCTCGACGGTTGAAGGGTTCGGCCGGCTGACGGTCAACTACCGGCCGGACGGTGGGCGGTCGGTATGCGATGAGATCGAAGGCCAGCGGTGGCATCTCGAGTATCAGCTGCAGGACCAGAACACGAGTCTGGACGAGATCATCGCCAACCACGAATCCGAGACAATCCGTATCAACGGCGAGGTCTTGAACCGCAGCGCGACGTGGCTCCTCTTCCGGGTCGTCCGTCCGGGTGGCGGTGTCACCTGGTGCCGCCTCGACGCCCGGCGTAACGGTAGGTACGAGTTCGAGATCATCGACGAGGCCGGCATCGACCTCAGCGTCGAGTTCGATGCCGACGCGATGCTGGAGGCGCTGAACCGCGACGGCCGGGTGGCGGTCTACGGCATCCTCTTCGATGTCGACCGTGCCGATCTCCGTCCGGGCAGCGGCGAAGTGCTCGATACGATCGCCACCCTCCTCAAGGCCGACGCGGCCTTGCGGTTGGAGGTGCAGGGTCATACCGACTCGACCGGCTTGGCCGACCGCAACCGGCAGCTGTCGCAGGAACGGGCCCAGGCAGTCGTCAGCGCGCTCACGTTGTACGGCGTCGCGTCAGGCCGGCTCATCCCGAACCGCTTCGGCGCCGACCAGCCGGTCGGCGACAACGCCACCGACGAAGGGCGTCAGCAAAATCGACGCGTCGAGCTCGTTCGGATGCCATAAGCGAGGAGGTCTCCCATGAATCCCATGAAGATAGATCGGGGCGTTTCGCTCGCCCTCGTCGCCGTGCTGCTGACCTCGCCCCTGAGCGTCACCGCTCTGGCCCAAGACCGGATGCCGCCGATTCCCGAGTCGGAAATGACCGCCGAGCAACGGGCGGCCGTCGAGGAATTCAAGCGGGTGCGCAACCGGACTGGCATCGGTGGCCCGTTCGTCCCGCTGCTCCGGAGTCCCGAAGTGCTGAGCCGCGCGCGCAACCTCGGCGACCACGTGCGCTTCAACACGGTGCTGCCGTCGCGACTGAGCGAGTTCGTCATCTTGATCACGGCACGCCACTGGACGCAGCACTACGAGTGGGGCGCGCACGCCGCGATTGCGGCGCGTGAAGGGTTGAAGCCGGCCATCATCGAGGCGCTGGCCGACGGGCGACGCCCGGAAGGGATGGCCGATGACGAGACGGCGGTCTACGACTTCTGTATGGAGCTCTTCCGCACGCACGGCGTCAGCAACCAGACCTACGCGCGCATGGTCTCGCACTTCGACGAGGAGGGCGTCGTCGACACCATCGGCATCATGGGGTACTACCAGCTGCTGGCGATGGTGATGAACACGGCGCGGACGCCGCTACGCGACGGGATGGAGCCGATGCCGACCTTCCCGCGGTAACCATGCTGGAGCCAACCCTGTCGCAGGTGGTTGGCGTCGCATGGCTTCCCGGAGCGAGGACAATCCGGGTCCGAGCGAAGAAAGCTGTTCGACGATCAGGATCCGCCCGCTAGGAGAAACCGGCTCCTCACCGCCATCCACCTACGGTTGAGGTTGGCCCCTAGGCCCGGACGGCGGCCGACAGGCAGAACGCGTATCGCTGCGGGCCGCGGGGGGCACGCTCGATCCAACCACGCGAAGCGTCCAGCGGCCTCGTCGCGGGCGAGGCACGTCGACCACCTCGACGTTGTTGCGGGTATCCGCCCGCAGTGTCCCGCCTGGCGCCCGGCCGTTCCCGGTCCAGTAGCGTCCGCCGGGGTTAATCAGTAACAGATTGAGATTGTTGACCAGCTGCGAACTGGGATAGTCCGAGTAGGCCCTGGCGATCCGAAGCGGCCTGGTGCTCGACCGTACGGTGAAGCCGAAGCTGTCCTGACGCCCGGTGCGCAGACCGTCACTGTCATCAAAGAAGTAGACGGCGACTCCGGCCGGCGCCGCCACGACGGCGTCGATATTCACCAGGCCGAAGCCCTGGTCGTTGCGGTCGCGCTCCGAGGCCGCCCCCGCCCTCACCGGGGTCGCCCCGGCGATCAGGCTCGCCTTGAGCAGCGCCGCCGACGGATTCCGGCACCAGACCCACACGCGCAGGAACTGTCGCAGCAGCGCGACGGCGCCAGCCGTCAAGGGCGTCGCCATGCTCGTGCCGCCCATGTGGAAGTAGTCGCGGTTCGACGGCAACGGCGCCCACGCGTTGTTGCTCGGCGCGAGTCGGCGCGACCGTGTCGAGAGAATGAACGTCCCGGGCGCGACCACATCCGGCTTGGTGCGACCGTCCCTGGTCGGTCCGCGACTGCTGAATGCCACCACTTACTGCGGGTTGTCGGCCATCGGCGCCGACCGATAGGGACTCCGCGGATAGTCGCTGGGCCACCAGCCGCCGTAGGTCTGCGCGTTGAAACGGGTGCGACGGTTCTCGGACGCCCCGACGGTGATGCAGTTCTTCGCCGTCGCGGGCGACGTCACGCTCATCCGATTGATCGAGCCGTCGCCGTCGGCATCGGTGCCGTCGTTGCCCGCCGCGACCAGCACGCAGAAATCCTGGTGTGACCAGACGTACTGATCGAGCTGTCGCGACTGCGCGTCGTACTCCCCGGGATCGCCACCGCCCCACGAGTTCGAGTGAATGCGCGCGCCGCGCCGGTACGCACTCAAGAAGAGGACCGCCAGGTCATCGGGAATCCCCCACAACCCATACCGCCCGAATCGTCGCTCATCGTCAGCTGACTTCCACTCCACCTCCTGCTCGACCGCCTGGAACACCAGCCGGGCAGCGGGCGCCAATCCCCTGATCTGCGCCTGCCCCGGGATCTGCCGACTCGCGGCTTCGGATCCGAGCACCGACCCGGCTACGTGCGTACCGTGCCCGCTGTCGACGTCCGACGCTCCATCGTCGCCTCCGGGGTTGTCGATCCAGCGTGCAAGGTCCGTCGGTACCGGATAACTCTCGATGCGGACGATGCGGCCGACAAAGTCAGGGTGGATTGTGGCCGCGTCTCCCGTGTCGAGCCCCGTGTCGCAGCCCGCAACGATCTCGCCCCGGCCGGTCAACCCCAACGAGGGACGGGTCGCGCGGCGGGTGCTCATGATGCCGACGGCCACGTCGTTGGACGTCCGCTTCAGGGCCCGGCTGCGCACCGCGCGCACCCCGGTGAATCGCCGAGATCGCATCGACCGCCTTCCGGGCGGCAGGCCGCGCGCTCCCGATATCGACCGTCATGATCGCCGCCTTCTCGTCGACGCTCACGACCCGTGCGCCGGCGCGGCGCACGGCCCGCCGGCACGTTCTTGAGGTCGGCGCTGCCGAAGAACTCGACGGTGAGGATACCCTCCATCTTCTTGGTGCGGGAAAGGCCGGCCGGCGTGGCCCTGACGATGTAGGTGAGGCCGTTGAACGGCTCCAGGGGTTCCGCTCCCAAGCGCCGGAGACGCCGGATCCACGACTCCTTGAATCGGACCAACGAATTGGATCAAGTGGTGATGCGGCTTCGCCGACAGCACGGCGACGCCGCGGTAGGCGCCATGCGACCTGGTGGCGCCGCCGGACACCACCCGCGGCCTGCCGGTGTCGATGGTGCGCGCCCCCAGCTCGATGCGGAACTGATCGGTGATGTCCTGGGTCGGGAAAGCCCGGCTGACGCGCGCGACCTCTTTCGACGCCAGCCGGCGGAGCACGAAACTGTCATACGACTCGATGGTGTCGTGGGTGCGCGATAGCTCGGCCTGCTCCTCTTGTGTGCAGAATACCTTCACGATCCGCTGCGTCTGTGCCATGTCTCACCTCTATCCTGCGCCGTGCCACCGGCGGGTGGCACCGTCTATATCAACGACTGAGGGGCCGGAATCGAACAGCTGAACCATTGCTCTATGATCAATCGGTGATGCGGTCCACACCCGCGCCGCCGGCGGTGAGGGTCATTGCCCTGCCGCCGCGTCGGATGGCCGACGCGGTCGACGTGCTCGCCGACTCGTTCCGGGACTACCCGGCCATGCGTTACTTCATCGGCCCAGTCGGCCGTCACTACGAGATGCGTCTGCTGTTGCTCATGGAGTTCTTCACCTCGGCGCGCTTCCTGAAGGATAGACACATGCGGACAGACGAGAAATGGAGCATCGCCACGCTGACACTGACGACGGTTGCCTGCGTGGCCCTGACGACGATGACGGCGCTTGCCCAAAACGATGATGAAGTCGAGTATCTGTCAGACCTGCGCGAGATCAACCTCTTTGTTGACGATGTCTCCGCCGACGCGGAGGCGGCCGGTCTGACGCGACAGCTGATCGAGGACTCGGTGCAGGCACAGCTGCGGGAACGAGGGGTGCCGCTCGGGCGATCACGCCAGGCCGGCGACCTCTACGTGCGGGTGTCGACGCACCGCGGCGCGACCGGGCTCTTCGCCTACTGCGTGCGGGTATCGGTGCAACAACTCGTGACCATCGAAGGGAACCAGCGGCGGGCCTTCGTCGACACCTGGGACCTCGACGGCCTCGGCACGGTGGGCGAAGGCAACTTGCCGCAGGTGGAGCGAATCGTGCTCCAGATCGTCGACGCCTTCATCGACGATTACTTCGAGGTGAACGACCCGAGGTAAGCGCCAAGACCGCATTTGCAGGTTCGAACCGGAACTTACGAGCAAGGCTTCTACCGGCGGCTACTCACACGCAGGTCTACTATTTGTTGCACCGCGGCATCGATTTGCATCTCGAGGATCTGCTCGCCGTACTCCGCCGTCGACCGTCTCGCGTTTCCGACGAGACCGCTGCCGTCGCCCGCCGCGCCGCGCCCGAGCTTGTCGAGACGGAGCATCGACGGATTCAGGAACAGCAGGCTCGCCGTGTCATGGACGCTCGCGTGCGAGCCGACATCCTCGACTGTCTCGCCTTGGGCGACGAGCCAATCGTCGCCGGGTCCCGGGTAGTAGGCGGTCAGGTGATGGACGCGCGCGTCTAATCTTAGGTCCGCCCACTCGCCGTTGAGCCTCCCCGCCACCGCCTGCTGCCCGGCCTGGTTGCCGCCGCTGTCGCCGACCAGCGCGATGTCGGTGAAGCCATGCTGCGCCAGGCTTCGGACCGCGTACTCCAGCACTTGCTCGAACACCGCCTGCGGGGTCGTGATCGTGCCGGCAAAGCGCATGTGGCCGGTCGGCGGGTCGAGCTCCCCCTCCGGCACGTAGGCCATCACCGGCGCGACGAGCGCGTCGCGCAGTCGGCGCGCGATCTCTCCCGCTTTATGCCGCACCAGGTAGTTGTGCTTTCCGAGCACCATGTGCGGGCCATTCTGCTCGGTACCGCCGGTCGGAATGATCACGGTCGTGGTGCCCGCAGCAACCGCGTCTCGGACCTCCATCCAGGTCATCTCCTCGAGAAACACCGTCTCGGGGAGCTGGGCCTGGGCGTGGCTCGGGACGAGGACCGGCAACATCGAACAGAGCGCGACAAGACCAGCAGTGGTAGTACGCATGGCAGGACTCCTCGGTCGCATGATACCGTCCACATCTAGGAGAAGCCGGTGCAGACTCAACGAATCCTGCTCACGCTGGCCCTCGCCGCGCTGGTATCGGCGCCGCTCGCCGCCGAAGACTGGCCGCAGTTCCGCGGCCTCAACGGCGGGGTTGCCGAAGATCACTCCGCGCTGCCCGACACCTGGGGACCGGATGAGAACGTCGTCTGGCGAATCGACCTCCCCGGGCGAGCCTGGAGCTCGCCGATCGTGTGGGGCGACCACATCTTCGTCACCTCGGCCGTCAACACCTCCGGCGTCGAAACGACGATCAAGCCGCTCGGTCAGTACCAGTCACGCTCGTTCGACGGCCCGATGACGGGCGACGACCTTGAGACACCGTCCGCGCCGTTGCGCTGGGTGATCTACGACATCGACTTCGAAAGCGGCGATATCCGATGGGAACGGACGCTGTATACCGTGTCGCCCGGCACCAAGCACGAAAAGAACAGCTACGCCTCGGAGACCCCGGTGACCGACGGCGAACGCGTCTACGTCTACCTCGGCTACGTCGGTCTGTTCGCCTTCGATCTGGACGGCACCGCGTTATGGTCGGTGCCGATGGACGCGCCCAAGATGCGCCAGGGCTGGGGAACGGCGTCGTCACCCGTGGTCCACGACGACCGTGTGTTCATCGTCAACGACAGCTTGGAGCAGTCGTTTGCCGCTGCGTTTGACGCGACCACTGGAGACGAAGTCTGGCGCGTCAACCGCAGCGAGGACTCCAACTGGTCGACGCCGTTCATCTGGGAGAACGATGTCCGGACCGAGCTGATCACGACCGGCACCGGCGGGGTCCGTTCGTACGATCTCCATGGCCGCGAGCTCTGGAGTCTCACCGGGATGTCGTCCATCCACGTGGCGACCCCGTTCACGCGCCACGGCCTGCTCTACATCAACTCAGGCTACACCGCCGATTCGAATCGACCAGTCTACGCGATTCGTCCGGGCGCGCGCGGCGACATCACGCTCCCGGATGGCACGATCAGCAACGATTACATCGTCTGGTCACATCCGCAGCTCGGGTCGTACAACCCGTCGGCACTGGTCTACGGCGACTACCACTACACGCTGCTCGACCGCGGCATCTTGATCTGCTACGACGCGCGCACCGGCGAAGAGGTCTATCCCCGCCAGCGCCTGGCCCGCGGCGGCAATCTGTTTACGGCGTCGCCCTGGGCCTACAACGGGAAGATCTTCGCCATCAGCGAGGAGGGCGATACCTACGTCGTCAAGGCGGGTCCCGAGTTCGAGTTCCTCGGCACCAACCCGCTGAACGAATGGACGTTGGCGACGCCGGCGGTGGCGAACGGTAGCTTGATCGTCCGGACGGTCTCGCGGCTGTATCGGATTTCTGAGAGCTGACCAATCTAGGGGGTTTCATGACTCATCTATACCGTGGGTCCGTAGGCGTCGTGGCGCTGGTGTGCGCCGTCGTCCTGTTCGTGCCGACGAGCGCCGCCAGCCAAGGCCAAGGTACGACGCTCCGAACACCGGAGGGCCACCCCGACTTGCAAGGCGTCTGGAACTTCTCGACGGCCACGCCGATGGAACGGCCCAAGGAGCTGGCCGGCAAGGAAACGCTGACGGTAGAGGAAGCGGCTGAGTGGGAACAGCAGCTCGCGGTTCAGCGGGCGGGTCTCGAATCGGAGCTTGAGGACGCCCCGCTCGAGGCGCGCGTCGGCTACAGCTTGCGCATCTGGTTCGAGTGGGGTGACTCGCTCGCCGAGCAGCGGACGTCGCTCGTCGTCGATCCACCGAATGGACGCATTCCTGCCGTGCGGCCGGAGGTCGAGGCCCGCCTGGAGCTGCGCCGAATCCTGCGTGGACGGCACGCGCACGGTCCCGAAGACCGCGGGATCTCGGAGCGGTGCCTCCTGGGGTTCAACTCGGGGCCGCCGATGACGCCAAGCGCCTACAACAACAACGTGCAGCTGTTCCAGACCGCCGACCACGTCGTCCTCCTCAACGAGATGGTTCACAACGCCCGCATCATTCCATTGGACGGGCGTTCGCACCTGCCGCCCCATCTCAGGCAATGGGTCGGAGACTCGCGCGCCAGCTGGGACGGCGACACGCTGGTGGTCGAGACGCGAAATTTTCTTGGGGAGACCTCACTCAACGGCTCAAGCGCCAATCTGCGTCTGGTCGAGCGCTTCACGCGCGTCGATGCCGACACGCTGCTCTACGCGTTCACGGTCAGCGATCCGACGAGCTGGACCGGCCCGTGGACCGCACACGTGCCAATGACGCGGACCGACGAGCCGCTCTACGAGTATGCGTGCCACGAGGGCAATTACTCGATGCCGAGCTCGCTCACCGGCGCGCGTGCCATGGAGGCGAGAGAAGCGGCGGCGGCCGACGGAGCGCGGTAGGACGCGCTGCCTACCTCGCTACCGTCTGCGGTGCCGCCAGCTCTCGATACCACGCGACCAGCTGCGTGAAGAGGACACCCATCCCCGCGATCGTCACCGCGACATTGATCACCCGCCCGATCAACGGGAGGTTGGCCGCCACGTACACCGCCACGAGGCCGGCCAGCCAGAGCCAGACCGCGATGACGGCGAGCGGCAGTCCGACCACCGTGACGGCGACGTTCAGCGCGCCGACCGGCACGGCGATTACACAAAGGAAGCCGATTCCCACCGTCTTGAAGGTAGCGACGGTCGTGTCGAGCCGCACATCGGCAAACCGCGGCGCAAGCCCGAAGAGGAGCCACCCGGTGAGAAACGCCGCGGCGATCCGCAACACGATCCCGAGGTAGAACGAGACGGTCAGATACTTGCTGCGCGTCTCCGGAGACTCCGCCACCCGCACGTCGGTGCCACCCGCCACCGTTGCCCCCGGCGCGACGTCGACATTGTCGGCATCGCGAACATGCGCCGTCAGGGCACCGCCAATCCGCGCCGGTGCCGCCACCGTCACGCGCGCCGCGCGAACGGTGACGCCGCGCTCGACGTTGCCTGATGCGATTCCTTGTGCAGCCGTCCCGTGGCGCCTTGACCGGTCAGCACCAGCATCGGGGCGCGGTCCATGTTGGAGTCGGCGACGCCGGTGATGAGGTTCGTCGCGCCCGGGCCGAGCGTGCCCAAACACCCCGCCGGGTTACCGGTGAGGCGGCCGTAGACCTCGGCCATGAACGCGGCACCTTGCTCGTGCCGCGTCAGGACGAACGTAATCGAGTCTGACGACTCCAACGACATCACGAAGTCGGCGTTCTCCTCTCCCGGCACGCCGAAGATGTACTCGATGCCTTCTGCTTCGAGACAGCGAACGAAGAGATCGGAAGCTTTCATGACGCCCCGCGCGCGAGACCCGTGTCAGTTCGCCAACGGGTGCGGCCGGAGCTGGAAGTGAATGACCGAGCTCTGCATTCCCTTGCCACCCTCGATGTGCCAGTTCAGATTCGACCCGTAGTTGGCCCAAAGACCACGCCCTTTCCAGCCGGCGTTCGGGTCGTCGATTCGCCCGTCGAGCCCGCGCGCGAAAAAGCCGAGCGGATACGGCACGCGGAGCACGACCCACTCGCCGGTCTCCGGGAGCAGTGCGAGCAGCGAGTCGGAGCCCGACCCAGGCGCCATCGGCACGTTGGCCCCCAACCCAAGCGTGTCGAACTGGTCGACCCAGTTGTAGTAGTGATAGTCGGCGCTGCCGGCGTCGTCGACCCCCTTCATCTGGGGCCCCGGCGTCGGATACAAGGTCCACCCCTCGGGACAGTGTTGCCCGGTCGCCGCGGGTCCGTTCAGGATGCGGCATTTGCTCCGGTCGAAGCTCGCGATGTGGCCGCTCCCCGAGAGCGCCGTCCAGATCACCCCGTTCCGATCGACATCGACGCCACGCGGGGCGTGGCCGGTCTGCGCGCGGTCCACCGCCGGATTCTCAATCGACGGCGGCTCGTACACCTCGGCCATGCAGGTCTCGGGCGGATGGTCGCCGCGGTCGAGCCTCACGAGCCGGCCGGGGAACGGTCCGGTGCGGGCGATCCACGCCGAGTCATCGGTCGGGTTTGCGATGATGCCGTAGGCGAAGCCGCGTAACCGCGTGTCGCGTGACGGGTCGACATCGTCGCCCGGCTCGTTCCACGGCTTGGTGATCCGTCCGTCGCCGTTGGTGTCGATCACGGTCGGGCACCAGCCTTGCGAGCGCCGTTCGTCGCCGGTCTCGTCGTACCGCTCCACATCGAGCCACCCGACCACGTTCGGATCGCCGCTGAACCAAAGCGTATTGTTGGCGTCCTCGCCGAACTGCAGGTGGTGAGTGCCGTAGCAGCTATCGATCAGCTGGAACGATTGCGCGTCGGGATCGTAGACGGAGATCTGGCGACCACTGCGCGGGACCGGAAAGTAGGCGGCCGAGGGATGCGCCGACCCTTCCTTGCACCAGTCGGGATTGTCGCGGCGCCGGATCGTCGACGTGAGCCACACCCGCCCGCGCGCATCCATCATCGGATTGTGCGGGTTGGCCGGCGCGTCGAAGATGATCTCCTCGGCCCAATAGGGAGACGGTTCGAATCCGGCGGCGGTCGGGAACATCGACGGCACCATCTCGGTTGGCTCCCGCAACGGAATCTGGAGCTCGAGAGACTGATGCGTCGCGGTGTCGGTGATGACGAGCGTGTCTTGGGTGATCGAAACCCCGTAGACCAGACCGTTCGCGTTGACGGTCGGGTCGCGTTTGTCGGTCGTCACCTCGTCGTGCACATACGACGTCTCGTTGGCCCATTCCCACATCGTCAGCACCAGATTGCTCTCAACCCCGCTCGGCCGCGGCGGTGCGGGCGGTACCTCGCCGGCGGCGATCCGATCGGACCAGTCGGCAAACATCTCGAGCCCCCGCTCGCGACCGAACCGGTTCATGACGTTGCTCATCTGCGATCCGCGCTGCCCAAAGGTGATCCGGTGGTCCCAGGCGGCACGGGTCGAGTCGAAGTCGGTGAGGTGGCTCGTGTCGAAGGTGAAGCGGTTGCCCATCTGATGACACAGCTGACATCCCTGCTTCGTGATGTCGACCCAGGCGGCCTGGCTCGCCAGCGCCTCTGGGATCCCGTTGCCATTCGGTCCGGTGCCCGGAAACTGGTCGGCCGTCGGCGGCGCGAGGAGCGAATACCAGTAGTTGGCAGGATAGACCTGCGCCGCCTCCTGCGGTGTGCTCGCAGGGACGGCATCGAGCGTCAGCGTCTGTCCGGGACGCGCCGCGACCGGCGTGGAGTCGACCAGCCCGTATCCGCGGACCCAGACCCGATACGACGCCGCCGGCAAGTCCGGCACCAGGAAGCGCCCCTCGTCGCCCGTGACGACGATCTTGCGAAAGCGGGTGTCGAGGTCGTCGGTCTCGGCAATGACCCACACGCCGGCCTCCGCCCCACGCGGGCTGCGCACCTCACCGGCAATGTCACCGGCCGCACCGGTGCCGGTTTGTGGCGGCAGAGCCGTGCGCCCGCTGATGGATGTCGCGACGGTTGCCAAAACGATCGCTGCGAGCCACGCGACGAGTGTGCGATGGGCCATGACGCCTCCTCAAGTTGTGCTAGAACCGGTTTCTATGCGTGTGCGAATGCCGCATGGTAGCGAATGAGACCAGAACGTCCACTGAAGATTCCAGGCTCGAGCTCGAGCGCCATGAACACGTCGTCCGGCACGTCGTACTCGCAACCGACACGAAAGCGCGACGCCGGGACAAAGCCGAACCGTGGATAGTACTCGGGATGCCCGACCACGACGACGACGCCGTGCCCGTTCTCGGTGCAGCGCTCGAGACCGGCACGCACGAGCGCCGAGCCGATGCCACGGCGCTGCCGGTCCGGGAGCACGGACATCGGCGTGAGCCCCATGAGCGTCAGATCGTCGTGACCCACCAAGGTGACGGGCGAAAAAAGGATATGGCCCGCAATGGATCCGTCGTCATCCGCTACCAGCGAGATGATCGGCTCGGCCTGGCTCCTCAGTGCATCGACCAGATCGGCTTCGGTGCTGGTCTCGAACGCCGCTTCATTCACGTCCCGGACCGCGGCAATGTCGGCCGCGCCTTCAGTACGAATGTGCATGCCGTCCACGCGCTAATATAACCTTGACGATGTCCGCACGCCTCCGACTCGACGTCTTCACCGACTACGTCTGACCGTGGTGCTATCTCAGTACCGGGCGTATTGACCGACTTCGGCGTGAGCTCGACATCGACGTGGCGTGGGTTTTCTTTCCGCTGCATCCGGACACGCCGCCCGAAGGCCGCACGCTCGAGTCGCTCTTTGCCGGGCACGGAATCGACCTCGACGCCGCGCACGAGAGGATGCAGCAGCTGATGGACGCGGAACAGCTGCCGTACGCGCGGCGCACCCACACCTACAACAGCCGTCTCGCGCAAGAGCTGGGAAAGTGGGCCGACACGCAACCTGACGGAGACCCGCTCCACAACGCGCTCTACCGCGCCTACTTCGCCGCGAGTCGCAACATCGATGATATCGGCGAGCTCGTGGCGCAGGCCGAAGCCGCAGACCTGCCGGCCGATGCGGCCCGACAGGTGCTCGTCGAGCGCCGCTTCAAGGAGGCGGTCGACGCCGACTGGGCCCGTGCGGGCCGGCTTGGCATCACCGGCGTCCCGACGTTCGTTATCGGCGAACAGAGCGTCGTCGGTGCGCAACCGTATGACGCGCTCCGCGAGTTTGCGATACGGCAAGGTGCGACGCCGCGCCTCGAATCGCCGTAGAATAGGCCCCTATGACGAATCGAGCACGCGGACTTCTAGCCTTCACCGCGTTCGCCTTCTGCGTGACCGGTGAAACGATCCACGGGCAGGACTGGCCGCAGTGGCGCGGCCCCGATCGTGACGCCGTCGCTTCGGAGTTCAGTGTCCCGGCGAGCTGGCCCGACGTCCTGCAACAAGGGTGGTCGGTCGACGTCGGCCTCGGCTACGCGACGCCGTTGCTGGTGGGCGACCGTGTCTACACGTTCACCCGCCAAGACGACGACGAAGTGATGACGGCGCTCGACGCCGCGACCGGTGAGACCGTCTGGCGGACCGCCTATGCGGCGCCGTTCGCCATGAATCCGGCCACGGCGCGTCACCGGGCCGGCCCCAAGTCGACGCCGACCTATGCTGACGGGCGTCTCTTTGCCCACGGGATGAACGGTAACCTGACGGCGTTCGACGCCGCCACGGGCGGGCAGCTGTGGAACGTCCCGGGCACCGGCCTCACCCCGCTGTTTCACACGGCGATGTCGCCGATCGTCGACGGCGACCTGGTGATCATGCATGTCGGCGGACACAACGCCGGGGCGCTGACCGCGTTCGACGCCGCGACCGGCGCGGTCCGCTGGAGCTGGGACGGCGACGGGCCGGCCTACGGCTCACCGATGATTTTCGAGTTCGGCGGCGTCCGTCAGGTGGTCGTCTTCTCACAGGAGCATATCGTCGGCGTGTCGCTCGAGACCGGCGCGCTGCTCTGGAGCCGTCCCTTCACGACCCCGGCGACGACAACGTCGCAGACACCGTTCCTCTACAACGACATGGTGATCCAGAGCGGGCGCGACAACGGGGTCACCGCATTCCGTGTGTCGCAGGGATCCAGCGGCTGGATGACCGAGGACGTCTGGAGCACCGACGACGTGGGGTTGCACATGGCCAACGGCGTGGTCAACGACGATGTCCTCTTCGGCCTGTCGCACTTGAACAGCGGTCAGTACTTCGGCCTCGACCTCGACACCGGCGACGTGTTGTGGACCAGCGCTCCGCGCCAGGCTGAACACGCGTCGCTCATCAGATCGGGCGACACGATCTTCTCGCTTGAGGACGATGCCGAGCTCGTCGTGCTCGAGCACAGCCACACCGGCTTCACCCCGATCGCGCGCTACGAGGTGGCCGACAGCGAGACGTGGACCCAACCGACGCTGTCCGGCAACCGGTTCTTCATCAAGGATGTCTCGACGCTGACGCTCTGGACTATTGATTAGACGGGGCTTCGCCCAGACAAGCCCGAGGGGGGTTGCCATGACACTGACGGCACGCACGCAATCTCGACTGAGCCTGGCGCTCGCGCTGGTGACCGCCGCCGGATTCGTTTGGATCATCAGCGGTGCGTCTGCGCCGGTGACGGCCGCGCAAAGCAACTTCGTCGGTGGCGACCCGACCCGTCCCGACGCCTCGGACATCCGGGCGCTGCGGCTCCGCTTCGAACCAGGCTCGCGGTCGAACTGGCACAGCCATTCGACCTGGCAGATCCTGATGGCGGAGGAGGGCCGCGGCCGCACGCAGGAGCGCGGCGGGCCGATCCAAGATCTGGTCCTGGGCCGCCCGATCTACACCGGCGCGGATGTCGTCCACTGGCACGGCGCGGCGCCCGACCAACACATAATCCAGCTCACCTTCGTCAGCGGTCAGACCAGCTGGCAAGGTCCGGTGAATGACGAGGACTACCGTGGCCGCTAGTCGACTCAGGACGGCGTTGGTGGTGTCCGTCGGGGTCTCCGCGTTTGGCTGGCTCGGCGGGATGCACGCGGCCGCGCAACAGTCCGAAGGCTCGGACGCCGACCCCTCGGTGTGGGACGGCGTCTACTCGACCGAGCAGGCCGAGCGTGGACAGAAGGTCTACGAGGCCACCTGTTCGCGCTGCCACGGCGAAGACTTGACGGGTGGCCGGGCGCGGCCGCTGGTCGGGGAGAGCTTCATCCGCGACTGGGGCGGGCTGACGCTCGACAGTGTGCTGACGCGTGCCAAGACGATGCCGCCGGGCGCGTCCGGGACCCTTGGCGAGGAGAGCTACCTCGACATCCTCGCCTACGTCCTGTCGCGCAACGAATTTCCGACCGGCGACGGCGAGCTCACCGCATCGACCGTCGGCGACATCTTGGTCTACGGCGAGGACGGCCCAGACGCGGTGCCGAACTTCGCGATGGTGCAGGTCGTCGGCTGCTTGGCGAGAGGCCCCGAGAGCGACTGGATCGTCACCGACGGCAGCGAGCCGATCCGCACCCGCGAGCCGGCCGCCTCCCAGGGCGATGCCTTGCTTCTGACGGAGGCGATGCCGCTCGGCGACAACACGTTCGAGCTGATGTACGTCTTCCCCGACCCCGAGGGATACGAAGGCCACCGCGTCGAAGCGAAGGGATTCCTGATCCGCCGCGAAGACAACGGCCAGACCGACGCGATCAATGTGACGACGGTCGCGAGCCTGTCGCCGGCGTGCGAGCCGTAGCCCGAGCCGGCCGTTCACCACTGTCAGACACCGAGGCTAGAGCGTTTTGGTTTCCCCGTTGTACTGGTGGTTTTTTTGGGATTTGAGCCGAGGCCGATTCCACGTATCTCTGCGTGGGCGCGCCCTGAAGTGAGAGGTCGCGCCGGACTTCCCTCCCGGGAGGTCCCTGAGGAACACGTCGAGAGTATCAGGCGTCACCTCGCATAGGCCACCTTCGTAGGTGCACGCGCCCTTGGACTGAAGATGCAGATGTGCCAGACCTTCTCAGGGATCCTCAACGAGCCCGCTCATCGCGTTGCCGACACCCCTGCTCTTCCACGATCCGGACTTTGATCAGGGTAGCTGACCGTTACCTTGATTCTGTCTCCTCGATCAGGAGCGAGACGATCAGTTGCCGGCGGGCACGGTCACGCCGGCCGCTTCCATCGCCTCGCGGACGGCGGTGGCGGTCGCGGGGCTGCTCTGGATGTTCATCCCAATGTGGACGCCCTCGACGATCTGGAGCGGGGTCCACCCTTTGGCGTTCGGCTGATTCCAGACGTTGATGTCGGCGCCGGCTTCGGCGAGGAACGCGACCACCTTCGGGAGATGCTTGTAAGCGGCGCCGTGCATGACGGTCTCGCCGTTGTCGTCGACGTCGTCGACGTTGCCCCCGAGCTCGAGCGCCGCTTGCACCGCCTTAAGCACTTCGGGCTCGGTCCCGGGATCCTCACCGGGCGATGACGTGCCGACGCCGGCCGCCACCATGATCGGCGTGGTGTTGTCCTCGTTCGGCAGCAGCGGATCGGCGCCGAGCTCGGCCAGCAGCCGCATCAGGTCGGCGTCGCCGGTCCGTGCCGCCAGGAGGAACGGCGTTCCGTCGATGAAGTTCAACCGGGTAATCCCCGCCGGCGGCCGCTCCGTCACCCGGGCGTTCAGATCAGCGCCTGCGGCGACGATCTTTCGGACGAACTCGAGGCTCGTCATGCCGCCGGAGCCCTTCGGCGCCGGGTTGTTGCTCCCGGCGACGCCCGCCTTCCGCACCCACGAGACCTGGTGAAGCGCCGTCCATCCTCTCGAGGCAACGTCCACAACGGCGCCACGGTCGACCAACAAGGCGGCCAGCTCGTAGTGGGCGTTGGCGGCCGCCAACAGAAACGCATTCAATCCGGTGGCTGAACGTTCCGCGCTGGTCCCGCCGCGACGCGTCTCCTCAATGACCGGGAGCGCATCCTCGACGCCCGCTCCCGCCTCGAGCAAGGTCTGCACGACATCGATCTGCCCCTCGCGCGAGGCGAAAAGTATCGCGCTCCATCCCTTGTCCGACCGTGCCGTGATGTCCGCACCGTACGACAACATCGTCGGGACGAGATGGGCATGCCCTTCAGCCGCCGCCCACATCAGCGCGGTCTGCCCACGCCACGTCTCGGCGGCGTTCACGTCGGCGCCATGATCGAGCAGCAGCCGGACCGCCTCGAGCGACCCGGTGCGCGCCGCGGTCATCAGCGCCGTTTCGCCCTCTGCGGTAGTGGCGTTCGGGTCGGCGCCCGCGTCGAGCAGCCGCTCGACGACCTCCACGTTGCCGTTCGTGCACGCCAGCGCGATCGGACGCACGCCGTAGCGGTTCGCCATCCGTGCGTCGGCGCCGGCGTCGAGCAGTAGCCCGACAATCGCGGCATCGTCCGCGTGCACCGCCCAATGAAGCGGCGTCGTGCCGTCCGGCTCGGCCTCCGTCGCATCGGCGCCCCGGGCGAGGGCCGCCTGCACGCCGGCCTCGTCGCCGGCCTTGATGGCGTCGAGCAGCCCCGCGTCGGCCTCGGCCGCGCGGGCACCACTCGTGGCGCCAAGGACGAACGCAACCGCGCAGAGACTTCTGATCAACCGATGCATCGCAACCTTACGCATCGCTCCACCCCTAGGCCCTAGCTCCTGATCCCTAGCCCTTCGCCCGTAGTCCCTGGCGTCGTTAAGGCCCTACAGCGTCAGCGGCTCAATCACCTTCCCGGCACGGCCGGTGCTGTCGGCGAACTGATCGATATGCGCGCCGACGTCGTCGAGCAACGTGAGGTGCAGGTTGGCCAACGGGGTCAACTCCGCGTATTTGACGTGACGCCCGCCCGGGATGCTCGACCCGGCACCGCTCGCCACCACGATCGGCAGGTTCCGGTGGTTGTGCACGTTCGGATTGCCCAAGCCGCTGCCGAGGAGGTACGTCGTGTGGTCGAGCAGCGTTCCGTCGCCATCCTTCGTCTTGCCGAGCTGGTCGACCATGTAGGCGAAGAGCGAGACGTGGTACTGGTTGATCTTCGCCAGCATGGCGAGCTTCTCCGGATCGTCGACGTGATGTGACACCGGGTGGTGCGGATCCGGGACGCCAATCTGCGGATACGTTCGCGTGCTCGCCTCGCGGGCCATCTGGAAGGTGATGACGCGCGTCAAATCGGCCTGGAGCGCCAGCACCTGCAGGTCGTACATCAGCTTGACGTGGTCTTCCCACGCCTCGGGCACGCTCGTCGGCCGCGTCAGGTCGGTCAACGGCGATTCGGCGGTCGACGCCTCCGCGCGCTGGATACGACGTTCGACCTCACGCACGGTGTCGAGATACTCGTCCACCTTGTGGCGGTCGGTCGTCCCGAGCTGCTTCTGTAAGCTCGACATGTCGTCGAGCACCCAGTCGAGAATGCTCTTGTCCCGCTTGAGTTCCGCCTGCCGCTGCTCCGGCGTCCCGCCGTCGCCAAACAGACGCTCGAAGACGATGCGCGGGTCGGACTCCGTCGGGTTGGGCGACGTCGGCGACGCCCACGAGAGGCTGTTCATGTAGGCGCAGGCATAGCCGTTGTCGCAGTTGCCGACCTGCGCGATCAGGTCGGTCCCGAGCTCAAGCGACGGCAGCGGCGTGTCGCCGCCGATCTGCTGGGCCGCCACCTGATCCACCGAGGTGGCGTTGACGTAGTCGCTCCCCTCGGTCCGCTTCGGCTTCACGCAGGTGAGAAACGACGAGTTCGCCGACGCGTGGTTCCCGGTCGTGTGCGCGGCGTCGACCTCCAGATTGGTCACCACCGTCACGTTGTCGAGGTGCGGCATCAATGGCGACAGCGACTCGGACAGCTCGGTCAGCCGTCCCTCTTGCGCCGGCGTCCACGGCACCGGATTCATCCCCATCGGGATATAGACGATGCCCAGGCGGCGCGGCGCGCGCGCCGCCGCCCGCGCCATGGCGGACGCGGCCGGCACCATCGCGTCGAGCAGCGGCAGGGCCACGGTGGCGCCGAGGCCACGCAAGAATGTCCGTCGGGGCAATGCCATCTTCGTGATGATCATGACTGGGATCTCCTCATCTGGAAGGGGGTGCTTTGCACGACGCCGAGGATGAGTGACGGGAGCCGGTAGTCATCATCGGCGGCCGATGTCGTAATCGCACGCACGGCCGCCGCGTCGCTGGGGGCGAGGCCTCGTCCGAGCGCGTAAATCAACAGCTTCTCTGTCGCCGTGGTGGCGAACACGTCTGGACGGTCGACCAGTGTCTGGCGGAGACCCGCGACCCCGCCGAAGTCTTCACTGCCGGGCAGACTCCCCGTCGCGTCGATCGGCGCCCCACGATCGGTCTCGCGCCACCGGCCGATCGCGTCGAAGTTCTCCATCGAGAGGCCAGCCGGGTCCATGTTCCGATGGCACGCCGCACACACCGGGTTGGCGCGATGCGCCTCCATCCGTTCGCGCATCGACACGACGCGGGTGTTCGACCGCGTCTCGTCGAGCAGCGGCACGTTGGGCGGCGGCGGCGGCGGCGGCGTCCCGAGCAAGTTCTCCAGAATCCACTTACCGCGCAGGACCGGCGACGTCCGCGTCGCGTACGAGGTGACCGTCAGGATGCTCCCGTGTCCCAGGAGACCGGCCCGGGGGCTCCCCTCCGGCAGATCGATGCGACGGAAATGATCCCCATAGACGTTCGGCACGCCGTAGTGCCGCGCGACCCGCTCGTTGACGAAGGTGTAGTCGGCCGTCAGCAGGTCAAGCACGCTGCGGTTCTCGTCGAGCAGACTCTGAAACAGCAGCTCGGTCTCGCGCCGGAATCCCCGGCGGAGGTTGTCGTCGAAGTCGGGGAACAGCCTGGCGTCTGGCCGCACGGCATCGAGGTTCCGCAGGTGCAGCCACTGCGACGCGAAATTCGTCGTCAGCGACTCGGCGCGGGGGTCGGCCAGCATCCGCCGTACTTGCCGCTCGAGCACGGCGCCGTCGCTCAGCTCTCCGGCCGCCGCGATGCGCAACAGCTCCTCATCCGGCAGGCTGCTCCAGAGGAAGAACGACAGCCGCGAGGCGAGCTCCACATCGCTCACGCGGTAGGGCGCCCCCGGAGCGACGTTGTCGGGATCCCGTTCGATACGAAAGAGGAACTCGGGGCTGGCGAGCAGCGCGCGTAGTGCGGTTTCGATCCCCGCCTCGAACCCGCCGTCCGCGTAGCCGCTGCGGAAGAACGACACGAGCTGATCGAGATCGTCGACCGTCACCGGACGCCGATACGCCCGCCGCGCGAGCGACGCGATGATCGACGTGGCGCAATCGGCCGCGGCTTCTTCAGATTCAGATTCAGACGCGGACGTCGTGGCCGGGCGACACGAGAAGATCCGCTCGCGGCTCGGCGTCACGGCAATGCCCGTCGGGTCGAACGGACCGACGATCGACACCGACCGCACCGCCGGCTGCTGGCGCGGCGACCGATCCATGTTGAAGTGCGCGTCGTAGGGCTGGCGCGTCGTCTCCAGCAAGGCGGAGTTCTTCTTGATGAACGTCGCCCCGACGACATGCGGCCCGGCGGTCACCGCGACGCGGACGTTGAGGTGATTGTCGATCCCTGCGTCGGCGTAGTAGACCGCGTCGGCCAGCATCACCAGGTTCTCGCTCGGCAGCATCGTGAACACCTGCAGGCGTTCGCCGTCGAGCATGATCTCGACCTCGTGCGGCTCGGTCAGTCCTTCGACGTTCTCGTTCCGGTTGCGCTGCAGGCGCACCTCGATTTCGTATTCGCCGTCGAACGGGAACGTGTGCTCGACCGCGGTGCCGCCGCGGGTGCCGAACGGCAGTCCCTCGAGATGGTCCTCTTGCGTCAAATCGACCGGCACGATCGCCACGCGGCTGCCCGGCGCCGGGGCGTGAGCGCCGACGGCCAGCCGACTGACTTTCTGCGCGGCGGCCAGGTACCGTTCCATCAACGTCGGCGACAGTCCGCCAGTGCCGACGTTGTCGAAACCAAACGCCGCATCGTCCCGCGGCAGTAGGGTGGTTACGTCGATGTCGAGCGCGAGCAGATCGCGAACCGCGTTCTGGTATTCCGTCCGGTTGAGCCGACGGAACGTGTCGGTGCGACCTGGGTCCGGCGCCGCGGCCGCGGCGGCGTCGAGCGCCGCTTCGAGATAGCTCACCAGCCGCGCGGACGTGGCGGCGTCAGGCCGGGGACGAGGTTGGGGCGGCATCTGACCCGCCCGGAGCTTGCGCACCGCCTTTTCCCAGACGTCGCGATGTGCGGCAACGTCGGCGATGTCGACGCCCTCGAACGAGAGGTTGCCGGTCAGGAGCCGGTCGTTGTGGCAGGTGATGCAGTAGCGATCGATCGTCGCTTGTTCGGATGTCGGCGCCGTCTCCGAGGCCTGCGCGTGCGCCGAGCGCGCAACCCCCATCATGAGGATCGCCGCCGCGAGTCCCACGCCGACTACCGACCAAGGCTTGGCCATCTCAGCCTCCGGATACAGGGCTACTGCGGGCCCCTGGGGCCCTAACGGCGTATCTTACACGTCCTCAACACGTTGTGCTACCTTTAACCTGCGCGCCAGCGCACTGGGACCATGCCGCACAAACATCGATTTTCGACGCCGTTCTTGGCGTCCGTGCTGCTCGTCAGCATTGGCGTCATGGGCGCCAGCCCGGCGCACGCACAAGGTGCCACCAATCAACAAGTTGTGAGCCCCGACCCAGGGATGATGGACGAGAGAGCGGCGTTAGGCCTGGTGCGTCCGCTCGTTGAAACCTACTGCGTCACCTGTCACGGCGAGCAGACGCAGACCGCCGGCATCAACCTGGCCGCGCTGCTCGACGAGCGCCCGCTCGTGCGTAACCGGGAGATCTGGACGCGCGTCACTGACGCCGTCGAGGTCGGCAAGATGCCGCCGGCGACGGTGCCCCAGCCCACCCCACGCGAACGACAGACGTTCGCCGCGTTGTCCCACACGATCGAGAACTTCGACTACTCGACCATCGACGATCCCGGGTTCGAGCGGATGCGACGTTTGACCCATCGCGAGCTCGACAACACGCTCCGGGATCTGGTCGCCGCCGACTTTTCGGTCACCGACCGCTTCCCCACCGAGCTGACCGGCAGTAGCGGCTTCGACAACTCGGCGAACACGCTCTTTTTCGAGTCGACCCTCATGGAGCGCTACATCGCCGCGGCCGAGCGCGTCGTCGAGCTGATGCTCCCGAACCAGCCGACGACCGAGGCCCAGCGACGCGCGCACGCGATGGTGTTCGTCGCGACGCCGGGCCACGGGCTCACCGACGACCAGGCCGCCGACCAAGTGCTGCGTCGCTTCATGGAGCGCGCCTACCGGCGCCTGCCGTCAGAGGACGACGTCGACCGCGCGCGCGGCCAGTATCGCGCGGCGCGGCAGTCGGGCCAGCCCTTCGCCGAGTCGATCAAGGTGGTTCTGCAGGCGGTGCTCATCTCGCCGAAGTTCCTCCTCCGCGTCGAGGAGGCCCGCGACACGCCCGAGTCGTACGCCGTGGACGACTGGGAGCTGGCGTCCCGCCTGTCGTATTTCCTCTGGGCGTCGATGCCAGACGCCAAGCTGCGCGCGCACGCCGCCGACGGCACACTCAGTGAATCTGACGTACTCGCCGGCCAGATCGATCGGATGCTGGCCGACCCGCGGGCCGACACACTCGGAAGCATCTTCGCCGCGCAGTGGCTCGGTTTCCAGCATGTCGGGACCCGGATCTGGCTCGACCCGATCGACAACCCGTGGTGCACCGACACGCTGATGACGGCGATGCGCCGCGAGACGTCGATGTTCTTCATGTCGCTCGTCCGCGACAACCAGCCGGTCCGCCGGCTGCTCGACGCCGACTACACCTACCTGAACGAAGAGCTGGCGACGACGCTGTACGGGATGGAGGGGATCACCGGTGCGCAGATGCGCCGGGTGTGGGTAACCGACCCGAACCGTGGCGGCATCCTCGGCCACGGCAGCATCCTGGCTTTGACGTCGAACTACAAAGACACGAGCCCGGTAAAGCGCGGGCACTACGTGCTCGACACCATTCTCGGCACCCCGCCGCCGCCGCCGCCGCCGGGGGCGGGCGTGCTGTCCGAGGAGGTCGCCGACCTCAAGCAACTCAGCTTCCGCGAGAAGGTCGAGCTCCATGCGAGCCATCCGACCTGCCGGGCGTGCCACCGCCGGATCGATCCGATCGGCTTCAGCCTCGAGAACTTCGACTACTTCGGGCGGTGGCGCGACAGCTACCACTTCCGCGAGCGGGTGGACACCGAGGCAGAGGCCGACGAGATTCGCACCGTCGAGGATACCGACGTCTTCAACGAGAAGCGGTACTACAAGAACACCTACACGCCGATCGCCGCGAAGGGGACGCTGCCGAGCGGCACCGCGTTCGACGGTCCGGCCGGACTCAAACGGACGCTGCTCGCGGAGCGCCACGACGATCTCGTGCGCCAAACGGTCTCGAAGATGCTGTCCTACGCGCTCGGTCGACAGCTCGAGTATTACGACGAGCCGGCGGTCCAAGAGATCATCGCCGCGCTCGAAGCCGACGACTACCGCTTTCAGACGCTCATCCGCGCGATTGTCGACAGCTATCCGTTCCGCTATAAGAAGAACCCAGCAGAGGCGACGCATTGATGCCGGCACGCCAGGTATCGCGACGTACCATTCTCCGGGGACTCGGCGCGACGATCGCACTCCCGCTGCTCGACGTGATGCCTCCGGCCGTCGCCGCCCAGGCCCCGGCCGGTCCGGCGACGGCCGGAGCGCGGCGGCTGGCGTATCTCTATTTTCCGAACGGCATCGCACGGGGCTCGTGGCATCCAGAGAAGACCGGTCCCGACGGCCGCATCCTGAAGCTCAATGAATGGATGAGCCCACTCGAGCCGTTCAAGGACGTTCTGGTCATTCCGAAGAACGTCTGGACCCCGCTCGGCAACGGTCATGTCGGCGGCACCCCAACATGGCTGACCGGGTTCGACTACGACCGTCAGTCGATCAGCGCCGGCGGGAGATCGGCGGACCAGATCGCCGCGCGCCATCTGGGTGGCGAGACACTGTTGCCCTCGCTCGAGCTGTCACTCAAAGGCGAAGGGTTCTTCTCCAACTCGCTACCGCGTAACTCGATCTCGTGGGCCGCGGCGGACCGACCGCTGCCACGAGAGGTCGAGCCGCGCTCGGTGTTCGACCGGATGTTCCGTCCGCCGTCCGGCGGCGCAAGCCATCGGTCCGTCTTGGACGCCGTACTCGACGAGGCGAACGCCCTACGGGGTGTGGCGAGCCAGGCTGACCAATACCGGCTCGACGAGTATTTCGAGTCGATTCGCGCCCTCGAGCGACGCATCGAATTCTCGGAGCAGCGTTCGCGCGCGATGCGCAACGACCAGGCGTTGACCGACACGTTGGCGGCACCCGACCCGGGCATCCCGTCGGACCACGAGGAGTACGTGCGGTTGATGATGGACCTCGTGGTCGCGGCGTTTCAATCGGATGCCACGCGCGTCGTCACCTTCATGCTCGACCACGGGCAGTCGAACCGATACTTCAACTTCATCCCGGGCGTGCGCGGCACCTGGCACGCGCTCTCGCACTACAAGAACGCGTCGGGCAAGACCGAGGATGACGACGGCGTCACGTCATGGAGCTCGCCCGAAGAGAAGTACCGGATGTATTCCGAGGTGATCCGGTGGCACCACCGACAGGTGGCGTACCTCCTCGGTCGGTTGACGGCCATTCGTGAACCCGACGGCGGGACGCTGCTCGACAACTCGATGATCGTCTACGGCGCGACCCTAGGCGACGGCAACGAGCACGATCCGCACGACCTGCCGACCCTCATCGCCGGACGCGGCGGTCACACCATCAAGAGCGGGCGGGCCCTCGACTTTGCCGAGCCGACCGACCTTTCGGACCTGCACCTCGCCTTGCTGCAACGCGCCGGCGTGCCGATCGACACGTTCGGCCACAGCACAAGTCCTCTAATTCTTTAGACGGGGCTGACCCGTACAGCAAGACGCCGGTTCTTTAGACGGGGCTGACCCGTACAGCAAGACGCCGGCCTCGGCAGCGCCAAGGCCGGCGTTAACAATGCGCACCTCGTCGGCGCGCTCAGATCGGAACGACGTTCTCAGCCGCCGGTCCCTTGTCGCCCTCCACCACGTCAAACTCCACCTTTTGACCTTCTACCAGGCTCTTGAACCCCTCGCCTTGGATGGCCGAGAAGTGGACGAAGACATCCTTCTCTCCATCGTCCCGGGTCAAGAAACCAAAGCCTTTGCCGTCATTGAACCACTTCACCGTTCCGGTCACTGCCATGTTGCGTACTCCAGTCGAAAAAAACCAACAACCCACGTGACGCCCGCACGATACAACGAAACGTTCCGATCGGCCAACGTAGAACTCGACGAGCCCATTCCGGTAGAGTTGTCAGCACTTGCTGTTCGTTCCGGGAGGACCTATGCGTCGCACGATTCCGACCTACCACACGTTCATCGCCTGGCTCGTGGTCGCCGCCCTCGCCGTGGCCGGCACCGTCGTCACCGCGCAGAACCGACGCGGCGCCTCGTCGCTGCGCGGCGTGCCCGCGCTCCCGCCGCCCGACCGTCCGGTCGTGCTGTATACGGCCGAGCAGCCGCGGATCCGGGTGGTGCCAGTCGTGAGCGGCCTCGACCATCCGTGGGGCCTCGCCTTTCGACGCAACGGCGACATCCTCATCACCGAGCGCGACCGCGGAACGCTGCGTGTCATCCGGAATGGGCAGCTCCTCGACCGGGATATCCCCGGCGTGCCGGAGGTGTACACCGGCGTGCGGCTCTCCGGCTTGATGGACGTGACGGTCCATCCCGAGGACGACACCCTCGTCTACTTGACCTACTCGAAACCCGAGGAGCGCGACGGTCGGCGGGGCGCAACGGTGGCGCTGGCCCGCGGCCGCCTCGATGCCGGCGCGGGGGCCTTGACCGAAGTACGTGACATCTTCGTGGCGGACGGCTGGGGCGGCGGCATCGCCGCGTCGCGGTTGCACTGGGGCCCCGGCGACAAGCTGTTCATGAGCGTCGGCGGCGCATTTCAATTCGCCGAGACCGGCCAGTACGCGCAAGACCCGACGACACACTTTGGCAAGCTGCTCCGGTTGAACGACGACGGCACGGCGCCCGACGACAATCCGTTCGCCGGCAACGCGGATTACCTCCCGGAGATCTACTCGATGGGGCACCGCAACCAGATCGGGCTGGCCTTCCATCCTGAGACCGGCGAGCTGTGGGCGACCGAGAACGGGCCGCAGGGAGGCGACGAGGCGAACGTCATTCAGCCCGGCGCGAACTACGGCTGGCCGGTCGCGTCGTACAGCCGCCAGTACTCGGGGGTGCCGGCGTCTGAAACCCCGTGGCTGGCCGAGTTCGAAAGCCCGGAGGTCGTCTGGTGGCCGTCGATCGCCCCGTCGGGACTGACGTTCTATTCCGGTGAGCACTTTCCGGCGTGGCAAGGCAATCTCTTTGTCGGCTCGATGATGGTCGGCCGGATGCAGCACACCGGTCACCTCGAGCGAATCGTGTTCAACCGGCGGGGGCAGGAGATTCGCCGTGAGTCGCTGCTCGGCGAGCTCAAGCAACGTGTCCGCGAGGTGCAACAGGGACCGGACGGGTACCTGTATGTCCTGACCGAAGAGGACAACTCCGTGCTCCTCAGAATCGAGCCGGCGCGCGCCATCACCGAATGGCCCGGCACCATCGTCCCCGCGGTTCGCCTCGACGACGCGCGTATCGCGCCGCTGCCCGAATCGACATGGACGGCCGCCCAGCGCGCGGTGGCTGCGAAGTACGCGGCAGGCGGCAGCGCCGACAACGTGCTCTCGACGTTGATCCGCCAGCCGGCGCTTGCCGACCGGGTGCTGCCATTCATGCAGTACGTCGCCAACAACTCGACGCTGTCACCCCGACATCGCACGCTGTTGATCCTGCGCACGGCGTGGCTCACGCAAAGCGCCAACATCTGGGCGACCCACGCAAGCCGCGCGGCCGACGCCGGCCTGACCGAAGACGAGGTGCGCCGCGTCGCGCAAGGGCCGGGTGACGACTGGAGCAAGTTCGAAGCCGTCCTCATCGGCCTGGCGGACGAGCTGTTCCGCAATTCGTCGATCACCGATATCACCTGGGATCAACTCTCGGCCGAGTATTCGCAGCAGAACCTCGCCGACGCCGTCGTGACCGTCGCCGAGATCACTACCGAGGCGATCCTCTTCAACTCGCTCGGGATCCAGCCCGACGCCGATGCCACCGCGCAGATCCCGACGAACGACGTCGGCTACAGCGTCGTGGTCCCCGATCCTGATCCGCCGCTGGCCAGCGCGCGTCTCGATCCGGTGGCCGGAGACGGACTGCGTGTCGGGCGGACGTTACTGCAGCACCCGGATTTGCACGCGCAATGGTACGCCAACGAGCGCTACATCGCGAACCCCGAGGCCTCCCGGCTGACGCCGCATGACCGCGAGCTGCTGATTCTGCGCACCGGTTGGAACGCCCAGGCTGTCTACGAGTGGGCGAAGCACGTCGGCAGCGTCGGCCGGGCGCGCGACCATGGCCTCGACCCGGTGTGGATTGCGCAAGGGGGCGACGCGTCTGGCTGGAACGCCCAAGAGCTCGCGCTCATCGACGCCGCGAACGAGATGTATCGCGACACCATGATCTCCGACGACACGTGGGCCACGCTGTCACGCTCCTATGACAGCCATCAACTGATGAGCATTGCCTGGACCGTCGCGCGCTATCGACGCGTGTCGATGGTGCTGAACGCGCTCGGGGTGCAGCCGCTACCGGACGACGAGCGCTTCCCGCGGTTGGAAGGGTACTAGGTCTCGAAAGCCCTGGGCTGAGGCTTAGGGGGCTTACGGCTTAGGGCGCCATGAGGCTTGAGCCCTGAGCCGGGACGGGAGGAGTGATGTTTGCTGTGCACATGACGTCGGCGGTACTCGTACTCTTCTTCGCGGCGCCCGGTCTCGTGACCGCGCAGGAGACCTGGCGTGCTCCCCGCACGGCTGACGGCCAACCGGATCTGCAGGGCCTCTGGACGAATTCGACGACGACGCCGCTCGAGCGTCCACGCGACGTTGGCGATCGGGCGGTCTATAGCGACGAGGAAGTCGCGGCCATCGACACGGCCAATGTCGGGCGCAACGACCGTCCGCCACCGGCAGGCGATCCTGGCACCTACAACGACTTCTGGTGGGAACGCGGCACTGCGCTGGCGAGAACCTCGCTGATCATCGACCCACCGGACGGCCGGCTTCCACCCCGGACGACGGCGGGCGATACGCGCGCCGGATGGACCCGCGGCGCCGATTCGTGGACCGACCGGAGCCTCGCGGAGCGCTGTGTCACCCGCGGCGCGCCGAAACGGCCGGGCGGCTACAACAACAACTTCCTGGTGCTCCAAGTGCCGGGTTATGTCGTCATCGTGCAGGAGATGATCAACGAACCGCGCATTGTTCCGCTCGACGGACGCCCAGCGGTCGACGCACGCATTCGCCTCTGGATGGGCGACTCACGCGGCCGCTGGGACGGCGACACCCTGGTGGTCGAAACGACGAACTATCGCGACGAGATTTACACCAACTCCTTCAACTGCTGCCCGGGAGCCAGCGGCGAGCTGATGCTGGTCGAGCGGTTTTCACGGCGCAGCGCCGACATCATCGACCACGAGTACACCGTCAACGATCCCGGCACCTACACCCGGTCGTGGACCGCCTCGATCCCGATGCGCCGGTTTCCCGGCCCCATCTACGAGTACGCCTGCCACGAAGGCAACTACGGCATGGAGAATTTACTGCGCGGCGCCCGCGTGCAAGAGCAACGCTAGCCCCGACGGAGTCAGGGCGCGCACGGCGCGCCCCGCCGGCACGAAGCGGGGCATCGGGCCCCCGCGAGTGCCGGCGACGGGGCTCGGGGCAGTCAGCCCCGTGGGAAAAAGCCCGCGCACGGCACGCGTGGACGTTGCCCGCCGCAAGTGCTACATTCGTCTGTGCAGGAGGATGCCGTGAGCGGAATGTGGAAACTCGTTGGCGTGGTCGCACTCGTCGCGTTGATCTCGGCGGCCGCCGCGAGCGTGACGCACGCGGGGCAAAACGACGGCGACCCGACGTTCACCAAGGACGTGCTCCCGATCCTCCAGCGCTCCTGTCAACAGTGTCACCGCCCCGGCACCGCCGCGCCGATGGCGCTCTTGACCTACGACGACGTCCGCCCGTGGGCTCGTTCGATCAAGGACCGCGTCGTTCGCCGTCAGATGCCTCCCTGGCATCTCGACCGCGGCATTGGCGAGTACCTCGACGATCCGTCGCTGAGTGACGAGGAGATCGCCACCGTCGCCGCCTGGGTCGACGCCGGCGCCCCGCGCGGTAATCCCGAGGACGCGCCGCCGCCGCTCGAGCTGGCCGGATTGAACGAGTGGTCGTTCGGCGAGCCGGACCTGATTGTGTCGATGGAGAAGGGCTTCACCATTCCGGCTGAAGGGGAAGACTTCTATCCGTCAGAAGTGGTCGACTCGGGCCTGACCGAGGACCGCTACATGAAATGGGTGCAGGTGCTGACGACCGCCAACTGCTGCACGCATCACGAGCATGTCTACGCCTTCGTCGAGGGCGAGCAGAACGACGACGACAACGCCGGCTCCGTGCACGTGACCGAGTACGTCATGGGCAACAACGGCGACTACTTCCCCGACGGCGTCGGCAAGCTGCTGAAGGCCCACTCGAAGTTCCGCTTCGCGCCGCACTATCACCCCTGGGGCGAAGATACGCACGACATCTCGCAGGTCGGGATCAAGTTCTATCCCAAGGGGGTCGTGCCAGAGCTCGAGGTGACATCTCACCGAATCCGCACCAGCGTCGGCGACGACTGGATGTTGAACCGTGAGAAGGTCGAGGACCTCTTGCTGCGGCAAGGCCACGACCTCCCGCTCGATGGCAACACGCCGCTCGAGCCGTTCCTCAACGAGGATGCGGTCAACAGCCTGTCGCAACTGAGCATTCCGCCGAACACGGTGGCGCGATCGGAGCGCTATTTCCGGCTCGAAGAGCCGGCCCTGGTACTCAATTTCCAGCCGCACATGCACTTCCGCGGCAGCCGGATGCTGCTGGAAGCGATCCACGCCGACGGGCGCCGCGAACTGCTGACCGACGTGCCGAACTACGAGCAGGTGTGGCAGCTCACCTACACTTATAAGGAACCGCACCTCTTCCCAGCCGGCACCATCCTGCACTCGATCGCCTGGCACGACAACACGACGGCCAATCGGCACAACCCCGATCCGACGTCGTGGATTGGGTGGGGCGGTCGCACCATGGACGATATGGGCAACGCCTGGACCGACATCGCCTTCATGACCGAAAAGCAGTACCAACGTCGGGTGGCGGAGCGGACGGAGCAGGCGGAGAGCCGGCGCGCGACCAACAACGAGCAAGAATAGACCGCAGCGGGCGCCGCGTTCAGGTTCGATCCCGTATCGCGATGTTAGCGCCCCAGCATTGGTCTCCCTCGAAATCCGCGTCGTCACGGCGAGCGCTGGCCACTTGCAGGAGCTTCGGGGAGGTTCCTCAGACGGATTTCTCAGGGAGACCAACTGCTGAGCCGCTATGAACCTGCGGTTCGGCTGCTATTCAACCACGACCGTCACGCGCGTCGTCGCGTCGAGCAGCGAGTCTGAACCGAAGAGCTCGAGCTCATAGGTCCCGGCGGCATCAAAGGTCGCGCGCGTCCGAGCGCTGGCGGTGTCTTCAAACGACACGGTCCCCGGACCGCTCACCGTGCGCCAGCTCGCGGTGACGGCGCCGCCCTTCGGCAGCCCCTCGTCGCGCACGCTCCCGAACAGCTTCAGCTCGGCCCCCACCGCCACCCGCAGCTCGTGGGGACCCCGGCGTCCGCCGTAGCCGAGGACGCGGACGATTGGGGGACGGTTGACGCACACGTTCCGGGGTGCCTCGGCGGCATCGAAGCCACGACCGACCGCCGCCACGCCGCTCGCGTCGAACTCCCAGCTGTATTGCAGCATCAATTCGCTCGTCGACGTCGTCTCACCTCGGTGCGTGAGTGTCCAGAGGAGGTTGCCGTCGAACCCTTCGTCGACCACCACGATGCACTGCCAGCGGTGGTGCCCCGGCAGAAACGTTTCAGGTTGACCGCGGTCGGGTGGCCCCGGCGAGAACGCGTTGTCCGGGCCGATCGGAATCGTGACCGGCTGACGGTTGTGACTGAAGTAGGCAAATGACAGCGTCAGCGAGCCGTCGGCGTTCGTGAGGTAGCCGTCGTACACCGGGTAGACGGAGAAAGACTGCTGGGCGCCCGCCACCGGGGTCATGTTCAGCGGCACGTACCAGACGCCGACCGATACGGCAGCGACGACCGCCAATCTCCGAGCGCTCAGTGAAAAGGGCACGGCGCTATTTACCACAACCACCTCCGCTGAGTGAAGTGATTCAGTAAACTGCACAGCACCCAAGGAGAGTCCATGACCCGATTCGCCACGCTCCCCGTCGCACGGGCGGTCGCCGCCGCGGTGGTCCTGAGCGGCCTGGCCGCCAGCAGCGTCGATTCGCAGGGCCGGCGCGCGATGACCACCGAAGCGGACTTCCGCCAGGCCATGGACGAGCTGTCCAACTGGGGGCGGTGGGGCGCGGACGACGAGCTGGGGGCCGCCAACTTCATCACGCCGGCGAAGCGGAAGGCCGCGGCGGCGCTGGTCACCGAGGGACGGAGCGTGTCGCTGGCCCACGACATCATTCAGGAGGAAACGCTCGACGGTCCGTGGTATCTCGACCGCCAGGTGATGAACGTCAGCGAGACCGGCGCCGCCGATCGATACCAGTACACCGGCACCTACCACGGGGTCATTCACAGTCATCTGGACTCGGTCGATTGCCACGTGATGTTCGAAGGCAAGGGGTACAACGGCGTCACGGCCGAAGAGGTGGAAGCGGCGGACGGCTGCCCCCGCGGCAGCATCCACGCCCTGCGTGACGGCGTGTTCACCCGCGGGATTCTGTTCGATGCGACGCGGCTCCCGGGCAAAACGACCGAGCTGGGCTGGCTCGAGCCAGGCACGGCCGTTCGCGCCGCCGACCTCGAAGAGCTCGAGCGGATTCAAGGCGTCCGCGTCGAGCCCGGCGACGTCATTCTGCTGCACACCGGTCGCTGGAAGCGGCGTGCCGCGCTCGGTGCCTGGCCGTCGTCTGACGGCGTCGCGGGCTACCATTCCGACGTCGCGTATTTCATGAAGGAGCGGGGCGTGTCCTTCATCGGACACGACATGTGGAACGATGCGTTCCCGCACGAATATTCCGACGACGTCCGGCTCCCGCTGCACCGTTTGGCGTTGGTGTCGCTCGGCGTATGGATTTTCGATAACCTCGACCTCGGCCAGGTGGCAGACGTAGCGAGTGAGCTGGACCGGTACGAGTTCCTGTTTACCGCGGCGCCGCTAAGGATCGAGAAGGGCATGGGGTCTCCGCTGAATCCGATCGCCACGTTTTAAGATTAGGCCACTGATCCCAGGAGTCCGAGATGACTCGCAGACCACGCGGGGTGCCGATCGGCGTCGTCGTCCTCTGCCTCGCCCTCGCCACGCCGGCGTCTGGCCAATGGTTCAGAAACGGCGAGCGCACGCCCGATCAACCGTGGAGCAAGTCACGCGGTGACTTCGGTGCGATGCTGTTGTTGTCCGACGCGCCAGACGAGTTCCTCGACAACTGGACGCGCCGTTCGCCCGGCGTGTCGATCCGGACGACGCGCACAGCACGCCGAGGCGTCCCGATCGCCCCGTTCATCCTGTTCATCGGCTGCGCCGAGAACGGGCAAGCGTCGTGCGATGCCTCGTTCGATCTCGAAGTGCTGAAACCTGACGGCTCGGAGTACTTCCGGACCCCCGGCCTCGAGCTCTGGCGCGGGAAACCAAGCCCGGCGATCGGCACGCTGGGCCTGGGCGTGGGGTACGCCGAGATCGACCTCGCGCCCCACGATCCGCTCGGGCGGTACCTCGTGCGGGCCGAGATCCGCGACGCCAACGCCGAAATTGCGCTGACGCTGGAGCAGAGCTTCGAGGTCTTTGGCACCGTCTCGACCGTCCTCGGCAATGGCGAACCGGGCTACTCGGAGGGGCAGGTGAACAACCCCTACGGCGTCGTGATCGGGCCGGACGGCGCGCTGTACTTCTGCGACCTCGACAACCAGAGGGTCCGTCGGCTCGATCTTGCGAGCGGTGCGACGACGACGGTGGCCGGCAACGGTGAGCGCGGCTACGGGGGCGACGGCGGGCCCGCGATCGGCGCCATGCTCAACATGCCGCACGAAATACAGTTCGACGCCCGCGGCGACCTCTACATCGTCGAGCGCGACAATCATGTGGTGCGGAAGGTCGACATGCAGCGCGGGATCATCTCGACGGTCGCCGGCACCGGTGAGGCCGGCTTCTCGGGCGACGGCGGACCGGCCACCGCCGCCGAGCTCCGCGCGCCGCACAGCATCGTCTTTCATCCCGATGGTCGTCTGCTGATCTGCGACATCGGCAACCATCGCATTCGCATCGTCGACGCATCGGGCGTGATCACCACGTATGCCGGCACCGGCGACCGCGAGCCGACACCCGACGGCGCGCCGCTCGCCGGCACGCCGCTCAACGGACCCCGCGCCATGGCGCTCGACCCCCGGGGCAATCTCTACCTCGCTCTGCGCGAGGGCAACGCCATCTATCGGATCGACCTGACCAACGAGACGATTCATCACGTGGCCGGCACGGGCGAACAGGGCTACACCGGCGACGGGGGCCCCGCGCTCCGGGCGACGCTGGCTGGACCAAAGGGCTTGGCGTACGCGCCCGATGGCGCGCTCTATGTCGCCGACACCGAGAACCACGTCATCCGCCGCATCAATCTGACGACCGGGGTCATCACCACCGCGCTCGGGACCGGCGAACGCGGGGACGGGCCCGAACCCGAGCCGCGTCGGTGCAAGCTCAACCGGCCGCATGGTATCTGGATTGACGCCGACGGAGCGCTGTACGTCGGCGACAGCGAGGCCCATCGCGTGCGGATCGTCGAGTAGCCCCTGCGGATCGTCGACGTGCGGCAGGAGACATACAATGGGGTCGACGTCTGCATCCTGACCGGGAGGCCTTCGACATGACACGCGAAGAGACCGCCGCATTGGTGACACGGCGTCTGGAGAACTTTCGAGATCACGACGCAGACGCCTTGGCGGCCGATTTCGCCGAGGACGCGGTGCTCGACACGCCGTCGTCGGGCCAATCACGCGGGCGTGATGCGATTCGGGCGGCGCACGAGAGCTACGTGTGTGGCTTTGACGACATCCAGATCGAGCAGGAGCATCTGGTGATCGACGGCGATGAGGTCGTGATGATCTTCAAATTTCTCGGCACTCACACTGGCACGTTCCTGGGTGTCCCGGCGACCGGCAAGAAGAATCGTCTTTTGCGGCGCGAACTTCTTCAAGATGCGGGGTAACAAGATCGTCCGCGAACGTCGCATCTACGATTTCACCGGCTTCCTGATGAAGCTTGGACTCCTCAAGGCGCGTCCGGCGTGATGACAGAAAAGATGCCCACCGCCCGGCTCGAGTACGCCGACGCTTCGGGTCGTCACCACGTCGTGCCGATCATCGAAACGCCGTTCAAGATCGGGCGGAGCCACTCGAACGATCTCGCGCTGCAAAACCACGCCTAGATCTCGCGGGAGCATGTCGAGATCACGTAGGAGGGCGATCGGTTCCTCGTCCGCGACAGCGGTTCGCGGGCCGGCACCTTCGTCAACGACGCGCCGGTCACCGAGCAGGTGCTGACCAACGGGGACCGCGTTCGGGTCGGACCCCCATCTCGAGCTCGAATTCGCCATCGGGGCCCACGATGAGACGGCGGAGCACGTCACCTCGACAGCCGGGAGCGACGGTCGTTTCGATCGAACGCCACGCGGGACGCGCTCGAAACACTAGCAAACGAAGCGGCCGGCGCCATCGAGAATGCCCGGCTGTATAAGGAACCGCAGGAAAAGCAACGTCTCGAGCAGGACCTTCGCACCGCAAACGAGTTCCAACGGGCCTTGCTGCCCCAGGCGGCCCCAGGGCTCGGCTACTTCGTCTCGGCGGCGGAGATGATGCCGTGTCGGATGACTGGCGGCGATTTCTACGAGTATGTCCCGCTCGACGACGACACGCTGGGCTTCACGCTCGGCGATGTCGCCGGCAAGGGTGCCCCGGCCGGCCTGTTCGGTGCGCGGATCCAGGAGATCTTCCTCGCGCAGAGCGTGCGTCTCATCGAGCCGGCCGCCACGATCAGCGAGGTCAACAACACGCTCCTCAAGAAGTCGCTCGAATCGCGTTTCGTCACAATGCTGTACGGCGTGCTGACCCGAGACGGCGGCTTGAGTTACTGCAACGCCGGACACAAACCCCCGTTCCTGATTACCGGGGACGGCGTGCGGCGACTCGAAACGGGCGGCTTGATCGTCGGCCTCTTCGACGACGCGCAATCCGAGCAAGAGCACCTCCAGCTGCAGCCGGGCGACATGCTCGTCGTCTTCAACGACGGCATCTCGGAGGCCACGAATCGTGACGGCGAGGAATTCGGCGACGACCGGATCATCGAATGCATCCAGCGCGACGTGGGCGAGCCGCGTGCGGTCGTCGAGCCTGTTCACTGAGATCGACACGTTTACCGTGGGCGAGCGCCAAGGCGACGACATGACCGTGCTCGCGATTACGTATAAGGGGTAGCCACCCCGGCCGACGGCTCCCACGCCTCCCCCCAACGCAGCTTCCGCGCCACGCGGTAGTCTGCCGATCGCCCTCGCGTGATCTGCTCGGTGCGCAACCCATCGGCGGCGCACAGGCGGAGGGTGACACGCCGCGGCGCTCGTTCGGGACGCCGCAGCACCCGCGCGTGGCAACGTTCCCCGGGTTCGCGTGTCGCCACGACGTAGGCATACTTCTCGTCCTCGAACGCGAGCGTCCCATCCTTGAGCCGTCGCTGGAGACGCGACCGGTTCAACCGCACGCCAAAATGGCACCAATCATCCGGCGGCAGCGGGCACGACCCTGCATGTGGACATGGCGCGGCGATGTGCGCGCCCTGCTCGATCAACCAGGCGCGCGCGTCGAGCACGCGCGCCGCCCCCCGCGGTGTGCCAGGCTCGATGATGACGAGTGCGGCCCGCGTCGCCTGCCAGGCCGCCGCGATCGCCGGGGCGCGACCCTCGCCGGCAAGCTCGCCCAAGAGATAGGCCATCAGCACCACATCGTGTCGAGTCAGGGCGCTTGTCTCGACCGCGTGGCCCGCATACCACGTCGAATGCACCGCGGCGGCAAGCTCAGTCTTCGCTAACAATTGGCGTCCGACGTCTACCATCCCAGTGTCGGATTCAACATGCGAGGCGAGCGTCAGCTCTGGGAACACCTCACGCGCCGCCCACAACCCGGGCGCCGGCCCGGCGCCGAGCTCGAGCAGGCTGCCCGCGACCACATCCGGGCTACGGCGGCGCAGCTCCGTCAGCACCGCTCGCGTCGCGGCGAATGTGGCCGGCAGGCGGGCGGCGACGTAGGCCAGTCGATCGAGCTCCGAAGCCGACGCCGGTGAGCATCCGGCGTCTTTTCTATAAGCCTGGCTGAGGCGTCGAGACGCGTCGTGGAGCGCGGCGGCCGGCACGGCCGCCACCAGACGGTCGATCGCCTGGCGCAACGCAAGCGGCAGTTGGCCGTCTGTCGAGGTCATGGTCGCGACGCACTATAATCCCCTTTTTCGCCTTCCCCACAGGCCCATGGCTCAAGAAGATCGCATCGCCGCACTTGAGGAGGTCGGCCGCCGGTACCGAGATCTCTTCGAGAGCGCCCCGGTGATGTACGTCATCACACGCGTCGAGGACGGCGTGACCACCGTGGTCGACTGCAACAAGCTCTTCCTCAAGATGTTGGGCTATACACGCGCCGATGTGGTCGGGACGTCACTGACGACGTTCTACTCTGACGCCTCGCGGCGCGCGGCGGACAAGGCGCCAGGAAATGTGGGCCTCGACGCGGTGGAGCGACAGCTGGTCGCGAAGTACGGCGGCGTGCTCGACACCTTGCTCCACGCCGTACCCGAAACCGATGTCGACGGTGCGGTCATCGGGACCCGGGCCGTGTACGTCGACATCACCGAGCGCAAGCAGGCCGAGGCGCGCCAGCGTGAGGCGGAGTCGACGTACCGCCTGCTGGTCGAACAATCACTGATCGGGCTGTACATCATCCAGGACGGACGGGTGGTGTACGTCAATCCGAAGATGAGCGACATCTCCGGATACCCCACCGACGGGAATGCGCAACTGTTCTCGGTGCTCGACCTCATCGTCGAGGAAGACCGCGAGCTCGTGTCCGACAATCTGCGGCGCCGGATGGCCGGCGAGACGATCGAGCAGGGATACGTCGTGCGTATCAGGCGACGCGACGGGCGGATCGTCCCGATGGAGGTCCACAACGCGCTGATCGAATACCGCGGACGCCCGGCGGTGGCGGGAGTCGCCCTCGATATCTCGGAGCGGCAGCAGCTGGAGGCCCAGCTCAAACAGGCGCACAAACTGGAGAGCATCGGGACGTTGGCCGGAGGCGTCGCGCACGCATTCAACAACGCGCTGACCGCCATCTGCGGCCGGTGCGAGCTCCTCCTGGGCGACGTGAGCATGACCGACGCACATCGGTCAGACGTCGAGGCGATCCTCAAGGTGGCGGAAGAATCGGCGGCGCTCACACGCCAGCTTCTGGCGGTCGGGCACCACCAAGTGCTCGACCCGAAGGATTTCGATCTGAACGTGGCTGTCGGGAAGACGCTGGAGATGGCCGAGCCGCTCATCGGCGAGCAGATCCGAGTGGCGCCCGACCTCGAACCGAAGCTCGGCCTGGTACGCGCCGACGCGGCGCAGATCGAGGAGGTTCTCGTCAACCTGCTGTTGAACGCGCGCGACGCGATGCCCGAGGGCGGGACGTTGACGGTTGCAACCGCCAGCGTCGATGTCGACGAGGCCTTCCGGCAAGTGCATCCGGAGGTCGGCGTCGGACCGTACGTGCGACTGACGGTGAGGGACACTGGCTCTGGCATGAGTGCCGAGACCCTCGAGCACATCTTCGAGCCGTTTTTTACGACCAAAGAGTTCGGTCGTGGGAGTGGCCTGGGCCTCGCCACCGTTCATGGCATCATCACGCAGACCGGTGGGCACATTCTCGTCGAGAGCGCGGAGACCGGTGGCACCACCTTTTCAATCTTTCTGCCACGATTGTCGGACGACGCGCGTGAACGCTCAGACGGGCGCGACGACGACCGCCTCGAGACGGTGCTGCTCGTCGAAGACGAGCCGCATGTGCGACGCACGGTCACCGGCATGCTCGCGCCGGTTGGCTACCACGTGCTGACGGCTGGAAACGGCGACGACGCGTTGACGATCTCGTCGCTGCACCACGGACCGATCGATCTCCTGCTCACCGATGTCGTCATGCCCGGCATGAATGGATGGCAGCTCGCGGCGGAGCTGACCCGCCAACATCCAGGACTGAAGGTGCTCTACATGACGGGCTACGGCAATCCGCAGCGTCCGGGCGAGCTCGGTGACGACCATTCGCTGCTCCAGAAGCCGTTTGCGCCACGGGGCCTTCTACGGGCGGTGCGACAGGCGCTTGGCCCCGACGACTCGTGACTACACCTGCAGCCGGCGTCACCCGAACGCGGGGGGCCGACGACCTCGCCATCGTCCTGACCGGCGGGGGCGCCCGCGCCGCCTATCAAGTCGGGTTTCTGCGGTGGGTGGCCCGTCACCTGCCGCACGCGCGTTTTCCGATCGTGACGGGTGTCTCCGCCGGCGCGATCAACGCGACGTTTCTCGCCGCCAGCCCGGGATCACAGGCGGACGCGGTCGAGCAGTTGTGTGACCTCTGGCGCACCTTGACGGTCGACCGCGTCTTCCGCGTCGATAGCCGATCGCTCGTCAGCCATGTCGCGCGTTGGGGCCTGCGACTGCTCTCGGGCGGTAGCAAGCTGGCCCCCGAGGTGCGCGGGCTCCTCGACTGCACGCCGCTGCGAGACACCCTCCGCGACGTCTACGACCTACGCGACGGCGACGTGATCGGCGGGATCGCCGAGAACATCGACGCCGGTCGGCTCTGGGCGCTCGCGCTCGTGACGAGCGACTATGAAACCGGGCGGTCGGTCATCTGGACGCAGGGTCGGGAGCTGAGTGAGTGGGAACGTCCAGATCGTCAGAGCCGCAATACCCGGCTGACCCTCGACCACATCCTCGCGTCATCCGCCCTGCCGCTGTTCTTCCCCGCCGTCAGACTCCATGATGGCTGGTACGGCGATGGCGGCATTCGGATGACGGCGCCTTGCTCAGCGTCGCTCCACCTCGGGGCAAATCGCATCCTCGCGATCTCGACGCGCTACGACAAGGACGCAGAGGTCCCGACCGAAGACGCAGGTCGCCCTGACTACCCATCCCCCTTGCAGATTTCCGGACAGCTCCTCAACGCGATCTTTCTCGACGACCTCGACCGCGACGCGCTCGCGCTCGAGCGGGTGAATCAGCTGCTGCGCGAGATTCCGCCGGAGAAGCGGCGCGGGCTCCGTCCCGTCGACCTGCTGGTGATCCGCCCGTCGGTGGATCTCGGGCGGCTGGTGGCCGATTACGAGCCGCAGCTTCCGCGCGTGTTCCGCCACCTCGTTCGCGGCCTCGGATCGCGCGAAACCAAATCGCCGGACGTCCTGAGCCTGCTGGCGTTTCAGCCGGCGTACATCAACCGCCTCATCGAGCTTGGCGAGGCGGATGCCGAGGCGCGGGCGGACGAGATCCGGGCGTTGATAGGAGACCGGCCATCTCAGTCCGATGACCCCGCGTCTTCCTCAGTCTCGATCCACTAGGGCAAGCGGCGTTCTCATGGCGTCCTCCGCGACACTACGACCGCGCCTGCGCGGTCTACGGCACAGGCACGCGCTCTTTTTGAGTTCCTCGAACCAGTTGGGGACAACGACCCCGGTAACGCTTTTTAAGTCGTGTGCGTCTATTGCCTGGGACAGAGCTTTCCTCTGCCGTCGATGGGTGGCACCAGCCCGTCGCTCGCGCCGCGGCCGGAGTCGGTGGGACTTCGCATCTGAGCAGCCATCCTCTCCTGAGCGAGACGTGTGCTCAGTAGCTTGCGGTTGATCCCGCGGGTCCCGCAAAGCGGCGGTACCAACTCCAAGCGTGCCCGGCTTTTCTTAGCGATCTCTTGTCGCTCAGCACCCGGTTGGCGATCCCGCGGATCTCGCTTCGGACGCGGCACGAGTGACGGGCTAGGGACGGGACCCGCCGGCTAGAAGAATCCGGCTCACGGCAGGCTCAGCGCCACCCACTGCCCCAACCGAAGATGGTGCCGAGTTCTAACGGCATCAGTCCACAGGCACGAGGCGCTTGAGTTCCTCGAACCAGTTCAGCACGACGGTGATCCGCGGTGGCGGAGCGTCCGCATCAAGCTGGCCGGCGGCCTGAGCCTGCAACAGCAGGAACCGCTCCCCGTTGGCGGCGACGTCGAACTGGCGGCGGAGGTCCGCCGCGCCGAGCTCGTAGCCCCCGAGGTCGAACAACACCTCCGGGCTGCCCAGCCGCACCTCGGGTTCGGTCTCGATGGTGCGCCTCATCAGTCTGCCGTCGCTCCCGTAGAACACCGCGCGCCCGTCCGGCGCCCAGATGGGCCACGTCCATCCCCCGATTGAGATCGGGATTTTCGGTCCGGGTCCGGGCATACGGCTGCACGTAGATTTCGAACTGACCGGCCTCATCCGAACGATACTGCAGCCATCGGCCGTTCGGAGACAGTTCTCCCGAACCTTGGCGGAACGGACCGGTCACCACGGGCTGCGGCTCAGCCCCGCCGTCAAGGGGCACGCTCATGATGTCTCAGGTCGTGGCGTCTATGACCCTGGTGTAGACAGCCATCTGCCCGTCGGGCGAGACCGAAACCAGTCCCTGGTCCTCCTCGCTCGTCACGATCCCCTCCGCCGCGCTGCTCCCGTCCGCACGCACCCGTTACAGGTTCCGCACTCCGGATACCGCCCGGCTGAACATTACATGCTCGGCGTCCGGGGTTCAGCGAGGCAGCGTGTTATCGCCCTCCCGTGTGAGACGGAGCCCGGCGCCGGTCGTGAGGTCGTACACCCAGATGTCCGCCACGCCGGTCTCTATATCGACGGCGCTCACCGCCAGGCGGCTTCCGTCGGGAGAGACGCTGGGGTTCTTGATACGGGCGCAACAGGAGCGGGACCAGCTCCTCGCCTCCGTCGCGGTCGACCCAGACGAACGCGTCGCCCGCCGCCCAGAAGCCTCATTGCCGCGCCGCCCATATACACCAGCGAGCCATCGGCGGAGACCGAGAGCGCCATGCTGCCGTATTGCTCGTTGAGCTCGACCTCCTGGAGGACGACCTCTTCTTGCCCCGTGGCGACGAGTCGATCGACATCGAACGGCACGCCCCATAGCGCGCCCTGGCGTCCGAAGACGAGGTGCCCGATGGGCACGTAGCGCGCGTTGTATCCACCGTTGACCACGGTGTGATTCTCGCCAGAATCGAGCGACAAGACCGCGACGCGCGATGCATCCGCACGGGCTAGGTCGCTCGCGATCGTGAACAACAGCGCCGTGCCGCCCTCGTCATGGGCGAATACGATGGTGCCGTCCGGAAACCAGGTCGCACCGGCCAACGGATAACAGTCGCTCAGCGTCAACGCCGGGCCGCCTCGCACGGAGACCCGTTTCAGAACCCGGAAGATCGGGTCAAGAAACCTCACCCATTCGCCATCAGGAGAAAAGAAAGGCTCGTAGGCGTTTTCAATGCCGGTGATCGGCTGCGCATCGAGCTGGCCGAAGGTCCGCAGATAGAGCTTCTGCGTTCCGATAATGTTGGCGGCGTAGACCAGCTGCGTCCCGTCAGGCGACACGGTCGGCATCGCGCGGACATTCGAGACGGCGATGGGGAGCGCAGGACCGAGGTCGATGGCGAAGCGTCTGAGCGGTCGGACGACTGGCTCGCTCCCTCGCGGCGCGCTCCAGACCGCAAGACCCGTCACGACAACCAAGCCGACGGCCGCGAACATCGGTCAGTGCCACACCTGAAGCTGCGGCGCAGCGGCAGCGTCGGATGTTACGGTCACCGTTGTCTCGAACGCGCCCTCCATCGCCAGACGCACGTCCTCAATAGCTTGCACGCGCTGCTTGGGATCTTGCTGCAGACACGCTCGCAACACTTGGCGGAACCGCGCCGGCGTCTCATCGGCCAGCCGATCCAGGTTGACCTCGGTCCGCAGCACCGCCGCCAAGGTGTCTGACACGTCGTCACCCACGAATACCCGTTCGCCCGTGAGCATCTCGTAGACGACGGCACCAAACGCCCAGACGTCGGCCCGCTTGTCGACCACCTTCCCCTCGGCTTGTTCCGGAGCCATGTAGGCCGCCGTGCCGATCACCATCCCCATCTGCGTGGCTGCCACCGTCAGGGAAATCGTCTGCGACATCGACACATTCGGGCCGCTCGCGTCGGTCTGAAACGCCTTCGCCAACCCGAAGTCGAGCACCTTCACCGTGCCGTCCGGTCGCAGTTTGATGTTGGCCGGTTTCAGATCGCGGTGGATGATCCCCTGTTCATGCGCCGCTTCGAGCGCCTCGGCGATCTGTCGGGCGATAGGGAGAGCTTCGTCAATGGAGATCGGCCCCTGCTTGATGCGATCTGCCAGCGTCGGCCCTTCGACCAGTTCAAGGACCAACGCCTTGGTAGCGCCTGATTCCTCGAAGCCATAAATCGCGCCGATGTTCGGGTGGTTCAGCGAGGCGAGGACCCTGGCTTCCCGCTCGAAGCGGGCCACGCGGTCGGGGTCGGACGTGAACGCCTCTGGTAGCACCTTGAGCGCCACGTCACGGTCGAGCTTGGTGTCGCAGGCGCGGTAGACCTCACCCATGCCGCCTTCGCCGATCTTGGCGGTGACGGAATAGGACCCGACGCGATCACCGACGGTTAAGGCCATGGGTTGAAGGAGTTAGCCCGATTCAGCGACATGATAGCGAACATGGGGGGAGGAGACATACGAAGAAGGACCTTTATAATTCGCGGCGAGTCGCAAACCCAAGGGTACTCCTATGAAAACGGTCAAACGAATAGCAATGATTGTGCTGTGTCTGCTGCTGATCCCAGTGACCGCGGTCGTCACCGCAGCTGTGAAGCAGCGTTTTGCAGATGGTCCAAATCGGGTATTTTCCGGCGGCCCACTGGAATCCGGTGAACTGCACACCGGTCCGGATCCAGACTGGAGTTTCGTCAACGAAATACCGACCATCGAAATGCAGTTACTGGAGCCTCCCAGGTCGCGGCGCATTTGGACGGTGGAACACAATGAAAAACTCTATGTCTGGTCCGGCTACATGGGCACTGCGGTCGGGCGACTGTGGAAACGATGGCCAGTGCAAGCCGAACGCGACGGCCGCGCGGTGATCCGGATCGACGGCAAGCGCTACGAACGCCGACTCCTGCGTATCACGTCGGGTGACATACTGGACGGTATTAGCGTCGCGATAACCAACAAGTACCCTTCTCAGACGACCAGGGCGGCAGTGGAAGCTGGTGATGTCTGGTTATTCGAGGCGGCACCACGTGACTAGCAGCCCGTGGTGAAAGTGCCGCGTCGCACCGAGAGCGGCGAGGCGCCCGCGTGGCAAGGCGCGACGAGGGAGAATATCGGGCAGTATTTGACCGAGGAGTAACGCCGCCACGTGGGATGCATCGCCGCTCGAATGCAGCGGGACTTTCACCACGGGCTGCTACTGCCTACAGAGGCCGTGTGTGCTATGAAGTACTTCTACTGGTTCATTGCCGCCGCGTTGGTTGTCACTGTGGTGGCGGTTGTATTCGTCCCCGGTGTGGACGACTTGGTCGAACAGGTTTTTCAGCGATACCTGGGTCGCGCTGCACGCTAACCGTGGCGCCTTCGCCGATCTTGGCGGTGACGGCATACGAGCCGAGGGTGGTGCCCACCGACAGTCGGATTATACGAGGGCGCGAGCCTTCCTCTGCCTTAAGTGGGTGGCACCAGCCCGTCGCTCGCGCCGCGACCGGAGTCGGTGGGACTTCGCATCTGAGCAGCCACCCTCTCCGTCGCGAGACGTGGTCTGAGCAGCTGGGTGGTCTATCCCGAGAATCTCGCATGGCGGTGGGACCCTGTCCAAGTGAGCCCTGCCTTGCTTAGCGATCTCGTGTTGCACATCACCCGAACGGTGATCCCGCGGACCCCGCTTCGGACGCGGCGCGAGTGACGGGCTGGGGACAGGACCCGCCGGCCAGAAGAATCCGGCTCACGCCGAGACGAGCCGGCGCCCGGAGCGATGCCATGACCACGGCTGCCTCGGCGTCTAACAGCGCTACGGCAGGCTCAGCGCCACCCACTGCCCCGGCACTTCGAGACCGCCGATCGGCACGACGATGTACTGCTTGCCGTCGTGCATGTAGGTCATCGGCACACCGGTCGTCCCGGCCACCAGTTCCATCTCCCACACGACGTCGCCGTTCGTCTTGTCGTAGGCGCGGAACCACGGCTCGCCGTAATTGGTGACGATCTCGAGCGGCATCCCCTCAGGTACCCGACCGCCACCCCGCGCGCCGACGTCGGAACCCTCACCGATAAACAAAAGGCTCTTCGTCAGGAGCGGTCCCGGACGGCCGGGGCTACCGAGGCGTCCGAGATTGAGATGACGGATGGCCGGATGATTGGTCGGTCCGTAGCCGTTCGGCACCTGCCAGACGAACTCGCCGGTGGTCATGTCGATGGCGGTGATGCGTCCGTAGGGCGGCTTAAAGAGCGGGAGACCGCGCGGCCCGCCGATCCATTGCCGGCGGCCTTTGACGTAATTCAAGTTGGTCCGATCGGGATTCCCCTCGACGATGTCGGCGACGAACGGCGAGGTGATCGAGGGGATGTAGAGGATGCTGGTCTCCGGGTCGAACGAGGCGCCCTGCACGTCGGCGCCACCCTGCGACCCAGGCAGCTGGATGGTGCCCTGATTGTCGTTCGGCCCGTCGCCCTTGACTGACGGCGGCGTGAACATCGGGCCGATGGTGTAGCGCTCGGTGATCGCGAGCGCCTCTTCGCGCAGCTCCGGGGTGAAATCGATCAAGTTCTCGACCGTCGCGCCTTGGCGGTCGAACGCCGGCGGCTTGGTCGGAAACGGCTGCGTCAGCGACGTTGCTTCGCCCGGCGTGGCCGACTGCGGGACCGGACGCTCCTCAATCGGCCAGATCGGCTCGCCGGTTACACGGTCGAATGCGAACGCGAACGCTTGCTTCGTGATCTGCACCACCGCCTTAATGTCGCGGCCGTCGACGGTAATGTCCATCAACATGGGTGCCGCCGGCATGTCGTAGTCCCAGAGCCCATGGTGGACGGTCTGAAAGTGCCAGACGCGCTCCCCGGTCTCAGCGTCGACGCAGACGATCGACTGGGTGAATAGGTTGTCGCCGGGACGATGGCCGCCGTACATGTCGTTGGTCGATGACGTCACCGGCATGTAGATGTAGCCCAGCTCCTCATCGGCGGCGAACAGCGACCAGACCGGCGCATGACCGGTGAACTCATACGCCCCGTCGTTCCAGCTGTCGGTGCCGAACTCGCCCGCTTGCGGAATGGTGTGAAACACCCAGCGCAGCTCGCCGGTGCGGACATCGAACGCACGCACGTCGCCGCGAATGTCTTCCTTGGTGACGAAGGTGTCTGACATCGACTGCCCGACGACGATGATGTCCCGGACCACCATGGGGGCGCTGCCCCAGCGGTAGCGAGCGCCCTCGGCGAGACCGGTCTTCAGATCGACGCGGCCATCGTCGCCGAAGTCTGAATACAGGTCACCCGTCTTCGCGTTGAGCGCATACATGAACTCGCCGCGCTGCACGATGATCCGCTGGTCGTCGCCGTCGGTCCAATACGCCGCGCCGCGCGTCCCGGCACCGCGATACGACCGTGGGTCGTCGTCGAACGGTCGCTGCACCCAGACCGTCTCGCCGGTCCCCGGATCGAACGCCTCGACGAGCCCGACCGCATTCGGCGCATACAGGATCCCGTCGACCATCAGCGGTGTCCCGCGGTTGGCATTGCCGTACCCGAGATCGGGCACCACATCGAGGATCGACTGGTCGACCGTCGGGCGAGTCCAAGCGATGCGCAGGTCGTCGACGTTGTCGGCGGTGATCTGGTCGAGCGGTGAATACTTGGTTGCCCCGTTGTCGGCGCCGTAGGCGTGCCACTCCCCGTCCACTGCCCCCTGCTGGGCCAGGGCCGGCGCCGCGACCAGCGCCATCAGGGCTACCACCGACACGAGGCCGGCCACGCAGGAACGACCGCTAAGCATCCGGTGAAACATCTGCCTTCCTCCGTCTTGACTTGGAGCCCGTGCTCCAGCGAATAACCGCGCAGACCAGAATTATAGTTGCGGACGGCCGCCAGGAATACGCTTAACGATCGCACTGTAGTTGACCAGCACGCGTTCGGCGGTAAAGACCTGGCCACGCACGAAGGTGAGCGACCGTGTCCGCCGGACCACCTCGCCGGCCGCCTCGATCAGGTCGCCCGGGTACCCCGCCGCGACGAACTCGCTATGGCACGACACCGTGACGCACTTTTCCCCCGGCTGGTCCCACACCGCCGTCAAGCAGAGCGCGAAATCGGCGAACGTCATCAGCATGCCGCCGTGCAGCGTGCCGCCGGTATTGCCGTGGCGCTCGTCGGCTCGGAACGCGAACGAGATCGTCTCGTCGACCACCTTGTAGCCGAGCGGGCCGACGAGGTTCTCGAACGGATCGTCGTACTCGTAGGGCTGGTAACCGGGCGGGAGCGACGGGCTCTTTGTCTGGCGGGTCACGGCGCGATTGTGGCGATTTCCGTCGGATCCGACAACCAATGCCGCGGCGACTCCTGCGCCAGCACGGTGCGTGCGAATGGCCCCCAGAGGACCGCCGCCGTGTGCACACCGGCGGCGTGTCCCGCGATGATGTCGTGGGGCGAGTCCCCGATGAAAACGGCATCGCTGGGGTCGGCCGCAAGGCGGTCGAGCGCCGCGAACACTGGGGCCGGATGCGGCTTGTGCTCCGATACGTCGTCCATGCCGATCAAGACATCGAAGTGGCGGTTCAGTCCGCAGCGCTCGAGGCCGCGTCGCGCCAGCGCGCTCGTCTTGCTCGTGACCACCGCCAGGCGCACGCCGTCTCGCTCGAGCTGCGCCACCGCGGCGTCGATCCCGGCATAGGACGCAATCAGGCGGTCGTGGTGCGCGTGCGTGTAGGTCCGGTAGGTTCCGACCAACGCATCGACCTTGTCTGGGGTCTCGGCAAACTTGGCCAGCTGCGTCCGGAGCGGGGTTCCGAAGCCGGCGCGCCATCGGGCGTCCTGCTCCGCTGACGGATCGCCGCCGAGGTGCGTCCGCAGCGCGTGACGGAACGAGGCCATGATCAAATCGATGGAGTCGATGAGCGTCCCGTCGAGGTCGAAGAGATACGTTCCGTAGCGGCGGTCGGTCGGCACGAGGACGGATTATATCGTTCCGTAACGTTTGGAGCCTCTCGACGGTTACTCTACCCGGAAGACCGGTGGCGCCCCGCAAAGATGACGAACGGAGCCTCGTGGAGGCGGCACAAGCTGATCCCGCGCGGTTTCTCAAGCTCTACGACCTCCATTTTCATCGCGTGTGGGCGTTCGTCATCCGTCGGGCCTCGAACCGGACCGAGGCAGAAGACATCACGAGCGAGGTGTTTCGGAGGGCGCTCGAGCATCTGCCCCGGTATCAATGGCGCGGCACGCCCTTCGTCGCGTGGTTGTTCCGAATCACCGCGAACACGCTGGCGAGTCGGTGGCAGAAAACGAAGAGAGAGTCAGACCAGCTCCAGCCGGAGCTCGCCGAGTCAGACGCCGATCTCGAGCCGACGTTGTCGAAGGTGAACTGCACGATCTGGTGCTCGTTTGGATCGACCCACAGGGTGACGAGGCTCGTCTTGTTGAATCCCGCTTCCACGCGCGCCTCGAGCTTGTCTTCGTCCGCGTCTTCGTCCGCGTCCGCGTCGGTGTCCGAAAAGAGCTGCGTCGGGTAGTACTCGATCCGGAGCACCTCGCGGCCGGCCAGCATCTCACGACCGGTGAGGTGGTAGTTACCCGGTTCGAACTCGAAGTCGAGAAAGTACGACTCGGAGACGAATCGCGGCTGGAGTGGCGATCCGTCGATCATCACGTCAGCAACAGCGTCCGGCTCGCGAACGTCGGCCAGTGCGGTCGTCTCGGCCTGAAGTGCGGCGGCACGGTCGCCGTTCGCGCTCGCGTCGAGCTCCGCCAGAAGCAGCGCCACGGCATCGTCCACCTCGGCGAGCCGAAGCTCGAACCGCGCCGCCAGCTCGAGGAGCTCGACGAACTGCGTGAACTCGTCGTTAGTGGCAGCCGGCGCTTCCTCGGCGAACCTCGGGACGAGACCGACGAGCAACGCCGCGACCTCGCCGCGACCGAGACGGTCTGTCTCCAGCATCACGAACCCATCACGTGCTCGCTCGGCGACCACGTCGAACCCGACCGCCGTCACGCCGCCGCGGGCGGTGAGAATGGCGGGGCCGGCGGCGGTGATCGCCGCATGATCGTCGCCCCAGGTACGCGCGTCGTCGACAATCTCACCAAGCAGCTCACCTTCGACGTCTCCGCCCCACAGCCGCTCGGTCGCGATCCGCACGTTGTCGCGCGTCGTCGATTGCCACGCCGTCGAATCGCACCGGGCTCCGGACCAGAATGCCGTCGCGCTCGTACCAGGTGAACTCGCGTCGGCCCCGCCACAGCGGGACCAGGTCGGGTCCGACGATCTCGACGCGCTCGTCTTCGTCGAGCACGTACTGCCGCAGCGTGAGGGAGTTGGTCAATCGTCGTGCGAGGACCTGCTCCATGAAGCGATCGATCTCGTTGTCGGATGCGGCTTGCGCGCCGACGGTCGCGACGCTGAGGACGACACCCGCCAGGGAAACGAGAGTCGGCGTGACGGCGCGACGATACAATGAGGTCGGCTCCCGCATCTCCTGCAGTGAGACGCACCGGCCGCCGCCAAAGTTCATCCCCATGGGCAAAATCTACCTCGACTTTAACGCGTCAACACCGATCGCTCCGGAAGTGACCGACGCGATGCGGCCATTCCTCAACGCGCACTACGGGAATCCCTCGAGCCATCACTGGGCCGGCGCCCCGGCCCGCACCGCGGTCGACGCGGCACGCGCGGATGTCGCCGCGCTCATCGGCGCCACGCCCGAGGAGATCGTCTTCACGAGCGGTGGCACGGAAGCGAACAACCATGCCGTCAAGGGGGCGTACTTTGACGCACAGCGGCGCTCGCGGGCCGGACCGTCGCCGCACATCATCACCAGCGTCGTCGAGCATCCGGCGATTCACGAGCCGTGCGCGTTTGTGGAGCGGCTTGGTGCGACCGTCATTCGCGTACCGGTCGACCGCCATGGACGAGTCGACCCGGACGCCATCCGCGTCGCCATTACCACGGAGACGGTGTTGATCAGCGTGATGCACGCCAACAACGAGGTCGGCACGATCGAGCCGATTGCGGAGATTGGGGCAATCGCGCGCGAACACGGCATCCTGTTTCACACTGACGCCGCGCAGTCGCTCGGAAAGATCCGGGTCTCGGTTGACGAGCTTGGCATCGATCTCTTGAGCATCGCCGGACACAAGCTCTACGCACCCAAGGGGGTCGGTGCGCTCTTCCTACGGTCAGGTCGTCACGTGGAACCGCTACTCCACGGCGCCGGCCACGAGCAAGGCCGCCGCGCGAGCACGGAGAACGTGTTGCTCGCCGTCGGGCTGGGCGCCGCGTGTCGACTCGCCCGCGAACGGCCGTGCGGTGACGACCTCACCGCCGTGACCGAGCAATTGTGGCGACGGTTACGTGACGGCCTCGGTGAACGCGTCTGTCGGAACGGCCACCCGGTGCATCGCCTCCCCAACACGCTCAACGTGAGCATCCGTGGCGTCCTGGCCGACGAGCTGCTCCGCCGCGTCCCGCACATCGCGGCGTCAACTGGCTCGGCGTGTCACGCCGACTCGCGTGAGATGTCACCAGTACTGCGGGCGATGGGCGTGGATGAAGATGTCGGCTTTGGCGCCGTGCGGCTCAGCACCGGTCGGACCACGACATCCAACGAGGTCGACGACGCGGCCGACATGATCCTCGCGGAATGCGCGCCCTAGCGTCCACTCACAGGGCGACCATCGGGATCCCGACCAGTCCGATCGCGTAGAGCGCATACAGCAGCAGCAGCCCGACGCCCGCGGCGCGGCGCACGACCCCGTTCTTCAGTACGATTCCGACGATCGCGACGAAGAACAGCCCGAGCCACGGGAACGCGTACCACTGGCTGAAGGGGTCGACGACGATCGGGGCAATCGTGCCGGAGATTCCGACGACGAGAAAGAGGTTGAGGACGTTGGCGCCGATGATGTTGCCCAACGAGAGGTCGGACACCCCTTTGCGCGCCGCTGTCACGCCGGTGACGAGCTCCGGCACCGAGGTGCCGATGGCGATGATCGAAAAGCCGATGATCGCCGACGGTATGCCGAGCGCTTCGGCCAACCCTTGCCCCGACGTCACGAGCAGGCGGCTGCCGAGCAGGATGAACACGCCGCCGAGTGAGAACCACCCAAACGCGCCTCGGATTTTCTCGGAAGAGTCGGCCTCCGCGCCGACGGCGTCCGAAGCCGCCCGCGCGCGGACAATGCCGACGAGATCCCAGAGGAGGTACGCGCCGGCACCCGCCAGCAGTACGGCACCGTAGGTCCGGCCCATCGACAGATCCCACGAAAAGACGACGACAAGCGCGCCGCCCGCAACCATCCAGGCGGCACGCTTCACGAAATCGACCCGGTCCACTTCGACCGGCATGATGAGCGCAACGGTCCCTACGATGAAGCCGATGTTGCAGATGCACGAGCCGATGGCGTTCCCCAATGCGATACCCGAATTCCCCATGGTGCTGGCCGTGGCGGAAACGACGAGCTCGGGTGCGGTCGTGGCCAAACTGAGGAGCGTTCCGCCGATGACGAACCGGGGAATGCGAAGAGCGCGGCCGATCTCGATGCTCGAGTCGACAAAGAGATCGCCACCCTTGGCGACGAGAGCGAACCCGAGAGCGATCAGCGCAATGTCGTAGAGCACGGTAATTTCACGGCAGCAGAGCCGAAGGAGTCTATCCCAGGACTAGGACAGGCCACTACCCGGAGACGGACCCGGCAGTTGACACGCCTACGACGCCACCGGCATAGTGACAGTGCAGCGTCGGGGCAAAGGAAACACGACACGCTGCTGTCTTGTCGATATGGCCGCAACTCCCAGTGCGCGGCCGGGGGTCTTGTGCCATGACAGCAGCGGAACGACGCCGTCTTCACGACCATCTCCAACAAGAGCGCCGGAAGGGACTTGAGGCGTGGGAACGGCTTTTTCAGGGACGCGGGGTGCGCCCCAGGATAGCAACGGTGCGGCAAAGGGCACCGTCCCGCCCCCAGGGCGGCCCATCCGATCGACACATCCGTTTCGGGCCGGGGGACCAATCTTAGACGGGACTGACTGCCCCGGACCCGTCGCCGTCACTCGCGGGGGACCCCATGCCCCGCGCCGTGCCCGCGGGGGCGCGCCGTGCGCGCCCTACAACCCGAGCCAGAGCACGGCGGCGCCACTCGCGGCCACCATGAGGCCTGCGGCGACATCGGCGTGGCGCCCGAGTCGGTTTCCCGCCACGAGCCCGACGCCGCGGTACGCCACCGTGACCGCCGCCACCATGACCGCGATCGTGAGCCCTCCGAACACGCCGACGATGGCCGCGACCGTCACCCAATCGCCCTGCATCCCCGGCACGACCATCAACGGTATGAGCGGTTCGCACGGGCCGAGGACGAACACGATGAACAGCGCCCACGGCGTGACGCCATTCGCCGCGCCGTAGTGTCCGTGGCTCGCGTCCTCATCGCGAAGCCGCCGCCAGATCGCCCACGCCGCATACGCGAGACCGAAGCCGATCAACAAGGCAGCCGCCAGCTCCCCGCGCGCCGACTCGAACCACATCATCGATTCGGTCGCCACGCCGAGGCCGACGCCTAACGCGCCAATCACCACCGAAGACGCGACGTGACCGACGCCGCACATCGCGGTCACGGCCAACGTGCGCGCGAGCGACCACCGTCGCGCCCGTCCGAGCGCGACGAATGGCAGCGAGTGGTCGATCCCGAGAAGCGTGTGAACGATGGCGAGCGACGCGGCCGTCCCGAGTAGCAGCGTGGTGGTGGGGAGCGGCTCCAGCATGGGTGTGAGAGACTAGTGACCGCGGCGCGTACGAACGCTCATTATGACGAGTTTAGACGACAAGGTCACTCGGTTGCGGCAACTGCTGGCCGCGTTCGATGACGTCGTCGTCTGCTTCTCCGGCGGCGTCGACTCGGGGTATCTCCTCGCCGAGGCGGTCGATGTCCTCGATGACCGCGCCATTGCGCTCACGGCGGTCTCGCCAAGTCTCGCTCCGGAAGAGGGCCAAGCCGCACGGGAGCTTGCCGCGGAGCTCGGCGCTCGCCACGTCCTCGTCGAGACGTACGAGCTCGACGATCCACGATATGCAGAGAATCCGGTCAATCGATGCTACTTCTGCAAGACCGAGGTCTACGGTCGCGCGGTGCGGGAAGCGGCGCGACTCGGCATCACGCACGTCCTCGACGGGTTCAATGTCGATGACCGGGGCGACTACCGCCCAGGCCGCCACGCCGCCAAGGAGCACGGCGTCCGCTCGCCGCTCGACGAGGTCGGCTTCACGAAGGCGGAGATCCGCGAGGCGGCGCGTCGACGATCGCTGCCCGTGTGGAACAAGCCGGCGCTCGCCTGCCTCTCGAGTCGCTTTCCGTACGGCATGACGATCACGCCGTCTCGCCTCACGCAGGTCGCGACGTGTGAGCGGGTTCTGCGCGACCGGGGCTTCGCGGTATGCCGCGTCCGCTACCTCGGGTCGCGCGCCCGGATCGAAGTCGCGCCTGACGAAGTCGCGCGGCTGCGTGACGACGGCCTGCTGGCTGACGTCGCCGCCCAGTTTCGTGCCGCCGGCTTCGAAGACGTCGAGGTCGACCCCGATGGCTACCGCCAAGGCGCACTGAACGGTGAACGGCCGTCAAAAGCAAGGTGGCGGGCCCGCTAGTTCCGGTGGCAGATCGGTCGCCTCGTCCCCGCACGCCGTATCCAGTTGATCTTGCTTCAGTCCGACGACCGTCGTCAGGTCGACACCGCGGAAGTCTGCCAGGGTGAGCACGGTCCGCATGACTCAGGTTCGTGTCCCAGAGAGACGCCCCTGCGAGATCGGCCTCTCCGAGCTGGGCATGCGTGAGGTCGGCCGCCCTGAGGTCCAAATTCGTCAGGCTGATCGATTTCAGTGTCACGCGCTCGAAGTCGAGCGTCGAGAGGTCGCGTGAGCGCAGGTCCACCGGCTTGCCGCCGGCTCGCGCTTCGTCGAACACGCGCTTGAGGCCTTTTTGATCGACGCGTTCAAGCGGCGGCGCAGGCACTGGACAGTTTCTGCGTCACGTGGACGGGAGTGGGATGACGCTCGGCGGACGACGTCACTTATCACTTACCCAGGGGGAGACCTTCCGCCTTCCTGAGGAGCATGAGGTGGTGCTCGGCCTGCCGCAGGCCATGCTCGTCTTTCGAACCTTCGACACCGGCTTCCGGGCCCTCGAGGAGCGCTTCCGTCAGCGCCCGGAGCTCCTCGGCTAGCGGCCTGGCACCCGCCGTCGAGGTTTGTTCCTCGATCTGTCCGACTATCTGGACGATCTCGTCGACCCGACGAGGCGTATTGTTGGCGGCGATGACGACATTCGACCCGTGCATCGCCACAACTCCAGATGCGCCATCCGACTTCTCGGCGAGGGTCATGAACTGCACGACGCCAACGCTGGCCCGACGGACGCCATAGCGACCGTCTCCCTTTGGGTCGGTCGCGAGCGCAGCCGGATCAACGGCTCGAAGCATGTCGCGTGCATTGGTCCGTATTACGGCGAGGTTGCGGGCGCCGACAGCCTTCGCCGCGTGGTCGACGGCCGACTCAGCCTCGACTACCGCGGTCGGAAGGAGGCCGAGCTCCAAGGGGCCGTCGCGCAAGCCGCCGCTCACGTGGTCGATGAATTTTGCAGCATACGCGTGGTGGCGGCGCCCGCAGTCTGAGCCGCCGCAGATACGGCACCGAACCCCGCAAGTACGATCGCAGCTGTTGTGATAGCCGCGATGTGTCTCATCGGGCTGCCGGTTCGCTGATCGGCCACTTTAGGCATTCTTCAACGTTAGACGCCGGGTCCAGGTCGTCAGTTCGCTCCCGGGCGGGGCCCCGAGCGGGCCTCCCGGAACATCTCCTCGACGGGCACGACGCGGATGCGGTCCGGATTGATTGCCAGCTCAAACGGCGTGATCAGCTCGTCCTCCGCCCGGATGTCGTTGGGCACCTCGGCGTTATAGGTCGGCGGCGACGGCTCGTTCGCCAAGAGGCGATCGCGAAACGCCGACGCATCGCTCGTCACGATTGCAATCGCGAGGTTGTCGTATTGGAGATGCCGGCGAATCGCCGCATTGACGTCGTCGACGGTGAGCGCCGGTAGGTGCCGCTGGATCTCGTCGATGAAGTAGCCGGCGCCGTACACCGCCGAGTCCAGGTGGTAGCCAAGCCGCCGGCTCGTCGTCTGGACGTACAGCTTGGAGTAGTTGAGGAGAAACTCACGAGACGCCTCGAAGTCGGCCTCTGTCAGACCGTCGTCGACGAGCACGTGCAGCTCACGAATCGCCTGACGGAGCGCGAAGTGCGCGTTGTGGTGAGGCACCGGGCGTATCCAGATGCTGAAGAACTGCTGACGGCGCGGGATGTTTGGGATCGGCAAGCGCGACCCGCCATCCTGGATAAAGTTCTCGACGTAGGCGTAGTCGCCGTAGTTGAGCCCGCGCTGGCCGCGCATCTTGTTCATTAAGAGACCGTTGAACGTCCGATGCTCGCCAAAGTACGAGGTCGCCACCATCAGCGCGTAAAAGTCGTCATCCGCGCGCGTCACGTCAATCGGGAATCCGATGGAGAGCGCCGTGGCGATCGCATCCTTCTCGACCAACAGCACCTCGAGGCCGTCGAGTGCGCGCGGCGCCGGTAGCGCGGCCCGTCGGCCATCGCCGGCCGGCAACTGCGACAGAATCTCACGGTCGACACGCTCGGCGAACCCTTCGGGAAAACCTCCGGCTACACCGATATGCGCGTTCGCCCGTGTATATCGCGCCGCGTGAAACGTCCGCACGTCGTCGATGGAGATCGCCGCCAGGCCACGTTCGGTCCCAACCACCGGCGAGCCGTAGGGGTGGCCGTCGTACATGAGCGCGTTGAGCGTCTCCTTGCCGAGATCCTCGTCGTCGTTCCCACGCAGCGTCGACACGACGCTGTTGGTCAGGAACTCCCGGTTGCGGTCGAAGTCGGCGGCGTCGAACCGAGGCGAGACGAGTAAGTCGCGCATGATCGTCAGGAACGGATCGAGGTGGTCGCGGTGCACCTCACCGACCAGCACCGTCATTTCCTTGTCAGCCTGAGCGCTGATCGACGCCGACCACGGATAGAGGGCCTCGGTGAGCTTCTCGTAGGTCATCGACGCCGTGCCGCCACGGCCCATCATCAGGGCCGTCAGCGCGTTCAGACCGTTTTGGCCCGCCGGATCATCCACCGACCCGACGTGGAACGCGATGCGGAGTGTCACCAGCGGCGAGTTCGGCGTCTGCAGCGCGATCGTGGTCGACGACTTTTCGGCGGGATCGGCACCACACGCGACGATCACGGCAGCCATCGACGCCACGGCCCACATTCGCGCACGCCAGGTGCAACGCGGCATCATTGCCCCTCCTGCGTCAAGACCACCACGGTCCGATTCGTGTCTGCGAAATAGGTATTGGCGACCATCTGGACGTCATCGGGCGAGACCGCATCGTAGAGCTCGTACACCCGATTGACCGTCTGCGGATCCTCCGTCAGCTGCAGATAGTGGCCCAAGGTCTGGGCAATCTGGCCGGGGTTGTTGAGCCCCATCGCAAACCCGTAGCGCATGTGCGACTTCGTGGCATCGAGGGCCGCCGCATCGACCGGCTCCGTCTTGAGCCGCTCGATCTCTTCGATGATGGCGGCGCGCACGTCGTCGATCCGCGCCGGGTCGGTGATCCGCGCGATGATCGAGAAGAGGGTCGCATCGCGGCTGTCGAGGGCCCCGCCCTGGATCACGTCGACCACCTGCTCTTCGAGATAGAGGCGTCGGAAGAGCGGCGATGTCTCGGAGAACAAGAGTTGCGAGAAGACGTCGAGGGCTGGCATGTCGACCGTGGTGTCGGAGAACGCCGGTGCGTGGTAGCCAATCATCAGGAACGGCAGCGTCGGATTCGGCCACGTGATACGGGCACTCCGTTCCTCGGTCTGCACCGGCTCCTGCGGTATCTCGGGGACGAAGTCGCCTCGCTCCCACCCACCGTAGTACTGCTCGGCGAGACGCTCGAGCGCCCCTTGATCGAAGTCGCCAACGACCACGACGAGGCAGTTCTCCGGGCGGTAGTACCGGTCGTAGAACTGCACGCTGTAGTCGTAGTGGTTCGGCATGTCCTGGATGTCGGCCAGCAGTCCGATCGTCGTGTGCTTGTATGGATGCGCGGTGAACGCCAGATCGTTCAACTTCTCACGCAGCAGCGACACCGGGTTCGAGAAGTTGAGGTTGTACTCGCCGAGAATGGCGCCCGCCTCGGTGCGAAATGCCTCCTCGGAATATCGCAAATTGCGGAACCGGTCAGACTCGACGTCGACAATCGTCTCGAGGGCGTCCGAGCTGGCGACGATGTGGTACGTGGTCCAGTCGTTCGTCGTAAACGCGTTCGAATCAGCGCCGATCCGTTTGATCACGGCGTTGTAGGCATCGGTCGGGTACTTCTCGGTCCCGCGGAACATCATGTGCTCGAAAAAATGGGCATACCCCGAGAACCCGGATTCAACTTCGTTGCGCGAGCCGGCCCGCACCACGGTATAGAACGCCACGATGCCTGGGCTGTCATAGTCAACGCTGACCACCTTGAGCCCGTTGTCGAGCTCGTACACCGTGAGGGGAAACGGGAAGATATCGCCGCGGTCTTGCGCCCTCGGCGCCTGCACCACGGTCAGCACCACGGCGGCGAGCGCGAGGCCGCCACACAGCTGTCTCATGTCGCTCTCCTGGCGGTGAAACTGCGGACAGCCTCAGTATAATGATCCTGTTGTGTCTCGAAAGCGAAGACCGGTTCCCGTGCCGCCGCCGTCGCAAATGAAGCCGGCCACACCGCGTCCGGTCGACGACAACGCCGCACCAGTCGACGCGTCCATCGAATCCGCGACGCTCTAGCGCTCTCCGGACCAAGACGAAGACGAATACGGCCAGCCCCGAGCGACGCCCCCCGCAAACCCGCCGTCGTCCCACCCCGCTCTCGAGATCTTCGACGCGCCGCCGCCGAAGAAAGAGACGGTCGCCGTCGGACGAGGCCTGCTTTACAGCCTCATGGGCGCGCTCGTGGTCGCCCTGGTGGCGATTGCGTTTCTGGTCGGGCGCGAAGCGGGCCGCCAGCCGGGCATCGAGGACAGCGCCGAGCCACCCGTTCCGCTTACGGGCGACGTCGGGGAGGAAGCCTCGGGCAACTGGTCGACCTTCGACGAGGTCGCCGACACCCAGCGCACGAACCTCGCCCAGCTCCGGCAAATGAACGTCCCGCCCGATGCACGCGTCTATCACGACCAAACGATCCGGTTGATGGAAGCGGGGATCGACATGATGACCAAGGTCAAGCGCGGCATGGAGCGGGGCGACGCCATGGCGTTGACGGCACTGTCGACCGAGGCGCAGGCGATGCAGGTCGATACCGAAGCGGCCGAGCGTCTCGGAGCCGAGCTACGCGCCCAGTACGGTATCCTGGCGCGCTAGGAGCATTTCACACTTTCGTGTAGCCGCTGGGTCGGCAGACGAGCAGGTTCGAACGGCCTTGCCCAACGAGCGGCCCAGCATTGGTCTCTCTCGAAATCCGCGTCGTCACGGCGGCGACGGTGCCGCTCTCAGCAGCAGGGTGGCGGTTCCTCCGACGGATTTCTCCGAGAGACCAATCGCTGCGCCGCTCCGAACCTGCGGTCACTGCCCGTAGGCGGCCGTCATACGCTCGCGAGACACGCGCTCGCGAGCGCGTCGAGATCATCCGGAGTGGGCTCGAACGGGGCAGGTGCGGTCGGGGTGTCGCGGAGGACGCCATGAGGCACGCCGACGACCACGGGACCGAAAACGTCGCCGGAGCCGCCAGCGAACGAGCCTGAGCCCTGTGATCCGTGCCCGTCGAAGAACCCTGGCTGCGGGTTCCAGTAGCACGCGCCGCCACTGACCAGCTGTTGCTCGCCGCGTGCGGCATCCCCGCCTGCGGCGGAGGCGACGTTTTCCGGCGGGCCGATCTGGCGTCCGGAGTGACGCCCCGGCCGAGGCGGCCACAGGCTTCTCGGGAACACCCCGCCCGCTACACACTCGTGAAACGTGCCCCAGGGGCACGGCGCGCCCCCGGCAGAACGGCGCCGGGCTATGGGCCCCGGCTAGCGACGACGCCGGGGTTCGGGCCAGCCAGCCCCGTCTAATTAATGCGGGGTTGGCCGTCCCATGATCCGCGGCGCCTGGTCAGACACGCTGTCAACCACCGCTTGCGTGACGACATTGGAAAACATCGGCCGGATATTGAGATGGCTGTACGGTCGAATTTGGATGAGCAAAATGCCGATGAGATCCTCCACCGGGTCGGCCCAGTAGAGCGTCCCGAACGCCCCGCCCCAAGTGTAGCTCCCGATCGATAGCGCGTCTGGCGCCACGGCCGAATTGGTCAGGATGCCAAACCCCAAGCCAAAGCCGTACCCGCCGCCTCGGATGTACACCTCTTTGTCCGACCCGATGTGGTTGCTGATCATGTTGTCGACCGTCATCCGGCCGAGCAGCCGCACGCCGTTGAGCTCGCCACCGTTCGCAATCATTTGGGCGAACTGGTAGTAGTCGGCGGCCGTCGACGAAAGTCCGGCCACACCGCGGAACATGCGCATCGGCTCACGGAACGCCGGTGCTTGCATCAGCTCGATCTTGCCGTCCGCATCAGGTCGATAGACCGCGGCGACGCGGTCGACCTTGTCGCGCGGCACGTAGTAGTAGGTATCGGTCATCCCCAGCGGCTCGAAGATCCGCTCGTGAAGAAAGCGGTCGATCGATTGGCCGGAGATCTTCTCCACCAGCACGGCGACATAGTCGGTCGAAGCACCGTACTGCCACTGGTCGCCCGGGTGGAACGCGGCGGGAATCGCGGCGGCATGTGCGACGCGCTCGGCCAACGTGGGCCAGCCCTCTCCGTGATTGGTCGCCTCGGCCACCTGCGCCTCCGTCAAACCTTGGCCCCGCGGGTTGAGCGTCAGTCCTGACGTGTGGGTCAGCACGTGGCGCACCGTCACCGGGCGCGCCTCGGGGACGGTGATCGGGCGCACGCCGTCCGCGTTGATCCGCACGGTGTGGTGCGCGTACTCCGGCAGCCACTTCGCGATCGGATCGTCGAGCAGGAACCGGCCCTCCTCGAACAGTATCATGAGCGCGGTCGACACGATTGGCTTCGTCATCGACATCATCTCGAAGATACTGTCGTGCGTCATCGCGACGCCGTTGTCCTTGTCGCGCCACCCCTGTGCCTCGTAGTGGACGACCTTCCCTTTGCGTGCTACGAGGGTGACCGCCCCCGCGATTTGATCGGCGTCGATGTATTCCTGCACGAAGGTGTTGATCCGGTGCAGCCGCTCCGCCGACATCCCGACCGTTTCCGGCTCGGCGACGGTGACATCCTCGGCCGCGCGGAGCGCCGGCATGAGGGCCAGCGCCGCGACGAGGCCCCCGACCCAGATGAAAACCGACCGCCACCGACGATTCGTCATTGCGCCCTTCATGACCATGCCCCCCTCATCCCGTGCCGTGAACCGTGAACCCTGAGCCGCGACTCTACCGATAGTCCGCCGCGGCCAGCGAGACCCGGATGATTTCGTCGTCGTTGCGCGTAATGATGTGGCGGTTGGCGTACGCCGGATGGGTCCAGTTGACCGGCCGATCCTCGAACCGTCGCGGACCGTAGCCAGCGCTCGACGTCGCCTCGATCAGCTTAATCCGGTCGAGCTCCACGTATCCTTCGGGCGTGAACTGCGCGATGATCAGAAACCCGTCGTCGTTGTTGACGAAGTAGCGATCTTCATGACGCACCATGAAGGCCGCGCCCCACCGCCGCTGCGCCGTCATGGCGTCGCTGCTCCAGAGCCGTTCACCGGTGCGGGCATCGAGCCCGCGGAGCTCGCCGTAGCTGTCGACGCCGTAGATGTAGTTACCCTCCACGATCGGCGTCGTGATCAGTGAATGCAGCGCCTCGGTCTGGTCGGCCATCTCACCGCTCCCGGCCACCTTCCAGAGCGCTGTCGCGTCGGGCCGGTCGGTGTCGAGCTGCAGCATCATCGAACCGCCGTAGAACTGCGTGAAAAACAGGTAGTTGTCGCTGAGCACCGGCGTGGCCACGGTAATCGCCGACGGCGCCTCCCACGGTTCCTGCCAATATACCTCGCCGGTCTCCGGATTCAGCGAGCTGACCGCCTCGGGGTGCCAGATGATCAGCTGGCGCGCCCCGCCCGCCTCGTAGATGACCGGCTGCGCGTATCCCATCTCGGTGACCACGTCGATGGCCCGCCACTGCTCCTCGCCGGTTCGCTTGTCAAAGGCGACGACAAGCGCGTCAGGCTCACCGCCGACGAGGTAGATCACGTGGTCGCCGTCGACCAGCGGCGAACTCGTCACGCCCCACACGGGGACCGTGGTGTCGTACTCCTCGACCGCGTCGCGCTCCCACACGACGGCGCCGGTCTCGACCTCGAGACAGATGACCTTTCCGCTCGCCCCGGCGACATAGACGTGGTCGCCGTCGACCGTGGGTGACGCACGCGGGCCTGTCGCGTACGAGAGCTGGAGGTTGCGGTACGCCGCCGGCCATTCGTGCGTCCACAATATTTCGCCACTCTGCTCGTCGAGGGCGAGGATCCGCTCGCTGCCATCCATGACGCGAGTTTCAGGCAGGAACTCGAAATCGGTGACGAAGACCCGCCCGTCCGCGACGACCGGTCCGGAAAACCCGTTCTTGATTGGCGTGCGCCACGTCACGTTCAAGCCACCGGCCGGGAAACGGTCGATGATGCCGTCCTCGGTCCAGACGGCCCGACGCCCCGTGCCGCGCCACTCCGGCCAGTCTTCGGCACGCAATCTGGCCGACAAGATGGTCGCAGCAACTACGGCACACGCCGTCACTGCAAGGCAAACGCTTTTCCTGTGGTAACTCATGCTCGTCAATGCTCCAGTAGGCCACCGCCACGCCGACGGCGCCACCTAATAATCCGCGGCGGCGAGTGACACCCGAATCAGCTCCGTGTTGTTGCGGTGCACGACGTGCTTGTTGGCGTACGCCGGATGCGACCAATTGATCGGTCGGTCCCACCGCTTCTGCGGACCGGCGCCGATACCAGAGCTCCCGTTCGGCTCGATCAGCCGCGTCCGGTCGAGCTCGACATAGCCGGCCGGGGTGAACTGCGCGATGATCAGAAACCCGTCGTCGTTGTTGACGAAATAGCGGTCCCCATGCTTGACCAGGAAGGCGGCGCCCCACCGTGCCTGTGCCGTCATCTGGGCACTCATCCAGAGCCGCTCGCCGGTTCGCGCATCGAGACCACGCAGCTCGCCGTAGCTGCCGACGCCGTAGATGTAATCGTCGATGATGAGCGGTGTCGTGATGAGCGAGTGCAACCCGTCGGTGTCAGTCGGTATCTCGCTCCGACTGCTCCCCTTCCAGAGCATCGTCGCCGCAGGGCGGTCTTGATTGAGCCGCATCATCAGCGAGCCGTTGTAGAACTGCGAGACGAGCAGGTAGTCGCCACTCTTGACCGGGGTCGCGACCGACATCCCAGCGCCAACTTCCCACTCTTGCTCCCAGTACGCCTCGCCGGTCTCGGGATTGAGCGATACGAGCGCCGCCGCATGCCAGATGATGAGCTGACGCGCGCCTCCGGCCTCAAAGATGACCGGCTGGCCGTAGCCCATCTCGCCGACGACCTCGATGGCGTGCCACAGCTCCTCGCCGGTGTGCTTGTCGAACGCCACGACGAGCGCGTCGGGCTCGCCGCCGACCACCGTGATCAGCTTGTCGCCATCGACGAGCGGGGAGCTGGCAATGCCCCACGTCGGAACGCTGGTGTCGTACTGCGCGATGTAGTCCTTGCTCCAGATCACTGCGCCCGTGTCGACGTTGAGACAAAACAGTCGACCGGTCGCCCCGACCACATAGACCCGGTCGCCATCGACGGTCGGCGTTGAGCGCGGACCGACCGCATACGAGGCCATCAGCATCCGATAGGTGGTTGGCCATTCGTGCATCCAGAGGAGCTCGCCGGTCTCTTCGTCGAACGCGACTGCACGCTCGGTGCCGTCCATCGTCCGCGACGCCGGGTCTTCCTGCCAATCGAGGACGAACACCCGGCCATCGGCGACGGCGGGCCCTGAAAACCCGGACCGCACCGGAGCCCGCCATGCCACCTTGAGGCCATCCGATGGAAACGAGTCGAGGATGCCACTCTCCTGCCAGACGCCCAATCGGTCTGAGCCGCGCCACTGCGCCCAGTCTTCGGCGCTGAGCGGCGCAACCAGCGCGAGCGGGAGGGCAATTACCGGTATCCACGTCAATCGCATGACTCTCGCCTCCTAGTCTACTGGCCGTTTGGCACAAATCTCGTATCGATGTTGGCTCGCTTGAGCAACGTCGCAAACCCGTCCTTGTCGAACGCATTCCGGTAGGCCTCCTCCGGCTCGACCAACTTGCTCGCAACCAAATCCATCAGCACGTCATTCAGCACCACCATGCCGCTCGCTTTGCCGACCTGCATCATCGACGGGATTTGGAACGTCTTCCTTTCGCGAATGAGATTACTGATAGCCGAGTTCGGAATCAGCACCTCGAGCGCGGCGACGCGACCGCCGCCGACCTTCTTGCACAGGTTCTGGGCGATCACCCCCGCAGCGACTCGGAGAGCATGACCCTGATCTGCGCCTGCTGGTCGGGCGGAAACTGGTCGATGATGCGATCGACCGTCGACGCCGCGGTCGTGGTGTGGAGCGTGCCGAAAACGAGGTGCCCCGTTTCCGCGGTCTCGATGGCGATGGCAATCGTCTCGAGGTCGCGCATCTCGCCGACCAGGACGATCGCCGTTGGTCAGCAAAACCGTCGCCCGCTCGCGACGCGCGATCTCGTACGCAGAGTCGTGAACCAGTTTCACCTTCGCGTCAGGAATATGCACTATGACGATCTGAGACCGCGTGAACAGTAATGATCCGTGGCAAACCGGTGTCGGCGTCGACGTGGAACGGCACGAAGCGATCCGAGGTGTTGAGCAGATCGTCGATTCGCTCAGGCCCCGCATGGTCTGCCGCCGACTCGGACAGAAAAAAGGACCCGCGAGTGGTTTGCCCGTTAGCCAGCATCACCGTCACGAGCGCCTGCCGCTTTCTTACTCGGAGGTCGGTCATATTCGTTCCGCGCCGGTCGATTGTAGTATTCCTTTCTCATCTTAGACGGGGCCTGCGGCCCCGAACCCCGCCGCCGGCACTCGTGGGGACCCCAAGACGCGCACGCCGTGCCGGCGGGGGCGCGCCGTGCGCGCCCTGAGCGGTGCAGCATCGGTGTCAGCCCTGCCCTCTGGAGGGGACAGCCGCAGCCTCTCGACGGCACGTATTCGGCCGATTGCCGTAGTGTATGACCCGCTTTTCGAGTGGCACGGCCCGTGCTACGCTAACCAGTGCCAGCCCGCCACGGAGGAGCTACACCATGGCACGCGCAGCACTCTCTCTCCTGGCGGTCTCTCTCGTCCTGACGCTAAGCGCTCCCCAGCTGATGGCCGAAGAGGCTCAACGGGCTCGACGCCGCGGCGGCAGTAGTGGTCAGGCGTCGGCGCCGCGGTCCGCACCGTCTTCCCAAGCCCGGCGAGCGCCCTCTCAGTCCGCGCCTCGGGCGCAAGCACCGTCTCAAGGCCGGCGAGCGCCGTCACGGTCTGCGCCACGGCCCAGGGCGCAAGCACCATCACCGCGGCGGACCGCTCCCGCGGCGCGCGCACCGTCGGCCCAGGCACCACCGTCGCGCGGTCGCACATCACAGGTGGTCCCGCGGCGGTCGCCGTCGGCGCGGACGGATACGAGCGGACGCACCGCCGGGGGCGCGGCCGCGGGTCAAGCGCCGACCCGTTCGGGGCGAGGCAGTGTCGTGCGTCGCCGCCCGACCGGCCAAGGGAATGCCGGCCGGAACGTCGGGGCCACGGGTAGCGCCGAGCTCGCCGTCGACGGTCAGCGCGCGGGGACAACGCGCGGGAGCGTCGTCCGGCGTTCACCGACCGGTCGCGGGGGCGTAGCGACCGAAAGCTCGAACGGCGGCCACGTCGGCGGACGCGCCGTGCGCCGTCCAACCGGCGTCCTTCCCTCGACAAGCGCGGTGACGGGCACGGCCGTGCCGCGGCCGCCGGCTAGTACACCGTCGGGGTACCGAGGGAACGGCGGCTACGCCGGGTACGGCGGCGGGCGCAACTACGGTGGCCACCGCTATAGCTACAACTATAGGTACGGATACGGGTATCACGGGCCGCGCTATGGGTATGGGTACGGATACCGGCACAAGCACGTCTATTTTCCCGGATACTCATACCCGCGGGTGTACGGATCCTACTTCTACTTCCCCGGGTTCTCCTTCGGAGTCGGGTTTGGACACGGGCCGCTGTATGCCCACGTGGGGTACTCCGGGTACGGCCCGTACCATTATGGTTTTCCGTACTACGGCTCCGCGTACTACGGCACCGGGGTCTACGCCTACAACGCCGCTGACGCCTACACCGGGTTTCTCCGTCTGAAGGTGCGCCCGCGCTACGCGCAGGTCTACGCCGACGGCTACTTCGTCGGAATCGTCAACGATTTCGACGGGATTTTCCAGCGGCTCCGACTCGAGGAGGGTCCGCACACGATCGAGATCCGGCACCCGGGCTATGAGTCGATGCAGCTCGATGTGCTCATCGTCCCGGGCGAGAAGGTGACGTTCGAGGGCGACATGCTTCCACAGCCATAGGGCGCGCACGGCGCGCCCCGCGGGAACGGAGCGGGGCATCGGGCTCCCGCGAGTGACCGCGACGGGGTTCGGGGCAGTCAGCCTCGTCTAATCTTGCGCAACACCGCAGTTCCAGCACGCCGCGAACTGCGCCTCGACGGTCTCACCGCACGAGGGACACCGCCACAGCTCGCCCGCGGCGGTGTCGGCCCGTTTCTTCGCGGCGTACTCCTCAGCGATCGCAACCGCCCGAGCGTACCGCTCGCTCGCATCGGCGAGCACCCACACCGAGGGCCGCGTCTCGATGGTGAAGGGGCTGCCACTCTGAAGCGGCACCATGCCGTCGCCACGAACCACCGCCTGAATCCCCTCGACCTCGAGCAACCCGCGCAGGACATGGGCATCCCCCGGTCCGTCGGCGGTGTAGATTCTCTTGAGTTCGGACATCGCGCGCTCGGACGGGTTTTATCACGAACCTCTCGCTCGGCGTGATTCGTATACTGCTAAGGAGTCCCTGGTGAGAGTCACGCTGCATTCGACTGGCGATGCATCCCGTCTCGCGGCGTTGCTCCTCGGTCTAATACTCCCGGTATTCTCCCTCGTCGCGCCTGGCGAGCCTGGCGCCTCGCCAGTCTCGGTGCAACGCTCGACTCTCACCAGGGACTCCTAAGTCGTCTCGTCCGGGACTTCGTGGCCAACCAGGGCGACCAACTCACGGTGGAATTCCTCCCGGCGTATGCGCCCGAACTGAATCCGGGCGAACACATCTGGGGCTATCTCAAGCAGCATGAGATCCCGAACCGCTGTCCCCATGAGCTGTGGGAACTGAGGGACGCCGCCCGGCAGGCGCTTCGCCGGATGAGCCGACGCCCGACTCTGGTGGCAGCGTTCTGGAAACAGGCCGCGCTGTTCTAGGTGTCACTGTATTATGTGATTATCGTTAAGTGGCTCCCCGCAATCGTCGCAACGATTTCTTCGACATGTATACAAAGGACCTCAAGGGCGAGGATCTTCAACGGTTGTTCACCCGCGACACCCGGGACGCCTATCACTTCTTCACGCGGCACGTCGACGAAGCCACCTACGCGGAGTTCCCCCCGTTTAAGCGTTTCGCGGTCCGAGCCCGCCTCCTCTTCATCGCCTTTACGGCGAAGCTCTCGCCCGCCAGACGGGCACTGTTTGGTGCCGCCCTCGCGGTGTTTCTCTTCGGTCTGCTTGAGCTGTTCGACGGGTTCGGACTCGTCCGTCTCTCGATCATTCCGTTCATCCTGAGCGTCTCGATTCCAACGCCGCTCTGGGAGGACGGTACCGGCTGGCTGCTCATCGGGTTCGTCCTGGTCAACCTCCTGGTGCTGCTCGAGGTGGCCGACCGGCTCACTCTGAAGAATGATCTCGAGATCGCCCGCCAGACCCAGCTTTCGATGCTGCCGCAGCACACACAGGCTACCCCTGGGATCGAAGCGGCGGGGCGCACGCGACCGGCCAACACGATCAGCGGCGACTGCTACGACATCCGTCCGCTGCCAGACGGCCGTCTGCTCATGGCCCTCGTCGTCGCGATGCTGCGGACGCTCGCGCCTGAAGACCTGACGCTTGTCGGGCTCGTCACACGACTCAATCGACTGGTCTATGAGCAGACTCCCGGTTCGCGTTTCATCACGATGTTCATCGCCGTGGTCGAGCCGACGACCGGGACGCTTACCTTTATCAATGCCGGTCAAACGCCGCTGCTTGTGTGCCGCACCGACGGCAGCATCGAGCCGCTGAGCGTCGATGGGATGGCGCTTGGCATGTTCGACGGCGCCACCTACAAGGCGGCCGAGCTGACGCTCGGCGTTGGTGATCTGGTGGTCGCCTACAGCGACGGCGTGACTGAAGCGGAGAACACCGCGGGCGTTCCGTTCGACGAGATCGGACTCCGGAACATCCTGGCCGCCCACCAGGACGCAGGGGTCGATGAACTCGGCGCCACGATCTTTCGCGCGGTCGAGCAGTACGCCGCCGACACGAAGCTGGCCGACGACCTCACCGTGCTGGCCATTCGACGACTGCCTCCGCTACCTATTGATTAGATGTGGCCTGCGGCCCGGTGCGCGCCCTGGTCTTTGTTCGAACAGTCGAGCGGTGTGGTATTTTTGCGCTTGGAGCCATCACGTGTCTGAAGAGAAACCCGCAGCCATCGCGGTCACGCCGCGCGGACCCTATGTCGTATCGGGCGTCAGCCGTATCGTCAACGCCGCCGGCGACACCGTGCCGACCGAGCCGGAACCGGCGCTGTGTCGGTGCGGCTACTCGAAGAACAAACCGTTCTGCGACGGCGCGCACGGGCCGTATCAATTCAGCAAGGATGCGCAGACCGAGATCGTCGCCGATGCCGCCAAGACCTATAGTGGGCGGGTCGACGTGCAGTACAACGCCAGCATCTGCGCCCATCTCGGCGTCTGCACGCGCGGGCTACCGGAGGTGTTCGACACGACGCGGCGCCCCTGGATCCTGCCAGACAACGCCGAGGCCGATCGGGTCGTCGACGTGGTGAATCGCTGCCCGTCTGGGGCGCTGACCTCCACCGTGAACACAGCAGACAACCCGGCCGGCATCGGCGACCGCCGACCACCGACGATCCGCGCGCTCAAGAACGGACCGCTCGCCGTCGAGGGCGAAGTCGAGCTCGAGGGCATCGCCTGGGCGGTGGGTGCCGCACGGGAACGCTTCACGCTCTGCCGCTGCGGCGGATCACGAACGATGCCGTTTTGCGACGGCTCCCACACCGAAATAGGATTTACCGACCCATGACGAAGTCTGTGACCCGACGCCGCCTTCTCACCAACTCGACCGCCGCCGTGGCCGGCGCGAGCACCGCCTCGCTGTTCCCAACCGCGATGCGAACAAGGTCCACTGTCGACCCTACTGCTCGGCCTGCACCTCGACCTCTAGCTCCGCTCCGAACATCGCGGTACGGTCCTGGTCGAGCGCGGCCCACCGAAGCAGCGTGTCGACGTCAGGCGCGACGACCCCATCGAACACCGTGACGCCGTTGGTGTCGATCGTGATCGGCTGCGTGAAGTCGAACTGCTCGGGCGAGAGCAGCAGCGTGAACCGGGTGACCCCTCGCGTATACGCGGTCACGTGATTGCGTCGCTGGTCGAGCTCGACTCGCCCCGAGAGGCGGGTCTGCGGAAAGGCCTGGCGGCTACGCGGCGCCGCCTCGGCCGGATAGACCAACGTCAATTCCAATCGGTCGCCTCCGCGCAGCACCGCCAGCAGAATGCGCTGGCCGGGCGCAAAGCCGATCAGCGCCTGCTTGAGATCCTCGACAGAGGGATTGAGCTGGCCATCGACTCCGACGATCGTGTCTTGGTCGACCATGCCGGCCGCCGACGCGATCGAGTCCTCGCCGACCTCGAAGATCCGAAGCCCCGTCCCGTCTTGCAGCTCGCCCAGCATGTTGATCCCGAGCGGGACGCCCTGTGTCGGATCGACGAGGGCGTTGTGCGGGTCGAGATCCGGCTCGCCCGCGACGGACCCGAGCTCATCGATGACGAGCCAGTGCGCGCGGTTGTAGCGATCGGTCCGCTCGGTCTCCCATGAGAGTTTCGGCGGCATCGGACGCCGGGCCCATTCCGCCATGAACTCGTCCATCGCGGGCGCCTCGTCCTCCCACCAGCTCATGTCGTGTCCGGCGTCGGGCTGCGGTCGGAAGTCGATCGAGACCCCGGCGTCTTGAAAGAGACGCATGAACGGCATGACGGATGAGGTCGGATAGAGCGGGTCGCGGCCGCCGTTGATGACGAAGAGCGGTTTGTTGCGCAGATTGGTGACGTGCATGTCACCGTCGGCCTCGGACGCCGGGTTCGCCAGTACCACGGGATGCCCGTTGAACGGAAGAAAGGCGGCCCACGGCGTCGTCGCCTTCAGCGCTTGATAGTAGACGCCGGTCGCCCCGTCGGAGATCCCGAGCAAGAAGACGCGATTCTCGTCGAGGTTGTACGTCCGCTTGAGGTCGTTGAGGATGCCGGCCAGATTCTCGATCTGGCTCTCCTCCCACCAGAGCGACTCGGCCCAGCCGCCAGGCGTGACCACGATGGCATCGTCGCTGGCAATCCGCTCTTCGTTCCGCCAGAACACCCCGTTCTCGCGCTTCGGTCGGGCCACGCCGCCATGGAGATACACCCGCACCGGATAGCGCGTGGCCGGGTCGTAGCTGTCCGGGATCAGCACGACATAGTCATGCACCGTCCCGTCGCGGTTGTCCCGCGCGAGGCGCTGCCGTCCCGTCGGGACGTCACGGGCGTACGTCCGTCCGCGCCGCAACCGCGACCACACCGCCTCGATGTCCGGGTCAGTGGCGAGGATCGCAGCCCTCGCCGCGGCGACCTCATCGTCGGAGGTCGCGGTCCAGAACTCGGCGACCGCCGCATCGAGCCGCGCCGCAACCGATTGCTCGGCACCCAGCGCACCGACAGCCGCAAACCCCACGAGCGCGATCGTGAAAACCAGCGCGCCGCGAAACGCCCCGCGCTTCGAGCGCACTATTGGCCTTGCGTGCTGTCGTCGGCGTCGGTCAACCCGTGCTGGGTGAGAAAACGATGGATGGTTTCGAAAATCGCAATCGACTCCTGGCGATTGAAGCCTCCATGTCCTCCACCCGGCACCGTATGGAGCTCATTGGCCACCCCGACGTTGTCGAGCTCCTGGCCGAGCCGCACGGCGTGCTGATACGGCACGGTGGGGTCGGCGTCACCATGGATCGTGAGAATCGGCGGCAACCCGCTCCGGACGTACGTGAGCGGCGAGACGCGGCGTGCGACGTCGAGCCGATCGGGCAGGCTCCCCATCCAGCGCACCGCATACGACTTCTCGTTCTCGCCCTGGAGCAGATCGCCGACGTCGGTGATGCCGTACCAGTTGATGACCGCGGCGACACCGAGATCGTCCTTCGGCTGGCACTCGAGGTCGAGCCCCGACGACGACGGAATCATGCCGGTCGTCAAGGCGAGGTGCCCGCCGGCCGAGTTGCCGCTCACCACGATTCGCGCCGGATCGAAGTTGTAATCCTCCGCGTTGCTCTTGATCCAGTGGAGAGCACACAGGCAGTCTTCGACCGCCGCCGGCGCGCGCGACACTCGCCCGAGCCGGTATTGCACATTGACGACCGCCCACCCCATCTCAAGATACGGGAGCAGCCGCAGCACGTTCTGCTCCTTGCTGCCGCCGACCCAACCGCCGCCGTGGATGTACATGAAGACCGGCGTCGGTCCGGTCGTATTGCGCGGCAAGTAGAGATCGACCGAATTCTCTTGGTTGTTCGCCACGTGATATGTGACGTTCGGAATCACCCGGTATTCGTTGGAGACGTGGGATACCCACGCTTCGGTCTGACCGAGCTGCGCCTCCGCTCCGTGCGGGGCGACGACCAAGGCGCCGAGCGCCAGCAGAAGCGCGGAGAAGAGTCGAGTAGGCATGCCGCTTCCCTTTCTCTGCCGACCGGTGGCGTACGCCCCAGTCTGGCGTTTCTGGTTCACGGAGTCGCGGAGAGTGGCTAGTATAGAACAGTCTTTGTGATGGTTGCCCGCTTCAACGGCCCGCTGCTCCTCGCCGCATCGGCGGCCGCGGCCGTCATTGCGCTCGCCGGCTGGCTCCCAACCGGGTACGCGGCTGAAAAGCCGCTGACCCCGGTTATTGTCGAGCTGTTCACCTCCCAGGGCTGTTCGAGCTGCCCACCGGCCGACGCGATTCTCCGGTCGTTCGAACGCAACCAGCCGGTGGCCGGCGTCGTGATCGTGCCGCTCAGCGAGCACGTCGACTACTGGAATCGTCTCGGATGGCACGACCCCTTCTCGTCGCCGCGCTTCTCGGCCCGCCAGCGCGCCTACGGGGAGGCGCTCGACCTGCCGAGCCTCTACACACCAATGATGGTCGTCGACGGCCGGACCGTCCTGGTCGGCAGCGAGGGTGGTGACGCCCGGCGCGCCATCAAGGAGGCGGGCGCGCGTCCGAAGACACCGGTGCGTCTCGACGTGACCAGCGTCGCCACCAGCCGCGTGATCGACATCGCCGCGTCAATCGGCGGTGCAGCGGAGGGCCGCGGCGACGCAGCCAAACGCTTAGAAGTGTGGCTCGCCATCACTGAGACGGGACTGGTGACCGACGTGATGGCCGGAGAGAACATGTTCCGCCGGCTCAGTCATACCGGCGTCGTGCGTCACCTCGAACGCATGGCCACCGTGGCGCAGAACGAGGTCGATGCGGAGACCCCGATCACCAGGCGCGTCCGCATCGAGGATGCCTGGAACCGGTCGCGCTTGCGCGCGATCGTCTTCCTGCAGGACGCGAGCACGTCGGCCATCACCGGCGCCGCCGCCGCGGTGATTCATTAGACGCGGGCTTCTCTCAGACGGGGCTAACCGCCCCGGTCCCTCTCGCGGTCACTCGCGGGGGCCCCATGCCCCGCTCCGTTCCCGCGGGGGCGCACCGTGCGCGCCCTAGGCTCGTGTTCATCGACCGTTTCGGGGCATGATACGCGTGCCATGGCTGACACGCGGAATCCGCTCCTCGCGAAAGAAGACTGGTGGGCGATCTGGATCGCCGGCCTGCTCATCACCGGTGTCGTGCTGGAAATCATCGGCGCCGTGCCGGGGGTCGGACGCTGGACGACGCTCCCGACCGAGGCGTTCGGAGGGCGGCTCGTCGGGCTCCTACTACTCGGTTTAGGCCTGATCACGCTCACCGCCGCCGCGGTCCAGGTGATGTCGGGTGGTGGCCGACGGCAGGCGACGGCGTTCATCCCCATCTTCGTCCTGGCGGTCGTCGCCTACACCATCGCGAATCAGACCGGGATTCGCGCGGCTGGGTTCGGCTACGCGTTCTGGGCGCTGCTCATTGGCCTCTTCATCGCCAACACAATCGGCACACCCGCGTCGCTGCGACCGGCCATTCGCAGCGAGCTCTACATAAAAACCGGGCTGGTGCTCCTCGGCGCCGAGGTCCTCTTCGGCAACATCCTGAACCTCGGGTTGCCCGGGTTGTTCGTCGCGTGGCTGGTGACACCAGTCGTCATCATCTTCATGTACCAGTTCGGCACCCGCGTCTTGAAGATCGCGAGTCGCTCACTCGTCATCGTCATCGCCGCCGCCACCTCGGTCTGCGGCGTGTCGGCCGCGATCGCGGTCGCCGCCGCGGCGCGCGCAAAAAAAGAGGAGCTGACGCTCGCCGTCGGCATGTCACTCATCTTCACCGTGGTGATGATGGTGGTGATGCCGGCGATCGTCCGCTCGCTCGGCATGGACCCGGTCGTCGGCGCGGCGTGGATCGGCGGGACCGTCGACGCCACCGGGGCGGTCGTGGCGGCGGGGGCGCTTCTCGGGGAGCAGGCCGAGCAGATCGCCGCCGTCGTCAAGATGATTCAAAACATGCTGATCGGCATCGTGGCGTTCCTCGTGGCGGTCTTCTGGGTGACCAGCGTGGAGCGAGAGGGGGCGACCGCCACCGACGAGCAGAAACCGAAGGCCCTCGAGATCTGGCGCCGCTTTCCGAAGTTCATTATCGGGTTCGTCGCCGCGTCGGTCATCTTTTCGTTTCTCCTGACGCCGACACTCGGCAACGCGCGGGTCGCCGACATCCTCAACCTGACATCTGATTTCAGAGGCTGGTTCTTCTGTCTGGCGTTCGTCAGCATCGGCCTCGAGTCGAGCTTCCGCGATCTCGCCAGGCAGACCTCGGGCGGCCGTCCGATTCAGCTGTATCTCACCGGCCAGACGTTCAACGTCGTGCTCACGCTGGTCGCCGCGTATCTGGCGTTCGGCGGCGTGTTGTTCGACCGCGTCACGGTGTCCACCACTGAGGAAGCGCGTGCGACCAACGTCATTAAGCACAACCTCGAGACCGATCGCGACGCGACGCCGCTCTTCTACACGGAAGTCGACGGGTGGGAGAACTACCTGTCGAAGAACGAGCCGCAGCGGTAACCCTCAACCACGCTGCACACGCGGTGACGCGCAGCCGGTGTTTCTCAGTCGGCGGGTCCTGACCACGGATTGTCGCTCGCGCCGCGCCCAATACGAGATCCGCGCGATCACGATCCGGGTGCTGAGTGACACGAGATGCTAAGAAAAGCGGGGGTGCGTTCAACCGGTCGATGCAACAGTGGCCGCCAGTCTATCAGCGGGGGTGGCATAGCCCAGGGTCTTCCGGGGGCGTGAGTTGAGGCGTTGCGCGACGCCATCCAGATCAGCCTGCGTGTAGGTCGAGAGGTCCGTGCCTTTCGGGAAGTACTGCCGAAGCAATCCGTTGGTGTTCTCGTTCGTACCACGTTGCCACGGACTCTGCGGATCGCAGAAGTAGACCTGGACGTTCGTCGCGACGGTGAACGTCTTGTGCGCTGCCAGCTCAGTGCCGCGATCCCAGGTGAGCGAGGCCATGAGCATGAGACCGGCCGGCAGTGCCCGCACCGCCGTCGAGAGAGCCTGGACGACGGTGATGGCGTCTTTGCCGGGCACTCGCACCAGCAGCACGAACCGAGACTGCCGGTCCAACGCATCGATTCGAGCCGCCAATTCCTCACGGAAGCGGTCGACTTTAGTGGTCGACTTGGCGGACAGCGTCGTGAAGCTCACCGAACCCGCGTGAATGTTCTTCCACCTTCCCCTCAAGAAAGGCTAGACGTTCATCGATTGATGTCACGCACGGCTCCAAACTCAGACGGGACCGGCGGCCCCGAACCCCGCCGCCGACACTCGCGGGAGCCCCCTTTGCCCCACTCCGTGCCGGCGAGGGCCGTGCTGCCTCGATTGTAGCGCAGCACCGGCCCCCCAAATGACTTCGAGCGGTGCAGTAGTCGTGCCGCCCATTGGTCGTGTTTTCGGTGCGAATCGACTCGTGTACGCAGGAATGACACTCCGCTCAACACGCCAGTGTCGCACCGGCGAGCCATCCTCGACCGTCGGACCCAGATGGCGATCCCACGGATCCCGCGTTTGGACGCGGCGCGAGGGACAATCCGGTGGCAGACCCCGCCAACTGAGTGGAGACGGCTCGCCGAGACGCTACTGCCCCGCCCGCCGCCGCCGAAAGTACTCCACCTGAAACTCGCGGACGTTCCGGTTGTGTTCGCGCAATGTGTCGGCAAACGCATGCGTCCCGTCGTTGCGGCTCACGAAGTAGAGGTACGTCACGTCGGCCGGGTCGAGGGTCGCCCGCAGCACCGCACCGCCGGGAGCGGCGATCGGACCGGGGGGCAGCTCGCGGTAGCGGTAGGTGTTGTACGGCGAGTCGTGGTGCAGGTTGTCGCGCGTCAGGTTGCCGTCGTAGAGGCCGTCCTGCGTCAGCGCATAGATTACCGTCGGGTCGCTCTGCAGTGGCATCCCGATGCGGAGCCGGTTGTGATAAACCGCCGAGACCAGGGCGTGCTCGTCGCCGGCGCCGGTCTCCTTCTCGATGATCGACGCCAAGGTGACCACCTCGCGCACGCTCAGCTTCCGCTCGGCGGCCCGCGTCTGGAGGTCGTCGTCGAAGACCTGACGGAACTGCGCCACCATCGCCTCGACCAGGTCGTTGGCCGTGGCGTCACGGGGCAGCGCGTAGGTCTCCGGAAAGAGGTAGCCCTCGAGATCGGTTGCATCAGGGTCGAGGTCGGCGACCAACGCGACCTGCTGGGCGGCGGCGGCGAAGTCGGCGGCGGCGCCGAATGCTGCAGATTCGAAGATGGCTACCATCTCGGGCAGCGTCAGCCCTTCGGGAAACGTGATGGGGCGCAAGAACACCCGTCCGTCCGCAACCTTTGCGACCACCTCCAGCGGAGACAGCGGCGTATCGAAGAGATACTCGCCAGCCTGGAGGTCGCGGTCCCGGCCGCTGCGCCACAGCGCGAACCGGAAGGTCCAATCATCGACGACGATGCCGGCATCGACTAGCTGGTCGGCAATCGCACGTGTCGACGCGCCCGGCTCGATCGTGACGAACACCCCCTCGGCCGCAACGCCGTCGTGCGGCGCCTCGATCCGCTCGAGCATGTCGTTCCACACCACGACGCCACCCGCCGCGGCGATGAGCATGAGGGCAAGCACGACGGCAAGGAGGCGCTTGAGCATGCTCTAGCCCACCTCCCCCGGTCCCCGATCCCCGATCCCCGATCCCGGTTCCTCCCCTAGCCCCTGGTCCCTAGCCCCTAGCCCCTGACGTGGATTCCGGTCCAAATAGTCCTGCAGAATCACCGCCGCGCTCGCGGCGTCCAAGCGCGCCTTTCGCTTGCGCCAATCGCGCTCCCGGGTGGCCAGGCGTTGCTCGGCTTCGACGCTGGTGAGCCGTTCATCCTGAAGCGCCACCGGAAGCGTGGTCGACGAGCGGAGGGCCTCGACGAACGCCAGCACCCGCTCGGTCTGTTGGTGCGCCGTGCCGTCGAGCGACCGGGGGACGCCGACGACCAGAGCGCCGAGTCCGTCCTCCTCGGCCGCCATCGCGGTCGCCTCGGCCCCGACGGCCGCGGCACGCTCTGCCAGCGAGCCGCCGGGCGTCACGGTGCGTAGCGGACGCGCCAGCGTCCCCGTCGGGTCGCTGACCGCTAATCCGATCCGAACCTCCCCGAAATCGATACCGAGCACTCGCACCTCGTGGCCCTCCCCGCTAGCGTACGCGGCACACCCTCGGGTGTCTACCTGGGACCGCCGCGCAAACCCTATATGGTGGGTACCGCCCGCGTTCCACCGCTATCCCTCGTGCTATAATCTCGGTCCAGCGTGTTGTTTCCAGAGCACTTAGACGCTTAGCCGCGGACCATGCCTCGTCGATCAACACGCCGTCTCTCGCAGAACGCAATCGCCGGCGGCACCGTCTTCGCGACGGCCATGCTGTCGACCGGCCCCGCGCCGCCGACCGACGCGCTCGCCGGGACGCCCGTCCATGCGCAGCAGGTCGCCAACGACACCGACCGAGAGCATATCGAGCGGATGGCGCCGCTCCGTCGGGAGGCCGACGCGCTCGCCTCGCAGGAGCGAACGTTGCTCGTGGAGCTGCGCGAGCTCGAGGTCCGACGTCAACTTAAAGGCGCGGAGCTCGCGCAGCTGGACAGCGAGATCGACACGGCGCGCAGCGATCTCGACGCCGCCGTCGCCGCCATCACCCAGCTCGAAGAAACGGCCATCGAGCAGCGCCCCGGCGTCGAAGCTCGCCTGGTCGAGCTCTACAAGCTGGGTCGGCCCCGCTACACGCGCCTGCTACTTGGCGTCGACGACATTCGCTCGATTGGCCGGGCCTACCGCATGGTGTCCGAGATCGCCGAGCTCGATCGGCGTCGGCTCGCGGAGCATCGTGAGACGCTGGCGGCACTCCGCACCTCCCGGGAGGATCTCACGACGCGACACGCCGAACTCGCGGTGCTCGTCGCGGACGCCGAGACCACGCGCCGGTGAGCTCGACCGATCCGTCCGCCGGCAGACGGCGCGCGTCAATCCCATCGACGAGCGCCGCGACCTGACCGCCCAGCTCACCGGCGAGCTGCAGCTTGCCCACCAGCAGCTGCAAGCGTCGCTCACCTCCCTCGCCCACCGGCACTAACGTCGGCCTCAGAGCGGCGGCGCTGCCGCTCCGTCCGTTTCTGGGCGAGCTTCCACATCCCGTCGATGGCCCGGTGGCGACCCAGTTTGGCGCGGAGCAATAGACTCGATTCGGCACGACGATTCAAAGGAACGGCATCGAAATCGCGGCGGGGGAAGGGACCCCCGTCGTCCCGATCCATGATGGGCAGGTCGCCTACGCGGACGCGTTTACCGGCTTTGGCAATCTCGTCATCGTCGACCACGGGGCCCAGTCGTACTCCTTGTACGGCTATCTCGCGGCCTTGGATGTCGAGCGCGGCATCCGCGTCGACCGGGCAACTCCGCTCGGCACCGTCGGTCGCGGGCCGACGGGCGAGGTCGCCCTCTACTTCGAGCTCCGCGTCGACGGGCAGCCAGTTGATCCAGTAGAATGGCTCGAAGATCGCTAAGGTTGTCGGTCTAGCGTTTTCGGACGCCGGTGCGGGCCATCATGTCCACCAGGACTCGGCTGATCGTCTTCTTCGCGTCGATACCGGTCATCGCGTTCACGCTGATCGGCGGGTATCTCGGGCGCGTCTCGGCTGGCGAAGATACCTACCGCCACCTGCGGATCTTCGAAGACGTGGTTTCTCTGATTTCCAATAACTACGTCGAAGAGGTCGACCTCGACGACGTGATGCACGGCGCGCTGCGCGGGTTGACGGAAGGGCTCGACGCCGATAGTGCGTATCTGTCTCAAGAAGACGTCGACCGGCTGGAAAGCGGCCGCCCGTTGCCGGAGGGTGGTGTTGGCCTGACGGTCACCCGACGGTACTACGTGCAGGTCGTGGCGGCGCACGATGGATCCCCGGCGGCGGACGCCGGCATTCTCCCGGGCGATTTCTTGCGCGCGATCGACGGCGAGCCGACGCGGCGGATGTCGGCCATCGAAGGTGAGCGTCGGCTCCGGGGCGAGCCCGGCTCCACCGTCACCCTTTCACTCATTCGCGGGAGCACGCAGGAGCCGTTCGACATCGACCTGGTGCGCACGCGTGTCGGTCCGGTCGCGGTGGCTGGGCGCGTCCTGAACGAGGCCGATGGCATCGGCTACATCCGGATCCCGGGCTTCGGCGACGATGTCGTGGCGCAGATCTCCGACATGGTCGCGTCACTTACCGAACGCGGCGCATCGCATCTGATCATCGACGTCCGCAATGCCGCTCGCGGCACGTATCGCGCGGCGGTCGATGCGGCGCGGCTGTTCGTCGACGACGGCACACTCGTCATTCGCGAGGAGCAAGGCGGCAATCAGACCCCGCTCGAGGCGACCGCGGGCGGCGATGCCATTTCGACGCCGGCGACGGTGCTCGTCAACTTTGGATCCTCGGGTCCGGCGGAGCTCTTCGCCGCCGCGCTGTCCGAGCGTGACCGGGCGACCACCATTGGCCAGCGGACGGCGGGGCGTGCCGGTCTCCAAAAGCTGGTTCGCCTGCCGGATGGAACCGGCTTGTGGCTGTCTTATGCCCGCTACCTGAGGGCCTCGGGCGATCCGATCCATCTCTACGGCGTCGAGCCGGCCGTACCGGTCGAGGCACGGACGCCGGAGCTCGGCGAGCCGCTCCCGACCAACGACCCCATCCTGGAACGGGCCTTACAAGAAATCGAGGCCCTACCGGATGCCCAGGCGCGGGCCGGCACGACTGCCAACGCCGCCTAGACCTGGAAGAACGAAACCTCGTTTCTCACACCGATACCGGCCGCGCTTCGTGAGTTAGGTAATCTCAAGATGTCGTCCGCTGCGACGCTTGTCGGTCTCGAAGTGCCGGCTTCGGCGGCACGTTTCGAGATCAAGCCGTACGCCATTGCCGGTCTCACGACTAACCTAGGTGCAATCCCCCGCGTGCTGAACCAGCCAGGCGGAACGGCGGGGTTCGACGTCAAGTACGGAGTGACACAAGGATTAACCGCTGATTTCACCTATAACCCGGGATTTCCGATTTGCCTGCCCTAGATGGCCCCTTTATACACCCGAAGGCCGCCCAGCGCCCGAAACTCTTGTTCGTCACAGCATCGTCCCGCTTCAGAGGCCGTCAGCTCAGCCCGTGGTGACGTGCGGTCGACTGGAGGCCCTGTGTTCCCGGCATTTCTCAGACACCGCTCCACACGTGGGCCATTTCTTCGCCAATCGGACTGCGTTGCCTGTGCCGCGCGTCAGCCTGCCGGCACCGGCAGCGCCCAGATCCGCCGCAACATGTCGCCGAACAGCCGCCGGGTTAGATGTCCTTCCGCCAGCAGGAGCCAGTAGTACCTGGCATGCTTCACGAGCCGGCCCCCGGTCTTCACCAGCCGCTGCTGGAGACTCGTGAGCGACCAGCGTTTGATCCGAGGCGGCAGGACCAGTCTGCGCCAGAGGTTGCCCAGGTTGTAGGCCAAGACGCTCAGTTGCAGGCGCACCTCGTTTGCCCGGAACCGATGGCACGACAGCCGCGTCCAGTGGGTGGCCTGCTTGCCTTCCTTGATCCATTGCTCCGCCGTGCCGCGCTTGTTGTAGAACCGGACGACCGAGCGGCTCGGAAGGACCATGTTGGTCACAATGAACCCGACGCGCGGGAACAACTCACCCCGGTGGTGCTCCACCTTGGCGACAATCCGTCTGGCGGTGGTCCAGCTCTTCGCCTGGTAGCGGAAACTCTTGTACCGCACCACCGGCTTGCAGCTTGGCCGTCCCGGCGGACGAAAGAGGATGTCTTCGACCGCCAACTCCAACGTCTTGTTCGCCGGCATGCGAATGGCATAGTCCACGTCGCGTTGCTCGAGCGCCTCGTAGATCGCCGGCCGGGCGAACGCCGCGTCCGCCCGGAACGCCACGCGCCTCCCCGCTCCCTGCTGTCGGTCAATCTCCGGCATGAGGAGGTCGTCCCAGTCGTCGGCGCTCGGCACGTTGCCGGGCCGCAGCGAGGCGGCCAGGCAGTCGCCCTGGTCGTTGAACAGAAACAGCGGGTGGTCGCAGACGGATGCAGAGTGCCCGTTATACGCGCTCCCTTCCTGTGCCCCATGCACCGGGCTCTCGCTTGAATCCATGTCGAGCACGATCCGGTCGGCGCGCGTCGCCATCTCGGCCTGTGCAAGCAGCTCGCGGTTCACGGCCCTCAACCCGACGAGATTCTCCTCGTGGGTCAGCAGCTCGGTCTCGAACCAGTGCCACGTCGATGTCAGCGCTGCACCCCGGTCCCAGCGTTTCGGCGACCCAATCAGACGAAACGTCGGGTCCGCCGACACGCGCACTGCGTCGTTGAGGTCTTCGTAGCCCGCGAGCCGGCTGTAGACCGACTGCCGCAGGAGATCCGCCAGGCTGAACTGCGTGTTCAACCCCTGTCGGGAGTCGTTCAGGTACTCGGAGATGAGTGCCTCCAACCCCAAGCGTTCATCCAACTCGCGCACCAGAAGGAGGCCCGCGTCTGAGGTGACGCGCGATCCCTGGAACGCGACCTTCAGAAAGCCATTGAACGCGAACTGAAACGCCTCGTGCTGTAATTCACCCACAGGGTGTCACCCTCCGTGGCGGGGTTCCCTACGTCTGAGCCTCAGAAATCAAGGCGCGGCGACTGGTTCTAGCGATACGGTACTACAACCAAATCGGAAATCCGGGCTAGAATCTCAGTTGTGAGTCAAGTTCTCGTCGCAGACAACAGAGCGCGCCCTCGCCGGTGCAACGGGACAGCCAGGCCTGGGGAGTACGATCAGGGCGCGCACGTGCGCGCCTCGCGGGCGCGGAGTGGGGCATTGGGGGTCCCCGCGCAGCGCCCGCGTGGGGTTCTGGGCGCAGCCCCGTCTGAATATAGGCGCGTAGCTCAGTTGGTTAGAGCGCCTGCTTGACATGCAGGAGGTCGGCGGTTCAAGTCCGCCCGTGCCTACCATGTTTTTCTCGCCCAACTCCAACCGTCGACAGCGCCATCCCGCATGAGTCAGGTCACCGTCACGCTGCCGGATGGATCGACGCGAGGCGTTCCGGCCGGGACACCCGTCCTGGATGTCGCCGATGGGATCTCGCCACGACTGGCGAAGGTCGCGCTGGCCGCGACGGTCGACGGCCAGATGGTCGACCTCTCGTATCCGCTCGAGCGGGACGCCGCCGTGCAGATCGTGACGCCCGATTCGCCCGACGCGCTCCGGCTGTATCGGCACAGCACGGCGCACTTGCTGGCGGCGGCGGTCACGGCGCTGTTTCCCGAAGCGCAATGCGGCATCGGTCCGGCGATCGAGGACGGGTTCTTCTACGACTTCGTCGTCGACCGGCCGTTCGTCCCCGAGGATCTTGAGGCGATCGAGAAGAAGATGGACGAGATCGCGAAGCGTAAGCTTCGCTATGAGCGGAAGATGATGACGAAGGAAGAGGCGAAGGCCTTCTTCGACGACCGCGGCGAGCCGCTCAAGGTCCAGCTCATCGACGAAAAAGGCGGGCCCGTCGTCTCGTGCTACACGATCGAGGACGCCTTCATCGACTTCTGCACCGGCCCGCACGTGCCGTCGACCGAGAAGCTCAAGGCGTTCAAGGTGCTCCACAGCTCCAACGCCTACTGGAAGGGCGACGCGCGGAATCAGCCGATGCAACGCATCTACGGTACGGCGTTCTTCAAGGACTCCGAGCTCAAGAAGCATCTGAACAAGCTGGCGGAAGCGAAGAAGCGCGACCACCGCAAGCTCGGCCGGGAGCTCGGCCTCTTTACCTTTCACCACTGGGCGCCCGGGGCGCCGTTTTGGCACGCCAAAGGCGCGACGCTCTACCGGATCCTGAGCGACTACATGCGCGACGCACTGTCGGGCGAGGGCTACCAGGAGGTCCGGACGCCGCTGGTCTACAACAAGCAGCTGTGGGAGACCTCCGGGCACTGGGAGCACTACCGCGAGCACATGTTCCAGGTGGAGTCCGAAGGCGAGCCGTTCGCCCTGAAGGCGATGAACTGCCCGGGCCACATGTTGATGTTCGCGAGCGAGGGACGCAGCTATCGCGACCTCCCGCTGCGCTTGCACGACCAGGGCGCGCTGCATCGGAACGAGGCCTCTGGCGTGCTGTCGGGGTTGACGCGTGTGCGCCAGTTCTCACAGGACGACGCCCACTGCTTCATCACCGAGGACCAGATCGGCGAGGAGGTCGGGCGGCTGCTTCGGCTCGTCAGCCGCGTCTACGGCGACTTCGACCTCGACTACCAGCTCGAGCTGTCCACACGGCCCGACGATTACCTCGGCGAGGTCGACACGTGGAATCACGCCGAGGCGCAGCTCAAGGCGGCGCTGGAGGCCGCCACGTTGGAGACGCCCTACACCGTCTCCGAGGGCGACGGTAGCTTCTACGGCCCCAAGATCGACCTCCACGTAACCGACGCCGTCGGACGCAAGTGGCAGTGCGCCACCATTCAGCTCGACTACCAGATGCCGCAACGGTTCGGCTTGAAGTACATCGGGGCCGACAACGCCGAGCACACCCCGGTCCTCATCCACCGGGCGATCTTCGGCAGCTTCGAGCGGTTCATCGCGCTGCTGATCGAGCACTACGCGGGGGCGTTTCCCCTCTGGCTGGCGCCGGTGCAATTGCGGATTCTGACGATCGCCGACCGACACATCGAGTACGGGCAGACGGTCCGGACCCAGTTGACGCAGGCCGGGTTCCGCGTCGAGCTCGACGACCGGCAGGAAAAAATTGGTCTCAAAATCCGCGAAGCACAATTGCAGAAAGTGCCGTATATGTTGGTGATCGGCGACCGGGAAGTCGACAACGGGACGGTCGCGTTCAGGAGCCGGAAGGACGGCGACCAGGGCCCACGGGCGGTCGACGCGCTGATCGAGGCGCTCGCGGAGGAGGTCCGTCTGAAGCGGGCCCCCGTAACGGGGTAAACTACGTGTTCGCGGTGAAACCGACCCCAGCTGTAAGGGCGCGCACGCGCCCCCGCCGTCGCGGAGTGAGGCTTGTGGGGTCACCGCGTAGCGGCGGCGACGGGGCTCGGGGCAATCAGCCCCGTCCAGGTATGCCGGTAGACGAAGGGAGCCAGCTATTCCACTAGGACGCGGCCCACGCGGGCCACGCCGCGATTTTCGCCAAAGCCGCACACGCGTCAACGAACGCATTCGGGTTCGCGAGATCCGTGTTATCGACGACCAGGGTGAGCAGCTGGGGGTAATGTCACCCCAGCAAGCGCTCACCGTTGCGCGGGAGAAGGGGCTCGACCTCGTCGAGATCTCTCCGACCGCCCAGCCCCCCGTCTGCCGGATCATGGACTACGGGCGCTATCAGTACGAGGAACAGAAGCGAACGCGGCAGGCGAAGAAACATCAGAAGACGATCGAGGTCAAGGAGATCAAGTTTCGGCCCAAGGTCGACGAGCACGACTACCAGTTCAAGAAGAAGCACGTCGAGCGTTTTCTCGCGCACGGCGACAAGGTCAAGGCGACCATCTTCTTCCGGGGACGCGAGATGGCCCATCCCGAGTTTGGCCGTCATATCCTCGACCGGCTAATCGACGACCTGCAGGAAATCGCGACGCAGGAGACAATGCCACGGATGGAGGGCAATCAAATGCACACCATCCTGTCGAGCAAGACGGTGGCGAAAAAGGGACGTTAACGGAACAAGACAATGCCCAAGCTAAAGACACATCGCGGAGCGGCGAAGCGCTTCAACAAGACCGGGACCGGCAAGGTCACTCGCAGCAAGGCGTACGCGTCGCATATTCTCACGAGCAAGACCACGAAGCGAAAACGCGGACTCCGCGGCACGACGACCATCAAAGCGGTTGACCAGGCGCGCGTGTCGCGGATGATTCCGTATAAGTAGGAGCACTATCGAAAATGCCTCGAGTCAAACGTGGAGTCATTCGGCGCGCGAAGCGACGCAAGCTGCTCGCCCGTGCCAAAGGGTTCTATCAGACCAAGAGCAAGCTGTATCGCTCCGCCAAGGAAGCGGTCGACACGTCGCTCAACTACGCGTTCGTCGGCCGCCGACGGAAGAAACGCGACTTTCGGCGTCTGTGGATCACCCGCATCGGCGCCGCCGCGCGCCTCAATGGGTTGAGCTACAGCAAGTTGATCAACGGCCTCAAGACGGTCGGCATCGGTCTCGACCGTAAGACGCTCGCCGATCTCGCGGTGCGCGAGCCGGACGCGTTTGCACATCTCGCCACGCAGGCCAAGGAGGCGCGGGTGCACGCGCCGGCCGCGTCGTAGGAGCCGGCGCCCCGATTCGATGTCATCGGGGCCGAGTCCCCGATCGATGTCCTCTACTCCCACCGTCGACGACATTCGCGCGACCTTCCGCACCGAGCTAGCCCAAGCCGCCTCCGGCGAACAGCTGCAGGATCTGCGCGACCGCTATCTGGGACGGAAGCGCGGTGTCGTCCAGGCACTGCTCAAGTCGGTCGCGAGCGCGCCGCCGGAGCAACGCCGGGACCTGGGGCGTCAGGCCAACGAGCTCAAACAGCAGATCGAACAGGCGCTCACCGAGCGGCGCGCGGTGCTCGATTCGGCGCGCGGACCAGCCGGAGCGGTCGACGTCACGCTCGCCGGCCGGCCGGTGCGGCTTGGCCATCGGCACCCGCTCACGGTGCTGCGGGAGGAGATCGAGCAGATCTTCGCGAGTCTCGGCTTCGAAATCTTGCAGGGGCCGGAGGTCGAGGACGACTACCACAATTTCGAGGCGCTCAACATGCCGCCGGAGCATCCCGCTCGCGACATGCAAGACACGCTCTACCTCGACCAGCCCTTGCCCACGAGCGCCGGGCCGGCGGGCACGTTGCTGCGCACGCACACCTCGGGCATGCAGATCCGCTACATGGAGACGCACGAGCCACCGGTCCGCATCATCGCGCCGGGACTCGTCTACCGGCGCGACACGCCCGACCTGACCCACTCGCCGATGTTCCAGCAGGTCGAGGGATTGCTCGTCGGCGAGCAGGTCACGATGACCGACTTAAAGGGCACGCTCGAGTGCTTCCTCCAGCAACTGTTCGAGCCGGACACGCAGGTGATGTTCCGCCCTAGCTTCTTTCCCTATACCGAGCCGAGCGCCGAGGTCTTCATCAGCTGCGTCTTCTGCCGCGGCGATGGTTGCTCCGTTTGCAAAAAGACGGGCTGGCTCGAGATTCTCGGGAGTGGCATGGTGCACCCGGCCGTCTTCGAGGCGGTCGGCTACGACCCGGAGCGCTACACCGGCTGGGCCTTCGGCGTCGGCATCGACCGCATCGCGATCCTCAAGTACCGCGTCGAGGACATTCGGGCCTTCTACGACAACGACCTGCGGCTGTTGGAGCAGTTTCCCTTTTGAGAATCCTGGTTTCCTGGCTCCGTGATCTCGTGCCGGTCGCCGTCAGCATCGCTGAGCTGGCCGACGCCCTGACGATGTGCGGGTTCGCAGTCTCGGCGATCGACCCGGCGCCGGCGGTACCGGACCGCCCGCCGGCCGAGGACGACGCCGTACTCGATCTTGAGATCACGACGAACCGGCCGGACTGCCTGAGCGTGCTCGGGATCGCGCGCGAGGTGGCGACGATCTACGGACAGACGCTGAGCTGGCCGGCGCTCGCCGACGCCGCCCCGGGCGACGACCCGCTGCCCGTGACGATCGAGGATGACGAGCTCTGTCCGCGGTATGCCGCCTCGGTCGCGACCGTGACCGTCGGTCCGTCGCCGGGCTGGCTGGCCACGCGCCTCGAGGCGTCTGATGTTCGACCGATCAACAACGTGGTCGACGTCACGAACTACGTGTTGCTCGAGCTCGGCCACCCGATGCACGCCTTCGACCTCGAGAGGCTCGGCGGCGGCGAGCTTCGCATCCGGCGCGCCCGGCCGGGAGAAACGGTGCGGACGCTCGACGGCGAAACGCGCACGTTGGCCGACGCCATGCTCGTCATCGCCGACGCGGAACGACCGCAGGCCGTGGCCGGCGTGATGGGCGGCGCTGATTCCGAGGTGACGGCGTCGACGACGCGCGTGGTGTTCGAAAGTGCGTATTTCCAGCCGGTGTCGGTCCGGCGCACCAGTAAGCGCCTCGGGCTGTCGACCAACGCGTCGTATCGCTTCGAACGCGGCGCCGACATCGACGCCCCGGTCAGGGCGATGCGACGCGCGCAAGCACTGCTAGCCAAGATCGGCGCCGGCACACCGCACGGGGCGACCGTCGACCGGTATCCGGTCCCGCGCGACCCGGTGCACGTGCCGCTGCGGCACTCGCGTATCAGCCGGGTGCTCGGCATCGACATCGAGCCGGCGTTCGTTCACCAGACCCTCGACCGGCTCGGCTTCGATGTCGAGACCACCGCGACGGATGACGACGGCCCGACGTGGCGCGTGATGGTCCCGACGCACCGCGTTGACGTCAGCCGCGAGATCGACCTGATCGAGGAGGTGGCGCGGCACCACGGCTACGACCGGCTGCCGTCGACGTTTCCCGCGGTGGTGCGGCCGCCGGCTCCGCTGGCGACGCCGATCGAGCAACGACGGCTGGCACGCCGAGTGTTGACGGCCAGCGGCTGCTCCGAGGCGATCACCTACGGCTTCATCGAGGAAACGGCCGGCCGGCCGTTTCTCCCCGACGGCGAGGAGCCGGTCCGTATCGCAAATCCGTTATCGGAGAGATACACGGTGCTTCGCCCGTCGCTCGTCCCCGGCCTCGTCGATTCACTGGTCTACAACCGGCGGCGTGAGCATCGCGACATCCGACTGTTCGAGATCGGCCACCGGTTCACCGCCGGCGGCGGGGAGACGGCTGGCCTCGCGATCGCGCTCACCGGGGCCGCCTCGCTCGAGCACTGGAGCGGCGGCGAGCGAGAAACCGACCTCTTCGACCTCACGGGCATCGTCGACCGCGTCTGCGACGCACTCGGCGTCACCCCAACGTTCGACGCCGACACCCGGCCAGAGCTCGTCGCGGGTCGGACCTCGGCCGTGCGCGCCACGGCTCCATCGGAGGCAAACCACTCCCCGGTGACGCTCGGCTACCTCGGCCAGCTGGCTCCGCCCGTCGCGAGCGCCCGCGGGCTGCCGGCGGCCGCGGATGCAGTCTACGTCGCGGAGCTCAACCTCGACGCGATGGCGCAGGTGGCCGTTGACCGACGCGCCATGGTGGCCGCGCCGCTGCCGCGTCATCCGTCGATTGTCCGCGACATCGCCATCGTGGTCGACGCCACCTTGCCTGCCGCTAACGTTCGTGGCACGATCCAGGCGGCGGCGCCGGACACGTTGCTGCATGTGCGCGAGTTCGATCGGTACGAAGGCAAAGGGGTCCCTGCCGGATCTGTGAGCCTCGCCTTCCGGTTGACGTATCGCGCTGCCGATCGCACGCTGACCGACGCGGAAGTGCAGCGGACGATGGAGGCCGTGGTCGCCGCGCTCGAATTCACGCACGACGCGACGCTGCGGTAAATCACGACCGACCAGTAGGAACGTGCCCACATGGTCAACACCGCGCAATCCCTCGACCTCGCTACCATCGACCGCCTGGCTGAGAAGGTGACCGCGCTCGTCCAACTTCTGGAGCGAACGCGAAGCGAGCTCACCGAGACAACTACGGACAACGGCCGTTTGACGAATGAGCTCGAGGCGTTGCAGGAGCGCTTCCAGGCGGCGCAGCATGAGGGCGCCGAGGTCCAGACGTTGCTCGACGAACGCGAGCAAGTCCGCGCACGCGTGGCGGAGATGCTCGAACAGCTCGAAGGACTGAATCTGTAGCGCGGCCTGACCGGCGCCCGCTCGGTTCAAGGTTCAAGGTTCGTGCCCAACAACCACCACGACGTCATTCACGTCGAGATACTCGGCCAGCAATACCCCATTCGCAGCCAGCTCGACGCGTCGTACGTCTCGGAGCTGGCGTCCTACGTGCACCAGAAGATGCAGGCCGCGGCCGACCGGTCGCCGGCCGGCGACTCGGTGCGGGTGGCGGTGCTCGCGGCGCTGAACATCGCCGATGAGTACTTCCGCTGCCGGGACGGTCACGACACGGACGAAGGCTCCGTCAAGCGACGGACGCTCGAGATCGAGGCGATCGTCGACCAGGCCATTGCCGGCCAAGATTAAACTGAGGGAATATCGCGCTCGTTCAAATCGGCAGGACTCGCGCACTTCCCCCAAACCCTCTCGTCTTGCTCCTGCTCTCACTTCGCTCTAAGATGGCCTGAGAGACACATTACGGCACGTTTGTTGGGCCCATCGCTGTTCGGGAACGGCGATGGTGACCATGCGGTTTCGAGTTCCCTGCAGTACGCGTGATGGTTTGGAGGCTCGTTTGAGCCAACGTTGTATCGAAGAGAGCCGCGACGCTTCGCTGTGTGCATGCCTCTGCGAGAGGAAGCCTAGAGGCGAAGCTTGACCTAGCGGCTCCACCTGCCAAGGCAGGTTCATACGACCTCCCCACACGGTAATCGCGGGGCTTTTCAGGTCCGCCCGGGTCCCAGCATGCGGCGCCGATTCCTCGGGGATCGCGCATGCAGTTTCTTCCGAGCATCGTTGCGGCTGTCGTCGGGCTGGTCATCTTCGGCGTCTGGTTGATCACGCGCCGCCGCCTCGCGGCCGACACGATCGGCCGTGCGCGAGAAGAAGCGAAGCGTCTCCTCCAGGACGCCGATCGCGACGCCGACACCACACACAAAGAAGCGGTCCTCGCGGCGCGTGAGAAGACGCACACCATGCTCCGCCAGACCGAGGACCTGGTGCGCGAGAAACGCGAGGAGCTGTCGGCGCGCGAGAACAAGCTCACCGACGAGTCGCGGGCGCTCGTCGACCGCACGACGTCAGTCGAACGCGCGGAATCGGAGGTGAAGTCGCGCGAAGAATCGGTCCGCAAGCGGGAAAAGGCGGCGACGTCCGAAGAAGAGCACTGTCGCGAGATCATGACGCAGGCACAACGCGAGCTCCAGCGCGTCTCGGGCATGACCGCTGAGGAGGCGAAGGAATCGCTCATCCGCCAGCTCGAATCGGAGGCGCGCCGCGACGCCGCCAACCTGGTCAAGCGACTCGAGCACGAAGCCCGTGAGACCGCGGCCGAGAAGGCGAAGCAGGTCATCACGCAGGCCATTCAGCGCAGCGCCGCCGAGCATGCCATCGAAACGACGGTCTCGGTGGTCGACCTGCCGAGCGACGACCTCAAGGGCCGCATCATCGGCCGCGAGGGCCGCAACATCCGCGCGCTCGAGACCGCCACCGGCGTCGAGCTGATCGTCGACGACACGCCGGGGGCCATCATCCTGTCGAGCTTCGATCCGTATCGCCGCGAAGTCGCCAAGAAGGCGATCGAGCAGCTGGTGGCCGACGGACGCATTCATCCCGCGCGCATCGAGCAAGTCGTCGAGAAGGTCCGCGCGGAAGTCGACGAGACGACGCTCAAGGAAGGCGAAGCCGCCGCGTTCGAGCTCGGCCTGCACGACCTCCATCCGGAGCTGAACCGGATGATGGGCCGTCTCAAGTATCGCACGAGCTACGGCCAGAACGTCTTGGCGCACTCGAAAGAGGTGGCCTACGTCGCCGGCGTCATGGCGCGCGAGGTCGGGCTCGATGCGCACACCACGATCCGCGCCGCCTTCCTCCATGACATCGGCAAGTCGATGGACCGGGAGCTGGAAGGGACCCATCTCGAGATCGGGATCGACTTCCTGCGCAAGCATGGTGAGAGCGATGCGGTCGTCGACGCCATGGCGGCGCACCACATGGACATCGACTGGCCGTCGCTCGAGTCGATGCTCGTCCAAGCGGCCGACGCGATCTCGGCGGCGCGCCCAGGCGCCCGACGCGACATCCTCGAGTCGTACGTCAAGCGGCTCGAAAACCTCGAGGGCATTGCCGACTCTTTCAAGGGTGTCTCCAAGGCGTTCGCGCTGCAGGCGGGCCGCGAGATTCGCGTGATGGTTGAGAGCGACGATATCAGCGACGAAGAGGCCGTCTGGCTTTCGAAGGACATCGCCAAGCGGATCGAAAACGAGCTCGAGTATCCGGGGCAGATCAAGGTCACGGTGATCCGGGAGACGAGAGCGGTGGACTATGCGCGGTAGGTTCACGGTTCCAGATTCTAGGTGAGCTTAGCGACGGTCGGCGATCTCGGCGAGCATGCCATCATCGAGCGCATCCGCGCCCGGGTTCCTCCCGCGGCTCCTCCGGTCCTGATCGGGATTGGCGACGACGCCGCCGTGCTCGAACCTGAGCGCGGCGCCCTCACCGTCGTGACGACCGACAGCCTGGTCGAGGGGACCCACTTCGATCGTGCCTTCTGCTCGGCCGCCGACATCGGCCACAAGGCACTCGCGGTGAACCTCAGCGACCTCGCCGCGATGGGGGCGATGCCTCAACATGCGCTGCTGTCGTTGGTCTTGCCGCCCGCGACACTGGTCCAGGATGTCGATCAGCTGCTCGACACGCTCCTGGCGCTCGCCGCACGGCATCGCACCACGCTCGTCGGCGGCAACATCACTGCGTCGGCGTCTGCCGGGACCGGGCTGCTCGTCGTCGACGTCACCGCGATCGGCAGCGCCAAGCGGCGTCGGGTGCTGACGCGCGCCGGCGCGCGGCCGGGCGACATCATCTATCTCAGTGGGACCATCGGTGCGGCGGCGGTGGGGCTGGCGTCACTCCGACGCGGCGACGACCTCCCCGCCCTGGACCTGGACACCTGCCGGCAGCGGTATCGCCGGCCCGAGCCACGGGTGCGGTTGGGGGTCGCCCTCGGCCGCAACCGTGCCGCGCGCGCCTGCATCGACTTGAGCGACGGCCTGGGGGATGCGGTCCACCAGTTGGCCGCCGCGAGCGACATCGGTGCGCGCATCGACGCCGACGCCCTCCCGATCCACCCGGCGGCGCGCGCCTGGTGTACGGCATCCGGAGCCGACGCCATCGCCAGCGCGATATCCGGCGGCGACGACTACGAGCTGGTCTTTACCGCGCCGCCGTCGTTTGGCGGACGGCTGACACACGTCAAACGGCAGCTCGGCGATCTCGCCATCACCGCCGTCGGCGTTGTCACGAAGGACAAGGCGGTCGTGCTCCGCCAAGGCGGCGCGGACGCGCCGCTGCCGAGCGGCTTCGAGCATTTCCGGCCGGCGTGACGTTGGCACGGGCGCGCCGTGCGCGCCCTACTTCGCGGCGGCCGTCTCGCGCTCCTCGGCCCGGTACCCCGAGAGAATCCCCTCCATCCCGAGGTTTCCCTCGTGACAGGCGTACTCGAAGAGCGGGTCGTCGCTCCGCTTGAGCGGGATCATCACCGTCCACGGCTCCGTCCAAGTGGTGGGATCATCGAACGTGATCTCGTAGCGGAGCGTGTTGGGGCCGACGCGCGTGAACCGCTCGGTGATGCGCACGTCGGTCGACGCACAAAAAAACGCGCCCGCCTGCGAATAGTTCGTAGTCTCGATCACCAGCGTGTCGTCCTCCCACCGGCCGCGCGAATCGCCGTGGAGTTGCCCGCACGTCGGCCGTGAGGTGTGACTGGCCATCGAGGGGAATCACGCGCGCGTCGTGGATCATCTCCATCAGCACCACGGCGTGGTCGCGGCTCTGGAAGATCTGGTAGTAGGCGTTGTAGCCGGCAAACAGGAACGGCACCCCATAGGTGATACACCGTTCGCTGAGCGGGCGGTCGGCCCAGGTATCGGCCTTCTCCGTAATCAGCGACGGGGGCTGGCCACGCGTGGCGTCCGGGGTGAGCGCCGGGATAAGCCCGTCCGGCGGGTCGATGATGAGCGACGTCCGGTTGTCGAAGTCGCGCTCGACCAGCCAAAACTGGTTGTAGTTGCCGGTCGCCGGATCGTACGAATCGACATCCCTGACCCCCGCCAACGCCGCTACCGCCAGCTGGTCGCCGAAGACCGCGTCGGCACCGCTCGCGGTGACCTCCGCGGCCGCCGCCTTGAACGCCGCGGCCTCCTCGGCGGTCAGCGCCGTCTTGCCGGCCCACACCTCGGGCCGCTCGAGCGGTGTGGCCGTGTTGTTGGCCCACACCCCCTGCAGGTCTGGGTGACCGTCCGCCGTGCGGGGGGGGCACCTCCCAGGCGTCGGCCGAAGATTGAGCGGCGGCGGGGACTGGCGCGAGGGCCATGAGCGCCGCGACAGCCACAAACGACCGACGGGTCATGGTGACCTCCTTGACGAGGGGTTCACAGCGTTGGCTGCTCGTAGGATAGGGAGCCGACCGGCCGGATGTAAGCCGATTCGAGACCGCGCCTATCCCGCGGCCTGGGGCAACGCGTCCGACGCCCCCGCCGACACCGGCCGCTCCTGATCGCGATACTGGAGCTGATACAGCGTGTGGTAGAGGCCGCGCTCGGCCAGGAGCTCTTGGTGGCTGCCGGCCTCACGGAGTTCGCCCTTGTGGAACACCAAGATCTTGTCCATGTCCTGCACGGTCGACAGCCGATGGGCGATCGCGATCGTCGTCCGCTCGGCCATCAGGACGTGCAGCGCGTCCTGAATCAGACGTTCGGTATCGGTGTCGACGCTCGACGTCGCCTCGTCGAGCACCAGCACGTCGGGAGCGAAGGCGAGCGCCCGCGCGAACGACAGCAGCTGCCGCTGACCGACCGACAGCGTCGCGCCACGCTCGGCCACCTCACCATCGAGTCCGCCTGGCAGACGGTCGATGAAGCGGTCCGCGTGCACACTGGCCGCCGCCGCCCGGACGTCGGCGTCCCCAATCTCGTCGTGACCGAGGCGGATGTTCTCGCGGACGCTTCCCGAAAACAGGTAGACGTCCTGCAGCACGAGACCGAAACGCCGCCGGAGCTCAGGGAGCGGGATCTCACGGATGTCGACGTCGTCGATGGTGATCCGGCCGCGATTGACGTCATAGAACCTCAGGAGCAGATTGATCAGCGTCGTCTTGCCCGCGCCGGTCGCGCCGACTACGCCGACCCGCTCGCCCGGCGCGACGTCGAAGGAGACGTCGCGCAGGACGAACTCGGCTTCGGCTTCGGCTCCGCCTTCGGCAGAGCGATACGCGAACCAGACGTGTTCGAACCGGATGTGTCCACGCCCGGCCGGCCGCTCGGCGGTCTCGTCCGGTACGGAGGCGATCACGACCGGCGTGTCGAGCAGCCCGAAGATGCGCTCGGACGACGCCATCGCCGACTGCATGAGGTTGAACTTCTCCGACAGGTCGCTGATCGGCTTGAAAAACCGCTGGGAATACTGCAGAAATGCCACGAGCGCACCTAACTCCACTGTCCCTTGCACGACCCGGCCGCCGCCGTACCAGATGATCAGGGCGGTGGCGACCGCCCCCAGCAGCTCAACGGCCGGATAGAACGTGGCGTAGTAGAAGATCGAGTCGACGTGCGCGTCGCGGTGCCGGCTGTTGATCCGGTCGAACTGTTCGAAGTTGCGCTCCTCGCGGCGGAAGAGCTGCACCGTGGCCATCCCGGTGATGTTCTCCTGCAGGAAGGTGTTGATCTGCGCGATCCAGCCGCGCACCTGGCGATACGAATCGCGCGCGTTGCGCCGGAACCAGTGCGTCACCCACGCAATGAGCGGCAACACCGAGAAGGCGACGAGCGCCAGGCGCCAGTCCATGACGAGCAGGACCACCATGATGCCGACGAGGGTAAAGACGTCGCGGAACACTGAGATGACGCCAGAGGCGAAGAGGTCGTTCAAGGTGTCGACGTCGGTGGTCACGCGCGTCATTAGCCGCCCCACCGGGTTGCGGTCGTAGAACCGCAGATCGAGACGCTGGAGGTGCCGATAGATCTCCATCCGAAGATCGAACATGATGCGCTGCCCCATCATCTGCATCGTGTAGGTCTGAACGTACTCGAGCACGAATGCCCCGATGAGCACGATGAAGAACGCCAGCGCGATGCGGTCGAGCCCGTCGAGCGTCCCGGTGGCGATGTGGTCGTCGATCGCCACCTTCGTCAGGTATGGCTGCGCGAGCTGCAGCACCGAGTACCCGACGATGGCGCCGAGCGCGACGACGACCGCCTGCGTGTGCGGACGGAGGTAGCCGAGCAAGCGCCGCATCAACCGCGCGTCGTAGGCTTTGCCGAGGACTTCGTGGTCGTCCGTCACGACTCTTCCAATTCCGCCTCAAGTAGCTGTTTTCTATGCAACCCCGCGTAGAGGCCATCCATCGCGACCAGCTCGTGGTGGGTCCCGCGCTCGACCACCCGACCGTCGTCGAGCACGAGGATCAGATCGGCATCGCGTATCGTCGAGATGCGATGCGCGACCACGATCGAGGTACGCTGCCGCATCAGACTCCGAAGCCCAGACAGGATCTCCTCCTCGGTGTGGGTGTCGACCGACGAGAGCGCGTCGTCCAGAATCAGAATGCGCGGGTCGGTGAGTAACGCGCGCGCCAGCGCGGTCCGCTGCTTCTGGCCTCCCGAGAGGGTGATGCCGCGCTCGCCGACCGTCGTCTCGAAGCCGCGCGGGAACTGCTCGATATCGGTATCGAGACGCGCCAGCGCGACCGACCTCTCCACCACCAGGGGGCTCGAGCGCTCGGATTCCGCTGGCCGAAGGCCGAACGCGACGTTCTCGCGAATCGTGTCCGAGAAGAGAAACGGCTCCTGCGGCACGTAGCCGATCGCCCCGCGCAAGGTGTCGAGCGGCATCTCACGCACGTCGACGCCGTCGACAAAGATGGTGCCCGGCGGCGGGTCGAACAGCCGCGGCACGAGATCGACGAGCGTCGACTTGCCCGACCCGGTCGGTCCGACGAGCGCCAGGACCTGTCCCGGCTCGACGCGGGCGGAGACGTGCGACAGCACATCGCGTCCGTTGTACGCGAAGGTGAGGTCTCGAAACTCGACGGTGCCGTGAACACCGCCGGCGGCAGCGCCGGCGGCCGCCGCCGCCGAGTCCCGGATGGCCGGTTCGACCTCGAGCACGTCGAGCATCCGGTGCCAGGCCGCCATCCCCCGCTGCAGCATGTTGGTCACCCAGCCGAAGGCGATCATCGGCCAGCTGAGCATGACGACGTAGGCATTGAACGCGACGAACTCGCCGACCGTCATCCGCCCGCCGATGACGTGCTGGCTCCCGATCCACAGGACGACCAGCGACGAGAGGCCGAGAAAGAGGGCCAGGCTCGGGTGAAACGCGCCCTGCAGCTGGATGATCGCCCGGCTGCGGGCGACGTACTCCTCATTGGCGACCCGGAACCGCTCGATCTCGACCGGTTCGCAACGGTAGGCGCGCACCACCCGGACACCAGCGAGCGCCTCCTGGACGACGGCGCTCAGATGGGCCAGCTGTTCCTGGATCTGCTCGGAACGTCGGTAAATTGCAGTGCCGAACCACTTCACGACGACCGACACGACCGGCAGAGGCAGGAGCGCGTACAGCGTCAGGCTCGGCGAAATCGACAGCATGAGGCCCAGCGCCACGACGAACGTGATGGAAGTGGTGGCCGAATACATCACGGCCGGGCCGGCCATCGTACGGACGGCGGCGAGGTCGTTGGTGGCACGGGACATGAGGTCGCCCGTCCGGTTGGCCTGGAAATAGGTCAGCGGCAGCCGTTGGAGGTGGCGGAAGAAGTCGTTCCGGAGGTCGCGCTCAATCTCGCGCGACGCGCCAATGATGATGCGGCGCATCAAAAACCGGCAGATCCCGCCCGCGACCGCAATCACGATGATGACGACGGCGTAGAAGCCGAGCGAGGACGCTGTTGCCGGCACGTCCGCGAGCGTCGGACGGAGCTGGCCGGCCAGCTGGTCGATGGCGAGCTTCAGCACCCACGGCGCAAGCAGATTGATCGCGGTGGCCAGCACGAGAAACAGCGCGCCGACCGCGAAGCGATGACGATACCGAAAGAGGTAGGGATAGAGCTTTGATGCGGCGGGCGACATCAACCTCTCAGGATAACAGTTGTGTGCCTCGGCTTACGATCCCGTCACCACCACGGCGGCCACGCGGTCGCCACGCTCGGATCGACGCCTCAGATAACGGAACGGCATTTTGGTACGAAGAGTGCACTGACCAGTGCGCGAGGTGAATCGATGGAACGTCTGAGTCACACGATAATTCTGGCTCTCGTCACCATCACCGTCAGTGTTTCGTTTGCCGCCGCCCCGGCGCAGGCGCAGCAGCCCGAATACCTCTGGTCGATCGAGGAGTCGCTCTGGAATGGGTCGGGGGTGGGCGAAGACTACACGATCGAGCTGACCGGCGGGCTCTGGGATCCGACACCGGTTCTCGTCGCCTCGAGTGAGCAGTTCGGCATCCTCGGTACCCACATCAACTTCGGCGACGACCTCGGGCTGACGCGGACGCAGCATCCGGAGTTTCGCGCGACGTTCAAACCGGGACGCAAGCACAAGCTCCGGGTGTCGGTCGTGCCGATCCAGTACTCGCAGCAGCACGTGCTCGAGCGGCGCATCGTCTTTCAAGGGGTCGCATACGACATCGGCGTCCCCGTCGCGTCGACCTTCCGCTGGGACGCGTGGCGGTTCGCGTACGAATACGACGTCGTGTCGCGCGATCGCGGCTACTTCGGGTTGATCCTCGAGGCCAAGTACACGAAGCTTCAGACCGAGCTGACCAGCGCGGTCGCGGAGGAGTTCGTGCGGGCGCAGGCACCCATTCCCGCGCTCGGCGGCATCATGCGGGTCTACCCCACGCGTTTCACGCCGATCACGGCGGAGTTCACCGCGTTCAAGCTGCCCGAGAGCGTCGTTTTTGGCTACCGCGCGCAGTACATCGACTTCGACCTCTACGGGACGGTCAACTTCTCGAGAATGTTCGGCGTGAACATCGGCTACCGGTCGATGGACTTCAGCTACCTGATCGACCGCGACACGGCCGATCTGAAGCTGGCTGGCGTCTACCTGTCGGGCACCTTTAGATACTGACGGCGTCTGAGGGCTTAAGGCTCCGGGCTCAAGGCTTCGGCAGGGACGCCGCGTCCGAAGTTCACTTCCGCGATCTTGGCCAGCCGACGGTCGGCTTCGAGCAGCGTCTCATCGCGCTTGCAGAAGCAGAAGCGAACCTTCGTGCGTCCGAGCGCCGGGTCGTGATAGAAGCTGCTGCCGGGCACCGACGCCACCCCGAGGTCGGTGATCAGCTGGCGCGCGAACGCGACGTCGTCGACGGCGCCAAAGTGCGCGATGTCGGTCATGATGTAGTACGCGCCGCGCGGGTGGTAACAGACGAAGCCGTGCCGCTCCAAGATCTCGAGCAACATGTCGCGCCGACGCTGATACGACGCCGCCAGCTCGTGGTAATAGGACGGCGGTGACGACAGGGCGGCGGCGCCCGCCTCCTGGAGCGGAGCCGCCGCGCCGACCGTCAGAAAGTCGTGCACTTTCCGGATGGCGCCGGCCAATGCCGGCGGCGCAATCGCCCAGCCGACACGCCACCCGGTCACGCTGTAGGTCTTCGACAGGCTATTGATGGTGATCGTCCGGTCGGCCATCCCGTCGATGGCCGCCATCGGCACGTGCTCGGCGCGGTCGTAGATGATGTGCTCGTAGATCTCATCGGTCACGGCCAGCGCCCCCCACTGCTGACACAGCCGTGCAATCGCCGTCAGCTCGTTGCGGCTGAAGACCTTGCCGGTCGGATTGTTCGGCGAGTTGATGATGACCGCTCTCGTCCGGTTCGAGAACGCCGCCGCCAGCTCGTCCGCGTCAAAGGTCCACTCCGGCTCGCGGAGGGTGACGTAGCGTGGCACCGCCCCCGACAGAATCACGTCGGGGCCGTAGTTTTCGTAAAATGGCTCGAAGACGACCACTTCGTCGCCGGGATCGACCGTCGCGAGCATCGTCGACATCATCGCTTCGGTCGAGCCGCAGCACACCGTGACCTGCGTATCGGGATCAACCGGCACTCCGTACCGATCAGCAAAGGCCCGCGCGACCGCCTGCCGCATGACCGGCGCCCCCCACGTCACGGCGTACTGGTTGATGTCGGCACGGATGGCGGCGCAGGCCGCCTCCTTCACCGCCTCCGGTGCGGGGAAATCGGGGAACCCCTGCGACAGATTGAGCCCACCGTGCTCGTCGGAGAGTCGCGTCATCTCGCGAATCACCGACTCGGTGAAGGACTGCGTCCTCTGCGCGCCGGTCCGCTTCGTCATGCGGGTCATTATAAGAAGTCGGCGGCGTGCAGACGGATGGCTCGCCACTCGCGCACGCCTGTGGTTTAATCGGAGCAGCAGATGCCTAAGCCAAGCCGTGTGATGCGCGTCTCAGGCTTGATAGGACTCACTGTCGTCGTCGCGGCGACGATTGCCACGACCCCCGTGCCGCAAGCGGAGGCAGTCGCGGAGCCCGCCGCAGCGCCTGCCCCCGGCAGCGACACGGCACTCCTCCCGCTCGACGAGTTCTCCCCGCAGTTCCTCGGGATGTATCGCAAGGCAATGACGATCGAGGACGAGATCCGGACGTTCGCCGACAAATACGACGTCGATTTCGACCTTGCGCGCGCGATGCTGATCCAAGAATCGGGTGGCAACCCGAATCTCACATCGATCGCCGGCGCCGGCGGCTACTTCCAAGTGATGCCGGCGACGTTCCGCGGGCTGCGGGTCGATACCAACATCGAGGCCGGTATCAAGTACCTCGGACAGATGGTCCGCCAGTTCGAGCGCGAGGACTACGCTGTCGCGGCGTACAACGGCGGCCCCGGCCGCGCGCGCCGTGGCCGACCGCCGCTGGAAACGCTGCAGTACGTGCTCTCCGTCGGGGCCTATCGCAACGTGCTCAAGCTGCACGACGCCTCGGTGCGTCATCACGCCGAGACGATCGAGCTCGAACCGATCCGTGAAGGCGATACCTGGTGGGCCCTGGCGGCACGCACCGGCCTCTCGGTCGCGGAGCTGCGGATGCACAATCCGTTTCTCGCCACCCGGGCGCTGCGCGTCGGCCAGTTCATCGCGCATCCCCCGGAGCCGCGGCCCGACCTGCTGGCGCCGGCGGGCGACGGATATCTCGAGTACCGGGCACGGCTCGGCGACAACTACCTGCACCTGGCGTTCGTCCTCGAGATCGACCGCGACGAGCTCCGCACCGAGAACGACTTGTGGCATCTCCAGACGCTGCCGGCCGGCCAACTCCTGCAGCTCCCGCTGGCGTGGGAAGGCAAGCACGAGGCTTACACCGTGCAGGCGGGCGACGACCTGAAGTCGGTCGCCGACAAGCTCGACTCGACCCCCTGGCGCATCATTCGCGACAACACTCTCTTTTGGGAAAGCGCCCTCACCCCCGGTGCGGTCTTGCTGGTACGGCCTGAAACGCCGAAGCCGACATTCCTCACCTATGGCGTCCAGAGCGGCGACACGCTCGGCGCGATCGCCCGTCGCTACGGTACCAGCGTCCGCGCCATCCAGAACGCCAACAACATGGGTCGTCGCACGATGATCCGGATTGGGCAGCGCCTGCGGATTCCGACGATGAACGGACTGTAGGCGGAATTCGCGCTGGCTCAGGGCTCGCGGCTTCGGGCGCGGAAGTCCGGCTAGTTTCCGATCAGACTCGGATCGCCACCCGCGAGCGTGCGCACCAGCTCCTGCTTGAAGAACGGGCTGCGCGATCTGACGCTCTCGGAAATGCGCTCTTCGTAGAGTGACCGCGCGCGGGCGATCTCATTCTTGAGCCGGAAGCCGAGGTCGCGCTTCGCGCGCCCATCGTTCACCGTGTTCTCGTTGTACAGCTTGATCTCGGACACGAGCAGCCGGGCGTAGCGCCGCGCCGCTTCCTCATCTTCACTCAAGGCGCCCGGCGCGTCCGGTGCCCGCTCCACCGGACCATCAAGACCCGACGGCATCACCCCACGCGCCAGTGCGGCAGCACGGTCGGCGGTCAACGCCTCAAGTCGACGGCCCGCGTGCCGAGCCAGGAACTCGACCGCGTCGGACCACTGCAACAGAACCGACGGCCGCTCATCCGACACGTCGTCGGCATAGACCACCACCATCACTTCCCCACCGACTAACACCGGCACCGCCAGCGCGCTCCGGTCGGCCGGCAGCGCCGCAAACCCCGGAGGACGATCCGAACCCGCGCGATCGCCGTTGGCCGACAGCGTGCGCGTCCGTCGCTGACCGATGGCCTGACTCAAGAATCCGGCGTCGGCACCGTCGAGCACGCGCGACCGGGCATCGCCGAGGTCGGGACCGAAGCCGGCAAACCGCCACCCCCGCATCTCGCCGTCCGTCTGGACGAAGACCGCGACGCGCCCCGCTTCGGAGGCGATCAACTCGGTCAACGTATCGAGGATCGCCGTGAGCGTCGGCTGCGCGTCGAGACGGCGCACCGAGTCGAGCAACCGCGCCACCGCCGCCTGCTCTCCCTTGTGTGACGCTCCGCGTGCCTTCGCGAGCTCACCGGCCATCTCCTGTTCCACCCGCTCCCGCACATCGGCCGCGATCTGATCCCGGTCGGCCGCCTGGGCGTCGGCCAGCGACGTCGCCAAGACCTGCTCGGCGTCGGCACGCACCTTTGCGACCTCGGCTTCAATCGCCTTCGCCTGCTCGGCCGCGACCTCCTGGCGTGCTCGAGTCACCGCCGCCACTTTCTCGGCGATCAACGACTGCTGGATCTTTGCGACGGCGGCTTTTGCCTGCTCTTTCATCGCGTTCACGGCGGCCGTCATCTTCGCCTCGGCGTCGGCGTCCGCTTTTTCCTGCGTCTCGGCGCGCGCGGCGGTCACGGCGACGGTGCGCTCGGCGTCGGCGGTCCGCCGGGCTTCGTCGATCAGCGTTTGTCGCTCGGCATCCGAGCGCGTCACCAACTCGTGGACCAAGCCGCGGACGTCTGACCCGAGCGAATCGCGCAGACGCACGACCAGGGCGTCGACCGCCTTCTGAACGTCTTGCTCTAAAGCCATGAGTATTCAGGTATTATATTTGGCAGCAGTACGTTCGTGTTCACCAATGGGGGCGACACGGCTTCGACGGGGGTAATGGGACCTTAGGATGCATGCCGAGCACCATCGACTCGCTAATCCGATGGAAAACACTGTAAGTGCGGATACGCAACTTGCTCTCGCTGCCTAATTAGGTAGCGCGCTTACCTTGGCAGTGCCCGCGGGCCGGGGATAAGTGTCATACAGTGGGCTGGTCGTCGCGCGCGGCACCGACACGCGATGATGAGATTTATCGGCGCTTAGCTTCCGGCGGTTTCCGCTGCCCTTCTACGTCGGAAGCGAGCATTTCAAGGGCGGACACGCATGTAGAGTCCTTCGAGACTGTACCTTCGGACGCGGGTTCGACTCCCGCCGCCTCCACCATTTCCCCCCTGTAAACACAGGGGCCTTACCATGTCACTTGCCCCGTCTCCCCTATGTCTCCCCGCACGAGATCAGACACCGGCTGATCGAGGAGCTTGATCGCGCTCTCGATTGCCGCCGGGCTGAGGTGCATGTACCGCTGCGTCGTCCCGAGGTTGGCGTGGCCAGCCAGTTCCTGAATCGCTGCGACTGGGGCTCCTCGCATTGACAAGTGCGAACAGAAGGTGTGGCGAAGGATGTGGACACCCTGTTGTGCCAGACCGGCTCTCCGTGCCGCCCAGCGCACTCGGTTCTGAATCATCTTCTGAGACTAGAACTTCGATTGTTAGTCGAGAGGACGATTCTTGAGTTCCGGTTCACCAGAGCATCAAGCCCGCGTCGCGTCGTCTGCATCGTCGGCTCAGTCCTTGTAGGGGTCATATTCAGCACCAGCCATCGCCACCCCGATAGGCGTTAGTCGATGGTCGATGCGAATGGTCCCCTCGTGATACGCCAGCACGTCTGACAGCCGCTTGTAGACCTCTGGCGCTTCATCGGCCCCACCCCCGCGCAGCTCGATCCCTTGCGACTTGACTCGCTCTTGCACAGATGGCCAGTCCACCCGTCCGCTCCGTACACGTTCGGGGCGCTTGCGGCCATCGGGACCACGCCGCCATTTCACCTTACCCGCTGCCTCGGTGCGTGACATGACGCGCCCTGCGCCATGCACGGTCGAGTACAGCGCCTCTCGGGACCACTCGGAATCCATCCCAGTCACAATCACGGCGTCCTCGCCCATACTGCCGCCGATGAACCCCCGCTGCCCTGGAAACGCTGGGGTCGCACCCTTGCGGATCACGAGATAGCGTTCCCCGCCGTGCGTCTCCCACCACGCGAAGTTGTGGTGATTGTGAACACGCTCAACCGAGTGCGTGCCGAGCATCTTCAGTACGCGATCGACGACCCATTCCCGACCCGCATAGGCATACTCCCCCGCCAGATCCATCGCGGTGAGATAGTCCTGCCCACTGGGTGTGTCGAGGTCGAGAAACAGCGGGACGCTATCCATGCCGCTGTCACCGACGCGATCACCCCATGCCTTCCCAGCCGCCAGCGCCAGAAACCCCGTGCAGGTCTTGTGGCCGAACCCGCGTGATCCAAAATGCACCCCACAGATAGCCAGACTCATCGCGAAAGAGGTCGACGTAGTGGTTCCCGCTCCCAATCGTCCCGAGTTGGTCGCGAGCGAGCTGCACCATCGACGCCTGCTCTTTCACATGAGCGTGCGCGATGCTGTCGAGCACGGGATGATCGACCGGCTCGTTGTTTTTTCGACCCACGCCGAACGAAAGCACAATGCGGATCTCGTCCATCACCTGAGACGTGTCGAGGTCATCGGCTTTGACTGACGTACGAGCTGCACAGTTCCCGCACGCGATGTCATAGCCCACGCCTGCGGGCATAACTTTCTCCTTGAGCGCCAACACCCCGCCGATGGGCATGGAATAGCCAGGATGATGATCGGCGCAGAGAACGCTTGGGGCATCTTCACCGCTGGCGACACGGCACCGTTCCAGCTGCTGAACCGACCGATCGTCGGTAGGACCGAACGTCACTGATGGCATTGTGGCGTCCTATTATGCGCCCGTCGTCGGGGCAAGTAACCAGTCGGCCATCACGACGCAGCCTCCAGGAGCTTGTCCTTGAGCTTGTACTTGTACTTATAGTTTTAGTTAGTACTTGTCCTTGTACTTAGACCTTGGGGGTTAGGAGTTAGGGGTTATGGGGGGACGAGGGAAGGGGGAGTTGTCCGGAGTTGTAACGAGCGTTTGATACCGTGCAAACAAAAGGTTGGTTAAGGATGGCGGGGCAACGGGGACGGGGGTTAGGGGTCACTCCGGTGCTCGATGTAGCACCCGATTCCACCACATCACCACTCCGGTTACGAGCAGCGCCGGCGGAACCAATCCGACGATGGCCCAGACAGCCTTGGTGGTCTCGTTGCAGAGGCCTCGACCACAGCCAGGGATCCCTCGGCCGCCCAGGCGGCCAAAGTGCAGGTAGGCGAGCCAATAGAGAACGCGGTCACCTATTCGATCGGCGGGATCGGATGGGTCAAACGGCTCGAAGTAGTCGACGACCGCCTGAAACATTTCCGGAAAGGAGAGGTAGACGCCTGACACGCCCCAGATCAGGACGAACGGCATGAACCAGAAGCCGAACGTACTGTGCAGGCTCCAGTTCAGTCGCCGCCAACTTGCCCTCAGGTCGAGCGTCAGACTCCGTCGCCAACTTCGAATGCCTGGCCACCAGATGACGGCTCCCGTGGCAAACATCACGATGAAGAAGAACGCTCCAACGCCGTTTATTCTTCGCCCCGTTCGACCACCCAGCAGATTGTCATGAAGGTCCAGCATCCATGCCGATGCGCGGTAGCCAACCGGTAATGGGTCCCCCAAGTCCTCGCCTGTGTACGGATGAAACAACCGCCGCATTCTCTCGTCGTCGCTGGCGAGGGAAATCTCGACCGCGTGGCTTGGTGTGTCGCCTATCCGAACGTTCGTGACCTCGTAGTCCGGATAGATTCGTCGGGCGGCGCCGGTCAGTGCCTCCGGCGTCAGAGATTCGCCAGACCCGACCACGATGAGTGGCTCGGGGGAAAACGCCTGGAACAGCTCATTCCGGTACACCAGCACACTGCCAGTCAAGCAGATCATGAGGAGGTACAGGCCGATGCCGATTCCTGTCCACAGATGTATCTGAAAGATGGCCCGTCGCACCCACAGGGTCTGGGGCGCTCGCATCCACCGATCCCACACGATCATGTTCATCTCCCGTTCCCCTTGACGTTGCCAATCACGACGAACGCTCTACGGCGCTGCCCCCGCCACGTAGCGCGCAGCGGCGGGCGGTTCAACGGGGACGGGGGTTACGACGCCGATGGCTGCGGTGCGCAGAGAAAATCCAGAACAAAGGGACAAAAAGGGACATACCCCGACCTCACGCACGACGACCATCGTATCGCCGTCTGCGACCCCGACTCTCCGAAATGCGGGAACCGTATTCCTAACGCCGTACGTAGGGGGTGGGGTGTATCAGGGTGACCTCAACACGGCTCGACCGCGCTACATATCGCCGATGTCGCCCGGTCCTCCCCAACCATCTGGTCCCATGCCGCCGCTAACTGACGACTTCGACAATCTCGATCCGAACGCCTTCCGGACTGACCACGAACGCGATTTTCAGTTCTTGTCCGGCGCTGTTGGTGACCTCCCGTGGCCCGGAGTCCAGCTCGATTCCCTTGCTCTGCAGCGTGGCGATAAAGGCATCTAGGTCGTCGACTTCCCACCCGAGATGGTCGAATGATCGGCCGGCCGTCGGAGCGAGTTCCCCGTCCCGTTGCTGTCCCACCAATAACCACAAACCATCGTTATATCGGAGACCAGTAAGACGACCCTTCATTTTGTCAGGCACGCCGCCGAAGAGATCCTCGTACCAGGCAAGGGTCTTGGCTGGATTATCCGACCGCAAATGAATGTGATGGAAGCCCAGCCATTGATGATCCTCGACCACCTCGATTTTGGTGCCCCACGGATCCTCAACGAATGACAGTTTAAAAAGGCCTTCGACTTCACGGATGTCTTCAAGAACATTGACGCCCGCTGCCCTCCACCCAGCCATCTTGGCTTCGAGATCAGGAAAGGAGAAACCAATGTGGTCCATGCCGGTACCAACACTTGGCCCTGTCGGTTGGACCCCATCGGTATAAAACAGTATCTGGATGTTGTCCACTTGGCAGGCACCTTCGCGGCCATAGTCCTTACAGTCCATATGATCCATGTACCACTGCGCTGCCGCGATCGCATCCGGTGACCGGTGATGAACGTGGTGATAGATCTCGGCGCTGGATGCCAACGGGAGACCAACTAGCCCGATAGTGAGCAACGCGAACAGCAACGCCTTTCCTCTCATCGGATTCCTTCCTTTCAGTGTTGTGAAATCCTGTTCGATCACCTGAGATCGAGGGCATCTGCACCTCGTTGTGTCCTGCAGACGGGGCAAACCTACCTGACTGCAACGGTCCAGGTTTGAGGCTTGTTCCAGTGATCTGGATTGCTTGTCCTTCTTCGATGGGAACAATGGCGGCGGCGATCTCGTAGTTTGTCATCATTGCCGAACAGTCCTCGTTGCTGTTCCGCTGCCCTCCCGCGCTGGTTATCGTTCATCTGTTACTTCGCACCGAACACCGCTAGCCTACCGCGGCCAGGCTGGCGGTTCAACGGGGACGGCTTGGATACACCGCGTAGAGGACGAGGACGCACCCTCCCGCTCGCAGGCAGAGGGTGCAGTGCGGGGGTGGCTACCGACTTTTGTAGCCCTCTACAAAATTAGCGGTTCAACGGGGACGGAGGTTAGCGCGGGTGCGCGGCGTCCCACTCGCGGACCAAGTTATGGAAAAGACTGGAGCGGCCCTGCCGATAGGCCCTTGATATGGCAAGCATTAGCCGCCGAGGTCAGTATCATACCGCGATGGCTGACGAGACCTGGGATATCGCTGGCAAGACGGTCCTCCTCACCGGGGGCAACGCAGGGATCGGCAAGGCGGCCGCCATCGAACTCGTCCGGCGAGGAGCCGAGGTGGTCATCACCGCCAGGGATTCGGTCAAGGGCGAGGCTGCCGAGGCCTCCATCCGTGAGGAAGTCGCCAATGGGGCTGGCTCCATTTCCTGGCGCTTACTCGACCTGGCCAGCTTCACTTCGATCCGGGACTTCGCTGCCGGATTCGAGGAGAACGTCCAGGCCCTCCATGTTCTGGTCCATAACGCCGGGCTCATGCTCTCGAAGAGGCAGGAAACCGATGACGGCATCGAGGCCACCTTCGGCACCAACCACATCGGTCCCTTCCTCCTGAACCAATTACTCGAGCCTCTCCTGCGGCGCTCGGCCCCAGCCCGGGTGGTGGTCGTGGCCTCCAGCGCCCACCAGTGGGTCCCCAACGGGCTTAACTTCGACGACCTGCAGTCGGAAAAGCGCTACGCTGGGTTCAAAGCCTACTCCTTCTCGAAATTGGCCAACATACTCTTCACCCGAGAACTCTCTCGCCGACTCGAAGGCAGCGGGGTGACCGCTAACTGCCTCCACCCAGGGGTGGTGGCCACCAGCTTCGGCCGTGACGGAGACTCCTGGGACCTGTGGGGTCTTGCGTTCAGAGCTGCCCGCCCTTTTATGCTGACCCCGGAGACTCCTGGGACCTGTGGGGTCTTGCGTTCAGAGCTGCCCGCCCTTTTATGCTGACCCCGGAGCGGGGGGCGCGAACGACGGTCTTCGTAGCCTGTGACCCTGGCCTCAAGGAGACCAGCGGGGAATATTTCGCCGACTGCACCCGGGCCCGGTCGACCCAGGCGAGCCAGGACCCAGAGGCGGCTGTCCGGCTCTGGGAGGTGAGCGAAACCCTAACGAGAACCGAGTAGGACTCAATCGACAACGTAATTTCGGTCGACAGCAGAACTGAGTCTGGGGACGCTCGGCGCGGCCAGAAGTCGGCCGTCCTGACTTGACCGTGCGTCCTGAGTTTCCGCCCATAGGACGCCCATCCGACTGCTGGCTAGCCGGGAGGTCAACGCGGGGGTTTACGGCTCACGCTGGTGCGCGGCGTCCCAGTGACCCGCTCGTTCTATTTGTTCGCCACGACCAGAGACCGGCAGAGAATGCCTTCGTCGATCCCCTGCAGCATCGCGTTCTTCTTGCGCCGTTCTTCTTCGTAGAAGTCGTCGCCTTCGTCGGCGCGCAGCTCGTCTTCCAGATCTCTACGGGCAGCGACGAGCGCCGCGCATGTCGCGCGGAATGCATCCGTGACGTCCTCCTTGACCACGACGGTTAGTCCGGCGGCCTGAGTAAGCACTTCCGGTGAGGTCGAGGCCGTAACGTCGGATGGTCCCAAGTCTGCCGCTCGACGCTCTTGGGCCTCGGTGAGGCCGGTCGGGATGTGAATGACGTATCCCGCGATGCACCCCCCGGACTTGAGGACCCGGTTACACTCTCGCAGCACGGAGAGCTTGTCCGTAATTCAACATAGTACGTCGGCGTGGACGATGGCGTTGAAGCTGTCACCACGAAAAGGAAGCGAGCCGCCACGGGCCTGGACTACAGCGGTCTCGCGCCAAAGCTGGGCCACAAGCAACGCTTCCCAGGGAATGTCGGTAGAGACGAGGCGACAACCGGTCATCTCGGCGACGTGTGAGCCGGGCCAGCCTTGGCCCGCCCCGACGTCCAGCAGCGTGGTCCTGGCTTTGAGACCCAGGTGCTCGCATAGTGTCTGAGCTTCGGCTGTGGTCGTGTAGCCGTTCAGGCCGACGGTCTCGCCCAACGCGGCTTCCTCGACACGGCGAGCGGCTCTTGCCCGAGCGGCGGCATACTTCAACTCGACGAACTCAAGGTTGTCTTCCATTACGTCCCAACCCTTCGGGTGGATGCGAATACCTGTCCTCATCCCTATCCGGCTGACATTTCTTGTGTGAGAGGTCTAACCTAGCGCGGGGCGGTGTGGTGGAGCAACGAGGGACGGGTTGGACGGCTCGCGGGGTGTGCGATAGCCCAGTTTCGGGCGGCCGCATTCACGATATAGCGCCTAACTCGCAACGGAACACCCCTTCCTTACAGTAGGGACACGACTTCCCCGCTAACTCCATCTTGCGCACGATCTCACTGGACTTACATTTCGGACAGGCCGTGATCGGGGCTTCTAAATCGACCATGAATTCCTTCTCGCAGGACAGGCAAAGGTGTTCGGCATCGTTACCGATGCAGCGTTTGAGTAACTCGTCGTTCGGATGGTAGGCGTACTTCTTCTTGCCATCGTCATCGAAGTAGTAGGGATTCCCGTCATCCCACGCCTCGATGGTGTGGTCACATTTTCCGCAGACGAAGCGAAACCCTTGCGCCATTCCACCTCCTAGGTGGAGATACTCTCAACACACAGCAATGCAGATGTAGACGCCGATCCTACCGCTGGCTGCCAGGGGGTTCAATGCGAGGGCTTACGGCTCACGCGGGTGCGCGGCGGGCCAGTTTCGGGCGTTGGCCAGGCGCCGCGCTCCCACGAATGGTCCCGATTCACCCCATATGGAGCACTAGCTCCCGGGCGGACGGTACCCGACCTGGGCGGCCTTCTGCGTCGCCTCGAGCCCTTCGTCCATGCTCAACAGGGGCGTCGTCTTGAGCTGAATCGCCCCGCCGGCTGCCACGGCGATACTGATCGCCGCCGCGCTTACGTTGTCGGGAAACGTCGCCACCCCGACGATGTCATGCTCCCCGAATGAGAGCCAGGCGTGATCGAGGGAGCCCCCCATCGCCTCGAACGCAGGACGCACCACATCGATTCGGTTTTTTGGATCTTTGACCTGAGCGGCCCACGCATCCGAGGTGTACGAACCCTGAAACAGAAACTGCGGCATCTTCTTCCCTCCTGATGAGATGGCCCGCCGACGGTGGGCCAAGCGGTCCGGTTGCAGCCGTGCCTCCGAGACGTGACATGTTTATATACCGGATCAAGTCCCCTTTCTAAAGCCTCAGGTGTACTAGCTGGCACTTGATCTGACAGTCACCCTGGTTGCGACCGTCTGTCAGGTGACGTCTACGCTGCGACGTCGAGATATAACCGGAAGTTGTAGATTAGTAGGGTGAAGAAGGCGGCGTATCCTTCCGCGTGACAACGCGCGGGCATTGGCTAGTGGACCGGCGTTGGTGCACAAATCGAAACCGGTACGCCACGGTCCCAACCACCGGTGCTTCATCGACCGATGGCGTAAGAAGCTGGGCGGCCCCTATCGGTCATCGCATTCAGTATGTTGCACGCGAGCAGCGCTTCGACCGTGCGCCCGCCCGGTGTCCTGGCTCGAAGACGCTCGCCGATGATCGACTTGTATCTGAAGAAGGCGTTCTCGACTCGCGCTTGCTGATGGTAGCGTGACGTCTTCTTCCACCGTCGCCGGCCGATTCTCTTCACCTTGTTGATCGTGCGATCACGAGCGCTCGACCGCGGCCTGCGTCGGGACACCCTGGCCGTCTTGGCCGGCGGAACCACGACACTCGCGCCCCGTGCACCGGCCGCATCATAGAAGGCGACCGTGTCGTAGGCCGCGGCCGCGGTGACTCTCGTGATGTCGTCGTTGACGGCCTCGATCAGCTCGACACCCGTCGTCGCGTCATCAACCGTCGCGTCCGTGAGCGCGTCGGCGACGATCACGCCGGTTTGATCGACCCCCACATGGAGTTTCTTCCACCCGCGCGTGCTACGGCCTCCATGTTTCGCAGCAGCCCATTCACCCTCGCCGACAATCGACAGGCCCGTGCTGTCGATGATGAGCTGAAGGTCTGCGCGCCTTGGAACGCCCCGCAGCGTCAGGTCCAGGTATTGGCCACGACGGGACAGCGTCGTGTGATCAGGCGACCGAAGGTCGAGTCCCATCAGCCCGAAGAGCGACGTGAGAAAGCCCTCTGCCTGACGGAGCGGCAGATGGAAGAGAAGCCGCAACGTCAAGACGGATTCGATCGCGAGGTCCGAGTACTTCCACTGCGCGCCCCGCGTGCCCGCTCCGTCCGGTTCCCAGGCGGCGATGGCCGCCGGGGACAACCAGATGGTGATGTCGCCTCGACGGACCAAGGCGCGATCATCGAAGGCCCAGTTCTGGACATGGTACTTCGTCTTGTACGTGGGAGGGACTCTCGACTTCATCCATCCAGTCTGGTCTGCCCCCTCGAAACCTCACACCGGATTCGTGCACCAACGCCGCTCGGATGCACCGCGTAGAGGACGCACCCGAGCCGTCCCCGTTGAACCGCGCGCCGGGCCGCGCATTGTCCCGCCTGCCAGCTAGCGGTACGATGGGCGTCTAGACCCGCCCCGTGGTGCAGGAGGAGAAATGGACGACCTGAAGACCGTGCGGGACGCGGCGAAACGGCTGGCGGAAATCGAGCGGTTGATCGACGCTGGCCGCCGTCGGACGAAGCGGGTGGCCGTTGAAACGAAATGCTACACAGACAAGAGCGAGGCTGCGCAGAAGGCTCGGCTCCAGCTTGAGGTTGAGGAACTCAGGTGGTTCGTATTCTCCGATCAACAGATGTGAAGCTCAATCCAGATCAACTTTTGGAAACCATGGAGAACCGAGATGCCTCCCACACGCTACCACCGAAATAAGACGACCACGACGCGCCGGGGAGGACGACTCGTTGCGGCACCTCTTTTGCTTTTTCTGTTCACCTCAGGACCAGCAGCAGGTCAGCAGGAAGTGAACGACTACGAGGCTCCTGCCGTCCCTCTGTCAGCCTTTTCCGCTCGGCCGGCGAACTACAATCAGGAAGTGATCGACATCACGCTCGAACCGGGCGAAGGCATGGAATACAAATATCGCCTCGAACCAGGTGGAACCCTGCTGTTTTCCTGGACATCAGACGCACTCGTTCACTACGAGCTGCACAGCGAACCGGATGGCGCTCCAAAGGGTTTCGCCGAGAGCTACGACAAGCAGGACTACCGGGATGAAGCGCACGGTAGCTTCGCAGCGCCGTTTGCTGGCATTCACGGGTGGTACTGGAAGAATCGCACCGAGGGCACGGTCACGATCAAGCTGACGACGGCAGGGTTCTATAGCGAATCTCTAGAGTTTCGATCCGGCATGGACGTCGTGCAGAAACAGTTTCAGTAGGTCCCCTGCCGATGCCTCTTAGCCTCGGCAGGTATTGTCAGGTTGAGGCCCTGGCTGGCAGAGTTACGTGATGACGATCCGAACCCTCAACTACCATTGCTCTCGATTCCTAACTGAACTCATCAGTCATGCCGGCGAAGCTCTCGAACGCCGTTGAATCGCTCGCCCTTGGGACGCTGCCCAACCAGCGTGAGCCGTAACCCCGTCCCCGTTGAACCGCCCGCCGCCTCTGAGTAGGCTAGACTTCTTGACGTTCATGTGGGGACGGCATCCGTGTCTCGAAGTTCTTGCACGCCGTGGCGAGCGGGTCCATCATGGGCGTACCGACGAGGCCGGAAGAGCGAGGAGGGTGAGAGGAGCCATCGATGTCTCGGTGCGTCGTTTACGCTGATCGCCATCGTAGCGCTAGTGCCAGTGTTCGTTGCCGCGCAGTCAACGAACACATCAACGCCGCCCCGGACGGCCTGGGGTCAACCGGACCTGCAGGGCGTGTGGGACTTCCGCACCATCACGCCCCTCCAGCGGCCAGAGGAGTTGGGCGACAAGGAGTTCCTGACTGAGGAAGAGGCGGCCAACCTCGAACAAGAAGCGGTTGACCGGGACATACGCCTGTGGGACCAGGGCGCCCGGAGAACGGAGGCTGGCGGGGGCGTCGGCGGCTACAACAACTTCTGGATGGACCGGGGAACACGGACCATCGGGACCAGGCGCACGTCGCTGATCGTGGATCCGCCAAACGGGAGGATGCCGGCGATGACGCCGGCCGGGCAGCGCCGGGCCGACGCGCGGCGGGAGTATCGGGAGGCGCACCCGGCCGATTCTTGGGTGGACTTCAGTTCGGGCGTGCGGTGCATCTTGGGCTTCAACGCCGGACCGCCTATCACCCCCGCTGCCTACAACCAAAACGTGCAACTGTTCCAGACGCCGGACCACGTGGCGCTCGTCACCGAGATGGTGCACACCGCTCGCATCGTCCCGCTCGACGGGCGTCCCCGTCTCTCCGCGGGAGTCCGCCAGTGGTCGGGGGACTCGCGGGACCACTGGGAGGGCGACACACTCGTGATCGAGACTCGCAGTTTGGCCGCCAAGCGGCGGTGGCGAGGCACGACTGAGAGCATGCGGCTGGTCGAGCGGCTCACCCGTGTTGACGCCGAGACGCTCGTCTACGAGTTCACGGTGACCGATCCGGAGACCTGGACGAGCCCGTGGACAGCGTCGGTGCCGATGGTGCTGAACCCGGAGCCCATCTATGAGTATGCCTGTCACGAAGGGAATTACTCGATGCCCCTCATGCTGGCTGGAGCGCGGGCCGAAGAGAAGGCTGCCCAAGAAGCCGCGAAGAAGTGATCGCGGTAGGTTCAAACGCGTGACGCTGCCCTCAACGCGGGACACACCGGGACAAGTTCACAGCCGACCTCGGCAAAACGGGGTCGGCTTTCTTTCGATTAATGGATGTGTGTAATTAATGAAATACACCTACGGTTATTGCAAACAACATTCTGAGAACAATGTCGTTCCAACCCGGTCAATCAGGGAACCCACACGGACGCCCGAGAGGATCGCGGATCAAGTCCTAGCCTAGCGCGGGACGGCGGGCGGTTCAACGGGGACGGCTCGGGTGTGCCCCGTAGAGGGCGAGGACGCACCCTCCCGCTCGCAGACTGAGGATGCAATGCGCGGGGTGGTTACCGACTTTTGGATCCCGATCCAAAAGTAACGGTTCAACGGGGACGGCTCGGGTCTACCGCGACGGGGAAAGTGCTGGGGTTAGCCCGTCGAGTCCGTACGCATCACGCCCGGTGGCTTCGGAATGTTCAACTCGATGGTGATGGGCGTCTCGGGTTCCGGCACGTCCCGAGGGTTCGGACGCCCATAGGCGTAGGTCATCAACACCGTTAGGACCGATGGATGGAGTTTCCCTGTTCGCGCATCGGCCAATAATCGAGCCTGCACGTTCGGGTCTTCCACGATGCCCGTGGCCCACTCCCGCACGGCAAGGCCGGACCTGTTCCGCGATCCTCTCGGGCGTCCACGTGGATTACCTGACTGGCCGGGTTCGAAGGGCATTGTTCTCCGAATGTTGTTTGCAGCGCAGCCAGGCCGCGTTCAGGCCGCAACCTCCGCTTTTCCCTGGAGTTTTGGCGTCCACATAAGTGCGATTCCCCTTGGGGACCCCACTTTCCTCATGATGTCCGAGCATCCTCTTTAATACCCCGGTACACAAGTAGAGGTGGACCCCATCCTTTGGACAGCTCAGCGGCCAAGTTAAGGTGGATTCCAGGTTCATGTTTCTAAGCCGCTTCCGACTGCGCTGACGAGGAGCGCAGCGACGAGGTCGGCGCACCTCCCAAATCCGAGTACGCCTCATCAGGCGTGCGATCATCGAGCGACGAGTGCGGTCGCTCGGCATTGTAGAAGTCGATCCACTGGCCGATGCTGGCCCGCGCCTCGGAGCCAACCTCGAAGTCGTGCAGGTAGACGCACTCGTACTTGAGCGAGCGCCACAGCCGCTCGATGAAGACGTTGTCCATCCAGCGGCCCTTGCCGTCCATCGAGATCTGCACGCCTGCGTCTTTGAGCGTCTGAGTGAACTCCAGGCTGGTGAACTGGCTGCCTTGGTCGGTGTTGAAGATCGCTGGCGGTCCGTACTGCGCGAGGGCTTCCGCGAGGGCCTCCACACAGAACGAGGCATCCATCGTGTTGGACAAGCGCCACGACAGCACCTTCCGGCTGGCCCAATCCTGGATCGCGACCAGGTACAGGAAGCCGCGGTGCAGCGGAATGTACGTCACGTCGGCGCACCAGGCCTCGTTCGCACGTTCGACCGCTCGGTCGCGCAGCAAATAGGGGTAGACCCGGTGCTCCGGGTGCGGAACCGACGTGCTCGGGCGCTGGTACAGCGCCTGGAGGCCCATCTTTCGCATCAGACGACGCACCCGCTTCCGACTGACGGCGAAGCCCTCCCGGCGCAGCCAACGCGCCCTCTGCCGCGATCCGTAGAACGGGGTTTCCAGAAATTGCTCGTCGATCCGGCGCATGAGCTCGAGAGTCAACTCACTCTCCCCGAGACCATCGTCGTAGAACGTCGAGCGCGAGATCGACACCAAGCCACACTGTCGCGAGATGCTCAGTTCGGAGTGGTTCGAGTCGATCAGCATTCGCCTTCGACCGTGACTCAACGGCCGAAGGCCTTGGACAAAAAATCCTTCTCGATGACGAGCTCGCCGACCGTCGCTCGCAGCTCCTGAATCTCCGCATCGCGAGACGCCTCTCGGCGCTGCTGGTGGTCCGAGAAGACGTCCACAAGCGCCTCCTGGGCTTTCTTCTTCCAGTTCGCGATCAGGTTCGGGTGGATCTTGTAGCGCGACGACAGCTCCGCCATCGTCTGCTCGCCGCGAAGCGCCTGCAGTGCCACGCGGGCCTTCAGCTCAGCGGGGTATTTTTTCCGTTTCTGCATGATTCCGATCTCTCCATTCTGAGGTCGGAATCCACCTTAGCAACCTGTCCGAATTTTGGGGTCCACCTCTAGTAGCGGGTCAACGGGGACGGGAATGAGTCACGCGGGTGCGCGGTGTCAGATTTTTGTGCGACTGTTAGGCTGCATCCATGCAGTGCTCGTACCATCACTCGGTGAGATCCGTCGGGGACGGTGTGTGCCCCGTCTCCCCTATATCTCCCTGACTGGGGTCGAATGGAGGGGACTGGAGTAAACGCGGGTAAAACGAAATACAGCGAGAAGCAGCAATGAATCTGGCCCTAAACTACGAAAGTCGTGCACCATTACCATGTTAGGGTGATCGCGTGGTTAGGGTTCGACTCCCGTCGCCTCCACCACTATATTTTCCAGCTGCATCCACCACTCTGAGGGTGCGACCAGTAGCTTGTCTCATTCCGGTTACCTTTTTTGCGAGGCCGGAGTCATGGCGCACGCCGAGATGACTCAACGCGCAGCGGTGTCTGGGCAGCGCGTGTATTACTATCGTTGTAGCAACGAGAAGATCTCTTGCATCAAGTTTCTGTCGTTTAGAGGGGGACCTGCGGTCTAAACGGGGTGCGCAACTCGTTTTCAGGAACGGCGTGCGGGTCTCGCGGGGACCTGAACGTGAGAATCACCAGGGTCGTGTCACGGTGATCGATGCGGCCACTTCGACGCGGTCGGCGGCTTTGAGCCCGCCGCGATCGAGCACGTCCTTCGCCGCACCGAGCACGAGGCCAAACGCATCCTGCGCTACGACGCCGATGACACGCACCTCTTGAGGCGTAGACTGACCAGGATGATCACTTTAATGCTCCGTCGGTTGGCACTCGCGGGGATGGTCGTGGTGCTGGTGGGTGGCACTCCGTTCGCTCAGACACGCGAAGCTGCTCAAGACGACTTCATAGAGTCGCTCCGAACCCGTGCCAATGCCGGGGATGCGGATGCGCAGTTCAGCCTTGGCGTGATGTACGACGTCGGCCGGGGCGTACCGCAGGATGACGTCGAAGCGGTGGTGTGGTATCGCCAAGCGGCGGAGCAAGGGCATGCGTCTGCGCAGCACAGCCTTGGCGATACCACACCACCGCACGCGGAACTGCCGCCCAGATTCTGGCGCAACCCTGACGAGATGCGCTCATGAAAGACACGGCTCGCGTCTTCACGTTGCTTGTATTCAGCACGGGTCTGGTTCTGTGGAGTGGACAGGTCTCACCGACCCGCGCGGCGCCGATTTCTAGCGCCCGCTTCTCCTATGGCGACGGCACTGTGACGCTGACGGTGCCGATCAAACTCTGGGGGCCGGGTGCCAGCTCGGAACTGGCGGCCGAATGGGAGAGATGGATCGAATCAACGCTCAACGAGGCCGCAGCCGAATACGGTTGCTATCCGATGGAATTCGAGGTCGACGTGGAGTTCTCGTTTCCACTGTTTACCCTCGACGAGGAGGGAGCTGCTCCCTCCCTTCCGTTCCTGTACCCGCGTGATGACGAAGCCCAGGGCCGCTTTGAGGAGCGCAACCTGACGCTATTCGCTGGCCTGAATGGCCTCCAGCGAGAGGCTGGCTGGGAGTACACTGGTATGTCCCGGTCGGCACAGACATCCGGCGCGCTTGGGTTTCGAGGCGTGGAGACTTTGGAATGGTTCCCAGCGGTGCATCGCGGTTTGTCGTCGCCCATGAGGCAACCCATCTTCTTGGTGGCGAAGACCATTACGACTATGACACCTCGCAGCCGCTGCCCGGCTGGGAGGGCAATGTTATGGCTTCCTGGAATGGCACGTATGACGAGCGCAACTTTCACGAGATTCTCGATGGGATAAAAGAGAACCTGGGCGATGAAACCAGCTTGCCGACGTGTCTGCGTCTGGAGACGCTGCTCGACTTCGTCAGCTATGCCCACCCGGCAACCCGTCCTGCACCTTGCGACAACGACAGCGCGATCGGCGATTTGCGTTTCTCGGCCTTGATCGAGAGCGCTAGCGCGTTCGATCCTGATGCGCCGGTCACGCTAACCATCGGGTCAGGCGAGTTGCACTGGAGCATCCTGGAACGCTGCCAGTCTGGGGTACTGGGTGTCGAAACACCCAACAACCCTTTCCCGGTCGAAGTTACTGGCTTCGTTGATACCGGTCCTGGGAACTCGCCGGTCAGCTACGCCCTTGGTTTTGGTGCTTATCGCATCAAGTCTCAGACCGCCGAGACGATCTGCTTCAACAATATCTACGGGGGAAAATGCGATACCGGTGTTCTGAACTTCATACTCTCCGCATCGACCCTCATCACGGGCCCCAGCGGCGCCGGCGGCACACTGGCGGAATTGATCTTGCCGCAGAACGTGAAGACCGGCGACCAGTTGTCTTACGACATTTTCCGAGACACTCCTAACCCCCACTGGTACGATGGCGAAGGCGTCGTCACAGTCGTCGACAAATACGAAGGTTGGTAGGCTGATATGAAGAGTCGAAACCGGCTATTCATCGGCCTGGCGGCACTCAGCCTGTTGGTCGTCGTCGGGTTGTTTCTCAGCAGAGACGCTCTGCCATCCGGATCAGGAACGCCTACGCCAGCCCCGGCTGCCCAACTCGACCCCGCTGTCGTCATCGCTGGATTCTCGCCGGCCGATCTCGATCAATCATTCGCCGGGTTGGAACGGCTCCTGCTGACGTCCTCCATGCACGCGGAGACGGTCACAGCCGCGGCTTCGCAGCTGCAAAACCCAGCTGCTGACGTCCGTTTTGCTGCAATCTATCTGCTGGCGAATCTTGATTCGTCGCAGGTAACTCCTGCGCTGCGCGATCGACAGCAGCCGCTGCGCACGCTGGCAGCTGCCAGCCTGATTCGGCAGGGCGAACCGGCGGCGATTCCGGTCTTGATCGAAGCGTTGTCGTCGAAGGAAACCTTGCCCTATTACGACCCGCCGCTGCCCTTGTGGGTATTGGCGCAACAGGTGTTGCCCGCGCACACCGACGCGGATTTCGGCCTGAGCGCTGCCGGCGATGCCGAATCAGTTGCCGGCGCTGCCGGGCAATGGGATGCGTGGTGGCAAGCCCATTCGGATACCCTGCAATGGGAGGCCGGGCAGCAACGGTTCTTTTAGCAGCTGCGCGGCTGGACGAGGTGCGGTGGAGTGAGATGTGCTTCTGTGACCCGCCGCTTGCTCATGAGCGTGCGACCGTCCTCGATCACTACTTCGACGGTATTAACACCGAACCCATCGAGCACTACGAGCGATACGTCGGGGAGCCGTTCGTGGAGTATCTTCAGAAGCTACAAGAGGACAATTCAACGATCCAGATCCGGTGCCACCCGTTCATTACCATGGTCGTGTGACCGTAATCGTCGTATCCAGTTTGATCTGATCTTTCGCTTTGAGTCCTGAGCGATCATTGCTCTCTTCTCACTTCTACCCGCCGATTGAGGGCCTTGCCCTGGGCGGATCTGTCGTCAGCAACCGGCCTAGATTCACCATAACCAACCGCGGCGAGGCGCTCTGCCGCTATGCCGTCCTGGGACATCCATGCGACGACTGATTGCGCTCGCCGTTCAGACAGCCTCACGTTGTATTCATCGGAACCATCAGCGTCGGTATGCCCATCGAATACCACGGAGGCTTCGGGGTTGTCCCGAAGCCAGTCCAGAAGGTTGTTCAACGTCGGTTCAGACTCCGGCTTTAATACGTCGGAGTCGTAATCGAAATAGATGCCATACAGCACGGCGCGCCCAGTTTGGTCCAAAGCAAGTTTCACCTGGTTGGACCCGGTCCTTAAGTTCGCGGCACAGGCCGGTTCCCGACTGCTATCGGTTCTCGTGCCCGTCCAAGTGCCCCTGAGTTCGCCATCTTCGTACCAGAAGCCGTTGAACTGCGAACCATCCTCGACAATTGCCAGAGCCGCTTTACCTATCTGTGGCCCGAATTCACGCCACTCGATATTCAGAAAACTGCCGGCGGCGTACCCGTCAAAAACCCCATCGTCGTAGTCGTAGCAACCGCGAATCGTATTGCCTTCCACGATCAGGAAGAACGGGTTCCAGTTGGTCTCGTATGTGCCGGATACTCGGGTCTGTTCCCGTGCTTCTTCACCAGTGGGAACCCCCAACCCCCTGAACTCCATGAGTTCGGTATAACGCGCATGACCTCCATTTGCTGTTATCGAGAGCTTTAGCCAGCGCGCAGAGACAGGGGCATCCAGACTGACACTGGTCGATTCGGTAGAAATATCGCCGCTATAGATTTCTTCGAACGGACCGTCCCGGCTCTCAGTTGCGGCCAGCACCGTGACCGTTCTCGCAGATATGCCTGGGTTCGTTCTTTCTTCATTTCCGCCGTTCTCAAACTCGAACTGCTGGATGTCATGCGTTTGGGGTAGTTCAATTACAAATTCTTGCGGGAACCCCGCGCCGTTCGAGCTAGACCAGCCAAGTTCCGTTGTGCCATCGATTAGCCCAAGGGCGATCCACTCAGATGCTGAGCGATCGCCATATTCGCTCGTGTACTCGAGTAATACCGCGCCGTTTTCAAAACCTGCCGCGTTGACCAGATCCTCCTGGGCGAACCCTACAAAGTCGCAGGCCAGAGCGCCGACGCCAAGAAGTACAGGTAACGATATTGTTCTCATCGGGTTAGTTCCGCCTCAAACCTGAGAGCACGCCATTCGTAGACGGTTGGTTCCCCATAGTGTCATTCGAAAAGATCACTGAGTTCGAATTGATCGTCACGATTGTCCACCCGTCGTCCTCGGTCTCGCCGCCGGCACGTGTAAAAGCCGATCCTAGCGCTGGCTGGCAGGGAGATCAATGCACGGCGCGGCGGACAGTTCAACGGGATTCGAGTGATTCGCGGATACGCTGAAGCTTAATCTCCAAGCTCTGACGAGCGTCTTCGATCTCTGACATGGGGATCATCGGTTCTGAGGTCGTGGTGTCACGTGGTTTGCCGTAGGCGTACGCCATGAGCACCGTCATCACCGATGGATGGAGGTTCCCTGTTCGCGCATCGGCCAGCAACCGCGCTTGCACCTTCGAGTCTTCGACGATCGCAGTGGCCCAGTCTCTCACCGCAAGACTGTTCTTGTTGCGAGAGCCTTTTGGACGGCCGCATGGATTACCTGATTGACCGGGTTGGAATGGCATTGCTTTAGTTCTGTTTTCTACAGCGACAGTCAGCGTGTCTCATTAATGACACGCCTGCTCTCCGACAACCGTCTCCAACATGTCTCCATGACCGGGGTCGATTCCAGTAGATTCACGACGACTGCTGTTGACAGTAGAAGAGAGTCAAGTGGAAGTGGCTCAACCCGTTACGACCAGAAGTGACGCGCTATCACCGGGTTAGGGAAACGTGTGGTGCGGGTTCGACTCCCGCCGCCTCCACCATCTAACTCTTGTACTGTCAGTCAGTTCGTCATCTGGGATCGCTTCGACTGCTAATCAGTTCTGACAGTTCAGGTCGGGTGTATTGGGAAGGTGATGATGGCAGTGGCGCCGGCAACGGAATCTTTAGACGTCGACAGACTGCCATAGAAGAAACCGCCTGGATTGCATATGTTGTCGCATCGCGCTAGTCCCCGTTTCATCTTCTTCGAACCAAATCAGTAGCGGTCACCATCGTTCTCAGGGGCCATAGGCCACGCCTCCGACGGCTGGCCGTCCACCGTCGCCCCAGCATGCATGATGGTGTTGGCCATCTCAAGAAACGGCATGGGGAAACTTAATGTCGGTGATGACACAGTATCAAGCGCAGCAACCTGCTCTTCGGCCAACGTCACATCGAGTCCGACCAAATTGGCCTCAAGCTGCTCCATCGTCCGAGCACCAATAATCGTGGAATCAACGCCCGATTTACCTTGAACCCAGGCCAATGCGATAGCAGCCGGTGTGGTCTCACTGTCCGCCGCGATCCGCACTAACTCATCGATAATGCTAAACGTTCGATCGTTAAGATACGCTGTCACTCTTTCACTACGTCTAGGCTTCGCATCACCGACGTTATCGCGCGTGTATTTCCCCGTCAGCACACCACCACGCAGCGGCGACCACGGCGTCACGCCAAGCCCGAGCTCCTCGGCCATTGGAATAAGCTCGCCTTCGACAGTCCGCTCAATGAGTGAATACTCGATTTGTAAAGCCACGAGAGGCGACCAACCACGAAAACTTGCTGTGATTTGCGCCTGCGCAACTTTCCACGCTGGTGTATCAGAAAAGCCGATGTACCGAACTTTTCCACTTTGAACAAGGTCGTCAAGCGCGCGCATGGTTTCATCGATCGGGGTGAACCGGTCCCAAAGGTGCATCCAATAGAGATCTATGTAGTCTGTTTGTAAGCGTCTGAGCGATTGGTCACATGCCGCCGTGAGCGATTTACGACTTGCCCCGCCACCGTTCGGATCAGACGGATAGAGATTCGCAAAGAACTTAGTCCCAATGACCAATTGATCGCGACGCGTGGCGCCTTGCCGAATGTAATCGCCAATGATTTTCTCCGAATGGCCTTTGGTATATGCATTCGCCGTATCGATAAAGTTTCCTCCGCGATCACAGTAACGCGAGAAAATTGCCTCGGAGTCAGTAACACTCGACCCCCAGCCCCAGTCTTCACCAAACGTCATCGCACCGAGACAGAAAGGACTAACGCGAAGTCCAGAACGACCAAGCGTTACATAGTGGTCAAGCGACATACTGCTCTCCTTCGAAAAACAACATTAAGGTAGACTTGCACCGACGGTTGGAATGAACGTGGGCGAAGGCTGTTCGACGTTTATTCTAAGACACCCGACTTCAATCGGTAATCCCCGATCGTCGGATCCTGCTCGCTATATCCGGGGGCGGGTTCAACGGGATTGAGGCGTGTGCCAAATGTGGATGACCTTAAAACCAAGCTTTGTTAGTGGCGTTCAACGGTTTTTTCGCCGGCACTAAACTGCCAGCGTTTGAGCGGTCCGTCGGCAGGGTTCTCTTTGCCGTACGCGACACCACAGATGGCCTTGGAATCGTAGAGGCGTCCGTCTGGCCGTAAGAAGTAATTGATAGCTTGTCCAAAGCCGTGCTTCTCAAGAAACTTCTGGCGCCCAAGTCGGTCAAATTCCTCGACGGCGCTCTCGACCGATTTGGCCGGATGTCCTGGACGACCTTCTCTGCTGACTTCGCCGTGCTCATGGGAACCTCCTCTCAGGGCGGTAAAGTCTCTCTTATCTCACAACTTCAATTGGTCCACAATGGTTTGAACCCGCACACCCACGTTTATGCACGAGGCCCTGGCGATCACATCAGCAGATGAGCTACATGGGCGCATTTTGTATAAACGACCCAACGGTAGCTTGAGTCCGGATCGAGACCCACCAGGAGTCACCATCAACTGAGTCCAACGTGAAGGTGTGCGTGACAGCGTGTGAGTTGGGAGTATTTCTGAGGAAAGTGGCGTCGACTTGAACTCCATTGACAATCCTGACCGATCAAACTACGGTAGGCAACTTTCTTACGCATGGAGGGGACATTGTCTGACCAAATCATTGATGCAGCGAAAGAACCGATTATTGGCTTCAACGAGAAAGACTGGAGCAAGGTGGCTGCGAGCGTCACGCCGGGCTACGTTTATGATGAAGTTGCGACCCATCGTAAGGCTGAGGGCATTGCGGCGGTCCTAGATATCTGGAAGGCATGGGGAGCCGGATTTCCAGACTCGAAGGCGACATTTCACGGCGCCTGTGTAAGCGGTAACTCGGTAATCATCGAAGTAACGTGGAATGGAACTCAGACTGGCCCGATGCTAACACCGAACGGAGAAGTTCCGGCAACCGGAAAGAGTTTCAGTATGCGTGCGATCATGGTGAACGAGATGGAAGGTGGCAAGGTCGCGTCAACACGTCAGTATTTCGATTTGAACACGATGCTGTCGCAGTTGGGCATCAGTTGATCTTCAACGTACTTTCCCCAGTGTCTATCAAATTGACCGGTGAGTGGGAATCTCACGGTCGTGCGTGAATAAGTTCAATGGCGGCCTGTCGGGGCCGCCCTTCGTATCAGTGCGCGTCTAGCCTAGCGCTCCGCGCTAGGCTAGACGCCAGACCGTTCGTTGTTGTGCGTGGAGAGGACGTCGCTGATCATCGACCCGGCCGATGGGCGGCTCCCACCGGTGACGCGGACGGAGGCACGGCGCCGCGCGGACCACGCGGCGGACCGGGCCGCTCACTCGACCGATTCCTACGAGAACCGCAGCGCGTACGATCGGTGCATCTCTCGCGGGTTGCCTGGGTCGATGATGCCGGGCTTCTACAACCACAACTACCAGATCTTTCAGACGCCTGACCACGTTGTCGTGCTGGTCGAGATGATCCACGATGCGCGCATCATCCCGCTGGATCGGCGGCACCACCTCGACTCCGACATCAAGCAATGGCTCGGCGATTCGCGTGGATGGTGGGAGGGCGACACGTTGATCGTCGAGACTAGGAACCTGACGTCCAAGGCGGCAGACCGCACCCGCACGACGTTCGGTGCCGGTCGCCATACGACAGTGGTCGAGCGGTTCACACGGACCTCGGCCGATACAATGAACTATCAGATCACTGTCACCGACCCGACGGAGTACAGCGCGTCTTGGACCGCGGCGATACCGATGACGGCGCTCGGCGAACAGCTCTACGAGTACGCGTGCCACGAGGGCAACTACGCCATCGGTAACATTTTGTCTGGAGCGCGTGCGGAAGAGAAGGCGACACACTAGGGGCAAGGAAGGCTAGGCCGCCCGCACTACCCCTCGGATCTCGACGATGCAAAGCTGTATCGAAGCCGCTTGGGGACGCCACTTTCCTCGCGATGTCCGAGCTTTCTCTTTTTGTAGCCCGCTACAAAATCAACGGTTCCACGGTCCGGGTGCGCGGCGCGGCGAGCGGTTCAACGGGGAGGGCTTGGATGCACCCCGTAGAGGACGAGGACGCACCCTCCCGCTCGCAGACTGAGGATGCAATCGGGGGGTGGTGACCGATTTGTGGATCCCGCGCCAAAAGTAGCGGGTCGGGAGGTACTGTCACGTTGAGGAGAAGCGGTCGTGACGAGGCCTCGATGGCTCGGCGTCCACCATCGTTCAGCAAGCACCCGTCACCGCATTCCACTCAGCGAACGCCCGCGGTCGGAGCATGCGGTGGTGCACCGATCGCAGTAGATGTCGACCGACTCGGAAGAGATGCAGGACGAGCCCGTGAACGGACGCGAAGCGTTGCAGGTGGGCGGCGGACTTGCATCGACGCATCTGCTGCTCACGTTGCCGCGTCGGTTGGTGGGACACTTCGGCTCGGTTGTTCGCATAGCGGTCCGTGCCGTGGATCACCGACGGCATCACGGTCCGACAGGCCGCCGGGTAGCTGCGCAGCTTGTCGGTGATCAGCCGGCGCGGCGGCCGGCCTTGGCCCTTCAGCAATTTACGAAAGAACCGCACCGCCGCCCGCCGATTGCGCCGAGATTGCACGAGGATGTCGAGCATGTCGCCGTCCTCGTCAACCACCCGCCAGAGAGCCTGCTGCCGCCCCTGGATGTTCACGCACAGCTCATCGAGATGCCACGTGTCGCCCATCCGACCCCGCCGGCGCCGCGCATACGCCGGGCCAAACGTGCAACACCACTGCCGCATCGTCTCGTAGGTCACGGTGACCCCGCGCTGAGCGCGCAGGTCTTCCGCATCGCGGAAGCTGAGACAAAAGCGGTGGTAGAGCCAGACGGCGTGACTGATGATCTCGGGCGGGAATCGATAGCCGTGGTCGCTCGGCGCGTGGTTGGTCATCGCTCTACACTGCCAGCTACCGTCTCAACTTGACAGTGCCTCTCGGAGCCATCGCCGAGTTTGAGCGGGCTCGCATCGCTGAGCGAGTCCTGGCTGGATTAGCTCGAGCGAAGCAGCAAGGAAAGAAGCTCGCGCGGCCGAGGCTTCGCAGGCCGGCGTCATTACCGAACGGTTTGACAGTCCGTCAGGCGGCCGAGTAGTGGTGTGTGTCCAAGTCGACTGCGGCGCGATGGATCAACAACGGGAAGGTGCCATCAAGCGTGGGACAAACCCCTTTGACGGTAACCTGACTTTCGCCCCGATTTTGGTGCTTTTACAGTGACCAGAATCGGCTTGGGACAAACACCTGATTTTGGGACAGGCTACGGAACGGGCACGCGCTCTTTGAGTTCCTCGAACCAGTTCAGGACGATGCGGATGTTGGATGGCACTGGATATCCTAGCAGCGCGGATTCAGCGGACGCGCCCTTTTCAGGGCTCAGTTGCCAACGCCCATTTTCTTCAGCCTGTACCGCACCCGGTTTCTTGGACACACGTTTGCGCTACGCGGCATGGCGTAGCTCGTATTGCTCGCGCGCTTCGAGTGGCGTGCGATACGCCAGCTTTTCGAGGCGCCAGCACTGGTTGTCGCGTTCGACGAACGCAGCGATGGCGGCGCGCACGTCGGCGAGGGTGTGAAAGACCCGGCCGTAGATCGCTTGCTCCTTGAGCGTGCGATTCCAGCGCTCGACGACCCCGTTGGTTTCCGGCTCTTCGAGGAAGCCGAAGCTGGGGTGGATGCCCCAGTAGCGGACCTGGTTGAGGAAGTGGTCTGACAGATACTGGCTGCGGTGGTCCATCCGTAGCGCCAAGCCGCGGGCCACGTCCGCCTCGACCGAGCCGTCGCGTCGCCCGAGCCCTTGCGCGATCGGCTCGAGGGCGGCAAAACGGCTCCCCACCTTGCACACATGCCAGCCCACGCACTCGGCGTTCCAGTGGTCCACCGCCGCGAAGGTCCAGACCCAGCCGTCCTCCACGGTGAACACCCGTACGCCGTCGGTGCCCCACATCACCTGAGGCGCCGAAGTGACAATCGTCCCGTCGTGCGCTTTCGGGTCACCCTGCCGCCCGCGGTGGGGTGAGAGCAGCCCCTGCGCGCGCATCACACGCAACACCCGCGTCCGGGACACGCGGATCCCGTCGAGAATCCGCAGCCGCGCGTGGACCTTGCGATGGCCCTCGCCCTGGAACGGTGACCGGGTCAGGTCGCTGCGAATGGCCGCCAAAAGCTGCGCATCCGACAGCGCGGGCGTCGGCCCGCGGCGCGCCGGGCCAGCACCCCGCTTTCGGCACTGCGCACGCGCCCGCCGCGCGTAGAGCGCCGCGCGCGACCTCTCCCACGTCCGACACACCCGTTCGAGACCATAGCGCCGCCCCGTGGTCGCGGAGGTCGTTGCGCTCATCATCGCGACCTCCGCGTCGCCAAAGGGAGGCGACGCTCCGCCGCGCGGGCACGCGCCCGCAGCAGTTCGTTCTCCATCGACAGTGCCCCAATGTGTCGCTTGGCGGCATCCAGCACTGCGGCTACCGGTTCACCGGCCTGCTCCTTCAGCCCGAGTTCGAGACCGGCCAACGCCCGCGCCTTCCACTCCTCCAGCCGATAGATCTCCACCCCGACTGCACGCGAGACCGCGTCGAGTGACTCGCCGCACAGCAGCCGCAGCACCACGTCCCGCTTCCGGCTCGCACTCCACCGCTGCCCGGGCGCCAAGGCCCGGGCCCCAGCCGCCGCAGCGTCGGCGCCGACTCCGGTCGCCCTTCGGGCTCCCTCCGTCCGCGCCGACCCAGCTCCCTGCACCCTCCTCGACTGAACCATTCCCGCTACCTCCTTGGACATCAGATTCTCCCTTAATCCGTGTCCAAGAAAACCGGGGGCGCAATAGATAGATAAGGCACCGCCTTTCCCGAGATGATCCACGCAACACCGAAAAAAGTGAGAGCTGCGGCCTCGCCCCAAAACACCAAACCTAGGTCAGCGGGCACCTCAGCAAGCCGGACGATCACGATGAACAGCATGGCAGCGGCCATAGCGATTCCGCACACGACATAGTAGGGGCTACGTTTTTTCTCGATATCGGTTCCGTCCTTCGTCGCTTTCCGGAACTCATAGCAGAAAAAGACAAACACGGAGAACAAGACAATCGCTGCCGCGTAGTGGATGTAGCTGGTTCCAACGCGTATCGCCGACGTCGAGGTAGGAAACGTCGCAACCACAATGGCGGCAATTGCTCCCACCTGCAGGAGCTGGTCATGCGTCTGGCTTACGGGTGCTCGAGCGAAACCCTGTGGCCTCGATCGCCCACGGTACGCAAGCAGGAACGCACCAACGACAAACAGCATGCCCACCAGTGCGTCTTGCGCTTTTGTGTGGTACGAGGCGCTGATGGACTCAAGATCCGGATCTCCGGCGATCCAATACACGACCCATGGCATCGAGATCGCGATGATGCCCATCATCAATCGCAGCGCCTCGAAGTTGAACACGGGGTAGCGGTCGTCAGCAGTCGGCGTGCCATCGCCCATTTCGATCACTCCTAAGAACCGCCTCCAGAAACTCTGGTCGGCCGATGGTGCCGCGCTCGCCGTGGGTGCCGGGTGAAAGAGGCATCCAATAGTTGGTCGGAACGAGTGAAGTTGAACCGCCTTGGATCACGATTCAGTGTACGTCGTCAAACGAATCGAGACCGCCGAGCCCGTTTCTGCAGAGAGACTTCCCGCCGGTGAACGAATCTGGTGACGTGTAGATTCTCCTGTTTCCGCTGTGCCAGTGTCCTCCGTTTGATCTGTGCCCGTCGAGCGAGGATGGCCGACCGCCGCCCCTCATACACGTCGGCTGGGGTGACGTTGTCGAGGGCTTCGTGTAGGCGGCGGCGGTTGTAGTCAGAGGTGGACCCCGATTTTCGGACAGGTTGTTAAGGTGGAGTCCAGATCCGACAGGAGGAATCTGGAATGCCACGCAAGAGACGGAGCTACCCGGTTGAGCTGAAGGCAAAAGTCGCGCTGGAGGCGCTCCGGGAAGAGGCGACGATGGCGGAGCTGGCTTCTCGTTACGACGTCCACCCGAATCTAATCGCGAACTGGAAGAAGCACGCCCGCGAACAAGTGCTGGCGGGCTTCTCAGGCAAGCACGAGCACCAGGAGGCCGCTCGAGAGGCCGAGATCAAAGAGTTACGAGCGAAGGTGGGCGAGCTGGTGATCGAACGGGATTTTTTGTCCAAGGCCTTCGGTCGTTGAGCCACGGCCGGAGGGTCGCGATGGTTGATCCCGATGACGTCGCGCTCAGCCTCACCCGCCAGTGTCGGCTGGTATCGATCGCCCGCTCGTCGTTCTACTACGAAGGCAAGGACGAGAGCCTGTTCAATGTGCAGCTGCTGCGGCGAATTGACGAGCAGTTTCTGGAGACGCCGTTCTACGGCTCGCGGCAGATGACACGCTGGCTCCGGCGCCAGGAGACATGGGTCAGCCGCAAGCGAGTCCGGCGCCTGATGCGGCGCTTGGGCCTGCAGGCGATCTTCCAACGGCCCCGGACGTCTCAGCCGCACCCGGAGCACCGGATCTACCCATACCTGCTGCGCGACCTGGCGATCACGCGGCCGAATCAGGTGTGGTGTGCGGACGTGACCTACATTCCGCTGGCGCGCGGCTTTCTCTACCTGGTCGCGGTCATGGATTGGGCGAGCCGGAAGGTCTTAGCCTGGAGGCTGTCAAACACACTCGACTCCAGCTTCTGTGTCGAACCCTTGCACGAGGCGCTCGACCGCTACGGGTCCCCCGAGATCTTCAATACCGACCAAGGCAGCCAATTCACGAGTCTGGCCTTCACCGACGTGCTCACGGACGCTGGGATCCACATCTCAATGGACGGCAAGGGCCGCTGGATGGATAACGTCTTCATCGAGCGGCTGTGGCGTTCGCTTAAATATGAGCAGATCTATCTGGCTGAGTACGCCACCGCCTCAGATGCCCGGGCTGGCATCGGCTGGTGGATCGATTTCTACAACGAGCGGCGGCCGCACTCGTCGCTCGTGGACCGGACGCCCAACGAGGCGTACACTCTGGGGGCTACTCCGGGACCGGGGCGTTACCCCGCCCCATCACAGCCCGAGGCGGCCTGACCTATGACCCCGGACTTCACCTTAATTTGGCCGCTGAGCTGTCTGAAGGATGGGGTCCACCTCTGTCGTCGACGAAGCGGGCGACGGCGCGTTCGAGCGCCCATGGCTGGCAGGGGGTTCAATGCGCGGAGCAGCGGGCAGCTCAACGGAGACGGGGGTTACGGCTCACGCGGCGCGGCCGCGCCTGCCACGGAACCTTTCCTCGAAGAGTTCCATCTGTGTCGGCGTCAAGATTTCGGCGACCGAAGTTCGAAACGCTTCTCTCCGGGTGTCCAATTGTTGGCGCATGTCACGACCAATCTCACCGGACTGCTCGCGCTGCGTTCGGAACAATGCTTGAAGGCGTTCGGTCTGTTCCCCGCTAAGGTCAAGCGTGGTTCCCAATCGACGCAGCATCCTGTTTGGAGCACGCCTTTCATGCCAAATGTGTGGTCGCCCAGGCGGTCGCCCAGGTGGTCGTCCACGGACAGACTCAAGTCCTCTTAGTGGTGGTCGCCCAGAACCGGAAAATCTGGCATCGAGCAGAACGCCTGTGCCCAACCCCATTAGGAACACCACGATTACGGACACGCTAACCCAAAGCTGTGTGCTCAGACCTTCCTTCATGGCCGTTCCATACCTCTCGACGACAAAGGTGACGGACACGATTCTACCGCCAGGTGCCGGGCGGTTCAACGGGGACGGGGGTTAGTCACGCGGGTGCGCGGCGTAGAGGAAAGGGCCGAAAAAGTTGACACCCTAACGGATGGACACCCTCGGACAGAGTCGTCAGAGATGGTAGCCTGTCGTCGTCAATCCAGCCGCCGCTGAGTTTTGGCAGGAGATGGGACATCCCCGAGAACGACGGAGGTGACGTCATGTCACGATTGATCTTATCCCTCGCTTTGTTGGGCCTTCTCAGCATGAACGCTCTCAGCGCCCAGACCTGTGATCCAGACGGCACAGTGAAGTTCGTGTGCGGTACCACCAACCCCGAAGACCTGTACGCGGTTCCGGATACCCGCTGGGTAATCGCTTCCGGACGATACTCCGATTCGGAAGGCCCGCTCTACGCGGTTAACATTCGTGACCACAGCGCCCGGGAAATCTTTCCCGCGGGCGCCTTAGCACCGCAGCACGACAGGGCCACCTATCGCGCCTGCCCCGGCCCGAACGACGTTTTTCAACCACACGGACTCACCCTGCGGGAAGGCAGCGGTACCGTCCATACGCTGTACGTGGTTGGCCATGGCGCGCGCGAAGCCATCGAAGTCTTTGAGCTGAATGCCGGCGGCGCCCTTCCCACCATGAAATGGATCGGTTGCATCCCCGCGCCGGAAGGCACCCGGCGCATCAACTCCATTACGGCCTTGCCCGGTGGCTATCTCGGAGCCACCAATTTCGACACCGCCGGCGGCGAACTCTGGGAATGGCATCCCACGACTGGCTGGGTCGAAGTGCCGGGTAGCCAGATGCGCGGTCCTAATGGCCTGGTTTCCTCGGATGACGGAGAGTGGTTCTACGTCGGCGGCTGGAGTGACCGAGCACTGGTGCGCCTGTCGCGGGGCCAAACCCCTGTGCGGGTCGACCCGATCCCCGTTGGCTTCAACGTCGACAACGTGCGCTGGGGACCCGATGGGAAGGTGATCGTCGCCGGTCACGTCACTCGCTGTGAAGGATCCGATCCCTGTGAACTGGCCGCCGCCCGCGTCGCCGAGGTCGATCCGAATACGCTTGCTGTTCGGCAACTGGTGGACTACAAGGGCAATGCTTTTTTCAAGCTGGGAACCGTGGCGATCGACGTCAATGACGAGATCTGGATTGGTGGCATCAACGGCAGCTATGGTATCGCTCGGTTTCCACGGTAAGCGGGTCTGGTCGCCTGTGTTCCGGCTTCAGCTTCGCGTCAGTCGCCTCGTAGACCTCGCCGCCTTCGCCGATCTTGGCGGTGACCTCGTAAGACCCGACACGGTCGCCGGCAGTCAAGGGCATGAACTCAGTGGCTCATCGCGTAGACGATCGCGTTGACGGTGATCTGGATGGCGTAGGTCGAATACCGCAGCGGATAGTAGGGACTCTCGGCCCACTCCCAGGCATCCCCGATGTCGGTGTTCCAGTTGATCATGACCATCAACCGGCCCTGCTCGTCGAAGATGCCGCGGACGTGCGGGGTGATCCCGTCGCGCTGCCAGGTCGGACCGCCCTGGGCGCGACCGATGTTCGGCACCTGCCGGATCTCGTCGATGTTGTAGAAGGTCGTGAACAAGGGATGGTCGAGCGGGATCTCGATGATCGGATACTCCGGCACCACCCGCTTGATCTCCGCCTCGAAGTTGGCCCACTCGGCCGAGCCCCAAAAGTCGTCGATCATCAGAAACCCGCCGGCCAGCAGGTAGTCGCGCAGCCCCTTCACCTCCGGCTCGGTCATGTACATGTAGCCGACCTCGAGCGCGTAGAGGAACGGGAACCGGCGGATGTTCGGGTCGTCGAGCTGGACGGCGTTCTCCCTCTCGTAAGCGTCGAGATCGACCAGCCGGTCGATGATGGTCAGAAGCTGACGGTCCGCCTTCGGATAGTCGGTGGCCCACGACCCGCCGCGCCAGCCTCGTCCGCCGCTGTAGACCGCCCGGGTGAAGAAGAACTCCCGCCCGCCGGCGCTCGGTTTCTTCAGAGTGGGACGGACGTCCTCACGGCGGAAGACCGGTTGGCCCTGGGCCGCCAGCTCAGCCTCGGGTAAGACGGTCTCCGGCCGCGGCGTGTGTGCGGCAGATGCCGTTTCCCACCACGCAAGCCCCACGCTCGCTACGACCGCCACCGCCACCACAATCCCACGCATGATGATCAGCCCGGCAGGCCGCAGTCCTGTCCCATGCCCTCCTCGCCGATGAGGGCGGTCACGTCGTAGTGGGCGAGGCGGTCGCCGACCTGAAGTGCCATCAGTCGCGACGATCAGTCAATTGCAAAGCAGTAGAACCGGCCGGCCCCTCCGGTCGCCACCAGATCGGGTTGGGAGCAACTCCGGGAAGGATGGGCCTGGTTCCACGACGAGCCCGGGGTCGTGAAAGAGTAGCGGTCGGCGTGGCCGAGCATGGCACTTCCTTCGTCATTGCTGGTCCAGTTGCCACACGTGCGGTCCTCACCCGCCGGAAACGCCGTGCCGTCCATCTGGGTACCGGTCAGCGCATCGTGCTCCGTAAAGTCGGGGTTCCCGTCGATGCGTGACGGGAACTGATTGCCGTTCTCGTCGCGCATATAGGTCCAGTTGAAGTTGGAGTTGTCATAGTGCAGGCTGTCGGCGTTGGCGGCCATGGCGAGGCCGACGGCGTTTGCCCACGGACCGTCCCCGATCCGGTCGCGCGCGTTGACCGCGCCGGGCCCCTGCGTGCTCAAGTACGCACGCCAGGTGCGGTTGCCCGCGCCCGCCGCAGCGGCCAGCGCCTGGCAATGGGTGTCCGCGCCTTCGAGGCCTCCCAGGTTCGCGCCGTTCCCAACCCCAACGCTGGTGATGAAGACGCCCATCGGCGGCCGCTCATCGTCCTGTTGGGCGACGACCGAGAGCCCGGACAGCGCCACTGCACCGATGACCGCGATAGCTACCAGAAGGATTCTGTTATTGCTAATCATGTGTCTTCTCCTATTCCGGAAGGGCGAACACGAACAGGTTGTTGCCCGAGCTGGGGCGCAGCTCCGGGGTCAGCCCCATGAAGTGTGAGGCGGTGCCGCCCGACCCCGTGGCGACCGCGATGTACTGCCGCCCGTCGACCCCGAAGCTGATCGGGAACCCGGACACCGGTGAGCCGAGGTTGATCTCCCAGAGAATCTCGCCCGTCTCCTGGCTGAACGCCCGGAACCGGCCGTTGGTGTCCCCCCCGAACAGCAGCCCCCCGCCGGTGGCCACCAGCGACATGGTGGCCGCCCGCTGCTCGTAGAGCCATTCGGTCACGCCCGTCTCGGCCGAGATCGCCCAAATGGTGCCGACGTTCTCCGTCCCCGGCGCAATCTGATGCCGGTAGGCGATCGCGTAGATCGCCGCGCGACTCTCGTTGGGCTCGTTCGGTCGGTCTTCGAACTCCGTGGCGGCCATCATCCGAGCGCACGTTTGCCGCAGCGGCATGTACATCGTGTTCGTCAACGGGCTGTAGGCGCCCGCCTCCCAGTCCTTGCCCCCGTTCCAGGTTGGACAGGCGAACACCTCCTGTCCCGGCTGCGTGAAGACCACCTCGGAGTTGGTCGAGACCACCCCGGTCGCGCCATCGATGCCGCTGATCACGTTCTGCGTGACCGTCGGCGTCGCCCACAGGAACTCCCCCGTCTCCCGGTCCAGCGTGTAGACCAGCCCGGTCTTGCCCGGGACGCCGGTGACCACTCGTCGCTCCTCTCCGGGTTGAATGCGCGGGTTGATCCAGCTCACCGCGGACGGGTCCGGGGCCACCGCCGTGTCGACCAGAATCCGCTCGAACGGATGGTCGAGGTCCCAGTGATCATTCAGGTGCTGGTAGTGCCAGCGGATCTCGCCGGTGTCGACGTCGAGCGCCAGTGTCGAGTTGTGATAGAGGTGCGTGTTCTCGACCCCGCCGAGCATGAACTTCGGGGCGGGAGAGGTGACCGAGGTCCCCTGGTAGATCAACCGCAACTCCGGGTCATAGCTGGCCGGCATCCAGCTTCCGACGTGAATCCGCTGCTCGTAGGGCACCCCTCCCCAGGTCTCGTCGCCAGGCTCACCCGGCAGGGCCACCGTGCTCCGCCGCCAGAGCTCCTCACCGGTGCGGGCGTCGTGGGCGATCACCACGCAGGTCTCCGGGCCACCCATCGGCCGGCAGCTCCGACCGGAGATCATCTTGCCGTCGGCGATGATCGGTCCGGCGCTGTGACCGGCCGGGTTCACCTGGTAGTCGAAGATCTTGGTCTCCCACACCACCTCGCCGGTCGTTGCGTCGATCCCGATGGCGAAGTCGTCATCCGTCGTGTTGACGATGAGCCGGTCGTAGATCGCCACATTCCGGTTGGTGCGGGCGTTGCCGCCGACCATGTCGTAGACATCGTCCGGCAAGTCGCGCCGATACGACCACCTCAGGTCCCCGGTCACGGCGTCGATCGCCTCGATGACGTCGTCTGACTGCGGCATGAACAGCACGCCGTCGTAGGCCAGCGGCGTGCCTTCCATCCGCCCCGGGGCCATCGCCCGAGTCCAGACCATCCGGAGAGCGCCGACGTTCTCGGACGTGATCTCGTCGAGCGGGCTGTAGCCCCACCCGTCGGTGGTGCGCCGCCAGGTCAGCCAGTCTTCATCAGCCGGATTCTCCAGCATGGCATCGGTGACGGGCGCGAAGTCGTCGGCCGGTTGTGCGAGCACCGGCGATGGGCTCGACGCAATCAAGATCGAGAAGGCCAGGATGACCACGAGGTGAGCCAAGCTGTCGGATCGCATCTGTTTCGCTCCGTTCATGGGTGGCGCCAGGTCACAACGTGTCTAGCCTACTCAGCGCCGTCGGGCGGTTCAACGGGGACGGGGGTGACGAGGTCGGGCAGGATGACAGTAATTATGTTGCGAGCTTACTCAGCAATACTTCCTCATCCACATATTTCTTGAACTCCGGGATCGTCGTGAAGCAGCGAAAACCCGCCTGACTGGCGACGGCAATCGTCTCGGCGCTTTCGTTTAGCAGTACGACTACTGGTTGGCTGAGATTCTCCTGGATACCGTTCGGCCAGGCCAGGTCGAACACCGCACTCCTTGAGAAGCTGGCTCCAATAACCCTCAATTGATCGCGAAGCAGTAGAAGAGTCCCGCCCCGCCGGTGCTCTGTAGAGCCTCCTGACCGCACCCGCTCGACGGGTGTGCCGAATTCCACGAGCTCGCGCTGTCGCTGCGGCCCATCCGGTCGTGATGGCCAACCTGAGCGCGCCCCTCGTCGCTTGAGGTCCAGTTCCCGCACGCCAAGTCTTCATCCCCAGTGAACGCCGTCCCGTCTGGCTGCGAGCCGGTCAGGATGTCGTGCCTGTTGGGTATGTCGCCGACACCGTTCACTTGGTCGAGGCGTTCGGTTGTCGCGGTCTCTTTGGTCATCCGGTTGCCATCACCGTGCAGCGCCTCTACGTTTGCCGCGACCAGCAGCCCTTCGGCGTTGTACCAGGGACCAGTACCGATCCGGTCACGTGCGTTGACGGCTGACTGATCCTCGCCGGCTATGGTACTCAGGTAGGCCCGCCAGGTGTGATCTCCCGCGTACTCGGCCGCCGCTAGCGCCTGACAGTGTGCGTCGGCTCCGACCAGTCCGCCAAGGTCACCACCCGTCCCGACCCCAGTACTCGTGATAAAGAAACTTGTTACCGACTTGGCGCCGCCCATCTCAGGATATTCTGGGACGCTCTGGGTGTCGCTCTCCTGCTCGCTTTCTGGCACTTCTTCCACGCTGGGCACAGGGCCGCCGGTCTGGCTACAACCGCCAAGAACGAGAGTCGCCACAACGACCAGGCGCAGACTAGTTGAGACACTCACGCCTCTGGGTGATCCGAACCCAGCGCGGACCCGACGAAATGAGCGAGTTCCAACTTTCTTGGTTCTCATACCTGCAGCTTACCCTGGCACTGGAATACTACCTGCAGTCTAAATAGACTCTGCTTCACCTTAGCGTGAACCGAATCGATCTGAAGGGCTCGACTAACCGACCGAACCCCGTTCAACCTTCCTGACTGGGCTCTACCCAGCCGCGCGTCACGCGCCCGGAGGGCGGCGACGAGCGCCGGCATATCTTGACATCCTTTGATCACTCGCCTCAGCAACACGGCGGCGCCTGGAACGGATGGCGCAATCCCCCAGACTCCCCGACGCTGGAGAGCGCCCTCAACATCCTGGCTTCGTAAAGCAGATTAGCAAGATTCAGGGGGATGGTATTCATGGTGTCGCTCTCGACCACGCGGCGGAACAGTGGCGTGACCTCCTTAGCCGCGCATGGTTATTGTGCCGAGCACGCAGGTACTGCGATAGCCCGTGCTGCTTTTCTCGAACCTCCTGGATCCGCAAAACAAAAGCGCGAGTATCCGACAAAACGCCCGGTGGGCGGTTCAACGGGGACGGCTCGGGTGCACCCCGTAGAAGACAGTGTCGAGGTTAGCCCGTCGAGTCCGTACGCCTTCCCGCTCGCAGAGGGAGGGTGCAATGCGGGGGTGGCTACTGACTTTTGTAGCCCGCTACAAAATTGGCGGTTCAACGGGGACGGGGGTTACCGCGCGTGCGCTTTGTCCCATTCGCTAGGCTTCGAAAAGTGGATCGGGCGTCGATTTTCCCTAGGTGAAGAGCCGATCACCAACACAGCTCTCGTTTCCGGTCGGCGGGTTTGACGCCCTAGCCGAACCCGATCCCCGGGCATGAACAGTCACTCGACTGAGATCAGAAGAACGAACGTTTGAGCCATTGAACAACAAGCGGTGGCAGCCCTGCGTCAACTACCAACGTCAAATGGGTCGCGCCGGGCATCAATTCAACCTGGGCTTGTGGGCTAAACTCCTGAAATACACTTCGAAATTCATCGGCGTAGAACGATTCGTCGTCCGTTCCGACAACAACAAGAGTCGGTTTCTCCAGAGCCTGGAGGTCCGATGCGTAATTGCGCGGGTTAATCCCCGTCATCAAGCGATAACTGTAGGCCAGAGTTTCATTCCCAGTTCGATATCTAGGTGGAAGCTTGAACTCTAAGGTCGTTATGCCATTGAAACTACAAATTCCCAGAGCATTCAGGAGATTCAAGGCGACAATGCGACTTGTTTTCGGAGTTGCCCAACCACTCAGTTGTGGTCGTATCGTAGGCGCGTTGTATTGCAAGAACGGAGCAAGAAGTAGGTACCCATCGGCAGTGTCTCTGTACGAGCCTCCGGCAAAACGAATCGTTAGTCCCCCCCCAGCTGAATGCCCACCAATTACTAGCTCTGCCTGTGGATTCATCGCACGAAGCCACGCGCTGAAATCCGCAAGGTCATCTTCCAACTGGTCGATGTAGTCAATATCTCCCCGTCGTTGTGGTCGAAATCCGTGCCCGCGAATATCTGGCGTCCAAACCCGAGCGATACCAGAACTAGCAATTTCCGTGGCTAAGCGACTGAGGTAGGCACTGTGAAAGCCCGACCCGTGCAGCAAGATCAATTCGATAGACGCCTGTGCGCCGTAGGAACGGTAAACGAGTTGTACCGCACCCGGTTTCTTGGACACACGTTTGCGCTACGCGGCATGGCGTAGCTCGTATTGCTCGCGCGCTTCGAGTGGCGTGCGATACGCCAGCTTTTCGAGGCGCCAGCACTGGTTGTCGCGTTCGACGAACGCAGCGACGGCGGCGCGCACGTCGGCGAGGGTGTGAAAGACCCGGCCGTAGATCGCTTGCTCCTTGAGCGTGCGATTCCAGCGCTCGACGACCCCGTTGGTTTCCGGCTCTTCGAGGAAGCCGAAGCTGGGGTGGATGCCCCAGTAGCGGACCTGGTTGAGGAAGTGGTCTGACAGATACTGGCTGCCGTGGTCCATCCGTAGCGCCAAGCCGCGGGCCACGTCCGCCTCGACCGAGCCGTCGCGTCGCCCGAGCCCTTGCGCGATCGGCTCGAGGGCGGCAAAACGGCTCCCCACCTTGCACACATGCCAGCCCACGCACTCGGCGTTCCAGTGGTCCACCGCCGCGAAGGTCCAGACCCAGCCGTCCTCCACGGTGAACACCCGTACGCCGTCGGTGCCCCACATCACCTGAGGCGCCGAAGTGACAATCGTCCCGTCGTGCGCTTTCGGGTCACCCTGCCGCCCGCGGTGGGGTGAGAGCAGCCCCTGCGCGCGCATCACACGCAACACCCGCGTCCGGGACACGCGGATCCCGTCGAGAATCCGCAGCCGCGCGTGGACCTTGCGATGGCCCTCGCCCTGGAACGGTGACCGGGTCAGGTCGCTGCGAATGGCCGCCAAAAGCTGCGCATCCGACAGCGCGGGCGTCGGCCCGCGGCGCGCCGGGCCAGCACCCCGCTTTCGGCACTGCGCACGCGCCCGCCGCGCGTAGAGCGCCGAGCGCGACCTCTCCCACGTCCGACACACCCGTTCGAGACCATAGCGCCGCCCCGTGGTCGCGGAGGTCGTTGCGCTCATCATCGCGACCTCCGCGTCGCCAAAGGGAGGCGACGCTCCGCCGCGCGGGCACGCGCCCGCAGCAGTTCGTTCTCCATCGACAGTGCCCCAATGTGTCGCTTGGCGGCATCCAGCACTGCGGCTACCGGTTCACCGGCCTGCTCCTTCAGCCCGAGTTCGAGACCGGCCAACGCCCGCGCCTTCCACTCCTCCAGCCGATAGATCTCCACCCCGACTGCACGCGAGACCGCGTCGAGTGACTCGCCGCACAGCAGCCGCAGCACCACGTCCCGCTTCCGGCTCGCACTCCACCGCTGCCCGGGCGCCAAGGCCCGGGCCCCAGCCGCCGCAGCGTCGGCGCCGACTCCGGTCGCCCTTCGGGCTCCCTCCGTCCGCGCCGACCCAGCTCCCTGCACCCTCCTCGACTGAACCATTCCCGCTACCTCCTTGGACATCAGATTCTCCCTTAATCCGTGTCCAAGAAAACCGGGGGCGCAATAAACGGTGAACGAGTGTAGTGTTATCTCTCGCTTGAAATCGTTGTTCCGGCGACGGTCGATGTGGATCTGTGGTGAGTGCATCCCAGTCGTATGTGTCCCGAGAGTTCGTCTTCTCGTCAACTGATGAGCAACCAATCAAGCCAACCACTAAAACATATAGAAGCAGCCTGTAGATCGCGTGACGACTGATCATAGATTCCTTCCGACCACGACAACGAACGGCACGGCAAAATGTCCAGCCTCCCGCGACTCGGCTGGCTGTTCAACAGGAACAGGGGTTAGTTACGCGGGTGCGCGGTGGGCCTTAATCGCCATTTCGACATAACGTTCAAGAACGTCCGGAAATCCTGGATCTGCACGTCTACCTAAGTGGTCTAGGTTCCATAGGCTGCTCTGTCGGATTTCTTTGCGGCCACCATGATTCTCATGCCCCAACCCATGGACCGGTCACGACTTGTCAGTCCACCGACTACGAGCAGGCCGAGCCAGGCGAAAAGCGTCCCGTGGACCGGTCCCACGACGCGCACCGCACTGCGAGCGGTAGGTCGCCCAGATACTTGAGTGGCACGGCGACGAAGAGCAGCGCGACGTAGGATAGGCCCTCAAGGAAGGCGACCGACCGCAGATGAGACGCGAGGGACCCAAAGTGCCTCTGGGTGATAGAAGAGCGCATGAGCGAACCCGTGACAGTTGCTTTCATCGCTCGGCGCTCTATCCGGTCGATGCCGGGGCGTCGACTCCGCGCCACAGGTTGGACGTCCCGAGTTCCTCCTGTCCGCAGGCCTTCAGATACAGGAACAGCTGCATGCGATAGGCCGCGCAGCCTCCGAGCACAGAATTGACCAGGTAGTTGCCGCGTGTCATCTTGCTGCCGTCAAATGCGGTCATCTCGGACCGGAAATCGTCGTCGGTCACTTCCGCGAACAGCTTTGCATACTCGTCGGGTTGGGCGGCAATCGCAGCGAGTGTCTGGTCGAAGTCACGCGCTTCCGCTGCCTTTGCCTCTGCCATCCAAGCGTCACGATCGAACTCGCCGTCCTTGGCCAGGCCGTACCTGATCATCATCGGCCCCATCATGCCCATGTACCTGAGCAGCTCCAGCGTGCTGCGCTGCTTCGGCGTAGGGCGGTAATCAAGCGTCGAACGGTCGATCTTGCTTGCGAGATGAAGAAGGATGCGGACTTCGTTCTGCAGGGATGCAATGAATTCGGATTTACTCAGTACCATAGTTCCTCGAACCGGTGGGAATGACGTGACACCCGAGCGGTTTCGCAGTGTCTACTACTGGCTCGCCGTCTATTGTCGTGTTCAGCCATATATGCACTATATCCTGATGGACCTTCAGTATAGCTGTCACTGGCGACTGTGGTCAGGTTATCGATGAACGTGGGGACGCAGTGGCTTACGGCCCGTCCCGGTGCATGCGGAGGTTGAGGCTCTGCAGAGATCGAATTCGTGGCCCGGCGGGCGGTTCAACGGGGACGGGGGTTAGCGCGTGTGCTGAAATTCATTGAACGAACTCTTCCGTTTTAAGTCGTTTATTCATCTACTCGAAAAGGGTGTGCGCTACGCAGCCATGTCGCCCTAGCCCACTGACGAACAGTGGGTGATTCAACAAGCACCGTAGGTCACTCTGTGACCCATGTGTGACCTCCGTTCTGGGCCCCGTTGTTACACTAATGGCATGCTCTCGGATTTGATTGTTCTCGACAGCGTCGATGCACTAGAACGTGTCATCGCAGCATCAAAGGAACGCTTAGTCTTGCTGTTCAAGCACAGTGTAACGTGCGGCACCAGTGCGCAAGCCCACGATGAACTTGTGGCACATCTCAGTGAAGGCCGACAAACCATCCAATACGCCATCGTCACCGTGCAGACCCATCAGGATGTTTCAGATGCAGTGACAACGCGTTTAAATGTGCGACATGAAACGCCCCAGGCACTCTTGATTCAAGAAGGACGTGTGGTGTGGGAGGCTTCTCACTTCCGTGTCACCGCCGACACAATTAAGGACGCTATCGTGCATTTTTCCTCTTCGTAGCAATTCCGCAACCCAGCATCACGAAAAACGTAAGACAGACGCTATGGGGTAGTGGGTCGTTGTCCAGCGCAGTACGAAGGACCGCATGTCCGCAGATCGCCGCCAGCGGCTCGAGGCCGTGGACGGCTGGGTGTGGAGGGCGAGGTCACCGAAACACGGACGAAAGAAGCCGTAGGCTGTCGATCCTCTCAGAACCGCGTACGGCGGGCGGGGTAACGGGGACGGGGGTTAGCGCGGGTGCGCGGCGTCCCACCTGCGGGCCAGCTTCAAGAGCCCTCGTTTGCGCTAGTTCCTCTTGCGCAGCTTCACCCGAGCGTGTTCGCTGTACGCCAGATACTTGTTCGCCGCTTCCCGCTGGTCATCCGCCCAGGCGTCCGAGTCGGCAAGCTTCTTCAGTTTGCTCGATGAGAGCTGATCGACTTGGTCCCAGAGTCCGAGCGACTTGAGGACACGCTCAAGCTCGAGCCGAGGTTCGCTCCCTGCTTTTGGAACGTCAACCGATGTGGCAGTGGAGATAGTGGCGTAGTGTTCAGCACCGTAGATCGAGGTATTGCCGGTCTCGGCCGAGTACGCCGTCAGCTTCTCCCGTATCTCGTCAGCCCGTTCATCCATCTTACCCGTAATACGCTGCTTCTCGTCCCTCAGGCTCACGAGTTCATCCACCAGCGCTGACGCCTCGAAGGCAGTGATGGTCGGGGCTATCAGTGTCTCTTCCTCGTTCTCCAACTGGTAAAGGTTCGCGAACTCTGGGCACAGCGGACGGAATTCACACCAGTCGCAGAGCGCGCTGGTCTTCGTCGGTAGGTCCCTTCTCGCCACCGCAGCATCAACGGTCTCGATCAGACTCGCGGTCTGTTCGGCCATTTTCTGCAACTGTTCATCGGTCCGCTGCGACCACACATCCTCGTCAAATCGCACGAAATGCCAGACCAGGTCGATCTTCTTCAGGTCGGGATAGCGCTGCTTGATTCCGAGCATGTAGAGCGCCAACTGCCGGTCATTCTTGGTTGCGTGCGGCGTAGGTAACTTGCCGCTGGTCTTGTAGTCGTGGATCACGAAGTGTTTATTGCCGACTTTCTCAAGACGATCTATGTAACCCATCACCTTCCCGCCACCGGGCAGGTCTATGAAGACCTTGCACTCCAGGTCGATGGTGATGCCCTGGTCGAACGGCTGATAGCGATCCCAGTACTGCTCGACCCACTTCTGTCCGTTCGACCGGTAGTGCTCGACCTCCAACTCTTGCTTGATGACGCGAATCTCGTCTTCCCATTTCGCTTCCCACAGCGCCTGGTACTTCTGCACGAGTTCTTCCTTGGTCGCAACGCGGCCGTCGCGTGCCAACCTGTACAGCCATTCCAGAGCGTCGTGGACCCTGCTCCCCACAAATGCCTCGATGGTGGTGCCGAGGGGTGCCTGGACTTGGTCCACATACCTCAACTTGTACTGGAACGGGCAGTTTTCGTAACTGGAAAGCCGGGAGTGCGAGTAGAGAGTCGAGGACATTAATTGCGATGGACTGGCTTCGTCTAATTCTCCCACTATGGTGGCGAGCGACCCGATCCTACCGCGGGCGGGCGGTTCAACGGGGACGGGCTTAGTCACGCGGGTGAGCGGCTGGACGTCGGCTCAATAAGGTCGCGTTCTATCCACTGGCGCTTGAACTTGAGCTGCGCCGCTCGGAGCAACAATTGTAGAGCCAGCTGAAGACGGCTCCGCCGATAGCACCATCTAGTGCGCCGTAGAGGGTCCCAATAATCACCTGGCCAAAGGTCGCGGCGCCGGAATATGAGTCAAGCCCATTCCTAGTTGAAACTCTCCGCGGCTCCTGATTGCTTACGCGGCTTTCTTCGTCGACGTCGTCGTGTCGATCTTCAGCTCTCGCTTCAATGCGTCACGAAGCCTGGGCAGGTGCCGGTAGCCCATCACCTTGCGCAGGCGTGGCTCGATGTCCAGGAGCGCAGTGGCCAGCCAGCGATGGCGTTGACTCGAGTTCTGCCAGTGATCGACCTTCGCACAGCGCTCCTCAATGAGCGCGTTGATGGACTCGAGGCCATTCGTCGTCTTCAGCGACCGGCCCAGCACACCGTACACCCCGAGGCGATGCAACGTCAGGGTCTCGTCGAGGCCTTCCGCCAGACTGCCGGCCGCGGATTGGTTCCGATCCTCCAGCTCATGCTGGAGCGACTGGAGGGCGGCGAGGGCCTCGTCGTACTCCGGACGGTTGTAGGCGCGCTGGAGACGCTGCCGCCACACCGGCTGCTCACGCTTGGCCACGTCACTCACCACGTTCTCGCGCTTGTGCCACTGACACCGTTGCACTAGGGCGCGGTGGCGGAAAGCGTGTCGCACAGCCGCCCGGAGCCCCTTGCCGCCATCCACGATCACCAGCAGCCCCTGGGAAACATCGAGGCCCCGCTCGACCAAGGACCGGAGGAACGGGGTCAACACCTGCTCGTTCTCGGTGCCCGTCTCGACGAAGCCCAGGAACCGTTTGTCCCCCGTCATCGTGATGCCCAGCGCGACGACCATCGTCGACTCGGCGAACGTCTTGCCGTCCAGCACCAGGGCCACAACGTCCTCCCCGGAGAGGTCCCGCTCCTGGAGTTCGCGGAATTTCGTCGCGCTGGCCTGAATGAACGCACGGGACACCGTCGACCCCGACAGGCCGATCGCCCCGGGAATCGCCTCGGCGGCCGCCGCGTAGTTGCGGCACGAGATCCCATACAGCACGCGCCGCAGCAACAGGTCATTGACGGCGCGATCGCCATGCAGCGCCTCGTACGACCGCAGTGGAATCTCGCGCGCCGTGACATGGCGAATCCGGGGCACGCGAATCGGCACGCGCTGGCCGGCCAACCCGACCGTCCCGGGGTTGCTGCCATGACGGCGCCCGCCGACTGACGGGGCTTTGCGGGCGTAGCGCTCGCCAGCCAACGCTGTCACTTCCTCGTCGAGCAACTCCTCGATGTGCATCAAGCCCAGCGGAACCAACGACCGGATCAACTCCACCTTGGCATCGACCTCCAGCTCGGCGTACTCCTCTCGGTCGATGACGTCGACCGCGCCCAACGTGTGACCTTTCTTGCGCTTCCTGACCGATCGTAGGACACTGCTCATCTCGGCTCCTTTCTCTCGTGGGCTGATGTCCGTCTTCTCAAACGTCATCAAACCACAGGGTTTGGAGCCGCTTCAATTTCCAACTAAGTTTCGCTCACACTCTACCTGTCGTCGAACATCTCTACTGAGAGTATGCACCCTGGAGTCCAGTCCAGAGTCAAGGACAATACTTGGGTATCGGCGACCCAGGGCCTATCGCTCAGATTTTGCGGTCAGGGGCATCGGCTGTGTGTTGTCGTGCCATCCGGAAAAGTCGGCTAGCAGATCCGATGGCGCAGGAAGTAGGCTGGACGGACCAAGTGTGCGGGGGGAACCTTGAACGACCAGTTGACCATCAGCCGGGAAGACCTGGATCAGCAGCACAGAATTAGCCAACGTCCCGCCATGCCCCAGATACCCAACGCTCGCCGAGTCACAAAGGGCCTCCGGCTTCACGGCTGATGATGCTCATCCGCGAGTTCACGTACGGCGTCACGCCCTGCCTCGTGCAGGTCACCGTGGCCGGCGGCTCGCTCTGCAATGCCGAGCTCTACGTGCTCGAAGACAAGGGCCGAGTACTGCGCCGCGTTGGCGACCGAACGGGCACGCCGGTGGAATTTCCGGCCAGCTGCACCGAGGAGGCGCTCAACTGCGCCGCCACATATCTGTACAAACGGTTCGGTCCCCTCACGAAAGACGCGAAGGCGAGGGGCGTCGAGCGGTCGGTGCGACCGATCATCGAGCCGCCGCTGAAGGACGAGCGCTAGTGGCCTGTCCACGCTGAATCAGTACCGGTCCGCGGCGTCGAGCGACGATTGCAGCAGGTCGGCATACTGGTTCCTCAGATCGCGCTTGAGCACCTTGCCGCTCGGGTTCTTGGGCAACGCCTCGGCGAACACCACTTGCTTCGGCACTTTGAACTTCGCGAGATGCGCCTCGCAGTGGCTGATGATCTCGGCGGCGCTCGGCGCCCGATCTTTCCGCGGCACCACCACCGCTTCGATCCAGTACGGATGCGGCAGCCCGACCACCGCGACCTCCGATACGGCTGGTGTGTGCCGTCAAACCGTTGTGGACCAATTGAAGCTGTGAGATAAGAGAGACTTTGCCGCCCTGGGGGGAGGTTCCCATGAGCACGGCGAAGTCAGCAGAGAAGGTCGTCCAGGACATCCGGCGGAAGACCCGCCGCCGATTCTCCGCCGAAGAGAAGATCCGGATCATCCTCGAGGGCCTGCGGGGCGAGGAGAGCATTGCGGCCCTCTGTCGCCGCGACGGCCTGAACCCCAATCTGTATTACCGGTGGAGCAAGGAGTTTCTCGAGGCCGGGAAGAAGCGGCTGGTTGGGGACACCACCCGCGAGGCCACGTCGACGGACGTGACCGAGCTCCGGCAGGAGAACGGCCGGCTCAAGCACGTCGTGGCGGAGTTGGTCCTCGAGAATCGGCTGCTCAAAAAAAGCGTGACGACCTCCGACTCGGAAGGCGATACGTGAGACACACGGCCGCGGAAAAGCACGAGATCATCCGGCTCGTCGAGGGCTCGGATCTGCCCGTGCGGCGGACGCTGCGCGAGCTTTAGGTGAATCGGTCGACCGTTCTACGCGGTGGTACCGCCGCTACATCGAGCGCGGCGAGGCGGGGCTGGAACCGATGCCATCGGCGTCGCGCCGGTACTGGAACCGGATTCCGCCCCAGGTGCGGCAGCGGGTGGTCGATGCCGCCTTGGCCGCTCCGGCGCAGTCGCCGCGGGAGCTCGCCTGGCAGCTGACGGACCGAGAGGGTCATTTTCTCTCGGAATCGAGCGTCTATCGCATCCTCAAGGCGTATGACCTGATCCCGAGTCCGGCCTACATCGTGCTGTCAGCCGCAAAGACGTTCCGGCATCCGACGCATCGGCCGAATGAGCTCTGGCAGACCGACTTCACGTACCTGCAGGGCGTGGGCTGGGGGTGGTACGACCGCTCGACGGTGCTCGACGACGACTCGCGCTACATCGTCGCCTGGGCGCTGCGCACGTCGATGCAGACGGTCGACGTCACGGAGACGCTCGACCTGGCGCGGGCGAAGACCGGCGTTGATCGTATCCGCGTCGTGCATCGGCCCCGGCTACTCAGTGACAACGGGCCGTGCTACGTCTCGGCCGAACTGGCCACGTATCTCGAGACCCACGGGCTGAGGCATACGCGGGGCGCGCCGTATCACCCGATGACGCAGGGCAAGATCGAGCGGTCTCACCTGTCGATGAAGAACGTAGTGAAGCTGGAGAAGTATTACAGCCCGTGGGAACTCGCACGCGCCATCGTGTACTTCGTCGACAACTCCCACCACCGCCGGCTGCATGAGGCGCTGGACAACGTGACGCCGGCTGACGTGTATGAGGGGCGGCGGTCGGCCATCCTCGCGCGACGGGCACAGATCAAACGGAGGACACTGGCACAGCGGAAACAGGAGAATCTACACGTCACCAGATTCGTTCACCGGCGGGAAGTCTCTCTGCAGAAACGGGCTCGGCGGTCTCGATTCGTTTGACGACGTACAGTCGAGGGTGTCTGGCCCGGTCCGGGTAAACCGCTCGATGACTTGCAGGCCCTCACTCAGGTTCAAGTTGAAGTTCCGGATGAACGTGTGGCGGTTGAAGTTGGTCGTCTCGACGACGAGCGTCTCGCCCTCCCAGCGCCCACGCGAGTCGCCCGCGAACTGTCGCACGGCCGGCGTGAGATGCGGACGCCCGTCGATCGCGATGAAGCGGACGTCGTGGATGTGCTCCTGGAGAATGACCATGAAATTCCGGTTCTGCACGATCTGGTAGTTGTTGTTGTATGCGGTCGGAAACGACGGAATCCCCCGATACCAGAGACATCGGTCGCCGCCGTCTAGCTGCTCGTAGGTATCGGTCGGCAACCGGCCGCCACGCACCGCCGTGAGCCGCTCCGCCTCGGGCGACGTCATGCGCGCGTGCGCGTCCGCGGTGAGCGCCGGCAGCCGGCCATTCGGCGGGTCGGTGATGACCGATGTCCGGTGCACCACGACGTGCAAGGGTAGGCCTTTCGGCCACGCGTATAATCGCCGAGACCACCTCGATTCTAGACTGGAGATCTCATGCGCCCCACTCGGCTCCGTTCCGTCTCGACGACGTCCGCCGCGATGCTGCTGTTCGCGCTCCTCGTCGTGACGACGCCTCTCTCGCTCGAGAGCGAGAACTGGCCCGCCTTCCGCGGGGCGGACGCGCTGTCGACCGCCGAGGACGACGCGCGCCTGCCGACCACCTGGAGCACGACCGACAACGTCGTCTGGAAGACGCCGATCGACGGGCTCGGCTGGTCATCACCGGTGATCTGGGGCGACCGGATCTTCTTGACCTCGGTGGTGAACGACGGTGAAGAGCAAGAGCCGCGGATGGGACTGTACTTCCCGTTCGGCTCGCCTCAGACCACCGACGATGGTCGGTTTCCAGACCCTGGGCCGGGCGATCTTCTGGAGCGGGCGGACGACGTCCATCACTGGCGCGTCTCCGCGATCGACTTCGACAGCGGCGACCTGCTGTGGACCTCGGAAGTCCATGCCGGTGCGCCCGCCTTCGACCGCCACCTCAAGAACACCTATGCCTCTTCGACGCCGGTCACCGACGGGGAGCGCGTCTATGCCTACTTTGGCAACGTCGGTGTCTTCGCCCTCGACATGGACGGCGACGTCGTGTGGGAGAAGCGCTTCGAGCCCCATGATACACGTCTCGGCTGGGGCCCCGCCGCCTCGCCGGTGCTCCATGACGACACTCTCTTCATCGTCAACGACAACGACGATTATTCCTTTGTCGTCGCGCTGGACGCCGCGACCGGCGAGGTGCGCTGGCGCGTCGACCGCGACGAGGGGACGAACTGGTCGACACCGTTCGTATGGCAGACCGACGACCGCACGGAACTCGTCACCGCCGGGAGCGACCAGGTGCGGTCGTACGACCTCGAGGGGCGGCAGCTCTGGCACTTCCGCGGCTTGAATTCGATCTCGATTCCCCAGCCGTTCAGCGCGCATGGGCTGCTCTACGTCACGTCGGGATATGTCGGCGACGCGGTCCGGCCAGTGTATGCCATCCGAGCCGGCGCCAGCGGCGACATCACCCTGCCGGAGGGTGCCCGGAGCAGCGACCACGTTGCCTGGTATGACGACTCCGCCGGGCCGTACCACCCGACACCGCTGGTCTACGGCGACTACTACTTCACGCTCCTCGACCGCGGGCTCTTCACCGTGCACGACGCGTTGACCGGCGAGGAGCGGTACTTCACCGAGCAGCAGATCCAGAGCCAGGAGGTACGCCGCCGTGTCGCGCGCGACGCCGGCGGCTTCACCGCCTCCCCGTGGGCGTACAACGGCCGGATCTTTGTCCTCAGCGAGGAGGGCGACACGTATGTGCTCGACACCGAGGACAGCTTCCGCGTGGTGGCCACCAACTCCCTCGGCGAAGTCGCCATGTCGAGCCCCGCGATCGCCCGCGGGAGCCTGTTCATCCGGACTCGCTCACATCTGTGGCGCCTGAGACACGTCGCGTGCCCGCTAGCGGAGAAATGATCATGCGGAATCTTCGCTACGACCTGGGGGCGAACTAGACCGCTCAGCTGTCGCACGCGGTCAGGGCGCGCAGTGGGGCATTGGGGGTCCCCGCGCAGCGGTCGCGTGGGGTTCGGGGCGAAACCCCGACTAAGGTTCGACGAAATGGAAGTCGGCCGGGAATCCCGGACGGTTGGTCGGCGGCCCCCAATCGGCCGACTGCCAGTTCATCACCAGCCGTGAGAGGGGTGGCGCGCCGTCTTGCGCCACGGCGGCCGCCGCCAGCGCCGTCATGACGATGAGGACGGCGCCCGCTCCCCTACCCACGCTTCGGTTCACGACGTCCGCGCCGCCCCGTCCTACTTCTTGACGTACTTGTGGAGCTCGGGCCGCACGGTGTCGGCGACGTAGATGTCGCCGTTCGGCGTCATCGTCATGTAGTGCGCTTCGCCAAACTCGCCGAGCCCCTGGCCCGGCTGGCCGTTGGCACCGATCGCCTTCCCGTTGTCGTCCAGCTTGAGAATCTCGCCGGCAAAGCCGCTCACCATGTACATCTGTCCGTCGGCGTCGATGAAAAGTCCGCACGGCAGCCCCTTGTACGCCCACTCCTTGATGTACTCGCCGTCGCTATCAAAAATCTGGATGCGTCGATTCTGGCGGTCGGCCACGTAGACCATCCCCTCGGCATCGACCACGATCGAGTGCGGCGTGTCGAACTGGCTTGCACCGGTTCCGGGACCACCCCATGACTTGATCAGCGACCCGTCATTGGCGAACTTCAGCACGCGCGGCACGCCTTGGCCGTGGCCGACGAGCACGAAGATCTCCCCTTCGAGGCCAATGTAGAGGTCGGTCGGCTCCTCGAGGAGCGGTGTGTCGTCCGGCGTGATCGTCAGCAGTACGTCACCTTCCGGATTCATCTTCCGGATGGTGTCGCCGTTGACGTCGGTGGTCCAGATGTGACCCTCGCTGTCGATGCGCATCCCATGCGGGCGGTCGTACTGTCCTTGCCCCCACGAACGGACGAAGCTCCCGTCGGGGTTGAACTCCATCAGCGGGTTGGGGCCCCGGTTGAAGACCAGCAGACGATTCGTCGAGGTCCAGCCGACACTCGACGGCGCGCCCATTTCGACATCATCCGGAATCTGCAGCCCGTTCGGAGCGGGTTCGTACCCGAGATCCGGAGCGTTCTCCATCTGCGCCGGATCGGGCGCGGTCAGGATCTGGAGTGCCACCAAGAAGAGAGTCATGACGCGCATAGGGTCTCCTTTGTGAAGGTCAATTGTCGGAGGGATCTCCGGCCTTTGCAAGTGGGGAAAAGGCTCGCCCCATATAATTCGTGTGATTCTGCGATCTTTGACTCGAGAGGACCACATGCCACAGATTTTCCGCACCTTCACCGGCGCACTTCTCCTCGGTGGGGCCTTCCTGGTCGGCTGTTCCGAGACGGCCGTCGTCGAGGCTCCACCCGCGTCCAGCCCCGCCTTCGTGTCCGCCGGGACGTGGGCCCTCGGCTCCCGCACGCTACCGGCGCCGGCCGGGGCGAGCGACGCCCTACGTGAATCGATCGCGGGTGCCCCTGCGCCCGATGTCGCCGCCTCGGCGCAGTTCGCTCCGGCGAGCCGCGAGGAGTGGGACGCGATTCTGGCGGAACGGAGCCAGCAGGGCGCCGGCGTGCTGGCCGAGTTGCCGGGGGTGACCGTCGAGCAGGCCGACATCGACGGCGTCGTCGTGCGTCACGTGCGGCCGGCCGACGTTCGCCCGGAGCATGCGGATCACCTCTTCGTCCATGTGCACGGCGGCGCCTATGTGTTTGGCGGCGGCGACGCCACGGTCTCCGAGGCGGCCCTCCTCGCCACGCGGGTTGGGATCCCGGTGGTGTCGATCGATTACCGCATGCCGCCCGAGCACCCGTTCCCCGGCGCGGTCGACGATGTCGTGACCGTCTATGAGCAACTGTTGACGGAGCGTCCCGCGACGGCGCTCGCGCTGGGCGGAACATCGGCTGGCGGCGGCCTGGCACTGGCCGCCACCCACAAGTTCAAGGAGCTCGGTCTCGACGTCCCCGGCGCGATCTTCGCCGGCACGCCGTGGTCGGACCTGACGAAAACAGGCGATACGCAATTCACCAACGAAGGGATCGACCGCATCCTGGTCGGCTACGATGGGCTGCTCTCGGCGTCGGCGCGACTCTATGCGGGGGATCACGATTTGAAGAACCCGCTGCTCTCGCCGCTGTACGGCGACTTCCAGGGATTTCCGCCGACCTACCTGGTCACTGGCACGCGCGACCTCTTTCTGAGTGACGTCGTGCGCACGCACCGCAAGCTCCGGGAGGCAAGCGTCGTCGCCGACCTCAACGTCTACGAGGGGGTCTCGCACGCCGACTATCTCGTCATGCCGACCTCGCCCGAGTCCCAGCAAGTCTTTGCGGAACTCGGAGGATTCTTGCGCCAACACTTGCAGTAGGGAGAGTCAGGAACCGGCCCCGACCCCGGATCGTCATCAGTGACAATGCTGTCTTCTGAAGCTGTCGTCCGCGATGCGCGGGACGGTCTGCGCGCGTTTTCCAGACGGCCCGGATTTACCGCGGCCGCCGTCTTGTCGCTGGCAATCGGCATCGGCGCCAACACGGCCATCTTTAGCCTCGTCAACGCCATCATTCTCCGGCCGGTCCCAATCGAGCGTCCGCTTCGGCACGCTGTCGTACCCCGCTTTCGAGGACGTGCGCGACGGCACCACGGAGGTCTTCAGTGAGATCGGCGGTGTGCAATTTTCGCCGGTGCAGGTCGAGGGGGGCAGCGGCGTCAATATCGTCTTCGCCGAGGCGGTGACCGGGTCGTATTTTCCGATGCTCGGCTTCCGGTGCTGGCCGCGCTCGCCATCTCGGTGGTCGCGACCGGCATCATCATCGTCCCGCTCCGGGAGTCAGACCGGTGCGATCACCTCAGGGTCCCCGAACGGGCGAGCGCGCGCAACCTCCTCAGCAGGGACAAGAAAGACTGCTACCAACAGGAGTCACGTCAGCTCTCGACCCGGGAGATCCTGGCGCTTCCGGCGGTCGGCCTTTTGATCGCGCTCCAGTTTCTCGTCTTCCTCGCGTTCAACTTCTACTACGTCGCGTTTCCGATCCACGCCGCGGGCGGGCTCGGGTGGTCGCTCACGGCCGTCGGCACCTACTTCACCGTCATGGCGATTCTGATGGCGACCGTACAGGGACCGGTCCTGACTCGCCTATCGAAGCGCTGGGGCGACCGGACGCTCGTGGTCGGTGGGGGGGACGTTGCTCGCCGCCAGCTTCTTGTTCTTTGCCTCGGGCGAGACCGCGGTCATCTACGCCGGCACGGCACTGCTCGCGATCGGCAACGGCGTGATGGTGGCCGTCGCTGCTCTCGCTCCTCTCCAAAACGACCGACCGCGAGACGTAAGGCGCCGTGCAGGGGCTTACCGGCAGCGTCAACGCGGTAGCAAGCATCGCCGGCCTCATCGCCGGCGGCCTGGTCTATGACGAGATCGGGGCGCAGGTGTTCCTGCTCTCCGCAGTGGGGGGGGGGCTCGGGCTACGGATTACCTCACCAACTCGTTCTTGAGCCAGGCGACCAGCGCCGGCTCGAGGTCGGCGTTCTTGTCGAACATCGGCAGGCCGTGCTCCGTGCCGTCGTAGATCTTCGCCGTCGAGTGCGGATGCGGTGACCCTTCGGCCGCACCCTTGAGCGCGTCGGCGACGCCTGGCGTCACGGTGTCGCCGGTCGTCGCCGCGCCAAAGACCGCGAGGCCAGACGTCGCCGCCATGTGCGCCACGGCGCCCTCGCTCGGCGGACCCGACAGTAGCATCAGCGCCTTGACGCTTGACTGCCGTGACGCGAGGTCGGCCGTGAGCATCGCCCCACAGCTCGCCCCGCCGGCCGCGACACGCGACGCGTCGACGCCCGACTGCGCCAGGAGGTACTCGTACGCCATGTCGACGTCGCCGTGCGCCGTCTGCATGAAATTCGGGAAGCCACCCGCCTCTTGGGGACTCTGACCGCCGCTCTCACCAAACCCCCGCAGGTCGAGCGTCAGGACATGCACGCCGGCGTCGACGAGCTGCGTCGCGATACCGGACCATGACGTCCGGTCCATATTGCACTGGTGCACCAGGAGCATCGCCGGACCCGGTCGCCCGGGCGACATGTAGGTCGCCTTGAGCATCGTGCCGTCGCTGGCCTTCAGATCGACGTCTGTGGAGGCCGCCTCCACCGGCGTGTGTCCGAATGAGACCAGCAGCGCCATCGCCGCGACGAGTGACGAGTAGTGTGCCTTTCGCATGATTCCCCCTCGTGATGGTGTCGCGGTCACGACGTCGGGGACGCGTTCACGCGATCAAAGAGATCGAGTTTGTCTTTCCGAATGTCGTTCGTCGCCTGGATCTCGGACCCGAACTCGAGCCACGGATCGGTAGCCGCCTCGTAGCGCGGCCATGAGGCCAGTCCGTCGCCGTTCGGATTACCGGTGCGCGCGAAGTTGACCCAATACTCCGACATCGCATGCGCGATCTCGTGATCCCAATCGGTCCAGCCCACACCGACGAGCTGCGTGTTGCCAAAAGCATAGGCGAGGTCGCCCGAGTGGTAAGCGCCGTAGCCGTTGGGACCGTCGGGCATCTCGATGGCAGCCCGCTCGGGCACATAGACCCGATAGACCGGCGGCGCATGACGGAAGAAGTAGAGATAGGCATCGTTGCCGGCCGCCTCGACCGCCCGCGCCCAGGTGCGCATCTCCCAGACGAAGCGCCGGTCGGCTTGGATCGCCTGCTCACCCCACTTGGTCGACCTGTCGATCTCGTTTTCATACGCGGCCAAGAGGGCGTCGGTGTGATCGCCGTACAGACCGCCAAGCAGCGACATCAGCTCACCGTACTCCCGGAGCGGCGTGTCGGCATAGAGCGTCGTGCCCTCGTTGGCCATCGCGCCGACGATCACCGGGACATTGTTGTGCTCGCCCGCCGCGACAATCGCCGGCGCCGGCTTTGGCATGAACCAGCCGTCGACGATCGCCCCCGACCCGAGGCTGGACGCGAGCACCGCCTCGGCGTCGAGTGCGCGCAGCGCCGCCAAGACCTCAGGACCATCACCCTCGACACCGAGCTCGGTCGCCGCCGCAACGCCGTCGTCGTGCGCCGTCGCGAGGTCCGGACGTCCGCCGCGGAAGCAACCCCCTGAATGGCCGATCGCCTTATGGAAGAGCTCCTGCGCCAACGGCGACACCGTCAGGTAGCAGACGCTCCATGACCCGGCCGACTGCCCGAAGATGGTGACGTTGTTCGGATCGCCGCCGAACGCCGCGATGTTGTCGCGCACCCATTCGAGCGCCGCGACCTTATCCAACAGGCCGTAGTTGCCGGACGCCGCGTGCGGCGATTCCGCCGTCAGCGCGGGATGGGCCAGAAAGCCGAACGGGCCGAGGCGGTAGTTGATGGTGACGAGGACCACCCCTTTATTGGCGAGCGCCGTGCCGTCGAAGACTTTGGCGCTCCCCCACCCGCCCGTGTGCCCGCCGCCGTGGAACCAGACCATCACGGGACGTGCCTCTGACGCCGGCTCCGCACTGGTCCAGATGTTCAGATAGAGACAGTCTTCGTCACGGTCGAGGTCGCCGCGCGTGTAGATCGACGACTCCGCGGTCAACCGTTGCCAGCAGGCCGGACCGAATGTCGTCGCGGCGCGCGTTCCATCCCATGACGCGGGGGCGACGGGCGGCCGCCACCGCCGGTCGCCGGTCGGCGGCTCCGCATACGAGACACCGCGAAAGACGACGACCCCGGCGTCAGAGTCAGCGTCAGCGTCGACCCGCTCTCCCTCGAGCGTGCCGAGATTTGTCTCCACGACCGGGCCAACGCCGCCGGCCGCCGCGTCGGTCGGCGCGGCACCGGACCCGCAGCCTGAAACGGCGAGCGTCACGGCGAGAAGAGCAACGGCGGTCAGGGTCGGAGTGGTCGGGTCGCGGCGCATACGCGCTCCATCTTGTGGCTGGAAAGTGCCATCATACGTCGAGAAAAGACAACCCTGATGATGAAGATGGACAGGTCGCGGAGATACGTGCTCTCGGTCGCGATCACCATGGTTGCGTTCGCTGGTGGATTCGGATTGGCGCAGGCGACATCGGCGGAACAGACGTCGGCGCCACCTGCCTATCTCATCGTGAGCTCCCAGGTGCTCGATGCCGATGCGATGGGACCGTACCGAGAAGCTGCCGGTCCGCTTGCGCGCACCGCCGGTCTCGAAATCGTCGCCGGACGCCCCGATCCAACCGTCACCGTGCTCGAAGGGGAATGGTCGTACGACGAGGGCATCGTCATCGAGAAATTCCGCTCGATGGAGGCGTTGAAGGGCTTCTGGTACTCCGACGGCTACCAACACGCCAAGACGCTGCGCGAGGGCGTGCTGAAAGTGAACTTCATCGTCGCCGTCGAGGGTGTCGCGGCCGAGTGACCGCTCGCGGGACGAAACGCGTTCTCGTTGCCCTGGGCGTCGTCGCCGGCCTGGTCGCCGGTCTCGGCTTCGCGTATCGGGACACCATCCAGACCATGCTGGTGCTACAGCGCCTGGCGCCCGACCATGAGTTCGTCGATGCGCCGCCCCCGGCCCGGCCCGACTACGAGAATCCGGGACACTGGGCCGCGCTTCCGGACCGAGACGACCTCGCGGATCGAGTTCCGTCGGGTGAGTACGACGACCGCCAGGCGACGGCTCCGATCGACGTCTTCTTCATCCACCCGACGACGTATTACTCATCGAACAGCTGGAACCAGCCCCTAGACGATACGGTTACCAACGAGCTGACCGACCAGGCCGTCATGCAAGGTCAGGCGAGCGCATTCAATGGCTGCTGCCGCGTCTACGCGCCGCGCTACCGCCAAGCGACGATCTACGCGTTCGTCGGCAGCGGTGACAACGGACCACAGGCGCTGGACCTGGCGTACGGCGATGTCGTCGTGGCGTTCCGGTATTACGTGGCGCACTTCAACGATGGGCGTCCGTTCGTCCTCGCCGCCCACAGCCAAGGCTCGCGTCATGCCGACCTCCTGATCGCCGACGAGATTACCGGGACACCGCTCGCCGAGCGGATGATCGCCGCGTATCCGGTCGGCTTCGGTCTCGACGGGACCAACGGTGTGCCGGTCTGCCAGGACGCAACCGAGACCGGATGTCAGATCACGTGGAACAGCGTCGGTCCTGACGTCACCAGTCCGTTAGCCACGGCCGGCCACATCTGCGTCAATCCGCTGAGCTGGCGGGCCGACGAGACGCGCGCGGGCTTCGAGACCAATTTCGGTGGGGTCAGCTTCGGCGCGGGCGGAATGCCCGAGCCGGGCGTCGCCGACGCGCAATGCCGCGACGGTAACTTGGTCGTCTCGGAGATCCGCTCCGAGCACTACGCGTCGCGACCGTTGGGACGCGACAACTACCACCTCTACGACTACGCGCTCTTCTATCTGAACATCCGCGAGAATGTCGCTGCCCGCGTCGACGCCTTCTTGCGCGACAACCGCCCACACGACACGTCGTCGCCCTAACCGTTTTGCACGTTCGTGTCGCCACTCGGTCGGCAGAGGAGCAGGTTCGAACGGCATCGCCGAGCGAGCGGCCCAGCACTGGTCTCTCTCGGAATCCGCGTCGTCTTTGAGACGGGGCCTGCGGCCCCGAACCCCGCCACCGGCACTCGCGCCCCCCCCTCGGCCCCACTCCGTGTCCGGCGGGGGCGCGCCGTGCGCGCCCTGATCGTACCTAGCGACACCTGGCTGCTTCTCAGCACGCGCGCGAACGGAGTGGGGCATTCGGGGCCCCCGCGAGAGAGCGAGCGAGGGGGTCCGGGGGAAGCGCGTCAGGCTGGGCCGTTTCGACCGAGCGCGATATTCCCCCAGTCTGAACTGGGACACGCGCCGCCCCTGACCAGCTGTTGCTCGCCGCGTGAGGCGTTCCGCCTGCGGTCGGAGGTGAAGTTTTCCGGCGGGCCGATCTGGCGTCCGGAGTGACGCCCCGGCCGTGACTTCCGCATGTGTGCCCCGGGCAACACGCGCCCGCTACGCGCTAACGAAACGCGCTATAGGACCCCGTGGTGAAAGTCACAAGGGGCGAGGCTTTCGCGCTCGGCTATTGCGGCTCGGACCCTTTGGCGGCTTTGTCGAGATTCCTGGCGACTTCCAGGATGTGGCGGATGTCGTAGTTCCCTTCGTGACAGGCGTACTCGTAGAGCGGACCTTCGCGCTTCATCAGCGGAAACTCCGCGCTCCACGAGCGTGCCCACGTCGTCTCGTCGTCAACGGTGAACTCGTAGCGAATCGTCTCGTCATCGGTCCGCGTGAAGCGCTCAACCACGTGTAGGCCGACATTCGCCCCATTGAAGGTGACCTTGTCGTTGAAGTTGATCGTGTCGACGACCAACGTGTCGCCCTCCCACCGCCCGCGTGAATCGCCGGGCCACTGCCGGACCGATGACGGGATGTGAGGCCGTCCGTCAAGCGGCACAATCCGCGCCGTGTTGGCGCGCATCTCCTGCATGATGACGACGTAGTCTTCGGTCTGGAGGATCTGTAGCAGATCGTTATAGGACGCCGGCAGCATCGGCGGACCTTCGTGGCGCCAGACCAGGCACCGCTCCTGGAGCGTCCGTGTCCGGTGACTGGTAAACGACTGCGGCGAGATATTGTAGACCAGCCACCGACTCTCCTGCCGGCGCATCGCCTCGCGCTCCTCCGCCGTGGCGATCATCGGCGGGATCTTCCCGTCTGGCGGATCGACGATCAGCGAGGTACGTGTCGTCGTCAACCGGCGCGGCTGCTCTTCGCGGAGCCAGACCGAGTTGTCGTAGTGGATGTTCTCTTGCGTCTGGCGCGTCCGCGCGACGCGGTCCTCCTCACTCGAGGCGGAGAGCACACTGCGGGCGCGCAGTGGGTCGACCCCTTCCTCGGTCAGGAGCTCGTTGAGGGCCGCGAGCTCTTCCTCCGACAGGAACTGTTGGTCGCCGAGGTTGTCTGGACGCTCCAGCGGTGTATAGGTGGAGCTGGTCCATATGCCCTGGAGGTCGGGATGCCCCCACGGCGTGCGGGGCATGGATTGCTCCGTCGACTGACCGGCCTCGGCGGCCGACGTCAGCGGCATCATCATCATCAGCGGCACCATCACTGCCACGATGGCGGCCACTAGGTCACATCGTTGGGTCATTGTTGAACCTCATTCAATATCGAACTCGTACGTCACGATCGAACTGTCCTGATACCCGAACCGTCCGCACTGAAACCGCAGCTCCCAGAAACGCATCCGGAATGGACCGCGGTAGAGGCGCCAGTAGAACGGAGGCTCCCGTTCGGTGGTGTACACGATCGTCGAGCCGGGCGTGTCGCACGAGAGCTCCACCCGCGGCGCGACGTGAAACAGGCCGCCGGTTGGATAACCGGCCGGCGTCGCGGCCACTCGTGATACGGCGGATGCCCGCTGATCCTGGTCATGTCCGTGGAACATCACCGCGACGTCACGTCGCGACGGCTCCACCACATCGAGGTCGACGAGCGGGACGAGGGGACGCCCGGCCAGATGGGGCGGCACCGGAAGACCGGCGAGCGCGAGGGCGGTCGGCGCCAGGTCGAGCACGCTCAGCTCGTCTCCGCGCGAATCCGCCGGCTCCCATCCGCTCGGCCACCTCACGGCCAGCGTCCCCTCCCCGGCGCCAACCCCGAGTGCGAAGACGGCGGTCTGGCCGGCAAGACCGTCCGCCACGAGGGCGGCGAGAATCGAGCCCACTTCGTCCTCGACGTCAGCGTCCGCGCCGAGATTGAACAACGCAAAGAACGACGGGTCGTTCGAGCCACTACCGCCGCAGCCGAACGAGACGGTGCAGGGAGAGTCCCAGTCCTTACTCTTGTCGCGCCAATCGACATCCCGACCCGCGGCATCCCACGCGCCGAGCAGGCCAGGCCGAGTGAGCGCCGCGTGGGCATCGGTATCGGCACCGGCCGCGATCGTGGGGGGGTGGGACGCCGTGAACGCCAGGTTGTGATGGGCGTCGCCGGCGCGGCTCGTGTAGTAACCGCCACGTCGTAGCTGCACCGGCACCACGATCACCCCGGCCGGCGGCACGGGTCGAAGAACCTCGGGATGCACCCCGGTCAGCAGCGCGGATCGGACACTCGCCCCGTCGGCCGACACAGTGTCGAGCGGGGCAACCAGCGTTGCCCCGTCGCTACTGGCTTGGAGTTGCTGCTCGATGTCGGCGCCAATCGAGTCGGCGACGATCCAGATAATGTTCGGTCGGCTGGGCGGCTCGAGCGCTTCGCCGCTGGTCACGTCCGGGTCGGCGCGGCAACCGATCCCCAGAAGCGCGGCGACCGACAGTGACACGCCCGCGACCATCATGCGAACGGCGTCGCGACTACGCGTGGGCATCACGCCGCATAATACCGCGCGGGCCAGGGGGCGCACAGCGCCGGCCCCCGGAGCCGCGCCGGACACTGGGCCACGGCTCGCGAAGGCGACCGGGAGAGGACAGGCCACTACTGATTAGTAAGGGGATTATATCGAAAGTGGCGAAATCGATTGACATCATCGCCACTCTCCTGTAAGATGCTCCCATCATGAAGAACGCACCAGGGAAAGCCTACCGGAAAGGGATCACGCTGAAGCAGATCCTTCGGATGTTCCCCAACGACGAGATCGCCGAGCAGTGGTTTACTGAGCAGCGATGGCCGAACGGCGTGTGCTGCCCCGCGTGCGGGTCGGTGAACGTGCAGACTGGCTGCCAGCACAAGACGATGCCCTACCGCTGCCGGGAGAAGGAGTGCGTGAAGAAATTTAGCGTGAAGACCGGCACGGTGATGGAAGGCTCAAAGGTCGGCTACCAGATTGGCTACTCGGGGCCTTCCTGCTCATGACCAGCCTCAAAAGCGTGTCGAGCATGAAGCTCCACAGGGATCTAGGAATCACCCAGAAATCCGCGTGGTTTCTCGCGCAACGGCTCCTGCCCTCTCTCAGGAGGGGACGCTGTTCGCGGGCCCGGTCGAAGTGGACGAAACCTACGTCGGCGGTCGACGCCGGAACATGAGCAACACGAAGCGGCGAGAACTGGCGGATACCGGCAAAACGGCTGTTGTTGGCGTCAAAGACCGGCGACCAAGCACGTCGCGGCGACGGTGGTCACGGCCACGGACGCGGCCACGCTGCAAGGGTTCGTACGTGAGCATACCGCGCCAGGTGCGACGGTCTACACCGACGATGCGACCGCCTACGAACTGCCGTTCGCGACGGTCAAGCACTCGCTCTCCGAGTACGTCAACGGAGACATTCACACCAATGGGATCGAATCCCTGTGGTCGATGCTCAAACGCGCCCACAAGGGCACCTTCCACAAGCTGAGCCCGAAGCATCTTGACCGCTACGTCCAGGAGTTCGCCGGCAAGCACAACCTGCGCGAGCACGACACCATCGATCAACTGTCCGCGCTCAGCGGCGGCATGGACGGGAAGCGACTCCGCTACCGGACGCTGATTGCCGAGAACGGGCTGGCGTCAGGCGCTCGGTCGTAAGTTCACTTTTTGGGAGTGGGACTAATATGGAAGACTTCACGGCGATTAAGGACGTAAATGGCTACGGGTGGCGGGTCGAGTTCATCGACGCCAATGCCACCTACAGCGAAGGCGATGCTGGTATGTGCTACGTGGCAACGTTCACCGGAGGCGATGACGAACGCCGGGCTCGCAATTACGCGGCTTGGATGAACGCGAGCATCAATCCCAATAGGTCGCAACGGAGTCTACATCATCAACACAGGTCTGTGGCCTAGAGTGGTTAGGCGCGGTGTGCCACTCGCCTTCCTCTGATGTAACGTCGGAGAGTTCCGAGAGGAACATGCACCGCCAGTTGCCTGGATCGTCCTTCCCGAGTCCAGAGCTGCTTTCCCCGGAAAACTGGTAGAACAAGGCCGTTCTTGGTGCCAAGCACGTGCGGGCACATAACCCTTTTCCGCTTTCGGTAGGTGGCGATTACGATGAGTCTGTTCTCTATGGAGTGTCGACGTAAACGTCGCACCCCGAGGACACCCGAATATTTTTAGTGCTCAGTCGTCCCCCGGTGTAAGCCGGGGGTTAACGCGCACCGGCGCGTTTTCAGCGGTTGGTATTGTACAACGTCGTACCGATCCCGCATGATCCGTACAGCTCCCTGGAACGGCCATCCACGAGTCTCGGGCCGACACAATCAGGGCCCAACACAGATGGCCGCGATGGTGCGAGGCATGGACGGGAAGCGACTCCGCTACACAGACCTGATCACGCAAGCGTCAGTTTGAAATCGGCGTCGGTTCGTGCGGAAACAGAAACGAGGTGATGTGTTTTATCGTCCATCCGACAATACCGTCAAGTAGACCGAGCACAATGGCCAATAAATAGCCGCCCACACGACGATTACAATCAGACCTAGAAATGCGGCAAGCATGACGATGAGGACAAGCCACGCCATGCGGATACCGCCGATCGTTGCTCTTTTGTCACAGGTTCATTTAGCCTATGAACTTATAGAATGGAACCTTTTGGTCAGCCGTCGACTGGTTCGGCCGTCTCTCTCGATCCAGCATCGAACCTAGGTAGATCTGCTTCTGTCTTGGCGATGGAACGGACCCATCAGGGCCCCGGCCCCTTGTTTTACGTATCACAAATGACTTTGGCGCTTCGATGAGAGATGTTGAGTACATTGCGTACGTTTTCAAGGTAGCAAGGGTTATCTGGGTTTAGGCGCGACAGTGCCTCGATGTTTCCGGGTGGAATGGCCGGAACGAACTTACCCACCAAGTCGTATAATTTCATCAACCACAAAGCCCGTGTCTTCATCGCTTCGGAGTAGCTCGTGAAACGAAGATGTCCTTTGCGCAATTACCGCGCAACACCGTCGAAGACCTTAAAGTGTGTTCTGAATAATTCTGCATCACTGATCAGTGCACATTATGCCCCCCATCTCTTCGATGTGGCCTTGGCAAAACGCGTCTCGGACGGTTAACGCGTGAAGGCAAGACCAGGCCAGACCGTCAAGGATTTCCTCTTCCTTAACGCTACGCGACTGTGGCGAATATCGCTGCCCTAGGTACGCTTGCACCAAGGTGACAAATCGTACCACTAAATGTCCGTTCGCCCGGACATGGACGGGCCAAAGATCAGCCCATGTGTGAGCCGCTCGCCTATTCGGCGGGCTCGAGAGACAACTCAGGCCCGTAAACGACGTGCTCGAGTTCAGAAACTCAATGCGTCGAAGGACTGTGCGACCTCACGGCAAAGATCGGGTGCCTTCGATGTGTGCCCATTCGTCACGCAAGACCCTTACAGGAAACAGTGCCAAGAGACGTTCAATCTCCTCTGTAGCGGCGGTTTCAATCATGCGGTCTCGTATTCAGCGGGCAATCCGACGTCAGACGTGTGAACAGTGTATTTGGAGCCTCGTAGTATACTCCTGCTGCGTTTACACGCCCCTGGAGGGTAACTGAATTGACTCGGCCAGCAGAGAACATGCAACGTGCGCCGATGGTGCTATCTCCAGCGCGGTGGAAGAAAGCGGTCTCGCTGGGCTTGCAGCTAGCGGACGAGAACAAACGAGTCAGTCGCCGCCTGGCTTCACTCAGGAAAGCGAAAGCGACGCAGTCGAAGATGAAAACCAGGAAGGTCTCTGATGACGAAACCGACCACGCCCCCATCGACTGACCATCCGATCGTCCGTGTTCCCCACTCGTCCTACCAGCCGAGCGCGCAGGAACTCCGAGACGACTTGCGCCTGAAGGGACAGTTCAAGGACGCCGTCAAGGCGTTGGTGAGCCCTGTGCGCGTGCGTCAGGTGATGCCGCCGAAGCCCAGGTGAATCAAGCGGTTTCGCCACTTTCAGATATAATCGTAACGACCTCGCCCCGGCGTCGTCTAATTGCTATGATCGCCTGACGTGATGGACCCCCGCGTCCGAGAACCGGAGAATCAAGATGAAGCATCTCCTGGCCGCCGTCGTCACGGCGGTTGCCTTGGCGCCGGCCGGCGTGTCGGCACAAAGCGGCGATGTGCCCCGTGCGTGGGACGGCCACCCCGACCTAAATGGCGTGTGGCAGGCGATCGGCACCGCGAATTGGGACCTTGAGGACCACCCCGCTGGCCCTGGTCATCCCGATCTCGGTGCGATCGGCGCCACTCCCCCCGGTCAGGGTGTCGTCGAGGGAGGTGAAATTCCGTATCGCGCCGAAGCACGGCAGCAGAAGCAGAAAAATTCAGAAAACCGGATGACGAACGACCCCGAGGCGAAGTGCTTCCTGCCGGGGGTGCCACGAGCGACGTACCTCCCGCATCCGTTCCAGATCATCCAAGGGAACCAGAAGATCCAGATCATCTACGGCTTCGCCGAAGCCAACCGGACGATCCATATGGACAAGGACAACCCTGAGCCGCCGCCGATCGACAGCTGGATGGGCCGCTCGCACGGTCTGTGGGCCGGCGACACCCTCGTCGTCGATGCTCAAGGGTTCACCGGTGAGGCGTGGTTCGATCGGGCCGGCAACTACGCCAGCGCCGCGCTCCGCGTCGAGGAGCGCTACACCCCGATGGGCCGGAACGCTCTCAGGTACGAGGCGACCATCACCGACGACACGGTGTTTACGCGCCCCTGGAAGATCAGCATGCCGCTCTATCGGCGGCTCGAAGACAATGCCCGCGTGCTCGAGTTCAAATGCGTCGAGTATTCGGAAGACCTCATATACGGCCATCTGCGCAGAGAGCCGACCCGCTAGAGCGGCACAACGGCGGAGGACTCAGGTCATGACACGAACCACATCACATGCTGCGGCCGCACTCGTCGCCATCGGATTGCTCGCCCTCGCTCCCGGCATCGTCCCGGAGGCTCGCGCGGCCGAGGCCGACTACCACCACGTCCACATCACCTCATCGGCGCCGCCGGAGTCGGTCCGGTGGTACACGGAGCATCTCGACTGCGAGCCGCTCGCCGACCGGAACGATGCCGCCGACTGTGACGGTGTCGAGGTGACCTTCGTCGTCCAGCCGACGATGGGGAGCACGCAGGGCACCGGCGTCAACCACATCGGCTTCTCCTTCCCTGACCTCACCGCGAAGATGGCGGAGCTCGAAGACGTCGGCGTGCGTGGCTCAGGCGTGCGCCTCCAGCGATTCGAAGATGGGTCGACGTTGCGCGTCGCCCCGGGGCTCTTCAAATACGGCTTCATCTTCGATCCGTGGGGCACGCGGATCGAGCTGGTCGAAGATGACGAGTACCTCGGCTTCCATCACATCCACCTGAGCTCGACCGACCCGGAGGCGACGCTCGCCTGGTACCAAGCGGTGTTCGGCGGCGAGACGGCCAGCATGCGAGGTCGTCTCGACGGGTTGCTCTACGGCGATGTGTGGCTGCTCGCCATGCGTCATGCCGAAGGCGTGCCGGCGACTACCGAAGGACGGGCGATCGACCACATCGGCTTCGTCGTCGACGACCTCGATGACGCTGCCGACGAGATGCGTCGCGCCGGTGCCGAGTTCCAAGTGGAGCCACGGGTGCCGGACAACGCACGGACCTCGGCCAAGCGCGCCTTCATTGTCGGCCCTGACAACGTCCGGCTGGCGGTAGTCGAAACCGGCTTCGCCGGCGTCGAGGTCGACCGCGTCTTCGCTGAGGTCACCGACTCGTCTGGGCCGTTCGACCCGCCGCAGACGCCGTGGGGCGAGCCGGATCTCCAGGGGGTGTGGACCGGCAACCCCGCGCACGGCATCCCCCTCGAGCGGCCGCTCGACCTGACAGAGATTGAGGACCTGACGCCGGAGGAAGCGGCGTCGCGGCGCGAGCGCGGGACGCTCGGCAGCATCTGGGGCTACGAGCGGGAGTGGCGCGACACGACGCTCGGCTACGACAAGAATGCGCCGTCGACCCAGGTGGCGATGGTCATCGACCCGCCGGACGGGCGCCTGCCGGCGATGACGCCGGAGGGTGAACGCACGGCCGAGGAAGCGGCGCGTGCACGGCGGCTCTACACCGAGAACCGCTCGGCCGGCCCGGAGGATTTGACGCCCTACGTCCGCTGCATTACGCGCGGTCTTCCCGGCATGATGATGCCGGGGATCTACAACAACGGTCTTCAGATCGTGCAGGGGCCCGGTTTCGTGGCGATTCAGAAGGAGATGATCCACGAGACGCGGGTCATCCCAACCGCGGAGCGCGCGCCGCTCAGCGACAGGCTCACAACCTACCTCGGCGACCCGCAGGGCCGCTGGGACGGCAACACGCTCGTCGTCGAGACGAAGAACTTCAACGGCAGGACGAACTACCGTGGCGCGGGCGCCGAGATGACCCTCACGGAACGATTTACGCGTACCGCTGACAACCGCCTGGAGTACCGATTCACCGTTGACGACCAGACGGTGTGGACGCGACCGTGGACCGGCGTGTTCACGTTCAACCTGGACAACGACCAATACGAACTCGTTGAGTACGCCTGCCACGAGGGCAACTACGGGATGTCCAATATCCTGAGTGGCGCACGGGCACTGGACAGGGAACGGGCCGGAGGCGCCCGATAGACCCCAAAGCGAGGTAACAGCTGATGTCATTGGGAAAGAAACTAGCGATCACGTTGGCCGGGCTCGGCCTCCTTGTCGCCGCCGTTCCGGTCGTGGCGCATCATGCGTTCTCGGCCGAGTTCGACGCGACCAAGCCGGTGCGGCTGCGCGGCACGATCACCAGGATGGAATGGATCAACCCGCACGCCTGGATGCACATCGAAGTGACGACAGAAGACGGCACCGTCCAGAACTGGATGATCGAGGCCGGCCCGCCTGGAGCGCTCGTGCGCCGTGGGTGGAGAAAGGACTCCGTCACCCCCGGGATCGAGGTGCTGGTCGAAGGCTATCAGGCGATCGACAACGCCTTCCGCGCCAACGGGCGGGACGTCACGTTCCCGGACGGCACGCGGCTGTTTGCGGGGTCGTCTGGCAGCGGAGCCCCGCGCGACGGCCGGGATCCAACCGATACTGTCCGCACCACGCGATAGGCGAGGGGGGATATTCCCCCCGGTCTGAACTTAGCGCTCGGCAGCGCGTCTGGAGGCATCTTCCAGACGCGCTGTCCGCAGCATCCCCACAATCGAGACGTTACCTTCGTGGCAGGCGAACTCGTAAATCGTCTGGTCGCGCAACTGGAGCGGGACTTCCGCCGTCCATGGTGACTCCCACGTCTCGGGATCGGTCAACGTCACCCGATACGTCAGCGTGTCGGAACTGCTCCGCGTGATTCGCTCCACGAGATGGAGCCCCTCCGCGGCGCCACGGTAGTAGCTCTGGGGCGAGAAGTTCCTCGTCTCGACCACCAGCGTGTCCCCCTCCCAGTAACCACGCGAATCGCCATTCCACTGCCGGACTTGCCCGGGCAGGTGCGGACGGCCGTCGAGCGGGATGATCCTGGCCTCGTGGAACGCCTCGCTAATGAACGCGAGGTAGTCGGGCGTCTGCACGATCTGGTAGTAGGTGTAGGGACCGGCACCAAAATTTCCACCGAGCCGCGGCACACCGGTCGTGATGCAGCGGTGGATGTTGTTGAGATCTTCCGGTCCGGTCTTGAATTGCCATCCGTCGTCGACCGCCGCCTCACGCGCCTGGGCGGCACGTGTCAGCGCCGGAATTCGTCCGTCCGGCGGATCGACGACCAGCGACGTACGGTTGGTGAACGTCACATCGACCATGCCGATGGAACTGCTGGTCGACCAGGCGATGTAGGTCTCGACGTTCTCCAGCGCCGCCCGGAAGGCGCCTTCTGGCGTGGCAAAGGCACTCCGACCATTCTCGAAAATCCGATTGGCCCTCGCCTGCAGCGTCGCGACCTCCTCGTCGGTCAGCTGCGGTCGCTCCGCCAACGCCGACGGACGCTGCAGCGGCGTGGCGGCGTTGCTGAGCCAAACGCCCTGCAAGTCGGGTCTGCCATCGGCCGTGCGCGGCACTACCCAGTCGTCCGTTTGCGCCACCGCGTTCGACGGCAGGATCAGCGCAGCTCCGAGCAGGCCAGCGAACACACCGATTGACACCGCGCAACGTTGAGCCGGCACAGGTCGCCTCCCGTCTGGATCCCAACAGTTGTCACTGCGTCCCGGTTCTCGCTCTCGCCACCGCACAAATAGCCCCATCCCTACTTCTTAACTTTACCGGACTTCTTAACTTTGTCTGAATCGGATTTCCGTAAGACTTCGGGAACCATTGGAGGAAGTGCCAAGTTATTAGCGTGGACGACATACGGCACTCTTGGGATCAAAAAACACCTACTTGTCTAAGGGTGATTACCCTACGCATCTTCACAGGGATTCTGTCACCTGCATCTTGGCGCAACGCGCGCGGGAGCGCAATGGATCGCGATTTGTGATACCAATTATCCATAGAATATCATCTCGGCGGCGACCGCCGAACTCGAAAGGGGCCGAAGATGGCGAAAGAGACCACCCGTCGTGACGTTCTGAAGGGCACCCTTGCGATGGCTGGGCTCGGCGTCATGGGCCTGCCCGAATGGGCTATGCCGGCGCTGGCTCAGGGCGAGACGCAGATGGAGTTCACCGACTGGCCCGAACAATTCAATACCATTCGCGGCCCCGAGCGTCGGATTATCGATGTCCGACAGATCGACGGCGCGTTTACCCCGATCAATCAATTTTTCACGACGCAGCACTATGGTCATCCCGAGATCGACACGGCCACCTACCGGCTGCGCGTCTCCGGGTTGGTCGACGAACCGCTCTCGCTCTCGGTCGCCGACCTCCGCAGCATGCCGAGTCGCGATCTGGTGTTCGGGTTCGAATGCTCCGGGAACGGCGGACCGGTCAACGGCCTGTCGAGCAACGGCCGATGGACCGGCGTGCCGCTGCGGGCCGTGCTCGAGCGAGCCGGGGTGCAGGACGAGGCGCGCGAGTTCGTCTTCTTTGGCGCCGACCATGGCGAAGAGGAAGTGGTGTTCCGCGGCAGCACCTATACGGTCGACCAGCAGTACGGACGGAGCCTCGAACGTGACCAGGCGCTCGCCGATGAGCCGCTGCTCGCGTATGCGCTCGGCGGCGAGCCGCTGACCACGCATCAGGGGCGGCCGCTGCGCCTGCTCGTGCCGGGGTGGTACGGCGCACCGAACGTGAAGTTCCTCTCGGAGATCCACGTCCAGAAAGATCAGTACCTCGGGAAGTACCAGGCCCGCTGGTATCGGACGCTCAAGGGCGAGATGGTCAACGGCGAGATGAAATGGAAGGAAACGGCCATCTCGACGATGCGCCTCAAGTCCTACATCGCCCGCGTCACCAGCACCGGCGGCGCCCACAACATCTTCGGGGTGGTCATGCACGACGGGACGCCGCTCCACTCCGTCGAGATCAAGGTGGATGATGGATCATGGCAGCCGGCGACACTCGATCCGGCGATGCTACGAGAGAAATATGGGTGGAAGTTCTTCAACTTCACCTGGAATGGCGCGACCCCGGGCGAGCACACCATCACGTCGCGCGTGACCGATGCCAACGGCATGGTGCAGCCAACCGAGGAAGAGCTCGAGGTGAAACAGACGTTCCTCGAGCGCAACGCGCAGATGCCACGCACCGTGGTCATTGCTTAAACGGGGCTGACTGCCCCGAACCCCGTCGCGGGCACTCGCGGGGGCGCCGTGCGCGCGCCGTACGTACAGTGTGAGGTCCAGGTGTGTTCGGGGGCTACCGGAGTTTAAAGACGCCCGACTCGACGACCTCCTCCGGGGTGCCCCACTCGGGCCACAGCCAAATCCGATCGGCTTGACCGCGGCCGTCCGTGTCGTTGACGCCGATGTTCAACCGAATCGATTCCAGGGGCGCCGCCTGTCGCTTCGCGACCTCGCCGATCGGGATGGCAATCTCGACGCTTTAGCCGCGCTCGGTGCGCTGGGCACTTGCGCGCGTCCGCGCCAGTGTGGCATCTCCTGCGAGCGTCGCGCCGTGCTCACTGGGAACGACGGCGAACAGAAGCGGACTCCGAGAGTCGGCACCCCGGCCGGTCCGACGGTCGACAGCGGGACGGCCGTCGATTTGAACCAGCACACCGTCCTGTCGTGGAAATCTGCGACCGCTGTTGACGACAACCCTGTCGTCGATTACATCGACTGCCACGTAGAGTGAATTTGCGCTCGCGTCGCGGATCACGCTGTAGCAAAACGACGCATCAACCGGCCCGAACCAGCCCCCGCGCGGCGCCTGAACCTGCCCAGGACCGCGGAGACGAGATCGGCCTGCCACGCGTCGTCATCCAGCACGCCGTCGATCTCGATTCCGCCGGCCACCGCTAGCGGTCGCGGTGTGTCGATGACGATGCGGTGCGTGCCCCGCATCTCCAACGGATCGAGCTCGCCCTCAAGGTCGTAGCGAATGGTCCAGTTGGCCACGACAGGCTCCAGACCTCAGACCGGCACGGCGGTCGGTGTTGTTGGGGCCAGCGTCAGGTCCACCAACTCCACAGAATTGGGTGGCACGGTTGTCGTCAGCGTCGTGATGGAGGGGCGGACCTTACCCGAGGCGTCGACATCGAGCTCAACCTGCATCGGCACGTCCGCGTCGTTGGTCAACCGGAGGGTGGTCGTCCCTCCCGCGAAGCGCTTCGTGTCGACCACGATCCCGTCGGAGCGCACCGCCGCACCCGCCTGTACCGAACGCCGCAACGTTCGCCGCTGACGGGTCATGACATGCGAGTCGTAGACGCCGTCGAGCGCGAGGTTCGCCATGATCGGTCCGTCGTCGGTGAGCGTGACCCACATGAAGTGGTCGAACTTGCCAAAGGGCGCCCCGCGGCGGCGGCTCCGCGCTCCCATCGTACCGAGCACCACGTAATGCACGCCGTCGCGCACGTCACTGAGGTATCGATGCCGATGACCGGCAAAGACGGTGAATGGCCGTCCGGTCAGCCGCCGCTCAATCTCTGCCTACCCGTTCTGATTCGGCCCGAATTCCCAGAGCGGCTTGTGGACGAACACGAGTGTCCACCGCACATCGGGATAACGGCCGAGCACATCCTCCACATAGGCACGCTGCTCGCCGCCGGTCTGTCCACTCGATTCGTCCTCGCTGTTCAACACGAGGAACAGGACGTCGCGATAGACGAAGTGGTAGTAGGGTCGTCCGAACCGATCCTCCCACGCGGTGGTCATCACCTCATTGCTGACGTCATGGTTGCCGGGCACGTAGAAGAACGGCATCGTGAGCGGCGCAATGAGCCGGTCGAACGCCCGCCATTGACGCGCGATCTCGTCCACCTCCCAGCTGTAGCCCTCGATGAGGTCGCCGACGCTCATCACGAACTCGGGTCGTAGGAGATTGACGCGCTCGACCCCACGCCGGAAGACACCGGCCCGATGGCCGCCGGTCTGGTCGGTCACGATGGCAAACTGAAAGTTGTCAGGACGGTTTCCGAAGTCGAGATGCGTCCACGGCGTCGCCGCCGCGGTGTCATCGCTGGCGAACGGCGGGTCGGGGGGGGGGGCTGGGCCGCACCTGGCGACGCCAGCAGCAACACCATCCACGTCAACCGGAAGCTACCGCGCGTCATGACTCAGTGCTCAATCCGCAGCCGTCGTTCCCGAGCAGCTGGAGCCGGCACCGGCGGTGCAGCCAAAGCAGTGCCGGTCGACGACGATGGCCCGCGACTCGACCGCATCGAGATCGAAATCGGCGATGTGACGCGGTGCCGATGAGGCGACCGACAGGTCGAGCATCTGGTTGAAGTCACAGTCATAGAGGGGGTCGTCCCAGCCGATCGAGATCGTGTTCCGGCACATGACGCCGTCGGCGGCGGCCGTATTGTAGCTCGTCACGAGCCGTTCCATGTAGCGCTCGAGATTCGACGATGCGACCAACCATTCGAGAAAACGACTGATCGGCATATTGGTGATGGCGAAGACGCCGTCGCCACGCTGGCCGTCTGGTCTTCTCGGCCGTCCGGGGATCAGCCGCTATAATCGGCGGGCTTCGACTTTCGGCCGATGACTCGCATCCTTCGCGCCGTCGTAACGGCGGGTACCATCGCGCTGCTGACCCTCCCGGTCACGGCGGTCGGTCCATCGTTCGTCGACATCACCTGGATGTCGATGGCCAACCTCCATTATCAGATCGGATCGGCCGGAATCGTCACCGACGGCTACATCACCCGTATCCCGCAACAGGCGTTCTACGGCGGTCCGAGCGGCCTGGCGCAGACGCGCGCCCCGTACCGGCCGAATGTCGACGGCGTGCGCCGCGTGCTCAACGCGGTCGGCGGGGTCGAGCGCGTCACCCTGCTCCTGACCGGCCACAGCCACTGGGACCATTCGTTCGACATTGGAAGCTGGTCGACGCTGACCGGCGCCCCGATCATCGGGTCGCAGACGACCTGCTACCAGATAGCCGCCGAGGAGGTGCCCTCCGACCGCTGCCGCGCGGTGGTTGGGACCGAACGAATCTCGATCACGGGAGACGTCACGATGACTGTCGTCCGCTGGAATCACAGCGGCGATCCCGCGCGCAATCCCGAACAGCACGACGCCGTGGAGCTGTCGGCGGTCCCGGTGCCGGACCCGGCGACCGGCGACCTCCGCGCTGGCGTGGCTGAGGACTTCCCCAACGGCGGAGGCACCCGCGGTTTCCTCTTCGTGGTCGACGGCCCCGACGGTCGCTTCAGCTGGTTCCAGTAAAGCTCGGCGAGCGCGGTCGACCTCGACGTCCTGATCGTGGTTGACGGGACCGACTACGGCGCGCCGATCGACAACCTTCGGGCGGCGCTCGACGAGGCCGAGCTCGACTCGGTTGACCTCTGGATCGGCACCGGCGGGCTTCCGATTGCCGAGCTCGTCGTGCCGGTGTTGAAGCCGCGTGCGTATCTCCCGATCCACTGGGACGGTCTGTGGGAGCCGTTCGACGCCGGAATGCCGCGCCCGTTCTCGTCACCCGATCTTGAAGCTTATCTGGCGCAGGCGGGCGTGGCGCTGGTCAGGCCCGGTCAGTTCATGGACAAGTGGCGTCTCGGTGTGGACGGCGTGCGCCCCGTCGACAATCGCGCGGTGAAGCAAGGTCTTGGCTTCTCCGACGCCCAGACGTTCTAATTAGGCGCTAACTCTCTGGCACCGCCTCCATCAGCAGCACCAGCGCGCGGCGGAGCGCCCGCTCCCCTTCACGGGACCCGCGGTAGTGACCCTGGCGGACGACCACCAGGTCGTGCGACGGGATGATGATCGTCTTCTGCCCGCCCGCTCCAGACATGTAGTACGCCTCGCGCGGGATCGGAAAGGTGCCGGTCCCATTGATCCAGAAGAAGCCGCCGTACGTCGGTCGACCGTCGGCCTTCCAAGCCGGGGCGACGGTGCTGACGAAGTCGACGTAGCCCTCGGGCAGGATCCGCTCGCCGTTCCAGACACCGTCCTGCAGATACAGATTGCCGAGGCGGGCCCAGTCGCGGGTCGGGGCGAGCTCGTAGCCCTGTTGCAAGTAGTTGCCGTAGGGGTCGGTCTCAAGCACCATCCCCCGAATCCCAATCTTATCGAACAGCTCGCGTTGCGGAAACGACAAATACTCGTCGCCGCGCCCCTCCACCCCGAGGCGCACGAGGTAATTCGTCAACACCGGGTCGGAGTTCCGATAGCGACCGATGGTGTTTGGTGGCCACTGCTGCGGGCGTGTCGCCGCCCACTCGAACGAGTTCACGCTGCCGGTGTAGACGTAGAGGTGGTCGGGGTACCCGAGCGACAGATCGAGATCAGGGTCGGCCACACCACGGAAGCGCAGGCCACTGGACATCCTGAGGATATCGGCGATGCGGATCTGCTGGCGTGGATCACCCGCTGTCTGCCACTCGGGCACCGGCGCTGGTTGGTACAGCTCATAGACCCCCTGCTGGATCAGCACCCCCATCAGCGTCGCCGTCAGGCTCTTCCCCATCGACCAGCTTTCGAGCGGCGTATGCATCGTGATGCCGTCGCCATATCGCTCGCCGATGATGCGGCCCTTGTGGGTAATGACGAAGCCGGCGGTAAGACCGTCCGCTGGCTCGAACGCCGCATCGACCGCCTGTCGGGCCTTGTCGGCGTCGATCGCGGACGGCAATGGCGCGTCCGGAAGCAGATCGCCCATCGGCCACGGCGTCGTCGTCGCGTCAGGAAGCGTGGTCCGAATATCGACCGGGTCGAAGAAGACGTCCTCTTCCCCGACCGGCAAGGTGACACAGCCATGGTCGCCGTTGAGCTTCGCGGTCCGCACCACACCGTTTGGCAGCGTCAGATGGATACGCCGGCCATCGGTATCGATGTCGCGCTGCGTGACGTGACGCCGGTGCTCATAGGGTCCGCTGAAGAACCCGACGCTTTCGGCCGCGAAGTCGGGATCGAGACCGGTGACGAAGACGGCCGAACAGAGCGTCTTGGCGAAACCGGAGATATGGTGCGAGAGCGCGTCGCCCGGCGGTGCGACGTACTCGGTATCGAGCTCCGCCGCGTCGGCTCGCGCCAGCATCACCGCCCGGGAATCCGCGGACTGTCGCTGCGCCTCCGCGTTTGCGACCAACTCGCCGCACGCTGTCGACGACACAGCACCGAAGCCGACAACCGCGCCGACACCAAGGTACTTCAGCATCACTCGCATGGTATCTCCTGGAAAGGGGCGACCTCTGCCGTCGGTGGGTGGCACCGTGCAGGCTTTTCGCGCCGCAGGACCGGATCCCCGTCCCGCTGTCTGTTAGGTCCGAGCACGGAAAGTCTGTGCGGGGTCAGGCCCTGCCAACCAAGAGAAACTGCCTACCGAGCAGGCTCAACGGCCCCCGCCTCTTCGAGCTGCTTGCGGAAGTCGCGTCCCAGATCGAAGCCGAGCGTCGTGTCGGCGCCCAGCGCCGCGAGCACTTCGCCCGTCTCTTCGTGTGTGTAGAACGACCCGGCGCGATACTCCCCTTTGACGGCGATCATCCACGGCGTCTGCCCGCGGAGGTTGATCACGTCGAGGTCGGCCCCTTGCTCCACGAGATACGGCGCGATCGCGGTGCCACCCATGTAGACGGCGCCGTGCAGCGGCGTCTGCCCATCGTCGTTCACCGCATTGACGTCGAATCCAAGCTCGAGGCAGACCTTCGTCGCCTTCAGCGCGCGCTGCTGCAGCGTCTCCAAGAACTCTGGATACGAGCGACGTCCGTACTTGTCCTGTCCCTCGACGTAGTCGGCGCCGGCGGCGACCATGAGGGCGGTCGTGTTGTCTTTCGTCATCAGGAACGGGTCGGCACCGGCGTCGACGAGCATCTGCATGATCTCAATGTCGCCGTAGCTCGCGGCGAGCAAGAACGGTGTCGCGCCGACCGTCGTCGGCGTCAGCCCGTTGTCTTGCCGAATGGCGCGCGAGAGCAGCGGCATCCGCTTCTCGAGCCGGGCGTCGGGATCCGCGCCCTCCGCCAACAGCGTCCGGACCACCTCGGGCATCGCCTGCTGCGTCGCCGAATGTAGCGGCATGCGTCCCGCCCCGCTGTGATTCGGGTCGGCGCCCTCCGCGATCAGAAAACGCGCCATTTCCGCATGCCCGCTGTCGATGGCGACCATCAGCGTCGACGCGTCGGTGTCTTCCTTGAAGAGCGCCCGCGCGTTGGTGTCGCCCGCGATGCCATCGGGCGCCGATTCGTTCACGTCGGCGCCGGCGGCCAGCAGCATACGCGCCATCTCCACGTTGCCCTGCTGCGCGGCGAAGAGGAGCGGGGTGAATCCGTTGGTCGTTGCCGCGGTCGCCCCGCCGCCGCTCTCGAGCAGCACGCCGGCAACCGCGTTGTGGTTCTCGGCGACGGCCCACATCAGCGCCGTCTGCCCCCGCACCGACTCGGCCGCGGCCGGATCGGCCCCCGCCGCGCTGAGAAGCCGCACGACGTCGACATTGCCGACCCGCGCGGCCGTCATCAGCGGCGTCTCGCCCGTCGCCCGGGCGAGCACCGGATCGGCGCCAGCCTCAAGCAATCGCTCGACCAGCGACGCGCTGCCGTTGAGACACGCCAGCGCGAGCGGTGTCACGCCGTGATCGTCGACGGCGTCGACATTCGCACCGGAGCGAATCAGGAGCGTCGTCAGCTCCGAGCTGCCCCGATGAACGGCCCAGTGCAAGGCGGTGGCACCGTCGCCTTGGGGTGCGCTGACGTCGACACCCGCCTCGAGGAGCCTTTCGACGCGCGCTCGGTCGTCGGCCTTCACCGCCTCAATCAGCTCGACGTCCAGCTCGATCGCGAGTGCCGCCGTCGGCGCGACCAGCGCCAAGAAAACGGCGGTGCACATCAGCGCCTGGGCCATGGTGTGACGGGGCATGGTACTCCTTGACACTCCGTGAGCGGCATCATGATAATGCACCGGGTACGGAACAATTTACAAGCGATTCGTGCCCGCTTTTGCCGCATGAGGTCGTCCATTCTGACGCGTTTCGTCCCCCCTCACCCGGTCGCCGCGTTTGCCGTCGCGGTCGTGCTGATTCCGATGTCCGGGTCGGCTCAGGTGCCGACGGCTGACACCGCGGCGGCGCAGAATCGGCAAGTCGTCAATCGCTACTGCGTCGGCTGTCACAACGATCGGACGCTCACGGCTGGGCTCAGCCTCCAGAGCCTCGATCTCGCCGCGGTCGGCCGTGACACGCGCGAAACCGAGACGTGGGAAAGGGTGATCCGAAAGCTGCGCACACGGTCGATGCCACCCCAAGATCGGCCCCGGCCCGACGAGGCGACGTATGACGCGCTGACGGCGTGGCTCGAAGATGGCATCGACCGGGCCGCCGCCGAGAATCCGAATCCCGGGCGCCGGCACGCCGTGCATCGGCTCAACCGCGCCGAGTACGCGAACGCGATCCGCGATCTCCTCGCGCTCGACATCGACGAGCAGACGCTGCTCCCACCCGACGACTCGGGTTTCGGGTTCGACAACATCGCCGACGTGCTCTCGGTGTCGCCGATGCTCACTGAACGCTACCTCGGCGCGGCCCGAAAGATTAGCCGACTGGCCGTCGGTGACCCGTTGCGACAACCGACCACCGAGGTCTTCGAGGTCGACAAACATCTCCGGCAGGACGCGCGCGTCAGTGACGACCTGCCGTTCGCCTCGCGCGGCGGGCTGGCCGTGCGCCACACGTTCCCGGTCGATGGTGACTACGTCGTCAAAGTCTTCCTCCTGCGAACCTACGACGGCCGCATGCGAGGCATGCTCGAGCCGCATGCGCTGGAAGTGCGCCTCGACGGGACACTCGTGGAATCGTTGACGGTCGGCGGCCCGGTGTTCGATGACGACGGCAAGCCTACGCGTCGCGACCTGCGCAATGATCCGGACGACGGCCAAGAAGTGCGGTTTATGGCGAAGGCCGGGCCGGCCACCCTCGCGGTGAGCTTCATCGATCAGGGTGCGGTGCTCGAGGGGATGCGGCGCCCAGGCTACCGGGTCACCAGCTACGAGTACGCCGGCGATCAGACCGTTCCCCCCGGTATCGGTAGCGTCGAGCTCCGCGGACCATACAACGTCAGCGGCCGGGGAGACACCCCGAGCCGTCGCCGGATCTTCAACTGCCGCCCAGCCGCTGGAGAAGACAAGACGGTTTGTGCGTCGACGATCATCTCAGCGCTGGCCCGACGTGCGTTCCGGCGTCCGATCACCGAGCGCGACCGCGCCATGCTGCTCGGATTCTTCGAGTCGGGCCGGGCCGGCGGTGACTTCGACTCGGGTATCCAAATGGCGCTGCGACGGATCCTCGTCAGCCCGGACTTCCTCTTCCGACGGGAATCCGATCCACCCGATGCGGTTGCCGGCACGGCGTATCGCGTGAGCGACGTCGAGCTCGCCTCGCGGCTGTCATTTTTCTTATGGAGCAGCATTCCCGACGATGAGCTGTTGGACGTCGCCGAGCGCGGCCAGCTTCGCGACCCGGCGGTCCTCGCCACCGAGGTCCGACGGATGCTCGCCGACCCGCGCTCACGCACGCTGGTGGACAACTTCGGCGGCCAATGGCTCTATCTCCGTAATATTAATCTCGTCGCACCCGACCCGCAGCTCTTTCCCGATTTCGACAAGAACCTGCGCGACGCGATGGCGCGCGAGATGACGATGTTCCTCGATAGCCAGATCCGGGACGACCGGAGCGTGCTTGAGTTGATGACCGCTGACTACACGTTCGTGAATGAACGGCTCGCCCGTCACTACGGGATGCCGGGCATCTACGGCAACCATTTTCGTCGGGTGCCGCTGGCCGGCCCTCAGGACGTGAGACGCGGTCTCCTCGGCAAGGCGAGCCTCCTGACCGTCACCTCGTACCCGCATCGCACCTCGCCGGTGGTGCGAGGCAAGTGGCTGCTCGAGAACGTCCTCGGTACCCCGCCGCCGCCGCCGCCAGCCGACGTCCCGGCGCTCGAGGAGAACGACGAACCCGGCGTCGTCCCCCGCTCGGTGCGAGACCGCCTCGAACAGCACCGCGCCAACCCAGTCTGCGCGAGCTGTCACAAGCTGATGGATCCGCTCGGGTTCGCGCTTGAGAATTTCGACGGGATCGGCCGATGGCGGACGGAAGGCGACGGCGGCGCCCCGGTCGACGCCAGCGGCGTGCTGACGGACGGCACCGCCGTCAATGGCCCGGCCGAGCTGCGCCAGGCCTTCGTCGACCGGGGCGACAACTTCGTGACGACCGTGGCCGAAAAGATGCTGACCTACGCGCTCGGCCGTGGCGTCGAGTCGTTCGACGGCCCGGCGGTGCGGCAGATCGTGGACGACGCTGCGCGTGAGGAGTATCGTTGGTCAGCACTTATCGCAGGGATTGTGCAGAGCACGCCTTTTCAGATGAGGAGATCACCAGCGCCATGATGATCACCAAGAAATCGCTGCCGCGTCGGACCTTTCTCCGGGGGGTCGGAGCCTCGCTCGCGCTGCCGCTGCTCGACAGCATGGTTCCGGCGTTCGCTGCGGTGCGGAACTCCGCGGCGAAACCGGTCCGGCGGCTCTTCACCGGCTACGTGCCGAACGGCATCATCATGGACAAGTGGACCCCGGCGGCTGAAGGCGCGCTTGACGAGCTGCCGGTCACGCTTGCGCCGCTCGACAAGTTCAAAGACAAGCTCCTGGTGGTCAGTGGGCTGGCCGATGCCCCGGCCTTCCCCCTCCCGGGAGAGGGCACCGGCGACCACGTCCGCGCCGCCGCCACGTTTCTGACCGGTGTGCACCCGAAGAAAACCGACGGCCCGGACATCCAGGGCGGGACCTCGATGGACCAGATTGCGGCCCGCGCGCTCGGCGCCGATACGGTCCTGACCTCGCTTGAGCTCGCGATCGATCCGAACGAGCTGATCGGGGCGTGTGAAGCCGGGTGGAGCTGCGCCTACGCTAACACGTTGTCGTGGCGCAATCCGACGACGCCGCTCCCGATGGAAAACCAGCCCCGCGCCGTGTTCGAACGGCTCTTCGGCGACACCGATGACACGACGCCGGAGGCGCGCCTCGCGCGGATCCGGGAAGACCGCAGCATCCTCGATTCTTTGGTGCACGAGGTGGCTGATTTTGGGAAGACCTTGGGGCCGGGTGACCGCGCCAAAGTGACGCAGTACCTCGACGCCATCCGCGACATCGAGCGACGGATACAGGTAGCCGAGACGCAGAGCGACAAGGAACTGCCCGAGCTTGCCCGACCGACGGGTGGGATCCCCGACACGTTTGCCGAACATGCCAAGCTGATGTTCGACTTGCAGGTGGTGGCATTCCAAGCCGACCTGACCCGCGTGATTACCTTCATGCTGTCGCGGGAAGTGAGCCCGCGTACCTATCCAGACCTCGGAATCCCGGACTCACATCACGCGCTGTCCCACCACCAAAATAGTCCGGAGCAGATGGAAAAACTGGGAAAGGTCAATCATCACCACATCGAGCAGCTTGCCTACTTCATGGACAAGCTCGAGGCGACGCCCGATGGCGACGGCACGCTCCTCGACCATGTGCTGGTGCAGTATGGGTGCGGAATCAGCGACGGCAACCAGCACCTGCACGTGAATTTGCCGATCCTGGTCGCGGGGGGGACGGGCGTGGGCATGGATAAGACGAGAGGCGGCCGTCACATGCGGGTCGCTGAGGACACGCCGCTGACCAATCTGCAGCTCGCGATGCTCGCCAAGCTTGGCGTGCCGACCGAGACTCTAGGCGACAGCACCGGGGTCTTGAAACATTTGGCTGGCGTGTAGGGCATTTACTAGCCGGGGCCTACTGCCCCGAACCCCGTCGCGCCCCGCACCGTGCCGGCGGGGGCGCGCCGTGCGCGGCCCTGGCGCATCGTCGGCGGGAATCGTGTGACGGGCAGTCAGTCCCCACTAATAATGAAACCAACCTGTCCACGCTGCAACATCGAGGCGTCTCACGAGAGAGTCGCCTCGATGTTGCGGGCGTGGTTCCGTTGCGTGCGGTGTAACCATGTCTGGCGCGGTTCGGTGGTGGCATCACTGACCTATTCGGCTCCGCCGGCTGACCGGGTCGAGACCCCGACGCCGATAGTCTCCACAGACCAGGACTTCGACTCGACGGCACTCCAGTTCCCGGAGGCCCCCACCGAGCGTCGCGACACCGCCGTCCCGGCAGAGCTCGACAGTGTCGACGCGCGGCTGAGCGCGCCGGCGCCGCTAGCCGTGCCCTCGACCGAGCCACTGGCCACGTTTCTCGACGACGTCGTCCCGCCGAACGCGTCCACGTCCAAGGCGCCGAGCGCGTCGCTCGCGGCGCTCGACCGCCCGGCATCGGCCCCGACCCGCACCGCAGCCGCCCTCCTCGACTCACTCGTCATCGACCTCCCGACGGACCCATCCGACGGCGCGGACCCCGGCCTCGACCAGTTCGAACGCCAGATCGGTCGGGAGTCGACCTACGACTCAGTCGTGAAAACGTGGCTGCCGTTCGCGCCGCGCGACAGCGACGACCAAGCGTGACGACGTCGTAGGAGCCCGCGGTGATTCAGGCCGACCGCCTTACCAAACGCTACGGCGACGTCTCGGTCGTCGACGACGTGACGCTCTCGGTTGGTGCGGGCGAGATCGTGGTCCTGCTGGGCGGCTCAGGCTCCGGCAAGACGACGACGCTCAAGATGATCAACCGGCTGATCGAACCGACCTCCGGTACCGTTCGTCTCGACGGAACCAATACCGCGGAGCTGCCGCCCCACGAACTGCGCCGCCGCATCGGGTATGTGTTTCAACAAGTGGGTCTGTTTCCACACATGACCGTCGGCGAGAACATCGCCGTCACCCCGACGCTGCTCGGGTGGTCCGACGAGCGGATATCGGCGCGGGTGGACGAGCTGTGTGCGCTGGTCGAGCTCGACGCCGAGATGCGCCGGCGCCGCCCGAGCGAACTGTCCGGTGGCCAACAGCAGCGGGTCGGCGTGGCTCGCGCCTTGGCGGCCGGACCACGGGTGATGCTTTTGGATGAACCGTTCGGCGCGCTCGACCCGCTGACGCGCGAACGCCTGCAGGAATCGTTTCTTCGTATCCGAAAGGCACTCTCGCTGACCACGGTGTTCGTGACCCACGACATGACGGAAGCGCTGACCCTCGGCGACCGGATCGGCGTCATGCACGCCGGGCGCCTGCTCCAACTCGCGACGCCGCGTGAGCTCCTCACCCGACCGGCGGACGAGTATGTGCAGCGGCTGATGAGCACGCCACGTCGACACGCGGCCGTGGTCGACGCCTTGACCGTCGACTCGCCGGCGGGGGCAGGTTAAATGACCGAGCAGCTCTCCCTCCTGCCGGGCTACTTGACCGCCCATCTCCAGTTGACGCTACTGGCGCTGCTGCTGAGCACCATCAGCAGCGTGCCGCTCGGTATCGCCGCCACCCGGGTGGCATGGCTCGAGCGGCCGGCGCTCGCGGTGGCCGGCGTCATCCAGACCGTGCCGAGCCTGGCCCTGCTCGCGATGATGGTGCCGCTCCTCGCAGCGCTCGAGCTGCAGAGTATCGGATTCCTCCCCGCGATCGTCGGGCTCACGCTGTACGGCGTGCTTCCCGTGCTGCGCAACACGGTGACCGGCATCTCCGGCGTTGATCCGTCGCTGAAGGAAGCCGCGCGCAGCGTCGGCATGACCACCCGGCAGCAATTGATGATGGTGGAGCTCCCGTTGGCGATGCCGGTGATCGTCGCCGGCATCCGGACCGCGACGGTCTGGATCGTCGGCATCGCGACCCTGTCGACGCCGGTCGGCGCGACGAGCCTGGGGAACTACATCTTTAGTGGGCTGCAGACGCGCAACTACGCGGCGGTGCTCGTCGGCTGTGTCGCCGCGGCCGGCCTCGCGCTCGTCCTCGACGGGCTCGTGCGCGCCGTCGAGATTGGCATCACCGAGCGACGGCGCGGTCAGCTCATCGCCACGTTGTCGATCGTCGGGGCGCTCTACGGCTACGCCGGCCTCACCTTTGCCGCGCCGCTGGTCAGAGGTGGCGAACGCCCGATCGTCGTCGGGTCAAAGACGTTCACCGAGCAGTACATCTTGAGCGCCGCGATCGCCCGTTGGATCGAACAGGAAACCGGCCGCCGGACAGAGCTGGTGCAGTCGCTCGGCTCCATTGTCGCATTCGATGCCCTCGACGCGGACGAGATCGACATCTACGTCGACTACTCCGGAACGCTTTGGGCCAACGAGATGGGACGCGGCGACCTCCAGGGCACTCGCGGCGAGGTGCTCGACGGCGTCCGCCGGTTTCTCCAGGAGGAACACGGTATCGGCGTGGCTGCCGCGCTCGGGTTCGAAAACGCCTACGCGCTGGCGGTGCGGTCAGAGGACGCACGTCGCCTTGATCTGCGCACCGTGAGCGACCTCGAACCCCACGCCGAGACCCTGGTCATCGGCGGCGACTACGAGTTCTTTGCCAGACCCGAGTGGACGGCGATTCAGGCCCGGTACGAGCTTCCGTTCCGCGAGGAGCGCACCATGGACCCGTCGCTGATGTATCAGGCGGCCGCGACCGGCGCCGTCGATGTCATCAGCGCCTTCTCATCCGATGGACGGATCACGGCCTACGACCTCGTGGTGCTGGACGACGACAGAAGCGCCATTCCCCCGTATGATGCGATCGTGTTGGTGGGCGCCAGGCTGTCGCGGGAAGCGCCGGCCGTCGTGGAGGCGCTGTCGCGGCTCGACGGCACAATCGACGCCGCCCGGATGCGCGAACTCAACCTCCAGGTCGATGAGCATGGCGACGGGCCGCGAGCCGTCGCGACAGCGTTCATCGAGGACTTGTCAGCAGCGACGCGGGAGGCGCCGTGAGCATTCTGAAGCTTCTGGGACTCGTCGGATCGGACGACGGCGCGCCCGACCGTGCCCCCAGCGAAGGGGAGGCCATCCGGCGCATCGCTGGCGAGCTTGACGCGCTCCCCGACGACCGCGCGCTCTATCTCGCATCGTTGGCGTATGTGCTCGGCCGTGTCGCCCATGCCGACTCCCATTTCAGCAACGACGAAACGCAAAAGATGCAGGACATCCTACAGCTGCTCGGACATCTCCCGGAAGCGCAGGCCGTCCTCGTCGTCGAGATCGCCAAGAATCAGGTGCGCCTGTTCGGCGGCACCGAGAACTATGTGGTGACGCGCCGGTTCCGCGAGCTTTCGACCACCGAGCAGCGGCTCGAGCTGCTCGAGTGCGTATTCGCCGTCTCCGCCGCCGACGACTCGATTACGGTGGTCGAAGAGGGACAGGCCCGCCAGATCTCGAGCGAGCTCGGCCTCACCCACGCGCAGTTCCTCGAGGCCCGCTCCGCCTACGTGGAGCACCTCGAGGCGCTGAAATCGCTCCGCGCCAGTCACGCCAAAGACGCGTCGTAGCGTAGACAGCAGCGATCCTGGAGGCGCAGCCGCGGGCGTGGCATCGCTCCGGACGCCGTGAGGCGAGGCGACGTCCGCATGGCTGAAAACCGCCCCGAAGCCGCCAGCGGACGAGCTTGCACCTACGCTTGGCAGACGGCCCGCGGCGCTTCGTGCGTTGCCGACCGATGTATCCTTCATACATCATGCGGCGCACGCAGATCTACCTCACCGAAGAACAGGGACGTCTCCTGAAAAGCCGCAGCAAGGCGGCCGGACGATCTCCGAGCTCATCCGCGCGGCCATCGACAGCGCCTACCACCGTCGCCGTGAGATGAGCAGATCCGGTCAGGTGCGCATCGCTCGACGGACGGCTGGCTCCTGGGTGGGCTTTCCGGAGAGTGGCGCGTAGTACGTCGAGCGCATCCGGGGATCGAAACGCCTCTCGCGAGTCTCAGGAAGGGAGTGATGCGACTGGTGCTCGACACGTCGGTGCTCGTTGATCATCTGCGGGGGCGGCCTACCGCGGCGACCGAGCTCATTCCGCGGGCGGTCGTGACCGGGCTGGCTCTGGAGCTCAAGGCCGAGCTGAAGACGACGAACTTGAAGCACTTCCCCATGTTCAAGGGGCTCAAAACGCTTTACTGATTGAGGGTGACGCCGGAGACCCTCCGGGCACCAGATCGCCGAGGCGCTGGAAGCGGGGTTACGCCTTGCTCGACGCCGACGGATTGGCGTCGAGCATCACCGCCACCCAGCGGAACTCGTTGGTGTTCTCGAGGGCGATCTTGACGACCATCGTCAACGGCACGGAGAACAGCATACCGACTGGCCCCCAGACCCATCCCCAAAACACCAACGAGATGAAGACCACGAGCGTCGACAGCCCCAGGCGCCGACCCATCAACGTCGGCTCGAGGAAACTCCCGAAGACGAGATTCACCGCGAGGTATCCGGCGGCGATCACGGCCGCGGTGACCGGACCGAGGTCGGGCTGGATGACGGCAAGGAGGACGGCGGGCACGGCGGCCAAGATCGACCCCAGGTTCGGGATGAAGTTGAACATGAAGGCGAGGACGCCCCACAGCAGCGGGAAGTCGAGCCCCATCACCCCGACCCAGATGCCGACGACCAGGCCGGTCGCGGCGCTGATCGCCGTCTTCGCCACGAGGTAGTTCTGGACCTGCGACGCCATCCGGGTCATCGGACCGAACGGATCGCTCCCTTCGCCGAACGCAATCTTGAGCTTCGTGCCAAAGCCGGCGGCTTCGAACAGAATAAACACGACGGTCAGCAACACGAGAAAGCTGTTCGACAGGAATGAACCGACCGCCCGTAACGTGTTGCCGATCACCCCGCCCATCAAGTCGAACAGGCCGGACGGCGCCACCGCCGCGGTCCACTGGTCGGCGGGTAGTCCGTATTGCTCCGCGGTCGCGATGGCCGAGACGGCCAACTGCTGAAACTGCTCCTGGTAGGTGGGTGCGACGACCGTCAGCTGATTCAACGAGGTCGCCATGACCGCCACCAGGACGGCTACGATCGACACGGCCATCAGAATCGTCAAGAGCACCGCCGCCGGCTTCGGCACGCGAATGCGCACTAGCCAATTCATCAACGGAACATTGACGACCGCGAGAAACACGGCGATCAGGAACGGCAGGATGATCGGCGCCGCCGCACGCAGCCCAGCAATGATCACAACGAGACACGCCCCGGCGAGGAGGAACCGGATGCCGGCGTCGCGTGGGCGGGCCTCGGCGGTCATGACACCTCGAACAACGTGAGGGCGAACGCGGCACTCGACTCAATCCACTGGGCGCACCGCCGAAAACCGGCCGCCTCTCCCATCGACACGATCTGTTCCGGCTCGTACTTGCGAGAGCTCTCGGTCCAAATCGCCTCGCCCTCGGAGAGACGGATGCAGCATCCCGCGCCGGTGATGCACACCGTCTGTTCTCGCTGGCTCACCAGATACGACTCGACGCTCGAATCGTGCGCGTTCCAGACGACCCGATGGACGAACTGCGCCACGTCAAAGTCGGCGTCGAGCTCGCGGTTGATCCGCACCAGGAGATTGCGATTGAACGATGCGGTCACGCCGAGCGGGTCGTCGTAGGCGGCCACGAGATCAGCCTCCGCCTTCACCAAGTCGGCACCGACCAGAAAACTGTCTCCGGGCCGCAGCCGTTCCCGGATGTTCGCCAGAAACAGGTTCGTCGCGTCGGCGCTGAGGTTCCCGATATTGGACCCGAGGAACAGCACCATCGCGGGCTGGCCGTGACCGAGCGCGTGCACCGCCGCGCGTAACCCCTCCGTGTACGTCGCTTCGTGTTGGACAACGGATACCGAGCCATAGCCGCCGAGCGTTCGCGTCGCCAGCTCGAGCGCGGTCTTGGAGATATCGATGAGGTGAATCGCCGTCGGACGCTGCTCGGCCGCGAGGCCGTCGGCGAGGAGCGCGATCTTCTCGCCGCTGCCACCGCCAAGCTCGATCATCGTCGCCGGTGTCCCGAGCCGACCGATGATGTCGCCGCGCTCGCGGGCCAGAAGGGCACGCTCGCTCCGGGTAATGGTATACCACGGGAGCTCACAGATCGCTTCGAAGAGCTGCGATCCCAAGGCGTCGTAGTGGTACTTCGACGGCAGCCGCTTCGGTTCGCTGGTCAGCCCCGCGACGACGTCTCGCACGAGAGCGTCGTCGACCTCCAGCGGCCTGGTTTCACTCCGCGAGACAGCCATTACTTACGTGACATCCCGCGCGCAGCGGAACGTCGCGTACATATACGGATAGCTCGGCCGGAACCAGTTGCGAAAGCTACGTCGTATCAGGTCCCGGCCTGTCGCCGGCGACGCCCCCTTGACCACGAAGTGATCCCCATCGAAGAAATCCGCCGAGTACTCGGGATACGACGCCATGATCTCGAATCCCGGGAAGCCTTCAAACGCCGTCGATGTCCACTCCCAGCCGTTCCCGACGAGATCGTGCACGCCCCAGGCGCTGGCGCCGTCTGGGTGCGACCCGACCGGCACCGGGTCCCAGCGGTGAAAGTCGAAGTTGCCGCGCGTCGGATCGGGCGCCTGATCACCCCACGGGTACGCCCGCTCGGTCCCCTCAGAGGTGCCATACGCGGCACGATGGAACTCGGCTTCCGTCGGCAAACGCAGCCGCTTCCACCGCGCGAACGCGGAGGCCTCGTCGTGGGTCACGTAGACCGGCCAGGCGAGCGGGAGCGGAACACGATCGAACATCCCGCGCCAGTGCCAATCGCCATCGATCGACTCCCAGAACAGTGGATGCCGGCGGCCCGTCTCCGCCAGACGAGTCCAGGCCGGCTGCGTCCAGAGGCCCGCATCGTCGTAGCCGCCCGCCTCGACGAACGCGAGAAAGTCGGCGTTGGTCACATCGTGTTCGTCGATCGCGAACCGGGGCACGTCAACACGATGCGTCGGAAACTCATTGTCCCAGCCAAAGACCACGTCGGTGACCGCGGTCCCCAGGGTGGCCCGACCGGCAGGAATGGCCACCATCTTCCGCGTGGACGGAACAGACGTATTGACCCCGACGAGCTCGTATCCAGCGGGCCGTTGTTTCCTTTCGAGCTCGAACCGATGCCACATATAGAGCAACGTCTCCTGATGCATCACCTCGTGCTCGAGCATCGTGAACACACCTTGCCCCCGACGCAACACGGCGTTGCGGTCGCTCTCGATCGTGTCGGACTTGAGCGCGTTCAGGATGATGTCATCGGCGCGCGCGGTATAACGACGGACCTCGTCACGGGTCGGCCAGGCGGCCTGTTCGATAGCCGACGTGCCGGCCGCCGTCTGGTCGGCGGGGTCGATCCCGCGGGCGAACAGCCGCTCGAGATCGGAGTCCAGGCCGGGATGCCCGAGTCCCTTCTTGAGAAACGAATTAACCGCGAACGCCGGAATATGGCCTTCATAGAACACGACCGGATGGCGAAGCGGGATCGGTGTGTCATAGTACGCGTCCGGAGCCAACATCTCGAAGAGCGCCAGCGTGCGTGCTCGGTTGTCTCGATACGCCTGGATGGCTTGCTGTCGGTCGACGACAGAGTCGGTGTCCGGCGGAGCTGCAGACATCACGAACATCCTTTCAGATCGACGCGCGCTGCCCTCGATAGTACCAGAAGGACGGTCCAGCCAGTCAAACACGGCGCGTTCGGTCGACCGGTATACTAGCCTGATGTGCGTGCGGAACGTGAACGGAGTGAGTCGTGCGGCGCCCGCGTTGATGCGAAAGTGGCGGAATTGGCAGACGCGCCGGATTTAGGATCCGGTAGCCGCAAGGCTATGGGGGTTCAACTCCCCCCTTTCGCACCATCCCACACACAGCACGCTTTCGCATGAAGACCGAATTCACGAACATCAGCGATTGCCGTCAGGAGTTGACGGTCGAGATTCCGACAGCGACGGTGGACGAAGCCATTGGCCGGCTGTCGAAGCGCTACGGGCGTTCGGCGAAAATCCACGGGTTTCGGCCGGGGAAAGTCCCTGCCCATGTGATTCGGACGCGGTTTCTGGATCAGATCCTTCACGATGTGGCGCAGGACCTGGTGGCGAAGGCGGTCGACGACGCGCTGTCGTCCGAGGGCGTGACGCCGGTGGCCACCCCCGAGATTCGAGACGTCGACGTCGATGAAGGGAAACCGCTGACATTCACCGCCACGTTCGAAACGCTTCCGGACGTCGACCCCGGGAGCTACGACGGCTTCACGCTGAGACAAACACCGGTGGCGATCGACGAGGAGGCGGTCGATAAAGCGATGGAGCAACTGCGACAGCGAGCCGCCCGACTGGAACCAGTGGATGGGCGGGGCGTCGAGCAGGGCGACACCGTGACCCTCGACCTCGAACGCCGACTCGTGAGCCAACCGGCCGCTACGGGCGTGGGCGACGACGCGCCGTCGAGCAAACCCGAGCAGCACCAGGACGTCTCGGTAGAGATGGGCAACAAGGTCAATCCTCCTGGCTTCGACGATGAGCTTCTCGGCCTCGAGGTCGGTGCAACGCAGTCGTTCACTGTGACATTCCCGGACTCGTACGAGGTCTCGTCGTTGGCTGGCGCGGAAGCCGCCTACGACATCGAGGTCAAGGGCCTGCACCGGCGGGTGGTCCCGGCGCTGGACGACGAGTTTGCGAAGCAGGCCGGCGACTTCGACGACCTCGCCGCGCTACGGGCGCGGGTCGAGGACGACCTCACTACCCATGCTGAACACAAAACCAAGAACGACGTGCGGAACGACCTGCTCCGCCAACTCGCCGGCCGGGTGAGGGTGGAGGTGCCGGACGGACTGATTGACCATGAAGTTGAGCGGCGCGTCGAGCAGCTCGCGCGTCACATGTTGGGTCAACGCATCGACCCGCGTGAGGCCAACATCGATTGGGATGCGTTTCGCGAACAACAGCGCGCGGCGGCCACCGACACCGTGCGCAGCACGTTGGTCCTCGACGCGATCGCGTCACGTGAAGCCATCGACGTGACCGACGACGACGTCAGTCAGGAAATCGAGCGACAAGCAGAGGCCAGCGGACGAACGGCGTCGGCCGTCCGCGCGCTCGTCGAAAAGGAGGGGGGCGTCGACCGACTCACGACCAGCTTACGACGGGAGAAGGCGATTGACTTCCTATTGTCGCGTGCTACCATCGTCGTCGCGTGAGTTTCGGCTCTCACGGTACCACGTCCGGCGCGCTCCCCATCCACATCACGCCCCAGCACGACCGAGGTGATGAGTGAGCAGCAAGCCCGAACCGACATCACAACTGATTCCGATGGTGGTCGAGCAGACCAACCGCGGCGAGCGTGCGTACGACATCTACTCGCGGCTGCTCAAAGACAGCATCATCTTTGTTGGATCGGGCATTGACGACGGGCTCGCCAATCTCGTGATCGCGCAGATGCTGTTTCTGGAGGCCGAGGATCCAGACCGCGACATCATGCTGTATATCAACAGCCCGGGCGGCGTCATCTCAGCCGGGCTTGCCATTTACGACACGATGCAGTTCATTAAGCCGGACGTGCAGACGACCTGTATCGGCCAGGCGGCGTCGATGGCGGCGGTGCTGCTGGCCGCCGGCGCGAAGGGTAAACGGTTCTCTCTGCCCAACTCGCGCATGGTGATTCATCAGCCGCTGATGACCGGGCTGGGCGGGCAGGCTACCGATATCGACATCCACGCGAAGGAAATTCTGCGCACACGTGAGCGACTCAACGAGATCCTGTCCCACCATACGGGACAGTCGCTCGAGCGGATCGGCGAGGACACGGAACGCGACTACATCATGAGCGCCGAGCAGAGCCGCGAATACGGTATTATTGATGATGTGATCCGCGAGCGCGCGTAGCGCGAGCGGACCCGACAGACATGGCGAAAAAGAGCACCGACGGTGAGATCCTCCGTTGTTCGTTCTGCAACAAAGATCAGAACGATGTCCTCAAGCTCATCGCCGGTCCAACCGTCTTCATCTGCGATGAATGCGTCGAGGTCTGCAACGACATTATCGCGGATGACAATCGGTTCGAGAACAAGGGCGAGCTCCGGTCGAGTCTCCCGATCCCGGCTGAAATCAAGAAGTTCCTCGACCAATACGTCATCGGCCAGGAAGCGACCAAGAAGAAGATTGCGGTTGCCGTCTACAACCACTACAAACGCGTCGAGATTCAGAAGCAGTCAAAGAGCCGGCACGACACCGAGCTCGCGAAGTCGAACATCCTCCTGGTCGGGCCAACCGGCACCGGGAAGACGCTGCTGGCGCAAACGCTGGCGCGTTTGCTGTCGGTGCCTTTCACGATCGTCGACGCGACGACGCTCACCGAGGCCGGCTACGTCGGTGAAGACGTCGAGAACATCATTCTCAAGCTGCTGCAGGCGGCGGGTGGCGACATCGAGAAGTGCCAGCAGGGCATCATCTACATCGACGAGATCGACAAGATCTGCCGGAAAGACGAAAACCCGTCGATCACGCGTGACGTCTCCGGCGAGGGTGTTCAACAGGCCCTGCTCAAGATCCTCGAAGGCACCGTCGCCAATGTCCCACCACAGGGTGGCCGGAAGCATCCGCACCAGGAGTTCTTCCAGATCGACACGACCAACGTGCTGTTCATTTGTGGTGGCGCCTTTGTGGGCCTCGACAAAATGATCCAGCGACGCCTCGGGCGCAAAACGCTTGGTTTTCGGGCGGACATCCAGTCGTCACGCCAGACGAACGTCGGCTCGCTGCTCCAGAACGTCGAGCCCGAGGATCTCATCCAATACGGTCTCATCCCGGAGTTCGTCGGCCGACTGCCGGTCCAAGGCACCCTGCACGAGCTCGATCGCGAGGCGTTGGTCAAGATCCTGACCACGCCTCGCAACGCCATCACGCGCCAGTATCAGAGACTGTTCGAGTACGAGAACGTGAAGCTTCGATTTACGGATGACGCGCTCGAGGCGATCGCCGAGGCGGCACTCGAACGCAAGATTGGAGCGCGCGGGCTCCGGATGATCATCGAAGATCTGATGCTCGACATCATGTACACGCTGCCGGGCAATAAGAAGGTGTCCGAGTGCGTGATCACACGCGAAGCTGTCCTGACGAAGGACAAACCCATTACTCTTATCGAAAAGACTGGGTAACCGGCGCGAATCACCGACTGCATGGAATCCTACGAAACTCTTCCGATCGTCCCGCTGCGCGATGTCGTGGTCTTCCCGCACATGATGATGCCGTTCGTCATCGGACGGCCGTCATCGACACGGGCCCTCGAGCATGCCCTGTCTCAGGACAAGCGCATCTTTTTGGCCGCCCAGAAGGACGCGGCCAACGACGACCCGAGTCCCAACGACATCTACACGATGGGGTGCGTGGCCAACATCGTCCAGAGCCTCAAGCTCCCGGACGGCAACGTCAAAGTGTTGGTCGAAGGCGTGGATCGTGCCCGCACGATCGAATGGAAGGAAGACAAGGGGTTCTACCGCGTGGTGGCGAAGATCCTTGTCAAGCCGACCGAGTCGAGCGAGGATGTCGAGAGCACCATGAGCAAGGTGGTGTCGTTGTTCGAGCAGTACGTCAAGCTTTCGAACAACCTCCAGTACGACGCCATGATCGCCGCCGTGCGCGTCGATGCCCCGAGTAAGCTGGCCGACACGATCGCCGCGCATCTCGTGGTCGGGGTCGACGAGAAACAGAACCTGCTCGAAATCATCTCGCCGGTCGAGCGCCTCGTACGCATCGCCACCATCCTCGAAACCGAGGTCGACAAGCTCCAGGTGGATCGCCGGGTCCAATCGCGCGTCAAGAAGCAGATGGAAAAGGCGCAGAAGGAGTACTACCTTAACGAGAAGATGAAGGCGATTCAGAAGGAGCTGGGTCGCAAGGAGGACCGCGGCAACGAGGTCGACGAGCTTCGCAAGAAGATCGAAGACAGCAAGATGCCGCGCGACACCGAGGAAAAGGCGATCCAGGAGCTCAAGCGGCTCGAGGCGATGCCGCCGATGTCCGCTGAGTCAACTGTTTCCCGCAACTACCTCGATTGGCTGATCGCGGTGCCGTGGTCTAAGCGGAGTCGGGAAGGCCGTAACCTCGGCCGCGCGGAGACGATCCTGAACGAAGACCACTACGGGCTCGATAAGATCAAAGACCGGATTCTGGAATTCTTGGCCGTCCGGTCGCTGGTGCGAAAACCGAAAGGCACCATCCTGACGCTGACCGGCCCGCCGGGAGTTGGCAAGACGTCACTCGCGAAATCGATCGCGCGGGCGACCAACCGCAAGTTCGTGCGGCTCTCACTCGGCGGGGTGCGGGACGAGGCCGAGGTCCGGGGGCACCGCCGAACGTACATCGGCGCGTTTCCGGGCCAAATCATCCAGATGATGAAAAAGGCCGGCACTATCAACCCAGTGTTTCTCCTCGACGAAGTCGACAAGATGTCGATGGACTTCCGTGGGGATCCGTCGTCGGCGCTCCTCGAGGTGCTCGACCCGGAGCAGAACAACACGTTTCTCGACCACTATCTCGACGTCGAGTACGACTTGTCGCACGTGATGTTCATCTGCACGGCGAACGTCCTGCATACGGTCCCGCAAGCGTTACGCGACCGCATGGAAGTCTTGCCGCTTTCCGGCTACACGGAGCTCGAAAAGATCGAGATCGGCAAACGGTTCCTGACGCCGAAGACAGTGAAGGCCACCGGCCTGACCGAGAAGAACGTGACTTTCAGCGACGACGCCTACGAGACGATCATCCGCCGTTATACGCGCGAGGCGGGCGTTCGCAGTCTCGAACGCGAGATCGCCTCGATCTGCCGCAAGATCGCACGCAAGGTGGTCGACGAGGGCAAGAGCTACGAGTCAGCCGTCACCGGCGAGAAGGTCACCGAATACCTCGGCGTGCCACGATATCGACCGACGGCCGCCGAAGAAAAGGATGAGATCGGGGTTGCGACCGGACTCGCGTGGACGGAGGCCGGCGGCGAGCTCCTCCTCACCGAGTCGACGCTCATGCCGGGCAGGGGGAAGCTCACGTTGACCGGTAAGCTCGGCGAGGTGATGCAGGAATCGGCGCAAGCCGCGATGAGCTACGTGCGCTCCAAGGCCGAGGAGTTCGGCATCCCGAAGGAGTTCAACAAGAAGACCGACGTCCACGTCCACGTCCCCGAGGGGGCGATTCCCAAGGACGGCCCGTCGGCCGGGATCACGATCACCACGGCACTGGTGTCGATGCTCACGCGTATTCCCACGCGACGCAAGGTCGCGATGACCGGTGAAATCACGCTGCGCGGCAAGGTCCTACCGATCGGCGGCGTCAAGGAGAAGATCCTGGCGGCCCACCGCGCCAATCTCACGACCATCATCCTGCCGAGGGACAACGAGAAGGACCTCGCCGACATTCCGAAGGCGGTCCTCGACGCCCTCGACCTCTATATGGTTGATACGATGGATGAGGTCCTCAAGATCGCGCTCACCGAGCCGTTCGGTCCACGGCTGCCGGACGTCGACGCGGTGGCGGACGACCAGCTTACCCACTAGCCCCAGCCAGACATCGACTCGTTCGTCGAGTCGTCGAACGAACTCGCTCGGGACAGGCCGGTGAAGATCCTCGACGCCGACTTTCTGACCAGCGTGGCCGCGGGCGGGCGCCTGCCGCCCGACCTCGGGCCAACGGTCGCCATGGTCGGCCGTTCCAACGTCGGAAAGTCACGCCTCATTAATGCCCTCGCTCGCCGTCGTATCGCGCGGGCGGGGGCGAAGCCGGGCACGACTCGCCTGGTGAATCTCTACGCGGTACGGGCCGCGACCTCGGCGCGTATGAAACCGCTCCGGCTCACGCTGGCCGACCTTCCAGGCTATGGCTTCGCCCGAGGCGGAGTGGACGCCCGTCGTGAGTTCGACGCCATGACCGACGGCTTTTTCGCCCAGATGGCCCAGACGGCGGATGACGGGAGGATCCCGGCACCGCCCGACCGCCGGAGGCTCGCGGGCGTCATGCTGGTCATCGACGGCCGACATCCGGGCCTCGACAGCGACTTGGCCACGCACGCGTGGGTCCGCCACCATGACTTCCCCACCGTCATCGTCACGACGAAGAACGATCGGATGAGCCGCAACGCCCAGGCCAAATCGACACGCGAGCACGAACGTGCCCTGGGTGACGCGGTCCTGGCGACGTCGAGCAAAACGGGGGCCGGTCTCCAGGCCGTCTGGACGGCGGTTCGGGCCTTGCTATAATGGGATGTTCGGGCACACTCGAAGGAGCAGACCGTGAGAGCAGGCATTCATCCGGAATACCATGAGGTCGACGTTCGGTGCGCGTGCGGCGCCACTTGGAAGACCCGCTCGACCAAGCCGGAGCTGCACCTCGAAATCTGCTCCAACTGCCACCCGTTCTTTACCGGGCGCCAGAAGCTGATCGACACGGAGGGTCGCGTCGAGCGCTTCACCAAGAAATACGGCACGGTGACCCTCGAGAGCCGCAAGAAGCAGCAGCGCGTGAAGCGCTGACATTCTCCGGAACAGCGCAGGGCGCAGGGCGCAGGGCGCAACAAACCGGCACTACCACTCGCAATCTTGCACTCCAATCGAGCCAATCGATGCTCGACCGCGCGTTTGTAGCCTGGCCGCGCATCCATGGTGACGGCGCGACGCGCGAGGCGTCGCGCCGTCACCGGATCATCGCCACGATGCTCATGGTGCACCGCGAACGCGACCCGTGTCTCGCGAGTGTGTGACGGCTTCGTACCGGCAGTGACTGCAGGTTCGGGGCGGCGCAGCAGTTGGTCTCTCGGAGAAATCAGTCGGAGGAACCGCCACCTTGCCGCTGAGAGCAGCACCGCCGCCGCCGTGACGACGCGGATTTCGAGAGAGACCAATACTGGGCCGCTCGCTGGGCCATTCCGTTCGAACCTGCTCGTCTGGCGACCGAGCGGCGACACGAACGTGCAAAACGCTCTAGAACAGCGAGCGTGACTGGCAGCCGTCGACGGTGACGCAGGCGCCGCTGATCCAGCTGGCGCGCGAGGAGGCGAGGAAGGCGACGACGGCACCGACCTCTTCGACCCGACCGAACCGACCGAACGGCAGATTCTCCCGGACAAACGTCGCCATACCGTCGGGGTCCTCTTGCTGACGCCGGTACCACGACCCGCCGGGGAACGAAATCGAGCCTGGTGCCACACTGTTGACCCGGATGTTGTCGCCGGCCAGCTGTTGGGCCATCGACTTCGCCAGGCTGATCTCCGCCGCCTTGACGGCGTTGTAGGTCATGCGGCCGCCCGACTCGCGACCCCAAATCGACGCAATCATGATGACCACGCCGCCGCCGCGGCGTCGAAGATGGGGCACCGCGAGGCGCGAGGCGCGGATCGCGGGAAAGAGCGTTTCGTCGAGCGCCGCGCTCCACTCCTCGTCGGTCGCCTCGACCACCCCGCCGCCGCCGGCGCGTCCGACGTTGTTGACCAGGATGTCGAGCCCTCCAAACGTCTCGGTGGCACGCTCGACGACCACGGCGACATCGTCGGCCACGGCCAGGTCCGCACGCACGGCAAGCACGCGCTCCGCCGATGACGCGTGCCGGAGCGCGCCGGCCGCCGCCTCCAAGCGCTCTTGGCCTCTGGCGCAGATCACCACTCGGCAACCCTCGTCGAGTAACGCGCGCGCTGACGCGAATCCAAGTCCGCGGCTCGAGCCGGTGACGATGGCCACCTTGTCCGTCAGTCGTAAATCCAAAGTGTTATGGTCTCCCGCCGGTCAGATCATTGAGACGCCAATCGAACTCCTGATATCCAAGGCTGAACATGTTCTTTGCGAGGAACACCCGCTCGCTGGGAAACAGCACCGGCTCGATCAGATTCAGAATCGCTCGCTCGAGCGGCGTCCGTCCAGAATCCGTCCAGCCATGGTCGGCATACGCCGCGACGAACTCGGACTCGCGCCACCCGAAGATCGGGTTCACCTGCACGACGGCTCCCAGTCGGTCGAGGACGACGCCCCACGGTTCGGTCGCGAACTCCTCGACGACCGCCGCGAGCTGAAGGTCGAGCGTCGCTCCGCTGTACGTCTCGCTCCGCAGCCGGCCGCTCCCGACGGCGCCGCGTCCCAGCGCCAGGAAGACCCGTGGATCTTCGAACGAGGCCAACACCGACTGCTCGATCTCGTCGAGGGTGAGCCGTCGGCCGGCAATCTGGTGTGACGTCCGGTCGAAGGCGCCGCCAATCTGACGGATGCTGTTCGTCGGATACAGCGGTGACGACCCGCGGATCGGGTAGTGGTCGAGCACCGTCTTCAGCACGATCGCGTTGTAGCTGTTGATCCAGAAGGCCAGCTGGCGCGACGGCGACCATCCCTCGAAGCCGGGCGGCGCGGCGCGACGCGCATCGACATACTGGTCGATGCGCGTCCGGTCCGTGACCCGGAGCGCGGCGTAGTACACCAATCCGTCGCGCACGTACAGATTCAGGACCCGGTCGAACGACTCGTCGGTGCCCGACTGGGTCGCGACGGTCGCCGACGCGGGGGTGGAGACGGCGGATGTGACGAGCCCGGCGACTATCACGGCCGAGAGCAGGGTCGCCGCTGCCGTCGACATGTTCAGACGCGCGGACGGCAGGCTAGCATTCAGCATTCGTCACTCGTCATTCATCACTCGTCGTTGACCGAAGCGGCATGATACAAGAGGGGGCATGCTGAGAGCCGCGGCGCTCGGGATGTTGGTCTACGGCGTGTACGACGTTGTCGTCGGTGTCGCCGACCTCATCGGCTCGGGCACGCTCGAGTGGTGGGCCAACCTGTGGCGGATGCTCTCGGGCGGCGTCCTCGCGCTGGCCGCGGCGTTGGTGCGGGTCTCGCTCCCCGGCGGACTGGCGCTGGCCGTCAGCGGCCTCCTCGGGCTTCAGTCGATCAGCCTCCACAATGATCCGCACGTCTACGGTGAGCTCTTGCTCGCGCCCCAACTGGCGCGCGCCGGATTTAGCGCGCTGCTAGTCGCCCTCGCCTACTTCGGATGGGGCCAAGATCAGACCAGGGGAATATCGCTCCCGGCCAAAGACTGAGGGAGAATACCGGTAGTATTCGACCGCGCTCATGCAACGCCCAACGCCGCCCCTGGCGGGATGCATCGGCGGCCGAATGCCGGCGCCTTTATGAGATGGCTGCTAATCTGGCAAGGCGAACACGAAGAGGTTGTTCCCCGAGCTAGGGCGAATCTCAGGCGTCAAACCGATAAAGTGCGCCGACGTCCCCCCAGAGCCAGTACTTACCGCCACATACTGCCGACCATCGACCGCGTACGTGATGGGGAACCCAGTGACCGACGACCCGAGGTTGATTTCCCACAGTATCTCTCCCGTCTCGTGGTCCAGCGCCCGAAATCGCCCATTGACGTCACCACCAAAGATAAGTCCACCCCCGGTCGCCACGAGTGACATGGTCGCGGTTCGCTGCTCATAGAGCCAGGCCGTCTCGCCGGTTTCTACCGAAATCGCCCGCACGGTGCCGGCATTGTCGGTGCCAGGAGCCAGCTGGTGGCGGTAGGCAATCGCGTAGGTCGCCGCGCGACTCTCGTTGGGCTCGTTCGGTCGGTCTTCGAACTCCGTGGCGGCCATCATCCGAGCGCAGGTGTTCCGCAGTGGCATGTACATCGTATTGGTCAGGGGGCTGTAGGCGCCCGCCTCCCAGTCCTTCCCGCCGTTCCAGGTCGGGCAGGCAAAGACCTCCTGCCCCAATGCGCTGAAGACCACTTCCGAGTTTTCCGACACTGCTCCGGTTGCCCCGTCGATGTCGCTGATGACGTTCTGGGTGACGGTCGGCGTTGCCCACAAGAACTCCCCCGTCGCACGGTCGAGGGTATACACCACCCCGGTTTTTCCCGGAATACCGGTGACGACCCGCCGCGTCTCCCCGGTCCGCAACCGCGGATTGATCCAGCTCACCGCCGACGGATCGGGCGCCACCACGGTATCGACCAGCAATCGCTCGAACGGATGATCGAGGTCCCAATGATCATTGAGATGCTGGTAGTACCACACGATGTCCCCGGTGTTGGCGTCGAGCGCGAGCGTGGAGTTGTGATAGAGATGCTTGTTGTTCACACCTCCGAGCATGAACTTCGGGGCCGGGGCGGTGACGGAGGTTCCGACGTAGACGAGATTGAGGACCGGGTCATAGCTCGGCACCATCCACGCGCCGACGTGAACTCGTTCCTCGAACGGGACGTCGCCCCAGCTTTCGTCGCCCGGCTCACCTGGTCCTGGAATCAGACGCCGCCGCCATAACTCGGCCCCGGTCGTCGCGTCATGCGCGGTCACGACGCACGCTTCCGGTCCTCCCTTGGCCGAGCAACTGCGTCCCGTGATCACCTTGCCGTCGGCGATGATCGGACCGGAGCCCTGGGTGGCCGGATTGACTTTGTAGTCTAGGACTTGCGTCTCCCACTCCATCTGACCCGTCTCGGCCGAGAGGGCAAAGACATGGTCGTCGACGCTCGTGTCGATAATGAGGTCGTCGTAGATCGCGATATTTCGATTGTTCGTCGAGAGTTCACCGCCCAAGTACTCGTTGACGTCGTCGGGAACCTGACGGCGGTGCTCCCAGATGAGATCGCCGGTCGCCGCATCGATCGCCTGAATGACATCGTTCGGGTTCGGCATGTACATCACGCCGCCGTAGGCCAGCGGTGTGCCCGACTGGAACCCGTCCGTGAGCGCGCGCGACCAGACCATGCGCAAGGCACCGACGTTGTCTCGGTCGATCTCGTCCAGTGGACTGTAGCCCCAGCTGTCCAGCGTGCGGCGCCACATCAACCAGTCACCGGGGGCCGGCTCCTGGAGCATCGCGTCGGTGACGGGAACAAACGCGCCGGAGGACTGCGCGGAAATGGTTACCTGCGCTGATGTGAACGTGGTGACGGCAATCGCGATCACCAGCACATATCGTGAAGCGCGAGAATGCGTGGACATCGTACGGCCCCCTCATCGCTCGGGTTCCGGCGCCGTCCATTCACGACGAGGAACACTGAGACTGCCAGCGTACTGCAAAAGGGGCCCCGAACGCCCCACGCCGGTCCAATCTCAGACGGGGCCGCCAGCCCCGTCGAGAATAAGGACTACGCGCAGCCGCTCGTCGCGCCGCAATTCATGCACTTGTAGCAGGCGCCGTTGCGGATCATGATCGCACCGCACGTTGAGCACGGCGGGGCATCCTGATCGTTCTGAATGGCGAACGGGGTGGCGGCCGTCGGCCCGGCCGGGTCCGGCTTCGGGGGTGTCTCGGTGTCGGCCGCAGCTCCGTTGAGCGTGAGTTGTTGACCTTTACTTTCTGCGGCAACGTCGTCGCGAACGTTGACCCCGGCGAGAAACTGAGCTTCGTTCGACAAGAACTTCGTCGCCATCCATCGGAAGATGTAGTCGACGATCGATTTCGCCACGCGCACGTCTGGGTTTTTCGTGATGCCGGCCGGCTCAAACCGAACGTGGATGAACTTGTCGACCAACACCTGGAGCGGCACGCCGTACTGCAGCGCATACGACACCGCCTGGGCGAAGGCATCGGCGAACCCGGAGATCGTCGACCCCTCTTTTGCCATGACGAGAAAAATCTCACCCGGTGAACGGTCCTCGAACAGGCCGACGGTGATGTATCCCTCGTGCCCGGCAATGTCGAACTTGTGGGTGATGGCTTGCCGCTCGTCCGGCAGCCTCCGGCGCACCGGCTGGGACGATACGGACGCCACTACCTCCTGGGCCGCGTCTCGCGCCGTGTTGAGCGGCTGCGTGCGTTTGCTGCCGTCACGGTAGATCGAGACCGCCTTCGTCCCAAGCCGCCACGCATCGACATACGCCTGCTCGATGTCCTCGACCGTCGCATCGGTCGGCACGTTGATCGTCTTCGAGATGGCGCCAGAAATGAACGGCTGGGTGGCGCCAATCATCTTCACGTGTCCCATGTAATGGATGGACCGTGATCCGTTCGCCGCCTTGAACGCGCAATCGAAGACGGCCAAATGCTTGGTTTCGATGTGCGGCGCCCCTTCGATCGTCTCTTGGTCGTCGATGTACTGGACGATGTCGTTGACCTGATCGTCGGCATACCCCAAGCGCGACAACGCTATCGGCACGGTTTGGTTGACGATCTTCATAAGCCCGCCGCCGACCAGCTTCTTGTACTTCACGAGCGCAATGTCTGGCTCCACCCCGGTGGTATCACAATCCATCATGAAACCGATAGTGCCGGTCGGCGCCAGCACGGTGGCCTGCGCGTTCCTGAATCCGTGCGCTTCACCGAGCTCGACGGCGTCTCTCCACGCCTCATCGGCCGCGCGGTACAAGTCCGACGGCACGTGCGAGGCCTCGACATCCTTCATGGCGGCGCGATGCTTGCGCATCACGCGAAGGAAAGGCTCTTCGTTCGTCGCATAGCCGTCGAACGGTCCACCGCAATCGCGGGCGACCCGGGCGGATTGCGCATACGCCTCGCCGGTCATCAGCGCCGTGATGGCCGCCGCGTAGTCGCGTCCTTCGTCGCTGTCGTAGGGCACACCCCGCGACATGAGGAGCGCACCCAAATTGGCGTACCCGAGGCCGAGCGGTCGATAGTCGTGGCTATTGCGCCCAATCGACGAGGTCGGGTAGCTCGCGTTCCCGACGATAATCTCCTGCGCCGTAATCAGCGTGCGCACCGCGGCGCGGAAGGCCTCGACGTCGAACTCACCCGGCTCGTCCTCCTTGACGAACTGCATGAGGTTGAGCGAGGCGAGGTTGCAGGCCGAGTCGTCGAGAAACATGTACTCGGAGCACGGATTCGACGCATTGATACGCGCGGTGTTCGGACACGTGTGCCAATCGTTGATGGTGGTGTCGAACTGCATGCCCGGGTCGCCGCACACATACGTCCCTTCGGCAATCATGTGGAGCAGGTCATGGGCCTTGTACGAATCCATGACGCGGCCGTCGGTGATCGCATGTGTCCGCCACTCGCCGCCGTCAAGCGCCGCCCGCATGAAGTCATCGGTCACCCGGACACTGTTGTTGGAGTTCTGAAAGAAGACGGACGCATACGCCGGCCCCGTAAACGAGCCGTCGTACCCGGCGTCGATCAGCGCCCACGCCTTCCGTTCTTCGTCGACCTTGCAATTGATGAAGTCGACGATGTCCGGGTGCTCGGCGTTGAGAATCACCATCTTGGCTGCCCGGCGGGTCTTACCGCCAGACTTGATCACGCCGGCAAACGCGTCGTACCCCTTCATGAAGGAGACCGGACCGGACGCGGTCCCGCCGCCGGCCAGCGCTTCGCGGGACGATCGGATCGCGGACAGATTGGTGCCGGTTCCCGAGCCGAACTTGAACAACATGCCTTCGGTTTTCGCCAGCGTCAGGATCGAATCCATCGTGTCATCGACGGAATTGATGAAGCAGGCCGAGCACTGGGGCGACGGCTCGAACCCGCAGTTGAACCACACGGGGCTGTTGAACGCGGCCTTCTGCTGGACGAGCAGATGCTTCAGATCGTCGCTAAAGGCACTGAGATCCTCGGCGCTAGCGAAATAGTCCTGCGACTCGGCCCATGTCGTGACCGTCTCGACCACACGTCCGATCAGCTGGCGCACGCTCCGCTCACGCTCTGGGGCGCCGAGCTGACCGCGGAAGTACTTGGAGACGACGATGTTGGTCGCCGTCTGGGACCACGCCTTCGGAAAATCGACATCCCGCTGCTCGAACACCACATCGCCACGCTCGTTGCCGATGACGGCAGACCGTGTCTCCCATTCAAGCTCGTCGAACGGATCCACCCCCTCGCGACTGAACACGCGTGGGAATTCGATTCCAGACTCGTGCGAGGCGGCTGGCTCCGTCGCCGTCGATGACTGCGGCGGATGTGACTCAGATTCGTGAGCAGCGGCTCTTGGCATCTTCACCTCCGAACGAGTGGCGCCAACTCCCACCTAGAGGCAGCCATCCACACACCCTGACTGAAAAACACGGCGCCGCGGAGACCAAGGCCAGTCGACTTTCCGAACCCTCCGGCGATAGAAGCTGAAAACCTTAAGGCCACCGGTGACGCACTAAAAGGCCTACTATGCGACCAGAGAGATTAGGTGTCAAGAGAAAGCACCAGATATGGGGTAGTGATTTCAGGTCAAGCGCAATATATTGACAATTGAAGGCGATCATTTAGCGAAACGTCGTATGGTAGAGTGCCCGCATGACGGAGCCGGACTCGACCTCCCCGCCCGGCGAGTCGCTCGGTTCCGCCCCAGACGCCATCACCGTCCCCACGACCGACGCCGGCCCCGGTGGAGCGACCACAGCCTTGACCGAGGTGCTCATCTGCTCCGGGTTCCCGACGCAGCTCGCCTTGGCGCTGATACTGAACAGCATCGGGATGCAGGCGGTCGCCAGCGACGGTCAGCTGTCGTTCGCCTACATCGTCACCCTCTCGCTCGTCGACGCCGCCTTCATTGTGGCACTCGTTGTCTATTTCCTGCGCGCACACGGCGAGTCGCTGCGGGACCTCGTCGCCGGCGCTTGGACTCCGGGCCGAGAAGCGGCGCTGGGCGTCCTGCTGATTCCCTTACTCGTGTTCATCGCGATCGGCGGACTGCTGTTGATTCGCACCATTGCGCCGTCGCTTCAGAATGTCCCAGACAATCCGCTGGAGTCGATGCTCGACACCCCGGCGCGGGCACTGCTGTTCGGCCTGGTGGTCGTGATCGCCGGTGGGGTACGGGAGGAACTGCAGCGCGCGTTTATCCTGCGTCGCTTCGAGCAACATCTTGGCGGGGGCTGGCTTGGCCTCGTGATCTTCAGCGTCGCGTTCGGCCTCGGGCACCACGTCCAGGGGTGGGACGCCGCCGTCATGACCGGCGCGCTTGGGGCTGCGTGGGGGGCGCTCTACCTCGTGCGACGGAGCATCGTCGCATCGATGGTGAGCCACGCGGGCTTCAATCTGGTCGAGATCATCCTGGCGGTCACCGCCGCGGAGGTGATTACCTAGACGGGGCCGACTCGCCTCGGGAAACATCCAGCCGCCCTCAGATACAGGGGTGCTTCGTCTCGCTAAAGGCAGACGGTTTCTTTCGGGATATGTCCGACCGGCACCCACGCAGGCCGGGAAACAATCGCTCTCGCTGAGCCCGGATGGGGGAGTCTGAGATCAGGGCGGGCACGGCGCGCCCCCGCCGGCACGGAGCGTGGCAAAGGGGCCCCCCGCGAGTGTCGGCGGCGGGGTTCGGAGCCGCAGGCCCCGTCTGACCAGGAAGCGCGCGAGACTCCGTTGCTCGATCGAGCGCGATATTCCCCCGGTCTGATCATGGCTCAAACCGGGTCACGTCCCCGCGGAGAGCGAGACCGGCAGTCCAGTTCTCGACGAGGGCCGCGCGCCGCTCCGCCCACAGCCGGGCTTGGACCTGCGCACGAACCGTGTCGAACGCGACGCCGCGCCCCGCGTCGGTGAAGTCGTCACGGTTGGCGGCGTAGTAGGCGCGCAGCTCCGACTCACTCAGCCGATCCGCCGAACCAAAGCGTCCAGCGAGATACGCCTCCAGCCGGACATTGTCCCGCAGAATCTGCCTGAGGTCCGGCAGTCCGAGCCCCACCGCCGCCAGGAGATCCGCAAACGCCTCCTCATCGCTGAAGCGACCGCGGAGGGCAGCGAGCTCGCGATCGATCTGTTCTGGCCGCGGCGCGGCCACCCGATATCGGTCGACCTCGTCGAGCGCGAGACGTCGCTCGATCAGCCGCGTCAGGGCGCATCCGGCGCGCGTGCGCTCGTCTTCTTCAGAGTCAGAGACAGAGCCAGAAGCCTCGACCTCGATGAGGCCGAACTCGAGGAAGGCCCTCACGTCGGAGGCCAAGATGACGTGGCCGGCGACGACGGCCACGATGCGGTCGAGGCTCTGGGCAACGGCTCCGAGCGGTGCCGCCCACAGGAGGGCCGACAGCAGCGCACTAAAACGCTTGGCCGATGCTGATGTGAAGCGCGGTGAGCGGTTCTTGCGTCCGACTCGTCTCGTCACCAAAGAAGTGCCGCTCACCGAGCTTGAAGCCGAGGTCGACGCGAATCGGTCCGACTGGCGAACTGTACCGTACCCCGAAGCCAGCGCCGCCGCGGATACGACGCAGGCTCACGTGCTGCACATCATCATAAACGTTCCCGGCGTCGAGAAACGTCACGAGTCCGACGGCGCGCGTCAGCCGCACACGTAGCTCGGTATTAAAGATGAGCATGGCGTTACCGCCCTGCGGAAAGCCGTCCTGATCGATGGTGCCGCCCGGTTCCTCACGCGGATCGCCCAGGCGGTCGAGGGCGAATCCACGCACGGTGTTATCCCCTCCGGCAAAAAAGCGCTCGCTGATCGGCAGGTCGAGCGTCTGCGACACCTCCATCGGTCCGCCGGGGCCCTCGAGATGATACGTCTGCGGAAAACCCCACGCCAGACCGACACGTGCACTGGCGGCAAACACGAGACGAGACGCGTCGCGCAGCTCGCGGAAGAACGAACCGGACAGAAATGTCTTGGTAAACCCGACCGCGGACCCGATCGAGCGAGCGGCGAGCTCGGTTTCGGCGGTGAGGACCGTGCCGCGTGTCGGATCGAACGGATCGTTGCGGGTGTCCCGAAGCCGGCTCAGCCGGAATGACGACAGTCGCACCTCCGGAAACAGTCGGTCGACGATATTGCTGTCCTCGGGGTCCAGCTGTCGATTCGACGTGTCGTTGCTCCCCAGGCGGTAGCCGAGCGTCGTGCTCGTCCTATCACCGGATCCCGCCACCACCTGTGCCGTGACACCGCGGGTGAACAGATCGAACCCGGGTCGAATCGCCTGCTCCACGTAACCCGACATCAGCACATCCCAGCGCAGCCGGAACGACCGCGGCTCGCGATAGGTCCCCAACACCCGGTACTCGTTAAACCCAAGCGTTCGGGCCGCGTCAGCCGAACCCGGCTCGGATGGATCGTTCTTACGCCGGACACTCACACGGGTAAACAAGTTGATCGACCGGTTCTTGCCCCACAGGTTGCGGCGCCCGATCTGGAACGATCCGCGCGGCGCAAACTCGATCCGCTCCACCGCGGCGCTTCCCTCGTCGCCCGAGTCACGCCGAATCCGCTGCGACACTTCGAGCCCGCCGCCGTACGCCAGCGTCGTCGCCGGCGCCTCCTCCACTTCGATGATGACATCGCGTCGGTCGACAGAACCATGGCTAAACTCCCGGATATCGAGTCCACGAAACATCCCCAGCGCGTTGAGCCGGCGACGGGTCTCCGCGACGTCGTCGAGACCAAGCGGGTCGCCGGGCGCGAGGGCGAGCTCGCCACGAATCGTCTCGGAGTCGACCCGACGGTTACCGACGATCAACACGTGATCGACGAGTACCTGACGCCCTTCGTCGACGCGGAAGACCAGGTCGACGGTGCGCAGGTCGTCCGCAAACTGCGGCTCGACGACCACCACGGCCTGCTCGTACCCGTCGTTGAGATAGAGCGACAGCAGCGCATCGCGGTCGTCGCTCACCTGCGGTCCGTAGAAAGGCTCGCCGATACGTGCGGCGACCGTCTCCTCGAGTCTGTCAAACGGCCACGCCTCGACCCCGTCGAACACCAAGGCGGCAATGGTCATCCGCGGCCCTTCGACGATGTCGATATCGACGGTCTGCATCACGGTACCCGCAGCGCCACCGGTCGCGATGTCGGCGAAGGTTCTGGTCGCGCGCACGGTCGCATAGCCGAGCTGCTGGTAGCGCTCCTCGATGGCGGCCAACCCGGCGTCCACGTCGGAGACAATGAGCGGATCGCCAGACGTGATGTTGACCACCGGCAGGAGCACCTCGGTCGGCACGCTCGCGTTGCCTCGAATCCGCACGGCAACCACCTGATAGAACGGGCCGCGGGTCACCGCGAAGACGATCGACAGCTCGTCCGCGGTCCCGTCGGCCGTGTGCGTCACGTCCGCGTCGCGGTAGCCGAGCGACCGCAAGTGCGCCGCGATCCGTCGGTCGGCATCCTCAAGCAAGTCCTCGTCGACGCTCGCCTCGCGTCCGACCGGCACCAGATCGCCGAGCCGCGCGTCCGGCACCTCGTCGCCGCTCAGCGTCACCGTGATGCGCGGTCCGCGCAGGATGTTCAAACGGACGTCGATGTCCGCGTCTGTGCGTCGCTCCACCGTGTGCGAGAGACGCGCTTCGTAGTACTGCAGCGCGCGGAGCTCGCCCTCGTACTCGCTCAACCGCTGATCGAGCCTCGCGCCGTCGTAGACGTCGCCGTCGACGAGGCCCAGACGAGCTCGCAGCCGCGTGTTGAGCAACGCCGAGGCGACGCCGGTGATGAACCACCGATTGACGCGGGCGCGCGCGCCAGCAACTATCGTCAAGCGAAGGGTGCGCTCGGTCGCCGACCCGCGCAGCTCCGCGTCGACCCGCGGTGACAGAAAACCGCGCTCCGCGTAGTACGCGCGCACGGTATCGGCCACCGCGGCGGCCGCGCTGGCGGGGAAGACCTCGCCGTGGCGCTGGACGACGACGCGCCGCACGTCGTCGGCGGCGAGCACCCGATTACCGGAGAGCTCGATGCGCTCGACGAGCTCGAACGGCCTCAGCTCATACAGCAGCGCCACACCGCCGGCGCGTGGGTAGGCGTCGACCGCAACGTGGCCGTAGCGACCGAGGCTGAAGAGATGCGCCAAGCTCTCACGGACCTCGCGCATCGCGAGCGGCTCGCCGGCGGTCGTTTCCACCAGCTCGCGAACGGCGGGGTCGTTAATCGGGATCCCATCTGTGGCGAACTCGACCTCGACCACACGCTGGCCGATGAATTCGTCGACCTCCGCCCCGGCCGCCGCCGGGCCCGCCCAGAGGACGAGACAGGCACAGATCGCGCCGGGCCCGTGCACGGCGTGACGAGGGAGCAACATCAGAAGGCGTGCCTGACCCGGAAGTCGAGCGCGTAGGTCCGGTCCTCGTTTTGCGACAGCACCCACGAGAGGCGGTCGCTCGCGTCGTACTCAAGGATCACAATGAGGTCCTGATTGTTTCCGCTGACCGCGCGAGAAAATGTGACGTGCGCGCGGTCGGAAATACGTCGGCCGATCAGCACCCGCGCCGTCGGGATCAACTGCGTCGACTGGTGCGCAGCCGAATCGTCGAGCGAGGGGACGATTTCGAAGGTGTCGACGCCAAACGAGCGCTGCATGACGCCGCCGACTCCGGACGAAATCGGATTCGTAAGTAGCCGAGCGCCCACCGCCTGCAGGAGCTCCTGCTGTGAGGCTTCACGGGCCCGCAGCGTCCGGATCTCCGCCTGCTGCGGGTCACGGACATCGCCGAGCAGCAATCCGATAATCTCGAACTGCTGGAGCGGCGGGTCGGACTCAAGCGTCGGTGGCGCCAGACGGTCGACCGTCCCGCTCAACCCGATAGTGACGCGATACGTTTGACCAGGCACGCGGATGTCGGTTTCCGCCTCAACGTCGAAGAACCGCTCGATCTCGGTCGGGTTCGCGAAGCCGACATTGCCCCGCGTCACCCGGTATCGATTGCCCTCGAAGTAGACCTGCCCCCGCTCGATCTCGATGTTTCCCACCAGCGTCGGTCGGGCGTAGGTTCCCCGCAGGGCAAGCTCGGCGCTGGCGACGATCTGTGCGCGATTGTCCGAGATCCGCAGACTCGAGGGCGCGGAGATGCGCAGGTCGTACTGCAGCGGGATGCTCGTCTCCGCATCGGTGGCCGGCGTCGAGTCCCCCCCAGAGAGGTCAATCAGCCTGGTGGGCGATTGGAAGAGCCGGAGCCAGATGGCATCTTGGACGTTGACGACGCCGCCGAGCGTCGGAGCCTCGATCGGGCCGCGCAGCGTCAGCTCCGCGTCGACGCGAGACCGGATATCCTCGAGGCGCAAAGTCGTGTCCTCGAGGCTGGCGGTCACGCCGAGGTTGCCAATCCGATATCCCTGTAGGCCGATCCGACCCCCGAAGCGGACCGCCCCCCCACCAAACTGTGCCGTCAGTTCATCAAGCCGCACGCCCCCAGGCTCGAAGACGACGCGTCCGTCGAGCGCGTCGAGCGAATGCGGCAGCGAGAAATGGCGAAGCCGGCCGTTCGCGATCCGCACCTCACCGGTCAGAACCGGTTCCTGGAACGAACCGCCAATCTGCGCCATCAGCCGCATGGTCCCCCGCCCGCGAACGTCGGGAAAGAAGCCCTGCAGGATGCCGAGGCTGGCATCGCCGTTGGCGTTCAGCGTAAACCGGTCGTCGGCCAGCGAGACCTCCCCCGACAGGTCGAGCGCCGTCCCCTCGCCCTGTAGATGCATCTCAGCGACCTGAAGCACGTTGCGGTCAAACAGCAGTCGGATCGGGCCGTCGTTCGTGACGGCGTAGTCGAACAGCGTCAAGTCGAGTTGCTCGACCGTCGCATCGACACCGAGCTGGTCAACATCGGCGAGGGGCCCCTGGACCAGGATCGTCCCGCTCGCGACCATGGTCGTCGCCTCGGGCATGTCCGGCTGGAGAGTCCGCACAAACGGATCGAGCGTGGTATTCGTCACGCGGAACCGCAGCTCTGACCGGGCGGCGTCCGTAAGCTCGATACGACCCGAGCCGGAGACCGCGAGCGTCGGCGATGCCGCTTCGAGCTCGAGCGCCATGACGTCGTCTTGCACGTCGAGACGCCCCGTCACCTGGCCAACATCAGCCCCCGCAATCGCCAGGTCGGTCATCGTGCCCCGGATTTGATACCGCGGCTCCTCGAAGGCACCGACCCCAGAAATCGAGAAGTCGAGCAGCCCGGACACCCCCGGCCCGGGTCGATCGAACAGACTCGAGGTAGCGAGGTCGAGACCGCGCGCATCGGCGTTGACGGAGTACGTGCCGTTCCATCTGACGTACATGGCGCCGGTGATCTCGCCGGCGCCCTTGCGTACCGTCAAGCCATCGAGCCAGACACCCTCGCCGTCGAACCGCAGACCGGCATCCGTCTGGTCGAATGATTCGCCGTAGGCCGTGCCGGCCCCGATTCGGAGGCGGCCAAAGCCAAACGGCCGCTCATATTCGCCATACAGACGGAAATCGCCGTACAACGGCCCATCGATCAAGTATCCCTCGATGCCGAACGCGTCACGCAGGTTCTGGGCCGGGACACCGTCGAGCTCAAAGCTGGCGTTGATGTCGTCCTCCCCTGTGGGCGGCGAACCGAACGCAAATCGCCCGTCGACACGTAGCGCCGAGGTGGCGTCGCGGAAGAGCCCATCCGTCACATCAAGAAAGCCACCCTCGACGACCATCTCGCCCGCTCCATGGCCCCAATCGACGTTCCACGCCCGCACGTCGTCCCCGTCGAAGGTCGTTTCGATACGCGGCGCGAGAAAGGCGCCGTGCATGACGCCAGACATCGACCCGTATCCGGCGACCGCGATTTCGCCGGTTGGACGGCCAAATGCGGTCATGATCGAGGCCATCAATCGGTAGCTCTCTTGCCAGTCGGCGCTGACGACCTCGAACGGGATGCGCGACTCGTCTCCCCACGCCGTCTGCCCAACGAACTCGACCGCGGTCAACGGGGTCGCCATCCAGCTCGGCTCCAGCTCGATGCCGTCGGGCCCAAAGGTCAGGTCGATCTCGCTTCCGAGCGGGAATCGCCACGGCTCGCCGTCCGACTCGAACGGTTGCCCGGCGTAGCCCCATCCGACGCGAATCGACGGCGGGCGAACGCCGCGAGACTGGAGCGGCACGCCATCCTCGGGCGTTACATTCAGCGAGGCGTGCCCACGACGATCCGCGAAGCTGCTGAGCGGCCACTCGAGAAACACCTCCCCGCCGAGCGCACCGAGCGGACGGGCCCCGGTGAGGCCGAGTGCATCGAATAGCGGCGCCACCGCCATGCCGTCGACCTCGGTCGCGAGGGTGGCGATCGTCGGCTCCTCGTCGCCGAGCGGCTTCATCGCGTAGCTGAACTGGAGGTCGCCGCCGTAGAAGCCTGACCGCGCGCGTGTGATTTCGAATCGGTCGCGGGTCCAGACCAGGTCGCCGTCGATCGGCTGGAAGTCGAGATCCCCAAACGTAAAGTTTTCGCTGACAAAGGTGCCCGTCAGCTCGCGGCCGCCGTCGAACAGATGAAACTCACCCGTGTAGGTCGCGTCGCCGGTCGTCGTGAAGTTATCCTTGGCGAAAAAGACCTCCTTCATCGTCGGCGCGTCGATCGACGATTCGGTGATCTGAATATCTGCCGACGGCCAGTTCAGCATGTCGACCGTGCCGTCGAGAACCGCCTCGAGACCGTCCATCTCGAGATCCATCCGTGTGAACTCGACGAGGCCGCCATCGACCTCGTAGGTCGCCTCCCAGTCGGTTGTCATCGGCTCGAAGTCGCCGATCTGCACCGTTCCGCCGTGAAACGACGCCTGCCCGCCGTACCCGGTCGACTTGGTCATCGTGAGGTCGATGTTACGAGCGACGATGCTCCACGGGACCCCATAGTCGTCATAGACGAACTCACCGTTGTGCGCGCGGAGGTACTGCACCGTGGTGACGAAAAGACGTCGTCCCTCTTCTTCGTCTTCTGCAGCATCAGTGGCCGCGGCATCATTCTCGGGGTCCGGCTCGTCGCCGCCTCCCAACTTGACAGTGGACTCGGTCGTGGAACCATCGTCGTCACGCCGGCCGACAAACGGGGGGAACGTATGCTCGCCCCCCTCGAAGCTCTCGACGAGCATCCGCCACCCGTCGAGGTCAACGGAATCGACCAAGAACTCGCGGTTGAGTAGCAGCGGCAACCACGCCGTCGATATCACGATGCGGTCACCGACGAAGAATGGACGGTCGCCGGGATTGGGTCCGCCGATGACGAGGTCCTCGATCAGGAACCGACCGGGCAGGAGGTAGGTACCGAAACGCCCGATGCTGACCGGCCGATCGATCTGATTCGATAGCTGCTGCTCTGCTTGCGCGCGGAGGGACGGCCCGAGGTCGATGGACACGACCGACACCAACCCCGCGGCGGCGAGCGCAATCAAGACGATGACGGTGCGCCGACTGTACCGGCGCAGCCGCACCCACGGGCGGCGCCACCACGGCCGGGGCGCCGTGACGGCTCCGGTCGCCTCCGCGGCGGCATCACTCTCCATCGGCGCCGGCGGCGTCTCCGGCTCGCGATCGTCCGGTAGTCGCTCGTCTGCCATCGGTGCTACTCGATCACCACGAGGAGCCGGCCCGACTCGACCGAGTCCCCCTCGCTGACCGGCACCTCGGTCACGGTACCGGCACGTGCCGCGGTCAGCTCGTTCTCCATCTTCATCGCTTCGACCACGACCAGCAGCTGTCGTGCGTCGACATCGTCCCCCGGCGCGACCAGGACACGGACCACCTTGCCTGGCATCGGCGCCTTCAACCGGGACACACCTCCGCCCCCATCGCCGGCCTCTGGGAGGTCGACCCGCCTACGACTCCCGTTGATCACGACGCGGTGATCGACCCCGGCGGCCCTCACCGTCATCGTCCCGCGCTCGACCGCGCTGCAACGGACTTGTCGACTCGTAGCATCGCCGCCCATCCGAACGAGCGACAGCAGCATCCCGTGCCGATCGCGCTCGACCACGCGTGCATCGACTTCATGCGTCGTCCCGCCCCAGGAGACGAGGAAGCGCCCCGGCGCGCTGGTCATCGCATCGATTGTGACGTCGTGCATCGTCCCGTCGACCTCGATCTCGATCCGCATCATTACCCAGACGGGGCTTACCGCCCCGAACCTCGTCGCCGGCACTCGCGGGGGCGCCGCCGTGCGCGCCCTACCGCAATCCCTCCATCCGCGCCGCCCGGCGCCAGCGGCTCGCGTCAGCATCGGCCGACCGTCGCCCGGCGGACCCGGCGCCGTCGAGCGCCACCGACACGGCGGCCGCGAGCACCGCGAGCTCCTCGACGACGACGTCATCTTCTTCGGACAGCTGCACGAACGGCGCGCCGTCGCGGGCCGCCAGCGCGCGGTCGAGATATGTCGTATCGAACCTCCCGGCGACGAAGTCGGCGTCGGTCAAGAGCCACCGGAACAGCGGAATCGTCGTCTGAACACCGTGGATGTCGTATTCGGCGAGCGCACGCGCCATCCGCTCGATCGCCTGCCGGCGGTCGGCGGCGTGCGCGATCACTTTCGATACCATCGAGTCGTAGAACACCGGCACTTCGAACCCGGCCGCTACCCCGGCGTCGACTCTGATCCCGGGTCCCGCTGGCGTGCGATGCGTCTCGAGAAGCCCAGGGCACGGCATGAACCCGGCGTTCGGATCCTCTGCGTAGATGCGGCACTCGATCGCATGCCCGTCCGGGGTGAGAGCTCGCGCAGGGTCGACGTCGAGACGCTCCCCCTGCGCGATGCGGAGCTGCCAGCGCACGAGATCGATACCGGTCACCATTTCGGTGACCGGATGCTCGACCTGCAGTCGGGTATTCATCTCAAGGAAGTAGAACTCCTCGGACGTGTCGTCATACAGACATTCGATCGTCCCGGCGTTCGTGTACCCGACCGCCTTGGCCAACCGCGCCGCCGCCTCCGCGAGCGCCCGGCGCGTCTGGTCGTTGATCACCGGGGACGGGGTCTCCTCGATGACCTTTTGATGACGTCGCTGCACCGAGCACTCGCGCTCGACGAACGGCACGACGGTGCCGTAGGTGTCCGCCAGCAGCTGCACCTCGATGTGGCGCCCACGCTCGATGCACCGCTCGAGATACACCGCGCCGTTGCCGAACGCCGACGCCGCCTCTGAGCGAGCTCCCTCGATGGCGCGTCGCAACACGTCAGGATCGCGAACCAACCGCATCCCCTTTCCACCGCCGCCGGCCACCGCCTTCACGAAGAGCGGATATCCGACCTCGTCGCCCGCTCGGTGGAGCTCGGCGTCGCTCGCCTCATCCGGCAGGGCCTCGTCGGTGCCGGGAATGGTCGGGAACTCGGCTTGCGCGGCGGCCGCACGCGCCGCGGTCTTCCTCCCCATAAGGTCGATGACGTCGGCCGGCGGCCCGATGAACGTGAGCCCCGCGTCGGTCACGGCACGCGCGAACGTCCCGTTCTCGGCCAAGAATCCGTAACCCGGATGGACGGCGTCGGCATCGGTCTGCCGCGCCGCCGCGATGATCTTCTCGACGGCGAGATAGCTGCTCGCCGGCTCGTTGGCCTCAAGGGCCACCGCCTGGTCCGCATAGCGGACATGGGGGGCCTGTCGGTCACAGTCGGCGTACACCGCCACCGTGGCGAGCCCGTGCTCGTGACACGCACGCATGATCCGGACGGCGATCTCGCCTCGATTGGCGATAAGAACTTTCACGCTATCTACCTACGAGTGTAGCACTTAACGTGATCTAGAGCGGAATATTCCCGTGCTTCTTGGGCGGGTTCTTGTCTCGCTTCCCGTCGAGACTGCGCAATGCGGTGATGATTCGCGATCGGGTGGTCCGCGGCGCGATGACCTCGTCGAGAAATCCCCGAGCCGCGGCGACAAACGGATTCGCCAGCTTGTCGCGAAACTCCGCGACGCGGGTAGCCCGCAGCGCGTCCGGGTCCTCGGCCGCGTTGAGCTCCCGCTTGTACAGGATATTGACGGCGCCTTCCGGCCCCATCACGGCGATCTCGGCCGACGGCCAGGCGTAGTTGATGTCGGTGCGAATGTGCTTGCTCGACATGACGCAGTACGCCCCGCCGTAGGCTTTGCGCGTCACGACGGTGATCTTTGGCACCGTCGCTTCGGCGAACGCATACAGCAGCTTCGCGCCGTGGCGGATGATGCCGCCGTACTCCTGCTGCGTGCCCGGCAGGAAGCCGGGAACGTCCTCAAACGTCAGCAGCGGGATATTGAACGCGTCGCAGAATCGGACGAACCGCGCCCCCTTGACCGCGGCGTCGATGTCGAGCACCCCGGCCAGGTGCGCAGGTTGATTCGCGACGACACCGACCGACTGCCCACCAAACCGCGCGAAGCCCACCACCAGGTTCCGTGCGAAATGCCGATGGACCTCAAGAAACTCGCCTTCGTCCCCCACTGCGTGAATCAGGTCGAGGATGTCGTACGGCTGATTGGCTGCGGACGGCACGAGATCGTCGAGCGCCACATCCTCGCGGTCGACCGGGTCGCCCGTCTCCACACGCGGCGCGTCATCGAGGTTGTTGCTCGGCAAGTACCCCAGCAGTTGCCGGAGCAGCGCGAGGCAATCCTTGTCTGACGGCACCGAGAAGTGTGCGACCCCGCTCTTGGCGTTGTGGGTCATCGCACCACCAAGCTCGTCTTTCGTCACCTCCTCGTGGGTGACCGTCTTGATGACGTCGGGACCGGTCACGAACATGTAGCTCGTGCGCTCGACCATCAGCGTGAAGTCGGTGATGGCGGGCGAATAGACGGCGCCGCCGGCGCACGGTCCCATGATGGCCGAGATCTGCGGCACGACACCAGACGCCAGCGTATTGCGGAGGAAGATGTCGGCGTAGCCCGCCAGCGACGCCACACCTTCCTGAATGCGTGCGCCACCAGAGTCGTTGAGCCCCACGATCGGCGCGCCGTTCTTCATCGCCAGATCCATGATCTTGACGATCTTGGCGGCGTTCGTTTCCGACAACGAGCCACCAAAGACCGTGAAGTCCTGCGCGAAAACGTAGACCAAGCGTCCGTCGACCTGCCCGTGCCCCGCGACGACACCGTCGCCCGGGACCTGCTGGGATTCCATGCCGAAGTCCCGGCAGCGATGTGTCACCAGCTTGTCGATCTCCAGAAACGTCGCGGGATCGAAAAAGAGGTCGACCCGTTCACGCGCCGTCAGCTTGCCGGCGTCATGCTGGCGCTGGCGTCTCACCTCCCCGCCGCCGAGCTCCGCACGCCGTTCGTAGTCCGACAGAATCGACTGCTTATCCATGTCGTGGCGCCCGCGGCAGCTACGCCTTGAGCACCTGTGCCTTCTCCCAATCGGCGAGAAACTTCTGGAGGCCGATGTCGGTCAGCGGATGATTGAACAACATGTCGATGACCTTGGGCGGGCAGGTGCAGATATCGGCGCCCATGCGAGCCGCCTCGACGACATGCCCTGGCCCGCGCACGCTGGCGACGAGCACTTCGGTCGCGAACTCGTAGTTTTCGTAGATCTCCACGATTTGGCCGATCAACCCCATCCCCTCGGTCGCGATGTCATCGAGTCGACCGACAAACGGACTGACGAACGTCGCGCCAACCTTGGCCGCCAGCAGCGCCTGCGACGCCGAGAACACCAACGTCACATTGACGCGTATCCCCTCGCCCGCGAGCGCCGCGCAGGCTTTGACGCCTTCCTTCCCGAACGGCACCTTGACGACGATGTGCTCGTGGAGGGCGGCCAGTTGCCGCCCCTCGCCGATCATGGCATTGGCGACGGTCGCCACCACTTCGGCGCTCACCGGCCCGTTCACCGCGTCGCAGATGCGCCGCAAGGTGTCCGCCGGATCGCCAGCCTCCTTCGCCAGCAACGACGGATTCGTCGTGATCCCATCGACGATCCGGAGCGGGACGAGGCCTTCGATCGTCTCGACGTTGGCGCAGTCCACGAATAGCTTCACGGTACTTTCCCTTCATCTTTCATCGGCGACGACATCGTTGGCCAGCTCGCCGATACCTTCGATCTTTACGACCACTCGGTCGCCCGCGACCAGTGGTCCCACACCTGACGGCGTCCCCGTGGCGATGATGTCGCCCGGCAACAACGTCATCACGCCGGTCACGAATTCGACCAGCCGATCGAGGGAAAAGATCAGCTCCCGCGTATTGGAACGTTGCCGCCGCTCGCCGTTGACCGACGACTCCACGTCGAGCGCCGAGCCGTCAAGGCCGACGGCAATCGCCGGCCCGACCGGCGCAAACGTATCGAAGCCCTTCCCTCGCGTGTACTGCACATCGCGGGCTTGCAGATCGCGGTCGGTGACATCGTTCACACATGTCAGTCCGAGCACGTAGTCGCGCGCGTGGGCCGCCGGCACGTGCCGGGCGGTCCGTCCGATGACGATGCCGAGCTCCGCTTCATGGTCGACGCGGCCGGCGCCGGCCGGGATCACGATCGGCTCGTCAGGACCGACGACCGCGGTCGACGGCTTGAGGAAGATCAGTGGCTCGCTCGGAAGCGCTTTCCCCATTTCCTTCGCGTGGTCCCGATAGTTCAAGCCGACGGCGACAATCTTCGACGGCATGACCGGCGCCAGTACCCGGGCTGCCGCGCGGTCGAGCGTGGGTCCCGCCTCGTAGGCGCCGAACAGGTCGCCCGCGAGCTCGTACCACGCAGTGTCGCGCTCGATCGCATGACACGGCCGACCGTCGATCTCCACGCGGTACAACCGGTCCATCGTGATTCCGTACTCCTCGCGCCGAGGCGCCCCTACCGTGCGGTCTCCGTAATCGCGGCCGACGGCGGGCTCTCGTTGGGCGGCACCGCGTCGTCGACCGCCATGACCTGATAGCTATACCGCTCCCCGGCGACGACATCGCTGTCTCGATACGTCGGGTCTACAACCGGCTCGAGCGTGAGCGGTTGGAGTGTCGCATCTGATGCCAATCCGCGCAAGACCACGTAGCCGGCGATGTCGTCCTCGCTATTGTCGTCCCACACCAGATTGATCGACTCGTCATCGGACACGGCCAGGAGCCCACGTGGCGCAGCCGGGACAAAGGTGTCAGTCAGGACCAGGCACGTCGCCGGCGAGGCATCACCCATAATCTCAGCCGCGCCCACGAAGTCGAGCACGCGTACCGCGTAGCACTTGGTGTCGCCGAACTCAACGTCGGTGTCGGTGTACGACGTCTCATCCCGCGGATTCGTGACGGTCGGTGGCCGGTCCCGATCGGGGTCATCAGCGGCCGCCACATCGAACAACACGTATGCCGACGCTTCGAGCCCTTCGAGAATCGGACTCGACGCGAGCCCGTCTTCCGACGGCTCATCGTCCTGCACCGGCTGACGTATGCCACCAACCGGCTCCTCCCACGCGATTTCCACCAGCTCACCGTCATACGACGCGGTGGCCGGCGCGGGTGGATCCGGCGGCGTCACGAGGGGCACGGCGACCATCACGGATGGATCACCGTCTCGCCCACGCGACGACACCCCGAACGCCACGTAGGAGCGGACCGACGGCATCGGCAACGGCGGCGGGAGGTAGGGCATCGGGATGACTCGGTCGGGCTCGTCGTCGTCCCGATCCTCCTCCTCCTCGTCTTCCTCGTCCTCGTCACCGACCTTGACCGGCACCAGGGTCTCGGGAGTCAGTCGCTCGACAACCGTGACCAGGTCCCCCTGGCCCACGAATCCGTCGTCGATCGCGTCGTCTCCTTCGTCGCGCTCAGAATCGGCATCAGCGTCAGTCTCGTCCTCGTCGGACGGACGGCGCGGCACCTCCATCCCTGGCGGCCGCACGGGCAGCGTCGCGACCAGCGTCGCCGCCTCCAACCAATCTTCGGAAAACGCCTCCGTCGGACGTCGCTCGGTCGGCTGCGTCGTGACGGCATACACTTCGACCCGCTCGATGTCGGCGGGGCTCGACCCATCCGTATCCGCGGCGGGAACTGCGAACTCCAGATAGACACGGTCGCCCATGCGCACGAACTCGGGAGCCAGGATCCGCGCGGGGACGATCCGCACCGGGGGGCGTGGCGGTCCCTTCACGCCACATGCCGCCGTTGCGGCCACGAGCAGCATCAGCACGGCGAACCGAACCAGTGGCCTGTCCGAACCAAATCGACAGCAGTCCGTGGTCGCTGATCGACAGACGCGCCCGGCCCCCGCAAGGTGCGACGAGGGAGCAAATTGGGCATTTGTGACCCCACCAGGCGAGGTCATAACGCCAGCCCTTGCGGGATGCCCCGCCCGCGGAGCGCTGTCGCTTTGGCTTGGACAGGCCACTAGCGAGTGCGGGTCACAGAATGTAACGGGAGAGATCCTCGTTCTTCACGATCTCGGAGAGCATGCGGTCGACGTACGCGGCATCGATGACCACGCGCGACTCGCTCATGTCCGGCGCTTCGAACGAGACGTCATCGAGCAGTTTCTCCATGACGGTGTGCAACCGACGCGCGCCGATGTTTTCACTCCGCTCATTGACCAAGTTGGCGAACTCGGCAATCCGCCGAATCGCGTCGTCTTCGAAGACGATGTCGAGGCCTTCGGTCGCCATCAGGGCGCGATACTGCGTCACGAGCGCCCCTTTCGGCTCGGTCAATATCCGCACGAAGTCCTCGGTCTCGAGCGCCTCGAGCTCGACGCGAATCGGGAACCTGCCTTGGAGCTCCGGAATGAGATCGGACGGTTTGCAGACGTGAAACGCGCCGGCCGCGATAAACAAGATGTGGTCGGTGCGCACCATCCCATGTTTCGTGTTGACCGTCGTTCCCTCCACGATCGGCAGGATGTCACGCTGCACGCCTTCGCGGCTGACGTCGGGCCCCTGCGCGCCCTCCCGCGCGGCGATCTTGTCGATCTCATCGACGAAGATGATGCCGGCCTGTTCCACACGCTCGATGGCGGCGCGGCTGACGCTGTCCATATCGACGAGCTTGTGCTCCTCCTCGCGGGTCAGATGCTCGAACGCTTCAGGCACCGGCAGGCGTCGCTTGCGGCTGCGACCCTGGAACAACCCCGGCAGCATGTCCTTCATCTTGACGTCGATCTCCTCGACCGACGTCCCCGCAATGATCTCGAACGACGGCATCGACGACTCGCGCGCGTCGATCTCGACCACCCGGTTGTCGAGCCGACCATCGCGGAGCTGCTCACGGAACTTCTCGCGCGTGCGGCCCGCCGCGTCGCGCGCGGCCGGTGGATCGGCCGGGGCCCCGGTCGCCGGCGGCGGCAGCGGCAGCGGCAGCGGAGGAAGCAATAAATCGAGGAGGCGCTCTTCCGCGTTGGAACGCGCTTTGTCCCGCACCTCGACGAGCCGTTCCTCACGAACCATGCCCACCGACAGCTCGACCAAGTCGCGCACCATTGATTCCACGTCGCGGCCGACATAGCCCACTTCGGTGAATTTCGAGGCCTCGACTTTAATGAACGGCGACTGCGCCAGCCGCGCGAGGCGTCTGGCCACCTCCGTCTTGCCGACACCGGTCGGCCCAATCATCAAGATGTTCTTGGGCGCGACCTCTTCCGCCAGCTCGGGAGGCAGTTTCTGTCGCCGCATCCGGTTGCGAAGGGCGATCGCCACGGCGCGCTTGGCCTTGTGCTGGCGAACGACGTACTTGTCGAGCTCGGCCACGATCTGCCGCGGCGTGAGCGCTTCAGCGATCGTGGCGGTCGACTCGGGAAGGTAGATCGGCACTACAGCTCTTCGATCGTGACACTGGCGTTCGTGTAAATGCAAATATCCGCGGCGATCGTCATCGCTTCCTCGGCAATCGTCCGCGCATCGAGCTCCGTCCGGTGGGCCAGCGCCTTGGCGGCCGCCATCGCAAAAACCCCACCGGAGCCGACAGCGACGATCCCGTCGTCCGGTTCGATGAGATCCCCGGTGCCTGACAACAGAAACGTCGCACTCTGATCGGCGACCAAAAGCATGGCATCGAGGCGGCGCAGCACGCGGTCGGTGCGCCAATCCTTGGCCAGCTCCACGACCGAGCGTTCGAGGTTGCCGCGATACTGCTCGAGCTTCGCTTCGAACCGAGAGAACAAGGCGAACGAATCGGCCGCCGAGCCGGCGAAGCCGGCCAGGATGTTGTCGTTGTACAGTCGTCGGATCTTGCGCGCGGTCTGCTTGACGACGGTGTTGCCAAGCGTGACCTGGCCGTCACTCGCCATCACCGCTTTCCCCTGACGCCGCACCGCCAGGACGGTCGTGCTGTGGAACGTCGATGCTGTCGGTGTTTTCATAGAGCACTACGCCCCTTCCTCTGCCGCCGCGCGCCGCTTGAATACCCAATACAGTGGAATCCCGGCCGCAATGAGCAGCAGGCCCGCACCCGACTCAAGCGGCTGGCGCCAGATCGCATTGATGGTCATCGCCGCGCTGGCCACCACGAACACGGCGGGCGCCACGGGGTATCCCCACGCGCGAAACGGACGCGGGGCGTCGGGCTCTCGTCGCCGAAAGACGAACAACGACGCCACCGCCACACCCGCGAAGAGCGCGACGGCGAATCCGGTATAGAGCAGCAACTGCTCGAACGTGCCCGCCAACACCAGGACGCCGCTCCAGGCACTCTGGCCGGCGATGGCCACCGCCGGCGTTCGGAACCGCGGATGGATGCGCGCGGCGATGCCGAAGAACTGCCCGTCGCGCGCCATCGCGTAGTAGACACGCGGCCCGGCCATCACCATTGCGCTGATGCTTGCCGCGATCATCACCGCCGACGCGGCGGCAAGAGGCACCGCCACTTGGGGGCCAAACAGACGGCCGGCGGCCACGTCGATGACCCTGTCGTCGACACTGGCGATGTCGCCGATCGGCATGGCGTAGAGGTACAGCACGTTCAGCAGCAGGAAGATCACGACCACCGCCACGGTGCCGAGCCCCATCGCCAACGGGACGTTTCGCCCCGGGTCTCGGATCTCCTCGGCCACATAGGCCGCGGCATTCCACCCGGAAAAGCTGAACATGATCGGAATCAGGGCGAGAAGCCAGAGCTGTGGCTCGACCGGCCCGCTCGCCTCGTTGAAATGCGCGACCGACCCGTCGCCGACGGCAAACCCGAAAAGAACGAACGCGACCAGGATAGCCACCTTCGCGCCGGCGAGAAGATTCTGCGCCACGCGTCCCGGCCCGAGACCCACCACGTGAATCACGGTCAATACGGCGATCACCGAGAGGGCGACCAGCGTTTGCGGCGACACGGTCACCGCGACGACGCCGAGCGGGAGGTGGACGAATGGCGTAGGGTCGGCCGCCGCGGGCACCACGCGGCCGAGAAAGCTCGCGAATCCGACGGCACTGACCGCGATGGCGCCCGAGAATCCGGCGACGAACGAGGTCCACCCGGTGAGAAAGCCGGCCGCCGGACCAAAGGCCTCGCGGAGGTAGACATACTCACCCCCCGCGCGTGGCCTCAGTGCCGCCAACTCCGCATACGCCATCGCCCCGGCGAAGACGAGCGCCCCGCCGACGAGCCAGACGCCAAGCATGGCCCAGGCGTTCGGCACCCATGCCGCAATCAAAGCCGGCACCAGGAAGATACCGCTCCCGATCACATTCGACACGATGATGGATGCGCCGTCGAACGGTCCGAGACGGCGTGTGAGTGACAGGGAGTCGGCCGGCGGTGCGGAGTCGGCGGTGCGGGAGGAGTTCACTGGGTGAGTAGCTGCCGTTCGATCGAGAACTCACCCAGCTTGGCCCACCGCTCGGCGCGGTGCTTCACAAACAGCTCGATCTTCACATCGACGAAGTCGCGGTGCTGCAGCATCTCGGGACGCGACTGCTCGCCGGTGTAGCCAAGCTTGTTTTCCATGGTGAACGGTCCCACGCCCTCGCCTGGCTCGAACCCTTGGCGACCGACGGCGCGGACCAGCGAACTGCCCCACTCGCGATCTTCGCCCACGCATGTCCCGGCGTCGGGATCGGCGGGCGACACTGGCTCCTCGGGCGGGGCCTGGCCCTCGTAGATGACTTCGCATCGCCGGAACACGCCGTTGACCTGAAGCGTGCGTACCCGGGCCTCGGACGCGTTCTCGATTCGGAATGAGATCGTCGGAACGAGCTTGGTGCGACCAAGATCATCGAGCCCGACATCGAGCCAGCCGGTCGTGATGTCGGTCACAGACAGGGCGGTGCGGACATCGAGCGGCCCGCTGCACCCGCTCGCCATTCCGGCGATGAACGCGAGCGACACGAGCGGCGCGAGCACCCCGGGCGGCCACCGACGACGACAGTCTGCCATGGGGCGATTGTAGCTCAGAAGGGCGAGGCGTCGACCCGAGCCCGCGCTGCGTCAATCGTCAGATCCCCGTCCCGCAGCGCGATGACGTCCCGGGCTTTGACGCGAAGCGTGCTGTCGCGTCCGCGCCGCGCGCGGACATCGCGCGCGGTCACCGTCAGCCATTCGTCCTGCTCGAGCAACGCGGCCAGACCACCGCCATACTGCAGCACCGCGTCAACGAGAGCGGTGTTGAGCGCGGTCCGGTAGAGGTCGTCCACATCCGCCGCTGGCACACGCGGCGGCTCCGCCCGGGGCGGGTCCGGGGTTGGCTCGGCACCCGCGTCCACATCCAGATCACGGCGTCGATCGGGGGCGGCGCCAAGCCCGACCGGCGACACCGGTGGTCGTCGGTTCGGCTCGCCGTCGCGCAACAGACGCTCAAGCGACGGGAGGTCGGCGAACTGCTCCATCCGACGCTGCAGCATGCGGAAATCGGCCTCAAGGTTCGACTCCAGCATCTGCATCGACCAAAGAATCGTGCGACGCAGCACCGGATACTCCACGTCGAAGAACACGCCGTAGTCCACCAGCCGGAAGCCGCGCACCTGTGTCGGTCCGGCGAACAGCACGACCCCCGACATGGACGACGGGAGCCGTTGCTCGACGTCGCGGGCGCTGCGATTCACCGTGCGAACCAGCACCTCCTCCATCGTCGCGAGCTCGGTGATCAATGCGTCGTAGGCCGCTCGGTCGCGCCCACTGACGGTTCCAGTGGTCTGCGCCGCCGCCGGCACGCCGACCGTCAGCACCGCGCCCATGATGGCCGCCGTCACGATTCCCTTGGTCATTTTTCACCCTACCGGGCCTAGCGGCCCACGACACGCACGACGTAGTCCGTCAGACTGTCCACGTCCTGCCGTACACGCAATTGGTCTTCGCGCCGCTGGAGGTTCGAACTCCTGTGCGAGCGTAATCAACCTCGATGCGAATTCCTGCTGCTGGCGTCGTTCGCTTTGCTGAATGAGTGCCAGCATCTCTCGACGGAGCCCATCCGAGCCGACCAGGTCCGGCGGTGCGGACGACGACGATACGAGCTCCGCGCGAAGCGTTTGCTCCAGGGCGTTCAGGTCCGCGCGCCCGGGGGCTTCCGCGGGCGCCGTCCGGTCGGCAGCCGCCTCCGCCGCCCATCCCATCCGGAAGACGAAGCCGGATTCGTCATAGCGAAGCTCGACGCTCGCCACCGCCGCCGCCACGACGATGACCAGCGTCGCCGCAAGCGCAAGACTCCACGCTGGCGCGAACGCCTCGGGCCACCATGACCGACTCGGGTCATCCGTCAGCGGCGCCGACGTGTCCGCGACGATGCGGAACCCCAGTCTGGTGTCGGGCACCGTCCACTCGCCGAGTGCCCCACGCACTGCCCAGAATGACTGTAGCGTCTCGGCGCACGATGCGCAGGTGTCGAGATGCGCATCAACTCGCTCGCGCTCCCAGGGCTCGCACTCCCCGTACGCGTATGCCACGAGCGTCTCTTGGTCTAGACAGGGCCGGTCATAATTAGAATCAGAATCAGACACTGGACGTCCTCACTGCTCGCGCGCGATGCGCGGATACGGGACTCGCTGCCCCGGAATAGCGGCGGTCATGCCGAGACCGTGCTCCTCCAGCTGACGCCGGAGCACACTCAACCCTTGGTAGAGCCGCGTCTTCACCGTACTGAGCGGACACTCCTGCAGGTCCGCGATCTCTTGAAATGTCAGACCGTGGTACTCCTTCAGCACAATCACGGTGCGCTGCTCGGGGGGCAGTGTCGCCATCAATTGCTCGACCGCCCGCCCGAGATCGCGACGAACAATGAGCTCCTCGACCGTCTCACGTGGGAGCGAGACCGCCTGATCGATTCGCTGCTCGAGCTCGGCTTCGTCAGACAGCTGCGCCACGGGCGTTCGGCGCTGCTTCCGCACCGAGTCTCGACAGAGGTTCAGGGCGATGCGATAGAGCCAGGACGAGAACTTCGCCTCTCCCTTAACGCCCTTGATCGCACGGAATGCACGGAGGAACGCGTCCTGACAGACGTCGCGGGCGTCTTCCTCGCGCCCGAGCGTTCGGTACGCGAGCGCGAAAATCTGGCGCTCCCAACGGACGACGAGCTGGTTGAACACCTCGGTGTCGCCGCCGGCAGCCAGTGCGGCCAGCTCCTCGTCCGTCGCCTCTGTCGCCGCGCCCACGTCGTGTGTCAGCTCACTCCCCAGTGATCGTCTCCCCCCGCGACCTCAACGGGGACACACCACTAGATTAGACGAGCGATCGACCTGCATGGTCGGCGGCGGCGGCCATGATGACAACACGTTGTTTTCAAATGAGTTACGGACCCGTAGGCGACATACTCTGCCCCGGCCCAAGGCCAGGCTCACCATGGCAGCCATCCCGACCGAGCTCCACAGCTTGTGCTGACCGCCACGTCTGCGACCACTCCTCCCAAACGCACGCGGGTCGACACCGCCGATGAACGCCTCCTCGCCGTGCACGGGTTTCACGCGCCAAGGTGCGTCTCGCCACGCCGGGGCCGGCGCGGACCGGCGGGCGCGCGGTGCTTATCCCGCTCCGCGGGCGACGGCGCGCGCTCGGGTCGGTCGTCATCGATCGCGTCCGACACGCGGCATGGAGCGACGCGGCTCTCCTGTCGTACGCCGTCGAGCTTGGCGCCGAGATCTCACTCGCCATCGAGAACGTTCACCTGCTCCATGGCGTGATCGAGGCACGCCAGGAGCTGGAAAACATCTTCGACTCGACCGTGGACTTGGTGGCCGTGTGCGACTCGAAGCTGCGAATCATGCTCGCCAACCGGGCGTTCGTCATGCGCACCGGCGGCACGCTCGACACCGTCCGCAGCCAGTCGCTGCATGACCTGCTCGGACCTCAGATTTGCCAGTGGGTCACCTCGCTGCATGAGGCTGGCGGGTCCGAGGTCGTGCCGGCCCGCGAGACCGACGACGAGCGGCTCGGTGGCACCTTCTCGGTCACGCTCAGTCGCGTCAGCCGTCAGACGGTCAGCCCCGCCGGCGTCGTGCTGGTTGCGCACGATGTCACCGAACGCACCCGCCTCGAGGCCGAGCGCACGGCACTCCGCGAACGCCTCGCGCAGTCGGAGAAACTGGCCGCGCTCGGGCAGTTCGTCGGCGGAATCGCTGATGAAATCAACAACCCGCTGCAGGCCATCGTTGGCCATATTGACCTCCTTCGGGCAACCGAGCCGTTGTCGAAGAGCGCGACGCGCGACGCCAAGACCATCGCCAGAGAGGCGGAACGCGCGGCGCAGATCATCCGGAACTTGCTGACGTTCAGTGGAGCACGCCCGTTGACCAGCCGGCCCGTGAGCCTCCACGCCGGGGTGAAACGGGCGCTGGCGGTCGGACAGGGTGGACGTCGGCCGGCCGGCATCGAGGTGGTGACGACCCTCGACGCGGCGATGCCCCGCGTGGCGGCCGAACCGATGCTGCTCCGCCAAGCGGTCCTCAGCGTGCTCAGCAATGCGGAGCTCGCGGTCCGCGACCGCCGCCGCCGCCGAATCGAGATCGCCACGCGCTACAGACCGCGACAGCGCCGCGCGACGCTTCGCATCCGCGACACCGGACCCGGCATTGCGCCAGACGCGTTGCCCCACGTGTTCGAGCCGTTCTACACGACACGGTCGGTCGGCGAAGGTACGGGTCTGGGGCTCGCCATCGCATACGGTCTCATCAGCGGTCTCGGCGGTGCGATCACCGCGTCGAACGACCGGCGGGGCGGGGCGGTCTTCACCATCACGCTCCCGATCCCGGGCCTACCGAGTGGCAAGAGTAGAAAGAATTCGCTAAAGTGAGGCCGGTCTCCCGCGGATGATTGACGAAGCGTTCCTAACCACTGAAGAGGTTCTCGAGTACCTCCAGGTGAACTTGCGCACGGTCTACCGCCTTATCAAGGCGGGAAAGATCCCGGCGGTGCGTGTCGGTCGCCAGTGGCGATTTCGTAAGGCCGACATCGATGCCTGGCTCGAGAGCCAGTGCACCCGCAGTGTCCAGCCTGCCGTCTCGGCCGCCGCAACGGCCACATCAGAGCCCGCGTCGGAGTCGCGGCCACGCGTGCTCGTCGTCGACGATGAAGCGAGCATTCGCGATCTCCTGTCAAAGACACTCGCGCTGGCGGAATACGATGTCGATGTCGCGCAGGATGGACGGGCGGCGCTCGAGCGAATGCGGCTCTTCGGCTATGACCTGCTGATCGCCGATCTGAAGATGCCTGGCATGGACGGCTTGACCGTCATCCACGAGGCGCGACGGCTGAGGACCGATATCCCGGTCATCATCATCACCGGATTCTCCACCGAAGCGAGCGCCATCGAAGCGGCAAATCTCGGAGTCGCCGGCTACCTCACCAAGCCGTTCAAGGTGCCCAAGGTACTGGCGGTCGCGGCCAAAGCGCTCGGCTAGTGATCCAGCTCTCCGGCCTACACAAAGCGTTCGGCGACCGCATCCTGTTCGACCAGGTCACCTGGCATATCCAGGCCGGCCAGCGCGTCGGTCTGTGCGGGCCGAATGGCGTAGGGAAGACAACCCTGCTCAGGATCATGGCCGGCGACGTCGAGGCAGACGCCGGCGAAATCGCTCGCGCGGGCGACCTCACGGTCGGCTATCTCCCGCAAGACGGACTGACCCACGAGGGGAGAACGCTGCACGACGAGGCGAGCCACGCGTTCGACGCGTTGCTGGCCCTCCAACAGGAGATGCGCGCGCTCGAGCACCAACTGGGCGACACTGGCCTCTCCGCAGCCGAACATGACGCTGTGCTCGCACGCTACAGCGAGGTCCAGTATACGTTCCACGATCAAGATGGGTACGGGATCGAAGCGAAAGTCGGCATGGTCCTCCGCGGCCTCGGCTTCTCGACCGACGACCTCGCGCGACCGACCGAGCACTTCTCCGGTGGATGGCAAATGCGGATCGCGCTCGCCAAGCTCCTCCTCCAACGCCCGGGGCTGCTGCTCCTCGACGAACCGACCAACCATCTCGACCTCGAAGCGCGCAACTGGCTGGAAGAGTTTCTGGTCGGATACCCGCATGCGGTGGTCCTAGTCTCCCACGATCGCTTTTTTCTCGACAGCGTCGTCACCGCCATCGCCGAGATCGGCATGCGAACGCTCACGACGTACCCCGGCACGTATAGCGGCTACATGGTCGAACGTGAGGAGCGCGTCGCCCGCCTCCGCGCGGCGAAGCGACGACAAGACGAGGACATCGCGCGGATGCGCATGTTCATCGGTCGATTCCGCTATCAGGCGACGAAGGCCAAGCAGGTCCAGAGCCGGATTAAGATGCTCGAGAAGGTGACCCCGATCGAGGTGCCGCCGGAGCGCAAACGCGTCCACTTCACGTTTCCCATAAGTGCGAAGAGCGGTCGGACGGTGGTCGAGCTCCACGACGTGGCCAAGGCCTATGGCGACATTCGGGTGTTTGCGCGAGCCAACGTTCACATCGCGCGCGGCGATCGCGTGGGGCTCGTCGGTCCGAACGGCACCGGCAAATCGACGCTGATGCGCATGCTCGCTGGTGTCGAAGCGCCCGACGCCGGCGCTCGACACGAAGGACACCACGTCGTCACGCAGTACTTCGCGCAGGACGAGGCGGCCCGTCTCGACCCCACGCTCACCGTATACGAAACGCTCGCGACCAGCTCTCCCGTCAACATGGTGCCGGCCATCCGCAATATCCTCGGCGGCTTCCTCTTCACCGAAGACGACGTCTACAAGCGTGTCCGCGTGCTGTCCGGCGGCGAGCGGACTAGGCTCGCGGTGGCACGGATGCTGCTCCGCCCATCCAATACGCTGCTCCTCGACGAGCCGACGAATCACCTCGACATCGATTCGACGAACGTCCTGCTCGATGCGCTCACCGACTACGGCGGGACGCTGATGTTCGTGTCGCACGATCGGTACTTCGTCGACCACCTCGCCACGAAGATTCTCGAGATCGGACGCGGTGACGCCGTCATGTATCCGGGCACCTACGAAGAGTTCCGGTGGAACAAGGCTCAATCGCAGCCCGGACCGAAACCCCCACGAAAGGCGACGCCGCGCGCGCCCACCCCCACCCGACCGTCTGTCGGCAAGCACGCCGCCGTGCACAAACGTCAGCAGGTGGAAACGCGCCGCCAGCAGCGACGTCTCGACGCGTTACAGAAGCGAATTGCCGACCTCGAGCGGCGCATCGCCACCCGCGAGGAGACAGTCCGCGCGCTCGAGGCGAAGATGTCGGCCCCCGACTTCTACGCAGCTCAGGCCGCGGCGGACGACGCAATCAAGCGCCATCAGGCGTTGATGTGGGAGGTCGGTGATCTCATGAATCAGTGGGAAGCCCTCCAGAAGGAAGCTGAGGAGGGCTCGCCTTCCTAGCGGCCGATCCTCGCGACGATTAATACAAATTCGTAATTGAATGACATATTTGTAATCATTTTACGCTCCGTATCGGCCTCTCCTGTCTAGCCAGGCGTTGTACAACAAGGTCTAAATTACAGGCACAAGGTTTGCCACCGTAATTGAACGATTTTGTTACGTTATTGTGAAGAAATGAGCGGACCAAACTAGGCTCGAGGCGGACGCGTGCCGACTTGGGACGGCGCCACCCCACCACCGGCGAGGCTCGACGAAGCACGCGGGGGGACGTTCTATCGCGACCTCGTCTGGGGCATGCGCAACGGCCTGTTGGCGATTCGTCGGAACGAGACGATACGCCCTCATCAACAATGTGGCGTATCGCGTGCTCGGACTCAGGCCCAAGGCGTCGGATCTCGGACGCCCGTATGCGGAAGTCCTCGGGGACATCCCCGAAATCACCCAAGTGTTGGCTGATGCGTTCGACCTCAACCACCTGCCCAACCGCGCGGAGCTGAGACTCCGGCGATCGGGGCGCGTCATCGGTTACACCCTGTCTCGCATCATCGACGGCGATGGTCAGCGGCGCGGCGCTCTTCTTCAAGGACCTGACCCGTGTCGAGCAACTGGCGGAACGTGACCGGCTACGTGATCGCCTTGCCGCGCTCGGCGAGATGGCGGCCGCGATCGCGCACGAAGTCAAGAATCCGCTCGCCGGCATTCAGATCACCGCGGGATTGCTCAACCGCCAGGTTCCAGACTCCGATGACGCGCAGGCGCTCCTGTCGGACATCATCAGCGAAGCGACGACCGCAAACACGATCGTTGTCGATGTCCTGGAGTTCGTCAGACCGATCAGCCTGGAGGTCGAGCGGACGTCCGTGCCCGACGTGCTGCGCGACGCGATCGCGCGCACGATTGGCCACGAGGCCCGGGGTCAGGTCGAGATCACCACGGCGGTCGACGACAGACTCCCGGACATCCAAGGGGACCACACGCAGCTACGGCAGCTCTTCACCAACCTCTTGATCAACGCGTTCGAAGCGCTGGGCGGCACGGGCCGCGTCGCGGTTGCCGCGACACACGTCCCGAGCGATGATGTCGTCTGGACCCTCGACCTCGCTGACGGCGCGGGGTCCGTGATGATTGACTTGACCGACGACGGTCCCGGCATCCCGGCCGACGTGACGGAAAAGATCTTCAGCCCGTTCTTCACCACCAAGCCGCGCGGCTCGGGACTCGGACTCGCCATCGTCCGCAAGATCGTCGATGCGCACGATGGTCGGGTCGACGTCTCGCCGCGGCCTGAGGGCGGCACACGATTCCGGATCACGCTGCCGGTGGCCTGCGAGATCGAGACACTGAGAGGCGGCGCCGACCGGGCGGCGGTTAAGTAGTGGTTGGGACAGGTTCAGGGCGCGCCTCAAACGGCACAACTGGCCAGGCAACATCCGCGAGCTCGAGAACACCATCGAGCGGGCGGTGCTTCTCACCGAGGGTGCCCGCCTCGCGCAAGAAGACCTGCGGTTAGGCGAGCTCTCTACGACCAGCGACACGAACGAGCATCCGCCGGTGGTCAAGATCCCGCCGACCGGGATCCCACTCGAGGAGGTCGAGCGGCAGGCGGTGGTCAAGGCGCTCAGTATGTCGAACTGGGTTCAGAAGGACGCCGCTGAGCTGCTGTCGATCAGCCCGCGGGTCATGAACTACAAGATCAAAACGCTCGAGATCGCGCTTCCTAGAGGCAGACGGACGGCGCCGGGCGACCACAAGAACGAGACTGAATCCTACGCTCTCGGATGAGTGCGCCGGTAGAGCTCGGTGATTTGTGAGTTGCGCACATGCGTATAGCGCTGCGTCGTGCTGACCCGCGCGTGTCCAAGCAGCTCCTGAATCGCCCGCAGGTCGGCACCCCGTTCGAGCAAGTGCGTCGCGAATGAATGGCGGAGCGCGTGCGGGCTGATGGCGAGCCGCGCACTCGACCGGATGACGTATCTCCGCACCAGCCGGTCGACGCTGCGGCTCGAAAGCCGTCCCCCACGATAATTCACGAACAGCGGCTCGCGCGGCGCGACGCGTCGGCGACGGCGTGACGGCTCCGCCTTCGCGGCGCGTCCTTTGACGAGGGCGCGTCGATCACCGAGATAGACGCGTATGGCGGCCGCGGTGGTTCGGTTGAACGGCACGATCCGCTCTTTCCCGCCCTTGCCGAGCACACGGACGAGTCGCCCGCTCAGGTTCACATCATCGAGATCGAGGCCGACAAGCTCGCTCAACCGCAAGCCGGACGCGTAGAACAGCTCGAGAATCGCGCGGTCTCGGCGACCGAGCGGGGTTGCGGCGTCAGGCGACTCGAGGAGTACGGCGACCTCATCTGGATCGAGGTACGCTGGCATCCTCCTCTCGAGCTTCGGCGTCGACACCAGGGCGCTGAGATCGCGCTCGAGGTGCCCTTCGCGCCGTAGATATCGCGCGAACGACCGAATGGTCGCGAGCTTCCGTGCCGACGACGCGCGCGATTTGCCCTCTTCGTAGAGCATGCCGAGAAACGCGCGGACGAGACGGTGGTCAAAATCAGCCGCCTCGAGCGGGTGACGGAGCCGTTCGTTGGCAAACGCGAAGAACTGCTTCAGGTCGCTGCCGTAGGCGCGCACGGTGTGGCGCGACACATTGCGATTCAGCCGCAGGAACTCGAGAAACGCCGGCACGTGCTGCTGCATGAGTCCGTCTTACTTAGACGGGGCCTGCGGCCCCGAACCCCGCCGCCGGCACTCGTGGGGACCCCATTTGCCCCACTCCGTGCCGGCTGGGGCGCGCCCTGCGCGCCCCGCTCGTACTTCGAACAAGCCGGCTACGCCCAACATACGCAAGCGAGCGAGGGGGGTCCGGGGGAAGCGCCCGCGACTCCGTCATGCGACCGAGGGTGATATTCCCCTGGTCTGATCATGGTCCGCCCCCCACCCGCGCGACCGCCACGCGGCCAGGTCGGCCAGGGCGCGGGCCGCAAGCGCCCCGCGCCTCGCCTGACGGCCGCGCGGCGGGTTGTCGAGCGACGGGATCAGACCGTACGCGATGTTTGTCGGCTGATAGTTCTCGGCGGCCGCGTGCGACACGTAGTACCCCAGCGCGCCAATCGCTGTCGTGCGGGGAAGCGCGCGGCTCACCTCGCCGCGCGCGAGGGCGGCGGCATTGATGCCGGCGACAAGACCCGACGCGGCAGACTCGACGTATCCCTCGACGCCGGAGAGCTGGCCGGCAAAGAACACGTCTGGCCGGCTCCGCATTTGCCACGTCGGTGTGAGTACGGTCGGCGCGTTGATGTAGGTATTGCGGTGAATCATGCCGAGTCGTACGAACTCGGCGTGCTCGAGTCCCGGGATGAGACGGAGCACCCGCCGTTGCTCTGGCCACTTGAGCTGCGTCTGAAACCCGACCAGGCTGAAATGATCGGCCGCCAGGTTGTCTTGGCGGAGCTGGACCACCGCGTACGGCCGCCGGCCGGTGCTCGGATCGACCAGGCCAACCGGCTTCATCGGTCCAAACCGAAGCGTGTCGACACCACGATGGGCCATCACTTCGATCGGGAGACACCCCTCGAAGAACGGCGTTCGATCGAAATCGTGCACCTCGGCGAGCTCGGCCGTGGTCAGCGCGTCATAGAAGCGACCGTACTCGTCGGCGGTCATCGGACAGTTCAGGTAATCACCGTCTCCTGTGTCGTCCCCGCATGCGCGTCCAGGCGCGGCGTCCTCGACAGGCTTCCCGCGTCCGGCGCGCGACGCCCGAAACACTCTCCCGTGGTCGATCGACTCTGCGTGCACGATCGGACTGATCGCGTCGAAGAAGTACAGCTGCTCACGACCGATGAGCGCGGTGACGTCGGCCGACAGTCGCGGCGACGTCAGCGGTCCGGTGGCGACGATGACCGGTTTGGTCGTACCAGCCGGCTCTGGAAGGTGGTCGACCTCCTCCCGATGGATCTCGATCCGCTGCTCGGCGTGGAGTGCCGAGCTCACCCCCTCGGCGAATCGATCGCGGTCGACCGCCAACGCCCCTCCCGCCGGCACTCGGGTCGCGTCGGCCACACGCATGACCAGGGAGTCGAGCTGCCGCATCTCTTCTTTGAGAAGCCCCACGGCATGCTCGAGCTTGTCCCCGCGGAACGAGTTGCTACAGACGAGCTCCGCCAATCGGTCGGTACGATGCACCGCCGTCATGCGCACCGGTCGCATTTCGTGAAGGGAAACCCGGACGCCGCGCGAAGCGGCCTGCCATGCCGCCTCGCTGCCGGCCAATCCACCGCCGATGATTGTGACCATAATCTAGACGGGGCCTACGGCCCCGACCCCACCGGCCAGCACTCGCGGGGACCCTTTCGCCCCACTCCGTGCCGGCGGGGGCGCGCCGTGCGCGCCCTGATCGTACTTCGAATGACTCGGCTGTCCCACACCATACGCTAGCGAACGGAGTGGGGCATTCGGGGTCCCCACGAGTGAGCGAGCGAGGGGGTCTGGGGAAAGCGCGCGAGGCTCGACCGTTCGGCCGAGCGCGATATTCCCCCAGTCTAAGCTTGGTCGCCGCACGCCCCGTCTGACGTTTAGACCGCCGCCAGCTCTTCGTTGCGGGCGTAGTCGCAATCGTCCTTGTGACACAACACCTGGCGGCCCCAGCGCTTGGTCACCTTCTCGACGAGGAACGGCGCCTTGCATTGCGGGCACACCTCATCGAGCGGCTTGTTCCAGACGGTGAAATCGCAATCAGGATAGTTGCTGCAGCCATAGAACACCCGACCGCGTCTCGACTTGCGCTCCACGATGTCTCCGCCGTCTCGCGGACACGCGACGCCCATGCTCTTGAGCTTGACATGCCGACACTTCGGGTAGTCGCTGCACGCGGTGAATTCCCCGAAACGTCCATGTTTGATCACCAAGTGGGAGTCGCACTTCGGACACTTCTCATCGAGCGGCTGGTCTGGCTTCGCTGCGGCCAGGCCCGATGACGTCGAAATGAGTTTGCGGGTCGTCTTGCAGTCCGGGTACCCGGTACAGGCGAGGAACTGTCCGAATCGACCACGCTTGACCACCATCGGCTTTCCGCAGTTCTCGCAGGTCTCCTCCTGCTCGTCGGCCGACTCTTCGGTCTTCTCGAGCTCGCGGGTGTTCTGACAGTCCGGGTATGCGCTGCAGGCGAGGAACATCCCGAACTTGCCGACCTTGATGATCATCTTCGACCCGCATTTGTCGCAGGTCTCGTCGCTCGGCAGGCCGTTCACCTTGATGTTCGGCATCTTCTTGGATGCCTTGTCGAGCTCGGAGCTGAACTTCTTGTAGAAGTTCGACAGCGTCCCGACGTAGTCGGCGGCCCCCTCCTCGATTTTGTCGAGGTTGTCCTCCATCTCACGCGTGTAGTCGACCTGAATGATGTCGTCGAAGCTCTTGACCAGGAGGTCGGTCACGAGCCGTCCCAGCCGGGTCGGCTTGAACCGCCCCTCGAGCTTCTCGACGTATTCGCGGGCCTGCAGCGTCCCGATGATCGACGCGTAGGTGCTCGGGCGTCCGATCCCGTTCTCTTCGAGCTCCTTGACCAACGTCGCTTCGCTGAACCGGGGCGGCGGCTGGGTGAACTTCTGCTCCGGCGTCAGCTTCTTGAGCGCGAGCGCGTCGCCCTCCGCGACCATCGGCAGCTGGCCGGTGACTGCGTCCAGGTCCGCCTCGGCATCGGTCGTGGTCTCGGTGTTCGCCGCGTCTTCGGCCGTGTCCTTCTCGTAGACTTTCATCCAGCCGCTGAACTTCGGCACCGACCCCTTGGCCCGCAGCGTGTAGTCTCCCGCGCCGACATCGACGGTGGTGTCGTCGAACGTCGCGGGCGGCATCTGCGAGGCCACGAAGCGGCTCCAGATCAGCCGGTAGAGGTAGTACTGCTCCTTCGTCAGATGCGGCCGCACCGTCTCCGGATCGTAGGCGGTCGACGTCGGCCGGATCGCCTCGTGCGCGTCCTGCGCACCCTTCTTAGCCCGGTAGCGATTCGGCTTCGTCGGTACGAAGTCAGGACCATACGTCGCGCCGATGAAGTCCCGCATGTCGCCGATCGCCTGTTCGGAGACCCGGGTCGAATCGGTTCGCATGTAGGTGATCAGGCCGACCGACCCCTCGCCCGGAAGCTCGATCCCCTCGTACAGCTGCTGGGCGACGATCATGGTCCGCTTCACCGGGAACCGCGACGCCTGCTGTAGCTTGCTGGTGATGAACGGGGGTGCGGCCGATTTCTTCCGCTCCTTGGTGGCGACCGACTTGACCACGAAGGCGGCCTGGTCGAGATCGGCGAGGGCTGCGTTCGCTTCGGCCTCGTTGCCGATCTTGATGGCGCTCGTGCCCTTCTTGGCGAGCTTCGCCTCGAACTCCGGTGGAGAGCCGCCGGCCAGACGGGCGACGATGTGCCAGTATTCCTCCGCTTTGAACGCCTCGATATCCGCCTCGCGCTCACACACCAGCTTGAGCGCCACCGATTGGACACGGCCGGCGCTCAGCCCGCGACGCACCTTGTCCCACAGGAGCGGGCTCAGCTTGTAGCCGACCAATCGGTCGAGCACGCGGCGGGCCTGCTGCGCGTCGACCATCTTCTGGTCGATCTCACCCACCTTGTCGAGCGCCGCCAAGACGGCCGACTTCGTGATCTCGTTGAACATCAAGCGCCCGACCTTGCGCTTCTTCGTGCCGAGCTCACGCGCCAGGTGCCAGCCAATCGCCTCGCCTTCGCGGTCGGGGTCGGTCGCGACATAGACCTGGCTCACACTCTTCGCGGCGTCCTTTAGCTGTTTGATGACCTTCTTCCGGGCGGGGATCGATTCGTAAACCGGGGCGAACCCGTTTTCCACCTCAACCCCGAGCTTGCTCTTGGGGAGGTCGCGGATGTGGCCCATCGACGCGACGACCTTGAAGTCCAGGCCCAGGTACTTGTTGATCGTCTTAGCCTTTGCCGGCGATTCCACGATGACCAGCGTTTTCGCCATTTCTTCTCTTCTTTGCCGTCGACGGGGAAGCCTCGCTTTTTTACGTTACCACCACTCGGGAACCCCGGACGAATCGTCCAGGGCCGAGTCGCTGCACTCGCCCATCGAACTCCAGGTCGGTCAACTTCGCCAAGAGCGCGCCGCTGTCGAGCCCACTCCGCTCGGAAATCGTGTCGACATTGTAGACCTCCCCGGGATCCATGTGCCGTAGGACCGGGTCGTTTTCCGGCCTCCCCGCGCCCGCTCGACCGGTTCTGCGGGCTCAACCCTTTCCCCCAACTCGACTCTTTCGTCCAACTCGACTATTTCTTCTTTTAGGATATCGTCCGCAGTCTCGACGATCTTTGCCCCATCACGGATCAAGGCGTGGGCACCCCGATTCCGGCCGCTCAACACGTTCCCCGACACCGCCATCACCTCGCGTCCCTGATCCGCGGTATAGCGCGCCGTGATCAACGACCCGCTGCGTGCCGTCGCCTCGACGACGACGACGGCAGCAGCCAGGCCGCTGATCAGCCGGTTTCGGAGCGGGAAGTGATACGCCAGCGGGGGGACGCCGGGGCCCCATTCGCTCATCACCCCCCGCGCCGAGCGATGGCGTTCATCAGCTCCCCGTGCTCTCGAGGGTACACGACGTCCACTCCAGAGCCCAGCACGGCCACCGTCGGGCCCGGGCCGGTAAGTGCGCCGCGGTGCGTGGCGGCGTCGACGCCGCGGGCCATGCCACTGACCACAGTGACGCCACGGCAGCCCAGATCGGATCCCAACTGCCCTGCCGCCGTCAGGGCGTGGTGGGACGCAGCCCGCGATCCGACAATCGCCACCGAACAGGCGACTGAGCATTTCCACCCGGCCGCGCACCCAAATGACCGCCGGTGGGTCGTCGATGACGGACAGCCGCGGCGGATAGCGACTGTCCTGCCAGGTGAGAGCGGTCATGCCCGCCGCCGTCGCCGCCGCGAGCAGTTGCAACGCCTCCGCCCGGCAGGCGCGGCCCTCCGGCCGCAGAGTTGACGGAAGGTCGCCCAGTCGCGCGGTCAACGCACCAAGATCGACCTCCCGTCGCTGATCGATTTCATCGCCGGCGTCTGACGCCAACAGCGCGCGGCGGCGCCTGGTATCGGTCAAGAACCAAGGAGAGCGCGACCGCCTCGACCACACCTTGCTGCCACGCCACGGCGGACTGGTTATCGCAAGAAGCGGACCACGGCCGGCGAACCCGGACCGCGCGCCCAAGCGTCACACTGAGTGTGTCAGTACGCACTTTTCTCGATGTGAGACGGGCGCGAGGACGCGGCAAATACACCGTCGGCACCGGACCGACGGCACGCCTCTTGCTATCTTAGTTTGAGGTTGGAGTGATTCTCCCCAGACACTTGCCCAAGCCGCACGACCTGGCTATATTTCGATCAACCGTGATTCACTCGGGGTACGTCCCGTACGAGTTCGCAGCCCGTGGTGAAACCCCGCGTTGCATCGAGACCCCAGTTGAATAAGGTAGCGGCCGGCCAGGACGAGGCGTGACGAGGGAGAATACCGGCAGTATTTGACCGAGGAGCAACGATGGCAGACGGAATGCAGCGCCGGTCGAATGCAGTGGGGCTTTCACTACGGGCTGCGACCATTCTGACTGTTCTTGCCATCACCCTCGTTGGCGCTTCCGCGCCCACCCTTTCGGCTGATGTGCGTGACGACGCGCGAGCGCAGGTCGAATTCGGAATGAAAGTGGCGCAGCGCGAGCTCTGGGATGAGGCGACCTATCGCTGGAAGCGCGCCACGGAAATCGATCCGTCGTATCCTGCGGCCTGGAACAACCTCGGCATCGCGTACGAGCAGAAGGGGATGTTCGACGAGGCGCTCGAGGCCTACGAAGAGGCGCTCGACCTCGCCCCGAACGACATTAATATTCAACAGAACTACGACCTCTTCAGGGAAATCTATGACCGCCTTTCAGAAAACGACCGTTAGCGCGCTCTTTCTTCTCGGCGTCTCGGCATGCACGAACTCCTATGAAGTGCCGATCGAGACCCCACTTCAGCCAAAGCTGGAGATCGCGCGATTCCAGCGCATACTCGTCGCCGGCTTTCTGGCCGGCGGGACCAGCGAAGTCGACACGAATCTCGAGACGGCGCGTCTGCTACGCAGCCAGCTGCGCAACGAATCACGCCTCGACGTCATCGATGCCGAAGTGCTCGATCTCCTGGCGATCGCCGAGCTGGAAGGCGACGTGCTGGCCGACCAAGACGCGGCCAGCGGCGATGGGCTCGGCCGCACGACGAGTGGCGCGCCGCTCTCCGCCCAGGACGACAACGGCCAGGACGATGTCGAGGGGGAAGAGGACGAGACTCTCAGTGAGGAAGAACTCGAGGCCTACGAGTCGATCTTCGCCAACGTGAGCTACTGGCGGCAGCTCGGCGAGGAACATCAGAGTCCGCTGATCGTCACCGGCACGGTCTACTTCACTTCTCATCAGCGCTCCGGCATGGTGGCGCGTGAACGCGAGATCTACGATGACTTCGGACGGCGACGGGTGGTACCGATGCGGGCCTATCGCGACCGGAAGGGATTCGTGCTGAGCCCCAAGTTCATCTTCATCGATGGCGGAACCGGGGTCACGCTCCACACGGAACGCCACCGGGAAGAGGTGCTGTACGACGTCTCCCACAACTCGCCGGCGCTCTCGTCGTATTTTGAGCTAATGGACCGCCTGCTGCCTTCATTTCTCGGGGCGCTGGCCGACCAGAGCATCCGGGGCACGCGGACCATGCTCAGATAGACGTTAAGACGCGTCTCTACCGGCTGTCCATCCGAGCAGCAACCTGGTAAACTTTCCTGTTGGCGTGGGCGACGAGCCTCGGACTCAAACCTTAGAGATAGCGTAAGTCTTGTCGTCGTGTCGTTTTCTCGGAGAGGTTCGGGCGTGTTCGCAATCATTCAAAGCGGCGGCCGCCAAGTGCGGGTCGAAGAGGGCTCGGTGGTCACCATCGATCACATCGACCAGCCTGTCGGCGACGAGGTAACCTTTGATCGCGTGTTGTTCGTCGATGATGACGGTACGCCCGTCGCCGGGACCCCGTTCATCGCGAGCGCGACGGTGACGGGCGTAGTCGACGAACAAGGGCGAGGCACAAAGATTCGTGTCTTTCGCAAGAAGCGACGCAAGGCGTGGCGCCGCACCATCGGTCATCGGACCGCCCTGACCAAGGTCCGCATCACCGGCGTCCACGTCGGATGAGCCGGGCCCAGGCCGCAGGGCTCCCCCATCGTTCACGAGGCAATCATGGCGCATAAGAAGGGTCAGGGCAGTTCACGCAACGGTCGCGACTCTCAGGCCCAGCGGCTCGGCGTGAAGCGGTTCGACGGCAACGTTGTGCCGGGCGGGGCCATTCTCGTGCGGCAGCGGGGTCGCCGCTTTCGCCCGGGGCTGAACGTCGGGTTGGGCAAGGACGACACGCTGTTTGCGACGGCCCCCGGTCGCGTTCGTTTTGAGGACCATGGCTCGAGGGGCCGCGTGATCAGCGTCGTGCCCGTCGAAGGCCACTGACGAAGGCTCCGTACCCGCCACGTTCATCCGGCATGTTCGTCGACGATGTCGACATCCAAGTTGCGGCCGGCGATGGGGGAAACGGCTGCCTCAGCTTTCGCCGAGAAAGATCCGTACCCCGCGGCGGACCGGACGGGGGCGATGGTGGCCGCGGCGGCTCCGTCTACTTGAGGGCGAGTGCCCACTTGAACACCCTCGTCAACTTCAAGTACCACCCGATCCACCGCGCCCCGCGCGGCGCGCACGGCGAGGGCTCCAACCGAACCGGGCGCGCGGGGCCCGACCTCTATCTCGACGTCCCGGCCGGCACCGTCGTGTATGCGAAGCCCGACAGTGACCCGTCCGAACCGAGAGACGCGCCCACTCGACTGGTCGACCTCGCCACGGTGGGGCAAGTCTGGCAGGCTGCGGCGGGCGGGCACGGTGGGCGGGGCAACCAACGATTCGCCACGCCCACGAATCGTGCACCGAGACGGGTCGAACCGGGTCACCGCGGTGAGACGTGCACGCTGCGTCTACAGCTCAAGCTTCTCGCCGACATCGGTCTCGTCGGCTACCCGAATGTCGGGAAGTCGACGTTGATCGCGCGGCTGTCGGCCGCGCGTCCGAAGATCGCCGACTACCCGTTCACCACTCTGACGCCGCAGCTTGGCGTCGTCCGGATGGACGAGGAACGGAGCTTCGTGCTGGCGGACGTGCCTGGGCTGATCGAGGGAGCCCACGCCGGCCACGGACTCGGCCACCGCTTTCTGAGCCACCTGGAGCGCACCAAAGTGCTCGTTCACCTCATCGACATCTCCTCGCTCACCGGTCGCGATCCGGTCGAGGACTTCAAGACGATTCAAGCCGAGTTGTCGAAGTTTCAGGGTGGCGAGGGCGACCTGGCCACGGACGGCGACGCCGCGCTGCAGCTGTCTGGGAAACCGCAACTGGTGGCGGCGAACAAGATAGACGCGCTCGACGACCCGGATCGGCTCGAGCAGCTCCGCGCCTACCTCGACGACCTGGCCATCCCTTGCTACGGCGTCTCGGCGGTGAGCGGAGAAGGATTGTCGGCACTACGCGAAGCGATGTGGTCCGCGCTCAGCGACGGGGCTCCGCCCCCGACGAACGAGGGCGATGCGTCCGGCGACCAGACGGAACCCGCGTGATGGTGGCGTCACGAATCGGCATCCTCGGCGGCACCTTCGATCCAGTCCATCTCGGCCATCTCGATGCCGCACTAGCGGCGCAGCGCGCCGTCTCGCTGCCCGAGGTGCTCTTCGTGCCGTCCCGAGTCCCGCCGCACAAGGCACCGGCGCAACCGGTGTCGGGGTATCACCGGTTCGCGATGCTGGAGCTCGCGACGGCCGACCACGCGAGCCTCAGTGTGAGCGATATCGAGCTCCGCTCGTCATCGTCGGAGCCGTCGTACACCTCGTTGACGCTACAGAAGCTCGCCCTGACCGGCTACAACCCCGCGCAGTTGTTTTTCATCATCGGCGGCGACGCCTTCGCAGAAATCGCGCAGTGGCACGACTACCCGAGGCTGCTTGACCGGAGCCACTTTGTCGTCGTCTCTCGCCCAGGGCTCGCCGCCACACAACTCCCCCAGCGGCTCCCGACGCTGGCGGATCGCATGCGGACGGCAACGACCGGCGGTGGCCGCGGTCCAGTAACCTTCGGAACCGCAGACCGGACAGCTATTTGGCTCGTGGACGCGGACACCCGCGATGTCTCATCGTCTGACATTCGGGAGCGCGTGGCGCGGGGTGACTCGATCGATGGCCTGCTCCCCCCAGCGGTCGTAGCGTATATCGCCAGCCATCGATTCTATGCCTGCAGGTCTGGTGGTGAGCCGTTTGCATGAGTAAGCCTGCCGAGACCGCGGCGCTCGACGTGCCGACGGCGGTGCGCACCGTGATCGGCGCGATGGAGGACAAGAAGGCGTTTAACGTCATGGTCCTCGATCTACGCGGCTCCGGCGCATTCACCGACTTCTTTGTCGTCGCCTCGGGTCAGAGCACGCGACAGGTCAAGGCGATCACCGATGCGATCGACGCCCGTCTCAAAGCGGACGGTACGCGCCCCACGCACGTCGAAGGGTACGACCACGCGGAGTGGGTGCTCATGGACTGCTTCGATGTCATCGTGCATGTCTTCACCCGGGAGGCGAGACGCCAGTACGACCTCGAGCGCCTCTGGGGAAGCGCGACCCGTCTCGAAATCTCTCCTCTCCGCCCGAGCGATCCACCCGGTTTGCAGCCATCCTGATCCACCCAACGCGTCGGCAACCACGAGTATCGTGCGACACGTCGTCGACGCCCTGCTGGCGGTGGCGTGGGCACCACGGTGCGCGGTCTGCGAGGAACTACTGGTTGCGCCCTCTCGCGGTAGGATGTGCGTCGACTGTTGGCAGCGGGTCGCACGAATCGAACCACCGGTCTGCGATCTCTACGGCATCGCCATCCCGTTGTGGGCCGCGGCAGCCCCGCCCGCATACTGCGTGTCCTGCACCCGCTCCGCCGGACTCACAACCCCGCGCCGAACGGTCAGTCTACATGACGAAACCTTGCGCGCGATCGTGCATGCGCTCAAGTACGGTGGCCGGCGAACGCTCGCGGTCCCACTCACGCAGCTGATGCGCACCGCGGGCCAGGTTTGGCTCTCGGACACCGACCTCATCGTGCCGGTGCCGCTGCATCCGCTGCGGCGCTGGCGACGCGGGTTCAATCAAGCGGCCGACTTGGCGGCCGGTCTCGACTCGCCGGTCGTCAACGCGCTCCGCCGCACGCGACACACGCGCCCACAGGCAGTACTGGCGCGCGGCGACCGTCTGCGCGCCGTCGGCGGCGCGTTCAGGCTCAGGGAATGGCGCGGCGGACGCCGCACCGCCGCGGCCATTCGCGGACGTCGCATCCTCTTGGTAGACGACGTCGTGACGACCGGAGCGACCGTCGAGGCGTGTGCGTCCGTGCTGGTCGACGCGGGGGCGAGAAGCGTGCGGGCCCTCAGCGTGGCGCCGGCCACCGGCCCGTCAGCTCATCTTAGGAGCCCGCGGTGAAAGTCGCGCGTGGCACCGAGACCGGCGAGGCGCCCGGCCTGGCAAGGCGGGACGAGGGAGAATACCGACAGTATGCGACCCCGCTACATGGAAGACCAACAAGGGCCCTTGCCGGATGCATCGTCGGTCGAATGCAGCGCGACTTTCACCGCGGGCTCCTGCCCGCCGCTAGGTGCGGCGCGATGGCTGTCGCGAGCGCGGCCGCGACCGAATCCTTCGGCTGCTCTCCGTCGACGCGCATCCATTGGGGATGTTCGGCTTGGCGGAGGTAGCTTGCTCGGACACGCTGGAGCATCGTCAGATCTTGCTCATACCGGTCGCGCCCGGTCGTCTTGCGGCTCACGGCGGTCTCGGGCGCGATGTCGAGCAGGAGCGTGAGGTCCGGTTGGGGTAGATACACCTGAAGCGTCGTCAGCCACGCCGGGTCGAGCCCTTGCGCCTCGCCGTAGGCGATGCTCGACGCGACGTAGCGGTCGAACAGCACCACGAGGCCGGCGTCGTGCCACCGGTCGATGTCAGCCTTGCGCTCGAACCGGTTCGCGACGTAGAGGAGCTGCATCGCCTCCGGTCCATACTCTCGCTCGCCCTGGAGCGCACGGGCGATCTCTTCGCCGATTGAGGTTCCGTAGTCGGGGAACGAAACGACGCGGGACTTGTGTCCTTCCGCTCTGACGTGGTCGCGCAACCGCTGCGCCTGGGTTTCCTTCCCGCTCTGGTCCAATCCTTCGATGGCCACCAACATGTCTGTCCTCGATCACTCCTCGCACGCCAGCAGATCGTCGACGTTCTGCCGCCGGCGAATGAGCCGTGACTGGCCGTTCTCGATCAGCACCTCGGCCGGAAGCGGATGCCGGTTGTAGTTCGACGCCATCGCCGACCCGTACGCGCCGGTGTCGCGCACGATGAGGACGTCGCCCACCTCGGGAAGCGGCAGCGCATGGCCGAGTCGAATCACGTCCGTGGTCTCGCAGATCGGTCCGACGATGTCGCAGGTGACGTCCGCACCGTGCCGCGGGACCAGCGGGTCGATTCGGTGAACGGCGTCGTACAACGCAGGCCGCATCAACTCCGTCATCCCGGCGTCGAGCACTACAAAATAGCGGCCCGACAACTGCGGCTTGACATCCACCACGGTCGCGAGCAGCGCGCCCGCCGGCCCCACGATCCAACGCCCCGGCTCGACCAGTAACTTCAATCCGGTCGGCGCGACGGCGTCGACGATCGTCCGTGCGTAGTCCCCGACCGGTAGCGACGGTCCCCCGTCATACGAAATGCCGAGCCCGCCACCAAGATCGAGATAGTCAAGCGGAATGCCGTCGGCGACGAGCGCTTGCGCGAACGTCGCGATGGCCGCCGCCATCCGCCGCACGGGGTCGAGCGTCGTGATCTGCGATCCGACGTGCGCATGGACGCCGACCAGATTCAGGCCGCGGCGACTCGTTGCCTCACGGAAGACGGCACCGGCCTCCTCGAGCGGCACCCCGAACTTGTGCGCGCGCCCCCCGGTCGAGATCCCGGGATGACTCATCGCGTCGATGTCCGGATTGACCCGAAGCGCGACGCGGGCGCGTTGCCCCCGAGCGGTCGCAATCCCATCGATGCGGGCCAACTCCCCCGCCGACTCGGCATTGATCGCGTGGACACCGAGGGCGACCGCCTGCTCGAGCTCCGCGTCGGTTTTTCCGACGCCGGTAAACACGACGTCCTGCGGGTCGATCCCCGCCCGGAGGGCCACCGCGATCTCGCCGCCGGAATTCGCGTCGACCGCCCCGCCGATGCCGCCGATCAGACGGACGATCGCGAGCGTCGAGTTGGCTTTGAGCGCATAGTGCACGCGGTGCGGATAGTGGCCGAACGCGGCATCCAGCGCGCGGTAGCGCTCCTCGATGAGCGCCGCGCTGTAGACGTAGAGCGGAGACCTCTCAGCCGCGACGACGGGCGCCAGATCGACGCCGTCGCACGCCATACCGATATCGGAAAACGCGAAGCCTGCCATGGATAATGTCGCGGAAGCGGCATTGTACAATCCTTCGAGGCCGTAGATCCGCTCGTCCCCTCCCCTGACTCGACCGACGCGCTCATCGAAGCATGCCTGTGCGGCGACCAGCAGGCGTGGGATGCGATCGTGCAGCGGACCGGCGCCGCGTATTCAACGTCTCATACAAATTCGTCGATGTGCGAGTACATCAAGTCTCGCTTCCCGCACATCTATCTCTACACCAGCACGAACGGCCTCGCCTTCGGTGAGGAGCGCGCACGGCAGTTGGTGCACACCGGCATCGACGAAGTCACGTTCTCGCTCGACGGTGCGATACCGAAGCACTACGGGAAGTACCGCCAGCGGGGCGACCTCGAGGCCGCATTCGTGAATCTGCGGGCCATGGCCGACGAGAAACAGCGGTCTGGACGCGACGTGCCGTTTCATCAACTGGCGCTACATCCTGTTTCGCTGGAACGACTCGGATGACGAAATGGACCTCGCCCAGCGCCTGGCGTCCGACCTTGGTGTCGACCTGACGACGGCGCCGTTAGCGGTGGCTCGAGGCTAGGACACTAGTGGCCTGTAACAGCTGAATCAGTACCACTCCGCGGCGCGCGGCACCCAGCTGGCAAGGCGCGACGAGGGAGAAAGTCTGGCATTTGTGACCGAGGAGTAACGCAGGCAGGCGGGATGCCCCACGCCCGCGGAGTGTTACTGATTCAGCTGTTACAGGCCACTAGGAGCTGGCGGGCACGGTGACCTTGATCGAAGCGGGGGCGTCGTCCGCCGGGTCAACCGACGACTCGACGAGCCGCCAGGCGTCGACATCATCAAGAATCTTCTGGGCAAATCTCGCGTGGAGCGCATGTCCGCCGCGGTGCGCGACAACGTGACCGATGATCGGGTGACCGACCAACGCGAGGTCGCCGATCACGTCGAGGATCTTGTGTCGCACGAACTCATCCTCGAATCGTAACGAGTCGTTGAGGACACCTGTCTCACCCAGGACGATCGCGTTGTCCAGCGAGCCACCCAGGGCGAGCCCCTTTTGCCGAAGCTGTTCGACCTCTTTGAGGAAACCAAACGTGCGCGCCGGCGCGATCTCCTCGATGAAGGAATCCTCCGTCACACGTTGGGTTCGGGATTGGTGCCGCAGCAACGGATGGTCGAAGCTGATGCTGTAGGTGACCTTGAAGTAATCCGACGGATACACCGCGATCCGCTTGTCACCGCGCGACAGCGTGATGGGTCGCACCACCTTGAGAAAACGTCGAGGCGACTTGAGCGTGTGGATACCGGCTTCATGGACTAAGTAGACGAACGACGCGGCGCTCCCGTCCATGATCGGCACTTCGGCCTGATTCAACTCGATGCTCACGTTATCGACGCCGAGTCCCACCAGCGCCGCGAGCAGATGCTCGACCGTGCCAACCGAAGCCGCATCCTGCGCCAACTCGGTCGCGTAGTTCATCCTCGCGACCCGCTCAGCTGTCGCGGAAACCTCAAGACCGTCGAGATCGAGTCGTTTGAAGCGAATCCCGTGATCGATCGGAGCAGGCTTGAGTCGAAGGGTGACTTTCTGCCCCGAGTGTAGGCCGATACCCGAGCAGGAGACGGAACGTCTAAGTGTTCGCTGTGTCGTCATTCCAGACAGTTTACGTAATCCCAATGACGCTTGATTTGTTAAAGCAAAAAACGTTCCTCAAACGTACGTTTCATAGTCAGCCAAGCAAAGCTATTTGTTGCAACTACTTATGGTTCATCACGTAGAGCACGTGGTCGAACCATAACTTCTACTGTGGCTTTTTAACAACGGTGAAGAGCCGCAAGAATGTGGCTCTCATACCACACCTTAGCGTTCGTGCGGGGCCGCTTCCCCGAAGGAGCGGCGCCACCGCCGCGTTAGTGTAGCAGGAGACTGCGCAAAAACGTACCGGTTTGCGACTGCGCGTGCTCCGCAATCTGTTCCGGTGTCCCCTGCACGATCACTTCGCCGCCCGCATCGCCGCCGCCCGGTCCGAGGTCGATGACGTAGTCGGCGGTTTTGATGACGTCGAGATGGTGCTCGATGACGACGACGGTGTTGCCCTGGTCAACCAGCAGATTGAGAACGTCCAGCAGGCGCCGGGTGTCCTCCAGATGGAGACCGGTCGTCGGCTCGTCCAGGATGTACAACGTCCGACCCGTGCTCCGTCGCGACAACTCCTTCGCAAGCTTCACGCGCTGGGCCTCGCCGCCGCTCAGCGTCGTCGCGGACTGCCCGAGCGTCACATAGCCGAGCCCCACATCCTGCAACGTCCGTAATCGTGTCGCAATCGATGGGAAGTTCTCGAGCAGCGGCATCGCTTGGTCGACCGTCATCTCGAGCATGTCCGCAATGGACACGCCGCGGTACTTGATTTCAAGGGTCTCGCGATTGTATCGACGTCCCTTGCACTGCTCACAGGTAACGTAGACGTCCGGTAGGAAGTGCATCTCAATCGCGATCAGACCGTCACCCTGACACGCTTCGCACCGCCCACCTTTGACATTGAACGAAAACCGTCCGGGTCGGTACCCGCGCGCCCGAGACTCCGGCAGCATCGAATAGAGGTCGCGAACAAACGTGAAGAGCCCCGTGTACGTCGCCGGGTTCGACCGGGGCGTCCGCCCAATCGGCGACTGGTCGATCTGGATCACCTTGTCGACAGAGTCCATGCCCTCAATGGACCCATGGGCCCCTGGGTCATCATTAGCGCGATAGAGAACACGCGCCAGCGCGCGGTACAGAATGTCGTTCACCAGCGTCGACTTTCCCGAACCACTGACCCCTGTCACCGCGGTGAACAACCCGAGCGGCACACTGACGTCGATGTTCTTCAGGTTGTTGGCTCGCGCGCCCCGAATCATCAACCGCCCTTTCCGCGCCGCTCGACGCTTCTCGGGCAGCGGGATCTTCCGGTCGCCCCGCAGATACATCGCGGTGAGCGATCCGTCGCCGTGCGAACAAAGCGCGTCTGGCGAGCCTTGGAAAATTACCTGCCCACCGTGCTCACCCGCTCCCGGGCCGAGGTCAACCACGTAGTCGGCCGCGCGAATCGTCTCCTCATCGTGTTCGACGACGACGACCGTGTTCCCGAGATCCCGAAGACGGGCCAGCGTCGAGAGCAGCAGTCGGTTGTCGCTCTGATGGAGCCCAATCGATGGCTCGTCGAGCACGTACAGTACGCCGGTCAGGTTGGAGCCAATCTGGGTGGCGAGGCGAATCCGCTGCGCCTCACCGCCAGAAAGCGTCGTGGCGCCGCGGGCCAGCGCGAGGTAACCGACGCCGACGTCCTGAAGAAAGCGCAGCCGGTCACGAATCTCACGGAGGACGCGATCGGCCACGAGCGCCTCGCGCTCGCTCAGTTCGAGATCATCGAAGGCAGTCAGCGCCTCCGAGATCGGCAACCCGACGTAATCGGCCATGCTCCGGCCATTCACACGCACCGCTCGGCTCTCGGGCCGTAGCCGTTCGCCGTGACATGCGCCGCACGGCCGCAATGCCCGGTAGGGATCCAGCGCTTCTTGCTGTGCCCACGTGCCCTCGGCGTAGCGGCGCCGCAGATTCGGCACGATCCCCTCGAAATCCTTCCCGAACGGATCGCGCCGCCCGGCCCGGCCACGACGTCCCGCCACACTGGTCCGGCTCGTGCGTCGGCTGCCGGCATTCGGGCCGAATATCAGCAGATCGCGCTGACGGCGAGGCAACTTGCGGAACGGTGTCTCCAGGTCAATCCCAAACGTCTTCGAGAGCTTGCCGAGCGCATCCTTGACCAGCATTCGATCACCGGTGGCCCACGGTCGAATCGCGCCATCGGTAAGTGAAATGGCCTCGTCCGGCACGATCCGCGCCGGGTCGAAGTCCTCGACCTCACCAAGCCCCTGACACTCGCGACAAGCACCGTGGGGAGAGTTGAAGGAAAAGACTCTCGGCGTCATCTCCGGCACGTTGATCCCGCACTCCACACACGCGAGGCGACGCGAGAACAGCCGGTCGCCACCACCGTGGGTGTTGATGACCACCACGTCGTCGGCCAGCGACAGGGCGAATTCGATCGACTCGCCCAAACGTCGCTCCGCGCCAGACCGAACAATCAGTCGGTCGACGACAACGTCGACCCAATGGTTCTTCCGCCGGTCGAGCCGAAGGTCGTCTTCGAGCGCATGCACCTCGCCATCAACACGCACCTTCGTCAGGCCGCGCGCACGCAGCGCCGCCAGCTCCTTTTTGAATTCGCCCTTTCGCCCACGGACGATTGGTGCCAACACGTTGACGCGCTCCTCGATCGGTTCGGTCATGATAGCCTCGACCATCCGTTCCACCGATTGCGACGCGATTTCTCGGCCGCACGACGGACAGTGAGGAACACCGACGTTGGCGAAGAGGAGTCGGAGATAGTCGTAGATCTCGGTCACGGTGCCGACCGTCGACCGTGGATTCGAGCCAGTCGTCCGCTGCTCGATCGAAATCGCGGGAGAAAGCCCGTCGATCTGATCGACATCGGGTTTCTCAACCTGCTCGAGAAACTGTCGGGCGTACGCCGACAGCGACTCGACGTATCGACGCTGTCCCTCGGCGTAGACGGTGTCGAATGCGAGAGACGATTTACCGGAGCCGGAGAGGCCCGTGACGACCACCAGCTGATTGCGCGGAAGCCGGACGTCGACGTTCTTCAGATTGTGAACGCGAGCCCCGCGCACGTCGATCCAATTGTGCGGCATGGTCCCTGGAGGCTCCGTGCCCGGGGCCCCAAACGGTCCATGCTATCACGTCCGCGGGACGGCATCGAATCGATACGCGGTCTCACTCGACGCCACCACGAGACCGCCGGATGGGTCGAAGGTGACCCCGACGAGATTCGGCCCCGCGAGAACACAGGTGCGATTGCCGTCGCGGTCGAGCCGGTACACCCCGCTCATGCCGGCGAGCGCCTCGACGACGTACAAGGCGCCATGGGCATCGAACGCCAGTCCCTGCGGCCGGCCAAAACTCGAGCTGACGGGCTCAACCCGCCCGGTACGATCGATTCGGTAGACGCGGTCGTATGACGAGAGCGTCGGCCCCGCGACGTAGAGGCCGTCGTCGTCATGGCCCCAGGCCAGATGGAACGCCGCGACGCTTGCCGGCAGGGTCGCGAACGCACTCGCATGACCTGACGTCGCCACGCGAAACACCGTGCCGGAGCGATCGCCGACGTACAGTGTGCCATCGGCACTGAAGGCCATCCCGCACGCCACCCCAAGGTCGGTCGCCACCACCTCGAACGATCCGTCATCGGCCACCCGATACACCGTGCCTTCGAATCGGCTCGACACGTGCAGGCGCCCGTCGGGGGCAAAGACAAGGGAGGTCGCGTTGGTGATGCCGGTCACAAACGGTTCGCGATACCCGTCATGCCGAATTCGGAACACCGACACCGGCGACCGCTCTCCTCGCGTACCGCTATAGGTCGCGAACAGCGTCCCCGACGCATCAATCGCAGGGCTGTCGACCTGATGCAGGCCGGTGGCGACCGCACGACCCACGTCGATGAAAGCGGTCTCTCCCGATCCTCCGCCGATCCGAATCGGCGTTTGACCGCCAGCGAGACCGGACGGCACGAGCGCCGACACCGCCTGACGTGACGCAAACACGACACGCGTCGGCACTCCGCCCATGGTGATGGTGGGCAACGACGGGCCCGCGCCGTCCGGGACGAGATTGTCACCTTCGATCGTGACCCGCCCACCCTCAACCGCGCGTAACGGGTGGATGGAGGAGATGCGCGGTAAGGACACAGCGGTCTGTAGAACAGGAGCCACGAGCTCCTAGAAGCCATCTCATGAAATGCGCCGGCATTCGGCCGCCGATGCATCCCGCCTCGCGGCGTTACTCGTCGGTCGAATACTACCCGGTATTCTCCTTCTTCCCGCCTTGCGACGCGAGCGCCTCGACGCCCTCGGTGACGTGCCGCATTTATGAGATGGCTTCTAGGTTTCGTCGAGCTCGACGTTCCAGTAGAGGTAGTCGCGCCAGCTGTCGGGCGCGTTGCGAAGTCCAAAGGTCAGCCGCACGACCGGAGACCGCGTCGGTCGGGATGGCGGCCGGATGACGCGCATGCCAGCCTGAGCCGGCGTCCGCCCTCCCTTGCGTCGGTTGCAGCGGATACACGACGTCACGATGTTTTCCCAGTTCTTTCGCCCTCCCTGCGACACCGGCACCACGTGGTCGAAGGTCAGATCGCCAACCGAGAAGTCGGTGCCGCAGTACTGGCACCGATGGTGATCGCGTGCGTAGATGTTGGCGCGAGAGAACGGTACGTAGTCGACACGACGCTTGATGGTGATGTAGCGCAGCAGCCGGATGACCGACGGCAGCTTGAAGGTGACCGAGACCGACCGCACCTCGCGGTCGTACTCGGACACCACCTCGACCTTGCCCTGACACAGCATGGTAATCGCCTTGCGCCAGTCGACCACCTTCAGCGGCTCGTAGGTCGCGTTCAACAGCAGTGTTTGTTCCATGCGCGGTCGCATCCATTCTCGCCAAAGGGCGAGAGGGGTGTCAAAAATACTGCGGACACCCCTGAGCTTCGCCGATACGATGCTTGAGAAATGATGCGTGTAGCCACGGCGGGCCCGCTGCTCGTCGCCGGCACCTTGGTCACCGGATGCGCGACGAGCGGCATCCACGTTCCGCAGCCGTTTCCGCGGCCCGGGCTGTCCCCAGATCGGGGCGTCGCCGAGACGGCGCCAGCCGATCCGTACGCCATCACGACCACGGCGCTGTCGCTACGCGGGGTGCCGTACGTCGATGGGGGGATGACGCCCCGCGGCTTCGACTGCAGTGGTTTTACCCACTACGTCTTCGGCCAGCATGGCGTCGAGCTACCCCGCCTTGCCGCCGAGCAGTTCCGCGTCGGCGCCGACGTCGAGCCCAATCGCCTGGAGCCTGGAGATTTGGTGTTCTTCACGACCATCACGCCAGGGCCGTCGCATGTCGGCCTCGTGATTGGTGGAGACGAGTTCGTCCACGCGCCGAGCGACGACGGCGAAGTGCGAGTCGAGCGCCTCAGCTCTCGCTATTGGACCCGTCGGTATCTCGGGGCGCGGAGGGTAGTGGAGAATTAATCTTAGACGGGGCCTACAGCCCAGAACCCCGTCGCCGGCGCTCGCGGGTGGCCCCTTTGCCTCACTCCGTGCCGGGTAGGGCGCGCTATGCGCGCCCTACCCGGGCAAGACGATCTTGATCCGATCACCCGGGAGCGGCTGCTCGTTCACCGGGTACCCATTCATGATGGCGAGGGTCGACGCTTGGACGATCTCGTCCCCGATGCGTTGCGCGATCCCCTGCCAGGTTTCACCCTCTTGCACGATGTAGAACGAGATCCGATTCGGACGAATCTGGTCGGCTTCGTCTCGCGTCAGCTGACGAAACGACTGGAGGCTGTCCGACACGTCGCGCTCGATGAGTTGGAAGCCGTCGGCCGACGCGAACGCGCCAAGCATGTAGACCGATTGCCCCGAGCGAATATGTGCGACCCGGGCGATGATCGTCCCGAGCTCGTCCACGTGCTGGCTATAGGTGCCGACATAGGCCTCGAGACCATTGATGTCCGTCGGCGTCCCCTGTTCTTGTCTAAAGCCGGCGCCGGCCATCTCTGCCTCGGCGATCCGCTGGAGGCTTCGGCCCGTGTCGTTCGCGAGCTGCAGCACCATGTAGTTGTCCTGGCCTGGTTCGCGCGCGACAACCAGCTCCGGACTGTTCTGTACTTGCCAACCGGCGGGAAACTGCAGCGCAAAGCGAAGGGCCGGATGGAGAAACTCGTTGCCGCGGACGACCCCCTGCTCAGGGTTCTCGCCGTAGAGGAGTCCATCGATTCGCTCCAGATACCCAGACCGGTCGACGCGCAGCTCGGAGGGATCCGTCTCGTTCGCCAGCAACGCGTTGACGGTCCCGGCCACATCGGCGACGCGGTCCTCTGGCTCAGGATGCGTCGAGAGCCAGTTCGGCGTTCCGCGCCGGTCGGTCGTGTCGGCGATACGTCCGAGGGTCGTCAGCATGTCGCCAACACCATTCGGATCCCATCCGGACTGCACCGCGTATTCGGCGCCGAGTCGGTCGGCCTGCTTCTCGTCGTCGCGCCCGAATTTGAGGAACAGCACGCCGAGCCCTTGACTCGCCGCGTCACCGAGACCTGGTACCCCGTAGTACGGCGAGCGCATCGCCGGCACAAAGATCTGACTGAGCACCAAGCCCATCTGTGCCCCGGCCGCGCGGCTGTAGGCCTGCACGGAATGTCGTGCCGTCACGTGGCCAATCTCGTGGCCGATCACGCCGGCCAGCTCCGACTCATCGCTGAGATAGGCCATCAGGCCCCGCGTGAGATAGATGAAACCGCCAGGCACCGCGAACGCGTTCACGACCGGAGAGTCGACGATCGTGAACTGCCACGGCAGCTCGGGTCGATGTGACACGGCCGCCAGCTCGTAGCCGACCTCCTCGACGTACGCCTGAAGCTGGGAGTCGTCATAGACCCCCATGTCGCGCGTAATCTCGGCGTCGGCCTGCCGCCCAAGCTCGATCTCCTGCGTCTCGCTCATGAAGACAAACTCGCGGCTGCCGGTCACGGGGTTGGTGGCGCAGGCGGACGCGACGAGGGCGAGCAGCAGCGCGCCGATCACGTGCATCGGCCGGACGCCGGAAGAACGCGACGTGGCATGCCTAACGGTCTGGTCATTGGTTGGAACCATGGTGTCCACCGTTCAGGACGACTGCCTTGCAAGAACAACGTGTTGTACAAGGCGCCGGCCCCCGCCACTAGAGAGTTGCAACCTGCGTACCACGCTGGCACTCGTAGGGGAAGCGCCCGAGACGCCGCGATTCGGACGAGGGCAAGATTCCCCAAGTCTGCACTAGGACAGGACCGAACCGAGGGTTTGGATGCCGAGCTGTTCGAGCGCGGCACGGATCGCATCGATCGCTTCTGGGGCCACCGGTCGGAGCGGCGGCCGGGGATCGCCACCGTAGAAACCAAGCGATGACACGGCCGCCTTGAGACCAGGCACGCCGTAGACCGATGTCACGAGTCCCGCGAGGGGTGTCAACCGTCGCTGTAGCTCTCGCGCTTCGGTGTGCCGGCCGTCGCGTGCGAGCTCGAAGAGATCAACACACAGATCAGGGACGACGGATGCCAACGCGAGAATACCCCCGGCGGCGCCGACGAGCAGGCTCGGATAGAACACCGGCGCCGACCCCGCCATGATCACAAAGTCATCGGGCGTGCAGTCGACGAGAGACGAGAGGAACTTGAGGTCGCTACCCGACTCCTTCATCCCGATGATGTTCGGATGTGCCGCCAACGTGACAACCACCTCGACGGCGAGCGTGACACCGGTCAGCGCCGTGAAGTTGTACAGCAGGACCGGCACCGGCGACGCCTCGGCGACCGCCGTGTAATGCGATACGAAAGCCTCGGAGGTCAGGAGGGGCTTGAACAACGACGGTGTCCGCGCCAGCACGGCATCGGCGCCGAGCTCGGCCGCGCGCCTCGCGGCGCGTGTGGTCGCCACCGTCGATTCCCGTCCGATGCCGGCGATGCACAGTCGATCCGATGGCACGCCGTCGCGCGCCGCGGCAATCGCCGCGTCCGACTCCGACTCGTCGAGCAACGGCGCCTCGCCGTTCGTCCCGAGCACGACGACGCCGCGCACCCGGCTCTCCATCCAGCGCTCGACGTTGGCCCGCATCGCGGGCTCGTCTACACCATCACCGGCGAACGGGGTCGGAATGGGCGGGAGAACGCCGTCAAGCTGCACCGCTGCCTTTGTAGCGGAGCGGACTGGTCGCTGTCAACAGGAGGGACCCAACCACGCCGGGCTGTCAGTCGGCGCGGCCGGGCTCTGGAGGGCCGTCTCAATGGACGTTATCGCCGACTGGCGGCGCTCCGCGCCGCCAGTCCTGTCGTACCAAAGACCAGAGTGCCTGGTCGATCGAGGCGTCGTCGGCGGCGAGCGCATCGAGCGCTACCGCGACGTCGTCTTCGGCTGCGTGCTCGAGACCCGGATCGCTCGCGTCGGCCTCGACGGCCTCTGCGATGTCCGCTTCCGGGAGATCACGAAAGCTCGAATTCGAGGCGAGGGTCGTCAGCAGGTGGTCGGCTAGCGCCCGCAGAATGAGTGACTCGATATCGTCAACGCGCGGCTCGGACATGCAAAGGAGCCCTGCTTCGGGATCGACGGTCGGCTCACGGTTCCGCGAGCGCTCAGAAGCCTCGATGTCGTCCCGGTGCCGGCCACCGACGGCCAACCGAGCCAGTAGCTCGGTCCACTCGTCCGGTGCCTGGCAATGTCGCCTACTCACCTGCTTGTCTCGTCTCTCATCGCGCGCTCATCCGCGCGACATCATCCTAGGAAGCAAGTTCATGGCCAAGAGGGCGCCCTCGCCGGCCACTCAGGGTAATGCCTTGGCAGGAAGGGTGTTAACGCCGATCGGTAGCGTTGACGTCGACGGCCGGCGATCCGCCGACCAGACCGCCAAATCAGGGGAATTTGCCGTCTTTGGACAGTTAACTTCTTGCCAAAACAAGACTTGATTCAGACCGTCCCGTAATGGAACACCGGTGCCTAATCATGACATTTCGGCACGATGTGACACCTCGTGTCTTTGGCGAGTGACACGCCCTCGGTTCGGCGAGAAAACAGGTGAGATCCCGATGACCGGTGCGGCGGAGGACTACCGCAGCAAATCAAACAAGTAGCTGTATTTGAGCGTGAGCGTGCGCCCGGCACCGTCCGGCACCGCCATCCCGATCCCTTGGATGTCGTTGTACACGATGAAGAGGCCGGTGTTCGCGTCCGACAGCAGTCCGAAACGCAGATTTGACGACCAGAGGTCGGCGCGGTCGTTGTATTGGACGAGCGCCTGAAAGAACATGCGGGTCGTAAACGAGTAGGAGACGCGCAGACGGGCGAGATTAGTGGTGAAGTCGCCACCGGGCAACCGTAGGTCGTTGTAGCTCCATTCGAGCAGCGCGTTGAACGTCTCGCCAACACGAGCCGCGACCGAAGGCGTCACCGTGACGCGGTCACCGCCGAACAACCCGCCGACTATGGTGTTGATGTTGAAGCTGACCGGCGCCCCCAGGTTCGTGTTGCCGGCGATCTGGGTCTCGTTATGGTCATACACCCCTGGCGGAACGACGACACCGGGGGAGATCTCGAACGGCTCGAACACACCCTCTTGGGTGATATTCATGCCGGTGTGGATTTCGTAGCCGTTCCGCCACTCGAGGTGGTTGTCGATATGCGTGAACTGTGTTTCGTGTCGGCCGGTCTCGAAGTCGAACACCGTGTTGTGGAAGACGTGCGGTCGGACCTCGTGGAGCCCCATGAAGTTTGTGGGACGAAAGGTGGTGAAGACGCTACCGTTCATCCGCCGATAGCTCTGACGGGCGAGAAACCCGACCTCTGGATTGAAGTTCGGCGCGACTTCGGTGAACCCGAGACTGAGGCGGGCGCGCTCGGACTGGTGCTGGGCGCTGAATGCGTACGCGTGCCGGTTGACCGTCGGCTGCCCCGGGGTGTCGGTCTGCGCGGCAAACCCGGAAACCGTTCCTCCCTCCCCGATCCCCCACGTGCCGTCGAACGCATACGTGCGGTTGTAGTCTTGATCGCCCGCCAGACTGCCGGTCGCCTGCCGATTGACGAAGATCGCGCCGACGTTGGAGCGGTTCGCCAGGTCTTGCCGGACACGTCCGACGGTGAAATTCTGCTGCGGAGTCCCGGTCCCGTGCACCGACTCCTGCTGCATGTTCAAGAACCCGATATTGGTGTTCGTACCGATCTTTCCAGACAGACGGCCACCGCCGACAATCGGAATTGGCGTGCCGTCGTCACTCAAGCCAATACGCCGACTGAAGAAGATGTCGACCGCGCCTTGCTGTCCGACCGAGAATAGTCCGGCGTTTTCGAGAAAGAACGGCCGCTTTTCGGGAAAGAACAAGGTGAAGCGATCGAGATTGATCTGCTGATCGTCCACCTCGACCTGCGCGAAATCGGTGTTGTAGGTCAGGTCGAGCGTCATGCTCGGTGTCACGCTGTACTTGAGGTCGGCCCCGATATCACCGGTGCTCACGCTCCGCGCGTCCTCGGTGCGGCGCAGCGACTCGCCGAGCACGTAGGGCGTGAACTGCAGGTTGCGCTGCGCCGGAACCTCGATACCCTGCAGTTCCCCCGCCAGCGAGATCCGGTTGAGGCTGTATTGTCTGGGCAACGGTGACCAGTAGGCCTGCTCGTTCCGGATGCGGATATTGCGCTGGAAGTTCATGCCCCAGGTCTGCACGTCGCTTCGTGGATAGCGAAGCGTGCGGAACGGAATCGCGATCTCAGCCGTCCAGCCGACGTCGGTCACACTGGTGACCACCCGCCAGACGCCGTCCCAGTTCAGGTTGAAACCGCCACCCGACCCGCGCTGCTGCCGGTTATTGCCGGGACGTCCACCACCACCGCCACCGCCAAACCGTCCGCTTCCCTGCCCTTCATTCGTCAGCTGGCCGTCGTACTCGACGCCGGCCGGATTGGTGCCGAAGACGAAGCCATTCTGGCTGTCCCGATATGTGTCTAGGATGATCCGAAAACTGTCGGTCTCGGTTAGGTCGGAATCGCGGCGGCTGTCAGCCACGATGATCGTCGTCGGATCGTCCGTATAGCAAACGATTCCGAAGTAGAGCGTGTCGGAGGTGTAGACGATGCGAACCTCGGTCCGCTCCGACGCCGGCTCCCCCTCGAACGGTCGATTCTGTACGAACCCGGAAACAAACGTCGCATCGGCGTACGCCGGGTCATTGAGCACCTCGCCGTCGACGGAAGGCCCATCCTGCACGCGGTGGGCCCGAGCTAGCGGCACGCCTGCTGCGGTCAACTGCCGTGCCCCAGCGCCGGACCCGGCCTCGGACTGCTGCGCGAGAAGCACCGCGGACTGGAGAAGCAACATGACGCCGAGCAACGGCAGGAGGCGAGCGAAATCGACGAGTCGAGTCATAGAATCTGAGCGTACGCACAACGGGGCCCCGCTAGTTTAACAGTGGCCATGTTCAGACTGTGGGAATCTCGCGCTCGGTCGCACGACACCGGCTCGCACGCTTCCCCCCAGACCCCCTCGCTCACTCGCGTGTACTCCTCTGTCCGCGCTTGAGATCAGGGCGCGGACGTGCGCGCCCCGCGGCCGCTGAGTGGGGCGTGGGGGTTCCCCACGAGCGGCCGCGACGGGGCTTGGGGCGGTCAGCCCCATCTGAGAGAAGACGGCGGCGGGGTTCTGGGCCGCAGGCCCCGTCTAACCTTAGCGCAGCAGATCGATCACCTGGCTGTACTTGACGGTGAGCGTGCGGCCGGCCCCCGTCGGCGTCTCGAACCGGTCGAGAAAGTCGATGTACTGGATATCGTTGTAGACGATGAAGAGCCCGGTATTCGCGTCCGAGAGCAGCCCGAAGCGGATGTTCGAAGACCACATGTTGGCCCGATCGTTGTATTGAACGAGCGCCTGGACGAACATCCGAGTCGTAAACGAGTAGTTGACCCGCAGTCGGCCCAGGTTCGTCACGAAGTCACCCACGGGGAGACTGATGTCGTTCCGATCCAGCCCGAACTCCGCGCTGAATGTCTCCCCGACGCGCATGTTCACTTGCGGCCCCACCTGAACCCGGTCACCACCGAAGATCCCGCCGATGACCGCGGTCATCCCGAAGCCGAACGGGGCGCTCCGATTGGTGTTAAAGCGAAACTGCGCTTCGGTGTGGCTGTAGGTTCCGATCGGCACGTCGACGCCTGGAAAGATCTCGAACGGCTCCAACACCCCCTCCTTGGTCAGGTTCACGCCGGTGCTCAGACGATGCCCTCTACGCCATTCCAGGCTGTTGTCGATGTGGGTGTATTGCGTTTCCTGCTGACCGGTGACGAAGTTGAAAATCGTGAAGTGATTCGCGTGCGGCCCGATCTCGTGGATCCCCCACGAGTTGTCTGGCCGCCACGTCGTGCGCACCTCGCCGTCGATGCGCTGGTACCCGCGGCGGGAGTAGAACCCGACCTCGGGATTGAAGTTCGGGCCGACCTCCGAAAAGCCGCCGCCAAAGCGATACCGTTCGGACTGGTAGTTGGCGAGGACGCTGTAGGCATGCGTATCGGTCGTGACGCCCGGCGTCTCGGTCTCGGCGGCAAAGCCGGAGATCGTCCCCGTCTGCCCGATCCCGAGCCGGCCGTCGACGGCGTAGCTCCGATTGAAGTCGTGGTCGCCGGCCGCACTCCCGGTCGCCGCGCGGTTGACGAACATGGCGCCGATGTTCGAGCGGTTGAGGAAATCCTGTCGCACCCGCGCGACGGTGAAGTTGTTGGACGGCGTCCCGGCGACGCGATCGGTCTGCATGTTCAGGAAGCCGACGTTGGTGTTGTTGCCGACCTTGCCGGAGAGCCGACCGCCGCCGATGATCGGAATCTGCGCGCCGTCGTCATCGATCCCGATACGACGACTGAAGAAGACCTCGAGCTGGCCCGGCTGTCCGACGGAAAACAGGCCGGCGTTCTCGAGAAAGAACGGCCGCTTCTCCGGAAAGAAGAGGTTGAACCGGTCAAGGTTGACCTGCTGATTATCGACCTCCACCTGGGCGAAGTCGGTGTTGTAGGTCAGATCGACCGTCATGCTCGGCGTCACGCTGTATTTCAGATCACCGCCGATATCGCCGAGGGCGGTCGTCTGCGTGTCGCCGTCGCGACGAACCGCTTCGCCGAGCACGTACGGCGTCAGCTTGAGATTGCGCTGCGGCGGTACCAAAATCCCCTGCAGCTCCCCGGCCAACGAGAGACGGTGGAGGTTGAACTGACGGGGCAACGACGCCCAGTACGACTGCTCGTTCCGATTCCGAATATTGCGCTGGAAGTTCACCCCCCACGTCTGCACCTCGCCCGCCGGATAACGGAGGGTGCGAAAGGGAATCGCAATCTCCGCCGTCCAGCCGACGTCCGAGATGCGGGTGTTGACCTGCCACACGCCGTCCCAGTTCAGGTTGAATCCGCCGCCCGACCCCCCTTGCTGCCGACTACCCGAACGCCGCACGAGGCCGCCGCCGCCAAACCGGCCGCTGCCCTGGCCTTCGTTGGTCACCTGGCCGTCGTACTCGACGCCGGCCGGGTTCGTCCCGAAGACGAAGCCGTTCTGCTTGTCGAGAAAGGTATCGAGGATGATCTGAATGCTGTCGGTCTCCCGGAGCTGGGAATCGCGACGGCTGTCGGACACGATGATCGTGCTCGGGTCCGAGACGTAACAGACGATGCCGAAGTACAGCGTGTCGTCGGTGTAGACGATGCGTACCTCGGTCCGCTCCGAGGCCGGCTGCCCCTCATCAGGCGTGTTCTGGCGAAAGCCGGTGACGGGGCGCGCGTCGTCGTAAGCCGGGTCGTTGAGGACATCACCGTCGACGAGGGGGGCGTCCTCGACCGACGACGCCTGCGCCAGCGGGAAGCCGGCGGCCGTCTGCGCCCGCTCCACTTCGGCGCCGGTGATCGCGGCCGGCCCGCTGCCAGGCTGGGCGTGGACGGCCACCGCTGGCGCGGCCAACACAAGCAGGAGCGCCGGGACGAATCGCGAGACGTTCGTCATGGGCTACGACGCACCAAGACGACGCTCACGAATGAGATATTCGGAGACCAGCTCCCCGCCGACCAGATGCTCTTGAATGATCCGCTCGAGCACGTCGGGGTCGCAGCCGCGGTACCAGGCCCCTTCAGGGTACACGACCACGATCGGACCGCCCTCGCAGACGCGGAGGCAGTTCGCCTTGGTGCGAAGGACGCCGCCGCGCTCAGACAGCCCGAGATCCCTGAGCCGGCGCTTCAAAAAGTCCCACGCGGCGAGGCCACGCGCCTTGTCGCAGCACTGCGGCTTGGTCTGGTCGCAGCAGAGAAAGATGTGGCGGCGGGCGACATCGACACCGATCGACTCGGCCACCCGGCGCTGGCTCTCACGGCTCCCCGGCTCCACTCTGGATTCGGTCATCTAACTCTAGACGGGGCTACGCCCCGAACCCCCTCGGGCCCGACGCGGGGGGCCCGAGAGCCCCACTCCGCACCCACGAGGCGCGCCGTGCGCGCCGTGGCCGTGCAAAATTGCCGTAGGATAGCACGGCGCGTATGGCCAACCGTTTCGCGTTTCTGAACAACTGGACCTCGGTCTTCCTGACAGCCGTCGAACGCGGCGGCAACGCCCTACCACATCCGGCCACCCTCTTCGCGATCCTCGCTCTCGTGATCGTCGTCGTGTCTGGATTCGCCGCCAGCACCGGACTCGAGGTGGTCCACCCAGGAACCGGTGAGACTATCCGACCGGTCAGCCTCCTCTCGATCGAGGGCCTCCATCGCATCCTCATCGAGATGGTCACCAACTTCACGAGCTTTGCGCCGCTCGGCACGGTGTTGGTTTCGATGCTCGGCATCGGGGTGATGGAGGCAAGCGGGCTCATCGCCGCGGTGCTTCGCCTGCTCGTGCTTTCAGCGCCGAAGCGACTGCTGACCTTCGTGATCGTGTTCTCTGGCGTCCTCTCCAACACCGCCAGCGAGATCGGCTACGTGCTGCTGGTGCCGCTCGGCGGCATCATCTTCCTTGGCGCGGGACGGCATCCGATCGCCGGGCTCGCCGCCGCGTTCGCGGGCGTGTCGGGCGGCTACAGCGCGAACCTACTGCTCGGCACCATCGACCCGTTGCTCGCCGGCTTGTCCGAAGAAGCGGCGCAGATCGTCCAGGAGGGCTACCGCGTCAACCCGGCCGCCAACTACTTCTTCATGGTGGTGTCGACCTTCGTCATCTCGGCGGCCGGCACCTGGGTCACGGAACGGATCGTCATCCCGCGACTCGGCGACTATCACGACGTCGAACAGGAGACCACCCTTGACGAGCTTTCCGACACGGAGTGGCGCGGTCTCCGCTTTGCCGGGATCGCGATGGCGCTTTTCGGCGCCGTCCTGCTGTGGGGGACGGTGCCGGCCGACGGCTTCCTGCGCAACCCGGACACCGGGAGCCTCCTCCGGTCACCGTTCCTGTCAGGAATCGTTGCGTTCATCTTCCTCGGCGGCACCTGGGTCGGCGTCGCCTACGGTATCGGCGCCGGCAAGTTCACGAGCGATTCCGATGTGATGAACGGCATGGGAAAGACGATCGGGACGCTCGGCACCTATCTCGTGCTGGTCTTCTTCGCCGCGCAGTTCGTCGCCTACTTCAACTGGACGAACCTCGGCTTGATCCTGGCGGTGAAGGGCGCCGAGACGCTCCGCGCGTCGGGCATGGGCGGTATTCCGCTGATGCTGAGCTTCGTGCTGCTCTCCTCGGTGCTCAACCTGTTCATGGGCAGCGCGTCGGCCAAGTGGGCGGTGATGGCGCCGGTCTTCGTGCCGATGTTCATGCTGCTCGGCTACGCCCCCGAGCTGACCCAAACCGCGTACCGGATCGGCGATAGCTCCTCGAACGTCATCGCGCCGATGATGTCCTACTTCGCGCTGATCGTCGCCTTCTTCGAGCGCTACGACAAGACGTCGGGGATCGGCACGGTGGTGGCGACGATGCTGCCGTACACCGTCGTCTTCATGCTCTGCTGGTCGGTCATGCTGGTCGTCTGGATGCTACTCGGGCTTCCGGTCGGACCAGGCGCGCCGTTGTATCTCTGAGCAGCGCGCCGCCCGCCCTACGGAACCGGCACCCGCGCCGTCAGCTCTTCAAACCAGACAATATGGACTGACCGGCTCACGATCGTAGAGTCGTCATGCGTGCAAGACGCACGCGACAAGATGGGCGATGCCATCTGGTTTATCGCGGGTTACCCCCGTGAGGTGGCAGAGCCGCATACGAAATGAGCCGGTCATGGAGGCGCGTACCACGTACGTCGGCTTGGACGTCCACAAGAAGATGATCAACGTTGCGCTGCTACGGCCCGGGACGCAGGACCCCGTCACCTGGGACGTGCCGAACGAGCCCGAGGCAGTCCGCCGCTTCACGCGGAAGCTGGCACGGCTGACCGACGGGCCGGTCGCGTGCTGCTACGAAGCGGGGGCCTGTGGCTACGTGCTGCAACGACAGCTCCGCAGTCGCCGGGTCGAGTGTCAGGTGATCGCGCCATCGTTGATCCCGCGCAAGCCCGGCGCGCGGATCAAGACCAATCGCGGGGACGCCCGCAAGCTGGCCGAGTTACACCGGGCAGGACTCCTGACGGAAGTGGCCCCGCCGCACGAGGCCGAGGAAGCGGTCCGGGACCTCTGCCGGGCCCGCACCGCCGCGAACAAAGAGTGACGTCGTAGACGCCGATGCGATCGCCGACGCTGAGCGCCATCGCCTGCTGCTCGCGCGCGTGGAGTAAGAGCCCGATTATACGGGACCGGATTCCGATGCGTCACTCTCCGGTAACGCCAAATCAATGCGAGCCGCCCCGGCGATGTTGTCGCGTGTGTGCACGTCGAGGTAGAGACGTTCCTGCCGAAGCGCGTGTATTTCGGTCCCGCTCAGACGTAGCTGTCCGCCGGTGCGGGCGATGCCACGGCGTGACAGCTGGCGGAGCATCGGACCGTTCTCCGCATCCGCGTCCGGACCACGGCGGTGGAGGTCGATCGACAACACGTCGCCGTCGACGAGACCAAAGACCGACAGGCTGTACCGCAGCATACGGGTGGTCGGATCGAGCGTGAAGCTCACCCGTGCCGAGATCGCCGGATCGGTACGGATCGACGCTCGAAGCTCGACCTCCGACGGCGGTGACAGCAGGCTCGGCGTGAAGTCGGGCGGACGCCGGTGCGATGTCCCTTGCTCGTACGCGTAGGCGAGCTCGATCAGCCGCGACTCGGTCCAGGGCCGACCGAGGAGCTCGACGCCGACCGGCATCTCGTCGTCGGCGTAGCCGCCCGGCACGGTGATCGCCGGCAGTCCCGAGGTGGCGCTCAGCGCGCAGTTGCTGCCAGGCTGCGGCTGGCCGATCGGGCGCGCGGTCTGTCGAATGGTCGGATACAGCAAGGCATCGAGCATCTGCTCGTCCATCAAGGCGACAACCGCGGCGCGGACCTCGTCGCGCTTCGCGAGCCGCTCGCGGTAGTCGTCGGTGTCGAGCGTCTCGACCTCGAGCGAGGTTTGGAGGCCGCGCTCGAGAATGCTGTGATAGAGACCGGTGTTGACGAAATCGGCGAGCGAACGGACGTGCGCGCCGGGGGTGGCTTGCAGGTAAGCATCGAGATTGAACTTGAACTCCTGCCCGATGACCGACACGCCCTCGACGAGCGTCGTCAGATCCGGCTCCTCGATCTCGACCAACGTCGCCCCGAGCGCCTCCATCTCCACCCCGGCCGCCTCCATCACCAGCCGCACCGGCGCGTTCTCGCCCCCGAGCATCGACACGACGACGCCGATTCGCGCCCCCTCCAGCCCGTTCGCGTTGAGCGCCGTGGTGTAGCTGTCCGGCACGTGCCCTTCGCTCAGGCGGGTCGTCTCATCGGCGGGATCGACGCCGACTGTCGCGTCGAGCGCGAGTGCGAGATCCTCGACTGAGCGCGCGAGCGGCCCGCCGATGTCCTGCGTCGTGGAGAGCGGAATGATGCCGTCGCCGCTGGCGAGACCGCGGGTGCCGCGCAAACCGACAAGGGCGTGATGAGCGGACGGGATGCGAATCGACCCGCAGGTGTCGCTGCCCATCCCAAAGGCGGCGAAACTGGCACCGACCGCCGCGCCGGTGCCGCCACTCGACCCGCCAGGGTTTCGGTCGGGGTCGTACGGGTTCCGGGTCTGCCCGCCGTACGACGCCACCGTGGTGATACCGCGCGCCAGCTCGTGCATGTTGGTCTTACCGAGGATGACCGCCCCCGCCTCGCGAAGGCGTCGCACCTGAAACGCGTCGTCGGGCGGCACCGAAGTGGCAAGCGCGATCGTCCCCGCCGTGGTCGGCATATCCGCCGTGTCGTAGTTGTCCTTGATGACGACGGGAATGCCGTGCAGCGGCCCTCGCACCCGTCCGGCGGCGCGCTCGTCGTCGAGCGCGGCCGCGTCGGTCCGGGCTGACGGACTGAGGGTAATCATCGCATTGAGCGTCGGCCCTTCTTGGTCATACGCCGCGATGCGCGCGAGATAGCCGTCGACCAGATCGACGGAGGTCACGGTCCCATCGGCCATTGCCGCACCGAGGTCGCGAATCGACCGCTCCGCCACATCGAAGGCGCGTGGACGGTCCTCCTCCGCCGTCGCGCAACTCGACAGCATCCACGCCATCAGACACAGGCAGGTCGCAGTGTGGTGTCGCATCGGGCCTCCTCGCGTGACATCGTAATGTGCGGCGTCTACATTTCACGACATAATTAACACTTCCGTATGCGTCTCCGCCTTCTGCTGTGGATCACCGCTGGCAGCCACTGCCTGATCACGCCCTACGCGCTCACCGCCCAGGGCACCACTCGCGCCCCGGCCTTCGACTCCATTCGCGAAGTCGACCTACGCACCGACGTCGCGTTTTTGTCGGCTGACGGCATGCAAGGCCGCCGGGCCGACACCGACGGAAACCGATTGGCAAGCGAGTTCATCGCCTCGCGCTTCGCGCGTCTCGGCCTGACGCCGGTTGCCGACGGCGACTACCTGATGCCCTTCAGCCTGATCGTGCCGACGCTTGGCCCGGACGACGGCAACGCACTCGGGGCGAGCGACGGTTTGGACGAGGTCGCCGATACCTTCACGCTTGGGCGTGACTTCTTTCCGCAACGCTTCAGTCCCACTGCGACGGCGGAAGGCGCGGTCGTCTTTGCCGGATTCGGCATCGCGGCGACGGAGCTCGGTTACGACGACTACGGGACGTCCGACGTCACCGGGAAGGTGGTCCTGATCCTCAACCACGAACCGGGAGAGTACGACGTCGATAGTCCATTCGACGGCACGGAGACGTCCGAGCACGCCCGGAGCGTGCGGAAAGCACTCGAGGCCGAGCGGCGGGGTGCCGTGGCGGTCTTGTTCGTGACCGACGCGCACAATCACGATGCCGCAGCCACGCTCGCCGCGTCGATGGACGGCGTGTGGCCCGCGGGCCCCCGTCGGGACCCTCGCTACGAGCTCGGCGCCTGGGCCGAGCGGCTGACCATCCCCGCCGTCCGGATTTCAACCGTGGTCGCCGAACGGCTGGTCGGGGGCAGCGGGACCACATTGTCCACCCTCGGCACGAGCGCCGACTCGGGCGCCTTCACGCCGGTCGAGCTCGACGCCGTGGTCTCGGTCGCCACGAGCGTCTCGCGCGAACGGGTGGTGCTCGACAATGTGGTTGGCCTGATCGAAGGCAACGACCCGACACGCCGGAACGAGTGGCTCGTCGTCGGCGCCCATTTCGACCACGAAGGCGCGAACGGGAGCCGTGTATACAACGGGGCCGATGACAACGCCTCTGGCGTTGCCGGTATGTTGGAGATGGCCGACGCGTTTGTCGCGGCGGCTCGCGCCGGGCACGGACCGAAGCGCTCGATCCTTTTCGCCGCATGGAACGCGGAGGAGCAAGGGCTGCTCGGCGCCTGGGCCTACACGGAGCAGCCGCTCGCGCCGCTTTCCGACACGGTCGCCATGATCAACCTCGACATGATCGGCCGCGACGAGGAGGTGCCCGCGCGCGGCGGACGACGGTTTCGAGGACTCTCGCCGCAAACCGCGGTGTCCAACCGCAACGCGGTGAATATTCTCGGCTACAGCTATAGCGACGACCTGCGGCAGGCCACGATGTCGGCGAATGTGGTTGGCCTGACCGTTCGTTTTCGCTACGACCGCAATCGCTCGAACCTGGTCCGGCGGAGCGACCACTGGCCGTTTCTAGCGCACGGCGTCCCGGCGCTCTTCGTCCACACCGGCCTCCACCCCGATTACCACACCGAACGCGACAGCGCCGACAAGCTCAACTACGAGAAGATGACCCGCGTCGTCCAGCTTGTCTATCAGCTGAGTTGGGACCTGGCGAACGGCGAGCGCCGGCCCGCGATGACGGCGCCGCGCAGGCTGGCGCCCTCCAGCCCCGATCCCTGATCCCTCACGCAAACGTGCACTCCTCCTGCATCGCATCGGCCAGCAGTTCGAGATATCGAGCGCGTGGCACCTCGACGGCGCCGAACTGCGCAAGATGCGGCGTCAACCACTGGATGTCAAGCAGCGTGTATCCACACCTACGCAACCGCCCCACGAGGTCTACAAGTGCGACCTTCGACGCGTCACTGATCGTGTAAAACATCGACTCGCCGAAAAACGCACCGCGAAGCGCCACGCCGTACAGCCCACCGACGAGCTTGCCGTCATGCCACGTCTCGACCGAGTGTGCGTGGCCAGACGCGTGGAGCGCGATATAGCTATCCACGATCTCGTCGTCGATCCAGTTGCCGGCTGGGTCTGGCCGCGACGCACAGGCGACGACCACTTGTTGGAACGCGCGGTCGATGGAGACCTCGAACCTGCCGCGTTTCAGCACCCGGTGGAAGCGTCTCGGCACGCGAAACGTATCGAGCGGCACGATGCCGCGTTGATCCGGCGAGTACCACTTCAGCTCACCTCCAATCGACATCGGGAAGAAGCCAGCGCGGTACGCGCCGAGCAAAGTCTTCGTGGGAATCATCTAAAATGTCGTATATATAAAGGGTGTCGACAGAACAGACATCGACGCCCGAGGCCTTCACATCGGAGGCAACCACGCGCGGTATCCGTGTTCGCGTCCGAGCGGAGTACGCGCCGGACCACTCCGACCCGTCGCATCAGCTCTGGCGGTTCGTGTATACGGTCACCATTGCCAACGAAAGCACTGAACCTGTGCAGCTGATCAGCCGGCATTGGGTCATTACCGACGCCGCTGACCATGTCGAGGAAGTCAAGGGCCTCGGGGTCATCGGACAGCAACCGGCGCTCCGACCGGACGAGTCGTTCGAGTACACGTCGAACTGCCCACTGCGGACGCCGTTCGGCACGATGCACGGGACCTATCAAATGGTGACGGCCAACGGTGAGCGTTTCGATGCGACGATCGCGCCGTTCACGCTCTCGGGTCCGTACACGCTGCATTGATTAGACGGGGCCTGCGTGCCCCGAACCCCCCCGCGGCCGCGGGGGGCGCGCACGTGCGCGCCCTGATCGTAACTCGTGAGATGTGTGTGTCTGACGGTACGGCGACCGGTCACGGCGCGGTGATCGCTTTCACGGTGACACCTGCCGCTTCGAGGGCGGCGCGCAGCTTCTGAGCCAGGGTCGCGGCGCCGGGCGTATCCCCGTGGACACAGATCGTATCAGCCACCAGATCGACGGCAGGCCCGTCGGCAGCAACGACGGTACCCTCGGTCGCCATCCGGACCGCGCGTTCGACCACGATTTGCGGGTCGTCGAGCACGGCGCCTGTCTCGCGACGCGACATCAAGGAGCCGTCAGCGGTATAGGCCCGGTCGGCGAACACCTCAGCCGCCACGCGCAGACCGACCTCCCGCCCGGCATCGAGCAGGACCGACCCGGAAAGGCCAAACAGCGTCAAACCGGCATCGACACCGGCGACCGCGCGCACGATCGCGTCGGCCACGGCCCGGTCGCGCGCGGCGAGGTTGTACAGCGCCCCGTGCGGCTTGGTGTGGGTCACCCGCGCGCCCTCCGTCCGCGCGATGCCGACGAGCGCGCCAATCTGAAACGCGACCAGGTCTTCAATCTCCTGCGTCGTCGCTCCGACTTCCCGGCGGCCGAAGCCGGCGAGATCCGAAAATCCTGGATGCGCGCCAATCGCCACGCCGCGGTCGCGAGCAAGCCGAACGGTCGTGCGCATCGTCCCCGGGTCGCCGGCGTGTGCGCCACAGGCGATGTTGGCCGACGTCACGTGCGCCAACACACCGTGGTCGTCACCGATGGTGTAGGCGCCGAACGACTCGCCAACGTCGCAATTCAGATCGATCTGAGACATTTTTCAGACGGGCCCGCGCCCCGGAACATTCTTTCACGACCGCACGCCGCTCGGTCGCCCAGATGCCGCACGGTACGATCGGGGCGCGCACGGCGCGCCCCCGGCGGCACGGAGTGGGGCGAAGGGGTCCCCGCGAGTGCCGCCGGCGGGGCTCGGGGCCGCAGGCCCCGTCTGAAAAAGAAAAAGGGGAAGTTACACCATTGTGGCGCCCCCTTTTGAAACCGTGGCCCGGCTCCCTAGCACTTTTCGGCTCCACGCCGTTTTTTAGGCCACAGGCATCCCCACCTAGAGCAAGGCGCGTGCCGGGCGAGTTTCGTTGGAATTCGGCGGGTGCTTACGCAGCGGAACGACAATCGTGTAACGACGCTTACAAAGATGTTAGAACCATCGAGTCATCCTAGCGGCCAACGCCTTCGGGGTATTGCAGAGCGAGCCTCAACTCCTTGGCCAGCGCGTCAACGGTCGTGATCTTGTGGTTCCACTCGCCTTCGGTCTCGAAACGGTAGTCGCCGATCCGCCGGCCCCACGGCGAGATGACGCGTCCAATCGCTCGAAAGTCGGTCCGATCGACATGTTCCTGGTCGAGCCGCCGGACCACGTCGGGCGACACGCGAATAAAGGCGCGGAGCGCCAGCGCCGACTTGATGGAGTATTTCCGGCCGTTCCAGGCGGCGCCAAACACCTGGGCCGTCTGTTTGAAGTAGTTGACGAAGAAGCGCTTGGCATCCTCGCGCATCTGCTGCACCCGCCGCTCGTTGCCGAACGCACCGCTCGCGAAGTGCTTCTTGAGCTCCTGGGCGATGGGCGCCTGCGCGACCTTGCCCGTACCGACGCCAAGCAGCTTGATCTGGTCGTAGAGCGGCGAGTCCTCCCGATCGTTCAGCGCGCGCACGACGTCGTGCGCCACCGCGAGGTTCTGGTCCTGGTAGAGCTGGCGCCCCGAGAGCGACACGAGATGTGACGCGTTCAGGCGAGTGTGCTTGGCGTTGATGGTGACGAACATCTGGACGAGATGGTCATCGGGCAGCTGATCGAAGACAACCGCCGGCACCGCGAACGACTGCCCCTCGAACCGCTCGATGTCGGCATGCAACGCGAGCAACCGGTGCTGGCCGTCGATGGCGCGAAGGATGCCTTCGCGTTCGGGCACGCGGAGGTGCCCGAGATCCGACCCTTCTAACGCCGGGTCGAACTTGAGGCGCTCATCACACGAGATGATCACCGCGCCCGGAATCGACGGCAGGTCTTGCGCCTGACGGCACTGCTCGTAGTACTGCACTAGCTCGTTGATCTTTCGCCGAATGATGTGGTGCTGATACGCCTTCTCGCTCGAGGCGATCCGGCGCTCGAGGAGATCCCAATTGATCTGCGGCCCCTTCGGGCGTCGGCGCCGCCCCCGGAACGGCGGCTGACTCTGCTCGCCGTAGCTCAGCACCTCGAAACGAACGAGCTTGTCGATATCGTGCGCCGTCAACGAAGCTTGGTAGAAGTGCACGCCGAACTGTTGCATCCGAATCGCGGCGACGTTAATCATCGTCTAATGGGCCTCGTTGTCCCCGATACGATTCCCGCTAAAGACTTGAATAATAACAGCTTATCGTGTAAGATGACAACCGGTTCCAGGTGATTTCCTCGCCATTTCTTCGCCTTTTCTGGAGCCAAAACCTGCGAATCTTCTTCATCGCCAAGGAATTGGAACGATGAGCCTCGCTACCATACGGCTCCTCTCGGCCGTCGGTGTGGCGCTCGCCACCACTGCATCTGGGGCGATTGCCCAAACCGAGCAGGCGATGCATTCGGACTTCGCCGAGCAGGTCCGAGAGTGGACCACGCGCCCGGAGTTTCTGAGCCCACTCGTCGACCACCTGCCCGCGAGCGCCACGGTTCCCTCGCCGCGGGAGGTGCTCGGCCACCATGCTGGCGCGCCACGCGAGCTGACGTACTACGACGATCTGATCGCCTACTACCGGGCCCTCGCCGCTGCGTCGCCGCGAGTCATGCTGCATCCGATCGGGCCGACCGACGAAGGCCGCGAGATGGTCATCGTGACGATCGCGGATGAGGCAACGCTCGACGATCTCGAGCGCTACCGTGACTACCTCGGCCAGCTTGCCGACCCGCGCGGACTGTCCGAGGACGACGCCGCCGCCGTCATCGCCGACGCCAAGCCGATCTATCACCTCATGGCCGGGCTGCACAGTGGCGAAACCGGCCCGCCCGAGATGCTGATGGAGCTCGCGTATCGCCTCGCGGTCGAAGAGGGACCTCTGTTTGATCAAATCCGCGACAACGTCATCGTGACGATGCTCCCGGCGGCCGAACCGGATGGACGCGATCGTTACGTCGATTGGTACTACCGCCACTTGATCGACATCACCGACGACCGCGACCGGATCACCGGCCCGCCCTACTGGGGAAAGTACATCTTCCACGACAACAACCGCGACATCAACTACTCCCAGAAGACGATGCGGAACCTGCTCGACTGGTATCTCGAGTGGCATCCGCCGGTGATGCACGACCTGCACGAGTCGGTGCCGTTCCTCTACACCTTCAGCGGGCAGGCGCCGCAGAACCCGATCCTCGACCCGATCGTCTACGGCGAGCTGCCATGGTTCGCCAACTTCGAGATGGCGCAACTGACCACGTACGGCATGCCGGGCGTCTGGACCCACGGCTTCGTCGACATGTGGTCGCCGGGGTACCTCGCCTTCATGGCGTCGAACCACAACGGCTTGATTCGCTTCTACGAGACGTTCGGCAACGGCGGGGCGACGACGATGATGCGGCATCTGAAGACCGAGGACAACACCGCCGAGCAAGCCCGGACCAGCCGTGAATGGTACCGACCGTCGCCTCCCTACGAGGAGGTCGAATGGTCGATGCGGAACAACACCAACTACAGCCAGACGGCGGCGCTGAGTGCGCTGCAGCTCGCGTCGTCCAACCCGAGGTTCATTCTCGAAAACTTCTACCGGAAGTCGAAGAACGCGATCGACCACAGTGAGCAGAATCCGCCGTACGGGTTCGTCATCCCGGCCGGCCAGCGCGACATGACCCGGGTCGCCACCCTCGTGAACCTGCTGCTGATTCAGGGGGTCGAGGTCGGGCGCGCCGACGGACCGATCGAGTTTGGCGACGACACGCACCCGGCCGGCTCGTACGTGATCAAGGGAGGCCAGCCGTACTTCCGCCTGGCGGAGATCCTGCTCGGCACGCAGGAATATCCGGACGACGACCTGCGCACCTACGACGACACCGGCTGGACGATGGGACTGATGCACCAGGCCGAGGTCGTCGCCGCCGACAGCGAAGAGGTGCTCGCCCTCCCGGTCGAGCCGATTGCCGCTGCCCGCGTCGTCGGGACGTTCGATGACGGGCCGGCGCCGGTCGGCTACGCCGTCGCCCACTACGGATCGAACAACATGACGACGCTGCGCTACCGCCTCGCCGCCTTCCGGGTGGACGCCGCCGAGGAGGCCTTCGAGGTCGACGGCATCGAGTTCCCGGCCGGCTCGTTCATCATTCCGAACCCAGTCGACCCGGCCGCCGCGGACCGTCTGCGCGACGGGGTGGTCGAGCTCGGACTGACCGCCGCCGCCTTGACCACACGTCCCGACGTCGGGACGCATGACGTCGACCTCCCGCGTCTGGCGATCTACAGCACGTGGGGGAACACGCAGGAAGTCGGCTGGGTGCGCCACGCGTTCGACCAGTTCGAGATGCCGTTCGACTTGATCTTCAAGGAGCGGGTCCGCGACGGCGGTCTCCGGGCCGACTACGACGTCATCCTCGTTCCGAACCAGGGCCGGTCGACCAAGGAGTTGGTGTTCGATGTCGAACGACGTGATGGTCCGCTCGCCTACACCAAGACCGACCGCTACAAGTTCCTGGGCGACTACGGGTCGTCGGACGACATCACCGGCGGTATGGGGATCGAAGGGGTGCTCGAGCTGCAGCGCTTCGTCGATGACGGGGGACTGCTCGTGACGCTCGGTACGGCCAGCTACATGCCGCCCGAGTTCGGCCTGACGCGGGAGATCGATGCCCGCCGTCCGGACTCAGGATTCTACGCCCCCGGGCCAGTGGCCGAGCTCGAGGTCAGCGAGCCGAGCCATCCAATCTTCTACGGCTACGACGACGCGGAGATCCCGGTCCGCTACGCCAACGGCCCGCTCCTCGAGGTCCCGCGCCGATATCGCGACGACTGGGTGCTCGCCAGCTTCACCGGCGACGTCTTGAGCGGGCATTTGCGCGGCGCCGACCAGACCGACGACCACCCGGCGATCGTCGACGTCCCGCGCGGCGATGGCCGCGTCGTCCTCTTCGCCACCAACCCGTGCTATCGCTGGCAGAACCACGGCGAGTTCGGGATGCTCTTCAACACGATTCTGCACTTCAACGACCTCGACCGACGCGGCGACGAACCACATGGACACGACCGCGCAATAATCCGGCATATGACTACCATGTGTAGTCATATATACTACCTGTATGAGTATTAGACTCCAGGTCGTCATGGACGAGGTCGAAATCCGTGAATACCGTCGCCTCGCGAAACGTGAGGGCGTGACGCTCGCCGAGTGGGTCCGCCAAAAGCTGCGGCGAGCGAAGCGCGAGGAACCGTCCGTCGCGGCAGCTCGCAAACTCGATGCGATTCGAGCGGCTACCGCCCATGCGTTCCCGACGGCAGATATCGATCGGATGCTGGAGGAGATTGAAGCGGGCTACCGGACGTGATCTTGATCGACTCGAACATCCCGATGTATCTCGTCGGCGAGGCGCACGCACACAAGGTCGACGCCCAGCGCCTACTCGAACGCCTGGTGGCCGACAACCATCGCCTGGTGAGCGATGCCGAGGTGCTCCAGGAGATCTTGCATCGCTACACCGCCATCAAGAGACGTGATTCGATTCAGCCGGCGTTTGAGGCGCTGCTCGGCGTCGTCGACGAGGTGTTTCCGATCACGGTCGAGGCGGTGAAACGCGCTCGCGAGATCGTCCTCGGCGCCCCCGACCTCTCCGCGCGAGATGCCGTCCACGTCGCGGTCATGCAAGAACACGGCATCGAAGAACTTCTGTCGTTCGATCGCGGCTTCGACGACGTGCCGGGCGTCAGGCGCATTAGTATCTGAAGCAACATGCCGCTGAACGTCGGCGACCGCGTCGGTCCGTACGAAATAGCCGGCGGGCTCGGTGCCGGCGGAATGGGTATCGTGCTGCGCGCCCGTGACACGAAGCTCAACCGCGACGTCGCGCTGAAGGTGCTGCCCAACGCCTTCGCGAACGATCCGGAGCACCTCGCCCGATTCGAGCGCGAGGCGCAGCTCCTCGCCTCGCTCAACCATCCGAACATCGCCGGCATTTACGGCTTTGAACAAGACGACTCGGGGGGCGCGAAAGCGCTCGTCCTCGAGCTGGTCGACATCAAGCTGACGTGCGACGGCACGGTCAAGGTGCTCGACTTCGGCCTCGCCAAAGCGTTCGCTCCGGATGCGTCGAACGCGGCGGCGGGCGCCTCGATGTCGCCGACGATTTCTCTCACCGCCCACGCGACGCAGATGGGGATGGGGATCGGCACCGCCGCCTACATGGCGCCCGGATGGTAAGGCGCGACGAGGGAGAATACCGGGCCGTATTCGACTGAGGAGCAACGCCGCCAGGCGGGATGCATCGCCGGTCGAATGCAGCGGGACTTTCACCACGGGCTGCTAGGCCTCATCCAGGCCACGCAGAGCGACATCTGGTCCTACGACATTGCTCGAGGCACAATGGCGCGGTTGACGACGGGCACCGCGGACGAAGGTGACCCGCTCTGGTCACCAGACGGAGGCCGCATTCTCTTTGCCTCCGAAAACGACCTCTTCGCCATCCGCGGTGACGGCACGGGCGAGATCGATCGCCTTATCGATCTCAACGAAAGCGACGCCGGGAGCGTGCAGCCGCGAGCGTGGTCTCCTGACGGCGGGACGCTCGTCATCGACCTTGCCAACATCTCTTCGCAGACCATGGACGTCTATACCCTCACGCTTGGCGAATCTGGAGAGCCGGAACCGCTCTTGGCGCGTGGCGACTTGCACGAGCACTTCAGCGACCTGTCACCCGATGGCCGATGGCTAGCCTATGCCTCGGAAGTATCCGGACTGTATGAGGTGTACGTCGAGCAGTTTCCGGAGCTTGGCGACCGCGTTCGGGTGTCGACCGCGGGTGGCCGCGAGCCACGCTGGTCGTCTGACGGAACGGAGCTGTTCTACCGGAGTAACGATTGGCGCCAGATGATGGCGGTCGAATTCCCGGGGACTCCGACGCCAACCCTGGGGATCCCCGAGCTGCTGTTCGACGGCGACTACACTATCGGCAGAGGTTTTTCCGCCATTCGGGAACGCCGCTACGACGTTACGAGCGATGGCCTGCGGTTCATCATGGTGAAACGCGGATCGGAAGCGACCAACGAAAGCGACGGCCTCGTCTGGGTCGAGAACTGGTTCGCGGAGCTCAGAGACCGGGTGCCGCTGCCGTAGCGAGCTCCCGCTCCGCCTCGGCAATCGCGCCCTCGAGCCAGACGAGCCACTCGTAGCCGTACGCGTCCATGAACCAGGTCGACACCCGGCCGCCCGCCATGACGAACGCGCGTCGTTCGTCGTCGGTCGGCACGTAGACCTGCCCGCCCGCCGACTCGAAGGCGGCGAGCGCTTCGGCCTCCCGCGCGTCGGGGAATCCCAAGGTCAACCGCTTTAGCTCGTCGAAGCCGAGCTGGACGATCTGCTGCAGATCGAGCGGCATCTGGCGATACGCCCGCTCGTTCATCAGCCAGAGCGCGACGACGTAATTATGTCGATCGAGCGTGAGATGCGCCGGTCGCGACTCCGCGTCATTCGCAAGCAGAGAGAGAACGCCGGTTCGACTGCCCTGCGACGTCACAGCCGCTGACGCGGCGTCGGCCGGCGGTCCGGTGAGCGGCGTCGCCCCAAGGGCGCGCGTCGTCTCGACGTGCACCGGCACGTCCAACGTCGCCAGCGTCACCCCGTCGAGATCGTCCGGTGTCCGCACTTCGTGCACATTGTTGGCAATGTGCCGCCAGCCGTCGACGTTCGACACCGCCATCAGGCGAAGATCGGTCCGCTCGAGAATCGCGTCGCGCATCCGCGCGAAGAACGCGCCGCTGAAGACCAGCTCCGCCACCTCACTGCTCTCGATGAGGTAGGGGAGGTCGAGCACCTGCAGCTCGGGAAAGAGAACGACGAGCTCGTCGGCCGTTGCGCGGTAGATGTCGATGTCGCCCGCCTGAAGCGCCGCGAGACAACCGTCGGCATCCGCACAGTGCTGGCTCGGGTCGAACTCAGTGTCGATCGTAACGCGCCCTTCGGTGATCCCGTCGACCAGCTCCGTCAGCGCCAGCGTACCGGCCGAGCGTGTTTCACCATCGGCCGCATCTGGAACGATCGCCAGGTACGTGAATTCGCCGTCGTCCGACGCGGTCGTTGAACATGCGGACGCGGCGACGAGGAGCGCACCGACCGCGATGGCCGAGACTCTCGAGTAGCCAACTCGATTCGGATCCGCGACACGCTGCCGATACACCCACATCATGTGAAGGATCTCATAACACTGCCAGGAAGTCTGCTTAAATACATATAATTGTATGTATAAGATTATGTATACGTATGAGTAGTTCAAACCGCAAGATCGTCCAGGTTCCGGTCGACGACCGCTTTCTCGAACGAATCGACGGCGGCGCGAGTCTGGTACGCGAGAGTCGTGCGCAGTTTGTCCGTCAGGCATGCGAGCTTCGACTCCGGCAGTTGGAGGAAGAGGCGAAGGAGAAGCAGTACGAGGCGGGCTACATCAGACAGCCCGAGGACGACGACCAGTGGACCGACGCGGCCGCCGAGGTGCTCTGGGCCGATCTCCCGAAGGAGAAATGGTAGGTGCAGCGGGGCGAGGTGTGGTGGGCCGCCCTCCGGAAGCCGGCCGGACGCCGTCCCGTGGTGCTGCTCAGCCGTGACGCCGCCTATCGGGTCCGCACGCGCGTCACCGTCGCGACCGTAACTGGCACTATCCGTGACATTCCGACGGAGGTGCCGCTCGGTCAGCAGGACGGCCTTCGGCGGAAGTGCGTCGCGAACCTCGACGAAATCGTCACGATCCCGAGGCGCTGCCTGACGGAGCAGATCACGACGCTGCCCCGCGAACGGATGGCCGAGGTCGACGAAGCGATTCGCTTCGCGCTCGGCTTGGGATCACGTTAACGACGCCTTCTCCGAATCGCCCATCTCGACCCCGCCGCCCGGGAAGTACTCCGCCCACCGGTGGCTCACGCGCTCGGCGATGTCCGGACGGCAGGTCAGCTCCTCCGGATACGAGGGCTTCATCCGCGCATCGATGACGATCGGCGGCGTATACGACAGATGATGGCGCACCACCTCGGTCGCCGACGCATAGATGTCGGCCGCCGGTTCGAATCGAGTAAACGTGGTCCAGAGGAAGTTCATCACCGAGGCGACCGCCCGGTCGGGCTCGTCGGAGACGACCACCAACGGCCACGCCTTGAACGCCGGCTCGAGCGCGAGGCGCTCGGCCGCATGTGGCTCCGTCGCATAGTCGGGCGCATCGACGACAAGGCAGCCCGGACAAAAGATGCGCACGGTGGTCACGCCGCGTGGCAGCTCGGCTGCCTGAAACTCCCGCGGGAGCTGCCGCACGGCGGGTCCGAGACCGAGCCACACCCCCTTCGACCCTTTGTTCACCTCGGGACCGGTGTAGTCGAGCGTATCCATGGACAGATTCGAGAAGACGTAAAGGTCGGTTGCCGGGCGTGTGCGCTCCAGGTGATGCACGAGCGTCTTCTTGAAGTCCTTGAGGTCGACGGCCTGGTCAGTCACCAGCAGGAACTTCGTCAGCGACAGCTGCCCCTCGCCCAGGATCCGGAACGCGCTCGCCATCGCCTCGCGCGCGTAGCGTTGGCGGACGACCGCCGCGCCGAGCGAGTGATATCCCGTCTCGCCGTACGACCAGAGGTCGATGACGCCAGGCATGACCAGCGGGAAGAGCGGCGACAGCAGCTCTTGGAGCAAATCGCCAATGAAGAAGTCTTCTTGCCGCGGCTTCCCCACGACCGTGGCCGGATAGATAGCGTCCTTCCGGTGCGCGACCTTCTCGACGGCGAACACCGGATAGTCGTGCGCCAGCGAGTAGTAGCCATAGTGGTCGCCAAACGGCCCCTCGCGCTTGCGAACGTCTGGGGCCACCGACCCCATCAGCGCAAATTCAGCGCTGCCGATCAGCCGGTGCGGTCCGACCCCGTCGACCACCGGTAAGCGCTGGCCGGCGATGAGCGACGCCAGCATCAGCTCCGGCACGTTCTCAGGCAGAGGCGCGACGGCGGCCAGCATCAGCGCCGGCGGGCCGCCGAGAAAGACCGTCGCCGGCAACGCCTCCCCCTTCGCCTCGGCCGCGGCGTAGTGAAAGCCCCCGCCTTTGCCGATCTGCCAGTGCATCCCGGTCGATCGGCGGTCGTGCACATGCAGCCGGTATATGCCGAGGTTGTGGCCGGGGTGGTCCGGATGCTCGGTGTAGACGAGCGGGAGGGTGATGAACGGCCCGCCATCCTCTGGCCAGCAGGTGATGGCGGGCAGCCGACCGAGATCGACGTCGGTCGTGACGACATCCGTGACCGGCCCGCGCTTTCTCCCGACGGTGCCGACGCCGACGAGCGCACGGGCTATGTCGCGCGCGCCCCACAGCTTCGCCGGCGTCGGCGGCAGGAGCGTCTCCGCCAGCTCGACGAGACGCTTGATGAGGTGTAGGGGACGCGTGCCGAACGCCATCTCGGCGCGTCGCGCGGTGCCGAAAAGATTGGTGACGAGCGGAAACGAGGCGCCGCTCACATTGGTGAACAGCAGCGCCGGGCCGCCCGCCGCGATCACCCGACGGTGGACCTCGGCCGCCTCGAGATTCGGGTCGACCGGTGCGTCGATCACCGCGAGATCGCCGGCGCGCCTCAGCTGGTCGATAAAGGCGCGGAGGTCGGGGAACGCGGCGTGACTAATCGCCATCGCGGCGGCAGGATAGCACGCGGCTCTACAATGCCCGCATGCGTAGACATGTCGCCCTATTCGGCTTCGTCCTAGGGTCCGTCCTTCTCTCGGTTGCCATCCCTCGGCTTGGTGCGCAAGCCGGCCGCTACCCGCCGTCGCGCCACGGTGGGAACTACATGCACAACTACTACTTCCCGCCGGCGCCGAGCTCGACGCCGTGGGCGCCGTCGTGGGCGCCGGATGGGCGATCGATTGCGGTCGCGATGGCCGGATCGATCTGGGAGATCGATCGCGCATTGGGTAGCGCCACCGAGCTGACCTACGGCGAGACGTACCACTCGTCGCCAGACTGGTCGCCCGATGGCGGCTGGATCATCTATACCGCCGATGCCGACGGGGCCTCGATCCAGCTCGAGATACTCGGCGTCGACACGGGCGAATCGCACGCGCTGACCGCGGATGATCAGATCTACGCCGACCCGACGTTCTCGCCAGACGGCGGTCGTGTCGCCTACGTGGCCACAACCCCGCGTGGGTACTTCAACGTCTACATCCGCCCGATCGAGGACGGCCAGTGGAGCGGCGACCCGATTGCCGTCACCCGCGACAACGACTTTGGCCGCAACCGCCTGTACTTCGGCCCCTGGGATATGCACATCACGCCAACGTGGCTCCCGAGCGGCGACGAGCTGCTGCTCGTGTCGAACCGGGACGTCCCGCTCGGATCCGGGCACGTCTTGCGCGTGCCCGCGCGCGCCAACGGCATCGATGACGCGACAGCGGTGCTGGCGGAGCAGTCGCTGTACCGCACGCGGCCAGATGTCGCGAGCGACGGTCCCGCTTTGTCTATTCGTCGACCGCCGGCGCCGCCGACCAGTTCAACAACCTCTACGTCCAGCCGACGACCGGCGGCGAGCCGTACAAGCTGACCTTCTTCAATCACGACGCGTTCCATCCGCGATGGTCACCCGATGACGAATGGATCGCGTTCATCACGAACGAGAGCGGCCTCCCTCAGCTGGCGATCATGCGGACGCATGGCGGTGGCATGCAGACCATCGCCATCACGACTCGGCGCTGGCAGCGACCGACCGGCGTGCTCTCAATCACCACGCGTGACGCCGCCACCGGAGCGCCGACCGGATCGCGGGTGCACCTGACGGCGTCAGACGGCAAGTTCTACGCGCCGACCGACGCCTACGCCCGTGTCGGCGCCCAAGACGACCATGTCTTTCATCACCGCGGCGCGTTCACGGTGGAGGTGCCCGCCGGTCGCACGGAGGTGACCGTCGTCAAAGGGTTCGAGTACTGGCCGGAAACGGTTACCGTCGAGACGCCGGCCAACGAGGTCACACCCGTCATCATTGATCTTCGCCGGATGACCGACATGGCGGCCAAGGGGTGGTACAGCGGGTCGACCCACGTCCACATGAACTACGGCGGCAACCTGCACAACACGCTCGAGAACCTGCTGATGATGTCGGAGGCCGAGGACCAGGACGTCGTCAACGAGCAGGTCGCCAACAAGGACAATCGGATCCTCGACCACCAGTTCTTCGTGCCGGGCGGCGGGCCGCATCCACTCTCGACGCCCGAGCGCATGCTCGTGGTCGGTCAAGAGTACCGACCGCCGTTCTACGGTCACGTCTTCATGTTCGGCATGCGCGACCATCTCCTTTCCCCCTTCACGATGAGATACGAAGGGACCGCGATCGAGAGCCTCTACCCGAGCAACACCGACATGTTCCGTCTGGCCAAGAGACAGGGAGCGACCGTCGGCTACGTACACGCGTTCACCGGTGAGGCCGACCCGCTCGTCGGCAACCTCGGCGGGGGCAAGGGCTTCATGGTTGACGCCGCGCTCGGGACCACCGACGCCGTCGAATGGTCGGACGCCGCGCGCGCCGGCTTCCACCCCCTCTATGCCGTCTGGAACAACGGCCTGAGAGTCACGGCGACCGGGGGCGAGGACTCCATCAGTAACCTGCACCGCATGAAGCTCGTCGGTTCGGTTCGCACCTACGTGCATACCGGCGACTACGGGCTCGACATGGAAACGTGGTTCGGAGCGCTGCGCTACGGACGGGCGTTCGTCTCGTCCGGACCGCTCGTCGAGCTGAGCGTCGACGGACGGACCGCCGGCGACACGGTCGGGCTCCCGGCGGGTGGTGGCAGCGTCGAGCTGACGGGACGCGTCGAGTCGATCACGCGGCTGGCACGGGTCTTCGTGGTCTGTCGCGGCGAAGAGCGTGCCGACATTCCGTTGAACGCCGACCGTCGCGGAGCCGCGTTCACCATCGACCTCGAGATTGGCCGGAGCGGCTGGTGTCATCTGCGTGCAGAAGGCAATCCGGCCGAGCGGTTCCCCCTCGACGTCGCCTACGCCCAGGCCTTTACGAACCCGGTCTGGATCACTGTGGGGGACCAGCCGGTACGCGACCGCGCCTCGGCCGACTACGGCGTGCGCTGGATCGACACGCTCCGCTCGATGGCGGAGGCGTGGCCCGGGTGGCGCTCGGAACGCGAACGGACGCACGTCTTTGCCCAGTTCGACGAGGCGCGGGAGGTGTATCTCCAGTTCGCGGCAGAAGTGGTCGATTGACTGTCAAGTCGACTAAACTAGTTTGAGACTAGTTGATCCGACCATGGCCTCCATAGGAGCGTTCGAAGCGAAAACCCACCTGTCGAAGTTACTCGAGCGCGCATCTCGCGGCGAGCGGATCACCATCACGAAGCACGGTGCGCCGGTCGCGATGCTCGTACCTCCGGACGCAGACGTTCGCCGCAATGCGGCGGCGGCGCTCGATGAGCTCCGGCGGTTCAGTAGGGGACGGTCCCTGAAGGGGCTGAGCATCCGCCGGCTCATCGACGAGGGCCGCCGGTCGTGAGTCGCTTTGTGCTCGATTGTTCAGTCACCATGTCCTGGGGATTCGAGGATGAAGCAGCCGGATATCCCTCGGCGATCCTCGACGCACTCGCGGCCGGCGAGGCGCTCGTGCCGACGATCTGGCCGCTCGAGGTTGCCAACGCGCTGGTCGTGGCGGAGCGGCGGAAGCGACTGACGCGTGCCGACACGACGACGTTCATCGGTATCTTGGGAAGGCTGCCTATTGTCGTGATAGAAGAGTCCCTGCTGCGCACACTCGTCGACGTGCTCGACCTGTCGCGGCGCACCGGGCTGTCGGCGTATGACGCCGCCTATCTTCACCTGGCCGCGGTCGAGGGCGTGGCGCTGGCCACGCAGGATGGGACCATGCTCCGCGCCGCAAAACGGGTCGGCGTGGCGCGTATGCGCGCATAGACCCGCGCGCTCGTCAAAGCACCCACTGCCGCCACGCGGGACCCGCGGGATGAACCGCTAGGCTGCTCACCACACGTCTCGCTAAGGAGAGCGTTGCTGCTGAGCGGCGGAGTACCGCCGACTTCGTTCGCTCCGCGAGGAACAACCCGGGGCCACCCACCGACGGCTTCAAGACGGCCTCAGTCGATCGACCCGCCAGATGTGGCTGCACAGAGCTCCCGATTAGCCCATCCAGACCCCCGGGGGTAGAATCTCCGGGCATGACGAGATTCCGCAAACGGAACCGCCTGGCGTGGCGTGGGCCCAAGCACTGACGCAGGGAGAAGGAATGACGGACCGGATCGAGGCCGGGGGCCTCCAGGTAGACAAGACGCTGCACGATTTCATCAACGACGAGGCGTTGCCGGGAACCGGAGTGTCCCCGGAAGCGTTCTGGTCCGGCCTCGACCGTTTGGTCCACGTTCTGTCGCCGCGGAACCACGAGCTGCTGGCGAAGCGCGACGACCTCCAGCGACGTATCGACGCGTGGTATTCGGAGAACCGCGACCAACCGATCGACCTGGCGGATTACAAGGCCGTGCTGCAGGAGGTCGGCTACCTGGTGCCGGAGGGCGACGATTTCGAGGTCAGCACGGCGAACGTCGACCTGGAGATCTCGACCATTGCCGGGCCGCAGCTCGTCGTGCCGCTCACCAACCCCCGGTATGCACTGAACGCCGCCAACGCGCGTTGGGGGAGCCTGTACGACGCGCTCTACGGGACGGACGCCATTCCGGAGGACGACGGAGCCAAGCGCGGCGATGAGTACAACCCCGTGCGCGGCGCCCGGGTGATCGCCCACGCCCGCGACTTCCTCGACTCAGCGACGCCACTCGCCACCGGCAGCCACGCCGATGCGACCTCCTATGCGGTCGACGGCGGCGCACTCGCCGTCACCCTGGGGGACGGCCGGCTCACCCGGCTCGCCGACCCATCGCAGCTCGCCGGATATCGCGGTGATGCCGGCGCGCCGTCGGCGGTCTTGCTGCGGAACAACGGACTCCACATCGACATCACCATCGACCGCACTCACCCGGTCGGCCGGGACGATGCCGCCGGGGTGAAAGACATCGTGCTGGAAGCGGCCACGACGACCATCATGGACCTTGAGGATTCGGTGTCGACGGTCGACGCGGACGACAAGGTGGTCGCCTACCGCAACTGGCTCGGCCTGATCAAAGGCGATCTGACGGACCGCTTCGAAAAAGGCGGCCGCATGGTCGACCGCGCACTCAACCCGGACCGGGTGTACACCGCGTCCGACGGATCGGAGGTCAGGTTGCCGGGCATCAGCCTGATGCTGATCCGCAACGTCGGGCATCTCATGACCAACCCGGCGGTGCTGGACAAGGATGGCCACGAGGCGCCGGAAGGCATTCTCGACGCGATGATCTCATCGATGATCGCCATCCATGATCTGAAGAGCCGCACAAACAGCCGCGCCGGATCCGTCTACATCGTGAAACCGAAATTGCACGGGCCGGAGGAAGTCGCGTTCACCGACCAGCTGCTGGGCCAGGTCGAGGATGCGCTCGGGCTCGACCGGTATACCCTCAAGATCGGCATCATGGATGAGGAGCGGCGGACGACGGTCAACCTGAAGGAATGCATACGCGCCGCCAAGGATCGCGTGTTCTTCATCAACACCGGCTTTCTCGATCGCACCGGCGACGAGATGCACACCGCGATGGAGGCCGGCCCGATGATTCGCAAGAAGGAGATGAAGAGCGCCGATTGGATGGTGACCTACGAAGACTGGAACGTCGATGTCGGCCTGGCGTGCGGTCTGCCGCACCACGCCCAGATCGGGAAAGGCATGTGGGCCATGCCGGACCTGATGGCCGACATGCTGAAGATCAAGATCGGTCACCCCGAGGCTGGCGCCGACACCGCCTGGGTGCCCTCGCCGACCGCCGCCACGCTGCACGCCACCCACTATCACCAGGTCGACGTCAGGGCCCGGCAGGCTGAATTGAAATCGCGCCCCCTCGCCGACCTCGACAAGATCCTGACGATTCCGCGAGCCGAGCAGCCGAATTGGTCGGCGGAGGAGATTCAGCAGGAGCTGGACAACAACGCCCAGGGTATCTTGGGCTACGTGGTGCGCTGGGTCGATCAGGGTGTCGGCTGTTCCAAGGTGCCGGACATCAACAACGTGGCGCTGATGGAGGACCGCGCGACCCTGCGCATCTCCAGCCAGCACATCGCCAACTGGCTGCGCCACGGCATCTGCACCGAAGCCCAGGTGCGCGAGACCCTGCAACGGATGGCCGCCGTGGTGGACGGCCAGAATGCCGACGATCCGAAGTATCGGCCGATGGCGCCGAACTTCGACGACAGCATCGCCTTTCAAGCGGCCTGCGACCTGGTGTTCAAGGGTCGCGAACAACCGAGCGGCTACACCGAGCCGATTCTCCACGCCCGGCGGCAGGAAGCGAAGGCGAAGTTCGGCGGGATCGACTGATGACTGACGTCGCCGAGGCAATCGCCGGCCGCTATCCCAAGCCGGTCACGCTGGCCGGGGACCGGGCATTCGAGATCAGGCTGATGACGCCGTCCGACGTCGATGCCGTGCTGGCGTTCGCCAAGAGCCTCGATCCCGATGACCTGCTGTTCCTCCGGGTCAACATCACGGAGCGCAGCGCCGTCGAGCGCTGGGCCCACTACATCGAGACCGGGCGGACGTACAGTGCGCTCGCCCTCGAGGGCGACACGGTCGCCGGCGAGGCGAGCCTGTTGCACAGCACCGCGAGCTGGACGCGGCACATCGGCGAGATCCGGATGCAGGTGGCGCCGCGGGCCCGCCGCTGCGGGCTCGCGCGGGTGCTGGCCGAGGAGATCGAGTGGATCGCACGCCAGATGCAGCTGAAGATGCTCACCGCCAGGATGACGCTCGAGCAGGACGCCGCGCAAAAGGTCTTCCGCCAGCTCGGCTTCCAGCGCGAGGCAGTGCTGTGGGACTACGTAATGACGGCGGACGGGAAGACACGAAACTTGCTGGTCGCGACGAAACGGTTGTAAATCGAAGCTCGGCGCCCGGGGCCCGAAGCCGTCGCCATACGTTCTGACCCCGACCCATCGCGGTCTCAGACGCGGCCGCGCACGAGCGAGTCAACCACGCCAGGGTCGGCGAGCGTCGACGTGTCGCCCAGGTCGTGCACGTCGCCCTCCGCGATCTTGCGGAGGATGCGGCGCATGATCTTGCCGGACCGCGTCTTCGGGAGCCCGTCGGTGAACTGGATTCTCTCAGGCGTGGCGTGCGGTCCGATGTCGCCGCGGACCGCCTTGACGATCTCGCCCTTCATCTCCTCACTGGCGGTCTCGCCCGTCTTCAGAGTGACGTAGGCATAAATCGCGTTTCCCTTGATCTCGTGCGGGTACCCGACGACCGCCGCTTCGGCCACCGTCGGGTACCGCCCGATGGCGCCTTCGATCTCCGCCGTGCCGAGGTTGTGTCCGGAGACGATGATGACGTCGTCGACCCGCCCGGTGATCCAGTAGTACCCGTCCTTGTCACGCAAGCAGCCGTCGCCGGGGAAGTACTTGCCGGGGAAGCGCGCGAAGTAGGTGTCGAAGAACCGCTGCTGGTCGCCGTAGACGCCGCGCATCTGACCGGGCCACGACTCGAGAATGACGAGGATCCCGCGGACGTCGTTCCCTTCGAGGACGTTGCCGGCGTCGTCGACCACCGCCGGTCTAATCCCGGGGAGCGGCAAGGTCGTGGAGCCCGGCTTGGTTGGCGTCGCGCCCGGCATCGGCGAGATCAGAATGCCGCCGGTCTCGGTCTGCCACCACGTGTCGACGATCGGGCAGCGCCCGCCCCCGATGACGTTGTGATACCAGGTCCATTCGGGCGACTTGATCGGCTCGCCGACGGTGCCGAGCAGCCGCAGGCTGCTCAGGTCGTACTTCGCCGGATAGTCGTCGCCCTCCTTCATCAGCGCCCGCAGGGCGGTCGGCGCGGTGTAGATGATGTTGACCTTGTGCTTCTCGCAGATCTGCCAGAACCGGCCCCAATCGGGATAGTTCGGCACCCCCTCGTACATCATCGTGAGCGCGCCGTTCGACAGCGGCCCGTAGGTGATGTAGCTATGGCCGGTCACCCATCCGATGTCGGCGGTGCACCAGTAGATGTCGCCGGCGTGATAATCGAAGACGTAGCTGAAGGTGGTCGCCACGTAGGTCATGTAGCCACCGGTCGTGTGGAGCACCCCCTTCGGCTTACCGGTCGACCCCGAGGTATAGAGAATGAAAAGCGGATCTTCCGCGTCCATCGGTTCGGGCGGGCAGGTCGCGTCTGCCGCCGCCAGCGCCTCGTGCCACCAGATGTCGCGGCCGTCGACCATATCGACCGTCGCCTCGGTTCGCTTGACCACCAAGATCTTCTCGATGCTCGGCGTCTGCTCCACCGCCTGGTCGGCGTTCGCCTTCATCGCGATGTCGAGCTTCGCGCCGCGCACCCCGGTGTTCTGCGTGATGATCGCCTTGCACGCCGAGTCATTGATCCGCATCACCAGGCTGTCGGCGGTAAAGGCACCGAAGACGATCGAGTGGATGGCGCCGATCCGGGCACACGCGAGCATTGCAATCACCAGCTCCGGGATCATCTGCATGTAGATGCACACCCGGTCGCCCTTGACGATGCCGAGGTTCTTGAGCGCGTTCGCGGCCCGCTGCACCTCGGAGTGCAGCTCGCCGAAGCTGTAGGTTTTACTCTCGGCGGGGTCGTTCCCTTCCCAAACGAGGGCGGGGTCTTCTCCGCGGCCCGCCTCGACGTGCCGGTCGACGCAGTTGTAGCAGGCGTTCAGCTTACCGCCGAGGTACCACGCGATCTCCGCCTTGTGGAAGTCGCAACGGCGGACCGTGTGCCACTTTTGGACCCACGTGATCCGTTGCTCGGCTTGCTCGGCCCAGAACGCCTCCGGATCGCTGACCGAGCGGTCGTAGAGCGCCCGATACTCGTCGAGTGACTTCACAGAGGCCATGGCGGAAAACTCCGCCGGCGGGTCGTACACGGGGACGTCGTCTGCAGGTACAGGCTTGTCGGCCACGGTCTCTCTCCTGTCGGTAGTGCGTTGCGAACCCGCAGCATACCCTAGCGGGTGTTCGGAAGACGACGGGCTCTGGAGTCGACTACACCCAACTCGGGCATGGCGACAGTCTACGAGACGCCGTGCCGTCGCCGCGTATTCCTGCGGAACCGGCTCGCCTCGGGGAAGACCGATCCACTTTCAGTGGGGCCGAGCTTCGGCTCGCCAAAGGTAAACGTTTCTTCCGGGACGCGCCCGAGCAGGATTTTGCTCTGGTATCCTGGATTCAGGATGTCTCGTGGCTGTGGCGTCGTCGCCATCCTGCTGATCGCGCTGCTCGGCGTGTCCGTCTCCGCGTCGGCGTGGCATACGGACCATTCGACGGAGTACGACTGCGCGGTCTGCAAGCTTCGTCATCAGCCGCTCGACACCCTCGTCGGCATCGACACGCTCCCAGCGCAGCCGCCGACCGCTCCCTTCGGCCTCGCGCCAGTAGACCCTTTGGCGCTCACCTCGAGCCTTCCCCGAGACTGCTCCCCCCGAGCCCCGCCGCATTCGGCCGTCGTCTGAACGGATCCGCACGTTCGTTCGGCACCGATTCGGCACGCTCGGAGAAGCACGATGGGCATTCGACAGTTACCGGTCGGCCTTGCGCTGGCCCTGGTGGGGACAATGCCGCCACCACTCTTCCCACAAGACGGCGGGACGCTCCGCGGCACCGTCTCGCTCATCGAGAACGGCGACCCGGTGCACGGCGCCGTCGTGCTCGTCGTCGGGCCCGGGCTCGTCGCGCTGTCAGACGAGCGCGGAGCCTTCGACATCGAGAACGTGCCGCCCGGCGTCTACGAGATTCTCGCGCAGCGGGAGCACCTGACCGCCGAGCGGCAGACGGTCGTGATCGCCGCGGCCGAGATTGCCATCGTCGATTTCGCGCTCGGATTGTCTCCGGTCCACGAGGAAGTGACCGTGACGGCGTCGGCGACCGGCACGGAAACGACGTTCGAGGCATTCAACGCGATCACCACACTCGACTCGTTCGATCTCGAGACGAATGTCGACGTGACGATCGGCGCGGTGCTCGAACGCGAGCCGGTCGTCGCCAAACGGAGTTTCGGACCGGGGTCGAGCCGCCCGATCATCCGCGGCTTCGACGGCGACCGCGTGCTGGTCATGCAGAACGGCATCCGCACCGGCGACCTCTCGGCGCAGTCTGGTGATCGCGGCGTGTCGATCGATCCGGCGAGCCTGGAGCGGCTCGAGGTGGTGCACGGGTCGGCGACATTGCTGTACGGATCGAATGCGGTCGGCGGCGTGGTCAACGCCATCACCCCGCACGAGACGTTCCTGAACTCGGTCGGCGATGGCCTGCGCGGACAGGTGACGATCGACGCCGGCTCCGCCGACGCCCAGATCGGCGGCAACGGCAGCGTACAGTTCGCGCGCAAACACTGGACGGTCTGGGGCGGCGGAGGCGCCCGCCGGACCGAAGACTACGACACCCCGGAGGGGACGGTCGAGAACTCTGCAACCGAGCTCGCCAACGCGCGGGCCGGCTTCGGCTACGCCGGTCAGACGCTGTTCTTCAGCACCGGTTACCAGATCGAAGACGGCCGCTACGGTGTACCGTTCGCCGGCGCCATTGTGGGAGACGGGGGCACCGACGCGCCGCTCATCGATCTCGACCATCGACGCCAGAGTGTCCGACTCGACGTCGGCGCGCGTGCGCTCGACACCCGCGTGATCGACACCCTCCGTATCGCGTTGAACTATCTCGACTGGCATCATGAGGAAGTCGAGGCCGAGGATGGTCTCGACGTGGTCGGCACGACGTTCGACAACGAGTCGATCGTGACGCGTGTCGAGGCCAATCAGCGGCCGGGCGGACGGCTGTCTGGGACATTCAGCGTCTGGGCGTTGACCCGCGACTACCGTTTGACCGGCGCCGAGGCGCTATCCCCCCCGACGACGCAGCAGGTGTTCGCGGCGTTCGCGCATGAGGAGCTCGACCTCAGCCGTTACCGCCTCCAGTTCGGCGGACGTCTCGAAGCGAACGCCTACCAGGTGGCGCCGCGGGCGACGCCGCTCGAGGTGCCCGACCGGTCCGTGGTGGAGCCGCCCGAACCTCGGGACCACGACTTTCTCGCCACCTCGGTGTCGGTCGGCGTGCAGGCGAGCCTCGGACACACCGGCACCGTGGTGGCGAACCTGACGCGGTCGTACCGGGCACCGGCGCTCGAGGAACTGTTCAACTTAGGCCCGCACGTCGGCAATCTGACCTTCGAGGTCGGCAACCAGCATCTGGAGCGCGAATCGACGCTGAGGTTCGACGTCAGCGTCCGCCACCGGTCGAGGCGCGCGCGCGGCGAGGTCAATGCTTACGTCTACGACATCCGCGACTTCGTGTTTGGCGCGTTGACCGGCGCCGTCGTCGACGGTCTCCGCGTCGCCGAATTCCTCCAGGGCGACAGCCGTTTCGTCGGTGTCGACGCCGAGGGGAGCGTCCGCCTGCACGAGCAGCTGTGGCTCAACCTCGGGCTGGGCGCCGTCGTCGCCACGCTGAGGGACACGGACGAGTCGCTCCCGCGGATTCCGCCGTTCCAGGCGCATGTCGGCGCCGACATTCCCTATCGCGGCTTCACGCTCAACCCCGAGTGGATCTGGGCCGCGGCGCAGACCCGCGTCTTCCGCGGCGAAACGGCGACCGACAGCTACGCGATCCTCAACGTCGGAGCGTCGTACGTCTTGCTGCGCGCGCACGCCGCGCACGTGTTCAGCGTGCGGGCCTACAACCTGACCAACGAGCTGTATCGGAACCACACGTCGTTCATCAAGGAGCTCGCACCGGAGATCGGTCGCGGGGTGAAGGTCGGATACCCGCTGCGCTTTTTTTGACGACCGCGACAAACGAGTCAGCCGACCGCGAATCTCAACTTTCGCGCCTGGCGGTGGCCAGGTAGACCGCCGGGACGACGAACATGTTCAGGGCGGTCGATGTGAAGAGCCCGCAGACGATGACGAGCGCCAGCGGCGCCTGGATCTCGCTCCCCGGCTCACCGAATGCGAGCGCGACCGGCAGGAGCGCCAGGCCGGTGGAGAGCGCGGTCATCAAAATTGGCACAAGGCGGTCGACTGATCCACGGACTACCGCCTCTTCGATATCGGTCACGCCGTCGGCATGTACACGCTGGATGTGCGAGACCAGCATGATGCCGTTACGGGTGGCGATGCCGAAGAGCGCAATGAAACCGATCGCGGCGGCGATCGACAACACGCCGTCGCCGACGAAGATGCCGACCACGCCGCCGATCAGCGCGAGCGGCAGGTTGATCATGATGATGGCGGCGTCCCGGACCGACCGGAACGCACTGACGAGGATGAGGAAGATGCCGCCGACGGCGGCGATTCCGAGGCCAAGCAGCAGACGTGACGCCTGCGCTTCGGCTTCGAACTGCCCACCGTACTCGACCCGGTAGCCGTCGGGCAGCGCCACGCCCGTCGAGACCCGGTCGCGAACGTCGGTGACGACACTGCCCAGGTCCCGACCGGCGACATTGGCGGTCACCACAATCCGTCGCTGTCCGTTCTCCCGCCCGATGAAGTTCGGACTGCGATCTTCGACGATCGTCGCGAGACTCCCGAGCGGCACCCGCGCACCCTCGGGCATATCGATCCGCGTCTGCCACATGGTCTCGAGGTCGGACATGCCGGTCGGCTTGTAGCGTAAGACGAGCGGCACCGCCAGTTGCCCCTCGATGATCTGTCCCACCTCTCGTCCCCGCATGGCGGTCTCGAGCGTGGACGCCGCCTGACCGGAGGGGAGGCCGTGCCGCGCCAGCGCGGCGCGGTCGAAGTCGACCCGCACGGTCGGGATATCGGCCTGCGGCTCGAGCGCCACGTCGACCAGCCCCGGAGTGCCTTGCATCGCCGTCACCGCCTGCTCTCCGAGGGTGCGGAGCACGCCAAGGTCACGTCCGAAGATCTTGACCGCGATGTTGGCGCGCGACCCCGACAGCATGTGATCGATCCGATGCGAAATCGGCTGACCGATCGTGATGTTGGTCCCGGGGACGAGCGACAGGCGCTCGCGAATCTCCTTCAGCATGACCTCTCGTGGCCGGCCTCCGGCCTCAAGCCGGACATCGATCTCGGCCGACTCGACACCCTGCACGTGCTCGTCGAGCTCGGCGCGACCGGTGCGGCGGGCGGTGGACACCACCTCGGGCACGTCGAGGAGCAGCCGCTCGATCGCCGATCCGAGCGCGTTCGACTCTGCGAGGCTCGTGCCCGGCAGCGTCACCGCGCTGACGACGAGGGCCCCCTCGTTGAAGGCCGGCAGGAATGCCCGCCCCATCAACGGCGCGGTCGCCACCGCCCCGACGAACAACACGCCGGCGATACCGATCACCGGCACCGGCTGGCGAAGAACACCTGGCAGGAGTCGCGCGTACATCCGCTTGAGCGTGGCGGCCAGCGCGGCCTCGCGTCCTTCGACGACCCGCCGTAGGCCCGGGAGAACGTAGGCGCACAAGACCGGCGTCACGGTCAGCGCGACGATGAGCGACGCGACGAGCGCGATGAGATAGGCAAGGCCGAGCGGCTGCAGGAGCCGTCCCTCGACTCCCGTCAGGAAGAAGAGCGGAAGGAAGACCAGCATGACGATCATCGTCGCGAAGACGATCGAACTGCGGATCTCCAGGCTGGCCTGATAGACGACCTCCACGGTGGGGCGCTGTTCCGAGGCTGGGCGCACGGCGTTTTCGCGTAGGCGCCTCGTGACGTTCTCGACGTCGATGATCGCATCGTCGACCAGCGCGCCGACGGCGATCGCCATCCCACCCAGGGTCATCGCGTTGATCGACAGACCGGCGAGACGGAGCCCGACGACCGCCGCCAGCAGCGACAGCGGAATCGCCAGCAGCGTGATGGCGCCGGCACGAAGGCTCGCGAGAAATACCAACGTGACCAGCACGACGAGCAGCGCACCGTCGCGCAGGGCGCTCGTCAGATTACCGAGTGCCAGCTCGATGAAATCGGCCTGGCGAAAGAGACGGGCATCGATCTGCATCCCGGTCGGGAGCGCCCGCTGGATGTCGTCGAGCACACCGTCGAGCGCCGTCGTCAGCGCTAGCGTATTGACGTCTGGTTGTCGGAGAATGCCGAGAATGACCGCCGGCTCGCCGTTGCGCGACCCGTCGCCGCGCTTGAGCGACTCGCCAATCCGGACCTCGGCGACGTCGCCGATGCGAATCGGCCGCGTGTCGCGGGTGACCACCACCGTCGAGCCGATGTCGTCGACATCCCGCAGCCGCCCGATGCCCTGAATGAGGTACTCCTGCCCCCCCGCGACCCGAAAGCCGGCCGACGTGTTCCGGTTGGCGCGCCGTAGCGCCTCCTCGACGGCGTCCAACGGAATGGCGTAGTCGGCCAGCCGCTCCGGATCGACAAGCACCTCGAATTGGCGACGTTCGCCTCCGATGATCGTGACCTGCGACACGCCAGGTGTCGCGAGCAAGCGCCGCCGGACGACCGTCTCGGCCGTCGTGCGGAGCTCGAGCGGTGTATGCGCGTCAGACTCGATCGCGACGAACATCACCTCGCCCATGATCGACGAGAGCGGCGCGAGCGCCGGCGGGTCGACGTTGTCCGGCAGCGTCCCGGCCACGAGCACCAACTTCTCGGTCACGGTCTGCCGCGCCCGATAGATGTCCTCGCCCCAATCGAAGTCGACCCAGACCACGGCGAGTCCGACCGCCGTCGCGGATCGCACACGCCGCACACCGGAGGCTCCGGTGAGCGACGACTCGATCGGGAACGTGACGAGCGCCTCCATATCGGTCGGCGCCATGCCGTGCCCCTCGACCAGCACCGTGACGGTCGGGGCCGTCAGGTCGGGCAACACGTCGACCGGCATCTCAATCGCCGCCACCCCGCCCCAGACCAAGAAGACGGCGGCGACGGCAAGCACCACCAGGCGGTTGTCCAGCGACCAGCGAATCAATGCGTCGGTCATTCTTGGACGGGGCCTGCGGCCCCGAGCCCAGCCGCGGTCACTCGCGGGGGCCCCATAACCACGCTCCGTTCCCGCGGGGGCGCGCCGTGCGCGCCCTGGTCGTACGGTGCAACACCGGAGCGGCTACGTGGCGGGCGATATTCGTGCATGCCCTCAATGTGTGTGGCCATGGGCCGGTACCTGGGCCGAGAGGGCCGCCAGCCGGATGAACGTGGCGCCGCGCACCACCACCCGATCACCCGGCGCCACGTCGCCGGTGATTTGCACGTCGCCTGACTCGCGATTTCCGAGCCGGACGGCGCGTCGCTCGAAGCTCTCGCCGCCCACCTGCACGAACACGACCGCCTGCCCGGTATCGTCGACCAGCGCACTTTCGGGAACAGTGACCGCGTCGGTCTCCTCGGAGACGAACACGCGCAGCGAGACCGCCTGCCCGATGACGAGGCGGCGGTCGGGGTCACGCAGCTCGTAGATGATCGGCACCGTCCGGGTGCTGGCGTCGAGCACGCGGCCGACCGCGACGAGGCGGTCGAGCGTGATCGGTGCCGCGAACCCCGGCACCTCCAACTCCGCGCCGACGACCTCGTCGACGAGCGCCAGGGCGGCCTCTGGCAGCGATCCAACGACATGCACGCGATCGAGCGCGACGAGCTGAAACAGCCGGGTGCCGGCTTCCATGCTGGCGCCCGGTGTCGCGTTCGACGCGGCGACAACGCCGCCGATCGGCGCGCGCAGCGCGAACCGAACGTCGCGGCCACCGTCACCCACACCCGTGCGCGTCGCATCAAGCTGCGCGAGATGCGCTTCGGCCGCCGTCATCCGTGCCTCGGCGGTGGCCGTCGCCACGCGCGCCTCGAGGCGGCGGCGCTCCGGAAGCGCCCCGGCCTCGACCAAGCGTTCGACGCGGGTCCGCTCGGCCCGGATCAACTCCAGGGCGTTACGTGCCTCGGCGACATCGAGCTCGAGCGCCGGTCGATCCTCGCCGTGCCGGCTGTGCGGGATGACTTCGGCCAGAAGGTCGCCGCGAGCCACCGGCGAGCCCACCGGCCGAGACGGAAGATCAGCCGCGATCCGTCCCGCCACCGGCATCGTCACATCGGCCCGACCGCCGGTCCGCGGCTCGATCTCCGCCGCAATGACCAGACTGTCGGCCACCTGCCGACGCGTGGCCGGCGCCGTCGCGAAGTCGAGCGTCCACTGTTGCTCCTTCAGGAACGGAATGGCCCCGTCATCCGCCGCCAGAACGAGGCCGACCTCGGGCGCGGCGGCCTCCGCCGGTGTCAACACCGTCACCTCGCCGAGGTCGTGCCGATCGGCCACGCCAGGCGCATCGAGCACCAATTCGAGACGATGACGCCCCGCTCGCGCCGGTAGGACATCAATACCGAAGATGCCGGGCCGACCCGGCGCGTCGGCTGCGAACTCCTGCGCGTTGGCGGTGCCGGCGGTCAAACGAACCGCCGCGCGTCCCTCGCGGATCGGCTCGAACGTGGCAAGGTCGGTGAAGTGAATCGCGAACCGGCTCGTTTCACCTTCGACCAACGGCGGATACTCGACGAACAGCTCGCTCCGCGCGGTCCAGCGCGTCTCAACCACCGGCGGCGTCTCGGCAACCGCCGCCGCCCCGTTGGCGTTCTCTGCCGATGACGACGCCGGCGTGGCCGAGCGGCACCCGAAGGCGGTGACGGTTAGGGCCAACGCCAGCGGCGCGTTGAGAAGACGACTCGTGGTTGGGTTCATGGCAACGCCTCCCCGCCAACCGCCCGGTCGAGGCTGATCGCCGCCTTCCGCGCGGTTGCGGACAGCTGGAGCAGCCGCAGGCGCGCGCCGAGCGCCACGCGGTGCGTGTCGAGTAGCTCCAAGATCCCGTATTCCCCTTCTTCGTAGGCGGTGCCGGCAATCGACAGCAGCTCGTCCGCCGCTTCGAGCGAGCTGGCCCGGTAGCGATCGGTGAGCGCGCGATAGCGCGACGCGGCGACGTGCGCAACGCGTACGTCACTCGCGATCCTCGCGCCCAGCACGTCCCGCTCGGCCCCTACCCGTGCCTGCGCCGCCTCCGCCCGTACGACCTGCAACTGTCCGTGGTTGAACAGCGGCACCGCGACGCTCGCTGTCACCGCGTAACCGTTGCTCCGTCCTCCGTCGGGACCAGCACGCTTCAACCCGGCGCTCACCGTCGTCGCCGGATAGCGCAAGCGCTCGGCCGCGCGGCGCTCCGCGTCCCAGCGGGCTTCCTCCAGCACTAGGGCCCGGTAGTCGGCTCGCCGGTCGAGCACGCCGCTCAACAGCGGATCGAGTGGCGGTACGGCCCCAGTGTCCGCCACCGACCCGGCTGCCCGCAATCCGCCGGGATCGGTCCCTGGCGCGAAGAAGGCGGCCAGCCGCGCCTGCGCGTCGAGCCTCGCGATCGCGGCCGCGTCATGCTCGGTCTCCACCTCGGCGATCTCACGCTCGGCCCGCAACCGGTCGAACCGCGACCCCTCCCCCTCGGCCTCCCGCGCCCGCAAGACGTGAACCAGTCGGGTGAGCGTCCGTGCTCCCTCCTCGAAGATGCCGATGCGCTCCTGGGCCACCAACAAATCGGTGAACGCCAACCGCAGCTCGGTCGCCAAGGAGAGCGAGGTCGCCTCGGCTGCGGCTTGGGCGGCGGTCGCCGCGCGGCCCGCCGCCTCGCCAAGCAAGCCGGTGCGACCGCGGAGCGGTAGCTCCTGCGTGACGAGTAGGAAGTCGTCGACACTGAGCCCGGCGTCTTCGCGGGTGTAGCTCACCGTCGGATTCGGCACAATCGTCCGCTCCCGCACGTTGGCCTCGAGCTCTCGGACGCCGAATCGGAGTGCCCGCGCCTGCGGATGCTCCGTCCGCATCCGCTCGAGCGCTTCCGCTTCGGTCAGCACGGTCATCGTCTGCGCGGAGGCGGTGCCTCCGAGCAGACCGCAGACACTGGCCACCGCGATGATCGCTTGCCGACACATGGCTACGCTCCCCGGCGGGCCGTCCCTCAGCCGATGGACAGCGCCGCCTTCCTTAAGAAACCGGTCGCAAAAAAGGTTCAGCGCGCCGCGGACGCGGCGCACGTGACGTCACACAGGAGGAGCACGGGTGGCGAGCGGATAGCGTGGCCGCGGACTCGAACGCGCGGTCGCCTCGACCGTCACGACCGGGCCCCAGACAGACGGATCTGACGGCTCCCACGTCGCGACCGCGAGCGCACGAGTTGACGGATCGACGCACAACGATGTTTCGACGGCCAACGCCGAGAGCGACACCGCGGTGGGGCGGTGTCCGTCGCCGTCAAAGGCGAGGGCGGCGCCGTCCGACATCTCGGCGGCGGCCTGGGGCGTGAGATGCCAATGCGGGCCGTGTTCCGCCGAACCATGCTCGTGCGCGTGTGAGTGGCCGTGCCCCGGCGCGTGCACGTGCGCGAACGGCGTGGTGCAGCCGGCCACCGCCAACGCAGCGGCCACGAGCAGACGGACCGCCCGTTCGACCATGATCTCTATCCTTACGACCGGCCCGGGTGGTGTCAAGACCAGCCGCCGATGTTGCGCGCGGCCAACAGAACGATCTAGAGTCCTGTCTCGCGCCAGGTGTGATCGGAGTGCACCGAGCATTGATCTATGACGACCGGACTGACACGCGGCTCGGACCGGTGATTCGGGAGGATGTATGCAAAGCAAGGCATCGGCCGTCTGGAAGGGCGGCCTGAAGGACGGAAGTGGTGCGATCTCGGGTGCAAGCGGCGTGCTGTCGGACGTCGCCTACACCTTTGCGACACGGTTCGAAGGCAGCACGGGGACGAACCCGGAGGAGTTAATTGCGGCAGCGCACGCCGGCTGCTTCTCGATGGCGCTGTCGGCTCAGCTCGGCGAGGCCGCCCTGACGCCGGACCACATCAGCACCACCGCGACCACGACATTGGAAAACACCGATGGCGGATTCGCTGTGACGAAGATCCACCTCGAGGTGACCGCCAAGGTCCCCGGCGCGGATCAGTCCGCGTTCGATACGGCGGCCAACAACGCCAAGAACGGTTGCCCGATCTCGAAGCTGATGAACGCCGAGATCTCGATGAACGCCGTCCTCGAGTCGTAGCGGAGTCACCGAGTTACTGAGTTACTGAGTTATGAACGCGAGGTTGGGGGCGGCTCTGGTCTTCGTCGGCGTCATGAGCGTCAGCGTCGCCGCGCGGATTGGACAGCCACCCAACACCGCGCTGTACGCGTGCGTCGACAACACCGAGTCCGAGGCGACGCTCGTCGGAGCGACGCTCTGCACGGGTGAACCGACCGAGGTGCTGACCGCACGGGCCGAGACCGACAACCTGCAGGTCCGGGGCGGCGCGCTCGTGGCGGAGGTCGACAGGGCCGGTATCGCGGCTGTCGCCGGCCTCTCCGCCGGCGATCTCATCTACCGCGTCGGCGGGGTCGACGTCGACGAAGCCGCGGCGGTGACCGAGCGGCTGGGCGCGATCCATGCCGACGCAGACACGGTCGTGAATTTTCTTCGCGGCGGGCGGCCCTACCGCGTCAAGCTCCGGCGCTAGATGACACGCCGCCGCACCATCTCTGCGTCATCGCCTCAACCCGAGCACCTGGTAGACTGACTCCCAAGATGTCCGCGGCTCGCTTCGACCGCCGGCAGTTTCTCGCATTGACCGGCGCCGCACTGAGCGCCGCCCCGTTCCATGCGCTCGCGTGTCGAGCGATCGAATCCGAGGAACGGGGCTCCGACGCGTTCGACCCGTCACGTCCCGACGTCGGGTACGGCCCGCTGCACACGGTCAACGACGACGCCACCGGGCTGCCGCTCCTCCACTTACCCGCCGGCTTCCGCTACCACACGTTCGGGTGGACCGGGGATCCTCTCGTCGATGGGTCGCCGACACCCGGAGCGCATGACGGGATGGCCGCGTTTCCGGCCGGCGGCGATCGCATCCGACTCGTCCGCAATCACGAGCTGCGCCGCGGCCCGGCGTTCGCGGACCGGTCGGTGTACGACCGGAACGCCGGTGGCGGCACCACCACGATTGAGTTCGACACCTCGACCGGCGCTCTCATCAGTGCGTGGCCGAGCCTGGCTGGCACCGCGGTCAACTGCGCGGGCGGGCCGACACCGTGGGGCTCCTGGCTGAGCTGCGAGGAGACCTTCGAGGACCCCGGCGGCGACAATGACTATCTCCGCCCGCACGGATATGTCTTCGAGGTGCCGGCCGATGGCACCGCCTCCGCCGAGCCGCTCCGGGCGATGGGTCGCTTCCGGCATGAAGCGGTCGCCGTCGATTCGCAGACCGGCATCGTCTACGAGACCGAGGACACCGGCGCCGCCGGCTTCTACCGATTCCTGCCGGCCAAGCCGGGCAACCTCGCCGCGGGCGGGCGGCTCGAGATGCTCGCGCTCGACGACACGCCGCGGGCGGACACACGCTCTGGGCAGACGAGCGGGGTCTGGCGGCCGGTGCACTGGGTTCCGATCGACGACCCCGACCCACGGGAGATCACGAGGGACGCCGTCTTCGTCCAGGGGTCCGCCGGCGGCGGGGCGACGTTCGGCCGCCTCGAGGGGACGTGGTACGCCAACGGACGTATTTTCATCGTGTCGACGAACGGTGGCGACGCCGAGGAGGGTCAGGTCTGGGAGTACGCCCCGGCCGAGGAGCGCCTCCGCCTGATCTTCGAATCGCCCAGCGCCCACGTGCTGCACATGCCGGACAACCTCTGCGTCAGCCCGCGCGGCGGCCTCGTGCTGTGTGAAGACGGAGGGACGGGCACCTTCGGCGATGCCCCCGAACGCGTGCAGGGCCTCACCGTCGACGGCGCGGTCTTTCCGCTCGCCATGAACAACGTCGTGCTGGCGGGCGAGAAGAACGGGATGGAGGGCGACTATCGCAACCGAGAGTTCGCCGGCGCCACGTTCAGCCCCGACGGTCGATGGCTCTTCCTCAACGTCCAGTCTCCCGGCATCACCATCGCCGTGACCGGCGCCTGGTCCGACGGACCACTGTGATTCAGAGGTAATTTCTGACGGGGCTGGCTGCCCCGAACCTCGCCGCGCCCTCACCCTCATTCGGGCGGATAAGATCGTCGCCGTGCGCCCCTCCCGCGTCGCCACATGCGTCGCTGTCCTCGCTGGACTGCTCCTCTCGTCCACCGCGGTCCCGAGTGCGGAGGCGCATCCGCTCACGTTCACCGATACGACGCTGACGCTCAACGCGGACGGGACGTTCCAGGTCGACCTCCTCTACGACCTCGATGCGTTGGCTCTGGGCGCCTCAATCGACACCGACGATGCCGCGCTGGTCGCGGCCCTCGCGCAGCTGTCACCCGGTGACTTCAACGCACGCGTCGACCGACTCCGGCGTCTCTTCGAGCGCCGCGTCCGCGTCCGCTTCGACGGCGAGCCGGCGGTCTTCGACGTCGCGTTCCCCGATTACGGAACATCCAACGCCACCGACGCGGAGATTCCGACCCTTCTCGGTCTGACCGCGCGTCTCACCGGGTCGGTCCCAGACGCCGCAACCAGTGTCGAGTTTTTCGCGTCAAGGGCGTTCGCCGACGTGCATCTGACGATCATCGACGCGGCGCGTGACGCAGAGGTCCGGATGGTCCTCGAACGCGGCGCGCGGAGCGATCCGTACGAGCTGACCGGCCCCCTCGCGCTACCGAGTCGCCGTGAGGTCGCCGCGCAGTACCTCCGCCTCGGCTTCGTGCACATCGTACCGGACGGCCTCGACCACATCCTGTTCGTCCTCGGCCTGTTTCTGCTGAGCGCGAGGCTCCGTCCACTGGTGTGGCAGGTCACGGCGTTCACCGTGGCCCACGCCGTCACGCTGACCCTCGCCACTCTGGGTGCGGTCACTTTGTCGGCGCGTATCGTCGAACCACTCATTGCGGTGTCGGTGGCGTACGTCGCCATCGAGAACGTGCTGACCGACCGCCTCACCCCGTGGCGCCCCGTCGTCGTCTTCGCGTTCGGACTGCTGCATGGGCTCGGCTTCGCCGGGGCGCTCGGCGCGCTCGGGCTTCCCGACCATGAGCGGCTGCTCGCGTTGGTGACGTTCAATGCCGGCATCGAGCTCGGCCAGCTGGCGGTCCTTGCTGCCGCCGCGGTGAGCATCGGGTGGCTCAGGAAGCGGTCGTGGTACCGGCGGCGTGTCGTGGTACCGGCATCGTCGGTGATCGCCATCGTCGGACTCGTCTGGGCGGTCGAACGTGCCCTGTACTAAGCCGATGGACCCGGTGCGGATATGCCGGGCTCTACGAACCTTGAACCTGGAACCGTGAACCTCGCCGGTTCCGTACCACGCTAGCCGGAGGCGGCGGCCCGGCTGCCGAGAAAGCGCCCGACCGCCTTCAGGCGGCTCCAGAAGAAGTTGAACTGTCCGAGCAGCGCGCCGTACCCGAGGAGCAGCACCTGGTACATTGGGAGGAGAATCACCAGGTAGACCGTCCAGCTCAGCCAGGTCGGGGCGTCCGACGGGAGCAGGAACCCGAGAACCGGCTGGCGCAGCCGAACGACTGTCATCCCGGCGAGGGAAAAGGCGAGCAGGATGGCGACCGTGCCCCAGAGCCCTACCCCCCAACGGGTGCGTAATGTGTTGAGGATGCTCACGTGAGTCGAATGACGAGCCTATCCCCGAGCGATTCAGCCGGTCAAGAAGTGCCAGCGGTTCGGACGTCGTCCTGTGATCAGACGCACCATGGGCGCTCCCCCAGACGCGGCGGTCAACCCCGCTATGCATGCTAAAATCGGCGGTCGGGCTGCACAGTATCTTCCATCTCAGACGAGGGATTGCGGGATGAACAAGTCTGCTTATGGCTCCGTTGCGCGTGTCACCCTCGCGCTCGCATGCCTTGCGCTCTTCGCGGCAGGCACGGCGCGGGCCCAGGACTGGCCGAGCTGGCGCGGGCGTGCTCAGAACGGCGTTTCGGACCTGACGAATCTGGTCTCGAGTTGGTCCACGGACGGCGAGAACCTCATCTGGTTCCAGGAATACGTCGCGCGGTCGACACCCGCCGTGTTCGACGGCCGGGTCTGCGCCAACGGGCGCACCGGTGAGGACGCGGACAAGCGGGAAATCGTCACCTGCTGGAACGCCCAGGACGGGACGAAGCTGTGGGAGCACGCCTTCAGCGTCCTCAACACCACGGTCCCGTTCAACCGCGTCGGCTGGGGCAGCGTGACCGGCGACCCCGACACCGGCTATCTCTACGCGCTAAATATCGATGGCCACCTGCACTGCTTCGACCGCGACGGCAACATCGTCTGGAGCTGGCGCCTGTCGGAGGATCTGGGCCGCGCCTCGGGATACGGTGGCCGGACCTCCTCACCGGTGGTCGACGAGGACCGCCTGATCCTCGGGGTCATCGGCTCCGCGTGGGGCAGCCTCGGCGGGCCGCCGCGCCACCGCTACGTGGCGTTCGACAAGCGGACCGGTCGGGTGCGCTGGGTCTCGACACCCGGCGGCCAGCCCGCCGACATGAACACGCAGTCGGTGCCGATCATCGCGGTGGTCAACGGACAGCGGCTGATCATTGACGGCAATGCCGACGGGAACATCTACGCGCTGCAGGCGCGCACCGGCACGAAGGTCTGGGAGTTCCACCTCAGCAAGCGCGGCATCAACGTGTCGCCGGTGATCGATGGAACCACCGTCTACGTCGCGCACAGCGAAGAGAACCTCGACGCCGGGACGATGGGTCGGGTCGTTGCGATCGACGCGACCGGGACCGGTGACATCACGGCGACCGCGGAGCGGTGGCGGGTCAACGAGCTCGCCGTCGGCTTTTCGTCGCCGATGGTCAAGGATGGTCGGCTCTACGTCATCGACAACTCCGCCAACCTCATCGCCATCGACGCCGGTGACGGTGAGGTGCTGTGGGAGCAGAGCGTCGGCAACGTCGGCAAGTCGTCGCCCGTCTGGGCCGATGGCAAGCTCTACATCACCGAGGTGAACGGCAACGTCCACATCCTCGAGCCGGGCGACGATGGCGCCACGGTGCTCGACAGCGAGGAGCTCGAGGTCGCGGACGGCCGCTACGCAGAAATCTACGGGTCGTTTGCGCCTGCCTATGGACGTCTCTACATCACGGCAGAGTCGGGCATCTACTGCATCGGCGACGCGAGCGCGTCGTTCAGTGCCGCCGCCGGCGCCAGCCGAGCACTCGGCACCGAGACGCCGGCGACCGGGACCGTCGCCAGCATCCAGGTCGTTCCTGCGGAAGTAATTGCCGCCGCCGGTGAAACCATCAACTTCCGCGTGCTGGCGTTCGACGAGAATGGCCAGTCGCTCGGGCAGCGCGACGCGCGCTGGTCGCTCGACGGTCTCGCTGGATCGCGCCTCCGCGTCAACGGCGAGTTCCAGTCGCGGCCGCAATCGACCAACCAGGCGGGACAGGTGGTGGCGACCATCGGCGACGTCTCGGCCGCGGCGCGCGTGCGTATCTTCAGCCCCCTCCCCTGGACGGAGAACTTCGAGACCGGTCGTCCGCCGCACTGGATCGGCGGTGGTGGCAGCCTCCAGGCCGTCGACGAAAGTGGCGAGCAGCTGTTCCGCAAAGGTCCGTCGCGCACCGGCATCCACCGGCACGCGATCTACATCGGTCCGTCGTACATGTCGAACTACACCGTACAGGCCGACGTCATGTCGACGCAGAAGGGACGGCGGCGGCCCGATATCGGGGTCATCAACGCCGGCTACACGATGGACCTGCAGGGCAACCACCAGCGCATCGAGGTGCGATCGTGGGCGGCCGAGCTGCGCATGGCGGAGCGATTCGACTTCGCCTGGGACCCCGACGTCTGGTACACGCTCAAGCTGCGGGTCGACGTCGAGGGCGACAGCGCACTCATTCGCGGCAAGGTGTGGCCGCGTGACCAAGCGGAGCCCGAGGCCTGGACGGTCACCGTGGAGGACGCCGAGCCGGTACGCGAAGGGAGCCCTGGGCTCATCGGCTATTCACCAATCGACATCTACTTCGACAACGTTCGCGTGATGGAGAACCAATGACTCGACAGCTTTCGCTCGTTATCGTCGCGCTGCTCGCGGCCACCGGCACGGTGTCCGCGCAGGAGACGGGGATGTTCGGTAACACGCCCTCGCGCAACATGGCGTCGGACGAAACCGGCATCGTGGGTGAGTGGGACGCGGCGAGCGGCACGAACGTGCTCTGGTCACAGCCGGTCGGATCGCAGGCGTATGGCGGCCCGGTGGTCGCCAACGGCCGTGTCTACGTCGGGACGAACAACGAGGGCCGACGCGACCCGTCGATCGAAGGCGACAGGGGCGTCGTGATGGCCTTCGAAGCCGACTCCGGCACCTTCCTCTGGCAGATGGTCCACCCGAAGCTGACCTCGGGGCGTGTGAACGACTGGCCGCTCCAGGGCGTCTGCTCCACCGCGTTCATGGAGGGCGACCGGATCTATTACATCTCGAACGAGGCCCACATCGTCTGCCTCGACGCCCGTGGCTTCCAGGACGGCGAGAACAACGGCCCGTTCACCGACGAGGAGTTCACCGACGAGGGGGCCGGCGACATCATCTGGTCGTACGACATGATCGGCGAGCTCGACGTCTTTCCGCACAACCTCGCGACCGGATCACCGCTCGTCGTCGGCGACGTCCTCTACACCCTCACGAGCAACGGGGTCGACGAAGGGCACGTCAACATCCCGTCGCCGTTCTCACCCGACCTCATCGCCGTCGATAAGCACACCGGTGAGCTCCTCTGGGAGAGCACCGTGGTCGGCGAGACCGTCTTGCACGGCTCCTGGACCAACCCGGCCTACGGCATGATCGACGGACGCGCACAGATCGTCTTCGCCGGCGGGAACGGTGTCATCTACGCGCTCGATGCCGACACTGGCGACCAGATCTGGCAGTTCGACCTCAATCCGAAAGAGGCCGAGTGGATCCTCGGTGGACGCGGGACGCGGAACAACGTCCTCTCCACCCCGGTCATCTACGACGACAAGGTTTACATCGGCGTCGGGCAGGACCCGGAGCATGGCGAGGCACCCGGGCACTTCTATGCGATCGACGCCACCGGGAGCGGCGATGTGACCGACACGCATGCGGTGTGGCACCGCGGCGGCGAGGACTTCTACCGCACGATGTCGACCGCGGCCATCGCGGAAGGCGTCCTCTATATCTCAAGCCTCTCGGGCTTCCTGCACGCGCTCGATCCGGAGACCGGCGAGGAGTTCTGGACCTACGACACGTTTGCCGCGGTCTGGGGCTCGGCGTTCGTCGTCGATGGAAAGGTCTTCCTCGGTGACGAAGATGGAGACGTCGCGGTGCTTCGCGCCGGGAAAGAAATGGAGCTGCTCGGCGAGTACAACCTCGGGGCGGCGGTCTACTGCACCCCGGTTGCCCGCGACGGCGTCCTCTACATCCTGACCCGCAACCGCATCTGGGCATTCAAGGACGGCGCGCAGAGCGACCCGCTGTAACGGAATTGCCTCCGGCTCAGGGCTCACGGCTTATGGCGCGCAAACCGCAATGGTGCTGACCCCCTCGACGATGTTGGAGCTCGGGACTGTCGCTCCCGGGTTCACCCTGCCCGATGCGAACGGGAACCGGATCGGGCTCGTCGAGTTCGCCAGGGCGCCGGCGACGGTCATCGTCTTCATGTGCAACCACTGCCCGTTCGTGAAGCACCTGAAGAACGAGTTGGCGGAGTTCGCGCGCGAATACCAGACGCGCGAGGTCGCGGTGATCGGCATCAACTCGAACGACGCCGAAACGCACGCCGAGGACCGGCCCGACGTGATGATTCGCGACATCGCCGAGTTCGGCTACGTCTTTCCCTACCTGGTCGACGCGACGCAAGAGGTCGCGAAGGCGTATCACGCCGCCTGCACGCCCGATTTCTTCGTCTTCGACGCGGATCTGCGACTGGTGTATCGCGGTCAGTTCGACGACAGCCGCCCCGACAACGACGTCGTGGTGACCGGGCGTGACCTGCGCGCCGCCGTCGATACCGTGGTGGCTGGCCAGTCCCCGACCGGCGAGCAGACGCCGAGCATCGGCTGCAACATCAAGTGGAAGCCGGGCAACGAGCCGGACTACTTCGGCTAGCGCGGCTTTGGCCGCGGTAGGCGCCGGTCGCGCGCATCCCGGGCGGAACTCCCTACTACGGAAGCGATCGGTTGGGGTACCGAATTACTAGCGGCCGGCGACGCCGAGAACGGCGGCCGGTATCCAGGGGCCGAGAGCCTCCAGCTCTCGCCGCTGGGCCGCCACCTCCGCCGCAACGGTCTCGCGCCACGCCTGGAACTCGGGCACGTCGCGGAGCGGATCCATCCACGGAAAGTCGCGCTGCTCGTAGAGGTCCCGGATTCGGTCCTCTCGTGAGGCTTCCAGGAACCAACGGAGCTGTTCGTCCGGACTGTCGAGCACGGACGCGATGATGGCCAGATCCCTGTAGATCCTCTCCTTTCCGTGACCCTCGGCCACCCGTTCCAGCCGGACCCCCCGGAGAGCCTCCAACCGTTCCCGTCCCTCCGGACGGCCGGACTCGGCCAGGACCCACGCCAAGACAACCTCGGCCGTCGGCGTTCCATTGGAGTTAAGGCCGGGCTCGGATTGCACGACTTCACGCAGCAGGCTTGCCGCGGTTTCTAGGTTCCCCTCGGCGATCTCGAGAAAGGCGATGAAGTAGGTCCCCAACACGGAACTCGCACCCGACTCGCGCGCCCGGACGGCCCACCGTCGAGCTTCCGGGTAGTCATCATTCGCGACAGAGAAATTGACCAATGCGTGCAACGCATAGAAGTCGTTCGGCTCCTCTTCAAGAACTCGCTCGAACCAAGCCTGCGCCTCGTCGTACATCCCCACGTACCCCAGACAATACGCCGGCTGGATCTGTGCCGCCCTGTTGGATGCGACCTGCACCCCCCCCCCGCCCCGCCACGTCCCCTCCGACGCTGTCTCCAGTCCACCAGCCCAACGCGGCTTGACCGGCCCACGCCGTCACCTGGCTCGGGTCGAGGGCGACAGCCCGTTCCATTAACACTCTTCCCTCTTGACGGCGCCCCGAACTCGCATAGAGCCAGCCCGTCCCCGCCAGGGCTTCTGGATTGTTGGGCCCCCGCTCCGCAGCAAGTTCAGCCTGCGCCACGGCGGAGGCGCGAGTGACGTCTGGGTAACAGGATGCTCCCGTTGAAGTAGAAGGCCGCGAGCCTTGTGTGTGCCAGGGTAAAGTCCGAGTCCCGGTCGATGGCTCGGCGAAGCAGCGCGACGCCGGCGTCGTACTCCCTCCCGGACGAAGGGGACCTGTTCAGTGGCCTGGAGCTATAGGTCGTAGGCGATGAGGTCGTCGGGCGGGCCTCGATCAGCGCCTGCTCTTCGAGACCAACCGTGGCTTGGAGCTCCACTGCGATCGCCTGGGCGACCTCGCTCTGGAGGTCGAAGATGTCCTCGAACGCTCGGTCGCACCGCTCCGCCCAGAGGTGACGGTCCGTCTCAGCGTCGATGAGCTGGACCTGGATGCGCACCTGCCCCTGGTCCTCCTGCACGCTACCCTCGACGACGTAGCGGGCCCCCGAGCTCCGCCGCGATCTCCGGGACGGTCTTCTGGGCATCGGCATAGGGAAGGACCGAGGTCCGGGAAATGACGGCGAGCTCCCGCACCAAGGACAACCGCCGAAGGAGCTCATCGTGGAGCCCGGCGGCGAAGTAGCTGTTCTCGTCCCTGGCGCTCAGGCTCGCGAGGGGGAGGACGGCAATGGTGGGCCTGCGCGACACCGCCGCCGACTCGACTGCCTCCCCATCGGCCGGTACGGGCGGCCTGGTCCCCAAGTAGACGGCCCCCGCCACCACCAGCACCACGGCCACGATCGCCGCGAGCGCACCGGTCTTATACGGCCGAAGCAGGCCGGCAGTGGCCAGAGACACCGCCGTCTCCGTTGAGGCCGCCTGCAACGCCGCGCGCACCTCGCCCGCCCGCTGATACCGTCGGCCCGGTTCCTTCTCGAGGCACCTGCGCACGATCGTCTGCAACCCGGTTGGCACGCCGGCCGGCAACGGCGGCGGCGGATCGCGCAGGATCGGCGACGTTACTTCGCTCCCGGTGTTCCCGCGGAAAGGGCGGCCGCCGGCGAGCATTTCGTGCAACATGACGCCAAGCGCCCAGACGTCGCTCCCCGCATCGGCGGTCTTGCCACGCAGCACCTCCGGCGCCATGTACGGCAGCGTCCCGGCGATCGCCTTGCCCCTTGTGATCCGTGCGTGTCGAAAAACCCGTGCTGCGGGTTGCAGTGGCACGCGCCGCCACTGATCAGCTATTGCTCGCCGCGTTAAGGAGTACTACGTGTGGCGCAGGCGAAGTTTTCCGGCGGGCCGATCTGGCGTCCGGAGTGACGCCCCGACCGTGGCTGCAACGCGCTTATGGCTACTCCCGCGCCTCCGGAATCAGCTCCGTCGTCATCCGCTCGCCGTCGCGCATGAAGATCACCTCGGCCGGCTCGCCGACTTTCAGCACGTCGAGGGCGTAGGTGTAGTCATAGACGTCGGCGATCGTCTGTCCGGCCAGGCTGACGATGACGTCGCCGCCACGGAGCCCGGCCGCCTCGGCCGGCCCGCCGCCGACGACTCCTGACAGCAGCAATCCGTCGGCCTCCTGCGCATAGTCGGGAATCGTTCCGGTGAAGATCCGCATCGTCGCCTGTCCGGCGCGCCGGACGTTCTGCTCCACCTTGATGAAGTCGGGCGCCTCCGGCCGCATGACGAGGCGCGCCGCGACCGCGCGGCCGAGCTCGGCAATCCGGTCGAGGCCGTCGTAGTTCACGGTGGCGGCGTCGTCGGTCGGGCGATGGTAGTCCTCGTGGCTCCCGGTAAAGAACGCGAGACTCGGCACTTCGGCGGCGTTGAGGCTCATCACGTCGGTCGGCAGATACGGATCGGCGACGAACGACAACTCGAACCCGATCGGCTCGTTCAGCTCTTCCACTAAGTCTGTCCAGATCGAGCTGCTGCCGACCGCCTGCACGGTCAACGTGTTGTCGCGGAGCCGGCCGACCATGTCGAAGTTGAGATAAGCCGCAACTTCGTTCATCGGCACCGGGGCTTGACGCACGAAGTCAGCCGAGCCGAGCAGACCCAGCTCCTCGCCCGACCAGAACGCGAGGATGACGCCGCGATCTCGATCGACCTGCGCCAACGACGCCCCGACCGACAGGATGGCGGCCACCCCCGACGCGTTGTCGTCGGCGCCGTTGTGAATCTGGCCGGCCTCGTCCGCACGCGCGAGCGAGTCGCCGCCGCGCCCGTAACCGAGGTGGTCGTAATGCGCGCCGAGCATGACATACGGTTCGTCGACGGCGGTGGTCCCCCTCGGCGGCAGGAAGCCGATGACGTTGTGGCCGGTGCTCTCCTCCCGCTCGAGCTTGACATCGAGGATGGCCCGAAGCGGCAGCTCGAAGCCGGTGGCGTGCGGGTTTCCGGTGTCGAGCGATGCCTGCACGGCGTCAATCGATTCGCCCGACTCGCTGCCGCTCTCGATGAGCGCCGCCCCGAGCTCGCCGTCGACCGTCGCGGCGACGATCCCCGAATCGCCCATCGCATTGTCGAACGCCAGCGGCACGAGCTCACCGGCGTTGGGCGACCGCGGCCCGGTCACGACAATCAAGCCGGCGGCCCCACGCTCGCGTGCCGCGAACGCTTTGTAGCGAAGACCGGCGTAGCGTGACAGGGTTCCCCGCAGCTCACCTTCCGTGTCTTCCGGGAAGTACCGGAGCACGACGGCGGTCTTGTCGATCACGTCGAGCGTCGCGTAGCTGTCGTAGCTGAAACCGTCGGTTTCCGGCACCGACAGACCGTAGCCGGCAAACACGAGCGGCGCGTCGATACTCGCCGCGTCAGAGAACGCGAGGCCACGCACTGCCCCACCGTCGACGCTCGAGGCCGGCCACTCCGTGCCGTCAGCGCCGACGACCGTGAGCGTGGTCCCGACATCGTTGACGCCGGCCGTATACGAAAACGCCTGACGAAAGTCGCCGATGCCGGGCAGCGGCTCCGCGCCGATCGCTTCGAGCTGCGCGGTGATGTAGTCGGCCGCCTTCCGGCTGCCCTCCGATCCGGTCAGCCGACCCTCGAGCGCATCATCGGCCAGCGTCTCGACGAGGATCCGCGTGTCGAGCTCGGCCAGGACCGGCGCGTCGGTTTCGGCTTGGGCTTCGGCTTCTTGAGACGCGGCGCACGCGGCCAGAGCCGTCCCAGCCAGCACGACGACGATCAGTCCAACTGTGCGCATCGGTGACATCAAGAAGTCCTCGTCGATGTGAAGCGCGGAATCCACGATCAGGGCAGCCGGACCACGCGCGAACCGAAACGCAGCGACCGCGAGTCGGCGCCCCAGGCGAACTCGTAGGTTTCCGGCTCGGACGAATAGAGCGTCGCTCCGGTGCGGGCATCGAACACCTCGACCCATACTGTCGCGCCGTTCGACACGAGGACGGCGACCGCTGACGCGTCGGGGGCCCACTGGGGTCCAGTGAACGTGCGATCATCGAATTCATTCGCCGGCGCCTCCGCGTGGCGCGTGTCGATCAGGTGCGACGTTTGCCGGAGGTCGGCCGCGAGTATCCACAGCCCGTCTGGCGCCACGACGGCAAGCCGCTCGCCGTCGGGTGACCACGTGGGATCGCACGTCCCCACGCCGGTCGCAATCTGTCGCGTCGCGGTGGCGTCACGCACCCAGACCCGTGTCCGCGGGACAAGGCGGGCACCTTGTTCGACCGGCGGTCCCGGTTCTTCGGCACACATCGCGACACGCCCCTTGTGCCAGGTGAAGTTGATCAAGCGGAGCGCGCCGGGCGGAACCGGAGGCGGGCCCGGAACCTCATCGACCGTCGCCTCCCCATTCGCATCCGGCGGCTGGGCGCCGGCCTCCGCTCCCCCCAGGGCGACGGCTGCGCCGATGAGCACGGCCAGAAACGCGGCGCGTGGAACAAAGACAGCGGGCATCACGTGACCACTCTATCAAGAGGCGGCGACGTCGGCGGCGGTGTCCGACGCTGGCAGCAGCTCGACCACCTCACCCGACAATGTGCTGACCCGCGGACCCGGGGTCACGATGCCGACGAGGTTCATCGGATCGGCCGCCGAGACGCGGACCGGGCCGCCCTGGCCACCCTCCCGGCGGATCATACGCAGCAGCTCCACCGCATCGGGACGGGCGAATTGCTCGCCGACGAACCCGGCGACGAATCTGCCCCCTCGAATCTCGCCGCGGGCTTCCATCCGTCGGAGCGCCGCGAGCACATCGCGCCAGGGCGGCATCAGCGACTCCCGCCGCAGCAGGTCCCGAAACACGACACCCCAACGCACGAGCAGCTGACGCGCGTAGGCCTCGGCACGCTTCACGCGGCGCGCGTCGTCCTCAGCGTCAGCGTCGACGTCCGGACCAGACGCGGCATCGGTCCGGTCGGCGAGCACCGGTGCTAGGAGCGCCCACCGACCGGCGGCGTGACGCGGGCGCGCAGCACGAAAACGGCCCTCGCCCCGGCGTCGCTTCGGGTCGACCAGGGCACGCAGGTTGTCAAACCCATCGGCCGTGACGAGCCCGGCGGCCACCAGCTCCCAGAGCCCGTCTTCCACTTCGCTCGGGAGTCGCCCGGTGTCGCGCACCAGCTCGCGCAGGAACGAGGCGCCGCGCCGCTCGAGCTCAGCGCGCACCTCTTGCGCCGCATGCGACAACGGCGTCAATGTCGGTGTCGACGACGCCGTCGTCTCGTCGGCCGCGCCGGGCGGCATGAGCCACTCGCCATCTTCGCGGAGGAACAACGAGACCGGCGCCACGCGAGTCGGGCGCACTCGGCGCGGCCGCTTCGACCCGCCCTGTGACGTCTCCTCCTCCCGCGGCGCGAACGCCGGATGCGGCGAGAGGCGGCCCCACATCACCTCGCCCGAGAGACAGAGCCGATCGAGCAGCTCCGGGTCGTATCGGGATACGCGCGTGGCGAGCACGTCGCGCTCCCAGGCGACCGCCGACACCTCGCAGCCTTGCAACTGCTTGATCACGTGCAGCAGTCCGCTCGCCCCGTGCAGCTGCGTCCCCGGTGCGAGATGCTGCCACCGGGCGAGGAACCGAACCAGGTCACCCTGCGAAACCGGCTCGATCTCGCGACGCAGTCGACCGAGCGTCAGTCGGTGAATGCGCGCCAACACCCGCCGGTTGCACCACTCGACTTCCACGTCATCGGCCTGAGATGACGCGGAAAAGTGACCGCGCAGGATCTGCCCTTCCCCTTCGAGACGGGCCAACGCGGCCGCGATCCGATCGGTCGCAACCCCGAGCGCCTCGACGAGCGACGACGCGCGCGTCGGGCCACTCGACTCCAGCCATCCCCGAACGACGTCAGTCACCGCCGTGTCCACGCTCTCGGGCACCGGCTGCTCGACTGACGGTACCGGCGGCACTAGCTCGCCGTCCGGGTGCACGCTCAGCGCCATCCGCGACCGTTCGGCGGCGATCCAATACACCCGCTCCCCGACACGCAGCTCGGCCGCACGCCGTCCCAGGGCGAGCTCGTCGAACCAGCTCTGCCACGCCGGCGTCGGCAACACCAGCACGAGTGTTTGCAACGCATCGTGCAGCTCTTCACAGTCCCGGACCACGGGCCACGAGTCGTCCCTCACCTCGGCAAGGGCGGCGGGATCGAGCGCGCCGATGTCGTCACCGTCGGATCCGAGCGTGCGGCGGAGCTGCACCGCGCGCGCACGCCGCTCCTCGAGCGGCGCGTCATCGAGAAACGCGTAGGGGTTGGCGTTGAGAATCTCGTGCCCGAGCGGCGACGGCTCGACGGTGTCGACGGCGCGCGTCGCAATGGTGCCCTCCTCGATCCCCGCGAGCACGGCACACAGGCCGTCGAGGTCCATCGCCTCGTGGAGGCAATCGCGAATGGTCTCGTTGACGAGCGGATGATCGGGAATTCGAATATCGCCGCTCAGGTTCTCCTGACAGGCGACCTGGTCGGGAAACACGGCGGCCAGCAAGTCGTCCGACCGCATACGCAGGACTGGCGGCGGGACCTTGCGGCCCCCGGTGAAACGCAGCAACGCGAGCGCCCGCGACGCGTTCCATCGCCAGCGCGCCCCGAACATCGGCGCCGGCAACATCGCCTGCGTCAGCACCGCCTCGACCGTCGCCACCCGGAGAAACCCGAACACGATGTCGAGCGGAAAGCTGTGCTGCTCCGACAGCGAGATGACGATGCCGTTGTCGGTCGCCGCCGCCTGCAGCTCGACGTCGAAGCTGCGGCAGAACCGCTTGCGCAGCGCGAGGCCCCACGCCCGGTTCACGCGCGCGCCGAGCGGCGCATGGATCACCAGCTGCATCCCGCCGCCCTCGTCGAAAAAGCGCTCGGCGATGAGTGTCTGCCGGGACGGCACCGCTCCGAGCGCCGTCGCGCCGGCGCGCACGTAGCTCACGGCCTGCTCGGCCCCGGAGCGGTCGAGGCCGCACTCGTCGATCAAGAAGCGTTCGGCGCCGTCCCGCGCCGTGTCGTGGGGCGCGCCCGCGAGACGGAGACGGACCTCCGAGACTTCCTCGGAGAGCTCACGCGTTCTTCCCGGCGCTTCGCCCCGCCAGAACGGAACGGTGGGGGCCGTGCCGTGGGCGTTTTCGACGCGCACGCGGCCTGACTCGACACGCCGGATGCGCCACGACGTCGTGCCGAGCAGAAAAATGTCGCCGGCCATACTCTCCACCGCGAAGTCCTCGTCGACCGTCCCGACGGTGGTCCCCTCCGGCTCCGCGACGACCAGGTAGTTGGCGTTGTCCGGAATCGCCCCGCCGGACGTGATCGCGGCCAGGCGAGCGCCGCGCCGCCCACGCACGATGCCGTTCACTCGGTCGCGATGCAGGTAGGTGCCACGCCGTCCGCGGGCCGACGCGATCCCGTCGGAGAGCATCGCCACCACCACATCGAACTCGTCACGCGGCAGATCGCGGTAGGGATGGGCACCGCGGATCAGGTCGAACAGCTCGTCCTCGGACCACGGCTCCGCCGCCACCGCCGCAACGATCTGTTGCGCCAGGATGTCGCGCGGCCACGGCATCACCTTCCGCTCGTCGAGCAGACCCCGGCGGATGGCGCGGACCAGCGCCGCGCACTCAATTAACTCGTCCCGCGTCGTCGGAAAAAACCGCCCTTTTGGGATCGTCGTCCGTTCGACCTTGTGCCCGGAACGGCCGACGCGCTGGAGCGCGACCGTGATCGACCGCGGCGTCCCGATCTGACAGACCAGGTCAACCGACCCGATGTCGATCCCCAGTTCGAGGGAGGCTGTCGCGACGACGGCCCGTAACCGGCCCGCCTTGAGCGCGCCCTCCGCCGCCTGACGGAGCCGCCGGGACAAGCTCCCGTGGTGGGCGAGCACGGCGTCGTCGCCGAGACGCTCGGCGAGGTGATGCGCGACCCGTTCGGCCAACCGCCGCGTGTTGACGAAGACCAGGGTTGTGCGGTGGGCGCGGACGAGGTCGGCGATTCGGTCGTAGATCTCACCCCATATCTCATGCGTCGCAACGACGCCGAGCTCTTCCTGCGGCACCTCGATGCCCAGGTCGAGCGCCCGGCGGTGTCCGGAGTCGACGATGGCCAGCGGTGGACGGCGGGACGTCCTCGCCGGTCGGCCGGTGAGAAACCGGGCGACCTCCTCGATCGGCTTCACCGTCGCCGACAGCCCGATCCGTTGGGGCTTCGCGCCGCCAGCCTTCTCGACGAGGTCGTCGAGCCTTGACAGACTCAGCGCCAGATGCGACCCACGCTTGTTATCGATGACGGCGTGCACTTCGTCGACGATCATGGTCTCGACCGTCGACAACATCCGTCGACTCCGCTCCGCGGTCAGCAGGATGAAGAGCGATTCCGGCGTGGTCACCAGAATGTGCGGCGGCCGACGCACCATCTGTTCCCGGTCCCAGGCCGGGGTGTCGCCGGTGCGGACGGCGGCGCGCACGTCCGGCCAGGTCGCGCCATTCGCCCGCGCGAGGTCGGCGATCTCGGCGAGCGGCGCCTGCAGGTTCTTGTGTATGTCGTTGCTCAGCGCCTTGAGCGGCGAGACGTAGACGACCGAGGTCCGGTCCTCGAGCGCCTCCGACGATCCGCGCGCGACAAGGGTATCGAGACAACTGAGAAACGCCGCCAACGTCTTGCCCGACCCGGTCGGGGCCGAGATCAGCACGTCGCCGCCCGCTTTGATCCGCGGCCAGGCGTCGATCTGCACCGGCGTCGGCTCTTTGAACCGGTTGGTGAACCAGGCGGCGGTCAGGGGGTGGAAGTCGCGCATCGACGTCTCGTGTAGTCTAGCAGCGCGTGTCGAACGTCTCGGTGCCGCCACCACGCATCACGCGTGCGACCCTGCTCGAGGCGTGTCAGCGTCTCGCGCAACGCGACAGCGACCTTGCCGGCGTATTGCGGCTCTACGGTCCACCGCCACTCTGGGGACGCAGCCTAGGCTTTCCGACGTTGGTTCGCATCATTCTGGAGCAGCAGGTCTCGCTCGTCTCGGCGCAGGCCGCGCTCGCACGACTCGTCGCGCAGGCGGGTCCACTATCACCCGAGCGGGTCCTCGCGCTCGGGACGGTCCGTCTTCGCGAGGCTGGACTGACGCGACAAAAGACACGCTACGTGCTCGACCTGGCCGACCGGATCCACCGAGGCGCACTCGACCTACGACACGTGAGCCGGGCGTCAGATGACGAGGCTCGGTCGATGCTCTGCGAGGTGACCGGCATCGGGGCGTGGACGGCCGAGGTCTATCTGGTGATGGCGCTCCGACGACCCGACATCTGGCCGACCGACGACCTCGCGCTGGCAAAAGCGGTGCAGCAACTCAAGCGGCGCCGGCGCGTACCGTCAGAAGCGAGCGTGCAGCGCATTGCGGGCGCCTGGCGCCCATGGCGATCGGTCGCCGCGCGGATGGTGTGGCACTTCTACCTGTCGCGCCTCAGGGAAGCTCGCCCGCGGTCCACGGCGTCCGGCACGGCTCGCCGCGCTCGTAGCGCCGCAGATTGACCGCCATCCGCGTGACGACATCGTCGAGCCCGGCCTGCTCTGCCGCAGCCATCACATCGCGCTGGACCGCGACGGCCTGGGCGAACTCGTCCAGTTCGGCCAGCGTCATCGCGATCGTCTCGCCGAGATCGAGGCTCTGCTCGGTGGCTAGGAACGCCTCGGTAATCGCGCGCGCCCGCGTGCCGTCCCGGACGCGCGCATCGGGAGCGGCGGCCAGCAACCGTGCCAGCGCGTGGGCGAACACCGGCTGGTCGGGGAACCGCCCCCTGGCGTCGGCGAACCGATCTCACGCCTCCCCGTAGCGCTGGAGCCTGACCAGCGCCATCGCCCGTCCGTAGAGCGCTTCGCCGACCGTCGGATCGACCTCGAGTGCCTGTTCGTAGTGCGCGACCGCCTCCCCCGCCCGGCCGGTGCGCGCAAGCACGGCGGCCAGCTGGAGCCGCGCCTGCAGATAGCCCGGCTCGTCGGCAAGCGCCGTCGAGAAGTGCTCCGTCGCCTCGTCGAGACGCCCGCTCGCCGCCATCAGCACGCCAAGGCTGTAGTGGGCCCGCGTGTGCTCCGGCGACCGCCGGATGACCTCGCCGAACTCCGCCTCCGCCCCGGTCGCGTCGCCGAGCTGACACAGCGCGGTACCGAGCCGATGGCGGAGCGACGCGTTCCCCGCGTCGAGCGCGAGGCCGCGACGGAAATAGTCGGCGGCCGGGGCCCACTCGCCTTCGTCGAGCGCCTGGCCGCCCCGCACGTCGTAGGCCTCCGGGCTCTCGAGCAGCGCGTCGAGCTCCCGCATCAGCGGGTCGACCGGGAGCGGGTCGACCTCGCCCTGACGCGCGCCAGGTGCGCCTGCGCCTGCTCGAGGTCGCCCAGCCCGCGATAGGCCATACCGAGGGCGTAGTGGAGATCCGGGTCGCGGCCGAGTCGGGATCCAGCGTCATCGCCCGGGCGAGCACCGGTGCCGCCCACTCCGGCGGCCCGTTGGCGAGGTGGACTTCGCCGAGCCAGATCAACGTCGCCACATCGTCCGGCGCGCGGTCGAGCGCTCGCTCGAACGCCGCGACCGCCGCCTCGAGCGGTCCCCTCACCCGCTAGACGTGACCGAGATAGTAGGGCCAGCGCCAATCGCCGGGGGACTAGCGTCTCGGCGTTCTGGTAGCACGCCTCGGCCGCGTCGAAGTGCGTCGCTGCCATCAGGAGCCGGCCCATCAGGCCGTAGACGGCCCCGAGCGCCGCCGAGGTCGAGCGCGGGTCGTCGATCCGCGCCGCGAGGGCCGCGTGCGCCCCCTCCATCTGCGCGCGCACCGCCTCTTCCATCGCCGAGAAATCGGGCAGGGTCACCGGCGCCAACCCTAGACCGTTCGGCGGCTGCAGCATCGCGGGGTCGCTCGTCCGTACCGCGGCGGCGGGCGACGGCGCGGAGTCGCCCCCGGGCGCCGAGCATCCGACCAGGGCGGTCGAGACGGCGACCGCGACGCCGATCCCCGCGAAGCCTTCCGCTGGCCAGCTCATCGTGACTCACCCTCGCCTTCGCGCAACGTCGTCCACCGCTCGAGCGGCACCGCGTTCCAGACGTCGGTACCGCGACCCGGCCAGCGGACGCGGATCTGCGGCGACTCGGCCGTCGCGCCGAGCACGGGGCGCCCGTCCGCCCCAACCAGGCTCAGCCCGACCCAGGTCCGACTGTTCCCGATCTGGTTCACTAGCAAGCGCGCCGGCCCGTTCAGGTTGCCCACCAGCACATCGATGTCGCGTCGTTGTCGACGTCGCCGAACGCCGCGCCGCGGCTGATCTCCGACAGCGAGAAGGCAGCCCCCGCCTGAGCGCTCACGTCCTCGAATCGCCCGTCTCCGAGGTTGCGGAACAGCAAGTTGCGCTCGTCGTAGGGAAACGGCTCATCGGCGCGGTCCTTCGCCGCTTCGATCGCCCCGTTGACCGCCAGGACGTCGAGCCAGCCATCGTTGTCGTAGTTGACCCACGCCGCGACGAACCCGCTGTAGCCGAGGCTTCCCGGACCGAGACCCGACCGCGCGCTGCGACCCTCGAAGAGCCCCTCGCCCAGGTTCACGTACAGGTTGTTCCCCTCGGCCGGGAGATGCTTCAACACAGATCTTCGTCACCATCGTTGTCGAAGTCGCCGGCGTCGACCCCCATGCTCGCTTCCGTCCGGCCGTCGCCGCTGACGGCGGTCCCCGAGATCAGCCCGCGGTTTTCGAGGGTTCCGTCGCCGCGGTTCATCCAGAGCAGGTTCTCCTTCCCGTCGTTGGCCACGTAGACCCCCGCGGGCACGGAGCGGGGCAATGGGGCCCGCGCGCGTGACAGCGGCGGGGTTTGGGGCCGCAGGCCCCATCTGATTAGGTCAGGACCGCCTAGTTCTTCTGGACGGCGCGGTCGTACGCGCGTTGAAAACGTACGTGGAGCGTCGACGCCTCCTTGCCGGTCACCTGCCCCAGCCGGCGGCGCTCGACCTGGAGACGCTTGACCTCGTCGAGCGCGGCGCGGCGTTTCGCCCCGTCGTCGACGCGCGCCCCCATCGTGTTGGACGCCAGTTGCTGGCGCCATTTCTTCGCGAGGATCTCTGCCGGCGACGCTCCCGCCTTGTCGAGTGCCTCGGCCGGCACCAGCGCCTCCGCCCGCTCGCAGAGCGTGTGGAGCTGCTTGAGCTTCCGCGCCGGGTCGAGATCGGTCCCGCTGAACTCCGCGGGATGCGTCTCCACGAGGCGTGCGATCGTCTGTCCAAAACGTGCCGAGAGCTTCCGCCGGACATCGGGCGGCACATCGGGTGACTGCTGCCACCGCGCTTGAATCGCGCGTACTTGATCGGCCAGCCCGTCTGCCGGCTCCGCGAGCAACGCCTCGAGCTCGACGCACAGCGCCTCACGCGCGGCGATCCGCTCGGCGGCCGCCTTGCGCTCGCCTTCCTTCGCGCGGTCGAAGACACTGTCACATCCCGCCCGAAACCGTGCCCAGATGGCGTCCGACTTGTTCCGACGCACCGGACCGATGTTCTTCCATTCCGCCTGCAGCTTCTTGGCTTCTTCAATCGCCGCGGGCACATCGTCAACGTCGCCGAGCGCGTCGATACGCACGCACAACGCTTCCTTCTGCTTGAGGTTGTCGCCCCATTGGCGCTTACGCTCCGACAGGTCGGCCTTTCGGCGCGTAAAGAACGCGCTACACGCGGTCCGGAACCGATCCCACAACTCGCGCTGATCCTTCCGGGGTGCGGGACCGAGCGCCTTCCACTCCGCCTGCAGCGCGGTGAGCCGAGACGCGGTCTTGATCCAGTCTGTCGACTCGCGCAGCCGTTCGGCCTCGACTACGAGTGCCAGGCGCCGCTCACGATTCTTTTCACGCTCGGCCTTTTGGGTGGCAAAAAAGGCTTCACAGCGCGGATAGACCACGTCGTGCGCCTTCTTGAAGCACTGCCAAAGCGCCTGGCCCTTCTCGCGCGGAGCATCGGCCACCTCACGCCACCGATTCATCAGCTCGCGGAACGTCTTCGCAACCTCGGCGTCGCTCGGCGGCGTGGCCGCCTCAGGCGGGGAGGCGAGCACCTCCATTTGACGACAGAGATCTTCCTGAATCCCAAGATTCGCCCAACGCTGCCAGTCAGCGAAGTCGCGGAGCTCGCGCACCCGGCCCAGCAGCGCGGTCGTCCCCTCGCGCAGCGTGCGCACGATCGCTTTCCGGTCACGACGCGTCGGCAGCGGCGGCAGCGAATCGAGCGCCTGTCGAGCCTGCCGCAGTCGCCGTTCGGCGTCTCCGAGCTGGAGTTTTTCGTTCTTGACCGCGGACTCGACGCTCTGGGCCAGCCTTTGAAGGCGCGTCAGATTCTGTCGCGACGTCTCTTCGCGCGCCCCTTTCGCCTCAGCCTCGAGCGACTTACGGCGCTGATCGACGGCGCGCTTGCGATCGCGGAGCGCGGTCAGGGTGGCGTCGTGCGTGTGTGCGTCGTTCAGCTCCGTCACCGCGTGGCGCCACCGCTGGTCGAGCGTGGCCCACCCCTTCCGGACCGCGTCCGACTCGCCTGTCGCCACGAGCTGCTCCAGCTCGGCCACGAGCGGCTCGAGCGACTCGACGTGCGCGCGCGACGCAGTAAATCTCGTATAACGCTCCTCACAAGCGGTCACCGCCGCCTCGAACCGCGCGGTCAGGCCGGCCAGCGACGCCACGGTCTCAGCGCCGGGATCGGCCGGCGCCTCGAGCGCTTCCCACTCGGCGCGCAGACCGCGCAATGTGTCAAGCGCCGCGTCGCCATCGAGCTGTTCGACGCGGAGGCATAACGTGGCGCGAGCCGATTGGGCGGTCGACCGCTGCTCGGTCGCACGCTGTGCCTCGGCGGACACTGCGTCGAGCGCCAAGAGCCGATCCTCAACCGCGCGTCGGCCAGACGCGAAGCGATCGGTGACGTCGGCATCGATCGGTCCCTCGAGCCGTGACCACGCCTCGACCGCGGCGTCGAGTGCGCGCCGACCGTCGTCAAGTGCGGCGACGGATGTCGCCAGCTGCTCGACGGCCCCACAGAGCGATTGGGCGGCATCCGACCGGTCCTCGACCACCGACGCCGGCGACGCGTCGACCTGTGCGTCGATCGCTTGGCGCGCCTCACGCGCGCGACGGGCGACCCCCTTCTGCTTCGCGCGTCGCGCAATCTCATCGAGTGTCGCCGCATCGGCCGGGTCGTCGCCCCTCAATCGCTCGTAGGCGGCCAACGCGGTCGCCTTGTCGTCGGTCTTGATGGCGACGGCCAGAAGCTCAGACCGGTCGCTCAAGCGGCGCACCGCTTCGAGCGCCACCACCATGTGCTTCGCTTTTCTGGCGACCGCACTCAAGGTCTTGTCGTTCACCACCCGTTCGAGCGCCGCGAGCCCGACCGCCTCGGCCTCGGCCGACCGGGCGATCGCGCCGAGGTCGCGCTCATCCGTCAGCGCACCAAGGGCCTCACCAACGGCGCCAACGTCCGTCATCTCGACCACCACGTCACGCACACCGTCCACGGCGGCGCTCCGGGTGTCGGCGTCGACCTCGGCTCCTTGAAGCAAGGAGACGAGGCCAGCCAGGTCGGTCATCCGTTCGATAGCGGCGCGCCGCACCCGCGGGTCGGCATCACCGCGCGCGACGTCCAGGAGCACATCGTCCGCGTCGTCATCATCGGGCAAACGGCGAACCGCATCCATGCGGACCGACGGGTCCTCACTCTGCCAGGCTGGCTGAGCGCGCAGCTTCTCCAGGAGTTTCATCAGGTGCGAGAGTGGACAGGCTTTAGTCGATTATGCATACTCGGGACCGAATTTGGCGGCGACGCGGTGCGCAGAAATCCCGCGTGTCCGGCCCCTGGTCACCCAGATGTCGCAACGCACATTCTACAGATCCTGATTATTGGATCTTGAGATTCTGGTTTTTGGATCTAGAGCGAACGCCGGCGCGCGAGACCGCAAGGAGCAGATACCATGTCGTTTCGGGTCGTAATCATTGGAATTGTAGCCGCTATGACCCTCGGAACCGGTACCGCCTCGGCCCAGAACCCGGTCATCGTGATGGAGACGAGCCTGGGGAGCCTGACGATCGAGCTCTTCCAGGATCAGGCGCCGATCACGGTGGAGAACTTCCTTCAGTACGCCAGCGACAGCTTCTTCGAAGGCACGGTGTTCCACCGGGTGATCGAAGGCTTCATGATTCAGGGCGGCGGGTTGACGGCAAAACTTTCCGAGAAGACCCCACGCGCCCCGATCAAGAACGAGGCCGACAACGGCGTGACCAACGCGCGGGGCACGATCGCGATGGCGCGCACCAACGTGGTCGATAGCGCGACGGCGCAGTTCTTCATCAACCACGCCGACAACGCGCGCAGCCTCGACCATAAAGACCAAACCAATTTCGGGTACGCCGTCTTCGGACGGGTTACCGAGGGAATGGACGTCGTCGACAAGATCGCCGAGGTGGCGACGACCAGGCAGGGGCCACACGAAAACGTGCCGGTCGAACCGGTCACCATTAACTCCGTGACGGTGCAGTAGGAGGTCTGAGTTATGACGCGACCGGTTATTGCGCTCACTGTCCTCCTGTTCGTTGTGGTTGTTGGTCTGACGCCGGCCCATGCACAGGACCCGCCGCCCAATCCGCACGTCGTCATCGAAACCTCGATGGGCGACATTACGATTGAGCTGTTTCGTCCCCGCGCGCGGGTCTCGGTCGTCAACTTCCTCACCTACGTGCAGGACGGCTACTACGACGGCACGATCTTTCATCGCGTCATCCGCAACATGATCATCCAGGGCGGCGGCATGAACCCCGACCATACGCCGAAGACCGAGGGGCTCCGGGGACCGATTCTCAACGAGGCGACGAACAACCTGCAGAACCGGCGGGGCACCATCGCCATGGCGCGGCTCAACACGCCCAACTCGGCGCGCGCGCAGTTCTTCATCAACACCTCCCAGAACATGCAGTTCAATCACGTCAACTCGACCAACGAGAGATTCGGGTACGCCGTATTCGGGGAGGTGATCGACGGGATGGACGTGGTTGACGACATCTCCCGCGTCCGCACCACACGGGTCGACAACATGATGGACGTGCCGCGCGAGACCGTCCTCATCAACACGATTCGCCGCATTGATCCGCCGGTAAAGTAAATCAAGACGGGGCCAAAGCCAGGGCGCGCACAGCGCGCCCCCGCGGGAACGGAGCGGGGCATGGGGCCCCCGCGAGTGACCGCGGCGGGGTTCGGGGCAGCCAGCCCCGTCTAAGATAGGCCCGATGAGCGTCCCGCCGGTTGCTCCGGTCCGCGCTGATGTCGAACGCCGCGTGGTCGATGTCGTGACCGAGCTGGTGGGTGAGCTTCGTGGCGGCGAACGCCCCCGCGTCTCGCTTCACGACTCACTCGAGCGGGATCTCGGGATCAGCAGCCTGGAGCGTGTCGAGCTCCTCGTCCGACTCGAGCGCACCTTTGATCTGCAACTCGGCGACGCGGCGATGGCCGACGCCGAATCACCAGCCGACCTAGTCACCGCCATCGCGGCAGGCGGCGAGGCGTCTCAGGCCCCGCTCGGCGATTCCTATCGGCCTCCGGTCGGCACCATTGCATCGCCTGCCGCGGCGCAGACGCTGGTCGATGCGCTGGCGTGGCATGCCGAGCGCACCGCTGATCGGACGCATATCTACCTCCGCGAAGACGACGGCCGCGAAACCCGGCTGACCTACGGGTGGCTCTGGACCCAGGCGCGCGCCATCGCCGGCGGCCTGGCTGCTCAAGGTCTGCGGCGGGGTGACACCGTCGCGATCATGCTCCGGACCGAGCGGCACTTCTTCGCCACGTTCATGGGAGCGCTCGTGGCGGGCTGTGTTCCGGTGCCACTCTATCCGCCGTTCCGCGCCGACCGTATCGAGGAGTACGTCGGTCGCCAGATCGGCATCCTGCAAAACGCCGGCGCCCGACTGCTCATTACGTTCAAGGAGGTCGAGCGTGTGGCCGGGTTGCTGGTGCGCCGAGTCCCCTCCCTCGACGCCGTCGTCAGACCGGACACCGTCGCGGCGGAGCCGCTGCCGCCCGTCGCGACCGGCGGCTGCGACGGCGCGTTGATCCAATACACCTCCGGCAGCACCGGTCTCCCGAAGGGGGTGTATCTGACCCACGCGAACCTACTCGCCAACATTCGCGCGTTTGTGCAGGGACTCGAGATGGGATCGGACGACGTCGGCATCAGCTGGCTGCCGCTCTATCACGACATGGGGCTGATCGGCGCCTGGCTAGGCACGTTCTACGTCGGAGCGCCGCTCGTGCTCATGTCGCCGCTCGCCTTTTTGGCTCGGCCGGTGCGTTGGCTCCAGGCGTTCGATCGGCATCGCGGCACGCTATCGGCGGCGCCAAATTTCGCGTATGACCTCTGCACGACACGCATCGCCGACACGGAGCTCGACGGTCTCGACCTCAGCTCGGCCCGCGTTCTGTTGAACGGATCCGAAGCGGTCTCCCCCGACACCCTCTCGCGATTCTTTGACCGGTTCGAGCCGTATGGACTCCGGCGGACCGCGCTGGTTCCAGTCTATGGCCTGGCCGAATGCTCGGTCGGCCTGACCGTCCCGGTGGTCGGCGCGCCGCCACGAATCGATGCGGTGCGGCGCGCCACGTTTCAGGAAACGGGCGAGGCCGCACCGGCCGAGGTCGACGACGAATCCGCCCTTCGGTTCGTGTCGTGCGGCCACGCTCTCCCGAACCACGAAATCATCGTGGTCGACGACACGGGTGACCGTGTTCCCGAACGTCGGCAAGGCCAGATTCGCTTTCGGGGGCCCTCGGCGACGGCCGGCTACTACCGGAATGAGGCAGCGACCCGCGCGCTGATTGGCGTCGATGGCTGGCTCGAGACCGGCGACCTTGGCTACATCGCCGACGGCGACCTCTTCCTGACCGGGCGGGCGAAGGACCTGATCATCAAGGGTGGACGCAACCTGTATCCCCATGAGGCCGAGGAGGTCGTGAGCGCCGTGGCTGGCGTACGCATTGGCTGCGTCGCCGCGTTCGGCGTCGCCGACGAGGCACGAGGCACTGAGCAGTTCGTGGTCGTGGCGGAAACCCGGGTCGCCGACGCCGAGATGCGGGACGCGCTTCAGCGCGCGATCAGCAGCGAGGTCACCGATGCCCTCGGCGTGGCGCCAGACCGGGTGGTGCTGGCGCCACCCGGCGCGGTGTCGAAAACCTCGAGCGGCAAGATCCGGCGCTCGGCGACGCGCGAAGCGCTGCTGACGGGAAGACTCGAGAAAGGGCCGGGCGGAGCAGCCGGTCAGTGGTTCCGCCTCGGTGCGGCCGCGGCCGGCGCGTTGGTGGCGGGCTGGGCAACGCGAACCGCACGGGTGCTCTATACCGCCTACGTCATGACCGTCATCGTGACCACCGGCGTCGTGACGTTGACGCTTCTGGTCGTCGGCCCACGCGGCCGGTGGATCGACCGGCTCGTCGGACGCTGGACCCGTCTGATCGTCGCCCTCGCCGGCTGTCCCGTCCACGTCGTCAGGCGTGATCAGGTGCCGACCGACGGAGCCGTCGTCTTCGTGGCCAACCACGCGAGCTATCTCGACCCGGGTTTGATGATGGGGGTGTTGCCCCGCGGCGCCCGGTTCGCGGCCAAGGCCGGACTCGCCGACTACCCGATTCTCGGCCTGGCAATCCGCAAAGGCGGGCACATCCCGATCGACAAGAGCAACCAGTCGCAACGCATGGAAGGGGCTGGCGACATCCGTCGACCGCTCGACGACGGCGACTCGCTGTTCGTCTTTCCGGAAGGCACTTTCGAAGTCGCGCCGCGGCTGCTGCCGTTCCGGCTCGGCGCGTTCCGCGCCGCCGTCGACGCCGGCTGCCCGGTCGTCCCGGTCGCCATCCGGGGGACGCGCCGCATCTTTCCGGCGCTCACGTGGTTGTTGAGACCCGGTCCGATCACGGTGACGTTCGGGCCGCCGCTGCGCGCGGTGGGGACGGAGTGGAAGGAGATCGTCCGTCTGCGTGATGACGCGCGCGCCTTCATCTCCGAGCACTGCGGGGAATCATGAGATGAGGCTTTGGGCTTCGGGCTCAGGGGCGGAGGACGACACGGCCGACGACGCGGCCGCCGCGCAGATCGTCGAGCGACTGCTGCGCCTCGGCCAGCGGGCGTTGTGTCACCGGCAACGGGGGCACCTGCCCCGACCGCACCAGCGCCATCAGCGCCGCCATCTCCGGCAAACTGCCGACGTAAGACCCTCGGATCGACAGCTGCTTGAGCGGTAGGAGCGGCAGCGAGAGCGCCAGCGATCCGCCGAACAGGCCGACCACCACCGGTGTCCCGCCGAGGGCGAGGGCGCTTACGGCGAACGACGCCGACTGCTCGGATCCAACGAAATCGATCGCCGCAGCGACGCCGCCACCGGTGCGCCGCTTGACCTGCTTCGCCGCGTCGGGCTCCTGCGTGTTGACCGTCTCGACCACGCCGCGCTCTCGCGCCACCTGGAGGCGGGCGTCATCGATGTCGGCGCCGATGATCTCGAATGGACCGACCGAGGGCGCCAGGCTCACCGCCGCGAGGCCGAGGCCGCCAAGGCCCACGATGAGCAGTGACTTGGTGGCACCGTCCGACGGCGCCACCTTGCGCAGGGCGCCGTACGCGGTCAGCCCCGAACAGGCATACGTCGCGGCCAGCGACGGGTCAGCCGGTCCGTAGTCGAACAGATAGCGCGGATGCGGCACCAGCACGTGGTCGGCGAAGCCTCCCGAGGCGTTTACCCCGAGCTGTTGCGGCGTGCCGCACTGGTGCTCGTCGCCACGCGCGCAGACGGCACAGGCCCCGCAGCCGTGCCATGGATAGACGACGCGGCTGTCTCCGACCGCCGCGTCGACCGCTTCCGGGCCGCACGCCATCACCTCGCCGGCAATCTCGTGCCCGAGTGTGAGCGGCAGCTCGCGGCCCCTGGCCAGGTCGAGCCGTCGACTGTTTCCAAGGTCGAAGTAGCCGTCATACAGATGAACATCGCTGTGGCAGACGCCGCAGGCATCGACACGAAGGAGCACCTCTGAGCCGCGCGGCTCTGGAGGTGTGCTCTCGCGGCGCGCGAGCGGCTGTCCGAACGCGGTCAATTCATAGACAGTCATCTACATATCGGCTTCAGTTCGCCATAGAGAAAGAAGTTCGCCGTCACCTGCACGCGGCCGCGCCAGCCGAGGGCCGACAGCTGGCGCTCGAGGTCATCGGGTGGGTAGAAGATTTTCACGATGTCGAACTCGCGCCCATTTTGGAGACGCCGGCGAGTGCGCGTCGCCGACGGGTCGCCCGTCACGTGGTCGACGGCGCGCGAGGCCGGATGATACCGGCTATCGACGAAGAAGACCCGCCCGTCCGGCGTCAGACAGCGCGCCACCATCGCCCAGAACGGGATGAACCAGGCGGTCGGCACGTGCGACAGCCAGAATCCGAAGAAGACGAAGTCGTACCGCTCGGTCGGCTGCCAGCTGAAGAGATTGGCGTTCACGTAGCGAACGTGCGAGGCGCCGACGCGGCGCCGGTTCAGCTCAATCACCTCTGGCGAGACGTCGACACACAGCATCTCGGACGCGTGGGGGGCGAGCCGTTCGGTCCAGAGCCCTGTCCCACCCGCCAGCTCGAGGACGCGGCCCGATGGCTGCGCCGCGTCGAGCGCGTCGCGCAGCTCGGCGACCTCGATGTGCCACGCGCGATTCAACTCCGGCCCGTGGTCGTGCTGCCCTCGGCGATAAAACCAGTCGTCGTACTCGGGCGCGCGTGCGCGGTAGTAGTCGATCTGCTCGGCGAGCGCCCGGCGATCATCCGACGTCAGACCGCCGCCACTCACGAGTCTGGCGCCTCCGCCGCCAGCGCGTGCAGCGCCTCGTCGGTCACCCGGTAGACCGTCCACTCGTCCATCGGCACCGCGCCCGCCTTCCGGTACGTCGCGATCGCCAGCTCGTTCCAGTCGAGAACCGACCACTCGAAACGTCCACAACCACGGTCGACGGCGAGCTTCGCGAGATAGGCCAGCAACCGACGGCCAACGCCACGCCCGCGATAGACCGGCTTGACGAAGAGGTCCTCGAGATACAAGCCAGGGCGCCCGACGAAGGTCGAGAAGCTATGGAAGAACAGGGCAAACCCCGCCGGCGCGCCGTCGAGCCTGGCAATAACCGCCTCGGCGTGCGGCGCGTCGGAGAACAGCGACCGCTCGAGATCGGCCTCGGTCGCCACCACCTGATCGGACATCCGCTCGTAGTCGGCCAGCTCGCGAATCAGACCGAGAATCACCGGCACATCGGCCGACGTGGCGGGGGCAATGTGGAGAGAGACGTCGGAAGAAGACATCGCGTGAGAGCTTAGCGGGTGCGCATCGACGCGAACAGGCGACGGTGACCTTCGACGATTCGACGCTCGGCCGCCGAGTTGAGCGTGAGACTGCTGTCGCCCCGCTCGAAGGTGCCGCCGAGCAAGATGCCGTCGGAGCGCGGAAACATGTAGAGGCCGTCGGCGACGACGATGTAGTCGACCTCGGGCTGCGGAAACAAGAACGTCAGCTGTCCCTTGACCGGCATCAGCTGATCGTCGCCGAAGAGGGCGGCCGCGCCGAGGCCGGTGCAGTTGATCACGACCCGTTCGGGAAGCGCCGCCACCTCTGCCCGATCTCGAATTTCGCCGACGACGACGCTCCCCCCGGCGATGCGCACATCCCGTAGCAGCGCGTTCAGGTAGGTCGCCGGTTCGATCAACATCGTCCGCACGCGGCGCACATGGCGCACATCGAACGGATGCTCGTCGGCGGTCAGCTCGGTCGCGTCGGGAAAGACATCGGGCATCGAGTCGAACAGGTCCGGCTCGTCCGCATCCTCGTTAGACGGCGGCTCATCCGACAGATAGTAGTTGTCGATCCACCGGACGCCATACTCGGGACCGGCCAGATCCTGGTAGTACCGAAAGGCGAGCCGCGTCGCCTGCATGAACTGGTCGTTGAACGCCGGCGTCACCGCCTCGGTATCGAAGACTGACGACGGGGTCCACTGGCCTCCCGCGACGTTGGACGTCGTCCGCGGCGGAAGATCGCGCGCATAGATGGTGACCGTCCACCCCCGCCGCTGCAGGAGCCGGGCGGTCGTCAGGCCGAAACCACCCCGCAGCCGAGGACCGCGGCGCGACGCTCTCCCGCTGACGCTGCCGCGTCGGCTTCACGCGCGGCGAGCTCGGACGTCCCCCACGACAACGTGATGCCGCCGCCGCCGTGCCCGTAGTTGTGCACGACGACCTGATCGCCGAGACGATCGGCGCGTACCACGAAGCCGGACGGGCGAAACGGCCGCAGCCCCACGACCCGCCGAATGATCCGGTCCCACGACACGTTGACGGGAGCGAGCAGGCGGCGACGCGGGTCAGCGAGTGCCGATCCGGTACGGGCGGAGCAGCCGGCGCCACCGACGAGGGCGGCCCCAAGCGCCGCCTTGCCGCCCCACCGCAAAGCGGTCCGTCGCGTGACGGCGCGACCGGCGGCGACGGACGGGGATGCGATCATCGTTCGCCACCCTATCACTCAAAACGGCCCAGTAGGGTGTTCTAGACTGGCTCGTCAGACCACCCGACCCTCAGACTGATGGCTGATCTCTCCAGCGTGCGCGACCTGTCCGCACTCGCGTACGGGTTCATCGCCTCGAAGGTGCTGTTCGCCGCACTCAACGGGAGGCTGTTCGACCACCTCACGGACGGGCCACGACCCCGGGACGCGTTGGCGGACATCACGGTAATTGCCGCGCATCGGATGGAGACGCTGCTGACCGCGTGTGTGAGTATCGGGCTCGTCGAGCGTCGCGAGGACGCGTTCACGAACGCACCGATATCGCAGCAGTATCTGGTCTCGTCGTCGCCGCGATACTTCGGTGAGTACTTCCGCTTCCAGATTGACCGTCACGTCTATCCGCTTCTGGAGCACCTCGATGACGCGCTTCGGGGAGACGCCGACGACAACCTGTACGCCGTGATGGAAAACGCGACCGAAACTGAGCACTTCAGCCGCGCGCAGCGCGCCGGCTCCCTTGGACCGGCCGCGGTCGTCAAGCAGATGGTCGACCTGAACGACGCGACGCGGCTGCGCGACGTCACAGGCGGGAGCGGCGCCTTCAGCATCACCCTCTGCCGGCAGTACGTGGACCTGCACGCCACGATTCTCGACCTGCCGGCGGTCGAGTCGGTGGCGCAACGGCACGTGGCCGAGGCCGACCTCGGCGGTCGAATCAACTTCGTGGCCGGCGACGCGCTCAAGATTCGTTGGCCGGACGGTCAAGACGTCGTGTTGCAGTCGTATCTGTTGAGTGCGGTCAGCGGCGACCGCTTCCCGCACTTGATGACCCGCGCATATGCCGCGCTTCGTCCCGGCGGCCAGATCCTCGTCCACGACTTCTTCGTCGACGACGATCGGCACGGCCCGTCTGGAGCGGCCCTCTGGTTCGTCTCGTTTCTCTTCAACCGCGGCGCGGTTTCGTTCATGCCGACCGATATCACGCGGCACGCGGAGACGGCCGGTTTCGTCGACGTCGAGACGCGCGACGTCATTTCCGGACTGACACGACTCTTGACCGCCCGCAAGCGGTAACTTGCCACGTTCGCGTGCTATAGCGCGTTTCGTTAGTGCGTAGCGGGCGCGTATGGCTGGCAGCAGGCGTCGGCAGCCACGGTCGGGGCGTCACTCCGGACGCCAGATCGGCCCGCCGGAACACTTCGCCTCCGACCGCACGCGAAATTCCTGACGCGGCGAGCAATAACTGGTCAGGGCGGCGCGTGCCACTGCAACGTTCTCTTACGGACCCGCCGGCGGCGAGCAAGCCCGTTGACGTTACGGCTCCACCTGGAAGCCGGCGATCCGCACATTCAAGTTATGATTCACTCGGAGGCCCACCACCCCCCGCGCACTCACGTCGTCGCTCGGAAGGTCGGCGAGTGACTCGCCATTGCAGACGAAGCGCACCCGCGCGCCATCGACGGTGATGGCAAGCTCATTGGTGACGTCGCTCCCCCCGTCGGTGGGGAGACGTATCGCGCTCGACGGTTCCCATCCGTCTGACAGATCCCACGTGTCGCCGCCGTCCCGCTGCTTGATCAGATATCGTCCGTCGCTGCGTACGAGAAAGTAGGTGTAGCGCTGGCTGACGCCGACCAGCCCCCGCCCGCCAATGAACAGTCCGAAGCCTTCGCGATGCCCAACCGGAGCACCGACCTCGGTGAACCGCGCACGGACCGCGAAGCGGTCGCCATCGACGTGCTGATCGGGCCGATAGAGGATCCCGGCCGGTCCCGTTCGTACCTCGAGGTTACCCTCCTCGAGCGTGGCGATGAAGTCGGCCGGATCGCGGTTGTCTCGATCGAGCCGGAGCGCGTAGCCGGACGGCAGGCCGGCCGCTGGCGAACCGTGGTCGGAGTCGCCGCCAGCGCCCGGTCCCCCGCACGCGGCAACCGCGCATCCGACCACCACCAGCACGATCCGCGTCGTCCTGACCATCATGGGAGTGGTCATGTGACCCCCTCGCTCGGCACCACGTCGTGGTGCGTCGGTCGCGATTCCGGCAACGTCGACATCACGTGTTTGTGCGAGACCCGTTCGAGGTACACCGCTTCGACCGCGAGCCCGACCACTACCGACAGCACGCCGAGCGTCGCCCCGGTCTGTCCGAGCGGCCCGAGTCCCGCAATCGCCACTACCACCACCGTCGCCACCCGGAGGACGGCCCCCCATCCGACCGCGTCCGAGCGGCCGCTGCGTGTGAAGAGACCTTGATAGTACTGCCGGTGGCCGTACAAGAGTGGATACATCACGGCGAACGGCAGCGCCGCCCCAATGTCCGCGAGCAGACCGGCGTCGAGACCGAAGACCGCGGCGAGAACGGCCCGCCGCACCGGCGGCAGCGAGACCAGCGCCACGAGCAGCGCCACCACACCGGCCAGGACGAGGGTCCAGCGCTGGATATGACGATGGGAGCGCTTGCAGTCGACCAGCGCGATGCTCACGTGCTGATACTGCCCGACCGGCGCGGCAAGGAACCAGGCGACCGACTCGACCACGACGAAGGCGGCGATCGCTTCGGCCGGAAACGGCGACCGCGCGAGCACGCTGTTGATGACCAACGGCGTGCCCCACCACAACAGCACATTGATCATGAGAGGGGTCGAGAACCGCAGCATGCCGGCATCGGACGCGCCCGGTTCGACTCCCTCCGCCGCCACCGGATGGTAGGCGCCGTCGGCGCCGGCGCGGGCCACGGCGACCATGATCGTCTCGACCGAGAGCCCAATGGTAAACGCCGCGGCGCCGACCCACGCTCCACCCCGCGTGACCACCGTCAACACCACGGCGACCAGCGCGAGGGTCGCGGTGCGCGCCCCGGTGGCGAACGCGATCGGGTTGGTGCGATGCCCGGCGATCAAGCGTCCCTGGTGGACCGCGCGAACCGCGGTCAGAAACGGCACCGGGGCCAGCAGGGCGGTCGCGGCCTGGGCCTCGGCGAAGATGTCGCCGGAGACGCCCATGAGGCCGCCGAACAGCCAGTCGCCCAGCGTCGTGTACGCGATGGCGACCGCGACGAGCGACAGCAGTCCACCGATCCGCAGCCAAAAGAGTCGAATGGCGGCGAAGCGAGCGCCGGCCAGAAGCCGGGTCGCCGCAACCTGCTGGCCCACCAGGAGGGGACTGTAGAGCACGCCGCACAGCGAGAACGCCACGCCGAAGCCGGCCAGCGCGATGGCTGGATTCACGCTGCGGGACATGGCGCTGGCGAGTAGCGGATTCGTCAGCGTGAGCAGCAGGCTCGTCGCCGCCAGCGGCGCGTAGAACCGCGCGAATCGGTTAAAGGTCAATGGTGACTCAGACATGAACGCACGCTGGCGCGATCTCAGACGCTCCGCGCGCCGCCCGCGTTTAGCGGCCCGCGTGCCTACGTCACTACGGCGAGCGCCCGCTCGAGGTCGGCGATCAGATCGTCGGGATCCTCGATCCCGATCGAGAGCCGGATGAGGTCGTCGGGTACCGGCGTGCCGGGGCCCTCCACCGGCGCCCGGTGCTCTACCAGACTTTCGACGCCACCAAGCGACGTCGCGTTCCGAAAAAGCTCGAGCGTGCCGGCCAGCTGCCGCGCCGCCGGCGCCCCGCCGCGCAGACGGAACGACACCACCATCCCGAATCCACCGTCCATCTGCCGGGCGGCAATGTCGTGGCCCTGATGTGTCGGCAAGCCGGGATAGAGCACCTGCGACAGCGCCGGGTGAGACGCGAGCGCCTCGGCAATCCGCTGGGCCGATTGCGCCGACCACCGGACGCGCACGTAGAGCGTGCGCATGCCGCGCAGCAGCAGCCAGCTCTCGAACGGCCCGAGAACCGCGCCGCGATACGCGCGCTCGTGTCGACACTTCTCCCACAGCGCGTCGTCACGCGCCGTCACGAGCGCCCCCGCCAGCACGTCGGCATGTCCGTTGAGCTGCTTCGTCGCGGAGTGCATCACCAGGTCGGCGCCGTGCTCGAGCGGACGACAGAGCATCGGCGTCGCAAGGGTACCGTCGACGACGACGCGGGCGCCGGCCTCGTGCGCCATTGCCGCCGTCGCCGCGATGTCGGTGATCGCCCCACTCGGATTGGCCGGTGTTTCGATCCAGACGATCTTCGTGGCCCCCGGTCGCAGCGTCCGTTCGAGTGAGGCGAGGTCGCCGTTCGGCACGAGATCGAGTGTGATCCGGCCACGGTCCGCCATTTCCTGCAACCAGCGCCGAATCGTCCAATACATCTCCTCGGGGGCCACGACGTGGTCGCCGACGTCGAGCGTCTCGAACACCGTGGTCGCCGCCGCCATGCCCGAGGCGAACAACATCGCGGCACTCCCCTGCTCGAGGGCGGCCAGCAACGCCTCGGCCTGGTCGTAGGTCGGATTGTGGTCGCGTGTATAGGTCCGGCCCGCGGGATAGCTGCCGTCTGGAGCGCGCTCGTACGGAGCCGAAAGATGGATCGGCGGGACCAAGGCTCCCGTCGTCTTGTCGACCCACCCGAGCGCTTGCGCTGCGCGCGTCGCCGGGTGCCGGCGGCGGGAGGTCTCGCTCATCTTTAACTACGACGTCGCGGTTTGCGCCCCTCCCCGCGGAGCATCCGCGGGGGTTCGGGGTGAAGCCCCGTCTGAATCATGCCCGTGCCGGCCCGATGTCGACCGTGATGTCGCGCCACTTGCCCTGGTGGAAGCGAATCACGCTGAGCGTCGCCCGCGCGACGTGCCCGAGCACGATCGCCAGCCAGATGTCGGCCGGCTCGAGCCCGCGCGTCGCATCGACGTAGAGGCACAGGCCGATCGGGATGACCACCTGCGAGACGATCGAGATGTAGAGCGGGCTGCGCGTATCGCCAGTGCCCTGCAGGCCGCCGGTATAGGTGAGCGCCACGGTCACGAAGATCCCCGAGACCGCCAGGTACGCCAAGAGCTGACGCCCCAGCTCGTATTGCACCCCTTCGTCCATCCCGAAGATCGCCAGCAGGGCGCGCGGCACCGTGAGAAAGGCCAGACCGATGACCGCGGCGACCCCGACGCCGATCGACGACGCGACCATCGCGGCCCGCTTGCTCCGTTCCGGGTGCCCGGCGCCGAGGTTCTGCCCCGCCACGGCAGCCGTCGCCCCCATCAGGCCGACCGAGGTCCAGGTAATCAACGCGAAGAGCTCCGTATACCCGACGGCGAACGCCGCCTGGGCCTCGGAGCTGTACTGGAGCGACCCGATGAACCGCAGGAGCAGCACGCCGGCGAGGTTCATCACGATGCCCTGGAAGCCAGTCGGCAGCCCGAACCGGAACAGCTCGCGGATGATCCGCCAGTCGGGGGCGAACGACATCGACCGGGAGAATTTGACGACCAGTCGGCCGGAAAACAGCAGCCAGAGGAACGCGACGCCGGTCAATCCGCTGGCGATCGCCGTCCCCATCGCGGCGCCGACGGTGCCGAACGCCGGAATCGGCCCGAGGCCGCGGATCAGGATGACGTTGAGCACGATGTTCAGCACCGTCATCGCGACGCCGAGGCGGAGCGGCGTCCGCGCGTCGCCGGCCGACCGCAGCGCGCCGCTCATCATGAAGAAGATCAGCATGCCGATGCTGAAGACGAACATGATGCGGATATATGGCAGCGCCTCGACCTGCACCTCGGGCGCGGCGTTGATCAGGCTGAGCAGTGACGGCGCCAGAAAATAGCCCGCGGGCGCCAGCACGCCGAGCGCCATGAACACGGCGGCGAGAAACGCCTGATAGACGGTACGGTTGACCTTGTCGGCCTCGCCGGCGCCAGCGAACCGCGCCACGAGCACACCCATCCCGCTGAAGACCGACGCGACGAACACGATCACCAGGATGAACAGCTGCAGGCTGACGCCGATGGCGGCGTTGCCGATGTGGCCGACGTAGTTCCCGACCATCGCCTGGTCGATAATGCCCTGGAGGCCGCCGATGACGTTCTGCAGCATCGTCGGCCACGCGAGCTTCCAGACCGCGCGTCGAAGCGGCCCTTCGACAATGGCCCGATCAAACGTCTTCTCAGGACGGCCCTGATCGCTCATAGAAAAGCGGGAGGTCGGCGCGGACCGCAGTAAGATGACTTCCTACCGTGGCGGCAGTGTTCCCGACACTCTATCAGATCGAAACGCGATTACAGGACGCGTGTCAGGCGCCTCTGCCGGGGCCCGAGGCGCATCACTTGCTGGCGCCGCGGCCGCGGCGCGGCTGGCAGCCGGGCGAGGTCCCAAGTGATGCGAAAACCGCGGCCGTGCTCGCGCTGCTCTACCCTCTCGATGACACGCCGCACATCCTGCTGACCGTCCGCGCCGGACAGCTGCCGACCCACGCCGGTCAGGTGTCGTTCCCAGGTGGGGTCCTGGAAGGGTCCGAAGCGATCGCCGACGCCGCGCTGCGCGAGACGTTCGAGGAGGTCGGCGTCGAGCCGGCCGCGGTCCGCATTGTCGGAGCGCTGTCGCCGCTCTACATCCCGGCGAGCGCCTTCGCGCTCCATCCGGTGGTCGGGATCAGCGAAACCTCGCCCGACCTTCGTCCCGCCGAGGCGGAGGTGGCACGCGCCATCGAGGTTCCGCTGGCGGAGCTGGCAGACCCCGCCAACCTCCACCTCGGGTCGCAATGGCGACAGGATCGCGCCTACGACGTGCCGTTTTTCGAAGTGCGCAACGAGCGTGTGTGGGGCGCCACCTCGATGATTCTGGCGGAATTGCTCGCCGTGCTTGGCCTCGGTCCGCGTAACCCGTGGTAAATTGAGCGCAACCCGCCCCGCAGCGCACCTCCCGGCCGCTGCCGACCGCTACGCGAACACTGTGTTAGGCGTCATGCTGCGGCCCGGAACGCGATTCGGAACTTGCTTTGGGTGACTCGATGGCGAAGCGAGCCGGCAAACGGACAAAGAAGAAGACCACGCGAACCACGAAGCGGACGCGGAAGCGCCGATCGGCGCCATTGCTCGACGCTCTGATCGATGACAGTGGCGACGGCGACGGCATCGACGTCCTAGCCCGGCGCGGCGGTGGCGACACCGTCGTCGCCCTCCACGAGGCGGCACAGGCCCGCTACCTGAATTACGCCCTCTCGGTGATCACGTCCCGCGCGCTCCCCGACGTGCGCGACGGACTAAAGCCGGTCCAGCGCCGCATCCTCTACACCATGTGGCAGCAGCGGCTGCTCTCTGACGCCAAGCATCGCAAGTGCGCGAAGGTGGTCGGCGATGTCATGGGGAGCTACCACCCGCACGGTGATGCGGCGATTTACGACACCCTCGTCCGAATGGCTCAGCCGTTCACGCTGCGCGAGACGCTGGTCGACGGGTCGGGCAACTTCGGCTCGCTCGACGGCGACAGCGCGGCCGCCATGCGCTACACCGAGTGCCGGCTCGCCCCCATCAGCGCCGAGCTGCTCCGCGAAATCGGCCATGACACCGTTCCGTTCCGGCCGACCTACGACGGCTCCAAGACGGAGCCGGTCGTGCTGCCGGCGCGGATCCCGACCCTGCTGGTCAACGGCGCCACCGGCATCGCCGTCGGCATGGCGACCAACATCCCGCCGCACAACCTCGGCGAGGTCTCGACCGCTCTCGTCAAGCTGCTGGACAACCCCGATCTGACCAGCGTCCGGCTCGCGCGCTACGTCAAGGGCCCCGATTTCCCGACCGGCGGTCAGCTCGTCAACTCGGACGAGGAGCTCAAGCAGATCTACAAGACCGGGTCGGGCACCGTGCGCGTGCGCGCCACCTGGGAGAAAGGTCCGGCATTCGGATCGTCGAAGACGGTGCACATCACCAGCGTCCCGTACGGGATCAACAAGGCGCAGCTCGTCGAGCGGATCGCCGAGATCGTCATCGCCCGCAAGCTACCGGCGATCGTCGACGTCAAGGATGTCTCCACCGACGACGTGCGAATCGCGCTCGAGCTCAAAGCGGACGCCGACGAGCGGATGGTGATGGCCTACCTGTTCCGGCACACCCCGCTGCAGTCGACCTTTCCGGTCAACCTGACCTGTCTCGTGCCGACCGAACAGCCAGATGTCGGGCGTCCGGAGCGCCTCGACCTGCACCAGATGCTCTGGCACTTCCTCAACTTCCGCCTGCAGGTGGTGACCCGTCGGCTCGAGCACGAGCTCGTGGCGCTCAAGAAGCGAATCCACATTCTCGAAGGGTTCGCCAAAGTCTTTGACGCGCTCGACGCCATCATCATGTTGATCCGCCGCTCCGACGGAAAGACCGACGCCGCCGGCATGATCATGAAGCAGTTCGGCCTCGACGCGGAGCAGACCGACGCGATCCTCGAGCTGAAGATCTACCGGCTGGCCCGTCTCGAAATCCTTTTTATCCGCGACGAGCTGGCGGCCAAGAAGAAGCGTGCCCGACAGATCGGTGGCCTGCTGCGTGACGAAGACCGGCGGTGGAAAGTCGTCCGCGACGAGATCGTCGAGCTCCAGCGGACCTACGGCGACCCGAAGAAGAACCCGCGGCGCACGCTCGTCGGCGGTAAGGTCGACGACGTCGAGTTCAGCGCTGACGATTTCATCGTCGATGAGGATGGCGTCGTCCTCGTCTCGCAAGACGGCTGGGTGAAACGGCAAAAAGAGGTGCGCGACGTGTCGACCACGCGGCTGCGCGAGGGCGATGCGCTGCTGGCGGCGGTGGCCGGGAGCACGCGTGCCACGTCGGTGTTCTTCACCAACTTTGGCATGGCCTACAGTTGCCGCCTGATCGACGTCCCGGCCACAACCGGCTACGGCGAGCCGATCCAGCGGCTCTTCAAGCTGAAGGACGGCGAGCGGGTGGTCGCCGCGGTCAGCCTCGACCCCCGGGTGACGCCGAACATCACCGGCACCACCCGCCGGCCGGAGCCGCCGACGCACGCGATCGCCGTGACCAGCGATGGCTACAGCCTGCGCTTCAGCTTCGAGCCGTTCGTCGAGCCGAGCACGCGCGCCGGACGACGGTATGCGCGTCCGGCCCAAGGATCGGAGGTGGTCGGTATCGCCGCCATCTCTGGCCAGGAGACGGTGATCGCGGCGACCCGCGAGGCACGCGCCATCCTCTGCGAGGCCGGCGAGGTCAACTTCCTCTCCGGTCCGGGCAAGGGCGTGATGCTCATCAAAATCAAGAAAGACACCGACCGCGTGATCGGCTTTGTGGCGTCGAGCGGCGACCGCGATCTGCTGACCGTCGAGACGAGCCGCGGCGCGACGCAGACGATCAGCACCGCGAAGTATGAGGTGGTGGGACGCGGCGGCAAGGGGCGGGAGCTCCTGCAACGCGGCCAGTTCACGCAGGTCGTGCCACGGCCCGTCGAAGTCCCGGTGTTAGAAGAGTAGACAGGCCGGTCGCGGGCGTTCCGGAAGAATCCGTCTGCCTTTGGCGAGTCGAACTCGGTTTTTGCTCTGAAAGCAGCTGGCTGACCTCCGAGACGAGCCGGATTCTGGAGGAATGCCCGCGACCGGCGCGATCGCGCTACTTCGTCTGAAACCCTGCCGCCTCGAGGGCGGCTCGCGCCTCATCGAAGAGCGGCGGCGCCTCGGCGGGCACGGTCTGCTCGTGTTCGGCCAGCTGGCGACGGAGATTGTACATCCGGAAGCGGATCCCCTCCATGTGGAACGTCTTGACCGCGCTGACGAGTGATTCGCATTCGTCGATCAGCGGGGTCAACTCCGCGGCGTTCGAAGCCTCCGTCAGCGTCGTGCGGAGCGCTTCGAGCTGCTGAACGGCTTTCCCACGATCGTCATCACTCGTCACGTCGCGCATTATAGCCGCCGGATCACCGTGCTACACTGAGGCGCCTTCCCGCAAACCCCGCCGTACCGGCGGGCCACATGGCGGCCCTGAACCCAGCCGGGTCGATCGGAGCCAATGGCGCGCAGATACACGGCGAAGGACATCACCGTCCTCGAAGGACTCGAGCCGGTGCGGAAGCGTCCCGGCATGTACATCGGCGGCGTCGGTTCGGCCGGGCTCCATCACCTCGTCTGGGAGCTCGTCGACAACGCCGTCGACGAGGCGATGAACGGCTACGCCTCGAGCATTCAGCTGACGCTTCACGCCGACGGCGCGTCCATCACGGTGACTGACGACGGCCGCGGGATTCCGGTCGACAAGCACCCCAAAAGTCGCAAGAGCGCCCTCGAGGTGATCTTCACGACGTTGCACGCCGGGGGAAAGTTCGGGGAGGGCAACTATCGCACCGCCGGCGGGCTCCACGGTGTCGGCGCCAGCGTCGTCAACGCCCTCGCGAAAGAGCTCGTGGCCACCTCCAAGCGTGATGGGGCGATGTGGCAACAGACGTTCAAGCAGGGGAAGCCGACGACCAAGTTGCGCAAGGTCAAGGCGGCGCGCGGCTCAGGGACGACCGTCTTCTTCCGGCCCGACCCGAAGATCTTTCCGAAGACCGAATTCGACCGGCACCTGATTCGCGACCGGCTCGAGATCGCCAGCTACCTCCACCGCGGTGTCCGGATGATCTTCGAGGACGAGACGCAGAAGTCGAAAGAGGTCTTTCAGCACGACGATGGGCTGTCCGACTACCTGGCGCGGGTCGTGAAAGAGCGCGGCGCCGCCCCCATCCACGACACGCCGTTCGTCCTATCGAAAGAACACGCCGACAGCGGGTCGCGCATCGAGCTCGTGCTGCAGTGGACCGAAGCGACCGACGAGCACCTCCGCAGCTACGTCAACGGCATCCCGACCGCATCAGGCGGGACGCACGAAAACGGCGCCCGCGCCGGGCTCGGCAAGGCGATCCGAAACTTCATCGACACCCATCACCTCACGCCGAAAGGGGTCACGATTACCGCGGACGACATTCGCGAGGGGCTGACCGCGGTGTTGAGCCTCCTCGTCAAGGATCCGCAGTTTCAGGGCCAAACGAAGGACCGCCTCAACAATCTCGAGATGACGTCGGTGCTCGACTCGGCGGTCCGCCCGGGCCTCGAGCACTGGCTCAACCACAACATCAGCGTGGCCGAGGCGATCGTCGCGCGGATCATCCTCGCCGCGCGCGCCCGCGAAGCGAGCCGCGCCGCGCAGCAATCGGTGTCGCGTAAGAGCGCCACGTCGACGCGGTTGAACCTGCCCGGCAAGCTGAGCGATTGCACCGGCAACACCACCAGCGACAGCGAGCTGTTCATCGTCGAGGGTGACTCGGCGGGCGGGTCGGCCAAACAAGGCCGCGACCGGCGCCGGCAGGCGATCCTGCCGCTCCGGGGCAAGGTGCTCAACGTCGAGAGCGCGGCGACATCGAAGGTCCTCGCCAACAAGGAGCTGTCCGACGTGGTGACGGCGCTGGGGTGCGGGCTCGGCAAGCACTTCGACATCAGCAAGCTCCGCTACAACCGCATCATCATCCTGGCCGACGCCGACTCGGACGGCAATCACATCGCGACGCTGCTCCTCACGTTCTTCTACCGGTTCCTTCCGAAGCTGATCGTGCACGGCAAGGTCTTTCTCGCGCAGCCGCCGCTCTACCGCATCGATGTCGGGAAGGAGACCTACTGGGCTCTCGACGACACCCATCGCGATGGCATCGTCTCAACCGCCACCTCGAAGAACGGCCGTGCGATGGCCGAGATCACACGCTTCAAGGGCCTGGGCGAGATGATGCCGAAAGTACTCTGGGAGACGACACTGAACCCGGCGACCCGGCGCCTCTTGCGCGTCGAGATCAGCGACCAGATCGTGACCGACCGCGTCATCAGCGACTTGATGGGCAAAGATGCGTCCGCGCGGTTTCGCTTCATCATGGAACGAGCGGAGGACGCGGAGGAGTTGGATGTGTAGGGCGAACAGCTCATCGGTTCACGACAGAATCGGCGCTGGTTCAGGGTTCAACGCGGACGCCGTATTTGTTCAAAGTTCTCGACCTTGAACCTTGAACCTTGAACCGATGCGATTTCCGTCTGAACCTTGAACCGGGAGCGCCGTCACCGAGCAGGCACGGCGACCGTCGTTACATCGCTGAAATGCAGCCTCGACCGGAGCTCGTCCTCGACGAGGCGGGTGGTCTCGAAGGTGGAAAACGGCCCGACGACCACCGGCACCCCCTCCGCCGTCTCGGCACCAATGTCAGCACGGTATCCGAAGTCCCGCAGCATCGCGGCGGTCTGCGCCGCCCCGGCTTCGTCAGGAAAGAATGCGGCGTGGACGTCGAACGTCGCCGTCGGCGCGGCGCCGTCGTTGCCGAGCTCGCCCGGCTGCTGGACCGGTGACACGGCCTGACTGATCGGCGCACCCTGCCCCGCCGGCGGATCACCACTGACCAACCGGCTGACCCATTCCGTGCCGCCGATGCCGACCCCGACACCGATCGCGATACCGGCGGCCACGGTCGCCCACCGTACGGACGGCCCGAGGCGCCGCCGGACGGCTGACGGCCAGACCGGCAGGTGGCGGGGCGGCGCCGTCGGGGTAACCGCCTCGCGGGCGAGATCGAGCAACGCCGCAGCCTTGAGGACGAGGTCCTTGTTAATGCCCGGCGAAAGCGCTTGGAACCCCGCCTCGAGGGACCGATCGCAGATAAGGTTGACTTTCGCGGCACGCCACCGCTGAACTCGTACACGAGGTCGATCGCCCCGTCGTTGAAGACGACTCCCCGCTCGCCGCTCGCGAGGCGTAACCGGTACGCGATGTACTGTCCGACCTCGTCGCGGCTCAGCGGGGTGAGCTCCAAGCGTCGCGCGATGCGCTGGCGCAGCTGACGCATGCCGTCGTCCTCAAGTGTCGCCACGAGCTCGGGCTGTCCGACGAGGAGCAATTGCAGCAGCTTGCGGTTGTCGGGTCTCCAGATTCGACAGCAGACGGATGCCTTCGAGGAACTGCGGCGAGAGATTCTGGGCCTCGTCGACGATCACCGCCGCCGTCGCGCCGACGCCGGCCAACGACAGGAGAAACTCGTTCAAGGTGTCGAGCAGCTGCTGCTGGGTGGCCAGCGTAAAGGAACTGGTCCGCGATTCCGCACGACTGACCACGCCAAAGTCGAGCAACAAGACCCGGAGCAACTCGTCCTGCGTGACGAACGGATTGCTGACGAGCGCCGTGAACACCCGCTTGCCGAGCTGTTCGACCAGGGTTCGACAGACCGTGGTCTTACCGGTGCCGACGTCGCCGCTCAGGAGGAGAAATCCTTCCCCCCGCCAGATCCCACGGAGCAGCTGGTCGAGCGCCGCCTGGTGGGACGGGCTCTTGAACAAGAACTCCGGGTCGGGCGTCAAACTGAACGGCTGACGCGTGAAACGGTAGTAGTCCTCGCACACGTTCCCTACATCATTGATAACATAGGTCGCTTGTTCGCACCGACACCGTCGGCCACCGTGCCACCAGCATGACGTCCGGAGAGGTTCACTACAAGCGCTCCCGGTTCGCCACGCGCCTCCTGGGACACCGACTCTACACAGCGGGTCATAGCTGGCTGGAGCGCCAACCCGACGGCTGCTGGCGCGTCGGCTTCACCAAGTTCGCGACCCGCATGCTCGGTGAGATCGTTGAGGTCGGCTTCGAGACCGAACCGGGCCAAACCGTCGACACCGGTCAGGTCGTCGGTTGGGTTGAGGGGTTCAAGGCTGTGACTGACATTTTCTCGCCGTTGTCGGGTCGCTTTGAGCGGTTCAATCCCGGACTCGACGACGATATTGCGCTGCTCACGAACGCACCCTATGCGAGAGGCTGGTTGTTAGAAGTGCACGGTGAGCCGGACGCCGACTGCATGGACGTTCAGGGATACGTCACCCTCCTCGACACCACGATCGACAAGATGCTCGGGAAACGCCATGAGTAATCGGTGTCGCTATATCATGGTTGGCGGTTTCCTCGGCGCGGGCAAGACCACTGCCATGGACCGCTTGGCGCGACATCTCACCGACTCCGGACAGCGAGTCGGACTCATCTGCAACGACCAAAGCAGCGGGCTCGTCGACACCACACTGCTCCGGTCGAAGGGTTTTGCTGTCGAAGAAATCACTGGTGGCTGTTTCTGCTGCCGGTTCGACTCACTGCTCGAAGCGGCGCAGAACCTGACGCGCACGTCAACGCCTGATCTGTTTCTCGCCGAGCCGGTGGGAAGCTGTACCGACTTGGTGGCCACGGTCTCCTATCCACTGCGCCGGATTTATGGGGAGCGGTTCTCGGTCGCCCCCCTCAGCGTGCTGATCGATCCGGGACGCGCGGCGCGGATCCTCGGGCTGAGGGAAGGCCGTAATTTCTCAGAGAAGGTGACCTACGTGTATCGTAAGCAGTTGGAGGAGGCAGACTTCATCGTCGTCAACAAGTGCGACGCGCACCCGCCGGATCTTCTCGAGCGCGTCGTCCTCGCCGTCGAAGAAGCGTTTCCCCACGCGCAAACGTTCGTCTGTTCGGCGAAGCAGGGCACGGGACTCGAGCCGTGGTTTGGGGCCATGCTCTCAGGGGACGGGAGCGTGTCACGGTCCCTGGAGATAAATTACGATACGTACGCCGAGGGGGAGGCGCTACTCGGCTGGCTCAACTGCACCGTGCGTCTAAAGGCCGATCGACCGTTCGATGGCAACCAGTCACTGGTGGCTCTGGTTGATGACATCCGCGACCGTGTCGTCGCGCAAGGTGGAAATATCGCCCATCTCAAGGCGACGCTCGACTCTCACGACGGCACCGGGACGCTCTCGGTCGTCAGCCTGGTGGGAAACGATGGCGAACCCGACTTGCGTGAATCGCTGCTCGACCAGGTCGATGGGGGGGCGCTGATCATCAACCTTCGAGCCGAAGCCGATCCGGTGTTGCTCGAAGCGGTGACCCGCGGTGCCGTCGCGACCCTCCCCGGAATCGAGACCAACATCGAGCACTTGGAGCAGTTCAAGCCGGCGCGGCCGGTGCCGACCCACAGGATGACCTGATGAAGATCCTCTACTGCAACTGCACCTACGCGAAGGTCGTGCCGAGGGACGTGAAGCAGACGGTGTTGCGACAACTCAGCGATTCGGGTCTAGCCTTCGACGCCGTGGCTGACCTGTGCGACATGTCGGCGCGGCGCGATCCGGGCCTGAAGAAGATCGCTGACGGCGGATGTACGAAGATCGCGGCCTGCTATCCACGCGCCGTCAAATGGCTGTTTCACGCCGCCGGCGCGCCGCTTCCAGACGGAGGTGTCACCGTGCTGAATATGCGCGAGGACTCCGCCGCAGACGTCGTGAGGGAGCTCGTGACGTGAGCCGCACCGAAGGCACGAACCTGCGAGTCGTCCTCTACGAAGGTCCGGGGAGCACTCCGCTCGGGAACGAAGCACGCTACGAGGCGCTCGCCTCTCTGCTGGACGATGGCTTCGAAGTCACCCGGCCCGTGGTGGGCCAGGAGGTGGCGCCATCAGATAACGCACCGCTCCTCGTCCTGGGACTTCTGGAGCATCCGCCGGTCTTCGCGGCCGACGCTGACGTGCACGTCCGAAATCTGGCCGACGTGGACGCGCTCGACGCGGCGCGGGAAGTCTGCGCGAAGACCGGCGCGCGACGGCTCGAGGCCTGGAAGCCCTGGTTCCCGGTGATCGATTTCGATCGGTGCACGAACTGCATGCAGTGCCTGACGTTCTGTCTGTTCGACGTCTATGGCGTGGACGCGCAACAGAACATCACGGTGCAGAACCAGGACAACTGCAAGACGGACTGTCCGGCCTGCTCGCGCGTCTGCCCCGAAGTGGCCATTCTCTTCCCGAAGTATACGAAGGGTCCGATCAACGGCGACGTGGTCCGGGAGCAGGACGTGCAGCGCGAGGCGATGAAGGTCGACATCACGACGCTCCTCGGGGGCGACCTCTATGGGTCGCTGCGCACGCGCCAGCGCGAGGCGCGAAAGCGGTTCTCCACCGAGCGAGATGAATCGAAGGCGCTGCTCGAGCGCAAGCGCTGTTTGGGTAAACTGAAGAAGGAGCTCGATATACCGGAGGAGGTCCTGATGACCCTCCCCTCGGCGGAGGACATCGAGGAGCGTGCCGCCAGAGCCAAGGCAAAGCTTGCCAAGCGGCAAGCCCGGTCCCAGACCGTGAAGGATTCTCGGCCCGCCCCGTCTGTAGATGAGTGGGGCATCTGACCCCAACGACTGCGATTATGTTGAACGCCACGATCGGCCTTGGGTACAGGACGGTGCGGTCCACCGACGCGCGCTTGCTCTGGAAGTTCGCCTACAACTGCGGCTACAAAGGTGTCCGGTCCGTCCAACGCTTCAAACGACGTCTGCGCCAGGGCATCACCTTCCCGCCGTTCCTCTACATCTCCATCACCAACAGCTGCAATCTCCGGTGTCAGGGGTGCTGGGTGGACGTCGACAAACCGCAGCACCTGATCAGCTTCGACGACATGAACCGGCTGATCACCAACGCGAAGCAGCATGGGAATAGCTTCTTCGGCATCTTGGGTGGCGAACCGTTCATGCATCCGGACCTGATCCGGATTCTCAAGGCGCACCCGGATTGTTACTTCCAGATCTTTACGAACGGCCATCCCATCACGGATGCGATGGCCCGACAACTGCACGACGCGGGCAATGCGACGCCGCTCATCAGTGTGGAAGGCACCGCATCGATTAGCGATACGCGGCGCGGGCGGACGGGCGTCCTCAACCGGACCCTCGACGGGATTCGTGCCAGCGTCCGGCACGGCCTGATCACCGGCGTCGCCACGAGTGTATGTCAGACCAACATCGATGACCTCGTGCGAGAGGAGTGGATCGACGAGCTGATCGCGATGGGTGTGCACTACTGCTGGTTTCACACCTACCGCGTCGTGGGGCCCGTGCCAAACCCACAGCTCGCGCTCACCCCGGAACAGGTGCTGAAGGTCCGCCGGTTCGTCATGGACATGCGGAATCGAAAACCAATCGGGCTCATCGACGCCTACTGGGACGACAAGGGTGAGGCGCTCTGTCCGGCGGCCACCGGTATCAGCCACCACATTGGTCCGTTTGGCGACGTAGAGCCGTGCCCGATCATTCAATTTGCCACTGAGAAGATCCAGGACAACGACGGCGACCTCTACAAGACCATGACGGAGTCGCCCCTGTTGCAGGATTTCCGCCGCACGGCGGCAGACGCGACGCGCGGCTGTATCGTGCTGGAGCGACCCGATCTCCTCAAGGAAATCGTCGAGCGCCACGGCGGCGTGGACACCACGATTCGCCAGACCGCGAGGGCCGAGTTGGACGGGCTACGGTCCCGGCCCAGCCAGTACAATCCAGGGAACGAGATTCCGGAAGAGAACTGGATCTATCGTTTCGCTAAGAAGCACTGGTTCTTCGGATTTGGTGCCTACACCTAGGAAGCCGTGAATCAGATAAACACAACGGAGGAACTCGAGAACCGCATGGTGTCGCTCCCCGTCCCGGTGTCCCGGCAGACATACCGACCGGCGCAGTCGAACATCCCCGACGACAAGCAGGCGCGGATCCGACTGAAGCGCGTCGCCGAGGACTACGTCAAGAAGGTCGGTGCGATTCCCCCGCTCACCCTGGACGAGCTCCGGGAACACACCGGCGGGGTCATGGCGGAGGCCGGCCTCGACCCGGTCTACCGCGACTACGCCTCCATTCTGGTCAGCAATGCCGCCTGGCGGGATTCACTGGCGCAGATTCCGTATGACCGGCGGCTCCTGCTGATTCCGAAGTGCCTGCGGGTGGAAGAACGGTGCCCGGCCCCGTTCGACGAATTCGGCCTGCTCTGCAAGGAGTGCGGCCTCTGCTCCATCCAGGACCTGACCGTCGAGGCCGAGCGTCTGGGCTACGCGGTGCTAGTGGCCGAGGGATCGGCGATCGTGCGGTCGATGATCGAGACGGGAAAGATCGAGGCGATCGTCGGCGTCAGCTGTATCAACGTGCTGGAGAAATGTTTCCCGCACATGGAGGCGGCGGCCATCCCCGGCGTCGCCATTCCGCTGCTGCAGGACGACTGCGTCAATACGACGGTCGACCTCGACTGGGTCTGGGACCTGATCCACCTGACATCCGACGACAAGACGTATCGCCTCGACCTCGACGCGCTCAAGACCGAGGTTCGCGGGTGGTTCGCGAAGGATTCGCTCGCAGCCATCATGGGCGAGGCCGAGGACGAGACCGCCCAGATCGCGCGTGAGTGGCTGCTCAAGGGTGGCAAGCGCTGGCGCCCGTATCTCGCCGCGTGCACCTACATGGCGCTCGAGAGCGACCGGGCGGGCGGCGAGCCCGCGATCACGGCGGCCGTGAAGAAGGCGGCCGTCGCGATCGAGTGCTTCCACAAGGCGTCGTTGATACACGACGATATCGAGGATGGCGACGACCAGCGCTACGGCAGCCCGACGCTGCACGCCGAGGTCGGGATCGCGGTCGCCCTGAATGTCGGCGATTTCCTGGTGGGCGAGGGCTATCGGCTGCTCGCGGAGCTCGATAACGCAGAGATGACGGCGGTCGCCGCGCGGGGTCATGTGACGCTCAGCCGCGGCCAGGGCCGCGAGCTGCTGTGGGCACGGAACCCGGAGCCGCTCCCCTCCATCCAGGTCCTGGACATCTTCCGTCAGAAAACGGCGGCCGCGTTCGAGGTAGCGTTGCGGCTGGGCGCAATCCTGGGGCGCGCCGACGCAGAGACGCACGACGTCCTGTGCAAATACAGCGAATCGCTCGGCATCGCCTATCAGATCAAGGACGACCTCGAGGACTTCCGGGGCGAAGCCGATTCCGACGACCTGGCCCAAGTTCGCCTGTCGCTCATTCTCGCCATCGCGCACAAGCGTGTCGAGGGTGCGGAGAAGGATCGAATCGCATCGATAATCCGGTCTGGCGCCCCCGGCCTCCAAGAGGACGTTCGCCGCATCGTGACGACGTGCGGGGTGCTCGACAAGACCGAGGACCTCCTCGAAGCCTACAAGGAGGATGCCATTCGGTCGCTGCGATTCCTGTCGAGCCCGACCCTCAAGGGACTGATGCGTCGCATCGTCGGCAAGATCTTCGGCGAGAAACTCATCGAGGGTTACTGCAGTGAGTTTGAGGCTCGAAATGCTGCAAGTCGCGCGCCTGGCACCCAGTCTCCTGCGGGAAGCCGCTAGTCCAGTCGCCGCTTATCTCCTCTCCCAGTTCACCGACGACGGCGGGGCGACGGATCGCGCCGGCCAGAGCGACCTGTATTACACCGTCTTCGCCTTGGAGGGACTCACCGCACTGCAGCACGAGCCCCCCCCCGGGGCCCAACGGTTTCTCGAAAGCTTCGGGGACGGAGCGGACCTGGACCTCGTGCATCTGTGCTGCCTCGCTCGGTGCTGGGCGGCGCTGAAGCAATCGGGACCGGATCTGGCGAGCCTGATCTCGGCGCGCTGGGACCGCCGCAGCGTGTATCACAGCTTTCTCGCCTGGGGTGCGCTGCAGGATCTGGGATGTGAGCCAGAGCCGTTCGTGCTGCGCAATGACTCGCTGGCCGACACGACGCCGACGACCGCCGCCGCCGTGACACTCCTGCGTCAGATGCAGTCGCCGGTCCCCGACGACGCCGTCAGCTGGCTCCTCGCGCGGGCGCATCCAGCGGGCGGATTTTGTGCGACGAAGGACGCGCCGATGCCGGACCTCCTGTCGACGGCGACGGCGTTGCACGCACTCTCGGGACAGCATGTCTCGTTTGCGAATCTGAAGGAGAACACGCTCGACTTTCTCGACACGCTCTGGACCGGGAGGGCGTTCTGCGGAAGTTGGGCCGATGATGAGCCCGACTGCGAGTACACCTACTACGCACTCCTGGCCATGGGGCATCTCAGCCTTGCGTGAGCGGCTGCTCGCCGAGCGTACGCACGCCGGCCACTGGGAAGGCGAGCTCTCGTCGAGCGCGCTGTCGACGGCGACGGCCGTCTGCGCGTTGACGATCGTTCGGGAGCACGATGGGATCGTGCGCGACGGCATCCGCTGGCTCGACGACCATCAGAATGACGACGGCGGGTTCGGCGATGCCGACGGCTGTCCGAGCAACATCAGCACCACGACGCTCGCCTGGGCCACACTATCCATGCACGGTGCGTCGGCCGCGTACCGCGCCGAGGACTGGCTCGAGGAGCGAGTCGGGGAGCTGACGGCGGAGTCGATGGCGACCGCCATCAGTCACGTGTATGGGGAAGACCGGACGTTCTCGGTACCAATTCTCACCCACTGCGCGCTGGCCGGCAGGTGCGGATGGGATCACATCCGCGCACTTCCGTTCGAGCTCGCGGCGCTGCCCCAGGCGTGGTTCAGTTTAGTGGGGCTACCGGTCGTCAGCTACGCGCTCCCGGCGCTGATCGCGATCGGGATCGCACAGCATCGTCACCATCCGACCGGCAACCCGTTCCGCCGTCGCCTGCGCGACGTGACCGAGCAGACGACACTGCGTCTCCTCGAATCTGTTCAACCCGCGTCGGGTGGGTTTCTCGAAGCGACGCCACTGACGAGCTTCGTCACGATGAGCCTCGCCGGCAGCGGTCTTGCTCATCATCCCGTGACCCGAAAGGGGGTCGAATTTCTGACCACATCCGTTCGTGACGACGGAAGCTGGCCGATCGATACGAATCTGTCGACCTGGGTCACCACGCTGGCGATCAATGCGCTCGGGGCCGACGCGTTCTCTCTGGAGGAACGGGACTACCTCAAGCACTGGCTCCTGGATCAGCAGTACACGGTCGTGCATCCCTACACCAAGTCGGCACCAGGCGGCTGGGCCTGGACCGATCGCACGGGCGGCGTTCCTGACGGCGACGACACCTCCGGCGCGCTTCTGGCGCTGTCCGTTCTCGGTGATGATCCGGAGATTCGGAACGCCGCGACCGCAGGCGTCAGGTGGCTGATCGATCTACAGAACGCGGACGGTGGCATCCCGACGTTCTGCCGTGGCTGGGGCAAGCTGCCCTTTGATCGGAGCAGCCCGGACCTCACCGCCCACGCGTTGAGAGCCTGGCAGGCCTGGCGGTCTCTCGATCCGCGCATTGACGCCGCGATGGACCGCGGGGTGCGCTATCTCCTGCAATCGCAGCAACCAGATGGCGCTTGGATTCCGCTCTGGTTCGGAAATCCGTGGAGCGCAGACCAGACCAACCCGGTGTACGGGACGGCGCAGGTGCTCCGGTGCGGTAACCTGCTCCCGGCGGACGCTCGGCAGCGGGGGAAGCAGTTCTTGTACTCCATCCAGCGGACGGACGGCAGCTTCGGTACGATCGAAGACACCGCGCTTGCGGTCACCGCGCTCGATGACGAACGGGGCGCGCGCTGGCTCGCGGGGCGAGCTGATTTTGAACCGTCACCGATCGGTCTGTATTTCGAGACACTCTGGTACTCGGAAAAACTGTACCCGCTGATCTTCGCGGCCTCGGCTTTGAAATGATTTATCTCGATCACAACGCGACGACGCCTATCGACCCGCGGGTCCTCGAAGCGATGACGCCGTTTTTCACGAAGAATTTTGGGAATCCGGCGAGCCGCCATCATGCGCTCGGGTGCGATGCCGCGAAGGTCGTCGAGACGGCGCGCGAACAGGTGGCGTCCGTGATCGGGGCGGATCCCCGCGAGATCATCTGGACGAGCGGCGCGACGGAGTCAGACAACCTCGCGCTGCAAGGCGTCGCCCGGTCGCCCGCCTACCGGAAGAAGCATATTGTCACGGTCGCCACGGAACATCGCGCTGTCCTCGATCCATGTGAAGTACTCGAGACGCGCGGGTTCGACGTCACCTATGTCGGCGTCGACTCGGACGGCTGTCTCGACCTGGAGCGGCTCGCGAAGGCGATCACTGAACGGACGCTGATGGTCTCCATCATGCATGCCAACAACGAGATCGGCGTGCTCCACCCGATCGCGGATATCGGCGCGCTCTGCAAGGCGCGAGGAGTGCTGTTCCATACCGACGCCACGCAGTCGTTCGGGAAAGAACCGATCGACGTGAACACGATGAGGATCGACCTCTTGAGCGCGAGTGCTCACAAGATCCACGGGCCAAAGGGGATCGGCGTGCTGTATGTCCGCCGCCGAGATCCCCGCGTTCGCTGCGAGGCCTTGCTGTACGGAGGCGGACATGAGCGGGGCCTCCGGTCGGGAACGCTCAACGTGCCGGGCATCGTCGGCATGGGTGTCGCCGCGACATTGCCGCCGGACGACCGGGTGCGGGTGCTGCGCGACCAGCTGGAGCACGCGATCTGCTCTCGTGTCGAGGGGGTCGACATCAACGGCCATCGGACCCGACGATTGGCCAACACGACGAACCTGAGCTTCCGCGGGGTAGACGGCGAGACGTTGATGAAGCGGATGCCGGAAATTGCGGTATCCTCCAGTTCCGCTTGCACCAGCGCCCAGCTCCAACCCAGCTACGTGCTTGGCGCCATCGGCTGCCCCGAGGAACGGATCAAGGGGAGCGTGCGTTTCTCGCTCGGGCGGTTCAATACCGCCGAGGAAATCACGACGGCAGCCGCCCGAGTGGTGGAGTCGGTCACGGCCCTGCGAGACGAGGTGTCAATGTCATGAACCCGTTCGAATTCCGTCTGCCGACGCGTCTCGTGTTCGGGCCGGGGACGGTGGATCGCGTCGGCCGTCTCGCGCGCGACCTTGGCATGACCCGACCACTGCTGGTCGCGGATCCCGGGATACGTGACGCGGGCCATGTCGATGGCGCACTCCGGCTGCTACACGACGCCGGTCTCGACGTCGAGCTGTTCGACCAATTCGCGGTCAACCCTGACTCGGCGATGGTCGACCGGGGTGTCGCGTTCGCGGCGCCTCTCGATCGCGACTCGATCATCGGTCTGGGCGGGGGGAGCTCGCTCGACTGTGCCAAAGGCATCAACCTTCTGCTGACCAACGGCGGTCGGATCGATCAGTATCGGGGGTATGGCCATGCCTGCAAGCCACTGCTTCCGATGATCGCCATTCCGACGACGGCCGGCACCGGATCCGAAGCACAGAGCTACACGGTGATCGCCGATGCCACCACACACGTCAAGATGGCGTGCGGCGACCCGAAGCTGGCGTTCGCCGCGGCCATCCTCGACCCCGAGCTCACGTTCTCCCAGCCGAGCGCCGTGACCGCCGCCGCTGGCTTCGACGCCATTGCGCACGCCGTCGAGACCGCCGTGACGACACGTCGTACCGACATCTCGGCTCTCTTCTCGCGCGAGGCCTTTCGTCTCCTGAACGCGAACTATGAGCGCGTCCTCGATCACCCCAACGACCTCGACGCCCGCGGGGCGATGCATCTCGGCGCGTTCTACGCCGGCGTCGCCATCGAGCAGTCGATGCTGGGCGCCGCGCATGCGTGTGCGAACCCCCTGACGGCGCAGTATCGGTTGACGCACGGCGTCGCGCTCGCCATCCTGTTACCACACGTTGTGCGCTGGAACACGCGGGCCAACGGCAACCTCTATGGCGACCTGGTCGAGAGTGACGCGGCCGACGCAGGATCGGACCCAGCCGGGGACCAACTCGCCGCGCGACTCGTCGAAATCAGCAGGGCCGGCGGCTTCCCGGTCGACCTCCGAGCGGCGGGCGTGGTGGCTGACGACCTCGCTCGCCTCGCGGAGGCAGCCGGCCGGCAATGGACCGGGACGTTCAACCCGAGGCCGTTTAGTGCACGCGAAGCTTTGGAGGTATACGAATGCGCCTTTTGAGTCAACCGTCGTGTCGGGCCGCGACCGCAGCCGTCACCCTCGGTCTGGTGGTCGGCCTCGGCGGCCCCACGCGGAACGCGGCAAGTCAAACGGCGGCGCCATCTGACGCGTGGAACCAGTTCCGCGGCACCGCGAGCCTCAGCGGCATCTCTTCGGCAACGCTGCCAGACATGCCAGAGCTTCTGTGGTCGTTCGAGGCGGGCGAATCGATTGACTCTTCCGCCGCGATCGCCGACGGCACGGTCTTCGTCGGGACATATGCCGGCGAGCTGGTCGCGCTCGACCTCGACACCGGTGACGTCAGATGGCGCTATCAAGCGAGCGACCAGATGGGCATCGGCGAGTCGTCACCCGCGGTCGGAGCAGGCCTGGTGTTTGTCGGCGACCTCGCCGGCGTGCTCCACGCCGTCGATGTCGACACCGGCGAGGCGGCCTGGACCTACGCCACGCAAGGCGAGATCAAGTCGTCGCCCGTCCTCACCGGGGGCCAGGTGTTGATCGGGTCGTACGACGGCTTCCTCTACGGACTCACCGCCAGTACCGGTGAGCTGCAGTGGCAGCTCGAGACGCAGAACTACGTGCACGCCACTCCAGCCGTCTTCGACGGCATCGCGTACTTTGGCGGCTGCGACGAGGCCTTTCATGGCGTCCGGATCTCGGATGGCACCGAGGTCGTCAGTCTGTCGGCTGGCGCCTATACCGCCGCGTCGCCGGTCATCAGCGACGGACGCGCCTACTTCGGGACGTTCGACAACGAAGTCGTCGCGCTCGACCTGGCCACGCACGATGTGCTGTGGCGGTACGAGCACCCCCGGCGGCACTTTCCGTTCTATTCGTCAGCGCTCACGGTCGACGGGAAGGTGGTCATCGGGGGGCGTGACCGGATGGTTCACGCGATCGACGAGCAGACCGGCGAGGGTCTCTGGACGTTCATGACCCGGGCGCGGGTCGACTCGTCTCCGGCCGCCGCTGATGGTCGCGTCTACATCGGGTCGGGCGACGGGCGATTCTACATCCTCGACCTCGACACCGGCGAGAAGCTGTGGGAGTTCGACACCGGGGCGCCGCTATCCGCCTCTCCGGCCATCGCCGATGGCAAGGTCGTTATCGGCTCGCAGGACGGCGTGCTCTACTGTTTCGGCTAGCGCCGAACCGCTGGCTTCGGGCTCTAGGCTGCAGGCTGTAGGCGCGCCATGAGCCCGGAGCCGTGAGCCGTGGGGCCCGGGTCGTGGTTCGGACTATAGTGAGCGTAATGAGCGACAGTGTGCAGGCAACGGGTACTGACACGATCGACACCGAGGTTGGCAGCTACTTCGTCGCGAACTATCCACCGTTCTCCGTCTGGACGTCGGATGCCGTCGACGCGACCGCCCGGCCGGCGCTCGGCACGCCGGCGGCGGACATTCCACTCGGCCTGTACCTCCACATTCCCTTTTGCCGAAAGCGGTGCCACTTCTGCTATTTTCGCGTCTACACCGACAAGAACGCGAGCGAAGTGCAGGCCTATCTCGACACGCTGGCGCGCGAGTGGGAGCTGTACGGAGACGAGCCGGCGATCGCCGGTCGTCCGCTCGACTTCATCTACTTCGGGGGTGGCACGCCGTCGTTCCTGTCGGTGCGGCAGCTCCACGGTCTCGTCGACCGCCTCTCGGCGGTCCGGTCGTGGTCGACCGCCAGCGAGATCACCTTCGAGTGCGAGCCAGGCACGCTCACCGAGCCGAAGCTCCGGGCGATTCGCGAGATGGGCGTCACGCGTCTGAGTCTCGGAGTCGAGCACTTCGACGACCAGGTGCTCGAGCTGAATGGCCGCGCCCATCGGTCCGCCGAGATCTTCCGGGCATACGAGTACGCCCGGTCCATCGGCTTCCCGCAGATCAACATCGACCTCATCGCCGGCATGCTGGGCGAGAGCGAGGAGAAGTGGCAGAACGCGGTGCAGCAGACGGTCGCGCTCGAGCCCGATAGCGTGACCATCTACCAGATGGAGCTGCCGTTCAATACGACCATCAGCGGTGACCTCCTGCACGGGACGGGCCAGTTCGATCAAACGGTCGCCCCCTGGGCCACTAAACGCCGGTGGGTGGACGAGGCGTTCGCCACGTTGGAGCGCGCCGGCTACCGCGTCGGCAGCGCCTACACCGCCGTGAAAGACCCGACGCGGACCACCTTTATCTATCGCGATCGTCTTTGGCAGGGGGCCGACCTGGCGGGCCTCGGCGTGGCGTCGTTTGGCCATATCAACGGCGTGCATATGCAGAATCTCGATTCGTGGGGCGCCTATGCGGCGTCGGTCGAGGCCGGGCGCATTCCACTGAACCGCGCGTATCGGCCGACCGATGAAGAGCGGCTGATTCGCGAGCTCGTCCTGCAGCTCAAGCTCGGATCGATCCGACCGGCGTACTTTCAGGACAAATATCACATCGACGTGCGGTCGCACTTCGCCGGACCGTTCGCCTCGCTCGACGACGACGGTTATCTCACCGAGTGTTCGCAAGAGACCGTGCGTCTGTCGCGCCAAGGACTACTCCGGGTCGACAGTCTGCTCCCGCGTTTCTTTCTTCCGGCGCACACCGATATCCGCTACACGTAGGCGCCCTCCGACCTACCCGCATGGCCAAGACCGTCCGTCCGACGCGGAGCCACGCCGCCAACGTGCTGTACCCGCTCGACCTCGTCTATCGCCGGGCCGGTGTCGAGCTGCCAAGCGTCGAGGTCGTGCAGCCGCGGGACATCCCGATGCCGTACCGGTCGCTCCTCGTACACGACAACGACATGACGCTGACGCTCGAGCGCCACTTTGGCGGTCGGGTCGTGTTGCGTCCGTTGTCGACCTTCTCCAGCCGGGGCTCGTACTTTCGTCACGTCCTGCTCGTGCAGGAGTACGCCGGACGTCCCGTCGAGATGGGCGCCATCCGCATGCGGCTCGATGCCTTCGGCGCCCGCCTCCGCCACAAGATCCTCAAGAACGAAATCCCGCTCGGACGTATCCTGCGCGACGGGCGTTTTTCGTACGCGAGCGAAGCGAAAGCGTTCCTCGCCGTGACGCCGAACCCGGAGATGATGGGGGTGTTCTGGATGCGTGAGCCACGACTTCTGTATGGCCGACGCACTGAGATCATTCGCCATGGCGCCAAGATCGGCGACATCGTCGAGGTGCTCCCGCTGGTCTTCCGATGAGCCGCGAGTCTGCGCGCTACGACTGCGTCGTCGTCGGCGGCGGGCCAGCCGGGGCCACCGCGGCGACCGTGCTCGCGCAGCATGGGCGGCGGGTGGCCGTCGTCGAGCGCGAACCATTCCCCCGGTACCACATCGGCGAATCGCTGATGCCGTACACCTGGTTCACATTCGAGCGCCTCGGCGTCCTGGATTGGTTCGAGCAGGCCGCGTGTCCGAAGAAACACAGCGTCCAGTTCGTCTCGACCACCGGCAAGGTGTCGCAACCGTTCTACTTCTTTGAGACGATCAAACACCCCTGCGCCACGACCTGGCAGGTGCGCCGAAGCGATTTCGACCGGATGATGCTCGACAACGCGCGGACGCACGGCGCGGACGTCCACCAGGGCGTCGCTATCCGCGAGGCGCTGATGGACGGCGCCCGCATCGTCGGTGTGCGCGGCGACGCCGCCGACGGCGAGCCGAAGACGTTTCACGCCGACGCGGTGATCGATGCGTCTGGGCGCGACACCTTTCTCGCCTCAAAGCTCGGTTGGAAACTGCGGGACGCCGTTCTCAACAAGATCTCGATCTTCACGTACTACGAGGGCGCCAAGCGTGACCCGGGGCTCGACGAAGGGGCCACGACCGTCGCCTACATTCCCGACAAAGGCTGGTTCTGGTATATCCCGCTGCCGGACGACGTCGTCAGCGTCGGCGTCGTCGCGGAAGCCGACTACCTCTACCGCGATACCCGCGACCCCGAGGCGATCTTCACCCGCGAGGCCGACGCCTGCATTTGGATCAAGGACCATCTCGCCCCGGGCCGGCGCACGGAACCGGTCCGCGTCACCGGGGAGTTCAGCTACCGGGCCAGTGAAATCGGCGGCGACGGGTTCTGCCTCGCCGGCGACGCGTTTTCCTTCCTCGACCCGGTGTTTTCGAGCGGGGTGTTCCTAGCCCTCAAGAGCGGCGAGATGGCGGCCGACGCGGTGCACGCCGGTCTCGAGCAAGGGTCGATCAACGCCGCCACGTTTGCGGACTATGGTCGCGACATGCGCTGGGCGCTCGATCAGTTCCGACAGCTCGTCCTCTCGTTCTACAACCAGGCCTTCAGCTTCCGCGACTTTCTCGGCGCGCATCCCGACCTGCATTCGCAGCTCGTCGACGCACTCGTCGGCAACGTCTTTGCCGATCTGAAGCCGCTCTTCGACGCGCTCACAGAGTTCTCGGCGCGGACGTCCGAAGGTAGCCGGGGCTGAGTTAGTATCCGTCTTCGTCGGTCGTCAGCTCGTCCAGGATCTGGGCGGCCGCTTGCCGGACGAGGACATGCCGGTCGTTCGACGCGCGGCGCACCCGGGCATCGCGGTCCAGCAGTGCATGTTCGAAGACCGTCATCTGGTCCCGGTCCCTCCTTCCACCAAGGACTCTGACCGCTTCTTCCCGCACCACGGCATCGACGTCCAGCAGCGCGGCGGCCTCGAGGGTCAGGCGAGCGTCGTCGTCCATCCGCTGCGCCAGGTCCGCGACCGCTCGGCGACGCGCTTCGGTGTTGGCCTCGAGCACGGTTCGACCCCAAGGCGTGCCATGCTGCGCGCCGAAGGCGTGTGGGGCGCAGACGAGCGGCGCACCACTGCATAGCATCACGTGGACGCCGGCCGGCCCGATCACGGCGCGGTCTCGAAGCAGCTGCTGATCGTGGTCTGATTGAGACTCCCGGCGCGGGCGATGATCTCGACGAGCGTCGTGCCCGGGTCCAGTACGGCACTCGGGATCACGACGCGCAGGTTCTCGGGCGACAGCTCCCAGATCACCCCGATTGCGTCCTGGTCGACGATCACCTGGTACGAGTCCAACTCCATGTCCGTCGATCCTCGGGGGTTCCCAATCTCGTCGTGAGTCGTCTCGACAGGGTCCCACTCGACGACCAGGAGCTCCGAAGCGGCGACCGGCGGGACCGGTCCGTCATCGCGCAATCGCCCGGGAGTAGGAGCCCGTTCACGCGGACATTGGCGGGAGGCGCGGGTATGACGTGGCTGACCTCGACGTCGCTCCGCATCGGCAGACCCTCAAGGGTCTGACCGACGATGGCGTAGACACCCTCCGGAAACCGGTCGAGGAACGCGGCCGGCGGCAGGTCGTCAGTGGGCTGACTCCGAATGCTATATGCGAAGTCTGAAGATTCCGTGAGGGCAAAAGGCGGTATGAGTGGGTTCGTGAGTGTCGTCGGACATGCCCTTGCTGGCCTGCCCCCCCGCGCGGATCGTGACGCGGCTGCACCGGCCGCGGGGGGGCGCACTACAATACGCCCGTGCCGACGAGCGAGTACCGACTCACGCGGCGGGTCCACTTTTACGAGACCGACACGGCCGGCATCGTCCACTTCTCCTGCTTCTATCGCTACATGGAGGAGGCGGAGCACGCGCTCTGGCGCGCGGCGGGGCTCAGCATTGCCCCACCGGGCGCGACGATCGGCTTTCCGCGCGTCGCCGCTGCATTTGAGTTCCACCAGCCGCTACGCTTTGAAGATGAGTTCGAAGTTCACATCCGCGTCACGGACATCGGCGACAAATCGATCCGCTACACCACCAGCGTCACGAAGGATGGAGCCGCCGTCGCGACCGGCAGCCTGACCATCGCCTGCGTGACCAAACGTCCTGGCGAGCCGCTCCGGGCGACGCCGATCCCGGTGGAGATCAGCGAGCGGTTCGCGGTCGCGGCGTTGGATTCGGACGCATGAGCGACGCCGCGGACGCACCGGAACCGGAGCGTGCTTCTCGCGCGACCCTCACCGCGCATCAGGCCGACCGGCTCACCGCGCTGGTGCGCTGGCTGCCTGGCCGCAACCAGTTTTACACGCGAAAACTGGCCGACGCCGGAATCGACCCCGACGCGCTCGCCCTCCCCCAGGACCTCACGACCCTGCCGTTCACGACGAAGGCGGAGCTGATCGCCGACCAGGCGGCCTCGCCGCCATGGGGAACGGCGCTGTCGGAGCCGCTCGACCGCTACACCCGATACAACCAGACATCCTCCACCACCGGGAAGCCACTCCGCTGGATCGACACCGCCGAGAGCTGGCAGTGGATGCTCGACTGCTGGAAGGCGGTCTACCGGGCCGCCGGCGTCACCGGCCGCGACCGCATTCTCTTTCCGTTTTCGTTCGGTCCGTTCCTCGGCTTCTGGACCGGCTTCGACGCGGCGACCGAGATCGGAGCGCACGCCGTCCCCGCAGGCGGCATGACGAGCCGGGCACGGCTGGGGTTGATCGAGGCGCTCCAGCCGACGGTCGTCTGTTGCACGCCGACCTACGCCATGTGCCTCCTCGACGTCGCGCGTGAGGCCGGCGTCTCGCTCGGCGGCAGCACGGTCCGCGTCCTCATCGTGGCCGGTGAGCCAGGCGGGAGCATCCCGGCGACGCGGCGACGCATCGAGCAGGGGTGGGAGGCCCGCGTCATCGACCATCACGGATTGACCGAAGTTGGGCCGATCAGCTTCGAATGCTGGGAGTCGCCCGGCTTCCTCCACGTCAACGAGCGGGAGTACATCGCGGAGGTCATCGATCCAGATTCCAGTCAGCCGGTCGCCGACGGGCAGCGCGGCGAACTGGTCATCACGAATCTCGGACGCGTGGCGAGTCCGGTCATCCGCTATCGGACGCGTGACCTCGTCGTGCGGACGCAGGAACCGTGCGCGTGCGGACGAACGTTCGCGCGCTTGGTCGGCGGCGTCGCCGCGCGCGCGGACGACATGGTCAATGTACGTGGCGTCAACGTCTATCCAGCCGCGGTCGAGGCGATCATCCGTGATATGGCCGATGTCGTCGAATATCGGTGCACAGTCAGGTCGGAGGCGTCGATGCGCACGATGTCGGTCGAAGTGGAGCTCGCCGCGGACGCCGACGCGGAGACGATTCAGACACGGGTCGCGGACCAGCTGCGCCAAGCGCTCGGGTTGAGTGTTCCGGTCACCCGGGTCGAGCGTGGCGTGCTCCCACGCTTCGAGATGAAAGCGCAGAGGTTCGTCATCGAAGCGTAGTAGGATCTCCTGTTGCTCGACCTCTCGGTTGAAGGCTCAGAGTTCCAGGTTCAGGGTTCAGGGTTGTGAAGCAAATGCGTCTAGCGTTTCGTCTCGCGGTGATCTTTCTCATGATGGTTGCCGCGTCGGCGTGCGGGAGCGGCGGTGGCAACGGTGACGCTGGTGGCCCCGCGCCATCCAGGCAGTTTCTCAGTCTGGGCTCCGCACCGCCGGGCGGCGCGTTTTTTGTCGTTGGCAGCGCTCTCGCCGAGGTGGTCAACGAGATGGGCTCAGCGTTCGGCTACAGCGTCACCTCCGAGGCCACGAGCGGCTCCCAGGAGAACATTCGACGCCTGGCGAGCGGCGAGCTCGACTTTGCCCTCTCGAACGCCGCCATTACCTACTTCGCGGTGCGCGGCGAGGGGTGGGACCGCCCGTATCCGGTCCGATCGGTGATGACGCTCGCACCGAACATCGCGCTTTTCATCGCGCAGAGCGACTCCGGTGTCGCCACGCTCGACGATCTGCGTGGCCGTCGTGTCACGGTCGGTCCGGCCGGAGCCGGCTTCGAGTATTTCGTCGAGCCGCTCCTCGACGCACACGGTATTTCGTATGACGACTTTTCCCCGCTGAATGCGATCCAGCAAGACGCGGTCGACATGCTGATGGATGGATCGGCCGACGCGGCTTTTCTCGGCGGCGCCGTGCCGACAGCCTCGATTACGCAGGCGGCGGCGTCGATGGAGCTCACCTTTATCCCATTCGGCGACGACGAGAAGCAACGACTGATTGACGATTACGTCTTCTTCCGCCCGGCCACTATTCCCTCCGACACCTACCGCGGTCAGAGCGAACCATTCGAAGGGCTCGACGTCGGGTCGATGCACTTCATCACCTCAACGGACGCGTCAGAGGAGCTGGTCTACTCGGTGACGAAGCTGCTCTACGAGTACCGCGAGCTCGTCGTCGAGAAGCACCCGGCCGGCCGGGCGATCAACCCGAACAACGTCGTCCGCGACACCGGCACCGAGTTCCATCCCGGTGCGATTCGCTTTTATCGCGAGATCGGGATCTGGCCGCAGTAAGGAGCGCGCCCCACACGAGCCCGTGACACCGGACGTGACGCCTACGGATCACCGGCAGCTGGTCAGCCGCGCCATCGCTGTTGTGCTCTGCGTGTTCACCCTGGTCGAGGTGAACTACCCGCTGTTGGCGCCGCAGAGCCGCCTCGCGTTGTTCGCGCTGCTCGGACTGACGATCTGCTTCCTGAACATCCCGCTGCATCCATCCCTCAAGACAAATACCGCAAGCCGCATCGGGGACGTGGCGCTCGCCCTTGGGGCCGTTTTCTGCTGCGGGTACATCGTCGTCCAGACCGACCCGATGTTCGAGTCGTGGTGGGTCGACGGGCAATCCCTCGGCAACCGAGCCGGCCTTGAGACGGCCGTCGATACGGCGATCGGAATCCTCGGCCTGCTGCTGGTGGTCGAGGCCGCGCGGCGGGCGCTGGGAGCGGCACTGCCGCTGCTCGCCGGCGCGTTTCTCCTCTATGCCTACGTCGGCTCGACGTTTCCCGACTGGCTGTTTCCCCACCGGGGATACACCGTCGAGCGGATCGTCGCGCAGACGTTCCTGCACAGCCAAGGCATCTTCGGCGTCGCGCTGCGCGTCATGTTCACCTATGTCTTCCTCTTCGTGATCTTCGGCGCGTTTCTCGAGGCGACCGGGGCGACGCGTTTTATCGTCGACTTCGCGCAGCGCGTGTTCGGTCGGAGCCCGGGTGGACCGGCCAAGGTGGCGGTGTTGAGCAGCGGCCTCATGGGGTCGCTCTCGGGAAGCGCGGTGGCGAATACCGCGACGACCGGCACATTCACCATTCCGATGATGCGCAGCGCCGGTTTTCAACCGGTCACGGCAGCCGGGATCCAGGCCGCCGCCAGCTCGGGCGGCGCGCTGATGCCACCGGTGATGGGAGCCGGCGCCTACATGATGCTCGAGATCGTCCAGCCCCCAGGGGGATATCTCGAGATCGTCCGCGCGGCGCTGATTCCCGCGATTCTGTACTACCTGTCGCTGCTCCTCATCGTGCACTTCCACGCCCGCCGGATGTCGATTGCAACCGAGGGCATCCCGGGAACGGACGCGGACGACGCGGCCATCGATGACACTGCCGCCTCCCCCGGCTCGCGGATGGAAGGGCTTGTCTTCGCGACGGCGCTCGGCAGCCTCATTCTTTTTCTGCTCATCGGCTACACCGCGTTCCGCGCGGTCACGCTCTCGCTCGTCACCATTGTCATCACCAGCAGCTTTAGCCCCGTGACGCGACTCGAACCGCGCCGAACACTCAACGGGCTCATCACCGCGGCCCGCGGTGTCGTCCCGCTGGTCGCCGCGGCGGCGTGTGTCGGGATCATCATCGGCACCGTCACGCTCACCGGCGTCGGCACTCGACTGCCCGCGACGATCATCCCGCTCGCCGAACAGAGTCTGTTTCTCGCGCTCGTGCTCATCATGGTCTCGTCGATCGTGCTCGGGATGGGCCTCCCGTCGGCCGTCTGCTATCTCCTGATGGCGACCCTCATCGGTCCGGTGCTCGGGAATCTCGGCGTCGACCTGCTCGCAGCGCACCTGTTCATCTTCTACTTCGGCATGATGTCGATGGTGACGCCGCCGGTCGCGCTGGCGGCGTACGCGGCGGCGTCGATCGCGGGGACGAAGATCATGCCGACCGGTGTCGCGGCGTTCAAATACGCGCTGGTCGGATTCACGCTCCCCTATATGTTCATCTACCGTCCGGAACTCTTGATGATGACCGCGACCGGCGAGCCAGCCGGCTGGCTCGAGATGCTGGTACCGGTCGGGATTGCGACACTCGGCGTGACCTGTTTTGCCGCCGGTATCGCCGGCCAGCTGCGTTACCCGCTCGGCGTCGGCCTGCGGTTTGCCGTCTTCGGGGCGGCCGCGCTGCTGCTCGCGCCGGGGCCGACGGTGAGCCTCGCCGGCGTCGGTGTCCCGCCGTTCGATCTGGCAGGGGTTGTGCTCTTCGGCGGCGTGCTCGCCGTCAACCGCCCGCCGGGCTAGGGGCAGAGACGAGAGAACTTTCCACTCATGAGTGTGCAGTTTCAAACAGGTGCCGGAAATCGTCAAGCGCCTCCTGAAGCTTCCAGGCGTGCGCCCGGTCGGCGCCGTCGATTACAAGGGCGGCCCGTTCCCGGAGTCGTATGTGCTGGAATTCGACGCGCCTCAGTCATAGTGGTCCCGATCGGCGTGACGTATCGGAACCGGCGCTCGGCCGCGATATCATCAGCACACGCGTAGAGACTCATGACGCCGAGCCGCGTTGGCCAGCTCACCGCCTCACTCGCCACTCTCGCCGTGGTCTGGCTGGCTGCCGCACCGTCCGGGCAATCACACCCAGGCGACACCGCGCTGCCGTCGGCGATTCCGATCTTTCCGTTACAAGACGTCATGCTCTTCCCCGGCGCCTCGCGGCCCCTGCATATCTTCGAGCCGCGTTATCGCGAGATGGTCGCGGACGCCCTCGAGGGTGACCGGATCATCGGCATGGTGATGCTTCGTCCGGGATACGAGGACGACTATGCGGGGAACCCGCCGGTCTACGACATCGGCTGTGCTGGTGTGATCTCGAATGTCGAGCGGATGCCCGACGGCCGGTACAACATTGTCCTGCAGGGGCTCGCGCGGTTCCGGATTGCAAGCGAGGACCAGAGTCGGTCGTACCGGGTGGCGACGATCGACGTCCTGGACGACGCGCTGGACGACGCCGACCGTGATGTGCTGAGCGGTCACCGCCCACTGCTCCTGGAACTGCTGTCGTTTGTCGCTCCGGACCAAACGCCGACGCCAGACGAGCTATCGGATGAGATGCTGGTAAACGGACTGGCGCAGTTTCTCGGTATGGACCCAAACAGCCGCCTCGACCTCTTGCAACAAGACGGTCCGCTGGCACGTGCGGAAGCCCTGATGGCGTTGCTCGACCAGGGATCGCTCTCTCGCTGACCCGCGACACGATGTCACAGACGGAGACAAGGAACATGGCACACCACGACGACCACCCCACCATCGCAGTTCCGCCGGTGACCAGGCGTTCCGTCATGCGCGGCCTGGGCGCCATCGTCGGCGCGTCGGCGTCGCTCGGCACCGTCAGATTCAGTGGCGCAAGCGGCGTGCACGCCGCGGCGCGCGGTGCCGCCGCACAAACGGATCCAGTTGGCCCCTACGACCGGAGTGTCCTCCCCACCGGCGTACGGTCGCGCATCGTTCACAACATCAACGGCCTCTCGATGCATGTTCTCGAGGCCGGAGACAGCGACCGACCGCTGCTGCTGTTGCTGCACGGGTTTCCGGAGCTGGCCTACAGCTGGCGTCACATCATCACTCCGCTGGCCGAGGCTGGGTACCACGTCATCGCTCCCGACCAGCGGGGGTATGGGCGCACGACCGGATGGGACTCCGAGTACGACGGCGATCTGCGGTCGTTCAGCCGCCTCAACGTCGTCCGCGACGCACTCGCGCTCGTCTCGGCTTACGGCTACCGCACCGTCGACGCCGTCATCGGACACGACTTTGGCTCGCCGATCGCCGCCTGGTGCGCCGTCACCCGTCCTGACATCTTCCAAGCCGTCGCGTTGATGAGCGCGCCGTTCGGCGGCACGCCGACGTTGCCGTTCGATACCGCCGACGATCCGCCGTCGACCGCCGCCTCAGCGGGACCGAGCATCTACGACGACATGGCGCGATTGTCCCGGCCGCGAAAGCACTACCAGCGCTACTACCGCACCCGGGAGGCGAACGAGAACATGTGGCACGCCGCGCAGGGGGTCCACGACTTCATTCGCGCGTACTACCACCACAAGAGCGCCGACTGGGCGGAAAACAAGCCATACCGGCTCGCGTCGTGGTCGGCCAGCGAGGTCGCCAAGATGCCGACGTACTACATCATGGACCTCGACATGGGGATGGCGGAGACGGTGGCGAAGGTGATGCCGACCGCGGCCGAGATCGCCGCGAATGAATGGCTGCCCGACCGCGAGCTCCGCGTCTACAGCGAGGAATACGGCCGCACCGGGTTCCAGGGCGGCTTGCAGCACTATCGTTCGGGCGTGTTCTCGGCCGAGCAGCGTACATTCGCCGGGCGCACGATCGACATCCCGTCGCTCTTCATCGCCGGGTCGAGCGACTGGGGGGCGTATCAACGACCGGGCTCACTCGAGCGGATGCAGGAGCAGGCGTGCACCGACATCCGCGGTGTGCACTTTGTCGACGGTGCCGGTCACTGGGTACAACAGGAGCAGCCTGACCACACCGTGCGTCTGCTGCTCGAGTTTCTGCGCAGCGCGTAGCCAGGGCAAACGCAGCCATGAACCATGCCCAAGCGACGCTGGGCGTTGCCGCGGCCATCGTCGTGGTCGCGGCGGCGCTGCTGCTCCAGCATGCGCCGCTCTCGAAGACCGTCACGGCGCGCTTCTGGTTCGACGAGGTGGCGTTCGCCGTGCCGAGCTTCGGCGACGCGTTTGGCGCTCCGTTGTCCACCGCCGAACGACGCACCGTGGAGGCGGCGGCACCCGCCGAGCTGGCGAAGGCGTTCGCCGGCTTCGGGATCACGTTTTCTGACGAGCCGGGCGCGCGCTACCGCGTGCGTGTGCAACAAGAGTTCCCGTCACGACGGGGATGGCGCAAGTTCGCCGTCGCGGAGTCTGTCTCGATGGGAGCGTTCGGTGGCGAGGGCTCGATTAGCTTCGCCGCCGTCGCAAGTCGGGCGCTGGGCAACGCCCCGCCGGACGCCACGCGCGGCGTCATGATCGACGGGATCGGTCGTGGGATCGGCCGCGTCGCAGCCCACGAATTCGCTCACCAGCTCTTGCATTCCGTCAATCTGCACGCCAGCGACGACGTCCGGAGCTATGAGTTCCGCGGTGCGAACCGCGCCGCGCTCTTCTACGAGCCGATGCACTGGTCGTTCGCCGGCCCGCTGCTGCTCGAGCGGCTCGGGGCCGGTGGTGGAAGTCGCGCTGGCACCGAGAGTCCGCGCTCGTAGCCACGAAGGAGATTTGCCATGGCCACGCCTGATCCACCTCGCTCGATGCTTCTGGCCGGCCTCATCGGCGTGGCCGTCTTGACCGGCAGCGCCGTGACACAGGAGGTCAACGACCCGGCCACGGGCAGCCTGCCGAATCCCAACCCGACCGTGGTCACCGCGTGGGGCCCACTCCCCGATGGGCGCGAGTGGGGATCGACCGCCGGCGTCGACATCGGTCCGGAAGGACACATCTGGGCGTATGACCGTTGCGGCGCCGTCGGCCTCACCGGTGGGTGCGACACCTCCGGCGTCGACCCGATCGTGAAGCTCAACCGAGAAACCGGAGCGGTGATGACCAGCTTCGGCGCCGGCGAGTTTGTGCTGCCGCACGGGATTCATGTCGACCGCGACGGCAACGTCTGGGTCACCGACTCGATGGGCAACAAGGCCGGCACCAAGGGACACCAGGTGATCAAGTTCAGCCCCGACGGCGACGTCCTGCTGCGGCTTGGCCGGGCGGGGGTGCCTGGGCGCGGGCCTGGACAGCTCAATGAGCCGTGCGATGTCATCACCGCGCCGAGCGGCGACATCTTCGTGGCCGACGGCCACAGCGGACAATTCGGGGCGGAGCCTCCCGACAAGACCGGACGGATCCTCAAATTCGACCAGGACGGGACCTTCATCAAGGAGTGGGGGGAAATCGGGGAAGGCGAAGGTGAATTCCGGACGCCGCACGCGCTGGCGATGGACTCGCAAGGGCGCCTGTTCGTCGCCGACCGCGGCAACCACCGAATTCAGATCTTCGACCAGGACGGGACCTACCTCGATTCGTACTATCAGTTCAGCCGGATCAGCGGGCTGTTCATCACTCCGGACGACATGCTGTACGCGATCGATTCGGAGTCGAGCCCAGAGCGCCACCCCGATTGGAAGACCGGTATCCGTATCGGGAGCGTGAACGCGGACCGGGTGACGGCGTTCATTCCGCCGCATGACACCGGCGAACCGCACGGCGCCGCCGGCGAGGGGGTGGCGGTCGACGCGGACGGCAACGTCTATGGCGCGGAGGGACCGATCTCCCGAGCCACGGCGGGCGGCGGCCTGACGAAGTACATCCGGTAGCCAGGGAGACGCGACACGAGGTAGCGGGAGACGGTGGATGGAGAGCGTGCTCCGACATGGCGCAGGCCAGGACGTGGTAGCCTCACTACTCGTTTCCCGGCTCAGGTCACGCATGCGCACTATCTGGTCAGCCCCGTTCCACGCAGCCGTTCAGCAATGGCCGCGGATGGTGGCAGCGACGCTGCTCCTGGGCCTTCCTCCGGCGCCCTCAGCCTCGGCGCAGGTGGCCGAGCACCGCGTCGTGATCCTCAGCCACGATACGAACGACGTCCGACTCCCAATGACGCTCGAGGCGGTGAAGTTCTGGAACGATACGGCGCGCGAACTCGGCCTCGGCGTCACGGTCGCGGAGGAAGTCATCGTCGGGTCGCCGGTCGAACGCGCGCTCGAAAACTATGCGCGGTCGATCTCGCATCGCGCCGGACGCCTGCGTCCAGGGCCGTCTGAGCCCGATGCGCCAACCGAGATCACCGATTTCGGCGCCAGCGTCGTCGTCCTGCTCTCACGTCAGGATCTGATGTCGTTCGCCTGGCCGTTGCCTCGGCGCCCCGGACACTTCGTCGCGATCGAGGAAGACCGCCACGCGATGGCGCGCAATCCAAACATCGCACGGAACATCATTGCCCACGAGCTCGGGCACACCCTCGGCCTCTCCCACAACGATGACCCGGCGTCGCTGATGTGCGGTCCCTGCCGGACCACCGAGCTGGCGGTCGACCGGCCAGTGTACATGCGTCTAACCCCAGGCGACCGGCAGCGCCTCGTCGAGCGTTACCCTGCGAACTAAATTCAGACCAGGGGCGAAATCGCCCCAAGGAGTAGCAGCATGTTGAAGAGCAAACGGACCCTCGTCATCGCCGGCCTGATGGTATTCGGCCTCGGATTTGTGGTCGGAAACATCGCCCAGCTCAAGAGCGTGGCCGAAGCCCAGTCGAACCGAATCTTCGAGCTGAGGACCTACACCGCCAATCCGGGTCGTCTGGATGCGCTGAACAGCAGGTTCCGCGACCACACGATACGAATCTTCGAAAAGCACGGCATGACAAGCATCGGTTACTGGACGCCGCAGGATGCGCCGCTCTCGGAGAACACCCTGATCTACGTCTTGGCGCACGACAGCCGCAACGCGGCCGAAGCGAGCTGGAAGGCGTTCGGTGGGGATCCCGAGTGGCAGCGGGTGGCCGAGGAGTCGCAACGCGATGGCCGCATCGTCGAGAAAGTCGACCGGGTCTGGATGGACGCGACCGACTATTCGCAGTTGAAGTAGCCGCTAACACCTGCTGCGGCCTCGTCACGGATGAGCTGTAGGAGACTCTAGAGGAATGACGCCGGCGTCTCGCGCGCGGTGGGCGAGTCCGCTCGTCGTCAGCCTCGTCATCGTCAGTGGGGTGACAACGAGCGGCTGGGCGCAAGAGGTGATCGTCCGCTCCGAGTTCATCTACGAAGACGCGACGTTTCCGTCGGCGCACGCCTCGACCATCGTCGAGACGGACCAGGGCCTCGTGTCAGCGTGGTTTGGCGGCACCGCGGAAGGCAACGACGACGTCGGAATCTGGGTCGCCCGTCACAAGGATGGCACCTGGTCGACGCCGATCGAGGTCGCCGACGGCGTCCAGCCCGACGGCACCCAACACCCCTGCTGGAACCCCGTCTTGTTCCAACCATCATCCGGTCCGCTTCTGCTCTTCTACAAGGTCGGTCCGAGCCCGCGAGCGTGGTGGGGTCTCGTGCGGTCGTCGGATGACCGCGGTCGAACATGGTCGGAGGCGATGCGGTTGCCTGACGGAATCCTCGGGCCGATTCGGGCCAAGCCAGTCGAGCGTGACGACGGCACGCTCCTTGCCGGGTCGAGCACCGAGCACGACGGCTGGGTGGCGCACATGGAGCGGTTTACGCCTGAGCCAGACGGCGACTGGAGCCTGGGCGCGCTCGGATCGTCCCACCGATGGTGGCGGTCAGTACCGCTGAACGACGGCGATGAGTTCGGCGCGATTCAACCGACCATCCTCGTCCACTCCCGCACTCGTCTCCAGGTGCTCTGCCGTAGCCAGCAGCAAGTGATTACCGAGGCCTGGTCGTCAGACGGTGGCCGTACGTGGGCTCCGATGACGCGCACGGCATTGCCGAATCCCAGTGCCGGCATCGATGCGCTCCGGCTGCGAGATGGGCAGTTTCTCCTGGTCTACAACCCGACCGGTCGCGGACGGCGCCAGCTCGCGGTCGCACTCTCGACCGACGGACAGGCCTGGCGGCAGATGCACCTCTTGGAAGATGCGGCCGGCGAATACTCCTACCCGGCGGTCATCCAGACCGCCGACGGCCTGGTGCACGTCACCTATACCTGGCGCCGGGAACGGATCAAGCACGTCGTGCTCGACGCACAGCTACTGGCACCATGAACCCCCTGGGACGAAGGAGGCGACCGAGCGGCAGTGGCTTCTGTGACCTGCGAGCGAGGTCGCCAGGGCGCGCACGGCGCGCCCCTGCCGGGGCAGGGAGCGTGGCGTAGGGGGGGGGGGGGGGGGGGGGGGGGGGGGGGGGCGAGTGCCGGCGGCGGGGTTCGGGGCAGCCAGCCTCGTCAAAATTTAGACGCGGTAATCCAGACGTCCGAACGACCCCAGCTCTGCTCGAAATCGGCGTCGACGTCGGGCAATGATTGACCCTGCCCGCCAAGCGCCGCCTTGAGACCGAAGAGCGACCATCCGTTGTGCGGATGGTCCTGCAACTCAGCGCGGTACACCTGCTCAGCATCGGCGTACCGCTCTGCTTCGAGCAGCGCCGCGCCGAGCCAGTGCCTCGCGGAAAACGGCAGCGGCTCGGGCTCCGAATACTCCAACTGATCCTCAACCTCGACCGCCCGCTCGAAGGCGTGAATCGCCGCCGTGAGATCGCCAGCGTCGCGGTGGATCTCGCCTTCGAGGATGCCGCCGACGATGCGGAGCAGCAGCTTGGCCTCGTCGAAGCGAAAACGTGCGGTCGTCGTCTCCGCGAGCGCCATGATCCGGTCGAGATAGACTTGGGCGAAGTCGGCGTCGCCGTTCCTCAGGTGCGCGTAGCCTTGCGCGAAGTCCCACAGGCCGGCCGACCCGTCCTGCTCGGGCCGCGCGGTCACGTCGGGGATCTCGTCGAACCGGCCGAAGCGAAGCAGCGTGAGGACGTGATACACCGCGTCGTCGGTGATCTTCGCGTAGTCCCTCCCCGCCTGGATCGCAATGGCGCCCTGCCCGTCCATCGAGGCCGCGAACAGCAGCATGTGGAGGTTGTGACTCGGGTAGATCGCGAAGCCTTCCCCTGAGTCGGCCTTCAGGTCCGAGTGCCAGGCCTGCAAGTTGGAACGCACGCCGTCGGCCCACCGACCGATTTCGTTCCAGGTGTGCGACGGCATGTGATTGATGTGACTCGCGCCAGGAATCTCGTCGCCCAGATACTCGGCGCACGCGGACGCCCTTCCCGGGTCGGTGGTCGACTCGGTAGCGTGGATATAGAAGTGGCACGCGCCGGGGTGCTTGATGTTGCGCGCGAGCACGCTCTCGAGGACACCGTGGAGCCGCTGCACGTTGGGATCGTTCAGGTCACGTGTGCCGCGCCGCGGCTCCAGCAGAAATAGCGCGTCGGCATACAGCGTGACCGCATCGAGATCGTCGGGGTACGCCTCGGCCAGCCGTCGCATCGCGTCGGCATAGGCCTCGTCCTGGTCACGCCGTTTCTCGGGGTCAAAATCCTCGACGTAGCGCGGCCGCAACGACTCGATGTACGCCCGCTCGACCGCATTCGCGTGGTCGAGTCTCGCCACCGCCGCCTGCATGGCGGCGTAGGCGTGCACCGCCTCAAAGGGACGCATCGGGCCGTTCAGGTATGACCCCCACGACCAGGCCTCACCCCAGTAGCAGATGGCGCAGTCGGGGTCACGCTTCCACGCCTCGCGGAACGAGCGTGTCGAGTCCTCCTTGGCGAAAGCGTACATGAGTTGGAAGCCCTGATTGAAGTAGGCCTGCGCCTCGGCGTTCGACGATGAGATCGCGTGCGTGTGATCACCGAGAGCGCTTGGATACAACGGGATCGGCTCGCGGAAGCTCTCGGGCAGATTATCTTCGTCAGTGCCGGACTCGCCATCATGGTCGTGCTGGGCGGCCGCGGGAACCGCGAGCACGGCGAACACGACCGCGAGAATGACCGTCCTAAACGCACACGTGCTGGTCATAGCCCGCTAATCATACGCAAAGCGGTGGGATAGTATCGCCCCGATGTCGCAACTCGTGCCGATCGCTGGCAACTCGGACGGAGCACAATGACGATCCGCTTGAAGCGTGTCGCGCGGTATGCCTAATCCCAGAACTCACTTGGGTTGACGCCGCTGGCTTGTCCTGATCGACGAGAGCGGCGTTGCTTCTCAGTCATGTGGGCCCACCACACTCCCTCGTCGCGCCTGGTCCTCGCTGCCCAGTTCGGCGCCAGACGCCGTCAACCCAAGTGAGTTCTGGGATTAGGAGCTCGACGCGAATCCGGAAGGGGTGGCCGCGCTGCGCGACTACCGGCTCGGACAAGGTCCATCAGGTGAGCTATCCTCTGAGTAGCGTGGCACGCCGAGTCCCGGTTCTCGTCGTTGCGTTCTTCTTCTCCGCTCTGCTGGCGGTCGGCTTTGCGCAGTGGGGATGGGGCGTCGGTGAGGGCAACATGCCGCCGCGCTTTCCTCCGCCGTCGATGCCCGACCGCGACTTCACCTTCTGCAAGCTCATGTACGACCAGGTCCGGTACGAGCAACTCGGCATGGGGTGGTCGACCGACTACCCCTACGCCGGCATCAACCTGATGCATCGGCTCGACGACCTGACGACCACGAGCATCAGCACCGACCGGTACGGCGAACCGAACCACTGGGTGGTCCGACTCACCGATGACGAGCTGTTCCACTGCCCGTTCGTCATGGCGGCGGACGTCGGCACGATCGGGATCACCACGGCCGAGGCCGTGCGGCTTCGGGAGTACCTCTTGAAGGGCGGGTTTCTCTGGGTCGATGACTTCTGGGGACCGCGGGCGTGGGACCACTGGGTGAGCGAGATCGGGCGTGTCCTCCCGCCGTCGCAATATCCGATTCGCGACGTGCCACTCGACCACCCGGTCTTTCGTGCATGGACGCACGTCGAAAAGGTGCCGCAGATCACCTCGATCCAGTTCTGGTATCGCTCGGGTGGTCGGACCACCTCGGAGCGAGGACGCGATAGCGACGTGGCGCACCTCCGAGCGATCACCGACGAGCACGGTCGCTTTCTGGTCATCATGACGTACAACACCGACGTCGCCGATGCGTGGGAGCGCGAGGCCGACGACCCACGTTTCTTCGATCAGTTCTCGCCAGACGGCTACGCGCTCGGCATCAACATGCTGCTCCACTCGATGAGCCATTAGTGGCCCACTAGTCGCGGGATGACCGCGCCCCTTTGTCCGCTGTGCAGCAGTCCCGAGGCGTCCGCATACCACGAGCACCCGGCGCGCCGATTCTGGCGGTGCGCGACGTGTGCGCTCGTCTTCGTGGCACCCTCCGACTATCCGGACCCACGCACCGAACGGGCGCGCTACGACCAGCACCAGAACAACCCATCGGACGCGCGCTACCGCGCGTTCCTCAGCACGCTGGCGACGCCGCTCCTTGACCGGCTGGCACCCGGCGCGCACGGGCTCGATTTTGGCTGCGGCCCCGGGCCAGCACTCGCCGAACTCCTGCGCGAAGCCGGCATGGACGTAGACCTCTACGACATTTATTACGCTCCAGACGACGCGGTCTGGACGCGGCGGTACGACTTCGTGACCGCCACCGAGGTGGTCGAGCATCTGCACGCGCCGGCCAAAGAGTTCGAACGGCTGTTCAGCGCGGTCACACCGGGCGGATGGCTCGCGGTGATGACCAAGTGGGTGTCGAACATCCCGTCGTTCGCCAAGTCACGGTACGTGCGCGATCCGACGCACGTCTGCCTGTATAGTCGCGAGACGTTCCGCTGGATCGCTCGACGCTGGAATGTCGACGTCGAGTTCCCGGCGGACGACGTCGCGCTGTGTCGCGTAAAGTGACGTGTCGCACAATGGTGGCCCGACCGCTGATGGAGATCGCATCATGAGGACCGGCTTCTCCCGCCGCTGCTTTCTTGGCGCGGTTCCTGCGTTCGTCGCGCTCCCGTACGTGCCTGCGGCGGCCCGGCCGAGACTGCCGCTCGGTCAACCTGAGCTCGGCCTTCGGATCACCGACATGGACGTGATCGTCGTTCGCGCGACGCGGCGGACAAATTGGCTCTTCGTTCGCCTGGCGACGAATGATGGACAGACCGGTCTGGGCGAAGCCTCGATGGGGCGCATCGACAGTCTCCCGGAGCTCGCGCAGTTTTTCGACCTCGCACGTGATCGCTCCCCATTCGAGATCGAACGCTACCGACAGGCAGGATGGCCGGCCGCCAGTACGGACGACCGCCGGCTGGCGACCGCCTTCAGCGCCATCGAGCAGGCTCAGTGGGATCTCGTCGGAAAGGCGCTCGGGGCGCCCGTCTACGATCTCGTCGGCGGCCGGCTACGGAGCGAGCTGCCGGTCTATGCCAATATCAATCGGGCCACGGCGGATCGTGGACCGGACGGCTTCGCGGCGAGCGCACGACAGGCGGTCGCCGATGGGTTTCGCGCGATCAAGGCCGCGCCGTTCGACGGCTTCCCCTCACTCGACCAGCCGCGCGCCGACCTCGACGCGGCCACCGAGCTCGGTATCGCCTGCATCGAAGCGATGCGACAGGCGATCGGCCCGGACGTCGATCTCAAGATCGACGTGCACAGCAATTTCGATGTCGCCCTCGCGATCGACGTCGCCAAGCGACTCGAGCCTCAGCAGCTCTCGTGGTACGAGGAGCCGGTGCCGCCGACCGATCTCGAGAGCACCACCGCCATCAAGAACGGCATCAGCCAAACGATGGCGGGCGGTGAGTTCCTGTTCGGCGTCGATGGCTTCGCCCCTCTCTGCCGCGAGCGCGCGGTCGATATCATCATGCCCGACGTCAAGCACTGCGGCGGCGTGACCGAGCTTCGCAAGATTGCGACGGTGGCGGAGCTGCACGACGTGCTGGTCTCGCCCCACAACCCGAGTGGCCCAGTCAGCACGATGGTGTCGGCGCAGGTGTGCGCCGGCCTGCCGAACTTCGACATCCTCGAGTACCAGTGGAACGAGGTGCCGTGGCGCGGCGATCTCGTCGATCCGCCCGAGCGGATCTCGAACGGGATCCTGCGGGTGCCCGATGGACCGGGCTACGGGGTGACGCTGAACGAGACCGTCGTGCGGGAGCACGCGTAACGCCGCAGCAGTCGAGAAACTCATCTTAATCCCAGAACTCACTTGGATTGACGCTGCTGGCTTGTTCTGAACGACGAGGGCGGCGTTGCTCCTCAGTCATGTGGGTTCACCACACTCCCTCGTCGCGCCTGGCCCTCGCCGCCCAGTTCGGCGCCAGACGCCGCCAACCCAAGTGAGTTCTGGGATTAGGGGCTGCGCCCCGAACCCCAGCGCCACGCGCATTTTCAGACGGGCATAACGGGAGCCGGCGATGTTACGATCGTCGGCTATGAAGATTCGCACCATTGATGCCCTGGAGGTCATCGACTCACGCGGCAACCCGACGGTTGAGGCGCGGGTCCATCTCGAGGACGGCACGCTCGCCGAGGCGCGTGTCCCGTCCGGCGCGTCGACCGGTGAACGCGAGGCGACGGAGCTGCGTGATGGCGGGAGCCGCTACGGCGGCAAGGGTGTTCAGCGGGCGGTCGCCAACGTCAACACCGAGATCAACGCCGCGCTGGCTGGGCACGACGCCGCCGACCAACGTGGCCTCGACCAACGGATGATCGACCTCGACGGGACACCCAATAAATCGCGCCTCGGGGCCAACGCCATCCTCGGCGTCTCGATGGCGGCGGCGCGCGCCGCCGCCGCATCCGCCGGCGTTTCGCTGTATCGCCAGCTTGGCGGAGACGATGCCGCGGTGCTCCCGGTGCCATGTCTCAATGTCATCAACGGTGGACGCCACGCCGACAACACGGTCGACTTTCAGGAGTTCAAGATCGCGCCGCACAACGCGACCACTTTCGCCGACGCGCTCCGCATGGGGATTGAAGCGTTCCACGCCCTCCGCGCCCTCCTCAAGGAGCAGGGCAAGTCGACCGGGATCGGTGATGAGGGAGGATTCGTGCCCGACCTCGCCAGCAACGAACAAGCGATCGAGCTCATCATTGCCGCGATCGAGAAAGCTGGGTATCGTCCGGGGGCCGACATTGCGCTCTGCCTCGACCCCGCCACGAGCGAAATGTGGCGGGACGGAAAATATGTCGCCTTCAAGTCGGATCAATCAGCGCGGAGCAGCGCCGAGATGATCGAACTCTGGCGCTCCTGGATCGATCGGTATCCGATTGTGCTGATTGAAGACGCGCTCGCGGAGAACGATTGGGACGGCTGGGCAACGCTCACGAGCAGCCTTGGCGACCGGATCGAGCTGGTGGGCGACGATATCTTCTGCACCAACCCGACGATCCTGCAGCAGGCAATTGACCGCGGGGTTGGGAATTCGATCTTGGTCAAGCTCAATCAGATCGGCACGGTCTCCGAAACGCTCGAGACGGTTCGCCTCGCGCAACAAAACGGCTACGGCGCCTATATGTCGCATCGATCGGGCGAGACTGAAGACACGTTCATCGCCGACCTTGCCGTGGCGACCGGATGCGGGCACATCAAGACCGGTTCGGGATGCCGTGGCGAGCGCACCGCTAAATTCAATCGTCTCTTGCGCATCGAGCATGAGCTCGGCGACCGTGCTACCTTCCCCGGTATTGGTGGGTTTCGGCAAACCGTGATCTCCTCGTAAGGAGGCGAGCGATGAGCGGTACTGCGACACTGAGCGAGCCGACCGCGACCTCTTGGATCTCGACTGCACGCACGACCTGGATGGGGGTCGTCTTCCTGGCTGCCGCGGCGGCGTGGTTCTTCATCACTCTCCTTTCCTTTACCTGACGCTCACCGCCGAGACGATGAACATCTACGCCGAGGAGCGCACGTGGATCGTGCTGCACGTCGCTTTCGGCACAGTGGCGCTGCTGACCGGACCGGTGCAGTTATGGCTTGGATTCGCGCGCCGGTGGATGGCGCTGCACCGCACAATGGGCAAGATCTACATGGGCGCGGTCTTCGTGAACGCGATGGTTGCGTTTCGGCTCGCCGCGACGCCGGTGGCCGGGCTGGGTGTTTGGGCTCGGGCTCGTCGCGCTCGCGGTGGCCTGGCTGCTCACGACCAGGATGGCCTACCTCGCGATTCGTCGCCGGCAGATCCCACAGCACCGGGAGTGGATGATTCGCAGCTACGTGGCAATTTTTGCATTCGTCTTCTTCCGCCTGTTCGTCGGCGGTTTTCAAGTCGGGGGTGTCGGCACGATTCAGGAGCAACTGACCGCGGCCGCCTGGCTCTGCTGGTCGCTCCCGCTCGTCGTCACCGAGGTCATCCTTCAGTCACGCAAGGCGCGTGGAGCGACGCGTCAGGGGCCCTCGCCTAATCACGGTCCGCGTCGTGGTGGCCATCGTTTTCGCGACACTCGCAGTGATCGTCGTCCTCATCGGCGGCGTCGGCACCGTTGTGCCGGGCCTTCCGGGAGCGGTGCTCGTCTTCGCCGGGCTGGTCGGCCTCGCCTGGCTCGATAATTTCGCCCGTGTCGGATTCGGCACCCTGGCCCTGCTGACCGTGATCACGACTGCGTGCTACGGGGTGGAGTTCGGTGCGACCGCGCTCGGCGCAAAATACGCCGGCGCCAGCCGGGCGGCCATCGTCGGCGTCATCATCGGGACTCTCGTCGGCCTCGTCTTCGGCATTGTCGGTCTGCTGATCGGACCGTTCGTCGGCGCCGTCGCCGGCGAGTTCGTCAGTCGGCGCGATCTGACGCAGTCGGCGCGGGCCGGGGCCGGCGCGTGGCTCGGGTTCGTGCTCGGCACGGCGGTGAAGCTCGCACTCGTGCTCTCGATGGTCGGCATCACGGCTGCCACCTTCCTGCTACGCTAGGAGCCCTGAGCGAAGCTGAGCTATGTCGTTCCACACCCGCGTCGTCCGGATGGGCGACACCCGCGTCATCCGTCTCCCCAAAGAGATCCTCGACAAAACCAACGTCGCAGACGATGGCGACGTCGCGGTCGATGTCGAGGAGGGACGCATCATCATCCGCGCAACCTACAAGCCGCCGTCGCGTGCGGCGGCGCGCAAGCTTTTCGACTCTGGCGGTCACGAGTAACATCTGACCACCCGGTACACGCGCCCGTCACCCTACAGACCGATCGGCTCGCGCTCCGTCCCGCGACGGCCGAAGATATCGAGCCGCTGCAATGGCTCTGGACCGAGCCCGACGTCCGCCGCCACCTCTGGGATGACCTGGTCATCCCGATGGACCGAGCGGCGGAGGTGGTGACGTGCAGCGACACGGAGTGGCGGCGCCATGGCTACGGAATCTGGACGATCCATCCTGACGCCGACTCGCCACTCATCGGCTTTTGCGGGTTTCGGGCGGCCGAGTGGCGCGACGCCCCGGAGAGTCTCTTCGGCTTGACCTGCTCGGCATGGGGTCACGGGTACGCGTCGGAAGCGGTGTCGGCCGCGCTCCGGTACGCGTTCGACACGCTTCGGTCCCCGGAGATCGTCGCCGCGACCGACGGTGCGAACTGTGCGTCGATCCGTCTGCTCGATCAGCTGATGAGCTTCGAGCGCCGCGGGACGTTCCACGGTCTCGACACGCTGTTCTACCGGGCCATGTTCAGACCTGGGGAATATCGCCGTCACCGCTAATGCTGCCGCGCCGACGCTTCCCCCAGACCCCCTGGCTCCCTCGTTAGTGGGGCCCCGATGCCCCACGCCACTCGGTCGCCTGAATAAGGATCAGGGCTCGCACGGCGCGCCCCCGCCGGCACGGAGTGGGGCGAAGGGGTCCCGGCGAGTGCCGGCGGCGGGGCTCGGGGCCGCCGGCCCCGTCTGACTAAAATAACGCGCGAGCGTCTTCGCCGCCGGCTTCGGCGTCAGCCACGACACCACGATCATCAGCAGCGACGAGCCGACCAACATCGGCAAGACCGGCATGAAGCCGAGCACATCGGTGCCGCTCGGCGTTCGGGTCACGAGATCAACGTCGCCCATCGTCAACACCGACACGACGGTACCAGGTGGCGGCGCCGGCACGACCCCTTGGAGCACCGCGACCGCGGTCATCGTCACGGCGGTCCAGATGACGACCGCAAGCGCCCCCCACTTGGTGCTCCCCCTCCAGAAGAGGGCCGCGATGAGCAGCGGCAAGAGTGTCGTAAACCCGGAAAAGGCGTATTGGACGGCGATGCCGAAGATGCTCGGGGGAGCTTGAAGCGCAATGAGGAACGCGACGAGCGCGATCACCACGACGAAGATTCGGCCGGTTTGTACCTGTACCGCCGGCCCAAACCGCGCCGCACCGCCGTAGTACGCGAACACGTCCTCCGCAAACATGGTCGAGAGCGCCAGAATCATTGAATCACTCGCCATCACCGCCGCCATGATCCCGGCTCCGAGCAAGCCAACGAGCCAGAGCGGCGCATAGTGCTCGAGCATCAAGATGATGACGTCGTCGCCGGCCGCCGCACGCTGCAGCTCAGCCGTCTCCGCCCCCGACAGCGCCTCGCGCTCGGCGGTGAGTGTCGCCCGAGCTTCGAGCTTGGCGTCGATCCCGGGCACATCGGCCATCGCGTTGGCGGTGAGCCCCAGGAACGTGCATGGAAGCCAGATGGCCAGAATACAGAGCGGATAGAAGATCACGGTCTTCTTGAACTGGCTCATCTTGCGCGCGGTCAGACAGAAGATCGAGATGTGCGGAAACATGATCGAGGAGAGCGGAATCAGCATGTAGCTGAAGAAGAACCGCGGCGACACACGCTCGCGGGTGAGAAGCGACGCCGTATCCGGCGAGTCGAGCAGTCGGGTCATCGCCTGCGGGAACCCGCCGATGCTCACCCCGATAAAGATGATGGCCGCCGCGCCGAACGTGAGGAACAGCACCGTCTGGAACGTGTTGACCCATGCGGTTCCGCGCATGCCGCCGAAGAACACATAGCTCATGACCACCGCCGCCACGATCAGGCCGCCGAACCAATACGGCACGAGGCCGCCACTGACGGCGCTCAGGGTCGTCCCCCCCCCCATCACCGCGATCACGATGTAGGGCACGAGCAAGATCGCCTGTATCGCGAAGATGGCGGTGCCGATGTGACCGCACTCCCACCGATCGCGATACATCTGCACCGGGGTGATGAACCCATATCGCTTCCCGAGCGCCCAGACCCGCGTCCCGAAGAGATACAGCGTCAGCGGGATGAGGAACGCCGACGACGAGCCCATCAGTCCGTAGGTGACGACGCCGTTCGCAAACGCATGTCCGGCCGATCCGAGGATCGTAAACGCCGTCATATTGGTGCCAAAGAGCGACAGCAGGAAGACGTATTGCCCCAGCGACCGATCCGCCAGGAAGAAACCCTCGGCGGCCCCGCCGCCGGAACCGCGGCGGAAGGCGAAGATGCCGATGTAGAGGACGACGCCGAGATACGCGAAGACGACGAGCGCGGGGATCACGGAGTTTTCTCGTCTTCAGCTTCGAGATGATCGGGCCAGGCGAACCGAATGAGCGCCCACATCAGGACGGCGACCGCCAGCGAATAGACAGCGTGGTAGAAGAGCCCGATCGGGAGGAAGCCAAAGACGAGCGGCCGGGCACTGTGCCAGAACCAGTAGTCCTGATGCAGGAAATAGAGCGTGAGGACGGCAGCGCCGAGGAGCCAGTGTTTCATCGGAACGGGCGGGTCGCGTAAGAATACCGGCGAATTCGTAGCGGGGTTCTTCGGGCCTCACAAATGAGATTGCGTCTCAATATCAGCCGGAGGTAGGATCTAGGGATGGATGTGCAGGCGCCGCCGGCGCCCATGAACGCTGCAGCTGCCCGCGACCGCGAGATCTGCAGCTGCCTCCACGTCACGGAGTGTCAGTTGCTGGCGACGCTCGCGACCCGTGACATTCGGACGCTTCGCGACCTACGCCGTGCCATCGGCGCGGGCGACGGCTGTACCGCCTGCCATCAGGAGCTCAAGCACATCCTCGATGCGCACGCGCGCGCGACGAGCGGTTAAGCCTCGTGTCCGCCCATCTGCTCCGCTAGATAGTTCTCGATCCCGACCTTCTCGATGCGAAACAGCTGCGTCTCCAGCCAGTCGACGTGCTCCTCGGACTCGGTGAGAATCGGCGCCGCAAGCTCGCGCGTCCCATTGTCGCCGAGCTTCACCGCGAGCGCGACCAGGGCGTTGTATTCCTTGACGCCGTTCATCTCGAGCTTGAGGTCGTTTTCGAACTGCTCCTTCACATCGGTGCCGACGCGGATGACGTCGTAGCGAGCGATCTCCGGCGCACCTTCCAGAAACAGAATGCGCTCGATCAGTTGCTCAGCGTGCTTCATCTCACCGATTGACTCTTCGCGGTGCTTCTTCGCCAGATTGTGAAACCCCCAATCGGCGCACATCTTCGACTGACAGAAATATTGGTTGATCGCGGTAAGTTCGATCGTGAGCGCCCCATTCAGGGCATCGATGATCTCAGACTGGCCTTTCACGACATACCCTCCTTGCCGGTAGTGGTGGAACCTCACTAGGATACGCCGCAACCGCGGGCGCTGGCCGACGTGAGAATGTGACTCAGTCTCAGTCTCACCATTCGGCGATCACTCCACTAGAATCCTGCCCATGACTCCGCTCGACGGCATCCGCGTCATCGACCTCAGCCGTGTCGTCTCCGGTCCGTTTTGCACGATGACGCTCGCCGACATGGGAGCCGACGTCATCAAGCTCGAGGAGCCAGGACGCGGCGACGAGTCGCGCGCCTTCGGTCCACCGTTCCTCGGAGGCGAATCTCCCTACTTCTTGTCGATCAACCGCAACAAGCGAAGCTGCACGGTCAACCTGAAGAGTGACGACGGAAAGGCGATACTCTGGCGGCTGCTCGGCACCGCCGACGTCGTCATCGAAAACTTCAGACCGGGCGCCATGCAACGTCTGGGCTTCGGCTTTGACGCGGTCTCGGCGCGACACCCTCGTGTGGTCTACTGTTCGATCTCCGGCTTCGGCGACAGCGGTCCGGACGCCACCCGACCGGGATATGACTTGATCGTGCAGGGCGAGTCAGGGCTGATGGACCTGACCGGCGAGGCCGACGGTCCTCCGACGCGGATCGGCACCTCCATTGCCGACCTCTCGTCTGGTCTGATGGCGGCGCAGGGCATTCTGCTCGCACTCTATGTCCGCCGCGATACCGGACGTGGCCAGCACGTGAAGGTGGCGATGCTCGACGCCGTCGCGTCGCTCCTGACCTACAACACCGGCATCTACTTCGCGTCTGGCGAGAGCCCGACCCGGCGCGGCAACGACCATCCGTCAGTGGTCCCGTATCAGACGCTGCGGGCGAAGGACGGCTGGATCAACCTCGGGATCGCCAACGACGCGCTCTGGGTCCGTTACTGCGACGCGATCGAGCGCCCTGACCTGAGAGACGACCCGCGGTTCGCGGCCGCGCCGGAGCGGGTCACGCATCGGGCGACGCTGGTACCGATCATCGTCGAGTTGACCGCACGCCGAACGACACAGGAGTGGATGGACCTGCTCGGCTCGGCAGGGGTGCCCTGCGGGCGGATTCGCAACGTCGGGGAAGTCTGCACGAACCCACAGCTCACCGAGCGGGGCAAGATCGTCGAACGACCGCATCCGACCGCCGAGACCGTGACGATGATTGGTCAGCCGATCGAGCTGAGTGACACGCCCGGCCGGATCTCGACGGCACCGCCGCTCCTCGGGGAGCATACGGACGACGTGCTGCGTGACGTCGGGTATTCCGACGACGATATTCGCCGGTTTCACGGCCACGGCGTAGTGTAGAGGACCCTAGTCGCACGTTTCAGTTCAGGTCGCGCCCGTCGCCAGAGTGATCGCAGACGGAGAACGGCATCGCACCCGGCGGCCCATGTCCCGGAAGAAACCATTTGCCTTTGGCGAGACGAAGCCTCCCGTTCCTCCGAGTGCCGGATGCTCCTCGAGGCGAGCTGGTCATGGACTGGACTCCTCCCGGTCCTTTGTTGCGGCATCATGGCCGTGGCAAGCGGACCGGAAACCACAAACCGGAGAGGAGACCATCATGCGTCCTGCGACCGTCGCGGTTGATCTCGCAAAGAGTGTCTTCGAAGTCGCTGTCGCCGACCGGCGGGGGCGACGACGACCCACTGCCCCGTCATCCGAGCGCCAATTCGCGCGAACCACGGCCAGACGCCGATCTCGCTCAGCTTGAAGAACGGCTCGTGGGCACCCTTCCGCAGCCGGTGGTACGTAGCATCAGCAGTTCGTCGTCGGGTCCAAGCGGACGGGCGACATCGTTGCGAATCGGCACCGGCGCGTCGTTCCCCGGCTGGGCCGACGCATCGACATCGAGCAGACGCCCCTGTGTAACCACCAGCGCTGCAACAACGGCAACGGGCCACGCCACGGTGGCTCGTGTTCGCGAGTAGGTGATCGACATGCGTGTCTCCTTGCGCCGTACTCAGCAAGTATCGGACCAATCGACTGGGCGCGCACGGCGCGCCCCGCGGGAACGGAGCGGGGCACTGGGCCCCCGCGAGTGACCGCGACGGGGCCCGGGGCAGTCAGCCCCGTCTAATACAGGACCCGCCCACTAAGAGAAACAGGCTCTCAAGACTTTGTGTGGACCGTGGTCGAGTCAGCCCCGTCAGGATGAGGATCGCCGCTCCCCAATCGCGTAGAGATACCCGGTCGTCCGAATGAAGATCTGCCCATCGGAGATCGCCGGCGAGCTGAGGCAGTAGTCGTCGAAGTCGTTCTCCGCCAGCACTTCGAACGTCGGGCCGGCTTTGAAGACGGTGGTCATCCCGCCCTCGTTCGTGACGTAGATCTTCCCATCAGCCAGCACCGGCGACGCGCTGTAGGTCCCGGTCTGAATCCGCTCCGGTCCATAGACCGGCGCACCGGTTTTGGCGTCCATCACGTAGACGATGCCGCGATCATTGACCACGTAAAAATACTCGCCGTCGGTCACCGGTGTCGGTACGTCTGGTCCGTGGTCGGTCGTCCAAACGACGTGTGAGTCGAGCACATCGCCACGCCCCCCGGGTCGGATCGCGAGCAATGGCCGGACCCGTGTCGGCGCGTAGATCATGTCGCCGTGAACGACGGGTGACGCGATGAGTCGGTATGCCCGGTTCCGTGTCGGATTGAGCCCATCGGCACGCCACAGCTCTCGGCCGGTCTCGGAGTCGTGTCCGGTCACTGCGTCACCGCCGGTGATGACGATCTCGGTGGTGCCGTCATACTCGAGAAGCGCCGGAGTCGTATACGAGTCAGGTGACTCCCGCTGTGCCTCGGTCGGCCGCTCCACTCTCCAGACGGTCTCGCCAGTGTCACGATCGATCCGCAGGACGTACGATGGATCGTTGGTTCGCATCCCGTGCAGCACCTGGACGTACAGCCCGTCCTCGTGCAGCAGCGGCGACGACGCGTATCCCCAGTTCAGCCCGAACGGGCCGTACGACTCCTGGATGTCGCGCGTCCAGAGCTCGGTTCCCTGGAGACCAAACGCCTTCAGGACACCGGTGCCGGTCATCACCCAGACCCGCTCGCCGTCCGTCACGGGCGACGGCGATGACATGTTCTGTTTCTGCTGGCGCCGGTTCCCGTCGCTCAGATGCCGTTTCCAGATCGGCTGACCGGTGTTGCGGTCGATACACCAGAGCGAGAGATTGTCGTCGTCGACCGCGACGTTCATGAAGATCAGATCGTCCCAGATGACCGGCGTCGAGCCCGACCACGCCGGCATCTCGAGCTTCCAGGCGATGTTGCGGTCGCCGTCCCATACGACCGGCAGGTTCGTCTCGGCGCTGATCCCATCGCGTGTCGGTCCGCGCCAATTCGGCCAGTTCTCCGCCAACCCGATGTCGCCGGCGAGAAGCAACGCGACGGCCACAGACACAACAACTCGTTGATTCCGCACGTCTTTCCCTCCGACGGTTAGCAGTTCCGGCCACAACGTTACCTCAGCAGATACTTATGGTGGAAGCGTACGACCAGGGCGCGCACGGCGCGCCCCCTCGCCATCGACGTCGTTCCGATCGACAGCAGCAGCAGCCGGGTCCAGACGACCTGGAAGATTAAGGACGTGGCGCCGGTCAGCAGGAAGACAAGAAGGAGGATCTGTGACATCGATGTGCCCGCTTTTGCACTTTTCGGCACATCACCGACCGGGCATTAGGGTTTGTTGTCAATTAGTTACGGCTTGTCTCCTTCGGCCAGCCCAGCGAGGTCCAGCAGGAACGTGTACTGCAGCGCTAGCTCGCGATACTGGCGATAGCGGCCCGAGGCCCCCCCGTGCCCCGCTTCCATATTGGTCTTGAGCAACAGACGTCTATCATCGGTCAGGGCGCGCACAGCGCGCCCCGCCGGAGCGGCGCCGGGCTTGGGGTCCCGGCTAGCGACGGCGGCGGGGTTCGGAGCCGCAGGCCCCATCTGAGCAAGAGCCCCGCGCCGCTTCCGCGGGGGCGCGCTGTGCGCGCCCTCGACCCCGTGCACGACCTCGACGCCCCCCGTCTGAGCAATGATCGCTCTTCGCTTGGCGACCCACTTGGCCGGTTCCCAATACTGCACCTGGGAGTCATGCAGTCCGGTCATGACGAGAAGGTGGGGCCAGGTGACGGCATCGATGTTGTCGTACGGCGAGTACGACTGGATGTAGTCGTAACACTGCGGGTCGTTCGGATTCCCCCACTCGTCGTACTCGCCGGTGGTCAGCGGAATGCTCTCGTCGAGCATCGTCGTCAGAACGTCGACGAACGGCACTTGCGCCACGACCCCGTGGAACAGATCGGGGCACATGTTGATGACCGCCCCCATCAGGAGCCCGCCGGCGCTGCCGCCCATCGCGAAGATTCGGTCCGAGGCGGTCCATCCCTGCGCAATCAGGTGTTCCGCGCAGGTACGGAAATCGGTAAACGTGTTCTTCTTCTTCAGCAGCTTGCCGTCGTCGTACCACGCGCGACCGAGCTCTTCACCCCCGCGAACGTGCGCGATGGCAAACGTAAACCCGCGGTCGAGCAAGCTCAGGCGCGACGTCCGAAACGTCGGCTCCAGGCTGATGCCGTAGGACCCGTATCCGTAGAGCAAGAGCGGGGCGCGGCCGTCCCGCGGCGCGGCGCGACGGCGGACGAGCGAGATCGGGACCCGCGCGCCGTCCGTGGCAATCGCCGCGAGGCGCACCGTTTCGTATCGCGACGGATCGAAATCGCCGAGCACGTCGTCTCGTTTGAGCAACGTCCGCGCGCGCGTCGTCATGTCGTAGTCGTAGACCGACAGCGGCGTCGCCATCGAGCTATACGCAAATCTGAGTGTCGCGGTGTCGGTCTCCCGATTCGTGTCGACGTAGGCGTCATAGGCCGGCTCGTCGAAGGCGACCTCGTGCTCACCATCTCGCGTCGGCGACCATGGCCGGACGCGAATCTGCGCCAACCCGTCGCGACGCTCCTCGACCACCAGGTGGTCACGGAACATCTCGAAGCCTTCGATCAACACATCGTCATGATGGGGAATCAGCTCCGCCCAATGCTCGCGTCCGGGCCGGTGCTCATCCGTCTCCATCAGGCGGAAGTTACGGGCGGCGGCGTTGGTCTTGATGTAGAACCGGCCACGAAAGTGGTCGACCTCATATTCGTGACCACGCTCCCGCGCCAGGAACGTCCGAAACACGCCGTCCGGAGTCGAGGAGTCGAGGTAGCGGTATTCGGTGGTGAGCGTGTGAGACGATTCGATCATGAGGAACCGCTTCGACCGGCTGACTCCGACGGCGCAGGTGAACGTCTCGTCGGTCTCCTCGAAGACCAGGGCGTCGGTCTTCGGGTCGGTTCCGAGTCGATGACGGAAGATCTGGTACGCTCGGAGTGTCGTTGGATCGTGACGTGCGTAGAATAGGGTACGGTCGTCGGCGGCCCAGACGACGTTCGACGTCACGTCTGGAATGACGTCCGCCAACTCGGCGGTCGTGTCGAGATCACGGACGCGGATGGTGTACTCCCGACGGCCGACCGTGTCGACGGCGTAGGCGAGAAGGCGAGCATCGGGGCTGACGCGACGCGATCCGACATCGCAGTACTCATGGCCGGCCGCCACCTGGTTGACGTCGAGGATGACCTGCCAGGCACCCTCGTATTGACCTGCCGCAATCGGCTCGCGGCAGTAGATCGGATACTCCTTGCCATCCTCGTAGCGTCGGAAGTACCGAAACGCGCCGTCGCGATACGGCACCGACATGTCAGTCTGCTTGATGCGCGCCTTGATTTCCTCGAACAGGCGGCCCTCGAACGCTGCGGTATGGGCCATCACGTCGCGCACATAGGCGTTCTCGGCGTCGAGATACGCGCGCACCTCGGGGTTGTCGCGCTCGCGGAGCCAGTAGTAGTCGTCGACACGCACGTCGCCGTGCGTCTCGATCCGATGCGGGCGCCGCGCGGCGCGCGGCGGCACAGGCGCAGACACTAGGGCTCCTTCTACGGCGTTTTCACCGGCGGCGCCGGACGGTCGGGCAGCGTCTTCGGGTCTTCGCGCATCATGCGAAGCACTTCATCGACGGCGCGCTCGAGCTGGGGATCCGAACCGGCGATCACCGACCGCGGGTCGTTCGTCACCTCGATGTCCGGCTCGACCCCGACGTTCTCGACCACCCAGCTCCCGTCGACACCGTTGGTGCCGAACTGCGGGACGTTGACCGAGCCGCCGTCGATGAGCGGCCCATGATTCGTGATGCCGATGACACCGCCCCACGACCGCTTCCCGATCAATGGACCGAGCCCCGCTTCCCGGAAGCGGTAGGGAAAGATGTCGCCGTCGGACGCCGAGTCCTCGTCGAGAATGCAGACGAGGTGGCCGTGAAACGTCACGGCCGGATACGTGTCCGGCGTATCGTAGGTCCGCGCGAAGCGGGTGCCGAGCACCCTTCGGCTCAGACGCTCGATCAGCATCTGCGAGACGTTACCGCCGCCGTTCCCGCGCACGTCGATCACCAGCCCCTCTTTCCGAATCTGGCCGTAGTACCACTTGATGAATTCCTGAATGCCTGCCGCCCCCATGTCGGGCACGTGCAGGTATCCGACGCGCCCCTCGGTCAGCTCCGCGACCTTGGCGCGGTTCGCCTCGACCTCGGTCAGGTATCGGAGACTCCGCTCCTCGGTCACCGGCGTAAATGTGACGTCGCGGGCGCCGTCGAAGGTCGGCTGATCGTTCAGCGTCAGTCGCACCGGCCGGTCGGCGCGGTGTCGCAACACGCGATACGGATTGTCTGAGCCACCGAGTTCCTCGCCATCAATCGCTAGGACGTAGTCACCGACACGGGCCTCGACGCCGATCTCCGTCAGCGGCGCACGGTAGCGCGGCTCCTCGTTGTGTCCGTTGAAGATCTCGCTGATTCGGTACCGATCGGCCTGTCGGTCGAGCTCGAACACGGCGCCCGGCAATGCCACCTCCGGTCGCTCGGGGGTCTGCCAGTCACCACCGGCGATGTAGGCGTGACTCACACTCAGCTCCGCCACCATCTCGCCGATGACGTAGTTGAGGTCGGAACGATGGGCCACGTGCTCGAGCAGCGGCTGATACTGCTGGCGCAGCGCCTCCCAGTCGTATCCGTGCATGTTGTCGACGTAAAAGAAGTCGCGGAACCGACGCCAGACTTCATCGAAGATCTGGGCCCACTCGTCGGCCGGCACACGGTCGACCATCAGTCCGCTGGTCGACAGTCGCCGCCACCGGCGGGATAGACCTTCCACGCCCCCTGTTCGCGCACCAAGACATGCTCGCCGTCGTGCGAGACGGCATAACCGCTCATGTCCTCGGCGATGGTTTTTGACTCGCGATCCTCGAAGACGAATTGCTGCAGCGCTGGGCGCACATCGCTGTCGCGTCCGTAGTACTGCGCGCCCCCGCGAATCACGAAGACGCCGTCATTGGCCGCGTGCAGCCCCGTGTAGTTCTCGAACGGGACCGGGAGTCGGACGACGCGGTCGGCGAGACCCTCGAAATCGATGCCGATCGGCTGATGGGCATCGTCGTCCTCGTCCTCCTCAACCGCCTCCTCGTCTTCGTCGCTCTCACTCTCGGCGTCGTCGCCAGCGACATCGTCTGTGTCATTCGCGTCAGTAGCGACTTCCACTTCGTCGCTCTCCGGTGGCAACGGGTGCGGCACGTCGCGCCGGAGCGCCAGCGCGTATATTCCGGTCTCACGGTCGACGAGGTAGTTCCACTCGAACGAGCCGAGCTGCGGCGCAAACTGCCGGTCGGAGAGGTAGTACAGGTACTCACCGTCCGGATCCCATACTGGATTCCACTCGTGGAAGATCTCGCCGGTCACGCGGTGGAGCTGCTGGTCGGCACGGCTCCAGATATAGATCGAACTGAAATCGTTCGTATCGGTCATCGAGAATGCGAGATGCCCGCCCTGGGGCGACCAGCTGTAGTCGCGGAGCGACCCACGCGCTTCGTCGGCGACCTCGACCACCGCCTTGGTGTCGACATCGACGACAAACAGCTGACCCTCCTTGTCGCTGACGGCGAGGTAATCGCCACTCGGCGACCACTCCGGCGCGTAGCGCATGGCGGTCCCGTCGCTCGTCAATTGTTCGGGCTCGGCGGATCCGTCTTGCGCCACCACGTAGATCTCGTCCTCGCCACTCGCGTCCGACACAAACGCAATCGTGCCGCCGTCCGGAGACCAGCGCGCCCATTTGTCGTGCGCTGTCGAGCTCCGGGTCAGATTGCGGGTTGGGCCGTTCTCGATCGGCACCGTGAAGACGTCGCCCCGAGCGACGAAGAGCGCACGCTCCCCTTTGGGGCTGAGCTCCGCGTCCTCGATCAGCTCGGCCGCGGACACGCGAGACGGTCGCATCGCGACCCCGTCGTCCGGCACGGTGATCGCAATCTTGCGGGATGTCCCCTGGTCGATGGTGTAGATCTCGAGCTCGCCGTTCAGCTCGTAGACGACCTGGTTCACCCCGTCGTCGCCGGGCCACCGGACGTCCCACGTATCGCTCCTCGTCAGCTGCGTCGTCTCGCGGTCGAAGATGTATAGCTCCTGCGCCCATCCGCCTTCGTAGCGTTTCCAGGTCCGGAAATCGCGAAACAACGGCGAGTAGACGACCCGCGTACCGTCGGGCGACAAGTCGCCGGCCCCAGACTCCGGCATCGGGAGCGGGATCGGCAGGCCGCCGTCGACCGAGGCGAGATACAGCCGACTGTCCGACAGGTCGGTACTGTATCGAAGCGAGCGAAACAGGACGGCCGCGCCGTCTGGACTCCAGTCGTACACCTGATTGTCATAGCCCCACCGCGGCGCGAGCGGCCCACGTGCCGGGTAGTAGGTCAGCTGCTTTGGCACGCCGCCCGACGACGGAATGACGTAGACCTGCTCGTCGCCGTCGTATTGCCCGGTGAAGGCGATCGCGCTGCCGTCAGGTGAGAACCGAGGGAACAGCTCGAGCCCCGGATGCGCGGTGAGACGCGTCGCCAATCCCCCGTCGGTCGACGCCAGCCACAGATCGCCAGCATAGGTGAACACGACCCGGTCGCCATCGATGTCGGGAAAGCGCAGGAGCTTGGTTTGTGCGGTGGCCGGCCACGATCCACCGACCGCGACGAAGACGCACAACGCCAGCACAACCGCCATTCGGGGCACCATCAGACCTCCTCGGTTCACACGCAGTGGCTATTTCTTGAGGGTCCGCTCGACATACTCGCCAACCGCGTCGAGCACGCGAGACGACTTCCACGCTTCGAGCGCCTCTTCGTCAATCGAGCGCATGTAGCGAACCATCCGATCCCGGCTCGGCTGTCGCACCGCACGCTTCGTCAGGCTGAACGACGCCGGCGGCAGCGAGCCGAGACGCGTCGCCATCCGCAGCGCCCGATCCATCAGCGCGTCTGGGGCGACGAGCTCATCGACGAAGCCGTTCGCGAGCGCTTCGTCCGGGGTGCAGGTGAGCCCGCCGTAGATCAAGGCCTGGAGACGATGCGCCGGTAGCGTGAGACGCAGGATCTCCAGGGCGGTGCTGAAAAACGGCACTCCGACCGACAGCTCCGGGACACCGACCCGTCCCGTGCCTTCGACCATCACACGGTAGTCGCAGGCACATGCGAGGAGGCAGCCGCCGGCGATGGCGTGACCGTTGACCGCGGCTACGAGCGGCTTGGAAAACGTGAACGTCTTGAAGAAGGCGTCGCTCATGAGTGGCAAGAATTCTTGGACGTAGTCTCGGCCGCCCTCCCTCAGGCGTCGCAGGTCGACGCCGGCGGAGAAGATGGAGCCGGAGCCGGTCACCACCACCGCCGAAGAGTCGCCCTGCTCGAGTGACTCGAGCTCGGCGATCCATCGTCGCATCAGCTCGACATCGAACGCGTTGACCTTGCCGTGCGTCAGCCGGACGAGGGTGACGCCGTTGCGAGATTCAGTCGTGAGCATCGTTGTCTACTCCGCGCGCAACGAGCCGAGGAGCGGCGAGCGTATGGCCGCGATCGTGGCGGCGATCGAAGCGGTGAGACCGGCGGCCACCACCACGAGCAGCAGCCCGCCGAGCGAGACAATCGGCAGCGTGCCGCCGCGCTCCAGCAATGCCGGCGCGATCGCGACCAAGGCACAGCCGGTGCCGACGGCGAGCCCGCCGAACAGCAGAAACGCGTTCTCCGCCAGCACCATCAGCGAGAGATGGCCGGCGTTGTAGCCGACGGCGCGCATGAGCGCCAGCTCGCGTCGACGCTCGAGCACGTTCCGCAGCAGCACCGCGCCAAGCCCGAACGTTCCGAGCACGAGGCCGAGCCCGCCGAGTGTCTGAAACGTCGCGAGATAGGTGTTGTTGACGCGGTGAAAAGCGGCGAGGCGATCCCCGGCGGAGACGACGTCGAATCCGAAATCGGCCAACCGACCTTCGAGTGCCACGCTCACGTCCGCTGCGCGCTCGGCCGGCGCATCGATGAGGAAGAACCGGTACCCCTCGTATTCGGGGAAGACGCGCTCGAAGTGCCGCTCGCCGATGAGGAGCTCGCTCTGAAAGATGCTGTCGGAGAGCGCGGCGACGAACCGGAGCGTCGTCGGGTTGTCGGTGTCCCGGTTCAGGATGAAGTCATCGCCGACCGACAAATGCAGCGCATACTGCAGCGACGTGGCGTCGGCAATGGCCGGGATCGCGCCATCGTCAAATTGGCGGTCCAGCAGCAGCCACGGATTCTCCTCTTCCTCCGGCGTCTCGGCGATCGACGCGCGAAAGCTGAAGCGGCCGTCCTCCACGAACGCCGCCGTCGGCGCGAGCACCCGCGGATCCTTCGCCTGATAGAGGTTCAAGCAGCTGGCATCCTCGCCCGGCCGCACCCGGAAGCGGGTCATGGCCACGCCGTCGAGCGGGGCACCCGGCTCGAAGAGGTCGGCGACGAACAGCTCCTCCCGCCCGTTGGGGGTCGACGGGTCTCGGACAATCGGCAAGAGCGTATTGGCCAGCAGCGTGTAGCCGCCGGTGCCCGACGCTCGGTCGATCAGGTCGCCGCCCCCCTCGAGCCGAAACGCATCGACCGCCACGATGATGAACGCGGCTGATGCGATCAGGGCAATGCAGAGCACGCTGCGACCCGGTCGATACGACGCGTTTCGGAATCCCATCTGCGACAGCGACCACGGGCCGTCAGTGTGCCGGCTCGGCCGTCCGTTGAGCCAGCTCCAGACGAGCACGAGCATCGCTGCCAGAAGCACGAAACCGCCGCCAAAGAACCCACCGGTCGCCCCGATGAGCCCGACCGCCGCCGTCCCCACCAACGCGACACCGGTCGCGGCCAGTGCGATCCCGACGGTCCAGGCGCGTGATTCGGTCGGCGGCGCCGTCTGCGCGGCTTCCGGGATGCCGGTCACCTCGGCGACCGCGCCCGTCAGGAGGCTCCGGGGGGAGGCCGGCGCCAACGCGCGCAAGGTCATCGCGATCGACGCGACCGCCGCCAAAATGCCACCGACCACGCCGGCGCCCAACATCGGCGGCGACACCGCCAGCGTCAGACGCGTGGTTCCGACCGCGTCGACCCACCATGTCCGGAGACCCCACATGATGAGATCGGCGTACGCCACCGCACCGATGACGCCGAGGGTGCTTCCGGCGACGGACAAGACGAACGCCTCGCTGAGAAAGACCCGCCGAAGCGCTGCCACGGAAAACCCGACCGCGCGGAGCACGCCAAGCTCTTGCAACCGCTGCTCGACGCCCAGACGAAAGAACAAGCTCGCGAGCATCAGGGCCGACACAACCAGAAAGAAACTGAAGTAGGTGAAATAGAGCCCAAAATCGGTGACTCCGCTCGACGCCTCCACGGCGAGGGCGCGGGCCGGATAGACGACAAAGCTCACCGCCAGTGGATCGAGGCTGTCGCGAAGCCCGGCGGCGAATCGCGCGCGGGTCGAGTCAAGGTCGGCGCCGGCTTCGGGGTACAGGCGTACGGACGTCAGTCGGCCCCACCTAGACGACCACATCTGCTGGCCCGCCTCGAGTGGCACGAACGCCTTCGGCGTCGTCCGGTGCTCGTCCCAGTAGTCCTCGTCGACCGGTCGAATCAGCCCGAGGTCGACGTCGAACGGCGGGTCCCAGTCGATGACATTGTTGGCTTCGGTGATCCCGGGATAGTCGGGCGCGAGATCACGGTCGGCGGCGGCGCCGGCGATCGGCACGACGTCGGCCACACGAAACTCCGCCTCGCGCGTCGTGAGCCGGCCCTCGTCCTCCCACACGTAGTACTCGAGCGTGACCGCGTCACCCGGCCCGACCGCCAGATCATCGGCCGTCCACTGATTGAGCACGACCGGCGTCGCCCCCGCCGGCTCGTCGACGATCTCCGCCTCGCTCACGATCCGAAGGTCGAGCGCCGTGACGAGCGAATACGGCGTGATCCGGTCAGCGTGGCGCAGCTGATTGGCCAAATAGGTCAAGACCGGCTCGCCTCGGATGCCGAGTCCAGCGGCGACTTCGTCGACCGTCGCGGCGGTCTCGTCGCTGAGTAATCCGGCTTCGGATTCGACCGCGAACGTGTCGTGCCCCGGAATCGCCCGCACGCGCAGACCGAGATCGTCGAGCGTCGCTACCGCCCGCACCGCCGCCTCCGCGATCGCCAGCCGCTCCGTGTTCGCTTCCCTGATCCCCGATCCCTGATCCCCGATCCCCAGCAGTAGAGTGTTGACTCTCCCCTCCTGCTCCAACTCGCGCTGAAGCCGCGTCATCGACACGAAGACCGACCGGGCCAGCCCCTGCTGCGGTCGGAACGAAAACTCGCCGAGCTCCGCGGCAGCGAGCACCCGCGTGACCCCCAGGCGCAACGTCCGGCCGACATCGTCGCGCCGGCCGTGGAGCGAGCTGATGGGCACGGCTGACGGCTTTTCGACACGGACGAGGATCGCGTCGTCGTCCGACGCGCCCAACTCGGCCGCCAAGCCCTCGCTGAGGAACGCAGCGTTGCGGTCGAGCGTAAAACCGTCCGTCGCAAGGTCGGCGCCGTGGAAGGTCCAGAACCGATCGTCGACGCCGTACACCTGGACGCCGGACGCGCGGCGACCGCTTTGCGGGTGCGTGATGAAGCCTTCTACGGCAACGAGCGGCGCGACCGGCCCGAACCGGTCGCGGACTCCGTCGGCCGCCTCGAGCTCTTCAGTAAACGACTCGCGAACGAAGCCGAGACTGGTCACCACCTGGTCGACCGCACCGAGCCGCTCGAGCGCCAACGCGCGGAGACTCGACCGTACCGAAACGCCGACCAGCAGCGCACCCGCCAGGACAGCCACCGCCGCTGCCACGCCGGCGACGACCGCGAGATTCGTCCGCCAGAAGTGCGTCACGTTACGCCGCACGAGAACAAGAAAGGTCATCACACCGACTCCAATATCTGATTATTCAACCGATACCGCTTTTCACAGCGCGCGGCGAGCGTGGTGTTGTGCGTCACGACGAGCAGCACATTGTTCTGTTGCGTGTGCAGCTCGAACAGCAAGGACATCACCATCTCGGCCGACTCGCGGTCGAGGTTGCCGGTCGGCTCATCGCACAGGACCAACGGTGGACGCTGGATGAGCGCTCGCGCGAGCGCCACCCGCTGGCGCTCGCCGCCCGACAACTCCGCCGGCCGATGGTCCATTCGCTCGGCCAATCCCACCTGCTCGAGCAGCGCTGTCGCCCGCTCGGTGACCGACGCGTCGGGATCGCTGACCAACGTCGGCACCAGGACGTTTTCGAGCACCGTGCACTGCGGCAGCAAGAGGTGATCCTGAAATACAAAGCCGACCTTGGTGTTGCGAAAGGCGGCGAGCTCGCGGTCGCCGAGGGAGAACGGGTCGGTACCGCCGAGCGTAACCTGTCCGCTCGACGGTGGCTCAAGCGCCCCCACGATATACAGCAGCGTGCTCTTTCCACTCCCCGAGGGGCCGACGATCGACGCGGTGTCGCCCTGCGCCAGCGAGAGCGATACCTCAGACAGGATCGGCAGCGGCCCGCGAGGCGACGGGTAATGCTTGCTGAGCTTGGTGACTTCGAGCAAGGGAGACCCCCATGACGGCCTAACCTTACGCTCTAAGACGCTTTCTGGAACGCCCGTGGACGGAAGAGGAAGTCGACGATGTTGCCCTCGTGCGGTTGCAGCCAGTTGAGCTTGATCGTCGGAATCGGACCGACGTTCAAGCGGTCGATGTTCCGCGCGTCGAGCAGCGCCTGCTCGAACGACCGGTTGTTCGTCAGGGCGGTGGCGACCAGCGTCGAGCCAATCGAGCTGATCATGTTCTTCTGCTCACATTCGACGACGGTCACGAACGGGAACATGTATTCCTTCTTCGCCATCGCGACGTCCGGCGACGGACAGTAGACCACCGTGGGCCGGAGGTAGTCGCACCGCTCGCGCGACACGAGGCGACCGTCGGCATGATGCCGTGCCGTCACTTCCTCGACCCCGGCCTCGCCCAGCGCCGCATCGATGTCTCCGGAGATCGCGGGCGCCTGCCCGGCGACGGTGAACGCGGCGAGCGCGGCGTTCGGGTCGTCCGGGGGGAGCGGTGCGACCGGACCGAGCCGCGCGGCGAGCGCCTCGGCAATCGCCTTCCCGTGGCGCGGCGTCCAGATTCCCGAACAGTTGACACAGCTACGACCGCTGTTGATCAGGACGCTGTCCACCATGAGGTCGAGATACTGCTCCCAGTTGTCGGCCTCGTCCTCGCCAATCAGGATCTTGCTGAAGCCAGGTCCATGTACCTGCACGGCCGGGTTGGCCGCGTACTGCTCGACGGTCGGCGTCCCACCGAAGATCAGGCTTCGCGGGCAGTTGTTGAGTACCGCCGCGCCGACCTCGCCGAGCCCGGGGTAGAGGGCAATCGCCTCGCGCGGCACGCCGGCCGCGAAGAATGCCTGCGTCATCCGCCACGGCGTCCAGGGTTCTTGTGGGCCCGGCTTGAGGACCAACCCGATCTGGAGCGGGATGATCGGAAGCCACAAGCTATGTACGCCCGGCGAGTTCGACGGGAGCACCATGCCGAGCACCGATGTCGTCGCTTGATAGCTGCGCATGATGCCGTCTTCCTCGCCGTACCCACGCGCCAGGATGCCCGGATCGAGCCGGCGGGTCAGCGAGGTGAGAATCTCGTCGATGTGGTCGAGCACATACCGAAGCTTCTCCATGTTCATCCGGCACATGTGCTCGGGCAGTCCCGTCGTCGCCGACTGCTGACGGACGAACTCATCGGGTGTCTGCGTGCCGTCGCCGAGCGGGAGCTCCGCCGATGAAAAGAGCTCCGCCGCTGTCTTGATCATGCCGACGAGCGCGGCCGGCGACAGGTCGCGCAGCACGTCGCGCGCCCGATCCGCCTTGCGGAGATCGCGCGCCACGATACCGGGATTCGCCTGACTCACGTCGGCCACCGGCTCGCCGGTGTCGAAGTGCACGACCTTGTCGACTTCGAGACTCTGGTAGGGCTCGCCCCACCGCAGCACGGGGAAATGGATCATCCGCGCTAGATCCCGTCGGCGATATCGACGTTGATCGTCTCGCAGAGACCGTCCTGCGTCCGGTGCTGGTCGTCGCCGATCTGCAGCGTCAGCCCGTACGCCCCCGCCTCGACCTGGAGCGAGAAGGTGTTCGAGCCGTCACCGAAGTGGACCCAGCCTTCGCCCTGCGGAATGATCTCCCCGACTGGAAGGCAAACGGTGTTGATCCCGACGTGATAGTGGCCAACGTCTGGACGCGCTGTGTCGACCTCTGCATCGAATCCCTCGGGGATCGGCGAGATCTCGTAGTTCTCGGTTCCAAATTCGAGCTCCAGGTCGAAGTCGCTCGAGATGTCCGCGCCGTCCTGTGGCGACACGAAGAAGACGCGCGGGATATCAGCCGCGGTCGGCGCGGCATCGGCCGCGGGTGCACTGGATTCCATCGCATCGGATTCCATCGCATCGGATTCCATCCCGCCTTCCTCGCCGCCGCCGCCGCAGCCGACGAAGGCAAACAGCGGCACCAGTGCCATGCTCGCAAGGATGTTTCGACTGAGGCGTAGCCATTCGGTTCTCATCGTCAACATTTGCTCCTCCGGTAAAAGTCTGGCTTCGTGTGCTAGTAAACGCCGACCGTGGTCGACGACGCGAGCGCGCTGAGCGGTCTCACGCCGCTCACCCCGTCCCAGGGATACGGATCGCATGGACGCTCGCGCTCGCCCTCGTCCCGCTCGAGAAACCGAGGGACAAAACACTCCTTGGTCAAGGTGGTCAGCATGACGCGTCCGGTGTCGCCATACTCCACGACGGTGTCGGCGTCCTCTAGATCGACCACTTGCAGCACCGCACGCGGCTGTGGCGCATGATACGTAATCTTGTAGCCTTCTGCCGGCCCGCTCGGTGGGCTCGCGGCGAGCCCCATGAGGGTGTTCCCGTAGGTCGGCGTCATGTAGACGCCGTCGAGGAGTTCCTCATTGGCGAAGCGGTTCCACTGCGGTGTGAACTCGGTCCCACCGGCGAAGATCCCAGTGATGCCGGCGTCCTTGATGCTCGACCCTTCCTCCTCCAGCCGGTCCGCGAGCGCCTCGAGCAGCTTCGGCGTCGAGAACATGCACTTGATGTCGTGGCCGGCCGAAAGAATCGTGACTGCTTGGTCGATGACATGCTGCTGGTAGGCCTTCAGGTGATCCATCCAGCCCTTCTTGATCAGCTTGATCACCCACCGCGGGTCGAGGTCGACGCAGAAGCAAATCCCACCGCGGTATTGCGCGAGATGCTCCACCGCCAGGCGGAGCCGACGCGGACCGCTCGGTCCGAGCATGAGCCAATTCGCGCCCTTCGGGAAGCACTCCTCGGGCAGCGTCTCAGAGAAGAGCTCATAGTCGGTTCGGAAATCGTCGATCGCGATCCGGCTCTTCGGGATCCCGGTGGTGCCGCCGGTCTCGAAGACGTAGATGGGACGGTCGCTCATCGCTTTCGGCACCCAGCGCCGCACCGGTCCCCCACGCAACCATTCGTCCTCGAAGTGACCAAACTTCTTGAGGTCGTCAAAGCTCTGCATGTCCTGACGCGGATCCCACCCGGCGTTCTCGGCCCAATCGAGCCAGAACGGACAACCGCTCGCCGGGTCGAAATGCCAGTCGACGACCTCCCGGACCCACGCGTCGAGCGCGGCGCGGGACGCATCGACCTTGCTCAGTAGCTCGGCAGTCTGCGTCGTCATCAACCGCCGATCTTACACTAGGAGGATTGTGGTCGACGACGTCGCGTGGAAGGAGTTCGGTTCCCTGTCGCCCGGCGTTAAAGGTAGACAGACTAGCCGCGAAGAAAGGAGCCACGAAAATATGGTGCGTGCGACACTGCGACTGCATGACAGGCTGACGCGCGGGCGCCCGTGGCTCGAAAGCATCGTCACCACGTTTCAGGGAGCGCTCGCCGAGGCCGGTCACGCGGTCGGTGTCGACGGCAAGTTGGGCGCAGGCACGTTGGCCGCGTTGCAAACGTTTCGGGCGGCGAACAGGTTACCGCCTGGAGATATTGCCGACAAGGCCGTTTGGGAATCGCTCGATGCACAGCTGGATGCCGTGCATCGTGCCCGCTACCCCGACGTCGACGCACTGCTTCCTCGGTTTCGCGGCGATCTCGGCATGGTCCACACGCTGGAAGGTCACGCGGGGCGGGCCTACTGGCCGAAGGGCAAATCGGGAGTCACGCTCGATCCAGGCGTCGATCTCGGCCACGCGCACGCCGCCCTCGGTGCAGACAGTGCTGCTTTCGCTTGCCTACAACCGCGGTCCGGAAAATGCGGCATTGGGCGTCCTCGCAAATCCCATCGCCGCGGAGTCCTGGTCGGAGATGGCCAATCTCATCGGACAGATGCAGCAGAACCACGAGACGCTCGGCATCCGACACCGGCGGCGGACCGAGGCCAGCCTGATCCGTACTGAGCTCAAGTTCCTCGAGAGCTGATCACCTCGACATCTACCGCAACGCGTCGGCCTTGGCGGCGAAGACGAAGTCGCTCTCCGTCAGCCCGTCGATCTTGTGCGTCCAGATCGTCACTTTGACGCGCCCCCAGGTCAGATAGATGTCCGGGTGATGGTCCTGCTCCTCCGCCATCTCCCCCACTCGCACGGTGAAGTCGAGCGCCGCGCGAAAATCGTCGAACTTGTACACGCGCTCGAGGTGGTGCTCCTCGACGACCTGCCAATCGCTCCCGAGTTCGGCATGCAGCGCACGGAGATCCTCGCCCTTGACCGGCGGGACACCACCACGGCACGGGACGCATTGTTTCGCCGCTAGCTCGCTCATGGTTCACCCCCTCATCCCTTATAGTGCATCGATACCCCGTCACCAGGGAGCAGAAGCATGTCGGAAAAGATGCCGCAGACCTACGCGAATCACACGAAGCTCGTCCCAATGTTCCACTACGTGACCCTACCGCTGGTCTTGGTCAACCTGGTCTGGTCGTTGTACCGCGTCATCCCGTTCTCAACGCAGTCGCTGTTTGCGCTCGGGGCGGCGTTCGCTCTGGCTGCGATTGCCCTGTTTTCTCGCGTCAACGCGCTCAAGGCGCAGGACCGTGTGATCCGCCTCGAGGAGCGGATCCGGATGCAAGCAGTGCTGCCAGACGATCTGAAGGCGCGGATCAACGACGTCACCACCGCGCAGATCGTGGCGCTACGGTTCGCGCCCGACGACGAACTGCCCGATCTGGTGCGCCAGGCGCTCGACAACAACGCCGATCAGAAAACGATCAAACAAGCGATCAAGAGCTGGCGACCGGATTATCAGCGGGTCTGAGCAACCCCCGCCGCCCACGCTTCGGCCATGCGGCTCGACGCCAGCCACAAGCCACCGTCAACCACCAGCGTGACGCCGGTCACGTACGACGCGAGGTCGGAGCAGAGATAGAGCGCCGCTTTCGACACGTCGTCGATGACGCCGAGGCGCCCTAGCGGCGTCATCTTCTCGGCGCGGTCCTTCGCCGGTCCAACGAGCAACCGCCGCACCCCCTCGGTGTCGGCGATCGGCCCCGGGGCGATGCCGTTGACGCGGATCCCGTGGGGGCCCCACTCGACCGCCAGCACACGGGTGAGCGCATCGATGCCGGCCTTCGCGGCCGAGACGTGGAGCTGCGCGACGGTGCCAAGGTAGTGCAGCGTGGCGCTGATGTTCAAGACCGTGCCGCCGGTTTTCTTCAGATGGGGGAGCGCCGATCGGCACATGTGAAACGTCCCCTTGAGGTCGATGTCGACGACGGCGCCGAAACCGTTCGGCGACAAGTCCTCGGCAAGGCAGAGAAAGTTGCCGGCCGCGCCGTTGACGAGAATGTCGAGACGCCCGAACGCGTCAACCGTCGCGGCCACGGTCTGCTCCACGGCCGTGGGGTCGCGCACATCACCGGCGACGGTCAACGCACGGACGCCGACCGCTTCAATGTCCCGACACGTCGGTTCGAGGTGGTCCGCCTTCCGGCTCGTGATCGCGACGTCACATCCGTGTGACGCCAGCGCCAAGGCCAGGCCACGGCAGATGCCGGTTCCGCCGCCGGTCACCAGTGCGGTTTTGCCTTTCAAGAGATCGCGCGAGAACGACATGGAGTGCCTCCGGTTCAAGGTTCAGACGGATACCGCGTTGGTTCACGGTTCAAGGTTCGGCTAGTTCGCAGCGCAAGCACTCTGAACCAGCGCAATGTCCGAGTTGAACCGATGACAGATTCCGCGTGAACCCTTGAACCAATACAATCCCCGCACGTTGTCCATTCCGAACACCCTTACCAGCGCGTTCCCCGTCTGGCTACTCCTGGCCAGCGGTCTCGCGTTGGTTCGGCCTTCGCTCTTCACCTGGTTTAGCGGACCGCTCATCCCCATCGGGCTTGGCATCATCATGCTGAGCATGGGGATGACGATCGGATTCGAGGACTTCCGTCGCATTGCCCGCGAACGCAACAGCGTGCTGCCCGGCGTCGCGCTCCAATATACGCTGATGCCGCTGCTCGGGTGGAGTCTCGGTTGGATCTTCGACCTCCCAACCCCATTTGCCATCGGGCTGATCCTCGTCTCGTGCTGCCCGGGTGGCACGGCGTCGAACGTCATCGCGTACTTGGCCCGTGCCGATGTCGCGCTCTCCGTCACCATGACGACCGCGTCGACCCTGCTCGCCGCCCTCATGACCCCGACGCTCACGGCTCTGCTCGCCGGCAGTCGTGTGGACGTACCGGCGATCGGCTTGCTGCGCGACACCGTCCAGGTCGTCATTCTGCCGGTCATCGCCGGGGCGCTGCTCAAGTGGAAGTTTCCGACCGCCTGTGAGCGCGTCCTGCCGGTTGCGCCGCTGGTCGCGGTCGCCACCATCGTGCTGATCGCCGCCTCGGTGATCGGCGGCGGGCGCACGGCCATCCTCGACTCCGGCCCGCGACTGCTCTTGGCGGTCCTCTGCCTCCACGCCGGCGGCTTCATCCTAGGGTACGTGGCCGGCCGGATCTGGCTCGGGCGAGAGCAGGCGGCTCGGACGGTGGCGATTGAAGTCGGGATGCAGAACTCTGGATTGGGCGTCGTGCTCGGCCAGCAGAACTTCGCGAGTCCGCTCGTGGCGATCCCGAGCGCGATTTCAGCCGTGCTGCACTCGTTGGTCGGGAGCGTCGCCGCGAGTTATTGGTCTAAGTCCAGACGGGGCTGACTGCCCCGAACCCCGTCGCGGCCACTCGCGGGGACCCCAAGAGCCCCGCTCCGTGGCCGCGGGGGCTCGCACGTGCGCGCCCTGGTCCTTATTCGGGCGACCCAGTGGCGTGGGGCATCGGGGCCCCACTAACTGAGGGAGCCAAGGGGTCTGGGGGAAGCGCGCGAGGCTGAATAGTTTCGACCGAGCGCGATATTCCCCCGGTCTGAACGTGGACCGCTCCGGCTACTCTCGCTCGGAAACGGCCGCCTCGACGAGCGTCCGCACGTCCGCACTCAGCTCGAGCCGAAGGGCGGCGGCGTGGCCATCATCTGACATCTTTCGCCACGTCTTGCGAAGAACGTCGACCACCTTGGATGCCTCGTGCTGCGTGACGAACGCTGGAAGATAGTGGGTCAAGAAGACGAGGCAGGCGACATCTTCGAGGAGCTGGACCTCCGGGTCGGCTTTCAACCGCTCCTTGCGGAGCAACGCCTGGACACGGCCGATGGTCGCATCGTCATACCCGACGTCGCGAAGGATCTCGCCGGCGGTCTCCGCGTGAAACCGCGCGAGATCCGTACGCCACCGCCGGTACCCGTCGCGCCCGTCCGGGTACGTCGCCCGCGGAACGGTCCAGCGGCGGATGTGTTGACAACGCACCGCCAGACGGACCGCGTCGGAGGCGTCTGGCGCGAAACGCCCGAGGGTCTCCGTCATCCGCTGCGCGTAGAGCAGCTCTTTCGCGTGCACCACGCCGGCCACCGTTTCCGTGTGCGGGTCTCCCGCATGGGCACGGTCGAACCGGTCCATTGCCGCAACGAACCGATCGGCCGGCTGATGTTCGCTCATTGCGGCTTATTAGACGGGGCTGACTGCCCCGAACCCCGTCGCCGTCACTCGTGCGGACCCCAAAGCCCCACTCCGTTCCGGCGGGGGCGCGCCGTGCGCGCCCTAGTCCTCGTCCGCCCCGATGTAGCCCTCTCGCTCGAGGTGCAGGACGATATGCTGCGCCGCTTCTTCTGGGGTGAGCGATGTCGTATCGATCGTCAAGTCGTCGTCAGCCGGTTCCTCGTACGGGTCGGAGATCCCGGTGAACTCCTTGATGATGCCGGCGCGCGCTTTGGCGTAGAGCCCTTTGCGGTCCCGCTGCTCGCAGACCTCCAGCGGCGTGTCGACATGGACCAACATGAACCCGCCGACCGGCTCGACCGTGGCCCGGACATCTTTCCGCACCGCGTCGTACGGCGCGATCGGCGCGCAGACGGCGATGCCGCCGTTCTTCGTGATCTCGGACGCCACGTATCCGATCCGGCGGATGTTGAGGTCGCGATGCTCCTTGGAGAAGCCGAGCTCAGACGAGAGGTTCTTGCGAACCAGGTCGCCGTCCAGCAGCGTGACGGCGCGGCCGCCGAGCTCGAGAAACTTCACGAGGAGCGCGTTCGCGACCGTCGACTTGCCGGACCCTGACAGCCCCGTAAAGAAGACGGTGAAGCCCTGCCGTTGCCGCGGTGGATGGCTGCGCCGCAACTCCTGCGCGACGTCGGCGAACGTAAACCAGGGTGGGATGTCTTTGCCCCCGGCGAGCCTCTGACGGAGTTCCGTACCGGAAAGATTGAGGGTGCGTTTGCCTTTAGGCACCTCGTCAATCGGCACGTAGGAGTCGAGCTCCTCGACATAGACCATCATTTTGAACGGCACCATCGTGACGCCGAGCTCGTCTTCGTGCTCACGCAGCAGCTCCTGCGCGTCGTACGGTCCGTAGAACGGGTTGCTATCCGAATCGCTGCCCGGCCCGGCGTGGTCGCGCCCCACGATGAGATGGGTGCAGCCGTGGTTCTTGCGGATGATGGCGTGCCACACCGCCTCGCGTGGCCCCCCCATGCGCATCGCGAGCGGCAGCAGTGAGAGCATCGCCGTTTGCGATGGGTAGCGATGCAAGAGTGCCTGGTAGCAGCGCACGCGCGTGTAGTGGTCTACATCGCCCGGCTTCGTCAAGCCGACGACCGGATGAATCAAGAGATTCGCGTCCACCTCCTTGGCCGCCCGCAGCGTGAGCTCCTGATGGGCACGGTGCATCGGATTCCGTGTCTGGAACGCCACCACCTTGGTCCAGTCGAGCTTGACGAATTCGCTCCGCAGTTCCGCCGGCGAGTGTCGTAGTGGCTTGTAGTCGTGGTGGGTCACCGACTGGAACGCCGTCACCCGTCCGCCGACGTAGTACGACTCGGTGCGATCGAGCAGATGCGCCACGCCGGGATGCTCGTGGTTGACGGTGCCAAAGACCGCTGTCGCCTCCGCCTCCCGATCCGGCGGCCAGACGTCCTCGACCGCGAGCGCCGCGACCATCACCCCTTCCTCGTCCCGCAAGGCGAGGTTGGTGCCGGGCTCGAGCGTGGTGGCGAGCGCCTCGGGGACGTCCAGGGTGATCGGGACCGGCCAGAGCGTGCCATCAGCGAGTCGCATCTCGGCGCAGACGCGCTCGTAGTCGTTCTGACCGAGAAAACCGGTCAGCGGCGAAAACCCGCCGCTCATCAGGAGCTCGAGGTCGCACAGCTGACGTGGCGTCAGATCGTGGGACGGCCAATCGCGAGACTCTGCTGTGAGCGCGGCTCGGCGGTCGTCGTCCACGAACAGGTTGACGAGCGCCCCGCCGTGCGGGGCGATGAGATGGTCGGGCAAGACAGGTCTACTCCTTAGTAGGCAGGTATTGGGAGGACGGATGCGCTTGAACCCAACTCTTCAGCTTACCACGGCGCGGCTGGCCGAGACGGTTCGCGTGGCTCAGGCGCACTTGACCGAACTCACGCCTCTCCTGCTAGAATGATCGGAGTGATGTACGCGTCAACGTCAAAGCTCGACCGCGGCTGCAGTTGTATGGAGCCCCCAGTGGGCCCCCGCGCCGCCGGTCGTACCGCGTTGACTGCTGCGTCATAACGAAGCGGCAAACCAAAAACGAGAGGACCGAAGGCCCGGGAGGTGAACGCCTCCCGGGTTTTTTTTTGCCTGTGGATTTCGCCCAAGCTGCTATCGGATTCGTCGTCGGGCTGCTGGTCGGCGCCACCTCGACCGGTGGTGGCGCCCTCTTGACGCCCGCACTCGTGCTGATCGCGCGCGTCCCACCTTCGATCGCCATCGGGTCGGACGTGCTGATTGCGAGCGGCATGAAGCTGTTTGGCGGCGGCTTCTACGCCATTCGTCGCGAAGTGCACTGGCCGACGGTCGGATGGCTCGCCGTCGGTTCGATCCCCGGCGCGGCGGTCGGTATCTCGATCCTCAACCGGATGCCGGTCGAGCAGATCGACGTGTGGCTGACGCGCGTGCTGGGATTGGTGCTCGTCCTCGCCGGTGGCGCCCTGTTTCTCGGGATGCGGCTCGCGGGGCGGACCCATCCAACGCGGTTGCCGTCGGCCGCGACAACCGCGGCGCTCGGTTTCATGACCGGCGGCTTGGTGAGCATGACGAGCGTCGGCAGCGGGTCGCTACTGCTGTGTTTCCTGGCGCTGCGGTATCCGCTCGACGCGCGTACGACAGTCGGGACCGACCTCATTCACGCGCTCATCCTATCGGCCGCGGCGACGGTCGGGCATGCGGTGGCCGGCCGTGTCGACATCGCACTCGCGGCGGCGGTCCTTGTTGGCGCGGTGCCGGGCGTGTTGACCGGGGCGCGCCTGGCGACGGCGATTCCCGAGCGCTCGCTGCGGACCGGCCTGGCGGTCATGCTGGTTGTCATCGGTTGTCAGTTGGCCCTGTTCGGATTCTCACCGGGGGTAGCGGCGACATACGAAGGGACAGGCCCGTGAGCAACGTAGCAACGCAGCCGGCGAAACGGCAGGCACCGGAAGGATTGACGGAGGTCGCGGCGGACCTGGAGGGACGTCCGGCCGAGGAGATCCTGCGGTTGGCGTCCGACCGCTACCGCGACCGGCTGAGCTTCGCGACCGGGTTTGGCCCGGAGGGGTGCCTGTTGATCGACCTCATAGGGCGCCACCAGATTCCGATCGACCTCTTCACGCTCGATACCGGGCTGCTCTTCGAGGAGACCTACGAGCTCTGGCACCGCCTCGAATCCCGTTACGACGTCAAGGTTCGCGGGGTGGCCCCGGCACTCAGCGTCGAGCAGCAAGCGCGTGAGTACGGCGACCGCCTGTGGGAGCGCGCACCCGACCGGTGCTGCGAGATGCGGAAGGTCGTCTCGCTCAAGGCAGCGCTGGCCCATGTCGACGCCTGGATCACGGCGATTCGCCGCGACCAGACGCCGGAGCGAGCCGACGCGAAGGTCGTCGAATGGGACTCGAAGTTCGGCATCGTCAAGATCAATCCGCTCGTCGCCTGGACGAAGAAGGATATATGGCGTCATCTCGTCCAGCACGAGGTGCCGTACAATCCGTTGCACGACAACGGCTATCCAAGCATCGGTTGCTGGCCATGCACGAGTCAGGTCGAGGCGGGCGAGGACGACCGTGCCGGTCGTTGGCGAGGGACCGCGAAGACCGAATGCGGGTTGCACGGGCCCGCGGTACCGACTCGACTTCGACCTTGAATACAGGAGCGGTAGCGCAATGGAGCTCTTCCCCGCCTTTGTCAAGCTGGCGGGCCGCCGCGTGGTCGTGGTCGGCGGCGGCCCGGTCGCGACATCGAAGCTTCGGGCCTTGCAAGACGCGGGCGCCGACATTACCGTCGTCGCACCCACCGTCACGGCGGAGATTGAGGCAGGCGACGTGACCGTCGTCAAGCGAGCGTTTCGGCCGTCGGACCTCGACCGGGCGTGGCTCGTCGTGGCCGCGGCGGTACCCGCGGTGAATCGGGCGGTGGCCGAGGCGGCCGAGACGCGTCAGATCTTCGTGAACGCCGTCGACGACCCACCAAATGCGAGTCTGTACCTCGGCGGCGTTGTTCGCCGGGCCGGCGTTACCTTCGCGATCTCGACCGACGGTCGGGCGCCGGCGCTGGCCGGGCTGTTACGGGAAGGGCTCGATGCCGTGCTTCCGGCCCAAGAACTGGAGCGCTGGATGTCTGAGGCCGCCCGCTTGCGCGAGCGCTGGCGAACGGAAGCGGTGCCGATGCCCCAGCGCCGACCCGAGCTGTTGGAGTCGCTGATCCGCCTGTACGAGCCGGCCGCAGAGGATGACGGCGCGGTTGGGCCCGCTGAGCCCGTTGATCAGGACCAGTAGCGAGATGACCGTACCATCGGCATCATTGACCGCGCCCGCCGGCTTCGTGTCGCTCGTCGGAGCCGGACCGGGTGACCCTGAGCTACTCACGATCAAGGCAGCGCGCCGGCTTTCCGACGCCGACCTCGTTTTCTTCGACGGACTCGTGCCGGCGGAGGTGGTCGCGATGGCGCGCCGGGCACAGTGTTTTCGCGTGAGCAAGCGAGCACGGCGGCGAACGGTCAGCCAGGAGACGATCCATCGCCTCATGATCCGGGGTGCCCGCCAGGGCAAGCGGGTCGTCCGCCTGAAGTGCGGCGATCCCTTCGTGCTTGGGCGAGGTGGAGAGGAAGCGCTGGCGCTCAAAGCGGCCGGTGTCCCATTCGAAGTGATTCCGGGCATCAGCGCGGCAGTGTCGGCCGCCGAGCTTGCGGGTATTCCGGTCACCCATCGCGGCCTTGCCTCTGGCTTCACGGTCGTGTCGGGACACGCGGCCGAGGTCTTCGAGCCGATCCTGGGCGCCTTGGCGCCTGGTTCGATGACGGTGGTCGTGCTGATGGGACTCCGACAACGTAGACGTATCGCGGCGACACTCCTTGGCCACGGATGGGCCGCCGACACGCCGACCGCGATCGTGCTGGCGGCGTCCACGCCGCAGATGCAGCTCTGGACCGGATGCCTCACCGATTTGGCTGAATTCGACGCCGCGTCCGTCGCGGTCGGCAATACGCCGGCAACCATCGTCATCGGCGAGGTCACCCGGCTCAGCGCCGTGATCGGCGACGCCGCACACTTGACACAGACCGGTGACGCAATCGCGCTGCAGCAATAGGTGGAACCATGACGTGGAAAGAAACGCTCGCTGACCGTATCCCGGCCGACTTGGGCGCGGAGATCGACGCGTTCGAGAGCCAGATCGCGCTGCGACGACAAGGCAAGGTCGACGAGAAAGTCTTCGCGGAAACTCGCCTACGGCGCGGCGTCTACGGCCAACGGTACGACAACGGCCAACGCAACGACGGCACCGGCCCCAAACCGCTCGCGTACCCGGCGAACGGCCTCACCAAGGGGCCCGAGACGGTGTGGGATGCCCCCGGGATGCAGCGGATCAAGATCCCCATGGGGCGCGTGACGCCGGATCAAATGGACACGCTAGCGGAGCTGGCCGAGGAATATAGCGACGGCGTCTGCCACGTGACGACGCGTCAGGATATTCAACTTCACTTCGTGCATATCGACGATACACCCAACCTAATGCGCCGACTGGCCGCGGTTGGGGTCACGACGCGAGAAGCGTGCGGGAACACCGTACGCAACGTCACGAGCTGCCCGTTGGCGGGCGTCTGCCGCGACGAGACCTTCGACGTCACGCCGTACGCCGAGGCGTGCATGCGGTTTTTGCTCGGTCACCCTGATACGCAGGACTTCGGCCGGAAGTTCAAGGTGGCGTTCTCCGGCTGTCGTCAACACGCATGTGGCTTGGTGTCGATGCACGACCTGGGGCTGATCGCCGTCACGCGGACGGAAAACGGCGTAGAGCGTCGCGGATTCGAAACCTACGTCGGCGGCGGACTGGGAGCGGTGCCGCATCAAGCCCAGCTCTTTCAAGAGTTTCTCCCCGTCGAGGAGTTGCTGCCGCTCGCACAGGCGATCTCGCGGGTGTTCGCTCGTCTCGGCGAGAAGCGAAACCGCGCGCGCGCGCGGATCAAGTTTCTCGTCGCCCAGCTGGGCCTCGACGAATTCAAGCGCCTCGTCTTCGAAGAACGCGCGCAACTACCTGACGACCCGCGCTGGACCGCGCACGTCGCTGACGCCCCGGCCCATGCGGAACAGCCGCTCAAGGAGGGCGGAACATCCAACGAGTCGGGGTCACAGGACGGCGACTTCGAGCGCTGGTCACGCACCAATGTCTATCGGCAGCGCCAAGCCGGATACACCGTCGTCACCGTTGCGCTGCCGCTCGGCGACTTGACCGCCCATCAGATGCGACGGCTCGCCGCGCTCGCCCGAGACTATGTGGGTGGCACGGTCCGCCTCACGGTTGAGCAGAACGTGGTCCTTCGGTGGGTCAGTGAAGCTGACCTGCGGACGCTCTACGACGCGCTCGCCGAAGTCGGACTCGACCACGGCGGCGCCGGAACCATCGCCGACATCACGGCGTGCCCTGGCACCGACACCTGCAAGCTCGGCATCGCATCGTCGCGTGGGCTCGCCGCCGAGCTCGCGTCACGCCTCGCGGCGCGCGGCGACACGGTTGACCCAGCGCTCCAAGGACTGCGCATCAAGACCAGCGGCTGCTTCAATTCGTGCGGGCAGCACCATCTCGCCGACCTCGGCTTCTACGGCGTCAGCCGCAACATCGGCGGCTACGCCGTGCCGCACTTCCAGGTGGTCCTTGGTGGCAAGTGGCTCGACAACGGCGGCTCATACGGCTTGGCGACTGGCGCCATTCCGTCGAAGCGGATCCCGGAAGTCGTCGACCGGATCACGAAACGCTTCGCCGACGAGCGTCACGAGGGCGAGAGCTTCCAAGACTACACGCGGCGGGTCGGCAAGCGTGCCTTCAAGGAGATGCTCGACGACCTGACCGCCGTCCCGGCGCACGACGCGCAGCCGGACTATTACTCGGATTGGGGCGACCCACGCGAGTTCACCCTCGGCGACATGGGGATCGGCGAATGCGCCGGTGAGGTGGTGTCACTCACGGAGTTCGACCTAGCGGCGGCCGAAGCCCAGATCTTCGAAGCCCAGCTGCGCCTGGAAGAGCACGCGCTGGTCGAGGCAGACCGGCTCGCGTACAACGCGATGCTGCTCGCGGCCAAGGGACTCATTAAGACCGAATTCATCGACATCTCGGATGACCCGGATATAATCGTGCGGGAATTCAGGGCCCGATTCTTCGACACCGAGCTGTTCTTCGACAAGTATGCTCGCGGCAAGTTCGCGATGTATCTGTTCCGCCGCCATGCGTCCGGCGGTCACGACACCCCGGAGGCGGCGCGTCAACTCATCGAGGAAGCCCAGCTCTTCCTCGAGGCGAGCCACGCGTGTCAGGCGCGCTTGGCGGCGCGCCCTGCCGACGCGTTTCCCGCCACCTCGACGATACGTGCGCAGTAGATGGGACCTGACGCGCTCCAGCGGTACACGTTCAAGATCTTCGCGGAGCCAGCGACCGCGGTGTCACCGCGCGCGATCATTCCGGTGTTTCACCGATGGATCCAGGAAAAGGCGGTCGACGGTCTGCTGATCGACGTGGCCGACTACACCCATCTGCCCGATGGCCCCAGCGCGCTCCTGGTCGGCCACGAAGGTAACTACGCCATCGATGGCGGCCGCGGCCGCCCCGGATTGTCCTACTCGCGCAAACGGCAGGCCGACGGCACGCTCGCCGAGCGTCTGGCCGGCGGAGGACGGACGCTGCTCACGGCGGCGCGCCTCTTGGAGGCCGACGCCTCCGCCATGCCCGACGGCCGCTTCACATTCCGGGGCGACGAGATCGCCTTCCTCGCGAATGATCGGCTTGTGGCGCCGAACACGAGCGAGACGGCATCGGCGCTACGGGATGCGCTTCACCGGTTCGGTTCACGCATCTTCGGTGGCGCGCCAATCGAGCTCGTGGCCGGCGATGACGGAGACCGCGTTGGCTTCACCATCAGGACGGCGGACGCCGCTCCGCTCGACCGACTTCTCGATAATCTTCGCTAGTAGCTTGGGCGCGCACGGAGCGGGGCATGGGGCCCCCGCGAGTGCTGGCGGCGGGGTTCGGGGCCGCAAGCCCCGTCCAAAAACGCCCCAGACGCCGTGCGTGGATGTGGGAGCCGTGGCGGCCCTGGCTAGCAGGGGCCCGACCGGGCAGTCGAACTGCACTCGCTACACTGTGCGACACGGGCGGCGTATAGGGCGGCGCACGAAGTGCCTCCTGGGCCGCACGTGACACGTCTGTCTACCCGCGGCCCGGAGGCCTTCGACATCCGGCGGAGATTCCATCGTGGCCTCCTTTCCGCTGGAGTCGTGTATCGCATGAGCGATACAACACCTTTCTACGCCCCGTCCGCGGCAAGGTCAACGACAGGAACGACGAGGTCGGTCTCGTGCTTTATACAGTGCCCTCTCCACATGTTGCGGCGTTGTAGTCGCTGAGAATCGGTCATTTGACCGAACCAAACCACACTCGGACGTAGCTTCTAAGTAATTGCTCAATAAATATTTACTGCCTTTGAGATGGTCTGGAACCGGTGCGTGGCCGTCAAGAATTAAACATTAGTAAAAATGATACTGACAACGCTTGCCATTAGCTTCGCTTGTGAGTAAAGTGGCTTTCCATGCACCTTGAAGCACTGAACATCTTCTGCGACGTTGTCCGACACCAGAGCTTCTCGCGCGGTGCGATGGCGAACTCGATCAGCCAATCGGCGGCGAGCCAGGCTGTCCGTCAAATTGAGCGACGACTCGGAGCGCAGCTCATCGACCGGTCGAAACGACCGTGGCAACTCACGCCCGAAGGCAAGCTCTTCTTCAAGGGCTGCCAGGAGATCGTGGAGCAGTACCACGAGTTGGAAGAGGCGGTGCAGCGCCGGCAGGAACCGTCCGGCTACACGGTGCGGCTCGCGTCGATCTACTCGATTCGGCTCCCGGATCTCAGCTGGTACGTGGAGCAGTTCCGCACCGTCGTCCCTGGAGCGACCGTCGATCTCGAATATATGCACCCAGACGAAATCTATACACGCATTCAGAATGACCAGTCAGACCTCGGACTGATTGCGTTCGCCAGCCCGGGGCGCGACCTGACGGCGGTCCCGTGGCAGGAACAGACGATGGTGGTCGCCTGCCTCCCCTCGCACAAATTCGCACGCCGAACCGCCGCCGTCGGACCGTGGGAGTTGTCCGGCGAGTCAGTGGTCACGTTCGATCGGCAGCTGCCCGTCAGACGCGAGCTCGACCGCTATCTTCGCCGCCACGGAGCCGAAGTCAATGTGGTCGCGGAGTTCGACAACATCGAGAACATCAAGGAAGCGGTGGAGGATGGAGCGGGCGTCGCGATTGTGCCGGAGCCAACGGTGCGCCGTGAGGTGCAGCGACGGTCGCTCGTCTCGGTCGCGCTCGACTCGCTTGACGGCGAGGCGCCGTTCGTCCGGCCGTTGAGCATCATTCACCGGCGAAAGCGCCGGCTCAATCCGGCGGTCAACGAGTTCATACAGCTGCTGTGCCGGTCCGACGCCGACCGGCCGCCGCCGGAGACGACGACGTCGCCGTCGGGAGCGACAAATGCCCCGCGCCGGACGACACGGCGTCGAGCGGAGCGCCGCGTCACGACGCGGACGAACGCGTAGGAGCTAGCGGCCACCATGAAACGTGCGGAAGGGCTCTACGATCCCCGCTTCGAGCACGACTCGTGCGGTGTCGGCTTCGTCGTCAATATCAAAGGCGAGCGGTCGCACAAACTCGTTCGACAGGCGTTCGAGGTGGTGGGCAATCTTCTCCACCGCGGCGCGTGCGGGTGCGAGGTCAACACCGGTGATGGGGCCGGCATGCTGCTGCAGCTGCCCCACAAGTTCCTCGCGAAAGTAGCGCCGGCGAGTGGCTTCGACCTGCCGGAGCCAGGTGCCTACGGCGTCGGGATGGTGTTTTTGCCGCGCGAGACGGCCGAACGCCGCCGCATCGAAGAGCTGTTCGCCATCATCATCGAGGACGAAGGGCAGCGGCTACTCGGCTGGCGAGACCTGCCGACCGATGACTCACACCTTGGCGCGACGGCCAAGAGCGGTGAGCCGGTCATTCGGCAGGTGTTCATTGGTCGCGGCGACGTCGGCGACAACACCACCGAAGCCGCCGCGCACCTGCACTTCGAACGGAAGCTCTTCGTCATTCGCAATCGTGTCGCCCGTGAGGCCGATGCCCTCGAACTGACGGAACGCGATCTGTTTTATGTAGCGAGTCTGTCGTCGAACACGATCGTCTACAAAGGAATGCTGATTGCCGACCAGGTCGAGCAGATGTTCCCGGACCTCACCGACCCGGATATCGAGTCGGCGCTCGCGCTGGTCCATTCACGGTTCAGCACGAATACCTTTCCGTCGTGGCCGCTGGCGCATCCGTATCGCTATATCGCGCACAACGGCGAGATCAACACGCTCCGCGGCAACATCAACTGGATGCGAGCCCGTGAGACGTGGTGCCAATCCGACGTGTTTGGTGAGGACCTGCAGAAGCTCTTTCCGTTGATTCGGGAAGGCCAAAGTGACACGGCCACGTTCGACAACGTCCTCGAATTCCTCGTCCTCACGGGACGGCCGCTCGCCCACGCCGTCTTGATGATGATTCCGGAACCGTGGAGCAATCACGAATCGATGAGCGCGGAGCGCCGGGCGTTCTACGAGTACCACGCCACGCTCATGGAACCGTGGGACGGGCCGGCGTCGATCGCCTTCACGGACGGACGTGTCATCGGCGCCGTCCTCGACCGCAACGGTCTCCGTCCATCGCGCTACTACGTCACCACGGACGACATGGTCATCATGGCGTCCGAAGTCGGTGTACTCGACATCCCGCCTGAGAACGTGCGGATCAAGGGACGGCTGCACCCCGGCCGGATCTTCCTGGTCGACACCGTACAGGGGCGGATTATCGACGACGCGGAAATCAAGGGCGACCTCGCGGGGCAGCACCCCTACGGCAAGTGGCTCTCGAACGAGCTCGTTCATATCAGCGACCTGCCGCCCGCGCCCTATACACCGCCGGCGAGCCACGACACCGTCCACACGCGGCAGCACAGCTTCGGGTACACGGAAGAGGACTTGCGGATCTTGATCGCGCCGATGGCCCAGAACGGGGCCGAGCCGGTTGGATCCATGGGCACCGATACGTCGCTGGCGGTGCTGTCGGATCGATCCCGGCTACTCTACGACTACTTCAAGCAGCTCTTCGCGCAGGTCACCAATCCGCCGCTTGATGCCATTCGCGAGGAACTGGTCACCGACATGGGTTCGACCCTCGGAGCCGAGGGCAACCTCCTGTCGCCCGACGCACGGTCCTGCCATCACATCAAGGTCGACGCGCCGGTCATCACCAACGACGAGCTCGCCGCACTACGGCATGTCACCGACCCCGCCTTCAAGTCGGCGACGCTGCCGATGCTGTTCGACCCGCGGGACGGTGCGGCCGGCCTCGAGCGCGCCATGGCCGACCTCCGCGACGCGGCCAGCGCCGCCGTCGCCGATGGCGCGACGCTGGTCGTCCTCTCAGACCGCGGCGTCGACCGCGACCACGCTCCGGTGCCGGCACTGCTCGCCACCGCCGGTGTCCACCACCACCTCGTGCGCGAAGGCTCGCGCACCCGGTGCGCGGTGATCGTCGAGACGGGCGAGGCGCGGGAATGCCATCACATGGCGCTCCTCGTCGGATACGGGGCCGCCGTCATCAACCCCTACCTCGCGTTCGAGACGATCGAGGAGCTATTACTGGACGGCGAGCTTCAAGACATCGACTTGCGGCAGGCGGTACGGCACTACATCAAGGCGTGCACGAAGGGCGTCTTGAAGGTGATGTCGAAGATGGGTATCTCCACGCTACAGAGTTACCGCGGCGCACAGATTTTCGAGGCGGTCGGCCTCGACCAGGCGTTCGTCGACCGCTACTTCACCTCGACGGCTTCTCGGGTCGGCGGGATCGGAATCGAGACTGTCGCCGAGGAGGTCGTGAGACGTCACGCCCTCGCCTTCCCGCAGCGCGGACGTCAGGACGACGAGCTCGACTCCGGCGGCGAGTATCAGTGGCGACGGGATGGCGAGTACCACCTCTTCAATCCAGAGACCGTCTTCAAGCTGCAACACGCGAGTCGAAGCGGGCAGTACGACGTCTATCGGGAATACGCCACCCTGGTGAATGACCAGAGCCGGAACCGCGCGACGTTGCGTGGGCTGCTCGAGCTCAAGGACACCGGCGAGCCGATTCCGATTGACGAGGTCGAGCCGGTCGACCACATCTTCAAGCGCTTCGCGACCGGCGCGATGTCCTACGGGTCGATCAGCGCCGAAGCACACCAGACGCTCGCCATCGCGATGAACAGGCTCGGCGGCAAATCGAACACCGGCGAGGGTGGAGAGGACTCCGACCGCTATACGGCCGACGCGAACGGCGATTCGCGCCGGAGCGCGGTCAAACAGGTCGCGTCCGGTCGGTTTGGCGTCACGAGCGAGTATCTGGTCAACGCCGACGACCTGCAAATCAAGATGGCGCAGGGCGCCAAGCCGGGAGAGGGCGGCCAGCTCCCCGGATTCAAGGTCTATCCCTGGATCGCGAAGGTGCGCTACTCGACGCCGGGCGTCGGCCTCATCTCGCCACCGCCGCATCACGACATCTACTCGATCGAAGATTTGGCCCAACTGATTCACGACCTGAAGAACGCAAACCCCGACGCGCGGATACACGTGAAGCTGGTGGCCGAAGTCGGCGTCGGCACGGTCGCGGCGGGCGTGGCGAAGGCGCACTCGGACGTCGTCCTGATCTCGGGCCACGACGGCGGCACCGGTGCATCGCCGCTGACGAGCATCAAACACGCCGGTGTGCCGTGGGAGCTCGGCCTCGCCGAAACACAGCAAGTACTGGTGTTGAACAACTTACGCGACCGGATCGTGGTGCAGGTGGACGGCCAGATGAAGACCGGACGCGACGTCGCGATCGCCGCGCTTCTCGGCGCGGAAGAGTACGGCTTTTCGACCGCGCCGTTGGTCGTGTCGGGCTGCATCATGATGCGTGTCTGTCACCTCGACACCTGCCCGGTCGGGGTGGCGACGCAGAATCCAGAGCTGCGAAAGCACTTCACCGGAAAGCCGGAATTCATCGAGAATTACTTCCGGTTCGTCGCCGAAGAGGTGCGGGAGCTGATGGCGCGGCTCGGGTTCCGGACCATGGACGACATGATCGGACGGTCCGACCGGTTGGACGTGCGGCGAGCGGTCGACCACTGGAAAGCGCGGGGAGTCGACCTGTCGACCATCCTGCATCAGCCGAACGTGGCCGACACCGTCGGCAGACGGCGCCTGCGGCCGCAGGACCACGGCCTCGACCGCGCGCTTGACAACACGCTGATCGAGCGGAGTGCGGACGCCATCGAGCATCGGACGCCCGTCGAGATCGACCTCCCGATTCGGAACGTGAATCGGACGGTCGGGACGATGCTGGGGTCGAAAATCTCGCGCCGGTGGGGCGCGCAGGGGCTTCCGGACGACACGATCCGGATCAATTTCACCGGTTCGGCCGGCCAGAGCTTTGGGGCGTTCGTCCCGCGCGGGATCTCGATGCGCGTCGAAGGAGACGCGAACGACTATTTCGGGAAGGGCCTCTCGGGCGGCCGGCTGATCATCTACCCGCCGAAGACATCGACCTTCGCGGCCGAGGACAACATCGTCATCGGCAACGTCGCCCTCTACGGGGCGACAGGGGGCGAGGCGTTCGTCCGCGGGGTCGCCGGCGAGCGCTTCGCGGTTCGCAACAGCGGTGCCCACGCCGTCGTCGAGGCGGTCGGCGACCACGGGTGCGAGTACATGACCAAGGGGCGGGTGGTGATCATCGGGTCGACTGGCCGCAATTTCGCGGCCGGAATGAGTGGTGGCATCGCCTACGTCCTCGATCCGGACGACACGTTCGAGCGCCGCTGTAACCCCGGCATGGTCGACCTGGAGACGACCATGCACGACGCCGACGACGCGCTCGTGCAGCGACTGCTGACGCGGCACGCCGAGCTGACCGGCAGCCCCGTCGCGCGGCGGCTCCTCGATCGCTGGGATCGGACACGTACAGAGTTCGTTAAAGTGATGCCGCGGGACTACAAACGGGTGCTCGAAGCCGAGGCCCGTGCGCGGGCCGAGTCGCGAGAACCGGAATTCGCCGAGTTGCTCGGCGCACAGTAATTCAACGGGATGGGCAAGCCCAAAGGGTTCCTCGAGATCGATCGCCAAAAGGCGCCGACCCGACCGATCACGGAGCGAGTGTCGGACTGGAGCGAGGTCTACCTCCCGTACAAGACGGCCGACCTCAGAGACCAGGGCGCGCGCTGCATGGACTGCGGGATTCCGTTCTGTCATCAGGGCTGTCCGCTCGGCAACCTGATCCCCGATTGGAACGACTTGGTCTATCGCGGCAAGTGGAAGGCGGCCATCGACCGGCTTCACAAGACCAACAACTTCCCCGAATGGACCGGTCGGCTCTGCCCGGCGCCGTGCGAAGGATCGTGCGTGCTGGCGATCGATTCGGATGCGGTGACCATCAAGGCGGTCGAGCTCGCCATCGTGGAACACGCGTTCGACGAGGGCTGGATCACACCGAGCCCGCCGAGCATGCGGACCGGGAAGGCGGTGGCGGTGGTCGGTTCGGGCCCCGCGGGGCTGGCCGCCGCCGACCAGCTGAACCGCGTGGGACACGCCGTCACGGTCTTTGAGAAGTCGGACCGAATCGGCGGCTTGCTCCGATATGGCATCCCCGAGTTCAAGATGGAGAAACGGTTCCTCAATCGGCGGATCGCCGTCATGGAAGCCGAGGGGGTGCAGTTCCGTACCGGCGTAAACATCGGCGCCGACCTCTCGGCCGAACAGATGCGCCGAGACCACAATGCGGTGCTGCTCGCCGGTGGCGCGGGTCAACCACGTGATCTGACGGTCCCGGGTCGGGAATTACGGGGTATCCACTTCGCGATGGAGTACCTCACGCAGCAGAACCGCCGGAACGAGGGCGAGACGATTCCCAAGGTCGAGGTCATCACCGCGAGGGACAAACGGGTGGTCATCATCGGCGGCGGCGACACCGGCGCCGATTGCCTCGGCACCGTACACCGCCATGGCGCGCACGCGGTGGCGCAGTTCGAGCTCTTGCCGCGTCCGCCTGACGAGCGGGCGGTCGAGAACCCGTGGCCCACCTGGCCCAATATCTTCCGCGTCTCCGGGGCGCACGAGGAGGGTGGCGACCGAGTGTACTCAGTCTCGACCGAGCGGTTCTCCGGCACCGCGGATGGCCACGTCGCCCAGCTGCACGGAACCAAGGTGGAGCTGACCCGCAAGGATGGCCGCATGTCGTTCGCGCCGGTACCTGACAGCGCGTTCGCGATGGATGTCGACCTCGTCCTACTCGCGATGGGATTCCTCGGACCGGAGCGTCCGGGCCTCCTGACCGAACTTGGCGTCAAGCTGACGGACCGGGGCAACGTGTGGCGTGATGAGAACTGGATGACCAGCGTCCCGTCCGTGTTCGCCGCCGGCGACATGCAGCGTGGCCAATCGCTTATCGTCTGGGCCATTGCCGAAGGTCGCAGTGCTGCGCGGGGAATTGACGCTCATCTGATGGGCACTTCCAGCCTTCCGGCTCCGCTATAAGAGCCTGGGACGCGTTGGCACAGTCGTGGGCGTATGGCTCCACGATCGGCGCGATCCATGTCGAAAACGAAACCTCTGGGCATCTCGGCCGACGCCAAACCGTTGGCAATGCTCGCCGATATCAACCAAGCGCTCACCGTCGCGCGCAACCCGCGGGCTGGCCTCCAGCGGGCGCTCGAAATCCTCGACCAAGACTACGGGGTCATACGGAGTGCCGTTGTCCTCTCCGACCCTGATACGGAACGACTTCGGGTCGAAGCGTCGGCCGGCGTGGCCGGTGAAGGACGTCACGCCGAGTGGGAGATGGGTGAAGGCATCACCGGCCGCGTCGTCGTCAGCGGCAAGCCGGTCGTGGTACCGCAAATCAGCCAGGAGCCGACGTTCCTGCATCGCACCGGACGTCGACGGCCAGGGGTCCGCTCCGAGATCAGTTTCATGTGCGTGCCGATCCCGGGTGCACGTAAACCGCTGGGCGCGTTGAACATCGACTTTCCGTTCGACAAGGACAGAATCTACGACCGCGACCTCCACGTCTGTCGCGTCGTGGCCAGTATGTTCGGTCAGGCGATTCGACTCAAAGAGGCGGCCGAAGTCGAGCGGAAACGGCTCCTCGATGAAAACATCCATCTCAAAGCGGAGTTAAAGGAACGCTACGACTTCTCGCAGATCATCGGCACGAGCGGACCGATGCGCCAAGTGTACGAGCAGATCGCGCAGGTCGCAACCACCAACACCACGGTGCTCGTGCGCGGTGAATCAGGCACCGGCAAAGAGCTCATCGCGCACGCCATTCACTACAACTCACCGCGCGCACGAAAGTCGTTCATCAAGGTGAGTTGCGCGGCACTTCCAGATTCGCTCATCGAAGCCGAGCTCTTCGGCCACGAAAAGGGGGCGTTCACCGGCGCGACCGCGCGCAAGAAGGGGCGGTTCGAGCTCGCTGAAGGCGGGTCGGTGTTTCTCGACGAGATCGGCGATATCAACTTGTCGACGCAGGTCAAGCTGCTCCGGGTGCTGCAAGACAAGGAATTCGAGCGGCTTGGTGGGACGGCGTCGGTCAAAGCCAACGTCCGGCTGATTGCCGCGACGAACGCGGACCTCGAGAAGGCGATCGCCGCCGGCACGTTCCGCGAAGACCTCCATTACCGACTCGACGTCTTCACGATCTTCGTGCCCCCGCTCCGCGAGCGAAAGACCGACATTCTCCTGTTGGCTGACAGCTTTCTCGACAAATACTCGGTCGAGCACGGGAAGAACGTCAAACGAATCGCCACGCCGGCGATCGACATGTTGATGGCCTACCACTGGCCCGGCAACGTCCGTGAGCTCGAGAACAGTATCGAGCGCGCCGTACTGGTCTGCAACGACAACGTGATTCATGCCCATCACCTACCGCCGAGCCTGCAAACCGGCGAGGCGTCCGGCACGACGATGCGCGTCGCCCTCGCCGATGCGGTCGCGGCGTACGAGAAGGACCTCGTGCAGGACGCGCTGAAAACGACGCGCGGCAACCGGGTGCAGGCAGCCAAGCTGCTCGATTCGACCGAGCGCATCATCAGCTACAAGGTGAAGAAGTACGGGGTCGACTGCCGACGTTTTCGGTGATATACCCTAGCAACATTCTTGTCGTGAAATGCGCATGCATCTACATAAATGTAGACAGTGCCACCTGAATCATTGCCGCCGATTTCGGCCCAACGAAGCCGTTCAAGTCGCTAGAACAGGCCACACTGCGCACGTCCGGCGACACATTCCAGCGATCAAGCGTCGGTAACGTCAGACGAAATAGGCGTTTCGCGAGTTTCCACGTTTATGTAGGTTGAGATGCCTATATCTACAGTTTTGTCACGCCTGATTCCAGCCTTGGCCACGAACAGTCGCTCGCATACTTCAGGTTTTTTGCTGATTGTCTCCTGCTCCCGCGGCCGACCGCTTGGCGTGCATCTTGCTGTCGGTAGACGCGACATTCACTCGCGCCGGGAAATTCGTTGGAGATCGCACATGAAACTCATCACGGCCATCATCAAACCACACATGCTCGACAACGTGCGGGACGCACTCGCGAAGTCGAGCATCCAGGGGCTCACCGTCACGGAGGTCAAGGGATTCGGACGCCAAAAGGGACACACCGAGATCTACCGCGGGGCTGAGTACTCCGTCGACTTCGTCCCCAAGATCAAGATCGACATCGTCGCCGACGACGAGCAGGTCGATGCCGCGGTGGAGGCCATCAAGGAATCAGCGCGAACCGGCGAGATCGGCGACGGCAAGATCTTCGTCGGCGACGTCGGCCAGGCGATCCGTATCCGCACCGGCGAGGCTGGCTCAGCCGCGCTCTAAAGGGTCACAGACGACAGAAGGACAACGTTATGAAGAAAGCATCGCGTCGTTCACGCTTCCGTTCACTCCTCCCGGCGGTGCTGTCCTTGGTGCTGCTGCCCCAGGTCGCCTTCGCGCAGGAGGTCTGAATCCCCCCCGGGTTTTCCGGAGATCGCATTACGTGACTCCGGCCATCACGGCTGGAGCCTCTTGTGCGCGAGAGTACTGCTGTTCGTACTCGGCCGGTGGCACGTCGCCGATCGATGTCAGCAGCCGCCGGTTGTTGAACCAGTCCACCCATTCGAGCGTCGCAAACTCGACAGCCTCGAGATGGCGCCACGGGCCAGGCCGGCGAATCCCTTCGGTCTTGCTACAACCCCATCACCGACTCGGCGAGGGCATTGTCGTATGAGTCGCCCACGCTACCCACAGAGGGTTCGATCCCCGATTCGGCGAGGCGCTCCGTGTAGCGAATCGAGAGATACTGGCCACCGCGGTCACTGTGATGGACTAACCCGTCCGTCGTCGGACGTGCGTAGAGGGTTTGCTCCAATACGTCGAGGGCCAGGTCGGTGCGCAACGAGCTGGAGACGCGCCAACCCACGATGCTCCGGGCAAAGACGTCGATCACGAACGCCACGTAGACGAAGCCACGCCAGGTCGCGACGTAGGTCAGATCTGTTACCCAGAGTTCGTTGGGCCGCGTGGCCACAAACGCGCGGTTGACCACGTCGGCCGGCCGCGGGGTGGCGTCAGGACGAGTCGTCGTGGTGAATGCCCGGCCCCGAACGGCTCGGGATTGAGCCCGCTCTGCCGCTCGATGGACCGAGTACGGGAGTTCCCACCAACCACGCATTCGGCTACTTCAGCGCGGCGGCGGCGGCTGGGATTCCACTGGAGGGCATCCCGGCAGAGTACGGCTCCTGGGAAATCGCTCTCAGCGGCGGCGTGCTCGTCTTCGGCGACGGCTTGAAAGCGCTCAACGGGGAAGGCGACGACGCCAAGTTCATCGGCACCTTCGGGTCTGAGCCTCAGCTACTAGCTCGTGCGCTGAGGAACGCGTCTAGCAACGACACGCCCCCTTCACGTCGCGGGGGACGGTACTTCGACAGCCGCCGCGTGGAGGGGGTTTACCGTCGTGAGAATCCGTGAAACGCCGTGAATTCTTGTAATAAGATAGCGTGATCGGCAGGGTGGCTAGCGCCTCGCCGTACGGACTCTTCGCGGAGGCAACCTCGATGTACCGTTCCTTGAACTACCGTTTCGGGCTGTGCGATTGTGCCGGAATCGCATTCGTGTTGGTGGGCCTCGCCGCCGCACCCTCATCGGCGCAAGACGACGCAGACCAGGTCTCCGGGTCTGTCGGCGCCGACGGAACGCACGCCTATTTTTTCCGCGGCATCGTTCAGGAGACCGAGGGCTTCATCCTTAAGCCGTACGCGGAGGTCGGCTTCAACCTCTATGACGGGTCGGAGGGCCTGACCAGCGTCGACGTCATCGTCGGTCAGTGGAACAGCCTGCACTCGGGTCCGACCGGGGCGGATCGGCCGACGCCGGAGCCGTTCGCCGGGGGCCTCGACACGACCAAGATGTGGTACGAGGCCGATTTCTATTGCGGCGTGGCGCTCGGCCTCGACAACTTCCAAGGTGACATCACCTATGCGTCGCAAACCAGCCCGAATAACTCGTTCGGCACCGTCAAGGAGCTCGCACTGGGTCTCGCCATGGATGACAGCGCCTTCTTTGGACCGTATGCGATGTCGCCGCACGTACGGCTGGCCATCGAGCTCGACGGTCAAGCCGACGGCGGCTCCGCTGAGGGGACCTACCTCGAGTTCGGCGTCGAGCCAGGACTCGCACTGGTACCGGACGTCGTCAACCTCAGCTTCCCCATCAACGTCGGGCTCAGCTTGAACAACTACTACGAGGATGGCGCCGGGTTCAACGATACGTTTGGGTTCTTCGAGGTCGGGGCTCTCGTCGCGGTGCCGTTGACGATGCCGCCCGGCTACGGCGACTGGGAGTTGAGCGGCGGGATCAAGCTCCTCGCGCTGGGGAGCTACCTCGAATCACTCAACGGCGGCGACACCTATCAGCCGGTCGGCTATGGGGGCTTCAGCATCGGCTACTGAAGCGTTCCGTACCATGTCTGCACCCCGCAGCACCTCCGTCGTCTCGCCATCGACCGAGTCGACGCTCAAGGATACGCTCGCCGCCGCGCGCGACCGGCTCGTGACCGAGACCCGGCGTGCGCATGCCGGAATCGCGACGCTGCGCCGGTACGCGACCGATATCGACAGACTCGTTCAGCGCATCTATCGTGAGGCGCGCAACGTCGAGTCGACGGCGGCCGCGGTGGTAGCGCTCGGCGGATACGGCCGCAAGCACCAGTGCCAGTTCTCGGACGTCGATTTGCTCGTCGTCTTCGACAGCCGGATCGGCGCGGCAGAGGAACGGTTTCTCCGCGCCATCCTCCATCCCCTGTGGGACCTCGGGCTCGACGTCGGTCATCAGGTGCGCGAGCTGGCAGACTTCGAGTCACCGGAAACTGACAACCCGGAGTACTTGGTGGCGTTGCTCGAGGCCCGATTCATCGACGGCGACGCCGACATCTTCGGTCAATTCCGGAACGCGTGCCTGCAGGAGGACTCCCTCTGGCGCACTCCGATGCGAGAGGCGCTCCTGGAGCTGACGCGGCAGCGGTACGCGCAGTTCCACCGGACTGTGTTTCACCTCGAACCGGACATCAAAGACGCCCCGGGCGGTCTGCGTGACGCCACGGCGATCCAACTACTACGGCGTATGGAGAAGGGTTGGTCCGACCGCGCCTATATCGATGTCGGCCGCCTCGACGAGGCCGAGGACTTCATGCTCCGGGTCCGATCCATTCTGCACATGGAGCGCGGACGCAATCTCAACACCTTGAATCATGAGCTGCAGGAAACGGTGGCGACGGTGTTTGGGTCGCCCGGCGGCCAGACCCGGCGTCAGGTCGAAGCGCTGATGAGCACCTACTTCCACCACGCGCGGCTCATCAGTCGGGCGCTGGCGACGGCCTTGAAGTCATCCAAGGCACCTCCCGACGCGACGATCACGCGGGTCGATGATGACCTCGAACGGTCGTGGGACGGGATTCGGTTTGTCGACGGCACGCGCGCGTCGCTTCGGCCGCACATGTGGCTGCGACCGTTCGAAGCAGCACTCGAGCAAGAGGTCGATGTCTCGGAACAGGTGCTGACCTGCATCGAGCGCCACGGCGAGCGCTACGCACCGGAGCGGTTCGTCCCGTCGACCAAGGAACGTGACCTCCTCCTCCGCGTGCTGCGGCCTCGCCCCGGGCTCTACGCGCGACTGTCGGAGATGCACGGGCGCGGGCTGCTGGGGCGTCTGTTTCCAGAGTTTCAGAAGGTCTACTGCCACGTCGTCCGCGATTTCTACCACAAGTACACCGTCGACGAGCACACGCTCATGACCATACGCAACGTCGAACGGCTGTGCGCGCCGCGCACGCGCAGCCGGAAGCGGTTTGCCGCGGTGCTCGACGAGATCGACGAGCCGGAGCTCCTGGTGATGGCGCTGTTATTCCACGACGTCGGCAAATGGACCAACAAGAACCATTCGGAAGAAGGAGCGCGGATGGCGATCGGCGCGTTGCGCCGTATCAAGCTACCGGAGAAGGCGATCGCGACGGTCGAGTTCCTGATTCGCCATCACCTGCAGATGTCCGTGGCGGCGTTCCGCCGCGACATCGAGGACCCCGACACCGTGACGCAGTTCGCCCGGCTTGTCGGCACCGAAGAACGCCTGAAGCTGCTCTGTCTGTTGACCCTCGCCGACGTCGACGGCGTCGGGCCCGACGTCATGACGCCATGGAAGGAGGAAATGCTGTGGCGCCTCTATGTCGAGACCTACAACCGGCTGACGTTGGAGTACGGCGACGACGTCATCGATGACAGCGCCTTGGGCCACGACAAACTCAATAAGGAACGTCCGCGTGACATCTCCCAAGACGAGCTGACATCGTTTCTCGAAGGATACCCGCAGCGCTATCTCCGCCTCGTGGATCCGCCTCGCGTCTACGAGCACGTGCGGCTGTCACGCGACCTCCAGCCGACGGAAATGCACGCCGCCCTCACCGAGAAGGACGCGGCGTGGGAACTGAGCGCCATCGCGATCGATCAGTCGGGACTCTTTGCCAGCATCTGCGGGGTCCTGTCCTACTTCGGGATGGACATCCTGCGCGGCCAGGCGATGACCAACGAGCACGGCGTCGTCCTCGACATCTTCCAGTTCAGCGACCAGGAGGGCTACCTGCGGCTCAATCGGGAGGCCGAGACGGAGCTGACCGTGCTCCTTGGCGATGTCGTCGCCGGCCGCGTCGATATCGACGCGAAGCTGCAAGGCCGCCATCACGCGCAGGCCGCCACACGCCAGCCCGATCGCTTTAAACCGGTGGTCCGCTTCAACAACCACTACTCGCGACGCTTCACCGTGCTCGAAATCGTGACCGAGAACGCGTGGGGGCTGCTGTATCGCATCAGTCGCGCCATTTCGACGTCGGGGTGTGACATCGACTTGGTCCTGATCTCGACCGAAGGCACGCGGGCCATTGACGTCTTTCACATCACACAGGGTGGGGGTAAGCTGTCGGACGCCACGCAGGTACAGCTCGAGGCGGAGCTCGCCACGACCTCGGCAGATGCCGATGTCGATGCCGACGCTGGCGGCGTCGGTGCGTCATGAAGCTATGAAATTGATCAAAGCGATCGTGCGCCCCAACAAGGTCGACGACATCAAGGATGCGCTCGCGAAGAACAGCATCTCCGGCATCACCGTCTCGGAGGTGCGCGGCCACGGGCGACAGCGTGGCCATTCAATGGTGTACCGCGGCAGCGAGTATGAGATTAGCCTGCTGCCGAAGATGGAGGTGGAGATCGTCGTCGCCGACGAGGCGGTGGACGTCGCCATCGACGCGATTATGGACGCGGCGCGAACGGGCGAGATCGGCGACGGGCGGGTCTTCGTGCTGCCGGTCGAGCAAAGTCGGATTATTCGAACGGGCGAGAAGGACGTCGTGTAGTGACTCTGTGTCTTTTTTCTAGAAAACGAGAGGTATCGGATGAAAGCACAAGATGTAATGAAACTCATCAAGGACAAGGGGATCCAGGCGATCGACCTGCGGTTCGTCGACCTGCCTGGACTCTGGCAGCACTTCACGGTGTCCGCCAGAGAATTCTCCGCGGATGTCTTTGACGAGGGAATCGGATTCGACGGCTCGAGCATCCGCGGCTTTCAACAGATTCAGGAGAGCGACATGTTGCTCTTCCCGGATCCGTCGACCGCGTTCGTCGACCCGTTCATGGCGGCCCCGACGCTCGTCATGATCTGCAACGTCAAGGATCCCATCACCGGCGAGGCCTATTCGCGCGACCCGCGGAACATCGCACAGAAGGCCGAGGCCTATCTGAAGTCGACCGGCATTGGTGACACCGTCTACTTCGGGCCAGAGCCGGAGTTCTTTATTTTCGATGACGTTCGGTTCGGACAGACCTACAACGAGGGCTTCTATCATGTCGACTCCTCGGAGGGCTTCTGGAACAGCGGCCGTGTCGAGAACCCGGATGGCGCCGGCAACTCCCGTAACCTCGGCTACAAGCCGCGGTACAAGGAGGGCTACTTCCCGGTGCCGCCGATGGACAGCCTGCAGGACATCCGGACCGAAATGATGCTGACGATGGAGTCGATCGGCGTCGAGATCGAGGTGCAGCACCACGAGGTCGGCACCGCCGGCCAGGCCGAGATCGACATGCGGTTCGACTCGCTCGTCAGCATGGGCGACAAGCTGCTGAAGTTCAAGTACGTCGTCAAGAACGTCGGGCGTCGTCACGGCAAGACGGTGACGCTGATGCCGAAACCGCTCTTCCAGGACAACGGCTCTGGCATGCATGTGCATCAGAGCATCTGGAAAGGCAAGAAGAACCAGTTCTTCGAAGCTGGCACCTACGCCAACCTCAGCAAGACGGCGCTCTACTACATCGGTGGGATCCTCAAGCACTCGCCCGCGCTGCTCGCGCTGTGCGCCCCGACGACTAATTCCTACCGGCGCCTGGTGCCTGGGTACGAGGCACCGATCAACCTGATCTACTCGCAGCGCAACCGGAGCGCGGCGGTCCGGATCCCGGCCTACTCGACCAGTGAGAAGTCGAAGCGGGTGGAGGTTCGCTACCCCGACTCGACGTGCAACGGCTATCTGGCGTTCAGCGCGATGCTGATGGCCGGTCTCGACGGCATCCAGAACAAGCTGACGCCGCCGGGCCCGCTCGACAAGGATCTCTACGATCTGCCGCCGGAGGATCTGGCGAGGATCGAGAGCACACCGGGGAGCCTCGACGAAGTGATCGACGCGCTCGAGGCCGACCATGACTTCCTCCTCAAGGGTGACGTCTTCACCAAGGATGTCATCGAACACTGGGTCGCCTACAAACGGGAGAACGAGATCAACGCCATTCGCCTGCGGCCGCACCCGTGGGAGTTCGCGCTCTACTTCGATCTCTAATCTCAGACGGGGCCTGCGGCCCCGAACCCCCCCGCCGGCACTCGCGAAGGCCCCTTGCCCCGCTCCGTGCCGGCGGGGGCGCGCTGTGCGCGCCCTGAGCCCGGGACATCTATCATGTCCCGGGCTCTTTTTTCTGGGAGTCCGGCTTTCACCCCGAGCCCTACGCACATGTCCGACTCGAACGTCGTCACCGCGCGGGATCTGTTTCTGGCGCAGGAGCTGTCGGAGGCGGCCGCGGCCCGCTTCCTCGACGCCTTGGGATTTCACGACGGCGCCGAGGCAGACCGGCATCTCCAGCAGCTCGCGGACGATCTGCCGACACGCCTCGCACTGGGCGAGCTCGCCGACATGCTCGTCGAGGCGCTCGCGGCCGCCCCGGATCCCGACGCCGCGGTGGTCGGGTTCTGTCGGTACGTGTCGTCCCGCACCCCGGCCCACGCGTTCATCCGAGACTTGAAGGCCGACCCGCGGGCGCTCGAGCTCCTGACCCAACTGTTTGGGTCGTCTCCATTCCTCGGCGAGATCCTGATCCGCAACCCGGAGTACTTCCATTGGCTGCGACGCGAGCTCTCGCGGCCGGCGCCGGATCGCGTCGACTACCGAGACGCTGTCGAGAGCCTCGAACTCGCCGAGCCGAACACGGCGAGGCGGGTTGCCGCGCTCAAACGATTCCAGCGACGGGAGATGCTCCGAATCGCGGCGCGGGATCTGCTCGGCACCGATACGCTCACGTCGACCACCGCGCAGCTCTCCGATCTCGCCGACACTGTCACCGACGGCGTTCTGCGAGCCGCCACGCGGGACGTTGCTGACGGCGAGGATCCGCTGCCATTCCGCTTCGCCGTGATTGGGATGGGCAAGCTCGGCGGCCGCGAGCTCAACTACAGCTCCGATGTCGACCTCATCTATCTCTACGAGCCACGGGAGTCGTCTGACTCTGACGTTGACCGTCTCGTGCGCAAGCTCGGTCAACGGCTGACCGCGCTGCTCGGTGAGCACACGGCGGAGGGCTACTTCTATCGCGTCGACCTACGTCTGCGACCGATGGGCCAAGCGGGCAACATCGCCTACTCACTGCCGCAGTGCGCGCAGTACTACGAGAGTCATGGCGAGACGTTCGAGCGGTTCGCCCTCATCAAAGCGCGGCCGGTTGCGGGCGACCCGTCGCTCGGGGCGCGCTTCGTTGATCTCGTCCAGCCGTTCGTCTATCGGCGCTATCTCGACCACGCGGCCATCGAAGAGTTGGCGCGCTACAAGGCGCGGTCGGACCGCGAGCACGCGAGCGGCCCGGAGTCGGAGCGCAACGTCAAAGCCGGGCGCGGCGGAATCCGGGAGGTCGAGCTGTTCGCGCAGATCTTCCAGCTCATCTACGGCGGGGAAAAGCCCGGCCTCCGGACCGGCCACACGCTGACCGCGCTCGACCGACTCCGTGCCGATCGGTTCATCGAGGCCAAGGTCGAGGAAGGCCTGCGGGACGCCTATCTCTTCCTCCGCACCATCGAGCATCGACTGCAGAACGTCCAGGACAACCAGACGCACAGCCTGTCGGATGACGCGCGCGAGCTCGCGGTGATGGCCCGGCGCCTCGCCCTCGACACCCCCGACGCGCTTCTCGAACAGCTCGAGCAACATCGCGCCACGGTTCATGGAATCTACGCCAAGCTGCTCGAGGAGGGACCCGGAGACAACAGCCTGGCCGGGCGCAACATCTTTCGCCTACTCGCCGGCGAGATGGAGGACGCCGAAGCGCAGCAGCGCCTCGAGTCAGTCGGCGTTCGCGACCCGGGCGGCATGCTGGCCTCGATCCGCGCGCTCGATGCGGTCCCGTCGCACGCGCACGCCCGCTCGACCACCCGTAACTTGCTCGCCAACCTGCTCGCGCAGCTGCTGGCGGACGGCATGGTCGACGAGCGACCGGCTACGGTCCTGAACCGCTTCGAGCGTGTGGTCGGCCACTCCGGCGCCGCGGCGTCACTGTACCGAACGCTGCTCGAGAACGATGACCTGCGCCGGCGTCTCTTCGTAGCCCTCGCCGCCGGAGACCTCTTCGCGGAGCGGCTCTCGCGATATCCGGAGCTCCTCGATTTTCTCGCCAGCGTCACCCTCGACACCGACGCGTTCCGGACCGCCGTGGCGGAGGCGTTCGCGGAGGTGATCGAGACCGCTCCCGACGTCGAGCCTCGGCTCGATCCCCTCCGTCGCGCGAAGGCGATCGAGGAGTTCAAGGTCCTCGCCGAGTGGCTCGTGAAGCGGGAGCTCGACCTGCTCAACGACAAGCTGTCGCTGGTCGCCGACGCCGCCATTGATGCGGCAGCGCGGTGCGCGTCAGACGTGCACGGCCCCGTGCCAGACGCGTCCAGTCACCGCGCCGGCTGGGCGGCGTTCGCGCTCGGCAAGCTCGGGGGCCGCGAGCTGACCGTCCACTCCGACCTCGACCTTGTCTTCCTCTACGCGGGCGAGACGTCGGACGCCCCACGGTTCAAACGTCACCAAAAGTTCGTCAAGACGATCTACGACGTGCTCGGACGCGTCACCGCCGCTGGCTCCGTCTACGAGCTCGACACGCGGCTACGCCCGGAGGGGAAGAAGGGCGCGCTCGCGATCCCGCTGGCCGCGTTCGAGTGCTACATCGAGGAGCGGGCGGAAATCTGGGAGCGGATGGCGTGGACACGCGCACGCTTCGTCGCCGGCGATCCGGCGTTCGCCGCCGATGTCCAAGGTGTTGTCAATCGGTTCGTCTATGGCGCCTGGGCGTCCGAGGTGCCGGCGTACGCCCGCCACATCCGCGCCCGGATCGAGCGCGAGCTCGCGGACGAGGCGGACGGCTCCCGGCTCGACCTCAAGCGGGGCCACGGGGGGCTGGCCGATATCGATTTCCTGCTACAGGTGCTCCAGCTCCGCGAAGGTCGGACGCGAGAAGAATTCCGGGTCACCGGCACGCGACGACTTCTCGGCGCACTCCCCGACACCGAGTTCCTCGCGCCAGACGATGCTGCCGCGCTCCGCCGCGCCTACGCGTTGTTCCGCGAGCTCGAGACAGTTCTCCGTATCGACGCGGATGCCAGCATCGGCACGTTGACGACCGATGCCGGCGCGCTCGACACCCTCGCGCGCCGACTCCGCACGCCGGTGTCTGGCGCGGACCTTCTGGCGCGCTACCGCGAGACGACGCGGGAGGTGCGGGCGATCTACGAGGCGGGGATGAACCGGTTGGAACGGGACTAAATTTAGACGGGGCCTGCGGCCCCGAGCCCCGCCAAAGCTCTTAGAGCGGGTGGCAGTGGCCGTGGTCCAACACGGTACCGGGGGGACACCCGCTGTCCGTCGCGGTGAACGTGTAGAAAATGACGCCGACGATCGCGATCAGCACGCCAATCAGGGCGTAGGTGCCAAGCTGGGACCGGCTCTCCCCCTTCGCGCCGCAGCACTGCTTGTACTTGCGTCCGCTCCCGCACGGACAGCGATCGTTGCGGCCGACCTTGTCTGCACTCATGACCCAACTCCGTCGGCAGTATACTGCCGTCCACCGATGAACAAACAGGGCGCGAACGGGCCGGCGGGCCCTCCGTTGAATGATGCCCACTGCCACTTTTTCTCCGAGGGATTCTTCACCGCGCTCGGCGCCGACCCCGCTGCCCCGGCCGCGGGGTCGACCGGAGACCCGGCGCAGGATCTCCCGGCCGTACTCGGGTGGGATCCGCCAGGAACGGTCGGCCACCTGGCCGACCGCTGGGTCGCGGAGCTCGACCGTCACGGCGTGCACCGGGTCGCAGTGATGTCGAGCGTCCCCGGTGATGAGGCGTCGGTAGCAGAGGCGGTCGACCGCCACCCCCGACGCCTGGTCGGCATGTTCATGGTGAATCCACTCGCACCGGACGGCGTGGCGCGCGCCGAGCGCGCGTTCGCGGAACGCCGGCTACGCTGCGCCTGCTTGTTTCCAGCGATGCACGGCTTCGCGCTCGACGACGACGACCGCGTGAAGGCGATCTTCGAGACCGCGGCGGCACACGACGGCGCCGTGTTCGTCCACTGCGGCGTCCTGTCGGTCGGCGTGCGCAAGAAGCTCGGTCTCGCGTCGCGCTTCGACATTCGGCGCGGCAATCCGCTCGGGCTCATCCCGCTCGCGGCCGCCTTTCCGACGGTCCCGATCGTCATTCCCCATTTCGGCGCCGGCTTCTTTCGAGAGCTGCTGATGGCGGCCGACCTATGCCCCAACATCCACGTCGATACATCGAGCTCCAACGCCTGGACGAAATACGTGCCAGAGCTCGGTCTCGTCGACGCGTTTCGACACACGCTCGACGTCATCGGGGCCGGGCGGCTGCTGTTTGGGACCGACTCGTCATTCTTCCCACGCGGCTGGCAACGTCCGGTCTTCGAGGTGCAACGTACGGTGGTCGACCAGCTCGGTCTCGACCCGGAGAGCCGCCAAGCGATCTTCGCGGGCAACTTCGACCGCGTGTTTGGCTCATCGGCCACGGCCGACGCGCGTTGAACTCACCTGTGAGGCTGCGTACGATACCTGCGTCTGTAGACATCGCCGCCTGGAGGATTGCGCATGGGACTCAAGTCGATCACGATAGCACTTGCACTCGCGCTGATTGCCGCCGTCAGCGCCTGCGGCAACTCAGCCGATCCGGAGCCAGCGCCGACACCAGCCGCCGAGCCGGCCACACCCGCGCCGAGCACGCCGCCTCCGGCCGCGGCGGCGCTCGCTACCGAGGAGCACGACGTCGGTGGTGTGCAAGTCGACCTGACCGAAGTGCGGCGGGCGGCCGGCGATACGATGAACGTGCGGTGGCGCTACACGAACACCTCCGGTGAGGACAAGCTGCTCGCGGCGAACGTCGGCAGCTGGTACTCGCCCTATCTCCTAGCGGCCGACACCTATCTCGTCGATCCCGAGAAACAGAAAAAGTATCTCGTCATCACCGACTCCGAACGCCGGCCGGTGTCGAGCACGACGAGGCACGAGTACGGAGAAGTCACGATCGCGGCTGGCGCCACGATCAATGCGTGGGCGAAGTTTCCCGCCCCGCCCGAGGACGTCGCGCAGATCTCGGTGCACGTGCCAGGCGTCATCCCGTTCGAGGAAATACCGATCAGCGAGTAGGGCGCGTGAACATCAAGTGTCGGCGGCGGCAGCCGCCACGTCGCAGGACAGCAATCGCGACCCTCGCGTTCGCCATGTGTGTCACCGCACTCGGGGCCCAGGACGATTTACCGGACGAACTACCGCACAATGCGGTGCGCACGGTCCTCGACCTCGTGCGCACCGTTGAGGATCTGATACGCGTCGCCGAAACACCTGAGGAGATTCGGATCGAGCTGGCCGCGGACGTCCTCTTCGATTTCGACAGCGCCGCCATCAAGCCCGCAGCCCTCCCGTCGCTCGAGCGGGCGGCCGGGATTATCCGTGAGGAAGCACAAGGCGATGTGCGGGTCGAGGGGCACACCGACGCGAAAGGCGCCGACGATTACAAGCAGAGCTTGTCCGAGGATCGGGCGGAGGCGGTGCGTGACTGGCTCGCCTCGGACGGCGGCCTGAACGAGACGGTGTTCGTCACCGCCGGTTTCGGTGAAACGACGCCGGTCGTCCCCAACGAGAAAAACGACGGTTCGGACCACCCGATCGCGCGTCAGCGCAACCGACGGGTCGAGATCATCATCACCAAGGTCGGATAGGGCGCGCTACGGAACCAGCAATAGCTTGCCGATGTGCGTGCTCGATTCCATCACCCGATGGGCCTCGGCCGCCTCGGCCAGCGGGTAGGTCGCGTGGATGACCGGCCGCAGCTCTCCCGATTCGAGTTTCGGCCAGACCTTGGCACCGAGTGCCTCGACAATCGCTCCCTTCTGCGCGACCGACCGCGATCGCAATGTTGAGCCGGTCAGCGTCAGTCGCCGCGACATCAGCGTGGCGAGGTTGATGTCGCTACTGGCGCCACCCATCAGCGCGATCAGCACGAGGCGGCCCTCGACGGCGAGACTGTCGAGATTCCGCTGGAGGTAGGCGCCGCCGACCATGTCGAGGATCAGGTCGACACCCCGTCCGTCGGTAATCTCCTTGACCACCGCGACGAAATCCTCCTCCTTGTAGTTGATCGCACGATCCGCACCGAGCGCCGCGCATGCGTCACATTTCGCCCGCGTGCCGGCCGTGGTGAAGACTCGTGCGCCGAACAGCTTGGCCAGCTGGATGGCGACGGTGCCGATTCCGCTCGACCCGCCGTGGACGAGAAACGTCTCGCCCGACGTCAGCCGTCCGCGGTCGAAGACGTTGGTCCAGACGGTGCAGTACGCCTCCGGAAGCGCGGCGGCATCGACGAGCGTGACTGGCTCCGGCCGGGGAAAGCACTGCGGGGCCGGCACGAGACAGTGGTCGGCGTACCCACCGCCGGTCACCAGCGCGCAGACCTCGTCACTTACGGCAGGGCCGGCCAAGTCGCTCACGCCATCGCCGACCGCCACGACCGTCCCCGACACTTCCAACCCCGGAATGTCCGATGCGCCGGGCGGTGGCGGGTAGTTGCCTTGGCGCTGCATGGTGTCGGCTCGGTTGACGCCGGCGGCCGCGACGCGCACCAGCACCTCGCCCGCCGCTGGCACCGGCATCGGCCGGCGGCCGACGCGCAACCCCTCGGGCGGACCCGGCTGGACGATCTCGACGACGGTCATGGTGTCGGGGAGAGACACGCGCGAGTATAATCCGCCTCTCTGCACCTGAAGAACATGGGCGTCCAGATCACGCGCGTTACACTCTGGCAAACCAAGATCCCGAACCAACCGGGGGCACTCGGCGCGATACTCGAGCCGCTGGCTCAGAGCCAGACCGACTTGCAGTTCGTGGCGAAGTACAGCCTCCCGGGCCGGTCGACCCGCGCCACGGTCGAGATCCTGCCCCGCAAAGGGCGGCGCGCCACGATCGCGATACGCAGGGCCGGCTTTAGCCTGTCGCCGACACCGGTGTTGATCGTCGAAGGGACGAACCGGCCGGGGCTGGCCTACGCCGTGACGAACAGCATCGCGTGGGCCGGCATCAACTTGCGATTCCTGTCGGCGCAGGTCGTCGGTGATCGGTACTCGGCGCTTCTCGGGTTTCAGTCTGACGACGATCGGAGGAAGGGGGCGTCGCTGATCCGGAAGGTCGCCAACGACGGGTCGAGGTCGGAGCCTCACGCTCTAACGAAGACGAAGACGAAAAAGAAGAAGAGAACGCCATGAGCGTCCGGATCGTGCTCGTCGGCTACGGCCGGATGGGCAAGGCGATCGACGCCTTGAGCGCGGAGCACGGTTGTGAGGTGGTCGAGCGGCTCGACATCGACAACAATCGCGCCGGCGAGGGACTCGCCTCACCGACGATTGACAAAGCCAGCGTCGACGTCGCCATCGAGTTCTCGCTGGCCGATTCGGTCGTCTCCAACGTGACGAAGCTCGCCGCCCGCGGGATCAACGTCGTCGTCGGCACCACCGGATGGGACGCGCACGAGCCGGCGGTCCGCAAGGCGGCCGAGGAAGCCAACATCGGCGTGGTCCATGCGGCGAACTTCTCGCTCGGCGTGAACCTCTTTCAGGCGGTCGTCGAGCGGAGCGCTGAGCTGTTTGCGCGCCACGACGACTTCGGCGCCTGGATCCACGAGGGGCATCACGCCGCCAAGCAGGACGCGCCGTCCGGCACCGCACTGGCGCTCAAGCGCGCCATGCGGGACGCAGGATACGCGCGGGAGATCGACATGGCATCGACGCGGGCGGGCAAGATGCCCGGCGTCCACACGATCGGGTACGACGGTCCGTTCGATACGATCACGCTGACGCATACCGCGCGCGACCGTTCAACGTTCGCCCGTGGCGCGCTCGAAGCAGCACGCTGGGTAAAAGGCAAGCACGGCTGGTTCACGATGCGCGACGTGCTCGGTCTCGATTAGGAACCGCGACGGGGTTCGGGGCACTCAGCCTCGTCTGAGGCTTAAAGTAGGACTTGCGCATGCAGACACGCTGGATTGGTTGCGGCCCGGCGCTTGTGACGCCGTTCACCCCAACCGGCGACCTCGACGAGGCGGGGATCACGCGGCTGGTCCAACGCCAGATCGACGGCGGGGTCCATTTTCTCGTCCCGTGCGGCACGACCGGCGAGAGCCCCTCACTGTCGCACGACGAGAAAGTGCGCGTCGTCGAGATCGTCGTGCAGACGGCGGACGGTCGAGTTCCGGTGCTGGCCGGGGCCGGCGGTAACGACACGCGGGCGGCGGCGGCGCTCGTCGGCGACATGGCGAACGCCGGGGCGGACGGCGTCCTGTCGGTGACGCCGTACTACAACAAGCCGACGCAGGACGGTCTCTATCGCCACTTCGAGGCGATTGCCGAGCGCACTACCCTGCCGATCGTGCTCTACAACGTACCGGGGCGGACCGGCTGCAACATCGAGCCGGCGACGCTCGCGCGACTGGCATCGATCCCCAACATCGTCGGGGTCAAGGAAGCGTCGGGCGACCTCGCGCAGATGTGCGAGGTGTGCCGCACCGTTCCCGACGACTTCTCGGTGCTGTCGGGCGACGACGCGTTCACCCTGCCGCTGATGGCGCTCGGCGGCACCGGGGTAATCTCGGTGCTCGCCAACGAGGCGCCGGCGGAGATGGCGCAGCTGGTCGAGCTCGCCGGCGCCGGCGACTTCGCCGCGGCACGGACGGTCCACGAGCGGCTGCTCCCGCTGATGCAGGTGAACTTCATCGAGTCGAATCCGATTCCGGTGAAGGCGGCGATGGCGATGCTCGGTCTGCTCGAGGATTCGTACCGACTCCCGATGGTGCCGCCGACGGATGCGTCGCGCGCCCGCATCGGCGCCGTACTCAACGACCTGGGGCTCGCGGGCGACTAATCTTAGGACGGCGTCCGATCCGCTACGAAGCCGAATAGGACAGATGGAACTCGCCGAAAAGATTCAACTGTTGTATGAGCAGCCCGACAGCACCGACCGCGACACCGCGCGCGCGACGTTCGCGACGCTGCGCGAGGAGCTGTCCGCCGGCCGGGTGCGGGCCGCCGAGCCGGACGCCTCGACCGCGACCGGCTGGCGCGTGAACGCCTGGGTGAAACAGGGCATCCTCGTCGGCTTTCGCTGCGGTGCGATCACGACGTTTCCGTCGCCGGACGCCAACTCCCCCTACTTCGACAAGGACACGCTGCCGCTCCGGTCGTTGTCGACGGCGTCGCAGGTCCGACTGGTCCCGGGCGGGTCATCGGTCCGCGACGGCGCCTTCCTCGGCGAGGGGGTCATCTGCATGCCGCCGATGTACATCAACATCGGCGCCTACGTGGGCGACGGGAGCCTGATCGATTCGCACGCGCTGGTCGGGTCGTGCGCACAGGTTGGCAGCCGCGTGCATGTGAGCGCCGCCGCGCAGATTGGCGGCGTGCTCGAGCCGGTCGGTGCGCTGCCGGTGATCGTCGAGGACGAGGTGCTGGTCGGCGGCAACACCGGGCTGTACGAGGGGACGGTGGTGAAGCGTCGCGCGGTGATCGCCGCCGGTACGATCCTGACCGGTTCGACGCCGATCTACGACCTGCCGAACGGCCGGATCATCACGTCGTCGGCCGGCGAGCCGACGGTGGTCCCCGAAGGGGCGGTCGTCGTCCCAGGCGCCCGCGCGGTGACCAAAGGACAGGGACCGGAGTGGGGCCTGTCGCTCGCCACCCCGGTGATCGTCAAATACCGCGACGACCAGGTCGACACGAAGACCGAGCTCGAGGCATGGCTCCGGTAGGCCCGGCGCTCGTCGAGCTGGCGCGCCACCTGATCGACATCGATTCGACGAGCGGTCGGGAGGCAGAGGCGACGAGCTGGCTCGCCGGATGGCTCCGCGACCGCGGCTATCAGGTGACCGAGGACCCGGTCGTCGACGACCGGGTCAATGTCATCGTGACCATCGGGACGCGCGATCCGGAGATCGTGTTCTCGACGCATATCGATTGCGTCCCGCCATTCTTCCCGAGCCGCGTCGAGGGCGAGACGCTCCATGGACGCGGGTCGTGCGATGCCAAGGGGATTCTCGCCGCCGAGATCATGGCGCTGGAGCGACTCCGCGCCGCCGGCGAAGAACGCGTCGGCCTGCTGGTCGTCGTGGGCGAAGAAGACGGCAGCCCGGGCGCGCAGGCGGCGAACAGACTCGCGCAGTCGTGCCGCTATTTGATCAACGGCGAGCCGACCGACAACCGGCTGGCCGCCGAGACACGTGGCGTCTATCGCGTCTGTCTCAAGACGACGGGCCTCGCCGTCCACTCCGCGCACCCCGAGCTGGGCGAATCGGCGATCGAGAAGCTCCTCGACGCACTAGTGGCGCTGCGCCAGCTCGACTTCCCGTCGGACGAGACGATCGGCACCACGACTTACACTATCGGCGTGATGTCGGGCGGCGTCGCCCCCAACGTCGTGCCACCCTCCGCCGAGGCCGATGTCAACTTCCGCATCGTCGGCCCGGCGTCCGACGTGCGCACGTGCCTCGATGCGCTTCCGGACAACCTCACGATCAACGATGTGATCACCGTCCCGCCGGTCCACCTGAAGACGGTCCCCGGCTTCGAGACCGAGGTGTTCAAGTTCACGACCGACATTCCGTTCCTGTCGTCGTGGGGCGAACCGCTCCTCATCGGCCCCGGCTCCGTCCACGTCGCGCACACCGCCGATGAGCACGTGGCGATCGCCGAACTGGAGCGCGCCGTCGACCTTTACGAAAAGCTCGCGCGGGAATTGCTCGACGGGTCGACGTCGTAGCCCATCAGCAAACGCAGTCGCAGTCGTCGGCTCGCTCCGGCCGCCGGACGGCTTCGGCGGAAAACCAACCCTCCGCCGCACGGAACTCTGGTCTACGCGGAGAGCAACAGCTATCTAGCGGCGGAGTGTGCCACTGCAACCCGCAGCACGGGTTATTCGAAGGTCACGGATCACAGGGAGCAAGCTCGTCCGCTGGCGACTACGGGCTGGTTTTCGATAGGACGGATGTCGCCTCGCCTCACGGTGTCCGGAGCGAGCCGACGACCGCGCCTGCGCGCGCTACCACTCCCACTCGTCCTCATCGAATCGAGTCGGTGCGATCTCGTCTATTAACTGGTCGTCCTCGGCCGCATGCATCGCGTCGGCAGCAACCGACCAACCGGCGCGCGGGCAGTGTTTCTTCATCGGGGCAACTTCTGGCTAGGCGGCTGCGGCCACTGCTTTGCGTAATGGCAAGGGCAGATCAATCGGCGCGAAAAGATGCTCCGGGTAGAGATGGTCCTCTCCCGACTCGTCAATGACCCGGATTTGCTTGTGCTTGGCGGCCGCCCTATCAGGAACCACCTGGTACAGCTTCCTCCGCTCCAGGGAGACTTCGTATTCCCCGTTGTCAAGACAGACGACGAATCTTCGAGCTGCTGGCATGGTCTCAGTCTAGGTAGCGCTTGATCTTGAATTCCTTCTTCCCGACGCCGGTCGCTTCGTGCCAGTGCAATTCAGCCAGTCGAACCTTGCCGTCCTTGAGCTTCACCCGGGCGCGACCCTTGCGTTTCCACCGCCGCCCCTTCCCATACTGCGCTAACGGCGGACGACTTCCGCGTCGATGATCTCGATCCGGCTCGTCGGGGTCTCGCCGTCGACCGAGGTCGCCTCGATCTGCGAAACGACGTCGAGGCCCTCGACGACGACGCCAAATGCGGTGTAGACGCCGTCGAGCTCAGACGCGACATCCGTCACGATGAAGAATGACGTCGAGGCGCTGGCCGGGTCGTCGAGGCGGGCCATCGAGACGATCCCACGAACGTGCGCCGTGTCGTTGAACTCCGGCTCGAGGTTCTGGATGAAGCGCTGCTGGCGATCCGTCAACGGCTCGTTGCGCGTCGGAAGGTGGCCGGCCTGGATCATGAAGCCAGGCACCACGCGGTGGAACGCGATGCCGTCGTAGACACCGGCGTCGACCAGCCGTAGGAAGCTCCGGACATGGTTCGGCGCCTTGTCCGGATAGAAGTCGATCGCGATGCGACCGAGTGTCGTCTCGAGCACCGCGCGGAACGCCGCCAGCTCGCTGTCCGACTCGGTGGTGAACGGCGGCACCTCGGGCGGCGGCTTGTCCCGGACCATCGCCGAGTGAATCGTGATCCGCTCGGTCGCCTTCCCCTCGGCATCGACCGGCGTCTCGGAGATCTTGGTCACCACATCCATGCCGTCGGCCACCTGCCCCCAAATCGTGTGGTGTCCGTCGAGCCCCGGCTGCGGCACGACGCAGATCAAGAACTGGACCCCGCTGCTGCTCGGATCGCCGGGGACCATCACCGCCGACACCGTCCCCCGCTCGTGCGATGCATCGCTGAACTCGGCATTAACCAGGCCCAGCCCGCCTCTTCCGTAGTCGGCCGCACGCTCGGGATCGACGGTGATCGGATCGCCACCCTGCACGATGCCATTCAGCACCATCCGGTGAAAGATCGTCCCGTCGAACGAGCCGTCCTCGACCAGCATCATGATCAGACCGACGTGATTCGGCGCCAGCTCGGAACGAAGGTCGATCGCGATCGGCCCGTGGTCGGTCTCGAAGAGCAGCTGCTTCCCGCTCATCTCCTCGAGCGTCAGCGGAGTGACGACCGGTTGGCGGCCGACCGGGTCCTGGGTCAGCGGGGCCAGCGCGGCCAGCGCCGGCAGCGACGCGATGAGCCACGCAAACGCGATCAATCCACGTCTCACTGAGGAGCGTCCCCTGGGATCCAAGGACTCGCACAGTATCATGAGTTTTCATGCCGCGAACCCGCTGCGCGTGGGGCGAGTCGCATCCGCTCTACATCCCGTATCACGATACTGAGTGGGGCGTGCCGTTGCACGACGACCAGCGGCTCTTCGAGATGCTCATCCTCGAAGGGGCGCAGGCGGGCCTCAGCTGGCTGACGGTCCTCAAGAAACGCGACGCCTATCGCAAGGCGTTCAGCCAGTTCGACCCCCGTAAAGTGGCGCGATACGACAAGCGGAGGGTGGAGCGGCTCCTCGCCAACGACGGCATCATCCGCAATCGGCTGAAGATCGCCTCCGCGATCAATAACGCGAAGAGGTTTCTCGACGTGCAGGCTGAATTCGGGAGCTTCGACCGATATGTCTGGCAATTCGTCAACGGGCAACCGATCCAGAATTCGTGGAAGGCGCTCTCCGAGATACCGGCCCGCACGGCCGAATCGGACACGATGAGCAAGGACCTCAAGCAGCGGGGCTTCAACTTCGTCGGCTCGACGATCTGCTACGCGCACATGCAGGCGACCGGCATGGTCAACGACCATCTGGTCGGCTGTTTCCGGTATCGAGCCGTCCGACGCGGCCGGTCATGATTCAGGCATAATGCCGCCGGAGCCAACACTGTCGGCAATCGGGAGAGCAAGACGATGAGATTCATGTCAAAGACATCAACACTCTGGCTGGGGGCGTTTGTCGTCCTGGTCGTGATGGCCTGCACCACGGTCGACACGCAGGAGCCGCGGTATCCGCGCAACGTCGAGGAATTCGACGAGCTTTTCCAGGAGCACAACAACTGGGGCCGCTGGGGCGCGGACGACGAGCTCGGGACAGCGAACCTCATCACCGCGGAGAAAACCCGCGAGGCGGCGGGTCTCGTTCGCCGCGGCATCACCGTGTCGCTGGCGCACAACCCGATGCCGGACGAAGCAGCAGACAACCCAGACGCCGCGTTCAACCACACGATGGGGAGCAGCCTGCGCAGTGATACCTACGAGTTCACCTATCACGGCTACGGCGTCAGCCACATCGACTCGCTCTGCCACTTCATCTGGAACGACCGGCTCTACAACGACACGCCGCTGTCGGCCAGCTCGCCCGAGGGGTGCGGCAAGCTCGGCATCGAGAACCTGAAGAGCGGCATCGTCACGCGCGGCATCCTGCTCGACCTCCCGCGACTCAAGGGAGTGCCGTATCTCGAGCCGCAAACACCGATCTACGTCGAGGACATCGAGGCGTGGGAGGAGCAGGCGGGCGTCACGGTGTCGCCCGGCGACGTGATCTTCGTCCGGACCGGGCGGTGGGCGCGTCGCGCGGCCCTCGGGCCGTGGTCGGTCTCCGGCAACAGCGCCGGACTCCACGCGTCGGTGCTGCCGTGGATCAAGGAGCGGGGCGTGGCGTTCGTCGGCAGCGACGCCGCCACCGACGTCATGCCGTCGCTCGTCGAGGGGGTCACGCAGCCGGTCCACACGATGTTGATCGCCGGGTTCGGCAGCAACATCTTCGACAACATGGATCTCGAGGCGCTCGCGGAGACCGCGGCCCAGGAGAACCGCTGGGAATTCATGCTGACGGCCAGTCCGATTCCGGTCGACGGTGGCACCGGATCGCCACTCAACCCGATCGCCATCTTCTGAGACCCTGATGCATCGGCGACACCCTTGGCTTACCTCGCTCGCGAGTGCAGCCGCACTCGCGGTGCTGGGCGGCTTTCTCGGGCCCCCTGAGTACGCCGCACGGACAAACGGCCAGAACCACCAAGACGAAGACGAGGAGGTCGTCGAGGTGCCGGACCTGCCTGGAACACCCGGCCCGCTCGCCGATTCGTGCGGCGTGCCAGCGGCGGGCGCGCCAGCCGAGACGCAGACGCCGATCTTCGCCGGGGAGTATCCGGTGGCGCTGCCGGCCGTCTCGCTGCTCGGTGCACGCAACGACCTACCGAATCCCTATGAGGAAGGGATCCATTGGGGCGCTCTTTCCGCCGGCCGCGTCTGGGGCTCGACGGCCGGCATCAGCCGGGCGCCGGACGGCACGATCTGGGCGATCGATCGCTGCGGCGCGACCGGGGCGGGCGGCACCACCTGCCTCGATTCTGAGCTCGATCCGATCCTCCAGTTCGACCAGTCGGGGGCGCTGCTGCAGAGCTTCGGGCAGGGGCTCATCGTCAGCCCGCACAAGATCACCGTCGCCCCGGACGGCGCCGTCTGGGTCGCGGATAACGGGAAGGCGGAGGGCGTGGAGGGCATGGGCCAGGTGGTACTGAAGTTCAGCCCCGACGGCGAGCTACTGATGACGCTCGGCACGCCGGGCGTCACGGGGAACGATCCGCAAAGGTACGTTCGCACCAGCGAGGTCGAAACCGACCCCGATACGCTGCCAGACAACATCCCTATTGGCCGCCCCGACGAGATCAATGTTTCCGGCGCACAGAGCGACGTCATCGTTACCTTCGACTCGCCGACCGAGGTGGCGGTGAATCAGAACGGCGACATCTACGTGGCCGACGGCCACACCGGCGGAGCCGGAGCGGTTGGCAACGCTCGGGTCGTTCAATTCGACGCCGACGGACGCTTCGTCTGGGCGTGGGGTCGCAAGGGGATGGGCGCCGGCGAGTTCGACGTCGTGCACAGCATCGCGATCGACTCGCGCGACCGCGTCTACGTCGGCGACCGTCAGAACAATCGGGTGCAGATCTTCGACGCCGACGGCCACTTCATCGAGGTCTGGTATCAGTTTGGTCGACCGAGCGGCATCTACATCGACGAGAACGACATGCTCTACGTCGCCGACTCGGAATCGCGTGACGGCCGCACCAACATCGGCCGCCCGGGGTTGCCGGCCACCGGGTATGGCTTCAACCTGGGCGCGCGCCGCGGCATTCGCATCGGCAGCGTCGAGGACGGCCGCGTCACGGCGTTCATTCCAGACCCGTGCCCCTATCCGTACGCCGGCGTCTCCAGCCTGGCCGAAGGGGTGACGACCGACGTCGACGGCAACGTCTACGGCGCCGACTATCTCGGCACCGTCCGGAAGTTCAGGAAGCAGCCGGACGAGGACGAGTAGCGCGAACCCGCTGCAGCACGATGGCGGCGGTGGTCGCGACGTTCAGTGAATCGACCGCGGCGTCGATCGCGATCCGGACCCGTTCGTCGCAGTGGGCGAGCGCCTCTCCGCTAACCCCGTCGCCCTCGTTGCCGAACAGCAACACCAGCCGACGGCCGTCGCGGGCGCTGACGCCGCTGACGAACGACTCGAGCTCCGTGGCCGAGGCGTCCGGAGTGAGCGCGACGATCCTCGCCCCCGCGTCGCGTAGCGGGGCGAGCGCGGCCGACCACTCGGTCGCGACCGCGAACGGCAACTGCAGCGTCGTCCCCATCGACGTCCGAATCGCTTTGCGGTAGAGCGGGTCGGCACAGGTCGCCGACAGGATGACGCCCGCCGCGTCGAACGCGGCGGCACTCCGGAAGATCGAGCCGACGTTGTCAGGGTCGGCCACGGCGTCGAGCGCCACGACCGGCCGCGGGTCGTCCGGCACCGAGACCAGCGAGTCCGCCGTGGCCGGTGGTCGCTCGCCGAGGCCGAGGCACCCTCGATGAAATCGAAAGCCGGTGAGCTCGCGGAGCTGGGCGGAATCGGTGAGCAGGACCTCGACGTTGCCACCCGCGGCCGACGGCGCCGAGACGCTGGCGACCATCTCTTCGAGCCGGTCGTAGGCGCTGTCGGTCAGCAGCAACGCCCGCACGCGGAATCGTGACGCCAGCAGACGTGCCACCGCCAGCTGACCTTCGGCGACGAAGAGCCCCCGGGTGCGCATCAGCTCCGGGTCGGAAACGACCCGGAAGTCTGCGACGAGGGGGTCGTCGATCGCGTGAATGCGGGTGACCGGCACGGGCCACTCTACCGCGCCGCGACGACCCTGCGGTGACGGCCAAGCACGGAGCGGACGAGCATCCGCGCCTACGTCGAGCGAACGACCGAACGCTTGCTGCGATGGCGGTCGAGCACTTCGAGCCCGAGCCTCTTGCTGAGGTAGACCTTCGACTCGCAGTTGTCTTGGTCGTTCGGCTCGAACTTGATCACGTTGAACTCGAGGGTGTCGAGCGTGCCGCGCATGTTGTAGAGACGGTTCTTGGTTTTGACGAGGATCTCGTCGAACCCGTTGTCGTGGGCCCACGCCTCTTGCTCTTCGGTCAGCGCCCGAAAGAAGCCCTGGCCGCGCCAGTCGCGCCGCGTGCCGCCAATCCAGCTGTAGAGCACTTTCCGGTCGCGGAACTCCACCGTTGGCGTCAACCGTTCGACGAGGTCGGCCAGCTTCGGGTCGGTCTCCTCGCGGCGCAGCTCATGCGAGACCTTGTAGGCCACGGGTGCGACGGTCCCTGGATCATCCGGCAACGGCGCCTCGGCCATCACGATCTGGTGGTCGCGATTGTCGAGCCGACCGATCACCTCGTTGGCGGTCTTCTTCCGTTGGAACTCGCCGAAGTACTCTTCGATGTACTCGATCTCGAGCGCACCCTGTTGCAGGCCGTACTGACGGATGTGGTACTCCATGCGGTCGGGGGCGATCATACACTGGGGCTGTGCCCGAACTCCCTGACGTCGAGCTGTACGTCAGCTGTCTGTTACCGCGGATCATCGAACAGTAACTCGAGGCGGTGCGCCTGCTGCGTCCGTTCGTGCTCCGGTCGGTGACGCCACCGCTCGACGCCGCCGAGGGGCGTTCGGTACGCACGGTTGCGCGGCTCGGCAAGCGCATCGTGATCGGTCTGGCCGACGACTACTTCCTGGTCCTGCACCTGATGATTGCCGGCCGTCTTCGCTGGCGGGACCGCGGCACGGCGGTCCCGACAAAGCTCGGTGTCGCGGCGTTCGATTTCCCGAACGGGACCCTGTTGCTGACCGAAGCGGGCTCAAGAAAGCGGGCGGCGCTGCACGTCGTGGCCGGACAGGCCGCCCTCGCCGAGCACGACCGCGGCGGTCTCGAGGCGCTCAGCGCCGACATCGGCGCGTTTGCCCGGGTGCTGACGTCCGAGAACCATACGTTGAAGCGATCGCTCACCGACCCGAGGCTCTTCTCCGGGATCGGAAATGCCTACTCCGACGAGATCCTGCACGCCGCCGGGCTCTCGCCGGTCAAGCTCACCCGCCGCCTCACCGAGGCGGAGATCGCGCGACTTCACGCCGCCTCCCAAACGACCCTCCGCGAGTGGACCGAGCGACTCCGACGCCAAACCGGCGACCGGTTCCCGGAGAAAGTCACCGCGTTTCGCCCTGAGATGGCGGTGCATGGGCGATACGACCAGCCCTGCCCCGCTTGCGGGTCGCCGGTGCAGCGAATCGTCTACGCGAGCAACGAGGCGAACTACTGCGCGTCGTGTCAGACCGGCGGCAAGCTCCTCGCCGACCGGGCGATGTCGCGTCTGCTCAAGAGCGATTGGCCGAAGACGCTCGAAGAGTGGGAAGAACGCCGGGACCAATCCTAGACGGGGCCGGCAGCCCCGAACCCCGCCGCCGGCACTCACGGAGGCCCCTTCGCCCCACTCCGCGCCGGCGGGGGCGCGCCGTGCGCGCGCCCCTACCCTCCCCCCGAAACAGCTCGCCAGCGCGGTCGAGCGCCTCGCGGTCGCCGACCAGCACCGCGGTGTCGCCATCCTCGTAACGGAACGATTGATCGCGGCGATAGATCGGCACGCCGTCGCGCGAGACCGCCACCTGGATGGCGCCGGTCTCGCGACGCAGGTCGAGGGTGCGTGCGTTCTCCCCGCTCGCCCGCGACCTGGCTTCGACCTCGACCAACTCCAGGGCCTCGTGGATACCGAGATGCTTCAGTGTGTCGAGGGTCAGGTCGGGCATCGCCGTGCCCCGCAGTAACCCGTAGTGCTCGTGGCGGATCGCGTCGAGCTCGTGGGCGATCCGGCTCGCCGGGATCTCGTAGCTCTCCAGCGCCCGTGCGAACATTTCGAGTGACGCCTCGAACTCCTCCACGACCACCTCAGTAGCGCCGAGCCGCATCAGATCGTCGATGGCGCGCAAGTGCACGCCACCCGCTCGAGCATCGCGTGTCGGGTGCCGTCGCCGTAGACCGCCGGGAGACCGTCGGTGCGCGCCTGACGCACGAGCTCGGCGTTTTGATCGATCACCAACTACTGGATGCTGGCGGCCTGCAGCATCCGCGCGAGATACCGCCCGGCCACCCCGTAGCCAATGACGACGGCGTGGTCGCGCTGGTCACCGACGGCCACGGCAAGATCAGAGGCGCCGCAGCGCTCCGCGGCGGCGTCGTGATCACGCCATGCCGTCCCTCGGAGCCGCGACCCGATCGCCTCGGCCAACGTGTGGGCCGACTCGAGGAGAAACGGCGCCACCATCAGCGACAGCGCGGCGACGGTCAGAAACGACTGATAGTCATTGCCGCGAAACAGTCCCAGGGGAAGTCCGGCCGCCGCCAGGACAAACGAGAATTCGCCGATCTGGGCCAGGCTGAGGCCACTCGTCAGGCTCGTTTCGAGTCCGCGACCTCGCAGGCCGACTGCGCCCGATGCCACCACGCTCTTGATCACCACCAGCGGCTGGCTCATCGCCAGCGGCAGGTCGAGCAGCATTCCGATCGAGGTGAAGAACACACCGCTAAACAGCGCCCGGAACGGGAGAACGTCGGAGAGCGCCTGCTGCCCGTACTCCGACTCCGAAATGATCAAGCCGGCCAGAAAGGCGCCAATCGCCAACGAGAATCAGGCGGCGGCGCTCACCAGGGCCGTCGCGATGGCGAAGAAACCGACGCACAGCGTGAAGAGCTCGCTGTCGCGCAGACCGACGATCCGATCGAGCGTCCAGCGCACCACCAAGCGCCCGCCGACGACGAGGGCCACCATCACGACGAGGCTGACGACCATCCGCGACCAGAGCTCCTCGGCGCCCTGGTCGCTCTCGCCACCGAGCAACGGCAGCAGCAGCATGATGGGGACAATGCACAGATCCTGAAACAGCAGGATCGACACCACTTCGCGACCGTGCGGCGTATCGAGCTCGCCCCGATCGGCGTACGCCTTCGTCACGACCGCCGTTGACGACATCGCCGCCAGGGCGCCGTAGAAGAGCGCTCGCCCGAGGGGTAACCCGAACGCGAGGCCCGCCAAGAGACCGAGCGTCAGCATGCCCGCCATCTGCGCGCCTCCGGCGACGACGACCGACCGCCCCCACCTCAGGACGTCGGTCAGCGACAGCTCGAGGCCGATGGCGAACAGCAGGAGCACCACACCGATCTCCGCGAGTTCGGAGACCGCGGCCGGGTCCGGGATCAGCGCAACACCCGACGGACCGATGAAGACGCCAACGAGAAGAAATCCGACGAGCGGCGGGAGACGCAGGCGATGCGCCAACGCGACCACCGGGATCGCCAGGCCGGCGATGATGGCCAGGTCGCGCAGAACGGAAAGGTCGCGCATGAGGACCTAACCGACCGACGCCGGCTCATAGGCGAGGTTGGTCGCCAGCCAGCGCTCGACCTCGTCGCTCGATGTCCCCTTGCGAGCGGCATAGGCCGCCACCTGGTCGGCGCCGACCCGTCCGACGGTGAAGTATCGCGACGCTGGGTGCGCAAAGTAGAGACCGCTGACGCTGGCGGCGGGTGTCATCGCGGCGCTCTCGGTCAAGTCGATCCCGACGTCACGAGCCTCAAGCAGGTCGAACAGCTTGAACGTTTCGCTGTGGTCGGGGCACGCCGGATACCCGAACGCCGGCCGGATACCACGGTAACGCTCCGCGATCAGGTCGTCGCTCGACAGCGTCTCGTCCGATGCGTACCCCCACTCCCGCCGGACGCGCGCGTGGAGATACTCGGCGAACGCCTCCGCCAAACGGTCGGCCAGCGCCTTCACCATGATGGCGTGGTAGTCGTCGAGGTCGCGCTCGTACTGCACGACGAGGTCGTCGACACCAAGCCCCGCCGTGACCGCGAACGCCCCGAGGTGATCGGTCATACCCAGGCCGGCCGGCGCCACGAAGTCGGCCAGCGACCGGTGCGGCCGCTCGTCGTCAAACGCCTCCTGCTGCCGCAGCATGTTGAAGCGGAGCAATTCTGGAGGCGGGAGACTGGAGGCCTGAGACCGAGGGTCGTAGACGACGATGTCGTCGCCGTCGGCGTTCGCCGGCCAGAAACCATAGACGCCCCGGGCGGTCAGGCGACGGCCGTCGACCAGCTCCGCCAGGAGCGTGTTGGCGTGCTCGTACAGCTCCCGCGCCGCGGCGCCCTGGTCTGGATGGTCGAGTATCGCCGGGAACCGCCCCTTTAGCTCCCACGCGGCAAAGAAAAACGTCCAGTCGATGTACGGCGTCAGCTCGCCGAGCGCGACCTCGACGGGGCGACGGCCGGTGAATGCCGGCGTCGGGATCTCGCTGTCTTCCCAGGCGGTTCGAAACGGGTTCGCGCGAGCGACGTCGTAGGGTGCCAGAGTCCGTTCGCGGCGACCGGCGTACTGCTCCCGCAGCCGCGCCTGATCGGCTCGATTGCCGTCGTCGAATGCCGGCTTCCGGTCGGCGCTCAGCAAGCTCGACACCACGTCAATGACGCGAGACGCATCGACGACATGGACGGTGCTCTCGCCGTACTCCGGCGAGATCTTGACCGCGGTGTGCTGGCGCGACGTCGTCGCGCCGCCAATGAGAAGCGGCAACCGCAGCCCGCGATGCTCCATCTCCTTGGCGACGAAGACCATCTCGTCGAGTGACGGCGTGATGAGACCACTCAATCCGACCAAATCCGCGCCTTCGTCAACTGCGGTCTGGAGGATCGTGTCGCACGGGACCATGACGCCGAGGTCGATCACGTCGTAGTTGTTGCAGCTCAGTACGACCCCGACGATGTTCTTGCCGATGTCGTGCACGTCGCCTTTGACCGTCGCCATCACGATCTTCCCTTGTGACGACCCCCCGTCCTGCTCGTCTTCCATGAACGGCTGCAGGTAGGCGACCGCTTTCTTCATCGCGCGCGCACTCTTCACCACCTGCGGGAGAAACATCTTGCCGGCGCCGAACAGATCGCCGACCACTTTCATCCCGTTCATCAGCGGTCCTTCGATGACATCGAGCGGCCTCGCAAGCTGCTGTCGCGCTTCCTCGACGTCGGCCTCGATAAAGTCGACGACTCCATGCACGAGGGCGTAGGAGAGACGGTCGCCCACGCCAGTGTCTCGCCAGCCCAGGTCGACCTCGCGTTTCTGACCGGACCCTTTCACCCCCTCCGCAAACGACACCATCCGCTCGGTCGCGTCCTCCCGCCGGTTGAAGATGATGTCCTCGACGTGCGTCAGGAGGTCGGGCGGAATGTCCTCGTAGACGACAAGCTGCCCCGCATTGACGATCCCCATGTCCATTCCCGCGCGGACGGCGTGGTAGAGGAAGGCGGAGTGAATCGCCTCACGCACGACGTCGTTGCCCCGGAACGAGAACGACAGGTTGCTGACGCCGCCGCTCACTTTCACCCCCGGGCATCGTTCCTTGATCATCCGGGTCGCCTCGATGAAGTTGACGGCGTAGTTGTTGTGCTCCTCGAGTCCGGTGGCGATGGCGAGGATGTTCGGGTCAAAGATGATGTCCTCAGGGACGACGCCGGCGTGCTCGGTGAGCAGCCGATAGGCGCGCTCGCAGATCTCCACCTTCCGCTCGATCGTGTCGGCCTGGCCGGTCTCGTCGAACGCCATCACGACCATTCCGGCCCCGTAGCGGCGGATCAGACGGGCTTTATCCAGAAAGTCGGCTTCGCCCTCCTTGAGGCTGATCGAATTGACGATGCTCTTCCCCTGCACACACTTCAGCCCCGCCTCGATGACCGACCATTTCGAGCTGTCGACCATCACCGGCACGCGAGCGATTTCCGGCTCGGTCGCGATCAGATGGAGGAAGCGGGTCATCGCCGCCTCGGAATCGAGCATCCCCTCGTCCATGTTGACGTCGACGACGTTGGCGCCCCCGCGCACCTGGTCGACCGCCACCTCCGCGCCGGTGGTGTAGTCGTCTTCCTTGATCAGCCGCGCAAACCGACGCGACCCGGTCACGTTGGTCCGCTCACCGATCATCAAGAAATTGGCATCGGGTCGGATCGTCAGGCGCTCGAGGCCGCTGAATTGGCTCTCGCGCGGCCCGTTAGAGGACGGCACCGGACGCGGCGGCAGGCCGTCGACGGCGGCCGCGACCGCCCGGATGTGGTCGGGCGTCGTGCCGCAGCACCCGCCGAGCAGATTGACGAAGCCGCTCGTGGCGAACTCCCGGAGCAACCTACCGGTTTCGTCCGGCCGCTCGTCGTACTCGCCAAAGGCATTCGGCAGCCCGGCGTTCGGGTAGCAGCTGATGTAGGTATCGGCGATCCGCGCGAGCTCGGCGAGGTAGGGCCGCATCTCCCGCGCGCCGAGCGCGCAGTTGAGGCCGACCGAGAACGGGCGGGCGTGCGCGATCGACACCCAGAACGCGTCGATCGTCTGTCCCGAGAGCGTGCGGCCACTGCGGTCGGTAATCGTCACCGAGATCATCACCGGCAGCTCGACGCTCTTCTCCTCGAAGACCTCCTGAATCGCCACGATCGCCGCCTTCGCATTCAGAGTGTCGAAGATCGTTTCGACCATCAGCAGGTCGGCGCCGCCATCGATCAATCCGCGTGTCTGATCGGCGTACGCCTCCTTCAGCGCATCGAACGTCGTCGCTCGAAAGGTCGGGTCGTTCACGTCCGGAGAGATCGAGAGCGTCTTGTTGGTGGGACCGATGGCCCCGGCGACGAACCGCGGTCGGTTCGGGGTTCTGACGGTCCAGTCGGCGGTCGCCCGCTTGGCGAGCCGCGCCGCCTCGCGATTGAGCTCGTAGACCACCGATTCGAGCCCGTAGTCGGCCTGGGCGGTGGCGGTGCCATTGAATGTGTTGGTCTCGATGATGTCGGCGCCCGCCGCGAGATATTCACCGTGAATCGTCTCGATCACGTCAGGCTGGGTCAAGACGAGCAGGTCGTTGTCGCCCTTCAGATCGTGCGTATGGTCAGCGAAGCGGGCGCCACGAAAGTCGGACTCCTCTAGCTTGCGCCGCTGGATCATCGTTCCCATGGCGCCGTCGAGAATGAGGATGCGCTTGCCGAGCGCGTCCTCCAAGGTGCGTCGCACGTCGCTCATCTATCCGTCACCCCGGCCTTCCCTCCCGCCTTGACTCCTGCCCCGATCAACACCGCAAACGGCGCGGCGTCGAGGCCGCTCCGCACCGTCACCTCCGTCAAGCCGGCCTCCCCCAACAAGTCGGCCAGCTCCTCGCGCGCGAATCCGTTCCAGCGATCGCCCAGCTGCTCGCGCACCCAGGACTCGTCATGGCGCGCCAGGTCGAGCACGAGCACCCGTCCGCCGGGGACGACCACGCGCGCGGCTTCACCGAGTGCCGCACCCGGCTCACGCGCATGATGCAGCGCCTGCGACAAGAGCGCAACGTCGACACTGGCGTCCTCGAGCGGCAGCGCATCGATCTCGCCTTGGTGCCACTCGATGTTCGCGGCACCCCGCCGGCGCGCCAGGCGACGTGCCGCCTCCAGCACCTCCGCCGAGCGGTCGACCGCCACGACCGCACTCGCCCAGGCGGCAAGCTCGAGCGTCAGGTGACCATCGCCACATCCGAGGTCGGCGACCCGAAGAGACGGCAGGAGCAGACCGAGCGCACGCGACCACGCGGCCCAGCTGCGTCCTGGCACGAGCTGACGCGCCGCCTCGCCGGGCGCGATGCCGTGCGCGTCCCGGCGCTCGCTGCGCTGCCGCAGCACCTCGGCCAACCGCGCGTCGTCGCCGCGAATGACCTCGTCGTCGTCATCCTGGGCCGCGTCGAGCGTCTCGTTCAGGAAGGCCCAGACGGAACGCTCGGCGCCGTCGAGCGGCTCGGCGTGATAGTAGCTATATCCGCCGGCACGCTCCTCGGCCACAAGGCGCGCCTCGCGGAGCAGCCCGAGATGGCGCGACACGCCCGATTGGGCAATCCCGAGGATCGTGGTCAGCTCCGAGACATTGAGCCGCTCCCTTCGGAGCAGCCGCAGCAGCCGGAGTCTGGCATCGTCGCCGAGCAGCTTGAACAGGCCGGTCACCTGAATCACATATGTATATCTATATGTATAGATTTCATTCGTCAAGAATCGCCTTCTCTGGCTCAAAAGAGAATTGATAGTATTTACTGTTAATACTAGGATTAGCAACAGTGGATCATCCGACAGTCCGGGGGAGCCTTCCCGAGAATCTCGAGCGTGACGACTTCACGATCGAGGAGCTGATAGAGGCGGCTGACAAGTCGTTGGCCGTTCTTGCGCCAAGACAGACTCGGTACAAGGTCACTGAGAGACCGGATGTACGGACGATCCGGTACTACACGTCCCAGCGCCTGCTACCGAGTCCGGTGAGCTATGAGGGCGGACGGGCGCGTTACTCGGGCAGCCATTTGATCCGGCTGTTGCTGATCAAGAGGTTGCAGACCGAGCACTACACCCTAGCCAAGATTGCCGCGGTGCTGCGTGAGGCGAGCGACGACGAGGTGCTGTCGGCGCTCGGTCCGGAGCGCGCACCGGCGACCGTCAAGGTAGAGGCGCTTTCGCCACCTGCTCTCCGGGTGGAGAACACACGTCGCGTGCACCTGGTGCACGGGGCGACCCTGCACATCCCGGAGGACCTCCTCCAGGACTCGACCCGACGGCAGGAGCTCGTCGAGGCGCTGGCATCGCTCGCGCGGACACTGACGCAGAACGAAAGAGCATAACCCATGGAGTTGCCGTTTACCGTCTCCGTCTCCGACTACTCGCGGATTCACAAGCTCCGAGACCAGGTCGACGTCGGGCACTACTTCGTCTTCGTCGCCGACACGGGATGGATCTTCGAAAGCGGCGTCATCCGTCGGATGCTCTCCGCTACCGGCGCCGCTACACCCGTACGCGACGGTAAGCGACACCGCCGCCACGACACGACCAACACGTCGGAGCCACATCGACCGTCCGCCTGCTATTGGAACTCGCCGCAGTTGAGCATCATCGACCCGTAGAACGGGTTGAGGATCTCGCCGTTCTGCTGCACCCACGACTTGCGCGCCATCGGGCAATACGCCACCTTGAGGTCGCCGAACCCAACCTCCTCGCCATACGCGATCAGGGCATCGCTCAACGGACCGAAAGCCGCCCGCGCCGTTTGGATGTCTTGGGCACCGGCAACCGAGGTGGCGGCGGTGCCGATCGACTTTGCGGCATCCCCCATCTTCACCGCCTCAGCGGCGATCATCCGGGCGGCATCGGTCACGCCGTCCATCGAGTCGTTGGTCAGCGCGAGCTGGATGTGAAGATACGGCTGGGCGAGACCGTCGGCCACGGCGGCCGATACGGGAGCCGCCAGGGCGACCAGGGCCAGGGCGGGCGCGAGCACGAGTACGGTGTTCTTGACCATCGTTCCTCCTGTGATGTGATTATAGGACGCCGTCATGGCAACCGGGGTTTCGCGTGATTGCCGTCGGGAACCGACAGCAGTAAGCTCGGGGTATGCGAGCCCGACATGTCGTCCCCGCCATCCTCACCGCGGTGATCCTCGTGACCACCGGCGTCATCCTGACGGCCCGGCAGCAGCCGCTGTTCCGAAGCGGCACCGAGCTGGTCGACCTATTCGTGACGGTGACCGATGACGACGGTCGACTCGTACCGAACCTCACGCGAGAAGACTTCGAGGTTTACGACGACGAAGTGCTGCAAGAGCTCGTCGTCTTCGAGAACTCCGTTCGCCCGATCACCGTCGTCGTCATGCTCGACACCAGCGCCAGCATGGACCTCAACCGCGGCCGACTCATGGCCGGCGCCGAGCAGTTTCTCCTTCGGATGCTGCCCGACGATCGCGGCCGCGTCGGGGCGTTCAACGACAAGATCGAAATCGAGCCGGCTGAGTTCACCGGCGATCGGGATCAGCTCATCTCGTGGCTGCCCAACCTCGACTTCGGTAACGCGACCCGGGTCTACGACGCCGCGGCCGCATCGCTGAGCGCGCTGGCCGAGATTCCCGGACGACGGGTCGTCCTCCTCTTCACCGACGGTGACGACACGAATAGCGACGCCGGCTCCGGCGACGTGCTCAACCAGGCGATCGCCGGCGAGGTGATGATTTACTCGATCGGCTTCGAGAGCAACTACTTCAACGGCGCCCGATACGTCCAGACGCGCCCCGACCGCAACCTGAGGAAATTCGCCGAGGAGACGGGCGGCGGGTTCTTCGAGCTGACCGAGGCGGCGGATCTCGGGCCGACGTTCACCCGTGTCGCTCAGGAGCTTCACAGCCAGTACGTCCTCGGCTTTACCCCGACGGAGCGCGACGGCAAGCTACACGACCTCGAAGTCCGCATTAAGCAACGCGGCATGGAGGCGCGCGCGCGGCGGAGCTATGTCGCCCCACTCGATGCGACGACCGACAGCCAGGCGCAGGCCGGCCGATAGCGGCGGTGATGTCGGCGTTGTATTCGAATCGCGTCGAGCTCGCGATCACGACGATGCTCGAGGCGCACGGCCTGCACCGCCGCAAAGCCGGCCGCGGCTTCGAGGCCTCCCACGTCACCGCCGTGGCGCTGATTGCGTTCGACCACGGCTTCGACGAGGACACCGTCGTCGCCGCGCTGTTGCACGACACGCTCGAAGATACCGACCTGGCCCCGGACCTCATCGCGTCGCGCTTCGGTGAGCCTGTGCTCCAGATGGTGCAAGATGTCACCGAGCCGCCCAAACGCGCGCCGTGGCGGGAGCGCAAGACCATCTACATCGACCAGCTCCGCGCCACCCCACGTACCGGATCGCTGGCCATCGCCTCGGCCGACAAGATCCACAATCTATCGAATATGGTCGCCGGCATCGAAGCGCACGGTCCACGCTTCATTAGCGTGTTTACGGCTGGACTCGATGAGATGCGGTGGTACCAGCGGACCGTTCACGACACGCTGTCGGCGCGGTGGGATCATCCGATCCTGGCCGCTCATCGCCGCCAGCTCGACGCGTTCGAGACCGCGGCCGCCGACCTCTCGCCAACCCCATGACGTGGCGGCCCGGCGACCGTCCGCTTGCGAACCGCCGGGCGACGCGGTCGACGGTCATGGCGCAGCGGGGCGTCATCGCCACGAGTCAGCCGCTGGCGTCTGCCGCGGGACTCCGCGTCCTGATGGAGGGCGGCAACGCCGTCGATGCCGCCGTCACCGCCGCGGCTACCCTCTCGGTCGTCGAACCGACGATGACTGGCATCGGCGGCGACCTCTTCGCCTTGCTCCATGACGGCCGAACCGAGTCGATTCATGCGCTGAACGCGAGCGGCCGGGCGCCCGCGGCCGCGTCCCTCGACCGGCTCCGCGACGCGGTCGGCACCACCGCGGCCATGCCGGCGACGGGACCGCTGTCGGTCAGCGTTCCGGGTGCGGTCGATGGGTGGGCGCAGCTACTCGACCGTCACGGCACCCTCACGCTGCAACGCGCGCTCGACCCGGCGATCTATTACGCAAGACACGGCTTCGCCGTGTCTGAGATCGTCGCCCACCAATGGCAGACGGTCGAGCCGCTGCTGGCGGCCGAGCCTGACGCCACGGCGCTCTTCCTGCCGCACGGACGTGCGCCGCACGCCGGTGACGTCTTTCGCAACGTCGCCCTCGCCAACACCCTCGAGCAGATTGCCGCGAACGGCGCCACGGCGTTCTATCGCGGAGACATCGCGCAACGGACCGCGGCAGAGTTCGAGCGGCGCGGCGGCTGGTTGCACGGCGACGACCTGGCGGCGCATCGATCGGACTGGGTCGAACCGATCCGGACGACGTTCCGCGGCCGCGCGGTGCTCGAGCTGCCACCGAACACCCAGGGCTTGACGGCCATCGAAATCCTCAACCTGATCGACGGCGACGATCTCGAACGGCTTGGCCACAACTCGCCCGCCTATCTGCACCGGCTCATCGAAGCTATCCGGATCGCCTTTGCCGACCGTGCCGCCCACCTCGCCGACGCCGCGGCGGTGCCGCCGGACATCACCGAGCACTTGAGCTCCGCGGGCTACGCGGCGACGCGGCGCGACGAGATCGATCCCGACCGCGCGGCGAGACGCTACCGAGCCTGGCGCGAACGGGGGACAACCGCGGCGCCTGGCCCCGGGAGCGGCGATACCGTCTATCTTGCAGCCGCCGACGATGGCGGTACCGTCGTGTCGTTGATTCAGTCGCTCTTCGGCGCGTTCGGCTCTGGCGTCGTCAGCCGAGAGACCGGTATCGTCTTCCAGAATCGCGCCAGCCTCTTCTCCCTCGACCCGCATCATCCGAACTGCCTGGCCGCGGGCAAACGCCCGTTCCATACCTTGATTCCGGCGCTCGTCCTCGAAGACGGCTCCCCGGTGCTCGGGTTCGGCGTCATGGGTGGCGACATGCAGGCGCAAGGACACGCGCAGCTGCTCGCCAATCTGTTCGCCTTCGGCATGACGCTCCAGGAGGCGGGGGACGCGGCACGCGCCCGTTGGACCGGCTCCGCGGTGGCGCTCGAGAGCGGGATCGGCCGTGACGTGCGTGACGCGCTGGTAGCGCGCGGCCACGATCTTTCTGACGAAGCCGAGCGCGGCGGCTTCGGCGGATTTCAGGGCGTACAGATCGATCGCACGCGCGGGGTCCTGCTCGGTGGCTCAGACTCGCGCAAGGACGGTTTGGCGATCGGCTGGTAGCACGCGTGCGTGCGCCCGGTTCCGGCGGATACGCAGGCGCAGGAACCTGCGGAAATAGCGACGCGCGTTATCGCGGAGTGTGCGTGATGGTGGAAGACTCGGTCTCGGCGTCAGCGCAGTCGTCACATCCGTGGCACGACGCGCCGCTGTCCGATTTGGGGACCACGAGCATGCCGCGCAGGTGTCGGTAGAGCGAGACGACCGCCCATCCGACGATCACCGCGACAATCGGCTCCTGCCAGCTCATGAGACGCCCCACCCGAATATCGATCCCACCTGGTACACGATGAGCGATGCGCCGTAGGCCAGCACCGACATGTAGCCGAACATGAAGATCGGCCACCCCCAGCTGCCCGACTCCCGCCGAACGATTCCAATCGTACTCATACACTGACACGCCAACACGAAAAAGACCATCAGCGAAATACCGGTCAGCGGCGTCATCAGCGGGCTGCCGTCTTCCCGGACCGCCGCCTGCAATGAGGCCCGTAAAGACGGGCTTTCCTCATCAGCCTCGGCAATGCCGAACACGATGCCAAGCGTCGACACGAACACCTCGCGCGCGGCGAAGGCGCCGAGAATGCCGACGCCGATCCGCCAGTCGAAACCGAGCGGCTCGATGGCCGGCTCGAGCGCCTGACCCAGGCGACCGGCGATGCTGTAGCGAAGCCGTTCCCCCGCCTCCTGCCCGTTCAGCAGCCCAAGCGCGTCGGCCTGAGCCGCCGGATCGGTGAGCGTCGCCACCGTATCGGCGCGGACCGCGTCGTAGCGCACCGTGATCTCCGGGCTCTGCGGATACGACAGCAGGACCCACAGGATGATCGTCATCGTCAGGATGATGGTGCCGGCGTCGACCAGGAACTTGCGGACCCGCCGCCAGGTCACGAGCAGCACATTGCGCCAGACCGGCATGCGATACGGCGGCAGCTCGAGCACGAGCGGGAACCGTGGGCCGCGGAGCACCGTCCGGCGCAGCACCGCCGCCGCGCCCAGGGTGGCGATGACCGAGAGCGTATACATCGCGAACAGCACCACGGCGCCGGCGCTGAACAGGCCAAAGATGCGCGCATCGCCCGCAAACACGACCGCCGTCACCAGCGCGTAGACCGGCAGCCGCGCGCTGCACGACACCATCGGTAGGGTGAGCATCGTGATCAGGCGATCGCGACGGCTCTCGATCGACCGGGTCGCCATCACCGCCGGAATCGCGCAGGCGAAGCCGGATAGCATCGGCACAAACGCCTTCCCGTGGAGGCCGACCCGTCCCATGAGGCGATCGATGACGAACGCGACGCGGGCGAGATACCCGAGGTCCTCAAGGAACGCGATGAAGAGAAACAGCATCGCGATCTGCGGAACAAAGACGACGACATTGCCGACTCCAGCGATGACCCCCTTCACCATCAGGTCTTGAAGCGGGCCGACCGGCAAGACGGCCGTCACGCCGGCCTGGACCCCGGCGGTCAGATTCTCGATCGTGGCGATGAGCGGCTCCGACCAGCTGAAGAGCGCCTCGAAAAGCAGCCACATCACGATCGCGAACGCCACGGTGCCGTAGACGCGATCGGTCAGGACGCCGTCGATGCGATCGGTCCACGAGCGCCCGACGTCTCTGACCGTTTCGCGCACGTCGGCCGTCACGTGCTCGATCCACCGGTAGCGCGCCGAGATCACGTCGTGGTCGAGGCTGACGTCGGCGTCTCGCGCGCGCTGACGGGCCGACTCGACCGCCCGCTGCACCGGCGACGGCAAGCCCTCGCCCCCCTCGTCGTCGGTGTCGTGCGAGAGGAGCGACCAGACCGCCCACGCGCGGCGCGCCGCCGGCGTGTGCACGTAGTCGGTGGTGGCAAATGCCCGCTCGACCTCCGAAACCGCCTGCTCCACCGGCGTCGGGAAACCCGACCACGCCACCTCGCCCCGCGGCGCCAGCCTGAGCGTGTCCGCGATCGCGGCTCGGAGTGCGTCGAGGCCGGTCCCAGCCGACGCCACCGTCGGTACGACCGTGACCCCGAGCCACGCCCCGAGCTTGTCGGCGTCCACCTTGAACCCGGCAGCCTCTGCTTCGTCCACCATGTTGAGCGCGACGACGACCGGAACGCCGGTTTCGACGATCTGGAGTACCAAATAGAGACCGCGCTCGAGCGTACTGGCATCGACGACGACGACGACGACATCCGGCGGGGTGTGGCGCCGACCGAGCACCTCGTCCACCGCCACCTGCTCGTCGGGCGAGTGGGTGCTCAGGCTATAGGTGCCGGGAAGATCAACCACCTCGGCCCGCGTCTGGTTCGGCAAGCCGATGACACGTGACGAACGGGTGACGGTAACCCCCGGATAGTTGCCGACCTGCGCGCGCGCCCCGGTCAGCGCATTGAAGATGGTCGTCTTGCCGGCATTGGCGTTCCCGGCCACCATGACCCGCGGCAGCGCCGGCGACGACTCCGCGTCGCGCGACGAATGGCACTCGAACCGCGAAGTGCCGTTGCCGTACGCCGGGGTTGCCGCCGCGACCGGGGCCTCGCCACCAGGCGCCAGCGACACACCGGCGGCCTCGGTCCGTCGCATCGACAGCAGGTAGCCACGGAGTCGGATCTTGAGCGGGTCGCCAAGCGGGGCACGCCGCACCATCTCGATCGGCGTCCCCGGCAACAGGCCCATTTCCATGAGACGGCAGCCGATCCGTCGCTCGCAGTCGACGCGATGCACGACGGCGCGTTCGCCGATCGACAACTGGTCGAGGGTGCGGAGGCGTTGATGCACGTTGGTGCTTCAGTTTACCGGAGGAGAAACCCGTCGTGCAGCGGGTCGTCATCGTCGACGACGAACTCGTGGGTGCCGGTGATCCAGGCCGACCCTTCGATCCGGGGCACGATCGCCGGCAGATCCCCGGCGGTGGTGCGGGTCTCCACGATGCCCGAGAAGGTCGTCCCGATCAGACTCTCGTGCACGAAGCGGCCGTCATCCCCCAGCACCCCCATGGCGTCGAGCACCGCCATCAGCGCCGCGGTTCCCGTACCGCACGGCGACCGGTCGATCTGCGCGTCGGCAAAGACCGTCACGCTCCGCAGGTCGGCGCCCTCACGCGTCGGTACGCCGGTGAAGACCGTGCCATAGATACCGGTCAAGCCCGACTCGGTCGGATGGACGACAGCGGTCGCCTTCTCAACCGCTCTGCGAATCGTCGTGCCGAGCGCGCGGAGTCGCTCGGCTGACTCGACGCCGAGCGGCACACCCACGGCCTCGGCATCGACGATGGCATAAAAGGCGCCGCCGAAGGCGACGTCGACCGGCACGGTGCGACCGTCAATCGATATCGGGAGCGCCGCGTGCAGCACATACGACGGCACATTCGTGAACGACACGCAGTCGACCTTGCCGGCTTCACTTACCGTGGCACGAGCGCGCACGGTGCCGGCTGGGGCATCGAGAACGATCTCGTCTGTCCCTCCCGACGCATCCGAGACATCGAGGAGGTGGTGCTCGAGCGCAATCGTCACCACCGCGATAACACCGTGGCCGCACATCGTGCTGTACCCCTCGTTGTGCATGAAGAGCACCCCGGCGTGCGAGTCGGGGCCGACCGGCTCGGTGAGCACCGCGCCGTACATGTCGCCGTGGCCGCGCGGCTCGCGCATCAGCGCCCGACGGATCTTGTCGCGCCGTTTGCGCACCCACGCGCGCTTGTCGAGCATCGTCGCGCCGCGGGGGGGCGGAAACCCGTCGACAATGAGCCGCAACGGCTCGCCGGCGACATGCGCGTCGATAGTCTTGATGCGTCGAATCATTACTCAGACTGGGCTTCGCCCCGAACCCCACGCGGGCAATCGCGGGGGCCCCATGCCCCGCGCCGGGCCCGCGAGGCGCGCACGTGCGCGGCTTAGCCGTCACCAGCGGTCCACGGCACGGCCCAAGTATCATAGATATTCGATGTGCACGCCTTGCGGCCAGCCTTTGGCGCCGGCGGTCCTCCTGTCGTGTCTCGTCCTCGGCGGGACGGCCGTCGCCGCCGAGCCCGATCCCCTGCTGATGGAGGGGTTCGAGCTAGCGTACAACCTCGACCACGAGGCGGCGATCGATACGTTCACGCGGGCGATCGAAGCGGGCCCCAACGATCCGGCGGCGTTATCGGTCGGTGGCGGCGACGATCTGGTTCCGCATTCTGTTCCTGCGCGGCGCCGTCCTGGTCGACAACTACCGCTCCGGATCGGTCAGTCGACCCTCGGGCAAGGTCGAAAAGCCGCCGGACGCACTGAATCGGATGTTCGAGGAGCATGTGGAGCGGGCGATCGAGCTCTCGGAGGCCGCGGTCGAGAAGGTGCCGGATGATGCGGACGCGCATTACGAGCTTGGCGTCGCCGTCAGACTCGCGGCGTCGTATCGGGCGTCCATTGGCGGGGAGCCACTCCGCGCGCTGCGGGACGCGAAGCGAGCCTACGAGGCGCACGAGCGGGTGCTCGAGCTCGACCCGAGCCGTGATGATGCGAAGCTGCTGATCGGCATCTACCGCTACGTCGTCTCGATTCTGCCGCGCGCGTTCCGGATGATGGCGTATCTCGTCGGATTCGACGGCGGGAAAGAAGCGGCGATCGACATGGTGACCGCCGCCGCCGCCTATCCCGGGGAGACCAAGTCGAAGCGCAGTTCGCCCTGGTCCTCCTGCTGAATCGCGAGCGTGAATACGCGCGCGCGCAGCGTGTCCTCAGCCAGTTGAGGCGGACCTACCCACGAAATCGACTGGTCTGGCTCGAAACGGTGTCGACCTGGCTCCGCGATGAGCGACCGGCGATGGCCAAGCTGACACTGTCGCACGGTTTCTCGAGGCTGCAAGGCGACGACCGAACACGGATGCCCGGCGAGGACGCCGTCTGGCATCTCAAGCGGGGCACGGCGCGCGCGGCGGTCGGCCTGGTCGACGGCGCGCGCATCGACCTGGCCCGCGCGTTCACCGGCCCGGTCCCGCTGTGGGTCGCCGGTCGTGCTCAGCTCGAGCTGGGGAAGATCGCCGACCTCGAAGACGACCGCAGCCGCGCCCGCGCACATTGCGATCAGAGCCGGAACCTCTGCGACGACGCCAGGGACCGGCGGTGCGAACGCGCGGCGGAGCGCTTCCTCGACCATTCGTATACCGGCAGGTAGTAGAGCTCGGACGAGACGGCTTCGGAACCTCGCCCCACGCTTTTCCGTCTGTCCGTTCGAAAGGGACGCAAGGGCGCGCTATGAAAACTTGGGTCGGCGTCACGATCGGTGTCGTCGCGCTGGTCTTTGTCGGGCTGGCGACGCTCGTCGCCGGCGGCGTTTACTTCTTCGTCAGCCACTTCGACTTCGAAGACGCCTCGGACACGACGGCGGCGGAGCGTTTCGAGAAGGCACGCTCATTCCTCGGAAATCAGCCGGCGTTACGCACGCTCGACGGTCGCGAATAGTCGTGGAACCGCCGGGCCGCCGCATCGCCGACACAACCTCAAGACCTCCACGTGCTCGCGTGGGACGACGAAGATGATCGAGTCATCAGCGTGCGCCTCCCCTTCTGGCTCCTGCGCTACGGCGACGACATCGATATCAACCTCAACGAGCAGGAGCGCTTCGACCGGCTCGAGCTTACCGTCGATGACCGCGACCACCATGGACCGGAGCTCGTCTTGGACCACCATGAACCCGGCGTGGCGCGACTACTCGTCTGGACCGAGTAGCGCGCTGTGCGCGCCCCTCCTGTACGATGGCGCCTACAGTCCCGCGTCGCGGGGATGTCGAGAGGCGCGCCCATCTACGAAGTCACCATCGAACGGACGTTTGTCGCCAGCCACGGCCTCCGCCACTATCGCGGCGGGACCGAGCCGTTGCACGAGCACGAGTGGCGCGTGTGGATCACGCTCGCCGGAGACACCCTCGACCAGTCCGGATGCCTCGTCGACTTCGCGGATATGCATGCCTGGTTCGACCGGGCCGTCGCCGAGTGGTGTGGTCAAAACCTGAACGCCGTGCCTCCGTTCTCTGAGGACGACGATGACGAGGCGCTGAGCCCGAGCGTGGAGAATGTGGCGCGCGTGCTCTACGACACCATCGCGAGCGCGCTGCCGCAGACGGCGACACTGGTGCACGTCGAGGTCGAGGAGGAACCAGGCTGCCGTGCCAGCTACCAGCGACCGGCCGGCTGAGGGACACCGCGAGTGTCAGTCATCGTCACGCAACGGATCGAATGGGACATGGGACACCGTCTCGGTGACGGGTACACGTCGAAGTGCCGGCATGCGCACGGGCACCGGTACGTCGCCGAGCTCTCGTTCGTCGCCCCGACCCTCGATGAGTTCGGCATGGTGCTCGACTTCGACGATATTAAGCGGCTCGCCAAGGGCTGGATCGACGAGCACATCGACCACGCGTTCTTGGTGTATGAGAGAGACACGCGCCTGCTCGACTTTCTGCGCGCCGAGCAGAACCGGCACCACGTCGTCGACTTCAACACGACGGTCGAAAACATCGCCGGCTGGCTCGGCACGAAGCTGCAAGCGACCATCGACGCCGATGACGCCGTCAAACCACGAGGCGTGCAATTGACGCGCGTGCGGGTCTACGAGACGCCGAACGGTTGGGCGGAGTGGATTGCAGGATCCGAGTAGGACCCGCCTAAGGTTAGGCGCGGGAGATCGGAAGGAGAGTTGATCATGAAGCGGCTTGCAATGGTCGCCACACTGTTCGTAACCGTTCTGCCGGTGGCTGGCCAGGAGCCCTCGTCATCATCCGAGGCGGGGGACGTTGCTCCCCTGTTCTCGGCCGTGACTTGGGAACGTCTGGTGAACGCCGCCGACGAACCGCACAACTGGCTCATGTACTCGGGGACCTTCGACAGCCAGCGGTACAGCCGGCTCGACCAGATCCACAACCGCAACGTAGGCGAGCTCGAGCTGAAGTGGGCGTATCAGTTGCCGGCGCTCGACCGCGCCGAAACGACCCCGCTGGTGGTGGACGGCGTGATGTTCGTCACCGAGGCACCGAGCAACGTTGTGGCGCTCGACGCGGCGACCGGACGGCAGTACTGGCGCTACGACCACGAGCTGCCCGATGACCTCAGGATCTGTTGCGGCCGCAACAACCGGGGTGTCGCAATCTTGGACGAGACGCTCTACATGAGCACGCTCGACGCACATCTGGTGGCGATCGACGCGCGGACCGGCAACCTCCGATGGAATCGAGAGGTCGCGGACCATACCGCCGGCTACAGCAAGACCGCGGCGCCGCTCATCGTCAAGGACCAGGTGGTCACCGGCATCGCCGGCGGGGAGTTTGGCATCCGGGGCTTTCTCGACTCCTACAACGCGGACTCCGGCGAACGGGAATGGCGCGCCTGGACCATCCCGGGGCCGGACCACCCGGACAACCAGAGCTGGGCCGGCGATTCGTGGCGGACCGGCGGCTCGCCGACGTGGATCACCGGCTCGTATGATCCCGACCTCGACCTCGTCTATTGGGGCACCGGCAACCCGGGGCCCGACTACAACGGCGACGTGCGGGAGGGGGACAACCTGTATGCCGATTCTGCGCTGGCGCTCGACGGCGACACGGGCGAGCTCGCGTGGTACTTCCAGTTCACGCCGCACGACGTGCATGACTGGGACGCCATCCAGGTTCCGATCCTGGCCGACCTCGACGTCGAGGGCGAGCGGCGCAAGGTGATGATGTGGGCGAACCGCAACGGTTTCTATTACACACTCGACCGCGTCACCGGTGAATTCCTGGTCGGCAAGCCGTTCGCGCTCCAGACCTGGGCCCAAGGGCTCGATGAAAACGGTCGGCCGATCCGAGCACCCGGCATGTTTCCGAGCCTGGAAGGAACGCTGGTATCACCGCCGGCGACAGGTGGCACGAATTGGATGTCGCCCGCCTACAGCCCGCGGACCGGGCTCTTCTATGTGATGGCCTACGATGGCGCGGCTGAGTTCTTCATCCGCGACGAGGACTACGTCGAAGGGGACCGATACATCGGCGGCGGCCAGACGCGAGTGCTCCCGGTCGAGGAGTACACCAGCGCGGTGCGGGCGATCGATCCGCGGACCGGTGATCGGCGCTGGGAATATCGAGTCCAGCCGCAGACGTGGGCGGGATTGCTCACGACGGCGGGCGACCTCGTCTTCGGCGGCAGCATCGACGGCTACGTCTACGCGCTCGACGCCGTCAGCGGCCAGGAGCTCTGGCACATCGCGGTCGGCGCGCAGGTGCGCGCCGGGCCGATGACCTACGCCGTGGATGGCGAGCAGTATGTGAGCATCGCGGCCGGCAACGTCTTGTACACCTTCGGCCTTGACGAAGACGAAGACGAAGACTGACGGAGCTCTATCGAAGAAGGCGTAAGCGTTGGTAGCGGTACGGTCAACCACATCATAGCCGTAAATAGCTTATTATAAATAGATTCCATTCTCTGTTAGCCGCAGTTGCCCCCAGAGTTGCCCCCAGCACAGCGTTGTCAACCCCATCGTCCGGCGGGCCGTCAGACAGGCTTAAGCAGGCGGCGGTTGACCGCGTGGTGGCCGGGATCAACTGTCTCCGCCACAGCAAAGGGCCGTCGGCCGGGCAACCGACGGTTAACGGCTCATTGATGGCCGAACCGACGGTTGTCGTTCAGCCGCGAGCGGCGCTCATGATTATTTATTCGAATCAGTTCGTCTTGGGCGCACTGCTTGTCGGCTGCAGGAGCTTGGACAACTTCGCCCATCCGTGGCTCTCCCTAACCAACTGAGGGTCGAACCTCACGCCGTAGCGATGATTGACCATGCCGAACAGAAACAGGCCAGTCTCAAAAAGGAACTTGAGGACCGTGTCAACATGCCTCAGAACCACACCGTCGCCGTGGATGACGGCTTGTCGATCTTGGTCTATCTTTTCAAGGCGATCTCGATCGTACGAATAGCCTGGCCTGGAGTAATCGCCGGATGGCTTGCAAACCTGAAAGAGGCGGTCGACCCTCTTGACCAGCGAGTTTCGCTCCAGTGCTTCTACATGCTGCGATAGTCGCTGATTAAAAAGAGTCTCGAAATCAGCAGCTTTGACGTCCGAGAGCGAAACCTTTTGTTCAACGATAAACGGCTCCCAGTCATTGGGAGCAGCAAGTGAGCAGACGAGGCACAGATCCTGAACGGATGCGTCCAGGGCAGAATGCATGAACACAAGCGAGGCGGCGTCCACCGATATGTTGAGTAACGAGATCTCCTGGGCCGTCATTTTCGCAGCCAGATCATCCGCCCCGCCAACCTCTTTCATGAAGCGGGCTTTGTCCGTGAACCAGCCTTCGTAGTGAGGTTCCGTCAAGATCTGGCGCGCCCACTCAAAGTTGCTGCCTGCCATCGCATCGGAGGCGTGCGGCAGACCGATCTGCACGAGTCTTCGGAATGTGTGAATTTCTGACGACCTAGACGTCAGGCTCAGCAACACTTTCGTGAAAATCTCTGTTGCTTCGTGATTCATTGTCTATCTCCGAGTCGCCCAAGTTGTCTAGTGTGCAGCAATCAGCGGCTGGCGCAGGCCGGTCCGCTGCATTGTGTTGGTTAGACTGCTCTTCCCAATTGCTTCAATGCAAGCTGCCTGAGATATAACCGGAAGTTGTGTATGCGGGTTTAAACAGGCGGCGTACCCTGGGTGTTGCTACAGCACCCACTCACCCGAGGGCAAGGAGGTACGCCACCATGACGAAGCCTACCGAAACGCTGGTCGAGTTCCCACGACAATCGGCCCGAGACGTCCTTACCGAGGTACTGCGGACCGGGGCGCGGCAGCTGTTGGCCACGGCGATCGAGGCCGAGGTCGACGAGTATGTTGCGGCTCGGGCGAAGACGGTTGACGCGGCCGGTCGGCGCGGTGTGGTCCGCAACGGCCACCTGCCCAAACGGGCGCTGCAAACCCCGCTCGGGGACGTGACCGTGCAGCAGCCGCGGGTTCGGGACCGCCGGCCGGACGACGAACGGGAGACGTTCCGGTCGGCGATCTTGCCGCCGTACCTGCGGAAGACACCCAGCGTGGAGGCGCTGTCTCCGTGGCTCTCTCTCAAGGGCCTCAGCACCGGGGACTTCGGTGAGGCGTTGCAGGCGCTGCTAGGCGCCGACGCGCAGGGTCTGTCTGCGACCACGATGACGCGGCTGAAGACCGTCTGGGAGCAGGAATATCACGGGTGGTCCAAGCGCGCCTTGGCGGGGCGGCGCGATGTCTACGTCTGGGCCGACGGCGTCTACTTCAACGTCCGGCTCGAGGACACGGACAACAAACGGCAATGTATTTTGGTGCTGATCGGCGCAACCCGGGAGGGGACGAAGGAGTTGATCGCGATCACGGACGGCTATCGCGAGAGCGAGCAGTCGTGGCGCGAGCTGCTACTGGATGTCCGGGACCGCGGGCTCACGATCGATCCCGATCTGGCCATCGGCGACGGCGGTCTCGGCTTCTGGGGCGCGGTGCGGAAGGTGTTCCCGAAGACCCGCGAACAGCGGTGTTGGGTCCACAAGACGGCCAACGTCCTGAACAAACTCCCCAAGGGCGTGCAGGCCAAGGCGAAAGCCATGCTCCACGACATCTGGATGGCGGAGACGCAGAAGTCGGCCGAGCAGGCATTCGACCTCTTCGTGACGACGTTTACTGCGAAGTTCCCGGCCGCGACCACCTGTCTCGCCAAGGACCGAGGCGTCCTGCTCACCGTCTACACGTTTCCGGCCGAGCACTGGATGCACATCCGCACCACGAATCCGATCGAGTCGACGTTCGCCACCGTGCGGTTACGCACGAAGAAGACGAAGGGCGCGGGCAGTCGGCTGGCCTGCTTAACGATGGTCTTCAAGCTGGCGCTGGCCGCGCAGAAACAATGGAGAACATTGAACGGGGCTCAGTTGATCGTCGAGGTCATCAATGGCGTGCCCTTCGTCGATGGCATCAGAAAGGAAGCCGCCTGAGCTAACCCCATCCACAACTTTTGACAATATCTCAGCTGCCTTCGACGAAGGTCCTGAAGTTGACGCCCTACACCCAAGCGGCAACGGTCCACAGAGCAGCGCGGCACCCCACGCGCCCGTGGACCGGAAACCGGCTTGAGCTGAGCCCTGGTGGACACTTCTTACCGATCAAGCTCCATCTTACAAAGGCCTGAATAGTCACCGATCTCATAGAAGATCGAATCGAGCTGCTGTCTCGTCAGTTCCAGAGAGTAGAGTTCGAGGTGGTCGAGCCGATCGTCGGGCCCATTGTGTCGAGCGAATCCAGCTCTGCGCAGCCAACTCTTGCTCGGCGATGACACTGCCAAGGCATACAGGGCGCGTCTGCGCTTTACTCCGTAACGGTGTTCGATGAACTTTGCCATTCCCCAAAACATGGTGCAGGCGCGCTTGCTGCCGGCGTATGAATCTGGATCTCGGACAACTACGCCGCTGATGTAAAGATCTGGGCTCTTCCTGGCCTCATCATCATCACGAATGTCGTCTGGTGTCAGGATGTTGTCCTTGAGGCGGCCCTTGATGAACTGCTTCATAAAGGAGGACTCAACGGCGATGACACCAAATGCAGCGCAAAGGCGACCGCCGGAGTCAAAGAGGCCAACGAAGGACTTGGGCGCCTTCCGGCGCCAGGATTCAGCGACCTCATCGCTGACGTACTCGTGGCCGTAGTGCAGCCGTGTCCATGAATTGGCCTCTTTGAGATCCGCAGCTGGGCAGTATCTCAGCGCGTACGAACCGTCGGGGTTATCGCTGTCGGAAACAACGTCTGGTAAGTGGTGGGATCGGCTGTTCCAGGCCAAGACTCCAAGCGCTGGTACTACACATTGGGCTTGATCCGGTTTCGTGGACATCGTCCGAAAGGTGGATACGATGGCCAGAATGGGATCAAAGCAGGCAGGGAGACGAGCGCGACGACAGTTCTCTGAGGAGTTCATGGTCGGCGCGGTCCGGCTGGTGTTGGATGAGGGGAAGACGATCGGGGCCGTGGCCCGCGAGCTCGATCTGACGCCGTCGGCGCTGGGCAATTGGGTGCGGCAGGCGCGGGCGGATCGGAGCCAGGGCAAGACCGGCCTGACGACCGAAGAGCGCACGGAGCTAGCGCGGCTGCGCAAGGAGAATCGCGAGCTACGGATGGAGCGCGACATCCTAAAAAAAGCCGCGGCCTTCTTCGCCAAACACCAGGCGTGACGTTTGCCTGGATTGCGGCGGAGAAGGCCGAGTTCCCGATCACGAGACTTTGTCGGACGTTGCACGTCTCGCCCAGCGGCTTCTATGCGTCGCGCGCGCGCCCGGAATCGACGCATGCGCGCGACGACCGTCGACTGAGAGTGCTGGTGCGGGCGTCCTTCGCCGAGAGCAAACAGCGCTACGGGAGTCCGCGCGTCCACGAGGATCTCCTCGAGCAACATGAGCATGTCAGCCGCAAACGGGTCGTGCGCTTGATGCAGGAATCGGGCCTGCAGGCGCGGCTCCGCAAGCGCTACAAGGTGACGACGATGAGCGATCACGATCAGCCGGTCGCAGCCAATCTGCTCGATCGCGACTTCACGGCGGCCGCGCCGAATCAACGGTGGGTCGGCGACACGACGGAGTTCGTCATCGGCGGCAGCGGCAAGCTCTATCTGGCGGCGATCCTGGATCTGTTCTCGCGGTTCATCGTGGGGTGGGCCGTCAGTGCGAGCAACGACCGCCAGGTGACCATCAAGGCGCTCCAGATGGCGCTGAAGCGCCGCTGCCCCGACGCCGGCCTAGTGCACCACTCCGATCAGGGCTGCACCTATGCGAGCGAGGACTATCAAGACGTGCTCGACACGCACGGTATTACGTGCAGCATGAGCCGCCGAGGCAATTGCTACGACAACGCCGTGATGGAGAGCTTCTTCTCGACGGTCAAGAGCGAGCTCCGCGAGCACTTCGAGAGCAACGGTGAGGCGAAGATGGAGTTGTTCGATTACATCGAGGTGTTTTATAACCAGCGGCGCCGCCATTCAACACTCGGCCAGATCAGCCCGGCCGCCTTTGAGCGGTGCGCAGCGGCGTAGGGCATGGACGCTGCCGTCCCTGTGGACGCGAAGAACGCGCGCCCACCAGGGACTTGGAAAACCGCAGAGAACGCGGTTTCCCACAGCGCCCACACCCATTATTGTTTTCGTGAAAGGATGATAGAGAACGGAGAGTCAACCAGCGTAGCTAAACCGTCCACCGAATCGGATCAGGCCCACATCCCACAATTGCGACGGGAATCAACACGGGTGGGAGGACGCCGACGAAGCGTGACACAATGCCTAGAATCACACCAACAAAGGTAGAGGAGGCAAGCAGGGTCTTGCCCGCCGGCCTCCATGCCCGCTTAAGCCTCGACAACCAGTTTGGCGCGATGCGTCTCATGTCCCGGCCGCCGGAACGCACCACTCTGACCACCACTCCTGCGGTGACTCGCGATGCCGAGCTACGGTGGCGCACCAGTGCTCGTCGCACCAGACGACAGCGCAGCGTCCGTGCGAGAACCGCGTCTCCCACGGAAGATGGTAAGAGCCGGCGTTTTTCCAGACAATCACATCGCCAACATTTGCCGCTGGTAGGTTGAACCGCCCTAGTCGATCGAAGGCCATGCACGTCGGACCACAGACGGTTGTCAGGATCGTCTCCCCCCCACGCGGGGGTAGGATCTCTATCGGATGCGGTTCCTCCCACTCTGAGACCAGCGCGTGATTGGTACGTCCGCCATCGCATATCAGGTAGACCGTCCCGTCCCTACGCTTCACGTCGCACACCCGGACGGCCAAGACCCCAGCAGTTCCGGAGAGAAACAGAGGTGGACCCCATCCTTTGGACAGCTCAGCGGCCAAGTTAAGGTGGATTCCAGGTTCATGTTTCTAAGCCGCTTCCGACTGCGCTGACGAGGAGCGCAGCGACGAGGTCGGCGCACCTCCCAAATCCGAGTACGCCTCATCAGGCGTGCGATCATCGAGCGACGAGTGCGGTCGCTCGGCATTGTAGAAGTCGATCCACCGGCCGATGCTGGCCCGCGCCTCGGAGCCAACCTCGAAGTCGTGCAGGTAGACGCACTCGTACTTGAGCGAGCGCCACAGCCGCTCGATGAAGACGTTGTCCATCCAGCGGCCCTTGCCGTCCATCGAGATCTGCACGCCTGCGTCTTTGAGCGTCTGAGTGAACTCCAGGCTGGTGAACTGGCTGCCTTGGTCGGTGTTGAAGATCGCTGGCGGTCCGTACTGCGCGAGGGCTTCCGCGAGGGCCTCCACACAGAACGAGGCATCCATCGTGTTGGACAAGCGCCACGACAGCACCTTCCGGCTGGCCCAATCCTGGATCGCGACCAGGTACAGGAAGCCGCGGTGCAGCGGAATGTACGTCACGTCGGCGCACCAGGCCTCGTTCGCACGTTCGACCGCTCGGTCGCGCAGCAAATAGGGGTAGACCCGGTGCTCCGGGTGCGGAACCGACGTGCTCGGGCGCTGGTACAGCGCCTGGAGGCCCATCTTTCGCATCAGACGACGCACCCGCTTCCGACTGACGGCGAAGCCCTCCCGGCGCAGCCAACGCGCCCTCTGCCGCGATCCGTAGAACGGGGTTTCCAGAAATTGCTCGTCGATCCGGCGCATGAGCTCGAGAGTCAACTCACTCTCCCCGAGACCATCGTCGTAGAACGTCGAGCGCGAGATCGACACCAAGCCACACTGTCGCGAGATGCTCAGTTCGGAGTGGTTCGAGTCGATCAGCATTCGCCTTCGACCGTGACTCAACGGCCGAAGGCCTTGGACAAAAAATCCTTCTCGATGACGAGCTCGCCGACCGTCGCTCGCAGCTCCTGAATCTCCGCATCGCGAGACGCCTCTCGGCGCTGCTGGTGGTCCGAGAAGACGTCCACAAGCGCCTCCTGGGCTTTCTTCTTCCAGTTCGCGATCAGGTTCGGGTGGATCTTGTAGCGCGACGACAGCTCCGCCATCGTCTGCTCGCCGCGAAGCGCCTGCAGTGCCACGCGGGCCTTCAGCTCAGCGGGGTATTTTTTCCGTTTCTGCATGATTCCGATCTCTCCATTCTGAGGTCGGAATCCACCTTAGCAACCTGTCCGAATTTTGGGGTCCACCTCTAGTTGCTGCTCGGAGTGGGCCTGCTGGGTGGCGGCGCGCGGCAGCTGTATCGGTGGACGAGTGGCTGATCAGCGAGGTGCGGGGGTAGGGTATGGGGGCGTACGACGACCGATCTGACAGGCTTAACGCTCACAATCGCCCCAACGATGCCGCTGGCGCGCTGGGGGTAGCTTCGGCCAGTCTTGGAGGACATGCCATGTTGATTCTGCGGTTCGCTCTTTTGTGTTCGCTGCCCGGATTGCTCCTGCCGTCGCCAGCGGCCGCACAGCGATGGAACGATCTTGAAGACGCGCTCGAAGGTCGTGAGTTGGTCCTCCGGCCCACCTTCGAGGGTCGCCGAAAGGTCTACCTCGACGCAGAAGACGATCGCGTCTTCGTGCTCCACCGGGGGGACCGCCTTTTCCCACTGCGCGAAAGCGAGACGGTGCGAATTACCGACGCGGACCCGGAAGACGACCACATCGAACTCGAGCTGCAGAGTGCCCGTCTCGGCCGTGGCCGTGTGGACGTCTACGGCCCGGCGCCGTCGGCGCAGGACTTTGAGCGCTGGCTCGACGAGGTGTTCGAGGTGACGACGGCCGAGGCTGATTTCCAGCGGTACATCGGAAACCGGCAGAGCCAGACGCTCCACATCCGCGGGGCTAATCACCTACCGGAGATGGCTGACCGACAGCCGTTTGCGACCGAACCCGATGCCCTCGCCAGCGGTTACACCCCTTGCGGTGTCTGTTTTGTCCCGACGCCCGATGTCTCGGACTACGAGACCGAGCGGTCACTCGCGATGATGTCACTACAACAGGTACAGTCAACCTACTCTCCCCTCGTCGACACGGAGTTGCAGGAGTACCTGGAGGGTGTCGGGGAACGGGTTCTCGACAGCTGGCCGGTTCCGCTCAAGGGCTACCGGTACCGGTTCCAGGTTGTCGACTCGGACGACGTTAATGCGTTCGCGGTGCCGACCGGGTACATCTTCATGACTCGGGGCCTGCTGCAATCGCTTGAGAGCGACAACGAAGTGGCGGCGATCCTCGCCCACGAGATTGCCCACGTGGAGAGCCGGCACAGTTACCGCATCTGGCGAAACGCGCAACGGGCATCGACCATTGCCGGGATTGTGGGCCTCTTCGCCAGAGGCACCGACAACAACGTTGACGACATCGTCGCCATCATGACCTCCTTTACCGCCAACCTGTTCATGGCGGGTCACGGGCGAGACCGTGAACGCGAAGCGGACCTGTTCGCAAGCTTCTACCTTACCGAGACGGATGTCGGCGACCGGCCGCTGCTGAATTCGCTCCGCAAACTCAAGTTCGCCCGCGACGCCCATGACCCGTTTGGCGACGGGGGCGGCGGGCTGTTCGCGACGCATCCCCATATCGAGGAGCGCCTCGCCAGGGCCGGTGCGACCACCACGGCGTCGTTTCTTGAGGAGAACGTATTCCAGGGTGTGACGGACAACGGCGAACTGGTCGCCACCCTCCGTTTCGATGTGCAGCGGCTGTTCCAGAACGAGTTAGACGTCATCGCGACGCTCTCGACCACTCCAGAGCTGAGCGAAGAGGACGACGTCAACACGATCAACGTTCGAGTCGCGGGGCAACGGATTCAACTGCGTGAGCGAACCGCAGAAAAGATCTTTCCGAGCGATGAAGTCTCAGCCGTGTTCGGCAACGACGATGCGCGTGGGCTGATCGAAGGGCCGATTGAGTCGGTAGAGCTCGACTTGCGCAATGTCGACCGTTGGGAACGGATCGGCACCGTGGCCCGCTAGTTGTCTGAGCTTCTCCGACGTCAGGAACGGATTACTGTGTCGCAAACGACCGTTTGCGACACATGCTGATCGACTACGCCCGCGTCTCAAAAGCGGACGGCTCCCGGTCGCAGGACCTGCAGCGCGACGTGCTACGCGTGGGTCGCCCTCCCAATGGGCGGTGTCGCACCCGGTCGGCCAGACTGCGGCCATCGGTCCGTTCCTCACAGCCAGCCCGTCAACTGGCCTGCTTACAGGCCAAGGTGAATACGGTCTCAGTCATCCAACGCTTGAAGCTGTCGTTGTCCATGAATTGCTTGAACAGCTCGGCATCATCCTTGATTAGCGCCGTCATGACACGAGTGAGCACCTTACCGTGCTCAATGCGAGCATTGTCCTGATCGGAGTTCTGGCGAGCGTTCTTGAACGCAGCGTCCTGGGCGACTCGAAAGGGAATGGTCTCCGTGATCATCTCCTTCACACGGTCGGTGTCCTGCCACGCGATGGCACCGAACAGGTCGTTGAACTCTCTCAAGATGCTCGAGAGCCGCTCCAGCTCCGGCTCTGGCACGTGGCCGCCGCCGCTCGGTGGCACGGGTGTGATCTCGGCATTCTCGTCGGGCAGCAGGATCTGCTGCACCGCGCGCTTCTCGACCCGATAGCTGTCCATGTCGATGGCGTCGAGGATGCCCTTGGAGAGGTCCTCCTCCTCGGGCGCCGGCAGCTTCGAGATGAGGAAGTTCAGGAAGATGGAGCGCTTCTCCCACGGGGCGTAGGTGTACGGCAGGACGCACGACAGGAAGCCGTAGGTCCGGACGAAGGCCTTCGCCTTGCCCTTGAAGTCCACCTGCCCGTCCTCGTCCAGGTCGTTCCGATAGACCGCCACGCAGGCGTCGAGGATCGGATCCAGTTGGTCGCGCTCGGCCCCGTCGAGGTAGCGCTCGACGAAGTCGTCGATCTGCTCGGGTGAGTAGACCTGGGCGGCATCCAGGTCCGTCTGCAGGTCGTGGAGCTTGTCGGGGTCGGTCTCGCCGGCCAGGATCGTCGCGCGGTAGTAGTCGGTGAAGGCGTCGCGGATGGTGTCGGCGTCGTTGAGGAAGTCGAGCACGAAGACATCGTGCTTCTTCGGATGCGCCCGGTTGAGGCGCGACAGGGTCTGCACCGCCTTGATGCCGGACAGCGTCTTGTCCACGTACATTGTGTGCAGTAGCGGCTCGTCGTAGCCGGTCTGGAACTTGTCGGCGCAGATCAGGAAGCGGTATGGATCCTGCTGGATCTTGTCGGCGATCTGGCCGGACGGAAAGCCGTTCAGCGACGTCTCGGTCACCTTCTCGCCGCCGAACTCGGGCTCGCCGGAGAAGGCCACGATTGCCTGGTACTGGCTCTTTCGCTCCTGCAGGTAGTCGCGGATGGCATGGAAGTACTGGAGGGCGCGCTCGATGCCGTTGGTGACCACCATCGCCCGCGCCTCGCCGCCGATCTTGTTCTTCGCGATGACCTGCTCGTGGAAGTGGTCGACCATGATCTCGGCCTTGAGGCGGATCGCGTGGTCGTGGCCCTCGACGTAGCGACGGAGCTTCTTCTGCGCCTTCTTGACGTCGAACTCCGGGTCGTCCTCCACCGTCTTGGCAAGCCGGTAGTAGCTGGCCACCGGGGTGTAGTGCGCCAGCACGTCCAGGATGAACCCCTCCTGGATTGCCTGCTTCATGGTGTAGCTGTGGAAGGCGTGGTGCCTGACCGCGCCGCCTGGCTGCGGGTCCGGCTCGCCGAAGATCTCCAGCGTCTTGTTCTTCGGGGTGGCGGTGAACGCGAAGTAGCTGGCGTTCGGGAGCAGCCTGCGCGACTCCATCAGGCGGTTGATGTGATCCTCGGTGGTCTCCTCCTCGGCCTCTTCACCGGCTGTCCCCAGCGCGGCCGAAATGGACGCCGAGGTGCGCCCACCTTGGCTGGAGTGGGCCTCGTCGATGATGATGGCAAAGCGCTGGCCGCGCTGCTCGTTGCCGATCTCGTCGAGGATGAAGGGGAACTTCTGAACCGTCGAGATGATGATCTTCTTGCCGGCCTCGATGAACCGACGCAGGTCTCCGGCGCGCTCCGCGTGCCCCACCGTCGCGCCGACCTGGGCGTACTGCTTGATGGTGTCGCGGATCTGCCGGTCGAGGATGCGCCGGTCGGTGACCACGATGATCGAGTCGAATGTCGAAGCGTCGTCCTTCGCGAGTCCGATCAGTTGGTGGGCCAGCCAGGCGATGGAGTTGCTCTTCCCGCTGCCCGCCGAGTGCTGGATCAGGTAGCGCCGCCCCGCCCCGCGCGTCGCGGCGTCGGCCAGCAGCCGGCGCACCACGTCGAGCTGTTGGTAGCGCGGCCAAATCTGCGTCCGCTTTTTCTTGCCGGTCTTCTCGTCCTTCGCCTCCACCACCTGGGCGTAGTTCTCCAGGATGTCGGTCAGGCTCTCGCGAGTGAGCACGTCTCGCCACAGGTAGTCGGTCTTGATGCCGCTCGGATTGGGCGGATTGCCGGCGCCGTCGTTCCAGCCCCGGTTGAACGGCAGGAACCAGGACGCCTTCCCCTTGAGGTGGGTGCAGAAGCGCACGTCGCTCTCGTCCACCGCGAAGTGGGCCACGCAGCGGCCGAACTCGAACAGCTTCTCGCGGGGGTTGCGGTCCTTCTGGTACTGCCACACCGCATCGTTAACGGTCTGCTTGGTGAGGCTGTTCTTCAGCTCGAACGTGAAGACCGGCAGGCCGTTGATGAAGAGCCCGATGTCGAGCGCTCGCTGCGTCTCGTCGCGGCTGTAGCGGAGCTGCCGGACGACGGTGAAGCGGTTCTGCGCGAAGCGCTGCTGCGCCTGCACGTTCCCGGGTGACGGCGTGCCGTAGAACAGGTCCAGGTCGTGCGCGCCGTGTCTGACGCCGTGGCGCAGCACGTCGATGGTGCCGCGCTTGGCGATCTCCCCCTGCAGCCGGGCGAGGAACTTGCGCCGCGCCTGCCCGTCCTCGTCGAGCGCCAGCGATTCGGCGGCGTCCGGCTGGGTGGACTTCAGGAATGCCGCGAGCTGGACCCGATCGACGCAGAACTCGCGGTCGTAGTCGTGGGGATTGCCGCCGCTCCAGCCCGCGCGGCCGTAGCCGGGGCGGGCCTCCGCTGCCCTGCGCTCTTGCGGCGGATCGCAGGGATGGCCGGTCAGCGCCGTGCAGATCAGGCGTTCGAGGCCACGTTCGCTGGTGTCGGTCGTCACACCGCAGCCTCCTAGGGGGCGGTGGCGAGGGCGTCGGTGGGCTCGTCCTCGCCGTCGATCAAGGCATCCGCCTCGTCGAGCGGCTCCAGTTCCTCGACCTCATCCGGGAGTCGTGCCGCCGCCGCCCGCACGTCGAGCTTCCCGGTGACCACGTCGGCGATCAGGCGGGTGCGGTATTCGCGGATGAGATCAACTTGCCCGCGGTATCGCTCCACCGCTAGGCGGATTGCCGTCGTGGCCTGCTCAAGAAACTGTGCGATACGCTGCTGTTCTTCTATCGCTGGAAGTGGAAGGTCAACGCGACAGTAGTTTTCGAAATTGAGGTCTTGCCCATCACGAATGAAATTCGCAGTTGACCGTAGGGCATTGATATAGCCAGCTGACTTGAACAGGTGACCGAAGTACCCCACGACCAGCTTCGTCGCAGGCCTCAGGACAATGTACGATGACCGGATGCATCCACTTTCCCATGCCCTTTCCAATCCCCCTTGAAAACTTCGCATGCTCATTACGAAGTCATCAACTTCCACATGGCGTCGCTTCTCAAGGTGGCGTAGAATCCTGACCACCTTTCTCCCAACCCTCTCCTCGTAGCGCCGCTGCGATATCACACCGTAGGCTTGAGTAGCTGAGAGCTGAATGTCGTTAGGTCGAGCAAGTTCCCTTCGTGGCCTGAACATCCGTTTGCTTCTGCACACCTGCCAACGCTCCGGCACCTCCCCCAACCATTCCACGCCAGAGGGCTTGTAGGCAGGAAAGGGCCGGCCGGTGCGGACGTCGATCTGTCCCGTGATGGCCTGGTGGATGATGGCCTGCTTCTGCTCCTCCAGCAGCATAACCAGCTGCTGCTGGGCGCGGAGGTAGCGCCGGATGCGCCGGTCGGCGTGGTCGAGGAAGCGGACGATGGCGGCTTGTTCGGAGAGGGGAGGGAGGGGCAGCCACACCGACCTAATAGCGCTGTGTGAGAGCCCATACCTCGTGACACCGTTCGCCTCGACATGGAACTGATACGCGACGGCTGGGCTCTGTAGTGCGCGAAATAGATACCCACCATCGACGCGCTCAGGGAATGGGCGAAGCAACGCCAAGTGGTAGCCGCTGACGGTGTCGTCTTGGGTATCCTCAACAAGTGCTGGAACACCAATATCGTTCCATGCCTCAGAGTCCTTTGTGATCAGCACATCGCCGGATTGCAGCCGGAACCGTTCGATCTCGTCCGTAGTCGCAGTCGCACGCATGAAAGCCATCCCGGACCTGATGCGATCATTCTTGTAGACATCGACATAGTTGCAGAGGCGAACCGGCTGTTCATCGTCCTTCGCGTGCTTGTCGACGTTGCTAACCCGCATTTCGGAGTTGCGCAACCTCACCACCTCCCAATACGTCGGCACCTCCCCCAGCCACGGCACCCCGGAGTCCTTCATCGCGGGATAGGGCTTGAGGTTGGCGCTCATTCCGAAGACTCCTCGGCGACAAGTATCCACACTTGCTTCAGGGGTAATTCCGCCTGGATCTCCGCCGGGAGGCGTTCGTAAGTTCGGTAGATGGCTCTCATAAGGTCACGGCTGTCCCACAGACGCACCATGAAGTGGCCCTGCCTCGACTCTGCCAGAACCACTTTGTTCACCCCGCCCCAACAGACGAGCAACCCCTGCTCCGCCTTGAACGTCTGCATCGTCCCCTGCAAGGTGCGGTACACCGTGACGTCGGAAGGACTGTTCTGCGACTTGACCTGCACGCAGAGACGTGGCGCGTCCAACCCCAGTGAGCCACGTCCCGCGAGAATGTCTACGCCCCCGTCAGCCCCTGGCGGCGAGATCTTCGTCTCCCACCCGTCGGCTTGCAGCACCGCAGCCACCAGCCGCGCCAGGGCATGCCCGGTAAACCGTGACTGGATCCGCGCCACAATTTGGTCGTGCGCCAGCTGCGTCAGGTCTGGTACCTCTGGGGTTTCGATATCCGTCGGCACCGGCGCCTTTGTGGGGACAGAGAGGCCAGGATCAGGCTTGCCTTCGAGGACCGCTGCGACACGCCGGGCGGCATCATTCCGGGAGATGTTGCAGACCGTCATGAACGCGCCGAACGAATAGAGTAGGTCCTGTTCGAACGTGGCGCGGGGGATGTCCGGCCGCATCCACTCCACGGGCCGTGTGTGCCGCCAGGTCGTGTTCACCTCGGCGTATCGATACGGCCCCGTGACCCGGCCAATAGCGATCTGCGCCGTGATCTTGCGTGGCAAGACGACGAGGTCGCCCTCCTGCATCGCACCCGCGAAGGCCCACAGTTGTCTGGCAAAGTTCCCGAGGGCGCGAGGCTGCCCATCGGGCCACGCGTCTTGCACGAGCTGGACCATCGCGTCGTAGTCTTGTGCGCCTGCCAGAGACGGCACCTCCAGGAAGCCGATCACGGCGAGGTTGTGCTCAAGCGCGTAATCCTCGTCGTCGCCATGTCGACCAGCCCTGGCGAGATAGACCTTCGGCGCGTCCTTCATCGCTCGCTCCCCGAGTTCACAGGTCGAGTTCACGGAGAAGCTCTTCGACGGTTATTTCGTGGTGCCTGGCAACGCTCTTCAGGATGCTCGACAGCGTCTTCGTCCTGATCGGAGTGTGCAGCGGGATCACCTCATGATGTTCACCGTTGATCTGCGTCGTGATCCGCACGTGGGAGCCTCGCTGTCGCACGGTGTCGTACCCCAGGCGTCGAAGCGCCGCTTGCAGCGTCGCGCCGCTCACGTTGCGGGGCAACTTCATGCCACGAGAACCTCGTCCCGCACGAAGTGCAACCGGATCAACTTCGGTCGCGGCATGGTGTCGTCGAAGTAGCAGTCGACGGCCTCCTTGACGTTGCTGCGGATCTCCTCGACAGACTCACCCTGGGTGTGAATGCCGTACCCGAGGGCGTTTGCCGAGTACCCGCCGTCCATTTCGTCTTCGGTGATTTCGAAGATGATCTCAGTCATGCAGTCGTCTCCCGCTGTTCGTCGCCGCCGAGGATCTCGGCCAGCAGCCCCTCCGTCTCCTGCTCCAGCTCCAGCTCCAGAATATCCGCCCGAATCTCTGCCAGCGTCCGCATCGGCTTCGGCGTGTAGAAGTAGCGCGTGAAGCTGATCTCGTAGCCGACCTTCACACTATCCGCCTGGTACCAGGCGTCGGCCGCGTACGGCAGGACCTCGCGCCGCAGGAACGCCTCGATGCCGCCGTCTTCCTGCAGCGGGATCTCCTCGGTGTCGCGCAGGTCGGTATCCGGCTCGTACTCCACGACAGCCGGCCGGCCGTTGACGTTGGCCGCGAACAGGCCGCGCAGCGGGTCGGCCTCCGTGCCGCGCTTGTGGATCTTCCGGAGGACCGGTGGCGCATCCTCGCTGCGTTTGCCGTTCTCCTTCAGCGCCTTGATCTCCGCCGCCTTGTAGGCGCGGTTCGGGTCGGCACCTGCGATGCGTAGCGGCCGGTCGACGGTTACCTTCCAGTAGCCGAACGCGGCGTTGTCTAAAATCTTGCTCTGCTCGGTCTCTTCGAAGGCGAGGAAGGTGTCGCAGATGCAGGCGATGTCGTCCTCGCCCAGTTCGCAGTTCTTCTTGCCGAGGTTCTTGCGGAGCGGCCGGTACCACTTCGTGGCGTCGATCAACTGCACCCTGCCCTTGCGGTGCTCGGGCTTGCGGTTGGTAAGCACCCAAATGTAGGTGGCGATGCCGGTGTTGTAGAACATATTGAGTGGGAGGGCGACGATCGCCTCCAGCCAGTCGTTCTCGATGATCCAGCGGCGGATGTTGCTCTCGCCCTGGCCGGCGTCGCCGGTGAACAGCGAGCTGCCGTTGTGCACCTCGGCGATGCGGCTGCCGAGCGGCGTGTCCTGCTTCATCTTCGAGAGCTTGTTGGCGAGGAAGAGCATCTGACCGTCGCTGGAGCGGGTGACCAGGGAGTACTCGGGATCGCCGGCGTGCTCGATGACGAAGCGCGGGTCGCGCATAGCCTTCTTACCGCCCATGCGCTCCAGGTCGGTCTTCCAGCTCTTGCCGTAGGGCGGGTTGGAGAGCATGAAGTCGAACTCGCGGGACGGGAAGGCGTCGTTGGCGAGGGTGGAGTGCTCCGGGCCGCCGACGATGTTGTCGGCCGCCTCGCCCTCGCCCTTCAGCAGCAGGTCGGCCGTGCAGATGGCGTAGGTCTCGGCGTTGATCTCCTGGCCGAACAAGTGCGTGGAAACGTCCTGGCCGCGCTCGGCCGCAAGCTGGCCCAGCGTCTCCTCGGCGACGGTGAGCATCCCGCCGGTGCCGCAGGCACCGTCGTAGAGCAGGTAGGTGCCAGACTTGAGCTCGTCGGCGACGGGCAGGAAGACGAGCGTCGCCATCAGCCGCACGGCGTCGCGCGGCGTCCAGTGCTCGCCCGCCTCCTCGTTGTTCTCCTCGTTGAAGCGGCGGACCAACTCCTCGAAGATTGAGCCCATCCCGTGGTTGTCGAGGCCGGGATACCGGACCGAGTCGTCAGCGTGCTTTACCGGGGCTGGGCTGAGGTTGACGTCCGGCGAGGTAATCTTCTCAATGAGCGTACCCAGGGCGTCGGCCTTCGAGAGCCGCGGGATCTGGTTACGGAACTCGAAGTTCTCGAGAATGTCCTGTACGTTGGGCGAGAAGCCGTCGAGGTAGGCCTCGAAGTCGGCCCTGAGCTGCTGCCGGCTCGCGCGGGCCCGGAGGTCGCGCAGGGTGAACTTCGAGGTGTTGTAGAAGGCCTGACCCGCCGCCTGCCGGAGGGCCGCGTCCTGCGCGACGACGCCGGTCTGGTCGAGCACCGCCTTCATCTCGAGCACGTTCGGCTTGCTGTCCACCAGCACCGCGTCCAGCCGGCGCAGCACCGTCATCGGCAGGATGACGTCCCGGTACTTGCCGCGGACGTAGAGGTCTCGGAGGACGTCGTCGGCGATCCCCCAGATGTAGGTCGCGATCCAGTGCAGGTCGCCGTTACTCATATGCGGATGATAGGTCCTGGGCGCCCGCGGCGTGACACGTCGGCGCCGCGTGAGCAGTTCCAGTTGGCTGATTGTCGCCGTCGTGCTCAGCGTCTCGAAATGGGCGAGCATGGCTCCCGGCGATGCGCGATCGGCGTGAGAACTACAGGCCGATGTCCTGGCTGCGCGCGCGGCTTTGAAGAAAACTCTCAATGAGACCCTCCACGCGGTCCGGCCGGTCCCCATCCTTCCGTCCCGCTCGGCCCGGGCGGTGGCTGTCCGCTGCTCCTCTCGGCACGCGACAGGCGGCGGATCGCCTTCGGGCCGGAATCGACGCATAGGCCGGGCGGGATAGATGACGCCTGGCACAAGTCGGCGGACGCGGCGGGCGTCGTGATTCTGGACACAGAGGCCGTGGACCGGGACGGCAAGCGCGGTTGGATCGTCGTGCCGGCGGCGGCGGCCAAAGCGATACGCAAGGCGACAAAGTAGGTGGGGCCAACCGTTGCATCAACACGCGATTCGACCAATAAAACCGGTGGTGCGACCTTCCGACGACCCCGACCTCGACAGAGGAGGGGGGGTCAGACGGCCGGCCTTCCGGTAAACCGGCCGACCGCCTGACCTGAAAACTGCACTATCCCGGCGCTCAATCCTCAGTTCGCGGCGCCCCCTGCCACTCAAAGCGATCCGCGCAGGCCGTGACGAGCGGCCTAAATGCTTCCGGTGCGCCGCAGTGAGTCGCGGACCGCCGACACATCCTCTACATAATTGGGCCGAGCTGCTGGTCATCGTGTCACCAGCGCGCGATCGCCGCGCCCGTCGGGGCTGAGGATCCCCCTCGGGTGGACGATCATCCGCGCGAGGTCCAGGGTTGGCACCCACGGGCATGGGCGGGCGCGGGTCCAGCGGGCGAGCCGTCGGCGCGGAGCTGATCTGCGGCAGAGGCGCACTCACGACGCTGCACGCCGTGCTACAAGCCCGGATAGCCTGCACTCACAGCCCACAGCCCACGTCAAGCCGCGACGCGGCTCCTACGCTTGCGCTACGGCCCTCCGGGTGACACGGGCTTTCCGTTACGTCTCAGGCGGCAGTGATGGCCGGCCGGGTGTCCCCGGCCAGCCCGTGAGGAACACGGGACGGCCGACGAGCGCGGTCGCGGCGGTGGCCGCATCTCTGAAACGGTTCGGCTGGCAGTAAGTGTCCGCGCAGGAATAACTCCCCATTTTCAACAGCGGGGTTGGAGCGTGTAGTTCCAGGCGGGCAGGGGTTCGAGCTCCTCCAGAGCCAGCGTGTTCATGTCTGCCGCCGCGATCTTGATGCCCTTCACATAGGATCGGCGAACCAGGTGAGCACGAACGCGGAGTCCGGTTGAGGTGCGCGTCGTTCGGAGGTAGTTGAGAATCGTGTCATAGCTGTCGAGCGGCTTGCCAGCCCAGTTCTTGCTCACCTCGCTGAACAGTCGATGCTCGATCGGGTTCCACTTCGAGGCTCCCGGCGGGTAGTGAGCGACGGTGATCGACAGGCCATGTCGGTCGCAGAGGCTGCGCTGGAGCCCGAACTTCCAAGCGCGGCATCTGGCGCCGTTGCTTCCTCCGCCATCGGCGAGGATCGCCAGTTCGCGGGACCCGGGGTAGCGCGTCGCGCCTTCGGTGCGCCACCACTGCTCGATGGCGTCCACGGCGAACGACGGGGTGTCGTAGGTCGTGCCGACGAACATCGTGCCGCGATTGGCCTGCAGGTCATAGATGCCGTAGGGAATCGCGATCCCCTCGGCCTCGGACCGGAAGTCGTGGTCGTTGACAACCACGGGCGCACGATTCCAGGCGACGCCCGCGTTCTTGAAGTGGCCAACCAGTTCTTTCTTCTTGGTATCCACGCTGATGATCGGCGCCGCGTCAGTGACGAAACGCTCCCGAAGCGAGGCGATTTGCTCGAATTGCTCATTCCGCCGTGCCGGCGAGCCAGTGGAGCGTTTCTTCTGATTGACGCGCAAGGAGAACCCCAACTGCGTGAGCAGCCTGGCCACGGTGCGTGGGCCCACGCTGATGCCAAGCGACTGCAGCTCGGCGGCGATCTTCTCGGTGGTCCTTCGGGTCCATTTCAACCCGGACATGGGGTCGCCCGCCGTCTCGTGCGTCATCAGCTCGTCGATGCGCGCGATGACCGCTGGCGTTTTTTTTCCACCGGTCGGCGTCCGGCGCCAGCCCGGCGGACACGCTCGACAGTCACATCGCGGTCCAGGAGGTGGTGCCGCCCGCGGGCCACGGTCCCCGCGTCCAGCCCCAGCAGGTCGGCGATCGCCTGGTCGCCTCCGTGGCCCATCTTGAGCGACTCCAGGCCGGCGTACAGGCGTCGCTGTTGCTCATCGAGCAGGCTGAAAAACAGCACAATCGATGCCTTGAGCTCATCGGGGAGGACATCGACGTGCGGCAGCCGCCCCCCGAGTGGGGTCGCCGCGTCACGGACCCGGCGCGCGGTGAGCTGAGCGTCCCTCGTGGCGGTATCGGGGGAACAGTACAGATAGCGCCCGGCGAAGGACGCACGCGCCAGCTTCTGCTGACGGACCAGCCTCAGCAACGCCCCCTTCACCTCCACGTTGAGGACCCCCTCGAGCTCGGCCACGAAAAATCCGGCGTCGGCCTCCTGGACCAGCGCTTCCGCGGTGGCCAGCAATGTCCCGCGCCGCGAAAACCACACCGAGCGATACGACCACAGGCCCCACGCATCGTACTGGGGGATATCGGCCAACGTGTAATATCGCCCGCGGTGGGAGTAGCTGGTCTGATAGGACAGCTCCGCCAGCTTCCGGAAGATCGTGATGTCCGCTGCGCTCCCCAGGACGTCTTTCAGCTCGGTCATCGTGGCGATCTTCTGCTTCCGCAACAACGTGGTGAGGTCCCGCGCGCGATAGTGTTCGGTTCGCATAATGATAGAGTAACACCTGCAAAGGAGATACTCTATCATTACCTTGCTACCTCGCCGCGGGTGGCCATCGGTGCTACAGGCTGCAATTTCAGGGTCGAGAGGGCCGGCGGACTCAACTCGGTGGAAACCCGTCAGCTAGAATTCCGCCAACAACACTGGAGTTATTTCTGCGCGAACCCTAAGCTCGATCGTGTGACCCAGTTGGCTTTCATGCCGCCCGCCGTGAGCCGGTCGACGAACAGATCGAACGGCCGGCCCGTCAGCCGCTGGTGTGCCAGCCTCCGTCCTCGGCTCGTCGCCAGAGCGACCTGGAACACATCCTTGGCCAGGACCACCGCTACCATCGCTACTTCCATGTCGGACTCTACCCTCGTTCAGTGACTGATCTCCCACCGCTTGCTCCCCATTGATGCGAAACCAGAGTCGGAAGGAGTCTAACCCCGGGGTGGTTCAGGCTGGGTTAATCGCCGCATGGCGAACATTGACTGCGTGCCTCGCGCCGTGGCGCAAAGCCGCCGTGACCGTAAGGCGATCATATGGCTGGGCGGTCGTTTTTCGTGCTGAGTTTTTCGAGCAGTCCCGTGCGGCGTGGCGGGCGCTGCTGGCAGGCCGCGCGCAGGGCCGCCTCGTCAGCCGCGATCAGCATCTTCGAGCGTGCTCGAGTCACGCCGGTGTACAGTAGCTCGGGTCCGGCGAGTTCGTGCGCCTGGGGGGGCAGCACCAGCAGCACCGACTCGAATTCGCTGCCCTGCGAGCGATGCACCGTCATCGCCCAGGCCGTGTCATGGCTTGGTAGTGCCGCCAGCGGCACACTCCGGGGTTCCTGGGGGCTGGGAAACCACGCCATGACTCCGCGCTCATCTTTTCTGTCCAGCAGCACGCCGACGTCGCCGTTGAAAAGTCCGCTGTGTGGGTCGTTGGCCGTCACCAGCACGGGGCGACCATGGGTCCATTCGCCGGCAGGTCGTCCCTCGCGGCGCAGCCTCGCCTCGACCCGGGCATTGATGCCTGCGACGCCATAGTGGCCCCGCCGCAGCGCGCACAGGATACGCACGCGCGCCAGCGCGGCCAAGGCCGGTGCCGGCTCCGGTGCCCGGACCACCTCCATGATCTGCGGCCAGACGCGGCCCAGGGCGTCGTCTATCTGTTCGGACGCGTAGTGGGCCAGTTCCTCTCGATACACGGTGCTGGTCAGCGTCTCCACCGCCGCCTCGTCGTCGTACTGGCGAATGGCCGCCGCGAGGCGGCTGATCCCCGGGTGCGACTCGAACCGGTAGTTATGGTCCAGTTCGACGTGGCACCTGTGCAGGGCCCCACCATCGGCCGCGATAATCATGTCAGCTAGCACGCGACCCGGCTGCACGCTCTCCAATTGGCGATGGTCGCCGAGCACGACAAGGCGGGTGCCGCGCCCCATGGCAGACAGCAGCCGGTCCCACAGGGCTAGATCCAGCATCGACGCTTCGTCAACGACCACCACGTCAGCAGGTAAGGGGTTGCCGGCATGGAACCGGCAGCGGTCGGTGCGCGGATTCCAGCCCAGGAGTCGGTGCAGCGTGCGCGCCTGGCCGGCAGCGCGCTCCAGTGGGAGACGAACAGGTGCCAGCAGTCCGTCGAGCGTCTGGGCGGTCTGGCCGATGGCCTCGCCCAGCCGCGCGGCAGCCTTCCCGGTGGGTGCCGCCAGCGCGACGCGGAGTCCCGGGTGGCGGTTCGCCAGGAGGGCCAGCAGGCGCGCCGCCGTGGTGGTCTTGCCCGTCCCGGGACCGCCGGTCACCAGCGTGAGCGCCCGTCGGAGGCCCAGCCCCGCCGCGCGCCGCTGGGCGGATTGTGGGTCAGGAAAGAGCTGCGCGAGATCGTCAGCCGCCTCTGGGGCCGCAGGCTCGGCGGGCGTGCGGCTGACGGCAACATCCTCATGGGCCAGCGCTCGCAGTCTAGTGGCCACCCTGGTCTCGGCCTGATCCAGGCGCCAGGACTGCAGCCGCGTGCCGCGTACAACCAGCGGAGTTGGACGGGCACCGTCCCTGCCATGGGTGACGGCGGGGCTGGATGCCAGCAGTTCGGCTTCTGCGTCGCTCAGCTCGAGCGAGGTGTGACCGGCGGCCCACGCGCTGAAGAAGCGACTGAGTACTGGTGTGGCGGCGTCGGGCAAGCCCCATCGGCGCGTCAACAGTTGGATGGCAGCCCGGCTCATGTCAGCCCTCCGCGGCCAGGGCTCAGAAACAACCGGTCGAGTTCCTGCAGCAACGGTTCGGGCGGGGTGACCTCGAGCACCCCCTGACTCGTTCCCGGGAGCACACCACGTACGAACAGCAGGCTGCCCGACACGGCCGCCCCACCGGAGTCGTAGAGCCGCAAGTAGCGGCGTAACGCCACCAGATAGAGATGCACCTGCAATAGATAGTGTTGTTCCGCCGCGCAGCGCCACAGGGCCCGCTGGCGATAGTCGGCGACACGCGGTCCCAGGAAATTACTCTTCCAGTCCACGACGCCCCAGCGGCCATCGGCCAGCACCAAGCGGTCGATGTATCCGGTGAGCATGCCTGACATCTCTTGGCTTGGCAGGCCAGCCAAGTCCTGGGCGTAGTGGCGTTCATCGGCGGTACGGGCGTGACGGGCGAAGAGGTCCGACAGGGCTTGCCCGGTGATGCCGGCCCGCCCCAGCGGCAGCAGAAACTCCCATTCAGACAGAGTCTTGTTCGAGGCGGCCGTGTCGAGGCGCGCATCCAGGCCGTCGAGGCGCGTGGTCTTCAGCGCGGCGAGTGTGTGCCGCACCGCATCCACAGCCTGGGCGGAATAGAGCCGGTGTCGTCGTAAGCCCCGGTCGACCAGCACCGCCGTGTCTTCGTGGAAGTCCCATTGCTCCAGCAGCTCGTGCAAGCAATTGCCGGCGTGGGTTCCGCGAGCGAAGGTGGCCAAGGGCACGGCGGCGTCCTTGGCGTCGGCGACTGCGCCGATGGCGCCGGCGTCCTCGGGTTCCACCACGACGTCGCGGCGTTCCCGCTCGTCATGCCGCCCATGGGCCAGTTGCGAGAAGCTGGTCAAGTGCCAGGCATGGAGATCGAGCACGGGGGCGGGACGCGCGTGCAGGGACGTCTCGTCATGTCCACGGTCGGTCCAGACCGTCTCGGTGGGCGAGGGCGGGGCAGACACGGTCATCACGCGTGGGCACGCCGCGTGGAACCGGCGCAGGGTGTCGCCATGTTCGCAGGTGGCGACATCCTTCTTCCGATCGGTCACGTCCCGGTACCAGTCTTCCAGGCTGTCGACTTGGTCGTCGGTGCGGAGCAGCCAATCAAGCGACGTTGGGGGCAGAGGCGATTTCCTCGTGTAGCCCAGGGGCCCGGCGAGCAGCGTCACGCGGCGACGGGCGCGGGTCAGCGCCACGTAGGCCAGCCGGACGTCTTCCCGGAGACGCTCGGCCGTATAGGCGCGGTGTTCCGCGCGATTGTCCCGTTGTGTGCCGTCGGCCAGCACCCAGCCGTGGTTGCGGCGGACGAGCAGACGGTCGGTGACACGGGCATCCGGCCGCACTGACCACAAGTAGGGGCAAAACACAAAGTCGAATTCCAGCCCCTTGGCCCGGTGTACCGTGACGATCTGGACGGCGTCGCCGTCTTCTTCCAACCGATGCAGGCGTTCATCCGCTGCGCTGCCGTCCGACATCCGCTCGCCCTCGAACCACTGCAGGAGCTTGACGGGCGCATGCTGGCCCTCGGCTTCACGGGCTTGCAACAGTTCGACCAGATGCCGCAAGTCGGTCAGGTGCCGTGCGCCCGCAGGCGCGCGGGCCAGTCGCAGGGTGGCACGGGAATCTGCTTCCAGACGAGCCATCACCGCGGCAATCCCTTGGCGATGCCAGAGGTCGTTCCATGTCATGAAATTGGCCAGCCATGCATCGGCGTCCGCCGTGGTGAGCGTGGCTAGCATGGCCGAGTCGTAGCCGAACAGACGGGTCGCCATCGCGGCGCGTCGCCACCCGGGGTGGGTGGGCGACAGGATCGCCTTTAGAACGGCCGCGAGGTCGGAGGCCGTGTCGCTCTGCATGACGTCCCCGTCGTCGCGAACCACGCTCGGCACGCGTCGGGCCCGCAACGCCTCGTGGACCAGCCCGGCCTCGATGTTGGTGCGGGTCAGCACGGCCACGTGTGATGGATTGACCCGTGTCGCGTCGGTTCCCATCGTTCGGCCAAGTAGATCCACGATAGCCGTGGCGGTGCACGCGGCCGCGCGCAACCGACGCGGCTGGGCACGAGCCCAGTCCTCGGTGTCGGCGTCGGGGACCACCCAGGCGACCAGCCGTCCGTGCCCGTCCTCCGGCAAGGGCAGGTCTTCGTCCTGGTGAGCCGCGGTCGCCGCTGGATAGGTCAGGTCGGGGCTGCCGAAAGCGCGGGGGCGTCCGAACAGGGTATTGAGCGCTGTCACCAAGCCAGGGGCCGACCGATAGGTCGTGGCCAGACTGCTGACGCGCGCGTCATTCGTCGGGCGGGCCGAGAGGTACGCAGAGAGGTCTCCGCCGCGAAAACTGTAAATGGCCTGCTTCGGGTCGCCCACCAGGATGAGCCGCCCCGCTCCAGTTCCGCGGTCGAAGATGGCCCTGAAAATGTCCAGTTGTTGCTGGTCGGTGTCCTGACTCTCGTCAATCAGGCCCACCGTCCACTTGTCCGACAGCCGCTGGGCGAGAACCGCGCGGTTGGGCCCCGCGCATAGCGCGCGATGCAGGTCCTGAATCAAGCCGTCGTAGGTGACGGTGTTACTACGGCGCAGACTGTGCGTGTATCGGTGCCCAGCGGCCTGGTTCAGGTGCGCCAACCAAGCCCACCCGGTCGCGCCGAGGCTGGCCTCCACCGCCACGGCAGCGGCCACAATCGGCAATGCGCCTGCCTCGTCCGAGGCAGCCCTGCTCACCGTGCCTCTCCGGCCAAACCAGGATGTCGCACCCGCGAGTCGCGTGGAGACCTGAAAAATATCAGCCGGGGGCTGCTGTGGGTCCAGGGTCTCAAGCGTCGCGTGCCAGGTGTCCAGCTGCGCGATCGAATCTTCGCCAGGATTCTGCGCCGACCTATTGAGGCTCACTGCGTCCCGGCCGGCGATCTCCTGCAGTCGGTGAATGTCGGCGCGGGTCGCCTGCAGGGCTTCGAGCGCCTTCGCCACCCCGTCTTGTGCGTCCTGCAGCGAGAGTGGCTCCGGCTCCATGCGGGTGGATGGCCGGCGGGTCAACGAGCGCCAAGCCTTCAGATCGTCCTCGACTGACCACGTCCCGCAGGCGGCCACCGCGGCTAGCAACGAATCGGCGCCGAGATCGGTGCGCCACGTATCTTTGACGGCATCCGACTGCGCCTCGCCGGGGTCCGGTAGGACCTCGAACCCGGCAGGCATCCCGCATAAGAACCCCTCGGCTCCGAGCACTTGCTTGCAGAAGGCATGAATGGTCGAGACCGCGAGCTGGTCGCTTTCATCCAGTGCCAGCCGCAGCCGCAGTACGGCCGTGTGGCGCTCAGGGTCGGGGAGAGCCTCAAGGCGGTCTAGCAGCAGAAGAATGCCCTGCTGGTGCTCGGCGGGCTGGGTGCCTGCATCGGCATGCCCGACCAGGGTTGCCAACTGACGGCGGGTCTGCTCGCCCAGTTCGCGGGCTGCGTCCTCGGTAAACGTGACCAGTAACAGGTCGCCGATGCCGCTGACCACCCCGTCCACCAGCAGGCGAGGGACCAGATGCGAGATGGTCCAGGTTTTCCCGGTGCCCGCGCTAGCTTCAATAACTGACAGGCCGGTGGGCACGTCGGTCGTACGCAGGTCGAAACTAGCCACCGTCTGCCTCGTGCCGCGACGGGGTCGCTGTGGTCGCAAACCAGGCCTCCACCGGGCCGAAGACGGCTGCGGCCACGCGTCGCCACTCGTCGAAGATCTCCTCCGCGAAGGGGTCCCGATCGCGCCACGTCAGCCGCGCAGAGGCACTGTCGCCTTCACCCGGCGGGCCCTGGGGTTGCTGGTGCCAGGCCTTCATAGCTTTGTCGGTTTCGTTGACGCCACGTTGACCAGCGGCGAACACCGCAAAGCTCGTCTTCGGCCCGAATGGCAACGGATACCGCCGTGCGTGTGCGCACAGGTGCAGCAGATGGTCGAGCGCGGCGCGCGCCTGATCTGGGGCCAGGGCCGGCCGGCGGTCCACCCTCGTGCGCTCCCCCTCTCTCGACACCACCACGGTGTCGCCTCGCATGCCGCAGGCGGCGGCAAAGGTCGCACGGACCCACACATCGAGACGATGATGGGCGGCGGCCTTCAGATCTGTGGGCCTGACCAGCACGTGCAGCCGGCGGTCAGGGGTGACGGCAATGTTGCCGGCCACCGGCGGGCACCCGTCTCGGTACACCAAGCGCTGGGGCTGCAGCCGGCCACCCGCCTCGTGCAGAGCGTGGCGGGCCAGGGACTCGGCTTCCTGCACCGCCCGTCTGCCCATCGCGGCGCCCAGGATCCCATACGGCAGCAACCGGTTGGCCGCCAGGCGTTCTTCCAGAAACGAGGTCCGTCCTTCGAGTACGGCATCAATGACCGTCGTCTGCAGTTGCCACCGGTCCAGGGCCGCTGGGGCGGCCACCGGCTCCCGGTCCAGGGCGAACGGATCGTCCCCGGCCTGAGGGATCTCGACTCCTAGAGACCCCAGCCAAGCCGACCAGGGATCTTTGAGGATCCGGATCATCTCGTGCAACTCGAGGTCGGCCGACTGGACCGCTTCGGGCAGCTCGAACACGCCGACCTGAAACGGTGCGGCCTCTTCCTGCTGCTGCTGGCACGAGCGGGCAATCTCAAGGTGGCCAGTGTCGAACGAGGCGCGCGGGCCGGTAAAGCAGGCCGCGTTGAATGGTTGCAGCGGGTGGTCTTCGATCAGGTCCCGGTACGTGGTCTCCCGGATGTCGACACGATCGGAGACGGTGGCCGCGGCCACCCGCAGGAATTCATCGACGCAGGCCGAGAGCGGTTCGTCCTTATTGCTGCGGATATTGCGGGCCGTGGCCGTTACGATCACGCGGTCGCCGGCCGCCAAGAGCGCGTCGAGAAACAGCTGCCGGTCTTCACGCACCGGATCCCGATCGCCGCGGCGCGGCGCCGCGGCCAGCAGATCCCAGGCGGGCGCCCTGGCCCGGCGCGGAAAGGCGGCATCGTGCAAGCCCATTATCGCCAGCACGCGGCAGGGAATAGCGCGCATCGGCTTGAAGCCGCCCATGGCCATGTTCCCGCCGACCCGGGAGACCGCGCGCACCTCCTCCTGAGCCACCTGGTCCAACCAGTCGGCCACGGCGGCGGCATCCATGTCGACCTCGCACGCATGGTCCGTTTCGGCGGCGCGAAGTTGCCCGACCAGATCCACGGCCGCGGTCGAGTCGAACCGACCATCGCCGGCAGCCAATACCTGGTCCAGCACCAGGTCCAGGCGGTCGGCCCACTGGCCGGGACTGGCTTCACGCTGCCAATCGTCCAGCAGGCACACCAAGCCGTCCAGCCAGTCCAGTGACGCACTCAGCGTAGCTGGGTCGGCACCCAGGTCGCCCGACACGGGCAGGGCCGGGCGCTGGTGCCCGTCCGACGCGGTGTCCGCGTCACCCAGCCACACGCCCGCCAGTAATCGGTCCAGCCCTTCGCGCCACGTCCCCGTGCCCTGGTCGCCGGCGTCCATCGCCCGACGATGGGCCGCGTTGAGCCCCCACGTAATCCCCGAGGCACGCACGCGATCGGCGAGCGTGGCCGGGTCAATGCCCAGCGATTCGACGCGGGCGGCGACGGCAGGGAGTGCCAGCAACGCCAATCCCTCGCTCAGGGGCACGCGGCCGGCGGCCACGCGCAGCAGCGTGTGCATCCCGCGCACCAAGGGCTCGCTGCGATCGATCCGCCGCTCCGCGAGCCGCAGCGGCAACGAGGGGTCACCGTCCCGTAAGATCGCCTCGGCGAGCGGTCCGTAGAGGTCCAGCTGGGGGGCGAGAATCAAGACCTCGCTCGCCCGCAAATCTGGGAGGCTCTCGAACGCGTCCAATAATTCATCTCGCAGCACTTCCACCTCGCGTCGGGCCCCGTGGCAGCGATGCACACGCACCGAACGATCCGCCGTGACCGGCGGGGCGGTCGTGGCGGCACCCGGCTGCCGCGCCGCGCGAATGTCTGCCTGCAGACGGGCGAGGAGTCTGTCCGACCGGGGCTCGGGGAGCGCGATGACGTCGTACTCCTGGCCTTCGGTGACCAGTGCCTCCTCGAAACTGCGAAAGCTGTCGACGGCTTGCTTGCCCAGATGGGACAGCAGGGGGTGCCCTTCCCAGGCAAGGTCCACAGCCTGCCCGGCCCGCATCTGCGTGCGACCGGCGCGAAGGTCGCCGAGGTATTCAGTCGACGGGAGCAGGGCGCGCAGGCAGACCCTGGTTCTGGTCGCCAGCGCGCGTAACAGCGGTAGTAGAGTCGGGGGCAGAGGCCCGCTGGCCAGGACCTCCAGTGACGTCGGCACGTCACCCTGGCCCGCGTGGATGCGCGTCTCGAGATCGCGCAGGCGCACAGCCGGATGGGGGTGGTCGGCCAACCCGGCGGAGAGACGCCGCCACAGGTCCCGCTGCCAGGCCTCATCGCCCTGAGCAGACTCGGGCAGAGCGTCCCAGGCTTCGCCCCGGTCCCAGGCGGCAATCATCTCCGGTCGAAAATACAGATACTGGTCGAAGCGATCGGCCACGTCGCGGGCTAGCGCGTGCCGTGCCCGGGTGTCCACGCACGCTGGCCCCAGGCGAGGAGTATCGCCTTCCTCGACCATGGCCGCCAGCAACGGTACCAATCGCCACGCCAAGCCCTGCGGGCGCCAGGAGGGATGGAGCGGGTCTAACCCGACCAACTGGGCCATGTGTTCGATGAACGAGCTAGGCAGAAGAAACGCCACCCCCATGGCCACCCCGTGACGCCGGGCCAGCGCGGCTTTCGTGCGATCCACTAGGGGCAGCGACGGCATCAGCACGGGTACCACCACGCCGGCAGCACTCCCCGGCCGACCCAGCGAGTCGACCAAGTCGTCGAGGAGCAGGGCCGTGTCAGACGCGTACGTCAGTTCCAGGGCCATGGCCGTGTGCAACTCGGATGATCGCGAGGCGGCTGGCGATGGTAACCGGGCAACCCAGTCGTGAGAGGCCAGCTTCTCTTGCGCCGCGTCGGCGGGGCGCGCCTTGGTAAACGCCGCGAGACGCATAGCCCGACCGACTGCAGCCCGGCGCTGAGCACGCTCATACTTCTATCGGGTCCGCCTCGACCGACGCCGCGCCGGGCGGCCTGTCATGCCGCAACCAACGTGCGAGCGCCTTGGCGGGATCAGCGATCTCCTCGATCGATCCGTACCACGCGGCCTCCCAGCCAGCGGCCGGCAGGCCAGTGAACAACATCAAGTTGAGCGGGTACATTTCGCTGTCGGTGCACCGGCGAAAATCGTCTCGGAACAGGAACACCGGCTTCTCCCACGCGATCCCTAGGCCCAGCTCCACCATGACGCCCTCATCCGGCGGACAGCCGTTGACCACCGCGAACAGTCCATCGGCCTCGCGAACGTCCCGGAGATCGGCCTGCCCGATCCGATACGCCCAGCCCGCACTCGCCCGGTCGATCTGGTTGTTGCGGGCGAACGGCTCCCACACGTCGGCCCCCATCGACTCCAGCGCCCTCACAAGCTCGTGGAGCGGTCCGCCACGCTGTTGCGCGGAGAAGCCATAGGGGTTCGCCAAATAGAGGGTTTTCTTCGCGGTCATGTGCACATGCGCGGTGGTCGGCAACGGCGCCATCATAGAGGCGCCAGCCACGGGTGTCGAGAGAGCCTGTGATCGCGTGTCGCCCCGCTGTTGAGCGCGATGCCGCTGGCGGTGCCTGGCACGTGCCTGTGTTCGGCCGCGTCGGCCCGCCCCGTCACCGCGTGTGCCACGATCGCTGGCCGGTTCGTACCTGTTTGGCCTGTGCGCGAGCCGCGGCGAACAGGCGGGCGGTGTCCGGCCCCCGCCGCCCCCCGCTGCCCTTACGCGGTGCCGCGTCGTACGAGGCGGAGGGGTGATGCGGTGCGCGGGGCGGCGGGTCCGGTCGGGTGGGGCCGCTGGCGGGCTGGTACCGCCTGCGCCTGTTGCGCGAGATACTCGACGAGTTGGTCCCCGGCGTCGAGTAGTTCCTGCTCGTGAATAATGTTGTAGCGGTCGAAGATGGCGCGGCTCTTGTGCCCGGTCAGGAGCATGGCGACCCGCTCGGGGACATTCGCGCGGATCAGGTTGCGCGCGGCGGTGCGCCGGCAATCGTGGAGGAAGCGGGTCGGCACCCCGGCCGACTGGCAGGCGGTGCGCCACGCCGTGCGCCAGCGGCGGACGGGGATGCCGTCGCGGTGGAAGACGAGCAGGCTGTCGGGGTCACGGCGGGCTCGCCGTCGCGCCAGGGCCTCGGCGATGGGCTGCGAGATGGGAAGAATCCGCCCCACCAGCGTCTTCGAGCGCGCCGGCGAGAGCCGGATGACGCCACCGGCCATGTCAATCTCCTCCCAGGTGAGGCCGAGGATCTCCTGCTTGCGCCAGCCGGAGTAGTAAGCCAGATCGAGGATGTCCTGCCACGGAGCGGGCAGGCGGACGCGGACGGCGAGGTATTCGGGGTGCTCGAAGAAGCCCTGGCGGGGGGGATTCTCGCGGAGGCGGTCGGGGAAGCCGGGCACGGTGTCGAGCCAGCCCCAGTGGACGGCGAGCGTGCACATGCGGTGGAGCGCCGAGGTCTCCCGGTTGATCGTGCCGGTGGCGGCCCCGGCGGCGCGCCGGGTCAGTTGGTACTGGCGGATCTGGTAGGTGGTCAACGTGGCGGCCCGCGCGGCGCGACCGAAGAAGGCGGCGAGATGGGCGGTCCGGCCGCGAGCGGTGCTCTGGGATCGGAACTGCCGGACCTGATAGTCCTGGAGGTAGGCGTCGCTGAGATCTCCCAGGGTCGGTCCCTGGGGGCCGAACGTGCGCGTGAGCGGCGCCGCCGCGCGTGCGTCAGGGGGGTGGCGGTCGAGCCGGTTTCGTGCGGGGTCATGGGCTGGGTCCCTCCTTGGTGGCAGCCGCGGGCAGACGGCGTTCGTCCACATTCGCTCTGGTGGGCGCGACAGGCAAGGGGAATGTGCGGAGGCGACGGGACGGCGATGTGTGGGGAGCCACGAGCGGCGGCTGAGTGCACATGTACGGCGCGCGAGTTCGGCCGGTGCTCCCGCCCCACCGTCAGATCGTGACGCCGTAGTCGCCGGGCCGCCGGCCCGTCTTGAAGGCGTGATAGGCCAACGCCATGGCGACGACCGTATCGGGGGGATGCCCGCTCCCGAACAGATCGTCTTCCCCGCAGTACAGGTGCTCGGTATAGAACACGTCGATCCGAGGACAGACGATCTCGTGCCGCTCGATCGCCGCGATGTAGTTGCGGAAGAGGTCGACCCGGTCACGGCCGACCATGGTGACGCCCTGGAGCTGACGGTGCGCTTCGAGCGCCGGGAATTCCCCGATGGCCGACCCGGCACCGGTGGCATCGTGCACCGCGGGTCCCGGAAACTCATCCAGCAGCGCGCCGACTCGCTCGGTCATTTCCGGCCACGGTCGCCGTTGGATGCGGTAGACGGCGACGACCTGGAGCGGCGTGGTATCGCAGCGCACGACGATGGCGACGGTGTAGTGGCGCTTCTGGGCCCAGTCGACGCCGATGCAGTACCACGCCCCGGCCGGATCAGGACAGGCCCGCTCGGCGGGGGGACCCGGCTGGCCGCGCCAGGTGTGTTCGAGATCGCCCGCGGGGATGTGTGTCCCGAGCGTGGCGTCGAACATCCGCTCCACGGCGGGCGGGTCGATGGCGCGTCCTTCGGCACTGGGTTCCTGGAGTTCGTACTCGACGGCCCACATCGTGCGAGACAGCTCAGCCTGCTTCCGCACGACCTGGTCCTCGGTCAGCCACCCGTGGGGTGCGAGCGTTTCCCGATAGCACCACTCGTAGACGGGCCAGCCCAACTCGGCCGCCCGGCGCCGCATGGCCGTGACCGGGCCATCGGGATACTGATGGGTAGAGCTTCATCACGGTCTGTGCCTGCACGCCGTCGCGGTCCATGGGTTGGCCCTGGGCGGCTTCCAGAATCGGGAGCTCTCGATATCTTTATCCACTGAGCCTGGACGCGCTGAGGGATCGTAATCAGCAGCGTCCTCGCTCACCCAGCCGCCGTGGGCGTGCAGAATCACCCGCGTAGGCGCACTCGTTCGACTTGCCAGGCTCGATCAGGTGCGACACCCCGCGACGGCCGAGGGCGCGATCTTGCCCGCCGGGTCAGGGTGGAGGCCGCTGCGCGTAGGCGCGCCAGGGGATCCACCCGTCCCTGGTCTCGAATCCCCAGACCCGACCGACACGCCCTCGGAGCACGAGCGTCACGGGTTTGTGGGCCGGGTCGATTGCGATACGGTGGAGCCAGCGAGCCGGCCGAACGCGCACGGAGCCAGGCCCATGCCAACGAGAGACGGTGGCTCGGCCGCGGCCTGGCCCCGGCGTGCCTTCCCAGTAGCCGCCGCGCAGGATGATCGTCAAGAAGGGCCAGGGATGATCGTGCAAACAGTCGTCGTCGCTGGTCCGAAACCAGTGAAGATAGAGACCGAACCACGGGCACGACACGACCCGCAAGCGGTCGAGGTAGAGCGCACCATGGCGACGGTGGATCGACTCCCAGCACCAGAGTTGAAATCGTGGGCGTTTGATCATGCCGCGACTTTGAGCGTCTCAAATGGAGATCGGTGACACGGCTTCCGTTACTCTATGCCTGCAATTAATTTATATACAATAATTTAGCATTCTCGGTGGCGTGCTCATCTCCTCATTCCGGATCGGACAAACCACAACGGTGGCGTGGAGTGCATCGATACCGGTTCTACGGAACGGGGGATGTCCCACTGACTGTTAAAAATTGACGCGGCGGCTCCTCACTGCTCGTGATACACGAGTGGTGGGCAACCCGAGGCGACACGCCTCACAGCAAAGGAGCCGCCATGAAGAAGTCTCGCACAGTCCGTCCCGCCGCTGGTGTTGAATCTCCGCCCCCGCGTCGGCTGCCCCTCGTCGAGCTGCTGATCGATACCGAGGCGGAGCTGTTCGAACTCGCGGTGCGGTCAGGGTTACAGGTCTTGGACGCCATGCTCGAGGACGATCGGACCGCGATCTGTGGCCCGCGGTACGCGCACCAGGCCGACCGTACGGCGGCCCGGGCCGGGACGGTGGCCAGTGAGGTCGTCCTCGGCGGGCGCAAGGTGGCAATCCGGCGTCCCCGGGTCCGCGCGGCCCGCCAGGAAGTACCGCTGCCGACTTTCCAGACGATGGCCCAGACCGATCCCCTGCGGCGCCGCACTGTCGAGCAGCTGTTGGTCGGTGTCAGCACCCGGGGCTATGCTCGGAGTCTGGAGCCGCTCCCGGCCGACGTCCCCAGCCGTAGCGTGAGTAAGAGCGCCGTCAGCCGCCGGTTTGTCGCCAAGACCGCCGCGCAACTGGCCGCGTGGCAGGCGACGCCCCTCGATAACCTGGATCTGGTCGGCCTCGTCCTCGACGGTGTCCACATCGGCGAGCACTCTCTGGTCGTCGCCTTGGGGGTCGGCGCCGACGGCACGAAGCACGCCCTCGGGCTCTGGGAAGGCTCGACGGAGAACGCGACCGTCTGTCAGAGCCTGCTGGCCAACCTCCAGAGCCGTGGGCTGCACACCGATCGGAGTGTGCTGGTGATGCTCGATGGGTCGAAGGCGCTGGGGGCGGCGGTGACTGCGGTGTTCGGCCGCGCCGCCGTGGTGCAGCGCGGCGTTGTTGCATGAAAGACCTTCTGCGGGTGGGGCGGTTTGGCCCGCCCTTCTCGTCTCCGCAGGAGCCACACTGCAGGGATGCAGTCGAAGGTTCATCCCACGTATAAGACGAAGTACCGCGTTGCAAATTGGCCGGCCTACAACCAGGCCCTCGTTCGCCGCGGCGATGTGATGGTGTGGTTGTCCTCGGAAGCGATCGCTGCCTGGACGCCCCGCCGGAGCGGCCGGCGGGGTGGGCAGCGGCGGTACTCGGATCTTGCCATCGAAACCGCCATGGCCCTGCGACTCCTCTACCATCTTCCGCTACGCCAGGCCGAAGGATTCCTGCACGCCCTGTTCAGGATGATGCGCCTAGACCTCTCCGTCCCCGACTATACGACGCTCTCCCGGCGCAGTCAGCATCTGACGCGCCGTCTGCGACCGGTGCCGCCCGGCGAGGGAATCCATCTCGTGCTCGACAGCACGGGTCTGTCCATCGTCGGGGCAGGTGAGTGGGCGGCCGCGACACACGGAGGCCGCGGCAGACGTGGCTGGCGGAAGCTCCACCTTGGCGTCGATCAGTCAGGCGTGATCCTCGTTCACACACTGACCGAGGCGACGGGTGATGATGCAACCACCGCCCTCGATCTGCTCAACGCGGTCGATGGCCCTCTCGTGCGCGTCACCGCTGACGCCGCCTATGACACGGTCGCCGTCTACGAAACGGCGACGGCGCGGGGTGCGACAGTCATAATCCCACCGGCCAAGACGGCGAACATATCTGGCCACGGCCCGCGGTCGCCCGCGCGGGATCGGGCACTGTCAACTTAACGAGTCCGGGCCAGAATGAGGCGAGTTGATCCCAGGATCAGGCTGCCGTCACCTGGGCCCACACGGTGAACGACCGTGCTCGCAACAGCCGATGATGAGCCGCCCTGAGTAGGTGTCGACCCACGCGAAAGAGATTCTGAATGACACCGTGGACGTGCAAGAACCGCTGCGCGTGGTCGGATGACGTGAAGCCTCGCATCTGACGTTCGCGTTGTCGCGTGGGTTGATGCGAGACTTCGGCGCGATTGTTCGCGTATCGCCTCGTGTCATGGGTGACCAGCGGCATGAGGTCCCGATGGGCGACACGGTAGCTGCCCAGCTTGTCGGTCACGAGCCGCACGGGTTCCTGTCGCTGACTCTTCAACAGTCGGCGAAAGAATCTCCGCGCTGCACGCCCGTCCCGACGGGGTTGTACGAGGATGTCGATCAGGTCACCGTCTTGATCCACCGCGCGCCAGAGATACTGGCGCTGACCGTTGATCGTCACGAAGACTTCGTCCAGGAACCACGTATCTCCGAGTCGACCCTGTCGTCGCTTCAACTGCCGAGCGTAGTCGGGGCCGAACTTCCCGCACCACTGGCGAACGGTTTCGTAGGACACGATGATTCCTCGTTCGGCCAGCAAATCCTCCACATCCCGGAAGCTCATGCAGTATCTGTGGTAGAGCCAGACGGCATGGCTGATGATGTCGGGCGGAAAGCGATGCCGATGGTAGCGGGGCCGGAGAGTGTTCATCCCGGCATTGTGCCGGGCGGAGAGTTAACCTGACAATGCCCTGCCGAGGGTGTTCACGGAGCAGAAGATCGCGGCCGTCCCGCGCGGCTTCCGGTCGTCATTCCGGGACTGGGCGGCCGAGAAGACCAATCACCCGCGGTGTCTCTCACTCACGATAGAATGACGTCGGCACAACATGGACCTGCAGAGCCAACGGCAAGAGATCCTTCGAATTGCGGCCGGTCACGGCGCCCGGAACGTCCGCCTGTTTGGTTCGGTCGCACGCGGCGAGAACCACGAGAGCAGCGACGTCGACTTCCTTGTCGACATGGAGGCTGGACGTTCGTTGCTCGATCTCATCGGTCTTGGTCAGGACCTCGAAGCCTTGCTCCATCGAAAGATCGAGGTCCTCACCGACGCGAGCGTGCATCCGGCCCTTCGCGATCGAATCCTGACGGAAGCCCGACCGCTGTGAAGGACGAGTCCGTCTACTTGGGGCACATCCGAGACGCCATTTCCGACATCCAGACCTACGCGTCCGTCGACCGCGCAACGTTCATCGGCGACCGGATGCGGCAGGACGCAGTCATTCGAAAACTCGAGATCATCGGCGAAGCGGTCAAGCAGCTGTCGGACGGCACCAGGAGCCGCGCCCCGGAGATTCCGTGGAAGCAGATCGCCGGCATGCGCGATCGTCTGACGCACAACTACTTCGGCGTGGATCTCGGGCTGGTGTGGACAACGGTCGAACACGAACTGCCGCGACTGAAGGCCGCCGTCGAGACCTTGCTGACGCTCGGTTGAACCACGTCGGCTGGTGCGCGGCGGGTGTGCTGACGGCGGCGGATTCACTGTACCTGTTTTGTACCTGGACCTCGGCTTTTGAGCGTTTCTCGCGAATCTGGCGTTTCGGTTTTCCTAAAGTATTAGGCAATATGGACTTCTGGGCGGATCGACTCCAGCCGCCTCTACCAATAAGCTACGTGTTTTCAATCACTTAGATTTCGGTTCCCGCCGTCTCCACTATTTCTCCACGGTTCACGAACGTCGTGCCACCGGTTCCGGCGAACGAGGTCCGCTTGCAGCTGAGCGTGCTCGCGTACACCTTAGGCAACCTCTGGCGACGACTGGTGCTCCCGACGCGGATCGACACGTGGTCGCTGACCAGCCTCCAGCAGCGCCTCGTCAAGACGGGTGAGCGGCTAGTGAAACATGCCTGCTACTACTGGCTCCTGCTGGCCGAAAGCCACCTGACCCGCCGCCTGTTCGGGTCGATGCTCCAGCGGATCTGGGCCTTGCCGGTGCCGACCGGCTGACGGCGGGACCTGCTGGTGAAGACTTGGGCGAAGAGAGGGTATAAGACGGGCGAGGTGTCCGCAGAAACGTCGGCGGTGCAGTGCCGCCCGCCGCAATTCGGGTCACGTGGCTTCACAATCGTGTTTCCACTGATTGCGGTTGCAATGCTTCAAGATGACCATGGAGGCAATGTCGGAGGTACCACAGCTAGACTGGGACATGGTCATACTTCGGCCGACACGAAAGCTGAACTCGTTGCTGCCGGCAACGGAGGTCATCCCGACCAGCTCCGATACGGCGCTCGGCGATTGGTACGTCAATCGAGTTGTGGTGGATCGGCAGCCGCTTCTCCTCTTGGTGAGTTCTACTTCGCTGCTGCCGATGCTGATTCCGGCACAGAATGTGCGGGGCCTCCCAGCCCGACTCGCTGCGCTCGTCGAGGCAAGATTGAGACGTTGCGGGCTCGACGATCGGACGATCGCCGCCGAGACTCTGGCAATGGCCTCGGTGGCGGTCGGTCCGACGGTCGATCGGTCCGTGCTCGGCATCATGGTCGACTTCGCGAAGGCTGTTCCGTACCACCTTGAGCCTGGGCAGTGGGGGGAAACCACCCTGCGGATCGTGGAAGACCGCCTTGCCGCGACTCCGTGCCACGCAGCGCTCTCCTGGGACCGCGTGATATTTCCGGAAAAGAAGGCACTGGAGGTTCTGCGGGCGAAGTGGCTGGCGAACACACCGCTGCAGCCGACGCGGGGCGCGTGGACCACTGTGCATTAGGCATCAAGGTCGGCCGTCCCGACCATCACGCCTACGGCGGGCGCAAGGACAATGACGCGACGCACACATGTTCCGAGAATCGATGTGGTTCTGGTTTCGTGGATCGTCGTGGTTCACCTGCCGCGGTTGTCCTGCGTGTGCCGTGGTCCGGTTGATGTACTGGTTTCATGGACACGAGGTCGATCCGGTCTCGTGGGCACGTTGACGCTCTCCGATCGCGCGCCGCACCACCAGAAACCGGAAGGACAGTCGGCGGTGAGGGCCGGCGCACTCAATGGTCGGGTAGACCAGGGTCGTTGCCGACCCCAGCCCCCCACAGATCCGGACGTGCGGGTTCTTCCGCATCCGGCTCCTCGACGGATGGCTTCGCTACGCGCGCGCGGCCGAGTGGATGGCCGTCATTCGCGGGAGAGGGTATCGCGCGAGGAGGCGGAGGAACCGCTTCCACGGCTTTGTCAGGTTAACATCGCACGGACAGGCTTCGCCTCCGATGAGATCGCGACTCGGACTCTCGATCTAGACACACGTCGCCTCACGCCAGACCCCGAAGGCACGTTCGCGTAACAGGCGATGGTGGACGGCTCGCATCAGATGACGGCCGGTGCGAAAGAGATTCTGCACGAGTCCGTGCACCGAGAGAAATCGCTGCGCCTGTGCCGTGGACTTGAACCCCCGCATCTGCCGCTCGCGTTGTCGCGTCGGCTGATGCGAGACCTCGGCTCGGTTGTTCTCGTACTGCCGCGTGCTATGTGGGACGGACGGCATCACCGTGCGGTGCGCCGCCGCGTAGCTCCGCAGCCTGTCCGTGATCACGCGGGTGGGCAACCGGCCCTGTCCCTTCAACACCTTGCGGAAGAATCGTATGGCCGCCCGGCGATTGCGTCGAGACTGGACAAGGATGTCGAGGAGGTCGCCGTCCTGGTCGATGGCCCGCCAGAGATATCGGCGTTGTCCTTGAATCGTGGCGAAGACTTCGTCCAGATACCAGGTGTCCCCCAGACGGCCACGGTGGCGCCGGAGCGTGCGCGCATACGTCGGACCAAAGGTCAGACACCATTGTCGGATGGTCTCGTAGGTGACCGTGATCCCCCGTTGCGCCAGGAGATCCTCCGCATCGCGAAAGCTGAGAGAAAACCGGTGATACAGCCAGACCGCGTGGCTGATGATCTCAGGCGGGAATCGGTAGCCGCGATAGCTCGGTGTCTGGCTGCTCATCCGTCCACTGTGCCACTTGCACTCTCAACCTGACAATGCCCGGAAGACCCACCTTGTCTGGAATCCCAGATGTCCCGACGAGCCGGTACTGTGGGAGAGCACCATCGAGTTAGGCCAGGACTTCTTCAACGAGATCATCCGCCATCCGGTGCCGCTCGACATGAACATCCTCAAGGCCATGAAGCGCTCTCCGCTGGGCCTCGATTTCTATCTGTGGCTCACCTACCGGACCTTCACGCTGAATCGCCCGCTGCGGCTCTCCTGGGCGTGCCTCTACCGCCAGTTCGGGGCGGACCCGTCAAGGGCCAGCGACAAGCGAACCGTGGACGCCTTCCGGACGGACTGCTTACGCGAGCTCAAGAAGATCAAGCTCGCCTGGCCGGAGTTGAACTACTTCACGCCGAAGGGCGTCCTGATCCTCAGCCCTTCGGAACCTTCCATTCCTCGCCTTTCAACTGGTGGAATAAGCCGACAAGGCTTCTAGAAAGCAAGAAGATCGGTGGTGACTGTATATTTACTCAGCTGACGTGGGCCTCTCACAAACGCGCCGTAACTCTCGTCGTCGGTCTCGCATTGCTGACCGTGTCACCGGTGGTTCTTGCGCAATCATCCAGCGACGCGGTCTCGGAAACAACCCAGCCGCCACGCGCGAACGCCGACGTTACCGCGCCCACGTCAGCTGAGGCTGAGAACACGCCGAGGTGGAAATTCGATATCGGTGTCAGCATCTCACCTCTGTTCGGGGCCTTCTTTGACGAGTCGTCTTGTTGCACGCCTCTTGGCGGATGGGTGACTGTAGGGTCGGGAAGGTTCCGCCTGCAGGTTGACTATGTGCGCAACGTGCAGCGGTGGGGTGAGTTTACAGACTCCTACGAGCACCTAGGAGGACAGGAAATCGTCGTAGAGCGAGCCCTTGGGGGTACCCAGGTGGAACAAGTTGGTGGAGTGACGGCGTACTGGCGCTTGTCCAAGAATCCGCGCTGGACCCCGCACCTACTTCTTGGAATACGATTGGCGCACCGCGCCAATCGTGCCTGCCGTGCCGAGGGCCATCCCGTTATTGAGACGCCACCGGTTCCCATGCAACGATTCCGTGTCGATTTCACGGGTGCACGGCCGTGCGCGGATGAGCCTGCCAACATACGCTTTGGAATCTTGCCGCAGGTTGGGGTGGGAGTCGATCGCTCGATTGGTTCCCGATGGTTCCTCCGCGCACAGGTTCGACTCTTCGAGGTCCGATTCGGCGCAGGTATTCGGTTCTGACTGCGGCGTTTCAACCTACCTACGACACACCTCCGTCTCTGGCCTTTTCTAGTGGGACAGTTCTCAGATAGCCTCTTGCTGGCCTAAGGATCATCCAGGAGCGATCGAGCGCGGGCCGGCGTATGGGGTTTTGCCCCGAAAAAGCGGCCGAGGCTAGGTCGGTGCTGGTCGAGTCTCCCAAGTAGTCTCAGGCTATGCCGCCTGCGCTGCAGTTCCTCGTCCTCACGTTCGCTGGCTGGGTGAACCGTCACCAAGACGATCTGATCGACTATCTCCGGGAGGAGAATCGGGTCCTCCGAGAACACCTGGGCCCTCGGCCGCTTCGCCTGACGGACGCCCAGCGTCGTCGACTCGCTGTGCGCGGTCACAAACTCGGCCGGCGGGTCTTGACGCAGGTCGCGGGCATCGTCACCCCGGATACGATCCTGCGTTGGTACCGGAGACTGATCGCCAAGAAATACGATGGCAGCGCCCGCCGACGTCGAGGTCGACCAATGACCCGACAAGACGTCGCCGAGCTCGTGGTCAGGATGGCGGTCGACAATCCGCGGTGGGGCTACACGCGGATCCGCGGCGCGCTCTCAAACCTCGGCCACACTATCGCCCGGACCACGGTGAAGCGGATCCTGCACGACCACGGAGTCGACCCGGCGCCCGAGCGGAGCCGGCACATGCCCTGGAAGACGTTCCTGCAGGCGCACTGGGAGGGCCTGGCGGCCTGCGATCTGTTCACCGTCGAGGTGTTGACGCTGGCGGGGCTCAGGCGGTACCTCGTCTTCTTCGTGATCGAGCTGAGATCCCGCCACGTGACCATCGCCGGGATCCACCCGCAGCCGGGCGGCGCGTGGATGGAGCAGCAGGCCCGCAATTTGACCGACCCGGTCGATGGCTGTTTGCGCAGGGCGCGCCCTCTGATTCACGACCGCGATCCCCTCTCTACGCGGGTCTTTGGCGAGATCCTGGAGAGCGCCGGTGTTCAGCCGATTCGGCTGCCGCCGAAGAGTCCCAATCTCAACGCCTATGCCGAGCGGTTCGTCAGGTCGATCAAAGAGGAGTGTCTCACACGCGTGGTCCCGCTCGGCGAGGGGCATCTGCGTCGTCTCGTCTACGAGTACATAGAACACTACCATCGCGAGAGAAACCACCAGGGACTCGACAACCAGCTCCTGCAACGACCACCACCTCCGCGAAGGCCGGACGCCGACGTTCGGCGGCGGGTACGCCTCGGAGGATTACTCAGTTTCTACAATCGAGAGGCCGCATGAGGGGTCGACCGATTAAACGCACCTTACGCCGTATACCACTCCACCAGCTATGGCCTTAACCGTCGGTTCCCGCCTCGGACACTACGATGTCACCGCCCTCATCGGCGAGGGCGGCATGGGGCAGGCCTATCAGGCCACCGATACGAAGCTGAACCGGCAGGTCGCGCTGAATGGGCTGGTGGTTGAGGCCAAGTCGGCAGTCTAATCCTGACTGTTGAGCCTGACAAACGCGAGCGCGTAGTTGCTGTTCAGTGGAATGACCAGTTGGTTCTGAGTCGAGTCGTAGCACATGGACGCCGCGCTTGGGATACCCGACGCGACGATCTCTGCGTCTTGGCCAGGACGGATACGCGACACGCTACCGTAGCGTACGCTGCTCACGTATTTCGTCCCGTCGGCGGTGACCACGACGCCATCATTCCCGCCTTCGACGCTGTGCTCTGTCTGAATGACCTCTCCGCTTCGGTCGTAGGTGATGACGGCGTTGTCACCGACGTTGACCACCACCACGTTGCCCTCCTGGTCGATCGCGACGCCGTTGGGGGCCTGGAGCGGCGCGCCGTCTGCAAACAGTGACGCCTCACCGTCGGCCGTGACCTTCCAGATCTGTCCAACGGGCCGCGTGTTGGAAGCGTATACGGTGCCATCGTCGGCCACGGCGATGCCATTCAAGAGCGTCGAGCCCGGTACGGGAACGGACCGCAGGGGGCGACCGCTTTGCAGATCGAATTGACGGACGTGACCCGAATCAACGGTGTAGAGCACGCCGCTGCTGATGGCACTGCCCAAGGGATCATGGAGTTCCAGTCCGTCCCGCGTGGCGCCGATCCACTTGGGCGTGTGTACGCTTCCATCGGGGTTGATGAGGGAGACGTAGCCATCATCTTCGCCGGTGTCTCCGCGGTTGCCGGCATTCATGGCCAGGATCAGGTTCTTGTTGGGATCGAACGTGCAACTCTCAGAAAAATGAAAGCTGCCGTAGACCGTGACGTTGTCCGACATCGGTCGCCACGCTCCTGCCTCGCTGAGCGCGCCGATGGGCTCGCCGGTCGCAAACTCCTGGGCAGTAGATGGGGCCACCAAGACAACGGCACTGAGAGCTACGACGACGATTTGCCGACTCGCTGAATGGATCTGTGTTGCGTGCATGATTAATGACTTCTCCGTTCTCCGCAGGGCATGGTCGAGCTTCTGAAGCTCGACCATGCGGCGCCCATTGTATCCCGCAGAGTGTTCCTGAGTGGTTGAAGCCGTGACGGGTAGCCTCACGGGAAGTCCGATGCGCTGCCGTTTCTCATCCTTTCCGCCGATGGCTGTCACCCACACGTGGCAATCAGCTGATTCATTAGCAAGCGTGCAAACGCATTCTCCCGCTCGATAGTGAGCCCGACGCCGCTAAGCCGCTAACCACCTTTACAGCGCCCGAACCCCCGCAGAATGCGCACGCACGCATCCTGAAGGCCATTCTGTGCAGGCCAGTGGAGTGACTCACCACTTACACATAGAATGAGCCCAAGTTCAGCCGCAACAACCCTATGGCTCTCGCAGTCGGCTCCCGACTCAGCCACTATGCCGTCACCGCCAAGATCGGCGAAGGCGGGATGGGCGAGGTGTATCCATCGCCATGGCTCATGGCTGATCGTTGTACGTGAACTGAATGATCGCCCCCGGATGCTCTAGTTCCTGCGTCATCTCGCCAGTCCGGCCCGTCGTACGTCCGGCGTTGTCGGTCGCAATGTAGATCGTTCTACCGTTGGGGTTGAGGGCCACGTCGCGATAGCGATTGGCGGTCCTAAACAGCTCGACCGGATCGCCAGCCGCCGAGCGGCCATCGACTGAGAGCTTCTGCCGATACATCCGCCCCTTGATCATGCCTGGCACGAGCAATGAATCGGCCCAGCCGGGAATACCGCCCTCCCGCATCGTGTAGATTTCGAGGCTCGACGGTGCAATAGTGGCACCCCCCTGCGCGCGGAAATCGTAGTCGTTCGGGACGGTGAAGAACGTTTGGAGTGGTGGTTGGAAATCCTGATGGCTCCAAGCACTCTCCAAATTCCGCGGAACCGATGCAGGAATCTCGGTCGTGCTGAACGTCAGCGCATTACACGATTCAGGATGTGACGCCGACCAGTTGAAATATGCGTACGACTGGCCGTCCTGATACCCGGCGACCTGCGGCCATCCGTAGTTCCGGCCGGACTCGATGAGGTTCAGTTCGTCGTCAGTGCTAGGGCCGTGCTCTGACGCGTAGAGCAACCCGTCGAGACCGAACGCTAGCCCCTGCGGGTTGCGGTGCCCGTACGAAAGAATATGACTGCGAACACCGCCAATCGAAGGGTTATCTGACGGAATCGAACCATCGAGGTTCAACCGGAGCACCTTGCCCTCGTAGCTCATCCAGTTGCCTGTTTGAACGTCGGTGGCCATCGGCAGGTCCTGCGCCCGGTTCGGATTGCAATAGTTCTGGAGCCAGTTGCTGCCCTGATCGCCGATGGTCAGATACAGCTTCTCGTCGGGTCCGATGGCCAGGCGGCCGGCCACATGATCGTCATGTGCAGGAAGTCCGGCGATGATGTCGACCGGACCCTCCAGCGTCCGTGCACTGGGGTTGTAGGAGAACCGTCGCACCTTGAGATGCGGGCGCGAGTCTTCCTGATAGGTGAACGCCGCATAGACGTAATCTTCGCCGGTTCCCAGCAGCAATCTGGGATGCAGTGCCAAGCCGAGTACTCCGTCATGAACGACGCTTTGGAAGGCCTCTGTGATCGTGACAGCGACGTCCTTGGTCCCATCCACCGGATTGACGCGGGTGACGCGCTTGGCCGTGCGCTCGGTCACCCAGAGATACCCGTCGGGTCCCCAGGTGATCTCCCAGGGATACTCCAACCCCGTTGTCAGGACGCTCAGCGTGAAGCTCTCTTGCGCCACGTTCTGCGTCGACTGAGCTGCGATGGGAAGGAAGGCCAGTACAAGCAGCGAAGTGGACAGATATCGTGTCATGTCTTCATTATCTCGGAAATTCACGCTGAATTTCCCTACTCTGCCACCCGCAGGCCCAACTTGGCAATGCACCTGCTGCGCACCTACTAGCGCCAGTGACGGCTTCGCGTAGAATGACCCCCAGATCGGCCTAAACAACCCATGGCCCTCACCGTCGGCTCTCGACTCGGGCACTACGACGTCACCGCCCTCATCGGCGAGGGGGCATGGGGCAGGTCTATCAGGCCACCGATACCAAGCTGAACCGGCAGGTGGCGCTGAGGTTCTCGGGATTCGAAGAACTGAGACGATGATTGAGCCAATCAAGCAGGAGTGGGTTGCAGACTCAGATATTCAGCAAGGAAAGCTAGTCTGGATCGGACATGACATGAGGGCGCGGCTCACACTCTCCATTCAAGGCGTTCCTCCAACCGGGCATAACTGGGAGGCCGAGTCTGATGTAAAGGCTGGCGAAACTGGTACCTTCATCAGGCGTGAGAAACGGAAGGCTCACGCGTAGTTCACGGAGCCTCGGCCGTCGTTCCCGCCCCAAACAGAAACGTTCGTGCGCATTCTCCCACTCTGTAGCTGCCATGGACACTCCGGATGCCTACTTCGTTGCAAGACCCCGCAGAATCCGCACGTGCGCTCTGAGATAGGCACTGTCAACTTAACGAGTCCGGGCCAGAATGAGGCGAGTTGATCCCAGGATCAGGCTGCCGTCACCTGGGCCCACACGGTGAACGACCGTGCTCGCAACAGCCGATGATGAGCCGCCCTGAGTAGGTGTCGACCCACGCGAAAGAGATTCTGAATGACACCGTGGACGTGCAAGAACCGCTGCGCGTGGTCGGATGACGTGAAGCCTCGCATCTGACGTTCGCGTTGTCGCGTGGGTTGATGCGAGACTTCGGCGCGATTGTTCGCGTATCGCCTCGTGTCATGGGTGACCAGCGGCATGAGGTCCCGATGGGCGACACGGTAGCTGCCCAGCTTGTCGGTCACGAGCCGCACGGGTTCCTGTCGCTGACTCTTCAACAGTCGGCGAAAGAATCTCCGCGCTGCACGCCCGTCCCGACGGGGTTGTACGAGGATGTCGATCAGGTCACCGTCTTGATCCACCGCGCGCCAGAGATACTGGCGCTGACCGTTGATCGTCACGAAGACTTCGTCCAGGAACCACGTATCTCCGAGTCGACCCTGTCGTCGCTTCAACTGCCGAGCGTAGTCGGGGCCGAACTTCCCGCACCACTGGCGAACGGTTTCGTAGGACACGATGATTCCTCGTTCGGCCAGCAAATCCTCAACATCCCGGAAGCTCATGCAGTATCTGTGGTAGAGCCAGACGGCATGGCTGATGATTTCGGGCGGAAAGCGATGCCGATGGTAGCGGGGCCGGCGAGTGTTCATCCCGGCATTGTGCCGGGCGGAGAGTTAACCTGACAATGCCGTCAAGAAGCCTTCAGTCTGCCGCAAGGGCAGGTGGAAGATGAGCCGGAGCGTCAGCGCGGTTTCGATGGCGAGATCGGAATACTGCCGCTGCCCGCCACATTTGCCGACGCCCACGGCCTCCCAAGTGGCGATCGCATCCGGGGCCAACCACACGGTGATATCGCCGCGCTGGACCAGCGCTCGGTCGTATGCCGGCCAATTCCCGACGTGGTATTGTGTCTTGTACTGTGGGTGCACTCTCGACTTCATGTCGAGATCATGCACCTGCTGTCGCCACGATGGCCAGGAGGTCGATCGTGGCTCACCGAGGGCGCGGGATCCGTGCACCAACGCCACACGCCAACGCGGCCCTCTATCGAGCCGTCATCGTCGATTCCACCAACCAACCCGCATACGACGACGTCGCCCGACGCACCGCCGATGGCCGGACCAAACGCGAGATCATCCGATGCCTGAAACGCTTCCTTGCGCGAGAGATCTACCAACGCGTCATGACCGACTTCCGCACACGCCAAGCCGTCACCCAGGCCGCTTAAAACGCGTGTCTTGACATATAGGGGCGTCTGTGACGGGCCGTGGGTGCAGCAGGCCCCTATTGGGTCACGGCGCATCCGGTCAGCTAGCAGCCATACGATTCGCCGGCGGGCGGTGACCGACAGATCAGTAGCGAGGACCGTAGGTCAGTCAAGTTGAGGGTCAGGCCACCACCCACCGGCACCCACCGGTGTCATGGAGCGACCCCGTCAGGCACGGGGGATCATGCTCACAGTCAAGTTGATGAGAGGCGGGCGTGACGATCCCTCGATGGCTCGGTATCCCTCGTCGTTCAGCAGGCACACGTCACCGCATCCCATTCGGCGAACGCCCGCATCCGAAGCAAGCGCTGGTGCGCCGACCGAAGTAGATGTCGCCCGACCCGGAAGAGATTCAGCACGAGTCCGTGGACCGAGAGAAACCGCTGCGCGTGCGCAGCGGATTTGAACCGGCGCATCTGTCGCTCGCGCTGTCGCGTCGGTTGATGCGAAACCTCTGCGCGGTTGTTCTCGTATCGGTCCGTGCGATGGGCGACGGACGGCATGACCGCTCGGTGCGCAGCCCTGTCGCTGCGCAGCTTGTCGGTGACCAATCGCACGGGCTGACGCTCTTGGCCCTTCAACAGCTTGCGAAAAAAGCGTGTGGCAGCCCTGCAGTCGCGATGCGACTGGACGAGGATATCGATGACGTCGCCATCTTGATCGACGGCGCGCCAGAGATAGTGCCGCCGTCCCTGGATGGTGACGAAGACCTCGTCCAGGTGCCAAGTGTCGCCCAGCCGGCCCTGTCGACGCTTGAGCCTGCGAGCGTATGCCGCACCGAACGTGATGCACCACAGCCGGATCGCTTCGTAGGACACCGTGAGGCCGCGTTGGGCCAGAAGATCTTCGACATCGCGAACGCTCACACCGAAGCGGTGAGTAGGCCGGGGGAATTGCACCCCCAGCCTCTCGTAGAACGGTACGTGAACCTCTCGGCTCATACCGCTCCCATCAGGCGAACACACCTGTCATCCCGCAGTGCCTGCTTGGAGAGGACCAATGGTTTTGCCTTCATCCGCATCTCCTCCTGGAGAGCCCAGTTAGAGACGGACAAGACCGCCCGACGTCGCCCCTTCGCTCCATCGCCATGACAGCGACTTCATCACGACGACGAGCGACTCCGTCCCAGTGCCTCGCATCGGTACTCAGGTTCTTGTGGGGTCGCCACTTGAACGGCTCCCTTCGCATCGAGACGACTGGTTCCCGCAGTTCCATAGAGAAGCCTGAACCAGGCTCACGCCACCTGCACGCCGGACACCGCCTGGGCAGCCTTCAGGGCACCCCCCAGACTGCTCCCGACGGTCTCACCCTCCATCGGTTTCGATGTCATGTACTGGTTCACGACGAGTCACCGGTGGTTCACTTGCGTTCGTCTTTCTGATCCACACCTGCCGAGTCATGCTCGACGTTTCCCCAACGCTCACGACCGCCACTCTTCATGACAGCCGCTTGGGGTGGTTTGAAGCCGGCTCCTGACCGCCGACTTCGACGGGCCTTCCGTCATCTTCCCTACAGCTTGCTGCGGCGCACGGTGATACAGCCAGACGGCGTGGCTGATGATCTCGGGGGGAAAGCGGTATCCGCGGTAGCTCGGCACGTCACGTTTCATCGACTAAGTCTGCCACGCTCCCACTGAACTTGACAGTACCCTCCCGTTGATGCCTGCCGGGCGTTTTCCACCGGATTGCCAGCCCGCGGCTCACTCGATCGTGCGCACCTGGATGGCGCTCGAGTGGCCGTGGCTGGTGGTGACGTTCGCGACGATCACGACGGGTTCGCCGCTCTCCAGTCGATCGTGCGCTTTCAGGAGTTCGAGGGCATAGAGCACCGCCTGTTCCGGCTCCTCCGTCAGGTCGAGGGTGAACGGCACTACGGATCGCGAGAGCCAGAGCCGGCGGCGAACGATGTCCGTGGTCGTGAAGGCGTAGATGATGGCGCCGCGCGGGCGAAAACTGCTGACGAGACATCCCATCAGGCCCCGCATGGTCATGACGACGATCGCCCGGGATCCGAGCGAATCGGCCAGTAAACAGGCGCTCCGGGCCAACTGATCGCGTATCGTTTTCGGTTCCCGGTCGCGGTGGAGTTCCAGCCCGCGTTCCTTCTCGATGCGCCGCGCAATGCGGTCGAGCACCGAGACGCAACGCACCGGGTACTTACCGGTCGCCGTTTCCCCGCTGAGCATCACCGCGTCGACCTGTTCGTACACCGCGTTGGCGACGTCGGTGACCTCGGCTCGGGTCGGCCTCGGGTTGTCGATCATCGATTCCAGCAGGTGGGTCGCCACGATCACCGGCCGGCCGGCGATCGCACAGCGCCGCACCATGTCGCGCTGGGCCACCGGGAGCATCTCGAACTCCACCTCGACGCCGAGATCGCCCCGAGCCACCATGATGCCGTCGGCCGCGTCGATGATCTCGTCGAGATTGTCGATGCCCTCCTGGTTCTCGATCTTGGCGATGATGCGCATGGGGTGCCCGCCGGCCTCGGCGATGATCCGCCGCGCGTCGCGCACTGCCTCGGCGCAGCGCACGAACGACACGGCGAGGAAGTCGATGTCGTGCTCCGCCGCGAAACGAATGTCTGCAACGTCCTGGTCGGAGATCGACGGCAGGTTGATCCGCACGCCGGGCAGATTGATGTGCTTCCGCGATCCCAGGACCCCGCCGTCCAGCACCCGGCAGCGGAGATCGCGCTCGCGTACTTCCAGTACCTCCAGGTTGATCAGTCCGTTGTCGAGCGTGATCCGACCACCCACCTTCAACTGATGCACCATGTCTTGGTAGTCGACGTGGATGGTTCTCTCCTCCGGATTCTCGGTGGGGCCGACGGTGACGTGGACCTCTTGACCGACCTCGAGGGATAGGTGCCCGAGGCGGTCGCCGGTGCGGATGGCCGGTCCCTGGAGGTCGAGCAGCAGGACGATCGGGTGGTTCAGGCGCTCGTTGAGCTTCTGGACGACCTGGATCACCTGCAGATGGCTCGCGTGGTCGCCATGCGACATGTTGAGCCGCGCGATGTTCATGCCGGCGGCGGCGAGCTGTTCGATCTGTTCTGGCGTTGAGCTGGCCGGACCCAGCGTGCACACAATCTTGGTCTGCCGAAAGTCGCGGGGCGACGGGCTCGTCATCGGCCTACTTTGCCAGTTGCGACCGCAACTTGACAATGCCTGTACGCCAGGTCCAGAGAGCCCCGGTCAGCCAGGGACCGGTGATCGCGAAGGTGATGCCTGGCGTCTGCGCGTTGAAGAACAGCCAGTTCCCGTCGGGGCTGTAGGTCGCCCCGGCGAACTCCCGGTCCCGAAAGTCACCCGTGATACCGTTCCGCTCTGCAGCGAGCACGATGTTGTTCTTGGCGAACGGAAAGATGCGGCCTTCGGTGGTCAGGCCGCGAACGAACTGCTCACGGTCGCCGTCCTCGCAGAGGACCAAGCCGCCCCGCGGACTGACGCAGATGTTGTCCGGCATGTCGAGCACGTCGGATCCCGGTGATTCAAACAAGAGACGTAACTGTTCCGCGGTCGGATTGTATTCCCACACTTGCCCCAGTTGTGCATCCCCGCCGCTGGTGGACACGAAGTAGATTCTGGAATCGCCGTACCATGCCCCCTCAAGACGGGCGGCAGCGTTGCCTTGGTGCACAACTCGCGATCTCGGTCAATAATTGCCCTCCACCCCGAGATCCGAGGTCCCGCATGACGAGTTTCAAGCGCACCCAGCGGAAGTACGTCCAGAAGGCCTACCGTGTCCGGAATTGGCGGGAGTACGAGACGGGTCTCCGCGCTCGCGGGAGTCTGACCGTCGGGCTCGGACTCACCGATGGCAAGCTCGCCAACTGGAACTCGCCGAGGCCGACGCGCAGGACGCCAGGCCGACAACGCAAGTACTCGAACCACGCCATCGAGACGACGGTCACCTTGGGCTTGGTGTTTGGCCTGGCGTCCAGGCAGACTGAGGGCTTCCTGCGCTCGCTGCTGACGCTCCTGAATCTGGACAACGACGTGCCCGACCACAGCACGATCTCGAGGCGCAAGGCGAGGCTGGGGAAGGGTGCTTCCTACGAGAGGCGAACCGTGAAGCCCGTCCACCTCCGCATCGACAGCAGCGGTCTTTCAGTGCACGTCGGCCAGTTGCGCACTCCGCCGAAAGCCAGGGACTCCCGCAAGCTGCACCTCGCTGTGGATGAGCCAACCAGTGACGTGGTCGCCTGCGCGCTCACGAGCAAGCGGGCTCGAGACGCTTCCCGGGTGGCGTCACTCGTCGGCCAGATCGAGCGTCCCATCGCCTCGGCCAAGGCCGACGCCGCGTACGACACCGGCGACGTCTAGAAGACGCTGGAGAATCACCGTGCTCATCGATCGCCGAAGGTGCTGATACCGCCACGAAAGGGCGCTCAGCTCGCGCTCGACTCCGCGGGCACGCGACAGCGGCATCGTAACATCCGAGCACGATCACGTGTTGGGAAACGGAAGTGGTACGTCGCATCGGGCTACAGCAGGCGAAGCAAGGTGGAGACGACGTTCCACCGCTACAAGGCCATCCTGGGCTCAGCGATGCGAGCGAGGGGACTGGCGTCCCAGAGAGTCGAGGTGAGGTTGGGGTGCAAGATCCTGAACACCATGACGGCGCTCGGGATACCCGATGGCGAGATGATCGGATGACCGGCAGGCGGAGTCACGGGAGACTCTCAGCCCTCAATGGAGTTGTGCACCAAGGCAGCCCGCGGTCGGACACACAGTGTATCCGTACCTGCTCAGGGGCCTGTCCATCGAGCGACCAAATCAAGTGTGGGCGACCGATATCTGCTACATCCCGATGGCGCACGGGTTCATGTATTTGGTGGCCATCATGGATTGGTACTCGCGCCGCGTCCTGGCCTGGCGGGTGTCGAACACCTTCGACAGCGACTTCTGTGTCGAGGCCCTCGAGGATGCGCTCACCCGCTACGGACCGCCGGAGATCTTCAATACGGACCAAGGCGCCCAGTTCACGTCTAAGGCGTTTACGACGGTGCTCAAGGCCCATGCGGTGGCCATCAGCATGGATGCCAAAGGCCGCTGGGTCGACAACGTGTTCGTCGAGCGTCTTTGGCGCAGCGTCAAATACGAGGATGTGTATCTCCATGCGTACGACACCCCCGCCGCGCTCCGCGCAGGGCTGACCGGCTATTTTCAGTTCTACAACGGGCGACGGCGTCATAGTTCACTTGGGCGGCGGCCGCCAGATGTGGTGTACTTCGGCGCAACCGGCTTCGGCACGGCGGCTTGAAACACGATGGAGATTTCACTTAAGCCGCTGTCCAGATTTCGGGGTCCACTTCTGTCCACTTCTGGGAGGAAAGGTGTCGTTACAGAACTGGGACGGAGCCCGGTGGTGGAAATGCGATCTCCACACGCACACGCCCGCATCGGACGACTACGGCAAAGGCCCGAGTCAGGCGATGCTCAAGCAGCACGCGCCGCGCGAGTGGCTGTTGGACCACATGCGTGCCGGTATCGACTGCGTGGCAGTCACGGACCACAACAGCGGTGCCTGGATTGATCGTCTGCGATCTGCATTGGTCGAGTTGAAGCACGACCGACCTGACGGCTACCGCTCTCTACATTTGTTCCCGGGTACCGAGATCTCGGCACAGGGAGGTGTGCATCTTCTAGCCATCTTCGGGACCGAAGCGACGACACCGGATATCGATACACTCCTCGGCGCGGTGGGTTTCACTGGCGTCAAGGGTTCGAGCGGAGATGTGACAACTCAGTCGTTCGCTGATGTCGTTGAGGTGATCGTGCAGGCAGGCGGCATTGCGATTCCGGCGCACGTCGACCGCGAGAACGGTCTCTTCCAGAAACTCCAGGGCACCACCTTGGCGCAGGCGCTGCGTTGCGGCCAGATATTTGCCATGGAGACCGTGGATTCCGGTTGCAACAAGCCGCAGATCTACCGCGACGAGAAGCTGCGCTGGACGGAGATGCTGGGCTCTGACTCGCACCATCCCTCCGGGAACCCGGAGCAACAGTTTCCAGGCAGCGGCTTCACTTGGGTGAAGATGGGCGAGCCCGATCTGGACGGACTGCGGCTCGCTCTCCTCGACGGCTCCCTCTCGGTGCGCCGTTCCGACGAACATCCCGAGACGCTCAACCTGCACGCCGCGTCGATGCTTGAGTCCATTGAAGTCGCCGCTGCCAGATACATTGGTCGGACAAAGCCGTTCATCGTAAGGCTCAACCCCTGGCTGAACGCCATCATCGGCGGGCGCGGCACCGGTAAGTCCTCTCTCCTGGAGTGCCTGCGGATCGCGTTGCGCCGGAAGGATGAGTTACCGGATGAGTTGAAGGCTGAGTTCGAAAAGTACGCCGATGTACATCGGACTCAGGACGACAGCGGGCTGCTGACCGACCAAGCGGCGATTCGCGTGATCTACCGAAAAGACGGATCAAGATTCCGCATCCAGTGGAGCCCGACGGGCAACCTGCATGCGATCGAGGAAGCCGCAAACGGAGCGTGGTCGCGGGCTGAAGGCGATGTTGTTCAGCGTTTCCCGATTCGCATGTACAGCCAAAAGCAGATCTTTCACTTGGCGAAGACGCCGAGGGCGCTTCTCAAAGTCGTGGACGACGCGCCGGAAGTGGATCGCCGATCATGGAGCGGACGCTGGCGACAGGAGGAGAGCCGCTTCCTCACTCTTCGATTGAAGGTTCGCGAAATCGAAGCGGAGCTACCGGAAGAGACGCGCCTGCGCGGTGAACTCGACGATGTAAGGCGAAAGCTGGCGATCTTCGAAGAGGCTGGTCACGCTGATGTCCTGCGATCATTCCAGAACCGTCGCCGACAGCAGCGCGCAATCGAGACTTGGGAGACGACGTGGGCCGGTGCGGGTGACCGACTGCGGAGGATCGGAGCGGATCTCGTTCCGGATGCTCTCGATGATACTCACATGGACACCGCGTCGCAGACGGACGCGCCGCTGCTGGCGCGCGCCGGCACCGTGCGGGATCGCCTTGAAGCGATTCGGCAGCAATTGGAGAAGATCGCGGACGAAGCGGACCAGCTCCTGGCCGACTGGAGGACGGATCTGGACAGAACCCCCTGGAAACGCGCGACCGATGCGGCCGCTACAGCCTACGAGTCACTGCGGGCACGGCTGGCGGCGGAGGGTGCCGGGGATCCGTCGGCGTACGGGGAACTGGTGCAACGCCGACAAGTCATTGAGCAGCAGTTGGACGCATTGAAGAACCGCAAACAGGAGGCGGTGACCCTGAAAGCGCAAGCAACCGCCAGCCTCAGGCAGCTACTAGAAATCCGGCGGGAACTAACCGAGGCCCGCCGTTCGTTCCTGGATCGCATCCTCAAGAACAACCGCTACGTACGTATCCGCGTCATCCCCTACGGCGGACAGGAGACGGTCGAGGCCGAGTTTCGTCGCCTGATTCAGAGGGACGATGGCCGCTTCGAGAAGGACATCGGGTCACCAGGCGGCGAAGGGCTACTCGGAGGCATCTACGGATCGAGCCAAGACGCAACGCGAATCGAAGACGCGCTGGAGAAGGTGAAGCAACGGATCCGCTCTATCGCTGAAGGGTCCCACAGTTCCTACATATTCGCTGATCAGCGTTTCGCGACGCACCTCAGTCGGTTGCAGCCTGAGGCGTTGGATCGCGTTGATGTCTGGTTTCCCGACGATTCCCTCGACGTCCAGTACAGCCCGACCGGCGACGGCGGGAATCTCCGATCCATCAGGGAGGGTTCGCCCGGCCAGAAGACCGCGGCGCTCCTCGCGTTCCTGCTCTCCTACGGCGATGAACCGCTCGTTCTTGATCAGCCCGAGGACGACCTCGACAACCACCTGATCCACGAGTTGATCGTCAAGCAGATCCGTGAAGTCAAGTGTCGCCGGCAGATCGTCGTTGTGACTCACAACCCGAACATCGTGGTCAACGGCGATGCTGAGCTGGTCGTCGCGCTCGCCGCACGGAGCGGCGCGACGCAGATGGAGTGCAAAGGCAGTCTTCAGGAGAAGCAGGTCCGGGAGACAATCTGTACGATCATGGAAGGCGGGCGCGACGCGTTTACGGAACGCTACCGCCGCATCGCGGTGGAGGCGCTCGGTGTTCGACAGCTCTGAAGAGTTGCTCCGCGGGACACGGTTGGGCGAAGACAGCTCGCTCGAACTCAAGGATGTCTCGTTCCGAGGTTCCAGTGTGTTCGGACCCAGCCGCGACGCGTTGGCCGATGAACTGGCGGCCATGGCCAACACGCGCGACGGGGTACTCGTCCTCGGCGTTGAGGACCAGACGCGGGAAGTCGTTGGCATACCGATTGAGCAGCTCGACACGGTCGAGCAGTACGTTTTCGAGATCTGCAACGAGAGCATCGAGCCGCCGCTGCACTTCCAGTCGTTCCGGATCGAGCTGCCGGATGCGGCGGGAGTGCTACGGCCTCTACTCAAGGTGGAAATCCCACGCAGCCTGTTTCTGCACAGGAGTCCGGGGGGCTACTTCCATCGGCAGGGCAGTTCGAAGCGTCGGATGTCGACCGAATTTCTCCTGCGCCTCGGGCAGCAGCGCAGTCAAGCGCGTCTGTATCGATTCGAGGAGCAGGCAGTGCCAGGGACGACTTTCGCTGACCTCGAGCCTGATCGCCGTAGGCGTTTCTCGCGGCCTGATGCCGAAGACGTCTCTACGTTTAAGAAGATGAAGTTCGTAGCGAACGACGAAACAGGAAGGACTCGCGCTACCGTCGCGGGCATCTTGATGTGCTCGTCAAACCCAGAACAGTGGCTTTCTGGCGCGTTCATCCAGGCGGTGCGCTATCGGGGCGTCCGTCAGGATTCGAACTATCAACTAGATGCGCAGGCAATCACCGGACCCGTGGACGAGCAGATCGCGGCAGCGATGGCGTTCGTGCGTCGGAACATGAAGGTGGCAGCCCGAAAGGCCCCGGGTCGCGTGGAGGTTCCGCAGTTCAGTCTGCGCGCAGTCTTCGAAGCCGTCGTGAACGCGGCGGCGCACCGGGACTACGCCGTGCATGGATCTGCAATCCGGCTTTTTCTGTTCGATGATCGGCTGGAGCTATACTCGCCAGGCCCCCTGCCCAACTCCGTTACCGTAGACGCGCTAGCGCTTCGGCAATCGACGCGCAACGAGTTGCTGACGACGCTGCTGGCGAAGTGCCGCGCGGTGGATCCGACGGGCGAGATCGCAAGGCAATTCCTGATGGAGAAGCGGGGGGACGGCGTGCCCACCATCCTGGACGAGAGCCTGAGATTGTCCGGTCGGCGGCCGGAGTACCAAGTGATCGATGAAGCGGAGGTGCTGCTCACGATCCACGGGGCCGGGCCCCCGGGAGAGACGAAACACACCGTGGGTTAACACGGCCCGTCCGCGCCGTGACGAACGGACTTGCCGCCGCGAGCGCGTATGGTCCGAAAAAGCGGCCGAGGCTAGGTCGGTGCTGGTCGAGTCTCCCAAGTAGTCTCAGGCTATGCCGCCTGCGCTGCAGTTCCTCGTCCTCACGTTCGCTGGCTGGGTGAACCGTCACCAAGACGATCTGATCGACTATCTCCGGGAGGAGAATCGGGTCCTCCGAGAACACCTGGGCCCTCGGCCGCTTCGCCTGACGGACGCCCAGCGTCGTCGACTCGCTGTGCGCGGTCACAAACTCGGCCGGCGGGTCTTGACGCAGGGCGCGGGCATCGTCACCCCGGATACGATCCTGCGTTGGTACCGGAGACTGATCGCCAAGAAATACGATGGCAGCGCCCGCCGACGTCGAGGTCGACCAATGACCCGACAAGACGTCGCCGAGCTCGTGGTCAGGATGGCGGTCGACAATCCGCGGTGGGGCTACACGCGGATCCGCGGCGCGCTCTCAAACCTCGGCCACACTATCGCCCGGACCACGGTGAAGCGGATCCTGCACGACCACGGAGTCGCCCCGGCGCCCGAGCGGAGCCGGCACATGCCCTGGAAGACGTTCCTGCAGGCGCACTGGGAGGGCCTGGCGGCCTGCGATCTGTTCACCGTCGAGGTGTTGACGCTGGCGGGGCTCAGGCGGTACCTCGTCTTCTTCGTGATCGAGCTGAGATCCCGCCACGTGACCATCGCCGGGATCCACCCGCAGCCGGGCGGCGCGTGGATGGAGCAGCAGGCCCGCAATTTGACCGACCCGGTCGATGGCTGTTTGCGCAGGGCGCGCCCTCTGATTCACGACCGCGATCCCCTCTCTACGCGGGTCTTTGGCGAGATCCTGGAGAGCGCCGGTGTTCAGCCGATTCGGCTGCCGCCGAAGAGTCCCAATCTCAACGCCTATGCCGAGCGGTTCGTCAGGTCGATCAAAGAGGAGTGTCTCACACGCGTGGTCCCGCTCGGCGAGGGGCATCTGCGTCGTCTCGTCTACGAGTACATAGAACACTACCATCGCGAGAGAAACCACCAGGGACTCGATAACCAGCTCCTGCAACGACCACCACCTCCGCGAAGGCCGGACGCCGACGTTCGGCGGCGGGTACGCCTCGGAGGATTACTCAGTTTCTACAATCGAGAGGCCGCATGAGGGGTCGACCGATTAAACGCACCTTACGGGAACGCGTTGCGGATCTGTTGGGCCGTCCACGCGGCCGTGGGGTACCCCGTCACGTTGACATGCAGGATCTGGCGTCGATCATGGGCCAGCACCACGAAGACAAAGAGCACCAGAAACGTGAGCGTCGGGACCACGAAGAAGTCGACCGAGACGAGTTGGCCGATGTGATTCGTCAGAAACGTACGCCAGGTCTGGGACGGCGGGGGCCGACGACGCACCATGTAGTGCCCGACCGTGGCTTCGGCGATCGCGATACCGAGTTTCAGCAGCTCGCCGTGGATGCGCGGGGCGCCCCAGGTCGGGTTGGCGTGGCACATCTGGCGGATGAGCACTTGAACGGCGCGCGGGATGCGTGGCCGACCGGGTCCGCGCGGCCGACTCTTCCAGCGCCAATAGCACCGAAACCGGCATTGTCAAGTTGACGGAAATCACGTCGATCGCCCCCCAAGATACTGGGCCCTAGCTCGTCGCGAGCCCACCATGCTGGGCATCAAAAACAGCCGTCAGCCTCAACTTGACAATACCCTGCCGAGCGCTGCGCGGGCGCACAGCCCGCCGGCAATCAGCCCAAACAGGTGAGCCTCCCAGGAGACCTGGTCGTCGCGCGGCAGAACGCCGGCGATGATGCCGCCGTAGGCGACCACCACCACGATGGAGACGGCAATGGAGCCCAGCCGGCGTTCGTAATATCCGCGGGCGACCAGGAAGCCGAAGTAGCCGAAGAGCAGTCCGCTGGCGCCGATGTGTGCCGCGTCGCGTCCGAGCAGCCACAGCCCCAGGCCTCCGAGCACGACGATGGGGAATGTCGTCGTGAGGTAGTAGGCGCCGCCGCGGATGACCACCATGCCGCCGAGAATGAGCAGGGGGAAGGTATTTGCCAGCAGGTGGGCGAACGAGCCGTGCACGAGGGGTGCGCTGAGAATGCCGGGCAGGCCGTCGACGCGTCGCGGAACGAGCGCGAGGGCAAAGACGAGCCGTTCATCCACGTACAGGCCGTAAAGGGACACCGCCCAGATGAGGGCCAGGGTCCCGAAGAGCGCCGCGGCGCGCGCTTTCCAGGCGGATGGGTCGAGCACGGATTTACAGGTCCCTTCTTCCGATGATGCGCGATACTGGCCCCACCCTCCAAGCGTTCCCCCAGCAGGCTGGGCGTGGGCGGCGACAGGCGGGCTTGGAATCACGTGTCGGTCTCGAATTCGTCATCAGGCCGCCGCTGGAAGCTGGACCATGCCCCGGCAGTGGGAGATCCAACGCACATGGTTGAATTCGGCACGGGCCGCCGTGCGTTCGCCCGCGAAGCCTAACGGCGTGTAGCCTTCCAACGACGCATGGCTCCGTGCCGCGTTGTAGTAGGCCTGGAAGTCGGCGAGCTTCCGCTCCAGATCACCGGCATTCCAGAACAACACATGATCCAGGAATTCTCGCCGCATCGTCCCGATCAGCCGTTCCACAAAGGGGTGTGACAGGGGCACATGGGGCACCGTCTTGATTTCGTCGATCTCCAGAAGCCGAAGGTTCGCGGTCCACCGCTGCGCCTCGAACAACGGATCATGATCCGTACTGAGATGTCGCGGCGCGCCCCGCCCATGAATGGCGGCGTTGCACATGCGGCAGAGGCTGGGTGCATCGACCGGTCCGCGATGCACACCGAATCCCACGAGGCGCCGCGTGAACTGGTCCATGACCACGAGCACCCAGTAGCTCTGGAGCACGATGGACTCACAGCGCAAGAGGTCCACGCTCCACAGACTGTCTGTCGTGTGTCCGACGAACGACAACCACGAGGGCCCGGTTCCGCCCGGGGCGGGACGATAGCGTTTCGCCAGCACGCGGTGCACGACGTTCTTGTCGATGTCGACCCCGTAAGGTGCGTTTAATCGGCCGACCGCTCATGCGGCCTCCCGGTGGTAGAAATTGAGCAATCCGCCCAGACGCTCCCGCCGCTGAACGTCGGCGGCCAGGCTCACCGGCGGTGGCGGTCGTTGCAGGAGCTGGTTGTCGAGTCCCTGGTGGTTTCGCTCGCGATGGGAGTGGTCGACGTCCTCGCCCACGAGGAGACGCACGTGCCCTTCGCCGAGGGGGACGACGCGACTGAGACACTCCTCTTTCATAGAGCGGACGAACCGCTCGGCATACGCGTTGAGATTGGGACTCTTCGGCGGGAGACGGATCGGCTGGACACCCCCGCCCTCTAGGATCTCGCCAAAGACCCGCGTGTCGAGCGGCATTGACGCCTGTCGGTCTCGAATTCGTCATCAGGTGCTTCCGCCATCAACTGTTGCTACCCCGCCCTTATCTCGTTCTAACCAAACCGCTTAGACTAGATATTCAGTGCCAGAGAGCTGCCAGCGTCAAAATCGGCTGGAAGTATCTGGATGATTAGGGCTTAAGCTCTCTTCACCAACACTTGATGACGGAAGCACCGTTCGTCTTTACTCATAGAAGACTCGCCACGTACTGGAGAAACGGATTAAGCCTCAAGCTCTGTGGAAAGGAGATCTATACGTTCCTTGAGTTTTTGGACCAGCTCCGCGTCGGCTCGCACTCGGGATAGCACTATTTTCTCGTAGTGACTTCTGTTGGGACACGCAAGGGCTTCCGCAATGGCGTCAAATACGCGGCTCTTGTGGAGCGGATAGCGAGCGACGAGCCCGTCTAGGTCGCCGGCGGCGATAAATTCCTGGAGGCGGTTCAATTCGTCTGGATAGGGAGAATCGACACACACGGTGAGAGTTGAATCGGTCTCAATTAGTGATTTCTGGCTTTGAAATTCTGAGAGCACGCGCTCACGCAGTCGTTGTTCGCACCGCCGATCGGCCATCCTTGCGGCAAGGCCGTTCTGATGCAACTCATCGAAAGCTTTCTGTGTCGCCGCCTCGATCATCGCATCAGCATCGCTCTCCAAGGTTTCCGCTTGCCGGTGGGCGACGGCCGCGATGGCCGCCGAGCAATAGTAGAGCGCCTCGACCGAGTACACGTCCAAGGCGAATACGTGCTTCTCAGCGAGCCGCATGACAGCGGCGTCAGTTCTATCGTCTCTGTCTATGAGGCCATATGCCTCAACGTGATGGTAGTTGAGAGATTCTCGTAACCCGGTCACCGCTCTTTCGACATCGACGCAGCTGCCTGTTGGCACGACCGAAATATCAGGAAAGAGCGCGGTGTAAAGCGGCAGGTCTAGGCTGCCTGATGTACCTTCCACGAACACAATTCTTCGTCTAGTCCCCAAAATGGCCCGCTTGAGATCCTCTGGTAAACCCGCGTCAGATTCGAGGACTTCGACATCCCACGTTTCGGCCGTATTGCCATTCCATTCACAGGATCGGACCATGAGGACACGCGCAGCCGGGTGAGCCATCGGCAGGGCGATTTCATGTGTTGAGACGACGAACGCGCAATCCGTGCGTTGTTTAAACAACGCCGACAGGAATGGCTCAATGATGGCTCGATGAAGATGCAGTTCCGGCTCGTCGATCAGTAACACGGTTTCTGGCTTCACGGTGAGTACGGTGGCGGCAATGAGGGCGGCACTCCGTTCCCCATCCGACATCTGCGCAATACTGAAGCTCGCGCCGTCATTTCCGTGCCGCGCAAGAATCTCTTCACCCTCAGAGTTTTCGAGTAAAACCGTCAGCGTCCCGAGCGCAAGTAATTCGTTGAGCTGTTCGAAGATCGGCACCAATCCTCTGGCTGCTTTGACAGCATCATTGAAGCCTCTGTCGGGGTTCTGGGGGTCGACTTGGCGAAGGAGAGATCGGAGGGATCGAGCCTCGGCGTTATCTTTTGCAACTAAATCGAAAAAGACAGCCGACTGCTTTTGTTGAGCGTATTGATCCCTCCAGAGAGCCTCGTACTGGGACTCAATGTGTATGGATTGTTCATCAAAATCTTTACGACTACGCGGCGTGAGGTCGATGCTTCCGGATTCGAACCATGTCTGTCTGTGGGCAGACATACGTCGAATTGTCATATTTGGGTTCGATGAAACAAGCTGCTGAATCAACGCTGATTTCCCGGATCCGTTGGCGCCGACCATAAACAGTTGATCGCCAACTCCAAGAGACATCGAAAGAGCCGGGCCTGAAGACTGAGGAATGTTCCAATTCATCTAAAGTCGTCCTATGGGATGGCCATGATCCGATTCAGTGGACGGTTTCGCTGAGTTGATCGTTCTTCGTTGTCTGTTCTTTTTCTCATTGAAAAAGACAACGGGTGTGGAGCCCGTATGGTGCGAAAAAGCGGCCGAGGCTAGGTCGGTGCTGGTCGAGTCTCCCAAGTAGTCTCAGGCTATGCCGCCTGCGCTGCAGTTCCTCGTCCTCACGTTCGCTGGCTGGGTGAACCGTCACCAAGACGATCTGATCGACTATCTCCGGGAGGAGAATCGGGTCCTCCGAGAACACCTGGGCCCTCGGCCGCTTCGCCTGACGGACGCCCAGCGTCGTCGACTCGCTGTGCGCGGTCACAAACTCGGCCGGCGGGTCTTGACGCAGGTCGCGGGCATCGTCACCCCGGATACGATCCTGCGTTGGTACCGGAGACTGATCGCCAAGAAATACGATGGCAGCGCCCGCCGACGTCGAGGTCGACCAATGACCCGACAAGACGTCGCCGAGCTCGTGGTCAGGATGGCGGTCGACAATCCGCGGTGGGGCTACACGCGGATCCGCGGCGCGCTCTCAAACCTCGGCCACACTATCGCCCGGACCACGGTGAAGCGGATCCTGCACGACCACGGAGTCGACCCGGCGCCCGAGCGGAGCCGGCACATGCCCTGGAAGACGTTCCTGCAGGCGCACTGGGAGGGCCTGGCGGCCTGCGATCTGTTCACCGTCGAGGTGTTGACGCTGGCGGGGCTCAGGCGGTACCTCGTCTTCTTCGTGATCGAGCTGAGATCCCGCCACGTGACCATCGCCGGGATCCACCCGCAGCCGGGCGGCGCGTGGATGGAGCAGCAGGCCCGCAATTTGACCGACCCGGTCGATGGCTGTTTGCGCAGGGCGCGCCCTCTGATTCACGACCGCGATCCCCTCTCTACGCGGGTCTTTGGCGAGATCCTGGAGAGCGCCGGTGTTCAGCCGATTCGGCTGCCGCCGAAGAGTCCCAATCTCAACGCCTATGCCGAGCGGTTCGTCAGGTCGATCAAAGAGGAGTGTCTCACACGCGTGGTCCCGCTCGGCGAGGGGCATCTGCGTCGTCTCGTCTACGAGTACATAGAACACTACCATCGCGAGAGAAACCCCCCTGTGCCAATAATCTGTGAACCAGTAAAACGACAACCTCCCTGGTGAGATTAGTGTAGGGGCGGGGAAGGTTGGAGAGATGACTCGCATGCCAGAGGCCGTGGAGATGGACGTGGTCGCGGGGCCGGGGGCGACGGGAGCCCGGAGGGCGACGGGAGGCCCCGGCCCCATGACCACGTCACGCCCGCCCGACCCTGACCCGGAGGTGCCGGCGACGGTCCAGCGCCGGCGCTTCTCCGCAGAATATCGGCTCCGCATCCTCACGCAAGCCGACGCGTGCAAGAAGCCCGGCGAGGTGGGGGCCCTGTTGCGTCGCGAGGGGCTGTACTCGTCGCTGTTGACGAACTGGCGGCGGCAGCGGGAGGCGGGGGCGCTGCGCGAGATGCGCGGGCGCCGGCGGGGGCCGACACCCCGCCCCGTTGACCCGCGCGTGAAGCAGCTCGAGGTGGAGAACCGCCGGCTCCAGCGGAAGCTGCAGCGGGCGGAGACGATCATGACGCTCCAAAAAAAAGTTGCCGAGATCCTGGGGATCCCCCTGACACCCAGCGACGACGACGAGACCGACTGATGCGCGCCATCGAGGCCGTCACGACGCCGGGCGAGACGGCGGCGCTGTGTCACAGCGTCGGCGTGTCCCGGGCGGCGCTCTATCGCCGGCGGCGCCCCGCGCCCCGCGCCACACCACCGCGGCCCCGTGCGCCGTCGCCGCGCGCGCTGGGTGCCACCGAACGCCAGGCGGTGCTCAACGTGTTGCACAGCGAGCGGTTCATCGACCAGTCGCCCGCCGAAGTCCATGCCACGTTGCTCGAGGAGCAGCGGTACCTCTGTGCCCCGCGCACAATGTATCGGGTGCTCGCGGCGGCCACGGAAGTGCGCGAGCGGCGCGCCCAGGCCCGGCATCCGGCGTATACCGCACCCGAGCTCGTGGCAACGCGCCCGAATCAGGTCTGGTCGTGGGACATCACCAAACTCAAGGGCTCGATCCCGTACCGCTACTACTCGCTGTACGTCATCCTCGACCTCTTCAGCCGCTACGCGGTGGGCTGGATGGTCGCGCGCCACGAAAATGCGCACCTGGCGGAGCGCCTGATTGCGGCGACCTGCCTGAAGCAGGGCATCGCCCCGCACCAACTCACCATTCATGCGGACCGTGGCGCGCCTATGCGGAGCAAGCTCGTCGCGCTGCTCTTCTCGGATCTGGGCATCGACGCCAGTCATTCGCGGCCCCGCGTGAGCAACGACAATCCGTTCTCCGAAGCGCAGTTCCGGACCGTGAAGTACCGGCCGGAGTTTCCTGGCCGGTTCGGCTCGCTCCAACACGCCCGCGCCGTCAGCCGCGATCTGTTCGCGTGGTACAACGACGCGCACCATCACAGCGGCCTCAGCTACCTGACACCAACCGCCGTGCACTACGGCCGCGCCGCGACGGTCCTCGCGGTCCGGCACCGCACGCGCCTGGCGGCATACGCCGCCCATCCCGAGCGGTTCGTGCAGGGGCCACCACGTCCAGAAACACCGCCCACGGCCGTGTGGATCAGGATCAATCGGCCGCCGCAACCGACCCGCGAGGATGCCCCAGGAGCGACGCCCGTCACCCCGGACGACCCACAGTATGGGGTGATCCGCCGGTCACAACCCATCCGTGACGATCGCCCGATCACGCTCGTCACCAGCGTGGGGTCGCTACAGTAAATGCGGAATCAGGTTGTCTCAAAGGCATTGACACGGCCCGAACCACCAGGGACTCGACAACCAGCTCCTGCAACGACCACCACCTCCGCGAAGGCCGGACGCCGACGTTCGGCGGCGGGTACGCCTCGGAGGATTACTCAGTTTCTACAATCGAGAGGCCGCATGAGGGGTCGACCGATTAAACGCACCTTACGGGCAAGTGGCGCTGAAAACCCTGCCAGCAAGGTTCGTGGGCGATCCTGATCGCCTGACGCCAGTTCCAACGAAAGGCCTACGTCGGTGCCAGTTTGAACCACTACGGCGTCGCTCAGATCACAGAAGACCATGACAGCAGAGAGTGAGATGAAGATGAGAACCACACTGATTGCCCTTTTTGTTACTTTGCTTTCTATTGGATGTCAGCAAGCTCCGCTGCCTGACCTGAGAGGCCAGGCTCAGGAGGCGATTGAGGGCGCACGAACGAGAGCCGAGGAATTGCGAGAGCTGTCGGAGGAAGAACTCCAGGCGCTCTGGGCCATCGAATACACCTCACTTCATGTGTCGCCCGCTGATCTTGCACAAGTGGACGAGCAGCTTAATGAGTTGGGGCAAGAGCGATGGGAGTGCTACCACGTCAGCGACAACGGACAAGGTCGAACGTTCTATTTCAAGAGAAACAGGTCGAACGTGACGGCCTATCTGAAAGACTTGCTGAAGCTCGGAGCGATAGCCTTCTAGATTGCAAGGTCATGCCTTTACAACCCGGCACCACCCTCGGCCATTACGACGTCACCGCCAAGATCGGCGAAGGCGGCATGGGCATCGGCGCGCAGCATAGTCCACCCGTCCACTCTTCCCAGGACAGAACAGGCGCTTCGAGGAGGCGCACATGTCATCAAAGAAGACCCAAGCAGAGAACGACAGCCGGGACCCGATTATTGTCGAGGCACAGCGCTACCGCGATCAACGGGCCAATACCTATCGGGAGCAAGCGCTCAAGATATATCCCTGGATCTGTGCGCGGTGCGGTCGCGAATTCAGCGGCAAGAAGCTTCGCGAGCTTACGGTCCATCACAGGGACCATAACCACGACAACAATCCACCCGATGGGAGCAACTGGGAATTGCTGTGTCTCTACTGTCACGAAAACGAGCACGCGCGGCAGCAGGTAGCTGACGCGTATGGGGCGGCGACCCCGGGCGAGGAGCGAGAACCCACGTCGACCTATAAGCCGTTTGCCAATCTTGCGGATGTGTTGAAACGCAACACATAGCCTCCGCTCGACCCGCTCCGCTCCGACCCCCGCTTCGGGGCCCTCCTGAAGAAAATGAACTTCCCGGCGCAGGCGTAGTGTCCTTCGAGTCATATCGCTGCACGCTGTTCTGTTCACGAGCTTGACCCGGACACCAGTGCCCGTATGATCGGCCTGGTCAACCCATCACAGCCCAAGGAGGGCCAGTGCAGCTCGGCTTTGGTCGGCGCGTTTGGCTCGGATGCGGTCACCCGTCGTCCCGAGGGGTGGGGAGAGGTGCGTAGAGACCGCGAGTAACACCTGGGTGTCGTTAAGGAGGCTGGGACATGCCTAGCACTGCAAGTGCGCTCACTACGCTGCTGTTTGGACTTAGTCTGTTGGCACCAGTGGTTCTTGTTCTCGCAGGAATCGTGTTCGCGTTGATAACCCGATCCAAGAGCTAGGGAGCAGGTCAGACGGGTCAGTGTAGCGAAACCATCCCGGCATTGCTGCGATACACGGAATCGAGGAGTCAGACGGCCAGCAGGCACTCGTCCTCGAACTGGTCGAAGTCCCGGCAACTCTTTGTTCTCATAGCGCGGAGCAGGGAAACCTGTGCCCTGACGAGCGACTGCGCTACGGCGGGCTGAGCCAACCCGTTAGGTATTCACCATGACTGACGACGATCTGAAGGCAGAAATCGAGCGACTGCGGGCAGAGAACGAACGGCTCAAGAGGCCGCACGAGCGAGGCTTAAGTATGAAGGTGAGCCCGAAAGGTGCGCTCTCCGTGTATGGGTTGGGTCGGTTCCCTGTGTCGCTTTACAAGGAGCAATGGGCACGGCTGCTCGACGCCGCTGACGACATTCGCAGCTTTCTCAAGGAAAACGACGCCCAACTCAAGTCCAAGGGGACACCCGGCTAACGCCGAGACCACGCTGAAGCTGAACGATCACACCGTCTACAAGACGCGCATCGTCATTCTCGAAGATGCTGTCACAGACTTGGCTGACTCGGCGGCGGTGTCGGCGGGACCGGCGGCGGCATATCCGGGGGCGGTGGCTCGTCCCGTTTCGGATTTGGCTCGGGCTCCGGCTGAGGTTCGTTTGGGGGTTCTCGACGCAGCGGGATAGGCGTGTCGGCAAGCATCGTGCGTAACATACCCTGTGGGGCCGCTTCCTGCTTCGACGTAGAATGGCGGCAGTCCAGCGCCTTACAGTCCATGGCCCTTCAAGTCGGCTCCCGACTCGGCCATTACGACGTGACGGCCCTCATCGGCGAAGGCGGCATAGGCGAGGTCTACAAGGCTCGATCGCGACCTGAGCAGCTGCGCCTATGAGGCCGCGCTCTTCCATCACCCACGCCGAGGGTTCACGCGACGTGGTCCGAGCCTCCTCCCGAGAAAATATTCTCCCGGTCTTCAATCAGAGCCCGTGTGTTGAGTGTGAGCGAAACTTAGTTGGAAATTGAAGCGGCTCCCAACCCTGTGGTTTGATGACGTTGCGAGACGACCATCACGCCACGAGAGAAAGGAACCGAGATGAGCCGTGTCCTACGATCGGTCAGGAAGCGCAAGAAAGGTTGCACATTGGGCGCGGTCGACGTCATCGACCGAGAGGGGTACGCCGAGCTGGAGGTTGATGCCAAGGTGGAGTTGATCCGGTCCTTGGTTCCGCTGGGGTTGCTGCACATCGAGGAGTTGCTCGACGAGGAAGTGACCGCGCTGGCTGGCGAACGCGACGCCCGCAAAGACCCGTCAGTCGGCGGGCGCCGTCATGGGAGCAACCCCGGGACGGTCTGGTTGGCCGGCCAGCGCGTGCCGATTCGCGTGCCCCGGAGTCGCCATGTCACGGCGCGCGAGATTCCACTGCGGTCGTACGAAGCGCTGCATGGCGATCGCGCCGTCAATGACCTGTTGCTGCGGCGCGTGCTGTATGGGATCTCGTGCCGCAACTACGCGGCGGCCGCCGAGGCGATTCCCGGGGCGATCGGGGTCGACCGTGTCCCGGGCGTTCATCGAGGCCAGCGCGGCCAAGCTCCGCGCGCTCCAAGAGCGGGACCTGTCCCGGGAGGACGTCGTCGCCCTGGTGCTGGACGGCAAGACGTTCGCCGAGTCGACGATGGTCGTCGCGCTGGGCATCACGATGACGGGGGAGAAACGCTTCCTGGGCTTTGTCGAGACGGACACCGAAAACGAGAAGGTGTTGACCCCGTTCCTCCGGTCCCTGGTCGAGCGGGGCCTCGATGTCTCCCAGGGGCTGCTGGTGATCGTGGATGGCGGCAAGGGGCTCCGGGCGGCTGTGCGACACGCTTTCCGCCACCGCGCCCTGGTGCAACGGTGTCAATGGCACAAGCGCGAGAACGTGGTGAGTGACGTGGCCAAGCGTGAGCAGCCGGTGTGGCGGCAGCGTCTCCAGCGCGCCTACAACCGTCCGGAGTACGACGAGGCCCTCGCCGCCCTCCAGTCGCTCCAGCATGAGCTGGAGGATCGGAACCACTCGGCGGCCGGCAGTCTGGCGGAAGGCCTCGACGAGACCCTGACGTTGCATCGCCTCGGGGTGTACGGCGTGCTGGGCCGGTCGCTGAAGACGACGAACGGCCTCGAGTCTATCAACGCGCTCATTGAGGAGCGCTGTGCGAAGGTCGATCACTGGCAGAACTCAAGTCAACGCCAGCGCTGGCTGGCCACGGCGCTCCTGGACATCGAGCCCCGCCTACGCAAGGTGATGGGCGACCGGCACCTGCCTACGCTTCGTGACGCATTGAAGCGAGAGCTGAAGATCGACACGACGACGTCGACGACGAAAGCCGCGTAAGCCATCAGGAGCCGCGGAGAGTTCCAACTAGGAATGGGCTTGACTCCGTGTGTTGGCTGTGAAGTCAGTTGCTGCAAGGAATACGTCGTCCAACTGAATGGCCACGACATCTACAGGTTATGTGCTTCGGTGGAACTACCCGTACGGGAGTACATCGAACTCCGTCGCTCAGAGGATCGTGGTGGGGTTCTGCTAAAGGACTCCGCCAAGATGGATTTCTACGAGCTCACCCTGGCCCATGGTCCCCGTGGGTGTGTTTTCCGGTGCTTCCGCCATCAACTGTTGCTACCCCACCCTTATCTCGTTCTAACCAAACCGCTTAGACTAGATATTCAGTGCCAGAGAGCTGCCAGCGTCAAAATCGGCTGGAAGTATCTGGATGATTAGGGCTTAAGCTCTCTTCACCAACACTTGATGACGGAAGCAGGGGATGTCCCGTGCGCTGTTGAAATTCAACGGCGGCTCGGTTCACGACTACGCGACCATCGCTGACGATTCCCCGAGACCCAGCCGCGCGTCACGCGCCCGGAGGGCGGCGACGAGCGCCGGCATATCTTGACATCCTTTGACCCGGCGGAACCCCTTCGCGGCTTCGAGCACGCCGGCGGCCACCCACCGCAGCACCATCGTCCCACCGCGCCAGCGTTTCACATTGCGCTTCACATGGCGCGTGCGGCTGAGCAGACTCTCGATGGCGTTCGTGGTGGCGAGCGATCGTTGGAGGCGTTCCGACAGGCCCACTCGGGTGGTCGGTGTCCAGCGGCGAGCCAGGTCCTGCAGCAGTCGTTTCGCCGTCTTGACGGTGGCGTTCGTGTAGGCGCGGGTAAGGATTGCCTTCACCCACGGACGTTGTGCCTCGGGGAGATGCTCCAGGATGTTCCGGCCCTTGTGCACTTGACACCGCTGCACCACGGCGGCCCGGCCGAACGTCTGGGTCACCGCCGTCTCGAGGGCCTTCGCCCCATCGACGATCACCAGGAGGCTCCGGTCGGTGCGCAGCCCGCGACTCGCAAGATTGGTCAACAGGCCCTGACAGACCGTCGCATTCTCCGTGGCTCCTTCCCAGAGGCCGAGCGGGTGTTTGGTCCCCGTTGTGTCGATGCCCAGCGCCACCACGATACAGTGCCCGCCGACCTGGACCCCATCGATCAGCAGCACCGCCAGGTCCAGCGCGTCGAGCGGTGTCGCGCGCCACGCGTCCAGCTGCGCCTGGGTCTGCGCCACAAAGCGTCGACTGACCGCACTCTTGCTGGTGCCCCGCGTCGTGATGTTCGCGCCCAGCGGTTCGAGACTCCGCGCATATTGGCGGGTCGCCACGCCGATGAGCATCTGGTCGACGACGCGCCGGTTCAGCGGGTCCGCGTCCGTGAACGCCTGGGCCGTGGGCAGCGGCACCTCCATGCCGTCGCGCCGCACTCGGGGCCGACGGATCGCGACTTTATGCCCGCCCAGGACGACTTGGCTCGGAGCATGGCCGGCGCGATACGCGTGCCGGGCCGGCTGATGCGCATACCGGGGGCCACACACGGCAGCCCGATCTTCTTCGAGCATCGCCTCGAGCACCCGTAAGCCAGACGCGATGACCAGCTCCTGCAGCTCGGCCTGTGCATCGATGAGGATGTCAACCAACGGCAAGTGGCGCGACGCCGGGGATGCCGATTGGCGACGACGAGGGACTGTGTGAGACTGCTTCTTCATGGCGGCTCCTTTGCTGGGAGGCTTTCACCTCGGTTTAGTCACCGGTCGTATAGCACGACCAGTGAAGGAGCCGCCGCTTCAAATTTCAACAGCTACTGGGACATCCCCCGGAAGCACCCGGCCTCTGGCATGCGAGTCATCTCTCCAACCTTCCCCGCCCCTACACTAATCTCACCAGGGAGGTTGTCTCACAGATTATTGGCACAGGGGGGTCCGTTGGGCCAAAGTCGGATGGTGTCGAGATACAGCCTCCCGAGCGAGGGGGCACAATGAGCGGCCATGGGAGAGACTGAAGCAGCCTCAATCAGCCGAATTAGGGATAGAGCACCGTACCCGGAGAGAAGCTCGCGAAATGGTGTGAGCGTGGCCCTCCTGCGTTTACGACGCAAAGCTTTGCTCGTTTTGCTCATTGGGGTTGTCCCGTGCGCTGTGGAAATTCGGGTGCTTCCGCCATCAACTGTTGCTACCCAGCCCTTATCTCGTTCTAACCAAACCGCTTAGACTAGATATTCAGTGCCAGAGAGCTGCCAGCGTCAAAATCGGCTGGAAGTATCTGGATGATTAGGGCTTAAGCTCTCTTCACCAACACTTGATGACGGAAGCACCTCTATTTTCACTGCGGAGGGCTCGACCTCTACCCACGCTAAACCCGGAAGGACCAATTCTTTATTGGTCAGGAGCGAACTCTCCGATCTCGTGATCGCTCCGGCCGGGCCTATCTACGCGTGACCAATCCCATTTACCACGAGTGACTGACCCCGGATACGGGACACCTTCCCTGTGCCGGTCTCAGACCGGCTGCACGACGCGTACTTCGTCTTCTCGATCATGCGGGCGCACGTGGCACCTCGGACTGCATGGCGTCGGCCGGCCCTCTACACGGACATCTGCAGATCGTGCGCCCACGGGCGGGATGCGTGACGTCCCGGGTGTCTATCAGCGCACCGACGGGCACAGCACGAGGCCGTTATCTTGCGCGGCCTGCGTCCCATGCGCGCGCCGGGAGCCTTCTGGCCGGACACGAGTCGCCGTAGAATAAAGCGATGCGTCTCGTCATCGCGACCACCGTCATGTGGCTGGTCGCCGGGCCGGCCGGCGCGCAGCATCCCGACATCGACCACGAGGTGGAACGGCTGGTGCCGCAGATCACCGAGATCCGCCATCAGATCCACGCCCACCCGGAACTCGGCAACCGCGAGGTGGCCACGGCCTCGCTGGTCGCCGACTATCTACGCGCGGTCGGTTTCGATGACATCCGGACCGGCGTCGCCCACACCGGGGTGGTGGCGGTCCTGCGAGGTGAGCAACCCGGACCTGTGGTGGCAGTGCGTGCCGACATGGATGCCCTGCCGGTCACCGAAGAGACCGACGTGCCGTTCCGGTCCACCCGCCGGACCATGTACCTGGGACAGGAGGTCGGCGTCATGCACGCGTGCGGGCATGACGTGCACACCGCCGTGCAGCTCGGCGTGGCGGCGATTCTGAAAGCGCGCCAGCACGACCTGCCGGGCACGGTGATGTTCCTGTTTCAACCGGCTGAAGAAGGTCCCCCACCGGGCGAGGAAGGGGGCGCGGCCCTGATGCTGGCTGAGGGCGTCTTCTCCGACCTCCGGCCGGACGCGGTGTTCGGGCTCCATGCGCGCGCGCAGCTCGCCGTCGGCCGAGCGGCCTATACGCCCGGCGGCGCTCTGGCTGCGGTCGACCACTTCCGGATCACGATCCGCGGGCGCCAATCGCACGGCGCCGCCCCGCACCTAGGTATCGACCCGGTGGTGATGGCGGCCCAGGCGATCACGGCGCTCCAGACCATCCGGTCACGCACCCTGTCGCCGCTGGCTCCGAGCGTGGTCACCGTCGGGATGATCCACGGCGGCACGCGGTTCAACATCATCCCCGGTGAGGTGGCGCTGGAGGGCACGGTCCGCACGTATGATCCCGTGGTGCAGGACACCGTGGAACGGCGGATACGGGAGATCCTGGACGGCGTCACCCGGGCAGGCGGTGGTACATTCGAGCTCGCCTACGACCGGATCGTCCCGGTGACGATCAACGACCCGGTCTTGACCGAGCACTCGGTTCCCAGCTTGGTCGACGCCCTCGGAGAGGGCCAGGTCACGGTCGCCGATCCCTGGATGGCCGGCGAGGACTTCTCGCGCTTCGCCAATGAGGTGCCGGGGTTCTTCTACCTGCTCGGCACCCTGGCACCCGGCACAACGTCGGGTGATCACCATTCGCCGACGTTCCGCGCCGCCGACGGCGCGCTGCCGGTGGGCATGCGGACAATGGCCTACACCATCTGGGACTACCTCAGCGACCCGCCGACACCATGAACACCGCGCCGGGAGCCGGCCACACAAGGCGCCGCGCGTGGCCGGGGTGACCATGACGCACGCCTCAACTACGGCTGGGGCTGGTAGCGCGCACGGTGCCGAGCCATGTCGCGAAAAGCAATCCCAAGTGCCTGCCAGATGTTCACCAGGGTATGCCCTAGCCTCACGTCAGGGATGGGGCGCTAATGGGTCAGAATAGAGTTCTAATTTGGATTCATGGACACATCCCGTCCAGGGTTAAAGAGTTCTTCCTGACAGACGGGATGCAGGCGACGGCATCGAAGGCTTCTGGGGCCTGGCCAAGGTCCGGCTGACCCAATTCAAGTGCCTGCCCAAAAACACCTTCAGTGGGAGAGTGGCAGACTTGGCCGATGAAACGCGACTCGCTGGTGCGAGCGGCGCATCATCGGGAGCTACGAGGTCGTTCTTTCCTTACGTGGGATGCAGTCACGATCGCCGCCTGACTCGAAATGAGCAGAACTATGAACGTCTTCGACACCCACAGACAGATCGTTGCTGATTATGCGCAGTATATTCGGAGTTTCATCAACATCTCCGACTCAGAAATCGCAAGCACAGTCGAAGCCTCACTCTCCGAGGGGCGCCTCTGGCCACAGCCCCTCCTGCAGTTCAATCCCGCCTACGAACAAGCCGGCACCGACTTCGTCGTCACTTCGGGGACCGGTTCAGGCAAGTCACTGACCTACATCGGCACAATCTTCAATCACCTGCTCGCCAATCCGGCCACTGCGGGGGTAGCCGCGCTCATCGTCTATCCGATGAACGCGCTGATCAACTCGCAGAGCAACGAATTCAACACCTACAAGGACAACTACGAGAGGAACACCGGGCGCACGTTTCCCATTCTCTTCGGCCAGTACACCGGCCAGGAAAAGGAAGACCGGCGGCAAGCCATGCGCGAAGATCCCGTATGGTGCAACAAAGCGGCCGAGGTTGGCGAATCGGCGAAACAAGGTCGGTGCGAGTGGCTGCTCCCCCAGTAGCCTCAGGGAATGCCCGACGCTCTGCGCGTCCTCATACTCACGGCCGCTGGCTGGGTGAACCGCCACCAGGAAGACGTGATCGATTATCTCCGGGAGGAGAATCGGGTCCTCCGGGAGCACCTTGGCCCACGTCCACTTCGCCTGAACGACGCCCAGCGCCGTCGACTCGCGGTGCGAGGCCAGACACTCGGCCGGCGGATTCTGGCGCAGGTCGCCGGCATCGTCACGCCTGACACGATTCTCCGCTGGTACCGGAGGCTGATTGCCCGGAAGGACGACGGCAACGCCCGCCGACGTCGAGGCCGGCCGATAACGCCACGCGAGGTGGCCGACCTCGTGGTGCGGATGGCGGTCGCGAATCCACGGGGGGGGGGTACACGCGCATCCGTGGCGCGCTCGCGAATCTCGGCCCCGACATCGCCCGGAACACGGTCAAGCGGATTCTGCACGACCACGGGATCGAACCGGCTCCCGAGTGGGTCCGACGAACGCCGTGGAAGGCGTTCTTACAGGCGCATTGGGACGGCCTGGCCGCCGGCGATCTGTTCACGGTTGAGGTGCTCACGCTGGCGGGGCTCAAGCGGTACCTCGTCTTCTTCGTGATCGAGCGAGAGACCCGCCGCGTGACCATCGCCGGGATCCACCCGCAGCCGTACGGCGCGTGGATGGAGCAACTGGCCCGCAATCTGACCGACCCGGTGGAGGGCTGTCTGCGGACCGCGGCCCCTCTGATCCACGACCGCGATCCCCTGTACACGCGTGTCTTCGGCGAGATCCTGACGGGTGGCGGTGTCCAGCCGATTCGGCTGCCACCGAAGAGTCCCAATCTCAACGCCTATGCCGAGCGGTTCGTCCGCTCGATCAAAGAGGAGTGTCTCCGTCGCGTGGTCCCGCTTGGCGAGGCTCATGTACGCCAGCTCGTCCACGAGTTCGTCGAACATGACCATCACGAGAGAAACCATCAGGGCCGCGACAACCAACTCCTGCAGCGACCGCCACCTCCGGTCAACCCGGACGCCGACGTTGAGCGGCGGGAGCGCCTTGGCGGACTTCTCAGCTTCTACTACCGAGAGGCCGCACGAGGGGGCGGCTCATTATCTGCACCTTACGCCCAAGAGGCTGCCGCGAGAGCACCGCTCGACCACAACAGCGTGGGGGTTGGGCGCTTACCGCGTACCTCGGGACGCTTCTCGTATTCCAGGCGTCGAAGCGGGCACGGCTGCGGGTTCTGCGCGCCAACAGTTCAGTCGTTGACACCTCGCCGTGTAGCGAAGTCTACGTTCCGGCTTTCGGGAAGCGGACCAGCGTAACAGCTCGAAGTGCTCAGCGTCAGGTTCCCGCTTAGGCCGACGTGCTCTCCGACTCCCGTCGCACGTCACTCCTGAGCAGGTGGGCAACCTGCAATTCTTCGATGAAGCCGAACATCCGTCGATCTTCGAGCCGGTCTGGATACAGGGTGCCGTCGAGATGATCGCACTCATGTTGGACCACACGCGCATGAAACCCCTCTACCTCTCGTTCCAGCTCCCTACCGTCCGCACCCAGCCCACGATAGCGGATCCGGGTATAGCGTAGTACCAAGCCGCGCATGCCGGGCACGCTCAGGCATCCCTCCCACGCCGAATCCATCGCTTCATCGACGGGCGAGAACTCCGGATTGAGCAGGATCGTCAGCGGGATAGGCGGCGCATCCGGATAGCGGGGATTCTTGTCAATCCCGAAGATCACCACGCGAAGCGGCACGCCGATCTGCGGTGCGGCCAATCCCGCCCCGTCGAAAGCCTGCATCGTATCCAGCATGTCGTTGACGAGGGCCGAAAGCGTTTCGCCGCCGACCCGCTCGACAGCCTTGGCTGCGAGTCGCAGTTGCGGATGGCCTATCCGCAGAATCTTGCGCACTGCCATCGAGCGTGCTCAGCCTCCCATGAGGAGCCGAACGACGGCGCACCGCTCGATGAACCGGCTGCGCCGTACATCCGCCCCGTTGTTCGTCCGCCGGGCCATCGGGCCGCCGCGGACAGCCACGAGTTCGTCCAACACGCGGACACCAGGACGGCTCGGCAGCGAGAGCCCACGGTCACCTCCCGCCCCTCCCGATTCCCTGCATCGAGCACCGTGAGCAGTCACACTCGGCACCCGGCGGAGGGTATTGTCAAGTTGACGAAAAGCTAATCGATCTACCCCCAAGATACTGGGCCCCAGCCCGTCGCGAACCCGCCATGATGGGCATCAGAAACGGCCGTCAGGCTCAACTTGACAATACCATGCCTCCGGCAGTGGCCTGGGCGGAACGCCGGCCTCGCGCCAGCGCCACCTGGAGTTCGCACCGGAAGACACACCGACGAAGGCCGACCTGCTCGCCGACCTGTCACGCGCGGTGGCCGACGCCGACGCAGTGCTCGCGCGGCTCGACTTGGCCACGCTCGAGACGCGCGTGGAGATCCAGGGCTTCACCGTCACGCGCTTCGGGGCCTCTACCACGCCGTGGAGCACTTTGCGATGCACACCGGGCAGATCATCTGGATCGCGAAGCCTCGCACTGGCGTTGGTGCGCGGATGCGGGCAGGCCTACGCGCTTCAAACCGTCGAGCCCGTCACCTACCGATGCGGTACGAGACGGGTCTGCCAAGCTCGGTCATCCGGTTCAGAACGTGACACGCGAGCACGGCCTCACGCCGTTGCCCCGATGAACGGCGTGCCCGAAGACAGTCGCCGACGATCGACGTGTACCGGACGAACGCATGCTCCACGCGCGCGTGCTGATGGTCACCAGACGCCTTCGTCCACCGTCGCCGTCCGAGCGCCTTCACCCTCCTGATCGTCCGATCGCGGGCACCTGATCGGGCGCCCCGTCGAGACAACGACGCGGTCTTGGTCGGCGGCACCACGACCCGCGCCCCTCGCGCACCGGCCGCACCATAGCACGCGAGCGTGTCGTAGGCCGGATCCGCCGTCACTCTGGTGAGGTGTCCCTCCACCTCGTCGACCAGACTGATCCCCGTAATCGCGTCATCGGCCGTCGGCTCAGTCAGCGCGCAGGCCACGATCACACGGGATCCGTCCACGCCGAGATGGAGCTTCCTCCAGCCGCGTCGCCCTCGGCCCCCATGTGTCGCCGCGGCCCACGCACCTTCGCCGACGATGGACAGTCCGGTGCTGTCAACGATGAGGTGCAGGCTGGTGCCCGGGCGGGCGCGCCGAAGCGCGAGGGCGAGATGCTGACCGCGTCGCGAGAGCGTGGTGTGATCGGGGACCGTGAGATCGACGCCCAGCATCCCGAAGATCGAGGTCAAGACGCCCTCGGTCTGACGCAACGGTCAGTGGAAGAGGAGACTGAGCGTCAGGGCGGTTTCGATGGCGAGATCGGCATACTGGAGTTGCCCGCTCCGCCTGCCGACGCCAGCCGCTGCCCACGTGGCGATCGCGTCGGGCGTGAGCCAGAGGGTGACGTCGCCTCGCCGCACGAGGGCTCGGTCGTACTCGGCCCAGTTCCCGACGCGATACGTTGTCTTGTACTTCGGATACACTCTCGACTTCACATCGAGATCATGACCCGCCGGCGGTCGCGATGGTCAACATGCCGGCCACTGCTCGCCCACCGCGCTGAATCAGCGCACCAACGCCGCGCCGTTTCGTCGACGGCGACCGTGTCAGAGGCGGCGTCAGCGGTGACGCGCACGAGAGGACCCTCGACCGCAGTGAGCAGATCGAGGGCGGTGGTCGCATCATCACCCGTCGCCCCGGTCAGCGTGTGGACAAGGATCACGCCTGACTGATCGACGCCAAGGTGGAGCTTCCTCCAGCCACGCCTGCCGCGGCCACCATGTTTCGCAGCCGCCCACGCCGGGCGAGTTGGTACTGGCGGATCTGGTAGGTGGTCAGCGCGACGGCTCGCGGCCGGGGCGGCGACCGCGGGAGAGGCCGGCCGCTGCGGACGCCGCCGTCGTGGGCGTTGCGACGGCCGCGACTCCGCTGGACGCCCCGGCGCCGCGTGTGCCACGATCGCGGGCCGGTTCGTACCTGTGGCCGGTGCGTGAGCCGCGGCGCACAGGCGGGCGGTGTCCGGCCACTGCCGCCCCCGGACGCGTACCGGTGCCAGGGGGCCGTGCGCCCTTATGCGGTGGTGCGTCGTACGAGGCGGAGGGGTGATGCGATGCGCGGGGCGGCGGCGCCGGCCGTGTGGGGCCGCCGACGGGCTGGCCCCGCCTGCGCCTGCTGCGCCAGATAGGCGACCAGCTGGTCTCCGGCGTCGAGCAGTTCCTGCTCATTAATAATGTTGTAACGGTCGAAGATGGCGCGGCTCTTGTGCCCGGTCAGGAGCATGGCGACCCGTTCGGGGACATTCGCGCGGATCAGGTTGCGGGCGGCGGTACGCCGACAATCGTGAAGGAAGCGAGTCGGCACCCCAGCGGCCTGGCAGGCGGTGCGCCACGCCGTGCGCCAACGGCGGACGGGGATGCCGTCGCGGTGGAAGACGAGCGGGCTGTCGGGGTCGCGGCGTGCCCGCCGCCGCGCCAGGGCCTCGGCGATGGGTTGTGAGATGGGGAGAATCCGCCCCACCAGCGTCTTCGAGCGGGCCGGCGAGAGCCGGATGACGCCGCCGGCCTTGTCGATCTCGTCCCAGGTGAGGCCGAGGATCTCCTGCTTGCGCCAGCCGGAGTAGTAGGCGAGATCGAGGATGTCCTGCCACGGGGTAGGCAGGTGGGCGCGAACGGCGAGGTATTCGGGGTGCTCGAAGAAGCCCTGGCGGGGAGGATTCTCGCGGAGGCGGTCGGGGAAGCCGGGCACGGTGTCGAGCCAGCCCCAGTGGACGGCGAGTGTGCCCATGCGGTGGAGCGCCGAGGTCTCGCGGTTGATGGTGCCGGTGGCGGCCCCGGCGGCGCGCCGGGCGAGTTGATACTGGCGGATCCGGTACGTGGTGAGCGCGGCGGCCCGCGCGGCGCGGCCGAAGAACGCGGTGAGATGGGCGGTGCGGCCGCGGGCGGTGCTCTGGGACCGGAACTGCCGGACGTGGTAGTCCTGTCGATGAGGTCTCCCAGGGTCGGCCCCTCGGGGCCGAACGTACCCGCCGGCGGTGCCGTCGCGCGGGAGGTACCGGGGGTGGCGGTCGAGCCGGTCTCGTGCGGGGTCATGGGCTAGGTCCCTCCTTGGTGGCGGCCGCGAGCAGGCGGCGTCCGTCCACATTCGCTCTGGTGGGCCGCACAGGGAAGGGAAATGTGCGGAGGCGAAGGGACGGCGATGTGTGGGGAGCCACGAGTGGCGGCCGAGTGCACATATACGGAGCGCGAGGTCGGCCGGTGCTCCCGCCCCACCGTGCGGCCCGGCAGGAACGTGAACGACGAGCGCGACCACGGCGATGGCTCCGACACCCGCCCGCGCGGCCGGTGCTCGTGGCCCCCCTCTCCCATGATCCCGACGTGGCCTGGCTGGTCAACGGTCTCGCGGCCAAGGATGGGATCGAGCCATCGGGTCCGTGAAAAGCCACCGGCGCGCCGCCCGCGCGTCGTCGTTGAGGGAACCCCGCCCCAGTCGCGGCCGGCACCGGCGGCGGCTAGTGGGGCGCGCTGGGGCCGCCTGGCGTACCAGGATCCGTCTTTGAGACCTCCGTGAACGCGTCGAAGAGCGACCAGTTGTCCAGGAACGACTTGATGTCCGGCTCCCGCAAGGCCGTGTGGAAGGAATCGGCTCGCCGTGGTCGCCGACCGCCGTGGCGCTCCAGGTAGTCCCGGTAGCCGTTGATGAGCACGCGCTGGAGTTCCGGCCAGCGGAGCACGTAGAAGCGGTCCGCTCCGTCCGTGTGGAGTCGAACGAACACGCAGATGAGGTCGCCGGCTGGAGGGGTCGTCGGTTGCCCCATCGTCTGCGCTCCGGCCGTGCAGCGCACGTCCACAAATGTCCGGATGTCGAACTGCCATGAGGGTCCGGCGATCGCCTTGACTTGGACGAGCGCCGTCTTCCCACGACATCCCGTCGCCACGATGTCGTAGTCGGGCACGTTTCCGGCGAACGTGGCGGTCAGCAGCCCCCGTCGCGACAACTCGGCGGCGACCAAATACTCGCCGACTTGCTTCGTGAGTTGGATCTGCCGGCCGGTGGCCATGCTGGTTGGACCATAGAACGCGTTCTATGGTCTTGTCCAGCCGTTCCATCCACGATGCTCAGTCGTGGACGGCGTGCGTCGGGCGCTCGGGCGGCAGGTGCGCAAGCTCAGGACCGCTCAGGGTCTGTCCCAAGAGCAGCTGGGCGAACGCGCCGATCTGCACTGGACCCACATCAGCGGCATCGAGCGTGCCCAGTACGACCTGAAGCTCAGCACGCTGACCCGCGTGTCACGCGGCCTCGGGGTGAGCTTGTCTGCTCTCTTCGCAGGGATTGTTGCGCCGCGAGCACGTCGGAAGCGCTCACCCTCCGTGGCTACGGGTGTGCGTTCCTCGCACCGAGCACGTCGGTGATCGAGGGCTCGTTCGACATCAGCGAGGTCGACGTTTGGTGCTTCCGCCATCAACTGTTGCTACCCCGCCCTTATCTCGTTCTAACCAAACCGCTTAGACTAGATATTCAGTGCCAGAGAGGTGCCAGCGTCAAAATCGGCTGGAAGTATCTGGATGATTAGGGCTTAAGCTCTCTTCACCAACACTTGATGACGGAAGCACCGCCGGAGTATAGAATGCGTTCTATGGTCCAGTCCAGTCGTTCCCTCCACGATACTCAGTCGTGGATGGCGTGCGTCGGGCTCTCGGGCGGCAGGTGCGCAAGCTCAGGACCGCTCAGGGTCTGGTCACAGGAGCAACTCGCCGAACGTGCCGATCTGCACTGGACTCACATCAGCGGCATCGAGCGAGCCCAGTACGACCTGAAGCTCAGCACGCTGACCCGCATGTCACGCGGCCTCGGCGTGAGCTTGGCGGCGCTCTTCGCAGGGATGGGTGCGCCGCGAGCACGTCGGAAGCGCGCACCCTCCGTGGCGACGGGGGATCGTTCCTCGCACCGAGCACGTCGGTGATCGAGGGCTCGTTCGCAATCAGCGAGGTCGACGTTCACCTGTGCCGAGGGTGCGCGATCGCCGCCCCGGAGTCCCTGGCGTCGTGTTGATTCAGGAACGGCGAGAGCACATTCTCGGCGTTCGCAGTGGTTCGGGCCGAGGCCCATGAGGCACCCGGCGGGATGGTCGGACTTCGACTGTACGACTCCCCTACGATCGTGCTCGATGGCGGCCGAGCTGCGTTTGGCGGCGCTCCGGTTTGGTCTCCACAGGGGGGTCGCATACGGCGCGCGGTGGGCTGGAGGCGGCTGGGGTTGTATCGACAATCATGATTCGGAACCGACTCGTCCGCTCCACTGGGAACACCGCTGCCATCACGCGTCCCGGAGGTCGTAGCCGACCATGAACAACCCGGCAGCAAGTTCATGGAATCCTGCCTCGCCAGCGCTGAAGACGTGTGGAGTGTGATCCAGCGCGCGGCGAATGAACCAATTTGCCCGCATCACCTGAACGGTGTGGAATCGGGCATCCGGTCGCAAGCTCGGAAACCGCAGGGTGCCGCGACTGGGGTTGCGTAGCTTGGCATATTTCGTGTTTGGTGCCTCCTTCGGCGTGCCGAAGGCGAACGCCAGGATGGGGGGTACGACCGTGCGGCCCGTCGCCTCGCAAAACTGCCGCGCCAACAGACCCAGTGCTGCGCCCACGCGGCCGTCGTAGATGACGCAGTCGTCGCACAGCAGGCTGTAGATCTTGACGAAGCCCGCGTTCATGCGGCATGCCGTGGCCGGATTGTCAGGTTCGCGGCACAGATCGCCCTTCGACGGCGTGCGGTTTCTCGACAACAGATCGTGTAGGTGTTGAAGTTCACGCACGAGAACCGGTTGCTGTCGGTCTAGATAGCGCACGTTGTGCGCCGCCACGCCGCCCCATTTCAGGATGTTCTCACAGACCGTGACGACGCGATTGACATCCTCGGTCTGGACGGCCTCCCTGAGCTCACAGCGAAACGCGTCGAGTGCTGTCTTGGTCCCTGCCCACGCCTCGCCATTCCATCGATAGTGCAGGAACGCATCACGGAGACCGTAGCAGCTCCAGCGATGGCCATTCTTCCGGTCGACCCAGGTGTGCATCCATCCCGACGCATCATCGAAGCGATCCGCCACCCAACCCGCCATCTCGGCAACGTCGGGATCGGCAAAGAACTCCTCCTTGTTGATCGTCTTCGTCATAGTCCTGTGACAGCGTCCCGCGACAGCCGGAACGTGAGCGTGTCGTCCCGTGCGGTACCAGATGTCAGCCGAGCAACCGGAAGATGGCGACGACAGCCCCCACGATCACGCCAGCCTGCAAGAATATCGCACGGTAGATGTCGGCGCGGCGGGAGTTGGCTGCTATGTACGCGACGACCTGTGTGCAGGGGGGCGGCTGAAGAGCTGCGCCACGTGCTCGGTCACGGGCGTATCATGCACCTCCGCCGGCGTCCCGCACTGGACGATCCGACCGTCATGCAGGACCGCGATGCGATCGGCGACCGCTAGCGCATCCTCTCCATCGCGCGTCGCATAGATCACCGTCCGGTACTCGGGCCTCGAGCGGAGGCCATACAGATCGCGCACACACGCGCAACGAGCAGCGGCGTCCGCGAACGCTGGGTTGCCGACGAGGTCGTCAACAAGCAGTAGGTCTGGTAGATCGTCGTCGTTGGGCGGCGGCCCCTGCCATGGAGGAGGCAAGTGCCTGACGCCCTCGCTGTCGATATGCGAGGCGCCATAACAACCGGGCGGCTCCCGGGCGGCACCGTCAAGCGCCATGTTCGGGAACGCGTAGCGCAGGATCGGCACGCCGCGCCATGCTTCCGGCCTCCACTCCGGCGCAAAGCGATCCCACGGATCGCAAAAGCGCCATCCACGCACGATGCCCGGTTTCACGTCGCCCGGCTCGCGGTGGTCGGCGTTCCCGATCAACACGTGGTCGCCATGCGCGGCAACGATCCGGAGCAGTGTGGACTTGCCCGCTCCGGGCCGTCCGACCACGGCCGCGATCTCTCCCGACCGGACAAAGAGCGACACCCCGGCGAGGGCTGGCGACGTCACGCCCGGGTATCGATGGGTGATCTGGTCGAGAAAGACGTACATCACGCAAGTCGCTGGCGTCGAAACTCCAGTGTACCGTTCCCGGCGCGCCGATCTGGTGATCGGGCAGAGCGGAACCGAGAGGTGCTGAACGTGCACGCTCGGCGTGGACGACGGCGTGGACGCGACCGGGCCGTTGAGCCCGGTGTGATCGTCCGATCGACGACTGTCACCCCATGCAGGGTCGGCGATTGTGCACACCGCATCCACACCAATGGTGTGGCAGGCACGCACCGTGTCGTCGTCACCGTGATCGTTGAATCGAGCCCGTGGATTCCGGCAGCAGCCGCCGAGCCGCGGTCAGGAGTCGATCCTTCCAGACGATCCGATCACGCCAGGTCTCGGGAATACCGGTCAGGCCGTAGAGCGCACCGGCGAGTTGGCCGGTCACCGCCGCGACCGTATCGGCATCGTCGGCCAAGTTGGCCGCGAGCAACACGGCACCGCGGAAGTCGGCGGTGCGGGCGACCGACCAGATGGCGGCTTCGAGGGTGTGGATGACGTACCCGCTGGAGCGGATCGTGTCCCGCGACCGTCCACGCCAGCTGCCGGCCAGGACACGGGCGACCGCAGGCACCCCGTCGAACTGTCTCGGGGCGAGCAGGGCCGCGCGCGGCCGGCCGGCAATAGCGTCTGCGAGCAACTCCGCATAGGCCCGGCAGGCATCCACGGCTTCGCCGGCCGCGTGCGTCGTGCGAGACTGTTCCGCTGCGGTCGAGATCAGTTGCGGCCGGTCGTCCCAGAACCGAAGCGCGACAGGGGCAAGCCGCATCAGCGAGCCATTGCCCGCACTCCGAGGATCGGTCGAGCCGGCGATCGGGTCACCGGTCTGCAAATACCGGTCAAGCGCCTGGCTGGTCGTCGCCCCAATGTCAAAACACCGCCCTGCGTAGGAATAGTCGCCGTGGTTCCGCCATCCGACGAAGCGGTCCATCACGTCCCGACAGTCGAGGGCCTCGGACGCCGCCAGGCTGTCGGCGAGCGCCAGCGCCATCGCCGTATCGTCGGTCCAGGCCCCAGGTGTCAGCTCGAAGGGACCGCCACCCACCATGTCGACCAACCGCGGCTGCGCATCGCGGGGGGAAAACTCGAGCGTGGTGCCCACCGCGTCACCCACCGCCAGCCCAAGGAAGGCCCCGAGCGCTCGGTTCCGGATGCTCTCCATCGTCCGGGATGGGTCGGCCGACGCTTGTGCCACACACTCCAGCACATGGGCTTCCTGTGCCGGTGTTTCAATGGCATCGGGCCCGCGGGCATCGCGCACCCGGCGGACCGCCTCGTCCGGGCGCATGCCCAGTTCGACCAGCAGTCGGGCGGCGATGGTCCCGGCACGACCCAGACCACCCCGGCAATGAATCAGCACGTCGAAGCCCGATCGGAGTCGGTCACGGATGGCCCCACCCGCGTCCCCCCAGGCGGTCTCGAAGACGGGTCCCGGTGGCGACCCATCCGGGATCGGCAGATGCCACCACTCCATGTACCGATGCTCGACCGCGTTGCCGAGACCGCGCACCGAAAAGCGGTCGAATTCCTGATCCTCGATCAGGCTGATCAGTGCGGTTGCACCCCAGTGCTGAATCACATCGAGGTCCAGATCGAGATCCCGTGCCCAGGGACCGAACCTCGCGGTGTTATCCGTCTTGCCGGGGCACAGCGTGATGCCGATCCGGCCCTGGGTGCCGTCGGGGGTCACCAGGGCGATGCGGAGCGGATCACTCACGCTGGTCTTGGCGGTCGGCATGTGAGGCTCATGAGACGGCACGACTGTCCCACCGGTCCCAACGCACGGTAGGTGTGGATCTCCACCGCCGCTGACGCAGAGAGACACGACCCACAGTCATCGCGCCGCAGATCAGGTGCAGGCGCTGCGCGCTGGTGTCAGTCGTCATCTGGCATGGCCTCCACGCATGTCAGGGAGATGTGTGCGGTGTGGACCCGCTGCCGACTGGCCCGCATGGTCGGGGCCTGGCGCCAGAAACGCACGGTGCGGTGCATGGTTCGCGTGATCCACGGCTTATCAAGCTGCCACCACGTGGCGCATGCGTCGATGTCACGCCGAATCTGGTCTGGATCGCTCAGGTCGGTGATCGTGTGCAGGTCCCCCATGATCTCGGGCACGTTCGTGCGCACGAGGCGGAGGACGTGGTGACGAAAGTCAGAACGCGACCAAGGGAAAACGGGCTCCTCATGGCCGGCTCCGGGTGCGGCAGGCACGTTCACGTGCATCGTAGCGGAGATCGGTTATCGCGTGCGAGGCGATGAAACGGCGAAGTTCGGCAAGAATCGGCATGAATTCGCGAGATCCAGACCATCGAGGCGACGTGGTCGATAACCGTCTATTGATAACCGATCCGACAGCGGGCCTTCTAAGCCGAGGGTCGCAGGTTCGAATCCTGCCGGGCGCGCCATTTCCTAAAGAAAACTCGGATTTCGGATCGCAGAAAAATCGACGGCGAATGTTCACCGAACAAAGTGATCAGTCTGGCGAGTTTGCGCCAGAACTCCCGCACTCGACTTTCCTAGCGTTTCCGTCATTTCCGAGATCACGCGCCACGCGAAGTAGCTCAGCTGGATAACGTGGTCCTCGGCCCGACATGCCGAGGATCGCTTTACAGCTATCCGAAGCCATGGCATGGTCACAGGTCATGAACCTCCTGCGCGACCTGCGGCGCAACGCTGGCCTCACGCAGCAAGGGTTCGCCGACCTTATCGACACACCGGTCAATACGTTTCGCATGTGGGACAGCGGCCTTCGACCGGTTCCCGCCCACGTCCTTCCGCGCGCACGGAGAGCCACCATTGAACATGCGCGTCAAACGCAACTCCTTCCGCTGAGCGAACTCGCCACCGAGCTGGGCGTGCACGTCCGCACCTTGCAAGCCGCGGCGCGCACCGGTCGGCTCGACGTCCACTTCTCTGAGCAGTCCGTCTTCGGCCGACCGCGCAAGGTCGCGTCGCGCGCTGCAGCGGAGAGGTTCATCCGGACACACTATCGCCGCTTTGCCGGCCAGGCGCCCTGTCCGGCGCCGCTCCCTTCGGTACCACCCGACTACGATGTGCGGCTGAAGATCCTGCGCTCTGAGTTCGAACTCAGCCAGCCGGCGCTCGCGCGACTGATCGGTGCCGCGGGAAAGGCCGTGGTGTACCAGTGGGAATCGAGGAAGCGAACCCCCTCACCGGTGTTCTGGCAGCGGATCCAAGAGCTCAGTCGGAATGTGTGAGACCTGACGCTGCGGCACAAGGGGGTTCGCATCAGCTTGTGTGTGGGTCGATCCCGCTGGCGCGGGCCTGCAGGGGTATTGCCACGATGACGAAGATCTAGCTGATGTCGCCTCAAGATATCGTGACTGAACTTCACCATGACCACGGCATGTTGGGTATCAGATTGGGGTGTTCACCCACTACCTGACAGCACCTCACGCGCCCTTTGTGGTCGCGCAACATCGCGAAGAAAGTGTCCAGGAACGGTACGGTTTCTCGGGAACGACATCCACTTTCTGAGGAGTACCAATAAGTGGAAGGCACGGGCAGGTGGGCCGATTGTCATGGTAGGCCGACGGGAGATCGAGTCGCGGGCTGGTCTGTCCGACCGTTTCCTACGACGCTGTCTTCTTCGGCCTCCGGGCGGTAACTTTCCGGACCGTCTTCTTCCTCGCGTTGAGCTTGCGCGTACCCGATTCCTTGGCCACTATCTTGACGGCGACCGCCTTTGCTCTCTTCGACGCGGTCTTCTTCTTGCCTGCCGATTTGGCGGATGCGCTCTTCTTTACCGCCTTGGTACGAGATCCCGGCTTCTTGTGCGCCGCCGCCGCTCGGGTCTTGGTCGGCTTCTTGCTAGGAAGCTTCTTGCGTCGTCGCGTGCGCCGGAAGGCCTTGTCGCCGTCCAAGACAGCCTCCGTGTCTAGAGCGATCCCGAAGACGGATGACATGTCATCTGTGTTCAAGAGGCGTCGGCGTCCGCTCTTCCTCGTCGTTGGCACATCGGTGAGCGCAGCAGCGATCAGCTCGGCGGGCTCGACGCCCCGCAGCGTGAAGAGCATCTGGGGCTCATGATCAAGGCGCGCACCGACGCCGTAGAGTACTGCCGCCACGTGCTTGCACATGGTCGCCCAGTCGGGGCACGAGCAGCGCAGGGAGATGCCCTGTGGGGCGGGAAAGATTCCTTCGCCCTTGCGGGTCACGACCTCCATCACACCGCGCGAGATTGTCCCCTGAAGGAGCTCGACCATCGAGTCAATCTTGCCGGCACACTGCGACATGATCGCAGTCCACTTCTTGTGCGCCAGGGGCTTAATCTCTATCTTGACCTCATACATGCTCGAGCCGCTGACAAGCGCCCGGACTCGCCCGTGTTCGATCTTTAGATCGATGACCGAGCCGTTGCGCACATAGGCGCGGCCGCGAGGCAGGCGATTGACGTAGTCGCTATACGCCTCCAGGTTCCTGCACCACGACTCTCCCCAGAACGTCCTGGCGATCTTGCGGCCCTCGATTGTGACAGGGCTGATCACACGCCCGGACCTCTGGAGTTTCGCGACCGTCTGTGCGGCGCGCCGGCGACGTGTCGCCACCGACACGTAGGGTCGCCATCCGTAATCGTGGTCGCTCATGGCGTCACGCCTCGACCGCGCTCTGCATGTCGAGCGACACTATCGAAATCAGCTCCTCGTTGCTCATCTCCGTCAGGCGCGACTCCGCATGGCCGGCAAGGATCTCGTCGGAGAGCTGCTGTTTGCTTGCGATGAGATCGTCAATACGCTCCTCCACCGTGCCCCGGCAGACGAACTTGTGGACGAGCACGTTCTTCTGCTGGCCGATGCGAAAGGCGCGGTCCGTTGCCTGGTTCTCGACCGCCGGGTTCCACCACCGGTCGAAGTGGATGACATGGGACGCGGCGGTCAGGTTGAGCCCGGTGCCCCCCGCCTTTATCGATAGCACCATGAACGGCACTCGGTCGTCCTCCTGAAAGCTCTGGACCAGCCCCTGCCGTTTCTTGACTGACGTACCGCCGTGGAGCACGAGGCCGGGGCGACCGAAGACCTCGGTCAGAAAGCGAGATAGCGGCGCCGTCATCTCGCGGAACTGCGTGAACACCAGCACTTTGTCCTGGCGCGAGGCGATGGACTCGCCGAGCTCGCCGAGCCGCGTGAGCTTGCCGCTGTCGGCGGCCGCGTAGCTCCCGTCGCCGAGCCACTGGGACGGGTGGTTGCAGATCTGCTTGAAGCGCGTCAGAAAGGCCAGGACCACGCCGCGTCGCTCGATGCCGTCGACCGCCTCGATGGTCGTCTTCATCGCTTCGACCGACTGTGTGTACAAGGCAGCCTGGCGTTTGCTCAGCAGGCAGTGGGCGGTGACCTCCGTCTTGTCGGGCAGATCGGCAATGACACTCTTGTCGGTCTTGAGCCGTCGCAAGACATACGGCTGCACCAACCTGCGTAGTGGCGCGTACCCTCCGTGTGTGCCCGACTCCATGGACTTGCAGAACCGGTTGAAGGCCTTGGCCGAGCCCAGCAGCCCCGGGTTCAGGAAATCGAAGATCGACCACAGGTCGCCGAGGCGATTCTCCACCGGCGTGCCGGTCAGGGCCAGGCGCCACCTCGAGTCCAGCGTCTTGATCGCCTTGGTCTGCTTGGCGCCCGGGTTCTTGATGGCCTGTGCCTCGTCGAGGACGACGTTTCGCCACGTGTGCGACCTCATCCACGCGGTCCGCATGACGGTGCCGTAGGTCGTGATTACTGCGTCGTGGGCATCCACCGCTCTTCTCGAGAGCCGCTTGAGCTCGGGCGATGGGATGTGCGACGGGTGGGCAATGAGTACCTTGAGCTGGGGAGCGAAGCGCTCGATCTCCAAGCGCCAGTTGTCGACGATCGAGGCCGGTACTACAAGGAGGTCGGTGCCCGGCTCCCTGTTACCCCGGCTCAAGGACAGCAGGCCGAGCACCTGAATGGTTTTGCCGAGACCCATGTCATCGGCCAGGCAGCCGCCGAGCTCGAGGCCGCGCAGCGTCCAGAGCCACTGCACGCCGAGCTTCTGGTAGGGACGTAGCTCGGCCCGCAACCCGGCGCCGGCGTTGATCTCGGCCCGCAGCTCGGGCGAGCGTAGCGTGTCGAGCCTCGACGAGAGCCATTTGCCCGCGATGACCTCAGACCATTCCGGCCGGACGTCCTCGGTGCTGTCCGTGTCGCCGGCGTCGAGCTGCGCGCCGGCTAGCATGCGCATCGCCTCACCAAAGCTGACTCTGCCCTCCTGGGCCTGCTGCTGCACGCCCCGCCACTGATCGAGGACCTCGCGAAGCTTCTCCCTGTCCACTTCGACCCACTTGCCCTTGATGAGCACTAGGCCGTCAGTCGATGCGAGCAACGCCTCGATTTCCCTTGGTGACAGGCTCTTGCCATCAAGGGTCAGCTTGATATCGAAGTCCAGCAGCGCGTCCATACCCAACGTTGACGGCGCCTTGCCACCCACCGAGACGGAGACCTTGGGGCGGGGACGGCGCTTGGCACTCCACCAGTCGGGCATGCGCACAACCACCCCGGCCTGCTCATACAGTGCGACCTCGCAGAGGAAGCGGTAGGCCTCTTTGGGGGTCCAGGACAGCGGGTGATAGATGTCACCGCAGTCGACTAGCTCGCGGATGAAATCGCTCTTCTCGGCCGCGCGTGCCAGCGGCGAGAGTAGCGCCAGCAGCTTCTGACGGTTCTTCGCACCGGCGTACTCCTTGAGCGCCTGCCCGAGCGGAAGATGCTGGGGCGTCGCCTGCTTCGAGACCTTGTGAACGTAGGTCGCGATGAAGGCGAAGGGATAGTCCCGGTCGCGCTTGTTGTCGGCCAGGTGAAAGCAGACGCGGCCGACCACGTTCCAGACTGAGCTCTGCTTCTTCAGATAGCCCTGGACCCCGCCGTCCTTGAACCGACCGACCTCAACCCTCAGAGCTGTGCCGATGTCAGTCCACAGGTCGCCAAGTAGCGCGGGCGTGAGCAGCTCGGCGCCCCGCATTGGGGGGACCGCCTCGGAGAACGCCGCGATCTCGTCCGGGTCGGGACCGGGGATGACCAGGGACGTCGGGTCGGTTGGATCCAGCGCACCACAGACCCTCGCCACGAAGGACCCCCCGATGTCGCGCCAGTACGACATCGTCGGGTGAAGGTCGGTGCTAAGCTCTCCCGCACCAAGGTGCAGCACTCCATGCCCGCGCCCGGCGTTGAACGTGTCGATGATGCGCCGTTGCACTACGGTGGACAGGCCAGGACCCTCATCGAGTGAGCCGGGGTGGACTTCAACGCAGCCGCTCGGAGTCAGCCCGCACAGCAGGGTGCCTCTGGCATGAGAGACGCTATCGAGGGAACGCTGGATCATTGGCTGCCGGCCGCCGAGCGCCTGGATTTTGGCGCCGAACTGCTAACTCTGGACACTATAATTCGACCGTCGATGTCTTGGTGCACAACTCGCGATCTCGGTCAATAATTGCCCTCCACCCCGAGATCCGAGGTCCCGCATGACGAGTTTCAAGCGCACCCAGCGGAAGTACGTCCAGAAGGCCTACCGTGTCCGGAATTGGCGGGAGTACGAGACGGGTCTCCGCGCTCGCGGGAGTCTGACCGTCTGGCTCGGACTGGCAAGCTCGCCAACTGGAACTCGCCGAGGCCGACGCGCAGGAAGCCAGGCCGACAACGCAAGTACTCGAACCACGCCATCGAGACGACGGTCACCTTGGGCTTGGTGTTTGGCCTGGCGTCCAGGCAGACTGAGGGCTTCCTGCGCTCGCTGCTGACGCTCCTGAGTCTGGACAACGACGTGCCCGACCACAGCACGATCACGTGTTGGGAAACGGAAGTGGTACGTCGCATCGGGCTACAGCAGGCGAAGCAAGGTGGAGACGACGTTCCACCGCTACAAGGCCATCCTGGGCTCAGCGATGCGAGCGAGGGGACTGGCGTCCCAGAGAGTCGAGGTGAGGTTGGGGTGCAAGATCCTGAACACCATGACGGCGCTCGGGATACCCGATGGCGAGATGATCGGATGACCGGCAGGCGGAGTCACGGGAGACTCTCAGCCCTCAATGGAGTTGTGCACCAAGGCAGGCTCGGGGTGGTGCGATGCCGCGGCGGCCAAACGCCTGTTCCGCAAGGCGCTGACTGATCCGTCGCATCCTCCGCCCCGTGTCATCAACACGGACCAGGCACGCCTCTACGGCTCGGCGATTTCAGGGGTGAAAAAGGAAGGCATCCTGCGACGCCGTTGCCGCCACCGGCCAGTCCAATACGTGAACAACATCGTGGAGCAGGACCATCGAGCGATCAAACGACGCGTGAAAGCCAAGCAGGGGTTTCGCGAGTTTCAGGCGGCGCGGCGAACGATCCAGGGTTACGAGGCCATACACATGATCCGAACGGGACAGGCGAGGCGGGTGAGCGGTTCGGGCGTTCGGCGACAGATTCAGTTCCTCCACAGGCTGTTCGAGGTGGCGGCATGAGACGGAACCCGGCCGACTCGACCAATCGCTCTCTTGCCGCTTTTGAAAAGTTGCAACACATCCATTCAGCTGGCGCCACCGCTACCCATACGAATTTGAGGAGACTTAAAATATAGCAAGACAACGGTTGTAATAGCCTCGATCGGGATGCTTTCGAGCCGCGGTTTCCGCACGGATTGTTGAGCGCGGTCACAAACCTCCAACTGCGACGTGGTATTGCATGGAGTCACATTGGCGGGAGGCTGTTGGCGAACGGAACGACGAAGTTCGACTCTGCCGGCCTTGGAAATTGGGAAAGTTGCCCGAAGCACCATCGGGGCACTGCTGGGCTGGACTGTCGACAACAGGAGAGATTTTATGACGAGCCAATCGCGGATCCAAACGCTTTACCTTTCGCAGGAAGATCTTCTGCGCGCCGGTTGTCTGGACATGGGGATGGCGATGGAGGTGGCGGAGCAAGCCATGCTTGCCTTCAGGAACGATGAGATCCTGTTCCCGGAGAAGATTGTGCAAATCTTCAACCAGGATACGCAGGAGCGCATCAACTGCCTGCCGGCGACGCTGCTGGCGGCGAAGATATGCGGCGTCAAATGGGTTTCCGTCTTCCCAGCGAACCCCGAGAAACACGGCGTTCAGAATCTCTCTGCGATCATCATCCTGTCCGAGATCGAAAGGGGGTTCCCCATCGCCTTGCTGGAAGGAACGCTGTGCTCGAACATGCGGGTGGGGGCCATGGGAGGCATCGCCGCCAAGCACTTCGCCCGCCTGGATTCGGGGACCATTGCGTTCATCGGGGCGGGCGAGCAGGCCAAAATGCATCTGGTGGCGATGAAGAAGGCGGTACCATCAATCGAGGAATGCCGGGTTGCATCGAAGTTCGAGCACGAGGAGAGGCAGTTCGTGGATGAGATGGAGCCTTTGTTCCCGGACCTCCGGTTTTCCCGCGCGGGCACTGATCTGCAACGGGCGATGGACGGCGCCGACATCCTCGTCACTGCCACGAGTGCGCAGGCTCCCCTTCTCAAGGCGGCATGGATGAAGCCCGGGGCGTTCTATAGCCATATCGGCGGCTGGGAGGACGAGTACGAGGTCGCCCGACAGTGCCAGAAGATCGTTTGCGATGACTGGGAGACCGTGAAGCACCGTACTCAGACTCTGAGTCGGATGTACAAGGATGGTGAGCTGTCCGACGGCGACATCTACGCCAATCTGATTGATGTCGTCGCCGGAACGAAGGGGGGCAGGGCATCCGACGAAGAGCGGGTCTACTTCAATGCGGTCGGTCTGGCCTTTGTGGACGTTGCCATTGCATACGCCATGTTTCGGCGCGCCGGCGAAGCAGGGTACGGAACGCGCCTGTCCGTCCAGGACAACATGATCTTTCAGCACGAGGAACTGAAGGACTGGATTCGCGTATAGCCCGCATGTGGGTGCTTGCGCCGGTCGCTGTTGATCGGTCGCCTTCACCTCCGAGATCTTGGGCGAAAACCGGCGTTGGTGTGCCTTGGTGCACAACTCCATTGAGGGCTGAGAGTCTCCCGTGACTCCGCCTGCCGGTCATCCGATCATCTCGCCATCGGGTATCCCGAGCGCCGTCATGGTGTTCAGGATCTTGCACCCCAACCTCACCTCGACTCTCTGGGACGCCAGTCCCCTCGCTCGCATCGCTGAGCCCAGGATGGCCTTGTAGCGGTGGAACGTCGTCTCCACCTTGCTTCGCCTGCTGTAGCCCGATGCGACGTACCACTTCCGTTTCCCAACACGTGATCGTGCTCGGATGTTACGATGCCGCTGTCGCGTGCCCGCGGAGTCGAGCGCGAGCTGAGCGCCCTTTCGTGGCGGTATCAGCACCTTCGGCGATCGATGAGCACGGTGATTCTCCAGCGTCTTCTAGACGTCGCCGGTGTCGTACGCGGCGTCGGCCTTGGCCGAGGCGATGGGACGCTCGATCTGGCCGACGAGTGACGCCACCCGGGAAGCGTCTCGAGCCCGCTTGCTCGTGAGCGCGCAGGCGACCACGTCACTGGTTGGCTCATCCACAGCGAGGTGCAGCTTGCGGGAGTCCCTGGCTTTCGGCGGAGTGCGCAACTGGCCGACGTGCACTGAAAGACCGCTGCTGTCGATGAGGAGGTGGACGGGCTTCACGGTTCGCCTCTCGTAGGAAGCAACCTTCCCCAGCCTCGCCTTGCGCCTCGAGATCGTGCTGTGGTCGGGCACGTCGTTGTCCAGATTCAGGAGCGTCAGCAGCGAGCGCAGGAAGCCCTCAGTCTGCCTGGACGCCAGGCCAAACACCAAGCCCAAGGTGACCGTCGTCTCGATGGCGTGGTTCGAGTACTTGCGTTGTCGGCCTGGCTTCCTGCGCGTCGGCCTCGGCGAGTTCCAGTTGGCGAGCTTGCCATCGGTGAGTCCGAGCCCGACGGTCAGACTCCCGCGAGCGCGGAGACCCGTCTCGTACTCCCGCCAATTCCGGACACGGTAGGCCTTCTGGACGTACTTCCGCTGGGTGCGCTTGAAACTCGTCATGCGGGACCTCGGATCTCGGGGTGGAGGGCAATTATTGACCGAGATCGCGAGTTGTGCACCAAGGCAAAGTGGCGATGAAAATGGCGATCCAGTATCAAGCCGCGCGTATGGCGGCCGGGCGCAGAGCACCGTGTGGGAGGTGACTCGTGGCGGCTGGGTTTGGGAGACCTCTTTAAGGTGATCGGCCCGGTCAGAGCGGACGGTGAAACGGCTGAATGCTAGTTCCCTGGATCTGTGATTTCTAGAATAAGTCACCGACCGTGGATTCGGCGGTGCGCGCCGACTGGGGGCGGGGCGATAGTTCCGTCTGTGGTAATCAGGTTCGCCTGTCTGACCCGGATGACCTCGTACTCCGTGTGCGCCTCATAGACAAATCCTGCGAGTTCGATTCGATCTTTCTCGGGCACCATCAGGAAACACGGCCCCCCGCTAGCACCGCTGAGTTCCGGATGGGGGGGCAGTTCCTCGCCCTGAGGCCAGTACCAGCTGTTCGAGTCGAAGCAGAACGCCATGTGGTTCTCCGACCAGTTGTCCGCTCGGGCAATGAACGACACGAAGTCGCTAGTCATCGTTGCGGGCCTCTTTCCAGAAGTTTGAGTCCGACGGTTCGTCGGATACCCGCCAAGAATGACTGGATCGTCCTTCTTGATAGCAGGCGGTGGCCATGCCTCCGTCTTGTAGATCCGGTGGTCTCGGCCCCAGTGCTTCAGCGTGAAGTCGGGGATTCTAAACGTCGCGAGATCCCAATGCTCGCTGCGTGCGATCAGATTCGGGATAGGGTCGAAGGGCGCGCTACCAAGCTGACAGAACGCGTCGGGATGCGCGACCTTGTGTCCCTCGTAAATCGTGAGCACATGGTTGGCGGTGACACCGAAGACGGATTGCGGCGTTGCGATCACGCACATCGAACCGCTGTCGAGAATGGTCTTGCCGTCGATCTCCCACCAGATTGGTGCACAGAACGACTGCACGACTAATCGGAGTCGCGGCAATAGTCCGCTGGCCTCTGCTTCGTCGTACTTCTTGCGTTCAGCCTCGTTCATCTATGCCTGCAAAGTCGACAGATTATTCTAGGCGCAACACACAGCTCACTAGAATGCGGCTGGGTGACTACGCCGACGGCGCGTGGGTGTTCGTCGCGACGTGCGGCACCTGCGGTCGTTAGGCACGCGTGGACCCCGCCGAGGTGCTGACCCATCCACGCACCCATCCTCGCATGCGCGTACCAGCACCCGCGATCCGCCTCCGCTGTCGGGACTGCCGCCACCGCACCGCGCGGATGGTTCGTCTGCTCCGCCGCCCAGTCCCGGAACGACGACCGGAAGCCCGTGCGGCACAGCCGCGATGCCCAGCCCCATGATGAGCTCGAGATGATCGCGTCGTCGAGAATGAGTTACATCGCCTCTATGGCAGACTGGGCCGCTTACCTCAGTGAGGAACGCGGGCACGCGGTGGTATGACGCCGGTGACACCGCGTCGACAGGCGCCGGCAGATCTTTCGGACAAGACGATCGGGGATCTCGATGTGTCGAGGGATGGCCTCGACGGCTCCGCTGCCGCTCACCCCAACAAGCCCGGAAATCCGGCGACCACACTCCTCTTCCCGTCATCCGAGATCGGATCCTCACCGAGGTAGACGTCAAACAGAGCCCCGCACAGGGCCCTCGAGTTGATGGGTGGGCGCTCGTCTCCGCCAACCGAGGTCGCCAAGCGTCCCGCGGGACCGCAGGAGAAGACGACCTCCGTGCCAGTCCTGACCTCGTCTACGTCGAAGTAGCTGCGGAACCTGTCCAGCGCCGCCAGCTCGTCAGCGCCAATGGTGTCTGTCACCGCCCGCACCAGCCGGGGTCTCAGGGCCTCGTCGAAGGCCTCGGCTACGTCATCGCCATCGACGGTACGCGTCATGACCAGCCGGAGCGTCATGTCGAAGTCCAGGTCGAGGAGATGCCGATAGAAGCTCTCGTCGTCTTCGAGCCTCGGCGCCGATACGCCGGCAAACCGGGAAAGAGATGCTCGAGCGCCCTCCGGATCGACATAGAGTCCGAACGCGTAGATCTGCACCCTAAAGAGTGTCCGCTGCCGAATCGCCGTGCCCATGAGCCAGTGCGGCGTCGTGCCGCCAGGGGGTGTGAGCGAGAGAGGGAACGGGGTTCCGCTGCGAGGCTCGTCGACCGTGTCCGGGGCGGTCGATTGGGTCACGGCAGAAATCGACACCGTCGCGAACATGACGAGCGTTAGGACGGACCGAGTCAATCTCACCGTTGCCCCCGTTCTCCATAGCCACAGCAGGCCGCAGGCCCGGAAGCTCCTCCCTCACGGACCTGCTCGCGATGGCTGATCGTACCTCGCGGGGTGCCAGTCTGCGCGGGGGGCTTGACCCCGGTTTGTCGACAACAGCGACCACACTGACTGCCGAACGGACTCAGAACTGATCGGGCATCGCCGTGTCTACAGGCGCCGGCGGCGGCGCGGTATCGATCCGGGGGTACAGCCAGGAGTACTCCAGTCCTGGGTGCCGCCCGCCATACCTGGACGGGATATCTTGGGTCCAGTTGCTCGGAATTGTCAGGCAGAGTGCCAGCAGGGACACGAAGGCGACGCGCTGGGAGATCAGAGGCGTCGCGTCGAATGACCCACTAGAGGATGGAGTGGCAGTCAGACCACTCTTGAGACGACCCAGCCTCCGCAGACGCGAACGGTACAACAGGGCAGCGCCGAGCAGGACCATCACGATATTGAGCGTCTGCCCCGTGCCGAGGGCGAGCCGGTGGGTTGGATAGTCTCTGAAGAGGTCGATGAAGACGCGGGGGAACGCGTACCAGAACACGAAGCGAGCTGCGGTCGCACCAGGCGTCCTGTTCGCTTGCCTGACCCGCAGCAGGTACGCCATGAGCAGCAGGTTCTTCGCCCCGTCGTACAGCACTACCGGGTGGCGAAACCCGTCCGCATCAGGAAACTTAACCGCCCACCACACCTCTGTCACGGCCCCGACGATTTGGCCGTCGATGAAGTTCCCGAGTCGCCCGATCCCCATGAGCAACGCCGCCGGAATGACGAGGGTGTCGGCCAGGAGCAGGAACGGCTTCCGGTACAGCAGGGCAAAGAGGCCCGCGCCGACCGCGCCACCGAACATAAGCCCGTGGGTTGCCATCCCTCCGAGCCAGTAGGCGGGAATCAGCCCGAGATGCTCACGGTAGAAAGGCCATTCGTCGAACGTGATCTCGACCAAGCGGCCGCCGACGAGGACGCCAACCGCGATGAACAGGCTCAGGCTCCAGACGTCCCTGAGTGATAGGTGGAGGCGACCATGACCGCGTCTTAGGAAGAGGTGAATCTCCAAGAACCCGAGGGCAAAACCCAGCCCGTACCACCAGACATGCACCCCGGCGATGTCGAACAGGATCGGATCAATCTGATGGATGTAGGGTCCGAACATGCGTTCCCCGAATACTACCGCTGACGATTGGGAACGTTACAGACGTTTGACTTCTAGGTGAGGGGCTCCGGGTTTTTCAGATCATTGCCAGGGTGAGTCTTTGCGGCACAATCAGGCCGATCGGCCAGGACGGTGTGCCGTGGGCACTGAGGCCCCTATATGTCAAGACACGCGTTCAGGCGGCCTGGATGAGCTCTTGGCGAGCGCGAAAATCGATCATGACTCGCTGGTAGATCTCGCGAGCGAGAAAACGTTTCAGGCACCGGATGATCTCCCGTTTGGTTCGGCCGTCCGCCGTGCGGCGTGCGACGTAATCAACGGTCGGCTGATGGTACCGCATGCGGACGATGACGGCGCGATAAAGGGCGGCGTTGGCGTGGCGGTGGCCGCCCCGATTGAGCCGGTGCCGGCCGGTGGTCATCCCGGACGAGGCCGGGAGCGGACACGCACCGCAGAGCTTCGCGAAGGCGGCTTCCGAACGAATCCGGTCGGGATTGTCGCCGAAGACGATCAGCAGTTCGGCCGCGGTGTGGGCGCCCACACCGAAGCCCTCACGGAGGGTCGGTGATGTTTCGGTCGTGAGGCGCGCGAGGTGCTGGTCGTGTATCGCCATTTCCTCGGTGAGAGCCATCCAGCGGCGGGCGAGGGCCCGGAGGGTGTACTTGGCGGACGCGGTGGGCGTGTCGATGGGGCCCGGTCGGAGTCCGGCGCAGCGCGTGAGCAGGCCGTGATCGGTGAGGTCGTGGAGGGCTTCTCGCAGTGCCGGCGGGGCGTGCACGACGATCTGCTTCAGCGTGTTCATCGCCGTGGTGCGCGCCTTCACTGCGGTGTCCCGCGTGATCTTCAGCTGGCGCATCATCTCGACGGCACCGTCCGTGCCTTGGTGCACAACTCGCGATCTCGGTCAATAATTGCCCTCCACCCCGAGATCCGAGGTCCCGCATGACGAGTTTCAAGCGCACCCAGCGGAAGTACGTCCAGAAGGCCTACCGTGTCCGGAATTGGCGGGAGTACGAGACGGGTCTCCGCGCTCGCGGGAGTCTGACCGTCGGGCTCGGACTCACCGATGGCAAGCTCGCCAACTGGAACTCGCCGAGGCCGACGCGCAGGAAGCCAGGCCGACAACGCAAGTACTCGAACCACGCCATCGAGACGACGGTCACCTTGGGCTTGGTGTTTGGCCTGGCGTCCAGGCAGACTGAGGGCTTCCTGCGCTCGCTGCTGACGCTCCTGAATCTGGACAACGACGTGCCCGACCACAGCACGATCTCGAGGCGCAAGGCGAGGCTGGGGAAGGGTGCTTCCTACGAGAGGCGAACCGTGAAGCCCGTCCACCTCCGCATCGACAGCAGCGGTCTTTCAGTGCACGTCGGCCAGTTGCGCACTCCGCCGAAAGCCAGGGACTACCGCAAGCTGCACCTCGCTGTGGATGAGCCAACCAGTGACGTGGTCGCCTGCGCGCTCACGAGCAAGCGGGCTCGAGACGCTTCCCGGGTGGCGTCACTCGTCGGCCAGATCGAGCGTCCCATCGCCTCGGCCAAGGCCGACGCCGCGTACGACACCGGCGACGTCTAGAAGACGCTGGAGAATCACCGTGCTCATCGATCGCCGAAGGTGCTGATACCGCCACGAAAGGGCGCTCAGCTCGCGCTCGACTCCGCGGGCACGCGACAGCGGACTCGTAACATCCGAGCACGATCACGTGTTGGGAAACGGAAGTGGTACGTCGCATCGGGCTACAGCAGGCGAAGCAAGGTGGAGACGACGTTCCACCGCTACAAGGCCATCCTGGGCTCAGCGATGCGAGCGAGGGGACTGGCGTCCCAGAGAGTCGAGGTGAGGTTGGGGTGCAAGATCCTGAACACCATGACGGCGCTCGGGATCCCCGATGGCGAGATGATCGGATGACCGGCAGGCGGAGTCACGGGAGACTCTCAGCCCTCAATGGAGTTGTGCACCAAGGCACCGCTCGAGCGACTGTTGAACCGTCGGTCGTTGGCCCGACTCGACATCCTGCCGCCGACGCTGATGAAACGCCGTGAGCGTCCTGTTCGCGTTAGCGAATACGACAATCTGCCCACAGTACTGGTCGAGACGATGCGCCGGCAGGGCCCAGAGCGCCACGTCGTCCGTCAAGGCATCGAGGTAGGCGCGCGCGCCGCAGCACCCCAGGCTCATGGCCGCGCGCTGCTGATTGAGTACCTGCGGGACGATGGCACACGCCGGTCGCCCCATCGCCGGCGGGGTGCCGCCATCAACCCGCGCGACGGCCTCACTCAGGATGAGCCCGTGTTGCGCGTGGGCGAACACTAGGACGACCTCGGGCTGGATCGGGAAGTCCGCGAGCGGCCCGTAGAGCGCATGGGCCCGCGGGCGCGGCATGACCGGGATGGCGGGGATTTCTTCCTCGCGTACGTAATCGAGTCCCATCATGGCCTTGAGCGAGGCGTGCAACTCCTCCGGCTGCGAGGCCGCCGCGCCCGAGAGATTATGCGTGTGGATGCCAATCGCGCACAGGGCGTGGTCACGGGCGGCTGTCGCGAAGGTGCGCGACGTGGCCTGCGACCAGAACGCGCATCCGGCGGGAACGACCCCCTCAAACATCGGAACGTCGTCGGGCACGACGTCGCAGAACGCGATGGCCACTGGGGGCAGCGACAGCTCCAGCGACGACACCAGTTGCTCAGCGTGGACTCGACGCATATCGTTCATCGGGGATTCCTCTCTTGGCAATGCGCAGCAATCATAACGAATGTGCGCCGTGGCGGGCAGTCGGGGTCGCGGCGTGCTCGCCGGCGCGCCAGGGCCTCGGCCATGAGGAACGTCTTCTCGCGCGGGCGAGAGCCGGATGACGCCGTCGGCCAGATCAACTTTTCTCCTAGGTGAGGGAGCCCCCTGCGCCCTCGCCAGCCTATCGCAAACGACCGTTTACGACACATGCTGATCGGCTACGCCCGCGTCTCAAAGGCGGACGGCTCCCAGTCGCTGGATCTGCAGCGCGACGCCCTGCGGGCCGAGGGCGTCGACGCAGTCAACGTCTACCACGACTTCGCGTCCGGCGTCCGCGACGACCGCCCAGGACTCGACAGCTGCGTGCGCGCCCTGAGGAAGGGCGACGTGCTCGTCGTCTGGAAGCTCGACCGCCTCGGCCGCAACCTCGCCCATCTGGTCAACACCGCGCAGAACCTGTCGACCCGCGGCGTGGGCCTGCGGGTGCTCACCGGGCAAGGCGCGCAGATCGACACCACCACCGCCGCCGGGCGCCTCGTGTTCGGCATCTTCGCAGCGCTGGCCGAGTTCGAGCGGGAGCTGATCCGCGAACGCACCCTGGCCGGGCTCACGGCCGCGCGGGCGCGCGGACGCAACGGCGGCAGGACGTTCGCGCTGTCGAAAGTGCAGGTGCGGCTGGCCCAGGCCGCGATGGCGCACCGCGACACGTCGGTGTCCGCGCTCTGCCGCGAACTCGGGATCGCCCCCGTGACGCTCTACCGGTACGTCGGGCCGCAGGGCCAGTTGCGCGAGCAAGGCGAGAAGGTCCTCGCCCTTTGAATCGGAGCGCTCTGGACCGTGATGCCGCTCGGAGCCTGGTGGCGTAAACAGTCGACCGGGGTTTCCTGGTCTTGTCGGCTAGCTGAAGTCCACCCCGAAGAACAGCACCGCGATGATGATCGCCGCCACGGCCAGAGGCGACACGAACTGGATAAAGAACCGCCACGCCCCATAGTTGAACCACCCGGGCTCTGCCCCATCCACGAGCTCCCGCTCGGTGTACTCGCGCGTCAGGAACCAGCCCGCCGCGATCGTGATCGCGAAGCCACCGGTCGGGAGCATCCAGTTCGACACGAAGTGGTCGACCATGCCGAACCAGCTCGCCTTGCCGCCGAAGAGCCTCTGGCCGAGCGCGCCTCCGAGGTGGAACTCGGTGATCGCGCCGACACCCCCGAACGACAACGCCGCGAGGATCGTGAAGGCGAAAACCGCGCCGCCACACAGCAGCGTCGCCTTGGCACGCGGTATGTGGTGTTCGTCGATCACGTATGCGGCGACCACTTCCAGCAGCGACATCGTCGACGTAAGCGCCGCGATGGCCACGAGCACGTAGAAGAGTGGTCCCAGGAATGACCCGAACGGGACCTCGGTGAAGAACAGCTGCGGCAGCGAGATGAAGAGCATCCCCACGGCGCCGGTGCCGCTGACCTGCTCGTTCATACCCGGCACGCTAAAGATCACCGAGAACATGATCACTGTGGCCACGAGTGCGATCAGCGTATCGAGCACGACGATGATCGCCGAGGCCTTCACGATCGATTGATTCTTCGCGATGTACGAGCCGTACGTCACCATTGCGCCCATGCCGAGCGAGAGCGTGAAGAACGAGTGGCCGAGCGCCTCGAGGACGCTCCCGCCATCCAACTCACCGAAGCTCGGCCGGAAGATGAACCCGATCGCCTCGCCGGCCCCGTCCATCCTCAAGGCGGAGACGAGAAGCAAGACGAGGATCCCGAAGAGGATCGGCAGGAAGACCCGCGCGATGCGCTCGATTCCTTTTTGGACGCCGAAGTAGACGATCGAGACCGTGGCAATGCTAAACCCGAGAGACAGTCCAAGCTGCAGACCGCCATTGGCCGACTGCTCACCGAACAGATCGCCCATCGAGGCACCCTCCGGGAATCCACCGACCATCCAGCCCGTGGATTTGGCGAAGTAGAAGAGCGACCAGCCCGCGATCACCGTGTAGTAGCTGAGCAGAAGAAATCCGCAGAACACGCCCCAAAGGCCAACGCAGCCCCACGCCGGGCCCATGGCCTCCTTGAGCGCCCCGACCACGCTCTTTTGCGTCGCCCGCCCGATCAGTAGTTCGGCCATCATGATAGGCAGGCCCACGGCGGTAATGCACACGAGGTACACGAGGACGAAGGCCCCGCCGTTGTTCTCCCACGTGATGAACGGAAACTTCCACAGATTGCCGAGGCCGATCGCGCTCCCAGTCGCGGCGAGGATGAAGCCGGTGTTCGAGCGCCAATGGCCACGCGGCTCTGACATGTGTCGTCCTCCGATCCTGCGGCTGGCGCCGGCTCCACATCCCTGACGCGTCCACCGCCATCCCTCGCCCTTCTTGGGGACGCCTTGAGAAAGACGATGTCCCGACCGCTGTTGAAACTCGGCGGCGGCTCGGGTGAGATTCTACGCGACGTTCACCTCTGAGACACCGAGTCCCAGTCGTTGGTCGCGTGCGCGAAGCGCGCTGACCAAACGCGGCATATCGCCGCATCCCTTCAGGCACCGGAAGCCCTTGACGGCTTCGAGGACACCGGCGGCCACCCACCGCAGCATCATCATTGAAGGACGCGCTGTCCGCCAATGAAGGCCCTGCTATAAACTGCTGTACTTTTGAGACGGCTTCGGGCGTCAGGCCTTCCCCGGACTCAGCCGTATTTCTCTGGAGGTTTCGTGCGCGTCAAGCCAGTAGCCGCGACAACGACAACAGCGATGGTCCTTTTTCTCCTCGCGACGCCGGCCGCCGCGCAGATGGACGGCACGGCTGCGGATGTCGTGGACCGAGACAGCTTGATGCAGTTTGTTCAACGGGCGAAGACCGCAGTGGACCAAGCGGCGTCCGATGCCGCTGGCACGTATGACTTCGCTGACATGGCGTTTCGGCCCCAAGGTGACTGGAACCAAGGGTCCATCTACATCTTCATCCTCAAGACCAACGGCGTCATCTTCTTCCATGGGGCCAGCATGGACCTCGAAGGTGTGAGCTTGTGGGGCCGCGCGGATAGGAACGGCGTGCTGTACACGCAGGCGCTCATCCGCGCAGCGGAAGCGGGCGGCGGATTCGTCGAGTACTTGTTCGATAATCCCGATGTGATGGGCGACGAGGAAGCAGGGTCACCCAAGGTGGGCTACGCCGCTCTGCTGACTTTCGAGGACGAAAATCTCGTCATCGGTTCCGGCTTCTATCCCGCGATGCCCACTCCGTTCGCGCCGCCGATCGGCTACGTGGTGCTCACGCTGTTGCTCACCGGAGCCGGCTGGCTCCGCCTCAGGTGTACGTCGTCAGCCTGGCGATGTTGAGGCTCTTGTCTGTCTCCAGGTCGCACCGCGCGGCGAGCACATGCACGTGCACGCCGGCGCCGGCCGGCACCCTTGCCCCTCTGTCGCAAACGGTGACGTAGTGGTCGCCCTGGCGCGGCACCTCAAGGCCCGCATCCTGCAGGACGATGTCGGTGACGCGCTGCGCCTCGAGCAGCCGAGCGACCACTGTGTAGGTGTATGGTGAGCCCGTCACGCGCGGCGCTGACAGGTAAAGGGCGGGCCACGTCAATGACTGACCGGGACTACGAAATAGCGGCCGAGGCGGCGACGACGGTACGCTTAAAGCTTGACGAAATCATCGGCCGCGTGTCGACCGACAGCGAACTCGTCGACGTCTTGCACACCGCGATCGCGACGGTGAAGGAACTCGAGCGCGGCCGGCGCGACGCGGCGGGGTTCAACGACCGCTAACCCGCGAGTTGGTGCATGGTGCTGTATCGCGTGCGGACGATGGAAATCCCGGCTGAACGAACCTTGGGATGTTGTCATGCGTACGGTGGAGAGCTTGCCTGAGACGAACTCTATCGACATGGACTCGATCGACCCCGCCGACATCAACATCGTGCTGGATGAGATCACCGGCAGAACGCTCGACCGGAGCCGGTGAAAAGAAGGCGTCCTCGCCCGTATGTCGCAAACGACCGTTTACGACACAGACGGGAGACCATGGCTGTGATGGCGCCAGGCGGCGTCGCCGACGGCACTAGGCTCGACGCGGAGGTCGGCGACGGGCTGGCGGTCGGGCGCCGAGTCGTGGGGACGCGCGCGCCATGGTGTGCGTTGTTCGACCGCGCGCATCGAACAGCCGCGCGCCGGTGAGGACGAGCGGGCCATCGTTCCCGGCGGCGCGCGCGCCGTCCTGCTGACCGGACAACCCCTCGACCTGGCGCGGGGCATTCCCGACGTACGCCACCGCCGGGGCAAGCGCTCCGGGCGCGGACTTTCGCCGGGCACGTCGTCGCCGTCGGCGTGGGCGCCGGGGCGCGCGGCGCGGCGGGGCAGGCGCATCAGATCACCACTCCGGCGGTCTGCCGCGCCCCTAGTGGCTCGTCATCAAGTACTGCTCCACCTCGCGTCGAGCGTCCAGGCGTGATCGTCGCGTACGCCTGGCTCGCTCACGAGCTGTCGCGTCTTCCAAGTTTTAAGCGCATACAAGCCGTAGGACGACGCCCGCGGGTCGTGCCGGCGCGATCGCTCCAACCGCAAGCCTTGCCGTTCCGCCATCCGCCGGAGTCTGTTCTCGCGCCCCTTCTCGCTCATGTGGCGTACCACCTCGTGCTGGGAGTGACACCCGAGAGCATATCGCTATACGTTCTGCAAGGCGTTCCAGCGTCGATTCGGGGGGCAATACTGGTGGCAGTGCCTGGGGCAGTGCTGGTGTGACACGGACAGAGGGGGGGTGTCACAAAAACGAGAGGGGGGGTGTCACACACCCACTTTCCATTTGTCCCTGTCGATATTGGTGTTTTTCGTCCTAGACCGGCACGACCGATCCGCGCCAGCGGAAAGGGAGATGACGGGAGCGACCCCCCCTTTTGGGCCGCTGGCGCGGATCGTCGAATGGGGTGGTGTCCCACCTGGTATCACGCCAGGTGTCACACCCCACTACGGGGTCGCTCCCGTCAGGATGTATCCCTGCGGGAAGGCTACCCGACCCGGCCGCGGGCCGGACGGACCGCCGCCGCGAGGCGCGCGAGGGGTGACCAACTCCTCCGCGCCGTTCTCCTCCTCGGCGGCCGTGTGTCCCGCGGCCGATCCCGTGGCCGTGCTCGTCCGCGTTCACACGCCGAACTTTTACCGCGCCGGCGTCGCGTGGGACGACCTCACGCCCGGCTGGGCCGTGTTCCTCGCCGGGCAATTCCTCATCAGCACATCACGGAGTTGGGTCGCCAGGATGGGCATCCGTGTGGGGCGCCGGTCCCGCCTGCCGGCGTGGCCACTTTCGCCCACGCCCGGGCGCACGCGTGGGCGGTGACGATCTCCAGGCCGAGGCCCGCGTGGACGCCCACCCCGCGGCGGTCACGGGGCGCGGCCACGACGACCACGCGGGCACGCGCGTCACGCCCGACGGGCATCGTCGCGTCCAGCAACCATGACCATGATGCCTCGAGGTCCCCGCCACCGTTAAGTCGCGTGGGGGTTGAGAGTCTGGCCTCCAGCAGCGTGCGTGCGGCGGGCGTGGCTGGCGCGGGGGTGGCTGCCGCGGGAGGCCCGCCGCTATTATTATTTAAGTAACATAAAGGACGTTATGTTACGCTTGTCCGATGATGCGGAGGGTCGACCAGCGGCGGCCAACATGCCAATCCCGGGTCGGACTGTGAGACGCTGCCGCATGCAGATGAACCTCTCTCGCCTCAGGCGTCTGGCCACGTGCGCGGTTGTCGTCGTGGCCACCGCGGCGTGCGGCGGGGACAGCCGCCCCACCACGCCGGTCAGCCCAACCCCTCTGTCCCCGCAACCGCAAATTCCAAATGTCGCGGGCACCTATCGTGGCCCGCTGACGATCACCGCCGCGCTCGACGGGGGCGTGGTGATGGTGAGTCTGAGCGGCACCATGCACCTCACCGTGGTGCAGGCCGGGGCACAGCTCACGATCTCGGGCTCGGTCTCGATCTTCGACGAGACCAGCGCCCTCGAAGCGGTCACCGGCACCGTGGACGACACCGGCCGCGTCACGTTCCCGCCCGACTCCGTCGTCCATGCCGCGCCCATCCCGATGGGCGACGACCCCTGCGGCACCCTCACCCCGGCGCCCACCATGCTGACGTTCTCGGGCACCACGGCGCGCTTTCTCCAAACCGCGACCAGCGACGACTGCGGGACCGTGGAGATCGTGGGCACGCTGACGCGGCAGTAGCGAGTCTGGAGTGCGGGGGAAGATGGACAACACGGATCCGACACGGCCGACTCCCCCACCTGCGCCGACCCTGGCGCCGGTGGCCGCGCCGCCAGCGGCGCTCGTCGTGCCCGGGGGCTGGCAGATCGAGGGCCTCCCGGACATTGTCCTGCGGGCCGGGCCGCAGGCCGCGGAGCGGACGGTGGAGTTTTTCACGGCCCAGATCCGCAACCCGCATACACGCGCGGCGTACGGCACGGCCGTGACGCGGTTCTTTACCTGGTGCGACGCACGCGGGCTCGCGCTTGCACAGATTTCACCGATCGCGGTGGCCACCTACATCGAAGAGATGCAAAGCCAGTATCGCGCCCCCACGATCAAGCAGCATCTGGCCGCCATCCGCCGCCTGTTCGATTGGCTGGTGATCGGGCAGGTGGTGCCCACGAACCCGGCCACCTCGGTGCGCGGGCCGACCCACGTCGTCAGGACGGGCAAGACGCCGGTCCTGCAACCCGCCGAAGCGCGGCTGCTGCTGGACACCATCGACACGTCGACCCTCCGAGGCCTGCGCGATCGCGCGCTGCTGGCCGTGATGGTCTACAGCTTTGCGCGCGTCTCCGCTGTCGTCGGCATGCGCGTCGAGGACTACTACCAGCAGGGCAAGCGCTGGTGGCTGCGGCTCCAGGAAAAAGGCGGCAAGCACCACGCCGTGCCGGTCCACCACAAGGCGGAGGCCGCGCTCGACGCCTATCTCGACGCGGCCGGGATCGCGGCCGAGAAAGACGCGCCCCTGTGGCGCTCGATGCCGCGGGCCGGCGGGATGGGCGCGCGCCGGATGAGCCGGGTGGATGTGTTCCGGATGATCAAGCGGCGCATCAAGACCGTCGGGCTCGGCGAGGCCAATTGCCACACCTTCCGGGCCACCGGCATCACGGCGTATCTGCTCAATGGCGGCACGCTCGAGCGCGCCCAGGCGATCGCCGGGCATGAGAGCCCGCGCACGACCAAGCTCTACGACCGGACGGCCGACGAGGTGACCATCGAGGATATCGAGAAGATCGGGATTTGAGGGGATTCTCAGGTCAGGCGCAGCGGCCGAGGCACGGGACGCGCTGTCGACCCCTGCCGCCACGTGGCCGAGCTGGCCGACCACACCCGGCACCGGTGGGCTCGTTAGAATATGGCAATGGTGTGCAGTGGGTAGGGGTTTTCACCCCCGAGGCGCTGAGCGCCCCAGGGTGCGCTTTTCGTCGGCGGACAGCTAGAGGGGGGGGTGCCGGCCCGCGATCGCTTTCTCCGGGGTATCCTCGAGCCCGATACAAGGCGGCTGAGACAGATAGCGTTCCCATTAAAATGAAGTTTGACTTTGATTTCCTAAAGGACCGCTACGACTACGAGCTGAAACGGAAAGATCAGATCACAGCCGCGCTCACACTGCCGGTCGGCATCTTGATTGCTCTCGGCGCCGCGATGGCCGCCATGGCACGATCCTTCTCGTACACGGACGGCTACCTGACGTGGTGTTTCCTGCTCTCTCTAGGCTCGGCTGCCGTCTCCTTTTTCTCTGTGTGGTCAACCTCGGCCGTGCTTACCATCGGCAAACGTACTGGTATCTACCGCTGTTGAGCGAACTCCAGACGACCCGCGAACTCTACAAGCAGATATATCTGAGAGAGTCCTACAACCAAAAGTGGTTCCTCTCAGAGATCGGTGTAACTTTGGCCGGTCTTCATGGCTAATAAGCCAAGCATTATCAGTGACTTACGTGCCTAGAGAACACCGTCTGTATCTGGAGAGGAGTTGCAGGCCCCTGAAAATCCGGCCACAGCAGACAGCGGCATGGCGAGGGGCCTGCCTGTTCCAAAGGGGCTGAACAGTCGGCGACAGTTCGGCCCAGCGGTCGAACGTCGTCGAAAGTCGAGGCCGCGTTCCACGGGCTTTCATGGTTCGTCGCCCTGTAAGTGCCAGCGCCTCAGCACCTTGTGGTCTAGCTGGCTGCCGCCGAGCAGGCCCCCCACCAAGAGCGGGGCCGCGCAGGCGGCCGTCGACTGAGCGACAGACGACTTCCCCGTTGAATACCGGCCACGAGCACATCCGCAGCCTCTTCCCCCGGCGTGGACGACCTGCTGCGGGCTAAATCGTGCATACATTTGTGCGAGGAACCCCAAAGGTTCCTCTCACGAATGTATGCAAGGAGAGTAAGTCCTCTCCGCGTTTAAACTGTGTAGAATAAGCCACTTGCGAGCGTCAGCAATGACCCGGTATCTAAGATGTGGTTGCGGGGGCCTGGACCGCCGGCTGCACTTGAGGGCGCGTGGTACCAGGCCGCCAGCTTTCGAGGCGGTCGAGGGAAGCTCCGGGCGCGCGATGGCCATCGGGGCGAGTCAGCCGCGAGTTTCACCTGGCTGCATGATCGTCACGACGTAAACATCTTCGTATCAGCATCTTACGTCGGAACAGGCTGCCGCCGAGCAGGCCCCCCACCAAAAGCTGGGCCCGCGCAGGCGGCGGTCGATTCAGCTACGGAAGCCCCTGAATCCGGCTGGTTTCTGGCCTATTCCTCATCTTTAGGCCGACGCGTGATCGGCGAGATCATTCCAGAATCGTGCATACATTTGTGTGAGGAACCAATCAGGGAGGGTGATTGACCCGTCGGACGCCGGGCCGCGAGTAGCTTACCCGGCGTCCACGAGGCGCAGTTGCGACGGTGCGATGCGCGGCGGTGATGGCGAGAGCAGCAGCGCACCCTTGACCGTCTGGTAGTGCAGGTCCGGCGTGAGTGTGTACTCGAGCCGAAGGACTTGGTACACCTCGCGCGGCGCACTGTCCGCACGAGCCAAGCTACCGTCAAGGGCAACGACAACAACGCCCTCGACGTGCGCCACATCGGGTATTCCCTTCGCGTCAGTAATCGCGGGGCGACGATGTGGGCGCAGGCGAAGGACAAGCACGGCGTGTCGTACGCCTGGCCGCTTTTCTTTGTCCCGTGAGGGACGACCGACGCCGCACACCCCCATGTAGCTCACCCCCGCCCAGGCGCACCGACTCATCGAGACGTACGGTTACAGCGGGCCGCGCGAGCCCGCCGTTGACCGGCTGACCACTGTAGCGCCCCAGGGTTCTTGGACAGTGGTTTGACGGTATTCGCATCTATGCTGCCGCGTCCAACCCGACGAAGTCACGTCGCACCTGAGCGGGGCTTTGATAGTGGTACTTCTCTAGCATCCACTGCTCGTTGTACGTCCGCTTGAACTCGAGTAAGGCCAGGCGGAGCTCCTCGATGGTGTCGAAACTCCGCACCCACAACAAATTCTCCTTCAGCGTGCGGATGAAGCGTTCCGCGACGCCGTTGCCTTCGGGCTCCCGCACGAAACTCGGCGAGCTCTCGATGCCGAAGAACGCCACCTCCTGTTGAAAGTCGTCAGCCAGATAGTTCGACCCGTGGTCGTGCCGAAGACGCAGCCCGCGGGCGACGCCCTCGCCAATCGTGCCGAAGCGGGCGCGGACGCCCTGGCGGATCGGCTCCAGGGCCTCAAATCGGGTCCCGCGCTTGGCCGCATGCAGGCCGATGCACTCGGTCGTGCAGTGATCGACGGCCACGAAGACGAAGGCCGCGCCCTCGCCCACGGTCACTGTGGCCGTCATGTCCGTGCCCCACATCACATCGGGGGCCGCGGTGGTGATCGTGCCGTCGTGCGCCTTCGGGCCGTGCGCGTGGCCCACGCGGTGCGGGGCCTGGAGGTCGTGCTCCCGCATCAACCGCCGCACCCGTTCCGGCGAGGTGCGGATCCCCGCGACCCGGAGCTTCGCCCAGGCTTTCCGGTACCCTTCGCCGTGAAAGGGCGAGGCTTCGAGCAGTCGGCGGATGTGGCCGGCCAGCACGTCGTCCGGGGCGGCGCCGACCGGCCCACGCCGCCGACACGGCGCCCGGGACGTTGTCGCCTGCCGCCGCGCATACACGCTAGAGCGGGCGCGGCGCCACACGCGGCAGACCCGCTGCACGCCATACGCCCGCCGCGTGGAGATCGAGTGGGCGTCCTTCATCGCCTCGACCTCCGTCGGGCCAAAGGGCCGCCCACCTCCAACTGGTCCACCTTCGCGTAGAGCAGTTCGTTCTCCATCAGTAGTTCACCGATCTTGGCTTGCAGCCGACGATTCGCCTCGTCCCAGGCGTCCGGCGCCCGGCTCTTCAGGCTGGCCTGGCCCGCGGCCAGAAACTGATCCCGCCACTGCGCGGCCCGCGCCGCCGTGATCCCCAGCTCCCGCGACACGGACTCAAGATCCTCTCCGCGCAGCAGACGCAGCACCGTCTCGCGCTTGCGCCGGGCTGACAACCGTCCCCCACGGCCGCGCCCGGCGGCGTCTCCGGTCGCCCTTCGGGCTTCCTCCGCCGCCGCCGATTCTTGATCTGGTTTCCCCATCTCGACACGCCTCCTGCGAGTACTCTCTCGCAATCAAGTGTCCAAGTGGGCCTGATCCGATTCGGTGGACGGTTTAGCTACGCTGGTTGACTCTCCGTTCTCTATCATCCTTTCACGAAAACAATAATGGGTGTGGGCGCTGTGGGAAACCGCGTTCTCTGCGGTTTTCCAAGTCCCTGGTGGGCGCGCGTTCTTCGCGTCCACAGGGACGGCAGCGTCCATGCCCTACGCCGCTGCGCACCGCTCAAAGGCGGCCGGGCTGATCTGGCCGAGTGTTGAATGGCGGCGCCGCTGGTTATAAAACACCTCGATGTAATCGAACAACTCCATCTTCGCCTCACCGTTGCTCTCGAAGTGCTCGCGGAGCTCGCTCTTGACCGTCGAGAAGAAGCTCTCCATCACGGCGTTGTCGTAGCAATTGCCTCGGCGGCTCATGCTGCACGTAATACCGTGCGTGTCGAGCACGTCTTGATAGTCCTCGCTCGCATAGGTGCAGCCCTGATCGGAGTGGTGCACTAGGCCGGCGTCGGGGCAGCGGCGCTTCAGCGCCATCTGGAGCGCCTTGATGGTCACCTGGCGGTCGTTGCTCGCACTGACGGCCCACCCCACGATGAACCGCGAGAACAGATCCAGGATCGCCGCCAGATAGAGCTTGCCGCTGCCGCCGATGACGAACTCCGTCGTGTCGCCGACCCACCGTTGATTCGGCGCGGCCGCCGTGAAGTCGCGATCGAGCAGATTGGCTGCGACCGGCTGATCGTGATCGCTCATCGTCGTCACCTTGTAGCGCTTGCGGAGCCGCGCCTGCAGGCCCGATTCCTGCATCAAGCGCACGACCCGTTTGCGGCTGACATGCTCATGTTGCTCGAGGAGATCCTCGTGGACGCGCGGACTCCCGTAGCGCTGTTTGCTCTCGGCGAAGGACGCCCGCACCAGCACTCTCAGTCGACGGTCGTCGCGCGCATGCGTCGATTCCGGGCGCGCGCGCGACGCATAGAAGCCGCTGGGCGAGACGTGCAACGTCCGACAAAGTCTCGTGATCGGGAACTCGGCCTTCTCCGCCGCAATCCAGGCAAACGTCACGCCTGGTGTTTGGCGAAGAAGGCCGCGGCTTTTTTTAGGATGTCGCGCTCCATCCGTAGCTCGCGATTCTCCTTGCGCAGCCGCGCTAGCTCCGTGCGCTCTTCGGTCGTCAGGCCGGTCTTGCCCTGGCTCCGATCCGCCCGCGCCTGCCGCACCCAATTGCCCAGCGCCGACGGCGTCAGATCGAGCTCGCGGGCCACGGCCCCGATCGTCTTCCCCTCATCCAACACCAGCCGGACCGCGCCGACCATGAACTCCTCAGAGAACTGTCGTCGCGCTCGTCTCCCTGCCTGCTTTGATCCCATTCTGGCCATCGTATCCACCTTTCGGACGATGTCCACGAAACCGGATCAAGCCCAAAGAAAACCCTAGGGCGCAGGACCACCGCCGAGCTGTTCATCTTCGACGCCCCGCGCCGCGACCGCCTTGAACTCGATACCGATCTCTCCGGCGAGCCGGTCTCATGGGTCGCACAGGATCAGATCGACCGCCTCATCTACGGCTAAGCCGTCTCCGCCCGTCCCGTCAGTCCACCTAGGCCGGCGCCACGACCGGCGCACGGAGGCATCATCCTGGCTATTTCGGCCGTTGTCGGAGCGTCACAGCCGTGCGGTCAGTTTACTGAGGAACAGAGGTGGACCCCATCCTTTGGACAGCTCAGCGGCCAAGTTAAGGTGGATTCCAGGTTCATGTTTCTAAGCCGCTTCCGACTGCGCTGACGAGGAGCGCAGCGACGAGGTCGGCGCACCTCCCAAATCCGAGTACGCCTCATCAGGCGTGCGATCATCGAGCGACGAGTGCGGTCGCTCGGCATTGTAGAAGTCGATCCACCGGCCGATGCTGGCCCGCGCCTCGGAGCCAACCTCGCAGTCGTGCAGGTAGACGCACTCGTACGTGAGCGAGCGCCACAGCCGCTCGATGAAGACGTTGTCCATCCAGCGGCCCTTGCCGTCCATCGAGATCTGCACGCCTGCGTCTTTGAGCGTCTGAGTGAACTCCAGGCTGGTGAACTGGCTGCCTTGGTCGGTGTTGAAGATCGCTGGCGGTCCGTACTGCGCGAGGGCTTCCGCGAGGGCCTCCACACAGAACGAGGCATCCATCGTGTTGGACAAGCGCCACGACAGCACCTTCCGGCTGGCCCAATCCTGGATCGCGACCAGGTACAGGAAGCCGCGGTGCAGCGGAATGTACGTCACGTCGGCGCACCAGGCCTCGTTCGCACGTTCGACCGCTCGGTCGCGCAGCAAATAGGGGTAGACCCGGTGCTCCGGGTGCGGAACCGACGTGCTCGGGCGCTGGTACAGCGCCTGGAGGCCCATCTTTCGCATCAGACGACGCACCCGCTTCCGACTGACGGCGAAGCCCTCCCGGCGCAGCCAACGCGCCCTCTGCCGCGATCCGTAGAACGGGGTTTCCAGAAATTGCTCGTCGATCCGGCGCATGAGCTCGAGAGTCAACTCACTCTCCCCGAGACCATCGTCGTAGAACGTCGAGCGCGAGATCGACACCAAGCCACACTGTCGCGAGATGCTCAGTTCGGAGTGGTTCGAGTCGATCAGCATTCGCCTTCGACCGTGACTCAACGGCCGAAGGCCTTGGACAAAAAATCCTTCTCGATGACGAGCTCGCCGACCGTCGCTCGCAGCTCCTGAATCTCCGCATCGCGAGACGCCTCTCGGCGCTGCTGGTGGTCCGAGAAGACGTCCACAAGCGCCTCCTGGGCTTTCTTCTTCCAGTTCGCGATCAGGTTCGGGTGGATCTTGTAGCGCGACGACAGCTCCGCCATCGTCTGCTCGCCGCGAAGCGCCTGCAGTGCCACGCGGGCCTTCAGCTCAGCGGGGTATTTTTTCCGTTTCTGCATGATTCCGATCTCTCCATTCTGAGGTCGGAATCCACCTTAGCAACCTGTCCGAATTTCGGGGTCCACCTCTGAACATCCGCCAGGATGGCGTCCGTCTCCCTACTCATCCCCTCACTTCCAGGCGCGAACCGCGAAGCCGCCGAGGCGTGGGATGCACTCGCCACCCATGCCGGCAAGCAAGCCTCCGTGTGTCGCTACGGCGCGGAGCTGGCCGACCGCACCCGCCGGCGATGGGCGCACTCAGTGTGATTCAATGGTGTGCAGCACCCGGCCCGGTCGCTTGCCGCCAGTTGGGTCCGGTTTGCCAGCCATGCGCCAGCCCGCTTCGCTCCCGAGCTGTCACAGGCCCGGCAGGACCGGCCCCGGCCCTTTGGCCGCACGGCCGGGCCGCGAAGGCTATCCGGGACCGTTTTTGCCGTTAGGCCGCGCCGAGAATTCACAGGCCAGCGTCCTGTACGTACTTGATCAGTACTACTTGTAGGTAGTGCGTGTTTAGGCGTAGGAAAACTCCCTGATTCACAGGGTTTTGTGGAAAAGCCCTGCCCCGGGGGCCGTCAGGCGGCCCGCAGTGCGTCGCGCTGCAGGTCCAGCGGCTGGGAGCCGTCCGCCTTCGAGACGCGGGCGTAGCCGATCAGCATGTATCGCAAGCGGTCGTTTGCGACACACGAGCGAGGGCGCCGTCCGGCGCGCGCCACCGTGTGTCGGGTACAGACGCCCCTATATGTCAAGACACTCCTTCAGGCGGCCTGGATGATCTCTTGACGAGCGCGGAAGTCGGTCATGACGCGCTGGTAAATCTCTCGCGCGAGGAAGCGTTTCAGGCAGCGGATGATGTCGCGTTTGGTCCGGCCAGCGGCGAGGCGTCGGGCGACGTAGTCGCGGGTCGGTTGGTGGAATTGCATCCGGACGATGACGGCTCGATAGAGGGCCGCGTTGGCGTGTCGGTGGCCGCCTCGATTGAGGCGGTGCCGACCGGTGGTCATCCCAGACGAGGCCGGGATCGGGCAGGCGCCGCAGAGCTTCGCGAAGGCGGCCTCCGAACGAATCCGGTCGGGGTTATCGCCGAAGATGATCAACAGCTCAGCCGCGGTGTGGGCGCCCACACCGAAGCCCTCGCAGAGGGTCGGTGATGTCGCGGTGGTGAGTGTGAGCGAAACTTAGTTGGAAATTGAAGCGGCTCCAAACCCTGTGGTTTGATGACGTTTGAGAAGACGGACATCAGCCCACGAGAGAAAGGAGCCGAGATGAGCAGTGTCCTACGATCGGTCAGGAAGCGCAAGAAAGGTCACACGTTGGGCGCGGTCGACGTCATCGACCGAGAGGAGTACGCCGAGCTGGAGGTCGATGCCAAGGTGGAGTTGATCCGGTCGTTGGTTCCGCTGGGCTTGATGCACATCGAGGAGTTGCTCGACGAGGAAGTGACAGCGTTGGCTGGCGAGCGCTACGCCCGCAAAGCCCCGTCAGTCGGCGGGCGCCGTCATGGCAGCAACCCCGGGACGGTCGGGTTGGCCGGCCAGCGCGTGCCGATTCGCGTGCCCCGGATTCGCCATGTCACGGAGCGCGAGATTCCACTGCGGTCGTACGAGGCGCTGCATGGCGATCGCGCCGTCAATGACCTGTTGCTGCGGCGCGTGCTGTATGGGATCTCGTGCCGCAACTACGCGGCGGCCGCCGAGGCGATTCCCGGGGCGATCGGCCTGTCGGGGTCGACGGTGTCCCGTGCGTTCATTCAGGCCAGCGCGACGAAACTCCGCGAACTCCAGGAGCGGGACCTCTCCGGGGAGGACGTTGTGGCCCTGGTGCTGGACGGCAAGACGTTCGCCGAGTCGACGATGGTCGTCGCGCTGGGCATCACGATGACGGGGGACAAACGGTTCCTGGGCTTCGTCGAGACGGGCACCGAGAACGAGCAGGTGTTGACCCCGTTCCTCCGGTCCTTGGTCGAGCGGGGCCTCGATGTTTCCCAGGGGCTGCTGGTGATCGTGGATGGCGGCAAGGGGCTCCGGGCGGCTGTGCGACACGCTTTCCGCCACCGCGCCCTAGTGCAACGGTGTCAGTGGCACAAGCGCGAGAACGTGGTGAGTGACGTGGCCAAGCGTGAGCAGCCGGTGTGGCGGCAGCGTCTCCAGCGCGCCTACAACCGTCCGGAGTACGACGAGGCCCTCGCCGCCCTCCAGTCGCTCCAGCATGAGCTGGAGGATCGGAACCAATCCGCGGCCGGCAGTCTGGCGGAAGGCCTCGACGAGACCCTGACGTTGCATCGCCTCGGGGTGTACGGTGTGCTGGGCCGGTCGCTGAAGACGACGAATGGCCTCGAGTCCATCAACGCGCTCATTGAGGAGCGCTGTGCGAAGGTCGATCACTGGCAGAACTCGAGTCAACGCCATCGCTGGCTGGCCACTGCGCTCCTGGACATCGAGCCACGCCTGCGCAAGGTGATGGGCTACCGGCACCTGCCCAGGCTTCGTGACGCATTGAAGCGAGAGCTGAAGATCGACACGACGACGTCGACGAAGAAAGCCGCGTAAGCAATCAGGAGCCGCGGAGAGTTTCAACTAGGAATGGGCTTGACTCGCTCGAGACCCAAGGCGACGATATCTATGTTGTCTACGATGAGATGGATTTGTACGCCTGGCACGAGAGTTCTCAAGCCAAACTCGAGCGCTTTCGGATCACATCGTTTTCAATTGAGATTGAGCCTCCGGTCATAGTGTCTCCAATTGAGGCTGTGGTTTCGGATGTGAGGACGGGAGAGAGTGGCCCCAATCTCGATGACGTGTGGTAGAGAGTCACGGAATGCCAGACGTCGCACGAGCAATCGTTCGCGTTGTCCGCGAGTGGGTCGCCGCGCACCCGCGTGACTACGCCCCGTCCCCGTTGAACCGCCTGCCTCTCCCCCCTGCGTACGGCGTTCGGAAGACGGTTCCCGCATGTCAGAGCGTCGGGGTCGCAACGATGGTCGTCGTGCGTGCGGGTTGGTCAGTCGCCTCCTCCGACGGCTTCGCTGATGCTGCCATCCGTTCCAACGCCTCGACCAGTCGCACGGATGTACTCCGCAAGTAGCGTGAAGTCGTAGTGACGTTCGCGTGACCAAGGAACTCCCGCACGTCGTGAAGGTCAGCTTTCGACTACAGCAACCGACACGCGAACAGTCCAGTCGCCCCGTTCAGACGGCCATCCTCATTGCTAGCGATCGAACGGCCTCGGCCGCTTTTTCGCACCACACGGGTACCCGGAGTATGTTCGGTAAGCCACGATTCCCTTCGTAACACGCGTACTCGACCGATCTTGGAATGGAGATGGGTCGTTAGACACAGTCAACGCAACGAGGACCAAACCATGAACCGATCAGCTGCTATCTTATCGATCCTCGCATTTCTGGCGACCCCATGGGCCGCAGGATGCACCACCGATGGTCAGACCCAGCCCGACGCGACTGAGGTCGCCACGTCGACGCAGCAGCGGGCGAATAGTCCGTTCGCAGCTGTTCCCTTGCTAGGGGAGCTGACAAGCACCGTAGTGTACGGCGAGATCTGGGAACGGTCGCAACTCTCCAAACGTGACCGTAGCTTGATCACGATCGCGGCTCTTCAGGCGTTGTACCGCGACCAGTTACGGGGACATCTCAACCGCGGCCTTGAGAACGGTCTGACCCAAGAGGAGATCCAAGAAGTGATCGTGCACGTGTCGTTCTACACAGGGTGGCCGACGGGGGTCAACGCCTCCAGAATGGCGGGAGATGTGTTTCGGGAACGGGGCTTGCCCGCCAGCCCGCCTGCTTCGCCGTGGGTCGAATCAGGCGATTCGCAGGAGTACACGACAGGCGCCTATGCGGCGATCCCGAGGCTTGGGGCGTTGAGAAACAACCTTCTCTACGGTGATATTTGGGAGCGGACGCAACTTTCCAAACGAGACCGGAGCATGGTCACGGTGGCCGCCTTACAAGCGCTGTACGCCACGAATCAGTTGCGGGGCCATATCAGACGAGCGCTCGATGAGAACGGCGTCACCCCCGAAGAGCTCTCAGAGATCATCTTGCACCTCACGTTCTATGCCGGCTGGCCCGCCGCGGTCAACGCGGGTGGGTTGGCGGCTGAGGCATTCGAAGAGCGGGGCATCCCGCTCGGCTAAGAGTCCTGGTGTACGTCACAGTCCGTTAATCGGGGGTGCGCGGCAGTCACGTCGCTCATCGCCTCGACGCCGGCCGCTACGTGCGCGAGCCGACGCGGAACGACCACCAGCTGTCCGGTCGCGGGGTGTCGAAAGGCGGGGGATCTCCTCCCCCCCCGGGTTGCTGCGCCTGGACGCTCGGGTCCTGCAACTTTTGAATCCGGGCCGCCCACACCCGGTCGAGCGTGGCGGGGTCCATCTCCCGGTTGAGGATGACGGGGTAGACGACGCCGTCGAGACGTAGCCGGCCCGGCTGATCTTCCCCTACCCGCGGGCACCAGTACTTGCGCGCGCCGACGGAGCAGCTGATGAAGAGACCACCGTCCGGGGTCGCCATACAGTTCACGTTCACCGAGTGGGGTCTCAACCAGATGCTAATCTGGATCTGGCACAGCGACACCTGGTTCGCGAAGCTCCAGTCGGTGACCGGGCCCTCATGCGAGTCGCCCAGTAGCACGAAGCCCGGTGTGGTCTCGCAGGGACAGGTCATGGTCCAGGCGACGCCGCCAGCCACGACCACGAGGGCCACCGTAGCCGCCACACCGAGAAGCATCTTGTTGACTAACGTCGATCTCCTGCCAGAGGCTCCTCGCTCTGCACCCATCGTCTCCCCCTCCCCGATACGGTTATCGTTTGTGGCCTGATTGGCTCTGGCTAAATGTGACGAAAAATACAAAGTCGCCAGGCCGGCGGGGAATCTTAACGATTCCGTGAATACTCCACGTACCCCTTTGCGGCCTAAACTCAGTGTCAGGTGAGAAGAGGTTGTGGATACTCTCTCGGCTATAGTCCACGTATCGGTTTAACACGTCTCGCCGGCCGGTCACAGGGTCCTCCGATCACGACGACGAACGGTGAGGGATCTAGCCTAGCGCTATGCGGCCGTCGATTCAACGGGGACGGGACTTACGGCTCACGCGGGTGCGATTGCCTGAATCTGCCGAGCAATCCCTAACCACCGTCCCCGTTTAACCGCCCGCCGCGCTGGCGTGGATCAGCGCCCGTCGACCGGCAGGCCCTCGATCCCAGGCTCTAGCTGAGCGCCCAGTGTGTTCTGGAACATCGACAACTGCGTGTAATTGCCGACGATTAGCACAACCTCGCGTAGCTGACTCTCGGTGTACCGCTCGCCGAGCGTGCTCCACGTCGCCTCGGAGACAAATCGGCTCGTGTAGAGCTCGTCAGCCGCCCTGAGCAAAGCTGCATCGAAGTCGCTCCACCCCGCCGCATCGACCCCTCGGGTGACCCGGCTGATTTCCTGCTCGGTGAGCCCAGCCTCCTGTCCAATGATGTTATGCCGCCCCCAGATGTAGTCGCCTCGGTTCAACCACGCTGTGCGAAGAATGATCACCTCCCGGTCGCGGGCCGGGATCGTGGCGTTACGGACGAAGTACCCCGTGTACGCCCAGTACCTTTGGCACGTCTCGGTGCTGTCTGGGCACAGCTGTCTCATCTCGCTCGCTCCTCCCGGATCGTCCGGCAGCGCGATCCGCGGGCCGTTGAGGCGATCGAACGCCTTCACGCGTTCCTGTGCCTCTCCGACAAGCGGTGCGAGCGCTACGATAGCGAGAACCACACCGAACACGACGGTGAACCGTTTCATCGAACACCTCCCTTTTTGCTATGAGGATGAGGTCGCTTCCAGGCACTGTCAAGGCAACGGTGAACGGACCGGAGCACCCCGCTAACCTTAGTCCCGTTGAACCGCCCGCTGCGCCGCGCTAGGCTAGAGTTTCTTACTGTTGACCGACCTCATTAAGGAACAAACGTGAGAGAACCATCGCTGGTCAGTGCGGACGGACTACCTGCCATCGTCTGAGATTGGTTAGCGCAGCGTGTACCTACCAGCTTTCTGGATACTCTCCATGTTGTCCGCCAAAAGCATCAACGTCAAAAGCGAAAAGATGAAGATAAACCGCCGTATATCAACCACCCGATCGCGGTGGCGCATCTTCAAGCAAACGCTCTAGAAGTGCTTAATACTCAGTCACTCGTGCAGTGTAGCGCGGTCGCGCCGTCTTGAGGTTGTCCTCATGCACGCCATCCCCGCCGCTTCGTGGGTGTCTCATCCTTAAATACGCTTGAGTTTCCTCTTTACTCCCGGTCGGGGCCGCATTGCCGACACCGTCATCACGTCGTCGAATGACAGGGGCGTAAAGAGATTGAAGTATGGATCTATTATAAAGGTCGCCGTGCGTGCGGGTTCGTCAGTCGCCTCCTACACCAATGTCAATACCGGAACAGATAGGACACCTTGGTAAACACTGCGCGATTCGTCCGCTGAAGTGCGGTCGTCAAGAACAGCGAATCGCTAATGCGGGTCCCACGCTGGTAGCGATCGTCATATCCCAGAAACGCCGCAGTCCCCGCATTGATGCGATACGTCAGCAGGACGTTATTCCCAAGCGTCACCGCCATCGTATTGTGCTCCATGATGTGACGTAACAGAAAGCGCTCCGTAAATTGGTAGGTCGTCAGCGTGCGAAAGATCTTCACGTCGAACACTTCAGCGTTGCCGATGGGATTAATGAAACGGCTGGAGATGACGCTCAATTGTGCCGACAACCGCGTCGTCGGATTGGAACGAATGTTGATGTTCAATGACCTCATGCGACCGAGGTACGGGCTGTCACTAAACAGAATTCCGTCACCCCCATTGAACCCGCCAAAAATCGATAACTTCCGCCCATTAACTCCGCCAAACAGCCCATAGCTAGTTTTCCTGAAATCAATCTCCCGGTAGCGCTCAAGATCTCGGCTCACGGTGTTGCTGATAAACATATTCCGTTGGAACTGGAAGTTCGTCCGTGCCTGAATCTGCTCGTCTTGCAACACACCGGCATGGTCGTAAAGTCGAAAGTACGTCAGCGTCGGTCCCCAGCTCAGGAGTGTTGATTCAGGCCACCACGTGTAGGACAACTCCCCCGTCGCTTGACGCAGGTCAACACGCGGCAGGAAACCTGACTCCGTCCGGAACTCCGGGTCGATACTGCCGTAGGACGCGGAATACCCAAAGTTCCGACCTTGCCGCGTAAAGTCTGCCTCGAAAGCCGGACCGCCAAGAACACCCTCCGTCTCGTTCTGCGTTACCGACTCCACCGCCATAAAACTCAATCGGTGTTTCTCCCCTAGACGAAACCGCCCGTCGACCCCCGCGACCCGGTTGTACCTCTGGCCAAATTCACGGGCCGTCATAATGGCGCCTAAGTACGACTCCGAATAAAAGTCATATCTGACCCGCCCAACCACCGTCTGCGCAGTTGACCCAAACCGTGGGTCGGTCTGATCGTCTAGCCGCCCGGCAGCCTCATCGTCCGCCACAATAAAACCAAGCGTGGTGTTACCCACCTTCCCCGTCAGTTTGCCCCCAAAGCGAGGGTCGACAATCGTTCGCGTGTTCAACAAGTTCATTGGTGTCGAAATCTGAAAGATCTCTTGTCCCTCAAGAAAGAACGGTCGCTGTTCGGGATAGAACAGCGCAAACCGTTGGTTCGTTTCAATCTGCGGTCGGTCAGACTCGATCTGAGAGTAATCAGGGTTATACGTCACATCTGCCGTTAGGTTTGGCGTGACGCCATACTTGAACCCCAGTCCGATATCGCCAACGGGGTCATGCTGGTTGAAGTTCCCAGTGTCACGATCGAGTGTCCCAAACCCCACGCCAGTCAACTCCGGCAGGATTTCAAGATTGCGACTCTGCGAAAGATTCTCCAGCCCCTCAAGCACACCGAATTGTGTCAACTGCCCAGCCACGGCGCGAGAAACTGGCGACCACGATTGCGCCTCCGTCTTCCCTCGAATCCGCCGTGTCATCTGAAATCCCCAGCGATGGGGTTCCCCCGACGCACGGGCCGGATACCGCAAGCTCTTGAACGGAATTGCCATCTCCGCCGTCCACCCGTCTTCGACGATCTGCCCAGCGGAATCGAAGAGTGCATCCCACGAACTATCGCCACGAATCCCGAAGGCCCCCGAACGACTCATGCTGCTGCGGCGACGTCGCCCAGACCCCCCACCGCGTGAGCTCGACGACATCATCATGCTCCCTGAACTACCCGAGGTGCCCTCAGCATTTACAAGGGAATCCGCCTGGACTCCGTACCCATTGACCTCAAATTGATACGCCCGTTGCTGATCGAGAAATGGATCAAACAGGATTGACATCTGATCATCGTTGCGCATTTCATCCCGGTCTGACCGGTTCACCCGCATCATGCCTGGATTCTCGTAGTGCGCGTAGAACGCGAAATACAGATTGTCGCTGTCGTACGCCATCCACACCTCTGTCTGCTCACTGCCTGGGGCACCCTCAACGGGTGCAACCTGCACAAACTCGGTGATGTGCGTTGCTGTTTCCCATACCGCGTCATCGAGGCGGCCATCGACCTGCGGTGGCTCCGTCGTTCGGCCAATCACCGCTACTGCTCTGCCACGTGCAGGCACCGGAACAAACCCGCCCCCGGCCACATCTCGAACAGTCTCTGGTGCGACGTCTTCCAACTCAACCGCACCTGTTACATCGGCAGCCGTTCCGGCGCTGTCGGTTGGGCGGGTGGGAATGAACTCGTCACCCAAGGCCGCCACGATCTCGTCCTGCATCCGAAAGAGATTTGCCAGCGTGCCATCAAACTTGCCACTCTGGCGCACTGCCCCGGTCTCTACATCGACTAGTTGCATAGTGATCCGGAGCAAATCGCCAACCTGTTGGTAACCACCCGTTACAAGCCAGCGGGCACCGGCAGCGCGAGTTGCCGTAAGCACGACGTCGTCAGGTAAATCACCATCCACCTGCTCCCAGACCATAGACATCCCGAGGCGCTGAAGGGCGCTGGCAACCGTCGCCGCGATACCAGCGCCGATCCAATCGTTGGACGATTGCTGTGTGAGGTTCGTAAAGGGCACAACAATGACGGTGTCTGTCGACTGCGCCATCGCTGCAAACGGAACGGCGAGCGTGAGGGACAAGACCACTCCCGTCTCGATTATCGCCAACCGGGGTCTACTCATTCGCTTGAAAGACATACGCTGCTACTTACGGTACTCAATTCGAAGAATGCCAGACCAAAAGCCGGCATGGGAGCATTAAATGGAATGCCTACTACTCAGACCCTTACCTACGACTACGAATGGTTGTTCGCACTTTTGTGCCCCGTCTCTCCTGATGCTGTGCTGACTTTTTCCAACACCGTCATTGCGGCCCGCCTGCATGGAAGTGCGAGCTCAACGCTCAAGGACGAGGCGTCTCCCAAGGAGCTTGTCTGGGTCGGCGTCCGGCTTGGGGGTGAACTTGTTGAGCCACCCGCCGAACCAGCTCGCCACGTAGACACTCCCCTCATGGTCCACGTCGATCTGGTGAGGGCGGGACAGCCCGTCCGCGACTCCTCCGGACCCGCCGTAGGCACCCCAACTGTGCTGCAGTTTGCCGTCTAGGCCGTACTTGAGCACCCGGTGAAGTTGGCCAGAAATGACCCACGCCGCCTCCTGATCGTCGATCAACACACCCGTCGGATCCGTGATGTCTGACCACTCCTCGACAAATTTTCCGTTCTCGGTGAAAATCTGGATCCGGTTGTTCCGACGATCGGCTACGTAGACGCGATGAGCCCGGTCGATTGCCAGCCCGTGGATCAGGTCAAACTGTCCTGGACCCGTACCCTGCTCTCCCCACTCCATCAGATAGTTACCATCGGCGTCGTATTTAACGATGCGGCTGTTCCAGTAGCCATCGCCGAGCAGGAAGGTGCCGTCCGGCAAGAACGCAAGCACGGCGGGGTCCCCGTAGTCGAAGGGACCAGGCGTCGGGTTCGCCCGCGCTTCCTCTCGCGTTGCTGGATCATCCTGGTCGCCCAGCCGCATCACGAGTTCGCTGCCGTCGTTCGTGAACTTCAACACCTGCATGTGAACGCCACGCCCCTGACCGCGTTCCACTATCCAGACGTGACGCTCGGGATCGTAGGGGCTGATATAGACCTGATGCGGCCGGTGCAGCGTCTCGTCCCACTGCGACCAGTTCTCGATCACGTTACCTTCTCGGTCGACGACCACCAGGTAGTTTGAACCTCCTTCGCGTTTTTTCCCCTCCGAATCGCGATCTCCCCAGACGGCTACGATAATCCGATCTGGGCTATCGACCGCCAAACCCGAAACGTTACCCCAAGTCCAGCGGTCGTCGTGTTCTGGCGCCATCTTCCACCAACCCGACACGGGCTCGTAGTCACCGAACCTGCCGTCTCCGCCCTTGGCGACGGCGCTGGGCGGGTTGGCGACGGAAGACTCCGTCTCCGGCTCACCCGTGCCACCGCAGGACCACAGTCCAGTCAGGACCACCATGAATGCAGCGCCGCTGCGAAATACCATCTGTCCTCCTCTCACGGTTCATCATCGTGCCGACTTTTATTCTTTCACGACGCATCCGTTCTCGACTACTGTCTCAAAGTGTGCGAGCGCCGTGATCTGGTGGTCCTACGTGCAATGTTGTCGTGCGTTGGCAAGCGAGAACCGTGCTGACATGCGGCCGCTCGATCGCGCGCTGTGGCAGTACTCCAAGGAACATCAGCGTTAGCCGCGCACCTCCGCCCTAACCCCCGTCCTCGCTGAACCGACCGCTGCCCCGCGGGCGACTCAAATTGGACTCGCGCCAAGAATAGATACTGGGCAAACATATTGACGATCTGCCCAGAGCGATGATCGCGAAGCCGGTTACGAAGATTTCCTTTTCCGTTACGACCTGACATTCCAACGTATATGACCTCGTCCTTCTTGTCGTAGATGACGTAAACGCCAGGAGATTTAAGGACCTGGTCCCAGTTCACATCCGCAAAGGTGATCCGGTCAGATAAAACAGAAACGCTCATGCTTGCGGCCCTAGACTAACGCCGGACAGCGGGCGGTTCAACGGGGACGGGGGCTATGCCGACGCCATATCCACTACGTCGACATCTTGAGACGCAGCCTTAAACAGGTCCACCATCCATGGATGACACGTCAATACGAGCACCTGGGTCGTTTGTGCTAGTTCGACAAAACCATCAACGGCGACCTTGGCCCTTGCAGGGTCACAGTTCACGAGGACTTCATCAACCACAACGGGTAATCTTTCGCCTTTGTCCCCGATGTTCTGAATTAGTCCGAAACGGAGCGCAAGATAGAGCTGGTCACGGGTGCCTCGGCTCAGCTGTCCAGGCGTCTTCTTTCGACCTGTCTGATCAACAACGGAGATGGCACGATCGCCTCCGACCTCGACGTGAATGCTGACATAACTGCCACGCGATATCCGGGTAAACCAAGTCGAGGCGCGACGAACAACATCAGGCTGTCGTTCTTCTTCATACTTGGTCCGAGCTTTCTCAAGCAACGACTGCGCAACCACGAACTTGGACCATTGCCAGGCGAGTTCTCGTAATTCTTGTCGCAATTCTTCCCGCTTAGCACGCCATTGAGAGGCCTCTTCGTCGCTCGACAACTGATTGATCCTCGCACCGAGGTTTGCCTGCTCTGCCAGTTGAGTCTTTCGACGGTCCCCAAGTTCTTGCAACTGCGAATCCAGACTCGCAATCTCGTCATTTACTGCATCTATCGTGGTACCGAGAAACATTTTCTCTAGCACATCATCGGCATGCCGCCCCGTCCAACCAGCACGCAATGTCGCTCTCAGGTTGTCGCGCTTCGTTATCGTTTGTTGGTAGTCTATGAATTCCTTGGCCTTTACACGAAAGTTCTCCGAACTTGTCGTGCCACCGGCATTCAGCAGATCATCGCGTCGTTTCGCAAGCCGCTTGAACTTTCCTTCTGCCGCCTTGAAGTCAAGCGCCAACTCGCTCGCTCGCGTCTTCATCGACCTACGATCGTGAAGGGCCGCTTTAACGTCGGCTACCAGGTCGATGATCTGGTCCGCCGTCACCCCCACGTCGGACTGTGATGCGTCTAACGAAATGGTCTTGCTGGCGGCCACTGCCTTGACGTCGGCATCATATTCATCAACATCTTTCTGTATCCCGTAGATACGATCTCGCTTTTCCTTCACGGTCTTCAGTACATTTCGCACCGTTTCGATCTGCGAAATGAACTCGGGTACCGTGTCGGCCCGAAGCGTTCCAGGCAACCCTTGCTTAGTCAGCCACGTCGACCACGTGTCAGCCGCGGCATCAATGTCGCGTTGTTGTTTGTCTCTCCGGTCGGCGCAGGCGGTCCGATGTTTCTGTTGAACGTCGAGTTCCGTCTTGGCCGTCCTGAATTCTTGCCGTGACTTCAATGCGCCATTAAGACGGTCCCCAATGTGCTCCAATGCGGCCAAGTCGACACGATCTACGTCCTTCCCACCGACATCAAGTGCCATTAGAGCGTTGCCATACGACCTGCCGGTCGTGTCTACGACCGCGCGAGCGGTAGCGATCCGGTCGTGTATCGGGCTTGTGTCCTTTGATGACTCACCGAATCGCCATCGCAAGAGCAGCAGCAGTAAGAGTACCAGCGCGCCGCCTGGGACGTACCATGGAAGATCGAGGACGAAAGAAAGCACGAGTACGGTGACCATGCCCCCCACTCCAACCATCGGGAATCGACGGTCGGACGCCGCTGTGTCGTCGTTCGCAACACCCTCGAGAGCTTCAAGTCTCTGTTTCGCGTCGTTGTATTTCTGGCACCGTTCGCGGGCATCGTTCAGCAACGTAATCTTGCCATCAAGACCGTTTGCGAGGCCCTGGTCAATCCTGTCCTGCGCATGCGCTAACGCCCGCTCAGCGACCTGATACACTTGATCCAAACGGGACAGTTCCTGATCGATCTCGCGCTGCTTCTCTCGCAGCGCGTTCAGTCGTTCTTTCCATCCCTCAATAGCGTCATGCGTCGTCAAGGACAAATCGACCGACGCGACACGTTCCTCGCTCCAGTCCGTTCCTAACGCTTGCAAGAGTTCCGCAACGGCCGCCCGATCTTTCTTGAGAAGGGCCTGTTGTTTCGGCAAATCCTGACACGCCTTCTTGTACAAAACGCGACGTTCAGTGATTGATTTGCACCGTGCAGCCTCTTCGATAAGGGTTTCGTTGTCGATGGGACGATTTGCACTGGTGGTCGCGTCGCTCAACTTCACCCGGATCTGTTCGAGGTCGTCCTCACTCTCTTTAATTTGATTCTCAAGAGCATCGAGCCGCACTAGAGGATCATCTGGGAACCCGACTTGAATCGAATACCGCGACATCTGTGTCTGGGTGTCCTGTAACGCCACCCACGTTGGCCACGCCTCTTTGTGCCGACAACGCTCATCACGCCGACGCCGTGCCTCGTCTTGCTTCTCGTCGTTCGTATCGATTGCAGCACCAAGTTCTTCCAGACGACGAGTTGCCAACCGATATTCCGCGGATTGTCCCTGTGCTTCTCGCAAGTGCGCGTCGAGTGTCGTAAGTTGAGCGAGCACCGTCGCGATCTTCTGGGTCCGTCCGGATTTCGTATAGATCCGCTTGTGGCGGTCTTCTAAGCTCTTGAGGGCGGTCGGCAACCGGGTCGCTCCGGTGCCGGCACTGTAAATACGACTGGTAATGTCCTTGTCGTCAGCAGACCCTAACCCCATCAAATTGTCGAGATTGAAGGCGAGAATGGTCTGAAAGGCGTCCCCTGTCAGATGGCCAAGCAGACTGTCGATGACAGCGTCATCTCGAATGTCCAGACCGTCGCTTGTGACGTTGAGCGTGCCACCACGCGGCCCGCGGTGCCGTTCAAACGTGTAGAGTTTGCCGTCATCGGAGAGAATTTCCACTCGTCCCCCATGAAGGCCCCCCGTGAGCGGCGGATAATGTTGGTCGGCGCCGCGGCGTGGAAATCCGAACAACACCATTCGGATGAACTCCAGCACGGTGCTCTTGCCAACCTCGTTCGGGCCGTGAAACACCGTGATGGATCGTCCGGATGCAGAAAAAGACTGATCGTGATAGACGCCGAATCCATCGATATGCAGGCTTGTGATCCGCATGGTTCAACAGCTATCCCGCATCGGGGTCTTCCGTAAACAGCAGGTCGAGTGCCGCGTCCTCAGCGGTCTCCATCAGGTCCTTCGCGTCCGCCTCAGTGTGAAGGATGTCATCCAAATGCTGTTTGGCACCTCTATGCTCGAACAGCGGTGCGAGTTCTTGCTTCAAGATGTTCTGAAGGTTCTGATCCTGGGACATCTCTTCCGTAAATTTCAGGAAGTCCCCGATAAAATCAGTACCTTTCCGTAGTTGATCCCGGTCGATTTCCGAACGAGTGTCATCCCGAATCTCACTGCACCATGCAAACGGCCGTTCATCTTGCCCTGTGTCATTCAGCTGAGTGGTCATGGCGTCGATGTTGTCCGGTTTCGCGAGCAATGTATGCAGTTCTCCACGTCCGTGAAGACGAATGCGATATACCAAAGAACGTCCCTCGACCTCGACTCTCAAGCCATCCACTATTTGATGCAAACGCTCTTCGAGGTCCAGCGGAGAGTTGATGTCATGAATGTCAAGATCCCGCTGTTCCCACCGAACGGAATCGACCGGTACGAATTCCATCTCGATGCGATGCTCATCATCGACGTCGACGACATACACCCCTCGCGCTCCTGTTTCGTTGGGGTGTCGTCCTTGCGTATTGCCTGAATACACCACCCAAGGATTGTCTTCGTGCTTGACGTCACGCGTGTGGACATGACCCAATGCCCAATAATCGTACCCAACGGCCGTTAAATCCTCGATTGTGCACGGTGCGTACGAGGCATGCACGGAGTCGCCCCCGGCGTTTGCATGCAACAACCCGATCGTGAAGCGCGTCGAATCACGGGAAGGGAAGCCACCAAGCAATGTCTCCCGAACTTCTCGAGTCGGATAGCTCACTCCGCAAACAACCGGACTGGTTGCAGAGTCTGGATAGACAGGCACACACGCTGGCTCGATGCCGAAACGATGCACGTTGTCAGGTGTTCGTAACCCGGCATCCCAGCTGTCAAGTGGGTCGTGATTTCCATGGCAAATGAACGTTTGGATGCCATGTTCGTGAAGTCGTTCGAGACCCTTCATGAACTTGATCTGCCCGACGAGGCTATGGTCCGCACCATCGAACACGTCCCCGGCAACCAGTAGCGCACCAACCTCCCGGTCAATGCAGAGTTTGATGAGATTGTCGTAGGCTGCGAACGTCGCTTGGCGCAGGATTTCTCCTACGTCCCGATGCGTGTTTCGAATGCCCGTAAAAGGGCTATCCAAATGCAGATCGGCTGCGTGGACAAAACGAAACATATGGAAGACCTGTACGGAATGATGACATCGATGGCGACGGTCTGTTCCCGTCTCCTGCTTTCACGACAAGATGCTTGTCGGTGTAGACGCCGATCCTACCTCTGGCTAGCAACGGGTTCAATACCGTGCAGCGGCAGGCTAGACCTCTCAGTGTTCGGTACCGGTATGCACCAACACGTTCACGGCAACCGGCATTGTCAAGTTGAGGCTGCGGGTGGCAGTGTAGGCCGATGAGCAGCCACGCGCCGAGCGACCACGGATACCGATTCCCGCCAGCCATCATCAGCCACGCCGTCTGGCTCTACCATCGGTTCTGTCGCAGCGTCCGCCACGCGGAGGACCTCCTGGTCCAGCGCGGTGTCACCGTCTCCTACGAGACGATTCGCCAATGGTGTCTGATGTTCGGTCCGGCGTATACGCAGAGCCTGCGGCGCCGGCGCGGGCGGCTGGGCGACACGTGGTATCTGGACGAACTGTTCGTGAACATCCAGGGGCGGCAGCAGTATCTCTGGCGGGCGGTTGACGAGGACGGCGACATCCTCGTGCAGTCTCGGCGCAATCGGCGGGCGGCCGTCCGATTCTTTCGCAAAGTGTGGAAAGGGCAAGGCCGCGTACCCCGCCGGCGGATCACCGACCAACTGCGAAGCTACCCGGCGGCCGCTCGGACCGTGATGCCGTCGGTCGTCCCCGTCACGGATCAGTATGCGAACAACCGCGCCGAAGTCTCGCACCAACCCACACGCCAACGGGAACGCCAGATGCGGCGGTTCAAGTCAGCCGCCCATCTGCAACGCTTCGCGTCGGTGCATGGCGTGGTGCAGAATCTCTTTCGGGTGGGGCGGCCTCTCTTGAAGTCGGTCCACCACCGCCTCCTTCGCACACGGGCGTGCGTCGTCGAATGGGAGACGGTGACGTGTGCCTGCTGAAAGGACGGTCTGGACTCGGCTTTGCCGGGAAGAATCGCGCCACGTGGTTAAATTGACAATGCCCTCGGCGTGGACGAGACCGTGGACGTACGAGGTTCCGTGGCAGCCGAGTGACGGCCCGATCTTCGAGTACGCCTGTCACGAAGGGAACTACGGTCTCTACAATATCCTGGTCGGGGCAGCTGCAAGGCAACAGGAATGGTCAGAACGGCGGTCTCGTGCGTCGGGCTGCTGGTCGCGTTGGCCAGCTTCGCCGGGGCCATGAGGGCGGAGGTCGCGCAACAGACGGAGCGCCCCTTCGTTTTCTACCGCGTCTGTAACATCGAACCGGGCCAGGATGAGACCGCGGTGGCACTCGCGAAGGAAATGGTCGATCTCGCCAGCAGCAAATACCCCGCGGCTCAAATGTCAGTGGTTACGGGTCGATGGATGACAGGTTTTCAGGAGATCTCTCGGCCCGTCAACCAAATCCGTTTTTCGGAACAGCACCCCGACCCTGCGACCCACCAAGACTTCACCGACATCCTCCAGGCCGACGACGACTTCTTAGCCCTGCAACGGAAAATCTTGGACGTGATCGACGTCAGCAGTTGCGTCGAGACGCAGTTCCGCGCAAGACCGTAGTTCAGTCGCCACTCCCGACGAAGAGCAGCACGTGCCCACGCCGCCGACGTCATCAATATCAAGCTCATGAAGAGCGGCCTGATCGAAACCATGGAGATTGCGACCCTGGCTGGTGCGAGCGACATGCGTCTGATGATCGGTGGGATGGTTAAAACGAGAATCGCGATGGGTTGCTCCTTCTCGCTCGCCCTGGGCATCGGAGGCATCGACCACTTAGATCTCGACATACCCCGTTGCTGATGAGCGAAGACGTCACAGCCGGCGGGTACAGCTATGACGGCCCGCGTCTGTGTCCCGCGGAGGGACCTGGACTCGCAATGACACCTACATGTGCCCAAACTCCGCCAGCCACTACCGTCGGCCCGGAAGGACGTTGAGATCCCGTGCGAGGCGCCTGGCTTCGGCGAGTTGGTCAGGGGTCATCTCCTGAGTGACGCGGTCACGCCCCTGTATCGCGCCGTCCCGCAACGCCCCCGTGGCGTTTGACGCAGCACGGTTCAGCCACAGGTGCGCGAGCACGTAATTCGGGCGAACTGTCCGTGCATCGCGGTGCGAGAACCCCAGGCGGTTGTGTGTTCTCGCTAGGCCCTGCTCCGCCGCCCGTCGGTACCGTCGCACCGCGTCCATGTAGTCCGGCGGGACGCCGAGGCCGTTGCCGTACATGAACCCGAGGTTGAACTGCGCCACCGCATGCCCTTGCTCCGCCGCCAGCTGCCACCACCGCACGGCCTCGCTACCGTTCGGTGGGACGCCGTTGCCGCGGGCGTACATGCCCCCAAGGTTGTTCTGTGCGTCTGCGTCGTCTTGGTCCGCCGCCAGTCGATACCATCGGACCGCTTCGGTATCGTTCTGTGGGACGCCACGGCCTTCGCGATAGTGGAACCCAAGGTTGAACTGCGCCGCCGCGTGACCTTGGTCTGCCGCCGCCCGGAACCACTGTGCCGCCTCGGTATCGTCCTCCAGAACGCCATCGCCGCGCCTGTATTTGAATCCGAGCGAGACTTGCGCTTCCACCGCACCCTGCTCAGCCCGTGCGCGTAGACTAACCAGCTCAGGCGGCACATCCGTTGACGGCGCCTCACCGATTCGCGCACTCACGCTGATGACGAGAGCGACGAGAGCGATGAGACGCACGCGGGGCCTGGGCATCCATGTCCTCCGAGAACCACGACGCAAATGGGCGTGAATATGACGAACACGACGGCACGAGAGTTACGGACCATTGGTGTCTTCACCGCTCGATTCGTTCAGCACGATTATCATCCAGCGCTAACCGCTCACCTTCACGAATTTCTGGTTTCGGCGACCGCCGATGGTCTCGGCAGCGTAGATGTTGCCTTGCGAGTCGGTCACAATCGTATGCGGAAACGTGAACTCGCCCGCCATGTGACCGGAACCTCCGATGCTGCCCACCAGATCGCCACTCTCGCGTTCGAGAATCCAAATACGGTTGCTGCCGAGATCGACGACGAACATGAACGTCTGCTGCTCGTCGCGGGACAACTCGATGTCGGTGGCTCGAAGCGTCGCCATCAGATGATCCGGCGGGTCGATCGTGATGACTCTTCTCAGGTTGCCTTCTCTATCGAAGACCTGAACGCGGTTTTGGCCTCGGTCGCATGCATACACCAGCCCGTCGTTGCCAAGCACGACGCAGTGTGGGTGCCCCCCGCCTCTTTCGACGAACTGTCCCTCGCCGCTCCCCGCCGAGCCCCACTGCCGCAGATAGTTTCCGTCGCCATCGAAGACGACGATCCGATGGTTGCCGTAGCCGTCCGCGATGTAGACCGAGCCGCGTTCGCCGGTCACGGGATCCACATTCGGATCCACCGCGATATCCGCTGGGGCGTTCAACAAGGTTCGGCTGGTGTTGTTGCCAGGCTCGCCGCAGGTGGGATGCGGCGATCTCGGATTTAGTGTTGGTGGCCCGTCGCAGAGTCCCTTGGTCCCGATCTGCAACAACATCCGCGACCCGTCGTGCGACCATTTTTGGACAACGCCGTCCGAGTTCCCTGCGATCCAAATGTTGTCCATGTAGTCGGCGAAGCAGCCGTGGATGCCATGCGGCAGCACCGCGGCCGCGCCCTCGGCCGTCAGGGTCGGGTCGCCCCAACTGTCGGCGACATCCCCGGCGGGGTCGTACAGCATCACCGGCGGCGACGGAATGGACTGCGCGCCTTCTTGGGGGAGTAGACCGTTCCTCAGAAAGCCTCGGTTAACCGTGATGATGTGATCGTGGGAATCAATGCAGCTCGCTCCGACCATGCCGGTCACCCACTGGTGTGACAGGCCATCACTATCGGTGACGATGGGCAGCGACTTGGGCCAGAAGGGATCGACCCTGTATCTGGGACCCGCCGGACCAGTCTGCGCCTCGGGCCGTGCAAGCCAGAACACACTTCCCACCAAGATAGCGAGCGTCCCACTCGCACGAAGCCACCATCCGACACTCATGACGCCACTCGGCCGTTGTTTCACGGTTTGCCCCCTTTACCGCTCATCCATCCTTCCGACCTGGGCTGATTATGCCACCTGGAAGGGCTCCTCCCGGGTTCCACGACGCCGCGCTATGATCGCCCTCTCCCATGGCCCTGGCTCGCGGATCCTCACTCGGCCCCTACACCATCACGGCGGAGATCGGCCACGGGAAGATGGGGGTCGTTTACCGTGCCGCCGACCCCTGCCTCAAGCGCCAGGTGGGCAGTGTCAAGTTGAGGCTGCGGGTGGCAGTGTAGGCCGATGAGCAGCCACGCGCCGAGCGACCACGGATACCGATTCCCGCCCGCCATCATCAGCCACGCCGTCTGGCTCTACCATCGGTTCTGTCTCAGCGTCCGCGACGCGGAGGACCTCCTGGTCCAGCGCGGTGTCACCGTCTCCTACGAGACGATTCGCCAATGGTGTCTGATGTTCGGTCCGGCGTATACGCGGAGCCTGCGGCGCCGGCGCCGGCGCGGGCGGCTGGGCGACACGTGGTGTCTGGACGAACTGTTCGTGAACATCCAGGGGCGGCAGCAATATCTCTGGCGGGTGGTTGACGAGGACGGCGACATCCTCGTGCAGTCTCGGCGCAATCGGCGGGCGGCCGTCCGATTCTTTCGCAAAGTGTGGAAAGGGCAAGGCCGCGTACCCCGCCGGCGGATCACCGACCAACTGCGAAGCTACCCGGCGGCCGCTCGGACCGTGATGCCGTCGGTCGTCCCCGTCACGGATCAGTATGCGAACAACCGCGCCGAAGTCTCGCACCAACCCACACGCCAACGGGAACGCCAGATGCGGCGGTTCAAGTCAGCCGCCCATCTGCAACGCTTCGCGTCGGTGCATGGCGTGGTGCAGAATCTCTTTCGGGTGGGGCGGCCTCTCTTGAAGTCGGTCCACCACCGCCTCCTTCGCACACGGGCGTGCGTCGAATGGGAGACGGTGACGTGTGCCTGCTGAAAGGACGGTCTGGACTCGGCTTTGCCGGGAAGAATCGCGCCACGTGGTTAAGTTGACAATGCCCCGGAGTGGCTACGCTGGCACAACGAGCACAAGTTTTTAACCTGACCCGAGGACTGCCAGGACCTTCTAAACCTCTTCTGCTCACTCGTCCGGCCGGAAGGCACGACGTTCATCTACGCTTTTTCGCCAGCTCCTGATGGCTCGGGTGACTTCGAGATGCTTTTAAAGATTGACGACGATTTTGTGATGAGCGCACCGCTACCGTTGCAGGAATCAGTCGTCACGGAGATGGTCCGGCTGGCAGAAGGAGATCACGCATGACGACACGCCATCGTAACGACGGTCTCAGACAGGCTGTGCCCGTGCCCGCGGCGGCACCTGGGGTGAAACCCTAAGTGAAACCCTAACGGACGGACGCAGATAGAAAAGATGGACGCCGGTAAACAGGAATCAGTTAGAACACTGAGGGAAACGACAGCTCTGGACACCTGTAGACATCGGCCGTCGGACTCTTAATCTGCGGGTTCCCGGTTCGAGTCCGTGTCGGCTCACCACTTTTTCCTAACAAAATCGGCAAACCGTGCGGGTGCGACAGGCACCCGTCCCTCCAGAATGCCAGTGTGTTCCAATAATGTTCCAATGTTCGGGTTTTACTCTGCGTACAGGGGGGCAAAAGTCACCACCGTTGAACCACCCGCCGCGTCGCGGTACGCTTAGGTGTTCGTCGTTTGTTGTGGAAAGTCTATGGCTGACCGCTATTTTCGTCTCGTCGCCGTTCCGGTATCCCTGCTTGTGACCCTGACGACGACCGGGTTCGCGCAAGAGTCCACGAGTGGTCAGTCAGCCGCCTATAACCAAGTGATGTCGACGAACCCGTTTGGGTTGATCTTGGTGCCGTGGTACAACGGCGAGTACGAACGCAAGGCTACGGAAAGAGCCACGATTGGTCTGTCTGGCTCAAGACTCCCTTGGGGTGATGGTAGTGGCTTCTACAGTCTCAATATAGCGTTGCGCTATTACCCAAACGGAAATGCGTTCAGAGGATTCTATTTAGGACCAAGGGTCGGAGTGTTTTGGGTGTCGCAAGAAGAGGACGACATCGGTACGGACGAAGATCGAGGGCCACACCTCGGTCTCGGTTTCGAACTGGGATATGCCTGGCTCGTTGGGTCAGAACGACACCTCAGCATTAGCATCGGCGGTGGCGCGACAAGGGTTTTCAATGGCGAGCCAATCCCTGTGCTTCGACTCGTCAATATCGGTTGGGCCTTCTAGTACAGTCAATAATTCCCGAAGCCGGCACCCGCGTGAGCCGTACCCCCCTCCCCGTTGAACCGCCCGCCGCCTCTGAGTAGCACACGGCTCGGCAGACGCCGGCAGCATCCGCTCCCTGACGGCATTCCAGCCGATCTCACGACACGAGAGGCTGCCAAGTTGTGGGGCGTCTCGAAGTCCACCGCCGCCCGGCGGATGGCCGGGGGCCGCGTGGGGCAAACCCCATCGCCACCAGCCTAACTTTCGTCCCGGTTCTCTTGCCCCATCGAGGCCCCCATCCTCGGTGGGGCAACCAAGTGTTTGCCCCGTGCAAGACCGCGTACACATCCGATCGGCGAGCGATAGGACGGCGCAGATCGGCTCGACCCCGGACGGCGCGCGATGGGCGTCGATGAACGCCACCATTGCCTCGGTCGGCGGTCGAGCTCCGCCTGCGCGAAATACGCCGAGGCCTTCAGCAAGATCTCGTTGGCGCGTCGCAGTTCCCGGATCTCCCGGGCTTGGTCTTTCAACAGCGCCCGCTCGTCGGTCGTCAACCCCGGGCGGCGTCCTTGATCTCGCTCGGTCTGCCGGACCCAGTGCCGCAGCGTCTCCGACGAGCAGCCGACCTTCTCGGCCACCGACCGGACGCCGCCCATTGCGAGTCGCGGTGTTCCTCGTGGTCGAACACCAGCCGCACGGCTCGCTCACGAACCTCTGGTGCATATCTGCTTGGTCGTCCCATGAGCCCCATCCTCCCAAGAAATGGAGCCTCCGGGAACCCCGGGGCGATTCACAGTGCGTCTGGGGTGACACTGGTGAGCGTTGCCAACTCCCCGATGCGATACCTGTCGAGTCAAGCCCATTCCTAGTTGAAACTCTCCGCGGCTCCTGATTGCTTACGCGGCTTTCTTCGTCGACGTCGTCGTGTCGATCTTCAGCTCTCGCTTCAATGCGTCACGAAGCCTGGGCAGGTGCCGGTAGCCCATCACCTTGCGCAGGCGTGGCTCGATGTCCAGGAGCGCAGTGGCCAGCCAGCGATGGCGTTGACTCGAGTTCTGCCAGTGATCGACCTTCGCACAGCGCTCCTCAATGAGCGCGTTGATGGACTCGAGGCCATTCGTCGTCTTCAGCGACCGGCCCAGCACACCGTACACCCAGAGGCGATGCAACGTCAGGGTCTCGTCGAGGCCTTCCGCCAGACTGCCGGCCGCGGATTGGTTCCGATCCTCCAGCTCATGCTGGAGCGACTTGAGGGCGGCGAGGGCCTCGTCGTACTCCGGACGGTTGTAGGCGCGCTGGAGACGCTGCCGCCACACCGGCTGCTCACGCTTGGCCACGTCACTCACCACGTTCTCGCGCTTGTGCCACTGACACCGTTGCACTAGGGCGCGGTGGCGGAAAGCGTGTCGCACAGCCGCCCGGAGCCCCTTGCCGCCATCCACGATCACCAGCAGCCCCTGGGAAACATCGAGGCCCCGCTCGACCAAGGACCGGAGGAACGGGGTCAACACCTGCTCGTTCTCGGTGCCCGTCTCGACGAAGCCCAGGAACCGTTTGTCCCCCGTCATCGTGATGCCCAGCGCGACGACCATCGTCGACTCGGCGAACGTCTTGCCGTCCAGCACCAGGGCCACAACGTCCTCCCCGGAGAGGTCCCGCTCCTGGAGTTCGCGGAGTTTCGTCGCGCTGGCCTGAATGAACGCACGGGACACCGTCGACCCCGACATGGACAGACGGCGCCCGCCGACTGACGGGGCTTTGCGGGCGTAGCGCTCGCCAGCCAACGCTGTCACTTCCTCGTCGAGCAACTCCTCGATGTGCATCAAGCCCAGCGGAACCAACGACCGGATCAACTCCACCTTGGCATCGACCTCCAGCTCGGCGTACTCCTCTCGGTCGATGACGTCGACCGCGCCCAACGTGTGACCTTTCTTGCGCTTCCTGACCGATCGTAGGACACTGCTCATCTCGGCTCCTTTCTCTCGTGGGCTGATGTCCGTCTTCTCAAACGTCATCAAACCACAGGGTTTGGAGCCGCTTCAATTTCCAACTAAGTTTCGCTCACACTCCGGAATATCCGGGATAAAGCGAGGCCATCACCTCAGCAAAGGCCTGGCCGTAATCCGGCGAGATCAGTCGTGCCAGGCCAAGCACAAGCATGAAGACCGCGACGAACATGGCTACGGTCAGCGACACTCTCTGAACATCGATTCTCATAAAGCTCCTTTTCACACCGAACAGGGAGATGTCGAGCCTAGCGCGGACCGGCGGACAGTTCAACGGGGACGGGCCTTACGGCTCACGCGGGTGTGCGGCGGCCCACGCGCGGGCGAGGCGTTGCGCTTCGGCGAATTACCGTTGCTCAATCTTCTGCAGATCTTCTTTGACCAGTTCAATCAATGATGGCGTGCCGTGGGTCTAACGCCGAGATCCAGGCCAGAGCAGCGCCGCAAGTGCTGAAATCAGCGCGCAGAACACCACGGGCAGTAGCCAAGGGCCATCGTCGGAGGAGTCGAGAAGCAACGTCGCCGCAAGCCCAAGCAGCGCCAGTATGTTGAAGACAATGGCGACGGCACGCACGGTCAGAATCAAGGTGACAGTAGGCGAAATCGTTGACCATGGCTGGCTCAACATGGACCGAATCGCTCGTTTCTTCGTCGGACAACTGGTACGCCAGTTTTCTTCCTATGTAGGCAACCACACGTAAAACCGCCGCCGACGAGTTCATCGAGATCGATTTCATGAGGGGCGTGGCGTACTCTTATTTCTGACCGATCGGCCCGATAATCTGTTGCTGGTCCTCAAACTCCAAATGAATTGACACGCGAGGTTCCTGGCCCACGTTCGCGGTCGTGTGCCCCTTGCCTGTCAGGTCATCGATGTACTCGACCGTGCCTGGGGGCAGATCGACTTTGCCTTCCGCAACCTCAAGCTGCCCACCACCCGTAAGATTGATGATGTACCGTCGCGTGGGGCCGACATGCCAATCGCTGAAGGAACCCGGTTGCGACACACGTACGACCGCTCCGGTAACCTTCTTCAACACGGACTGCGCGTTGAGTTCGACCTGTTCCACATGCGACAGGCCATCGTCTCCCGTATAGATCCGTTTCATCATGAAGGGCTTGTAGCTCTGACCGGAAACCACCGTTTCATAACCATTGGCAGCCCACCCGAGACCAAATCCGGCGACAAAGGCTCCAGCGACCAGCACTTTCATCATCGACTTCATCTACCCCTCCTTAAAGTGTCCATATGTGACGTAGTGGTCAGAGAAGACGCCATCGTACCGCGGCGCGGCGGGCCGTTCAACGGGGACGAGGGTGGGGTGCGCGGCGTCCCATGGGCGGGCGCGGCGCGCTATTGCGCAGACCCGGTCGCTGTCACGAATTCCCCCACCAGACTTCCAACGAGAAGCTTTTGAAAATGAGTACTCCGCGCTCTCAATGTCTGTGTATGAGACGCCTCTCACAGCCACTGCTCTATTTGAGCGGGTTCTTTGACCAGCATCGCCGAGACTATTACGAGCTTCTGCTAGACGTAAGTCTGTCCGGCCGTTGACTGTCCTGGATCAATTTCTTCTTGCGAGCGGTGCAGGAATCGGCAGACGACGCAACTACTCGTGTCCAGGGTCTGCTTCAGATGAGAGAACGCGATCAGTAGACATTCCAGTCGGCACGATCGTCAGCACTCCTCCAGAAACTGATCGACGAGCTCTTCAAGTCTCCATCGATCACGATAGGTCAGACAGCCGAATTGCTGGGAGTCACGCCTGCGGCTGCACGGTACAACCTGCGCAAGCTAGAGGACGCGGGAATCGTTCACGAAATAACAAACCGCACTCGCGGCCAGGTGTTTGTGGCGGTTGGCGTAACCGGATTCATCCGGGGCGCAAGCGAGCCTCGATGAGAACGCGCCGCACCTACGCGTCATTGCCGTGCCAGGCCGTCGAAGCAGCTTTGTCCTGACCGCTCCGAAGGCCTAGGATCGACCTGGAAGCAGCGGGCGGCCGCTTGTCATACGATATCGATCTGAATCGACGGAGCACGTCATCCTAGCGGAGGGAGCGCCATGTCATCGTTCCGAGCCATGAAGTCCGTGTTGTGTGTCTGCACCGTGTTCCTGCTGGCCGCCTGTGCCTCCGAATCCGAGGCTCCGGAGGCTATGCCGGACGCTATGGCGGAGGCGCCGGCGATGCCCGCCGGCAACCCGATCAGTGGAGAGGGGATGCCGAACCCAAACCCGACCGTGACGCCGAACTGGGGCACGCTGCCCGAGGGGCGGGAGTGGGGCTCGACGGCCGGTATCGACATCGATCCAATCGACGGGCAGATCTGGGCGTACGAGCGCTGTGGCGCCGGTACGTTCGGCAGTGGGGCGCCCACGAACTGCGACCTCAACCCGGTCGACCCGATCTTCAAGTTCGATCGGAACACGGGCGAGTTGCTCGCCAACTTCGGCGGGGGTGTCATGGTGACGCCGCACGGTATCCACGTCGACGCCGAAGGCAATGTCTGGGTGACGGACTTCGCCGTGAACGCCGAGGGAACAAAGGGGCATCAGGTGCACAAGTTCAGCCCGGACGGCGAGCTCCTGATGAGCCTCGGCACCGCGGGGCAGCCAGGCAGCGGCCCGAACCAGCTCAACCAGCCCAACGACGTGATCACCGGGCCGGACGGGAGCATCTACGTCGCCGACGGCCACAGCGGTCAAGGCATGACGACGAACCAGGCGATGGAGGAGGGCCTCGAGGCGGGGAACACCGCCCGCATCCTCAAGTTCTCGCCCGATGGGACCTTCATCAAGGAGTGGGGCCAGATCGGCGTCCGGCACGGGGAGTTCCGAACACCGCACGCGATGGTCTTCGATTCGCAGGGTCGCCTCTGGGTTGCGGATCGCGGCAATCACCGCCTCGAAATCTTCGACCAGGAGGGGAACTACCTCGAGTCGCGCTACGCGTACGGGCGAATCAGCGGCATCTTCATCAAAGACGAGATGGTGTATGCGATCGACTCCGAGTCGAGCCCGACGAGCCACCCGAACTGGCGGAACGGTGTCCGTATCGGACCTGTGGACGGGGATCACATCACCGCCTTCATTCCGCCGTTCGAGCGGGAGAACCGGGTGTATCAGGGGACGGCGGGCGAGGGCGTCGCGGTCGACGCGGACGGCAACGTGTACGCCGCGGAAGGACCGAACTCGCTGAGCTTCGCCGGCGGCGCGTTTACGAAGTACACGGCGAGCGGGCAGTAGCCGCGGGCCCGCCTCCCCCATCATTAATAAGGCAATAAAGCGTCCGAAATTCGCACACCAAGGCAACTTGGGGGCTCGGTCAATATTCCGATGACTCGCGACTCACGCGCGAGCCGCTCCAGTGGTAGCATGCTCATGGGAACGGAAGGGTGGTGACCATGTCGTGGCTGCTCAAGGTGACGAGTGGAGCGGGGGTCGCGGTGGCGCTCGGCGGCCTTGCACCGCACGTGAGCCATGCCCAGGAAGTGCCCGGCGTAGCCTCGCCGCGTGCATTTGTCGATCAGTACTGTGTTACGTGTCACAGCGACCGCGGATATGAGCGCGGGGCGGTGCCGGTGTCGCTGCAGCGGCTCGACATGGGCGAGGTTGGCGCCCACGCCGAGTTGTGGGAAGAGGCGTTGCGGCGAGTCCGGACCGGGATGATGCCGCCCGGGGCGGCGCGTCGACCCGACAACAGCACCCGCGACGCCTGGGTCACCTGGCTGGAGACGGAGCTGGACCGCGCCGCCGCCGCCGATCCACCGCGTGGGCGCCCGATGACGGCGCATCGTCTCAACCGGCTCGAGTACGAGAACGCGGTTCGCGATCTGATCGGGCTCGACGTGGATGTCGAGGCCCTCCTGCCGCCGGATGACGCGGACGCCGAAGGCTTCGACAACAACGCCGAGGTGTTGTCGGTGTCGACGACGCTGATGGAGCGCTATCTGACGGCGGCCCGGCGAATCAGTCAGCGCGCCATCGGCGATCCGTCCGCGACGTCTCGCACCCACACCTACTCGGTGCCCCAGCTGGAGTCGCAGGACGGTCGCACGAGCGACGACCTGCCGTTTGGGTCGCGGGGTGGTCTGGCGGTGCGTCACTATTTTCCGCTCGACGGCGAGTACGAGTTCAAGATCGGCCTGCGTCGCAACTTTTACAACTACATCCAGGGCCTCGGGAACGTGCCGCATCAACTCGATGTGCGGGTGGATAAGGCGCTGGTCAAGACGCTCATGGTCGGTGGTGACTTCGAGGGCGAGCGGTGCGCGTGGAGCTACTGTGGCTCCGGAAGCGGCGGGTTCCCCGAGTGGGGTGCGTATTCGGTCAATGCGGACGAGGAGTTGCAAGTCCGGGTACCGGTGAAGGCGGGGATGCGGTTGGTGGGGTTGGCGTTTGTCCGGCGGCCCGCGCTGGACGAAGGGGTCCTACAGCCGCCGCCGAGCCCGGCGACGTTCGGATTCAGCACCAACGATCTTCAGGACGGGAATCCGGCGGTGCTCCGCGTGGTGATTCGAGGACCGTTCGACGGTCGCGCGCCCGTCGACACGACGACCCGACAGAAGATCTTTGTCTGCCATCCAGACGAGGGCGTGGACGAGGCCGCGTGTGCGGAGCAGATCGTCAGCAATTTGGCGCGACGTGCGTATCGGCGACCCGTGACGCCTCGAGACGTGACCGCGTTGTTGAGCTTCTACGAGGCGGGGCGGCGTGCGGGCGGATTCGAAACCGGCATCCAGGCGGCGCTGGAGTTCTTGCTGACCGATCCGGAGTTCGTGTTCCGCGTCGAACGCGAGCCTCAGACGCCGGTCGAGCCGGGCGTCGCCTATCGCGTGAGCGATCTCGAGCTGGCGTCCCGGCTGTCGTTCTTCCTCTGGGGGAGCATTCCCGACGACGAGCTGCTCGATCTGGCGGCACAAGGCCAGCTAAAGGACCCGGCCGTGCTTGAGCAGCAGGTGCGCCGCATGCTGGCCCAGCCGCGCGCGAGGAGCACGCTGGCCGAAAGTTTTGCCGGCCAGTGGCTCGGGCTGCGCCGGCTCCGGAATGCCTCGCCGGACCCGTCCGTGTTTCCTGAGTTCGACGAGAACCTGCGCGTCGCGATGCAGCGGGAGACGCAGCTGTTTCTGGAGACGCAGCTCCGCGAGGATCGCCCGCTGGTGGAGCTGGTGACGGCGGACTACAGCTTCGTCAACGAACGTCTGGCGCGGCATTACGGGCTGCCCGACATCTACGGCAACCACTTCCGGCGGGTGACGTGGCCGGATGACCGGCGGGCCGGCCTCCTGGGGCAGGCGAGCATTCTGACGTTGACCTCGTATGCGAATCGCACGTCGCCGGTGTCGCGTGGCAAATGGGTACTGGAGAACCTGCTCGGGGTGCCGCCGCCCGACCCGCCACCCGATGTGCCGGATCTGAAGTCGCGGGAAGAGGGGGAGCCCCCGACGTCGATGCGCGAGCTGATGGACCAACATCGAAGTAATCCTGTCTGTGCCTCGTGCCATCGGATGATGGACCCGCTCGGGTTTGCGCTGGAGAATTTCGACGCCACCGGGCGATGGCGCACGAGAGAGGACACCGGGGTGGCGGGCGAGCTCGGGCCGACGATCGATCCGTCAGGGGTAACGCCGGACGGCAGCGCGTTCGACGGGGCAAGCGGCTTGCGGCAAATCTTGGCCGGCCGACAAGAATTCATCGGGACGGTAACGGAACGGCTGGTTACGTATGCCGTCGGTCGTCGGCTGGAAGCGGCCGACATGCCGGCGGTCCGGCGGATCCAGCGCGAAGCGGCGGCACAGGAGTCACGCTGGTCGGCCGTGATCTTGGCGATTGTCAACAGCGAACCGTTTCAGACGAGGAGGATAGGCTAATGATCGTGACAAAGAAAATGATCCCGCGTCGGACGATGCTGCGTGGCGTGGGTGCGGCGGTGGCCCTGCCCTTCTTGGACGGAATGGTGCCCGCCGCGACGGCGTTGGCCCAGACGGCGGCGGTCCCCACGAAACGTCTGGGGGTCATCACGTTTCCGAACGGCGCTCCGGATGAGTACTGGACGCCGAAGACAGCCGGCCCCGCGTTTGAGTGGACACCGAGCCTGCAGGCGCTGGCCCCGGTGCGGGAGCACGTGCTGGTCATGACCGGCCTCGACAGCGTCGGCGCGGAGCCCGGTCGTGGCACGACCCATTCGCAGGCGGCGTCGGCGCTGCTCACGGGCGCCCGTCCGAAGCGCACGACTGGCGCCGCGCTCGAGCTGGGCATTTCGATGGACCAGGTGGCGGCCATGACGGAGGGCGTGGGGCGTGAAACCCAACTGCCGTCGTTGGAGCTCTCGCTGGAGGGCAGCGACACGGTCTACGGGGTGTCCACCTGCGACGGCGGCTTCAGCTGTGCCTATCTCAACAACTCGTGGGCCAATCGGACGACGCCGATGCCCCGCGAGACGAATCCCCGTATCGTCTTCGAGCGATTGTTCGGAGATGTGCAGAGCACGAGTGCCGAGGCGCGTCGTGCGCGCATGAAGCAGCAGCAGAGCATCCTCGACGCGGTCCTGGACAAGGTCGCGCGTCTGGAAGTGGGGCTGGCGCCCTACGACCGACGCAAGCTCGGCGAGTATCTGGACACCGTCCGCGAGATCGAACGCCGGATTCAGCTGGCCGAGCAACGCGCGGACCGGGAGCTGCCGGACGTCGCCTCCCCGGCCGGGATTCCGGTGTCGTACGAGGAGCATGCGCGATTGATGTACGATTTGATGGCCCTGGCCTATCAGACCGACATGACCCGCGTGATCACGTTCATGGTCGGCCGAGAGGAGAGCGGCGTCACCTATTCGCAGCTCGGCATCTCCGACCCGCACCACCCGCTCAGTCACCACCGGGACAACCCGGAGAAGATCGAGAAGCTGGCGCGGATCAACGCGTATCACATGCAGCTGTTCAGCGACTTCCTGGTCAAGCTGCAGGCCACGCCCGATGGCGACGGCTCGTTGCTGGACCACGCCATGTTCCTCTACGGCGGGGCGTTGCGGAACTCGAACAAGCACACAACCGAGAATCTGCCCATCGTGGTGGCCGGGGGCGGGGCCGGGGCACTCAAGGGCGGTCGTCACGTGGTCTGCCCGAAGGGTACGCCGCTGACCGATCTCCAGTACACGATGCTGCTGAAGCTGGGCGTCCCGGTGGAGAGTTTCGGCGGGACGAAGGGCGCGATCAACGAGCTGTCCAACCTGGCATAGCGCGTATTGGAGGCACCGGTATGACGCGGCGCAGCAAGGTAGCGGCGACGGGGGCGGTCGTGTGGCTCTGGGTCGCCGGCGTGTCGGCGGGTGGGGCAGACGACCAGCTGGACCAACTGATCGACGCGATCAAAGGCCACGACCACGAGACCGTGCGTGCGTTGCTGGCGCAGGAGGTCGACGTCAACGCCCCCGAGGGGGACGGGGCCACGGCGCTGCATTGGGCGGCCGAGCGGGACGATGTCGACATCGTCGACACCCTCCTTCGCGTCGGCGCCAATGCCAACGCCGCCAACGACTACGGCATAGTGCCCCTCTATCTCGCCTGCACCAACCGGAATGCGACGGTGGTCGAGCAGCTCCTGGTGGCGGGAGCGGACCCGAACGCGTCGACGTCGATGGGTGAGACGGCGCTGATGACGTGCGCGCGGACCGGCAGTGCCGACGCGGTGGCGGCGCTGCTCGACCACGGCGCGAGCAACGTCAACGCCACCGAAGCATCGCACGGGCAGACGGCCCTGATGTGGGCGGCGACCCTCGAGGATCCAGACGTGGTGCGGGTGCTGCTGGAGCATGGCGCAGATGTCGGCGCGCGCTCGGACAGCCATCTCCTGCCCGTCAGTCTCGGGACCGGCGACGCCTTTGGCGCACCGTTCATGCAGCCCCAGCGGGGCTCGAGCCCGCTGCTGTTTACCGCGCGGCACGGCCGTATCGACAGCGCACGCCTCTTGCTCGACGCGGGAGCCGACGTGAACCAGACGGCGCCGAATGGCGAGTCTGCCCTGGTGATGGCCAGCTTCAGCGGTCAGGGGAAGTTCGCGGCGTTCTTGTTGGAACGCGGCGCGGATCCCAACGCCGCCGACGCCGGGTATACCGCCCTGCACACCGCCGTGTCGCGGGGCGATCTGGAGCTGGTGAAGGCGCTGTGCGCGGGGGGGGCAGATCCGAACGCTCGCATCACCCAAGGGAGCCTGCAGCAACGCAACCTCAATTGGTATGGCTTGTCTGGCTCGTTGGCGGGGGCGACGCCGTTTTGGCTGGCGGCCAAGTATGCCGAGGTCGACATCATGCGGTTTCTCGCCGCGAACGGCGCCGACCCGTTCCTCTCGCCCGAGAACGGGAAGTCGTCGCTGATGGTGATTGCGGGCGACGGCTGGAATACCCGATCCATGAACCGCCGCGACCAGGGGATTGGCGTTGATGCGGCTCAGCGGTTGCTGGCCGCCGGTGAGCGTCCGACGTGGGAAGGGACCAAGTTGGCGCTCGAATTGGGCAGCTACGTCAATGCGACGGATCCTGACGGGAACATCGCGTTGCACGCCGCCGTGCGGCTAGCGTATTCGACGGTCGTTGAGCTCCTGGTCGAGCACGGCGGGAAGCTGGACCTCGAGAACGACGAGGGCACGTCGGCGCAGGATCTGATGTGCCGTGATGCGGCCGGACAGCTTGTTCGCCGACCACGCGGTGGCGCCTCATGTCCGGATACAACCAGATAGTGAAACTCCCGCCGCTCGCATGCGCGTGCGAGCGTTACTGATCCACTGCACATTCGCCGTAGTACTGCTCTGGCCTCGATGTGAACCCGGCCAAACGGACGTCCGTATACTCATGTCGCGTGTGTACGGCCATGAGCTTCCCGTCCCGAGTTTCCCGGTTGATGATCGTGGTGGTGTAGAGCGGTCCCCCGGTGAACATCTGCACGAAATGGAGGTAATCGCGAGTCAGCCGCGTGATGATGTGGGCCTGACCGTAGGGGCCGACGATCTCGGCGGTCGCCCCGTCCGTGTCAATCGACTCGAACTGCAACGAGAGCGTAGAGACATCCAGGTCCGCTTCGGCGTCCCCACCCATCCACGTGCCGGTTGCCATCACACTGAACGTGCAGGTCACGCTTTTCGCTGCGGCCAGTCGATCCTGCCCGGTGACGTTCGTGGCTGACCCCGGCGATGTGATGAACCACACGACGAAGACCATTAGGGCCGTGACGTGTCTGTCGAGCGACATGCGACCTCCCAAGGGTTCCGATAGACCGCCCGGCATTCTATACGTTCCACGATGCCCGCCGGCGCGTTCCGGCCGAGGCCGTGCTCCTGTACCGGGAAGCCGGCGTTGACCACGCCGTTGACCCACGGAATAATCAGCACCCTAGAGTGGGTCGTTCGATGAGAATCCCGGTCCTCGCGCTCCTCCTCACCTCTGTGGTTGTCATCGGGGCCCAACCATCCCTCGACCCGAAGCTACAGGCGCAGCTCAAACAGCTGTTTCCCTCCGCGACGACGTTCTCGCCGAAGGAGGGCTCCCCGCCGCACTTCAAAGCCTACGTGGATGATCCCGACTCTGAGCAGCCGACACTCGTCGGTTACGCGTTTTGGACCACGGAGCTCGAGCCGCTTGAGCGGGGCTACGACGGCCCGATCCAAATCCTCGTCGGCGTCGACCTGAACGGGATCCTCACCGGTATCATCGTCGTCGCGCATAACGAGCCGTACGGGTACTTTTCCGTCGACACTCCGGAGTTTGCCGCGCAGTTCATGCACAAGAACATCCGCGACCGCTTCAGGGTGGGCGCGGACGTCGACGGTGTCTCGACGGCGACGTTGACCGTCAGGAGTGCAACCCGCGCGGTGAGAAACGGGGCACGGCGCATCGCCCGGCAGTTTCTCGTTCCGGACGGGTCCAGGTGAGACACGCCGGCGCGGCCCGACTCATGGTCCCCCTTCTGGCTGCATGGCTGCTCGCGGCGATTCACGTCAACGCGCAGCCGGACACGGCCAAGCCAGGTTCGGCGGGAGACGTTCCGGTGGTTGAGCAGTCGGCGCCGGACCTGTGGCAGTTTGAGGACGAGGAGGAGGACGTCGAGACGTGGGGCACGTTGCTCCGTGATCAAGCCAGCGACCTCCTGCTGCTCGTTGCCTTTGTCACGCTCACGTTGGTGAGCTTCTTCCGGAAGAGCGTACGTCTCAAGTACGTCACGCTCGCCGTGGCGGTCGTGTACCTCGGGTTCACCAAGAGCCAGCTGATTTCGGTGGTCAACATCTATGGCCTCGTCACCGGAAACCTGCCGATCTTCAAGTACAGCCTGGCGTGGTATCTCTTTGCTGGGTTCACGGTGGTATCGACCATTCTCTGGGGCCGGCTCTACTGCGGTCGGATCTGCGCCTATGGAGCGCTCACGCAGTTGCTGGATCGAGTCGTCCCCGCGCGGTTGCGTGTTGATGTTCCGGTGTGGCTGGAGCGGCGCGCGGCCCGGATCAAATATGGGCTCCTCGCCGCAACGATCCTCTATTTCCTCGTGACGGCCGACGTGGCGGCCTACAGGTACGTCGAACCGTTCTGGATGTTCACTCGCCGCGCGACAACCGGCATGTGGGTTGGCTTGGCCGTTCTGCTCGTGGCCACCGTCTTCGTCCGAAATCTCTATTGCCGATTCTTGTGCCCCGTCGGAGCCGCACTCGGTCTGCTGTCGAAGCTGACCGTCTTTCGGATCAAGCGCTGGTCAGAGTGCAACACCTGCAAGCTCTGCGAGAAGGCGTGCGAATGGGGAGCGATCCGCGGGCCGGAGATCGTGATGACCGAGTGCGTGCGATGCGACGACTGCGAGCGACTGTATCTGGACACCGTGAAGTGTCCACATTGGATCCTCATCAGGAAACACAACCAGGACGAAACTCAGACGGTCGCGTGAGAGTATGGGCACGACCTACACGTTCGCGTGGCGCCCCCAGATTACCCTGGGAACCGATCAGGTCGGCACGGTACAGGCTATCTCCGCCGAGACGGGCTCATTCCAGCCTATGGCTCTCAGCCCCGGCACCCGCCTCGGGCACTACGACGTGACGGCCCTCCTCGGCGCCGAATGTGATTCTCTCAGTCGGAGCGCAGCGCCGCGATCGGATCAATCCATGTGGCGAGACGAGCCGGGCGCAGACAGGCGAGGACAACCGCCAGCCTCCTAATCTGACTGAAGACGTATATAGCCCTACATCAGATCAACCTACTGGGCCGCGCTGTCAAGCGGAGTTTCAAGAAAACGAAAATCTCCGTTTACAGCGATGACTTCATATAGCGATCGCCTGTCCGGCAGGATCGGTATAGTCTGGCCGACGGATGAGCGGTCCGGCCGAAACTGAGAAGGAGATCCGAGTGATGAAGGTAACTTCGATTCGATGTCTGTGTTTTGTCGTGGTTGTCATCGCGATGCTGGCCGTTGCTCCCGTCGTCAACGGTCAACGCGGCAACTTCGACGACGTTGAGATTACCACCACGCAACTGGACGACAATCTCTACTACCTGCAAGGCCGGGGAGGACAGATCGGGGTGCTGGCCGGCGCCGACGGCATCCTGATGGTCGACACCCAGTTCGCTCCCCTGACCGATCGAATCGTGGCCGCGATACGGGAGATTTCAACCGAGCCGATCAAGTTTGCCCTCAACACGCACGTACACGGGGACCATTCCGGCGGCAATTCCAATCTCGCGGCGATGGGCGTGACCGTGATGACACGCGACGAGCTGCGCGCGGGACTGGCCGGCTCGGCGAACCCGCCCGAACGGTTGCCGATGGTCACCTATGGCGGACCGGTCACGTTCCATATGAACGGAGAGGTCGCCCGGGCGATTCCGGTCCCGGTGGCCCATACCAACGGCGATACGATGGTGTACCCCGGATTTCCGATTTGGTTGTAGTACCGTATCGCTAGAACCAGTCGCCGCGCCTTGATTTCTGAGGCTCAGACGTAGGGAACCCCGCCACGGAGGGTGACACCCTGTGGGTGAATTACAGCACGAGGCGTTTCAGTTCGCGTTCAATGGCTTTCTGAAGGTCGCGTTCCAGGGATCGCGCGTCACCTCAGACGCGGGCCTCCTTCTGGTGCGCGAGTTGGATGAACGCTTGGGGTTGGAGGCACTCATCTCCGAGTACCTGAACGACTCCCGACAGGGGTTGAACACGCAGTTCAGCCTGGCGGATCTCCTGCGGCAGTCGGTCTACAGCCGGCTCGCGGGCTACGAAGACCTCAACGACGCAGTGCGCGTGTCGGCGGACCCGACGTTTCGTCTGATTGGGTCGCCGAAACGCTGGGACCGGGGTGCGGCGCTGACATCGACGTGGCACTGGTTCGAGACCGAGCTGCTGACCCACGAGGAGAATCTCGTCGGGTTGAGGGCCGTGAACCGCGAGCTGCTTGCACAGGCCGAGATGGCGACGCGCGCCGACCGGATCGTGCTCGACATGGATTCAAGCGAGAGCCCGGTGCATGGGGCACAGGAAGGGAGCGCGTATAACGGGCACTTTGAATCCGTCTGCGACCACCCGCTGTTTCTGTTCAACGACCAGGGCGACTGCCTGGCCGCCTCGCTGCGGCCCGGCAACGTGCCGAGCGCCGACGACTGGGACGACCTCCTCATGCCGGAGATTGACCGACAGCAGGGAGCGGGGAGGCGCGTGGCGTTCCGGGCGGACGCGGCGTTCGCCCGGCCGGCGATCTACGAGGCGCTCGAGCAACGCGACGTGGACTATGCCATTCGCATGCCGGCGAACAAGACGTTGGAGTTGGCGGTCGAAGACATCCTCTTTCGTCCGCCGGGACGGCCAAGCTGCAAGCCGGTGGTGCGGTACAAGAGTTTCCGCTACCAGGCGAAGAGCTGGACCACCGCCAGACGGATTGTCGCCAAGGTGGAGCACCACCGGGGTGAGTTGTTCCCGCGCGTCGGGTTCATTGTGACCAACATGGTCCTTCCGAGCCGCTCGGTCGTCCGGTTCTACAACAAGCGCGGCACGGCGGAGCAATGGATCAAGGAAGGCAAGCAGGCCACCCACTGGACGCGGCTGTCGTGCCATCGGTTCCGGGCAAACGAGGTGCGCCTGCAACTGAGCGTCTTGGCCTACAACCTGGGCAACCTCTGGCGCAGACTGGTCCTGCCGCCTCGGATCAAACGCTGGTCGCTCACGAGTCTCCAGCAGCGGCTGGTGAAGACCGGGGGCCGGCTCGTGAAGCATGCCAGGTACTACTGGCTCCTGCTGGCGGAAGGACATCTAACCCGGCGGCTGTTCGGCGACATGTTGCGGCGGATCTGGGCGCTGCCGGTGCCGGCAGGCTGACGCGCGGCACAGGCAACGCAGTCCGATTGGCGAAGAAATGGCCCACGTGTGGAGCGGTGTCTGAGAAATGCCGGGAACACAGGGCCTCCAGTCGACCGCACGTCACCACGGGCTGAGCTGACGGCCTCTGAAGCGGGACGATGCTGTGACGAACAAGAGTTTCGGGCGCTGGGCGGCCTTCGGGTGTATAAAGGGGCCATCTAGGGCAGGCAAATCGGAAATCCCGGTGTACTTCGAGAACGCCAATGTCTTGATGACCGGTGACTTCTACCGGTCCGAGGGCTATCCCAACATCGCTATTCAGAATGGCGGTTCGTTGGAAGGCATGTTGTCCGGCCTCGGTCGCGTGATCGGCAATTCAGGCCCGAACACGCGAATCCTTCCCGGCCATGGTCCCATTGTCGACCGCGACGAAGTGCGCGCGCACCGCGACATGATGCTGGTCCTGATGGGACAGGTCCAGGAAGGCCTCGACCAGGGCATGACCGAGGACCAGATCGTGGGCGCAGGACTGACAAACGCGTTCGATTCCCAGGTCCGCAACCCCGGCACGACGAACGAACGCTTTATCCGCCAGTTGGTCCAGGAGCTGCAGTAAAGAACCACTGTCAGGCATCGACGCAAGCTCACGTCATGCATATAACACGTCTCGTCCTCGGCGCCCTGCTGCTCGCCACGCCGGCCCTCGCGCAGGTCCCCAACGATCCCTTTCCGGACCCGATTGAGGCCACCGAGGGCGTGATCGTCGTCGGGTACACCGAGTTCGCCACGCTTCCAGACGTAGGTGGGGAGCCGGCGCGCCCGATGCGTCTCGTCAACGAGTCCGGCTCGGGGCGCCTGTTCGTCAACGACATGCAGGGCCCCCTCTACACGATCAGCTACGACGGTGAGGTCGCGCTCTATCTGGACATCAACGAGCCAGGGTGGGGGGTGCCGGTCGAGTTCACCGGGCGCGAGCGCGGAGTCCAGAGCTTCGCGTTGCATCCCCAGTTCAGCGTCCCGGGGACCGCCGGCTACGGGAAGCTGTACGCCTGGATGGACACGCGGGACAAGCAGCCCGAGCCCGACTTCGTGTCGGGTGGCGGGCAGGACTCCCACGACACGGTCTTGCTCGAGTTCGCCGCTCGCGACGCGCGGGCCGCGACGTACGACGGCGGGCCGCCGCGGGTGCTCCTGCGGGTCGAGCAGCCCTTCCGAAACCACAACGGCGGATCCATCGCGTTTAACCCGCTCGCGTCCTCCGGCGACCCCGACTTTGGGATGCTCTACATCGGCGTCGCGGACGGTGGCAGCGGGGGTGATCCGATGGATCTCGGCCAGAACCTGGGCGCGGTGTTCGGCAAGATCCTGCGGATCCAGCCGCTCGGCTCCGACAGCCGCAACGGCCGCTACGGCATCCCGGCGGACAACCCGTACGCCGCAGACGGTCTCGATCGGACGCTCGCAGAGATCTTCGCGTCAGGCCTCCGCAACCCCCAGGGTCTCGCGTGGGACCCGGCGAACGGCAACATGTTCGTGACCGACATCGGTCAGAACATCGTCGAGGAACTCAGCCTCGTGACCGCCGGTGCCGACCTCGGGTGGAGCAGCTGGGAGGGGAGCTTCCGCTTCATCAGCCGCCAGGCAGTCGACCTCAGCGACGCGCGCAGCGAGCCGGGGATCACCTATCCCATCGCCGAATACGGCCAGCTCGATCCGCTGCTCCAGTCCCGGTCGGCGGCGGGTGGCGTGATGGTGTACCGGGACGACGCGATTCCTCAGCTTCAGGACCGCGTCTTGTTCGCCGATTTCCCTCAGGGCGAGCTCTTCCATCTCCCCGCGGACGACCTGCCCCTAGGCGGTCAGGATGCGATCCGCCGAGTGCTCCTACGGGACGGCGACGACACCAAGAGGCTCCTCCAACTCGTCGCGGAGAAGACCGAGGAGCAGAGCCGCGAGCCCGCGGTCCGCGTCGACCTGCGCTTAGGCGTGGGACCCGATGGCCGGGTCTTCCTGATGAACAAGCACGACGGTCTCATCAGGGAGATCGTGCCCTGAGTCGTTGGCGCGCGCAGTCGGGTGTCAGGGCACCGCCGTCAATGGGCAGAGCCCTGCAAGTGCTCGCGCAGGAGGTCGCGACCGAAGTCACCGGTGAAGTCGCGCCACACCGAGTGAATGTGGTTGCCGTCGCCCTGCGTGTTGTCGTACTCGATCAAGAAGGTCGGTCCTTGGATCCGGTAGTAGTGCTGCTCGCCCCGTTCCATCGGCCCCGCCCACGCGAATCCGATCTCATCGAGTCCCGCATCGTGGATGCTTGCGATCCGCGCGGCGGCGATGTCCGCGGCCATCATCGAGGTGTAGGTGTTGATGACGCCCATGAGCAAATCACGTTGATTCGAATTGAGCGCGGCCGCCTTCACGCCGACTGGCGATAGAGGATCGACGGCAAGCTCGGCCTCGGTGAGGATGTCGTCCGGCGCCTCATCAAGGATCACGGCCGCGGCTTGCTGTGACGCGTCCAGCGCCATCACCAGCGCCCGGGCTGCGTCCTCGCGCTCGCGCAAGGCCCGCAGGCCGGCCTTGGGTCCCGTACGAACCTGAGCCGGATTTGCGCCGAAGAAGGAGGGCGAGCTGGCAACGCCTTCCCCGTCGACGATCGTGAAGTGCAGCGACAGGTGATGCCCCTCCACGCGCCAACCCCAGGCGCCCTCGGGCGACGGCGTTCCGAAGATGGAGAAGAAATACAGCTCGGGGCTTCGATCGAACCGCCCGCCTTGCTCCAGAGCCCTCAGCACGGTCTCGAGGTCCATGATGGTCGTGGCCGTCAAATATCCGCGCTGGCTGAGTCCGGCACTCAGTAGATCGTGGGCATGGGCCCGTTGCGCGTCGGTCATCGCCCTGATCGTCAGCCCGTCCCGGGAAAACATTTCCGTCGGGATGAAATGCCACTTCTCGCGCTCGTCGGATTGAAATCCGAGCGCCGCTTGTGCCCGCTGCTCGGACGTCAAGCTTGCCAGGAATTGGTTCGCCGCCGATGCCATGGTCGATGCGGACCGCTCGGCCCCCACCATCGTTCCAATGACACCCACCATGATCAGACCGCCAGCGACGAGGACACGCGACGATCGCAGAAGCATCATACAGACCTCACTCTCGGAAATTCTTGACGCGCGTCGAACCGACTCGCCAGGCATCGTCCGCACGGGCTCCAAGAATAGTCCCGAGCGGGCAAGTCATCAAGTAGGCGCTATCCACGTCGCGGACGCGGCGCACTTCTGTCCGGCATGGTGAATCGGCTCCCGCGGCGCAGGTCAGTCTTCATCGGGCTGCTCATGCCAGCCGCCCCCGCTCGGTGAGCGAGCGCCTGAACCTATCGCCGGCCTGCCGCCATCGACGGCAAGGCTTCCCTGAGACGCTCGAGCGCGGTGGCAATCTCGTCGTATTCGGCCGCGAACGAGAACCGCAGGAAGCCCTCGGCAATCTCGCCAAAGTCGCGGCCTGGCCCGAGGGCGACATGGGCGCGCTCGAGGATGTCGAACGCGACCGCCAGCGAGTCGGCACCGAGGTGGCGCGCGTCGGCCAGCACGTAGAAGGCCCCGGTCGGCGTGGTCGGCACCGCCAGACCGAGGCTGCGGACCCCCTCCACCAGCAGGCGGCGGCGGCGATCATACTCGGCACGCATGTTTTGCAGGTGTGCATCACCGTGCTCGAGCGCCTTGAGGCCGACCGTCTGCACGAAATGCGCAGTGGAAATGAACAAGTTCTGCTGCAGGCAGACGAGGGCGCGCATGGCGCTCTCGGGCGCGATGACGTAGCCAAGTCTGAATCCGGTCATGGCGTAACGCTTGGAAAACCCGTCGAACACGAAACAGTCGTTGGTCATCGCGAGCGGCGAGGTGTTCGTGGCGCCGTCGAACAGCAGGCCATCGTAGACCTCATCGGACAGCACCGGCACGCCAAGGTCCGTCAGAGCGCGCATCACCTCTGCAGGTTGCACGGCGCCGGTCGGGTTGGCCGGCGAGGCGACCAGGATGCCCTTAGTGCGCGGCGTGACGGCGGCGTGCACTCGCTCGACATCGATGCGGTAGCCGTCGTCGGGAAACGTGGGAACGAGGACCGGACGCCCACCGCAGACCGTGACCATGTTCGGATAGCAGGGGTAGTGCGGCGTCGGCATGATGATCTCGTCGCCCGGGTCGAGCAGGAGATTGAACACCAGCAGCAGGGCCGGGGACGAGCCGCTCGTCACGAGGATCTGATCCGGGCTAACGGCGACGCCGCGGCGGCGCTGGCAGTCGGCCGCGATCGCCTCGCGCAGGGTATACAGACCGCGGCTGTCGGTGTAGTGCGTATCGCCGGCCGCGACCGCCGCCGCGACCGCGTCGACGACTTCAGGGGGCGGCGGGAAACCGGGCTCTCCGACGCCGAGCTGCACGACGTCGATCCCGGAGCGCGCCATTGCCATGCCCCGTTCCATCACCTCCATGGCCAGGAACGGGACGACCGACTCGGAGCGGGACGAATAGGACAGTGTCATCGTGAAATGATTGTGTCCCTGTAGCCCGCCAGAAGTCGATCCATCACGCGTCTCCACCTACAATGGCCGCCTTAGGAGCAGGAGACCACCAATGAGACGTCACGCGATCCCCGCCATTCTCACGGCAATACTGTTTCCCTCGTCATTCACGGGGCAGGCGCCTGAGCCTCAAGTGGGGACGACGTATGGACTGGGCCTGCCGCGGGACAGGGAGACCTTGTTCATTCCCGACCGCGACTATCCGAACTGGCCACTGCGACCAGATCAGATGGACTATGCCGACGTCAGCGGGAGCCGCATGAAGGAGTGGGTTCGGAGGATTTCGGCGATCTCGCTGCAAAGTCAGGCGGCCGGCAACATGTACTGGGGCCGTCTTCCGGGGACCGAGTACGATGCGATGACCATGGACCTAATGCTCGCCGAGCTCGAACGGCTCGGCCTCGAGACGGAGCGCGTGCCCCACACGATACCGCGAGATTGGTCACCGACCTTCTGGGAAGCCTCCTATACGGCGCGTGGCCGGTCTGTCGCACTCTCGACCGCGTTTCCGGCTGGTCAGACCGCCCCAACACCGGCCGACGGCCTCACGGCCGAGGCCGTCTGGGTGGGTGTCGGCGCCGAGCCCGACTTCCTGGGCCGGGACGTCGAGGGTAAGGCGGTGATCATCTACAGCACGTTCGTGCCCGGCGGTCGCAGCCACTCGGCCAGCGACCGGGCGGGCATCTTCGGCGCGAACACCCGCGCCTCGGAGCGCGGCGCCGCGCTGATCGTGAACGTCATGGCCATTCCCGGCAACGCCCAGTTCAATCCGCTCGGCGCGCCGTCGGCCGACTACGGCGTGCCGCTGGTCACCGTCAGCCAGGATGAGGGGTTCGCCCTCCGGGACGTCTTGGGCGCCGGCGAGACGGTACGGATCAACCTGACGCTGGATATCGACATCCGTGAGAACATCCAAACTGCGAATGCCTTTGCCCGATTGCCGGGCGCGTCCGACGAGGAAGTGGTCATCGCCGTTCACACCGACGGCTTCTTCCAGGCGTCGATGGACAACGCCAGCGGCATGGCGAGCGCCCTCGAGATCGCTCGCCACCACGCGGCGATATCGCGGGCCGAGCGCCCCCGCACGCTGCTGTTCGTCCTCTTTCCGGACCATCACCACGGCGAGACCGGGCTGAGGGCTTGGGAACAGACCTACGACTGGAGCAACGTGGCGATGGCGCTCACGCTCGAGCACCCGTCTCAGACACAGTTGTACTGGTACAACGATGATCTGATGACCTCGAACACCATCGGCGCGTTTCGGTGGAACGCGATGGGCAGTCCTCGATTCCTCGAGCTAGTCGACGGGACGCTGCGGGACTTCGGCGTATCGGTCTATACGGTCATGGATGGCCGGCCGAAGCTGACCAGCCAGGCGCCCGGGTTCCACATCATCGACCACGTGATCTACCACACGACGCTGGATACTCCAGAATTGGTGCCCGCCGAGGGCCTCAAACGCGCGACGCGGGCCTTCTTGAGCGTGATCGATCAAGTGAATGAGATGACCCTCACCGAGCTCCGGTCACCCGCGATGCACTAGGGGCCCCATTGGTTGGATAAGAGGAGGTTCTGATGGCCGACTATACGTACGACGAGCTGAAGCACAAGAGACGGTGGCCGAGATGCGCGCGATCGCAAAGGAACTCGACCACGAGGCCGTAAAGGGGTATACCCAGCTCAACAAGGAACACCTCCTGCCCGCGGTGTGTCGGGCGCTCGGGATTGACACGTTCGAGCACCATCATGTGGTCGGCGGTTTCGACAAGAGCGCCGTCAAGGCCCAGATGCGGGCGCTAAAGGTGGAGCGGAAGGCGGCGTTCGAGGCGGGTGACCGGGCCAAGGTGAAGATGTTGCGGCGGCGTCTGCACCGACTGAACCATCGAGTGCGCGCACACGTGCGTTGAACGGACGCTCGGACGTTCCGGAGCCCGGCACCGCGCTCGGCCCCTACGCGGGGGCCGACGGCGCCGGTGCTCCTGGGTCGTGACTCGGACGGCAACCCTTATTGCCGCACGAGTTGCCCTCTAATCTCTCCTGCCGGGTTCTCCGACGTATGCACGTTGACGTACAGATTGTGCCCGTCGTTGAAGCTCAGAATTTCCTCGAGATCCCTCGCGTTCCCCACACCTCGGTCGGGCTTCGGGATCAGGTCTTGCAAATCGAAGTCGCAGTGCCAGCTCCCGTCACCCGTAAGGGACGGCGGACTCAGCTTGATGACGACCGGGCCGCTGGAACCTGCACTGCCGAGGTGAATATGCGCGGCGGACACCGGCGGGGAGCTCCAAACCGACACCTTGCAGTCGACTCGCCAGAGGTTGCGATCCAGAATGAGTTCGGCTCGACCGTATGCTCCAGTGGCTATGGGTGGAGGCTGGTTGCCACCGTGGAGTTCCGCGATAAACGTGTCAAGTTCTTGCGCCTGGATCCCCGGCGTGGCGACCATGGTCAGTGCAAGCAGCACAACGGCAGTAGCGAGGGTGTTTCTCATCGACATTCACTCCTTTGTCTGGACCCGGTTTAGTTGGCCTCTTTTATCCTTCACACTCGATGCCAAGTCCGAGGTCCGGTCGAGAAACGCACTTAACGATAATCACATAATACAGTGACACTTAGAACAGCGCGGCCTGTTTCCAGAACGCTGCCACCAGAGTCGGGCGTCGGCGCATCCGGCGAAGCGCCTGCCGGGCGGCGTCGCGCAGTTCCCACAGCTCATGGGGACAGCGGTTCGGGATCTCATGCTGCTTGAGATAGCCCCAGATGTGTTCGCCCGGATTCAGTTCGGGCGCATACGCCGGGAGGAATTCCACCGTGAGTTGGTCGCCCTGGTTGGCCACGAAGTCCCGGACGAGACGACTGCGGTGGCCGGGCAGCCCGTCCCAGATCACCAACAGCGGGCGCCGCAGGTGCTGCAGAAACTCGATGATTTGCGGCGCCTTGATCGCCCCCGGAAACAGCTTGAAGTAGAAGTTCCACCAGGGGATACTCGCCATCAGCGACAACGTCTTCCAGCGGAAGTAGGTAGTGCAGCACCGGCGTCTGGCCGCGCGGTGCCCAGGTGCGATCCCGGCACGGGCGTTCGCTCAGTCCGCTCTCGTCGACGAAGACGATCGTTTCCCCCCGGCGGCGGGCGTGTTTTTTAGCGCGGGCCATCGTTCGCGCTTCCACTGGCGAATAGCCACCTCGTTCCGTTCGAGCGCGCGGCCCGAGGGCCGCTGCGGACTCCACCCCAGGCTGTCACGCAAGATGCGCCAGACGTGGCCGGTAGAAAACGTCACGCCGCACTCGCGTTCGATCAGATCTGCCACGCGCCACGCCGTCCAGAGACTGGTGCCGTATCCCAACGCTTCGGGTCCCCGTTTGAGGCCGTGCTCAATCCGGCGTAGATCGGCCGCGGTCAACCGAGGCTTGCGGCCGGCGCGGCCCGCGCGCTTCAGCGACGCCCGGCCCCCCGTCGCCCACTGTGTCGCCCAGCGATTGACCGACTGCCGATGCACCCCCACGCGCCGGGCGACTTCGGCTTCCGTGTGCCCCTTGTCCAAGAGTCGGGCGGCCTGCATCCGCCGACGCTCCAGCGCCTTGAAATCACGCGTCACTCCAGCGGGATTGCCCATGCACCGGAGTGTAGCCGTTTCCGTGGGAATTGTCACTATATTCTGTGATTGTCGTTAACATGCTCCTCCGAAAAGGACTTAGCGTCAAAAGGTCGCCATCCGAGCGGACGCTGACAGTGACACTCGTGCAATACGTTGGATCACGCGATCCAAGGCGTTGTAGCGTTGCGACGAATCGCTGCGCGCCGGTGCGTATAATCGCGGCACGTCTGAGGGATATCCCTCCAGGAGGGGCCATGCGTACATCGACCGCGGCGTTCGCCGTTCTCGTCCTCGGCCTCGTCTTCGTCAGTGCGACGGGACTCCCCGTCCACGCGCAAGTCGAGCGCTTCACGCCGGTCACCGACGCGGAGCTGCAGAATCCCGATCCGGCCGACTGGCTGATGTGGCGGCGGACGCTCAACAGCTGGGGCTACAGCCCGCTGGACCAGGTCGACCGCGACAACGTCAGCGAGCTCCAGATGGTCTGGTCGCGCGCCTTGGCCACACCGGGTCGCCAGCAAGGGACCCCGCTCGTGCATGACGGGGTGATGTACATGCCGAACCCCAGCGACGTCATTCAGGCGATCGATGCGGTGACCGGTGATCTCATCTGGGAGTATCGCCGGAATCGGCCGGACGATCTGGGCGACTACATGATCGCGAGCTTGATCGATACCAACCGCAACCTCGCCATCTACGACAATCTGATCATCGACACGAGCGGTGACGACCATGTCTTTGCCCTCGATGCCACGACGGGCGAGTTAGTGTGGGACACCGAGGTGCTCGACTACCAGGTCAACCCGGCGAATCAAACGTCGGGCCCGATCATCGCGAATGGGAAAGTCGTGTCGGGTCGCAGCTGTCACCCGCGGGGTGGCCCGAATGCCTGTGTGATCGTCGCCCACGATGCGATGACGGGCCGGGAGCTGTGGCGGCGACGTCTGATCCCGGCGCCCGGCGAGCCGGGGAACGAGACGTGGGGCGATGTGCCGTTCGAGGAGCGCGGCCACGTCGGCGCCTGGATGGTGCCGAGCTTCGACCCCGATCTCAACTTCATCTACATCGGGACGTCGGTCACCTCGCCCGCGCCGAAGTTCATGCTCGGCGGTATCGACAACGCGCACCTCTATCACAACTCGACGCTGGCGCTCGACGCCGACACCGGTGAGATCGTCTGGTACTATCAGCATCTGAACGACCACTGGGACCTCGACCATCCGTTCGAGCGGCTGTTGGTCGACACCGCTGTGGCGCCGAATGCGGCCGCCGTGAGTTGGATCAATCCACGGATTCAGCCGGGAGAACGACGGCGGGTGATCACCGGGATTCCTGGCAAGACGGGGGTGGTGTATACGCTGGACCGCGAGACGGGCGAGTTTCTGTGGGCGACGCCGACCATCACGCAGAACGTGATTAGCAGTATCGACGGTGCGACGGGGGCGGTGTCGGAGAATGCCGAGCTCGTCTTTACCTCCATCGGTCAGCAGGTGCTGACGTGCCCACACGCCAGCGGCGGCAAGGACTGGGAGGCCGGTGCCTACAGTCCCTTGACCAACACGATGTACATGCCGTTGCGGAACGTCTGTGCTCGGATGATGGCCACCGAGCCGGGCACCGAGGAAGCGAGCGCACTCTACGCGATCGCCTGGCGCGCCGAGATCGCCCCCGGAACCGATCAGGTCGGTACCGTGCAAGCGATCTCCGCGGAGACGGGTGAAACCATCTGGACCTACGAGCAGCGGGCCGCCACGATGTCGCTCGCGGCGACCGGCGGCGGACTCGTGTTCGGGGGCGACGTCAACGGGCGGTTCCGCGCCTTCGACCACGAGACGGGCGACGTGCTGTGGGAGATCAATCTCGGCTCGTCGGTGAGCGGGTTTCCGATCACCTTCGCGGTCGACGGACGACAGTTCGTCGCGGTCAGCACCGGCACGGCGCGCTTCATCGACTTGACGCCAGAATTGCACCCGAGCCAGGGCAACAACCTCTTCGTGTTCGCGCTGCCCCAACGATAGATTACAGACGCGACAGACGCGAAGGTCAGGCTAGCGGCCGCGGGCGACGACCGGCGCGGGAGGCGGTTGGCCGTCTCGCAGATCAGAGCGCAGTTGCTCGACGGACCGGAGCAGCGCTCGGCTCTGCGTTGTCATGACGTCGATGAACCGTACACCGAATCCGACGCCGCGTTGCGCGTGCGTCACGGTCCCGCCCACTCGAATCGATTCAGGAGATGGGGAGAGGTTCAACCGCAGGCCGACGTGTCCGGACGGTGCGTCGAGTGAGGGAAGCACATAGCATCCGCCGACGCCGATATCCGCGAGTGGCCACGTGGTCTTCCTGCCGGTGCCGCCAGGTTCCCTGGGCCATCCTCGTGACACGCACGTGTTGACGCCGATCCTTCGCCGACGCCGGCTCGTTGCGGTCCGTCTCCCCTGCTACCCTCGGCCGCACGATCAAGCCGGCGGGGCCGATCACGAAACCGCCCCGGTACACGCGAAAGCCCCAGGCGCCCCGCAATGTCACCGACACACGGAACGCTTCCGGTTGCGCCGGCTCTTCGATGACCGTCACCTTGACTCGATACGCCCGGCCGCGCGGCGCGGGGTCCATCAAGCGTCTCCTCATGCGTTGCATCCGCAGCGGCGCGCCAGTAGCTGTAGGGAAGCTCGCACAACTCGGCAAGCTCGGCATCCAGCAGGACAACACCTGACGCGACCACGATTGAATGTAGAACCGCCACCGCCGCGTCGGCAAAGGTCGATCCGGGGTCAAACTCGAGCTGTCGATCGATACCAACACACAAGCTCCGCGACAGAGCAGACGACAGCGCGCACGCTAGTGCGAGAACGTATACGGAGGTGCACGAGTGCCACCGGTGCCAGATTCGTGACCGATGCGTCTTCGTACTCGAATGAGGAGAATTCGCACTCCATTCCGTGAGACACCTATGACCAGATTCCGATTGAGTGATCCACGTGCCCGGTCGGTCGTCGTCGAGCCGCGTCGCGTAATTTTCGGCCCGGGCGTCACGGGCGCCGCCTATAAGCGCGGCACTATGCGTGAACGACCTCGACTCGTCGCTCGACCGCTCCTGATCGCCGTTGTCGTGGCGGTCATCGTCGGCGGTGCATCGGGTGATGCCCACGCCCAGGGGAATCCCGTCTACCGGATCGACGCAGAGTGGCCGCAGTATCTCGCCGGGAGCCAGTTCGAGATGGGCACCGGGATCGCCGTGGATGGCGACGGCACCGTCTACGCGATCTCACGCGACCGCGACCACTGGGCGGGTCACCCCCTCGCGATGAGCCGGTACCGAGGGCGAGGGTCGATCTGGATGTTCGACCGGACCTGGACCTTTCTCGGCAAGTTCGCCGACGACCAGGCCTTCATCGAACCGCACAGAATCTACATCGACCGCGATGGCTTCGTCTGGGTGGTCGATCGGGACGGACACCAGGTGAAGAAGCTGACCCCGGACGGAGCGGTGGTGTTGACGCTGGGTGAGTACGGCCGGTACGGGAACGATGAGGCGCACTTCAACGGCCCGACCGGTGTGGCTTTTTTCTCGAATGGCACCGTCGTGGTGTCGGACGGCTACTGGAATTCACGGCTGGTCTGGTTCGACGACGACGGCACGTTCCTGAAGCAAGTGGGCGAGTACGGCAATGGACCCGGACAGTTCGGCGTGGTGCATGCGGTGGCGCTCGACGCGAGCGGCCGCTTGCTGGTCGCCAACGTCTGCGGCGGCGCGCTCCACCCCTATGTGACGGTGCCCGGGCAGATCGCCGACGAGCGCCGACGGCCGATCCCGAACTGCTCCAGCCGCTTCGACGTGTGGACGCAGGATGGGTCGTATGTCGGTCCCTGGTCTGCGGTGGATGGCGCCCTGACGCTGAGCATCGCCGCCTACGGCGACCAAATCTACGCCGGCACGACGGGGCGAGAGCGTGGACGGCAAGATGTGGTGATCGTCGACGCGGAGACCGACTGGATGGTCGAACGCATCAGAGCGTCGCGGTCTACGTACATCAAATGGCACTCGATCCGACGACCGGCGACGTCTATGTCGCCTCCGTCTATCCAGAGCACGGAGGTGAGCGCCGCGGCCCCGAGGGACCGTCGTTCGTACGCTGGGCCAGGTGAGCGGGGTCTACTGTGAAAGGCGACGGTCGGGGAAGAGCTGCAGGTTGACGTCCTCTCGGGCGACGTCCACCGCTATTCCGCTGGCGCGGAGATTCTCTGGGATTTCGATCAAGAGTCGATAGCGGTTCGACGCCTCGTCGAACTGGGCGTTCAGCTGGTTCGCGAACTCGGTGAGCACGCGAGACAGCCCGGTGGGGGTGTTGATATTCCTATAGATCCCGCCGGTGTTCTCGGTCATGTTGAGCGAGTACTGCGTCTGCACCCCTCCCAGCCGGTTGAGCGACCCCTGTCTCGTGAACAGCACGACGTGCACGTTCGCGCCCCGCTGAATGAGATCGTTGACGAACCTGTTGTACTCGTCGTCGCTGATGAAATCGCTGAGCTCGGCCCCGTCGGTGAGGACCAGCACGAAGACCGGCCACGAATCCTCGGGGTCGAAGTCACGCTCCCAGATCTCGAACAACCCCTGCATCATGCGCGCACCGGCACCCTTGTCGGAGAACACCTCGCCGGTCTGAGCCTTGAGTGCTTCACGGTCGATTGTAAATGCGGCGCGCCGCAGGACGTTACGGGCGATCGTGAAGAAGCCGACCTCGTGCTGCGGAGCCAGCGTGTCGAGGAACGCCTCCAGGGCTTCGCGCACCTCGCTGTCGGCGTTCGCCTCGGACATGACGTTGCCGTTGTCGAGCATCAGCGCGATCTTGAGCGGATGCGAGTCGAGCTCGCACGACACCATCGGGATCTCGGTGCCGCCGACGCTGACCATGAAGTCATCTGCCGTGAGATCGAGGACCGGCTCACCGCTCCGATCGAGCACCGAGGCGTACAAATACCCTCGCACCTGCGCATCGACGCCGGCGGGGGTCAGGATCCCGATGAGGCAGACGACGAGCAGGGCCGCGAACGGCCGAGCGAGCTGGACTCCGGTCATGAAACCTCCACGTGGTCGGCGAGCCATTGGCATGATTCTACCGTGTAACGCCCACCACTGCCCCACCGCTTACCTTGCGCCTGCGAAAACTGTCTCCCGTCACCGGCGGAGCTCCACTGGCATGTGAAGAAGACGACGACGTGAAGTTCCACGAAACCGCCTACGGCCGAGCGAGGCGAGCGCAGAGGAAGGCCAGGACGGCCGAGATGACCTCCCGGGAGGTGTCACTGTCATCCATGATGTCGAAAGCATGCGGACCGCTTGGATGCTCCAGGAGCTCGACGGCGAGTCCGGCCGACGCGGTGCGCGAACGGAACCGATCGATCGAGTCGTTCAAGCCGGGCATCTCATCGCGCCCGGCGCGCACGACCAGCAGCGGAACGCCTCGTGGAAGGCGGTCGAACGAGACGGCCGGCGCCGCGAACTTGAACTGGCGGGAAGCGTCCGCCACCGCACTCGAGCCTTCCGAGTCGAGCATGTAGCCATAACACAGCGCGGCGCACCGCAGTCCGACCGGTGGGCCGCTCGCCAGGACCGCGAGCGCGCTTGGGACATTGCCGGGGCACGTTCAGATGCCGAACCGATCGGTGTCGATCCCCAGCGTATCCCCGTGGTCGGCGAGATACCGCATCACGGCGGACGCGTCTTCGACTGGATCCCGGTTCGTGTAGGTGACGGCGGCCAGACCAGAGGCCGCCATGAGCCCGGTCCACGACTCGTAGGGCGCCGTGTCCTTCATGCACCGTCTCGTCATCGCCTTGAAGCCGGGATCCGGATACCCGGTGACGAGGACGACGGCAGGGAGGGCGTGACCCTCCGCGTCTGCCGGTCGATAGACGTCGACGAATCGGTCAGTCTGGTCGCTCCACGGAAGATCGCGGCGTACCAGGACGTCGTCCGTGCCGGGCAGGGTGAGCACGACCTGCCGGGAGAACGGACCTGCTTTTTCGGTCATGGCCCTTTACACGCTACCAGACTGGTAGCAACATGCCCCTCAGCGAGCCCCGGGTAGAATGTGTGGACCGAGAATCGCCGAGGAGAAAGGACGACACGATGGACCCACGCATCACGCAAGCGGGGCGGCGGCAGTTCCTGCGGATGCTGGCCGGAAGTCCGCTGCTGGCGTTGGGAGGCCTGCAACCCGGCCTTCTGGGGCGGATCGGGGGCGTTCCGCTGAGCGCGCAGGAAGATGACGGGATCATCGGCTCGCTCGACGAAGCGCTCGAGATCATGGATTTCGAGCCGCTGGCCAGGAAGATGATGCTGCCCCAGCACTGGGGCTACCTGGCGACCGGGGTCGACGACGACAAGACCTTGCGGGCCAACACCGAGGGCTTCGACAACTATCAGATCCGGATGCGACGCTTGGTCGACTTCACCACGCTCGATCTGTCGACCGAGATTTTCGGGAAGCGCTGGGCCTCGCCCCTCGCGTTCTGTCCGGTGGCGAGCCTCAAGGGATTCCATACCCAAGGTGAGCCGGGTGCCGCCAGAGCGGCGTCGGCGAAGGGCGTCCTGCAGATGCTGTCGAACCAGACCTCGACCCCGATCGAAGAGGTCAACGAGGCCTATGGCGAGCCGATCTGGTATCAGATCTACGCGCGGGCCGACTGGGAGAACACGCAGAGGATTGTCAAGCGTGTGGAGACGGCCGGCTGTCCGGTGCTGGTGTTCACGATCGACCTCCTCGCGGGCCGCAACACCGTCACGAGCAATCGCGCCCAAGGTCTGGATGGGACCGACGCGGAGTTCTGTCAGAACTGTCACAAGGGGCTGACGAAGCCGATGGCCGCCGGCCTGACCCGCGTGCCGGGGGTCACCAACTTCACCTGGGACTACGTCAAGCGGCTCAAGGACTCGACCAGCATGAAGCTGGTGCTCAAGGGCATCGTGACCGAGGAGGATGCGGAGCTGGCGGTCGAGTTCGGGGCCGATGCCGTCATGGTGTCGAACCACGGCGGGCGCGGCTCCGAGAGCCTCCGGCCGACGATCGAGTGTCTGCCCGAGGTGGCGGACGGGGTCGCCGGTCGGATCCCGATCCTGTTCGACAGCGGGGTCCGGCGGGGGACCCATATCCTCAAGGCGCTCGCGCTGGGGGCCGACGTCGTGTCGGTCGGACGTCCCTACGTCTGGGGGCTCGCCAGCTTTGGGCAGGACGGGGTCGAGAAGGTGGTCGACATCCTCCACCGCGAGCTGCAGCTCGTGATGCGACAGGCGGGCGCGACGTCAATCCAGAAACTGCGACAGAATCGGTACATCATGGACCGGCGGACCGGCCAGCGTCTGTGAGGCCGGGGTAGGGACAAGTAATGACAAGACACGTGAGATTGATCGTCGCGGCCGTCTGTATCAGTGTTCTGACCGCCGCGCTCGCGCACGCCCAGGAGTCCGTCGCTCGAATCGAGATCTCGGGCACGTCGACCGTCCGCGGCTGGACCTGCCCGGTGGACGGCGCGATGGCAGCGGCGGCGGGCGGCGGCTCGGCTGCGCTGCCGGGGCTGCCGAACGGAATCGGGCCGGTCACGATTCGTGTGCAGGTACGGGAGATCGAGTGTCCGGAGGAGCAGATGAAGGAGCACCTCCAAGAGGCGATGAACGCATCGCAGCACCCGGAGATCGTCTACGAGCTGCAGCAGTACACGGTCACCGGGGACAACGCCGCCGCCACCGGCACGATCACCATCCATGGGGTGACCCAGCCGATCAGCCTCGACATCGAGCTCGTCGACTCGCCCGAGGGCCGACGCGGGGTTGGACAGACGGAGATCGACATGACCGCGTTTGGCGTCACGCCGCCGTCGTTGTGGGGCGGCCTCATGAATGTCGGCGAGATGGTGCAGATTCAGTTCGACGCGCCGATGCCGTCGGCCCGGTAGTCGACGCGGAACGGCGAAAGGAGAATCGACATGAGACAACGACTTCTGGCGTCACTGCTTGTACTCGTGGCCGCGTTCGTCTTCGTGGCCGCGCGACCCGCCACGGCGCAGTCGCCGCGAACCGCGTGGGGCGATCCGGACCTGCAAGGGCTCTGGAACAACAACACGATCACCCCGCTGGAGCGCCCGGCCGAGCTCGCCGACCAGGAGTTTCTGAGCGCGGAGGAGGCGGCGGCCTTCGAGCAGCGGGCGGTCGATCGCGTCGACCGCGAAAACGCGCCGAGCGAGGTGAGAACCGAGCCGCTGCCGGCCGGCGGCAACGTCGGAGCCTATAACAGCTACTGGACCGAACAAGGCACGAGGGTCGTCCCGACCCGGCGGACGTCGCTGATCGTCGATCCGCCGACCGGGCGGCTCCCCGAATTGACACCGGAGGCGCTCGTCCGAATCACGTCGCCCGAGAGCCTGCGGATCGCCGATGCGAGAGAGGGTCGGATCCCCGCCGACGGGCCTGAAGACATGGGCCTGAGCGAACGGTGTCTCTGGTATCGCGGGATCCCGACGTTCCCCACCGGCTACAACAACAACTACCGCATCGTCCAGAATCCCGACTTCGTGGTGATCCTCCAGGAGCACATCCACGACCTTCGCGTCATCACGTTGGACGGACGTCCGCATCTCCCGCCGAACATTCGTCAGTTCGCGGGGAGCTCGCGCGGCCGGTGGGAGGGGGACACGCTCGTCGTCGAGACGACCAACCTCAGAACCCCCTTCATCCGACGGTGGAGCCGCCCGGAGCACTCGCTGTCCCGTGGCAATCTCAGCGAGGCGGTGCATGTGCTCGAACGCTTCAGACGCGACGGTCCCGATACCCTCGACTATACGTTCACGGTGACCGATCTGGATACCTGGACCACACCGTGGAGCGGCTCCCTGCCCTGGGCGCGCGTCGAGGGACCGATGTTCGAGTTCGCGTGTCATGAAGGCAACTACGGCATGCGGAACATGCTGGCGGGCTCCCGCGCCGAGGAGCGAGCCGCCGAAGGCAGGTAGCGAGGCCGGGTGCCACGTGAGAATGCTCCTGACGATGGCGCTCTTTCTTGTCCCAGTCGCGAGCTGGGGACAAGAGCCCTCGCTCGCGGAGGTACTCGCGCGCGCGACCGATTACGTCGACGTGCTCCACGAGCAGTTGCGGGGCGTGGTGACGGAAGAACGGTACGAGCAACGCGCGAGCTCGCGAGACACCGCCGGGGTCGGCGGTTTTCGTAACGACACTTACGAGCGGCGCACCCTGCGTTCGGACTACCTCCTCGTCCAACCCGAGGGGTCCGAGCGGTACTACGGCTTTCGGGACGTGTTCGAGGTCGACGGCCGGCCGGTGCGGGACCGCGAGGAGCGGTTGACGCGGCTCTTCCTGAGCCCCTCCACATCCACGGAGCGGCAGATCCAGGGCATCCTGACCGACAGCGCCCGACACAACATTGGCGATGTCGAGCGCAACATCAACACGCCGACCCTCGCCCTGCTCTTCCTCCGCCCATCCTACAAGCCGCGGTTCGAGTTCGTGCGCGTGCCGGATGGCTCGCCGCCCCTCGGACTCGATGGGCCCGAAGACTCTGACTCTGATGACGACACGGCCGATGTCTGGGTCATCGAGTACGCCGAGACATGGCCCACCACCGTGGTCAGTCGACGTGACGGCGGAAACATGCCGGCGCGCGGCCGTTACTGGATCGAGCCTGATGCCGGCCGGGTGCTCGTCAGCGAGCTCATTGTCGAATCGGATGACTTCGACGCCACCATCACCGTCCGATACGAGGCGGATGCATCGATGGGTCACTCGGTGCCGGTCGAAATGCGCGAGCGCTACGCAACTCGCGGCGGCTCTCGCGTCGACGGCACCGCCACCTACACGCGCTTTCGGCAGTTTCAAGTGCAGGTCGACGAGTCGACGCCGGTTCGCGAGTGACCCGTCGGAGGGACACGATGGCCTGGATCGAAACGGTGTCAGACGCCGATGCGACCGGACTGCTGGCGCGGCTGTACGAAGAAGCAATCACGCGCGCCGGTCGCGTGTTCAACGTGATCAGGATCCAGAGCCCGCGCCCGCGGGTGCTGCGCGCCTCGACCCTGCTGTACCGGGAGGTGATGTTCGCCGAGACGAGCGGGCTCTCTCGGGCGCAGCGCGAGATGGTTGCGACCGCCGTCTCGCGCGCCAGCGGCTGCCACTACTGAACCTGCGCCCACGGGGCGGACCTCCGGGCGGAGGTCGCGGGTGAGGACGGCGCCGATGCGCTGGTGGACGCCATCATGCGCGACTACACGGAGGCCGATCTCGCGGCCGCCGACCGCGCGCTGCTTGACTTCAGCGTGAAGTTGACACGCGCGCCCCAAGAGATGTCGCGGGCCGATGTCGAGGCGCTGCGCGCTCACGGCTTCGACGACGCCACGATCCATGACACCGTCCAGGTCGTCGCGTTGTTCAACTACTACACGCGCCTCGCCGACGGACTCGGCATCGACCCGGAACCGGACATGCCACCACCCTTCTAGACCAGCGGCCTTAGAATTGGACGCTCAACGACGCATTCAGCGTGAGTCCCATGAGCTGGATGTTGTTCTCGACGATCTCGCCCTCGACCACGTTAAACTTCTTGTACCAGGGGTTCTGTCGGTTGTAGAGATTGAACAACGTCACGCTGAAGAGTCCGCCGCGCCCGTCCCCGAAGGAAAACTCCCGGTTCAGAGTCAAGTCCAGTCGGTGATACGCCGGTAGACGGCCGCCGTTCTTTTCGCCCACGACGACGCGGTCGAAGGTACCGAAGGGGAGCTCGACCGACTCAAGTCCGACCGGTTCCGTGTAGGGCTTCCCGCTGGCGTAGATGAAGATCTCGGAGAGATGCCACCGGCCCATCTGGAGCACGTTGACGATCTTGACTTCGTGACGCTGATCGTGAATCGCGGGAAACGGCGCCTCCTCGAGCTTCGGAAACGACTCTCCACCTTGCTCAAGGTGTAGCTGACCCAACCGGTGTGACGACCGGACCGTTTCTGGACGAGCACCTCACCGCCCCGGGCGGTACCGTCGCCGTGATAGAAGAAGTCGTCGTAGTCGAACGCATCCGATGCGGCGGTGAAGCGTGGGGCAAACTGCGTCAGCGCCGACAGGTCCTTGCTGAACAGCTCCACGTCGACCAGCAGGCCGCTCCGCTCGAACGACGCCCCGCCGATGAGATGCGTCGCCTCGGCCACGGGCACGGTCGTCCCGTTCGCCAACGTCCAGAACTCGCGGTTGCCCTGCAGTACTTCCTCCCGGGTGATCCGGTCGGTGAACTGGTAGTACCGGCCGGTCGCGGTCTTCAGCTTGACCTGGTCATTGACGAAGAACGTCGCGGCAAATCTCGGCTCGGTGTACCGCGTGTCGGTCCGGTCGAAGCTCGTGAGTCGGACGCCCGGCACCAACAGCAGGCGGGAGCCGAGCAACCAGCGGTCCTGGAGGTACAGCGCGGTCAACCGCCCCTGCTCTGACTGATTCAGGACGCCGGCCAGCGGAGAGTCGCTGCCGCCACCGGGGCCGCCGGTGCCGGCCTGAAACGCGTACCCAATGTCGTTGGAGGTCCCTCGGGGCCGGTTCCCGCCGGTGACGCCGCACGCGGACACCGGGAGGCCCCTGCCGAGGACAGACGACCGAGTGGCCGCACCGCTGGCCCTCTCGAGGCGCGCTGGTTCGCACCGGCTGAGCCGCCAAAAACAGTAGCGGGCGGCGTCGGCGCGACGTTACTCGCGGTGGCGCCTTCTGGCACGCCGCTTGCTCCATCTCCTCATCATGACCCTGAAACGCTTTCGGAGGCTGACGGCCCGCACGGACGAAGGAACGCTGCGCCACGCGATGACTCTCGCCCTCCGGGTGGAAGTGCCGCACAGCGCCGAGGAGTACGAGCGGTTCTACGACCGCGTTGTAGACGCCGTACGCCGGTCTGAGGTGCCGCCTCGCGCGCGTGCGCGCGAGGCGGCCGCGGCCTGAGGCCAGCCGCGCACCCCGCCCGGCCTGCATATAATCGACCTCTGTATGCTCGCCTCCACGCTCACTCGCCTCGCCGGCCCCGTGACACAACGAACGTTCCGGCTACTGCTCCTGTGTCTGGCGCTCGCGTCGGCGCCGACGGTCGAGCCTGCGGCGCAGGAGGCGACCGACTACGGCCCGTCGATCGGCACGCTGGTCCTCGTCGGCGGCGGTGCGTTGGACGGCACCGGGATCGTCGAACGCTTCATCGAGCTTGGAGGCGGCCCCGAGGCTGGTCGGTTCGTCATCGTGCCGACCGCGGCGGGCAATCACGACGAAGACGGCAACGTCCGCGTCTATCAGGAAGAACGTGTCCTGGGGCCGTGGCGGCACCGTGGCTTGAAGCACGTCTCGATGCTCCATACGCACGATCCCACAGTTGCTGGCACCGCGCCATTCGTGGCGCGGCTGTCGCGGGCGACCGCCGTCTGGTTCAACGGCGGCCGTCAATGGCGCATCGTTGACTCGTACGCGGGAACCCGGACCTACGACGAATTCCACGAGGTTTTGGCGCGTGGGGGGGTCATCGGCGGAAGCTCGGCCGGCGCCACGATCCAGGGCGCCTATCTCGTCCGCGGCGACACCACGGGACCGCAGATGGTCATGACCGACGAGGCGCATCATCAGCGTGGCTTTGCGTTCCTGCGCAGGTCTGCGATCGATCAGCACGTCGACGCCCGGAACCGCTGGGACGACCTCATTCCGGTGATCGAGCAGCGGCCGGATCTGCTCGGCATCGGTCTGTCGGAGGGAACGGCAATCGTCGTGACCGGCGACAGGTTCGAGGTCATCGGCAAAGCGACGGTAGCGGTACACGACAACACCCGTGCGTATCAGGGCGGGGAGAAGCCGTACGTCGTGCTGGAACCAGGTTCCGCGTTCGACATGAGAGCCCGCCGTATCAGTAGCCGCTAGCAGCACGGCTGGGGCTTGGCCACTACTCCGTGGCGATGAGGCCCTACAGGCTCAGTATCGACACCCGGCCGCCGCTCGAGCGCAACCGTAACGTCGGACCGCCGCCGTTCAGCGTCCCGTTGACCGAGTTCTTCGAGAGCTTTCCCTGCACGGTCACCGGAAAATCGAGCGTCACGCCACCCCCCGACGTGGAGGCGTCGATGTCGAGGGCCGCCTCCGGATCGACATGGGCAGTGACCCGACCGCCCGATGTGTGAAGCGTTCCGCCGCGGCTGTTCCCGCGCGCGAAATGGACGGTGACGCTCCCGCCCGAGGTCGAGGCGTTCACCGCGCCGGCCATGCCGCGCAGCTCGTTCGATCCACCCGAAGTGTCGACGTCGGCGTCTTCCCCCACGTCCTCGCCTCGGATCGAGTCGCCGCTAGTCTCTCCCGATAGCTCGCCGGCGACTCCCGCGAACCGGATCGAGCCGCCGCTCGTGTGGACATCCGCCCAGCCGCGGATCTCCTCGAGCTGGATCGAGCCTCCCGACGTATCCGCCGTGACACCGACCTCTATCTCTTCCACCTCGAATTAGCCTCCGGAGGTGTGCAGATCAAGTTCGGTTTCATACGGCACCTCGATGTCGAACTGCACGCGGTCGCCGCTCCAGGAGAACCAGCGCCGGAGCCACGACCCGCGCCGCTTGGCGGTGACGGTCACCTCGCCGGCGTTCTCCTCGAACGTGACGTCGAAGCGTTCCTCGAAATCGTCTCGTCGAGAGGTAATGACGACCCGCGCGTTCGGGCTCGAGGTTCCACGCACGGTCAGTCGACAGGAGTCGGTACGGAGCACCAGCTGGCCACCAGGGGCCAGCGTCAGCTCCCGCTCGATCCGGTAGTCGGCCAGGGCCGGCGCGGTCGTCGTGAGCGCAAGTCCGAATTCCAACCACGGCAATGCGAAAAATAGCGAGTCGGGTCACGGCAGCCTCCCAGGTGCTCTTTCCGCGGTTAGACGGGCGGCGGATGGCAAAAAGTTGCCTTCCGGCCTGCTTCGATCGCCCACCATAGGCGCGACGGGCGTCGAGGCGACACTTGGCTGGGCGATCGCCCTCCAGACTGATTGACACGTTTCCGCGTCACCACCGCCGGCCAGTGGCATAATCGGGCCGACATTCCCTGACTCGCATCGAGAGGAGCGGCCATGACCTCGCACAGGCGTGAAACGGTGTTCGCCGCGGTTCGACTCGCCGTCATCGCTGTTGTCGTCGTCATCGTCATCGTCGGTGGAACCGGTGCGAACGCACGCGCGCAGGACCGCGACGTCACGCCGGTGACCGAGGCGATGCTCGAGGACCCCAACCCGGCCGACTGGCTGAGCTGGCGGCGCACGCTCGATGGGTGGGGTTACAGTCCGCTCGATGAGATCACCACCGACAACGTCCACCAGCTGCAGCTCGTCTGGGGGTGGCAGCTCGATACCGGCCTGAGTCAGCCGACCCCGCTCGTGCACGACGGGATGATGTTCATCCCGAACCCCGGGAACAGTGTGCACGCGCTCGACGCCGCCACCGGTGAACGGCTCTGGCAATACACGCGGGAACCCGAAGCGCGCCCGAATCGGCCAGAGGGACGCCCCAGCCGCGGCGCCCGGTCGATCGCTATTTACGGCACCCACATCTACCTCAACACCTCCGACGCCCACATCGTGGCGCTCGATGCCCGGACGGGCGAGGTGGCGTGGGACCATGAAGTCGCCGACTACACGCTCGGCTACCGGTATACGAGCGGGCCGATCGTCGCCAATGGACAGATCGTCGCCGGCATGACCGGGTGTCAGAACTACAAGAACGACGTCTGCTTCATCTCGGCGCACGACCCCGACACCGGAGCGGAGAGGTGGCGCACGTCGACCATCGCGCAACCGGGCGAACCGGGTGGTGACACGTGGGGTGACCTCCCGCTCACCTTCCGCGCCGGTGGCGACTCGTGGATTCCCGGCAGCTACGACCCGCAGTCGAACCTCACCTTCTGGTCAACCTCGCAGGCGAAGCCGTGGGCCCGCGTCTCACGAAAGACCGACGGCGACGCCTTATACACGAACAGCGTGCTCGCCCTCGACGCGGACACCGGCGAGCTCGCGTGGTACTACCAGTTCACGCCCGGCGAGACGCACGACCTCGATGACGTCTTCGAGAGCGTGCTCATCGACCACGACGGCCGACGCTCACTCTTCAAGATGGGCAAGCTCGGCATCCTCTGGGAAATTGACCGCACCACCGGCGCGTTCGTCGCCGCCCACGACCTCGGCTATCAGAACGTCCTCGATGTCGATCCGCGGACCGGTCAGGTGACCTATCGGCCGGAGATGATCCCCGAGGCCGACGTCGAGATCGAATTCTGTCCCAACTTGTTGGGGATTCGGAACTGGCGGGCGAGCGCCTACCACCCCGACACGCAGGCGCTCTACATCCCGATCCACCCGACCTGCGTGACGGGCGTGTTTACCGAGTTGGAACAGAACGAGGGCAACGACTACTACGCCGACCGTGGCTTCCTCCAGCGCGAGAGCACGCCGCATCCCGCCAGCCCGGACCACCGCGGCCACCTCATCGCCATGGACATCAACAGCGGCGAGATTGTCTGGCGGCACTCGATGGCCACACGCCCGCGCGCGGCGGCCCTCACCACGGCGGGCGGGCTGGTCGTCGGCGCCGACAGCGACCGCCATCTGTACTTCCACGACGTCGAGAACGGCGACGTCTTGTTTCAGACGCGACTGCCCGCCTCGGTGCAAGGGTTTCCGATTACGTATGCGGTCGACGGGAGGCAGTACATCGCGGCGCCGGTCGGGGGCATTCGCGCCAATGCGATCTACGTGTTTGCGTTGCCGCGGCAGACGTCCCGTCGTTAGGAGCCCGCGGAACGCTACTCCGGCGTCGCGCCGCCGGCTCGCTCATCGGCGCGCGACCCGGCGAGGATGTTCGTCAGGCCGTAGTTGCCTTCGTGACAGGCATACTCGAACATCGGCTGCTCCATGCGCGACATCGGAAGGGAGCCGCTCCACGGTCTCGCCCAGGTGTTCGGGTCATTGACCGTGAACTCGTAGTCGAGCGTGTCGGGACCGACGCGCGTGAAGCGTTCGACCACGTGCAACGCCTCGCTGAGACCGCCGTTGAAGTTTCTGATGAAGGCCTTGTTGTTGAAGTGGGTGGTCTCGACGACGAGGGTGTCGCCCTCCCAATGGCCCCGCGAGTCGCCCGCATACTGACGGATGTTGTCGGCGACGTGCGGCCGCCCATCCAGCGGGATGAAGCGCGTGTCGTGGATGTGCTCCTGCAGGATCGCCACAAAGTCTGGATTCTGGACGATGTGGTAGTTGTTGTTGTACCCGGTCGGAAACGACGGGATGCCACGGTACCAGAGACACCGGTCGCCCAAGTCGAGCTGCTCCCACGAATCGGCCGGGAGGTCGCCACGGCGCACCTCCGCGAGTCGCCGTGCCTCGGGGGAGGTCAGCCGGCGTTCCATCTCCGGGGTCACCGCAGGCAGCCGGCCGTTTGGTGGATCGACGATGATCGAGGTTCGCCGCGTCGGCACGACCGTGGTGCCGCGCTCCATCCAAAAGTTGTTGTAGGCGCCGACGTTGCCGCCGGCCTCCGTTCGCGCGGCCGGGGAGCTCCACAACCGGTCGTTCCGGTCGGCGGTGCCCTGTTCGAGGCTGGCCGCCTCTTCCTCGGTCAGGAATTCCTGGTCCCCGAGCTCTGCCGGGCGTTGAAACGGCGTCAGCGTCGCATTGTTCCACACCCCTTGGAGGTCGGGGTCGCCCCACGCCGTTCGGGGCGACGCCGGCGCGCCGGTCGATTGCGCCACCGCCAATGTCGGCGCCGACACCACGACCGCGATCACCGTGCAGAGAGCAGCGAGACATCGGCGGTTCATCTGACCCTCCTCTCGCGCGATTGGCTTCCGTATCAGACACGCCCATGATGGACCCGAACGTAGCAGCATGCAAGGATATGTGGACCGTGACGACGACGGATCCCGATGGAGCATCGCAGGAGATGACCATCGGGCCGACGCTGATGGTCCGCCGCCAGCCCGACGACCGCTGGCTGGTCGTCATCGATCTGCGCTGGGAAGCGCCGTTCCGTCCTCCCTTTAACAACTTTGAACTCATGTTTGGCTGTGCGCCGAGTGGCATAATCGCCCGGAGCCGTTCGGCACTACCAAGACCCGGGAGGGTGGCGTGAAGGAACTAAGGTTAGGCTTCGGCCTTGGCGTCGTGTGTCTGTTGAGTCTGGCCGCACCGGCCGCGGCCCAGTGCGACGCGGACGGCGATATCGAGTTCGTCTGCGGGCCGGTGAGCCCGGAAGACCTCTACGCGATTCCAGACTCACCGTGGATCATCGTCTCGAGCATGGTTGATGGTGGCAACCTGTACGTCACCGACACCCGCGACCATCGCTCGAGGGTGCTCTACCCGACGGCGACGTCACAACCGCGGCCCGACACCGACATGTACGGGGCGTGCCCGGGCCCCCTCACCAGCGAATTCCGGCCGCACGGAATCAATCTGCGCGAGGAGAACGACGGCCGTCATACCCTGTACGTCGTGGGACACGGCGCCCGCGAGTCGGTCGAGGTCTTCGAGATAGACGCCCGCGCCGCGACGCCAACCGCGACCTGGATCGGATGCGTCGTCGCGCCGGACGGGACGGGACTCAACTCGGTGGCAGCCCTCCCCGATAACGGCTTCGTCGCGACCAACTTTCAGCGTCCCGAGGGCGAGCTGTGGGAATGGCAGCCGGCCAGCGGATGGGCCAAAGTGCCGGGCAGTGAGACCAGTGGTCCGAACGGCGTCGAGGCGTCCGCCGACGGGCAGTGGCTGTTCGTCGGTGGCTGGGGAACACAGTCGTTGATTCGGCTCTCCCGCGGCCGCACGCCGGTCGAGGTCGACGCCGCCGATGTCGGATTTCACATCGACAACGTCCGCTTTGCTCCAGACGGGTCGCTACTGGCGGCCGGACACGTCGGGGCGACGCCCGACGCGATCTTCGCCTGTCTCAGAGAGCGGGAGTGCGACGGCGTGAGGTCGCGCGTCGCGCGGGTCGACGTCCGGACCTTAGCGGTGGACGACCTCGTCAGCTACCCGCCGAATGACACGTTCATCCTCGGCACGGTCGCCCTGGAAGTCGGTGACGAGCTCTGGATGGGCGGAATCGCCGGCAGCGACCGCATCGTGCGCTTTCCTGTTGCGTCACTGCCACGCTAGCGACCGCTAGAATAGATCCCGTGCCGACATTCGACCGCGCGTTCCGACGGCTCCGCACCAACGGCATCGAGCTAAACACCGTCGTCGAGGGCGAAGGGCCGCTAGTCGTGCTGATCCACGGCTTTCCTCAATGCGCGTTTCTGTGGCGACATCAGATCGATCCGATCGTCGAGGCCGGCTTCCGCGTGGCGGTCCCCGACCAGCGAGGCTACGGGACGAGCGACGCGCCGGCAGACATCACGGCCTACAACATCCGCGAGCTCGCGAACGATGCCGCCGGCGTCGCGGCGGCGCTCGGTGAGGAGACCTTCATCGTTGTCGGACATGACTGGGGGGCGGTGGTGGCGTGGCATACCGCGCTCCTCCACGAGGACACCTGCAAGGCGGTGATGGCGCTCTCGATCCCGTACCGCCGCAACCCGAATCCTGATACGACGATCAATCCGCCGGGCATGGATGACCGCTTTTGGTACATCCGCTACTTTCAGGAACCGGGCATCGCCGAAGCACACCTGGAAGCCGATGTGCGCCGCACGCTCCGGACCTGCTACCACGCGTTGTCTGGTGATGCGCCCGCCACCACCTGGATGGCGCAGCTGCAACACTCCGCGGACGTGGCGCTGCTCGATGTCCTCCCCGCGCCTGATGCGCTACCGTCATGGCTCACCGAAGACGCCTTCGAGTACTACGTCCAGTTCTATGAGCGGTGCGGGTTCCGCGGGCCGATCAATTGGTATCGCAACATCGGGCGGATGAACGCGGTAACCTCGGAGCTCGACACCAAGCAGGTGGCACAGCCGTCGGCGTTCGTGGCCGGCGCGAAAGACCCGGTGCTCCAGTACGGCGCCGGCGCCGACGTGATCGAGCAGATGAAGCCGTTTCTGGCCGACCTTCGGTTCACCACCGTGATCGACGGCGCCGGCCATTGGGTCCAGGCGGAACGTCCCGACGAGACGACACGCGAGATCTTGCGATTCCTCGAGCTGGTGCGGTAGCCACCGGCGGAAACAAAGGAGGCGGCGATGCACACGGGAACCCGCGGCACGCGCAACGTCGGTATCGATATCGGTATCATTCTGGGCATTCTGACCGTGGGGCTCTTTGGGACCTCCGCGCCACACGCGCACGCGCAACAGCAGCCGCTCATCGATGCGCGCGGCGAGGTCCACGAAGAAGCCTACGACCATCTCCGTCGCGCCCTCCAAGGCGACGATGCCGTCTACGGTCGGATTGACGGCCGCCACCTCAAAGGACTGCTCAACGAAGTGGTGGCCATCTCGCGGAAGAGCCGCGACGACGGTCACCGCTACTGGGGACGGATCTCCGGCACGCCCTACGAGTACATGGCGGCCGACTGGACCGAGACGAAGCTCCGCGACCTGGGGCTCCGCGACATCTATCGACACGAATTCGATCTGACGCCGCAGTGGTTTCCGATCGACTGGAGCCTGACCGCCACCGCGGGCGGCAAGACGATCGACTTCCCATCGGCCAACCCTGCCTCGCGCGCCGACGGCATCCCCGCCGGTCTCGAAGCCGAAGCGGTCTGGGTCGGTCTGGGCACAGCGGCCGACTTCGTCGGACGTGACGTCGCCGGCAAGGCGGTGATCATCCAGACGGTGCTCGCCCCCGGCCAGATGGGGAACTCGGCCTCGTGGGAGGGGGCCACCCTCCGCGCCGAAGACGCCGGCGCGGCGCTAATCATCGGCGTCTGGGGCTATGCCGGCAACCTCGCGATCTGGCAGAGCCTGAGCGCCTTCGAAATGATTCGCAATCCCGACGGCACATCGCGCTACGTCCGCGAGAACGTCGCGACCCCAGGATTCTTCATGGGATTCGAGGATGGCGCGCGGCTGCGGGACCTGGTGGCGTCGGGCGACACGGTGACGATCGCGGCGCGCTCCGAAACCGAAACGCGCGAAGGGATGAAGAGCCCGAGCGTCTTCGGCACGCTGCCGGGTACGACGGACGAGACGATCTTCGTCATGGCGCATATGGACGGCTATTACGACGCCGCGCTCGACAACGCGTCGGGGATGGCGGTGATGATCGGCCTAGCTGAGCACTTCGCAAAGGTGCCCGCCGCTGAGCGGCGCCGGAACATCACGTTTATCGGCACCGCCGGACATCACGTCGGTTCGCCGAACGCGCCGTATCTGCGCGACCAGGGGATGCTCGAAAACGCGGCGCTCCTGCTGAACTGCGAGCACATCGCGCCAACGCAGTTCGTCGCGTTCAATACGGAGCTCCGCCGGACGACCACCGTGTCGCCGAGGCGCTGGTGGGTGCACGGCAGTCAGCGGCTCCTCGACATTACGCTCGATGCGTACCGTACATTTGGCGTCAGCCTGATCGGCCGGATGGACGGGCGCGCCACCGGCGAGATGATGGCGATCGACAAGGAGGCACCGTCGGTGCAGCTGATTCGGTCACCGGAGCACAAGCACACCGACGGCGACATTCCCGAGCTGGTGCCGGCCGCCGGCCTCGAGGCGGTCGCGCGCGCGTTCGCCAAGATCATCGACGAAGTGAACACGATCGACCTCGCCAAGCTCCAGGCCGCGCCTCGGCGATCGAGTCAATAGTGTCCTGATGCGCGTCGGAATCCAGACTGAGATCAAGGACAACGAAAACCGCGTCGCGATCACGCCGTCCGGTGTCGCCGCGTTCGTGGCGCACGGGCACGACGTGCTGGTGGAGTCGTCCGCCGGGCTCGGGAGCGCCATTCCAGACGCCGCCTTCCGTACCGCCGGTGCCACCGTCGTCGACGGGGAGACGGTCTGGACCGACGCCCACCTGATCCTCAAGGTCAAGGAGCCGCTCGACCCCGAGTTCGATCGGATGCGAGGGGGCCAGGTCGTCTTCACCTACCTCCACCTCGCGGCGTCGCGCGATCTGACGCTCCGGCTGCTCGAGCGTCGGATCGTCGGGATCGGGTACGAGACGGTCCAGCTGAGGGATGGCACTTTGCCGCTTCTGGTGCCGATGTCCGAGGTGGCCGGCCGGCTGGCGATTCAGGCCGGCGCGACCTCCCTGGAGATGCGGTCGGGCGGCAAGGGCTTGCTGCTCCCCGGCGTCTCCGGCGTCCGACGTGGACGGGTGACGATCATCGGCGCCGGTATCGTCGGCCTCAACGCCTGCGTGGTCGGCGTCGGTTTCGGGACCGACGTCACCGTGGTCGACATCAACCCGCTGCGGCTGGGGTACGTGCGGGACGTTGTGCAAGGGCACGTCACGACGTTGATGTAAAACACCGTGAACATCGAGGGCGCCGTGGCGAGCGCCGACCTCGTCATCGGCGCCGTGCGCATCCCCGGGGCCAAGACTTCTCGTCTCATCACCCGGGCGCACCTGGCCCGGATGGAGCCAGGCTCCGCGCTCGTCGACGTGGCGGTCGACCAGGGCGGCTGTGCCGAGACCAGCCGTCCCACCACCCATCACGATCCACGATACCTGGAGGAGGGCGTCGTCCATTACTGCGTGTCCAACATGCCCGGCGCGGTCCCGCATACCTCGACCTACGCCCTCACCAACGCCACCAGGGCCTATGCGCTCGCGGTGGCGGATCACGGCTGGCGCGAGGCGGCGGCGCGCGATGCGGCGCTTGGCAGCGGGGTCACCGTGGTCGAGGGGCAGGTGACCCACCCGGCCGTCGCCCAGGCCCACGATCTCGATGCCGTCGCGCTTGTAGAAATGTAGAAATGTAGAACTGCCAGGCGGCCGCCGCGCCCTCGGAGTTATGATCCGACTCACCCACTGCACCGGACACGCATCATCGGCAGCAGTGAGGTGAAACGATGGACAGGTTCATCGGTCAGGTGACGATGTTTGCTGGAAACTTCGCGCCGCACGGCTGGGTCGAATGCGACGGTCAACTGCTCGAGGTCGACGGACACCCGGAGCTCTACTCGCTGATCGGCACGGCCCATAGTGGTGATGGCCGCGTGACGTTCGGGGTGCCCAAGCTCGCGCCGCCCAGCCCGGGAATGCGCTACATGATTGCGGTCGAGGGCTCGATTCCCGTGCAGTGGTAGTCACCGACCCATGGTTCTATGTCGCCGCGACGGTGGCGGTGCTGATCGTCGGGATCGCCAAGGGCGGCCTCGGCGGCGGGATCGGCATCGTCGCGGTGCCGCTGATGTCGATGGTGGTCAGCCCCCTGCGGGCGGCGGCCATCCTGTTGCCGCTCCTCATGGTCATGGATGCGATCGCGCTCCGGGCCTACTGGCGCCAGTGGGACTGGCGCCACCTCCGGGTGCTGCTCCCCGCCGCGCTCGTCGGCACCGCGCTCGGCTTCTTCACCGCACGCTACATCTCGGCCGATGGCCTGCGCGCGCTCGTCGGCGTCGTGGCGCTGGCGTACGCGCTGCAGTACTTCTGGCCGCGGGCCCGATCCGAGACGCATGAGCCGAGCGCCAGGCTCGGCCTGCTCTGGGGGGCGACGGCCGGCTTCACCAGCTTCTCGATTCACGCCGGCGGACCGCCGCTCCAAGCCTACCTGCTGCAACACCGCATGGACCGCACGACCTTCCAAGCGACCGGGGTCTTTTTCTTTTTCGTGGTCAACTGGTCGAAGGTGTTTCCGTATGCGTGGCTCGGGCAATGGGACACCGACGCGCTCCTGACGTCGCTCGTGCTCCTCCCGGTCGCGCCCATCGGCGTGACCCTCGGCCGCCGCCTGCACCACCGCATCAAAGACGCCGCGTTCTTCGGCGTCATCCACGCGTCGCTGTTCGTCATCGGGTTCAAGCTCCTCTACGACGCCACGGCCGCGCTCTAGCTTCTGGCTCGGACTCCAACAAGACTGGGATCTGTGGCACGCGCTCCGGTCTGAGCAGGCGGCGATCCTCGAGGAACTCGAGCCGCTGCCGTCGGTCGGGTAGGAGTCGTTCTGCCCGGAGTGACGCCCCGACCGTGGCGGCAACGCGCTTTCCCGGGCACACCACTTAACACCAGGCTGGCACGGTGAATGCGACGTTTTCGCGGAGGGGCGTCGGGTCACGACCACGGACTGACGCTCTGCCATAATCGAGCGGTATGCGCGGTGGCGTTCGAACTAGTTCGCAGCCATGGGTCGTCCTCCTCGTGCTGAGTATCAGTGGCGCCGGCGCCTGCAACGACCTGACCTGGGAGGACTACATGGAGGCGGGCTATGACGCCCTCCAGGACGGCCGGCACGGCGAAGCCGAAGAGTTCTTCCTGACCGCCGCCGAATACGCCGAGTACTTCGAGCCGGACGACCTCCGACGCGCGGCGACGCTCAACAACCTCGCCGACCTCTTCGTCATCGAAGGACGTTTCGGTGAGGCCGAGCTCCTGTTTCGCGGCGCTACCGACGTGATCGAGCTGGCGCTCGGTCTTGACCATCCCGATGTCGCCACGCAGCTTCATGCCGTCGCGACGTTCTACGCCGACCAGGGCATCGACGTCGAGGCCGAGCCGCTCTACGAGCGCGCGGTGGCCATTCGGGAAGCCGCGCTCGGGCGCGAGAATCCGGTAACCGCCGAGAGCCTGGCCGGCCTCGCCGCCAGCTACTATCGACAAGGATTCCATATCGAGGCCGAACCGCTCTACCAACGGGTCTTGAGCGTGATGGAGCGAGAGCTCGCGCCGGACAATGTTCGCCTCGCAGAGGTGCTCGACGAATACGCGGGACTGCTGCGGGCCACGAATCGAGGGGCTGACGCGGCGGAACTCGAAGCGCGCGCGCGCCAGATTCGGGACGCGCCCTAGAGCGTTTTGCACTTTCGTGTCGCCGCTGGGTCGGCAGACGGGCAGGTTCGAACGGCCTCGCCCCGCGAGCGGCCCAGCATTGGCCTCTCTCGAAATCCGCGTCGTCACGGCGGCGACGGTGCCGCTCTCAGCGGCAGGGTGGCGGTTCCTCCGACGGATTTCTCCGAGAGACCAATCGCTGCGCCGCTCAGAACCTGCGGTCACTGCCTGTAGGCGGCCGTCATCGGCTCGCGAGAACACGCGCGCGCGCCCGGATCGCGAGCGTGTCGAGATCATCCGGAGCGGGCTCGAACGGGCAGGCGCGGTCGGGGTGTCGCGGAGGACGCCATGAGGCCCGCCGACGTCCGCGGAGCCGAAAACTTCGCCGGAGCCGCCAGCGGGCGAACCTGCACCCTGTGATCCATGCCGGTCGAAGAACCCCTGCTGCGTGTTGCAGTGGCACGCGCCGCCCCTGAACAGCTGTTGCTCGCCGCGTGAGGAGTTCCGCCTGCGGTCGGAGGCGAGGTTTTCCGGCGGGCCGATCTGGCGGCCGGAGTGACGCCCCGGCCGCGACTGCGTCCCGCGTGCCGGGAGCACCAGCCGACCGCTACACACTGGTGAAACGCGCCCTAGCCCTGCGCGCCGAGTAGTGGACCGTTAGGGATTCCCGGCGCCGCGCTCGAGCAAGAAGGTCACGACCGACGCATAGTGCCGCGCCTCGGCTTCATCGAGCGCCGTGCGGCCGGTCGCGTCCGTGGCGTTGACGTCGACACCGAGGTCGGTGGCCAAGGTGACGGCCGCCAGCGATCGCGACTCGGCGGTCCCCTCGTCGGCATACGGGACCCACGGCCGAAACCTCGGACTGCCGCCCATCGCCAACGCCGCCATCGACGCGGTGGTCCGCTCCGTCCTCAGCTCATAGATGCCGGCGGCGATGTACTCCGCCTCAAGCACGAACAGCGGGTCGGCGCCATGGTCCGCCAACAGGCGCATGATGTCGGTCTGGGCGAATCGCGCCGCCAGCCAGAACGGGGTGGCGCCGACGAACGCCTCCGGAAAGTGGTGGTCCGCGGAGGCGCGCCGCGTCGGCGTCCAGGTCGCGAGGCGGATGTCGGGGTCGGCGTCGTGCTCGAGGAGCGCGGCGACCATCGCGAGGTCGGTGCGCATGACCGCGTTGTGGAGCGGCGCGACACCGGCTACCGCGGCGTTCGGGTCCGCCCCGTGCTCGAGCAGGAGCCCCACCAACTCGGTGTGACCTCCATGGGCGGCCACCGTCGTGGCACTCATGCCCCAGGCATCGGCGTCGTCGACACTGGCGCCGGCCACAACAAGGTGTCGTGCCGACGCGAGGTCACCGCCGCGCGCCGCGAACATTAGGGCGGTATTGCCGCCATGCGGAATGTCACGTCTGGTTCGGCTGTGCGGCGGCACCGCCATCGCCTGGCTCCAGACATCCGAGCGCTGATGCACATCGGCGCCATGCTCCACGAGCGTCGCGACCACATCCGCATGTCGCTGCGCCGCCGCCCACATCAGCGCGGTCTGGCCACGCGTCGCGCTCCGGTTCAGATCGACACCGGCGCGAGCGAGCCGGGCGACGACGTCGGCGCTCCCTGAGCGCGCGGCGACCATCACGGCCGTCTCTCCACTCAGCAACGCGAGGTTCGGATCCGCATCCGCCCCGAGCAGCAACTCGACCATCGCCACGCTGCGGTTCTCGCTCGCGGCCCACACCGGTGTCACGCCGAGGTCGTTCGCGGCGTCGACTGCCGCATCGGCCGCGAGCAGCAGCTGAGCCGTCTCGAGATCGTCCCGATAGCTCGCCCAGAGAAGGGCCGTCGAGCCGTCAGGGGCCGCCGCGGTGACATCGACCCCCTGATCGAGCAACGCGCGAACCGTCGGGGCATCGCCTGCCTTCACCGCGTCGATGAGTCGCAGGGGGTCGGCGCCGGCGTCGGCATCATTCTGTGCGCCCGCTTGGGCGGGCCAGCCCGCCAGCAGCGCCAGCGCCACCAACAACCACGGACGTCGCCGAAAAAGACGGAGGCGTGCGCGCACGGCGGGACCTTACAAGTCGGCGAGCGAGTCGAGCGGCAGCGAACCGGTGCTCCCGCCGATCCGGTCAACCGGGACGTCGAGCTTGTCCATCAGCGTCACGAGCAGATTCGCCAGCGACGGTTCGTTGTCGTAGGAGATGTGCCGTCCGCTCGGCAGTCGGCCCGCGCCGCCGCCGACGAGCATGATCGGCAGGTTGTTGCCGGCGTGGCGCGTGCTGTTGGAGAGGCCCGACCCGTACATGATGGTCGTGTGATCGAGAAGCGTGCCGTCGCCGTCGGGCGTCGCCTTGAGCTTCGCGACGTAGTTCGCGAAGAGCTCCGTGTGATAGCGGTTGATCTTCGACATGTGCGCAATCAGATCGGGCCTGTTGTTGTGATGCGACAGTGGATGGTGCGCCTCGGGCACCCCAATCTGCGGATACGGCCGGGGACTCTGCTCCTTCCCGATCATGAACGTGATGACGCGGGTCAGATCCGACTGAAACGCCAACAGCTGCAAGTCGAGCATCAGCTCGAGATGGTCCTCGAACACGGACGGCGCCCCTTGCGGCTGTCGGAAGTCGGGGAGCTCGAGCTCGTTCTGCGCCTCGGCCCTCGCGATGCGGCGCTCCACGTCACGGACCGACTCGGTGTACTCGTCGAGCGTGCTCTGATCCTGCGGACCGAGCTCACGCTTCAAGTTGGCGAGCTTGTCGTTCACGGCGTCGAGCAGACTCTGGTGCTGCCGGCGACGGGCCGAACGCGCCGCCGGATCGGTGCTGCCGCTGTCGCCAAAGAGCGTCTCGAACACGGCGCGAGGATTCCACTCCATCGGCAACGGCTGCGTCGGGCTCCGCCATGACGTGGTGTGGGTATAAACGCAGCTCAGATTCCCGGTGCACGCGCCGGCGTTGTTCGGTCGGTCCATCGCCATTTCGAGCGAGGCGACCTGCGTGTCCTTGGCAAAGTGCCGTGCCAGCAGCTGATCCATCGAGACGTCGGCGATGATCTCGGTCTCGTTGCGGCCGCCGCGGGTCGTGCCGGTGAGAAACGATCCCGACGCGCCGGCGTGGATGTAGTTCCAGTTGGCCTTGAGCCCAGAGAGCACGATCAGCTGATCGCGATACGGCGCCAGCGGCTCGAGGACGGGCGACAGCGTGAAGTGGGTCCCGGTATCTGGCGGCGTCCAGTACTCCATCGCCATCCCGTTCGGGACGTAGAACGACTGGAACCGATGCGTCGGGGCGCCCGCCGCGCGCGCGCGCACCACCGGCACCATCGCATCGAGAAACGGCAACGCCACCGTGGCGCCAAGCCCTCGTAGAACCGTCCGTCGCGGCAACGATTTGGTCAACATCATGAGTGTGCCACCTTAAATGCGCGCCCTGATTAATTCGCCGCCACGCCCGGCGCCGCCCGCATCGTGAAGGCAGGGCTGCGTACAACCCCTAGGATAATCGAAGACCACCGATGATCGTCGGCCGCGGCGGCGCGCACGATCTGACGCACGGCCGGCCGATCGTAATACTCCAGGCGACGTCCGAGCGCATAGGCCAGCAGTTTCTCGGTCACGGTGCGCGGGAACCGCTCCGGATCAGCCAGTAGAAGCGCACGTAACCCGACCAATCCCTCCACCGTTTCCCCCGCGAGGGTCGTGCCGACCGCGTCGACGGGCCGCCCCTGCTCATCGTGCGTCCGCCAACCGCCGATGACATCGAAGTGTTCGAGCGCGAAGCCGAGCGGATCGATGACGGCGTGGCAGCTGGAGCACGACGGGTTCTCGCGGTGGCGCGCGAGCCGCTCGCGGATGGTCGCCGGCATCGTCCCCGGGGTGGTCTCCAGGGTGGTGTCGACGCCGGGTGGCGGGGGCGGAACCGTCAGGCCAAAGATGTTGTCGACCAGCCACTTCCCACGGAGCACCGGCGACGTGCGGTCCGGATACGACGTGGTGGCCAGGAGCGCCCCGGCGGCCAGCAACCCGCCGCGCTGATCGAGGTTATCGAAGGTCACTCGACGAAATCGGCTGCCGTAGATGCCAGGAATGCCGTAATGGCGCGCCAACCGCTCGTTGACGAACGTGTAGTCGGCATCGAGCAGCGTCCGAACGCTCCGGTCCTCGACGACGGTGCTGGCGACGAAGCGCTCGACCTCTTCCCGGAACGCTTCGAGCAACGTCTCGTCGTAGGTGGGGTACCGGCGGGGATCCACGACCACCTCGCCGACGCGGCGGAGATTGAGCCACTGGGCCGCGAAGTCTTCGACCAGGGCGCCGACCGCTCGGGGGTCGGCAAGTAGGCGTCGGGCCTCGGCCTCGAGTGTCGCCGGGTCGCTGAGCTCGCCGCGCTCCGCCAGATCCAGTAGCCGCGCGTCCGGAATGCTGCTCCAGAGGAAGAAGGACAGGCGCGAGGCGAGCTCGAGATCGCTCAGCTGATGCGGCGGGTCGCCGGGTGCGGTATCGACCGGGTCGCGGTAGACACGCAGCAAGAAATCAGGGTCGACCAAGATCCGCTCGAGGGCGAACTGAATCCCCGCGTCAAAGCTCTGGCCCTCGACGCGGCCGGCGTCGAAGAAGGTGAACAACGCGTCGAGGTCGTCCGTCGTCACCGGGCGCCGGAAGGCCAGGCGGGCGAGGGACCCCAGGATCTCGGCGGCGCAGCGCCGTTCGGCGTCGGCCTCGGCGGTGGCCGGCTCGCACGAGAAGATGGCGCGTCGACTCGGCGTGTCGCGGGCGTTCTGGGTCGCGGCAAACGGGCCGCCGATGTCCACCGCGCGGACAGCCGCATTCCCCATGTAGATCTGGTCGTTCGTGATCACCCGGCCGCGCTGGAGCGGCTGGGGCAGCCCCTCGGCCTCCCACCGCTGTCGGACGAAGCTGACGCCGACCACATGTGGACCGGCAGTGACCGGCACGCGGGTCACGAGCCCGGCATCGCCGGTCAGCTGCATGAAGGCTTCCCACTCCGGGTCGGCGGCAAATCCAGGCTCTCCAGCCCCGGCATAGCTGGCGGCCGCTGGCTCGCCGGGCGTGGAACCGCCCACCGTGAACCGGTCGACCAATGCCCCGTCGAGGCGGATGTCGAGTTGCTGCGGCCACCCCATTCCCATCAGGTAGTCCTGATATTGACGTCGCAGCCGGACCTTGATCTCGTACTCGCCGTCGACCGGGAAGTGATACGAGAACGCGAGCCCGCCGCGTGAACCGAGCGGCAGCGCTTCGTCCTGTCGCTCGTCCTGCACGATGTGCAACGGAATCTCGAACGTGTCGACGCCGGCGGTGGTCGGGAGCAGGCCGACCGCCTGCCGCGTCACCGAGCGGGCGACGGAGAGATACCGCTCGAGATGCGACGTCGAAAAGCTCAGGACGTCAGCGAAGTTGTCGAAGCTGCCGTCGGCGGTCTCGTCGCCCGGCAGGAGCGACTCAACATCGACGTCGACGGCGAAGAGGTCACGGATCGCGTTTCGGTACTCGGTACGGTTGAGCCGATGCACCGCACTGATACGACCGGGATACGGGTCGGCCGCCCAGGCGCGATCGAGCTCGCCCTCGATCCAGCTGGCGGCCGCGCGATACGTGGCGGCATCGGGACGCGGTCGACCGGGAGGCGGCATCGAGCCCGCCCGCAGCTTTTCGACCACCTTCTCCCACGCTTCCGCGTCGGCGTGGACGGCGGCCAGGTCGAGCTCATCAATGGCGAGTCCGGCCGTCCTCAGCCGCGCGTTGTGGCACATGATGCAGTAACGGGTGAAGAGGGCGCCCGGATCGGTTCCGGCCGCCGGCTCGGCCTGACGGGCGACCGCAGGCGAGCTCCACAGCGCGATGACGCAGACCGCGGTCAACGCCGCGGCCACGACCCACGAGCCGACCGTGCGTCTCCATGTCTTCCGGGCCATTTCGCGGTGTCTCCTGCCTCGCCTCGGCCGCCTTGCGGTCTTCGGCACGCCCCGCACCGAGACGGGGATCAGGTCATGATGGCTCGGCGCGCCGCATGTTGCAAGCGTTGCGAGGCATGCGAGTCCCAATCATCTAGATTTAGGACTCGCATGGCCGCATCCGTTCGCGACGACGAGGTATGGGGCGTGCTTTCGTCCGACCCGTCGCCCTTTGCCTGCCTCAGTGACGACCTTCTCCAGCACCTCCGCTCCGCAATGTAGGTTCGAGAGTATGCGGCCGGCGACTATCTGATCAGGCAGGGCGAACCGAGCCCATACTGACTCTTGCTGGTGGAAGGCACGGCGTGGGCCGGCGTCCGTGGCGCCACGGGTGACCATACACAGGTCGCCGAATTTGTGCGCGGCGACGTCGTGGGCGAGAGAAGTCTGGTCACCGACGAGACACGGACCGCAGACGTCGTGGCTCGCACCCTGGTACGCGTCCTCGTGCTTCCGGGCGATGACTTTCACGACCTCGCACATCGGTATCCGGAGTTACAGGTGCTGATGACCGAGGTGGTTGCGGATCGGCTGGGCCAGACGACCTACGACGGTCTCGGCGGAAAGGACATTCACGGCTACCGGATCAACCGCTGCGTAGGACGTGGTGGGATGGGCGTCGTCTACGAAGCGTTGCGACTGTCGGACGGCGAAGTCGTGGCCGTGAAAATGATGAGTCACAAGTTGGTATATCAACCAGACGCACTGTTGCGGTTTAGACGCGAGGCTGCCACGCTCGAAGCCCTTCACCACGAGGTCATCGCCAGTCTCTATGACCGGTTCTCAGCGTACAAGACTCAGTTCCTGGTGATGGAATTCTGCAAGGGTCGCACGCTCAAACAGGTGTTCTCCGCGCACGGAGCGCTCGACGCCCAAGCAGGACCTCCGCCGCGCGCGGGTCGCCGCTGCTCGCCCGTGGCCAGAGCGTGACGGTGGAATCAGTCGCCAGGCGGTCCGAGTCGGTCGGCTCGGACCGGGGTGGCTTTGGCGGCGGGCTGTCCTTCCGGGCCATCGTGGTCGTGCCGCACATCATAGTCCCACTCCCTTTAGATAAGAACGATCCGCAGCCGAAAAGCGAACGTACTTTTTCGTGTCTTCATGTACTGATTCTTTCGCTCTTTCCGTTCGCTTTCGGCGTGGTTCGTCGTTTTATTGATCAGAAGCCCAGAAGCCAACAGCACGGCTTGTTAGCTGGGGGGAGGGGCATCATGAATATCAGGGCAGGCACGATGCCGGGCGTATTGGTCCTCTCGGGACCATTCGACGTGGACCCGACCGGCAAGGGCGCGACGGCACTTCGCGAGGCACTCGGCGACCTCCTCACGCGCGGCGTTCATGACGTCACCATCGACCTGGCAGACGTGCCCTCACTCGACGCGGCGGCGATCGGCGAGATCATCTTCGCGTTCAACACGACACGGCGACGGGGCGGCACCCTGCAGCTCTTTGCGCTAAACCGCCGGGTGGAACATCTCCTCGCGGTGACTCGCGTGGGCACCGTGATTCCGGTTAATGCATCGCTCCCGGGGGTCATCTCTCCGGGGCACGACGGCACCTCGGGCCTGCTTGGACGGGCGCAGTCGCACAGTGCCGTCGAGGCCTTCGGATAGCGGGGGTCCCCGCGAGTGCCGCCGGCGGGGTTCCGGGCCACAAGCCCCGTCTAAGTGCTAGAAAAACCAGCTGATCGAGACGTAGCCGGTCGTGCCGGCGAGACCGTACTCGGAGGGCAGCGGGCGGGTCACGGTTGCCGTGCTCGCGCCGAACCCGAAGAAGACGCCACCGCTGATCGACGTTTCGTCGCCCGCCGAGTAGGCGAAGTTCGGCGACAGCAGCACGCTTCCGTCGTTGGCGTTCCAGAGCCCGAAGCCGGCGAGACTCAGGAGCGGATGGATCTGGTAGGAGGCCTGGAGCGCCACTTCGTCGCGCCCGAGCACCTGAAACTCCCCGCGCCGGAACGGCCGGGACTGCACGAGCGTGAGGTACTCGTCGGCACTCGCGGCCGCCATGTTGTCGCGCTGGTACTCCAGGAGGAAGGAAAGATCCCGCCCGCCGACCTGCCACAAGCGGTCAAGGCCGAGGCTGCCACGGAAGACGACCACATCGCGGATCTCGCGGGCCACGCCCTCACCTCGAACCGCCCACGCCCCGATCCCACCGGCGATGCCGACCGCGCCTGTCGTATCGCCGTAGAGCGAGCCCCCCCAAGCGGACAGCTCCCAATTCGCCCAGACCCCCAGGCCACGCGCGAGTGCGGTCACCTCTTCACCGACGTCGGTCTGGGTCGGCCGCATAACCACATCGATCTCGCTCAGCGGGCTCGGATAGATCCGCACCCGCCCGGCGTCGACGCCGCCGCGAAAGATACGAAACGGGTCGGTCGGACTGAATGGGAGGAACGGGTCGGCGGGTGTCAGGAAGAGCGTCGTCCCCCACGACACCGCCTGGCGCCCGGCGCGCAGCTCGACCGCTTGCACCGGCGTCCACGCCACGTTCAGACGGTCGAACCGGTGCGCCCACCGTACATGCTCCTCGTCGGCGATGGTCCATTGCAGGTCGAGCCATTCTCCACCACCTGGCACGACCCCCAGCCCGAGCCCGTCCGTCACGTCGCGCCAGCGCACATTGAGCCCATGCTCGTAGGCCGTCTCGATGGCAATCGGCCCAAACACCGGTTCGCTGGTGAGACGGAACCGACTGAAGTCGCTGATGTTGCTATCTGAGAGCTCCGTCGAGCCGCTGAACAGCGGTACCGTCTGCAGGTAGCCCGACAGCCAATCCGATTGCGCGCGGGCGGACGTCGCACTGAAGGCGACCGAGAACGCGGCCAGCATGACGCGGACGCCCGACACGATGGTCACGTGCGCATCTCGTCGGTGTCGATGCGGCCGTCGACCATCCGCACGAGGCGTTGCGACCGATCCATGACGCGTGCATCATGCGTGGCGAAGACGAACGTGACCCCGAGGTCCTTGCTGAACTCGGCCATCACGTCGAGCAGCGCTTCGCTCGCGGCCGAGTCGAGGTTGGCCGTCGGCTCATCCGCCAGCACCAGCGCCGGCTTGCTTGCCACCGCGCGCACCACCGCCACCCTCTGCTGCTGGCCGCCGGACAGCTTTCCGGGACGCCGATCCTCGAGACCGTGCATCCCGGTGCGCACGAACAGCTCGCTGATGCGGGCGCGCCGCTCGTCGGTTGGGACGCCCTGTAGCAGCATCGGGAACTCGGCGTTTTCCATCGCCGTCAAGACCGGCAGCAGGTTGTACGCCTGAAAAACAAATCCCACCTGTTCGAGGCGCAACCGCGCGAGATCCTGATTCGACATCTCGGTGACGTCACGCTCGGCAACCCAGACCCGCCCGCGGGTGGGTCGAGTCAGCCCGCCGATCACGTTGAGCAGCGTCGTCTTCCCCGAACCCGATGGGCCGGCCAGCGCGGTGAATTCCCCACGCGCGATCGTCACACTGACGTCGCGGACGGCGTGCACTTCTTCGGCCTCCTGGTAGTACGTCTTCCAGACGCCTTCGGTGCGCACGGCGGGGGTGTCGGTATCGGTCATCAATTCGTCTCGCACGCGCACTCAGCGCTCGAACTTCATCGCCTCGGTGACGTCAATCCGCGCGGCGCGCAGCGCCGGATAGATCGACGCGACGGTGCCAATAAACAGGAGGAAGGTCAGCGCCTGCAGAAGCCGAGACACGCGGAACAGCGGAATGATGACCGGATCGATCACCACGCCGGAAAAGGTCATCTCCTCGGAGATCAGCTGGGAGAAATCGAGACCATCCCCAACGAAATACCAGGTGAGCGCCAACCCGAGTCCGACCCCGAGCAGTCCGCTGACCGCGGTCATCGTGAGCCCTTCGACCAGCACGACGGCGCCGGTTTGTCCGGGCGTGAGCCCGAGCGCCTGCAGCAGGCCAAACTCGCGGCGGCGGTGGAGCACCGACATCAAGATGGTGTTCACGATCCCGAACGCGATGATGGTGAAGAGGATGCCGTAGACCATGTAGTTGCCGAAATCGTCGATCGTGATCGCCGCGTTGAGCGCAGGGTTGGACTCGCGCCACCCCATCACGCGCACCTCGCCGCGTCGGACCGGCTCGGCGAGCTCCCGCTCCAGCGCGCCGGCGACGCGCGCCACGACCGCACTGTCGGCCACGACCAGGCCGACGTTGGTAACGTCGTGTCCGGACCCGAGCCACTCGCCGCCGGTGGCGAGTGGAATATGCATCAACGCCTGGTCGATTCCGGGGACACCGCTCCGGAAGATGCCGACCACACGCAGCAACTGCGCGGCGACCTCGCCGTCGGCGTCCTGCGCCTGCACGACCATCCGCGACCCGAGACGCAGATCGAGGCTCTCGACCAGACCGACGCCGACGTACGCCGCGAGACGGTCATCCGGCTCGAGATACCGGCCCTCGACGAGCTGATCGTCGAGCGTGCTGAAGCCCATCTCGGCCACCGGGTCGACCGCCATCACTTGCGCCGGCCTCGCACCGGCGGCCGAGCTGGCCAAGGCGTTGACCGCCAGCTTCGACGACGCCGCGATGATGTGCGGGGCGAGATCCGCCGACTCGAGCGCTCGCTCAGCGGCAGCGCGCACCTCCGCCGAGAGACGGTCTTCGAGCTTGCGGCTCCGCTGATACTCCGGTCGCTCGACGGTGACGTGGCCGGTCCCCATTCGCACACCGGAGTCGATCCACGTTTCATGGGTGCCATCGCCCAGGCTGAACGTAAAGATCAACAGCGCGCCGCCGACGATCATGGCGGACGAGGTCAGCGCCGTCCGCCGGAGGTGCCGCCGCAGATTGCGCATCGCGAGACCGACGATGACCCCGAGGTGCATGGATGAGGCGGACGAGCGGCGCGGACGGTGCGGCATCGGCATCACCTAGAGTCCCGACAAGGTGTCTGCGGGGGGAATGCGCGCGGCCCGCGCCGCCGGATAGATGGCGGCCAGCAGGGTGGTCAGCACCAACGCGACGCCGGTCCAGATCCAGACCGGCACGTTGTACTCCACCCGCAGGCTGGGCGTCAGCAACGCACCCATGATGGTGAGGTCGCCGTACATCCAGCCGAGGTCGGGTGGGGCGTTGTGCCACCAGAACATCAGCAGGAAGGTGATCGGGGCCCCCAACGCTAAGCTCAGCGCCCCGACCGCCATCGCCTCGCACATCACCGTCAGGACAATCGATCGCGGCGCCGAGCCGAGCGCCAGCATGACGGCGAACTCTCGCCGCCGTTCGAATGTCGCCATCAGCATCGTGTTGGCGACGCCGAAGAGGGCGATGGTAAAGACGATGACCAGGATGACCCAGTAGAAGGTGTCGGCCAGCGCAACGTATTCGACCATTTCTGGCCGGAGCTCGGTCCACGCCACCACCTCGGTGGCACCATCCGACGCTCCGATCGCCGCGCTCAGCCGTGCCGCGGTCTCCTCCGCAATCCAGGGGTCGGCCGTAGAGATCGCGATCTCGTGAATCCGCGCCGGATCGAGGACCAGCAGCGTCTGTAGATCACCGATCGCCGTGGCGGCGAACGTCCTATCGAAGTCGACCAGGCCGGTCCTGAAGAGCCCGGCTACGGTGAATAGGTCGTTCGCCATCGACCCGTCGGCGCCCGGCGCCACCACCACCAGCTCATCGCCGACACCGACCGATAGCTGGCGCGCCATCTCGCCGCCGATGACCAGCTCGTTCCGGCCCGCGCGCGGCAGGCCGCCCTCGACCAGCGTCTCGAGAAACCGGCTCAGCCGCGCTTCGCGCTGCGGATCGATCCCCATCAGCATTCCGGCGGAGGTGGCCTCGCCCGAGCTGATCAGGCCGCCGGCGTACGCACGCGGCGCCGCCGCCGTGACAGATGGGTCGGCATCGACTGTGCGCAAGAGCGCCTCGACGTCGACACCGTCTCGGCCGCCGATCGTGTCGTACAGGCTCCGGTCGGGTCGATATTCGGCGTCGTGGATCTCGATCTGACCGCTGACGAGGGAGGTCGCGTTCTCGACCATCTCGGCCATGATTCCTTCGGACCAGCCGACGAGAAACACGCACGCGAAATAGCCGACGGCGAGACCAAGCGCGGTGAGCACCGAGCGCTTGGGGTTCCGGCCGAGATTGCGCCAGCCGATGCGCAGCCAGGGGGATTCGCCCACATGGACTCCTTCGCTATCGCCGCCGTTGCAGCGTGCGGAGCGAGAAGAAAGACGCGTCGAGGTCGATGTCGAACTCGAGCTCGTCGTACCGCATCGTCGTCCGTTCGGTCAGCGAGTCGGCCGGGCGCATGTCCATCGTCCTGGGGACGACCCGACCGCCGAGGTCTTCGAAGTCGCTGAACACCATCGAGCGCGAGAGATCGCCGTCCTCATCGTAGTACCACACGCCAAGCGGCATGTGGTCGTCCTGACGCACGTGGTACTCGATTCGGCCCCAAACGACAGGCGCTTCAGGTTTCGGCGTGAGCGCCATCTCCCACAGGCGGACGCCGTCACGCTCGCCTTCGAAGGTCAGCTCGATGTCGTAGTCATCGACGAGGCGACTCTGCTGCACGAGGTCGTCGTTGGTGAAGTGCGACCCCATCCACGAGCCGCCCATCATCGACGCCGGAATCTTGATCGTGCGGTCGACCTTCGGAAGGTAGTTCCAAATGTCATCGTCGGCCTTCAGCGTCGCGGTGCCCGCTTCCTTCCGCGGGGCCCGTACCCGTATCAGCGAATGCTCCGTCCCGAGCGACCAGAGCTCCATCGTGATCCGGCGCTCCCAGTGCTCGGTCACCACCTCCATCGATGCCACGCCGTGGCTCGAGTCCCCGCGGTAGATATCCTGAATGCGATTCACGATGTCGCGGGGGTCGGTTTGGCCCGGCTGACCCAAGACCGGTCCCACCGTCGCGAGATACACAAGCACGACGAGCGCCACCTGCCGGCGCACACTGTCAATGCACCCTGTCATCGTTCTTTCCCTTCACGTTGGCGTCGTCCGAATAATGAGCCTGCTCGTGCGCGGCGTCGAACCACAGCTGCAACTGGTCGCGGTTGACCAGCGCGGCCAGTGAACCCTCCGGAGCGCCCAGTAGGCGTTCGAGCGCGTCCGTATACGCGGCCAGCGTCCGCTCCACCTGCAACAAACCGCCACTGTCGCCCCGGTCGGCGAACAGCAGTGGGAAAAGGACCTCGTTCACGTCATGCCCGAGTCCGATCAAGAGCCGACCGATCTGGTCGGGATACCGCGTCGTGAAGACTCCCTCCCGGACGCCCTGGTCGACGATCTGCGTCAGCCACGGCGTGATGCGCTCAATCGCTCGGGCGCGCAGCTTCTGACGAACGATCGCGTTGTCGTCCGACAGCCACAACGGCAGAGTCGCGAGCAAGGCTTCCCGCCGCTCCACCTTCCACTGTCCCATCGTGGCGAAAAACTGGCGGAGCCGGTCGAGCGCCGGCACGTCGGTGTCGGCCGCGTTCCGTCGGAGGTGCGCTTCGGCGACGTCGGTGAAGCGTACGACGATCCCTTCGAGAATGGCTTGTTTGGAATCGAAGTAGTGGTACAGCGCGCCCTTCGACGTCCCGAGCTCCTTGAGGACATCCTCGATCGTCATCCGCGCGTAGCCCTTGGTCTCAATCAGCCGTTGGGCGGCGTCGAGGAACCCGTTTCTCCTTCGAGCGTGCGCAGCTTCGTCAACGGTGCGTGGCACCGACCCTCCATGAGGCCGCGAGGCGGCTTAAGAACAAGAGTGCTTCTCGTATGCAACCGCTGCGTGTCGGCCAAGGCGCGCACGGCGCGCCTCGTGGGAGCAGCGCGGGGCCTCGGGGTCCCCGCTAGCGACCGCGTGGGGTTCGGGGCGAAGCCCTGTCCAATTAATAGACCGACCGTCCGTTTATTGTTCACACGTCGCAGGACCAAGGTCAAGTTGTGGACACCGCGCACCCGAACGAAAGTGGCTGGTGCTAGTATGCCCCCCATGAGACGCAGCTTTTCGGCATGGATGATCGTCGCCGGCGGCGTCTGGAGCATGATCGCGCCGATGTCAGCACAGGAACGCGAAACGATCGACGTCGCCTCGCTCGGCCCGCAGGTCGGCGAGCAGATTCCTGCTTTCGCCCTCCCCGACCAGCACGGCCGGGTCCAGACGCTCGAGTCGATCGTCGGCGAGCAGGGGGCGATGATCGTCTTCCACCGCTCCGCCGACTGGTGACCCTACTGCAAAGCGCAGCTCGTGGAGCTGCAAGATCGGTTCGAGGAGCTGCAGGCACAGGGGCTCGGCGTCGCCGCGATCAGCTACGACTCCGAGCAGATTCTGGCGACGTTTGCGGAGCGGCGCGGTATTGTGGATGTACTACTGCTGTCCGACGACGACTCATCGGTGATCCGCGCGTTCGGCATCTACAACCACATCGCGGAAGAAGGCATCGGCGAGAACAAGGACGACGCTGCGGTCAAGGCTGACGTCGCCAAGTACGTCTCGGTCTTCGGGGCGAATCCAATGATCGTCGGGACGCCGTTTCCAGGCACGTTCATCGTCGACCCTGCGGGGCGGGTCACGTCTCGCTTCTTCGAGGAGTTCTATCGCGAGCGCAACACGGCGGCGAACATCATGCTCAAGCTCGGCACGCCGCTGTCTGGGATATCTGGAAGCTCAGGCGAGACCGCCCATCTCGAGATCGCGGCGTCGCAGAGCAATCCCGTGGTCACGGTCGGCAACCGGTTCCACCTAGCGCTCGACGTCACGCCGAAACCGAACATGCACGTCTACGCGCCGGGGGCAGACGACCTGGGGTACCGCGTCATCGGACTGCAGCTCGACGCGCCTGATTTCCTGCGTGTGCTGCCGGTCAGCTATCCGCCGTCAGAGGTCTACTACTTCGAGCCGCTCGACGAGCGCGCGCCGGTCTACATGCAGCCGTTCCGGCTGGTCCAAGAAGTGGTCGTCGGCGCGTCACCGGAGGCGGCCGAGCAGTTGGCCGAGCTCGACGTCTTGACCCTGACCGGTCGACTCGACTACCAGGCGTGTGACGACGAGGTCTGCTTCAACCCGGCGTCGGTTCCGCTCATGTGGACGCTGACCGTCGCGCCGCTCGACCGCCAGCGCGCGCGCGAGACGCGCTGAGAGGCGCTCGGACCACCTCAACCGTCGTACGAGATCCGGTAGATGACGCCAGACTGGTCGTCGCTGACGAGGAGCGCCCCGTCCGGCATCACCAGCACGTCGACCGGACGCCCCCACGCTTCGTTATCGGATCGCAGCCACCCTGAGGCGAACACGCCGTAGTCGATGACCCGGTGGTCGTCATCGAGCTCGATGGTGGTAATCCGGAAGCCGGTATGGCCGGCGTCTTGACTCCGATTCCATGACCCGTGCTCGGCGATGAAGATGCGGTGGCGGTACGACGACGGGAACATGTCGCCGGTGTAGAAACGCATTCCGAGCGAGGCGACGTGCGGGCCGAGCTTGTGCGCCGGCGGATCGAAGTCGCTGCACGATCGTCGGTCGCCGAACTCCGGGTCGGCGAGGTCGCCGCCGTGGCAGAACGGAAACCCGAAGTGCATACCGGCACGCGGGGCATGGTGCAGCGTGTCAGGCGGCGTCTCATCGCCGAGCATGTCGCGGCCGTTGTTCGTAAACCAGAGCGCGCCAGTCGTGGGGTGCCAGTCGAACCCCACCGAGTTACGAATACCGCGCGCAAAGACCTCGAGGTCGCTCCCATCGGGATTCAGGCGGGCGATGGAAGAGTAGATCGGCGTCGTCTCGCTGTCGTCACAGACGTTGCACGGCGCGCCAACCGGCACGTAGAGCTTGCCGTCGGGACCGAAGGCAATGAACTTCCACCCGTGCATCCAATCGCTCGGAAACGCGTCGCTGACCACAGTCGGGGCGGGCGGATCGTCGAGACGCGATTCGATATCGTCGAAGCGCAGCACCCGGTTGATCTCGGCGACGTAGAGGTCGCCGTCATGAAACGCGACGCCGTTCGGCGCGTTGAGCCCGACGGCGATCATGACCGTCTCGTCGGCGCGCTGATCGCCATCGGTATCCCGCACGGCGTAGACCCGTCCCTGGTTTGGCCGGGCCCCACGGGCGAGCGTGCGCGCGCCGGCGCGCGTGCCGACGAAAAGCGTGCCGCGCGGCGAGCGGACCATCGAGCGGGGGTTGATCAGGCTGTCGGCGTAGATCTCGATCTGGAAGCCGGGGGGCAGCGAGATCTCGTCGAGCGGGACGGCCGTCTGCGCGGCCATCGGGGCAGCGAGCAAGCCAAGCGCGAGCACCGTTGCGCCAACACGAGTGTGCATCGATATGCTCCTTCAGCCGCTACGGAGACGGCGGTGGAGCTCGTCTACCGTCCGGGATCGAAATCATATACGCGCCGGAACTCGCGCGCCTTTCCCCCGGACCGTCCGCCCTCGAACCGCGACGTGACCAACAGCTGCCGCCCGTACTCGCCGTGTACCGCACCCGGTTTCTTGGACACACGTTTGCGCTACGCGGCATGGCGTAGCTCGTATTGCTCGCGCGCTTCGAGTGGCGTGCGATACGCCAGCTTTTCGAGGCGCCAGCACTGGTTGTCGCGTTCGACGAACGCAGCGACGGCGGCGCGCACGTCGGCGAGGGTGTGAAAGACCCGGCCGTAGATCGCTTGCTCCTTGAGCGTGCGATTCCAGCGCTCGACGACCCCGTTGGTTTCCGGCTCTTCGAGGAAGCCGAAGCTGGGGTGGATGCCCCAGTAGCGGACCTGGTTGAGGAAGTGGTCTGACAGATACTGGCTGCCGTGGTCCATCCGTAGCGCCAAGCCGCGGGCCACGTCCGCCTCGACCGAGCCGTCGCGTCGCCCGAGCCCTTGCGCGATCGGCTCGAGGGCGGCAAAACGGCTCCCCACCTTGCACACATGCCAGCCCACGCACTCGGCGTTCCAGTGGTCCACCGCCGCGAAGGTCCAGACCCAGCCGTCCTCCACGGTGAACACCCGTACGCCGTCGGTGCCCCACATCACCTGAGGCGCCGAAGTGACAATCGTCCCGTCGTGCGCTTTCGGGTCACCCTGCCGCCCGCGGTGGGGTGAGAGCAGCCCCTGCGCGCGCATCACACGCAACACCCGCGTCCGGGACACGCGGATCCCGTCGAGAATCCGCAGCCGCGCGTGGACCTTGCGATGGCCCTCGCCCTGGAACGGTGACCGGGTCAGGTCGCTGCGAATGGCCGCCAAAAGCTGCGCATCCGACAGCGCGGGCGTCGGCCCGCGGCGCGCCGGGCCTGCACCCCGCTTTCGGCACTGCGCACGCGCCCGCCGCGCGTAGAGCGCCGCGCGCGACCTCTCCCACGTCCGACACACCCGTTCGAGACCATAGCGCCGCCCCGTGGTCGCGGAGGTCGTTGCGCTCATCATCGCGACCTCCGCGTCGCCAAAGGGAGGCGACGCTCCGCCGCGCGGGCACGCGCCCGCAGCAGTTCGTTCTCCATCGACAGTGCCCCAATGTGTCGCTTGGCGGCATCCAGCACTGCGGCTACCGGTTCACCGGCCTGCTCCTTCAGCCCGAGTTCGAGACCGGCCAACGCCCGCGCCTTCCACTCCTCCAGCCGATAGATCTCCACCCCGACTGCACGCGAGACCGCGTCGAGTGACTCGCCGCACAGCAGCCGCAGCACCACGTCCCGCTTCCGGCTCGCACTCCACCGCTGCCCGGGCGCCAAGGCCCGGGCCCCAGCCGCCGCAGCGTCGGCGCCGACTCCGGTCGCCCTTCGGGCTCCCTCCGTCCGCGCCGACCCAGCTCCCTGCACCCTCCTCGACTGAACCATTCCCGCTACCTCCTTGGACATCAGATTCTCCCTTAATCCGTGTCCAAGAAAACCGGGGGCGCAATAGCCCGTACTCGCCGTCTCGGAGGTCGTAGGTCTGCTCGACCTCGAACCTGACCTGGCCCTCGAGCTCGATGTCGGTGACCAACGTCACGTCGTCCCACCGTGTCGTGCGGGTCACCTGCATGCTAGTGCCAGCAAGACCGGCGTGTTCCCGGCCGTCCGGAACGAGCCGGACCACGCGCCCGTCGTCGTAGGTCAAAATGACTTCGTCCCGCGTGCCGACGATCGTCATTCGTCTGGCGGCGGTCATCAGATCGCGCACCGCTTCCTGCATGGCGGCTCTCCGCTCGGCCATTTCCTCGAGATCCGGTCGGTCGCCATCGCCGCCCCGACCACCGCCGGGGCCTCGCCCGCCACCGCCGAATCCACCGCCACGACCACCGAACCCGCCGCCCGGTCCGCCGAACCCCCCACCGAATCCACCCCCGCGGCCGCCCCGACCGCGCTCCCCCTCACCTCCGACGTTATCCGGCGGCGGCCGCGGATCGTCGCTCAACTCGGCGTTGAGTACCCACATGCCTCGGAACGCCAGCCCGTCTTCGTCCCCCTGCCCCGCACTGGCCGGCAGTCCAACGGCGAGGATGATGGCGAATGCAACGGCGACACGATACGTGAACTGCGGCAACGTCATGTCGACCTCTCTCTCAGGCGCCGTCAATACATATTAGACCGCCGACGGGCGCCGAATATTCCGCGGCGGGCGACGTATGATCGACGCCGTCCACCGGAAGGGAGCAGCCGCATGCATAGCCGCATTTCCGTCGCCGCCGTACTCGTTGCCTTTGCGAGCGGAACCGCCATCGGGTCGCAAGTCCTGGTGCGACAGCAGGCGCCAACCGACCGCGCCGCGAGCGTCTCTCTCGCTGCGCTCGAATTAATCGTGACCGACATGGACGCCGAGCAGCGCACGACCGTGCGTTTGCTTGAAGGGGGCAGCTACAACACCAACATCCGGCGCATCCGTAGCGGCGAAACCGCCTTGATGCATCCGCGTACGACCGACGTGTATGTCGTCCGTGAGGGCTCGGGCACCCTTGTCATCGGAGGTCGAATCGTCGATGAAAACGGGCGGCCGATCGATGGTCAGCGTGGGGCGGGCATCGATGGCGGCACGGAGCAACGCATCAGCGCCGGCGATCTGGCGCTCATACCCGCCGGAGTAACGCACGGCTTTCGCGAAACCAACGGCATCACCTGGTTCAATATCCGGTTCGACGCGATGCCATAATCGTCGACGCGATGCGGAGAGGCTGGAGATCGCGCGCCTTAGACCGCGACACCTCATGAGCGACAAGTCGTGGTGGCGTTTGTCGGCGTTGCTCTCGGCGGTGTTGGTCGGCGTGATCACCGTCCTCTGGTATGGCGAGATTCGAGAGTACGTGCCACACCCCGGGCAGTTGACCAGCCAGAGTGTCGTCGTCGACCACCTCGCGCGGCATCCGAGCGGGCCCGACTGGGTCCTCATCCCGACCGGGGTCTTTTCAGTCCCTCCACTTCGTCACCGCCACCGACGTCAACGTCATGGGGTACATCTGGCAGAAGTACGACGACGCGGTGCCGGAGTACATCTTGCGCGGCTTCGCCCTACCCGAGCAGGTGCTCTCCGGCAGCACCGTCATCGAGGAGGCCTACCGGCGGCCCGACGGGAACGGAGAGGTGATCGGCTGGCACTGCGACGTGACGCTGCGGCAGCCGTTCGACGACTCGCGCTATCCGGTCGATCGGCGCGAGGTTTGGCTGCGGATGTGGCACGCCGACTTCGATCGGAACGTGGTCCTCACCCCGGATCTGGACGCGTATGAATCGACCCGGGAGGGCGAGACCTTCGGGGTCGATTTCGCGATCGTGCCGGGTGAATGGGAGATCAACGAGACGTTGTTCGAGTACAAGGTCGGCAACTACGACACCGACTTCCGGATCTCAAACTACTTCGGGCAGGAGGACTTCCTCGAGTTCCATTTCACGGTCGTCGTCGAGTGGAGCTTCGGCGACGCGTTCGTGATCACGCTGGTGCCGTTGCTGATTGTTGCCGGCCTCCTGTTCGCGATCCTCATGGTCACGACGGCCGACCCTGAGCGCGCGGAGACGTTCGGCTTCAACATGGCGGGGGCGATCGGCACGGCATCCGCCCTGTTCTTCGTGGTGCTCTTGGCGCACATCCAGCTGCGGGAGCAGTTCACCGGGGCCGGGGTTGTCTACCTCGAGCAGTTCTATTTCACGATCTATTCCGCCATTCTGGCGGTGACGATCGACGTGTACGTCTTCTCGACAGGGGGGCCCGGCCGATTGGCCGCGCTCGTCCGACATCGTGACAACTTCATCGCCAAGGCGGCGTTCTGGCCGACGCTCCTGGCGGTGGTCACCGCCATCACGGCGGGGCACTTCTTTGGCGACACGCCGCGAATCGAGTAGCGTGCCCCGTCGAAGGGCCATATGAACGATCCTTCTTCCCCGCATCGGCATCAGCAGCAGTTCGTCGGCGAGGTCTTTCCGGCCGAGCGTGTCGAAATCACTCGCCGCCGGCGCAACGCAGAGCCGGTCGACTAATCCTAGGTCCCGTACGGCTGCAGCCGGTCTTTCCGCCACGCCCAGGCGGTTTCGATCATCGCCTCGAGGGTCGGATACTGCGGCGACCAGCCGAGAACCTCCGCCGCCCGCGTGGCGCCGGCGACAAGCCGCGCCGGGTCTCCGGCCCGGCGCGCGGCGGCGGTGGCCGGAATCGCATGACCGGTAACACGCCGCGCCGCCTTGACCACCTCTCGATTCGAAAAGCCTGTCCCATTCCCGAGGTTGAACGCACTCGACTCCAGCTCGTCCATGCGGGCCAGCGCCAGCAAATGCGCGTCAGCGATGTCGCTCACGTGAATGTAGTCGCGGACGCATGTCCCGTCCGGGGTGTCGTAGTCGTCGCCAAAGATGCTGACCTCCGGACGAAGACCGAGCGCCACCTCCAGCAAGATGGCGATGAGATGGGTTTCGGGAACGTGATACTCGCCGCGCTCAGCGGTCGCTCCGCACGCATTGAAGTAGCGAAGCGAGATGTGGCGGAGACCATACGCCGCGGCGTACCACGGAAGCGCCTGCTCGAACGCCCATTTCGACGCGCCGTAGGCGTTGAGGGGCCGTCGGGGCGCATCTTCGACGATCGGGACGGTCGTCGGCTCGCCGTAGACCGCCGCCGTCGATGAAAAGACGAGTCGTCGAACGTCGGCGCGACGCATCGCGTCGAGCAGGTTGAGCCCGCCCGTCAGGTTGACGTCGAAGAACCTCGCTGGCTCGGCGATCGATTCGCCAACCAGCGCCTCACCAGCGAGGTGCGCCACCGCATCGGGGCGCACCTCCGCGACCGTGCGGGCCACCCACTCGCGGTCCCGGAGATCGCCTTCGGCGAGATCGGCGCCAGCCGGCACCGCGGCGCGATGACCGCGTGAGAGGTCGTCGAGCACGATGACGGTATCGCCGCGGGTGAGCAGCCGCTCGGCGACCACACTGCCGATGTACCCCGCGCCACCAGTTACCAGGATCCGCATGACGAACTGCGCATTATCATACGAGCGGAGGCCTGATGGAACGTCGAGACGCGCTTCGTCTGCTCGGGGGCGCGGCGGGGCTTGGTGCACTATCGGGCTGGCCGACGGCGGGGGCAGGTCGCGGCCGGGAGCTCGCCACGCAGACCCGGCCGCTCACCGGCATTCCGTCCGGCGCCGTCATCCGCACCTTGCTCGGCGACATTTCCCCAACGTCATCACCGGCGTGACGCTGTTTCACGAACACCTGTCGGTGAAGCTGTCCGAACGGATGGTCGGCACCGACGACGTCGACAACGTGGTTCGCGAGATCCAGACCGCGGCCACCGAGGGCCTTGGCTGCATCGTCGACGGCGGGCATCCCGACATGCTGCGCGACCTCGACGCCTGTCGTCGGGTCGCGAACGAGACCGACGTCCATGTCGTCGCGTCGGGCGGCTACTACTATGGAGCGCTGGTATCCGCCGGACCTCGCCGCGAAGAGCGACGACCAGATCGCCGACGAGCTCGTCGCGGAAGCGGTTCGCGATCAACTCGGGGCCTTCGGTGGAATCGGCCAAACGTCAGACGTCGCCGACATGACACCGCTCGAGCGGAAGGTGTTCAGAGCCGTCGGCAAGGCACACGTCGCGTTGGGGATTCCGATCTTCACGCACAACGCGTACGGCACCGGACCGACCGTCACGCCCGACCAAGGATTGGTCCAGCTCGATGTCCTCGAGGCGGTGGAGGTCGACCCGACCACGGTAGCGATCGGTCACGCGTGCTGCCTCGACGACGAGACCGCCTCCGTCTTGAAGCGAATCGCGGCACGGGGCGCCTTTGTCGGCTTCGATCGCGTCACCGGCGGTCGCGTCGACGACCCACAAAAGGTGCGGACCATCCTCGCGTTCCTCGACGGCGGATACGCCAACCGCCTGCTCATCTCAGCCGACTACATCGGCGTCCGCTCGCCCGAGCGGCCGGGGTACGGCAACCCCATCACCGTCTTCGCCCCACTGCTGCGAGCGGCCGGTGTGGACGACACGACGATCGACATGGTGCTCCGCGACAACTCGCGCCGCTTTCTCACCTACACGCCGAAAGTCTGAAGTCGGCGACCGACGGTGGCATCACCCTTGCCAGATCCCTGGCAGGCTTGCCGCCGCCATCGCGTAGAAATTACATGCCTGCAGCGCGCTCTGACGCCCCGGCTGTCTCCGTCGGCGGACGCGCGGAAACCCGCGTGCTCGTGGCCGAGGGCGATCCGTCGGCGCGGAGCGGCCTCATCGAGCTCGTCACGGCCTGGGGATTCGACGCGACCGGGGTCATCGACGGCGACCAGGCGCTGTCGGCCATGACGACATGCGAACCTGACATCGTGCTGGCTGATCTTGTCATGCCGAAACGCAACGGCATGGCCGTCCTGCGCGCCCTCGAGGCGCGCCTCGACGACCTGACGGTCATCTTGATCACGGCGCCGAACCGCGGTCGACACCGCCGTCGACGCGGTCAAGGAAGGAGCGTTCGACTTCCTCACGAAGCCGATCGATCCGCGACCGCTTCGGGTCGTACTCGACAAGACGGTCGAAGGGCACGCCACGCGACGCCAGGTCGACGCGCTCCAGCGCCAGCTGCGTAGCCACGGCCACTTCCGGCGGGTCATCGGCACCAGTGCGGCCGTTCGGGACGTCTACTGGGTGATCGAACGAGCGGCGCCGACCGACGCGTCGGTCTTGATCTCCGGCGAGCGCGGCACCGGCAAGGCGTTCGTGGCCCGCACCATCCACGAGCTGAGTCCGCGCGCCGCCCATCCGTACGTCGCAATCAACTGCGCGGCGATCCCCGAGGGGTTGCTCGAACGCGAAATCTTTGGCCACGAACAAGGCGCGGACACGGGAGCCGTCGAGCGCCGGCAGGGGTGCTTCGAGCTCGATCGCCACGGCACCCTGTACCTCGATGAGCTCGCGGACATGGCAACGGCGATCCAGGCACAGCTGCTGCGGGTCGTGCAGGAGCGGTCGTTTTGCCGGCTCGGCGGCCACCGCGAGCAGCCGGTGGACGTCCGACTCATCGCGGCGACGAGCGTGAACGCCCGAGCGCCGGTCGCACGCGGATCGCTGCGCGAAGACCTGTTCTATCGCATCAACGTGCTCACGGTAACGATGCCGCCGCTGTGCGACCGCCGCGAGGACATCCCGCTGCTGGTGCGGGCGTTCGCCGAAGAGTTTGGCGAGCGCGACGGGACCGCGATCCGCACACTCACCTACGAGGCGATGCGCACCCTCGAGAGGTACTTCTGGCCTGGCAACATCCGGGAGCTTCGCAACGTGATCGAGCGCGCGATGATCTTGGCCACCGGCGACATCATCGATGTTGAACATCCGCCGCCGGATATGCTGGCCCCGCCGCCGCCGCGCGGCGGCCGAGGGACGCTCGTGCCCGGCATGCGTATCGATGCCGCGGAGCGGCGGCTGATCGAGATCACGCTGGAACACACCGGCAACAACAAGACGCGTGCCGCCAAGAGCCTCGGGATTAGCGTCAAGACGCTCCACAATAAGCTGCACAAGTTCAGGGCCGCGGACGCGGCGGCGCTGAGAACCGCCACCGGTAGGGTCTCGACGCCTGCAGGCTTGCGCGGTCGGAGTTAGGGCGCGCAGAGCGCGCCCCCGGCGGCACGGAGTGGGGCGAAGGGGGCCCCGCGAGTGCCGCCGGCGGGGTTCGGGGCAGCCAGTCCCGTCTGAATGTGCTCGAAGGCGATATTCCCGCCAGTCTGAGGTAGCATGCCGCGATGCACCAACGCGCGTTCGTCCTGATCCTGCTCTCAACCGCCTGCGCCGGCGAGCCAGCGCGTGAGCCGGCGCCGTCCAGCACCGCCGTCGTCTACGACGGTGCGCGCGTCATCGTCGGCGACCAATCCGATCCGATCGAGACGGCCCGGCTCATCGTCGACCGTGGCGTGATTGCCGCCGTCGGCCCGCGGGGCGAGGTGCCGCTCCCGGACGGCGCGACTACCGTCGACCTCACCGGCAAGACCCTCATGCCGGCGCTCGTCAATCTCCACGGGCACGTCGGCTTTCAGCGGGGCCTCTCATACGAGGAGACGAACTACACCCGCGACAACATCGTCGACCATCTGCATCGGTACGCGTATCACGGTGTCGGCGTGATCGTCTCGCTTGGCACCGACGCCGGAGAGGTCTGGCACGACATTCGGCGGGATCAGGAAGCCGGTGTCCTCGGAGGCGCGCGCCTGCGGACCGCCGGACAAGGTCTCGCGGCGCCCAACGCCGGCCCCGGCGCCGCGGCGTTGCGGTCGTCGGCCTACGGCGTCACCAGCGAGGAGGAGGGCCGGCAGTCCGTGCGCGACCTCGCGGCCGACGGCGTGGCGTTCGTCAAGATCTGGGTCGACGATCGCGGCGGGTCGGTTGAGAAGCTCGACCCGTCGTACTACCGCGCCATCATCGATGAGGCCCATCGCCAGGGTCTCGACGTCATCGCCCATGTCTTCTATCACGAGGACGCCGAGGACCTCGTGGCGGCGCGTGTCGATGGCTTCGCCCACCTCGTGCGCGACCGGGAGATGGACGACGCTCTGGTGACGGCGATCGTCGAGCACGATGTCTTCGTCATGCCGAACCTCGGGATTTCCGAACGTGGTCGACATACGGAGCCACCCGACTGGCTGAGCGAACCGCTCCTTCGCAAGTCCGTGTCAGCCGAGGTGTTGACGCGCGCCCGCGAGTCGTTCGCCGGCCGCAACCCAGAGAACGCCGACCGCGCGGCGCGTTCGTATGCGCAAATGGAGCGCAGTCTCGCCAAGCTGCAGGCGGCGGGGGCGGCCCTCGTGCTCGGCTCCGACTCCGGCGTGCAAGACCATTTCTACGGCTTTTCCGCCCATCGCGAGCTCGAGCTGATGGTGGCGGCCGGATTGAGCCCGATGGACGCCCTCCGCGTCGCCACCAGTCGGTCAGCCGATCGACTGCGTTTTAGTTATTCGGGACGTCTGACGCCGGGCGCGCGAGCCGACTTCCTCGTGCTCGACGCGAACCCGCTCGACGACATCACGAATACACGGAGGATCTCGGGCGTCTACTTCGCTGGCGTCGCTGTCGATCGCAACGCGCTCAGCACGGGGTGGACGTCGGCGTCGTCAGAGTAACGACGCAAGAGGCTCGACATGTCGCAGCAGGCGTTCAGTCACCGGTATCGCGCCATCGTCGGACCGTTGGTCGCCGTCGGTCTGCTCATTGCTCCGTCGCTGTCGGGCCTGGCGGCCGGACAAGATCGCGAAGACGGCGAATGGCGCGCCTATGCGGCTGACAAGGCAGGCACCAAATACTCGCCGCTCGATCAGATTGACGCCACCAACGTCAACGACCTCCGGATCGTCTGGCGGCAGTCGACGATCCCCGATGAAACACGGCAGGGCAGCACGATCGATCCACCGGGCGGGTCGCAGAACACGCCGCTCATGGCCGACGGCCGGCTCTTCATCATGACCGCGCTCGGTCAAGTGGCCGCGCTCGACGCCGCCACCGGCGAGGTGGTCTGGTTCGATTCGCGACCGGCGTCCGACACCACCGACGGAGAGGATGCGCCACGTGCCTTCGCGGCGCGCGGCGTGGCGTACTGGAGCGACAACGGGGAGGATGATGCGCGGGTCCTGGCGGTGCTCGGGTCGCGGCTCGTCGCCTTGAACGCAAAGACGGGCGAGCGCTACCCCGACTTCGGCGACGGCGGCGAGGTCGACCTGATTCAGGGATACGACGACCGAACGGTCGATAGCTTCCGATGGCGGTCGGCGCCGCTCGTCGTCAACGACGTCGTCGTGATCGGGTCCGCCATTCGCGACATTACGAGTCACACGGCGCCGGCATTCAAGGAGATGCCGCCGGGGGACGTCCGGGGCTTTGATGTCCGTACAGGGAAGCAGCTCTGGATCTTCCACACCATCCCGCGCGAAGGCGAGCCGGGCAACGAAACGTGGCTCACCGGCCTCAACGAAGACCGAGCCTCGTGGGAGTACACAGGAACACGAACATGTGGGCGTCGCCCAGCGGCGATGAGGAGCTCGGCTACGTCTACCTGCCGTTGTCGACGCCAACGAACGACTACTACGGCGGGCACCGGCCGGGCGACAACCTCTTCGCTGAAGCGATCGTCTGCCTCGATGTGACGACCGGCGAGCGGATCTGGCACTTCCAGGCCGTCCACCACGGCCTGTGGGACTACGACTTCCCTGCCGCACCAACCCTCGCTGACATCACCGTGAACGGCCGAGACATCAAGGCGGTCGCCATCACGAGCAAGCAGGCGTTCGTGTATGTCTTCGACCGCGTCACCGGCGAGCCGGTCTGGCCGATCGAGGAGCGACCGGTCCCGCAAGGTGATGCGCCCGGTGAGTGGTACGCCGCGACCCAGCCGTTTCCGACGAAGCCGCCGGCCTTCGACCAGCAGGGGGTCACGATCGATGACCTGATCGACTTCACGCCCGAGCTGCGAGCCGAAGCGGTCGCCATGCTCGACGACTATGTCTGGGGACCGTTCTTCACGCCACCGACGGTCATCGATGAGGAGCCGGGCGGCACCCAAGGGACGTTATCGGTGCCCGGGCTGGTGGGCGGCACAGACTGGAACGGCGCCGGCGTCGATCCGGAGACCGGCATCATGTACGTCCCGTCGGCGCACAGCGGGACCGTGATCGGATTGGTCCGGTCGGAGCATCCGCGGTCGGACGTCGACTGGGTGATGAAAGAGGGGCGACACATTCCCGGCCCCCAGGGGCTGCCGCTCTTCAAGCCGCCCTACGGCCGGCTCGTCGCGATCGATCTCAACCAGGGTGACATCCTCTGGATGGTCGCCAACGGCGACGGTCCGCGCGATCACCCAGCCATCGAGCACCTCAACCTGCCGCCGCTCGGCCAGAGTGGGCGTGCGGCCCCACTTGTGACGAAGACGCTCGTGTTTCTCGGCGAGGGGGCGAACGTCGGCGCGGCGTTCCTCCCGCCCGGGAGTGGGGGCAAGATGTTCCGCGCCTACGACAAGGCGACCGGTGCGATCGTTGGAGAGATAGAGCTCCCGGGCGGAACCACCGCGGCGCCCATCAGCTACGCTGTCGACGGGACGCAGTACATCGTCGTCGCCGTCGGCTGGGACGACATGCCGAGCGAGTACATCGCGCTCGCGCTGCCGTAGTGTGCGGCCACTGGCGGCGTGGGCCACGCGTGTCCCGGAAGAAACCGTCTGCCTTTGGCGAGACGAAGCTCGATGTAGCTGAAAGAGGCTAGACCTTCTCCGAGGCGAGCCGGTTTCTGAGGGACATGCATGACCCGCGCCGCCTATCGCACCGCACGCCCGGCGCGGACCGCGGCGTCGTTTCCCGCCGTCAGGCCGCCACCGGCACGGCCGGCGCCGAGAATCTTGAACCCCTGCGCGATCCGCCGCGGCATGTCGGCGGCGCTCGCCGTGATGCCGCACGCGATGTCGTGCGCGACGCAGGCGTCGACGATCGTCCGAATGGCCGCTTCGACCTCGGGGGCGCTCCGCGGCACGCCGAGCGAATTGGAAAGATCGCTCGGGCCGACATAGAAACCGGCCACGCCCGGCACCACGGCAATCGCATCGGCGTTCCGCACCCCCCCGCGATCGATTCGATCATCATCAGCGCGAGCAGGTCGCCATCCGGATTGAGCGGCCAGGTGTCGGCGTGGAGGAAGTAGTCGCCACCCGACAACCCCCAGAACCAGCTACCGATGGCGGCGCCGGAACCCCGCAGACCGGGCGGCTCGGGATAGCGCGAGTCGCGACGTTGGGGATACCGCATCGCGCGCACCGCCGCGAGCGCCTGGTCGGGTGTTTCGATGGCCGGGAAAATCAACCCCATCAGTCCAATATCAAGTGCCTGCTTGACCGCCCAGGCGGCCGACTCGCGGCCATACGGCGCGATTCGAGCGAGCGGTGTCACGTTGGCCCGCAGGCTCCCGCTTTCGGCAATAGCCCGCTTGTCGGTCATACCGAGGAGGAACGTCTGGAGCGCGGCGAAGTCCATCGGCCCGTGCTCCATGTCGACGTAGACGTAGTCGATGTCCGCACGCGCGAGTGATCGCGAGTTTTCGAGCGACAAATCGTACGTGCTCACCCCGTAGACGCGCTCGCCGCGGGCGAGCTTGTCGACGACCGAGTTGAGATGCTCCGCCTGCTGACCGGATACCGCACCAGTCAACAGACACACCGCGATGGCAACTGCGGCCAGCGATGAACCGACCAGCGTCTCTCGCGTCATGAGACCAAGGCGAGTCGGAACGCCCGAATGGCGCGGATGGCGCGTGACCGGCGAGGCGGTCACGTAGTGCGCCCCCCCCGATGATGTCGTGCCGGAGACCATCGTCCGGAAGCGCGACGTAGTCGGCATAGGTAGCTTGGCCGACGTCTGTCCCTGCTGCACATTGCCCCCCGTGATGCGCGAATTGTACCATTGGCCCCACTACCCAAGGGCACTCTCTGGACCCGGTATGCTTGGGGCTCACGACACACGAAGAGAGAACCGATCATGATGCAGCGTTTCCTGTTCGCCGCGACGATAGTTCTGGTGGCCGGTGCTATCGCGACCGTCCCCCACGCCCAGACGCAATCGGACGGGACGCCGGTTCCGGCCTTCAACCAGGTGACGCCGGAGCGCCTCCTCAACGCCGAGGACGAGCCGCACAACTGGCTCATGTACTCCGGCAACTACAAGAGCCAGCGCTACAGCGGGCTCGACGACATTCACCAGCGCAATGTCGCGGGCCTCGAGATCGCCTGGGTCTATCAGCTCAACGCGCTCGATCGAGCGGAGACGACGCCGCTGGTCGTCGACGGCGTGATGTACATCACCGAGTCGCCGAGCACGGTGATTGCGGTCGACGCGGCAACCGGACGGCCCTACTGGCGCTACGAGCACCAGCTTCCGGACGAGGTGATCTTTTGCTGCGGCCGGAACAACCGGGGTGTCGCCGTGCAAGGCGACAAGATTCTCATGAGCACCTTGGATGCCCAGCTCGTGGCGCTCGACGCCAAGACCGGCAACGTGCTCTGGCAGACCGAGGTTCAGGAGACCCTGTCGGGCTACAGCAAGACGGCGGCGCCGCTCATCGTCGGCGACAAGGTGTTTACCGGCGTGGCCGGCGGCGAATACGGCATCCGCGGCCTGATCGACGCGTATGACCTCGACACCGGCGCGCGCGAGTGGCGCTTCAACACCACACCGGGTCCCGATCACCCTGACAATCGTTCGTGGTCTGGCGATTCGTGGCGCACCGGCGGCGCGGCGACATGGATGACAGGGTCGTACGACCCAGAGCTGAACCTTGTCTACTGGGGTACAGGCAACCCGGGGCCGGACTATGACGGCACCGTTCGCGAAGGTGACAACCTCTACTCCGACTCGGTGGTGGCGCTCGACGCGGATAGCGGCGAGATGAAGTGGTACTTCCAGTTCACGCCGCACGACATCCACGACTGGGACTCGACGCAAATTCCGATCCTCGCCGACGCGACGTTCGACGGCCAGGACCGGAAGCTGATGCTCTTCCCGAACCGCAACGGCTTCTTTTACGTCCTCGACCGCGAGACCGGCGAGTTCCTGCTCGGCCAGCCGTACGTGACGCAAACCTGGGCCGACGGCCTCGACGAGAACGGGCGCCCGATCCTGCTGCCGAACAAGGAGCCCTCGCCCGAAGGGACCGTCGTCTCGCCGGCGATCACCGGCGGGTCCAACTGGTGGTCACCGACCTACAGCCCGCGCACCGGCCTCATCTACGTGATGGCCTACGACGGCGAGTCGAAGTTCTTCATCCGGCCGCTCGATTACCAGGAGGGACAAAGCTACAGGGCGGGGGGAGGCGAGAACCCGCAGCCACTCGAGAACTATCACCGCGCCGTACGTGCCATCTCGCCGCAGACCGGTGACCTGCGCTGGGAATTCCCGGTCGACTCCCGTACGACGTCAGGCCTGATGTCGACGGCCGGCGATCTCGTCTTCGGGGGCATGGCTGACGGCTTTTTCTTCGCGCTCGACGCGTTGAACGGTGAGGAGCTGTGGCATCGGAACCTCGGCGGGCGTGTGCACGCGGGACCGATGGCGTACGCGGCCGACGGCCGGCAGTATGTTGCGATCGCGGCCGGCCACGCCGTCTTCTCGTTCGCGCTCCCGGAGTAGCGCCAGTGTCGACCGGGGAACTTAGGGTTCGCGCAGAAATAACTCCAGTGTTGTTGGCGGAATTCTAGCTGACTGGTTTCCACCGAGTTGAGTCCGCCGGCCCTCTCGACCCTGAAATTGCAGCCTGTAGCACCGATGGCCACCCGCGGCGAGGTAGCAAGGTAATGATAGAGTATCTCCTTTGCAGGTATTACACTATCATTATGCGAACCGAACACTATCGCGCGCGGGACCTCACCACGTTGTTGCGGAAGCAGAAGATCGCCACGATGACCGAGCTGAAAGACGTCCTGGGGAGCGCAGCGGACATCACGATCTTCCGGAAGCTGGCGGAGCTGTCCTATCAGACCAGCTACTCCCACCGCGGGCGATATTACACGTTGGCCGATATCCCCCAGTACGATGCGTGGGGCCTGTGGTCGTATCGCTCGGTGTGGTTTTCGCGGCGCGGGACATTGCTGGCCACCGCGGAAGCGCTGGTCCAGGAGGCCGACGCCGGATTTTTCGTGGCCGAGCTCGAGGGGGTCCTCAACGTGGAGGTGAAGGGGGCGTTGCTGAGGCTGGTCCGTCAGCAGAAGCTGGCGCGTGCGTCCTTCGCCGGGCGCTATCTGTACTGTTCCCCCGATACCGCCACGAGGGACGCTCAGCTCACCGCGCGCCGGGTCCGTGACGCGGCGACCCCACTCGGGGGGCGGCTGCCGCACGTCGATGTCCTCCCCGATGAGCTCAAGGCATCGATTGTGCTGTTTTTCAGCCTGCTCGATGAGCAACAGCGACGCCTGTACGCCGGCCTGGAGTCGCTCAAGATGGGCCACGGAGGCGACCAGGCGATCGCCGACCTGCTGGGGCTGGACGCGGGGACCGTGGCCCGCGGGCGGCACCACCTCCTGGACCGCGATGTGACTGTCGAGCGTGTCCGCCGGGCTGGCGCCGGACGCCGACCGGTGGAAAAAAAACGCCAGCGGTCATCGCGCGCATCGACGAGCTGATGACGCACGAGACGGCGGGCGACCCCATGTCCGGGTTGAAATGGACCCGAAGGACCACCGAGAAGATCGCCGCCGAGCTGCAGTCGCTTGGCATCAGCGTGGGCCCACGCACCGTGGCCAGGCTGCTCACGCAGTTGGGGTTCTCCTTGCGCGTCAATCAGACGAAACGCTCCACTGGCTCGCCGGCACGGCGGAATGAGCAATTCGAGCAAATCGCCTCGCTTCGGGAGCGTTTCGTCACTGACGCGGCGCCGATCATCAGCGTGGATACCAAGAAGAAAGAACTGGTTGGCCACTTCAAGAACGCGGGCGTCGCCTGGAATCGTGCGCCCGTGGTTGTCAACGACCACGACTTCCGGTCCGAGGCCGAGGGGATCGCGATTCCCTACGGCATCTATGACCTGCAGGCCAATCGCGGCACGATGTTCGTCGGCACGACCTACGACACCCCGTCGTTCGCCGTGGACGCCATCGAGCAGTGGTGGCGCACCGAAGGCGCGACGCGCTACCCCGGGTCCCGCGAACTGGCGATCCTCGCCGATGGCGGAGGAAGCAACGGCGCCAGATGCCGCGCTTGGAAGTTCGGGCTCCAGCGCAGCCTCTGCGACCGACATGGCCTGTCGATCACCGTCGCTCACTACCCGCCGGGAGCCTCGAAGTGGAACCCGATCGAGCATCGACTGTTCAGCGAGGTGAGCAAGAACTGGGCTGGCAAGCCGCTCGACAGCTATGACACGATTCTCAACTACCTCCGAACGACGCGCACCTCAACCGGACTCCGCGTTCGTGCTCACCTGGTTCGCCGATCCTATGTGAAGGGCATCAAGATCGCGGCGGCAGACATGAACACGCTGGCTCTGGAGGAGCTCGAACCCCTGCCCGCCTGGAACTACACGCTCCAACCCCGCTGTTGAAAATGGGGAGTTATTCCTGCGCGGACACTTAGGGATCGTTCTTCGACGTCTTGCGCGTGGGAGCGCGCTTCTTGGCTGGCCGGCGCGCCGCCGTAGCCGACGGCTTCGGCTTGGGTGTCGTCTTGCCCGCGCGGCCGGCTGCCTTGGCTAACGGCGTGGTAGACGCCTTCTTCTTCACGGCGCGCGTTCGTTTGGCCGCCGGCTTCCGTCGGGGCGCCTTGGTCACGACCGGGCTCGCCGACGGCGAATCAGCCGGTGACGGATGGCGCTTTCCACCTCCCCCTGGCTGAGCAGCCGGCGGGCCTCACGTAGCGTCGCTTGTGTTTCCACGTCCTGATTGTTGCCAGTCGCGGCTTCGACCGCGAAAGGCGACCGACCGGACAAGCTCTCCTTCCTTGCCGCCGGTGTACCGGCAGACTTAGCGTGAGAGCAATTCCGCGACCAGCCACCTGTCGAGCCAGACACGGCTCGAAACCGAAGCAGGGCCGAGACTTAGGACGGGCGTTCGCCCCGACGGGACCAGGAAGACCGACGCGGCCGTGTGCTGTTCCAGAACAGCCTCAAACGATGTTGAAAATCGGACGGCCATCTGAAACCTTGGGGCGACCGGCGGGAAGCGTTTCCCCCGCTGCAAATTACGCCTTCAGCGAGGCTTTGAGAGCCGCGGCGGCCTTTAAAGTGCACGCCTTGCTGGCGGCGATCTGCATCGGCTTGCCGGTCTGCGGGTTGCGGCCGGTGCGCGCAGCGCGGTCCTTCACGGTGAAGGTGCCGAAGCTGGGCATGTGGAACTTGCCATCCCTGAGGATGCTCTTGGTCACTGCGTCGAAGATCGCATCAACGGCCTCGGCGGTGGCGCGACGGAACTGACCAGTGCCGCTCTTCTCGTGGACGTGCTCGACCAATTCTTGCTTGGTCATCTTGTATCTCCTGATCAGCGATTGAGGCTTGTCTTGAGCTCTTTGGAGGGCTTGAAGCCAACCGTCTTGCTCGCGGGAATCTGAAGGGGACTTGAACAGGAAGAACACGATGAACACGTCGAGAATCGCCCACGCGCGATAACCCCATATCACGAGCCGGCCGAGGTCAGGCACGTAGAAGAATCCCCACAGCCACTCCCAGGAGATGTTGGCGACCACAGCGACGGCTAGAATCGTGACGAACTGGTGTTTCCACACGTGATACAGCACCGCCACGTAAGCCACGACCCAGAGTGCCCCACCCACGATGAAGAACGAGAGCGCGGGCACCGAGTAACTACAGGTATTGAACCAGTAATTGAGGCATGGATCGGAAGACATCGGAGCGACGAAGCGCGGTGGGCCTTCGCCGGCACGGAGCGGAGCTGCGGCCCCCCCCCCCCCGCGAGTGGCGGCGGCGGGGTTCGGGGCCGCGGGCCCCGTCTAATTGAGAAACACGCTCTTCGGCACGAACGCGGTGACGACCTGCGTTAGGTCGACCGCCTCGGCGACCCGGAAGTCGACGGCGATGCTCGCGAGCGAATACGCCTTCGATCGCGTCAGTCCGTACTCGTGGACCAGGAAGTCGACCGTGGCGACCACCGCCTTCCGGAGCGCCCGGTCGAGGTCGAGGTCGATCCCCATCAGAATGTGGTGCGTCGCGTTCTCGACCCGCGGGCCGTCGATCGTGCGCCCCTTGTGCAGCACGAAGCGGAAGTCGCCGGTGAGCGACTGCTCGATCGCCGTGCCGCTCACCTCGCCGTCGCCCTGGACCGAATGGGGATCGCCAACATAGAAGAGTGCGCCCTCGTGAAAGACCGGAAGGTAGAGCGTGCTGCCGACGGTGAGATCCTTGATGTCGAGGTTCCCGCCGAAGGCGCCGGGCGGCCGTGACCCTTGCACGCCATCGATCTCGACACCCGGCTGCCCCACTGTCGGGGCCTCGGGCGCCACCGCCATCACCCCCATGAACGGCGCGAGCGGTACCTGAATGTCTTCGGAAAACAGGGCGACTTCCCGCCCGTCGACCTCCGCCGTCCGGATGAAGTGCCGGACCGACGGCATGTCGTACGGCGGCTCGCCGTCCGGCGGGGCTCCCGGGTAGGCGGCGCCAAAGACACCGGTCGTCGCGCCGGTGTTGTTGATGCCAAACGGCGCGCGCGTCCGAAGGGCGAGCACCTGCACCTCCAGCATGTCGCCCGGTTCGGCGCCGTCGATGTAGATCGGCCCGGTGATGACGTGGGCGCTCCGTCCCTCGCGGGGTCGGTCGTCCCTGGACCGCCAGAAGTCGATGACGTCCTGGAGGATCTCGTTCGGTGCCGCCCCGAGTTGTCCGAGATAACGCTCCGGATCCTCCGCCTGCGTGGTACCGGCGTGCGAGAGCGTATCGATGCGAACGGTGGCGCCTGACCCGATCGTCAAAACCGGAGGCCGGTCGAGCGGGTACCAGCCCCAGACGACATTCTCCGGGGTCGAGGCCACGTGGTGGTCCGGCTGCTGGGCGACAGCCGGGCCCACGGTGACGAGAACCGTCGTGACGAGGGCCGGGACGGTGGAATGGAAGAGACGCATGCCCCGCATTAGACACCAGAATAGCCCCGTTACCCACGCTTTTTAAGGAGGCCGGTGTGCGACGATTTTCACCTGTTCCACTGTTCGCGATGCTTTTCGCGACGGCGACCCTGCTGGCGGCAGCCGAGGAAACGGCCAGAACCCAGCAGGCCCACGCCGGCGAGTACGCGCAGGCCGACATCACCCACGGGATGCGGATCTACGGCGAGACCTGTGTGGCGTGTCACGGACCGGATGGCGATGCCGTCGTCGGCGTGAACTTCCGCACTGGTCAGTTCCGCCAGGCATCGTCCGACTTCGATCTCATGCGCATCATCGAGGCCGGCATCGACGGTACCACGATGCCGCCGGGCGACTACACATCATCCGAGCTGACCGGCCTCGTCGCCTATCTGCGAACGATGGGCGACTTCGACCTGAGTGACGTCGTCCTCGGCGACGCGGGACGCGGCGAGACCATCTACGGCGGGACGGGCGATTGCGCGAGCTGTCACCGCATCGGCCGGGACGGGTCGCGCGTCGCGCCGGACCTCACCGATATCGGCGCGGTCCGGAGCGCCGGGTCGCTGGCCGAAACGCTCGTCAACCCAACGAGCGCCATGCTGCCGCTCAACCGAACGGTGCGGGTCACCACCGCCAACGGCGACCGCTTCACCGGGCGGCGGCTGAACGAGGACACCTACACCGTGCAAATCATCGACGAGGATGAGCGGCTGCGCTCGCTCGTCAAGGACGACCTTCGGGAGTACACGATCCTGACGACATCATCGATGCCGTCCTACGCCGACACCCTGACCGAGCAGGAGCGCGCGGACGTGCTGGCGTTCCTCTTGACGCTGAAAGGGATGAACTGATGGCCCGCTTCCTGCTCTTCGCCCTCTGCTCAGCGATGATGCTGCTCGCGCCGCACGCGGCGGGGGCCCAGGTGACCTTCGATCGGTTGCTCAACGCGGCCGACGAGCCGCACAACTGGCTCACGTATTCGGGCGATTACAACAGCAACCGTCACACCACGCTCGACGAGATCACGGCGAGCAATGTTGATCAGCTGGATCTGCAGTGGGTCTTCCAGGCGCAGTCACTGCAGGCGTTCCAGACGACGCCGCTTGTCGTCGACGGCATCATGTACCTCACGGAAGCGCCGAACACGGTCGTGGCCCTCGACGCCAAGCGGGGCCGGGTCTTCTGGCGCTACGCATACACGCCGTCGAACCTCTCGCGTCCCTGCTGCGGCCGGGTCAACCGGGGTGTCGCCATCCTCGGTGACACCCTGTTCATGGGAACCATCGATGCGCAGCTGATTGCGATCGACGCCGTCACCGGCCGGCCGATCTGGCAAACGAGCGTGGCCGACCCCGGCGCCGGCTACGCCTTGACGCTGTCGCCGCTCGTCGTCAAGGACAAGGTGATCGTCGGAATCGCCGGGGGCGAGTACGGCATCCGCGGCTTCATCTCGGCCTACGACGTCGACACCGGCGAGGAAGCGTGGAAGTTCTACACGATCCCGGGCCCGGGCGAGCCGGGTCACGAGACGTGGCAGGGCGACGACTGGCGCTACGGCGGCGCGTCTGCCTGGATCACTGGGTCGTACGATCCCGATCTCGACTTGGTGTACTGGGGAATCGGGAATCCGGGACCCGACTGGAACCCCGAGCAGCGCCCAGGCGACAACCTCTACTCCGACTCGGTCGTCGCGCTCGACCCCGATACCGGCGAGCTCGAGTGGTACTTCCAGTTCACGCCGAACGACCCGTACGACTACGACTCGGTGCAGGTCCCGATCCTCGTCGACTATCCGGCGCAGGACGGAAGCACCCTCAAGCTGATGCTCTGGGGTAATCGGAACGGCTTCTTCTACGTGCTCAACCGCGAGACCGGACAGTTCGTCAACGGCCAGCCCTATGTCGACCTCAACTGGGCCGACGGGCTCGACGACGTCGGCCGACCGATCTTCACGCCGCAGCCGCCGGGAACGACCACCTATCCTGGTGTGCAGGGTGGCACGAACTGGTACTCCCCGTCGTATAGCCCGTCGACACGCATGTTTTACCTCTCGGCCTGGGAAAGCTACGGGTCAAACTTCGAGGCGCAGGAGGCGGAGTACACGCCAGGTCGACTCTTCCTCGGTGGCCGTCCGGCCCCACCGGTCCCGGGAGCCTCGCTCCCGTCGCTGGCGCGTGGCCCCATCAATACATGGACCGAATCGGCGGGAAGCGGCGCCGTCATCGCGATCGATCCGGCAACCGGCGACCAGCAGTGGAAATTCGAGATGACCGATGTCACCAGCAGCGGCATCTTGACCACGGCGACCGACGTCCTCTTCACCGGCGGCCGGGAGGGCTACTTCCACGCGCTCGACGCCCGCACCGGGGAGCTGCTCTGGCGGCAGACACTCGGCGGGATGATCGCCAACGGGCCAATCAGCTACGCCATTGACGGGCGGCAGCATGTCGCCGTCGCCTCAGGCAACGGCTTGTTCGTCTTCGCGCTGGGGGAGTGAGGGCGCGGATCTCGCGCCGGTTCAAGGTTCAAGCTGGCTCGGTCACGTGCCGCCGGGCGCGCTCCGCGAGATAGCGTGTGGCGGCGGCCACGCCACCCGCCTGGTGCGGCACCTCGGCCAGCGCCAGTCCCATCTCCACACCGCCGAGCGTGCCGATCAGACTGAGGTCGTTGAAGTCGCCGAGGTGACCGATCCGGAAAACCTTCCCCGAGAGCTTCGACAGTCCGACCCCGAGCGACATGTCGAAGCGGTCGAGCACGATGTCGAGCAGGGCGGCCGTGTCGTGACCGGCCGGCATCATGATCGCCGTAATCGACGAGCTGTACTCGGCCGGATTGGCGCACAACAGCTCCAACCCCCACGCCGTGACGGCCCGGCGCGTCGCCTCGGCGTGGCGGTCGTGCCGCGCAAAGACGTCGTCGAGTCCCTCGTCGTCCAGCATGCATAGCGCCGCACGCAACCCGTAGAGCAGGTTAGTCGCCGGCGTATACGGGAAGAAGCCGTTCTCGTTGGCCTTGAGGATCGGCCCCCAGTCCCAGAAGCTGCGTGGGAGCGACGCGCCGGTGCTCGCCGCCAGCGCCTTCTCACTGACCGCGTTGAAGCTGAGTCCGGGGGGCAGCATCAACCCTTTCTGGGACGCGCCGACCGTGACGTCGACCCCCCACTCGTCGTGCCGGTAGTCGATCGAGGCGAGCGACGAGATCGTGTCGACCAACAGCAGCGCCGGATGCCGTGCCGCGTCGAGCGACCGTCGCACCGCGGCAATGTCGCTCGTCACCCCGGTCGACGTTTCGTTGTGCACCACGCACACCGCCTTGAACGCATGCGCGGTGTCGTCGACCAGACGCGCTTCCACCTGCGCGGCATCGACGCCGCGGCGCCAGTCGCCCGGGATGAACTCCGGGGCTAACCCATGCTTGAGCGCGATGTTCTTCCACAGCGTGGCGAAGTGTCCGGTCTCTGCCATCAGCACACGGTCGCCAGCCGAGAGCGTGTTGACGAGCGCCGCCTCCCACGCGCCCGTCCCAGAGGCCGGGAAGAGGACGACCGGTTGCCGTGTCTGAACGACCGACCCCATCCCGTGCAGCACCTCCCGCGTCAGCGCTTGGAACTCGGGGCTGCGATGGTCGATGGTCGGCGCCGCCATCGCACGCAACACGCGATCGGGCACATTCGTCGGTCCCGGAATCTGCAGAAAGTGGCGGCCGCTCCGGTGTGGCATGGCGGTAATCTAGCGTACTCCCATCATCTATACTGCGACGAATGGTGGACCTGCGTGCGGATCTCGAGGCGCGGATCAGCGGCGAGGTCCGCTTCGACAAGGTGTCGCGCGCCCTCTACTCCACCGACGCCAGCGTCTACCAGATCGAGCCGATCGGCGTTGCAATCGTGCGGTCACGCGACGACATCCTCCGCACGATCGAGTGCGCGCGCCAGCACGGGTGCTCCATCACCGCACGCGGCGGTGGCACGTCGCAGGCAGGCCAGGCCATTGGCACCGGGCTTCAGCTCGACACCTCGAAGTACTACAACCGGCTGCTCGAGGTGAACGTCGACGAGCGTTGGGCGCGAGTCGAGCCGGGCATCGTGCTCGACGAGCTGAACGCACAGCTCGCGCCGCATCGGCTTCGGTTTGCCCCCGACATCTCGACCGCCAGCCGCGCCACCATCGGCGGGATGATCTCGAACAACTCGAGCGGCACCCGCTCGGTATTCTACGGCAAGACCATCGACCATGTGCTGGACCTGCAGGTGGCGCTCGCCGACGGATCGGTCGTCCACCTGCGGCCCCTCTCCGCCCGCGAGCTCGATGCGGTCTGCGCCGAGTCGACGCGCGAGGGCGCGTGCTATCGCACGGTCCGACGGCTGGTCGCCCAGCACGGCGACGACATCGCCCGTCGATATCCGAGGATTCTGCGGCGCGTCGGCGGCTACAACCTCGACGTGTTCGCCCGTCCGAACGAGCCGTTCAATCTCGCCAAGCTGATCGTCGGATCCGAAGGGACGCTGGGGCTCATTCTGGAAGCGCGGCTCAAGCTGGTGCCGCTCCCGAAGGCGAAGGCGGTGCTGACCATCGAGTATGGCAACCTGCTCGACGCACTCGGCGAAACGCCAGCCATCCTGTTGCACCGGCCGTCCGCCGTCGAGGTGATGGATAGCTCGATTCTCGACCACGCATCCGAGAATCCGGCGCTCGACGCAATGCGGCGGGCGATCATCCACACCGACTGTGGCGCCTTGTTGTGCGTCGAGCTGTATGGCGATGACGCGGCCGAACTCCTCCCTCGACTCGACCGCCTCGAACGCGACCTCCGCGCCCGCGGCGTCGCGACCCACTTGGCGCGCGCCATCGCGCCGGCCGACCAGGCCCGCATCTGGAAACTACGCGAATCGTCGCTTGGCCTGTCGATGGCGATGAAGGGGGACGCTAAGAGCATCTCGTTTGTCGAGGACACGGCCGTGGCGCCGGAGAAACTGCGCGACTTCATCGAGCGGTTCCTCGCCGTGATCCATCGGCACGGCACAACGGCCGGGATCTACGCCCACGCGTCGGTCGGTTGCCTGCACGTCAGACCGGTTGTGAACATGAAGACGTCGGACGGAGTTCGACAGTTCGAGGCGATCGCGAACGAGATCGCCGACCTGGTGCTCGAGTTCGGCGGGGCGCTCTCGGGCGAGCATGGCGACGGCCTGGTCCGCGGACCGTTCGTAGAGCGTATGTTTGGCCCGGAGCTCTACGACGCCTTTCGCACCATCAAGCGGACGTTCGATCCGAACGGCCTCTTCAATCCTGGTAAGATCGTCGACTCTCCACCGCTCACCTCCAACCTGCGATACGGCGTCGGGTATCAGACGCCGGATCCCAGCACCGCCTTCGACTACAGCGACCACGGCGGGTTGGGCCGCGCCGTTGAGATGTGTAGCGGGGTCGGTGCCTGCCGCAAGACGTTGGCCGGCACTATGTGCCCGTCGTACATGGCGACACGCGACGAGGCCCACTCGACGCGCGGCCGCGCCAACACGCTCCGTCTCGCGATGACCGGGGCGCTGGGTCAATCGGGTCCGCGTGATGCCGGTCTAGGCGACCGCGCCGTGTACGATGTCTTGGACCTCTGCCTCGAGTGCCGGGCGTGCAAGACCGAATGCCCGGTTGGCGTCGACATGGCGCGGTTCAAGAGCGAGTTCCTCGCGGACTATTGGCGCCGCCACGGGACGCCGCTGCGCGCGCGCATCCTTGGACACATCCACGACCTCTCGGCGACGGCCAGCCGGATGGCGTGGCTCCTCAACCCGTGGCTGGGGCAGAGTTGGGTGCGGGCGGTCAACGAGCGGCTCTTGGGCATCGACCGGCGCCGGTCGCTGCCGAGATGGTCGGCCCGAACGCTCTCGGCGCGATGGCCAGATCGGAAGAACCAGGCGGAGACCCCCGACGTCGTCCTCTTCCGCGACACCTTCACGCAGTACTACGACCCGGACATCGGCATGGCGGCGGCCGATGTGCTCGAAGCCGGCGGGTTCACCGTCGGATTGGGGCCGGACGTCTGCTGTGGACGACCGCTCATCTCCCAGGGGCTGCTGGCCGAGGCGCGCGAGCGCGCGGCCGACACGGTCCGGCAGCTGCTCCCTGCCGCCATCGCCGGTCAGCCAATCGTGGTGCTGGAGCCGAGCTGTCTGTCGGCGCTCGCCGATGACATCCCTGCGTTGCTGCGCGGGGAGGCGCAGCAGCAGGGCGAGGCGATCGCCCGCGCGTGCGTGCTATTCGAGGACTTCGTCGAGCGGTCGCTCCGTAGCGGCCGAGCCTCGCTGACGCTCGACGCCGGTCCGGACGACGTGGTGCTCCACGGACATTGTCATCAGAAATCGCTTGGCCTCGTCGCGCCGGCGCAGGCGCTGCTCGAGCGCATCCCGGGTACGCGCGTCACCGAGCTCGATTCTGGATGTTGTGGAATGGCCGGGTCATTCGGCTATACGCGCGAGCACTTCGACATTTCGAAGCAAATCGGCGAGCGCCGGCTTCTGCCGGCCGCCCGCGCCCTGTCGTCCGACAGCGTCCTCGTCGCGTCCGGGACCTCATGCCGACACCAAGTGCACGACTTCGCCGGCGTCGACGCCGTGCACCCGGCCGTGCTCTTGCGGTCTCTGCTCCGGTGACCGGAATGCGGGGTCTCACTTTCTTTCTCGTCAGTACCGTTCTTCTCGCCGGGAGCATCGTCGCGACGGTACTGTACGCGGAGGAATCGCCGGCCACTCTCGCCGTCGTGGTGCCGGTGATGATCGCCTCTTTCTTCGGCATGCTGCAGCCGCTCATGTGGCTCCTGAGCCGGTTTGGCCTGCCGACACCTGACCCCGGCGTCACCCCGGTCGACGAGACGTGCTCGAGCGGGCGCTGCTGGCACTCGCGGATGACGACTCGCCGTTCAGCGTCGAGCGCCGTGGTGACAACCTCATTCTGCGCGTGGAAGCTGGCCGAGGCCAAGTGGTTCGAGTTCTTGGAGCGCGTCAACCTCCAGCAGGACTACCAGCTGCGGCTGCGCCTCATGCCGGAAACGCGGACGGTCCGCGCGGTCGAAATCACGAAGCGGTGTCACAAGCGCGTAGGCCTGGGCACCTATTCCGTCAGCTGGATCGGGTTTCGCGGATGGCAGCCGTTCGCCGTGCACAAGGAGTGGGCGGCCGGCGTGGCCGAGGCCTTCCCCCCGCGCGTCGGCACGCTATACACCATCGACTTCAATGCGCGTGTATTTCGGAAGCCGGTGCTCGACGCCATCGTCGCGCGGAGCTGGACGATCCAGCCCTGCACGCTGTCGCTTCGATGGGGCATTTGATTAAACCGGGGGGATATCACCCTCGATCAAACGACGGAATCTCGGGCGCTTCCCCCGGACCCCCTCGCTCGCTCACTCGCGGGGACCCCGAGAGCCTCACTCCGTTCGCTCGCGCTTGGTGGTGGCAGCCCCGTCTGATTTGGAGTCTAGTGGTGATGATGGTGGATGGCCTCGTGCTCGGCCACTTCCTTGTCACGCCTGATCTTTGACGCTTGTTTCCGGGCCGACTTGAGATTGCTCGCCCGCGTCCCGTCCGAGCTCACCGCAAACATCGATATCAGGCGCTCGAGGTCGCTCTCCTGACACGACGGGCAGGTCGGGGGATCACCTTTTGGGAGTAGCACCGCCTCGAACTCGTAGTGGCACCCCCGACAATGGTATTCGTAGATCGGCATAGATGTGGTTTGAGTGTGGATCGACGGGGCGTGCCGGTCAAATTTCATACGGGGCTAACTTCCCCGAATCCCGTCGCGGGCACTCGCGGGGCCCCTATGCCACGCTCCGTGCCCGCGGGGGCGCGCTCTGCGCGCCCTCGCCGGAGCGGCGCCGGGCGTTGGGCTCCGGCGGCAGGGTGCGGGGCCGCAGGCCCCGTCTGAGATTGGACCGGAGTGGGACTGTCGGGGTCCCCGCGAGTGAGGGTTCGGGGCAGCCAGCCCCGTCTGAATTTAGTTCAGCAGATCGAACAGATAGCTGTACTTGAGAATCAGGCTGCGGCCCGAGCCGGTCGGGGTGAAGTCCTCGAGCCCATCGGTCTCGTTGTAGACGAGGAAGAGCCCGGTGTTGGCGGCCTGGAGCCACCCGAAACGAAGATTCACCGACCAGAGGTCGGCGCTGGTGTTGTACTGCAGGAGCCCTTGGGCGAAGACGCGAGGCGAAAAATTGTAGGCGATCCGGGTCGACGCCAGATCGGTCACGACATGCCCTTGCGGCAGATCGATGTCGTTCCGACTCCACTGCAGCGTGACGTTGAACGTCTCCCCCGTCCGGAACCCGAATGATGGACCGTACGAGAGGAAGTCTCCACCGAAGAGGCCGCTCTTCTGCAGGCGAAATCCGGCATTCACCGGCGCCGACCGGTCCGAGCTGTAGTTCAGACTGATCTCGTGCCAGTCGTACTGCCCTGGCAACACGGGTACGCCGGAAATGGTGAACGCCTGGGTCACTCCCTCTTTGCGAACATTCCACGCGGTGATGGCAATAGAGCTGTCGTTGAACTCCCAGAAGTTGTCCACGTGGAGCAGCGACGTCTCGATGAAGCCATCGTCGATGTCCCAGAACCGATTGAAGGTGACGTGAGGACGCATTTCCTGAACCTTGAGGAAGTCCTCGGGACGCCAGGTGTAGAAGACGCCAGCGTCCAGCTTTCGAAAGCCCTGGCGGCGTACAAACCCCACCTCGGGATTGAAGTCGTTCCCCATCTCCATATAGCTGCCGCGCAACCGCCAGGTTTGCGTGTTGTAGTCAACCGCCAGGTCGTAGGCGTGGTCCTGGTCGCGTAACCCCGGCGTCTCGGTCTTCGATGCAAAACCGGAGATCAGTCCGTTCTGACCAAATCCCCACCGGCCGTCGACGGCGTAGGTCCGGTTGTGGTCGCCGTCTCCAGCGAGACGCCCGGTCGCTTGACGTTGAACGAACAAGCCGCCGATGCTCGACCGATTCGGGAGGTCATGGCGGAGCCGGGCGACGGTGAAGTTGTTGGCCGGCGTCAAGCCGTCGACCGATTCGGTCTGCATGTTGAGAAAGCCGACCGTGATGTCGTCCGACACTTTGCCGGAGAGCCGAGCGCCACCGATGATCGGTATGGCCTGCCCTTCCAGGCCGATGCCAATCCGCCGGCTGAAGAAGAGCTCCGTCTGACCCGGGTCCTGGGCGACGGCCCCGGCACTGTTGCCCACGGCGAACGCACCGGCATTCTCGAGAAAGAACGACCGCTTCTCGGGAAAGAACAGATTGAAGCGATCGAGATTGATTTGCTGGTCATCGACTTCGACCTGGGCGAAGTCGGTGTTGTAGGTCAGGTCGAGCGTCAACCCCGACGTCACGCCGTACTTGAAGTCGCCGCCGGCATCGCCGATGGCCGTAATGTCGCCCGGGGAGACGTCGTGCCGGCGTATCGCCTCCCCGACGACGTACGGTGTCAGCTGCGCGGTGCGCCAGAGGCCGGCCGGCGCCTCGATCCCGCTCAGCTGCCCGGCCATCGACACCCGGAAGAGATCGAACTGCAAGGGCAGCGGCGACCAGTACGCCAACTCGTTCCGCCGACGGATGTTGCGCTGGAAGTTGACGCCCCACGTTTGCTCGCGTCGTGGGGGAAAGCGAATCGTGCGAAACGGGATCGCGAACTCCGCGCTCCATCCAACATCCGAGACCGCCGTCCGTACCTCCCACACGCCGTCCCAATTGAGATTGAATCCGCCGCCAGCGCCGCGGGTCAACCCACCCCGGCCCATCCCGCTGCCGCCGGCGCCCTCATTGACCAACTGGCCGTCGTACTCCTGCCCCGCAGGACTCGTACCAAAGACGAAGCCGTTCTGCTGGTCAAGAAACGTGTCGAGGATCAACTGAACGCTGTCGCTATCGGTCAGCGAGGAGTCGCGCCGACTGTCGGTCACGATAATCGCGCCCGGGTCGCGGTCGTAGCAGACGATGCCGAAATAGATCGTGTCGTCGGTAAAGACGATGCGGACTTCCGTCCGCTCGGTGGCCACCTCCCCCTCATTCGGCTGCGTCTGGACGAACCCGGTCGCCGGCTCCGCATTCGCCCACGCGGGGTCATCGAGCACGGCCCCGTCCAACAGCGGCGGGGTCTCGACGCGCAGCGCGCTGGTTCGGCGGGTCGCGTCACCCGACACGCCGTCGATCGAGACGACAGTCTGATCGGATGGCTGCTGCTGCCCGGCGACTGACGTGCCGACCGTCGCGAAGAGACAGGCGAGGATAGCGATCGGTGGCCTACGCACGCTGTAGCTGTAAGGGGAACGGGTGGCGGTTAATCGAGGACGTCGAAGAGGTAGCTGTATTTGAGGATCAGGCTGCGCCCAGCCCCCGCCGGTACGATGTCGCGGATCCCCTCCGTCTCGTTGTAGACCAGGAAGAGGCCCGTATTGGCATCCTGCAGCCACCCGAAGCGGAAGTTGACCGCCCAGAGCTCGGCGCTGTCGTTGTGCTGCAACAACGACTGGACAAACACGCGTGGAGAGAGATTGTAGGCCGCTCGGACACTCGTCAGATTGGTGATCGTGCTGCCGAGCGGGAGGTCGATGTCGTTCCGGCTGTAGCTGAGCGACACGTTGAACGTCTCGCCGTACCGCGCGCGAATCGTCGGCCGCAGCGTCACGAGCGTGCCGCCGAAGAAGTCGCCATGGGCCACGCTCATGCCGAAGCTCACCGGTGCCGAGCGGTTGTAGCGGAACGACCAGTCGGTCTCGTTGAAGTCGTAGCGGCCAGGCAGGACCGGAATCCCCGAGATCTCGAAGGCCTCGAACACCTGCTCCTGGCGAATGTCGTACGCCACGCCGGCCGATGAGCTGTCGAGAAACTCGCCCTGGAAATGGTTGTGGATGTACGTCGTCTCCATCACGCCGTCGAAATTCCAGAAGCGGCTGAAGCTCATATGCGGCCGCAGCTCTTGGAACCCGAGAAATCCGTTGGGTCGCGACGTGTTGTTGAGGCCGAAGTCGTACTTGCGAAAGCCATTGCGCCGGCGGATGAACCCAACCTCGGGGTTGAAGTCCTCACCGTTCTCCTGGTAGCCGGTGATGACGCGCCACATCTCAGAGTCGTACGTCCCCGAGAAGCTCATCGCGTGGTCGCGGCCGGTCAACCCTGGCGTCTGCGTCCTCCCGACGAAGCCCTGCACCGTGCCGTTCTGCCCAATACCCCACCGCCCATCGACCGCATAGCTGCGGTTGTAGTCATTCGGGCGCGCCTGCGCACCGGTCGCCTGACGGTTGACGAAGATCCCGCCAATGCTCGAACGATTGGGCAGCTCGCGGCGTAACCGAGCGACCGAATAGTTGTTCGCGCTCGCGATCCCGTCGACCGACTCGGTCTGCATGTTGACGAACCCGACGGTCGTGCTATTGGTCATCTTCCCCGACAGCCGGGCGCCCGCCAGAATCGGAATCTGGTCCCCGGTGTCGCTGATGCCGATCCGACGACTGAAGAACAGCTCAGTCTGCCCGAAGTTGCGCCCGCTGGCCGGCCCGGCGTTGTTGACCGTGAACAGGCCGGCGTTCTCCAGGAAAAAGGGCCGCTTCTCAGGGAAAAACAGATTGAACCGGTCGAGGTTGATCTGCTGGTTGTCGACCTCAACCTGGGCGAAGTCGGTATTGTAGGTGGCGTCGAGCGTCAGACCCGACGTGACGCTGTACTTCAGGTCGCCGCCAAAGTTGCCGACGGCAAGGGGGTCGCCTCGTGGGTCGGCGTCGAGCTTCACGAGCTCGCCGATGACGTACGGCGTGACCTGGAGGTTCTTCGAGAGGCCGATTGGCGCCAACACCCCGGTCAGCTGCCCGGCCATTGACACACGGTAGAGGTTGTACTGCCGCGGCAGGGGAGCCCAGAAGGCGGTCTCATTGCGCCGCCGAATGGTCCGCTGGAAATTGACCCCCCACACCTGGTCCTCTCTGTCAGCGTAACGAATGGTCCTGAACGGAATGACGAACTCTGCGCTCCAACCGACGTCGGAGATTTCTGTGCGTACCTGCCACGCGCCGTCCCAGTTGAGGTTGAAGCCACCGCCGCTGCCGCGCGAGAACCCGCCGCCGCCGCTGCCGCGAAACCCGCCCCGCCCTTCTCCTTCGTTGACCACCTGCCCGTCGTACTCCTGCCCGGCCGGGGTCGTCCCGAAGACGAAACCGTTCTGCTGGTCGTGGAAGGTGTCGAGAACCATCTGAAAACTGTCGGCGTCGTTCATCGAGGAGTCGCGACGGCTGTCGCTCACGATGATCGACGACGGATCGCGGTCATAGCAGACGACGCCGAAGTACACGGCGTCGTCCGTGAAGACCACGCGCACTTCGGTCCGCTCCGTGGCGGCCTCGCCTGCATTGGGCGTGCTCTGCCGGAAGCCGCTCACGGCCACGGCATCGGCCCAGGCAGGGTCGTCGAGGACGTTGCCGTCAATCGTCGGGGGCTGCTCGACGACGTTCGCGGTGGCTATCTTGGCTGCCGTCGTGGACCGCAGCTCGCGGGTCGACACCGATTGGATGGACTGGCTCTGGGCCGCCGGTTGCGCCGTGCTGAGGGCGATCGCGAGACCGGCGGCCATCAGCCACCGGGCCGTCCGATAGGAAGTTGCTGGGGGTCGCACGGACATCTGGTGTCAGGACAAGCGCAGCCTCATATGGTATCAGGTGGCGTTTGCCGCAGCCTTTCTCTTGCTGTGGCAGGCGATCCCAGTCAAGCTACTGCCCATGGCGATCAGACGACCAAGAAATTTCCGGCGTTGCACCGAGACGGGGCTCAAGGTCGTCCTCGTCGTCGTCACTGGCACACCGGCCGCCGCCGCCACATGCGAGAGTCTCACTTCGGTGCCGCTGCCTGACACGACGATCGAGAGCGCGTCGGTGCTCCTCGCAGGTCCGTTCATACCGCCGGGACTGCGCGACCCGCTGGAACTTCCGTCGTTCTGTCGGGTCGTCGGCAAGACGGTGCCGGCCGTGAACTTCGAGGTCTGGCTCCCAATTGACGGCTGGAACGGCAAGTTTCATGTATCGGGCAACGGAGGGATGGCCGGCGTCGTCAGTTACGAGGCGATGGCAACCGCGCTCGGCCGCGGGTACGCCGCCGCCAGCACCGATACCGGCCACGTCAGGCCAGGCGCCGGCGGGTTCGACGCCTCGTGGGCGATCGGACACCCGGAGCTCGTCACCGACTTTGGGCATCGATCGTTGCATGTCACGGCCGACAATGGCAAGGCGATCACCGCGGCGTTCTACAACCGCGCGCCGCGATATTCCTACTACGTCGGCTGCTCGAAGGGCGGTCAGCAAGGCTTGATGGAGGCCCAGCGCTACCCCGACGACTTCGACGGGATCGTCGCCGGCAATCCAGCCAACAACTGGACGCGCTTCTACGCCGGCGCGCATCTGTGGTACTCCCTGGCCACACTCCGCGACGCAGCCAGCTATATTCCCCGCTCGAAGCTGCCGCTCCTGGCCAGCGCGGTCAACACCGCATGCGATGCGCTCGACGGTCTCGAGGACGGCGTCCTCGACGACCCGCGGGCGTGCACCTTCGACCCGGCGGATCTGACGTGCCCCCGCGGCCGCGACGACGATACCTGCCTCACGCCGGCGCAGGTTCAGACGGTGCACACCATCTGGGCTGGCTCACGGACCTCGAACGGCGAGGTCATCTTTCCCGGACTCGTGCCCGGCGGGGAGAACGGACCGGGTGGCGGCTGGGGAACGTGGGTCACGGGGGCCGAGCCGTTCGCCAGCCTCCATTGGCGCGCGGCGGAAGGGTTCTTCAAGTACATGGTGTTTGAAGATCCCGACTGGAATTTTCGGACGTTCGACTTCGACGATGATCTCGATTTCGCCGTCGACAAGGTGGGTGGCGAGCTCGACAGCGCCAATCCCAACCTCGACCGCTTCCGCGATGGCGGGTCGAAGCTGATCGTCTACCACGGCTGGAGCGACCCTGACATCTCCCCGCTTGGCTCGATCAACTACTACGAGGACGTGCTGGCGCACTACGACGGCGCCAACGGCAACCGCGTGCGGGCGCTGTCGGACACACGCGAGTTCTTCCGGCTCTTCATGGTGCCCGGTCTTGGTCACTGCCGAGGCGGTCCCGGGTACAACCAGCTCGAGCCGCTGACGGCACTGGAACGATGGGTCGAGGAGGGCGTCGCGCCGACCGAGATCATCGGCTCGCGGGTCGAGGACGGAACTGTCGTCCGCACCAGACCGCTCTGCCCGTACCCCGAGATTGCCAAATGGGACGGCACCGGCGATCCAGACAACGCGGCGAGTTTCAGCTGCGTGAGCGACGACTAGACAACAAGACCAAGGAGCCGTGGGCGTGCCGAGACTCGGGCGGGGTCGATCAGCGGCGTGGGGGCTGTCGTGCGTGCTCATCGCCGCCTCGGTCGCCTGCGAGGACGACCTGGGGTGGCGCGGCTACAGTGCCGCCGGGTTGGACGCGGTCGGACGGGGCGACCTGGCCGAAGCCGAACAGCTCCTTTCGGCCGCGGTCGACGACGCCGAGTCCTACGGACCGAACAACTTCCGGGTTGCCATCACGCTGAACATCCTGGCCGGGTACTACCGGACCGTCGACCGCCACGCCGAAGCCGAACCACTGTACGAGCGCGCCCTCACGGTGGCGGAAGCTCGCTGGAGCCCCGACCATCCGAGAGTGGCGTTGATCCTCGAAAACTACGCGATCCTGCTCGGCCAGATGGATCGGTTCGAGGAGGCCGCCGCGATGGCGGCACGGGCGTCGGCCATTCGTCGGTCTGGCTTCGTATCTCCAGAGGGTCGATCCGAATCTACCGCACCGCCGGCTCGCTGACGTACGCCGCCCTGAGGGTCACCGGCTGCCGCCGGCCGCCGGCGCGCTGATTCAATGTTTCGACGAACACCGAGAATCCCATCGCGAAATAGAGGTAGCCCTTCGGAATCACCTGGTGAAAGCCCTCGGCAATCAACGCGACACCGACGAGCAGCAGGAAGCTCAGCGCCAGGATCTTGACCGTCGGTCGCTCATTCACAAAGCGGCTGATGACCTCGACCGACAACAGCATCACGACGACGGCAATGATGATTGCCGCCACCATCACGCCGATCTGCTCGACCATCCCGACGGCGGTGATGACCGAGTCAAGCGAGAAGACAACGTCGAGCACCATGATCTGCACGATGACGCTCGCGAAGGAAGCGGTCACCTTTGCCGACGCGTGTCCTTCCTCGCCTTCGAGCTTGTCGTGGATCTCGTACGTCGCCTTCGCGATCAAGAACAAGCCACCGGCCATCAACGTGAGGTCGCGGCCGGACACGGCGTGATTCGTGATGCTGAACAACGGCTCGGTCAGACGAATGATCACGGACAGCGACAGCAAGAGACCGATGCGCGCCACCATCGATGACGCTCGCGAAGGAAGCGGTCACCTTTGCCGACGCGTGTCCTTCCTCGCCTTCGAGCTTGTCGTGGATCTCGTACGTCGCCTTCGCGATCAAGAACAAGCCACCGGCCATCAACGTGAGGTCGCGGCCGGACACGGCGTGATTCGTGATGCTGAACAACGGCTCGGTCAGACGAATGATCACGGACAGCGACAGCAAGAGACCGATGCGCGCCAATCGCGACGGCGAGACCGGCACGACGAGCCGCCAATTGCTGATGCGTGGGTAATTTTGACGACAGGATCGAGATAAACACGATGTTGTCGATCCCGAGGACGATTTCAAGGGTCGTCAGCGTCGCCAGGGCGATCCAAATCTCGGGGTTTGCGATCCACTCCATCGGGGGCCTCCGGACGTACTAAGTGGTCCCGGTCACTAAGGACGCGGGTGGGAATCAGTCTGCCGTTTCTGGCGTCGAGGCTACTGCGCGGGGACGAGCTGACGGAGATCAGTGCGGTATTTCGTGACCGCGATAGCCATCGCGGTCGGCATGGCGAACGCATCCAGAATCGCCGTTCGGGCGACATGCCCGCGACCCATGACGTCAACCGTGGCACTCCGGTGCGTCGGCAGCTCGATGCGAACCTCGACGACGGGGCGGGCCTACCCGAGCGGTCCGATCTCGATCGGCGACGACGCGTCAAAGAAAATGCCCGACCGGCTGATGTCACGGGTGACACCACACTCCCAATCCGACATCACGGCGAAACGGTAGCGGATTGGTAGCCGGATGCGATACCGCAAGCTGCGGTCCGTCGATTCGGCCGGCTTCGTTCCGTTCATCGGGCGACCGTCGATGTCTGGGTGACCCAGGATGACGGCGAACGCGTCAGCGGCGCCTGGCGACGGTTCTTCGAGAGCCTTCCTAATCAACTTCAAGAACTCAGGGCGCGAAAACAGCTTCTTGATAAAGAAGCGGCCGGCTTCACGGAGACCCTGCCTGACCGGCTGGCGGTCGTCGAAATGGCCCGACATGTACACGACCTTAATATCCGGGCGCCACCGTGCCACCTCGGCGGCCAAGACGAAGCCGTCCGTGTCACCGGGCATCACGACATCAGTCACGAGGAGGTCGATTGGCTCCTGGTCGTCGTATCGCTCGACGAGTCGCAGCGCGTCGTCGGCATTGCCCACGTCGAGGACGACCCAGCCACTCTCCTCGAGAAATCGTCCAGGTCGCGGAGGGTCGGCTATTCGTCGACTACCAGCATCGTCTTGGATGCAGAAGTCACCACGGTCATCCCCGGCAACATTCGGGCCTATCCAACAACTGTCGTTTGTGTCGTATCACGTCACCCAAAGCTCTTCTGGTGACAACTGTGTCTCTCATGACAGCGATGAAAGCCAGGCCCACTACGGTCAATTCTAGAACATAGGGAAACACACGTTTGACACTTCCGTGGTTCGTGCATAGGGCCGTCGAGTGTGTGCCACTGTCTCCGCGCGTGCGTCATTATAGTGAGGCGGGATGGGTGATCCGAAACAAGCGACCGGTGGCATGGCCCATCTCCTCGCCGCAACGATCATCGCCATCGCCGGACTAGGTGCGCTTCTGCCACAGCCGACCGCTCTCGTGTGGCAGGCCAGCGTGATCGTCGGCGAGGCCGGCTACTGGCTCGCCATTCCGGCGGCGCTCCTGCTGTTCGGATGGAAACGCTCCCCGCTCCGCGCCGTCGCCGCCGTCGTGACGCTCGTCGGCATCACCCTCCTGCTCACTCCCCTCGCGCAGGGGCTCACGCTGGCACGCTCGCTTCCCGAGCGCCTGACGGAGCGGTTCGGCCAGCCGCAGCCGCGGTCGGCGTTCGCCGACCGTGCGCGAACCACCCCGCTTTCCGTCACCTCGCTCATCACCGGAATCTCCTCGGCCGACGTCGTTGTCGACGAGCATGTGTTCCCCGGAATCGACGGCGCCGAGCTTCGACTCGACCTCTACCGGCCGGCCTTTGCGGAAGGCGCGCTGCCGATCGTCGTGATGATTCACGGCGGATCATGGATGGGTGGTGACAAGGGAGACTTACCCGCACTCAACGCATATCTCGCGGCACGCGACTACGTCGTCGCCGCGATCAGCTACCGCCTGGCTCCCGACGCGCGCTTCCCCGCCGCACAGCAAGACGTGGATGACGCGATCGGGTATCTCAAGAGCCTGAAGGACACGCACGGTGTCGACCCGACCCGGATCGCGCTCATCGGTCGGTCGGCGGGCGCCCAGATCGCCCTGCTCACCGCCTACACGTCGAGCGACCCGGCCATACGCGGCGTCGTCTCGTTCTACGGCCCGGCGGCGCTGCGGTGGGGTTACGCCAACCCGGCCAAACCTGGCGTCGTCGACTCGAGCGGCATTTTGGACGTCTACCTCGGGGGACCGCCGTCGACGCACGGGGCGCAGTATGATGCCGCCGAACCCTCGCAGTTCGTCTCGGGCCGCACTCCGCCCACCCTTTTCATCCAGGGCCTGCGTGATGAGCTCGTCTCACCGTTCCACGCCGAATTCGTCAGCGCACGCCTTCTCGAAGCGGACGTGCCTCATTTCGTGCTGCGGATGCCGTGGGCGGCGCACGGCTGCGACTACGTGTTTCGCGGTCCGTGCGGGCAAATCAGCACGTACGCGGTCGAACGCTTTCTCGCGGCGGTACTGTAGGTGGCCAATCTGCATCTGACGGTGCTGCTCGTCTACGCCGTCGGACTGATGGGCATCGGCCTCTGGATCGGCCGACGCGTGCGAGAGGCCAACGATTTCTTCGTCGCGGGACGCCGGCTCGGTCCGCCTCTGCTGTTTTCGACGATGCTCGCCGCCAACATCGGCGCCGGCTCGACAGTCGCGGCCGCGGGATTGGGGTACGCCGATGGGCTCAGCGCCTGGTGGTGGGTCGGCTCAGCGGGCCTCGGCTCGATGGTCCTGGCGTTCTGGATCGGCCCGCGTATGCGACGGCTCGCCGCGGAGCATCAGTTCCGCACCCTCGGCGACTACCTGGAGTTCCGATTCAGTGAAGGTGTACGCGCCACCATCGCCGTGCTGATGTGGTTCGGCACGCTGGCGCTTCTTGCCGTGCAGCTGATCGGTATCGGCTTCGTGCTGAACGTGGTGACCGGGCTCGACCGTTGGGTCGGGTCGGTCATCGGCGGGATGGTGGTGATCGTCTACTTCTCGGCCGGTGGTCTCCTGACTGCGGCGTGGATCAACCTGGTCCAGCTCGTCGTCCTGCTGGTCGGATTTCTCCTGGCGCTGCCGCTCGCCATCGAGACGGCGGGCGGTTTGGACCAGGTGTTCGACGCGACGCGCTCGATCGAGCGCTACTGGAATGTTTGGCAGGGGGGACAATCGGGATGGTTCTACTTAGTCGCCCCGGGCCTCGCGTTCATCGTCTCGCCCGGACTGGTCCAGAAGGTCTACGGCGCACGTGACGACCGCACCGTCCGGCTTGGCGTTGCCCTCAACGGTGTCGTGCTCCTTCTCTTCGCCGTGATGCCACCGCTGTTCGGCATCGTCGCCCGGTCGATGTACCCCGCGCTTCCCGACTCCGCACTCGCGCTGCCGACGCTGCTCATCGACAGTGTCCCGCCGGCGATCGGCGCTCTTGGACTCGCGGCGCTCTTCTCCGCCGAGGTCAGTTCGTCCGACGCCATCCTCTTCATGCTCGCGACCTCGTTGTCTCAAGACCTCTATCGTCGGTTCGTGAACCCAAAGGCGTCCGACCAGCAAGTGCTCACGGTGGCCCGTGGCGCGGCGATTGCCGGCGGCGTGCTCGGGACGGGGCTGGCGATTGTGGCCGTGTCGATCGTGAATGTCCTCACCGTCTTCTATTCGCTCCTCGTGGTTAGCTTGTTCGTTCCGATCCTCATCGGGCTCTACACCCGCCGTCTCGGCGTCGCCGAGGCCTACGGCGCCATCATCAGTGGGGTCGGCCTCTTCGTCATCGTGCAGCTCGTCACCGGGGGCAACCGCGTCCTCGGGATCACGCCGCAGATCATCGGCGTCATCGGCGCGGCGGTCGGCTGCGCCGTAGTGGCTTTTCTTAGACGGGACTGACGGCGCCGAACCCGGTCGCCGTCACTCGTGGGGACCCCGAGTGCCCCACTCCGTTCCGGCGGGGGCACGCCGTGAGCGCCCTGATCGTACCTAGTGAGATCCCAATGTGAGCTGCACACGTCCTGCGGCGAGGCGTACCGACTCTGGGACCTGCTGTGGCACGATGTCGCCGGCCGCGCCGTAGCGATCAATCCGCTCCAGTTCGGCGACGAGCCGCCTCGCGAAGGCCTCAGGGGCGCGGTCGATCGACGAACCGATGTCGTCGGTCGGCGGACAGCAGCGCACGCACACGTCGGGTGCCTGCCGGGCGAACGTGGCGGCACACCGCCGCATCACGAAGGGCTTGGCCACGAGCAACGCCGACGACACGGACGCGCCGTGCCCGCGAAGCGCCTCGAGTCCGCGCGAGACATTCTCGAGTGTGTTCAGCGCCGCGCATTCGGTGACGACGGCGCTCTTCGGGACACCGGTGCGCACGAGATGGTCCTTGAAGACCAACGCCTCCGGCTGGTCGAAGACGTCGCGGGTCATCCGGCCGTAGTGGCCGCTGACCAACACGACCGGCGCGTAGCCGCCACGATAGAGCGATGCGGCCTGGCCTGCCACGCGGAGATCCTGACTCCCGAAGACGAAAATGACGTCCGAGCGGGCAGGCACTTCCGCCACGGTGAGGAAGGCCCAGAGCGGACCGACGAGTTCGACGAGCCCCGGGGGCCACGGACGAGCGGCGGTCATGGGCACGCCGGCGGCGCGTCGTTCGGCTTACCAATGTCGTCGCGGGTCCCGCACCGGGAGTAGGAGAGCACCACTTCGTCCGGCGACGGCGCCGCTGACGACCCACGGCGTTCCTCCGTGTTCAGTACGTCGTAGAAATCGAGGCGGAGCCGCTCCGCGTCGACGTCGACGATGGCCAACCCAAACGTTCGCGAGAAGAAGCGCTGGCGCAACGTGGAACTCGGACGCGGGCGGTTACTCCCCTTGCTCCGCGCCGCCGCGCCTTGGATCACCTGCTCGAACCCGCGGGCGGTCAGGTGCTCCTGATGATGCGCGGGCCCCGCGAAGTACAGATGCACGCCGCAATCGCGAAGCAGCGACTGCTCGAGGAGCGCTCTCGTGCGCCGCTCGCGGCCGTCGTTTCGGTGATGCCCGCTGTTGTAAACCGGTTGGTGCCCGAAGAGCAATCGCCATCGATCGGCTGGTTCGGGCTCGCACAGACGTCGGCGGATTGATGCCACCTGGAGCCCATTCAGGTCGCGCCGGACGTCGGTGTCGGTGTGGACGGCGTGAATCTGTATCCACGCCGGGAGGCGGGGAATCTCGTAGTGCAGGGCCGGGAGCCGCCAGAGCGCACTGAACTCAGAGTACGTGACCATGGCGCCGGCGACGTTCCGCCGGTAATCGTGGTTGCCGAGCGCCACCCAGAAATGGAAACCGGGCAAGCGCGCAAACGCGGCGTACGGCTGCTCGAACTTGAGGTCAAATTGGTGGAGCACCTCCTGGAGGCTGAGCTCGACATCGTCCCGCTGCTTCACCTCGATGCCGTTTTCGTAGATGTTGTCGCCGACCATCAGCGCAAGGTCACACCCACGTTGCACGCAGGTCGACGCCATTGCGTGCCCGACGCGGCACTGGCCGGCGTCGCCGGTCCCACCGTCACCGAACACGAGCATCGTCAGCGCATCACGCGCCGTCAGATCGGTCGTCTCGAACGGCCACTGCTGCCCGGCGACGGGCGCGGTGACCACCACGACCAGTAGCAACGCGGTTGCAGCGGCGGCGCGACGAAGCATGTAGGCCTAAGCATATCGGCTGTCCTGAGTAGACTGTCGAGAGACCGACCATGGCCGCGCGACCCACCTGGAAGGGACACCTCAAAGTGAGCCTGGTGAACATCCCGATTCGGGTGTTCCCGGCCACCGATTCCGCACGCTCGATCAGCTTCAAGCAGCTGCACGGCGAGTGCCAGCATCGCATTCAGCAGAAGAAGTGGTGCCCCACGTGCGAGACGGAGATCGTCAAGGGCGATGAATTCGAGAAGGGCCGCTACGTCGTGCTCGACGACGATGACATTGCCAAGGTCCGTTCCGAGTCGACCCGGGTCATCAATCTCGTCCGCTTCACCGATGCCGCGAGCATCGACGCGGCGCATCTAGAAAAGCCGTACTGCCTGGCACCCGACGGCAAGGTCGCGGCCGATGCGTTTGCCGTCATGCGGGAGGCGATGGCGGGCAAGCCGGGCATCGGCAAGCTGGCGCTGCATGGCCGGGAGTATCTGGTGGCGGTGCAACCACGCAGTCGGGGTCTCGTAATGTACACGCTGCGACATGCCAGCGAATTGAGACGCATGGACGCCATCGATGAGCTCGACGACCTACCAACCGCCGTCAGTCCGGACGAAGTCGCGCTGGCCAAGCAAGTGATCGCCAACTTCGAGGGCGAGCTCGACCTGTCGGAGTTTCACGACCAGTACCAAGCGGACCTCCGCGTCATCATTGATGCGAAGGTCGCCGGTCAGGAGGTCGTAGCGCCGGTCGACGAGGCGCCTCCCAAGGTGGTCAACCTCATGGAGGCGCTTCGGAAGAGCCTGGACTCGGTGGGCGCCGACAAGAAGCGGCGGGCCACCGTGGAATCAATCGCGCCGAAGGTCAGCTCGACCCTCGCGCCGAAAACGTGCGCGCGGCTAGTCACGACGCGCGTGGCGAGCGTCACGCTGTATTCCACGCGGGTGCTATGATCAACGTTGACCGATCGCCCTGATGTGGCGCAATACATGACGCGCGCTCTCGCCTTCGTCGCCCTCATCATCACCCTGACGACACTGCCGTTCCCGCTGTCGGCACAGACGCGGTCGCGAGGCCTCATGCTGATCAGCGCGGAGGGCCGACGTACGCTCGACACCGTCGAGGTGCGTGGGCGCGAGATGATTCCTCTCGACGCGCTGGCCGCGCAGTTTCGGCTCGACGTCGGCGAGGACACCGGCGCCGGCACGCTGACGGTGAGCGCCGGCGCGCAGACGGTGATCCTGACGGCCAATCAACAGCTCGCGTCGGTAAATGGGCGACTCGTGTCGCTTGGGGCACCGCCGCGACGGGTCGACGGGCTTTGGCTCGTGCCGCTCGACTTCATCGCGCGAGCCCTGGCACCGATCTATGGCCAGCGGCTCGAGCTACGCGAACGATCCCGTCTACTGCTCGTCGGCGAGGTGCGGGTGCCCCGCGTCTCAGGTCGTTACCGCCCGCGAGGGCGCGCCGGCCGATTGAGCCTCAAGATCACGCCGAATACGCCGCACGAGGTGACCGAGGAGAGTGGCCGGATCCTCGTGCGTTTCGACGCGGACGCCATTGATGTCGTTCGCCATCCACAGGCGCGGGGTGAGGCGGCGCGCGACATCCGCGTGATCGAGGCACCACCGACCTTAACGATCGAACTCGGCCCATCCTATGCCTTGCACGATGTGTCGAGCCTGCCGGCTCCGGATGGGTCGGCGCAACTGGTGATCGACCTTCGGGCGGTTGCCCCAGTGACCACAGACGCGCGTCCAGTCCCGCCGACACCGGTAGCCCCGCGTGCCGACGCGCTGTCAGAGTTCGGTGTAGCCCCGACGATCCGCACGATCGTCGTTGACGCCGGTCACGGCGGCTCGGACGAGGGCAGCCAAGGCCCCGAGGGCACCCTCGAAAAAGACATCACCCTGAGCGTGGCGCGGCTGCTGACCGGCGCGCTCGAGCGCCGCCTGGGCGTGCGTGTCATTCTGACTCGCAATCGAGACGGCGTCGTGGAGCTGGACCAACGCGCCGCCATCGCCAACAACAACAAGGCCGACCTCTTCATCAGCTTGCACGCGAACTCGTCGGTCAGCCCGGTTCCCGCCGGCGCCGAGGTGTTCTATCTGAGCATCGATGAGTACGGCGCCGAGGCACGCGAGATCGCCGACCGTGAGGGCCGTTATCTGCCGGTGGTCGGAGGCGGGACTCGCGAAATCGATATGATTCTTTGGGAGATGGCGCAGGTCCGCTATCTCGAGCAGTCGGCCACGTTTGCGCAGTTGGTCGAGGAAGAGCTCCGTCGACGCATCCCGATGAGCCCGCGCGCGATCCAGCAAGCGCCATTTCGGGTGCTCGTTGGGGCGAATATGCCGGCCGTGCTCGTCGAGATGGGGTTCATCTCGAATCCAGTCCAAGAGCAGCAGCTCCTCGAGGGGAGCTTCCAGAACTCGATCGTCGAGGCGATCGTGGCGAGCGTGTTGCGTTTCCAGGATACGCTCGAGCGGTCGCAGCGCATGATGGCCACCGACGGAATCGCCGGCACCGGTGACCGCGCGACCGCAGGCGCGGTCACGAGCGATGACGACCCCGACCGCGACTAGGAGTCGATGCCAAACCCGCCGCCGCCGGCCCCACCGACCAACCGCCGACGTCCCTACCTCATCGCCGCCGGGGTGGTGTTCGTGGCCGGCCTTGTCGTCGGCGCGGTGACCTTGAGCGTCATTCAGCGATGGCAGACCAACGGCGGGGGGGCCGCAGGTGACGATAGCGGGAGCGGCACCGTCGGCGCGGCGTCGCCGTTGGGCGTCACGCTGTACTATGTCGCCGAAGACGGACTTAGACTCGTCGAACGGCAACTGGACATGGCGTACGGCGGTGACACGCTGTCTCGAGCCCGCGCGGTCGTCGAACGGCAGCTCGACGAGGCTCCGAGTCCGCTGGTGTCGCCATTCCCCGACGGCACCACGTTGCGCGCCCTCTTCTTGGCGGATGACGGCAATGCGTTCGTCGACCTCAGCGGCGACGTGACCACGGGACATTCGGGCGGTTCTCTCGATGAGTTGTTCACGGTGTACGCGCTCGTGAACGCGTTGACCACGAACGTGCCGGAGATTAGCGCCGTCCAGATCATAATCGACGGCGCGGAGGTGGACACCCTCGCCGGACACATCGACCTCCGGCAGCCGCTCGCACCGAGCATGAAGTGGGTCATCGATCCGAACGCGATACCCGAGGACGACGCCGAAGATGCTGAGAGCGTCGACGTTGATGTCGACCCGGACGACGCCACCCGCACGACCGCACCCCCCGGTAGGAGCTCGTCGTGACCGAGCCCCCACGCTTCGACGACCGACGCCCCACCGATCTGCGTGAGATTCGCATAACGCCGCATTACCTTACGCACGCCGAAGGCTCGGTGTTGATGGAAGCGGGTCAAACCCGGGTCATCTGCGCGGCTAGCGTCGAGGATCGCGTGCCGCCGTTTCTGCGCGGCACGGGAAAAGGATGGGTCACCGCTGAATACGGCATGCTGCCCCGGTCGACCTCCACGCGCTCGGCGCGCGAATCGTCGAAGGGCAAGGTTGGCGGTCGCACGCAGGAGATTCAGCGGCTCATCGGACGCTCGCTGCGCGCGGTCACCCGTCTCGACGATCTCGGCGAACGGACGATCTGGGTCGACTGCGACGTGATTCAGGCCGACGGCGGCACGCGAACCGCGTCGATCACCGGCGGCTTCGTCGCGCTGACACTGGCGCTCGAGACACTGCGCACGAGCGGAACCATCGCGCGCCTCCCCATTACGGACTACGTTGCCGCGATCAGCGTTGGTATCGTCGAGGGCCGTGCGTTGACCGATCTCGCCTACGAGGAGGATTCGAAGGCCGAGGTCGATATGAATGTGGTCAAGACCGGCGACGGCCGGTTCATCGAGGTCCAAGGCACGGCGGAGGGCGAGCCCTTCGGGGGCGACGCGCTCGCCGAGCTCCTCGCGCTCGCGGACGATGCCATCACGAAGCTGGTGGCGATGCAGCGCGAGATTGTCGGCACGTTTCTCGACCACGAATGACGATCGTCGTCGCCACCACCAATCCGCACAAGCTCGCCGAAATCCGGGGGATACTCGCCGGCCTGCCGTGCGCGATTGACGCCATCGCGGACCACGCCGAGGTTGCCGAGCCGGAGGAAACCGGCGCGACATTCGCCGACAATGCCAGAGGCAAGGCACTCCACTACGCCGCAGCGGTTCCGTACCCGACGGTCGCCGAGGACTCCGGTCTCGAGATCGACCGGCTCGATGGCGCGCCAGGGATCCACTCGGCGCGATTGCCGGGAACGACCTACGGGGAGAAGTTCGACCGGATCTACGCTCAACTCCGCGCGCGTGGTGCCGACACCAGCCCGGCGCGATTCGTCTGCGCCGTCGCGCTCGTCGAGGGGCGAGACGTGATCTTCGAGACGACCGGCACGATCGAAGGCGAGATCGCACGGACCCCGAGCGGGGGCGCGGGGTTCGGCTATGACCCCATCTTCTTTTACCCGCCGTATGGGTGCACGCTCGCCGACGTGTCCGCCGAGCGCAAGGGGGCGGTGAGCCATCGGGGCCATGCGTTCCGTTTACTGCGAACGTTTCTGCTCGAGCGGCTACCGCCTGGACCTGCTGCGACCGTGGCTGGCTAACGCGCATTTCGTTAGTGCGTAGCGGACGCGCCTTGACCGCAGGCACGCGTACGGCAGCCACGGCCGTGGCGTCACTCCGGACACCAGATCGGTCCGCCTGAAAACGTCGCCTCCGACCGCACTGGGTACTCCATACACGGCGAGCAACAGCTATTCAGCAACGGCGCGTGTCCCAGTTCAGACTGGGGGAATATCGCGCTCGGTCGACACGGCCCAGCCTCACGCGCTTCCCCCAGACCCCCTCGCTCGCTCTCTCGCGTGGTGAGAAGCAGCCAGGTATCGCTCGGTACGATCAGGGCGCGCACAGCGCGCCCCGCCGGACACGGAGCGGGGCGAGGGGGCCCCGCGAGTGCCGGCGGCGGGGTTCGGGGCCGCAGGCTCCGTCTCAAGGACGACGCGGATTCCGAGAGAGACCAGTGCTAGGCCGCTCGCTCGCCGAAGTCGCTCCGAACCTGCCCACGAGCCGCTCGAACCGCCACGCGCACGTGCACCTCACGTTAGAAACGGACCACGACCGCGATATGGGGTCGAACGAGCCAGTTCGGGTTTTGGCCAGTCTCTGGGTGCAGCCGCTTGGAGATGTGAATCGTCACGTCCCAGCTGAGGTTTGGCAGCAGCATCCACGAGGTGTTGATCATGTGCAGGCGCAGGTTGGTCCCCGGCATGTCGCTGAAGACGAACGCCGACAGCGTCACGTCTTGCTGGATCCACCCGTAGGTGTAGGACGCTTCGAACGATCCGGCGTCGCGCGCCGATCCGAACTCCGCCTCGGTCCAGAATCCGCTGTCGCGGTCGTTGGCGGCGCGCGTATTGCGCGAGTATTCAGCGAGCAGACGCACCGGATAGTTGCGTTCACCGAACCGAAACGACGCCTCCCCGATGACGTCGACCACGTTGAACTTCGAGGCGTATCCGGTGACGACGCCGTCCGCGTCCTTCACGACCTCGTTGGTCAGGATGGCGGTGATCGGCGCGAGAATGGCGGTCGCGCGGGCGATGGAATCGACGTTGGTCCAACTGTAGTTCGCTCCGGAGACCTGAAACGCAGTGCGACCGAGGTCGACGTTGACCGCGCCGTAGCCGCCGAGCATGTAGGTATCCCCCGCACGCGAAAACTCGTTGACCACTGTTTGTACGCCGACGAGGTTGATGCCGACCGTATCGGTAGCATTGAACGTCACGGCCTCCCAGCCGCCTTCCACGTTGAGATCGTCGTCGTAGATCATCTGCGTACGGGTCAGCGGCAACCCGAATTTTCCGATCCCGAGCGTCATCGCCGATGTCGCCTGCGGGTTGTACGCCACGAAGGCGCGGTCGAGGCTGAACGGCTTGGGACGGAGGAAACCGGTGAAGGTCTGGTTCGTCGAGACCGGGGTCCCCGGATCGCCGCTGGCGACCTGGATGCTGACGCGCGTGTCGTCGTTAATCTGGGTATCGAGCCGGAGCCGCAGACGCATCCTGAAGCGGTTGCGCGTGGCCTGTTCACTCTGGTAGAAGCCTTCGTATCTCGACCGGAAATCGCCGCTCAGCCGGATACGCTCCCACCACCCGGCCGGCTCCCTGTCTTGCTCTTCGGTCTCGGCCTCTTCACCCGACTCAGCCGGTGTAGCCTCGTCCTGGCCATCTGCCGCGGCTGCCTCCTGTGCCGGTATCAAGCCGGGCGGCGTGGGACTCGTAGAGGGCGACGCTGCGGACGCCGTCATGGGGAAGAAGAGAAGAACCGCAACAACGAACGACGATTGATGTCGTGGGTCGAGAGCGAGTCGAAGATCGTGCATCGGTCGGCAGCAGCCGCGCAAGCTCTTACACCTGTTTCAGTTGCGTCAGATCTGTGTCACGCGACGGGGTGATGTCGCGTGCACCAGCGCGTCGAGGATGCGGTCGAGGACCTGCATGACCTCGTCCGGGTTGCGCACGCGATATCGCGCCGCGGTCGGACGGTCGGCGTGCGCGACGACGATCGGCACGCCCCTCCCCGATAACAGCTCGAATGCATGTTCATCGGTTTGATCGTCGCCGATGTACGTCGCCGCGCCCGATGGACGCGACGTTGCTTCGAGCATCCACGCCACCGCGCTCCCTTTGTCCCACTCGACGTCTGGACGCAGCTCGAACACTTTCTTGCCGCCTTCGCGTCGGAGCTGCGGATGGCCGTGCCCGACTTCCCGTACCGCGGCGTCGACACGCGAGGCATCGCCCGGACCGACGAGACGATAGTGCGTCGAGAGACTGTAGCGCTTCCGCTCGACAATCGCGCCGGCGATCCCGTCCAGGCGCCGTCGGAGATCGGCCTCCGCATCATCGAGCACCGGCAACAGCCCAGACGCAACCTCATATCGCAGTCCGCTGCCGACCGGGCCTTCGATATCGAGGCCGTGGCAGCCGGCGTAGCCCAACTGGTCGAGCTGCACGAACTTCCGCACGATGCTGATGTCGCGGCCGGTGACGATGGTGACCGGACCGCGCTCGGAAAGCCGGACGAGACGGTCGCGCGTCGAGACCGCAAGCGTCGCTTGCTCAGGCCGATCGACGATGGGGGTCAGCGTACCGTCGTAGTCGAGAAAGACCGTGGCGGCGTCACTCGTCGCCGCTCCGAGCCACTGGCAGAGTTGGTCGGGGTCGAGCGCCGACGGCAGCGTATGGGTGGTCCGGACGGTCATGCGATTCCGAAGCGAAGCGACACACAGTCTACGCGAACCGGACCGTCGCGGGAACCGCCGCCGTCGTGACTTTCAAGAACGTGATCGGGTCAACGAGATTGTCTCATCGGCCGGGCGCGGCCGGACCGATGCCGTTGACGTCACTCGGAATCGACGGTGAAGGCACTCCAAATCGGCCTGGCGTCGACCTTGCTTGATGACGGGACAGGAGGCCCCATGACCCATGGCATCAACACCGGCGCCCCGCCGGCGGACGAATCGGCCACGGTGTTCATCGCCCCCGAGGACGTCCTGGCCCGGTGGGACGGCCGCACGGCGACGCCGAACGATCTCCTCGCGTTTGCCGACTCGGACGCACAGCATGCCCTCGATGTCATCTAGCGACGCCGGCCGCACATCGTCGTGCTCGACCAGATGTTTGCGAACACGTCTCGCGGCGAAGCGCTGGTGCGGCACCTCATAACCGATCCCGAGCTCTCGCACGTCGAGATCCGCCTGCTTCCAGCGGACCGGTCTGCGGCCTTTGGCCTGTCGGGACCGGCGAGCGGCGCGATGTTGTCCAACCTCACCCGACCGATGCAGCAGGCGCCCGGTCCGATTCGTCGAGCGCGCCGCGTCAGGATGCCGAATGGCGCCGCACTCCTGGTCGACGGCGCTCCCGCCGGCGTCGATCACGTGGTCAGCGCTGGAGCTCGGTCGTGACGCCGCCACCTACCGCGCCGGTATCGAGTTCGCTGACGCACACCCGGAGTTCTTGGAAGTGGTCGAGCCACCGACCATCGTCTGATAAGCCGCGCACTATAATCTTTACAATAGCGTGCAGACGCATCGGTCGTCTGACGACGAGCGTCTTCGCGGTATTGATCGCCCACGCTTGTGGCGGGGGACCAACGACACCCTCGCCAGCGCCACCGACGCTCGACGCCACTCCCGCGGTTGGATCCGCCGACAGCTACGAGTGGGCCAACGGCGATGACGCCGCTGATGGCCGAACACGCGATTCGGCGCTCCGCACAGTCCGCGAAGCGTTCAGCCGCGCGCAGCCCTGTGACACCGTCCTCATCCGTACGAGGCTGTATACCGAGAGCGTCATGACCACACTGCGCGGCACGTCGGCCGCACCCATCAGAATCACGGGGGAGGGTCCGGCCACCGTGCTCTCCGGGGGCCGCCACCTCGCCAGCGGTATCTGGTGCGAGGAATGTGCGGCACGTCACGTTCGAACACCTCACGCTGCGCGACTACACGGATATCGGGCTTGTCGTCGTGTTGAGTGACCACATCACGGTCAACAACGTGACGGTGCACGACAACGGATTCGCACCGACGATCGGATGGGTCGAAGGCTACGGCATGCATCTCGACGAGTCGAGCAACCTGCGCATCGAGAACAACGACGTGTATCGAAACGGACCGAGCCCGCGGCCCTTCAATACCGCCGGGACCAGTATCAACGGATACGGGATGCGGCAGTCGGTCATTCGGAACAACAGGTCGTACGCCAACAACGGCGGCGGCATCTTGGTCGAAGACTTGATCGACATCTTGGTCGAAAGTAACCAGATCACCGACAACGACCTCGATGTGAGCGCGGACGACTGGTGGGACGGCGGAATCTGGCTCGACGGCGGCCGTGACGTCACGCTGCGTGGCAACATCATCCAAAACAACCTCGGTCCGGGGATCGAAGTGAGCGACGAAGACATCCAGCGGCCGGCCGGCTACGTGCTCGAAGGGAACGTCAGCACCGGTAACTACTTTGGGATCTACATCTGGAACTTCGGCACCACGGAGTTCCCGCCGGAGGACGTCATGCGCCTGTCGGGGAACGACTTCTCCGGCAACAGCCGGCAGGACATCTGGATCGATGCCGTGCCCCGTGCCATGCGTTTAATATCAATCGGGGCTGACTGCCCCGAACCCCGTCGCCGGCACTCGCGGGGACCCCAAGGCCCCACTCCGCGTCCTTGTTCAGTTGGGGCTAGCCGCCCCGAACCCCGCCGCCGGAGCTAGCCGGGGCCCATTGCCAGGCGCCGCTCCGGCGGGGCGCGCACGTGCGCGCCCTCTAACGTTGGAGGCTGGCCGCCACGGCCTCCGCCTCGCGAAGCACCCGGAGCAAATTCCCCCCCCAGAGCTTCGCAATGTCTTCTTCGCGATAGCCTCGTCGTACGAGCTCGACGGTCACGTTCAACGTTTCGCTGGCGTCGTTCCACCCCGGGATCCCACCGCCACCATCAAAGTCTGAGCTGATACCGACATGGTCGATCCCGATCAGCTCGACGGCGTAATCGATGTGGTCGACGAAGTCGGCCACGGTGGCATCGGGGTAGCGCGCATCGAGCGCTTCCATCCGACCCATGTAGTCCTCGTACTGCTCCGCTCCGATCTCCTCCGGCGGCTGCCCCGGAATCATGCCGAACCCCCGGCGAATGCTCGTGTACTCCCGACGGCGTCTGGCGGCCGATTCGGTGAGAAAGGCGCCGAGCGCCACGGTCTGCATCACCCCGCCGTTGTCGCGCAGTGCCACGAGCTGCTCGTCGTCGAGATTCCGCGCGTGATCCATCAGCGCGCGGACACTCGAATGCGACGCGATCACCGGTGCCTGCGACAACCGAACGGCATCCATCATCGCCGCTCGCGAGATGTGGGACACGTCGACCATGATGCCGAGTCGGTTCATCTCCGCGATCACCTCTTCGCCAAACGCGCTCACGCCGTCATGCTCCGCGTCGAGGTCAGACGTGGCGGAGTCGGCAATGTCGTTGTGTCCGCCGTGCGCAAGCGTCATATAGCGGGCGCCCAGATCGAAATAGGTCTTGAGCAGCGACAGATCGCGACCGATCACAAAGCCGTTCTCGATCCCGATCGCCACCACGAGCTTGCCACTGGCGGCGATGCGCTCCACGTCGTCTGCGGAGTAGGCGACCTCGATCTCGTCCGGATACATCTCCTCCGCCATCCGATGGATGGCGTCGAATTTCGTCATCGCACCGGCCTTGGCCTCCGTCTCGTTCTCCGGAGTCCGCTCGGTCTGGCCGACATAGACGATGAAAAACCCGGCGTCGAGTCCGCCGGCGCGCATCTTGGTCAGATCCACCTGGAAGTCATTCGGCACGCCAGGGTCGACTTCGCGGGTCGCGTAGTTGAACGGGATGTCGATGTGAGTGTCGAGCGTCAGCACCCGTTCGTGAATGGCGCGCGCCTTCTCGACTAACGCGTCCTCCGGCGACCCGCCTGCGCACCCAGATAGGAGGACACTGGCGAATAGAACACCGGTGATGAGAGCCCGATCTGTCACGACGACCTCCGTTTCGAACGTCGAGAATAACACTCTGAACACCGCGGCTGGAACCCCCGGGGCCGGACGAGCCGACACCGATGAAGCGACAACCGAGTCAACTGTTGTAGTTGACCGGTCATCTTTGAACGACTATGCTTTGCGTGTGGGTAGACGTAGTGATGCCCGCGCTCGCCTTGCCGCCACCGCCAGACGCCTCTTTCACGAGCGCGGCTATCAGGCCGTCGGCGTGGCCGAGCTCTGCTCGGCGGCGGACGTCAACAAGGGCAGCTTTTACCACTTCTTTCCGTCAAAGCGTCACCTTCTCCTCGAGGTCCTGTCCAGCGTTTGGGATGAAACGGGCATCCTTCGGACGTGGGAGCAGCAGCAGCCGGTGGAACCTATTGGCGAATTTCGGCGCTACCTCCGCGAGCTCTTTGCCTACCACTACGCCGATTGGGAGGCGTCCGGGCAGGTGCGCGGCTCGTTGCTCGGCAATGTGGCGGCTGAGCTCGGAGGGCACGACGCGGAGGTGGTCACCGCCATCCGCCAGCTCTTTGAACGACAACGCCGTGCGTTCCAGGCGATGCTGGCCGCGGGCCGCGAGTCGGGGGCGCTGGACATGCCGGACGTCGGGGCAACTGCCAACGGCCTCGTCGCCGCCATCCACGGATTGCTCACGCTGGCGAAGGTCCGTAACGACCTCAGCGTCCTACCGGAAAGTGAGACCGTGCTGTTGCGCCTTGCTGGAAGGTATAGCTGACCGGTCAACTTCGATGGTTCACTACTCGTCCCTCTTTTCGCTTCAGACTGATTCGCACTACTTGAACTGCGCCTACATGGCTCCCGCATCGAAGCGCGTAGCCCTGGCTGGCCAGCACGCGCTCGAACGGCTGGCATGCCCGAGCCAAATCGACGTCGCTGACTTTTTCGATCCGGCGATGCGCGTGCGACAGCTGTTTGCGACCCTCATCAACGCCGCCGACCCACGACGGATTGCGATTGTCCCGGCCGTCTCGTATGGGATGGCGACGGTCGCCCGAAACACGACGCTGACGCCATCGCAACAGGTCGTGATGATCGAGGAGCAATTCCCAAGCGCCGTGTACACCTGGCGCCGGGCGTGTGCCGACAGTGGTGCCTCGCTGCGGGTCGTCGCCGCACCATCCACCGATGGGTCACGTGCCGCCGCGTGGAATGATGCACTCCTCTCCGCGATCGATCGGACGACTGCGGTCGTCGTCGTCCCCGAGCTGCACTGGACCGACGGCCTCCGATTCGACCTCCACGCCGTCAGCGCGCGAGCACGGGCGGTGGGCGCGCGTCTCGTCGTCGATGGCACGCAGTCCATCGGGGCCCGACCGTTCGATGTAACGCAGGTGCGGCCCGATGCCGTGATCTGTGCGGGGTACAAGTGGCTCACCGGCCCCTACGGACTCGGCGTCGCGTACTTCGGGGAAGCGTACGACGACGGTATTCCGCTGGAGGAGAGCTGGATCACGCGAGAGGGAAGCGATGATTTCACCGGTCTCGTGAACTACCGCGACACCTACCGGCCGGGCGCCATTCGCTACGACGTCGGCGAACGGTCGAATTTCGTGATGCTACCGATGCTCGAGGCGGCATTGACGCAGGTGCTCGAGTGGGGTCCGGCGACGATCGCCGCGCACACGGCCGCGCTCACCCGCGACACGGTCCCGGCGCTGCGAGCACTCGGTTGCCGGATGGAGGATGACGAGTGGCGGGCGGGCCACCTCCTCGGGGTACGCCTCCCGCCGGCCGCCAACCCGCGACGGCTCGCCACCGAGCTCGCCACGCGGAAGATATCGGTCTCGCTGCGCGGCAGCGCGATCCGGGTCGCTCCCCATCTCTACAACGATGCCGACGACATGCGAGCATTGGTGAGCGTGCTCACAGAAGTGATGCAGTGAGCGCGTGTTACCCTCGTGTGTCAGGGTGCTTGAAGAGACCGAGCCTGCGAGGGGAGGCGTAGACGCCATGACACGGCTTGCCAGCGTGCTCGGCGCGACCGCCATGTTGGCCGTACTCGCGACCGCACGCCCTGCACTACAAACGGCCGGTTTGGCCGAAGCGCTCGTCCTCGAGGCGACGGAGCCAACCGGGCTGCGCGAGACCGACACGCTCGTCGACCGGATGGTGCGCGTCGGCGACCTGCGGGTCACCGACGTCGTGTCAGACACATTGATGCCGGATCGGCTGCACGAGCGTTTTGCCCAGTTCCATAACGGCGTACGGATCTTTGGGGCGGACGTGACACGTCAAACCGCCTCGGGGCTCACGATGTCGGTGTTCGGTCAGGTGTATCCGAGCGTCGCGATCGATACCGAGCCCACGCTCCCAACCGACAGCCTGCCCACGCACATGGCATCGCGTTTTGGATTCGCGCCGCTGGGGAATGCCGGTCCGGAGCTGCTGATCCTGGAAGACGACACCGGGACGTTTCGTCTGGTGTACAAGCTGACCGCGGTCGGGCCAGACGGTCCCCGCGTCTGTTTCGTCGACGCCCACACCGGTGCGATGGTGCGGGAGTACAGCGCGATCCAGACCAACAATGACGGCCTCCCCTGCGACACCTGCATGGTCGGCAAGGGTCACGGCGTGAAAGGCGACGCCAAGAAGATCAGTGTCCGGCCGATGGGGGGTGGCTTCAGGACAATCGACGTGCTGCGACCGCCGCAGATTACCACCTACGACATGAACGGCGATTGGGAGCGGCTGGAGGACATTCTGTTCGGCAGCGGCGTGTTCCGAGCCAGCGACATCGGGGAGGACGGCGACAACAATTGGACCGACGGCGTTCTGGTCGACGGTCACGTCGGGGCCGGTTGGACGTACGACTATCTGAACGACCGATTCGGTAGACGCGGTCTCGACGGCCGTGACGGACCGATCGTCAGCGTCGTGCACCCGGTCGATCGTCGTGACTTCCTCACGGTCCCGGACGATATCTACTTCAGTTACTTTGTCAACGCGTTCTACTGCGGCGACTGCGGTCCTGACGGCATCGTGGTCTACGGTGAGGGCCTCCCGGCCGGTATCGGGCAGAGCTTCGACTTCTTCGCCGCCGGGCTCGATGTCGTGTCGCACGAGCTGGCGCACGGAGTGACAGACCATACGTCGGGTCTGATCTATCAGAACGAATCTGGAGCGTTGAACGAAGCGTTCTCGGACATCATCGGCGTCTCGGTCGAGTTCTTCATGGCCGAGAGCGGACGCCACCCCCCTGAACGGGCCGACTACCTCGTCGGCGAAGACGTGCGGAGGCCGTACGGCTTTCGATCGCTCGTCGATCCGCTCTCGTACAACGACCCGGACCACTACTCGATCCGGTTTCTCGGCAGCTCCGATAATGGTGGCGTCCACATCAACTCGCTCATCGCCGGCCACGCCTTCTATCTCGCGATCGAGGGCGGCATCAACCGTACGTCGGGACTGTCGGTCCGGGGCGTCGGTAGTCAGAACCGCGCCCAGGTGGAGCAGGCGTTCTACCGCGCGTTCACGATGCTGATGCCGGCCGATGCGACGTTTGCCGTCGCTCGCGCGACGACGCTCCAGTCGGCCCGTGATATGTTCGGCGCCGGACACGACGTAGAGCGGGCGATTCGAGAGGCGTGGACCGCCGTTGGTGTCGAGTGAGCGCCGGGCGCGCACGGCGCGCCCCCGCCGGAGCGGCGCCGGGCGTTGGGCCCCGGCTAGCGGCGGGGTTCTGGGCCGCCGGCCCCGTCTAAGAAAGACGAGGAGACAACCCATACAGATGGCAACGACGCGACGATACGGCCCTCGGGTTTCCGTCCTCCTGGGGACGGCGCTCGCCCTTTTGACCAGCTTCCCGGTGGCGGCCCAGACGCTCGAAGACCGGCGGCTCCTGGTCGGCGTCAGCGGCGGCATTCAGTTCGTCAAGGACTCGATTTTGCACAAAGTCGATTTCGAGCTCTTTCAGGAAACGGGCAAGTTCACGGCGAGCTATGACATCACGACCGACACCGCGTTCGACGGCAGCATCGCCGTGCGGCTCTACAAACGGATGGGGGTCGGCGTCGATGTGTCGCACTTCAACAAGCTGATGACGGCGACGGTCGAGGCCGAGGTGCCGCACCCGTTCTTCTTCTCCTTTCCGCGCATGACGACGGGATTGGCCGGCGGCATCACCCGCCGGGAGATCGCCGTCCACATCCAGGCGCAGTACTGGCATGTCATCGCGGACGATTTCTTGGTACGGGGCTTCTTCGGACCGACGATATTCGACATCAGCCACGACCTGGTGTCGGAAATCGTCACGTCGGAGCGTGGATTCGACTTCGACGAAGTCGACATCGTCAGATACCGCACCATCAAGGCGGACAGCGCGGAGCTCGGCTTCAACGTCGGGTTGGACGCGTCCTACTTCGTCCTCGACCACTTCGCGCTGGCGGTCGTGCTGCGGTACAGCCGAGGGACGTCGCATGTCGAGATCGCGGGCCAGGCACAGCAGGCGCTCGAGCTTGGCGGCACCCACCTGGCGGGCGGGCTGCGCCTTATTTTTTAGACGGGGCTGACTGCCTCGGACGCCCGTCGCGGGCACTCGCGGGGACCCCAAGTGCCCCACTCCGTGCCGCCGGGGGCGCGCCGTGCGCGTCCTGATCGTACCTAGAGAGGGGAATCTGGGCTGCCGCGTCCGGGGCGAACGGGCGGGCTCTCCAGGGCGCCGCTCGGGCATGTCCCGGAAGAATCCATCTGCCTTTGGCGAGACGAAGCACCTTGTATCTGCTAGCGGCTGGATCCTCCCCGAGGCGAGCCGGATTCTGGAGGGATGTGCGCGAGTGGCGTCCGAGCGGGGGGCGATATCGTCCCGGGCTGTGCTTAGTTCGCGGGGAAAAGCTGCATCAACGACAGCGGGTCGACACGAGCGTCGTCGAGTCGCACGGTCCAGTGCAAGTGCGGCCCGGTCACGCGTCCGGTGGCGCCGACCTTCCCGACCACGGTCCCCTGGCCGACCCGATCCCCTTCCGCCACATCGATCGACGAGAGATGGGCGAAATAGGAGTAGAGCCCCCAGCCGTGGTCAAGGATGACGACGTTGCCAGAAAAATAGAGATCGGTCGCGAGCACGACGACCCCCTCGTTTGGCGCCTTGATCGGGGTCCCCTCGGGTGCACGGAAATCGGTGCCGCTATGCGGGCTACGCGGCTGGCCATTGAAGACGCTGCGACGGCCGAAGCTGCTCGTCGAATCGCCAGGCACGGGGCGTAGGAATCCGCCCTCCCACAGTCGCTCCTCGGTCGCCGTCGCAAAGATCCCGGCAAGCTGTCTTGCTTCGCGTTGGATCCGGTCAATCACCTCGGGCGGCGGACTGACGAAGCTCGAGTCGACGTTGAGGCGCCGCGTCGGGAACTCTTTTGGCTCCACGTCGAGGGTGTAGGTCCGGCGTGCCGTGGTCCCGTCACGCGCCGTCGCGCGAATCGCCACGGCGTGCGCACCCGGCTCCGTGGTCAAGTCGATGCCGATGAGCGCAGCCCAGGTATCGTCATCGTCATCGTCGTCGCCAGAGATCGGAAAGAAACGCACCGATTCGCCGAACGCGGTGGCCCGCAGCGTCGCGGGCGCCTCCGACGGATGCACTTCCAACACCACGACCTCACCTGGATGAACGGCGCGGGCCCGATGGGAAATCTCGAGCGTCAGCTCGGCACCGACCGGCTGGGCCACGGCGAGGGTCACCACCGCCACCGCCGCGACTGCCGTCGTCGGCCACGTGCCAGGAGTCTGACTAGCCACCAAACAGCGTCACCCGGAACACGCGAGCCAAAATCACGAGGGCTGTCAGCCCGGTGAAGACGACAAGACTGAGCCAGGCGAACGCCCGGACCATCGGTGACGGATAGAACACGGCGTCCGACTTTGGAATGACACTCACGCAGTAATAAACGTTGAGGAAGAAGACGACCGGCGCGACGAACAACGCCAGCGCGGACGAGACCAAGACGAGAAACACCGGACGCGGTAACCCGGCGACGATCGCCACCGAGGCGACCAGCGAGTAAAGCATCGTCGCCCGGTAGATGTTGAACTCGGAGTACCAGCGCTGCCGATGCTCAGGCGTCAGATCGTCTTGGGCAATTCCACGCAGACCGGCCGTTTTCCTGAAGAGATTACGGCAGCAGGCGCCAACGACGCGGGGCCACCCGTCGAAGTAGTTGAAGGCGGTCGAGAAGGTGGCGGCGAACGCGCCGGCGAAGAACACCATCATCATCACCGGGCCGACGCTGTCGTTGAAGATCAAGCCAATTTCCCCGATCACCGCGGTCCCTGCCACCTCGCTCGGATACATCCAGACCGCCGCGAGCAAGACAAACACACAGGCGATGATGAAGGAAACGACATGACCGAAACCGAAGTCGAGCTCCCCGATCCGGAACCAGCGGCGACAGTACTCGCGCGCATGCGCGGGAAGCGCCGCGGTGTCGACACTCAGGTCCTCCTTGGGCGAGGACATCGGATCGAACTTTGGAGCGAGGCCCATCTGCTCGAGCTGCTCCCGAATACGCCCCATCCCTGTTTTCTTCGCCTTGCCCCATTCCGACGCCTGCAGCGACACGTCGATCCCGGTCGGCAGCAGTCCCAGGAAGGCCGCAATCACGAGCCACGACCCGCCAGGAATCTCGAACTGGACGAAATGCGTAAACGCCGAGAGCGGCGCTGGCTCCACGAAGTAAACGCCAACCGTCGACACCAACAGGAGACCGGCCAGGAACTTCGTCACCACTTCCATAACGCTGTAGCGGCCGAGGAGAATGAACGTGACGGCCGCCACCCCGATGAAAAACCCATAGACCGGCAACGCAACTTCGAGGCCGAGGTAGACGCTGAAGAAGGCGTAGCAGACCGCGGCCGCCGCCACGAGTCGCCCCGCCTGGCCCAGCGCACATTGAATGACGGTGGTCACGAGGACGTACCAGAGCGGCCACTTGCCCGGCGCCGTCGAGTAGGCGTCCAGCATGCTGCGGCCGGTAGCGTTGGTGAACCGAAACGCCATCTCGAAGCCGTAGTATTTGAAGATATACGCCACCGGAATGCACCAGAGCAGCGCGTACTCGAAGCGGCCGCCGGCCGCCGGCGCGGTGAGGAGATGCGACGTTCCGATGCCGGTCATCATGAGCAGCATGCCGGGACCAAAGCCACTCAGTAGGCCGCGCGGACTGGTATCTGGAAGCGGAAGCTGATTCAGCTGGTCGGTTGCGGTGTCACCGCTCGGCATGGACATCGCGGCAATCGTATCAGAGGACGCCTAGTGGCCTGTCCACGGAACTCGGAGGGCGTCAGCTCGACGAAGCGTCGGGCGGAGCGGACTGATAGAGCGTCTTACCGACGAAGAACGGACCCATCTGCTGGATGAACTCCGATGTCTGTCGCGTCGACCGCATGTCCTTGACGAGCTTCGACAACGGGAAGAGCTCAGGTCCGATGAGACCGATCACGAACTCATTGTCATCGCGATCGAGGCCGTGACACTCGAGACGCACGTCAGCGGCGTATCCGGCCTCGCCGTACCGACGCCCGAGCATCCCGTGCTCCATCAGGATCTTGCCCTGCTCGGCACGCGGCAGCTGGTTGAAGGCGCCGATCCGGCGCAGCGGATACCAGACGGCCCACGGGTAGTCCGGGTTGAGCACGTTGCGCGGCACCTTGTACAGCAAGAAATCGTCGAGGTCAGCCTCGCGTCCGGACGAATAGGTCCGACCGATCATCGTAAGATCCGGACGCGGGGTCAGGTCGGCGAACGGCAGGCCGACGAGCAAGGTCCGCCCGGCGTCGGAGAACCGCGACGGATCTTCGCTCATGAGTAGGACCCCGACGCCCCGCGGGTCGTTGAGGTCGGCATAGACGGCGGCGTCGAGACCACTCGCGCGCACGGCGTCAACAACCGTGCGCGTCTCGAGGCATCCGGTAAGGACATGCAACTGGACGAACAGCCGACGAGTCGAGGTTTGGGGCTTGCCGCGCACCGGCGCACCATGCTCCCGCAGGTCGGGTGCGGCGCTCTCAGACCGGGGCCGATGCGGTTCAGTGCCTACGGGTCGTCCGGCCGTCTCCGCGTCGGTCATGGCGGGGATTCTATACCGACCGCGTGGGACACGCCGTCATGAATGCGCCCCACCGGCCGGCGGGCGACGATGCGGTGCTCGAGGTGCTCCGCGAGCTGCAGCAGCCAGACGGGCCGGACGTGCTGACAGAGCTCATCAACCTCTTTCTCGACGATACGCCAAAGAGGCTGGCGGCGCTTCGCGACGACGTGTGTGGCGGCGACGCCCACCAGGCCACCGCGCGCGCGGCGCATGCGCTCAAGGGGAGCGCTGGCAACATCGGATCGGCTCCGTTCGCCGAGCTGTGTGCGAACGTCGAACGAGTCGCCAAACACGGACAGACCGATGGCATCGACCTCACGCCGCTCGAGGACGAGTACGCGCGGGTGGAAGCGGCGTTGCGGTCAGCATGATCGGACTGGGGGAATGTCGCCCTCGAGCACAATCAACGTTTCTCGTGCGCTTTCCCCCGGGGCGCGGCGCGCCCCCGCGAGAACGGAGCGGGGCATATGGGGCCCCCGCGAGTGACCGCGGCAGGGTTCGGGGCTGAAAGGCCCGTCTATTAGTTAGTTAAGTGCCACGGTCAACATTCATCTTGATCGGTGGAGGCTCCGGGGCCGGGAAGACCATCATCGCCCAGCATCTGGCAGACGCGCTGGGACGCTCGGCGACGGCGGTTGTCCCTATTGACGCCTACTACCACGACCACACGTCGGTGACACCGGAGGCGCGCGAGGCGATCAATTACGACTCGCCTGATGCGTTCGACGTGTCGCTCCTCGACACACACGTCCGCGAGCTGTTGGCCGGGGGCGTGGTTGCGCGCCCGACGTACGACTATCGGACCCACCGTCGACTCAGCGAGACGACACGCATCTCTGCCGAACGGCACGTCGTGGTCGAAGGCATGCTGGCGCTCCATTGGCCGGCCTTCCGGGAGCGGTGCGACGTCGCCGTCTTCGTCACCACGACAGAGGAGCTGGCGCTGGCACGCCGGATCGATCGTGACCTCGACGACCGCGGCCGCAGCGAGAAGTCGGTTCGCGCGCAGTGGGTACAGACTGTACGACCGATGTACCTGGCACACGTCGAGCCGACACGTCAGTTTGCCGACGTCATCATCGACGGGAGCGATGCCGTCGAAGCATCGGTCGCAGCCCTCCTCGCCCGCATCCAAGCTCAGACCGGGGGAATATCGCCCTCCGTCAACGGCTGAGTCTCCGGCGCTTCCCCCACACTCCCTCGCTCGCGCACGAAGACGTGCGCGAGCTGCCCGATCGCGTCCGACATGAGCGCTTCCCGCGTTTGGTCGGGCGTCTCCGCCTCACGGCCATACCACTCGACAACAGCGACCACACGGTCCTCTGACACGAGCGGGATGGCGCACAGCGATCGCGCAGACGCGAGCGCGTGCCGACGTGCCTCTGACAACCGCGGGTCGACGCCCAGGTTACCGATCCAGACGGGCCGCCTGGCGGATAACGTCTGCCGCAGCACATCATCAGGGTCGTCGGCGCACGCATCGATCTCCCGCCGCGCCTCGGGCGACATGACCGACTCGTCCGACACGAACCAGACACCAGTGGAGCTCAGACGCCCTCCCCCGTCGGCGGCGGCTAGGTAGACGGTGCCGGCCTGCCATTTCCCCCACAGGCCGACCAGCTCGATCATCTCGCGCGCGGCCCGATGGAAGGACGTCGAGTCGCGGCCGATCGCGACCGCGTGTCGCAGCATCTCTAGATTCGCGGATTGCCCGGCCGAGCGATCGTGCCGTGTCGACTCGGCGGCGGCGGCGGTCCGAGCCGCCGTGACGTCAGTGTAAATCAAGAGCGTCTCGCCGCGTTCGGTTGGACTCGTACGCACCTCGATCCAGCGGTCGTCGGGAGTACGAACGATGTCGTGAGACATCTGACCGAGACGACCGAGCCATGTCCCGATCCACGCGGCCATCTCGTGCTCCGGCACCACCACCACCGCGCGCGTGGCGGTAAACCGCACAAGGTCCTCGAACTCAAGGCCTGATTTCAGCGTCACCGACGGATAAAACTCGCGGAACCGGTCGTTGCAGGCCGTGAGCCGCCCCGACGCATCCCAGATCGCGAGACCGGCGTCGGTGCTCTCAAGCGTGGCCATCAGCCGCTGGTGCGCCATCGCTTCGCGGCCCAGCGCGTGGCTCATGCGCCAGAGTACGCCCGCCAAGAGCAGACATAGCAGCGCGACAACTCCAATCGACACCACCCGTCGATCCTAACAGCGCATCCCCGTGAGCGTGCCTATGCTTGTGCGCTTGACAGGCCTGCCGCGCAGACGTAGCTTGTAGATTGCCTGCCTTCCATCACGGCAATATGCGAACCACGTGTCTTGGCGTCGTCATCCTCGTCGCGTGCGCACTCGCGCTCAGCGCGGACAGAGCCGTGGCTCAAGAGCCGACCCCTGACGACGACGCGGGCTCGCCGGCCCTCGATGCGATCGAGCTTCCCGTCTCGCTCGAACGAATCAAGCGACGTCTGGCCGAACTCCCGGAGACCACCGAGGGCCGGAACCTTCTACGCTTGAGCTACTACATCGAGGTCTACGGTCGCGCGCCCGCGATCAAGGTGGTGGACGGATTCGACCTGCATACCGGCCCAATCCCGTACGGCTCGCCAACGCACCGCGAGATGCTCGGCGCGATGACGCCACGCCATTGGCGTCCCGGCGCGGTCACCTTCAGTATCCCGAGGTAGAAGCCACCCTCGGTGCTCGTCTATCGTCCAGTGGTCCAGTGCCGGATCGGCACCGAGACGAGCACATACTGCTTCCGCAGCTCAACCACGTGCCGGGAGTAGTCGTGCTTCGGGATCTCGCCGCGTACCTGCCGCGCGCGAAGCTTGCGGAGCTCGAAGCGGTAGAGATCGCTCACGAACTCGTGGACCAGCGCCGGCGGGGTGGTGGCCTTCGGCCGAACGCCGTGACCTGACAGCGCCTCGAGCACCGCCGGTTGATAGTGGTAGGGCACGCCGGCCTGGCGGAGATGTCTCGCGAGGCCTAAACTGTAACCGCCTCAGTTTCGTACGCACCGAACCACGACGTGGCACATCGCAACACGTCGTTGACGTTGCCGATGTTCTTCACGCCGTCGGTCTGCAGCCACCCGCGGAAAGCGTCGCCCCCCTGCTCGGCATAGATCGGAATCCCGTCTTTCCAGGTGGCACGACCGCACAGCACACCGGCAAACTCGACGCCCGACTCGCCCGCTAACTCGAGCGACTCGGTGAACTCCGCGTTGCTGACGCCGGCCGACAGGTAAATGAACGGCTTCTGGGCTACCTCGGCCGTCTTTCGGAAGAGGCCGAGCGCTTCGTCCTTCGTGTGGACCTTGGTCCCCTGAAAGCTGGCGGTCCCTTCGACAAACTTCATGTTGATGGGAATCTCGACCTTCATCACGTCGACGCCGTAGCGTTCCTTCGAAAACTCGGCCATGCTCCCCGCGACCACGTCCGGCTTCGCTGCGGCGAATTCCGCCCCCTTCTCGTCGCCACCATCGTGGTCGTAACCGACGAACTCGAGGAAGAACGGGATGTCATTGGCGCGGCACTCGTCGCCGATCCGCTCGATGAACGCGTGCTTCTCCTCGTTGACGGCGGTCACGTCGTATGGCGTGTAGTAGATGAGCACCTTGATACAGTCGGCGCCGGCCGCCTGCAAGCGACGCACCGACCAGTGTGGCAGCAGGTCCGGGAGGCGACCGGGCCGCGTGTTGTCGTAGCCACTCTCCTCGTAGGCGAGCAAGAGACCGGCGTTCGACGAACGCTTCTTCGACGGGTCGATGCCCCACTGCGGGTCCAGCAGGATGGCCGAGGCGTGCGGGGTCAACACCTCGGTGACGATGGCCTTGAACTCCTCCATCATCGCGTCGGTGGCGCTGCCCCCCTTCGCGGCCCCGAGCGCCTTCTTCAGCGACCCGCGCTGGTCCATCGCGGCTGCGGCAATCGTCCCGGCGTCGGTCGACACCGCCTTCATTCCAGCAAGCTTTCCTGGCGTGATCTTCAATGACTTACTCCTCCAGTGGTGTTCGAAGTCTACGCAACTGCACATTTTAGCGTGTCGCCACCCAATCGACCACCATGGGAGTCATGGCGCGGCAACGTGGTATACGCTGGGGTCCGGGATGGGTCTCGGGCGCAGTTCGGCAGAGTTGCGCCGTGTCGGCGAAAGGGCCGTCCTCCTCACGCTGCTCCTCGTCATCGGTGCGGCGCGCGCGTCTTCCGGCCAGGGTGACCGGTTCAGCCACCTATCGCTCCCCGCCGCCGCCCATCCAGACGCGGTCGTGTTGATGGACGAGGGGCGGCCGCGCGAAGCGCTCGCACTACTCGACGACGCCGTCGGCCAGCCCTCGCTCGACCGGCTGATCCTCCGCGCGACCCTCCGGCGTCAAGCAGGACAGCCTGTCGACGCCGAGGCCGACTGGCGCGCGGTGATCGACCGTGCCGTCTTCATGCGGACCTTCGCGCGGCGCGCGCTCGTCGCGAGCCTGGCGAACCGCGGTGCACCAGCGGAGGCGGCGCCGATCCTCGACAATCTGCTCCGAAGCGACGCGGCACGGCATCGTGATTTGCTGCTGCTGGTGGCGGACGCCTATCTCGACACCGGCAGCGCCGAGCGCGCGGCGGCCGCGTACCGTCGGGTGTTGGCAGCCACGGTTCGCGGAGCCTCCGCCGACGCCGCCCGGCTCGGCCTCGCCGCCGCGCTCGAAGCGATGGACGACGGTGCCGCTGCGATCGCACAGCTGCGCGACGCGCAACTGCGACATCGGACCGGTTCGACGTTTATGACGGCGCGGCGCGAGGCACGACGGTTGGCGCTGGCTCGCGGCGAACCACTGGCCCCCTTTGCTGAAGCCGAATACCGGGACCTCGTCGGACGGCTGCGCAACGCCTCACGGTTCGAGCCGGCGCTGCAACTGCTCGATGCCTGGGCCGCCGCCTACCCGAACGCCTCGGCCCCCGACCGTCTCGCGGTCGAACGGATCGAGACCCTCTACGCGCAGCGAGACAACGCCACCGCCGTTGCGGTGGCGAGTCGGTTTTACGACACGTTTGCCCGCAGCCCTTTACTCCCGGGCGTGCGCCTGACCGACTTCCGTCTCGCCGTCCGGATGGGTGACGTCGACCGCGCGCGGCGGCTTGGTCGTGACCTCTGGGAAGGCCGGGTGCCGGGCGCGACGGCGTCGCAGCGTGGGGCCGCGGCGCTACTCCTGGCCGCCTACCTCGGCGCCATCGGAAACAACGATGAAGCGCTGGCCCTCTATCGCGGTCTGTTTCAGTCGGCAACCGCCGCCGACGACCAGCGCGACATGCTGTGGCGCGCCGGGGTGGCGGCCCTGCGGGCCGGCCAGCACGACCGCGCGCTCACCAACCTCCGCGGCCTCGTCAGCCGACGACCGAGCGGTGACCTCGAGCTTGCCGCGCGGTACTGGCTCGCCGTGGCACGCGAGCAGACCGGCGAGGCCGCGCCGGCGGCTCGAACGTTTGCGGCGCTCGCCTCACGCTATCCGTATCACTACTACGGCATCATCGCGCGCGCCCGTCTCGACGAGCCGCGAGAGGGAGCCGACCCCGACATCGAGAGCGACGATCTCCTCGACTTCCCGGATCTCGCGGTCGGCAGCGCCTCCGAAAGCCGTGCCGAATACAAAGCGGCGATGGCGCTGGCGCGCGCCGGGCTGGCCGACGACGCCGCGTGGTACTTGCGACGCTTGTTAGGCCAGCATCGTGGCGATCGCGGCCTGGCGCTCCTGGCGGCGCGGGCGTCGGCCGCGGCCGGCGACCATGCGAGCGTGACGCGCGTGCTCGTCGACCATTTCGGCGCGTTTCTCCAGCGACCGGCGCGCGGGTTGCCGGACGACTTCTGGAGGCTCGTCTACCCGCGGCCCTTCTGGAACGCGGTCGTCGGTTCGGCGCAAACCCACCGCGCGGATCCGGTGCTGCTCCTCTCGCTAATGCGCCGCGAGTCGCGCTTCGACCCCGCCGCACGTTCTGCGGTGGGCGCCGTCGGACTACTGCAGGTGATGCCGTACACGGCGGAAGCACTCGCCGCACGGGCCGGGGTGGGGCACATCCTGTCTGGTGACATCGATGACACAACCCTCATGGATCCCTCGGTCAACATCGCTATTTCGGCCAGGCTCAACGCCGATCTACTCGAGATGTTCGACGGGAATCGGCTGCCGGTGATTGCAGCGTACAACGCGGGCGAGGACCACGTTGCAGAGTGGTGGGCCGGCACCCGTCACCTGCGCGACGACTTCTTCGTCGACAGTATTCCGTACAGTGAGACGCGCCGATTCGCACGCGAAGTGATCGCCAACTACGCGGCCTACGAGCGCGTATACGGCGGTCGTTGACCTAGGGCGCGCACGGCGCGCCTCCGCCGGCACGGAGTGGGGCGAAGGGGGCCCCGCGAGTGCCGGCGGCGGGGTTCGGGGCAGCCAGCCCCGTCAAAGAAAATCCTAAGGAAACGCTCCAGTGCGAGCGCCCATCTGCTGCATGATCTCGTACGGTGTCGCGCCGACCCAGCAGTGACCACGGCCGACTCCATACTCAATGCGCACGTCGAGCGACGGTTCCTGCGCACCGAGAAAGTCATCGAGCAGATGCACGGCGTTATTGAGGAAGTAGTCGTCGGACTCGCCAATCCAGATACGTAGCTTGCCTTCGAGCGCCGGCGCGAGCTCCGACCACCGCCCCGCCAAGTGCCGACTCAGGTCGTACGACGCCCAGTGCTCGGCGACGGTCCGGTCGATCTCACCGCTGAGGGGATCGAAGAGCGGGATCGGGTACCCGTTCTCACCTTTGGGACCAAAGGCGGCATTCCACGCGCCCCACTGGCGGCCCGAGCGCGTCCAGCTACTCGTGGAGCCAAGGGCATTCTCCAACCCCAGCTCATGGCGCATCGTGAAGCGGACCACCCCTCTCGGCGTCCGCGCGGCGGGGCGCTCCTCCCCATTCGCGTCGACGTAGACGTTCTTGTCGTCATAGATGTCGATCACCTGCAGCTGGCGGAAGTCGACGGCATCGGGACAATACGACCACGCGCCGTTGAACGCATCGGGGTAAAACAGCTGCAGCGCGAGGGCCACCCAGCCGCCGGTCGACTCGCCGTCGATCACCCGCGCCTCCCCCGTGCCGCGACCACGAAAGCGCGACTCCAGGAGCGGCAGCAACTCGTGAACCACGGCATCGCCATACGGACCGTTGTTGTCGGAGTTGACCTGGTACGGGTCGCCATTAGGTCCGGCGCCATCGAGGTGCACGAGCAGCATGCGCGGCGTGTCGTCGCGCAGCCACGCGGCGCGGAATGCCGTGCCCGGTCGCATGAGGCGCGCCACGTCGGTGTACCGCGCGCCGTAGCCGCCCACGTGCACCCGAACCGGATAGCGCCGCGCCGGTTCCGTATCGTAGCCGCGCGGCAGGACCACCCCGGCACGCAAACGGATCGGACGGCCGTGAAAGTCGGATAAGCGCCGCGACGGAATCTCAAGAAAGCGGAGATACGCTGTCTCCGCCGGCGTGCCCGCCGGCGCAATCTGCTCGCTCAGCTCGAGTCGGACGACCGAACCTCCATCGTCCGTCACGGTGAAGCGCTGCGGCTGGCTGTAATAGTTGCCGGCCGCATTGACCGAACGGAGGTCGCGGCTGACGTCGAGGATGGCCTGCGCCCGATAGGTGCCGGACGGAAGCGCGCCCAGCGACCGATAGGGAAAGGCGGCCGACCGGTCATCGACCCAGACCTGGGCCTGGCCGAAGTCGACGATATCTTCGGCGAAGATCGGCAGCGGGTTCGGCGCGAGCGCCCCTACCCGGAGGCGTGGCTCACCTTGATCGGCGGTCCCCACCGCGACGATGACCCGACCGCCGGTTGGCGCCGGCAGGAGCCCGGCGGCCGCGGTCACTTCGAACCGGAGTCCCGACGCAGGATCCGACGACTGCTGCTCAGCCGCGGCACGAGACGCACACCCGCACCCCGACGCGACGACTAGCAGTGCGAACCCGCCGAGCCACGTTCTGTTCTGGCAGAAACCCACACGTACCCCGATAATGAGCCGGAGTCGATCATAATGCCCACGCCTCACGCTGATTCGAAAGGACCGTCCATGACAATGCCCACGGTACGAACGCCCTACCTCGCGGTCTCTCTTGTGGCAGCCGCGCTCGCGATGACGCCCGCACGACCGGCCGCCCAGTCCTCCCCACACCTGCTCGACGTCGTCGAACTGTTGGCCAATGGGGAGACGGTCTTTGGGTCGTTCGCCAACGTCGAGTCGGGCGCCGCCGGTGCCATCGACATGTCTCGATCCGAGGGCGATTACATCTTCTTCGACATGGAGCACGGCCCGCTAAACATGAACGAGATGCGCCACTACATGCAGTACCTGCTCGATCCGGCGAAGATCCTCCGACGTGGGCGACCAGGGACCGACATCGCGATCTGGGTGCGCATCCCCGCGAACGGACGCGAGATGAACGAGTGGATGATCAAGAACGCGCTCGACCAGGGGGCACACGGCATCATCGCGCCCCACATCGAGACCGCCGAGCAGGCGCTGCATCTCGTCCGCTCCATGCGCTATCCGCAACGCGTCGGGGCGTCGGACATGGAACCAGAGGGGTTGCGCGGTTCCGGGCCCGGCAACGCGGTCCGCTATTGGGGAGTCTCGGGCGCCGAATATCTCTCGAAAGCCGACGTTTGGCCGCTCGATCCCAACGGCGAGCTGCTCAACATGATCCAGATCGAAAACAAGATCGGCGTGTCGAACGTCGAAGAAATCGCGAAGGTGCCAGGCGTCAGCATGCTCATGGCGGCGCCGGGAGACCTCGGGATGGCGCACGGCGGCGACGCTGCTGCGACGGAGGAGGCGATCCAGACGGTGTTGCGGGCGGCCACGGCGGCCGGCCTCCCGTGTGCCATCACGGCGAACGCCAACGACGTCGAGCGACGCATTCGGGAGGGTTTCCGCGTCCTCATCGGCGGTCCGGAAATGATCGCCTTGGGCCGGCGTGCCGCCGGGCGAGAGTAATAGACTTATTGGCACCCAGGGGCTAAGTAGTTCACTAAGGGCTAGAGGAGACACCATGGCGGATCAGGCGACAACCGCACAACCTCGTCGTGGTCGAATGGCGGTCGTGGTGCTGGCGATCACGCTCGGCGCGGGCATTGCGATCGCGGCTAGCGGGTGCAATCCGCAGCAGGCCGGCGGACTCACCGTGCGGCTCTCGGTCGCCACCGGCGGGACCGGCGGCGTCTACTACCCCTACGGCGGCGGCATCGCCAAGGTCATCAGCGACCGCCTCGATGGCGTCGACGCCACGGCCGAGGTGACGGCCGGCACCGTCGACAACCTGAAGTTTATCGCCAACCGGTCGGTCGATATCGCGTTCGGTCTTGCTGATTCGATCGATGACGCGGCGAACCAGCGTGGCGTGTTCGCCGACTTCGGCGCCGTACCGATGCGCGCCATCGCGGTCCTCTACGACAACTACAACCACGTCGTCTCGGTCACCAGCACCGGGATCGAGACGGTGTCCGACCTAAGCGGACGCGTGGTGTCGACCGGCGCGCCTGGGAGCGGGACCGAGGTGAGCGCCTTCCGCATTCTCGAGGCCGCCGGGGTGAACCCGGAGACCGACATCACAAAGCACAGCCTCAGCGCCTCTGAATCTGTCGACGCGATCAAGGACGCCAAGATCGACGCGTTCTTCTTCAGCGGCGGGATTCCGACCGGCGCCATCCTCGACCTCGCATCGACGCCGGGGCGCACGATCAAAGTGGTGCCGAACGGCGAGACGCTGGCGACGCTGCAGGAGCAGTACGGCTCGCTCGTCTACCACAACTCGCCGATCCCGCCGTCGGTCTACCCCGGGATGGAAGACACCGTCACGGTCGTCGCGGTCTCGAACATCCTCGTCGTCCACGAGGAGATGGACGAGCCGCTCGCGCACGACATCACGCGGGTCCTCTTCGAAAACGACGGCGAGCTCGCGGCGGTCCATCCGATGGCCGAGGTGCTGACGCTCGAGAGCGCCACGGCGGGGTCGCCGATCCCGTTCCATGAGGGCGCCATCCGGTACTACCGCGAGCGCGACGCCTGGTCCGATCCACAATAGCCGTTGCCCGCGTCGTCAACGCCATAGAATAGGCGCTCGACCACTGAGGGCCGACGCTGACGACTCCAGACCCGCCGCTCGACGCGCACGACGATCCTGAGTCAGAAGTTCCGACCCGGACGCTTAGCGGCCCGACCGGCCGTCTGGCCACCGTGCTCGCCACGGGGCTGTCGCTGTATGCGCTGTACTGGGTGGTCGGAATCATCCAGCCGCAGATCTACCGCGTCAGCTTCCTGCTCATCACGCTCCTCCTGACCTTTATCGTCTTTCCGGCACTTCCGCGGTGGCGCGGGCGTGTGATGTGGCTCGACTGGACGCTCGCCGCCACGGCGGTGATCGCGCTTACGTGGCCGATCATCGACTTCGACCAGTTCGTCTACCGCGCGGCCACGCCGCTCATGATCGATCTCGTGCTCGGTGCCGTCACGACCCTGCTGGTCCTGGAGGCGACGCGCCGCACGGTCGGACCGATCCTCCCGGTCACCGCGATCGCGTTCCTCCTCTACGGCTACTACGGACCGATGCTCGAGCTGGTCGGTCTCGACATCTTCGCGCATCGTGGGTATGACGCCGCACGGCTCATCGGCACACTCTACATGACGCTCGAGGGCATCTTCGGCGTCCCGCTGAATGTGGCCGCGACCTTCATCGTGCTCTTCACGATCTTCGGCGCCATCCTCGCGCACTCAGGCGCCGGGCAGTTCTTCATCACCTGGACGATGTCGGCGTTCGGCCGATCGGACAGCGGCGCCGGTCCGGGACGGACGGTCACGCTTTCGGGGTTCTTGCTCGGCACCGTCTCGGGAAGCGGTGTGGCCACCACGGTGACCCTCGGTGCCATCGCCTGGCCGATGCTCCGGCGCGCCGGCTTCACCCCAGAGGTGGGTGGCGGGATTCTCTCGGCGAGCGGCATCGGCGCGATCATGGCGCCCCCGACGATGGGCGCGGCCGCCTTCCTGATCGCCGAGTTCCTGCAGATCACCTACCTGCAGGTGATCATCATGGCGATCGTCCCGGCGATTCTGTATTACCTCTCGATCGTCCTGATGATCGAAGCCGATGCCCGCCGACTCGGCACGAAGGCGGTCGACATGGACGTTCCGTCCGTCGGCGTGCTGACCCGGCAATCGGGCTATCAGTTTCTGCCGCTCATCGCCATCTTCGTGCTGCTGGTCAGCGGGATGACGCCGTTCCGGGCGGTCTTCCTCTCGACGCTCCTCGCCATCGCGCTCAGCTTTATTCGGTCGGAGAACGCGCTCACGCCGCGGCGGCTCGTGGCGGCGCTCGAAGCGGGCGGACGGGGCGTGCTGTCGGTCGCGGCGACGACGGCCACCGCCGGCATCATCGTTGGCGTCGTCACTCTGACCGGCCTCGGTCTCAAGATCGCCGGCATCATCGTCGCGCTCGCCGGCGGCAACATCTTCCTCACCGTGGTCTACGCCGCCGTCGCTGTCTGGATGCTGGGGCTGGCGGTGCCGGTGACGGCGTCGTACATCATCGCGGCGGTGATGATCGCGCCGGCGTTGACGCTGGTGGGCGTCCCCGACTTCGCGGCGCACATGTTCATCTTTTATTACGCCGTCCTCTCCGAGGTCAGCCCGCCGACTGCGCTCTCGCCGTTCGCGGCGGCCGCGATCACCGGTGGTGATCCGTTCCGGACGATGATGCTGACCTGGAAATACACGCTCCCGGCCTTCCTGGTGCCGTTCGCGTTCACCCTCAGCCCCGAAGGGGCCGGCGTGCTCCTGCAGGCGCCGGTTGGCGATATCATCCGCACGGTCGGAACGGCAGCCATCGGCGTCAGCGCGCTGGCGATGGGCCTCGGCGGCTGGCTGCTCCGACCGACGACCAAAATCGAACGGGTCCTGGCCGTCACCGGCGGACTGCTCCTCTTTTACGCCACCACCACGACAGATATCATTGGCCTGGTCCTGTTCGCGGCAGCGATCAGCCTCCACGTCATCCGCAAGAACTGAGGTACGCACCATGAGGAAGCCGTCACGCAGATCCACACGCGCCCTTGTCCTTGGTCTCGTCGCGCTCGTGCTTGTGGCCCAGCCACTGTTTGCGCAGGGGCTGGCCAAAGCAGCCCCCGAATCGGTCGGGATGTCATCCGAGAAGCTCGAACGCGTGACCGAGGCGCTCCAGGGCTACGTCGACGACGGCCGGATGGCGGGCGCCGTGGCGATCGTCGCGCGGCGCGGCAAGATCGCCTACCTCGAGGCGGTCGGCCAACGCGACAAGGAATCGAGCTCGCCGATGGCGACCGATGCGATTTTCCGCATTGCATCGCAGACCAAAGCGCTTGTCAGCGTCGGCGTGATGATGCTGCAGGAAGACGGGAAGCTCTTGATCACCGACCCGGTCGGAAAATATCTGCCGGCGTTCATGGAGACGACCGTCGCCCAGCCGAACGGCCGCGGGGGCTACGACGTGGTGGCGGCGAGCCGACCGATTACGATTCGCGACCTGCTGACCCACACCGCCGGCATCAGCTACGGCAGCGGTCCCGCCGGCGAGAAGTGGGACGATGCCGGCATTACCGGGTGGTACTTCGCCAATCGCGACGAGACGGCCGGCGCGGTCATGACCCGGCTCGCCCGGCTCCCGCTCGACGCACATCCCGGCGAACGGTGGATTTACGGCTACAACACCGACATTCTCGGGGCGATGATCGAGAAGATCAGCGGCCAGACACTCGGGGCCTTCCTCAACGAACGGCTGCTCGGCCCGCTCGGGCTCGACGACACCCACTTCTTCTTGCCGCAGAGCAAGGTCGACCGATTGGCCACCGTCTATTCGTCGACCGACAACGGCGGCATCGAACGGGCGCCGGACCCTGGGCACATGGTGGGACAGGGCGCCTACGTGAACGGCCCGCGTAAGAGCTTCTCGGGCGGCGCCGGGCTGCTGTCGACAGCGACCGACTACGCGACGTTCCTACAGATGATGCTCAACGGCGGCGAGCTCGACGGCACGCGCGTCCTGAGCCGCACGACGGTCAATTCGATGATCGTCAGCCACACCGGAGACCTCACGTTTCGACCGGGACAAGGGTTTGGACTCGGCTTCTCGGTCGTGCAAGATCCCGCCGCGCTCGGCCTCCCCGCCTCGATGGGTGAGTTCGGGTGGGGGGGCGCGTATCACTCGACCTACTGGGTCGACCCGGTGGAGGAAATGGTGGTGGTCTATCTGACCCAGCTCATTCCGGCCCGGAACATCGACGACCACGGCAAGCTGCGCGCGCTCATCCACCAGGCGATCATCGACTAGGCGCGCGCGGCGTCGCGGTAATGCGAGTATTCGTCACCGGCGCCACCGGGACGCTCGGCCGTCCCACCGTCAAGAAGCTCGTCTCAGTGGGTCACGACGTTCGCGCCCTTGCGCGCTCGGCGGCCAACGAGCCGCTCTTGCGTCAGCTCGGCGCGAACCCGAGCGCTGGTCTTCGAACTGGTCGAAGGGCCGACGCTGGCCGACCGCATCGCCCAGGGCCCTGTCCCGGTCGACGACGCGCTCCCGATCGCGTAACAGATCGCCGAGCCTTTGGAGGCCGCGCACGAGGCGGGGGTGATCCATCGGGACTTGAAACCGGCCAACATCAAGGTGCGGCCGGATGGCACGGTGAAGGTGTTGGACTTTGGGTTGGCGAAAGCGTTCCAGCCTGAGTGCACAGGAGACCCGTCCCAATCACCCACGGTGACGGCTGCGGCGACGGCATCGGGTGTTATCCTCGGAACAGCTGCCTACATGTGCCCTGAGCAAGCTACAGGCAAAGTGGTCGACAAACGCGCCGACGTATGGGCGTTTGGATGCGTGTTCTACGAGATGGTGACGGGAGGTCACCCCTTCGAGGGTGACGCCGTGACTGCGGTCCTCGCTGCCGTGATCAAATCGAAACCTGAGTGGGACACGCTGCCGTCGGGACTCCCTCCCGTGCTTGTGACCTACGTGCAGCGATGCTTGCAGAAGAATCCGCGAGAACGCATCCGAGACATAGGCGACATGCGCCTGGCGTTGCAGGGGGCCTTCGCGGCCACGCCTCAACCGGAGCCGGCGGTGGTGCCACCGCTGCGGGTCTGGCAACACCCGCTGCCGGTTGTCGGCCTTGTGATGCTCGCCACTCTCGTCACTGGGTTCACTGTGCGGAGTCTCATACGCCCCGTTCCGTCACTTCCGACCTGGTTTCCCATCGTTGCCCCGGACGGTGTACTGCTCGACGACGAGAGGCGGTGCGACGACTGCGTCGACGTCGCAGTACGCATCGCACCCGATGGGAGGGCAGTCGCATTCACAGGGACTCGGGACGGTCAACCTCAGGTCTACATCAGGCGGCTGGACCAACTGGGGGCCGTGCCCGTGCGTGGTACCGAGGGCGGTTTCGCGGTCGGCTTTTCCCCGGACGGCCAGTCGCTGCTCTTCAGTGAGTCGTCCCAACTGCAGAGCGTTCCGGTTGCGGGCGGGCCTCCCACAACGATCACCGACAACTTCACGACGTGCTGTGCTAGCTGGGGACCGGATGATGTGATTGTCTTCGGTCTCAGGAATGGGGGCCTCTGGGAGATGTCGGCAGCGGGCGGGGAGCCGGTCTCCGTGACCGCTACTGGTGGGTCATCTGTTCATGCGTTTCCGGACGTCTTGCCGAACGGTGCCGGTGTGCTCTTCACCGTGAGCACCGTCGCGACGACGTCGAACGATAACCAGATCGCGGTGCTCGACCGCGCCACCGGCGCACACCGCGTGATAATCGAACGCGGCGGTGCTCCTTCGATATGTGGACAGCGGCCATATCGTCTATGCCGTCGCGGGCGTTCTATATACCATCGCGTTCGATCAAGAGACGCTGGAGGTTGCGGGCGCCCCGTCGCCGGTAGTGGAGAACGTGTCCACCATCAGCTACAGCGGCGCGACAGCCTTCGACGTCGCAAACATCGGGGCGCTCGTGTATGTGAACACAACGGGGTCCAGAGGAGAGAGGCGCACGCTCGTCTGGGTGGATCGCGACGGGGTCGAGGAGCCGATCGCCCTCGACCCTGCAGACTACTTCTGGGCGCGCGTGTCGCCTGATGGTAGTCGCCTAGTGTTTGACGTCAAGGAGCAGGATGAGAAAGAGGTGTGGGTTGCTGATCTGAGGCGGCCCGGATCAGAGAGCAAGGTCACGACAGATCCTGCCGTCGACGAGCACCCCGTGTGGACACCTGATGGAGAGCAGGTGGTCTTTCTCTCGAACCGGGACGGTCAAAACCTGGTCTGTTCCGAAAAGCCGCCGATGGGAGCGGCGAAGCTAAGCCGCTGCTGACGGTCGAGGGTGCCAACTATAATCTTTCCGTTCGGGTGGACGCCCGATGACCGGATGCTGCTGGTGGGGTATGGGACGCTAGAGACCATCAATGACATGGGAATCCTCTCCATGGAACCTGAGCGGACTTGGCAACCGCTACTGGCCACGGCGGCGAATGAGGGACAACCCACCGTCTCGCCCAACGGTGAGTGGATCGCTTACAACTCCTGGGAAACAGGCGAGAATGAGGTCTACATCGCAAGATTCCAGACACTGGAGGACAGACAACCAGTGTCGCTCGGCGGGGGCGGGGAGCCGCTGTTTTCGCCGGAGGGTGGAGAGCTGTTCTACCAAGCGGGTGACGGGCTCATGAAGGTTACCGTCACCACCGATCCCGACCTTCAACTCGGGACACCGGAGAGGGTGTTCGATAACGGGCCTTACATAAGTGGGCTAGCCCGCGCCTATGACGTCACTCCAGACGGTCAGCGGTTCCTCATGGTCAAGGAGGGCGCCCTCGAAGCTGACGCCTCGGCGCCACGGATCAATGTCGTCCTCAACTGGTTCGAGGAACTCAAAGAGCGCGTCCCGGTACCATGATGGGGCTCCCCGAACTCATCGTGATCCTCGTCATCGTGCTGATCATCTTCGGCCCGATGATCCTCAAGGCTCGCAAGAAGGAATGAGTACGCTCGCAGACGCGGTCGTGGCGTCGGTCCGGACGCCATGAGGCGAGGCGACATCCGCGAAACCGAAAAACACGCCGCAGCCACCAGCGGTCGAGCCTGCACCCTGTGATCCGTGGACCTGGAGTAACCCGTACTACGGGTTGCAGTGGCACGCTCGGCAACTAGACAGCTGTTGCTCGCCGCATGGAGTAAGTCCGCCTGTGGCGAAGGTGTGTTTTTCCGCCGAGACGATCTGGTGGCCGGAGCGACGCCACGACCGCGGCTGCGATACGCCGCCCCGCGTCACACTGCCTGTGAGACAGGCTCTTCGTTCTGGATCACAACTCTTGGACTGACCGGTGGATCGGGGAGAGGCATGCCGCGGCCACGCAGCATGTCAAGGTGCTCCTCCATCCCCCACCGGGCCTTGCAGAGACAGTCCTCAATCGAGTGGCCTACCCCGATGAACCCTTCGAGATCTGGCGAGTAGAAACCAGAAACAGTCGGGTCTGACGTGGCTTCGATGACGAGCGAGTACTTGAGGTCGATCACTGTCGGGCTCTTCCTTTGATACCGGCCGCCTCAAGAATCGCGTGGCAGCCGCCGGTTACGCTCGCGTCAGCTTCCGGAACTTGATCCGATGCGGCCGGTCAGCCTCGGCGCCGAGACGACGCTTGCGGTCGGCCTCGTAGTCGGCGTAGTTCCCCGCAAAAAACTCCACGTGACTGTTTCCCTCGAACGCGACGATGTGCGTCGCGATGCGGTCGAGAAACCAGCGGTCGTGGCTCACGACGACGGCGCAGCCGGCGAACTCCACTATCGCATCTTCGAGCGCGCGTAGCGTGTCGACATCGAGGTCGTTCGTCGGCTCGTCGAGCAGCAGCAAGTTCGCGCCGTTCTTCAGCAATCGCGCGAGGTGGACCCGGTTGCGCTCCCCGCCCGACAGCGATCCGACCTTCCGTTGCTGGTCACGCCCCTTGAAATTGAACCACGACACGTAAGCGCGCGACGCCACCGTCCGCTTCGCCAGGGTGACGTCATCGAGGCCGTCTGAAATGACCTCCCAGACCGTTTTGTCTGGCTCGAGCTCGCGGCTCTGGTCGACGTAGCCCAGCTGCACCGTGTCGCCGAGACGGATCGTGCCGGCGTCGGGCTGCTCCTCACCGGTGATTAATCGAAGGAGCGTCGTCTTGCCCGACCCGTTCGGGCCGACCACCCCGACGATGCCGGCCGGCGGCAACGTGAACGACAGCCCATCCATCAGGGCACGCTCACCGTAGCCCTTGATCAGATCGGTCGCCTCGACCACCACGTCACCGAGACGCGGACCCGGCGGGATGTAAATCTCGACCGACTCGAGCTTCTCGGCAACGTCTTCGGCCAGTAGTCGCTCGTAGGCGTTCAGCCGAGCCTTCCCCTTCGCCTGCCGCGCGCGCGGCGACATCCCGATCCATTCGAGCTCGCGCTGCAGGGTGCGCTGTCGCTTCGCGGCGTGCTTCTCCTCGACGTTGAGCCGCTTCTGCTTCTGCTCGAGCCACGATGAGTAGTTGCCTTCCCACGGAATCCCGGCCCCGCGGTCGAGCTCGAGGATCCAGCCGGCGACGTTATCGAGGAAATACCGATCGTGGGTCACCGCGACGACGGTCCCTTTGTAATCGGCGAGGAAGTGCTCGAGCCAGGCGACCGTTTCGGCATCGAGATGGTTGGTCGGCTCGTCGAGCAACAAGAGATCGGGCGACTGCAACAAGAGCCGGCACAGCGCGACCCGCCGACGCTCGCCACCTGACAGCTTCGTCACGTCGGCCGAACCGGGCGGCAGCCGAAGCGCGTCCATCGCCATCTCGACCCGCGAGTCGAGGTCCCACGCGCCGACCGCGTCCATCTTGTCCTGCAGGTTGCCCTGCTCCTCGAGCGCCTCGTCCATCTCCGGCGAGACCAATCCCGAGGAGAGTGACGCGATCACCTCGTCGTATCGCTTGAGGATCGACCGTATCGCGGCGACACCCTCGTTGACGTTGCCGGCCACGTCTTTCTGCGGATCGAGCGCAGGCTCCTGCGCGAGATAGCCGACCGACAGACCATCGGCGGAAAAGGCCTCCCCGTCGAACTCGGTGATCTCGCCAGCCATGATCCGGAGCACGGTGCTCTTCCCCGCCCCGTTCAGGCCCAACACGCCGATCTTCGCACCGGGCAGAAACGACAGCCAGATATCTTTCAGAATCATATGGTCGGGGGGATAGCGCTTGCCGAGCCCCTTCATCGTGTAGACATACTGTGGTCCCATAACGTGTGCGATCGTATCGCATCCATATAATGTGGCGTTCAGATGTCCGACGACCAGGTCCAGCCGAAAGCCCCGGCGCATCGTCCCCGTAAACGCAAACCGGTCTGGGTCAGCTGGCCCGACGAGAAGCTCCTCGATGTCCGGATGTGCGACCTCGGGGTAAGCATCGACGGGACGCCGCTCGAGCGGCGCATCAGCGAGATCCGGCAGGAGCTCGCGGCACGCGGCATCGACTTCGGACCGCACTTCTGGCTGTCGGACGAATGGTTCACGCCGGACGGCGTCCCGGGGATCGCCATCCCGGTCTATCTCGCCCACCCGCGCCTGGCCAAGCTCGAGATGACCCAGATGCTCGAGGTCGAGGGCGGGACGAAGACGTGGTGCCTGCAGATCCTGCGACACGAGGTCGGACATGCGATCGATAACGCGTTTCGACTGCAGCGTCGGCGGCGGCGGCAGAAGCTGTTCGGACGGTCATCGGCCGACTATCCGGAGTACTACACGCCGCGTCCGTACAGCAAGAGCTTCGTTCTGCATCTCGACTCGTGGTACGCCCAGAGCCATCCCGACGAGGACTTCGCCGAAACGTTCGCGGTCTGGCTCGACCCCAAAACCGACTGGCGGAAACGTTACGCCGGCTGGCCCGCCTTGAAGAAGCTCGAATACATAGACGAGTTGATGCGCGACGTTGCGCGGCGCGAGCCGCTCGAGACGACGCAGCGAATCGTCGAGCCGCTGTCCAGCTTGAAGCGAACGCTGCGCCAGCACTATCGGCGTAAACGCAAGCACTACGGCATCGACCGGCCAGACTTCTACGACCGCGACCTGCGCCGGTTGTTTTCCGACGCTCCCGAGTTCGCCGACAATCTGCCGGCGGCGCAGTGCCTGAAGCGGATCCGGCGTGATGTGCGCCGGCTCGTCGGCGGGTGGACCTCAAGCTACCAGTACACGATCGACCAGGTGATTGAAGACATGATCGCGCGCTGCAAGCAGCTCAACCTTCGGTTAACGACGCCGGAAGAGCGCGCGAAGCTCGACTTCACCGTGCTGCTCACCGTCCAAACGATGAACTACCTCCACGGCGGCCGTCACCGGGTGGCGCTATGAAGAAGCTCCGCGTCCTCGCGTTGATGCACGACTACATGGTGCCACCGGACGACACCTCAGGACACGATCTGGCCACCGTGAAATGGAAGACCGAGTTCGACGTCGCAAGCACCATCGAGGATCTCGGCCACGAGGTGCGAAAGCTCGGGGTCAAGGACGACCTCGGCCTGATCCGCCAGACCGTCGACGAGTTCAAGCCGCATATTGCGTTCAACTTGATGGAGGCCTTTCACGAAGTTGGCGTCTTCGACATGAACGTCGTCAGCTATCTTGAGCTCCTGCGGCTCCCCTACACCGGATGCAACCCGCGCGGCATGCTGCTGTCGCGCGACAAGGCGCTGTCGAAGAAGTTGATGGGCTACCACCGGATCCCGGTGCCGGAGTTCGCCGTGTTCAAGCGGGGCCTCGCCATCAAGCGACCACGCCGCCTCAAGTTCCCGGTGATCGTGAAGTCGCTGACACAGGAGGCCTCCATCGGCATCTCGCAGGCGTCGGTCGTCGAGGATGACGCCAAGCTTCGCGAACGGGTCCGATTCGTCCATGAGTCGGTCGGGACCGATGCCATCGCCGAGCGGTTCATCGACGGACGCGAGCTCTACGTCGGGGTGATGGGGAACGAGCGGCTGCAGGTCTTTCCGGTCTGGGAGATCAATCTGTCGAAGATGCCCGACGGGGCGCATCGTATCGCGACCGATCGGGTCAAGTGGAACGTCGAGTACCAGAAGAAACACGGGATCAAGACGAGCGCCGCCAAGGACCTCACCGACGGGTTGAGGGAGCAGATCCAGCGCGTCACCAAACGTGTCTACCGCTCGCTCGAGATGAGCGGCTACGCCCGGATCGACCTCCGGCTGAATGCCGAGGGGAACTTCTTCGTGATGGAAGCGAACGCCAACCCGCAGCTCGCCTTCGGAGAGGACTTCTCGGAATCGGCCGAACGCGCCGGCCTCGCCTACGAAGACCTCTTGCAGCGAATTCTCAACTACGGCTTGCGCTGGCAGCCGGAACGCCCGGGTTAGCGTCAGGGCGCGCACAGCGCGCCCCGCGGGAACGGAGCGGGGCAGGAGGCCCCCGCCGAGTGACCGCGGCGGGGTTCGGGGCCGCCGGCCCCGTCTGAGCTCGGCGCTTATTGCAGCGAAAAGGTCGCCTCGGCGGTGCCGCCGGCGGTCACGGTCACCCGCTGGCTCCGGCCCTCGAACTGCTCGTGCCAGACGGTGAGCTCATAGGACCCCGGCGGGATGCCGGAGAGCTCGAAATGCCCGTCGGATCCGGTCACCGCGCCGATATCGTCGGTCACGTACACCCACCCCCGCATCCAGCTGTGTGAATCGCACTCGATCCGTACGGGCCCGGGCCGCGGCAGCTGGCGCTGGATCTCGAGGCCGGGTATCGGAATCGCGATGTTGAAGAGCGTCCGCTGGCGGTCGTCGTACGCGTGCGTCGTGTGAAGAATGTCGTCGGCGCTCGTGAGCGTGACGACCGTTCGCGTCGCGGCCACCTGGACCCGCGGCACGAAGTAGCAGCCGGCGTTGTTGATGACCGGCTCCGGCTTCGTGTCGCCCCAGGGGGCACCGGTGACAATGACTATCGCGTTGGCGACCCCACCGGAGGAATCGACGAGGGCCACCCGGTCCTCGACCTCGTTGCCGCACACCGCCTGGTCGGCCGTGACCTCCACCATCTTCAACTCCGGCGCGTCACCGCCGTCGATGGTGACCACCCCGACAATCGAGCCAGTCGCCTGCTCGCCGCCCTCTCCCGCACCAACGACAGCGACCAAAAGCACCGGGCTGAGCGATGCCGTGAGCAGACCGACGGCGACGCGTTTCGACATGACCGTCTCCTACAACCCGCCAGCCCCTCCCGACGCTGACGGCAACTTGACCTGCGCAAGTTCCGGCGTGAAGTCCTCGCCCGGGTTGATGAATCGGTTGCGCTCGAGCCCGTACTGCTTGTCATACAGCTGCTTGTAGCGACCATCGAGGGCGATCAGCTCGGCGTGCGTGCCGCGCTCGACCACCTGCCCTCCCTCGACCACCAGAATCTGGTCGGCGCTCTGAATCGTGGAGAGGCGATGGGCGATGACAAACGTCGTCCGGCCCCGACGCAGCGCACGCAGGCCATCTTGAATCAGCGCCTCGCTTTCGCTGTCGAGACTGGAGGTCGCCTCGTCGAGGATGAGCAGTCGCGGATCGGCAAGGATCGCCCGCGCGATCGCCACGCGCTGCCGTTGCCCACCGGACAGCTTGACCCCGCGCTCACCGACGATCGTGTCGTAGCCGTCCGGAAACCCTTCGATGAACTCGTCGCAATGCGCGAGGCGGCTCACCTCGCGGATCTCGTCGGGTGTCGTGTGGGGGTTAGCGAAGCTCAGGTTGGCCGATATGGTGCCATCGAATAGGAAGTTCTCCTGCAGCACCACGCCGAGCTGGGCGCGGTAGTCGCGTAAGCTGATCCCCTCGAGGTCGCGTCCGTCGACCAGAACGCGCCCCGACGTCGGCCGGTTGAACGCCATGACGAGGCTGAGGAGCGTGCTCTTGCCGGAGCCGCTCGACCCGACGAGTGCCGTCGTCGTGCCGGGCGCCGCCGCGAGCGACACTCCCTTGAGCACCGGCACGTTCGGTTCGTATTCGAACCAGACGTCGTCGAGACGGATCTCGCCCGCGAGCGTCCCGAGCCGCGCGCGCGACGCGTCCTCCTCGTCCTCGGTCGCCATCTGCCGGATCTCGCGAATCCGGTCGAGACCGGCGAACGCCTCGGTGATCTGCGTGCCGATCGACGAGATCTGAATCACCGGCGCGATCACGAGGCCGGTGAAGATGATGTATTGCAGCAGCGCGCCGGTCGTCCAGGTGCCGTCGATCAGCGCCCGTCCGCCGAGCACGATCATCAGCGCGCCGATGAGCCCCATCACGAGCGACGCGACCGACGTGACCGCCGAGACACCGGTGACCGCCTTCGCCACGTTGCGTAACAGCCGATGTGCCCCTTTGGCAAACACCAACTGCTCGCGCTTTTCGACGCCGTACGCCTTGACGATCCGGATTCCACCGAGCGTTTCACCGAGCCGGCCCGTGACGTCCGCGTTGATCTTTCCGCGCTCACGAAACACCGGTCGCAATCTGGAAAAACTGACGGCCATCGAGACACCGAAGAGAATCAGAATCACCAGCGTCAGACTCGTCAGCCGCCAGTTGAGGTAGAAGAGCCAGGTGAGCGCGATCGACGCGGTCAGGATGCCGCCGGCCAACTGCACCAGGCCGGTGCCGACGAGGTTTCGAATCCCCTCGGCGTCGGTCATGATGCGCGAGATCAAGACGCCGGTCTGGGTCGAGTCGAAGTAGCTGATCGGCAGCCGCGAGACGTGGGCCATCACCTGCTTCCGCATCTCGGTGATCGCCCGCTGCGCCGCCACCCCGAGGACCTGTGACAGCCCGAAGCTGGTCGCCGACTGCACGACGGCGGCGACAAGTCCGAACCCCGCCAGCCAGAGGAGGGCGTCCACCCGCCCTTCCGGCACGACCACGTCGATGATATAGCGCGACATCGCCGGCAGGACGAGCCCGGCGAGACGGCTCACCAGCATCATGGCGAGCCCAAGCGCCAGGCGGTAGCGGTACCGCCACATCAACGCGCGGGCTTCGTCCCAGGAGCCGGCCTTCAGCCGTTTCTTCGTTTGTGGTTGGTTCGTATCCGCAGCCACCGTTCTCCTTCATAGTAGTAGACTTTCGCCATGGTTTCACCCCTTCGCCGGATCATTCACGTCGACATGGATGCGTTCTACGCGTCGGTGGAGCAACGTGATCGTCCGGAGCTGCGGGGGCAACCGGTCGCCGTCGGCGGGCGCCCGGAGGGTCGCGGCGTCGTGGCGGCGGCGAGTTACGAGGCCCGCACGTTCGGCGTCCGGTCGGCGCTGTCGATGGCCAAGGCGCTGCGTCTCTGTCCGTCGCTGGTCATCGTCCGTCCTGACTTTCCGAAGTACCGCGCCGTCTCGACGCAGGTCTTCGACTTGTTCCGAGCGGTGACGCCGACGGTCGAGCCGCTCTCACTCGACGAGGCGTACCTCGATGTGACCGAGAACGCGTGGAGTGAACCGCTGGCGACCACGGTGGCGCAGCGGCTCAAGACGCAGATACGCGAGGAAACCGGCCTGACCGCATCAGCCGGCGTGGCGCCGAACAAGTTCCTCGCGAAGATCGCCTCGGGCTGGCGCAAGCCGGACGGGTTGACGGTCGTGGCGCGCGAACGCATCGAGCCATTTCTGCAAAAACTCCCGGTCGACGCCCTCTGGGGCGTCGGACCGGTCACCGGACGTAAGCTCCGGGCCGCCGGCATCGAGCGCCTGGTCGACATTCGGACCGTCGACGACGCGACGCTTCACGACGTCGTCGGCTCGCAAGCCGACTGGCTGAAGCGTCTCGCGCGGGGCATCGACAACCGCCCGGTGGTGGCCAATCGCTCGGCAAAGTCGCACAGCTCCGAGCGCACCTACGCCGAGGACCTCGACGACCTCGAGACGATTCGGGGTGAGATCGAGCGCATGGCCCGGGCGAGCGCGGCCTGGCTGGCCCGCCAGGCCATCTTCGCCCAGACCGTGACGATCAAAGTGCGGTACCACGACTTCACGACCGTCACCCGCAGCGACACGCAGTCACTGACGACGCAGGTCGCCGACGAGGTTGCCCGACGGGCCCAGACGCTGCTCGACCGGACCGACGCGGCGCAACGGCCCGTGCGGCTACTCGGCGTCGGCGTCCATGGGCTGGTGGAAACCGCCGACGAGCCGACGACGAGCAGGGGCCAGCTTCTCTGGGACTAGCTCCGTTCGCTCGCATGGTTGGGGCTACCCCGGTCGCGCGAAGTACGATCAGGGCGCGCACGTGCGCGCCACCGCGGCCGCTGGTGGGGCACGGGGCCCCCACAAGCGGCCGCGACGGGGTTCGAGGCAGTCAGCCCCGACTAAACTACACTTAGACCATGCTGAAGGGCTCACGTCTCGGCGTGCTTCGCCGCATCCAGCCGGTGAGCATCCACGGACAGATCTCGTGGGATGTGTACTACGTCAACGAGGACGACCAAGACGGCGCGGTCGGGATGGCGCGTGTCGGCCCTGAAGCCGTCGACCGCCGCCTCGAGCCTGGCGACCGGATCTCACTCGAATTCGTCCTAGGCGCCGTCACCCGCGTCACCCGCGCCGCGGCGCCGGCCCACGGCGATCCGGCGGACGACGCTGCGTGACACTGCTCAAGTCGTCCTGATGCCAGCCGCGCAGATCACGCTCGACCAACTCGGCTGGGATAGCGACTTCTCGGCCGCCTTCGACGCGCTCGACGATCTGGCGTTGATTCCAGCTCGGGTCGGGATCGAGCACAACTACCTGTACCGCGTCGTCAGCGACCGCGGGGAGCTGATGGCGCAGACGGCGGGCCGATTGCGGCATCGCGCGAGCGCTCAGGCGGAGCTACCCGCGGTTGGCGACTGGGTCGCCGTCACCGTCACCGAGCGGGAGCGGCAGGCGACGATCCGGTCGATCCTCCCGAGGCGCAGCTGCTTTGCCCGCAAAGCCGCCGGCAATCCGACGATGAAGCAAGTGGTCGCGGCGAACGTCGACCTCGTATTCATCGTGACGGGGCTCGACGGCGACTTCAACCCGCGCCGGATTGGACGCTATCTGGTGGCCGCCGCCGAGAGTGGCGCTCAGCCGGTCGTGATACTGAACAAGACCGACCTTCACGAGGACGTGCCGTCGTGCGTCGCCGAGGTGCGAGCGATCGCGCCGGAGGTCGCGATTCACGCAACCTGTTGTCAAACTAGCGTCGGGATCGACGCGCTCGCCGACTATCTGCGGCCCGGCAGAACGGTCGCGTTGCTGGGATCGTCTGGCGCCGGCAAATCGACGATCATCAATCGCCTGCTCGGGGAAGCACGCCAACCGACGCAAGAAGTCCGGGCATCCGACAGCCGGGGGCGGCACACGACGATTCACCGCGAGCTCATCGTGCGACCGGCGGGCGGCATCATCATCGACACCCCTGGCATGCGCGAGCTTGCGATCTGGGACACCGACCGAGCGGTCGAGGACGCGTTCTCTGAGATCGATGCGCTCGCCGCCGACTGTCGCTTTCGAGACTGCGAGCATCAGCGGGAGCCGGAGTGTGGCGTGCGATCCGCGGTTGACGACGGACGCCTCCCCGCCGACCGTCTCGCGCAGTACCACCGCATGGTCGCCGAACGAGCCGAGCTCGACGCGCGACGCGCTGAACGCGATGCGCTGGCCGAGCGTCGCCGCGGCCTGGCGCCGGGTCGTTTCACCCGGCCGAAGGGACGGTTGTCGTGATGCGACCCACCCGCGCCGCTGTGCGTCTCGCCGTCGTCATCGCGATCGGCCTCGCCGGCGTCATTGGCCTCCCCGGCCCGCCCTCTGTCGCGCTCAGCCAAGCCCAAGACAGCCCGATCACCATTCGCGCAGGATTGATAATCGATGGCGCCGGAAACACGCGCCCCAACGCGCGTGTCTTCGTCTCCGGCGCCGAGATCACCCGCGTCGACGGACTCCGCGGTGCGGTGACCTACGACCTCTCCGACCTGACCCTGATGCCGGGATGGATCGACACGCATGTCCACCTCGCGTCGCACTTCGATCCCGACGGCAAGGTGCATCGCGCCACCACCGACGAAACGCCGACGGAGTCGATGCTCTACGCGGTGTCGAACGCGTACCGTACGTTGATGGCCGGCTTCACGACCGTCCAGAGCCTCGGCAGCCCAATCGATGCCGAGCTTCGGGACTGGATCGCGCGGGGCGATTTTCCGGGACCGCGCGTGCTGACGTCACTGCGACCGGTGACCGTCAACACCGGCGATGTCGACGCCATTCGAACCCACATTCGACAGGTCAAGGCTGACGGGGCCGACGTCGTGAAGGTGTTTGCGTCGGCAAGTATTCGCGACGGTGGCGGCCGGATGTTGAGCAACGCCCAAATCGCCGCCGCCTGCGAGGAAGGCAAGACGCAGGGGCTCCGTGTCGCGGTGCACGCCTACGGCTCGCAGGTCGTCAGCCAGACCGCGAGCGCCGGCTGTACGTCCGTCGAGCACGGCAACCGCTACGACGTCGACACGATCGCGCTGCTGGCCGAGCACGGCACCTACCTCGACCCGCATCTCGGCTTGATCTACGACAACTACGAGGAGCACCGCGACCAGTTCATCGGGGTCGGCAACTACACTCCGGAAGGCTTCGCGTTGATGGCTGACGCGCGCCGTCGTGGATACGTCACGTTCTCACGAACGCTGCAGAATCCAGACGTGCAGATCATTTTCGGCACCGACGCGGTCGCCGGCGCGCATGGACGGAATTTCGAGGAGTTCATCGCGCGCGTCGAGAACGGCGGGCAGGACCCGATGGACGCCATCGTGTCGGCGACATCGCGGGCGGCGCGCGCGCTGGGGTTCGGTGAGACGCTCGGTCAGATCGCCCGCGGGTTCGGCGCGGATCTCGTCGCGGTGGAGGGCAATCCCCTCGAGGACATCACCGCTATGTCGCGTGTCCGCTTCGTGATGAAAGACGGCGTCGTCTATCGGCGCGAGCCATGACGTAGACGGGAGGCATCCCATGCGCGTTCCCCACACCTTCGTGATTCTGCTGACCGCCATGCTCCTCATGCCAGCCGGCGCCGTCGCGCAGCACAGACCTTCGGTGCCTGATGACGCGACCCACCGCGCCGTCGATATCTGGAGCGAGGGCACGCGGATGGCGGGCGACCTGTACTGGTCGGCCGACGCCGGCTGCCGACCATCGTGATGAGCCACGGCTGGGGCGAGACCAAGGCAGGCCTGGTCCGCAACGCCGTGACGTTCGACACGAATGGGTACGTCGTGCTGGCGTTCGACTACCGCGGCTGGGGCGACAGCGACGGCAAGCTCGTCGTGATCGGCGAGATGGCCGGAGCGCGGGGCCAACGGCAAAGGTGCGGTCATGGCGCAGGAGGTCCGCCGCATCGTCGACCCGATCGACCAAACGCTTGACACTCGCCGGGCGTTCGACTTCATCGAGGGCGAGGCACGTGCTGATCTCGATCGACTTGGATACTGGGGATCAAGCTACTCGGGCGCGCACGCCATCTGGGTCGACGCCAACGAGCCGCGCGCGGCATGCGCGGTCGGCCAAGTCGCGGCGGCCGATTCGCTCGACCTAGCCCGCACGTCGTGGAAGGACTCGGGCATCGACGTGGAAGCCTACACGCGCCTCCAGGCGATCCGGTGGGCGCGCGGCGAGATCGCTCGGCTGCCGCAGGCGACAGACAAGGCCCCCAACTTGAACGGATGGGCCCACCTCGACAAGGTGCTCGGCTACCGGCCGGTCGATGACGCGTCGCGGATCAGCATTCCACTGTTGGTCATCGACGCCGAGAACGAGGAGTTGTTCGACCGCCACCAAGCCGGAGAGCTCACCGTCACGCGGGCCAAGGCGAACGGCGCCCGCGCCGAGTATCTGGTGATCCCAGAAATCACGCACTACGACGTCTATCGACGGTCCTTCGAGGAGTCGGCGCAGATGGCGCTCGACTGGTTCGATGGGTGTTTGACGGATTAGCCAGGGCGCGCACGGCGCGCCCCCGCCGGCACGGAGTGGGGCGAAGGGGCCCCCACGAGTGCCGGCGATGCGGTCCGGGGCGGTCAGCCCCGGTTGATTAATGAACCGTCCCCCCGCCCATCTGCAGGAGGGAGGGATCGGCCCCCATGCGGCGGATCGTCGTCTCCCACATGTCGGTCGGCTGCGTGTCAAAGACGATGTCGAGATCGATATCGGCGTGAAGCCACGCCGACGCGGCCAGCTCGGCGTCGAGTTGCCCCGCACCCCAGCCCGCGTAGCCGGTCAGGAACCGAGTTCGGGGCGGCGGCGGCTCCTCGAGGAGCTTGCGCAACAGCTGCGGCGAGGTCGACAGGAAGATCCCGTCGCATACCCGCACCGTGTCGTCGTCGCCGGACTCGTCGCCCATCAAGATCCATCCGCGCTCTGGCTCCACCGGGCCACCGATCCAGAGCTCCAAACCGGGGTCCCCAATCGCGGCGCGACTGCCGCGACCGGACGACACGGGGGGCGTCATTCGAATGACGTCGGAGGCGGGCATCTCCGTGCGACGGTTGAGCACCAAACCGAATGCCGCCTCCTCGCTGTGCTCGCATAGGAGGATGACGCTTCGCTCGAAGTTGGGATCGTGCAGCTGCGGCATCGAGACCAGCAGTGACGGGGCGAGCGAGCGGTAAGCCTTGACGGAGTCCATTCGAGAAGCGCCGGTTACCCAAGCGTATTCTCTCACGATTGCTGACGACGTGAGCGGGCACCGAGGCGTGCCTGCGCCCACGCGATGTGCTCCGCGACGGTCGGATCCGCGCGCGACGCCGTCTCCGGCGCCGCCGGCTCGTTCAACACCGACGCCGCTTCCTCTCCTGCGTTCCCGAGCGCCACGGCCACGTTGCGACGCAGTCCGATAAGGCCAGCGCGCGACATGGCGCTCGCGTCGAGCTGCTGCGCCAACTCGCCGTCCGACCGGCGCCATAGCGTAGCCAGCGTCGGGCGGTCGAACCCCGGCCGCGGCTGCCATGCCGGATCATCAGAGCGTAGCACAGCGGCGTTGTAGGGACAGACGTCCTGGCAGATGTCGCACCCATACACGTGGCGCTCGAGATCCGCGCGTTGCGTCTCGGGGATCGGCCCGCGAAGCTCAATCGTCAGATACGACAGACAGCGGGTCGAGTCGAGCACGCCCGGCGCACGCAGCGCGTCGGTCGGACACGCCTCGAGACACAACGTGCACGTTCCACATTGGTCGAGCTGCGGCGCATCCGCTTCGAGCGGCAGGCTGGTGATGATCTCCGACAGGAAAAACCACGACCCTTGGTCCGGATGAATGAGACAGGTGTTCTTCCCGATCCACCCGAGGCCGGCGTACTGCGCGTAGACGCGCTCCTGCACCGGTCCGGTGTCGACGTAGCAGCGGCCGTCGAACGTCGCCGGGGAGGCGGCGCGCATCCGGCTCAGCAGCGTCTCGGTCCGCTGCTGCAGCACGTCGTGATAGTCGGCGCCCCAGGCGTAACGCGAGATCTTGGCCTCGGCCGGATCGTCGAGCTCAGTCGAATACGGGCGATCGGTGTTGTAGAGCGTGGCCAGCGAGACGACGGAGCGCGCCGACGGGACGACCTCGCGCACGTCCTGGCGGCGACGCGCCGTCCGCGACATGTAGCGCATCTCGCCGGCGTATCCCCGTTCGAGCCAGTCGTCGAGGAAACGGAGCTCGGGAAACGCCTCGGCCGGGGCGATCCCGCAGAGATCAAACCCGACGTCCCGCGCCAGCGCTTTCACATCGTCTGCAGTGAGCATCCGCGGCAACGTTCCCAGTCTTTAAAAGGAATATCGCATCCCAAACTGCATCTCGCGGGCGTTTAGCGCGCTAAAGATCCGACCGAAGTTCGCCGAGCCAAAGAACCGATTCGGGACGTCGAAATTGGCCCGGTTGAGCAGGTTGAAGATCTCCCACCGGAACTCGAGGCGGCTGCCGGCCGACAGGTACCAGCTCTTCGCCAGCGACATGTCCACGTTGGCGTAGCCAGGCGCAAAGACCGGGTTGCGAGGGGCGGTCCCGAAGGTGAACGGATCCTGCAGCGAGAACGCCTCGGTGTTGAACCACCGCTCGGGCACGCGTTGTCCACCTGGCAGGTTGGGGTCTCCGGTGAGGTTCGGACGCTGCGCCGGACCGGCGCCGATGTTGGCGCGGTCTTCGATGATGTTCACCGTGAACGGGGCGCCGGACCGCAGGGTCACCACCCCGTTGACCCGCCAGTTGCCCAACCACTCCTTGCGCCAGCCGCCCGCGCCCTGCAGGAACGGCAGCTCGTAGGTGCCGCTGCCGACGAACTGGTGCCGATGGTGGAAGCTCGACAGCGCCTGCTCGCCCGGAAAGATGTTGCGGACGTCCTGCGGGAGGTTCGGCTCGAAGGCGGTCGGTCCGGGACTCGAGGCATCGTCTCGCGACCGTGACAGCGTGTAAGCGGTATTGAACGATAGATTGTTGCGCAGCCGCCGCACCGCCTTGAACGTCACGGCGTGGTAAATCGACGTCCCGTCGAACCGGATCGCCCGGATGCCGGCCAGCTCCGGAACATCGCGGCGGTCGCTGATCGAACCGACGCCGGGCAGCGGCACATTGCGCACGGTCGAGTTGTCGGCCCCGATCGTGTACGAGCCCATATAGAAGACCTCGAAGACGGTGCCCGGCGTCATCTCGGCCTGGATGCCGCCGCTCCACGTCTGTGTGTACTCGACCTTGAAGTCGTGGTCCATGATCGATCCGCCGATGCTGCCGGTCGGATCCGACGCGAGGATGGTGCGTGTGTCGAACGTCGGCACGAACTGCCCGGCCGGCACGTCGACCTGCTTGACGAAGAAGAACGGCAGATTACGTGTGAACGCCGTCTGGACGCTGTAGGCCCACTGATTCAGGAACACGCCGTAGCCGCCGCGAATGACCGTCCGGCCGCTGTCGTCCGGCATGAACGCGAAGCCGAGACGCGGCGCAAAGCGCTTCTTGCTCGGCCGGAGCAGGCTGCGATCCCATCCGATCTCGGCCGACGTGACCCACGGAATCGGGATGACAGGCAGCAGCTCGCTGGCCGCCGGCGAGATGTTGCCGTCGTCGTCACTCGCGATGACGTAACGCCCGCCCGGCACGGAAAAGTCGATCGACGACAGCCTGTTGTCGACGTCGTACATGTGCTGGTTGATCTCGTAGCGCAGCCCAAAGTTGACCGTCAGGTTGTCGCGCAGACGCCAATCGTCCTGGGCGTAGAAGTGAATCCAATTGGTGCGCGCATCCTCGTCACCCCGCCCACCGGTCCCCGACCGCGCCTGGACTGGGTACCCGAGGAGGAAGTCGGCGAACGGGTCCCCGCTGAACTGCCCGGTGTAGAGGAAACTGCCGCGCGCGGTATCGGGGTTCTCGGGACGGAGCTTGAGGTGGAACCAGTAGCCCCCGAACTTCATTCGGTGCGCGCCACGATCGACCAGAAAGTTATTGTACAGCTCGAAGTGCTCGTTCCGGCGGAAGATGAAGCTCGTCGGATCGCCCATCGGGCTGTAGAGCCCGCTGGTGTCGATCTGCGGAAACCCGACGTCGCGGGGGTCTCGGGTCACCCCTTGGAGACCGACGGCACCGGCAAAGTCGCTCCCACGGTTAAGGCTCGTCTGTCCACCATCGACACTCATCCACCCAAACCGCGTCTCGTTCAGCATCGACGTGCCAATTGTGCGCGTGTAGCTCAACGCGAGATTTCGGGTCTTGGTCCCCAGCGTCCGCCCAAAGCCGGGAATGAGCGACTCCTGCTGCGCACTCGTCCCGAACGGCTGCACGTCGTCGGCATCGAACGTACTGAACCGCGCAAAGAGCAGGTCGTTCGGACTGAAGCGGTGGTCGAGCCGCACGCTGAATTGATCGACGACCGACTCGAGTTGCTCGATCGCTGTGAGGTTTTGCACCTCACCGTCGCGCGACGGCAAGCGGACGTTTTCCAGAAAGCTGGATGCGATCGGATCGATTCGGCCGGCCGGGATCTGGTTGTTCGCAAAAAACGATCCGCACACGCCGGTGGCCGGGTCGCGGGTCAACGGATCACAAATGGGACCCACGCCACGGAGGTCGCCACCGCGGACCGTGGTCGTCGGTACGGAAAACGTCTTGGTCAGCGACCGGTCGACCCGCTGGCCTTCATAGCTCAGAAACACAAACGTCCGGTCCCTGACCAGCGGCCCCCCAAAGGAACCGCCGAACTGACGCTGGTCGAGCGGCGGCACCGGCTCGTCGCGGGGATCGAAGAAATTGCGCCTGTCAAAGCGCTCATCGCGAACGAAGGCAAACGCGCTTCCGTGGTACTGATTCGCCCCCGACTTCGTGGCGACGTTGATCAACGCCGACGCCTTGCCGCCGAATTCCGCCGGATACATCGACTTTTGGATCTTGAACTCCTGGATCGAGTCGACTGACGGATTGATGACGAGGTTGTTGAACAGCTCGTCGGTGATCTTGACACCGTCCAGTAGATAGATGTTATGTCCGGCGCGTTGGCCGCCCACGCTGGGCAGCGGGCCCGCCTGCTGCAGCGCCGCCCCGCGGGTCCCCCCGGGGGGAATCACGACGGCGTCGCTGAGCTGCGCGAGCTGGAGAAACGCGCGTCCGTTCAACGGGAGCTGCTCGACCTGCCGGTTGGGAATGACATCGCTGATTTCGGCCGTCGTACGCTGGAGCAGCGGCGCCGTCGCCTGGACGGTCACCTCCTCGGTGATCTGACCGAGGTTGAGCTGCAATTGTAGGTCGAGCGTGCGACCGATCTGCAGCTCGACCCCCACCTGCACGGAACGGCTGAACCCCGAGAGCTCGGCGGCGATCTCCCACTCGCCGATCGGGAGCGACGACATGAAGAACCGACCGTTGGCGTCGGTCACCCGTTGAACCGTAAATCCAGTGCCGAGATGTGTCGCAATGACGGTGGCGCCAGGCAGCACCCCCCCAGACTCGTCGCGCACGATCCCGCCGATCTCGCCGGTGTTGGTTTGCGCACTCACCGGCACCGACAACACGACGCACACCAGCAGGATACTGATCCCGACCGCGCGCATCCCCGTCGTCCTCATCATCTCCAGCCGTTGATTTTAGCGAAACCTATGCCCTGTATACTGACGCGGCTGCGCCTACCGCTACGTTCGGGAGATCCGGAACGCGCTACCGCTCGCTCGTCCTCGCGTCGCTCACCGTCGTCGCCATCACTGCCTGGACGTCCCCGACCGTCGACCAGCCGTTGCTCGCCGCCGAGTCGACTCGGATCCAAGACGTGCCAGGCAACCCGGTCTCGATGTCGGATGAATCGGTCGCCGGCGGGCTGAAGATCTACGTCCGCTTCTGCCGCTCATGCCATGGGACGGGCGGGGTCGGCGACGGCCCGGGCGCCCCGCCGGACGTCCCGGCGCCCAGCCTGCTCGACGCCGACTGCTTCGATGGGTGTGCCGACGGCAACATCTTTAATGCCATCCGCAACGGCGTGGAGCCCGACTACTTCATGGAGCCGTGGGAAGGCCGGATCAGCGACGACGACGTCTGGAACATCGTCAACTACCTGAACAGCCTGAAGGAGTAGCAGCCGCGGTCGTGGCATCGTGCGCTAGTAGAACTTGCGCGTGATATTGAACCCGATGAACCAATCGTCCATGTCGCCGCCACCGGCGATCTGCGCCGGACTGCTGCCGAGCCCGTTCGAGAAGTTGACCTGAAACAAGTGTCCTCCCACGCGCTTCTCCACCGCGAAGCTCAGGTGGTGATCGCCGTTGTCAAACCCGTAGACACGGGGTGCGATCTCTGCCGTCACGTTGACCGTGTCGAGCACGCGGACGCGCGTCCCGAGCCCCACGAGGAACGAGTTCTCTTCGTCTGAGCTGAAGTCCGGTTCCGGATGAAAGGGCGGCTTGTCCGTATTCCCGACCCACATCGGCTGCGTGTACACGGCGGCTCAGTCGCCGAGGCGCTTCGAGATGATCGCGCCAAACGCCGGCGAATATTCGTCTCGGAAGTTGTCGGTGCCTTCCACTGACACGTAGGCGTCGAGGCCGATTCCGTGCTCGCTCTGCGACCAGAGGACGTTGTATTTCCCTGAGATCTGAATGTTGCGGTTGTTGTTCCGGTAGACCGCAACCTGCGCGCCAGGGGCAATGCCGTAGCGCAGCTCCAGTCCGATGAACGCCGACGAGTCGAAGCCAAAGAAGTCCTCGAGGAGGTTGTCGAATCCGCGACCACCGGCCAGCGGCCGAGAAAACCGGTGCGTCAGACGAAACGCGAAGCTGTTGCGCGGAATGCGCAACGTGGTCGGGAGCGTCACGAGATTGAAGTCAGGCTCGACGACATCGACACTAAGATCGTCGACCCGATCGGGACCACCACCGCCCTCTCCCGCCCCGCCCGCCGGCACGACGGTCAGGACGCCGACCATCCCGCCGTGGCCGCTCCCGCAGAACACCACGCAGGCGAAGCGGTAGCGACCCGCCGTCTCGGCCACGAACTCGATCACGGTCGGATCCGCGCCCGGACGCGCGACCGTGCGGACGCCGAGGTCGGGGATCGCAAACCCGTGCTGCACATCGACCGCTTCGAGCAGGACCCGTACCCGTTCACCTTCGACCACCTCGATGTTTTTCAGGGTGAACATGAACTGCTCGACTCGAATTGCGATCTCGCGGGGTACATCCTGCGACCTGGCCACCGACGGCGCGACCATGCCCACCAAGGCGACCGCCAGCAGCGCCAACTTCAACCGCCATCCGATTCTCAGACTCGCTCGACTATGCATTCCCACCTTCCGCGACCGCCAGCACGCGCTCTGCCGTTCGCCGACTCGCCCCTCCCGATCCCAGTTTCGATCGCACTCGTGTCAACGCCTCGATGGTGCGATCCGTCGTCGCCGAATCAGTGAGAAACTTCACCACCTCCGCGGCTACTGCGCTCGCCGTGAGCGTCTCCTGCAACAGCTCAGGCACGATCTGCTCCCCCGCGATGAGATTCACCATGCCGGCGTGGTCGACGTGCGAAAAGGTCTTGACCAACCAATACGTCACCGCCGACAGACGATACACGATGACCATTGGCCGTCGATGGATAGCGGTCTGCACCGTGGCGGTGCCCGAAGCCGTGACCACCACGTCCGCGGCCGCAAGGACGTCGTCGGTGCGACCCTCCACGATGTGCACGGGAACGCCTTCCCGTTTCAGCGTGGCGACCGAGCTAAAGAGAGCGTCGTCGAGGTGCGGCGCTCGCGCCAACACGAACTGCACCGCGCCAAGTCGCGCTCGAATCAGGCGGGCCGCGGCCGTGAGATCCGGCAAGATCGCACGAAGCTCGTTCGGACGGCTCCCCGGCAGCAACGCGACGGTCGGTACCGTCGGGGCGAGGCCCAGCGAACCGAGAAACACATCGCGGTTCTCCGTCGGCCTCGTGAGCTCGAGGAGCGGATGGCCCACGAACTCCACCGGAATACCGGCCTCTTGATAAAGCGCGGCCTCGAACGGAAAGATCACGAGCGCCAGATCGACGAGTCGGCGCATCGTCTCGAGTCGACTCCGCCGCCACGCCCACACCTGCGGTCCGATGTAATAGACGATGGGAATGCCGAGCTTCCGGAGCGCGGCCGCGAGGCGGAAGTTGATCTCGGGGAAGTCGACCGCCACGAAGACGTCGGGGCGATCAGCCCGCGCGCGCGCGATGATCCGGCGGTAGACGGCGTACGACCGAGGGAGGACGGCGAGCGCCTCGGAGATCCCGGTCGCCGCCAGCCCCTCATAGTGGCCGACGAGCTCGCCACCGCTCTCCCGCAGGCGGTCACCCCCGAGTCCGTAGACCCGCACCCCCGGTTCGAGGTCTCGGAGCGCCCGCGTCAACGCGCCCGCATAGAGGTCGCCCGACGGTTCACCGCACGAAATCAGAATATTGGACAAGTCGTGCGACGAGCTAGGAGCCCGCGGTGAAAGTCACGCTGCATTCGACCGGCGATGCATCCACGGGCTCCTAGCGAGCGCGACGGAGATCGGTGGTCGAGAGGTCGAGCTCCGCCAGCGGAATGACTTCGAACCGGTCGAAGCCGACACCAGGAAGATCGCGCACGAACGTCGACGCATCGCCGACGAGAACGATGGAAAGGTTGGCGGGCCGGAGATGGTCCTCCGCCACCTGCTGAATGTCGTCCACGGTGACCGCGTTGATCCGTTCCGGGTACGTCTCGAGCTCGTCGAGGTCGAGCCCATACAGAATCGCCTCGAGCACCTGCGTGGCGATCGCATTCGGCGTCTCGATCGTGATCGGGAAGTTGCCCGCGAGGTAATCCTGCGCACCCTGCAGCTCGCGCGGGTGCACACGCTCTCGCCCCATCCGCGCGATCTCGTCGACCGTCAGGCGCAATGCCTCTGAGGTCGCCGCCGAGCGCGTGTCGGTCTTTGCCGAAAAGTCGCCGGACAGCTGGCGCCCGGCAAGGTCGGCCGACGCCGCGTAGGTCAGCGACCGCACGGTCCGGAGCACGTTGCCGAGACGGTTTCCGCCCTCGCCGCCGAGAATCTTGATCGCGAGGTCGAACGCGAGAAAATCCGGATGAGCGCGAGGCAACGCGGCATGACCCGCTCGCACCGTCGTCTGGACTGCCCCCGGTCGGTCGACCACGATCAAGCGCCGCGTCGGCTCCGGGACGTACCCCGCGCTGAACACCGGGGCGGCGCCACGCTCCCAGTCACCGAGTGCGCGCTCGACTCCGGCGAACGCCTCGTCGGCCGTAACGTCACCCACGACGGCGATGACCGCGTTGTTTGGCAGGTAGTAGGCGCGATGAAAGGCCACCAGGTCGTCACGTGTGATCGCGCGGATCGATTTCGGCGTGCCGTTTTGCGGCATACCGTAGGGGTGAAACCCGTAGACGAGCCGATTAAAGACGACGGTCGCGATGTATGCCGGATCGTCGTAGCTGACCTGGATACTGGAGAGTGCCTGCTGGCGCTGCCGCTCGATCTCCTGCGGGGCGAACGCCGGCCGCCGCGCCACATCGGCCAACATGTCGAGCCCCAGGTCGAAGCTGTCCTTCATCACGATGACATTGACGAAGCTGAGGTCGCTCGCGGCGCCAACGGCGAGTGCCCCGCCGACGTTGTCGATCTCGCCGGCAATCGCCGGCGCCGGGCGCGTCGTCGTGCCTTGGTCGAGAAGCTGGCCGACGAACGACGCCACCCCTGGCTTTCCCGCGGGATCGTTCGACGCGCCGGCCCGCAACAGCAGGCGCACGGTGACGGCCGGCTGCTCGTGGTGGCCGACATACACGACTCGCAGGCCGTTCTCCAGCGTCCGGATCTCGTACTCCGGAAAGACGACGTCGCGGGCGAGGAGTGCCGGTGGGGGATCCTCTCTCGGCCATGCGGCTGGCTGCGCGGCGGCTGGCGCACACACTCCCGACAGCCCCAATCCGAGCGCCGCGAGGAGCACGGCACGCGATGTCATCGGATCCCCAGACCCGAACCGCGCGGCAGAATCGTCAAGACGAGCCGGTTATCATCGCGTAAGTACGTCTGGGCCACGCGCTGGACGTCGTCCTTCGAGACGTTCATGAAGATGTCGAACTCACCATCCGCCGTCGTGATGTCATCGTGGATGACGGCGGCGTGGGCAAGATGGGCCGCCTTGTCGGAGTTCGAGATCCGCCCAATTACATAATCACGAGCGAACTGGTTCTTGGCGCGCTGGATTTCCTGATCGCTTGGCGGCTCGGCCTTCGCGCGGTCGATCTCGGCGATCAGCGCCGCCGCCGCGGCGTCCGGCGACTGTCCCGGCTGAACGACCGCGACGGCATAGAACAGGTTCGGGTCTTCGATGATGGTACCCGCCCCGAAGGCCGAAATGGCCACCTGTTGCTCGTACACCAAGCGGCGATGGATCCGTGCGCTCTGCCCATCGGACAAGATCTTCGACAGGATATGGAGCGGGTACGCGTCGGGGTGCCCGTCGTACGTGTTGTGATGCGCCACCACCACCGCCGGCAACGGCCAATTGTCGGCCTCGACCGTCACCCGCCGCTCGCCGGACGGCGGCGGCTCACGCGGAATGTCGCGTGGCACCGGCGTGGTCGCCTTCGGGACGCGACCAAAGTAATGCTCGACCATCTGGAGGGCATAGTCGGTTTCGAAGTCACCGACCACGGTCAGCGTCGCGTTCTCCGGGACGTAATAGGTGTCGAAGAACGCCTGGACGTCCTCGATCGCGGCTGCCTCCAAGTCGGCCATCGACCCGATCGGCGTGTGCTTGTACGGATGGGCCGAGAACGCATGGTCGTAGAGGAGCTCGGACAGGAGCCCGAATGGCTCGTTTTCGTACCGCCACCGTCGCTCTTCCTTCACTACCTCGCGTTCCGAGTCGAGCGACTGCTGGTTGATCCGCAGCGTCGCCATCCGGTCGGCCTCAAGCCACAGGATGAGCGGCAAGTAGTGCGCGGGCACCGTCTCGAAGAACACCGTCGTGTCCTCGGTGGTATAGGCGTTGCCGTCGCCGCCGACGCGGGAGATCAAACTCAGGTGCTCGTCGGATTGGACGTTGTACGACCCCTTGAACATCAAGTGCTCGAAGAGGTGCGCGAAACCGGTGCGACCTGGTCGCTCGTTCTTTGATCCGACGTGGTAGTGGAGCTGGAGGTGGACGATCGGCGTCGAATGATCCTCTGAGAGGATCACGCTCAGGCCGTTATCGAGCGTCGTAAAGGTGTAGTCGAACTTCGGCGGCCGCACCGCCGTGTGGACGACCGATGACGCAAGAAGTGCGAAGCCGAGGACCAGGGGCAGGCCGAATGACCGCATCCGCTGATTATCGCACTAATCAATCACCCACGAAGCGAAACGCGAAACGGGTCCAGCGAATCGGTGTTCGCGAGAACACATCCGGATCGATGCGGCGTTCGCGGCCAATCAGCATCTCCACGGCCCCGATACCCCCCGCGATTCGAACGCCCCCCTCGACGCGGCCGCCGTACTGCATCGGCCGGCCGAACATCGCCTCGTCCACCAGCACCGCCGACCCGTCGACCTCAGCCAAAATCGAGACGCGCGCACTCACGGGCCGCAAGAGCCGGAAGGAGCCGTTGAACTCTTGCTCGTAGTCGACCTCCGAGCGTTTGATCATGCCGAGCCACCGGCCGGTGGCCTCGAGCTCGAAGGCGCCGACACGGACGCGGTCGCCGTACGACAGCCCGAGCATGTTCCATGACGGTGCGCCGGGGTTCTCGCGATCGCCGAGGTGGCGCGAGACGTGATGAAACGTCGTCCCGACCTCACCTCGTGGCAGCCGCGTGAAAACCGACAGATCGAACGTATACGCACTCTGGTTCGGGTCGATCGGCCGGCGCTCATCCCCCACCATCGTCTCGACGTTGATGAACACGTTGCCCCTCACCAGGTCGAGATCGAACACGTCCATGTCGACGCCGACATCGGAGTCCCATTCGAATTGGCTCTCGCCATCTCCGGATATCCCGGCGGCGTTCAGATGCGCGTCGAAGCGGGTCAGGAACCCCAACGCCGGTTCGGAGATGGGTGTCGGGCGCGGACCGCCGATCACCTGCGCCGACGCCGGGGGTGCGAACGCCATGTAGCAGAAGCCGAGGCCGAAGCCGAGGCGGACGGCCGCCGCGACGAAGGCCGTGCGGAAACCGACGGCGGGAGAAGGGACGATCAAAGCGGCGCAGTATAACACTCGGCGATCAGCGAAACCGAACCACCATGCGCTCGACGAACGCGGCGAGGTGCTCCAGCTCCAGAACGGATTCGACATCGCGCACGTGTGTGGCGCGCGCGTCGGGATCGAGCTCCAGGATCCCGCGGAGGTCCACCAGCGGGGCGCTGGCGCGTGTCCGCCACTTCACCCCCCCGATGCCGTGCTTCGCACCGCGCCAGGCGAGCAGGTGTCCGACGGCGAGGAACCAGAAGTAGTACGCCACGAGATTTGGTCCCGGCACGACGAAGAGCAGCGGTCCCAGCACGGCGCCGGCAAGCGCCGAGGCAATGAGACGCCGACGATGGCGATCCGCATCACGTTGGAGGCCGGTTCGCGCCACCGCGAGCGCGCGGGCAGCCTCGATGTCATCGGGATGCACCAGCTCGGCGTCGGACTGTCTTCGCAGATGCCAGAGCAAGCGCCATTCCACGAACGCTTCCGCGACTCGTCCGATGACGAAATTGCGCAGCCGAACCGGCCACGGCTGTTGCACGCGGGGGTCGGCCGGAAACGCCGCGAGCCGTCGCGCCCGGCGAGATTCCAGTGCTTCCGCCATCATGCGGCGGAACCGGGCATAGATCCCACCGCCCTGGGCCTCACCCGTCGGCTCCAGGTCATCGACCTCCGCAGACTCGCAGTAGAGCTCGTATCGAGTGGAACCAACCGGAACGAGGTAGACGTCGACAGCGGTCAAGATGGCGTGTACTGCCTTAACGATACCAGGCTTCGCGGAGCCGGTTTTCTAAACGTTTTGCAAAGGCACCGGCTGGACAATAAAATACGCGCGGTTCGTTACCCGCTCGGCGTCGCGTACTCCCGAACCAGATGCTGTCCATGCGCCCGTCATTACGGTGGATTCTTGCGGCTATCGCCGTCCTGTGGATCATCCTCGTCAGATCGGCGGGGGTGGTGCTGACGCCGGCGGTGGCTCAGGAACCGGTCGACGAGGCCGCCCTCTCGGGCGAGCCTCTTGAAGCGCCGGGCGTGGCCATCGACCCGGCCGGCCAGCCGATCGCGTTCAGCCATGCGCATCACGTCGGGCAGTATCGGATCGAGTGCGAGTTCTGCCACGCCTACGCGCGTCGTGGTCCGGTCGCCGGCATTCCGTCTGTGGAGCGGTGTGTGGGCTGTCACCGCTCGATCTTGAGCGACCAGCCTGAAATCCAGAAGCTGCTGGAGTACTGGGAAAACGAAGAACCGATTCCTTGGATCCGAGTTCACGATCTGCCAGACTTCGTCCGTTTTACGCACAAGGCGCACGTTCGCGCCGGCGTCGCCTGTGAAACCTGTCACGGCAACGTGACGCAAATGGAAATCGCCGAGCGAGTGGAATCGCTGTCCATGGGCTGGTGCCTCGACTGTCACGAGGAAAGTGAGGCATCGAGAGATTGCTTAGTCTGCCATTACTGAAACTCGAATCATGAACGACACCTCCCTACTCGGGCTGACGGAAACGGTCGGCCGGCGCACGTTCCTCAAGGTCCTGGGCAGCGCGGGACCGGCGGCCGCCATTACTGCCTGCTCCCCCGTCCCGCCGGAGAAGATCATCCCGTACGTCGTGCCGCCCGAGGATGTTGTCCCGGGCGTCGCGACATGGTACGCGAGCGTCTGCGGCGAATGCCCGAGCGGCTGCGGAACGCTGGTACGCACGCGTGAGGGCCGATCGATCAAGATCGAGGGGAATCCCTCGCATCCGTACAATCACGGAACGCTCTGCGTCCGCGGGCAAGCCGCCTTGCAGGGGCTGTACAACCCCGACCGGTTCCGCGGTCCTCAGGTGCGTCGCACGACCAACGCCGCCGCCGGGCAGCGTGTCTTTGAGGCAGCGTCGTGGGACGAAGCGCAGCAACCGGTCGTCGACCGGATCGCCGCGCTGCGAGCGGCCGGCCGAGGCGACCGCATTGCCATCGTCACCCCGCTCCTGAGCGGCACTCTGGACGGGTTGGTCGACCAATGGGCATCCGCGGTCGGTGGTGCGCGCCGACTTCGCTACGAAGCGTTCGCCTATGAGGCGATTCGTGAAGCGAATCGTCTCGTGTTCGACCGGCCGGCGGTCCCCCATCACGACTTCAGTCGAGCCGACCTCGTGCTGTCGTTCGGGGCCGATTTTCTGGAGACGTGGCTGTCGACGGTCGCGCACACCCACGCGCATGCGGACGCACGCCGCGTCCGGGACAACCAGAAGGCGCGATTCGTCCACCTCGAGTCGCGCTTGTCGATGACCGCCTCGAACGCCGACGAGTGGATCAACCTCGAGCCCGGCACCGAAGGCCTGGTGGCCACGGCGATGGTGCACACCATCGTGTCGGAGCAGCGCGTGCAGGCCGAGGGAATCTCTGACAACAACGACGCGCTCGACCGCATCGTCGCCGTGGTCGGCGACAACTCGGCCGACGCGGTCGCCGCGCGAACTGGGATTCCGGCGGCGCGCATCGTCGAGCTGGCCCGGGCGTTTTCCGACACGAGCGTCGGCCCCGGCCGGACGCTCGCCGTCGGAGGTGGCGTCGCGGTGTCGGGGACCGATGCCACCGAGACGCAGGTCGCCGTCGCGCTCCTCAACTACGTGGCGGGCAACGTCGGCACCACCGTCCAGTTTGGAACGGACGGCGTGTGGGACGGCGTCAGCAGCTATGCGGAGATGCTCGAGCTGAGGGACGCCATGCGTGCCGGTGAAATCGAGGTGCTGATCTTGCACCAGGTGAATCCGATGTTCACCCTGCCCGCGGCGGCCGACTTTGGCTCGGCGCTGGACGCGGTGCCGCTCGTCGTCTCGACGTCGAGCTATCCCGACGAGACGACGTCACACGCCGATGCGATCCTGCCGACGCATACGCCGCTCGAGGCGTGGGGCGACCACCGGGCCGGGCATGGCACACATGGCTTGATGCAGCCGACGATGCGGCCGCTGTTCGATACCCGACATATCGGCGACCTCCTGCTCGACACCGGACGCGCCTCGGCTCCCGCATCCGCGCCCGACGCGGGCGCCGCGAAAGACGACGCGAGCGATGTGTCGGTGCCCTTCCCTGGCGGCGACTTCTACGACGTGCTCCGCGAGGCCTGGCGCGGTCTGCAGCCGCCATCCGAGAACGACGCGGATGCGGCGGATGCGGTCGACGCGGCTGAACCCGACCCGGAAGCGTTCGAGAACTTCTGGGCCGACGCGCTGCGGAACGGCGGCATCTGGACCGACGCCGCCGCTGAGACTCCCGCTGCCCCGATTGAATTGAGCGGCAGTCTCGGCGACCTCTCGCTCGCGGCGCTCGGCGCTGGGAGCGACAGCGGACGTGCGCTCACACTGGTGGCCTATCCGTCGCTGCACTTCTACGACGGCCGAGGCGCGAATCGTCCGTGGCTGCAGGAGATCCCGGACCCGATGCTCAAGGCGACATGGGGGAGCTGGGCGGAGATGACCCCCGCCACCGCCACGTCCCTCGGCGCCGAGGACGGGCAGCTCGTCTCGCTCGAATCGGACCACGGGTCGCTCGACGCGACCGTCATCATCAACCCGCATCTGCGCGACGGCGTCGTCGCCATCCCGATCGGTCAGGGACACTCGGACTTCGGTCGCTATGCAAGCGGACGCGGGGTGAATCCGATGGCGCTGCTCGACCCTGCGCCGGAGGCGACGGCGGGGGGCGTCCGGTGGGCGGGGACAAAGATCGACGCGACGCCACGCGACGTGCGTCGGCCGATCCCACGGCTCCAGCGCCATTTCGACCAGGAGGGCCGCGACCTCGCGCAGTCGGTGTCCCTGGCGGCGCTCGCCGCCGGCGACGTGCATCCCGAAGAGCACCCTTTCAGCCTGTATCCGGATCACGAGCATCCCGACCACCGCTGGGGCATGGCGATCGATCTCGACGCCTGCAACGGCTGCAACGCCTGTGTGGCCGCATGCTACGCCGAGAACAACATCCCCGTAATGGGCGCCGACCGAATGCTGCGCGGCCGGACGATGTCGTGGATACGGATCGAACGGTTCACTGAGCACGTCGACACCGCCGGGGCGACGCCCGGGCGGGTCGACACCAAGTTCCTGCCGATGTTGTGCCAGCACTGCGACCACGCCCCGTGTGAGTCGGTCTGCCCGGTGTTCGCCACCTACCACACCGACGAGGGGCTCAACGCGCAGGTCTATAACCGCTGTGTCGGAACGCGCTACTGCGCGAATAACTGTCCCTACAAGGTCCGACGCTTCAACTGGTTCGAGGCGGAGTTCCACGAGCCGCTCAACCTGCAGCTCAACCCGGATGTCACGGCCCGCAGCGCGGGCGTCATGGAGAAGTGCACGTTCTGTGTGCAGCGCATCGTCGAGGGCAAGGACCACGCACGCGACGAGGAGCGTCCCGTGCGGGACGGTGACGTCACGCCGGCGTGCGCGCAGACCTGCCCGGCGCAGGCGATCGTCTTCGGCGACCTCAACGACCCGAACAGCCGCGTCGCCCAGCTCTCGGGTAGTGACCGCGGATACCACGCCCTCGGCGTCTTGAACACCCGACCGGCAGTGACCTATCTCAAGAAGGTCACGCAGAGTTCATGAGCTACGCCAAGATCAACGCCGACATTCTGCGGACGCTACAGCCGCCCGGGACGGCGTACTACGGCGCGCTCGGGTTCGTCTTGGCGGTGCTGAGCTTCGGGGTCTACGCCTTCGCGCAGCAATGGCAGCACGGCCTCGGCGTCGCCGGGTATGAGCATCCGATCCTCTGGAGCATCTACATCACCAACTTCGTCTTCTGGGTCGGGATCGCCCATTCCGGCACGCTGATCTCGGCGGTACTCTTCCTCTTCCGCGCGAAGTGGCGAACCTCGGTCGCGCGCGCCGCCGAAGCGATGACCGTCTTCGCGGTCATGACCGCCGGTCTGTTTCCGATCATCCACATCGGCCGACCCTGGTTCTTCTACTGGTTGATCCCCTACCCCAACGAGCGGCAACTGTGGGTGAACTTCCGGTCGCCACTCGTCTGGGACGTCTTCGCGATCGTCACGTACCTGACCGTGAGCGCGATGTTTCTCTTCCTCGGATTGATTCCGGACATCGCCGCGGCCCGGGACCGGTGCACCGACTGGCGACAACCGATCTACCGCGTCCTGGCGCTCGGCTGGCGCGGCTCGACCCGCCAGTGGATTCACCACGCGGCCCTCTACGGCTTCTTCGCCGCGCTGGCGACGCCGTTGGTCGTATCGGTGCACAGCGTGGTCTCGTGGGACTTCGCAATGTCGATCCTGCCGGGCTGGCACAGCACGATCTTCGCGCCGTACTTCGTCGCCGGTGCGATCTTCTCAGGCCTCGCGATGGTGATCACCCTTCTGATCCCGCTCCGGAAACTCCTGGGGATGGAGGAGTACATCACCATTCGGCACTTCGACAACCTCGCGAAGCTGATCATCGTCACGTCGCTGATCATCGGCTACGCCTACCTCACCGAGTTCTTTATCGCCTGGTATAGCGGCAGCCCCTTCGAGCAAGGAACCTTCTACGATCGAATGTTCGGGCAATACCGCCTCTTGGCCTGGGGCATGTTCACCTGCAACGTCATCATCCCGCTGGTCCTCTTTCGGAAGAAGGTTCGGACGAATCTCGCGGCGCTCTTCGTGATCTCGATCTTCGTCAACATCGGGATGTGGCTGGAACGCTACGTGATAATCGTCTCGTCGCTGTCTCACGACTTCGATCCGGCGAACTGGTCGGGTATGTATCAGCCGACCTGGGTCGAAGGCGCGATCACGGCCGGCAGCTTCGCGTTCTTTTTCTTTTTCTTCCTGCTGTTCGTGAAGAATTTTCCGTCGATTTCGATCACCGAGTTGAAGGAAGGCTCACAGCAGGCCGAGCTGCTCGATAGGAGCCCCTGATGAAAGTCGCGCGTGGCACCGAGCCCCCGCTTGGTCGAGGTCGCGTCGGGCCAGCGCAAAGCGAGACGAGGGAGAATACCGGCAGTATGCGACCCCGCTACATGGAAGACCAACGCAGGCCCTTGACGGATGCATCGCCGGTCGAATGCAGTGGGACTTTCATCACGGGCGCCTAGGAGCGACATCCATGGCGACACTACTTGGTGTGTACGACGAAGGCACGAAAGCCGCCGGCGCCATCGCCGCGTTGCAGGACGAGGGCCTCGATGACGTCGCGGCGTATACGCCCACGCCGGACCACGCGATCGAGGCTCTGCTGCGAGTCGGTATCAGCCCGGTGCGCACGTTCGTGCTCGTCGGCGGTCTGCTGGGCTGCGTGGCCGGCTTTGCGTTCCCGATCTACACGGTCTACGATTGGCCGCTCATCACCGGCGGGAAGCCGCTCATCTCCATCCCCCCGTTCGTCGTCATTGCATTCGAGATGACGATCCTGTTCGGCGCCATCGCCGGGATGCTCGGGTTTCTTGGGCTCGCGGGCCTACCGCAGACCCGCGCGCCGCTGCGCGATTCCAGGTTCAGCAGCGATTACTTCGGCGTCGAGGTGCGATGCACCGATGCGGAGACGCGAACCGTGCGAGCGACATTGGAGGAAGCCGGTGCGATCGAGGTGCGAACGGATGCGTAGACTGCTGGCGACGGCGCTGCTCGTCTGTGTCGCCGGCAGCTCGGCGCTCGCGCTGACCTGGATTCGCAACATGTGGACCGGGCCGGCGGTGCTCCCGCAAACGGAGGCACGCACGCCTCCGGAGCGGTCCATGACGACTGACGGGCGGCGCCTCCTCAATCGTCGTCAGGCACGGGACATTCCGAATCCGCTCCCGGAGACCGACGCCATGGTCGCCGAAGGGGCCACACTGTACGACACCTACTGCGCGCTCTGCCATGGCGCCGAGGGCCGAGGGGACGGGCAGCTGGCGTCGTTCTACCGCCGGATGCCGGATCTGACGATGCGGTACGTGCTGAACTATCCCGACGGCTTCGTCTACACGATCATCCGTGAGGGCGGACGCAATATGCCCCGCTTCGCGGATGCGCTGAGCGTCGACGAACGCTGGGCGCTCGTCCACTTCCTCGGGACGCTCGAGCCGGCACCGGAGACCGCGCAATAAGTGCCCGCGCCTGCGTCATCCACCGGCGCGCTGGTGTCGGCCCGCGCGCGCCAAGGCCTGCTCGGACTCGGGGCGCTCGGCGCCCTCGCCTTCGCGTACGGTGTGTCCCTCGGGGACAGCCTGAGGGCCTGGCAGGCGCTCCTGGTCAACTTTCTCTTTTTCGCCGGACTCGCGCAGGCCGGTGTCGTCCTGTCCGCCCTCCTGCATGTAACATCCGCGCGATGGGGACGGTCGCTCAAACGGACCGCCGAGGCGACCGCGGCGTTCCTCCCGGTCGCGTTCGTGATCCTCCTCATCCTCCTCGCCGGCATCGCCGTCTGGGCTCCGTGGGTGCACGAGCCGGTCGAGGCGAAGACGCCGTGGCTGAACATCCCGTTCTTCGTCATCCGCCAGCTCATCGGCTTCGCGCTGCTGAGCGGACTCAGCCTCCTCTACGTCTACCGTTCACTCCGCCCCGACATCGGGATGCTCCACGAGACGGGCGAACGGTCGGCTACCGGCCTTGCGGAACGTCTGATTGCGGGATGGCGCGGGACCGACGTCGAACGGGCCGCCGGCCAACACGCGCAAGATCGACTCGCGGTTGCCGTGCTGATCGTCTACAGCTGGGTGTTCACCCTCGTCGCCTTTGACTTCGTCATGTCGCTCGATCCGCACTGGTATTCGACCCTGCTCGGCGGCTACTACTTCATCGGCAATCTCTTCATCGGGCTCGCGTTCCTCGCCATTATCGCAGCGTGGGGACGGGAGCGGCTCGCCATCGTCGACTACGTCGGTCACCAACAGCTGCACGACGTCGGCAAGCTGCTGTTCGGCTTCTGTATCTTGTGGGCGTACATGTTCTGGTCGCAGTATCTGGTGATCTGGTACGGCGACCTGGCCGAGGAAACCGAGTTCATTTACCACCGGATGCACGGACCGTGGGCGCCGGTGGCCTGGACGGTCTTCGCCCTCTGCTTCGTGGTGCCGTTCGTCGTGCTCCTGAGTCGGGCGATCAAGATGCAACCGAAGGGTCTGGTGACGATCGCCGCGATCGCCTTGGTCGGGATGTGGCTCGAGCGATTCATCCTCGTCGTACCGTCGCTCTGGCACGGCGATGGCGTGCCGCTGGGCGTGCTGGAGATCCTCATCACGGCCGGCATGCTGGGACTCTTTGGCTTCTGCTACACCGGGTTTCTCGGTGTGTTTCCGGTACTGCCGGTGTCCGACCCCAGGCTCACGAGGGTCGCTGAGCCGGGAGGCTGAATTTAGACGGGGCCTGCGGCCTCGAACCCCGTCGCCGCCACTCGGATCATGACAACCACCTCTCCACTCGGTAATCAAGGGGGGACCGGGCGACGCGTTACACTCACCACGTGCCGAGGAGCACCCCGTATCTGCTTGGTCGACTCGCGGGCAAGCAGTATCAGAAAGCCCGGTGGCTGTGGCAATCCTTTACCGGCAACGAAACGGATGCCATCCGGGCTGAACAGGCCGTCGGGCGGGATATGGCGCAAGTGGTACGGGAAGACGCCCGCGGCGCGGCTGACCCTGCCGTCCAGGCCTTGCTCGACGACATCGTGGCACCGCTTGCCGACCGAGTGAAAAACCGGACCCACCGCTTCGAAGTGGCGGCGGTGGCCGGTGAGCATCCGACCGCCTTTGCGCTGCCGGGCGGCTTCATCTTCGTCGCCCCAGCGCTGGTCGAGCTCGCCGAACGGAATCGGGACGAGCTGGCATTCGTCATCGGACACGAGATGGCGCATGTCATCCGCCGGCATGCCATCGATCGCATTCTGAGCCAGAAGGCGATCTCGATGGCGTCGCTGGCCACCCCCGCGGGACGGACCATTGCGCCGTGGCTGCGGACGGTCGGTATGCAGTGGCTCGAAAAGGCGTACTCGCGCGAGCAGGAGTTCGAGGCCGACGCGCTCGGCGCCCGTTTGGCCCAGGTGGCCGGATTCGACCCGTATGGTGCCGGCCGCGTGCTCGAACGGTTTCGCGCCCTCGATCGCGCCAGCGACCCGCTTGGCATCGGCGCGTACCTCTCGACGCACCCGCCGATCGACGACCGCATCAGCCACATCCGCGAACAGCTGGAGCTGGACTAGTGCCGTGATGAGAGAACGTCCCCACGAGGTCATGAGTCGGCCCGACAGCGGCGCGTCGCCGCTGTCACACGAGGGACTCATCCGCCGCCGGTTCGATCGGCGACTCGGCCTGCTGCAGATCCCAGACGACCTGACTGGTTGGACGGTGCTCGATATCGGGGCGTGGCACGGCTTCTTTTCGTTCGAGTGCGAGCGACGTGGCGCCGATCGCGTGCTGGCGGTCGACACCTTCTCGTGGGACCGTTTCGGAATGGACGAGTTCCTCTCGGCCCGCGAGCGACTCGGGTCTTCCGTCGAGCACCGACGCGCCGACGTGCATGATCTCGATCCTGACGAGATCGGCCAATTCGACCTGGTGCTGTTGCTGGGCGTGTTCTATCACCTTCGCAACCCACTGACCGCGCTCGAGCGTATCGCGCGCGTGACGAAGCGGCTGCTGATTTGCGAGACCCACGTCCTGCTGCCGTTCGTCCACGAAAGGTACCCGCTCGTGCCGTTCTTTCCTGGAGATGAGCATGCCGAGGAGGCGCGGTACGAGATGTGCGCGATGCCGACGTTGGCCGCATTGACCCAAATGCTACAATCCGTCGGGTTTAGCAACGTCGAAACGGTCTATTCTCCGTCTTTTCGCTACTGGAAGAAGTTTCTCGCGCTCGTGACCAACCGCCCTCAGTCGGGCCGGGGGATCGTCCACGCGCGCGTGTCGTCCTGACCGACAACGAAGGAGATTGACGCAATGAAGATTGCGGTACTGGGTATGGGAACGATGGGCGCCCCGATGGCGACCAACCTCATCAAGGCCGGCTGCGACGTCACGGTCCAGAACCGGACGCGTAGTCGGGAAGAGCCCCTCGTGAAGCTCGGCGCGGCGCGCGCCGAGACGCCGGCGGCCGCGGCGGCTGACGTCGACATCGTCCTCTGCTGCGTGTCGGACACGCCGGACGTCGAGCGGGTGCTGCTCGACTCGGACACCGGGGCCGGCGTCATTCATGGCCTCAAGGACGGCGGCTTGATCATCGACTGCTCGTCGATCTCCCCCGACGCAACGCGCCGGTTCGCGGAGCAGTTCCGGGCGAAGAACATCGGCTACGTCGACGCGCCCGTCTCGGGCGGCTCGGAAGGCGCGATCAAGGGCACGCTCACCATCATGTGCGGCGGCACTGAGGATGACTTTGCCCGCGCCGAACCGGTGCTCCAGATCATTGGCGCCAAGGTGACGCGCATCGGTCCGGTCGGGTGCGGGCAGATCGCCAAAGTCGCCAATCAGGTCGCGATCGCCGGCACCTTCATGGCCTTGGCCGAGGCGCTGACGCTCGCCTATCGCGCCGGCGCCAACCCCGAGCGCGTCGTCGACGCGATTGGCGGCGGGGTGGCCGGATCGTGGATTCTCAACAACCGCTCCGACAAGATGCTGAACGACGACTACCCGCTCGGCTTTCGGACGCGGCTGCACCGGAAGGACCTCGGCATCGCGCTCGACACCGCGCGACAGTTCAAGGTGCCGATTCCGATCGCGAGCTTGGTCGCGACCATCGAGGACGGGCTGATCGCGCAGGGGTTCGGTGACGAAGACATGTCCAACCTGGCGCGCTTCGTGCGCGAGGGCGCGGGAATCCCGAACGGACCGATGAAAGCGTAGGAGGCTGTTCTGCGCAATCCAGGCAAGATCTTTTCGAGCTCGGTGGCGGCGCTTGACGGCGTGCTGAAGGACGGCATCACGCTGATGGTCGGCGGCTTCGGCTTGTGCGGCGTCCCACAGAATCTCTGCGTCGCGCTGCGTGATTCTGGCGTCACCGATCTCACCTGCATCAGTAACAATGCCGGTGTCGACGGCGCCGGGCTCGGGCTGCTCCTCGAGACGCGTCAGATCACGAAGATGATCGCGAGCTATGTCGGCGAGAACAAACTGTTCGAGCGCCAGTTCCTCGACGGCATCCTCGAGGTCGAGCTGACCCCGCAAGGCACCCTCGCCGAGCGCATCCGGGCCGGCGGCGCCGGCATCGGCGCGTTCTACACACCGACGGGATACGGCACGCCGCTGACCGAAGGCAAGGAAACGCGTGAGCTCGACGGACGCTGGCAGGTGCTCGAAACGGCGCTCCACGCCGACGTGTCGCTGGTCAAGGCGTGGAAAGCAGACGAGGAAGGCAACCTCGTCTACCGAATGACCGCGCGCAATTTCAACCCGCCGATGGCCGAAGCGGGGACGATCACCGTGGCGGAAGTCGAGGAAATCGTGCCATGCGGTGCGCTCGACCCCCACGGCGTGCACACCCCGGGCGTCTATGTCGACCGGATCGTCATCGGCGAGAACCCGGAAAAAGTGATCGAAAAGCGTAAGACTCGATCCGCCTGACGAGCCTGGAGACAAGTGTGGCCCTCGACCGAGAGCAGCTCGCCCGTCGCGCCGCGCGCGAGGTGAAGGACGGCAACTACGTCAACCTCGGCATCGGTATTCCGACGCTCTGCGCGAACTTCATCCCGTCCGACGTGCACATCATGCTGCAGAGCGAGAACGGCCTGCTCGGCATCGGCCCCTACCCCACCGATGCGGAGATCGACGCCGACCTGATCAACGCCGGAAAGGAAACGGTCACCGCGGTCGACGGCGCCAGCTTCTTCAGCAGTGCGCAGAGTTTCGCGATGATCCGGGGCGGCCACATCGACCTCGCCATTCTCGGCGCGATGCAGGTGTCGGCGGTCGGCGACCTCGCCAACTGGATGATTCCGGGCACGATGGTCAAAGGGCCCGGCGGAGCGATGGACCTCGTCACGGGCGCAAAGCGTGTCCTCGTCGTGATGGACCACCTATCGAAGCGCGGCGACAAGAAGATCCTGAACGAATGCTCGCTCCCGTTGACTGGCCAGGGCGTCGTCAACCGGATCATTACCTCGCTCGGCGTGCTCGACGTCACCCCGGCTGGACTCGAGCTGATCGAGCGCGCCCCGGGGGTCTCGGTCGACGAGATCCGAGACAGCACCGAGCCGGAACTACGAGTATCGGGCGACGTGCCCGAAGTCACTGTCTAGACCAGCACACGACCAAGAGCCAAAGTCGACGCCACGATGTATACCCAATGTATATCCATTGAGAAGGCGCGTGCTGACCAAGATCTAACGATGGGCCAATAGCCTCGGACTGCGAATTCCCAAGTCGTTCGCAGAACAGGCCGAGGTGCAGGCCGGATCCGAGGTCGACCTGGCGGTCGAAGAAGGTGAGTTCATCGTGCGGCCCAGGCGGTCGCCGAGATACAACCTGAGGGACCTGCTCCGTGGCGTCACTACGAAGAACGTCCATGAAGAGATCGAGACGGGCCAACCGCTCGGTCGGGAAGTCTGGTAGTGGCGACGTCGTATGTTCCCGATCGCGGCGATATCGTATGGCTCCAGTTTGACCCGCGAACGGGGCACGAACAGGTAAGTTGCCGTCCCGCGTTCGTCGTCTCTCCGCGCACCTACAACCGGAAGGTTGGGTGTCGGACTGTTCTGCCCCGTCACGTCTTAAGTGAAGGGCTATCCCTTCGAGGTTGTCCTGCCGCCGGGAGGCAAGACTCAGGGGGCCATCCTTGCTGATCAAGTGAAGAGTCTGGATTGGCGGGCCCGGAAGGCCGCCAAACAGAGTCGCGCGCCAGAAGCAGTGGTTCTCGAGGTCGCGGCGCGAATTCTCGCGTTGGTGGATCCTGAATGACCTCCGAACGGCGGAAATCAGAACTTCCTGAACACGCCGACGAGAATCGCCGAATATGGGATGAGAACGCCCGGTGGTGGGACGATCGGATCGGCGACGGTAACGATTTCCAGACGTTGCTCATTGAGCCCGCCACCGAACGTCTTCTCGACATCTCCACCGGAGACGCGATCCTGAACGTCGCCTCCAGGGCCGGCCGGGTCGCCCGTCGAATGGCCACACTCGGGGCGCACGTGGTCGCGTTCGATCTCAGCGCCGCGTTCATCGAGCGTGCTCAAGAGCGTACGTCCAAGGACGTTCAGATCGAGTACCACGTGCTTGATGCCGCCCGTGACAATGCGCCATAGCGTCCCTGGGGTCCGTTGCTTCGACAAGGCCGTTTGTACTATGGCCCTCATGGACATGCCCGAGGTCGCCCCGCTGTTCTCGGGTTTGACGCACGCCCTCAAGCCCGGCGGCTCATTTGTCTTTTCCGTCACGCATCCCTGCTTCCACTCCGAGGAAATCCAGCGCTTCACTGAGATGTGCGAAGAGGAAGCGGGGCGACACATCATCCGCACCGGAGTCAAGGTGTCCTCATACCTCACTTGCTTTTCGAAGAAGACAGAGGGAATCATCGGACCACTGAATCCCCAGTGGTACTTCCATCGCCCGATTCAGGAACTCTTGCGAACGGACTGGAAGACCCTGGGCTTCCTGAGCCGGCGAAACGGAAGGCGGGCGTCCGGGTGGGACGACATGCCGGAGATTCCACCCGTGATGGTCGTGCGGATGAGACTAAACGAATGAAGCCACCGAGGAGGCACTGGGCTCGTCTGCACCTTGGGCTCGCGGTAGCGCTGGCCGTGCTCACAGCCCAGGCATCCGCCCAACAGGCACCGACGGATTTTGGTGGCACCTGGACCTACGACGCTTCGAGTGGCGCGTTCGTTCTGTTGAGAGATGTGCCGCGCGTCTTCAACGGATGGGGCGGTCAGGTGAGGCGTGCTCGGGAAGCGGCCGGCTACACTATCGTCATTGGCCAGACCATCGAGGCAGTGAGCATCGTGTTTCATGGTGGCGCTGCGAACTTTCTGTCCAGACCGCCGTTCTTGCTCAACGGGGAGTCGCACACCACAGTCCAGAACCGCGGCGACTGGTGGACGAAATTCACCACGCAGGCATCATGGAACAATCAGCGACTGACTCTGCGCGCGAGGAGCCTCAATGGGTGGTGGAGGGACTCAGCGCCAGCTGAGGTGACGACGCAAGAGGCCCAGACTGATACCGTGTTCGAACTGGCCTTGGATCCTGGCGGAACGAAACTGACGATGACAACAACCCTTTCTGACGAGAAGGGCGAGGCTCAGTATCGGCAGGTGTTCTCGCGAGCAGACACCGACGGCAGCCGCCCAGTCCGGCGCTAACACAGGACGGGCACGCGGGCGATATTCCCTCAGTCTGAACCTAGGTGGCCGACCGCCGCCATCGCCTGGCCCACCACCTCTCCGCCTCGCGCGATCGCTTTCTCCCGCCAGAGTGGGTTCCGCGGACAGAAGCATTCGACGAGCTCCCGCTTCGCCACCGCGTGCACCGACGACTCGGCCGGGGCATGATGATGCGCGCGGTTTTCCGCCCTCAGCGCGGCGAGCACCCGGACCTCAGGATGCGTCCCAAACTCGACGCAGGCGAACCGGTATCGCCGCCCGTCCGCGTGACGAGCAAGCCACGCTCCCATCACCCCGCGCGCGTCGTAGACTCCGCCGTCGGCCACCGACACGACGCGCTCGTAGTCGAAATGCGTCCAGTACCACTGGACATGCGCGGCGTGCGGCGGCTCCACAAACAGCTGATAGTCCGCAAACGCTCCGAGTCCGGTGTGCAGGTCCAGGTGCACGACAGCGCCCGCGTCACGCGTCCACGACCAGAATCGAGATTGCACGAGGGCGGTGGCCGCTGACGGCTCCTGCCCGCCGTAGAACAAGCCTCTGGGATCGACGTATTGGCCCGATGCGACGGCGGCCCGCAGGATCGGCATGCCGTAGCGTGCCACCAGCCAGGCCGCGCCGAGACGAAATGCGGGATATGACAGCGGTGATGGCGCCGTCGACGGACTGAGAAACCGCTGCACATGTTCGTATCCCTTGGAACTGCCCGTATACGTTTCGCCGGCGCCGTCGTCTACGAAATTGCGATTGAGGTCGACGTTGCGCTCGTCCGCCCGTCGACGCCACGCAAAGCCGAACGGGTTGACCGCGTGGATGAGCACGATGGTCATGCGCGCCGGCACGTCAACGTCGCCGGCGGCAAGTCCGCGCAGCCACGCGATCTGAACAGCCGACCCGAAGAACCCCTCCACGCCGTGAAGACCGGATGTGACGACCACTGCCCCGCGCGGCTCCCGCGCGCCAATCCATGCGACATCGATCGCCAGGGCCTCCCCACTCGGACCGACCGCGTCGACCGCATGGGTGTCGACCTGTGCGTGGACGTCCAGCGCCGCCTCACGGAATCGTTGGCGGGCGACGACGTAGGTGGGCGAAAAGAGCGCCGACCCGGAGTGTGGAGTGCGCACGAAGTCGCTGGGCGGTGATGAGCCGTTATCGGGCTTGCCAAGGCGCGCACGGCGCGCCTCGCGGGCGCGGAGTGGGGCCTTGGGGGTCCCCGCGCAGCGCCCGCGGGGGGTTTCGGGGCGCCGCCCCGTCTAATAAAAGAGCATCGCGACGACGAGCATGGCAACCGCCAGCATCACGACCCACTGCCAGACTTCCTGTTTGTCCTCGGACGGGATGAACTGAAACGTGATGCTGCGATGCCCGTCGATGACGTTGCGCAGAAACGCGGCCGATGACAGCCCGGCGCTATCGAGCACGAACGACCGTCCGCCGGCCCGCTGGTCGAACATCGCCACGCTGTCGGTGTTGAGCCGGGTGCGGATCCCCTCGAGGTCCGCCTCGAGCGTCGCGTCGTAGTCGATACCACGCACGTACTCGAGGAGGACGGTGTTCAGATTGACACCGGTCCTCGACCCGATCACTACCGGATACACCACCAGCCCTCGCCGCCGGAACTCCGACAGCGCCTGGTCGAGACGCGACAGTTGCTCGTTGTCGGATGCAAAGTCGCCATCGGTAAACAACAAGACGGCCCGGTCGCTCCGCTCCTCCGCCTGCCAGTTCTCATCGCCGCTCTCAAAGCGGTCCTGATTGTCGAGCGACTGATACACATGCTCGAAGGCCGCGGCAATGTCGGAGTCCCACGGGAACGCATCACCGGAGAGATGCTCCGGGGGCGCGAGTTGTCCGACCTGTTCGACGAACCGCTCGGCGTTCGACGAGAGATGCACCTGACGCAGCGCGGTGGTGCCGAAGACGAAGAGCGCGACCCGGTCACCGGGTGTGAGTATTTCCTCCGTATACAGGGTCAGCGCTTCGCGGACAGCGAGATCGAGCCGCGACGGTCCCAGGTCGCGCACCCACATCGAAGCCGACGCATCGACCGCCACGGCGACGTCGACGTCGCCGCGCTTGAAGCTCGATCCGCCGTAGACCCAAAACGGGCGGGCGGCGGCCACCGCGAGCACCGTCAGCGCGGCAATCGCGAAGAACCAGAACTTGATGTGACCGAACAGCGGATACGACGACCCGTGCGTCTTTGTCGGCCGTAGGCTCGTCCGGAGGGCAAAGACCGCGAGGCCGAAGAGCAGCAGCAGCCCGGCAATGGGAACGACGGCGAGATACTCGGGGTTTTGAAACTCGACGCTTTCGCGTAGCACGGCCTGGAACTCGTTCATGCTCGTGTCCTAGGAGCCCGGTCCGTCAGCCGCGCCGTCGACGCACCGGCGTGCCCTCGCCGCGCATCTGCTCGAGCTGGGGTGGCTCGGCTTCACGCAGCGGCTCGAGGGCGCGACGTACCGCGTCAGGGTCGCTGGTCAGGTCGTAGTTCCATTTGTAGTCGAACCGATCGAGCGTGTCGCTGCGGAGCGCCCGCTCGTAGTCGGCATTGACGTCGTCGAGGACTTCCTGAATGATCGCGAGCTTTTGCGCCTCGCCGCTCTCGTCGTCGTCGGGAATGGCACGATAGCGCTGGCGCGCGAGCTGGAATTTCGCGCTCGCCAGCAGATGCGACGCCCGCGGGTCGTCGATTTCATCGGCCAGATCGCGCACGACCGCTTCGAAGTTGCCGGTGAGGTAGTTGTACGACGCTTGCTGCAGGAACGCGTCGGTGAAGAGATACGCATCGGCAAACCAGCTCATGCCCACGCCACGGCTGCCCTCGTAGAAGCTGTTGACCTGGTCCAGCTCAAGGTCGGCCTGCTCGTAGTCACCGCGGTAGATGGCCTCGCTCAACCCGTCCATATGGGCGTAAAAGCCCGCCAGCGTGCGAGACGGGAACGCCACCAGCACGAGGAACACGAGGGCCAGCACGAAGCCGACGAGGAACTTGAAGCCCTTTTCCTTATCGAGAAGATCGGTCAACCGCATCTATCTATCCTTTGTCTCTTGCGCACCCTGAGCCGTGAGACTTGAGCCAATACCGCTTCTGTCACGGTGCCGTCCCCCACAACAGCTCCGCGACGAATCCCATCGGAATTCCGACCGCCAGCAGCGCCATCGCCACCAGAAGGAACCGTGAGTAGATCGGCACCTTGAGGGCCCGGTGCCTGAGCTCGACGCGCACCGCCTCGCGCTCGTCGATCGCTTGGTACGCCTTCGTCAAGCTGTCCTCATCGGTGACGTCGAAGTAGTCGCCGCCGTACTCCCGAATCATCTCGATAAGCCGGGGCGTGCTCGGGTGACCGATCATCGCCGTCCGCGCGTCGCTCGTATTGATATAGATGATGTAGGGCACGATGTTGCGCTGATTGAGCGCGGCAAACTCCGTGTCGGGGAATTCGTCCACCGCCGCGTCCGTCACGATCAGCACCGCGCGGTTCTGATTCTGCGCGCCGCCGAGCGCCGCTTCATCCTGGTCGAACTGCTTGGTGATCGACTGCAGCGGACGAATGATGTTGGTGTCCCCCTCCGCGGGAACGATGCGCACCTTGTCACGCGGCACCACCATCGCCTTGTCGAGCCGCTGGGTCATGACATACGGCGCATCCCAGACCTGGAAGTAGTACAGCTCGTCGTCCATGACGAAGTCGTCGACCATGTAGGGATAGGTCGAGAACAGCCAGAGCGAGACCCGGTCGTTCTTCTCCTTACGCATATCGAGAAATCGCAGGTGGGCGTCGCGCGCCACCTCGGCCTTTGATTTCCCGGTGTCGGGAAACTCCCACGCCATCGAGCCGGACGTATCAACGAGATCGACGCGAACCCGAGACTCGACGTAGCCACTGACTTCCTCGGTCGCGGTGAGAAATGGGTCGGCCGCCGCGAAGAGCATCAACGCCAACGCCCCCCCCACGAAAACCTTCGGCAACGTGTGCGCCGTGCGGACCCACAATCCCTTTTGGTATTTCGGGTCGATCGCGTGGCCAGAGTGCTGCCGCGCGTGCTTCTGACGGCGGAACGCCAGTCTCGCCACCGCCGCGACCGCCGCAATGCCGACCACCATCGCCAGCGCGGACGCCAGCCCGACGTCGCCGTACCGCACCTGTGCCATCTCGGTCTCGATCAACTCCTCGAGACTCGCGGCTAAGAAGGCGAAGAACTCGGTCCACGGGAGAAACATGTCACCCGCGTCCAAAGACGCCTGTCACCGTCCGCCACAGCCGAATGTGCGGCCGCAGCTCGGTCAGAGACCCACCCAGCAGCTGGGCTTCCTCGACTGGATTCTGAATCGTCGTCGCCTCACCGCCCTCTTCCAGGCCGCGGTGATAGGCCGCGAGACGGGCCGCCAACGTCGTCAACGCCTCCTTGCGGCCGCCATCTTTCAGACCATCGACGTGTCGCTGAATGTCCTTGGGCGTGTCGCCAGTCGTGAGACCCGGTAACTCCGCCTGGAGGTACTCGCGCGCCGAAATGACGAGGTCGCGCTCGAGCTCGCGCAAGGCCCCATTGCCACTGACCGCCGCGTCCTCAAGCGCCCGCACGTGGCGCGACAAGGTGCGCCGCGCTTCCCAAATCGACGGCGGGACCGGGATCTGCGCTTCGAGTCGCTCCAGCTCCTCGAGCTCTTTCGACGCCTCCATCGAGATTTCCTTCGGCTTGCGCGCCTGCCGGATGAGCAGCACGAACCAGACGAGCAGCGGGAGCGGGGCAACCGTCCATGCCAGCGCGCGGAAAAACGTCGCGCGCGCGCTAAACTCACCGAGCTCAATCGAGTCGCGAATATCGAGGACCGGGACGTCGGTCATCGTCGAGACGTAGCGCACCAGCCCTTGCCCACCATCAACCTGCCGGATCTCGCCATCCTCGATGTCCTCACCAAGGTCGCGCACCAGGTAGTAGAAGCTAAACGACGGGACGACGTACACCGCCTTCTCGGGCGCAATGAGCCGAAGCCCGTACTCGAAGTCCCAGATGTGCTCGTCCTCGACCTGGCTCTTGTGCACCGCGAGGGTGACCGCCTCGAACGGATGCACCGGCAGATTGTCCGGCGTCATCCGGTCTTCGAGGACGAGGATTTCACGCCCCTCGGAGATCAGATCGGGAAACCGTAGCCGGTAGGTCTGCGTGATGACATCTCCCGTCTTGACCACCGTCGGCTCGAGCTCGAGCGTTTCCACGCGGATCGGCGATGCGTCCGCGTCCATGTCCGCGACCAGCTCCTGAGCCGCGGCTCCGGAGACCCCGCCGACCAGACCGGCGACCATCCAGGCGACTACAATTCGTCTCATGTGCCTGTTCCTATCGAGCCGTGCGCGCGATGAAGAACTTGGGCAACGCCTCGGCGTGATTCTGGGGTGTCAGCACCACCGAATCGACGCCGCTCTTATGCTTCAGCTGGTACTGCAGCTCCGCCCGACGTTCTTCGATCTCGCGGCGGATAGCGCTCGCTTTGCGCGCCGAGATGACCGTCTGCTTGCCGGTCTCCATGTCGGCGATCCGAATGTAGCCGAGACGGCTCCTGACGTTTAACTCCTCAGGATCATCAAGAATGAGCACCATCATATCGTGCTTGGATGCAAGCATGCGGACCAGCTTGAAATCGACCGCTGCCTGGTCGTTGACGATGTCGACGACGTCCGACAGCAGGATGATCGAGTGCCGACTCTTGAGGCGTGACGCCATGAACTTGAACGGGACCGAGAAATCCGCGCCGCGCTTGGTCGGAAACTCCCGCTGCAACTTCAGCTTGTCGAAGATCTGCTGCGCAATGTAGAAGACTTGCGAGGTGCCGAGCTTCGGCTTGATGAACAGCTCTATCTGGTCGGAGAAGGCGAGCAGTCCGACCGGGTCGCGCACGTTGGCCCGCGTCAACCCGATGTTGCCGATGAGGTCGAGCATCAGCAGCGCCTTGTTGGACGCTTGAGAAATCTGAAAGAGCGTCGAATACGACAGGTCGACGGCCAGCAGCGTGCGGAGCTCCTTCGGCTCCATCCGCTCGATGCGAAACAGCTTTTCGGGATACGTCCGTAGGCTGAGCGCCCAGGCAATGTCCTTGAGCGGCTGGCCGGGTCGCCACTGGTCGACGCCCACGATGTCGTACCCGGCACCTTTGAATCCGCTCTTGTGGTCGCCGTAGTGGATGGAGGTCGATTTCTTTTTTGCCTTGATCCCGTGCTTGATGTCACGGAACCGTGCAAAGACCTCCTCTACTTCCAAGGAGGAATCTCCATGTCCTGGACGATCTTCTGGAGCAGCTCTTCCTTGTCGACCGAGAACTCCATCCCCTCGCGGAGTACGATTCGGTGCGCCAGGACCGGTCCCGCGACCGCCTTGACATGGTCTGGCGTGATAATCGTGTCGCCGTTGAAGAACGCGAACGTGCGCGCCACCGCCTCGAGATGGAAGTGGACGCGCGGTGAAATCCCAACCCTGATGTACTCCTTCACCGTGCGGGCGGCGCGTCCCTGCACCCGGTGCGGCCTCGTGTTGCGGATCAGGCGCACCTTGTATTGCTGGGCGTAGTCTGACATCTCCACGCTGTCAAAGATGTGCTGCGCAATGTCGAGCACTTCGTAGAGATTGGTCAGCTTCTCGACCTTCTTGCCCACGACGTTTCGCGCGCTGATCTTGAGCTCGTCGTTCTCATTCTCCGGGTCCCACATGTTGATCGAGAGCGTCGTACGGTCGAGCTGCGCCACCGGATTGGCAAACGTCCCCTCTTCCTCACCGAAGATGTTCTCGGTGCAGATCACCATGAAGAAGCGCGGCCCAGTGATGTCGTTGTAGTCGCACGACAGCGGAAAGAGCGGGAGCATCTTGCCTTCCGCCAAATTGCCGTAGTCTGAGCTGAGCGTCGCCGAGCTTTCCTCCATTCCTTCGAGTATCGCCGCTTTCGTCTTGCCCGACAGGCGGTTGTCCTCGTCGATGAGGACGATGTGGGCCATCAGCTTGCCCGGCTTGAAATGGATCTTCCTCGACCCGTCGACCTCCTCGACGATCGTCTCGTAGCCGAGGATGTCCTCCGGCATGTACGTCGGCATGCCCTGAATCCGCTCGAACTTCGCGTCGATCGCCATGGCGCACGCGCTCACCAGATCCGTCTTCCCGGTGCCGGTCGGCCCCCTGAACATGACATGCGGCTGGCGCAGGAGCTTCCCCTGGCTGAGCTTGTCGGTATAGGGCAGCAGCGTGAAAAAAGCCCACGACAGGATCCGAGCCGCATCATCGAGCCCGTAGAGCCACTTGGTCGACTCGTGCTGAAATCGCTGGACCACCTCGTAAGCGTGGTCGCGGTCAATGGTTGGCTTGGTTTCGACAGTCATGGGCAGCAACAACTCTCAAGGACAGGGAAAACAGTGCTCAAGGGTAGCCAAGCATAACAAGTGTCATTGCGGCAAGCCATTGCACTTGGCATTTCCGGGGCGGGAATGCCAAGATCTCGGACCCATGGCACTCATGACCCCCGAACAGTACAAGGACAGCCTGCGCGACGGCCGGACCGTCTATTATCGAGGCCGGCTGGTGGACGATGTCGTCACGCACCCGGTCATCGGCCTCGCGGTCGAGCACGCGGCCATCGACTACCGCATGGCTCACGACGACGCTGAGGCCGATCTCGCCGTGGTGGAGGGCCCTAACGGTCCGTACTCACGCTACTACCAGATTCCCCGTACGCCAGACGACCTCCTGCGGCGGAGTGCGCTCATCGAGCGTACGACGGCGCTCGGTGGCACCCTCGTCGTCCTCGTCAAGGAAATCGGTACCGATGCTCTCTTCGCCCTTCATCTCGTTGCCGCCCACGTCGACAGAGTCAAAGGCACGAGCTACCTGCCTCGGGTCGAGCAGTTCTACGCCCATTGTCGAGACCACGACCTGGCCGTCGCGGTGGCGCAGACCGACGTCAAGGGCGACCGGGGGAAGGGCCCGTCGGGTCAAGCCCATCCCGACTATTACGTCCGCGTGACGGCACAGGACGACGACGGCATCACCCTTCGCGGCGCGAAGGTGCACACGTCGGTCTCGACCAACGCCCACGAGATCATCGTGCTTCCGACTCGCAACTTCGCCGAGGGCGAAGCAGCGTACGCGGTCGCCTGTGCCGTTCCGGCGAACGCGCCGGGGCTCACCATGCTCGCTAGCGGGTACGGCCGCCGGGGAAACGAGTTCGAGCATCCGATCAGCGCGCGCCACAAGATGATGGAGACGCTGACGGTGTTCGACGACGTCAAGGTTCCGTGGGACCGCGTCTTCCTGAACGGCGAGGTCGACATGGCCGGGCCGCTGGCCAAGACTTTCGTCGAGTTCCACCGCTTCACTGCCGTGAGCTACAAACTCCCGCTCGTCGATCTCTTCGTCGGCGCGTCGCACCTGATGGCGGAGTACAACGGCATCATCCGGGCCGGCCACATCCGAGACAAGCTCGCCAAGCTGATCAGCTACGCGCAGATTTGCCGCGGAATGACGCGGGAGGCGGCGCGGGAGGCCAAGACGGTGGACGGCATCGCCGTCCCGAACGCCGAGCTGATCAACATCGCGAAGCTCTACTTCGCCACCAACTATCACCAGGCGCTCGCCTGGGTGCAGGACATCGCCGGCGGGCTGCTCGTGACCGGGCCCAGTAAGGAAGATCTCGACGACCCGAAGCTGCGGAAACTGGTCGATACCTATCTCGACACGCCTGGAGCGTCGGCCGAAGACCGCTTACGCCTGATGAACTTGCTTGCCGAGCTGACCGCGACCGACTTCGCAGGGTATCAGGCGGTGCTCGCGGTGCACGCCGAGGGGAGCATCGAGGCGGAGAAGATGACAATCTGGCGCCATCACGACGTCAAGCCGAGCGTCGCCTACGCCAAGCAGTTGGCCGGCATCGCGGACTGAGCCGCTTCTCCTAGTGGTCCCGGTCACAATTACGGCAACGTATTCGGGCGCCGAGGCGCCCGCTCAGCAAGGCGCAAGGAGGAAGCATCCCGGGAGTATGCGACCGACGCGCAACGCCGCGGAGCGGGATGCATCGGTGGCCAAACGTTGCCGTAATTGTGACCGGGACCACTTAGTCGGCGGGTCCTGACCCCGGACCGTCACTCGCGCTGCGCCCGAGGCGGGATCCGCGAGATCACCATTCGGGTAGCTCTGCAACAAGAGATCCCGCCTCGCCAAGTTGTAGCCACGCCAAGCCGAGGCTATCATTGATTAAGTGGGGAGGACCGGGCCTGGAGTCCGCTCTTCGAGCGGCGGTCGATCCGTCATGCGGACGTCACATTTGACTTCGTGGTGGACCGCGAGCTGATGCACGCGCACGGCGTGACGGCGCATTCGTCGACAGCGAGGGAGGGTCGTAACGCGATCACTCACCTAGCTGCGCTTCTCGGCACGCACGAGTGGCCCCCGACCGCGGCGGCGCGTATGGTGCGGCTGATCAACGACCTCGTTGGTCGGGGCAACGACGGCGAACGATTCGGCAACCTGAGCGTATGCCCACGACTTCATGGGGCCGTTGACGCTCTCGCTGACGACACTCGGACCTTGTGCCGGCGGTGGTGTGACGGCCAGCATCAACCTCCGCCGTCCGGTTGGGCGGTGTCGAGGAGAGGTGGAACGCACCATCGGCGAAGCGCTCGACGAGTGGAAGACCCGCGCTGGTGTCTCCGAGCTCGACTACACGTTCACCGTCGGCGACCCCTACCATGTGGAGTCCGCGTCTCACATTCCGGTCTTGCTGCGGATCTTCCGTCACTACACCGGGCAACCGACGGCGGGACCGGTCTCCGTCGGCGGGGGCACGCAGGCCCGCCTGCTCCCGAACGGCGTCAACTTCGGGCCTTCGATGCCGGGCGCCGTCTATACGGGCCATCGCGATCACGAGTTCGTGACGGTCGACCAGCTCCAGATGAATTTGCGGATGTGCGCGGCGATGGTGACAGAGCTCGCCGTCGCGGAGTGCGGCTAAGTGCGGTGGCGCGGTCAAGGAAATAATGCACGCGACAACATCGTAATGGAGAAGAAATGACAAGAGGCGTAAGGCAGCGGTTCGGCAAGAAGGCGCCACAGGCGCTCGTCGCACTCATCGTGGTCACGGTCGGTGTGTCGCTCGCGAGCGCCGAGCAGGCCGACATCGGCGTGTTCAATGGCACGGTGGTTGACGGGCTCGGGGGAGTGCTCCCCGGTGTCACGGTGACGGCGCGGGACAGCTCGAGCGGCCTGACGCGCTCCGCGGTGACCGGTCCCGGCGGCGACTACACGATGCGGCTTCCGACCGGGAGCTACGACGTCGAGGCATCGCTCCTTGGCTTCGCGGCGGCGTCGGCCGCGGTCACGATCGGCGCGTCGCCGACCGAGCGAGATTTCACGCTCGAGATCGCGCCACTGGCCGAGACGGTGACGGTGACGAGAACCGACCAGACCTTGTCGGCGATTCCCAATGCCGTCGTGGTTGTGCAGGCCGATCGGATCGACTTCGCGCAGCGGAAATCGTCGCTGGACGAGGCGTTGCGCGGCATTCCAGGCGTCCTGGTCCAGAACCGGCGCAACTACGGGCTGTCGGGTGGCATCGGGCTCAGCATCCGCGCCCCGCAGCCGCGATTTGGCCTGCGCGGGCTCGCGCTGATCCAGGACGGGATTCCGATTACGACCGCCGACGGCACGACCGAGCCGGGCAACATCGACCTCGGGTCGGCCGGGCAGATCGAGGTGGTGCGTGGACCGAGCTCGGTCCTCTACGGCAACTCCGCCGGCGGAGTCATCAACGTCTTCACCGGGATCGACGAGTCGCGGCGCTTGACGGTGCGGCCGGACATCCAGTTCGGCAGCAACGGCTACCAGCGCCAGCAGATCCGCCTCGATGGCCACAACAACAGCGGCACCGAGTTCATGGGGAGCTTCAGCCACTTCCAGACCGACGGCTGGCGCGAACAGAGCGCCGCGAAAATCAACCAGGGCAACCTGCTCGTCCGGCAGGCGCTCTCCGCCAATACCGATCTGTCGGGCGTCTTCAATTACTACGACTCGCCGTTCGCCGAGAGCCCGAGCTTTCTCAATTTCGATGACGCGATGAACAATCCCCGCAGTGCGCGCGGGATCTCCATCAGGCAGAACTGGGGCGAGGCGGCGTCACAGGGGCAAGGCGGCGTGACGCTGGAGCATCGCTTCGCCCGGTCACAGGCGATCCGAGTCACCGGGTGGGCCGTCACCCGCGACCTCTTCGCCTCCGGTCCGGGGCAGGTCATCAACCTGGGACGCAAGGGCGGTGGGTTTCGCTCGCAGTACGTCGGAAGCGCGGGCGCCATCGAGTGGATCGCCGGCGTCGATGTCTCGTCGCAGAACGACAGCCGGATCGAGTACGCGCGGCCCAGCTTCGGGAGCCCGCTTCCTGCCGACGAGGTGGTCAAAAACGGCGACATCAACATCGACCAGGGCGAAGATGTCCTGTCGGTCGGTCCGTTCGCGCAGGTGAGCGTTCGACCGCACGACCGGGTCACCATCACGGGCGGCGTGCGGTACGACTACTACAAGTTCGAGGCGAAGGACCGGAAGCTCGACGACGGCGACCAGACCGGCGATCGCACCATGAACCAGGCGAGTCCCATGGTCGGTCTGACGTTCGCGGCCACGCCGACACTCAACCTGTACACGAACTTCGCCACGGCCTACGAAACACCGACCACTGTCGAGCTGTCGAACACACCGACCGGCGAGGGCGGCTTCAACCAGCTGCTCGACCCGGAGCGTCTGCGCAGCTTCGAGGTCGGGTTTCGAGGGTTGCTTCAGCCGGCGCGACTGCAGTACGACATTGCCGTCTACAACTCGCGGCTCCTCGACGCCTTTGTCCCGTTCCAGCGTCCGGACGAGCAAGTCTTCATTCTCAACGCCGGCGAGTCGTCCCGGAACGGTGTGGAGCTCGCGCTCAACTGGCGGCCGGTGACGCAGCTGGCGACCCGCTTCGCCTACACGTATCAGGACTTCATCTTCCAGGACTTCGTGCTCGACGGTGACGACTTCAACGGGAATGTCGAGCCAGGGACCGTCCCCAATCGCGTCTTCTTCGGGATCGACCACGCCGCGCCGTTCGGGCTGCGGTCGAGCTTCAACGTCCGCTGGGTCGACGAGATCTTCGTCAATAACGCCAACGACGAGGCCAACTGGGCCTACACCGTGGTCGACCTGCGCTTCGGCTGGGAGCAGATGTGGGGTGACGTCGGCGTCCGGCCATTCCTCGGCATCGACAATCTGTTCAACGAGCGGTACAACTCGTCGATCATCAGCAACGGCTTCGGCCGCCGCTACTACGAGTCATCGCCCGATCGCGAGTTCTACGGCGGGATCACGTTCGACTTCGGCGTGCGGTAACGCGTGTGCGGAGCCGCGTCTTTTAGCCGGCGGGTCCTGACCCCGGACCGTCGCTCGCGCGGAGTCCGAAGTCAGCGGTACTCCGCTGCTGAGCAGCCACCCTCTCGTTAGCGAGACGTGGTCTGAGCAGCCAGTCGGTTGATCCCGCGGATCTCGCACAGAAGTGGGACTCGGTCCAAGCGTGCCCCCGCCTTGGTGTCATCCAGTTACAACTCTCCGGTGGTGAGCCGCTCGTCCGCCGCGACATCCTCGACTTGGTGCGCGAAGCGCGTCGACTCGGGCTCTACTCGAACATGAGCACCGGCGCTACCGTCGTCGATGAGGCGATGCTGGATGGGTTGCGCGAAGCGGGACTCGATCACCTACAGGTCAGTCTGCTCGACACCGATCAAACATCGAACGACTACCTTGCCGGGGCCCGACCGTTCGACCGTAAGCGCGACGCCGTTCTCGGCGCCAAGCAGCGCGGATTCCCGGTGACGCTCAACGTCGTCTTGCACCGGCAGAACCTCGACCGGATCGACGAGATACTCGCGCTCGCGTTGGAATGGAAGGTCGACCGGATCGAGCTTGCGCACACGCAGTACACCGGATGGGCGTTTCGAAACCGCGCGGCGCTGATGCCGACACGTGCGCAAGTCGAGCGTGCCGACGCGGCCGTCGAACGCGTGCGCGCCACGGTGGACGCCAGCCGCCTCGACATCTTGCACGTCGTGCCCGACTACTTCGAGGACCGTCCGAAGGCGTGCCTCCAAGGATGGGGCAGCGTATTCATGGCCGGTCGCGCCTGACGGATGCGTCCTACCGTGCCAGACGGCCCGCGAGATCCCGGGGCTCGAGTTTCCCAACGTACGCGATAGCTCGCTCCACGACATCTGGTTCGACGCCCCGGTGTTTCAGCGCTTTCGCGGGACCGATTGGATGCCGGAGCCGTGCCGTAGCTGTGACCGCCGCGAGATCGACTTCGGAGGCTGCCGCTGTCAGGCGTTCTTGATGACCGGTGACCCGAGTGCGACCGACCCGGTCTGCTCGCTCTCTCCGCAGCACCACTTGGTGGACGAGGCGCTGCGTGAGGCCGAGCAGACCGACCCGCCGCTGCAGTTCCGCGTTATGTCACAGTGACGCTACTGCTTGGTGCCGGTCCAGACACCGGTGCCGTACCAGACGAAGCTTCCTTCATCCCCTTTGATGGTCGCGCCCTGCACCTCCCCTGAGAGGTTGATCGGCATGTCGCCATCGAGGTCGGGAACCACGAAGCCCCACTTGATCATGTTGCCGTCGACACTGCCCTCGATGGGAAGCGTGCCTTCGCCATCATTCATGTCGATCTCGCCGCCGAGCCTGCCGCCGTTCTGCTCGAACGTGGCAGTCCATTCCTGCTCGCCAGTCTGGGTGTCGAGCGTGATCTGCCACACGCCGGACAGATCAGATTGAGCCTCGAGCGCCACCGGCAAACCGAACACTGCCGCCAGCACACCGGCGACGAGTATCGAAACGACACCTCTCCCCGCCATATCTTCGCTGCTCCTGTCGTTACTCTGCGGCCCAATTCTACGGGCGACTCCATGATCGCACAATTGCAGCGTGACGGGCTTTCAACTTGGCCTAAAGGCTAGTGGACGCCGTTCGAGTCATATCGAGGAGAACAACAAATTAAGCTGGGCTCCCGCAGCAGAAATGCGTTCAGGGGAAAGTTCCGAACCGCAGGCCCCCTGATGTCGGAAGCGCGCCCCAGTCAACCCTGAAGAGTAGAATGTCTCCTCTGCGAGCGACTAGCCCGCGTCGGAGTCACCATGCGACGAGTCGAGGAGAACGTCCGATGACTGAGACCAATGCTGGCAACCGCTGGCTACCCCTAGCCGGCGCCACGATGTTGAACCTCGCGCTGGGGACGTTCTACGGATGGAGTGTGTTCGTTCGGCCCCTCGAACAGGCGTTCAACTGGGGACGCCAGGACACCTCCTGGACTTTCAGCGTCGGAATGGTTTCTTTCGCGGTGACCTTCGTTCTCGCAGGACGACTTCACGCGACGTGGGGATTCCGCCCGATCGCGGCTTTCGGCGGGTTGTTGTTCAGCGTCGGCTTTCTCCTGGCGAGCTTTACAGACTCGCTGTGGTGGCTCTACTTTTCGTACGGCGTGCTCGGCGGTGTGGGTAACGGTTTCGGCTACTCCGTAGGCATACCTGTCATCTCGCGGTGGTTCCCAGACAAGCGTGGGCTAGCGCTTGGCATCGCCATCGGCGGGTACGGCGCTGGCTCCGGTGTATTCGGGCCGCTCGCGGATAGCTTGATTGGGTCGATCGGCTGGGAACTAACATTCCAGTTGTACGGTGTTCTCTTCTTCGTGATGACAATGACCGGCGCCTACTTACTCAAGTCGGCACCCGACGGGTATGCTCCGGAAGGCTGGGAACCCACGCAGCTGAAGGCCGCCGTGAAAACGACCGCGCGCGAGATCACGCCGGGTGAGATGTTGCGCGGGTCGACCTTCTACCTTCTCTGGGCGGCGTACTTCTTCGGATCGATGGCAGGGCTTGGGTTGATCAGCCAGCTCGTGCCGTTCGGCACCCAGGTCGGAATCGGTAGCGTTGCTCTCATCGGCCTAGTCGTTGGCTCCATCGGCAACACGAGCGGCCGTGTCCTCTCGGGCTTACTATCTGACCAGATCGGACGCTTGAACGTACTTCGCCTCATGGTTCTCGTGTCGGCAGTTGCCATGCCGTTGCTGTATCTCCTTGGGTCGACTGTCTTTACCTTCGCCGTAGGCATCTTTGTCGTCTACTACTGCTATGGGACGCTGTTGGCTGTCTTCCCCGCGACGTCCGCCGACTTCTTCGGGACAAGGCACCTAGGCGTGAATTACGGCTTGCTGTTTCTAGCCTGGGGCGCGGGGGCGTTGGTCGCAGCGCCACTCGCCGGGCTCGTGTTCGATACGTTCGGTGATTACCGTTTGGCGTTCTTTGGCGCATCGATGCTGTCGCTCGTTGCACTCGGCGCATTGACGGTGGCCAAGTACCCGCGGCAGGCGGCGGCCTAAGAACTCGTGCCTTCCTCATCCGCAGGCGGCGTCATTGGTGTGGTCGGCGACCTGGGCGATCGGCTGTGCCGCTTCACACAGCGATGGATTCCAGACTCCTGGGTCGTCTGCATGATCCTGACGGTTCTGGCGATCCTGCTCGCGATGGTCGGCGCCGGCGCGAGCCTGAACGAATCGGTCCTGGCGTGGGGCGGCGGGATGTGGGCGCTCCTCGAGCTCGCGATGCAGTTCTCGATCGCGATGATTGCGGCGCACGCGTGCGTCGCCTCGCGCCCGGTCTACTCCTTCCTCGACCGGCTGGCGGGACTCCCCGACAAGGACCGGCCGGTCCAGGCGATTGTCCTCATCGGCGCCTACTCGATGATCACCGCCTACTTCAATTGGGCGCTCAGCGTCGTCGCGTCGGCGCTCTTCGTACCGTTTATTGCGCGCCGCAACCCAAAGGCCGACATCCGGGTCATGATCGCAGCCGCGTATCTCGGCGTGGGAACGATCTGGCACGGCGGGCTGTCGGGGTCTGCCCCGCTGATTCTCGCAACGCCCGGCAACCCGCTGCTCGCGCCAGCCAGTGGCGAGCCGGTCATCGACCGACTGATCCCGGTCACCGAAACCCTGTTCGTCCCGTTTAACTTGATCTACATCGCCATCCTGTTCGCCGTCGCCCTCGCGACGGTCGCAGTGCTCCATCCGCGTCAGAACGTGCAAACGCTGGGCGACGAGGAAATCGACCGAATGCTGCCGACGCTGCCCGACGAGACAATGGCGGAGACGCCAGCCGCCGGCATGGAATCGTTTCGCGGATGGACCCTGCTCGCGGTGATCTTGATCGGCTACCCGCTCGGCCATTCGATGGTGACCCGCGGGTTTGGCGCGACCTGGACGATCAATGCCTACAACGCGGTCTTTTTGGTCTCGGCTCTGCTCCTACAAGGACGCCCGTCCAATCTGGTCCGCGCGTTTGCGAATGGCGCCCGCACCGCATCGGGCGTCATCCTGCAGTTCCCCTTCTACGCGGGCATCTTCGGCGTGATCAACAACACCGCGCTCGGCAGCTGGCTGGGCACGCTGTTCGTCGAGTTCGCGACCACGGAGACCTATCCGCTCGTCGTCTATTTCTACTCGGGGTTCATGAACCTCTTCGTACCGTCCGCAGGGTCGAAGTGGCTGATCGAAGCGCCGTACCTGCTTCCCGCCGCCAAGGAGCTCGGCGTGTCGGTGACGACGACGGTGCTGGCGTACGCGTATGGCGACTCGACGACGAACCTGATTCAGCCGTTTTGGGCGATTCCGATTTTGACCGTCACCCGTCTGAAATTCGGCGACGTGCTCGGCTATACCAGCATCGTGGCCATCGTCTGCATGATCACCAGCGTCATTGCGATGCTGTTGATTCCAGCGAATCTGTGACCGGACTGAAATTGACGTATGCGCGTTCCACGGGGCGCGATTCCACGAGCAGTGGTACTGGTCGCGACGATCTGCGTCGTCGGTACGGTCGGCCACCACCGGATCGAGCAGGCGAGCTGGTGGAGGTCTCGCATGATCGAGCAGATGTCAGGACATGAGATCGTCTGCGGCTACGGGCGCATGGGACGTGTCGTCGTCGAGGAGCTTCAGCACGCCCAGCATCCGGTCGTCCTCGTCGAACGCAACGCGGAGCGGGCCCAGGCGGCCGAGGAGCTCGGCATCGCGACGATTGTCGGCGACGCGAGCCGGAATCAGCTGGGCGGATTCCGGCTCGCCTACCTGGTGGTCAAGCCGGCCATCGTCAATTTCTTCGATGCCTCGGTGGGTGGCGGGTGATCCGCCGCGGAGCGTTGCCGCCATCGCGGGGCTTCCAGGACGTTTGACCTGATCGAATCCCACCTCGATGTTCTCGGCAGTCGAAATCCGGCGAACCCGGTCCATCGCACGAACCTTCCCGCGACGTGCGGAGGCGGCCACGACGGGCGGCGTTCGCGACGAGTCGACACTTCGAGCTCCTGACGTCGGCCGATTCCCGAGGGTCCGAATCGCGCGTCACTCCAGATGTCAGCGTAGCCGAATCGTTCCGCCGACTACAATGACGGCGTGCGCCTGAATTGAGACAGATCGACGCAAGTGAGAAAGTCACACGGTTCGAGATCGAGCACACGCAGTTCCTCGATGCGACGGGTCGTCCAACCCAAGCCATCGCTGCTGATATATCTCTATCACCAGCGGCCGTTCGTCGTGTACGGATCAACGGTAGCCTTCTTCTGGACGACGCTCTAGAACATCCGTCGCACGCTGCTGTCGTGAGACGACCGGGCGCGCAGGGTCTGGCCGCGACAGCGATTCGTTACGCGCTCTAGCCTAGTGGCCTGTCCACGCTGAATCAGTACCACTCCGTGGCGCGCGGCGCCCGGATGGCCAGGCGCGACGAGGGAGCAAATTGGACGTTTGTGACCCCAATAAGCGGGGTCGCAGCGCCGGCCCTTGCGGGACGCCTCGCCCGCGGAGTGGTACTGATTCAGCGTGGACAGGCCACTAGTTGCCCTGGCGATCGAGGATCGCTTCGACCTCATCCATCACCCGGTCCATCCGAGCAATGAGCGCGTCGTAAGGGGCGTCGGTGGCCAAATCGATGCCGTACTCCTGGAGGAGCTCGTACGCATAACGCGACCCGCCAGCTGAGAGCACCGCCAAGTAGTCGTCACGGGCGTTGTCGTCGCCGCCGAGGAAGCGCTCAGCGAACATCGTGCCGCCCGCGATCGACGTCGCATACTGGAACACGTAGAAGTTGCGGTAGAAGTGCGGAATAAAGGCCCACTCGACAGCGTAGGCCGAATCGTAATTCAGCACGCCGGTGTCCGAGCCGTGGTACTGACGCACGAGCTGCTCGTAGAGCTCGCTCATCTTATCGCCCGACAGCGCCTCGCCGTGTTCGACCAGCTCATGCACCGTGAGCTCGAACTCCGCGAACATCACTTGGCGGAAAAAGGTCCCGCGCACCGCCTCGAGCGCCGTGCCCAGGTAGAAGAGCCGCTCGTTATCAGAGATGTCTTGGGCGAGCATGTGTTCCTGGAGCAGCACCTCGTTCGTCGTGGAGGCGATCTCGGCCGTAAACGTGGCATAGCTCGCGGTCTCGTATGGATTCCGCTGCTTCGACAGCAGCGTGTGGATCGCGTGACCCCACTCGTGGGCGAACGTCGACACGTCGTTGTACTCGCCGTTGAAGTTCAACAGGAGATACGGATGGACGTCGTAGATGGCACCGTACATATAGGCGCCGGGCGCCTTCCCCGGCTGGGGATAGACATGCATCCAGTCCCCCACGAATCCCTCCTGGAGCAGCGCCACGTAGTCGTCGCCGAGTGGCGCCGCGGAGGCGATCGACAATGCTTTGGCCTCGTCGAGATCGAATGACCGATTCGACGCGACGAGCGGGGGGTAGATGTCGTAGTAGTGCAGGTCGTCGAGCCCGAGCATCCGCTGCCGCAGACGGAAGTAGCGGTGCAGCGACGGCAAGTGCCGATGCGTCGCGTCGATCAACTTCCGGTAGACCGCGGTCGGAATGTTGGGGCCGGCGAGCGCCGCGTCGAGCGCGCTGTCGTACTTCCGCGCCTTCGCCTCGAACACGTGCGCCTTCACATGCGTGTCGAGCGTCTGGCCGAGGGTCGCCTCGTACGTCTTCCAGGTCTTCCAATAGGTATCGAACACCTGCCTGCGATCCGCTCGGTTTTGCGAGGCCCGATGCTTGCTATAGGCGGCCTGGTCGAGCTGCACGTCTTCACCGGTCGACAGCGTGAGGGTCGGAAACGGCATGTCTGAGCTCGACAACATAGCGAAGATCCGCTCGGGACCCTGCCGCATCGAGCTCGTCCCGGCAATGACCGCTTCGGCCTCGTCCGACAACGTATGCGGCTCCTGACGCAACGTATTGCGCACGTTGAACGCGTGCTTGGCCAGCCGCGGCTCCGCGTCGAGGTAGCGCTCGATCGTCGACGACCCGACCCGCAGCAACTCCGGCGGGACAAAGCTCGTCGCCTCCTCGAGTTGCGACAGTAGCAGCGCCGCCTCGCCGCGGCGCTCTTGCGTCCCGGAGACGCGACGGTCTTCATCCGCCTCGAGAAACGCATACACGTACAGGCGGACCACGTCCTTCTCGGCCCGGCTGATCGCATCGAGGGCATCCGCCAGCGTCTCGGCACTCTCCCCGAGGCGGCCCTTGAACGACGTCAGCTCGGTGACGCGGCGCTCGAGCGGCTCCTTCTGATGCCGCCAGGTGTCGAGGCTTTCGTAGATCTCGGTAAGGTCCCACTCGACTTGCGCTGGGGACCCCTCGGTCGGCTGTTCGGTGGCTGGTGTGCTCATCGTCAAAAGCATCGCGCCGGCTGCGGCGAGAGGGCTCCGGGCGCTCGCGTTCATCAGCGACCCCTAGGCCGCTGCGAGCTGCCGCAGAACATAAGGCAAGATCCCGCCGTGACGGTAGTAGGTCAGCTCCTCGGGCGTGTCGATCCGCGTCGTCACGACGCACTCGGCCGTCGACCCATCGCCGCGGGTTGCCACGACCCGCACGTCACTCCGCGGCGCAAGGCTGCCGCCGATCCCGGTGAGGGTGAACGACTCCTCCCCCGTCAGCCCGAGGCTGGCGACACCGTCACCATGCTGAAAGACGAGCGGCAACACGCCCATGAATACCAGGTTGCTCCGATGGATCCGCTCGAAGCTCTCGGCAATCACAGCGCGAACGCCGAGCAGCATCGTCCCCTTCGCCGCCCAGTCTCGCGACGACCCCGATCCGTATTCCTTACCGGCCAGCACGATCAGCGGGGTGCCTTCCTCCTGGTAGCGCATGCCCGCGTCGTAGATCGTCATCTGTCCGCCGTCCGGCTGATACCGGGTCCATCCACCCTCGGTGCCGGGGGCGAGTTGATTACGCAGGCGGATGTTGGCGAAGGTGCCGCGTATCATCACTTCGTGGTTGCCGCGGCGACTCCCGAACGAGTTGAAGTCCTTAGGCTCGACGCCATGTGCCATCAGATACCGCCCCGCGGGTCCGTCGGCGGGGATGGCGCCCGCCGGAGAGATGTGGTCGGTGGTCACGCTGTCGCCAAGCACGGCGAGCACGCGGGCCTCGACGATGTCACCGGGCGGCGTCGGATCCCTACTGATGGCGTCAAAGAACGGTGGGTTCTGGACGTAGGTCGAATCTGTCGACCAACCAAACTGCTCTCCGGTCGGTGCGGGCAAGTCCCGCCAGCGATCGTCTCCGTCGAAGAGCCCGTCATACTTCTCCGTGAACTGCTCCGTTCGGACCGCGGCGCTCATCGCCTCCTGCACCTCGCGCGCCGACGGCCACAGATCCTTCAGGAAGACGTCGGTGCCACTCAGATCCCGACCGAGTGGCTCCGCGGTCAGGTCGGTCGTCATCCGTCCGGCCAGGGCATAGGCGACGACGAGCGGCGGCGACGCGAGATAGTTCGCTCGCACCAGCGGCTGCACGCGCCCCTCAAAGTTGCGATTGCCGCTCAAGACGGACGTCACCACCAAATCGCGTTCCTTGATCGCCGTCGCCACCTCGTCCGGCAGCGGGCCGCTGTTGCCGATGCAGGTCGTACAGCCGTAGCCGACGAGGCCAAAGCCGATCTCGGCGAGCGGGGCGAGAAGACCGGCGGCGGTCAAGTACTCGGTTACCACCATCGACCCCGGGGCCAAACTGGTCTTGACCCACGGCTTGGGCCGAAGCCCGCGCGCCGCGGCTTTCTGCGCCACGAGCCCGGCCGCGATCATCACGCTGGGGTTCGACGTATTCGTGCAGCTGGTGATCGCCGCGATGACCACCGCGCCGTTCTCAAGGGTGGCCGCGTCATCATTGGACGGCGGCAGCCGCGCTTCGCGGTTTGCCGACAGGTCGGTCAGCGCCTCCGCAAAGGCGGCCTTGGCCCGATGCAGCGGCACGCGGTCCTGCGGCCGCTTCGGACCCGCGATGCTCGGCTCGACCGCTGACAGGTCGAACTCGATGACGTCGGTGTAGACCGGAGCGTCGCCGGCATCGTCAGCGTCGGAGACGAAGAGGCCCTGGGTCTTCGCATAGGCCTCGACGAGATCCACCTGCGACGCGTCACGCCCGGTCAATCGGAGATAGTCGAGCGTCATCTGATCGATCGGGCAGATCGCAACGGTCGAGCCGTATTCCGGCGACATGTTGCCGAGCGTCGCCCGGTCGGCCAGAGTCAACGACCCGAGACCGGGGCCGAAGAACTCGACAAACTTGCCGACCACGCCGTAGTGGCGGAGTCGCTCCGTGATGGTGAGCACCAGATCGGTCGCCGTGGTGCCTTCCGGAAGCGACCCGACGAGTTGGAAGCCAACGACGTCCGGAATGAGCATCGATATCGGCTGGCCGAGCATCGCCGCCTCGGCCTCGATCCCACCGACGCCCCAGCCGACCACACCGAGGCCGTTCACCATGGTGGTGTGCGAGTCCGTGCCGACCAACGTGTCGGGATACGCGACCGTGGCGCCGTTCGCGGTGTCGCGGCAGACGACGCGGGCAAGATACTCGATGTTGATCTGGTGAACGATGCCGGTGTCGGGCGGCACCACACGGAAGTTGTTGAACGCGTCTTGACCCCACTTGAGAAACGAGTAGCGCTCCCGGTTGCGCGAGAACTCGAGCTGCGCGTTGAGCTCGAACGCGTTGGCGACTCCAAAGTGGTCGACCTGCACCGAGTGGTCGATGACGAGCTCGGCTGGCTGCAATGGATTGACCTGGCTTGCCTCGCCTCCGAGTCGCACGACACCGTCGCGCATCGAGGCCAGGTCGACGATGGCCGGCACGCCGGTGAAGTCCTGGAGCAGGACGCGCGCCGGCATGAACGCGATCTCTTTCTTCACCCCCGGCTTCCAGCGGGCGAGCGCTTCGATGTCGTCGGCCTTGACGGCGCCGCCATCCTCGCGTCGCAGCATGTTCTCCAACAGGATCTTGAGGGAGTACGGCAGGCGTCCGACGTTGGGATAGCCAGACGCCTCGAGTGCGCGCAGATTGAACAGGCCGACCTCGGTGCCGTCGCCGGCCGGCAAGGACTGATAGGTTCCAAACGAATTCGTGCTCATAATTGTCTGGTACGACGAGTGTCGACGACCGGGACCGAAACACTAATGATCCTTTACGACCGGCCACTGAAGCAAGCCGCAAGCCGCCCGTGCCGCAAGCGGCCGTCATGACCGGACCACATCTGGGGGCACATCTGTCGGTGGCCGGCGGCGTCATTCGGGCGCTCGACCGCGCCGAGGCGACCGGCTGTGAGGCCTTACAAATCTTCACCAAGAATTCGAACCAGTGGCGTGGACGCCCGCTCGGCGACCCCGAGGTTGCCGAGTTCCGTGAGCGCGTGGCACGCGCGACGCTGCCGGTGGTCTCGCACGCAAGCTACCTGATCAACCTGGCCTCCCCCGATTCGGCACTCCGCCAAAAGTCGATCGCCGCGCTCGAAGATGAACTCGCCCGCGGCGACCAGCTTGGTCTCGCCGGCGTCGTGCTCCATCCCGGCGCGTATACCACGGGCACCGAGGCGGACGGGGTGAAACGCATTGCCGACGGCATTGCCGCGGCGCAATCCCGGCAAACCGGCCGCACGCGCCTCCTCCTCGAGCACACGGCGGGCCAGGGCACGATGCTCGGACATCGCTTCGAACAGCTGCGCGCGATGATCGAGCTTCTCGATGACGCGACGCGTCTCGCCATCTGTCTCGACACCTGTCATCTCGTCGCGGCCGGCTACGACATCATCTCCGAGGTCGGTTACGAAGAGGTCTTCGACGAGTTCGACGCGGTCCTTGGCCTCGATCGGGTCACGGTGTTTCACCTCAACGATTCAAAGAAGCCGCTTGGTAGCCGCGTCGATCGGCATGACGGCATCGGTCGCGGCCACCTCGGGACGGAGCCATTCCGGCGGCTGGTCCGCGACACGAGATTCCGTCACCTCCCGATGGTGCTCGAGACCCCAAAGGCAGGAGGGGGACGTCCGTCCGATACGGAAGCCGACGCCCTCGACCTCGAGAATCTGACGCTGCTGAAGAAATTCCGGGATGGTCAGGAACCCTGAACCCTGCCCCCTGAACCGTGAACCGACGCGCTACACGTCGTTGTCGCCAAACACCTCGGCCTCGAACAGCCAGACGCGAGCTTTGGTTCTCCAGGCCTCGGCGTCGAGGCTGGCCTTGCGACATGTTTCACGGAGGAAGGTCGTGGCATCCCAGCTCCGCTCGACGGCGACTTGCGGGAGAAGCAGGCCGCGCTTGGTGCCGTCTTCTAGGACGACACCGTGACGACCAATCTCGAGCGTTGCGGGATTGGCGGCCTCGATGAGTGGGCCAAGGACCGACACCTCGATCGACGTCGACGACAGCTCGGCGTGCGACAAGGCCGTGAACCGCGGGTCAGCCGTCGCGGCCAACGCCGCCACGCGACGAACGGTCTCCGTGATCGTGGTCTCGGCCTCGGCTTCGACATGGCCGATACATCCTCGTAGATCCGAGCCGACCCGCAGCGTGACGAACACGCCGCCGGGCTGCACGAGACGACGCGAGTCGATCGGGCCAACGGTCGTGTCGCCGCCTGATCCTGGTGCACACACGGTGGCGGCAACGGACTCCCGGGCGACGCGTAGCAGGAAGCGGCGCTCAGCCGCCGTGAGCATCGGTCGGTGCAGCATGCCCTACTCCATCACCGCGGCGAGATAGCCGACGACGCACGTCACATCTCCCGATACCTCAGATGAGTCGCCGCGCCGCAGCACGCGCGCGCGGCTCGCCCCGAGGCCGCACGCGGCATACATGACGGCGACCGCGGCACCGCCGCCACAAGCCACGTATCGCCCGAACTCACCAGCGGGATAGCGTTCCATCTCCTCGAGCAGCCCATCAGCATCGAACCGCTCGACGTGGTCTACGACACGCTGGTCGAGAGACTGCGCTCGCTCCCGGTTGAAGAAGTGCGACAAATCGGTGCTGGCCACCAGCAGCACGCGTTGGTCGGCCAATGTCGCCACCAGCGCATCGGCCAGCTCGACAATGGTCGCCCGGACTTGGCGTCCGATCACCAGCGGCACGATCGGTGTCTCGGGTAAAAGACGCCGAAGAAACGGGAGTTGGAGCTCGAGCGCATGCTCCCGAGCGTGGGCCTCTGGCATCGCCCGAATCAACGATGACCCAGCGGCGACCCGGTCCGCGGCAACCGGGTCGATCGCCACGGGGCCGAACGGGGTTGCGAACGCACCGCGCGGCCAAATCGACACCCCGTCGAATCCGACATAGTGTGACGGCCCAACGAGGACGGCGAGGTCATAGGGAACGTCGCGTACCGTGTGGTACGCGTGCGCCGCGATCGGCCCGGAGTAGACCAAGCCAGCATGAGGCGCAATGATCGCGCGCGGCGGCCGCGGCGGCGACGTCCCGTCAGGCACGGCGGCGAGATGCCGGTCGACCGCGGCGGCGAGCCGGTCTGGCTCGGCCGGGTACCAGGTACCAGCCACGGCGGACGGCCGTAGCGGCCCGCGCTCTACGTTTTCCTCAGACATCTCCCTCTTCTTGCTAGACTGCAACTATATGTCGTGGGCATGGCTCCGCCGAGGCGTGGTGGTCGGTGCGGCACTTGCCGTCACCGTTACGGTCGTCGAAACACAGGACTACGTCACCGAGATCGACGCCTGGCGCGCTGACCGCGAAGCGCGTTTGAAAGCCGATGACGGATGGCTCACCGTGGCCGGGCTGTTCTTTCTCGGCGAGGGCGGGAACACCTTTGGCGCCTCCCCGTTGAATGACATCGTCCTGCGCACCGGCCCGGAGACGGCCGGTGTGTTCACGCTGCGGGACGGCTCGATCACGGTGCGGGCTCCAGAGGGAAAGACGGTGGCGGTCGACGGTCGCCAGGTCTCTGCGGCGCAGCTCTGGCCGTACGAAGGCCGCGAGCGGCCGACCATTACGCTGGGACCCTTGACACTCTTCGGGCATTACAGCGGCGCGCGGCTCGCCATCCGAATGCGCGATCGCGACAGCGACATCCGCCGAACCTTTGGCGGACTTCGGTGGTTTCCTGTTGACGAGACCTATCGTGTGCGCGGCAGGTTCGTGCCGCACGATGAGCCGCTCACTCTCGAGCTCCCCAACATCCTGGGCGACGTTGAGGCGTTTCGGAGCAGTGGCACGGTGACGTTCACGGTGGGCGGACAGGAACTCACGATGACCGCGGTCGATTCGGGCAACCGACTCTGGTTCATCTTTCGCGACCTGACGAGCGGACGCGAGACCTATCCGGCCGCCCGCTTCCTCTACGCCCCGGCGCCTGAATATGCCGATGCCGACGGGTGGACGACCCTAGACTTCAACCAGGCATACAACCCGCCGTGTGCATTCAACCCGCACACGACTTGCCCACTCCCTCCCCTGGAGAATCGGCTCCCGGTTCGCATCGAAGCGGGTGAGCTCGACTACCACACCCGTCATTGATTAGACGGGGCTGACTGCCCCGAACCCCGTCGCCGGCGGCACTCGCGGGGACCCCTCTGCCCCACTCCGTGCCGGCGGGGGCGCGCCCTCTAGGCAAACCCGGCGAGTTCGGCCGACACGATCTTCTGGCACTCGGGACAGGCGAGCACGCGGCCGCGGCACGGCAGCGTCGAGGTGAAGTTCACCCGGGTGCGAAGAAGGCGCACGACCTTCAGCACTTCGAGGTCCGTGTTGCAGTACGGATATTTGACCGGGCTCTCGACGATGTATTCAGCCTCGACTTCCCGGCCTTCTGCGTCTTGCGGAAGAGCGGCTTCTTTGATGTCAACTCTGGCCATGCTCGGTAACTCCTTCTCTATCGCGGACGAGCATAGAGATCGAGAACACCGCCGACGCGCGCGGCCTCCAACGGCCATCGCACCATGGCGCTCACCCATTCGGGGCACCCTGACCTGTCCGCCACCGGCGTTTCCCAGCTCATCACATCGAACCCCGCGACATTCACGAACGTGCTCAACGTAGACGGCGTAAAGAACCACAGATGGTGTAACGCGCCGTAGTGCTTCCAGCGTTTTGCTTTTAACCCCAGCCGACTCTGCCAACTCTTGAGACGGATACTCACGCCGCCAATGTTTGGGACCCCAACAAGCAGAATACCATCGTCCGTAACCAAACTCCTGGCTCGCCGCAACTCGTCGAGCGGGTTTTGCGTGTGCTCCAACACGTGATTGAACCGAATTGCACGGAACTGCGCACCTTTGAAATCGATACGCGACAGCGGGCCCTCCCACAGCGTCGCCCCGCTCTGACGCGCCGCGTCGGTCACCGTGACATCGGTGCCCGAAACCTCCCATCCGCGATCGCGCGCAAAGCCGAGAAACGCTCCGGCGCCGCAGCCGATGTCGAGCAGCGAGGCCGGCCGCGCTGCGACGTGGTACTCGAGTCGCGACAGCTGGTGAGCGAAGGTACGCGCGCGCGTCTCGTCGACGTGGCGATGCTCGTCCGGGTGGTACGACGCGTTGTAGACCGCCGCGGCGAGCTGGTCCTGAAGCGGCCGCGGGTGCTGAAACTCGAGCCCGCACGTGGCACAACGCGCCAGACGCAGTCCTTGAAAATCGACGCCGAACGGTCGCGGCTCTCGGCCACAGAGTGGACACGTCACCGGTTCGCGATCGGGAAGGGCGGCCTCCACGTCTTGACGCGCACGCCCGAACAGCGAGTCGGCCACGCGCCTATGCTCTCATGTTCGTATGGTAGGGTGCAGTGCATGTCGGACCGTCTCACGCGCCGCGATGTCGACCGCATCGCCGCGCTCGCGCATCTCGAGCTCACCAACGAGGAAGCCGAGTTGTTCACCCGCCAGCTGGCTGACATCCTGCGCTACGCCGAACGATTGCAGGCGGTCGACACCCAGGATGCGGGAGCGACCTGGCGGCCCGGTGAGTCGGCGTGTCCACAGCGAGCCGACACGGTACGGCCGTCCTTGAACCGCGACGAGACGCTGTCGAACGCCCCGGACGGCGTCGCCGGCCAGGATCGAACCGGGTTCTTTCGAGTGCCGCGGGTGATCGGATAGCACGGATCATGACGGGCCTGATGCCGACGTCGGACTGGACTGCCATCGACATCCGCGACGCCATCCGCGCGGGCGAAACCTCGGCGGTCGAGGTCTGCCGGACGCACCTTGATCGCGTGGCCACGCACGATGGCGCCTGGAACGCGATGACCGCCGTGTTTCGCGACGCGGCACTCGAGCACGCTGCCGCGCTCGACCGCCTCGGGGACGACGGAACGGATCGCCCGCTCCTCGGCGTGCCGGTCACGGTGAAGGATGTGATCTGCACGCGTGGACAGCTGACGACAGCAGGGTCGCGCATTCTCAAGGATTATCGCCCGCCGTACGACGCCACCATCGTCACCCGATTGCAGCAAGCTGGCGCGGTCGTCATCGGAAAGACGAACTGCGACGAATTCGCGATGGGTTCGTCGACGGAACATTCGGCCTACGGAGCATCCCGCAATCCGTGGGACGCGAATCGGTCTCCGGGCGGATCGAGCGGCGGCGCCGCGGCGGCGGTCGCAGCCCGCTTTGCACCGGTCTCGATCGGTACCGACACCGGCGGATCGATCCGACAGCCCGCTGCATTCTGCGGGGTCGTGGGGCTGAAACCGACCTACGGCCGCGTCTCCCGGTACGGGCTCCTGGCCTTCGCCTCATCACTCGACCAGATTGGTCCGCTCACGCGGACCGTGGCTGACACCGCGCTCGTGCTGAGCGTGCTCGCGGGACCGGATCCAGCTGACGCGACGTCCGTGAATCGACCGGTCAGCGAGTACACGGCCGCGCTCACCGGCGACGCGCGTGGCACCAGGATTGGTGTGCCACGCGCGATGCTGGAACACGGTGACGCCGGTATCGACGCCGATGTCCTCCGCGCGTTCGAGCAGGCGCTCGAGGTGTTGCAAGCCGCCGGGGCCGAGCTCATCGATATCGAGCTCCCGCACGCTGCCCACGCGGTGCCAACCTACTACCTCATCGCGCCGGCCGAAGCGAGCTCGAACCTTGCCCGCTATGACGGCGTCCGCTACGGCGCTCGCGCCAGCGAATCCGGAAGCGAGGAGTCGAACGGGCTCTCGGCAATGTATGACCGCACGCGACACGCCGGCTTCGGGGCGGAGGTCAAGCGCCGGATCATGCTGGGCACCTACGCGTTGAGTGCCGGCTACTACGACGCCTACTACCTCAAGGCGCAACAGGTGCGCAGCCTCATACGGCGGGACTACGACGTTGCGTTTGGAGGGGGATCAGCGCCTGTCGACGTCGTCGTGCTGCCCACCACTCCCACCGCCGCGTTTCGACTCGGCGAGCATGCCGGAGACCCGCTCGCCATGTACCTCGGTGATGTGTTTACGGTCAGCGCCAACCTGACTGGCCTCCCGGCGCTCAGCGTTCCAGCAGGGTTGACCGCGGATCGCATGCCGATCGGGTTTCAGCTCATCGGGCGCGCGTTCGATGAAGCGACCCTCTTGCGGCTTGGCGACGTGTTTGAGCGGGAGACGTCGTGGTGCGATGAACGGCCGCCGACCACCGGCACGAGCTAATCCCAGAACTCACTTGGATTGACGCCGCTGACTTGTGCTGAACGACGAGGGCGGCGTTGCTCCTCAGTCCCGTGGGCCCACCACACTCCCTCGTCGCGCCTGGCCCTCGCCGCCCAGTCCGGCGCCAGACGCCGCCAACCCAAGTGAGTTCTGGGATAGGAGCCCGCGGACGATCAGCAGAACGAGCGCCACGACGCCGAACACCAGCAAGCCGACGAAAACCACCGCAAGTAACGCAAGCAGTTCCATGGTGCGAGCCTACTCGCTAGTCTTTACGACCGGCCTGCTCGAGAAGTTCCGGTGTGCGGAGCTGATCGACTTGCCCGCGAGGGGCATTCGGCGAGAGGTAGTCAAAGCGGCCGCTATTGGTCTGGCCGCTCCCGTCCATCTGGTCCATCTTGTCACTGAGGTTGCGGTGAACGAGAGAATCCCGGCCGACCTTGCGAAACTTCGAGAATCCGGCGACAACACAGAACCCGACGAACAGCGCGAGAAGAAAGCCAGTCGAGACGACCAAGCCGATCACGGTCTGAATGGCCCCGGCCGCGAGCGTCTCGATATCAGGCATTTACGATGCTTCCGCCTTCTTCTTCTGCTGGTCGGGCACCTCGTAGTAGATCTTGCCGCCGTCGACTTCCCGCATTGCGATGCGTTCGAGCTTGTTCTGAATCGGGGGTCGCACGCCGGTCTCGGGATCGGGCGCCAGGTCTCGCAGGCGTGGCAAGGCACCGCGCCTGAGCTGCTTGGCACGTTGAGCCGCCACGTCGACATAGAGAAATCGGCTCTCGATCAGCGGAGCGGGGTCGCGGTTGGGATCGGGGCCAGGCTCGGGTGAGACCGTGGCAGTATCGGTCAGCGTATCCGTGTCACCATCAGTGGCGGTATCTGGCACGCCATTCTCTTCACTCATAACGTACTAGAATACGCGAACATCGCATCCGTTGTCACAGGTATTAGTCGGTCGCACCTCCGTCGAGAGTGCTTCGAACCACTCCCCGTTTAGGACGTAGTACGCGGGACGTCCAGCCATATAGATCACCACGCCGCCGATTTCGTCTTGGACAGGGACGATGGCGCGAGCGTCGAGGTCGGCGAGTTTCAGGGGAGTCGTGCCGGTCCCGATCGGTTTGGTTGGCATCATCTCCTCCACATCGACAGCATATCAACATAATTAGTTAAACACAATCATTAAATATGATTACAAGACACTCATATCATAACTATCAGCCGGTCCTAGGGCCAGAAGGCCCTTGCCTAAAGCATCTGTGACATCATGTCCGCGGCATGTCGGACGTGGTCACCCTCCTCTTCATTGGCGATATCGTGGCCAAACCCGGTCGGGAAATCACGCGTCTGGCCCTCCCCCACCTGATCCGGACGCGCAACGTCGACCTCGTCATTGCCAACGTCGAGAACGCCGCTGGCGGCAATGGCATCACCCGGAATGTCGCCGAAAGCTTGCGCGACTACGGCGTGCAGGTCATGACGACCGGTAATCATGTATGGGACAAGAAAGAGGCGCTCGACTACATCAAAGATGAGCCACGACTCCTTCGACCGGCCAACTATCCGGACGGCGTCCCCGGGCGCGGCCGCTATGTCGCACGAACGGCCAAGGGTGTCGCCGTGGGGGTCGTGAACGTCATGGGTCGGATCTTCATGAATCCGCTCGACAATCCGTTCCACGTCGTGCGTGCTGAGATCGCGCAGCTCCGGTCCGAGGACGACCCGGCGATTATCTTCGTCGATGTGCATGCGGAAGCCACGTCGGAGAAGAAGGCGATGGGATGGCATCTCGACGGCGTCGTGACGGCGGTGGTTGGAACCCATACGCACGTGCAGACGGCCGATGAGCGCATCCTCCCGAACGGGACGGCCTACATCACCGATGTCGGAATGACAGGACCGCACGACTCGATTATTGGGGTCGACGTACGCCCGGCTCTCAAACGCTTCATCGATGGGCTGCCGGCACGATTCGATCCCGCGACCGGCAACCCCCGCCTTAACGCGGTCGTCGTCTCGGCCGATGGCAACAGCGGAAGGGCGACAGCGATCGAGCGCGTCGATCTGTCATCGGAGGACATCGACGCGCTCGCGGCTAGGAGCCCGCGGTCCTAACCGTGACCGACGACCGCCTGCCGTTCGGCGACGCCCCGCAGACCACTCCCCAGCGGCCACAACGGCAGGTGTTCACCGTGGCGGAGCTCACCGCGCAGATTCGACTCCGGCTCGAGTCGGCCTATCCGGTCGTCTGGGTCGAGGGTGAGCTCTCGAACAGTCGCCGGTGGCAGACGGGGCACCTCTACTTTACGTTGAAGGACGGCAGCGCCCAGATTCGGGGCGTGATGTTTCGCTCGGCGCTCCGGTACCTCCGATTCGACCCCGAGGACGGCGTCCAGGTCGTCGTACGCGGTCGAGTCACCGTCTACGAACCAAAAGGGGAGTATCAACTCGTCGCGGAACACATCGAGCCGCACGGGGTCGGAGCGCGACAACTCGCGTTCGATCAGCTTCGACGACGACTCGAGGAAGAAGGACTGTTCGACCCAACTCGGAAACAGACGCTTCCGGCGCTGCCGCGCAAGATCGGCATCGTCACCTCGGTCGACGGCGCCGCACTTCGCGATGTCATGACGGTACTCGCACGACGGTTTCCGTCAGCCCATCTCGTAATCAGCCCGACACGGGTACAGGGAGAGGAGGCCGAACAGAACATCGTGAACGCCTTGAGCGGCATCGCACGCGTGCCGGAGGTCGACGTCGTGATTCTGACGCGCGGCGGCGGTTCGGTCGAGGACCTCTGGGCCTTCAACCACGAGGCGGTGGCACGCGCGATTGCGGCGATGCCGATGCCGGTCATTTCCGCGGTGGGTCATGAAACCGATGTCACGATCAGCGATTTTGTCGCCGACCTCCGAGCCCCGACGCCGTCGGCCGCAGCCGAAATAGTGGTGGCGCAACATACGGAGCTGACAGGGCACGTCGCACGGATCGCCGGGCGGCTACGGATCGCGGCTCGACGACAGCTGGAGCAGCGGCGCACGCACGTCGAAAGAGCCCGGCATCGCCCAGGCCTCGCCGCGTTCGCGACACACCTCGCGCTCACGGGCCGACACGTGGATGAGGTGGCCTATCGTCTGACGGACCGCGCGCGAGCCGGCCTCGCCCGACGACAGCGTCAGCACCACGGCCTCCGGCTGCGACTCGAGGCGCTCGACCTCGGACGCCAGCTTCCACGTATCCGAGACCGGCTCGACGCCGCGCGTCAACGCCTCACACGCGCGGTGGCGGGCGTCCAAGTCGCGCAACGGCACCGAATCGAGCAGGCGGTCGCGCAGCTCGAGTCACTGAGTCCGCTGGCGGTACTGGCCCGCGGCTTCGCCGTGTGTTGGAACGACCAGCGGACGCAGATCCTTTGCGCCTCGGCCGACGTCGCGGTCGGTGATACCGTACGCGTCAAGCTACAGAACGGCGAGCTGCGTTGCGAGGTCAGGGAGACGGAGTAGGAGCCATGGACGCGAACATCAAGGACTTCGAATCGGCGCTGGCCGAGCTCGAGTCCATCGTCAAGATCCTCGAAGACGGGCAGCTGACGCTTGAGCAGTCGTTGGAGCACTTCGAACGCGGTATCGAGCTTTCCCGCTATTGCCACTCACGGCTCGAAGAAGCCGAACGACGCGTCGAGATCCTAACGGAGCGTGGTGAAACGCAACCGGCGGCGGAGACCCTCGGCAACGTCAGCGCCATCGAACCCGACCCAACCGACTCGGAGTCGTGACGTCCCCAACCCGCCCCGATGCCCCGCTCGGCGAGTACCTCGAGCACCAGCGTCGTGCGATCGATGCCACGCTCGAGCGTCTGTTGCCCTCGCCGCCTGAATGTCCGGCGCTTGTCGCCGAGATCATGCGGTACAGCGTGTTCGCCGGGGGCAAGCGCCTGCGCCCGATTCTGACCCTCGCGACCGCCGGCGCTGTGTCGCCGTCGCCGGCGGCCGCCGACCGCGCGATGCCGGCGGCGTGCGCGATCGAAATGATTCACACGTACTCACTCATTCATGACGACCTCCCGGCGATGGACGACGACTCGCTCCGGCGCGGACGGCCAACGGCCCACGTCGTCTACGGTGAGGGCATGGCCATTCTGGCCGGCGACGCCTTGCTCACCGAAGCGTTTGGTGTGGTCGCCCGACAGGCAGCGACCGCAGGAGACGGGGCCCGCACACTCCGGACACTCGACTGCGTCGCCGCCGCTGCCGGTGTCGCTGGGATGGTCGGCGGTCAGGTGCTCGACTTGCAGGCAACCGGCCAAGGCGACAGCGGCAGCGTCTTTGATGCCGAGTCGCTACGCGCTATGCACGCGCGGAAGACCGGAGCGCTCATTCGAGCCGCAGCGGTCTCGGGTGCGATCATGGCAGGCGGTAGTGACGTCGCCGTCGACGCCGTTGACGCGTACGCCACGCACCTCGGCTTGGCGTTTCAGATCGTCGACGACATCCTCGACGTCGAGGGCGCCACTGATACGCTCGGCAAGACAGTGGGCAAGGACGCGGCCGCCAGCAAAGTGACCTATCCCGCCCTCTACGGCTTGGAGGAATCACGACGACTCGCGGCCGCCTCAACCGCCGATGCCCAGGCGGCTCTCGACGCCGCGTCACTTGGCGGCCGCCTCTGCGAGATCGCCGACTGGGTGCTGCAACGAACGGCGTGAGTCAAGTTCAGACTGGGGGAAGCGCCCACGCCGAGGAAGCCGCGGGCGCTTCCCCCAGACCCCCTGGCTCCCTCGTTAGTGGAGCCCCGATGCCCCACGCCACTCGGTCGCCCGAATAAGGATCGGGGCGCGCACGTGCGCGCCCCCGCCGGCACGGAGTGGGGCAATGGGGCCCCACGAGTGCCGGCGGCGGGGTTCGGGGCCGCAGGCCCCGTCTAAAAAATGCCACCACGGAACCGGCTCGACGCGCTCGTCGTCGCGCGAGGCCTCGCCGACACGCGTGCCCGCGCCCGGGCGCTCATCCTCGCGGGCCACGTCCGCGTGAACGATGCCGTCGAGTCGAAGGCGGGCGCGCAGATTGCGGTCGACGCGCGCATCACCGTGACCGAGCCCGACCATCCCTACGTCGGGCGGGGCGGGATCAAGCTAGCACACGCACTCGACCGATTCGGCATCGACGCACGTGATCGGACCGCACTCGATATCGGCGCCTCGACCGGCGGTTTCACCGACGTCATGCTGCAGCGCGGTGCGTCGCACGTCGTCGCGCTCGACGTCGGTCGGGGACAGCTCGACTGGAAGCTTCGTGTCAACCCGCGTGTCACCGCGGTCGAAGGTACCAACGCGCGTTACCTCACACCCGACGCCCTGCCCGGCGGTATTCGTCAATTCGACCTCGTCACCATCGACGTGTCGTTCATTTCCCTGCGACTCGTCCTACCGGCGGTTCCCCCCTTTCTCGTGTCGGACGCCGACGTCGTCGCGCTCGTCAAGCCGCAATTCGAGGCAGGACGCCGCGAGGTCGGCAGGGGCGGAATCGTCCGGGATCCAGACGTCCATGCGCGTGTCGTCGAGGAGGTGGCCACCGCCTCCGATGCGCTAGGATTGACGCAGGTGTCAACGACCGCGTCGCCGATCCTTGGCGCCGAGGGCAACCGGGAGTTCTTCCTGCATCTCCGGTGCGGCGAGATTCCGTAATCCTATGTCTGCTTCAGATCCAGCCGCCGGTCGTATCGGTCCCATAGACGCCGTCGGCGTCATCGGACGCCCGCAATCGCCCAACGCCGATGACGCAGTGCGCGACGCGGTCGCCTGGCTCGACGAGCGCAACATCCGGAGTGTGGTCGAAACCGAAACCGCGGCGCGCGCCGGACTGACATCACCGGCCACCTGTGAGCGTGACGATCTACCAGGCAAGGTCGATCTGCTCCTCGTCCTCGGCGGCGACGGCACGTTGCTGAGCGTGACCCATCCAGTCGCGCATCACGCGGCCGACACACCGATCCTCGCGGTCAACTGCGGCAGCCTTGGCTTCCTGACAGAGATCACGCGGCCGGAGATGCATGACGCGCTCGCGTCGGTCTTCGCGGGCACGGCCGGTCTCGACGAGCGGCGGATGCTTCGTGCGCGCGTCGTCCGAAGCGGTACGGAGATCGTGGACCGGACCGTCCTCAACGACGTCGTGATCGGGAAATCGGCTCGCTCGAACATCATCGATGTCTCGATTTCCGTCGGCGACCATTTCGTCACGAGTAGCCGCGCCGACGGCGTGATCGTGGCCACCCCGACCGGCTCCACCGCGTACAATCTGGCCGCCGGCGGACCGATCGTCCATCCGACTGTCGACGCGGTCGTCATCACGCCGATCGCGCCGCACACGCTCACGAACCGTCCGATCGTTCTTGGCGACACGGCGTCGATCGCCATAACGCCGAATCTCGCTGGCGACCATCTCGACGCCTCCGCCAGCTTCGACGGTCAGGTGAGCGTCGACCTCGAGAACGGTGATGTCGTCATGGTCGAGCGCGCGCCCCATCCACTGCGGGTCGTCCGTGCCGAATCGCGCCACTACTTTGCCGTGCTTCGCGAAAAGCTGAAGTGGGGCGAACGCTGATGGGCCTTCCGCAACGACATGGCGCGCGATATCTCGCTCGACACAATCCGTGACGCCGTCGCCGGCATCTATTGCGTTGCGCGTCGCACGCCGTTGATCGCTCTGGACTCGACTGGCGACCGCTCCCCGCACGAGGGCGCGCACGTTCACCTCAAGCTGGAGACGCTCCAAACGACTGGTTCCTTCAAGATACGCGGCGCCTACAACGCCGTCCGGTAACTGACGCCGCGCGAGCTTGCGAATGGCGTCTGGACCGTCAGCGCAGGCAACGCGGCGCAGGGCGTGGCCCTCGCCGCGAGATCCGCCGGGGCGTCGTGCTCGGTCCGGGTCGTCGACAGCGCGCCGGAATCGAGCAGCTCGGCGCCACCGTCATTCCCGCGAGCTACAACGAATGCTGACGAGTCGTTGCCGAGCGCGACACGGAACGGCTCCCAGGCCCCTTCATCCCTCCGTTTGATGGCGACGCGTTTATGAGCGGCAACGGCACGATTGGCTTAGAAAGCCTCGAGGACTTGCCGCAAGTCGACACCGTCATCACGTCGGTCGGCGGCGGCGCTGACCGCGCGCGCCGGCAACGGTCCGATCGCCGCCATCCATCTCCGGTGGCAACATCGACCTAACGACATTTGCTGCGTTGGTGACGGAGGCGCGCACGTAGTTGCGAGTTCGAGGTTCCAGGTTCCGGGTTCGAACATGGGACTTGGAACCGGTGCCGATTCCCGTTGGGAACGGTTCCAGGTCCGAGTTACGCAACCAGCGCAGGTTCCGTGTTCCTACGATGCATCGCTGATCGGCGGGTGGTGGATGATCTGGATCTGGTTCCCGTCCGGGTCGGAAAAATAGCACGACCGGGCGCCGTCGCGATGGGTCTTTGGCGGCTTGTCGAGCGATACGCCCTGAGTGCCGAGATACGCGGCCCACGCGTCGACGTCAGCGGCGGTCCGAACGATGAGCCCGAAATGGTCGAGCGGTGCTGTCGACGACGGGCGGTCGTCTGACGTCGCGGCTGCCCGGTGCAGAGCGAGGTTGTCGGTTCCCGACGTCAAATAGACGTTGTCAGGATCGGGCTCCCACTCCACCACGAACCCAAGCACCTCGCTGTAGAACCGCTTCATTTCCTCAAGCGCATAGGCGTGCAGCGCCAGATGTCGGATGCCGCGGTGGGACGGTCGGGCTCGCATGCAGGGATTTTATTTCAGACGGGGCTGGGGGAAGCGCACGAGACCTGTTAATTCGCTCGAGCGCGATATTCCCCAGTCTGAACTTGGTGCACTAGAATCGTCGTGATGGCTCCCCGGTCCGCGGCGCAAGCACGGTGCGCCCTCTGCGGCGCGAAAGAGGTCTCCGAGCCTCGCGGCGAGGAAAAGTACTGCCGCGACTGCTGGGACAAGAAGATCGCGGTCGAGGAAATCGTCGCGCGCGAGTTCGCCCTCAAGCGGTACATCCGGGCGCACAGTGCGGAGAAGTATCTCGTCTACCACTCAACACAGAAGCGTCCGTGCGGGCAGCTCATCGTCCTCGACGACGGCTATGACCTCTTCCTCAGTCTCGTGCTCTACCCCACCTTTGCGTGGGATGAACCGGCCTATCACCTCGAGGGAGACCCGGAGGGCCGTTCATTCGCCGAACTGCTCGTCGACGTCGTGGCGGCGGAGGTGATCGAGCCGTGGGGCGGGGGCAAGTGGCACTTGGAGGTTTTTCGCTCCGCCAACGCGGAGCCAGAGGACTGGACCGGGGAGATGTAGGGGGCCCCGAGAGGGCGACCTGGGGCCGGGCCATCAGACCATTTGGTGTTTCGGCGAACCAGGCCTATAATCTCGCTTCACCCCTCGGAACGCCTTCGGGAGGAAATGGAATGAAACGCCTAAACCGTGCGCTGTTGTTCGGTGTCATGGGATTGTTGATCACCACCGTTGCCTGTGGTGGTGGCGCCGCTGAGGAAACCCCCGCGGAAGGCGCCGAAGCCGCGCCTGTCGCTGCCCCGGTTGACCCCGCGGCTCGGGCTGCGGCGGACCGGCTGGTCGCCAGGCTTGCCAACGCTGACATCACGCTCGTGCCGACCCAGCGCGGCACCGCACAGATCGCCTACATGCAGCCGGTGGCGAGTCGTGAGAGCAACTTTATCGTGACGACGATCCGCGTCAAGAATGTTGCGGAGAACGCGATCGCTGGCTTCCAAGTCGATGAATTCTGGTTCGACGTCGACGGGAATACCGTGACCGGCGACCAGGTTCGCTTCCGGGCACCGATGCTCGTCGGTGAAGTGCGAGACATCGAGCTCCGCGTGCCGCGCGTGCCCTCGATGGACCGCAGCAACTACGAATTCTCCCACCAGAACGGCGACATCGTGGCGACGCTTCTTGACGAGATCGAGGCTCCGCCCGAACCCGAACCCGAAGAAGAAGAAGAAGAAGAGGGCGAGGAATCTGACGGCGTCTAGCACACGGCCCAGTCCGCGCATCGTTCTCCGCTGTTCGTATCGAGGCACACGACGGCTGGCCGCAGACCACGGCCAGCCGTTCGTGCGTCTAGGAGCCCATCCACCAACCGACGCAGCTTGGCGGCCTACATCGTAGACGTTAGGTCATTTCATTGAACGTCGCACGTATCCAGGAGGCCCTGAGAGACGATGACCTCGACGGCTGGCTGCTGTACGACTTCCATGGATCCAACCCGATCGCCCGTCGCATCGCCGGCCTCCACGACACCGCCAAACTGACGACACGCCGATGGTATTACCTCATCCCGGCTACCGGCGAGCCGCTCGGCCTCGTGCACGACATCGAGCGAGACACCCTGGCGCATCTCCCCGGCGGTCGCCTGACGTATGCGGGGCGCGCCGCGCTCGAGACAGGTCTGACGTCTTTGCTACGCGGAGTGCGCCGGGTGGCGCTGGAGTACTCTCCCGACTGTGCGATTCCGTACGTCTCGCGCGTCGACGCCGGTACGGTCGACACCCTTCGCCGGCTCGGTCTAGAACCGGTGTCCTCTGGGGACTTGGTCCAGCGGTTCGAAGCGGTCTGGGACGACACCGCGTTAGCGACCCACCGCGCCGCCTCTGAGCACCTCTATACCGTCAAGGACCGGACATTCGCGCTGATACGAGACCAGCTGGCTGCCGGCTCGCCGACCGAGTATTCGGTACAGCAACGCATGGTCGAGTGGTTCACCGAGCTAGGCCTGGTGACCGACTGTCCGCCGGTGGTGGCCGCTCAAGAGAGCAGCGGCAATCCCCACTACCTCCCAAGCGCCTCGGCCCACCGTCCGATCGGCCCAGACCAGGTGGTACTGATTGACCTGTGGGGCAAGCTGGAGAGCGCAGGTGCCGTGTACGCGGACATCACCTGGGTCGGCTACACCGGAGCGACACCGCCCGACACGGCGTCGGAAATCTTCCGTGTCGCCTGCGCGGCGCGGGACGCCGCCGTTTCGCTCGTGGCCGACCGCGTGCGAGCACGCCAGCCGATCGGAGGGTTTGAAGTCGACCGTGCGGCCCGCGATGTGGTCGCCGCGGCTGGATTCGGCGAATGGTTCAGGCATCGAACCGGACATAGCCTCGGCGAGGAGGTGCATGGCAACGGCGTCCACATGGACGATTACGAGACGCACGACGAACGCCGCCTGATTGCCGGATCGGGGTTCACGATCGAGCCGGGCATCTATCTGGAGGAGTTCGGCGTCCGGACCGAGATCAATGTGTACGTCAGTGACGACGACGCCACCGTCACCGGGCCCCAGCAGTCGGAGCTCGTGCGACTGCTTCCTCCTTAGATGGGGCTGGCTGCCCCAAACCCCGTCGCGGCCGCTCGTGGGGCCCCCACCACGCCCCACTCCGCGGCCACGGGGCGCGCACGTGCGCGCCCTCGCCGGAGCGGTGCCTGGCATTGGGCCCCGGCTAGCTCCGGCGGCGGGGTTCGGGGCAGCCGGCCCCGTCTGAACTTGGTCTCGCTGGCGATAGGGCTGGCGTTGCGATAACGTATTAGCATCGACTTTTGCATTCCGTTTGTTGGAGGACATGATGTCGACACCGAGGACCACACTGCTTTCCGCCGCGCTGATCGCCGTGGCGTCGATGGCGATCGGGATGGTGATCGCCTCGCGATTCAATTTGGCGCCTGCGTCATTGGCCCAGGCGATCCAACCGCCGGCGATGAACAGCTCGCCGATCTCCGGGAACCTGACGGCGACGACGTTTCGCGACATCGCACAGGCTCAAACCGCGATGGTCGTCAACATTCGCACCGAATCGCAGCAGAGCAACCAGCTCAATGACTTCTTTGGCGGGGACGACTTCTTCCGACGCTTCTTTGGGCCCGGTCCCGGAGGTCGGCAGCCGCCGCAACCGGAGCCGCGCGAAGAAACCGTGCGGTCCGCCGGCACCGGATTCGTCATCGACGCAAGCGGTCTCATTCTGACGAACAACCACGTCGTCGAGGATGCGACCAAGATCGAAGTGCACTTCTTCGGCGATGACGCACGCGACACCTACGAGGCGCGGGTGCTGGGGCGCGACACACTGACCGACAGTGCCCTCCTCGAGCTCGTGGACAAACCGGCCGGCGATTTGCCGGTCGCCGCCTTCGGCGACTCAAGCCAGATGGCGCCCGGCGACTGGGTGATGGCGATCGGTAACCCGTTCAGCCTCGGCCATACGGTCACCGTGGGGGTGATCTCGGCGATCGGCCGGCCGTTCTTCGCAACCCGCGGTCGCGAGACCGACATGCTCCAGACGGACGCGGCGATCAACCCGGGCAACTCGGGAGGCCCGCTCCTCAATATCCGCGGTGAGGTGGTGGGCATGAACACCGCGATTGTCAGCAACCGTCAGGCCAACGTCGGTGTCGGCTTTGCCCTGCCGATCAACACCGTGCGTGAGCTGCTCGAGGAACTGCGTAGCGGCAAAGTCACCCGCGGTGTCATCGGCGTCACCATCGCGCCGGTGGCGCGCGAGGGATACGAAGATCTCGGCCTCGACACGCCACAAGGCGCCGTCGTGCAGACGGTCGGCGAAGGTGGCCCGGCGGATCAGGCGGAGATGGAACCCGGCGACGTCATCGTCGCCTACGACGGCGAGGTGATCAACACCACGCGCGATTTACAGGAGCGGGTGGTCGCGACCCGTCCGGGCACGACCATCCCGGTCGAGGTGATGCGTGGCGGAGAGCGTCTCACGCTGAACGTCACCATCGGCGAGCTCGACCTCGACGCGGAGAGTCAGCCGGCCGTCGCCTCGGCTGAGGAAGTGAGCGAAGGGTTCGGCATGGTGCTGCAGGACCTCACGCCGGCAACCGCCAGCCGCCTCGGCGTGCCGGACGACACGGAAGGCGCCGTGGTGGTCAATGTGCAGCGCGGCGGCACCGCCGAGGAGACCGACGTGCGACCTGGCGACGTGATCGTGAGCGTGAACCGCGTCGATGTCGGCTCGGCCAGCGAAGCGACCGCGCAACTCAGCGAGATCGAATCGGGCCGCACGGCGTTCATGCTCGTCCAGCGCGGGGAGACGCGTGTGTTCCTGCAGGTGCGCAAAGAGTAGATGCCGCTCGCGGAGGTGATCCGGCAGCGGATCCGGGTCGAGGGCCCGCTTCCGTTCGCCACCTACGCAGAGCTCGCCCTGTACCATCCCGAGTTTGGGTACTACGCCCGCGCCGACCGACGCTCAGGTCGCGCGGGCGATTTTTTTACCAGCGTCGATCTCGGACCACTCTTCGGCGAGATCCTGGCCGTGCAATGCGCCGAAATGTGGCGCCATCTCGGGACAGCACGTTTCGACCTGGTGGAAGCGGGCGCCGGCAACGGCCAGCTCGCGCGTGACGTGCTGGATGCGGCCGTGCGTCATGACCCGGCGTTCTACGACGCCGTCGACCTTCATCTCGTCGAACGGAGCCCGGTCGCCCGCGCCGCGCAGGCGGACACACTTGAGGGCCACACGCCAAAGCTCGTCTCTGCCGGGCCGGCGCTCCCGACACGCTCTCGCATCAGCGGCGTCCTGTTGGCGAACGAGCTTCTCGACGCACTTCCACCGCACCTGTTGATGATGACCGACGACGGACTCCGAGAAGTGTACGTCGACGCCGACGCGGGCGGCGCGTTGGTCGAACGCCTTGGCCCCATCTCGAGCGCGCGCGTCCAGGCGCACGTCGACGGGCGCCGGATTGCCTTCAAGCTGGAGCCGGGATGGCGGGTCGAGGTCGTACCCGACGCCGTCGACTGGGTGCGCGAGGCCGTCCAGTCCGTGCAGCGTGGCTTTCTCGTCCTCATCGACTACGGCCACGAGGCCAACGAGTTGTACTCCCGGACGCATGCAACCGGCACCCTGACGACGTACTCTCACCATCACGTCGAGACGATAACGACGGCGGGAACGCAGCCGTGGCTAGTCGACCCCGGCTCACGGGACATCACGGCGCACGTCGATCTCACTGCAGTCCGCGAGACGGCAGAGTCGGCCGGAGCTGACACACTTGGCATCTTGGATCAGACGTATTTCCTGCTCGGCCTTGGCGCGGTGGAACGCGCGGCTACGAACGCGAACGCCCACGATGTGCAAGCCATCCGGCGACGGCTCGCCCTGAAATCGCTCCTCATGCCGGGCGGGCTCGGCAGCACGCAGAAGGTCATGATCTTCGGCAAGCGGGTCGGTGCGCCGACGCTTTCGGGGTTGTCGTTTCGAATCAGGGCAACATAGGACTCATGGCTGACGGCATCGAACGCGAGATCAAGCTGCGCTACGACACGCGCGACGCTGCGCGCGCGGCGGTCGACGGGCTGCGGGCATCCCCGCTCCGAGGGCGCCGGCTGCAGGACGATCGACTCCTCGACCTGCCGGATGGCGACCTGAGAGACCGTCGCTGCACCCTCCGCATCCGCATCGAGTCGCCGGTGGAGGGAAAGTCTGTCGCCGCCACTGCGGCCGCCACCGTCACGTTCAAAGGCCCGCCCCTACCGGACGTCATGAAGGTCCGGGAGGAGATCGAAACAGCCGTCGGCGACGGCAACCTCCTCCTTCGAATTTTTGAGAAGGCCGGATGGCAGGTGTGGTTCCGCTATCAGAAATACCGCGAGGAGTTTGCGCAGGTCGGCGTCGTCATAGCGATCGACGAGACGCCGATCGGCACGTTCGTCGAGCTCGAGGGAGACGAGCGTGGGGTCGCACGGTTGGCGGCAGCGCTCGGACGCACGACCGACCATTACATCGTCGGGTCCTATCGCAGCCTCTACATCGAGCATTGCTCGAGCACCGGCCGCTCGGTCAGCCACATGGTGTTCCGCTAGTGATTGCAACCCTTCCGCCCGCTTTGGTGCTGACGGCCGGGCTCGGCACACGACTGAGCCCGCTCACCGACGTACGGGCCAAACCGGCGGTGCCGGTCGCCGGCCGCCCGCTCGTCGTCCGCGTGCTCGAGTGGCTTGCGGAACAAGGGGTCACCGACGTGGTGCTCAATCTGCATCACCTCCCAGAGACCATTACGCGAGAGGTCGGACACGGCGACGCGAGCAGGTTACGGGTCCGGTACTCCTGGGAACCCGTCCTGCTTGGAACGGCGGGCGGACCCCGTCTAGCGCTGCCGCTTCTCGGACCTCGGTTTTTCATCATCAATGGCGACACCATGACGGACCTGTCGCTCCGTGAGCTTGTCGAACGCCATGAGCAGATGCAGGCGCACGTCACGCTTGCGGTGATCCCGCATCCTGAGCCGGAGCGATACGGCGGCGTCGAGATAGACGATACCGGACGCGTACGCCAATTTTGCCGAGCGGGCGTCGCCTCCGCGAGGCATTTCGTCGGTGTACAGCTAGCCGAGGCAGCGACGTTCGCCGACGTGCCCTCCGGAACCCCAGCCGCGACGGTCGGTAGCCTCTACGACCGCTTGATCGCCGAGCACGCGGGAGCGATTGGTGCCTTCACCGTCGACGCACCATTTCGCGACATTGGCACCCCGTCCGATTACCTCGCCACGACCCTCGCCGTCGCCGCCGACGAAGGGCTCCCCTCGCCTGGCGTCGGGACCGATGCATCGATCCACCCGTCCGCCACACTGACGCGGACCGCCGTGTGGGATCGGGTCGTGATCGGCGCGGGCTGCCGACTGAAAGAGTGCATCGTGACGGACGACGTCGTCCTTCCCGATGGCGCGACGCTCGAGCGCCAGGTGTGCATCGCCGAGAAGCACCTACGCGCACCACGGGCAGGCACCCGGCTCGGCAACGCCGTGCTGTGTCCGCTGGAGCCGGCGGGATAAGCAGAGTCATGACGGAGCCGGGACGGCCCCGTGCGATTGAAGATCGGCTGCGACGATGGGTCGAGCGGGCCGGACTCCCGGCGACGACCCGGCTCGAGCCGCTGGCCGGCGATGCCTCCGACCGCCGGTTCGTGAGAGTCGTCCCACCGGCCGCGCCGACGCGTGTACTCGTCGTGCACCAAGAGTCGATCGACCCGGAGCGGCTGCCGCTGATCCAGGTATCTGCGCTCTTCCGAGAGCTGCCGGTGCCGGTCGCTGAAGTACACGGTGTCGACCCTGATCTCGGCATCGTCGTGCTCGAGGACCTTGGAGACACGACGCTCGAGTCGGCACTGACGGACGCGACGCCAGAGCAACGGGACACGCTCTACGACGAGGCAGTGGAGCTCATCGCGACGATTCAAACCGGAGGCCGACGCCTGGCCGCGACGCCGAACCCGGCATTTGCGCTTGCCTTTGATGTCGCCAAGCTCACGTCGGAGCTCGACTTCTTCGTCAGGCACTTCCTCGAAGACCATCGCCGGTGCACGCTCTCGGTCGAACTGCGCACGTGCCTCGATGACGAATTCCGCACGCTCGCCACGGAAATGTCCACCGAGCCACGCGTCCTCTGCCACCGCGATTTCCATAGCCGTAACCTCATGCTGCACCAGGGACGGTTGCACGTGATCGATTTGCAGGACGCCCGGATGGGAACCGACACGTACGACCTCGTCTCGCTGCTCCGCGATTCGTACGTCGAGCTCGAGTACGGGACCGTCGCGCGGCTCATCGACCGGTATGGCGCCCTCATACACGTGGCGGACGACGCCGCGCTACGTCGGCGGTTCGCCCGGACGGCGCTGCAGCGCAACCTCAAGGCCCTCGGCACCTTTGGCTATCAGATCGCCGTCAGAGGGCGCGGGCGCTATCGCGACGCGATCCCGCGCACGCTCGGGTACGCGCGGCGGACGCTGGGGTCGGACGCCCGCTTTGCGCGACTTCACGAGGCCTTGTCCTCACTGATCCCCGAGCTGCGGGCATAGTAGGCTAGGAGCCCGTGGCGACCACATTCACCGAGATCAGCGAGATCGCACAGCATGTCGGACATGCGGTGACACTGCGCGGATGGCTGCAGCGACGACGTTCGAGCGGCAAGATTCACTTCCTGACCCTCCGGGACGGGACTGGCATCATGCAAGCCGTCGTGTCGAAGGCTGCCGTGGGTGCCGACACGTTCACGCAAGCAGACCACCTGGGTCAGGAAACGTCGCTGGTGGTCGAGGGCGTGGTTCGAGAGGACACGCGTGCGCCGGGAGGATACGAGCTCGACGTCTCCACGCTCGAGGTGATCGGGCAGTCGCACGACTACCCGATCACCCCAAAAGAGCACGGGATCGACTATCTCCTCGATCGGCGCCATCTCTGGATTCGCAGTCAGCGCCAGGCCTCCATCCTGCGCGTGCGCCACGAAGTCATCGATGCGATACGCAACTTCCTCAACGGCCGTGGTTTCGTCCTGGCGGACACCCCGATCTTCACGCCCGCGGCGTGCGAGGGGACGACGACACTTTTCCCGGTCCAATACTTCGATGACCGCACGGCGTACTTGACGCAGAGCGGCCAGCTCTACAACGAAGCAAACGCGATGGCGCTCGGGAAGGTCTATTGCTTCGGCCCAACGTTTCGCGCCGAGAAGTCGAAGACCCGGCGACACCTCACCGAGTTCTGGATGGTGGAGCCGGAGATGGCGTACGCCACGCTCGACGATGCCACCGACCTCGCCGAAGCCCTCGTGGTCGCCGTTGTCGAGCGCGTCCTCGACCGCCGGGCGCGCGAGCTAGAGGTGCTCGAGCGCGACACCGGTCCGCTTGAACAGGTGCGCACGCCGTTCCCACGGATCACCTATGACGAAGCGGCCGACGTCCTCAAGGGTCACGGCCTCCCGTTCGAGTGGGGCGGCGATTTCGGTGGTCCGGACGAGACGGCGCTGGCCGAACACTTCGACCGTCCCGTCGCGGTGCAACGGTTTCCGAGCGCGATCAAAGCGTTCTACATGAAGCCTGATGCGGACCGCCCCGAGCTGTCACTGTCGGTCGACGTGCTCGCCCCCGAAGGCTACGGGGAGATCGTCGGGGGCGGCGAGCGGCTCGATGACTACGATCTGCTCCTGGAGCGCATTCAGGCGAACGAGCTGCCCCAAGCGGCGTTCGAGTGGTACCTCGACCTGCGACGGTACGGTAGCGTGCCGCACGCTGGCTTCGGCATGGGCGTCGAACGGGTCGTCGCATGGCTCTGTGGACTCGAACACGTGCGAGAGACGATCCCGTACCCGCGAATGCTCCACCGGCTCACGCCGTAACGCACAAAAACCCCCGTCAACTCGGCCGCGATCGCGTTGCCGCTATGATTTCCATCGTGCTATAGTCTAGCTGGTACGCGACACCAAGTCCTGCAGAAGTGGGCGTTTCGCCCACTTCTTTGTGTTTCAGGGCACATTAGGAGCCCGTAGTGGAAGTCGCGCGTCGCACCGAGACCCGGCTGGATCGAAGGTGCGCACGCGCCATGCAAGGCGCGACGAGGAAGCATGCCGGCAGTATGCGACTGAGAAGCAACGCAGTCACGCGGGATGCATCGCCGGTCGAATGCAGCGCGACTTACACTACGGGCGCCTAAGGCGTGACGACCCGTGAAGATCGGCTGACTCAGGCGTGGTCGATTGCCGACCGGGTCGCTCGTGATTTCGGATTGGGCGTCTTTGACGTCCAGCTCCGCCGCGAGTCGATCGGCTGGGTCTTGCGAGTCGTCATCGACCGGGTGCCGCACGCGACGGTGGCGACGGAGAACGCCACGACGGAGGCGGTCACGGTTGACGATTGTCAGCGTGTCAGCACCGACGTGAGCGCCGTGCTCGATGCGGAGTTTTCGTTCGAGCACGCGTTCACGCTAGAGGTATCGTCGCCGGGACTCGATCGCCCGCTGCGACACATCGGCGACTGCCGGCGCTTCAAGGGTCGGCTCGCCCAGTTCGTGACGTCCGAAGTGGTCGACGGGCAGCGGTTCCTGTCGGGCCGCATCGCGGACGTCGAGGAGGCGGAGGCGTCGGGAGACGCCGGTCGCGTCGCGGTCGACCACGTGGTAGTGATTGCGGGCCGGCGGATCCACCGGATCCCGTGGTCGCTCGTGACGCGGGCCCGACTGGAAGTGGAATTGTGAAGATGGCCGTCGAGCAGTGAGCAGGCGGCGCAAAAGGCATCGTGATGAGCAACCCGCTGCAACAGACCATCGAGGCGCTGGCGAAAGAAAAAGGCATCGAGACCGATGTCATCATCACTGCCATCGAAGATGCGGTGCTCACCGCGTCGCGTAAGTACTACAAGTCGACCGAGAACCTGCGCACCAAGTTCAACCACGAGACGGGACAGGTCGAGTTGTACTCGGTACGCCAGATTGTCGAAGAGGTAGCCGACCCGCTTACGGAGATCTCGCTCACCGAAGCGCATGAGCTTTACGGTGAAGAAGCCGAGGTCGACATGGAGATCGAGTTCCCCAAGCCGACCGACGTCCTGGGACGGATCGCGGCGCAAACCGCGAAGCAGGTCATTTTCCAGAAGGTGCGAGAAGCTGAGCGCGACAACGTCTACGCCGAGTACAGCGAACGTGTCGGTGAAGTGATTGGCGGAACCGTCAAACGATTCGAAAACGGCGACATTATCGTGGAAATGGGGCGCGTCGAGGCCCTCCTGCGCCGCCGCGACCAGTCGCGCGCAGAAAACTACACGACCGGTGACCGTATCCGCGCGGTCATCATTGATGTCACCAAGGACACGAAGGGCCAGCAGATCATTCTCTCGAGAACCGACCCGGCGCTCCTGGTCAAAATGTTTGAGCAAGAGGTTCCGGAGATCTATGACGGTACCGTCTCGATTCGCGGCGCCGTCCGTGAGGCTGGCGACCGGGCGAAAGTCGCGGTCTTCTCCCACGCGCGTGATGTCGATCCGATCGGTGCGTGCGTCGGGATGAAGGGCACGCGCGTCCAGGCCATTATTCGTGAACTGCGCGGCGAGAAGATCGACATTGTCGAGTGGTCGGAGGATCCGATTCTCTTCATAATTAACGCGATTAGCCCAGCGAAGATCCAACGCGTGACGGTGGTCGACGATGCAGAACGGGTGGTTGAGGCGGTCGTGGAGGATAGCCAGCTATCGCTGGCTATCGGCAAGAAAGGTCAAAACGTACGTTTGGCGGCGAAGCTGACCGGCTGGCGCATCGATATCAAGAGTGTAGAAGAGAAGCGGCGCGAAGTGGAAGCGCAGTTTGACGGCCTGGAGGACGGAGCAGAAACGGCGACGCTGACGCTCCCGGGGCTTGATGACGCGCAACTCGTGAAACTCAGCGAAGCCGGACTCGACACCGCCGACCGCCTGCTCGAAACATCCGCCGCCAATCTCGCAGAAGTCGCCGGGGTCGACGAAGCGATGGCCGTCGACTTGCAGGCCGCGATTCGCGAACAGGTCGCGGCGGCCGAAGAAGCGGCCGCGGCGCGCGCCGAGACCACGGCCGAAGATGAAACTGAGGCCGCAGCCGACGGCGACGGGTCGACGGCGGCATCCGAAGCGGACGACGCGTCGAGCGGCGCGGTTGGCCCGCTTGGCGACGACACGAGTGCCGAAGCGGCCGACGAACGCGAGCCGGCGGCGGAGGCCGAAGTCGCGGCTTCGAAGGCCGAGGCGAGCCGAGAGTCCTAGGAGCCCGTGATGAAAGTCGCGCGTTGCACCGAGACCCCGCTGGGTCGAAGTTGCGCCGGGCCAATGCAAGGCGTGACGAGGGAGAATACCGGGAGTATTCGACTGAGAAGCAATGCCGCCAGGCAGGATGCATCGTCGGTCGAATGCAGCGTGACTTTCATCACGGGCTCCTAGGCAGACTGGAGACTAAGAGAACGCGTGGCCACGATTCGTATCTACAAAGTTGCCGAGGTGCTCGGAATCCCGAGCCAAGAGGTCATTCGACTGCTCCGTGCGCAGCACGGAATCGAGGTGAAGAGCGCCTCGAGCACCATCGAGGAGATCGTCGGGCGGCAGTTCGCCGAACGCGTCGCACGGGAACGCAACCTCGACCTCCCGACCGGGCAGCTGTTCGCGCAAAAACCGGCGCGGCGCCGCACGGTCAAGACGACCAAGAAGACCACGGCCAAGGCGGAGCCCGAAAAGCCGGCAAAGCCGCGGCTCGGCCCACCGCGGCTCGTGAAATCGGCCAAGACAGCCAGGGCGGCGGCCGCGGAGGCCGAAGCCAAGGTGGCAGCGGAGGCGGAAGACGGCGCGGCGGTCGCCCTGGACGCAGACGCGGCAGTCGCCGCGGAGACTGTCGAGCCGGTCGAGTCGGTGGCCGAGGAAGCGCAACCGCCGGCGCCGAGCACGCCACGGCCCTCACGGCCGCGATTGATCGTCGAGGACGAGCTGCCCTCCAAGCCAGTCCCCGAGCCATCGAAGGCCGACCCCGAGCCATCGAAGGTCGTCACCGAGCCGGACGAGGGGGAAAGGGTCGCCGCGGCCGCACCACAACGCGCGTCGGAGCCCGATACGGCTCCGCCGCTGGCCAAGCCGGCGGCACCGGACACGACTACCGTTGCGGCCAGCGCCGCAACACCAAGTCCGGAGACCGACACGCCATCCGTGAAGGTTGCGCCTCCACCGCCACGACCACGATCGTCGGCGACGCCGCGGCCAACTGGACGAGTCGTGCCACCCACGCTCCGTCTCCGGGTCGAGGAGCCGAAGCGGGTGGCGAAGTCGACGACAACGCGGACGATCCAGACGGTGCGTACAGGAACCGTGACGCCGCCACCGCTGGGTGGTCCGCGCCCGCTCCCGTCGCAGCCCGTGCGCCCGCCCTCGTCACGGCCGCTGCCGCCGCGGCCGGCGGTCGGGTACCGGCCGCCACCCCGGCCGCATCACCGTCCTAGCGGGCGCCGCTCTCAGTACAAGCGTGCACGCGGGCAGACGCCAACGGCACCGGCTCCGCCGCCGCCGATTACCCGAACCATTACCGCCGCCGAAGGGATGACGGTCAAAGACCTGGCCGAGCGCCTCGAGGTGAAACCGAAGGATGTCCTCAAGAAGCTGATCGAGCGCCGCATCATGATGACCATCAACACGACGCTCGACTCCGACACGGCGACGATGATCGCCCGGGAGTTCGGCGCGGACGTCAAGATGCGCACGTTCGAAGAGGAGATGGTGGTCATCGAGGCGGAGGACACGAAGCCGGAAGACCTCACCACCCGCGCCCCGGTCGTGACCGTCATGGGCCACGTCGACCACGGCAAGACGACGCTGCTCGACGCCATTCGCGAAACCAAGGTCGCGGAAAGCGAGGCCGGCGGGATCACGCAGCACATTGGCGCGTACGCAGTCTCGGTCAACGGACGCGACGTCGTCTTCCTCGACACGCCTGGCCACGAGGCGTTCACGCTGATGCGCGCCCGCGGTGCACAGGTCACTGACGTCGTCGTGCTGGTCGTGGCCGCGGACGACGGCGTGATGCCGCAGACCCAAGAAGCCATCGACCACGCCAGGGCGGCAGACGTTCCGATCATCGTCGCGATCAACAAGATCGACAAGGCCGACGCGAATCTCGACCGCGTCAAGCAGGAATTGGTGGAGCGAGAGCTGACACCGGAAGACTGGGGCGGCACGACCGTGACCGTGCCTGTCTCGGCCAAGAAGCGCGAGAACCTCGACCGCCTGCTCGAAATGATCCTACTCGTCACTGAACTGGGCGAGCACCGGGCCAATCCGAAGCGGGCGGCCACCGGTACGGTCCTGGAGGCGAAGATGGATCGCGGCCGCGGGCCGGTCGCAACCGTCCTCGTGCAGGATGGGACGCTCCATGTCGGAGACAACGTCATCGCCGGGGTCGAGGTGGGACGCGTCCGCGCCCTGCATGACGACCGGCTTCAACAGACGCGCGAGGTCGGTCCTTCGAGCCCGGTCGAAGTCGTTGGATTGACCGGACTTCCACAACCGGGCGACGCGTTTCAAGCCGTGCCGGATGCCGCGAAGGCGCGCCAGATCGCCGTCCTGCGGCAGAACCAGGCGAAGGAAAAGGCCCTCGGTGGACGCGGCCAGCGGTTCACGCTCGAATCGCTCCAGCAGCAGCTGTCGGAAGGCGAAGCAAAGGAATTGCCGATCGTCATCAAGGCCGACGTGCAGGGCTCTGCCGAAGTGCTGGCTGATTCACTCGACAAGTTGGGCGACGAGCGCGTCAAGACGCGAGTCATCCGCACTGGCGTTGGCGCCATCAGCGAATCCGACGTTCTCCTCGCATCGACGTCCAACGCCGTCATTGTCGGTTTCAACGTGCGACCGGACCGCAACGCCACATCCGTGGCCGAACGCGAAGGCGTCGACATCCGCCTGCACTCGGTGATCTACGACGTCACGGACGAGCTGAAGCAGGCGATGGCCGGCCTCCTTGAGCCAACAACGAAAGAGACGCAGCTCGGCCAAGCCGAGATCCGGCAGACGTTCAAGGTGCCGAAGTTCGGCACGGCAGCGGGCTGCATGGTCATCGACGGCATCATTACTCGGTCGGGCGATGCGCAAGCCCGCATCGTCCGCGACGGTGTGGTCGTGCACAAGGGCCGAATCGGCTCGCTTCGCCGATTCAAGGATGACGTCAGTGAAGTCAAGGCCGGGTTGGAATGCGGCCTGGCCTTCGAGCGCTTCGCGGATATCAAGCTCGGCGACGTGGTCGAGTCGTTTACCGTCGAGAAAGTCGCCGCGACCGTCTAGGAGCCCGTGGTGAAAGTCGCGCTGCATTCGACCGGCGCTGCATCCGGCCTGCCTGCGTTGCTCCTCCGTCAAACACTGCCGGTATTCTCCCTCGTCCCGCCTTGCCAAGCCGGCGCCTCGCCGGTCTCGGTGCGACGCGCGACTTTCACCACGGGCTCCTAGGACGGTACCCGCCCGTACCGATGCCTGCCGTTGGATTCTTGACCGTCGAGCTGCACATTCCGGGTGCGCGCTCGCTCAAAGACAAACGGCGGGTGCTCGCGAGCGTCAAAGACCGCGTGCGCAAGCTCAACGTGTCGCTCGCCGAGACCGGACACCACGACCTGCGGCAGCGCGGGCAGCTGGGCATCGTGGCGATCGCAACACATCGCGATGCCGTCGACCGGTCGTTGGATGCCGTCTTGACGGAAATCGAGCGACACGACCCCGGACTGATTGTCGCCACCGACGTGGAGTGGCTGAGCTAGCGATCCATGGCACATGGTAATCGCGCCGACCGCGTCGCAGCGCGGGTGCGAACTGAACTCAGCACGCTGCTCACGCGGTCGGTGCGCGACCCCGGCGTCGCACCGGTCACGATCACACGTGTATCGATGACCGCCGATCTACAACTTGCGCGTGTCTTCTACACGCTGGTCGCCGACGGCGACCGCCGCGAGGCAGCAAAGGCTCTGCGGCGCGCACGGTCCTACCTGCGTCGCGCGCTCGGCCGGCAACTTCAGCTCAGGCACGTCCCAGAGCTCAGGTTCATGTATGACGACTCCGCCGAACAGCAGGATCGGATCGCGCGGATTTTCGACGAGATTGCGACCGCGCGGGCTGCCGCCGGACCGGAGCCGAGTGATGACTCTGGCCACGGCGACGCTGGAGAGACGCATGACACCTAGCCCGCGCGCGGACGTCGCCACGGCGCTGACGAAACTTGAGCGATTCGTGCTGTCATCACACGCGCGGCCAGACGGCGATTCCATCGGTTCGCAGCTCGCGCTCGCGTACGCGCTGCGCGCACTCGGAAAGACGGTACGTATCGTAAATCACGACACGCCGCCGCCCTACCTCAGCACGCTACCCGGCATCTCTGCGATCGAGGTGGCCGATGCCGTGAGTCACGACTACGATGCAGCCGTCATTCTCGAGTGCAGCTCACTCGCGCGCACCGAGGTTCGCGGCCTCGACCGCGCGAGCATCATCAACATTGACCACCACGCCGGTAACGCCATGTACGGAACCCACAACTGGTTCGATGACACGGCCGCGGCGTGCGCGGAGCAGGTGCACGACCTCATCGGCGACCTCGGCGTCTCGCTGACACCGGACATCGCAACCGCGCTCTATGTCGGCATCCTGACCGATACTGGGTCTTTTCGGCACGCCAACATCACCGCGCGCACGTTCGATATGTGCGGCCGGATCGCGGCCGCCGATGTGAACGTCGCGAATGTCGCCGCGGCAGTCTACCAGAACAGCTCCCTCGGCAAAATCAAACTGACCGGTAGTCTTCTCGACCGCATGCAGCTCGATTCGGACGGTCGCATCGCCATCCTGCGAGTCGACGACGCGCTCATGCAGCGAACCGGCTGTCCGCCGGACGACATGGAGGGTCTGATCAACATCCCGCTGTCGGCGCGTAGCGTGCAAGCGGTGGTCTTGGTGAGGACGCAACGCGAACTCACGCGCGTCAGCCTGCGGTCAAAGGGCGTCATTGACGTCCGGGCCGTCGCAGCATCGTTTGGCGGCGGCGGACATCGAAACGCCTCTGGTTTCTCGAGCGAGTTACCCACATCCGAGCTCGAGCCTCAACTTTTTGCCAAGGTCCGCGCCGCGATAGATCCGCCCGCATCTGCAGGCGACGACCCCGTCTTCTAGTCATTCTATCGTTGATATGGACGGAGTGCTTGTCGTTGACAAACCGCCTGGCTTGACGTCGCACGACGTCGTCGTGCGCGTTCGTCGCGCACTCGGCGTTCGTCGTGTCGGCCACATCGGGACACTCGACCCGATGGCGACCGGCGTACTGCCGTTAGTGGTCGGTCGCGCCACCCGGCTGGCCACCCTGCTTGCCGTCGGACACAAGGTCTATGAGGGCGCGGTGTTGCTCGGTGTCGCGACGGACACCTACGACGTGACGGGGACGGTGACGGCCGACGCGCGAGACCAGGCCGGGACCGGTCCGGTCAGAGCACCATCCCGACCGGAGGTTGAGCGAGTGGCGGAGGCGTTCGTCGGTACGTTTACCCAGCGGCCGCCGCCTTTTTCGGCAAAGAAAATCGGTGGCGTGCGTGCGTATCGTCTGGCCAGACGTCGGCAGCCCGTCAATCCGACACCGGTGGAGGTCACCGTGCACGCGCTCGACATTTTGGATGTCACCGCGTCGCACATTCGCTGCCGGGTGAGCTGCGAACCGGGCTTCTACATGCGCGCGCTCGCGCACGATCTCGGCGCCGCGCTCGGGTGCGGCGCGTGTCTGGAGTCGCTCCGACGTGAACGCAGTGGTGCGTTCGACTTGGACCAGGCCGTCACCCTCGACGAACTCGAGGGCGCGCAGGCCGATGATCTGTCCAGTCGGATGTCGCCCCTCGCGCATCTCCTGCCCGACGTCCCCAGGCTGGTCATGACCGAGCACGGTACGAAGCGGGCCTCCCACGGCAATGACGTGTCGCAGGCCGATGTGCTCTCCTCCGATCGGGGGTGGAGCACGGGGCCAGTGCGAGGCGGCGGTACAGAGTCGCCGATGCACCCGCGGAACCTGGTCAGGCTCTGCGACCAGCACGGCACCTTGATTGCGATCGCAAAAGCCGACGAAGCTCGGCTTTTGCATCCCATGATCGTTCTAGTGTAGGATCTGCTGTTGAGCTAAACGACGTTAAAGGAAAGAGGCAGAAGGTAGTTGGACGTGGCGCTGGCCAAGGAACGGAAGTCGGAACTCATCGGCTCGTATCGCACGCACAACAGCGACACCGGCTCGCCCGAAGTCCAAGTCGCGATCCTGAGTGAGCGGATCGGCTATCTGACGGAACACTTCAAGACGCACACCAAAGATCACCACTCGCGCCGGGGCTTGCTCCAACTGGTCGGCCGGCGGCGGCGTCTCCTCGACTACCTCAAAGGCAAAGATTCCGAGCGATACACGGGGCTGATCAAGCGACTCGGCATCCGCAAGTAGGCGCGAGACGACCGACCGGTCTCCCCGAGACCGCCCCACCTTCTCCGTCGCGTCGCAAAACATCACAGACGAGAACTGGAGTCAATTCCCATGCACACGGCCCAAGTGAATGTCGGCCGATCCCCTCTGATCATCGAAACAGGCAAGCTCGCGAAGCAGGCCGACGGCGCCGTCACGGTTCGATACGGTGACACCGTCGTCATCGTCACGGCGTGCGCGGCGCCGAACGCCCGTGAAGGCATCGATTTTCTTCCGCTCACGGTGGACTACCGGGAGTACGCGTACGCCTCAGGCCGCATTCCGGGTGGTTTCTTCAAACGCGAAGGCAGGCCGACCGAGAAAGAAGTGCTCACGAGCCGGCTCATCGATCGCCCGATTCGCCCGCTGTTTCCTACTGGATGGGCGCGCGAGACGCAGGTGATCTCGTTCCTCCTCTCGGCCGACCCGGAGAACGACTCTGATGTGCTCGCACTGACTGGGGCATCGGCCGCGTTGTCGATTTCATCCATTCCGTTCGCACACCCGATTGCCGCCGTCCGCGTCGGGCTCGTGGACGATGAGATCGTTATCAATCCGACGTATCCGGAACGCAAGCGAAGTGCGTTGGACCTTATCATCGCAGGAAGCCAGGATGCGATCGTGATGGTGGAAGCAGGCGCGAAGGAGGTGCCCGAAGACACCATGCTGCGCGCCTTCGAAGCGGGTCACGCCGTCATCCGAGACATCGTCGCCACCATCGCCGACATGGCATCCGCCGTTGGCAAAGCGAAGGTGATGGTCGCCGCCACATCGGTCGACGCCGGGGTACAAGCAGAGGTCGAGGCGCAGGCGCTCGCACCGTTGGCGGACGCGATGCGCATCAAGGACAAACTCGAAAACTACGCGCAGGTCGACCGCGTCCTTGATGATCTCCTCGGGTCGATCTCGGAGGACGACGCCGACCGGAAAGCCGACGCCAAGCATGTCTTCAAGAATCTGAAGGAAAAGGTCCTCCGCGACGAGGTCCTCGAGCGTGGACAGCGTCTCGACGGTCGCCGGTTCGACGAGGTACGAGACATTTGGTCCGAAGTCGGCGTCCTGCCCCGCGTGCATGGGTCCGCCGTCTTCACCCGCGGCGAAACCCAGGCGCTCGTCTCGGCCACGCTGGGCACCAAGGACGACCAGCAAAAGGTCGAGAGCGTCGAGGGCGAAAGCTACCGGCGCTTCATGCTGCACTACAACTTCCCACCATTCTCCGTCGGCGAAGTAAAGTTTCTCCGGGGCCCCGGACGCCGCGAGATCGGCCATGGAAATCTCGCCGAGCGCAGCTTGGCGCCGATGATCCCCGGCGAAGAGAAGTTTCCCTACACACTCCGTGTCGTGTCAGACATCCTTGAGTCGAACGGCTCGTCGTCGATGGCAACTGTGTGCGGCGCGACGCTGGCCATAATGGATGCCGGGGTGCCGCTGGAGAAGCCGGTGGCCGGTATTGCCATGGGTCTCATTCTCGATGAGGGCTCCGGTCGCCACGCCGTGTTGTCGGATATTGCCGGTGCGGAGGACCACTACGGCGACATGGACTTCAAGGTCGCCGGCACGACCGATGGAATCACCGCACTCCAGATGGATATCAAGGTCTCCGGGATCACGACGGAGATCATGAAGGAAGCACTGGCCCAAGCCCACGCCGGGCGCTTGCACATCCTCGAGAAAATGGGGGCAACGATCGCTTCACCGCGCGAATCGATCTCGACGTACGCGCCGCGCATCGTGACGATTCAGATCCCGGTCGACAAGATTCGCGACGTCATCGGCCCGGGAGGAAAGACCATTCGCAGCATCATCGACCGCACTGGCGTCAAGATCGACGTCGAGGACGACGGCCGGGTCAATGTCGCATCAACCGACGAGAACTCCGCGCAAAAGGCGATCAGCATCATCGAGGAGCTTACCGCGAGCCCAGAGCTGAACAAGACCTACCTGGGAAAGGTGCAGCGTATTACCGACTTCGGCGCGTTCATCGAGATTCTGCCCGGTATCGATGGGCTGCTGCACGTCTCAGAGATTGCGCACTACCGCGTCAATGATGTGCGCAAAGAGCTGAACGAAGGCGACCAGGTGCTGGTCAAAGTCATCAACGTCGACCCATCGGGCAAGGTGCGGCTCAGCCGCAAGGCGCTACTTCCGGGCGGGGAGGAGTCGGGCGACGGGGACCGGCCTGGGCGCCAGCGCAATGACAAGAGCGACGGAGAGGGACGACGGAGCGGACCCGACGGCCGTTCCCAACCGCCGCGCAACCGCGGCAACCGCGAAGGAGCCCGGCGGGAACCAAATTAGACGGGGCTGACTGCCCCGAACCCCGTCGCGGGCACTCGCGGGGGCCCCAAAACCCCGCTCCGTTCCCGCGGGGGCGCGCCGTGCGCGCCCTACTCAGTCGATGCCAGCTGCCCAGTCTGAGCATGGGCAATACGCTCTACCACCGGTGGGTGTGAGTAGAACAGCCACTCGATGGGCCACGGAGGACGGTCCTCCGCGAGGTGTTGCGCCCCCAACCGACGCAGTCCGGACACGAAAGCACCTTGGTTACCGGTGAGGGCCAACGCGTAGGCGTCGGCTCGTCGCTCGTGCCAGCGTGAGAGCCACTTTCCCGCCGGCGAGAGCACAACCCTAACCGCCCCGACGACGAGCGCCACCGTCGAGAGACCCACCACGTCGAGACGCCCCGCCGTCTGTCCGAACCCCGGCGCCAGCACCAGGGCGTCGTCAGCAACGAGAAGCGCGACACCTACGACCACTGTCTCGTAGGTGAGCGTCTGCCACACGTCTCGATGCACGTGGTGGCCGATCTCGTGCGCAATGACCACCTCGACTTCATCGTCAGAGTAGTCCTCGATGAGCGTGTCCGACACGATGATGCGCCGCGTCGGACCGAGGCCAACCACAGCTGCATTGGCGACATCACTTCGGCTGCTGATGCACCACTGGTCGATCCCCATCACGGGTGCACCAGCCCGGCGCGCCAGCGCGGCGAGCCGCGTCCGGAGCTCCTGGCGACGCAGTGGTTGCGCTCGGAAGACAAACGGGAAGAGGCTCGCGCGAAGGACGCCGACACCCAGAAACCCCGTCGTTGCCGCGAGCCACCACCACCCCGGCCAACGCGCGAGCAGCGCGCTAATCACAGCGGCGGCAGCGGTCCAACTCATGAGTTCAAGTCCGACGGCTCGCACATGGTCGCGCCACCATTCCGCTACGGACTCGCGCGACAGGCCAAACCGTTGTTCGAGAGTGAACTCCGTATGCCACGCGAACGGAAGCGACGCCAGTTCGGTGGCGAGGCATAGGAGGAACCCGGCGAGGGCGGCCGGAAGAGCCGTTGCGGTCGGCGCGATCAGCAACGCCCCGTCGTCGGCAAGTCGTAGGCCGATGCCGCAGACGCCGAGGAGAACGCATCCACGCGCCGCGGCCCCAAGTGAGGCGCTCCGGCGTCGGAGGCGATGGTAGCGAGCGGCCCGGTCCTCATTCATTAGACGGGGCCTGCGGCCGCGGGACGATATTCCCCAAGTCTGAACTTGGTCCCCGTCAATGTAGATCGACGGAGATCAACTTCGACACGCCCGGCTCCTCCATGGTGACGCCGTAGAGCCGGTCGGCGATTTCCATCGTCTTTCGGTTGTGGGTCACCAGCACGAACTGCGTCCGATCCTGGAGCCCGCGCAGCATGTCAACGAAACGTCCGATGTTTGCGTCATCAAGCGGGGCATCGATCTCGTCGAGCAGGCAAAAGGGACTCGGCCTGTACTTGAAGATCGCGAACATCAGCGCCATCGCCGTCAGCGCTTTCTCGCCGCCCGACAGCAACTGGATGCTCTGCAGGCGCTTGCCCGGCGGCTGCGCGATGATGTCGATTCCGCTCTCGAGCACATCCGTTTCATCCAAGAGCACGAGACCCGCACTTCCCCCGCCGAACAACGTCGCGAACGTGTGCTGGAAATGCTCGTTGACCGCGGTGAACGCCTCCTGAAAGCGCTCCCGCGTGGTCCTATCAATGCGCTTGATCGCATCGCCTGTTGCCGCTATCGAGTCGAGCAAATCGCGACGCTGGGTTGTCAGAAACTCGTGCCGTTCTTCGAGCTCATCGAACTGATCGATCGCCATCATGTTGACCGGACCGATGCGGTCGACCTTGGCACGCAGCCGATGCATGATCTCGTCGACATCGGCCGTGGCCGCGTCGCACAGCTCGTCATCGGCCTCGACTGGGACCGGCTCCATCGCGACCATGTCCTCCTCGTCGTCAGCGTCGTCCGCAGACGTCGTCGACGTGGACGACCGTCCGAGGAGTGACCTTTCCGGTTCAAGCGGACCATCCGCCTCAAGGCGCGCCACTTCGTCCTTCGCCTCGTCGAGCGTCATGTGAAGGGTGTCCGCGCATGACTGCTCGAGGTGTGACAGATCGGCGGAGGCTGTCGCGCGCGTCACTTCGTGCTGGCCGACATCAGACCGCACCCGGTCGAGTCCCTGCCGCGCCGTGGGCACGGTGTCCTCCTGCGACGTGATTCGCAGCTGGAGGTCGTCGGTCTGCCCATCGAGGTGGATGATCTTGCGTCGCAGCTCATCGAACGTCTTGACGTCAACATCGCGCTGCTGCTCGGACGTGGTGACCCCCTCCAACAAGCGCTGGCGCTCCGCGGCCGAGCGCCCGTTCTCGGTCTCTCGCGCGTCTATTCGCTGCCGCAAGTCATTCGCCTGATCTGCAAGCCGCCGAACATCGGCGACGAGCGCCGCCACCCGCTCGGCGAGCGCGGCGTGGGCGGCCTTGGCGTCGGTGACGCTCTGCTGCAGCGTGTCGACCGTGTCTCGCGCCTCCAACAGGCTCCCTTGGGCTCCCATGAAGCGCTCGTCGGCCGAACGTTGCTCGGCCTCGAGGCGTGTGATCGACTCGTGCGCCTCCGCCTCCTTGGCTTCGAGGCGGTCCCGGTCCTCGGTCGCCTGTCGTCGCTCCGTTTCGATGAGACCGATCTTTTCCTGTAGCCGCGTGCGCTCGTCCTCGAGACGACCGAGCTGCATCTCGAACCCGACAAGCTCCTTCTCCAGAGTGTGCTGATCGTTCCGCAGCGATTCGAGCGCGGTCTGGGCATGCGTAGCGGCGGCCTCATGCGCCGAGAGCTCGCGCGTCAGACCGCTAAGGGTGTCGCTGTCGGCGGTCATCTTGTCACGCAGCTCTCGAACCTCGCGCTTTGCCGCGAGGAGCCCGCGGGCGCCTTGTTTGGTGCCACCGTGGAGCAGTGCACCGCCACGCACGACGACGCCCTCTGGGGTCACGATCGGATCACGGGTGAGACCAGCGGCTTCGGTCGCGACGTCAACCGACGGCGCCAGCCAGCGACACTGAAGCATTCGACGAACGACCGACGCGCCAGGTCCGGACACCCGCACGACGGTCGCGAGCGACTGGAGCGCCGGATGTGGCGATGCCACGTCCGGGTGATCGTCGGCGCCGTCGCTGATGAGAAAACCGCACCGACCAGCGTCGTGGGCGGTCGCCAACGCGACGCCGGCGAGCGCGTCCTGCCGAGACCCCACGACGACGTACTGCAACAGCTCGCCGAGGCACGACTCCACCGCGCGTTCGTGCATCTGGTCGACCTCAAGATGGTCGACGACGGAGCCGTGATGCGGAATACGGTCGGCGGCGCCGAGCACCGCACGTGCCGCTTCCTCGTAATCAGCCCGGCCCGCCTCGAGCTCTTCGAGCGACTCGATGCGTGCGCGCGTCGCCGCCAGCTCGTGCTCCCGGGTACGCAGGTCACGCGTCCGCCTCTCGGTTTCGATCCGAGCCGACGCGAGCTCAGACTCTCGATCCGCGCGACTCGCTTGGACCTCTTCCATGCGCTCGCGGATTCTTCGCACCTCGTTGTCCGCAGACGTGCGCTCGACGTCGACCCGTCCAACGTCGGACCGGACATCGACGGTCTCGGCCTCCAGCTTTGACAGCGATCCCGAGACGCGGGCAGCCGCAGCCGATGCATTGTCGGCGACATTCTGAAGCGCCGTCGCCGCGTTGATCACGGCGAACACCTCGCTCCGCGCCGCCTCGACGTCCCCTTCGCGCCCCTCGATCGCGCGCTGGGCCTCCGTAAAGGCACGTTCGGCATCTCGCAGCTGATCGGCCGCGGCGTCGCGCTCGTGCTCGCACTGAACGTGGGCCTCGCGCTGCCGGCGGAGCTCCGCGCTCACGGGATGGCTGCGCGCCTCGAGCGCCTCGAGGGCCTCCGCGCCCTCGACCAGCGCGGTCTCCAGCTCCGACGCCCGCCGCCGATCGAAATCGATCTGTTGCTGGCGACGCTCCAGGTCGAGCTCCTGCTGATGCGCCGAATCCCGGACAGTAGTCGTGGCCTGGTCGGCCTCGGCAAGCTCGAGGCGCAGACGCTCCAGTGTATTCTCGAGGCCGGCCAACGATGCGGCTTCGGCCCGCTCTCGTGCCGTCGCGTCGCTCAGTCGGCGCTCCGCGCCCTCGATGGCCAGCGCCAGTGCCTCACTTCGTCGCGCATACGAGACCGTCTCCCATCGACGCAGCTCTTCGCGCAACCGTCGATACCGACGTGCCTTCGCCGCTTGCCGCTTGAGGGCGGCTTGCTGCTTCTCAACCTCGAATACGATGTCATCGACACGGGTGAGGTTCTGCTGAGCCGCTTCGAGTTTGAGCTCGGCGGACCGCCGGCGCGTTTTGTACTTCGTGACCCCCGCCGCCTCCTCGAGTAACTGTCGGCGCTCTGCCGGTCTCGAGTCGAGGATTTGCCCGATGCGTCCCTGTTCGATGACGGCATAGGCCTTGACGCCGACGCCGGAATCCATGAGTAGGTCCTGGATGTCCCGCAGGCGGCACACCTGTCCGTCGATCAAGTACTCGCTCTCGCCGGAGCGATACAGTCGACGTCCGATCTGGACGTCGCGCGTGATCATCGGCGCATCGAAGTCCTTGAGCGCCGCCAGATCGTCGCCGGCCTCGGCGTCGGTGTCTCCGGTCGCGACGACTCCCACAACTGACGGTACGCTGTCGACATGGTCTGACTCGGCGAATTCGTGTCCGTTCCCGTTCCCGTGGCCGTTGTTGTTGCCAGACGTCGGCACCGGGCTGGTGGCTGGCGCCACGATGAGTCTGTTGTTGACGCCGAGCGCTGCCGTCACTTGGGACAACTGAATGCGGACTTCGGCGGCGGCGGTGGGACGCCTGGCGTCGCTGCCGCTGAAAATGACATCTTCCATCCGCTCGCCGCGAAGGCTGCGGGCGCTCTGCTCACCCAAGACCCAGGTGATCGCGTCGATAACGTTGCTCTTGCCGCATCCATTCGGTCCCACGATGGCGGTGACACCGTCGTCGAACGCGAGCTCCGCGCGCTCGGGAAAGCTCTTGAACCCGGCGATTTCGAGAAGGTTCAGGCGCATCGGACTTGGGAGCCTGTGGTGAGAGTTCCGGTCGAATGCAGCGTGGCTTTCACCGCAGGCTCCTTAGGGGCTGCCAGTACACGAAAATAGCCGCGCGGACAGGATCTCTGGACTCTCCAAATTCACCTGTCGAGCGGCTGGGATCGCGCCGACCCGGCTCTCGCGCTATCTCGTCAGTCTTCAGCGGTCTTCAAACGACTTTCGTATACGCCACCCGCCAACACACGTGCGACGGCGGCCCCGGTGGCAACGATGACGAGTCGAAGTGTAGCAAGACGCCGGGCACGGCTGCAAGCTCGTCACGGTGCTAGACCGAGGCCACAGCGACTACCGAGACGCGACGACGGCTGGCGTCTCTCTCAACCGCAGCAACGCCTCGGCCTCGTCAAACAGGCTCAGCGAGAACTGTGCCTGCGGGTCCTGCTGGAAGAGATTACGACGCGCCTCGGCCTCGCCGAACAGGTCGGTATCGACCTCAAAGTGGATCATCGTCCGGATAAAGTCGACGTCGGCGGCGAACGCGTCCTCATCAACGGTCAGCCCATGGCCGCGCACATGCTCCTGGAAAGCGTCGAGCAACCGCTGGTCGACGGCGAATCCTCGTTCGACGACTTCCCGGTCGCGACCGTCGACCGTGACCCGTGTATCAGCAGCCGCCGTGAATCGCGCGGCGAAGCTCGCAAACTCGCGGCGCGCGGCGAGCAAGCGGCCGAATCGAGACGGATCGAAACCCTCGATCGGACCGGTCATGAAGTGGTCCGGCTCGATCCCTCCGCCGCTGTAGACTTCGCGCCCCGCGTCGGTCAGCTTGCGGTCCGACCGCGCGTGCACCGGCGCCTCCGGCTCGCGCAGGGAGTAGGTCGAGTATTCGTCGAACGTGCTGTCCCACGGGCGCTGCAGCATGCGGCCGCTCGGAGTGAAGTAGCGCGCTGTCGTGAGCCCCAGCCCGGCACCGTGACTCACACGATAGATGGACTGCACGAGCGCCTTCCCGAAGGTCGTCTCGCCGACGATGAGACCGCGGTCGTGATCTTGAATCGCGCCGGCCACAATCTCAGACGCGCTCGCACTGGTCCGATTCACGAGCACGACGAGCGGTTGATCCGTGTAGCTCCCTTGCTCACGGGCGTGGTAGTCCTGGTCGGAGTTGGCGATTCTGCCGCGCGTATACACGATCATGTCGCCGTGCGGCAGGAACTGGTTGGCCACCTTGATCGCTTGATCGAGCGGACCTCCCGGATTCCCGCGAAGGTCGAGCACGAGGCGGGTGAACCCCTCCTCGCGTAACGTGGCAAGTGCCCGTTCCAGCTCGTCGTTACTCGTCTCTGAAAAATCGCCGAGACGAACGTAGCCGGTGTCGTCGTCCACCATGAACGCGGCCTTGACGGTCGCGATGTTGATCTCGTCGCGCTCGACCTCTAGGTCGATTAAGTCGTCGTAACCGTCGCGGCGCATGGAAACGTTCACCGAGCTGCCCTTTGGGCCTCGGAGGCGGCGTACCGCCTGATCGCTGGTCATCCCGATCGCGTTCTCCCCCTCGATCTCGGCGATCACATCCCCACGCCTGATGCCGGACCGATACGCTGGGGATCCCTCGAAGAGACTCATGACGGTGATGCGACCATCGAAGACGTTGATCTGAATGCCGAGCCCGTAGTACCGCCCTTCCTGTCGCTCTCGTAATTGCGCGTACGAACGCGGGTCCATGAAGTTGGAATGGGGGTCGAGAGTCTGAAGCATGCCCGCGATGGCGCGGTAGACGAGCCGCTCGGTGTCCACGTCGTCGACGTAGTTGGCCTCGACCGCCGCGAGCGCAGACGCGAACGCATCGAACCGCTGGTTTGCGGAATCCTGGCGCGCAAGAACCTGCCCGCCAAACAGTCCGCCCGCCATCGCCGACATCACGACGGTGCTTACGCCAATCGTCAGAGAAGTTACGCCCCGCATGATTCGGATGCTATCAGATAAGCCACTGTCCAGCAATGACTTCGAGCGATCGCGCGGGGGACCATCTCTTGACCCTTGGTGCTCGCGTTTCTATAATGCGAACAGGAGGATACGCGTTTCTCCCGGGCCAGGAGCAAGACCATTATGCCTACGATCGGCGTGCCTGAGATGATCATCATCCTCGTTATCGCGCTGATCGTCTTCGGGCCGCGGAAACTGCCGGACCTCGGCCGGTCGCTCGGCAAGAGCCTCGGCGAATTCAAGCGCGCGTCGAACGATCTCCGCAATACGCTTGACGAGGAAATCCGAATCGAGGAGCAGCACGACAAGAAGGAGGAGGTCTCCCAGAAGACATCCGAGCCCAAGCCGACCGCCGCCGCCGAGCCCAAGCCGACCGTCGCCGCCGAGCCCAAGCCGACCGTCGCCGCCGAGCCCAAGCCGACCGTCGCCGCCGAGCCCAAGCCGACCGTCGCCGCCGAGCCCAAGCCGACCGTCGCCGCCGAGCCCAAGCCGACCGCCGCCGCCGAGCCCAAGCCGACCGTCGCCGCCGAGCCCAAGCCGACCGCCGCCGTTGCTCCAGCCTCGGGCATCCACCCGACCGAACCCGACGCAGGCGCATAGGAGCACCCCGGTTCGCGATGGCGCTGGTCCCGTTTCCCGATCAAGCCTCGCCCGACCCGTCTGATCCCGACGAGCGGAACGACCACAACGACGACGTCCAGCAGGACGGCGCCGGTGGCAAGATGTCGTTTCTCGACCATCTGGACGAGCTGCGGCGACGGCTCATCATCTCGTTCGCGGCGCTTTTCGGCGGCTTACTGCTTGGTCTCGGTTTCATTGGTCTGATATTCGACTTCATCATGGAGCCGCTCACCAGGGTCCTACCCGAAGGCGGTACGTTGGTCTACACCGAACCGACCGAGGCGTTCTTCCTCAACATCAAGATGGCGGCACTCGCCGGCCTCATCCTCTCGACGCCGGTCATCATGTCGCAACTCTGGCTCTTCGTCGCGCCCGGGTTGTATGCACACGAAAAGAAGTTTGCTATCCCATTTGTCGCGCTCGCGACCGGATTCTTCCTTGGGGGTGCGCTCTTTGCGCACTACATCCTTTTCCCGATCGCGTGGGGCTTCTTCGCCAGCTTCGGCAGCGAATACATGGCCTTCATGCCGCGGATCCAACCGGCGTTCGCACTCTACGTCCGCCTAGTGCTCGCGTGCGGGATCGTGTTTCAGCTCCCAACCGTCGTCCTCTTCCTCGCCCGGATGGGCGTGGTGACGCACCGGTTCCTCATTCGCAACTTCAAGTACGCCGTTCTGTTCATTGTCATCTTTGGGGCGCTGTTGACCCCGCCCGACGTGGTCACCCAGCTCATGCTCGCGGCCCCGATGATCCTGCTCTACATACTCAGCATCGGGATTGCGTGGCTCTTCGGCAAGCGCAAGGCCGATTAGGCCCTGTCGTCGTTGACTTGATCCGCCTCAACGCCATAGTATTCGTGCTGGTTTTGACCAGGTTGCAGTTACCGTAACGTTGAGGTTGAGCATCTGATGCAATCGAGAAAATGGCTTGGCCGAGCGGCGCTTGCGGCCATCATGTGCGTGTATGCAGCCTCGGCGGCGGCGCAGGAAGACACGCGTCCGGCCGGCACGACGTTCCTCGGGGACACCGGCCTCTGGTTCGTCCCCACGGCTGAGGTGCTCAGCGACGGTGCCATTGCCGCGGCGGGACATGTTGCGACGTTCAACCACGAGCAGGGGTTCACGGCGATTCAGTCGATGGCGGGTAGCTTCGCCGTGGGCCTCCGTGACCGCTTCGAGATCTTTGGCTCAGTCGGATTCTTGACACGTATCGACCGCGACTTGAGACCACTTTTTCAGCAGGATCAGGCCCAGGTCGGTGGACTCGTCTCCGACTTCCCGCTCGTCAACACCCCGTTCAGCGGCAACCAGTTCGGAGACGTCACGGTCGGGGCCAAGGTCAACCTTCTCTCTGAGCGAAATCGCGCTCCGTACGCGATGGCGGTCCGTGGTTGGGTCAAGCTCCCCACCGGTGACGAGGCCACCGGAACATCGACAGGCAAGGTTGATGGCGCGATCGGCATCGTCATGAGCAAGGCTTTCGGCGCGGCCGAACTCTCCGGACACGGCGACTTCGTGTTGCGAACGGACACGGCGACGATTGAGCTGCCGAATAGCTTGCGTTGGGGCATTGGTGTTGGTGGACCGGTGCGCGGTCCGGTTCGAGTCTTCGGCGAGGTGCTCAGCGATGTCCTGCTCAGCACCTCGCTCACGCTGTCCGAGCCGCTTGTGGGCAGCGACGACGGTAGCATCTCGGCCCTGGGATCCCTTCAGCGCAGTCCGTATTACGTCGTATTGGGCACGCAGTGGCAGGGACCGAACGGGGTCTCGGTTGGTGGTGGTCTCACCTGGGCAGTTCGCCACGTATCACGTTCGTCGGTCGGCCAGACGGTACCCAGCGCGGACCGGCTCGGTTTCCTGTTCCGTCTGAACTACCACCCCGGCGTCAGGGTCTACGTGCCACCGCCGCCACCACCACCTCCCCCGGATGCGCCGAACCGACCACCGACGGTGTCGGTCTCGTGCGATCCGTGCGAGGTTGAGTTCGGCGACGAGGTGCGGCTCCGCGCCGACGCCTCTGATCCAGACGGTGACCCGCTGACCTATCGCTGGAGCGCGCCGACCGGCGACTTCCAGGATTCAGCCGACCGCGCAACGACACGCTGGGAGGCGCCCGATCAGGCCGGCCCGGTCCCGATCAACGCGACGGTGACCGATGGCCGCGGTGGCTCGGCGTCCGACACGGCAAATATCCGGGTCAATGCGCCGCCGGCGCCGCCGGTGCGTGAGTATGTCTTCGAGGACGTGCACTTCGACTTCGACCGCTACAGCCTCCGTCCGGGTGCCGCGCGTGTCCTCGACGAAGTGGTGGCCGCGCTCGAAGAGGATGCGAACCTCCGGATCGAGATCGAAGGCCACACGTGCAACATCGGCACGAACGAGTACAACCTCGCACTGGGCGACCGTCGCTCCAACTCGGTGCAGGAGTACCTGACGAGCCTCGGCGTCGGTGGCAACCGGCTGCAGACGGTCAGTTACGGCGAGGAACGTCCGGCGCACGACAACTCGCGTGAAGAGACGCGGCGCCTGAACCGCCGGGCTGCCCTGGTGGTTCGCGTCCAGTAACGGCCGTCAGCTTCTGAGAGTCATCAACAGGCCCTCGGGGCGTTCCCCCCGTGGGCCTGTTCTCTGTACCAACGCTAGTAGGACTTCGAGAAATACGCGTCCGTCTGACCGGCCTCGCCGCACTGAATGCACGCTCCGGTGGCCGCCGGCGGGTCGAGTGGCAGGTTGCGGATGGTCGCCTGCGTCTGCTCCTTGATTTTCGCCTCGCACACCTCACTTCCACACCATGGTGCAACGACGTAGCCTGGACGGCCCTCAAACAGGCGCATGAACTCGTCCTTGGACGCCGTGCGATGCGTGTGTGCGTCACGAAAGGCGACGGCCCGGGTGAAGAGCGCGGTCTGCACCGTCTCGAGGAGCGTCTCGACTTGATTCGGGAGCCCGTTCATCGGGGTTGGAAGCTTCTCGCGCGTATCTCGGCGTACCAGGATGACCTGCGACTGCTCGATGTCCTTGGGGCCGATCTCGAGACGGAGGGGAACGCCTCGCATCTCCCACTCCGAGAACTTCCACCCCGGCTTGTGCTCTTCCCGATCATCGACGACGACGCGCACGCCCGCTTCGCGTAGGGCCGAGGCGATCTCCTCCACCTTGGGGAGGACGGTCGTCCGCCAGTCACCTCTGGGAATCGGCACGATGACGACCTGATGCGGTGCAACGCGTGGCGGCAAGATAAGCCCACTATCGTCGCCGTGGGTCATGATGACGCCACCAATGAGCCGTGTCGACATTCCCCACGAGGTCTGCCACACGAACTGCACGGACTTGTCGCGCGCCTGAAACTTGATGTCGAAGACCTTGGCGAAGTTCTGACCGAGATTGTGTGACGTGCCAACCTGAAGCGCCCGACCGTCACCCATGAGCGCTTCGACGGAATAGGTGTGAGCCGCACCCGCGAACTTCTCGCTCTCCGTTTTCCTGCCGTCGAGGGCCGGTATGGCGAGCTCTCGCTCGAGAAAGTCCTTATAGACACCGAGCATTCGCCGGGCTTCGGCTTCGGCTTCTTCAGAGGTTTCGTGGGCGGTGTGGCCTTCCTGCCAGAGAAACTCCGTTGTCCGGAGAAACAGCCGCGTGACCTTTTCCCAGCGAACGACATTCGCCCACTGATTAATTAAGATCGGGAGGTCACGCCACGACTGCACCCACTTGGCGTACATGGTGCCAACGATTGCCTCCGACGTCGGCCGGACGACCAGACGCTCTTCGAGATCCTCGTCGCCGCCTCGCGTGATCCATGCCACCTCTGGCGCAAAGCCCTTCACGTGCGCCGCTTCCTTGCGCAGCAGGCTTTCTGGGATGAAGAGCGGGAAGTACGCGTTCACATGGCCGGTCTCCTTGAATCGCTTGTCCAAGGTGGCCTGCATCAGCTCCCAGATGGCGTACCCATAGGGCCGGATCACCATGCAACCTTTGACGGGTGAATAATCGGCGAGCTCGGCTCGACGAACGACGTCGGTATACCAACGCGAGAAATCTTCCGACTGCGGAGTTATTTCCGTAACGAACGCCTGCTGTTTCGCCGCCATCACGTCGTGTCCTCATCCTTCGAGAGGGTCGTATGCCGCGACCAGTCTATATCGTTCCGCTCGGGTGAAATCGGACCGGTAGTGGTTCGTCGCAGTCGAGACACCCGTTCGCCGTTTCGAGTGGTGCTATCCTACCCGCGCATGAAAACCGAGGTCATCCACGTCGCGACGGCGTCGCGTGCCTATGACGTGCACGTCGGCGCGGGGCTGCTCAGACAGCTGGGCCGGCTGATGGACGAGACTGGCGCCACGGCTCAGCGGTTTGTCGTCTCGAGCCAGACAGTCTGGCGAGCCCACGGCCAGTCAGTCACACGTGCGGTCGGACGTGCCGAGCACATCCTCATTCCAGACGGCGAGCGCTCGAAGACCACACAGACGGTCGGTCGCGTCTACGACGCGTTGATTCGGTCAGCGGCGGACCGTGCCGCCACGATCATTGCCGTGGGCGGAGGCGTCGTTGGCGACGTTGTCGGGTTCGCCGCCGCCACCTACCTCCGCGGCGTCCGGTTGGTCCACGTGCCGACCACTCTCCTCGCCCAGGTCGACAGCGCGATCGGCGGCAAGGTTGGCGTCAATCACCCGCTCGGCAAGAACTTGATCGGGGCCTTTCATCAGCCGGCCGTCGTCGTTGCGGATCCGATCCTCCTAGACACGTTGCCGCGACGGGAGTTTCGATCGGGGCTGTACGAAGTCGTTAAATACGGGATGATTCGAGACCGTGACCTCTTCAATCGTGTGCGGCAGGACTTGACGGCCATCTTCGCGCGTGACCACGCGGCACTGGTCCCGGTCATCGCCGCGTCGTGCCGCATCAAGGCCGCCGTGGTCTCCGAAGACGAGCGCGAGGGCGACCTCCGGCGTATCTTGAACTTCGGCCACACCGCTGGGCACGCCATTGAGGCCGCGACACGATACCGTCGCTTCCGGCACGGTGAAGCGATTGCCTACGGAATGCTCGTCGTCGCCGATCTGGCGGTCCGTCGCGGTTCCCTCGCCGAGGATGACCGGGTGCTACTGGCCCAATTGATCGCGCAGCTCGGACCGCTACCGTCCGTCAGCGACCTCTCGGCAAAATCGCTCGTGGAGATCATGGGACGGGACAAGAAGGTCATGCAGGGCCGACTGCACGTCGTCCTGCCGAAGAGCATCGGCGCGACCCATATCGTCGACGACGTCACGTCACGAGAGCTCCAGCGATCGCTCTGCGCGATCGGGCTCCAACCTTAATCTTAGATGGAGCTTAGCGTCCCAAGCCCCGTCGCGACCTAGCCCAAGCCATGCTCCTTGAGCTTTGCGAGGAGTGCGCCATACCCGACCTTGAGCTGATCCGCCGCTTGCCCGCGGTCACCGCCAACATCACCGAGGACGCGCGTGATCTTGAGGCGCTCGACCTCCGTCTGAACCCGCCCCACGACGTCGGCGAGAGTCCCTGTGAGGTCGACGTGATCCCACGGCCGATCCGAGCGCTCGGCTGGAATCGCATGCGCCGTCAAGTTGAGATGGTGGGTGAGAATCTGCTCCCCGTCGCACAGGATGACCGCGCGTTCGATGCAGTTCTGCAGCTCGCGCACGTTGCCTGGCCACCTGTACGCCGGCGAACAGACAGATCGCACCGTGCGGGGCGCCGTCATCGTCGAGCAGCGGGGAAATCGAGACGCCGAGGTGGGTCGCGACGTTGGAGCCGGAGGGCGGATGCAGCTTCAGCGTGCGCCGCCCGATGGGATGCCCGCCGTCGAGACACTCATCGACCGCCTCGACGAGCGGCATCGCGACGGGGCCCAGCCTCTCCCGAAACGATCCCGCATCCTCGCGGGCGTCGACGCCGAGCAGGCGTCGCCCCGCCGGATTCAAAATCCGTAATTCGCCGTCGGCATCGACCAGCAGCAGGCCCGATGCCAGGCTGGCAATGATCTGCTCACTCAGCCGTTCCGAGGCCCGGGCGCGCTTCTTCGTCGCCTGCTCCTGCTCCCGCAGCCCGGACACCGCCTGCTCGAGTGCCGCCGTGAGAAATGCCGTCTCCGAACCGGCCTCCCGCTGCCGGCGCTCGGCCGCGCGCGTGGCCAACCCGAGCCGCATGACGGCGAACAGGAGCACGACGCCGAGGGCGCCGACAATGAGGAGAAAGACGACCAGGAGAGGATCAGTCTGCATGTCGAAGCACCACGCGGGCCGCCTGGCTCACCGCGTCAATAGAACGACGCGTACCATGCGATGAACGGTTCTCCAACTGCGGTCGCGGCGATTGACGCCACCGCGAGGAACGACCCGAGCGGGAGCGCGTACTTGGCGTCGCCGCGCGAGGACGCCATCATCCCGATCCCGACGACCGAGCCGAGTAGCGACGCCAGCAGCAGCGTGACCAGCATCGATTGCCATCCGAGGAACGCTCCGATCATGGCCAGCATCTTCACATCGCCTATCCCCAGCCCCTCCTCGCCACGGATGCGATAGTACGCCTCCGAGATCGCGAGAAGCGACCCGCCGCCGACGACAACGCCGATGACGGCATCGACCCATCCAGGCGGAAGGAACAAGGAAAAGACCAGACCGACGACGGCTCCAGGTAACGTAATGACGTTGGGGAGGAGTCGGTGTTGGAGGTCGATCATGAACAGCACGATCATCGCGCAGACGAGCACGAGCCGTGCCACGAGCAGCGGCTCGAACCCGACGACCGCGTACTGGAGCACGAACAGCACTGATGTGACCACCTCGACCGCAGGGTACATGGGGCTAATCGACGTGCCGCACGCGCGGCAGCGTCCCCGAAGCATGACGTAACCGACCACCGGCACGTTGTCGAACCAGCGCAGCGACTGCCCACACGACGGACAGTGGGAGGGCGGATTGACGATCGACCCGCCGCGCGGAAGCCGGTGAATGCAGACGTTCAAAAAGCTGCCGACCACGAGCCCGAACAACGCAAGGAGAACACCCTGACCAGGGTCGGTCATGGTGCCGCCGCCGCCTGAGGATCGTCGGGCAGCGGGAACAGCGCCGACTGCGGGGAGACCGTGACCGTACCATCGCGCGGTTCCAGTTCGAAATCCGTACCGGTCGGGTCGCGAGGGATGCCGGGGAACGCGCCGGCCGCAATGAGCTCCTGCCACGACCGCGGCAGCTCTCCAGTCCGATCGCGAAACACGGCAATCGCCTGCTCGTAAAGCTCGATCTGATCGAGCGCATCGAGCTGCGTCAAGCGGCGATCCGCCTCATTACGCATCCAGTCGTTGTCGGCCGAATCGTACATCTGCTGCCACAGCAACCGCGACCCCTCCCGATTGCCCCCCTGAGCCAACGTATTCGCCGCAAGCGACTGGAGCCACCACGAGGATCCCGGAACCTCGCTCGCCCGCCGAAACCATCGCGCTGCCTCCTCGTAATCCTGCAGCCACCAATAGTGCACGAAGCCAATGTCCTGCAGATATTCCCAACGGTCGGGATTCGCGGCTACGCCTTTTCGGAGGAGCGCGACCGCCAGGTCGGGTCGGCCGGGCCCATCTGGAAACGCCTCGGTGAGAAATATCGCACCGAAGCGGTAGGCCACGTTGAAGAGCGGGTCGAGCGTCGTGGTGATGTCAAGCAGGGGGTAGAGCAGGCTGTAGTCCTTCTCCCCCTCCGCCGCCAGCTTGCCCCCGCCGTAAGCCTGAATCGCGCGAATCCAGTAGATGTCTGCCAACAGCGTGTCGAACGACAGCGCCGAGCGTTCGAGGATTTCGCCCGAGGAGACATACAACACAACGGTGGCGGCCCGCTTGGCTTCGTACCTCCGGTCACGAACGATCTGCACGGTCGTGAACGTCACCCCGAGCGCCAGCACGACGAGCAGCGCCGCCGGGGGACGCCCCCACCACGCGATCCGCTCGTCGGAACGCGTCAGCGATGGCGCTATCGGTACGCGGCGAGCGTCGGGAGACCCGGTCATTTAAAATCACGCCTCGCGAAGACCAGGATGGCCATAATCAGCAGCGCGGCGATATACAGCACCGCGTAGCCGGTGGTCAACGCGATGTATTCCAGCGGAACCGGTTGCGCGTGCACGACCTCGGCCTTCACGTCGAACGGCGCGAGATTCGGCAGCACGTAGTACAGAGCACGCGCCAGGTAGACCGCCGCCGCCGAATCAACGACGTTCTCGAAGTTGCGCAGGTCAGCGTTGAAATGGCCGACGACGTACAAGCCGAACGTGAGCACCGCCGCCAGGATCGGACTGGAAAAGGTCGACAAGAACAGTGCGATGGCGGTGATCAACGCCAATTGCATGAAAATCAGGAACACCGCCTTCAGCATCGCGGGATCGGTGGCCGGCGCCTCCAACCCCTGGAGGAACTGGTCGCTCTCGGCCCACTCCATGTAGGCCAGGATGCCGTACATGGCGATCGCCATCACCGTGAGGTTGATCGCGAGCGTGAGGACTAGCCCGGCGTACTTTCCCAAGACGAGCTCGTACCGTCGCACCGGCTTGCTCAGAATCGTGTAGATGCTCCGGCGCTCCACCTCCTTCGACACGAGCCCAACACCGATGAACACCGCGATGAACAGCCCGAACACGTTGGTGGCGCTCAGGGCCAGATCTTTGATGATCTTGATGTCCTGTCCCGCCGTCAGCTGCCCGATGAGGTATGACGCGGCGATGAGTGCCACGGCAAACAGGACAAGGTTGTAGAGCACCTTGTCGCGGACTGAATCCTTGAAGACGTGGACGGCGATCTTGGCGATGACCGACATGACTCGCAATCGTGTGTCGCGCTAGGCCGACTCGTGCACCGCGGCGGATGGTGTCGTGTTCGCCCCGACTTGCCGCACGAAGTAGTCCTCGAGGGTCTCGTGCCTCGGGTTCAGTGAGATGATGTGGGCACCGATCCGCGCGAGGTCCGCGACTATCCGCTCAGGAGGTAGATCCACCGGGAGCTCGAGGACATAGCGTCCGTCGGTGACGCGCGTCAGGCTCTGCACGTTCGCCTTAAACGGTGCCAAGTGCGACTCGTCGACGCCACCGACCACCAGCTCCCAGCCTTGAACATCGAGGCCGAGATCCGAGATCCGACCGGATACGACCAACCGGCCCTTCGTCAGGATCGCCACGTGGCTGCAGACCGACTCGACGTCACTCAAGATGTGCGAGCTAAACAAGAGTGTCCGGCCTTCGTCGCGTAGCGACAGAATGATGTCTCGAACGTCGCGCCGGCCGAGCGGGTCGAGGCCCGACATCGGCTCGTCGAGAAAGATCACTTCGGGGTCGTTGATCAGCGCCTGCGCGATGCCGACGCGCTGCAGCATGCCCTTCGAATACTTACGGAGGAGGCGACGGCGCTCCGCACCGATCCCGACCCGGTCGAGCAGCCGTCCCGCGCGACGACGTGACTCCGCCGCCGTATAGCCGAACAGCCCTCCGAAATAGACCAGCAGCTCTTCGGCGGTGACGTTGTCATAGAAATACGGCGTCTCCGGAAGAAACCCGACCCGCCGCCGTACCGCCACATCGCCGGCCGGACGTCCCAGGATTTCCGCGACGCCAGACGTCGGGTAGATCAGCTGCATCAGCAGCTTGAGCGTCGTCGTCTTCCCGGAGCCGTTCGGCCCCAGATACCCGACCACCTCTCCGGGCGCCACGTCGAGAGAGACGTGGTCGAGCGCGCGGTGTGGACGGGGACGCCAAAACCCGACTAGATAGTCCTTCGTCAGTGCCTGGAGTCGAACTGCCTTCATCACCAACACTCACAGAAACGATCAGTCCACGCCGCCATTCCCGGCACGCTCGAGCTCGTACGCGATCGCCGCGTCGAAGAATTGCGGCGCCAGGCTGCCTTTGATCACCACGCCGTTTATCACGTAGGTCGGAGTGGCTTCCACCGGAACGTCATTGCCACGCGCGACGTCGGCCCGAACGTCACCGACCAGCCGGTCGTACCCCGCGTCGTAGCGGGCCCCGTCGATCCCGACGATGCGCTCAAGCGCTTGCACAACCGCCTCACGTGAGAGACCTGGCTGGTTGGCGTAGAGCCACTCTTCCATCGCCTCACGGGCATCGGGGCCGCTCTCCGCCGCCAGACGGACAGCCACCGCCGCCTCGCACGCGCCACCGTGCTGTCCGTTCGGCGCCTGATCGTTGCATTCTGGATCGAGCGGGTAGTCGAGCGTCTGCTGACGAACCTGTCCTGGATGGCTCGATTCGTACTTGTCGAAAATCGGTTGGTAGGCCACGTGCGCGTTGGCGCACGCAGGGCATTGATAGTCGTTGAACTTGACGACGGTCACGACCGCGCGCGCGTCGACGTCGTCGGCCTGCGGCAGGTCGATCGACACGCGGGGTTGACTCTCCCAATACCGCTCGAACTCGGTCTGCTGGTCGGCCGTCTCGGCCGGAGGCGGCCGCTCGGACACCGCGTCCGCGGTCGCTGCCATCGGCGACGGAGCGCCGCGTCCGGCAAACCACGACATCGACCATGCCGTGCCAGCAATGAACACGATGAGGAGTGTGAGCCCGACCGGTCGCCGGAGAAGCAGCACGACGTCCCTCACCATGGCCGCCGGAAGCTGAGCCATCGGCGTCGCCGGCCCGTTCCCGGACAAGACGAAAATACCAATGACGGTCCCGTAGACGACGACACACAGAACACAGACCGTCTTCAGCACGAAGAACGAGGCGTACGCCATGTACATCGCGACGGCGAGCCCGAGTGTCGACCAGACCAGCAGATAGCCGGCGACATGACGTGCTGACTGCTCGGGCGCACGACGGCCAGCGTAGGCGAGGAGTAGCACACCGACGAACCAGACGACGCCGCCGAGGGCGACCGGCACCCCAAGCACGGCGCCATAGCGACTCTGATACACCTGCGTGCAGCTGACCGTGGTGTTGATGTCGCAGAAGCTCGTGTAGCCGGGGTCGCCGAGGATCTGCATATGCACATAGGTGGAGCTCGCCGCCGCGACGAGCCCGGTACATGCCAAGACGACGAGCCACCGTCGCGCTCGATCACTCATCCGCGTTCCTGCCAATCGTTAACCGGGTTACGTGGCTTTTCGACTCTGGTCATACAGCTCTTTTTAAGAACATCTGAAGGCGGCGTCAAGCTCCACCAGTCGGCGGACGCACGCCGAGAACCGACGTTCATCGTCTCGGACGATACCGACCCGGGCAACAGGCCGCCGAGGACGGGCCGGACCGACGATTGCGGCCCTACTGGAGCTCCTGGGCGCCGGTTGGGGCGCCGCTCTGCGTCACCGCGACCGGAACCGGTGCCAAAATAGATGGTCCCGCCTTGGTTTATGCCAAAGTAGCGAGCGCCACCGCCCGAAAGCGGGTCGGCCCCCACGTAGTAGGTCCAGACAAGCGAGCCGGCCGCCACGCCGTTGCACGACGCTGGCCCCACCGGGGCGATCGCACCCGGCGTAAACGTGACGAGGTAGCTACTCTTGGTCGCAGGATCGAAGCCGAGGTCGGGGCTGATGAACCCGTCGCCCGGGTTCGCCAGCGGCGCAGTTCCGAGCACCGTGAGCGAGGGCGCGTAGAAGCCAGACCCGCAGGAGACGGTATAGGAGACCTGCGCGCTGTTGACGATCCGGAGCGAGCCGATCGCCGACGACTCGTTGGCTGCCGCGCGAGCCCGATTGAGACCGGGAATCGCCAGGGCGGCAATCAGCATCATGATCGCGAGCGCGATCATCAGCTCGATAAGCGTGAACCCTCGTTCCGAACGACTCACCGCTGGCGTCATCCTACCCGCATCTACGCCGCGCGCGCGCCGAACCTCATCCTCCGACTGCGTGCCTGCGGACTGAAAAAGGGATGCCCGCTGCCGCAGCAGCGGGCATCCCCGAAGGCTCCATGGTTACGTCCGCTTCTTACTGAATCGGGTTGGAGCCGGCCGGCGCACCGGTCTGCGTCACCGCCACGGCCACCGTGTTCTGGTAGATCGTGCCGCCCTGGTTCGTCCCGAAGTGTCGCGTGCCGCCGCCAGCCAGCGGGCTGCCGCCGGTGAAGTAGGTCGACACGACGGTCCCGGCCGCCTGCCCATTGCACGACGCCGGCGCACCGGTCGCCGCCGCACCGGCGGTCAGCGCCACCAAGTAGCTGCTCTTGGTCGACGGGTCCGCGTTGAGGTCGGTCCCGATGAAGCCGTCTCCACCACCGACAGTCGGCGGCGTCGCGAGGTTGGCCAGGGTCGGTGCATAGAAGCCGCTGCCGCAGCTCGCCGCATAGATCGACTGGGCGCTGTTGATGGCCCGCAGCGACCCGATCGCCGACACCTCGTTCCCCGACATCCGCGCCCGGAGCAGCCCCGGCACCGCGATGGCGGCGATGATGCCGATGATCGCCACCACGATCAGCAGTTCGATCAACGTGAAACCTTCTTGCTTCTTCATCCGCTTCGTCATTGTCCTGTCCCCTTTGTGAAAATCCGTGTATGCGCTAGTTCAATCTCGATGTCCGTCCGTTGCCCCCTCTATGCGAAACCGGCATGCCAAGTGGAGGCGCCCATTCCTAATCTCATAACCATCTTCCTATCAGTCACTTACTTCCACTGTTCACGGTGCGGCCACAGGAAGTTGACACTTTGTGTCAGAGGCGGGCGACGCCCTGTGTCAGTTATCTAGACGGGGCCCGATGCCCGGCGCCGCTCCGCCGGGGGCGCGCCGTGCGCGCCCTGGTCGTACCTAGCAAGATCGAAGCCCTGGCACGCGAGCGAACGGAGTGGGGCTCTCGGGGTCCCCACGAGCGGCCGCGACGGGGTTCGGGGCAGTCAGCCGCGTCTAAAATTAGACGCCCGATTCGGCCAGCGACCGCCCACCCGCGCTCCGTGGAGTCGCCGCCTCGTGTGACCTGGCCGTCGAGATAGACCCCTTGCGCGAGGGCGATACTGAGCCCGAAGGCGCCGACCGCCGGCCGTTCGTCCTGTTCGAGATTCCATCGCGCTCCGCCGCGCAGCCCCAGCCACGATCCCAGCCAATACTCGCCGCCGACGGCGACATTGCGCCGGTCACCCAGCACCGTCGGTGTCCGCGTCAGGTCAAGGTCAACCACCACGACAGTCGACGCGATCGCCCGTGATGCAAATCCGGCCCGAACCTGCCGACCCAGGCGAATCGTGCCGCCCTGCGTGCCGCTGAACGACGGCTCACGCATGTTGCGCGCGACCAGTCTAACCGTCAGCATCGGCGACCCGACCAGCAGGCCGAGGTCGAGGTCGTACTCGTGTTTGCCCCGTCTTTCGAGAGTATCGGCCTGACGCAGCAGTTCATCTGTCGCCAGCCCGGGCTCCGCTGCTGCAAGTCCTGCGTACCCCCGGATATACCGGACGGTCGTGCCCAGGCTGATCCCGGGAGCGACCATCGACACCCCCGCGAGGGCGACGTGGTGGGTGATTAGCGACTGCACGGCCGCGTCACCCCCCTGGTCTTCTCGGGCGCCGGCCGCCTGAACTTCAGCCGGAACGGGGCGCGCTATCTGATTGCTACGTAGGCGGTAATACGAGAGACCGGTCGTTTGTGTCGAGAGCCCCAAAAACAGGCCGAACGTGTCAACCGCCGGGGTCTTAGACTCGGTGGGGTCGAGCCATGCCTCCGAGCGGCCCCTATCGGCCACCAGGCTCAAGAACGCACCGGTCGCGAGGCCCGCGGGTTCCAGTAGACGGCGGACGCGTCATCGGCGACCGCGACGAACGCGCCGCCCATCCCCAGAGCGCGGGTGCCAACCGCCTCGAAGCCCTGGGCCGAGGCGGTCTCCCACGAGCCGAAGAGCGCGGCGCCGACAAGGAGCGCCGACAACAGGACGGGGCTGAACGACCGTGCAGATACGCGCACAACCGTGATCTTTGATGTTGCCGTCTCTATCCGACGAGGACCGCGACGGCAATCACCGTGGTCCAGATCCCCCTCTTGTGCCCAACGGCCGTCTGGGTCACGTTTTGGGTCCGAACGATCTGATTCGAGAGGCGATAGACTTCTTTCTTTTCGTCCCAGCTCTTGTCGGGATCGAACTTTAAACCCAGGGTGGTCGCAAGCATTTCGGCGGCCAGCTCCTCGGCGTAGTCGCCAGCCGTCTCCTCGTTCTCACCAAAGCTATGGTGTTCGGACAGGTAGCCGTAAAGCTTCGGATCGCGCGGGATCGCCACGCCGACGGTCGCCGCGATGAGGCGGTGCGGCTCACGCGTCGCCGCGTCCGACATGACCACGAACGTCACCTGCCCAGGCTGAAGACGCCGAGAGCCTTCCGCGCGGGACAGAATCCGGCATCCGGGCGGGAAAATGCTCGACACCCGCACGAGGTTGCAGGCGGCAATTCCGGCAGACCTCAGGGCGAGCTCGAATGACGTCAGTTTTTCTCGATGCTTTCCGACGCCCTTGGTGAAGAACAGCTCTCGGGGAACGAATCCAATCACAGTTGATCCGGGCTTTTGCGGGGTCACAGAGATCGAAAATCGACATCGGAGACCGGACGCATCCTAGACAACCATTTCCAACGTGTCAAGAACGCCCGCCTCAACGAACTTTCCTCCAAGTCACCTCGTATCAACTGGATGCGGCGCTCACGGTAAAATGGAGTGTTATGACACAGCCGGCGGATCGGACAGACACCGGCCGGAGTGCGGGTGCCGGACTTGGCGTCCGATTCTTCGGCATTCTCGTCTCGCCGCGCGCGACGTACGAGCGGGTGGCAGCCGACCCGAACTGGATTGGCATTCTGGTGCTGTCGTTGGGCTGCGTCGCCGCGACCACCACGGTATTCTTGAGCACGGAGGTGGGCCAGCGCGCGGTGCTGGAGCAGCAGATTCAGGGCATGCAGAACTTCGGCATGACCGTCACCGACGACGTGTACGCGCGTCTCGAGGAGAACGCCCCCAACGCCGTCTACTTCGCGCTCGCCAATCTCGCCGGGGGGGGGGGTGCCGATCGTCTGCGTCGTGCTCTCCGGTGTGCTCTATGCGGCGCTGTACGGGTTCCTGGGCGCCAGGGCAACCTTCACCCAGGTCTTCGCGTCGCGCACGCTGGCGTCGTGTTCGTCGTCCAGCAATGCTTTGTCGCACCACTGAACTACGTGCGCGAATCGATGTCAAACCCAGCCACCTTGGCGGCCTTCGTCCCGATGCTCGAGCCGGGTTTATTTGTGGTCCGGATATTGAATGTGATCGACGTGTTCTTTGTCTGGTGGGTCATCGTGCTGTCAATCGGCCTCGCGGTGATCAGCGAGCGCCGGACCGCACCGATCGCGATAACCTTGTACGCGGCGTATGGAGGGTTGGCCGTGGTGGTGGCGCTGGTACTGACGAGAAGGGCAGGTTGACGCATTGAGAAAACTGGTCGTTGGCGGATTGATGGTGCTGACGGGCGCTGCGCTCGTCGCGGTCAACTTGTACTTCGAGCGCTCGGATGCGCCGGAGGTCGACGTCGAGCCGATTGCGCGACGCACCCTCGAGGCGGTGGTGTCGGCATCCGGCACGATTCAACCGAAGCTGTCCGTCGACATGAGCGCCAGCGTGATGGGGCGGGTCACACGTCTCGCGTTCGAGGAAGGCGACCGCGTGACGGCCGGCCAGTTCCTCCTCCAAATCGACCCACAGAATCTGCAGACAGCGGTCAATCGCGGTACGGCGGCGCTCGAGGCGTCGCGGGCGACGCGTTCGCAGGCCCAGGTGAGTGTCGAAACCGCGCAGGTGAACCTCGACCTCGCCCGAGAGAACCTGACCCGGCAGGCGGAGCTCTGGTCGCTTCGCCTGATTGCCCGCGAACTCTATGACCAAGCGGTGGCCGAGGTCGCAGTGCGGGAGACGGAGCTCCGGGCGCGCGAGGTCGAGGTCGAGGGGGCCGCGCAGCGGATCCTCCAGGAACGCGCGACGCTCGACAGCGCGCGCTACGACCTGACGCAAGTCACCATCACCTCCCCCATCGACGGCATCGTGACCCGCAGGAACATCGAGGAAGGCGAGACGGTGATGATCGGCACCATGAACAACGCCGGGACGGTGCTGCTGACGATTGCCGACTTTTCGGTCCTCGAGGCGGAGCTCGAGGTTGATGAAACGGACATCCCGACCGTCACGTTCGGCCAGTCCGCGGAGATCACCATCGACGCGCTTCCCGACGACGTCTACACCGGACGGGTCACCGAGATCGGCAACAGTCCCATTCAGGTTACGGGTCAGGCCGCGGCGAGCGGCCAAGAGGCGACCAACTTCAAAGTTATCGTCACGCTCGACGGCGATGTCCCGGGGGTTCGACCAGGCTTCACGTGCACCGCCGATATCACGACGGCCACCCGCGACGCGGCGATTGCGGTCCCGATCCAGTCGACCACCGTGCGGGAAGTCGAGCTCGATGCCAGCGGGCAGGTCATCCGTCGAGACGTGGATGCGAGACCAGGCGTCGTCTCGGCACCAGCGTCTGCCGCACCAAGCCCCGCCATGTCCAACGTCGCTCGGGAGGAACGCGAGGGTGTGTTCGTCGTGCGCCAGGGGCGCGCGGTCTTCGTGCCGGTCACGACCGGCATCGCGGGCGAACGGTACTTCGAGGCGGTGGCCGGGCTCACCGAGGGCGACCGGGTCATCACCGGCCCCTTTGACGTTGTCCGCAATCTCTCCGACGGCGACCCCGTTCAGATCAATGACCCCACGCCTAATCGGTGACATGGTCCAGATCGCGCTCGACGCGATCTGGAGTAACAAGCTCCGCTCCTTTCTAACGGTCCTCGGAAATGTCGTCGCCGTGGCGTCGATCATCACGCTCGTTTCGCTCATTCAAGGCATCAACGACGAGGTGACCGATGCCATCCTTTCCGAGGTCGGGGCGGACGCGTTCATGATTGACCGACGGGGTCTCGTCATGAGCGAAGAAGACATGGAGCGGACCCGAAACAACCCACGGATCACGCTTGACGACGCCGAGGCGGTCCGACAGTTCACGACCAATGTCACCGCCGTCATGGCGGAGGCGCAGCGGAGCGGCGAGGTGACCTACCGCGACCGGGTCCTTGAGAGCGTCTCCATTCAGGGGGTCTCACGAGACTACGCTCGATTTCCGTCGTTCAACGCGGAACGTGGTCGGCTCATGACCGGCACGGAGGTCGACCGCAAGCGCAACGTCGCCGTGCTGGGATACGACACGGCCGACCGCCTCTTCGGAGAACTCGACCCGATCGACCGACGTATCAAGGTTCGCGGGGTCCCGTTCAGGGTCGTCGGCGTGAGCCGACCCCGAGGATCGACGTTTGGTCAGTCGCAGGACGAATTTGCGATCATCCCGCTTGGCGCATTCCGCCGCTTGTTCGGGAGTCGTCCGTCGCTCGGCGTGCGCGTCCAGCCGGTCGACCCGAATAAGATCGAGACCGCCATCGGTGAGGCGACGGTCGCGCTGCGTATCGAGCGTCGCCTCAAGGCGACCGAAGATGACAACTTCGGGATCTTCACGTCCGAGACCATCCTTCGGATCTACAACCAGGCGACCGCCGGCATCTTCTCGGTCTTGGTCGGCGTCGTCGGTCTCGCGCTCGTCGTCTCCGGTATCGTCATCATGAACATCATGCTCATGGCGGTCTCGGAGCGAACACGGGAAATCGGACTGCGCAAGGCGCTGGGGGCGAGACGCCAGGACATCCTCTGGCAGATGCTGTCCGAGACGGTGTCGCTGTCCGTGATCGGCGGCGTGCTCGGTACCGCCGTCGGCGCCGGCGCGGCGATCGCGCTCGACCGCTTTGCGCCCGTGCCGGCGAGCGTGCACCCGTGGTCGATCATCCTCGCCATCACGATGACCGCGGTCGTCGGCCTGTTCTTCGGTCTGTATCCGGCCGCGCGCGCGGCGTCGCTCGATCCGATCGACGCGCTTGGGCGAGGTGATTGATGCGAACCGGCCTGTTCCAAGAGATCGTCCTCATGGCGGCCACGACCATCCGGACGCAGAAGATGCGGTCCGGTCTGACGATCCTTGGTATCGTGATCGGCATTACCTCCATCGTCGGAATGACGTCGCTCATTCGAGGCTTCGACGAATCATTGCGAGACACTATTCGCGAGATCGGTCCAAACACGATCTTTGTCGCGCAGTTTTCCGGTGTCAGCATGATGTCCGGCGCCGATTTGAACGATCTACTCAAGCGCCCGACCCTCACGCCTGAGGACGCGCGCGCCATCGAACGGCAGGCTGAATCAATCGCCGCCGTCAACATGACGCTTGGCCAGAGTGGGGGTCCCGGCTCAACCCGGACCCGCGTGCACTACCGGGGCGAGCGGACGAAGCGGATCATGATCTCGGGCTCGACCCACAACTACCCGGACGTCTTTCACGTCGAGCTTGAGTTCGGCCGGTTCTTCACGGAGGGCGAGGTCAGCCACCGCCGCCGCGTGGTCGTCTTGGGCCAGAATCCGTACCTCGCGCTGTTCCCCCACGTCGATCCGATTGGAAAGACCGTCCGTATCGGTACCCAGCCGTACACCGTCATCGGTGTCATGGGTCCCCGTCCGAGCGCCGCTGGGCTGAACACGGGTGTCGACGATATCGCGATCATCCCGCACACCGCCTATCAGAAGCAGTTTGGGATTCGGGTCTTACGCAGTCGACGGGGGCAGTTCGCCAACGTGCTGATCGCCGCCGTGCCGCGTGAAGGCGTTCCGCGCGCGGAGGCGATGCGCGACGTCGCGGAGGTCATGCGTATTCGGCACGGACTTCGACTCGATGAAGCCAACGATTTCGACCTGGTGACCCAGGATGCCGCCATGAGGCTGTGGGACCAAGTCAGCAGCGCGACGTATCTGGCTCTCGTCGCGATCTCGTCAATCGCGCTACTCGTCGGCGGCATCGGCGTCATGGCCATCATGACGATCTCGGTCAAGGAGCGGACCCGAGAGATCGGAACCCGGAAGGCACTCGGCGCTCGTCGACGCGAGATCCTCTGGCAGTTCCTGCTCGAAGCGGTCTTCCTGACCGCGATCGGCGGCGTGCTTGGGATCGTCTTCGGCAGTGGTGTTGGGGTCGCCGTCCACTACGCCACCAACTTTCCGATCTCGCTGCCCTGGTGGTCGTTTGCCCTCGGGGTCGGGTTCTCGGCGATCGTCGGCATCGTATTTGGTCTCGTGCCGGCGATCCGGGCGTCGGCTCTGGACCCGATCGAGGCCCTCCGATACGAGTAGACAAACCGGCCGCTCCCTCCGAACCACGATAAGCGCGTTTCACGAGTGTGTAGCGGGCGGGTGGTGCACGCGCGCGGCAGCCCCGGCCGGGGCGTCGCTCCGGACGCCAGATCGGCCCGACGGAAAACTTCGCCTCCGACCGCAGGCGGAACGCCTCACGCGGCGAGCAACAGCTGATCAGGGGCGGCGCGTGCCACGGCAACCCGCAGCCCGGGTTCTTCGACCGGCATGGATCACAGGGGGCAGGCTCGTCCGCTGGCGGCTCCGGCGAAGTTTTCGGCCCCGCGGACGGCGGCGGGCCTCATGGCGTCCTCCGCGACACCCCGACCGCGCCTGTGCGTGGCGAGCCCGCCCGTTCCTCCGGGCGGCGGCCGTGCCAGGTTCGGGCGGCTCAGCAGCTGGTCTCTCGGAGGAATCCGTCGGAGGAACCGCCACTTGGCTCCTGCAAGTGGCCCCTCTGCCGCCGTGACGACGCGGATTCCGAAAGAGACCAGTGGTGGGCCGCTTGCTCGGCGAGGCCGTTCTAACCTGCTCATCTGCCGCCCGCGCCGCGACACGAACGTGCAAAACGCGCTAGCTGTCTTGACGGAGCGAAACTCGACCGCTTGAGTCAAGTCTGGGAAGACACCAGGGCGCGCACAGCGCGCCCCCGCCGACGCGGAGTGGGGCATGTGGGGTGTGTCCCCCCCCGCGTAGCGGCGGCGACGGGGCTCCGGGCAGTCAGCCCCGTCTAGAGCTTGAGCCCCTCGTCCGCACACTGTACGATCTAGGGCTCCGTCGTCCAGGGTTCAGCCGCCAGGCACCAGTGGTCGTCAGAACCCCGCCCAAAGATTGGAAGCGAGGGAACAGGAGGGAGAGCGTTTATGAGGGTCTATGACGCGTCGAGCATCCGCAATGTTGCCATCGTGGGCCACAGTGGTTCGGGGAAGACGCAATTGGTCTCCGCGATGCTGTTCGACGCAAAAATGGTGAACCGCCTCGGCATGGTCGACGAAGGGACGACCGTCACCGACTTCGATGACGAAGAGGTCGCCCGCAAGCACACCTTGTCGTCGAGTGTCGCGTTTGCCGAGTGGAACAAGACGAAGATCAACCTGATCGACACACCTGGAATCGGCAACTTCATGAGCGATACGCGAGCGGCTCTTCGGGTCGCAGACGCCGCCGTCGTCGTCGTTGACGCGGTCGCCGGCGTCGAGGTCCAAACAGAGAAGGTCTGGAGCATCGCCGAGGAGCTCGGATTGCCCTGTCTGGTCGTCCTCAACCTCCTCGACCGCGAGCGGGCCAGCCTTGAGCGTTCACTCGAATCGTTGCACGGATCCGTGGGACGCGCCGTCGTCCCGATACAGATTCCGATCGGCGCCGAAAAGACCTTTCACGGCTGTGTCGACCTCATTGGCATGAAGAGCGCGACCTTCACCACGGACGGCAGCGGCTCGCCGACGATCGGCGAGGTGCCAGATGAACTGACCGACCAAGCAGCCAGCGCCCGCGAAGCGCTGATCGAAATGATCGCGGAGACCGACGACTCGCTGATGGAGAAGTTCTTCGAGGAGGGAACCCTCGGTCAGGAGGACTTCGAGGCGGGCCTCAAGACGGCGACGATGGGACGTCACGTCTTTCCGCTCGTCTGCACGTCCGCCCACGCAAACATCGGCATCCAGCCGCTGCTCGACACCATCCGGACGTATCTGCCGTCCGCGGCGGACCACCCGTTGCCCGCTGTCGACCGCGAGAGCGGTGATGACGCGACGTACGATGCCAGCGATACCGCTCCGTCCGCCGCATTCGTCTGGAAAACCATCGCCGACCCCTTCGCGGGGCGCATCACACTGTTTCGCGTCGCGGCCGGGACACTCCAATCCGATTCGTCCGTTTACAACCTCACACGGGAATCCAACGAACGTCTCGGGGCGCTCGCGGTCATGCAGGGAAAGGACCAAGAGGCCGTTCCGGAAGTGAAGGCAGGCGACCTTGGTGCGGTGGCGAAGCTCAAGGACACGCAAACGAGTGACACGTTGACCGACAAAGGGAGCAAGACGGCGTTCAAGCCGATCTCGTTCGCCGAGCCGGTCCTCTCCTACGCCATAGAGCCGAAGAGCCGTGGCGACGAGGAAAAGATCAGCGGGGCACTGAAACGCCTGGAGGAAGAGGATCCGACGATTCAGTACGAACGGGACGCGCAAACGAAACAGCTCTTGCTGTCCGGTCAGGGTCAGCTCCATATCGAAGTCACCGTCGCCAAGCTCAAACGCCGGTTCGGCGTCGAGGTCAACCTCAAGCTCCCCCGCATCGCGTATCGCGAGACGATTACCGCATCGACCGAGGCGCATGGTCGACACAAGAAGCAGTCAGGAGGCCACGGCCAGTTTGGCGACTGCAAGATTCGGGTAGAACCGCTGGCGCGCGGGGAGGAGTTCTCCTTCGCCAACGAGATCTTCGGCGGGTCCATTCCGCGGCAGTTCATTCCAGCGGTCGAGAAGGGCATCCAGGAGGCGCGCGACAAGGGATACCTGGCGGGCTACCCGATGGTCGACTTCAAGGTGACCCTCTACGACGGACAGTTCCACTCGGTCGACTCCAACGAGATGTCATTCAAGATGGCCGGTCGTCTCGCGTTTCTGGACGCGATGTCGAAGGCCAGACCGACCTTGCTCGAGCCTGTGATGAACGTGGAAATCTACGCCCCGAGTGACTTTGCCGGCGACCTCATGGGCGACTTGAACGGGCGCCGAGGGCGCATCGGCGGGATGGAAACGCGCGGCGTCTCGACGCTGATCAAGGCGCAAGTCCCGATGTCCGAGATGTTGACGTATGAGCAGCAGATCACCTCGGCGACGGGCGGCCGCGGATCGTACCACATGGAGTTCTCGCACTACGAGGAAGTGCCCTCACACCTCCATGCGAAGATCGTGGCCGCGGCGAAGGCGGAGCGTGGCGAGGCAACCGCGGAAGAGGAGTAAGTGGGTGCGCACGGCGCGCCCAGGCGGCACGGAGTGGGGCGAAGGGGTTCCCGCGAGTGCCGCCGGCGAGGTTCGGGGCGTCAGGCCCCGTCTAAGAAAGGACTCCTACACTTTTTTCCGTGTGCGCTTCGGCTGCGCCTTCGCGCCGCCGGATTCCGGCCTAGCGCGGCCACCGTCGGCCTTGTCGCCGCCCCGGATTCGACGGGCGACCTGCCGGATGCGCCCACCGACGCCTTCACCGCCGGACGACTCGCTCGCCTCGCCGGCGGCTGGGCCGGCGGCGAGCTCTGGATCGTACTCGCTGCCCAACAGCTCCACCTGCGCCACTTCCGCATCGTCCCCCTGCCGCCGGCCGATACGAAGCATCCGCGTATAACCGCCGGGGCGACTCGCGAAGCGGGGCGCGATCGTCTCGAACAGCTTGCTCGCCACTTCCCGGTCGGCCAGGTCACGTCGAACCAAGCGCCGCGCATGCAGCGCGCGTGTGGTGTCGGCGCCGTCGGTCAAACCGCGCTTCGCGACGGTGATCAACCGCTCCACGAACGGGCGAAGCTCCTTCGCCTTGGCGACGGTCGTGTTGATCCGTTCGTGACGAAGCAGGGCCTGTGCCTGGTTTCGCAGCAGCGCCAGGCGATGCTCCGTAGTCCGGCCAAGCCGGCGGTGGGCGACTCGATGACGCATGGGTCTATTCTTTCCTAGCGATTTCGCGTCTTTCGTGTGCTATTCGGCTGCCGGCGGCGCCGCGGCGGCCGGCACGTCAAGACGCATCCCGAGACTCAGCCCCATCCCGAGAAGAATCTCCGTGATTTCGTTCAGTGATTTGCGCCCGAAGTTCTTCGTGCGCAACATCTCCGGCTCGCTCTTCTGCACGAGCTCTCGAATCGTCAGGATGTTGGCGTTCTTCAGACAGTTGTACGAGCGAACCGACAGTTCGAGCTCCTCGACACTCTTGTCGATGTGCTCGTTCACCACCGCCGTCGGCGTCTCCGGCGCCGGTTCTTGCGGCTGTTCGATCGGATCATCGATGTTGATGAAGATGTGGAGATGGTCACGAACGAGCTTTGCGCTAAGCGAGACGGCGTCCCGCGCGCTGATCGTGCCATCGGTCCAGACGTCGACCGTCAGCTTGTCGTAGTCCGTCGTCTGACCGAGACGCGCCGCCTCCACCAAGTAGTTGACCTTCTTGACCGGCGAGTGCACGGAGTCGACCGGAATCCAGCCGATGCCGAGCTCCTCCTCGAAATTCTTGTCGGCGGACACGTAGCCGCGTCCGCGCTTGACCCGCAGCTCCATGTTGAGGCCGCCACCGTCGGCAATCGTCGCAATGTGCACGTCGGGCTCAAGAATCTCCACGTCGGCGTCGCTCTCGATGTCACCCGCTTTGACCTCGCCGGCCTTGCCGGCCTTCACCATCAGCGTTTTCGCGTGGTCGACGTGGATCTTGATCGGAATCTGCTTGAGGTTGAGAATGATATCAGTCGCGTCCTCGACCACTCCCTGAATGGGCGAGAATTCGTGTAGCACACCATCAATTTTGACCGCGGTCACCGCAGCGCCCTCGATCGACGAGAGAAGGACGCGTCGCAGCGCGTTTCCGATCGTCGTGCCGAACCCGCGCTCGAACGGCTGCGCGTAGAAGCGTCCGTACTGTTCCGTGAGTGTCTCGCGTTCGTACTCCAGAACCTTCGGTCGCTGGAAACCTTTCCACAACATCGAGTTCAGTCCTTTCACAGGCCGGCCCCCACCGTGACCGGCACGCGGGGTCCCCTATTTCGAATACAGCTCCACGATGAGTTGCTCTTGCACTGGCAGATTCAGCTGCTCCTTCGTGGGGATGGCGGCGAGGCGACCAACGCGCCCCTCCGTGTCCAGCTCCAGCCACTCCGGGATTCCGCGGCCCTTGACCTCTTCCATTGCATACTGAATCACAGGATTCTTTGCGCTTGTCGATTTCACGCTCACCTTGTCACCGGCGCGAAGCGAGAACGACGGAATGTCGGCACGCCGACCGTTGACGTGGAAGTGACCGTGGCGCACGAGCTGGCGCGCCTGCGACCGTGACGTCGCGAAGCCAAGTCGATAGACGACGTTGTCCAATCGACTCTCGAGCAGCTGCAACAACGTCTCGCCGGTAATACCTTTCCGACGATCGGCCTCTTCGAAGTAGCGCCGGAACTGCCGCTCGAGCACGCCGTACATCCGCTTGACGCGCTGCTTCTCGCGAAGCTGCAATCCGTACCCTTGGAGCTTTGCCCTACGGCCCTTGCCGTGCTGGCCGGGCGGCACGTTTCGCCGCTCGATCGCACACTTCTCGCCGTAACAGCGCTCCCCTTTCAGGAAGAGCTTCATCCCCTCCCGCCGACACAACCGGCAGACCGGTCCGACGTAACGTGCCATGCTTTCTGAGCTCCCTCTCTACAAGACGCGCCGCGTCTTTGAATGAGCGACGCGCCGTTCCCTGAAATCAGACACGGCGCTTCTTGGGCGGCCGACACCCGTTGTGAGGGATCGGCGTCACGTCACGAATGGACTTGATCTGCAGCCCCACCGATGTCTGCAGCGCGCGGATCGCCGACTCCCGCCCGGCGCCTGGTCCCTTGACCTTGACGTCAACGGAACGTACGCCGAACGCTTTGGCGCCATGCCCGGCCGAAATCGCCGCCTGCGTGGCGGCGAACGGCGTCCCCTTCCGTGACCCCTTGAAGCCGATGCCACCGGCGCTCGACCACGCCAACACCGCCCCGTCACCGTCGGTGATCGTGATGATGGTGTTGTTGAACGACGCCAGAATGTGCACGACGCCGTGGTGGACGACGCGCTTCTCGCCCCGCTTCTTGAAGGTCTTCTTGCGCCGCTTCGGCCGGCCGGCCGGCAGCCCGCTCTCAACCGTTTCAACTTTTGCCATTCCAATTCCTAGATCGTCTTCTTCTTGGCGACGGCGCCCTTGCGCGGCCCCTTGCGCGTCCGAGCGTTGGTGCTGGTGCGCTGCCCGCGCACCGGGAGATTGCGCCGGTGACGCAACCCGCGGTAGCACCCGATCTCAATGAGACGCTTGATGTTCATCGAGATCTCCTTACGGAGATCGCCCTCCACGCGTCCCTGTTCCTCGATCACCAGGTTGATCTTGCGAACTTCGTCTTCGGTCAAATCCTTAACGCGTGCGTCCGGGCTGACGCCGGACGCCTCGAGAATGACGCCTGAACGATGGGGGCCAATCCCAAAGATGTACGTCAGGCCGACTTCGACCCGCTTGGTTCTCGGGAGATCAACGCCTGCGATCCGTGCCATCGCGCTATCCCTGCCTCTGCTTGTGCTTCGGGTTCGGACACACCACCCGCACGACACCACGGCGGCGGACGATTTTGCACTTGCTACACATACGTTTGACCGATGTTCGTACCTTCATTTTGACCTCTGTCACAGGCGACCCGTGATGCGGCCTCGCGTTCGATTGCGCGGCGACATCGCCACGCTCACGCGGTCCCCCACCAGGAGTCGCACGAAGTTGCGCCGTGCATCGCCAGATGCGTGCGCGAGGATGCGGTCGTGTGAACTGAGCTCGACACGATACATCGCGTTCGGAAGCACCTCCCGAACCACACCTTTGACTGTTGTCTCCGCCGTCCTTGGATGTTCATCCGTCTCCGACGCCGACACTCACGCCCCATCCGCCGGCACGAGCCGGTTCGTGTCGCTGGTCACGGTCGCCGACCTCTCGAACGCCGACGCCTGCATCGGCTGACTGAGGACCACCGGCCCGTCCGTCGTAATCGCCACCGTGTGCTCGAAATGCGCGGACAGACTCCCGTCCCGAGTCACCGTGGTCCAACCATCGTCCAGCACCCGAACCGCGGCGTTCCCCATGTTCACCATCGGCTCGATCGCCAGCACCATCCCTTCCATCAGACGGGGCCCGAGCCCGGGGTCACCATAATTGGGCACCTGCGGCTCCTCGTGCAGACTCGTACCGATACCGTGGCCGACGAACTCTCGCACGACCGAGTATCCATGCGCCTCGACATGCGTCTGCACCGCATGGCCGAGATCCGAAACGCGCCCGCCTGGGTGAGCCTTGGCAATCGACCGGTGGAGCGCCTCTTCGGTGACTCGCAGTAGCACCGCCGTGTCTTCAGAGACGGTACCCACTGGCACCGTGACCGCCGAATCGCCATAGAACCCGTCTAGCACGACCCCCAAGTCGATAGACACGACATCGCCGGCACGGAGCGTTCGATCCGACGGAATGCCGTGCACGACCTGCTCGTTGATCGAGGTGCACAGCGTCGCCGGGTAACCCTGGTACCCCTTGAACGCTGGAACGGCTCCGGCGGCGCGCACGCGTTTCTCGGCGAGCGCATCAAGGTCTCCCGTGGTGGCACCAGCCTCGACGAGGCTCCGTAGCTCAGTCAGCACTTCCGCCACGAGCGCGTTAGCGAGGCGCATCCGCTGTAGCTCCGGCGGTGTCTTGCAAGAAATCATGCCGACGCCCCGTCAACGGCCGCGCCCACCGCCGCCGCCACCGATTCTTCCGCTTGGCTGCCGTCGATCGTGCGAAACGTCGGCCGTGCTCGATAGAAATCAATGAGCGGCGCCGTGTTCTGCCGATACACAGACAGACGCTCCCGAACGACCTCCTCTCGGTCGTCGCTGCGCTGCTCAAGGACGCCGCCGCACGCCGCGCACGAGGTCTGCGGCTGACCGTTCGTCGTCCCGATGATGGCGCCGCAAGAGCCACACACACGCCGCCTCGACAATCGACGGACGAGTTCCTCGTCGGCCACCGCCAGATCAATCACGACCAGCGGATCTCGTTCGCCGAGCATCGCGTCGAGCGCCTCTGCCTGTGGCACCGTTCGCGGAAAGCCGTCGAGCAGGAATCCGCCAAGCGCGTCCGAGCGCCCAAGACGCTCGTCTGCGATCCCGATCATGATGTCATCGCTCACGAGTTGACCCGCGTCCATGACGGCCTTCGCTTGCTGGCCAAGCTCCGTGCCGGCCTGCACCGCCTCGCGCAGGATGTCGCCAGTCGAGATATGCGGGACTCCACGAGCCTCGGCGAGACGATGTGCCTGGGTCCCCTTGCCAGCTCCGGGCGGCCCCAACATCACCAGATTGAGCGTCATCAGGACCGCCGCCCCTTAATGCGGGTCTTCTTCATGAACCCGTCGTAGTGCCGCATGATCAACTGCGACTCGACCTGTTGGACGGTATCCATGGAGACGCCGACAATGATCAGCAGCGACGTCCCTCCGAAATAGAACGTCACGCCAAGCCCGTTCGTGATGAATCCGGGCAAGCTGTTGTACAGCGTGTCACCAATAAACGGCACCGCATCGGCGCGAAATCCAGTAATCATCAGGTCGGGCATCACCGCGACTGACGCGAGATAGATCGAACCGACGAACGTGATCCGGGTGAGAATCGTGTCGATGTGCTCGGCGGTTCGTTTCCCGGGCCGGATGCCTGGAATGAAGCCGCCGTACTTCCGCATGTTTTCGGCCACATCGTCCGGATTGAAAATGATGGCGGTGTAGAAGTAGGCAAAAAAGATGATCCCGCCCATAAACAGCAGGTAGTACAGCGGCATCCCGTTCGTCAGCTGGTCGGTCATCCTATCTACCCACCCACCGACCGGAAACGCCGTCGCGGCGGTCGCCGGCATCGCGATGATCGACGACGCAAAGATCACCGGAATCACGCCACCGGTGTTGACCTTGAGCGGGATGTGCGTGCTCGTCCCGCCATACATCTTTCGACCGACGACCCGCTTGGCGTACTGAACGGTGACGCGTCGATGCCCACGCTCAATAAAGACGACGGCACTAACCGTCGCCACCATGACGACCACGAGCGCGATCAGCGTGAACAAACCAATTGCACCGCTGCGCATCTGCTCCAGCGTCGTCAGCAGCGCGGTCGGGCCGCCGACGACGATGCCGGCGAAGATGATGAGCGACATGCCGTTGCCGACGCCGCGCTCGGTGATCTGCTCGCCGAGCCACATGATGAATCCCGTGCCGGTCGTCAGCGTCAGCACGGTCATCAGTCTGAATGCCCACCCCGGCTCGTAGACGAGCGGTAGGCCACCCACGTTGGTCTGGCGCTCGAGAAAAATCGCAATCGCCATCGCCTGCACGATACAGAGCCCGATCGTGCCGTACCGTGTCAACTGTGTGATCTTCCGGCGACCGAGCTCGCCTTCCTTCGAGATGCGCTCCAGATACGGCCACACGACCGTCAGCAGCTGCATGATGATCGACGCGCTGATATACGGCATGATGCCGAGCGCGAAGATGGTGGCATTCGCCAGATTACCGCCCGAGAACATGTTGTAGAGGCCGAACATCGTGTTGCCGGCCTGCTCGACCAGTAGCCGCAGGGCCTCGGTGTTCACACCCGGCGACGGAATCGCGCTTCCAACGCGGTACACACCAAGGATCAACAGCGTGAAGAGGACACGCTTCCGCAAGTCCGGGATCGCGAAGACGTTCTTGATGCTGTCGATCATTCGACGGTGTCCTTCGCCTTCGCGCTTCCGCGGGGTACGACTTCCGTCTGTCCTCCAGCGGACGCAATCTGCTCAGCCGCTTTCTTACTGAACGCGTGCGCTTTGACGATCAGCTTCTTGGACAGCTCGCCACGCGCGAGCACCTTGACCAGCGCGCGACGGCTAATGCACCCTCGTGCCCGCAGGACTGAGGGTGTGACCTCGGCACCGTCCTCGAACCGGTCCGCAAGCGTGTCGAGATTCACGACCTCATACGCCACACGGAACGGGTTATGGAAACCGCGCTTCGGTAGCCGCCGATGGATCGGCATCTGGCCGCCTTCGAAGCCACGCTTGCGCGAATAGCCGGAACGCGATTGCTGCCCTTTGTGTCCTCGGCCGGCGGTGACACCGGTTCCGGAACCCTCGCCTCGGCCAATACGCTTGCGTTTCCGCTTGGCGCCGGCTGGCGGCTGCAACGTGCTGAGGTCGAGCGTGCTCTTCCGCGTCGTCATGATTCAGCGTTCAGAGTTCTGCCGTTGTCACCAAGTGTTGGACCGCGCGAATCATGCCTCGGACCGACGGATTGTCGACGACGTCAACCGAGTGGCCGATCCGCCTGAGCCCGAGGCCCCGCACGATCTGCTCTTGCCGTTTCTCGTATCCAATCCAGCTCTTGACGAGCGTGACGCGCACGCGACGCGCATCGTCGTTCCGCTTCGCTCGTGGTCTCATCGTCTTGCCGCTCCGCTCGCGTCATTCCCACCGGGGGCCCACCTAGGCTACGCCCTGAGCTCCTCCAGTGACCGGCCCCGCAGTCGCGCGACGGCCGTCGGGTCCTTGAGTCCACCGAGTCCGGCAAAGGTCGCCCGGACGACGTTGTGCGGGTTATCCGACCCGAGTGACTTCGTCAGGATGTCGTGAATACCGACCAGTTCGAGTACCGCGCGAACCGCACCACCGGCGATAATGCCGGTGCCTTCAGGCGCCGGCTTCAGCAGGACTCGTCCGGCCCCGAATCGTCCGATAATCGTGTGGGGAATCGATGTCGATTGCAGCGGCACCCGGATCAGCGCCTTCTTGGCCGCTTCGATACCCTTCTTGATGGCCGACGGCACTTCCTTCGCCTTACCCACGGCGAAACCGCAACGTCCGGCCCCGTCACCCACAACGACGAGGGCGCTGAAGCTGAGGTTCTTGCCGCCTTTGACGACCTTCGTCACTCGATTGATCGACACCACCGTGTCCTTCAAGTCGAAAAGCGTTGGATCGATTTTGGGTCGTGATTCGCGCATGGATCCTCGTGTCTAATCTTAGAACTCCAGCCCGGCTTCCCGGGCGGCCTCTGCCACCGACCGCACTCGACCGTGGTACAAGAATCCGCCACGGTCGAACACGACCTGCTTCACGCCTTCCTTCAGGGCTCGCTCCGCCACGACTTTGCCGATCACAACGGCTCCGGCCTTGTTCCCGCCACTCGCCCCGTCCTCGAACTGGGCCTTCACGCTCGCCTCGGTGCTCGAGGCCGACACGAGCGTCCGACCGGCGAGGTCATCAATCACTTGCGCGGAGATATGCGTCAGGCTTCGCGTCACGGCCAGCCTCGGTCGCCCAGCCGTCCCGCTGATGCGCTGCCGCTGGCGCAGCCGCACGCGCGTCCGCCGATCCTTGTTCGTCTTGATTCTCATGCCCCGTGCTTCGTGACGTTGTTCTATGCCCCGGTCTTACCGACCTTCTTCTTCAGTACTTCACCCGTGTAGCGCACGCCCTTCTGCTTATATGGGTCGGGCTTCCGGAGGGCTCGGATATTCGCCGCCACCTGGCCCACCTGCTGCCGGTCGATCCCGCTGACCGTCAGATGAGTCTGCTTTTCGACTGCGACGTCAATCCCCGGAGGAACGTCGAAGTGAATCTGATGCGAATAGCCGAGCGAGAACACCACCTGCTTCCCGGCCACCTCGGCGCGGTACCCGATGCCGACGATGTCGAGCTCCTTCTTGAAGCCTTGCGAGACACCGTGCACGGCGTTCGCCACGAGGCTTCTCGCCAGTCCATGGAACTTCCTGAGGGACGCATCATCCTCGCGCTCCGGGCGCGCACGGAGCTGCCCCTTGGCTTCATCCATTTCAATGCGAATCCCCGGTGGCAGCGACTGCGACATCTTGCCCTTCGGACCTTCGACATCGACCGCGTCTGGGCCAACGTTCACTTTGACCCCGCTCGGTATCGGTATCGGCTGCTTCCCTACGCGTGACATCTCGTTCCCCGGTTCAACATAGCTTCGGCACGTCCTACCAGACGTTGCAGAGCACCTCGCCGCCTACACCCGCTTTCGCCGCTTCGCGACCGGTCATCACCCCACGAGACGTCGTCAAGATGCTCGTGCCAAGGCCGGCGAGGACCGGCGGCGTCTTGTCGCACCCGTAGAACACGCGGCGGCTAGGCCGGCTCACCCGCTCGAGGCCGGACAACACACGCTCGCCGCGCGGCCCGTATTTGAGATAGATGCGGAGCATCCGCAACGGGATCTCACCACGCGGATTCTGAAGTTCCACCTGCTTGAATCCGCCGATGTAGCCCTCGCTCTGGAGAATTCGGGCGATGTCGATTTTCAAACGCGAGTCCGGCACGTCCACACGCGCACGCCGACTTCTCGTCGCGTTCCGAACCCTCGTCAGCATGTCGGCAATCTGATCAGCCATAGTTGTTCGATCTCGCCTACCAGCTACTCTTGGTCACACCCGCAATCTCGCCCTCGAGCGCCAGCTTGCGGAAGCACAGACGACAGAGCGCGAACTTGCGCAAGTAGCCGCGAGGCCGGCCGCACAGCCGGCATCGGTTCCGCAGCCGAACCTTGAACTTTGGCGGCTTTCTTTCTTTGACGATCTTTGCAGTGGTGGCCATGTGTCGTATCCGTCTTCGTTCCTGGGACCCGGACAGAAATAAATATGTCAGTTCTGGCGAAACGGCATGCCCATCAGTTGGAGCAACCGCCGCCCTTCCTCGTCCGTGTTGGCCGTCGTGACGACCGAGATGTTCATGCCGCGGGCACGGTCGACCTGCATGTAGTCGATCTCCAAAAAGATCAGCTGATCCTTTAGGCCCATGGTGTAATTGCCCCGTCCGTCGAACCCCTTCGGCGAGACCCCGCGAAAGTCACGGACACGCGGCAACGCGATAGAAACGAGGCGGTCGAGAAACTCGTACATTCGCTCGCCACGTAGCGTCACCTTGACGCCGATCGGCACGCCCTGTCGCACTTTGAACTGCGCCACCGATTTCCGCGCGCGGCGCGCGACTGGACGCTGACCAGTGATCTTCGTCAACTCCTCGGACCCCACATCAATCAGCTTGGCGTTCTGAGTCGCCTCGCCGAGGCCCATGTTGAGAACGATTCGTTCGAGCTTCGGCACCGCCATCACGTTCGCGTAGCCGAATTCCTTCCGCAGAGCCGGAACGACATCCGTCTGATAGCGCTCTCGAAAACGACTCATTTGTCCACAGCTCCGTCACACTTGCGGCACACCCGCACTTTGCGACCGTCCCCGAGCAATTCGCGCCCAATGCGCGTCGGCGCGCCACACTCGGGGCACACGATCTGCACATTCGACGCGTGGAGCGACGCCTCGCGCTCGACGATGCCGCCCTTCACATTGGCGCGAGGGTTCGGGCGCGTATGTTTCTTGATGAAGTTCACGCCCTCGACCACAACCCGATTGCGGGCCGGAAGGACTTTCAGCACGCGGCCACGCTTGCCGCGGTCTTTCCCCCCCAAGACCACGACGTTGTCATTCTTCCGAACTGGTGTCTGTAATCGGGACATCGCTCGATATCTCTTTCACAACACTTCGGGCGCGAGCGAGATGATCTTCATGAACTTGCGTTCGCGAAGCTCGCGTGCCACAGGACCAAACACTCGCGTACCAACCGGCTCATTCTGGTCGGTAATCAAGACCGCGGCGTTTCGATCGAAGCGAATGTAGCTGCCGTCGCGTCGCCGGTGCTCTTTGCTGGTACGCACGATGACCGCCTTGACGACCTGCCCTTTCTTCACGGTCGCGTCTGGCGTCGCCTCTTTCACGGACGCCGTGACCACGTCTCCAAGGCGCGCGTAACGACCGGTCGCGCCGCCGAGCGGGTTGATCACCTTTATCTTTCGGGCACCGGAGTTGTCGGCCACGTCGAGCACCGACTGCATCTGGATCATCGCTCTGTGGCTCCTAGACGGTGTCGGCGCGGTCAACCACGCGGGTCACGACGAAACGCTTGCGCTTGCTCAGCGGCCGAGACTCCACCATCACCACACGGTCGCCCACCTTCGCGCTATTGCCCTCGTCGTGGGCCATGAACGTTCTCGTGCGCCGTCGAATTTTCCCGTAAAGGTCATGGCGTACGCGGCGCTCGACGGCGACCGTGACCCCTTTGTCTACCTTGTCTTTGACGACGATGCCCACTACTTCGCGTTGCTTACCCATCGGCCTCACTCATGCCGTCAGTGGCCTCGGCAGCAGACGCCGACTCGGCGCGCGCTGCCGCCATCTCTCGCTCGCGTAACAGCGTCTTGACGCGGGCGCGGTCCCGGCGCAGACCCTGCATCTTGTTCGCGGCATCCGTTTGTCCCATTGATTGCTGCAGTCGTAACCGAAAGACCTGTTCGTCGAGCTCGCGAACCCGCTCCTCGAGCCGGTCACTCGCCAGCTCGCGCAGCTCAGACACCTTCGTCATCACGTCCTCACTTCGCCAAAGCGGGTCGCAAAGCACGTCTGAATCGGCAGCTTGGCGGCGGCGAGCTGCATCGCGCGCTTCGCGTCCACGGCGTTAACGCCCCCCATTTCGAACAAGATACGACCCGGCCGCACGACCGCGACCCACCCCTCGGGCGCGCCCTTGCCCTTCCCCATCCGCGTCTCCTGGGGTTTCTTGGTGATCGGCTTGTCGGGGAATATGCGAACCCAGATCTTGCCGCCACGCTTGATGAACCTCGTCATCGCGACGCGCGCCGCTTCGATCTGACGATCCGTGATCCAGCACGGCTCCATCGCCTTGAGCCCGTAGTCCCCAAACGCCACCGTCGACCCGCGCCACGCCTTCCCGGTCATCCGACCGCGATGCTGCTTACGATATTTGACCTTCTTCGGCTGTAACATGGCGTATGACCGTTACACGCGAGCGCCGCGGCGCGGCGTGCGAAACTCCTCTTCGGGACCCACGAGCGGCTCAAGACGTTCACCTTTGTAGAGCCACACCTTGACGCCAATGGCACCGTAGGTCGTGCGTGCCTGCCAAAATCCGTAGTCGATGTCCGCCCGCAGCGTCTGGAGCGGCAACTGCCCGTGCAAGTACCACTCGGACCGCGCGATCTCAGCGCCATTCAGCCGCCCGGCGACCCGCACCTTGATCCCTCGCGCGCCGAAACGCAGCGCCGCTTCCACGGCCTTTCGCATGGCCCGTCGAAACGCCACGCGTTTTTCCAGCTGAAGCGCGACGTTTTCACTGATGAGCTGGGCGTCGAGCTCGGGCTTTTGGATCTCCTGGATGTTGATGAACACTTCGCGGTTCGTACGCTTCTGAATCTCCGTTTTGAGCTTGTCGACCTCTGTGCCCTTCCGACCGATGATGATGCCCGGCCGCGACGTGTAAATATCGAGCTTGAGCTTATTGGCGGCTCGCTCGATTTCGATTTTGGACACGCCGGCATGGGAAAAGCGCTTCTTCAGATCGCGCTTCAACGCGAGGTCCTCATGCAGTAGATTCGCGTAGTCGCGGTCGGCGTACCACCGTGACCGCCAGGTCTTGTTGAACCCCAGGCGGAATCCGTATGGATGAACTTTTTGGCCCATGCTTAGACTCTCTTACTCGTCGCTCGACTTCTGCGTCTTCTTCTTCGCCGTCTTCTTACGGGTCGTGCTCGTTTTGCTCGGCTTGGTCGCGGCCTTCGTGGACCTGGCAGCTGCGCGCCCCGTGGCCTTCTTTTTGGTCGTTGTCTTCTTGGCCGTCTTCTTTTTCGCGGCCCTCTTGCGTGCTCCGCCAGTGGACGTGCGCGCGCCGGCCTTTTTCTTTCGTGCGGACGCCGCATCCGGCTCGCCCACGCGAGTCACGACGGACGCCCGGTCTGGCCGTTGTCCAACGCCCACGGTCAAATGCGATGACCGTTTCAGGATGCGGAACGCGCGTCCCATGGGAGCCGCTCGAATGCGCTTCAGTGTCGGACCCTGATTGGCAAAACACTCCCGCACAAAGAGACGCTCAAGATCGCCGCCGCCGCCTTCCTTTTGCTGCGCGTTGGCCACAGCCGACCGCAGCACTTTCTCGACGTCCTTCGCCACACTTTTGCGCGCGAACCGCAGCACGGCCATCGCCTTGTCGACGTCCTGTCCGCGAATGAGGTCGAGCACGAGGCCCGCCTTCTGCGCAGATCCACGGACATAGCGTGCGGTGGCCCGCCCGTCACTCATCGCGGGACTCCCTTCGCGACCGAGGCTGCTTTCTCACGCTTGGTGGTGTGGCCGCGGAAGAGACGCGTCGGCGAGAACTCCCCGAACTTGTGCCCGACCATGTTCTCCGTCACGTAGATCGGGATGAACTTCCTGCCGTTATGGACGGCGACCGTGTGCCCGACCATCTCAGGCACCACGGTAGAGCGGCGCGACCAAGTCTTGATCACTTTCTTGTCACCGCTCCGATTCATGATTTCGATCTTCTCGAGCAGCGGAAGATCGACGAACGGACCTTTCTTCAGCGAGCGACTCATAACCGCGTCAACCTTTGGTTCCAGAGTTCCAGAGTTCCAATGTTCAAGGTGCCGGTCGAACCCGGAACCGAAAACCTCACGCCACTCATCGTTTCTTTTTCCTCGACAGAATGAACCGATCCGACGGCTTCTTCTTGCGCGTCTTGTATCCCTTCGCCGGCACACCCCACGGCGAGACCGGATGGCGACCGCCTGCCGCATGGCCCTCGCCGCCACCCAACGGGTGATCCACCGGATTCATCGCGTTCCCACAGACGTGGGGGCGACGACCGCGCCACCGCGAACGCCCGGCTTTCCCGACACGCACATTCTCGTGGTCGACGTTCCCGACCTGGCCGATGGTGGCGAGGCACTTCGGCATGATGAGGCGAGTCTCTCCGGACGGGAGCCGCACCGTGACGTATTTCCCTTCTTTCGCCACGACTTGTACCGACGATCCTGCGCTACGCGCCAGCTGTCCGCCCTTGCCCGGCCGCAGCTCGATGTTGTGCACCTGCGTGCCAAGCGGAATGTTCTTCAGCGGGAGGGTGTTGCCGGGTAGAATGTCGACCCGCTCACCCGACACCACTGTGTCGCCCACCTTCACGCCGAGCGGGTGGAGGATGTACCGCTTCTCGCCGTCGGCGTACGTGACGAGCGCAATGCGCGCCGACCGATTCGGGTCGTACTCGATCGTCGAGACCTTCGCCGGGATATCGACCTTGGCGCGCTTGAAATCGATGACGCGATAGGCACGCTTGTGCCCGCCCCCGCGCCACCACATCGTGACCTCACCCGTGTTGTTCCGCCCGCCAGATTTCTTAAGCGGCTCGGTCAACGGCCGGTACGGCCTGGTCGCGGTGATCTCATCGAACGTCTGCACGCTCTGAAATCGTCGACCGGCGGACGTCGGTTTGTACTTTCGAATGGCCATCGTCTTCGTGTGCGCCTGCGTCTTCGTTTAGGCGCCTTCCAGGAACTCCGGCACCTGCTCGCCAGGCTTGAGGCGAACGTACGCTTTCTTCCAATCCGGGCGCTGACCGGCAAACCGCCCCTGCCGCTTGACCTTGCCGTGCGCAATCGCCGTTCGCACCTCGGCCACCTTCGAGCCGAGCAACCGCTCGACCGCGTGCTTGATGTCCACCTTGGTCGCACCCATGGCGACCTCGAACGCGAGGACCTGCCAGCCTTCGCGGAGCAGGGTCGTCTTCTCCGTCACGATCGCCCGGCGAATAACGTCCGTCTGTTTCATGTTGACAGCACCTGCGCCAGATGCTCGGCCGCGGCCTTCGTGACCACCACGTGTCTCGCGTCAGTCACGTCACGCGCCGTCACGCGCCCCGACGGCACGACGCGTACGCCGAGCAAGTTGCTTACGGCGCGCTGGAGGTTGTCGTCAGGTCGCACGTCGATCAGCAGTGCCTTGCTCGAGACGCCCAGTCCGTCGAGCAGCTCTACCGCGAGCCGTGTCTTCGGCTCGCTCACCGTGAACGCGGAGAGCACGGTGACGGCTTCGTCTCGCAGCTTCTGGCTCACCGCGGCGCGCAACGCACTGAGCGCCACTTTCCGCGGCAGGCGATAGCCGTAGCTGCGCGGCTGCGGTCCAAACACGACCCCGCCAGTACGCCAGAGCGGGTTCCGAGCTTCACCGACGCGGGCGCGACCCGTGCCCTTCTGTCGCCACGGCTTGCGGCCCGTGCCGCTCACCCGGCCGCGCGTCTTCGTCGCGTGGGTGCCACGTCGACGGCACGCCTGTTCGTGCACGACCGACTCCCAGATCAAGCCGGTTGCCACCCGCCCGCCAAACAGGTCGTCACTCAGCTCTAGCGAGTCGACCTTTTCGTTTTGCTCGTTGACCACGTCAAGTGTCATAGTGTCACACTGTCGCTATCGCGCTCACTTGCCTGTTCTTTTCTTCTTCCCGGCGTCGGCTTGGACGACCCGGCGTCGCGGCGCCACGGCCTTCCGAATCACGACATAGGTGCCCGGCGCGCCAGGGACGGCCCCGGTCACGATGACCGTGTGCTGCTCCGCATCGACATCGATGACTCGCAGGTTGCGGACGGTCACCTTGTCGCCACCCATGCGACCTGGGCCGCGCATGCCACGCAAGACACGCGATGGATACGACGACTGTCCGATCGAGCCCGGCGCCCGGTGGAACATCGAGCCATGCGTCGCGCCACCGCCGCTAAACCCATGGCGCTTCATGACGCCTTGAAACCCTTTGCCGCGACTGACGCCCGTGACATCCACTTGATCACCGGTCTCGAACAGCGAGGCCAGCACCTGCTCGCCTTCAGCCGGCGCGTCACCATCGCCGCTAATCGGCAGCTCGCGGCGCACGCGCGTCGGGGGAACATTGGCCCGTCTGTACAGGCCGGCCACCGGCTTCGATACGCGCGCCGGTCGGTCCTCGACCAGACCAAGCTGCACAGCGTCGTAGCCGTCGCGGTCGACGTTCTTACGCTGCACGACGACGCACGGCCCGGCCTTCAGTACCGTGGCCGGCTGCGCGGTGCCGCCGGCACTAAAGACCTGCGTCATCCCGATCTTTTGTCCGATGATCCCGGTCACCACTACCCGTGCTCCTGGCCGAACGCCTTGATTTCGACATCGACGCCGGCGGGCAAGTCGAGCTTCATGAGGGCGTCGACCGTCTGCGGCGTCGGTTCGAAGATGTCGATCAATCGCTTATGCGTGCGGATCTCGAACTGCTCTCGCGACTTCTTGTCGACGTGAGGGGAACGAAGCACCGTCCACTTGTTCGTGTCGGTCGGCAGCGGGATTGGTCCCGCGAGCCGGGCCCCTGTCCGTCTCGCCGTGTCGACGATCTCCGTCGTCGACTGGTCAAGCAGACGATGGTCGTAGGCTTTGAGCCGAATGCGAATCTTGTCGCTGAACGTCGCCATGTGCGTTGTGCTCGAGGCTGAGGGCTAAGGCTTTAGGCTTCGGGCGCCGTCCGCGCCATGAGCCGGGAGCCATGAGCCCTGAGCCATGAGCAGTCTCCTACTCCACGATTTCCGTAATCGTCCCCGAGCCGACCGTCCGGCCCCCCTCGCGAATCGCGAACCGGAGCCCCTTCTCCAGCGCCACCGGCGTGATCAACTCCACGCTGATGCTCACGCTGTCGCCCGGCATCACCATCTCCACGCCCTCCGGCAGCGTCGCCACCCCCGTCACGTCCGTCGTCCGTAAATAGAACTGCGGCCGATACCCGTTGAAGAACGGCGTATGCCGCCCCCCTTCGTCCTTGTTCAGGACATACACCTCGCCCTTGAACTTCGTGTGCGGCGTAATCGACCCCGGCTTCGCCAACACCTGGCCCCGCTCCACGTCGTCCTTCTCCGTCCCCCGCAGCAGCACCCCGATGTTGTCCCCCGCCACGCCCTCATCCAGCAGCTTCCGGAACATCTCCACCCCGGTCACCACCTTCTTCTGCGTCTCCGCGAACCCCACAATCTCGATCTCTTCCGACACCAGCACCTTGCCGCGTTCCACCCGGCCCGTCACCACCGTGCCCCGCCCCAAGATCGAGAACACGTCCTCAATCGGCATCAGGAACGGCTTGTCGATGTCCCGCTCCGGCATCGGCACATAGGCGTCCACCGCCGCCATCAGCTCGTCAATCGACTTCTCGCCGTCCGCGTCTCCCTCCAACGCCTTCAGCGCCGACCCCTTGATCACCGGGATGTCGTCCCCCGGGAACTCATACGAGCTCAGCAGCTCCCGCACTTCCAGCTCCACCAGCTCCAGCAGCTCCGGGTCGTCCACCGCGTCCACTTTGTTCAGGAACACCACCAGCGACGGCACCCCCACCTGCCGCGCCAGCAGGATGTGCTCCCGCGTCTGCGGCATCGGTCCATCCGTCGCCGCCACCACCAGAATCCCGCCGTCCATCTGCGCCGCGCCCGTGATCATGTTCTTGATGTAGTCCGCGTGCCCTGGGCAGTCCACGTGCGCGTAGTGCCGGTTTGCCGTCGTGTATTCCACGTGCGCCGTCGCAATCGTGATCCCCCGCTCCCGCTCCTCCGGCGCGTTGTCGATCGAGTCAAACGACCGCACCGCATTCGTCGGGTCGTGCTTCGCCATCACCGACGTGATCGCCGCCGTCAGCGTCGTCTTCCCGTGGTCAATGTGTCCGATCGTCCCGATGTTGACATGTGGTTTCGACCGATCGAATTTTTCTTTCGCCATCACTCGAGGTCCTCATCTCCCTTGAATGCGCGCTACGATTTCTTCGCTGACGCTGTCCGGTACCTGCTCGTACCGATCGAAGTGCATCGAGTACGTGGCCCGTCCCTGCGTGCGCGAACGGAGCTCAGTCGCGTAGCCGAACATCTCCGACAAGGGCACGCGCGCGTTGACGATCTGCGTGCCGCCGCGCGCTTCCATCGAACGCACCTTGCCGCGCCGCGAATTGAGGTCGCCGATCACATCGCCCATGTAATCCTCTGGCACAACGACCTCGACCCGCATCACCGGCTCTAAGAGCACCGCTCCGGCCCGACGCGCGGCATCACGAAACGCCGCCGTTCCCGCGATCTTGAACGCCGGTTCGGACGAATCGACGTCGTGATGCGACCCGTCGTAGAGCGAGACGCTCACGTCCTCGATCGGATACCCCGCGAGAACACCGGTCGTCATCGCGTCACGGATCCCGTCCTCGATCGGTTTGATGTATTCACGCGGAATGGACCCGCCGACGATGTCGTTGACGAACTCGAATCCATGCCCCGGCTGACCAGGCACGACGCGGATCTTGACGTGGCCGTACTGGCCACGCCCACCGGTCTGCTTGACGTGACGACACTCGCCCTCGGCCTGATGGGTCAGCGTTTCCTTGTACGCCACCTGCGGACGACCAACGCTCGCCTCGACGCCGAATTCGCGCTGCAACCGGTCGACCAGAATTTCGAGGTGCAACTCGCCCATGCCGGAGATCACGACCTGTCCGGTTTCGTCGTCGGTGCGCACCTGAAACGTCGGATCTTCCGCCGTGAGTTTCGCCAGACCCTGGCCGAGCTTCTCCTGGTCGGTCTTGGTCTTCGGCTCGATCGCCAGGCTGATGACCGGGCTCGGAAAATCCATCGACTCAAGGACCACCGGATGCTGCGGGTCGCAAATCGTGTCGCCGGTGCTGACGCTCTTGAGACCGACTGCGGCCGCGATGTCGCCGGCGTACACCTGCTTGATCTCCTCACGCTTATTGGCATGCATCTTCAGCAAGCGCCCGATTCGCTCGTTGCGGCTGCGAGCGGGATTGAACACCGAGTCCCCGGTCTTCATGACGCCGGAGTAGACACGGATAAACGTGAGCTGACCGACATGCGGATCGGTCATCACCTTGAACGCGAGGGCGGAAAACGGTGCGGCGTCGTCCGCCGGTCGTTCGACCAGGTAGTCGTCGTCAGACTCGGAGCGATCGGGGTGGATCCCAGCAATCGGCGGCACATCCTCCGGGGACGGGAGGTAGTCGACCACGGCGTCGAGGAGCGGCTGCACTCCCTTGTTCTTGAACGCCGAACCGCAGACGACCGGCACAAACGGAGCCTCTTCCTTCCGAACCGATTCGACCGTGCGACGCCGCAACGTCGCGAGGATCTCCTCCTCGGGCAGCGGCTCGCCGTGCAGATACTTATTGAGCAGCTCGTCGTTGACTTCGCTGACCTTCTCGACCAGCTGCTCGCGCAGCGCCATCGCCTCGTCGCGATACTCGTCCGGGATGTCCTCGACGATCGATTCCGCCCCGAGTGTTTCATCGTTGTATCGCACCGCCTGCATGCGCACGAGGTCGATGACGCCAACGAAGTCGTCGTCTGCGACCATCGGGAGCTGCACCGCAACGGGGTTCGAGCCCAGCTTGGTCCGGATTTGGTCAATCGTGCCTGCGAAGTTGGCGCCCACACGATCCATCTTGTTGACGAAGCAGATCCGGGGCACGCGGTACTTGTCCGCCTGACGCCAGACCGTTTCGGACTGCGGCTCCACACCGCCCACCGCGTCGAACACCGCCACCGCCCCATCGAGCACGCGAAGCGAACGCTCGACCTCGGCGGTGAAATCGACATGCCCTGGTGTGTCAATAATGTTGATGCGGTGGTCACGCCAGACACAGGTCGTGGCGGCGGACGTGATGGTGATGCCGCGCTCCTGCTCTTGCTCCATCCAATCCATCACCGCGGTGCCATCGTGCACCTCACCCACCTTGTAGGTGATCCCGGTGTAGTACAAGATGCGCTCGGTCGTCGTCGTCTTTCCGGCATCGATGTGCGCCATGATGCCGATGTTCCGCGTCCGATCGAGCTGAACCTCTCTGGACATCGTTCCTGTCGTGCGACCCCGCGTTTTCGCACCCTTCGCGCTCTTCTCCGATGGCGCCGTTAGCTCAGCCGTTGTCACCGTTCGTTCTTACTCTCTCTCGCCCGCGTCACCATCGGTCGTGTGCGAAGGTCCAAGGCCTGCCCACTGGCAGGCCGTTTCAAGAAAAGCCGGCCTCCGCCCGCCGAAGCCAACGGGGCGTTCATCATCGATCATGGGCGAAAGGCCCAGCTCGCCAACGGCGAGCGTTCAAACGAAGCCGGCTTCGGCCCGCGGAGGCACACAAAGCTCCTCACCATCGGTAGTGCGCGAACGCTTTGTTCGCCTCCGCCATCCGATGTGTGTCTTCGCGTTTCTTCACCGAGCCACCGCGCAAATTCGATGCGTCGATCAATTCATTCGCCAGTTTCTCTCGCATCGTCTTGCCGTCGCCTCGTGACCGCGCGTACGCGGTCAGCCATCGAATGCTCAAGGAAAGGCGGCGATTCTGCGTCACTTCCACTGGCACCTGATAGTTGGAACCGCCAACGCGACGCGACTTCACTTCAAGGGCAGGCTTCGTGTTGTCAACCGCCTTCCGGAAAATCTTGATGGGATCGTCGCCGGTGCGGTCCTTGATAATGTCGAGACTGCCGTAGACGATGCCCTCCGCCACGCTCCGTTTGCCGCTCTGCATGATCATGCGGACGAACTTGGTGACGAGCGTGCTGTTGTACACGGAGTCCGCCGGGACCTCGCGTTTTGGAACCTCGCGTCTACGTGGCATGGTGGAATCTTTCTCTGCGGCTGGGCGTCGCTACGCTTTGGGTCGCTTGGCGCCGTACTTTGACCGGCTCTGCTTTCGCCCGGATACTCCCACGGTGTCGAGCGTGCCGCGAACAACGTGATAGCGCACTCCCGGCAGATCCTTCACTCGCCCGCCTCGGATCAGGACCAGAGAGTGCTCCTGCAGGTTGTGGCCTTCGCCTGGAATGTAGCTGCTGACCTCGATGCCGTTGGTCAGACGCACCCGCGCGACCTTGCGGAGCGCTGAGTTCGGCTTCTTCGGCGTCTGCGTAAACACCCGGACGCACACCCCGCGCTTCTGCGGGCAACGCTGCAACGCCGGACTCTTCGACTTATTGACGATTTGTTCCCGACCCTTGCGAACCAGCTGACTAATCGTCGGCACGGGCACTCCCTACCCTGATGTCGCGCCGGGCAATGCGGACAGCGCGACCTACGCTCATACAAGTTGGCCGAGGCCTAGAAGCGCGCGTCGTTCCAACGCGCGCTTGGCACCGTCGACCGGTTGAACCCTAATTCAGTGTGCTCGTCGTGTAGGCGACCCGTCGACGTACTCGCGTCGACGAGGTGCCAACTTCTGGAAAGAGGTAACTGTACGACCGGGGCCTCTTTCGGACGGGTCGGATGCTAGATAGGGTGTCCCAACACCGACAAAACCCTCTGACTCTATCACGGGCGAAGAACTGGCCGCAACGGAACTGGCCCAAGTTTCGCCTTGTCTTCGCTCTCCAGGCGCCCACCTGTATCTTTCCGGGTTCCAAGTTCCGGGTTCGAGATCCCGGGCGTACGTCAGAACTCGGAACTCTGGAACTCTTGGAACTCTGGAACCCTGGCGATGTCCGCACGTCTACTACTTGTCCTTACCGCCGCCGCTCCCGGTGCCAGCCGATACGCCGGCGCCGAACGAGCTTAGCGTTTTGAGCGCGCCAAGCGCGCCGGCCGTCCCGAGCCGGTCGTCGGTGTCGACGAAGTACTCCATCTCACGCTCGAGCTCAAGCTCTTCGGCGGACTGCGGCGGCGGCTCATCGGCCTCAATCCGGACGCGCCGGTAGTAGTCAAAACCGGTCCCGGCCGGAATCAGCCGGCCCATCGTCACGTTTTCCTTGAGCCCACGCAGGTGGTCGACCTTGCCGGAGATTGACGCCTCCGTCAGGACGCGGGTTGTCTCCTGGAACGATGCCGCCGAAATGAACGATTCGGTGGACAGCGACGCCTTCGTGATTCCGAGCAGAAGCGGGCGTCCGGTCGCTGGCTGGCCAGCTTCCGAGATGACGCGCTCGTTCTCCGCGAGGAAGCGGAACTTGTCGACCTGCTCGTCGACGAGGAGCTCCGTGTCACCGACGTCTTCAATCTTCACCCACCGCATCATCTGGCGGACCATCACCTCGATGTGCTTGTCGTTAATCGCGACGCCCTGCAGACGGTAGACCTCCTGAATCTCATTGACGAGGTAGCTGTGAAGCGCTTTCTCGCCGAGAACACTCAGGATGTCGTGCGGGTTCGACGGACCGTCCATCAGCGGCTCGCCGGCACGAACCCGATCACCGTCCTGCACGTTGACATGGACCCCGCGGGGCAGCGAGTACTCGCGAGCCTCCGCGTCAGCTTCTTCCGGCACGATGAGGATCTTGCGGAGTCCTTTGACGATGCCGCCATGCTTCACGATGCCATCGATCTCGCTGATGACGGCAGTTTCACGCGGCTTACGCGCCTCGAACAACTCGACCACGCGCGGCAATCCGCCGGTGATGTCCTTGGTCTTGGTCGTCTCCCGCGGGATCTTGGCGAGCACGTCGCTCGCATTCACCGAGTCGCCGTCACCGACCATCAGGTGCGCATGCGAAGGCATGTGGTAGCGGCGGACGGCTTTACCGGCACTATTCCGGATTTCGACCATCGGCTGCTTCTTCTCGTCTGGCGAATCGACGATGATCAACCGCATCAGGCCGGTCACCCCGTCGACCTCCTCGTGCACCGTCATCCCCTCGATGATGTCCTTGAACTTCACCGTGCCCGATTGTTCCGTCAGGATCGAAAACGTGTAGGGATCCCACTCGACGAGCGTTTGGCCCGGCTCGACGTCCTGCCCGTCGCGTACCCGAAGATTCGCGCCGTAGACCAGGGCGTAGCGCTCGCGGTCGCGACCCTTTGCGTCTTGCACGACAAGAAAACCGGTCCGGTTCATCACAACAAGTGAGCCGCCCTTCTTTTCGACCACCTGCACACTCTCGAACCGCACCGTGCCGGCATGCTTGCTCTCGAGCGTCGACTGCTCCGACACTCGCGACGCGGTGCCACCGATGTGGAACGTGCGCATCGTCAGCTGCGTGCCCGGCTCGCCAATCGACTGCGCGGCGATGACACCCACGGCCAACCCCAGCTCGACGAGCATGCCAGTGGACAAGTCGCGCCCGTAACAGTGGGCACAGACGCCGCGGCGAGAGGCGCAGGTCAGCACCGACCGAATCTTGACCTTCTCGATGCCAGCCTCTTGGATATCGTTTGCCAGCTCTTCGCCAATCTCAGAATTCACCTCCGCGATGCTCTCGCCGCTGAACGGGTCGTTCACCGCCTCGAGCAAGACGCGGCCGATGATCCGCTCTCGCAGCGGCTCGATGATCTCGCCACTTTCGACGATCGCTCGGGACTCGATACCGTCGAGCGTGCCGCAGTCGACCTCGGAGATGATGACGTCCTGCGCCACGTCAACGAGCCGCCGCGTGAGGTAGCCGGAATCGGCAGTCTTGAGAGCCGTGTCGGCCAAACCCTTTCGCGCGCCGTGCGTCGAGATGAAGTACTGCAACACATCCAGCCCCTCGCGGAAGTTCGACGTAATCGGCGTCTCGATGATCTCGCCGGACGGCTTCGCCATGAGACCACGCATCCCAGCGAGCTGCCGAATCTGCTGCTTGCTTCCACGGGCGCCGGAGTCGGCCATGATGTAGACGGGGTTGAACGAGCGACCTTCGTCGTCGGTGTCTTCCATCTCATTGAACATTGCGTCTGCGATCTTCTCGGTGACGTCAGACCAGATCGCGATGACCTTATTCTTGCGCTCGCCGTTGGTAATCGCGCCTTCGAGGTACTGCTGCTCCACGCGGATAACTGCACGATTCGCCCCGGCGACGAGCTCGGCCTTCTCCCCCGGAATGACCAGGTCGTCGATGCCAATCGACATCCCGGACTTGGTGGCGTAGAGAAACCCGAGGTCCTTGAGGCTGTCGAGCATTTCGACGGTAAGCTCCAACCCGTGGCGCAGATAGCTGTACTGAACGACTTGCTGCAACCCTTTCTTCTTGAGGAGCCCGTTGATGAAGGGAATCGCGTCTGGAAGTGTGTTGTTGAAGATGACCCGGCCCACCGTGGTGCTGACGATTTGCCGTTCGAGATCCTGCACCGCCGTGTGGAGCACGTCTTGATCGTCGCGGCCGATCGTCAGGTCCATGAACGGACCGCTGAGACGCAGCCGAATCGGAGTCAGCGTTTCGACAACGCCCGATTCGAGGGCCAGGAGCACGTCGTCTGGCGTGCCAAACACGCGGCCCTCGCCTTTGGCGCCCGGCTTGCTCTTCGTCAGGTAATAGCACCCAAGCACGATGTCCTGTGATGGAACGGTGATGGGCACGCCGTTCGATGGCGACATGATGTTGTGCGACGACATCATGAGCACCGACGCCTCAATCTGCGCCTCCGGCGACAGAGGCACGTGCACCGCCATCTGGTCGCCGTCGAAGTCAGCGTTGAACGCCGTGCAGACAAGCGGATGGATACGAATCGCCTTACCTTCGACGAGGACCGGCTCGAACGCCTGAATGCCGAGTCGATGCAGTGTCGGCGCGCGATTGAGCAGCACGGGGTGCTCGCGGATCACCTCCTCGAGGATGTCCCACACCTCTGGCTCATACTGCTCGACCATCTCCTTCGCCTGCTTGATCGTCGACACCATACCGCGCTGCTCGAGCTTGTTGTAGATGAACGGCTTGAACAACTCGAGCGCCATCTTCTTCGGGAGGCCGCACTGGTGCAGCTTCAGCTCGGGACCGACAACGATGACCGACCGCCCGGAGTAGTCGACACGCTTCCCGAGCAAATTCTGACGGAAGCGTCCCTGCTTCCCTTTCAGGGTGTCGGACAGCGATTTCAGCGGCCGATTGTTGGCGCCACGCAGGACGCGGCCCCGACGGCCGTTGTCAAAGAGCGCATCGACCGCCTCCTGCAACATCCGCTTTTCGTTGCGGATAATGACATCGGGGGCCTTCAGCTCAATCAGCTTCTTGAGCCGGTTGTTCCGATTGATGACGCGACGGTACAGGTCGTTGAGGTCGGAAGTCGCAAATCGACCGCCGTCGAGCGGGACAAGCGGCCGCAGCTCTGGAGGTATAACGGGAATTACATCGAGAATCATCCATTCCGGTTTGTTCGTCGAACGCCGGAACGAGTCGACCACCTTCAGCCGCTTGGCGAACTTGAGCTTTTTTTGAGCCGATGTCTCGTTGCGCATCTTCTCGCGCAATTCGACGGCGAGATCCTCAACCTCGACCCGACGGAGAAGCTCCTTGATCGCCTCCGCTCCCATCTGCGCGTGGAACTTGGAGCTGTGCTCCTCGCGCGCCTTGCGATACTGCTCTTCGGTCAGCAGCTGATTCTGCTTGAGGTCGGTCTCGCCGGGATCGATAACGACGTACGCCTCGAAGTAGAGCACGCGCTCGAGGTCGCGCAACGAAATGTCCAACAGGTGGCCAATCCGACTCGGCAGTCCCTTGAAGAACCAGACGTGACTCACCGGCGTGGCGAGCGTGATGTGACCGAGACGCTCGCGTCGAACCTTGGCCTGGGTCACTTCGACGCCGCACTTGTCGCAGATGACGCCCCGGTGCTTCATTCGCTTGTACTTGCCGCACAAGCACTCCCAGTCAGTCACCGGTCCGAAGATCTTCGCGCAGAAGAGCCCGTCGCGCTCCGGCTTAAAGGTGCGATAGTTGATCGTCTCCGGCTTTGTCACCTCGCCGTGCGACCACGACAGGATCTTTTCTGGCGAGGCGAGACTGATCCGAATCGCGTCGAACTCGACGGACAAAGAGCCCCGGTCTGCAAAACTCGGTCGCATGGAGTCCCTTTCTTATGCCTTGTTAGTCTGGGCTTCGCCCCAAACCCCACGCGGACGCTCCGTTGGGACCCCGAAAGCCCCACTCCGCGCCCGCGAGGCGCGCACGTGCGCGCCATGGCCGTCACGGTGCATAACGGCCTATGCCTCCGCCTCGGCCGGCACTTCCACTTCGCCGTCGGCAGCCTCGGCCGCATCCTCGCCGTCCGCCTCGGTCGCCACGGCTTCGATAATCGGCTTCTTCTTCGTCTTGATCAGGTCGACGTCCAAGCACAGCGCCTGCAGCTCGCGAATGAGCACATTGAACGACTCCGGCAAGCCAGGAATGAACGACGCGTCACCCTTGACGATCGCTTCGTAGATCTTGGCGCGACCGGTGACGTCGTCCGACTTCGCAGTCAGTAGCTCCTGAAGGATGTGCGCGGCACCGTATGCCTCGAGCGCCCACACTTCCATCTCGCCGAACCGCTGCCCTCCAAACTGGGCCTTGCCGCCCAGCGGCTGCTGTGTGATCAACGAGTACGGCCCGATCGAGCGCGCGTGGATCTTGTCATCGACGAGGTGGGATAGCTTCAACATGTAGATATAGCCGACGGTGACGTCCTGCTCGAACGCCTCGCCCGTCATGCCGTCGTAGAGCGTCGTCTTGCCACCCGTCGGTAGCCCGGCCTCCTTGAGCCATTTCTTGATCTCGACCTCCCGCGCCCCGTCGAACACCGGCGAGGCGAAGTACAGACCGAGGGCGTGGGCCGCCCACCCGAGATGCGTCTCGAGAATCTGACCGACGTTCATCCGCGACGGCACTCCCAACGGATTGAGCACGATCTCAACCGGCGTGCCGTCGGGCAGATGCGGCATATCTTCTTCGGGCAAGATCCGCGCGATCACGCCTTTGTTTCCGTGTCGGCCGGCCATCTTGTCGCCCACCGAGAGCTTCCGCTTCATAGCGACGAAGACCTTGACAAGCTTGATCACACCAGGCGGCAGTTCGTCGCCCCGGCGTATCTTCTCCTTCTTCTCCTCGAACAGCTGCCGAATCACTTCGACCTGGCGCCCAGTTCGGTCCTCAAGGCTCCGAAGGTCGCTGTCGAGCCGCGGATCGTCGGTATCGATATGGGCGCGCGCAAGGTCGGCGTACGGGAGTCCTTGCACCATCGTGCCGGTCAGGACGGTCCCCTTCTCGAAAAGCCGCTCGGAGCCGAATTCGTTGTGAAGGTCAGCCGCCAGCGACTGCCCCTCGAGCATCGGCACCAGGCGTTTCTTGACTTCGTCATGCAGGATCCGAATCTCATCCTGCAGGTTCTTCTCCATCATCTCGAGGTCTTCGGCCTCGATCGACTTGGCCCGATCGTCCTTCTCGATACCCTTGCGGGAAAAGATCTTGACTTCCACGACGATGCCCTCGATGCCGGGCGGGCAGAGCAAGGATGCGTCGCGGACATCTCCGGCTTTCTCACCGAAGATGGCACGGAGCAGTTTTTCCTCAGGCGTGAGCTGCGTTTCGCCCTTCGGCGTGACTTTCCCCACGAGAATGTCTGACGGTTTGACGTAAGCACCGATCCGGATAATGCCGCTCTCGTCGAGGTCGTTGAGGAATCCCTCGGAGACGTTCGGAATGTCGCGTGTGATCTCCTCAGGCCCCAGTTTCGTGTCACGCGACTCGATTTCGAACTCCTCGATGTGAATCGAGGTGTAGTAGTCGTCGCGTACCATGCGCTCGGAGACCAGGATCGCGTCCTCGAAGTTGTACCCCCGCCACGGCATGAAGGCGACCAGCACGTTGCAACCGAGCGCGAGCTCGCCGAGCTCGGTGCACGGCCCATCGGCAAGGACCTGTCCCTTGTCGACCTTCTGACCGACGCGCACAATCGGCTTCTGATTGATGCAGGTGTTCTGATTGGATCGGCGGAACTTCGTCAGGTTGTAAATATCGGCACCCATCTCGTTCGACAGGTCGGCGGCGCCCACTTGCTCGCCTTCGACGCGCACCACGATCCGCTTCGAATCGACGAAGTCCACACTCCCGGCACGCTTCGCCGTCACTACCGCCCCGGAGTCGCGGGCCGTGATGTACTCCATCCCGGTCCCGACGAATGGCGCGCGCGCGCGCAGCAATGGCACCGCCTGCCGTTGCATGTTGGAGCCCATGAGCGCCCGGTTCGCGTCGTCGTTCTCGAGAAACGGGATCAGCGACGCCGCCACCGAGACCAGTTGCTTGGGCGACACGTCGATGTATTGGATCTTGTCGCGCGGCGACAGGACGAAATTTCCCGCCTGTCGGGTGTTGATACGCTCGTCGATCAGGTTGCCCTGGTCATCGAGCCGCGCGTTGGCCTGCGCGATGACGTACCGGTCTTCCTCCCACGCTGAGAGATAGAACGAGTACGGATCGTATTCCGCCCCGTGTTTCTTCCGATTCTTCGCGCTCGAGTTCTCAGCCTCGGCCTCCGTCGCTTCGACGATGTCGCCGACCTTGAATTTCGTGCCGCCGGCGTTCGTGATGTGGACGTAGTCGAGCGCCCGCCCGTCCTTGACCTTGCGATAGGGCGACTCGATGAAACCGAACTCGTTGATCCGGGCATAACACGACAGCGACGAGATCAGTCCGATGTTCGGACCCTCCGGCGTCTCGATCGGACAGATGCGGCCGTAGTGCGTCGGGTGGACGTCCCGCACCTCGAACCCAGCGCGCTCACGCGAGAGTCCGCCCGGACCGAGCGCCGAGAGCCGCCGTTTGTGCGTAATCTCGGACAATGGATTGGTCTGGTCCATGAACTGCGAAAGCTGCGAAGACCCGAAGAACTCGCGGATCGCCGCCATGACCGGCTTCGCATTGATGAGGTCGTGCGGCATGGCCGTCGCCATCTCCTGGTAGACGGACATCTTTTCCTTGATGGCCCGCTCCATCCGCACCAACCCGATCCGGAACTGATTCTCGAGCAACTCGCCGACCGATCGAACGCGCCGATTCCCCAAGTGGTCGATGTCATCGACGTTCAACGGACTGCGCCGAAGCGTGAGCAGATACTTGATCACCTCGTAGAAGTCCTGCGGGTGCAGAACCTTTTCATCGAGCGGGGTCTCGAGTTCGAGTTTGGTGTTGAGCTTGAGCCGACCAACCCGGGAAAAATCGTACTTCTGCGGGTTGAAGAACATGTTCTCGAAGAGCGTGCGCGAACTGTCGAGCGTCGGAGGGTCACCCGGTCGCAGCCGCCGATAGATCTCGATCAGCGCCTCCTCATGCGTCCGAATCGCGTCTTTCTTCAACGTCGTCGAGAGAACGGGTCCGACCTTATCCGCCTCGGGAAAGAACAGCTCAATCGACTCGACTTCCTTCTCCTGCGCCATCGAAATGATGCGCGGCGTGATCTCCTCGTTGGCGTCGAGAATGACCTCTCCCGTCGCTGGGTCGACGATATCCGAAACGGCAAATGCGCCTTCGAGCTCCGCGTCCGAAATCTCGACCGTCTCGACGCCCGCCGCCTTGAGCCCTTCGACCGCGGCCCGTGTCAAGCGCTTGCCACCCTTCACCACGTGGTCGGTCCCCGGCACCTCAAGGTCCCTGGCGATGCGCCGACGAACGAGCGTGTCGCTCAGCGTCCATGCGAGCGCCGGACCCTTGGTCGCGATACGTTCGACCACATAGAACGCGCGGATGATGTCATCCGCCGACCGCAGTCCGAGCGCACGCATGAACACCGTCGCGAGGAACTTGCGCTTGCGATCGATACGCACATAAAGCAAGTTCTTGGCGTCGTACTCGAATTCGACCCACGACCCGCGATACGGAATGATCTGAGCGACGAACGCGGCCTTGTCCTCGGAATGGAAGAACGCACCGGGCGACCGGTGCAGCTGCGACACGATGACGCGTTCGGTGCCGTTGATGATGAACGTGCCGTTGTCGGTCATCAACGGGATGTCGCCGAAGTAGACCTCCTGCTCCTTGATGTCGCGGATCGTCTTCACGCCGGTCTCGGGATCCTTATTCCAGACGACGAGCCGGATGGTGACCTTGAGCGGGACCGCATAGGTCATGCCCCGCTCCTGACACTCCTCGACGTCGTACTTGAGCTTCAAGCCGACGGTGTTTCCGCAGACGTCGCACTGGACCCCACGGGCGTTGTTGGCGCGGCCGCACGACTGACACACGACTTCGTGCTCGCCCAGCGGATCGGCTTCGAGGGTCGCGCCGCACCCTTCGCACGGCTGCCGCAGATGCTGCAGACCCGAGAGTCGCGAACATTTGCACTCCCAGTTGCCGATGGAATACTCGATGAACTCCAGCGACGAGTTCTCACGAAAATCGCTAATCGGGAAGACCGATTTGAAGACCGACTGGAGACCAGCGTCCTCACGCTCGGCCGCCATCAGATTCATCTGGAGGAAGCGCGCGTACGACTTCCTTTGGATCTCGATGAGGTTGGGAATCGGAACGGTGGCGCGAATCTTCGAAAAATCGATGCGCTCGCGATAGACGTTCTTGGGCAGGATATGCTTCACGTTGAAGTCCTCTGCGTCGATCAGAAAACGGGTCGTGTGGCGATAACAGTGATACGCGACGACCGGGCGCCAAAGCGCCAGCGTGCCGGCCCGACAGAGCCGGGCAAGCGTTGCACACGAAGCGCCGCGCGGACGGCGCCCGTCATACACACAGCGTCAAATCTCAGACTCGCACCTACTTGATCTCGACCGTGGCGCCGACTGCTTCGAACTTCTTCTGCAGCGCCTCTGCTTCGCCCTTCGGAATACCTTCCTTGATCGCCTTCGGTGCGCTCTCCACGAGATCTTTGGCTTCCTTGAGACCGAGGCTCGTCACCTCGCGAACCGCCTTGATCACGTTGATCTTCTTTGCACCGATGTCGGTCAAGTTGACGGTGAACTCGGTCTGCTCCTCGGCCGGTGCGGCCGCTCCCGGAGCGGCCGAACCGGCGACCGCGATCGGCATCGCCGCCGCGGACACGCCGAGCTCTTCTTCCAGCTTCTTGACGAGCTCCGACAGTTCGAGTACCGACATCCCTTTGATGTAGTCGACAACTTGGTCTTGGGTCACTTCAGCCATGCTCAGCCTTCCTCCTCCGACTTCTTCTTCTCGACCTGACTCAATACGTTCATGAGACCGCGCGGCACCGCGTTGAGCACCTGCACGAGCTGTGTCATCGGCGCTTGGAGCACCATCAGCAATGTCGCCTGGAGCTCCGGTAGGCCCGGGAGCGTAGCCAGATCGGCCACGCCCGGCGCTTCAATCTCCTGCCCCTGCACGACCGCCACCTTGACGGTCAATGCCGGCGCGGTCTTTCCAAATTCGACGAGGGTTTTCGCCAGCGTCACCGGGTCGGCGCTGCTGTACGCGACCGCAGTTGTCCCAGTGAAATGGCTCGCCAGTGATTCGAACGGCGTCCCTTCGAGCGCCCGCCGCGCGATGGAGTTCTTCACCACGCGGTAGCTCGCCTGCGCATCGCGCACCTTCCGTCTGAGCTCGGTGGCCTGCGGCACGTCGAGGCCCTTGTAGTCGACCAGAATGACGCTCTCGGCCCCGTCGAACTCGGCTTTGAGGTCCGTGACCTGCGCTTTTTTCTGCTCTCTGGTAATCGCCATCCCTATGCCTTCGCCGCGGCCTCGACGCTCGCCGTATCGACGCGAACGCCCGGACCCATCGTCGACGATAGATGGACGCCCTTGACGTACTTGCCCTTCGCCGCCACTGGCTTTGCCTTGAGCACACTTGTGGCCAACGCGTTGGCGTTGTCAATCAGCTTCTGGGTGTCGAACGACGTCTTCCCGATCGGCGCGTGGACAACGCCCGCTTTGTCGACGCGGTACTCGACCTTACCGGCCTTGATCTCCTGCACCGCTTTGGCCACGTCGAGCGTCACCGTCCCCGTCTTCGGGTTGGGCATCAGCCCGCGCGGCCCGAGCACCCGGCCGAGCTTGCCAACCGCGCGCATCATGTCAGGCGTTGCAACGACCGCCTCGAAATCCATCCAACCGCCCTGAATTTTCTCTATGAACTCTTCGCCACCGACATCGTCCGCCCCAGCGCTCTCTGCCTCCTTTTGCTTGTCCGCGTTGGCGATCACGAGCACCTTCTTGTTGCGGCCGAGTCCGTGCGGCAGCACGACCGTTCCACGCACCATTTGATCGGCGTGCTTCGGATTCACACCGAGGCGCATAACTATCTCCACCGTCTCATCGAACTTGGCGAACTTCAGACTCTGCACGAGCGGGATCGCCTCTTCGATCGAGTAAAGCTTGTCGTCAACCTTGGCCTTGGCCGCTGAGAACTGCTTTCCGTTCTTCGCCATGATTCAACCTGACTGAACTAGACGGGGCTGCGCCCCGACCCCCCCGCGCACGTGCGCGCCTTCGCCGTCACCCTTCGACCTCCAGGCCCATCGAGCGCGCGGTGCCGGCGATGATATTGACCGCCATATCCATCGAATTCGCATTCAGGTCGACCATTTTGGTCTTCGCGATCTCCTCAACCTGCTGCCGCGTCACCGTCCCAACCTTGGTTCGGTTCGGCTCGCCGGAGCCCTTGGCGATGTTTGCAGCTCGCTTGAGCAGGACCGCCGCCGGCGGCGTCTTGGTAATGAAGCTGTACGATCGATCGGCGTACACCGTCACCACCGCAGGGATAATCAGCCCCTCCTGCCAGGCTGTCTTTGCGTTGAAGGCCTTGCAGAAGTCCATGATGTTGACGCCGTGCGGCCCGAGCGCCGTCCCCACGGGCGGTGCGGGGGTCGCCTTACCGGCCGCGATCTGAAGCTTGATCAGTCCGATTACCTTTTTTGCCATTCCGAAACTAGGGGCTAGGCTAGTCCCTGATCCCTAATCCTCATGTTCCGCGCCTCTAGATCTTCTCCACCTGCAAGAAGTCGAGCTCGACCGGTGTGGCACGCCCGAATATCGTCACCATCACCTTCAGAGTGTTGCGGTCGATGTTCACATCGTCGACGACGCCGTTGAAGCTCGTGAATGGCCCCTCGTTGATGCGAACCTGATCTCCCTTGTCGAACGAGTACTTCGGCTTCGGCTGCTCCGCCGCCACCGTCACCTGATGAAGGATCTGGTCAACCTCCTCACGGGTCAGAGGCGTCGGTTTCGCGCCGGCGCCGACGAACCCTGTCACCTTCGGCGTGTTCTTCACGACGTGCCACGCATTGTCCGACATGTTCATCTCGACCAGGATGTAGCCGGGGAAGAACCGTTTGGAGCTGACGATCTTCTTGCCGCCCCGCATCTCCACAACGTCCTCGGTCGGAATGAGCACCTCACCGATTTCCTGCTGAAGCCCGTACGCTTGCACCCGCTGTTGCAGCGATGCCGACACTTTCTTTTCGAATCCGGAGTAGGTGTGAACGATGTACCACTGCTTCGTGCTGACGTCGGTCATGGCGCAAACGCCCTGAACAGCATCTGTGCGAGTTCGCCCAAGACGAGGTCGATGCCCCAGAGATAGATGCCAAACATGAACGACACGAGGATGACCACAAGCGTCGTCGCCTGCACTTCCTTCCACGTCGGCCAGGTGACCTTTTCCACCTCGTTACGCACTTGGGCGAGGAAAATCCGCGCGCGGCTATACCAGCCGAAAATGCCCTTGGGGGACACATCGCGCGTGTGTTCCAACATGGCCGACTTCACGATGTCGTTTCCTCTACGGCAACACCTGTGAACCTCGCGCCACAGGGTCTCGTATTCCGTCGCGACTAACTGGCAGGCCAGGAGGGACTCGAACCCCCAGCCCCCGGTTTTGGAGACCGGTGCTCTACCAATTGAGCTACTGGCCTATTTCGTCTCCCGATGTGGCTTATGCGTGCGGCACCACCGGCAGTATTTCTTGAACTCCAGGCGGTCAGTCGTCTTCCGCTTGTTCTTCGTCGTGCTGTAGTTCCGGCGTTTGCATTCGGTGCACGCCAGAATGACGATGTCCCGCATTGTCCGTTACTCCGTTACTCCACGATTTCCGTAATCGTCCCCGAGCCGACCGTCCGGCCCCCCTCGCGAATCGCGAACCGGAGCCCCTTCTCCAGCGCCACCGGCGTGATCAACTCCACGCTGATGCTCACGCTGTCGCCCGGCATCACCATCTCCACGCCCTCCGGCAGCGTCGCCACCCCCGTCACGTCCGTCGTCCGTAAATAGAACTGCGGCCGATACCCGTTGAAGAACGGCGTATGCCGCCCCCCTTCGTCCTTGTTCAGGACATACACCTCGCCCTTGAACTTCGTGTGCGGCGTAATCGACCCCGGCTTCGCCAACACCTGGCCCCGCTCCACGTCGTCCTTCTCCGTCCCCCGCAGCAGCACCCCGATGTTGTCCCCCGCCACGCCCTCATCCAGCAGCTTCCGGAACATCTCCACCCCGGTCACCACCTTCTTCTGCGTCTCCGCGAACCCCACAATCTCGATCTCTTCCGACACCAGCACCTTGCCGCGTTCCACCCGGCCCGTCACCACCGTGCCCCGCCCCAAGATCGAGAACACGTCCTCAATCGGCATCAGGAACGGCTTGTCGATGTCCCGCTCCGGCATCGGCACATAGGCGTCCACCGCCGCCATCAGCTCGTCAATCGACTTCTCGCCGTCCGCGTCTCCCTCCAACGCCTTCAGCGCCGACCCCTTGATCACCGGGATGTCGTCCCCCGGGAACTCATACGAGCTCAGCAGCTCCCGCACTTCCAGCTCCACCAGCTCCAGCAGCTCCGGGTCGTCCACCGCGTCCACTTTGTTCAGGAACACCACCAGCGACGGCACCCCCACCTGCCGCGCCAGCAGGATGTGCTCCCGCGTCTGCGGCATCGGTCCATCCGTCGCCGCCACCACCAGAATCCCGCCGTCCATCTGCGCCGCGCCCGTGATCATGTTCTTGATGTAGTCCGCGTGCCCTGGGCAGTCCACGTGCGCGTAGTGCCGGTTTGCCGTCGTGTATTCCACGTGCGCCGTCGCAATCGTGATCCCCCGCTCCCGCTCCTCCGGCGCGTTGTCGATCGAGTCAAACGACCGCACCGCATTCGTCGGGTCGTGCTTCGCCATCACCGACGTGATCGCCGCCGTCAGCGTCGTCTTCCCGTGGTCAATGTGTCCGATCGTCCCGATGTTGACATGTGGTTTCGACCGATCGAATTTTTCTTTCGCCATGGATGTAGGCTCCTCTACGTGAACGCCTCTCGATGGCCCGCCTTCGCTCCCGCGCACGCTGGCCTGCCAGCCGTAGCTCGACGCTGGCAACGGCGCGCGTCAAGCGAAGGCTGGAGCCGATGACCGGGCTTGAACCGGTGACCTCGTCCTTACCAAGGACGCGCTCTACCGCTGAGCTACATCGGCGCCCAATCATCAGACTGGGCCTACGGCCCCGAAAACCCTGCCGCCGTCGCTCGCGGAAACCCCGAAGCCCCGCTCCGGCGCGGGCGCCCTGTGCGCGCCCGTAACGCCAGCTCCCGTCCAACGGGACTGATTCGGCCACGGCGTTTCGACGGCTGGAGCGGGAGACGGGGATCGAACCCGCGACCAACAGCTTGGAAGGCTGTGACTCTACCACTGAGTTACTCCCGCCTTCGGTTCCTTCATTGCCGCCAACCGTTCCGTCGAAACCCAACCTGCCTGACCATCGCTCGCGACAACGTTCAGGGCGAGCGAAGGCTGGTGGCGAGGGGAGGATTCGAACCTCCGAAGCCGCTAGGGCGACAGATTTACAGTCTGTTGCGTTTGACCGCTCCGCAACCTCGCCGATGTCGACCGTCCAGCGTCAGCTGACCACCATGCGCGCCGACTTGCCAAACGCGTACTCTCACACAACTGATACAGGAACTGTCGTTTCTTCTATGGCTGGATGGCGTTTGCCGTGATCCCTGACTCGAGCCCCCTCACCGACGCGCCCCCCATGCGTCGGTACGGACGCCAACAACCCACCTTCCGAGAACAGTTTTGCGCTTCGCTTTCGTTGCCTGTGGAGCTGGCGAAGGGATTCGAACCCCCGACCCGCTGATTACAAATCAGCTGCTCTACCGGACTGAGCTACGCCAGCCGGACGAATTGATCACTGTAGCACAGCTCGTGCCAGCCCAGCAATAATTGCCTAGACTGGGCCTGCGGCCCCGAACCCCGCCGGCGGCCCTCGGCGGGGCCCCTTTTGCCCCACTCCGGGCCGCCTGGGGCGTGCTGTGCTCGCCCTTGGCGTACTCCGCACGACCGCCCTAGCCCATCCGTTGTCGAACGGCCTCGAATAGGGCAATTCCGGCGGCCACCGAGGCGTTCAGGCTCGCCACCTGCCCCCCCATCGGCAGGGAAACCCGCCAATCGCAGCGCTCCCGGACCAATCGCCGAAGCCCACGCCCCTCGCCACCGATGACGAGGGCGATCGGCACCCGCAAGTCGACGTCGTACACCGACTGTTCCGCGGCCGCGTCAAGCCCGACGGCCCAAATACCGGCGGCCTTGAGCTCCTCGAGCGCGCGCGGGAGGTTCACGACCGACGCGACGCGGAGGTGTGCCAATGCCCCCGCTGACGCCTTGACCGCGGCGCCGGACACGGGAGCGGACCGCCGCGTCTGGATGACCAAGCCAGCGGCGCCGGCCGCTTCCGCCACTCGGGCGATAGCCCCGAGGTTGTGCGGATCCTCGATCCCATCAAGGATCACAATCAGTGCCGGGTCCGATGCCGCTACCAGCTCTTCGAGTGTCACCGTGGTACGCGGTCGTACCGTCGCCACCACCCCTTGATGGTGCTGGCCGCTCGCCACTTGGTCCAATTCGCGCCGATCGGCACGTCTCATCGGTATCTGCCGTTCCTCGGCGAGCCGAAGCAGCTCCCTCAGCCCGGTCCGACGCTGGGTGCTGACGGTCAACGACGTCACACGCCCGGCGCGCAGCGCCTCCAGCACTGGGTTGATCCCGAAAATCTGCATTCAGACTGGGCCTACCGCCCCGAACCAACTTCAGACCGGGGGAATATCGCCCTCGAGCACCATGCGTGAGTCTCCGGAGCTTCCCCCGGACCCCTTGGCTCCCTCGCTAGTGGGGACCCCAAAGCCCCACGCCGCTCGGTCGCCATTCCTGACTCACGCGCCGTGCGCGCCCAGACTGCGAATGTAGTCACCTCGGCACCAGTGTGGCGACCGCGTGGGCGGCGATCGCCTCACCCCGGCCAATGGCATCCATTCCTTCTGCGGTCTTACCCTTGATGGAGATCGCGCCGGCGTCGACACCGAGCGCCGACGACAACTGCTCGACCATCGCGGAAACGTGGGGCCGGATCCGCGCGTGCTCGGCGATGACCACGACATCGACGTTACCGACCTCCAACCCGCGCTCGGCGACGATGTCCACCGCCGTCCGCAGTAGCTCGATGCTCGACGCGTCCTTCCATCGCGGGTCGGTGTCTGGGAAATGCCGGCCGATGTCGCCCGCCGCCGCCGCGCCCAAGATCGCGTCAGTGACGGCATGGCAGACCGCATCCGCATCAGAGTGCCCGTCAAGCCCCACTGCGTGCGGGATCTCGACGCCGCCGAGAATCAATCGTCGACCGGCGGCGGTCCGATGCGAGTCATAGCCGACCCCGACGCGCACGGTGGGCATCTCTCCGTCGGCGGCCCGCTGGATCCGATCCCGGGCGCGCGCAAGATCTTCCGACGTCGTCACCTTGAAGTTTGCCGCGTCCCCGTCGACAAGGCGAACGGCGTGCCCGCTACGCTCAACAAGAACCGCTTCGTCGGTTGCCACCACGCCGCGTCGACCAAGTTCGACCGCGGCCCTGATCACCTCGAGCGCGAACCCCTGCGGCGTCTGCGCGAGATAGATGTGATCTCGCGGGAGCGTCGCGCGGACAATCCGGCGCCGGGCGGCGCCGGCATCGGCATCATCAGAGCGGACCTCTTTGACGGTATCGCTCGCCCGAATGGCCGGGACGGCGGCTCCAGCCTCGGCCGCGGCATCAATGACGGCATCGACGATCTCGTTCGTACAGAACGGGCGTGCCGCGTCATGGATCAGGACGACGTCAGTGTCGGTCCCGACCTGGTCGACGCCAGCCGCGACTGAATCCTGGCGACGGGCCCCGCCGGTGACGAAGCGAACCGGTGTGTCGACAGTCCGAAGCGCCGCCGGCAGCGCCCCGGCGAACCCCTCGGGCAGGACGATCACGATGTCGTTGACACGCGGGTTTTGGTCGAACGGCTGGAGTGCGTGCTCGAGCAGCGTCTGCCCTCCGATGGTCCGCAACTGCTTCGGCACATCGCCACCCACGCGCGTGCCCAGCCCGCCGGCGGCAATGACGACGGTTACTCGCATGGCTCGATCCACCGCCCTTTCTCACAGGCGCCGTTCGCCGACAAGCGCCGTGCGGTCAATTCGATCGCCGCGTCGAGGTCGGCGCGAGCCAGGGCGCGTGGTGCGTAGACCACGACGAGCGCGCGGGTCGTACGGACGGTAATCATGGTGCGCGCGGAATCGGACGTCGGGTTTCCGAACGGACCGCGCTCGTCAAAGAGCACCGGTCGCCCTTCGACGTGCACGGCCGGCTTCCCGATCCCGGCGTATTCGGCTCCGCGTCCGCCGAGTCGCAAATCGACAGACCCGACGATCTGGTCGACATCGTAGAGACCATACGGGAGCTGCGTCTCAAGCGAGCAGCGGTTGCAGAGGTCGACGAGCGTGTTGATCTGAGGCCAGAGCCGCCGGCGCCGCACGCGGCGCAGCAGCGCTTCGGATGACGGGCGTGTTTTTGTCGGATCCATGCCGAACTGGCGGTACATGGCGCGCACGAGCGGCATGCGCGCGTTGGCGACACGCTCGATGTCCTCCATTGCGGCGCTCGGAATCTCCGTTCGTAAGTCTTCGCCCGTCGTCGGTCGAACCGACACGTCATCGAATCGCAACACGCCGAGACGAACGGCAGAGGCGAGCGCGGCAGCAACCTCCACCCGGGCCATCTCAGGATTCATGAGCCCACCTCACAAATGTCGCCCGCATTCAGCACGCCGCCTTTATGAGATGAGCTCATGAACCGGCCGCCTCGGGTACCGACTGCGGCGTCTCGTCCGAGACACCCTGTCGCGCGCGCACCGCGGTCGCGATGATGTCGTGAACGCGCTCGGCGAGAGCGCCAGCATCACCTAGGGCAAGGCCATCGGTGGACAGCGGCTCATGGATCACGAGTTCCACGTCGCCCGGACAGGTCATTAGCCGGTCTTTGCGCATGACGTGCCGACTACCGATGACTGCAACCGGTACGACTGGCAGGCCTGCTTCGATCGCGAGCGAGAACAGGCCCCGCTTGAATCGCCTGACCTCGCCGTCGACGCTGCGCGTTCCTTCGGGAAACACGATGAGCGAGTGTCCCCGCCCCATCAACCCGGCGACGCTGTCGAGCGTCGCTCGTCCCGCTCGAGTCCGGTCGATCAACAGGTGGCCGGTGTAGCGCAGGTGCCACCCGAGCACGGGAAACGAACTGAGCGATGCCTTCGCGATGATCCGCAGCTGAGCTGGAATCGACGTGATGAGAATCGGAAAGTCGTAGATACTCTGGTGGTTCGAGACAAAGACATACGACTGATCCGGCGCGACCAGCTCGTGGCCGTCGGCCCGCACACGCACCCCCGTCGTTGCGAGAATTAGCCACGACCAGAGACGCGCGCACCCGTGGGCGAAGTGGCCTCGACGATCGACCAACATCGAGGTCAGTGACAGCGCGCCCAGCACGATCGTGTAGACCACGATCGCCGGGATCAACCAGAAAACCGTGCGCCACCAGTGGAATGGCGGAAACGTCACTCGATAAGCGCCTCCAACGCCTCCTCGATGGTTGACACCCCGACGAGCTCGCAGCCGGGTGGGGCGTCGGTTCGGTTGGCGTCTGGCAGCACGCACCGCGTGAAGCCGAGCTGTGCTGCTTCCTTGATGCGCAGTGCCGCTTGCGGAGTCCCCCGCACCTCGCCGCCGAGGCCAACTTCGCCGAAGACCGCGGTCTCGGACCGCACGCCGCGGTTGCGTAAGCTCGACGCCACCGCCGCCACGACGGCAAGGTCGGCGGCAGGCTCGTGGATCGCCAATCCGCCTGCGGCATTCACGAAGACATCCTCGCCGGCCAGATGGAGTCCGGCCCGTTTTTCGAGCACGGCCAGGAGCAACGACAAACGCTGCTGGTCGATCCCGCTCGTCATTCGCCGCGCCGCGCCATACCCACCGCTGCTCACGAGTGCCTGAACTTCGACCAAGATTGGCCGGGACCCCTCGACGGAGCAGAGAACGACGGACCCCGGCACACTGGACGCGCGGTCGGAGAGAAAGAGACGTGACGGATTGGGCACCGGCTCCAATCCGGTACCGGTCATTTCAAAAACACCGAGCTCACTCACGGCGCCAAATCGATTCTTGACCGCGCGCACAACGCGATGGGAGTGATGGCGCTCGCCCTCGAAGTAAAGAACCGTGTCAACAACATGCTCGAGGATCTTCGGGCCGGCCAGACTCCCGTCTTTCGTCACGTGGCCGACGAGAAACATTGGGAGGTTGCGCCGCTTCGCCGTAAAGAGGAGATGGGTCGCGGTCTCGCGCACCTGACCGATACTGCCGGGCGCCGATTGCAGCTTCAGCGAGAAGATCGTCTGAATGGAATCGACAATGAGGAGCGAGGGCTGAAGGCGGTCGACTTCCTCGAGGATTCGCTCAAGGCAGGTCTCAGCCAGCAGGTACAGTGGCGCGTCACCGATCTCGAGACGCTGGCCGCGGTCTTTGACTTGATGCTCAGACTCCTCGCCAGAGGCGTAGAGGACCGGACCAATCGAGGCGGCGACACAGCCGGCCGCCTGCAGCAAGAGCGTCGACTTCCCGATCCCTGGCTCGCCGCCAAGCAACACGACCGACCCGGGGACGATGCCCCCCCCAAGCACGCGGTCAAACTCGCCAAACCCGCTCGCGAGGCGCGTCGTCATCGCCATGTCGACGTCGGCATACAAACGAGCCTCGTTCGACCCGGTGGCGAGCCCATACCTCGCGACGTTGCCTGAAACGCCGAGCGGACGGATCTGCTCCTCGACCAGCGAGTTCCAGGCACCGCAATCCGTGCACCGTCCGGCCCACTTGGGTGCCTGAGCCCCGCACGACTGACAGACGAACACGGTCCGGGCCGCCTTTGCTTTCACCGCGGGCTCCTCACGCTATCGGGCTGTTCGTGCCAGTGTATAGGTCCGCTCGATACGAGTCCCGACGCGACACAGCACCTCGTGCGGAGTGGTGCCGATCGCCTTCGCGATGTCGCGGGCGCCGATCCGCTCGTCCCCCTGCTCGCCGAGGACGACGATGTCGTCCCCCGGGTTGACGGAGATATCGGTCACATCAATCGTGGTGGAGTCCATCGCCACCGTGACGATTGGCGCGCGGACGCCACCGACGAGCACGCTCCCGCGTCCCCCGAGCCGGAGATCAAGCCCGTCGGCATACCCCGCCGGCACCACCGCGACGCGCATCGGCCGCGACGCCACGAACCGCGCTCCATATCCGGCCGACTCCCCGCGACGCATCCCCTTGAGCGCCACGACGCGGCTGCGCAGCGACATGACGGGGCGGAGATCGAGGTCGGTCTCGAGCGGGAGCGGCGCCATGCCGTACAACAGGAGCCCCGGACGCACCCCGTCGTACCAGGTTCGCCGGTCACACAGCAGCGCCGCGCTGTTCGCCGCATGCCACCACACGTCGGACAACCCGAGCGTCGACGCTTCCGCGCGCACATGTTCGAATCGCTGGCGCTGGACGGCAAAGAACGGATCGTCCGGGTGCTCGGCAGTCGCGAAGTGGGTATACACCGCGTCGATCGACAGGTGCGCCGCGGCGACAACCTCTGGCAGCGTCTCCCGGAGGTTGTCATGGCGAAACCCGAAGCGATTCATGCCCGTGTCGATCTTGAGGTGCACCCCCAGACGGGTGCCGCGGGCGGCGGCCGCCTCTCCCAGCGTGCGCGCGGCCGACGGGGAGGAGACCGTCGGCGTCAAGCGATGCTCGAAGACGCCGGCGAGGTCGCTCACGCTCAACGCGCCGAAGACGAGAATCGGTGCCTCGACGCCGGCGCGACGGAGCTCGACACCCTCCTCGATGTCCGCGCAGGCGAGGACGGGCGCCGAGCCGGCGGCGCCCGGCTCCGCCCGTTCGAGCGCGCGTGCGACCTGCACGGCACCGTGGCCGTAGGCGTTCGCCTTGATGACCGCGATGACGCGCGGCGGCGGCGACACGTCGGCCGCAGCCAGGTAGCGTTCGATGGCGCGGTAGTTGGCGGTCAGGCCGTCGAGATCGACGACCGCATGAGTCGGTCGAACCACCGGTCTCTATTGGTAGTCCCGGGTCAGACTCTCGAAACGGGTCTGCTGCTTGAGGAAGGCCAGCTTGACGTTTCCGGTCGGGCCGTTGCGTTGCTTGCCGATGATGATCTCCGCCAGATTCTGATTCTCCGGCGTCTCTTGATACATTTCTTCGCGGTAGATGAATATGACGACGTCGGCGTCCTGTTCGAGCGCACCTGACTCTCGCAGGTCGGACAGCTGCGGTCGACGGTCGGAGCGTGATTCGGGGGCCCGGCTCAGCTGAGACAGGGCCACCACCGGCACGCTGAGCTCCTTGGCCAGTCCTTTGAGCGCTCGAGATATGGCGGCGAGCTCTTGCGTCCGGTTCTCGAAGCGGCCACGTCCCTGCATGAGCTGGATGTAGTCGACGATGACCAGGTCCAGGCCATGCTCCGCTTTGAGCCGGCGCGACTTCGCCCGCATCTCCAACACACCCAGGCCAGGCGTATCGTCGACAAACACCCGCGCCTCAGACAGCTTGCCCATGGCGTCAGATAAGTTGCCGTAGTCGACCTCGCTCAACAGTCCCGTTCGAAACCGGTGGGAATCGACTTGCGCCTCGGTCGTCAGCATCCGCATGAACAGCTGTTCCTTGGCCATTTCGAGACTGAAGAAACCGACCGTGCGCTCGGTCTTCGTACCGACGTGCTGCGCGATGTTGAGCACGAACGCCGTTTTCCCCATCGATGGCCGCGCCGCGACGATGATCAGGTCGGCCGGCTGCAACCCGGCCGTCAACTCATCGATATCGGCAAAGCCCGTCGGGACGCCGGTGACGACGCTCTTGTGCGCCTGGAGTTGCTCGATCGTCGTGAAGCTGTCCTGCACCAGCGCGCTCAGCGGCACGAAGCCGGTATGGATCTGGTCCTCGGCGATCGAAAAGATCTCTTGCTCCGCGCGGTCGAGCACGGCGTCGGCATCGTCCTCGGCCGCGTAGGCCGTGGCGACGATCTTGTTTGCGGAGTAAATGAGATTGCGAAGGGTCGCCTTCTCTTTAACGATGCGGGCGTAGTGCTCGACGTTGGTCGAACGCGGCACGCCGTCGGCGAGCGCCGAGATGTAGGCGGGGCCGCCGACCTCGTCGAGATCGCCGGTTCGACTGAGCTCGTCCTTCAGCGTGACAAAGTCGATCGCATGGCCCCGCTCACTGAGGCCGACCATCTTGTCGAAGACGCGTCGGTGCGCGTCTCGGAAGAAGTCTTCGGCATCGATGAGCTCCGAAGCAACGTTGAAGGCGTCGTTATGAATCAGAATGGCGCCGAGTACACACCGTTCGGCCTCGAGGTTGTGCGGGAGCGGCTTTTCGGCGGGGGCCGTGGCTGAGGGGGCCATATCGCGACTCGTGTCCCGTCACCGTGGTTCGTGGATAAGTCCCCTGGGAACGGAACCCCGGCGGAGATGACGACGTAGCGCTACGCCGATGCGGGTGGGGTCTCCGACCCGTCAGCGGCGGCCGTCTCGATCACTTCCTTGACGACCTTCACGGTGATCTCAGTGGTCACGTCACGATGCAGCCGCACGGCGACCGGGAACTCGCCCAGTTCCTTGATTGGTTCCCCGAGCTGGATCTTGCGCTTGTCGACCTCGAGCTGCTGCCCTTCAAAACACTCGGCGATGTCCGCCGCCGTCACCGAGCCATAGAGCGTGTCGGTCTCGCCGACGCGGCGGGCGATCACGCACTCAACCGCTTGCAGGCGCGCGGCGTAGCGCTCAGCGACCTTGCGTTCCTCGGCTTCCCGCTCCTCGGACGCCTCGCGCTCACGGTCGACCTGCCGCCTGTTCGCGTCGGTCACGAGCAACGCGAGCTTCTGCGGCAACAGGTAGTTGCGCGCGTAGCCGTTCTTCACGTCGACAACCTCGCCCCGGCGACCCAGGTTGTCGATTGTTTCCCTTAGGATAACTTCCATCTCAATCCTCGCTCAGTCGGTGTCATCGCGCTAGTCGGTCACGCAGGGAATGAGCGCGAGCTGGCGCGCACGTTTGACCGACGTCGTTAGCTTGCGCTGATGCTTCGCGCACGTGCCCGACAGACGCCGGGGCTGGATCTTGCCGCGTTCAGGAATTGCCATTATGAGCACACGGACATCTTTGTAATCGATGTAGTCGATCTTGTCGACACAGAACCGACACACCTTGCGTCGACGCATCCCGCCGCCGCGCCGTCCGCCGCCGCTCTTCTCTTTACTCTTCGCCGGTCGTCGTCCGCCACGGCCGTTACTCATTCCGTCGTCACCTCCGCTGTCGCCGCGGCGTCCGCCGCAGGCGCTGTAGACGTCGCTGGCGCGACGTCACCCTCCGCCGTGGGCGGCCCAGCGTCGGCCGCGCTCCCGGCGGTGACTCCCTTGGCAGCCAGCCGCTTCTGTTGGCGGGACTGTCGCCGTACACGTGCGCGTTCGGCCTTTCGTAGATCCTCGTCGACGCGTACGATCAGATGTCGCAGGAGCTCGTCCATGACCCGCAGCCGCCGGTCGAGCTCCGCCAGCATCGACGCCGGCCCGCTCACCAGCTCGAGGACGTACGTCGCCTCGCGATGGCGGTTAATCTCATACGCCAGCCGGCGACGTCCCCAGTTGTCGGTCTTGTCGATACTGCCCTCGAGTTGCTGCACGATCTCCTCGATGCGGGTGTGCAGCTCGGCCACGCCGTCCTCAGCCACATCCGGACTGACGACGTACACCAATTCGTATTGTCGTGAATCGCTCATCGGTCTCCTTTCGGACTCGACGGCCGCCATCCCAGTGGCGGCAAGGAGCTATGGATTAGTCCGCCTCGGCTTCTTCTTCTTCAGAGCGGTTGAACCGATTCATCATCGTATCAATTCCGTGCTCGACAAACGCCTCCACCGCCTCGGCGGCGCGGTCGATGGCCCAGTCGACCTCCTCGCCCTCCTCGGCGTCGAACCGCGCCAGCACATGGTCAGCGAGGGCGCGTCGGTCATCGCCGCGCCCCACGCCGACCCGCAACCGAGCGAACTGGTCGGTGCCGAGCGACTCGATAATCGAGCCGAGACCGTTGTGCCCACCATCCGACCCCTGCGGGCGGGCCCGCAACTTCCCGAGCGGAAGATTGGCGTCGTCGGCAACGACGAGTAGAGCCTCCGGCTCGATCCGGTAGTAGTGGCGCAGCCCCTGAACGGCGCCGCCACTCAGATTCATGAACGTCAGCGGCTTGGCCAGCATCACCCTCGTCTCGGGTCCGCGCTCCCTTGCCATGAGCGCAGCGACGGGGCAGGCTGCAAACGCCAGACCACGCCGATCGGCAACGAGGTCGACAACATCGAAACCGACGTTATGTCGCGTGCCGCGGTACTTCGCCCCCGGGTTGCCAAGACCGACGATCAGCTTCACGCGGCCTCCGCGAGCACAAGAATCCTAGCCGCTATGTGTCTCCACCGCCGGTGGTGTCGTCGCCCTCGGCCTTGCCCTTCTTCGCCACGTCGGGCTCGCCGCCCTCACCCTCGGCCGCCGCCTCTTCCACCTCCGGCTCCTCTTCCACCTTCGGCGGCGTCACGTGCACGAGCAAGGTTTCGAGCTCGCTGATCGGCGTCCACGACGCCCCCGCGACGACCTCTCGCAGGCGGACGCCGTCTCCAATGGTCAGCTCGCTAACGTTGACCTCGATGTGCTCGGGAATCTCGGTCGGCATGCACTCGAGCTGCACCTCCCGGGTCACGAAGTCGAGCAACCCGCCCTCGTTCTTCACGCCAATCGCCTCGCCCACGATGGTCACCGGCACCGTCACGGTGATCGCCTTGTCCATGGCCAGGCGGTAGAAGTCGACGTGCAGCAGCTCGCTCGAGACCGGATCGAGTTGAAAGTCCTTCACGAGCACTTGACCCGACTCGCCGCCATCGAGCTTCAAGTCGATCAGCGTGTTGACGCCCGAATCGGAATGGAGGATGCCCAACAGCGTGATCGGGTCGACTGACACGGCGATCGCGTCTTTCGCCTCACCGCCGTAGACCACGGCCGGGACACGTCCGGTGACGCGCAATCGTCGGGCCTCGTTTTTACCGCGCGTGTCTCTGGTTGTCGCCGCCAGCGTGGCTTCCATACGTCAGTCCTTTATCAGGCTCGATGCCGCGCCTACACGAACAGGGACGACACCGACGTTTCTTGATGAATGCTTTGGATGGCTTTGCCGAGCAAGCCGGCCACCGACAAGACCAGTACCTTGTCGGACGTGGCGAACTCGTCGCGAAGCGGAATGGTGTTGCTCACGATCAGCTTCTCGAGGGCCGAATCCTCGATACGCTGGAACGCGGGTCCCGACAACACGCCGTGCACCGCGTACGCTATCACGCTGGCCGCCCCGCTCTCGCGTAGGGCCCGTGACGCCTGTTGCAGCGTCCCCGCGGTATCGACGATGTCGTCCTGCAGAATACACACGCGGTCCTTGACTTCGCCAACCACGTGCAGCACTTCGGCATGTCCGTCCCCGGATCGACGCTTGTCGATAATCGCGAGGTCGGCATCGAGTCGCTTCGCATACGCGCGGGCACGTTCCACGCCGCCGGCGTCCGGGGAGACGATCGTCACGTCCTTGCTCAGCTCCGTGCGGGACAAGTAGTCGATAAAGACCGGTGCCGCGAAGAGATGATCAACGGGAATATCGAAAAACCCTTGGATTTGCGCCTTGTGCAGATCCATCGTCAGCACGCGATTCGTGCCGGCGGCGCTCAGGAGGTTGGCTACGAGCTTGGCCGAGATCGGGACGCGCGGCTTGTCCTTGCGGTCCTGCCTGGCGTAGCCGTAGTACGGGATCACCGCGGTGATGCGGGCCGCGGACGACCGTCGGAACGCGTCGATCATGACGCACAGCTCGACAAGATGCTGGTCGACCGGCGTGCACGTCGGCTGCACAATGAACACGTCAGTCCCACGAATGTTCTCGTCGATCTGAAATGAGACTTCCGTGTCCGAGAACCGTCTAAGCGCCGCCCGTCCCATCGGGGCACCGAGACCCTGGGCGATCTCCTGGGCCAGCGCCGGGTGGGCGCTTCCCGAAAAGATCTTCAGATCTCCGTTGTGCGTCGGCACGAGTCGTTCCCTCTGTGGTGGCGTGCCGCGGCGTCGCGTCTCGCCTCGCGAGTGGTTGGGGCGGAAGGATTCGAACCTTCGAATACGGGATCCAAAGTCCCGCGCCTTACCGCTTGGCCACGCCCCATCGGTAGCGGCACGCCGCGGTCAGGCCGTTCTGCCCCGGCGACGGCTGACGCATGGCGACACCTTCCGAACATGGCGCAAACAGAATACTTTAGTCGATGAGTGCAGGCGCCGCAAGGCGCCTGCACTCGGCGTTGCTGATAGTTCGTGTGAGCCAGGTACGCCACCCGCGGCGACGCACCCGCCGACGCGCGACGACGGCGGCGGCACGCGTGGAGAACAGGCCGAAGACCGACGACCCGCTCCCGCTCATGGCGGCGCGCGCCGCGCCGGCCGCCTGCAGACGAGCGACGGTCTCACCGATCTCCGGATGCCGCGCGATGACCGGCGGCTCGAGGTCGTTGCACAGCAGATCGAGCCGGTGTCTCCATCTCGCGGGAGCGGCACGGGCAGACGTCGACGCGCGCCGAGTGCGATCCCACCAGTGATACGCCCTCGGCGTGGAGACACTGAACACCGGCACCGCGACCACGACCCAATGCTCATGCAGCGGAGCCAAACGCCGTGTTCGCTCGCCTCGGCCGGTCGCCAGCACCGTGCCGCCGTCGAGAAAGAAGGGCACGTCGGAGCCGACCGTGGCCGCGACCTCGCGAACCACGGTGTCGGCCCCATCGGGCACCCACAACCGTGCGAGCCCCTGGAGCGCGGCGGCCGCGTCGCTGCTCGCGCCGCCGAGCCCGGCCGCGGCCGGGATCCGCTTAATGATCGTCACCGCGATGCCATGCGGCGTTCCAGACCATCCCAGCGCGCGCCACAATGCCGCGCCGGCCGACCAGACCAGGTTGTCCCGATCCGTCGGCATGGCTGACGTCCGGCTTCGGACCGTGAACGGACCGCGCCGCGCGGTCGCGGTCACGATGTCGTGCAGCTCGATCGCCTGCAGGATGGTGCGCACCTCATGAAATCGATCCGCGCGCCGGCCAAGTACACGCAGATCGAGGTTGATTTTCGCCGGCGCGTGAAGCCGCACGCGACGCCGATTCGCACGCACGCTCAACAGCCGCCGTCCGTCGGCGGCGTGCGGTCCTCCGTCGGCGACCCGCGACGCCACTCGTCGAGCGTGATCGGAGCGAATGTATCCGGCACCGAGACCGCGAAGACATCGGGATCAAGGGTCGTGTTGATGTTGACTTGGGACAGGGCCACCGTCACATCCGTGCGCGACGTCGCGGTCCGGGTTTGGATGCGAGCTTGCCGTGGCAACCCGCGCACATGTTCGGCGTATTCGACGATGAGGTCACCACGCGTCCCGATGCTGATCACGCGATCGCCGCCGACCTGGCGGGCATAGACGGTCGCGCCGCCGTCAAGATCAATAGCCACCCACTGGTCGCCGTAGGCTCGCGCCGAGACCGCCACGCCCTCCGGCACCACACAGCCCGTCAGCAACGCACGTACGTCATCCGGGTCGAGCGCCAGCCCCGCCAGCGTGTACAACAGGTCGGGCGCCGACGCGCCGCGCACCACTTGCCGGGCGCGCGGGAGCAGCAAGGTGGCCTCGCCCGGGCGCGCCACAAAGATGAATCCGGGGGCGCCCAACGGGGCGAGCCCTTCGAGCCGCAACGAGCCTGGTCGCGCTATCGCGGTCCGCGCCCGCGTCCGTCGAATACGCGTCTCCCCGGCGCGACCGCCAAAGACGACCATGAGATCCATGGTGTGGACACTCCGACACCTCGTCGAAGCGGCCTCCCAGATCGCCGCGTAGTCCGCGAGGGGGGTCGAGCGACCGGTTGGGACCTCGATATCACGCGGCGCCGAAGTACACGCGGCCGACAGGAGTACGACCGCGCCAAGGAGCTCGAGGTGAAAGTCCCGCGGCATTCGACCGGCGATGCATCCCGTCTGGCGGCGTTACCGATCGATCCGTTGCCGCGCGCCGTCGATCTTCCGCTCGACCGCATCGGGATCAATCTCTTCGCCGTCGCCATCGAGAGCACGTTCCCACGCCTTAATCGCCTCGGCGTGCTGACCGAGTCGGCTGAGCAGGTCGCCAAGGTGGTCCTGGACGACCGAGTTACCCTGCAATTGGACCCCGGCCGCGCGCAGCGGCGACTCGGCAAGATCGAGCCGGTCGAGCTTGAGGTAGGCCCATCCCAGACTGTCGAGATAGGAGCCGTTGTGCGGGTCCATTTCGATCGCCCGCTCGATGAGCGCCACCGACTCCTCGAGTCGCTCACCCCGATCCGCCAGCATGTACCCCAAGTAGTTGAGCGTCGGCGCATGCTCGGAATCGCGATCGAGGACCCGCCGGAACGCCCGCTCGGCGTCGACGAATCGCTCGTTCTGCTCGAACACGGCGCCCAGCTGAAACAGAATGGAGGTGTCTTGCGGGAATCGCTGCTCGGCCGATTCAAGAACCTCCACCGCATCGTCGAGTCGGCGATGCTCGCTGTAGAAACTGGCGAGTGCAACAAAGCTGCGAGGGTCTTCCTGATTCGTCTCGAGCGCACCGCGAAGCAAGTCTTCGCTGCGATCGAGATTGCCCCGGCTGCTATAGAGCTCCGCCTCGATCAAGGCCAGCGTCAGGTCGTCTGGATACTCCCCCCGTGCGGTGGCAAGCACACGCATCGCGTCACCGTGGCGTTCGGCATCGATGTAGGCGCGTGCGAGCCGTGCTTGGAAGGCGAGGCTTCGTGGCATCGACTCAACGGCCTCTTCGTAGACTCGGACTGCGGCATCGAGATCGTCGAGCTGCTCGTATGCGAATCCGAGACGCGCCAGCGCCCCGGCCAGACGCTCCGGGCGCACATCCCTAGAGCGCGCATCGTCGAGCAAAGGCTGCAGCGTGTCGACCACCGCCCGATGCTCGCGACGCCGACCAAACACCTGGGCGAGTACGAACGAGCCGCGCAGTCCTTCCGGCTCAAGCTCGATCAACTGCCGGGCGACCGATTCGGCGGCGTCGAGGCTGTTGAGCTCGAGCTCGACCTCGGCCAATAAGTGCAAGCTCGCGGCGTCGCGCGGCCGCATCGCAATGAGCTCCTCGAGCACGCCACGGGCACGCTCTCCCTCGCCGAACTCCAGCAAGACGCCGGCGAGTCGCCGACGCACGTTGGCGTTGCGCGGGTTGAGCGCGACGGCGCGCTCATACGCAGCTGCGGCCTCGCGCCACCGCTGAGTTCGCTCGTACATCTCACCGAGGCGTGCCAGCGTCCGATACGACGGACGGCCGGTGAGGGTCGCGGTCTCGAGCGTCGTCAGCGCGTCGTCATGACGACCAGCTTGCTCGTACGCCTGCGCGAGCAACAACACCACTTCGACGACGCCAAGCTCGTCTCGCAAGAGCTCCTCAAGCAAGGTGATGGCGTCGTCAGCCGCTTCCGTCCTGAGATAGAGACGTGCGAGCGTCAACTCAACCTGCAGGTCGGGAAGCAACGTGCCGCGCGCCTGCTCGAGGTGCGTGACGGCACGGACCGCGTCGCGCGGTGTTCCGTCGCGCGCGCCGGCGGTCGACGCGTGCGTCAAGCCCAGGATGCGGTGGGCGGTCTGATTGTCCAGCTCACGGCCGAGCGCCTCCTCTGCGGCCGCGACCGCGTCGTCAGCGCGACCGGCGCGCGCATAGAGCGAGGCCAACTCGGCGAGTGGCTCCGCCGCCTCCGGATCGAGGCGGGCCGCATCCCGAAACGATGTGATGGCCTGGTCGAGGTCGCCCTCACCCTCGAGATGGCGACCGAGCATGAACAGACGGTAGGACAACGCTCGCCCGTCGGGCGGTGTTTCCCCCTGTGCGTGAACGGCGACCGGAGCCACCATCGTGAGAAGCACCAAGGGCACGACCGCCCTCCCGACACGACGTAGGACCGAAGACCAGAGGGAAGATAGCGGCATCGATTCACCGATTCTTCCACAGCAATGGTCCGGCCGACAAGGCACGACCGCCCCGCGTCCGTTGCTGCTATAGTGACGTCACCGACTCATGAGTGTCGACCCCGAGCTGTTGGAGATTCTGGCCTGTCCCGCTTGCAAGGCGCCGGTCGCGTTGGTCGCCGAGGGGACCGGCCTCAAGTGCAGCCAGTGTCGGCGGGTTTATCCGATCAAGGACGATATCCCGGTGATGCTCATTGATGAGGCCACCATCGAGTCGTAGTCCTCGCCTCGCCGGCCCAGGCCATTGATCAATGGACCAATGGACCAGCATGATCAGCTCCGGTCAGCCCGGCACTGAGCCAGATGACCAGTCACACGATTGCGGCCACCGCTCCGGCTGAACCCTCCACGCTCGAATCGGCAGGCTGGCGCCTCCTGTTGCTCTTCGTCTTCGTGCTTCCGCTCTCGATTGCGGCGTCGTCGATCCTCCTCACCCTGTTGCTTGCCGTGTGGGTCGGGCTCGTCGCATTCCATCCTCGCGAGCCGCTCGCGCCGCGCTTCTTTTGGCCGCTCCTGGCGTACGCCGTCTGGACACTCTTCACCGTGCCGTTCTCGCTTGATCCGATGACCAGCCTGATCGAATCGAAGGAGGTGCTGCTGTTTCTCGTCGTGCCCGTCGTCTATCGCCTGGCGCGTGGCGCGCGGGCGTCGACCGTCACGACGGTCGTGCTGACGGTCGGCGCCGTCACTGCGGTCATCGGCGTCGTGCAATTTGGAATCCTCGAGTACGACAATCTCGGACAGCGTCCGAGCGGTTCGATGGGCCACTACATGACGTACTCCGGTTTACTCATGCTGATGATCGCCGTCGCCGTCGCTCGGATCTTGTTCGGCACGAGCGAACGGCTGTGGGCGCTCATCGTGCTCCCGGCGCTGGCCGTGGCCCTGGTATTGACGTTGACGCGGAACGCAATGGTGGGCGCCTGTGTCGGGGTGGGGTTGCTCTTTGTCCTCAAGGACCTCCGCCTGCTCGCCGTCGCGCCAATCGTCGCCGCCGTCTTTTTCGTTGCGGCACCGGCGCAGGTCACCGACCGTGTCTACTCGACGTTCGATCTCCAAGACCCGACGAACCGCGACCGGCTGGCGATGGTGACCGCAGGAACGGCCATGGTGCGGGACCATCCGCTTACTGGCGTCGGACCGGAAATGGTGCAGGAAGTTTACGCCGCGTACCGTCCGCCGGACGCGGTCAACGAGGTCAATCCCCATTTGCACAACGTGCCGCTGCAAATCGCGGCCGAACGAGGGCTGCCCGCGCTCGCGCTCTGGGGTTGGTTCATTGTCGCGGTCGTCGTCGACCTCATCCGCCGGTTCCGGCAGCCGCCATCACGCGAGTTGGCGGCCGCCGGTCTCGCCTCGATCGCGTGCATGCTGGTGGCCGGCATCTTCGAGTACAACTTTGGCGACTCGGAGTTCCTGTTGTTGCTGCTCGTGCTGATCACGCTTCCGGCCGCGGCCAATATTAGACTCGGGGAATATCGCCCTCGGTCAGACAGCTGAGCCGCGCGCTTCCCCCAGACCCCCTGGTTTCATGCCGTCGCGGCAGTCCCCATCATAGGGACACCCGATCACTGCTCGTTTGAACAACTCCAGGACAATAGACAATAGGAAGTATTAGGCGGGTGTTCTGGTTAACGGAATGCCCGTTCTTGGACCCAGCCCCGTCTGGGCTACGTCAAGACCTACTGCTCAGCCCCGGACACAGTGCCCATTGGCGCTCCGCGCCGATTATGGACGGTCGCCAGGGGTGATTCAAGACTCGTCAAACCGGTCGCAGACGCACGGAGGCTGGGTCAGCGGCGCACCGGTGACGGCCGTCAGGCGCCGAAGTCGATCTGAAATACCTCGTCAGGCGAGTGAGCGGTTGGGCCGAGCTCCTGCAGGGGCGGGTCGCGGGCCGGCCGCGGCGCGGGGACCTCGGTGGGCAGCTCCAGATGACGGAGGATGCGCCGGATCACGGAGGGCTGGTCGATCAGCGCGACCAGCCGCATCCGTCCGCCGCACCGCGAACAGGATAGGACGTCAAAGCCGAAGCTGCGCCTCATCAGATCCGCCCAAAGATAGTCGGAGGGACGCCGCGCGATGTCCGCCTCTGCCTGCTCGTGGCCGCGTTGGGGATCGGGGACGACCCTTTTTCGCCAGGCCGATCGAGGCCCGAGCACGCCGTAGTACAAGATCAGATTGATCCGCGGCCGCGGGATCGAGACCGCGAGACGCTCGAGCAGCTCTGTGGAGTCGAACACAAGATGCGTCGCGCCATCCGTCCATCGCCGCTTGAGTTCGATCAGCACCTGCCCGTCCGAGGTCAGTCGGAGTCAGTCAGAAGCGATGGGCGGGCGGAGCGCATACCGGCTCACCCGCTCGAGCCGGTCCCGGCAACCGGCGCGGATGCGGAGGACGGCGTGGAGATCGAAACCGTTCTGGTGCGCGTGACACGGTCCTGGTGCCGCGGGCTGGACCTCCTCGGGCGGGTCGCCGCGCCGGCGGATACCCCGCCCGGCCCGGGCACCGAGCGCCAACAGGCCCTGGATCGAGGCCGAGTCCATCCCCGCTAGCGCCGGCTCGCTCTCGGCCCACTCGTCCGTCGGGTGGCCTCCTTCGTGGTCGGAACCGAGGCCGCGACGCACCAGGAGCCGGCGAACCGTCGGTGCGATGGTCGCCAACACATCGGCGACATCCGCGGCATCGATGCCTGGTAGGTGATGGAACCGCACACCCGCATCGAAACACCCGTCCAGAACCAACGCGTGGAGGTGCACGTTGAGATTGAGCGCCCCGCCGAAACGCTGGATGATGACCACCGCGCCCCCGCGGGGGTCGACGACGTCGGCCTCACCGGCCCGGTGCCGCAGGAAGCCGAGGATCGCGCGCATGGCTACGGCCACCACCGCCCGACACAGGCTATGGTCCCCGGCCAACATGTACCGCACTTGGTATGGGAGCGAGAGCACCCACTGGCGGACGGGGACGTTGGGGAAGACGTGATCGACCAGGTGCGCGGCGCGCTCGGTCATCCGCCGCCCTCCGCAGCTCGGACACGCCCCCCTGGCTTTGCACGAAAACGGGATCAGCCGGTCGGTGCGGCAGGTGCCGCACCGAAAGCGGGCGAACTCCCCGGCGAACCAGCCGCAGCGCAGAAACTCGCGGAATTCCTGTTCGACGAAACGAGGCACTCCCTCGCCGTCGCGCGTACGGGCGGCCTGGGCGAGGAACGTTTCGAGGTGATCGAAAACGATCTAGTAGAGGACGCCGTGCTTCGGCGCGTGCGGTTCGTACGAGGCAGACAACGAGGCCACCCAGTCCACGACCGCATGAGCCGTGCCGGCCTACCGGGCGCGCACATGCCGGGAGCCAGTCCAAGGTGTGGAACGTTTCTGCGACAGGCGACGCCACCGAAGATGGCAAAGTCGGCGCACGCCCAACGGATTCTTCCGAGAGACCAGCTGCTGAGCCGCCCGAACCTGCGACGACCGCCGCCCTGAGGAACGGGCGGGCTCGCAACGCACAGGCGCGGTCGGGGTGTCGCGGAGGACGCCATGAGGCCCGCCGACGTCCGCGGGGCCGAAAACTTCGCCGGAGCCGCCAGCGGACGAGCTTGCGCCCTGTGATCCGTGCCGGTCGAAGAACCCGGGCTGCGGGTTGCAGTGGCACGCGCCGTCTCTAAACAGCTGTTGCTCGCCGCGTGAGAAGTTCCGCCTGCGGTCGGAGGCGAAGTTTTCCGTCGGGCCGATCTGGCGTCCGGAGCGACGCCCCGGCCGGGGCTGCCGCGCGCGTGCACCACCCGCCCGCTACATGCTCGTGAAACGCGCTATAGGCATTCAATGCCTGAAGTGTCGCCGCCCGGCGAAGACCATCGCCATGCCGTGCTCGTTGGCGGCCGCGACCACTTCGGCATCGCGAACCGAGCCGCCAGGCTGGACGACCGCCGTCGCGCCGGCGGCGGCGATCGCGTCGAGGCCATCGCGGAACGGAAAGAACGCGTCTGACGCCGCGACGGTGCCGCGGAGCGAATCACCAGCTTTGAGCGTCGCGACGTTCACCGCATCCACACGACTCATCTGCCCAGCGCCGACGGCCGCGGCGCGGTCGGCGTAGGCAAAGATGATCGTGTTCGATTTGACATGCGCACAGACCCGCCACGCAAACCGCAGCGCCGTCCACTCCTCGTCGGTCGGCAACCGCTGGGTCCCGACACGCAGTAGGCTTCCGGGTGCCACCTCCGCGCCGTCTGACCACGCCGCCTCGCATTCCACCACGCGGTCCCGGTCTTGCACGAGCCACGCCCCCATAATCGACCGGACGTCGCGCCGCCCGCGCGCACCCCCGCCGGTAAAGTCGGCGACCACCAGGCGCAGGTTCTTCTTCTTCGCGAGGACCTCGCGCGCGTCGTCGCTCACCTCGGGCGCGATGACACACTCGATGAACGTTTCGGCGATAGCCGTGGCCGTGCCCGCATCGAGAGGTCGGTTCAAACCGACGATGCCGCCGAAGGCCGACAGCGGGTCGACCGCGCGCGCCTTCACATAGGCCTCACGCGGCGATGAGGCGGTGGCCACACCGCACGGGTTCGTGTGCTTGATGACCACGGCCACCGGCTCGGCAAACTCCAGCGCCAAGCGTGCGGCGGCGTCCAAGTCCAGCAGATTCGTGAACGACAGCGCCTTCCCCTGGAGTACCTGCGCGACCCCGAACCCCCATCCCTGGTCGGCGTACAGCGCCGCCGGTTGGTGTGGATTCTCCCCGTACCGAAGATCCCGCAGCTTGGCCGCGCGCACCAATAGGTGGTCTGGCGTGACGCCGTCGAGCGTCAACGGTCGACGGGACAGCGCGCCGCCGCTGCTGTCGACCGCCGCCAATGCGGCGGCAATCGTCATGTCGTAGGTGGCCGTGTGCGCGAACGCCTTCTGAGCGAGCTCGAACCGAAACGTCGTGTCAGCATCCTCGTCGCGCTCCTGGTCGCGATCGAGCGCCGTGAGCACCCGCGGGTAATCAGCCGGATCGACAACGATCACCACATCGCGGAAGTTCTTCGCCGCCGCGCGCACCATGCTCGGTCCGCCGATATCGATCTGCTCGATGAGCTCGTCGAACGTCGTCTGCTCCGCCGCCGCCGCTTGCGCGAACGGATACAAATTGACGACGACGATGTCGATCGGGTGGATACCTTGACCGCGAATCGCGTCCAGATCGTCGGGGCGGTCTCGCCGCGCCAAGATGCCACCGTGCACCGCGGGGTGCAACGTCTTGACCCGGCCGTCCATCATCTCGGGAAACCCGGTCACATCGGAGATCCCGGTGGTGGCCAAGCCAGCTTCCGACAACGCCCGAGCCGTACCACCAGTCGACACAAGCTCGACGCCGTGGTCGATGAGCCCGCGCCCCAACTCGACCAATCCCGTCTTATCTGAAACACTCAACAACGCGCGCATCAGTCGGACATCACTTTGAGACCACGCGCGGTCAGGCTCACCTGACCGTCTTTGACCGCCACGCGAAACGCGACCTCCGGATTGCCCCCGGCGCGCAGCTGGCTGACCTGCTCGGTCACCAGGTTCGCAAACTTGTGGAACGGCACGACGGACTCCCCCGCGTCACGACGGGCGTCCATCAGCGAATCGTACAAGCCGTGAAGCTTGTCCATTTCCTGACGCGGATCCGAGAACGACGTGACATGCACCACCTTGTCATCCGGTGCCGCGTCCTCCGAGCCGGCCGTCGGCGGCGGCGGGGGAGGGGAAGGGCGAACGGTCCGGGGCGACCTTCCTCGCGCGCCCGTTACCCCCGGTCCCACAGATCAGCGAACGTGGAGAAGCGACTTTGAAGCGTGCCGAACCGAAACCGACCGCTTGCTTTGTCGATGTACGCACGATCCCACCGTCGAATGATTTTCTCGGCACGGGTGCGCGTCTCCCACGGCGGTCGCTTGAGATGACCCGAGAAAAACATCGTGTGCTCGGTCTCGAGCTTTTTCATCTCGACCACGAGTCTCTGCAGATCGCGCTCGATATCGGATTCGTCGGCCACGAGGATTCACTTGAGCAGCAGAAACCAGACCAACGGGAGCCATAGCTCACGCGCATACGGCACTGGTCTATCGTCGATCAGCACCTCACATCCCTCCGTGGCGTCGACGAGTTCGAACAGTTCGCGCAGCCGAGCGGCGTCGCCCGGGTAGAAGCGGGCGCGGTGCCGAAGCGCATCGCCCGATCCAATGGCCCGGTAGTCGGCCGAGGCGCGTGCCATGTCGACCGCCCGTTCGTAGTCATCACCGTCGAACGGTGTGAAGCTCACCGTGATGGAAAACGGTCGCTCAGTTCGACCGAAGAGTGCGTCATGCAGGTCCGGGTCGAGCGCGGCCAGCTCTGCATCGGTCGGCTCCTCCGGCAGATCGACGTACGGCCAGAATCGGTCACGCGGACGGTGGTCCGGCTGGCTGTCGGCGAGTGTGCGTTGGGTCGTGGATGGAATGCGAGTGTCGCTCATCGCTCACACGCAACGTGATGGTATCCTGAAGGCCTGACGCTCAGCAAGGCGCGGGCCGCGTCTACGCGACGTGCCTCCCCACCTGCAGATGTCACCCGACCTGCGCATGATTCCGTCGATCGAGCAGCTTCGGCAGCGGGACGCCGTGCGGACGCTCGAGTTACGTTACGGTCACGAGGCCACCGTTCGCGCATTGCGCGACGAAGCGTCCACGCTCCGAGACCGACTCACCGCATCGGACGTCGACGTGCAAGACACGGAGGGCGCTACCGACTACATCCTCCGGCGCGTGGAGGCCCGAATACGGCGAACGCTGGCGCCGTCACTCCAACCGGTGGTCAACGCCACCGGCGTCATCATCCACACCAACCTCGGCCGGGCACCGCTTAGCCAAGCGGCGATCGAGCGGCTCACGGACGTGGCCGGCGGATACAGCAATCTCGAGTACGACGTGGCGGCGGGGCAGCGTGGGTCCCGCACGACGCACGCCGTCGCGCTCCTGCGACAGCTCACCGGCGCCGAGGCGGGCGTCGTGGTCAACAACAACGCCGCAGCCGTCCTGATCGTCCTGGCCACGCTCGCCGAAGGACGCGAAGTCATCATGTCCCGCGGCGAAATGGTCGAGATCGGCGGCGGCTTTCGCATCCCCGATGTGCTCCGCCAGTCCGGCGCCATCCTTCGGGAGGTCGGGACGACCAACCGCACACGGGCGGCCGACTACGCCGCGGCCATTGGTGACCGCACGCGCCTGATCCTCCGCGTGCATCCCTCCAACTTCACGATCTCGGGTTTCGCCGAACGCCCATCTCTTACCGAGCTGACCGCCATCGGCTCGCGTTTCGACATCCCGGTCGTTGAGGACCTCGGAAGCGGTCAACTGACCGCGTCGACCGTCGTGCGCTCGGAGCCGACCGTGCGCGACAGCATCGATGCCGGCGTCACGGTGTGTACGTTTAGTGGCGACAAGCTGCTGGGTGGGCCTCAGGCTGGTCTGATCGTCGGCCGCGAGGTCGCGCTGGCGCGCGTGCGCACTCATCCGTTGATGCGCGCGCTCCGCGTCGACAAGCTCACCTTTGCGGCACTCGAGGCGACATTGATCGAGCACGCGACGGCTCGCGCGAGCTCGACCGTGCCGGTGACGCGGATGCTGGGTACCGCCGTCCCCGAGATCGATGCGAGGGCGGGGACGCTGGCCTCCAGATTCGCCGGACAGGCCGGGCTCACCGTGTCGGTCTGTGAGACCGAAGCGACGATCGGGGGCGGCAGCACGCCTGGGGTCACGCTGCCGAGCCGCGCCCTCGCGGTGTGCGTCGACGGCGCATCCGCCGCGGAGGTCGGAGCGGCGCTGCGGCGTGGAACCCCGCCGGTCATCGGGCGCATCGAGGACGAGCGTGTGCTCCTCGACCTACTGACGGTCGACCCGCGTCACGATGACGTCATCGCGACGGCGGTCCAAGGTCTCGTGGCCGACGACCCGCCGGCGGACTAGGTTTCGGACGCCGCTCGCGCACATCCCTCAGAAATATATGGACTCCTCCCGGGGGCAAGAGAGCGACGGCGGAACAGCCACCAGCTTGGGTGCAGCAAGATATCCGGCCTCTGGTGTGGCACCACTGCGGTTCCGGGCCACGATGGACAAGGCGCTACATCGGGGACCAGAGACCGGCACGGGCTGACAGGGGTACCCAGTGTCTGAATCGGTCGCGTCCGATGTCGGTCCGACCTGTGGGGTCATCACATGTTTCTCACGTAGCTACTCGAAGCGGACGGGGTCCATGGTGACGGCCCCCTGGTGGAGGGGTGTGCACGCGGTGCCGGTGCGCTGCCGACGGTGGCCGGCGAGCACCACGCTGCGCGCCCCGTGCGTCAGGAGGGAGCGTAGATACCGGTGGCCCTGTTTGGTGATCGCGCCCCGGCGCCGCCGGGTGCCACTGGAGTGTTCCCGGGGCGTGAGCCCCAGCCAGCTCGCAAACTGCCGGCCCCGCCGGAACGCGTGGATGTGCCCGACGCTCGCCACGAGCGCGGTGGCGGTCAAGAGCCCGACCCCCGGCACCTCGGAAGCAACCGCTGCGTTCCCGCGTCGTGGGCCGCAAAGGTCGTGAGCTGTTGTTCCACCGTCTGAATGCGGGTTTCGCGCTCGCGGAGCTCCGCGTCGACGAGTCCCAGGGCGGTGCGCAGGTGGACCGGCAGCGGAAGCTCCGCGTCTTCGAGCAGCCGCGGGAGCTGCGTCAGGACGGTCCGCGCCCCCAGGGACAGCGTGACGCCGTGTTCGCGCAGCAGGCCCCGGACGGCAGTGGTGCGGGTCGTCATTCACTGCTGCCGCACGCGCGGTGTAACGCGACGAGCGCTTGCTGCTCAGGACGCTTCGCCGCCCCCGGCACCACCGTCCCGCTGCGGGCCGCCTCCACTAACGCCTCGACGTCGGTGCGACCCGTCTTCTGCCGCCGTACGTAGGGGCGCACATACTGCGCCGGCAGCAGCGACACCTGATACCCGCAGCGGCGCGCGACCCGTCCCCAGTGATGCGCCATGCCACACGCGTCCATGACGACGTGACTGGCCGCCTGCGTGCGGCAGAACCGTTCGAACTGGCGGCGCGTGAAGCGATGATGGGCCTGGAGGCACCCCCGCCGGTCGGCGACAGCGACTTCGAAGACACTCTTTGCGAGATCAACCGCGACGGTCGTAGGATGCATGATGGTCTCCTCTCCAGTTTGTGGTTTCCGGTCCGCTTGCCACGGCCATGATGCCGCAACAAAGGACCGGGAGGAGTCCAGTCCATGACCAGCTCGCCTCGAGGACGTCCCTGGTCGCTAGGTGAAGCCACGAGCTTCGCTCGCCAAAGGCAGACGGGATATGCGCGACCGGCGCCCGAGATTTCTCTCCCGGCGTCAGGGCGCGCACGGCGCGCCCCCGCTAGCGGCGGTGAGGGCAGGCGGCGCAGCGGAGCGACTGACCGTCGCCATCGAGGACGTCGGCACCGCCACACGATCCGCGGAGGCAGGGGTACTTGAAGAACAGCCCGACCGCCATGATGAGCATGACGCCGGCGATCACCGCCGCGGTCAGCAGAAACAACCCCATGAGTTCATTCTACGCCCGGCTCTGGGCTTATGGCTCAGGGCTCAGGGCGCGGAATCGTCGAGATCAACGCGGCGCTCGAAGGCCGGCGTCGACCTCGCGATGAGCGCGTCGCGTTCATCACGCAACAGAAAGAGTGCCGCCCACCCCTCCGCGGCCGCCAACGCGTAGCCGTCATCGGGACCGAGCACCTCGAGCGCGGTCGCACGAGCGTCGGCGATGGCGCAGCGGTCCGCCAGCACCGACACCGATGACAGCCGGTGGGTGACCGGACGTCCCGTCCTCGGATCAATCGTGTGCGACACCTGGACGCCGTCGAGCTCGTAGAAGTTCCGATACTCACCCGACGTCGCAATGGCGCCGTTCGTGAGCGGGATGATGCGATGTGGCGCTGACCCCGGCACCGGACGCTCGATCGCCACGCGCCACGGACCGCCATGCTCGGCCGTGCCGCTGGCTCGCAGCTCGCCCCCAATCTCGACGAGATGGTCGTGTCGGCCAGCGTCGGCGAGCAGCGACGTCACCGCGTCGACGGCGTAGCCCTTCGCGATCGCCGACAGGTCGACGCGGAGGCCGGCGTGACGCTTCCGCAGCGTCGACCGCGCACGGTCGATGTCCAGCAACTCGTACCCGACGGCGACACGAAGCGCGGCGAGTGCCGCATCGTCCGGAACGGTTGCCGGTGGGCCGTCAGGGCCGAATCCCCACAGGTCGACGAGCGGACCGACGGTCACGTCGAACGCTCCACGGCTGACCCGGCTCACCGCCATCGCTTCAGCGACGAGGTCGACCGTCTCTTGCGACAGCGGACGAGGGTCGGTGGTTCGCGCACGATTGAAGCGCTCGAGCTCGGAATCGGAGCGGTAGTGGGACATCCGCGCATCGATCTCGTCGAGCCGGCGCGCGATCGCCGAGCCAAGCGTCGCGCGGTCGAACGCCACCGGGTCGGCCACGACCTTGACGGAGTACGTGGTCCCCATCGTCTCGCCGGTGATCGTGTGGAGCTCACGCCGGCGCACGGCGTTGGTGGTGTCGTCGCTGCAGCCGACGACCACGCACGCCGTCGCGACGAGAGCGATTCCACGCATGGCGGCTTGGTGTCTACCCGAAATCGTCGAACAGGATGTTGTCGCTCTCGACGCCGAGACTGTCGAGCATGTCCATGCACGCCTTGAGCATCATCGGCGGCCCGCACAGGTAGTACTCCACGTCTTCGGGGGCGGGATGGTCCTTCAGACAGTTGTCGTAGAGGACCTGGTGAATAAAGCCGGTCTTGCCGGTCCAGTCGTCTTCCGGTAGAGGCTCCGACAACGCGAGGTGCCACTCGAAGTTGTCGTTCTCGGCGGCGAGTGCATCGAAGTCGTCTAGGTAGAACGCCTCGCGGAGGCTTCGTGCCCCGTACCAGAAGCTCACCTTCCGGTCGGTCTTCAGACGACTGAACTGGTCGAAAATGTGGGATCGCATCGGCGCCATGCCGGCGCCGCCGCCGACGAAGATCATCTCGGCGGGCGTCTCCTTGGCGAAGAACTCCCCGAACGGGCCGGAGATCGTCACGTCGTCACCCGGCTTGAGGCTGAAGAGATACGACGTCATCTTGCCCGGCGGCGTCCCTTCCGGCGCGCGCGGCGGCGGCGAGGCGATCCGGATGTTGAGCATGATGATGCCCTTCTCCTCCGGAAAGTTCGCCATCGAGTAGGCACGGGTCACCGGCTCGTCGAGCACGGCGGTGTAGCGCCACAGATTGAACTTGTCCCAATCGTCTCGGTATTCGTCGTCGACGTCGTAGTCCTGGTAGTCGTAGGCGCCGGCCGGCGCCTCGATCTGGATGTAGCCGCCAGCCTGGAACGGCACCGCCTCGCCCTCCGGCAGCTCGAGGACGAGCTCCTTGATGAAGGTGGCGACATTGTGATTCGAACGAACCTTGCAGCGCCATTGCCGGACATCGAAGACCTCCGCCGGGATCTCGATGTCCATGTCCTGCTTCACCTTGACCTGGCATGACAACCGGACGCCGTCTCGAGCCTCCCCGCGGCTAACGTGGCTGCGCTCGGTCGGCAGAATCACGCCGCCGCCGTCGAGCACCTTGACCGTGCAGACGCCGCAGCTCCCTTTCCCACCGCACGCGGAGGGGATGAAGATACGGTTCTCCGCCAAGGTCCCGAGCAGCGTGCCACCCGCGGCCGTGTGCAAGGCTTTGTCCGGATCACCGTTGACGGTGATCGTAACGTCCCCGGTCGCCACCAGCTGACGCCGGGCGACCATGAGCAGGCCGACGAGCGACACGATGACGAACGTGAACATCGCGACGCCGAGTGTGACGGTGACCATGGCTACAGTTGCACCCCGGCGAACGCCATGAAGCCGATCGCCATCAGCCCGACCAAGATGAACGTCAGCCCGAGTCCGCGCAGCCCCTCGGGCGGATTCGAATAGCGCAGCCGCTCGCGGATCCCGGCCAGGGCGATGATCGCCAGCGCCCACCCGATGCCAGACCCGAGGCCGAAGACGGCACTCTCGGCCAGGTTATAGCTCCGCTCGACCATCCAGAGCGACGCACCGAGGATCGCGCAGTTGACGGCGATGAGCGGGAGGAAGATCCCGAGCGCCGCGTGGAGCGCCGGGAAGAAGCGGTCGAGCGTCATCTCGACAATCTGGACCATCGCGGCGATCGTCCCGATGTGGGCCAGAAACGCGACGAACGAAAGGTCGTAGACCGCCAGCGACGGGTGGATCCAGGCCATCGCCCCAGGGCTGAGCAGGTACTGATAGATGGCGTTGTTCATCGGCACCGTGATCATCAACACGAATATCACCGCCCCCCCGAGCCCGATGGCGGTCTTCACCTGCCGCGAGACGGCGAGAAACGAGCACATCCCCAAGAAAAAGGCGAGCGCCATGTTCTCGACGAAGATCGACTTGACGGCCAGGCTCAAGTAGTGCTCGAACATCAGTCGTCTTCCACCTGATTCGGCTTCCACACCCGGAGCGCCCAGATCAGGAACCCGATGATGAAGAAAGCGCCCGGCGGGAGCACCATCAGGCCGTTGGGCGTATACCAGCCGCCCTCAGCCGCGAGCGGAAAGACAGTCGCTCCAAACACGGAGCCCGATCCAAACAGCTCCCGGACGAACGCCGTCGCCATCAGAATGGCGCCATAGCCGAGCCCATTGCCGAATCCATCGACGATACTCATGGTCGGCGGGTTCTGCATGGCGTACGCCTCGGCGCGGCCCATGATGATGCAGTTGGTGATGATGAGACCGACGAACACCGAGAGCTGCTTCGAGATCTCGAAAAGGTACGCCTGGAGAATCTGATCGACCACGATCACCAGCGAGGCGATGATCGTCAACTGGACGATGATCCGGATGTTGGTCGGGATCAGGTTGCGAAGCGCGCTGACGAAGAAACTCGACGACATCGTAACGAAGATGACGGCGGCGCTCATCACGAACGCGGTATCCATCTGCGTCGTCACCGCGAGGGCCGAGCAGATCCCGAGCACCTGCAGCGCAATCGGATTGTTGTTGAACAGCGGATCGATCAAGACGTCGCGCGGCTTCGCCATCAGCCGTCCCCCCGTCGCAGCCTATCCAGATAGGCGCCAAAGCCATGCCCGGCGAGCCAGAACCGCATCATGTTCGTGACGCCGCGGCTCGTCATCGTCGCGCCGGCGAGCCCGTCGACGCGAAACGGATCCTCATCCGGGGGCCCGGCGAGTCCCCTCGCCACCGAGATCGCCGGCTCGCCGTCGGGACCGAACGCCTTGCGGCCGTTCCAGAGGCTCTTCCACCGCGGGTTGTCGACCTCGCCGCCAAGTCCCGGCGTCTCCTTGTGCTCGTAGTAGGTGAGCCCGCGAATCGTCTCGAGGTCGGCGTCGAGCGCGATGAAGCCGTAGAGCATACCCCACAGTCCGAGCCCATGCACCGGCAAGACCACGAGGTCGAGCGCCCCGTCGTCATCGCGGACCTCATACACGAGCGTATGCGTCACGACCCGGGTCAGCCCGGCGTTGTTGGACGGCGCCGGACGGCTCCAGTCGGGATCGGCCTCGGCGAGCCGAGGGTTGAACGACGTCGGATCGATGTCGGTTTCGTTCCCCGTCTCCAGCTCGATGACCACCTGCCGGAAATCGGCGAAGCGGGTGGCGATCTCCTCGGGCGTCGGTCGCTCGTCGGGCGTGGCGAATCCGGCCGTCACCAGCACGTTCCGCTGCATGTCGAGCGTCCGATTGACCTGTTGACGGTCGCGCAGCGACACCGCCGCCGACGACACCACGATGGCGCAGACGACGCAGACGACGGCGGCAAAGCCAAGGTTGTAGAGGACGCTACCCTGCATACCGAGCCCTCCGTCGGCGGACGTTCGCCTGAATCGCGAAGTAATCGATCAACGGTGCGAACAAGTTCATGAACAGTATGGCAAGCATCATCCCCTCGGGATACGCCGGGTTGACCACCCGGATGAGCACGCAGAGGACGCCAATGAGGAATCCGTACACATAGTGCCCGCGGCGCGACGACGGCGCCGTGACCGGCTCCGTCGCCATGTACACGGTCCCGAACGCCCATCCGCCCATGACGAAATGCCAGATTGGAGCGACGTTGAAGAACGGATTCGTCTCCGACCCGATCGCGTTCAACGTGGCGGCCATCAGAAACGTTCCCGCAGCGACGCTGAGCATGATTCGCCACGAGCCGACGCCGGTGGCGATGAGCACGACCGCGCCCACGAGACACGCGAGTGTCGAGGTTTCACCCATCGAGCCTGGAACCAACCCGAGAAAGGCGCTCCACCAATCGAAGTCGTCCACCACCGCCGTCGCCCCACCCAGCGTGGCGGTCGCCAGCGCCGTCGCCCCACTGACCGCGTCGCTCGCCGTATCGGCCGCGATCCAGACCGCATCGCCGGACATGGACGTCGGGTAGGCGAAGAAGATGAACGCCCGAGTCACCAAGGCTGGATTCAGCACGTTCATGCCGGTCCCGCCAAAGATCTCCTTGCCGATCACGACGCCGAACGAGGTGCCGAGCGCGACCTGCCAGAGCGGAACGGTCGGCGGCAGCACCAGGGGGATCAGCATCCCGGTGACGAGGAAGCCTTCGTTGATCTCGTGCCCGCGCACGATCGAAAAGACCGCCTCCCACGCCCCGCCGACGGCAAAGGCCACGGCGAGCACCGGCAGGTAGTAGAGCCCGCCGTGGACGAGGCAGGCGAAGGGGTCGTCCGGCATGAACCCGATACCCAGCGCCTCCATCGCCGCGGTCTGCCAGCCGGCCAGCGGCGCCGCGCCACTTGCGATCGCGACGTTCGCCTGATACCCGGTGTTGTAGAACGCCATGTACACGCAGCCGGCGAGCGCGACGACGACGGTCATCATCAGCCGCTTCAGATCGAGCCCGTCCCGCACGTGCGATGGGCCGTCGGTCACCGTGCCTGGCGTATACAGAAACGTGTCCTGCGCCTCCCACAGCGCGTGCAGCTTCTCGAGCCTGCCGCCCCGCTCGAAGTGATGCGCCTGCGCGTCGAGCAAGCGCCGCAGGAACCGCATCCGCTAGCCCTCCTTCTCCAAGGTGTCGAGCACGCGACGCAGGTGCGGCCCGAAGTCGGTCTTCCCTGGGTCGACGAACGTGCACAGAGCGAGGTCCTCTTCGTCGAGCTCGAGGCAGCCGAGCTCCTCCGCGCGTTCGACGTCGTGCATCACCAGCGCCCGCAGCATTGGGGTCGGTAGCACGTCCATCGGCATGACCTTTTCGTACATGCCGATGGGCACGATCGCGCGTGGCGAGCCGTGGGTCGACGTCGTCATCGAAAAGCGACGTCCAGGGAGTAAGGCCGAGGCAAACGTGCGAATCGTCGAAAATTTGTCGAGTCCCGGCCCCAGCCAGCCGAGGAACTCCCGGTCGCGCCCCTCCGAGAGGACCGAGACCTGCTGCTGGTAGCGACCGAGATAGCCCTGGAGGTCGCCGGCGGCGTGCCGCCCCGAGAGCACCGAGCCAGAGATGACGCGGCATTCCCGCGCGGTGTCGATGCTGCCATCGACGATGGCGGCGGTCGCCGCTCCGATTCGCGTCCGCAGGAGTCGGGGCCGTTCGACCGGCGGACCGGCCAGTGACACGATCCGCGTGACGTCGAGCACGCCGGTGTCGAACAGCCGCCCCATCGCCACCACATCCTGGAACGCGACGTGCCAGACCACCTTGCCGCGCGTCACCGGGTCAAGCGTGTGGATGTGCAAGCCGACGGTCCCGGCCGGGTGCACGCCGTCGAACACCTCGTGCCGGATCTGGTGGTCCGTGGGCACCTTCAGCGTGAGGCCGGGACCACTGCAGACGAACACCGCGCCCTCGGTGAGCCGGGCGAGTGCGGCGAGCCCCCGCTCGAAGGGCTCCGCCTGCCCGTCGACGATCGCCGACACGCTCGGCGCGAGCGGATTCGTATCCATTGCCGTGACAAAGATGGAATGCGGCCGAACGGCCGGGTCGGCGACGCGACCGTACGGACGCGCGCGCAGTGCCGTCCACTGCCCGGACTCGAGCAGGAGGGCCCTGACCTCATCACCGATCATGCCGCTCGGATGGCGACCCGAGTACGCACGGAAGGTCGTCGCCTTCGGATTCCGCCCTTCCCGCTCCGCGCGGCTCTGCTCGACGACAACGGACTGCAACGCACGTCGGTCTCCGCGATGAATCGCGTGAACAGTCCCGGCGGCCGGGGTGGTATATCGCACCCCCGGCATCGTCTTGTCCTCGAAGAGCAATTGACCGCGGGCCACGGTGTCCCCGACCGACACGTGCATCGTCGGCCGTAGGCCGAGGTAGTCGGCCGCGAGAAGGGCCACGTACCGTGCCGGCGGCGCATCCTCAATCGTCGTCGACGGTTCTCCGGCGAGTGGCAGCCGCAAACCGCGCCGTATCTTATGACGGGCCACGGCTAGATTCAGCCCGCCGCCAGGCGACCGATGCCCAACCGAGGACACCTGGGCCGAGCTTGTGAAATTGTTCTCAATCTATGGCCCAATACAAGACGGGTCCCATGCGTCACCCGACGCAGACAGCTTGTGACAAAAGTATCAAGCTCGTTCGAAAAAAATGCCGACGGCACAACCGACGGCTCTACCTTCTCCTCGCTCTGTGAGCGTACCGCCGTGTCTGAGGCAAGTCAATGCGATGTGCCCGCCAGAACTACCAGAACGCCTGTATTACGATTCAGATGCCGTGCAGCGCGTGATCGTGTGCGAAACACAGGTACCGTTCGTCACAGGAGGTGCCGAGTCACTCGTTCGCGAATTGGTCGCGCAGCTCAGACAGCGCGGCTATCAGACCGAACTGGTGAGTCTCCCGTTCAACGGGGGGAACAAAGAGGAACTGATCTCACAGGCGGCGGCGTGGCGGCTACTCGACCTGACAGAAAGCAACGGCGTACCGATTGACCTCGTCATCGCATCGAAATTTCCAACGTACTTCGTGCGTCATCCGAACAAAGTGGCGTGGCTCGTCCATCAGCATCGCGCGGCATACGAGCTGTTCGATACGGAGTTCAGTGACTTTCACGAAACCGAAGCGGACACAGGCATCCGCGGTAAGCTAATGGCGCTCGACCGCGAGATGCTCGGCGAATGCCGGCGTATCTACGCGATCGCACGCAACGTGGCGTCGCGTCTCGAACGCTACAGCGGTCTCCAGGCAGAAACGATCTATCCGCCGCCCAGGCTTTCGACACGTCTACGTCGCGGAGACGCGACGGACTACGTGCTGTCTGTCGGCCGCCTCGAAGGCAATAAGCGCACCGACCTCATCATCGAGGCGATGTGCGAGGTCGACCAGTCGTTGCGCCTGGTCGTCGTCGGGGAGGGCACGCGGCGCGATGACTTGCACCAGCTGGCGCGACAGCGTGGAGTCGAGAACCGTGTCACGTTTACCGGCGCCGTCGACGAGAACACACTCGTCGCGCTGTACGCCGACGCGTTTGCGGTCGTCTACGCGCCATTCGACGAGGACTACGGATACGTGACACTCGAAGCGTTCTACGCGGCGAAGCCGGTGGTGACGACGACTGACGCGGGAGGACCACTCGAGTTCGTCGAAGACGGCGTCAACGGGCTCGTCTGCGAGCCAACGGCCGCATCGTTGGCCCTAGCCATCAATCGTCTGGCGGCCGATCGTCAGCGCGCGGCGGAGCTCGGAGCCTCGGGGGTGGCTCAGACGCGCGCCCTCAATTGGGATGCGGTCATCGACCGCCTCACGCATGCCTAATCCCAGAACTCACTTGGGTTGGCGGCGTCTGGCGCCGGACTGGGCGGCGAGGGCCAGGCGCGACGAGGGCGTGTGGTGGGCCCACAGGACTGAGGAGCAACGCCGCCCTCGTCGTTCAGCACAAGCCAGCGGCGTCAACCCAAGTGAGTTCTGGGATTAGGTCGAAGATGTAGGAGTCGCGAATGCGCCTTGCCTGGTTCGGACCGCTTCCCCCCACACGCTCCGGCATCGCGCCATACGCCGCCGAGCTCATCCCGCGTCTCGGCGAACGTCACGAGATCGACCTCTATGTGAATCCAGCGGCGGGACGACCCGCGCCGCTGCCGCACGCCGGTACCATCCGACGCTCCAGCGACTTTGTCCATACACACCTCCATCAACCCTACGAGCTGATGATCTATCAGCTGGGGAACGCCCGGTGCCACGATTTCCTCTGGGCCTACATGACCCGGTACCCTGGCCTCGTCATCCTGCACGACGCGGTCGTCCATCAGTCGCGCGCCGCCCAGCTGCTCACCGACGACCGCGCCGCGGCGTATCGAGCGGAGCTGAGCTACGACCAGCCTGCCCTCTCGCCCGACGCCGCTGAGCTTGCGATCACCGGAACCGAGAGCAGTCTGTACTACGAATGGCCACTGCTTCGGCCGGTAGTCCAAACCGCTCGGCTCACGGCGGTGCACAACACACGCATCGCGGCCGATCTGTCCACGCGGTATCCCGGGATCATGGTGGACGCCATTCGCATGGGGGTCGCGGACCCGCTCGCCGGCGTGGCTTCACCCCGGAAGCGGGCCGCGGACGCCCCGGTCCGCTTCGCCGCGTTCGGACTCGTCACACCCGAGAAACGGATCGCGGTCATCCTGAAGGCGTTCGCGCAGCTGTCGCGTGAGGCGGACGTCCGGCTCCGTCTCGTGGGAGCCACCACCAACCACTACGACGTCGTCGCAGACATCCGTCGTCTCGGCTTGCAGGATCGAGTCGAGCTGACCGGCTACGTCCCCGCCTTCGATCTGGCGGCGGAACTGGTCGCTGCCGACATTTGTCTCTGCCTCAGGTGGCCGACAGCACGCGAAACATCCGGCTCGTGGCTCCGGGCGGTGGCGGCGGGTAAGCCGACAATCGTCAGCCGTTTAACGCACCTCGCGGGCGTGCCGGTGCTCGATCCGATCACGTGGCTGACGGCCGACGGCGGTGATGATGCCATCGGCGTCGGGATCGACGTCCTTGACGAGGAGGTGTCGCTGCTCGCCGCGATGCGCCGGTTGGCAGCCGACGTGACGCTGCGCGACGCACTGGGACGTCGAGCGTGGGCCTATTGGCAACAGGACCACACCGTATCGGCGATGGTGGACGATTACGAACGCGTGCTGGCCCACGCGGTCGCCTCGGACGCACCTCCACCGCCCACCGACCTTCCAGAACACTTCCGAGGTGACGGCACCGAGCTCGGCCGATCGCTGATGGCACCGTTTGGCCTGGCGATTGACGTCCTTGAGAACACGGCCGGCGCCTCGACCCGGCACGAGACGTGACCATAGACATCGGCCGGACCTTGCTTGACTTGCATTCGTGGACGCGCTACTTTGCGTTCTCGAACCCGGTGCGCCGCATGACCGATCAGCACCGGAGTTTCCGACACGTTGCAGATCCAACTGAACGGCGAACTCCACGAAATCCCCGAAACGCTGGCTGTCAGCGCGTTGCTTGACCAGCTCGAGATCGATCCACGACGCGTCGCCGTGGAGCACAACAGCGTCATCCTCAAACGCGCCAAGTACGATTCGACGCTAATTCAAGAGGGTGACGAGGTCGAGATCGTCAACTTCGTCGGCGGCGGTTGACGGTTCTGGGCACCGGCTATGGAGGCTGCCGGTGCACCCGAGTGTGAGCTAACATCGACCGACATGGCCGACCAACCTTTCACGATCGCCGGCAAGACGTTCAGCTCGCGACTCATCGTCGGCACCGGGAAATACCCGTCCTTCCCGGTGATGGCCCAGGCGCACGAGGCGTCGGGCGCCGAGATAGTCACGGTCGCTGTCCGTCGCGTCAATGTGAGCGACCGAGCGCAAGAATCGATGCTCGACTACATCGACGCCAACCGCTACCGCCTCTTGCCGAATACCGCCGGATGCTATACCACGGAGGAGGCCGTTCGAACGGCGCACCTCGCACGGGAGGTGGGACTGTCGCACTGGATCAAGCTCGAGGTGATCGGAGATGAACGCACGCTGTTCCCGGACAACGAGGCGCTGTTGTCTGCGACACGGACGTTGGTCAAGGACGGGTTCGTCGTGCTGCCGTACACCAATGACGACCCCGTCTTCTGCCGCAAGCTCGAGGACGCCGGCGCGGCGGCCGTAATGCCGCTCGGCGCGCCGATTGGATCGGGGCTCGGTGTGCAGAACGCCAACAACCTGAGAATTATCGTCGAGTTCTCGCATGTGCCGGTCATCGTCGACGCCGGCGTCGGCACGGCGTCCGACGCCGCGTTTGCGATGGAGCTCGGAGCGGACGGTGTGTTAATGAACACGGCGATCGCTGGTGCGCAGGACCCGGTTACCATGGCAACCGCGATGCGCCGAGCCGTCGAGGCGGGGCGCCTAGCTTCCATTGCTGGACGTATCCCGCGTCGCCGATACGCGACGGCAAGTAGCCCCGTCGAGGGTGTGGTGGGCACGTAGATGCCGCTTTCGTGTCGCACGAGCTCGAATGTTCAAGCGAACCGTCAATCCTGAGGACCTCACGCGTCTCAAGCAGGAGCGCGAGGACGCCGACCAGGATTACAACGACGCGCTGACCCGGCTCGACGGGGCGCTCCAAACCGCTCCTGAGCCGTCCACTCCGCCGTCTGCCGCCAACGATAGCGCGGCGTCGCTCACCCAATTGTCAAGGGTCGCCCTACCCGATCCCGGTCCAGCGGATGCCGGGTGGCGGGGCTGGGTGCGGCAAGCAGTCGGTGCCGTCGTTGGCGGACCGCTCGCCCGACAGCAGGAGTTCAATCGCGCGGTGGCCGAGAGACTCGACACTGGCGCGACGATGCAGCGTGCAGAGATCGAGCGACTCTCAGGGCTCCTCCACGCGCAGCTCTCAGCACTCGTCACATTTCAATTGAAGCTCATCCTGTACGTCCAGCAGATCACGCCGTACGTCGATACGAAGGACCACGAGATGGCAAGCATCCTGCGCCGCATCAACGAGGACAACGGACAGGTGATCGACCATCTGATGAAGCGGGCCGACGGCATCACCGTCGGACTCGAGACCGCCACGCGCGCTTCGCAGGCCGCGACGGAGTCCGTCGGCGTACTCCGGGAGGCGGTCCGCGCAACCCAGAGTGCCCTCACTGCACTCAAGCGACAGGTTGAGCGGTCGGAGACCGTGCCTACCCCCCGATCCAAGGTCACCGCGACCAACGACCCGCCGGCGCAACCCTCATGGGGCAACACCGAGGATGCGTACAAGTATGTCGTGTTCGAGGACACATTTCGCGGCGACCGCGCCGACATCCAAGCCCGCCAGCGTAGTTACTTGACGCACTTCGAACAATCGTCGGACGTGCTTGACATCGGGTGCGGGCGAGGGGAGTTCCTCGAGCTCCTGCGCGAGCACAACATCCCGTGTCGCGGGCTCGACATCAACGCCGAGATGGTGGAACTGTGCCGCGACCGTGGGCTCGACGTCACGCACGCCGACGGGTTGACCCTGTTGCGCTCGGTCCCCGACGAGTCACTCGGCGGCATCTTCGCCGCACAAGTGGTCGAGCACCTGCCGCCGCAGTACCTCGTGCAGTTGCTCGACGCGGCGCATCGCAAGCTACGGCCTAACTCCGCGCTCATTCTGGAGACGATAAACCCGGCTTGCTGGACGGCATTTTTCGAGGCGTATCTGCGCGACCTGACACACCAGCAGCCGGTGCATCCCGACACGCTGCGCAACCTGCTGCACGCGAGCGGTTTTAGCGATGTCGACATCGTCTACAGCTCACCGCATGCCGAAGACGACAAGCTGCAACGCATCACGATTGATCGGCAGATCCTGAGCACGCCATTCGGCAAGACGTTTCAAGACCTTTCGACCGTTTTCAACGACAATGTCGACGCGTTGAACGCGCGGATGTTTGGCGACCACGACTATGCCGCGATCGCGAAACGCTTCTGACGGGGCGCACACTCGCGGGATGATGCCCAGCCGAGCGTAAATGTCCGGAACGCAGACGGCGTGGATCGTGCGCGGGTCGCTCGCGACGAGCGGGGTCCTGGCGCTCCTCCCACTCGTCGCGTCGGTCGACCCTGACCGGCTCCCGTTGGTGGTACCGCTCGCGCTGGTCGGCCTCTTTGGGATCGCGGTCACCCACCCAGGTTCCGGACTCGTCGCGCTCGCGCTCCTGGCACCGCTCGGCGGCTGGGTGGCGAACGTGGCGAATCTGGCACCATTCCGTCTCACCGAGGCGCTCGTCCTCGCCGTGCTGGCCGGTGCGCTCGGACACCACGCCTGGACGAAGTCACGGACGGGTGCATCCGGAGGGGGCTCTGACCTCGGGCACAACGCGCCACCTCTTTTTGCCTGCGTGGCGTGGGCGGTGGCGCTGGTCACCGTTGCATCGTTCGCCGTCCGTGTGGGCATCTCGCAGGTTGGTCTGGAATCGCCCTGGCCGGCGGTTGCCGCGGTCTGGAGAGCGGTCACCTCCGATTACCTATTCGGAGCCTCGGGTCCATTGCCAGGCCTCGTCGATGGGGCCCGGCTGGTGGAATCGGTTGCCTTGCTGCTCGTCGTTGTCACGTGGTGTGAACGCCAGCACACGTTGGTGATGCGGCTCGCGCGCGCGACGGTGGTTGCCAGCGTTGGCGCGGTCGCCATCAACCTGGCCCACATGACGGTCGAGATCAACGCTGATCCGAATTCCGTCGACATGCTCCTGCGGTTTCTCGGCGGACGGAGCCTCGCCGCGCACATCAACGACACCAATGCGACCGGCTCGTATTTTCTGATGGTCGCAGTTGTCGGGGCGGGCGTCACGATAGCGGAGACCGGATATCGGCGACGGGCCACGGCGATTGGCGTTGCGCTCGCGCTGGCCGGCCTCTGGCTGGCGGGATCACGCGCGGCACTCGCCGTCGCGCTCTTGACCGGGTTTGTCGCCGCAGCCGCGTGGACACTGACGCGCGGTGCTCGCTCGCGCCGTACGCTTGTCACGATCGGCGCGCTCATCGTCTCGGCCGCGGTGGTGCTGCCGGTGGCGCTGCTGACGTTCTACCCTGAGCGCACCGCGACCGCCGACTCGGTGGGTCTCCGAGTCGAGTTCCTCGAAACGAGTGCGCGCATGATTAGAACGCGGCCGGTCTTCGGTGTGGGTGTCGGCCGGTACTATCAGCTCTCCGGAGAGTTCATGTCACCGGAGTTGCGGAATGTCTACCCGAGTGAGAACGCCCACAACAATTACATGCAGGTCACGGCGGAACTCGGCCTCGTCGGAATCGCGGCGTTCGTGTTGCTCCTATGGGCCAGCGCGCGCGCGGTCTGGACGGCACTCGTACGTGTCGGCTTCCGTGATGCGCTGCTGGTCGCCACTGCCGGTGGCGCCGGGGGCTTCCTCATCACCTGCTTAACGGGGCATCCGCTGTTGGTCAATGAAACCGCGTTCCCATTCTGGATCGTCGGCGGCCTCGCCGTGGCGCGCGCATCGGCACTCGATACCGACGGCTCGACGACATCGGGCGGTCGTATGCCGCCGAGGGCGGTCTGGATGTTCGCAGTCATCCTTGTCGTTTCGATTCCGTATCGTGTCGACACAGAGCTTCGGGAACGGACCGCGAATGAGCTCAGCTCAGGGCTGTATGGGTGGGAGGTCGAGGCGCCGGCAGGTCGCCGCTTCCGGTGGTCCGGCGGTCAGGCCACGCTGTTCGTGCCCCCCGATACGGGCCACGTGCGCATTCCGGTTCGGGCGCTCCACGCCACGCGAACCACCGGCCCTGTGGACGTCGAAGTGTCCGTGGGCGGTAGGCATCTCACCAGCCTGTCACTCCCAGACGAGCGCTGGGTCGACCTCCGTGTCCCACTGGCGCGTCCGGCGGAACGCTTTCACCGGATCGGTCTGCGCGTGACGCCAACCTGGTCGCCGGCGCGCACCTATCCGGGGAACACCGACACGCGGACGCTTGGAGTGAAAGTTGGAGAGCTGGACGTCCGACCGCGGCGGGATTAGCGGGCGGCGGGCGGCGGGGAGGCCTTGAGACCTCCGATGGTAGAGAGCGGGGTGCGTGGCTCGGCCAGACGCTCGAGGTCTGCGTCGACCATCATTCCTATCAACTTCGTGAAATCGACGGTCGGCGCCCAACCGAGCGCATCGCGCGCTTTCGACGGGTCGCCAATCAGATGATCGACTTCGGCGGGTCGAATCAGACTGGGATCGAGCTTGACGTGCGGCTCCCAGTCGAGACCGGCGTGTGAAAAGGCGATCTGCACAAGGTCACGCACGGAGTGGTCGACTCCGGTCGCGACGACGAAGTCGCTCGGGCGATCCTGCTGCAACATCAGCCACATCGCCCTAACGTAGTCGCCGGCGAAGCCCCAATCTCGGCGGGCATCGAGGTTGCCGAGCGACACGTGCGTCGAGAGCCCCAGCTTCACACGGGCGACGCCGTCCGTCACTTTCCGCGTGACGAACTCCAACCCGCGTCGCGGAGATTCATGATTGAACAGGATCCCGGATACGGCGAAGAGATCGTAGCTCTCGCGGTAGTTCACGGTGATGTAGTGCGCGAACGCCTTTGAGACACCATACGGGCTCCTTGGATAGAACGGTGTCTGCTCTGTCTGCGGGATCTCACGGACCTTGCCGAACATCTCGCTCGACGAAGCCTGATACAGCTTGATGCTCGTATCGACCTGCCGGATCGCCTCGAGTACGCGGGTGACGCCTTGCGCGTTGAACTCTCCCGTTAACATCGGTTGATCCCACGACGCTGGCACGAACGACATCGCCGCCAGGTTGTAGAACTCGTGCGGGCGCACGTCTTGAATGAGTCGAATCAGCGACAGCTGGTCGAGGAGGTCGCCCGGCCGGAGATCGACACGGTCTCGAATGTGTGCGATCCTCCACAGGTTCGGCGCGCTCAAGCGGCGAACGACGCCGATGACCTCATATCCTTTCTCGAGCAGAAGCTCCGCAAGGTAAGAGCCATCCTGCCCGGTGATACCGGAGATCACCGCTCGCTTGGTCATCGTTGCGGTCATTTTACCTTACGGGTATTGGCGCACGACCGACGGTCCCGCCGCCTGCCGGGCGGCGCGAAGACGCCACCGCATGCGAGCACCGAGGGCCATCTTTGCGAACCACCGCGCCGGGTGCACCGGCGAACGGGCCACGTGTGTGGTGTAGTAGAGATACGCACCGTGATGGAACGCACGAATCGCGAGCTCGGGCGCCGTCGCGCTCGAGCGTCCGACCTGGTGCATAACCCGGGCGTCGGGTACGTAGCGAACCGTCGCCCCATCGTCGCGAAGCCGGCGGCAGAGGTCGGCGTCCTCCCAGTACAAGAAGAACCGGCTATCGAACCCGCCGACCGCCGCGAGCGCGTCGCGCCTGGCGAGCATGCACGCGCCGGACACCCAGTCGACCTCGGACCCGGCCGGCCCAGCCGCGGCAATGGTCCGAACGTTGCGTCTCGCCAGCGCCGAGGCGGGAAACAGGCGTGTGAACAACGTCGACCGACCAAACAGACCGGTCAGCATGTCAGGGTCTCCACGAGCGCTCCCTTGCGTGGCGCCGTCGGGATCGACAATGTGTGGCCCGACCAGCGCACATCCGGGATGCTCCTCGAGCTCCCGCTGCAGACGCTCGACGGCGCCGGCCTCGACCTGGCAGTCAGGGTTGAGGATCAGTAGCTGTCGGCCCGAGGTGAACGATATCCCCTGGTTGATGGCGGTCGCGAACCCGACGTTTGACCGGTTTCTCTGAACGCGCACCATCTTATGCGGCGGGAGCGACTCGACACTGTCGTCCGTCGACGCGTTGTCGATGACCACGGCCTCCCATGCCTTGCCGTCGAACGCCCGCTGTAGTGACGCCAGACACTCGCGCAGATCCTCACCCGCGTTGAAGTTGACGATGACGACGGAGCACTCCGGCATCACGGTAGTCGCGCCAGACCGAAGTCGAATCGTTTTTCTCGGATCTTCCGCACGAGCCACCGTCGCTCGAGCCGTCGCCAGACGTCACGCGCAGGTACCCGGCGGCCTCGTTGAATCGTGCGCCGCTGGCGCCACACGCGGGCAACGCCTTTGAGCGCGTCCCACTTCCCCGACGCGAATGGTCGGAGCGCTCCACGGGACGTGTAGTACACCGCACTCGCAGCGGCGTAGAGCATGTGTCCCGGGAGCGTTAGCAGGAGCAACACGCCTGGCGTGTTCTTGAGGTACAGCCATTCGAGATTGCGCTGCCCGTAGTAGACCGCGGTCCGGCTGACCCGCCCGAGCGTCGCGCTCCCCGCGTGGCCAACGATTGCCGCCGGGACGTACACGCATCGGTAGCCACGTAGCTGCGCACGATAGGACAGATCGACGTCCTCGAAGACGAGAAAAAATGCTTCATCGAAGCCACCGACCTCCTCGAACACCTCGCGACGAAAGAGCCACGCCGCACCGCAGGCCGCAAAGACATCATCGGACTGCGCCACGCTGTCGGCGCGTTCGCCGTGACCGCGTTTGAATGCCCCACCCCATCGCGTCACGACGTCGCCAGCGCTGTCGACCGTCGACGGGTCGTCGAGGTACACGATCCGAGACGTTGCGAAGCCGTGCGCGCGGTCCGTATCAAGGCCGTTGCGCAGTGCCTCGAGCCAGTCCGACGCTGGCTTGGTGTCGTTGTTGAGGAACGCGAAGTACTGGCCGCGGGCAGCCGCGGCGCCGGCGTTGTTCGCCGCCGCGAAGCCGGCGTTGCGCCGAAGTTCTATGAGACGTACGGCGGGATACCGTTGACGCACGACGTCACACGAGTCGTCGCGTGACCCGTTGTCGACCACGATGACCTCGTGGTCGACCGTCTGACGTGCAAGGGCATCCAGACACCGTTCGAGATGATTGCGGCCGTTGTAGTTGACGACGATGACGGTCAGCTCGGGACCGGTGCCTCCGGCCGGTGCCGACCGCACAGTCTGAGGCTCGGTTATCACACTGTGCGACGACGCGCGCCAGACGCTCCGATAGATCGCGACCGTCTGTTCGGCCGCTCGGGTCCACGAGAACGTCGAAGCCCGCGCGATACCGGCGCGCGAGCGCTCGTAGCGGTGCTCTTTATCGATGAGGAGTCGATGCACGGCTTCGGCAAACCCAGCGACATCGCCAGGCTCGACCAACACCGCAGCCTCGTCGACGACTTCAGGCGTCGGTCCCGCTGCGGCCGCGACGACGGGCGTCCCAGACGCCATCGCTTCGACGAGCGGCAGCCCAAATCCCTCGTAGCGGGAGGTGTACACGAGAGCGGTCGCCCCGCGATAGAGCGTCACGAGCTCCGGGTCGGAGACGTCCTCACGACAGTCAACGGCATGCGAGACCCCGGCCGTCCTGGCGACGCGGCTCAGGTCGGCCCCCTGACCGCGATCGATACCAACGAGAACCAAGCGGAGGTCACCGCAGGCCGGCAACCGGCGCGTCCGGGCGAGAGCCTCGACCGCGGTCGCGACATCGCGTCTCGGATGGAGGTCACCGACGTGCAGGAGATACGGTTCTGCCTCCGTGGCTTGTCCTATCTCCGCTGGCGCGGGGCTGAAGACATCGGACGCGGCGAGCGGAACGACAACGACGCCTTCTGGCGGGACGGAGTAGGCCGACAAGATCTCACGTTTGGAGAATTCCGAATCGGTGATGATGACGTCAGCCGCGACGGCGCTACGCCGGTAGAACAACCGCCGCAACGGGTCCCGACGATGCGGGTACCACTCGGGGCAACGCTCATAGCTGCAATCGTGGACCGTCAGGACCGTCGGGGGCACACCCCACCACGGGCAGGTATACGCCGGCGCGTGGTACACATCGACGGCCGCACGACCGCATCCGATCGGAATAGACCAGAGCGTCCATCCGAGGTTTGTCGGAGCACGAGGTGGTATCGCGCCTGCTGTGACATGTGGGGGGAGGTCCACATCGGCGGGGGCGCCAATGGCGACCACCTCCGGACCGTCTCCCATCGCGGCAATCGCGCCGAAGAGCGCGCGCGTGTAGCGGCGCACGCCACCGGCCGGCGACACGAGCGCCCGGCCATCGAAGCCGACCCGAAGATCCTTCATCATCAAGTGGGAGGTGAGCGTCAGCGAATCTCGAGGAAGAGGCGCCGGACCTTGACGTCGTGTCGCTCGCACACTTCGCGGATTCGAGCCTCCCGGTCCCCGTTGATCGATTGGCTGCTCAGAATTAGCTCATCGACGTCGTGCATCCGCATGCTGAGCTCCAGCTCGCCGGAACCGGCGCGCACCGGCAGGCCGAGGATCCAACGCCGCTGCTTGATCGGATCATCATCGAGGAACCCGACCGGATTCATCTGCCAATCGTTGTTGGCGCGCATCTCACGCGCGAGCATCTGTCCCCCCGAGCCAGCACCATAGATCAGTACTCGGCGGCTCCGCTTGCTCCGACTGGCCGCGGCCTCGCTCATCAAGCGGAACGACGCACGCGAGACCGTCACCAGGACGAACAACAAAACGGCGTCGATCACTTCCCAGACGTTCACGTCGAGGTCGCGACACATCAACGCCAACTCGTTTACTAGGCCGATATTCACCGCGCGGAAAGTATTCTCGAGCAGCTTGACCATCTCGGCAACGCGCGGCGAGGAGACCTGCACCACGGAGTCGACGATCAGCCCGTACAGCGCCGCGGCCAGCTCGGTTGACCGCGCATCCACCCCGGCCGACGACTTTCGGGATGTTGCGCGTGGTCCACGTGGTGTTGCCCGGATCGACCCGTTCCGGCGAGAACGCGAGAAAGATATCGGTACCGACCCGCAAGCCGCCCTCCTCGAGCCGCGGCTGCACGACCTCGTCGACCGTGCCCGGGTAGGTCGTCGATTCGAGGACGACGAGCTGTCCGACGCGAAGATGCGTCGCAACCTGCTCGACCGCGGCAACGATATACGAGAGGTCGGGATCCTTGGTCTTGCGTAGGGGCGTCGGCACACAGATGTTGACGGTGTCGACGTCGGCGAGCCTCGTGAAGTCGGTTGTCCCGCTCAGAAGGCCGCCGTCAACCACCGCCTTGACATCGGCCGCGGGCACGTCGGCGATATAGCTCTCGCCGCAAGCGAGAGCCTCGATCTTCGACGCGTCTACATCAAACCCAATCGCCGTGACGCCCGCCTTGGCGAATTCGACCACCAGCGGAAGCCCAACATACCCGAGGCCGATGACCCCGACACGAGCCTGCTTTGCCCGGATCTTGTTGAGCAACGCGTCCGTCACGGGCTGCGAGTATGACGGATCGTCCGCACGTGGCACAATCGGCGCGCACACCAATACGAAGATGAACGAGACGATCGACGTCGCGATCGTTGGAGCCGGGGTGGTCGGGCTTGCGGCCGCATGCGCGATTGCCGCGCGTGATCACACGACATGCGTCGTGGAGCGCGAGGCCCGTGCAGGCCTTGGCGGGAGCACCCACAACAGTGGCGTCATCCATGCGGGGATCTACTATCCGCCAGGCTCGACCAAGGCCGCGCTTTGCGTCGAAGGACGGGAGCGTCTCTACGCCTTCTGCCGGGCGCATGACATCCCGCACGAGCGGTGCGGGAAGCTCGTCGTGACAAGTGATGACGCCGACATCGGACGGCTCGAAACGCTCGCGGCCAACGCACAGGCCAACGGCGTGGACGATCTCGAAGTGGTCGCCCGGGGCTTCATCCGGGATCGTGAGCCGCACATCGCAGCCAGCCACGCCATCTGGTCGCCATCGACCGGCATCGTGGAGGCGGAAGCGCTCGTCCGCACCCTCGTCAAGCACGCCGCCGCCCGCAATGTCGCGCTGCTGGCGAGCACGGCACTGGAGCATGGAGTCGACGGGCGCCACGCCATCGAATTCGCCACCGGGCGCGAGACGATCCGCGCGCGCACCGTCATCAACGCCGCGGGTCTTTACGCCGACGAGGTGTCCGCGGCACTCGGCGGCGACGCGTTCACCATCTATCCCGTCCGTGGCGACTATGCGGAGCTGGTGCCGAGCGCCCGCCACCTGGTGCGCGGCTTGGTCTACCCGCTCCCTGAGCCATCCGGTCACGGCCTCGGAGTGCATCTCACCCGAACGACCTGGGGCACGGTGGCGCTCGGTCCGACGGCCCGCTACCAGAACCGGAAGGACGACTACGAGTCAGACCGCGTCTCGCTCCGCACGTTCCACGAGTTGGCGCGGCGCTTCCTGCCCGAGCTGTCGCTCCACCAGTTGCGTGCTGGTGGGAGTGGGATCCGCGCGCGTGGTGCGCCGGCTGGTCAACCGTTCGCCGACTTCCGGATCGCACGCGACACCCGCATCCCGCGTCTCGTTCACGCCGCCGGAATCGATTCGCCCGGATTGACCGCGTCGCTCGCGATCGCGGAGCGACTCGCCGACCTCGTCGACGAAACGCTCAGCTAGCGCTTGCCTACGAGGTCCGGGCTGTCTGCCGGCGCCTCTCCGCATAGCGTGCGAGGGCGTCTTGCCAGGTTGGCATCGCAGCGCCGACATCGGCCAGCTTCTGATTCGAGAGTGCGCAGAACTTCGGCCGACGAGCCGGAAGGTCGAGATCATCCAGCCTGATACCGCGTATGACTGGGGTCACGCCAAGCCGCTGGGCGAGCTCTGTCGCGACGCCGAACCAGGTGGCGTGCCCGGACCCGACACAGTGATACAGGCCGTCCGGCGGCTGTATCCGAAGGAGTGCGACGGTCGCGTCACACACGTCCTCGATGTAGCTCGGCGATACCGTCCGGTCGACGAACACCTGCACCTCGCGCGACTGCAGCATCCCGTCAGCCAGGCGGTCGAGGCTGCTACCGCGGGCCCGCCCGTCTGGGTCGCGCGCCAGCCCGCCTCCGCCAAACAGACTCTCGACACGCAGCACATAGTGACGCGGCGCGTCTGCCGCGAACCACTCGCCGAGCAGCTTGGACGTGGCGTACACGCTCTGGGGATTAGGAGGATCGGTCTCGCAGTACGGACGGACGGCCTCGCCATCGAAGACAAAGTCAGTGGAGTAGTGCACGAGCGTCGCGTCGACCGCCGACGCAGCGGCGGCCAACGACTGCACGCCGAACGCATTGACCGCCAGCGCCGTCCGCGGATCGCTCTCTGCACCATCCACGTCGTTGTAGGCGGCGCAGTTGAGAATGACGTCGGGCCGCGTAGCCGTGACCGTTTCGAGAACGGCGGCGGCATCGACAATGTCGAGCTCGGTTCGGGTGGTGGCGACCACCTCGTCCGTTCCGTCCAGCATTCGGGTGAGCGCCTCGCCGAGCTGTCCCGCCGCGCCGACGACGAGCGCCTTCATCGAGACCGTTCCTTCAGCATCGCTCGGGTCTCGCGATCGATCTGGCGCCGCTTGAGCGTCTCGCGCTTGTCGTATGTCTTCTTGCCCTTCGCCACGCCGACCGTCACCTTCACGAGTCCGCGCTTGAAATACATACGGACCGGAACGAGTGTAAACCCACGCTCCAGCGTTTTCACCGTGAGCTTGCGGATCTCCTGCCGCGTGAGCAGCAGCTTGCGCCGACGGAGCGGCTCGTGCTCGCTGTAGCCCCGGTGGCTGTACGGGCTCACATGGAGATTGTGCAGAAACACCTCGCCGTTCTCGACCCGCCCGTAGCTGTCCTTGAGGTTGACACGCCCTTCCCGAATCGCCTTTACCTCGGTGCCGAGCAACACGATGCCAGCTTCGTAGGTATCGAAGACGTGGTAGTCGTGTCGCGCCTTGCGGTTGTCCGCGATGAGGCGCTCGGCGCGCGGTGCATCCAACATCTTTCAATCACTGCGTCTGTCTCGTCGCTCTGGTCGAGGCCAGTTTCGCGGCGAGCTGCACGGCGGCAATCATACTTGACGGATCGGCCCGGTCCTGGCCGGCGATATCGAAGCCGGTGCCGTGATCAACCGACGTTCGCACGATGGGAAGACCGAGCGTCACGTTGACCGCTCGACCGAACGACACGAGCTTGACCGGCACGAGGCCTTGGTCGTGGTAGCAGGCGACGACCGCATCGAACTCACCTCGGACGGCCCGCAGAAAAACCGTGTCGCCCGGAAGCGGACCACGCACGTCGACCCCGCGCCGGCGGCAGGCTTCGACGGCAGGGGCGATGACACCCGCGTCCTCATCACCCATCAAGCCGTGCTCCCCGGCATGCGGGTTGAGGCCCGCCACCGCGAGTCGACGTCGCGCCAGTCCAAGCTGCGGCAACGCGGCGTGCGCCAGGGCGATCGTCGTTTCCATATGGGCCTGGGTCAGGAGCGACGCCACCTCTTTGAGCGCGACATGCACCGTGGCCAAGACCACCGTCAACTGCTCCGCGTAAAACATCATGCGGACATCTGACGCGCCGGTCAGCTCAGCCAAGAGGTCGGTGTGGCCCCGCCACGGAAAGCCGGCCCGCGCCCACGCTTCCTTGTTGACGGGGGCAGTGGCCATCGCGTCGATCGCCCCGGCGAGCGCGTCGCGTGTCGCTCGCTGCACCGCGGCGTAGGAGGCGCGACCAGCTGCGGCCGACACCCGACCTCGATCGACCTTGGGGACCGCTGTCCCACCAGCACCATAAAGCACCGGCGTGCACACATCGAGCACCCGACGGTCTTCGGCCGCCTTCTCGGCGACTTCCGGTCCGATTCCGGCGGGGTCACCGAGCGTGATTCCAACGCGCGGCAGCGGGGACATCATCGAGGAGACCGCGGCGTGTCAAGCGTGGTGGCAGCTGCCGCAGCCTCCCGATCCGCAATCGGAGCCGCAGTTGCCACCGCACCCGCCCGCCGTGCGACTGCAGGAGCCTTCGTTGGCGCAGCCGGCGAACTGCTCGCCGGCGGCATTCGGCAGCTCGTAACGGAGACAGCACTTGAGCCGACCACAGAGCCCGGATAATCGCGACGGGTTGAGACTCAGGCTCTGTCGTTTGGCCATCTTGATCGAAATCGGCTCGAACCCCTGCAGCCAGGTCGTACAGCAGAGTGGTCGTCCACACGTGCCATAGCCACCGAGCAGCTTCGCTTCGTCACGCGCTCCGATCTGACGCATCTCGATTCGACACCGAAACTCGGACGCCAGCTCTCGCACCAGTTCCCGAAAGTCGACGCGCCCGTCCGCCGTGAAATAGAAGATCAGGCGCGGGCGATCCAACTGCTGCTCCGCTCGCACCAGTTTCATCGGCAGACCCCGCTCCTTGATCTTCATCGCGCAGATACGGCGGGCGTCGCGTTCACGCTGCTGGTGCTTGAGTCGAGACGTCACATCTTGTTGCGTGACCCGTCGAATCACACGATCGCGCGAGGTCGATGACGGCGCGACACGGTCGGCGAGTTGCGGCACGTCTCGCGCCACGGTGGCGTACGCTTGTTGGTCGCCTCTCGCCACCACCACGCCCTCACCTGGCTGCAGCGGCGGCTCGAAGTCGACGCCGTCGAGCAGGAACCGGCGAACCCGACCGACCGGGTCGAACTTCACGCTGACGAACGACGGCAACGTGGGATCACTCATGTCACAGTTGGCACGCCAGCCAATCGGCGACGACTTTCGGGCTCGCGTTCCGGTCGACCGCCTCGATGGCCTGATCGACGGTCGAGAACGCGCGCCGAGAGCGCCCGTCGGCGAACGCGGAGACCAAACGACCGAGCGGCCGGCCGAGGTCGGCGTTGGCCAGCGCCACCCGAGCGCCGACCGAAAGGGCTTCGATGTCACGAAGAAGCGACGTCAGTGCCTGCAGTCGGAGTCGGAGCTCCTGGCGAGCCGCCGGGGCACGCCGCGACCCCTTCCCGGTGGCGAATACCTTCGCGCCGGCGAGACGGGAGCGTGCGTCACGGGCCCCGGCGACGGCCTCGAGCAATCCGACGGCCACTTCACGCGATGCCACCAGCTCTCCCGACGCCGCGGTGAGCGCGCGTCCCACACTCCCGCCGGCCGAGGCGGCCGCCGGTCGGGCCATGCCCTCCTCGACATCGAAGCGCGTCGTGAGGATGTCGATGATGTCGTCAACGCTCAAGAGGCCACACCGAAGCTGCGGACAACGCGAGCGAACGGTGTCGAGCAGCATGTCGGGCCGTGCGGTCACGAGGACGAACTGTGTCGAGGCTGGAGGCTCCTCGAGCGTCTTGAGCAACGCATTCTGCGCCGGCGCCACCATGAGCTCGGCCTGGTCAATCACAACCACACGCCGTCGCGCCTCGAACGGTCGGTATCCGACCTGGTCGAGGGCCGCACGTACCTGGTCGATCGTCAACGCACCCGTCTCGGTCGGCTCGAGCGAGAGCACATCTGGAAACGTGCCGCGCGCGATGCGACCGCAAACGGAACAGGCGCCACAGGCGTCCATTTCCGCCCCGGCCTCGTCATCCCCGCGCGGCGTCGCGCAATTCATCGCCTGCGCGATCCCGTGCGCGATGAAGCGCTTGCCGACGCCCTCCGGTCCGGTGAGCAACAGACTGGGCGGAAGGGACCCTCGCGCGATCGCGCGTGAGAGGAGCGTGATCACCGCCCGGTGGCCGACAATCTCGCAAAATGCCATGTCCGGTTGGCATCGTACCACAGCGCGCGCGAGTCCCCGCGCGGCTTTGCGGTCACGCTTTTCGTCCGTCCGTTTGCTACCGCTGAACGGGCGGGGTGACCCGAGGAGAAGTGCTGCCAGTGAGTGACCACGGCCAGGCGACGGCTACCGACCCGACACGGGTGATCGTCATCATCCCGACCTACAACGAGCGTGGGAACATCGAGACGCTGGTCCCCGCCGTGCTGTCGTACGGGTATCGCGTCCTCGTGGTCGACGACAACTCACCCGATGGCACGGGCGATGTCGCTGACGCGTTCGCCCTCACCTACCACGACCCCGGGTCCGGATACTGCATCAGACCACCCGACGTGGGCTCGGCAACGCCTACACCGACGCGATTCGCGATGTCCTGGCGGGCGACGCGGAGGTCATCTGTCAGATGGATGCGGACTGGTCGCACGACCCGAAGTATTTGCCCGATCTTCTGGCGGCGCTGAGCGACGCCGCCCGACACTCGACCCGGCGGCATACGCCAGCCAGCCGAGCGGTACCGGCTCGATGGCCTTGCGGGCACTCACGAACCACAGGCACCCAATGGCAAGTCCCCCAGGGCGACGCTCATAGCGGGAAAGTCACCAGTACGGCTCATGTCCCGTACAGTCGATCGGTGGCTCCGATGGAAGCCCGAAGCCTGCCAGAAACACATAGGACGCCTCAAATGCGCCCCGGTACAGGTGGCACATGAGTCGATGCCGTTCCGTGTCACGCAGTGTTGCGCCGTGCTCGAGAAGCAACTGCACCATCTCGACGCGCCGGTTGAGCGCCGCAGCCTCGATCGGGGTCATCACGAGTGTCGAGCTCGCCAGAACCTCCGAGCGCACGGGGTACCGCGAGTTCGGGTCCAATCCCGCACTGATCATTCGCACGACGGCACCGCGATCCGCCAACGCGGCTGATTCCGAGATCGTCATCTCACTGACCGACCAGACCGGATCTCTACCCGGGATTGCGAGCGCTAGAACCAGCACTGTAGCGACACCCAGCGCCAGCGGCGGCCCGGCGACGGCGACCGCGTAGATTCCGTCTGGGGACCTGCGGTCGCTCTCCTCGCGATCCGTCGGAGTGGGATGTTCGAGCTTCATGGCCGAGATTCGTGGAGCGTGCTCATCACTCGCTCAAGATGGCGGCCTCAGTAGGGATCGAGCAAGTGCACAAGCCGCGGCGCCGCGCGTTCCCAGAAATAGGGATTCGGCACCTGCTTCCGCGCCACCTCCTCGCGGAGATGTTCCGCCAGCGCGACCGCTGCTAATGACTGTAGCTCCCACCCCTCGTCCTCGAGCCAGTTGTCGAGCCCGGTCCAGTCCGAACTGTTGAGGAACGCGTGATGTCTAAGCGAGTAGTGAGTACTGAGCGAGCGGACACACCACGTCGCCGACATTACGACGAGCCACGCAGCGACGACCGTGCCCGACATGAGGCGGAACGTGCGTCTCCGCATCGACTCGAGAAGATCTCGTGTGGCCGCGTATGCTGCGAGCGCATAAAACACACCGGCGGGGCTCATGATGACGTCTTTCGTGTACGGGTAGCTGATCACCGCGTTCCCAAAGAGGACCCCAAGGAACACCAGGACAAGACGGTGGCCGTGTTCCAGATCGAACTTGATCCACCGTCGCCATCGTGTCCAAACCAGGCGGCCGATGAGCGCCGTTGCGAGGAACGACGACACGATGTTGACGATCTGCCAGCCTCTAAGATTCCCCTCTATCAGGTCGCGAGTGAAGGCCCAGACCCCGGCGCGCGGCTCCGAGAACCCAACTGAAAGGATCGAACTCACGATGTTGTAGCCATAGAGCAACAGCGGAACATCGCCGAAGCGTGAGACCGCTTCTTCCGGACCGAGAACGGAAAAGCCGAACCCAATCGGCCGCTGCGTTAGGTCCGGTGTACCAACGTCCAGGATGGTGAATCGCAAGAAGAAGTAAATCCCCACGACACCGGTCATCACGACCACCGTGCGCTTCGAAACGCCTCTAAAACCGCAAAGATACCCAACGACGAAACACACCCATACCAGGAGTCCCGTCTCAAGGGTGAACGCCGCCCATGCCAGCAGACCCACTCCGGCCCAGCCGATCCAAGCTCGGGGCCTGGACATGGACAGGTTCAACGCCGCGACACAGCAGACGAGAATCGTCATGAACGTGTTGATCGGAAACCCCTCGCTGACAGTCCCGTTGAAGGTGTGAACACCGACCAACTATGGTCGTGGCGAGCGTCGACAAGGCGAAATCCTGACCGGACTGGACATCGAGTAGCCGGACGAACAAAACGAGCAGCAGACCAACCTGCACAGCGTGGACCGATTTGTAGGCCAGGAAGTAGTGGCCGGCCGCCAGCTCGAACACGATCTTCACGAGCCCCCCCAGCAAGGGCCGGAAGTATCCGGAACCGTCTTCCGCGAGGAGCGTTTCCCAGAATCCCTTTTGCTGCGCGTTCAGGATGAGCGGGAGGTTGTCGTCCAGCTGAAACGGCATCTGGAACAGAAAGTATCCGATCCCGATCGCCACCACGGCTGCGTAGCCATAGGCGAGTCGCCTCCAGACCTTGGCTGGTGTCGTCTCGGTGCAACCCGTGTCTTCGGGCGGGTCAGGGACTGACGCGTCGGAGCTGGCGCCGATCATGGGGTGCTCGTGATCTCCGTTTCGGCCTGGCCCGGAACCAGGCGCCCCGCGGTCATCTGATACGTAGGCCGAATCACCGCCGCCGTTCGACAGTGAGCATAGATTACCGATGCAGGTTTGCCCAACCCAGTCGCCCTGGGCTCACCCCTGCCCCACCACGGCCCCCACACTCGACCCGGCGGCATACGCCAGCCAGCCCAGCGGGACCGGCTGGCTGGCCTTGCGGGCATTCAGGAACCACAGGCGCCCGATGACGAAGGCCCCCAGGGCGACGCGCAGCACGTCATGGACAGTGCTCCGTCGCCGAGTAGTCCCGGTGGTCGACGAAACCGCCGGGTGTGTAGAAGCCCCACGTGCGCCGCGGCCGGCTGACAAACAGCAGCGTCCAGGTCTGGCGTGTTGGGTGGAGCTGGGCGATCCGGTGGACCCACTCGGGTGGCCGGCGGGCGATGGAGAACATGCCGCGCCATAGACGACAGGCTAGAAGCGCCCCGCCTCCGGTATCGCAACCCACGTCTCCTCCTGATAGCCACCCCAGAGCACAAGGCTGATGAAGGCCCACGGGTGGCAGTGCATGCAGCTGTCGTCCGGGGCCAGGAAACACTCGATTTGGGGCCGGTTTGGGGCGCCGGCTCTCGCGCCGCGGTATCACGGGCGCGATAGACCTCGCCCATGCCGCCTTCGCCGATCTTGGCGGTGACGGCATACGGACCGAGGGTCGTGCCGGCGGAGAGAGGCATCAATCAGCTACCGGCCCCTGAGGGGGCGGTATGAGGAAGGCCCCTCGAAGGGGCCTTCGGTTAGCCAAGTTCGAGCTTCTCTTGCTTCTTCTCCTCCGCTTCCTGCTGCCGGATGTACTCGCGGATCACGTGTTCCGCCAAACCGACGGTGCTCACACAATACCCGCGCGCCCAGAAGTGGTCGCCCGTGAAGTTGCGCGCCCGCCCAGGATATTCGCGGTGGATGCGAATCGCCGACTTCCCCTTCAGAAAACACACCGTGTTCGCCACACTGAACTTCGGTGGGATCCCCAGCAGTAGGAGCACGTGATCCGCAAGCGCATGACCTTCCACCAGCCCCACGCCGTGCCGTTGACACAGCTCCCGGATGATTTTCCCAATCCCACGTCGGGCCTGCCCAAAGATCGCGCGCTTCCGATACTTCGGCACCCACACGACGTGATACCTGCCAGGGCCGCTGAGATAGACTGCCGCCGATTTCGGCACACCCGGAATTGAGGCGGACGCGACGCGGTTAGTGAAACATCGACTCCGTGAAATCCACGGGCGCCGATTTATTGGCCCGCAAGAAGAGCGTGCGACGAGAGGATCTTGCGGCCGGCTACGAGGACGACTACCGTCTGCAGGGGTATCGGTCACTCGACTCAGCGGCCAAGCCTCGTATCCCGCATCCGTCGCTTCTTTTGCGTTGGACCGGCGGCGGCGTGCTCGCTAGAGAACACAGACAAAACACGGACACCGGACCCCCTGTCACAGGACCCGGCGTTGGTGAGTCGTTGAAAAGAATGGCGGGGCCGACGAGATTCGAACTCGCGACCTCCAGCGTGACAGGCCGAACCAGAGTGGGAGGGGCTCCAACCCCTCCCGGCTCTCGCCAATGAAAACAAGAAATTCGGGCTCGTAGTCATGGCCTGAGTTGGGGTGCGTTGGGACCCATTCTCGGACAGTGGGCCTACCCACCAGTCAGCCTATCTGAACGATCGTTGGGTTAGAAGGCTCGCGGCCTCCCCGAGCTCAATCGCGAGCCGCGCCCTCGATAATAGTGGATTTCAAACGAGGCCTCCACGACCAACTTGCCGTGAGTTAGCTGCCAAGTCAGCGATTGGGACTGTCGCGAATCAGCCTGTACATCTGATCAGGGGGGAAGTTAGGACAACTCTCCTTTATCGCTGAAGACAAACACAGGGGCGCGGTCACTGTGAATCCCCCCGGGTTCTCCGGAGACCGCATTACGTGACTCCGGCCAACACGGCTGGAGCCTCTTGTGCGCGAGAGTACTGCTGTTCGTACTCGGCCGGTGGCTCGTCCCGCACACTGCGCGAAGGCTTCGTGGCCGCCGAAGATCGTCCCCGGAGGCATCAGAGCGCGGGACGGCTGCATCCTTCACCGCGCCCCGGCCGACTATGCTCGACGTGGGCCTGAGCGCACCAGGAAATGAGTCCTTGAACTTCCTATAGATCGAGAACCCAAAGCCGGTGCGGGCCTCGCCGAGGACCGGCGCCCCGACGTCCAACGGACCGAAGCGAAGAACGAAATAGACCGCCAGCAGCAGCGTCGAACCAGCAACGCCGGTTCGCGAGACGCCGCGACACCCCACGAGATAGGCGGCGGCTATGCAGACCCACACAAGGAGCCCGAGCTCGTTGGCGAAAATCGAGTATGCGGTGAGGCTCACCGCGGCGACGTCCTTCCACCAGTGGTTCTTGAACGCCGAGAGGTTCATGGCGGCCAGGCAGCAGACGGGAATGATGAGCTTGATGTTGAGCTCCGTCTCGACCACCGTGCCGTGAAACGTATGGAAGCCGAGCAGCGCGCCGGTGGCGAGCATGGCGAGACAAAGCGTGAGAAAGGACCTGACCCGGAGGAGCCGCACGGTGAAGAGACGATAGGCGGCATTAGCGGCCTTCGCGGTTAACGGAACCTCCGATTATCGGACGCCGCGACCTGGAAGTCGGCTCGTTACGCAGGCTGGGGCCAGCCACAAGCCTCGACTGCGGTCGAGGACACGGGGCCGGCCACCGAGACGAGCGGGGCGTCTGGCGATGCCGAAGCCGAAGACGACGCCGGGTCCCCTGACTAGCTGACGAGCCGCCCGCACCGAGTGGCGACATCAGGACTCACCCACATCGCGGAAGTGACGGAACTGGCAGACGCACCAGCTCGCTGGAAACGGACGAATGCGAAACTGCACGCGGACTTTCCAATTGGTAAGAACGTCCGTAATTAGCGCGCGGAGAGAGCGCGTATAACAAGGGCGCCACCGCCCCGATCATCGCGGCCCAACCCTTGCGTCAATCGATCGGGGAGTGATGGCTGTGACAGAGCAAATCTTACGTCGCGTCCCTCGGCTTGCGATGAGAACACGGACCGAAATGCAGGTGAGGATGCTGTCCGAGACGCGAGTCGAAGGCCAGGATCGCGCGGTGTGCGAGTGTGCCCGGAGGCCGCCTAGGAGGGGATTCAGTGTTCTCGCCAACGGAATTCGACCCGTCAAGACTTCACGGGCTTCAATATCCGCAGGTTGCCTTTGGAATCTACCTCGGCGGTTCCCTCTGAAACTGCGCGTTCTACGACCCCCGACCATTCATCTTTGAAATAGTGGCGGACCTTTTCCGGGGCCCTCAGGATGGCGAAATCCCGAGCTCTCCGATAGCTCTTGAGACGCTGCCCCAACGCTCCCTCGCCGATCGGTTCGATGTCTTCCTTGCCCACACGTGTTGCGAGGCAGACATAGCTTCGGTTGTAATGGCCCAAGAAGCGTGTTTCGAAGCCGTTCGCTCGCAGCGATCGAACAAGAGACGGGCCATCGAATGCTTGAACATGGAATGGGTTGAGGACATTGAACATCGACTGGCCCTGCACCAGATATTCGGCGTCGTCGTTCTCGTTGTACAGGTAGAGGTGACCCCCAGGTCGAAGTCGGTCATTCAGCGCGTCAAAGAACTCTTGGGGCCGGACGGCGTGCGTCAGCATGTGATTGGCAATGACCAGGTCAAACTTTCGATCGTAGGGAATCGAGAAACGGTCAAAATCGATCAACGCCGACGCCGTAACTTCGTATAGTCGCTCTGCTACATACTGCTGACTTTCGAAGATCGGTAGCGCATACACCTCAGCGCCGTACAAACGCCGAAGTGCCGCAAGAATCGCGCCTGTCTTGGGGCGGATCTCCAACACGCACGTGCCTTCAAGATCAATCAAGCTCCCAAGTAACTCGATGTGTGCACTTTTAGCCATGCGATCCTGGTACGCGCTATCGACGTAGTTTCTTTCTGGAAGGTCGAGGTGCTCAGACACGAACACACCTCGATCAATCAACCTGTCGATGGTGGTGCGGTCGGAATCGGTTAATCGACCTGGATTCTGAAAAGGACTGCCACTGCCCCTTCGCGTGCCGCCGTCAACCCTTCCGAGAGATTCTGAGAAGTGCGTCAACAGGTGCCGAAGTCGGTCACCAGTCGGTCGACGAGCCGCGTATAGGATTCCACACCGGTGGCACAACGAGTAGTCATACTGCTTGGCCGCCTCATCGGGTGCGGCATCGAGTAACAACAGCTTGTTGTACTCGCAGACCATCGTCGCTTCCGGATGGCCACACGTCGGGCACTCGGAGAGCCGCCACAGATCGTTGGAGTGCGACGATTCGACCTCCGGCAACTCTGAATCAGGTAGGTTGCTTGTATCCAACGGATCTGTTCGCTGAAAGGGGAGCGCAGGTCCCATGGGGCCGACTCTCCGCGTCGGCGCCTCGAGTAGCGTCTGAACACGCTTCAACAGCAGTTGGGCTTGATCCGGTTTCGTGGACATCGTCCGAAAGGTGGATACGATGGCCAGAATGGGATCAAAGCAGGCAGGGAGACGAGCGCGACGACAGTTCTCTGAGGAGTTCATGGTCGGCGCGGTCCGGCTGGTGTTGGATGAGGGGAAGACGATCGGGGCCGTGGCCCGCGAGCTCGATCTGACGCCGTCGGCGCTGGGCAATTGGGTGCGGCAGGCGCGGGCGGATCGGAGCCAGGGCAAGACCGGCCTGACGACCGAAGAGCGCACGGAGCTAGCGCGGCTGCGCAAGGAGAATCGCGAGCTACGGATGGAGCGCGACATCCTAAAAAAAGCCGCGGCCTTCTTCGCCAAACACCAGGCGTGACGTTTGCCTGGATTGCGGCGGAGAAGGCCGAGTTCCCGATCACGAGACTTTGTCGGACGTTGCACGTCTCGCCCAGCGGCTTCTATGCGTCGCGCGCGCGCCCGGAATCGACGCATGCGCGCGACGACCGTCGACTGAGAGTGCTGGTGCGGGCGTCCTTCGCCGAGAGCAAACAGCGCTACGGGAGTCCGCGCGTCCACGAGGATCTCCTCGAGCAACATGAGCATGTCAGCCGCAAACGGGTCGTGCGCTTGATGCAGGAATCGGGCCTGCAGGCGCGGCTCCGCAAGCGCTACAAGGTGACGACGATGAGCGATCACGATCAGCCGGTCGCAGCCAATCTGCTCGATCGCGACTTCACGGCGGCCGCGCCGAATCAACGGTGGGTCGGCGACACGACGGAGTTCGTCATCGGCGGCAGCGGCAAGCTCTATCTGGCGGCGATCCTGGATCTGTTCTCGCGGTTCATCGTGGGGTGGGCCGTCAGTGCGAGCAACGACCGCCAGGTGACCATCAAGGCGCTCCAGATGGCGCTGAAGCGCCGCTGCCCCGACGCCGGCCTAGTGCACCACTCCGATCAGGGCTGCACCTATGCGAGCGAGGACTATCAAGACGTGCTCGACACGCACGGTATTACGTGCAGCATGAGCCGCCGAGGCAATTGCTACGACAACGCCGTGATGGAGAGCTTCTTCTCGACGGTCAAGAGCGAGCTCCGCGAGCACTTCGAGAGCAACGGTGAGGCGAAGATGGAGTTGTTCGATTACATCGAGGTGTTTTATAACCAGCGGCGCCGCCATTCAACACTCGGCCAGATCAGCCCGGCCGCCTTTGAGCGGTGCGCAGCGGCGTAGGGCATGGACGCTGCCGTCCCTGTGGACGCGAAGAACGCGCGCCCACCAGGGACTTGGAAAACCGCAGAGAACGCGGTTTCCCACAGCGCCCACACCCATTATTGTTTTCGTGAAAGGATGATAGAGAACGGAGAGTCAACCAGCGTAGCTAAACCGTCCACCGAATCGGATCAGGCCCAAGTCGCTGCTCGACTCCTTGTGAAAGTAGCTGCGAAAGCTTGGCCTCGAGCTGCTTCTGTCGCCGTTCCAGCTTGGGAGTCGAAGCCTCGAAGCGCGTCTGTAAGCTCGCAGTCGCCCGAGTGACCTTGCTGAGACCCTTGCTGAGACCCTTGCTAATGCGCTTCTCTGACGTCCCGATAATGGTGCGCACAATGGTGCGCACCTCGTGCTCGCCGAGCGGCGTCAACCGCTTGATCAGTCCCCGAAGTCTTTTCATGGTGGAATGGTCCTCTCCGGACCAGACAATCCGAGGACGGTCCGGTGCTTGACGCCAACTCGCGATTGCTTCTACTGGCCAGTACGACGCCGACGTGTATCAGCGCGTGCCGGTCACCATGGCTGGAGCGTCCCGGCGAGGATGGCGCCTGGACGAGCGTTTCTATTCCCTCACCAACTCAAAACATTTCGAGTGGGACCATGCGGCAAGTCAATGGCCGGCGACACTCACGGCTTCCCCATCGCGGCGTCGTGCTCGCTAGAGAACACGGACAAAACACGGACACCGGACCCCCTGTCACAGGATCCGGCGTTGGTGAGTCGTTGAAAAGAATGGCGGGGCCGACGAGATTCGAACTCGCGACCTCCGGCGTGACAGGCCGGCGTTCTAACCAGCTGAACTACGACCCCGCGTGCCTCAATCGTCCAATGGCCAGAACGGTAACTATATCGCATCCATCGACACGTCGGTCCGCCGGCTACCGCGAGCGAAGGCTGGTGGGCGGTACAGGATTTGAACCTGTGACAGCCGGTGTGTAAAACCGGTGCTCTACCCCTGAGCTAACCGCCCGCGTGACGCACGACCGACTCGACTATACCGTGGCTACTCAGGACACGAGCAGGCCAAGAACCACAATCGACACCGCGAGCCCGAGCAGCGCGTGATGCTCGCGGTTGTTGCGGACACGTCGCACACTGAACCGTCGCGCCGTCGGCCCTGAGGTTCCCGCCACATAGCGCGCATGCGTCTCACCGAACGCCGCGTGCAGCGTCGCCTCCTCGAGTCGAATCGCGACGGTCATCATCACGGCGAGATAGCCCAGCACCATGACCGTGACGAGGGGCGACGCCGCCGCGACGACAAACCCGACGCCGATCACCGCGGATCCGACGTACAACGGATGGCGGGTCCACGCGTAGGGACCCGAGGTCGTCACCTCGCGCCCTTTGACGAGATGACCGGCGGCCCACACGCGAATAGCCTCGCCGACGACGGCGACCGGCACACCCAGCGAGAGCGACTGCCATGACGGACGCGCGAAGACGAACGCCGCCGCGGCGACAACGAATCCGAACGCGACGCGCCGCCGCGCCACGCGAAACAGCAGGCGTAGCGACGGGTTGGACTTCAGATCAAGCATGGGCCATGGCCGTCGTCAATCGGCGGTCGACGGCGGCGCACACATCGTCGACCGAGACGCCCTCGAGACACCACGTGGTCTGCTCACAGCGCCGCACCATCCCGACGGCGCCGCGCCGTCCAGAGCGTTGCAGGCAGCGACACGCGTCCGACGCCGATACCACCTCATCGCGCGGGCCCCAGGGGCCGTTGCGGGCCGGATCGCTCGGGCCGTAGACGCCGACCACCGGCGTTTCGAGCGCGGCCGCCATGTGCAGCGGACCGGTGTCACCAGACACCAGCAGCGCGGCGGGCTTGAGCAGTGACGCCAGCTCGGGGAGGGTGGTCCGCGGGGCACGGATGGCCGCTCCGGACGACGCGGCGACGACGGCGTCGGCACGCGTCTCGTCGGACGGCCCCCAGACCACGACGGTTCGCAGCGCGTGCGTGTCACGAATGTGCGTCGCGACGGCGCCAAACCGCTCCGCGGGCCAACACTTGTTTGGCCACGCGGCGTTCGGGTTGAGCAGCACGAACGGCTCGCCGGCACCGCCGAGGCGTGCGTGCGTCTCGTCCACGACGCCCGACACCGGCACCTCTATCGGAAACGCCCAGGTCGAATCAGAAATACGGAGCGCGGTGAGGATGCCCAGATTCCGATCCACGACGTGGGTCGGTTCACCCGGGTCGGCGGTCTCGCTGTACAGCCATGTGGCCCAGGCCTCACGGAGGAACGGCACGCGGTACCCGATGACGCGCCGAGCCGCGCTGAGGCGCGCCGCCAGCGCCGACTTGCACAGCCCCTGCACATCGAGCGCGACGTCATACCGACCACGCCGAAGCTCCCGTCGAAGGGTCGACCACGCGGACACCGTCGAGACGCTTCGCGACCGGAGCACCACCAGCCGATCGATGACCGGGACCAGCGAGAGGAACTCAGCGTTCGCCTCGTCGACGACCCAATCGATCGTGGCGTCGGGCATGTGACGGCGGAGCGCCGCGGCGACCGGAATCGTGTGGACGACGTCGCCAAGCGAGCTGAGGCGAACGATGAGGACACGCATGACGTGACACTACCGAAAAGGTGGGGTGTCTATCCTTCCAAGCAAGTCGCGCGTCGAGTGGTCCTTGGAGTCACCGACGATCACGGTCCGTCCACCATACGCACGCACCACGTCGCGCTCCGGGACCGTGTCGACGGTGTAGTCGGTCCCCTTGCAGTGCACGTCCGGACGGATCGACTGCAGCAGCTCCGCCGCGGTCGTGCCGGAGAACACCACGACGTAGTCGACCATCTCGAACGCCGCAATCAGCTCGGCGCGCTCGGCGGCCGGCTGTAGCGGCTGCCGGCGGCCCTTCAGCTCGCGGACTGAACGGTCGTCGTTCACGCCGACCACGAGGCGGTCGGCCTCGGCGGCGGCGCCCCGCAGATAGCGCACATGGCCCACGTGCAGGAGATCGAAGCACCCGTTCGCCAGCGCGATGGTCTGTTCTTCCCCGCGCGCGGTGGCGACCAAGTCGCGGAGACGCTCCTCAGAGACGACCATTCCCAACGGCGTGCCTACCCTTCGCGGTCGCGGTCGGCCCGAATCGCCGCCACCAGCTCATCGCGGGTGACCGTGGCCGTTCCCCGCTTCATCACGACCAGGCCGCCAGCATAATTGGCGAGACGTGCCGCCTCGTACAAGGAGGCACCGGCCGACAGACCCAAGGTGAGCGTCGCAATCACGGTGTCGCCGGCTCCCGTCACATCGGCCACCTCGTCTGTCCCGAAGATCGGAATGTGATCGGTGCGTCGACCGGGAACGAACACGGACATGCCGCGACTCCCTCGCGTGATCACGATACCGCGGGCGCGGGTACGCTTCAGCAGCGCGCGTCCGGCCGACTCGAGTCGGCGACCGTCGTCGCCGATCGACACGCCGAGGATCTGCTCCACCTCCCCCTGATTCGGTGTGCACGCCGTGCAACCTCGAAAACGGGGAAGGTTGTGGCGTGAGTCGACCAGTAGGGGAATCGCGCGGCGGCGACGGCGGCGGTCCAGTTTCGACTTCAGCTGCGCGACGAGCGCCGGCGTGACCAGACCAGACCCGTAGTCGGAGACGATCACCGCATCGGCGGCACCGAGCGCCGCGACCGCCGCGCGGGCAAACTGCCGACCCACGGCCGGCTCCACCGGCGACCCCTCACGGTCGACGCGGACGATCTGCTGTCGCGCTGAGTGTTGCCCCCCCGCGAGGATACGCGTCTTGACGGGCGCGTGATACGACGTCGGCCGCACCAGCCGTGCGGTGTCGACCCGCGTCCGCAGCGCGCAAAAGAGTCTGCGGTCGGTCGCGCCACGACCGACGAGACCGACGAGACCGGCGTCGCCGCCAAGCGCACCGACGTTACTGGCGGCGTTTCCCGCGCCGCCGGGGACGATCGTCGTCCCGTCGTAGCTCAGGATGGGCACCGGGGCCTCACGTGACAGCCGCGACAGCCGACCGTACATGAATTCATCGGCGATGACATCGCCGACGATGACGATACGCCGCCCGACGAACTGCTCGGCGAGACCGATGAGTCGAGTGTGAAGATCGGTATCAGTCCGCTGCAATGGGGCTCCCGGCGCTGCAATCACGGCGAGATTCTATCGCGTGGCATCGAGGTCGGCACGCCGAGGTACGGTCTCGCGTGGTCGACCGTCCATCAGATCATCGGACGCTGGTGTCGACCGCCATCGCCGATGCATCCACAACCACAGATGCGGATCCCGTCGAACCCGCGCCTCGAGGCGATCGGTGCATCGCTGAGTGTACGTCCGTATCGGGTGTTCGTCGTCGGCGCTCGGCGCCTCGATCGGAGCCTCGTACACCATGCGATAGCGTCCGCGCGGCAGCGGGAAGGCAAACACCGGGATGATCGGGGCCCCGGTGCGCAGCGCGAGTGACGCGATCGTCGACGTCGTCGAGGCCGCCCGACCAAAGTAGTCAACCTGCACGGCGCTGCGATCCTGGATGTGCTGGTCGACCATCAGCCCGACCGCGCCTCCATTCTGGAGCGCCCGGAGCAAACCACGGACGGCGCCCTGCCGCGACAGCACCATCGTGCCAACCCGGGTGCGAATCCGTTCGATCAAGCGCTCCAGCAGCGGATTGTCGAGCGTGCGCGCCACCATCACGATGCGATCGAAACGGAACGCGTGCACCATAATTTGGAGCTCCCAACATCCGAAGTGGCCCGCGAAGTACATAACGCCGTTGCCCTGCGCCATCGCACGTTCCACATGCTCTCCACCTTCGATCTCGACGAGCTGCATCATCTCGTCTGCGCTCATGGCGTCGAAGTTGAGGAAATCGATAATGTGCCGCCCGAGCTGGCCAAACGTCACGCGCAGAATCGTCCGGCACTCGGCCTCGGTCCGCTCCGCAAAGGCGGTGCGCAGATTCACCACGGCCAGCTCTCGGCGGCGTCCGTGCAGCCGATAGAACAGCTTGCCGAGTGTGGTGCCGAGGCTCAAACTGACTCGCCGGGGCAGCACGCGCACCGCGCCGCGAATCGTCATGACGACGAGATACTCCAATCGGTGACGCAACGAGACGCTCACTGGTCGGCTCCGTCAGCCGTCAGCCGCCTCAGCAGCCACGATCTGAAGTCGTCGGATGGGTCGACCCGAACCGCCAGCGGCACCGCCGCGATCGGAAACGCCAGCGGGGCATGCGGCGCGAGCCGAACGGCGTCCTTCTCGGTCGTCAGCACCCACGCCACGTCGTGACGCCGGGCGCGGTCGGCAATGCGTCGAATGTCGCCAGCCGTGAATCGATGGTGATCCTTGAAGGCCAGAACATCGACCACATCGAAGCCCGCCGCCCTCAGCGCGTCGCTGAACCGGGCGGGCATCGCGATGCCGGCGACGGCCAGGACGCGCGCGCCGGGGGGAACGTGCACGCGATCGGCATCACCCCCAACGACCCGAGGCGTCCCCAACGTACGCTCCAGCCGGAAGGCGGTGGCGAGTCCCAGGCGGTCGGCGACCGTCGTGGCGGCGGCCATGTCGGCGGCGTCGACGATGCCGGCATCAGCGAGCCGTGCGGTGTCGAGTGGCTCCCGCAGCCGCCCGCCCGGCATCGTCGTCTGGTCGAGGTCGTCGGCATGCGTCAGCAAGAGGTCGACGTCGCGCGCCAACGGGAAATGCTGAAAACCGTCGTCGAGCACGTGCACCGTCGCACCGAGCTGCGTCTCCGCGAGGCGCCCCGCCACCGACCGGTCTTCGCTGACCAGCACACAGACACCGGGCAGGCGCTCCGCCAGCATGAGAGGCTCGTCTCCCGCCACGTGGACGGACGCGAGCACCGAGTCGCGGTCGCGCACCACGACGACGCCGTCCCGCGGCTCCGCACGCCCATACCCCCGGCTCAGAATCGCGGGATGCTCGCCGGCATCGCGGAGGAGCTCCGCGACCAGCCGGGCGACCGGTGTCTTGCCGCGCCCGCCGACGGCGAGCGCGCCGACGCTGACGACCGGTCGCGTCAACCGGCGACGCGAGTCGGGATGCTGCTCGTACCACCGGCGCCGACGCGCCGCCACGCGGGCGTAGAGCTCGCTCAGCATCACCGCACCGCGCGGAGCGTCGGTGTCACGCCAGCGGCGCGGGGGGCGCCGGGCGTGAGGAGCTCGGCGGCGACCGCCACGCTGCGATGGGTCGCACCGCGATGCGCATCAACGAGCGCCCGCGCCGCCGCCCCGAGGCCCGCGCGTCGCACGCCGTCGCGCATCAAGTCCACCAGCGTCTGTTCCAGCTCCGCCTCGTTCTGTACCTGCACGGCGGCCTGCTGGGTGACGAACTGCTCCGTCACCTCCGCGAAGTTCTCCATGTGCGGTCCGACCACGATGGCGTTGCCGAACGCCGCCGGCTCAAGCAAATTGTGGCCACCGGCCGGGACCAAACTGCCGCCAATGAAGACCGTCGACGCGATCCGGAACAGACGCGCGAGCTCACCCATGGTGTCGAGGAGTACGATCGTCGCTTCGGGGTCGCCGCCAACCGGCAGCTCGCTCCGCGCGTGCACGTGGTAGCCCGCCGCCTCGGCGCAGGCGCGGGCTTCGGCGAAGCGCTCCGGATGCCGCGGCGCGAGCACGAGCAATGCGTCCGCCGCGGTCTCTCGGACGCGGGCGAAGGCGCGCAGCACCGGCTCCTCTTCACCGCGGAGCGTGCTGGCCGCAATGAGGACCGGCCGCTTCTCCGCGAACGTGAAGAACCCCAACACGCGGTCGGCGACGTGATGCGGCGCGCCGGTGGTTGGCATATCGAGCGCATCGAACTTCAGGCTGCCCGTTACCGTGACGCGGCGAGCGTCGGCCCCGAGGTCGACATAGCGTTGGGCCCAGCGCTCCGTTTGCGTGCAGATACGGTCGACGTCCTTGAACACGTGCCGTATGAAGGGGCGCACCAGGCGATAGCCTCGGTACGACCGGTCCGATAGCCGGCCGTTGACCAGCATCGTGCGCACGCCCCGATGGCGGCATGCCCGGAGGAGATTCGGCCAAATTTCCGTATCGACGACGATCAGGAGATCCGGCGTGATTCGGTCGAGCGCGCGCGTCACCGTCGGCATGAAATCGAACGGCGCGTAGCACACGGCGTCGAGCTCGTCGCCACCCTGACGCGCCACCTGTTGTCCGGTCGCCGTTGTCGTCGACATCACCAGGCGGTGGTCGGGGTAGACCCGGCGCAGCGCCTGGATGAGCGGGCGTGCGGCGAGCGCCTCGCCGACCGAGACGGCGTGAATCCAGATGGACGGCGAGTGCGCTGGATTGACGGCGCTCGGCAATCGACCGAACCGCTCGCGCACGCTGCCGACCGGCTTGCCGTGCTTCCACGCCCCGTAGGCGATCGCGGGAAGCAGAGCCAGGAAGTAGATGGAAAGGAGTGCGCTGTACAGCAGGTACATGTAGGAGGCTTCGGTCGACTCTAAGAATGCCGAAACTGCGCAGTTTTGCCAAACGCCGTGGCTGGGCACTAGAATAGCCTGTTTGTTTACCTGTTACAGCGTGACGCCGTGGTAGGTGGACGTAATTCGGAGAAGGACCAATCATGGGCATCAAGGTCGGCATTAACGGGTTCGGGCGCATCGGCCGCAACATCATGCGCGCCGCCATGCAGGAACGCGGCAGCGATATCGAGTTCGTCGCGGTGAACGACATCACGAGTCCCGGGACCCTAGCCCATCTGCTCAAGTACGACTCCGTGCTCGGGAACTTGGCTGACGACGTCGGCGTCGACGGCGACGGTCTGAGCGTCGGGGACCGGCATTTCAAGGTGCTCTCCGAGCGCGACCCGGCCGCCTTGCCCTGGGGCGATCTCGGTGTCGACATCGTCTTCGAATCGACCGGGCTCTTCACCAAGCGCGACGACGCAGCGAAGCACCTCGCGGGGGGCGCCAAGAAGGTCATCATCACCGCGCCGGCGAAGGGACCGGACTTGACGCTGGTGCTCGGTGTCAATGACGAGAAGTACGACCCGGCGCAGCACCAGATCATCTCCAACGCGTCGTGCACGACGAACTGCCTAGCGCCGGTCGCCAAAGTGCTGCACGAGCAGTTCGGGCTACGGCGGGGGTGGATGACGACGGTGCACTCGTACACCAACGACCAAAAGCTGCTCGACCTGCCGCACAACGACCTGCGTCGCGCCCGCGCCGCCGGCGTCTCGATGATTCCGACCACCACCGGCGCCGCGGTTGCGGTCGGGGAAGTGCTCCCCGAGCTCAAAGGCAAGCTCGATGGCATCGCCATCCGCGTCCCGACGCCGAACGTCTCGGTCGTCGACCTGGTCGCCGAGGTGGAGAAACCGGTGACTGGGGACGACGTCAACGCCGCGTTCGAGGCGGCGGCGCGCGCGCGCCTGAGCGGCATCCTCTATTTGTCGAAGGACCCGCTCGTTTCAATCGACTTCAAGGGCAACCCGCACTCGTCGATCGTCGATGCCGCCTACACCAAGGTGATCGAGGGTGATTTCATCAAGGTGCTCTCGTGGTACGACAACGAGTGGGGCTACTCGTCACGCTGCGTTGATCTGGTCAATTTGCTCGCCGCGAAAGGCGTCTAGTCCGCGCGACCGTGTCAAAGCGCTCGATCCGAGACCTAGACCTCGACGGCAAGCGAGTCTTCGTCCGTGTCGACTTCAACGTGCCGTTGACAGACGGCGGCGTCGGAGACGACACGCGGATCCGCGCGGCGCTGCCAACCCTGCAGTACGCCCTCGACCAGGGTGCTTCGCTCGTGCTCGCCTCCCATCTCGGGCGACCCAAAGGAGCACGAAAGCCTGAGCTCAGCCTGGAACCGGTCGCGGCGAGACTCCGGGAGCTACTGGGACGACCGGTCGCCTTCGCGTCCGACTGCGTGGGCGAGGTCGCTCGCGCGGCGGTTGAGGACGCCGGGCCGGAGGGCGTCACACTGCTCGAGAATCTTCGCTTCCACGCCGAAGAGGAAGCCAATGACCCTGCGTTCTCCGGCGCGCTTGCCGCGTTGGCCGACTGCTACGTCAACGACGCGTTCGGGTCGGCGCATCGCACGCATGCGTCGACGGCCGGCATCGTGGCGGATCTCCCCGACGCCGCGGCGGGGCTGCTGTTGGCACGCGAGCTGGAATATCTCGGGTCGCTCCTCGCCGCCCCGGCTCGCCCGTTTGTCGCCATCCTCGGCGGCTCGAAGGTGTCGGGCAAGCTCGAGGTGATCGAGAACCTGCTACCGCGCGTCGACGCGCTGCTCATCGGCGGAGCGATGACGTACACGTTCTTCAAGGCGCGCGGGCTCCCGATCGGCCGATCGCTCGTGGAGCCAGAGCTCCTCGACGCGACGCGCGAGATCGAGCAACGTGCGAAGGACTGTGGCGTCGTGCTCGCGCTGCCGACCGACCATCTCGTGACGACCGCTCTCGAGCCGGACGCGCCGCATGAAACGCTCCCGGTCGATGCGGCCGCGATCGGACACCGACTCGGCGTCGACATCGGTCCAGAAACGCAGCAGGCCTACGCCGCCATCATCGACAAGGCGGCGACGGTGCTCTGGAACGGACCGATGGGTGTCTTCGAGATCGATCCGTTCAGCCGCGGTACGGTGGCGGTGGCCAAGGCGGTGGCGGCGGTGTCAGGCACGACGGTCGTCGGCGGCGGGGACTCGGTGGCCGCCATCGGCAAGGCCGGCGTGACCGACCAGATCGGCCATGTTTCGACCGGCGGTGGCGCATCGCTCGAGTTTCTGGGCGGGCGAACGCTTCCCGGCGTCGCGGCTCTTCCTGAGAGCTAGTGGAGGGTCCACTTAGGATTGACTCATCATGCGCACACGAGTCCTGGCCGCCAATTGGAAGATGCACAAGACGGTCGCCGAGGCGACCGCTTTCACGACCGCCTTCTTACCGAAGGTCGCCGACGTGACCGACGTCGAGATCGTGCTCGCGCCGCCGTTCACCGCACTCGCGACGGTGGCAGCCGCCTGCCGCGGCACACGCGTCGTCGCCGCCGCCCAGAACATCCACTGGGAGAGCCACGGCGCGTTCACCGGTGAGGTGAGCACGGCGATGGCGCAAGACGCCGGCGCCAGCCACGTCATCATCGGCCACTCGGAGCGGCGTCAACTGTTTGGCGAGGACGACACCGCAGTCAATCGCAAGGTGCGGGTCAGTCTCGACGCCGGACTCATCCCGATCGTCTGCATCGGCGAAACGCTGGCCCAGCGCGAAGCGAATGAGACCCACACGGTGCTCGCCGGCCAGATTGACACAGGACTGCACGGCCTCTCGTCGAACGAGGTGGCGGGCCTCATCGTTGCCTATGAGCCGGTGTGGGCGATCGGCACCGGACGCACCGCCACCCCTGCGCAGGCACAAGATGCCCACCGCCACATCCGTGAACGCCTCGAGGCGCTGGCCGGCGCTGAGGCCGCAGAGGGGTGTCGCTTGCTCTACGGGGGCAGCGTGAAGCCGGCGAATACGGCCGAGCTCTCGGCACGCCCCGACGTCGACGGCGCCCTCGTCGGCGGCGCCAGCCTGGATCCAGACAGCTTCGCGGAGATCATCGCCCACGGCAGACCGGGCACGTAGGAGCGGATGGTAGACAGGTATAATTGACGATCATGTTGAGCATGCTGCTTTCCGGCTTCTATGTGGCTGTCTGCCTCCTCCTGCTCGTGATCGTGCTGCTGCAGCAGGGCAAAGGCGGCGACATCGCGGCAGCCTTTGGCGGCAGTGGCAGTCAGGCGGCGTTCAGCGCGCGCACCGGCGCGACGGTGCTGACCCGCGCCACCACAGTCCTCGGCGCCCTCTTCATGGTCGGCGCGCTCGTGCTGGCGATCATGGGACAGCGCGGACCTGGCTCCGTTGTCTCCGGCGTCGACGCGCCGGCCTCGACGGCGGTCGAGGACGCGGTGCCGGCCACCGAGACGACCGGGGCGTCTGACGAAGCCGAGACCCCTGAATAGCTTGACAAGCCGCGGCCCCGCCGGGCGGCGACATCAGCATTCACCCACATCGCGGAAGTGGCGGAACTGGCAGACGCACCAGCTTGAGGGGCTGGCGAGCCATTGGCTCATGGGGGTTCAAATCCCCCCTTCCGCACCAAACTTGACCTCGTGTCTAATTCTAACGGAGCGGCCAGCGTGCGCCAGCCGAGGACCCGACAGGGGCGATCCGGTCTAAGTGTCATACCGCCAACAACTGCAACCCTGTACGCTCGACGAAGTCGTAGATATCTTCACCGGTCCTTTGAATGTGGCTGTTGTGTCGCTCGCCGAGGTGATAGGCATTAATGACCTCGCACGCCGGAATCTCCGAGCCGACGTCGTTCCGCAGGAAGTAGGCGTTGGTCCCAGCCGGTTCGGCCGCGACAAGGCGATAGCCTTTGCGCCCACCGAGCTTGGTAAGCGCACTCAACGACGCTCCGTAAAAGTGCCGGGCCCAGTCGGCGTGCTCTTCGTCCACCCATCCGAGGGCGCGCCTGTTGAAGTTGTGGTCGTAGGGTACTGCCACAGAACGACTCGATCCGAACAACGCGTTGTACTCGATGATGACCACTCGTGGCGAGCATCGTTCGAGCGCATCCCAGATCCAATAGTCGACACCGTCGACATCGATCGAAAGGAGATCGACGTCCCTGTCCACACCCTGTTTCTCGAGGAGTTCGTTGATGTTGTCGCGAGTGACCCAGGCTGCGACCCCTTTCACGCGCGAGCCGTATCGCCGCGCCGCTCGGTCGGCTTTACGTTGGTCCGCATCGATCATCAACCCGGACCAACCACATTCCCTCGCAAGGAATCCTGAGTTTCCCCCATTGAGTCCACAACCGATGTCGACGAAACGGCGGTTTGTCGCGCCGATTTCGGAGAGCAGAGCCCACGTCATGCCGTCTTCCTCGTTCTGCGACACGAGGCGGAATCGTTGAGCGCTGAGCTTCGAAGGATAGGAAAGCTCGTTCGAGTCTAAGTAGAGATGGCGCAGGATCGCTTGAAGCTGCCCCTCGTAGACTCTAGTCCAGTAACGCTGTTCCTTCTGTTGCTGGAGCATCTTTTCCATGACGGTCCGAGCACGTCGCTGCTCCCGGCGAAGCTGAGCGAGTTCTGTCGCGATGTCTTTGAATTGCCGCTTCGCATCCGTAAGGCGCTTGTTGTCGTCGCGGAGACGCTTGTTCTCGGTAAGGAACAGCGCGCGATCGGTAAAGACCCAGTGATACCAGCTTTGTAGTCGGCCCACGACACCTCCTCACACGGTCAGATGGCACAAGGCGATAGATCGATTCCAGGACATCGTCCCCCTTCACGACTGTATTACGAGTCCGGTGACTGCCACTCCGGGAACGAAATGCGGGGTTGTCCCTCTAGCTGTTGAAATTTAAAGCGGCGGCTCCCTACTGATCGTGATATACGGCCGGTGGGAAAACCTGGGGCTGAAGCCCCCAGAAAGGAGCCGCCATGAAGAAGTCTGGCACAGTCATCCGGGGTCGCCAATCGGATTCGCCGTCACCCCGGCACCTTCCATTGGTCGACATCTTGGTGGAGACGCAGGCCGAGCTTCAGGAGCTGGTCGTGGCGTCGGGGTTGAAGGTCCTCGAGGCGATGCTGGAGGAGGATCGGGTGGCCGTGTGCGGTCCGCGGTATGCGCATCAGCCCGCGCGTCGCGCGTCTCGGGCCGGCCATACGCCGAGCGAAGTTGTCTTGAGTGGGCGCAAGGTTGCGCTGCGGCGGCCGCGGGTACGGCGCGACGGCCAAGAGGTCTCGCTGCCCACCGTCCGGGCGTTTACGGCGGCGGACCCGCTCAACCGCCGTGTCGTCGAGCAGATGCTCGTCGGCGTGGCGACCCGCCAGTATGGGCGGAGTTTGGAACCGTTGGGCGCGGACGTCCGCACGCGGGGGACGAGCAAGAGTGCCGTGAGTCGGCGGTTCGTAGCGCAGACGCAGGCGCAACTCGATGCGTGGCGGGCGGACCCACTCGACGCCCTCGACCTGGTGGCGCTGCTGATCGACGGGGTCCACGTCGGCGGCCACTGTATCGTCGTGGCGCTGGGCCTCGATAAAACAGGCGCCAAACACCCGCTGGGACTCTGGGCAGGGGCCACCGAGAACACGACCGTCTGTCAGGACCTGCTGGCCAATCTGCAGAGCCGCGGGCTGCGGACCGACCGCAGTCTGCTCGTCATCCTCGATGGGGCGCCGGCGCTCCACGCGGCGATGACCCAGACCTTCGGCCCCGCGGCCCTGGTCCAACGATGCCAGGTGCATAAGCGGCGCAACGTGCTCAAGTATCTGCCCGAGAGCCAGCGGCCGTGGGTGAAGGCAATCCTCACGCGCGGAGCAGCTCCAGCGATCGCTGGTCACCACGAACGCCATCGAGAGCCTTCTCAGCCGGACGCGACATGTGAAGCGCAACGTGAAGCGCTGGCGCGGGGGCGCGATGGTTCTACGCTGGGTCGGCGCCGGGGTGCGGAAGCGGCCCAAGGGTTTCGGCGAGTACAAGGGTGCAAGGACATGCCCCGGCTGGTGACGACGCTCAGCGCCCGCGACGCTCAGCTGGGTCTCGGGGCTTCGTCGCAGATGGTTGCGTAATCGTGAACCGAGCCGCCGCTGAATTTCAACAGCGAACGGGGCAACCCCCGAAATGCCACCGAACCTACGCTATGTCCAAGCGCGACAGGCCGGATTCAGCCACGTGAGGAACCGCATCATGGAAGGGACGCTCGCTTCCAGGCTTCGCGCATGCACCGATGCGACATAGACTGGCAGTGACGAGTGCACGATTCACCTCTCTCAGCGTGGCACCGAGTGCGGAACCGGCTTTGGCAGGCTACCCGGAAAGCGAACTCGTGGGCCGCCGCCGCGCACTTACGTTTCTTCTATTCGGTCCCGGGCGAGCGCCGGCACTGTCCGGTATGCCATTCGCGTCGAGTCCAACTCGTGGATCCGTTGCCGCTGAAGAAAAGCAGGGCACGTAGAGATCAGAACACTGGTTTCATCGCAGGTTGCCGGACGTGCGGGATCCTCTTCGCCAACCCGATGCCAACCGAGCCCGAGCTGACCGACTTCTACTCGCTGCAAGGGCCGTATTATCAGAAGGCAAGATTGCCGAAGGCACCGAGACCAGCCCGCGATCAGCTTAAACCTCGCCGGCCGGACCCTCACCCCGCCGGAAAGGATGCCCGCCGACCACCTGCGGGTTTTTCAGGATCGCGACCCGAGCGGACGTTGATGGTCCTCGAGCGGATGCAGGCCTACGTGCAGGTCCTTGCGCCCCGCGCCGGAGTCCGGGTGCTCGACTTTGGATGCGGTGCGGGCCGAAGGTTTCTGGATGCGTTGCAGGATCGAGGGTGGCGCACCTACGGTCTCGAACCATCCGTAAAAAAGGCGTTCCTACGCCACGAGGAGCTCGTTGAGCTACCGACCACCGAGACGTTCGACCTGATCGTGGTCAACCACGTCCTCGAACACGTGAGTGACCCCCTCAGGATCCTAAAGGATCTGGCTCGCTGCATGAACCAGGATGCCTTCCTATACATCGGGGTTCCACGACTGGATACGCTATCCGAGCACGGCGACCTCAAGTACTGCATCAACTCGAGGATGCATCTGGTCGCCTTTACGACAGACTGCCTAGTCGTATTGCTGGCCAAAGCGGGACTAGAGCTCGTGGCCGTCCTCGAGATTCCCGAGCTAGATGCGGTTGAAGCGGAGGGGCGCCGTCTTCGCCTACGCGTGCTTGCCAAAAAGGTGCCTCATCCGGCCTCGCCGACCACGCGACCGCTCCGCAGCGCCTTGCGTGCGCTGGCCGGCTATCGAGACCGGCACGCGCCGCGGCGCTCGTGGTTCGAGCGTGTCGCACCGGTGCGACTGCGCGCAGGTTTCGCCAACGATGCTCGAACCACCAGGGTGAAACGCCGTAAACCTCGCGTGACCACGAACGGAGCGCCGACTTGAGGCGCTAGCAGCCGGTCGTACGGGCGTGGAGAGATCCGACGCCTTGGCACGCACACCCCCGGCGCGCGGCGCCGCGGCGAAAGCGGAATCTTCAATGCATTCGCGGGCCATGCGGTAGGCGCCTCCGGACAGCCTGCGCGGCCATGCCGAGCCTGTGAATGAATTTACGACCTCGATGCACCCACCACTTGCGGCGACCGGTCACGAACTTGCTCGTCGATTGGGCAGTGGTCGACACCCGGACCCGCAGTCGCGTGACGAACCTCTGCCAGTGATGCTGGCGCCACCTGGCTCGAGACACTTGCCGGTTGGAGCGAACCCGCTCATCGCGAAGTCGCTTTTCAGCGGCGCCTCGAGCGCACTCCAGAGCGCGCGTCTCACGAGCCCCCGCTGAGCCGCGCCCACGACGCACCACGCAAGCGCCCGTTGCCACGCGGGCGGCCGCGCCGGCGCGCCAACGGGCGCCGTCTCGGCTAACGCCTCGACCGCCTCGACGAACCCCGGTGTCGCCGCCACGTCGATCCCAAGAGGGCGCACAAAAGCTCGCAGGAACCGCCGCTGGCGAGCTACGTGCGCTTGGTCGCCAGCGAGTGCCGCCTCGAGGTGTTGCACATGCTCATCGAGTGTGCCGGCCACTTTGAGCAGTCCGTCCTCGACTTCCAATAGGTACCGAAAGTGCAGCATCCCGTGCTGGTGCGTCTGGAACTCCGGCGATGTGACCGTCAGCACCGGCCGTCCAACGATGGCAGCCTCGAGGAATGCACTCGTAACGAGGCCGACGACCGCCTCGCTGTAGGCGAGTGCGTCGAAGTAATCGGACTTGGCGTGCGCCGTGATCGGATTGTCTCCCCCGATCACCACCGGCGCGAGGTCGGCCCAGTCGATGTCTTGCCAATCGTCCCGACGCTCCGGATGCGGACGGATGAGCACGGTCGCCCGCCGGAGCGAGGAGTTGCCCTGACGGCGAATGGCTTCCACCCATCGGCGCACGAACCGCGGCTCGCCCGGGTCTGGCGTAAACGCCGAGCAGACGTAGAGGATGAACGGCCGATCAGGCGGAAGCCCGACCTCTTCGAGAAACACGTCGCGAGGGCGACTCGGCGATCGGTTGAACCACTGGTCGTAGACCTGTGCACCGGTGACGACAATGCGATCCGGTGGCAAGCCGTGGAGCTCGATCGCCTCCCGCCGCTGCATATCGTTCCAGACGAAGACACGGTCCGGCACCACGCGGATCAGCGCCTTGCTCGATAAGTGATCCCAGCTGTAGACGCACACACCGGTCGGAACGCGAAGCGCCCGGGCGCTCCGCAAGTGGTCGAGCTGGGGTGCACGCTGATGCGTCACCGATCCGAAGAGCGCAACATCCGGCCGCTCCCGCGCCAGCAGGTCGTCCATCGCGCGGAGGCGCGGCATCCCGTTGTTCACCCACTCGAGCAGCCGTATCAAGACGCGTCGAGCGAGGGACGACCTCAACCCGGGTAGCCGTGCCAGCCAAGTCACGAGCCGCGGCGCACGTTCCACGGTGCGGTCCCGCAATTTTGAGAAACGGTCGTACGGCGGATCGAGAAACCGGAGGTAGTCGAGACCCAAGCGCAGTTGCCTCGCGACGACGAACCACGCCGAATCGGCATACGACGGGGTCCACGCCCAGTCCACGTTCGGTGCCTGCGCGAGCTCTCTTGCGAGCTCCTCGCCACCAAACGGATCGGGTTCGTCCGCCAGCAGCAGTACTTCATGCCCTCGTTCTGTCAACTCGCGCACAACTGATTCGAAGTTGCGGAGCAGCCCGAAATGCAGGACGGACAGCATTACCTTCATTGCGGGTTCCGAGGATTCGATGCGGTGGCTCCGTACTTGCGGCGCTCAAGTAGCCAGGAGGCCAACTCGAGCTCCCAGGGGAAATCGATGTCCACCGACTCTTCTGGCGTCATCACGAAGGGCCGCGTATCGGGGCCGTAGAGGCTCGCGTGGTAAGCAAGGACGGGCGCACGAACGGCGACGACGGCCGGCCCGTTGCGCGCGTACAGCAACGGTTTGTCTTGCCGCCGGAGAACCAGTGGTCCACTGCCAAACGGCATCAGACGCCCGTCGACCTCCTGCATGACCGACGCCGGGTTGAACTGGTGCGGCACCGGGACGACGCTCACGATGGTGTCTGCACCGGTGTCAATTAGCCGCTGGACCGCCTGGTCGATATGGGCGGCGGTACGCAGCGGAGACGTCGGTTGCAGGAGGACGACGACGTCGGAGCGGTACTGGTCGTCGTCCGCAAGCGTACGCAGGAGATGCAGGAGGACCGGTACGATCGGCGTGTCGTCGGCGGCGAGCTCCGGCGGACGCATGAACGGCACCTCGAGACCGAGCTCGAGCCCAGCCCGAGCGATCTCGTCATCGTCGGTGCTCAGGACCGTACGCGTCAGCGTCGCGCTGTCGTGGGCGGCAGCAACGGTCCATGCCAGCAGCGACCGTCCCGCGACAACGGCAAGGTTCTTTCGTGGAATCGATTTCGACCCGCCGCGCGCCGGAATGACCCCTAGTACGTCCACTCGCCACCCGGTCAGTAAGCGATGCGCTTTTGCAACCTGATGTGAGCCGTGGCGAGGATTTCAGCGATACGCTTGCCCGCGTTGCTATCGCCATACAAGTGGTCCGACGGATATGGCCCGTGTGCGACCTGTGCCCGTACCGCCTTGACGATGTCGTGCCCGGCGTGAGTCGCGTCGACGACGTTGCTCCCGCGATCACGGCCGCGCTGACGTGACCCGATGTTGACGGCCGGTGTGCCGAGAAAGGCACCCTCTCGAATAAACGAGCTCGAGTTCCCCACGAGGCACGATGCGCGCCTCATCAATCGAATGAAGGTCTCGACCGGGAAGTTCTTGTAGAAGCGTATGTGTTCTGGGTGGCAGGACTCACGGAATTTCCGTATACCGCGGGCGACGTCCTCGGATCCGGCATCGACATTGGGCCAAAGCATGATGGCCGGTATCTCAAGCGCCTGGATCGCCATCAGCGTTTCCGCGATCTGGTGCTCGCCCTCGCCGAACTCGGTGGTGACCGGATGCTGCATCACAAGCAGAAACGACTGCTCGAGGTCGAGGTGCCCACCGACGCCCTCCCGCTCCAGCCAGTCGGTACTGAACGAGTCGCCGTCGGTTCGGACGATGTCCGCCACTAGATCGATCCGTGGGCAACCGACGACGTGCACGGTCGTGGGGTCCTCACCCATGCGAATGATCCGGTCGCCAGCCGACGAATTCGCCGGGAAGTGGAGGTGTGCCAACTTGGTGACCGCGTGCCTGATGCTCTCGTCGATGGTGCCGCTGACCTCGCCGCCCATCGTATGCGCCACCGGAATGTTCATGTAAGCCGCCGCGACAGCCGTCGCCACGGTCTCGAAGCGATCGCCGACGCTGACGACGACGTCGGGCTTCAACAGCTCGAAGAGGGTCGGGAGCTCGAGAAGACCGAGGCCGGTCGACTTGGCCATGGTCGCCGGTGTGTCCCCTTCAACGATCATAGCGACGCGAGCGTCCGGCCTGAAGCCATCGGCTTCGATGACTTGGACAACGGATCCGAACCGGTCGAGAACGGCCGAGGCCCCGACGATGAGCTGGAGCTCGAGGTCGGGGTGCGCCTGAACCGCGCGCATGACCGACTTGATGCTGCTGTAGTTGGCGCGAGAGCCAATGACGACGCAGACCTTACGCATAGCCGTTTGAATTATCGCGGCCGGCGCGCCAGTGCCCGGAGGTTCTTCCCGTAGCCGCCAGCATTGGCGAGAAACTGGAGGGTTGCGGCCACGCGTTCCACCGCGCTCATATCCTCTTCGTGCAACTCGCGCCGCTGCCAGATGTAATCAGCGAAATCGAGTCCCTCAGTCTGTACCAGCTCCACGGCCAGAAGGTGCCGCTCCAGTAAGTCGCGCAATGTGATCGGCGTGTAGTAGTTGAGGTGGTGTGTCGGCCAGATGAAGTGCGCGTCCCGCCCCCTCAGCAACCGTGACACAAAATCATAGTTCGGCACGTACAGGCAGATGACGCCGCCGGGGCGGAGCAGCTCCATACACCGCCGGAGCGTTGCTGCAGGATGGACCAGATGCTCGAGCACGTCGAACAGCGAAATCGCATCGAAGCTCGCCGGTGGGAAGCCTGCTTCCTCAAGCGCCACGGTCCGCAGTTCCAACCCTCGGCCACAGCCAAACGCCACGGCTGATGGGTTCAAGTCAATGCCGCAGGCGCTCCAGCCGCGATCGCGCGCCGCCTCCACGACAAACCCGGTGCCCCCACATCGAGGCATGCCGGCGTTGCGTCCGTTGGCCCACCCAGATGGCGGGCTGTCGCGTCGACACGTTCGGTACCAAAGCGACGCACGCGGTAGTCGTGGCTCGCCTCGCCCAAATCACGGACGATGCGCTGATAGTACGTCGACCCGTAGGTCTCGTGGTAATGAGCTTCGTCGAAGATCGGGTTCACATAGACGATGTCGCAGTGCGTACAGCGCACCAAGGTGAGGTGATCCTTGTCGAGCTCATGCCGCGACTCGGTCGATTCGCACGTCGGGCAGGCCCGCTCCTGCAACAGGCTCGGGGGGACGGACCCGTGCTGCTCCACCAGATGGTCGATAGGGTGCGTCCGCTGCTCGAGGAGCTGCTTATAACTACCCTTTGGCCGCAGCTGCGCCACGTCGACCGGCACGTACTTCGAGACGCTCCGGTAACGAATCGTGAACTCCGAACCGCGACCTCCTCTATCCACCTCGGGAATTGTCAATCTCCTGTGGCGTGGTAAACGAGAACGTCGGTCTTCGGACCCGCGGACACCCCGACGTAGTCGAGTGCCGAGCTCAGGTCGCAGATCGGACGCGTGCGGGACCCCGGCGCGTCGGTGTTCAGATCGATGAAGTGGGTCATGTGCCGCTGCAGGATCTCGAAGAGCCGGGAGATGGGTGCTCCCGACGACTGTAGGTGCTGCGGATCGATCTCCAGCTGCCACGCGATATGAGGTCGTTCGAGCAAGCTCGTTGCACGCGAAAGAATGTGTGCCTCCCATCCCTGCGTGTCGATCTTCACGAACGCGACCTCGTCGAGCGTAATCGACAGCCGCTCAATCCAGGACTCCAACGTGTAGCAGGGCACGGTCACGAGTTCGCGATCACCGGCCCGACCGCCTTCCGGCAGCACCCGGTGCCCACCGATGTATCTCGATCTCATCAGGACGGTCTCTCCGTCGCGATCGCCGATGGCGGCATGGTCGGGAAAGACACGCCCCCGAAGGTTATGGTCCATCACATTGTGAACGAGACACTCGTAGTTGGCCGGTTCCGGTTCCGCCGCGTACACAACTTGGAAATCGCCCAGAACCACACGAGGGATCGACGTGCGACCAATATTCGCGCCGATGTCCAGCATCACAGCGCCCTGCGCAACTTCACGCGTCTGGGCGATGATGCGGAACGGAAGTCCTTGCGCCTGAGCCCTTGCGACGCGCGTCGGCTGATCGGCGGCGCGTGGGATCCACAGCGAGAGGCCGGCGGCGTCAACCTGATCTGCCCGATCGGCCAACTCCCCGCGCTCGACGGCGATGGCCCCCGCGTAACTCGCCGAAACCTGAGCAAACGCCTTCTCCCGATCACACGAATCGCCACACCGGCTGGAAAACGTTGCCGCTCGACTTCGAAGCATCTGCCGAAGGATCTTCGGGCGCAACACCTGTCGTAGGTCGCGGCGACCATGGTCGCGTTGGCGCTTGAGCTGAAGTTTGAGCGACGATACACGGGCACGAAGCTCCCGGGTCTGATGTCGTTGGGCGGCGTAATGATCTTTCCACCGAAGCGCGGCCCGCCGAGCATCGGCGAAGTCACTACGGTAACGTGTGATTGGTGTCCGGAGTTGACGCAACCGGCGATCCTGCAACCAGCGTTTGAGCGCAGAAAGAGGGTTCACTGTCGATACGCGTCGTGTATGGGCAGCCGGAAAAAGGGGCGCTCAGCGGTGCGAAATCGAGAACCGTGCGTAGTATACGCACCTATCGGCACATCATCAATGCTTACAGCGGGTTACCAGATTAGTGACTCTGACTCCTGCATCAGCCTTTGGCGGCGATGGCGCGACGTGCGTCGGCTCTCGGTCGCGTCACGACAGCGGCCCGTCCCGCCGCTCACCGAAGAGCGCATAGATGCCAGCCAGAAAGAGCGGATAGCCGGGAGTGCGCAGCGTCTCCGGAACAAAAGACCGGTCAGGCGAGGCGGCGAACCGGCCCGCGCCGGATTTTCGTAACTCACTGTGTCGCCGGTCACCACCCGCTGCGGATCGATGCGCCAGATGGCGGCGAAGGCTGCGAGTTTCAATACCAACGATAGGCCGACGAGACACGCCAAGACGCGATGATGCCTAGCCAGGTTACAGACCTCCAGTGACCCACGGGGTTCTAGTCGGCTTCCGTTTCCACGTCGAAGACGCCGCGTAGAATAGCTCGGGATGACAAGTGAATCCGTCATTCGTCGCATGACGCGGCTCGCTCACCAACACCAGGCCGTCAACTTGTCTCAGGGGTTCACGGACGAACCGCCGCCGTTTCGCCTCATTTGGGGGGCCGTGGTCGCCATGCTCGGCGGAAGTGACGAGGGAATGCGTCAGATTGAGCTGGCGAAGGCCGCCGATCCCCAGTTGGCCGATGCCGTGGTGAGAGACCGGCTCGCTCGGTTGCATGGAACCTACGACGAGTTCAACCAGTACTCGTATCCGTTCGGACTTCCGGACCTCCGCCGCGCGATCGCGTCGTATGCGAACCGGTGGATCGGGCTCGAGGTGGACCCCGAGACCGAGACGACGGTCGTCCTCGGATCGACCGAAGGACTGGCGTCGGTGTTTGCCGCGTTGGGCCATCCCGGCGACGGCGTCGTCGTTTTCGAGCCCTTTCACGAAATGTACCCGTCGCAGGCCGAAGTCTTCGGACTGATTCCGCGGATGGTCACCCTGCGCGAAAGGAAGGACGGCGGTGGGTGGTGGTGTGACCCGGACGAACTGCGGTCGGCCGCCGACGGCGCGCGCATGATCGTCCTGAACACCCCTCACAACCCGACGGGCATGGTCTTTGAGTCAGCCGAACTCGAGCTCATCGCGGAAGTGGCGCAGTCTCGCGACCTGCTGGTGATTGCCGACGAAATCTACGAGCACATCATCTTCGATGGGGCGCAACATCGCTCGATCGCAACATCGGCCAACATGAAGGATCGTACCATTATCCTGAATTCCATCTCAAAAACGGCTAACGCGACCGGGTGGCGAGTCGGGTGGGTCATATCGCCCGCGAAGTTCACCGAACGCATTCGCGCAGTGCACGACACGCTGGTCATCCAGGCGCCGACGCCCCTTCAAAAGGCGACTGTCTCTCTGCTCCAGATGCCCGACTCATACTTCGCTGGACTCGGCCCGCACTTTGAGGACAAGCGGCGGATCTTGACCGATGCGCTCAGCGCCGTCGGGTTTCGGATCACCGCCCCTCGCGGGGCGTATTACTTGTTCGCGGACTACCGTAGCGTCCCAGTCATCGGGAAGCTTCACCCCATGGACGCGGCCATGCACCTCATCGAACACATCGGCGTCGCGGCCGTTCCAGGGGACAACTTCTACGCGAAGAGTGATGACGGTGAGCGTTATCTTCGGTTCGCGTTTTGTCGCAGTCGCGCGACGCTGGCTTTGGCTGCGGACCGCCTTCGTCGCCTCGGCACCGTGCCCCAAGGGTAGTCCTGAGCGTGCGACAATGGCTTCGCTCCTGCGTGGCTGGGACACGGCTCATGAAGTATCGCCCTCTCCCTGACGCTCCCTGGCAGCGTTGGCTGGTCTGGTCGGCACGTCTGTCGGCGCTGGCGGTAGCTGTCATCTTCGCGACTCTTGCGGCGACCCGTGACGTGGCGCCGAGAGTGACGGTGGAGTGGGACGCGGACACTGCCGAGCGAGACCATCTGGAGAGACGCTTTCAGCTGACAGAACGTCAACCGCGGCCGGACGGTAGTTACGAGTACGACCTTGTCGACACCTCGAGCAGCAATATCCGAAGCCTGGTGTCCGACCGCCAGGTCCGGGTCGTCGGTAGCATCGACACCAACGCGTTTCGGCCGGTGCCGAATGGCCCAATCGGCACCAGGCGTATTTGGCTGGCGGACCGGCTGCCGATACTCAAGGAACCGTTCGTCGTTCCCGGGATTCTAGTCACGCTCGTTGCCCTTATCTTCCTCGGCCTGGGACTACAGCTTGCGTCGCACGTCCATGGCCTGGGACTACAGCTTGCGTCGCACGTCCGTCCCGTTGCGTTTCTCCATTCCCGGATTCAACCGATCAACGCCGGCGAGCTCGGCTTCTTCCGAGTGGTGTTCGCCACACTCCTGTGGCTCACGTTTTCGTCCCTGCGCCTGCCCCCCAATCCGTTTCCGCGGGAGTTCCACATCGGGCGTTCAGGGCTCGCCAACTGGGAGTGGGTGCATTGGCTCGCAAGCCAGCCGCTAGCCGTGGCTCGATTGGAGGAACTGATCTTCGGCACGATCGTCCTGTTCGGCCTTGGTCTTGCGACGCGCGTAGTCTATCCCCTCCTTGTCGCGCAGCTGACCGTCTGGACGCTCGTCGTCCTCCAGCACACCGGGGTCCACCCGTGGGGCGTCGCGCTGGTCACAGCATGGGGTCTGCTCACGGTCCGGTGGGATGAACGGTTTAGCCTCAGCGAATCGATACGCCGGCTTCGTGGTCGGTCGACATCGCGGCAGCCTCGCGGCCGCGGTTTCGGTTTCGCCTTGTGGCTGCCGGGATTGGTGCTTGGCATGGCGATGGCGGCGGCCGGCGCCGCGAAACTGCGTGGGAGCGGTCTCGAGTGGATCCTCGGTGGCGCGGTGAAGTATCACTTTGTCATCGACGCCGCGAATGCCCCGACGGACTGGGGACTGTGGATCGCCAGTCACCACGAGGCTGCGATTCTCTTCTCGTTTCTCGCGGTCGCCACGGAGCTGAGCCTTGCCGTGGCTCCGGTCGTCAGAACGTATCGAGGTCGGCTGCCGGTGGCCCTCGCTGGGCTCGGTCTACTGTGTGGATTCTGGGCGTTCCAAAACGAGTTCTGGTCTGGGTGGTGGATGCTGTGGGTGCTCTTTTTCTTGCCGTGGCCCAGGGTGTTCCGATGGCTGCGCCGGACCATCCCACATCACGTGGTCATCCTGGACGAGAGCTGCCCGCGGTGTCAGCGTACCGGCCGCGTGCTTCGGGCGTTTGATTGGTTCGATCGCATTCGGACTGCGACAGTAGACGAGGCGCTCGACGATCCCGATCTCGCTGGTGGCGCCGACCGTGAAGAGCTACTGCAGTCGATGCATGTGGTTTGCCGAGACGGGACTCACATGGCCGGCTACCGCGGATACCTCCACGTGGCGGCATCACTCCCGCCGCTGTGGCCGCTTCTACCGATCGCGGCGCTCCCGGGGGTCACGACGCTCGGCGAGAAGGTCTATGAAAGGTTGGCAGCCTCGAGACCACGACACGCGACGGCCGCTTGTCCCGTTCCGGTTCGGCGGACCGCGTGCGTACGACTTCGGCCGGCCCAAATCACCGTCGTTGTCTTGATCGGTATGCTTCAGGCCAGCGCATCGCTGCTACGTCTGGAGCTCGAGCCGCTCATGACGGACTATCCGATGTACTCGAGCACCTACGGATCAACGGCGGAATTCGATCGTATCAACGACATGTCACCTGACTATGCGTACGTCGGCCACTGGAACGGCCGGCGCGAGGACCTCTCGGAGGCGCTCGAAGAGTTGGAGCTCGAATGGGTGATCCGGGACACGCTGCTCGCGGCGAATCGGCACGGGGTCACGAGCGACACCATCGAGACCCTCAACAACGTTGCGACGTTGTTTGAGTCTGCAACTGGTATTCGACTCGAGCGCGTGGAACTACTCGCCGATCGGCGTGCGTTCGATTGGACGCGCGGGCAGATCTACTGGCAGGCGCGTGGCGAGCTGGTCGCGGCGTTCGACCTCGACACGCAGAAATAGGCACGGGCCCGTCGGACTGCTACTCGCGCCAGCGAGCGCCCGAGTCCGCCCATGGTGCCGACGAGTTTGAAAATGAATCGTGGCCTGCCGATCGCACGCGGCTCATAGAGATCTGAAAGGCTTCAGAGGTTGAACACGAGAAGATCTTCGTCGGGGGGCGACCTCGAAGTCGTTCAAGGTGATCACCCCAGCACACGCTTACGATGTGTGCACCGTCAGAGATGGACGACATCGAGACGCACCACGCCAAGCGATGAGACTGCTGGGGCGGGAGGTGGGAGGGCAGTAGGGGGGAGGGGGTAAGCTCTTACGGGCGGAAGGGCGAATCCACCGAAAGCACGATGTCGAACCTCGGTCAGGCTCAAGACGTCCCTCTGCTTCGCCTACTCGTTCGCAGATGCTTTCGAGCCGCGAAGCAAGGACGATTCGAGACTCGGCGCCTGCTTCGGCGCCTGCGTGGCAACGCGAGGCGAGCCGCGAAGCGTGCCGCACGGGCCACGAAACGGCTGAAGCGGTTTCTGGAACCGAAACGGTCCGCCACCATGCGGGTTGTGCGGAAAGCGTTTCTCCGCGCGACCGAACTCGTGCAGGGCCTTCCTGCCGTCATCGGTGTGACCAGCCTGCGCCTCGCCTCAGCAAGATCGCGAGCGTCTGCCATTGACACGCTGCTGGCGGATCCCATCATGGTCGACTCCCCGCACGGGCCCATCAAATTCCTCGGCCACGGTCGCCTCAGTTACGGACGGGCCCGCGGACTGTTGACCAAGGAGCCCGATTCGCTCGCGTGGATCGACGCGATGGAGCCGGGCAGCGTGTTTTGGGACATTGGGGCCAATATCGGCACGCTCACCCTCTATGCGGCGCGTCGTGAAGCGCTCGACGTCTGGAGTTTCGAGCCGGCCGCCGCGAACTACTACAACCTGGCAGCGAACTGCGAGTTGAACGGATACAGCAAGGACGTCAAGTGTCTGCAACTCGGCTTCAGCAATCGCAATCGCAGCAGCCTCGACCGACTCAACGTGTCCCAGCTGATGCTGGGTCGCTCCTTCAGCTTCAAGCGATGCCCCAAGAAGGATTTTCCCGCCTGGCAGTCAGTGCAGGTATGGTCAATCGACGATTTCATCAGGCACTACGACGTCCCCTGCCCGAACCACATCAAGATCGATGTGCCAGGGTTGACCAACGAGATCCTCGAAGGTGCGGCACAGACGCTGGCGCGTCTTGAGGTCAAAGAGCTCCAGATCGAGACGACGGACACGCGAGAGAGCGGCCGACGAATCGTGTCGCTGCTTGCCGGCTACGGCTTCGAGATCGCCCACCGGAACGTGAGGCATCGGAAGCGCGGGCGCACCGTCTCGACCGTCACCCGCGATCTCGTGTTCGTCAGGACCGGGTGAGGTCGAACGTTTCCACTAAGTTAGCTCGCCCCGCCCGTCACGCAAAGCCGTCCGGTTGGCTCGTTCCAGTCGAAGACGCGCTCGTCGGCAGGACCGGGTGAGGTCGAACGTATTCCACTAAGTTAGCTCGCCCCGCCCCACGCAAACCGTCCCTCGTTCCAGTCGAAGACGCGCTCGTCGGCAATCAGCTCGAAGTCGTCGGTTGACGCAGAGATGTAGCTGTACACATCAGCATGCCGATAGTGTTGCGCCCGGGGCACTCCTGCCACTCGAGGTGCTCGACCGCGAGGCCGGCCACGGCCCCCTGTAGTCGGCGGAATTGATCGTCGAGGCCGGCAGCCCAACAAACCGACGATGGCCTGCGAGCTCGGATCGTGCCCTTAAGGAAAAGGGAGAAGGCATTCGGCCATCGTTCGTCTCCCCTAATCTTAGGTGACGAGGATTATCTAATCCTGGGACACGTGGGACACCGCTAGGGCACCGCGCCGCCGGTGTGGGCCGATCATGGCTAGCCAGCTCCGGCCTGCTGCGCACCGTCAAAGCTCTGCAGCGCCTCAGCTTCGGTGTCGAACACCTCGATCGCGGTATCGAGTTTCGAGATCGCCAGCATCTTCGTGACCCGGCTCTGGGAGGCGGCGGCGGTAAGAGCTTCGATGCCATCCCGTACGACGAGCAGGTCGAGCTGCGGACCCCACTTGTCCCACGGGTCGGCCGTCCCGCTGGTCGGTCACGGCGTCCTCCGCTCAGTCTGGTGGGCACCGCTTCCCGATCTGCTCAGCGGCGTCGAGTTGCTCGACAGCTACGTCAACGAGTCTTTGACCGGGGTGACGGTCGTGTTTCTCTGCCACATCGCGGCTCCACGATGCACCCTTCGCGTCTGCGACCGTTTCACGGTCGATGACGATGGTCGTATCACGGAGCAGGAGAACTACTTCGATCCGCGTGACATCACGAACCCTGGTTGGCAGGACGCCTAGTGTGATGCCTCGGCCGCGTGCACGAACAGGCCCAACACGTCTCGGACGATGCTGTTGTCGGCCCTCGTGAGATTGATCAGGCCCACGACGACCACGCCCGTGTCAGGCTGCATCATGAGGAGCGACGTCCCACCGACCGAACCGCCGGAGTGAGACTGCAGGGGACGTCCGTCCGGGTCGGCGCGCAGGAACCAGCCGAACCCATAGCCAACGCCGTCGCCGTCGTGAGTCTGCTGCTCCGTAAACAGCAGTCGCTTCGCGGTGTCCGACAGATAGTCGTCGCCCAGATGGGCGTTCCCGAAACGCAGTAGGTCTTCTGTCGTCGAGAGGAATCCGCCGCCCGCCCACTTGTAACTGTTGTCAACGAACGGGGCGTTGATCACGTCGCCGTCTTCGGTGCGCACATAGAACCCGGCGCGGTGCGGGATGATGCTGGTGACGAAATCGGCGACCGTGTCATTCATCCCCAGCGGGCGAAAGACGACCTCGCGCATGTACGTCAGACACTCGTGCCCGGAGGCCCCCTCCACTACCGCGCTCAAGAGGTCGTAGCCGTAGCTGGTGTACGAGAACGCCGAGCCCGGTGCGTGCAGCAGGGGATCATTCTGGAAAATCGTGAGCGCGTCCTCGACCGTGGCGTACGGATCCCGGATGAAGTTCTCGTCGCCTTCATAGTGGCGAATGCCGGCCAGATGACCGCCCAGCTGTCGCGTCGTGATCGGATAGGCCTTCTCGGGAAACGTCGGGACGTACCGCTGAATCGGCGCATCCAGGTCGTATTGCGCCCCCGGTTTTCTTGGACACGGATTAAGGGAGAATCTGATGTCCAAGGAGGTAGCGGGAATGGTTCAGTCGAGGAGGGTGCAGGGAGCTGGGTCGGCGCGGACGGAGGGAGCCCGAAGGGCGACCGGAGTCGGCGCCGACGCTGCGGCGGCTGGGGCCCGGGCCTTGGCGCCCGGGCAGCGGTGGAGTGCGAGCCGGAAGCGGGACGTGGTGCTGCGGCTGCTGTGCGGCGAGTCACTCGACGCGGTCTCGCGTGCAGTCGGGGTGGAGATCTATCGGCTGGAGGAGTGGAAGGCGCGGGCGTTGGCCGGTCTCGAACTCGGGCTGAAGGAGCAGGCCGGTGAACCGGTAGCCGCAGTGCTGGATGCCGCCAAGCGACACATTGGGGCACTGTCGATGGAGAACGAACTGCTGCGGGCGCGTGCCCGCGCGGCGGAGCGTCGCCTCCCTTTGGCGACGCGGAGGTCGCGATGATGAGCGCAACGACCTCCGCGACCACGGGGCGGCGCTATGGTCTCGAACGGGTGTGTCGGACGTGGGAGAGGTCGCGCTCGGCGCTCTACGCGCGGCGGGCGCGTGCGCAGTGCCGAAAGCGGGGTGCTGGCCCGGCGCGCCGCGGGCCGACGCCCGCGCTGTCGGATGCGCAGCTTTTGGCGGCCATTCGCAGCGACCTGACCCGGTCACCGTTCCAGGGCGAGGGCCATCGCAAGGTCCACGCGCGGCTGCGGATTCTCGACGGGATCCGCGTGTCCCGGACGCGGGTGTTGCGTGTGATGCGCGCGCAGGGGCTGCTCTCACCCCACCGCGGGCGGCAGGGTGACCCGAAAGCGCACGACGGGACGATTGTCACTTCGGCGCCTCAGGTGATGTGGGGCACCGACGGCGTACGGGTGTTCACCGTGGAGGACGGCTGGGTCTGGACCTTCGCGGCGGTGGACCACTGGAACGCCGAGTGCGTGGGCTGGCATGTGTGCAAGGTGGGGAGCCGTTTTGCCGCCCTCGAGCCGATCGCGCAAGGGCTCGGGCGACGCGACGGCTCGGTCGAGGCGGACGTGGCCCGCGGCTTGGCGCTACGGATGGACCACGGCAGCCAGTATCTGTCAGACCACTTCCTCAACCAGGTCCGCTACTGGGGCATCCACCCCAGCTTCGGCTTCCTCGAAGAGCCGGAAACCAACGGGGTCGTCGAGCGCTGGAATCGCACGCTCAAGGAGCAAGCGATCTACGGCCGGGTCTTTCACACCCTCGCCGACGTGCGCGCCGCCGTCGCTGCGTTCGTCGAACGCGACAACCAGTGCTGGCGCCTCGAAAAGCTGGCGTATCGCACGCCACTCGAAGCGCGCGAGCAATACGAGCTACGCCATGCCGCGTAGCGCAAACGTGTGTCCAAGAAACCGGGTGCGGTACAGCGCATCCAGGTCGAGCCGTCCCTTGTCGAGGAGCGTCGCCACGGCCGCCGCGGTCATCGGTTTCGCGATACTCCCGACGCGAAACTTGATCTACGGCGTCATCGGGAGGCGGCACTCGAGGTCGGCGTAGCCGAACCCTTCGGACCAGACGGTCTGCTATCGGCCGCGACCGCGATCGCGATGCGGGGATACCCCTTCGTGGCCCAGTCCTGCTCCACTAGGGCCCGCGCCTCGCGGACGACGTCGGGAAACTGGAGCGGGGCCGGGGCCACCTCGGGTCGCGCACGAGTCGGCTGTGACCACGCGGGGACGGCGACAACTCAGGAAGAAACCGAGTAGGAGACCGACGCGTCTCATCAGCACATCCCTCCTTCCCTGTCTCTCGTCCTATCTAATGGCCGAGTAGTCGGTCGGAATCAGGTCCACCGACCGCACCGACTCGATGAGTCTGGTGTCGGGGTTCCGCTCCGCCGTCGTCACGATCTCGAGGAACTCTGGATCGGCGTTGGCGGCGCCGAGTCGCTCGTCTCGGGCCTGTCGCGACGGATACCCCCGCATGTACACGAACGTGCGCTCCGCGTCGTCGCCCGATGCCGCGAGCCAATAGCCGACATTGCGTATCCCGTGCCGCTCGTAGATGTTGGTGGTGTAGTCCCCGAAGCGCGCCGCGAGCGCGTCTCGTTGTCCGTGCAGCGTCGTGTAGATGCGAAGCTCGAAGAAGCCAGGATCACGCGGCGCCTGGGCGAACCCCCACGACACACCGGCGAGCCCGAACAACAGCCCGACGACCGCGAGCACTTTCCACTTCAACATGCCGTCTTCTCCCCAATGCCCCGGCTCACGGGTGAGACGGGACCACGCGGATCACTCGTCGTACACCGGTCCACTCACCGTGCGATGCGACAAATACCGCCACTCGCCGTCTCGACGTTCATAGACGCGGACATACCAAAAGCTGAAGGCGCGCGGGGCGGCGTCCGTCGCGCCGGTGCGAGCGCGCACGCGGCCGGTCGTAATGGCCACGTCGCCGTGCATCTCGACGTGCTGCGTCGCGACGTCTCGCAGGGAATATCGCCCCGCCAGCGAAGCCAGCCACTCCGACTTCGTGTCCACACCCAACGGGGCGCCACCCGTTGTCCATCCGTCGCCGTGGGTGTAGGTGAAATCGCTGGCACAGACGTGGTCGAGAAAGGCCACGTCCGCCGTCAGGACGGCCGCTTCGATCCGCCGCTCGAAGGCAATGACGTCGCTGGCGCTGTCGGTCTCGGCTTGCGATAAGGACTCGTGCGCGGTCGTTCCGGACGCGCACGCCAACACGATAGCGACGACGGCACCAACCAGGAGCAACCTCGCGTGGCTCTCCTGGTCGGCTGACGTAGATTCGCGCATGTCGCGATTATACGCACCGGCTTGCTATGACAACCCACCCGCTGCGGGTATGATCCCTTGGAGGGGTGTACATTCTGTCAAAAGACGATCTCATCGATGTGCAGGGCCAGGTCACCGCGGTACACAGTGGGGGCTTGTACCGCGTCGAGTGTGATGCCGGGCACGAAGTGCTGGCACAGCTGAGCGGGAGGATGCGTCGGTTCCGGATCAAGGTCGTCCCGGGCGACCGTGTGAAGGTCGGCGTCTCACCCTACGATCCAACGCGCGGGCTCATTACCTTCCGCGAGCGGTAGCCGGAGCTCGGGACAGGCGGCGTCGCGCTGACGCTACTCCGGACAGGGGAGCGTGGCTGCCCGTGATAGGCTGAAGGTCACCTTCGCGCCCGTCTGCCGCCGTTCGCATCCAACACGCGTGTCTCCGCATGACCTCATCGTCCGCCGGAGGGAGCGGCGTCCGCCCACAGTGTCTCCCCCTTGACAAACCAGGAGGCGCCGAAGGCCCACAACGCCAGCGATTCCAACCAGAACACCGGCTTGACCCTCGCGATGGCGGTGTCCTCGAACAGCGTGACGTACAGGGCGATCGAAGCAATACACGCCAGCATGATCACACTGCAGACCCGGTAGGCGAACAAGAACCAGGCGATGGCGAACAGGATGCCGACGAAGACGTCACCCACCTCGGTGTCGTAGTAGTGGCTAATCGACTCCAGGAGCTCGGTGCACGAGGGCCCGACCACAAAGCAACCGATCGCGAGTAACAGAGGCAACAGGACGCCGAGGATCCCCACTGTGCGTCGCAGGGTCAGATGGGATACGAGCAGTCGCGGGACATCGTCCTGTTGATTCATCGTTTCCGCACCTCGTCGTGCTGGTCGCTGGATGCACTAAATACAACGTCGCAACGGTCGAGAGCGAACATCCCCGGCCATCCGCTCCCTAAGCTACAGTTCAGGCTACACATGTTACGGTCACCGTCGCCCGGTCCTGACGCCCGGATCAATGCGGCTCCGGAGGTACAACCATGCGACAGATGCACAGGCTCAGAACGGCGACGATCGCCACCGTTATGCTCGCCGTCCCTCAGGCGGCCCATGCGCAGGAGGGCCGGCCGGCGGACGAGGTGCATTCCGTGATCGAAGGGACGTGGGAGCTGGTCGAGTGGCACGTTGGCGAACAGATCCTGCGGCCGCCGGAGATGGAAGGCCGCTGGATGGTGCACGACGGGCTGGTGATGGCGATCCGCCACCGCAACGGCCCGGACGACTTCGAGTCGACCGCCGGCTACGGCGAATACCGGTGGGGACCGACGACATGGACCTACGGCTACGAACGATCGGAGGACCTGCACGGGCCGGTCCCCGGCGGCGTCGACCTTCGGGTCAGCGGCTCGAGCCCGATCCGGATGCGCACCTTCCAGATCCAGCGCGACGGCGACATGCTCATCCTCGACGGCGAGACGCTGCGCTGGGAGTACGACATCCCGAACCGCACGTTCCTGCTGAAGCGCGCCACCGGCGAGACGATCCGAAAATACCGCAAGGTGCAATGACGCGAAGAAGTCGCGACGCTACTCGGCCCGCAGCGTCCGGGCCGGGTCCAGCAGCGACGCCCGGCGCGCCGGGACGTAGCTCGCCGCCAGGCTGAGGACGATCAGGAGCACCGGGGCGGCCAGCGGTGCCATGAGGCTCGGCACCGCGATGCCGCTGAGAAGCCTCAGCAGCAGGGGCGCCGCCACCGCGCTCGCCGCGCCACCAATGAGGACCCCGATGGCGGCCAGCAGGAATCCTTGCCTCAGCACGGCGCCGCGCGTCGCGCCGATATCACCATGCGAATGCCGATCTCGCGCGTCTGCCGCGCCACCGTGTAGGCGACGAGGCCATAGAGGCCGACCAGCGCCAGCGAGAGCCCGAGTCCACCCCAGCGTGCCAATGAGCTGAAGAATGAATCGTGGCACGCCGATCGCACGCTCCTCATAGAGATCTGAGAGGCTTCGCAGGTTGAACACCGGAAGCTCCGGGTCGAGGCTCCGGACGAGCTCGCCGAGCGGTCTTGCCAACGCTACGGGGTTACCGGCCGCAACCTCCACCAGCACCGACATCTCCGTGCGCTCGCTCTGGGCAAACGGGCGATACAAGAACGCCGTCGCCGGCTCAGCGATGAAGTTGTACTTGCCGTTTCTGGCTACCCCGACGATTTCGAGAAGCGGTCCTGGCGAGGCGGGCAAGGTGAGCCGGTTGCCGATCGGATCCTCGTCGGGCCAGTACCGCTGGGCGAACGTCTCGTTGACGATCGCCACGCGACGCGTCTCGTCCGTATCGTCGACCGTGAATGCCCGCCCACGCACGATCCTCGGTCTGCATCGTGTCGAAGTAGTGCTCGTCCACCACGGCACCCGAGACCAGACACACTGTCCTGCCCTTCCGGAAACTCTAAGCGGTCGGGGATCACCCGCGTGACACTAATCCCATCCGGATTGAGCGGCACCGAGCTCGCCAGCGTGACGTTGGTGACGCCGGGGAGCGCCTTCGCGCGGTCGACGAGGTCACGGTAAAAGTTGCGGGTTTGATCCAGCTCTGGGAGCGATAATGGTCGCATCATGCCGTATCAGCTGCCGCTCCGCGCCGTGCTCACGCCGCTGGCGGCCCTGACCGCCGTCGCCGTCGTGGTCGGCCACGTGTCGCCCGACGACGACGAGGACGGTCTGGGGGCGCCCGCCCTCTACGACGAGCTACTCGACGCGGAACCGCAACCGGCCGGTCACATCCGGGCTGGAGTGCTGGAGCTCGATCGATTCACGTTCGAGCTGGCGGACGGCGACCTGTATCTCACGCCGCCCGTGGCCGGCCGATCGCCGATCGCGGTGTACCTCGGGCGCGGTCGCGTGCGCGCGTTTCCGCCGGACGGCGTCGAGCTGCAGCAGCTCCGCAAGCTCATCGATGCGGATTATCTCGACGAAGAATTCGACCGATTCGTGTTCTGGACGACCGGCGATGTTTCCGATCGACTTCGCGCGCTCGCCGATGCCACACCGGGGCGAGCAGCCAACAAAGCGGCCGACCTGATCGAGGACCGGCGCGAGGCGCTCCTCGAAGATCAACTGGCAAATCCTGACAGCCGGGTGCTCGCGGACCTCTGGCCCGAGACCGTCGGCTCATCGCTCCCCACTCCGACGCGACCGTATTTCTATGCTGAGATCGATGGGCGCGACCACGATTGGTTCTCGATTGAGGTCGAACCCCGCGAGAGGGAGGAAGTACGGGTGGCACGCTTCGAACGCCGCCATGACCTGACTGACGTCTGGATGTCGTTTCATGCGCTGGACAACTTTCCCGGCGGCGAAGTCCCGACGCGATTTCCACGCGACCCCGAGGTCGATGGACCGGTCGAGTCGCCTGATGCTGACGCTGACACGAATGACGACGAGTGGAGCGCGCGCGACTACGGCCTCTCGGTCCGCGTCCTCACGCCAGAGCACGAACGCTGGGCGCCCCAGGTTGCGGTGTCGCGCGTCGATGTCGATATCGCCATCGAAGGCAACGGCGACGCCATGGCCACGACCGCGCTGGCCGTCGAGCCGCTCGAGCCGCTCGCATCGGTGCGGCTTCTTGTCTCGCCGTTCACGAACGTGACCGACGTCCGGTGGCGACCACGCGTGCCGGCCGACGTCGACGACCTGGGACAGGTCACGCTACTGGCGGCGGCGCCGGGCGACGATGCCGCCGCGGACGAGCCGAGACCACTCACCGGTGAAGCGCTGCATTACGTGCAGGAGACCCATGAGCGTCGCATGGAGGACGACCTCCACGAACCGTGGCTCACGGTGTTGCTGCCGCGGTGGGTCGAGCGCGGACAGCGTTTCGTCCTCGAGATCGCCTACGAAGGCGAACCGGTCGAGCGCCTACGCGGAGGCCGGGGCTACGTCCTCAAGGACACGGTGAATTGGATTCCGCGTCACCCGGACAATCGAAAGCGCCGTCTCGATCTCACGTTTCGCGTACCCGAGCGCTACCGGATCGCGAGTGGAGGCACGCTGCGCGACGAACACGTCGATGACGGCACGCGCATCATGCGATGGGTGGTGCCGACGCCGGTGCGTGGCACGATGGCGTTCCATCTCGGGCGCTTCGACGTCGAGGAGGCACGGCACGACGGCCTCCCAGATGTGGCAGTCTACGCCGACCACAATCACCCGGGGTTCTCGCCCGGCAGCCGCGAGCGGACGCTTGAGGACCTCGTTGGGTCACTGCGGACGTACGTCGACTACTTCGGACCGTTTCCATTCGACTCGCTTCTGGTGACCGAAACCCCGGGGACGGGCGGCCAGGCGTTTCCCGGGTTGGTGCTGCTGACCTTTGGGGCGTTTGGCCCGCTGCACACGGGTGAGGCGGAGTTGTTCTGGTCGCACGAGGTCGCCCATCAGTGGTGGGGCGCGAGTGTCGATTGGGAGGATTACCGCGACCAATGGATCTCCGAAGGATTCGCGCACTACGCGGCCGCCCTCTACGCTCTGGTCGGGCTCGAGGACGAAGACCAATTCCAGCGGATGCTCGATGCCTGGCGCCTTGACGTCCTAGGCGAGGTCAACGTCGGTCAGGGCATCGGACTGAAGCACTACGGGTTCCGCCCGGCGGTCATCCGCGAGAGTGACGGGAACGAATCGGGACCGCTGGTTGTCGGGTACCGACTCAGGACGATCGACACGCCGTTTGACTATCGGCTCATCGTGTACGAAAAAGGGGCCTTCATCCTGCACATGCTCCGTATGCTGCTGCTGGATCTCGAGACTGGTAGCGACGAGCGTTTCCGTCAGCTGATGCGGGGATTCGCCCAAGCCCATCACGGCGGCGTCGCCAGCACCCAATCGTTTGAAGAGGCGGTGACCGCGGCGTTCGGTGAGCCGATGGATTGGTTCTTCGACCAGTGGGTCTACGGCGTCGATGTACCCACGTACCGTCCCGACCTCGAGGTGTCGCCGCTCCGCGACAGCGCTGCCCCGTTCGTGCTGCACGGCCGCATTCGCCAAGAGAACGTGCCCCGTGGGTTCCAGATGGCGGTACCCCTGCGGGTGGAATTCGAGGACCACGCGCCGATCCTCAGGCGCGTCTGGGTTGATCAGCCCGAGGTGTCCGTCGAGATCCCGCTTCCGGCCGAACCGACTGACATCGAGTTCAACTACCACCACGGGGTCCTCGCGCACGTTCGCTAGCGTGCCTTGACATCCTCCCGGCAACCGCCGACAATCGCACCAAACGCCCGCGTTCGCGCCACTTACGAATTGCTCCTACGACATTGGAACGTGGACTGGGGAAGCCTTATCCACTATGCGTGACGTACGACAGGTCCGCGCCTACATCGACAAACACCGGCAGCGTCGCCAGAGCAACAAGGTTCTCCACGGTCACCCGTCGCCGCTCTTCTGGCTCGACCAGAATGTGTCGATCCCGGCCGTCATGGCGAACCGGCGGGATGCCTGCGCGTCGGTGCGCAAGCGGATCAATCTGTACGTCGGTACGCCGTACTGCCTCCCCACCAACCCCGACCGATGCGGATTCTGCCTCTTTCCGAGTGAGGTGTATCGGGACCGTCACCAGCTCGACGTCTACCTCGACTATCTCAAGCGCGAGGGTGAGATGTTCCGCCCGCATCTCGAGGGTGCCGAGTTGGCGAGCGTCTACTTCGGCGGCGGAACGTCGAATCTGTACAAGGCCGACCAATACGCGACGCTGATGGATCTGGTGCGCGGTCTGTTCGAGATCCCACCACACATCGAGGTGACCCTCGAAGGGATTCCACAAACGTTCAGCCGCGAGAAACTCGCGGCGATGAAAGCCTGCGGCATCAACCGCGTCAGCATGGGCGTGCAACAGCTCGATGACGAGCTCATCCAGGCGAGCGGCCGCAAGCAGACGGCTGACCAAGTCTTTCGAACGCTCGAATCGTGTCGAGCGTTGGAGCTGCCGGTCAGCATCGACCTCATCTTCGGCTGGCCCAATCAAACGATCGACCACATGGTGCGCGATCTGCGTGCCGTCGTCGAGACCGGCATCAGCCACATCACTCACTACGAACTGAATGTCGCCGGCCGCACCGATTTCTCGCGCAATCGGCGCGGGGCCCTCCCGTCGACCGAGCAGAACCTCGAGATGTACAGAATCGGCAAGGCCTTCTTGGAGTCCGAGGGCTTCAGACAGGTGACGCCGTACGACTTCGAGCGCACCGGTCCGCTACCGAGTACGTACCTGTATGAACAGCTGTTCCGAGAGCCGTTTCAGGAGGACGAAGGCCAGCTCATCGGCTACGACGCGTGGGGCTGGGGCTTCGCCGGGATCTCGTTCTTCTTTGGAACACCCGCCTTGCCCGGCTCGGCGTATATGAACCACGTGCACGTCAACGACTATTTTCGCGACATTGACGCCGGCCGCTTTCCAGTCATGCGCGGGTTTCATTACTCGGAGACCGACCTCCGACTCCATCTGCTGTTCCAAGAGCTTCAGGGACTGTCCGTGGACCGCCGCCGATACGGGTCGTTGTTCGCGTGCGACGTCATCGAGGAACACGCGGTGATCTGGCGGACGCTGGTTGAGATGAACTGGGCGGCGATCGACGACGCGTTCGTCACCATCGAAGGGGATGGGGCGTTTTATCTGCCGCTCATCCAGAACATGCTCGCTCACGATCGCGCCGAAGCGATGCGAAAAGGACGTACCACCGCCCATCAGGCCGCACCCTACCCGTTGCCCGCTCCAGTGACGCCGGCGGCCGGTCCTGAAGAAACCCCGGCGCCGGTGGCAGCCGTGCAGGCGAGTTAGGGCGCGCACAGCGCGCCCCGCGGGCAGGGAGCGGGGCCATGGGGCCCCCGGCGAGTGACCGCGACGGGGCGCGGGGCAGTCAGCCCCGTCTGACTTTGGTTGCGAGGGCGAGGACGCGCTTCGCCGACGCGATCACCGGGCGCTCGATCAGCTTGCCGTCAACCAGTAGCACACCGCCCTTGTGGCGCTCGTAGGCGTCGACGATCTCGCGCGCCCAGGCGACGTCTGCGTCGGCCGGTGAGAACGCCTGCTGAATAACCGCCACCTGCGTCGGGTGGATCGCCGCCTTGCCCACAAACCCGAGCGCCTGCGTGCGGCGGCACTCGTCGGCGAGCGTGTCGAGCGCAGGCACATCCATGAACGGCGAGTCGATCGCACTCGCGCCAGCGATCGCAGCCGCCAGCACGACACGCGACCGGGCGAAGAGCACGGCATCCCACTCCACGGCGCATCCGACATCAGCGGCGTAATCGATGGCGCCGAAAAACACGGCGGCGACGTTCAGCGTGGCGGTGGCAATCGCATCCACCGCGGCGACCCCGCGCCCCGTCTCGGCCATGACGATGAGCGGCAGCGTCGGCGACGCATCGCGGAGTGCGTTCGTGACCTCACGGACTTCATCCGGCCCCTCACACTTCGGCAGCATCAAGGCATCAGGACGGATGCCAGACCGACGAACCGCTTCAAGGTCGCGCTGGCCAAGGTCGGTCTTCGGGTCGTTGATACGAAGGCTCACCTCCGCGCGCGTGCGGGCGCGGTCGGCGAAGAGCGCGAGCGCCAACTCGCGAGCCTCGTCCTTCGCGCCAAACGCCACGCCGTCTTCCAGATCGATGCAGACGGCGTCCGCTCCGGTCGCCAGTGCCTTCGGATACCAGTCGGGACGAACGGCCGGCACAAACAGCAGGCTGCGTCGGACCCGAAATGGTTGTGTCATACCTCAGCGCCGGGCGTCACACTGGCTGTGGGGACGGGGTGGTCAGGGTTGGCGCGAGACCCCGAACCGGCGTCGCGTCATCGAGATCCCGAAGATACGCGAGCGCCGCGGCGGCCGCGTCTGCAGACGCGACCCGACGTGCACATCCGATGAACTTCTCGTCGATCTCCGCTCGGGTGGCCGGCTTCCGAGGGTATCCTCGGGCGCCGTCGGCGAACCGCTCGATCGTCCGCCCATCCCCTAAGCGAACCGTGACGCGGGCCTGGGTCAGCGGTGGGGCGTCGCGTCCGAGACCCTCGTCCACGCGCATGGTCACGCGCGACACGAGACGCTCGACGGCGGGTGCACGCATCGCCTCCGGCTCGAACGCCTCGATACCGACACGGCCGAGCGCCAATGCGGCGGCGACGCAATAGTGCAAGCTGAACTTGCCCTCGAGCCCGGTTGCGGGCCGATCATAGATCAAGACGGTCGGCGTGACCGGATCCACGTCGACGGCGACGGTGTCGACCGCCGCCGAGCTGAGGCCCTCCGCGCGTCGAAGGTCGAGGAGCGTATCGATCGTCGGATGCGTCGCGGCACACGAGGGATACAACTTCACGGTGATCCCACCGTTGACAATCTCCCACTGGCGACCCAGCTGGTCGAGACCGGCGGCGAGGTCCGTCCCCGCACTCTGCATCGCCACGAGGAATCCCTGCGGCCCATCGATGGCACGCTCGGATGCCGTGAACGACTCCTTCGCGAGAAGCGCGGCCAGCACGCCGTTCCGGGCCGCGAGACCGCCTTGAAGCGGCTTGACCATCGTCCCGAAATTCTCTTTGAGACCAGACGCTTCCGAGGCTGCGATCGCCAAGGCGCGCGCCGTCGCCTCGGCATCGAGACCGAGGACACGGGACGCGGTCGCCGCGGCACCGATGGTGCCGATGGTCGACGTGCAGTGCCACCCGTGCTGATAGTGGGTCGGGTTCATGACGGTACCCAACACCGCCTCGACCTCAAAGCCGACCACGTAGGCGTCGAGCAGCATACGACCGGAGGCATCGACCGCCTCACCGACCGCCAGACCGGCGGCCACGAGGGGGGCGCTCGGATGCGCGAGCGTCACCCAGCACATGTCATCGAAGTCGAGGGCGTGCGCCGCCGTCCCGTTGGCCAGCGCGGCGGAGGACGGTCCGGCGGCGGCGTACGCGCCCAAGATGCTGCTCGGCCCACGGCCGCCATCTGCCTGCACGACGCGCTGGACGATCTGCGCGGCCGGCTCCCGAGCGCCGGCCAGCATCACGCCGACGGTGTCGAGCACCGCATTCCGGGCGGCGGCGCGGGCGGCGTCCGGCACACTCGCCGACGAGACGAACGCGGCGAGACGCGTGGCGGCAGGAGTCGACGTCGGCTTCGGCTTCGTTATGGACATCGTTTAAGGCTCGTTCCCGTAAAAAAGGGCGATGTCTCGCAGCCGCCGGTCGACCTCATCCGTCGGTATCCAGCGACCATTGATCATGACGCCCGCACGGCTGCGCACATGCCCGATGTCGTCCAGCGGATTCGCGGTGAGCAGGAGCAGGTCAGCCCGGCGCCCGACCGCGACCATCCCGAACTCATCCGTGGCGTCGAAGTACTCGGCCGGGCGCCGCGTTCCGATCTCGAGCACCTCGTATGGTGTCATGCCGATCTCCACGTAGAGCGCCATCTCATGGTGCATCGCGAAGCCCGGCACGCTGAAGATCTGAGGCGAGTCGGTGCCGAGTGCGATGTTGGCGCCACCGTCGTGCAGTGCCTTGAGAATGCGCCGGCGAAGCGCCGCGACGCGGCGATTCGTCTCGACGTCGCTGGCGCCGAGCCGCATATCAACCGACTGGCGCCAGCGGTCGACCGTTTCAGGCGGCATGTAGCGGACTTCAGGGCGATCGGGCAGCACGTCGACCGACCCGCGCGTGTTGAAGAACGCCGTCTCCCAGAGCACCATCGTCGGCACCACCCAGGCGTCGGCATCGACCGTCGCCCGAACCAGCTCCGGAATACGAGCTTCATCTAGGTGGTCGAGCAACGCCCCGACCCCGCGCAGACCGCGCTCCGCGTCCGGCCGCTCATCTTCCGGCGCAAGCGCCTCGACGTAATTGTCGAGATGGTCAATCGACACCTGACCAGACGCCAGCGCGTGACGAAGGCCGACGTCGTCCGACACGTGCCCGCCAAACGGAATCCCGACGTCGGTCGCCGTGGCGGCCAGCCCATCGAACGACTCGAGGCTCAGGCCTTCGTGGGTCTTGATCAAGTCGTAGCCGTTGACTTTGTACTCCCTCGCGCGCTGAGCGGCCTCCTCCGGCGTCGTCACGGATGACCCATTCATCGAGACGCTGGCGAGATAGAGGCGCGGGCCGAGCAGGCGGCCCCGCTCAATCGCGCTCCGCAACGCGAACTGTGACGGATCACCTTGCATCCCGCGCACAGTGGTCACGCCGTTGGCGATGTAGAGGAACAACAGGTTGCCGATGTCCTCATCGCTCATGCGCGGGCTCGGCAGGTGCCCGTGCATTTCCGTCAGCCCAGGCATCAGATAGTGCCCGTCGGCGTCGATCACTTGCATGCCCTCGGCCGACTCGACGCGATCCGCGTCGCCGATCGACGCGATTCGTCCCCCCTCGACCACGACCGTCTGTCGTTCGACGATCGGCTCGCCCTGCCCGTCCATCGGCAGTACGTGGACGTTGACGAACGCCAAGTCGCCATCGACGATGGTCGGCAGCTCGCCGCCACATCCGAGGGCGACCAGAGACAATGCGAACGCGAGGCTGGCACTCGCCCGAGCGCCAGCCCCCTGAGCCCTACGCCCTGAGCCTTGAGCCTTGAGCCCCCACGAAGGCCGCACGCTCACCCCTTCACCTCAGGTCGCGAGCTGGCATAGTCTGGCACGTGGCCACGCTTGTAGACCATGAAGGTGCGCTTGAATGTGATGACCACCGTGCCGTCCTGATTGAACCCGCGCGTCTTCACCGTCACGATCCCGACGTTGGGACGCGACTTCGACTCACGCGTCTCGAGCACCTCGCTGTCCGAGTAGAGCGTGTCGCCGTGAAACACCGGCGCCGGAAGACGAACTTCGTCCCATCCCAAATTCGCCATCACGTTCACCGACAGGTCCATCGTCGACTGGCCGGTCACCAGGGCGAGGGTGAATGTCGAGTCGACGAGCGGTTTCCCGAACTCGGTTTTTTCTGCGTACGCGTAGTCGAAATGAATCTTGTTGACGTTCTGCGACAACAACGTGAACCAGACGTTGTCGGTGGGGAGCACCGTCCGGCCGAGCGGATGCTGATAGACGTCACCGACCGAGAACTCCTCGTAGACGCGGCCTTTCCATCCTTCCTGTACGGGCATACGGGTCCTTTCAGCAATCGCACGTCAGGTCAGTAATCGCCCGACCAGGGCGCGCACAGCGCACCCCCGCCGGCACAGAGCGTGGCTCTCGGGCCCCCGCGAGTGCCGGCGACGGGGTTCGGGGCAGTCAGCCCCGTCTGATTTTAGACAATCCCCGCGACGCGCCACGCCGCCACGACGTCCGGCGGGTAGCCAAGCTCGGCCAGGATGGCGTCCGTGTCGGCTCCCACCTCCGGAATGGCGTCGAACCGCGGGTCAACGCCGTCGATCGTGGCTGGCGGTACCGTGGCCTTGAGCGGTCCCACGCTGGTCGGCACCTGTCGCCACCGTCCTCGGGCCGCCAGTTGCGGGTGGTCCGCGAGATCAGCCACCGAGTTCATCCGTCCGTTGGCAATCTGCGCCTGATCGAGGCGGTCAACGATCGCCTCGGCCGTCAGCGTGGCAAAGACGTCCCCAATCGCCGCCTCGAGCGCGTCGCGGTGCTGTACGCGCTTGGCGTTGCTGTCGAACCGGGGGTCGGTGGCCAGCTCTGGCCGCTCGAGCACCCGCTCGCAGAACCGGACCCATTCGCGCTCGTTCTGGAGTCCGAGGAACACCGTCTCCCCATCCGCGCCGGCAAACGGGCCGTAGGGCGCGATCGCGGCGTGGCGCGCACCGCTGCGCGGGGGCGGCGAGCCGCCATACATCGTGTAGTAGAGGGGAAACCCCATCCACTCGCCGAGCGCCTCGAGCATCGACACTTCGATGGTCGCGCCCTCGCCGGTCCGCTCCCGACGGAACAGCGACGTCAGCACCCCAGAATACGCATACATGCCGGCGGCAATGTCGGCAACCGAGATCGATGACTTGACCGGTTCGGCCTCCGTCCCGGTAATCGACACCAGTCCGGCTTCGGCCTGGATGAGCAGGTCGTACGCTTTCTTGTCGCGGTACGGCCCGGTCGCCCCGTAGCCCGAGACGTTGCAGACGATAAGCGCGGGCCGCCGGTGGCGGAGGGTGTCCGCATCGAGACCCAGACGGTCGGCAGCACCCGGCGCGAGGTTCTGCACGAACACGTCGGCTCGCTCCAGCAGGCGACCGACGACCTGTCGCGCTTCGGGGCGCTTGAGGTCGAGCGTCAGCGACTCCTTCGATCTGTTGAGCCAGACGAAATGGCTTGAGAGCCCCTTGACCGTAGCGTCGTACGCGCGCGCGAAGTCGCCAACGCCCGGTCGCTCCACCTTGATGACGCGCGCCCCGAGGTCGGCGAGTTGGCGCGTCGCGAACGGCCCGGCGACCGCCTGCTCGAGGGTGACCACCGTCACCCCATCGAGGGGACGCGCCATCAGAACGAGCGCGGAAGACCGAGCACGTGCTCGGCGATGTACGACAGGATGAGATTCGTCGAGATCGGCGCCACCTGATAGAGACGCGTCTCGCGGAACTTGCGCTCGATATCGTAGTCCTCAGCGAAGCCAAAGCCGCCAAACGTTTGGATCGCGACGTTCGCCGCCTCCCACGAGGCATCAGCCGCGAGCAGCTTCGCCATATTCGCCTCGGCCCCACACGGTTGGTCACGATCGAAGCGCTCGGCGGCGCGCACCCGCATCAGGTCGGCAGCCTCGACGTTGACGTGCGCCCGAGCAATCGGGAACTGAATGCCCTGGTTCTTGCCAATCGGTCGGTTGAAGACGATGCGCTCGTTCGCGTAGTTGATCGCGCGCTCGAGGAACCAGTGCCCATCGCCCACGCATTCGGCTGCGATCAAGATGCGCTCGGCGTTCAACCCGTCGATCAGGTAGCGGAAGCCGCGTCCTTCCTCCCCCACACGGTTGGCGGCCGGCACCTCCAGGTTGTCGAAGAAGACCTCGGTGGTAGCGTGGTTCATCATGGTCCGCAAGGGCCGGATCGTCAGCCCGTTCCCGACGGCCGTCCGCAGATCGACCAAGAACACCGATAGCCCTTCGGTCTTCTTCTTTACCTCTTCGATCGGCGTGGTCCGCGCGATCAGTAGCATCAAGTCTGAATATTCAGCCCGCGAGATCCACACCTTCTGACCGTTGACGATGTACCGATCGCCGTCGCGCACCGCCATCGTCTTGAGCTGGGTGGTATCGGTGCCTGTCGTAGGCTCGGTCACGCCAAACGCTTGCAGCCGAAGCTCGCCACTCGCGATCTTGGGCAGGTATTCGCGCTTTTGCTCCTCTGAGCCGTGACGCAGGAGCGTCCCCATGATGTACATCTGCGCATGGCACGCGGCGGAGTTGCCGCCTGAGTGATTCACCTCTTCCAAGATGATCGACGCCTCGGTGATGCCAAGCCCGGAACCGCCGTACTCCTCGGGAATCAGCGCCGAGAGGTAACCGGCCTCCGTCACCGTCTTGACGAACTCATTCGGATAGGCATCCTCACGATCGAGGTCGCGCCAATAGGTGTCTGGGAAACGCCCGCAGAGCTCGCTCACGGCGCTGCGGAGATCTTGATGGAGCTCGACGTCCGGTACGGTCACGGTCCTCCTTCGTGTTGCACACATTGTCTCGCCGGTGCGCCCCTGCCCGCAACCATGGCCCGTCCTTGCGACCCGTAGGGGTGCCAGGGAGCCTGGCTTTGTGTGATCGTTGTGGTTGGAGCACCGTGCTAAGATTCGGCCGTAGCTCACCCCCTCAGACCGATGGGTTCGCCGGTTCAATCAGTAGTTGGAACACGAGCACAAGGGCGTTCTCAGGGTGCCCCATCTGTAAAGCCATTTCTGAAGTGGGCGGGCGGGAAACGGCAGTTGCTACCAGCCCTCCGCCGCTTCTATCCGGCCAAATTCAAGACGTATCGAGAACCTTTTCTCGGTAGCGGGGCGGTGTTTTTTGACCTGATCAATCAGCAAGCGATTCGACCGAACAGGTGTGTTCTAACCGACATGAACACCGACTTAATCGGCTGCTACCTGCGCTTACGTGACAGCCTCGAGAGGGTCATCGCCCACCTGATGACACTTGAGTCGGACTACAAGGTCGCGCCTTCAGAACACTACTATCGAGTCAGAAACGAACAATTCAACCCGGCCCGTGCGGAAATTTCCAACGGGAGTGGTCCCATCGCAGATCAATACTCGGCAGAGCTGGCTGCGATGCTCATCTACTTGAACCGGACCGGCTTTAATGGGTTGTTTCGCCTGAATTCGAAGGGCATGTTCAACGTCCCACTCGGCAGGTACGCGAATCCAACAATTTGTGACACCGACAACCTTCGTAGCGTGTCAGAGGCGCTATCACAACCTGGCATCACCATCCGTCACACGTCCTACAGGGAGTTGGTTAGATCAGCCGGTGGCGGAGACTTCGTATATCTTGACCCGCCCTATGCGCCGCTGAGCTCCACCGCGAAATTCACGTCTTACACGTCTCAGGGATTCTCGAGTACAGACCAGCGAGAGCTTCAGCAAGCGGTCATCGCACTTGCGCGGAAAGGGTGTTGGGTGTTGCTGAGTAACTCCACAGCGACTGAGGTCGCGGAGCTCTATGACGGCGATCGTGCCGCCTCGCGCGCCGGAATACGAGCCCATAAGGTTCCGGCGCGTCGAGCAATTAACTCGAACGCCGCCCGACGAGGTAAGGTGATGGAATACCTCATTACGAACATCCCGGAGCGACCAGAGTAGATGCCGGGCGGCACGACCGCCGTTAGCAGCGGCGCTAGTCTTGAGCAGGCAGTATCTGATCTCGCTAGCGAACTCGGCCTTCAGGTAACGCGTCAGGCAAGAGTGGGCCGTCGACTCTGGGGTGCGGAGAGATTCATCGACTTGGTTCTTCGGCGCGACCGGACGCATCAGGCGCTCGGCGTTGAATGCAAGTATCAGGGTGGAGCAAGATCCGCTGAGAAGAAGATGCCCGAGACAATTCAAGACATCTCAGCGTGGCCGATTGCTAGGATAGTCGTATTCGCCGGTGCTGGATTCTCGGCCAACATGCGTTCGTACCTTTACTCCACAGGCAAGGCAGTCGACTTTGCCGACCTAGAAGACTGGCTGAGGCTATTTTTTGGCTCGGCAGCCTCGGAAGTGAGCTAGCGTGTAATCGTGCCGGTCACGCTCGGTTCCGAGCAGCTCCTCGCCTCCGGCTCGCTCTCCGGCGCGCGGGTCGGCCTCGTGGCGAATCCCGCCTCGGTCGACCACGCGTTTCGCCACATCGCCGATCGGATTGCCGCAGAATCCGGCGTCACCCTGAGCGCACTCTTCGGCCCGCAGCACGGCTTTCAGGCCGATGTGCAGGACAACATGGTCGAGACCGGCCACACGCGGCACCCGCGCCACGACGTCCCCATCTACTCGCTCTACAGCGACACGCGCGAGCCGACGGCGGAGATGTTCGACGGGATCGACCTGCTCGTCATCGACCTCCAGGACATTGGAACCCGCGTCTACACCTACGTCTACACGATGGCAAATTGTCTCCGCGCCGCCGCACGCCACAGAGTGCGTGTCGTCGTGTGTGACCGACCGAATCCGATCGGCGGCGACGCGGTCGAAGGTCCGGTACTGGACCCGACGTTCACATCGTTCGTCGGTCAGTTCCCGATTCCACTCCGTCACGGGATGACGATCGGCGAGTTGGCGAGGATGTTCAACGATTACTTCGGGATCGGCGCTGAGCTCGACGTCGTGGCGCTCTCCGGCTGGTCGCGCTCGATGTACGTCGACGACGGCGACGCGCCGTGGATCATCCCGTCGCCGAACCTGCCGACGCTCGATAGCGCCATCGTCTATCCCGGTACCGTGCTCGTCGAGGGGACGACGCTGTCCGAGGGCCGCGGCACGACACGACCTTTCGAGCTCATAGGCGCGCCTGGCCTTGACCCGGACGCCGTCGCCGGCCAGCTCAGCGCGCTCGATCTCCCCGGCGCACACTTCCGCCCGGTCACGTTCGAGCCGACCTTTCAGAAGCATGCCGGCCAGACCTGCGGCGGGTGCCAAATCCACGTCACCGACCGACGCGTGTTCCGTCCGGTGTTGACCGGCGTCGCCGTCATCCAAGCCTGCCGCCGCGTCGACGCTCCTCAGTTCGGATGGCGTGAGCCGCCATACGAGTACGAACGCGAGAAGATGCCGATTGATATCCTGGCTGGTTCCAACAGTCTTCGGCGCGACCTCGACCAGGACCGTCACGCGGTCGACATCGCCCGGGAATGGGAGGAAGGCCTCGCCGCGTTCGGAGAGGTGCGACGGGACTTCTTGCGGTACTGATACGATCGGCGTCTTTCCAGCTCCCTATGCTAGAGCCGAACGGACTTCATTTCGACCACGCGCTCTCGATCACCGCGGCGCCGACGCAGGTGCTCTCGGCCTTCTTCGATGCCGGCGCGCTGGCCGCCTGGTGGCGTGTCACACGGTCGGTCACGACGCCACGGCCTCTGGGTATTTACGCGGTGGAGTGGGCGTCGACGCCGTTCCAAGATGAGGTGCTCGGCTCGCTTGGCGGCGTATTTTACGGCACCGTGATGGAGTTCCGCCACGGCCGGGAATTCCTGCTCGCGGACACCTATTGGCTCCCACCGGAGAGCGACCCCATCGGCCCGATGGCGCTTGAGGTGACCTGCCGCGTCGAGGGTGCCGGCACGCGTCTGCGCATTCGCCAGAGCGGCGCCGACGACAGCGCGCGCTGGCAGCGCTACAACGATCTCATCGCGTCGGGCTGGGCGGAGTCGGTCCACGCGCTCAAGGTGTATCTCGAACAGGGTGCGGAGCCGCGCCTGCCGCCGCGCGGAGTAGCGCCCCGCGTATAGGTTGAGGTGTCGGACCAGATCGTCGTCATCGGCGGCGGCGTGATCGGGTCGAGCATCGCGTATCACCTCCGCGCCGCCGGCGCTGGCGAAGCGGTGACGGTGATCGAGCGCGATCCGAGCTACCGTCGCGCATCATCGTTTCTCGCCATGGGCGGCATTCGCCAGCAGTTCAGCTCGGCCGCCAACATCCGCCTGGCGCAGCACAGCATCCGCTTCTATGAGCGGTTCGACGCCGAGCTCGCCGTCCCGGGACATCAGCCGCGCGCACGCTTTCGCCAGCGGGGGTATCTGTTTCTCGTCGATCGGACGATGGCGTCCTCATTCGAACGCCGCTACGTCACGCAGCGCGACCTCGGGGTGCGGATTCAACGGCTGGATCCCGAGGCCGTCCGGGCACGGGTCCCTGACCTCGTGCTCGACGATATCGCGTTCGGTCTCTTCGGTCCGGACGATGGATACGCCGATCCGCGGGCGGTGCTGGCCGGGTTTCGCCACGCCGCCATCGCGGCGGGCGCAACCTATGTCTCGGCCGGCGTCACCGGTTTCACGACGGACGGCAGCCGCATCCGGAGCGTCACCCTCGATACCGGCGCGCGGCTCGCGGCGCGTGCGGTCGTCTGCGCGGCCGGGCCGTTCGCCGCACCGCTGGCGGCGCTCGCCGAGATCGACCTCCCCGTGACGCCCGTGCGACAACAGCTGTTTCGCTGCGCCCTGCCCCGTCGATGGCCCCACCGCTTCCCGATGGTCGTCGATCCGAGTGGCGTCCACTGGCGCCACGACGATCCCGCCGGGCCGGAGGACGACGACCGAATCGTGGTCGCGTGCACCAAACTCGACGAGCCGGCGGGCGAGAATTTCGCGTGCGACATGCGCCGGTGGGAGACAGACTTCCGGCCACCGCTTGTGGCGCGCCTGCCGGCGCTGGAAGCGGCGCAGCTGCTCGAGGGATGGGCCGGGCTCTATGAGATGACGCCCGACCACAACCCGTTGCTCGGTGAATACCCAGAGCAGTCCGGTTTCTACGTCGCGAACGGGTTTAGCGGCCATGGACTGATGATGGCCCCGGCGGTCGGCGCGGCGATGGCCGAGCTTCTGACGACCGGCACGTCGACCGAGCTCGATATCAGCCGGTTCGACCCGGGACGCTTCAGTCGCGGCGATCTCTTCTGGGATGACGCCATGATCTAGCGTCGGAGGGATCACGGATGGTGGACGACGGCGGCGGGGTTCGGGGCAGCCAACCCCGTCTGAACGAATATTACGAATACGCGCGGCAGGACGCGGCGGAGCGCGGCATACTCGAGCTCGAAACACTACTCGAGATGCTGCATCGAGCGACAACGAGGTTGCGTCGAGCCAACTGGGCCGACGACGCGACCGCCAGTGGGCGCGACCCCGGTCGGCACGACACGAACACACACGACGAATGACGCCAATCGCGATGCCGACGCCAATCTCCGTACCTCGCACGCCCATCGCGACGCTCGCACAAGACATCCGGGCGGGACGACTCACCTGCCGCGATCTCGTCGAAGAATGCCTGGCGGCCATCGCGGAGCGGGACCCGGCGCTCAACGCCTTCATCACCGTCCTCGCCGATGACGCGCGCGCGCAGGCCCGAGACGCTGACGCTGCGATCTCACGCGGCGCCCTCCACGGTATGCCGATCTCCGTCAAGGACATCATCGATGTCGCACGCGTGGCGACGAGCGCGGCGTCACGCGTGCGAGCCGGCCACCGAGCGGACGCCGACGCCAACATCGTCAGCCGTCTACGCGAGGCTGGGGCGATCGTGATCGGTAAGTGCAACCTTCACGAATTCGCCTTTGGCACAACGGGCGACGACTCGGCGTTCGGGCCGACACGTAACCCGCACGCGAAGGACCATATCCCCGGCGGTTCGAGCAGTGGGTCGGCCGTCTCCGTGGCCACGGGGATGGCCGTCGCGTCGATCGGCACCGACACGGGCGGGTCGATACGTATCCCGGCGTCGGCCTGCGGTGTGGTCGGTCTCAAGCCGACGGTTGGCGAGGTGAGCGTGGTCGACATCGTGCCGCTGGCGCCAACACTCGACCATGTCGGGCCGCTCACCCGCGCGGTGGCCGACGCGGCACTCATCCATCAGGTGATCAAAGAACGGCGTCTGGACCAGACGCCACCCGTCGCCGGGCGTCTCCAACCGGTGCGCTTCGGCGTGCCGCGGCGGTCGGCGAGCTCTTCGATCGCACGGTGCGTCGGGTGGAGGCAGCCGGTGGACAGGTGAGGGACGTCGACATCCCCCACGCGGCCGACATGGGGACCGTGTATCTCCACACGCAGCTGCCGGAAGCGGCGGCGGTCCATCGTCCGACGCTGAACACGACGGCCGAGGCGTACAGCCCCCGGGTGCGGGCCAGGCTCGAGCTCGGGCGCTATGTCCTGGCCGAGGACTATCTCCTGGCGCAACGGGGACGGGCCGTTTTGACGAGGAAGGTCGACGCCGCCCTCGACGCCGCCGACGCCCTGCTGCTGCCGACGCTGCCCGTTATCCCCCCACTGCTCGACGCCGATACTGGTCGCGGTCGGCGGGTCGAGCGTTTCCGCCCGCGCACTCACACTCCGATTGACGCAGCTGTTCGACCTGACGGGACACCCGGCCATCTCGGTCCCCTGCGGCACGGCCGGCGGCTTACCCGTCGGTATGCAGCTCGTCGGCCGCCGCCACGCGACCGGCTCATTGCTCGCGCTCGCGGCGCAATTCGAAGATGTGATCCGCGGCTAGCGCGAGTTACACGTGCGTGTCGCGGTTGGACCAGCTCGGGGCAGGTTCGGCACGGTATCGGCGAGCGAGCGGCCCAGCGCTAGTCTCTCTCCGAATCCGCGTCGTCACAGCGGCAGAGGGACCACTCTCAGTAGCCGGGTGGCGGTTCCTCCGACGGATTCCTCCGAGAGACCAGCCGCTGAACCGCCCGAACCTGCGACCGCCGCCGCCCAGAGACCGCTACGTCAGGCGCCCGACCGCCGCCGGGCGCGAATCCGGTCTACATCTGCGGTGATCGTGGCAGCGGGCGCTACGAGGCGACGGGCTCTGGCGCATCACGAGCGCGTGAGCGGGCTCGAACACGCAGCCGCGGTCTGGGGGGGGGGGGGGGGGGAGTCGCGAAGGACGCCATGAGGCCCGCCGACGACCGCTGGACCGAAAACTTCGCCGGAGCCGCAGCGGACGAGCCTACGCCCTGTGATCCATGCCCGTCGAAGAACCCCCGCTGCGGGTTGCAGTGGCACGCGCCGCCCCTGACTAGCTGTTGCTCGCCGCGTCAGCAGTTCCGGGTGCGGTCGGAGGCGACGTTTTCCGGCGGGCCGATCTGGCGTCCGGAGTGACGCCCCGGCCGCGGCTACCGCACGCGTGCCGCGGGCATTACGCGCCCGCTACGCACAAACGAAATGCGCGTTAGCCGTCGGCTTTCTGCTGCAACTCGGCGTAGCTTCCTTCAGGGGTGGCGTCGGTCTCGACCGGGAGAGCGGCCTGTATCCATCCCTGCGCGTGCACCTGACCGGTCGCGGGATCCCGCGCGCCGCCGAACCCACCCGCCACGTTCGAGAGATCGGCATAGCCGGCGGCGGCGAGAATCTGCGCCGCTTGGGACGACCGCCCCCCTACCTGACAGCCGATCAGCAGCTTGGCATCGGTCGGATAGCTGGCTTGCATCACACGGAGGAAATCTGGATTCGGCGCCATTCGGCCCGACGCCGCATCAACATGCAGGAGCGGCACGTTGTGCGCTCCCGCCGGGTGCCCCTTGTCGTACTCGGGCACTGACCGCACGTCAACGTAGGTGTAGCCGTCGCTCGACTGCAGCTCGTGCGCCTGTCGGACATCAACCTGCTTCACACTCATACCGCACATGGTAGTGGCCGGTCCACGCTGAATCAACACCGGTCCGCTGACTGCGGGCTGCGAGCAGCCCGTAGGAAGAGTGCTGCGTCGCACCGAGACCCCGTTGTTAGAGACAAGCCGCGCACGCGCAGTGCAAGGCGGGACGAGGGAGAATACCGGGCCGTATTTGACCCCGCCCAATGGGGTCGCAGCGCCGGCCACTATGGGATGCATCGTGGGTCGAATGCAGCAGGACTCTCCCTGCGGGCTGCTAACATTCCAGGCTGGTACCGCGATGATTGCGAGACTCTTTCATGGCTGGGAGCGACGGCTCGTCGCCGTGACGACCGATCGAGTCGTGCGTCCGTTCGAATGGGGGCTCGACTGGGTAGACGAGGCCGACCCCTTGCTCCCGCCGGCCGAGGCCCTCCGCACATGGGCATCGCGCGCGGTCGCTGATTCGGACGGCTTCTTCCACGTCCCGGTGGTCGACGACTTCCAGCTTGACGGCAATCATCTCACCTTCCCGAGCGCGCTCGAGACACCCCATCCCGCGAACAACATCGTCCACGCCCAGTACTTCGGCGCCAAGCGACGGGACACGCGGCGATGTGCCGTCGTCGTGCTGCCGCAGTGGAACGCCGACCCAGGCGGCCACGTCGCGCTGGCGCAAATGATTGCGAAGTTCGGGATCAGCGCGGTCCGATTGAGCCTCCCGTATCACGACGAACGAATGCCGCCGGAGCTCCACCGCGCCGACTACATCGTGAGCGCCAACGTCGGACGCACGGTGCAAGTGTGCCGGCAGGCGGTGCTCGACACCCGTCGGACCGTCGACTGGCTCGTGTCGCGGGGGTACGAGCGAATTGGTCTGCTCGGCACCAGCCTTGGCTCGTGTCTCGCGATGCTAGCCGCGGCACACGATCCGCGAATCTCGGTCGTGGCGTTGAATCACATTTCACCCTACTTCGCCGACGTGGTATGGGAAGGGCTGTCGACAGCCCATGTGCGCGAAGGGCTCGAAGAGGCGATCGACCTCGACCTCCTCCGCGACCTGTGGTTGCCGATCAGCCCGGCGCCGTTTGTCGATCGTATGCGCGGCAAGCGGACATTGCTCGTGTACGCGCGCTACGACTTGTCGTTTCCGGTTCCCCTGTCGAAGCAACTGGTCGGCGATTTCCAAAGGCGTGGGTTCGAACCAGAGGTCTTCGTGCTGCCGTGTGGCCACTACAGCACTGGCAAGGCGCCGTTCAGCTGGATCGACGGGTTCGCGCTCATTCGCTTCCTCCGTCGCGAGCTGTAGCGAGATCTGCGCGTGCGTGTCGCGGATCGATCGGCTCAGGACAGGTTCGGAACGTCGTCGGCGAGCGAGCGGCAGCGGCCGATCTCTCTAAGTACGATTAGGGCTCGGGGCGGTAAAGCCCCATCTAAGTTATAAATAGCGCAGTAGACGCCGCAATGCGTCGTATAAGAGATCCGCCAGCTCACGTACGACTGGCGTGATGTCCTGCTCGTTGACGGCATCCGCCACGGTCACCGGCTCGGTGAACAGCAGCCAGATCGTGGCTGCCGCCAGAACCGCCGCAAGAAGTCCCGTGACACCGACGACACTCATGCCGAAGCGGGCGAATGACATGTCCTTAATCAGACAAACAGGAGGCGCCGCCGGTTTTACGATGTTGTCGAGTTGCGACGACCGTGCTCGCGCAATCGAAGCACTTTCATGCCGTCAGTCTATCAGGCGGTTCGACCGGCTCACCGAAGCCGAGGTCGACCAGCGATGCCTTGACCGCTGGTGGTCCAACCACCACCGCGACCAGTCCGTTCAGATCGAGATGTCTCTCGGCGGCCATGGTGACCGCGTCGCGGGTGACCCGCGCGATGCGGGGCACAAACGTCGTGTACTCATCGTCCGGCAAGTCGAACACCGCGAGCCGCATCGCGGCGCGCGCCACCTGTCCGGCGGTCTCGAAGCTTCGTGAAAACCCACGCGTCAACGCCGAACGTGCGACCTCGAGCTCGTCGTCGGTGACCGGCCGTGTGCCACGGATCTCGCCGATTTCGCGGACGACCTCCCGGATGGCGTCGGCGGTCGCGGCGGCGGCGACCGCCGTCCGGACGACAAAGGGGCCGCGACCACGCCTAGCGTCGAACGACGACCTCACTCCGTAGGTGTATCCCTTCGCCTGGCGGAGGTTGAGATTGAGCCGGCTCGCAAACTGACCGCCGAGCACCGTATCCATAACGCTCAGCGCCTCGTAGTCGTTAACGCGACGCGCCACGCCGAGTGACCCGATTCTGAGCTCACTCTGCACCGCCCCCTCGCGCGGCACGAATACGAGCCGGTCCGGAGGCAACGGCGGATCCGCGGGCGGACTGACGTGGTGGAGCCGACCGACCGAGGGCGAGGCCACGGGCGGCAGGCTCTCGATGCCGTCCCCCACGATCGACCGAAGTTCCGACGCATTGCCACCGCCGGCCGCCACCACGGTCCAAGTCCTTGGCGCGTAATGTGTCGCATGAAATGCACGGAGATCCTCAGGACGGATGGACGCCAGCGCGCTCTCCGTTCCGATTGGCGCATGTCCGTACGGGTGCTGTCCGTACAGGGCGCGCAGGAACAGGCGATCCGCAACAGTCCCAGCCGAGTGCCGCAGCTGGGCGATCCGGCTAATGCGGAGCGCCCGCACGCGGTCGACATCATCCGCATCGAGGCGTGGCGCCGTGGCAACCTCCATGAGCACCCGGAGCGCATCCGCGGCATGCCGCGCCAGGGCAGTGACCGATAGCACCGTCGCGTCGCTGAACACGTCGGTGCCAAGATGACCGCCGATATCGCCCAAGGCCTCGTGAAGCGCGAGCGCCGTGTACCGACCGCTCCCTTCGTCGAGCAGGCCGGCCGTCAGACCGGCGAGGCCTTCGCGGCCGCGCGGATCCGCTGCGGAACCAGACCGGAGAAGCAGCACCAGACTCACCAGCGCCCGTTGTCGGTGGTCGACGGTTCTGAGCTGTACACCGCCCGGGAGTGTCTCGCGTGCGATCACCGGGAATGTAAGCGACGTCGGCTCGCCAAGTGGCGGAAGCGCGCTGCGGTCGACCGGCATCGGATCCTGGCGCTCCTAACCCATCTCCAACGGCGTCGAGCCGGCAAGCGCCGCGGCGCCGTCGCCCCGGGGCACCACGCTGAGCGCGATGCGGGTGTCAGGCGACAGTGCGCTCGTCGCGGCACCGCTGAGGGAGGCGGGCGTCGCCCGCATGTACCGGTCGAAGTCGGCCGCAAAAAAGCCTGGCGTGCCCGCGAACACGTTGTAGGCGTTCAGCTGATCGGAGATGCCGCCGAAGCCGCCAACGGATTGTCGCCGCCAGGCGAAATCGGCCTCGAGCCGCCTCCAGGCCCGGCGCAGCTCCTCGTCGGTCACGCCGTCCGCCGACACGCGTGCGATCTCGTCCGCGACCACGGTCTCGATCTCGCCGAGCGTGTGGCCTGGTGCCGCGGTCGCGACCACTGAAAAAAGCCCAGACAGTTCGCGCGAACCCTGATGCACCGCGACATCGGTCGCCATCTGCCGGTCGTGGAGCAATGCACGATACAGACGAGACGATTTGCCACCGGCGAGGACGTCGGCCACGAGATCGAGCTCGGCATCGCCGTCGCCGAAAAGCACGGGCGATGGCCAGCTGAGGTACAGCCGCGGAAGCTCAACCTGATCGTCAATCCGCAGTTTCGCCGCCGCGCGGCCCTGGCGCTGGGGCGCCACGACGGCGTCATGGGCTGGCCCGCGGGGAAGATCGCCGAAGTACTCGTCCGCCGCCGCTATCGCTTCCTTCGCGACTACGTCACCCGCGATTGAGAGCGACGCGTTGGCGGGGTGGTAGTACGCGGCGAAAAATTCGCGCACGTCGTCGAGGCTCGCGGCCCGAATGTCGTCCGGGAAACCGATCGTCGGCCAGTGGTATGGATGGGGCGCTGGAAAATGGGCGGCCATCATGGCCATCCCCGCAAGGCCGTAGGGCCGGTTCTCATATGTCTGCCGGCGCTCGTTCAGAACAACGTCGCGCTGGGTGTCGAGCTTGGCCTGCGTCAACGCCGCCAGCAGGTACCCCATCCGATCCGATTCCATCCAGAGTGCCCGGTCGAGCGCCTCGCGCGGCACCACTTCCCAGTAGTTCGTCCGATCCGCATTGGTCGAGCCATTCAGCGCCCCTCCCGCTTCCTGTAGCGGACGGAAATACCCGCGGTCATGGTGCGCCGAGCCTTCGAACATGAGGTGCTCGAAGAGATGGGCGAAGCCGGTTCTCCCCGGCCGCTCGTTCTTTGAACCGACGTGATACCACACGTTGACCGCAACGATGGGACACCCGTGGTCTTCATGCACGATGACATCGAGACCATTGTCCAGCGTGACCTTGACATGTGGGACATCGACCATCGTTAGACCTACTCTCCGACCATTTGGACGACGATCTGTCGATGCCGCGGACGCGTATCGAACTCAGCCAGCACGATCTGCTGCCATGTTCCAAGCTGGACGGTGCCGTCGGCGAACGGTACCGTCAACGAGGGACCGACGAGCGCGGCTCGGGCGTGGCTCGAGCCGTTGTCATCGCCCCAGCGCTCGTGGTGGCGGTAGTGCCCGTCTCGAGGGGCGAGCGTTTCTAGCATGTGACCGAAATCGGCCACCGCGCCGGGCTCGAATTCGATGGTCGTCACGCCGGCCGTCGAACCGACCACCGCGACCGTGACGATGCCAGACGACAGGCCGGAGTCGACGACCGCAGCCGCAACCGCCGCGGAGATATCATGCATGTCACCTTGACCGGACGTCTGCACCTCGTGGGTCGCTGTGCGCACCATACGAGCCTCCCGGGAGCCCGCGGGCTCCTGAACCGATAGAACGCGCATTGTAGCCAAGTTCATACTCCAGACGGGGCCGGCGGCCCCGAACCCTCCCGGCGGCACTCGTGGGGACCCCTTCGCCCCACTCCGTGCCGCCGGGGGGGGGGGGGGGGGGGGGGACCGTGCGCGCCCTTACTGACGGACCCGGCTGAATAATGGAATACAATTCCAGGACTGATGCCGCGACTGGAGAAGCACCGGCTGGACCGGTGCGGAACGCTGACCGCCGCGATCCTCGCCGCCGTTGTAGGCACCAGTGCGCAGGAAGGCGAACTCGCGTTCGATCCGCCCGTGGAGTGGACGCAGGAGAGCGTCTCGTCACCGATGCGGCTCGCGCAGTTCACACTGCCTAGAGCCGATGGCGACGTCGAAGACGCCGAGCTCGTGGTGTTCTATTTCGGGGGTTCCGGCGGTACCGTCGAAGCCAATCTCCAGCGTTGGACGAATCAAATGGTTCAGCCGGATGGACGCCCGTCCTCGGATGTGGCCACGACCACCAGCTTCACCATTGAGAATGCCGAAGTCGAAGAGGCACTGCCGGTGACGCTCCTGGACGTACCCGGCACCTACGCCGCCGTCGTCCGCCCCGGCTCCGGCATGCGCTATCACAAACCGAACTTCCGCCTGAAAGCGGCCGTGGTGGAAACGCCGGCCGGGCCGTACTTCTTCAAGCTGACCGGGCCCGACCGTACCGTGCTTGCGTGGAACGATCAGTTTGACGCATTCCTCGAGTCAGTCCGCTTCCAATAGCGTCGGCGCAAACCCTTTGACGTCGCTCGCCGCGTACGCTTTCTGCAGCCACGTTCCCACTTCGGTGTCGAGCTCGCCGAGGTGACGGACCACGAACTGATGACGGTACTGCACAGGTGAGATCTCCTCGACCGTCGTGAATCGCCGACTCTCGATCCGCTCCGGGGTCACGACATGGGCAAACAAGGCCGCCTCGGCGAGGCCATCCACGGCAGCGAACGTGACGCGCGTCTGGAACGCCACGTGCGCCTTCGCCGGCACGATGATGACCGGCCCGCAGTCGCGGATCGATCAGATGGGCGAATTTGCTGTAGAGCTCGACAGCCGCGTCCGAGCGACCCTCGAGGTGTTCGCGTACGGTCAGCGGACCGCACGTGTGGACGGTGGCATGGGCGTTGAACGGGCGGCCGCAATTGGGACAGCTCCACTCCTGCGACCATAGCGACGACAGCAGGGAGCTCACCTTTTCCGATTCGCCCGTCACGCCGTCCGATCTTAGCAGAGCCGTTCGTGACGCCGGTGGCGACTACGACGTGCCGGGTTCGTCGATCGACGCCTCGGGCGGGGTCAGCGGCATATCGCGAGGCGGCTCTGGAACGTCCGGGGGCGGCGGCGCCGGAGAACTCTCGGGCGGCGACATCGGAGGCGGCAGCGCGGCCCCAAACCGATTCAGAATCAGCGCGCCGAACCCGGCGGTCCAGGCAGCGTACTCAACTAACAAGCCGGTGAGCGCAAAGACCACCGCGAACAGACGCAATCCCGCTCCCGCCAAATCCATCGCCTCGCCGGCCATCGTCGGAATAAGCAGTAAGGCAATCCCGACCCACACGCTGCGATACGGCGCTGCGCCGGGGCGGTCCGTCCGGCTGCCGAACCAGGCCCCGACACCATGCACGACCCCGGTGAATCCGACCATCATGACGAGGCAGGCGGCGATAACGACGAAGGGCAGCAACAGGAGAAGCGGTATCCCAACAATCGAGATCACCAACCGGAGGATGCCCGCAACCAGCAACGGCACGAAGAGCACCTGCGTGAGGAACCCGACGACGCCGGATTTGACCGGTTCGGTGCGCGCGCAGCGCGCGATCCGTTCCACCGACCCCCGCCCCGCGAACACCACGACCGACGCGAGGAGCGCGACCACCACCAACACGTCTCCGGACACTTCGCCGTCGATCCGCGCCGGCGCGCCGATGACGACCACGTCGCCGCGTACGCGCTCGTCCTCCTCGATGGTCACGGATCTCCCGATGTGAAACACGTTCCGCCGCGTTCGTCGCCGTGTCGGTCTCGGTTCGTCGACCGTGGGCGCCGGGGGCACCGCTGCGGCAGGCTCGGGGTCGGGAACCGGCTGCGCGGGCGAACTCGGGGCTGGTGAGTCGTCGCCGCCGACGCCGAACAACCCCCGCGCTGGGTCTCCGCGTTCAAATACGTGAGGCGGAGCACCAAGTCCGCATAAAGCATGGGGTGCGATGAATGCCGGGGCACCGGTTTCCACGGTCGGCTGGGCGTCTATGAGCTGCTCGTTCTCGACGACGAGCTTCGCCGCATGATGCACGAAGGCGCCTCGGAGGCAAAGCTGCTCATCGCCGCGCAGGCAAATGGGATGAGTACCCTGAGGGACGAGTGCCTCGACCGTGTCCACGACGGCAGCACGACCGTGGAGGAAGTGATCAGGGTGACGCTGGCCCGTCAAACCGAGAGCACTGACGCCGGCGACGAACCAGACGCCGCAACGACGACGGGCGGCTAGCGCATCCCTAGCGCATGCTCCGCAATCAGCTTGCGGTGCAGTTCGCTTGTGCCCTCGCCAACTTCCAACGATTTGGCCTCGAGCAACAGGCGGCCGACCTCGTACTCCGAGGAAAACCCATAGCCACCGTGAATCTGGATGGCGTCGAGCGCGTTTGCGGTCGCCGCCTCGCTCGCCATCAGCTTGGCCGTCGATGCTTCGACTGAGCACCGTTCGATACCGGCATCCTTCATGCGGCCCAGGCCATAGACGAGGGCTCGGGCGGATTCGGTGCGGCAGATCATGTCGGCGATTTTCTGTTGAATCATCTGGAACTCGCCGATCCGCTGTCCGAAGGCCTCCCGCTCCGTCGCGTACGGAACACTGAGGTCGATGGCTCTTTGCGCCTGGCCGACGCACCGGGCCGCCACAGAAAATCGCCCCATGTCTAGCGCCGCACCGAGGATCGGAAATCCCCCGCCGACGTCGCCGAGAAGAGCATCATCCCCAACTTCGATCCCGTCGAAGTGAATAGCCGACAAGTTATCTCGCTTGAGGGTGCGCATCGGTATCTCGGTAATCTCGACGCCGTCGGCGCGTGGGTCGACCAGAAAGGTCGTTACTCCGCGGTGGCGTTGCTCGGGGTCGACCGTCGCCGCCACGAGCATGACCCCCGCGTGCGCCGCGTGCGAGATAAATACCTTCGAGCCCTCGAGCCGCCACCCACCGTCGGTCTTGACCGCACGAGTTCGGACGCCGGCGAGGTCACTTCCACCACTCGGTTCCGTCAGACACGCCGACGTCAGCACCGACCCGTCGCAAATGGCCGGCAGCCATCTGTCTTTCTGCGCGTCCGTGCCGAACCGGACAATAGACCCGGCGACGAGCGAATTGGTGACGGAGACCACTGATGCGACGACCCAGTCGACGCGCGCAAGCTCCTCACAGATCACGCCGTAGGTGACGACATCGGCGTTGCCGCCGCCGTACTGCTCAGGGATGAGCGGCGTCAGATACCCGAGCGGTATCAGCTTCCGGATCAGGGCAGCTGGATAGCGCTCCTCGGCTTCGTGCTCCTCAACGAGCGGAAGAATCTCACGCTCGGCGAACTCACGGACGGCGCGTCTGACAGTGCGTTGCTCCGGGGTGAGGTCGAAGTCGGCCATCCGACTCGGCGAGATTGCTGTCATCATACGTCCCCAGTTGGATCCTACCGCGAAGCCGGTTTCTGATAGGCTGAGCACTTCGCCGTGGGGCCTACCGCGCCGGATGTCGGTCGATGTGTGCGACGGGGGACCGTCGCCCTCCTTCTGGCGTGCGCGACACCCGCAGCTCTCGACGCGACCACGCTTGCCATCATCCGCACACGGGGTGAGATTGTGTTCGCGGCCGACAGCCTGATAACCGTCTACGGGACACGCCCACAGCAAGCGTGCAAGATCAGACGACACGGCGACGTCGTCTTCGCCACTGCCGGCCTCGTCGAAAGCTCGGAAGGCATGCTCGACACCCACCGCATCATCACGCAGGTCCTGCAACGCATTGCTCGGCGGCGACGTCACCTGGACAGAGCACGTACGGACGATCGAGCAGCGGCTCCAGGAGCCCTTGCTGCGCACACTCCGACGCATGCGCCGCGAGCTTCCAGACCAGCTTCTTACAACAGGTCGAAGGCGGTTTCGCGCTGCACGTCAGCCTGGCGACCTTTCGACACGGCGTGCCGCTACTCGAGATGCGGGAGTTTTTCGTTGAGCTGTCTGGCCGTGACGCGATGCGGCTCCGGGTCCGACGTTGGGTCGGCGGTACTCCGCTCCTCACCAGGCACCCTTCCCTTAGTGAGACCTGGTCTGAGCAGCCTGGCGGTCTATCCCGCGGATGTCGCAGGGAGGTGGCGGTTGTGTGAAGAGGCTCGTGAGGAACAAAGGCGCCACCGTTAGAGCCGCCGCGTCTTCACCCACTGCAGCGCATCGGCCAGATCGACACTCGCCTCGACGAGCTGCCGAATGCGACCGCCGAGCACCGGAGAGGGCGCGTGGTCTTCCGTAAAGTCGTCGGACGTGGCATACACGAACCGCGGCACGATGTGGCACCGAAAATCCAACATCAAGCTGTTCGCCAGTCCGATCGGGGACATGTAGCTGCCGTGTCCACCCGCCATGCAGAGCATGCCGACCGGCTTCTCCAGCCACGCCCGTCCCGTGAGCTCGACGACGTTCTTCGCCGCGGCGTTGAGATCGTAGTTGTACACCGGTGAGGCAATAAGGACCGCTCTCGCCGTCTTCACTTTCTGGCTCATCGGCTCGACGGACGGATGGTTGTAGCACTCGTTGCCATCGCAGATCGGGAGGTCCCACTCGCGGAGATCAACCAGCTCGTGTGCCGAATCGCGCGCTGACGCGGCCTCGGCGGCGGCGGCGGCGAGACGGTGCGACCCGCTGTCTGGATTCAACGAGCAGGAGAGGATCAGGATCGGATTCTGCTGGGCGTCTGTCTCCATCATCGACGAAAGTATACTGTCGGCGGGCGCAGCCCCGTCCCTCAGATGACACCGCGGGACCGGAGCTCGGCAACCGCGGGCGCGGAGTACCCGAGGGTTGTCAGAATGCCGTCGGTGTGCTCCCCCAAGGTCGGCGCGCGGTGTCTGACATGCGCCGAAGTGGCGGACAGTGCGAACGGTGTCTCGGCGACCGGCGCGTCGCGCGGAGCGCCCGGAAAGGACAGCGCGCGCAAGAATGCGGCCGCCTCGACGTGCGTGTCCTCGAGCACCTGCTGAGGTGAAAGCACTGGCCCCGACGGAATCCGCGCCGCCTCCAACGCCGAGAGCGCGTTGTCCGTGGAGCGCTCGGCACACCACGACGCCATTCGCTCGCTGATCACCTCTCCATGATCGCCGCGTGCGTGGTCGTCGGCGAAACGCGGATCCTCCAGCCACCGCGATTCGCCCATGAGCATCACCCACCGCGTGAAGAGCCGTTGGCCGATACACTGCACGATGATCCAGCCGTCGCGCGTCCGGTACGCATCGGACGGTGCCTGGGTCTGGCTCCGATTGAGCGATGCCACACGGTTTGGTGTGGTCATCGACTGCTCGATAAGCACACCGTTGGCAATCGTCAAGGCGGTCGACAAGAGCGAGGCCCGGACCTCCTGGCCCTGCCCCGTCTCGGTCCGCGCCATCAGCGCCGCCAGCGTGCCGACCGTCGCCGCCAGCGCGGTCGAGAAATCAACGTACGGGCAGTACGCCTTGGTCGGCTCACCCGGATGGCCAGAGAGATACATGATGCCCGACATCGCCTGTCCGATCGCATCAAAGCCGAGCTTGTGAGATGACGGCCCGCCGGCCCCGAACGCCGACACGCTCGTCAAGATGACGTCCGGCTTGAGGGTGGACAGCGAGGCGTAGTCGAGGCCAAGTTTCTCGAGCGCCGCATCGGGCAGGTTGGCGACCACCACATCAGCCGTCGCCACGAGACGTTGCAGGACGTGCTGTCCCTCTCGCCGACGCACATCGAGCGTCATCCCCCGCTTGCCGCGATTCATCTGCAGATAAAAGCCGCCGTCGCCACCGTCGGTGACCGGCATCAGAAACCGGTCCTCCCCGCCACCGACTTTTTCCACGCGGATCACGTCGGCGCCGAGATCGGCGAGGAGTGCGGCGCAGAAGGGTCCCGCAATGTAACGACCGAAGTCGAGCACGCGAATCCCCTGTAGAAGGTCAGCCATGGAACGGCGGCGTGTGCGTGGGCCGCTGACGCGGCGTCGGACACTAATGCGGTGGTAGCGGCAGCTGGACGCTTTCGGTGACGCGCGCCTGGTCGAATGCCGGCTGTGGCGCCGCGCTGCGGACTTGCTCGAGCCAGAACACACCGTCGTATGGATCGGAGTTCCCACGTGTGCCGACGAGGTCGAGGTCGTCGTCGGCGTCGAGGTCGAGCGCAATGAACTTGTCGAACATCCCGCGGACGCGGCGCGACACGTCGTGACGCATCCAGGTGGCGGTTGGATCGGCAGGTTGCTCGAACCACGCGAGCCGCCCGACGGCCCGCGAGGGATCGGCATCGGCGTCAGCATCACGCGTCCCACTGCTGTAGGCGCCGGAGAAGGCGTCGAGACGACCGTCGTCGTTGAGGTCGGCCAGGACGAAGCCGACGAGGTTGTCGGGTGCGATGTCTCCAATGACGTGCGCGTGCCAGGCTTCCGCGGGATCGGCCGGCTGTTCGAACCAGGACAGGCCGTTTCGACGATCGCGAATCGCGATGTCGGTGCGACCGTCGCCGTTGAGGTCAGCGAAGTCCATGTTGAACCCGGTCACGAGCACGTCTTCCGTCACGTCGATCCGGTGCTCGACAAACGTGATCGCGTCGCTCGTCACGTTCTCGAACCAGAAGATCCGCTGCTCCATGCGCGAGCCGCCGATGACGTCGAGATCGCCGTCGCCGTCAAGGTCGAACGGCTGGGAATTGATCGGCACGATGACCTGGGCCAGCTCGTGCTCCACCCAGGCGTCACCATCGAGCGGATCGTCTGGCAACGCGAACCACGACACCGGATTCGTCACGGTCGTCCCTCGCGGCGGGTTCTGCCCACCTTTATTGGCCGCGACCACCTCCGGCCGACCATCGTCGTCGAAGTCGGCGAGAAATACCCGGATGTAGGAACCGCGGTCGACCGTCGATGGGGGAATCACACGGGCCCACGGCTCGGTACGACCCTCAGCGCCCGGGTTCTCCAAGTAGATGAGGTGCGCCAGCTCACACGCGACGACGACATCGGGGTATCCATCGCCGTTCATGTCCCCAATCGCGACGTCCTCGGCCGCGCCCGCCTCCGGCCCCTCTGCGAGCGTGACCAGGTCCCAGTGGTCGGGGTTACCCGATCCATATGCGATGCGCACATGTCCATCGGCCACCCCGTCGTAGGTGACGTCAGACTCGTGGACCGACACGATGTCGAGATGCCCGTCGAGGTCGAGGTCGGCCATCGCCAGGCCATCGCTCCCGCTGATGTGCACGCCGCCAACCGCGGGACCGTCGATGATGTGCTCGCGCCACGAAATGTAAGACCCATCCGCCGCCTGAGCGCGCGTCGCCGACGCCGAGACGGTCATCGGTTCGGCCGGCGTCGTCTCCGGCGCTTCGGCGCCACAGGCCGACATCCCCACCAAGGCGGCCACGGCCGCCGCGGCACTTTTTCTCACGGCTGAAGGATACCCGCCCCGCCGGACGGCGTCACTAACGATCTGCGGCGTCGGCGGCGGCGTGGGTCCGCGCACCGGGACAATACGCGCACATCTTGCCGCGCGTCCCGATCGCCTCGAGGGGAACCGGCACCGCGGCGTCCACCAAGCCGACGGCCAGTCCTTCGCACGCGGTCGAATGGTGATAGATGGTGTCACCGTCAACAATGCCGCCCACGACATACACCGTGGCCGGTGGGATGTAGTAGCGGGACGGCGTCGCACGCACCGTCAAGCGCTGGCCATTCACCCGCACCTTGAGCTTCCGAGGCGCCTCGTCCACCGCCGGACGATGGTAGGTGACCAGGTACTGACCCAAAAGCTCGGTCGCGATCCGTTGCAGACGTTCCGCAACGCCCGAGGTGGACGACACCTTGTAGAGCCGTCCGCCAGTGTCGCTCGGCCCTTTGTCGAGCAGGCGCTCACGCTCCCGGTTCTCCTGCATCCAACGAAATCCGCCGGCACCAGACGTAATCGTCTCCAGACCGGTGCTCCGCGAGGGGTCGGGAAAGCCGGCGGAGCTCTGCGGTGTCGTCAACGCCACGGCGTGCATCCCGACGCCGTAGGCCCAGAGCTTCTCGACGACGGCCTTCGCGTCTCGATCCCGGCTGGCATCGGGGGTGTTCCTCCCGCCGGTGTTGCCGAAGTTACCGCCGCCCCGGATCGCGAGATCCGCCTGGCCACGACCTTCGGTCGTCACGACGACCATCGCCGGCCGCGCCACCTGGCGTGCCGCCAGCTCTAGCGCCGTCTCGTCGACCGCGTCGACCAGGTAGGCACTAGTCTGCGAGAAGCCGGTGAAATGCTCGGCCGCGAACAGGAGCGGCGCGAGATCAGTCGTGTAGTCGACGATCGTTCGTCGCTCGTCGCCAAACGACAACAAGCTGATACGATTCCCTTTCATCGCCTCAAGAAACGTGACCAGCGCGTCACGAATATGAGTGATGTTGCTGTTGGCGATCATGCTGTCATCGACCAGCAGGGCGAGGTCGAAACCTACCGTCGCCGGCTCGACGCGCAGCACCTCCCGGCGGTCGCCATCCTCTTCGACACGGAAGTCGTCGACACCCAGTCCCATCACCGGCCGATCCTTCCGGAGCGCGGCAACGTAAATCTGTGCTTCGCCTGCTTCGAGGATCTGCCCACGCAGTGGGACATCGCTCACGCCGCCAACCACGACCAGCGCGGCGACCGCGGCGAGCGCCGCGGTGGGACGCACCAATCCAGATGACATCTTCCGCTGTGGGTGCCTCAGCAGGGAGGTCATGGCGAATTCCTTCCGGTGCCCGACACGGCGGGCAACATGTCGCGAACTACGGAGCTGATGCAGGCGGATGTACCGTGACGGTGACGTCGATCGGGGTTACCAGCACGGTGTCGTCGACAACCGCTTGCAGTACGTACGTTCCGGGCGCGGTGAAGCTGACGTTCGTGACGGCGCGTCCACCGTCGCCAATCTCGGGCACCTGGGGGTCGAACGTGACGGCACCCGGCCCGCGCCAGTGGAGCCACGTGACCGCGAGTCCGGTCTCTGCCGCGTTCCGAGGATCGACAACGGCTTGTGACTTTGGGCCGCGGCGTGGCGTCCGTTCCGCCAGTCTCGGATTGGGCGGAGGAATCCCATCGTCTCCAGCGATCACAGCGATCTCGAGCGAGTTCGGCAGCGTGACTTCGAGCGTGTCACTGCCATCAATGCTGACGAACGGGTGCTGATTGTCGGCGTACTTGTCAGCAGACCCCGACCCGCGATTCAGCTGCATGACGCCATCGTCGATCTCCCACACCGGCCACAAATGGCCGTACGCATGGTCGGTCCGTCCGTTGTGGGTGACGCTCCAGACGAGATCCTTCTCGCCCCAGTCGGCCGGGACGCGAACCTTGAAGACAAACTGCTGGCGACGCGTGTAGAAGTGCGACGGCTGTCCTCGATCGGCGGGTCCCGGCTCGAAGGAATTATTCTCGCCGATGGATATGACCGGCTGCTCCTCGTAGTTGCGATTCAAGTAGCCGAACACCATGGTGAACGACCCGTCGGCGTTCCGCTCCCACCCCTCGAAGACCGGCTGAATGTTTTGCCCCCGACTCCAGCGCTCCTGCGCGAACGCTGGGCCGCTGAAGCTGAAGACGACGGCGGCCAGCACCGCCGCGCATACGACGACGCGCCCCTTTAATTCCATGTTCTTCTTACTCTTCACACACGACGGCAGCCGCCAACTAGTTGTTGTTGTTATCGGCGAGCGCTTGCCGCTCCTCAACTTCCTTCTCGAACTCCTCGTCATTGAGCTCGTACCAACTCACCCACGAAAAGCTCATCTCGTCGCTCGAGCGCTGGCCGAACCCGGCCCAGTTGGTCGGGTCGTCGTTCCAGCGGTTGGCGTCGGAGTTATCGTGCCAGCTCGTGACGTGCAGCAGCGTCCCCTTGGGCAAGAGCGGCCCCACCTCGTCTTCGTAGTTGTAGACGATGTGCCATCCGAAATCCCAGTCGGCACAGCTCAGGATCTGCTTGGTGTCGTCCGGAAAGATCGCCCCCAGACACTGCCGTTTACCGAGATTGTGCAAGTGCGCCTGGAACGCGGTGATGTGCGCGTTCTCCTTCAGGCGATAGAAGCCGTCGTGCCGCACGCTCGACTCCCCGGCCGGGATGTCGAGGTCCTCGTCATCCCCGACGTGGGCCGAAATGAGCTTGCGCTCCGGGACGACGCCCCTCGGATAAAACTGTAAGCCGACACGCGTCCGGTCGGTCGTCTCGACGCCGTTCGCGGCGTAGTGCATGTTGAAGCGGATCTTCGAGCCGGCCTTGATCTCGCGTCCGGTGCCGTCCGGAAAGATGTCGCCGTTCTTACCGAGCGCGTACTCGTTGAGGAACTGGCCGATGCCGCTGACGTCCTCGTCGTCCTCGTGCACCATCCCGGTCACCGCATGGTGCACCACCGGGAAGCCCCCGATTGACGGCTTCGTTTCGACCGCCTTGACCCAGCGATCCTCAGTCAGACCCGAATCAGACTCGAGGTTGCCCCACCAGTTGGGCGCGTTGGCGGCGACGACGAACGGCTCCGGGATCTCGACGATCCAGTCGGGCTCACCGATCTTCCACTCGGCGATTGGTCTGAACTCGCGGGCCGGCGGCATGTCGGCCGGGTTGCCGCGCGGGGCGCCGCTGTCGACCCAGTTGGCGACCGTCGCGATCTCCTCGTCGCTCAGCGAGTAGTCGTACTTGAAGCCCTGGACGCCGATGTTCTTATCGACATACCACGGCGGCATCGAGCGGGTGACGACCTTGTCCTTGATCGATCGGGCCCACGGCCGCGCGTCCTCGTAGGTGAGGAGTGACATTGGGGCAATCGAGCCGTCCCGATGACAGTCCTGACACGAGCGCTGCAGGATCGGGGCGACGTCCTTCGTAAACGTAACGTCCTGCGCGTCGGCGACCGACGGCGCCACGACCAGTGCGGCGGCGGCGACGACGAACGCTGCGAGGCAACGACGAGTCCGCGAAGAAAATGGCATTGGTACAAGCCTCCAAGTCTGAACGGGTTACATATTGATGGCTAATTGTGAACCAGGACGCACAGGTACGCCAAGTCTTTGATTTCGGGATTGGCGCTACCGCTTTAACTTGAAGACGTACAAGGCGTTACCGGTGTCTGGATGCTGGATGGCCGGGCTCAGCAGCTGCGGACTTCGGCGCGGACTCCCTCCACCAAGTCTGGTGGAGACGGCGATGTATTGCTCACCGTCGACACCATACGCGACCGGGAATCCCTGCACCGACGTGCCGAGGCGCGTCTCCCACAACACATCCCCGGTGTCGACGTCGAGCGCCCGGAAGTAGCGATCGACGTCACCGACGAACGCCACGTCTACTATCGCCGCTCGTACGGCGCGCCCGTACCTGATGATCCAACGAAAAACGTCGACCCGTCTGGGAACGTAATGTCCCGAGCGTTGGCGGTGGTCGACCCGTCCTTCGCGCCAAAGCCGTCGATGACCAACGCCGTCCCGACCGGGACCGAGTTCTTGTTCAAACCGCGACGCATTAACGCGTTCGGGGCGCCGCACTCGATCGCCCAGGTCACCATCTGGCCGTCCTCACCCTCCACATCGACATGAATCCAGGAGTGCGGGTTGATCCACTCGGTCTTCGACACGGTGCCACGGAGCTGGAGCGGCCGGTCGGCGTCAAACTCGGCTGAGAAGGCGTGGTGGGCGACCACCGATGCGGCGCTCGCGAGCCATGCCGTTCCAATCAGCAGCGCCAAGAGTTTCATTCGCATCGCTGTCACCTCGCGTCCAAGCCTGCTAGCCGCGCGTCGTCGACATTCACGCCCGTCATGAGCGAGAGGTTTCGACCGTTCCCCTCATGGCAGGCGTACTCGAACAACATGTGGTCCTCAGGTGCCCGCCTGAGCGCATTGAACTCGATCGTCCACGGCTCGGTGAACACGTTCGGATCCTCGATGGTCGCCCGGTAGCGAATCGTGCTGTCGTCAACCAGCGTGAATCGCTCAACGACGTGCAGATTGCCGCTGTGAAACACGCCGTGCCCGGTGGTCAGCGCGCTCCCGGGCGCTCCCTCCGGAGGCGCACCGTGCCCGACGGGCCAGGTGTTGTCGGTAAAGTTGGTCACGTCGACCACCAGCGTGTTCCCCTCCCAGTGACCGCGCGAATCGCCCATGCCGAGGCGCACGTCGGCGTTCACGTGCGGCCGACCGTCGAGCGGAATGTACCGGTAGAGATGGTTCCACTCGTAGAGCATCACGACGAACCCGGGGATTTGCAGGATCTGGTACGTGTTGTACCCGACTGGCAGATGCGCTCGAGGCAGCGCCGACGGGAGGCACTTCACGCGCGGATCGAGATGCTCCAGCTGATCCTGTCGCGCCATGATCTCGTTGCGCTGCTCGGCAGCCCACGGCTGGAACGGGACCTTGCCGTCGGGCGGGTCGATGATCATCGGCGTCGTGATTCGCTCGGGACGGGGCGGCGTGTCCGGACCCGGCTCGAAGAACCGCGAGAACGCGGCCCCCTGCCCGATGTTGGCCCCCTCCGGCTGACGCCACGTGTCATTCGCCGCCGTCTCGAGCGGCTGAGACTGCCCCGGGAGGTAATGCCCCCGAAAGTCAGGGTCCCCCCACTCGGTGCGGGGCGGCTCGAACTCCTGAGCGTGGACCGCCGCACCCATGATGGTCACAACGAAGACGAGGGTGAACGTCAGTTTCATCGGGCACCTCCCTCCGGGCCGGGCGTGGTCAGAGACCGAAGGATGAAGTCAACGCAGTCGTAGTCGAGCAGCCGCAACCCGTCTTCCACTCGCCGATAGAGCGGCATTCGCATCGCCCACGGTCGCGTGAAGACCTTCGGGTCCTCAATCGTGACTTCATAGTCGATGTGGTACGGGCTGGTCGGGGTGTAGCGCTCCACGACATGGAGCTCGTCGCTGTGAAAATTGCCCGCGGCGTCGAACCAAGTCTGGCCGTTGAAGTGGGTCGTGTCGACGACGAGCGTGTCGCCGTCCCAATGGCCGCGCGAATCGCCCATCCAGAAGTCGTTTGGCAACGGATGGTCGCTGCCGTCGGTGTAGATGATCCGCACTACATGCGCGAATTCGTAGGTCATGATGACGTGGTCGGGCGTCTGGAGAATCCGGAACGGGAACGGCATATAGGTAACACGCGGCACGCCCGGTAGATAGCACTGACGAACCGGATCCGACGTCAATCTATTCGCGTAGTTCTCCTGCTGCTGCGTCGCCGCCCACGGCTGATACGGAATCTCGTTGTCGTCGACGACGCCGAGCCCGGCCGGCACGCTGTCCTGCGCATTGTGCGCCCGGACGTCCCACGACGCCGTGCTCAGCACCTGCCAGATCCCGTTGAGGTCGGGCTGCCCGTCCGGCGTGCGCAACCCGTCATACTCAGACGTAGACGCAGACTGAGACGCAGACGACGACGCGGTGGCTCCGCCCGACGAGGCGGATGATAACGATTCCAGGTAGGCCACCGCCTGTCGCACTTCATCATCGCTCAGCTCGCGCTGAGAGATCGGCGGCATCTGCCCGTAGCCTTCGCGGACGACCGCCAGCACATACTCGGCATCGAACCCAAGAGGCACGAGCGACGGCGCGATGTCGCCGCGACCGCCCTCGCCGTGGCAGAGCTGGCACACTTGCCGATACGGCGTCGTGCCAGGATGATCTTGCGCCGCCGCGACGGGCGCCATCGCCAGGGTCATCACCGCGGTCAAGACCGCAACGCGTGCAACCAAGGGCAAGGGCTACTCCTGCTCGGGAAGCGCGAAGGCGACGAGCCGGGCGTCAGGTCCGGCGCCGGTCGCAATGAGAACAAACTGGCGCCCGGCGCGCGACCGGTAGGTCATCGGATTGCCGCTGGTACGGAACTCGGTCGCGACGCGCGAGATCTCGCCGCCGGTCGCCGCATCGAACGCATACAAGTAGGGATCGCCGCCACCCAGAAAGACTAACCCGCCGGCGGTCACCATCGGACCGTTGGCGCCGGGCGTCCCGAGGCGTTCCGGGAGCTCGGCGTTGCGCAACAGCGGGTGCCGGCGCATGATCTGGCTCCCTTCGCCGAACGGGACGCTCCAGGCAATCTCGCCTCGATTGAGGTCGACCGCGACAAGCTTTGCATACGGCGGCTTGACGAGCGGGATAGGACCGAGCTGGCTCCGCTCCGCCGCGACGTAGCCGGCCAGCCCGCGGAAGATGCCGGCCGAGCCGCCCCGTGGGCAGTTGTTCGTGTACTCGACGTCCAGGTCCGGGATGTCGGGGTCGGCCGCGCACACCTGGTTCGGCGAGGTCCCTTCGGACGTCCGCAGGTAGAGCAGGTTCGTCGCCGGGTCGAGCGCACCCCCGCCCCAGTTGGCGCCACCATCGACACGCGGCCGCTGGAGCGTGCCCTGCGTACTCGGCGGCGTGAACAGCGGTCCGAGGCGATAGCTCCGCAGCTCCGCCAGCGCCAGCTGGTGCACTTCCGGCGTCAGGTCGTTCGCGTCGTCAAGCGAGACCCCCTGCGCGGCGAACGGCGGCGGCTTCGTGGGGAAGGGCTGCGTTGGAAACGGCACCTCACCTGGCACATCGGTCTCGGTGTCGACCGGGCGCTCCTCGATCGGCCAGACCGGCTCTCCGGTCACCCGGTCGAAGACGTAGGTGAACCCCTGCTTCGACACCTCGGCCACCGCATCGATCGTTCGGCCGTCAACGGTGAGCGTCATCAGATTCGGCGGCGACGTGAAGTCGTAGTCCCACAATCCGTGGTGCACCGCCTGGAAGTGCCACTCGCGCTCGCCAGTCCGGGCGTCGAGACAGACGAGCGACTCGGCGAACAGGTTGGCCCCGAGCCGCCGGCCACCCCAGTAGTCGCTGCTCGGCGTGCTCGTCGGGATGTAGAGCAGCCCCCGCTCCTCGTCGAGTGACATTAGCCCCCAGACGTTCGCGTGTCCGGTGAAGCGCCACGACCCGTTCTCCCACGTATCGGCGCCGAATGCATCGTTCGACTGCGGGACGGTGTAGAAGACCCACCGGCGCTCGCCGGTGTTGACGTCGAACGCTTGCACCGAGCCCGGCGTGTCGAATCGGCGCTGGACGCGATCCGGCACGCGACTGCCGACGATGACGAGATCCTCGAACACCACCGGCGGAGAGGTCTGGTCGAACATCTCGTGCGTGACCTCGTTCGGAAACCCCTCGGTCAGCAGCACCCGTCCGTCGTCGCCGAACGACGGGACCCGCTCCCCGTTCGTCGCATCCAGCGCGTAGAGGCTGTCGCGACTGTTGATGAAGATTCGCATGGCGTCGCCAGCGCCCCACACGGCGACCCCGCGATGCTTGAAACCGCCCGGTGGGCCGCCGTCGGGTCCCGTGCGGTACGCCTGCGGGTCGAAAGCCCAGAGCTCTTCGCCGGTCTCGGCGTCGAGCGCGACAACGCGTGTGTACATCGTCGACAGATAGACGACGTTGTCGATCATCAGCGGCGTCACCTCGAAGCTGCCGGGACGAGTCCGGTACTCCTGGTTCGGCAGCTCGTTCGGGTCCCAGGTCCAGGCGACCACGAGCTGGTCGACGTTCGAGCGATCGATGTCGTCGAGCGGCGAGTACTTCGTGTGTGATTGATCGGAGCCGACGTACGGCCATTCGACAAGGTCGCCGGACGCGTCCTGAGCGTCCACGTTCAGACCGCTCAACCCGAGCACCGCCGCGGTGGCGGTGATGACGACGGCACTGGTACGCTTCATGGCACTCATCCGGCTCCTACCGCGTCCTCACGAACTTCTGCGTCCGTCCGCTGAGCTGCGCGACAAAGACTTCACCGTCATCCGCCACGGTCATCCCGTGACCACCCCCGCCACCTGGCAGCTCGGCGACGGGTGACCCGTCGAGGCTCCGGAGCGTGCCCCCGGTCCAGATCTGCTGGTCGTCGTCTGTCACGAACACCGTCTGCACGCCGTCGAGGTCGGTCCACTGGTCGAGGAACGCGCCGTCGGCGTCGAAGACTTGAACGCGGCGATTGTCCCGGTCGACGACGTAGACGCGGCCCCGGGCATCGACACCGATGCCGTGCGGCAAGCCAAACTCGCCCGGTCCGGTCCCGCGCGATCCCCACTCGAGGATGTACTCGCCGACGCTCGAAAACTTGACGACGCGGGCATTGCCGTATCCGTCGCTGACGTAAATTTCGCCGTTCGGCGCAAACGCCACGTCGGTCGGGAGGTTGAAGGTATGGCGATCCGCGCCCGAGACGTCCCTGGTACCGAGACGCATCAGCACATCGCCCGCGGCGGTGAGCTTGTAGATGACATGTCCGGGCGCGTCGACCACCCAGATGTGACCGTCGGGGTCGACGCGTATGGCATGCGCCCCGCATGCGTGGCATCCGGCCGGCCCGTAGACCGCCGTGTAGCGCGAGCCGGTCGGCGAACGCGCGTCCGGGCCGACGCCGGCCACTTTCCCGTGACTGAAGAGTCCCGCGCCCATTGACCGGACGAAGCGGCCGGCGGTGTCGAACACCAAGATGGCGTGCGCTCCGCGGTGGAGGACGAGGACGTCGCCCTCGCCACTCGTGGCCACGGCCACGACCTGACCGAAGTTCCAGGCCGTCGGCGTGCCGGCCACCGAGCGGGCAAGCATCGGCCACTCGGCCACTTCGGTATACGAGGGCGATTGCGCGAACACTGAAACGGCCAGCACACAGATTGCAGAGCCGGCAATGGCCACGGATCGCGTCATGGTTCAGGGCTCACTCGGGCAGCGCGAACACGAACAAGCCGTTGCCGGCGATCGGGCGCCGCTTCTCGGGCGTCAGCTCGGTCGGCATCGTCGTCCAGCTCCCTCCGCCGGTGCCGGCCCCAATCGCGACGTATTGCCGGTTCCCGACCGCGTAGGTGATCGGGAATCCTTGGACGGAAGTCGGGAGACGGGTCTCCCAGAGCTGCTCGCCGGTCGCCACGTCGTAGGCGTACGTCTGCCGGTCGAACGTGCCGACAAAGACGAGACCGCCGGCGGTCGTCAGCGCCGCCGACATATAGGGCGTCCGTTTCCGATGCGACCAGAGGATCTCGCCGCTCACGTGCATCGCGACGAACTCGCCGAGGTTGCCGCCGCTGTCCGGGTGAAGGAAGTTCTCCCGTCCCACCATGCCGTTGCCACCGCCGCCTTCCCGCCACTCAACATCCGAATAAATGCTCCGCTGGCAGTTCAGCGTCAATGGAATGTAGAACGCTTCGGTATCCGGGCTGTACGACATCGCGCGCCAGCTCTTGAAGCCGGAGTGGCTTGGACAGAACTCGACCTCGACGTCCAGCTGCGGCATCATGCCGGGACGGAACGACATCCGCCCGCTGGTCGGATCGATGTTGACGAGATTCTGGTAGCCAAGGTCGGTAGCCTTGATGAACTGACCGGTTGCCCGGTCGAGCTGCCACATGATGCCGAGCTTCCCCATCGTGAACACCGATGGTCGCCCATCGACCTCGACGAGGACCCGCTCGAACACCTCGTCCATGTCATGTGACTCACCAGGAAGGTGCTGGAAGTACCACCGCATCTCCCCGGTGTCGGGGTCGAGGGCGAGCGTCGAGCTGGTATAGAGGGCGTCGGCGTCGGTTCGGCGGCTCACCTGGGCCCACGGCTTCGCCTGGGCGACGCCCCAAAACGTCAAACCGAGATCCGCGTCATAGGTTCCGGTGATCCACGAATCGCCGCCGCCCCGGAACATCATCGGCAGGTCGCCCCAGGTGTCGCCACCCGGTTCGCCGGGACGGGCCACGGTCGACGTGCGCCAGATCTCGCGGCCGGTGTCGGCATCGTGCGCGGTGATGAAGCAGCCGTCGTCCCAGAACCGCATGCAGCCGGCCATCCCGGAGATCACCTTGCCACCCGCCACGAGCGATCCCCCGCTATACATGTACCCCTTGTCGGCGTCGGCGACGTCGGCCTCCCAGACGACGTCACCCGTCCGCGAATCGAGCGCAACGATGCTCGCGTCCGCAGTGTTGAGGATGATCTTGTCTTGGTAGATGGAGATGTTGCGATTCGGGCGGCCGCGGCCGCGCGCGGTCGGGAACTGCCGGCGGTATTCCCACAGCAGGTCGCCCGTCGCCGCGTCGAGCGCATGGATGATATTCCCGGGGCTGGCCAGATACATCACGCCCTCGTGGACGATCGGGGTGGTCTGTTGGGACCCCGGATCCATCCCCCACGACCAGACCATCCGAAGCTCGTCGACGTTGTCGCGTGTGATTTGATCGAGCGGGCTGTGGCCCCACCCATCCCGGGTCCGCCGCCAGTTGAGCCAGCTTTCCGGCGGCGGATCTGCCAGCATGGCGTCGGTGACGGGACGCACGGCCGGAGCTTGAGCGACGGCCAGCGTGCTACCGGCCACGACCGCGAGCAGGGCGACTATGAAGAAGCGGCTTGTCATGATCTCCCCTGTGTTTCCTGAAGCCGCACCTTACCACAGAGGCTGCGATTGGGCGGCGGACAACGGTGCCCAACTCGCGGAGTTGATGACGACAGAGGTCGAGGCGACGGGCGAGATCGACGGCATGACGGTCGCCGTCGCCACGATGGAGCCCGCCGGGCGCCCCCTTTGCCGAGCGACGCCAACGCAGCCAGGTGGGATGCATCGCCGGTCGAATGCAGCGTGGCTTTCACCACGGACTGCTAGACCGTCGGTCGCCGCTACGGGCGGTCGCCTACGCGACCAAATTCTAGGGCGCGCGCCAATTACGAATAGATGATGAATTCCAGCAGATTCCCGTCGGGATCGCGGATGTAGCGACTCGTGCCGGTATCGACACCGAGGCTCCGTCCACCCTGCCGCGGCGCCGGCCCTTCGATGACGGTCGCCCCGACCCGTTCGAGTAGGCGCTCGAGCGCGGACTCAGCGCCGCCCCAGACGAAACAAAAATCGCCACACGGCGGCGCCGCCTCGGGTGCTCGCAAGGTGAACTCCCCGCTTTCCCACAGCGACGGTCGATGGAAGTTGATCTTGTTGTCGCCGAAGTGCACCGAGCAGATGCGGTCGCCCTCGTTCACATGGAACCCCAGCTCCCGGTAAAAGGCGACCATCGCGGTGGTGTTGCGCATCGGAACGGCCACGTGGTCGAAGCGCACCACGCTGGGCGACGCTTGCGCGCGCACCAGGGAGGCACCGTGCGCGACACCCGCAACCGCGGCGCCAGTGCCGACGACCTGCTTCAGGAAACGGCGCCGCGTCGCCGCTGCTGACGATGGTGATCTGTTCTGCGCGCTCACAAGCCCCTCCAATCTTCCCGCGCCACACTATAATCGCCCGCTGCGTGGTCTCGTGACCTTTCCCCACCGGGGGGGGGGGGGACGCCCATAAGTCAGGGCGCGCACGGCGCGCCCCGCCGGCACGGAGTGGGGCGACGGGACCCCCACGAGTGCCGGCGGCGGGGTTCGGGGTCGCAGACCCCGTCTGAGATCAGTTCAGCCGCCGCATCTCGAGTTCCGCTCCCCCCTGGTGGAGGATGAGCGACTCGACGGTGTCGCCGTCCACGCGGAACGAGATGCGCGCATTGCTGCCGCGGTAGAAGAACTCCGTTTCCGTCTCCGCGAAGATCGCGGTCCGTTCCTGGTCGGTCATCTGTGCGTGCAGCTGATCACCCTCCCGGGTGATGCTGATGGCGAAGCCCGGCTGCTCCTCGTAGTCCCCAACGTAGCGCGATAGCATCACATCCGACAGATCGAGCGCCGGGCGCATTGCTGGATCGAAGCCGACCTCACTGCCGATCTTGTCGGCTCGGCGGCCGAATCCCTGCTGCTCGAAGACCAGATGGTCTACCTCGCGCGTGTCGTCGCGAATGCCGAACATGATGCGGAGCCCCGATTCCACCTCGATGAATTCGGTCTCCGACGTCGACACGAGCAGCCGCGTGCCACGACCAGGCGCACGCACGTACAGCCGCTCGCTCTCGACGAGTATCGTCAGCACATAGGTCGGTGACAGCTGGTACTGACCGACGTACTGGTTCAGCAGGACAGGATCGACGTGGACCGGGCGCTGGGCGGAGATCGCGCTCGGACCGCACAGGGCCAAGATCATAGCAACCGCGCCCGCGACTGTCCGCATCCCGATCCCTGACCCCTGATCCTGATTCCTAGCCTAGTACTTATCCAGCCCCTCGGTCAGCTCGATATAGGTCCCGAACGGATCGGTGAAGAACGCAATCGCAATCCCGAGCGGCTCGAGCTCGCGGTACGGGACATCGAACTCGACCCCTTTGGCCTCGAGCTGCCGGCAGAACTCCTCGAGATTCTCGACCTCGAAGCCGATATGGTCCAGGCTGCGACCCTCTGTCCCGGCCAGTGAGGCCGAGCTGCCGGAATAGGTCAGGTTGACGCCGGGCAGATCCGCCGCTTGAAACGACCCGCGCATCCCGGGAGCGGCGCCAAACGTGTCGACGTACCATGCCTTCATCGCGTCGACGTCATTGGCATCGAAGTGAATGTGATGGAGCGCGATCGGTTCCTCCTGGTCTCGGCTCTCGACCAGCTCGACCTTGACGTTGTCCGGCGCCATGACGAACGCGATGTAGGTGTCCTGATTCTCGATGTACGCCATGTCGTCCTTCACGGCGAGCGCCGGCGGCAGCTCCTGCCGCGTGACGATCGGAAAGCCGGCCGCGCGCACCTTCCCGAGCATATTGCGCACGCTCGGCACCCGGAAGCCGATGTGATTGACCGTAGTCCCTTTGGTGCCGCCGCTCGTCTCCCGCTCCCGCACGAAGACGTGCACGTTCGGAAACTTGTAGATCTCCGACTGGCCGAATGCCGTTGGCGTCCCGCCGAGCGTGTCGGCCCAGAAGCGCTTGTGCGCAGCGACATCGGTGACGTTCAGATGGTGATGGCCATACACGATCGGCCCCTCGCTGGCCGCGGTTAGCTGCGCCGACGCCGCCGACGCACCGCCCATAAGCAGCATCGCCGTCACGCAAGAAATAGCGATCGATTTCATCTGTTTTCCTCCATCAGCCGGAGTCTAGTAGCGGAACAGGTACGAAATTTTACCAAAGAACGCGCGGTTCGTCCGCTGAAGCTCGGCGGTCGGGAACAGCAGTGTGTCGATCCGGGTGCCGCGCTGATAGCGGTCGTCGTACCCGAGAAACGCCACGGTCCCGGCGTTGATGCGATATGTCATGAGGATGTTGTTGCCGAGCGTCACCGCCTGGGTGTTGTGTTCCAGGATGTGCCGCATGAGGAGACGGTCGGTAAACTGATATGTCGTGCGCGTCCGGAAGATCTTGACGTCGAAGACCTCGGAGTCGCCGATTGGCTCGAGGAATCGACTGAAGATGCCGGTGAACTCCGTCCGCAGGCGCGACGTCGGCCGGGCGCTAATCAGGAAGTTGGCAGCGCTGGAGCGACCGAGAAATGGATCGTCGCCGAAGAGCACGCCGTCGCCCCAGTTGTAGCCGCCGACGATCGAGAGCAGCCGGGCGCTGATCACGCCGAAGACGCCGTAACCGGTCTTCCGGAAATCGATGCCCGAGAACCGTTCCAGGTCGCGGTTCACGTTCGCGTTAATCGAGATGTTCTTCTGGAAACTGAAGCTCGCCGTCCCCTGAATCTGTTCGTCCTGCAGCACCCCGGCGTGATCGTAGAGGCGCAGGTAGGTGAACGACGGGCCCCACGTAATGAGTGTCGACTCCGGCCACCACCGGTAACCGACGGTGCCTTGCGCCTGGCGCAAGTCGACGCGCGGCAGGAAGCCGGTGTCGGTGCGGAACTCCGGATCGATGCTGCTGTACGACGCGCTGTAGCTCAGATTCCGCCCCTGGCGGACGAAATCCGCCTCGATGGCGGGACCGGCGAGCGACCCCTCGGCCTCGTTCTCGGTCGACGATCCGACGGCCAGGAAGCTCACCCGGTGCGTCTGTCCAAGCCGGAAGCGGCCGTCGACACCGGCGACACGACTATGGTCCTGTCCGAACTCACGGGCGGTCATGATCGCGCCGAGGTACGACTCGGAATAGAAGTCGTACCGTGCCCGACCGACGAACGTCTGGGCGGTCGTGCCAAATCGCGGATCGTTGGGGTCATCGAGGCGCCCGGCCGCCTCGTCGTCGGCGAGCATCACGCCGAGCGTCGTATCGCCGACCTTGCCGGTGATTTTTCCCCCGAATCGGGGATCGACGATCGTCCGGGTGTGCAGCAGGCTCAACGGCGTCGCCGTCACGAAGATTTCTTGGCCTTCGAGGAAAAATGGACGCTGCTCGGGAAAGAAGAGGGCGAATCGTTGATTCGTCGCGATCTGCGGCCGGTCCGATTCGATCTGTGAAAAGTCCGGATTGTAGGTGAAATCGGCGGTCAGATTCGGCGTGATACCGTATTTGACGCCGATGCCGATCTCACCGTCGGGATCGCCTTCGGCGTAGTCGCCGGTCTCTGGGTCGAGCGACCCGATCTGGACGCCGGTCACTTCCGGCAGGAACTCCAGGTTTCGACTCTGTGAGAGATCGGACATCCCCTCCATCACGCCAAACTGCGTCAGCTGTCCGGCGACCCCTCGGGAGATGGGAGACCACGCTTGCGCTTCGGACTTCGCGCGGATGGTGCGGGTGATCTGAAACCCCCAGCGATGGCCATTGGCCGTGGCCGGCGTGGCTGGATACCGCAGGCTCTTGAACGGGATCGACATCTCCGCGGTCCAGCCGTCCTCGACGATCCGACCTGCCGTTTTGAAGAGGGCGTTCCACGAATCGTCACCGCGGATGCCGAACTGTCCGGAGTTGCTGAGTCCGCTCGAGCTGCGCCGCGATCCAGACGAGCCGCGTCGGGAGCGCGTACTGGACATCGACCGGCCCCTCGACGACCCACGGGTGCCGTCCGCGTTGACGAGCGAGTCACCCTGTACGCCGTAGCCATTCACTTCGAATTGATACGCGCGTTGCTGGTCGAGAAAGGTGTCGAAGAGCACCGCCATCCGATCGTCGCCCCGGACCTCGTCCCCCGATCCGCCCGATTCGTCCGCATGCTGCCAGGGTCCGTGTAGTGGGCGTAGAACCCGACGTAGATGTTCTCGCTGTCGTACGCCAGCCACACTTCGGTGTCTTCGCTGCCCGGCGCCCCTTCGACCGGAGCCACCTGGATAAAGTCGGTGATATGCGTCGCCGTTTCCCAGACCGAGTCGTCGAGACGCCCGTCGATGCTAGGGGGCTGGGGCGTCCGACCGATGGTGACGCGGGGCCGCTCACCAATCGGCGCGGCGGCAAAGCCGCCGCGCCGCCTGCCCTGCGGGCCGTTCACACCGCCATTTCCGTTCCCGTTGCCGTTGCGAAGGCCGGGTATCGCATCTTCCAGCTCGAGCACGCCGCTGACCTCAGCGACCGCCGAATCTTCTTCGACCGGGCGGTCTGGCGTTCGGGCGCGGCTGGCCGCTGACTCCGCTGGCGGCGGGTCCGGTTGCCGCGTCATACGCGTGCCGCTTCGACGGGTCGGAATGAGCGCATCGCCAAGGATGTCGACGATTCGATCCTGCGTGTGGAAGAGGTCGGCGATCAGACCGTCGACCTTGACGCTCTGGCGGACGTCTCCGGAGACGACATCGATGAGCCTCGCGGTGATCCGGAGGAGGTCTCCGACGCGCTGATACGCGCCGGTCACGACCCACTGCGCACCCGCATCCTCGCCGAGCGCGCGCGCCTCCGCGTCATCCGGCGGTTCCAACCCTTGCTGGACGAACCGATCGAGCCCGGCGTCCGCCCGCACCGACACTCCGAGGTTCTGGAGATCGCTCGCGACCGTCTCCGCGATCCCGGCGCCGATCCAGGCGTCGGACGCCTGCTGGCTGAGGTTGGCGAACGGCACCACGACCACTGCGTTTGCCGACTGCGCGCGTGCGGTGGCGGCGCACGCGACGGCCAAGACGACGAGGACGGCGAGTCGGAGAAGACGCACTACACTGGCGACACGCGGACGAACGAAGGTGACCATGTTGGTCTCGGTGGCCTACGGAACAGAGAAGTCTATACGGAGTAACGACATACGGCAACGGATGAGCATCCCTACGGTGTCGATATGAACTTCGAAGAGCACGACCGGGAGGCGCGCGCCGTGCAGTCACTCACCCAGGCGCGCGGAAGGGGCAAGACGCCGCCGAATCCCTCTATGGACCCCGCTACATAGAGGGAGGGACCCGCGCCAGCGCGCCGCCGGGCCGAACCGGCGGCGCGCGTCGTGATCAACTGACGATCGATATCGAAGGATCCGAGACGTACCCACGTACTCGCCCGGTGCTTGACGAACAGCTCGACTTCAACATCGATGAATTCGTGGTGCGTCAGCTTCTCCTCGATCGACTGCAGGCCGGTATAGCCAAGCTCGGAGGTGAGGGTAAACGGCCCGGCCGACGCACCGGCTTGCAACCCGTCGCGCCCGACCGCCCGGATCAAGACACTCCCCCACTCGAGCTCCTCGCCGGAGCGCCGAAACACGCCGTTCACCTGCAGCACGCCGAGCCGCTCGGCCGACGCATTGTCCAGACGAAACAAAACGATCGGCACGATCTTTTGGCCATCGCTGCCGGCCGTCTGGAGCCAGCCGGTGGTGACGTCGTCGATGTACAGGATCCCGGCTGCATCGAAGTCCTCCACGCCGCAGCCAGCCGTCAGCATCTCGATCAGACCGATGACGATTCCGGGGCGCGCACCTCATGTCGACATGCATCCTCCGTGGTGATGTTCGGGCAGGCAATACACCGTTCTACTGGGTTCGACACCGGCACGGACCGATGGTTCCTCTCCCCGCTCAGCTTCGACTCGGGACGGCGCGGTCGCGGCCACGCCGCTCCGTCGTGAACGAGGTGTCTGACGCGCTCGACATCCCGGGAGGTAAAATGAAGCGCCATGTACGCGCATGCTGATCGTTGCCGGGACCTGCACCACCGCTTCGCCTGCGCCGCCGTGCTACTCGCGTGGGCAACGTTCGCGGGCGCGTCGGCACCTGCCGCTCAAGCAGACTATGAGCCGCTCGTTACCACGCTCGGCACCCGCGCCTTTGACGTGGAGTACGAGCTCTGGTACTACGTCAACGTCGTCTTCGAGTCGGAAGTCGAGCCGACCGCGAACGGCTACGAGTATCGGTACCGGCTGACGAACAAGGGCGACACTCAGGTGCGGGTCGAGTGGCCTGCCCTCGAGGAAAGTGCGTTCGCCGAGGAGGTCGACAACATCGAAGAGCTCCGGATGGGGCTTCTCGAACCGGGCACCACGTCTGACTGGCTCGTCCGGACCGCCAGCACGGCGCCGCAGGTGAGTGAACGCTCAGCCCGCATGTTCGGCAACGCGCCCTCCGGCAACGAGTCGGTCCAGTTCAATGGACCGGCGCCGGCCTACGTACCGCAATAACCGGCCGCCCCGCCGGCACGATGAACTCGACCCTTCTTCGCAAACGATGACGATGACTATGACGTTGTCTGGGTGTCCGGAGCAATCCCTTCGGCTTCCAGTACGTGGCGTGCCAGCCGGAAGGCTTCGACGCCCGCGGGAATACCGCAGTAGATCGCCACCTGTAGCAAGGTGTCTCGGATCTCGTCGAGCGTACAACCGTTGCGGAGCGCTCCTCGCAGATGGATCTTGAACTCCTCGGAACGATTCAGCGCCGCCATCATCGACAGATTGTTCAGACTCCGCTGCTGGTCGGTCAGCGCCGACCGGCCCCACACCTTCCCCCAGCAGTACTCGGTGACGAGCTCTTGGAATTCGGCATTGAATGCATCAACGCCGGCGAGTGCCCGGTCGACATACTCGTCGCCGAGCACCCGACGCCGGATCTTCAGACCGCTCTCATACAACTCCGTGCTCATGATGCCTCGCTTCTGGAAACGTAACGTGAACTACGGATCCGAACGACAGCTGAAATTGTCGCGCGTCCAGTTCGACGAATCGTCGGCCCCGCCAGAAGGACCGGTGTAGACCGCACGGTCCGGAAAGGCGCAGATCGGCCGTTCGTTGTCGACCACGCCGTCGGTCTGATGCGTGGCAACGAGCGCGTCGGGCGCAGTCCCCCGCTCGACCCACGCCACGAGCGGCGCCAACCGGTCCCACGTATCTGGGCCGGCGCCGCCGCGACAGTGGCCCATCCCCGGCACCATGAACAGCCTCGCCCGCGCCCGAGCGGCCGATATGTCGCCGTCGAACGTGGTCGCCACGACGTCGCGGTAGTACTGCAGTGTCGGCTGGGGGACGACCAGGGCGTCCGCCCACCCGTGATAGACAATGAGCTTGCCGTCGTGCTGTCGCAGGAACCGCGACAGGTTTGGATTGACCGCATCGGTGATGGTTTTCATGACGTCGCCCTTACCGTCCGTCACGTCGTTGATGTCGAACTCCCACCACGCCCACTCGGGAGGGGTGGCGTCGCGCGCCGGCTCCATCGACGTGTCGAGGAGGTTCGCCGGCGTCACGCCGGGGTCGGTCTCGTAGAACAGGTAGTTGAGGTGATCGCCGCCCAGGCGCACCGCGCCTGGCGCGAACCGGTTGCCGGTGTGCGGGATGAACAAATCGGCCCATTGCCGCTCGGACCCGATCGGCTTGCCGGCATAAATCGGCTGCCCGCGACGGTCGCGCGGTCCGGCATGGAAGTCCTTGACCGTTTGGATTTGGGCCGGCGTCAGGCAGCCGTCCGCATCGACTCCGTCCGGGCATCGATACTCCGCCAGGTCGCGATCGGGATCGAAATCGCACCGTAGCGGATCGTCGATCACCCCGTCCTCGACCCCGTCCTCGCGATCACACGTCGAGAGGACCACATCGGCCAGGATGTCGAGCTTCCGAATGCTGTCAAAGCGCCCGTCGCCGTCGCCATCGAACGCAAGCGCGGCCGAGGACTCGTCGCGCAGCATCCGCTGGAGGAGCCACACGCGAACCGCGTTCATCTCTTGATAGTGATTCGCCGGCGCGCCAGCCACGATCCCGTCGAAATCATCCGGGTATCGCTGCGCCTCCATCAGACCCTGACGACCGCCGGTCGAGCATCCCTCGAAGTAGGAGTACTCCGGGGCGTCGCCGTAGTAGTTGCGAACGACCGTCTTCGCTGCCGCCGTGGTCAGATGGACGGCGCGGTACCCGAAGTCGATCTCGGCCTGCCGGTTGTCGTACGCAAACGATGATCCTGGCTCCGCCCCGTTGTCGTGACCAGTGTTGCTGTTCGCGACCGCGTACCCTTCGGCCACCCGGTGGTCGGCAAAGTCGAGGTCGCCGTCCTTGCCGCCGTCACCCCACTTGAGAAAACGGCCGTTCCAATCGCGCGGCAGCGGGAGCTGCACGTGAAACTGAATCGCCGGAGGGAGGATGCCCTTGATGTAGCAGTACGGCGTGCCACCAGCGGCCTCGGCCACGCCCGCGTGGGTAATCGTGAGATTTCGCAGGTGGAGCAGCGCCTCACAGCTCGCGCGCTCCGCGGCGGACGGCACCCCTTGCGCTCGCGCGACCGGCTCCACGCCGTGGAGCCACGCCACGAGTAGCGACAGCGAAACGGCGAACATGGTGCGTTGCATGACGTTTCCCCTTCCCGAATCGAGTCGGACCCGACGCCAATGTTAGGCCGTTTATGCGGCCAAGGCGCGCACGGCGCGCATCGCGGGCGCGGAGTGGGGCGACGGGGCCCCCACGAGTGCCGACGACGGGGTTCGGGGCAGTCAGCCCCGTCTAAAAGCTAATGACCAATGCCGTCCGGAGGACCGTGTCGAGCGGGTTCTTCCGGATTCGCCCTTCACCCAGATCGATACTCATCCCACCTTCCGGCACTGTTTCGAACAGCTCGTCGCCGGTCCCCGGCGTGCCGTCGGGATCGACCAGGACGACACGCGCCACGATGTCGATGTCCTCGAGCGCCGGCTCGTGCTCGTAGAGAAACTGCAAGCTGACCCGGAGCGACAAGTATTCGCTTATCTCGACGCCGACCGCATTCGTCACGTTGATCGAGTAGTCGCCCGCGTCACCGAGGCTCATATTCAACGTGAAGTCACTGTCGAACAGCGTGAGCGACCCGAACCGCTGCCGGTAGTCGGAATTGAAGCGGAGACCACCGAACGTATCATCCTTCTCGGTGTCGGGCTCGGTCTCCTCGCGGTCGGTATAGCTGAGTCCGTACGAGGTCGAGAACGCATGGTCATCCCCCGCGAACCAGACGTTACCGACGCCGCCGAAGACGATGTACCGATTGAGAATGCCGGCATCGTTGTTACGGTCCCAGCTCGAGCCGGTGTTCCAGAAGAACTGCTCGCTGATGTCCCTGTCGAAGCGTCCTTCGACGAAGTACTGCTCGACGTCGGGCTCCTTGGATGGGGTGACGACGCTCGTCCCGAACTCGGCGGGCTGCGCGCCGACCTGGAACTGGATTCCCGGCTGGACCAGGAGAAACCGGTCATTCGAGGTGTTCGACCGCACGCCGTCGAACCGCGCCCGCAAGCGGGCCGATTCCCACGTCCGTCGCAGCGTGTTCTTGAAGCCGAACGTCTGCGTCGCGGTGTTGCCTTCCGTCACCACGATGCTGAGCTCGGTGGCGTTCGCCCAGCTGATTTCCTCGTCACGCTCCTGCGCCGCCCCGGTCTCCGGCGTCGCGCTCACCCACACGACGAGCGCCGCCCACAGGAGCCGGTGGTGAGAGTCACGCTGTATTCGACCCGCACGCATCCGGAGACTGAGTGTTACTTCGGCGCGGCGACGGTGGCCGCGCCGAAGAACTTGCCGTCAACGCACTGATCGGAGCGGCAATTGTCCTGGAAGGGTGAGCCGAGGGTGACCAGAAGGTCGACGGTTTCCGGCTTGGGAATGAAGAATCGGGAGGGACCGAAGGCCATGTCCGCCGGCGAGTTGCCGTCTTCGTTGATGAGGTCGACACGGGCGCCGGCGTCAACGAGGTATTGCACCATCTCGGTATCACCGCGACCGGCGGCGCCGTGCAGGGCGGTGAAACCCTTGGCATCGGCGGCGTTGATGCCGGCCCCGAGCTCGAGACAGTAGCGGATCGTCTCGATGAAGGAACCCGGGGCGTTCTGCGTGAAGTTCCCGACCCACCCGATGCCGGCCGCCACCATCAGCGGCGTCGTCTCGCCGTAGGTCGCCAGGTTCGGCTCGGCGCCGCCGGCGACCAGAACGCGCATCACCTCGACGTCGCTCGACTGCGCGGCGCGCCAAAACGGCGTCGAGCCGCTCGGATCGACCCAGCCGCGGTCGTGGGAGGTCGGGCTGAACCACAGCTTCCGCGCCACCCGGGCATTCGGGTCGGCGCCGCGACGGAGCAGTGCGCGCAGCAGGTCGATCGAATCGACCGACTCTTGGTCAGTCCGCGGATTGGGCGCCCACGACACCGGCGCGAACCGTATATTGACCGTGGCATACAGCGGCCCGAGACCGTCAATGTTGACCAGATTCGGGTCGGCGCCGCGGTCGAGCAGAAACTGCGCGACGGTGTAGTGTCCGTTCGCAATCGCGATCACCAGCGGGCTGCTGCCGTCCCCGCCACTCACCTGGTCGACGTCGGCCCCGACGTCGACCAGGGCGCGCACCGCGTCCAGGTGTCCGTCGCGGGCGGCGAACAGCAGCGCGGTCATCCCCCCCATCACCGAGTTGCCGCCCGGCACCCGTCGACGCCGCGGGGGAATCGGGTTGCCGTACTCGTCGAGCCGCGGTTCGATCATCGACACGACAAAGGAGGTCAATCCGACGTGCGCCCCGTGCCGGACCAGTGCGGTAATCGCCGTGGGGCGGTTTTCCCACGCCGCGAACATCACCGCGGTCTGACCGTTGGCGGTCTCACGCGAGTTGACGAACGCACCGCGTTCGACGAGCACGTCGATCGCGTCGGCGCTTCCCGCCGTCGCCGCCGCCATCAGCGCGGTTGCCCCGGTTGCGGTGACCACGTTGACGTCAGCCTCGGTCGTCTCTAGCCGGTCGACCATCTCGGCGCTACCGTTGGTGGCAGCCAGCCAGAGCGGCGTGAGCGCGCCGACACGGGTCGTGACCGTCACATCGGCGTCCGCGGCGAGCAGGAGGTCCGCGACCTCCAGGTCGTCACGGAAGGCCGCCCAATGGAGGGCGGTCATGCCGTCACCTTGGGCGACATTGAGGTCGACACCGTCAGTGATCAGCGTGCGCACGCGCTCGATGTCGCCTTCCATCGCGGCGTCGGCCAGCGGGGACTCGGCCGCGCTCGCAGCGAGGGGCGTCAGCAGGGAAAAGACGGCGACGGCGATTCGGGAGCGTATCGCCCGCAAAAGATGGTGTCTCTGGGTCATGCCGGTGGTGCCGGGCGGTTCTAGAGATTAAAGGTCAAGGACGCCTGTGCTGTCGCCGATGCTCTCGGTATCGAGCCCGAGTCGATGCAGCACCGTGAGAAGCGCGTTGGCCATCGGTGTGCCGTCGGGACAAAGCAGATGACGGTTCCCCTTCAACTGGCCGTTGGCATGTCCGGCGAAGAACAACGGCACCCGCAGATGATTGTGCACGCTGCCGTCGCCCATTGGGCTTCCGTAGAGGACGACGGAGTGATCGAGCAGAGTGCCGTTGCCATCCGGTGTCTCGCGCAGACGCCGGATGAAGTACTCCACCTGGTCGACGTGGAACGCATTCAGCTTGGCGAACTCGGCCAACTGCTCCGGCCGGTTGCCGTGGTGCGAGAGCGAATGGAACGGTTTCTCGATGCCGGCCTCGCTAAAGACCCGGGAGCTGACATCACGCCCCATCTTGAACGCCGACACCCGCGTCACCTCGGTCATGAACGCCAGCACTTGGAGGTCGAACATCAGCCGCACGTGCTCGCTCCAGCTCTCGGGCACCCCGATCGGCGCTGCCGGGAGATCGCGCGTCACCGCTGCCGCGTTTGTTGCTTCGATCCGCTGGATCCGACGTTCAATCTCTCGCACGTCCTCGAGATAGTCGCTGAGGCGCGCCCGGTCGGTCGCGCCGAGACCGAGCTTGAGGTCGTCGATCTTGTCGACGATGGCGTCAAGAATGCTGACGTTCGCCTGACGCCGTGCGCGCCGCTGCTCCGGCGTCGACCCGTCGCCAAACAGCCGCTCGAACGCCACCCTCGGGTCGCGCTCCATCGGGAGCGGGCTGGTGGCCGACGACCACGAGATCGTGTTGGCGTACACGCAGCTGTACCCGTACCCGCACGCGCCGGTGAGCGACCCGACGTCCTCAATGCAGAGCTGGATCGACGGCAACGGCGTGTCCTGGCCCGCCGCTTGCGCGTAGAGCTGATCCATCGAGGTGGCGTTGTAGATGTCCGCACCCTCGGTCATCCGTGCGTGAGCGGAGGTCAGGAACGCGGCGGACGACCGCGTATGGTCGGCGCCCGCTTCGGCCTCCGTCTGCGCCGTCGCGAGCGCGATGTCCGTGTGACTCACCACCGTCAGATAGTCGCGGTGCGGCTCGAGCGACTTAAGGATCGGCGTCATGTCGAAATCACGCCCCACGCTCTTCGGCGACCAGTAGTGTTGTCGCGTGCCTTCTCCGGTGCTCCCGGCACTACCGTGCACCATCTCGATCGCCGCGAACCTCGTGCGCGACGACGCCGCGGTGTTGCGCGCCGCCGCCATCGCCGGCACCATCGCATCGAGGAACGGCAGGGCGAGCGACACGCCCATCCCCCGCAGCACCGTCCGTCGCGACATGTTCTTCTGGGTGATGTACATCACTGTCTTTCCTCAGACCGGGCCTGCCTCCGCTCCTCGAAGAAGTGTAGCGCCTAAGCCAATCTACGGCGCCGCGGTGGTCGCCCCCGGCTCGCGTTCGGCCTGGCGCATGGTGAACGGCGGGCTCGACACCACGCCGAGCACGAATGCCGAGAACCGATTTTCGTCGTCGGCCGCCCGGCGCGCCACGGCGCGCACGGCCGGCATATCCGACGGATGCAGCACGCGGCCGAGCGCGAACATCAGCAGATTCCGCGAGAAATTTCCGACGAAGAGCTCCTCCGAGTGCTCGAGGTACTGTCGAATGCCCGCCGGCCCGTCGACCGGCGTGCCGTCATACAACGTCTCGGACGGGTCGATCACCATGCCACCCTCACGTGTCCGCCACGCTCCCACCGCATCGAAGTTTTCGAGTGAGAAGCCGACTGGGTCCATGATGCGATGACATGCCGCACACCCCGGGTTGGTGCGATGCGTGGCCAGCCGCTCGCGCATCGTGACTGGCGTCTCGCCATGCTCCTTCTCGTCGAGCGGGGGAACATTCGCCGGTGGTCGCGGCGGCGGGGTGCCGAGCAGCACGTCCATGATCCAGGCGCCACGAATCACCGGCGACGTCCGGTTGGACATCGAGGTCAGCGTCAGGATGCTGCCATGACCAAGCAACCCGCGGCGCACGTCGTTCGCCACCGACACGCGTCTGAAGCGATTGCCGACGATGTTCGGCAGGCCGTAGTGCTCCGCCAGGCGCTGATCGACGAACGTGTAGTCTGCCGTCACAAGATCCATCACATCGCGGTCTTCGCGCACGATGCTGTCGAAGAAGAGCTCCGTCTCGCGGCGCATGGAGCGGGTCAGGTTGAGATCCCAATCGGGATAGAGATACACATCCGGTTGGATGTCGCTTAGGTTCTGCAAGCGGAGCCAGTGCGACGCGAAGTTCGTCGACAGCGACGTCGCACGCGGGTCGGCGATCATGCGTCGGACCTGGCGCTCGAGTTCCGCCGGCTCGGATAAGCGGCCGGCGGCGGCCACCATGAGCAGTTCGTCGTCCGGAATGCTGCTCCAGAGGAAGAACGAGAGCCGTGACGCCAGCTCAAGGTCGCTCACCGTGAAGACGTCGCCGGACGCCACGTCGTCCGGCGTTCGTTCGAAGCGGAAGAGGAACTCGGGGTCGGCGAGAATCGCCTGGAGCCCCATACGGATACCGGCCTCGAAGTCGCCGGTCGCGCGGCCTGTCTCAAAGAAGCCGACCAGCTGCGCGCGGTCTCCCTGGGTCAGCGGCCGTCGAAACGCCTGGCGCGCGAGCATCGACAAGATCTCGCCCGCACACGCCTCCTCGTCGGATGGCGAGGCCGGCCGGCAGATGAGGACGCGGTTGCGACTTGGCGTGTCACTCACGCCGGTGGCGTCGTATGGTCCGTCAATGCCGACGTTGCGGAGATGCGGCAGTCCGGTCAAGCCGGGAAAATGTCCCGTCGACAGATCCGCAAGCGCCTGGTCGAACGGCATCACGAAATCCTGCACCGGACCGACGGCACGCTGAATGAACGCGGCCGAGACCAGTTGCGCGCCGGCCGTGATCGGGATCGGCGGAGTGCGGAGCACGTCCGTCGTCCGCAGCTTGCGGTCGAGGTCGAGCAACGCCACCCGTTCCCCGTTGACGGCAATTTCGATCTGCTCCCCCTCGGCCGGGATGTTGTCGCCAAAAAACGCGCCAATACTGGCGAAGTAGAACGACAGTCGAAACACGTAGTTGCCGTCGACGGAGAAGTGATGACGGACGGCGAGGCCGCCGCGCGTTCCGAACGGCGTGCCCGGCACGTGCCGCATCTGCGAGAACGCCTGTGGCACCACGTAGGTGTCGACCGACGGGGTGGCGTCGGGATCACCAAGGGCCATCCGGGCGATCTTGCCCGCGGCGCTCAGGTAGCTCTCGAGGAGCGTCGGCGACACCGTCAGCACGTCGGACATGTTGTCGTAGCCCTGGCTCATGTCGTCCGGCGGGAGGAGCGACGCGACGTCAACCTCGAGACCCAGCAGGTCACGGACGGCGTTGGCGTACTCCGTCCGATTGAGGCGATGCAGAATCGGTCGGCCGGGACGCGGCGTCTCCAGGGATGCGGTGTCGATGCGACCCTCAAGGTCTGCCACGAACGCGGCACGCGTCTCGGCGTCGGGCCGAGGCCGGCCCTCGGGGGGCATCATGCCGCTCCGGAGCTTGAGAATGACCTTCTCGAAGATCTCGACGTCGGCGGCCGGATTCGACGGATCGACCTGCTCGAGCGAGAGTCCCGCGGCGCGGGTCCGGTCGTTGTGGCAGGCGACGCAATACTCACGCACGAGCGCGGGACCGTCGATCGGAGCACGCTCCGCGGCGGCCGCGGGAGCGGCACCGAAGGCCAGACCACCCACTAGCAACCGGCCGACGAGGGCCCGACATGGAAGAGTCGTCACAATCCCCGTATTCTAGTGTCCTCAGGCAGATGCACCAACGGCGAAGCGTGAGGGGGCTGCTCGGCCTGCTCGGATCGCTGGCCCTCTGGCCGGCCGGAGCGTGGCCGCTCGCTCAGGCCCCGCCGAGCCCGCTGATTGTCCTGGGCCCGCTCTATCGGGACACCATCCCGATCGATCACCCGGCCCTCGGCTATTTCGAGCGCCGGCCGAACAACGCCGTCACCGAGCTAGGCGAGCGTCTGTCCGCCGGGAGCGTCACGCTCGACTACGCCGTCGAGGGTCTCGGCTATCTGCCGGGCCTGCTCGATCGGCTCGATGTCAACGTCGACTCTCAGGTGCAGGTGTTCTCGAAGACCAGTTTGCAGCGCGAACGGATTTCCCCACGCCGGCCGCGCGCGATCTACTTCAACGACGAGGTTGCAATCGGATATTTGCCGGGCACCGATTTCTTGGAGATCGCCGCCGTGGACGGCGTCCACGGCGTTTCGTTCTATCGACTCGACGTTAGACGAGTACCGGTGCCGTGGTTCGCGCCGTCGACCTGCCTGCAATGCCACCACGGACCGGCGACGCTTGGCGTACCAGGCATGTATGTCGGCTCGGTGTTCCCGAGCCCATCCGGGCAGCCGAACTTCGGCATGGGCACAGTGGTGACTGATCACCGTACGCCGGTCGCGGAACGCTGGGGCGGCTGGTATGTCAACGGCGGCGCCGGCCTGCCCCATCGCGGCAACGCCGTGGCGCGCAATCCTTCGAGGCCGGATGTCCTGGAGCGCTTCGACGCGCACGCCCAACTCGACGTCCGGAGGCAAACGAGCGTGTCGCCACACCTGTCACCCGTCAGTGACATCGTGGCGCTGATGACGCTCGAGCATCAAACGCAGATGACGAATCTGCTGACGCGTCTGAGCTGGGAGGCGCGAATCGCATCGGCGGACGGAAACGCGCTCGAGACGCTCGACGATCTGATTGATGAAACCGCGGCGTACATGCTCTTCGCCAATGAGGCGCCGCTGGAGGCTCCGATCGAGGGCGCATCTACTTTTACCGCGACCTTCGCCCGGCGCGGGCCGCACGATCGGCAGGGCCGGTCTCTGCGTGACTTCGATCTGACGAGACGCTTGTTTCGCTTTCCGCTCAGCTACATGATCTACAGCCGTGGCTTCGGCGCCCTCCCCGAGCCGGTTCGGACCCGGGTCTACGCACGCCTTCACGAGGTGCTCACCGGCACCGACGAGAGCGACGCGTTTCGCTATCTCACGGAAACCGACCGCACGGCAATCCTGGAAATCGTGACCGACACGAAAACGGGCCTGCCCGCAGCCTGGTCGAGGCGGTAGCCTCCGCCCCTATTGCAACGCTGGGTCCGGCGCTCCGAACGTCTCCGTGAAGCTGGCCCCCTCCTTCGGGACAAGCTTCTGAACCCGTCCAAGAATGTTGCCTGCGCCGTAGAAGTTCTTGTCGGCGTCGACCGAGAACTGATGGATCTCGCGGAACTGTCCCGGGCCCTCACCCGACGCATCCCACGAGAACTGCGGGTTTCCGTTCCAGTCGAGCTTCACCAGACGCGGAGGCATGTTGTCGGCGATCCAGACGTCATACCCCGTGGCATAGATATCGTTCGGGAACTCGAAACCGGGCCACACGGCGATCGGCGAGATGTTGGGGTGATACCAGACCGAGCGGGTCGTTTCGTTGAAGACCTGAATCCGGTCGTTGTTCCGATCGGCCACGTAGATCCGGCCGATGCTGTCCGTCGTCACCGCGTGCACGGCGTCAAACTCGCCGCGGCCGCTCCCCTTCTCGCCCCACGATGTGACGAAGTTTCCCCCGGCGTCATATTTCACGACTCGGGAGTTGTCCGAATCGGCGACGAAGATCGAGCCGTCCTCGAGAAACGCCACGTCCTGCGGACGGTTGAGGTGGGTCTCGCCACCGCCGGGGCCACCGGCACCAAGGGACATCACCAGGTCATCGCCGTCGTTCGAAAAGGCGTGGACCTGGTGGTTCGTTTCGTCAACCACCCAGACCTTCCGCTCAGCATCGAACGGGCTGATCTTGACTTTGTGGGGGCCGGCTCCCCCTTCGAACATCTCGTCCCACTGGGTCCACGCCTCGATCATGTTGCCGTCGCCATCGACGACGAAGATCGAGTTGCGCCAGACGCGGTTGTCACCGGCCTCCAAGGCGTTCTGCCCGATTGACCCGACAAACCCCTGGAACCCCGGGGGTACTGGGTCGGGCAGCCGGATCTCGCCTCGCTGAACGACGAAGATCCGGTCAGGTGACTCGGCGAACACGCCGGTCGTTGCGCCGAACGCATGACCAGAGGGCGCAAACGGTGTCAGCCAGCCGTCCACCGCCTCGTATGGACTTGCCCCGGACGGGGTGTCCTGCATGAGGGCCGGGGCAGCGGCCAAACCGGTGGCGACAACGACGGCACAGACAAGAATAGATCTACCCATGGTTCACGCTTCCTTTTCTTCGTCCTCGGGTTCGTCCCACTTCCCGCTCGCCGGGGCAGCCACGCCGGCCCGGGTCATTCCGCAATCATAAATAATACGACCATGCAGCTGATCTTTGAACAGGTCCGGACCGGCGGCGACCGAAATTTCGGGTATCTCCTCGGCGACCGGAACAGCCAGGACGCGGTGTTGATCGACCCCTCCTACTCGCCGGCGGCCCTGGCCGGGCGGGCCCAGGAGCAGGGGCTCACCGTCAGTCACGTCCTCAATACCCATGGGCATCCCGATCATACGGAGGGAAATGACGAGGCGGTCCGGCTCACCGGCGCGAAGGTGGCCGCGCACCCGAACGGGCCGATCCAACCCGACGTCCCGCTCGACGACGGCGACACGGTGCCGATTGGCGGCCTGGCGCTCCAGTGCCTGCATGTGCCGGGGCACGCGTCCGACCACGTCGTCCTCTACGAGCCCTCCTACCGCCTGCTCTTCACTGGCGACCTCGTGTTCGTCGGCAAGGTGGGCGGCACGAAGACCGACGAGGACGCGTCCATCGAATGGACCAGCCTCCAGCGGGTGCTCGACACGTTTCCCGACGACGCGACCATCTGGCCGGGTCACGACTATGGTGCGCGACCCTGCTCGACAGTCGGTCTTGAGCGTCGGACGAATCCGTTCCTGTTGTGTCAAAATCTCGACGCGTTCCTGACGTTGAAGCGCGACTGGCCAACGTTCAAAAAGAGGCATGGACTCAAGTAGTGGCAACCAGACGTAAGAAGACCGGACCCAAGAAGAAGCACAAACGACGCCCCACCGCCAAGACATCCGATCGACACGCGCTGTATCAGCTCGCGGTTCAGGAGCCGTCAGCCGACATCGCCTTCATTCAACGACGCTTCCGAAAACGAAACGGACGCAAGGCTCTGGTGCTTCGCGAGGATTTCTGCGGCACGGCACTCATGTGCGCCGAATGGGTGCGCGGCAAGCCGACCCGAACGGCTCACGGTCTTGACCTCGATCAGACGACGCTGGATTGGGGGCGCGAACAGAACCTCACGCCGCTAGGGGCCGACGCCGAACGGGTCCGCCTCTACCGGCGGGACGTGCTCGACGACATCGGCACGAAGGCCGATGCGACCTGTGCGTTCAATTTTTCGTACTGCGTGTTCAAGGAGCGGCGACAACTGCTCGACTATTGCCGCGCCGCGCGAGACGGGCTGAGCGACGACGGCGGCTTCTTCCTCGACATCTGCGGCGGGCTAGAGCTGGGCGCCGAGGTGACCGAGCGCACCAAGAAGGGCCGCGGCATCACGTATATCTGGGACCAAGAGCCGTACGACCCGATCAACGGGTTCGGCGTCCGCCACATCCATTTCGAGTTTTCCGATGGCTCGCGCGTGAAGAAGGCATTTACCTACGACTGGCGCCTGTGGTCGCTCCCGGAGCTGCGCGACGTGCTCCGCGATGCCGGATTCAGCGAGGTCGAGGTCTACTGGGAAGGCGATGACGGGAGCGGCGAAGGCAACGGCCTCTTCACGCGACGACGCACGGCCGAGGAGGAGACCGCCTGGATCGCGTATGTGGTGGCGTGGCGCTCACCCGCCGATACAACCGGCTGACGCGGCCCACGCACATCCCTCCGAAAACCGGCTCGCCTCGAGAAACATCAGGCCGTGTTCAGACCAGGTGGGGGTTCGTCTCGCCAAAGGCAGACGGTTTTCTCCGGGACGTGCGTGACCCGCGCCAGATCGACTCGCGCGGCGGCGGACGGCATCTGGACAGTCGGCCCCGTCCAAATCTAATAGCGTTCGCCGTCGTTCGTGGGCGCCATCGGCCAGGCTTCCGATGGCTCGCCGTCGACGGTCGAGCCGGCATGCATGATGGTGTTCGCCATCGCGAGAAACGGCATCGGGAATCCCAGCGTTGGCGTCGAGACGTCGTCGAGCGCGCGCACCTGCGCGTCGTCCAGCGTCACGTCGAGGCCGGCGAGATTCGCCTCGAGCTGCTCCATCGTCCGGGCGCCGATGATGGTCGAGTCGACGCCGGGCTTCGCCTGCACCCACGCCAGCGTTACCGCGGCCGGCGTCGTCTCAAGCGCTTCGGCGATACGCACCAGCTCGTCGATGATCCCGAACCCCCGCTCGTCGAGATAGGCGGTCACCCGCTCCCCGCGCCCCGGCTTGGCGTCCTTGACGTTGTCTCGTGTGTACTTGCCGGTCAGCACGCCGCCGCGCAGCGGCGACCACGGCGTGACCCCCAGGCCAAGCTCCTGCGCCATCGGGATCAACTCGCCCTCGACGGTGCGCTCAATCAGGGAGTACTCAATCTGCAGCGCTACCAACGGTGCCCAACCTCGGAAGCCGGCCGTGACCTGCGCCTGCGCCACCTTCCACGCGGGGGGGTGTCTGAAAAACCGATGCAGCGCACCTTGCCGGCCCCGACGAGGTCGTCGAGCGCCCTCATCGTCTCCTCAATCGGCGTGTGCCGGTCCCACTGCCTTTGGCGAGACGAAGCCAGCCGCTCTGAAAGCAGCACCCGTGTTTTCCGAGGAGAGCCGGTTTCTAGAGGGATGTGCGTGGCCCGTACCGGAGGGTTACTGCCGGTCGCGGCGGCGCGCCAGGGACGAACTACTCGAGGGCGCTCGACTTGAGCCGGAACTCACCGCTCGCGTCTTGCTCCCGATACACGCCGTGGCACGACGCGCAGGCCGCTTGGATTTCGGCCGCCGCCGCCGCCGTCCGGCCTGAGTCAATGCTCGCGGTCGACAGCGCGGTGTCGAGATCGTCCATCGCGCCGAGCGCGGCGCGCACGAAACCAACCGCGTCGTCCCGCTCGTGGTCGCGCCAGAAGGTGATGGTCGTTGCGAGCTGCTCACGCGAGCGGCTGAGCCGTTCCTTGGCCGCCGGGTAGTCGGCCGCCTCGAGCGACGCCATTGTGGCGGCGACGTTGGGACCGAGCGTCTCCATCGTGCCGGCGAGATGGTTGGCGGTGTAGATCGGATACGGTTTCTGCGCCGCGACAACCGCTACCAACAGACCGACCGCCACCGTCACCGCGGAGATCTCCCTAGACATCGGTCAGACGGTCGAGCTGTCCAGTGCTGTCGCCGAGCGACTCGACCGGCACGCCGAGCTTCTCGAGGATCGTCATGTGGAGATTCGCCAGCGGCGTGTCGTCCGCGTAGCGGATGTAGCGCCCGCCCTTGATCCCGGTCGACTTGCCGCCGATCAACGCGATCGGCAGATCGTCGTGGAAGTGAGTGTTGCTGTCGCTGATGCCGGTGCCATAGAGGAACAGCGTCGAGTCGAGCATCGTGCCGTCACCCTCGGGCAAGCTGGCCAGCTTCTCGACGAGATACGCGAACTGACGGAAGTGATACTCGTTGATCTTGTGCAAACGCTCGAGTTTGGCCGGCTCGTCCTGGTGGTGCGACAGCGGGTGATGGGAGTCTGAGACGCCGATCTCCGGATACGCGTGCCCACTCACCTCCCGCGCCAGCATGAAGGTGCTGATGCGCGTCAGGTCGGTCTGATAGGCCAGCGCCAGCAGATCCATCATCAGCGTGGCGTGCTCGGCGTAGTCGCTCGGCACGCCCACCGGCTGGTCGACGACCGGCAGCTCGCGCGTGCTCTGGTCCTCGGCCATCTGGATGCGGCGCTCGACGTCCCGCAGCGAGTCGAGATACTCGTCGAGCTTCACCTGGTCGCCGGGACCGAGGACCTGTTCCAGCCCCTTCAGCTCCCCGCCGACCGCATCGAGAATGCTCCGGTCGCGGCGCAGCCGCGCCATCCGGACCGCCGGGTCGGTGCTCCCGGTGGTACCAAAGAGACGCTCGAACACGGCGCGCGGGTCGTTCTCGATCGGCAGCGGCGTGGTCGGGGTGCGCCAGGCGATGGTGTTGGTGTAGGCGCAGCTTGCCCCGCCGTCGCAGTTGCCGACCATGGCGTTCGACTCGATGCCCAGCTCGAGCGACGCGAGCTGCGTCTCCTTCGAGAGCTCTTGCGCCGCGATTTGATCCATCGACACCGCGGCGAAGACGTCGGCGCCGTTGGTGATCTTGAACGGCACGCAGGTCAGAAACGTACCGGCCGATCGCGCATGGTCGCCCCCGCCCTTGACGAGATTGGCCGACTCGTCATCGAGACCGCCGCAGAGCAGGACCTGATCCTTGAATGCGCTCAGCGACCGCAGCGTCGGCGGAAGCTCCGCGAGCGGACCCTCCTGCTTGGGAAACCAGTAGGGCATCGACATCCCGTTGGGGACGTAGAACACGCCGAACCGACGGACCGGCGCGGCCGTGGTGAGACGCTGGCCCGTCAGCGCCGGTACCATGCCGTCGAGGAACGGCAGCGCGATGGTCGCGCCGAGCCCACGCAAGACCGTGCGTCGCGGCAGATGCGTCTTGGTGATGAACATGTCGCTACTCCTCGGCGGCAACCAGCGCGTCCCCACTTGGCGCGCGCCGCATCTGAAACGGGTCACTGGAGACGACCGCCTCCACGAGTGACGACCAGCGATAGCCATCGCTCGCCAGGCCGCGGGTGATCCGGCGAAGAGTCGGCGCGTCATAGTAGTCGACGCCGCGGCCCAACGCGTAGATCATCAGCTTCTCGGCCACGGTCCGGATAAACTCGTGGTCCCCTTCGGCCAGCAGCGCCTCTCGAAAGGTGCGCGGGCTGTCGATCGTGGCGCCCGACAACGTGATGGTCGAGTTGATCTCCGCGCCGCCGTCGGTCTCGCGCCATTGGCCGATCGCGTCGAAGTGCTCCATCGCGAACCCGAGTGGATCCATCCGTCGGTGACAGATGGCGCAGACCGGGCTGCTGCGATGCTGCTCCATCCGCTCGCGAAGCGAGGTCGGATTGCTCCGGTCGTTCTCCGCGAGCGGCGGCACGTTTGCTGGCGGCGGCGGCGGCGGCGAGCCAAGGAGCGTCTCGAGCACCCACTTACCGCGAAGCACGACCGAGGTCCGATTCGCATACGAGGTGACCGTCAGTAAGCTCGCTTGACCGAGCAGCCCGTGGCGGCGATCGTCGGTCCATGGCACGCGCCTGAACCGCGTGCCGTAGATGCCGTCGACGTCGTAGTGGTCGGCCAGTTGCTCGTTCAAGAACGTGTAGTCCGCCCGCAACAACTCGGGTATCGGCCGGTTCTCACGCACCTGACTCTCGAAGAACAGCTCCGTCTCGCGCACCATCGCCTTGCGCAGCGAGTCGTTGAAGCCGGCGAACAACGCGCCGTCGGGATCCTGTGAGTGGATGTTGCGAATCTGCAGCCACTGGCCGACGAAGTCGTCCATGAACCGAGTGGCGCGCTGGTCAGCGAGCATGCGACGCACTTGGTCCGCCAGCACCGTCTGGGCGCTCAGCTCGTCACGCGACGCAAGCTCGAGCAGTTCGTCGTCCGGAATGCTCTTCCAGAGGAAGAACGAGAGCCGCGACGCCAGCTCCAGGTCGGTCAGCCGATACACGGCACCCGGCTGGGTGTCGACCGGCTGGCGCTCGACGCGCAGGAGGAATTTCGGCATCGACAGCAGCGCCTCGAGCGCACGCTCGACGCCGGCGTCGAAGTCACGATCAGCCCGCCCTTCGCGATAAATGCCCAGCAGTGGATCGATGTCGACATCAGTGACGGGACGCCGGTACGCGCGGCGTGCGAGCGAGCCGATGATCTCCCGTGCGCAGGCCTCCTCGGCCGGCGTGGTGCTGTCCGCCGGACGGCAGGTGAAGATCCGATGGCGACTTGGCGTGTCGTCCGGAACCGTGCCGTCGAACGGGCCCGAGATATAGACCATGTCGACCCCGGGCTGGTCGGTGATGACACTCGGCGACGGCGCCGAGTCGGTGAAGGCGACCGACACGAGTCGCGTCCCTGCCTGAATCGGCAGGCGAATCTCGAGCTCGTGGTCGGCGGTCATCCGATACCCGTGCAGGCGCTGGCCGTCGACATCGTCTTCCGGAACCGCGATCAGCTGGCCGGGGTCGGGCCCGGGGTAGCGTCCGCCAATGTCGAACCGCCGAATGAGCGCGTGGTCGACCCGCACCTCGATCTGGTGCGGATCCTCCGCAATGCCATCGATCGTCTCGATCGTCTCGTTGCGTTTGAGACGAATGGCAAACACGTATTCGCCGTCGAGCGGAAACGTATGCCGGACCGCCAGGCCACCGTGCGTCGCGAACGGCAACTCCTCACCGGCACGGATGTCGCGCCGGTCGTACCCGACCTTGTACACCTGCATCACCGGCCGGTTGTCGGGGCTGCCGACGGCCGCGCGACTAATCTTGGTCGCCGCCGCGATGTAGCGCGCCATCAGCGACGGTGTGACCGACAAGACGTCGGCGTTGTTATCAAAGCCGAACCCGGCCATGTCACTCGGCAGCAACGCCTCGCCATCGACCTCGAGCGCCAGCAAGTCGTCGATCGCGTTGACATACTCGAGGCGGTTCAGCCGGCGCGAGGCGACGCGCCCGGGGTTGGGATCGTCGGCCGCGGCCCGGTCGAGCGCGGTTTCGAGGGAGGTGGCGAACTGATCGATCGTCGACGCGTCGGGACGTGGACGGCCTTCCGGCGGCATCTGTCCGCTACGGAGCTTGCGGACGACCTTCTCCAGCAGCTCGGCGTTCGGTCCGATCTGGTCCTGGCTCAGGTCGACCTGATCGAGCATCAACCCGGCCGTCTGGAGGCGCTCGTTGTGACAGGTGACGCAGTAGCGGGTGAAGAGCTCGCTTGAAACCGCCGCGCCGCCAGACTGGGCTCGCGCCGCAGGCACGGTCAGGAGACCCATGAGCCCAATGACACCGCCGGTCCGGAACAGCTTCGCCATCTCTGTGGACGCCTATCTGGCCCCCTCAGTATATCGCCGCGCTCCCCCTCAACCGCGAACAAATCGATGTGGACTGGGCTGGCAGGAGTGCATATAGTGGCGACGAACATGGCTTCTTTCGACCACGCTCGCGGGGCCGCGGTGGCTGTCGCCGTCGCGGTGACGGTCCTCGGATTCGCTCCTCCGTCTGCCGAGGGCCAGGACCATCCGTTGGTCTCCGCCGCCTCCGACCAGGACTGGCCGGCGGTCGTGCGACTGCTCGAGCAAGGGACCGACGCCAACTCGGCTCGCGCCGACAGGTCAACCGCGCTGCTCTGGGCCGCGCACTGGAATCAGAGCGACGTCGTGCGTCGGCTGATCGCCGCCGGGGCCGACGTCAACGCCGCGGACGACCATGGCGTGACTCCGCTGGAGCGGGCCGCCGAAAACGCCAGCGCCGAGATGGTGATGACCCTGCTCGACGCCGGCGCCGACGCCAACGTCAGGCAAGCCAGTGGGTTGACACCGCTCATGATCGCAGCGCGTACCGGGAGTGTCGCCGTCGTCCGACGGCTGCTGGACGACGGCGCGGACGTCAATGCCGCCACCACCGAAACGGCGAGCACGGCATTGATGTGGGCGGTCTCCGAGCCGCACCCCGATATCGTCGGTCTGCTGCTCGACCGCGGCGCCGACCCTACGACATCGACGGTCAAGGGATTCACGCCGCTGATGTATGCCGCGCGGAACGGCGACATCGAGATGGCCGAGACGCTGATCGCCGCCGGCGTCGACCTCAACGAACCCAGCGTCGACGGCACGCACGTCTTGCCATATGCAATCATCAGTAGCCAGGACGCGTTTGCGCTGTTCCTCCTCGAGCAGCGGGCCGACCCGAACGCCTCGATGAACGGGATCTCGGCGCTGCACGCGGCCACCGGCAACGTTGGCTTATGGCTCGGCGACTGGTATCGGCGCCATGGCCGGGGTGGTCGCTACGCGCGATTCCGCCGCGCGAGGATGAGCGCCGGTCAACGGCTGCCGCTGGTCAACGCACTCCTGGCGCGGGGCGCCGACCCGAACGCACGCATCACCACCTCCGCGATGGTCATGAGCTACATCGGCTATCCGAAAAAAGGGGCGTTCGAGCCATTCGCGTGCGGGACGGGCGATCTGCGCGGCGCGACACCACTCTGGGTGGCGGCCTTCGACATGAACGGCGCCGGCGGCCAGGTGTTTGGCGTGGGTGCCAGCCGCACGTCGAGCAGTGCCGATACGCTGCGCGCCCTCTTGGATGCCGGAGCGGACCAACACCTGACGACCAACGACGGGACGACACCGTTCATGGTGGCGGCCGGGCTCGGTCGCGCCACGTACACGCCGCGCGAGCCGCGGGGGGTTCGTTCGCCGAGCGCCGAAGAGGCGGTAAAGGTTTTGTTGGCGGCGGGCGCCGACATCAACGCGACCAACGAGGCCGACTTCGCCTCGCTCCACGGCGCGGCGTTCCGCGGACTGAACGAGGTGGTCGAGTTTCTGGTCGCCGAAGGCGCCGACATTGACGCCCGCGACTTCCGGGGCCGCACCGCGTATCGGATGGCGCAGGGCTCCAAGCAGTCGTTCCAGTTTCAGACCTGGCCCGAGACGGCCGAGCTGCTGGATCGGCTCGGCGCCGACACCGAGCTGGGTGTGCCCGGCACGGTGCAGGAGCGCTTACGCGACGTGCCAGTGGCCGGCGACCAACCCTGAGTTACCCCTCCTACTCGCGAGGGTCACACCATGCGCCAGTCGTTCCTGTGCTCCCTGGTTCTCGCCGCGCTTGTCCCCACGGCCGCCGCTCAGGCCCAGCCGTGGCAGACCTACGACACGTCGAACGGCGAGTGGCGGAGCTACGCCGGTGACATCGGGGGTAAGAAATACTCACCCCTCGACCAAATCGACGCACGCAACTTCGCCGACCTGGAGCTCGTCTGGGAATGGACGTCGATCGACACCATGGTGAGCCAGACGACCCCCGGCGGCGGCGAGTGGTGGGGACAGCTACCCGACATCGTCGGCGCGCTGGTCGAACGGACGCCCAACCTCTACCGCGAAGGCCACCCGCCGAACGCCACCGGGTTCCAGGCGACGCCGCTGATGGTGGGCGGCGTCCTCTACTTCAACACGCCGCTGTCACAGGGCGTCGCGGTCGATGCGACGACCGGCGAGACGCTCTGGGTGTTCAACCCCAAGAGCTACGAGGAAGGAACGACGACGATGACCGGCACGTGGCGCCAGCGGGGCGTCGCGTACTGGACCGACGGCGACGGCGACGAGCGGATCTTCTGGGGTACCGGTAACGGCTATCTCGTCTGCGTCGACGCGACGTCCGGACAGCCGTGTCCCGACTTCGGCCCGGAGGGGAGCGGGATGGTCGACACGATGGTGGGGGTGCCGCGCGCCGTGCGCGACGAGCGCGACTATCTGAACGCGCTGACCTGGGGTATCCACTCGCCGCCGATCGTCGTTCGCAACCGCGTGATCCATGGCTCGCACGTCGCTGACCGCCGGATCACGAAGGAAGCGATCCCCGGCTGGGTCCGCGCCTGGGATGTGCGCACCGGCGAGCACGCGTGGGACTTTCACACCGTTCCGAACAGCACCGATGAGTTCGGCTCCGACAGCTGGCTGAACGAGTCGTGGCGCTACTCGGGAAACGCCAACGTCTGGTCGATGCTCGCGGGTGATAACGAGCTCGGCTATGTCTACCTCCCGACCGGCACGACGACCAACGACTACTACGGCGCCGACCGGCTTGGCGACAACCTCTTTTCGGAGACTCTCATCGCCGTCGATGTCGAGACCGGCGAGCGCATGTGGCACTTCCAGGCGGTGCATCACGGGCTGTGGGATTACGACTTCCCGACACATCCGAACTTGTTGGACATCACCGTCGACGGCCGCGAGATCAAGGCGATCGCTCAGGTCAGCAAGCAAGGCTTCGTCTACACCTTCGACCGGGAGACCGGTGAGCCGGTCTGGCCGATCGAAGAGCGCTCCGTGCCGCAAGAAACGAACATGCCGGGCGAAGTGCCGTCACCGACGCAGCCGTTTCCGACCAAGCCGGCCCCGATTGACTATCAGGGTGTCACGCTCGATGACCTGATCGATTTCACGCCGGAGATCCGGGCGATGGCGGTCGAGGCGGTTGATGGCTTCAGACTCGGTCCGCTGTTCACCCCGCTCGACCGGCCCATCGAAGGCGAAACGCGGGGGACGGTGATGCGGCCGCCCGACGGCGGCACGGCCGGGTGGTCGGGCGCCGCCGTCGACCCCGAGACCGGCATGCTGTACGTGCCGTCGCGCAACCAGGCAACGGTGATTCCGCTGTACGAACCCGACCCGGCCCTTGGCGCGACGATGCGCTATACGCACGGCGCGCCGGAACGGGAGCGTTTGGACCGACGCGGCGACATCCGAGACGTCCCGCGCATGCCCCAAGGGTTGCCACTCCTCAAGCCACCATACTCGCGGATGACGGCGATCGATATGAACACCGGCGAGCACGCCTGGTGGGTGCCGACCGGCAACGGCGATCGCTACCGCAACCATCCACGGCTGCGCCATCTCGAGCTTCCGCCGCTCGGCGGAGACAACGGCAGCAATGGGCCGCTCCTGACGAAGACGCTGCTGCTCTACTGCCTGACCGCCGGCGGGACCGACGGCGGGCCACGGATGGTCGCCTACGACAAGATGTCAGGAACGGAGCTCGCATCGATCGATCTCCCTTCCGGCGGGATCGGGACGCCGATGACCTACCTGGTCGACGGCCGGCAATACATCGCGCTGACGGTCGGCGGCGGACCGCGCCTCGTTGCCTTCGCGCTGCCGGAATAGAGGACTCAAGCCATGCGTTATGTACGCTCACTCACCACCATCGTTGCCATCTGTAGCGTCGCGTCAATGGCGCACGCCCAGCCGTGGCAGACCTACGACACCTCGAACGGCGAGTGGCGGAGCTACGCCGGCGATATTCGCGGGACGAAGTACTCGCCGCTCGACCAGATCGACGGGAGCAACTTCTCCGATCTCGAGGTGGCGTGGGAGTGGGTCTCGGTCGACAACATGGTCAGCCGCTCCACCCCAGGCGGCGGCGAGTGGTGGGCGCCGCTCGACACCATCGTCGATGCGCTCGTCGCGGACACGCCGGATCTCTACCGGTCGAGCCAGCCGCCGGGCGCATCCCGACTGCAGGCGACGCCGTTGATGGTGGACGGCGTCCTCTATTTCAATACACCGCTCTCGCAGGGCGTTGCGGTCGACGCGACGACCGGCGAAACCCTCTGGATCTTCAATCCGAAGAGCTACGAGGAGGGAACGCCGACGATGAGCGCGCCGTGGTCGCAGCGCGGCGTCGCCTACTGGACCGACGGTGCGACTGAGCCTGACGAGCGAATCTTCTGGGGCACCGGCAATGGCTACCTCGTCTGCGTGAACGCGAAGACCGGACAGCCATGCCCCGACTTTGGTCCGGACGGCAGCGGCATGGTCGACGCGATGGTCGGCGTGCCACGGGCGGTCCGCGGCGAGCGCGACTACCTGAACGCACTCACCTGGGGCATCCATTCACCGCCAATCGTCGTCCGCGACCGGGTGATTCACGGCTCGCACGTCGCCGACCGGCGCATCACGAAGGAAGCGATCCCCGGGTGGGTCCGCGCCTGGGACACCCGGACCGGTGAGCACGCCTGGGACTTCCACACCGTCCCGAACGGCACCGACGAGTTCGGCGTCGACACCTGGGGCAACGACTCGTGGCGTTATTCCGGCAACGGCAACGTCTGGTCGATGCTCGCCGGCGACAACGAGCTGGGACATGTCTACCTCCCGACCGGCACGGTCACCAACGACTACTACGGCGCCGATCGGCCGGGCGACAACCTCTTTTCGGAGTCGATCATCGCCGTCGACGTCGAGACCGGTGAGCGGCTCTGGCACTTCCAGGCGGTCCATCACGGGTTGTGGGACTACGACTTCCCGACGCATGCCAACCTGATCGATATCACGGTCGACGGCCGCGAGATCAAGGCGCTGGCGCAGGTGAGCAAGCAAGGCTTCATCTACGTCTTCGACCGCGAGACCGGGGATCCAGTCTGGCCGATCGAGGAGCGCCCGGTGCCGCAGGAATCGAACATGCCGGGTGAGGTGCCGTCGCCGACGCAGCCGTTTCCGACGAGGCCGGCGCCGTTCGACTATCAGGGAGTGACGGTCGACGACCTGGTCGACTTCACGCCGGAGATTCGGCAACTGGCGCTCGAGGCAGTCGACGGGTTCCGGCTCGGGCCGCTCTTCACCCCGCTCGACCGTCCGGTCGAGGGCGTAACCCGTGGCACCATCATGCGGCCGCCGCCGGGCGGCACCGCCGGCTGGTCGGGCGCCGCGGTCGACCCCGAGACCGGCATGCTGTATGTGCCGTCGTACAACCAGCCGGCTGTGATGTCGTTGTACCGACCTGATCCGGCGCTCGGCGCCACCGTCGCTTACACGCACGGGGCGCCAGAAACCGACCGGCTGGAGCGGATCCAGGCAAGCATCGGCAGAGGTCCGCAGATGCCCCAAGGCTTACCTTTCGTCAAGCCACCCTATTCGCGGATGTCGGCCATCGACCTAAACACCGGGGAGTACGCCTGGCAGGTGCCGACCGGCAACGGCGACCGGTATCGCAACCACCCACGGCTGCGCGACCTCAACCTACCGCCGCTCGGCGGCGACGGCACCCGTACCGGCGTCGTCCTGACGAAGACGATTCTGGTCTACTGCCTGTCGGCTGGCGGGACGAACGGTGGACCACGGTTGGTCGCCTACGACAAGTCCAACGGCGAGGAGCTCGGCTCGGTCGATCTGCCCTCAGGGGCGGTCGGCACGCCGATGACCTACATGGACGACGGGAAGCAGTACATCGCGCTCGGGATCGGCGGCGGGCCGCGTATGGTGGCCTTCGCCTTGCCGGACTAGGCGGAGCCGGTCGCGCACATCCCTCCAGAATCCGGCTCGCCTCGGGCAATGTCTGGCTGCTTCGTGAGTCAGGTTGCTTCGTCTCGCCAAAGGCAAACGGATTCTTCCGGGACGTGCCCGACCGGCTCCGCGCTAACTCACCGCCCCGCTACAAGGCGCGCGCCTAATCAATCAGCTCGGTGTTCGGGAACTGCGCGTACCAGCCGAACCAGAAGGCACGCTGGGCCGCGACGCGTTCACGTTGGCGGCTGGCGTCGTTCGCCAGCACGAGGGCGTCCTCGGTGATCCGCCACGCGTGCCCGGCGTCGTCGGCAACCCGATCCGCGTCGAGGTGCTGGGTGAAGCGGACATCGCCCGCGTCGTAGACCCGGTTGGCGCCCTGCTCGCTCGTCACCACCACAAGACTGCGTTCGCCGAAGGTGTGATGGAACACCCGGTTGCGCTGGAGGAACCGCGCCGCGATCGCCAGCGCGCGTGACCCGCCCGCGCTTGTGGCGTCCGGCGCATGCAGGACCAGCACCTCTTCCTTGTTGGGCAGTCGGTCGTCCGCGCTCGACACGTCGAACATCAGGTCGTCGGTGCCGAAGTAGCTGCGGTAGGCCGCCCCCTCCCGATAGTCGCGACGATGCCCGGTGTCGAGCGAGAGCACCGTCGTGGTCGGGTGGCGCACGCGCCATTCGCCCCACGTCGTCGTCACCACCGCGCGTGGTGTCAGCCGCGGCCCGCTGTCGACGAGCGGGCCCACGACTGGCACGCCTTCGAACGTATTCCAGAGGCTGAGCGTCTCGTGGTCGAACATCAGCTTGTTCGACCGATAGAGGAGTCCGCTGGTGCCAAACGTGGTGTGCCGGCCGTCGGCCACACTCTCGAACGGAATCACCGTGCCGCAGAGCGTGCAGTAGACGATCGTCAGCTCGACATCGCCGAGCCGGTCGAGGGCCATCTCGTGCCAGGCCAGGATTCGCTTCGGATACGCCCGCGCCTCGCCGTTGACCGCGATGCCGAACACGATGTGCTCGTCGGCCAGGTAGTCGGCCTGGTCGGCATTGATGTGCCTCGGGTACTCGAGCGGCGGAATCCCATTGACCCCCACCCCGCCCCATTCGATCTCATCGAGCCGGATGCGCGAGGCGACGCCGCGCGGGAAGAACTCCTCGAATCGCGGGTCAATCTGGCTGTACCACTGCCCCTTGAAATACCCATAGTCGGGGTGTGGCTCGTAGGGCCGGCTCCAGATCCACTGATGCCAACGCGCGAGATCGGGACCGAACTGTTGTTCGGTGTGCCGCTCGAGAAAATCGAGCAGCGACAAGAAGCGAAGAAAGCTCTGGCCCGGCGGGCGCGTGAGGTAGGCGAGATCCCAGATGATGCCGGCGTAGCCGTCGCGCCACTGCTCGCCGATCTGGCGGAGCGCGAGATCCGACTGTCCCCCAGCCGATGCGCCCACTTCGAGAAACAGTCGAATGTCGGGATGCTCGGCTTGGGCGGACTGCGCCGTCGCCGTACTGGGCGCTGCGCCGCAAACGACAACAACCGCGAAACACCCGACTGCCCACATCCTTCCGGAACCAAGCTCGCTCAAGAACCGGCTGATCCGGATAGTGAAGCATCGAGCTTCACTCGCCAAAGGCAAATGGTTTCCTCCGGGATATGGGCAGCAGGGCGCTGAACGTGTTACTCACTAGCGCCCAGTCGACGTAGCAGCTCGACCGTGCTCTCGTGGGGCGAGGCGTTCGGGCCGCGGCCAGAGCCGCGCTGCGCTACGTCAATCGGCGTCAGTCCCGCCTCGTTCGTCACGTCGATGCGAGCTCCGTGCTCGACGAGATACTCGACGACCGTGTCGTACCCGCGACGGGCAACGGTATGAAGCGCCGTGTTGCCATCCCCATTGACGGCGTTGACGTCGACGCCAAGCTCAGCCGCGAGGATCACCGCCTCGAGCGTCACTGCCTCGCGCGCCACCGGGTCGGGATCACGCCGCGTGCTCCGGACCGGTGCGCTCTCGGCGATCCGGGCGAGACGGTCGACCGCGACGAGCGGCGCACGGCCGCCAAGTCCGGCCGCCGCCATCAACGCCGTCGTCGGCCCTTCGTCGATGATTCTTCGGTCCTCGGTCACCCCGAGCGAGCCGGGCCAGTAGGTCGGATGGTGCACCGCCAGCGGATCGGCCCCGAGCTCGGCCAGGAGATACATGATGTCCGGCGCGCCAAACCGGGCCGCCAGCCAGAACGGTGTCGCGCCGACGTAGGACGGATGGAGATAGAAGTCGATGGCGTCGCGGCGAATCGGCGTCGCCCGCGCCACGGTCACATTCGGATCGGCGCCGTGCTCGAGCAGCGAACGGACGAGCGCCGCGTCCTTGTGCAGAATCGCCGCATGGAGGGCGGTGTAGCCTGCATCGGCGGCGTCGGGGTCGGCCCCGCGCTCGAGGAGAAACGCCGCGACGTCGCCATGTCCGCTGTGGGCGGCGACGACCGTCGCACTCGTGCCGTACGGCGAGGTGTCGTCGACGTCGGTCCCGGCGTCGACGAGTTGCCTCGCCGACGGGAGATCACCGACCCTCGCCGCGAAAAGGAGCGGCGTGTAACCCCCCTGTTGTCGCTCCGCAACATATTCGGGGCTCCAGGGGTCGGGAGAGGTCTTGACCACCTCAGTCCAGACGTCGGTGCGAGCGCTGAGATCGGCGCCATGGGCCAGGAGCGCCTCGACGACGTTGGGATGCCGCTGCGCAACCGCCCACATCAACGCGGTCTGACCGCGCGCCGCGGTCGCCTCGGTCTCGGCGCCGGCCTCGAGCAACTGACGGACCACGTCGGTGCTCCCGCTCCGCGCCGCCGTCATCAGCAGCGACTCCCCGGAGAGGAGCGTCGCGTTCGGGTTCGCGCCGGCCTCGAGCAGCCGCCGGACCATCGCGGCGCTGCCATTCTCGGCGGCGCTCCAGAGCGGCGTCACGCCGAGGTCGGTCGCGGCGTTCACGTCGGCGCCGGCTCGAATCATCCGTTCGGCGCTGTCGTGCTCGTCCCAGTAGGCGGCCCAGTGCAGCGCGGTCGACCCGTCACCCTGGACGGCGGTCACATCCGCACCCTGGTCGAGTGCCGTTCGCACGTTGACCCAGTCGCCCTGGCGCGCCGCGTCCGCGAGCGGAGCCTCGGCGCCGCCGGCGCCGAGGCTGGCGATAGCGAGGGCGGCGATCGTGATGAGTCGAGGCAGCGACGGGAAGGCTGTCATCGTCATCCCCTCAGACCTCCGAGAGCGTATCGATAGGCAGCCGGGTCGTGCTGTCGCCAAGCCGGTCGAGCGGCATGTCGAGCTTGGCCATCAGTGTCATGAGCAGGTCGGCGTTCGACGTGTCGGCTGGAAACCGCAGATGTCGTCCGCCCTTGATCGTGCCGGCCCCGCCCCCAAGCACCAACAATGGCAGGTTGGTGCCCTGGTGACTGGTGCTGTTCGAGATACCGGCACCGTAGAGGATCGTCATATGGTCAAGCATCGAGCCGTCACCGTCCTCCGCCGCACGAAGACGTGCGAGATAGTCGGCGGTCACCTTGACATGATACGTGTTGATCTTCGACATCAACGCCACCCGGTCGGGGACGTTCTCGTGGTGAGAGAGCGGATGGTGCGCATCGGGGACGCCGATCTGAGGGAAGGCGCGCGTGCTCTGCTCCCGTCCCATCATGAAGGTGACGACGCGGGTCAGGTCGGACTGGAGCGCCAGGAACTGCAGGTCGAGCATCAGCTGCAAATGCTCCTCGAACACCCGCGGCGGCCCGGACGGCTGCTCGGTGAACGACGGTTCGATGTTCCGTTGCTCCTCGGCCAACTGGATGCGTCGCTCGACATCGCGTACCGCCTCGGTGTACTCGTCGAGCTTGACCCGGTCGCCCGACCCGACGTGCACTTTGAGGTCGGCCAGCTTGTTGGTCACCGAGTCGAGGATGCTCTGCTTCTCCTGCCGGCGCGCGCGCCGGACCGCCGGGTCGGCCGAGCCGCTGTCGCCGAACAGCCGCTCGAACACGGCCCGCGGATTGTTCTCCATCGGCAACGGGGTGGTCGGCGTGCGCCACGAGATCGTCTGGGTGTAGGCGCAGCTGAGGCCGGCGGTGCACTGGCCGGCGTTGGCGAACTTGTCCATCGCCACCTCGAGCGAGCCGAGCTGCGTCGTCTTGCCGAGCTCGCGCGCCAGGATCTGGTCCATCGACGTGCTGGCCAAGACGTCGGATTCGTTCTCGCCGCCGCGGGGCGTGCCGGTCAGAAACGACGCCGAGGCACCGGCGTGGACATAGGCCCACGACGACCGCAGCCCCGAGATGACGAGCAGCTGATCCCGGAACGGTGCGAGCGGGGCGAGAATCGGGGTCAGCTCGAAGTTCCGGCCTTCCTCCGCCGGCGTCCAGTACGGCATCGCCATGCCGTTGGGGACGTAGACCGCCTGAAACCGATGGATCGGTTTCGCGGGCGTGTTGGCCAGCGCGGTGACGGCCGGCACCATGGCGTCGAGCAACGGGAGCCCCAGCGTGACCCCGAGACCGCGAAGCACGGTCCGGCGCGGCAGCGATTTCCTGGTGATGGTCATGACGTGTCTCTCCCTCGCGTGATCCCGGTCGTCCTCAATTCGCGCGCTCACCACTCGCGGCGGCGTTACGCGTCAGAAACGCCGGGCTCCGCGCGACCCCGAGGATCAGCGACGACCAGCGATAGTCGTTCGCCGCGGCGTCGCGAACGATTGTGCGCACCGTCGGCTTGTCGAAGTACTCCAGCCCGCGGCCGAGCGCATACGCTAGAAGCTTCTCGGTCACGGTCGCGGCAAATTGATCGGGCCGCTCGAGGAGCAGCGCGCGCAGCCCGGCCATTCCCTCCACCTCGACGCCATTGGGCATCCTCGCCACGGCGTCGATCGGATTGCCGAACTCGTCGACGGTCCGCCACGCCCCGAGCCCGTCGAAGTTCTCGAGCGCGAACCCCGGCGGATCGATCATCGCGTGACAGGCGGCGCAGACCGGCGCCTCCCGGTGCCGTTCGAGGCGCTCGCGGACCGAGCCCGTCTTACCGCCCTCACCCCGTTCCGGCAGCGCCGGCACGTTCGGGGGCGGCGACGGCGGCGGCGCGCCGAGGATCGTGTCGAGCAACCACTTACCCCGCAGCACCGGCGACGTCCGCGTCGGATAGGACGACAGGGCGAGGAGGCCGCCATGCCCCAGCAGGCCGCCGCGCTGCTCGCGGTTCGGCAGCGTGATCCGGCGGAAGCGCGTGCCGTACACACCCGGGATGCCGTAGTGGCGCGCCAGCCGCTCATTCACGAACGTGTAGTCGGCGTCGAGCAGGTCGAGGACACTCCGGTCCTCGCGCAACGTGCTGGTCAGAAACAGCGCCGTCTCCTGCCGGAACGCCTCGACCAGATTGTCGTCGTAGTCGGGAAACGGCACCGAGTCGCCGCGCACATCCTCGAGGTTGCGCAAGTGCAGCCACTGCGTGGCGAAGTCGTCGACGAGCGACCGTGCGCGGGGGTCGGCCAGCATGCGTCGCACCTGCTGCTCCAGGACGGCCGGGTCTCTCACCGCGCCGCGCTCGGCGGCATCGAGCAGCGGATCGTCCGGGAGGCTGCTCCAGAGGAAGAACGCCAGGCGTGACGCGACCTCGAGATCGCTGAGGCGATACGGACGTCCTGGGTCGGCCTCGGTCGGGTCGCGCTCGATGCGCAGCAGAAAGTCGGGGTCGACGAGCAGCCGCTCCAGGGCAAGCTGGATCCCGGCATCAAATCTACCGCTACCGTTGCTGTCGCCCTCACGGCCACGATCGAAGAACTCAAGCAGCGTGTCGATATCCTCGGCGGTCACCGGCCGCCGATAGGCCCGCCGCGCCAGACCGGAGAGGATTGTGGACGCGCAGCTCCGCTCCTCGGCGACACTGTCCGGCCGACAGCTGAAGACGGCGCGGCGGCTTGCCGTATCGCCCGAGCTGGTCGTGGCGTACGGTCCCCCGATCGACACGGAGCTGACCGCCGCGTTGCCGTGGTAGGCCTCGTCGTTCGATAGCACCTCGCCCGCCTGATGCGGGTTGAGAATGCCTTCCGGCTCCCAGACGTTCCGCACGAACGACACGCCGACGACGCGCGATCCCGCCTCGACCGGCACGCGCACCTCGAGGTCGTCGTCCGCGTCGTGGAGATACTGCTCCCATTCGGGGTCGCCCCGCTCGGCGATGGTGAAGGTGACCGGCGCCGGGCGGGCCGTCGTGCCGCCGCCGACCGTGAACCGCTGTGCGAGCACGCCGTCGATTCGCACATCGAGCTGGTGCGCGGTTCCCATTCCGAGGATGTAGTCCTGCCAGTTCGTGCGCAGGCGGATCTTGAAGAGGTACTCGCCGTCGACCGGAAAGTGGTACCGGATCGCGTAGCCGCCGCGAGAGCCGAGCGGCAAATCCTCGCTCTGCCGATCGTCCTGCAGCAGCAGCAGCGGCACGTCGAACGTCTCGAACCCGGGCGCCAGCGGCGGCAGTCCGGTGGCGAGCCGAGAGATTCGACGTGCCGCCGACAGATAGCGCTCGAGCTGCGCCGTCGTCATCGACAACACATCGGCGTTGTTGTCGAAGCCGGTGTCGGATGTTTCGTCGCCAGGCAGCAACGCCTCGACGTCGATATCGACGGCGAGCAGATCGCGTACGGCGTTGCGGTACTCCGTGCGATTGAGGCGGTGGGTCGTGCTGGTCCGGCCGGGGTTCGGACGCTCCACCGCCACTCGATCGATCTCGGCCTCGAGGCGGCTCGCGACGGCGTGATACGTCGCCACGTCTGGCCGCGGACGACCGACCGGCGGCATCGCCCCGGTGCGCAGCTTCGTGATGACCCGCTCCCACACCTCTGCATTGCTGCTCGGATCCGCTGCGTCGAGACCGTCGAACGAGAGCCCGGCGGTCTGCAACCGGTCGTTGTGGCAGGAGACGCAGTATCGATCCAGCATCGCCCGGGGCGTCGGGGACTCGGCCTGAGCGCGCTCAGCATGGCCCGGGGCAACGCCCCCCGTGGCCACCAAGAGGACAACCAAGGCGGCCAGCACGGTGCCCCCCCCCAGATGGCGCGACACCTCTGGCCGGTCTGCCGACACCTTCACAGGCTGCATCCTAACGCCCGCCGGGCCGCCCGGCAATCCCTGGACTCAGCGGCATCACCTAGGAGAGATTCAGCACGAGACGGAGTCCCGCGTCAACCGCCCCGACACGGTCTCGGGGCAGTGTACCCAGACATTCAAGAAAGTCTGAACGTACGACTTTTTGAACGTCGTATACGTTGGCGACCGAGGGCTTTGGCAAACCGGTCGCTCGACGGTCTAGTCGCACGTTACCCGGAAGGCCTTCGAGATGAAGGCGACTCGTCAATGGCACGACGAGAAACGAGCGGACCCGCGGGTCACGGACCAAGTCTGTCTGAACAACCACGGCCGGCCTGCGCTTGTCGGCCCGCACCCACCACACCTCCGCCCGGCGCGGCAGGACGTCACCACTCGTCGTCACCGTACTCCTCGGCCATGCGGCCTCGCTGGTAGTCCTGCCAGGCGGCCTCGTCTTCTACGACATCCCATCCGTGGGTATCGAGATACTGGCGCGTCTGCTCGCGTACCTGCTCCGCTTCGAGGAGCGACGCGAGGAGCCGTGACCGTGATGTGCCTCGGCGCGTGGCTTCGTCATCAGCGAAGCTGATCAACTCGTCGGGAAGAGAGACACCGATTTTGGTCATCGACTCAGTGTAACACCAGATGGAATACCATGGTATTCCATCAAGGATGCCTCGCTAGAGCGCGGTCCCCGTCACTTCGCCAATGGGTCAGGCCGGATCTGGAACTTGACCGACTTCTGGAGCGTCCCCGGGCCGCCTTCGAGGTGCCACGCCGCATAGTTGGAGTAGCTCGACCAGAGCGCTCTTCCCTTCCAGCCGGTCGTTGGATCGTCGATCCGGCCGACCGACGACCGAGAGAAGAAGCCCATCGGATACGGCACCCGCAGGGTGACGAACTCCTCGGAGGCCGGCACGAAAACTTCGAGTGAGTCGGTGTTGACGACGCCGTAGACCGGCGTCTCGGCGCCGAGTCCCAGCACGTCGTGGTGATCGATCTGCGTCAGGTAGCTCTCGTCCGAGTTGATCGGCATCTCGGCATTCGAGAAGGTCGGCTTGTCCATCCGCTGGAAGGTCCACCCCTCGGGACAGCTCTGTCCGGTCGCGTCGGGGCCGTTGGTCACCGTGCAGACGCTGCGGTCGAACGACGCGAAGTGGCCGCTGCCGCGCCAGTCCTGCCAGACGAGGCCATCGCTCGTGATGTGGAGCCCACCGCTGCCGTAGGGCGGCGGATTCTGGATGCTCGGCGGCGGCATGTAGACCTCGGCGATGCACGACTCGGGCGGATTGTCGCCGAGGTCGAGACGCATGAGGGTGTTGTCGTCGCGCCCGTTGTCGGAGCACCAGACGGTGCCGTCGGCCGTGTTGTAGGCCGGCGAGTAGCAGCCGTAGGCGATGCGATGGTCACGCGCCGGGTCGACCGGTTCGTCCGGCTCGGTCCACCCCGGCGAGATCACGCCGTCGCCGTTGGTGTCGAGGACCGTCGGGCACCACCCCTGGGCCGCCTCGGCATCTTCGGTCTCGTCCCAGATCTCGGTGTCGATCCAGCCGACGCCTTCCCGGAACCCGTAGTAGAAGCGCTCGTCTTCGCCGAGCTGGTTGTGGTCGGCCGAGAAGCAGGTGTCGATCTCGCTGAACGCCTCGGTGTCCGGGTCGTACATGAACGCCTGCCGCGTGCCGCGCTCGATCGGAAAGTAGTCGGCGAATGCGTTCGAGCCGTCGGTGCAGAAGCTCGGCTGCTCATCAGCACCGCGGACGCGACCGGTCAGCCAGACGCGCCCCTCACCATCCATCGCCACGCTTCGTGGATCCGACTGCCGCGCCCAAATCGGATCGTCGCCGTAGTACGGCGAGGTCGGCGTGTTGGTCAAGATCGGGGGGGCGTTCGACGGGATCTGAATGTTGAACGCCCGATGCTCGACCGGGTCGAGCACGGCAAGAATATCGCTCGGCTGCACGACGCCGTAGACCAGACCGTTCGCATTAACGGTGGCATCGCGCACATCCGAGGGCGTGCTATCGGTCCGCCCGTCGGTCTCGGTCCCCCAGTCCCACAGGGTGACGACGACGTTCCGCTCGGTACCGGTCGGACGCGGCGGTGTCTGCGTTGGCGCCTCGCCGGAGGCGATACGGTCGGTCCAGTTGGCGAACATCTCGCGCTGCGGCCCGAGCCGCCGGTACATGCCGCTCATGCCGGCGCCCATCGGCCCCATCGTGACCCGCTGGTCCCAGGCGTCGAGGTGCGAGTCCGACTCGCTCAGGATGCCGGGCAAGATCTCGCGCGTGGCCTTGTTGCCCACCTGATGACAATTCATGCAGCCGGTGACGGAGCTGCCAAGCTCCCGCTGCGAATGCTCGCCCTCGGGGAGCTCCATCATCGACAGCCACCAGGCGGCGGGATACACCTGCGCCGCGGCGACCGCATCGGGGGCGACGACGGCGTCGAGGTCGAGTGTCTGCCCCGGCGTCGCGCTCACGCGGGCCGAATCGACGAGACCGTACCCGCGGACCCACACCTCATAGGTCGCATCGGGAAGATCCGGCAGGACGTATTGCCCCGCGTCGTCGGTCGCGACGATCCGGATGAAGCGGGTCGGCAGGTCGGTTGTTTCCGCGACCACCCAGACGCCAGCCTCGGGTCCATCGGCGCTCGTGACGACGCCGCCGATGTCGTCGGCATCGAGCTCTATCCCCTCCGGAACCGGCTCCATCCCCGCGCAGCTCGTCATCGTCAGTACCATCGCCATCACGGCAGCCGCGGCGATCCCCGTCACCATTGATTTTACCCGTCTGTTCATCGTTCCTCCTCGCGACGCTAACGCGATATCACCGGGCTGACCCATCCCGCCGGAAGCACCTGGTCGGGATCGACCCGAATGCTCAGATAGCTCACGCCGGCGGCGGCGATCTGGCTGAAACCATGCGGCACGCCGGCCGGAATGACCACCACGTCGCCGGCAGACACCGGGCGACTCGTGCCGCTGTCGAACGTCCCGATTGCGGACGGCCCCACCAGCTCGGCCACGACCCCGCTGTCGGACGGAAACTCGCGCGCCGCATCGATCGGCCCGCCGGTGACGAGCGTACCGGACCCGTCGAGGATGTAGTACACCTCGGTCACCTGGTGGTGCACGATCGCGCCCACGTCGCCCTCGCTCTCCAGCTCGCCCCGATGCAAGATACCGACGGCGACGTCGGTGTCGCTGCCGACGATCTTGACCTGCTTGTCGATCGAGTCGCCGAGGGTCGCGAACACGGCGTCGAGCTCGGCCTTGGTCACGTCGCTGGCTGACGTGGGACGGTCCTGCGCTGCCGTCGGCAGCGCCAACAGAAGGCCCAGCCCGAGAATGAGCGGCATGGCACTTCTTGGCATGCCACATGGTATCCCGGTACACAGAAAACCCGCGACGACCGAAAACCCTATGATCTGTGACGTGTCTCACACGATGACGTGCCGGCCCCGGCGGGAGGAGCCGATGCGGCACCGCCACACCTTCGGACTGGTCATCGCGACCGTTGTTCTGGCCGCGACGGTCGTCTCCTCGAGAGACGCCGCCGCTCAGGCGTGGCCGCAGTTCCGAGGGCCCGACGCGAGCGGCGTCGTGGCTGACAACGCCAACCTGCCGGATCGTTGGTCCAAATCGGAAAACGTCGCCTGGCGGACGCCGGTGCGGGGCCTTGGCTGGAGCTCACCAATCGTGGCCGACGGGCTGGTCGTCTTTACGACCGTCGTGAGCGACGGCGCGGTCGAGACGCCCGAAGGCGGCTGGTATGGCGGCGGCGAGCGTGACGTGCCGACCGACAAGCATCATTGGATGGTGTACGCCCTCGACCTTAAGACGGGCGATCCGCGGTGGAACACCGAGGTGCACGCCGGCGTGCCGCAGTCGGCGCACCACGTCAAGAACACGTTCGCGTCAGAAACCCCGGTGACGGAAGGCGAGCGGCTGTACGTGTTCTTCGGCAACGTCGGAGTCTACGCGCTCGACTTCACCGGGACCGTCCTCTGGTCTCGCGACCTTCCGGCCGCTCCCACGCGCAACGGCTGGGGCACCGCCGGCTCGCCGGTGATTCACGACGACCGGTTGTATGTCGTGGTCGACAACGAGGAGCAGTCGTACATCGTCGCGCTGAGCGGTGAAACCGGCGCCGAAGTGTGGCGCACCGATCGCGACGAAGGAACGAACTGGTCGACTCCCTACGTCTGGGAGAACGAGCAACGGACCGAGATCGTCACGCTCGGCACCGACAAGGTCCGCTCCTACGACCTCGATGGCGAGCTGCTGTGGGAGCTGTCGGGAATGTCAACCATCGTGATACCAACGCCGATCACCGCGCACGGACTGCTCTACATCGAATCGGGCTACCTCGGCGACTTCCACCGGCCGGTCTACGCGATTCGCCCTGGGGCCTCAGGTGACATTTCGCTCGCGGAAGGGGATGCGTCCAATCAGTTCGTCGCCTGGTCGCTCCCGCAAGGCGGCTCCTATCATCCGTCTCCGCTCGTCTACGGCGACTACTACTACACGCTGCTCGACCGCGGATTGTTGACCTGTCACGACGCGCGCACCGGCGAGGAGGTCTATGACCGGCGGCGGATCACCGTCGGTGAAGGGTTCACGTCGTCGCCGTGGGCCTATAACGGCAAGATCTTCGCGCTGAGCGAGAACGGTACGACCTACGTGATCGAGGCAGGGCCGGAGTTCCGCGTCCTCGGGGAGAACGACCTCGACGAATTCACGATGGCGACGCCGGCGATCCTCGACGACGGCCTGATCATCCGGACCGCCGAAGCTGTGTACCGGATTGGGCATTAATTAGACGGGGCTGACTGCCCCGAACCCCGTCGCCGGCACTCGCGCGCGGGGGGGGGGGACCCTAGCCCCACTCCGTGCCGGCGGGAGCGCGCTGTGCGCGCCCTACTGCCTACCGTAGATTGCGATCTCGGCGCCAACCGACACGAAAATCAGCTCGTCGTTGACCGCCACGAGGCCCGCCTGCTCCCCGACATCGTGAGACGCGACACGCGACGGCTGCGACGGTCGTGACAGGTCGAAGATTTCCAGCGTGCCATTGCTGATGACAAACGCCTGGTGACCGCGAAGGGCGATCCCGCGCGGCGGGCCAGCGGTCGGAATCGGCGCCGCCACCGCCGGCACGCTCGGCGTCGACACGTCAACCACCTGCAGGCCAGCCCGGCCACTCACCACGCAGACAATCGCGGGTGGCGGGGCTCCGCCGATCCCCTGCGGCACGATGACCCTTGTGATCATGTCCGCCCCGAGCGACAACACCCCGACCGGCGCCGGCGCCGTCGGCGTCGAGGCATCGACCACAATGAGCCCGTTGGGCTGATCGGCCACGAATACGAGGTCGCCCACGGCACCAATCGCGCGCGGGAACCCGTCGCCGAGATACTCCCCCACGCGAGTCCCGCCTCCGGCAGTATCGACGACATCGAACCCGAGCGAATTGTCGGCGACAAACGCGTGCTCGCCCCACACCGCGACACCGACCGCCTGACCGCGCGTGGGGACGCTCCCGCCCGGGACCGGTGCCGACGGATTCGAGATGTCGAGTCGGTGCAAACCCTCGTGGCTATTCGCCACATACACGGATCCCCCATCCAGCGTGAGCGCGAGCACGTCATCCGCGAACTCGTGACGCCCCACCTCATTGGGCGTCTCAGGCTGAGAGACGTCGATCACCCGCACCGTCGGGCCGTCGGCCACGACGAGCAGATCGTTGGTTGCCGCCACCGCGCTGGCCGAGCCGGCGATGGTGCCGTGTCGGGCCAGCGATGGGCCCTGCGCGCCGACCGGGCCGACGCCGTACGTCGCGAGACCGATTGCGAGGACGGTGGTAACGGCGACGGGGCGTGGAGTCGGCACCGTCTAAGGTTTACATCCCGGCGCTATACCGCAGCGCCGGCAGGCTGGGAAAGAAGCAGTAGGCGCCGCCGCGCGTCGTCACGAAGCGAGAGAAGCCGGTGATCTCGATCGGCGGTTCCGGCCGCGGCCGCCGGATCTTGAAGCTCGACGACGACGCATCGTTGGCACCGATGATCGGATCTTTCCTGTGGCGGAGGCCGGGCGCGAAGTCACCCGCGTTGGCCCAGTCCTCCATCAGAAACTCGAACTGGTCCTTCAGGCTGACGCAGATGAACATACCGAGCAAGCCGCGTTCGATCCCGTCGTCGGGGTGGTCAGGGTCGAACGGTGCGCCGTAGGGGAGCCCGCGACGCGCAATGCGTCGCTTGTGCCCGTTGGCGCCGGCGACCGTCGAGCTGCGGGGGTTCATCCGCCGGACGTGCGAGCCGATCGGGCAGCGGTAGCCTTTCCGGTCGTCGACGGCATCCGGGGTCGCCTCGGTCGGTTTGTAGTCGAACCAGTTCAGCTTGTCGGTCGGGATCGGCGGGTCGGGTGTCGGCGGGTCCGGGGACATCGCCAGCGGCACGCCGTTCCGCCACCGCCTGCAGATCTTGGCCACGAGCAGCTCCGTGTCGATGACGTCGCGATTTGCCTCGAGAAACGCCTCGAACCCGGCACAGTCTTGCTCGAGGACGCGAAGGGCGCCGAACCCGCCGTGTCGTCCGAACACGTCCGGCTCCGGCACCTGATAGGTGAGCCCCGCGTACTGACTCGGGTAGCCGAGGATGAACGCGCCCGCCGGCGCGTCCGGTGCCGGGCTCACCAGCACCTCTCCGAATCCCCCTTCGATCGTCGGCTGCGAATAGCCGTCGGCATACCCGAAGTGCGCGAGATTGCCGGGCGGCAGCGCGGCGGCGTCGAGCTGCCCCACCTCCGTGCACGCGCCACCCCGCGCCGCTGCGGCGCGGACACCATCGGTGGCCTCATCGAGCGCCGTCTGCGACATCGCCGGAATGGTGACGACGAGCTGCACGTCCTCGGTGTTGAGCGGCGCTTTCCAGTGGTTTGGCGCGCTCGCACCGACGTCGCCCACCTTCTCCGCGCGCCGGACGCCCCCTTCGACGTACTCCTCGGGAAAGCTGGCCAGCGTCGAGGCCGGGAGCTCAAGCGCTCGCAATCCCGGATACGTCAGGCTGACGTACAGAACATAGGGCGGCTTCGTGTCGGCCGTCCACGGCTCGGCGGAGCCGACGCGCGGTCCGTCGCCGTCGACGAGCCCGCCGAGGAACCGGCGCGCCGCCGCCGCCGCGTCGATGCGGAACAGCAGATGCCGGTGCAACGGCATCTTCGCCGACCGCAGCAGGATCCCCTGGATCTCGGCGTATGGAAGAGTCATCTATTCGAGTGCGGCGTGAATCGTCAGCACCGTCGCGTCGGGGTAGGCGCTGAATAAGACGCCGACGTCGGGAACATCGTTCGCCCAGACGTAGGCGAGGAACTCCGCGCGATGCTCCTTCACCGGCAACGGGAGGACGTCCATCATATGAGAGAGCAGCGCGTCGAAGATCTGACCGATGTGGTCGATGAAGTCATTGATGTAGCTCTCGAAGCTGCCATCGTAGGTCGTAATCACGGCGAGCTTCGTATTGTCCTCGAGAAAGACGAACCGCGCGCAGTGGACAGTGTTGATCGAGCTCAACGCCTGCCGAATGGGGTTCTCTTCCTAGGGCAGGGCATCGAACTTGCGGAGCAGGCCGTCCAGTTCCTCATAGTCCTTCTCGGACTTGATCGTCATGATTAGGGTCAGCGGGCTTTGCACAGGTTGCGGCGCTGGGCTCATCGTTCTCCTCCTCTACGGCTCGATACGTTCACGTCGAGGCCGGCTGGGCAGTTGTTAGTGTTACACACGCCCGCGCCGACAGCATCGCTTCGGCTACCGCTCGGCTAGCAAGGTATGCTGAGACGTTGGGCAGCCCCGGTGGCGAGGTAGCGGCAACAGGAGACAATCGTGAACGGCATGATCGAGTGGTTTGCGCGCAATAGCGTCGCCGCCAACCTCGTGATGGTGTTCATCGTGGTGAGCGGCGTCATTGGCACGTTCACCGTCAACGAAGAGATCGTGCCGGAGATCGATCTCGATCGCGTCGTCATCGAGGTGCCCTATCTCGGCGCCGCGCCGGCGGAGGTCGAGGAGGCGGTTTGCGTCCGCATCGAGGAGGCCATCCAAGGCATTGACGGCATCAAGAAAATCGAGTCGACCGCGTCCGAGGGCATGGGCATGGTCATGGTCGAGCTGGAGCTGGGCGCCGACGCACGCAAGGTGGTCGACGACATCAAGAGCAGCGTCGACGCCATCACGACGTTTCCGGTCGAAACCGAGAAGCCGATCGTCCGCGAGCTGACCCAGCGTATCCAGGTCACCGACATCGCGGTGTCCGGCAATCTCGACCCCTTCACGCTCAAGGCGGTAGCCGAACAGGTGCGCGACGAGCTGACCACCCTCCCCGGGATCACCCAGGTCGACATCGTCAGCGCGCCGCCCTACGAGATCTCCATCGAAGTGTCCGAGGTCGCTCTCCGGCGCCACAGCTTGACGTTCGATGACGTGGCCGACGCCGTCCGCCGCTCCTCGCTCGACCTCCCCGGCGGCTCGGTACGCACCGAGAGCGGCGAGATCCTCCTGCGCACGATCGGTCAGGCCTATCGGGGCGAAGAGTACGAGAATCTGATCCTCTGGACGCGGGCTGACGGCAGTCGCCTCCATCTGGGAGATGTGGCGACCGTCGTCGACGGATTCGCGGAAACCGACCAGTTCGCCCGCTTCAACGTCGAGCCGACGATGATGGTCTCGGTGTTCCGCACCGGCGAGCAGAGCACGTTCGAAATTTCCGAGCAGGTGGAACAGTACGTCGAGACAGCGCAGGCACGCCTGCCGGAGGGCATCACGCTCACCGTGTGGCTCAACAACGCAGAAGCGCTGAGGGGAATACTGACGCTGATGCTGCGCAACGGCGTCACCGGGTTCGCGCTCGTCTTCATCGTGCTCGCGTTGTTCCTGGAGCTTCGCCTCGCGTTCTGGGTGAGCCTCGGCATTCCGATCTCGTTCATGGGCGCCGTCGCGCTGATGCCGACCGTCGACGTGACGGTCAACATGATGTCGCTCTTTGCGTTCATCCTGGTGCTCGGCATCGTCGTCGACGACGCGATCATCGTCGGCGAGAACATCTTCCGGCATCAGGAGGAGCACGGCGACGGCCTCCGCGGGTCGATCGAGGGTGGACAGGAGATCGGAAAGCCAGTGGTTTTTGCTGTCCTGACGACGGTGGCCGCCTTCATGCCGCTGATGTTCGTGCCCGGTGTGATGGGCAATATGTTTCGGGTCATCCCGCTCATCGTGATTCCGTGCCTGCTGTTCTCCCTCGTCGAATCGCTCAATATCCTGCCGGCGCATCTGTCACATGTGCCCAAGCGCGGCCGACCCGGTCCGTGGCGACGGTTCCAGGGACTGTTCGCCAACGGTCTGAAGCGGTTCATCCAGGAGATCTATCGACCGTTCCTCGAGTCGGCGCTGCGGTGGCGCTACCTGACGGTGTCGATCGGCGTCGCGATGATGATCCTCACGATCGGGATGGTCGCCTCGGGTCGGCCGAACTTCCAGTTCTTTCCGTCGATGGAGGCCGATTTCATGGTGGCGTCGGTCACCATGCCGCAGGGCACGCCGGTCGACCTCACGTCGGAGGCGGTGTCGAGTCTCGAGGCCGGCGCCGAGCGCGTTCGAGAGGCGCTGCTCGACGAAACCGGGCACGACTACTTCCGGAACGTGTCGGCCGCCGTCGGCGACCAACCGATGGTCGCGCGGCAACGGGGACCACGGGCGATCGCGGGAGCCGCGCACCTCGGCGAGGTGATGATCGAGCTGATCCCCTCGGAAACCCGCCGCTACAACAGCGAGCAGCTCGGCAACATGTGGCGCGAGGCGACCGGCCAGATACCAGAGGCGGTCGACGTCAATTTCGCCATGTCGATGATGGGGCCGGGCGAAGACATCAACATCCAGCTGGCCGGGCCGGATATCGAGACGCTGCGGACGGCGGCGAACGACATCAAGCGCGAGCTCGCCGAATACTCGGGCGTTTACGAGATCACCGATACGTTCCGCGACGGCAAGGAAGAGATGAAGCTCGGCATCAAGCCGGCGGCCGAGATGCTCGGGCTGACGCTGCAAGACCTCGGGCGGCAAGTGCGGCAGGCGTTCTACGGCGAGGAGGCGCAGCGGATCCAGCGGGAGCGGGACGACGTGCGGGTCATGGTGCGGTACCCGCGCGCCGACCGTCGGTCGATCGGCGATCTCGAAAACATGCGCATCCGGACCCCCGATGGCGGCGAGATTCCGTTCAGCCAGGTGGCGGTGGTCGAACCGGGACGCGGCTTCGCGTCGATCCGGCGGGTCGACCGGAACCGGGCGGTCAACGTCACCGCCTCGATCGACCCGGCGGTGACCTCGGCGGCGCAGGTGGTCACCGACCTCGAGACGCGTATCATTCCGAAGGTGCTGGCCCTGCACCCCGGCGTCTTCTACACGTTCGAGGGCGCCCAGGCCGAAGTGCAGGACGGTGTCGAGGGGCTGCAGCGCGGATTCACGCTCGCCCTCTTGCTGATCTTCGCGCTGCTCGCCGTGCCGCTCAAGTCCTACGTGCAACCGCTCATCATCATGAGCGCGATCCCGTTCGGGCTGGTCGGCGCGGTCTGGGGACACCTCGTCATGGGGCTCAATGTCACGATGATGTCGATGTTCGGCCTGGTGGCGGTGACCGGCGTCGTCGTCAACGACAGCCTGATCATGGTCGACTTCATCAACCGCAAGCGGGCCCTCCACGAGGGGATCGGCGTCGCCGTCCGTGAGGCAGGAGTCAACCGGTTCCGCCCGATTCTGCTGACGTCGTTCACCACGTTCTTAGGTCTGGTCCCGCTGATGCTCGACCGGAGCTTTGATGCCGCGCTCGTCATCCCGATGGCCGTGTCGCTGGCGTTCGGCGTCCTCTTCGCAACCTTCATCACGCTCATCTTGGTGCCGATCACCTACGTGATCCTGGAGGACCTCAAGCGGACGGGGCGGAAGCTCTTCGGGGTCGCAGACGCTCGTCCGGCCCAGGCCGCATCGTAACTCAGACGGGGCGTAACCGCCCCGAACCCCGTCGCCAGTACTCGCGGAAACCCCTTCGCCCCACTCCGTGCCGGCGGGGCGCGCTGTGCGCGCCCTGTCTAAGTTAGCGCGTTTTCATGAGCGCGTAGCGGGCGGGTGGTGCCCGGAGGCACGCATGCGGCAGCCACGGACGGGGCGTCACTCCGGACGCCAGCTCGGCCCGCCGGAAAACTTCGCCTCCGACCGCACCCGGAACTGCTGACGCGGCGAGCAACAGCTGGTCAGGGGCGGCGCGTGCCACTGCAACCCGCAGCGGGGGTGACTCGACCGGCACGGACCACAGGGCGCAGGCTCATCCGCTGGCGGCTCAGGCGAAGTTTTCGGTCCCGCGGACGTCGGCGGGCCTCATGGCATCCTCCGCGACACCCCGCGACCGCGCGCCTGTCCGTTCGAGCCCGCCCGGTCCTCAGGGCGGCGGCCGTCGCAGGTTCGGGCGGCTCAGCGGCGGGTCTCTCGGAGGAATCCGTCGGAGGAACCGCCACGCGGCTCCTGAAAGTGGCACCTCGGCCGCCGTGACGACGCGGATTCCGAGAGAGACCAGTGCTGGGCCGCTCGCTCGGTAATGCGGTTCGAACCTGCTCATCTGCCGACCGAGAGGCGGGACACGAATGTGCAAAACGCTGTAGCGCCTCGTCGTGAAGGCAAAAAAAGGGCCGGTGGGGGTTGCCCCACCGGCCCGAACACACCGTTCAGCGTCGGCTGAACGTCAAGACTAACCGGATGACGCCTACCACTTGATCTGGAAGGCCAAACGCGCCAGCCGACCCTGCAGGAGCCGGGTCGGCTTACCGTAGGACCCACCGTAGGCGTCGTTCTCGTCGACGACCGCGGCGGCGTTCATCAGGTTGTAGATGTCCATCTGCACCGACGACTCATACCCGCCGAAGCGGAAGAGCTTCCGGATGGCGATGTCCACCTGCGTCCAATAGTCGAAGTAGTTGGTGCCCGGCGAGAACAGCTGCACCGTCGTGCCCTGCGTCCGCTGCCCGTTCGGGAAGTAGCTGGACGGGACGGACCACCGGACCTCCCGCTTGGCGCCCGAGTAGGCCTGGAGCGACCCGCTGAACTCGAAGTCGCCCGGCAGCGGATACGCGCCGTGCCGCATTCACCAACGCGGACTCGACACTGTTTCTCGCGTCATACACGGCCTCACCCGTAGAACTCGAACTCGCGGTCTATATCCCCATCCAAGCATCCGTTGCTATATCCAGCCGGATTCGTGAAACGCATATCCACGTGCCATCGTTTTGTCACAACTTTTTCCGCCACGAATCTCTTGCGTCGGGAGTCTCTACCTAATGAGCAATGGACCACGTACAACGCGGCGCCATGAAGCAGTGGCTGACCGCTCTCGCGACTGACGTCATCGAGAGTCACCTCGGCCACGGTGCCTGCACGACGAGCGCGGCGAGCCTTGGGCCGCCCGAAGAGGCCGGACGCGACGCGACGGCGGGTGCGGGTGCGGGTGGTGGCGAGGCACGGCGTCGGCCATGGACGTCACGGCGTACGGTGGCACCCCGTCTCGATCAGCTGTCACCAGAACAACAGGAGGTCGTGAAGCTTCGCCTCCTCGCGGGCTTGAGTCACGGTGAGATTGCTCGGCGTCTCGATCTGCCGCTCGGAACGGTCCGTTCGCGATTCGCTCGCGCTAGACGGCGCCTCGACACGCTCGACGCGTCTGACGCGAGAGACCCATCTCAGGCCCCGGCGGCTTGACCACTGCGCGCAAGATGGTTGGCGTCTGGACGCCTGGAGCTGGATCAGCCCAGCGGATCCCACAGCTTGTAGCCCTCGCCCCACACGGAAATCAACAGTGACGATCGAGTCGGATCCGGCTCGATCTTTCGGCGGAGACGCTTGACCAATGTGTCGACACTCCGGTCGGTCACATGCGTGCCGTTGGTCCACACCCGAGTGACCACGGCGTGTCGATCGAAGACGACGCCGGGATGCGACGCCAGCAAGTAGAGCAGACGAAATTCCAGTGGCGTCAACGCCACCGGGACACCGCCGACAGATACGCGACGCGTGGCGGGATTGATTTCCAGATCGAGCGCGCTGAGAGCGCGGCCGCCGAGTGTTGGCGTCGTGTCTAATCCATCCATCCCATGCATCGTTGACGACTCACGCGCCGACGCGTTTACAGGCGGAAACGCATATCTCGAGGTGCGCACCAGCCCCTACATGGACCGATGGCGTGTGACGTTGTTAGGATTTGACGTTCGAAGTGGAATATCGGTTCGCTCGCCTTTACCACCCGACACACAATGCCACCGTCGGTGCACATTCGGGTCTCTCTGCTCGTGCTCGCGAGCCTGTCGCTTTCGAGTCCGACGAGCGCCCAGCCAGAAACGTCGGTGAGCATCGCGGTCGTGCCGTTCGTCAACATCAACGGCACACCCGAAGACGCGTGGATCGGTGTCGGTATCGGGGAGACGCTCGCCACGGAGCTTCAGCGGCCCGCCGGGGTCACCATCACCACCGGCGCGCCCGTTATCGACACGATGCGTGCGTTAGGTCTGTCTCGGGCCGGCCCAATCGATCACGCGAGGCTCCTAGAGGTGGGAGACACACTCGGCGCCCAGTGGCTGATCAGCGGAGCGTACCAGAGGATTGGCGAGCAGCTACGCATCACCGGACGAATACTCGATGTCGCGACCGGCAACGTCGTCGGAACCGCACGGGCCGACGGCGCGGTCGACGATCTGTTAATGTTGCAGGATCGGCTGGCGGCCGACCTCGGTGCGAGTGCACGCTGGGGCGCCGCTGGCTCTCCAACGCCGACGCGACGCCCGCCAGCTCAAATCGACCGTGGGAACGACGAGGGGCAGTCCGGCCCACCGGGAGTCGTCGCCGGCGGATTCGCGGTGGCGGCCATCATCGATGGGCCGCCAGCTCCGGTGCCGCCGGACGTCATCCGTCGCGACGAGCAAGGACGGGCGACCATCCGGGCGATCAGGCTGAGTGAAGGCATCCGTCTCGACGGTCAACTCGACGAGACGGTGTATCAGACCGTCCCCGCCATCACTGGTCTCGTCCAGCTGATGCCGGACGAGGGAGCGCCGGCCACCGAAAAGACCGACGCCTGGATCATGTTTGACGGGACGAACATCTATGTGAGCGGACGCCTGTGGGACTCAGCGCCGTCGAGCGAGTGGGTGGCGAACGAGATGCGGCGCGATACCCCTCAACTCCGAGACAACGACTCGTTCTGGGTGGTCTTCGACACGTTTTACGATCGGCGTAACGGCGTCGCGTTCCACACCAATTCCCTCGGCGCGCTCGGCGACTTCGCCATCACCAATGAGGGAAACCCGAACAGCGACTGGAATCCGGTGTGGGACGTGCGCACGGGACGGTTCGACGGCGGCTGGACGGTCGAAATGGAGATTCCGTTCAAGTCTCTCCGCTATCGGCCGGGAACGGAGCAGGTGTGGGGTGTTCAGCTACGCCGCACTATAGCGCGGAAGAACGAGTTGGCCTTCCTGACACCGGTCCCGATTGCCGCCGGGCGTCGCGGCATCTTTCGCGCCTCTGACTACGCCACGATGGTTGGACTGGAGGTGCCCAGTGCCAGTAACAATCTCGACATCAAGCCGTATGGCATCACGGGCCTGACGACCGACGTCAACTCGAGCCCGCCAAAGAACAACGAAGGAGACGGCGACGTCGGTTTGGACGTCAAGTACGGCATCACGCAGAATCTGACCGCCGACCTCACCTACAACACCGACTTTGCTCAAGTGGAGGTTGACGAGCAGCAGGTCAACCTCACGCGGTTCAGTCTGTTCTTCCCCGAGAAGCGCGAGTTCTTTCTCGAAGGAAGGGGCATCTTTGACTTTGCCCGGGGGGGCGGTCCCAGCCCGCGGGACAGTGCGTTACGCCAGCCGGAGGGCAGCAGCCGTCGCAGTTCCACCGGCGGTGAGGGCAGCGCTCCGACACTCTTCTACTCGCGGCGGATCGGCCTCGAGGGCGGCACGGTCGTGCCGATCATCGGCGGCGGGCGGGTCACCGGCAAGATCGGCGCGTTCGACGTCGGCGCCCTGAACATCCAGACTGACGACGAGGCAGTCTCGGGTGCCGAGACGACGAACTTCACCGTCGTACGGGTGAAGCGCGACATCTTGCGTCGCAGCAGCATCGGCGCTCTGTTCACGAACCGTTCGCTATCGGTCGTGGGTGACGGCTCGAATCAGGCGTACGGCGCCGATGCCACCTTCTCGTTCTACGACAACGTGAGCTTCCTGGCGTATGCCGCGAGGACCGAGACGCCCGGCTTCGACAGCGAGGACTCGAGCTATCAAGGTCAGTTCGCCTACAACGGCGACCGCTACGGCTTGCAAGCCGAGCATCTCGTGGTGGAGGACAACTTCATCCCGGAGGTCGGCTTTCTCCGGCGCGACAACTTCCGGCGCTCGTACGCCACCGGGCGATTCAGCCCGCGGCCGCGATCGATTGAGGCTATCCGCCAGTTCCGCCTCGAAGGGAGCTTCGATTACATCCTGACGGCCGACACCGGGCTGGTGGAAACCCGTCAGACGCAGATCGGCCTCTCGACCGAGTTCGAGAGCAGCGATCGGATTGGCGTGTCGGCGACGGACAACTACGAGTTGCTGCTGGAACCGTTTGAACCGGGACCCGGCGTGGTGCTCCCCGTCGGCGGCTATCGCTTTCGTGATGTCGAGGCGACCTATTCGCTCGGAACCCAGCGCCGGCTCTCCGGGGTCTTCAACGTTCGCGTCGGAGAATACTTCAACGGTGATATCCGGTCGGTCGGTTTCCGGGAGGCCCGGCTGGCGCTCACGCAGCGGCTCTCGCTGGAGCCGACAGTGTCGGTCAACTGGATCGACACGCCTCAGGGCTCGTTCCGGGCGGATCTGGTCGTCTCCCGCGTCACCTACACGTTCACGCCTCGGATGTTCTTCAGCGGGCTGGTGCAGTACAACTCGAGCACCGACGCCATCAGCAGCAACCTACGCCTGCGGTGGGAGTATTCGCCGGGCAGCGAGCTCTTCGTGGTCTACACCGAGGATCGCGACACCGATCCGCTGATGCCGGACCGCTTTTCCGACCTGCGCAACCGTGGGTTCGTGGTCAAGATCAACCGGCTTTTCCGGTTCTGAGCCGCTTTTGATCCGGCTTGCCCAATCGAGGTCTGTTCTATATAGTCGAACCGCCTCGAGAATTATGTAACGCACGCGAACACGTCGTCCTGCCTTTGCCCACGTAGCGAGCCGACTCGCCAGCCGCAGTCCCCTCACAGCGCGCGCAAGACAAAACGGGTCGCCACCTGTATAAGCGTGCGATTCCGGACGCAATTTCTGTCAGGAGAGTCACGATTTCTTCACGAGTATTCGTCGGCAATATCGGCTTCGAGACGACGCAGGACGAACTCGAGGCGCTGTTTTCAACCGTCGGTCCGGTCGTCGAGGTTGTCCTGCCGGTGGATCGGGCAACCAACCAACCTCGTGGGTTTGCCTTCATCGAGTTCAGCGACTCTGACGCGGCGAACGGCGCGATCGAGCGCATCGACGGCACTGAGCTCGGAGGCCGCCAGCTGCGAGTGAGCGAGGCTCGTGAGCGGACATCTCAACCGTCATTCGGCGGCGGCGGCGGCGGCGCGCCCCCGAGGTCCGAGGATCGGCGACGCAAGCCGTCACGCCCGAAAGGGAGCCGTCGTGGAGTACGAGGCCGGAAGCGCGGTTTCTAGGACGCCGTCGGTCATGAGGTCAGTAGGCAAGTAGGTAGGTCCGTAGGGAAGTAGTTTAGTAAGCACGTAAGGAGTACACATCATGGCGATTAGCGGATCAGTAAAGTGGTTCAACGACAGCAAGGGCTTTGGTTTCATCACCCGTGATGACGGTGAGAAGGATGTCTTCGTGCATCACTCGGCGATCCAGGGCGAAGGTTTCAAGAGTCTGGCCGAAGGTCAGCGGGTTGAATTCGACGTCGTGCAGGGACAGAAGGGCCCCGCCGCAGAGAACGTGGTCACCACCGGCTGACACAGCACTCCGTCGGCGTAGAGCTCGAGAGATTCGCGGTACGAGCCCGACCATGCCAGGATTCCGTCCCGGCAGGTCGGGCTACATGTGACCGGGACCACTAGGAGTCCGTGGTGCCAACGCGGGAAATCCCCCACGAGACCCCGAACCCGGTCATCACTAGCACCGACCCGACGCCAAGCTGCCACGCGTTGGGTGCGATAGCCTCTCGGCGGTAGTACCTCAGATCAACCACGTCCACCATTTCCGGCGTGGCTAGTTCCACGCCACGCACGACGTCCCCAATCTGCGGGGCGATAGGCGCCGTGTACGGCCACAAACCGAACACCGCCCCGAGCAACAGCCCCAAGAGAAAGCCAAGCGTGGCCCGCTGGTAGTTGGCCAGCAGCATCCGCATGAGCTTGCTCACACCGACCACCCCCACGACGACGCCGACGCCGACGGGAACCAGAACGTGCAGGGCCTGCGCCGCCTGCGCCCACGCGCCGGTGCGCGCGCCGTCCCCAGCCATCGCGACCGCATCGACGAGGACCCGATACTGTCCGAGGATCAGCAAGAGATAGGCACCGGAGACGCCAGGCAAGATCATGGCGGCGCCACCCAAAACGCCGGCGACAACGAGCATGGCGTAGGCCGCCGCGCCGGGTTCCGCGGCGCGGCTGAGGCGTTCGGGATCGATGACGGCGAGCAGCGCCATCGCCGCCACCGCGATGAGGGCGCTGGTGGTCGCCGTGCGGTCAGCGGGCTTGAGCGCACGCCATATGAGGGGAACGCCGCCCAACGTCAAGCCGATGAACAGGCTGTACATCGCCCACCGATGCTGGTCGAGCTCGTCGGCGATCAGCCGCGCGAATCCCGCGGCCGCGACCGCGGCGGCGCCAACAACGTAGGCGAGCATGAGCACGACCTTCGGTCGGAATCTGAGCGTCGACACCTCTGCCACGCCGCCGATGAATTGTGGATAGACGCCCACCGCCAGCAGCATCGTGCCCCCCGAGATACCGGGAACAAGATTGGCCAACCCCATCAAGGCGCCTCCGACGACGCTCCGCATCGCGAGCGCCCGGCCGCGAAACGTTTCGATATCCAGGGGGAGGTCGGTCGACGTCGACGTTGGCATAGAGGTGCCTAACAGCTTAAAACCCGGGCAGGAATAAGTCTGCCATTTTCCGCCCGGGTCCTTACTCAACCAATAAATCGAACCGCGAGAATGGACTGTCGAACCGCGCTCAATCGGCGGCGGTAAGCGCGTCGAGGAGCGCGACCGCTGCCGGGGAGTTCACCAGGTCGAACCTGGCGTGGCCGTCGAGCGCACGGGCGACCAACCGGCGCGCACCGGCCTCGTCCCCGGTCGCATGTCGGATCGCCGCCGCGTGATACAACACACGTCGATCGCGGGTGCCGACGGAGATCGCGGTCTCGGCCGCCGCACGTGCCGTCTCGAGACGGCCGGCGCGGCAGGACGCCCAGGCCCAGGGCGTCGAGCGTAGGCACGTCCAGACGGCTCGCCGCTCCGCGTTCCGCCAGCTGGACAGCCTCGTCGATGTCTCGATTCCGCTCGGCGAGAAATCGGGCCAGCGCCGCGTACTGCGGCTCTTTAGCTTCCCACCCGGCTCGCTCGAGGTCGTAGGCGCGGACATACGCCGCTTCGGCGGCTCGCGTATTCCCCGTCGCCGTGTGCAGGTCGCCGATCCAAACCGACCACTCCGGGGTCGGGACGTCCGCCATCAGCGCTTCGTACGACGCCAGCGCCCGCTCGTAGTCACCGCGAGCAACCTGTACGCGAGCGAGACCGGCTCGCGCGTAGGGATATGGGCCGGAAACAGGTGCGCCGCGCGCAGCGCGGCAGCACAGGGGTGGAACCCCGCTCATTGAGCGTCGGGATGATGACGAGCACCGCCATTGCGCCGTACGATCTACGGCCGCGAGGCGGCTATGGATTGGATGGCGGCTCACTCGGCGAGCGACGACCAGTGGTCGACGATGTGCTCCGCCGTACGCCACGAGAGGGCCTGCGCGGTCAGCGTCGGATTGTGAGCACCGCTCGTGCCCATGACCGACGCGCCGACCACCGCCAAATTCGGCACTTCGTGCGAGATACCGAACCGGTTCACGACGTTGGTCTCCGGGTTATCGCCCATCCGCGTGCCGCCATACGCGTGGGTGGTCACCCCCATCGTGCGACCGAGCCCGCTGCGAATGATCTCGACCGCGCCCGCCTCGCGATACCACTGCTCCATCTTGTCCTGCATGAACTCGGCGACCGTGAGCTCGTTCTCCTTGTACTCGGCGGTAATCCGGATGACCGGGTGTCCGAGCGGGTCGGTGACCACCGGGTCGAGGTCCAGATAGTTCGACTCGTACGGCAGCGTCGTCTTCTGGATATAGGAAGTGTTCGACCGATCGGCGTTTTCGGCGATAAACGCTTTCCACGCCGAGCCCCAGGTGGGGGCCCGACCGAACGTGTTCATGGCAGCGGCGCCGATCGGACGGCGGTCGGAGTACACCCAGAGGTTGCCGCCGCCGACGAAGTCGAGGTCGGTATGATCGAAGTTGTCGTCGGCCCAATTATCGACCGCCACGCCTTGCGCCGGTAGCCCGTACCACGCCTTCAGATCGAACGGAAAGAGCGCCGACACCGACGCGCCTTGATGGTGGCTGAGGTAGTGTCGTCCGACCTGCGCGTGATTGTTGGAGAGACCGATCGGATAGGCCCGCGACGCCGATCGCAGCAGCAGACGGACGTTCTCGTACGTATAGCTCGCCACCAGCACGAACTTTGCCGGCTGGAAGAACTCCTCGCCTCCCTGGAGATAGGTGACCCCGCTCACGCGGCCGTCGCGGTCGGCGTCGATGGTGATGACGTGCGCGTGGGGGACGACCTTCAGGTTGCCGGTCGCTTCCGCTCGTGGGATCGTCGTCACCGCGGTGGAGTTCTTCGCGTCGACGTGGCACCCGCCCCGATTGCAGAACCCGTGATACATGCACGCGGACCGGTCCTGATAGGTGCGCGTGTTCACCGCGGCCGGGCCGGGAAACGGATCCCAGCCAAGCCCCTGTGCGGTATCGGCCATCCGTTCGATAAACCCCGTCCAACGGAGCGGCTCCATCGGATACTCACGCTTCCGCGGCCCCTCGAACGGGTTCCCGCGTCGGTCAATCTCTCCGTTGATGTTGCCGGCCTGCCCCGACACCCCGATCTCGTGCTCGACACGGTCGTAGTACGGCTCGAGCTCCTCATAGCCGAACGGCCAATCCTCCACCGTCGACCCTTCGGGGATCCTCGACGCACCGTAGCGGCGTCTGGTCTCGCTGACCACCTTGAAGTCCCACGGGTTGAGCCGCCAGCTCTGGGCCCAGTAGTGAAGCGTGGTCCCGCCGACGCCGTTCATCATCGGATGCACCGCCGTTTGAGTCGCCGTCGACGACCGATTCGGCCGCGCCGTCGGAATCTCGCGCTGGGTCTTCTGCACCACGAACGGCCAGGCGCGCAGGTTGTTGCGGAGCTCGTCCGGCGCGAAGTCCTTGCGGGTGAGCCGGCTCCCCGCTTCCAGACCAACCACCGAGACTCCGGCCTCGGCCAGCGGGAGCGCGGCGACACCACCGGCGGCGCCGAGCCCGACAATCACGACGTCCGTGCCGGGCAGCCTAGTCGCCATGACGGTGTCCCTTCCTCGCCGCGCTGACGGACGCCTTCTCGAATTCGCCCCAGTCGTAGGCCGAGCGGCGGTACGGCGGGAGCTCGTCCGCCTCGAGCCGGCGCTGATCGTTTTCGGTCACCGCGGTTCGCACCCCGGGATAGCCGATCAGATCCCACCCGGCGAAGTTCGCGTTGCCGCCGTAGTACGGATCGCCGAAGGTGCCCTGCAGGACATGACCGCGCACCATGCCGAAGAACCCAGCGGAGCTGCCGACGAACCCCGCCCCGGCGCCGGTGGCCGCCCCGGTCTCGACGTCGATCAGCGCCGAGATCCGGTCGGTGGGCGACAGCTCCATGAACGACTCGCCGCGCGACGAGCGGCAATACCGGTCGAAGGCAGCCAGGCCCGTGCGGTAGGCATCGAGCGAGTCGGAGAGCGCCCCCCCCAACGCACGGTCGATGTAGCGGACGGCGCGCACGTCGACGGCGCCGGGCCCATGCTCGTCGGCCGGGATCAGATGGTCGGCGATCGCCTCGAGCAGCTCGGCCTCGTCGGCCGTGAGATGCTCGTAGGCCTCGCGGGCCAGCGCATCTGACCTCGTCGTCTGCTCGGCGGCAATCGCCGGCGACACCTCGGCGGCCGCCGGAAGACCAGGGACGCCCACCGCGGCGGCCGCGCCGGCGGCACCCGCGCTCCGCAGCAAGTCGCGGCGAGTGATGCGTCGTGGTTTGAGGTCCTCGGCCATGGTTCTGTTACTCCCCGGCGAATCGCTCGTAGACCGGCACGATCTCCCCACGCCCTATAACGTGGCCCTCCATCGCTTCGAGGAGCTCGTCACGCGTCAGGTCGGGACCAAGCGCCAGCGCCGCATCGAGTGCGTAGACGGTGAAGTGATAGAGGTGCGGCGTCCCCGCCGGTGGCGCGGGACCCCGGTAGTACGGACGCTGCCACCCGTTATGTCCTTGAATGGCTCCCGCGATCTCGTCAGGCATCGTCTGGTCGGCCGCGATCGGCAGCCCCTCGGGCAGCCCACTCGCCGTCGCCGGGATCCCGTAGATGATCCAATGCACCCACGGCGGTGGATTGCCCGCACCGAAGTCGGCACAGACGACCGCGAGCTGCCGGGTGCCCTCCGGCAGGTCGCTCCAGGTTAACGGCGGCGACAGATTCCGTCCGGCGGGCGTGTAGACCCTGGGCATCGTCTCGCCACTGGCGATCGCTGGGCTCTCGACGACGATGGGATGAAAGGCGGGCTGGGCATCGACCCCAGCCACGCCGAGGACGAGCCACACCGCCAGCGCAGCCAGCGCCAGGTGCGTGCATGGAACGTCGGCTCGCATCCTTACTCTCGGCACTCAGCGGTTCATGGCCCAGCGGCAGGCGCCGCTCGTGGCCATCAGGTTAACGCAGATCCATCAATGTGGAAATGTCGCGTTGCCGATTCCAGACGGCCGGGCTGAAGCCTACGCGCGACGGGCCGAGCGTCCGCGCCCTGAATGTTTCCGCGCCCGACCCGACCCATGGCGATTGTGCTTCGACCGGTCGGCCTGCGGCGATCGGGGCCGGTGCTGGCTGCTCTCCATGGTGTCCGCACGAATCGTGAACCCGGCGACCTGCTCCCGTCGGATCGGCTTCCCGACGAGCCGCTCGATCGCCGTCAACTGGGCGTGCTCCTCGGGCGCGGCCAGAGAGATCGCGTCGCCGCTTCGACCGGCACGTGCCGTGCGTCCGATGCGGTGCACATAGTCCTCGGGCACGTGAGGCAGATCGAAGTTGACGACGTGGCTGATGCCGTCGACGTCGAGCCCGCGGGCGGCGATGTCGGTCGCAATGAGCGTGTCGATCGAACCGGTGCGGAAGCTGGCGAGCGCCCGGCTGCGGGCGTTCTGGCTCTTGTTGCTATGGATCGCGGCAATTCGACGACCCGACTTCTCGAGGCGCCGTACCAGCTGGTTGGCCCGTGCCTTGGTACGCGTGAAGATCAGGGTCTGTCCCATCTCGGCGCGCCGCAACAGGGTCGTGAGCAGGTCCTTCTTGCGAGTCATCGCCACCAAGTGGACCACCTGCCGGATGGCGCCGACCGGTGTCGCCCGACGCGTCACTTCGACGACGACCGGCGCGTGGGTCGTTCGTCGGATGAGCCGCTCGATCTCGTCCGGCATCGTGGCTGAAAAGAACAGGTTCTGACGCTTCGGGGGCAGCGCGGCCAGGATCCGGCGGACGTCGGGGAGGAAGCCCATGTCGAGCATCCGGTCGGCCTCGTCGAGAACCACGATCTCGACGTTGCCGAGATCCGCGTGCTTGCGACGCAGGTGGTCGAGGAGCCGGCCGGGGGTCGCGACCAGCAGATCGAGGCCGGCGGCCAAGCGGCGCTGCTGCGGCTCCATGCCGACGCCGCCGAAGATGACGGTGCTGCGAATGTGCAGGTGCCGACCGTATCGCTTGGCCATCTCTCCGACCTGATCGGCCAGCTCGCGGGTCGGTGTGACGACCAGCGCGCGCGGGTGGCGCGACGCCCGGCCACTGGCGAGGCGATGCAGGATCGGCAGCAGAAAGGCGGCCGTCTTTCCGGTCCCCGTCTGGGCGCAGCCGATAAGATCGCTACCGTCGAGCGCGACCGGAATGGCGCGTTCCTGGATCGATGTGGGGTTGGTGTAGCCCGCACCGGTGACGGCGCGAACGAGCTCTGGGCGCAGGCCCAGCTCGGTAAACTTCATACGTTCTCTGACTCCTGTTCGTGACGGGCGGTACCCGCTGCTCTGAGCGGGGCTTCTAGGTGGGAGAAAACCAGCTCTAACCGAAGGTCAATCGTAGCACGGATACGTGCGCTGCACCTCGTCGCCGTGTCACAATCGGCCACGCGTCCAGCATGCCGGACCTAGGAAGGCGACGAATGGCCCCTCGGGGCACGACACGACTTGCAGTCGCGACGGTGGCGCTCCTCGCGCTCGCCGGCGGCGCGGCGCTCGCGCAGTTCGGATGGGGCTACGGACGTGCCCGCTATCCGCCCCGCCTCCGGCCGGCGGGCCAACACGACTCCGGATTCTCGTTCTGCCGGCTCATGTACCAGAGCGAGTACACCGGCCGGAGACGCGGGCGCTGGTCGACCGACTACCCCTTCGCCGACATCAACTTCATGATCCGGCTGTCGGAAATGTCGACGACCACCGTCAACTTCGACGATGACGAGGAGCCGATCCACTGGGTCGTGCCAGTCGGCGACGACACGTTATTCGGCTGTCCGTTCATTATCGGGTCGGCGGTCGGGTCGATGGCCCTCGCACCCGACGAGGCTCACCGCCTGCGAGAGTATCTGCTCAAAGGCGGCTTCCTCTGGGTGGACGACTTCTGGGGAACCCGGGAATGGGATCGGTGGGTCGCCGAGATCGCGAAGGTGCTGCCACCGGCAGCGTATCCCATCGTCGACCTTCCCCTCGAGCACGACCTCTTCCATACGATGTTCAACGTCTGGGAGATCCCGCAAATCTCCAACATCGGCTTCTGGCTCCGTTCGGGCGGCGAAACCTCAGAGCGCGGCGCCGACAGCGCGGTGCCGCACTTCCGCGGCATCTTCGACGAGGATGGTCGCCTCATGGTCGCGATGACGCACAACACCGACATCCAGGACGCCTGGGAGCGTGAAGGCGAGGACCCGAGGTTTTTCGAGGCGTTCGCGCCGGACGGCTACGCGCTCGGCATCAACGTCCTCGTCTATGCGATGACGCACTGAGCCTAGACCTACGGGACCGGGGTTCCATCCTCCCGGGTCACGCTGCCGGCCCCGCCGAAGACATCGATGCCGCGGACCCCGGCCGCCTTGGCCGGATGACCTCTCACGATCAGCGTCTCGGCCACCGTGAACGTGTCGGTGGCATAGCCCCGCCTGCGCAGAGCGGCCGCGGCGGCCGGGCCGAAATAGATGTCCCACTCCGCGTGCCGGCCGTTCTCATCGGGCACGTCCAGAACCAGGATGGGATGCGGGTTGACGAAGCTCCACGATTTGACCGCGCCCGTGACTTCGACGGTCTGGGTCTCGTCGAAGAGACCGGCCGCCCCGTGGTGTGGACCGGCCGACGCGGTCAGCGCCGCCACGACGCCGCCGACGACGATGAGAGCGTACGATCGAATCATCATCGCTCTACCTCAGAAACTACCCGGACACTTCACTAGTTTCTCCGATCGACCGGCGGATCCTGCGGATACTTCGTCGGCACCAATCGCAGGTTACGTTGGGACGCCTCCGGACTGCAATCCCACGGAAGCGCCAGTGGCTGGTCGCTCGGCCGCCATTCCATGACATAAGTGATCGGCCTCAACAGGAAGATCGGATCTTCGACCCGCAGATCCATCCTCAGGTTGTCGCCCTCACGCGAATAGCGCTCCCTCAGGCGCTTTTGGGTCGACGACGGCGCGCTCACGAAGTCGCCCGCGATCCCGGCCGGATCAAACGTGAACTTGGTCGTCTCGACGACCAGCTGACGGCCTTCGTACCGTCCGGTCGAATAGCCATGAACGAAAAACGCCCCGACCGTGGGCGTCGGATGTCCGTGTCCCTCGAGCCAGATCGTACGAACGATGTCGTCCTTCTCATAGGTGAACGTCACCCGATCCGTCAGTTGCTCGACCTCGAACGCATAGGGATCGCCAAAGAGCCCTGGGAGCGTCGCCGGCCCACAGTCGTATTTCGGGGCCGCCAGTTCGTCGAACGCCTCCGCAAACGCCCTCGCTCGAGCCGTCAGTAGCTGCGGGACCCCTTCGCGACTCATTTCTGGGCACACCTCGGAACTAGCGGGCACACAGGTCCGACCGGTGAAGATTCCTCCCAGATCGGGAGCTCCGGAGGGAACACCCCGAGTCTGGGCACGAAGGGCGCTCGTGACGGAGCCCCCGACGAGAATGATGAGGACGACGACGAGCGCAACTCTTCGTGGCTTCATGGTGGTGCTTCGCTAATCGCCGCCCGCGATCCGCGTGAAGTCCGCGTGCGATCCCACCTGCCCGTGCACGCCGACATGGCGCTCCACTTCCAGATTCAGCCGCCGGATGTTCTGAGACAGACTCCGCAGGCTCGCGTTCGCCGCGGGAGGCGGTGCCCCGGGAGCCGGCGGCGAGTAGAGGTCGGCGTTGATCAAGATCCGTTCCGTCGGGAGATACACGATCAGCATGTTGCCATTGTGCGCCAGCCCCAAAACCGGGTAGATATCCATCGTCCGCACGCCGTCGCTGAGCACGTACTTCTCGTTGACCGTCTCGAACGGCGGGATGCGGTTCCCGGCGAACCACGGCATGCGGTCCGAGAGGATGTCGGGCTCGAGGGTCCGCCTCCCGGGGCTGAAGAAGACGTCGTCATAGAAATCGCGGTTTCCCTGATGGGTAACGATCGTCGCGCTCTGGGCCAGGTACGTCCGGAGGCCGCCGGCATGGTCGAAGTGGTGGTGCGTGTTCACCACGTACCGGATCGGCTTGTCGGGGACGAGCCGGCGGACCTCGGCGATGACAGCCAGCGACCGTGTCTCGTTCTGTGGCGCCTCCACGACCGCGACGAAATCACGGAATTCGACCAGGACGCTGTGATGGGAGCCGCCCGCGATGCGCCACACGCCGTCGGCTAGCTCCGTCGACTCGACCCGGACGGCCGGGAGCGTCGCCTGCCGTACGTTGTCCGGCACGGTGAGAGCGGCCGCGGTCACGTCGACCTGCGCCTCCGTCACCCGAATCTCCATCCAGTTGTGCCCAGGGTGGATTCTGGGATCTCCCTGGTGGGAGTGCAGCACGGTCGGAAACATCACGCCATCGAAGTCTTGATACTCCGTGTAGCGGTGGTCGTAGATCATGTCGCCGAAAATGGGGTTCGCCACCCAGGTTTGGACACGCTCGACCAGATTCTCCTCATTGATCGTGCCGTTGACGCGGTACTTGTCCATCGCGGTGAACGACACCATCGTCAGGTCGCGACCCTGGAGCATCAGCGAGACGGCGGTCGTGTCGTCGGCGTCGGCCGCCGCCTTCAGGAATCCGTGCGGCGACATCCAAATGTCGAGTTGTCGGACCTCGGCCGCCGCCGGCTGAGGAGCCGGGTTGGGTCCGTTCAGGTTCCAACTGTAGTCGCCTCTCGTCAGGAAGACACGCCGTTGTTCCCCTTGTAGCGGCGCCCCGCCACCCTGGGGTGGATAGTCCCCCTGACGGCGAGTGTACTCTTCTCTGGACGCACGGTTGTCGTAGTCGATCGTGCGCGTGTAGGTGGTGACTTCGAATCGTGGCCAGTCGTCGTTGGGCGTGTAGCTCTGGCCGATATTGGCAACCCATCCGGCTCCGGAGTAGGTCACGCTGCTGGGATCACCCATCGCATCGGCCGCCGCCTGCACCACACGTTGGGCGTCCTGGTTCTGGTTCTGGGCTGTCGCCGTTCCGGTCAGGAGCACGCCGAGCGTCACGAGCACCGCGAGCTGCTTCGCCATTGCCATTGGTTCCTCCCGCAGTGGACCACTTAGTTCGCGACCTCGACCAGCGCCACGCGGTTCACGCCACTGCACGCCAGCACGAGGTTACCGTCCGAGGTAGCCATCATGTTGCGCACCACCCCGCCCCCCGACGGGATCACCCAGGTCTGGAAGTCCTCGGTTTCGGTGTCGAAGCGCACCAGCGTGTTCGGTCGCACCGACGATTCGCTGTACCAGACGACGGTGCCGACCGCGGCGATCCCGTAGGGCTGGGACTCGGACCCGCCGGGAGACGCCCACTCCTGCACCTCGCCGGTCGCCGGATCGAACCGGCCCAGGTACCCGCGCGCGTAGTCGGTATACCAGACCACGTCATCCGGAGTGAGGGTGAGGCGGCGGGGACGCGCATCGGGGCTCGGCAACACATACTCCCGAATCTCCATCGTCTTTGGATCGACGCTGCCCAGCCGATTTCCCCGAAAGTCGACGTACCAGGGAACCCCCGCCGAGTTCACCACGATGCCATACGGATAGGTGTTGTCGCTCGGGGTCGAGACAATCGTCATCACACCGGTCTCGGGAACCAACCGGCCCACCATGCCCGACTGCAGGGTGAACCACAGCGTGCCCCTCTGGTCGAAGGTCGGGGTGTGGGGACCGCGGGCTCCTTCCTCGGTCACCGGATACTGCGTCACCTCTCCGGTCGTCGGATCGAGCTTGCCGATGTAGTTCTGGGAGATGCCGGTGAACCACACATTGCCCACGGCGTCCTCGGCCAAGCCGTGCGGCCCGGAGTTGGGCGGCAGCGGAAACTCCTTCATCACGCCGGTCGCCGGGTCGAGCCGTCCCAGCGCGCTGGACCACTGCCCGGTCCACCACACCGACCCATCCGCCGCCGCCATCGGATCATGAGGCCTGGATCCGAGGCTGGGCACGAGCCACTCACGAATGGAGACGCGGGTGTCTCCCGGAATCTCCACCGCCTCGGGCGCCGGTTGGACCGGGAAGTGCGTGCCCAGATACGCCGCGATCGTATCGGCCTGGTCTCTGGGCAGGTCGACCATCGAGCTAAATAACCCTCTCCACCCCTCCTGGGTGAACCCCCAGGAGTTGGGAATCAGATTGAGCCGATGACACGCGGTACAGCTCGTTTGAACTAGTGCCTGCCCGGTCCCCTCCGGCAGCTGGACCGGTTCCCTGCGGCGCTGCGCGTCAGCCGGTTCGAGAAAGGCCCAGCCCACCAACGCCACCACCCACACCGCCGAGCGTGTTCCGTGTCGCATCGTTCTCACCTCATGCATGACGACATCATGCTCCCCGGAAGGGTCGCTCCGCTACTCTAAAGGCAACATCGCCTCCAGCAAAGCGGAACGAGCGGCCGCCGGGTTACTCTCCGACGGCGATCAGCGACTCGTCGGTGCGGATAAAGATCAGGCCGTCGGACACCGCGGGTGACGAGACGATCCGCTCGCCAAGATCATTCCGTGCGAGCACGTGCAGCTCGCGGCCAGATTCGAGGACCAGCGTCTCGCCGGTCTCGCTGAAGAAATAGATCTTTCCATCGCCAGCGACAGGTGACGCCGAGTAGATGCCACCCAGCCGGTCCTGCCACACCCGGCGCCCATTCTCGGCATCGACGGCGGTCACGATGCCGTTGCCGTTGGCCATGTAAATGAGGCCGTCGTAATAGAGGATGGACGAGATGTACGGCGCACCGGTCTCGACCCGCCACGCCACGTGTGTCTCGCTGACGTCGCCGCGTCCGCCGAGACGGATCGCCATGTAGGGACCGGCCCGATGCCCTCGGCTCGTGTACAGCGTCCCCTCGTCGTCGTGGGTGGCCGCCGGCACCGGATACTGATTGGGTCCGCCGGCACGCCAGAGCCATTCACCGGTCGACGGGTCATAGGCGTCGAGCCGCTCGCTTGCGTTGACGATCAGCTCATCGCCGCTCGGTCCGGCCACGACCACCGGCGTGGAGAAGGATCGCAGTCCAGCTCCCCGATCGACCTTCCAGCGCTCCTCTCCCGTTCGACGGTCGAGCGCGAGCAGATAGGAGCCCGGCTCGTGATCGCACTGCAGGATCAGCAGGTCTCCGTAAACGGTAGGCGAGCTCGAGTGCCCCCACACGATCTCGAACGGCCCGTAGTCGCGCGCGAGGTGGCGCTCCCATACCAGGTCGCCACGCAGATCGAGCGCCACCAGTTGCCCGGTGGCGAACCACGCGTAGACGGTCTCGCCGTCCGACGTGGCGCTCGGGCTTGCCATGTTGTGCTTCTGGTGCGCGTCCGGGAGATCGCCAGCGGCCTCGATCTCGTACTCCCAGGCGAGGGACCCATCCGCGCGGTGGAACGCACTGACAAGGAAGACGACCCCGTCCCCGGCGCCGTCCACCCGCTGGCCGCCAAGGGGCTGCTCGTTCTCCGGGTCGGGGCCGCCGCGGACGAGCGACGGATGGGATCCGGATCGGAGCGGACCCCGGCCAAGTTGTGAGGTCAGGAAGACGAGGTCACCCGAGACGATCGGCGACGAGACCCCGAGGCCGCGGAGCGGCGTCCGCCAGGCGACGCCGGCGTCTCGACTCCAGGTCGTCGGCAAACCGCGCTCGGTCGAGATCCGGCGGCCGTCCGGTCCCCGCCAGTGGGGCCAGTCCTCGGCATACACCGCGCCGCCCACGCTGACCACCCCGATCACGATCGCCGCCGCCAGCTTATTCATCGCCATGCCTCACGCCCAACGCTTCCAAGCACGAGGAGCCCGACGGCGGCCGTCCCGGACCATCGGGTCCTTGCGCGATCGAGGCTCAGTGGCCCGGCGCCTCGGGTGGCAAGGTAAAGGAACAGGAAGCAGTACAGGACCGCGAGCTCGCCCCCATTTTCGATCGGCCACAGACCCCGAGGCCGATGGGCGAGAACATACGCTGTCGCCATTTGGCCGCTCGCGATGAACGCCACATACGGCGTGAACAACCCGACCGCGATCAACCCGCCGCCGAAGAACTCGATGACTCCGGCGAGCCCCATCCGGGACATCAGCGGCACCCCATCGCTCCCGAGGACGCCGAAGAGCTTTTGGGCGCCGTGGCAGGCAAACAGGACGCCCGCCACGATTCGGAGGGCCGCGTGAATCCAGTCCGAACGGTCTCGAAGCCACTGACGCATCGGCAACTCCCTCGGCGGCGGCCCTTAGTGGTCCACTTAGAAACGGAAGAGCCGGTTCACCTTGACGACGAAGCCGCGGTTGCGCAGCTCAGCGTAGCGGTTCGGCCTCAGCGGGTCGGTGTCCCGGTCCTCGGTGTAGACCACGAACAACTCGCTCCCGGGTGAGTACTCCCACCGCAGCCGGAGGTTGTTGCTGATGGTGTTGGTGCTCGAGTTGTACTGAATCAACCCGCTGAAGAACATGCGTGGGGTGAACGTGTAGTTCACGCGCGAGACGACCAGGTCGGTGCGAAACGACCCGAGCGGCGTGTCGATCCAGTTGACCGACACGCTCGGCTCGAGCGAGAACTGCCGCGTCAGCTCGACGCGTCCGCGAGAGAAGCCGACCGTCCGGATGTCGCCATTGAAATACTCGCCCGCCCGCAGCGTGAAGGTCCCGTTCAGACGATGCTGCGCGCCGGGCGAATAGGTCGCCTCGACGTCGCGAAAGCTGTAGCCGCCGACCGGGAACGTGACACCCGGTCCCGGCGTGAACGGTCGGGACAGGAATTCGTAGTTATCCGCCACGCTGAATCCCACCCGATCGCTGTTTTCGAATTCGGTCGAGAAGCCGAGCTGCGACTGGCGCGTTTCCACCACGCCGGTGTCGGCGGTCACGATGTAGTCGAAGCTGCTCTCGAAGCTGAACTGTCGAATCGCGTCGATCGAGCGGGGGCGCGGGCTGAAACGCCCGGTCGTGTAGGTTCGGCGGAAGTTGTCGCGTCGGAGAAAGCCGACCTCCGGGATGAAGTTGTCCTCGACGACCAGGTGCTCGGCCTGAAATCCGTAGCGGTCGCCGCCGTAGTTGAACCGGCCCTGGTAGCTCGTGTCCTGGCCCCTGACCTCGGGGGTCTGTGTTTTCGCCACGTAGCCGAGAATGCTGACGTTCTCGTAGAGGGAAAAGGTCGAGTCGAGGCCGTAGGCCTGGCTCGCCCCGTCGCCAGCGAGCGACACGGAGCGGTTGGTGAAGATCGCCCCGACGCTGCTGCGACGCAGGATGTCACGCTTCAGCCGCACGACGGTGAAGTTCGTCATTTCGGCGCCCGAGATCTCCTCGTCGTCGGTCTGAATGTTCAACAGACCGATGTCGAACGCGCCCATCTTTCCCGTGACCCGACCGCCGCCGAGAATCGGCACGACGGTGCCGCCCTGGAGACCGACCCGGCGGCTAAAGAACATCGTCGGCGCATTGCCGCCGCCGAAGAAGCCGCCGCCGCTCCCGCCTCGGCGCAACGCGCGGCGGGACCCGCCGGTGATGCCGCCCCGGGCGAAGTCGAAGATGCCACGGCCCTCGAGGAAGAACTCGCGCTTTTCGGGAAAGAAGAGACTGAACCGGGTCAGGTTGACCTGCTGTTCGTCCACCTCGACCTGCGCGAAGTCGGTGTTGTAGGTGAAATCGGCGGTCAGGTTCTGGGTGAAGCCGTATTTGACGTCGAAGCCAATGTCCCCGTCGCCGGCGTTCCGCGTCGCCGGTACGGAGTTGAGGTCGGTGCTCATGCCACCGATGCCGTACGGCTTGATTTCGAGATTCTTGCTGCCACTCGGCACGCCGAGCCCGACCAGCGTGGCGGCCTCCGACACGCGAAAGATCCCTCCGGGTCCAGACCCGGCCGAGATCGGGAGCGGGGTGATGTAGTTCCACTCGTTCTTGCGCCGCACGTTGCGCCGGAGCTGCACGCCCCAGATCTGTTCCGGTCCCGGTCGGTACCGGAGCGACTTGAACGGGATCTCCATTTCCACCGTCCAGCCGCCGTCGAATCGGCCCGTGCGGACGTCCCACACCGGGTTCCAGTCGCTGTTCGGATTCCCTTCGTTGGTGAGGGCGAAATCCGCGAGCGCGCCGAGGGGATTGGTGTAGAACGCGACACCGTTGCGCCGGTCGTAGAAGGTGTCGAGGATCACGGCGAACGTGTCGTTCTGGCGAAGGGTGCTGGTGTCGCGCCGCATCTCGTTGGCCACCCATTCGCTCTCTGGCGCCGAATCCCACACGCGACCCGACACGTACAGGTTCTCTCGGTCGAACATGATCCACGCTTCGGTCTTCTCCGTGGCCGGAGCGCCTTCGTCGGGCGCCTGCTGAATGAACCCGGTGATGGCCGGGACCGCTTGGTAGACGCGCTCGTCGAGCTGCCCATCGAGGAGGATGCCCTCGGTCAACTCAATCGCGCGGATGGTGGCCCGTCCCCGCTCGTCGCGTCGGATCACCTCTGGCGCCACCGGCGGAGGGGGACCGTCGATGGCCCCAGGTCCCGCGAACCCACCAGTGCCAGGCGCGGGCAAGATCTCCGATCCGGCATCTGCATCGGGCGCCGGAGCCGGGCTCGGCCGCGGGATCCGATCTGGCTGACTGCTCGACGCGCGGTCGCTGGAACTCCGATCCGTCTCCGACATGACACCGTCCTCGAGATCGGCCGCGATCTGGTCCTGGAGGACGAAGAGATCATCAATCGGCCCGTCGAACTTCATCGTCCGAACGATGGTCCCGGTGGCGACGTCGAGGAGCCGTCCCGTGATACGAAGCTGGTCCCCCTGTCGCTGGTACGCGCCGGTCATCACCCAATCCACGCCCAAGGACCGGCCGACCTCGAGCAGGACGGCGTGGTCGACCGGGCGGGTCCCGGACAGCTCCGCGGCGCGCAGCGCCCCGGCAATCCCGTCGCGGCTTGTCACATCGAGCTGCGAGAGGCGTTCGAGCGTCGCCGTGAGGGTTTCGACGATGCCGGCCCCGATCCAGTCATCGCCTGGCGCACCACTGATGTTGACGAACGGCAGGATGGCCGCGGTCGTCGAGCTTGACTCGCGGGCACCGCGTTCGAGCTGGCCCTGCGCGGCGGCGGGAGTCACCGCCACGCAGCATCCCACGATCACCGCGAGGAGGGCGCCGGCCCCTGGAGATCGAGTCATGACCGGGGTGTACCCATGAATCCGGTAGACGTTCAAAGTGTTGAGTACCGTTTAGCTCACTGGGAGGCGAGATAGGAGTGTACACGGCGGCCTCGCCACACGCCCACAAGACCGCGTGGCCCGTGTCGGGATGGAGCGTCGCCGCTGGATGGAAGTCAATCTCCCGTTCGGTTCCATGCAATCCGCCGTTTCCATATTCAAGGGGCCCGGTATCGAGCGTTCACCTCGTAGCAAGCAGCCTCGCTGAGGAGAAGTCATGAGATTCAGATTCCCAAGGATCGTCCTCGCGCTGAGCGCCGCAGCTTTGGGCTGTTCACAGCCTGAAGGTCGGGTGGGCTCAGAGAACTTCACCGCGTACGGTAACCCGTCCGAAGTCCGGCCGGAGACCGTGAAACATCCGGCCGAGCTTTCGGCCGAATCGCAGATTTCTTTTGCGGGCGCGTCCGCATGGATGACGACGCTGACTTCATACGAACGGGACGACCAGGTTCACGATTGGACGGAGGGCCGGAGAGCGCCGGACCACCTTGCAGCTACAGGACGCTCACGAAAAGATTTGGCTCCTCAGGTGGAACTCGAACCAACAACCTTCCCCGGGCCCCGGCTATGGCTGTGGTTCGATGACAACGCGTGCGAGACGTCCCAGGTCGGGTCGGAGCTCGGCCTCTCCCGCCGGCATGCCGCCGACCGAGAGCATGTAGGCGATGACATCGACGTACTCTTCGTCGGTCAGTGAGCCGGGATTGTCGTCGGGCATCGTCGCTCGCGTGTATTCGAACAGCGTGGCCAGCGATCTCCCGTCCCAGTTGCGGAGGAACCTCGCCCGCGCCAGGGGAGGCGTTGACTGCATATCCGGATCGTCCGGCGCGCCATTCAATCTACGCCCGTGGCACAGGCCGCAAGCACCCGGGTACGCGGCCCGGCCGCGTTCCGCCTGACCCTCGGTGAAGACGCCGTCCCAGACGGACGCCAGGTCGCCGTCTGCCTCGAGTCCCTCCAGCACGGCGGTTGCGTCTGCCGTCGTCAGTCCGCCAAAGCCGTTCGCCCACGCGTTGCGTATGTAGGTGGCGACGGCGGAGATCTCCGCCGCGCTCAGCTCAGGGAAGGGAGGCATGGTGCCGGTGCCCTGCCGGATGGTGCTGACGATCCGACCAGGGTTCCCGAGCCGATCGTTACCGCTCAGGGCCGGGAATGTCGGCGGATTGCCGGTGCCGGCGTCCTGGTGACATAGCGTGCAGTGGTCCTGGTAGAGTTGCTGCCCCTGCCCGAAGACGACCGACTCGACCACCGGCTGGGCGCCGGCCACGGTGGCGATGAGCAACGTCGGACCGAGCACACCGACTGCGATCTTCCTCATCAGAACATTTCTCCCGCCCAAGGCGCGCACGGCGCGCCTCGCGAGGACCGGCGTGGGGCGACGGGGTCCCCCCCCGCGAGGGCCGAGTGGGGGTTCGGGGCGAAGCCCCGTCCAATCATGACCAGATATCGGCGTCCGAGAGTCCGACGTCCAACGCCAGCTCCGCCCTGATCGTCACGTCGGTCGTCATCTCGCCATCCTGGCGAAACGGCACGTGGTTCGGTCCGGAGACGAAGAGCCGGTAGGCACCCTTCGGAACCCTGACCTCGGCCACGCCGCGCTCGTCGGTCACCGCTCGGTAGGGGTGCATCACGACCTTGGCCCCGCTGACCGGTGTGTGACGTTCCGCGTCGACGGCGACAACCGTCACCAGGCATTCCGGCGGGGGGACGACTCTCACCCCAAAGCGAGCGGTGCCCGCGGCGTGCGGGACCTCGGCGCCGCTGCCCGGCGCTGTCGCTTCCCAGGAAAAGAGCCCCTCCGCGTCTGGCGCCGTCAGGTCGACCTCCGCGTAGTACAGCGTGGCGGTGCCGGGCCACGGCGCGTCGCTCAAGGTCGCGGTGACCTGCCGCGTTCCCTCGTGGTCGCGCACGTCGACCGCCCACCCCTTCGGCTCGCACTGGGAGGGGCATGTGACCCCCAGCTTGATACCGAAGCGCTTCCCGCGCTCGACGGTCGGCGGTGCGTCCCAGACGATGACCCGGGTGGCGTGCGGTTCGCCGTCGTCCCCGCCGGCGCCGGGGTCAGTCCGAAGGTTTTTCGGCGGCATGCGTACCGGCGACGTAGCCGTGAACGTGTCCCTTGCCGAGGCCATGCTTATTGAGCCCCCCCCCACTGCCTCGCCGCCCGCGTAGAGACCCGGGATGACCTGGCCCTGCATGTCGACGACCTGCTGCCGGCCGTTGACGCGAAGACCACCGTAGGAGTCGTGCCAGATCACCATAATCGAGAGCGCATAGAAGGGTGGGGTCGCGATGCGGTTCATTGGCGCATCCGCTTCGCGCTCGAAGTCGGGATCGGCCCCGGCATCGACGTAGCTGTTCCAGGTGGCCACGGTATCGGCCAGGTGGCTCAGCGGAACCCGCTGGAACTCATGGCCCGCGGTGATCTTCTCGGCCAGCTCCTCAATGGTATCGGCCTTGAAGAAGTAGCCGTTGTCCGACACGTAGGGGGTGACGGAGCTCCCACCCAGTGCGCTCGACCGCCTCCTGATCGAAGATCGCCCACAGCGGTCCGGAGTAGTAGTGGGGAGGCTTCGACCCCTCGTTGATCGCCAGCGCGGCATCGAGCCCGTGGTCGTAGCTGTACATCTCTCGGACCCACTCCTTCCGGCAGTTGCGCCAGTCGAGCGGTGTGTGCTCCAGCCCCTTACCCGGAGCGCCACGGCCACCCGGATACGCGCTCATCTGAGGCCGCGTGGGAAGACGGACCTCGTTGAAGAAGCGCTTCCCGACCTGATTCACGGCGATGAACTCTTCGAAGCCGGCGCTGCCGACGTTGACGCCGGCGGATCCGCGGAAGCCGAACGTCGGGTGACCGGGCATCATGCGTGGTGTACGCGTCGCGGGTCCCGAGGCGGGTCGAGATGTGGAACGTCGTCGGATACGAGAGGTTCTGCTGCATGCCCGCCAGGTTGGCGCCGATCCTCAATCCCGCCGTGAGCGCGCTGGCGTCCTGACCATGCGGTCCCTGGAACGCGTAGCCGCTGGTCGGGAAGGCCGGTTCCCGCATCGCGGGATAGAACATGCTGCGGACCTCGGGATTGCCCGCGTGGCCCCCACTGGCCAGGATGACGGCCCGGCGGGCCCTGATGCTGATCGTCTCCCGTTGCTCCTCGACATTGCCATTCTGCCAGTAGCTCTGCAGCAGCTCGCCGGTCTCGGGGTGATGGCGCGGCGAGTAGTGGGCTCGGATCCCGACCACCCGGCCCGAAAACGGCTGCTCACGGACGAGATCGTCGAAGTGCCGATGAAACATGAACTCGACGCCCTTCTCGCGGGCCGAGAACTCCAGGGGCCGGGCGAGGGCCACCCCGTTGCTGACGGCGTTGGGTCCGACCGAGCGACTCGCGTCGTTCATCTGCACCGGCGCGAACGGACTCGTGCGCTCGGGGTCGGCGACGCCGGCGTCCTCGGCGGTAATCGTCCCCGCCTTGATGTCGGTGCGGTCGCCCAGCATGAGGAAGCAGCGCGCCCCGCGCGCGCGCGACAGACCTCCGCCGCCATGCGTACCGCTGACCCGCGTGAATCGCACATAGTTGTCGATCAGGAACTGTCGGGTCGCCGGGCAGTGCTCGGCCCACGAGCGCGCGAGCTCCCGCTCGTTGTAGCGGTACGGGCTCTGGGCCTTGGTGTCGAGGACCGACCAGTCGGTGAGGTCCGTGAACAGGAGGTCGACACTGTCGTCGAGCTCCTCCGAGGACTCGGCCGGATCGACGGTAATGAAGCCCTCGTGGTCGCGTTCGCCCTTCATGTCCAGACGTTGGACCGGGTCGCCTCAGCCGAGCGAGAGAAACGCGCCGCTGTGCAACATCCGGCCGCCAGGGTCGAAGTTCGAATCGACCACGAGCACGCTCGCCCCGAGGTCGCGCGCGCGGATGGCCGCCGTCAGGCCCACGCACCCGGCCCCCGCGATGACGACGTCCACTTCGTAATCCCACGCGGTGCCGTCGGGGCCCGTGGTGGAAACCTCGACCTGCGCGTCGGCCTGGTCCGGTGCCAGCAGGGCGCCGGCCCCCAGCCCCGCCGCGGCTCCCGTCTTGACGAAGTCTCGGCGCGTGAGACCGTTCGCGTTCTTGGGCTGCGGATCGTCCGGCCGAGTGTCGCCTGTCTTAGCCATGACTCGTTCTCCCCGATGGTCGCCACGGTTGAGCGGCTGCAGGCTGCTCGTGCAACACTACTCCGCTCGCCTCACGAACTCCACGAAAGCCGACATTGACGTGGGACGTCCGTGAATGGGCACGATCGTCTCCACGTCCAGGTTCAATCGCTGCAGGTTCTCATAGAAGGTCCGGCTGCTGGCACTGGGCGTGCCGGGAGATGAGTCGCCGGGCGGCGGCGGTGTATAGAGGTCCGCTTCGACCACCAGCTTCTCCTGCGGGAAATAGGCGATCAGCATCCCCGCCACATGATCGAGTCCCCGCACGTGATGCAGCTCGACCGTGCGCCCCTCATCCCCGAGGATGTATTTCTCGCCCACGGTCTCGAAGATGTAGCCTTCGGACCACTCTTCCGGCGGAGACAGCGAAAACCGGTCGGGGTCGAGCAACCACGGCCGTGCCCTCAGCACCTCTTGGTAGTACGGGCGATTGCCTTCGTGGGTGATCACGGTCGCGCCGTCGTGCACGTAGGTACGCAGCCCACCCAGGTGGTCCCAGTGGTGATGCGTATTCACGATGAACCGGATCGGTTTGGTCGGCGCGAGGCTCATCACCTCCTCGATCACGGCGAGCGACCGCGCCTCGTTCAGCGGCGCCTCGATGACCGCGACATGGTCCCGGAACTCGACGGCCACACTGTTGTGGGATCCTCCACCGAGCAACCACACCCCATCAGCCAGCTGCTCCGTCTCCACGCCAACCGGCGGGACGGTGGCACCCCGAACTGCATCCGGGACCGTGAGCGCCGCACCGTCCACGTTGATGCGGACGTCGCTGATGGTTTCGAGACCGAACGCGTGGTCGCCGCCGCTGACATTCGGCTGGTGGGCGCCGTCATCGTAGTCCTGATGCTGATGCCAGCGCATCGGAAACTGCACCCCACCCACATCCTCGTATTCCGTGTAGACCGTCTCGTAGTACATGTCCCCGACCACGGGATTCGGAAGCCAGGTCTGAACCCGCTGCACGACATGGTCCTCGGTGATCGTCCCGTTCACCCGGTACCGGCCGAGCGCGAGGAACGAGACAACGGTCACCCGTCCTCCATACTCGTTCCGCGTCACCGCCGTGGCGTGGCTGGACATCGCCCCCTTGAGGAACCCGTGTGGGGTCAGCAGGATCTCGAGCATGCGTCGCTCGGAGGCGGCCGGCATGGGGACGACGCGATCGCCCTCGATGTTCCAGGCGCGGGTGCCGCTCACCAGCACGCTCCGTCGCCGTTCGCCACGAATCGGGGCCCCGCCGCCGCGGGCGGCATAGCGCCCCTGCCGAATGACCATCTCTTCCTTGGAGGAGTAGGTGTCGAAATCGATGGTCCGCGTGTAGCTGGCCAACTCGAACCGCGGCCAATCCTGATCCGGGGCGTAGCTCTGGCCGACCCCGCCGATCCAGCCGGTCCCGGAATACTGGATGGACGTCATGTCGGTCACGCCCATGGTGTCGGCCGCCGCCTCCAGGACGGCGCGCGCATCCGGCGCGGCGCCGGACCGGGCCGTCAGCACGGGGACGGCGGTGATGTCGTCGGCGTAGTCGGCGGCCACGAGCGAGGCTCGGATAATCTCGCGGTCGTTCCGCGCCACGACGTGTCCGTTCGCAAACGCGGGGTGGGCCCACAACACCGTCCGGTCGCTCCACCGTCCCGACGCACCGCCCCGCGTGTGCAGGGTCGGCTCGAGCAGCGGGGTCCGATCGATCTCCTCGTAACCCTCCGGTGTGAACCGCGCGATGACCAACTCGCCAGCGTCGTTGGTCACGAAGTACCTGTCGCCGTTGCGCACGAAATACGCCGTCCCGAATCGGCCCTGCGGCGTCAGGGCATCGCTCTGCCAGAGTCGCTCCCCGGTCGTGGCGTCGAGGCCACGCAGCTCACCGTAGCTGCCGACCCCGTACAGATAGTCACCGATGATGATCGGGGTCGACATCATCGCGTGCAGTCCCTCGGTCATGTGCGGCAGCTCAATGCGGCTCTGCCCCTTCCAGAGCATCCGCGCCGTCGGGCTGTCGCGGTTGAGGGCCATCATCATCGACCCGGTCCGGAACTGGCTGATGAGGAGATACCGGCCGCTGCGCACCGGCGTACCGATCGACAGTCCGCCCGTGTTCCGGAACGCCTGCTCCCAGTACGTCTCGCCCGTCTCGGGATTGAGGGACACCAAGGCGGTCGCGTGCCAGAAGATCAGTTGTCGCACGCCGCCCGCGTCGATGACGATCGGCGACGAGTAGCCGGTTTCCGACGTCATCTCCAGCGCGCGCCACCGTTCCTCTCCCGTCGCCTTGTCGAACCCGACGATCTTCGCATCGGGCTCGCCACCGACGACGATAATCAGGACGTCGCCCTCGACGAGTGGCGCGTGCGACACGCCGTACACCGGCACCGTGGCGCCGTACTCGGCCGCGGTGTCGACCTGCCAGACCGCCTCACCGGTCGCAGCATCCAGACACGAGATCATCCCCGCCGCACCGAGCACGTAGACGCGGTCGCCGTCGACGGTCGGCGGCGTGCGCGGGCCGTTGGCGAACTTCCACTGGATGTTGCGGTACGCGGCAGGCCAGGTCTGTGTCCACAGGACCGCGCCGGTTTCCTCATCAAGCGCCAGAAGACGCTCGGTACCATCCATGGTGCGGCTGCCCGGCGTCTCCTCGTAGTCGAGGACAAAGACACGTCCACCCGCGACCGCGGGGCTAGCGAAGCCGCCGCGGATCGGCACACGCCACCTCACCTGGAGACCACTGTCTGGGAACCGCTCGACGACGCCGGTGTCGGTCCAGACGCCGTCTCTGTCGACGCCCCGCCACTGCGGCCAGTCCTCCGCGCGAAGGCTGGCGGTCGTCAGACCAACGACAATGAAGCAGACAGTCAGCGAGAGCCGAGTGAGGAAGCGACGCGTGTCACCGACGTTGAAGGCCATAGCGCTGTAGGAGTCAGGACCGATTCAGCGACATCATAGCAAGCCGATCGGCAGAAGCAGGGTTGGACCTACTCCATGCCCTCGCCTCATACTTCCGCATGCGTCTTACAGGACCTCTCAGCCTCGTGTCCACCCTGGCCGTTCTCCCCGCGATTTGCACGGCCGGCGCCCAATCGGAGCGATTAGAGAACCCGATCCCGGAGAAGATTCGGAAGGGCGACCTGGTCGTCGGCGCCGAGGAGTTCGTACGTGTCCCGCGGACCTCGGACTCGAGCGAGGGACGCCAAACCAACCCCGCGTATGCACGTATCCAGTACCTGGTACCCGTGGGAGACGGCTCTGGCCGGCTGGCGCTGAACGACCTGCGCGGGCCGCTGTACCTGACCGACGAAGGCGGGAAGACTCCGACCATCTTTCTGGACCTTCGCGACCAGGACGTCGGCTTCGACGATTCGATGTTTCCGAACGAGACCGGTCTCGTCAGCGTGGCCTTCCATCCACAGTTCGGCGACGAAGGCACGCCCGGGTTCGGCAAGTTCTACACGGCGTACAGCGCCGGCTCGGACACCGGCATCGCCGACTACCTGGATGACGATGCGGAAAGCCACGAAAGCGTGATTCGCGAGTGGACGGTGACCGATCCGAGCGCCGACGTCTTCAGCGGTTCCTCACGCGAGGTCTTTCGAATCGGCCAGTTCGCCCCGAACCACAACATCGGCACGATCGCGTTCAACCCCCACGCCGACGCGGGGTCGCCGGACTACGGCCTGCTCTACGCCTGCCTCGGCGACGGTGGGGCGGCGCACGACCCCCGAGACCACGGCCAATCACTGGCCGTCCCGCACGCCGGCATCATCCGCATCGACCCGCTCGCCGGGGACGGAACCAAGGGCTACGGGATTCCACCGGACAACCCGTTCGTCCACAGCGACGGCGTGGCTCCCGAGATCTGGGCCTACGGCCTCCGTCATCCCCAGCACTTTTCGTGGGACACGGACGGCCGGATGTTCATCGGGGATATCGGCCAGAACCAGATCGAGGAGGTCAATCTCGGCATGCCCGGCGCCAACTACGGCTGGCGGCTTCGCGAGGGGACGTTTGCGAGCGGCTACACCGTGGGAGCGGGGCCCGGACCCGTCTATCCCCGACCATCCGCAGATGACCGCGAGTTCGTCTATCCGGTGGCGCAGTACGACCACGACGAGGGTAACGCCGTCGGCGGAGGGTTCGTCTATCGAGGGCGGGCGATTCCCGAACTGCGGGGCAAATACGTCTTTACCGATTTCCCGCGGGGCCGGTTGTTCGTCATCGACGCCGACACGCTCGACGCCGGTCCGCCGGTCCAAATCACGGAGGTCAGATTGGTGATCGGGGGCCGCGAGCAGGATCTCGTTGACGTGGCCGGCTTCCCGAACACCTACGCCCCCGGCGACCGGGTTGACCTTCGTCTAGGGATCGACTCGGCCGGCGAGCTCTATCTGCTGACCAAGGGCGACGGGTGGGTACGCAAGCTGGTGCCGGCGCCCTGATCAGAGGCTGAAGCCCAGTCCGTGGTGGCGCGTCATGATGGGACGCCCTTCCATCACGAACTCCGATCCGATCTGATCGATCGCGGTGGTTCGGGTCTGCCTCATGATCATCCTGAACTCGTCCAGCATGATGTCGAGCACCCGGTCGACCCCCTCCTCGCCGAACGCGCCGAGGCCCCATACGTAGGGGCGACCGATCCCCACCGCGTCGGCGCCGAGCGCCAGCGCCTTGAAGATGTCTGCGCCCCGGCGGACGCCGCTGTCGATGAGCACCGGCACCCGTCCCGCGACGCCCTCCACGACCTCCGGGAGCGCGTCGATGGAGCCGCGGAGCATGTTCACTCCGCGACCACCGTGGTTGGACACGTACACGCCGTCCGCACCGTGTTCGATCGCGAGCTCGGCTTCCTCGCGCGTGACGACACCCTTCACGAGCACCTTCATTGACGTCGCATCCTTGAGCCGCTTCAGGTAGTCCCAGTCTTGCGCCGGGCGAGGTCCGGCCGGCCCCTCAAGCTCACGACGCATCGGCCTCTGATACCCCTCTTGGTGGTTGTGGCAGTTCTGGCAGAACGCGGCGCTCGTCCCTTCGGCGCCAGACGCGCGTCGCGCGAGCTCCCGATTGCTGCCGCCAAGCAGGTCGATGGTCCACACCAAGACCTGGCAGCCCGCCGCCTCGACCCGGTCGATCGACCGCTTGACGACGTTCCAGTCGGGTCTGATGTAGAGCTGAAACCAGTGCGGCTCGCCCCGCGCCTCGGCGATGTCTTCGTACGATTGTGAGCTCTCGTGCGACTGGATCGTCAGCACGCCTCGCCCTCGAGCCGCCCGGGCCGCTCCCACCTCGCCCTCGGTGTGAAAGGCGCGCAGGGCCGCGACCGGGCAGGTGAACAGCGGCACGTCGAATCGCTTGCCATAGAGCTCGACCGACGTGTCCAAGGTGCTCACGTCCTGCCCGAGCCGCCGGGGACGGAGCATGAGCCGGTTGAAGCCCTCCCGGTTCGCGACTCGCGTCTCGAAGTCGTCGACCCCCAGGTGCAGGTACGCCCAGTGCTCGGGTAAGTTGTTCGCGTGGGTGGTCATCTCCATGTCCCACACGTTGACCGCCAGCTCGACGGCATCGACGACCTGGCCGGTGAGCTGACCTTCCAGGAACCGGTTGCGATCCGGGACGACGGCGCCCGCGTCCTGCGCCGCGGGACGGGCGTTGGCAGCAGCCGGGAAGACCATCTCCTGTCCGCAGTCGGGACAGGGAATGCCCGCCGGCCTCGGACCGGCCGTCGCGCCACGAAGCGACTCCCGCGCGACCGCCACCTGCCAGCTCGGCGGCAGGGCCGGATACGCCGCGGCCAGCAGTGGGCTGCCCGCCAGGAGTCGGAAGAAGCGTCTGCGGCTCTCCCGTCGAACCGAGCCGTCCGTGTGATCTCGTCTCTCAGCCATGCTCGACTCTCCTCATCCCGTCCCATCCGGCGATTTCGGGTCTAGATATACCAGTCCCGGCCCCGAGAATCCATCCCTCGTGGTCCCGGGACGCCACTGGCCGGGCAACATGTCGGAGGTGGTGCTACGATGACTGCCCGTAGGGCGGTCTGGTGCTCGGGCTGCGCCGACCAGAGTGCAGGAGTAGAGACGATGAACGGCGAAGGACGTGGGGCCACTCGAACACGGTCATTCATGCTCGGGCTCGCGGTGGCACTGGCCTGCGGTCTCTGGGCCACGGGGTCTGTGATCGCGCAGGGACCCGGGACCGAAGACGCCCGATGGACATATCTGGGTGGCGACGCCTGGCACACCCGGTACACGCCAGCCGAGCAGATCACTCCCGCGAATTTCGAAGAACTAGAGGTCGCGTGGCGCTGGCATGCGGCCAGCTTCGGCCCCAGCACGGCGCGAGCCACGCCGACCTATATCGACGGCAAGCTGATCACGGTCAGCGGTAACCGCCGTCACGTCGTCGCGCTCGACCCGGAGACCGGCGAGCTGCTCTGGAGCTTCACCGAGCCGAACACTTCCCGCTACGAGTACTCGATGCGTAAAGGCTATGGGAAGGGCATCGCGTTCGGCGAGATCGACGGCCGCGGGGTGGTCTTCATCACGTCCCCCGGCTTTTTCCTGCACGCGCTCGACGCCGAGACCGGCCGCCCGCTCGAGAACTGGGGACGACCGGTGGCGGTGCCCGACTTCGGTACCAGCGGGACGGTGGATTTGGTGGAGGATCTGATTGCGGACTGGGGCCCGTGGACCAGCATGGACCGCCCCTACGATCCGAATACCGGTATCCCCTTGGAGATCGGCTACATCACCAGCTCGTCGCCGCCGATCGTGGTCAACGACACCGTGGTGATCGGCAACTCGGCCGAGCAAGGCTATCTGCAGACGCGGGTCGAGAACGTGCCCGGCGACATCCTCGCGTACGATGCCCGCACGGGAGATTTCAAGTGGAAGTTCCACGTCATTCCACGGCCCGGTGAGCTCGGCCACGACACCTGGGAGAACGACGCCTGGGAATGGACCGGAGACGTCTCCTCGTGGGCGCCGATGTCGGCGGACCCGGAGCTCGGACTGGTCTATATTCCGACGAACAGTGCCACGATCGACTACTGGGGCGGCCACCGCCCCGGCGACAACCTCTTCGCCGCGAGCCTGATCGCGCTCGATGTCGAAACCGGCGAACGGCGGTGGCACTACCAGATGGTCCATCACGACGTCTGGAACTACGACACGCCCACGGCGCCAATCTTGATGGATGTGGTCGTGGACGGGCGCGAGATCAAGGGGATCTTCCAGGCGACGAAGCAGTCGTGGGTGTACGCCTTGAACCGCGAGACCGGTGAGCCGATCTGGCCGATCGAGGAGCGGCGCGTCCCGCCGTCGAACATCCCCGGCGAGCAGCTGTCGCCGACGCAGCCCTTTCCGACCCGGCCCGCGCCGTTCGACCTCCAGGGGCGGACCGAGGAGCATCTGATCGACTACACCCCGGAGGTGTTTGAGGCGGCTCGTCGGGTGGCGACGGAGAACAACCTCTTCAACCCGATGTTCAACCCCCCCAGGTCCGTGGATGACCCGGCCGGCCCCGCCTGGAACTGTCCCGGCGGAGGCGGCGGCACCAACATTACCGGGCCGCCCGTCGCCGACCCCACGTCGGGAATCATGTTCGTCACGTCTGGGAGCGGCTGTTTCAGATTACAGGTGGTGCCCGGCAACGAGTCGCCGCTCGATGAACGGGAACAGTCGGGCGTGACGCATTCCGACTGGGCCGCAGTGGCGACCAGCGTCGGTGGAGGTCCGGACGCCACCATCGACGGCCTTCCGATCTGGAAGGGTCCACTCGGGCGGATCACGGCGATCGACATGAACACCGGCGAGCATCTGTGGGTGATCCCAAACGGGGATGCACCGCAGGAGCAGCAGGACCTCATTAGGAATCACCCACTCCTGCAGGGAGTCGACGGCGTCGAGCTGAATCGCGGACGCCCCGGCGGCACCGCGATGGTCGTCACCCCGACCATGCTCATGGCGGGGGGCCGGACGGCCGACAACACTCCGCAGCTATTTGCGATTGACAAGCAGACCGGGGAACGGCTGGCGTCGGTGGAGATTCCTGGCGTGACGCGATACGGGATGTCGAGCTGGATGCACGAGGGCCGGCAGTACGTAATCGTGCAGCTTCAGGACGGCATAGCTGCCTACGCGCTACCTGACGGCTCGAGCCCGGCCGCGGACCGGCACTAGTGGCCTGACGGTGCGGGCGCCTACCGCAGCACCTCGGACAGGCTGGTCAGGCTCTCCGCCAGCGCCTCCAGCCGCGCCTGGCTGCGCCCGCTCGCCGCGCCCGCCTCGCGCCGCACCTCCGACGCGGCGATCGTCAGCTCCCCGGCCAACCCGGCCTCGGCGCCATCCGCCAGCGCCGCGTCGGCGCGATCCAGCAGCCCGGATAGGGCGGACCGCCGCCCCGTGCTCAGCGTGTCCGCCCGGCCGAGCTGGTCGAGGTAGGCCCGCGCCACCACCGGCCGGGTCGACCAGTCGATGCGTCGTTGGTCCTGCGCGTTGAACGTCGCCGGCGCTACGGTCGAGGCGGCGACGATCTCGTGCTCGGTCAGGAACTCGCTCGGCAGCAGCTCTAGGACGTCGAGGCCACGGGCGATCTCGGTGCCGTAGATGAAGCCGCGATACCAGTAAGCCGACCAGTAGCCGGCCATCACGATCCGGTCGGGGTCGAGCGGGCCACGGTCGAAGTACGCGATCTCGACCGGGTTGGCCGAGTCGGTGAAGTCGAAGACCGAGATGCCGCCCTGATACCAGGCCTGCACCATGATGTCGCGGCCGGGCACCGGCACCAGCGAGCCGTTGTGCGCGACGCAATTCTCGGTCTCACCCTGCGGGGCGGGCAGCTTGTAGTGGCTGCGGTACTCGAGCTGGCCGTCGACGATGTCGTAGATCGCGTTCGCGCCCCACTGTCTCGGGTCGGACGCCCGGCAGCGGGCGCGGCCGCCGCCGCCCCACTCGTCGGTGAAGATCACCTTGGTGCCGTCGTTGTTGAACGTCGCCGAATGCCAGTAGGCGAACCCGGGGTCGACCACCTCGTCGATCCGGACCGGGCTCAGCGGGTTGGAGATGTCCAGCAGGATGCCGTTGCCGGAGCAGGCGCCGGCCGCCAGTCCGATCTCCGGATAGGCGGTGATGTCGTGGCACCGGCTGGTCTCGCTGGTGCGCTGGGTGCCGGGGCCGTGGTCGCCGCCCCGCCACAGGCCCGCAGCGTCGCCGGTCTCGGGGTCCCGGAAGACGAACGGCCGGCTGACGACGCGTGCGTCCTCGGGGCTCGCTAGCGGAATCTGGATGACGTCGATCCGGAACAGCGCCGTGTCCGGGTTTTCCGCCGGCGACTCGTCCGAGCAACCCTCGAGCTCGTCGCCAGACCGCACCGAGGCGGTACCCGACCCGTAGACATAGACGTTGCCCTCGCCGTCAGGGTCGCCCACCAGCGTGTGGGTGTGGGAGCCGCGGCAGGTCTGCACCGCGGCCACCTGCCGTGGCCGCCGCATGTCGCTGATGTCGAAGATACGGAGGCCCCTGAACCGCTCCTGGCTCACCGGCTCCGCCACCCCCTGCAGCCCGCAGTCGAGCCGGCCTCTGGTCTGCTCGACCGACATGATGAGCAGGTCGCCGATGACCGAGACGTCGCCCTGGCCACCGGGACACACCACCGAGCTGACGAGCTGCGGCGAGGCCGGCACCTCCACCCGGTAGGTGCTGAACCCGTGGTAGTTCCCCTCGAACAGGACGTCGCCGGCGAACGCCATGTCGGTGTTGGCGAAGCTGAGCAGACCGCGCCGGGGCCGCGCCTCCGACTCGTCGTCCTCCGTCTCTTCCGTGTCGTCGTCCGCCTCGGTCTCGGCAGCGGTCGGGTCGTAGAAGCCCTCAGGTTTTGGGCGCGAGGCGACCAGCGCCATGTTCCAGAACGCCTCGCCGGCATCGTCGAAGCCGGCCGCAAGCTGCACCCGCGGATCGGTCGACAGCGCCGCGAGCATCGCGTCCATTCGGTCGATCTCCATACTCTGGTCGGCAGTGACGTCGGAGGTGAACGCGTAGAGCTGTGAGTCCTGGGCCGCGCCCGCCTGGTCGAGCAGGTTCTCGACCATGGTGACGGCGCCGCGGTGGTGCGTGATCATGAGCTCGAGGAACAGCCGGTCGAACGCCACCCCGGAGGCGGCTTCAAGCCGGTCCATCTCCTCGTCGGTCAGCATGCCCGGCATCGGGGTCCAGCCCGGCTGGTGATGGGTGTCGACGTCGGGGACCGTCTGGTCGCGCTCTCGCAGCCAGTCCCGCATCATCGCGATCTCGTCCTCCTGCGAGATGTCGATCCGCTGGGCCAGCTGTCGCATCACGTCGCGTTCGGTACGGGTCTCGAGCAGCGCGGTCATCTCGAGCGCCTGGGCGTGATGCGAGAGCATCCCCTGCATGAACTTGACGTCGCCGGCGGTGTAGCGGATGCCGGCCAGGTCGGACGCCTCCTCGGCCGTGATCTCCCGGCTCGGCTCGCCCGGCGCGCCCGGCTGGATGATCGGCGGCTGCGCCTGGCTGAAGGCGGCGACGCCGACGAGCGTGACGGCGGTGGTCAGGGTGGTGAGGAACCTGGGTATCCGCAAGGCTTCCGGACAGGCCACTAGCGTCCGCCCTCCCCCGCCGGCTCGTCCGGGTCGCTGCCGAGGAAGCGGACCAGCTCGGCGTTGACGATGTCGGGCACTTCTTCGTGTGGGTTGTGGCCGACGTTCGGGATGAGGAACACCTCCGCGTTAGGGAGAATCTCCACCGCCCGCCGCGCGTGCTCGGGGAAGTTGGGCCCGTCGATCTCGCCGCCGAGAATCAGTGTCTTTATCCGGATGTGGGGCCAGTCGTTCACCACCGTGTCCATCGAGCGCAGGTTGCCGCCGAGCCGGCGCACGTACGCGAGTCGCGGCCAGTCGCCGCTCAGCCGTTGCCCGTGGCGAATGCGGAGGTGCTCCAGAAACTCCGGCTTCCACTCCACGTAGCGCCGCGTGTCCGTCCGCACGTCGGCTTCGTACGCGCGCGACAGGTCCGGGTCGGCGTCGATCTCGCCGTCGAACGGGCGGAACCCTCGTCCCGCTCGATTGTCGGTCAGGCCGATCTGATTAATGGTGACCAGATGCGTCGTCATCTCCGGGTAGAGGAACGCGAACCGAGTGGCCATTTGCCCACCGATCGAATGGCCGACGATGGCGGCCTCGGAGATGCCGAGGTGCTCCATGAGCCGGGCCGTGTTGGAGGCGTGCAGGCTCATGCTGTACGTAAGGATCGGCTTGGACGACTTTCCCCAGCCCAGCCGGTCCTTCACGATGACCCGGAAGCCTTCGTTGGTAAGGGTCTCGATCTGCTCCTTCCAGTACCAGCCGTAGTAGCTGCCCCCGTGGTGGAAGACCACGGCGCGGCCGTTCGCGGGCCCCACCGGCGCGACGTCCATGTAGGCGATCCGCACGTCCTGGCCGTAGACCCTGAAATTCATGAACTCGACCGGATGGGGATACTCGATCTCCTCCATGCTGATCGAGATGGGCCCCCATTCGGCGGGCGGCTCGGGCGGCGGCTGATGGGACTGAGCCGAGAGCGTGCTCGGCAGGACGAAGGCCAGCGCGGCCAGGAGTGACACTGCCACGGAGAGCGGGGTCGGGGCTTGGCGTTCGATGGCCATCGGTCCTCCTATGGCGGGACGACAGGCGCTTACTATACCGAGCCTGCTCGGGCAGTGTCAGATTCACGGCCGGGTCTCGTGGTCGCACGAGCTCTACACGCGGACGCTGCCAGACGCCCACCCGGCCGCCGTCGCCCGTGTCGGGACGGAGTTGTTCACAGATTGTTCACACCGCGTCTCGCGGAGGGGTCGCACCGTGTTCGATCTAAACTGCGGCGGTCGCTCAGATCCGGGTCCAGTAGTTTGCCATACTGCTCGTGACTCTAGCGATTGGAACTGGGGAAGAGTCAGGACATGCATTCGAACACGTTCACTCGGCGCGATGTGCTTCACCTCCTGGGCATCGGCACACTAGGGGTCGGTGTCGGCTGCGGCCAGGCGCCGCAGTCGACTCTCACGGAGTCACCGGCGGCCGGCTCGCAGCCGGCCGCCTCGGTCACTTTCCCGGACGGGGCCATCATCCGGGCAATTCTCGAAGACCTACCGCCCGAGTCACTCGGGTCTGGTGCGACATTGTTTCACGAGCATCTGTCACTGAACGTCGCGTTCTGGGAAACGCTGCTGAGTGGCAACCCGGAGGCGCTGGCGCAGCGGTTGTCGGGAGTCCCGCCGAGCTACTTCATGGAGGACTTCGACCTCATCCTCGAGGAAGTGCGCGCGGCAGCCGAAGAAGGGATAGCATGCATCGTCGATGGCGGACACGCGGATATGGGCCGCGACATCGACTTTCTGCGACGGCTGTCCCAGGCATCCGGTCTCCCCATCATCGCCAGCGGCGGGTATTACATTCAGCCGTTCTATCCACCCGAGATCGCCGAGCAACATGAGGAGGAGATCGCTGAGGCGCTCGTGCGGGACGCGCAGGAGGAGCGCTGGGGTGCGTTTGGCGAGATCGGCAGTTCAGCAGAGATGACACCGGGCGAAGAAAAGATACTGGGCGCAGTCGGCCGCGCACATCTGCAGACGGGCATTCCGATCTTCACGCACACGGCCAATGGCAGCGAGGCGCTCACCCAGCTCGACATCCTGGAAGGCTTGGGCATCGACCCCGCGCACTTCGTGATCGGTCACCTGGGCAGTCTGTCCGATCCCAAGATCGAGGTGCACACCGCGGTGGCGGCTCGTGGCGCGTTTGTCGGTTTCGATCGACTCGCCAGAGGCCCGGAGGCCGACGCCATCAAGGTCGAGATGATCACCGGGATGCTCGACGCTGGCTACGTCGACAACGTGCTGCTCGCATCCGACTTTTCGTCGGCGGAGCATCTGAAGAGCAACGGTGGCGCAGGCTACGCGAAGACGGTGACCCAGTTCGTGCCGATGTTGCGGGAAGCGGGCGTGGACGATGAGACGATCCGTTCCATGACGGTCGACAACCCGCGCCGGTTTCTTGCGTTTGTGCCGCGGACGTAGCCCGCGCCGGTCGCCCGAGATGCGTTCACCGTATCGCTGCCACCCAAGGCAGCAAGGCAGAGCACACGTCTACTCTGCGCCGAGCCCGCCGAGATCTTTAGAAAGTTCAAAAACTCGTATTCGTCATGGTTGCCATACCCGTCGAGTCGGCACCGTCGCGCCGCAGGAGCGACGGTGCGCAAGCGGGAGCAGACTCCGCAGTGACATAATCATTGGGAATCTCCAACGCAGAGGAGGGCTCATGCTCGCATCCGGTCGGTGGTCGTTCCGGTTCCGCTTGGCATGTATCGCGTCCGGCGTTCTTGCCGCCGCCATCGCGGTCGTGGCCGCGCCGCCGGCCCTCGCGCAGGAGGACCGCATCCGGCCGGTCACCGACGCGGAGCTGGAGAACCCGAGTCCCGACGACTGGCTGATGTGGCGCCGTACGCTGGACGGCTGGGGCTACAGCCCGCTGGATCAGATCAACCGCGACAACGTCGGCGACCTGCGGATGGTCTGGTCACGTGCGCTCCGGCCGGGCCGCCAGCAGGGAACGCCGCTGGTTCGCGACGGCGTGATGTTCATGCCCAACCCGCGCGACATCATCCAGGCCATCGACGCGGAGACTGGCGACCTAATCTGGGAGCACCGGCGGGACCGCCCGGACGATCTCGGCGACTACATGATCGGCACCCTCATCGACACCAACCGTAACATCGCCATCCACGGCGAGCTGATCATCGACACCAGCATGGACGACCACATCTTCGCGCTGCACGCGGAGACGGGCGAGGTGGTCTGGGACACGGAGATTCTCGATTACCGGGTGAACCCGGCCAACCAGACTTCCGGGCCTATCGTCGCCGGCGGGAAGGTGTTCTCTGGGCGGAGCTGCGACCCGCGAGGGGGGCCGAACGGCTGTGTCATCACCGCGCACGACGCCGCGACCGGCGAGGAGCTGTGGCGACGGCGGCTAATCCCCGCGCCCGGCGAGCCGGGTGACGAGACCTGGGGAGACGTCCCGTTCGACGAGCGGGCGCACGTCGGCTCCTGGATGGTGCCCAGCTACGATCCGGCGCTGAACCTGGTCTACGTCGGCACGTCGGTCACGTCGCCGGCGCCGAAGTACATGCTCGGCGGCACCGACAAGACACACCTCTACCACAATTCGACGCTGGCCCTGAATGGGGACACGGGTGAGATCGTCTGGTACTACCAGCACCTGAACGACAGTTGGGACCTTGACCACCCGTTCGAGCGCCTGCTGGTGGACACGGCGGTGCGGCCGGACCCGTCCGCGGTGAGCTGGATCAATCCGCGGCTGAACCCGGGCGAGGAGCGCCGCGTGGTGACCGGCATCCCGGGCAAGACGGGCGTCGTCTACACCCTGGACCGGGAGACCGGCGAGTTCCTGTGGGCCACCCCGACCATTATCCAGAACGTGATCAGCGGCATCGACGGCGCGACGGGGGCGGTGTCCGAGAACGCGGAACTGGTCTTCACCGCGGCCGGGCAGACGGTGCTGGTCTGTCCGCACGCCAGTGGCGGGAAGGACTGGGAGGCCGGCGCCTACAGTCCCCTGACCAACACGATGTACATGCCACTGCGCAACGTTTGCTCGCGGATGCGTGCCATGGCCGAGCCCGACGAGCAGGACGAGGCGCGCCGGCTCTATGCCATCGCCTGGCGTCCTGAAATCGCGCCGGGGACCGATAACGTGGGGAGCGTGCAGGCGATCTCGGTCGAGACCGGCCAGGTGGTTTGGAACTACCAGCAGCGAGCCGCCACCATGGCGCTGGCCGCGACCGGCGGCGGGCTCGTCTTCGGCGGCGACGTGAACGGACGGTTTCGGGCCTTCGACGACCGGACGGGAGAGATCCTCTGGGAGATCAACCTCGGCTCGCCGGTCTCCGGCTTCCCGATCACCTACGCGGTCGACGGCCGCCAGTACGTGGCGATCAGCACCGGCTACGGCCGCTTTCTGGAGCTGACGCCTGAGCTGCACCCGAGCGCCAACAACAACCTGTTCATCTTCGCCCTTCCGGAATAGCAGGAATGCCGGTGCTGTTTGCATCGACATTCCGCACATTCCACGCCGAGGGCATTGTCAACTTAACCACGTGGCGCGATTCATCCCGGCAAAGCCGAGTCCAGACCGTCCTTTCAGCAGGCACACGTCACCGTCTCCCATTCGACGCACGCCCGTGTGCGAAGGAGGCGGTGGTGGACCGACTTCAAGAGATGCCGCCCCACCCGAAAGAGATTCTGCACCACGCCATGCACCGACGCGAAGCGTTGCAGATGGGCGGCTGACTTGAACCGCCGCATCTGGCGTTCCCGTTGGCGTGTGGGTTGGTGCGAGACTTCGGCGCGGTTGTTCGCATACTGATCCGTGACGGGGACGACCGACGGCATCACGGTCCGAGCGGCCGCCGGGTAGCTTCGCAGTTGGTCGGTGATCCGCCGGCGGGGTACGCGGCCTTGCCCTTTCCACACTTTGCGAAAGAATCGGACGGCCGCCCGCCGATTGCGCCGAGACTGCACGAGCATGTCGAGCATGTCGCCGTCCTCGTCAACCACCCGCCAGAGATATTGCTGTCGCCCCTGGATGTTCACGAACAGTTCGTCCAGATACCACGTGTCGCCCAGCCGCCCGCGCCGGCGCCGCAGGCTCCGCGTATACGCCGGACCGAACATCAGACACCATTGGCGAATCGTCTCGTAGGAGACGGTGACACCGCGCTGGACCAGGAGGTCCTCCGCGTCGCGGACGCTGCGACAGAACCGATGGTAGAGCCAGACGGCGTGGCTGATGATGGCGGGCGGGAATCGGTATCCGTGGTCGCTCGGCGCGTGGCTGCTCATCGGCCTACACTGCCACCCGCAGCCTCAACTTGACACTGCCAGTTGAGTGCCAGGTTGACCCGCGACCTTAGCGGTCACTCTCGCGAGTCGCTGCCAACAAGAAGTCCGCTTGCCTCTCCCCTGCGAACGGACCATCCTGGCTGCGGCCTTCATTTTGTGTGTGGGTTCGGCCGAAGATCTCACGCTTGCCGGCCCACGTATGCACGAGGCATGGCGCTCTGCTTACGTCTTGCGTCCCCGCACCCGCCGCCAGAGGATCGTCCCGGTCACAAAGAACCAGACGAGGGCGGCTCCTGAGAACACCGATGGGGCGATGAACTGCCCGCCGTCCCGAAAGGCGATGCCCGTGCCGGATCGCATGAGCAGTAAGACGCCAACGGCGAGCCACAGCACCCACCGCACCAGGCGTCTGCGGGGTGTCATCCAGCTTTACTACCGCTCATCCTTCAGCGGCGGCTCGCTGACCGGACGCAGCGACCGCTCGACTTTCTGCGGCGCCGCTTCTTTCCTGAGAGGACCGAACCGTTCCATACAGGCAACCAGCCGCGCATGCAGCACAGGAACGCATGGACGCCTTTCCGTTGAAAGGGTATCGCAGGAAAGCGTCCGGGCGGTGCGTTTTCTGTTGGGACGCGCTCCGAGAAACTGGAGTGGGCCCTCAGAGCCGGGCAGCACCTTGAGTGCCACGTCCCGGTCGAGTTTGGTGTCGCGGACGCGATAGACCTGGCCCATCCCCCCCCCCTCGCCGATGAAGACGGTCACGTCGTAGTGGCCGAGGCGGTCACCGACGGTCAGAGACATGAGTTGTGATCGAACACTCGACGCAGACCAGAGGCATGCTATCGATCTGCTGGCACGCGACTCCAGCGGCTGATCAACCGAGCCTGGTCCGGGCGTCCTGCAGCATCGCAACGAGGGCAGCCCGGACCTCCTCCGGCGTGCTGACCGGCTCGGCGAACGCCAGCCGGACCGGCCGCGGTCCTTCGGGGGTCGCAACCGACATCTCGAACCCGTACCGGTCGACGCCGGTCATGCTGGCGGTGGCGACGTCGGTCGCCTTCGAGAACGCCTTGCAGTAGAGCACGATTCCGGCGGCGTGGTCGTCGTTCATGTGAGCGATGATGGCGGCGGCCGACGGGCCGAGTGGATCCGGTTCGGCGGCGTGCCAGTCGGCCGCGTCCACCCAGGACATCCGCCCGTATCCCCCGATGTACCGGATCGACTCCACGCGCAGCTGCCAGAACGCGAAGTCGCGGAAGTCGGCGTAGTAGGCGGCGTTCGGGTGTGTAGCCAGGAACGCCGCGCGCGCGGTGCCGCCGTCTCCCTCGACCTGCGTGCAAGGACCGAGGAGCGTCACACGGCCATTCGCGAGCGGGTCCGCGGACCCCCCCTCGGCCACCAGCAGCGACGCCCGGGGGTCGTGCTGCAGATTCCTCGTGTGCTCGGCCATCGTGCTCACAAGAAAGACCGGCGCGCCGTCGTCGAAAGCCACCGTCACGAACGAGCCATAGGGGTAACCCGCCGGTTCGGCGGCCAGCGTGCATAACGTGCCAGTCGTCAGGCGTGCCACCAGGGTCCGCGCCAGCTCGGCGTGCGTCGGAGTCGGGACGTTAACGTCGTACAGCGGTTCCGGTGTGTCCCCAGACGGCCTGGCGTGGGCATTACTGGTCATCGGTTAGCACTCCAGCGAAAACACACGGACGAGAAAGAGGCGTCGATCCGGGGTAGCTCCCCTACGGCTGCACGAATGTGGGAATAGGCACGGTTCCTGCACCCGGCGCGTCTCGAGGTTGACAGACTCGCGTTACGTTAGAACTTCACCCGTAATCCGCCACCTACATGAAACCCGCCGGCATCAGTGGTGAACGTGTCGCCGGCAGCCGGCGTATAGGCAAGGGTGCCAATGCTATAGCGCGCCATACCACCCACACCGATGTGTTCGGAAAAGAACACGCTCACATCACCGCCGACATTGAAACCGACTGTCGACACATCGTGTTGACGTTTGGCGTAACTCTGAAACGTGACTGCGTTGAATGGATAGGCGTCCGTCGTGGTGACGGCGGTGACCAGTTCCTGCTGCACTCGAAAGAATGTAGGTCCGCCGAATAGCGTCACGCGGACACGGCGACCGGCCGGTACCACGACCATGCCGTACAGGTTAATTTGCGTATCCGTGCGATCGGTCGGTGTCGGTCCGGTCGCCGTACGATGTCGGTTGAAATAGAACGGATGGGGAACCCGTGTTGTGGACGTTGTTGACACGCCAGTCTGTGTTGCCTGGGTGATCCCCGCACCGACTCCGAGATATCGCCACAGTCGGACCCCGCCCATGACATCAATACCCGGAGTACTCCCGGCCGTATACGGTGTGACCGTCGTGCCGTCCTCAACGTTTTGAGTGAACGTGATGGTGTCGGTAAAGGTGACCTTCGTCAGTTGATAGACGCCGTTCACGTGTACCCAACCGCGGTCAGCCGGCGTCTGCGCTTGCAGTGGGGTCACTCCGGTGATGACCATCGCGACCAATAAAGACCATCGTCGCGTGCTGTTCTGTATTGGTGTCATCGCGCGAAACCTTGCAGCTACTAGTAGTCGGAGCCGTTGTAAAAGGTTTGCCATCGTCCCGCGTAATACGGGACTGGTGTCCCGTTGGTGTGCGTCCCGTGGAGATCCAGTTCAAGTGATACATGAATGCCGGGTTGCTCCCATACCCAACAGAGACCCGTTGCCACGGCTGAGTACGGCGCAATAGAAGAGGTACCGAAAAAAGAACGGAACTGCGAGGGGGGCATGGTGGAGTCCCTTAGGTGCTGATTCTCAACACTGGAGTGCTGGTCAAAATATAACGACGATACGTTGAATGTTCTTGGACTCTTATTCAAGATTTCGATTTCGATTGCGATCGACCCTGCGGAGCACACCTCGGTGTTACCTGGGTCTACGACTTGCCAGTGACCTGTGGTGTCTATGCCGAGGACGCCGCTGGTGCCGCTGACTGACACCGAGACGTCTTGATCGCCGTGAAGTCCGACGGCATCCCACGCGTCTGAAATGGCTGCCCTGGCGGCCGTCGTCGGTGCTCGTTCAATCGTCCAATACCGCGCGTCTCGCATCTGTGAGTCTGGTGTCAAGTGGTACGTAAAGGCTTGGTAAAACGCTTGTTCAATATCGGCACGATTGTTCGCACCCACCCCGTTCACGGTCTGCTTCGACCGCCCATTCGTGCCCCTTTCGACGGCTAAATAGAACGCGTGATTCACAATGGATGAATTGATGTGTACCCATCCGTTATCTGTGGGCCATTCATCATCAGTTGGGAGCCATCGGCTAGCGTAATGATTGGGAAGAGAAAATAATTTATTGCCGTCCCACGTGTTCCACCCGAACACGCTAGCCGGGTCAGCCATGTCGCGCATGGGGGAGCCGGGCGAAATGGTTTCCCCCAGTTGGTAATTGACTGGATAGGGGAGTCCGCTACCTTTGGCGGCATGGAAAAACTCGGCACTTACGCCGAGAATGTCTGAAAACGCTTCATCCAGGGCACCGGATTCTTGCCAATACATCAGATTAGAAGTCGTGGCGGTGACCCCGTGGACAAGTTCATGGGTGATGACATCAAACGCGCCAGCTAATGGGTTGCATGGCATGCCAAATACTTCGAGCGCCACATCGAGTGGTAGACCATCACCGATCCAAATTAAGTTGTTGAAGGGATTGTACGAGGCGTTACAAAACATCCATGGGAACTCCCACATGAGATCAGGATTTGGCCAATGGATCATCGCCTGTATCTTGGTGTTCTGACCATCGAGGCCTTGACGACCAAATTGTTCGTAGAGATAGTCGTACGCCCATCCAAGGTAGGCATGGGTGTCTACGACGCCTTGGTCTGTCCAGGTGCGACCTGCTGAGGTTGAAGCCAGCTCCGTGTCGTCGAACGAGTTTCCATCGAAATAATGAAGCTCGCCTCGGGCAGTGTCGAATCCCATATCGTAGACATCGATAGTCGCTGGCCGCAGGCTGTCGCGGGCGAGATCAACATTCCACGTGGGCTGGCGAGTCACGCTGAGCTTTTTGGTATCTCCCTGCGTGCCTTGGCCCTGCGCGGTGTGACCCTCCTGCGTCATGATCGCGTCGTAGCGTCGGAGAACGTCGCCGGTATGTGCGTCCAAGAGCACGCGATCGATCGCAAAGCCGTCCAGATCGATGATGTCAACGATGTAGGCCAAGGAATACGTGTCGTCTGGATTGGGCAGGACGAGTAGTTCTAACGAACCGGGGACAATATTCCCGTGCGCGGGTACGAGACGAGCCATCACGTCGTCGGTCGAGATGGTCGGCGTCGTATCAATGGTGATGTCATGGTGGACCGTGCCACTAAGACTGACGGCAATGCCGTCGACGATTTCGCGGTTCACACCACTGCCATAAATGGGAATGCCACGGTAATGCTGGGTCAGGCGTTCGTGGGTATGGCCTGCCAACATGGTGTTTGTGTCGATGCGTGACGTCCGAAGCTCGCCAGTACGAATGAGCGATTGGATGTGTCCGTCCCACAGTCGGACTGCATCCAGACCAACGGCAGAGATCGAGGTTCGGGTCGATGGCTCCATTACTGTTGGCGGTTGGCTCTCACCAAACGACCAGAACTCCTGCGCGCTGGTGTTCCCAGCGCCGAGCGCAACCAGCAGCCATACGAACGCAGAGAATCGACACACTTTCATGACATGCCTCCGACGCAAGACCCGTAGGATAAGCCGTTGCAAAAGCGCCTCACTAGACGGGTAGACATTTCCGAACGTGCCAACCACTCAACCACATTCATCGTGACGTCTTCCATGCGCACCTGGCTAAGGACGCTGCGCGTGCGCCGGTCAAGGCGGTGCTGCTGTACAGCGCACCGACTCCTCGTGGTCTGTGCCGACACGACCGTCGAACTCAGCGATGTTGGGAGGCGGAGTCGCTACGTCCGCAGGTGCCGGTCACAACTGCAGCTGCGGTAACGGAAAAAATCCTAGCACAACGCCCGATTATATCTCCCCTCGATCACAGCGACACGCAGCCGAACGCCGAAGCGGCGAGATATTTACCCTGCCGCTGTTTGGCGGGTAGTGCAACGGGGACGGGGGTTAGTACGCGGGTGCGCGCAGAACGTATGGGGAACTACGGGCGCTACAACATCCTGGCCGGGGCGCGCGCCGTGGTCGGGGTCGCTGTCCATATCCCGCGCCAGTCCCCCCGCCGTAATGGCGATATGCGAGAGGTAGTGGCCACGCACGTAGGCGTGGGCGTTCTTGCGACGTTCCTTTTTTGGAGCGGAAAACGAACAATCAGGAGAAACGTCCCCACAAAATCCCCCACAGTGAAGGGCGGTCTGAGGAGAGGGAAACTCTAAGCTCTTGAAAAGATTGGCTCCTCAGGTTGGACTCGAACCAACAACCCTCCGGTTAACAGCCGGATGCTCTGCCAAATTGAGCTACTGAGGAACGCTCGCAGCCCAGGATCCTATCACTTCTGTTCGCCCCTGGCCTGCTTCTCGATCCTGCGCGCGCGGCGCGCGCGCGCGCCGCTCAACATGCGCAGCTGCACGAGCGATCCGACGAGGCCGAGTACCACCCACCCGAGCGCAAATGTCGTCTGACCGGCGAGCGGCGCCATCGGAAAGAGCTGGGAGACATCGCCGGTCGTGGCCGCGAGCGCCGCCTCCTGCTGGGACAGCGCCATGCCGCCGACCACCGCCGTCCAGCCGCCGACAAACGCGGTGCCGACAATCAGCACGTAGCGGCGCACCATGAGCGCTACGAGGGCGCCGAGCAAAGAGGTCGCGAGGAGGACCCAGACGTGGGGCTCGCCGTCGATCATGAGGCTGAGCGTGAATGCGGCGAGCCCTGCGCCGAAGAGCGCCACCCCGGCGAGATAGATCGCAATGGCGAGGACGGCACCGGCGAAGCCACCGACGATGGTCGCGACGATGGCGAGCCACGTTTGGAGCTGGTCGACGAACAGCGTCGTGATGATGACGCCGCCGACGAAGCCGTAGACCGCGAGCATCGCCCGTAGCAGCCGGTACCCGGCGAAGCTGGCCACCAGCCCGCCGCCAAGTAGAATGATGGCGACAGGCAGCTGGATCGAGAGGGACGGCATCCCGCTGATTATGCCAGTGCGCCGACCGGCCTGTCCCGACCGGACCACCTCCGTCCATCGATGACCGCTGCTCCCATACGCACGCGTCGGCACCCCGGCCTGATCGGCGTGGCAGCCGCGGCCGGCGGGCTGGCGCTATTCGTCTATTTCGTGGCGCGGGCCGGCGTCGACGAGGTGGTCGCCGGGATCGTCCGTATCGGATGGGCGTTCGTGATCGTGGTCGCGCTGGCGGGCCTGCGGTTCGTCGCGCGGGCCCTCGCCTGGCTACGGTGCATGCCGGCCGGGCATGGCTTCAGGCTCCGGGACATCATGCCGGCTGTCCTCGCCGGCGATGCGCTCGGCAACCTGACGCCGCTGAGTCTGGCGCTGGGTGAGCCGGTGAAGGCGCTGTATCTGAGAGACCGTGCGCCGCTCGGTCGCACGATGCCGGCGTTGGCGGTGGAGACGCTCTTCTACACCCTGTCGATCGTCGTCGTGGTCGCCGCCGGAGGCGTGACGCTCTTCGTCCTCGTCCGACCGCCCGCCGCCGACAGCCTCATCACGGCGGTCCCCCTCGTGACGCTCGCCGTGTTGGTAACCGGGCTCCACTGGCTGATGTGGAACCGGATCCCGTTGGCGAGCGGACTGCTTCGCGCGCTGGCGCGCCTCGGCATCGCGACCACCCTGTTGGAACGTGCGGCGGCTCGTGTGCTCGACATCGAGCTGCGGATGCATCGCGACTATCCGCGAGACTGGTCGCGCGTCGTGGTCGTGGCCGCGCTTCATTTCAGCTTCCACCTGCTCGCCATCATCGAGATCTTCCTGGTGCTGTCGCTCATCAGCGACCGCCCACCGACGGTGATGGACGCGTTCGTGCTGGAGGCGGCCAACCGATTCATCAACGTCGTCTTCAAGTTCGTGCCGATGCGTGTCGGGGTCGACGAGGCCGGGACCGCGCTGTTCGCGGACCTCCTCGCGTACGGAGCGACCGCCGGCGTCACGATGGCGGTCGTCCGCAAAGGTCGGATGCTGGTCTGGACGGCGTTCGGGGTGGTCGCGCTCGTCCGACGCGGCCTCTCGCTGACCGAGCTCAAGGCCCGAGTCTGGCCCGGCCAAGGTCAAGGGGCGGTGGTAGCGGTGATGGCCCGCGCACCACTCGGCACATCGGTGCCGAAGAGCCGACTGAGCACCACGATCCCGACGGAGTCCGCCCGGCGCCAGCTCTATGCGGCATTCCTGGGAGACACGCTGGCCGCCTGTCGCGGACTACCCGGTGTGGCGGTCCGGGTGGCCTACGCACCGGAGGGCGGCACCGACGGCTTCGCGTCGGTCGGTCTCACCGAGGCCGAGCTGCTCGCCCAACGCGGCAGCGACCTCGGGGCCCGCGAACGTGGGGTGTTCGAAGATCTTTTTGCCGCCGGCTACTCGAAGGTGCTCATGATCGGCTCCGACCTCCCGACCTTGCCGGTCGAGCACATCCGCGACGCGCTCGCACGGATCGGCGATGCGGCCGTCGTGCTCGGGCCGGCGACAGACGGCGGCTACTACCTCATGGGGCTGGCGACCCCGCGCGACGGCGAGGCGATTCCGGATCTGTTCACCGATGTGCGCTGGAGCACGTCCACCACACTGGAAGACACGGTGAACGCCGCGGAGCGCGCCGGCATCACGGTCGCACAGATGACGCCGTGGTACGACGTCGACGATACGGAGGGGTTGACGCGGCTGCGGCAAGACCTGGAGCAGCCGGAGCATGCGACGCGTGCCCCGGCGACGACCCGCGTCCTCCGGGAGATCCTGGGGCGGGACCCCGTCTGAGTCAGGGCGCGTACGGCGCGCCCCCGCGGGAGGGCGTGGGGCTTTCGGGCCCCCACGAGCGACCGCGGCGGGGTTCGGGGCCGCAGGCCTCGTCTAATGAAAGCTCCGCGCCTACAACTCGCGCCGCCCTTCCATCGCCTTGTGGATCGTGACGTCGTCGACGTAGTCGAGGTCGCTGCCGACCGGCAGCCCCATCGCGATGCGGGTCACGCGAACGACGAGCGGTTTCAGCAGCTTGGCCAGATAGATCGCCGTGGCCTCGCCCTCGACAGTGGGGTTGGTGGCGAGGATGACTTCCTGCACCTCCCCGCCGCTGACACGCTCGAGGAGACTCTTGATTCGCAGATCGTCCGGACCGATCCCCTGGAGCGGCGAGAGGGCACCCATCAGGACGTGATACATCCCGTTGAATTCGTGCGTCCTCTCGACGGCGTTGACGTTGTGGGGATCCTCGACGACACAGATGACCGCGCGGTCGCGTCCGTCGTGCGTGCAGTAGTAACAGGGGTCGGTGTCGGTGATGTTATGACAGACCGAGCAGTAGGTGATCTGCTCCTTGACGGCGCGCATGGCGTCGATGAGCGCCTCGACGTCGTCGCGCGGCTCGCGCAACAGATGGAACGCCAGCCGCTGCGCCCCCTTCTCGCCGATACCAGGCAGCCGCTGCAGCTGGTCGACCAGCGCGCGGAGCGGGCCGAGCTCCTTCATCCGGCGAGTCCGGGGATCTTGAGACCACCCATCATCCCGCCCATCTTCCCGGCGACTTCCTCATCCACCTTGCGTTGCGCGTCGTTGATCGCCGCCACGATGAGGTCCTGCAGCATCTCGACATCGTCCTTCGAGACAACCTCCGGGTCGATGGTGACGGCGCGCAATTGCTTCACGCCGTTCATCACGACGGTCACCATGCCGCCGCCGGCCGTCGCCTCGATTTCCGTCTCGGCGAGCTCGCGCTGCAGGCGATCCTGCATCAGCTGCGCCTGCTTCATCATTTGTTGAATATCCATGAGACTGGTAGTCCCGTCGGGTCTTGGTTCAGAGTTCACGGTTCAGAATTCACAGCTTCTGCACGTCATCGATTTCGGCCGAGAACACATCGAGCGTCGCTTTGACGAACGTGTCGCCCATGGCGCGCGCGCGGAGCGCGTCCGATTGCGCGCCGTCGCTCTTCGGCGCGTCGGGCGCCAGCTCAGATTGGTGGCCCGGCTCCGCTGCCGGCTCGGGCGACTCGGCCACCCGCTCAGGCGTCCACCCAGGATTAGACCCCGCCGCCCTTTGCTCGCTGCTCACGGAGACCTTCCGCCCCAGCACCTTCTCGGCGGTCGCCTCGAGCCACGGCGTGTTCTGCGCCAGCTGATTGGCCAGCGTTTTCTGCGCCGGCGTGAAGGCAAACATCAGGCCCCTCTCCGTCAACTCGATCCGCTGGGCCTGCGCCACGACCGTGCCGTAGAAAAACTTCTTGGCCCGCTTGATCTCGGCCATGAGCGCCGCCTTCTGGTCGACCCGCTCGGCCGGATCGCCGGCTGGAGCGTCGGAGGGTGGCGGCGGCGCGTCGTCGGCCGGCAGGGGTGGCTCCGGCGGAGCCGTGGCGGGAGCCGCCGGGGGCGCGGTCGCTGACGCGCGCTTCGGTCGTCGAACCGGCGGCGCTGACGATGACGACGACGCCGGCGTCTGCCGCCGTGGTGTGGCGGACCGCCCGCCGCCACCAGCGGCGCCCGATCCAGCCGCAGGCGCACGACCCTCCAGGAGGTCGGTGAGCGGCACGAGTTTGCGCAGGTGCATCCATCGCAGCAGCGCCATCTCGAGGTGATACCGTGGCTGCGTCGCACTCCGGATCTCGAATTCGGCGCGCGCAATCACATCGAACGCCCGCATCAAGTCTTCACGCGAGAATCGCCGCGACAACTCGACGAGACGGTCGCGTTCTCCCTCGCCCGCGATCTCCGGGTCGTCCGCCCGCGCCGGGTCGATGGCCACCACGAGCAGATCGCGCACGACACGGGAGAGCTCGCGGCACACCAGCCGGAGGTCGTAACCGGCCTCTACGAAGCGTCCCGCGAGATCGAAGATCACGGTCGCGTCTTCCTCCACGACCGCGGCGACGATATCGAGGACCGGATCCCGACCGATCAGGCCGAGCATCGTCGACACATCGTCGACCGTGATCGCATCACCGGCGAACGCACGCACCTGGTCGAGCGCGCTCTGCGCGTCCCGCATGCTGCCGTCGGCCCCACGCGCGATCAGATCGAGCGCGGCGTCGTTCACGGTGATCGATTCGGCGTCGGCGATCGACCGGAGCTGGTCGGCAATCTGCCGCCGGCTGATCGTTCGGAGCTCGTAGACCTGTGACCGCGAACGGATTGTCTCGGGAATCTTTGCGAGCTGGGTCGTCGCCATCATGAACATCACGTGCGGCGGCGGCTCTTCGATCGATTTGAGGAGCGCGTTGAACGAGTGGCTCGACAGCTGGTGCACTTCGTCGATGATGAAGATTTTGTAGCGATCCCGCACCGGGGCCATGGCCAGGCCGCTGATGATCACCTCGCGGATGTTCTCCACCTGCGTGTGCGTGGCGGCGTCGATCTCGAGAACGTCGATGTCGCGGCCTTCTGCGATCTCGACGCACGCATCGCACGTGCCGCACGGGTCGGCCGTCGGGCCCTGCTCACAGTTGAGGGCGCGGGCCAGGATTCGCGCCGTTGTCGTCTTGCCGATCCCGCGCGGGCCAGCGAACACGAAGGCTTGAGCCAGCCGGCCCTGGGTGAGCGCGTTCCGCAAGGTTTGCGTCACGCCGCGCTGGCCGACGACGTCGTCGAACCGCTGCGGGCGGTACTTGCGAGCGAGCACTTGGTAGGCCATCGGTCGTGTGTCGGCGTCGTGGCGTCGTTTAGACCTGCCCCGCCGCTACGGGTCCCACCGCGGCCCGGAGAAACCTGCGGCACATGTCAGGGACTACTTAGCGCTGCTGCCTTCCGGCCCTGACGCGGTTCGTAGGCTGAGATTGCACAGGGGTCCGAGCCGCGGTGCGACCCGTCACCACGGGAGAGGACGTGCCAGTCTACGTCGCCGCCGTGAGACGATCAAGACGCGGTGACCGGTGAGACTGCTACACTTTGCTTGGCCGCCGGCGCCCACCCCCACGGAGAGATGTCCGAGTGGTTGAAGGAGCACGCTTGGAAAGCGTGTGTAGGGGCAACTCTACCGTGGGTTCGAATCCCACTCTCTCCGCCACCCTCGCTGCGCTCGCTAGGTGTATGGCCGCTCGCCTTGACGATCTGGCCGACACGACCCAACAGCTGGGCGGGAGTGAACGGCTTGAGCAGCAAGGACCAATGCGCGCGCACCCGCTGCTGCCGGAGGCTCTCGACCGTGGCGGGATTGCCCGTCATATACAGCAGCGGGGTTGCCGGTCGAAGCGCGTCGATGATCTCGCTTAACGCAAACCCGTACATCTGCGGCATGGCGACGTCGGTAATCAGCAGGTCCACCTCGTCTGCACGCATGCAACAGATCTCGAGCGCTTTCCAGGCGTCGGGCGCCTCGACGACCAGGACACCCGGTAGGCGTTCGACACCCCTAACACGCTCAGGAGCAAGTGCTGTACCGGACAGTCATGATGCATGAGCGAGCACCGCATGACAGAAGCGTCGTAAGAACGTGTGGGCGGTCCTGATATGTTCCGCACGTGTCCCATTCCGGAACGCGCTCCAACCGGAACGCTGGAGGAGCCGGCGGCACGCCACGGCCTGGGCGGCAGTAGGCGTAGGCAAAAAAAAGGGCCGGTGGGGGATGCCCCACCGGCCCGAACACACCGTTCAGCGTCGGCTGAACGTCAGACTACCAGATGATGCCTACCACTTGATCTGGAAGGCCAAACGCGCCAGACGACCCTGCAGGAGCCGGGTCGGCCGACCGTAGGAGCTGCCGTAGGCGTCGTTCTCGTCGACGATCGAGGCGGCGTTCATCAGGTTGTAGATGTCCATCTGCACCGACGACTCATACCCGCCGAAGCGGAAGAGCTTCCGGATGGCGATGTCGATCTGTGTCCAGTAGTCGAAGTAGTTGGTGCCCGGCGAGAACAGCTGCACCGTCGTGCCCTGCGTCCGCTGTCCGTTCGGGAAGTAGCTGGACGGAACGGACCAACGGGCCTCCCGCTCGGCGCCCGAGTAGGCCTGGAGCGACCCGCTGAACTCGAAGTCGCCCGGCAGCGGATACGCGCCGAACAGCTTGAAGTCGTTGCGGAACGGAATCCCCAGCGCACTCTGGTCGCAGAAGCGGCCACCCCGGAGGATATCCTCGTCGTCCCGGATGATGTCCTCCTGGTTCACGCCGTTCGGATTCGCGGTGAGGCCGCAGGTGTCCTGGACGGTCTGATGCGCCGTCCAACCACCAAACACGGTCCCGCCGTTCGGGAGCCGCGCCTGCATGCTTATCTCGAAGCCGTTGTAGTAGTTGTGGTTGACGTCCGAACTGACATCCAGCAAGTCCGTCAACCCTTGGGTCGCCGGGTCGCGGTTGAACGCGAGGAACGAGGCGTTGGTGATGTCCACGCCTTGTCCGATGCCGCTCAGATACGCCATCCGACCCGACGGGTCGTTGAACGTCAGGTTGAACGGCTGCCAGCTGCCACAGGGCACGCCGACGGCGGCCGTCAACTGGTTGCACGACGTGATCGCCCGGTTGTCCCGCGACTCGATGTCGGAGAACACCCGGCGATAGTACGCCACGGTCATCGAGACGCGCGGCGCGATCTCGTGCTGGATGCTCGCGCTGTACTCCCAGTTGTACTCCCGCTGGAGGTCGAGCGACGGCCGCGCACCCGATTGCGCGACGTTCCCCTCGGCGAATACGGAGGCATTGTTCAGCAGCCCAATTTCATGGTCCTGCGCGATGCCGTCGTAGTTCTGGGCCAGGTAGAACGACGCCGGCGCCGCGAGACCACCCAGCTGGGCCGCGGTGGCACAGTCGGTGGTGTTCCCGGCCGCCCCGGCGGTATGCATCGCCGGATTGAGCGCGCAGTCGAACCAGTCACGGCCGTCACCCCGCTCGCGGTAGGGCGAGTAGCGCTCGGCATGGCCACTGGCATACGGCCGCACGAACTTGTTCATCGAGAACTTCAGCGCCGTCCGCGCGTCCCCGAACAGGTCGTAGACCGCGCTGAACCGCTGGTTGTAGTCGGTCCAGAACGGCGGCTGATCGAAGGCTGGCGCGCTCCGCGCGTTGATGAACCGGCCTTGGTTCAGGTCGCCCGTCCGGAACGTGTCGGTCCCGGATTTGAACTTGTCGATCCGGAGGCCGGCGTTGATCGTCAACCGATCGATCGTGTAGGTGTCCTGGAAGTAGATCCCCGCGTCATAGAACACACTGGTGTTCCAGCTGACCGGGTAGTTGAGCACGTCGACACGGGATCGATCTTCCGTCGACCCGGGCTGCGGAAGGCCGCCGTACGGCCGCGTGTTCATATGCCCGTTCCGCTCGCGGGTGTCGCCGTCGTTACCGAACGAATACTGCATGCCGGCCTTGAAGTTGTGCGAGCCGGTCACATACGAGAACGACGCGCTCGGCACATACCGGTCGGACGGCGTGATCCAGATGTCGCCCCACCAGTTACGGGTCTGTCGGCCGGTCGACAGGTCGCCCAGGACGGTTTCCGCGAACCACGGCCGCGTCTGGTCATAGCCCGCATCCCAGTAGCACGGCGTCCGGATACAGGTCCGCAGGTCGCTCGGGGGCTCAAACCGCGTCTCGCGGCCCGCGCCGCCGTCTGCGATCGGAATGTTCGGCTGGTGCCCGATGAGCAACCGCTCATAGACCTGCGAGTAGCCGACTTCGAGCAGCGAGCGGCTGCTGAGCGTCGACGTCCACTTGAACTGCGCCGTGTGGTAATTCGCCTTGGCCGGGTCGCGGTTGCCCGACGCCAGGATCGGCTCGCGGGTCGCGCTGAACTCGCGGTCCTTCGACTTGAAGATCCGGTCGAGATATGCACTCACCTTGTTCCGCGGCGTGACCTGCGCCGTCAAGCGCAGCAGGCCGCTCTTTACATGCTGGTTCAGCACGGCCGGCCTGACCGAGGCGACCGCCGGATGAGATGACGTGCATCCCGTGGTGCCAGACGTGCACGACACAGTGGCACCCACGTCGAAGTAGTCGGCGAGCTGCGCCGGAGTCGCGTCCGACTTGAAGGTCGGGAGAAACCCGCCCGGGAAGAGTTCGTCGACCGAGATGTCGCGGTACGAGGTGAAGAACCACAACTTGTCCCGAACGAGCGGGCCGCCGATCGCCGGGTTGATGTCGTGGATGTTCGTCACGCCCTGGTTCGACGTCAGGCCGAGGTCCCGAATCTTGTCGGTGAAGTTGTCGGCCTGCCACGACTCGTTCAGCGTGAAGCCGACATACGCCGACCCGCTGAACTGGTTGCCGCCGTCCTTCGGGATCATGTTCAACCGGAGGCCGCCCGCCTGCACTTCCGCCGGGCTCCCCGAGGTGCTGATCGCCAATCTTGGCTCAGCGCCTGGTTGTTGTAGTTCATGATCAGCCCGTCCGCCATCTGCGAGTTGACCATCATCCCGTCGACCTGCATCGTCGTGTGGCGGGCGTTGGCGCCGTTCGACGTCATCCGCACCTGCTCCATCATCTGCGCGCCGCCGACGTCCGGCCGGGTGAGCCGCACGCCTTGCGCCAGATAGCCGATCGACTGCGTGTTCCGCGGCGTCGGCAACGAGTCGATGACGTCGCGGGTCAAGACCTCGGTCCGGGCCGCGCTCTGCACGTCGACAATCGGCGATTGGCCCGAGACGGTGACCGTCTCTTCGATGCCGCCGACCGCGAGCTGCCCGTCGACCGTCTGCGTGAAGTTCGCCGGGACGTTGATCCCTTCTTGCACGAAGGTCGAGAACCCGGGGAGCGTCATCGTGATCGTGTAGTCCCCCGCGATGATGCCGAGAATGGTGTACCGGCCCGATCCGTCGGTCACCGCCACGCGGCTTCCTTCAATCAGCACCGGACTGGCGGCTTCCACGGTGACGCCCGGCAGGACGCCCCCCGTGTTGTCGGTGACTTCACCCGTGATCTGCGTCTGGGCGAAGGCTGCGGCGGGCACCAAGACCACCGCGAGCGCGACAAGGAATAACTTCGACAGTTTCATAACGGTAGTTTCCTCCTCCGGGGCGCGCACACACATGGCACACAAGATGTCGCGTATTACGCAAGAATCGCTCCACGATTGACGGGTCCAGTCAGTTGGTCGATACAACCTGTAAACGTAGATGTGTCAGTGCTTTAAGGAGTACATCCTATCGGACGACGAGGCTGATGGCGGGGGCCTCTTGTTCAACCCGTTGGATACAGATCCAAGTTTGTGGATCTTTCGGTCATGGGCCAGCGACGCCGAAGAGCCTCCTGACCGGACGTCCCTGCTCGTAGAGGGCGAGTGCGTTGGCCATGACCCGGGCGACATCGGCACGGTCGTTCTGCTCCGCGGCGCTCATCGCCTGGCGTTGCCAGTTCGCCGCCTCGTCGTACCGCCCGACTTCGGCCAGCGCCATCGCCATCGTCTCGTACATCTCGAGGCTCACCGGCCCTTTGAAGCGCTCCTGCATCAACGCCAGGGCTCGTATCCCGTCACGCACTCCCTCATCCGGCGCGGCGGCGAGGATCCGGACCAACAGGTCGGTCAGTCCAGGGTGGCCGGCGTGGATGAGCGTCGCTTGATCCAACCCATCGCGCGCCTCGCGATACTGTCCCAGCTCGACGAGCGTCATCGCCCGCCCCATCCAGACATCAACGAACGACGGGTCGAGCTCGACGACGCGCTCGAGCTGCACCAGCGACTCCTCCAGACGGCCGGTGGCGCGTAGCGCGTCCGCCAGGCCGAGCCGCGCCTGGATGTAGTTCGGCCGGAGCTCCACCGCCGTGCGAAACCGGTCGACCGCCTCGCGGTGCCGACCGCTCGCGCTCAGAAGCGCACCGAGTCCCAAATGCGAATCTTCGTAATCAGGCGCCAGACGGAGTGCCTCCTGATACTGCTCTCCGGCGCCGCGGGTGTCGCCCATCATCATCAGCGCCGACCCCAGCCAATGCCGCAGTCCCGCGTCGTCCGGCGTTTCGGCGATCCCTTCGCGGAAGATCACCGCCGCCTCGTCATACCGCCCCTCGCCCATCGCCTGGGTTCCGCGGTTTTCATAGGCGCGCGCGCTGCGCAGCAGGCCGTCGTAGGCGTCCATCAGCGGGTCGGCCGGCTGTGGCGGGTCGCCGCCCCGCTGCTCGAGGTGCGCCTCGACCTTGTCCAGCTCTCCCAGCGTTCGGTAGGCGTTCGCGAGGCTGTAGTGGAGGTTCCAGGCCGTCGGTCCGACCTCCAGCGCCCGTTCCAGGTAGTCCACGGCCTTCTCGGCGTCGCCGTTCGCGAGGGCGGCGCGACCGATCCCGGATAACGCCGGCGCCGACTCCGGTTCGAGCGCCAGGGCCTGGTCGAAGACCGTCTCCGCCTCGTCCACACGGCTCTCGTCGAGATACATCTCCCCCAGCCAGACCAGCGCGGCCGGATACGTCGGGTCGATCTCGACCGCACGCTCGAAGAACTCGATCGCTCTCGGCGCGTCGCCGGTCTGCCGGGAGAGCTGCGCCAAGTAGTACGGCCATCGCATCGCCGTTGGCGACAAGGCGTGCGCGTTCAAATACGCGTTGGCCGCCGTATCGTGGAGCCCGGTGGCCATCAGGATCATCCCCAGCTCGCCGTAGGCATCGCCAAGCTCGTCCGGCGGCGTCACCCCCTCCGACTTCTGGAGCACCACCGCGTGCTGCTCCCGGATCTGGTCTTGGAGCGATTCGGAAAGTCGCGCCAAGTCCAGGTCGGGGAGGGTGACCAGCGCTGGCGGCCCGTCGAATTCCGACGGCAACACCGCATCTCCGCCTCTCCCAATAGCCGCGGCGCTCTCGGCGGAGGGTGCGCTCGAAACCGAGGGGTCGACCTCGTCATCGTTAGAGGGAGCGCAGCCGCCCCCTCCGGCGATGCACACCGCCGCGAGCGTCGCCAGGAGCCGGTTCGACATCATCGTGATCGTGGCTGGCCGCTGCCCTCGGTCAACGTCGTGTATCGATCGACCGGCACGTCGGACCATTCTTCCACTCGTCCGTCGGGCCAGATGACACGCACGAGGGGAGCGGTGGAAGCCTCGCCGAGGCCGACGAGCACCCGCGGATCGTTCGCCGAGGCGTAGCTCCCGTCGGCGCGCGCGCGACGCCACAGGAACGAACCGTCCGAACGGACGACCGCAACCCGTGCTCCGAGCATATCACGCGGTGTTTCGGCCCCCACGAGCCTCAATCCGAGCCAGTGGTTCCGATTTCCTATGTTGTTGACGAGCAGACGGAGAGGCCCGGCAGCGTTGGCGATGAGCACGTCGATGTCGCCGTCGTTATCGATGTCGCCGAACGCCGCGCCGCGGCTCACCTCGGACAGCGCGAATACCGCTCCGGCCCGGTCGGTCACATCCTCGAACCCGCCGTCGCCCCGGTTGCGGAACACCTGATTGCGCTGGTCCAACGGGAAGGGATTGTCCGGACCGAGCGCCTCGATGTTCGTCGTCACCGTGCCGTTGACAGCGATGATGTCCAGCCACCCGTCGTTGTCGATGTCGATCCAGGCCGCGCCGAAACCGGTGTAGGGCAAGCTCGGCCCCCGAATGCCGGTCGGCGCGCTGCGGTCTGCGAACAAGCCGGCGCCGTCGTTGACGTAGAGCGTGCTCCCTTGTCGGGTCAGCTCGGTGATGAACAGGTCCTCATCGCCGTCGTTGTCGAAGTCACCGGCGTCGACCCCCATATCGGCCTTGGCGTTGCCGGCCGCACCAAGCGCCGCCCCGTGCAACAGCGCGCGGTTCTGAAAGGTGCCGTCGCGCTGATTGATCCAGAGCTGGTTCTCCGTCTGGTCGTTGGCGACGAACAGGTCGATCCACCCGTCGTTGTCGAAGTCGGCGGTTGCGTTGCCGAGCGCCGGCCCGAACTCCCGCGCCAAGCCGGCGGTCGCCGTCACGTCGACGAACGTGCCGTCGCCGCGGTTGCGATAGAGGACGTTCGGCTGCGGAAAGCTCGACTCTGGCCTACAGTAGTCGGGCACGCCGGACGGGGCGTAGCACTGCGTGTGCGTCTCGAGGGTGAAGGCCAGGTAGTTGCCGACAAAGAGGTCGAGCCAGCCATCGCGGTCGTAGTCGAAGAAGGTCGCTGGGATGCCCCACAACGGATCGTCGGTACCGGTCTCGGCCGACACGTCGGCGAACGTGCCGTCTCCCTGATTCCGGAACAGCTGGTTCGGGCCGAACCGTGTCACGTAGAGGTCGACCCACCCGTCGTTGTCGTAGTCGCCGGTCGCCACGCCGACGCCGTAGCCGCGCGCCCTGATGCCGCTCTCGTCGGTGACGTCCGTGAATCGCAGCGTCCCCGTCCCGTCGGGACCGACGTCGAGGTCGTTCCGGAACAGCCGGTCGGTGAGCGGCTGCCCCGCCGGCGGGGTGACGAGCGGTTCGCCGTCGCCAAGGATCACGCCCTGCGGGAGGTAGACGTCAAGGTCGCCGTCGTTGTCGTAGTCGATCAACCCGACACCGGGCCCCATCATCTCCGGCATGTAGAACCCCCCGGTCATCCCATTGAAGTGAACGAAGTCCAGGCCGGTCGCCTCGGCCCGGTCGACGAACCACTCGACCGCCGGGTCCACCGGCCGGTCGGGCGCGGTGCCCGCCTCCAGTGGGGCCGCGGTGTCGGTGCCACACGCGACGAGCAGTCCGACGGCGGCGAGAAAGAGTAGCTGAGGATCGGAAGATCGCTGCATGCAGGACTTGGTTCACTGAGGCTCGACGGGTCCGCCGTCGTGCTCGAGGCGGAACTCGAGGGCGTCGAGCGGAACCGTCTCATACGACGGCTCGCTCTCGACGGTCCGCAGGACCCGATCGACCGGTACGTCGGTGAAGGTCTGCGTCCGGCCGGTCGTCGGCCAGAAGATTTCCAACGCCTCGATGCGTGTCGCCGTGCCGAGGCCGATCGTCTGACGCAACGGATTGGCACCGAAGCTGCCGCCGCTGTTGACGTGTCGGTAGATCGAACGCGGCGAGCCGTTTTCGACCACCTCGGCGCGGATGCGCGCCCCGATCGCCGATCGGTTGGACTGCTCGCCCACCAGCTGAACCGTGAGCCAATGATGGCCGAACCCGGGGTTCGCGTAGAGCGCCTTGTTGAACCCGTCGACCGGGAAGGCGCCGCCCATCTGGGCAAAGACGTCGTTGTCGCCGTCGTTGTCGAAGTCGGCGAAGACGACCGCGTGCCCCTTCTGCAGGTGGCCGAACCCACCCGAATAGGTGACGTCAGCGAAGCCGGCGCCGCGGCGATTCCGGTACATCACGCTCGGCATGACGCTGCGCAGGAACGGATAGCCGGTCCCGAGGTAAAAGTCGAGGTAGCCGTCGTTGTCGAGGTCGCCGAAATTGGATCCCATCGGCGCGTTGGGGGGCACGAGGTTGTACTCGTGCGACACCTCCTCGAACCGGCCATCGCCGGTACCCCGATGGAGCTGGGCGAGCGTCCCGTCGACCGGCAGACCGAGCGCGCTCGCCGCGAGGTCATCGATACCGGCGTGGTAGGTGGTGATGTAGAGGTCGAGCGCGCCGTCGTTGTCGAAGTCCCAGAACCAGGCGGGGAAACTGCGCGCGGGTCCGGTGACGCCGAGCCGTTCGGCGACGTCGGTGAACGTGCCGTCGCCGTTGTTGCGGAACAGCTGGCTCGACGCCGGCATCGCGTCGGTCCATTCGTTGCCGACGTGCAAATCGACGTCCCCGTCGTTGTCGTAGTCGGCCCACGAGCCGGTCTGCGTCGGGTAGTGCGCGTGTCCGAGGCCGGCGTCGAACGTGACGTCACTAAACGTACCGTCGCCGTTGTTCCGCAACAGCGAATTCGGATGTTGCCCGTGCTCGGCGATCCAGGCGCCGCGCAGCACGAAGATGTCGACGTAGCCGTCGCTGTCGTAATCGGCTTGGACAAGGTTCAACCCACCGTACAGCTCTTCGAGTCCGGCTTCCGTCGTCCGTTCGGTGAACGTCCCATCCTGGTTGTTGCGAAAGAAGCGCATCTGACCCTTCGTGTCCCAGGTCGACTCCACGAGGTCGAGATAGCTATCGTTGTCGAAATCGTCGGCGATCGCACCGCCGCTCAGGTCGAACGTATCGAGCCCCAGGTGCGGCGCGATGTTGTCGAACCGCGGGATCGACTCATCGGATTCGAAGGCATGCGGCGGAATCCGATAGGGCTCTGGCACCTGGTCCGGGTAGCCCCCGAGCGTCATGTGCGCGATGTTGAGCAGCCACCGCGACGACAGCTGCAGCGACTGCGTCGACTGGTTCAGGAGGCTGAACTCCGGGAGCGTCTCCAGGACCTCGGTAAACGCCGCGACCGCCTCGAGCGACGGGTCGCGCTCGGTGTGAATCCCGCCGCCGCGAAGCGGCAGGATACAGCTGTCCGCGGAATGATTGAGCGCGCAGTTCCGGGTCTCGCCCAATCTCAAGTACGCGATGCCGAGGCTAAACAGGCTGCCGATCCCGGGCGACAATTCGGCGTCCGGCATCAGCTCGAGCGCGTGGGTGTAGTGCCGGATCGCATCGGCCTGGTTGCCGAGTCGAAGCTCCTCGTCCGCCAGTCGACTGGTCAGTTGCAACTGCGTCTGCACCGACGCGTCGGCCGGGAGTGCCGCGATCGCATCGCGCACTTGCCGCGCCGGCGCATCGCCGAGGTACTCGTTGGTGTCCGCGGTCTCGTCGACGATCTGCTGCAGCAGCGCCAGCATCCGGCGGTGACCAGGTGACGCGTGTGGAGCGGAACGGGCCGCCTGGGGCACCGTCTGGACCGTCGACTGCGCCGCCGCCGGCCGGCCGCCAGACGCGAGTGATCCGACCCTGATCGGTGTCGCGGCGATGGCCACCACGATCAACTGGACCCCGCGTCGACGCGCGCCCGCCGAGTGACGGTGCGTGGAAATCATCGCGATTAAGGACCCGGGCCGAAATACGTGTGCCCTCTCTGGACGTTGAGGCGCCCACCCGGCAAGGCGCGAGGAGCGCGCATACCGGGTGTATGCAAGTGACGAGCAACGAAGTCGGGCAGGATGCCTCGGCGTCCAGAATGGCACACGTATTTCCGCTCGGGTCCTAAGTATTTTACGGCGCGAGGCGCCCGTGGTGAAAGCGTGACCCGCGCCACAGGTTCCACGGTCGCATCTCACCCAGCACGGCGAGCTACACTACCTGACGTGGTCCGCGCCACCTTCGTCGGCTCGATTGCGCTACTGCTCAACAGCGCCTATCTCGTCGCGTTTCCGACCGCCTCGCTCTGGTACTTCGCGAACGTGGCGGTGCACCCGTTGCTCGGCGTCGCGGTTGTCGTCGCCTCGGCGTGGGTGGTAGCCCGACGCCGCCACGAGGTAGGGTCCTCGTTCCTGTGGGTCGGCCTCGCTGGTCTTGCGCTGGGCTTGGGCTTGATCAGTGGCGTGGCGGTCGCTGTCGCCGGGGCGACGAGCGCGACGCGACCACTCCTGGACGCGCACATCGCGGCCTCCGTGACCGGTGCGCTGCTCGTCAGCATCCACGTGTGGCGGGCCGTACACAACACCCCGTCGGCGAGAGGCGTCCGCACCGCGCTGGCACTCGCGGTGCTCAGCTTGGCGTTGGCGCCGGCGGCCCGATCGTGGCATGACGCGGCGTGGCAGGACACCCATCGCGTCGCGAATCCCACCGTGGTCCCGATCACCATGGACGAGGAGGGCGGCGGCCCGACGAGCCCGTTCTTTCCGTCGTCGGCGAACACCACGACAGGCGACGTCATTCCGGCGAACTTCTTTCTGACCAGCCAGATGTGCGGCCGCTGCCATCGCGATGTCTACGAACAGTGGAGTTCGTCGATGCACCACTTCTCGTCGTTCAACAACCAGTGGTACCGCAAGTCGATCGAGTACATGCAAGATGTCGTCGGGACCGAGCCCTCGAAGTGGTGCGCCGGGTGTCACGACCACGCCGTCTTCTTCAACGGCCGCTTCGACCAACCGATCCGGGACCAGATCGACACGCCGGAGGCGCAGGCGGGGCTCGGCTGCACGTCGTGCCACTCGATCGTGCATGTCGGGAGCACAATGGGACAGGGCGATTTCGTCATCGAGTACCCACCCCTTCACGACCTCGCGACCAGCGACAATCCGATCCTCAAGTGGACGCACGACCGGCTGGCCTACTTGGCGCCGGAACCACACCGCCGCACCTTCCTCAAGCCGTTCCACCGCGAGAACGCCGAGGAGTTCTGCGCGACCTGCCACAAGGTACACCTCGATGTGCCGGTCAACGATTACCGGTGGATCCGCGGCTTCAACGAGTACGACAACTGGCAGGCGTCGGGCGTCTCGGGTCAGGGCGCCCGCTCGTTCTACTACCCGCCGCAAGCGCAAACGTGTAACGACTGCCACATGCCGCGCGTGCCCTCCGACGACCCGGCCGCGAAGAACGGCCTCGTCCGGTCGCATCGGTTCGCCGCCGCCAACACCGCGGTGCCGTTCGCCAACGGCGATACCGAACAGCTCGACGCGGTGCAGGAATTTCTGCGGGCCGACCAGGTGACGGTCGACCTCTTCGGCATTGCTCGCGTCGCGGAGACGGCGGCGGTGAGCGGCCCGACGCCGGGCGCGGGCGACGCGCCGACGCTCTCGAGCACCTTTGCGGTCGGCGAAGAGTCGCCGCTGTTCGGTGGAACCGGGGTGTCGGTTACCGGTCCACCGGCCGAGGTGGTCGCCCCGCTCGACGTGACTCCGGTCGCCGTGCGGCGGGGCGAGTCGATTCGGGCCGAGGTGGTGGTCCGCACGCGAAACGTGGGGCATTTCTTTCCCGGCGGCACGGTCGACGCCTTCGATGTGTGGGTCGAATTCGAGGCGGTGGACGAGCAGGGCCGGGTGCTGCTCCACAGCGGCGCCGTGAACGATGCCGGGACCGGTCAAGGTCGTGGTCCCGTGGATCCCGGGGCCCACTTCTACCGCAGTCGTCAACTGGACGCGCACGGCAACCTGATCAACAAGCGGAACGCCTGGATGACCCGGTCGGTCGCCTACGTGCGGCTCATCCCGCCGGGCGCCGCCGACACCATCCACTACCGCGTGCACATACCCGAGGATGCCGGCGATCGCATTTCCCTGCGGGCCAAGGTCAACTACCGCAAGTTCGACTGGTGGTTCACCCAGTGGGCGTATGCCGGGGTGCGCGACCCGGCGCAACCGAACCCGGCGGTCACCGAGGCGTACGACGACGGCGTGTGGGTCTTTACCGGCGACACGTCGACGGTCTCCGGTCCGATGAAGGCGATTCCCGACCCGCCGATCACCGTCATGGCCGAGGCCGAGGCGTCGTTGATCGTCATCAACGAAGATGCGGCGCTTCCGCCGGCGCCAGTGGTCCCGGAGGGATCGGCCGGGATTCGCGAGCGGTGGAACGACTACGGCATCGGACTCTTGCTGCAAGGCGACCTGCGCGGTGCCGCCGCCGCGTTCCGCCGCGTGATCGCGATCGATCCGGATTACCCGGATGGCCCGGTCAACCTTGCCTTCGCCCTCCTCCAAGAGGGCGACATCGAGAGCGCCGTCCCGCATCTTGAGGTAGCGCTCGAGATTGCGCCGGAATTCGCGCGCGCGCATTTCTTTCTCGGCTCGGGGCTGAGGAAGCTCGGCCAATACGATGCGGCGCTGGGGCATCTCGAGGTGGCCCGCGCGCAATATCCACGTGACCGCGTCGTGCTCGGCGAGATTGGGCGGGTGCACTTCCTCGAACGGCGCTTCGACGACGCGGTCGCGACGTTCACCGAAATCCTGCGTATCGATCCTGAGAATCTACTGGCGCACTACAACTTGATGCTCGCCTACCGCGGGTTGGGCGGCGCGTGAGCAAGGCCTCTACGAGCGGTTCAAGGCGGACGAACCGTCGCAAGCGATCACCGGGCCGTACCTGCTGCGCTCACCGGAAGACAACAACGAGCGCCAGCCGGTCCACGAACATCGTTAATCAGACGGGGCCTGCGGCCCCAAACCCGGCCGCCGTCGCTAGCCGGGGCCCCTAGCCCGGCGCCGCTCCGTCGGGGGCGCGCCGTGCGCGCCCTGACTCAGCTGTAAACTGGTTGAACGTGGAACGCGTGTGCGTGGCGATTGGCTCTCTCGCCTGCCTATTTTTCGCGGCGGTGGCGGCGCAGCCGCGCGCCAACTTCGTCGATGTGACGGCGGACGCCGGTATCCGCTTCGAGCACCACAGCGGGGCGACGGGCAAGAAATACTTGCCCGAGACGCTGGGGTCCGGTGGCCTGTTTATCGACGTCGACGCCGACGGCTGGCTGGACATCCTTTTCGTCAACTCGACCGACCTGCCCTCGACACCCGCGGCCCATACGTCCGCGGCGCTCTACCGCAACGCCGGTAATGGCACGTTCACCGACATCACCGAGAGGTCGGGCCTCGACGTCCCGCTCTATGGGATCGGCGGGACAGCCGCCGATTACGACAACGACGGCCACACCGATATCTACCTCACGGCGCTCGGCCGTAACCGGCTGCTGCGCGGACGGGGCGACGGCACCTTCGCCGACGTGACCGCCGAGGCTGGGGTCGGCGACGAGCGGTTCTCGACGAGCGCGCTCTGGTTCGACTATGACAACGACGGGGCGCTCGATCTGTTCGTGGCCAACTACGTCGACTGGAGCATCGACACCGACCTGGTCTGCACGCTCGACGGCGAGCACAAGTCGTATTGCACACCCGAGTCATACACCGGGCAGCGCCCGACGCTCTATCGGAACCGTGGCGACGGCACGTTCGACGATGTGACGGAGGCGGCGGGGCTCGACGACGCCACGTTGAAGGCACTCGGGGTCGCCATGCTCGACTACGACACCGACGGCTGGATGGATCTGTTCGTGACAAACGACACGGAGGCCGACCGGCTCTATCGCAACCAGGGCGACGGCACCTTTACCGACATCGGGGTGGTCGCCGGGGTGGCGTTCAGCGAGGCGGGCGTCGCGCGGGCCGGCATGGGTGTCGATGCCGCCGACTACGATCGCTCCGGGCGGCCGAGCTTGATCATCGGCAACTTCTCCAACGAGATGATCGCGCTCTACCACAAATGAAGGGAACGGTCTGTTCATCGACGAGGCGCCGCGGTCGGCGCTGGGGCGGAGGTCGCTGCTCACGCTCGCGTTCGGCTGCTTCTTCTTTGACTACGACCTCGACGGCCACCTCGACATCTTCGTGGCGAACGGCCACGTGGCCGACGACGTCGAGCGCGTCCAGTCGCGGGTAACGTACGCGCAGCCGCCGCATCTGTTTCGCAATCAGGGCGACGGCCGATTCGACGAGGTGGCGCCCGAACCGGGCGGCGCGCTGGCCGAGCCGCTGGTCGCACGCGGCACTGCCTACGGCGACATCGACAACGACGGCGACCTCGACGTGCTGATCACGGTCAACGACGGTCCGGCGCGCCTGCTCCGCAACGATGTCAGCGACACCGGCAACGTCCTCCGTGTGCAGCTCGTCGGGACGGCGTCGAATCGCGACGGGATCGGAGCGCGGGTGGAAATCGCCTTGGGCGACGGGGCGCCGCTCTGGCGTCTGGTCAAGACCGGTTCGAGCTACGCCTCACAGAGCGAGCTGCCGTTGACGTTTGGACTCGGCGCGACCGCGGTGGTCGAGTCGGTTCGCGTCGTCTGGCCGAGTGGACGGGTCGATACGGCCGCTCGGGTCGTGGCGAATCAGCGCATGACCGTTCGCGAGGGCGAGGGGGTCGTGGCGACCGCACCGCTGGGATCCAGACGATGACTCGCTGGTGGCGAGCGGTCCTGGTCGTTCTGGTCGCCGTGCTGACCGGCACGGCGTCGTGCGGTGGCGGGTCTGAAGATGCCGAGGCCCCGGCCGGAGGCACCACGGTCCCGCTGGTCAATGAAGACGCCTATCGCGCCAACAACCGCGGGGTCGCGCTGCTCGAGCAGTTCGACTACGAAGGCGCGGCCGAGGCGTTTCGCGAGGCACTGGCGCTCGACGGCGCGCCCGACATCGCCCGGTTCAACCTCGCGGTGGCGTTGTTCCACACGCAGGACTTCGAAGGCGCCGATCGTGAGGCGAGGGAGGCCACCGCCCGGCTCCCGTCGGCCCTCCAGCCGCGCTATCTGCTCGGCCTGATCGCCCGCGCGGAGAATCGGCCCGACGACGCGATCGGCGCCTTCACGACGGTGCTGGAGGCCAACCCGCGAGACGTCGGAACCAACATCAATCTGGGACAGATCTACCTCGAAGCACCGGATTATCCCGCGGCGATCGAACGACTGCGGATCGCCTATGAAGACGAGCCGTACAACGTCACCGCGACCTACAACCTCGGCTTGGCGCTGGTGCGCAGCGGCGACACCGATGAGGGCCAGCAACGGCTCGAGGAGGCGCAAGCGTTACGGACGACGAACTATGCGATCACCTACGGCCCGGGCTACCTGAACGAAGGACGATACGCCGCGGCCATCGCCTCGACCGGGGCGGAGCCGGAGCTGGTCGACGACACGACGCCGACCGCTGTGTTCACGGCGCTCGACCTCGGGCTGCTGCCTTCACGCCCCGCCGGGGCCGGCTCGCCGTTTGGCCGTCGCTTTCTCGCCGATCAGCTGACCGACGCCGGTGGGCAGGCGCTCGCGGCGGCGCTCGGCGGGGGCGTCACGCCGATCGATTACGACACCGACGGCGACCTCGACCTCTTCCTCGCGTCGCCCGACGGCGAGCGACTGGTGCGCAACGATGGCGCGACCGGCTGGACCGACGTCACCGACGACGCCGGCCTGGCGAACGCACCGCCGGGCAGCGTGCCGATCGGCGCGATCGCCGCCGACTACGACAACGACCAGACCCCCGATCTGTTCGTGCTCCGTCACGGCGAGAGCAGCCTCTACCGGAACGACGGCGGCGTGTTCACCGACGTCTCCGAGGCAGCGGGGGTGCCGGCATTCCCATATCTGCCGGGCGCCGCCGCGTTCGCCGATGTCGACCATGACGGCGACGTCGACCTTCTCCTCGCCGGGCTGGCCGACCTCGCGGCCACCGGCCCGGAGGTTGGCGACAACGGGGCGCTGTTCCCCCATGAGTTCGCGCCGGCGCCGCTGCTTCTGCTCCGCAACAACCAGGACGGGACGTTCACCGACATCACGAGCGCCGCCGGGATGGAGTCGGAGGGTCACGCCGTCGCGATCGTGCCGGCCGATTTCAACAACGGGCGCGACATCGATCTGCTGGTCGTCGACCACGACGGCCCGCCTCGGCTATTCACGAACCGGCGGGACTTCACGTTTCTCGACGTCGCATCGGACGTGGGGCTTGGCGAAGTCGGCAACAACGTCAGCAGCGTGGCGGTCGCCGACCTCAACCACGACGACTTTCCCGACGTGGTCTTTGCGGGCGCCACCGACACCGACGGTGTCATTGCGCTGAGCGACGGACGGGGTCGGTTCACGATGACGCCAGCGCCCAACGCCGCGCGGGGCGCGAGCGCGGTCCGGCTGCTCGACTACGACAACGACGGCCTGCGCGATCTGTTCGCGTGGACCGACGCCGGACCACGCCTCGCGCGTAACCTCGGCGACTCATGGGTCGACGTGAGCGACGTCGCCACCGCCGACCTGGGCGGTATCCCACCGGTGGTGACCGCCCATGCGCTCGCGGTCGCCGACGTCGATGGTGATGGCGATAGCGACATCGTGTCCGCCGGAGGGGGGTCGGTGTCGATCGCCGAGAACAGCGGGGATCCACGCAACGGCTCGCTGCGGGTCGCGCTCCGGGGATTGGTCAGCAACCGGCTCGGGATCGGAGCCAAGGTCCAGCTGCGGGCCGGGAGCTTGAGCGCTCGGCTCGACACCTCGGCGGCCACGCCGGCCGTCACGCCGGCGGACGTCGTATTTGGCCTCGGGTCGCGACCTGGCGGCGACGTCGTGCGCGTGCTCTGGCCTTCCGGGGTCTTGCAGGCGGAAGTCCCCGAGCCGCCCAACTTTCTCCCGCCGGTGCTGACGATCCAGGAGCTCGACCGCGAGCCGTCGTCGTGTCCGTTGCTCTTTACCTGGAACGGGACCCGGTTTGAGTTCGTCACCGATTTTCTCGGCGGGGGCGAGATGGGGTACTGGCGTGGCCCCGACCACTACAACACGCCCGACCCGGTGGAGTATGTCCGGATTCGGGAGAGCCAGCTGCGGTCGCGGGGGGGGCGGCTCGAGCTCAGGGTGACCAACGAGCTCGAGGAGGCGGTGTTCTTCGATCGCCTGTCGCTGGTGGCGCTCGCGCACCCACGCGACGTCGAGGTGTACCCGAACGAGGGGATGACCGATCCGCCAAAGCCGCATCGTCTGCACGGCGTACGGGATCTCCGTGTTCCGGCGCGCGCGGTGGACGACGACGGCACCGACGTCACCGATCGTATCGCCGAGCTCGACCGGCGCTACCCCGAGGGGTTCACCCTGACGCCCTTCCGCGGCTACGCGGCGACGCACACTCTGACGCTCGACCTCGGCCCAGGCCCCCTGGACGGCTCGGCCGTGCTGCTGTTGACCGGCTGGACCGACTACGCCTTCTCGAGCGACAACGTGGCGGCAGCGCAAGCGGGGCTGGCCCCGGTGCTCCCGACACTACAGATCAAGGATACGGTCGGACGCTGGCGTGACGCGGTCGACATCGGCATCCCGGTCGGGCGGCCCCAGACGATCGCGCTCGACCTCGCGGACGAACTGCGGGCCGGCGAGCGTGAGGTCCGGATCGTGACCAACATGCGGATCTACTGGGATCAGATTCGAGTCGGTCGGCGCGCGTCGATGACAGAGATGGACGAGATCCACGAGCAGGCCCTCGAACCGACGAACGCCGAGCTGCGCGTGCGCGGCTTCTCCGCGGAGCTCCACCCGCAGCGTACCGAGCCGACAATCTACGACTACGCCCGCGTGACGCCGGTCTCGCCGTGGAAGACGATGGCCGGAGCCTACACGCGTATCGGCGACGTGCACGAGCTGCTGACGGCGACCGATGACCGGTTTGCCATTGCGAAGGACGGCGACGAGGTGGCGCTGACGTTCGACGCCTCCCAGCTCGATCCGCTCCCCGACGGCTGGACCCGCACCTACTTGCTGCGCGCCGACGGGTTCAGCAAGGAAATGGACATCAACTCGGCGAGCCCAGACACGGTGGAACCGCTACCGTTCCACGCGATGAGCAGGTACCCGTACGGGACGGCCGAGCACTACCCCGAGACGCCGGCCCATCGTCGGTATCGCGACACCTTTAACACGCGCGCGGTCGTCAAATCCGTCCCGCGTATCGACGCGTCTCAATAACGGAAGCGGGCATGGAGCACATCCGGTACTCGGCCGCCACATGCCAGACCGATCTGGCCAACCCGCTCGACCGATCGCAGATGCGGGCGAACACCGACCGCATGCTCGGCATGATCGATTCCGCCGTGGCCGGCAGCACGCCGTTCCTGCCGGTGCGACTCGTGGTCTTTCCGGAGTTCGCGCATGCGGCGCCGGTGTACCAGACGGTCGACGAGCTCCGGCGCAAGCTTGCCGTGCCGATCCCGAACGAGCACACCGCGCGTCTCATGGACAAGGCGCGCGAGCATGGCATCTATGTCCAGAGTGGGTCGATGCTGGAGGAGGATCCCACATACCCCGGGCTCGTCTTCAACACCACTTGTCTCATCGGCCCGGGCGGCATCTTATTCAAGTACCGCAAGGTCAACACCTGGATTCCGTATGAGGTCCACGCCAGTCCGCATGATATTCCCGACTACGACGAGCCGTTGTTTCCGGTAGCGGACACTCCGATCGGACGGATTGGCTGCGCGATCTGCTACGACTGGCTGTTTCCGGAGGTGCTGCGGCAGCTGACCGCGAACGGCGCGGAAGTGCTCGTGCGGGTCTCGGCCTACATGGACCCGTGGGGCGCCACCGAACCGATGGCGTGGTGGACGCTCGTCAATCGCGCGCGCGCTCTGGAGAACCTCGCCTATGTCGTCGCCGCGAACCAAGGCGCGAGCCTGCGCCACTATCCGCCGTACTCGTGGCCCGGCGGATCACAGGTGGTCGACTTCGATGGACGCGTGCTCGCGGAGGCATCGCCCGGACCGGGGGAGCGGATCGTCGTCGCGCCAATCGACATCTCGGCGCTGCGGCACGAGCGCCAGACGCGGGTCGGTCATCACATGCCGGCGCATCTGCGTACGGAGGCCTATGAGGTCTACGGGCGGTCCGGCTACCCCGCGCGCGAACGTCACGCGGAGCCGCTGTCGTATGACGAGAACTGCCGCCGCGTCGAAACCGCCAAGCGGGCCTTTGTGGACGAGCGTGGGCACGATCCGTCGCCAGTGGTGACCCCAGACTGAGGTGGATTGGCGAAAGCAGATGGCGCCCGGTCAAACGCGGACCAGTTGCGGCAGGTGATTGAAGTGTCTGTCCCGCGCGTGCAGCGCCAGGTTGTGCTGCAGGACTAGCGCGGCCAACCACGTGTCGTTCGTCGGGATCGGCGTGCCCTGTTTCCGGAGCTGCCGGAAGACTGCCGCGTAGTGGTGCGTCGTCTGGTCGTCAGCGAACAGGACGCGGACCCCGTCCTTCAGGAGAAAACTCCGGAGGATCCGCTCGTTCTCTGCTGCGCGGCGCCCGTGGGCAAAGCCCGCCCGAAGCTCACCGAGCACGACAAACGGCAATAGAATCGCCTCGGCTTCCTCCAGGAGCGCCACCGTCCCGGTGAGGCCCTTGCAGAGATCAACGTAGCGATTCGTGTCGACCGCGACCCTCACCGCCAGAGGTCCTCGTCCAACCGATCCTGTTTGGCGAGCGCCACCTCCAAGGCCTTGTCGGCCCTCCACTTGTAGCTCTGGATAGATTTCTTCTCACTGGCTCTGCGTCTTCAGGCAGACCACTGACGTCAGAGGCGCTGCTTAACTTCAGGGAAGGCGTTGAGTTAATGGCGGAGAGGGTGGGATTCGAACCCACGTGCCGGTTACCCGACAAGACGCTTTCGAGGCGCCCCCGTTACGACCACTTCGGTACCTCTCCGTGGGTCGTGCTGACTAAGTTTACCCTTTGGGTTTATCCCTTGGCCGCCTGCCGCTTCGCGTTGAAGAACGCCTGAATCAAGCCGCGGCAGTCGTCCTCAAGGATTCCAGACACCACTTCGATGCGATGGTTGAACGCCGGGTGGTCGAGTGCGCGCATCACCGAGCGCACCGCCCCCGCTTTCGGCTCCGACGCCCCGTAGACGAGCGTGCCGATCCGGGCGTGGACCAACGCGCCGGCACACATGAGGCAGGGCTCGACGGTTACGTAGAGGGTGGCGCCGCTCAATCGATAGTTGCCGAGTGTCCGCGCCGCGTCCCGCAACGCCACCATCTCGGCATGCGCGGTCGGGTCAACGTCACCGATCGGGTGGTTGAAGCCGCGGCCGATGATCCGCTCGTCGGACACGACGACGACGGCACCAATGGGCACTTCATCGTTGGCCATCGCCCTGAACGCTTCGGCCAGCGCCTCGCGCATGTAGAGGTCGTGACCGGCCATACACCAGCAAGTATAGTGATCAGGCGTCAGCATGAAGGGACTGATCCTCAGCGGTGGGAAAGGCGCACGCCTCCGGCCGCTCACGTTCACCAGCGCGAAGCAGCTGGTCCCGGTTGCGAACAAGCCGGTCCTCTTTTACGGCATCGAAACGCTCGCGGCGGCCGGCATCCGTGACATCGGCATCGTGGTCGGCGACACACACGAGGAAATCGAAGCGGCGGTCGGCGACGGCTCGCACTGGGACGTGTCGGTCACCTACATTCCACAGGATGAGCCGCGCGGCCTGGCGCACGCGGTGCTCATCAGCGAGCCGTTTCTCGAGTCCGGTCCGTTCGTGATGTATCTCGGCGACAACCTGCTTGCGAAGGGAATCGTCTCGCTGGTCGAGGAGTTCGAAGCGACGAAGCCAGCGGCGCAGATCCTCCTGACTCCGGTGCCCAATCCCGAACAGTACGGCGTCGCCGAAACCGACGGCGACAAAGTGATTCGGCTCGTCGAGAAGCCGCGGGCGCCAAAGAGTAACCTCGCGCTCGTCGGCGTGTACATGTTTGGCCCCGATGTGTTCGACTCGGTCAAGCGGATCAAGCCGAGCTTCCGCAACGAGCTCGAGATTACCGATGCGATCCAGGATCTCATCGACCGAGGTCTGGTGGTGCGGCCGCACATCGTCGACGGCTGGTGGAAGGACACCGGTCGGTTGGAAGACATGCTGGAGGCGAACCGCTTGATCCTCGACCAGATCGACACCCAGATCGACGGCACCGTCGATGACGCCTCTCGTATCGAGGGCAAAGTGGTCATCGAGTCGGGTGCGGTGATTGCCAATTCCGTGGTCCGCGGTCCGGTCATCATCGGCGAGAACGCACAGATCCACGACGCGTACATCGGGCCGTTTACGGCGATCATGAGCGACGTCGAAGTGCGCAGCTCGGAGATCGAACACAGCATCGTGATGGAAGGGAGCCGGATCACCGGGCTCACCAACCGCGTCACCGACAGCCTGATCGGCCGCAACGTGAAGATCCACCAACATCCAGCCAAACCGGCGGCGCTCCGCTTCATGCTGGGCGACCGGTCCGAGGTTGGCATCTCGTAAGGGAACGACACGATGGCGACGGACCCGGTGAAATACAGCGCGGCGGCGAATCAGGGGCTGATCGACGGCGTCAAGACCAAGACGCTGCGGCAGATCCCCGACGAGCGTGGCTGGCTGATGGAGATCCTGCGCGCCGACGACGAGCTCTTCACCACGTTTGGACAGGTCTACGTCTCGGGCACCTACCCCGGTGTCGTCAAGGCGTGGCACTACCACAAGAATCAGGTCGATCATTTCGCGTGCGTGGCCGGCATGATCAAGCTGGTGCTGGTCGACACGCGGGACGGTTCGCCGACCGAAGGGAACGTGAACGAGTTCTTCCTCGGCACGCAGAACCCGACGCTGGTGCAGATCCCCAACCTCGTGTATCACGGCTGGAAATGCATCAGCCGCGAGCCATCGTTGGTCGTCAACGTGCCGACCGCGCCGTATCGCTACGACGACCCCGATGAGTTCCGGATCGAGCCGCACGGCACGCTTCCCTACGACTGGGCACGCAAGGATGGTTAAGGTCGTCGTCACCGGCGGCGCCGGCTTCATCGGGAGCAACTTCGTCCGCTACGCGATCGAGACCCATGACGACTGGCACATCACGACACTCGACAAGCTGACCTACGCCGGTCGACTCGAAAACCTCCACGACCTCGACGGCCATCCGCGGCACCGCTTCGTCAAGGGCGACATCGCCGACACCGCCGTGGCCACCCCGCTGGTCCGCGACGCCGAGATCGTCGTCCATTTCGCCGCTGAGACACATGTCGACCGGTCGCTGCAGAGCGCCGGCGAGTTCATTCGGACCGACGTGCACGGGACATTCGTGTTGTTGGACGCCGCGCGCGAGGCGCCGAATCTACGCCGCTTCGTCCAGATCTCGACCGACGAGGTGTACGGGAGCGTCCCGAGTGGCGCGAGCCGCGAGACCGACGAGCTGCGGCCGCGCAATCCGTACTCCGCAAGCAAGGCCGGCGCGGACCGCCTCGCCTACAGCTACTGGGCGACGTATGACGTGCCGGTCATCATCACGCGCGCGTCGAACAACTATGGCGGCTATCAATACCCGGAGAAGGTGATCCCGCTCTTCATCACCAACGCGCTCGACAACCAGCCGCTTCCCCTTTATGGCGACGGTCAGAACGTGCGTGACTGGCTCCACGTGCTCGACCACTGCCGCGCGGTCGACCTCTTGATCGACCAAGGCGCGTCGGGCGAGGTGTACAACGTCGGCGGTGGCAACGAGGTGAAGAACATCGATCTCACGCGGCGGGTGCTCGCCCTGGTCGAGCGCCCGGAGACGCTGATCACACCGGTGCCCGACCGCCTCGGGCACGACCGCCGCTATTGCCTCGACACCTCAAAGCTGCGCGGCCTAGGATGGACGCCGCGGGTGGACTTCGACGACGGGCTGACGGCAACGGTCGACTGGTACCGCGAGAACGAGTGGTGGTGGCGGCCGATCAAGGACGAAAACAGCGGCTTTAAGGCGTACTACGACAAGCAGTACTCTAGATCTTAGACGGGGCCTGCGGTCCCGTTTAAAACAAGGTGTAAATAAAGGGGGCCGCGGCGGTGGCCGACATCAGAATCAGCGCCCCGACGAGAAGCAGCACCACCACAATCGGGGTGAGCCACCACTTCTTGTTGGTGGCCAGAAACTCCCACAGCTCGGCGATCAAGCCGGGCCGAGCCTCCGATGCCTGCTCGGCGAATCTGGAACCGCGGTCGTGGCCAGAGGAACTCGGTGGCTCGTCGGTCATGCGTGCCGCTAGTACTGCCTGAAGTATCGTCGCACATCTCGCGATGGCGTGTGCGGCGTCCAGTACGTCGACGCCGACCGGTCGAGACGGCGCTCGAGCGGGTCGCCCTTCGTGAGCCGCAGCACCAGACCGATCGGCGTGAACACCAGGTAGTAGATGGCGGCGAGCGCCAGGTGCGACACCGTCCAGCCGATCGGAAACGCCGCGTACACCCACCCCAGGAAGATCCAGCGGCGTAGTGGCGGCGCTACCAGGTAGACCGCCGTGAGACCGCCACCCGCGGTCCACACGAGGCGAGCCCCGTCGGGTGAGGCGAACTGCCACCGCGCCAGCGCACCCACGATCGCCACGAACACCAGGAGCATCAGCCCGAACCACCGGAGCTCCTTGTCAGACGGATTCGTGTTGATATCGATGACGGCCATCGCGTCCTTAGGGTTCGCGCAGAAATAACTCCAGTGTTGTTGGCGGAATTCTAGCTGACGGGTTTCCACCGAGTTGAGTCCGCCGGCCCTCTCGACCCTGAAATTGCAGCCTGTAGCACCGATGGCCACCCGCGGCGAGGTAGCAAGGTAATGATAGAGTATCTCCTTTGCAGGTGTTACTCTATCATTATGCGAACCGAACACTATCGCGCGCGGGACCTCACCACGTTGTTGCGGAAGCAGAAGATCGCCACGATGACCGAGCTGAAAGACGTCCTGGGGAGCGCAGCGGACATCACGATCTTCCGGAAGCTGGCGGAGCTGTCCTATCAGACCAGCTACTCCCACCGCGGGCGATATTACACGTTGGCCGATATCCCCCAGTACGATGCGTGGGGCCTGTGGTCGTATCGCTCGGTGTGGTTTTCGCGGCGCGGGACATTGCTGGCCACCGCGGAAGCGCTGGTCCAGGAGGCCGACGCCGGATTTTTCGTGGCCGAGCTCGAGGGGGTCCTCAACGTGGAGGTGAAGGGGGCGTTGCTGAGGCTGGTCCGTCAGCAGAAGCTGGCGCGTGCGTCCTTCGCCGGGCGCTATCTGTACTGTTCCCCCGATACCGCCACGAGGGACGCTCAGCTCACCGCGCGCCGGGTCCGTGACGCGGCGACCCCACTCGGGGGGCGGCTGCCGCACGTCGATGTCCTCCCCGATGAGCTCAAGGCATCGATTGTGCTGTTTTTCAGCCTGCTCGATGAGCAACAGCGACGCCTGTACGCCGGCCTGGAGTCGCTCAAGATGGGCCACGGAGGCGACCAGGCGATCGCCGACCTGCTGGGGCTGGACGCGGGGACCGTGGCCCGCGGGCGGCACCACCTCCTGGACCGCGATGTGACTGTCGAGCGTGTCCGCCGGGCTGGCGCCGGACGCCGACCGGTGGAAAAAAAACGCCAGCGGTCATCGCGCGCATCGACGAGCTGATGACGCACGAGACGGCGGGCGACCCCATGTCCGGGTTGAAATGGACCCGAAGGACCACCGAGAAGATCGCCGCCGAGCTGCAGTCGCTTGGCATCAGCGTGGGCCCACGCACCGTGGCCAGGCTGCTCACGCAGTTGGGGTTCTCCTTGCGCGTCAATCAGAAGAAACGCTCCACTGGCTCGCCGGCACGGCGGAATGAGCAATTCGAGCAAATCGCCTCGCTTCGGGAGCGTTTCGTCACTGACGCGGCGCCGATCATCAGCGTGGATACCAAGAAGAAAGAACTGGTTGGCCACTTCAAGAACGCGGGCGTCGCCTGGAATCGTGCGCCCGTGGTTGTCAACGACCACGACTTCCGGTCCGAGGCCGAGGGGATCGCGATTCCCTACGGCATCTATGACCTGCAGGCCAATCGCGGCACGATGTTCGTCGGCACGACCTACGACACCCCGTCGTTCGCCGTGGACGCCATCGAGCAGTGGTGGCGCACCGAAGGCGCGACGCGCTACCCCGGGTCCCGCGAACTGGCGATCCTCGCCGATGGCGGAGGAAGCAACGGCGCCAGATGCCGCGCTTGGAAGTTCGGGCTCCAGCGCAGCCTCTGCGACCGACATGGCCTGTCGATCACCGTCGCTCACTACCCGCCGGGAGCCTCGAAGTGGAACCCGATCGAGCATCGACTGTTCAGCGAGGTGAGCAAGAACTGGGCTGGCAAGCCGCTCGACAGCTATGACACGATTCTCAACTACCTCCGAACGACGCGCACCTCAACCGGACTCCGCGTTCGTGCTCACCTGGTTCGCCGATCCTATGTGAAGGGCATCAAGATCGCGGCGGCAGACATGAACACGCTGGCTCTGGAGGAGCTCGAACCCCTGCCCGCCTGGAACTACACGCTCCAACCCCGCTGTTGAAAATGGGGAGTTATTCCTGCGCGGACACTTAGTCTGGTCGGTCTCGCAGCTGCTAGTCGAGCTCGAACTGCGCCAAATACTCGTCGGGCTCAATCACGGTCGCATTTCGCTGATCCTCTTTCAAGAGGACGAACCGCTCCAGCACCAGCACATCCATGTTCGTCGCCATGAAACAGCGGTAGGCCTGCTCCGGGGTGCAGACAATCGGCTCCCCGCGGATATTGAAGCTCGTATTGATAATGACCGGGCACCCGGTCTTAATCTCGAAGGCGCGGATCAGCTCGGCGTACCGCCCATGGCGCTCGGGATCGACCGTTTGCACGCGGGCCGAGTAGTCCACGTGCGTGATCGCGGGAACGTCGGACCGCACGTCCTTCAGCTTGTCGAGCCCGGCACGGTTGCCGTCCTCGTCTGACGCGACCCGATGCCGCTCCAACACCGGGGCGACGAGCAACATGTACGGACTGTCCTCGTCAGCCCGCATGGCAAAATACTGGTCGACGCGGTCGCGCAACACCGAGGGCGCAAACGGGCGAAACGATTCGCGAAACTTGATCTTCAAATTCATCACCGACTGCATCTTGCGGCTGCGAGCATCGCCGATGATGCTGCGGGAGCCGAGCGCACGCGGCCCAAACTCCATCCGCCCCTGGAACCACCCGATCACCTTCTCCTTGGCCATCAAGTCCGCCACGCCGTCGCAGAGCGTCGCGTCGTCGGGATGCTCCTGATAGACCGCGCCGGCGTCATCGAGGAACGTCTTGATGGCATCCCGAGTCGGCCGGGGTCCCAGCAACGAACCCCGCTGTCCGTCCGGTCGCTGCGGGGTGCGCGGCTTGTCGAGCAGCTGGTGCCAGATAAACAGGGCAACGCCAAGCGCGCCGCCGGCATCGCCGGCCGCCGGTTGGATCCAGACGTTCTCGAACGGCCCTTCGCGTAGAATCCGCCCGTTGCCGACACAGTTGAGCGCCACCCCGCCGGCCAGGCAGAGATCGCGGAGTCCGGTCTCTCTGTGCACATGGCGAGCGGAGCGCAGCATGATCTCCTCGGTCACCTCTTGAATCGAGGCGGCGAGGTCCATCTCCCGCTGCGTAATCGGCGATTCCGGCCTGCGTGGGGGACCGTCGAATAGCGCGTCGAACTTCGAGGACGTCATCTTGAGGCCTTCGCAGTACTCGAAGTACGACATGTCCATCCGAAACGACCCGTCCTCTTTGAGATCGAGCAGATGGTCACGAATGCGGTCGATGTACTTCGGCTCCCCGTAGGGCGCGAGGCCCATCAATTTGTATTCACCGGAGTTCACCTTGAAGCCCGTGAAATAGGTAAATGCGGAGTAGAGGAGCCCGACCGAATGCGGAAATCGTAACTCGTGGGTCAGCTCGATGCGATGGCCGCGACCGACGCCGTACGTCGTCGTCGCCCACTCGCCGACTCCGTCGAAGGTGAGAATGGCCGCCTCCTCGAACGGCGACGGAAAAAAAGCGCTCGCGGCGTGTGACTCATGATGCTCGGTGAAGACGATCTGTTTCCGATAGCGCTGGTCGAGCCCGGTCGCAATCTCACGCGGTAGATGCAGCTTTTGTTTGGCCCAGAGCGGGACAAACTGCAGAAACGACCGAAAGCCGCGCGGGGCGTACGACAAATAGGTCTCGAGCAGGCGTTCGAACTTCAAGAACGGCTTCTCGTAGAACCCGACGTAGTCGAGTTGCGCGGGCGCAAGCCCCGCCTCGTCGAGGCAGTACTGGATCGCGTGGACCGGAAACTCGTGGTCGTGCTTCGTGCGGGTGAACCGTTCTTCCTGCGCCGCGGCGACGATCTCGCCGTCGACAACCAGTGCCGCGGCGGAATCGTGATAAAAAGCCGAAATCCCGAGAATGGTCGTCATGAATCCACGTCACCCTAGCACGCGGCTACGGGCTCCGCTGTCTCGGAACGGCCGACGCAGCCTCGTATAGGACCAGGACCGCGAGGGTATAATCGGCGGCCCATGCCTTGCCTGCGTGCACGTGTTCGGGGCGCTGTGTCCCTCGTCTTTGCGTGTGCGCTCCTTGTGGCCTGCCGTCCGCTCCCGGCAGTGGCTCAGGAGTCGGTCACGCTCCTCACGAACGTGATGCTGTACGGGGACAACACCGAGTTCTCCAATCGGTTCCGCGACGGCGAAACCCTCTTGGGTGCGGCGGGGTCGGTGGCGTTCGACGTGGCGCTGAACGACGATGTGACGTTTCGGGCGGGGCTCTTCTTCGACCATCGATTCGGGTCGGAGGATTTCGCCGAGCAGTGGCGCCCGGTGATAAGCCTGTCCGTCGACAAGGGCCCCTCGCGCTTTACCTTCGGCACGCTCGACACGGTTCCGCGCGACGGCGTCGGCCCCGACCTCGTGGGGCCCCACGGGCTGCTCCCGCCGCTCGAAGTCGAGACGTTGGCCTTCACCCGGCCCTACGAAGGAGGACTCCAGTGGCAGCTGGCCGCGACACGTATCGCCCAGGATGCGTGGTTGAACTGGCAGCGTCTCAACACGGCCGACCATCGCGAGCGATTCGACGCCGGTCTGCGCGGCCGGATCTCCCTCGACACCGATCTCCCGATCGCCGTCGGGTACCAGCTGCATCATGTGCACGAGGGCGGGCAGCTGTTCGACACCGGACCGGTCAGCGACAGCTTTGCCGGCGGTCCCGGCATCATTGTCGAGCCGCGGTTCGACTTCTTCGAGACGACGTCGATCGAAGCGTACGCGATGTGGTCGACGCACGTCGCCGACCGCGCCGACAGCGACGGCACCGACCATGGGTTCGGCATTTTCATCCGTGCCGCGGCGGTCAAGAACGGCTGGCGCGGCCATCTCATCGCCTGGGGCGCGTGCGAATGGCTCAAGGAAGAGGGCGACCTCAACTACGGGTCACGACTGCAGGACGGCACCGTCTTCCGTCCGACGCGCCACTACGGCGAGGTCGGCCTCGCCAAGACCTTCTATGAAGCCGACGGCGTCGTGCTCGAAGGAGGCGCGCGCTTCCACCGGGTGGAAAATGACTACGACTATTCGTTCCGGGTGTTGGCGTACGTCGATTTGGCGTTCCCGCTCTTGGCACGCTAGAAGCCATCTCATACATGCGGCGTGTCACCGAGGCCTCCATGTGGCAGCGGACGGCGCTTCGCGCCCGGCTCATGCACCGCGCCTGACGCTATCGGCTCCGTACGGAGCGGCCAGAGGTGGCGTTCGTTCGACGCCACTTGGCCGCGCATCAAACCGCGATCGACGTCGGTGCGCATCGCGGCGCCTTCATCTGCTGGATGCTGCGCGCCGTCGGCGACGCCGGGCAGGTGGTTGCGGTCGAGTCGATCCCGGAGCTCGCCGCCTAACTCCGGACGCTCGGCGATGTCGGCGGTTACTCGCGGTTGCAGGTGGTCGAAGCGGCGCTATCCGACGCGCCGGGGACGCGCCACGCTCCATGTTCCGGCGGTCGGCTATCTCGGTACGGCCACTTTGGTGGACCAACGCGACGGACATGACGCGATCGTCTCCGAACTGGGGCTCGAGGCGATTCACCTCATCAAGTGCGATGTCGAGGGCCACGAACTCGACGTGCTGCACGGCGCACGGCAGGTGCTCGAGCGCGACCGGCCATCGCTCCTGGTCGAGTCGGTCGACGACCGCCCGGCGCCGGGACAGACCGCACGGGTCTTCGGCTTCCTGCGGGAGCTTGGCTATCGTGGGTACTACTTCGCCGCCGGGGAGGGAAACACCGATCGACCGGTTCGAGCCAGCCCGGGACCAAGCCGACGCGGCGACATCGTGGCACACCAACTTCGGGTTCGTTCCCGAAGAACGGATTATGCCTCGCCGCCCTGTCGCAACTCGATGAATTTGGCCGCCGCGCGCGATGGCGTTGCCTCGCTTGCGTCCTTGTGGCGGACGACCTTGCCGACGCACGTGAGCTGCCCGGCCGGAAGATTGCCGAGCTGTTCGGGCAGGTGAAACGTCAACTCGATGATGCTTTCGATCGGTGGGGGCTGCGACGTCTCGAACAAAACACCGGTATTGCTGATATCGCGCGTCAGACCGCGATGCCATGCTTGCTCGCCGCTCCGCCGGTAGAGGGCTGGTAATGCGGTCATGAAGCGGGTCGCCCGTTCCATGTGCAAATCGACCATGCGCGCCTCCTTCACTGACATGCCGCGATTATGGTGCGCCCGCGAGGCGCGTTCGGATCAGGAGGGCGCAGGCTCGTCCGCTGGCGGCTCCGGCGAAGTTTTCGATCCTGCGGTCGTCGGCGGGCCTCATGGCGTTATCCGCGACACCCCGGCCGCGCCTGCGCGCGTTCGAGCCCACTCCGGGCGGCGGCGATCATCAGGTTCGGGCGGCTCAGCGGCTGGTCTCTCGGCGGAATCCGTCGGAAGAACCGCGACGCGGCTTTTGTAAGCGGTACCTCTGCCGCCGTGACGACGCGGATTCCGAGAGAGACCGGTGCTGGGCCGCTCGCCCGCCGAAGTCGTTCGGAATCTGTCTCGGACTGGAATACGGCGCGCGCAATCTTCCCACGTGACCCCGACAGGCCGGATCAATTCGAGCTCACAGCCAACGACGCGCCCCTGGTCGCGCACGTCGGACCAGATAACGTGCTCGACCTGACGAGGGCGTTTCTCGAACACCTCGTCATCTGGAATCTCGATCACGACCAGTCTGTGATCCACCGAATCAGCGGGGACGAGGTCGTAGCGATGCCGGCCACGTTGCAGGCGGCGCTCTGGCATCAGTTTACCAACGCGGTCTTGCAGGATAAGCACTACCGCCGTTGCAAGAGCGCCTCCTGCCCGCGCGGATGGTTCGAGGTCCGTAGCGGCCATGGCGCCGTGCTCTGAAAAGAGTGGCCTTCAACCGAGAGGCTGTGGCAGAAAACCCTCGGCCCGACGGGGTTCACCGCGGTTGAAGCGCTGCGGTGTCAAAGATGGAGAAGGAGAACGGATCCGGACCGCGCCCTTCCGCAAACGCCTGCTCATCCATACGCGCGCCGAGGAGCAACGTCGGCAGGCCGTAGTTCCCTTCGTGGCACCGCGGCTCGTAGTAGACCCGGTTCTGCTCATCGCTCTGACGCTTCAGTTCCTGCCGGATGGTCCACGGCGCCGTCCACACCGTCGGATCCTCGATCGTTACCTCGTATTCGAGCGTGTCCTCGTCAACCCGCGTATACCGTTCGACGAGCCGACGGTTCTCACCCGAACCTTGGAAGGGGAACTTGGGCGAGAAATTCGTGGTCTCGATGACCAGCGTCTCGCCCTCCCAGCGGCCACGTGAGTCCCCGTGCCGCAGACGGATCTGGCTCGGCGGATGGCTCCCGCTCAGGTAGATGACGCGCTGGAACCCCTGGCCCTGCCCGGTGTCATAGCCCATCGCGATGGAATCCTCGCCCTGCACGATGCGACGGAACCCGTTTAAATCGGGTGTGCGCCCCGACATGCACCGGTCGCCCAAACTCTGATCCTCCGGGCCGTCGTGGCGGTTCATGCGGCCCGCCGTATTGTAGAAGGGAGCGGCATCGAATCTGCGCGGCGACGGGGGCCCGTACTCCCCCCCGGCGCAGGCCGGCGCATTGTTCCGGCAGGTCTCTGTGTTTCGCAAGAGCATGAGGCGCCACTCTCGCTCCACTTCGTTCTGCCGCTGGGCCTCTGGTGTGAGGGCGGGAATCCTCCCGTTCGGCGGATCGACGACGAGCGACGTGCGTGGGCCCGCCGGCTTCGCTGACGTGTAGACGGCATTGTACGCCCCGCTAACAAGCACCGGGGGGCGATCGAGTTGGACCTGGTCCCGTGCGGCCCGCTCTTCGGCTGTGGCAAACTCTCGGTCGCCGAGCTCGGCCGCCCGTTCTAAGGGCGTGGCGTACACATCGAGCCAGATGCCCTCCAGGTTCGGATGCCCCCACGCAGTCGCACTCGGAGCCTGGCCCCTCACCGACCCTGCGGTAAGCTGCAGGAGCACCGTGACGGTTGTGAACACCGTTGCCACCCCGAGCAACTCATGCAGACGTCGCCTCATCTCCATACCCCCTGAAATTCCAACTCGCCTGCGAGAGACCGTGGGATGTTGAGTCGCCCCTCTAGGCTGCTCATCGTGCGGTCTGGCGCCGCCCCTTTATTTTCTCGGCGGACTCTCGCGCCACACGCAGCACAGAAGCTTGCCCCTTCGACAACCGTTTTTCCGCAGCTGATGCAATACATGGCCGTGACCCGTCCAACCCTAACGGAGGGGCGATGAGCGTCCGATCGATTCTGACTACTACGACGGCTGTAACCGCCGATCCTACCGCTGGCGGGCAGGGAGCGCAATGCGGTGCAGAGGCTGCTGGTTGCCGGTTAGCGCGCGGAACACCGTTCGTCGAGCGGGCTGCAAGCAGTCCACACCAACTCGGGCCACGAGGCGCAGATCCGTCTTGGCAACGGTACGATGTCCTCGTACGAGCGCGACTCCCCGTACCAAGGCGGCAAGCTGCCGGGCGAGCCGCGCCGGCATTTCCGGTTCAGGCGTGTCCTCGATGTCGCGCGAGTATCCGTGACGAACCACGGGGCTCCGAGCGCGAGCAACCAGATCGGCTACCTGCGCGATATGCACTACCCCTTTGCGGCCGGTGACGGCATAGGGGCCGAGGGTGGTGCCGGGCTGCAGGGGCATCGCTATGGAGTCGGCACCCGCGCCTTCAACTCCTCGAACCAATTGAGGACGACTTGGATTTGTACGCGTGCGCGACGTTCGTCGTTCGGTTGGTCCGGTTTCACCATGACGAAACGCCCATCGGGTGCGACGTCGTAGTTAGGCACACCGCCGACCCCGCCAGGGTCCCAAGGATCACGCCTTGGCGTGTGCCAGATGCCGTGAGCGTCGGGGACGGCGAGAGGTCGGCATCCGGCGCATCACCTGTGAATGCTTTCGCCAAGCCAAAGTGGAGGGCTTCATCGACCGGAATCGCCCCCTGCTTGATGCGATCCGCCAGCGTCGGCCCTTCGACCAGTTCGAGCACGAACGCCTTCGTGTCATCGGTCTCTTCCAGACCGTAGATGGCGGCAATGTTCGGATGGTTCAGCGAGGCGAGGACTTTGGCTTCCCGCTCGAAGCGCGCCAGCCGGTCGGGATCAGACATGAACGCCTCGGGCAGAACCTTGAGCGCCACATCCCGGTCGAGCTTGGTGTCGCGGACGCGGTAAACCTCGCCCATGCCCCCCCCCTCGCCGATGAGGGCGGTCACGTCGTAGTGGCCGAGTTTGGAGCCGACTTCCAGGGCCATAAGCTATCAGGTTGACGGGGCCATTCGATCGAATGCAGCAGGGCTCTTCACCTCGGGCTGCTAGCCCTCAAGTTCATCGACGATGACCTGGATGTTGCGTTTGACCCCAGCCGCGTTGGGGGGATCGTAGCCGACATACTTCGTCGGCATCGTCCAGCCGCTCGCCATCTCATCGACGGAACTGCCCGCTAACCGACCCGCCCGCACCATCTCCAAAAAGTCGCGATTGAACGCGGCCCATTCGCTCAGGTCTGCCCAGGTCGCCTGCGTGCTGTGCCCGGTGATAATAGTGTCGACGTTGCGGATGGTGTCGTGTGCCTGCTGCAGCGTGTCGGGGATCGCGACCCCGCTCCCGCCGTTGGCGGCATCAAGAAACGGCACTCTCTTGCCCAGGAAGGCGTCGCCGGCATGGAGCGTCCGCAGAGCCGGGAAGACCACCCAGGCGTCACCGCCCGTGTGGGCGCGCCCAAAGTAGTACAGATCAACCTGGTCGGCGCCGCTCCCGAGCGACAGCCGGTCGGTGAATGTCCGGGTCGGCAACCCGCGGCCGTTTGTGTCCGCAAACACATTCACCGGCGGCTCAGTCCGACCCGTATACGGCCTCATCGCCTCCATGTTCGCCTTCGTGGTCTCGTGCGTCACGAACTCGACCGTGGTCGGAAACGCGACATTGCCGCTGACATGGTCGGCGTGGCTGTGGGTGTTGATAAGTGTCGTGACCGGGTTACTCGTCAGCGCGCCAATCTGCTCCAGGATAGGCTGTCCCCAGCCTGGGTTCTTGGTGTCAACGACCACGACCCCAGTGGTCGTGACGAAGACGGCGGTGTTGCCCCCACCGCCTTCTCCTCTCAGCACAAAGAGGTTGTCTTCGAGTTGCTCGACCTCGATGATCATTTCGTTTTGCTGGCCAACCACACCGACGATCGAGAGCGAACCTGCCAGTAGCAACGTGCCAAGCACCATCACTCTTCTCATGCTTCTCATGGCATACCTCCGGAAAAGAACAGCCGTTGAGCGAACAGGACCCTCAGGGCCACGTCCCGGTCGAGCTTGGTATCGCGGGCGCGGTAGACCTCCCCCATGCCGCCTTCGCCGGTCTTGGCGGTGACGGCATAGGGGCCGAGAGTGGTGCGAGGTTCAAGAGGCATCGCTACCGTCCCGTCGGAACTCGCTCGGTCAGTTCCTGGAACCAGTTCTCGACGAGGATCACGCCGTTGAAGCCGTCGCGTCGTGTGAGTTGTGGCTGGTCAAAACGCACCATGACAAATCGCTCTCCGTCGGGCGAGATGTTATACCTGCGACCGGAAGTGCCGGAAGTGCCAAGGCGATAGCCTGTCGTGTCGAACACACGCTCAGGAGTTCCGGCGGCGAACGTCGGGTCGGTCTCTACCTGCGACATCATGAACGCGGTTCAGGGAAGCGAAAAGAACAGCTCCTGCCCATCCGGGGACAGTGCTGGCTCGCGTTCGTCGAACTCGGCCGCGACGTGCGGAGGCACCGAACCATCGTCGCCCAACGTGCACGCCACGTCTATGTGGCAAGGACCTTTATTGGTCACGGTGCAGTGGAGAGGGCTGTTCGGACTCATCTCATAGATGGTTCGATGTCACGGGCGGGTCCGGCCGATCATGACGCCGTGCGTAGGCATGTTACGCAGCGCGCTGAGGCGACGTCAACGCGCCCAAAGGGACGGTGCCTTTCCGATGACGAAGACCCAGGCGCAGTAGCCCAAGGTCAGTATGCGCATGCTACCCTCCGACGAGAACGCCCAAGGGGGAACTCAAATGGCGAATGAGCCGCCGTGCAGCAGATGCGGACACCTCATGGAAGACGTTCGCTTCGAGAACGAGCAGGCGCGCGAAAAAGGAGACGCCACGCCGCCAGCCCTTCGGAGCCGGCGGTTCCGGTGCCCAGAATGCGGCGCGGAAAAGACGGTGGCCGAGACCGCCCACGACGGTGAGGTTGAGTCCTGGGAGAACGAAGGGGGGAAGTGCGTGAAGCAAGGACGAAGGCCCATGGGAAGGATAGCAGCCACGGAAGGTGGACCACATCGACCGTGGGCCACCGGGGTTGTTACCCACACCTCATCCAGGACGGCACATGCCCGGCGGCGCTCCCTGCGGGCTCGACGTTAGAATCAAGCCAATGGCTGATGCCGACCTTCAGATGCGCTGCCAACGCTGTGGAGCGCTGATGGACCTCACGGACCCTGGTCCCGGAGAAGCCTGGAAACCCGACCAGTTCTGGGTCTGCCTGGAATGCGGCCGCCACTTTTGGACCACGTATCCCCCGCCGAAGACGGCGTATACCATCCTCCGGCCTAACGGGATCAGGCAAAGCGACCCACGCGGCGGCACCTGAGACATCATGTCTCCGAGTGCCCCAGGTCCTTGTCTGGGGCGACGCGATCCCGGACGAGCTGCTTCAGCTCCTTCAACTCAGGAAAGCGTCCACGCTCTTTGCGCGACCAGATCGTTTCGCCATCGACGCGGACCTCGAACACCCCGCCCGTGCCTGGAACGAGCGTGGCTTGACCGAGCTCGAGTTCGAACGTGACCAGGAGCTCTTGGAGCATCCACGCGGCCCGCAAGAGCCAGCGGCACTGCGTGCAATACTGGATCTCCAGCCGAGGTTGATGGTTCACGGCACCAGCCCGCTATTCATCCGGATATGACGGGAGCGTTGTCAGTCGCGTGTCCTCAACGGGACCGCCGATTGTGAAATGGTAGAGGTCTTGATACACGCGGTCTCTAAGGCCAAGGACTTCATGCATCGGATCGTCGAAGCCCGTCCTCGCGCACCTTGATGTTCGCGGGCTTCAAGTAGCGGCCCCCGTTTGATCCGCGCCTTCAGCGTCTCCCCCTCGTAGTAGGCCATGACGAGGTAGAGCTGGCCGTCAGTGGTCTCATTGATCTCGTGAATATTGCAGATATTGGGATGGTCGAGGGCCGAGGTGGCTTTGGTCTCTTGCAGGAAGCGTTGCTTTGCGGTGTCGTCTCGCGTCAGGTCAGACGGGAGGACTTTGATCGCAACTTGGCGATCAAGGCAGAGGTCGTGGGCCGTGTAGACGACGCCCATCCCGCCCGCACCCAACTGCGAGACGATGCGATACGGGCCGAGTGCGGAACCGGACGTAAGAGACATTCGGAGGGCCGATCATAGCGCGGCAGGCACGCATCGATGGCGCGATCGTCAGTCCAAGAAGTCGCCGTCACACGCCCGATTGGCTTGTATCCCAGGTTGGGAAAGAAGGCGCCCAACGCCCTCGCGTGCCACGCGGTCTGCCACGCGAACACCCTGCCACGCGGGTTGCCACGCGGATAATGACGGTGTCCAAGGGTCCTGACGGGCTAGGATGGAAGACTACCTCGCCGTTTCTCGAATGATTCGGAAGAATGTGGCGCGCCCTGCAGGATTCGAACCTGCGGCCTCCTGGTTCGTAGCCAGACGCTCTATCCAGCTGAGCTAAGGGCGCGTTTCGGTGGGCAACGAAACGTCGATTATACCTTCACGGAGCCCCGCCCAAGACCGGTCGCGTCAGGCCGTGGCCCACGGGGAACTCGTCGCCGAGCGCGATCGGAAGCCGACCCGCGACCGCGATTTCACCGGCCAAGGCCCGCACGGCGCTTTCCTCCGCCAGGTCGCGGTAGTCATAGGTCAGCAGCACCGACGGCAGCTCGGGCAGAAACGTGGCGGCGTACGGATTACCGAAGAAGACCACGACGAGCGGCTGGCTGTGCCGTTCGGCATCGGCGGCCACGTCGCGCAGCAGGCCTACGAGATCGTCTGCCAGATCCATCCGCCCGCTGAACGACGCGGTCCGGACGAACACGCCGGCGACGACGGCATCGTATCGTCCCGCGGTCTCACGGACCAGCTCGATTTCGGAACGTGACGAGCGGTCCGAAAGCTCGATCGCGGTGACGCTCGACCACCGCTTTTCCAGCTCCGGAATCACGATGCGGCTCGGCGCGCCAAGGCCCCACCCGGACGGGTAGTCGAGCATCGACAGATACAGCAGCGAGCGGTCTCGCCCGATCCGGAGTGGTACGGAGCTGCGCTCGTCCTTGATCAACGTGATCGACTGCTCGCTGATCCGTCGCGCGACCGCTTCGTGAGCACGCGTGCCGACGACGAGCGGGAGGGTCTCGAGGTCGACCCGATTCCGACGGTGCAAACCGAGTCTCGCCTTTGCCGTCAGCACGCGGCGAACAGACCGGTCGAGCGCGTCGTCGCTGAGGCGGCCGTCGCGGAGCGCCGCCTTGATGCCGTCGACGGCCGCGCGGTCGTCCGGCGAGTGCAGCACCACGTCGTGACCCGCGGCCACGGCGCGCCCGGCGGCTTCGGCGGGCGTCACCATCTCCGTCACCGCACGCATCCGCATCGAATCGGTGAAGACCAACCCGTCAAAGCCAAGCTCGCCGCGCAGCAGCGTCGTCACAATCGGCTCGCTGAATGTCGTCGGCGTACCCTCGGACGGGTCGAGCGCCGGCAGCTCAATGTGCGCGGTCATCACCCCGTCGGTGCCGGCGGCAATCGCGCGGCGAAACGGCGGCAGCTCAACCGCCTCCAGGCGCGCACGCGGATGCCGAATGATCGGTAAACCGAGATGCGAATCGACGTCCGTGTCCCCGTGCCCGGGGAAGTGCTTCACCGCCGCCAGCATCCCACCAGCCTGAAGCCCACGGACGTAGGCGACCGCCAGCTCGGCGACCCGTGACGGATCCTCACCGAACGAACGGGTATTGATGACCGGGTTTCGGGGGTTGTTGTTGACGTCGACCACCGGTGCAAAGTTCAGGTGCACGCCGATGGCGCGTGATTCCACCGCGGTGATGCGTCCTGCGTCAAAGGCCAACTGCGGGTTGCCGGCCGCACCAAACGCCATGGCGCGGGGAAAGGTTGTCGCGCCGGTCATGCGAAAGCCGACCCCTGTTTCGAAGTCGGCGGTCATCAGCAGGGGGATTGGCGAGATCGCCTGCAGCCGGTTGAGGATCGAGGCGGCGGCGAGCGGTTGCCCCAGGGCCGTCCGCGCGTAGGCCGGGTTGAGAAGCACGTCGGGCGCCGCTTGCCGACTGCCGAAGACGTGAAAGCCGCCGACGCGCTGCTCGTGCACCAGGGTGGTCAGGTCGTCATAGACCGCGCTGTCGCTGCTCGTGTAGACCGACCGCAGCGAGGGCAGCACGAGCTGCCCCACCTTCGCGTCGAGTGACATTGCGTCGAGGGTCTCCTCGACCCACCGGCGCGCGTCGTCGTCCAGCCGCTCCAGCTCGTCTCGCCGGGTGAGATCGCCTTGCGCGAGAAGCGTGGGGAGAAACAGTGCGGCGAGCAGCAGAAAGGAAGTTGTCGCCGGCCCGAGCGATGGCCGCTTGACGCTCGCCCGCACACCGCGATGGTACGGCTTTCTCGATGACCGAGCAAACCCGCCGTACCACCTCGGATCCCAGACCCCGGATCCCGGATCCCTATCGCGACCTCCGCCCCTCGCTATAATTCAGGCCAATGAGCCACGTCGCCCACAAGGCTGAGGCGCCGAAGTCGACCCGCTGCTTCGTCGTCACGGTCAGCGATACGCGCATGGAAGCGAACGACCGCAGCGGCAAAACCATCGTCGAGTTGCTGTCGCAACAGGGTCATAGGGTGGCGGGAAAGACGATCGTCCCGGACGACGCCGAGCGGGTGCGCGCCGAGCTCAAGGCCCAGATTGCCGCGGACGACGTCGACGCGGTGATCATGACCGGCGGGACCGGCATCACCCGGCGGGACGGCACCTACGAAGTCGTGGCGGCGCTCCTCGACAAGCGGATTGACGGCTTCGGCGAGCTCTTCCGGGCCCTGAGCTTCGAGGAAATCGGACCGGCCGCGATGCTGAGTCGTGCGTGCGCCGGTATCGCCGGAGGGACCATCGTCATCAGCATGCCGGGATCCGAGCACGCGGTGCGTCTGGCGATGACGAAGTTGGTTCTTCCGGAGATCGGCCACCTGGTGCGCGAAGCGAGGCGATGATCGACGATGCGGCACTGAACATGGCCAAAAGAAAGATGCGCCCGATTCGAAAGACGATCCCTATGGACGAAGCGCTTCGTCTGGTCGCCGAGGCCGCTCGTCCGCTCGAGCGCACCAGTCGCGTGGCGCTCGCGGATGCCGTCGGCCGCGTGCTCGCCACCGAGATCGTCGCCACCCGCGATGTGCCGCCGTTCGATCGCGCCGCGATGGATGGGTACGCCGTCATTGCAGAAGACACGTTTGGCGCCAACCGGCAGGCACCGAAGCGTCTGCGATGCGTCGAGACGGTGCATACCGGCAGCGTGCCGGCCCACCGCCTCGTGTCCGGTGAGTGCACCGAAATCGCGACCGGCACGCCGATACCGGACGGGGCCGATGCCGTCGTCATGGTCGAAGAAACCGAGGCCGACGACCGCGCCGACGGAGCGGTCGACATCTTCGTGCCGGTCTACCCGAAACAGAATGTCGGGCGGCGCGGCGCCGACATCACGGTCGATCAAGCGGTGCTCGGAGCTGGCGACCATCTCACGCCAAGCCGGCTTGGCGCCATCGCGGCGCTCGGGCTTGCCGATGTCGTGGTCTACGACCGGCCGCGGGTGGCGCTGCTGTCGACCGGTAACGAGATCGTCGAGCCGGGCCAGCCACTCGAGCCGGGTCAAATCTATGACATCAATCGCTTTACGCTCGGCTCGGTCGTCTGGGAGCACGGGGGCATCGCCACCTCGCATCCGATCGCGGCCGATTCGCTCGACGCGCTCGGCGCGGCTGTCGATGCCATCGTGAGCGGCGGTACTGACGTCCTGGTCTTCTCGGGTGGCAGCTCGGTGGGAGAAAAGGACCTGACCCTCGACATCCTGCAAGAGAAAGGCGCCGTGCTGTTTCATGGCATCGCCGTCAAACCGGGAAAGCCGACCGTCTTCGGGCATATCGGATCGACACCGGTGTTCGGAATGCCGGGTTACCCAACCTCCTGTCTCTCGAACGCCTACATGCTGCTCGTGCCGCTGCTGCGGTCGATGGCGCACCTCCCCCCGCATCGGATGCGCACACTCACCATCCCGGCGGCGCAACGCCTGGTCTCCACGACCGGGCGGCATCAGTTCTATACGGTGCGAATCGTCGATGGCGAAGCGGTCGGCGCGTTCAAGGCGTCGGGCGACATCACCAGCATGTCGCAAGCCGACGGCTACATCGAGATTCCTGCGCAGACCGACATCGTCGAGAAGGGGGAACTGGTCGACGTCAAGCTGTTTTAAAGCTCGACCGGCTTCCCGTGAGGCGTGCGCCGGTACGCGTCGACCCACGCGTCCTTCCGCTCGACAAGCGCTGGCGAATCGGTGAGGCCTTTCTCCGTGACGAGGCGCTCCAGCGCCGCCACCCAATGGTGGTAGTACTGCGATCCATCATCGAGCTCGCCGCAAGCGGCAGCCGCCTTGAGCTCGTCGGCGAGTGCAGCGGCCCACTCCTTCCAGGCGAAATGGCCCTGCGCGGAGAGTCTCACCGCCAGGGCAAACGCCTGGGCCTGCCACGGCTCGGCGAACACCGGACCCTCGTCGTCGCGCGGTAGCGGCGGCAGTGCCTGGAGCTGTTCCGGGGCGACCTCACGCGGGCTCAAGATACGACTCCCAGCAGTCGACATAAACGGCGTCGTGCGCCGCGGTGCTGTCGCCCCATAGCTCGCGCGCCGCGAAACGGATGGAGTACACACGCTGCGGGCGGTAGCCAAACTTCTGCCCGTCAGTGTCGGTGTCCTGCCGGTCGAAGACGCCGTGATCCCGCATCACCGTTCCCGACTTGCCGCGCGTGTAGCGCGGGAGGCGCGTGTGCCCGACCGGGTTGAAGTTGCGTGCGCGGACGCGCTCTCCGGGCCGATATCGTGCGACCACCTCGACGTCCAGCCGCCCGGCGCCGACCGCTTCTTCAGCGGAAGCCGAAAGGAGCTCCGATCGAGGCCGGGTGGAATCCGCCCGGCCGCTTTCGAGCTCCGCCGGGGTGACAAGGTTTCCCCGCAGCAGCCGGTCGACGAGCACCGTGAACCATCGCTCGTAATACGACATCCGCAGGTAATCGGCGGCGGGAAGGCGTTCCTGCCCGAACCGGTAGTTGCCGAGGTGGCGGCCCAGACTCCACCGATCGGTCCTGAACCGAAGCGCCAGAACCCGCCCCTCCCACGGCTCGTGAAACACCGGTTCGTCCGGTTCCGGCTCGATGGGACCCCTGCCATGCATGCCGCCCATATCGTGCACGCCGTTCATGCCCCGTCCCCACCTGCCGGCGCGGCGACCTTCGCCACACCGATCATCGAGTTGCGCGTCACCACCTCAGCGAGCTCCGCTTCGGTGAGGTCATCGGTGCCGATCGGGCGCTCCGGCAACACGAGATAGCGGATCTCGGCCGTGCTGTCCCAGACCCGCACTTCGACGTCGGCGTCCAGCTCGACCCCGAACTCCTGCAGCACGCCGCGTGGATCGATCACGGCACGCGAGCGGTAAGGCGCGGACTTGTACCACACGGGAGGCAGACCGAGCGTTGGCCACGGATAGCAGGAGCAGAGCGTGCAGACGACGAGGTTGTGGACGCCCGGCTCGTTGGCGACGACGACCATGTGCTCACCCTGAGCACCGCCGTAGCCGAGCTCCGCGATGGCCGCGGTGCCGTCCGCCAGAAGGCGCGCCCGGTAGTCGGGATCGACCCAGGCCCGCGCGACGACCCGGGTGCCGTTGCGCGGGCCGATCTTGTTCTCGTAGGTATCGACCACCGCATCGAGCTCCGCGCGGTCGACCATCGCTTTTTCGACGAGTACCGACTCGAGCGCCTTTACGCGCAGCGCGATGTCCGACGGCACTACCTGGTGCTCGTGCTCGTGATCATGCGCGCCGCCGGACTGCTTCGGGTCAGCCACGTGTCGATGTACCACGATCGCCGCGGACGTCGCGGCCGCATCCGTGGTGAACTATAGCGCCGTGCGCGCCCTACTGCTTGCCGAGCCGCCGCGCCCACTCAAGTTCCAACTCGTCGGCGGTTGCCAGGTCGAAGATCGGCGCCGTCTTCGGGTAGTCGCCGCGAAATTCCGTGTGGTCGCGGTAGCAGACCGACAGGTCCTTGAGGCGTCCGTAGACAAACAGGTCGAGCAGCGCCGCCGCCCCCAGCACCCCGTAGGCCACGAGGTCCATCCCGTACCAGTAGAAACCGGCGCTGATGAGCGCGCCGGTGATGATGACCGCGAGCCCGAGCTTCGGGTCAAAGTCCTTCCGACGGTAGAAATCGTGCCCCTCGCAGACCGGGCAGGTGTCGATCTCGGCGTCACCGCGGAGGTTATCACTCACCGCCAAGGCGATCGCGCGGTCGCACCTGCCGCAGATGATGGCCGTTGGCGCGTCGGGCGCATCAATCGGCAGGCGGCCCGCGCAGTCGGGACACGTGATCGTGAGGTTCACAGCGGCACTCGCTGCGACACGAGCAGGTACTTCGCCAGCATCTCACCGACGATCACGGTAAAGAAGTCGACATACAAAATGCCGGTCGCCGACTGCGTCGATTGAATCTTGGCCGTCTCCCAGGTCAGGTACGCGAGCACGCTCGGACCGAGCAGCCCGAACAGCACCCGTTGCCAGAGGAAGATGCCCTCGATCGACAAGGCGTAGCGGTCAAACCCAGCTCCGCCTGGCGACTGCCAGTTGGCGAACGCCGTGGCGATCACCACGCCGACGACGACGATGCGCACGAGGGTCGACCCGATGTGAAACTTCACCATCCGCTGCAGGAGCGACACATCCATCGACGGCAGCACGAGATACCAATGGCCCAGGATCATCGCGGTGCAGCTGCCGCCGAGCAGCGCCGACGACGAGACGAAGCTCGCCGTCGTCAGCGCGGACGATGGCCCCATCTCCATCGCCGACCAGCTCATCGCCTGCGCCACGAGCGCGCCGCCGCCGCCGATCACCGTCACCCACAGCAACACCGGACGGAGCGCGGCGAACGCGCGCCCGACCGTCGCCCAGTAGAACAGCAACGCGCCGGTGGCCGTGACGAGCGACGCGAAGCCAAGCGTGGACGCCGGGGCACCCGCCGGCGCCTCCGGCCGAAACGCCAGCGCGATGAGCAGCAGCACCGCGCCGAGCCCCGCATTGAAGCGAAAGAACTGGACCCCGGCTTCGCGCGCGACCAAGAGCAGCGTCGCGGCGATGCCGAGGCCGAGGTGGGCGAGGAAGAGAAACAAAACGGAGGACATGCTCCCTGATCCCCGATCCCTGATCCCGGATCCCTATCCCAGTCTCCGGTTTACCTCGTCCCAATTGATGGTGTTGAACCAGGCCGCCATGTAGTCGGGCCGGCGGTTCTGATACTTCAGATAGTAGGCATGCTCCCAGACGTCGAGCCCGAGAATCGCGCTCTTGCCGTCCATGATCGGGCCGTCCTGGTTGGCCGAGCTCTCGATGCTCACCACGCCGGCGCTGTTGATCAACCACACCCAGCCACTCCCGAAGCGTCCAGCCCCGGCCGCGGAGAACTTCTCCTTGAACGTGTCGAACGAGCCAAATGCCGCGTCGATCGCATTGGCGGCGTTGCCGCTCGGGGCGCCGCCGCCGTTCGGTCCCATCATCTGCCAGAACATCGTGTGGTTCGAGTGGCCACCCCCGTTGTTCCGCACCGCCGTCTTGATGCCTTCGGGCAGGCTGTCGAGGTCGGCGATCAGCTCGTCGACTCCCTTGCTCGCCAGCTCGGGATGGCCCTCGAGTGCCCCGTTGAGCTTGGTGACGTAGGTCTGATGGTGCTTCGTATGGTGAATCTCCATCGTCTGCGCATCGATGTGCGGCTCGAGGGCGTTGTAGTCGTACGGCAGGGCGGGTAGTTCATGGGCCATCAATGTCTCCTTCGAGCCGCGGGCGGCTCAGGCGTTCACGGTCGCGACCACTCCCAGCCGCAAGCCAACAGGTTCGGTGCAGCCACCGAGTGTAGGATCCGGGCGCGAATAAGTCCACCATTCTGGCCGCCGATGCCTTCCGCCCATGGCCGGAGGCCGTTGTGCGGCCTGAAACGAGACTCTGCACTCGTTTGGGGCCATCGCGGGCGGCCAAGGCGCGCACGTGCGCGCCTTGCGGGCGGCGGAGTGGGGCTTTCGGGGTCACCGCGCAGCGCCCGCGGGGGGTGCGGGGCGCAGCCCCGTCTAGTCAATGGATCTCCAACATCCGGTCGAGGGCGACGCGTGTCCACTGCTTCTCGCGTTCGGGGACGACGATCTGGTTGTGGACGGTGCCGCCGACCAAGGCTTCGAGGACCCAGAGCAGGTGGTTCGGAGAGACGCGGTACATGGTCGAACAGAGGCAGCCGACCGGGTCGAGCGTCATCACGGTGCGCTCGGGCGCCAACTCCCGAGCGAGCCGGTTGACGAGATGCTGCTCGGTGCCAATGGCCCACATCGAACCCGCCGGGCTCCCGGTCACCTTCTTGATGATGTGCTCGGTCGAGCCGCTCTCGTCGGCCGCCTGTACGACATCCCAGGTGCACTCGGGATGAACGATGACGCGGACGTCCGGCAGCGTGTCGCGTAGATGCCTCACCTGCGATACCGTGAACCGCGTGTGGACCGAGCAATGGCCCTTCCAGAGAATCATGCGGGCGCGCCGCAGCCGATCCGGCGACACGCCGCCATACGCGAGGTCGGGATCCCACACCACCATCTCGTCGAGGGGCACACCCATCCCGTAGGCGGTGTTCCGACCGAGATGCTGGTCAGGAAGAAACAGAATCTGCTCGCCACGCTCCCACGCCCACCGCAGCGTCGGCTCGGCGTTGCTCGAGGTGCAGACGACGCCGCCGTGCTCTCCGCAAAACGCTTTGATCGCCGCCGCGGAGTTGATGTATGTCACCGGCACCACATCGTCGGCGCCCATCCCGGCGAGCTCGTCCCAGCAGAGCTCGAGCTGGTCGACCGCTGCCATGTCCGCCATCGAGCACCCGGCCGCGAGGTCGGGCAGGATGACCCGCTGATGCGCCGCACTGAGGACATCGGCGCTCTCGGCCATGAAGTGCACGCCGCAGAACACGATGTAGGCGGCGTCACGCCGCTCGGCCGCTTGCCTCGCCAATTTGAACGAATCGCCGGTGCAGTCGGCGAACCTGATGACCTCATCGCGCTGGTAGTGATGACCCAGAATGAGGAGCCGGGATCCAAGCCTAACGCGAGCTCTGGCGATTCGGTCGACCATCTCCTCGTCGGCCAGACCGAGGTAGCGGTCGGGCAGCGGCTGCCGCTCCCCAATCTGCTCGCCCTTGACCTTGCTCAGCAACTCGATGTCCATCTGTTCCTCGTGCAGCGCGTCGCTTGTGAAACTTTTCCCAATCTTGCGGCGATAAAAAGCGCCGACCCGTTGCGGGTCCGCGCTCACCTTTTGGTCCCGGGCGCCGTGCCAGGCCGGCGCCTAAGATTGTGAAACTTTTCTCAAGCGATGGATGTTAAAAAAAGCCAGACCCCGCGGCGGAATCTGACCGTGAAGGAGATTCTATCATGCGCGCCGGCCTCATCGCAGGTTCGTAGCGGTTCAGCAGTTGGTCTCTCGGAGAAAACCGTCGGAGGAACCGCAACCAGGCAACTGATAGCGCCCAGCTGTCACCGTGACGACACGGTTTTCGAGAAAGACCAGTGCTGAGCCGCCAACTCCGATGGAGTCTTTCGAACCTGTGTGCGATTCGCCCGCGGATTACGCCGGTCGGGAAACCACGTTGTAAAACGTGTCGCGTTCGACCGGTTCACGGCCCGCCGCGCGGATCAACCGGGTGATCTGCTCGGGCGTCATCATCTCGGGCGTCGGCGCGCCCGCCATGTGGTAGATCCGCTCCTCCTGCACCGTGCCGTCGAGGTCGTCGACGCCGAACCACAGCGATGTCTGCGCCACGTCCACACCGGTCGCGATCCAGAACGCCTTGACGTGCGGCACGTTGTCGAGCATGAGTCGCGCGACGGCGTGGACGCGCAGCGTGTCGAGCGCCGTCGGTGCCGGCAGCTTCCGCATCTGATTGTTGTCGGGATGAAACGCGAGCGGAATGAACGCCTGGAAGCCGCCGGTCTCGTCTTGCAGGGCGCGCGTGCGCAGCATGTGGTCGACCCGCTCTTCGGCCGTCTCGATGTGACCGTACAGCATCGTCACATTCGACGGCAGGCCGAGACGGTGTGCGATCCGATGAATGGCCAAGTACCGATCCGCACCGGCCTTGTCGTGGCAGATCTTCCGGCGCACGCGTTCGGCAAACACTTCGGCCCCACCGCCGGGCAGCGAGTCGAGCCCCGCGTCCATCAACTCGCGCAAGATCTGCTCGTCGGTTTTCCCGTACAGCTCGGCAAAGAACGCGATCTCGATAGCGGTAAAGCACTTCAGATGGATGGTCGGCTTGATCTGCTTGAAGCCGCGCAACAACTCCAGGTAGTAGTCCCACGGGAGATCAGGGTGCAACCCGTTGACAACATGGACCTCGGTCAGCGACTGGTCCGCCCGCTCGCGCAGCTTGTCCCAGGCTTGCTCGAGGCTCATCGTGTAAGCCCCCTCGTCGCCCGGCTGCAATCGCGCGAAGGCGCAGAAGAGGCAGCTCGCCACACAGACGTTGGTCGCCTCGAGACGAATGTTGTGATTGAAGAACGTCTGCCGGCCGTGTCGCCGTTCCCGTTCGCGATTGGCCAGCCACCCGACCCCGAGCAGATCGGGGCAGGCGAAGAGCCGCACCCCGTCCTCCAAATCAAGGCGGATGCCGGCGTCTAGCTTGTCGGTAACGGTGCGGAGTCCACTCGCCGTGAGCCGAGCGTACATCGATGCACGTGGGCGGTGAGTAGCGCGGCGTTATTCGCCGACGCCCCACACCTGTAGGCGGAGCGTGCGGGCGCGCGGACCGTCAAGCTCCCCCACCAAGACGCGCTGCCACTGTCCGAGCACCACCTCGCCGCCGCTCACCTGCAGCGTGAGGCTGTGTCCGAGCAGGAGGGCGCGAATGTGCGAGTCGGCATTCATCCGGTCGCAGTCGGACTGATCCGGATCGTTATGCTTCCATTCCCCGTCGCGGTCGACCATCTGTTCGAGGAAGCGCTTGATGTCCGACGTCAGCGCCGACTGGAACTCGTTAATGAAGACCGTGCAGGTGGTATGCAACGACCAGAGGCTGACGATGCCCTCGCGGACGCCGAGCTTTCGGACGAACGCCATGATCCGGTCAGTCAGGTCGACGACTTCCACTCGCTCATCAGTGGAAATCACCAGCGTCTCACCGTGGATCATCAACCCACCGGCGTTCGCGGTGGCGACTTCGGGGACAGGCATCTCGCGCACGGTGACGGTTGAGCTCTTGCTCATGCGATCCTCTCGCTGTGGAAGTAACGGGCGAAACGCCCGTTTGTCCCTCTGTCGAACAGCGTATGTTATGTCATCGCCATCAGGCCACGCAACCAACGCCCAACGGCCCTGTTACACTACCTCAAATCCGCCCGAATTGCCCCAGAAAACATGGGTGAATTCAAGGGTATCGATGCAACGCGATGAAGGATCACCTCAAGGAGGGCTCATGACACGCGTTGGTCGCCGGCGCATGTCGACCGCCGAGAAAGCCAAGGTCTGGAGACGGTGGAAGCGAGGCGAGGCGCTCAGTGACATCGGCCGGGCCTTGGGGCGTATCCGTAGATCGGTCCACCATGTCGTCGCCGCGCACGGCGGCATTTCCTCAAGAGCGCGCACGCGATCGCGGTGCGCTCTGACTCTGGCCGAGCGCGAGGAGATCTCAAGAGGGCTGGCCAACGACTGCTCGTTGAGGCGAATCGCCTGCCTGCTTGGGCGGGCCCCGGGCCGTGTCAATGCCTTTGAGACAACCTGATTCCGCATTTACTGTAGCGACCCCACGCTGGTGACGAGCGTGATCGGGCGATCGTCACGGATGGGTTGTGACCGGCGGATCACCCCATACTGTGGGTCGTCCGGGGTGACGGGCGTCGCTCCTGGGGCATCCTCGCGGGTCGGTTGCGGCGGCCGATTGATCCACACGGCCGTGGGCGGTGTTTCTGGACGTGGTGGCCCCTGCACGAACCGCTCGGGATGGGCGGCGTATGCCGCCAGGCGCGTGCGGTGCCGGACCGCGAGGACCGTCGCGGCGCGGCCGTAGTGCACGGCGGTTGGTGTCAGGTAGCTGAGGCCGCTGTGATGGTGCGCGTCGTTGTACCACGCGAACAGATCGCGGCTGACGGCGCGGGCGTGTTGGAGCGAGCCGAACCGGCCAGGAAACTCCGGCCGGTACTTCACGGTCCGGAACTGCGCTTCGGAGAACGGATTGTCGTTGCTCACGCGGGGCCGCGAATGACTGGCGTCGATGCCCAGATCCGAGAAGAGCAGCGCGACGAGCTTGCTCCGCATAGGCGCGCCACGGTCCGCATGAATGGTGAGTTGGTGCGGGGCGATGCCCTGCTTCAGGCAGGTCGCCGCAATCAGGCGCTCCGCCAGGTGCGCATTTTCGTGGCGCGCGACCATCCAGCCCACCGCGTAGCGGCTGAAGAGGTCGAGGATGACGTACAGCGAGTAGTAGCGGTACGGGATCGAGCCCTTGAGTTTGGTGATGTCCCACGACCAGACCTGATTCGGGCGCGTTGCCACGAGCTCGGGTGCGGTATACGCCGGATGCCGGGCCTGGGCGCGCCGCTCGCGCACTTCCGTGGCCGCCGCGAGCACCCGATACATTGTGCGCGGGGCACAGAGGTACCGCTGCTCCTCGAGCAACGTGGCATGGACTTCGGCGGGCGACTGGTCGATGAACCGCTCGCTGTGCAACACGTTGAGCACCGCCTGGCGTTCGGTGGCACCCAGCGCGCGCGGCGACGGCGCACGGGGCCGCGGTGGTGTGGCGCGGGGCGCGGGGCGCCGCCGGCGATAGAGCGCCGCCCGGGACACGCCGACGCTGTGACACAGCGCCGCCGTCTCGCCCGGCGTCGTGACGGCCTCGATGGCGCGCATCAGTCGGTCTCGTCGTCGTCGCTGGGTGTCAGGGGGATCCCCAGGATCTCGGCAACTTTTTTTTGGAGCGTCATGATCGTCTCCGCCCGCTGCAGCTTCCGCTGGAGCCGGCGGTTCTCCACCTCGAGCTGCTTCACGCGCGGGTCAACGGGGCGGGGTGTCGGCCCCCGCCGGCGCCCGCGCATCTCGCGCAGCGCCCCCGCCTCCCGCTGCCGCCGCCAGTTCGTCAACAGCGACGAGTACAGCCCCTCGCGACGCAACAGGGCCCCCACCTCGCCGGGCTTCTTGCACGCGTCGGCTTGCGTGAGGATGCGGAGCCGATATTCTGCGGAGAAGCGCCGGCGCTGGACCGTCGCCGGCACCTCCGGGTCAGGGTCGGGCGGGCGTGACGTGGTCATGGGGCCGGGGCCTCCCGTCGCCCTCCGGGCTCCCGTCGCCCCCGGCCCCGCGACCACGTCCATCTCCACGGCCTCTGGCATGCGAGTCATCTCTCCAACCTTCCCCGCCCCTACACTAATCTCACCAGGGAGGTTGTCTCACAGATTATTGGCACAGGGGGCCCCGTCGACCGTAAGCCGGGAAGTGCGACGGCATGGGGGCCGGATGCGCTATCGGGCAGCTGATCTAGACACCGTGGCCCAACGTCTTAACGCACGACCGCGCAAGACACTGGGCTATGCCACGCCTGCTGATAGACTGGCGAACACACTGTTGCATTGACCGGTTGAACTCACCTGGGATTTTGTGCGGCACCAGGATCCCGACGGCCGGCTGCTATACTCGGATGGACGTTCGCGTCCCGATGATCCGGGAAGTGGGTGCGAATCCCACACGGTCCCGCCACTGTAAGCGGTGAGCGGGACGGCGCTCTGGTACCGCGGGGTACGCGCCACTGTGCTGCTGCGAAGCATGGGAAGGCGTCGCCGTCCTGCCGCGATCCGCAAGTCAGGAGACCTGATCATCGGGCGTCCTCTTTGCTCGGTGGCCGGCTCGTCCGGCGGCGAGCAACTCGGTGCGTGGTAACGCCGGAAGGAGGAACGGTGGTCACCGACAGAGACGGCGCGACCGTGTGCGCTGACGCCGTCTCATTCTCCTACCGCTCACACGCCGCCCTGCATGACGTCACCGTCGCTGCCTCGAGCGGCGGGTCCGTCGGCATCCTCGGACCGAACGGTGCCGGCAAGACGACCCTGCTCCACCTGCTCGCCGGTCTGCTGACCCCAACGCACGGCACGGTGCATCTCGGCGGCGAACGGCTCGACCAGCTGCCGCGTACTACCGTCGCACGCCGACTCGCGCTCGTCCCGCAAGAAACAACACTTGCGTTCGACTACTCGGTCCTGGAGGTGGCCCTCATGGGACGCCACCCGCACCTCAGTGCTTTCGCGGTCGAGGGCCCAGACGACATCGACGTCGTCAACCGATCGCTCGCATCCACCGGCACGGCGCACCTCGCCGACCGTCCCTTCTCGACGCTGAGCGGCGGGGAGAAGCAGCGCGTCGTGATCGCCAGTGCGCTTGCGCAGCTGATGCCGGCTGACGGAGCGACCACCGCGGCCGAGGGGACGGTGTTGCTCCTCGACGAGCCGACCGCCTCGCTGGACCTCGGCTACCAGCTGGAGATGGCGTCGCTCCTGGGAACGTTGCATCGACGCTCCGGGGTGACGATGGTGGTCTCGACCCACGACCTCAATTTCGCCGTCGGTGTCTGCGACCAGCTCGTCTTGCTGCGCGACGGCGGGGTCATCGCCGCCGGGCCGACCGACACGGTGCTCACCGCCGACAACGTGCGCGCGCTCTACGGGGTCGAGACACACGTGGCTCGTCACGCGGCAACCGGCCGGCTCTTGGTGGTTCCGATCGACCGGACAACGTCAGGCACGCGCCGATGAAGATGGACGCGCCACACCCCCCCACCCTGCGCCGACGCCTGGTCGGCATGCAGGTCGCCTTCGGAGCCGTCGCCCTGGGCGCGTGCGCCGTCGCCCCGCTCATCGGTCCGACGTCGCTCAACTGGCGGGCCGTCTTTGACCCGACCGTGCCGTTCGCCGACAACGTCGATGCTCAGATCTTCTTCATCGCGAGGCTTCCGCGCGCGATCGCCGGGGCGTTGGTCGGCGGCGCGCTCGCCTCGGCCGGTGTCGTCTTGCAGGCGCTGTTGCGCAATCCGCTCGCGACGCCGTTCACGCTTGGCGTCTCCTCCGGCGCTTCGCTCGGCGCGATCGGCGTGATCATTCTCGGCGTGCCCATCTCGATCGCCGGGCTCCCGGCCGTCCCGATGGCGAGCTTCGCCGGTGCGCTCGGTGCCGTCGGTGTCGTCTATGGCCTGGCCCGACTGCGCCGACATGGATTATCGACGTCGGTGCTGCTGTTGGCCGGAGTGACACTCAACTCACTCTTCTCCGCGATCATCATGTTTGTGCAATACCTGGCCGACTACACGCAAAGCTTTCAGGCCGTGCGGTACTTGATGGGCAATCTCGACGTCAGCAGTTACACGCCGATCGTGTGGGCGCTACCGCTGCTCGTCGTCGCCGGGGCGGCCTTTGCGTGGCTGCCGCGGTCGCTGAACTTGCTGACCCTCGGCCCCGATAGCGCAGCGGCGCGGGGAGTTGATGTCGTGAAGACGCAGCGCATCGCGTTCCTGAGCGCCTCGCTCGCCACCGGCGCGGCGGTCTCACTGGGCGGCCCGATCGGCTTCGTCGGCATCATCGTCCCGCACATGGTGCGCCTGCTGGTCGGCGCGGATCACCGCGTCGTGCTACCGGCCTCGGCGTGTCTCGGCGCCGCGTTCCTAGTGACCTGCGACGTGGCAGCGAGGACACTGATGGCGCCACTCGAGCTGCCGGTCGGTGTGATTACCGCGATGCTCGGCGGGCCCTTTTTCCTGTGGCTACTGGCGAGGAAGCGATGACGGGTTTCAGGTTCCAAGTTCCGAGTTCCAAGTTCTGGGTTCTCGGAGTGAGCACGATCGTCGTTGGCCTTATCACGCTTCACGTGGCGTTGCGCCCGGTGCACGCGCAGCAGACACAGATCCCGCGGCGCATCGTGGCGGTGGTGCCGGCCGTGACCGAGATGCTGTTCGCGATAGGTACGGGACCGCAGGTGGTCGGCGTCAGCAGCTTTGCTCGGTATCCACCCGCGGTCGAGTCGCTCCCCCGGGTTGGCGCACTCCTCGACCCCAATATCGAGCGCATCCTGTCGCTCGAGCCCGATCTGGTCGTGCTGTACGGGAGCCAGACCGATGCAATCGAACAAATGGCGCGCGCGGACATCGACGTGTTTCTCTACCGGCACGGCGGCATTCCAGACGCCACCGCGATGCTGCGTGCGCTCGGAGACCTCACCGGTCAGGCCGTCGAGGCCGATGCCGTCGTCACCAGCATCGAATCGCTGTTGACGTCGATCGCCGCACGGGTCTCACGCCGTCCAAAGCCGCGCGTACTCTTGGTGATGGGGCGCGAGCCCGACACGCTCCGCAACGTCTATGCGAGCGGTGGCATCGGTTTTCTCCACGACATGATCGTGGCGGCGGGAGGCGAGAACGTCTTTGCCCACATCACGAGGGAAGCGGTGCAGCCAACGTCCGAGGGAATCCTGGCGGCGGCACCCGACGTGATCATCGAGGTCCGGGCCGAAGGCATGTTGTCGCCCGACGCAGCGTCCGACCAAAGCAACGTCTGGCAGGGGTTGTCGGCCATCCCGGCCGTCCGCGGGGATCGAGTCCACTTCCTCACGGGAAACGACCTGATCGTGCCGGGACCGCGGCTCGCACACGCAACCGAGCGCCTCGCTCGAGTGCTGCATCCGGGCGCTTTTCAGTGATGCGGTATCAGCGCGGTTCACGGTTCAGTGCGGAATCTGCGTTGGTTCAACGTTCAATGCGGAGTCTGCGCCGGTTGACAGTTCAAGGTTCAGGCGGAGGTCGCGCTGTTCAAGGTTCTCACGTCGAACCAACGCAGATTCCGCACTGAACCGTGAACCTTGTGCTCACACATCATCGTCCTGCGTGACAGCGTAGAGGCTCGGCACACGTTTGACGACGATCGTCATGCCGAACAGGACGATAACGCCGGCCGCGACGAGCGCGAGATATCCACCGGGCGCCATCGACGGGTCCGGCAGCGTGACCGTCGTCTCATCGCCTTGAACGATCGCCAGTGCCTGCGTTTGCGCCCACAGCCGGTCGGCCGCGGCCCGCTCCATCCACTGCTCGCTCAGCAGGACGATCGCAAACGCCACCAGCCCGACGACCAACAGGGGGTGACGTGAGTTCTTGCGGGTGATGACGCTCAGGAACGCCAGGACTATCGAGACGATCGCGAGCGCGAGCACCCAGAGACCCGAAATCGTTGGAACGCCGCCCAGGGCACTGTTGCCGATCACCGTCCACGGCATGAATGCACTCGCGGCCAGGACGAGACCGGCGGCGAGCGGGAGATAGTACGCCCGCATGCCGTGCGAAAGCACGCGGTGGACGGCACTGTCTGACATGATTCGTTCGCACTAGTTTAGGTTGTTTCCCCCGCGGGGGTTCGGCGCGTAGCCCCGTCTGGAGCGTTTTGCACATTCGTGTCCCGCCGCTCAGTCGGCAGATGAGCAGGTTCGAACCGCATCACCGAGCGAGCGGCCCAGCACTGGTCTCTCTCGGAATCCGCGTCGTCACAGCGACAGGGGTGCCACTTTCAGAAGCCGAGTGGCGGTTCCTCCGACGGATTCCTCCGAAAGACCAGCCGCTGAGCCACCCGAACCTACGACGGCCGCCGCCCTGAGACCGGGCGTGCTCGAGCGGACAGGCGCGGTCGGGGTGTCGCGGAGGACGCCATGAGGCCCGCCGACGTCCGCGGGACTGAAAACTTCGCCGGAGCCGCCAGCGGACGAGCCTGCGCCCTGTGATCCGTGCCGGTCGAGTCACCCCTGCTGCGGGTTGCGGTGGCACGCGCCGCTCCTGACCAACTGTTGCTCGCCGCGTGAGAAGTTCCGCGTGCGGCGGAGGCAAAGTTTTCCGGCGGGCCGATCCGGCGTCCGGAGTGACGCCCCGGCCGTGGCTGTCGCACCCGTGCCCGGGGCAACACCCGCTACGCACTAACGAAATGCGCGCTAGTCAAGACGGCTTGATATCGGCCGGGGTCCGCGTCCGGTTCACGATCAACCGCTGGCGATCGACGGACCCACGATCCGGCACCGGCGGCAAGGCACGCGGATTGAGACGCTCTAGATCCTCGAGGATATCCGACGCCCATCCAAAGATGTTTCGACCGGCCACGATGCGTCGCATCGCATGCATGCGGCGGCGACGCTCTTCACGCGGCATGTCGATCGCTTGCTCGATGGCGGCGGCAAACCCCTCGACGTCATAGGGGTTGATGATGGACGCGTCGTGCAGCTGCTGCGCCGCGCCAGCCATCTCGCTCAGGACGAGCACGCCGTCGTCATCCTCGCGGGCCGCGACAAACTCCTTCGCCACCAGGTTCATCCCGTCGTGCAGCGAGCTCACGATGCAGAAGTTGGCCAGCCGGTAGAGCGCGACGAGCCGCCGGATCCGAAACGCCGACTTTCGGTAACGAATCACGCCGCGCCCCGAGCCGTACCGCGCGTTGATGTCGGCCACCTTGCTGTCGATCGCCTCGACGACATCGACGTAGCTGCGAAGACTCGACCGTGACGGTACGCCAATCTGCACAAAGGTGAGCGCGTCGCGAAGATCAGGGCGGCGCTCGAGCAGCAGCTCCAACGCTTCGAGTCGTTCGAGCACCCCTTTCGTGTAATCCAACCGGTCGACGCCAATGCCGACGATCGGGGTGTCGAGCCCAAGCTCCTGACGGAGTCGGGCCATCTCGGCCTCCAACGCCGGGTCGTGCGTGATCTGCTGGATACGGTCATAGTCGACACCGATCGGCACCGCCTTGACCGCCACGATGCGATTGCCAATGCGTACGGTGTTGCGGATCGCCTCGACCGACAGCTCCTCGCGCGCCGCCGCCAAGAAATTTCGCCGGTCGCGGTCGAGCTGAAAGGCAATCAGGTCATTGCCGAGCAGCCCCGCGATCAGGTCGCGACGCCACGGGCAGATGCGAAGCCGGTCTGGGCTTGGCCACGGGATGTGCCAGAAGAGTGCGGTCTTGACACCCGGCTGTCGGTGCCGCAGGTTCGCCGCGACGAGCGCGAGGTGGTAGTCCTGGATAAACACCGGTGCCGACAGGTCGGGTAGCTCAGTTTCGATGACGGCGGCAAATCGGTTGTTGACCCGTTGGTAGCTCTCCCAGTCCGGCGTGCGAAACACCGGGCGAACGTGCGCCTCGTGGCACAGCGGCCAGAGGCCTTCGTTCGCGAATCCCTCGTAATAACTGGTCGCTTCCTGGTCGGTCAACCAGAGACGCCGGAGCGCATAGCTCGGGCTGTCCGGGGGCACGAGGATGCGATCGTCGCTGTCAACGACGTCGCGATCCGCCTCGCCAGAGCCGTGCGCAATCCAGACCCCGCCACGGTCGCGCATGAGGGCATCGAGCGCGACGGCGACACCGCCAGTCGTCGGCGACCAGTGGATGTTGCGGTCGTGATCGTAGGTGTGCTGATACGGCTCGCGGTTGGAGACGACCACGAGCGGCCGACGGGCGCGGCTCGGGGCGCCGGCTGGCGTTGAAGACATGATGAGGCAGCGACAGAACGACGACGCCCGTAGGAGCGGCTAGACTCCTACACGTCGAACGACAGCCCGCAGCCGCACTCGCTCTTGGCGTTCGGATTGCGGAAGATCAGCGACTGCCCCAGCATGCTGGCATCGCAGTCCAACACGGTACCCCGCAAGTACTTGTAGCTCTTCTTGTCGACGAAGATCTTCATGTCACCGCCGGCGTCAAAGACTTCGTCTCCCGGCTTGGGGGCCGTCTCCCACTTGAACACGTAGCTGAAACCGGAACATCCGCCCGCCTTGACGCCAACGCGTAGTCCGCCACCGGCCACCCCTTCGGTGGCCATCGCCTCGCGGATTCGCTTTGCGGCAGCTTCGGTAATCTCGATCATTGTCCAGATATTCGGTGTCTTCAGTGTACCTGATCGACCCGCCAGGAGTCATGACGTCGCGTGTGGGGAGAGCTCGCGTAATCGAGCGACCAAGCTACTGCCTTTGTCAACGACGTAGTCGACCTCGTCCGCGGACGTCGACCGTTTCAGTCCAAACCGGATCGATGCAGGATGAACGCGTACAAAGCTACCGGGCTATCGGTCCACGGTCGCCGAAGACGTGAGCACCGGCTCGACGGATCGTCGCGTCACGGTGAGCGGCAGCGGCTCTGGCGCGTCTTGGCAAGCAGCCTGGTCGGCGTTGTCGGCGCTAGCGGGACCATCGGACACGAGCTTGTTCACGGTGAACGACTCGAGTGTTTGCACGATGCGATCCTTGAGGCGCCAGAGCGGATCGCGCACGTTGCACTTGGCGTACTGCTCGCAAGTCTCGTCCTCATCAGAGCAGGCCGTCACCAGCACCGGTCCGTCGATGGCCTGAATGATGTCGGCGACCGAGATCTGATTGGCGGCGCGAGCCAGGTGATAGCCGCCGTGCGTCCCATGGTGCGACGCCACGACCCCCATCTTCGCCAGGCGTTGCAGCACCTTGGCCATCAACTCGACCGGGATGTCGTAACGCTCGGCGATCTCGCGCGCACTCGTCGATGCCCCCTCGGGGTGAGAGGCGAGATCCTTGAGCGCGATGAGCGCGTAGTCGGCTTTCTTCGAGAATCGCAGCATCGGGCACCCGCCACGACAAGTGCGCGTCTAGCCTTATTGTAGCCGACCAATCTCAGCCTGGGGGATTATCGCCTTCGATAGCCTCGCGGCGTCTCAGGCGCTTCCCCCAGACCCCCTCACTCGCTCTCTCGCAGGGACCCCCAGACCCCCACTCCGGTCCAACTCCAGACGGGGCCTGCGGCCCCGAACCCTGCCGCCGGAGCTAGCCGGGGCCCGGCGCCGCTCCGGCGAGGGCGCGCACGTGCGCGCCCCACGGCCGCGGAGTGGTGCGGAGGGGGCCCCACGAGCGGCCGCGACGGGGTTCGGGGTAGTCAGCCCCGTCTAAGAAACGCCTTTAGTACTTCGGCAGCGACGGATCGATGACGTCAATCCACCGCAGGATACCGCCTCGCAGGTTCTTCGCCTTCTTGAACCCGGCCTCCCGCAGGAGCTTCACCGCTTTCGCGCTCCGGACGCCCGACTTGCAGTGCACCACCATGTCGTCGCGTCCCTCAAGCTCGTGAAGGCGAGTCGGCAGATCGCCGAGCGGAATCAGCGTGGAGCCAGGGATACGACAGATCTGGTATTCCTGCTCTTCGCGAACATCAAGTACGAACAGGTCGTCCTGAGCGTCGAGACCCGCCTTGAGTTGCTCGACCGTCACGTCATCGTCAGCGTCGACATCCTGGGCAGACGTCGTCGCGGCGGGCGCTGGCGCGACGCCGCAGAACTGCTCGTAGTCGATCAGCTCGGTGACGGTCGGGGCGTCGCCACAGACGGGGCACTCCGGATCTCGGCGCAGCTTCAGCTCGCGAAATTTCATCCGGAGCGCGTCGTAAATCATGAACCGATTGATGAGCGGCTCGCCGACACCGAGGATCAGCTTGACCGCCTCGGTCGCCTGGATGGTACCAACGACACCGGGCAGAATCCCGAGGACCCCACCTTCGGCGCAGCTCGGAACGAGACCCGGCGGCGGCGGCTCCGGATACAAACAGCGGTAACACGGGCCATCTTTGGTCGCGAACACCGACGCCTGCCCTTCGAACCGGAAGATGCTGCCATAGACATTCGGCTTGCCGAGAAGCACACATGCGTCATTCACGAGGTAGCGGGTCGGGAAATTGTCGGTGCCGTCAACCACGATGTCGTAGTCGCCGAGCACGTCGAACGCATTCGCCGACGTAAGCGCGATCTCGTGCGTGTCGATGCGCACCTCCGGATTGATCGCGGCCAACGTGTCGCGGGCGGAGTCAAGCTTCGAGCGGCCGACATCCGGCGTGCCGTGAATCACCTGACGTTGGAGGTTGCTGTAGTCGACCACGTCGAAGTCGACGAGACCGATGCGGCCGACGCCGGCCGCGGTGAGGTACATCGCCACCGGCGAGCCGAGACCCCCGGCGCCGATACAGAGCACGCTCGCCGCCTTCAGCTTGAGCTGCCCGTCCATGCCGACCTCCGGCATGATCAGGTGCCGGCTGTAGCGCGCAACCTCCTGATTGCTGAGCGCCGTGGGAGGTGCCGCCGTCACCGTGATCTCCCACCCGCGACCGACGGCACGATGCTGATCGTGTCCCCCGATTTCACCGGCGTCTGCTCCTTTTCGAGATAGCGAATGTCGTCGTCATTGACATAGATGTTCACGAAGCTCCGGAGCTTGCCGTCCTCGCCGTAGAGATGCTTCCTCAGGTCGGTGTATTGCTCGGTCATGTGGGCCAGGAGCTCGCCCACGGTGGCGCCTTCGGCCTCAACGACATCCTGCTTGCCCGCATAGACGCGTAACGGCGTCGGAATCAGTATCTGGATTGCCATGTGTCTTGCCTGTGCTACCCCTGTCCCATCCTGGGAGCCTCTTCGACGGTGACTGACTCCTCATCGAATGTCGACCGGTCCTCGCGCAGCCGCCACGACGTCATTGCCCGCGGCTCACCGTCCTCGACCGCCACGATGACGTACGCGAATGTCGGCCATGCGTGGTCGAGGTCGTACCGCGACGGACGTGCCGGATGGTCCGGGTGCGAATGGTAAAACCCAACCAACTCGCCCCCGACCTCCATCGCACGGCGCTCGGCCGCGCGGTAGTCGACCGGCCGCACGAGAAAACGCCGGCGCGGCCCCTCGTCCGTCATATTGGGCAATGCCAGCGCCTCGATCACCTCTCCGCCGCGCCCGATCAACGCCCCGCAGCACTCGTGCGGATACGACTCGCGGCCGTGCCGACGGATGTCCGATTCGGCGTCGGACCGCAGCATCAATTTCGACATGCGTCCCCAGCCCGATCACTCGGAGACGGTCTCAAAGCCCTTCTCGCGCCACGCGAGGGTGCCGCCGTCGATGCTCCGAACGTCGCGGTAGCCGAGCGACTTGAGAAACAGCAGGCCGGACAGCGACGCGTTTCCACGCTGGCAGACACTGAGAATCGGCGCGTCGAGATCCTCGGGCAATCCTGCGTGGCTCTCCGCGATCTCCGAAAGCGGCATGTTGACGGCGCCCGGAAGGTGCGCCTCGTCGTACTCGTTCCGCGGACGGACGTCGAGGACGAACGGCCGCCTGTTCTGGATCTGGGCATGGGCGTCGTCCACCGAGACCGTCAGCGCCGCATTCCCGCGTACGTTTTCCACCATGGTATCGAGCAGCGGATTGCGCGGCGCCGCTGTCTTCGCCTCGGCGGCCACGAGCCCAGGCAGGTGCTTCACGACGGACGAGGCGTACTTGAACGCGCTGTCTGGAAAAATGACGACCACGACGTTGCCCGGTGCGTCGGGCACGAGCTCGAACGCGCCGCAGAGCGCCATGGCCGAGCTCGGGCCCGCGATGATGCTCTCCTCGCGGTTCAGACGGAGGCAGAGGTCGAACGCCTGCTGGTTCGTGACCTCGATCATGCCGTCGTACTCATCCGGAAAGAACAGCTTCGTCTGCTGGAGCTGGCGGATGCTGCGCACGCCGGGAATGTCGTGCCCTTCCTGCGGGTGCACGCCGAGCACTTTGACCGTGCCCTGCTCTTTGAGAAATCGACCCGTGCCGGTGATCGTGCCGCACGTCCCGAGACCGGCGACGAAGTGAGTGACCTTCCCGGCCGTCTGGCGCCAGATCTCCGGACCGGTGGTCTTGTAGTGGGCCTCGGGGTTTGCCTCGTTGACGTACTGATTCAGCATGTGGAAATCGGGACGGTCGCTGATCTCGGCAGCCTTCGCGATCGCACCCTCTGGCGCCCCAGGCGCCGGGCAGAGAGTATCGTCGAGCTCGATGACGGCGGCGCCGAAGAAACGGAGCATCGTCCGTTTCTCGAGCGGGATCTCGCTCGACAGCGGCGTCGTCAGCGAATAGCCTTTCGCGTTGGCAATCATCGCGAGCGCCATGCCGGTGTTGCCCGAGGTCGGCTCCACCAGCTTTTGATTCGCCTGGATCGTCTGACGCGCCTCGGCGTCGGCCACCAGATTCGCCGCCACCCGATCCTTGACGGCTCCGAACGGGTTGTACCACTCGAGCTTCGCGTAGACCCGCGTCTGCTTGAACGGCGTGACCCGGTTCAGACGAACCAGCGGTGTCGGGTTCTCGGCCCCAGAGAGGAGACCAAGAATAGAGTCATAGACACGTAGCGAGTGCTCGTCCATCATTACTGATCCTATCTTAATCAGTCGGGGCTTCGCCCCGAACCCCCGCGAGGCGCGCCGTGCGCGCCTTGGCCGGCGCTGCCGACACTGACGCCGGCCTGATTCGTCGGGCTTCCCACCGGGGCTGCTAGGATCGAACCTCGTGGAGTTCTTATCGGTCCTGCCAGTCTTCGCCGCGCTCACGATCGGCATAGGTCTCGGCGGTGCGGCCGGATGGGCGTTTGCCCGGGCGCGGGCCGCTCGAGAGGTGGCCGAGCAGACGGTGACACTAGCGCGTCTGACCGCGCAGCTCGAGGCGGAACGGCAAACAGCCGCCGACCGGCAGCCGCTCCTCGAGTCCGCCGACACCCGGCTCCGCGACGTCTTCGCCAGCGTCTCGGCCGAGGCGCTCCGCGCCAAGACCGCCTTTGGCGACTTCCAGAAGCAAGCCACCACCGATCTGTAGCACCGCACCCAGGCGATCGACGATCTCGTCAAACCGATCGAGTCGTCACTGTCGAAGGTCGACGCGAAGCTGGCGGAGGTCGAGAAACAACGCTCCGGCGCCGAGGCGCGGCTCGACAGCCAGCTCCAGACGCTCGCCACCGCCGCGGCCCACCTCGAGCAGGCGCTCCGTACGCCGAACGTGCGCGGCGGCTGGGGCGAAATCCAGCTGCGTCGCGTCGTCGAAATGGCCGGCATGCTCGATCACTGTCACTTCGTCGAGAAGCAGGCCGCGATCTCCGAGGACGGTCGGCTGATCCCTGGCCTCATCATCAAGCTGCCGGGACGACGCAACAGCGTCGTCGACGCCAAGGTGCCCTACGTCTCCTATCGGGACGAGGTGGAGACGGCAGAGGAAGCGGCACGGTCGGCGAAGCTCCAGCAGCACGCCCGGCAGGTGCGCGAGCACATGACCCAGCTCAGCAACAAGCGCTATTGGGATCAGTTCCAGCCAGCACCGGAGTTTGTCGTCATGTTCCTCCCGGGTGAGGGGTACTTCAGCGCCGCACTCCAGCACGACCCCGGTCTGATCGAATTCGGCGCCGACAAGCGGGTCATCCCCGCCAGCCCGCTGACGCTCATCGCCCTCCTGCGCGCGGTGGAGTATGGCTGGCAGCAAGAACGGATGGCGCAGAACGCCGAGGCGATCAGTGGTCTCGGCCGAGATCTCTACGATCGAATCCGACGAATGGCGGAGCACTTCGAGGAGCTAGGCAAGGGGCTGAACCGCGCCACCGAGGCCTACAACGGCGCCGTGGGGACACTCGAGCGGCGCGTACTCGTCCACCGCCCGCCGCTTCCGCGACCTCGGCATCAGAGCCGCCGATCCGATTCCGGAGCCATCCCAAGTCGAACGCGCGCCGCGCGCTCTCCAGGCACCAGAGATGGCCGACCTGTTCGGGGAGCTCCGAGAAGGCGAAGCGGTCGAAGTGGGAGACGAGGAACGCGAGGCCGCATCCTCGTCGGGCTCAGGCCTCAGGGGTCAGAGCCGATCACCACACGAAAGCCGATGCTGTAGGCGTAGGTGTCGACCGGCACCTGGTGCCGCCAGGCCGATCGGAGATGGTCCGCCTTGGAGGTCACCCAGGCACCCCCGCGAACAACTCGAAACCGTCCTTGATCGGGGCCGGACGGGTTGCGCGACGGCGAGGCGGCGTAGTACTCCGCGTCGTACCAGTCCGCGACCCACTCCCACACGTTGCCTGCCATGTCGTACAGTCCCACGCCGGTCGGCAGGTACGACTCGACAGGGGTCGTACCCCGCGCCCGCTTCACGGACGGATGGTCGAGGTAGTTCGCCCGCTCGGTATCGATATCGGCGCCGGTCGGATACTGACCAGTCACGCCGGCGCGCGCCTCATGCTCCCATTCTGCCTCGGTCGGGAGACGGACCGGGTGGTCGGTGGCACCGGCCAGCCAACGACAGTACGCCTCGGCATCGGTCCACCGCACAAGCGTGACGGGGTGCGAGCGGCGATGCTCGGGGGGCGCCGATTCGACCAGGCGTAGTCCGCACACATCTCGCGAAAGGCGCGCTCGCCCGGCCGACCATCGAGCGTGGCCAGGAGCGGAAGCTCTTGAATGAACGGCCCGTGGTGATTGGTCGCGCTGACGAAGCGTTCGTATTCGGCGTTGGTCACCGCGTGAACGCCGAGCTGGTACTCGTCGAGCTGCACCTCGTGCTCGGGCCGCTCGTCCGCGCCGCCAGTCTCCGAGTCCATGGCGAACCGGCCGGCCGGAATCCGCACCGTCTTCGGCAGCAGCGCGTGCGCTAACATACGGGGTTCTGGTGAACTGCAACCGTCGCGAATTCGAGTATACGTCGCGACATCACGATGCACGTTGCCCCCTTTGAGCTCGAACGCCTGCAGTCGGTCTACGAGCACAGCGTCGAGATCAACCTGGCCGAGAGCGGTGTCTTGCCTCTGTCGGTCGGCGAGTTGATCGACGCCGACGACATCGAGACGCTGCTCGCTGAACCGCTGGCGTACATTCAGACCAACGGAACACCGGCGCTCCGCGCCGCCATCGCCGGGCTCTATTCCGGCGCCACGGAACACGACATCGTCGTCACGAACGGCGGCGCCGAAGCCAACTTCATCAGTTGCTGGCATCTCGTCGAACCGGGCGACGAAGTCGTCGTTATGCACCCGAACTATTTGCAGATCCACCAGCTCTGCGAGGGGTTTGGCGCCGTCGCCCGTCCGTGGCGCCTGCGGCCCCGCTCGCTCGGCAACCGCGTTCGCTGGGCGCCCGATCTCGAGGCGCTGCACACACTGGTCACGCACCGAACGAAGCTGATCGCCATCTGCAACCCGAACAACCCGACGGGTGCCCGCCTGACCGCGTCCGAGGTTGCTGATATCTGCGCCGTCGCGGACAGGCACGGCGCGTGGATCCTGGCGGACGAGATCTACCGGGGCGTCGAACACGACGGCCGCGAGTCGACCACGGCCTGGGGTCACGCCGAACGCGTGATCGTCACCGCCGGGCTCTCCAAAGCCTACGGCTTGCCGGGACTGCGTATCGGCTGGGCGGTTGGAGGTCGCAAGGTCGCCGAGGCCCTTTGGAGTCGCCGCGACTACACGACGATCGCACCGAACGCGCTGAGTGACCGCCTCGCACGGGTGGCCCTGCACCCGGAGCGGCGCGCCGCGCTGCTCGCACGAGCGCGAGACATCATCGCGACCAACCACACGACCGTCTGCGCGTGGGTCGACGCGCAGGCCGCACTGACGCTCATCCCCGCCGAAGCGGGCGCGATCGCATTCATCGGCTATGAGGACGACGTGGGGTCGGCGACGCTCGCGACACGGCTCCGTGACACGGCCAGCGTGCTCGTCGCTCCCGGCGCGCACTTCGGAGTGGACGGATACCTTCGGATCGGTCTCGGTGGCGGTTCGGAGCCGCTCCGCACCGGTCTTGGTCGCATCGACCGCGTGATGGCCGAGCTTCGCACCGGAAACAACTCCGATCTCGGCGGCATGACGCAACCTCGATGAGAGACCACGTCGATCTCGCGCTTGTCGGCTTAGGGTCCGTGGCGCGACCGTTCGTCGACCTCCTCGTTCAACGAGTGACGCGGCTCGGACTGCGCTGGCGCATCGTCGCGGTCGCGACCGCGCGCCATGACTGCGCGCTGGCGCCAGACGGCATCGACGGTTCCACGCTTCTCCGGCTCGCCGACGCCGGGGCGTCACTGGCCGTGGTCCACGACGCGTCGACCGGGGCGACGCCGTCGGACGCAATGGAGCTCCTCGAGCGACTGGCCGCGTGGCGACAGGACCATCCCGACGCGGCGCGGTTGACCGTGGTCGAGAACACACCCCTCGGCCTCGACGGTGGTCAGCCAGGCCTCGCCCATGTACGCGCGGCGCTCGAGTTCGGGGCCGACGTGATTACGGCCAACAAGGGCCCGGCCACCTTCGCCTATCGCGAGCTGTCCGAGCAAGCGTCCGCCGCGGGCACGATGTTTCGATTCGAAGGCGCGGTCCTCGACGGCCTGCCGGTGTTCAGTTTGCTCCGTGAGACGCTCCCCGGCGTCCGTATCGAGCGAGTCCGCGGGGTGGTGAACACGACGACGAATCATCTCCTGACGGCGATGGAGCAAGGCCGAAGCCTCTACGACGCCATCGCCGACATGCAGGCCGCCGGGATTGCCGAAGCCGATCCGGCCATGGACATCGACGGGTGGGACGCCGCCGCGAAGACCGCCGTGCTCGCGAACGTGCTGTTCGGGGCCGAGATCACCTCGCACGATGTCGCGCGGGAGGGATTGCGCGCGATTGAACCGTCCGCGGTTCAAGCCGCGCGCCGAGCCGGGGGCGCGGTCAAGCTCGTCGCGTCGGCCGAGCGTCGCGGCGACGGCATCGTCGCGACCGTTGGACCGCGGGTGCTCGACGGCGACGATCCACTCGCCGGTCTGTCCGGCACGGCGAAGGGACTCGTCATCGAGACCGACGTCCTCGGCCCATTGGTGATCAGTAAACCGGCGTCGGACGTGACGCACACGGCGTACGCGCTCATGGCCGACTTGCTGTCGACCCACCGTCAGACGACTGACTCACTCAAGTGAAGGAACTCGACAATGACCAGTACTCACACACCCGATACCCCGGCCGCGCTCGACGGGGTCACCGTGCTCGATCTCACACGTGTCCTGTCCGGCCCCTACTGCACGATGATGCTGGCTGATATGGGGGCTCGCGTCATTAAGGTCGAACAGCCCGGCAAAGGCGACGACACGCGCGCCTGGGGTCCACCCTTTCAGGAGGGCGAGAGCGCCTACTTTCTGAGCATCAATCGCAACAAGGAAAGCATCACCCTCAACCTGAAGCACCCGGACGGACGCCGCGTGCTCGATGCGTTGATCGAGCGCGCCGATGTCTTGGTGGAGAACTTCCGTCCTGGCACCCTCGATCGCATGGGGCTGGGGTACGCCGAGGTGTCGGCGCGTCGGCCCGATCTCGTCTACTGCTCTATCTCCGGATTCGGTCAGACCGGGCCGCGACGGCGCGAGCCGGGCTATGACGCGGTCATGCAGGGCGAGGGCGGCCTGATGAGCATCACCGGCTCGAGCGACGGCCCCGGTTATCGCCTCGGTGTCGCCATCGCGGACATCGCGTCTGGCATGTTCTCGGCATACGGCGTGGCGGTCGCGCTCCTCGCGCGTCATCGGACCGGACGGGGGCAGCTCGTCGACGTCGGCATGCTGGATGCGGTCGCAGCGCTACTGACCTATCAAGCCGGCATCTATTTCGCAACCGAGACGGCGCCATCTCGCCTCGGGAACCGACATCCGACCATCGTCCCCTACGAGACGCTCGAGGCGGCGGATGGCGATCTCGTCGTCGCGGCCGGCAACGATCAGTTGTGGCGAACCTTCTGTGACGTGCTCCAACTCGACACGCTCGCCGACGACCCTCGGTTCCGCACGAACAAGGACCGTGTCGCCGCGCACGATGAGCTACGCCCATTGCTGGTCGAACGGCTGCGGACCCGTCCGGTGGCGGAGTGGCTCGCGCAGCTGAAGGAGGCAGGCGTCCCGTGTGGCGGCGTGCGAGACCTCCACGATCTCTTTACCGACCCGCAAATCATCGAGCGCGCGATGATCGTGGCCCTCGAACATCCGGTCGCTGGCGTCATCCGACAACTAGGGGTGCCGGTCAAGCTCAGCGCCACCCCGGGCGGCGTGCGTACCGCCCCGCCGGTGCTTGGGCAGCATACCGACGCGATCCTGCGCGAAATTGGCACCCCGGACGACGACATCGCACGGTTCAAGGCCGACGGGGCAATTTAAGTCGAGGCTGACTGCCCCGAACCCCGTCGCGGTCACTCGCGGGGGCCCCATCGCCCCGCTCCGTTCCCGCGGGGCGCGCCGTGCGCGGCCCCGATCTCATCGTTCGACGAACGGCGTGAGCTCGCGCAGGAGACACGCCAACAGGTCATCGTCGCCGAGCTCGGCAATGGCCGGATGCACCGCGATGATCTGCTCGTCGCTGATCACGCGACTGCCGCGCGCGCGTGCCGTGCGGACGACGAGCGCCGGCGGGTCGCTCGCCGTATCGAGCGCGACTTCGATGTAGCTCTCCCGCGACGACTCGAACGAGAGCCGGACCGCGCCAGCCGGGGTCGAGATCGAACAGCGGTACCCTTCGGCGGTGACCGCCGCCGCTACCGTTCGGGCGATCGGCGTCACGAGCCGAGCGAGCACGTCGCGTCCGGCGTCTTCAGCGACGGCCGCGCGTTTTCGACGCGCCGCGGCGCCCGCTTTGGCGTCGGCGATCGTGCGTGTGACGCGGCGCCGAATCTCCCCTGTGTCCATATTCTGACGGGGCCTGCGGCCCCGAACCCCGCCGCCGGCACTCGCGCGGCCCCCCCCCAAGGCCCCACTCTGTGCCGGCGGGGGCGCGCCGTGCGCGCCCCGATCCTGATTCGGGCGACCGAGCGGCGTGAGGCGTCAGGGCCCCACAAGCGACGGAGCCAGGGGGTCTGGGGGAAGCGCGCGAGAAACCGGTGTTCGATCGAGCGCGATATTCCCCCAGTCTAAGCTTCGACCTCGTAAATCCGCACCAGCTCGACCAGCTTGTATCCCTTCGTCTGGTACGGCGGAATCACCCGCTGCGTATGAAGATACTGAATCATCCCCTCGTCCGCGTAGTCTGGCGCGGCGAGATCGGGGTCAGCCGCCAACGCCACATCGAGCTGCTCGAGCGTCATCGCTTTCTCCCGCACCGTTCGACGCACCGGGATGATCCCAAGAAGCCGCCGATGCTCCTGACGCTCACCCGTTCGAAACCTGACGTAGATCTCATTGCTGATGAAGTTGTATTCGACGTCGGTGCGGGTCGACGAGGCGTCCTCGACCCGCAAGAACACGATGTCGGTCTGGTCGCCGAGCCACGCCAGGAGCTGTTCGGTGAAATCGCCCTCGCCCGACCACCCCTCGCGGTCGATCTCCACCGACGTCGACATCGTCATGGTTTCGAAATCCTACTTGGTGCCGTAGTTGATCGCCATGAGCCCCCCCAGGAGCGGTCGGACTCCAGCGTGACGAAAGCCGAGCTGCCGCATGCGGTCACGTACCCCCCCCGATCCGGGGTAGCGGTCGAGCGACGCGGCAATGTACCGGTAGGTGTCGGGGTCGCCATGGAGCAACAAGCCGAACGTGGATCCAACGACTGTCAAATACCCGAGGTACACGCGACGGAGAAAAACGTTCGGCGGGCGATCGAAGTCGAGCGCGAGCAACTGGCCGCCGGGGCGGAGCACGCGGTGGATCTCCGCGAGCGAACGCTCCAAGTCTGGCACGTTGCGAAGTCCGTAACCAGTGGTCACGAGGTCGAACGACGCCGACGCCACCGGCAGCGCCATCATGTCGCCGACGAGAAAGTCGACGGTGACGGGGTTCGGCTTCTGGCGGGCAATGGCGACCATACGCGGCACGACGTCGAGCCCGACAACCGTTGCGCCACCGCTCGCCAGCGCGAACGCGATGTCGCCGGTCCCGCATGCCACATCGAGCGCTCGCTTCCCCTTTGGGTCCGCAAGTGTCACGAGTGTCTGCTTCCACTGACGGTCGCGGCCGTATGACAGCAGCCGCGTGATCAGGTCATACCGGTCGGCAATGGTGTGGAACAGCCGGCGGACGTAGCGGCGCTTCGCCTCGGGTGTGTCGAGCGCGATCCGGAGGGAGGGCACGGGTCCCTAGTGTCTAGCCCGGCGCGACCAGGAGCTTGGCCGCGGCCCGCATGCCGATCATGACCGGCTGGTCATCGCGGCGACGCACGAGCACGTGGTCGGCGGCGGCGTCCCTCGTCTCGACCCGAATCGACCGCCCGGGGGTCAGGTCGTTGCTCTCGAGGAAGCGGAGGAACTCCGCGTCCTGATCGGTCACGCGGGTAAGTGTGACCGGCGTGTCGAGCGGGCAGGTCAGCAGATTTTGATACCGCGGCGTCACGACGGCCCCCTCGTGGTCGGGGATGGGATCGCCGTGCGGGTCGACCGCCGGGCGCCCAAGCATCGCGTCGATGCGGTCGATGAGTCGATCGGAGGCGGCATGCTCAAGGCGCTCAGCCTCCTCGTGTACCTCGGCCCAACTCATATCGAGCACCTGCACGAGAAACAGCTCCATGAGGCGATGCCGGCGAAGCACGAGCGCGGCGAGCTTCTGACCCGCGGCCGTCAACCGGACGCCGGCGTACGGCTCGTAGCTGACGAGCCCGGAATCGGCGAGCGCCTTGACCATCGTGGTGGCCGTGCCGGGGACGACGCCGAGCGCGCCGGCGAGCTGCCCCATCGGAACAAGCGCGCCGCGTTCGCCATGGGCCATCTCGGCCTGATAGATCGCCTTGAGATAATTCTCAACGGTGCTGGATGGCGGCATTGGTTATCTTCGGCGTCGGCTTCTCGTGAGCGTACCCTACAGCGAGTCAAGAAACGCCAGCAAGGCCGCCAGGTCGGCGGGTGATAGTTGGTCGACTCCCCGGCGCGCGAGCTCTGCTTCCTCGGCGTGACGCTCGATGGCGTGGGCGACGGTCGGCGCGCTGCCGTCGTGCAACAGCGGCCGTCTGTGGCGGAGCCCCCACAGCGCCGGTGTCCGGATCTCCTCGGGCGCGGCTTCGGCCTGACCGATGCCGTCGCCCGTCCCGATGTCGTGCAGCAACAGATCAGAAAAGAGCGGCACCGGCTGCCGATCGAACAGCGGGTTGCTATTCGGCCCCGTCATCAGAGACGGCACGTGACATGTCGCGCATCCGATGGCGTCGAAGACCTGCCGCCCGGCGTCGACCGCCGCCGTGACCGGTCCGCGGGCCGGGGGCGCGAGGAACTTCATGAACGACTCGAAGTTGTCGATGCCCCGCCGGCCCGTCGCCCGATCGATGACGTCTTCAGGATCGAGCAGCGCGTCACACAGCCTCAGCTGCGCCTCCGTCAGACGAAACGTCAGTTCCTCAGGAAACAGGTCGTTCGTGATGCCCATCTCGTTCCGATAAGCGTCGGCGCTAAAGTCGAGCAGCGTCGCCAGCTGCGACTTCCAGCCGAAGCGACCGACGCGCTCCTCGCCGGTCGCCAGGTCGATGACGATCGGCGCTCGTCCGCTGACCCCATCGCGATCGATGTCGTCGGGATCCGCAAGCGCCTCGAGCATCCCATCGGAGATCGCCTCGACGAGTCCCGCGCCGAACAACGGAATCGGTACGCGGCGCCCGATCACGTTCGCCTCCGGCGGGATCACCGACTGGCAGTTGTGGGTCGGGATGGAGAAAATCTGGAACAACGATCCGCGCTCGGGCTCGATGTCCCGGAACGATCCGTCGGGGTCGCGGATGCCGGCCCGCGTCGTCGTCACCGGCGCAATCCCGCCGATGGCCGGCACATTGTGACATCCGGCGCAGCTGGTGTTGTTGTATGCGGGGCCGAGTCCTTCTTCGGCATCCTCGACTTCGAGGAAGTCATCGAGTCCGACCAGAAATTCCTCGAACTCCGTCGGCGTCAGGCCAGCCAACGGGTCACCCGGAATGACCGGACGCTGCGCGTCCACATCCACGGCACCCACGAGGACCAATGCTCCAAGACACGCGGCGGCGACGAATCGTGGACGTGCGGGTCGCATCGTCATGGCCCGGACCCCTCATCGTCCTCATACACCACGATCGCCCCGCGCATGAAGTTGTGGCCGGCGCCACAGAGGCGTGAACATTCAAATTCGTAGCGTCCGACATCGGTCGCGTCGAAACGTACCACCGCTTCCCCCTGACGCCGCTTCGGCACCAGGATGTTGACGTTGCCGCCGACGATGCGGAATCCGTGCATCGTGTCGTCGCTCCGGATACGGAGCTCGAGCGTCGTACCGAGCGGCACGCGCACCTCAGACGGCGTGAAACGGAAGCGCTCGGCGACGATCGTTACGACGCGGTCGGCTGCTGGCTCGGCGCCCGGTCGCGTCGTCGTCGCGAGCGCGCCACATGTCACCAACCCGACGATGAGGAGCCGACCAATAGGCATTAGAACCACCATCCCAATCCGATGTTGAACGAGTTCGGTGCGGGGATGACGTCGCTCTGGCTCCGCAGCACCGTGTAGTCGACCTTGACCGCGACGTCGGGATCCGGAAAGTAGGTGATACCGAACGACCATGAGTCGCGGTCGAACGCCGGGATCGGGTCGAACCCGTCCGGCATCCGATATTGGGTATCGAAGTTCTCGTACCGTACGAACGCCGCCAGCTCGCGGGGCGCCGGATACGGCAGGACGAAATACGACCCTTCCAGGTAAAAGCCGCGAATCTGCTCCGCGACGTTCGGGTTGACACCGACGATGCGCTGAACGGCGCGATTCAACTCGGCCATCCCGTCGAGAAACGCATGTGCGTACAGCCCTCGCACATCGAGCTCGCCCGCGCGGTAGCGCCCATCGAACTCCGTCATGGTCACGCTCGTGTCGACCCGGGGGAACGCGAAACCGGTATCTCCACTCCAGATGCTAGTGCCCAACACCAGCCCCGGTGTCCCGACGTACTCCAGCCTTCCGGTCCCGGCCACGTGCTTCGCGTTCGACTTGGCCCCTTTTTGCCGACCGCCGCGAAGTCCCTCCTCCGCGCTGAACCCAGACGCGTCGAGCGTCTCCATGGCGTACGCGCGATAGCGAAGACCGCCGCGCAGCTCGCCATGCACGCCGGCGCCGGCACCAAACCACGTGGTTGGAATGATTACGGTCTCGACGGACGGACGCTCGACGCCGTGAAACACGGGCGGCTCATGACGTTCATTGATGACGCCGACCGGGGCAAGGATCATCCCAGCACGCGCATTGAACGGGCGGCTGATCAAGAAGTCGATGTACGCCTGCTCGAGCTCGAGCTCCCCTTCCGTCTCACCCGAGACCACGGCGTGTTCAAGCTCCAGTTCGGCCACAAACCGCACGCGATCCGAGAAGCTGTGGTTGAACAGCAGCACGAACCGATGAAAGTCGAGCATCGGATCCTGGTGTTGAACATTGTTGAAATGGAAGTCCATGTAGCCGGAGATCGGTCCGGTCCGCGACACGTTGACGTTCGCGGCCGTGTCGGCGTCAGCCTGCGTTTCGAGCTGATGACGAGCCGCGACCGGTGCGTCTTCAGAAGCAACGTCGCTTAGGAGCCCGTGGTGACAGTCGCGCGTCGCACCGAGACCCCGCTGGGTCCGTGACGCGCCCGGCCCCGGCAAGGTGCGACGAGGGAGCAAATTGGGCATTTGTGACTGAGGAGCAACGCCGCCAGGCGGGATGCATCGCAGGTCGAATGCAGCGTGACTGTCACCACGGGCTCCTAGGAGCGGCGCCTCGCGGAGCGCGAGTAGCCGCTCACGGAAGTCGGCGACGGTGTCCTGCGCGATCGCCGACGTCGCCTGTCCCAGACAGAGGAGGAAGATAAGTTTGTCTATTAGAAATCCAAATTTTGTATGGAACATATTTCACTTTTGATTATTCAAAATCATCGAGGCGCTGTCAAATCGACGGAAGCGGGCTGTTACGATCACACCGATGTCCCGAACGGCAATCCTCTACTCCGGGGGGCTCGACAGCACGGTGTTGATGGCGAGCGAGCTCGAAACGGCGCGCACCAAGGACGACGACGGGCAGAAGGCATTCATCCAGCCGATCTACGTCAGCAGCGGGTTCGCCTGGGAGAGCGCAGAGCGTCAGCGGACGGTCGAAATGCTGCGGACAGCGCCGTTTGCGGGAGCCGTCGAACCGCTGGCACACCTCGAGTGCCCGGTCGCCGATACCTACCCGGAGGCTCACTGGGCGCTGGCCGGAACTCCGCCGGCGTACAACACCCCGGACGACGGCGTCTATTTGATCGGGCGCAACATCTTGCTGCTGGCCAAGGTATCGGCCTACTGTGCGATCAACCGGATCGGACGAGTGGCCGTCGGCCCGCTCGCCGGCAACCCCTTTCCGGACGCCACTCCGGAGTTCTTCGCCGCCATGGAGCGCGCGCTGCGGCAGGGGTTGGATCACGAACTCCGCATCGTGGCGCCGTTCAGCACGCTTACCAAAGCCGACGTCATCGCCCGTGGAGGCGCACTTGGTGTGCCGTTCGAGCTGACGCTGTCTTGCATGAGCCCGGTCGAGACTCAGCACTGTGGTCGATGCAGCAAATGCCGCGAGCGGCTCCAGGCGTTTGCAGAAGCGGGTACCACCGATCCAGCGCCGTACGCCTTCCGGCCGCGCGACGTTGCGCGCGGGGTGTAGGACGCGCTAACTCTCTTCGACGCGTATCGAGCCGTCGTCGGACCGAACACGAAGCACGTAGCCGCCGTCACCGATTGTTCGCCGCAACGCATCGTCCGTGTTCGCGCCCTGGCCATCGAACACGTCGACGAGGCGGACCCGCCCGTCGCTGGTGTAGAGGTCAAGATCGGCGTCGAAACTGCGAGGCAGGGCGATGGTCACATGACCGTCCTCGGTCTCAATCTGCCAGTTTTCGCGCATGGCGCTGCCAGCGCGTGCGGTGACCTTGACGGAACCATCGTCGGTCCAAAAATCGAGCCCCGACAGACGACCTGACACCTCGAGCCTCCCATCGGACGACGCCGGTCGCCGTCAGGTTCCGTCCAGTTTTGGACTGAGGAAATATCGTCCCGCGCCCATCACGGCGTTCGCGTGACGCAGCCGCGTCTAATGAACTTATCGGGATGCACGTCGATTTTCTGCCCGACGAGTGGCGGGGTGCCGTGTGCGCGTCGGGGTGGAAAGAAGGCCCGATCGATTCTGGCGAGCGCCTTGTCGAGGCCCCGTTCATCAGGGGCGTGGAGCACGATGACACCGCCGCTTTCGTCGATCGGAAAGCGGCGCTCGTCGAGGAAGTCACGGTCCATCGTGATCAGCGTGCGGTGCAGTCGTCGCGCCATCTGATAGTGCGCTTCGTCGGCAGCACGCCGCAGGTCGTCGTGCTCCATGACGAAAAACACGTTCCAGTGGAGCCGTTCGCGCATGTAGCGCACGACCCCGGTAGGGACGTTCGCATCGACGTAGACGCGCGGATCCCCACCTCCTGCGTCGACGCGCGGGCCAAGCTCTGACGCGAGTGTGCGCATGTCTTCTCTCAGACGGGGCCTGCGGCCCCGAGCCCCGCGCCGTGCCAGCGGGGGCGCGCCGTGCCCGCCCCGACCGTACCGCGTACGCCCGGGTACTACCCAGCACGCGAGCGAACGGAGTGGGGCTTGCGGGGCCCCCGCGAGTGAGCGAGCGAAGGGGGTCTGGGGGAAGCGCCCGAGATTCCATCGTGTGTTCGAGGGCGATATTCCCCCAGTCTAAACGTTCGACTTACCGGCCTCCCGGGCCTGCCGCTCGAGCTCCTGCACCAACGCCTCACGTCGGTGTACCAGCCCCTTGCGCTCGCGCCGACCCCGGTCGGAACCAACCACGTATTCGCAGAACAGTGGAAACGCAATGGTGGAATCCGAGTACACCACGACGGTGTCAGGGAGTACACCGGGGTTCACCTTGCCCCAGCTGACCGCTTCGGCAGGCGTCGCGCCAGACAAGCCGCCCCAGACGACTTGATCGGTCGTTATCTGAATGAAGTAGTCGTTGCCGCCCTTTTGGATCCCGTAGACCTCCCACAGAGTCGGTTGCCCCTGCAAATAGAAATTCTTGGGTGACCCACCACCGAGAATCACACAGCCGTTCTTCTCCCCCGCCAGAATGACGGCGCACACCTCGTTGACGTCACGGTTTGGGTCGATCATGAACCCGCTGCCCTCGATGAGCGCGTGGTACGCGACGTTCATGCCGATGGAGCTATCGCCGGGCGAAGACGTGTAGAGCGGCACGCCAACCTCGGCCGCTTTCGCCACGACGGAGTGTTCCGCACACTCGGCCTTGCGGTCGAGCAGATCGCACCCGAGGCGGTAGTGGAACTCTGCACTCGACATCGGTCCATCAAGCTTGGCGCGCACGAGAAAATCGCGGATGTAAGCATCGGTCTCCAAGAGGACAGTGGCCGGAAAGAGGACATCGTAGATCCGGATCACCCCGTCGTTGTACAGCTCAACGTCATCGAGAAACGGTGAGCCACGATGCAACGTGAAATTCAGCGCGTAGTGCAGGTCATGATACAGGTTGGCGCCGGTGCTGATGACGAAGTCGACGAGCCCACGATCCATCAACTCGACAACGCACCCGCCCAGACCCGCCGGCGTTATCGCGCCGGCGATCGTGAGCCCGATCGTCGTGTCGTGCGCCGGGTCGAGCATCTTGTCGGCAAAGACGACGCAGGCTTCGGACAGCCGTCCGGCGTTGAAAGCCTGAAAACCGTCATCGATGAGCGACCGAATCTCGCGGCTCCCGCTGGGGCGGTAGGAGCGGATAGGCTTTCCGCCGAGGTGACGTTTCGTGAGGCTGGCGGTCGAACCTGGAGTGCGATGTGGCACGTGAACCGTACCTTAGCACTCGCTTTGGGGTTGCGATTTATGACACATTGGTCGTATATAGCACTCAGCCTCGTGGCGATGCTGGTGTGTTCCTATTCGCGACATGCAGTGTTTCGTTATGAGATAGCGGCGGGCGGCAACGGCGGCCGAACGCAGCCGCGTTGGCGGCCCCAGGATAGCAGAGACAGCCGTGAACGACCTGACGTCTTCCCAACCTGAGGAATCCGAGCTTTACGCGAGGTTCCGCACACTGGTGCTCTCCCCACTGCGTCAGGGCTTGATTCAATTCCTGCATGCGCGCTTGCACGAATCGTTCGACACGGAAGCCTTGATGCAAACGTTCGGGAGCCTCGAGGTCGACATCGATAACTGATTGCGCGAGTTGGTCACCTGGGGAATTGCCGAACGCGCGCCTGGGTCACCGCCGCGCTACCGCCGCAGACGAGCAGGCGCGGCCGCGGCGTCACTCCGGACGCCAGACCGGCCCGCCGGAAAACTTCACCTCCGACCGCACGCGGAACTCCTCACGCGGCGAGCAACAGCTGTTCAGAGGCGGCGCGTGCCACTGCAACCCGCAGCACGGGTTCTTCGACCAGCACGGATCACAGGGCGGAGGCTCGTCCGCTGGCGGCTCCGGCGAAGTTTTCGGTCCCGCGGTCGGCGGCGCGGCGTGCCTCATGGCGTCCTCCGCGACACCCTGGCCGCACCCGCGCGTTCGAGCCCGCTCTGGGCGGCAGCGATCATCAGGTTCGGGCGGCTCAGCAGCTGGTCTCTCGGAGGAATCTGTCGGAGGAACCGCTACTCGGCCATTGTAAGCGGCACGTCTGCCGCCGTGACGACGCGGATTCCGAGAGAGACCAGTGCTGGGCCGCTCGTTCGCCGAAATCGTTCCGAACCTGTCTCGAGCCGATTGAACTGCGACACGCACCTGAAACGCGCGCCTAGTCCCTGATCCCTTTCGCGACTTCCGCCTCTACTCTTCCCAATCAGGCTGCCGTCCGCCGATCGCCATCAGCACGAGCGCCACACCCGTCGCCCCGACGATCATCCCGAGACCATCGGACACCGCGCTCTCCCACGTATAGTCGACGGCGGCGAGCCAAACGGCAACACCAACGCAGCCGGCTCCTGACGCGAGCGCCAGTTGCCGCCGAAAGGCGAGTCGGAGGAGCGCACCGCGCATGCGACGGGTTCCCACGGGCTCCTCCTCTACTGAGGCGTGACGCGAATGGTCGAGCGAACGTCGCGGACCTCCTCGACGTTCCGCACGACGGCGACGGCCCGCGGGGCGGCGTCCGCCGTCGAAACCTCCCCCGAGATCATCACCACGCCCCGATAGGTCTCGACCTCGAAACGATACCGGCCCACTTCCGGGTCGTTGACCAGTGCGGTCATCACCCGCGCGGTCAGCGTCCCGTCGCCGATGCTGTCTCGGATCGACCCACCGCACGAAACGGCGACGAGCAGGAGCATGACGAGAGCGCCCACCACGACCGGAGAAAGGCGGCGTGTGCGCATCGGGTCGACCTACATGCCGATGATGTTATAGCCTGCGTCGACGTGGAGGATCTCGCCGGTGATCCCGCGGGATGCCGGTCCAAGCAGGAAGAGCACCGCGTCCGCAACCTCTGCGGCATCGACGGTGCGGCCGAGGGGTGCTCGTTCGCGCACGTGCTGCTGCATGCGGGTAAACCCGGCGATTCCTGATGCTGCCAATGTCTTGATCGGTCCGGCCGACACGGCGTTGACGCGGACGTTCCGCGGGCCGAGGTCGGTCGCGAGGTACCGGACGCTCGCCTCAAGCGCCGCCTTGGCGACGCCCATCACGTTGTAGTTGGGAACGACGCGCTCACTGCCCAAATACGTCAGGGTGACGATGCTGCCGCCACCGCGCCGCTCCATCAGAGGCGCCAGGCCGCCCGCGAGCGCGGGGAGCGAGTAGGCGCTGATGTCAAGCGACTGGGCGAAATCGCTACGGCTGGTCTGCACGAACGGATTCGCCAGCGCTTCACGTGAGGCGAAGGCGGGCGCATGCACGAAAAAGTCGACGCCATCGAATTCCGCATCGACTTGCCGGCACAGGTCGGCGATTGACTGATCGCGGGTCACGTCACACGCCACGAGCTGCGCCGGCGCGGTCAGCGTCTCGGCCAGCTTGCGGGCGTTCGACTCGAACCGCTCGGTGGCGTAGCTCAGCGTCAGCCGAGCCCCCGCCTCGTCGGCCGCCTTGGCGATGGCCCAGGCCAGCGACCACTTGTTCGCGATGCCGACGACGAGACCATTCTTTCCAGAAAGCGTGCCCATCCCCTGGGCAATCTATCTTGACCGACCGCGGCCGCGCCGCGATGATCGATTCTTCGAATCGGAGCGCCCCTCGGGACGCGCCTGATTGCCGTTGGCGCGATTGCCTGAGTGGTTGCCAGAGGCTTGTTGGTCGTTGACGTGTCGTCCTTGTCCGCCGCGGCGACGGCCGTGCTTCTTTGGCTGCACATTCCCGTCGCTGGTACGCCCACCATTGCCACTCGACCCACCGCGGCCACCCTTCCTCCAACCGGTGCCCCGCGGGGGCTGCTCGTGCATGGTGAACACAGGGGGGTCGCGCGGAGGCGGGGCGCCCTCGGGAGACGGGAGGGACGCACGAATCAGCGGCCGTCGGAATGGCCCATCCTGTCCATCTCCCCCGCCTCGACCCTCTTGACCATCATCTCGGCCGCCGTTCTCTCGCTCGGCCCCGGGATAGTCATGTTCGGCATCGCATGACTGACACCGAGTGATGCTGACGCCGTCGTCGTTCGTCTCGACGACGGTGTGCGTCGTGACCTCGTTGTCACGAGGACAGTAATCATCCAGCGTGTCGCCCACGCGAGCCTGTTGCTGCACCATCTAGTTCTCCCGGACGATCAGAACACGTAAACAGGGCGGGGAGGAAATGCCCGTGCGCAGGAGCAGTGAGTTTAACAGACGCGATGAAGCTCAGGCAACAGGCGGATCCGTTCCGTGCCGCATTCTTCAGGCGCCGTCGCTCCGCCGATCCGCCACCCATGACTCCACCGCTTCGAGCGCGCGGGCGACTGCGTCCGGGTTCGTCGACTGCGGCGTTCGGCGCGCCTCGACCGACGCGAGGCCGGTAATGCACCGTCCCGTGTCCTCCGCAAACCGCGAATCGTATCGTTGCCACTCCTCGGGTGAGAGGGCTGCGAAGTCGCGCCCCTCGGCGAGCAAATCGCGAACGATGCCGCCCACGATCTCGTGCGCCCGTCGAAACGGCACGCCGCGGTTGACCAGGTAATCGGCAACATCAGTTGCCAGCAACATTCCGGTGGCGGCGGGCTCGGTGCGCTCCGAGCGCAGCTCCAGGCTATCGACCACCGTCGTGGTCGCGCGCGCCGACCCCAGCACGGTGTCCTCGGCGTCGAACACCGCCTCCTTGTCCTCCTGAAGATCCTTGTTGTACCCGCTGGGAAGCCCCTTCATCGTCGTCAGCCACCCCGCCAGATGGCCGACGACTCGACCGCTCTTGCCGCGTACCAGCTCGAGCGGATCGGGATTCTTCTTCTGCGGCATCAGGCTGCTGCCGGTGGCGACCGCGTCCGCGAGCTCGAAATACCCGAACTCCTCGCTCGTAAAGACGATGAGGTCTTCCGCCAGTCGACTGAGGTGCACCATCGTCAGCGCGCATGCATGGAGCGTCGACGACACGAAGTCGCGATCGGAGGCGGCGTCGATGCTATTCCTGACGACGCGCGAGAAGCCAAGGCGTGCGGCGAGCGCGTCGGTGTCGATCGCGTAGCTGGTGCCGGCGATGGCACCGGATCCAAGCGGCATGGCGTCGGCTTCGTCGCGCGCCCCGTCAAACCGCGTCCAATCGCGCTGGAAGGCCACGGCGTGCGCCAGCAGCACGTGGGCCACGAGCACCGGCTGCGCGCGACGCAAATGTGTATACGCTGGCATCAACGTTCGTCCAGCTGCCACGGCGCGTCGGGCGAGTGCCGCCACCAGTCGAACAAGCTCCGTCTGAACGTCGATGAGCCGGCGGCGCAAATAGAGCCGGAGATCGAGCGACACTTGCTCGTTGCGCGAGCGTCCCGTGTGAAGGCGTCGTCCTACGTCACCCAAGCGGTCGATGAGCTGCCGCTCCACGAACGCATGGATGTCCTCGTCGGTGCCGGCCATGAAGGCCGAATCGGCGTGCGCCTGCTCGCGGATGGCCGCCAACGCCGAGCGGATCGCTTGGGACTCGTCGGCGGACAAGACGCCGGCCGCCTCGAGCGCCTCCGCCCACGCCACGCTCCCCTCGACATCATCGTCAAAGAGACGACGGTCGAAGCGGAACGATGCCTGAAATTGAAACACCGCCTCGTCGGGAGCCCCGGCGAACCGCCCAGACCAGAGGTGACGCTCGTCGGCCATGGCTAGGACTCGCGTTCTGCGGTCTCCGATGCCTGCGACTCATTCGCCCGCCGTTTGCTCGCAGCGTTTTCGACGGGGAGGCCGAAGATCTTGATGAACCCTTCGGCCGCTTCGTGGTCGAATCGATCCCCCTCGTCGTACGTCGCGAGCGCGGTGTCGTACAGCGACGCCGGCGACTTACGACCGACAACCCGGCAATCGCCCTTGAGCAGCTTGACCCGCACCGTGCCGGTGACCCACTGCTGCACCGTCGCGACGAACGCATCGATGGCGTCGCGCGTGTCCGAAAACCAGAGTCCGTCGTAGACGAGGTCGGCGTAGCTCTTCGAGAGCGTTGCCTTCAACCGCTCCAAGTCTCGCGGAATGACCAGCCCCTCAAGCTCTCGATGCGCAGCATGGAGGACGCTGGCGGCTGGCGCTTCATAGATCTCGCGAGACTTGATCCCGACCAGTCGGTTCTCGACCATGTCGATGCGTCCGACCCCGTGCGCACCCGCAATCGTTTCGAGCGAGTTGATCAGCTCGGTCAGGGGCATGGCCACACCGTTCACCTTGGTTGGTACGCCGCGCTCGAAATCGACCTCGACGTACGCGGGCACGTCGGGTGCATCCGCCGGCGATTTGGTCAGCGTGTAGATATCTTCCGGCGGTTCCGCCCACGGATCCTCCAGTACCCCACACTCGATTGATCGTCCCCAGAGATTCGAATCCGTGCTGTAGAGGTTGTCCACCGATGCCGGTACCGGTATCCCATGCTGCTGCGCGTATTTGATTTCCTCGGGTCGGGTCAGACCCCACACACGCGCCGGCGCCACGACCGTGATCGCTGGATTGAGTGCGCGTGCGGACACGTCTATGCGAACCTGGTCGTTGCCTTTCCCGGTACATCCGTGCGCGATCATTCCGGCGTCTTCCATCTCGGCGATCTCGACGAGCTTCTTCGCGATGAGCGGACGACCGAGCGCCGTCGCGAGGGGGTACTTGCCCTCATAGATGGCACCCGCCTGCAGCGCGGGCAAGATGTACTCCTGCGCGAACTCCTCTCGGGCATCGACCACGTGCGCGCGGATGGCGCCGACCCCGAGTGCGCGCTCGCGCACATCGTCGAGCTCCTTGCCCTGGCCCAAGTCGACCGTGACCGTCACGATCTCCGCGGCGTACTTGTCAGCGAGCCATTTGACGGCCACCGACGTATCCAACCCGCCCGAATATGCCAATACGATCCGTTCCATACCGCTCTACTCCCTTGCCCATCCCTCAAAGAGGCGTGTGACTTCCCGTCCCGCCCGCGCGTGTCGCGTGATCACCAGAATCGTGTCATCCCCCGCCACCGTTCCGACCACCTCCGGCAGCTCGGCGTTGTCGATGGCGAGCGCCAGAGGCTGGGCCTGACTCGGGTCGGTCCGCAATACGAGCAGCTGCTGGACTTGATCCACCCGCTGCAAGTACTCGACGACGGCGCGACGCAACCCGACATCACGCCCGCCGCGCAGGCCGCCAGCGGTGCCCGGCCGGTCGTACGCACCGTCGCTGGCGCGCTTGACAAGCCGGAGGTCCTTGATGTCGCGAGAAATCGTCGCCTGAGTCGCGTGAAAGCCGCGCGCCCGCAGTCGTTGACCGAGATCGTCCTGGCTGCAAATCGCTTCGTGTGACACGAGGTCGAGTATGGCCGCCTGGCGGTAGCGTTTCATAAATATTCAGTAATGTGAATTAGCATACACACGCGGAAGCTGTGGCGCAACGTGAAATATAGGCTTTATCAATTGTTTATGACGCCTTTTTTCTTTCTGGATCGGTTGACGTCTGTGAAATGAAAATGTATAAGTACTCTTGTTGTAGTATAAATATACATGTCCAAGATACGACTCGGCGTCGCTGGCGCGACAGGATACGGGGGCCAGGAACTGCTGCGTCTGGCCGTGCGCCACGGTGGCGTCGACGTCACCGTGGCGATGTCGTCCGCGTCGGGCGGTGACGCGCAGGAACTACCGGCCCTCGGGCACATCTGGGACGGCCGGATCGAGCCCTTTTCGATCGAGACGCTCGTCGCGCAGAGTGATGTCGTGTTCCTCGGCCTTCCCGACACGGTCAGCGCCGAGCTCGCGCCGGCACTCCTCGAACGCGGACGACGGGTGTTCGACCTGTCTGGGGCATTCCGGCTGCGCGACCCGTCAGCGCGGCAGCGATGGTACCCCACGAGCCTGGCGCTCCCTGATGGGACCGCGTACGGTCTCACGGAGTGGAACCGCGACACACTCCCGGCGGCCAGCTTCGTCGCCTGTCCCGGTTGTTACCCGACCGCCGCCTTGCTTGCCCTCAAGCCGCTCGCCGAGGCCGGGCTCCTCGTCGACGACGCCGACATCTATATCGATGCGAAGTCCGGCATCTCTGGGGCTGGAAAGAAACCATCGGAGCGGACCCATTTCTCGGAAGTGCATGGCAGCGTCGCCGCGTACGGCATCTTCTCCCATCGCCACGGAGCCGAGATCGAGCAGGAGCTCGGCCGGTCGGTCACGTTTGTTCCGCACCTCGTGCCGCTCGACCGTGGCATCCTCGAGACGATCTATACGCGTGTTCAGGCCGGCACGACGGCCGCTGACGTCGCCGAGGCCTTGGAGCACGCGTACGACGGAGCCCCTTTCGTACGGTTGACCGGCGACCGGCCGCCGGAGATCAAGCATGTCGCACACACGAACTTCTGCGACATTGGCTGGCAGCTCGACGGCACGCGAATCGTACTGGTCTCGTGCATCGACAATCTCGTCAAGGGCGCCGCGGGCCAGGCGCTGCAGAGCTTCAATGTCGCTTATGGTCTCGATGAGCGGGAAGGACTGTTGTGACCGATCGCGCAACGCGGGCGCGACGGCCAACGGTCGTCAAGCTCGGTGGTGAGTTGATCGATGACAACACGCAACTACGGCGATTGGCCCGTACGTTGGCAGACCTCGGAGAACGCGAGCCGCTGGTCGTTGTGCATGGTGGCGGCCGCGAAGTCGACGCAGACATGGCCCAGCTTGGCATCCCCAAGCATGCAGTCGATGGGCTCCGCGTGACCGACGACGCCACCCTCGACGTCGTCGTCGGCGTGCTGGCCGGACGTGTCAACACGCGGCTCGTCGCCGCGCTGGGGGCCGCCGGCACCAGCGCGGTCGGGCTTACCGGGGCAGACGCCTTCCTGGCACCGGTGCGGCGAGAGCGGTCGTACCGCGCCGCCGACGGCAGGGCGGTCGACCTCGGACATGTCGGACGGCCATACGACACCGGTAGGCCCGCCGTCCTCCTCGACCTGCTCCACGCGGGACACGTGCCGATCGTCGCGAGTATCAGCGCGGGGCCGCGGGGACAGCTTTACAACGTGAACGCCGATACCTTGGCCGGCCACTTGGCGGGGCGACTCGGTGCCCGCCGGCTCGTCATCGCGGGCGGAACGGCCGGCGTGCTCGATCCGGCGGGTCGGACCATCCCGGTCGTCGACAACGCCGCCGTGACGCGGCTCATCACCAAAGGCGACGCGAGCGCCGGGATGGTCGCCAAGCTCCTCGCATGCCGTGCGGCCCTCCAGAACGGCGTCAGCGAAGTGGCCATCGTCAACGGTCGAAACCCGCGGCGCGGTCTATTCGATCGAACGGTCAGGGCGACCGTGGTGACACGGTAGGAGCCCGTGGGACTCGAAGGACGATGACGACACAGTCTGAACAGGTGATGGCGGCCGAGGCGGAACATGTGCTGCAGGTTTATAAGCGGATCCCCGTGATGTTCGTCCGCGGAACCGGTTCGTACCTCATCGACGAGGAGGGCCAAGAGTACTTGGATCTCCTCTCCGGAATCGGGGTCGCGTCGCTCGGACATGCTCACGCTGGATTGGCCGACGTCGTGTCGGCGCAGGCGCGCGAGCTCCTCCATACCTCCAATCTGTATTTCCATCCGCTCCAGGCGGAAGTGGCCTCCCGGCTCGCCCGGCTGTCCGGACTCGACCGCGCGTTCTTCTGCAACAGCGGAACCGAGGCCGTCGAGGCGTGTCTGAAGTTTGCCCGCAGATACTGGTACACGCGCGGTGCAACGGAGCGCCACGAGATCGTCACGTTCGAGGGCGCGTTCCACGGGCGCACCTACGGATCGCTGTCGGTGACGGCCGGCGAGCCGTACCGTACGCCCTTTGCGCCGCTGCTGCCGGGGGTGCGCTTCGTCTCGCCCACCGACCCCCGGCAACTCGTCGACGCGGTGACCGACCGGACGGCTGCCGTCATCGTCGAGCCGATTCAGGGCGAGGGCGGCGTCCGCCCGATTCCCACCGCGACGGCGACGGCACTCACCGATGCGTGCGCGGCGACCGGCACACTCGTGATTGCCGACGAAGTGCAGTGCGGCCTCGGACGCACCGGGCAGCCGTTCTACGGTGCCGCACTTGGACTCAAGCCCGATTTGATGTCGCTCGGTAAATCCCTTGGCGCCGGAGTCCCGATCGGGGTCGCCCTGATGAGTGACGCCGTCGGTGACGCCGTCTTCTATGGTGACCACGGCAGCACGTACGGCGGCAACCTCCTGGCCTGTCGGGCGGCGCTCGTGTTCCTCGACGCGCTCGACGGGGGGCTGATCGAACGGGTGGGGGAGGCGGGAGGTCGTCTACGCGCCGGTCTCGAAGCACTCGTGGCGGAGAGCGAGGCGATCCATGAGGTCCGCGGCGCCGGACTGATGTGCGGTATCGAGGTCGACGTCGAGGTCGCCGATCGGATGGTCGAGACCGCGCTTGGTCGCAAGCTGCTCATCAATCGAACCGCCGGCACGGTCGTGCGACTGCTGCCCCCGCTGACGATCAGCGATGCCGACATCGACGAGGGATTGAGCCGACTGCGCGACGCGTTCGTCGACGCGGGCGCGAGGGTCGGCTAGGCGTTGAGGGCGACCCGGAGCGACAAACAGGTGACCAGAGCGATTGACTTGGCGGGGACGACATTCACCGTCCCTCCAGTGACGGAAGAGGAGGCGGACACGGTGATCCTCCGCCCAGCCACGGCTGACGATGCCACGGGCATCTACGAGCTCATCAGCGAGAACCTGGCGGCGGGGCACCTGCTGGCGCGACCGCTGGTCGAAGTGGAGCTACACATCCCGCGTTTCTTCGTCGCCACTGAGTCGGCACGCGTCATCGGGTGCGGCGAGCTCGCGCGACTCAGCACCACCTTGGCCGAGGTGCGGTCGCTCGTGGTCACCGCGGAGCGGCGGGGCGAGGGGACCGGCGCGCGGATCCTGGCGGCGCTGGTCGCCGAGGCGGTCACGCACCGAGTGCCGCGCGTCTGCGCCTTCACGCACCGTCCTCGGCCGTTCGTCCAGGCCGGCTTCTCCATCGTCCCGCACCCCTGGGTGCCGGACAAGATCGCCACGGATTGTCAGACGTGCGATCTGTTTCGCTGCTGCGACCGATACGCCGTCGTCCTCGACATGCCGCCGACCTCCGGAGAGCCGACGTGAGCGCCCCGACCATTACGACCGTCGAGGGCGGTATCACTGCGCCCCGCGGCTACCGCGCGTCGGCGGTCGCGTGTGGTCTCAAACCGTCTGGGCTCGATCTGGCGCTGCTCGTGTCAGATACGGTGGCCAGCGCGGCTGGTATTTTCACCGCCAATCGCGCGGTCGCCGCTCCGGTGGTCCTGTCGCGGGCGCAACTGTCGCAGTCGGGCGGTGCGGCGAAGGCGATCGTCGTTAACAGTAAGTGCGCCAATGCGTGCACTGGCAATGACGGCATGGTCGCCGCGCGCGCCATGGTCACCGAGACCGCCGGAGCCCTGGGGTGCGAGGCGCACCATGTTCTCGTCGCCTCAACCGGCGTCATCGGCCTGCGTCTCGACACCGACAAGGTCGGCGCGGGCATCCGCGCGGCCGCGGGCCGGCTCCAACCGGATGTGCATCGCGAGGCGGCCGAGGCGATCATGACCACTGACGTCTCGCCCAAGGAACGGGCCGTCACCGTCGCCACGCCGTCCAGTACGTTCACCGTCGGCGGCATGGCGAAAGGCGCCGGCATGATCGAGCCCAATATGGCGACGATGCTCGGCTTTCTCACGACCGACGCGGAGGTGGAGCCCACACTCCTGGGACGGGCGCTGCGTGAAGTGGCCGACTTGACATTCAACGCCATCACCGTCGATGGCGAATCGTCGACCAACGATACGGTCTTCATGCTGGCCAACGGCGCCAGCGGCGTGACGATCACCGACACAGACAGTGAAGATGACACGACCTATTCGGCCCTCATCCAGGGTCTTCACGCCGTCTGCTCGTGGCTGGCGCGCGAGATCGTCCGCGGCGGGGAGGGGGCGACCAAGCTGGCCACCGTGATCGTCACCGGCGCGGCCTCCGACGATGACGCCAGGCGGGCGGCACGGCTCATCGCCAACTCACCGCTGGTCAAGACGGCACTGAACGGCGGCGACCCGAACTGGGGACGGATTGTGGCCGTGGCCGGACGCGCCGGTGTCGATTTCGATCAGAATAGGACGGCGGTCCGAATCGGATCGGCCACGCTGTTCGCCGACGCCACGGTCTTCGCCGACCGGGAACCCGACGCGGCGGCACATCTGGCTGGCGACGAAGTCGAGGTGGCGATCGACCTCGGCACGGGCGGGTCGGGTACGGCGACGATGTGGACCTGCGACTTCAGCGCGGAGTACGTGCACATCAACGCGGACTACCGGACATAGGAACCGTGTCATCGATGACTCCGACCGCGGGCGGCGGTCCGCTCGAGGGACGATGCTTTCTCTCGGTGCTCGACTTCGAGCCCGGCGACCTTGAGCACAGCCTCTCGCTCTCCGCCGCCGTCAAGCGGGATCGCGCCCTCGGCCAAGAAGCCCCGACAGCGGCAGCGCTCCAAGGCACCTACGTCGCGCTGCTGTTTGAAAAGCCGTCGCTGCGGACCCGCTCGACCTTCGAGATCGCGATTCGGGAGCTCGGCGGCAACTTCATTGACCCGTCCGCCGATGTGGCCTTGGGTAAACGCGAATCGCTCGCCGACGTCGGGCGGAGCCTGGAGAGGTGGGTTGCCGGCGCCGTCGTGCGAACCTACGAACAGACTCGGCTCACCGACCTCGCGTTGGCCACCAAGAACTTTCGCGTCATCAACGCGCTCAGTAACGAGGAGCACCCGTGTCAGGCGCTCGCCGATTGCCTGACGCTCAAGGAACGATGGGGCGACACGACCGGTCGGACCGTGGCGTTCGTCGGCGACGGTAACAACGTCGCCACCTCGTTTGCCCAGGCGGCCGTCATGCTTGGGATCAACGTGAGGATTGCGTCTCCGGAGGGATTCGAGCTCCCGTCGGGTGTCGACGCCGATGTGGGCCGCGTCGCCCGAAACGGCGCCGAGCTCACGAGGTTCCGGGACCCGCTCGCCGCCGTCAAAGACGTGGATGCCATTTACACGGATGTCTGGACCTCGATGGGTCGCGAAGCGGAAGTCGCGGTACGCCGGCGGCTCTTCGCGCCGTATCAGGTCAACGACACGCTCATGTCCCACGCCAAGCCCGACGCCTGCTTCCTCCACTGTCTGCCGGCCCACCGCGGCGAGGAAGTGACCGACTCGGTGATGGACAGCGACGCGTCGGTCGTCTTCGACCAGGCCGAGAATCGCCTACACACGCAGAAGGCGCTCCTCGTGATGCTGTTTGAAGATTAGGCTTTTCCGCCTTCCACCTTCGCCGCCGCCTTCTCGACCTTCTCGGCCAGCTTGACCTTGTAGTCGGCGAGCGTCGCGGCAATCGTGGCGTCGGACAACGCCAGGATCTGCGCGGCGAGCACTGCCGCGTTGGCCGCACCGGCCGTTCCGACCGACACGGTCGCGACCGGCACCCCGGGCGGCATCTGCACGGTGGCCAGAAGCGCGTCCCACCCCTGGAGCGGGGACGAATCGATCGGCACCCCGATCACCGGCAGCGTCGAGTGTGCCGCGACGACGCCAGCCAGATGCGCTGCTGCGCCGGCACCGACGATGAACACCTTGACGCCGTTGGCCGGCGCCTCGTCGATGATCCGCTTCACCCGGTCCGGCGACCGGTGCGCCGACGCGACCGTCATCTGTGAGGTCACGCCGAGCTCCGTCAGCACGTCGACCGCCCGCTGCATGACCGTGGCGTCCGAGTCGGATCCCATTAAAATCTGTACCTGTCGGTCAGCCATGCCCTATTCTTACCTCAGACGGGGCTGACTGCCCCGAACCGCGAGCGCCTTCTGTCCGATGTCCCGCCGCACGTGACTTCCCTCAAACGCAATGCGCTCCACCGCCGTGTACGCGCGCGAGATCGCATCCTCGAACCCGGCGCCGCGGGCCACCACCGTCAGCACTCGGCCGCCGCTGGTCACGATGGCATCGTCCTTCAACGCCGTGCCGGCATGAATGACCCGCACGCCGGGCACTTCGGCCGCGGCATCAAGCCCCGTGATCGGCACACCCGTCTCGTACTTCCCGGGGTACCCGCCTGAGGCCATCACGACGCCGACGTGCGAGTCGGAGCTGATGCGCCACGCGGCCTCATTGATCTCACCGAGATCGCCGTTCGCCGCCGCGAGTAACACCGGCGCGAGATCGCTCTCCACCATCGGCAGCACAATCTGCGCCTCGGGATCGCCAAACCTGACGTTGAACTCGACCACCTTTGGTCCGTCCTCGGTCAGCATGAGCCCGACGTACAGGACGCCTCGATACTCGTGTCCTTCCGCGCGCATCCCGTCGATCGTCGTCGTGACGATCTCGCGCCTCACCCGCTGCTCGACGTCCGGCGTGAAGAGCGGGCTGGGCGCGAACGCGCCCATCCCTCCCGTGTTCGGCCCCTGGTCGCCGTCGTACACGCGCTTGTGATCTTGCGCGGACGCGAGCGCGAGACCCCGACGCCCGTCGGTAATGACGAAGTAGGACACCTCGGGCCCCGACAGGCATTCCTCGATGACGATGCTCGTACCGGCATCGCCGAAGCGCCGGTCGACCATCGCGCTCCGTATCGCCGATTCGGCCTCTGCAGCGTCGCCCGCCACGGTGACCCCTTTGCCGGCAGCGAGACCATCAGCTTTAATCACCACCGGTAGACCGAAGCGCCCGCTGTCAATCAGGGCAAGCGCCGGCTCGACATCTGTACAGACTTCGAACGGCGCGGTCGGAATGTGATGGCGCGCCATGAACGCCTTAGCAAAGGCTTTGCTCGATTCCAGCTGCGCCGCCGCCTTCATGGGACCGAACAGCGAACGTCCGTGTGCCGCGAACAGATTGGCGACGCCGTGGGCGAGTGGCAGCTCGGGACCGATGACCGTGAGGTCGGCCGCCTCGGACTCGGCGACGGCGAGGATGGCTGCCGGTTCGGTGAGGTCGACGGGCACGACGCGGGTCGACGGCTCGTGGGCGATTCCGGCGTTGCCGGGCGCACACACGACCGTGTCCACGCACCGCTCGGCCGCAAGCTTGATGACGAGCGCATGCTCCCGAGCACCGCTCCCCACGACCAACACCTTCATCTATTATCTCTCTCTAAAACAATGAGTTACAGAGACAGCCCTGCGAACCCTCGCCAGGTCGGTCCACCGATCCTCGGTTTGACGGGAGGCCGTGATTCAACCTAGAATCGATGATTCTAGGCCGGCCAAAGGGACCTAGCGTAGCATACCAAACCGTCCGGAAAGGACGGATACCAGGCATATCTGGGTCAGTGGAGGGGGTGAATTCGCGCGTGGCTGAAGTCAGAATTCAGGAGGGTGAATCGATCGAGAGCGCCCTTCGACGCTTCAAACGCAAAGTCCAGCAGGAAGACATCATCAAGGACATCAAGAAGCACTCCTTCTACTTGAAGCCGGGTGACAAGCGTCGCACCAAACAGGCGTTGGCGCGGAAGCGTTCCCGCAAGAAGATGAGGCGCGACTCAGAGTAAACCCGTCGTGCGATGTTGAGACCACGCTGCGCTTGCGTCGACGGACGCAGGCGCGCGTGGTCTTTTTCTTGGCGTCCGTCCGTCCGACTAGTGGCCTGTCCTCGTCAAATCAACGCCGCCAGGCGGGATGCGCCGCCCACGGGGTGGCGTTGATTTGACGAGGACAGGCCACTACACGATGACCGATCTCAGGAATGACGGACGCCAAGGCATTATCGACCTCGATCCGCACGTCGCGCAGCGGCACAAAGCGGAACGATCGAAACGGCTGCAGGTTCGCGCCATCCCGTCGCTGCGGATAGGCGGCTACGTCCTGCTCCTGATGCTGCTGGCCGCGCACAACATCTTCATCCAGGACCAGTTCGTCCTCGCAGAGTTCCTCGCCGTGAGTAGTGGGGTGCTCGGCTACTCCGTCGCAACGTGGATCGTGCTGCATCGCCTGTACGCACGCTTCCCCCGCTGGCGCCTCGGCGACGTGTTTCTCACCGTCGATATTTTCGTCATCACCGGGATCGTCTACTTCGCCGGCGCCGAGCAGAGCTGACTGTTCTTCATTCCGCTGGCGCGGGCGGCGGACCAGTCGAACACGAACTCGTATCGGGTCTTGTTCTTCACGAGCATCATGCTCGCCGCGTTCGTGATGATGCTGCTTGTCGTGCAGTACGTTGACGGCCGTTCGTTCAGCTGGGCGGCGCAGGGAGCCAAGATGCTGTCGGTCGCATGCCTCGGCCTCTACATGGCTTCACCGCGCGGACGGCCGAGCGTATTCGCACGCGCACCGGTCAGGTGGTCGACGTCGCGAAGGAGTTCATTGCGCAACTCGAGGACCAGTCCGAGCAGCTTCGGCATTCGAAAGCGCAGGCCGAGTCGGCGAACCGCGCGAAGAGCGACTTCCTCGCGAACATGAGCCACGAGATTCGCACGCCGATGAACGGCGTCATTGGCATGGCCGACCTCATTCTCGACACGCCTCTGTCACGTGACCAGCGGATGTACGCCAAGACGATCAGAGACTCGGCGGACTCGCTCCTCACGATCCTGAACGACATTCTGGATCTCTCGAAGATCGAGGCGGGCAGGCTCACCCTCGAGCGCGTTCCGTTCAACTTGACCACGGCGATTGCCGAAACGGCGGAAATGCTCGCCCCGCGGGCAGGTCAAAAAGGTCTAGAGCTCGACGTCAGGACGGCACCCGACGTCCCGCACCACGTGCTGGGCGATCCGACACGCATCAAGCAGGTGCTCACCAACCTCATTGGCAATGCGGTGAAGTTCACGAGCGACGGCCACATCCTCGTCGAGGTCGAGTTGATCGATGAGAAGGATGACCAACGCATCGTTCAATTCTCGGTCGAAGACACCGGGATGGGCATCCCGACCGACAAGATCGACGGTCTGTTCGAGAAGTTCACGCAAACCGACACGTCGACGACGCGGCGCTACGGTGGCACTGGCCTCGGCTTGGCGATTTCACGGCAGCTGGCGCAAATGATGGGTGGAACCGCGGGAGCCCGGAGCCTCGAGGGCCAGGGGTCGACGTTTTGGTTCAGTGTCTGCCTCGAACGCGACCCTCACCCACCTCACGCGCCGTCGTACTCGGAGCTCGCGGGGCGCACCGTCCTCGTGGTCGACGACTCACCGATCAACCGGGCCATTCTCGAGGAGCAGCTCGGCTCCTGGGGCATGGACGTGCCTGTTGCGGCGTCGGCCACCGCCGCGCTCCGCACGCTTCGGGCCGCATGCACGGAGGACGGCGGCGGCCCCGATGTCGTCGTCGATCAACAGATGCCCGAGATGGACGGCGTCACGTTCGCCCGGGCGGTCCGCGACGACGACACGCTGCGCCCACTGCGCATGGTGCTGCTGACGTCGGTTGGTCGCCAGAATGAGACCGGCGCGACAGCCGCAGACACCCCGCTCTTCGATGCCTCGCTGACGAAGCCGGCGCGACCCACCAGCCTTCAGCGGACCTTGTCCCAAGTCATTGGACAGCGCGCCGACGGCAGCGCGGCCGGGCCAGGCGAACGCCCGGCGGCTGTGGACGCGCCGGATGTGGGGTCACGGCCCGGACCAGGGGCCGCATCCGATCGCCCGCGCATCCTACTGGCCGAGGACAACGCGGTGAACCGGCTGATCGCCGTGCGCACGCTCGAAAAGCTGGGGTGCCACGTCGAGTGGGTCTCGACCGGACACGAAGCTGTCGAGAAGGTCGATCGGGGCGACTACGACCTCGTCTTCATGGATTGCCAGATGCCCGAGATGGACGGATATGAGGCGACGACCGAGATCCGGCGGCTGCACGCCTCCGGTCCGCGCGTTCCGATCATCGCGATTACCGCTGAAGCGATGGAAGGCGACCGCGAAAAATGCCTGCTCGCCGGCATGGACGACTACGTCAGCAAGCCGATCGATCCCGGCACCGTGCGAGACGCCGTGGAACGATGGACGCGTGCCACCGACACCGACTCACGGGCGAGGGAAGCACGCTGATAATTGAATATTGGGCCCAATTTTATTGGGTTAACGCACGCTTCGTTTCTTGACACTGCTGAAACGGCCATGGTACGGTGTCGGGTCTCGAATGCGGTGAAACTGGCGAGAGGAATCTAAGCGATGCAGATCGAAGAGCGCCTGATCGGCAATGTCATGTATCTTGGACCTCAAGGGGAAGCTGACGATTGGTGAAGGCGACGAGCTGCTCAAGGACAAGGTCAATAGCTTGATCCAGCAAGGACACAAGAAGCTGCTACTGAATCTCGAAGGCGTGCCATATGTCGACAGCGCGGGCTTAGGCGAGATCGTGCGGACGTACACCACCGTGAGCCGGCAAGGGGGCAACTTCAAGCTCCTGCACCTGACGAAGCAGATCGAGGACTTGCTGGCCATCACGAAGTTGCTGACGGTGTTCGACACGTTCGAGTCGGAATCAGACGCGCTGAGCAGCTTCTCCTGAGTTCCGATAGCTCGCCGGCCACAGGACCAAAAATGCTGGTCGTGGCTGGCCTCACCTCACCACGCGCTCTTGAGGTTGGACACGCGTGGACCCGGCGACATGTCCGAGTTCAATATCCGTTCTGACAGCGTCGACGTCGAGCAAATCATGGAGCAGATCCGATCCAGGATCCGCGACAAGCGAGGCGTCGACTATACCGAGGAACAAATCCGAGAGCTGGCCGGCGTCAAGCTCGAGCGCTTTCTCGACCCGAAGAACGTGCGGTCGGACCTCCTCCAGCACTATCGCCAGCGTGGGGAACACCCGGTGGAAGGACTCACGCGGCGCGAACCACCACCCGTGTCGGAGTCGTACGCCGTCGACCCGGAAAGCATCTACCGGTCGTCGCGCGGCGCGGCGGGTCGAATACTGTTCGCCATACGGCGGCTGTTGAACCCGCTGTTGAAGCTGTTCCTCAACCCGACGCCGATCCTCCACGCACTGGCGGTGCAGAAAGAGCAGATCGACTGGATGGTGGATACACACGTGGAGCTCGTCGAACGCTTCGAAAGAATCGCCGCCAAAATGACCGCGCGCGCCGAGCTGGACGCGCTGACCTACGAAGTGCTCAACAACCTCGTGGTCGAAATGACCCGGCTGTCGATCGACGTGAAGAATCATAAGATGCGCGTCGAATCGGTCGCCGCCCGGCTCGACTTCGACGAACGACGGGCGCGGGCGCTCGAGCAGGTCGTGCAGTACCGATCGACACCCCGAACGAACGCGACCGCCCGCCCGGACGCACGAGGCGACGAAGCGGTCACCGACGGCGGCCCCGACCGGAAACGCCGGCGGCGCCGGCGGGGCCGACGACGACCGGCGGGCAACGCCGCGACCGACACGGCGGCCCCGGCGACCAACGAGCCCCAGACGGTGGGCGAGTCATCGCCGACCGACGGAGGTGACGGAGCGCCGGCCGCCGACACTACGTCTGACAATCCTCGACCCCCGACGAGCGGGAACCCTCCGGACTCACCCGAGCAGTGAAACTCGCGGTCGTCGTGCAGCGCTACGGCGCCGATCTGAACGGCGGCGCGGAACTGCATGCGCGATACATTGCCGAACGACTGGCCCGGCACGCCGACGTCGAGGTGCTCACGACCTGCGCGCGCGACTACATCACGTGGCGCAATGAGCTCCCAGAGGGCGTGGACGAGATCAACGGGGTCCGTGTACGACGGTTCCTGGTCAGTCGCGAACGTGACCCGCACGATTTCGGCCGACGGTCCGAGTATGTCTTCGGCGAGCGCCATTCGATCGCCGACGAACTGAAGTGGCTTCGGGCTGAGGGACCAACGAGTCCGATGCTCGTCAATTACCTCCGGGGGCGCGGCAACGACTACGACTACGTCATCTTCTTCAGCTATCGCTACTACCACACGTATCACGGCGTACGGGCGACACCACAACGTGCGATTCTCGTGCCGACCGCCGAGCGGGATCCCGCCCTCGGCCTGGCGATCTTTGGACCGGCGTTCCGCGGCGTCCGCGCCGTGATGTACAACTCCCACGAGGAGCGGGCCCTCATCCAGGGTGTGTCCGGCAATCGCGACGTCCCGGGTGTTGTCGTCGGCGTCGGCTCAGAGGTATCTGAAACGGCTGATGCGGCGCGGTTTCGGGCGCGCACCGGCATCGCTGGACGGTTCGCGCTGTACGTCGGTCGGATCGACGAAAACAAAGGGTGCGCCGAGATGTTCGACTATTTTCGACGCTACGCCGCCCAAGTCTCGCGTACCATGGAGCTCGTCCTCATCGGCAGTCTGGTGATGCCGATCCCCACGCACCCGCGTATTCGACACCTCGGCTTTGTGACGGACGAAGAGAAATACGACACCATGGCCGCGGCGGACCTCCTCTTGATGCCGTCGTATTTCGAGAGCCTGTCGATGGTGACCATCGAAGCGTGGGCGATGCGCCTGCCCGTCTTGGTCAACGGCCGTTGTGACGTTCTTCGGGGACAGACGATCCGGGCGAACGCCGGTCTCTACTACGAGTCCTACGGCGAATTTGCCGAAGCGCTGTACGCGCTGGAGTCCAACCGGGCGCTCCGTCACACCTTGGCGAACGACGGCCGAACGTATTACGAGCGCCACTACACGTGGGACGTCATCGACCGCAAGTATCTGACGATGCTCGAACGGCTGCGGCACGCCGACCGCGCCGGGTACGAGGCGGTGGCTGAGCCACAACCGGGTTGGCTCGAGCGACGCCGGCGCGTGCAGGCCGCGGCCCGGGATCTCGTCGAGCAGCTCCCGAGGGGGCCGGCGCGGGACCAGGCCGATGGGCCAGACAGTCAGGACCTGGACCAGTGACGAAGACGCGGACGACCCGCCCGGTGCAGGTCCATCAGGTCCTCGCGACCCTTGGCTACGGAGACGCCATCGGCAACGAGACCCTCGGCATCCAGCGGGTCTTACGCGAAGCCGGGTATGAATCGCGGATCTACGTGCAGACCGCCGAGCCGAGGGTCGAGGACCTCACGGAGGACTACCGAGATCTGATCGACGACTCACACGTCGACAGGATCCTCATCCATCACTTCTCGATTGGATCCCGGGCGTCGCGGGTCGCGTTCGCGCTCCCAGACCGCATGGTCCTCGTGTACCACAACATCACACCACCGCATTACTTCATCGGCGTCAATCCGACGCTCGTGCAGCAATGCTACAGTGGTCGACGAGAGCTGACGGCGTACACGGGACGATGCGACCTGGCACTCGGGGACTCGGCGTTCAACAAGGCCGAGCTCGATGAGATGGGCTTCCCGAACACCGGGGTCCTACCGGTCGTGCCGAGCTTCGCGCACCTCGACGTGACACCGAACCCGCTTCTCGCGTCATATCTCGACGACGAATGGACCAACATTCTCTTTGTCGGGCGCCTCATTCCCAGCAAGCGGATCGAGGACGTGATTCGCTTCTTTCACGCCTACCGGGCCCGGTACAACCCGGCGTCACGTCTGTTGCTCGTCGGATCGCACAGCGGGTTCGCCGACTACCACGCCTCGATTACGGCGCTTGTCGACCAACTCGGCACACCCGATGTTCATCTGATCGGACATGTCTCAAACGAAGAGCTGACGGCGCTGTACGACGTCGCGGATCTGTTCCTGTCGGCGAGCGAGCACGAAGGGTTCTGCGTGCCTCTGGTCGAGGCCTTCTACAAACGGATCCCGGTGGTCGCGTTCAACGCCGCCGCGGTCCCCGCGACGATGGACGGCGGTGGGGTGTTATACGACTACAAGGATCCGCGCCACGTGGCATCCCTCATGAATGCCGTGCTCAGTGATGATGCGCTCGCCCGGGAAATCATCCAGGCGCAGGACGGCGCCCTCGCGCGATTCCGGGAGAGGGATTTCGGTGCGACCCTGCTCGGCTATGTTGACCAGGTCCGTGCGACGCCTCGTCCGCGGCCGTGCGAGGTCACCTGGGATTTTTGGCGTCAGTTCGAGCTTTCCGAGGATCTCGAGGAACTCAGACGCTACCGTCCGTCGGCGTTCCAGGCATTGCCAAAGGAGCCCGCGTCGCCGTGATCGTGAATCAGTGGGTCCCGGCCGCCCACCGCGGCGATGCCGTCGGCGACAGCGCACGGCGGGTGCGGGAGCTGTTGCGTCAGCGCGGCGCCGAATCGCACATCTATGCATTGTCGATCGACGATGACCTACGGGAGGACATCCGGCCGTTCGCCGATCCGTCATCCGGGCGCGGGGACGTGACCATCCTCCACTTCGCGGTGCCGTCGCCGATGACTGCCGCGCTGGCCGCACTCCCCGGGCGGCGGGTCCTCCAATACCACAACATCACACCGGCCCGCTTTTTTGCCCCTTACGACGCCGATATCTTTCGCATCGCGGTGCTTGGTCGCGCCGAACTCGAGACACTGGTCGGTCACGTCGACCTCGCGCTCGGTGACTCGGAGTACAACCGCCAGGAGCTCGACGGGCTCGGCTTTGTCCAGACCGGGGTGATGCCGATTGTCGTCGATACGACGCGGATCACCGATGGTCCTCGTCTACCGGCGCTCGAGCGGTCGCTCACGGACGACGGCTTGGCGAACATCCTGTTCGTCGGCAGGATCGCACCGAACAAGAGAATCGAGGACCACATTCGTCTGGCCGAGCACTACAAGCGATACGTCGATACCGACTACCGCTTCATTTTCGTCGGCCGGTCGGATGCCGTGCCTCGATACTACGACACGCTCCGCGCGCTCATCGCGGAGTACGAGATGCCGACGGACCGGTTCGTGTTCACCGGTCCCGTGCCGGACGTCGAGCTCGCGACCTACTATCGAACCGCCAGCGCGTATGTGTCGCTCAGTGAGCACGAGGGGTTCTGCGTCCCACTCGTCGAGGCGATGGCCGCCGACGTCCCGGTGCTGGCGTTCGGATCCACAGCGGTACCCGAGACCCTTGGTGGTGCGGGCGTCTGCTTCGCCCCCAAGGACCTCGAGTACGCCGCGGAGATGCTCGGGCTCCTGGTGTACGATGATCGCGTGAGATCTTCCGTCATTGCCGGTCAGCGACGCCGCGTGAGGGACTTCGGGCCGGCGCGGGCCGCGTCGGCCGTCGACGATTTACTAGCGGCCTGTTCTCGCCATCGTCAGTGAAAGTCGCCTTTATCATTCAACGCTACGGCACCGAGATCCTCGGTGGCTCAGAGTACCATTGCCGACTGGTCGCAGAGCGGCTCGCGGCCCGGCACCAGGTGGACGTTCTGACGACCTGCGCGCGCGACTACGTGTCGTGGGCGAATGAGTATCCCGAAGGCGCCGACCGCGTGCGCGGTGTCACGGTCCGCCGGTTCGCCAATGCGCGCACGCGTGACATTGCGAGCTTCAATGAGTACTCCGACTGGATCTTCAACAACCACCACTCCGCCGACGACGAGCAGGAGTGGCTCAAGCAGCAAGGGCCGTGGTGCCCGACGCTGATTGAGTATTTGGAGCAACGGCACGCATCCTACGACGCGCTGATTTTCTTCACGTATCTCTATGCGCCGACCGTACTCGGATTGAAGGTCGACCCGCGGCGAAGCGTCCTCGTCCCAACCGCACACGACGAACCGGCCATCCGGCTCGACCTCTACCGTGACGTCTTCAACGCTCCGGCTGGCATCGCGTACAACACGGGCGTCGAGCGGGCCTTCCTGCGGTCGCAGTTCACCATCGACGCGAAGGCGGACGAGATTGTCGGCTGCGGCGTCGATCTCCCCGCACAGTTCGCGTCGAACGGCAGCCCGTCCGAGACCCACCCGTCGGTCCCCCTGAGCCGGAGCGCCTCTAATGAGTTCGAAGGCGAAGACGAGGACAAAGACGCAGCCGACGACATCGTCGCCGAAGAGCATCGTCAGCCCACCGCTGCCGCGTTCCGGCGCCGGCATCGGTTGTACGGACCGTTCGCTCTCTACGGTGGACGGATCGATCCTGGCAAAGGCTGTGAGGAACTGATCGCTCACTTCGGTTCCTATGCCTCGGAGCACGGGGATGCCACGCTCGCCCTCATGGGCGTGAAGCTGATGCCGATTCCGGAGGAGCCGTATATTCGATTCGCCGGCCTGCTCTCGGAGCACGAGCGCCTAGAGGCGCTCAATGCGGCCACCGTCGTCGTCGTGCCCTCGCCGTACGAGAGCCTATCGCTGCTCGCACTCGAGGCCTTCGCCGTCGGTACACCGGTGCTTGCCAACGCGCGCAGCGACGTCGTCACCGACCATTGCCAGCGGAGCAATGGCGGGTTGTATTACGCCGACCGAGAGGAATTCGTGGAGTGCCTTCGGCTCCTCATGGGGAACGACGACCTGCGCGCGGCGCTGGGACGCAACGGACAGGCGTATGTGAAGGCCAACTACGAGTGGGACGTGATCCTAGAGAAGTACGACCGCCTGCTCAGCGGCGTCTCCGGAAAGAAAATCGCTCGTTCAGGGCGAGCGTCGCGCTCGCCTTCGTCGTCTCGGTCGTCATCATCATCATCGGCGTCGGCGTCGTCCAGAGGGTCGCGGTCTCGCGGCCGTGCGAGACCACGGAACGCCCGTCGGCGCTAGCGCGAGTTGCACATGTCTCTCGCGGTTCGATCGGCCCGGGGCAGGTTCGACACGCTGCTGAGCCGCCCGAACCTGCGCTGGCCGCCGCCCGTGACGCGCAGCAGCCCCGATCTCTCTAAGTACGCGATCAGGGCGCGCACGTGCGCTCCCCAGACGGAACGGAGTGAGGCGAAGCCCCCCCACGAGTGCCGCCGGCGGGGTGCGGGGTCGCAGACCCCGTCTAAGTAAGACCCCGTCTAGAGATGACATCAAGAATATCGGCCGCGGCGCGAGCGTCGGTCATCCGAGTCGGACTCCGCTCATCGGTCATGGAAAAGGTTCCGCGGTCGACTGGTCCCACTGACGCCGCGGCCCCACGGCCGCGACGTGCCCGGATGCCGTAGCGCTTCATCATCTCATTGAGCGTCGTCGGTTTGATTTGCAGCAACTCGGCCGCGCGTTTTTGCACGCCGCCGGAAGCTTCCAGCGCCCGAACGATGAGCCGCGCCTCCATGACTTCGATAATCTTGCGGAACGGAATCCCTTCAGGCGGCATATCGAAGTTCGGCAGCTGAAACGACTGCGACGTCTTCACCGCCTCGGGCACGAGATCGGCGCCAATCCTCGACGCGGCAGTCAAGACCACCGCACGTTCGATGACGTTTTCCAGCTCTCGGACGTTGCCGGGCCAGTGGTAGTCCTCTAGCAGCTGGAGCGCCTCGGGCGTCAGCTCGAGGTCAGCCTTGCGGTTCTCCTGCCCGTACTTGTCGAGGAAACTTTGCGCCAAGAGCGGTACATCTTCACGACGTTCGCGCAACGGTGGGAGCTCGACCGTAATGACATGCAGTCGATAGAACAGATCCTCGCGGAAGGTGCCGTCGTCGACCATACGTTGGAGGTCGACGTTCGTCGCCGCGATGATGCGTACATCGACTCTGATGGTATCGACGCCACCCAGCCGCATGAACTCTCGCGCTTGGATCACGCGGAGGAGCTTCGCCTGCGTCTCAAGCGGCACCGTTCCGATTTCGTCGAAGAAGATGCTCCCTTGATCGGCCATCTCGAAGAGCCCCTTCTTCGAGGAGACGGCGCCCGTAAACGCCCCCTTCACATGGCCGAACAGATTCGATTCGAGAAGATCCGGCGGCAGGCTTCCAGAATTGACCGTGACGAACGGCCGCGGCGATCTCGGTGAATTTGCGTGAATCGCGCGCGCGACGAGTTCCTTGCCCGTCCCGCTCTCACCGGTCACGAGAATCGTCGTCCGGCTCGGTGCCGCTTGCGAAATAAGCTCGAACACGCGCCGGATGGGGGGGCTCCGGCCAATGATGTTGCTAAATCGGTTGGACTGCGCCTGCAGGTTCTGACGCAGCGCGCGGTTCTCGCTCACCAGACGACGCTGCGCGACTGCGTTGCGCACGACGACCAGCACGTCGTCGTTCTTGAAGGGCTTTTCGACGAAGTCGAATGCGCCTCGTTTGAACGACTCGCGCGTATTCCGAGCGGTCCCAAACGCCGTGATCATGATCACCGGCAGGTCATCGTCGGACTTCTTGAACTCCTCGAGCGCCTCGAGGCCATTCATCCCCGGCATCATGACGTCGAGCAGAACCGCCTCGAACGACTCGGTCTTCGCCAGCTCGAGGCCGCCCTCGCCCGTCGATGCGAGACGCACGCGACACCCCTCGCGCGTCAGCAGCGAATCGAGGATCTCGCGCATGATTTCCTCGTCGTCGACTACCAGAATGGATGCGCCGTCCAACATGCGATGTCCTACTGGGCTGCGTCGCTCGTCTTGGTCTGAGCGCGGCCCGACGCCGAGACCGGAAGGGTCAACGTGAAACGCGTGCCCTGCCCAGGGTGACTCTCGCACTCGATCGTGCCGAGGTGCTCCTGTACGACCCCGTAGGTCACGGACAGTCCGAGGCCGGTGCCCTGACCCACGGCCTTGGTCGTGAAGAACGGATCGTAAATCCGAGACAGGTGCTCAGTGGCAATCCCGGAACCGGTGTCAGACACCTCGACGACCGCACTGCCGTTCTCGCTTCGGCTCGTCACGGTCAACCATCCGCCGGTCGGCATCGCGTCGCGCGCGTTGAGGAACAGGTTGAGAAACACTTGCTGCACCTTGAACTCGACGCCCTGGATGACTGGAGGCGGCGTCGAGAGCTCACGCCGCACCTTGACGTTGCCCGACTGGAGCTGATGCTCGACCAACGAGAGCACATCGTTGATGACGACGTTAACGTCGAGGGGACCGGCGGTATCCGGACGGCCGGGGCGTGCGAGATTCAACAAGCCGTTCACAATCTTGGCGGCGCGGAACGTCTGTCGCTCAATCTTCTCCAGCAATCGCGTCTTGGGATCGTCCGGATCGGCGCCCTCCAGCAGCATCTGCGTAAAACTGGAAATCCCGGTGAGCGGCGTGTTCACCTCATGGGCGACACCGGCTGCCAACATCCCGACCGATGCCATCTTTTCCGAGATCTGCAGCTGCTCCTCCAGCTGCACCCGCGCCGTGATGTTCTCGATGATCACCATCGTGCCGTTGGTCTCGCCGCCTGGTGTGAGCAGCGGCGCAATCGCGGCGTTCACCAGCAAGCGCGCGTGCGCGGCTTTGTCTGCGTCGGTGCCGGAGTCAGCACCATGACGCGACAGGAGCGGCACACGGTACAGAGCCGCGCCACTCGGAGCATCCGTGCGCGCGGCTCGCAGCCGCTCGGCGAACTCGGCGTCGAATAGGGTATCGAGCGGCTGACCCACCGCGCGTAGCCTCTGCACACCGTAGAGACGCTCCAGGCCAGCATTCCACAGGACAACGCGGTCATCGAGGTCGAGCACGACGAGGCCATCACTCAGCGATTCGATGATGTTCTCGCTGAACTGGCGCATCCGGTCGAGCTCGCCCGCCTTCTGCTGCAACTGCCCGTAGAGGCGCCCGTTCTCGAGCGCCGTGGCCACCTGGCCCGCAACCGCGGCGAGCAGCGCCATGTCCTCACTGCTCAGTGGCTCGCCGCTCCCCTTACGACCGAGCGCCATCACCGCGATCGGGCCCTCTTCGGCGACGCACGGCACGAAGTAGTAGAGCTCGTGCTCACGCCAGTACGCCACGTCATCCGGCGAGCACTTGCGGCGGTTCACCGGATCGTCGAGGAGGACCGTGTGGCGCCCAGTTATCCGTTCGCCCACGCTCGAGGAACGTTTCAGCCGCGGTGGCGCGGCGTCGAATCCCAGCCATCGGATCGGGTAGTAGTCCTTGTCCCGCGTCCGCGGGTCATCCCGAGTGAGGTCCTGCCCCAGCAGCAGCACCATGCGGTCGACGTCCAGCGTTTCGGTAACCCGACTGACCAGGCGTTCGCTCAGCCGCTGCAAGTCGAGATCGCTGTTGAGGTCGCGGGCGAAACGGACGAGCGCTCGGCGATAGTCGAACCGGTCGCGGTAGTAGACGCGGTCGAGCATTGTCTGAATCGCGTTCTTCACGGGGCTCGCGAGAAGCACCACCACGGCGGTGGCCAGGAGCGCAATGATCGCGTTGTGATCGTCGGATTCCTCGAGAAAGACCTCGCTGGCGAGCCCTTCAAGCGCGAGGTAAATGACGATCATGGCTGCGACGGCGGCCGTGTAGACCAAGCTCCGCTTGACGATCACCTCGACGTCGCGCAGCCGATACCGCACGATGGCCGACGCAAAGGCGAGCGGAATCAGGCCGAGCGGCACCGCCGTGAACTCCAGCCCGACCGCCAGCTCAAACCCCAAGGCGTAGGGGATGCCGTAGCCGAGCGTAAATGGCACGCCGCCGAGTACTGCCCCCGACACGATCCATCGGAGCTGCCGACGCGAGGTCACGGAGTGCACGCGCTGCAGTGCGACGATCATCGTGCTCAAACCGCCGAGCGTGCAGGCCGCGAGGTAAAGGTGCTCAAAACGCCAGACTCGCTCGACGGTCTGCGTAAAGCCGACGCCCTGGTCGGCCCCCAGCACGGCCGCGGCTTGTATCGTGCAGAGCACGAGCGCCGGCGCATAAATGAGCGGGAAGACCGCCGACCCGAGCCGGTTGCGGATCCACCCAGGCGAGCGCTCAGGAAACACGAGCGCGAAGTGCATGAAGAGCGGGGCGACGAGCAGAATCGAGATTTCGTCGGCCCAGAAGAAGACCCAGTCGAGGCGGTCGAGACGCCCAGAAAAAGAGAACGCGAATACACCGAAGAAGGCGACCGTCAGCCAGAAGAAGTGCAGCGTCGCCTGATGGCCGGGCCGTCGAACCCGCACCGCCGCACCGACGAGCAACCCGAAGAGACCGACGGCGGCCAAGACGAGGTATACCGGAAGCGTGACCGTGGGAATACGCTCGAGCGCCAGCGTGTGTAACTGTTGGTCACTCGCCCGCAGCACGGTGTAGTCGAGCCGGGTCCCCTCGGCCCCCGCGTGGAGAAAACGGAGCACATCGGCGTGAGACTCGATCGGGTCGTCGTTGATGGCGAGCAGCACGTCGCCCGCTTCGATCCCAGCAACGTCCGCCGCCGAGCCAGACGCCACGTCCTCGGCGACGACTCCATCGACACGCTCGAGCCATAGAACGCCGTCTTCGACCTCGCTCCAGTTCGCGTGCACGACGGCGTTGGCGATCGCCAAACAGACGAGCACCGCGACGACCGCAACCGCGAGGAGCGCTCGGCCCCACCCCCCTCGGTATCGTCGCGCGTTCGACTCTCGTTCGGAGGAGGTCATGACTCAGCAGAGGTCGGGTCTACCCTCTACACGATGACCCGTGCAAGGGACGTTCCGCACACGGCTTCGATGATCACCCGTAACGCCTTGAAACAAATGGGGCTTGCGCCAGAGGTCGGCCTTCGGTCCAATTAACTGGACGGTGCCTCCAACATTGTGGATCCCAGATCCGCCTAGCCTCCGGCTGTGGTCGGCGTGCTGTTGACTCACCGCACTAATCTTAGAAGTGAACGACAAGACCGCCGAGGAACTGTCGTGGTGGATCGACAACGAGCAATTCATCGTAGACCGAGCCGCCGATGGTCTGTTCGTGGAACATGCTGCGCACCGCGATGACCAATTCCCAGCTGCTCCCATCGAACGGCGAAAACGGCAGTGCCTGCATCACGCGGACATCGAAGCGCGCGTCGAGACCCGACGTCACCGCATCGCCACGCGCACGAGCGTAAGCGTTGTTGATGCGGCAACGCGCGCTGACGCGGGTCGCCGTCTCGGGAATGTCGGTCTCAATGGTCGTGGTGACATCGTGAAAACGCTCAAACCCGGTGCGAAAGACACCGACCGTCCTCGGTGACAGTCCTGACGCCGTCCAGGGCGACCACTCGGCGCGTACGAGGCTGTAGTCGACCACGCCACGGACACGACCCTCGGCGTCGTGGCTGACGCTGATCCCCCAACCGTTCGTCGTCACCCCGCTGGCACTCGCCAGGTAGTAGTGCCCTCCCGGAGCGGGCAACGTTCCGGCCGGAACGTGACGGCCTGTCTCGAACATGGTGATCAGCTGGTCGTTCACGTCCTGGGTGAAACGTCGCACGCCGAGCACCGTTGCCGCGCTGACACGCTGTTCGATGCCGACTTCGAGGTGCACCGCCCGCTCGGCTTGCAGATCATCGAATCGCGACAGCGAGGTGAACGATCGCTCCGGGGGGAGCCACACGCCGTCCAGCGGCGGCAAGAACTGCTCGGCGCCTGGCGCCGTCATCGTCTGTGACGCGGCGAGACGAATACGCGTGCGCTCGAACGGCGTGATGGTGACCGCGGCGCGCGGACTCAGGAGCGCGCCGTCCTTCAGATACCCGTATCGAGCGAAGGTCGTTCCGTAGTCCACCGTAACGCCGGGTGAGATTGACCAGCTATCGAGCGCATCGATGCTGCCGACCTCGCGGGACGGAAGTCCAATGCTGGTTGGCAGCGCAGCGTCCGGCCGGAGGTCGCCGGCCTGCGCGTAAGCCTGCCTGCTATAGGACATCGCCAGCTGGACGCTGTGACCGTCGTGAGGATCGGCGTTGTACCAGCCGGCCAGGACCCACGACGAGGCCTTTCCGGCCGCCATCTCGAACGCGCCACGCACCGCCCAATCGGCATCTCCTCTTGGCGCCAGCGACACTGACGCGATCTGCCCGGGCAACGCGTCGGTCGACCACAACGGGTCAGACCCCATCAGCGTCGCCCGCGTGAGGAGCTGTACTTCCCCAGACACCGGCGTCCCACCTACGAGATCGGTCAGCGGGTCGAACGTGTCATTCCCCACCAGCCCCAGCGGGCCCACCAGGACACGGTCCGGGACGTCGAGCGCGAGATCTCCGCCCGCGTCGTTGTCGTCACCGTCATCGTCAACGGCAGAGGCCATTGATCCAAAGCCGACCTCCTTCAAGACGCTTCGGCGCGCACGGCGCAGGCGCCACGCTTTCGCGTTGTGGTCGTGGGGGGCCAAGGCCGCAGGGTCGCCCGCAGCGGTGCCGTCCGCACCATTGGTCGACTGGGAGTCTGGCTGCGCCGGGCCGCTGACCTGAACTGCATCGGCACCTCCGACCTGGGTGGCCCTTATCAAGCCATCCGCGCCAGACGTGCCTAATCCCGCGAGCTGCACGGTCGTCGACGAGGCGTGCGCCGTCGGCATCACCACCGACTCGAACACTGATGCGTCAGCGCCAACCTCAATGACTCGCCTCGCACCGGTGGTAGAAGTGAAGTGGGTCCGGAGAAGATAGCGTCCGGGAATCAGCTCCCGAAATCCGAACCGCCCAGCCTCGTCCGTGACGGCAAGCGACGTCCCGTTGGGACCGGAGAGGGAAATGACAACACGTCCCGGCGGCGAGCCGTCATCGGTGGTGACGACGCCGACGATCTCACCCGTAGCCGCCGCCGTCGAGGCGGGCGCGCCGTCGGCAACGTAACGCTGTTCTGCCGCGGCCGCTGGCGATGCTCCCGCCGCTAAAGCGACGAGCCCGACGACGACAGGGAGCGTGTGTGACATCGTTGTTCGCCGGAACCGTCCGACGGCGCAACTGCGCGCCGCCAATCCAAGTGGCCGCGTCACTAAGTCTCTCGAACGGTAAACGTCAGGTTCTGGATGACCTCGCTTGAACGCGCGTTGTCCGTCACCTTGATCTCCAGTCGATAGTCCCCAGCCGGGAACAGCGAGAGCGGCACCGACTGCCCCGCCACGATCTGATGGCCAAGCGTGAGGTCGAATCCCGGCGGCAGCGTCTGGTCGTTGAACTGCTGCGGATTCGTCTTGTTGAAGAATTCCTCACCGTCAGCCGTCTGCTGGTGGAAGTTGTACTCGATGGTCACATCAGGCTTCGACTCATCTCTCAGACCTGGGTTGTAGACGAGGAAAATCAGCGACAGCTCTTCCTGCTTGCCGAAGCTGCGATCTAACTTCGGCGTAATGCGCGTCGTCCCGAGCGTGTATGGACTCAACATCTGCTGCTCAGGCGTCAGTGGCGCGTCAAGCGGCTCCAAGACTTCCGCGATCATCACGGTGCTCGTCTGCAGCGTGCCGTCCCAGAGATCGGGAACCGAGACCCGCTTACGCAACATCATGACGGGTGCCGCAGCGGCGGTTTGGTCCTCAGCCTCTTCACCACCGCTGCTGTCGCGAATCGCGAGATAGACATCGTACTCACCGCCGGGGGCGGTGAATGCGCGACTGATCTCGACCGGTTCCGTCCCACCCGCCGTGACCTCGGCGAAGTAGGCGTCCTCGAAGACTGCCGGCGGCATGGCGGGCACCGGCGGTGTTTCGTCCGCGTCGCCGTCGTCGTCGTCAGTGGCGGCCGGAGCCGGCATCATGAGCGGGTCCACAACGAAAAGGTACATCGCGAGCGAAGATGCGCGCACCTTGGACTGATCGATCGATAAGGTAAACGGGACGTACGCGTTGCCATCGGTGCCCTTGAGGAAATCAGGTCGGAACTCGAACGGGTCTTCAGCTGGGACGATCTGACCGCTCAGAGCGGCACTCACCACTTCAACGAGCGATTGCAGTTCTTGCCGCTGCCACTCTTCGAGCTCGCCTCCACCAGGCGTGTCTTGTGCCGCCACCGATGAAGCGGTCAGCAGCACTACTGTGGCGCACATCACCACTACCCACTTGCGTCGGGCAATCTGACTCATTGAAGTTTGGTCTCCTGACCAGGGCTTTCGAGTGACGTCAACTCGATCATCATAGGCGACCGTCCAGTCCAAGTCAAACTACCACGAGATATACAAGTTCTTTAAAATCATATAGTTACGGAGACGATTGGCGGCTCGGCCATGGTATCATCCACTTCCGGTCCGGTTTGGTCATGTCAATCACACGCCCACCCGTCGTCCTTGTTGTGCTCGATGGCTGGGGATTGAGCAAAGACCCCGATCACAACGCCATCCTTCTCGGGCGCACGCCGGCCTACGACGAGCTACTCGAGCGCTACCCGTATGGCTCGCTCATCACGAGCGGCGCAGCCGTCGGCCTCCCGGAGGGCCAAATGGGGAACTCCGAGGTCGGTCATATGAACCTCGGGGCAGGACGAATCGTGTATCAAGACCTGTCGCGGATCGACAACAGCATCCGCGACGGTGACTTTTTCTCGAATGAGGCGCTCCTTGCCGCCACCGCGCGGTGCGCCGACGGTCGACACGCCCTTCACTTGGTCGGTCTCGTCTCGGATGGTGGCGTCCATAGCCACCTGCGGCACCTCGTCGCGCTGATCGATCTCGCACGACGTCAGGGCGTGACCCGCCTCTTCGTGCATGCGCTGACGGATGGGCGGGATACGGCGCCCACGGGCGCCGCAGACTACCTCCCCGCGGTGGAGTCGGCCATGCGGGAGTCGGGGGTTGGCCGCATCGCCTCAGTCGTCGGACGCTACTACGCCATGGACCGCGACAAGCGCTGGGATCGAACGAAGCGCGCATTCGACGCGCTGACATCCGGGCACGGCCGTTACGCGACAGACGCATCGACGCTGGTCCGCGACGCTTACGACGAGGACATCACGGATGAGTTCATCGAGCCTGGTGTGGTAATCGATGAGGACGGACAGCCGATCGGAACTCTCCGCGACGGCGACGCGGTGGTGTTCTTCAACTTTCGCGCCGACCGTGCTCGGCAACTGACGTCGGCACTCGCCTTCGACGACGAAAGGTTCACCGGGTTCGACCGTGGCGACCGGCCCCAGCTTGGCGTCACCACCCTCGTCGAGTACGACGCGTCGTATGGCCTTCCCATCGCCTTCGAACCGGCGAGGTTCAGCGGCAACGTCGCGGAGGTCCTCGCATCGAACGGGCGAGCAAACCTGCGTCTCGCTGAGACGGAGAAATACGCGCACGTGACCTACTTTTTCAACGGCGGCGAGGAGACGCCGTACGCGGGTGAGGAGCGGATCTTGGTCCCGTCACCGAAGGTCCCGACCTACGATCTCGAGCCCGACATGAGTGCGGCCGGGATCACGGATCAACTCGTGGCCGACGTCGAACTCAAACGCCACGACGTCATCATCTGCAACTTCGCCAACGCCGATATGGTGGGTCACACGGGAAAGCTCGAGCCAACCGTGCAAGCGGTGTCGACCCTCGACCGCTGCGTCGCCCGCATCGTCGACGCCATCACGGCGACGGACGGCACCGTCATCATCACCGCCGACCACGGCAACGCCGAGCAACTGTGGGACCGAGCGCGCAACGGACCCCACACGGCCCATACCAGCAATCCGGTCCCGATCCTACTGATCAACAAGGCGCTCGCCGGCCGCGGCTTCACGCTCCGAGACGGGTCGCTGCGCGATGTCGCGCCGACGTTGCTACGGGTGGCGGGGGTCGAAGTCCCCCCGGAGATGACTGGGCGAGACCTCCGGAGTTGGGTTGAGCCTCCTTAGCCGGGGCCGGCTGCCCCGAACCCCGCCACGGTCACTCGCGGGGGCCCCATAGCCCCGCTCCGTTCCCGCGGGGCGTGCTGTGCACGCCCGATCTCAGGACCCACCATCCTGGCTGTACACGCGAGCGAACGGAGTGGGGCATTGGGGGGGCCCGCGATAGAGCGAGCGAGGGGGTCCCGGGGAAGCGCCCGAGACACAGCAGGTCAATCGAGGGCGATATTCCCCCGGTCTGTTACTCGACCTTCTGATTGGCCTCGTCAGCGGCGATCCGGAGCGACCGCAGGAAACGGCGGTCGTTGGCCGTGATATCGAGCCGCTGATCCGCCGTGCCGCCGGGGGCGGCTGTCGCCGCAACCTTGGCGAGTGCCTGCGACCCGGAGCGATTCCCGAACCCGACCTCAGCCTCCAGCGACACGCGCATTTCGTACCCTGCGGCGCGTGCTTTCTCCCGGCATGCCTCCACGCGCGGATCTTCCGCGACGGCAGAGCCAATCGCCTCCGCGAGCTCCCGTGCGAGGCGGTTCACGACGTCATCCATGCTGCGACCTCCTCAACTACCACCGAGCCGGGAATCCCGATGGTTCCCCGACCGGCACGGGTCCGCCTGGGATGATCCAAGGCGACCGCGGCGGCGAGGACCGTCTGACATATGTGAGGCAGGAACAAGCTGTAGGAAACTCGAAAAGTGTAAACACCGCTTCACGTGGTGTCAAGACAAACACCACCCTATATGGCGGTTTTCTTGAGATCAGACCCTATATCCTGTGGTCCATTGCAGATGGGACTTACAGCCCCAAGCCCCGTCTCGGCCGCTCGTGGAGACCCCCATGCCCCACACCGCGGCCGCGGGGGGGGCGCCGTGCGCGCCCTGTCTCCGAGTCCACCACCGGGTCGTTCGCGAGCGAACGGAGTGGGGCGTTGGGGCCCCACTAACGAGGGAGCCAGGTCTGGGGGAAGCGTCCCGGACTCGATGGCGGTCGCGGGGCGATATTTCCCCAGTCTGCACATGGTCTCGACCTCGCTACAATCACCCTTAAGATGGCATCCGAGAGCCACGGTCCTGGGGCGGCTGACGAATCCCGCGAGGAACGCCTCGGTGCTCCAGGCTCGTTCCCATTCACCCGCGGCATCTATCCCACGATGTATCGGGGGCGGCTCTGGACGATGCGGCAGTACGCCGGTTTCGGCACGGCGGCGGAGTCGAATCGGCGCTACCGCTATCTACTCGAGCAAGGCGTCAGCGGATTGAGTGTGGCGTTCGACCTGCCGACGCAGATCGGCTACGACTCCGATCACCCGCTCGCGACCGGCGAGGTTGGCCGCGTCGGCGTCGCGATCGATTCGATCGACGACATGGCGCAGCTCTTCGACGGGATTCCGCTCGACCGCGTGTCGACCTCGATGACGATCAATGCGACCGCCATCATTCTCCTCGCGCTCTATGTCGCCGCTGCCAAACAACAGGGCGTGGAACCGCGCGCGTTGGCCGGGACGGTCCAGAACGACATTTTGAAGGAGTACGTCGCACGCGGCACGTACATCTACCCACCGCCGGCGTCGCTCCGGATCGTGACCGACGTGGTGGCGTTCTGCGAGCAGGAGCTACCGCGCTGGCATCCGATCTCGATCAGCGGCTATCACATTCGCGAGGCAGGCTCGACGGCGGCGCAGGAGATCGCATTCACCTTCGCGCATGCGATCGCGTATGTCGAGGCCGCTCGTGACCGCGGGCTCGACGTCAACTCATTCGGGAGTCGACTCTCGTTTTTCTTCAACGCGCACAATAACTTTCTCGAGGAGATTGCGAAGTTTCGGGCGGCGCGTCGACTCTGGGCCACCCTCATGAGGGACCGGTTCGGCGCGACCGAGGCCCGCGCACAGCACCTCCGGTTTCACACCCAGACGGCAGGAAGCACCCTCACCGCCCAGCAACCGGAGAACAACATCGTTCGGGTTGCGCTTCAAGCGCTGGCGGCGGTCCTCGGCGGGACGCAGTCGCTACATTGCAACGGGCGTGACGAGGCGCTCGGACTCCCGACGGAGGAAGCGGCGCAAATTGCGCTCCGCACGCAGCAGATCATCGCCGGCGAGAGTGGCGTGGCCGCCACCGTCGACCCGGTCGGTGGCGCCTGGGCGGTCGAGCATTTGACAGACCGTCTCGAAGCCGATGCGCGCGCCTTGCTCGACGAGATCGACCGGCGCGGCGGGGTGCTCTCCACGATCGAGGCGGGCTTCGTCCAGCAGGAGATTCAGGAGTCGGCGTATCGCGCCCAGCAAGCCATCGACGCCGAGACTGCCATCGTCGTCGGCGTCAACCGCTTCGCGGCAGACGACAGCCCGTCGATCGAGACACAGCGGATCGACTCCGCCGTCGAGGCGGACCAAGCCGCCCGCGTCGCCGCGCTCCGAGCCACGCGAAACACTGAACCGGTCGATGCCGCCCTCGCCGCCGTTGAACATGCGGCACGCGCCGACGTCAACCTCGTCCGCCCCATCATCGCCGCCGTCGAGGCCAAGGCAACCGTCGGCGAGATTGCGGACACGCTCCGCGGCGTGTTCGGCGAGTACCGTAATTAGACGCGACCTGACTCAGAGGGGGTCTGGGGGAAGCGCGTGAGGCTGGGCCGTGTCGACCGAGCGCGATATTCCCCCAGTCTGAAATTAGACCGCTGCGACCTGCCGGTTCGTCCTCGGTTCGTCCCGTTCCACCGCGCCGTCCCGAAGGTGGATGACGCGGTGGGCGTACCGCGCGACGTCGCGCTCGTGCGTGATGAGGACGATCGTGTGGCCTTCCCGATGGAGGCGCTCGAAGACCACCATGATTTCGATCCCGGTCTTCGAGTCGAGATTGCCGGTCGGTTCGTCCGCGAGGACGATCGACGGCTTGTTGACGAGCGCCCGGGCGATGGCGACGCGCTGCCGCTGTCCACCCGACAGCTCGTTCGGACGGTGACTCATCCGATCCTCCAGCTCCACGAGCCGGAGCGCTTCGATCGCCCTGGTTTTTCGGTCCGTTACCGGCACGCCGGCATAGATCAACGGCAGCTCGACATTCTGCAGTGCCGACGCGCGCGGCAGGAGATTGAACGTCTGAAATACGAAGCCGATCTCCGTGTTCCGGATACGCGCGAGCTCATCGTCGTTCATCCGACTGACGTTGTGGTCGTTGAGCAAGTAGGTGCCGGTCGACGGCGTGTCGAGACAGCCGATCAGATTCATGAGGGTGGACTTGCCGGAACCGGACGGTCCCATGATCGCGACGAACTCACCACGCTCGATGCTGAGCGATACCCCCTGCAACGCATGGACTAACTCGGTTCCCATGCGGTAGGTCTTCCAGAGACCCTGCGTCTGAATCAGTGGCATCGATATCTAGACGGGGCCTACGGCCCCGAACCCCGCCGCCGGCACTCGCGCGGGGGGACCCCTGCGCCCCACTCCGTACCGGCGGGGGCGCGCCGTGCGCGCCCTGATCGTACTCTGGATGACCTGGCGGCCCCGACGCCGCCGGCACTCGCGGGAACCCCTGCGCCCCACTCCGTGCCGGCGGGGGCGCGCCGTGCGCGCCCTGAACTCCATCCGAGCGACTGAGCTGCGCCGGGCAGCCGGGTTCACGGCCGCAAGCCCCGTCTGAAGACCGCAAGCCCCGTCTGAGGGAGGTCGCCCTACAGCCCAGGGGGTGGAGGAACGATGTCGCCGGAGGTCGGCGGCGCCGGCGGGGCTGGCTTTCGGTAGAACAGGGTGCCGAGGACGCCGCCGACGGCGGCAAAGATGGTGCCGACCACGAGCATCACGGCAAATCCGAGCATCACCAGGAGCAGCGGGTTGGTGACCATCTGTTCGGCCATGTCGAACACTTCCGGGGGCAGGTCGCCGGATGGCGGGAGTAGGTCGGCCACGTCTGGCTGGAGTGGCGCGAGGAACAATTGAATCGGGAGCGACACCACGGCATACACGAACGCGCCAACGACGCCGGCCAGCGCTCCCCCGACCGCGCCTTCGCCGACCTCCAGTGGTTGTGACTGCCCCTGCTGCATCAAGTAGGCGGTCACGATGCCGCCGCTGATCAACCAGAGACAGCAACAGTTTGCGAACTCGATGTAGGGGAGCGCCGACATGACGCCGCTGAAAGTGCCGCCGAGGAGCACTGCCTGCGCGCGGCTACTCACGTTGATGACCGAGGCCCGGGGCTAGGAGCCCGGGGCGAAAGTCGCCCGCGGCACCGAGAGTAGCGTGGCGCCAGCCTGGCAAGGCGGGACGACTTTCACCACGGGCTCCCTCCGAGTGTCCTAGTCGTAGTATTCCAGCCCGAGGTGCGTGATGAGTTCCTCACCCCGCAGGTGTCGGAGCGTGTTCTTGAGCTTCATCAGCTGGATGAAGAGGTCGTGCTCGGGATAGAGCTCCCGGCTATGGATGGGACTCTTGAAGTAGAACGAGAGCCATTCCTGAATACCGCTCATGCCGGCCCGTTTGGCGAGATCGAGGAACAAGGCGACGTCGAGGACGATCGGCGCCGCGAGAATACTGTCGCGACAGAGGAAGTTGATCTTGAGCTGCATCGGGTAGTCGAGCCACCCCACGAGGTCGATGTTGTCCCAGCCTTCCTTGTTGTCGCCGCGTGGCGGGTAGTAGTTGATGCGGACCACGTGATGCAGGTTGCTGTACAACGTCGGATACAGCTCGGGCTGCAGGATATGGTCGAGCACCGACTTCTTGCTTTCCTCCTTCGTCTTGAACGACTCCGGGTCGTCGAGCACCTCACCGTCGCGATTGCCGAGGATATTCGTCGAGTACCACCCCGCGACCCCGAGCAGCCGAGCCTTCAAGCCGGGCGCGATCATCGTCTTCATCAACGTCTGCCCGGTCTTGAGGTCTTTGCCGGCCAGCGGCGCCCCTGTTTCTTGCGCAAGCTGCTCGAGGGCCAGCACGTCGGCGCTCAGGTTCGGTGCGGCGTTCACGTACGGGATGCCTTCCTTGATAGCGGCGTACGCGTAGATCATGCTCGAGGGAATTGCGGGATCGGAGGCGTCCAGTCCCTGTTCGAACGCCTCTAGTGACGCATGAACCGGAGCCTCTTCCATGTAAATCTCGGTACTGCCACACCAGACGAGCACGAGCCGTTCGAGCTTCTGTTCCTCCTTGAAGCGGCGAATATCGGCGACGACCTGCTCGGCGAGCTCCCGCTTGTTGGCGCCCTTCTTCACATTCGGACCGGTGAGCTTCTTGACATAGTGCTGATCGAAGACCGCCGGCCACGGCGTGATCGCCTCGAGCTCAGGACGAACCTGCTCCAGCAACTCCGGCTTGAGCACCTCGGCATTTCGGGCCGCCTGATAGCAGTTGTCGTCGAAGATGTCCCAGCCGGCGAAGACAAGATCGTCGAGCGACGCAAGTGGGACGAAGTCCTTGATGAGCGGCGACCGACCGTCGGTCCGCTTCCCAAGCCGAACCGTACCCATTTGCGTGAGCGACCCGGTCGGCGCAGCCAAGCCTTTGCGGATGGCGACCACGCCCGCGATGAACGTCGTGCTGACGGCGCCAAGCCCCGCCAGCAGGATGCCCAAGCGTCCCTGGGCCGGAGCGATTTGGTTTGGGCTTTGCACAGCCGGACACTATATCATGGCGTGTTTTCGAGCCTTGGCGTTTGTGGTGAGAGTCGCGCGTCGTACCGAGACCGGTGACGCGCCCACCACGGACGTCTAGCCCTCACGAGCGCCGAATGTCGTTGTTTACACTGAAGAAAAGCGGTGGTGCGCGCGACCTCGAGGTGTCGATGGTCGGCCTCAAGCTCGGCATGGCGGTATTGCAGCTCGGCAGCGACGGACAGCTGGCGACTGCCCTCGCCAAGGTGATCGGCATCAGCGGCGAAACGAGCGTGGTCGTCGAGTCGGACGGGGACGCCGATCGCATGACTCGCGCCGCGGCGTCGGCCGGCTTGCTGATCGACGTCAAGACGACACGACTCAGGGACTTGCCGTTTGCCGCAGATAGATTCGATGTGGTCGTCGTGGCCAACCTGCTCGGCGACATGCGGGTGAACGAGCGCGTCCTGTGTCTTCAGCAGGCGCTGAACGTGCTCAAACCGAGTGGGCGATGCGTCGTCATCGAAGCGGCGCCGCGGGGAGGGCTCGGTGCGTTGCTATCGCAGCGGACACTCGACCGGACGTACCTGTCGAACGGCGGGGCGGCGGGAGCGCTCAGGTCGGAGGGATTCAGAGCCGTGCGGCTGCTGGCCCAACGCGAAGGCAAGAGTTTCTTCGAGGGGACAAAGTAGTGTCCCCGGTTGGACACAACCACATCGCGCCCGCCCCCGTCTAAGACCAAAGAACCTGGGCAAAAACGCCGAAAATAAGGGTAGCGGTCGTCAAACGGTACGGCAAGACTTTTGCGAGTATTTCGGGTTCGGAGCGGAGATGCACGTACACACGCCCCGGCGAGCACGTATCGAGTCGACAGCCGACGCGCCCGATGTGTACTCCGCCGAGGAGGTCGCCCGAGCGGTCCGGCGCCCCGCCTCGCTCGTCCACCTGCTCATCGCCGCCGGCGACATCGCCACGATCGACGGCGTTCTCATCAGCCATCGGGAAGCGGCCCGCTCGATCCAGTGGCTACGCGCCGAGCAGATGCGACCAGTCAGGCAAGTTTTCGGCAGCGCCCTGCTTGATCGGTCGATTGACGACTCGCGCTCCACCAGGTTGTCGGTGGCGATGTCGACGACACTTCATGGTGCAGTGGCTCTGGTTGCCGCGTTGCTCATGACGGCACGACTTACGACCGCGGCCGACGTTCCCGTTGAGCAGACCGGCCCGACACTGACCCGGCTCATCTTCGTCGCCGAACCTGGTCCTGGCGGCGGCGGCGGTGGTGGTGGCCTGCGGTCGCCGCTCCCACCCCCCGCGGCGGAACGGCGCGGCACGAGTCGCATCAGCAGCCCGGTGCCACCCCGGGAGAAGCCGACGATCGTGGAGCCCATAGAGGAGATCGAACCCGAGCCCGAACCGCTCGAGCATGAAGAGCTCCCCCGTATCTTTGCCCCCTTGGTCGAGGCGCGCGCCGACCTCCGTGATATTCGGGGTCTCCTCGAGGACACCGCCTCGCCGGCGACCAACCCCGCATCGCAGGGGCCTGGAATAGACGGCGGTGTCGGCGACGGTGCCGGACGCGGTATTGGCGAGGGTCGCGGCGCTGGCGTCGGGCCCGGCACCGGCGGTGGGACCGGCGGCGGCCCGTACCGTCCGGGAAGCGGTATTTCTCCGCCGGCCATCGCGCATGAGGTCAAGCCGGACTACACGGAAGATGCGAGACGTCGGCACGTCGAAGGCGACGTCGTGCTCGAGGTGATCGTGCTCGCCGACGGCTCGGTTGGATCGGTCCGCGTCGTCCGCGGACTCGGGTACGGTCTCGACGATAACGCCGTGCAGGCGCTGCGCCGGTGGCGCTTCCACCCGGCGCAGCGCCACGGCGTGCCGGTTGACGTCCTCGTCGAGGTCGCGATGGAGTTCAGGCTAAGGTAGGAGCTCACATATGGAGTTCGCGCTGGCAATCGTCACCGTGCTGTCCCTCGTCATGACGCTCACGATGGGCGTGGTGACCTGGCGACTCGTCCATGAAGAACGCCGACGCTCGGCCGCGAGGCTGGCGGCGCTTGCGGCCGAGGTCCAACGGGGCACCCCGGCGGCGACGGCTCGCCGGCCGGCGACACCTCGCCCGCCGGCAGCGGCCGCGGTGCCGGCATCGACCACGTCTCGCGTGACGCGCCGACCGGCACCCGACCCTGTGGCGTCTATGCCGATGACGCCGCTGGTGCCGCCGACTGACACGGACACGGTCCGCGAACCGGCACGCGACACCGCCGTGGCGGTCGGCGACCTGTTCGTCGCACCAGCGCCATCAACCTCGACACCTGGTACTCGACTGGTGGCGCTCGGCGCGGCCGCCGCTGTCGTGGTGGGGTTCATCGCCACGATCTTCCTGGTGTTTTCTGATGGCGGAGATCACGCGGCGACCACGACCGCCGAGCCGCGACCGCCAGTGGAACTGCTCGCGCTCGACCACGCAACCGAGGACCGCGTTCTGGCCATACGCGGTTCGGTGCGCAATCCGAATGGCGCGGTCACCGCCGACCAACTGGCCGTGGTGGCGATGGCGTTCGACGAAGCAGGCGCGCTCGTCGCCAGCGAACGGTCGCCGGTGGAGCGCCCGTCCCTGCCGCCTGGCGCGGCATCCCCGTTCGCCATCGAGGTGCCGGCGACCGGGGTGAGCCGGTATCGGATCAGTTTCCTCATCGACGACGCGACCGTCCCGCATGTTGACCGACGGGTGGCGCCACCGGCAGACGCCGCGGGAGAATCCTGATGACGGACGCCCACCGGACACGCCGCGTCGCCTTCGCCGCGGCCTGCGCCGTCGTGTCCGGCGGCATCGTGCTCGCCGCCGTCCAGCAAGACGACCCACCGGTCTTTCGCTTCCGGACTGGTATTGAGCTGATCAACGTGACCGCGACCGTCACCGACATCCGGGGCCGCTTCGTGCCTGACCTCTCGAAGGATGATTTCCTCGTCTACGAGGACGGCGAGCTGCAGACCGTCACACACTTCAGCAGCGAACGAGTGCCGGTATCCCTCGGGATCGTGCTCGACACGAGCGGCAGCATGGAAGGCGAGAAGATGAGCGCCGCCCGCGACGCGCTCGACCGGTTTCTCTTCGACTTGTTGGGCGACGACGACGAGATCTTCCTGTATCGCTTCAGCTACCAGCCGCGGCTGGTCCACGACTGGACGTCTGACCGCAGTCGGTTGAGCCGGGCGCTCGGCGGTATCCAACCGCGCGGCGGGACGGCGATGTACGACGCCGTGGCCGATGCCGTCTTGAAGGCTGAACAGGGACGCCACCGCAAGAAAGCCATCGTCGTCATCTCGGATGGCAATGACACGAACAGCGAGATCGACGTGGACGAGCTGCAGCAGCTGATTCGCGAGACCGAGGTGCTGGTCTACGCCATCGGCATCGACAGCCGCGGGCGGTCAGGCTACGGGCGGACTCGACGCCGGCCGGTACCATCGAGTCCGCCGCCGACACCGCTTCCGTTTCCGATTCCGGGCGGCGGCGGCCGCGGACGCTCGCCTCTCCCGCCACCCACCACGCCGTTTCCGGGAGGCGGCAGGGGTACGTTTGGCGGGGAGGACCGCGTGAACGTCTCCGCCCTACGAGATCTGACGGACGACAGTGGCGGGCGGACGGAGATCGTCCGCACCGCTCAAGATCTCGACCCAGCCACGGCCGGCATCGCGGACGAGCTGAGCAAGCAGTACTACCTGGGCTACCCGGCGCCGGGCCACGACGACGGACGTTGGCACGCCATCGAGGTCGAAGTCCGAAACTCACGCCATCGTGTGCGCGCGCGGCGCGGCTACATTGCCAGTCCCTAATCAGATGGGGCGTACCGCCCCAAGCCCCGTCGCGGGCACTCGCGGGGGCTCCATGCCCGCGGGGCGCGCACGTGCGCGGGCTTCTTCAGACGGGGTCTGCGACCCCGCACCCCGCCGGTGACTGTGCTCGCGGCGGCCGTGGGCCTCACGGTGCTCGGCGGCCTCGGCGGTCTGGCCATTGCCTCTCTGCTGCTGCTCCTGCAACCAAGCACGCGGTCGAACCTCATACCGAGTCTTATCAGCTACGCCGTCGGCACCCTGCTCGGGGTGGCGCTCCTCGCGCTCTTGCCGGAAGCGCTCACCACACTCACGGCGACCGCCGTATCGGGGACGCTGCTGGCGGGGATTCTTGGATTCTTCCTGCTTGAGAAGCTCGTCATCTGGCGCCATTGTCACGACGACGACTGTGACGCCCATGATCAATCGTCTCAGTCGACCCGCAGCAGCGCGGCGCTGATCCTCATTGGAGGCGCGGTGCATAGCTTCGCGGACGGAGCCATCATCGGCGCGGCGGCCATCTCATCGATCCCGCTCGGCCTCAGCACGACGCTCGCGGTCGCCGCGCATCAAGTGCCGCAGGAAGTCGGCGATCTTGCCATCCTTCTCGGTGCGGGTTACTCGAAGCGTCGGGCCCTGCTCCTGAACGCGCTGGCGGCGGCCACCGGAATTCTGGGGGCCCTCGCCGTGTATGCAGCGTCCGGGTGGCTGCCCGACGCCATGCCGTACGTGCTGGCCTTCGCCGCCGGGAACTTCCTGTACGTCGCAATGTCCGATCTGATTCCGGGACTGCACCGCGGCACGATCGACGTCGGCGCCACTCGCCAGGTTCTATTCATCGCGGCTGGCATCGGCACCGCCCTCTTTCTCTGACCTCTCGCGGGGACAGCGCGTCCGACGCGGCCACCCACACCCCCGTTTTTGACCGGTTTCAGCTCCGTGCGTCCTGGCACGTCCCTTGCCTAAGAGGTCAGTGACGCGTGAATCGAGCGGAACGGTTGCACGCAAGAGGGTTACAACACAAAGGAGAGTGACCATGCATGCCCAGCTAAAGACGCGCGGACTCGTTCTGTCATTCATGGTGCTCGCCGTCACGGCACTCTCGGTGTCGCCGGCGTGGGCCGCCGACCAGACGAAGTACGACCTGTTCAAGCGAATCCAGGAGCAGGTGCTTCGGTACTCGTTCTTCACCGTCTTCGATAACGTCGATGCCGAAATCGGCTACGACGGACACGTCGTGCTCACCGGCCATGTCACCGGGGAGCACAAGCCGGGAGACATCGAAAAACGTGTCGCCGCGCTCCCCGGTGTCACGGCGGTGACGAACGAGATCAACGTGCTTCCGGCGTCGCGGTTCGACGACCAGCTGCGCTACCGCGTCGCACGAGCCATCTACGGGAATTCCACCTTCTGGCACTACATCGCGCGGCACAATCCGTCGATACACATTGTGGTGGAACGTGGGCACGTCACGCTCACCGGCGTGGTCGACAGCGAGACCGACCGGCATCTGGCCATCTCGCTGGCCAGACAGTTCGATGCGTTCTCGGTCACCAATGAGCTGCGCTTGCCTGCCGAAGTGACGGCAGAGCTCGAAGCACTCGGGTAGAGGACCTCTTCCTCCTCCGTCCTCGTCCTCACTGCGTCGCCCCGATCGGCAGGTCGGGGCGACGCCCTTTTTGAGCCCCAGGGAATAACCGAACCGCCGGCCTGGTCTGCTACGCTCAGGGCCCCGACTAAAAAATGATGATGCTCACACGCGCGATCCCAGCGATTGTCGCCGGCGCGATATTCTGCCCCGCCATCGCCATTGCCCAGCCACAGCAGTTCGGTCAAATCCAACCACGTGATCGGCCGGTCGACGACCAAGACGAGGCCGTCGCCGCAACCGAATCGATCTCGGGACGCGTCGTCGCCTCCGACACGGGGCTCCCGCTCAATCGGGCACGGGTCAGCGCGCGCGCGTGATGTCCGGGGTCAGATCAGCGCGACCACGGACGAGCTGGGTCGCTACTCGCTCGCGGAACTATCTGCGGGACGCTATACGGTGAGCGTCTCGAAGCCCGGCTTCATCACGCTGTCGCATGGCCGCGCAGACCGAGACAACCCTCGACGCCGGTCCAGATCGAGGCCGCCAGACATGTCGCTAATGTCAGCTTCAGCCTGCCGCCCGGCGGCGTCATCACGGGTCGTGTCGCGGACGAAGATGGTGCGCCGCTTCCGCTCATTCAAGTCGTGGTGTTGCGCTACGTCTACCAGCAGGGACAGCGTCAGCTGGTGCCCGCCGGCAACGATGGGTCAGACGACCGGGGCGAGTACCGCGTGTTCGGCCTCGAGCCCGGAGACTATTACGTCAGTGCGGTCGTGTCGCAGCGGCGATTCGCCGCGATGGCGTTCGGAACGAGGGGCGGGGCGGGCAGTCGGTTCGGTGGCGCCGACTCGGCTACCGAAGAAACCGAGTTCGGATATGCGCTGACCTACTGCCCTAGCGTCACCGGCCTCGCCCAAGCAACGGCAGTCAACGTCGGTCTCAGCACGGAGTCGCGCGGCGTCGACTTCAGCGTCCAGTTCGTGCGCACGGCCAGGTTGAGCGGGACCTTAGTTCACCGGCCTCGCCCAAGCAACGGCAGTCAACGTCGGTCTCAGCACGGAGTCGCGCGGCGTCGACTTCAGCGTCCAGTTCGTGCGCACGGCCAGGTTGAGCGGGACCTTAGTTCGGCGCCGATGGCACGCCACCACGCGGCACGCAGGTGATGCTCGTGCCGGACGAGGGCGGCGATCTTCTCGGTGGTCCTTCGGGTCCATTTCAACCCGGACAGATGTGTTCCGGGATCGATGCTCGGCACCAGCACCGAATCGGATAGGCAGTTCGAGCTCAACGACGTGCCACCCGGTCGATACACCCTTCGGGCCGTATCGCGCAGCGGGCGCCGCGGCCCCGGCACGCTTGGCGCCAGCCAGCAGTTTGCGAACCAGTCCCTCGTCATCGATGGATTCGACATCGCCGACCTGAGTCTCGTCCTCGGTTCGGGGCCGATCATCCGCGGGACGGTCGACTTCGAAGCGACGAGTCAGGCGGCGCCCGAGGACCCGAGCGGCGTTCGCATCGCGGTCACTACGGTCGAGGCGATGCCGATGATGATGGGGCGCAGCGCCAGTGCACGCGTCGCCACGGATGCCACGTTCGAGCTGACCAACGTTGCGGACGGCCTGCAAGTGGTGACGGCATCGAATGTCCCGCAAGGCTGGATGCTCAAGGCGGTCTACGTGAAGGGTCCAGACATCATCGATACGCCGGTCAATTTCAGCGGCGCCACCCGTATTGACGGCATGCGGGTGGTGTTGACCGACCAGGTCTCGAAACTGACCGGGACTGTGCATGACGACCGCGGTAATCAGATTTCTGACTTCACCGTCATCGCGTTCCCGTCGAACGAGGTGTGGTGGCAACCACAATCGCGATACATCCGCGCGTCTCGCCCCGACCAAAAATGGCGGTTATCAAATGCGCGGTCTCCCGCCGGGCGACTATCTCCTCGCCGCCGTCGAATTCGTCGAGCAGGGGGAGTGGCACGGTCCCCGCTTCCTCACCGGTGTTCGAGACAGCGCCGTTCGGTTGACCCTCGACGAGGGCGAAGTCCGCTCGCTGAATCTGACGCTCGACCCCTAAACCCAGAGCGCTGAGCCACTTCGAGAGGACTAACTCCTGGCGCCGCGAAGCCCGGTGTTACACTCCAAGCGCTCCATGCCCGCCACCGGAACGGTTTTCCTCATCGACGGCAGCTCGCAGATGTATCGGGCCTATCACGCGATACGCGACCTGACCGGGCCCGACGGTCGGTCGACCAACGCCGTTTATGGCTTCGTGACGATGCTTCGGAAGCTGATTACCGACCTCGACCCGACCTTGATCGCCGCCGCGTTCGACGTCAAAGGGCCGACCTTCCGGACGGAGCTCTCGGCCAACTACAAGGCCAATCGCGCCCCGATGCCGAGCGACTTGGTTGAACAAGTGCCCTGGGTGCACGAGGCCTGCGAGGCCCTCGGCGTCCCGGTCCTCACGCATGAGCAGTTCGAAGCCGACGACGTGATCGGGACGTTGACGGAACGCGCGCTGGCCGATGGCTTCGAGGTGGCCATCGTCACCGGCGACAAGGACTTCTTCCAGCTCGTTCGGGCCGGCGTCCGAGTGTTCAATCCGCGCGATCCCGGAACGTGGTACAACGCCGACGGGGTCAAGGAAAAGTTTGGCGTCGCCCCCGAACAGGTCGTCGACGTCTTGTCCCTCATGGGGGACGCCGTCGACAACGTCAAAGGCGTGCCGGGCATCGGCGAGAAAGGCGCGCGGGAGCTGATCGCGACCCACGGATCACTCGATGCCGTCCTCGAGCATGCGGCGGACGTCAAGCAGAAACGTTATCGGAACGCGCTCGAGGAGCACGCTGACGACGCGCGGCAGAGCCGCGAGCTTGTACGCATTCGCACCGACGTCCCGGTGCCGTTCGATCGCGACGCGCTTCGCTACGACGGCCCGTCATCCGAGCGCTGCTTTACGCTCTTTTCGTCGCTGGGCTTCCGCACGTTGTTGGCCGAGTACGCGCCGACCGCGGCCACAGTGGAGAAAGACTACGACGTCATCCGCTCCGAGTCGGACTTGGCGGCGCTGGTCGACGCGATCGGATCCGGCAGACAAGTCGGACTCGGTCTCGTCACCGATGGTCGCCAGCCGATGCGGGCCGACCTCGTCGGGCTGTCGCTGTCGGCCGGTCCGCGTCACGCGCGATATGTGCCGCTCGGACATCGCGCGCTCGATGCCGGGAGCGAGTTTTCGCGCGCCCGCGCCATCGAACTACTCGCCGCCCCGCTGGCCGACGCCAGCGTGTCCAAGGTGGGTCACGATCTGAAGTATGCGGCGATCGTGCTCGGACGGCATGACCTGCGGCTCGACGGGATCGACATCGACACCCTCATCGCGAGCTATCTCCTCGACGCGACCGGTAGTCACGACCTTGGCGCGTTGGCGCTCGAGCAGATCGGCTACAAGGCCCTTCCCGCGGAGGACGTCGTCGGCAAGGGCGCCAGGGCGCTCCGCTTTGCCGACGTCCCGGCCGACGCCGTGCTCGAGTTCGCGGGCGAACAGAGCGACCTCGCGACCCAGCTCGCCGAACGGTTCATGCCGCGGCTCGCGGAGAAGGGCCTCGAGGCACTCTATCGCGAGCTCGAGCTGCCGCTGCTGCCGGTGCTCGCCGATCTGGAACGGGCCGGGGTCCAGATCGACACTGACGTGCTCGCCACTCAGTCGGCCTGGATGGACGCTCGGCTCCACGAGTATCAGACCGAGATCTATGCGTTGGCGGGTGAGGCGTTCAACATCAACTCCCCCAAGCAGCTGTCGGTCATCCTGTTCGACAAGCTCGAGCTCCCGTCGCTGAAGAAGACTGGTAAGACGAAAGCGGCCTCGACGTCGGTCGCCGTGCTCGAGGAGCTGGCGTTGGTCCACGAGCTGCCGCGTAAGGTCCTGGAATGGCGGAGTCTCCAAAAACTCAAGGGGACCTACATCGATGCGTTGCCGCAGCTCGTCAATCCCGAGACCGGCCGCATACATACCTCGTTCAATCAGGCCGTCGCGGCGACTGGCCGGCTCAGCAGCAGCGAACCGAATCTGCAGAACATCCCGATTCGAACCGAGATTGGACGTGAGATTCGCGCGGCGTTCACCGCGCCGCCGGGCAAGGTGCTGCTTTCGGCCGACTATTCGCAGATCGAGCTCCGTGTGCTTGCGCACCTGTCAGGCGACCAGCAGCTCAAGTCCGCATTCGAGAGAGACGAGGACATTCACGACCAAACGGCCGAGAAGATATTTGGAGGCGACAGCGGGCTTGACCCGCACGAGCTGAGGCGGCGCGCCAAGATCGTCAACTACGCCCTGCTCTACGGGAAGACGGCGTTTACCCTTTCGAAGGACATCGGCGTCACGCCGCAGGCGGCGCAAGCCTTTATCGACGCGTATTTCGAAGGCTTCCCGGCGGTCAGGACGTTCCTCGACGCGACGCTCGAGGCTGGTCGCAAGAGCGGCGTCGTCACGACGATGTTTGGCCGTCGCCGCCGCATCCCCGAGCTCACGAGTCGGAACGGCCAGCTGCGAAGCCGGGCCGAACGAGAAGCGGTGAACATGCCGATTCAAGGCACCGCGGCCGACATCATGAAACGGGCCATGATCGATCTCCACGCCGCGTTGCCCGCCGATGCCCGGATGATTCTGACGGTGCACGACGAGCTGCTGCTCGAGGCGCCCGAATCGAGCAGCGAGGCCATCAGCGAGCTCGTGCGAGCCCGGATGGAGGGAGCGGTCGAGCTCTCGGTCCCGCTCACCGTCGATGTCGGCGTCGGCCACAATTGGAAAGAAGCGAAGGGGTAGGAATCCGTGGTCGCCCCAACGATCATCTCGCGCGCCGACCATCCGATCTCCCGCACCCTCATCGACGCGGACGCCCTCAAGGTCCTCTACCGCCTGCGCAAGTTCAACCACGCCGCCTATCTCGTCGGCGGCGGGGTCCGCGACCTGCTCCTCGAGCGGCACCCGAAGGACTTCGACATCGGCACCTCGGCCCACCCGCACGAGGTGAAACGCATCTTTCGCAACTGCTGGATCATCGGCCGCCGGTTCCGCCTGGCCCATGTCAAATTCGGGCAGAAGACCATCGAGGTGGCGACGTTTCGAAAGCAAGTACTGGTAGACGCCACGCCACTTCCCGACCAACACGAGACGCCCAAGGCCACCGCGGCGACACCCGATGACAGTGCCGCGCCCCGGCGCCCGATTCGACGCGACAACACCTTCGGCACTCCCGAAGAGGACGCCTTTCGCCGCGACTTCACGATCAACGCGCTGTTCTACGACATCTCGACGTTCGCGATCATCGACTACGTCGGCGGCATGGACGACCTTCGCAACCGGCTCATCCGGTGTATCGGTGACCCGGACGAACGATTCGTCGAAGACCCGGTGCGGATGCTGCGCGCGGTAGCCTTCGTGGCACGTCTCGACTTCCGCCTCGATGCCCCGGTACGCGAGGCGATCGAGCGCAACCATGCCGAGATCGAGCACGCGTCGCCGGCCCGTCTCATCGAGGAGCTGTACAAGCTGCTGCGAAGCGGCGTGTCGGCCAAGACGTTCAAGGGCTTGTCGAAGAGCGGTCTACTCCAGCACATCGCCCCCGAAGTCGAACAGCAGAAGTCGACGCGCCTGTGGCGGTCACTCGATGCGCTCGATGCGTATCGATCGCAGTTCGCGACAGCGCCGGAGGCGCTCACGAACGCCATCTTGCTCGGGAGCCTGATGACGCCGATCCAGGAGATCGACCTGACCCCACGTCGGCGGGATGACCGGTCGATCGGGGTATCGCTCGGACAGCTGCCGGTGGCCCGGCGGGACGCCGACCGGCTCCGACAAGCCCTCGTGCTCCAGCCACGACTCACCGACCCGGATCTGCCGCCGCGCGCGGTGCGCGGCATCCTGACCCGCCCGAGCTTTCCCGATGCGCTGACGTGGCTCGCGATTCACGGAAAGGATCCCGAGGCGGTCGCTCGCTGGCGCGAGCTCGCCGCGAGGGGACCTGGACCGCGCCGCGAGAAGCGCCGCCGTCGTCGACGCCGCCACCGTCCACGTCGCCCGCCCGAAGGGGAGTAGCGGGATCGCGGCGGGCTCGGGTGTCTGGAGAACCAGCTCAAGGTTTCTCGTTGTGATGCTGGTTGTACTCATAGGGCTCCCTGTGATCCGTGGGCTTCGAATAACCCGAGCTGCGGGTTGCAGTGGTACGCGCCGGAGCGATGCCACGACCACGTCTGGTCTCGCCGCGATCTACTCGGCGAGCAGGATGTTTGTCACTCTGAAGAACGACAGCCCGAAGCCGACCGCCGTCAATGCAATCAACGCCAGCGAGGTCAGCTGCACGCCGGTGCTCTCGCGATGCTCGTCGCTGAACCCCATGAGGTGAGCCGCCACCCACCCCCCCGCGAACCCGCCGCCGTGCGCCCAGTTGTTCACGCTCGGCATGATGAAGCCGAAGATCCCGAGGATAATGGCCCACTGCCACAGCTGCTGCGTCATCATCGACGAGCCCCGCTTGCGGCCGTAGACGATCAGCGCGGCGAGCAGTCCGAAGATCGCTCCGGACGCACCGATCGTCGGCGCGCCCGACATAACGTTCGACGCCAGGAAACCGGCAGCCCCGGCGATATTGAACAGCACGAAGGTGCGCGCCGGGCCGTAGGCGTCGGCGGCCACCGGTCCGAGGTTGCGGATCCACATCACGTTGAACACGATGTGCAACAGGCCGCCGTGCAGATAGATGGCCGTCAGGAGCGTCCACCACCAGCCAAGCTGCCAGGCCACCCCGCCCGTCATCCCGAGCTGGTAAAGCGCGCGTCCGCCCGGCGACAGGATCGACAACAGGCCGGAGGGGTTCATGATCGCCTCCGGCTGGAGCAACAGCGCCAGTGCGTAGAGCGTCACCGCCGCGCCGACGATGAGCGTGATCAGGTCGAGCCGAACGCCGATGACCGAGCGAAGCACCGGCGCCCAGCCGAACAGGCCGGGTCGCCACGCGCCGCAGAAGGGGCACGTCTCTTCGTTAATACCGACGAGCTGGTTGCACTGGGCGCAGACGATCGAGCCCTGCCCTTGCCGCACGAGCTACAGCGTACTACGGGCGAACCGCCTGGGCCGTTCCTAGCAGCTAGGATTCCTGAGGTTGGAGTCTCGCCTGCTCGATCGTCTTGTAGGGCTTGGCGAGGCGGAGCTTCGTCAACACCCAGATCACCGGCCAGGCGGGATCGATCTCGGTCCAACGTCGAGACACGCTGAATTTGGGACTCCGGGGAAACGCATGATGGTTGTTGTGGAGGCCCTCGCCGCCGGTGATGAGCGCAAGCAGACGGATGTTGGTCGCGGTGTTCTCGAAGTTCCTGTACCCATGGTAGTGGCATAGGCCGTTGATCGACGGCGACAGAACGAACACATACAGCACCCCGTGCACCGTCGCGGCGAGGAGCGCCCAGCCGACACCAATGATCGCGCTCAACGCCGCGATGCCGACGACCGGCCCCGCCACGCCGTAACGGAAGACGCGTCGCTCCCACCAGTCGTCCTGGAGATCCCGCGTGTATTTCTCGATCACGTTCTTGTCTTTCGCCTCTCGCACGTAGTGGAAGACGTTGCCGAGCTGCACCGACCAGAACCCCTCGAGATGCGGGCTGTGTGGATCGCCCTCCTCATCGGTAAAGGCATGGTGCTTGCGATGAACGGCGACCCACTCGCGAACATTGAGGCCGGTCGTAATCCAGACGCAGGCCCGGAAGAGCCACGCCACGGCCGGATGAAGGATGAGCGCACGGTGCGTCTCGACACGGTGGAGGAAAATCGTGGTCGAAAAGACTGCAACCTGCAGCAGCACCATGGAAACGGCCAACGAAATCAGCAGTGACGTGAGCACTCAACCCTCCACTCTTGCGCTCCGAACGTACCCTACCACGAATCGTCTTGCCGTCCGGTTCGTCACGGACGCCGGCACCCTATCCATTCGTCCGCTCGAACTCCGCCATGAACGACACGAGCGCATCGACCCCCGCCTCCGGAAACGCATTGTAGATCGAGGCGCGCTGACCACCGACCGACCGGTGTCCCTTGAGGCCCGCCAACCCGGCGTCGGCCGCCGCCGCGACGAACCGAGCGTCGAGCTCGGCCGTGCCCAATCGAAATGTGACATTCATCCGCGAGCGGCTGTCGGCAGCCGCCGTGCCGCGATAGAAGCCGGTGGCGTCGATCTGCGCGTACAGCTTGCGGGCTTTCCGCTCGTTGCGTTCGGCCATCGCCTCGAGCCCGCCCTGGTCGCGGAGCCACGACGTGACGAGCGAGACGACGTAAATCGCGAAGACAGGCGGCGTGTTGTGTAGCGAGCGGCTTTCCGCAAAGGTTGCGTACCGCATCATGGTCGGCAGCGACGCGGGCGCACGCCCCACCAGGTCGGGCCGGATAATCACCACCGTCACGCCGGCGGGCCCCAGATTCTTCTGGGCGCCGGCATAGATCAAGCCCAAGCCCTGGCGGGCTATGTCCAACGGTCGGCTGAAGATGTTCGAGGAAGCGTCAACGACCAGCGGGACGTCACCAGTGTCCGGCATCGCCGCCCACTCGGTCCCGAAGATGGTGTTGTTTGACGCCAGATGGACATAGCTCGCGGCGCGGTCGAGGTCTATGTCATCGGCGTTCGGCACCCGGACAAAGTTGTCGGGTTCCGTCGTGGCCGCGATTCGGACGGTGCCGAACTTCGCGGCTTCTTTGGCCGCCTTCTTCGCCCACGATCCGGTCACGACGTAGTCGGCCGAGCCGTTCGTCGAAAGCAGATTCATCGGCACCATCGCGAACTGCTGTGTTGCACCCCCCTGAAGGAAGAGCACGTGATAGTCGTCGGGGACGGCGGCCAGCGCGCGAACGTTTGCTTCGGCCGTCGTCAGAATCTCGTCGAACACCGCCGAGCGGTGACTGATCTCGAGCACCGACATGCCGACGCCCGGCAGCGCCAGGAGGTGGTCGCGCATCTGCTCGAGCACCGGCACGGGCAAAACTGCGGGACCGGCGCCGAAATTGAAGAGGCGTTCGGTCATGACAGCGTGTGGATGAGCAGCCCGTCACGGAGCTTCGGCTCGAACCACGTCGACTTCGGCGGCATGACGTCGCCTGCGTCGGAAATGGCCAGCAACTCCGCCGCCGTCACCGCCGCGAGCGAAAAGGCGACGGCGGCGGCACCGGAGTCGACCGCGCGCTCGAGCGCGCGAGTTCCCCGCACCCCGCCGACGAACGTCACCCGCGGATCCGTTCGAATGTCGGCGACGTCGAGCAGCGACGCCAGAACGTGGTCCTGGAGAATCGCGACATCCAGCTGCGTGACCGGGCTTCCTCCGTTTGTCCGCATCGCCGCGCGTACTGGCTTGAGGTCGATCCCGTACCAACGGGCGCCGAGGTACATCGCAATCTGACCCTTCGGCGGCGTCGCGGACCCGTTCGGGATGACGGGAAAGCGCGCACCGAGCGCTTCCAGGAATTGATCGGCGGTCTGCCCGGCGAGGTCGGCGACCGTGCGGTTGTACGGCAGGATGCGCGTCTGGGTGTCCGGAAACGCGACGCCGAGAAAGTAGCGCGACTCGGCGGTCGGATCGCCAGACGCCATCTCATCGCGCGCACGCGCCGCGCTCGCAATCCGATGGTGCCCGTCCGCGATATAGACCGACGGCACCTGTTCGAACGCCGCCACCAGGGCGGCCCCGTCGTCTGGGGACAGTCGCCAGACGGTGTGCTGGACCCCGTCGGGCGCGGTCACATCGAGCAACGGCGCCGCCTCCGCGCCTCTCGCCACGACGTCGTCAATCGCCGCGTCCCTGCGGTACGCGAGAAACACGATGCCGGTCTGCGCTCCGAGCGTCAGCATGTGGCGCGTCCGGTCGTCCTCCTTGTCGCGACGGGTCCGTTCGTGCCGCTTGATGACGTTGTGGTCGTACTCATCGAGCGAGAAGCAGCCCGCGAGTCCGATCTGCTCGTGGTCATCCGTACGAAGGCGGTAGAGGTACAACGACGGCTCCGCCTCCACCACCAACGGCGCCGCGGCGGTCAACGCGGCGAGGTTGTCCGCCGCTTGCTGGTACACCTTGGGGCCATGCGGGTCGCTCCCGGCCGGAAGGTCGATCTCGGCGCGGGACACATGCAGAAAGCTGAGCGGATTGTCGGCCGCCAGGCTCCGCGCCTCGTCAGTCGAGACCACGTCGTACGGGACCGCCGCCACGGCGGCCGCGGCCTCGGCCGTCGGTCGGAGCGCGCGAAATGGACGAATGACGGCCACGGGCGCCTAAGACATTACTGTGCTGATACGGGCGCCGGTGCGGACACCGTCGCGGAGAGGAGACGTCCGAGCGCCGAGTCGCGCACCGCTTGAAACGCCTCCCGGTGCTCCTCGGGAACGGGGTCGCCCGGCGGGAGCTTCCGGTGCTCAAGCAACGGATTGACGAACGCGCCGCTCTTGCGCATGCGGTAGTCGAGATGCGGACCCGTTGCGAGTCCGGTCGATCCCACCCGCCCGATCGTCTGCCCTTGCGTGACGCGGGCGCCGCGCCGCATGCCCTTCGCGAACGCGGAGAGATGCAAGTAATACGTCTCGTAGCCGTTCGTGTGCCGGATACGGACCATGTTGCCGGAACCGCCGCTCATGCCCGCGGACACCACCGTGCCATTGGCGACGACGATAACCGGCGTGCCGGTCGGCGCGCCGTAGTCGACGCCGAGATGCGGCCGTACGCCGCCAAGCACCGGGTGCAGCCGCCGATAGGAAAACCGCGATGTGACCCGCGGCTCGAATCGAAACGGCGAGCGAAGGAAGAGACGTTTCATCGACCGGCCGTTCTCGTCGAAGTACTGGGCTTCGGACTCTCCCGGGACGTGAAAGCGGAACGCCTGCAGGCGGCGGCCATCGTTGACGAATTCCGAGGCGAGGACATCGCCATAGCCGGAGAACTGGTCTTCCCGATACACCTTCTCGAAGAGCACCTCGAAGTGGTCGCCGCGGCGAAGGTCATTGTTGAAGTCGATCTCGCCGCTGAAGATCTCCGCCATCTCGATGGCCAACATCACGCTCTCACCGCCGGCGTCGATCGCGGCGACCAATGAATTGTTCGCCTCGTCGATCTGGCCCCGCATCGCGACCTCGCCCCGCTCCTTGACGTACGGCACCAGCGCCGCGGCATAGCCCTGCACGGCGTTCGACACCCGGAGGAATTGATCGTTGTCGACGTGGTACTCGAGCCGGCGGAGCTCGCCGTCGCGGTCAAAGACCAACCGATACGGATGACCCACACGCAGGCGGCGTGGGTTGAACACGGCGCGCACTTCCTCAATCAGCACCACTGACTCATCGGCGAGGCCGTGATGCGCCAGCAAGCTCGCCAGCGTGGAGCGCCGCGGCACGGTCGCCTCAACCGTCCGCGTGTCTGGCGGCAGCGCGATGTCGTCCGCCAATGCCGCGACCGGAGAGCCGGGCGGGGCCGCCGATTCAGCGGAGCCGCACGCGAGGGCGAGGGATCCACACGCGAGGAATGCGTGCAAATGTATGAACCGACGGAACATAAGAGAACCGAGAGTTTAACACAGCGCTTTTTCTGTCGTCTGACCGAACCGTGGAACTCACCCGCGCAGGCTCGTCAGGCGCGCCGCGACGTGGCCGGCATGGCCGGCCGCGCGCACCTTCTTCCAATGGTGCGCGACCTTCCCGTCGGGACCGATGAGCACCGTTGATCGGATGACACCAACCGACGTTCGACCGTAGAGCACCTTCTCTCCCCACGCGCCGTACTTTTCCATCGTCGCGTGTGTCGGATCGGAGAGGAGCTGCACCTTGAGCGTGTACTTCTTGATGAACGTCTGGTGAGACTTCGGCGTGTCCGGGCTGGCGCCCAGGATCACCGCGTCGAGCTTCCGAAAGCCCTGAATGCCTTCGGAGAACTCGCACGCCTCCTTCGTGCATCCCGGCGTGTCGTCGCGCGGATAGAAATACAGGACGACCCACTGTCCCTTGAACTGCGCCAGGCTCACGGTCTCGCCGTCCTGGTTCCTCAGTTTGAGGGCGGGCGGCTTCTTTCCCACTTCCAGCATGTTGGTTCCTCAACCTTGGACGGCGATTGTGATCGGCTCATCGCGATCACTGCGCGGCTCCACGACACCGATGACCGCCGCGTCACTGTAGCCCAACTCGCGCAGCCTTGCGACGCACGCCTCGGACCTGTCCCCCGGAATGCCGGCGAGCAGGCCCCCTGCCGTCTGCGGATCGAAGAGGAGATGATAGCGGGCGTCGCCGTCGATCGCACCAGCGTTCGCCACGGCGCGGCGCAGTCGGACGTTCTGGGGCTGGAGCGAGCTCAGTAGTCCGGCCGCCGCGGTGTCGCAGGCACCGTCGAGCAACGGGACGTCATCGAGGTTCAGGCGGACGTCCACCGTCGACGCCTTGGTCATCTCGACGAGGTGACCCAGCAGCCCGAACCCGGTGACGTCGGTACAGGCGCGGGCACCGTACGCGCGGACCGCGTCGGCGGCCTCCCGGTTTGAACGAAGCATGGAGCGAACGGCGCCGTCCACCCACCGTGCCTTGGCCTTCCCCCGCATGTCGGCGGCGAGCAGCGTCCCGGTGCCGAGCGGCTTGGTGAGAACGATCGCGTCGCCCGGCTGGAGTCCGCCCTTCCGCAACCAGCCGTCGCGGTTGACGGTTCCGGTGACGGCGAATCCGAGCGTGAGCTCGGCACCCTCGCTGGTATGGCCGCCGACGAGCGCGGCGCCGGCGTCGTTGAGCACCGCGACCGCACCCTCGAGAAGCTCCTCCAGCTGCGCCTCCATCTTGCGTTCAATGCCGTGCGGGATCGAGACAATCGCCAGCGCCGAACGCGGCTCAGCGCCCATCGCATACAGATCGCCAAGACAATGGTTGGCAGTGATCCGACCAAACAGATACGGGTCGTCGACCATCGAGCGGAACGCATCGACCGACTGCACGACGAGCTTGCCCGGGGGGATCGATTCCACCGACGCGTCGTCGGGTGCGTCAAGACCGACCAAGACGTCGTCCCGCCGTATCGGTTCGAGACGGGCGATTGCCCGGTCGAGTATCGACGCGCCGACCTTCGAGCCACAGCCGCCGCACCGCATCGCGGCCGACGAGAGCTCCCGGATGACCTCTGGCGGCGCGAGACCAGTCGGCACCGCCGGTGTGGCCGAACCGGTGACCTCCATCTCCGGGAGGTCGGCGAAACGCTGCATGAAACGGCGGTCGATCCAGTCCTTCCACCGCCAAACCCAGGCCCCTTCGAGCGATACGCGACCACGCGAGGCGACGGCGTACCGATCTCCGGTGCTCACGAGGCTCAGAAACCGACGCTGGGGGGAGAACGGCTGCAGCGGCTCGCCCCTGAGGGCTCGCCGCAGGTTGGCCTCGAGTGGCGGTCCTTGGCGAACCGCGAACACGCCGGCCTTCTCGCGGGGATGTTCTACGACCGACGCGACGTCCCCCACCGCGAAGACGCCGGGGTGCGAGGTCGACTGCAGCGTCGGCGCCACCGTGATGAACCCGCGTTCGTCCACCGCCAAACCCGACTCGGCCGGCCATCGCTGCGGCGCGGCGTCCGTGGCCCACACCACCTCGTCGACGTCGAACGACTCGCCGCCCTCGAGCTCGATCCGGCCGGCGTCCACGCGCGACACCAGCCGTCCTAGATGCGTGTGGACGCCACGCTCCGACAGCACGCGTCCGAAGCGCGCCTGCACACCGCGGTTGTGCGTCGGCACCACGGTCGGCGCGGCACCGAACAGATGAAACTCCGGCACCTCGAACGACGCCGACTCCGGCGCGCCATTCGCCATCGTCAGCGCATGCTGAAACGCCAGCGTGAGCTCGACGCCGGCCGCCCCCGCGCCAACGACGCCGACCCGGAGCCGGCGCTGAGCGTCGCGCACCCTTCGTTCGAGCGCCATCCACCGCTCGACCAACCCCCCAATCGGTTTCACCGGCACGGCGTGCTCGGACGCACCGGTAACGCCAAGCGCCGGTGTGATGCCGATGTCGATCGACAACACGTCGTACGGCACCGGCGGACGGTCGCGGCAGAGCACCAACTGACGATCGAGGTCGAGGCCCACCGCCTCGGCGTGAAACAGGCGGGCCCCGGCGAAGCGGGTCAGCGGCCCGAGGTCGATATGGACGTCGTCGAACGAGTAGTGACCGGCGATCAGCCCGGGCAGCATGCCGGAGTAGGGCGCGTGGAGGTCGCTGGCCAGGACGGTGATCCGCACGCCCGGCGTCGGGCGCATCCCGAGCCGCCGGAGCACGATGACATGAGTGTGCCCTCCGCCGACCAGCACCAGGTCTTTGAGGATCAGTGTGTCGCTCAGCAAGATAGGAACCCCTAGGCTGTGTCGGTCGCGCGCGCGAGCACTCGCGTCATCGCCGGCGCGAATCGATCGGGCGGCGGCAGCAAGCTCGTCACCAGGAACGCCTCCCGCGGGAAATCGAAGAAGTAGCCAGGGTGCACGTGGATGTGGTCGTCCTCGAGGAGATCGAGCACCAGCCGCTCCTCCGCCGCGACCGCGGGAATCTGGACGACAGCGTGCCACCCTCCCTCGACACACAGCAGGCGGGCCGACGGATAGGCCGCCGCCAGCCGGACGAGCGTGTCGTGATTGTCGGCGACGCGCTGGCGAATCTGACGGGTCACGACCGCGCCGTCGGAGAGCAGCTGCGAAACTGCCACCTGGACCGGCGTCGAGACCGACAGATAGGCGTCCAGAATCAGCTCAAGCGCGGCGAGGGCCGACTCGACGTCGCGGTCCGGACCATCGACGACGATCCATCCAAGCTTGGCCTGGGGCAACCCGACCGCCTTCGACAAGCCGCCGAGACAAAACGTCAACACGCCGGATGGTTCATCGAGCACGCTGTGCGTGGGAGCCGTCTCGTCGAGCGGATAGAAGCCAAATACCTCGTCCACAATGAGGGCACAGCCACGCGCCCGACACAGCTCCTGCACAGCCTCACGATCTTCTGACGACAGAAACGATCCGGTCGGGTTGTTCGGACTGACGACGACGACCGCTCGCACACCTTCGTTCATCCCCGTTCGCAGCGAGTCGAGGTCGACTTCCCAACGCCCGTGGTAGACCAGCGCATACGGCGCCGGCTCGACGCCCTCGAATCGCGCCAGGTGTTCGAGCAGGGGATAGCTCGGCTGGGGCACCATCACCCGGTCGCCAGGATCGCAGAGCAGCTTGAAGAGGCAGCTGTAGGCTTCGCTGGTGCTCGCGGTCAACACGACGCGGCCGGGGTCGACCGCCAGTTGCCCGCCGGACAGATGTTCCGCCACCGCGCCGCGCGCTTCGGGCAACCCGCACGGCGACGGCGCGTAGACCAGCGCCTTCCGATCGGCGAACGAGGCGAGCAGATCGGGCGGATACGCGAGGCCCACACGAGTCGGGTTCGATTCGGTGAGATCGACGACATCGACACCGCCTGCGTCGAGCCGGGTCCGGACCCGAGCAAGGCGGTTTTCCGTCGGATTCACGGGCAGCCGCGAGGAAAACATGCGTCTGAGAGCATATGCCGACGCCCGGACCAGCGCTGGGCGCTTGGCGCAATCCGCCGGGTGCTATAGATTCGGGTGTTGGATTCGGAGATCCAGGGCACACGTCCCCTTCCGGCGGAGGCGACATCGATGGCTCGCGGCAAGCAAATCGTCCTGACTGCCCCATTCACCGAGATGACCGATCATGCGGGCTACTTCATCCAGATGGGCATGGCCTCGATCCCGATCTGGATGGAATGGGTAATGGACAAGAAGTACCCCGAGTGGCGCAACGTGAAGCGGTTCGAGGACGGCTCAGCCAAACGAGCCCCAGCCGGCCGGCGGCGATGTGCCGACGATGGACACCCCGCCGCAGCTCGCGACGGCATGAGCCGGAATCCGCGAAAGGGATCAGGGGTTAGGGAGTAGGGGCGGAGGCGCACCCTCTTGCGTAACGCGCGCATACTCAGCTGCCTGGCGGTTACGGCGCTCTTGGTTGGCGCCGCGTCGGTCGGCGCTCAACAAGCCACTGCTGGCGAAACCGGCTACCTGGAGCCACCGCAGGATATCGTCGACATCGTCGATGCGCCGCTCATCCCGACCGCCATCGTCGGCCCGCGCCGAGACGTCGTGGTCCTCGTCGAACGCCGAAGCGCACCGCCGATCCGCTGGCTTGCACGCCCGATGCATCGGCTCGCCGGGTATCGTATCGACCCTCGGAGCAGCGGTCCCTGGAACACACCGCGCATTGGCGCCGTCGACATCGTTCCGTTGGGCGCCGAGGATAGCGAGGCCCAGGCCGTTACCCAGACGCGTCTCGTCGCGCCACGGGGCACGACGCTCGGCTGGCCGCAATTCTCGCCGGACGGCAGCCATCTGTCCTACGCCGTCATCCGCGACACCGGGATCGAGCTCTGGGTGGTCGACCTCTCGAGCGGGCAGCCGCGCCCGCTGACGAACGCCTCGTTGAACGCCACCTGGGGCAATCCGTGCGAGTGGCTGTCGGACACGAGCGGGGTACTGTGTCGCTTTCGGATGTCGGCCCGAGGCGCGCCACCCGACGCGCCCGGTGTCCCGGCGGGACCGAACGTGCAGGCCAGCGACGGGCGCCGCTCCGCGGTCCGGACCTACCAGGATCTCCTTTCGAGCCCTCACGACGAGGCGCTCTTCGAGTACCACTTCAGGTCTCAGATCGCGACGGTCACGCTGGCCACCGGCAGCCGGACCGCGATCGGCGAGCCGGGGATGTATGCCCGTGTCACCGCGGCGCCAGATACCCGGCACATCTTGGTCGAGCGCGTCACCACGCCGTGGTCGCGGCTCGTGCCGGCGAGTCGCTTTGCCCGCTCAATCGAGGTATGGACACGCGACGGCGAGACGCGCACCGTCGCCTCGCGGCCGCTCGCGGACACGGTGCCGATCGGCGGCGTGCCGACCGGTCCCCGCGGCCACCGGTGGCATGCCACCGAGCGCGCAACGCTGATGTGGAGCGAGGCCCAGGACGGCGGCGACCCCAAGACCAAGGTGTCGTATCGAGACGTCATCTTTGCGCTCGCCGCCCCATTCGAACGTGCGGCCAGGGAAATCGCGCGCACCGAGTATCGATTCACCGGCATTGCGTGGACGCAAGACGGGACGGCGCTCATTACCGAGCGCGACCGCGCCACGCGTTGGACGCGCACGTGGATGCGGTACCCCGGCGGCGGTGATCTGCGCCCGCTCTTCGACCGCAGCGCCGAGGACCGGTACGGTGACCCGGGCACACCGTTGCGCCGTGCGGGCGGCGGGGTGGCCAGTACCACGATTCTCCAGGACGGCGACGCGATGTATCTCACCGGCAACGGCGCCTCCGCCGACGGTGATCGCCCGTTCGTTGACCGGCTCGACCTGACGACCCTCGAGACCGAGCGGCTGTTTCACACCGCAATCGGCACCTACGAAACGGTGGTCGGCGTGCTGTCGCCCGACGGCCGCCTGCTCCTCACGCGTCGCGAAAGCCCCACGGATCCACCGAACTATTTCGTGCGCGATACGACCAGCGACGATCTGATTCGGCTGACCGAGTATCCCGACCCGGCGCCGATGCTTCGACGCGTCGAGAAGCGTCTCGTGACGTACGAGCGTGACGACGGCGTCCCGCTATCGGCGGTGCTCTACCTGCCACCAGGCCATCGCGACGGTGCGCGACCGCCGATGCTCATGTGGGCGTACCCCCGCGAGTTTACCAATCCGGCGGCGGCCGGCCAGGTACGTGGCTCGCCGTATCGCTTCACGACGGCGCGTGGCGCGTCACACCTGCTGTTGCTGACGCAGGGATACGCGGTTCTGGACGGACCGGCGATGCCGATCGTCGGCGAAGGCGAGACCGCCAACGACACGTACGTTGAGCAACTTGTCTCGAGCGCGGAAGCGGCGGTCGAGGCGGTGGTCGACATGGGCGTGGCCGACCGGAATCGTATCGCCGTCGGGGGCCACAGCTACGGGGCGTTCATGACGGCCAACCTGCTCGCGCACTCCGACCTGTTTCAGGCCGGCATCGCGCGGAGCGGTGCCTACAACCGCACGCTGACGCCGTTCGGGTTCCAGAACGAGCGTCGGACGTTTTGGGAGGCGCCGGACATCTACGGGGCGATGTCGCCATTCTTCCATGCCGACAAGGTGAACGAGCCGATCCTGCTGACGCACGGGGAGGTTGACAATAACTCCGGCACCTTCCCGGTCCAGTCCGAGCGCTTCTACCACGCACTCCGCGGACACGGCGCCACGGTGCGCTATGTCACCCTCCCGCACGAGTCTCACGGCTACGTGGCGCGGGAGTCGGTGCTCCACGTCGTGGCCGAGATGCTCCGGTGGTGTGAGACGTATCTGGGCCCACCTACGTCTAAACAGTGAGGACAGCCACTCGGCGGAGGGCCGCCGACTCAATGTAAAATAGACGGACGAGAACCTGATAGGAAACACGCATGTCAGATACCACTACCACGCAGAAAAACACACACGAAATCACGGACGGCAACTTCGAGGAATCCGTACTGAAGTCACCGGTACCGGTCCTGGTCGACTTCTGGGCGGAATGGTGCGGCCCGTGCCGCATGATCGCGCCGACGGTGGAAGCGCTCGCCGCCGACTACGGCGGCAAGGTGACCATCGGCAAGCTGAACGTCGACGACAACCAAGCGACCGCCGGTCAGTACGGCGTGCGTTCGATCCCGACACTCTTGCTGTTCAAAGGTGGAGAGGTCGTGGAATCGGTCGTCGGACTTGCAGACAAGCCGCGGCTTCAGGCGATTATCGACAAGCACCTCGATTAGCACATAGGCGGGGCTGACTGCCCCGCACCCCGTCGCGGTCATTCGCGGGGGCCCCAAAGCCCCGCTCTGTTCCCGCGGGGGCGCGCCGTGCGCGCCCTGATTCCCACAGTCTGAAATTAGCTCTCGGCTGCCAGCCGCTTGACGGCGTCGTCGACTAGCCGATTGATCTGCTCGGCCGAGACTCGGTAACCCCGACGGGGGCCGCCGTAGGGGTCCTCGACTTCTTCTCCCGTGCCGGCATAGTCTCCCAGCATCACCACCGGGGCATCGGCGAGCAGCGCCTCGACCTCGGCGGTCGTGACACGATCCATCGTCAAGATGAGGTCCGCTTCGATCACTCGCGACACCGATTGCGCACGGTGCTGGCTGATGTCGATCCCGTAGGCATCGTGCATCTCCTCGACGGCGTCGGCGCTCGGGAGATTCCCGTCATAGGCGATCGTTCCTGCCGACGAGACGTCGATCGTCTGGAGCACCGGGTGTTGCGCGAGTCGGTGCCGAAAGAAGCCTTCCGCCATCGGGCTGCGGCAAAGGTTGCCGGCGCAAACAACGACGAGCGATCGAACGCGGGAATCGGACATAGACGGCGTCTACTGACCGGCAGGACGCGTCTCAATGGGGCTAGCGACAGTTCGGCAGCATGCTTATAGCCGATCCATCGATGCGTCACGCGGGTAGTAGTCTAGTTTGCTTTCAAACCAGACCACTACGTAACGATTCGGTTTAATGCGAGTCATCGTAATCCCGGTCGGGAGCGCAGGAGACGTGCATCCCTATGTCGGTGTGGCGTTGGCGCTGCGACGACGCGGCCATGATGTGCGGGTCATCACCAGTCCATACTTTGCGCCGCTGCTGGAACGGGTGGGGCTACCGTTCACGCCCGTCGGAACGGTCGAAGACTTTCACCAGGTACTCGACCATCCAGACCTCTGGGACCACCGGCGCGGGCTCACCGTCATCGGCCAAGCCGTGGCGCGCAGCACGGCGGAGCTCTATCGGCTCATTCAAGTCGAAGCGACCAGGGGCGACGAGGTACTTGTGGCGCCGGGACTGGCGTTTTCCGCACGCATTGCCCACGAGACGCTCGGCCTCCGGTTGGTGACGATGCATCTGCAGCCCAGCTGTTTCATCAGCGTCCACGAATCAGCCGTGATGCATCCGTGGCTCGCCTCGATCAATCGCTGGCCGCCGGCACTCAAGCGTCTGGTCCTGCGCCTTGGCGACCGCGTCGCCGACCGCGCTCTGGCACCTGGCGTCAACACGCTCCGTGCCGAGCTCGGTCTTCCGAGCGTCCGACACATCGTGAGTGAGTGGTGGCACTCTCCGCAGCGCGTGATCGGACTGTTTCCGACGTGGTACGGAGCGACCCAGCCCGACTGGCCCCGGCAAACGGCACTCACCGGTTTCCCGCTGTACGACGAGCGGGGAGCGACGCTAATCGAACCGGATCTCGATCTGTTCCTGGCTGAAGGCCGCGACCGGCCGGTGGTGTTCGTCGCCGGTTCGGGTAATCGACAAGCGTCGCGGTTCTTCGCCGCCGCCACCGATGGCTGCCACCGCCTCGGACGGCGCGGGCTGTTGCTCACAAAGCTCCGAGAGCAGATCCCGACGTCGCTCCCGGCCGGTATCCGCCACGCCGACTACGCCCCGCTCAGCGAGGTGCTGCCACGTGCCGCGGCGCTCGTGCACCACGGCGGCATCGGGACCGCGGCGCAGACGCTTCGTGCGGGGTGTCCGCAGCTCGTGATGCCGATGACCTTCGACCAACCGGACAACGCCGCCCGGCTGGTTCGGCTCGGCGTCGGCCGCACGGTGTCACCGGGTGCATTTACCGGTGCCCGTGTCGCGCAGGAGCTCGAGACACTCCTTGGATCGGACGACGTGGCAAGCGCGTGCCGCGACGTGGCACAGCGGTTCGAGGGAATTGATCCGGTCACCCAGACCTGCGAGCTAATTGAAGCCGTTGGGTAACAGCACACCGCGCAGCCCTCGTGGCCGAGAAGCTCGCTGACGATTGGTCTCCGCAGCAGATTTCTTGGTGGCTCACACGGACCTTTCCGGGGGATCCTCGGCTACACGTGTCGCACGAGACGATCTACCTGAGCCTCTTCGTCCAGACTCGCGGCGTGCTGAAGAAGGCGCTGATCGCCCACCTGCGGCGGCGGCGCATGCGCCGCTCCAAACTGGCCAGCACCGCTGGACAGTGGCGTGGCCGCATCATCGATGCGGTTTCGATTCGCGAGCGCCCGGCCGAGGCGGAGGACCGCGCCGTGCCCGGTCACTGGGAGGGCGACATGCTGTCGGGCGCCCGGAACTCGCACATCGCGACGCTGGTCGAGCGGCAGTCCCGCTTCGTGCTCTTAGGGTTCGCGCAGAAATAACTCCAGTGTTGTTGGCGGAATTCTAGCTGACGGGTTTCCACCGAGTTGAGTCCGCCGGCCCTCTCGACCCTGAAATTGCAGCCTGTAGCACCGATGGCCACCCGCGGCGAGGTAGCAAGGTAATGATAGAGTATCTCCTTTGCAGGTGTTACTCTATCATTATGCGAACCGAACACTATCGCGCGCGGGACCTCACCACGTTGTTGCGGAAGCAGAAGATCGCCACGATGACCGAGCTGAAAGACGTCCTGGGGAGCGCAGCGGACATCACGATCTTCCGGAAGCTGGCGGAGCTGTCCTATCAGACCAGCTACTCCCACCGCGGGCGATATTACACGTTGGCCGATATCCCCCAGTACGATGCGTGGGGCCTGTGGTCGTATCGCTCGGTGTGGTTTTCGCGGCGCGGGACATTGCTGGCCACCGCGGAAGCGCTGGTCCAGGAGGCCGACGCCGGATTTTTCGTGGCCGAGCTCGAGGGGGTCCTCAACGTGGAGGTGAAGGGGGCGTTGCTGAGGCTGGTCCGTCAGCAGAAGCTGGCGCGTGCGTCCTTCGCCGGGCGCTATCTGTACTGTTCCCCCGATACCGCCACGAGGGACGCTCAGCTCACCGCGCGCCGGGTCCGTGACGCGGCGACCCCACTCGGGGGGCGGCTGCCGCACGTCGATGTCCTCCCCGATGAGCTCAAGGCATCGATTGTGCTGTTTTTCAGCCTGCTCGATGAGCAACAGCGACGCCTGTACGCCGGCCTGGAGTCGCTCAAGATGGGCCACGGAGGCGACCAGGCGATCGCCGACCTGCTGGGGCTGGACGCGGGGACCGTGGCCCGCGGGCGGCACCACCTCCTGGACCGCGATGTGACTGTCGAGCGTGTCCGCCGGGCTGGCGCCGGACGCCGACCGGTGGAAAAAAAACGCCAGCGGTCATCGCATCGCATCGACGAGCTGATGACGCACGAGACGGCGGGCGACCCCATGTCCGGGTTGAAATGGACCCGAAGGACCAGAGAAGATCGCCGCCGAGCTGCAGTCGCTTGGCATCAGCGTGGGCCCACGCACCGTGGCCAGGCTGCTCACGCAGTTGGGGTTCTCCTTGCGCGTCAATCAGAAGAAACGCTCCACTGGCTCGCCGGCACGGCGGAATGAGCAATTCGAGCAAATCGCCTCGCTTCGGGAGCGTTTCGTCACTGACGCGGCGCCGATCATCAGCGTGGATACCAAGAAGAAAGAACTGGTTGGCCACTTCAAGAACGCGGGCGTCGCCTGGAATCGTGCGCCCGTGGTTGTCAACGACCACGACTTCCGGTCCGAGGCCGAGGGGATCGCGATTCCCTACGGCATCTATGACCTGCAGGCCAATCGCGGCACGATGTTCGTCGGCACGACCTACGACACCCCGTCGTTCGCCGTGGACGCCATCGAGCAGTGGTGGCGCACCGAAGGCGCGACGCGCTACCCCGGGTCCCGCGAACTGGCGATCCTCGCCGATGGCGGAGGAAGCAACGGCGCCAGATGCCGCGCTTGGAAGTTCGGGCTCCAGCGCAGCCTCTGCGACCGACATGGCCTGTCGATCACCGTCGCTCACTACCCGCCGGGAGCCTCGAAGTGGAACCCGATCGAGCATCGACTGTTCAGCGAGGTGAGCAAGAACTGGGCTGGCAAGCCGCTCGACAGCTATGACACGATTCTCAACTACCTCCGAACGACGCGCACCTCAACCGGACTCCGCGTTCGTGCTCACCTGGTTCGCCGATCCTATGTGAAGGGCATCAAGATCGCGGCGGCAGACATGAACACGCTGGCTCTGGAGGAGCTCGAACCCCTGCCCGCCTGGAACTACACGCTCCAACCCCGCTGTTGAAAATGGGGAGTTATTCCTGCGCGGACACTAAGTCGGAAGATCCGTAACCAATCGGAAGATCCCGACGATGAGCCAGAGTCCGGCCGTGAGGGCGAAGGCGGCCGCGGCCACCAGGCCGACGAACCACCACTCCATCCGCGAGGCCTCGGCTTTCGACGTTTCGCTCAGGTCCAGCACTTCCTCGTAGGACCGGCCATCGCGCTGAAGGTTTAAAACACCGCATGCTATCGTAAGGGTCCCCGCGTCGTCCCGGTGGATTAGGTCAATGCCGGATCGTTGCCAACGCATCGTCCGTTTCATCCTCCTGCTGCTGCTGGGCGCCGTCTGGGCGGTGCCCGCGTCGGGCCAATCCGTCGTCACGCTGCCGATCCCGGACGGCGGTCGCCTGCCGCAGGCGGTGGTCGATGACACGGGCACCGTGCATCTGGTCTACGTCGTGGGAGATGCCCCGCGCGGCGACCTCATGTATGCGACCCGTGCGCCTGGCGCGACCGCCTGGTCGCCACCACAGCAGGTGAACAGCACGCCGGGCACGGTGACCGGCCTCGGCCCGGTCGACGGCGGGCAGCTCGCCCTGGGACCGAACGGCCGCCTGCACGTCGCCTGGTTTCGCATCGCCCCGCCGACGTTCTTCTACACGCACTCGGCCGAGGAGGGCCCGAGCTTCGAGGAGCAGTTCGGCGTGGCGACCGGCGACGGCGTGGAGGCGGGCCCGGCGGTCGCGGCAGGCCCCGACGGCAACGTCTATCTGTTCTGGCACGCCGGCGCCGTCGAGGACGCCGAGCGGATGCTCTACACGGCGGCGTCACGCGACGGCGGATTGATCTTCGAGCCGAGCCGGCCGGTCATGGCGGAGGGCGCGGGGGCCTGTGCCTGCTGCAGACCCGCCGCGCGGACGGACGACTCGGGCGCGATCTACGTCTCTTACCGGGGGGCCGGCGACAACGTGCGGCGTGGCCAGCGCCTGCTGATCTCGCGTGACGGCGGCGCCAGCTTCACCGATGAGCTCATCCAGCCGTGGAACGTCGGCGCCTGCCCGGTGGCGACGACGAGCCTCAGTCACGGCCCCTCGGGGATGACGGTCGCGTGGGAGACCCAAGGAGAGGTCTACTTCGCCGCCGTCGACCGCCTCTCCGACCGGGTGTCGCCGCCGGGGCAGGCCGATGCGCGCCGCAAGAACCCCGCGGTGGCGGTGAACAACCGGGGCGAAACGCTCCTGGCGTGGGGCGACGGGTCCGGGCTTCGCGCCGGCGGCACGCTCCACTGGCAGGTCTTCGACGCCGAGGGCCGACCGACCGCCGAGCCTAGGGGCGGCGCCCTCAGGCTTCCCGACGGCAGCGTGCCGTTTGCCTTGGCTCAGCCGGACGGTACGTTCGTCGTCATCTTCTGAGACCGGAAACTTGGGAGGATTCATCATGCGCGTGATTCGACCGGGCCAGAGGGCCGTTCGCTGGGCACCCGCCGCGACACTGTACGCCGGTGCGCTCGTAGGAGCGTTCGTCCTCACCGGACACGCGTGGCAGTTGCAAACCGTAACCGCCGTAACCGAAGGTGTGTACACCGGCGAGCAGGCTACGCGCGGGCAGCAGACTTACCAGGCCGCATGCGTCACCTGTCACGGCGACGCGCTGGAAGGGGAAGTGGGACCACCGCTGGCCGGAGACGGGTTCCTGTCGGTCTGGAGTGCGCGTCCACTGGTGGATCTCGTCGACAAGATCCATAAGACGATGCCCCTCGAGGCGCCGGAGCCCCTTTCTCGCCAGCAGTCAATCGACCTCGCGGCGTACATCCTCCAGGCCGGCAAGTTCCCGGCTGGACGGGCCGAACTGAGCGACGCCATGTTGTCGCAGATTGCGCTCCCCGCCGCGCCAACCTCTTCCGCGCCCGCCGCCGCGGCGCCCTCTTTCGCGCCGGCGGCAAACCTTGCCCAGTTGATGAGGTCGATCGCATTTCCCAATTCGAATGTCATCTTCAACGTTCAGCTCAAGGATCCCGGTGCCCAACTGCAACCGCCGCCGGGCACCAGACCGTTTGACTATGTCGAGTGGGGATCCACTGTCTATCCGGGATGGCAGGCTGTCGATCTGGCGGCGCTGGCTCTCGTCGACTCCGCGCCCCTCTTCTTGGTGCCCGGACGTCGGTGTGAAAACGGCCGGCCCGTTCCCGTGGATCGGGCCGATTGGAGGCAGTACACTGAGGCACTTGTGGAAGTCGGACGCGCCGCATATCGGGCGTCGCAATCCAGGAATGTCGAGGCGGTAATCGAGGTCACCGATCAGCTTGATGAAGCTTGCGCGAACTGCCACAAGGTGTATCGCGACGTGGGTGCCGAAGGACGCGGGTCTGGAGCAGACCGATGTCGGCAGAGCTTTTGATGGAGACAACCCATGCGCCTGATTTCAATCATTGCGACGGCGTCAATTCTGTCCGCGTCGGGGCCGGCGTTCGCTCAGGAATGGAGCGAGTTTGCGAATCGGGAAGACCGCTTCACCTGCAATTTCCCGGGTCAACCGACGGTGACGGAGACCACGTGGATCTCGGAATATGGCGCGGAGCTGCCGGCGCGCGTCTATGGGGCCGAGCTGGGCTCGAGCCGTTACGCCGTGACGGTGGTGGATTACAACCACGCCCAACGAATCCTCACAGAGAAAGCCGAGGCCTGCCCTCCGGGCGCGGAACGATGCAGTGGCGGAGGCAGCACCGGTGAGGGGTACTGGAGGCATGATGTGCGAGGCGCGATCCTCTATGCGACCTGGACGTTCCTGCAGAGAGACGCCACGGTGACGCACATGGGCTACAACCAGGTAGACCGCGTTGAAGGACATCAGTTGCATCTCACCAATAACGCCGACCAATCTCGTACCTTTGTGTCGATCTATATGCACGAAGACAAGCTCTATATCCTGGAGGGCACCGTCCCGGCCGGTTACCCAGAGCCGGCGCTCTTTCAGCAATCGCTGGGATGGCTGGACGAGGACGGGATCGGGCTTCGCTACCAGTCGACCTACTCCAACGGGTTTCCGCCGCCGCCCCGTGTCGAGCGAGGGCCTGCGGAGGCAGGTCAGGGCCGGATTGACGCCCCTCCTGTGAGTCCCAGCCCAGATCCACGGCGTTAATCTTAGGCGCGATGATCCAACTCTGGACGGGTGCAAGGAGGTTGAGCATGCGGTTCTACTTGAGTCTCGTAACGATTTGTGCGCTTTCCTTCGCGGTGCCGACCTCAGCGCACCATTCCCACGGCAACTACGCCGATACGTTCAGGGACATCGAGGGTGTGGTCACAGAAGTGCATTTCCTCGTCCCCCATTCTTGGCTCTACCTGGAAGTCACTGACGCCGATGGCCAGCCCCAAATATGGGCTCTGGAAGCCACCGGTCGCACGGGGCTCCAACGGGTCGGCATTACCCGCGACTACGTCCAAGCGGGCGACACCGTCAAAGTGCGGTGCCATCCGGTCAGGGACGGCTCCAATGGATGTCTTCTCGGCTTCTTGAAGGCCGAGGATGGATCCGTCAGGGATTGGGACGGCGGGGACGCACCTCCCCCGAGTGATTTCTAACCGTTCGGGTCATCTGGCGCCACGGCCAACGATCGGGGGCACCGGGTACACACCCATGCCGTGGTACGCGTTGGAATAGACTGTTCGGTAACGAATCCCGTTCCCGTCCGTGTCGACCCACCCCAGGGATTGCTGAAATAAGCCCGGTTCCGGGTACCCCGCCGGCACGGTGCCCTCCAGGATGTACAGCTTGTGTTCATGCATCGCGATGTAGGCGGAGGTGCGAGATTGATCTGCGTTGTTGGTCAGCTGTATCGCATGACCTTCAACCAAGTCCTGCCATTCCCACGCTAGACTCGTCAGGACGGCGTCCCGCTGAAGGAGCTTGAACGTCGCATACACGATCGCCCCTCGCTCATCGTGCTTCCAGTACCCAGGGCCCAAAATGGGGCCGGCGTTTTCACGGCACTGCGCGTTCCCCGGCGGACACGTCTTCGCACGCTCGATGCCCTGTTGTTCGAGGCCGGTGTAATCGACCACGGTCACCGAGTAATGCTCGCGGCCCCTGTCGACGCTGTACACACGCGCCGGAAGGAGGTAGTCCAATCGCGACGGCCAAGTGGTCTCCATCACCACGGGCTGACCCGGAAAGTTCACCTTGAAGCCGTCTTGCGTGTTGACGTAGTTTTCCCATGGCTGGGCGTCGGCGGGCCCAGATACCGACAGCACAGCGACAACCAATGCGGTCATGCGCATGACGTGTCCCTCCCTCAGTGCGTCACACTCGGACGACGTTTGAGGATGCAATGTCGGACGACAGGCTAGTCCTTTTGCCCCGAGATGACCACTTGAAGCATTCGTCGCTGAGAGCGCTACAATCCGTTTGTTTTCCACGGAGCGGAGGAAACCATGATGAAGCGGGCCACGAGTTTGTCGGCTGTCTTGCTCTTCACCGTGTGGGCGGTGTCCAAACCGTTGGCGCAGGCCGGTGACTCCGACCGGGCGGTGACCGAAGCCCAGTATGAGCAGTGGAAGGTGGAGCTCTCCAACTGGGGACGGTGGGGCGAACACGACGAGATCGGCGCGTTGAACCTGATCACGCCCGCCAAGCGCCTACAGGCAGTCGCGCTGGTAGAAGACGGCATCACCGTGTCGCTGGCCCGCGACGGCGACACCGTTGAGGCGGTCGACAACCCGTATCCCTACGAGCACACGATGCTGGGGATCAGCTCGGACCGGATAGCCGTGAGGTATCACGGCATCTCCCATACCCATCTGGACTCGCTCGCCCATATCAACGTGAGTGGCGTCTTCTACAACGGCTATACGCCAGACGCCCAAGCGGTTACTGAAAGTGGTCATGAACAGAATTCCATTCACAACGTGAAGAGCGGCATCGTGACGCGCGGCATCCTCATCGACATCCCGCGGCTCAAGGGTGTGCCGTATCTGGAGCCCGGGACTCCGATCTACATCGAGGATCTGGAAGCGTGGGAGCGCCACGCGGGGGTGAGAGTCTCATCGGGCGATGCCGTGTTCGTGCGCACCGGTGTGTGGGCTCGCCGCGCCGCCGAAGGCCCCTGGCTCCGGGGCCGCAGGCCCGGTGGTCGATCGGCCGGGCTTCACCCGTCGGTCATCCCGTGGCTGAAGGAGAGAGACGTCGCATTGATGGGAAGCGACCATCCGCAGTATGTCTCTCCGTCTGAATTACCGGGCGCCATCCACGACTTCGCGTTGCTGTATCTGGGAGTGCACCTCTTCGACAATTGCGACCTGGAAGCGCTCAGCGAAGCGGCCGCCGAACGTAACAGATGGGAGTTCCTTCTGATGGCGGCACCGCTGCCGATACGTGGTGGAACCGGTTCGCCGCTCAATCCGATCGCGGTGTTTTGACGGAGGGGTCCTGCAGGTATCTGAATCGGCGTTGTCCCGTGCATGCCTTAGGCACCCCCGACGCCTGAGGGTGGCGACGGCCGTACTGGGCGGCGTCGTTGTTGGCGGCCTCCTCGGCCTGGTCGCCTCCGCCGCCCAGCAGCCCGCTCCGACCGGTGTCTATACCGCGAGCCAGGCCGAGAACGGTCGCGCCGCCTATACGCGGAGCTGTGCCATCTGTCATCGCACCGATTTCCAGGGCAACTTCGAAGCCCCGCCCCTGGTGGGCACCAACTTCCTCAACTACTGGCGAGACCGCACGCCGCGCGAGCTCTTCGAGCAAATCAGAGGCTCGATGCCCCCTGACCAGCCGGGCCGTCTCGGGGACCCGGCCTACCTCGACATCGTTGCGTACCTGCTTCAGGCGAACGGTGCACCGGCGGGGAACCAGACGCTGACGGGAACGACGGCGGTGCCGATCGGCACGGTCGCAACCGGGCAAACGGGACAAACGCCAACGATCACGGCGCAGGCTCAGGGTGGCAGACCGACGCCCGCACCCACAGGCGAGACAGTGCCTGAGCCGGGCGGGGTGACGGTCGCCGGCGAGGTGGAGAACTACACGCCGGTAACCGACGAGCTGTTGCGCAATCCGGATCCGGGCGATTGGCTGATGATTCGGCGGAACTACGGCGCCTGGAGCTACAGCCCGCTCACCGAGATCACACAGGACAACGTCGCGGAGCTCGAGCTGGCGTGGGTATGGGCCATGAACGAAGGTGGACGGAATGCGCCCTCGCCCCTCGCGCACGACGGCGTGTTGTATCTGGCCAGCTTCGGCCATGTGGTGCAGGCACTCGACGCGCGCACCGGGAACCTGATCTGGGAGCACCAAGTGGGCACCGAGGCAGGTGGGCTCTCCAGCACGAGCCGGAATCTCGCCATCTATGAGGACAAACTCTTTCTCGCCACATCCGACGCGCGGTTGATCGCGCTCGACGCCCGCACCGGCGTAGAGGTGTGGAGCACTCGGATCGCCGACGACGCCGACGGCTTCCGCAACACGAGCGGGCCGGTGGTCGTCGACGGGAGGGTGGTGCAGGGGCTCGGCGGCTGCGGACGCTATACCCGTGAGGGCTGCTTCATCAGCGCCTACGACGCCACGACCGGTCAGCCGCTCTGGCGGTTCAATACCGTGGCCCGCGCGGACGAGCCCGGGGGCAACACCTGGGCCAACGTGCCGAACTACCTGCGGGGAGGCGGCGAAACCTGGATCACCGGCAGCTACGATCCGGTCCTCGGACTGGTCTATTTCGGGGTGGCGCAGGCTAAACCGTGGGTCGCGGCGAGCCGGGGGATGACGGTACACGATGCGGCGCTCTACACCAGTTCGACCGTGGCCCTGCGGCCCGACGACGGCACGCTCGCCTGGCACTTTCAACATGTCCCCGGCGAAACCCTCGACCTCGACGAAGTCTTCGAGCGCGTGTTGGTCGACGTAGAGGGTCGCCAGGTCGTCTTCAGCGCCGGTAAGCATGGCATTCTCTGGAAGCTGGATCGGGAGACCGGCGAGTTCCTCGGCTACAAGGAAACCGTCTTCCAGAACGTCTTCGACCGGATCGACCCGGAGACGGGTGCGGTCACGTACCGCCAGGACATCATCGACGCGCAGGTCGAGCAGCTGGTCCCGGCGTGCCCGAGCACCGCCGGCGGCAAGAACTGGCACCCGATGAGCTACCACCCCGGTTCCGGGTTGCTCATCCTTCCGCTCGCTCAGACTTGTATGGAGCTGGCGGGACGCGAAGTCGCGTTCGAAGAAGGATCGGGTGGCGCGGGAATGAGCGCCCGCCCCTTCTTCGAGATGCCCAATACCGAGGGCCGACTCGGCAAGCTCGCGGCGTTCGACGCCGAGACCCTTGAGGAGGTCTGGAGTGTGGAACAGCGGGCGCCATTCCTGACCGGCGTGTTGTCGACGGCCGGCGGCCTCGCCTTTGTCGGTGACCTCGATCGGCGGTTTCGGGCGTTCGACGTGCGGACGGGCGAGGTGCTGTGGCAGGCCCGGTTGGGCACGTCGGTGCAGGGCTTCCCGATCTCGTTTGCGATCGACGGCACGCAATATATCGCGGTGTCCACCGGTCTCGGCGGCGGCAGCCCGAGGCTGGCCCCGCGCGCCCTAGCACCCGACATTCATCACCCGCAGACCGGCAACGCCTTGTATGTGTTCGCGCTGCCGTAATTAGACAGTGTCAGTTCGCAAGCGGATGCGGGCGGATCTGGAACTTCACGAGGATCGGCTTCGAGACCGACGTGTACTCGCCGTTCTCCACGGCGAGACCACCCTCTGCATGCCACACCGTGTCAGCGCCCGTTGACGAGTAGACGCCACGACCCTTCCATCCGGCGTTCGGATCGTCGATTCGACCGTCCATCCCGCGCGGGTGGAAGCCGGCCAGCGGGTAGGGCACGCGCATCACGACCGCCTCACCCGTATTCGGCAAGAATGCGATCAGCGAGTCGGAGCCTGTTCCCGTGGCGATCGGAACGTTCTCCCCGAGGCCCAGCGTGTTGAACTGGTCGACCCAGTTGTAATAGTTGTAGTCGGCTCGGACGTTCGTGCCCAGAAACGTAGGACCCGGCAGCGGATAGAGCGTCCACCCTTCCGCGCAGTGACGCCCCTCGTGCACCGTGGGCCCGGTCAGCAACCCGCATTTGCTGCGGTCGAAGCTGGCGAGGTGGTTCGTCCCCGAGAGCGCCGTCCAGATGAGACCGTTGCGGTCGACATCGATGCCGCGCGGCATGAAGCCAACCTCGCCAGTCGCCTCCACGTCCCAGCGCTCCGACGGCACCTCAAAGACCTCTGCGATGCAGCTTTCCGGCGGATTGTTGCCCAACGCCACCCGGATAATCTTCCCGGGATATGAATCCTGCGCGCCCCAGACCGACCCGTCAACGGGGTTCACGACGATCCCGTACGCCCCCACGGTGACGCGCGTATCGAGCGTCGGGTCGAGGTCGTACGCGCTTGCGGTCGTGTCCTCTTCGAACCCGGCGCCGCGAGTCGCGGCCGGCTCGTTCCACGGCTTCGTGATTCTGCCGTCGCCATTGGTATCGACCACGGTCGGACACCAGCCCTGGGAACGCTGTCCGTCGCCGGTCTGATCGAGCTGCCTCGTGTTGATCCAGCCAAACACCGCACCGTTCGGCTGACCCAAGAAGAGAGTCTCGTTCTCGTCATACGCGAACTGCAGATGGTGGGTGCCGAAACAGGTGTCGATCATCGTGAACTGCTGCATCTTCGGGTCGTAGTAGCTTACGTTGCGACCCGACCGCTCCAGCGGAAAATACCGTGCGTACTTGTTATCTGACTCTTCCGTGCACCAGCCTGGCTGGTCCGCCGGGGGGCGCAGCGTCGCCGTGTACCAGACCCGGCCCTGGCTGTCCAACATGGGATTGTGGATGCTGGCCGGATTGAAGCGCGCGAGGTTCGCCAAGCGGGACGGGGGGTAGCCCGACTGCGCGTACGACGCCCGCATCGTCGAGCGATCCGCCAGGGTCGGGATCCGCAACATCGTCGCGGTGTGGGTAATCGGATCGAGGATGGCCAGGTTGTCGTTCGCAATGTCGACGCCGTAGATCGGACCATTGGCATTCACCCGCGGGTTACGCTTGTCGGTAGACGCCTCATCGTGGATCTTGCCCATTTCATCCGTCCACTCCCACTGGGTGAGGACCACATTCCGCTCCACCCCGTTCGGGCGCGGCGGTGGCGGCGGCACCTCCCCCGTCGCAATCCGATCGCTCCAGTCGGCGAACATCTGCAACCCGCGCTCGCGCCCGAACCTCGTCATCCAGGAGGTCATCTCAGCTCCACGCTGACCCATTTGGACGCGGTCATCCCACGCCGCGGCGGTCGAGTCGTACTCGTGCGCGTTCGGATTCTCGCGCGTGAACTTGTTCCCGACCTGATGACAGCGCAGGCAGCCCTTCAGGTTGTACATGTATTCGTGGCGCGTCTTGAGCTGTGGGCTGATGCCATTGCCATGACGACCGGTGCCCGGGAATTCGCTCGTCTTCGGCGGCTCCATCAGCGACAACCAATAGTTGGCAGGATAGACCGCTGCGGCTTCTTGCGGAGTCTTCGCGACAACTGCCGTCAGCCTCAGGTCGTGACCCGGCGTGGCCGTCACGGGAGTCGAGTCGACCAGCCCGTACCCCCGCACCCAGACCGCGTAGTTCCCTTGTGGAAGCTCCGGTACCAAGAACTGACCGTCGTCGTTGGTCACCACGATCTTGCGGAACTTGGTGTTGGGGTCATCGGTCTCGGCGATAACCCAAACGCCGGCCTCGGGACCCTTGCTACTAGTCACGACGCCAGTGATGGTCTCGGTATCGACCTGCTGACCGCTCACCACGATCCACGCCGAGCCCAGGACCACGAGAATCCCGACCGCCCGCAGTTCAACTCTTCGTCGCATCATGTCGCCAATTTTATCTCCGCGATCGAGTGCAACGTATACTTAAAGACCCGCGGTGAGGTGGCCGAGAGGCTGAAGGCGGCGGTTTGCTAAACCGTTGTAGGGTTTATAGCTCTACCCAGGGTTCGAATCCCTGCCTCACCGCCACTTACAAGACGTAAAATACTGTTATTATTGTAGATACATGAATTAAAGAACTTAACGTCCCTCTTTGTGTCCCACGTTTGCGCGGCGCTAGTCGGCGTCCATCAACCCCGCGAGCGATGCCGCCTTGGCAACGTCCAGGTCGTCGCCCGCCCGCGTATCTTCTTGAGCGCCAGCCGGGTCGGCCCCGGCCGGTTTCAGAGCCAGGCCGAGGCGCGGATGGCCGTTCCGGCAGCGGCCGTTCACCATCGCGGGCGACCGGCACGGCCTCCCGGTCCGTGTCCGGGCTCCGCAGCGCGGGCTCAGGTGCATGGACAATCTGCTTTGCACGGGGTTGTTCCTCCGATTTCCTGCGACCCCCACCCCCCGGTGCGTCGGCGGCGGTTCAGAACTCGCCCTCGCGCACGCGGTCGCCGTGCAGCGTCTTGACGACGGCAGGCTGTACGGGATCGTTGTCCGCGAGGACTCCCTCTCCCTGCTTGAGTTTCTTCGCGGCCACACTGTCCAGGCCCGTCAGCTTCTGCGCACCGTCGAGTGCGGTGAGGTCGCCACCGTAGTAGTCGAACCAGGGCAGCCCGGCGTCGGTGTAATCCTTGGCCGTAGGCGGCATGCTGGGTGGCGCGGCGCCCGACACCTGGAGGTACTGCTCGCTGTTGAGAATATGCACGAAGCAGCGGGAACGCGCCGACCGGACCCACGTTTCGAAGCCGTACTTGTCCCGGTAGATCTTCTGACGCATGAGACCGCCCGGCGCCAGGCCCATCTCGGATGGTGACGCCGGCGACATGGCGTACCCGTCCGTCCGCGCGTCTCGTGCGGCCTGTTTCTTCGCCCAGGCCTCGTAGCGCACGGCCTGCATGGGATACGCGATGATCTGCAACCCGCCGTGCTCCGCCGTGCCGGTCAACTGCTCCTCGGCCGTGTAGCCCTGCCCCAGCGGCATGGCGACGAACTGGCGGATCATCCCCTTCCCGACACAGAAGCCGTCCAGCCACGGCTGATTGGGCACCGTCAGGTAGTTCTGCGGCCGACGGGACAGCTCGTTGGTCCAGCTTTCTCCCGTCAGGGCGTCGATTTTCCCCGCCGCTACCTTGATGGCCATCGGATAGGCGGTGTCGAAGTTGAGCCACATCGCTTCCGCCTGATACATGGGCAGGAAGACGCCGCCGTGCCGGCCCCACGATTCCGGTGACTTGTCGCGATGGTCGTCCACATGGCGAACTGGGAACCGGCCGAGGCCGGGCGGCAGGCCATACTCCCGGTTGTCATCCGGGATGCGCAACGTGCGCTGGAACTCGATCCGGCACACGGCATCCGTATGCACCTCCGGGAAGCGGAACACCAACTTGTCGTCTTGCAGCTCTATCATTTGCCCCTCCTTCTGTCGTGGTCCTCATCTCGTCGTGCCCGACGTCTCACCAATTCCCGTCCCGAACCTCCCGCACCACGCGCAGGATCGCGTGTTCGGGGGCATCCTTGAGTTGCCGCAGCAGGTCCGCGAACAATCGCGGCCGGCCGAGGATGATGCCTTTGAGATCGCTCGACACCTTGCCGGCCATCGCCAGCAACAGATCCGGATCCTCGTTCAGCTCTGTTGCCAGCCGGCGGATGGCCGCCTCGGACGGGGGCGCCATCTGGTCCCGTTCGATCTTGCTCAGATACGCCGGCTCGACGCCGATGCGCCGTGCGACCTGGCGTACGGAGAAGGCCCGGTCTTTACTGCGTATCCGCTCGCGGCTGGTCCGAACGTAGAGACCGAATGTCATATGTAATACATACTACACACTCTGGCTCTTAGTCAACATGGAGCGTGAACTGTAGGGGTTCAGACCTTTGTGGACCATTTGAGCCTGTGAGATAAGAGAGACTTTGCTGCCACGGGAGGAGGTTCCCATGAGCAAGGCAAAGTCAGCGGAAAAGGTCGTTCAAGACATCCGGCGGAAGACCCGGCGCCGGTTCTCAGCCGAAGAGAAGATCCGGATCGTCCTCGAGGGCCTGCGGGGCGAAGAGAGTATCGCGACGCTGTGCCGTCGCGAAGGCCTCAATCCGAATCTCTACTATCGGTGGAGCAAGGAGTTCCTCGAAGCCGGGAAGAAACGTCTGGTCGGGGATACGACCCGCGAAGCCACGTCGAGTGAAGTCACTGACCTGCGGCAAGAGAATGGCCGGCTCAAGCAGGTCGTGGCTGAGATGGTGCTCGAGAATCGGCTGCTCAAAAAAAACGTGACGGCCTTCGACTCGGAGGCCGGTACGTGAGACACACGGCCGCCGAAAAATACGAGATCATCCGGCTCGTCGAGGGCTCGGATCTGCCTGCGCGGCACACGCTGCGGGAGCTGCAGGTGAATCGGTCGACGTTCTATGCGTGGTATCACCGCTACACACAGCGGGGCCGGGCCGGTCTTGAGCCTCAGCCCTCGGCGGCCCGCCGGTACTGGAACCGGATTCCGCCACGGGTCCGCCAGCACGTCGTCGACGCCGCGCTGGCGGATCCCGAGCGGTCGCCGCGGGAGCTGGCCTGGCAGTTGACAGACCGCGAGGGCCAGTTTCTCTCGGAATCGAGCGTCTATCGCATCCTCAAGGCCTACGACCTGATCCCGAGTCCGGCCTACATCGTGCTCTCGGCCGCGAAGACGTTCCGGCATCCGACGCATCGGCCGAACGAGCTGTGGCAGACCGACTTCACCTACCTGCAGGTCGTGGGCTGGGGCTGGTACTACCTCTCGACGGTGCTGGATGACTACGCGCGCTACATCATCGCCTGGATGCTCCGGACGTCGATGCAGGCCGTCGACGTGATGGAGACGCTGGACCTGGCCCGAGCCAAAACGGGGATCGACCAGGTCCGGGTCGTGCATCGGCCGCGGCTCCTGAGCGACAACGGGCCGTGTGACGTCTCGGGCGAGCTGGCGGACTATCTGGAGACCCACAAGATCGCGCACACCCGTGGGGCGCCGTCTCACCCGATGACGCAGGGCAAGATCGAACGCTATCACCGCTCGATGAAGAACGTCGTGAAACTCGAGAAGTACTACAGCCCGTGGGAACTGGAACGCGCCATCGCCCGCTTCGTCGACGACTACAATCACCGACGCCTGCATGAGGCGCTCGACAACGTGACGCCGGCTGACGTGTATGAGGGACGGCGGCCGGTGATCCTCGCGCGGAGGGCACAGATCAAACGGAGGACGTTGCCACAACGAAAGCGAGAGAATCTACACACACCGCCGCGGGCGGATAACCGGCAGAAAGTCGCTCTTACGAAACGAGCTCATTGGTCCGGATTGGTTTGACGACGTACAGACTTCGACAATCAACCTCTTGCCATGGCCGCTCTTGTTACTCAAGCGATTTTGCACACAGAACGAAACATAACCGCAGCGCCTTTACGATTTCAACTGCCAGCACCATGAGCCCGCCACTGACAGCACCGGCCGCAGCACTGAACCACGTGATCCGCCTGGCATTTTGTCGCTCTGCAAAATCCAGAAAAAGACACGTTTAGGGCCTTCTACGAGCTGATGGTGGAGACACCTGCGCCCCCTTGACCGTTCGGTAGTGCAGGTCCGGCCACGCCATCTTGCCACGTCGGCGTCGGCCTCGCTCGCGCCGACGAGCTGCGTCACTTGATCAAGTTGTGTGAAGTGGTGCAGCGGGGTGCGCGTTCGCGGCTCGCTGGCACCAGGCCGCTCGGTAGGTCGAGGGCAAGATCGCCGACGGGAACGAACCCGCCGCGTTTTTGCTGTTCGTCTTTACTCACAGCCGCCTCTGCTGCTTTGTTTCGCCACGACCAATCCTTCCTACCCCGCGCTTGGCCTCAAATCTTTCCCGGTGCCACCGAAGCGCCTGCGGATGAGGACAAGCTTCACCGCGTCCGACTGGCAACTGCAGGAATCCATTCCGCCTAACACGAGGGTCGGTGATGCTCGGATGCCAGATCAGTTCCCAAGCGTCGCTGACCGTGAAAAGGAATTGCTCGAACGCCCAGTGATGGCTGCGGCACAACGCGATGCCGTTTCGGATATCATCGGCGCCGCCGGTTGCGTGCTGACAAATGTGCGCCGCCTGAACTTCGAATCGGCCTTCCGGTGTCTCGATCTTCAACTGGCAGACGGCGCAGGCGTTATCGTAGACATCACGAACGGCGTTCGTGAACCCACGCTCGCGGATGCGCTTTTCGGTTACCGAGAGTTCTGTCTCGATCGGCTCGATTAGGACGAATGGTCGCTGCAGCTTATCCAAGATCGATTCTTTGACTCGTCGCACGCGGCGTTGCAGACCAGGTTCATCGACGTCGGTCGCGAACAGATATTGGACGATGTCTGGTCCAGAGAAATGGAAGTCTCTAGCAAAGTCTTCAACCGTGACTCGCGCATTGCGGTTCCATGGCGCTCCGAAATACAGCACTTGGATCAGCTGCTCGAGCGGAACACGGTTGGTCAGCGGCCTAATGTATTCAAGCAATCTGGTCTCATTAAGCCAGGTCAGGCGATAATCGCCACGACCTCCGTCCATCTGCCATTTCAGGAACTTGGGCTTGTCGAGGCCGCGGATGTATCCAGTTTGGATGCGGTGCAGACTGCATGCTGGATCACCACGGAGGTTTGTTGTCAGAAAACCGCACTCGGATCTGCTTTGACCGAGGAATTCCGGCGTGAAATGTTCCTCCGGTGCAAGACAACTGAAGCCGTTCTTATAAGGAAGGATGTCCCGCCAGTTGTTCTGGCGGTTCGAGCTCTGCGGCTTGAAGCTGCTGTTGAAAATAAAACAGACTTTCCCGCTGTCAGGACCTAGCTTCCGGTGCCGCTTCGTGTAGAAAGAATCGAGCAGGTGTTCCAGGTCTCCGCTAGTGACGCCATCCATTCCGTCGCCTATGCGCGGAAGTCTGTCTTGATGCCACTTAAGCGCGAGAAATATGGCGAGTGTGTCGCCATGCGTCGACTTACACAGAGCCTGCAGAGAGGAACTGAATTCATTGGCGCTGCTGACGTTGATCATCATGTCGGCCACGAGCTGCTATGAAAGCAGCTTCGATTGCCGTGGTTTAGCGAGGAGACTCTTGATGATCTCGCAGTAGTCACGGTTGAGCTCGATTCCAATCCAGCGTCGGTTCAGGCGCTCCGCAACAACCGCGGTCGTGCCAGAACCCATCCAGAAATCGAGAACCGTGCCTGTGGGTGGGCACGTCGAAACAATTCGTGGCGCGACGAGTTCTGCAGGGTACGTTGCTAAGTGCCCGTCAGCTGCATTCGACGGGCACGCATCGAACACGTCGCCCGGATTACGCCCCTTCGGATGGACGGCGGAGTTCTCATTCAAGAAGTCAATCGTGCGCCCCCGGTTGCCGGCGTCTTTTCCGTACCGCCCTTTGTGGCTCACGTTGATCTTCGACTTCACGCGCTTGATCGAGGATTCAGCATGTGGCAGCCGGATTGAATCCAGGTCGTAGTAGTAGTCCCGCGTCTTGACGAAATGGTAGATGTGCTCGTACGTGTTGATTAGCCGATCTTTGACCGGATGTGGCAGACACCGTGTCTTCCGCCAAATCACGTCGTTGCGGAGGATCCATCCGCGCGCCTTCATGGCTAGGGCAAAGCGCGCCGGCAACTGGACCAGATCCTTGTCGATGTACAGATCGCCAATGACCACCCAGCTCGAGCCAGTACGCTTCAGGGCTCGCATGGACTCTTCGTATGCGTCGCAGAGGTTCTTTAAATAATCGTCGATGGTTTCTTCGATGCCGATCTGGCCGATTACGCCGTAGTCACGAACCGAGTAATAAGGCGGGGATCCGATGATGCAATCAATCGAATCGGCGTCGAGGCTGCTCAGGACTTTTAGGGCATCGCCTTGATAGAGGACACCTAAGGCGGTGGTCAGGTACGGCTTCTCAGGAACGAGCTGCAGGCGGTCAGCGTTGTCGCGTGTCACAAAAGTCTCCAGAGTGAGAGTGTACGTATTTTTGTGCTCATTGAATTCCTCGAATTCCTCGACCCGCTCACCCGGCCCACCAGACGCGGAAGGTTTCGAGTGTCTCAAGGGAAATCTCTCGGATGATGTTTCCAAGAACGAGCGTGGTCACGAGCGTGAAGGATGGTCGCGCCAACGGCCACGACCGCACACACGATCAGCTCCCGACGAAACCGCTTTGGATCCCGCTCATGCGCCTGCTCGCGCTTGATGTGAAGCTGAAGCCACTTCAGCTCCCCCTTCAGGTCCTTGAGCTCGGCGGTCGTCTCCTGCAGCGCGGCGGTCGTCTCCTTGGTGCTCACCTTCAGCGCCTCGTTCTCCGCTTGCGCCGTCCGCACGCGGTCCAGGGCTCTCCCCATCAGCGGCCCCTTCCTTCGTCACGCTCCAGCGTGAGCTGCTCCTGGCGGTGCTGCGCCCAGCGCTCCCGCGCATAGGCGGCCAGCGCCTTGACGGCCTTGGTGATTTCATCCCGCACGTGTTGCAGGGCCTGGTCCATGCGGGACACGTCCGCGCGCTCCGCCGCGAGCGCCTGGTTGCGGTCCACGACCGAGACGGCCTCGGCTGTCCGCTCCAACGGCTCCCAGCGCTCGGCCCGCGCGACGTTGTGCGGGCCGAGATGCACCCCCGGCTCCCGATGCGCCAGGCGCGCGATCGCGCCGACGTCGCCGCGGCGCTCGGCCTCTGAGAGCTGCTGCGCCAAGCTCCCGGCGTGAATCTGCTCCGGGCACCCCGCCCGGGCCAGCGCGCGGTTCGCCTGCTCCGCTCAGCTCGCGCGGGTCTGCTCAAGCCACGCCTTCGGCTTCGTCGCCTCGGATTTCTTGGCCCCGCCCTGGTCCGGAGCCTTGGGGTTGTGCCGGCGAAACCACTGCTCGGCGCTGCGCGCGATGCCGTCGTTCGCCCCCTCGGAGAACATCAGATGCGCGTGGGGGTTCTCCCCCTCGCCATGATGCACGGCCAGCGTGTAGGGCAACCGCTCGCCGGTGCCGGTGGTCACCGAGGCCGAGAACTCCCGCGCCAGGGCGACCTGCTGGCGCTCGGGCAGCTCCTTGGGCAAGGCAAACTCCACGTCGCGGAACAGCCGCCCATTGGCGCGCTCGTGCGCGTCGGCCGCCGCCCAATACGTGCGCGAGTCGTCCTGCGCCCAATCCGGCATGTGGCCGGATTCTCGGTGGACGACATCATCATCCTCGCCGCGCTCGTATTTGCCCTCACGCTCGATGTAATCGGCATGCGCCGCTGCCGATTGCCCACCAGTTCGTGAGCCGGTCTTTGCGGTCAGGTGGTAAATCGCCACTGGTCGTGGCGACATCGTAGCACGGCGGTTTCTCGCAGAGAAACCGGTATGTGCGCCCTCTCTTCCGTTCGGTGTCTGACCCTGGGGAACTAGCTTCCCGGGGCGCTTTGGTCGTATGCTGGGCCCCGTGAACGTGAAGCTGCCCCCGGGGCTCGAGCCCGCGTCCATGAATGCGCTGACCGTCGCCGCCGAAGTGGGCACCTTGCTCATCATTGAGCTCGACGGGGGGCGCGTCTATCTCGACGATGCCGGCAACCTGTTTGCCCTCCCCACGCACGCCGCGATCCGGGATCGCTTCGTGGACGCGCTCAACGCCTCCGGCGCACATACGGACTACGCGCCGCTGCCGCTCCTCAGCGCCAACCTGATGGCCGAGACGGCGATCGCCCACCTGGGCCGCGGCCGGATCGTCAATCCTCCGACGTACACCGCCAGCGATTGGGATGTGCCCGCCGGCGCCGAGGCCTAGTCTTCAGGCCGCAGGACGACACGGCGCAGCATGAAGTCGGCGAACGCCGGCACCTCGAGGAAGAGCGTTTCGGGCTCGTGCTCGAGCCATTCCAGGCCGCTGGAGATCACCTCCGTCGCTCGCACGTGGTAGGGCCCGATCGCGGGGTCGGAGGTCCAGCCGGGATAGATTTTCGTGGCATACCGCCACGACTCTTGCTTCTCCGACAGCCCGGGTCGGTAGTACTCGTGCGGTTTGTACTGGGCACGTCGCGGCCTTCCAGGCCCTCGGCGGGAGTGCCCGGACCCTGATCTACGACAACCTCCGCAGTGCCGTGCTCGATCGGCGGGGCACGGCCATTCAGTTTCACCCCCGCCTGCTCGAGCTGGCGGGGCACGATCACTGTGCGCCCCGCCCCTGTACGCCGGCCCGAGGCAATGAGAAGGGGAAGGTCGAGCGCCAGATCCAATACCTCCGTCACGCGTTCTTTGCGGCCCGGCCGTTTCGCGACCTCGACGACCTCAACGCCCAGTTTCGTCGCTGGCGGGACGACATCGCGCATCAGCGGCGCCATCCCGAGCAGCAGGACCGGACGGTCGCCGACGTGCTAGCCGAGGAACAGCCCCGGTTGCTTCCCTTGCCGGTGCATCCGTTTGAGACCGACGTGCTGCGCGCGGTGCGCTCCGGCAAGACGCCCTATGTCCGCTTTGATCGGAACCACTACTCGATTTCCCACACGCACGTGCGCCGCCCCTTGACGCTCGTAGCCAGCGCGACCACCGTCCGGGTCCTGGACGGCCAGACCGAGCTCGCCCGCCATCAGCGCAGCTACGACACGGGGCAGACCATCGAAGACGCCGCACATCTCGAAGGCCTGCTCGCCGCCACGCACCAGGCCAACGTCCACACCGCTCGGGACCGGCTCCGCGTGGCAGTCCCGGCCACCGCCACCCTCTTCGACCGCCTCGCGGTGCGCGGCGAGGCGCTGCGCCCGCACACCGTGCGCCTCCTCGCCCTGCTCGACGACTACGGGCCGCAGGAGCTCGCCGCGGCGATCGCCACGGCCCTCGCGCGCGATGCCCTCGGCGCCGGCTCGATCGCTCACCTACTGGAAATCCGCCGGCGCCAGCAGGGCCGCACGCCGCCCCTGCCGCTGGCCTGACCCAACCGGCCCGGCGTCCGCGATCTCGACGTCCGGCCCCATCGCTTGGAGAGTTACGATGCCCTCACCTCCCGTCCCGACGACCTTGATGAATGACCTCCGGCGGCTCGGGCTGCTGCGCACGGCCGAGGACCTCAACGATATCCTCGCCCGCGCCACCCGGCTGCGCTGGAGCCCCACCGTGCTGCTCGAGCACATCGTCACCGCCGAGCTCGAAGAGCGCCGGCGCCGCAGTATCGAACGTCGGCTCACCGCCGCCCGCCTCGGCCGGTTCAAACCGATCGCCGACTGGGACTGGGACTGGCCGACCGCGCGCGACCGGCCCGCGCTCGAACGCGTCCTCGCCCTCGACTTCCTCGACCGCGCCGAGAATGTGCTCCTGGTCGGTGCCCAGGGCCTCGGCAAGACGATGCTCGCCAAGAACATCGTCCATCAGGTCGTCTTGGCCGGCCACTCCGCGCGCTTCATCACCGCCTCGGACCTGCTGCTCGATCTCAATGGTCAGGAGACCGCCCGCGCCCTCGAACGCCGTCTCCGCCACTACGCCCGGCCCGCCCTGCTCGCCATCGACGAGATTGGCTACCTCGCCTACGATGCGCACGCCGCCGACCTCCTCTTCCAGATCGTCAGCCGCCGCTACGAGCACCGCCCCTTGCTCATGACAACGAACCTGGCCTTTACGCACTGGGACACCATCTTTCCCAACGCCTCCTGCGCCGTCGCGTTGATCGATCGCCTCACCCACCACGCCGAGATTGTCGTGATTGAAGGGGACAGCTACAGGAAGCGCGAGGCCGAGCTCAGCCAGAAACAGCGACGGACCAAGACACGGAAACGGCGGTGACGGCGGTCGACGCCTGTCTAGAATTCTGCACTTTCACGTGACCGCCAACACGGCTTCCCCGCACACGCGGGGATGGACCCGTCACGACCTCGTAGCGCGGTAGCCCCCACTTGGCTTCCCCGCACACGCGGGGATGGACCCCTTGCAGATATCGCAGGTCAACGCACCCTCAGGGCTTCCCCGCACACGCGGGGATGGACCCTGGCCGCGGCCACCCCGAAGGCGCCATGAGGCGGCTTCCCCGCACACGCGGGTCAGCCCGTCCCGTCAACTCCGCGTAGGTCAGACGCTTCCCGACCAACTTCTGGATCGCGCGAACGAACCGCGAGCGGTCCGACCCCTCACGCTCGTTGAACCGGTACGCCTGCTCGGTAGTGTCTCAAGTTGACTTTCGCGGCTGATACTTCGTTCCGGCTACCGGCCCTGGCTTCTTCGTGGCTGGTGTCCGCGCGTCGATGAGCCCGACAATCCACTCCATATCTCGCAGCGTGTCGGTGACGCCAGCCGCCATCGCGGGCGACATTCTCAGCGACTTGTGGATCCGGCAAAAGTTGTAGAACACGAGGTAGAGCGCGAACGCATGCACCTGGTTCTCGAGCTTCTTCCCAAAGGCGTTCGTGAGCCGTGTGAACCGTCGGATGCCCATTCTGATGTTGAGGTTCTGCCGCTCCACATACGACGTGCTGACGTGCTGTGGGTCCGGGTGGCCAGTGACTGTTCTGCGACGGGTACCCGTACACGTGGCCGGACTGTAGCGGCTCTCAGGCTCCCTGGGCGCGCCGTAGATTTTGATGAGCTGGGCGTAAGTCGATCTCTGTGCCAAAGGCATCATCAACGGCGTCCACGTAGAGTCTGAGCCCGTCTGACGTGAGCTGGACGCGCGTCGAGAGCCGGTCGGCGAGGTCATGCATCATCGTATAGGCGGACCCGGCATCCCGCAGCCCGATGAGCCACGAGATGATGAGCTTCGAGTCGGCGTCAATGGCCGTCCAGGTCCAGGTGTCGCCCGCCCCCTCTGGCGCGGCCTTGGCGGTGGGGACGTTCTTGTCCTTGGCGTAGGTGAACGTCCAGATTTCGTCCACCTGGACGCGCTTCGACCGCACGTTGCGGACCGCCTGGTCGTGATACTCCGCACAGGCGTTGCCGGCATCGACCAGGAGCCTGGTCACGGTGTTGATCGACGTATTGGTGGTGCGTGCGATGGCCCGGAGGGATACCCCCTCTACCAAGAGGTTGAGGATCGTGGCGCGCTGCGCCGTACTCAGCCTGTTCATTAAGGGAAGAACAACCCCAAGGGCATCGGCGTTCGGGTCATCCAGTTCTTCGCCGTGTACATGCTGGTACCGGCGATTGCGATCCTTGCGACCACAGGGCATCTGGAGCCGCAGACGACGGCAACCCTCATCGGGGCCATCGTTGGCTACATCCTGTCTGGAATCGGGAAAGATGAAATGTAGCCCCTTCTCAGCCGTGAAAGTCAACTTGAGACACTACCGCCTGCTCATCAAGGTAGCGGAACAGGTGGAACGGCTCGACGCTCACGTAGGTTCCGCCGAGCGCCCGCTTTCAACAGGCTCCAGAAGTTCTCGATTCCGTTGGTGTGTACCGTCCCGCGCACATACTCGACGGCGTGGTTGATGACCTTGTGCGCGTAGAGCGCATCCAGCCCCTTGTAGGATGCCAGCTCGTCTGAGAACAGCGCCGAGGTGGAGCGGGGGCTAGAGAGACTTTCGGGATCTGATGGCGGAGGCACTATCCGCCATTGGTTGGCCTAAACACGAGTAAATCGTGGCTGTTAGTTCGTCTGTCCCCAGTCCCATCCCCCATTTTCAGCCCATCTGAGCCGATCTGGAGCCGTTTTAGGGTTCGGGAAAATCCACAGCGGCCAGCCATTGCGGGTAGATTTTCGCGGCGTAGCGCCACTGCTCGCGCTTCTCGGACAGCCCTTTTCGGTAGCTGCTTGAGATCGAAGGCTGCCCGCCTGGTCGGCCTCCGCCCCCACCTACCACGCCGGGGGGCGCTCAGTGACGCCACGCGCGACCGCCCCCTCGACGATCAGCGGCGCGAGGTAGCCGCCCTCGACGTCGTCGCGCCACTCGGCGTCAAACTCGGTCGCGGCCGACACCGGATCGAGACGCCGGGCCTCCTCAATGACCGAGGCTGGCAACGTCGGATTCATCGTCAACGTCGGGGCGTGCCAGACAATCACGCCATCCTCAAGCCGGCCGTAGTGCCGCTCATACGCCTCATACAGCGCCCCCTCGCGGCGCCACGGCGACGACAGGCAGATGAAGCGGGCCTCCGGTCGTCGCGAGCCCTGGGCGGAGCGCCCGCAGGATCTCAAGATCCCGGTAGGCCGCGTCCCGGTCCGTCCACCAATGGGCGATCTCGTCGCAGATGACCGCCGTAAACGTGCGGCCTCGGACCGTCGCTTGCAGGGCCGGTAGGACCTCCACGCGGGCACCCGTAACCAGCTCGATCCGCTGCTGTATGTCGGTCCTGATGAGTGTTGGGGCCACGCTGCGAATGATGGCGCCGGCGTAGTCGCGGACCACGCGCGCCTGGCGGGTGTCACGCGCGAGCACCCCGACCACGGGCGTCTCGCCGGAGGCCATCACCCTACGCATGGGCATGATGCCAATCATGCTGGCAATGAACGCCGTGATGTGCGACTTGCCCGCGCGGCGCCCGCACACGATCCAGACCTCGCGGGCGGGTGTCGTCGGAAACGGGGCATCGGTGCCGAGACACCGCCGCGCCAGTGCCGCGAGTGTGGGGTCGAGCCGATGGCCCTGTCCGGTGATGACGGCCAGGGCTGCGCGCCAGGCCGCCCACGACGGCGCGCCGAAGCCGAGCGCGTCCGCGAGCTCAGTGAATCTCGGTGTCAGCATTCAGCGTCAGGAGCCCCTCGAGCCGAGACGCCCAGGCCTCGAGCGGCTCGGCCGTCGGAACAGATGGGACCGTGACCGCCTGGCCGCGGGCCGACTGCTCGAGGGCCGTGCCGACTTGCACCATGCGCACGATATCGGTCGGCGTGAGCGGGAGCGCGCCTCCGTTCGTGCGCCAGGCCTCCATGCGAGCGAGGAGGACCTCGAGCCCCGCGTCATGGAGCGCGCAGCCGGTGCTCGCATGTTTCGCGCGCATGGTCTGGATCGCGTCGGTGCTGAGCGCCCGCGCGATCGCGTCCTGATGTTCGTCCCAGGCGTGGGCGCGTGTAACCCAATCGTGGCGTGTTGACCACGTCTCCACGAGGGCCCGCTTCTTCCCCTGCTTTTGCCCTACTTTTACCAGGGAGCGGCCTTCGCCCAGCTCACGATAGGAGCAGAACGCCGCATAGGCCCTGGCCGTCTCGCCCGGCTGCCGGCACCAGATCCCCTCCGCCGCAGCCGGCGACGAGCTCGGGGCGGGGGCCTTCGCCCACGGCGCCGGACGCAGTAGCTCCTCGAGGGCGGCGCGAACAGACCGATGGGCGCGTTCGATGACGGGGAGCAGCGGATTCGGGACGGGCTTCTCGCCCTGTTTGATCAGCTCCTTCCCGCGCGCCGCGGTCGACAGCCGGTGCCAGTCGGCATAGGCCTCGCAGTAGGCGAGCAGGACGGTGGACCGCAGCGGGTCCCACTGGCCGCGGGCGACGAGCAGCGTGGCGACGCGTGTCCATTCCTCGGTGCCGACGCCGACGAGCGACGCAGGTGGCCTGGGAATCATCGAGCCTCTCGATCGGCGTCGATCACGGCGCGGCCGCCTGGACCGAGCCGGTCCCACGGGGCCAGTGTCGTCGCCTGTGTCTCGTCCATGGCACGAGGACTAAGTTGTCCGACCAGATCGGCCTCGATCACGTTTTCGACCGCTTCGTCCCGGGTTGCCGCAATAGGCTGACCAAAAGGTGCCAGTGGACCAGACCGCGGTTTCGCAGGCTGACGCCCATAGGGCGAAATCCGCCATGCGGGGCAGCCGTTCCAGCTTGGTGTCGGGCAACATCCTGAGCCCCTGAACCACCGCTGGCCTTTGCCGCGATGGCGGTTGAGCGCGTCGAGCAGGGTCGCCCAGGTGCGCGACAGCTTGGTCGCCTGGTTCAGGTTCTCACGCCGTCCCTCGACGGTCTGCTCGCCGAGCATGGCGCGACGGTAGCATTCCATCGCCGCGTTGTGTGCGGCGAGTAGCTGCGCCGCCATCATGCCTTCCAGCACCAGCGCGGCGGCGGTGATGCTGCGCTGGCGGTCTCGTTCTGCCGCATCGGAGTTCGTCACCCACATGGCCCGAGCCGCCTGATTGGCGAGGCTGGTGTTCCAGTGGTCCGATTGGGAGCCGCCAAGTTTCTTCAGCCTGACTGTTCGAGAGTCAGGATCATTGGCGACGCCGGTCGTCGCTTCCTGTCCTCTCGTGGGCGTCTTCCTTGCCATGGTCAGATGCTCCTGTCCTCGGTCTCCATCGCCGCGCTCGCGGCAACGGCTGGCGCGTTGCGGCCCTCGTGCCCACGGGTTCCAGCAGCGGTGGTGCAGCTAGGCATGGCCGCGGCCATCGGTTCCGGCGGGCAGCAGTGAGTCATGGTGCTGCTCGGGTTCGCCGCAGTCACGGCAATGACCGGCAGGCGCGCACCCCGGATGGCGGTTCAGCCGTGTGGAGACGCAGTAGGCAAACGCTCGGGCCTCTCCGCTCCGGATCTGTGCAGCCCACCGTCACACTCGACCATCCCGCCCGCTCCTCGACAGACACGTGCCAGTCTCCGGGCGACCACCCAGACGGTGCAACCCGTTGTTGTTCGCCGTCAACGGAACGCCGCATCTGGCGGCCAGCCTCGGCGTCACGAACGATTTCCACCGGACGGGATGCGCGTCCGCATCGGTTACCGCGTTCCAGGCGACGGTCAGACCCTCTGTGTCGACCGCAACGCAGGATCCGGCCCTGCGCACCCAGGTGAGGTCGGCGCGCCGACTTTTTCCCTTTAGTAAGGGGATCGTACTTGCTCACTGTAGCGCCCCCAGAGGCTGACACTTCACGAGCTACACGTAATCAGGCGAACTGAGGTACTACCGCCAATGACGGAAGTGACGCAACTAAGGCAATTTTCTGGTTACACCTATCCGCGCGCGCGTAGAGGTGTAACCCCAAGAACGCTGTTTATCGTCACTCCCGTCACTGGCGCACCCTGAGTCCGCTGATCCCGCGACTGTAGTTGCGTCGATCACGTTGAAAACCGCGCTTAACTAATTCTTTGGTCACGAACCGCACCGACGGCGGCTGTCGTCCCCCGCCGTTTGTCTCGTACCACGCTTCCACGGCCCCCATGAGTTCCTTGTTCGTCACCTGATACGGCCCGATCTCAAGCGCGTCCTCGATCATCTGTCCGATTTCGTCTTCGCCAGCCAGGTACTCACTCGCGGCGGCTTGCGCCGTGCCGGGTATCTGCCCCAAGCCGTCGCGTAAGTAGGCCGCCGCCCCGTCGACCATCCACGCGAGGATGGCCGGGCCTTCGGCTCGCAGCGCTTCGAACAGCTTTGGATCAACCGCCGCTGGCGTGCGCGTGAAGGGCATTAGAATCAGCCGCCGTCGAATGGCTTTATCAACGCTGTCTAACTTCGGCGCATCGTTCGCGAGCACCATGAGCTTGCAGACCGGCTCGAAGTCGATGGAATTGTGGCGCATGAAATTCGCCGTCACCTTGCCGCCGCCGGTAAGGTCCTTGAGGTCACCGACGCGCCATTTCTCCCCTGGCGACGGCTCGGAAACAGATGCGCAACGCGTACCTTCCAGTCGCGCCATCCATTGCCGGTGCTGCGGAAACCGTCCGAAGATCGCATCAGTTGGCGAGCCCAGGTAGTACTCGTCCAAAACGACTGCGAGCACGTCGCGGAATGTACCCTTGCCGTTGCCGCCCGTGCCGAGCAGGAACAGGAATTTGTGCTCGCGGTTGTGGCCCGTCAGGGTGTACCCGCACCATCTTTGCAGGAAGGCCACGCTCACGGCCTTGTCCTCGACCGGAACGGTTTCCTCGAGGAAGTGCAACCACCGCGTTGCCTTCCGGCTTGTGTCCGGGACGAATCCGAGTCGTCGGGAGATGCGATCCTCTGGCGTGGCCGCGCGAATTTCCCCCGTGCGGAGGTCAAGCACACGCTGGTCAGGCGTCCCCACGAGTTCCGGGTCGGCGTCCCACGCGCCGAACTCGGCAAGCAGCGGTTCCATTTCCTTGACCACCTCAACGGTGCGGATACGCCTTACGATGGCCTTCCACGCGGGCGCCTCTCGAAGCGCGTTCGAAACACCTTGGCGAAGCCGAAGGCTCTCCTGGTCGCGCTGCCAAAGCTCCAAGTCGCGTCGCCAGAACCAGCCCCGCCCTGGGCAATAAGCGTATTGCCCCTCCCACGCATGGGCGAGCGCGGCAGCCACCATGAGCGTGTCCGGGTTGGCGGCGCTCGACGCCTGGGCCGCGCCCGCGGCCGCCGCGCTCTCGAGCGTGACCTCGGTTTCGCGGGGCGGCAACCCGGCTTCAATGGCTGCAGCGCAGAAGGTGACCTTGTCGAGTTCGCCCCGCGTCGCGGCCCGGAACACCTCGCGGTTGAGCGTGTCGTTACGCGCGCCAACTGGTGCGGCTCGTACCGCTTCCGGCCCGCGCGTGCCATTTGTCGCCGCCCTCGGCAGCCGACCGGGGTCCGCCAGTTGCGCATCATCGAAGTGTTGCGCCAGCCCGTCAGCGACCGCGCGCGCGTCCCACAAGATCGCGTAACCCGCCGATCCCCTAATATCACCGGCTGCGCCGTCGAGGCTCCACTTTTGGTTTCCGACTTCTCCCTCGAGCGCGCGGTACCAGGCGTGAAAGCCGCCTGGGCGGCGAGTTGCAATCACTGCGACCGGGTCGCCCAGGGCGGTGCGCACCGTTTCAACGCCGGCTTTGCTGCCTTCGTCGACGTCAACGACGAAACATCCCAAGCTAGCCGGGACAACGCCTATCAGGCCATCGCCCCTTGCGTGGCGCTCGACGTGCGCGAAGTCGGGCCGCGTTGTCTGCCATCCCTTCGCGATGGGGCGCTTGTTGGTCCGGACAAGGACGAAATGCGCGCCGCGTGCGTGCAGCGCCGCGAAGGCGCTCATCCCTCGCGGTCGAAGCTCGCGCGCTTGCGGGTGTCAAGCCAGTCGTCGATTTCGGACAACCGCCAGCCGACGGCGCGCTCGCCAAGCTGCACCGGCTTCGGGAATGTTCCCGCGTGCATCTGACGATAGATGCTGGCCTTGCTAAGTTGGGTCTGCCGCTCGACTTCCGGGCGGCGAAGGATTTTTATGTCGGGCATTGCGATCTCCAAAGGCCGAGTTGAGAGCACAGAATGCCACCTGAGCATCAGGGCTGTCATTACGAACAAACAACTGGATTTCTTTACCCTCGCCGGGGGATCAGTCCACGTGCCCGTCACTTCTTGAACAAGAACTGGTTGTTCTGCCAGATGGTGCGGACCGCCGCGTAGGATAAACCTATCCGGTTGGCGACCACATGGCAGGCGGATCGCCCTGGATGGATATTAGAAGTCGCCGGCCTCGCTCCTAGATTCCTAATCCCGTTTACTGTCGACGCTATGACGGCGTCGCGAATTGCCAACGCGTACTTGTCCTGTCCGCGCGTCTGTGGTTTCTTGCGAATGCCCGCCGCCACGTCGCATGCCCACTCAGTCAGCGCACACTGCGCAGCCTCGCATTGCTCCCGCTCGTGTTCATTCGAGCAACTCAAGGAAAGCTGTTGTCGGCGCAGTTTGCGTAGGAGGCGTGTCAGGATTGTCCATGCCGCCCGATACTTCGTCGACGCCTTGATGTACACCACGACACGTTCCGGCCGTTGCGCCAGATGTCGGGCGAACATCTCAGTAGACGTCCAACGGGTCAATTGCTCCCGCACGGCCTCCACACAGGCGAGCCAATACTCCTCATGGATCTCGATCTTGTCCACGGGCAGCATCTGACGCGCCACGTGGGCGTTCCGGTATTCATCCATTTCTAACGCTCTGGTGCCGATGACCTCCAAGAAATCGAGCCAATACTCTTTGTCATCGTTCTCGATCTTGTTCTTGTGCAGCATCTGACGTGCGATGTCTGCGTACCGGCGTTCATCCATGGCGAACGCTCTGGTCCGTGATGTAGCCCGCCCAATCCTCCATGAGCTCGCGCCGCCGCTCGAACAGGTCGCTTCGCCGATATGCGGCCTCAACACGATCCGAATTGACGTGCGCGAGCGCGAGTTCGCAGACCTCGCGCGGCGCGTCCGAGCATTCTGCGGCCCAATCGCGGAATGAGCTGCGCATGCCATGCGGCACGCACCCGAGATCGTGCTCGCGGCACAACTTGCTCAACGTGTTGTCCGACAGCGCGCGGCCGGTCGGCGACGGGAACACCAGGCCCGACCGATCGGCAAGCGCCCGTGCCACCTGCAGCACGTCAAGCGCACGCGCGGACAACGGGACCCGGTGCGCGCGCGTCGCCTTCATACGTTCGGCGGGCACGGTCCACGTCGTGGTGTCGAAGTCGATCTCATCCCACCGGGCGCCGCGCACTTCGCCGCTCCGGCCCGCGGTCAGGACCAGGTACTCGAAGGCGAGCACGGTGGCCCGGTACGCACCGGACTGGCGCACCTTGGCGAGCGCGGCGCCGACCTCGGCATGCGGTAAGGCGCGTTGATGCTGGCGCACAGCGCCGTTCTTCGGCAACGCCGCGCCGATCGCGTCACCGGCGGGATTGTCGTGCCTGTGCCCCTCGGCGACGGCCCACTTCATCACCGCGCCGATGCGCTGGCGCACGCGCCGCGCCGTCTCGCGCTTGCCGCTCCAGATCGGCAGCAAGACGGCCATCACGTCCGCCGTGGTGATGTCCGACACCCGGCGGTGGCCAAGCCGCGGCAGCGCGTAGTCGCGAAGGCTCGCCCGCCATTGATGCGCGCTCTTGCCGGAGTTTCTCCACCCGGCGGCGTGAATCCCGATCACCGTTTCGGCGGCGTCTGCGAACGTCGGCACGTCAGGACGGTGCTTGAGCGCCAGCGGGTCGCCGCCCGCGCGCGCGAGTCGCCGGTTGTCAAAGGCTCGCTGGCGGGCTTCGCTGAGCGTCACCAGCGGGTACCCGCCCAGGCCAAGATCCCGACGCTGGCCGGCGATGACCAGCCGCTGTACCCACTGCTTGGAACCGGACGGCATGACCCGGAGGATCAGGCCATGCGAATCGTGATACTTGCCGGGTTCGGTGACCGTCTTGACGAACGCCGCCGAGAGCTTCTTGCCATTCCTGGCCATCAACGAGTCCCCCTTTATATACCACATCATAAGAGAGACTACGCGAAACCAAATGGAACGTCAAGAAGCCATAAGTGGCTATCTATACAGATGGTAAGCGAACTTGGCGGCACCATGAGGAACCGCACAAGAACTACTAGTGGCGGACTGCCTCACCGCCACTTAACTGCTTCTCTCCACAGCACTTCCTGATTCGGGATCGGCCGTCTCCACAATGTCTCCACAAGTTTGATCGCGTGACGGCTGATCTAGGAGCCGAATCGCCCCCTCGAACGCAGCGAGACTGAGGTGCATGTAACGCTGAGTGGTCGAGAAGTCGGCATGTCCAGCCAGCTCTTGGATGGCTCGTGCGGGCGCACCACGCATCGCCAGGTGAGAACAGAACGTGTGCCGGAGCACATGGACACCACTGTTCTGCACCTTGCCCCGACGGGCGGCACGCCGCACCCAGTTCTGCAACGTCCGCCGCAGCACACGCTGACCACGTTCGTCGCAGAGCACGAGCGGACGACCCCAACCCTCGGCTCGAGGCGTACATCGGGGCGGCGCGGCGGGGCGCTGAAGTGCGACTCGTGCTCGACAGCCAATTCGACGACCCAACCGATGCCAGGAGCAACGCCGCGACTGCGCGCTATGTGGACAGCGTCGCCGGAGCAGAGGACCTCAACCTCGAAGCCAGACTTGGCAATCCCACGGGCAGCGGTATCCACAACAAGATGGTGCTGGCGCAGATCGGCGGGGTCGGATTCGTCCACGTCGGCAGCATTAATGGCTCGGAGAACTCCAACAAGAACAATCGTGAGGTCCCGATCCAAATCGAGAGCACGGATGCCTACTTCTACTTGGAGGAAATGTTCCGTAGCGACTGGGACACGTCGAGCGCAGCAACGCCAGAACCGGCACCGGCGCCAACAGTCACGAACGTCAGCGTCGCCGGAAGCACATCGCTCGAGCGCGACGCCACCGTGCAAATGACGGCGACGGCGACCCAGTCTGATGGCACGACGATGAACGTCACCGATCGCGCGACGTGGTCCTCCGACAACGTCAGCGTCGCGACCGTGACGTCAACCGGACGCGTCACGGGACAGTCTCCCGGTGCAGCCACCATCATCGCGTTGTACGAAGGCGTCGGCGGATCGCTGTTGGTCACGGTCACCGATCCGACGCCCCTGCCGGCGTTTGCGTCCGGCGCTGGTGTCGTGATCAACGAGTTCCGCGCGCGGGGCCTCAACGGCGCCCGCGATGAGTTTGTGGAGCTTCGGAATGACTCGGCTGACTCGGTGAATATCGGCGGATGGGAACTCTGGGGCTCGAATGCGTCAGGCACGACGTCCAACCGGCGGAACATTCCCAGCAGCGTCGTCCTCGGACCGGGATGCCACTACCTGCTGGGGAACTCCCACTCCAGTGGGTACAAGGGGCCGACGGACGCCACGTTCGGCACTGGCTTTACGGGCAACGGCGGGCTTGCCATCCGGAAGCCGGACGGCACGATCGTGGACCAGGTCGGTATGAGCAGTGGGTCCGCGTACAAAGAGGGGTCGCCGCTGTCAGACTTCGGGAGTCAGAACTCGAACCGGAGCTATGCGCGGACGGGGTTCGATACGAACAACAACCGGTCGGACATTCGGATGACCTCATCGAGCAGCCCGAAGACGTCGGCGTCCTCGTGCAGTCAGCGGGTCGCACCGTAGGCCAGGTCCCAGACTCGGCTCACTCGCACCAGCGCACCGCATAACAACGCCCACTTCAGCCATGAGACGCTGCGTGCTCATGGGAATTCGAGACGCGGGGGGGAAGTGGTATGCTGCGACCTCCCACGCAGAAATCGTTGTTTCTATGATCGTGTCGTCCGAAAGGAGACGCATCGTGAGCCTAGTCAGAAGTGCCGGGATCGTTGCGGCGGTCGTATGCGTGTCCGCGGTTCACGGACTGCCAGCGGTAGGTGGACCTGCGGCTGCGAACTCGGTGTCGAGCGAAGCGTCGGCGCAGGCCGACAGCGAGCGCGCACGGGTCGTCGGGACCTATCAGATCGTCGGCCGCCGCACGAAGGATGCGGACGGCAACTGGCAGGCGGTGGAGGGGTTCAACTCCGTCGGATACATCACCTATAGCGACACCGGTCACATGGGTGTGAACGTGATGCCGAAGGGCAGAACGCCGTTCGCCGACACGCAGCCGACACCAGAAGAGGCCCAGACGGCGCTCCAAGGCTACACGGCCTACTACGGCCCATTCAGCACGCATGAGGACGAGGACGGAAAGTATCTCGTCCATCACCGGCTTGCCACGATCAATCCGTCCGGTGAGCTCGATGCCAAGCGCTACTACCACTTCGAAGGCGACCGACTCATCCTCACGCCGGCCGCCGCCGACGGGAGCAAGACGCAAGCCACCAGACAAGTCGTCTGGCAGCGGTTGCCCGACGTGGAGCTCTCCGAAGAAGGGAAGCGGTTCGTCGGGTTCCGTCAGCTCCTGTACACCGACCGGTATTCGGAGCGGGATGGGCAGCTGGTCAGCCACGACCAGCGGAACGAGAGCCGGGCCGGGTCCTACATTATCTACACGCCCACCGGGCACATGATGGTGCACCTGACGCCACGAGAGGGACGTGCGCGCTACGCCGACGCGACACCGACACCCGATGAGGCGCTGGAGGCCTATCAGACCTATGGTGGGTACTTCGGCACGTTTACGATGCACGAAAATGCCGACCCGCCGTATGTGGTTCACCATCAGGAAGGGCGGTCGCGGCCAAGCGAACCGACCGACGGGGTGCGGCTCTATCAGCTCGATGGCGATGTCTTGCGCTTGGGTGGACGCCCGCGCCTGGAGGACGGTGTGGCGACCGGAGGACACCTCTACTGGGAGCTGATGCCGGCATGGCCTGAATAAGGTCTCAAGACGGCACTGTCAACTTGATCAGCCCAGCGCGTTGCCAAGGAGGGCAATGTGACCTTGCTCTGTCATTGCGACGAGGACCAGGAGCACTGTCACCGGCACGTGCTACGGAAGCTCATCCTTAGGGTTCGCGCAGAAATAACTCCAGTGTTGTTGGCGGAATTCTAGCTGACGGGTTTCCACCGAGTTGAGTCCGCCGGCCCTCTCGACCCTGAAATTGCAGCCTGTAGCACCGATGGCCACCCGCGGCGAGGTAGCAAGGTAATGATAGAGTATCTCCTTTGCAGGTGTTACTCTATCATTATGCGAACCGAACACTATCGCGCGCGGGACCTCACCACGTTGTTGCGGAAGCAGAAGATCGCCACGATGACCGAGCTGAAAGACGTCCTGGGGAGCGCAGCGGACATCACGATCTTCCGGAAGCTGGCGGAGCTGTCCTATCAGACCAGCTACTCCCACCGCGGGCGATATTACACGTTGGCCGATATCCCCCAGTACGATGCGTGGGGCCTGTGGTCGTATCGCTCGGTGTGGTTTTCGCGGCGCGGGACATTGCTGGCCACCGCGGAAGCGCTGGTCCAGGAGGCCGACGCCGGATTTTTCGTGGCCGAGCTCGAGGGGGTCCTCAACGTGGAGGTGAAGGGGGCGTTGCTGAGGCTGGTCCGTCAGCAGAAGCTGGCGCGTGCGTCCTTCGCCGGGCGCTATCTGTACTGTTCCCCCGATACCGCCACGAGGGACGCTCAGCTCACCGCGCGCCGGGTCCGTGACGCGGCGACCCCACTCGGGGGGCGGCTGCCGCACGTCGATGTCCTCCCCGATGAGCTCAAGGCATCGATTGTGCTGTTTTTCAGCCTGCTCGATGAGCAACAGCGACGCCTGTACGCCGGCCTGGAGTCGCTCAAGATGGGCCACGGAGGCGACCAGGCGATCGCCGACCTGCTGGGGCTGGACGCGGGGACCGTGGCCCGCGGGCGGCACCACCTCCTGGACCGCGATGTGACTGTCGAGCGTGTCCGCCGGGCTGGCGCCGGACGCCGACCGGTGGAAAAAAAACGCCAGCGGTCATCGCACGCATCGACGAGCTGATGACGCACGAGACGGCGGGCGACCCCATGTCCGGGTTGAAATGGACCCGAAGGACCACCGAGAAGATCGCCGCCGAGCTGCAGTCGCTTGGCATCAGCGTGGGCCCACGCACCGTGGCCAGGCTGCTCACGCAGTTGGGGTTCTCCTTGCGCGTCAATCAGAAGAAACGCTCCACTGGCTCGCCGGCACGGCGGAATGAGCAATTCGAGCAAATCGCCTCGCTTCGGGAGCGTTTCGTCACTGACGCGGCGCCGATCATCAGCGTGGATACCAAGAAGAAAGAACTGGTTGGCCACTTCAAGAACGCGGGCGTCGCCTGGAATCGTGCGCCCGTGGTTGTCAACGACCACGACTTCCGGTCCGAGGCCGAGGGGATCGCGATTCCCTACGGCATCTATGACCTGCAGGCCAATCGCGGCACGATGTTCGTCGGCACGACCTACGACACCCCGTCGTTCGCCGTGGACGCCATCGAGCAGTGGTGGCGCACCGAAGGCGCGACGCGCTACCCCGGGTCCCGCGAACTGGCGATCCTCGCCGATGGCGGAGGAAGCAACGGCGCCAGATGCCGCGCTTGGAAGTTCGGGCTCCAGCGCAGCCTCTGCGACCGACATGGCCTGTCGATCACCGTCGCTCACTACCCGCCGGGAGCCTCGAAGTGGAACCCGATCGAGCATCGACTGTTCAGCGAGGTGAGCAAGAACTGGGCTGGCAAGCCGCTCGACAGCTATGACACGATTCTCAACTACCTCCGAACGACGCGCACCTCAACCGGACTCCGCGTTCGTGCTCACCTGGTTCGCCGATCCTATGTGAAGGGCATCAAGATCGCGGCGGCAGACATGAACACGCTGGCTCTGGAGGAGCTCGAACCCCTGCCCGCCTGGAACTACACGCTCCAACCCCGCTGTTGAAAATGGGGAGTTATTCCTGCGCGGACACTTAGTGCGTCTGCCCGGGAAGGACACGACCCGAGTTGTCCAGGCGCGCTCGCAGGCGATCCGTGCGTTGCCCGAGGGCCTCATGGTGTCCCTGACATGGGACCGCGGTCACGAACTGGCGGCGCACAAGACGTTTACCGTCGCCACCCAGATCCAGGTTTACTTCTGCGATCCGCAAAATTCCTAGCAGCGAGGCACGAACGAGAACACCAATGGCTTGTTTCGACAGTACTTCCCACATGGCACCGACCTGGCACACTGCACACAGGCTGATCTAGACACCGTGGCCCAACGTCTTAACGCACGACCGCGCAAGACACTGGGCTATGCCACGCCTGCTGATAGACTGGCGAACACACTGTTGCATTGACCGGTTGAACTCACCGCCGTTTGACGTCCGAATGTCCAGAAAATGACGCGCCGTGATGGCTGCGGCGGTGACTCTAGGTCGTTCCAGACACGGCTTGAAGCCCTCGCGCCACTGGCTCCATCCACGAGATCATGGTCGCGATCTACCCTCGTATTGGTCCTGCTTCTCGGGCTCACACACGTCGGCATCCTGACGGCTCAGGAGACCGGCGCGGTGCGTGGCACGGTCACGCTCGACGTCATCGACGACCCGGTGCACGGCGCCATCGTGCTCGTCATTGGCCCGGGCCGCGTCACGACGACCGACGAGCGCGGACACTTCGAGATCGACGACCTCCCGCCCGGTGCGTATGAGCTGCTGGCACAGCGCGAGCACCTGACCGCCGCCCGCCAGATGGTGACTATCGAGCCCCGGGCGACGGCCAGGGTCAACTTCGTGTTGCAGCTCTCACCCGTGCACGAAGAAGTGACCGTCACCGCCTCGGCGGTAGCCGAGAGCACGTTCGACGCGTTCAACGTGGTGACGACGCTCGACTCCTTCGACCTCGCGACGAACATCCAGGGGACGATCGGCGAAGTGTTGGAGAACCAGCCGGGCATCGCCAAGCGGAGCTTCGGCCCCGGAACGAGCCGGCCGATCATCCGGGGCTTCGACGGCGACCGGGTCTTGGTGATGCAGGACGGCATCCGGACCGGGGATCTCTCGGCGCAGTCGGCCGACCATGGGGTGTCGATCGACCCGGCCAGCCTGGAGCGTCTGGAGATCGTTCGCGGGCCCGCCACCCTGCTCTACGGCTCCAACGCGGTTGGCGGCGTCGTCAACGCCATTACACCGCACGAGAGCTTCCTCACGTCGCAGTCCGACGGGTTCCGCGGGCAGGTGACCACCGACGGTAGCTCGGCCGACTCGCAGGCCAGCGCCAACGGGAGCTTCCAGCTCGGCCGGCAGCGATGGCAGCTGTGGGGTGGGGGTGGGAGTCGGCGGACCGACGACTACGACACCCCGGAGGGGCCGGTGGTCAACTCCGCGAGGCGGCTGGACAACGGCCGCGCCGGCGTTGGCTACCTCGGACCGACAGGGTTCTTCAGTGCGGGATATCAGATCGAGGACGGGCGGTACGGGATTCCGTTCGCCGGCGCGTTCGAGTCCGAGGAAGGAGAAGGCGACGTCGCCCCCTTGATCGATCTCGATCACCGGCGGCAGAGTGTCCGGGTCGACGTCGGCGCGCGCGGTCTCGGCCTGCGCTGGCTCGACACGGTGCGGGTCGCAGTGAGCTACCTCGACTGGCACCACGAGGAGATCGAGACCGAAGACGGCCTCGATCGGATCGGGACGACCTTCGACAACGAGTCGGTCGTGGTGCGGGCGGAGCTCGACCAGCGGCCCGTCGGGCGATTATCGGGCAAGTTCGGCGCCTGGTCGCTGCGCCGCGATTACCTGTCGGTCGGCGAGGAAGCGCTCGCCCCGCCCACCACGCAGACCGCGCTCGCGGCGTTCGTGTACGAAGAACTCAACTTCGGACGAGTTCGCGTGCAATTCAGCGGACGCCTCGAGTCGAACGATTACCAGGTCGACCGGCGCGCGGCGGTGCACCGTGATGCACAAGCACTGGTGCCGCCACCGGTGCGGAACCGCGATTTCCTCGGAGCGTCCGGTTCAGCCGGACTGCAGGTGGACCTCGGCGCGAGCGGAACTGTCGTCGCCAACCTCACCCGCTCGTATCGGGCACCAGCGCTCGAGGAGCTCTACAACTTCGGGCCGCACGTCGGCAACCTGACGTTCGAGGTCGGCAACCCGGACCTCGAGCGCGAGGCCAGCCTCGGGTTCGACCTGAGCGTACGCCACCAGTCGTCCGGGGCGCGGGGCGAGGTCAACGTCTACGTCTACGACATCGACGACTTCGTCTTCCCCGCGCTGACCGGCGACGTCATCGGCAGACTTCGGGCCGCCGAGTTCCGGCAGGACGACAGTCGCTTCACGGGATTGGACGCGCAAGGCAGCCTGCGCGTGCACGAGGCCGCCTGGGTCGACGTCGGGCTCGGGTTCGTCGACGCCACGTTTATCGCTTCCGACCAGCCGCTGCCGAGGATTCCGCCGTTTCAGGCACACGTGAGCGCCGACCTCATCTTTCGGGGCTTGACCGTGAGCCCCGAGTGGATCTGGACCGCCGACCAGGACCACGTGTTCGAGGGGGAGACGACGACGACCGGCGCGTCGGTCCTCAATGTGGGCGGGTCGTATGTCTGGCCGCGCGCGCACGCGGCCCACATCTTCAGCGTCCGCGGCTACAATCTGACGAACGCGCTGTATCGCAACCACACGTCGTTCATTAAGGACCTCGCACCCGAGATCGGGCGCGGCGTGAGAGTGAGCTACTCGCTGCGCTTTTTCTAGGTCAAAGCTCTTGCGAAGAAAACGTCCAAGCTTGCGGAAGGCGGTCAAACCCTTACTTCCGAGACCCGGATCAGCACTGCATTGACTTGACCTCGGACTGGGACGGCAGTCTGGTGACGGAGTATTCACTTTCGCCGGTTCGGCGTCTGCGTCACAGAAAGTAGGGTTTCTGACGATCTCAATTGCTCGCGATAGACGCTGCTGCATTTATTGAAGACGAGCAATGGGAAATCTTTGGGCCCTTCTTGCCCGTACCGTCCTGAGCCGTAGGCGAGTGACGGTCCGATGACAGGACCCGCCCACGGTGGAGAATGGCTCAGGGCTTGCCGCGGGGTGCCTGCGGAATCTTGGCGAGGAAGTCTCTCGTGTGCTCCGTCACCGTCATGAGCCAATCGAGCTGGAGTTGGGTGCCGGTTCTGAACATGTCCACGAGCGATGAGGGCATGACCGAGAAATCGATCGCCAGCGATCCCCAATCCGGGTGGCGGCCGTCGTAGTCGGTGAACTTGCACTCTCGGCCAAGTTGCCACGAGCTGAGCAGCTGACCCGATCGGTTGAGGACGTTCGGATCCTTGGCGAGCGCGGCCACGGCCCGCCCGACGAAAAGCGGCGACTCCGATTCGAGGAAGTTCTTGTCCTTCTTGCCGCCGTCTCGCCAGTTTGCCTCTGTGACCCCTATGTTCTCCAGCATCGCCTCGGACCGGAGAAACCCCGGCGTGATGGCAACCGCCGCCACGCCGTGGGGTCTAAGCTCGGTGGCCATGTTCAGCGCGAGCCCTTTGAGTCCTAGCTTGACCACTTGCGACATCGGATTGCCGCCCCCGACGAGGATGTCGTTCTCTGTCACCTCGACGATCAAACCGCGGCGCTGACGAATCATGATGGGCGCCGCGTGCTTCGCCGTAATGATGTGGGAGACGAGCGCCTGCCTGGATATGGCGTCCGCCTGCTTCAGATCCGCCTTCTAGAACGAACCCCACTGGCCCATCATGGGGTCCTCGCCGGCGATGCTGCTGACGAGGACGTCGAGCCGGCCATGCTCGGTCTCGATGCGTCTGACGAGCGCCTCGACCTCGGACTCGATCGTATGGTCGATGCGAACGGGAAACGCCGTGCCGCCCTCGGTGGTGATCATGGCACCGTTTCGTCGATGGTCTCCGGTCGCCCGTACGGCGACGGATCGCCGTGAACACTTCGCCCGGTGCAGTAGCACGATCGCGCCCGCTTCGCCAAGGGCGCGCGCGATGCCACGGTCGGCACCACGCGTTGCACCGGCGACGACGGCGATCTGCTTCTCGAGCGGTCGAGCTGATGTCGATGTCGTGGGACCTCTTAACGCTCGACTGGATGAGCTGCATCAGCGCCGGCGTGCGGCCACCGCTCGGTCATCGCTGGTATCGAATACCATGAGCCTCCAGCCACTCCTTCGCGATCTCCTCGAACGCCGATTCGCGAAACCGGCACCAGTCATCTTCGAGGCCCAGCTGTCGGACCGCCGACCGGAACATGCGAAATGCGCCGCGGCCATGCAGGGAATCGAGGAGTTCATCAGCCGGCCGGTCGCCTGTTTGGTCTCGTGCAAACCGTTCCATGATGGACCACTCGTGAATCTCGAAGCTCCCCGGCAGCGCAAGGAACCGGTCCGACTCAAGGGCCTCGCGAACTTTCGGCAATGATTCTTGCTGCCAGGCCGGCACATCGTCCAGACTCATGCCGTCTTCTACCAACCAGCGGTCTTCGTCAGTCGCGGTGACGATCTCACCTGTATCTCGGTTCAAGTACGACTGCCAATCCTGGCTGGGCAGATCCATTGCCTCGACTACGTCTCGGAGCTTGACCGGAATCGCTATCGTTGTCATCGAAGCAATCTTGACCGGCTCACATCTCGCGACGGCTCACTCTTTAAACGCCTTCTTCCATCGCCGGCGTGGACTATCGAAACGAATCGCGGCCGGGTCGAACGACTCGGGATCAGACGTGCCACCAGACCACTCCATCAGCTGCGAATGGTCCGGGTGCTGACGATTGGCGATGACCTCGAGGAACTCGGCATAGTCTTGCACGCCACCGCAGTCTTCCGGTGGACAGGCGCGGGCCCCAGCAACGCACTTGGGGCGCCGCGTCGAACGAGTTGGCAAGAACTCTTCCAGTGTCACGACATGGTGCCAGTCATCACCAAAGTCGTACACGTACACCGCGGATGGTCTCTCCGATAGGGACTCCCAGTCGAAGTACTCTGCAAGGAGTACGTTCCAGTCCGCCCGACACGGGCGTTCGTCGGGAAACTCCGGATCCGGGATACCCAGCCGCTAGATCGTCCCACGTTCGGGATGCAAGACCCGGAACTCGTGAAGGTGATAATCCTGCCAACCTATGGCGTCTTGGATGGCTACGTGCAGATCCCAGAACGAATAGCCCTCCGGCACGTGAAGGCGCCGCCAGACGAGAGGATTCGTGTTGCTCAGGACGACCAGAAACTGGAGGACCTGGCGTCTCCGAGGGGCTCGGCTCCTCCGACCGGCTGAACCGATTGGCGTAACGTCGCCACTCATGTTCTCTAGCTGTCTTGTTGGCTCTATTCGATGGTTGGACCGTTTCATCGTCGCTGCAAGTCGGCAAACTCAGTTTCAAGTTGAGCCAGTCGATCGTAGACGCCATCAAGTGCGGTCTGGGTCTTCGAGTCGTCGCAATGATTGGCTTCAGCGGCAATGTAGCCGGCCAGCTCGTCGACTTCGTCCAAAGTCAGGCTCACGACCAGGCGCGATCCTGAGACGACAGCAAGCCACAGCCGTCTCTCAAGGTCAGCACCAATTAGCGTGCGGTCGACCACGAGGTCACGCTCTCACCGGGTCAGCGCGAACCGGATCGAGTCGTCCAAGTTGATGCGCTTCGGTTCTCGCATGTCCGCCGAGACGATCTGGCGTTCGGAGCGATCCCCCGACCGCGGCTGCGGTGCCGGATGCCCGCGCTAACCGCTCGACTCGATGAGCTGCGTCAGCGCCGGCGTGCGGCCGAGAAGTCGCACGTAGAGCGCCAGTTGGCCACGGTGGTACTCCTCGTGGGCGATCCCATGCTGCATCCAGGCCAGCCGCGTCCACGGTTGGCCGTCGAAGCGCTTGATCGTCTGCAGCATCGCGAGCTCCCCGGCACCCTGAATCTGCCGCACGCCAATCGCGTGCGTGTTGCGAAGCACCCGCATGAATCCGGTCTTGTCGCGCGGCCGGCGGGACCGCGGGGTGCCGTACTCGCGGATGAAGGCCGGAAAGCTCTTGCGCGTGAAATCACCGCTGGGATTCGTCAGCTCGCCGCTCCACATCAGGCCCGTGTCGGCGATGTGCAACACGATCTCCGCCACCGACCGCGCGCCCGGCTCGGGTCGAAAGCCGAGCTTGCCCGGCGGCACGCGCCTCAGCTCAGCCTCGACGCCACGACGCGCATCGGCCCAGGCGTCGAGCGCTTCATCGAGTAGGTTCGTCATGCGTCAACCTCCGCCGTCGGCAGAAACGTCGGCACCCGCCGATGCATCGACGCCTGCTCGAAGGCATAGGCGATCCGGATCAGCGTCGGCTCGCTCCACGCGCGGCCGAAGAACGACAACCCCACCGGTAGCCCGTGCACAAACCCGGCGGGGACGGTGATGTTCGGATACCCGGCGACCGCCGCGAGCGATGAGCTCCCGCCACCGAAGTGATCGCCGTTGACGAGATCGATCACCCAGGCGGGACCCCCCGTCGGGGCGATGATGGCATCCAGGCTGCCGGCATCCATCACCCGATCGATGCCTTCGTCCCGCGCCAAACGGCGCGCTGCAGCATGGGCCTCGCGGTATCTGGCGTCAGAAAGCGGACCGCGGCGCTCGGCTTCAATCAGCCGTTCTTGGCCAAAGTACGGCATCTCATCTGCGGCATGCTCCTCGTTGAACGCGATCAGGTCGGCCAGCGACCCAACCGCGGCGTCGGGAAGGTTGGACAGATACGCGTTCAAGCCGGCCTTGAACTCGTAGGACATCACCTCCCTCTCCGCGCGCCGCATGACGGCGTTCGGTTGGAGGTCCAGGGGATCGACGATGGTGGCCCCCCGATCCTGCATGAGCTCGATCGCCGCCGCCATGAGTCGATCAACTTCCTCATGAAAGCCGAACGTGCTGCGCTGGACGCCAATCCGTGCGCCGTTCAGGCTGTCCTCGTCGAGGAACGGCGTGTAGTCGTCGACGCTACGGGTTTCGCTCGCGGCGGTTGCCGGATCCCGCGGATCAACGCCGGCGATGGCTCCCAGCACGAGGACCGCGTCGCGAACCGTTCTCGCCATCGGTCCGGCCGTATCCTGGGTTGCGGAGATCGGCACGATCCCCGCGCGACTCACCAACCCGACCGTCGTCTTGATGCCGACGATCCCGTTGGCGGACGAGGGACACACGATCGAGCCGTCGGTCTCGGTGCCGATTGCCGCGGCGACGAGGTTGGCGGACACGGCGACACCGGACCCGGAGCTCGACCCGCACGGGCTCCGGTCGAGCGCATACGGGTTGCGGCATTGCCCGCCTCGCGCGCTCCATCCACTCGATGACCGAGTGGAGCGGTAATTCGCCCACTCGCTCAGGTTCGCCTTGCCGAGCAGCACCGCGCCGGCGTCACGTAGTCGGCGCGCGGTCGTCGAATCTTCGGACGGAATCGAGCCGCGCAGCGCCAGCGAGCCGGCCGTCGTCGTCATGCGGTCGGCGGTGTCGATGTTGTCCTTGAGCAGCAGCGGCACTCCGTGCAGGGGCGACCGCACCGACCCGTCCGCTCGCTCCCGGTCCAGGGCCTCGGCAATGTCGAGCGCGTCCGGGTTCGTTTCGATGACGCTGCGGAGCGTCGGCCCTTGACGGTCCAGCTGCTCGATCCGTGAGAGATACGCGGCGGTCACGCTCCGGGCGGTGCGATCGCCGGACGCCAGCGACGCCGCGAGGTCGGAGATGGACACCTCGGCGAGCTCGAACGGCGGCGGTGCCGCGGCCGGACCGGCGGCACGCTCCTCGGCCGCGGCGCGGCAGGCCGCGGGACCAGCGGCGAACGCGCCGGCCCACGCGCTGTAGCGGAAAAAGTCTCGGCGCCCAATCGCGCCGCGGTCGCGCCCGGACATGGGGTTAGGGAACGGTGATGTTGAGCGGGATGTACGTGTCGCCCCAGTGGAGGCGAAGCTCGGTGTCTTTCTTCTCGACCGACGCGAAGTAGAACGCCATCGTTTCGACGTGCTCGCCAAGTCGCGGCGAGGCCATGAAGCGAAGCGCATCGAATTCCTCGCCGGGGTACGGCGTGTGATAAACGTCAGCCTGCGTGCTGAGAATGATGGTCCAGCGGTTGGGATCAGGGATGGCCCACAAGCTGTACTTCCCGGCCGGCAGCGCGTTGCCGTTGATGGTCACGTCGCGACTGAACTCGATCGCCGTGGCATCATTCGCACCAGGATTCCAGACCTCGCCGAACGCCACGATCCCACCGAACAGCTCACGACCACGAGCGACCGGTCGATCATAGGTCACCTTGATGGAGGTGTTCGCCACTTCCTGCCACACGGACCCGCTCTGACTCGCCTTGACATCGTCGAGCGGGACGATCGGCAGGTCGGCGGCCGACATGTCTCCTGTGGCGGCCGGCGCCGCCGCGGCGCTATCAGCACCATTCCCGGAACCGCCGCACCCCGCGAGCACCATGGCGGTGGTCATCACGAGCGCTCCCACCCACTTCGTCGTCATCGATCGATCCTCCCCGGCCATGCTCCCGGCTCGCCCGAGTCTATCTCAGGTCTTTGCGCGGCAGCCGCTCGTCACCCATCGCGGTGCGGTAGGCCACAATCGCGGCGACCACCGACATCTGCCGGAGGTCGTCGGGTTGCACGCGCTCGTAGACATCCATGTTGGAATGATGGGTGCGCGAGTTGTACTCGAGCCGGTCCTGGATGAACTGAAATCCGGGCAGCCCAATCTCATCGAACGCCACGTGGTCGGTGCCGCGGGTGGAACGGCGACCGATGGTGGTGACGCCGAGGTCGGCGAGATCGCGCATCCACCGGCGGAACATCGGTGCGGCCGCGCTATGTCCCTGCAGCCAGATCCCCCGGATGCGACCGGTGCCGTTGTCTAGGTTGTAGTACGCCGACAAGTTCGCGTGGTCCGGCTTATGTGTCCGCGTCTTCGGATCACCGAAGTGGCGCTCGACATACGCGCGCGAGCCGAGCAATCCTTCTTCTTCTCCCCCCCAGAGCGCGATCCGGATCGTCCGCCGCGGCCGCGCGCCGACCGTTCGGAGGAGGCGCACCGCCTCCATCACCGCTGCCACGCCGGCCGCGTTGTCGGTGGCCCCGGTGGCGGCATGCGTCGAATCGAAATGCGCGCCGAGCATCACCACCTCGTGAGCGAGGTCAGTGCCCGTCAGCTCCGCAATGAGATTGAACCCATTGGGACGCGTCTCGGCATGAAACCGGGTCTGGATGTTGATCTCCACCTGTACCGGCACGTTCCGATCGAGCAGTCGCACCAGGCGGTTGTAGTGTTCGACGGCGATCGTCGCCGACGGCACGACGGCGCCATCGTTGGCCCGTGAGCCACCGGCGCCGACGAACACCGTTCCACCGTCCGTCCGCTGCGTCGGCCACACGAGCTCGCCGCCAAGCGGAGCCCCCCCGACCCGCGACAGGTCGCTGCCTCGGTCCAAAACCGCCACGACACCTTCGTCGACGAAGAACTCATGGACATAGTCGTCGAGCCACGATCCGGTTCCGCCGCTCTCTCTCTGCGTCGACGTCTCCCCTGGCGGTTTCGCCGCAGTCGCTAGCAGGTCGTCGTCCATGCGAAGCACCAGCTCGCCGTCGAGCATCTGCACGTCACGATCCGCTTGCGTCAACACGATCTTTCCCCGGAGGGTGCCACGATACCGATTCAAATCGTCGCGCGAGGCGATCGTGACGCGCACGACGTCGGCCGTGATCGTGCCGTCCGTGCTCGCCGTCCAGGCTCTCGGGTACCCGATGATCGGCATCACCTGCGGCGTGATCAGGTGCGCGTGGAAGCGCTCGAGCGACCAGCCACGACCGTAGGGAAAGCGCTCCTCATAGACACGCAACCCCCACCGACGCATCCGTTCCGCCGCCCAGTCCTTGGCCGCCTCGATGGATGGCGTGCCGGTCACGCGCGGCCCGAACACGTCGCTGAGCCAGCCGACCGTCTCCATCGCCTGCGAGCGCTCGAACCCCTCCTCGCGGATCGAGCGAGTCACTTCTCTTTCCCGGGACTGAGCGGACGCGGGCGGCGTCGCAGCGGCGGCGACGAGCACCAGGACCAGCGCCGTCGTGATCGGAGCGGGTCTCATGCGTCTCATGCTATGAGCCGGCGGCGGACGACCGTGGGCCGGCCGATCTACTCGACCGTCGGCATCTCAAGGGGCAGCGACGACACCGTGCCATCGTTATTCACAAGAAACGTCAACACCCGCGTACGGGGCACCAACCGCTCGATCGGCGTGCCGTTGATCGTCACGCCGGTAATGACGGTGCCATCCCCATTCACATTGCGACGACACTCGTTGACGTCGCGCACCGACATCGTGTTGGCCAAGCCGGTCGGGACGTCGTCGAACTGCTTCGTGAACACGTTCGGTGCCGTTTCGTCGAGGAGGACGACATCGCGGTTCCGCCAGCTCGCGATGATGTTGGTCTCGAAGTCCATCTTCGTCAGGCACACCTCAAAAAATATCTGATCCTCCGGTGGCGGGTCGGGCGCCGGCTGGCTCACGAGACGCAGCTCTATCGGCACAATTCGGGTCGGAATAGCGCCACGGGGCGACTCGTCGCACGTCGTCGCCATCGAAGCTACGATCGGCAGGATCATCCAATAACGTCGAGGTTTCATTAGGATGGTGTCCGGTGCAAGCAGGCGGCTCTTAAGCATATAGGAAGTGTCTGGCGCCGTACCGTCCCTGTCGCGCCGCCGCTATGCGACCGATAATCTCGGGAGATGGGCATTCTGAGACGTCTGTTTACTCTGTCCGCCGTAGCGGTCCTGGCGGGCCTTATCGGCGTCGGCGTCGGCGTTCTGATTGCGCCCGTCAAGGGATCGGACGCGCGCGCCTGGCTCGCGTCTTTGGTCGACGAGCATGGCCCGACGGTCAGGCAGAACATGCGCAAGGCCGGCGACGCCGTTGGCTCGGCCGTCGACTTCGTCGCGTCGAGAGTCGACGACCAAAATTAGACGGGGCCTGCGGCCACCGAGCTGGAGGCCAGGACACATGTCATTCTTGGTGCAATGTCGGACTCACTTCGCATCGGGCTCGTCCTGTCCGCCGGTGGTCTGCGCGGCGCGGCGCATCTTGGGGTGCTACGGCGCCTCGCCGCCGCCCGCGTTCCGCTCGACAGCATTGTCGGTGTCAGCGCCGGCGCCATCATCGCGGCGTACTATGCGGCCGTCGGTCTGACGATCGACGATTTGATCGCCGACGCGCGCGTCTTCAAGGGCCGCCACATGGTGGCACACAGCCTGAACCTGCGGTCCCGGCGACGGCTGCGATGGATGATCGAGCCGTTCGCCGGCGTCATTCCTCGACGCCTCCGTCAGCTTCAGTCCAGCCAGTTCGACCAGCTTCACCACGGCGTGCGGGCCCTCGGTATCGTCTGCCACGACCTGACGCACGACTGCCCGCGGTATCTCACCACCGACGCCCACGACACCGTGCCGCTGTACGACGCGGTGGCGACGAGCGCCTCGATTCCGAGCATGTTCCCGCCGAGGCCGATCGTCTTCGAGGGGCAGCGGTGCGAGTTTACTGATGGCGGTCTCAGCGACGCACTCCCGATCGCGTTCGCGCGGTCGCCGGCGCTTGGTGCGACCCACGTTATCGTGTCGGATTGCCGAAGTCGTGGCGAGCGCCCGCGCGAGGCCGGGCATCCCGACTGCGTCTATGTGCGACCGCAACTCGAGGGCACGACAGTGCTGCGTGCGCCCCGAGCCTCGCTGCTCCAAGCGGTCGCGGCGGGAGAGACCGCCCTGACGACCAGTGCCATCGAGCAGATCCGCCGATGGGGCCTCCCTAGCAGCCCGCAGTGAAAGTGTTGCGTCGCACCGAGACCGGCGCGAGGCGCCCGAGTGGCAAGGCGCGACGAGAGAGCAAATCGTGAATTTGTGACCGAGGAGCGACGTCGCCAGACGGGATGCATCGCCGGTTGAATGCAGCGGGGCTTTCACTACGGGCTGCCAGTCAGAACGGGGGCCGTCTCCAGTATGATAAAAGTGTCATCGATGCCACAGTCCGCGTCCGGCGCGGACTGACCTGCCGGGAGATGTTTCCATGAGTCATCCGCTCAACACTCTCGGCGCTGCGATTCTGGCCGTCGGCGTGCTCGCCGTCGCCCCGTCGGCGCAGACCAGCAACCAGACGCCACGGGAGCTGTTCCCGAACACCGAAGATCGCGGACGTGCCGCGGTCGAGTACGACGACGACACTCTGCAGGTCGTCGCGGCCTACTACCACTCACAGCGCAACCATGACTCGCGCTGGCTGCTCGTCGAGGCGGCCATCACATCCTCGGACAACATGACCATCGAGCGGGGTGACATCCACCTGGTGCGCCCCGATGGTCGCGTCGTCCACTTGACCTCGCAACGCACTTTCGCCCAGGATCACCAGCGCATCCGGCTGCTGGTGCAGGCCGCCCGCACGTCGCGACACGGCATCGGCGCCTACATCGTGCGGCATCGTGGTCGCCAGTTCCGGTTCTTCGTCCTCCCGTTCGACGGCATCGCCGACAAGCTCTTCGATACCGACCAGCATCGCGTCGCGTGGGGCGACCTCTTCTTCGCGTCGCCGACCGGGAGCTGGGAACCGGGCACGTACTCGCTCGTCGTCGACGGCGGCGACGAGCGGCGCGCCACCCTGCCGATCGACCTCGAGTAGCGGCCCTGTACACAGAATCTGTGCCGGCTGCCATCCCACCGCCGTTCGTCCCTCCTCCGAACACGCTCGGGGCCGACCTCTGCTGGTGGCGTGAGACCGGCGACACGCACACATTGTTCTCGGTGCTGTGGTATCGCCACGCGCGCTACGACACCGATCTCACCCTCACCTTCGCTCTGTTCGACGACTCGGGCCGTCTCGTCGCAGAGTGGACGCACGAACCGCGGAAGGGGCAGGCGATTTTCGTTGATTCGAGCCGTCCGCCGTGCGCCGCGCGGCGCCAGTCAAGGACGGGGTCCTGGCGGTGTTCGCGTCCACGCCGGATCCGCCACCGGTCGTGCTTCAAGAGCGATATTCTCGGCTCTACAGCCTGATCGACTGGTACTCCGACGACGGGCGCATCTGTTGCCTGCACAACGACCAGTCGTTCTTCGACGGATCGCCAGGACAAGAGTTCACGGAGATCGTCGTCGAGGAGACCGCGACGCGCGAGAGCACGCTGGCGATCGTGAACGGACCGGGCCGCCATCCGAGCGGCAGTGTCATGCTCAAGGTTGAGAACCATCGTCAAGACCGGCGACACGCGACCTACCGCCCGGAGCTGGCCCCGTTCTCGGAGCATCGGCTCCGCGTTCGCGACCTTGTCGCCGACGCGGTCGACTTCGCCGAGGGTGAGCCGCTGTCGGTCAGCGGGCGCCACACGGCAACCGGCCTGTACATTCGACCCTACGTCGTAACGACCGGCGCGTCGAACTCCACCTACCACGGCGGCGACCGGTACCCGGACATGACGCCGTCTCCGGCCCACGAACACCGGTTTCTCGACCGGGGCCGGGTGAATCCCTTCTTCGCGATCCACTCGCCGGCGCTGACAACCACAATCAATCTCTTCAACAGTCACGGTGCGATCGAAGACGACTTCTGGGTGGATCTCTATCTGTACGACGAGGCGGGAACGCTGGTCGCCGAGCGGTCACGCTGGCGGCTGGCACGTCGCGGCACGCTGACCCCAGCGGCCATCTCGTCGACATGCTGCCTCCGGACCAGGAGGCGCTCGTCGGCCACATCGTCCTGGCGTTCACCAATGACGGCAAGGCGGCGTATCCGCCTGTCCTGCAGCCGCTTGTGGAGTACCGCACTCCGGTCGGCGCCGCGTGGATCATGATGTGGAGCGGCGAGTGGAACTCGCCGAGGCGTGCGGCCGAACGCGGGAAGGTGCCCTATCGGGCGTACTACCGCGCTTGGTTCCGGGAGCCGTACGTCACCGAGGTGTGCATTAGCAACAGTGCGAATGAGCGGCGGTATCACGACGAGGCCCCCTTTACCGCCTACCTCATCAACGCGGCAGGCGAGCGCCGCTCCTTCTCGGGCACGGTCCCGCCGCATGGCACCTGCGTCCTCACCGTCGCGGAGATGTTCCCTGAAGGGCGGACGTTCGTCGGCGACACCGGCGTTGGGATGGTGTTGATAGAGAGCGACTTCGACCTCGCCAAGATTCAGTTGACGTGCCACCCGGGCTCCGGGGCGGTGGCGGCCGAGCATTTCATGGCGATTCTCTCCAGCAAGGAATACTTGCCGGCCGGCTCCTGATGACCTGTAGCGAAGAGTTCGCTTGTCGCGGTGCCTCGACCCACGGTATATAAGGGGCTGGTCAGCCACACGTTTCCGGCCCTCGGCCGGATGGCACTCGATTCCAGGGGGGATAGCGATGCGACGCATAGCCACTCTTAGTCTCGCACTCGTCGCCGCCATGGCGCTCTTCGCCGGCGCGAACCTCGGCGCGGAGCAAGGCGCAGGACATAATCACATCGGCCACGTGATGGACAAATGGAACGACACGCCTGACATGGTCGGCCTGCTCCCAGCCGCGATCGAAGAGGCGCAGATTGCGGCGCGGCACGCCTCGCTCGCGGCAAAGGATCCGAGTGATCTCGACGCGATGAAGCGACATGCCGCGCATGTCCTTCATGCCGTCGACCCGACGCAAATCGAGAACGGTCCCGGCAAGGGCTACGGCGTGAAGCAAGGCGCGGAAGGCGCCGCAAAGCATATCCAGGCCGCCGCGAACACCGAGGGCGCCTCGGACGCGATCAAGACGCACGCGACCCACGTCGCCACATCGGCGCGGAACACCGTCGCGCGCGCGGATGAAATTGTCGCCCTCGCGAAGAAGATCGAGATGGCCGGCTCAGCGTCGGCCGCCTCGGGGATGGTGGCCGAGCTCAACACGCTTGCCCAGCAGCTGCTCTCGGGGAACGATGCCAATGGCGACGGCCGTACCGGCTGGCAGGAGGGCGAAGGCGGGCTCGAGGTTGCAGAGACGCACGCCAACCTGATGAAGAAAGCTGAAGGCCTCCCGTAGCCTGCACCCGACGCGGTGGGTGTCGTGACCCCCACAGGTCGTGGCGCCCACCCCCATCGTTCCCTCCGTTCCTTCCTCCCCGCGGGTGACGCCGGTAACGCGGCGACCGACGCCTTATTGCTGTGACCGAATTCCGGCTCTCCGAGGTCCTCTCCGCCTTGTCCTATGCCCTTGACATCACCGAGGGGTAACCGATGGGACATTCGGTTCACACATGTCTCATCGGCATGCGCCTCGCCGAGATCGCCGACCTCCCGGGCGACCGCGGCGGTCTGTTCTATGCCTTGCTGATGACGGACCTCGGCTGCCCGTCGAACGCCGCGCGTGTCGGCTCGCTTTTCGGTGCCGACGATCTCGATACGAAGCGGGAGCACAAGCTGACCGATTGGTCGCGCCGAGTGGAGGCCGCCAAGTACGCCGTCCGCGTAACCGGGCGGGGGCGGGGCGGCTGGCGTCGCGCCGTGACGCTGCTCCGCCTCGGTATTGCCGCGAGCGCGATGCGCGGACGCTCACGACGATCCGATGCGAGCGCGGCGCCGACATCGCCGCAATGCTCGGGTTTCCCGAGACCACCGCGGAGGCGATCCGGACGCTCGATGAGCACTGGGACGGCCGTGGCTATCCGCTGGGACTCGGCGGCGACGCCATCCCGCCGTTCGGGCGCGTCGTCTGTCTGGCCCAGACCGTCGAGGTCTTCTTTACGGTCGGGGGCCTCGACCTGGCCCTGGACGTCGCGGCGGCGCGCCGCAGCAGATGGTTCGACCCGGCGCTGGTGAGCGCCCTCGACAGCCTGCGCTCAGACCATGAGTTCTGGTCACGACTCGGCACCAAAAACCTGCTGAGTGACGTTGTCTCCGTCGAGCCACCGGAACGCGTCAGGATGGCCACCCTCGACCGTCTCGACACGGTCGCACGCGCCTTGGCACGCGTTCGACGCCAAGTCGCCGTGGACGCTGCGGCACTCCGAGGGGGTGACGGATATCGCGCTCGCGATGGCGGCGCACCTCGACTACGGCGTCGACGTCGTCCGCGATCTCCGCTGGGCGAGCCTGCTCCATGACATCGGCAAGCTGGGTGTCTCGAACTTGATCCTCGACAAACCTGGCCGTCTCAACGGCGACGAATGGGATCAGATCCGACGGCACCCGGCGTACACGGTCGACATCCTCTCTCGCGTCGCACCATTCCGCGACATCGCGGCGCTCGCGAGCGCACATCACGAGAAGCTCGATGGGACCGGATACCACCGCGGACTCACCGCCGACTAACTGTCCCAACCTGCACGAATCCTCGCCGTGGCCGACATGTTCGAGGCGTTGTCGGCGAAGCGACCGTACCGCCACCCCCTCGCTCCCGACGAGGCCTTTGGAATTCTCCGAAAGGCGTCCCCCCGGCAGGTGTGTCCCACCTGCATCGAGGCGCTGTCGACTTCCTTGAGACGGGGCTGACTGCCCCGTGCCCCGTCGCCGTTGCTCGTGGGGACCCCGAATGCCCCACTCCGCTTCGGCGGGCGCGCCGTGCGCGCCTGGGGCTAGGTCAATCGTCGGTGTACGGTTCGGACAACAAATACTGTGGATGCGATGCGAGGTAGGACTCGACACGCGTTTTCCGCGTCACCGCGTCGGCAACAAAGGCGACCGCCTCTCTGAGGCGCTCGTCGGGTTCGGCGCAGCTAAGTCGCAGAAACCCGCCGCCGGCGGCGCCGAAGCACTCTCCCCCAAGGCACGCGACACCGTTCTCGTCGTCGGCGGCCTCGAGCAAGAACAACGCAAGCCCGTGTGAGGTGATCCCGTACCGATTGCACAGCGCCTTGATCGACGGAAAGACGTAAAACGTCCCCCGCGGCATCAAACAGGTCACATCGTCAATCGCGTTGAGCCCCTTGACGAGCAACGCCACCTTGCGTTGGAAGTCGGCCATCCGTTCGTCGCGGACGGCGCCGTCGCGGGCCATGGCGGCGATGCCGGCCATCTGGGTAAACGGCGGCACGCACGACAGCGCCGTGTTCGTGAGCGTCCCCAAGACCTCGATCGTCGCCGGACTCGACACCGCATACCCGAGCCGCCACCCACTCATGCTGAACGACTTGCTGAACGTGTAGGCGGCGACGCACTGGTCGAACATGCCGGGCTGGGCCAGCAGCGTGTGATGCTCACCATGCCAGACCATCGCGTCGTACGGCTCGTCGCTGAAGACCGCGACGTTCTTCCCGCGGATGAGCGACGCCAGGCCTTCGATATCATCGAGCGTCGCGACACCGCCGGTCGGATTATGTGGACTGTTGAGAAAGACCGCTTTGGGACTCGGATCCTCGACGAGGAACCGTTCCACATCGTCGAGGCTCGGCCGGAAGTCGTGCGACGCTCGCAGCTTCGACACCACCATCCGCCCGCCGCGCCGTTGGATGTTGGCCGGGTAGGTCGGAAAGTGCGGGCTGAAGACGAGCACGCCATCCCCCGGATTGACGAATGCCTCGCAGAAAAACTGCTCGTAGATCTTGGCGCCCGGACCGACCACGACATTCTCGGCCGTCGTCGAGAGACCGTACCGCTCGTTGATGTACGTCGCCGCCGCGGCGCGGAAGTCGGGAAGCCCGAGCGATGGACCGTAGTGCGTCTGCCCGTCGTGTATCGCACGAATGCCGCCATCGAGACCCTCGGGCGAGGTTGGGAACGGGCTGTCCCCGACCTCGAGCTCGATGACGTTTTTGCCGTCGGCGATAAGCCGCTTGGCCACCGCCAAGACGGTGAAGGCGGTCTCCCCCTCGACGGTTGACGCAAATTTCGACAAGGTCGCTGACATGCGACGGCAAGCATATCCTAGCGGGCAACTCGCGCTCCTGGGTGACTCGCGCCAAACCGACAAGCGCGCACTGCTCGACTACATCGAAGTAGTCGAGCGTCGCGTCCTGACCGAGCACGTACGGATGGGGGTCGCCCGCACCGCGGGTCGCCAACCCCGCGATCTTCTGATGCGCATCGTCGAACCGATCGTGGTTCGAGATGATCACGTCGGCGCCCGCCGTCTCGGCCACGGCGCGGGCCGCAGCCAGATGCTCCGCGACCCCGCGCGTCTGGGCCCACGGACTGTCGGTGAGTTAAATGACGACGGTCAGGGTCACCGCCGTTGCCGTAATTGTCGTTTTCGACATTGGCATTTTCAGATCTGTGTGTCGTGGCATTACCCGAATACTTCGTGCGGATCTTCGATGCGCTGTTTGAGTGCCCGGAGGAACTCGGCGCCGGTCGCGCCGTCAATCGCGCGATGGTCAGCCGACAGCGTGACGGTCATCATCGACCCCACGTGGACGGCCTCGTCACGCACGATGGGACGTGACTGGATCGCACCGACGCCAAGAATACAACTCTGCGGCGGGTTCAGGATGGCGTAGAGGCTCGACACCCCGAACATCCCGAGGTTCGAGATGGTGCAGGTTCCGCCGGTGTAATCGGCCGGCTGGAGCTTGCCGCCGCGCGCGCGCGTGGTCAGTGCCCGAAGCTCAGCCGCGATGGTCTGGAGGTCCTTCGTGTCGGCGGCACGGACCACCGGGGTGACGAGACCGGACGGCGTCGTCACCGCCACGGCGACGTTCACCGTTTCGAAGAGGCGGACGCCGTCGCCAGTCCAGGCCGAGTTGGCCCGGGGAACCGCCGTGAGCGCCAGCGCCGCGGCCCGCACGACAACGTCGTTCACGGTGACATCGGTGGTGCCAGAGGCGGCGTTCTTGAGTTCACGCAACGCCAGCAATCGGTCGACCGCGCAGGACACCTCGAGATAGAAGTGCGGAATGGTCTGCTTCGCCACCGTCATTCGCTCGGCGGTGATACGCCGCATCGCGGTCAGCGGCTCATCCGTATGGGCGACGTCCGACAGCGGCGCTGCCGGCGCGCGCGGTGTGGGCGTGGGCGGCGCTTCCGGCCGAGCCTCCGATGCCGACGGCATGCCGAGGTGCCGCTCGACATCAGCTTTCGTCACCTGCCCCGCGCGGCCGGAGCCGGTCAGACCGGCGAGGTCGATGCCGGCCAATGCCGCCATCTGTCGCGCGAGCGGTGTTGAGGGCACGTCGGTCGATGAGACCGTATCGGCGCTCACCATCGGGCGGGCCGCCTCGACGTCACGGGGCGCGGAAGGAGTCGCGGTGGTGTTCGCCCTCGCCGGCTCCGCGGTGCTCGGTGTCGCGGCGACGTCGGCACGTGGGTCGTCATCATCGTTGACGGTGGCGTCCCGGACCAAGGCCAGCACGGTCCCGACGGCCACATCTTCCGTCCCGGCCGAGACCTGAATGTCGTCGAGAATGCCGTCGGCCGGCGCTTGGAGCTCGACCGTCGTCTTGTCGGTTTCGACCTCGGCGATCGGCTCCCCCGTCGCGACGCGATCGCCCGGACGCTTGAGCCAGGTCGTGAGCGTGGCCGACGTCATCGACTCGGCGAGCTCGGGGAGACGGATTAAGGTGGACATCGTTTGCGGCTAACGAGCCGCGGTCACGAGAAGACGCGCCGCGGCGTCGACCATCGCCTCCGCATCGAGACCATACTCTCGATACAGGTCGTGAAGGTCGCCCGACTGGCCGAAGCGATCGACGCCGAGCGGGATCACGCGATGCCGCCCCACGGACGCGAGCCATGACAACGTCGCTGGATGGCCGTCGATCACGGTCACCAGACCGGCGCGGTCGGGAAGCGCGCCAAGCAACCGGGTGACGTGCGGCGGGGGCGCGTCGATCGCGCCGTGGTGGCTGTCGGTCCAGCCCCTATACAGGCGGTCGACCGAGGTGACGACGAGCAACCCCGCGTCCGGGATGTCCTCGACAATCTGGCGGTGCGCGTCAATCGCTTCGGGGAGCACCGCACCGGACGCCACCAGCGCGACCTCGGCGCCCGACCCGGGCGGAACCATCCAATAGCCACCCTCGGTGACGTCCCTCGCGAACGCGGTGTTGAAGTCGCGCGATGGCTGGTCGATCGGACGCGTCGACAGCCGCAGATAGACGGCACCGCCGTCGTCCGCCTGCATGTGCTCGAAGCTCCAGCGCAACACCTCGCACAGCTCATCGGCGTATGCCGGCTCGAACGCGGTCAGCCCCGGCTGCGCCAAGCCAATCAGCGGCTCGTAGATCGACTGATGCGCGCCGCCTTCGGCGGCAAGTGAGACGCCCGACGGAGTGCCGACCACGATAAAGCGCGCGTCCTGGTAGCAGGCGTAGTTGAGGGCGTCGAGACCCCGGCTGATGAACGGATCGTAGACCGTCCCGATGGGCAACAGACGCTCCCCAAACAGCGGTGCGCTGAGGCCGAGTGCGGCAAGCAGAAGGAACAAGTTGTTCTCGGCGATGCCAAGCTCGATGTGCTGTCCCTTCGCCGACACCTCCCAGTTGAGCGCCGACAGGATTTGCTCATCCTTGAAGAGGTCGCCGTGCTCGCGCCGACCAAAGATAGCGCGACGGTTCAGCCATGATCCGAGGCTGGTCGACACCGTCACGTCGGGTGACGACGTGACCACCCGGTCGGCCAGCTCCGGGTGTCGGCGCGCGAGGTCCGAGAGAAACCGGCCAAACGCCTCCTGCGTCGAGAGCTTCTCGCCCGCCGGCGGATCGAACCGGACGGGAACGGCGATCCGCGCGGCGCCGTGACGTCGTTCCTTCGCGCGTCCGAACGGCACCGCCTCGAGGAACATCCGGAGCTCGTCGGCGGGCGTCTCCATTCCGGCGTAGCGGTCCCACTCCTCCCCGTCGCCAATCCGCAGCTGCCGCTTGAACGCCGCCAGCTGGTCCGGCGTCATGAGGCCGGCGTGATTGTCCTTGTGACCGGCGAGGGGGAGACCGTAGCCCTTGATGGTGTACGCGATGAAGCAGGTCGGCCGGTCGTCTGGGACCGCCCGGAAGGCGTCGCAGACCGTCTCCATATCGTGACCGCCAAGGTTGGTCATCAGCCGGCCGAGCGCGTCGTCGTCGTGCTCGTCGAGCAGAGCCCGGATGCCGTGCGTATCCCCAAGGTCGCGGACGAGCTCTTCCCGCCACGCCGCGCCACCTTTGTACGCGAGCGCCGAGTAGCGTAGGTTCTCCGCCGAATCGATCCAGTGCTGCAGCGCGTCGCCGCCTGGCTGTTGAAACGCCGCCGTGAGCAGGCGTCCGTACTTGAGCACCTCGACCCGCCAGTCGAGATTGCGAAAGAAGCCCTCGAGTCGGTCGGAGAACCGCTCGACCATCACCGCATCTAGGCTCTGCCGGTTGTAGTCGATGACCCACCAGACATTGCGAATGTCGTGCTTCCACCCCTCGACGAGCGCCTCGAAGAGGTTCCCCTCATCGAATTCGGCGTCGCCGGCGACCGCGATCATCCGCCCCTGCTCGCGCTCGGGCCCGAACGCCTTCAACCGGATGTAGTCCTGCACGAGCGACGCGAACGACGTCATCGCGACGCCGAGACCGACCGAGCCGGTCGAGAAATCGACATCGTCGGCGTCCTTGGTGCGTGACGGGTACGACTGGGCGCCGCCGTAACCACGGAATCGCGCGAGCTGGTCTTGCGTCTGGTTGCCGAGCAGGTACTGAATCGCATGGAACACCGGACTGGCGTGCGGCTTGACGGCCACACGGTCGGCCGGGCGGAGCGCGTCGAAGTAGAGGGCGGTCATCAGCGTCGCCACGGACGCGGACGATGACTGGTGCCCGCCAACCTTCAACCCGTCCCGCGACGGGCGGAGGTGGTTGGCGTGATGGATCATCCAGACCGACAGCCAAAGAACCTTCCGCTCGAGGTCCCTCAGGTAGCGAAGCTGGGTAGCGGTCTGCGCTGGAGGCGCTTGAGTCGCCATCAAACCCAGTATTTTATCAAGCCTTTGGCGGCATAGGATTGCGAATATTGGTTGTGTTTAACAATATTAGCAATATTATTGCGTGCATGGCTCTCGTCATGGACAGTATTGACCGTCACATCCTCCGGGTGCTTCAAGAGGAGGGGCGCCTCTCCAATGTGGATCTCGCCGAGCGGGTCGGGCTCACGCCGGCACCGTGCCTTCGACGAGTCCGCGCGCTCGAGGAGGCCCGCGTCATCCAGAAGTACGCGGCGCTGGTCGACTCGGGTACGCTCAACCTCGGCGTGACCGTCTTTGCGCAGGTCACGCTCGACAAGCAGGTAAAGGATCAGCTCGAAGTCTTCGAGCGCTCGGTGCGCGAGTGGCCGCAGGTAATGGACTGCTACCTCATGACCGGCGATTCGGACTACTTGCTGCGCATCGTGCTCCCTGACGTTGAGGCCTACGAGCGGTTCCTGAACGAAGCGCTCACGCAAGTGCCCGGTGTCGCCAGCATCCGATCGAGTTTCGCGTTGCGCCAAGTGAAGTACTCCACGGCGCTTCCGCTCTAGACGGGGCTGGCTGCCCCGAACCCCGCCGGCGGCACTCCCGGGGGCTTCTTCGCCCCACTCCGTGCCGCCGGGGCCGCGCTGTGCGCGCCCCCGATCGTTCTTAGGCAGCACGTGGCACTACTCCACGTAGTAGCATGCTGGCGCTCGGGAGGACACATGACAGCGATGACGAGGCGGGAAGCGTTGACCATGATCGGAGCCGGGGCAGTGGCCCCGGGGCTTCCCCTGCGAGCGCAGCAGCAGTTCGCCAGCGTCGAGCCGCCGACCTTCCCGGCGGGCGCAATTATCCGGACGCTCCAAGGCGACGCCGATCCCACGGCGCTCGCGAACGGCGCGACGCTGTTTCACGAACACGTTGGACGCGCCGATATCGATTTGGCCGTCGAGGAGCTCGGTGCGTGTGCGTTCGATGGACTCGGCTGCATCGTCGACGCGGCGACCGGTCGCCGCACTGATGAGCAAGTCCGCAACCTGAACGCCATCGCCGATCGGAGCGAGGTGCGGATCGTCATGGCCGGGGGGTACTTCGAGGACATCGGATTCGCGATCTACCCGGTCCGCGTGTCGGAGGCGTCCGAGGACCAGCTCGTCGAGGAGCTCGTCTCGGACGCGGCGTCTCAGCGGTGGGGCGCCTTCGGCGAAATCGCGTCATCGCTCGAGATGCGACCCGACGAGCGCAAGGTGCATCGCGCCATCGCGCGCGCGCATCTGTGGACCGGGCTACCGATCTTCACGCATACGCCGCACGAGAGCTGTCCGAGCTGCGCGATGGATCAGATGGACGTGATCGAAGGGGTCGGTGTCGATCTGTCCCACGTCGTGATCGGGCATATGGCGACGCTCAAGCCGGAGCACAATCCGCTGGTGACCCACCGCGCCATCGGCAGGCGCGGCGCCTTCATCGGGCTCGACACGCTCGGCCACGAAATGGGTCGCTCGGACATCCCGGCCGCCGACAAGGTGCGGATGGTGCAAGACCTGCTGGACGCCGGTCTCGAGGATCACATCCTGCTGTCGTCCGACCAAGGGAACGTCCGGCAGTTCAAGCGGTACTACGGTCACGGCTGGTCGTCGGTGCTGATGCAGTTCGTGCCGAAGCTCCGCTTCGCCGGCGTGCCCGAGGACGCGATTCGCAAGATCCTGGTCGATAACCCGCGACGGTTTCTCGCGTTCGTCCCGACATCGTGATCCCCGTAGGAGAGTCTATGGCCGCCCGACACATCGGCGCCGCAGTCATTGGTCTGCTTGTGCTTCCGTTCTCGGGTCTCGGTTTGGCACAGACCGGTCAGGACGAGCCGTACTACCCCCACGCCTACCCGCGTGAGGGCGTCATCAAGCGGTTCGAGAACGAGCGGGTGATTATCTGGGAAGTGATCTGGCCGGACGGTGCCCCCCAGCCGTACCACCGCCATCGCTACGACATGACCGGCACATTTCTCCGCTGGGGTCCGCTCAAGGTGACCCGGCCCGACGGCACGTTCACGATCAGCGAGATCCCGTTCGAGATTCCTCGTGTGTTCCTTCAGCGCAAGGGGGTGACGCACAAGGAAGAAGGCATCGGGACACCCGGACGTCACTCGATCATGATCGACCTGAAGGAGTACACCTCTCCCCCGCGTGAGGCGCGCACAGACATCCGCCCGCCCTTTTCCCGCGACGGCTCGACACTGATGCTTGACGAAGATCGGGTCGTCATCTGGGACGTCCAACTCGAGGAAGGTGAAGAGGTGCCGCTGCATGTCCACCGTACCGACACCGTCGCGGTGTTTCTCGAGGGGGGAACGATCCGCTCGATCAATGAGGAACGCAGCGAGGGGGCGACGACGGAACGCCACGGGCCATTCTCTTCGAGCTTCAGGACTGAGGCGTGACGACGCTGACCGCGGTTCCAACCATTGCCCTGTTGGCGTCTCTCTCTGCGTGTGGCTCGCCGGGGGTGGTGCCCGGCGGGGACTACCTCGAACCCGATCTTCGCGACGACGTCGAGCAACTGAAAGCCGACGTCGCCGCGCAGCCGACCGACGAAGCGACGATCGCCACGCGGGCTCGTATCCTCGCCGACTGGGTCGATGCCTATTCACTCGCCGGAAACGAGGTCGGACTCGAAGGTCCGCGTACGCGGCTGCTCGCCACCCAGCCGCCCGCCGGCCGCGCGGCCCTCGCCCAGGGCGCTATCGTCGATCGCCTCGTGCGGCAGTTCGCACTCCATGACGAACCAGGGGCGCTCGGCTCGCTCGACGCCGAGTCGCTCGGCCCGTTCGAGGCCCACACGCACCAAACGCTTCGCCAGACGTGGACGGTGGGCACGCATCCTGTCGTGACCGGAGGCGGCTTCTGGGTGGCGCGCCACTTCAACGTCAACTACGGACCGTTCCAGACCGACGACCCGACGGCGGACGGCTACGTCACGATCGGGACGAGTGACGCCGACGTCACCTTTGAAACCGACGTCTACATGGCGAGCGGACCGCACGGCGGATTCCGTGCGCCGCAGCCGGCGCTGGTGTTCCGGGTCGCCTCGGGCCAGCTCGACACCGGGGCAACGGTCACCATCAGCTATGGAGAGACGAGCGGGGGCGGGCGTGGCTTGCTGATGACCAATACGTCGAGCGCGCGCATGCCACTACCGCTGTATGTCGACCTCGATGCCTCTGGAGAATGGCGTCCGCTGCCGCTGCTCCCGTTTGTAGTCAGCGGCACCAGCGTCGCCGGCGTCCATGGATTCGCGCCGAGCGTCGTCGAGCCGGGCGAAGCCTTCGAGCTTTCGGTCCGGGCCGAGGACACATACTTCAACCGGGCGACGGGCGACATCCCGGCGTTCGAAGTGCTCGTCGACGGCGAGGTGCGGGCGATGGTCCCACCGGGCACCGACCCGATCACCCTCGTCGACATGAGACTCGACGAGCTCGGCCCCCATTGGATCGACATTCGCTCCGAGGACGGGTCGATCGTCGGCGAGACCAACCCGATTCTCGTGGTAGACGATCCGGCGCACCGCCTCTATTGGGGCGACACCCACGGCCATTCCGGATACGCCGAAGGGATCGGCACCATCGACTTCTTCATGACGTTCGCGCGCGACGACGCGCGTCTCGACTTCGTGACCCACTCAGAGCACGACGTCTGGCTCGATGACGCGGAATGGGAGCTCTCGAAGAGCGCGGTGCGCGCGTTCGATGAACCGGGTCGCTTCACGCCGTACCTCGGGTGGGAGTGGACGCGACACACCAGGTTCGGCGGCCACCACAACGTGCTGTTCCGGAACGCCGGCGACCAGCAACGGGTATCGGCGCTGGAGTATCCCAACCTCTCCGAGCTCTACCAGGGGCTACATGCGCGCTACGACCCAGCCGACGTCCTGGTCATTCCGCACGCCCACAACCCGGGCGACTATCGGCAGTCGGATCCGCAGCTCGAACCGCTGATCGAGATAATGTCGATGCACGGCACGTTCGAATGGTTCGTCCGGCGATACCTCTCCCACGGACACCAGGTCGGCTTGGTGGCCGCGTCGGACGACCATCTCTCGCATCCCGGCTACTCGGCACCGAACCGCAACTCGCTCGCTCAGCGGGGCGGTCTCGGAGCCGTCATGGCGCCCGAGCACGCCCGCGACGCGATCTTCGACGCGATGAAGGCCCGGCGTACCTATGCCACCACCGGGGACCGGATCATTCTCGATGTGACGCTCAACGACACCATGATGGGCCAGCGTGCCGAGTACGCGAACGCGCGCGTCATCGAAGGCCGCGTCCTCGGCACCGCTCCGATCGAGTCGATCACCCTGCTGAAGAATGACGTGGCCGTCTGGAGCGAGGACTACGCCGTTGATATTCCCGATGGGCCCGGAGCCGGCGCCACGACCGAGCTGCTCCTCTCGTTCCACTCGGACGAAACCCCGACGCATCCGGGCGACGCGCCGCGCGGGTGGCGGCATTGGCGAGGCACACTCCGCGTGGACGGGGCCACCCTCGACGTGATTCGGGGATCGGACTTCGTCAATCCGACGACGCAGTTTCTCGAGCCGGGCGCCAACGGCGCGCAATTCGCCACGAACACGCGCGGCGACACCAGTTCGCTTCGTCTGACACTGTCCGACGTGCAGCCACGTGCGCGACTCGTGCTCGACTTCGACGATGCGCGGGAGACGGGGTCGGCGCCGCCGTTCTATCGACCACCGGCCGATATCGAGGGAACCGAGGTCATTCTGCGTCTCGGCGACCTCCGCGCCGGTCGCCTCGACCACGCGATGCCGGCCGGGCTATCCGGACGACGGGATCACGCTGCGGCGGACGACGGGATCACGCTGCGGCGGATCATCCGCGAGGGTGCGCGACGTCAGCTTCACCTACACCGATACCGACGATCCGCGGCAGGGCGACTACTACTACGTCCGCGTGCGGCAGGTGAACGACGCGATGGCCTGGTCGAGCCCGATCTGGGTCGGGGGTTATCCGTCTAGATAAGACGGGGCTGGCTGCCCCGAACCCCGCCCCGGACGCGCGCGACCGCCCACATCCCTCCGGAGACCAGCTCGCTCAAGCAGCATGCTAGCCGCTAACTGTGGCCATCAGCTTCGCTCGCCAAAGGTAAATGGTTTCCTCCGGGATATGGGCAGCCGCACGCTCAGTCGCTCGACGCGGCGGGTCACCGCTCGCGAAAGACGCGCTAACCACACCACCACGCGAGATCGCCGATATCAAAACGAGTCTCCCGGGGCCTCTACCATCTGGTTGACGCTGCGCCGACTGAACACCATTCCCTCGCCGCCGTCTGCGCGCGGCGGGTTCCCGAAGCTGTTCTCTGTCTGCTGACGGCCCTGCGCTTCCACGAGATCGGTACCCAGCTCCCGCGAGAGGTCTGGGTCAGCATCGGGCGCAAGGCCCGGGCGCCGCGCCTCCCCGAGCTGCCGATTCGCGTCGTCCGCTTCAACGCCGCTTAGCTCCAATACGGCGTCGACACGGTGCGGCTCGAAGGGGTCCCCGCCCGCATTACCAACCCGGCCCGAACGGTCGTCGATTGCTTTCACCCCTGGCTTTGTCTCGTCGGTAAGGATGTCGCTCTCGACGCGCTGGGCGAGGTCCTCCGCCAGCGCCAGGCCACCCCGGACGAGATCGCCCGCGCCGACGAGGCGTGTCGCACCAGTAAGTCCACGTCGGCGATCGCTCCCTACCTCAAGGCACTCGCGTGATGGCCGGCCCAGACGAAGTGAAGGAGGGAAAGAGGGTCACGGCGTCCGTGCTGCAGCGCCTGAAGAACCGCGCCAGCGAGATGGCGGCCGATTTCAACCTGGTCCTCCAGCGCTATGCGGCGGAGCGCTTCCTCGGCTGGGCGTCTCGAGCGAGGTTGACCGCTTCACGCCGAAGGGCGCCGCGCTCTTCCTGGTCTGGGCCGGGAAGGAATTCCGGGCCACCCGCGACGTCGATCTGCTCGGTCCCGGCGACGGGGACCACGGCGTCATCCGCGCGTCCGTTCTGGCGATCCACGGCTACCCGTCGAGGTAGAACGACCACGGCACGTGCGGCGGGCGTGGGCTCCGGTCCGCCATCGCGCTTTTCGCGAGTATGTGGCGGACCCGTGCGAGCAGTTCGTCGCAGGTTCGGGGCGGTGCAGCGGTTGGTCTCTCGGAGAAATCCGTCTAAGGAACCGTCACCAGGCTACTGAAAGCGACATTGCTGCCGCCGTGACGACGCGGATTTCGAGAGAGGCCAATGCTGCGCCGCTCGCTGGGCGATGCCGTTCGAACCTGCGCGCCCTGCCGAACAAGCGGGGACACGCACGTGCAAGGCGCCCTAGTGAACGATGGCCTGATAAGCCAGATTCCGTGACAGCCCGTGAACCTCACGCTGCGCCGCGCCCTGATGCTGAATCATGCCGACGAACGTGAAGTCGAGCTCCGGATCGATCCAGAACCAAGTGCCGTCGATCCCGAGCCAGTAGTACGCGCCCGGGGCGTGTGGCTCGCCGGCGGCCGCCGGATCCATGTAGACCATGAAGTCCATTCCGAAGCCCATGCCCCGCCGCCGCGGCGACATGTTCGCAGTCGCTTCGGCCGACATGTGGTTGGTCCGCATCATCTCGACGGTGCGCGGCGCCAGCAGACGCCGGCCGGCGAGCTCCCCGCCGTTGAGGAGCATCTGTGTAAACCGAAGGTAATCGTCGGCGGTGCCAAAGAGTCCGCCGCCACCGGACGGGCCGGGCGGTGATGTCGAGAACGGCTCGCCGCGCGAGTCCAGTACCAGCCTGCCGTTGTCGTCGGCGGAGTGTCGCAGCGCGTGCCGGCTGACGTTCGACGGCGGCACGTAGAACGCCGTGTCGACCATCCCGAGCGGATCGAAGATGCGCTCCTCGAGGAAGTCGGCGAACGGCTGTCCCGACAGCTTCTCGACCAGATAACCCTGGACATCGACCGCCGAGCTGTAGATCCAGCGCGTACCCGGCTGTGCCAGGAGTGGGAGCTTCGCCAGCTTCTCGATCATCGTCTGGAGCGGCAGCATCGGGTCGCGGACCTGCTGATCGATGAACATCCGATTGATCGGGTGACGACGATCGAGGGAATAGCTGAGGCCGGCCGTGTGCGTCATCAGTTCACGCATCGTCATCTGATGGTCGGCGGCTTCGAGCTGTAGCGAGCCGTCGGCGTGCTCCTCGACGTAGACCTCGAGGTCGGCGAACTCCGGAATGTAGCGCGCCACTGGATCGTTGAGCCGCCACTTCCCTTCTTCGTAGAGCATCATCATGGCAACGCCGACGACCGGCTTCGTCATCGAAAAGATGCGGAAGATCGAGTCGCGGGCCATCGGCCGCTGGCTTTCGATGTCCTGGACGCCGGCCACGTCGACGAAGGCGATCTTTCCGTGACGCGCCAGCATCGTCACGACACCGGCCAGCTTGCCGTCGTCGACCATCGCCTGCATGCCGGCATCGAGCCGCGCGAGGCGCTCTGCCGACAGCCCGACCTCGGCCGGGTCGACGGTTTCGAGGTCGCGGGCAACCGCTTCGGCCGCGGATGGCGCGGGCGAGAGGGTCCATGTCGAGACCGCGACGACCGCCGAAAGCGCCACGAGGAGCGGTACGAGCCGCCGCCGCTTCAGACTTGATCGCAAGATGTCACCCCCCTGTGTGGTCCCCTAGACTACTCCCCTTCCGATACGTTTACGAGGCGCCACGGCCAAGGAGCGATTGAGCCACACCGCGTTCAAAGTCGCCGCCATGGTCGTGGTACTCGGGACGAAGTCGGGAGCCGACGCGCACCTCTCACCAGGACTCCCGGAGGCGACAGAAAGGGCCTTGCTCGCGTCGGGCTGGCTCGTTCTCGGCCTGCTCGCGTCCACAGGGACGGCAGCGTCCATGCCCTCGCTTCTACCGACCTGCTCGCGTTCTTCGGCGGGACGGCGTGGCGACTGAGACCGGTCGCCGGCGACCGGGAAGAAGCGGGTCTAGACCGTCTCGCGGGTCGTGGAGTGAGCGGAATTCAGAATGCCTAATCGATGGATCGCGACTCCAAGTGGCTCAAGCGTCGATCTTAGGTCGCGATACGCTATCTTCACGATCTGCACGTCACTCTCGATCGAGTCAGTCCGGGCGACGTTCACGCTGATCTGGTCGACTTTGTCGGTGAGCGTGACCACCCCCTCCGCTACCTGACGGATGGCGCCCATCGTTTCCTCGTGGAGCGCGAGCAACTCCGAGCGGTCAGGCTTTTGCGCGGCCGCCTCTCGATTCGATCCGTCCGCTCGCCTTGAGCGTCGAGACGCGTCTCGTGCGTATCAAGACGCTCCTCAACGGCGTCGAAGCGCTTGTCGACAGCGTCGAACCGATGATTAAGCGACGCGAGCGTCACACGTGCCGGTTTCCTGGCCATGCGGCTTCATCGCAGCACTCCGCGTGCCAACGCAAATCGCCCTGTTCCTTCGAGGATCGTCACTCCCCGCTCACCAGAACGCACTTTGTGCGACAAGGCTCGCGCGCGTAGATTGCAAATAGGCAGGCCGGAATGGCACACCCAGCCTCCATCGCTCCGCGCCAGGCTCCAGGGGATTCCCGCCCTGGACCCGTCCGGCCTGAGGGCGTGCCAGGTCAAAGCCATCGAGCAGCTGGAGGAATCCTTCCAGGATGATCGCCCGCGCGCCCTGATTCAGATGGCGACCGGATCACGCAAGGCTATACCGCGATCACATCCATCGTCGCTACAGTAGAGACAGCTAGCGACGCCGACGGGGTTCGGGGCAGTCAGCCCCGTCTAAGAGCTAACCAACTAAATCCACCCGACGGCCCACAGCACGTACACGACCGCCATCGCGACGACGCCGTTGACGAACGTCACGCCGCCGTAGGAGATCAAGGCCGCCTTGAGCGACATGCGTGAGAGCGACGTGCAGACCCAGAAGTAGCTGGAGTTGACGTACTTGATGATCATCGACCCGGCGGCACCGGCCAGCATCGTCGCTTCCGGCGTCAGGCCGAGCTGGTCCATCATCGGCGCCGCCACCGAGGCGGCCGTGATGACGCCGACGGTCGTCGACCCGGTGATCATGTTCCCGACCACGCCGAGGACGAACGGCAGGAAGATCGCCGGGAGTCCGATGGCCGCCGTCGCCTCGGCGATCGCATCGACCGCCGGCGTGTTGCGCAGGATCTGCGACAGCGCGCCGCCGAGGCCGGTAACCATGATGATCATGGCCGAGGTTCGGAGCGCGTCCTCGACCCACGTCCCGACCCGCGCCGCGGCCTGCTCGCCGGACGTCTGTCGATAGGCGAGCAGGATGCCGATGCCGAGCGCCACGACCGGCCAGCCGAGGTAGAGCATCAGCCGGTTGACGATGTGTCCTTCGGGGAGCACCAACGTGGCGACGCTCTGCCCGGCAATGAGGCCCAACGGAATCAGGATCGGCGCATAGGCGCCCCAGGTCGACGGCAGCTCCGCTTCGCGCCCCTGCTCGATGAGCGACTGCCCGACGAACTCGCGTGACGGCGGCGACTCGACGAGTGGACCGACAACCTGCGCGTAGGCCCACCCGGCCAGCGATCCAATGAAGGTCACGAGGCCACCGAACAGAATGATCTTTCCGATATCGGCTCCGACGAGCGCGGCGGCGGCCAGCGGGCCAGGTGTCGGCGGCACCATCGCATGGGTCAGCTGCATGGCACCGACCAGGCCGGTCCCCATCACGCTCATGTTCACGCCGGCCGCCAACGCCGCCGAGTGGACCAGCGGGTTCAGAATGACGTAGCCGACGTCGGAGAAGATCGCGAGGCCGATCACGAAGCCGCTCAGCGTGAGCGCGAGCGGCATCCGCTGCTCGCCGACCCACCGAATCATCGACGAGGTGATCCGCTCGACGCCGCCGGTGTGCTTCAGCGCTTCCGCCAGAATCGATCCAAGAACGATGACGACGGCGATCCCCTGAATCGTCCGGCCGAAGCCCTGCTCGAAGGCGTCGATGAACGCGTTACGGTCGAGGCCTGGAATGAGGCCGAACAGCAGGATCGGCACCAACAACGCGATGAAGACGTGCCACTTGAAGCGCGTGATCAATAAGAACAGGAGCGCGATCATCGCTACCAGACCGGCCACGGCGATGATGGAGCTGTCGCTAATCATCAGCTTGTGTCACCTTTCAGATCCCAAGTGAGCCCGAGGCGGTGCCGGATGTCATCGAGCTTGCCGACCTCCCGCAGCGCCTGCCGAAGCACCGCCCAGAGGTGGCCAGTAGTTGAGGAACAGCACCAGCGAGGGGTCACGCTCCGCAACCGCCTGCTCTGCCTGCCGGCCAGCTTCCGCGTCGAGGCCGGCGGCGGCGGCCGACCACGCCAGAATACCGGGCTGTACGTAGTCATGCGTGGCGCGTTCCGTCAGCTCGTCGTGCACGGCTCGAGCGTCAAGGCGCTTGTTCCAATCGCAGAATGTGGATGCGAGAACTGCAAGTGTCCACGGGTGTCGCGCCGAAAGCGCGAGCGTCGCGTGCCCGGTGGCGACCGCTTCGGGAAAGCGGGAAACGGCTTCGTAGGCGTTCTGGAGCCCCCAGTTGGCGATGAACGACGTCGGGTCGCGCGCGACTGCTTCGAGCGCCGCGTCGACCGCCGCGCCGTGCTGGCCTGCCCCAATGCGCGCGAACGCGTGAACGCGTGAACGCGTGAACGCCCCAGGCGTAGCCGGAAAGGGGATCGCGCGCCACCATGTCCGTCGTGTGCTCGACCGCCTCGTCGACGCGCCCGCGAATCATCGACCCATAGAAGAGCGCATACCAGGCGCGAGCCTGGATAAAGCCCGGATTGAGCTCCAGCGCCCGAAGGAACTCCCGTTCGGCGAGCGCGAAGTCGAAGTCGTACATCAGCGCGGCTCCGCCGAGCGCGTTGTGGGCCTCGGCGAGGGTATCGTCGAGCTCGCGGTCGTAACGCTCCGACCAGAACTGATAGCCGTCGGCGACATTGACGAGCTGCGTGGTGATCTGGAGACGGTTACCCGCCTTGCGCACGCTCCCTTCGAGGACGGTCGCCACGTTCAGCTTCTCGCCGACCTCGCTGAGGTCGACGTTCTTCCCCTTGAACGAGAAGGCTGAGGTGCGCGCCGCGACATGTAGGTCGTCGATCTGGCTCAGCGCGTTGATGATCTCTTCAGCGATCCCGTCGCTGGAAAACTCATTCTCCGGAGCCGCGCTCATGTTGGTGAACGGCAGGACGGCGATCGACTTCTCCGTCTCAGCCGCCACTGGACCCGGCGAGGCGTCTGAGATGTGCCGGACCTGCACCGAGCGGAGGTCTCGCTGCAGTTGCGCCGCGGTCTGATACCGGCTCGCCGGCGCCTTCTCGACACAACGGCGGATCGGTGTCGCGACCGAGTCTGGCGGCTCCGCGCGCACGCTCGAGACGCTCGGGGGAACGTCTCGCAAGATCGCCGACATCAGCGCCGGGGCGCTGTCGCCGCCAAACGGCCGGCGTCCGGTGAGCAGCTCGAACATGATGATGCCGAGAGAAAAGGTGTCCGAGCGATGGTCGACCGGCTTCGTCTCGACCTGCTCGGGCGACATGTAGGGGAACGTCCCGACGACCACCCCGTCGGCGGTGAGCAAGACCGCCCCCTGCGTCACCGTGGCGACGAGATCGGTCGCGGTGCCTCCAACCTTCGCCAGACCGAAGTCCAGCACCTTGACCCGCCCGTCCGCGGTCACCATCACGTTGGCCGGCTTCAGGTCGCGGTGCGTGATGCCGCGCGCGTGCGCCGCCGCGAGCGCGTCGGCCAGAGCGATGGCGACATCAAAGAAGCGCCCGAGCGGCATCGGCTCGTCGACGACGAGCTGGTCGAGCGATTTGCCGTCAACCAGCTCCATCGTCAAGAAATGGACCCCGTCGGCCTCCTCGACCGTGTGGATGGTGACGATGTTGGGATGATTGAGTGCGGCGACTGCCCGCACTTCGCGCTGGAACCGACGGAGCGCGTCGGCGTCGTGAGCAAGACGCTCGGCGAGCACCTTGACGGCGATGTGGCGGTCAAGTGTCGGGTCGATCGCCTCGTAGACCTCGCCCATTCCGCCATCGCCAAGCGGCGCGACGATCTCGTACGAGCCGAGGTGGGCACCTGCAGCAAGCGCCATGAGGGAGAGCCGGATTATATGTCGGCGCCGCGGTATCCCGCGCGGCGCCCGGGATCAGGGAGCGGGGATCGGGACTACGCCTCACCGGCGAGCGACACCAGGGTTCGCCGGACGAGGTTCTCGACGAGCGTCACCTTGTAGGCGTTCTTCGACAGCGGCTGCGCGCCGTCGACCGCGAGACGGCCGGCCTCCCCCGCCAGCGTCTCGGTGACGCGCTCGCCGGCCAGCAGCTCCTCGACAGCTGGCAGCGGCCACGGCATCGGGGCCACGCCGCCGAGGACGATGCCGACGCGGCGCACGGTGGCCCCGTCCATCTCGAGCGCGACTGCGGCGCTGACCACGGCGTGCGTCCACGCCTCGCGGTCGAGCACCTTGGCGTACGTGCTCCGGAGGCCGCGCGCCGCCGGCACCGCGATGTCGGCGAGCACTTCGTTCGGCCGGAGCACGTTCTCCCGCGAGACGTCGGCGCGCGGCAGGGTAAAGAACTCCGCCGCCGGCACGGTGCGGTCACCCTCCGGCCCGAGCAGACGGAAGCTCGCGCCGAGGGCCACCAGCGCGGGGGCGGTATCGGAGGGATGCACGATGTAGCTCGGCCCACCGCCGAAGATCGCATTGAACTGGTTCTCCCCGGTGCGCGAGAAACAGCGACTGCCGCCGTGCTTGTAGTACGGGAATTTCTGCCGGTAGTACCAGCACCACGGGCGCTGACAGATGTTGCCGGCGACGGTGCCGACATTGCGGATCTGCGGGGTGGCCACCGAGCCGGCGGCTTCGGCGAGCAGACGATAGGGTGCCGCTACCAGCGGGTGCGTGCTCAGCTGCGCCAAGGTGACGAGACCGCCGATCCGGACCCCGCCCGCCGCCGGCTCGACGCCCTCGAGCGCGCCGTGGGCGTTCATGCCTTTCAAATTGACCAGGACGTCAATGGGCGTCAGCTCGTCCTTGATCATGCCGAGGAGGTCGCTGCCGCCGCCGACCGGGGCCGCGCGGGGCCCGTCCGCGTCGAGACGTTCGACCGCGTCGACCAGACTCGTCGGGTTGACGCTGGTCAGCCGCCTCATGCCAACGCCCCCAACACGCGGTCGCGCGACATCGGCAGCTCACGAATGCGGCGACCGGTCGCGTTGAAGATCGCATTGCCGACGGCGGCGACCACGGGGATGACCGGCGGCTCGCCGACGGGCTTCGCGCCGTACGGACCGAAACCGTCTGGCGGCTCGATGAAGTGCACTTCGATCTCCGGCGCGTCGAGGTGCGTCATCACCTTGGCGCCGTAATAACCCGGGTTGACTGGAATCCCGGTCGACTGGTCGTAGATCAGCTCCTCGTGAAGCGCCATGCCGAGACCCATGACCACGCCGCCCTTGACCTGGCTCGCGGCGGTCAGCGGGTTGATGATGCGTCCGCTCTCATGCATCGCAAGATATTGCGAGATGCGAACGTCACCGAGATCGGTGTCCACCTCGACCTCGACGAAATGCGCGGCTGACGCGTAGCGCGCCATCCCGTCGATGGTCGGCTCGGGCGTCGCTTGGGCGATCAGCGTGCGCCGACCGAGCGGTCCGTTGACCGCCACGATCTGGCGCTTCAGGTCCTCGGCGGCCTCGAGAACCGCCTGGCCCGTATGGGTCGTCGTCCGGCTCCCCGACTCGCCGACCGAATACGGACACCGCTCGGTGTCACCCCAGACCACCGTCACGTCCGACAGCGCGACCCCCATCGCCTCGGCGGCAAGCTGCGCCATCGCGGTCTTGGCGGCGGTGCCAATGTCGGTCACGCCGATGTGCAGCCAGAGATGCCCCTCTCGGAGCCGAAGCACGGCGCTGCTCCGACCGAGGCGCGCGGCGAACATCCCGAGCGCCATTCCGACGCCGCGGCGCACCGTCCCCCGGCCGGAACCGGCACGCCGCCGCCGCCGGGACCAGTCGAAGCGGTCGGCGCCCTCGCGAATGCAGTCCTCGAGCGCCCAGCTGGTGTACGGCGTTTCGTTGTTGTACTCGCGCGTGATGTTGCGCAGATGAAAGTCGACCGGGTCAATCGCCAGCTCGTGCGCGATCTGATCCATCACCGACTCGATGCCCCACACGCCCTGCGGGTAGGAGGGCCCGCGGAAGTTCGCCGCCACGGTCATGTTCGTGTAGACGGGCGAGACCTCCCGCCGAACATTGGGGCAGCGGAAGAGCTCGACACCGGCGATCCCGCCACCGCTCTTTCGGTGCGGGCCCATGCCGCTGTAGCCGCGCAACTGGATCGCCTGGAGCGTTCCGTCGCGACTCGCGCCGACCCTGTAGTGCTGCGTCGTCGGCCACCGACCGTGGACGCCGAGCGCATCCTCCTTCCGGCTGAGCTCAAGCTTCACCGGTCGTCCTGCCTCACGCGCCAGCAACACGGCGATCAGGTCAGCGTCCTGGCACTGATTCTTGTTTCCGAACCCGCCGCCCATGTACTGACAGACGACCCGGACTTGCTCGGGGTGCAGATCGAGGTCACGGGCCACATCTCGACGGCAGTTGGCGATCCCTTGAGTCGGCGACCAGAGCGTCAGCTCGTCGCCGATCCACTGCGCGACCGCCGACCGCGGCTCCATCTGCGCGTTGCTATGATGCTTGGAAACGTAGGTCTCCTCGACGACGAGGTCGGACGCTTCGAACCCGGCGGTAAGATCGCCACGTTGGTAGATCTCGGGCAGCGACTCACCGTCGCGCCGGGGTGACAGGTTACCGGCAGGCTGGATCTTGACCGCCAAGGGTGAGAGCGCCGCCTCGGCGTCGAGCACGAAGTCGAGGCGCTCGTACTCGACGTAGATTGCCTTGAGCGCCTCTTCGGCGGTGTGGCGATCGGCCGCCGCCACCGCCGCGACCGGATCGCCGACGAAGCGAACCGGATTGTTGAACAGGTAGCGCGGATTGCGCGAGTCGCCGCTGCCCCAGGTCGTGTCGCAGTTCTCACGGGTGAGCACCACATGCACACACGGTAGGCTCCGAGCCCGGCTGGTGTCGATCCGTCTGACCCGCGCGTGCGGGTGCGGGCTACGCAGGACACGCCCGTAGAGCATGTCGGCCACTTTCACGTCACCGGTGTATTGCGCGCGGCCCGTGACGCGCTCGCGCGCGTCGATCCGCGGACTCGCCTGACCGACGGTGTCGAGCGGGGCTAACCCTGGACGCGTCGCCGGCGTCGGCGGCCTCGACAGCACGGCCGCGACGTACCGGTTGTAGTTCGAGCAGCGGCAGATGATGCCGGCCATGCCGGCTCGTACCTCATCCTCGGTCGGCGTCGGGTTGGCGGTCACCAGCGCTTTCGCCGACATCAGCTGTCCGGCGGTACAGAACCCACATTGCGGACCGTCGCCGTCGATGAACGCTTGCTGCAGCGGGTCGAGTCGCTGGTCATCACCGAGCCCTTCGACCGTCGTCACCTCGCGGCCGTCGGCCCACACCGCGAGCTGGCTGCACGCATACACCGGGAGGCCGTCGAGATGAACGGTGCACGCGCCGCACTCGCCGCGGTCACAGCCGACCTTCGTCCCGGTGAGGTCGAAGTGGTCGCGTAGCAGCTCGACGAGCGTCCAGCGGTCCTCGACGTCCAACTGGCGACGCTCGCCATTCACCGTGACGGTGATGCGAGTGTGCGGCGCCGGGGCTGGCACCGGCTCGCGTCCCTGCGCCGCAGCGTCTCGGCTGACCGGCGTGAGGGTGGTTGCGGTCGTGACCGCCACGCTCGATTTCAAGAACGCCCGCCGTGAAACAGGGTTCACGGACGCATCATAGATCTGCTTTGCTTTCCGTGCCCGCTCCGGGTAGGCTGCTTGAGTTACTGGCGCTAGCCCGCTGGCTTCACCCGCATCGAGAGCCGACGAGACCGATCAGCCTCGCCTTCCCTCCCTCAGGTGATTACGCAGCGAATCGGCGCCTCGGCGTTTGGCTAGGTGTCTTGAGGAGAGGTAGGGAAGGAGTCACTGATGGGTCGAAGGTTGTACGTCGGCAATATTCCGTTCACGTCTGGCGAGGACGATCTCCGCGATCTCTTTGCGAAGTTCGGTGAGGTCGAATCGGTGCACGTGGTCACCGACCGAGCGACCGGGCGTCCGCGTGGGTTCGCGTTCGTCGAGATGGTGAACGAGGACGACGCACAGAAAGCGATCGGTGAGCTTGACCAGACCGAGTTCCAGGGTCGCCGCCTGGCGGTCAATGAAGCCCGCCCGCGCGCGCCACGGCCGATGGGAGGCCCCGACGACGGCGGCTTCGACGGTGGCCGGCGCGAGCCTCGCTGGTAGCATCCCTCGCCAGACGCGACGCTTGTCTCCGGCACGAAACTGCCCAGGAATTCACCACCTCTACCGGCGCCGGACCTGCCGGTTCCACCCGAGTCGCGTTTGCGCTTTAGAATGGAAGTTCGGGCATTTTGGAAAACACCGGCCCGAACGATGCCGTTCGATGACTGAACCCCGTGCCCCCCGTGTCCGTCGCGCGCGTCTCTTGGCCGCACTCATGCTCGCGTTCGTGCTGACCCCATCGGCCGCACACGCGATCATCAAGCAGAGTAACGTTTCTATCCCCGCGCGCGCGACATGGACCGGCGTGGATGGCAGCGCGGCAACCGGCCGGTGCATGCTCCTCTTTACCTTTCTCCGAACGAAGGCGCTCGGTCACTGCACGATCGAGGGCGGCGCACCGCTCACGAGCATTCAACTGTGGGTGGATGGATTCGACACCCCGGTCTTTGCCACGCCTGTTTCCGGCAGCGGCCCGTTTACGTTCACCGTGGAGCCTCTTCCCACGGTCGTGGTGCGGGCGTTCCCGTCCGGCGCGCTCCGCGTCGAAGGACATACCAGCGCCGGCCTCGAAACGAGCGGCACGTTTCGAGAGGCGACCGCCGCGGTCCTCTTCACTGTGCCGGTGCACGGGGGTGAGACCGTGCCGCCGGGTAGCTCGACCGCCTTCGCGTTCTGCATCGTCACCGTGATCGGGGCGCCGTCATTCCTCGGCGTCGACTGCGCCCACGACCTGCCAGACCCGCAGAGCTTCGCGCTTCATAGCGGTCCCGCGTTCGAAACGGGTGACGTCTCGGTCGACCTCAGCGCCGCCCTTAGCAGTACCCACCCGGCCGCCTGGCAGCCGCTCGATGACCTAGTGCGGCTCACCATGGCCGTCGACGGCACTTACCTCCGCATGGTGGGCGCCGGCGAGGGCGCCGTCATTCGCGGTCAGGTCAACGGTTGCCGCACGTCGAACTCGACGGCGTGCATGTTCGGGCGCTTTACGGTCCGGGCCAGCGGCGAGCCAACCGACCAGTCGGTGCCCAATCTTCCCGCCAGCGGCGAGATCCTGGCCGCCTCCTTCAACAACCTGATCGTCACCACCGACGAGTTCGCCAGGACGCAGACCGCGCTCTTTAGCGTGACGGCAAACCGCGACTACTCGCTGCTCGTCGAAATGGTCGATGGGTGTAGCACCGGCCAAGGATTCATCCTGAACGCGGTGGCGACCGACTTCGAGGCCTTTCAGCATTTCGTGTTCTTCACCGATCTGATCTTTCAGCGTCAAGATGCTTTGACGACGGCCGGCGGCCGGCGGCTCGAGCGGCGTCGGGCCTACGGCCTCGCCTGCCCGCCCCAGCGATGATCGTGACGCCAACAACCGTTCGACGGAGTGCCGCAACGCTCGCGCTCGCGCTGGGAGCCGTCAGCGGCGCGACGGCGCAATTGCCGCTGCCCGCCGAGCCGAGCGTCTGGGTAGCGACGATGGACGCGGTGGCGCCAACGACCGGCAGCGGAAGGTGCGCGCTGTTCGTCACGCGCTCGGGGCACCACGCGGCCGTTCACTGCGCGCTCGAAGGGGTTGCACCCACGTCGGCGACGTTTCTTGCTGATCGCTTAGGCCTCACCGGCCAAGTCCTCGCGTCGGCTCCCGTGTCGGACGGAAGCACCGCGACCGCGACACTCGACATGCCACCGGCGAGCTTCATCGATGCGCTTCCGTCGGACACGGCCACTATCGAGCTCCACGACAGCTCAGGGCTGCTCATGCGCGGCGTCTTTAGCGTGGGCGACGCGACCTGGACTCGCGTGACGCTCGATGGCGCTCAGGTTGTGCCGCCGTCAAGCAGCGGCGCCACCGGCAACTGCGACGTCGCCGTGATCGAAACGCCGGCGCTGGTTGGCGTCGACTGCGTACTGACCGGGTCCGCCGCAGACACGATCACCCTCAACGCTGGCGGCACCGGTCAGACCGGTGGCACGCTTGGCGAGTTTGCCGTAACCGCGGGCGATTCACGCCCGACGGTGTGGGCGACCGCCAGCGGCAACCTTGTGCAAACAGCGCGCAGCGAGGCTCCCTACTACCTAGAGATCGACAGCGGTGCCGATGCCATCCGGGGCCAGGCGGATGGCTGTCGTCGCGACAAGCACACGCTCTGCCTGCTCGATCGCTTCGAGGTGTCAGCCGAGGGCGAGCTCGGCACCGATTCAACCCGTGGCGTCGGCGACGCCGAACCGATATCGACCCAGTTGGGACTCCTCCGGATGCGTGGCACGGACAAGTCGGGGGTGCAGATCAACACCCTCTCCGGCGTCACCGCGTACATGAAGGACAGCTGCAACGCGCTACCGGCGTTCACCCTGATCTTGACGCTGAACGCCGGAACGACTTCCGTGCTGGTTCGCGATCTGCAGACCGCGTTTAGCCGTATCTTCACGCTCGATGACACCACGCTGACCCTGCTCGACCAGACGACCTTCGCCTGCGACTAGATTCAGACGGGGACATCTTTAGACGGGGCTGACTGCCCCGAATCCCGTCGCGGGAACTCGCGGGGACCCCTAACGCCCCACTCCGTTCCCGCGGGGCGCGCACGTGCACGCCCTGGCTCTGAACACCACCATCGGTTCTGTACGCGCGAGCGAACGGAGTGGAACTTTCGGAGCCCCCGCGAGTGAGCGAGCGAGGCGGTCTGGGGGAAGCGCCTGAGACTCTGCGAGACGGTCGAAGGCGATATTCCCCAAGTCTGAACTTGGAACAAACCAAACGGCTCGGGCGGGAGTCTTTCCCTCAGAAGCGCGCTCGACGCATGCCAATCGCCACCGCCTGCGGCCGCCAGCACCCGACGTTTCGCGCCCACCGAACGTCACCCGCACGAGACGCGTGGCATACGGAGAAGCAGATGACGCGTGCCCTGACTCGGCGTGCCGTTCTGTTGGCCGCCGCGGTTGTGGGGCTGGTGGCGGGACCGGCGGTGGCCCAACCGGAGATTCCTGAGACGGGAGGACGCGCCTACGCTCTGGTAGGTGGGGCCTTCGGCGACGGGACGGCGGTCGCCACCGGCGGCGGCGCCGGTCTCCGGCTGACTCGTACCCTCGGTCTCGATTTCGAGGTCGCCTACCTCTCTGGCAGCGACGATTCCGACGACGACTTCTTCATCCGGCGGGGTCGGTGCGGTCGCCGGCCATCGATCTTCCCTCCCATCGGTTTCGATCGCGAACGAAACATCACGACCTTCTTGACCAAGTTCACGGTGGAATTTCCGGTGGCGGACGGACGCCTCTTTCCCTACATCACCGGCGGCGGTGGCGTCGGGCATGTAACGCCGCGAGTCGATCTCGATTTCAAGCCTGGTCTGCCGATCCCGTTTTTGGAGGGGACAGGCCTGACACGCCGTTCTGGCGACGACTCGCTCGGTGACCTCGATTTCGGTCGACTCACCTTCGCACCGCCGCAGTTCGACCAATCGGAGACCGGACTCAGCCTCTCGATCGGTGGTGGCGTCGATGTTCGACTGTGGTAAGGGCTTGGGCCTCGGCGTTGACGTCCGCTCGCTACGCGTCCTTCTGGGCCGAAACGACATCGACGTCGCTCAGGTCACGTCACGCGTCAGCTACCGGTTCTAGTACTCAGACGGGGCCTGCGGCCCCGAACCCCGCCGCCGGCACTCGTGGGGATCCCGTCGCCCCACTCCGTGCCGGCGGGGGCGCGCCGTGCGCGCCCTGGCTCACCCGGCCGCAACGGGCGTAGGATCGTTGCTGCCGATGTGGCGCTCGATCGATCGGGTCTTCGCCCTCGTCGTCATCGTCGCCGGTGGCGCCGCGCTCTTCGTCGTGGCCGCCGTCGTCTCAGGTCCATGGCGCCATCCCACCCGGCCACCCACCGACGGCGATGCTCCAGGCGGCGAGTCGGGCGCGCCCCTCGTCGAGCTGCGCGTTGGTAGGCGGGTCACCGACGCCATCTTTGACGGCCAACCGGTCGCGTTCAACGTCTCCGCGCAACATCGCGTCAAGCCACGCACAGAAACAACCGACGCTCCACCGGCTCGACACCTGCTCCAGATCAGCATGACGAGCGACGACGGCGCGCCGGTGCTCGCCGACCTCAACTGGCCGGCACGGATGGTTCGTGATCTCCTACCGAGCGACACCACCGGGACCGTCTTTGCGCAACTCACCTACGCGTTGGATGCGGTCGACCTCGCTGTGCTTCCGCCGGGGCGGTACCACATCGACGCGTCGTATCCGGAGACGGCGTTCGATCCGACGTCGGTTCGGACGAGACCGTTGGTGATCGAGCTGGCCGGACCGCCGACGAACGACGAGGAGCGTGCAGTGGTACAGCTTGCCATTGCCGAAGTCGCCAAGCTGCGGGGCGACACGAACCGCGCGGCGGACGCCGCCGAACGGGCCGTCGGACTCGATCCGACGCGTGCACGCGCGATGCTGATCGCCGCGGAGGCGCACGAGGAGAAGGGCGGTCTCGAAGCGGCGATCGACTGGTATGAGCGATACCTGGCTGCGCTGTCGCTAGCGGGTGATGAGCGCACGGCGCTTGAGGACTACGTCGCCGCCCTGAGGACGCAGACGGAATAGGTCGGCGAGCACCGCTACAGCGTCATGAACTCGGGGAGATCGCGATGCCGCGCTACCGAGATGATACGCTGAGGCGCTGAAGCACCCTCATGCCAACACTCCAATCCCGCGCCGAGGTGCACGACGTCGTCGTTGTCGGATCTGGAGCGGGCGGTGCCACCGTCGCCCACGTCCTGACCGATCTCGGCATCCGTGTCACGTTGCTCGAAGCCGGTCCGATGCTCGACCCCTACGAGGAATTCAAGGAACACGGCTGGCCGTACGACTTCGACCATCGGGGCGCCGAGGAAGGTGGCGCACGCTACTTCGGCACCGGTAAACCGTTCGGCTTCTTTTCGACGACGAGTGGCGGTTGGGAACTCGAGGGCGAGCTCTATACCGTGGCGGACGACACCGATGACTTCTGGTGGTTCCGCTCGCGCATCGTCGGCGGTCGTACGAACCACTACGGGCGGATGTCCTTTCGGTTCTCGGATTACGACTTCACGCCGCGCGACCGCGATGGTCTCGGATGGAACTGGCCGATCGACTACGAAGACGTGTCACCGTACTACGACAAGGCGGAACGGTTTATCGGCGTCGTCGGCAGCCACGAGGGGATCCGGAGCGCCGCCGACGGCGTCTTCGCATGACCCACCGCCCCCGAAGGCGCATGAGCTCCTGATCCAACGGGCCAGCCACAAGATGGGGATCCCGTGCATCCCCAACCGGCGCGCGGTCATTACCCGGTCGATCAACGGCCGTCCGGCGTGCCACTACTGCGGTCAGTGTGGCCGCGGCTGCCAGGGCGGGTCGAACTACTCCGCCTCCCAGACCCAGATCTTTCCCGCGCTGGACACCGGTCGGCTCGATCTGATCGATATGGCGATGGCGCGCGAGGTCACGACCGATGGCAACGGGAAGGTCGACGGTGTCATTTACATCGACAAGCGGACCGGGCGAGAGCGACGGCTGCGGTGTCGTGTGTTGGTGCTTGCCGCGAGCGCCTGCGAATCGGCCCGGCTGCTCCTCAACTCGAGGCCCTCCGACCAGCCGAACGGGGTGGCTAATTCGTCTGGGACGGTGGGGCGGTATCTGATGGACACCGTCGGCTACGACATCGGTGGCGTCGTGCCCGCGCTCGAGGGAATGCCACGCTACAACAGCGACGGGGCGGGCGGGGCGCACCTCTATATGCCGTGGTGGGGCCTTGACCGTGAAAGCGATCTCGGCTTTCCGCGTGGGTACCACATCGAGATCGGCGGCGGCTACCGGATGCCCGGCATCGGGATGTTCGGTACCTCTGCGCGGCGAGCCGGCTATGGTTCGCCGATCAAGGAGCAGGCGCATCGCGACTACGGCACGCGGGTGTCGTTCGCCGGCCGCGGCGAAATGATCCCGAACGAGGCGAGCTACTGCGAGATCGATCCGAACGTGGTCGACCGCTACGGCATTCCGGTGCTGCGATTTCACTTCAAGTGGACCGACCACGAGCTCAACCAGGCCAAGCACATGAACGACGTGTTCTCGGAGCTCATCACTTCCATGGGCGGCACACCGCAGCCGCCGGGGTCGCGTGATGCGTCGGGCATTTCGATCGGCGGCAGCATCATTCACGAGGTCGGCGCCGTGCGGATGGGCAACGACCCGCGACGGTCGGTTTTGAACGGTTTTTGCCAGGCGCACGATGCGAGCAACCTTTTCGTCTGCGACGCCGGTAGCTTCGTCAGCAACCCCGACAAGAATCCGACGCTGACCATCAATGCGTTGGCGGGGCGGGCGTCGGAATACCTGGCTGACGAGATGCGACGAGGCGAGCTGTGATCGGCTCAGGGCTTTGGGCTCAAGGCTTCAGGCGCGGTACTTGAGATGACGACGCCAGGTCTGACGCGGCGTGAAGTGCTACGGCAGCTCGCGCTCGCCGTCACGGCGGCAGGTAGTGGCGCGTTCAACATCGAGGCGGCGCGCGCCGTGCACGCCCTCGTCGGGGAGGCGCGGGCCCAGCCGGAGGGCTATGCCCCAGCGGCGCTTACCGCACACGAGTTCCGTACAGTTTCTCGGCTCGCCGAGTTGATCATCCCTGCGGACGAACGGGGTGGGAGCGCGGTCGAGGCTGGTGCGCCGGAGTTCATCGACCTCCTCTGCAGCCAGAACGAGGAACTGGCCTCGATCTACGGCGAGGGTGTGGCCTGGCTCGACGACGCGATGCGCGATCGGCACGATCGGACCTTCGTCGATGCCACCGCCGCCGCACAGACCGCGATGCTCGACGGACTGCTCGAGGCGGAACGGGGTGGCGGATTGAGAAATCTGCGGGACGGCGTCGGCTTTTTCGGTTGGGTGCGACGCATGGCGGTCGACGCCTACTACACGAGCCCGATCGGCATTGCGGACGTCGGCTTCCAAGGCAACCAGGCGCTGTCCACCTACGAAACCTCGCCGGACGCAATCGCGTTCGTGAACAAGGCGGCGGACGACCTCGGGCTGTAAATCTCAGACGGGGCCGGCGGGAAGCGTCTGCTCCCGTCTGATAAAATAACCGCTACTCTCCCGGGTACCGCGCGTACCCACCCGTAGCTCCAGCACGGAGGACTGCATGGCGAACAGAGGACGTCCTACGCAGACGAAGCGACAGCGTGAGCGGGCTCGCATGGAGCGGGCAAAGATGAAGGATGTGCGCCGCGCCGAGTCCCGGACCCGGCGATCAGAAGCGCCACCTCGTCCGACCGATCATGATCGTGACATCGCCCGGTTCAAGCCGGGCCCGCAAGAGATGCCAGATTGGCAGCGTGAGTTCTATGAAGACGAGCAGCGCGCCAAGGAAGCCGCAGAGAAGGCGGCCCAGGACGGCACCGGCGGCAAATCGTAACCCCCCGACTAGTTATTGTTCGTCGTCTTCTTCCCCGACTCGACGTCGACGGTCCCGTAGAAGCCGATCATCATCTCCTGCCATGTCTGCTCGCCGAAGCGAACCTCGGCGCTCGGGTCGGGGTTGTACTTGTTATTGGCTGAATTGTCGAAATGCATCACCACTTCGAGCTCGGAACCGGCCGGCATCAGGATCGGCTCCGCCAGCTCGTAGCGAAGCTGCCAGGTGAAGTCGTAGTTCGGCACCCACAGCACCACTTCTTCACGACCGTCCGGGTACCGGATCGTGTACTTGGCGTCCTTCCCGCGCACGTGCATGTGCGGCATCATGTTCGCCAAGAGGGTGTCCGATTTGATCCGCCGCACCGCCCGCACTTCGTGGTTCCCGTCATGCGGCGGAATCGCGAAGCGCATGTCGGCCACCTGACCGCCGCCCGTCTTGCGGAGGTTCTCCGGCGGCTCCTTCGTCAAGACGACACCCCAGCTGCTCTGGTCGGTCACCGGCACGCCGATCGAGGTGTAGTGCATCTGCGCTTCGATCTCGGCCCCGGCGGGAATCCGGCTGGCCACGCCGTCCGGGAAGGTGCGTCCGAGGCGATTCGGCACGAAGCCGCCGACGGTCGCGCCGGGAATCGACTTCTTCGACCGGTCGCGCGCCAGCTGTGGCGAGGGGTCGACCGGCTCGCCGTTGCCCTCTTTCACATCCGGGATCACGTGATGCACCACCCGTTTGTCGCCCGGGCGGTACTCGGTTGCCGAAATCCAGATATCTTCGGCGAGGTTGGTCGGCACGGTGATGTAGAGGTATGGGATCGTGCCGTCGGCCGGAACGTCGTACGGCTCGAGCATGGTGAAGACCAAATCCGGCTCCCCGATCGACCAGCCGTCGGCAAACTGCGGCGCATCCGGCAGGTCCGCCGGGTTCCCCTTCGGCGCTCCGCCGTCGACCCACGCGCTAATCGTCGCGATCGCCTCGGACGACAGGCTCTGATCGTTGGCGTACTGCTGAATTCCATGGGCAGCGCCCCACGGCGGCATCTCGCGCGCCTCGACCTTCTGCTTGATCGCCCGTGCCCACGGACGGGAATCCTCATACGTCATCAGCGACATAGGCGCGATGTGATTCTCGCGATGACAGGAGACGCAGCTCTCATAGAAAATCGGCGCGACATCCTTGGCAAACGTTGGGATGGCTTCGGCCTCTTCCGCCGCGGTCGCGGTGCCGGACACGGCGAGGACAGCGCATCCGACGAGAATCTGGATTTTTCGCACCACTCTCTCCTTTGGGCACAGGCCCCGTCGCGGCAACGTAGCAGAACGGGTGTCACACCGCTACAGGTGGGCGTCGAGAAAGGCGAGGATTCGTCGCGCCGACGGCGAGTCATGGAAACCTCCACCGTGGCCACGTAGGAGGCACTGTCTCACGACGCCAAAAAAAAGAGGGCCGCCCCCCCCCCCCCGATGGCCCGCCCCCGCAGCCGACGACCGGCTGCTCGCCCGACTCAACCCACGGTCAATCCGACCGGCCGATACCGAGACGGCGCAAGAAGCGGCGCCCCTCGTCCAGCCATCTGTTCCGGGGCCATCCGTTCCCAGGCCAAGTGTTCCAGCGTGCTCCAGACTGACCCCGGACTTGGATCGGGACCCGCCGGGACATACGGCCGACGCGAGTCATTTGTGGCGCGCCGCCCCCGGCACCGAAGTCCGCGCCGGTCGCGAGCAACGGTACGCCACGCCAACGGACCGTCCGTGAGTAGACCACGTGTGTCGTCGTCACTATCAGAGTCATGACTCCGGCTCCCGGCGGGTTAGGCCGCCTTCGACACGCTGCTGCCGATCTCAATCCGCCGTGGCTTCGACGCCTCGGCGACCGGCAGCCGGAGCTCCAGCATGCCGTGCTCGAAGGTTGCAGCGACCTTCTCGGCTTCGACACTCGACGGCAGCGTGAAGCTTCGCTCGAACGCGCCGTACCCGAATTCGGAGACGTGGTGTTCCGACTCCTCATGCTTGCCGCCGCGCTCACCCTTGACGGTCAGCACGTCGTCGTGCAGGTCGACCCTTACGTCCTTGGGGTCGATCCCCGAAAGCGCCATGCGGACGGTCCAACCCTCCTTGTCGGACGTCACTTCGGTCGCCGGCACCCACGACCAATCCCGGTCAGCCGGCACCGTCGTCCAGCGGCGACTGAAGGTCCGGTCCATGGTCCGGTGCAGATTGTCCAGTTCTTCGAACGGATTCCATCGAGTCAGGCTCAACATGATGTTTCCTCCTTCAATTCCCCATTCCCTGGGGCTGTTACCAAAGCTCTGGAAGTATCATTTCATATGACTGATATAATATCAAGTAACATGAGTGTAAATAACTCACTTTATGAGTAGACGCAGATCCCGTCATAAAGTTCCGTGGTTTCAGGCTGTCTTGTGGACGGGCGGGCGGGATGCCCCGCCCGCGGAGTGGTCCTGATTCAGCGTGGACAGGCCACTAGCCGTCCCAGCCGAGGATGGCGTCAATAGAGTCGGCAGAGATGGAGTGATACCCAGGGCGGGCACGCCGGTAGATCGCCCGCGCGCGGTCGAGCCCACTCGGCGTCTCTGCCAGCGCCTCGTAGAGCGGGCGAATGAGCTTTCGCCGTCCGATACCGACCAGATAGCGTTCGAGGCGATCGTCGGCGGGGCGGTACGACGTGCGGATCGCAATGAGGAGCCACTGGTGCGCGATTTCGGCGTTGCCCGACTCGGTCAGGCCGTACGCCCGATCCAGTTCGCCCAACTGACTCGCCGTCAGCGCCTCGGGCAATACGCTCAAGAAGTGCAGCCACTCGAACGTAGTCCATGTCGCCGTCTCAAGCGTGGACGCCGCGATCTCACCGCTCACCCACCGTGCCGCTTGCGCTTCGACCCGTTCGAACGCATCGGATTCGGGTTGCGGCGCGCCCGCCGGCACCCCAGGTTGCCGGATCCACGCATCCAGTGGTACCCGCTCCGCCACGGAGGCGTCGCTCGCGGCCAGCAAATGCTCGCCGAGGTAGGCCTCGAAGTCGGCGGTCGTGATGCTTTGAAACGCGAAGTGATCGAAGTAGCCGCGCAGGAACTCGTCGAACCGGTCACGGCCCACCGTCGCTTCGAGATGCCGCAGAAACAGGGCCCCCTTTTCGTACGGGACCTGCGTCATGCCGTCATCCGGATCCCGCCCGCTGAGATCGATGTGCAGGATCTCGTCGGGATCGTCGAGGCGATCGAGATCAGCGCGCATCGCCTGCACGCCGAGCACCGCTTCCATTTCCTGCCGACCACGGCCGTAAAGCGCCTCGATGATGCGGCGCTCGATATACACGGTGAATCCTTCGTTGAGCCAGAAATCGCGCCACGTGGCATTGGTCACGAGGTTCCCAGACCACGAGTGCGCGAGCTCATGCGCTACGAGCGCCACCAAGCTCTTGTCGCCCGCGAGGATCGTCGGCGTCGCAAACGTCAGCCGGGGATTCTCCATCCCGCCAAACGGAAAACTCGGCGGCAGCACCAGGAGGTCGTACCGCTCCCAACGATACGGCCCATAGAGCTGCTCCGTCGCTTCGATCATCGACGGCGTGTCCTCGAACTCGGCCGCGGCGGCCTCGACCACCGACGGTTCCGCATAGACACCGGCACGATCGCCGAGCGGACGGAACGCGAGATCGCCGACGGCGAGCGCGATCAGATACGACGGAATCGGCTGCGGCATGTCGAGACGGTAGCTGCCGTCGGCCGGCGCCTCGGGATCGTTGCCGGCGCTCATGACGGCGCGAAGCCCCTCGGGCGTCTTCACTCGGGCCCCGTAGGTCATGCGCACGCCTGGAGTGTCCTGCAGCGGAATCCAGCTCCGCGCGTGAATTGCCTGGGACTGCGTGTACATGAACGGATGCGCGCCGCCGGTCGTTTGCTCCGGCGTCAACCACTGCAGGCCCGACGCATGCGGGCTCGTCTCGTACGTCACTCGAACACGCGTCGCGTCTGGCGGCAGCACGATCGTGAGCGGGGCTCCGAGCACCGGGTCGGTACTGCCGAGCGAGTAGGTCGCCGGATCGAATCCCCCTTGCGCCGACCAGCTCTCCACCGCGGTGATGTGGAGGTCGCGCGTGTCGAGCACGAGCGTGTCGGCGTCGTCCTGGAGACGGTCGAACGAGAGCATCGCCGCCGCGCGTAGCTGCGTCTCGTCGAACAGCACCGTCAGGTCAAGCTCCAGGTGGGTCACGCGCACCTCGTCGACATTCGCGTACGAGTGCACGTCGCGACGCGCGGGATCGACCGCCCCGTCGTCTGCTACGGGGGCCGCTCGGTCGCATGCCATGAGCAGTGAGGTTAGCAGGAGCGCGGGAAAGGCACGGAACGCGAACGCACGAGTCGAGATCGGAGATCGGGGATCGGGGAACGGGGCTAGTGGGCCCTCCACCCGTGATCCCTGATCCCTGATCCCTTGTCCCTTCTGCAACTCCGTCTACCAGGGCATCTGGCGATTGGTGTAGCGGCGCCCGCGGTCAGCCACCTCGGCCCCTGGATTCGACCCGATGCGCACCCCTTCGTCGATCATCTGCTCGATGTTCTGCGCGTTCATCTGATTGAGGAAAGGGATTCCTGCTTTCTTCGTCGCGGCGAACACCCGCGCCCGGGCATCGACGAGCACCTGGGGCATCTGTCCGCTCCCCCGCGACACGTTGTACGACATCGACATGTCGCCCGGACCCCATTCCGCGAACCCGATCCCCGGCACGCCGACGCTCGCCTCGGCGGTCTCGAGCGCGTGGCGATCCTCGATCTTGAGACCGACCAGGATCTCGCCGTTCGGGTTGAACGGCCAGGTATCCGCCAGCCGCTGGTACTCGGCGTTGGAGACGTCCCAAATGCGTGCGGCAAAGCCTTGACCGCCGTTCCCGCGCAACCCCTCGCCAACGCCTTCGGCCTTTGGCGCGTGCGGGTACCGCGACGCCTGCACGAGAATCCGCGACACCGCGGGACCGCGCGCGTGCGCGAGCAGCACGCCGTGGACGCCAGAGCCCAGGACCTGCTCCACCATCCAGTAGTTGGCCCACATCACCTGCTCGTTGATGCCGCCCAGCGGCAGCACGGCGATCACGGCCGGCGTGCGATGGCCGCTCTTGGTCGGCCCGCCATCGACGAGACCCTGCATGAAACCACGCAGCGTATCCATGTTGAACGGGCTGTGCTCCATGTTGTACGTGATGTAATCGGCCCACGTCTGCGCCAGTTGCTTGCCTTCTTCGTAGCCACCTCCGTTGACTTGCGTGTAGTACGCCGGCTGGCCTTGCTCGAACAACTCGATCACTTTATTGACCCGCTTCGGCGTATAGGCATCGCCCGACTGCTCGGCCGGAAGGCTCGCGACGGCGACAATAAGCGCGACAGCAACAAGCAAGAATTTTCGCATGGCTTTCTCCGTTCCCGCGGGGCGCGCCGTGCGCGCCCGGTCGCTAATTCCGCTAGTACGGCATCACCCGATTCGTATGACGGCGTCCGACACGCGCCGCTTCTTTATTGGCGAAATGAAACATGATCTGCTCGCGGTCGATGCGGTCGACGATGTTCCCACCGTTGGTACCAACCGCGGAAAAGACGACGCCCTCGCGCTTCGCCACCTCGAGAATTCTGTCGCGGGCGTCGGACACCATCTGCGGGTAGTTGCCGTCGGGGTCGCGCGGCACGCCGTACGACATCGACATGTCCGCGGGGCCCCACTCGACCATCCCGATGCCCGGCACGGCCATCGTCTGGTCGAGCACCTCGAGCGCGGCTCGGTCTTCGGGCTTGAAGCCGAGGATCAGCTCGCCCTCGGGGTTGAGCGGCCACGGGTCGGCCTTCTGGATGTACTCGGCCGCCGTGATGCCCCACATCTCCGCCGCGAGGCCTTGGCCCCCGCTGCCGCGGAGCCCTTCGCCGATCCCCTTCGCCTCTGGCGCGTGCGGGTAGCGGGCCGCCTGGACGAATGCACGCGTCGCGCCTTCGTCGCGCATATGAACCATCAGGATGCCGTGCGCCCCGGCGGCGAGCACCTGCTCCACCATCCAGTAGTTCGCTCGCACCGTCGCTTCGTCGATCCCACCGACCGGCAACGTGACGATGACCGCCGGTGTCAGGTGGCCACTTGGCGTGGGGCCACCGTCGATCAATCCCTGGATAAACTCCCGTAGCTCGCGGGCGCTAAAGGGTGCTTGCTCGACGTTGTAGCCGATCGCATCAGCCCACGTCTGGGCGTAGCGCCGTCCCTCCTCGTAGCCGCCGCCGGGGATCTGAAAGTAGTAGACCGGCTCGCCCATGTCGAGGAGCTCGATCGCCTTGTTGATCCGTGTCGGTGTATACGTCGCGTCGCCCCCACTCTGCGCCGCCGGGAGTGCACTGAGGGTGAGGGCGAGGGCGAGGAATGCGAGTGTTCGCATCGGATTCTCCTTGTGCCTGCGCCGCATCATAGCGCATGTGCCGCCGCCGTCGAGTAGAGCCCATCTCATAAATGCCGCCGGCATTCGTTCGCCGATGCATCCCGTCCAGCTGCGTTGCTCGTCGGTCAAATACGCCCGGTATTCTCCCTCCTCCCGCCTTGCTGGAACGGGCGCCTCGACGCCCTCGATGGCACGCCGCATTTATGAGATGGGCTTTAGTAAGATGAGCGCGGTTACATGAGCATTCTCGGCGGTCTTTCCGGGGGCCTCGCGGTGGCGGCACTCCTTGGCGCCGCGGCGTGCGGGTCCGAGTCGACGTCACCGACCGCCGAGCGTCCAGCGCCGATCCCCCGCCCCCGTCCGAACATCATCGTCATCATGGCCGACGATCTTGGGTACGGCGACCTGTCGTCGTACGGCGGCTGGATCGACACGCCGGCCCTCGACACGATGGCCGCGGAGGGCATCCGGTTCACCGACTTTCACTCGAGCGGGGCGGTCTGCTCTCCGACCCGTGCCGGCCTCCTGACCGGTCGCTACCAGCAGCGCGCCGGTCTCCCGGACGTCATCTACGCGAACCCGGCGTGGAATCGGCACCACGGCCTGCAGGCCGAGGAGACGACCAACGCCGAGTTGTTGCGGGATGAAGGCTATGCCACCGGCGTGGTCGGCAAGTGGCATCTCGGCTATGACGAGTCGTTCAACCCGACACGTCATGGCTTCGACCGCTTTCACGGCTACGTCTCTGGTAATGTCGACTACGTCTCACACGTCGATGGCTTTGGGGTTCACGACTGGTGGACCGGTACCGCAAACCGCCCCGAGGAGGGGTACGTGACGCATGTGATTACCGACCATGCCGTGCGCTTCATCGAAGATCACGCAACCGCCGCGCAGCCATTTTTTCTGTACGTGGCGCACGAAGCGCCGCACTTCCCCTACCAAGGACCACTCGACCCCGCGTTCCGCGTCGTCGGCCAGCAGATTCCCGAGACGCGAGAACCGGCACAGGTCGAGCGCGCCTATCGAGAAATGGTCGAGGAAATGGACCGCGGGATCGGGGTCATCCTCGACACGCTCAAGGAGCTCGACATCGACCAGCGCACCTTCGTCTTCTTTCTCTCCGACAACGGTGCGCGCCCGGAGGGGTCGAACGGACCGCTGCGCGGCTTCAAAGCGAGCGTCTGGGAAGGTGGCCATCGCGTGCCGGCCATCGCCTGGTGGCCCGGCGTGATTGGCGCCGGCGCCACGAGCGACGCGGTCACGATCAGCCTTGACGTGGCGGCCACGGTGCTCGACGTCGCCGACGTGATTCCGCCAACGGATCGCCCCCTCGACGGCGTCAGCTTGCTCCCGCATGTGCTCGGCGGCGCCACGCTGACGGCGCGCATGCTGTTCTGGTCGTACCACCCCGTCCGAGCCGTGTCGACCGAGCTTGCGGTGCGCGATGATGGCTGGAAGCTCGTGGTCGACGGCAACGGGCAACCGGGCGTCGCACTCTACAACCTCACGTCGGACCAGGCCGAATCGGTCGACCTGGCCGCCGACGAGCCCGACCGTGTCACGGCGATGCGAGATGCGCTCGAGGCGTGGCAAGTAGAGGTCGCGGCCGACGCGACGCCGCAGCCGGAGCCGCCGTTCTCCCCTGGAATGCCTCCTTAAGAAGCGGTGTCCAAGCGCCGCGGTCAAAATACATCCAGGTCGCGCCCATAGACGACCGGACCGTCGTACTGCGCTTGCACCTCTTTAATAAACTGATCGGGCGGTTCCCCGGCCAGATGGAGCTGATGCGTCAACACGACCATGCCGACATTGGCCCGTTGTGCGATCTCGCCCACCTTCGTCGCCGACGTGTGAAAGGTGCCGTGGTAGCCCTGCACTTGGGAGCGTCGCTGGAAGAAGCCGTACGCGGCGTACGCTTCGTGAACCAAGATGTCCGCGTCTCGAGCAATCGCCGCCAACTCGTCATGGGGTCCCGTATCGCCGGAGATCACCACCGTCCGGTCCACCGTCGTCAGCTTGTAACCAAACGCGTAGTCCCACGTGCCGTGCGGCACGGCGAACGCCTCCACCGTGACCAGGTCGTCCTCATAGACAACACCCGGCTCGACCTCATGCACCCGGACCTGCACCCCCGCGGCCGCGAGCATCTCGGCGCCCTCGGTCCGGACGCGAATGTCTTCCCGGTACGCGTCAAGGATCGAGCGTGTCATCGCCGCAAGCCCCGGCGGGCCATAGACGGTGAGCGGCGTGCGTCGGCCGAGCACCCACGGCGTCAGGATCACGTCGGGGTAGCCGGCGGTGTGATCGGAGTGGAGGTGCGTCACGAATCCCAACCGCAGATTCGGCGGTCGCAATCCCAAAATCCCCGCGGCGGCCGCCGCGGACGCTTGTCGCACGACGCCGGGTCCGAAATCGATGAGATAGGGTGTCTCGTCCACCACAACCGCGGTCGCGGGACCCGACCGGTCGGACTCCGCGCCCGGCGTTCCGGTACCGAGCAGGACGACCCGCGTACGGCCGTCGAACTCGGGTGGCGACGCCGCGTCGATCTCCGCCGGGCTTGCCGCAGCCCGCCCCCCGGCCGGCTCATCCACCTCGCGGGACCGTGGAGCCTCAGGAGACGGGGCACCGCATCCGACGACAAGCAGAAGCGCGGCCAGGAACGGCGAGTAACATCGGTGCGGCACTGTGCCATGTTAGCGAAAACGCGGTATCGTCATGATGATGCGTAGACGTTTCGCCGCACGCGTCGTGTCCACCCTCGCCCTCGTCTCGATCGGCGGTGCGGCGGGCGCCGCAGGTCACGCCACGCGGGCCGCTCACCGGAACCGAGCCGGCGGTGGTCGACCTCTTCGAGCGCGCCAGTCCAGCCGTCGTCTACATCACGACGCTGGCGGAGCGGACCAGTGTCTTCGGGTTCACCCGGTCCACGGAGCAAGGCACCGGCACCGGGTTCCTGTGGGACCTGAATGGCCACATCGTCACGAACTATCACGTGCTCCAAGGGGCGACGGGACCACAGGTCGTCCTGCAAGACCAGACTACCCATGACGCCGAGTACATCGGCGGGTCGTCTCGCCACGATCTCGCCGTGCTGCGGATCAATCCGCCGGCCGGCAACCCAACAGGTCGCCATCGGCGACAGCGAGACGCTGCGGGTCGACCAGACCATCTACGCCATCGGCAACCCGTTCCGTTTGAGCTATACGCTGAGCACCGGCATCGTCTCGGCGCTGGGACGTCGGATTGAAAACGTCGACGGCACGCCGACCGAGGACGTCATTCAGATCGATGCGACGATCAACCAGGGGAATTCGGGGGGGGGGGGGGGGGGGGCTGCTCGACAGTGCCGGGCGCGTCGTGGGGGTCAACACCGCGATTGCGAGTCGCACGGGAGATTCATCCAGCATCGGGTTCGCCGTACCAATCGACACGGTTCGTCGCGTCGTGCCGCGGTTGATCGCGACCGGCGAGTACCGGCCCCCGGCACTTGGGATCGGAACGCTGGACCGCTTGAGCGAGGTCTCGTCCGGCGGCTCGGCACCCACGGCGTGGTGGTGCTACGGGTGAAACCGGGCAGCGGCGCCGCGACCGCCGGTTTGCGGCCGGCGCAGGTTCGGGGCAACACCATCATCCCGGGCGACGTCGTCTAGGCGATTGATGGCCGCGAGGTTCACACCCTCGGCGAGCTGGAGATGACGCTCGACCGCTATCAACCGGGCAACGCGGTGCGGGTGACGATCTGGCGCAACGGCCAGGTTGGCGACGTGTCGATCACGCTGCAATGACAGGCCCTAAATCTAGTTGGTGTCCGTGGCGCCTGAGGGCACGACGCGAACGCCGTTGAGCCTGAGGAACGCGCGCGGCTTGTACTCGAACTCTACCGGCATGATGGCTGGTCCGAGCGGCCCGATCGCCGCGCCGACTGGAAGCTCCGTCCAGAGCGTGAACGAATCCGCCTCGTCGCCGTCCCCGTCGACCACGCGGAAGTCGAGCTTGTGGACCGTCGCGTCTTCAGGCACGAGACCACGTTCGCGGTAGGTGCGGGCGCGTCGTTCGTCCACCTTGTGCCCGCGCAGATCCAGGTGGAACAGCTCACTGTTGTGGACGTACGGATAACGTTTCTTGCGTACCTTGCGGCCGTCCTCGAGGTCCCCCGCGATCAGCCGCGCACTCCGCTGGATGCCACCGAAGAATCCGACCGGCTCGTCATATCTTGTCCCTCCCAGGGAGAGGGTACGCCGATCATCGTCCTCGACCGGCGTCGCCCGCCAGAGAGGGAGAATGTCGCGATAGAAGTCGGTCGAGTGGGTCCATAGCCCGCCAAGCATCACGCGGGACACCACGCTCGTCGCATGGTTCGGCTCAATCCAGGCGTCGTTCATGCTCATCGGCTGCGGCTCCACCACCGCCTCCTGCTCGTCATCGAACTGCGGCGCGGTCGATGGTCATCACGCCGAATTGCGCCGTCCACCGGGCGCCGTCGTCGCCGAGCGCGACCGCTTCGCGAAAGAAGCCGAGGCGGTTCAGCCCGCGCGCGCGAGCCGGGTCAGATGCCGCAAAGAACTCGAACGCCCGAAGCGTCTCGCCCGCTTCGTCGAAATCGCGAGCGGTGAAGCTGGCGACGCCGACGTCATCGCGACTGACGAACGGGATGGACGTGAACAGCAGCGGAACGAGCACGGTGGCGTTGACCTGATAGTCGACCCTCGCCGAGCGAGCGGCGGGACGAGTCAGGTCGAAAACGCCGTAAGCGTGGAGGTCGATGAGGGGGACGCGTTCAAACGTCGTCTCGGTCGCGTCCGACAGAACCGTCTCTAGTTGCTGCGCGGCCACCGCACCGAACACCACCGCGAGACCGATCGTCAGCGCGGTCGCGGTACTCCATGGAGTCGCTCCTCAAGTGCGCATCATTAAATATTAATTAATTAGTTATACGATGTCAATCCGTGGCCGCTTCCACCCCCTGGTCCCTGATCCCTGATCCCCCGGACCTATCTGATCCCCGCCGGGACGTCATCCGGCTCCTCGGCCTGCCAGGTGAGGTCGCCCAGCGGCCGTTCGCGTGGCCAGAGCTCGTCGAGCGTCTCGCCGTCGTAGAGCCGCCCATTCTTCATGACGTACCGAACCGTATTGGTGTTCCGGATGTCGTCGAGCGGATTGTCCTCGAGCACCACGACATCGGCCAGCTTGCCAGCCTCGATCGTCCCGAGATCGCCGTCGAGGCCGATCGCGCCGGCGCCGAGAATGGTGGCCGCCCGTAACGCGTCGTGCTCCGACAGCCCACCGGACTGCATCGCCCAGAGCTCCCAGTGGTAGCCGAGGCCTTGGAGCTGCCCGTGGCTGCCGACGCCGACGCGGCCGCCGGCCTCGATGATCGCCTTCACACCCTCGGCGTGCCCCTTGAAGACGTACTCCTCCTCGCGGAACCAACCACCTGGTCCGGCGTCGACGCCGGCGCCGCGGCGGCGGCTCACGCCGTCGAGCACGGCGTGCGGCGTAAAGTGTCGGAGCTTCGGATCGTCGTGCGGGTTCTCGCGCGTGTAGAAGTAGTTCTCCCCGAACGGCCCGCCGTAGGACACGAGCAGTGTCGGTGTGTAGGCCAGGCCGGTTTCCGCCGTCAGTCTGACCACGTCGTCATAGATCGGGAAAATTGGAAAGGAGTGCTCTTGGCCCGGGTAGCCGTCGATCAGCATCTCCATGTTGTATTTCATGTCGAGCCCACCCTCGGTGGTGGGAAGCAGCTCTTGTTCCTGCGCCGCCATCAGAATCCACTGCCGCTGCTGGCGATTACCGGACATGTACATCTTGATCGTCTTGGTGTCGTAGTAGTCGCTGTATCGCGTCAGGACGTCCCGCGCATGGTCGAGGTCCTTGATCTGCTCGGCACTGAACACCCCCGGCCCGGTCGAGTAGATGCGCGGCCCGACGATCGTGCCGGTCTCGACCAGGTCGCCGTAGGTGAGCACGTCGGTAGTGCCGGTCTGCGGGTCCCGGGTCGTCGTCACGCCGTAGGCGAGGTTGGCCAGGTACGTCCACGGCTGCGTCTTGTGCACCCCGAAGCTCGGGCGCATGTGCGCGTGCGTGTCGACGAAGCCGGGCACGATCGTCGTGCCGCTCACGTCGAAGATGCGAGCAAAGTCGGGGAACTCCACGGTGCCCCGTCGGCCGACGGCGAGGATCCGATTCCCCTGCACCACCAGATCCGCGTTCCCGATCACCTCGTCGCCCCGCATCGTCACGACGCGACCGCCGCGGAGCACCCCGAAGCCGTCCGGAATGTCGCGTGCGGCGTCGACCCGGATCCTGATTTCGGTGGCGGTGTAGGCCGGCTCAGAGTCGTCGGTGGCCTCGGCTTCGGCCGCATCTGCATCCTCGACGGCTTCGGTGTCGGCCTCGGCTTGGGCGTCTTCAGAGGCGCGGGCGTCGTCGATGTTGTAGATGAAGTGGGCGTTACCGATCGACCAGTGTGCGCGACCGTCGCGGCCCCAGACCGGGAACTGTCCGCCGACCTCGGTGAGCTGGCGCACCGGAACGACTGCGCTGTCTGGGCTGGCCACCGAAACCGTCGGCGTTTCGCCACCGACCACCGGCACCTCGAGGACGAACAGATTGCTGTCGACTTGCGCCAACGCGCGGTCGCCCCCGGGCGACATCAAGACGAGGGAGGCCCGCACCGGTTCCGGACGGCCGGTTTCGGTGGCGCCGGTGACCTTGACGTGGGCACGCTCGTCGGTGCCATCCCACCGAATCGAGACGAGCCCGTCCTCCGAGTGATAGAGGAAGATGCGATCCGGATCGGTCGTGAAGTGCGGCGCGCGGCGACCGTCGGTCGGCGCCACCATCGTCCACTCACCGCCACCGGCCGGAATGGACACGACGTTCTGGTTGGCGCCAGACGCGCGCGGGCCAGCCGCTTCTTGCATCGTGCGCGCTGGCCCTTGAATCGCTACGATCCGGTCCCCCGCCGGAGACCAGACTGGTGACTGGAAGAACGCCGCCCTCGTGGTCAACTGCGTCGGGACGCTGCTGCCATCGGCCAGAGCCTTGTACAGATGACCGCCGCCCGGCGACCAGGTGACAAACGTGATCCACTCGCCGTCGGGCGACCACGTCGGCTGCGCCTCGACGACGTCGAGCTGCGTCAGGCGCCGTGGCGCACCCTCCGACAGCGACTGCACGTAGAGGCGGTCAAGCGCCGCAAACGCCAACTGGCTGCCGTCGGGGGAGGGCACCGCGTCACGGATCTGCCGGACCGTGAACCGCAGATCGTCAGCGATTGGATACTTGAAGGCGAGTTGGGGTCCGATGTCGAGCTCAGTGCGGACGCGAAACGGTACCGCGATCGGCTCCTTTCCTTCGGCGAGTGGGACCCGCCAGATTTTGCCGCCGTACGACACCACCAGCTCCGTCGAGTCAGGCGTGAACGACATCCCCGGCAAGACGTCGCTGCTCGCGACCGACTCTTGGTCGTCCCGCGTCACCGGATACGCGAGCCATCGCTCTTCGCCGGTCGCCAACTCACGGAGGCGAAGCCCGGTTTGGTCCTCGTGCCGGGTGCCGTAGACGAGCCACGCGCCGTCGGGCGAGATGGTCGGACGAAACGCCGACCCGTAGCGCGAACTCCGCACGTACTGCTCTCCGGTCTCGCGGTCGTACACCGCGAGCTGATACTGCGGAAGAATGGCGTTGTACTGCCAAAGATTGGTCCGTTGCGCGAACCAGACGTGACGACCGTCGGGCGTCGGGGCCGGACCGGTGATGCGGCGTGAGCCCGGCTCCTTGATGATCTGGATCCCGGTGCCGCCTTCGACGTGCCACATCCAGAGCTTCGGGTTGCGCGCGTCACCGCGCACCGCCATGTTCTGCGCGGTTGCCGCGACCACGTAATCGCCGTCCGGCAGCCATTCGGGCGACTCGTAGTTGTTCGTGGAGCCGTTGGTCAGCTGGCGCGTCTCACCTGACGCCACGTCGATGAGCCAGAGGTTCTCGGCACCGTCACGGTCGGAGACGAAGACCACCTCTGAACCATCTGGGCTATAGCGCGGCTGGTTGTCGTAGGCCATCCCCTCGGTGAGCGGTGTCGCGTCGCCGCCGGTGAGCGGAATCGTGTAGAGATCGCCCAGCAGGTCGAACACGATGGTCGCGCCGTCCGGGCTCACATCGATCGAGATCCAGGTTCCTTCATCGGTATCGAGCGACAGCGTGCGCGCCGGCTCGAGCGGGAGGTCCCGATCCTCCTTGGACTCGGAGTCGGCCTCTTCTTGTGCCCCGAGGGCGATGGAGGCGCAGACCGCGACGACGGCAAATGACGTTGCTCGCATGGGTGTGATTCTAGACGGGGCGTCCACTACCCTGCCGACCGCCGGCTCGGGTATGGTGCCTTGGGACTGGCAATGAGTCTCCGGCTGTCACGTATCACGCTGCGGGAGATCAAGATGACGCTGCGGGAGTCGTTCGAGCTCTCCGCAGTGCGAACCGACGAGCGGCGCGTGCTGCTCCTGACGCTCACCGACAGCGACGGTCTGACCACGTGGAGCGAATGTCTCGCTGGCGAGCGACCGACACTCTCGCCCGAGACCGTCGACACCGCCTGGCTGGCCATCGCCAGCTGGATTGGACCCCGTATCCTCGGCAAGGGCATCAGTCATCCAAACACGGTCGACGGCATCCTGGGCCGCGGCATCCGCGGACATCAGACTGCGAAGGCGGCCATCGAGATGGGGGCCTGGGCACTTTGGGCCGAACGCGAATCGACGAGCTTGTCACGCGCGCTGGGTGGCACCCGGGACGCCACGCCGACCGGTATCGTTATCGGGATCCAGGACAGCCCGCGGACGCTCGTCGACAAGGCGCGTGCGGCACTCTCCCGCGGCTACCGGAAAGTCACGATCTGCATGCGGCCCGGCGCCGACATCGAGTACCTCGGGGCCGCACGTGAAGCGCTCGGCATCAATGCCCCGCTCGCCGCCGATGGCATGGGCGCGTACACGCTGGAACACGCCGACCATCTGACGGATCTGGGCGCGTACCGACCGCTCCTCATCGAGCAGCCGCTGGCGGCCGACGACCTTCGGCGGCACGCCGAGCTCCAGGACCGGATCGCAACGCCGATCTGCCTCGACGAATCCATTACGCATCTCGGCTCGGCCGAGGATATGCTGGCGCTCGGCGCCGGCCGGGTCATGAACGTCCAGGCGGGTCGCGTCGGCGGGTTCACGCAGGCCAAGGCGATTCACGACCTCTGCCAGCACCACGCGATGCCGGCTTTTTGCGGCGGTCTGCTCGAGACTGGCATTGGACGCGCCTACGCACTCGCGCTCGCCTCACTGCCCCACTTCGCCCTGCCTAGCGACGTCAGCCCCTCGGCTCGTTACTGGCACGAGGACATCGTCACGCCCGAGTGGACGATGGATCCGACCGGCATGATGCCGGTGCCAACCACCCGTCCGGGTCTGGGCGTCGCCGTTGACGTCGACAAGATCGACAACCTCACCGTGCGAACGAAGACACTCGCGGTGTAATTTCAGACGGGGCTGACTGCCCCGAACCCCGTCGCCTCCGCTACGCGGGGACCCCACATGCCCCACTCCGCGGCGGCGGTGTCGCGCTCCATACCGCGTTCGCGGTGTTCGGGGCACAGCGGATGTGGGACTACGAGCTCGAAGCGACGTGATGCGCTCCCCTACTGCGTCTTGAGCTGATACCAGAAGTTCAGCCCCTGGTCGCGCAGGCCGCGAAAGACCGTGTTGCGGTCGTTCCAGACGCGGCGCGCGGTGACGTCGATGCCGGCCCGGTCGACAAAGACCAGCGCAAACGCCGTCGCATATTGCGGCGGCACGCGCGGACCGGCGAGGTGTGACTCCATCGAGCCGTAGTCATCGTCGCCGTCGGCGATCCAGACTGCTGCCTGCTCGACAACGTGCGTGCGCGGGGGGTAGAGCGTCGGCGAGTTCGCGACCGTGTAGGTGCCGACCTGAATCTCGTAGAGCACCGCCTCGACCTCGGGCGCCGTCGCTGGGGACCGGATGGACAACACGGTGTCCGATGCCGGAGCCTCGCGGTCGCGCTGCCGTCCGACGGCGCGAATCGACCACTCCTGCCAGGCGTCGTCGTCGAGTACGATCCACCCATCGCGGCGGGCGACCATGTCGCGAACACCATCCGGCGCCTCGAAGTAGGTCGCCACCGGCGAGGTCACGATCAGCGGCTCGTCTCCCGTTCGCCGAATCCGGAGGGTGACGGAGTCTTCACCGGCCCCGCGCGCCTCCGCCTCCACGAGACCGGCGTCCATCGCGTCGAAGAGGTCGCGGTCGGCGACGACGTTGCCCTCCGCGCTCACGGGAGCAAAAAAGAACAGGTGCTGCCGCGGCAAGAATTCGTGAAGCGCGACCAGCTCGAAACCGGCCGTCTGCCACTCGCCGAGGACCTGACGCACCGACATCACGTGGTCGGCCTTGATCTGGTCGCCGGTCCCGTCTTCGATGCGGTACTCGAGCAGCGCGACGCGCCCGGTGGGTGACAGCGCACGACGGATGCCGGCGAGCATCGGTTCGGGATTGGACATCTCGTGGTACACGTCGGCGATGATGATCCAGTCGACCGTGCCCGCCGGGAGTCTCGGGTCGGTCGGCGTTCCGAGAATCGTCTCAATACCTGTCACGCCCTCCTCGGCCACGCGCTCACGCATGATGTCGAGCATCTCCGGCTGGATGTCCTCGCAGTACACCGTGCCGCTCGGTGCGACGCGACGCGCCATCCGGCGGGCGTAGTAGCCGGAGCCGCAGCCAATGTCGGCCACGACGTCGCCCGACTGAAGTCCCATCGTGTCGAGTACCTGCTCCGGTTGCTCCTCGTCCACCCGCTCGGCGCGCTCGAGCCAATCGGCGCCCAGGTAACTCATGAACTCGGCCGGCACCCGGTGCCGGTCGGCGCGCTCGCCCTGCGCCTGCGCCAGCACCGACAGACAGCCCGCGAGAAGAGCCAAAAGGCCGGTGGTTGCGAGACTCCGCCAGCCGCGTCGTGGCACCACGTGAGGATCCGTCATTGCGCTATCGCTCTAACAGCATAGGTCACGTTCGCCCGCGGCTCACCACGGAATCGATCGCTTGTCTCGGAAAAAGCCGCCCGTCGGTCCGTCGGGCGGGAGCGTCGCGAGCCAGACGATGGTCTCCGCCCCCTGTTCGACGCTCCGTGTCGCCCCGGCCCCTCCCATCCGCGTGCGCACCCACCCGGGACAGGCGGCGTTCACTTTCACGTCGCCCGACACCTCCTGCGCGAGCTTCACCGTCAGCGCATTCAGCGCCGCCTTGGTGACGGAATACCCCACGGGCGCGCCGAGATTACCGTCAAACGACCCCCATCCTGAACTGACGTTGACCACACGCCCGTAGCCGGCGCGGATCATCGCGGGAACGAACGCGCGGGCGATCCAGAAGGGGCCGGCGAGGTTCGTGCGAAGCGCCGCCGCCATGGTCGCGTCGTCGATGTCGAGCACGCCGCCGTCCGGGCAGATGGCGGCGTTGTTGACGACCACGTCGACGGCAATGTCCCGTTCGGCAAGCTCGGCCGCGCACGTTGCGACCGACGCCTGCTCCGCCACGTCGAGCTCGGCCACCGCCACGTCGACGCTGGCGGCGGCGCGCAGCTCATGGGCGGCCTCTTCTCCGTCCGCGAGGCGACGGCTCGTCAGCACGACTCGCAGACCCAGCTGCGCGAGCTGACGACAGACCTCCTTACCGATCCCGCGATTCGCTCCGGTGATGAGCGCCGTCCGCCTCACGCGGTCCTCCCCCGGTTCAGCCGAGCGTAGACGAGGCAAACCGCAAGCTGACGCGAAGCCCCGGTTCGTTGTCCGCGAGCACCAGCCCCGCGTCGTGGAGCTTGGCGACCGCGGCCACGAGACTAAGTCCGAGCCCGGCCCCCGGCTTCGTCCGACTCGCGTCGAGACGATAGAAGCGTTCGAGTACCCGCCCGCGCTCGGCGGCCGGCACCCCGGGACCGTTGTCCGCCACCGTGAGCTGGACGCCGTCGCGCTCCGAGCGGCTCGTCACCGTCACGCGGCTGCCGGACGGGACGTGCTTGAGCACGTTGTCGACCAAGTTGGCCACCGCCTGAAACAGCAAGTCGCGGTCGCCAATCACCGTGAGTCGGTCTTGCGCATCGATGTCGAGCGCCAGGCCCGCTTCGTCGAGGAGCGGCCCGTACAGCTCGGCGACGTCATGAATAAGGCCCGCGAGCTCGACGCGCGCAAACCCTTGTCGTCGTCGACCCGCCTCGATGCGGGCAATTCGCAACAGCGCATTGAAAGTGGCCAGCAGCCCGTCGGCCTCGATCACCGCGCGCTCGGCTGTCTCACGCCGCGCTGTGCTCGCGCCGGCCTCATTTTCGCGGAGCAGCTCGAGCCGGGTGCGAAGCCGTGCCAGCGGCGTGCGCAGGTCGTGGGCGATGTTGTCCGACACGCGTCGCACCGCGTCGACCTGCTCTTCGAGCTCGGCCAGCATATGGTTCAAGTTGTCCGCCAGCTGCTCGATATCGTCGCCCGTCGGGTCGGTTGGAATGCGACGCGTCAAATCGCCGGCCACGACATCGCCGATCGCCTGGTTGATCACGCTGACGCGACGAATGCGCCCGCGGCCGACGAGGACGCCGCCCACGAGCGCCAGCACGACGGTGAAGGCGAACCCCCAGGCCATGGTCCGGACAATGGCGTCCCGGATCGACTCCAGCTCGTACATGTCACGACCGGCGAGGAGGAAGTAGCCGCGGTCGAGGCGAAACGGACGCGCCCGAGCCCAGTGCGCCTCCTCCCCTACGGGCTGGCCGAGTCGGAAGTTGAGCCAGCCATCGCCGTCGGCCTCGACTTGAGGCCACGCGCTCAGGTTGCCGACGCGAGGTCGATAGGCGGCGTCGGCGACCAGATACAGCGACGAGCCGGCCGGCTGTCTCGCCAGACGCTCCTCGATGAGCGAGGTGAGTCCGACCAGCCCGCTGATCCGATAGCGCTCGGCCAGTCCGGCGATTTCGGCGTCGATTGTTTCGTCGGCCTGACGGAGCATGTAGCCGGCGGTTGACCAATAGATGAAGGACAGCAGCAGCAGCGCCGAGGCGGCGAAGAGCCCGGCGTAGGCAACCGCGAGGCGAAACGGCGAACTACGAAGCAGCTTCCTCAGATGCACGGAGGACATACCCCGCGCCCCGCACGGTGTGGATGAGGGGCGTATCGAAGTCGCGGTCAATCTTGCGGCGAAGACGGCTGACGTGGACGTCGATCACATTCGTCTGCGGGTCGAAGTTGTAGTCCCACACTTGCTCGAGGAGCATGGTGCGCGTGACGACCTGCCCACTGTGGCGCATGAGGTACTCCAGCAGGCCAAACTCGCGTGGCTGCAGATCGATCCGTTGACCCGCGCGCCTGACCTCGCGCTTCAGGAGATCCATCACTAGGTCGGCGACCTCGAGATGCGTCGCCGCAGCCTCGGCACGACTACGTCGCACCAACGCGTCGAGTCTGGCGACGAGCTCGGAAAAGGCGAACGGCTTGACGAGGTAGTCGTCGCCGCCCCGCTCGAGTCCTTGGACACGGTCGTCGACTTCGCCCAGGGCGCTCAGGATCAGGATCGGGGTCTGGAGACCAGACTGCCGGACCGATTTGATGAGGGAGAGGCCGTCTCGGCCGGGCAGCATCCGGTCGACGATGAGGACGTCGTACTTCGCGTCGCTGGCCAGTGCCTGACCACGGTTGCCGTCGCCAGCCGCGTCGACGACGTGGCCCGCTTCCTTCAGGCCGCGCTCAAGGTATGCGCGGGTCTCGGCATCATCTTCGACAACCAGAATTCGCATCGTCGACTCGCACCGGTAGTGTACCCGGCGCACGAATGGGGAGCGGCGGGAGGGTGCCGAGCCCTCCCCCGCCGCTGTCGAGGTGCGCCGGCCGTCTACCCAAACGGCACGGCGACGAACTGCCGGCTGTCGCCGCGGGCGACCTGGAACACGACGCTCGCTCGGTCGTCGTCGCGCGCCGCCCGCACCTGGCGAACGACGTCCGCGGGTTGCGCCACCGCTTCGGGGCCGACGCGGAGAATCACATCGCCACGGCGGAGCCCCTTGGCCGCCGCGGCAGTATCGCGCGCGACACCGACCACCAGGACGCCGGCGGTCTCGTCGTCGATGGCATAGCGCTGACGCGCGTCCGCGGTCAACGGCGCGAGCGACAAACCGAGCTCCGACTCTGACGCCGCATCGGCACCGCTGGCTTTTCGCGGTGCCGCCGCGACGACGTCGGGGTTCGCACCGAGCTGGACGTGCCGCGTGGTAGTCTGCTCGCCCCGCCAAAGCTCCAGCACGATCTCGCGGTTCGGCCCGGCCGCCGCCACCGCACGGGTAAGGTCCCGGATGGTGTCGATCGCCTCGCCGTCGAATGCCATAATCACATCGCCCGCCTCGAGCCCGGCCGCCGCGGCGGGGCTGCCGTCGACCACGCTCGCAACGAGTACGCCCCTCACCTCGGCCTCTTTCAGCCCGAGCCCGGCGGCGATGTCGTCGTCGATCGACTGAATCTGCACACCGAGCCACCCGCGCTCGACGTGACCGTGCTCGCGCAGCTGGTCGACGATCGGCCCGGCTTGCGACGCCGGGATGGCGAAGCCAATGCCGACGTTGCCACCGTTCGGGGAGAAGATCGCCGTGTTGACGCCGATCACCTGGCCGGTCACGTCGAACAGCGGGCCACCGGAGTTGCCCTTGTTGATGGGGGCGTCGATCTGCAGGAAGTCATCGAACGGACCCGACTGGATGTCGCGGCCGCGGGCCGAGACGATCCCGGTGGTGGCGGTGCCGCCGAGCCCGAACGGATTGCCGATCGCGAGGACCCAGTCACCGACGCGAGTCGTATCGGAGTCTCCGAAGGTCGCGTACGGCAACGTGCCTGCCGCCTCGACTTCGAGGAGCGCCAGGTCGGTCTTGGCGTCGGTGCCGACCAGCTCCGCGTCAAGCTGCGTCCCGTCGTTCAGCGTCACGACGATCTCGAATGCTCCGGCGATGACGTGGTGATTCGTCACCACGAGGCCGGATGGATCGATGATGAAACCCGATCCCATCGCCCGCGGTCCCGGGCGCACGTCCTCGGCCGGTGTGTACGACTGGCGCTCGAAGAATCGGCGGAAGAACTGCTCGAGTGACTGATCGCCGCCAAAATATTGATCCGGTCCGAATGGCCGCCGACCCGGCGCCTCCATGAACGGCATCTGTGCGGCTCCGACCGCCGAGATGTTGACGACGGCCGGCTTCACCGCCTCGACGACGTCGGCGAAGCTCGCCGGTGTCGCGGTCGCCGTCAGGTTCTCATCGACCGGCGGGGGCACCACGGCGGACGACGCCGGCGCGAACCACCACACGCCGAAGGCGACCGCTATGGCGAAGGCGCTGACCGCGGCGCGCGCTCGAAATGACTGTCGTGTGATCTTCATCTTCAGTTACCTCCCAAGAGCGTCACGAGACGTTGAGATCACGGTAGCGCGCCACAGATGACTGGACCATGGCCGGAACGTGAACGTTTCGTCACGAAAAACGAAACGATCGGTCCAGCGTGCTATCCTGCCTGTCTGGCGTCCCGACCGGACGCTCGGTCCTTTGAACATGCGTTTTCCCAGACACGCGACCGCGGCCATCGGTATCGGCCTCGTTCTGGGTCTCGCCTGTGTCGCGTTCGTGGCGCCGGCGGGCGCCCAGACCGTTCAGGCGCCGGCAGATTTTTTCGGCTTCGAGATCGGCACCGACGGTGAGCTGGCGAAGTACCCGGAGGTGCTGGAGTACTTACAGCATCTCGAGGCAGAGTCGGACCGCCTCGCCTACGTACCGCGCGGCACGACCACCGACGGCCATCCGTACGTCTTGGTGACGATTAGCTCGAAAGCAAACCTCGATCGGCTCGACCGCCTGATCGAGATCAACCACCGGCTCGCCGATCCGCGGGGCTTGTCGGAGGCCGACGCCCGAGCGTTGGCGCGCGAAGGCGTTCCCTTCTATTTTCTCTACGCCACCATCCACTCGACGGAGGTCGGGAACGGCCAAGCGATCATCAACATCGCCCATCGGCTGGCGACTGAAGAGTCGCCCGAGATCCAGGAGATCCTCGACAACACCGTCGTGCTGCTCGTGCCGTCACAAAACCCGGACGGGCAGGTCCGCGTCATCGACCACTGGTACGAGACGAAGAACACCCGCTACAACCGCACCTATCCCGACCTCTATCACCGGTACACCGGTCATGACAACAACCGTGACTGGTTCATGTTCACGCAAAAAGAGACACGGCTCGCCATCGACATCCATCGTGACTACAAGCCGCAGGTCACCCACGACATGCACCAGATGGGAAGCCGCGGCGCCCGGATCTTCGTTCCGCCGTTTCGCGACCCCTACGACCCGAACATCCATCCGATCCTGGTCGAGGGCCAGGCGCAGATCGGGATGGCCATGGCATCGGCACTGATCGCCGAGGGCTACAAGGGGGTCGTCTATAACGACCAGTACGACCTGTGGACGCCGGCGCGGCAGTACATGCTGTACCACGGGCAGCCGCGCATCCTGACCGAGATCGCGAGTGCGGATCTGGCCGACCCCTACTTCAACCCGAACGGTCCCAGTCAACCACTCGGACCACAGGAAACACGGTGGAACTATCCAGTGGCCTACGACTCGGGGGTCTGGCGGCTCAGTGACATCGTCGAGTACGGCACCATCTCCGTCTTCGCGGCGCTGGAGAACATGGCGAAGTATCGGACGCAGTGGCTCGAGAACTACTACCGTGTCCACCGCGATTGGGTGACACGGGATGAGGCGCCGCACGCGTTCGTCGTCCCGGCCGACCAGCGCGATCCGTTTGCCACCTACGAACTGCTCGAGATCCTCCACTTCGGCGAGGTCGAGATCCATCAGGCACGCGGATCATTCAACGCCGGTGGCGTGAGGTATCCGGCGGGCTCGTGGGTCATCCTGCTCGCGCAGCCGTACGGCGCGTTCGCGAAGACGATGCTCGAGCGGCAGGTCTACCCCGATTTGCGCTACTACCCGGGGGGGCCGCCCATTCCGCCGTATGACGTCACCGCGCACACCCTGGGCCTCCTCATGGGAGTCGACGTCGAACAGATCGACGACCCGGTGAGTGCCGACCTCGAGCTGCTTGACACCATCGAGCCGGCGCGCACCCCGCTGCCGGCGCGGCCCGACTGGGCCTATGCGATGGCGCCGTCATCGAACGCCGGCTTCCTCGCGGCGGCGCGTCTGCACGCGGCCAATATCCCAGTCTACCGCGCCTCGGACTGGTTCGAGGCCGGTGGCCGCGAGCACGCGCCCGGCTCCTGGCTGGTCGCGCCGAGCGGCGACGCGGAGCGCATCCTCGGAGGCGTGGCCGAGGAGACCGGGCTGATCGTGACCGGGATCGACACGCCGGCCGACGTCAACGGGCATCGGCTCCGGGAGCCGACGCGAGTCGGCTTATGGCGCGCCGCGAACAACATGCCCGGTGGCTGGATGATGTGGCTCTTCGAACAATACGAGCTGAACCACACCGTCGTGTCGTCGGACGACTTCGAAGGGGCGCTCGCTGACAAGTACGACGTCATCGTCCTCCCGTCGGGCACCAGCCGAATAAACATCATCGAAGGGCTCAATCCGGAGCGGCACGACGACTCGTGGCGGTGGGCGTACGGCGTCGGGCGCGAAGGGTGGGTGAAGCTCCGCCGCTTCGTCGAGGACGGGGGCACGCTCGTCGCCCTCGGCTCGGCCGTGCACACCGCCCGCACACTGCTCAATCTGCCGATCGAGCCGGTGCTCCCGACGCGCGGCCGACCGGACACCACGCCGAACGGCCCGCGGCAGCCGCGGCGCACGATCAATGAAGCCGATAAGCAGCTCCGCGACGCGTTCCGCAGCCCGGCGCAACTGGCGCGGGTGCTCCGGGAGCGCGTCGTCGATCCGACGTCCCTCTTCTATTCGCCCGGGACCCTCCTCAAGCAGGAGCACAACCCCGAGCACCCGGTCGGCTACGGGATGCCGGACGACTGGCCGGTCTTTTTCCGTTTCGATCAGGCGTACCGTCTGTCACCGAGCTTCGACATCCCCGCCGACGTGGTCTCCCGCTATCCGGACGACGACGACATGGTGGTGAGCGGCTGGCTCCTCGGCGACGAGTTCCTTCGGGACCAGGCCAACGTCGTCTCGTTCAGCGTCGGCCGTGGCACCGTCGTGACGATAGGCAGCCAAATCGCCTTCCGCACCCAAACCCGCGGTACGTTCAAGCTGCTCTTCAATGCGATCTTCCAGGGACCATCGAAGCCGGTCACCCCGGCCGAGCTGGCGGAGCTGCGCTAACGGGTGGTTGAGGCTGGCGAGCGTTTGCTGTGCCGAGCCTAATCGCAGCCGCGCGACGGTGTGGCTCAGGGCCTGGCGGTGCATGTTCGTGAGATCGATGAACTGCACGCCGATCCGGCCGGTGGGGGCCGCTTCAGGCGTTCGGATGTAGCCCCCGCCGACGCTCCCGTCTGACTAAAGAAGCGGGTCGAGCGGCAAACGCCCCGTCGAGTGACCGAGCGTCTCGGCCGGCACGCCCAGCTTGTCGAGCAGGCTGAGATGCAGATTCGTCAACGGCGTGTCTTCCGGATACATGATGTGCCGTCCGCCGGTACCCGCCGCGCCACCCGCCAACAAGATCGGCAGGTTCTTCGAGCCATGCGTGTTGCTGTCGGCCATGCCGGCGCCATAAACGATCATCGAATGGTCGAGCAGCGTGCCGTCGCCGTCCGGGGTGTTGGCCAGGCGGTCGACGAACTGTGAGAAGAGCTCGACATGGTACTGGTTGATCTTCGTCAGCTTCGCGAGCTTGGCCGGGTCCTTCTGGTGGTGCGAGATCGGATGATGCGCATCGGCGATGCCAATCTCGGCGTACGTACGACCGGTGATCTCCCGTCCCATCATGAAGGTGGTCACCCGCGTGAGATCGGTCTCGTAGGCGAGCGCCATCAGATCGAACATCAGCTTTGCGTGCTCTCTCATCGTGCTCGGAATTCCCGCCGGCTGGTCGACCACTGGAAGCTCGCGGTCGCTTTGTGCTTCGGCCATCTGGATCCGTCGCTCGATATCGCGCACCGCGTCGAGGTACTGGCTCAGCTTGGCCTTGTCGTTCGACCCCAGCTGTCGTGACAGGTCGCCGGCCCGCTCCGTGACCGAATCGAGCAGGCTCGCGTCCTTCGCCAGCCGTGCCTTGCGAACGGCCGGATCGGTGCTGCCGCTGTCGCCGAAGAGACGCTCGAAGACGACACGCGGATTGTTCTCCATCGGCAGCGGCGTCGTCTCGTTCGCCCAGGCGATCGTGTTCGTGTAGGCGCAGCTGAACCCGTCGTCGCACGACCCCACAAAGTCACGTCCGTCGATTGCCAACTCCAGCGACGCCAGCTGTGTTTTCTCCCCGAGAACGCGCGCGGCAAGCTGATCGGACGACACCGCCGCTTGGAGGTCCGACCCGTTGTCCGGCTGCGCCGAGACGCCGGTCAGAAACCGCGTGGCGGAGCGGGCATGCGGTCCCTCGCCGTCGACGCCGTGCATTCCAGACAGCACCTGGATGTGCTGGCGGAACGGCTCGAGCGGCTTCATCACCAGTGGAAACTCGAACTCGGTCCCGTCGGTGGCCGGGGTCCAGTGGTTCATCATCATCCCGTTCGGGACGTAGACCACGCCGTAGCGCCGCACCGGGTTCGCCGCGGTGTTGCGCAGCGCGGCGAACGCTGGCACCATCCCGTCGAGCAGCGGTAGCGCCAGTGACGCGCCGAACCCACGGAGCACCGTGCGTCGGGGGATCGATTTTTGGGTGATGATCATGACTCTGACCTCCGCATCCGGAACGGCGTGCTCTGCACGATTCCCACAATAATAGACGACCAGCGGTAGTTATCCGAAGCGGCCGCACGGGTGATCGCCCGGACGGTCGGGCGGTCATAGTATTCCGGGCCCCGGCCCAAGGCGTAGGCCAAGAGCTTCTCGGTGAAGGTCCCGATGAACTGCTCCCGCCGCTCGAGCAGCAGCGTCCGCAATCCGACCGGCCCGTCGAAGGCGGTGCCGTCGGGCAAATTGCCGGAGGCGTCGATCGGGAGGTCGGCCTCACCCGTGGTTCGCCACTTGCCGACCGCGTCGTAGTTCTCGAGCGCCAGCCCGAGCGGATCCATCGGCGCATGACAGACCGAGCACGCCGGGCTTTCGCGGTGGCGCGCCAGCCGGTCGCGCACTGTCGCCGCTTCCCCGTCCTCACCGCGGTCCGGCAGATCGGGAACATCAGCCGGCGGCGGCGGTGGCGGCGTCCCCAGAACGTTGGTCAGCACCCACTTGCCGCGGAGCACCGGGGAGGTCCGGTTGGGATACGACGTGACGGTCAGCAGGCTACCGTGACCGAAGATGCCGCCTCGACGCTCGGCCATCGTGGAGTCGAGCGACACACGCCGGAAGTGAGCGCCGTAGACCCTCGGAATCCCGTAATGCTTCGCCAGCCGCTCGTTGACGAACGTGTAGTCGGCGCCAAGCAGGTCGAGCACGCTCCGATCCTCGCGAATCAGGCTCTCGACGAAGAGCTCCGTCTCCTGTCGGAACGCGTCGCGCAGATTCTCATCGAACTCCGGAAACACCAGCGCGTCGGGCACCACACCGCGCAGATTGCGGAGGTAGAGCCACTGCCCGGCGAAGTTGCGCACCAGCGCGGTGGCGCGCGGGTCGGCGAGCATCCGGGTCGCCTGCCGCTCGAGAACTGCCGGATCGTTCAGACGGCCGCGCTCGGCGAGATCGAGCAACTCGTCGTCTGGTCCGCTCGACCAGAGGAAGTACGACAGCCGCGACGCGACTTCCAGGTCGCTCAACGCATACGCCGTCGCCGGCGCGCTGTCGACCGGGTCGCGCTCGACGCGAAACAGGAAGTCGGGTGAGATCAACAGTCGCTCCAAGGCGAACTGAATCCCGCCATCAAAGCTCGTGTCGGATCGCCCCATCCGGTAGAAGTCCATTAACGTCGCGACATCGTCGGCCTCGACCGGGCGTCGATAGGCCCGGCGGGCCAGCGACGACAGGATCTCGCGCGCGCATGATTCCTCGTCGGCGGCCGCGCTGCTGGCCGGCTGGCAGGCGAAGATCGCGCGGCGGCTCGGTGTGTCGCCCGGTCCACGGCTGACGTACGGTCCGCCGATGGCGATTTGGTCGACGGCGGCGTTGCCGTCCCGCATTTCGTTGACCGCGACGGCGAAGATGCTCTGACGCGGCTGCAGCACCCCTTCCGGCTCCGTGAATCGCCGAACGAACGCCACACTGACCACGTGCGGACCGGCGGTCGCCAAAAAGCGGACGCGCATGTTGGCGTCAGCAAAGAGCATGTACTCTTCCCACTCCGGGTCGCCGAACTGGTTGCCGCCGTAGCTGGCCGGCGCCTGCGTCACGTCCGGCTCCTCACCGCCAAACGTGAACGTCCGTACCCACTCGCCGTCGAGCCGCACCTCCAGCTCGTGGCGAGAGCCCATACCGCGGACGTAGTTCACGTAGTTGCGATGCAGCACGATGGCGAGGTCGTATTCGCCGTCGACCGGGAAGTAATGCCACACGCCGATCCCGCCGCGTGAACCGAACGGCAGATCGTCACCCATTCGGTCGTCCTGCACATTCAGGATGTTGACGCGGTAGGTCTCGGTTCCCGGACCAAGTGGCTCTTCACCGAGCGCCAGCCGACCGATCTTGCGCGCCGCCGACAAGTAGCGCTCCATCAACGCCGGCGAGACGGTCAGCACGTCGGCCATGTTGTCGAAACCGTGCTGGTCGATATCGTCGGCCGGCAGCAGCGCGTTTACGTCGACATCGAACGCCAACAGATCGCGAATCGCATTGGCGTACTCCACACGATTGAGGCGGTGGAACGCCTCGGTGCGGCCGGGCTCCGGATGATCAACAGCGTAGCGGTCGATTTCGGACTCGAGCCAACCGGCCAATGTGTCGTAGGTGTCGAGGTCGGGTCGCGGGCGTCCGGCCGGCGGCATCGTCCGGGTTCGCAGCTTGGCCACCACCTTCTCCCACACCTCAGCGTGCGCACCGACCTCGGAGAGGTCGAGACCGTCGAGCGAAAGCTCGGCCGTTCGCAGGCGATCGTTATGGCATGTGACGCAGTACCGACCGACGGTCCTCTCCAGGAGCTCTGCGTCCGCACCTGAGCCGGCCCCCTGGGCGTTGCTCAGCGAGGGCTGCGCGAGCACGAACAAAGCGACGCCGAATACGTGGAACCGTGATGCGTTCAAGCCCAACATTCCCAGTGAACTACTAGCGCAAGTTTAGTTTGTCCGAACGCCAGTTGGAGTGTCAATCGCGGAGTGACTACGATAGCATTAGAAGGAAATGGGTCCGCGATCGCTAGGAAAACTGGCGCGAAGCGGCGTGGCCACGGTCGTGGCGATGTCAGCCATCGCCTCGGCCCAGGTGCCGGCGGTGCCCGACATCGTTCACGCGGTCAAAGACGGTGACCGGGCGCAGGTCAGTGCGTTGATCACGAACGGCGTCGACGTGAACGCGGCCGAGGGTGACGGTGCGACGGCGTTGCACTGGGCGGCGCATCGCGATGACCTGGAGAGCGCGCGGCTGCTGCTGAACGCCGGCGCCAATGCGGGCGCCGCGAATGCGCTCGGGGCGACGCCGCTCTGGCTCGCCGCGACGAACGGCAGCGCGGCCATGCTCGAGTTATTGCTCGACGCCGGCGCCGATCCGAATGCCACGCTCGAGATGGGCGAGACGCCGCTCATGATCGCCGCGCGCTCAGGCGACACGGCGTCGATCGAGCTCCTCGTGGATCGCGGCGCCGATGTCAACACGGCCGAGCGTGAGCGCGGACAGACCGCGCTCATGTGGGCGGCGGCGCAGCAGCATGCCGACGGGGCACGCGTCCTTGTCGAGCAAGACGCCGATCTGCACGCGCGGACGAAGGTGTGGCATCAGCTCGAGAACACCGCCGGCAACACGAACACCAGCGGCAACTTCAAGATGGCGCACGGTGGCTCAACGCCGCTGCTGTTCGTCGCTCGCAACGGCGATCTCGACACGGCGCGCGTCCTGATCGAGGCAGGCGCCGACCCGAATGACATCGCGGCCGCGGGCACCAGCGCGCTGGTCATTGCCGCGCATAGCGGGCATGGCCCGCTCGGCGTCTACCTGCTGGAACAGGGCGCCGACCCGAACCTCGCAGAGGCCGGGTATACGGCCCTGCACGCCGCCGTCTTGCGGAGTCAGGTCGAGCTGGTCGAGGCGTTGCTCGACCACGGCGCCGACATTGATGCGCTCGTCGTCCACGGGACGCCGGGCCGACGGTTCAGCGCCGACTACAGCATTCGCTATCAGACGATCGGAGCGAATGCCTTTTGGTTGGCAGCACAATACGGTGAACCAGAAATTGCTCGCATCCTTGGCCGGTATGGAGCAGACCCCTTTGTCACTCCCGGTGACGGCACGTCATCGCTAAAAGCAGCCATCGGGCTTCCGCGTGGTAACGAAGACCGTCGAAACCGTGGACTGGGGTCGACAGAAATTGATCGGGAAGCGCAAGAACGGTTAACGCTTGACGTCACAACCGTTGTTCTTGATTTAGGCGTTGACGTTGATAAAGCTGATCAAACTGGGACTACCCCGTTACATGACGCTGTCCGTGTGGGTTTTGCGTCCGTGGTCGAACTGCTCGCATCGCGGGGTGCTAACGTGAACGTGACAAACGATCGAGGAGACACACCCCTCTCTCTCGCTGAAAGCACCCAGTCGGTTCCTGGCACAAACGGTCTACGAGCCACACGGCCAGAAATAGCCACCTTGCTTCGCACGCTTGGTGCCGGAAACTAAACTGACCTTCTCTTCAGCCATTAAACAGGAGCAACACGATTGAGGCGGTCGTCCGACTGTACTCATACTGCGAGCAACCACAATCCAAGCCGTCTGCAAAAAAGGCCGGGGCTGTGAATCAGCCCCGGCCTTGATGAACTGTCCGTTCCTCAACCGTTATAAGCTGAGCGGCGTCGTGTTGAGCAAGCCAGTGCTGTCGCCGAGCTGGTCAGCCGGGACACCCGCCTTGTCGAGGACCGTCAGCAGCATGTTGGCGTACGGCGTGTCGTCGGCATAGGCGCGGTGCCGCCCGCCCTTGAGGCGCCCACCCCCACCGCCGGCGACCAGACACGGCAGGTTCGTATGCTCGTGCAGGTTGCCGTTCCCGATACCGCCACCGTAGACGATCATCGAGTTGTCGAGTAGGTTCGCGTCACCGTCCGGCGTCTTCCGCAAGTTCTCGAGGAAGTAGGCGAGGAGTTGTATGTGATACGTGTCGATCTTCGCCTTCTTCGCGATGTACTCCGGAGAGTTCCGGTGGTGCGAGACCGTATGGTGCTGGTCGGCCACGCCGATCTGCGGGTAGGGCCGCGGGCTCGCCTCGCGAGCCATCATCAGCGTGAACACGCGCGTGACGTCGGCCTGGAACGCGAGTGCCAGCAGGTCGAACATCAACTTGGCGTGCTCTTCGAACGTCTCTGGGATGTCGACCGGCCGGTCCGGCAGCTCGATGAGCGACTCGGCGCCCCGTGACTCGGACCGCTGAATCCGCTGCTCGACGTCGCGCACGGCATCGAGATATTCGTCCAGTTTGTTCCGGTCGCCGGCGTCGAGTGTGCTCTCCAGACGCGCGACCTCGGCCGTCACCGAGTCGAGAATGCTCCCGGTTTGCTTGAGCACCGCCAGCCGGTCCGCGGCGGTTCCGCCTTCACCAAACAGTCGCTCGAAGACCACCCGCGGGTGGGCCTCCATGTCGAGCGGCGTCGTCTCGTTCCGCCATGAGATGGTGTTGGAGTAGAAGCAGTCGCCGGTGTCACACGAGATCGCCGTTGGCTTCTCGAGCGCCAGCTCGAGCGACGGGAGGGGCGTCTCCTTGCCGAACTCCCGCGCCGCGATCTGGTCGGCGGTGGTCCCGAGCTTGATGTCGGTCGGCCCCTGGCGACCGCGACGCTCCCAGGCATGGACCCCGCTCAGCCAGACGGCGGTGGCGCGCGGATGGTCGCCGTTGCCATCGCCAAACGAGTCGGCCTGGCGGTGCGCCAAGTTGCTCAGCACGAGCACGCGGTCACGCAGCGGCTCGAGCGGGCTCAGGATCGGCGAGAAGTCGAAGCCCCGGCCGGTCGCCGACGGCACCCACTGGTCCTGGATCACGCCGTTCGGGATGTATATGAACCCGAGGCGGCGCGCGGGCGATGTGACGGCCCGGGCGACAGCGGACGAAGCCGCGGTCGGCACCATCGCATCGAGGAACGGCAGCGCCAGGGTGGCGCCGACGCCACGAAGGAAGGTCCGGCGAGGCAACGCGTTCTGGGTGATGATCATGATTGCGACATCCTCATCTGAAACGGCGTGCTTTGTACGATACCGAGAACCATCGACGAGAACCGGTAGTCGTTCTCGGCCGCGTCACGCACGATGGCACGCACGGCCGGCATGTCATACGACTCGAGGTTGCGCCCAAGGGCATAGGTCAAGAGCTTCTCGGCAACGGTGCCGACGAAGCGCTCGGGATGTTTAAGCAGGGCGGCGCGCATCTCGTCGGGCCCTTCGAAGGCGGTCCCATCCGGGAGGACGCCGGTCGCGTCGATCGCCTCATTCGACTCACTGCGACTCCGCCACCGGCCGACCGCGTCGAAGTTCTCGAGCGCGAAGCCGAGCGGGTCCATCTGCGAGTGACAGCTCGCACAGGCCGGGTTGGCGCGATGCTTCTCCATCGCCGCGCGCATCGACAGGGCCGCGCCCTCGTCCGAGGTTTCCTCGAGCGCCGGGATGTCGGGCGGCGGCGGTGGCGGCGGCGACGACAGCAGGTTCTCCAAGATCCATTTACCCCGCAGCACCGGCGATGTCCGGGTCGCGTAGGAGGTAAGCGTCAAGATGCCGCCCTGTCCGAGCAAGCCGCGACGCTCGGTGTCGGCAAGCGACACGCGACGGAAGTGGCTGCCGTAGACATGGGGAATGCCGTAGTGCTTGGCCAGACGCTCATTGAGGAACGTGTAGTCGGCCGTGAGCAGGTCGGTCACCCGGCCGTCCTCGCGCAGCACGCTGTCGATGAACAGCTCGGTCTCCCGTTGGAAGGCCTGCCGCAGATTCTCATCGAACCCGGGGAAGTATCCGGGGTCCGGCTCCTTCTCGGCGACGTCCCGCAGGTAGAGCCACTGTTCGGCAAAGTTGTCGACGAGCGCCCGGGCTCGGGGGTCGGCCAACATGCGCTCGACCTGCGCTTGCAAGATGGCCGGGTTTCGCAGTTCGCCCACCATCGCCGCGTCGAGCAATGCGTCGTCCGGAATGCTGCTCCAGAGGAAGAACGACAGGCGGGAGGCGAGCTCGAGGTCACCGACCGAATACGGCGTGTCGGTCGAGACGTCCTCGGGATCGCGTTCGATCCGGAATAGGAACTCGGGGCTCACCAGAATCCGCTCCAGCCCGCGCTGAATGCCTCGCTCGAATCCGGCTTCCGCCCGTCCCTGCTCGTAGAACGGCAGCAGGACATCGAGGTCGGCGTCGGTCGCCGGCCGCCGATATGCGCGGCGGGCCAGAGTCGTGAAGATCTCCCGCGCGCATCGTTCCGCGGTCCCGGGCTCAGCGGATTCGGTCGCCACGCCGGTCGTCGGATTCGCGGGGTCGCACGTGAAGATGCGGCGCCGGCTGGGCGTGTCTCCCGACCCATCGACCCCGTACGGTCCGCTCACCGAGACCGTGGCAATCGCCGGCTCCCGGCGCTGGCCGCGACGCGAGGCCCGAACGAGGCCTTCATGCTGGGCGCCGGTCTTCCGTAGAAACGCGACAGCCACTTCGCGCGGGCCGGCGCGCATCGGCACCCGAATGTCGACCGGCGGCTCCGCTTCGAACGCGAACACGCCCGCAGCCCCGCGGACGATCTGGCGACCACCAATGGTGAAGACGCGAACGCGCTCGCCGTCGACACTCACCTCGACCTCGTGCTCGGCGCGGGCGGCCTGGGCGAATTCGACCGTCACGACATACTCGGCATCGGCCGGAAAATGGCTCCGAATGACGACACCGCCGCGCGTGCCAAGCGGCAAACCGTCCAAGTGGTCATCCTGAATCAGGTCGCGGTCGAGCTGATACCGGTCGACGATCGGCGGCATCGTCGTGTCGCCAACGGCGAGTTGACTGATCTTGCGCGCTGCGGCCAGGTACCGCTCCAGCGTCGCGGGCGAGACAAAGAGGAGGTCGGCGAGATTGTCGAAGCCGCTGGTGGCGTTGTCGGCCGGCAGCAACGTCGCGATATCAAACTCCTTCGGCAGATCGTCGAGCGCCAGCAGGTCGCGGACGGCGTTCTGATACTCCGTGCGGCTCAAGCGATGGAGCGCCGGCCGACGACCGGGGTTCGGAGCATCGGCGGCGACCCGGTCCAGCTCCGACTCAATCCACGAGGCGATCTCGCTGTAGGTCTCGTCGTCGGGCCGTGGACGGCCGACCGGCGGCATCGTGCGCGACTGGAGCTTCCGGACGACGCGCTCCCAGGTGTCGACGTCGTTGGCTACGTGGGTCGCATCGAGCGCGTCGAACGCCACACCGGCGATCCGGAGCTGCGAGACCATTATCGACGGTGCGGTGTCACGGCCGCTGACGATTCGATCGTTGTGGCAGCTGATGCAGTACCGATCGATGGTGGCCTCAACGGACGTCGCCGTCGACGCCGTTTCAGCGCTCGCCGCCGTTGTCGCCGCGGCGGCGGCTCCCTGCGGCGACGCTGCCCCGACGACGTAGCTCGACGCGGCAACCAGGATCGCGGCGACGACTGCCGCTGGCGTCGACCAGACGCGACCTGGTGGCATCATTCTCAATCGACGATTTGTCATCTCTGTCATATTCCCGAGGACCGCATCCGGACTCCTAGACACAGTACCGCAGGCACGGGGCACCCTCCCCGCAGTATCCCGTCAATCTTACGCCATCAGCCTACCTTTCTACGCTGCTTATCGGGTGTTGTCAACGAAGACCCGACGCGGTAGCATCCGCTAGTACGTAGATACTTGTCCTCTAGTACTCATCGGTGGCAAGAGACCGCGTTATGCACCAAAAACAGCGCTATTTTCATTGGATGCTCGTCGCCGCACTGCTTACCAGCGCTCTGATGCTACCGAGCGGTATCGGTGCCGCCGCCGCCGGCGAAGCCACGGCCGAGACCGCTGATGATGCGGCCCTGGTTGCCGCCGCCAAGGCGGGCGACCTGGCCGCCGTTGAGACCCTGCTGGCCGCCGATAACGCCGACGCCGGCGCGACCGAACCCGATGGCACGACAGCACTCCACTGGGCCGTCCGCGCCGACGCGCTGGACGTTGTCGAGGCGCTCCTGGCCGCGGGCGGGCCGGCCGACGCGGCGAACCGGTACGGCGTCACGCCGATCGCGCTTGCGGCCGAGAACGGCAGTGCGTCGATCGTGCGGGTCTTGCTCACCGCCGGAGCCGATCCGAACACCGCGACTCCGGAGGGCGAAAGCACGCTCATGGTCGCCGCACGCACCGGTCGTGTCGACGCAATCGATGAGTTGCTCCAAGCTGGCGCCGAGGTCGATCGGGCAGAGGGATGGCGTGGTCAGACCGCGCTCATGTGGGCCGCCGCCGAGAACAACGCCGACGCGGTCACGCGCCTGGTCGCGGCGGGCGCGGACGCGGAGACCCGCTCGTCGAGAGGCCTGACGCCGCTGCTCTTCGCGATTCGCGAGGGCCAGGTCGACGCGACCCGCGCCTTGCTGGCCGCCGGTGCGGACGTGAATGCCGGCGTCAACAACGACACCGCGAGCACCGGCTCGTATACGCCGGCCTCGACCGGTCATACGTCGCCACTCGCGCTCGCCATCATCAACGCGCACTTCGCGCTCGGACACATCTTGCTCGAGGCTGGCGCCGATCCGAATGCGCTAGACGCACGCGGGTCTGGGCTGCACGCGCTGTCGTGGGTCCGCCGGCCCGGCTCCGGACGTCCGCCGATTCAGACCGGCACGCTCGACAGCCTGGCGCTCGCTGAGGCGTTGCTCGAAGCGGGCGCCGATCCGAACCAACAGATCGTCTGGGAGGAAATCCCCTTCGAGGTCGACCTTGGCATCGTGAAGCCGCCGCCGAACATCTCGGTTGGTCGCAACTTCATCAGCTTTGTTGGGGCCACGCCGTTTTACCTGGCCACCAAACACGCCGACCTCGACTACATGAAGCTGTTGGTTGAGCACGGCGCTGACCCGCTAACGCCGACCGACCAGGGCGTGACGCCGCTCATGGCGGCCGCCGGCGTCGGCTTCTGGGACGGTGAGAGTCCGGGCCCGTTGAACGGCACGCCCGACACCGTGCGGCTCGAAGCGGTGAAGCTCGCCCTCGAGCTCGGCAACGACCTCCACGCCGCGGCCGATTTCGGCGACACGAAGCTCGAAGGGGACGGTGTCACGCTGCTGCTCCGCCACCCCTCGAACTTGTTGGAGCTCGATGCCCAGCGCGACCGTGGGGACATGCGCTGGAACGGCAGCACGGCGCTCCACGGCGCCGCCATGATGGGGTCGAACCTCATCGTGCAGTATCTGCTCGATCAGGGCGCCGACATCAACGCGCGCAATGTGGTCGGCTGGACACCACTGATGATCGCGGAGGGCGTCTTCGTGGCGAATACGGAAAAGGGGTGGCCGGAGACGGTCGCGCTCCTGCGTGAACTCGGTGGAGAAACAGTGGAACGATGACTGCGGTGACCACGAGGACAACGATGACAACAATCAAGAAGATCAGTCCGACGAGACTGGCCCTCACGCTTGCCTGTGCGGCGCTGGTCGTCTGGCTCGCGCCGGCGAGCGTGGACGTCAACGCGGCGGCCGACAACAACGGGGTCATTCGCGGCACCGTGACCAGCGCCGACGGCCCCGAAGCCGGCGTCTGGGTGATCGCGGAGACCGACGAGCTGGAAACCGTCTTCCGCAAGATCGTCGTCACCGGCGACGATGGCCGATACGTGCTGCCGGAGCTTCCGACGGCGACCTATGACATCTGGGTGCGCGGCTACGGGCTGGTCGATTCGACGCCAGTCAGTGGGAGCCCCGACCAGGAGCTCGACCTGACGGCGGTCGTCGCGGCTACCCCGCAGGAGGCGGCGGCGGTCTACCCGGCCAACTACTGGCTGTCGATCATCGACCTGCCGGGCGCGCACGAGTTCCCCGGCACCGGCCCCGACGGCAACGGGATCGATCCGCAGATGAGAAGCCAGGCCGAGTGGATCAACAACCTCAAGGGCTGCCAGCGGTGCCATCAGGTTGGCAGCGAGCGGACACGCGAGATTCCGGACATTTCGAACTTCGACTCGGCGCGCGCGGCGTGGGACGACCGCGTCCAGCGAGGCCAGCGCGGCACGCTCATGAACAGCTTCATGACACGGTTCGGCCGCGACCGCGGGCTCGACATGGTGGTCGACTGGACCGACCGCATCGCGACCGGGGAGGTCCCCGATGCGCCGCCGCGCCCGCGCGGCATCGAGCGCAACGTCGTCATCACCATGTGGAACTGGGGCGACAACGTCGCGTTCGTCCATGACGAGATTACGACCGACAAGCGGAACCCGCGCATCAATGCCAACGGACCAGTCTACGGCGTCGACATCGGCAATGACTATCTGCTGGTGACCGACACGGCCGAGCATCACTCGACGATGATCAAGATTCCGCTCCGGGTGGATCGGTCGGAAGTGCCGTCGATGTTCACGACCGAGAACTTCAAGCCGTGGCGCGATTTCGGGACGGACGCCGTCTGGAACGACCCGGCCAACCCGCACAACCCGATGCTCGATGCCGACGGGCGGGTCTGGTTGACGACACGTATTCGTCATCCGAACAATCCCGAGTGGTGTCAGGAAGGGTCGGACAACAAGTACGCCGAGTATTTCCCGATCGAGCGCGCCGGCCGTCACACCGGCTATTACGACCCCGAAGCCGAGAAGTTTGTCCTGATCGATACCTGCTACGGCACTCACCACCTCCAGTTCGCCGAGGACGAGAACGACACGCTGTACTTCAGCGGCGGCGGACAGGTGATCGGCTGGCTCGATACGAAGGTCTACGACGAAACCGGTGACGAGCGGTTTGCGCAAGGGTGGTGCCCGACCGTGCTCGACACGAACGGCGACGGCAAGATCACCAAGCCGTGGAACGAGCCGCCACCACGTGGCAGTCGCGAAACGCCCGTGAACGACCCGTCGCTCGATACGCGTGTCATCATCGGGGCCTACGGCATCATCGCCAGCCCGCTCGACGATGCCGCCTGGATCGTCTCGGACGACTTCCCCGGACGGATGCTGCGGCTCGACCGCGGCGACAATCCGCCGGAAACGTGCAGCGCCGAGATGTACACGGTGCCGGTCGAAAAGGGCTATCGAACACGCGGCCTCGACGTCGACCGGAACGGTGTCCTCTGGACCGCGCTCGCCGGCAGCAGCCACTTCGCAAGCTTCGACCGGAGCAAGTGCAGCGTGTTCAGCGGTCCCGAGATGGCCGACGGCCGACAGTGCGACGAGGGCTGGTCCTTCTACAAGGCGCCGGGTCCGAACTATCGGAACACCGAGATCGGGTCCGACTTCCACTATTACAACTGGGTCGACCAGTTCAACACGCTCGGGCTCGGCGAGAACATCCCGATCGCAAACGGGTCGAATTCCGATTCACTGCTCGCGCTCGATCCGGAGAGCGGCGAGTGGACCGTCCTGCGCGTCCCGTACCCGCAGGGCTTCCACAGCCGCGGCATCGACGGACGCATCGACGACCCGAACGCCGGCTGGAAGGGCCGGGGCGTCTACGCCACTTACGGCGCCGACGCGGCGTGGCACGTCGAAGGCGGGCCGGTCGAGCCGGGCAACCTCGTCAAGTTCCAAATCCGCCCGGACCCGCTCGCGCAGTAGCGCCTTATCTGCCCGCGGGGCGCGCGCGAGTGACCGCGACGGGGCTTGCGGCAGTCAGCCCCATCTAAGTAGGTCACCCGGAGGCATCGATGCTCAAGTGGAAGATTCTCGCACTGGTCGGCTTTGCGTTTGGCGTGCTCGGCAGCGGCTGGGCGCTCGCGGAGCAGCAGCGCTCGACGTCGCAAGTCTTCGAGCTTCGGATGTACAAGACGATGCCAGGCAAGCGTCAGGCGCTCGCCGATCGCTTCCGCGACCATACGGCGGCGATGTTCGAGCGGGCCGGCATGAAGAACGTCGGCTACTTCAACGCGATCAATGGTGCCGACGCCGACGACACCTTCGTTTATATCTTGGCGCACCCGTCACGTGAAGCGCGCGACGAGATGTGGCGGGAGCTCGGCACGTATGAAGACTTTCGGGAGCTGATCGTCGCGGTCGAGCGAGACGACGATCGGAAGCTCGTCGACACCATTGACATGCGTTTGCTCGTGCCGACATCGTACTCGGATCTCAAGTAGTCGGCGACGCGAGTCGCGAGCCGGAGGACGGCACGATGTCAGTATGCACCTGGAGGATCGGCGGACGACGACGTGCGCTCGCGGCGCTCATCGGCGCGCTCGCGATCGCGCCGCCGGCCGCCGCACAGCAAGGCATGACCGGGGAGTGGCGGGTGCATGGCGGCGATGCCGGCTTCACCCGGTACTCGTCGCTCGACCAGATTGACGCCGACACCGTTCACGGACTCGAGATCGCCTGGCGGCGCTGGGCGGTTGACGGCTCACTCGCCGCGAAGTGGCCGGACCTCCAGTACTCGAACCAGCTCCGCTCGACGCCGATCATGGTCGACGGCGTGCTGTATGCCTCGAACGGCATCGGCCTCGTCGAGGCGTTCGACCCCGGCACGGGTGAGACGATCTGGGTGCAAGACGCTCCGTTCCTGGGCGATGAGACTCCGCGCGGCGCGTCGAATCGCGGCGTGGGTTACTGGGCGTCGGGTGACGACAGACGGATCTTCTCGATCCGCCCGCCGTACTTGATCGCCACGGACGCGTTGACCGGTCGCATGCTGGCCAGCTTTGGCGATGGCGGAAAGGTCGATCTGAGCTACGACGCCGCAGCCGGTTACCGCGGCACCTCGCCACCGCTCGTCGTCAAGGATGTCGTCATCCTCGGCAGCGCGATGGCCGACCACCCGTTGACGAAGGAACAGCATCCGGGCGACGTCCGCGCGTACGACGTCCGCACCGGCGAGCTACGCTGGACCTGGAGCCCCATTCCGCGGGCGGGCGAGCCGGGTGTCGAGACCTGGCTCGACAACTCGTGGGAATACTCGGGGATGGCCAACGTCTGGACGATGCTCAGCGCCGACCTCGAGCTCGGCTACGTCTATCTGCCGACCGGCGCCCCGACCAACGACATGTACGGCGGCCATCGGCCGGGGAACAACCTCTACGCGAACAGCCTCGTCTGCGTCGACGCCGAGACCGGCGAGCGGGTGTGGCACTTCCAGACGGTCCACCACGATCTCTGGGACTACGACAACAACGTTGCCCCGATCCTGATGGACGTCACCGTCGACGGCCGGTCAATTAAGGCCGTCGTGCAACTGACCAAACAGGCGATCGCCTACGTCTTCGACCGCGTGACCGGCGAGCCGGTCTGGCCGATGGTCGAGCGGCCTGTCCCGGGGTCGAACACGCCGGGCGAGTGGATCTCGCCGACTCAGCCGTTTCCGACCAAGCCGCTCCCGTTCGATCGGCACGGCATCACCGAGGACGACCTGATCGATTTCACCGCCGAGCTCAAGGCGGAGGCGCTCGACATCGTCGAGCCCTACATCCTGGGCGAGATCTTCACGCCGCCGTCGATTCGTGGGGACGACGCTACCGATACCAAAGGCACGCTCCAGCTCCCTGGCTCGGTCGGCGGCGCGGAATGGGGCGGGGCCGGCTTCGATCCCGAGACCGGGATGCTCTACATCCCGTCGGTCACCGGCGCGTTCGCCGCCGACCTGACGCCGGGGAATCCGGACCGCATGAATGTTCGCTTCACCCGCGGCACGCGGGCGTTCCCAGACGGACCGCGCGGGCTGCCGCTCACCAAGCCGCCGTACGGCCGCATTACGGCGATCGACATGAACACCGGTGAGCACGTCTGGATGGTGCCGAACGGCGACGGGCCGCGAAACCATCCGGCGATCGAGCACCTCAATCTACCACCGCTCGGCCAGCCGGGTCGATCGATGACGCTGCTCACCAAGACGCTGCTCTTTGTCAGCGAAGGCGACCCGATCATGGTGCGCACACCGCCGGGCGCCGGTGCCGACGCGGGGAAGAAGTTCCGCGCGTACGACAAGGAGTCGGGCGCGGTGGTCTGGGAAACCGAGTTTCCGGCCGGCACGAACGGCTCGCCGATCACCTACCTGCACGACGGCAAGCAATACATCGTCCTGCCCATCGGATCGCTTGACCACCCGGGCGAGTGGGTGGCGCTGGCGCTCCCCTAGCGCACTCTTCACGTGCGTGTCGTAGCTCGATCGGCTCGAGACACCCCGCCCGTGGCAGCACGTTGGAACGTGCTCATCTGCCGACCGAGCGGCGACGCCCACGTGCAAAACGCTCTAAGGGCTCGCCGCGCCAGCCGCCTGCGCATCCACCTCGGCTATAAGACGCGCGACCAGCCGATGGAGCGGGCGATTGTGCATGGCAATGAGGATCCATGGCCAGACGAACCCCCAAAAGAGCACCATAGCCCAGGCGATGAGTAGATTCTGATCGACCGACAGGCCCTGCAGTTGTGAACTGGGATGGCTGGCGATGTAGCCGCGCACGTCGAACCCAAGGAGCAGCGCAAGGCCGATGCCGCCAAGGCCACCGCTGAGGACGAGGGCGAACCGGGCCCAACGCCAATACCGGACCCGATATTGGACGGTGCCGGCTCTTGAAGGCCGAAGCTCCAATTCATTGAGACCGACGTTGAACGCCGTCCATCGATCGGCGGCATGTACACGCAAAGTGCCGGAGCCCGCTTCACGGACAACATGGTTTGATCGGAAATGCGGCTGGCCCGACAGAGGGCCGGCTACGACCCGGCGGCGAAACGCCTCTAGAAAGTCGCCTGCGGACGTCCGAATCGTGACGGTGCCTTCGATCTGTGGACCGAGACTCATGGCGATGTCACCGGGCTCGAGCCTCGACGAGACGACGTATCGCGGCAGCGCCGATTGCCGCATGGCTCGGATCCCGGCTGTCGACGAGCGCGGTGGCAATGGTCGGCACTCCGCGCGTTCGATGCGGGTCGCGAGGGCGATGTCGGCGAAGAGCATGTCGGCTCGTATCCGGTGTCCCACCGCTGCATGCGGTCATTCTTGTCGGCTATCCGCTCCTCGTGTTCGGACACTGGTAGAGCGGATCCAGGGAGGTCACGCGATCACGCGGTCGGCCGAAGACCGCTGGTGCTGTTGCGAGCTAGGTCACGCACGACCACCACCTCGGCGCCTTCATTCTCGGCCGGTGGTTCAAACAAGCCCAGGAATCCGGTCAACGTCTCGGGATCGATCTCGAAGTTGTGGGGCGGCAGTCGCGTGTTTCTCTCGTGGAGCCGCGCGTGGATCACCCGGGCCGAGGTGTCCATGAAATGAATTTTGGCCGCCGCGCCGCCGGCCCGCGCGAGCGCGACGTGGCGGGCGCGGTGCTCGCGAAGAAAGAAGCCGTCGTCGAGGATCACATCGACCGATCGGCGCAGGAACTCCGCTGCGGCATCCCAGATCAGATCGCGACACGCCAGCACCCGCCTCGTGTGCTCCTCGTGACCGACCGTCGTCAGCGAGTATCTGCCGTGCGCCGTGATGAGGTAGCGGTCAAGGGAAAACAGCACGCTGTCGAGGTCGGCCTCGAGACCCAGAGCGTACGTCGTTTTTCCTGAGCACGGGAGCCCGAAGATCAGGTGCACGGTGGGCATCTGATCTTCGGCGCGTCAGTCGTGACGTGCCGCCACGTCACCAACGCGAATCACGCCGGCCTGGACGACCCTCGCGTTGATGCCGCGCAGGTTGAGCTCACGTCCCACGGTGGAGTTGACGAATTTCACGGCATCCAACCCGAAGCGCTCCACGAATTTCTTGCAGCCGGTGTGGGGTTGAGCGGTGACCTCGATCACCGCGGAGCCAAGTGCCAAGCGTGTCTGCGATGGCAGGTTGTCCGCGCTCAGATCCATGTCCAGAAACAGTTGGGTCCCCCGACAGGGGCCAGCGCTCGGTGTCCTAGGCGACCAGGGCAATCATCCGGCTATTCATGATGTTGAGCTGCATCTCTGGGTGAGGCAACCCATCACCGGTACGGGCACTGCCGCGACGGTTCCAGGTGTCGCCGACGAGACCGTCGGTGACGCTCAATTCACCGACCTCTAACACCTCCCGTTCGGAGACCGCCGGCCGTCTCACGATCAGTTTCAACGCGCCGGCCTCTTTTGGCGATTAGCGGATCTCCTCGAGCCCCGCTTCCAGCTCAGCCATCTTCAATTGTCTAATTCCAGCCATCACGATCCCTTATGTCGGCGCTATCCATCGTTGACCCTCGTGCTCTGGGTCGACACGCATTGCCACCGGCCGTCGCGCCGGGTCCAGACGTCGCTATACCGCAACATCAACTCCGCCGGCTGGCCCTGCCGGATACCGACCAACCGGAGCGTGAACCAGACCACGGCCGTATTGCCGTAGACCCTCACCGTGAAGTCGTCCTGCACGGCGGATTCGACCCGCTGATTGAACTCGGTCGCCAGCGCCAGCTCCTTCGCCTTGTCGCCCCGGCTGCCATCGTCGTACGTCGCCATGAACTCTTCGGCGAGGAGGTTCTCGATGAAGGCGACGTCCTTGCGATAGAACGCGTCGTTCCACCCCCGCTCGAGCTCGATGAGGACCTGTCGATCCGATTCGGCCGATGGCCGTTGGGACGCCGACGCGGTCACCGCGCAGGCGACCGCGAGGACACCGCACAGCAGGCGGCGCAACCATCGCATCAGGAATTCTCCTACGGCAGCGCCAACGCGATGAGCTCTGCCGGACTCTCCAACGTCGCCGCCGCGACGCAAATATACTGCTTCCCGTCGAGCATGTACGACATCGGGCCGCCGGTGGGGTTGGCCGGCAAGGTGATCTCGGCCACCACGTCACCGGTGCGTTTCTCGTAGGCACGGAAGGTCGGACCTCCGGCACCATAACGCGAGGCGACGCCGCCGCGCACACCGCCGCCCACACCCATGAAGAGCAAGGTCTTGGTCACCAGCGCGCCCGGCCGACCATTCTGTCCCATGCTCGAGAAGTCCAGACCGAGCCCCTGGAGGTCCGGGTGCTCGCGAACCTCACGTGGCGCCCCGCCGAGCGGCTTCATCCAAAGGTGATCACCGGTGTTGAGGTCGATCGCGGTGATCCGTCCCCAGGGCGGCTTGACCAGCGGCAACCCCCGAGGACCGGGCGGATAGATGTCGCCGACGCGGATGTAGTCGGAATTGGTGCCGCCCGGATCGCCTGGCGCCAGGGCGATGACGATCGGCACCGTCACGGACGGCACAAAGAGAATCCCGGCCTCGACGTCGACCCCGGCCCCGGGCCAGCTGGCGCCGCCGCCCCAGCCAGGGAGCGTCAGCCTGCCCTTTGTCCCGTCTGGATCATCAATCAGCGACGGGGGCGAATAGAGCGGGCCCATCCGATAGTTGGCCGCGATCTCCATCGCTTCGGCGCGAAGCTCCGGGGTGAAGTCGATCAGGTCGTCGACGCTGAAGCCCTGCGGCTCGAATGGCGCCGGTCTCGACGGCACCGGTTGGGTCGGCGACATCTGCTCGCCGGGAACATCCGATGGCGGGACCGGCATCTCGACGATGGGCCACAGCGGCGTGCCATCCTCGCGATCGAAGACATAGGTGTGGCCCTGTTTGGTCACCATCGCGACGGCCTTGATACGGCGGCCATCGTGGGTGACGTCGACCAGGGTGGGCGGCGCTGGATTATCGTAATCCCAGGCGCCATGGTGGATGAGCTGGTAGTGCCACACCCGGGCGCCGGTTCGGATGTCGAGGCAGACGATGCTTTCGGCAAACAGATTGTCGCCCGGTCGATGGCCGCCGTACCAGTCGTTGGTGGCGATCTCGGTCGGCAGATAGAGGTAGCCCAACTCCTCGTCGACCGTCAGCTGCGTCCAGACTCCGGCATGCCCCGTGTACCGCCATGACTCGTCTTCCCACGTGTCGACGCCGAAATCGTCCCCTTGGGGAACGACGTGAAAAATCCACAGCCGTTCGCCGGTCCTGACGTCGTAGCCACGAATATGGCCCGGCGTCGCTTGGTAGCCACTGTCACCCGTGGGAACGACCTGGGCGACCACCACATCGTTCGAGACAATCGGGGTCGAAATGCAGCGCACTTGAGCCCCGGGTTTGTCGATGTCCTGGGACAGATCGACATAGCCACCCTCGCCGAAACTGACCAGCGGCTGGCCGGTCTTCGCATCGAGCGCCACGAGGCGCCCGTCGCTCACATTGTGAAAGATGCGCTCTTGTTCACCATCGGTCCAGTACGCCACACCGCGACCCGAGCCCTGCGGTTGCTGGCTACGCTCCTCCGCGCCGGCCTTTGGCCGCGGCGTGAAGAGCCAGATCGTCTCACCCGTCCCGCCGTCAACGGCGGCCACTTCGCTGGCACCAGTCGTCGTATACAGCACGCCGCCGGCCATGATCGGCGTCGACTCGAAGTTGAAGAACGGACGCGAATCGGAGTTCTCAGCCGTCCAACGCCAGGCCACCTGAAGCTCGTGGACGTTGCTGGCATCGATCTGATCCAACGCCGTGTACTGGGTGTGCCCGCCATCGCCGGCGTAGAACCGCCACTCGCCCGCGGCAGCGCCATTCTGCGCGAACGCGGGAGTGGCCCAGGCCAGCGTCGAGCCGATCAGCACGCAGTGGACGTGGTATCGCATTGAGGTTGCGGTCATCGGATCTTCCTATCTTGTCGGCGGTCAATGACGCGTGCTGGCAAGAATCCACCTTTCGATCTTGTCCCGCAGCATCGGCAGCGGTACCGAACCCTATCGGTCGAACGTATTGGACGACGCCTCGGACGAGCTTCCGAAGAACAACTTGCCACCGTCCTTCACGGCTTAACCGAAATCATCGGCTAGCCCGACCCTGCCACTTGACGGTCTAACAAGTAGTCGGTAGCGTGGATAATTCCACAGACGTGGTCTTTCTTGCTATGTAATCTTATGGCGCGGCCGGCCACAGGTAGTGACAGGGAACGGGACTACTGCTCGACGACCGGCTCTGTGGCACCGAGGTGCCGGAGGAGCTCGGCGGTGCTCTCGGAGGGGGCGTTGGCGTTGCCGTGCTCGACGAAGTAGAGCGGCGTGCGTCCGCGCTGGTCTGCGGCGTTGACATCGGCACCGTGGTCGACCAGCAGCTGGATGACCCCGTCCTCCCACATCGAGGCGGCGCCGTGGAGTGCGGTCTGGCCACCCCGATTGGTGGTCGTGACGTCGGCGCCGAGCTTGAGCAATAGGCCTACGGTGTCGACCACCCGGTGGTCCGGCGGCCGGCGCGCGTCGTTCGCGCCGAGACCCGAGGCAATCATGAGCGGCGTGATTTGATAGGCGTTTGGCAGAAACGGGTCGGCGCCGGCATCGAGCAGCGTGCGCATCATCTCGAGATCCGCGTCGCGCGCGGCCAGCCAGAACGGCGACGCGCCCTTGAACGAGTTGCGCGAGATGTAGTCGCCGCGGAGCGGCGCCGGCGGGTTGACGAACCGAGCATCGACGTCGGCCCCGGCATCGATCAGCGCCTGTGCGAGCGGAATCCGCCGTGTCTCGATGGCCGCGTGGAGCGCGGTCCGGCCGAGCTTGTCCGTCGCGGTGACATCAGCGCCCTGCTCAATGAGGAAGAGCGCCGTATCCTGATGACCACTGTCAAACGGGATGATGCGCCAGTCGATCCCGGCGAGTGCGTCGGTGCTGCGACTCGCGACGAGCAGCGGCGTGCTGCCGTCGAGCGCCCGGCCCTCGAGGTCTGCGCCAGCGTCGAGCAAGTGCCGGGCGGTGTGCATGTCCCCTGCTCGCGCGGCAAACATCAATGCCGTGAACCCGCGCGTCGTGCGTGCGCGGATATCAGCGCCTGACTCAGCCAGCAGACGCACCACGTCGGTGTGTCCACCGGCAGCGGCCCACATCAACACCGTTTGCGCCGCTTCGTGCTCAGCCAACCGCGCATCGGCACCCCGAATCAGCATGCGGGAGACGACCGAGCGCAGACCATGCCGCGCCGCGGCCATCAGCATCGTCTCACCGGTCGGCAGACGCGCGTTGACATCGGCCCCGGCATCGATCAGCCGAAGCGCCATCTGGGCGTCGCCGTTATCGGTGGCGATCCAGAGCGGCGGCACGCCAAGGTCATTCACCGCATCGACGTCGGCCCCCGCATCGAGCAAGGCAGATACGGTCGCAATATCGTTCCAATGCGCCGCCCAGTGCAGTGCGGTCGCACCGTCGGGCTGCGTGGCGGTGACGTCCTCGCCGGCGTCGATGAGCGTCCGAACCGACGCCCAGTCCTGCCGTTCGGCCGCGCCGGTCACCCGCGCGTCGTCGGCCGCGGCGGTGAGCGATGCGCCAAGCGCGACGAACGCGGTGAGCCAAAACCCGTGAGCCCTGAGCCCTCGAAACATCCGCCTAGTGTCCCGAGTCAGAAGTTCGTTGACTAAGGCCCTGGCGGGGCGCCCGGCTGGCAAGGCGCGACGAGGGATCATATTGGGCATATGTGACTGAGGAGCAACGCCGCCAAGCGGGCGCCTCGTTCGGGAATTAGGTAACGAACTTCTGACTCGGGACACTAGACCCCCGTCAGCTCCGTCAACGCGCCGGTGCTATCGCCGATCGTCTCGGGCCGCACACCGAGCTTGCCGAGCAGACTCAGATAGAGGTTCGTGACCGGCGGGTCGTCGTCGTAACTGATGTGACGGCCGCCCGCGAGCGACCCGGCACCGCCGCCGACGACGGCGATCGGGAGGTTGTGGTGGTCGTGCACGTTTCCGTTACTCATCCCACCGCCATACATGATCACTGACTGGTCGAGCAGCGAGCCGTCGCCATCCTCGGTCTTGGCGAGCCGATCGAGGTAGTACGCGAACAGTTTGCCATGATAGATGTTGACCTCGATCAGCTTGGCGATCTTCTCTTTGTCGCCGCCGTGATGCGAGAGCGGATGATGGGCATCGGAAACGTTGATTTCCGGATAGGCCCGGTTGCTCGTCTCGTGCGCCACCATGAAGGTGATGACGCGCGTCAAGTCGGCCTGATAGGCGAGCACCTGGAGGTCGAACATCAGCTTGGCGTGCTCCTCGAACGTCCCCGGGATGCCGGGCGGCTGTTCCATCGCCACCGAGAGGTCGGTCAGCCCCTGCTGCTCGGCGAGGTGGATGCGACGCTCGACGTCGCGAATCGCCTCGGTGTACTCGTCGAGCTTGGCCTGGTCGCGTCCACCGAGCGTCGCGCGAAGGTGCGCCAGCTTGGCGGCGACGGCGTCGAGAATCGTGCCGTCCTCCTTCATGCGCGCGCGTCGCGCCTCGGCATCGGTCGTGCCGCTGCCGCCGAAGAGCCGCTCGAAGACGACGCGCGGGTTGTTCTCCATCGGGAGCGGCGTCGTCTCCCCGAGCCAGTTGAGCGTGTTGGCGTAGACGCAGCTGTAACCGGGGTCGCAGGCACCCAGCGGCTCCTTCGAGTCGAGCGAGAGCTCGAGCGACGCCAACTGCGTCTCTTGCGCCAGCGCGCGTGCCGCGATCTGGTCCATCGTGATGCCGGATCGAATGTCGGCGCCGGCCGTCTTCTTCGGGTGAACGCCGCTCAAGAACGCGCCCGCGGCGCGCGCATGGTCGCCCGCGCCCTCGCCCGGCAACGCGTCACCGTGCTTGTTCGCCAGACCGCTCACCACGGTGAGCTGGTCGCGAAACGGCTCGAACGATTCCATGACCGGCTTCATCGCGAACCCGCTTCCGGTCGTCTCTGGCGTCCACTGCTCCATCACGATGCCGTTCGGCACATAGACGATGCCGAGCCGCTTGACCGGCGCGGCGGCCGACAGACGGATCGGCGAGAACGCCGGCACCATACTGTCGAGCAGCGGCAGCGCGAGCGTCGCCCCGACGCCACGCAGAAACGTTCGGCGGGGCAGATAGGTCTGGGTGATGATCATTGCTCTCGGGCCTTTCTCATCTGAAACGGCGTGCTCTCGACGATGCCGAGAATCAGCGACGACCAGCGGTAGCCGTCCGCCTCGGCGGCACGCACGATGCGCCGGATCGATGGATGGTCGTAGTACTCGACGCCGCGACCGAGCGCGTAGGTCATCAGCTTCTCGGTGACCGTGCCGACGAAGTCTTCACGGTTGGACAGCAACATGTCGCGCACGCTGCCCGGACCGGTCAGCTCCAGACCGCTCGGCAGCGTCCCGGACGTGTCCTCGACGCTCAGCTGGCGGTAGCCGCCGACCGCGTCGAAGCTCTCGAGGGCGAACCCGAGGGGGTCCATCCGGACGTGGCAGCTAGCGCAGACCGGATCGGTGCGGTGCCGCTCCATCCGCTCCCGCACGGAGCGCGGCCGGCTCTCGGGGTTCGACGGGTCGACGACCGTATCCGAGTCCTCGAGCCCCGGCACATCGGCGGGCGGCGGCGGCGGCGGCGCGCCGAGCAGGTTCTCGAGCACCCAGACGCCGCGCTTCACCGGCGACGTGCGGTTGGCGTACGACGTCGCCGTCAGCACGCTCCCGTGTCCGAGGATGCCGCGCCGGTTCTCGTCCGGAATCGTGACGCGCCGGAAGTGATTCCCGCGGACGTCCGGAATCCCGTAGTGGCGGGCCAGCCGCTCGTTGACGTAGGTGTAATCCGAGGTCAGCACATCGAGAACGTTGTGGTCGTCGCGCACCTGGCTGTCGAACCAGAGCTGCGTTTCTCGCTGGAACGCCTCCCGAAGGTTCCCGTCGAATTCCGGGAACGCGATCGGGTCGGGCTTGACGCTCCGCATGTTGCGCAGGAACAGCCACTGCCCGGCGAAGTTGTCGAGGAGCGCGTCGGACTTGGGATCGGCCATCATGCGCTGGACCTGCGCCGCCAGCACTCCCGGCTCACGCAGCGACCCGGCCACCGCCGCGTCGAGCAACGCATCGTCCGGCACGCTGCTCCAGAGGAAGAACGACAGGCGGGACGCCAGCTCAAGATCCGAGATGCGATACGGCGCGCCCGGCTCCGTACCGGCCGGATCGGTTTCGACGCGGAACAAGAACTCGGGGTCGACCAAGATGGCGCGGAGCGCGAACTCGATTCCCGACTCGAAGCTCCCCTTCACGCGGCCAACCTCATAGAACCCCATCAGCGCGGCGGTATCGTCGTCGGTGATCGGTCGGCGGAACGCGCGGCGGGCAATCGTGCCGAGAATCTGTCTGGCGCACGCCGCCACCTCCGCGTCATCGTTCCCAGGGTGGCTGTCGGGCATGCAGGTGAAGATCCGCTGCCGACTCGGCGTCATCGCATCGGCCGACGGCGCGGTCGCGTCGAACGGCCCTTCTATTTCGATGATCCACACCGCCATCGGCGCGTCACGGTCGCCGGCGTAGTGGTACGTCTCGGCCGCGCTGACCGGCTCGAGCACGCCCTCGGCGATCGCGCTGTTGCGGACAAACGAGAACGCGATTTCGCGCATCCCGGCGGTGACCGGAATCCGAACGCGCAGGTCGTCGTCGGCGTCGCGCTCGTACGGCGTCAGATTGAACACCGCGTTCCACGCCTCACGCTGCCCGTCCGCCCCGATCTGAAACTCCGCGACGCGCGCGCGGTCGAGTCGCACCTCGAGGCGATTGCGATTCTGCAGCCCCTTGATCGCATCGCCGTGCGTCCGCCCGAGCGTGATTCGGACCTCGTACTCCCCGTCGACCGGAAAGTAATGCCTGGTCGCGAAGCCGCCGCGGGTCCCGAACGGCTGGAGCTCGCTCATCCGCTGGTGCTGGAGCAGGACGGGCGAGGTCGAGTAGGCGGCCGTCGTCTTCCGGATCGACGGATCGCCGATGGCGAGCTGCGCGATCTTGCCGGCGGCGAGCATGTAGCGCTCGAGCAGCGAGGTCGAGAGCGACAAGACGTCGGCGATGTTGTCGAAGCCGTAGCTCTGGTCGTCGGCGGGCAGCAACTCCCGGCCGTCGATTTCGAGCGCGAGCACGTCACGGATCGCGTTCGTGTATTCCGTGCGATTGAGCCGATGGAGCGTTTCGATGCCGGGATTCGGATTGGCGAGCGACGCTCGGTCGAGCTCGGCTTCGATCCACTCGACAAACTCGGCGTAGGTCTCCTCGTCGGGTCTCGGTCGGCGAGGCGGCGGCATCTCACGGGCGCGCAGCTTCCGGACGACCTTCTCCCACGTCTCGGCGCCGGCGCCGACGTACTCGAGATCGAGGCCCTCCAGCGTGAGACCGGCGGTCTGCAGCCGGTCGTTGTGGCAGCCGGCGCAGTACCGGTCGAGCACCGCCTGATATTCCTCGGCTTCGGCGGCTTCGGCCGTATTGACCACGACCGGCCGGGCGATCAGCAATGCTAAGAGACCGACGAACGCAACTCGTTGCAACATGTGACTCACGGCACCCAGAAAACCGCTCGACGAAAGGACACTTGGGCGCACACTACCCCTAATTAATCGCCCCTATGGCATTATCAGAGCCTGTCCGAAGGGGTGTCAAGGACTGTCTCTGAATCGCCCCGGGGTTCCCGGAGGCTCCATTTCTTGGGAGGATGGGGGCTCTCATGGGACGACCAAGCAGATATGCACCAGAGGTTCGTGAGCGAGCCGTGCGGCTGGTGTTCGACCACGAGGAACACCACAGCTCAGGTCCGGGCTGGCGGACCAGGACGCGTGTCAGCGGGTGACCGTGAAGGTGACGTCGTCGATGGTCGCGAGGCCGCCATCGTGGGCGATGGCACGCAGCACGTACGTGCCGGGCTCGGCGAAGGTCACCTCGGTGACCCACCGTCCGTCTTCGGGCGCCTCCGCCGTCTTCCACCCCGGCGACCACGGAGAGTTGCCGCCGTCGCGGGTGTCCTCCCACGTCTTGGTCTGTGGCGGGTCGAAGGTCACGGCGCCGGCGCCACGGTAGACGAACCACGCCAGCCGATGACCGGTCGCCGAGTCGGTCGTGATGCGGCCAGGCAGGCGCGGATTCGACGCGCGCATCGAGCGCGCCCGCGGCTTGCCGTCGTCGGTCGACACCGCCGCGAGCGTGACCGCGTCACCAACAAGCGCGGTGCGATCCCCGGCGCCTTCGATGTCGAGCGACGGCGCCTCGTTCTCCGGAAGCTCCGGTGTGCCGCCGGCCGCACCGGCCGCTCCGTAGTTGGCCTGCACCACGAGGTCATCGATGAAGTAGTCGCGCTTCAGTGTCCCGTACGCCCGCTCGGTCTCACCGTTCGTCGTCAGCGTCCAGACCAGCTCCTTGTCGCCGAAGTCGGCCGGGACGCGGATCCGGAACGTGAACCGGTTCCGTCTCGGATAGAAGTGCGTCGGCTGTCCGTGGTCGGGTCCGCCCGGCTCGATGCTGTTCTCCGGGCCGATCGGGACGTCGATCACCTCTTCCCAGTTTCGGTTCATGTAGCCGAAGACCAGGGTGAACGAGCCGTCGTCGTTCCGCTCCCAGCCTTCGTACGCGGGCGCGATCGTCTGCCCAGACATATAGGCCTGCTGGGCGAACACGAACGAGGGGGCGACGAGCGTCGCCACTGAGAGAACGAGGGTCAGAAACACCGCGGGGCTCAAGGGACGCTCACCCTAGTTGTTGTTGGTGCCGCCAGCGGCATCAGCATCGGCATCGGCATCTTCAGACGGCTCGTCGTCGACGACGCCGCAGAGCAGGCACCCGATATCGGTCCCGCCGGTCGCCTCGAGTGCCGCTTCCCGCTCAGCGATCTCCGCGGCGAACTCCTCGTCGTCCATGTACAACGCCTGCATCAGGTTGATGAACATGTTGTCGACGGAGCGGTGTCCCGACCCCGACCAGTTACGCGGATCCGCCACGTTCGGGTTGCTCGGCGAGTTGTTGAAGTAGCCGGTCAGGTGCAGAATCGTCCCCTTCGGCAGCAGCGGAGCGGCGTCATCGGCGTACTTGTAGACACGCACCCAGTTGTGGTCGTAGCCGGCGCAGTTGAGCGTTTGCACCGTCGTCCCCCACACCGCTTCGAGACACATCCGTACGCCGGGCGCGTGCATGTGCGGCTCGAAGACGCTGATCTTGGCGTTCTTCGGCAACGTGAAGTAGGCGTCGGCGCGCTGGTTGGCCTCCATCGCGCGGATGTCAAGATCCGGGCCGTTGCCAAAGAAGAGCAGCTCCATCTTCTTCGTCGGCTCGTATCCCTCGGGATGGAAATGGAACCCGATGTCAATCCGCGCGTTGGTGTCGATGCCGTTTGCATGCACGTGCGTCGACGGGAACATCACCTTGGAGTCGGCTCTCATCAGCCGCCCCGCCCGCTCGTCGAACACGTCGGCGTTGCGACCGACTTCGTGCACCGGCCAGAGACGCGCTTCGTTTGGATCGTCTTTGCGGTCGGGCCCGAAGACCGCCATGGCCGAGTGGTGCACCACAAAGAGTCCGCCGACCGTGTCGGACTTCACGCCGCGCGGCAGGTCGTTGACCTCCTTGTATTCGATGGCCGAGACATACCGGTCCTCGGTCAGCCCTGAGTCGACCTGGCCAAGACTCCCCCACCAATCGGGCGCTTCGCCTTTGACCTCGAACGTCTTTGACGAGACGACCAGGTCCGGCTGGCCGAGCTCCCACTCGTCGACATCGATGAACGGCGGCGGCTCGGGCATGTCGGCCGGATTCCCCCGCGGCGCGCCGTTGTCGGCCCAGCGAGCGATTGTCGCGATCTCGGTATCACTCAGCGACCAGTCGTCCTTGAACTTCTGGATCCCGATGTCTTTCTCGATGTACCACGGCGGCATCACGCCTGGCTGGTCGCGAAGACTGGTCCGATTCTTAATAGACCGCGCCCACGGTCGAACTTCGTCGTAGCTGATGAGCGACATCGGCGCGAGCGAGTTCGGCCGGTGGCACTTCTGACAGCTCCGCTGCAGGATCGGTGCGATGTCCGTGCTGAAGGTCGGCACTTCGGCCGCCGCATCAGCTTGCGCGGACGCCACCGCGGGAGCAAAGGCCACCACGAACCCAGCCCCTGCGAGCAAAACGAAGATGTGGGTCGGAAACCGGAGAAACGTCATAGTGAGAAACCTCTTTGATCGACACCGAGCTAGAGCCATCAGAACACCCTAGCATAACGCACATCCCCGAGATTCGGCCGCAGGGATTCCCGTAGGTCATTTAGACACAGGTACTTTCCGTCTTCAGTGCGGGAGGATGCAGACGGTCCATGACAGCACGGATATACTTCTTGGCCGCCGGACTGTGCGCAGCCCTTCCTCTCGCGGGCGACGCGGCAACCGCCGGCTAGGCCGGCGGTTGCCGCGTCCCGGGGTTCCCGGAGGCTCCATTTCTTGGGAGGATGGGCAGCACGATCTGGCGTTCGAGGCGCTGGAACAGTCTTACGAACGCCGGCAAGGGTTTGTCAACCAGTTTAGGGTCGACCCGCGGATGGATTCGCTACAGGACGATCCCCGTTTCGACGAGCTCGTGGCGCGAATGAACTACCCGTAAGCGTCACCGCGCCGCCATCTCTTCCTATCCCCGAGATGCTGGCAGTGACTCCGACAGACGACAAACCGATGGGCGCAATGTCGCCGCACGTCCGTGTGAACAATTTGTGAACAATGTTTTTCCAATACGAGACACCGCTGCTCCGTGGCAGCACCTGCGTATAGGCGCTAAGCGTGGTGGCGACCTTCGTATGGCCCATCAGCTCCGCCGACTTCGCCCCCGCCGCCCCGGTTCCAGCGGGAGGCCCAAGTCCTCGCCAGCCTCAACCATCCCAAGCGGCCAGGAGGATGAAGGTGTGAAGCACACACACGATGTGACACGACGGCTCTTTCTCGCGACCGCGGCCACAGGCGCGGCCGTGGCTGCTCTCCCTCAGGCGGTGAACGCGCAGCAGACCGACGAGGAACGGTCGAAAGTGCGAGTCGTTAATGACTTCTGTGCGACGTTCGCTGTGCCATTCGACTGGGACAAGACCGCGTCGTTTCTGAGCGATGACTGCAAGTATCGAGCGACGCAGACGACGCCGATGGTTGAGGGACCAGACGCGATCGTTGCATTCCTTGGTGGTTTCGCAGACGAGGCGACCGCGGCCGAGTTCGAGATCCTCGACACATGGGCGCGTGGGCCGGTCGTCGTCAACGATCGGATCGACCGGTTCGTGTTGCCACAGCGTACACTGGAGGTCCCGGTCGTCGGAGTGTTTCACCTCGTCGAGGGCAAGATCGTCGAATGGAGCGATTTCGTCTTCGACTTCGGTCCCCAGGGCTAGGCCAGACCCGGAGACGTACAGTAGCGCTCCCCCGGCCAGCGGCAAAGCGAGAAGGAGGCAGGCTATGTGCAAGGCGCTCTCTACGCGGCACCCAATGATCCGTTATGCCGCTGCGGTCGCGGCTGTTGCGGCTCTGGGCACGGCTAGTGTGACCGGTCAGTCGGGCGCCGCCGATGGGGAGTGGGGTGTGTTCGGGGCTGACGCCGGTGCCACTCGCTACTCGCCGCTCGACCAGATTCATTCCGGTAACGTCTCGGACCTGGAGGTGGCATGGCGATGGAGTGCGCGGGACCAGGGGAACCCCCCGCCGTCGGGCCGGACGCAGATCAGTCCCTTGGTAATCGATGGGGTCATGTATACGACCATAGGGAACCAACGCAACGTGATCGCCCTCGATGCCGCGACCGGTGAGACCGTCTGGGACTGGCGGCCGGGCGACAGCGAACGAAGGTGGGGCGACATCATCGAGCCCGTTGCACGGAGCGCCGGGCGCGGCGTGAGCTACTGGACGGATGGGGAAGGGGATGAACGCATCTTCGTGGTGACGCCGAGTTTTCAACTGGTGGCCCTGGACGCGCGGACGGGGAATCGGGTGGATGGATTCGGGGTGGCCGGCGTAGTGGACATGATGGATGATCTGCGTTGGGATGAGCGGCCGGCAGCGGAGAGAGCGGGTAGGGTGGCCAACACCTCGCCGCCGGCGATTCTTGGGAATGCGATTGTGGCATCGATTTCACTGCATACCGGCAGCATACCGACAAGGGCCGATCGCCAGGGTATCCGCAATCCCAATGAGGTTTGGCCGATGAACATTCCTGGCGACGTGGTGGCCTACGACGCTCGTACCGGTCGGACGCTCTGGCGTTTCAATACGGTCCCGAAGGAGGGAGAGTTCGGCGTCGACACCTGGCTCAAAGCAGACGAAGAGCTCTGGAACGTCGCGACCGGCACGCACCCTTGGGTACAAGAGCGTCCTGACCTTCTCGATGCCTCTTGGAAATACACGGGCAACATTGGGCATTGGGCCCCGGTGACGGTTGACGAAGAGCTCGGCTTGTTCTACGTGGCCACCGAGACTCCCACAAACGACTATTTCGGCGGCTATCGGCCGGGAGATAACCTCTTCGGAAACTCCATAGTGGCGCTCGACGCGGAGACCGGCGAGCGAGTTTGGCATTTTCAGGCCACCCATCACGAACTCTGGGACTACGATTTCCCGACGGCCCCCATCCTCGTGGACATTGAGGTCGATGGCGTCCTGGTGAAGGCCTTGGTGCAACTCTCGAAGCAGGGATTTGCCTACGTACTCGACCGTGCGACAGGCGAACCCGTCTGGCCGATCGAGGAACGGGCCGTGCCAGAGTCGGACGTTCCGGGAGAGTGGACGTCTCCTACACAGCCCTTTCCCACCAAGCCGCCGGCGTTTGAACGCCAAGGCGTGACTGAGGATGACCTCATCGACTTTACTCCGGAGCTTCGGGCCGAAGCACTGCGGATCGTAGAGAATTACCGGCTCGGGCCTCTCTATACTCCGCCGTCCTTGGTTGAGCCGGGCGTCAATCAAGGGACCCTCGCGCTCCCCAGCGCGGGTGGTGGCGTCAATTGGCCGGGTGGTGCGGTGGATCCCGGGCTGGGTATCCTTTTTGTACCGTCGAGTACGACCCCGTCGCTGTTCGGATTGATAGACGGCACTGAAGGGACCGGCGTGCGCTACCACATCTCCCGTGGTGCGGGTGTCCCGACCGTCCGTGACCTTCCCCTCGTGAAGCCTCCCTACGGCCGGATCACCGCAATCGATCTGACCGTGGGAGAGATCCTGTGGCAGATCCCGCACGGCGGCACGCCCGAGTATATCCGGGAGCATCCGGACCTTCAGGGCGTGGACGTGCCGACGACGGGGAGCCCGACGAAAGGGTCCGGACTTCTTGTAACGTCTACCCTGCTGTTTGCGGGTGAGGGATCACGGGGCGAACCGGTTCTTCGTGCGTACAACAAGCGGACGGGTGACGTTGTCCATGAGATTCAGCTTCCGGGTGGACCAACCACCGGGTTCCCGATCACGTACATGGCGGGTAGCCAACAGTACATTGTCGTAGCGGCTTTGGATGAGGACAACATCGCGGAGTTGGTCGCCTTCACCGTGCAATAGAAGGCCACCGCATCAACGTATCCGGCGTCACCCCACAACGGGGTCCCGTATCTCAGGAGGGTGGCGGTCGGGTGAACAATTTGTGAACAATCTGCCGCCGAACACCCCGTAACACCGTCATCGTGTCCAAGCTAAAGCACTGAAGAACCAACGAGATAACATTCCAGAGTTAAGCTGCTCTAGTGCTGACGTGTCTCGGATTCTTGTCGCAGATCCAACCAGGCTGTGGGCGCGTGACGGCAGCGTTAATCTCGCTGCCTGCGACCACGGCATCCGCCGCCGGTGCAGGCACGCGGTTGCTGTAGGTCATCTTGCCGTGGCATCCCTCAACGCTGCACGGCTTTGATTCGTATTCCTCTATCATGTCGCGCTCTCGGTATTGCCCAGACGATTGTGAAACGATTCGGCCCATCCTGGCACCACAGTTGAGAGATTCGCGGCACTCAACCTCCCTATAGCGGCCTCCCCGTCCCTTCCTGTCCGCTCGTTGCACACCGTCTGCCCGTCCAAGGCCGTGATCAACCCTGGCCGGTGGCATAATCAGCGCCAGGAATCCCCGGATATCCTCACACGAGGGGCTGCGACTTTACGTTGGGCGCGCGGCTCGCGGTGAAAGGGAGGTGTCAGATGAACGCTCAGCCGGTTGCGATCGTTCGGGCTCTCGTCATGGTGATAGCGGCCGGGTTGCTCGCGCCCTTCTCCGCCACCGCACAGCCGTCCGCGCCGAACACATCGTCCGTGCCGCGAACGCCGGACGGTCACCCGGACCTGCAAGGCGTCTGGGATTTTGGGTCCGTGACGGCCCTGCAACGCCCCGCCGCGTTGGCCGGTAAGGAATTCCTCACCGACGAAGACGTCGCCGCCCTGGAGGCGCAGGCCGCCGCGGGTCGGGTTGATCGGCTGCCGCGACCAGGTGACCCCGGCAGCTACAACCAGTTCTGGTTCGCCCGCGGCACGACGGTCGCTGGCACGCGACGCACGTCGCTGATCGTCGATCCGCCAGCCGGGCGCCTTCCTCCGTACACGCGCGAGGGGGAGGCGCGGATGGCGGCCCGCGAGGACGCGCGACACCGGAACGCTGGTCCTGAGGACCGAGACGTGGACGAGCGGTGCATTTTGGGGTTCAACTCTGGACCGCCGATGCTGCCCGGCGCGTACAACAACTTCGTCCAGGTATTCCAGGGGCCTGGCTACGTGGCGATTCTCAACGAGATGGTGCATGACGTCCGACTAGTGCCGCTGGACGGCCGTCTATCGCTGCCCGAGGAGATCCGCCAATGGAAAGGCGACTCGCGGGGCCGGTGGGAGGGTGACACCCTGGTGATCGAGACCGCGAATTTCATGGATCTCGGGACCGCGCATCCCGCGCCCAACATGGAACTCCTCGAAGCCACCGGTGGTCATCTTCGTTTAGTCGAACGGTTCAGGCGTCTCGATGCCGACACGCTGCTCTACGAGTTCACGATGGACGATCCGACCGCGTGGACGATGCCGTGGAGCGTCGAGCTGACCATGACCAGGAGCGATAGCGCGCTGTACGAATACGCGTGTCACGAAGGCAATTACGGCCTGTTCAACATCCTTGCTGGCGCGCGTACAGCGGAGGACGCCGCCCAGTCGGGCTCGCGGTGAGTCACGACCCGATGACGCGTCCCTGAGCTTCATGGCCCTGAACATCGGCGACCACCTCGGCCACTACGACGTCACCGCCCTCATCGGCGAGGGGGGCATGGGGCAGGCTACTGCGCCGGAGAACGTAAGGAATTGGATGAGCAGTGGATGACTCATTCACATTTCGGCCGACCAGACCGTTTCACGCTCGCGCTGACCCTAGCGGCTACTCTGGGTTCGCCCGTTGTCACCGATGCGGCTGCTCAGGTGCAGTCGTTCATTTCAATCAATGGCGGGGGTCAACTCGGGTCGAACGACTTGACGAGGGTGTCGGTGTTTGACGCTGGAACCTTTGTCCAAGAGTTAAGAGAGGACGCTCGGGCGAAGAACGGGTTCGAGGAGCTGAACCAGCGGGTGCCCGTCCCGTAGCTGTGGCGGCGCGCGCGCCGATTCTGCGTCCCATCAAACACCTGTCTCCTGACCCAGGCTCTCACGCCGAGACATGGTCAGAAACGCGCCGGCTTTGGGGCGAAAGTCAGGTCGAGCGCGCAGGCACGGTCGGGGGGTCGCGCAGGACGCCATGAGGCCCGCCGACGTCCGCACGGCCGAAAACTTCGCCGGAGCCGCCAGCGGACGAGCCTGCGCCCTGTGATCCGTGTCCGTCGAAGAACCCGGCTGCGGGTTGCAGTGGCACGCGCCGCTGCTGAATAGCTGTTGCTCGCCGCGTATGGAGTATCTTGCCTGCGCCTACGGCTCCTGCTCGGCCGCGAGCTTCGCCTTGAACTCCGCTTCCAGCTCGGCTTCCCATTTCTGCCGCGCCTCGATCTGGTCGCGACGCGTCTGCAGACAGTCGAAGCAGACCGAGCCCGGAATGCTGTGTCCCTCGCTCTCGGTCGAGATCCCGCGCGCCGTCATCAGCTCCTGGAGCAGCTTCGCCGTCTGCTTCTGCGATTTGTAGAAATCGGAGTAGCTCAAGCCGTCGGCAATGGCGAGCGGGGAATACCCGCGGTCGGTGCGTGCATCGAGGTTGGCGCCCCGCTCGACCAAGTACTCGACGACGTTGTTCGCCCCGCGGAACGCGGCGCCGTGCAACGGTGTTTCGCCGCGGTAGTTGACGGCGTTGACGTCGTTGCCGAGCTCCACCAATATCTTCACCGCTTCGAGCACTTCGTCTTCCTGGCCCAGTAACGATCCGCCGTCCTCGCCCGGGTTCCAAAGCGCGAGTCCGGCCGCCACCATCAAGGGGGTGGTGCCGTCGGCATTCGGAATGAGCGGATCCGCGCCGGCGTCGATCCAGACCGCCATCGCCTCGGTATCGGTGACCTTCGACGACAGAAAGAACGGCGTCGCGCCAAGGCGGTTCAGCCGATTACGCTGCCCGTCCTTCATCCCGTTGACCGTCATCCGAGCATTGATGTCGCCACCTTTGGCGATCATCTTCTTCAGGACGTCGATGCTGTCGATGCTGCCGGTCGGAATGGCGCCCGGAAACCCGAAGCAGCAGTTCATCCGTCGCGCACGAGCGATCTGATGCAGCGCGTTCCAGCCGGCCCCGGCGAGGTTCGGATCCGCGCCGCGATCGAGCAGGTAGTCGGCGACCGTCCAATTGGCGTTCGCGACGGCGACGATGAGCGCCGTCTGGCGGTCGGACAACGTCTCGTTGACGCCGGCGCCCGCCTCGAGCAGCACCTGGAGCGCATCAAGGTGGCCGCCGCGAGCCGCGAACATCGACGCGCTGAACCCGGTCGGCTGCGGCGCGTTGAACAAATAGCTGCCGCGGCGGCGGAGCTCGGGACCATCCGTCGTGGCGCCGATGTCGGCACCCAGCTCGGCCAGCGCATGTACCGCCGCCGCGTTGTTGCGGGCCGCCGCGCACATCAGCGCGGTTTGGCCGCGGAAGCTGTCACGCGCGTTCGGATCGGCCCCGCGGACGAGCAGGACGCGGATCGCCTCGGCGTTGCCGTTGCGTGCCGCCGTCATCAGCACCGTCTCGCCCTCGGACAGCGTGGCGTTCGGATCGGCACCGGCATCGAGCAACGCTCCGAGGATCTCGGCATTGCCGTTCTCCGCCGCGAGGGCAATCGGCTGCACGCCGTATCGGTTCGTCACCACCACGTCGGCGCCGGCGTCAACCAGGAGACGCACCAGCTGCACGTCGTCGCGATGCACCGCCCAGTGCAGCGCCGTTGCTCCGTCGGGGACAGTCTGGTTGACGTCGGCTGGTGGGGCTTTGTTCAGGAGCGCCTCGACCGCCTCGACGTCGACGTTTTTCACCGCCTCGATCAGCGGCGCGTCCCCCGCCTTCGCCAAGGCTACGGCGGACAGGCCCGCCACGCCCACCCCGGCCACAGCAATCAAGAATGTGAGTCGTGACTTCCGGTTCATGTTACCTACACCCCCGTCAGCGGCCCGGTGCTGTCCGCGATCTTGTCGACCTTTACGTCGACCTTTTCGAGCAGCGACAGGCCGAGGTTCATGAACGGCGTGTGCAGGTCGTAGACGAGATGCCGGTTGCCTTCGAGCTGCCCGCAGCCGCCGCCCATCAACGTGATCGGCAGGTTGTACGGCGTGTGCTGATCGCCGTCGCCCATCCCGGCGCCGTGCAGCAGAATGCTGTGGTCGAGCAGCGTGCCGTCGCCGTCCGGCGTGTTCCGCATCTTCTCGACCAGCTTCGCGAAGAGCCCGAGCTGATGCTGGCTGATCTTGGTGTACTGCGCGATATTGTGCGGATGCTGCTGGTGGTGCGACACCGAGTGGTGCGCCTCCGGCACGCCGATGTTCGGGTAGGTCCGCCCGCTCTGCTCGCGCGCCATCTGCATGCAGCTGACCCGCGTGATGTCGGCCTGAAACGCCAGCACCAGCATGTCCTGCAGCAGCCCGACGTGCTCGTCGTACTCCTCCGGCACGCCGGCCGGCTGGTCGACCTGCGGCAACGGGGTCGACTCGTTGTTCACTTCGGTGCGCTGGATGCGGCGCTCGATCTCCCGAATCGATGAGAGGTACTCGTCGACCATCGCCTGGTCCTGCCGCCCGACCTGTCGCTCGAGTCTCTGGACGCTTTCGACGACCGAGTCGAGGATGCTCCGGTCGGTCCGCATCTGGGCGAGCCGCGCCTCGACGCTGCCGCCGTCACCAAACAGCCGCTGGAAAAGGACGCGCGGGTCTCGCTCGTGCGGGAGCGGCGTCGTCGGCGTCAGCCACGACGTCGAGTTGAGATACGCGCAGCTATAACCGTTCTCGCAGTTGCCGACCTGATAGTTCGACTCGGTGGTCAGCTCGAGGGAGCGCAGCGACGTATCGGCGCCGAGCGTGTCGGCCGCATACTGGTCGATCGTCTTCCCGGCTTGAATGTCGGCGCCTTCGGTCCGCTTCGGCAGGACGCCGTTGAGCCACCCACCGTGGGCGCGGGTATGTACGCCGCCCCCTTCGTTCGGACTCAGGACGCCCGAGTTGCTCAGCCCGGTGATCACCGTCATCTGGTCGCGGTAGGCGGCGAGCGGCTGCAGCAGCGGGCTCAGATCGAAGTTCGACCCGCCGGCGCCCTTCGGGTGGAAGTTCGGGGGAAACATCCCGTTCGGCACGTAGAAGAACGCGAGCCGCGGCACCGGCGTCGCCGCCGTCTGCGCGGCCGCGGAGAGGGCCGGCACCATCGCATCGAGCAGCGGCAAGGCGACCGTGGCCCCAAGGCCGCGCAACACGGTCCGGCGAGAAAGAGATAGCTTGGTGACGATCATGACTGCGATCTCCTCATCAGGAACTGGTCACTCGTGACGATGCCGAGAATGACCGACTGGAAGCGGTAGTCGTCCGCCGCCGCGTCGCGCACGATACGACGCAGCGTCGGCATGTCGTAATAGTCGACCCCGCGACCGAGCGCATAGGTCATCAGCTTCTCGGTCACGGTGGTGACGAACTGTTCGGGATTTTCCGTCAGCCGGGCGCGCATCTCGACGACGCCGTCGAACGACCGGCCGTCGGGGAGCACGCCTGACGCGTCGATCTCATTGAACGACACGTCGACCTCGCGCCAGCGCCCGATCGCGTCGAAGTTCTCGAGCGCAAAGCCGGTCGGGTCGATCACCGAGTGGCAGGCGGCGCAGATCGGGTTGCTCCGATGCTGCTCCATCCGCGCGCGGAGCGTCGGACGCTTCGTCTGGGTCCGCTGGTCGTTGAGCGCCGGCACGTTGGGCGGTGGATCCGGTGGCGGCGTCCCGAGGATGTTGTTCAAGATCCACTTGCCGCGCAGCACGGGGGAGGTCCGGATCGCGTGCGATGTCAGCGTCAAGACGCTGCCGTGGCCGAGGATCCCCGCGCGCGGGTTGTCCGCCCGAAGCTCGACGCGGCGGAAGTGGCTGCCGCTCACCTCGGAGATGCCGTAGTGCTCCGCCAGTCGCTCGTTGAGGAACGTGTATTTGGCGGTCAACAGCTCGACCACGCTCCGGTCCTCGCGGACGATGCTGTCGAAGAACAGCTCGGTCTCCCGCAGCATCGCCTGACGCAGCGACTCGTCGAAGGCGACCGAAAACGGATCGCCGGGTCGCACGATTGACTCGAGGTTGCGCAACTGCAGCCACTGCGCGGCGAAGTTGGTCGTCAGCGTTTCCGACCGCGGATCGGCCACCATCCGGCGAACCTGCCGGCCGAGCTCAGCCGGATCACTGAGGCGCCCGTTCTCCGCGAGATCGAGCAACGCGTCGTCGGGAATGCTGCTCCAGAGAAAGAACGACAGACGTGAGGCGAGCTCGAAGTCGCTCACGCGATAGGGCACGTCGCGCGCCACGCCGGCCGGGTCGGCCTCGATGCGATACAGGAACTCCGGGCTGACGAGCAGGCGCCGGATCGCCAGCTCGATACCCTCGTCGAAGCTCCCGCTGCCGTCGGCACCGCGACCCTCGCGGTAGAAATCGAGGAGAATCTGGAGCTCCGCGTCGGCGTCATCAATCGGATGACGGTACGCGCGGCGGGCCAGCGACGTCAGGATCTCACCGGCGCACCGGGCATCGTCGTCGGTCATCGCCGGAGACGGACGGCACGTAAAGATACGCGCGCGCGACGGCGTCTCGCCGACGCCGGTCGCGTCGTAGGGGCCGGTGATGGTCACACTCCGCACGAACGGCTGCGCGCCGGCGAGCCCACCCGTATTGCCGGCGACGCGCGGGTTCGGGAACGGCTCCCGCACCTGCTCGACCAGTGCCGACGGCTTCTTGAAGAAGGTGACGCCGACCTCACGGGGACCGCTCGCGACCGTGAGGCGGAAGTCGATGTTCGACGCCGTCGCGTAGGGGTTGACGCGCTCACCCTCCGGCTGCGGCCCGAGCGTGACCAGCTTCACCGGCTCGCCGTCGACGGTTATCTCGAGGTCGTGGTTCTCCTGGAGGCCGCGTGTGCCGGTCAGCTCGATCCGGACGTCGTAATCGGCGTCCCGCGGAAAGAGATGCTTGACATAGAGCCCGCCGCGTGTGCCGAACGGCAGCGCGTCGACTCGACCATGCTGCGGCAAGTCTTGCGCCGCCTGATACGTATGCGCGGTCGTCGCCGGCAGCGGGCTGCCGACGGCCAGACGGCTGATGGTCCGCGCGGCGTTCAGGTAGCGCTCCATCAGCGACTGCGACATCTTCAGCACGCCGCCGATGTTGTCGAAGCCGAAGCTCGAGTCGTCGGCCGGAAGAAAGTCGACGGCGTCGATCTCGATGTCAAAGAGGTCGCGGATCGCGTTGCGGTATTCGGTGCGGTTGAGCCGATGGAAGGTGGCGGTCCGGCCGGGGTCGCGAGTCTCGGCCCACGACCGGTCGAGCTCACCCTCGAGCCAGGTCAGGAACGGCTCCAGCGTCTCTTGGTCGGGACGCGGCCGGCGGGCCGGCGGCATCACCCCACCCCGCAGCTTGCGGACCACCGCTTCCCACTTGTCCGCATGCGCGCCGACATCGCCGACCTCCATCGTGTCGAGCGTCAGGCCGACGGCGCGAAGCTGGCTGACGAGTGGCGAGGCCGGCGCATCGCGCCCACCCACCGTCCGTTCGTTGTGACAGCCCACGCAGTACCGGTCGAGTAGCGCTCGATGCGCCGCCAGCTCGGCCGCGCTCGACATCGCTGTCTGCTCGAGCCGCGGCTCAGCGGCGCGTAGAACCCCAAACCCGGTCACCACGAGCACCGTGGCAATCCCGACAATGACGAGACGGTTCTTCATGAAGCGCTCAGACGACAAACAGCCGCAAGTCTAACGAACACAGCAGATTAGACTCAGATCCTGGCATGCTACCGGGTCGGTAGAGGGGTGTCAACGGAGAAACGGCGACTGGTGGCCCTGCTGCTGCGACGCTTCAAGACCGTGGTCTATCGCTAAAGCGCGGGCTGGCGACCGCAGGCGCCGGCCATCTCCCAGCTTCCGTCGTCGGCTTGGCGCCAGTACCGAACGGAGGGCCGCTCCGGCGTGTCCGCATACGCCTCGATCTGAACGAAGCTGTAGCACGGCGCGAGATGTTCCGGCCGGAGGGCGGCGAGGAGCTCCCCGTCCGACATGCCGTGCGCCTCCTGCAGCCGCCCAAACTGCACCGGGGTGATCGTCCGCTGCCACGCCCCGCCATTGATCACCACCGGAGAGAGTGCGTCGCGGACCGGCGAAAAGCCGTCGACGATCACCTCCCGACCGAGTCGCGTGCTCTGCAGCACTCGCTGCCGCCAATCGACGAGATGCGTGTGACCGTGGACGAAGATGGCGATCGGCTGGGAGCTCGCCGTCGCCGGCCGGGCCGCCTGCACGGCATCGAGCCGCCCGCCGTACATCAGGTCGCGGCTCCTCCAGAAATAGTCGAACTGCCCGCCCCGGCTGGCCGGGAGTCGCGCACACTCCGACACCGGCGGGCCCCGCGGGTCGATCTGCGTCACGTATCGCTCGAAGCGGCGTCGGACGCGGCGAACCGCGGCCCGGTAGTCGCAAATCGCGGCCAGCTCCTCGTCGCTCAGCTCCGCCATCAGCGGCGCAAGATGCCCATCGGCGAGCCCACGCTCGGCGGCCGGCTTGAACCGGTCGTCGTCGGGCAAGGCGTCGACGAGAAACGCCGGTCCTTCGGTGCGCACCGCCTCGAGATCCCACGACGGCGGCAGCACATCGCCGGCGTCAAGGTCGACACGGAACTGCTGCCACGGCATCCGAAAGAGGACGAATCGCAGGTACTCGGCGACGGACGCGCCGAGGTCCGTCACCCCCTCGGCGGCCTGCGCGTAGCTGACGCCAGCCCCTTCGTCGGCGAAGTTGTCGATCGCCGGATACGCCGCTTCTCGTGCGTCAAACACGTCGGCCGCGAGCCGTGCGCCCCACGGCCGTTCCAGATGCGTCGAGCCTGCCTGGTCGACGAACGGCCGCGGCCACTCCGCGAATCGATTCGCGCGCGCGCCAATTTGGTGGCCGTGCTCGACATGGACCTGACCGTCGGTGGACGTCCATTGCCCGGTGGTCGCGATCGAGATCCTGGCCGGCACCGCGCCAAACGCCGCTTCGACACGCTCGCGGACTGCCGGAAAGAGCAGCGCGGCATCGTGGTCGCCGGGTACGACGACGACGCGATTCGATCCCGCTTGCGCGAAGCGGGTCAGCGCGTCGATCTCGGCGACGTGCGCCGCGAGCACCCGCTCCATGCGTGCGAGCGCATCTACTTCGGTACACCCGAGCGCCGGGTCGTCGTAGAGACAATCGGATTCCAATGACTGCCACAGCTCGAAAGTGTCGCCGTTGAGGATCAGGTCGGTGCCCGCCCCTTCTTCGGCCGCGAGTGTCGTCAGGAACGGCTGGAACTCCTCGGCCCAGCGGAAGTCCTCGGTGGCGTGCCAGGCGCCGGACGGATCGCGGCCGACCCCCAAGTGGAGGTCACCGATGACGACGATGCGTCTCGCACCGGTCTCCTGGGCCGACGCCGCGGCGCCGGTCAGCACGAATGCGGACGCGCTAGCCGCGCACAGCGCGAACGCCACCCTCCTCAGCAAAGTGAGCGAGCGAGGCACGTTACGGCGTCCGCGCCAGCGAGTAGCGAACGATTTCCTCATCGTTGCGGGCGATGATGTGCTGGTTCGCGTACGCCGGGTGCGACCAGTTGACGGTGCTACTTTCCGCGCGGCGGCGCACGTAGGGGCTCGTCGGGGCAATGAGCTGGGTCCGGCTGATTTCTTCGTAGCCCTTCGGCGACAGCTTCGCGATGACGAGGTCGCCGAGGTCGGTGTTGATGAAGTACCGATCTTCGTGTCGTACGAAGAAGGCGGTCGCCCAGTTCGCCCGATCGCCGATCAACGCCTCGGTTTCCCACACGCGCTTCCCGGTGCGCAGCTCCAGACACCGCAGGACGCCGTGGCCGTCGACCCCATAGATGTAATCGCCTTGGATGACCGGCGTGCTGATGACAGAGTCGAGCGTGTCGAAGACGCGGCCGTATTCGGGATCGCTCTCGCCGACCCCTTCCCAGAGGAGCGTCGCGTCGGGATGCGATTCGGCCAGCCGCAGCATCCGCGCCCCGCCCCACTGCGACGTGACGAACAGATGCTGGCCACTCTGCACCGCCGTCGGAACCGTCATCCCCATGTCGACGATGTGCTCGATCTCCCAGTAGACGGTGCCAGTCTCCGGGTCGAGCGAGCTGATCGCACGCGGATGCCAGACGATCAGCTGCGGCGCGCCGCCGGCGTCGATCAGGATCGGCTGCGTATAGCCAGGCTCCCAATCCGACGACAGCGCGCGCCAGAGCTCCTCGCCGGTCCGCTTGTCGAACGCGACCACCTTGGCGTCGGGCTCGCCCCCGACGAGACAGATGAGTCGGTCGCCGTCGACCAACGGCGCCCCGGTGATCCCCCACGACGGAACGGTCGCATTGAAATCCTGGACGTAGTCCCTCTGCCAGACGATGCGGCCGTCGGCGACGTTGAACACGAAGAGGTTGCCCATCGCCCCGAGGACGTACACCCGGTCGCCATCGAGCGTCGGCGTGGCGCGCGGACCGATCGCGTAGGCCAGCTGCAGCCCGGCGTAGTTCGTCTGCCACTCGGCCGTCCAGAGGATCTCGCCGGTCTGCTCGTCCAAGGCGAGCACCCGTTCGACCACCGCGGTGCTGTTCGGGTCGTCGCGACGCGCGTCGGTGACAAAGACCCGCCCGTCGGCCACGGCGGGACCCGCGTAGCCGCCATGGATCGGCAACCGCCATGTCGCGTCGAGCGTCTCGGGCAGCGTGTCGACGATGTTGGTGTCGGTCCAGACACCGAGCCGGCCTTGGCCACGCCATTCCGGCCAGTCAGCGGCTCGGAGCGGCAGCGTCGCGAACGTGGCGAGCCCAACAAGAACCAGGAGCAGGCGGGGCACCGGCACATCGTCTCACAGTCGCCGACTGGGCGCAGCAATCCGACTCAACGTCCGTAGTCGGTATTGACGGGCTCCACGTCGAACGTCCGCTCTAGCTGCGCTCGAGGTAACGGTTCAGCTGAAGTACTCTCAGGCCGGTCACCGATGGGAGGTCTCGGTCGTTCGTGACGAACACGCTGCATCCGCCCACGAGCGCCGCGGCCAGCTGAAGCGCATCAGGCGTGCGCACGCGATGGACGGCGCGTACGTGCGCGGCTGCCCGCAACTGGTCCCGAGTCGGCTCGATGAGACGAAGGTGTCGGCTCCGCGTCAGGAGCGCCTCGTACCGATTGGCCAGGTCGAGATTGCCGGCGCGGTACGGGACGACGAGCACTTCGAGTAGCGTGACTCCAGACGTCACGCCCTTGCAGTGACCCGTGTCGATCGCCTGGAAGACTGGCTCGACGATTGGGAGATACGCTGGGTGCTCTTCGATGAAATAGATAAACGCCACCGTGTCGAGCGCGACCGGCCCGCGCCCGACGTCGTCCATCAATCCCATGATCGCCGTTCGGCATCCACATGCGCAGTCGGATCGACCCCTTCCCACGCTTCTTTGCCGAGTCCGCGCAGCTCGACGATCGAAACCGACGTTGGATTCTCGGTGACGTCCGTGAGAATCTGCGTCACTTCTTGAGCGACCGATCGCCGGTTTCGCTTCGCGCGGGCCTGAACTTTCCGGTACAACCGATCTGGCAGGTTCTTGATGTTCAGCGTCGCCATTTTCCTCCTATTATCCTCCGTAATGGAGGATCCAGGTAGACCGCGTGTCGGTGAGCCGGGGGCCACCGGGGCACCCGGGCACCGTCAGTCGGTGTCAGAGCTCGTGAACCGCCGCTTGAACCGCGCGGGCTGCTCGATGGCGAACGGCGTCTGCCCAGCCAGCTCCAACAGTGCCCTGTCGCCGCTGACCAAAACCTCTGTGTCGCCCTTCGCAGCCAAGACCAGGAACTTCTGATCGTCCGGACCCCGGCAGCTCGGGAGATCGAGCGGCTTCGATCGGACGTTCACGAGCTCGACATACGGCAGATACGAACCAAGCAAGACCTCGATGTCGTCGTCATCGACCTGAAACTTCCGGCATGTGAGCGCGCGAATGAGCTCTTGTGTCGTGGCCCGGCTGACCAGAGGCAGGCATTGTCCGGTCGCCCACGAACCGCGCATCCATATCAGACGGCCACGCGGAAAGAGAATCGCCGACAAGACAGTGTTGGTGTCGAGAACGACCCTCACCGTTCTGAGGCTCTCGCCCACTCGACAGCTCGCGAGGCATCCCGTTGGGTGATTCCGAGCTTGACGAGCTTGTCTCGGACCCGGTCGATCCGATCGAGCTCAATCGGCCTGAGCACGATGGCGCCATCCTCGACCTGAACATCGAAGTAGTCGGTGCCCGGAAACCGGTCCGCAATCTTCTTTGGCAGGGTGAGCTGATTCTTCGAGGTCTTCTTGGCAAGCATGTATGAATGTCTTACTTCCTTGTTCCGCGCGCGCCCCAGTGCTCTGCTTCCGCGTCCGCCAAGCCACAGGCGGTTTCTGCCACTCCGATTGACCGTGGCAGCGTACCGATGGCATGGTCATAGCATCACACGTGTGCGGGGGAAATCTTGAAAACGATTCGAGTCCCAAGCGCACTACGTGACAAGCTAGGTGAGGACGCGTCGAACGCGTTGACTTAAATGTTTCACGAGGACGCTCGACGGTCGGTGGACGAGGCGCTAGACTGCACGGCCGAACGCTTCAAACGTCGTCTCGCTGAAGAACTTGCGACGCTTCGGGTTGAGATGCATACGGATCTCGTGAATGGGCTAGCCGGTGTCCGAGAAGAGCTCAGAAACGGACAGGCTGCTCTTCGTGATGAGATCCGCATCGCCCGCGGCGACCTTTTGTCGTGGTCGTTCCGGCTCTGGACCGGCAGCTCGTGCTCGTTATCGCGGTGCTGGTATTCGTGATGCGTTGACGATTCTGCAACACGTTGTCCGCGCTCGTTGCCGTCCTACGGACCCAGCCGACCGATTGCTGCATCCAGCGCGCGGCGGGTAAACACCTGAATCATCGCGCGGCGATACTCCGCGCTGGCGTGGAGGTCATGGTTGATGTCGTCGACACCGTCGGCGGCGACCGCCGCGGCGGCGGCGAAGGTATCGGGTGCCGCCGGCTGCCCGGCGAGCGCCGCCTCGACAGTGGCGAGGCGAGACGGGGATGCCGCGGCGCCGGTCAGAGCGACGCGTGCACTCTGAATCGCGTCGTCGCTGACGTCGAGCGCGGCCGCCACGCCAACGATCGCGAAGCGCGAGGCTCGCTGGTGCAGCTTGGCATAGGCCGCCGCACGCACCGGCGCGAACGTCACCTTCGTCAGGATCTCATCAGGCGCGAGGTCAACCGTGAAGACCGCCTGAAAGAAGTCGGCCACCTTGATGACGCGGGCGCCGTCCGGGCCGGTGACATGAATGTCGGCTTCGAGCGCCAGCATGATCGCCGGATAGTCGGCCGCCGGGTCGGCGTGGGCGAGGCTGCCGCCGAGCGTGCCGCGGTTGCGCACCTGCGGATCGCCGATGAGAGCGGCGGTCTCGGCGACGGCCGGGCACCGTTCGCGCAGCAACGCCGAGGTGGCGACCTCGTGGTGCGTCGTGAGTGCGCCGATCTCGATTGCGCCGTCGCCCTCCCGAACCCCGGCGAGATCCGGAATGCGCGCGATGTCGATCAGGACGGTCGGCTCGCTCAGGCGAAGCTTCATCAGCGGCACCAGACTGTGTCCGCCTGCGATCAGCTTGCCGGCGCCGTCGGCCACTTGGAGCTTGCCCAGAGCGTCGTCGATCGAGATTGCTCGCTCGTACTGGAATGCACTCGGGATCACGACTGCCCTCCCTGTTCGTCTCTGTGTCTGTGAATGACACGCCACAGCTTCTCAGGCCGGAGCATCATGTCGATGTGCGTCACCCCGAACTCGCTCAGCGCGTCGACCGCCGCCGCGACGACGCACGGCGTTGATCCGATCGTGCCGGCCTCCCCGACGCCTTTGGCGCCGAGCGGGTTGACCGGCGTCGGGGTGACGGTGTTGTCGAGCTCGAAGCGCGGGAAGTCGCTCGCCCGGGGCAAGGCGTAGTCCATGAATGACCCAGTCAGCGGCTGGCCGTCGTCGTCGTACACCACCTCCTCGATCATCGCCTGCCCGATCCCCTGCGCGAGCCCGCCGTGGATCTGCCCCTCGACGATCAGCGGGTTGATCAGATGGCCAGCGTCGTCGACCGCGACCATCTTCAGCAACCTCGGCTCGCCGGTCTCTCGGTCGACCTCCATCATCGCGATGTGACAGCCGAACGGATACGTGCAGTTGGTCGGCTCGAAGAACGCCTCTTCACTCAGCCCCGGGTCAAGCCCCGCGGGGAGCTTGGTCGGACGATAGGCGTAGGCAGCCACCTCGGCGAACGGCTTCGCCGATGAGGGCGACCCTTTCACGGTAATCATGCCGTTCTCGAAGACGAGGTCGCCCTCGTGCGCTTCCATGAGCGCGGCCGCGAACTTCGTCATCTTCGTCTTCACCTTCGTGCCGGCGTTGTGCAGCGCGGCGCCACCGACCGCCTGGGACCGGCTGCCGAGGGTGCCGATCCCCTGCTTCGCGACGGCGGTATCGCCGTGATGGATCGTGACGTGGTCCATCTCGACGCCGAACTGGTCGGCCAGCATTTGGGAAAACGTCGTTTCGTTGCCTTGCCCGTGCGGCGACACGCCGGTGGTCGCGCTGATCCGCCCGTCGCGCTCGACGGTCACCTGCGCATGTTCCCAGCCGCCGAACGGTAGCGAGGACGACGGGCCGACGCCGCAGATCTCGACATACATCGACAACCCCAGACCGACGAGCCTACCGTCGGCCTTGGCCGCATCGCGTTCGGCCTTGAGCTGCTCCCAGCCGGCGTTCTTCAGGGCGCGGTCGAGCGCCTTCTCGTAGTCGCCGGAATCGTAGACGGCGCCCATCTGAGTCTTGAACGGAAACTGATCCGGCTGGATGAAGTTCTTCCGGCGCAGCTCGGCCGGATCCATCCCGATCTCACGCGCAAGCATGTCGACCGCCCGCTCGACGAAGTAGGTCGCTTCGGGACGGCCGGCGCCACGATACGCGTCGGTCGGCGTCTTGTTGGTGAAGACCTCAGTGAGCGTGGCGCGGATGGCCGGAAACGCGTAAGTCGCGTTCGCCATCAACATGCTGTTCGTCGGCACGCCGGCCGTCAGCAGCATGTTGTAGGCGCCGATATCGGCGATGATCCGGAGCTTCAACCCGAGGACGGTGCCGTCGCGCTTGGCCGCCAGGTCGACATAGGCGATCAGGCCGCGTCCGTGGACCGTAGCGAGAAACGCCTCGGAGCGATCCTCGACCCACTTGAGCGGCAGCCCCAGCCGTTTCGACAACGCGGCGGCGACGTACTCCTCGCCATAGATGTTGATCTTCGCGCCGAAGCCGCCGCCCACCTCCGGCGCGACGGCGCGCACCCGGTCCTGGCCGAGGCCGGTCATCTGGGCGATGTGGGTGCGGAGGATGTGCGGAGTCTGGGTCGACGACCAGATGGTCATCGTTCCTGTTCCCGGTTTGTAGTGGGCGACCACGCCACGCGCTTCGATCGAGCTCGGCGCGAGCCGCTGATTCACCATCCGCTGCGAGACCACCACCTCGGCCGCGGCGAAGGCCTCGTCGATCGCCGTGTCGTCGACCTCCTTGCGACCGACGCCGGTCCCGCTCGGCAGCGGGCCGAGCGCGATGTTGTTCGCGAAGGCGTCGTGCAGCACCGCCGGCTGCCCGGTCATCGCCTCCTCGGGATCGACGACGGCCGGCAACGGTTCGTAATCGACGACGATGGCGTCGGCGCCGTCGCGCGCCACGTAGCGGTCGCGGGCGACGACGACCGCGACCGGATCGCCGACGAAACGGACGACGTCGACCGCCACGGCCCGATGGGCGGGCGACGGAAACGGCGTCAGGATCGGCATCGGGTCGACGAACTCCGCGATCTGCTCGCCGGTGAAGACCGCCTCGACGCCGTCGAGCGCCTCGGCGGCGCTGGTGTCGATCGAGCGGATCCGACCGTGGGCGATGTCGCTGCGCTTGAAGGCGAGATGCTGCAGCCCGATGATCTTGATGTCGTCGACGTAGGTCCCGTGCCCCTGGATCAGACGCGGGTCCTCGCGCCGCTTGACGCGCTGACCGACGAGCTTCGGCAACACTGGAGTCGAAGCCATGCTCACCTCTTGCCTGCGGCGTGTTGAATCGCGTTGACGATGTGTTGATACCCGGTACAGCGGCAGAAGTTGCCGTCGATGCCGTCGCGGATCTCCTGCTCGCTCGGCGCCGGGTTGTCGTTCAGAAGATTGACCGCCGACAAGATCATGCCGGGCGTGCAGTAGCCGCACTGCAGGCCATGCTCCTCCCAGAACCCTTCCTGCAGCGGCTGCAGTTGGTCGCCGTCGGCCAGCCCCTCGATCGTCGTGACCTCCGAACCGTCGGCTTGAACGGCGAAGATGGTGCACGACTTGGCGCTCCGCCCGTCGATCAAGACGGTACAGGCGCCGCACTGGCTGGTATCGCAACCGACGTGGGTGCCGGTCAGGTTGAGCGGCTCGCGTAGGAAGTGCACGAGCAGCATCCGCGGCTCGACATCCGCGGTGCGCGTCTTCCCGTTCACGATGATTGAAACCTGCGCCATTTAGGCTCCTCCAAGCGTCGCGGTTCGTTCCGGAAGCGGACCTTCGGCGCGAGTTCTACGGTGACTGAGCGCACACGACAAGGGCCCGGCGTAAGCCGGGCCCTTGTCGTGTCGGTGCGATTGGGGACACTAGCCAACACTCAGCAAGTCGAGCTTGCCGGTGCTGTCGCTCATCTTGTCGACCGGCACGCCCATCTTGTCGAGGATGGTCAGGTGCAGGTTGGTGATCGGCGTCTTTTCCGGGTAGCGATTGTGATGCGCACCCGGCTTGAGCTGACCCGACGCCCCGCCGACCAGGACGACCGGCAGTCCTTTGTTGTCATGCGCGTTGCTGTCGGCCATCCCGGCGCCGTACAGCAGCATCATATGGTCGAGCAGGTTGCCGTCGCCGTCCGGCGTCGCCCGCGCCTTCTCGAGGAAGTAGTTGAAGAGGCTCAAGTGGAACTCGTTGACCTTCGCCACTTTCTCGTAGAGCGTCGGGTCGTTCCGGTGATGGGACGTCGGGTGGTGCGAGTCGGGCACCCCGATCTCCGGATACGTCCGGCCGCTGATCTCACGCGCCATCATGTAGGTGCTGACCCGCGTCAGGTCGGTCTGATACGCCAGGAGCATCAGGTCGAACATCAGCTTCGCATGCTCCTCGTAGGTCGCCGGCACGCCGGCCGGCTGGTCGACCTCGGGGAGTTCGCGGTCGCTCTGCTCCTCCGCCCGCTGGATACGACGCTCGATGTCACGCACCGCATCGAGATACTCGGTGACCCGCACGCGGTCGTTGGGTCCGAGACCCTGCTGCAACGTGTCGATCTTGTCACTCACCGAATCGAGAATGCTCTGGTCCTTCTGAATACGCGCCAGCCGCGCGGCCGGATCAGTCGAGCCGGCGTCACCAAAGAGCCGCTCGAAGACCGCACGTGGGTTGTTCTCCCCGGTCAACGGCGTCGTCTCGCTGCGCCACGAGATCGTATTCGTGTAGGTGCAGCTGAATCCGACGTCGCACGACCCCGACACGTCCCGGCTGTCGAGCGCCAACTCGAGCGACGCGAGCTGGGTGTGCTGCTCGAAGTTCCGAGCGATCAGCTGGTCGACCGAGACGTCCGCCTGGATGTTCGACTCGGTCCGCACGGGCGTCACGCCGGTCAGGAACCGTGTCGCGGCGCTGGCGTGCACGCCGGCGTTGCTCGGCACACCGTTCAGCCCGGTGAGCACGTGCATCTGATCCTTGAACGCCTCGATCCGCTTCAGGAGACGACTCGTCGTGAAGTTCGCGCCGTCATCCTCCGGCGTGAAGTGCTTCATCGCCATCCCGTTCGGCACGTAGACGACGCCGAAGCGGCGGACCGGATGGGCCACGCTGTTACGGATGGCGGCAAAGGCCGGCACCATGCTGTCGAGGAACGGCAGTGCCAGCGACGCGCCGATCCCGTGGAGGACGGTGCGCCGGGGAATCGATTTTTGGAAGACGATCATGAGTCTGACCTCCGCATCTGGAACGGGGTGCTTTTGACGATGCCAAGAATGATAGACGACCAGCGGTAGTCCTCGCCAGCCGCGTCTCGTACGATCTGTCGGATGATCGGGGCGTCGTAATACTCCGCGCCGCGTCCGATCGCGTACATCAGCAGTTTTTCCGTCACCGTGCCGACGAAGTCGTCGGGGCGGGCCAACACCAGGTCGCGCAGCCCCGCACGGCCGTCGAACGCGGCTCCGTCGGGCAGCACGCCCGAGGCGTCGACCGGGGTCCCGCCTTCATTCAGGTCACGCCAGCCGCCGATCGCGTCGTAGTTCTGGAGCGCGAAGCCGATCGGGTCCATCTGCGCGTGACAGCTTGCACAGACCGGATTCGCGCGGTGCTGCTCCATCGCGGCACGCAACGACACCGGCGCGCCGGCCTCGTCGTTCTCTGCGAGCGCGGGTACGTCGGGCGGCGGCTCCGGCGGCGGGGCGCCGAGCAGATTCTCCAAGACCCATTTGCCGCGCAGGACCGGCGACGTCCGATTGGGATACGACGTCACGGTCATCACGCTGCCGTGGCCGAGCAGGCCGCCCCGTGTGGCGTCGTCGAGCGTTACCTTGCGGAACCGGTTCCCGTAGATGTTCGCAATCCCGTAGTGCGCGGCCAGCCGCTGGTTCACATAGGTGTAATCGGCAGACAGCAGCTCGAGCAGACTCGCGTCGTCACGAAGCTGGTAGCCGATGAAGAGCTCGGTCTCCCGCTGGAACGCCTCCCGCAGGTTCTCGTCGAACTCCGGAAAGATGTTCGGGTCGGGATAGAGCCCCCGCATGTTGCGAACGTGCAGCCACTGCCCGACGAAGTTGTCGACCATCGCCTGCGACCGTGGGTCGGCCATCATGCGCCGGACCTGCGTGTCGAGGACCGCCGGATCGCTCAGCGAGCCTGCCTCGGCGGCGGCCAGCAGTTCGTCGTCCGGAATGCTGCTCCACAGGAAGAAGGAGAGCCGCGACGCGAGCTCGACGTCGGTGATCTCGTAGTTGCTGTCCGACCGGATGTCGATCGGATCGCGCTCGACCCGATACAAGAAGTCGGGGTCGGCCAGCAGCCGCTCGAGCGCAAACTGGATGCCTTTCTCGAAGCTCCCTTCCGCCCGACCCATCTGGTAGAACTCCATCAGCGTCTCGACGTCGGCCGCCTCGACCGGGCGCCGATACGCGCGGCGGGCGAGCGTGCTGAGGATCTCCCGCGCACACGGTGCCTCGTCCGCCGTCGACGCCGTCGCCGGCGTGCACGTGAAGATGCGCTGACGGGTCGGCGTGTCACCCGGTCCCGACACGCTCAGCGGACCCCTGATCTGGACGCGGCTGAGCCTCGGGTTCGTGTCGGGCATGTCGTTGACGGCCAGGGCGAACGCCGTCTGGCGCGGCTGCAACACCCCTTCCTCTTCCCACGTTTCGCGCGGGAACGAGACGCCGAGCGTGTGCGGGCCGGCCGGTACCGAGACGGTCACCTCGAGCGGGTCGTCGGCGTGGAGCGTGTAGTCCTCCCAGTCATCCGTGCCGCGGATGTTGCCGGCGAAGCTAATCGGCGACGGCGTGCCGGGCGCCTCGCCGCCGAACGTAAACCGCTTGATCCGCTCGCCGTCGAGACGGAACTCGATCTCGTGCGGCTCGTCGATGCCGCGCACGTAGCCGACGTAGTTGGTCTGCAGACGCACCTTGATCTGGTACTCGCCATCAACCGGAAAATGATGACGGATGGCGGTGCCACCCCGCGAGCCGAACGGCAGATCCTCGCTCTGCTGGTCGGTCTGGATCAGGTTCAGCGGAACGTCGTACGTCTCGATGACCGCGCCGCCGGTCGGCGCCTCACCGATGGCCAGCCGGCCAATCTTCTTCGCCGCCAACACATAGCGTTCGAGCAGCGCCGGCGAGAGCGATAGCGACGTCGCGATGTTGTCGAATCCATGCTGGTCGGGCGCGTCGGCAGGAATGAGCGCGGCGACGTCGACTTCGAGGTCGAGGAGGTCACGGATGACGTTGCGATACTCCGCCTGGTTCAGGCGGTGAAACGCTTGCGTCCGCCCCGGATGTGGATTAGCGGCGGCCGCTCGGTCGAGCTCGTCCTCGAGCCAGAGCCGGAACCCGTCGTAGGTTTCGTTGTCAGGTCTCGGCCGCAGCGGCGGCGGCATCGCGCCGACGCGCAGCTTGCGGACGACCTTCTCCCACACCGCCGGAGCTTCGGCGACGTTGTCGACGTCGATCACGTCCAGACTGAGATCCGCCGTCAGGAGACGTTCGTTGTGACACGTCACGCAGTACCGGTCGACCAGTGCGCGCTGTGGAGACACCGCGCCAGAAGCTGGCTCGGGCGCCTGCCCCGAAAGAGCCGCCTGGAACACGGCGACGATGGCTGCCGCGGTGATGACGCGCGCAGCGCGCTGAGCTTTTTGCACCGGTCCGTCCCCCTTCAAAAGAGGCGGTAAAGACTCGAAGACACAGTAGTTTGGTGGCATTCGCGGAGCGTTGTCAATCACTAGCCGGCTGCGGTAGCATGAGGCTCAGAGTTCGGTGTCAGACGGCGGCTAGATACGGGTGTGCTCGCGACGTGGGAGGCGACGAAATGCGCGCGATGGAGAACGGTTCGCCGGTCCGGCGACTGGCAGCAGCGGCACTCCTGCTCGCCCTGTGCGGCGCCGGTGTGGGGTCGGCCAACGTCGGCGACGTGCCGATCATCGAGGCCGCGCGCTCGCAGGATGCCGAGACGGTCAGGACGCTCATCGCCGAGGGCGTCGACGTCAACGCGCGACAACGCGACGGCGCCACGGCTCTTCACTGGGCGGCCTATCGGGACGATCTCGACCTCGCCAATGTTCTCATCGAGGCAGGTGCCGACATCAACGCCGCGAACGAGCTCGGTGCGACGCCGCTGTGGCTCGCCGCCGCCAACGGCAGCGCGGCAATGGTCAAGCGGCTGCTCGATGCCGGTGCGAACTCGAACGCGGCGCTCACTATCGGCGAGACGCCGGTCATGACAGCATCGCGGACCGGCAATGCCGACGCGGCGCGGCACCTCTTGGAAGCCGGCGCCGACGTCACCGCGGCCGAGCGTTCCCGCGGCCAGACCGCGCTGATGTGGGCGGCCGCACAGGGTCACCACCGCACCATCGAGGCGCTGCTCGAGCACGGCGCCGACGTCACCGCGCGTTCCCGCGTGCGGCCGCGCTTGATGCACGCCGAGAGCACCAACGCCTCGCAATACGACCAGGGAATCATCTGGAACCGCGGCGGCTACACGCCGCTGCTGTTCGCCGCCCGCACCGGTGACGTCGAGGCGGGCCGGCTTCTCGTCGATGCCGGCGCCGATATCAACGACGCCGCACCAACCGGCGCGAGCGTCCTCGTCGTCGCCGCGCACAGCTTTCATACCGACTTTGCGCGGTTCGCGCTCGAGGCGGGAGCCGACCCAGACGACATGGGCGCCGGATACGCGCCGCTTCACGCCGCCGTGCTTCGGGGTGACGCCACCCTGGTCAACGATCTCCTCGCGCGTGGGGCCGATCCGAACATGCGCTTCGAGAAGAGCACGCCGTTGCGTCGGGCGAGCCAGGACTGGCATCTCGCCCCGCAGCTCATTAGCGCGACGCCGTACTGGCTCGCGGCCTACTACCAAGAACCGGACATCATGCGCGCGCTGGCCAATGGCGGCGCCGACACGGGGTTGAACACGCTGGAAGAATGGCGCTACGTCTTCGAGCGCGCCGGCGGCGTCGGTCCCCCGCACATCGTCGGCGGGTTTCAGACACCCTTGCAGGCGGCCGTTGGTGGACGCCATGATCGCGGCCGGGGCTTGCTCAACAGCGGGGAGCGCGACCCCGATGCCGACGAGCGGCGGGCGCTCGAGGCAGTGCAGGTCGCGCTCGAGCTCGGCGCCGACGTCAATCACCCCGACCACCGCGGCAACGTCGCCTTGCACACAGCGGCCCAGCGCAACTTCGAGACGGTCGTCAAGTTCCTCGCCGAGCAGGGGGCCGACCTCGACGTCGAGAATGCCTCGGGACAAACGCCGTTGGCCCTGGCGAAGCGTGCCGAAGCGGGGCGCATCGCACCGCCGGACATCGTGAGGTACCCGAGCGGTAACTCGGCGCAGGCGCTGCGCGACCTCGGCGCGACGGACGAATCTGAAGACGCCGAGGAAGAGGAAAAGGGTTCCGACCACTGATCATCGCGGCGCTCCTGATCGTCCTGCTTTCACTCACCCAGCCGGTCGCCGCTCAGCACGGCGCACCGGACGGCGAGTGGCCGACGTACGCCGGCGACCTCGGCGGGACGAAATACTCCGGCCTCGACCAGATCGACGCCTCGAACTTCGACGATCTCGAGGTCGCCTGGCGCTGGCGATCGGCCGACCTCGACCTCGACGCGCTCCGCGCGATCCATCCTGACCTGAGCGTGCTCAACTTCAGGGTCACGCCGTTGATGGTCGGCGGCACCGTCTACGTCGTCACGCCGCTCCGACAAGCGGCGGCGCTCGACGCCGGGACTGGAGCCACGCGGTGGCTCTCCGACCCGAACGTGATCCGAACGACGAAGCCTTCCATCAACGCGCCCGGCTACAGCTCGCGCGGACTCGCGTATTGGGCGGGCGGGGACGACGAACGGCTGTTCTATGGAACCCCAGACGGGTATCTGCTGGCCATCGACGCTCGGACCGGCCAGCCGGTCACGAGCTTCGGCGACAACGGCCGGGTCGACCTCGCGTCGGAGATTCCTCGCGGCGGAAGAGGCACCACCGACGACCAGGGCCATCCGTGGCTCAGTGTGAACTCACCGCCGATCGTGGCGCACGGCGTCGTGGTGACCCCGATCTCCATCTCGGATCAGCCGATCACCAGGGAGCAGGCTCCGGGCTGGGTCAAGGGGATCGACGCACGGACCGGTGATACGCGGTGGATGTTTCGGACGGTACCCCAGAGCGACGACTACGGCGTCGACAGCTGGCAGGACGAATCGTGGCGCTATACCGGCGGGACCAACGTCTGGTCGGCATTTGCCGTCGACGACGAGCTCGGCTACATCTACCTGCCGACCGGAACTCCGACCAACGACTACTACGGCGGGCATCGCCCCGGCGACAACCTCTTCGCCGAGAGCCTGGTGGCGCTCGACATCGAGACGGGCGCGCGGATCTGGCACTTCCAGGCGATTCATCACGGCGTCTGGGACTACGACTTCCCGACGCATCCGAACCTGGTCGACGTGAGGGTCGACGGACGCGAGGTCAGGGCGATCGCGCAGGTGAGCAAGCAGGGCCACACGTATGTCTTGGACCGGGTCACCGGCGAGCCGGTCTGGCCGATCGAAGAACGGCCCGTCGACACCGACACCAACCTCGAGGGCGAGGTCCTGTCCACGACGCAGCCGTTTCCGACGAAGCCGTTGCCGTTCGAATATCAGGGCTCGTCGATCGACGCGCTGGTCGACTTCACGCCGGAGCTGCGGGAGATGGCGGTCGCCGCGGTCGAGAACCATCGGCTCGGCGGCCTCTACTCCCCACCGATGATCGCGGTCGAGGGCGGCACGCAAGGCACGATTCAGCGGCCGGCGATTGGGGGCGGCGCCAACTGGATGGGGTCGGCGGTCGACCCCGACACCGGCATCTTGTATGTGCCGTCGACCAATTCGTATTCGGTCATGAAGTACATCAAGCCCGAGGGTGAGGGCGCCAACCTCGACTACACGCAGGGCGGCTTCGACACCCCGAACTTGATGCCGCAGGGCTTACCGCTCTTCAAGCCGCCCTACTCACGCATCACCGCGATCGACCTCAACACCGGCGACCATGCATGGATGCGGCCGAACGGCGACGGTAATCGCTTTCGGAATCATCCGCGGCTCCGCCACCTCAACCTCCCCCCGGTCGGCGGCGACGGCCGCGGTGGGCCGGTGCTGACGAAGACGCTGCTGGTGAGCGCGTTGACCGCCGGCGGCGTGGCCAACCAGGATGGCCCGCGACTGGTCGCGCGTGACAAGGCGAGTGGCGAGATCGTCGGCTCACTCGATCTCCCGGCGGGCGCGATCGGGACACCGATGACCTACCTGCACGAGGGCAAGCAGTACATCGCGCTCACGGTCGGCGGGACGGTGCCGGAGTTGCTCGCGTTTGCGCTGCCGGATTAGGCGACCGAAGCCTTCCGTTTCTTTGCGGCCGCCTCGGCTTTCTTCAGGTCCCACATCTTGGTCACCCGGCTCTTCAGCTTGTCGCCCTTCTGACCGTGGAGCTTGTCCCACAGCTCAAGCCCCGCTCGCCGCTCCACCTCCGTCGTCTTGACGAGACACTCCGACAGGTCTTTGTCCGACGCGGCGTTGGGAATGATGAACGACCAGAGTTTGAGTCGGCCGCGGTAGTTCTCGGCCAGCGCCGATTGGAAGTAGGCATGGGGAATCGGAACCACGACATCGGTCTCCGTGGCGGGATCTTGTCCGATGACCTTGATCGGCCGATTGATGTCGAAGGTCGGCCCGCACGTCACGTAGACCCCGAGAAACAGGCACGACACGTTACGCACCGCCGTCTCGAGCGTCTTCCACACCCCACGATTGTACGTACTCCGCTGCGGGCTCATGTTGCTCAGCAGAAAGGTCTCGCTGTTTCTGGTGGTCGATCCACGCCTGCTGCACTCGGTGGAGCGTGCCGTCGGCGGCGAGTCCCTCGATGGTGGTGATCTCCGCACCCTCGGCGGCCGACGCCGGAAGGGTGCAGGTCCGCACGGCCCGGCCATTCAGGTGCACGGTGCAGGCGCCGCAGGCGGAGATGCCGCAGCCGAACTTGGTGCCGGTCAGGCCGAGCGTGTCCCGAAGCACCCAGAGCAGCGGCGCATCGGGCTCGACGTCGACCGAGCGGGCGTGACCGTTGACGGTGAGGGTGATTGGCATGGTGCGGGTCCTTCGGGTGCCACCCCGTGCGCCCAGAATGCCATCGTAATATGAGCGGTTGCAACAACTTACTCGATATCGGCCCATTCGCCGCGGTGCCGGCAAAGAACGGCTGCGCGCCGGGGCCGCGGGATGCTATCGTTGCGCGTGGGAATGTGTGACTGTGGGAGGAATCCGTTGAGAGATCGAGTCGGCGGCGCATCATGCTTCATGGTGGCGGTGATCATGGGCGCCGTACTCTTGGCCCCCGCCGCGGCGCAGGAGCCCGCCGGTGCCGCCGCCACATCGCCCGCCGCTTCCGACTGGCGCGTGCCGCGCACCGCCTGGGGGGCGCCCGACCTCCAGGGCGCGTGGGACTACCGCACGATGACGCCGCTCGAGCGGCCGCGAGAATTCGGCGACAAGACGACGCTCACGGCGGAGGAAGCGGCCGCCTACGAGCGCGAGCAGGGCGAGCGGCTCGACGACTATGACCTCGCGCCGAGCGTGCATGCCAAGTGGTGGCTCGACTACGGTCGGGAGATGACCGACGACCGGCGGACGTCGCTGATCGTCGACCCGCCGGACGGCCAGATTCCAGCGACCACCGACGCCGCGAAGGAGCGCGCCGCCGCGCGTCGCGACCTCCGGCGCCGTCACGGCGCTGATGCCGCCGAGTTCCGCGGTCTCGGCGAACGATGCCTCACGTTCGGGATGCCCCGGTTCCCTGGCGCGTACAACAACAACGTCCAGATCTTCCAGACGCCGACCCACGTGGCGATCGTCTCCGAGATGATCCACAACGCACGGCTCATCCCGCTTGACGGTCGCCCACGCCTCGGCCCCGACATGGCGCAGTGGCACGGCGACGCGCGCGGCCACTACGAGGATGACACGCTGGTCGTCGAGACCACCAACTTCTCGCCGAAGTCCGGGTTCCGAGGCGCGACCCCGGACCTTCGTCTGGTCGAGCGCTTCACACGAGTGGGCCCCGACACGGTGCACTACGAGATCACGCTGAAAGACCGAGCGACGTGGATTAGCCCGTGGACGGCGGTCGTGCCGATGACCAAGACCGACCAGGCGCTGTACGAATATGCGTGCCACGAAGGCAACTACGGGCTCGGCAACATCTTGCATAACGCCCGTTTCGCGGACGATCCGGACTACGCGGACAAGCTGTCGAAGTAACGCGGGGGATCGCAAGGAAACAATGAAATGACGCGGAGCTTGAGATTCTCGCTTGTGTGTAGCGCGGTGCTCGCTGCCACCGGTCTATCGACGCCGGCCGGCGCCCAGACCGAGCCGATCACCTTCTCCGACCATATCCGCCCGATCATGGAGCGGAGTTGCTGGAACTGTCACGGCGAGGCGGCACAGCTGTCGGAGCTCGACCTGAGCACGCGCGACGCGGCGCTCGAGGGCGGCACCAGGGGACCGGCCATCGTCCCGGGTCGCGCGGAGGACAGCCGGCTCTTCAAGGTCGTCTCCGGACTCGAGACGCCGGCGATGCCGATGAGCGGCGACCCGCTGAGCGACGCCGAAGTCGCCGCGGTCCGCGCCTGGATCGATGCCGGCGCGCACTGGGACGCCGGCGGTGCCACGTCTGCCGCCGCGGCGCTCACCGAGCTAGAAAGGAGCGTCCTGCCACCGGACGCCCGCGATTACTGGGCGTTTCAACTACCGACACGCCCGCCGATCCCCGCATCGGACACCCTGCAGCACCCGGTCGACCGTTTTCTGAATCGGGCCCGCGACGTCGCGGGGGTCACCGCGGCGTCGCGGGCCGACCAGCTGACGCTGCTCCGCCGCGCGTATCTCGACCTGACCGGCCTACCGCCGACACCGGCGCAGATCGACGAGTACCTCACCGACACCGAGCGTGGTGCGTGGGAGCGACTCGTCGAACGGCTGCTCGATTCGCCCCACTACGGTGAGCGCTGGGGTCGTCACTGGATGGACGTCGCGCGGTACGCCGACTCGACCGGGTTCGAGCAGGACTACCGGCGGCCGAACGCGTGGCGGTATCGCGACTACGTCATCAACGCGTTCAACCGGGACAAGCCGTACAACCAGTTCCTCCGCGAGCAGATCGCGGGTGACGAACTCGACCATGTGACCGACGAGACGCTCATCGCGACCGGATTCCTGCGGGCGGGGCCCCGGGTGCAGTTCCGCGAGAAGGATAATCCCGAGCGCCGTCACGACTATCTCGACGACGTCCTTGCCACGCTGGGCCGCGGCGTCCTCGGGATGACCGTCCACTGCGCGCGCTGTCACGACCACAAGTTCGATCCGATCTTGCAGAAGGACTACTACAGCTTGCAGGCGTCGATCTTCGGATACGTCGAGACCGAGTGGCCGCTGCTCGACCAGGAGGAGGCCGACGCCTATCGGGCCGCCACCGCCGAGATCGACGGCCGGCAGCAGCCGCTCAAGGATCGGGTTGCCGAGATTGAGGACCCGCATCGCGAGCGTCTCCGGATCGACATGATCAAGGAGCGCTTCCCGGAGAACGTGCAGCAGGCCGCATTGAAGCCGGAGGCGGAGCGCACGCCGGGCGAGCAACTGCTCGCCGCACAAGTGCTGTCGATCAACCCGCCGCGGAAGCAGGTGATCGACGCGCTGAGCCGCGAGGAGAGGACCGAATGGCAGACGCTCACCGATCAGGTGGAGGCGCTCGACGCCGAGCGACCCGCCGAGCCGCCGCTGGCCGAGATCGTCACCGACGGCGACTACCGGTTCGCGCCGGACGGCCCCGGAGACGAGGTCATCGGGTGTCCGGAATGTCGGATTCCACCTGACGAGCCAGGCACCTTCCTGCACACGGAGGGCGGGCCCGACTACAAAGCGCCGCCGAGCTACTTCCTGATCCGCGGCGACCCGTTCAGCCCCGGTTCGGAGACGTCGCCCGGCTTCCTTTCGGTCGCGACCTACGGTGCGCCGCCCACCGCCATTCCGCGGCCGAACGGCCGGACCTCGGGCCGGCGACTCGCGCTCGCGGAGTGGATCGCCTCGCGCGACAACCCGCTGACGGCGCGCGTGATCGTCAACCGGATCTGGCATCACCACTTCGGCCGGGGTATCGTCCGGACGCTCGACAACCTCGGCAAAATGGGCGATGCGCCGACCCATCCGGAGCTGCTCGACTGGCTGGCGGTGGAGTTCATGGACCGCGGCTGGAGCATCAAGGAGATGCATCGCCTCCTGATGACGTCGGAGGCGTATCGGATGGCGTCGTCGGTCGACGACGCCGCCAACCTCGCGACCGACCCGGACAATCAGTGGCTCTGGCGGTATCGTCCGCAGCGGCTCGAGGCCGAGGTGCTGCGCGACACGATCATGACGGTGAGCGGCGCGATCGACCTGACCATCGGTGGAGAGCCGATCTTCCCGCACATTCCGGACGACATCCTCGCGGCATCGAAGGGGAAAGGTGTCTGGATCAACGAGCCCGATGGACCCGACGTCTGGCGCCGGAGCGTCTACGTCTACCGCCGCCGGTCGCTCGGCTTCCCGTTCTTCGACACGTTCGACCTGCCGGATCAGAACCAGACGGCGGCGGCGCGGAACGTCTCGACGGTGCCGACCCAGGCGCTGACGCTGATGAACAACGCGTTCGTGCTGAACCAGGCCCAGGTCTTCGCCGACCGGGTGAAGGCGGCGGCGCCGAACAGTGTCGACGACCGGATCGAGCTGGTGTATCGGATCGCGTTGACCCGGTCGCCGACCGCGGCTGAAACAGAAGTGGCCAGGGCGCTGGTCCGCGAGCAGTCGCTGGTCGACCTGACGCACGTCATGCTGAATCTGAACGAGTTTCTATATTTGAGGTAGCGACGATGTCCGACCATCACCACCATTGCCGCAAAAAGACCTTCTGGTCGCGACGCGACTTCCTGTTCCAGTCAGGAGGCGGGATCGCCGGCGTGGCACTGGCCGACCTACTGAACCGGCAGGGGCTGCTCGAGGCGGCGCAGTCGGACACCTGCGAGGCGCCCGTCCCCGGGAACCCGTTCACGCCACAGGACCCGCACTTCGCACCGCGAGCGACCGCGGTCATCTCGCTCTTTATGAGCGGCGGCGTCAGCCAGGTCGACACGTTCGACCCGAAGCAGGCTCTGATCGACTACGCTGGCCAACCAATGGCCGAGTCGGTCGTCGTGCGGCAGGGACATCCCGGCCCGCTGATGCCGAGCCCGTTTGGGTTCAAGAAGCACGGCGAGAGCGGAATCGAGGTCTCCGACATCTTTCCGAACATCGCGAAGAAGGTCGACGAGATCGCGTTCATCCGGTCGCTCTACGGGAGGTCGAACGACCACATCCAGGCGACCTACGAGATGCAGACGGGGCAGATCCGGGTGGGGTTCCCGAGCGTCGGCTCGTGGGTCACTTACGGCCTCGGCGCCGAGAGCTCGAGCCTGCCGGCGTTCGTCGTGATGAACGACCATCGCGGCGGCCCGCTCGGCGGCCCGACCGACTGGAGCGCCGGCTTCATGCCGGCGGCGTATCAGGGGACGCTCTTCCGGGCGGTCGGTGACCCGATTGTCGACCTCCAGCCGCCCGAGGGGATGACCGAGGCGCAGCAGCGTGCCCGGCTCGACACGCTGGCGAAGCTGAACGAGATCGACCTGACGCAGAATCCGGGCAACTCGGAGCTGGCCGCCAGGATTTCGTCGTACGAGCTCGCCTACCGGATGCAGGGATGCGCGCCGGAAGCGGTCGACACGTCGGCCGAGTCCGACGCCACCAAGAAACTCTATGGTCTCGACGATGCGATCACCGAGCCGTTCGGCCGGCAGTGCCTGATGGCGCGCCGTTTGGTTGAGCGCGGCGTCCGCTTCGTCCAGCTGTTCCACGGCGGCCTCGGCGTCCAGAACACCGATACCTGGGACGCGCACAGCAACCTGAAGGAGAATCACTCGCAGCACGCGGCCGAGACCGACCTCCCGATTGCCGGGCTGCTGACCGATCTCAAGGCGCGCGGCATGCTCGACTCGACGCTCATCGTGTGGCACGCCGAGTTCGGACGGATGCCGATCTCGCAGCGCGGGGTCGGCCGCGACCACAACCCGGGCGCCATGACCGGCTGGATGGCCGGGGCGGGGATCCAAGGCGGGCAGGTGATCGGGTCGAGCGACGAGTTTGGCTACAAGGCCACGGAGCAGCGCGTCTCAGCCCACGACTTTCATGCCACGATGCTCCATCTGCTCGGCATCGACCATACGGAGCTGACGTATCGCTACAACGGACGCGATATGCGGCTGACCGACGTCCACGGAGTACCGATCCCACAGATCATCACTTAGACGGGGCTGACTGTCTCCGAGAGCCCCACTCCGTTCGCTCGCGGGATTCTGAAGCAGCCAGTCTACGCTGAAGCGATGGCGGCGCCAGGTGGTTTCGGGGCACGGCGTGCGCCCGGTCGCCGTCGGTCGACGGTGTCTCGTCCGCGATCGGCGCTGGCGGCGGGGCCCAGCTTGACCGAGATCAGGACAAAGAGCGCGACACGGCGAAGGGAGACCGACGCGAAGGTCCCTGCACCGACTCTTGGGAAGCCTTTGAGACGATCCGGGCCAAACGCGTGTCGTTCGAGCCAAGCTGCCCGCCGACGTCGATACGCCCATGCCCCTCCTATAGGGATATCCCTATCGATTCCCCGCGATTATATGCACGGGACCGGCGGTTCAGGCCCCAATTCGCGGGAGGGTGTGCAACGAGCGGACAGGAGGGACAGGGAGGCCGCTGGGCCTAGCCGCTGGCCACCGTCTCGGGGAAGCACGCACTTACCGGCCACGGAAGATCCGCATGGCGGAGTCAACGCCCGTGCGGTCTGTAGGCCGCTGCTCGCCCGTACCATAGAGGCGGGGGTCATCCCGGATCGCCTCGAACGCCGATAGCGCGTCGCGCCGACTCACTTGGCCGACGACCCGACCACCGTCGTCAACAACCGGGAGCCGCCGATAGCTTCGTGTGATGAAGCGGTGCGCGATCTCATACAGACTGGCGTCGGGTCGGATGGTCTCGACCGTCTCCGTCATATGGTTCCGAACCCGCCCATCGTGGAACCCGTCGAGTGCCGCTCCCACCAGCACCCGTGAGCAGTCCTTCTCGGAGAGGATCCCGACCAACCGACCGGACGTGTCGACGACCGGCGCGCCCGAGAGTTTTCGTTTGAGCAGGACCGTGATCGCCTAGTAGATGCCGTCCTCTGGAGACAGCGTGACTACCGAGCGCGTCATGCTGTCGGCAACGGTCTGGCTGGGCATGAGATGTCCCGTCCACCGAGACTGAGTTGGTCCCCCAGTATCGCGCGCTTCAGGGTTCGATACCAGTAGATCGTGCCGATTTTTAGTCGAGGGTCAACAAGGCCGTTTCGGCTAACTGTTGGCCGCCGTCTCGGGGCAGTTCATGCGGCGGAGGAGGGCGTGGAAGCGGGGGTCAGTTGGCCCAAGGGGAGCAACGGAATGGAGGGGGTCTGGGGGAAACGCGCGAGACGCTTCGCTCGATCGAGCGCGATATTCCCCCGGTCTGAACTTAGTCCTGCAGCTGTCGCAACACGTTCGGGCTGAACTCGAACTCGAGCCGCATCAGCCCATCGATCAACACCAACCGGGATCGGAGCGGGAGGAGTGAGTTGAGCGCAAGTATGCCCACGAACTCGTCGCCCTCCGTTAGCTCGGTGCCATTCTCCATACCCTGGATGCTAATCATCCGCGGCCGATGCGTCGAGACGCCTAGCGCGCCGGTCTCGGTCAACTGAAAATCCAGGTCGAGCGTCGCGTCCCGCAGCGCTGTGCCATGAACGAGAAACATCGTTTGTCCGCGCGCCTGCGCGCGAAGCGAGTATTTCTGCGGTGGTTCGAACAACGCGTCGGTCGTCTTGTCGTTCAGATGAACAATAAGGAGATGCACGTCATTCGAGGCGGCCTCCCGAGCAAAGTCAGCCATGAGCTGGTTCATGTCAACGGGCTCGGGCTCTTGTCCGGCCGACAGCGGAACAGCGGCGAGCGCAACGGCGAACAAGACGGCGGCTAAAGTCTTCATGGACCGACAAGCGTACGCCATTCCAGCCGGCCGAGCAAACGGGCGCGGCCAGGCCCAGGTATGATGTCGCGAAGCCGCAATCTCACACGGAGGAGCACCAGTATGGGCACCACCGCCGGACCGGCCACGCGAGCACGAGGCCCCTGGACCGCCGCGTGTTTCGCTTTCATCGCACTCGGCTTTTTCCTGGGGTCGGATCCGGCGTCGGCGCAGCACGGGGCCACCGACGGTGAGTGGCGTACCTGGGCCGGCGACCTAGGCGCCACGCGCTACGCCCCGCTCGACCAGATCGACGCCGACAATTTCGGGGACCTCGAAGTGGCGTGGCGTTTCAAGACCGATAATCTCGGCCCCAGCCCAGACTTCAATCTGCAGTCGACGCCGCTCGTCATCGACGGCGTGCTCTACACGACCGCCGGCAGCCGACGTGCGGTCGTCGCGCTCGACGCCGCGACCGGCGAGCACCTCTGGCTGTACCGTCTCGATGAGGGCGAACGCGCCGAGCGGTCGATGCGTCGTCTCTCCGGTCGGGGTGTCGGCTACTGGACCGACGGGGCCGGCGACCAGCGCATCTACTTCGTGACGATCGGCTACCAGTTGGTCGCCCTCGACGCTGAGACCGGCCGGCCGATCTCCGACTTCGGCGTCGACGGCATCGTCGACCTCAAACAACACAACGACCAGGCGCTCGACCCGATCACCGCCGAGCTGGCATGGAACGGCGCGCCGGTCGTCGCCGGCAACACCGTGCTCGTGGGCGCGGCGAGTCGCCCCGGCGGAACGCCCCCGAGCCGGCGGAACGCGAAGGGGTACGTGCGCGGCTTCGATGCGCGTACGGGGGAACGCCTTTGGATCTTCCACACGATCCCGCAGCCGGGCGAATTCGGTCACGAGACGTGGGAGGACGGCTCGTGGGAGTACACCGGCAACACCGGCGTGTGGACGCAGATGACTGTCGATACGGAGTTCGGCATCGCCTACCTCCCGGTCGAGATCCCGACCGGCGACTACTACGGGGGGCATCGACCTGGCGACAACCTGTTCGCCGAGAGCCTGGTCGCGGTCGACGTCGACACCGGGGAGCGGATCTGGCACTTCCAGTTCGTCCACCATCCGGTCTGGGACTACGACGTGCCGTGTGCGCCGATCTTGGTCGACATCACGGTCGACGGCCGTGCGATCAAGGCGATCGCGCAGCCAACCAAGCAGGGATGGGTGTATGTCTTCGATCGCATCACCGGCGAGCCGGTCTGGCCGATCGAAGAGCGGCCGGTGCCGGCCGGCGATATTCCGGGCGAGACCTACGCGCCGACGCAGCCGTTTCCGACCAAGCCGCCGCCATTCGAGCGCCAGGGGTTCGAGCTCGACGAGATCAACGACATGACGCCCGAGATCAAGGCCGAGGGGGATGCCGGCCGGCGATCGCTCCGGATCGCCCAGCAGTACCGTACCGGTTCGATCTTCACGCCGCCGATCACCCGCGGCGACGGCGACAAGTTCGAGACGCTCTTCGTGCCAAACGGCGCCAACTGGCCGGGTGGATCCTACGATCCGGAGACCGGCATTCTCTACATCTTCTCGCAGACCTTGAGTCGCGTTCTCGCGATGCGCAACGACCCCGACCGGTCGGACATGGACTACATCAACGGTCCGGCGCGCGGACAGGGCCAGACGGTCATGGGGCTCCCGTTAATGAAGCCACCGTGGGGCCGGATCACGGCGATTGATCTCAACGAGGGCGAAATCGTCTGGCAGGTCGCGCACGGGGAAACGCCGGACTCGGTCAAGAACCATCCGGCGCTCCGCGACGCCGTCATTCCGCGTACCGGCCGTCAAGGACCGGTCGGGACGCTGACGACGAAGACCCTCGTGGTCTCGGGTGAAAGGGGGCCGTAATGCCGCCGACCGTGGCTTCTGGACGACGCCCGACGGCCGGCGCGGCGCCATGCTGCGTGCGTACGACAAGGCGACCGGAGAAAATGTCGCCGAGGTCTACATGCCGGCGCCGCAAACGGGCACCCCGATGACCTACATGCTCGGCGGCAAGCAATACATCGTGCTGGCGATGGGCGGCAGTGGCGTCCCGGCCGAGCTCCTGGCCTTCGCGCTGCCGGAATAGCACGAGCGAACGGAGTGGGGCGTCGGGGCCCCCGCGAGTGAGGGAGCGAGGGGGTCCGGGGTGAAGCGCTTGAGACGCGCCAGGAGCAGCGACAGGACAGCACCCGCCGGACCGCCACCGACGATGCAGCAGCCGGTGCTGTCCGGCATGGTCGGCGCTACGGCGTTACGGTTACCGTCACATCGGCGGCGCCGTAGAGATAGCCATCGTCCGCCAGGCCGAGAATGACATACGTGCCCGGCTCGCTGAAACGGGCCGTCGTGACTGTTCGACCCGCCTCGGGAACCGGCGGCGGCGTCCACCCGGGCACGTGGTCGGCCATCGGCGCTGTCCACGGATCGAAGGTCACCTCGCCTGGCCCGCGATGCTGGATCCAGGCGACCCGCAGCCCCAGGGCGTTGCGCCGGCCGGGCGGACGACTTTGACGGGCCGGTCGCATTTCGGGCACCCCGTCGTCCTGGATGACCGCGGTCAGCGTCAGCGGCTCGCCCACCTTGACCGACCGCTCCGCGCGTTCGACCAGGGTGATGGACGGCGCGTGGTTCTGAATGTCGGGCGCGCCACCGCCACTCCGATTCATCGCAACGACTTGGTCGTCGATGATCTGTTCCGGGACGAGCCACCCGACCGCGCTGTCGGTCCGGCCGTGCGCCGTCACGGTCCAGACCAGCTCCTGGTCTCCCCAGTCCGCGGGCACGCGGACACGAAAGCTGAACCGCTGGCGCCGCGGATAGAAGAAGGTCGGCTGCCCGCGGTCGGGATCGCCGGGTTCGAAATAATTCGCTTCACCAACGGGAAGATTCAGGTGCTCTTCGAAGTTGCGGTTCAGATACCCAAACACCATGTTGAAGCTGCCGTCCGGGTTCTGCTCCCACCCCTCGAAGACCGGTTGCAGGTTCTGGCCGCTGTGATACGTCTGCGCATGCGCAGCCGCACTCGCCAGCGCCGCACAGGCAATGAACGAAGCGACAGACCGCAACGCCGCGTGCATCACCTTCGCTCCACCCCTGATCCCTAGCCCCTCCGCGAATTCCGCTAGTCGTTGCTCGACCGCTTCGCGCGCGCCGCCAGCTTCTGCTCGTACGCCTCCTCTGGCATGTGGAAAAAGCTCATCCAGGCGAAGCTCATGTCGTCAATCGAGCGATTGCCGAATCCGACCCAGTTCTTCGGATCCGGGTTGTAGCGGTTGGCTGCCGTGTTGTCGTGCCAGCCGGTGACGTGCAGGATGGTGCCCGCCGGGAGCAGCGGCGCCTCCTCATCGGCGTAGTTGTAAACGATGTGCCAGCCGAAATTGTGCCCACTGCAGCTCAACGTCTCGATCAGACCGTCCGGTTGGATCGCCTCGACACACATCCGCTTGCCGCGAATATGCATGTGGGGCTGAAAGGCGGTGACCTGCGTCGGTTCCGGCAGCACATAGTAGCCATCGCTGCGAGCGTTGTCCTCACCGGCGCGAATATCGAGGGTGTCGAAGCTATCGCCAACGTGCCGTGAGATGAGCACTCGTTCTGGCACGTGGCCGGCTGGGTAGAACTGGAAGCCAACCCGGGTGCGGTCCCTAATCTCCTCGCCGACCGAGCTGTAGTGCATATTGAACCGGATTTGCGTGCCCGCCTTGATGAGTCGCCCGGTCCCCTCCGGGAAGATGTCGCCGTTCTTCCCCATCGCATACTCATTGAGGAAACCGCCCCCTTCCTCACCATCCTCGTCCTCCCAGCGCATCGACGTGGCGACGTGATGCACCACGGGGTACGCCCCTGGCGACGGCTTGGTCTCGACTGCCTTGATGTAGCGGTCCTCGTTGAGACGCGAGTCGGCCCAAACGTTGAGCCAGTGATCCGCGTCGACCGCGCCTATCGTCTGCTCCTCGGGCAGCTCCACGATCCACTCGGGCGTGCCGATACGCCATTCGTCGAGCGACGCCAGCTCGAGGGGCGGCGGCGCGTCGGCGGGGTTCCCCCGCGGGGCACCCGCATCGACCCACGCCCCGATCGCCGCGATCTCCGTGTCCGACAGCGATGGGTCTTCCTTGAAGTGGCGGACGCCGACATTCCCTTCGATGTACCACGGCGGCATCTCCCGCTGCGCGGTGCGGTCTCTGATGGCCCGCGCCCACGGGCGCACCTCTTCGTAGGTCAAGAGCGACATCGGCGCGACCGAGCCAGGCCGATGACACGACTGGCACGAGCCCTGCAAGATCGGCAATACGTCCTTGGTGAACGTCGGGGAGCTCCCGTCGTCCTGCGCGCGCGCACTGAGGGGCAGCATCAGACCGATCCCGATGACGATCACCGGTATCGAGAGGTGACGAACGTGACGAGCAAGGCTGTGGAGTGCCATGTTTACTCTCTCCTACTGAGCGGCGACCACTTCGTCGTAGAACGCCTGGAGCGCCGCCGGCCGAAATGGCCAATCGAGGTCGGCGGTGTTGACGCGATTGGGAATGTCGTCGCGGCTGGCCCCGTCGGCCACCGCCGAACGCATGCGATCCTGCAGCGTCTGCATCCGATTCCGGAACGTCCTGACCTCATCCTTCGTCAAGACCGGACCGTGGCCTGGAATCGCCGTGTCGAAGTCGAGCTCGAGGACGCCGTCGAGCGTTGCGGTCCACTCGAGCCCGCTCCCGCCGTTGTTATAGTCCATAAACGGCGACAGGGTGCTCCCGTCCGATCGCTGGCCCCAGATGAAGAGGTCGCCCGTATGCACCGTCCTCAGGTCGGGGAAAAAGATCACGGCATCGCCATTCGTGTGCCCGCGTCCGAAATGATGGGCCTGCGCTTCGACGCCGCCGAGAAACACCGCCGTCTCGTCGCTGAAGACGATGCGCGGCGCGCCCGGCTGGTTGTTGCGAACGATGTTGCCGCGCGCGTTCTTGTGGGCGATCACCTCGCCCGCCGCCATGAAGTCGGCGTTGCTCCCGCTATGGTCACCGTGATGATGCGTGTCGAGTACGTATTTGATCGGCAGCGACGTCACCTTCCGCACTTCCGTGGAGATCATCTCGAAGCTGTGCGGGAACTTGTTGTCGACCAGAATGACACCGTCATTCGTGACACGCACGGCGACGTTGCCGCCCGTGACGCCGCCGTCGTAGCCGGGGATGACGTAGAGGCCGTTCTTCCCCGGCACCGGCCGGATCGCCGTCAGCTCCGCCAGCTCGTCGGCCGTTGGCGCCTGGGCGCCCTCGGCCGCGGGTCGAGCCGCCACCGTCATCGCCGCCACAGCGAGCACGGCGGCCGACAGGCCGACGATGATCTTCAGCTCCCGCATCCAGACCTCCAAGCGCCATCTTAGCCGAGAAGTGCGATATTCTCGACCTCCAAGGGGTCCATTGTGTCGGTTCGCGAATCTGGCCGGAGGGCCATCTCACACGTCATTTCCGCGCTTCTGGTCGTCGACCTTCTGCTTGCCGTGCCGGAGCACCAAACGGTCGCTCAGGAGGCCGACGACATCGACTTCAAGGCGATGCAGTCGCGGTTTCGCGAGTATTCGCTTGGCCAGAGACCGAGCTGACCGCGAACGTGGCGGTCACCACCGGATCGGGCTTCTGGACCGCGCGTTACAGCGGGCGGCAACTCTACGTTGGCGGTCGGATCGACGGGCTCGCCGAAGCCGAGATCCCGACGTCCTACTTCATCTTCGCCGCCGACAGTGCGGTCCAGGTACGAGGCGGTTGGACCAAGACGGAGATCGATCGGACACTGCTTCCGACGGACCCCTCTGGGCGGCTGCACGGCGTCCCTCACTCGCGGGGCCCCGCAAGCCCCGCTACGTTCAGTCGCCATTGTTAAGGAACTATCGCCACGCCCCAGGGCATCTCGCCGACCGGGATCGTGTCGACGACGCTCATCGACTCGGTGTCGACGACACTGACATCGTTTGACGGCCCATTCGCCGTGTAGAGGTAGCGGCCGTCGTCCGTAATGGCAATGCCCCACGGGCGCGTGCCGACCTCGACCGACCCGACCGGCTCATAGATCTCCGCATCGATGGCGATGACCATCCGGCCGCGACCGGTCGTGACGTAGACTCGCGAGCCATCGGGCGAAACGACGACCCCCATCGGTCTCACCACCTCCCCGGTCAGCTGGATGGTGTGGATCACCTCGTGCGTCGCGGTGTCGACGACATGCACCGTCCCACTGTTCTCGGCCGTCACATACGCGCGCGTTCCATCGGGGGCGAACGCGGAGGCGCGCGGACGAGCGCCAACCTCGAACCGCGCAATAACCTCGTTGGCGGCGGTGTCGATCACCGACACCTGGTTGTCTTCCTCAGACGTAACGTAGACCACGCTGCCGTCCGGACTGATCCGAACGCCTTCCGGCTCACCGCCAACCTCGAGGGTCGCCACGACATCGCCGCTCGCGATCTCGACGACGCTCACGGCGCCGGCGTCTTCGTTGGCGACGTAGAGGCGGGTGCCGCCGACGGCGACCTGCTCGGGATCGGTGCCGGCGCGCACGATGTCGACCATCTCCGCGGCCGCGATATCGACGATGCCGATTCCGTCAGCCGTGCGGTCCGGCGGGGGCAGGGTACTCTCGTCGGTTCCGGGCGGCGACGGTGGCGAGCCACTCAGCGCGACGAACAGCTGGGTGCCGTCGGGCGACACCTTGATCCCGCGTGGCCGTTTGCCGAGTGGGATCGTCGCCAGCACGTCGTGCGTGCCTCCGGCGATGACCGAGAGGTCGCCCCCACGTTCGTTGGTCACGTAGACGTGGTAAGGCGGCGGGTCGGCCGGCGGCGCCTCGACGACATCGGGCTCGGGCGAATCAGCGCCTCCGCAACCGACGGCCAAGGCGACACCGGCTACCACGGCGGCAATGATCCATCGAGTTCGGCCAGCAGTCATGAGGACACGTCTCCTAATTAGACGGGGCTACGCCCCGAACCCCAGCGGGCGCCCCGCGGGGACCCCGAGAGCCCCACTCCGCCCCCGCGAGGCGCGCACGTGCGCGCCTTGGCCGGCACCAGCGGCCCGGTACAAGATTAGCGTCTTGCTCCGCATAACGACCTAAAACGAAGGGGACAGACGTCAACGTAACGCCTGCCCCCTCGAAACGATCGAATCAGGTCGGGATCGGCGCGGCGACCTCACCACCCCTGAATCCCTGATCCCTAATCCCTCGCCGCTCCTACTTCGCCAGCGGGTCGGGCCGCATCTGGAAGTGCACCATCTTAGCCTTGGTGCCCTTGCCACCTTCGGTGTGCCAGACGTAGTTCGAGCCGTAATTGGCCCAGAGGCCGCGGCCCTTCCACCCGGCGTTCGGATCGTCGATCCGCCCGTCGAGACCGCGCGAGTAGAACGCCATCGGATACGGCACCCGTAGAATCGTCCACTCACCGCTATCCGGGTCGAGCGCCAGCAGCGAGTCGGACGTCGATCCGTCGGCGATCGGAACGTTCGCGCCGAGGCCGAGGGTGTCGTACTGGTCGACCCAGCTGTAGTAATGGAAGTCGGCGCTCCCTGGCGTCTCGACGCCCTTCATCTGCGGGCCGGGCATCGTGTAGAGCGTCCATCCTTCCGGACATTGCTGCCCGGTCGCGGTCGGACCGTTGGTCGTCGCGCACTTCGTCCGGTCGAAGCTCGCCATCTGGCTACTGCCCGACAGCGCGGCCCAGATGACGCCGTTCCGGTCGACGTCGATGCCACGCGGCGCGAAGCCGGTCTTCATCGCGTCGACATTGGGATTCTCGATCGACGGCGGCTCGTAGACTTCCGCGATGCAGGTCTCGGGCGGGTTGTCGCCACGGTCGAGACGGACGATCCGACCGGGGAACGGCCCGGTGCGGGTGATCCAAATCGAATCATCCTTCGGGCTTGCGATAATCCCGTAGCCGAAGCCGACGATCCGGGTGTCCTTCGCCGGATCGATCTCCACCTCGCCGCTACGACTCGGCTCGTTCCACGGCTTCGTGATCACGCCGTCGCCGTTCGTGTCGATGACGGTCGGACACCAGCCCTGCGAGAAACGCTCGTCACCGGTCTCGTCGTACAGCTTGGTGTTGATCCAGCCGATGGCGCTGCCGTCACCACTGAACCAGAGGGTGTCGTCCGCATCCTCGGCAAACTGCAGGTGGTGCGTGCCGAAGCAGGTGTCGACCAGCACGAACTCCTCAGTCTGCGGGTCGTAGTACGACGCCTGCCGGCCGCTCATCGCCAGCGGCCAGTACTTCGCGAACTGGTTGTCCGACCCTTCCTTGCACCAGTCGGGATTCGGCCGGGCGCGGATGGTCGAGGTCATCCAGACGCGACCCTTCTGGTCCATCATCGGATTGTGCGGGTCGGAAGAGTTCTCCTGTCCATCGGGACCACCCCGTCCCCACAGCAGTTGGTCGCCCCAGTAGTAGGACGGTTCCAGTTGCTCCTGCGGGAAGCGTGACGGCACGCTGTTCGGATCCTCGGGCCGCACCGGAATCGGCAACTCGACGGCGCGGTTGGCGACCGGGTCGACGATGGTCAGGCTGCCGTGCCCGGCCGAGACGCCATACACCGGCCCGCCGCCGTTCACGGTCGGGTTGCGCTTGTCGGTCGTGACCTCGTCGTGGATGAACGACGCGTCGGTTCCCCAGTCCCACAACGTGACGACCAGGTTGCGCTCCTTGCCCTTCGGGCGTGGTGGACGCGGCGGTGTCTCGCCGGCGGCAATCCGGTCGGTCCAGTCGGCAAACATATCGAGCGCGCGTTGACGGCCGAAGCTGCTCATCCTCGCGCTCATCGACGTGCCGCGCTGGCCGGTCTGCACACGATGGTCCCACGCGGCGGCCGTCGAGTCGAACTCGTCGAGGTGCTGGACCTCGCGAGTCGCGGTGTTGCCAAGCTGGTGGCAGAGCTGGCAGCCCTGCTTCATGATGTCGACCCACGCCGCCTGGCTATGGAGCCCCGGCGAGATGCCGTTGCCGTCCGGGCCGGTGCCGGGAAATTCGCTCGCCGGTGGCGGCTCGATCAGCGAGTACCAATAGTTGCCGGGATAGTACTGCGCCGCAGCCTGCTCGTCCGGCGCGACGGCGCCGGTGAGGTTGACGTCGTCGGTGGTCGGCGACAGCTTGACCTTCTCGGAGTCGACGAGACCGTAGCCACGGACCCAGACGTCGTAGGTGACGTCGGGCAGCTCCGGCAACACGAAGCGGCCCCTATCGTCAGTGACGACGATCTTGACGAACTTCGTTTCCAACTCTTCGGTCTCGGCAATGACCCAAACGCCAGCCTCGGGGCCGGCGCTGCTTTCGACGACACCACTGATGTAGCCCTCGGGCATCGCCGCAGCTTCCTCAGCGCTCGGGATCGCAACAAACGCGGCGATCAAAGCACCGAGAGCCACACTCACGACCCCAAGACGCATCGACATGCGCCAAGATGATTGTGTCCGCGCGCTCATGGTTAGCTCCTCCTGCGTCCTGTTCCTTATATGCCTACGTGCTACTGCTGCTGCTCCTGAGCGAGCGCCAGCCGCTCCTCAGGAGAGAGGTCTACCTCCCGACGCGTGCCGGCATCCGGGTCGGCACCGAGCTCGGTCAACAGCGTGACGAGCTCCGGGTGACGGTTAAAGGTATTCGGATAGAACACGCCCTGCGCGACCGATAGCGCCGACCAGTCTTTTTCGTTCACGGCGTCGATATTTGCGCCCTTGTCCACCAAGAACCGCACAATATTACCGGCGCCGCGGTGAATCGCACCGTGCAGCGCCGTGTCGCCGTTCGCGTCAGCGGCGTTGATGTCGTTGCCAAGCTCCCAGGCTAGGGTGACCGCGTCGAGCGCGTCTTCGTTTGTTCCGGGGTTCTCGCCGATCTTCCAGATCCCGACGCCGGCCGCCGCCATCAACGGGGTGCAGCCTTCCTCGGTCGCGACCGCCGCGTCGGCACCGAGGTCGGCGAGCCACTGCATCATTTCGACATCCGCCACCTTGGCGGCCTGCAGGAACGGTGTCGAGCCGACCCGGTTCAAGATGTTGCGATTGCCGTCGCGCGGTTCCTTCGTTTGCCGAATATCGAGATTGGCCCCCGCCTCGGCCAACGCCCGCACGAGGTCGAACGCGTCGAGATCACCATGCGGCACCGGGAACGGCGGGTTGCGACCGAGGTTCGGGCGTCGAGTCCAGACCACTTGATGGAGTGCCGACCACCCATTCTCGGCCGCATCGGGATTCGCCCCCGCGTCGAGCAGTGTCTTCGCGAAGTCATAGTGGGCGTTATAGACGGACATCACGAGCGCGCTCATTCCGTTGCGCGGCACCGCATCGTCGACGTTGGCGCCGGCGCCGATGAGCGGGTCGAGCACGTCGAGATGCCCCTCGCGGGCCGCGAACAGCACCGGGGTGAAGCCGCCGGTCGATCGCGCGTTCGGGTCGGCCCCGGCCGCCAGCAACACCTCGATCGCCGCGATCTGGTTCTGCGCCACCGCCCACATCAGCGCCGTCTGGCCCCGCCACGCTTCAACCGCATCGACCTCGGCGCCGTGCGCCAATAGCACGCCGATCGCGGTCCCATTACCACCACGCGCCGCCGTCATCAATGGCGTCTCGCCTTCGGGATTCGCACGATTGGCGTCGGCCCCCGCTTCGAGCAGCCGCGTCAACATCGACGTGCTGCCGTTGAGCGACGCCAGGGCCAGCGGCGTCACGCCGTATCGATTCGTCGCGTCGACCTCGGCGCGCACGCCGAGCAATAGATCCGCGACCTCGAATCGATCGTGATGTGCGGCCCAGTGCAACGCCGTGGTGCCGTCGGCCTCGGTGGTCCCGACATCGACGCCGCTCGCGATGAGCGAGCGCACCGCCTCGATGTCCCCAGCCTTCACGGCATCGACCAGCCTTCGCCCTGCAGATGCCGTTTGGGGCTTCGGCTGGCCCGCCAAAGCCTTGGCGACGGCGGGTCCTCCCAAGATGCAGGCCACCACGAGCGTGACAACGATAGCCACCCCGCCGTGAGCCTGGAGCCGAGAACCTGGTGTCGTTTCCGCCCTACACGCCACTAAGCGTCTCCATCTTGAGTCGGCCGGTGCTATCACCGAGCTCGTCGATCCGTACGCCAGCCTTGTCGAGCATGCTGACCAGCAGGTTCGTCATCGGCGTCTCGCCCTCGTACTTGAGATGGCGTCCGCCCCGCAGCGTGCCGGCGGCGCCGCCGGCCAGAATCAGCGGGAGGTCCATGTGCGAGTGCTGGTCGCCGTCGCTGATGCCGCCGCCGTAGAGGATCATCGACTGGTCGAGCAGCGTGCCGTCGCCGTCCGGCGTCGCCTGCAGCTTCTCCAAGAAGCCGGCCAGGAGACCGACTTGATAGCTGTTGATCTTCGCGTATTTCTCGAGTTTCTCCACATCCAACTGGTGATGCGACATCGCGTGATGCGGGTCGGGCACCCCGACCTCGGGAAAGCTCTGTGACGTCTGCTCGCGACCGATGAGCAACGTGAAGACGCGCGTGATGTCGGCCTGGAACGCCAATGCCTGCAAGTCGAACATCAGCTTCGCATGCTCGCTGAACGACTCCGGAATCCCGACCGGGCGTTCGAGCACTTCGGGCAGCGCGGCATCCGACTGCGATTCCGCCTGCTGGATGCGGCGCTCGATCTCCCGCACGGCATCGAGATACTGCGTGACGCGCGCCCGATCGCCGGCGCCGATCGTCCGCTCCAGACGGGTCATGTCCTCGCGGACGGCGTCCAGGATGCTGCGATCGTCCGCCAGCCTGGCGGCGCGTTGCTCGCCGGTGCCACCCTCGCCAAAGAGGCGCTCGAAGACGACGCGCGGATTGTGCTCTATCGGCAGCGGGGTCGTCGGGGTGCGCCACGAGAAGGTGTTGGTGTACACGCAGCTGTAGCCGTTGTCGCAATTGCCCACGACGAAGCTATTCTCAAGCGCCAGCTCGAGCGACGGCAGCGGCGTCTCTTGGCCAAGCTGTGCGGCCGCGATCTGGTCGACCGTGGTGCCGGCCTCGACGTCCGCGCCCTCAGTCCGCTTCGGGTGCACGCCGTTCAGCCAGACAGAGCTGGCGCGGGAGTGCTCACCGTTCCCGTCGCCCCACGCCTCGGCCTGCCGGTGGTCGAGTCCGGTCGGGATGACGATGTGGTCACGTACGTTGGCGAGCGGCTGCAGACTGCTCGACAGCTCGAGCACGCCACCGTCACCGGCCGGCGTCCACTGCCGCATGTTCGCGCCGTTCGGGATATAGATGAAGCCGAGACGTGGCGACGGCTTCGCGGCTGTCTGCGCGAGCGCCGTGGCCGCCGGCACCATGGCGTCGAGTAGCGGCAGCGCCAGCGTCGCACCCATGCCCCGCAAGAACGTCCGGCGGGGCAGCGACATCTTCGTGATGATCATGACGACGATCTCCTCATCCGAAACGGCGCGCTCTGGGCGACACCTTTGATGAGCGACGACAACCGGTAGTCGTCCTCGGCGGCATCACGCACGATCGCGCGCACCGCGGGGGCATCGAAGTACTCGACCCCCCGCCCCAACGCGTAGGTCATTAATTTCTCGGTCACGGTGGTGACGAACCGATCAGGATGCTGCAGCAGCGCCGCCTTCAATCCCCCCGGTCCGTTGAACGCCGTGCCGTCCGGAAGCACGCCCGAGCTGTCGATCGCGCGCTTGGCCTCGCTGCGATCGCGCCACCGGCCAATCGCGTCGAAATTCTCGAGCGACAGCCCCACGGGATCCATCAAGCGATGACAGCTGGCACAGACCGGATTGGCGCGGTGCTGCTCCATCGCCTCACGCATCGAGAGCGCCTGGCCGCCCTCCGCGGTCTCGAGCGCCGGCACGTCCCGCGGCGGCGGCGGTGGCGGCGTGCCGAGGATGTTCTCGAGCACCCATTTGCCGCGAACCACCGGTGAGGTGCGATTCGCGTACGACGTCACGGTCAGGATGCTGCCATGCCCAAGCAGCCCGCCACGCACACTGTCGCCGTCGCCTTCGTCAAAGGTGACGCGGCGGAAGTGGCTGCCCCGCACGTTCGGAATCCCGTAGTGCTGCGCCAGCCGCTCGTTGACGAACGTGTAGTCGGCCGCGAGCAGATCGAGGGTGCTCCGATCCTCCCGCAGGATGCTCGTGAACAGCAACTCGGTCTCGCGGCGAAACGCCTGCCGCAGCGCCTCACCGAAGTCGGGGAACGCATCCTCATCGGGGCGAACCGCGGCGGCGTTGCGCAGCGTCAGCCACTGGCCGGCGAAGTTGGCGACGAGCGCGTCCGCGCGTGGATCCGAGAGCATCCGGTCGATCTGAGCGCTGAACACCGGGTCGTTGCTCAACTCGCCGCGCTCGGCGAGCTCCAGCAGCTCGTCGTCGGGCATGCTCGACCACAGGAAGAACGACAGGCGCGAGGCCAGCTCGAGATCGCTGACCGCGTAGTTGGTCCCGGCGGCCACACCATCGGGGTCACGCTCGACCCGGAAGAGGAACTCCGGGCTGACGAGCAAACGCCGCAACGCCATCTCGATCCCGGTGTCGAAACTGCCATTCTCACGACCGCGGTCGTAGAAGACCACAAGCCGATCGACGTCATCGTCGGTCACCGGCCGGCGGTAGGCGCGGCGCGCGATCTGCGACAGGATCTCGGTGGCGCACGCGCGCTCGGCCTCGTCACGTGCCGAGGTGCTCGACGGACGGCAGCTGAATATCGCTTTCCGGCTCGGCGTGTCGTCGATCGGTCGCGCGCCGCTCGACTCATACGGACCGGCAATCGTCACGCTCTCCACGTACGGCTGATAGCGCGAGTCACCGCCAGACCCCTCGCCCGTGAACGGGCGCAGGTAGAGCTTGCGCAGACCTTCCGGCTCCGCCGAGGTTTTTCGAAGGAATGCGACGCCGACCTCGTGCGGACCGGCCTTGACCGGGATCCGCACTTCCAGTGTGTCAATTTCCGGTGTGTAGAGCCCCCGCGGATCGCCATCGTCTGGCGACTTGCCGACCGTGAGCACCTCGACGCGCTCTCCGTCGATCGTGAACTCCAACTCGTGCGGCTCGATCCGCAGCGGACCGTCGGGGAGCACGTCGATGACGTATTCCGCGTCTTCCGGGAAGTTGTACTCCACGACGATGCCGCCGCGTGTCCCAAACGGGAGCCCTTCGATACGTCGGTCCTGTCCAAGGTCGGACGCAATGCGAAAGGTGTCAGCCGTCGGCGACGGGACCGGCGAGGCGACGGCCAACCGGCTGATCTTCCGAGCGGCCGCCAGGTAGCGCTCCATCGACGTCGGCGAAACACCGAGCACGCCGGCGATGTTGTCGAAGCCGTAACTCGTATCGTCCGCCGGCAGCAACTCCTCGACATCGACGTCGAGCGCAAGCAGATCGCGCACCACGTTGTGGTACTCGGTGCGATTCAACCGGTGAAACGCCTCGGTGCGACCGGGGTTCGGCTCGGCCGCCGCGCTGCGATCGAGCTCCCCCTCGAGCCAGGCCCGGAATTGATCGTAGGTTTCCTCGTCGGGCCGTGGTCGCGGACGCGGCGGCATGGCGCCGGCGCGCAGCTTGCGCACCACCTTCTCCCACGCCTCGGGATGCGCGGCAACATTTGCGACGTTGAGCGACTCAAGCGAGAACCCGCCGGTTTCGAGCCGATCGTTGTGGCACGACACGCAGTAGCGGTCGACCAGCGCCTGCGGCTGGGCGCGATCGGCAGGCGCCTGGCCGCCACCGGCGGGCGGCGCCGCATGGACGCCGACCGAGCCGACCGCGACACCGGCGACGAGACCGACGAGTGCGAGGGCTAATCCTCTAAACATCAGCAATTTAGCAGAGGGAGACTGACTCAAGCGACAGTACCAGACACAACCTCTAAGATTAAGAAACAGCTTAGTTTGTACAAACACTTCCGACGTGTCAATCGACTTCTGACTGCGGTAGCATAGCGCCCAGCGGGCGGCAAGAGGGGATGTCCCAGTAGCTGTTGAAATTTGAAGCGGCGGCTCCTTCACTGGTCGTGCTATACGACCGGTGACTAAACCGAGGTGAAAGCCTCCCAGCAAAGGAGCCGCCATGAAGAAGCAGTCTCACACAGTCCCTCGTCGTCGCCAATCGGCATCCCCGGCGTCGCGCCACTTGCCGTTGGTTGACATCCTCATCGATGCACAGGCCGAGCTGCAGGAGCTGGTCATCGCGTCTGGCTTACGGGTGCTCGAGGCGATGCTCGAAGAAGATCGGGCTGCCGTGTGTGGCCCCCGGTATGCGCATCAGCCGGCCCGGCACGCGTATCGCGCCGGCCATGCTCCGAGCCAAGTCGTCCTGGGCGGGCATAAAGTCGCGATCCGTCGGCCCCGAGTGCGGCGCGACGGCATGGAGGTGCCGCTGCCCACGGCCCAGGCGTTCACGGACGCGGACCCGCTGAACCGGCGCGTCGTCGACCAGATGCTCATCGGCGTGGCGACCCGCCAATATGCGCGGAGTCTCGAACCGCTGGGCGCGAACATCACGACGCGGGGCACCAGCAAGAGTGCGGTCAGTCGACGCTTTGTGGCGCAGACCCAGGCGCAGCTGGACGCGTGGCGCGCGACACCGCTCGACGCGCTGGACCTGGCGGTGCTGCTGATCGATGGGGTCCAGGTCGGCGGGCACTGTATCGTGGTGGCGCTGGGCATCGACACAACGGGGACCAAACACCCGCTCGGCCTCTGGGAAGGAGCCACGGAGAATGCGACGGTCTGTCAGGGCCTGTTGACCAATCTTGCGAGTCGCGGGCTGCGCACCGACCGGAGCCTCCTGGTGATCGTCGATGGGGCGAAGGCCCTCGAGACGGCGGTGACCCAGACGTTCGGCCGGGCCGCCGTGGTGCAGCGGTGTCAAGTGCACAAGGGCCGGAACATCCTGGAGCATCTCCCCGAGGCACAACGTCCGTGGGTGAAGGCAATCCTTACCCGCGCCTACACGAACGCCACCGTCAAGACGGCGAAACGACTGCTGCAGGACCTGGCTCGCCGCTTGGACACCGACCACCCGAGTGCGGCCGCGAGCGTCCGAGAAGGCCTCGACGAGACGCTGACCGTGCTCGGCTTGGGCCTGTCGGAACGCCTCCAACGATCGCTCGCCACCACGAACGCCATCGAGAGTCTGCTCAGCCGCACGCGCCATGTGAAGCGCAATGTGAAACGCTGGCGCGGTGGGACGATGGTGCTGCGGTGGGTGGCCGCCGGCGTGCTCGAAGCCGCGAAGGGGTTCCGCCGGGTCAAAGGATGTCAAGATATGCCGGCGCTCGTCGCCGCCCTCCGGGCGCGTGACGCGCGGCTGGGTCTCGGGGAATCGTCAGCGATGGTCGCGTAGTCGTGAACCGAGCCGCCGTTGAATTTCAACAGCGCACGGGACATCCCCCGGCAAGAACCGGCTGCAAATACGTGTACTCCGACGGAACGGGCGAGGGCGCGCACGGCGCGGCCCCGCCGGCACGGAGTGCGGCGAAGGGGTCCCCGCGAGTGCCGGCGACGGGGTCCGGGGCAGTCAGCCCCGATTGAGAAAGGACGGCCGATGGCTTCGACACGACGACGGTTTCTGACCACGCTGGGGACAGCCGCGGCTGGCGCGGGTGCGGCCCTGGGACGTCCTCTGACGCCGACGGCGGCGGCGGCGGCCTCGACGCGCGCGAACACGATGGCCGGCCATGCGCCAGACGTACGCTCGCCCCACGCCCTCCTCGAGCGTCATGCGCAGGAGCAGCTGCGCGCGTCTGAAGCCGGCGCGGCCGGCTCCACCGCGGCGGGGCAATCGGACCAACGGATGCCGACCCAAGCGGAAGTGGACTCGTGGTATACCGACCGCCGCAACTGGGGACGCTGGGGAGACGACGACCAGAGGGGCGCCATCAATCTGATTACGGCGCAGAAGAGCGCAGCCGCGGCCGGCCTCGTCAGAACCGGACGCAAGATTTCGATGAGCCGGGTCTTCGAGCCGGAGCAGCACTTCATGCGGAAGAACCCGAGGCCAGGCGGCGCCAGTTCCGTCGTCGACTATTACGGTTTCATCTACCACGGCCAGACCATCACGCATATCGACGCGCTGTGCCACATGTGGGACACCGACGGAATGTGGCAGGGACGCGACCCCGACGTCGAAGTGACAACGCGCGGCGCGACCTTTGGCACCATCGACGCCTGGAGCGACGGCATCATCACGCGCGGCGTGCTGATCGACGTCCCGCGCCATCGCGGGACGATGCATGTCACGTCGGAGCGTCCGGTGCACGGATGGGAGATCGAGGAGATCGCACGTGCCCAAGGCGTCGACGTCGAACCCGGTGACGCCCTGCTCGTCTATAGCGGCAAGGATGCCTACGTCCGCGGCGGCGGCAGCTACGGCGGCGGCGACCGGCCCGGGCTCAGCGTCACCTGTGCCAAGTTCATCCGCGACCATGATGTGTCGTTGCTCGGCTGGGACATGATGGATGCGCGACCCGACCCCTACGGCCTCGCGTTCCCGGTACATGGGGTGCTGTTCAACTACGGCGTGGCGTTGCTCGACAACGCCTTGCTGGAGCCGCTGGCCGACGCCTGCGCCGAGGAGGAGCGGTACGAGTTCATGTTCATGGGGTTGCCGCTCAACGTCGCGGGCGGCACCGGCAGCCCGGCCAACCCAATCGCGATGTTTTAGGCGGGAGTGCACAATGTTGACGCGACGCGAGGCGTTGACCGCGCTTGGGGTCGGGGCGGCGACGCCGCTTCTGACGGCGTGCGGGTCAGGTGAACCCGAGCCACCTGAGACCGACGACGCGCGGCGGCAACTGCCCTCTCTGCCGGGCGGAGAGCCGCTCCACTACGGGAGCCTCGGTGACGTCGCGCGCCTGATCGAGGCTCGCGAATTGTCGTCGGTCGAGCTCACCCAGCTATTGCTCGATCGGATCGCGGCCGTCGACGGCCGGCTCAAGAGCTACGCGACGGTCATGGCCGATGAGGCGATGGACGCCGCGCGCGCGGTCGATGCCGAGATCGCCGAAGGCGCCTATCGCGGGCCGCTGCATGGCGTCCCGATCGCCGTCAAGGACCTGTGCTACACCCGCGACACGAGGACGATGGGGGCGCTGGCGGTCCTCGCGGATTTCGTGCCCGACTACGACGCCACCGTGGTGGCGCGGCTCAAGGACGCGGGCGCGGTCATCCTCGGCAAGCTCAACCTGACGGAAGGGGCGATGGGCTTGTATCACCCCGACTTCGACATTCCGGTGAATCCGTGGGACCCCCGGCTCTGGACCGGGGTGTCGTCGAGCGGGTCGGGTGTCGCGACCGCCGCCGGTCTCTGCTTCGCCTCGCTCGGCTCGGACACTGGCGGCTCGATCCGGTTTCCGTCTGCGCAGTGCGGACTCGTCGGTCTGAAGCCGACCTGGGGCCGCGTGAGCCGGTACGGGGTGCTGGAGCTCGCCGGCTCACTCGACCACATCGGACCGATGACGCGGCGTGTCGCCGATGCCGCCGTCATGTTCGAGGCGATCGCAGGCGCCGACGCGAACGATGCAACGACACGTCCAGAGCCGGTGGAGCCGGTCATCAACGCGCTGGATGGTGGCATCGACGGAATGCGGCTCGGGTACGACCGCGCCTATGCCTCTGACGGTGTCGATCCGGCAACGACCGGCGCCGTCGAGGCCGCCTTGAATATCCTGGCCGGTCTCGGTGCCGAGGTGGTCGAGGTCGACATGCCGGAGGCGCCCTTCGCTGACTGGAACATCATCTGCGCCTACGAGGCGGTGCGAGCGCACGCAGCCAACTACCCCAGCCGTGCCAGTGAGTACGGACCAGGCTTCAGTGATTTTCTCGCGCTCGGATCGGAGGTGACCGACCCAGCCTACGCCGAGGCGACCGAACGTCGCGCAGCGTTCAGCGAGCAGTTCCATACGCTGCTCGCGACGATCGATGCGCTGGTCTGCCCGTCGAACGTCACGACGTTGCCGCTGATTGATGGGATGGGCTACGAATCGAGGAGCGACTTCCTCGACGCGCTCCTGACGATCGCCGCCCGGTTCGACCCCCCGCTCGCGAGCATCCAACTTTTCACGGTGCCTGCCGACTTCGCCGGCACGCCGACGATCTCCGTACCGTGCGGATTCAGCGAAGCGGGGGCGCCACACAGTCTGCAGCTGGTCGGTCGGGACCTGAGCGAAGCCACGCTCTGTCGTATCGCCTACGCGTACGAGCAGGCAACCGACTGGCACACGCGACATCCGGACGTCTAGATTCAGACGGGGCTTACCGCCCCGAACCACGTCCGCGGCGAACGACTTGATCTTTGCGCCGGACTACCGAAGGTCGAGTTCGGCCTCGGGTTCTTCCACCGTCCAGTCGGAGATCGTGTTGTCGGCGCCGCTGACCAGAGACTCGTCGGCACCGAGATCGAGCAGCAGCGTCTCCATCTCCGGCCAGCGTTTTCCGGTGTTGGAGTAGAAGACGCCTCTCGCGATGCGGAGCGGCGTCCAGCCCTTCTCGTTCATCGCGTCAAGCTCCGCCCCCTGGTCGAGCAGGAAGCGGACGAGCGACTCTGATCCCCGGATGATCGCCCCATGGAGCGCGGTGTCGCCGTTGTCGTCGATCGTCGTGACGTCGCCGCCGAGCTCGAACGCATACTTCACGGCGTCAAATGCCTCTTGGTTCGTACCGGGGCTCTCGCCAACCGCCCAGATGCCGACCCCGGCCGCCACCATGAGCGGCGTCGTACCATCCTCGTTGGGCAGCAACGGGTCGGCGCCGAGCTCGAACAGCAGTCGCATCATCTCGACGTCGGCCGCTTTGGCAGCGAGCAAGAATGGGGTCGAGCCGACACGATTCAAGACGTTTCGGTACCGGTTGTTCGGCTCCTTGGTCATCCGCGCGTCGAGATCCGTCCCATGCGCCGCCAGCGCGCGAATGAACGCGAGATCGGTCATCTCGCCCGTGATGAACGGCGGCGGATTGTTGAAGCCGAGGTTGGGACGACGCGTCCACTTGATCTCGTGGAGCGCGGTCCACCCCTGGTCGTCGGCGTTCGGATCGGCACCGGCCTTCAGCAGGAACGCTCCCAGTTCGTAGTGACCGTTCTTGGCGGCCAGCACGAGCGCGCTGGTGCCGTCGAACAGCGTCTCCTCCGGACTCGCACCCGCGTCGACGAGCCGGCGTGTCATGTCGATGAAGCCGGCGCGGACGGCAAACATCAGTGCGCTGAACCCGCGCGTCGACCGCGCGTGGACGTTCGTCCCGCCGCCAAGCAGCAGCTCGGCGGCGTCGAGGTTGTTCTCGGCCGACGCCCACATGAGTGCCGTCTGACCGCGCCAGTCTTCGGCGAGATTCGGATCGGCACCGTGCGCCAGGAGCATTCGGACCGCGTCGACCTGTCCGGTGCGAGCCACTGTCATCAGTGCCGTTTCACCTTCGGGTGAGGCGGCGTTCGGATCGGCGCCAGCCGCGAGCAGCAGCTCGAGGAACGCGGCGCTCCCGTTCTCGCTGGCCAGCGCCAGCGCCGTCGCGCCGAAGCGACTGGCGGCATCGACGTCGGTCCCGGCGGCAATCAGCGCCTCGCCACTCGCGACGTCGTTCGCATGCGCCGCCCAATGCAGCGCCGTCGTGCCATCACCATCGGTGCCATTGACGTCGACGTCGTTGGCGATGAGCGTGCGGATACGCTCGGCATCGGCGCTCTTGACGGCGTCGTGCAGCGGAAGGCCCTCCGCCGCAGCCGCGATGCGCCCAACGGCACACACGGCGACCGCGGCCATGGCGAACGCGAGGGTGATGTTGCGGTTGCGCATGCTCGGCATTCAGGCTTAGGCGTCGCTATACGTCATTCAGCGCGACCAACCGCCCAGTGCTATCGCCGAGCTCGTCGGTCGGAAGCCCGGCTTTGCCGAGCATGCTGACGAACAGGTTGGTCATCGGCGTGTCCTTCGGGTACAGCAGATGACGGCCGCCCCGCATCCCGGCGGCGTTTCCGCCGACGGTCAGGACCGGCAGGTCGTAGTGCAGATGGTCGTTGCTGTCCCCGAGACCAGCCCCGTACAGCACGATCGAGCTGTCGAGCAGCGACGCGTCGCCGTCCGGCGTCGTCTGGAGACGCTCGAGGAAATGCGTCAACAGCTCCACGTGGTGGCGGTTGATCTTGCTCAGCTTGGCGAGCTTCTCTGGATCGTTGCGATGGTGCGACAACCCGTGGTGCGGGTCGGGGACGCCGATCTGCGGATACGGCCGCCCCCCGAGCTCGCGGCCGACCATGAACGTGAAGACCCGCGTGAGGTCGGCCTGGAATGCGAGGGCCAGCAGTTCGTACATGAGCGCGACGTGCTCCTCATACGAGTCCGGAATGCCCGCCGGTCGCGCGAGATTTTCCGGCAAGGCGGACTCGGCCCCCTGCGCCTCGGACAGCTGGACCCGACGCTCGACGGCTCGCACGGCGTCGAGATACTGATCGACGCGGTGCCGGTCCGAGGCGCCAAGGTCCCGTTCGAGGTGCGCGAGGTCGTCGGTGACCGAATCGAGAATGCTGCGGTCTTTGCGCATCTCGGCCAGCCGCTGCTCGCGGGTCCCGCCGTCGCCAAAGAGTCGCTCGAAGACGACGCGCGGATTGTTCTCCATCGGGAGCGGCGTCGTCGGCGTCCGCCACGAGACGGTGTTCATATAGGCGCAGCTGTAGCCGTTCTCGCAGTTGCCGACGAGGAAGTCGAGATCGATCGCCAGCTCGAGCGATGGGAGCGGCGTGTCTTGACCGAGCGACGCCGCCGCGATCTGGTCGACCGTCACCCCGGCCTCCACGTCGGCGCCCTCCGTGTGCTTCGGATGCACACCGTTCAACCAGACCGAGCTCGCACGCGAGTGCTCGCCGTTGCCGTCACCGAGCGGCTCCGCCTGACCGTGCGCCAACCGGGTGTAGACGATGGTCTGGTCGCGGAACGGCGTCAGGGGGCTCAGCGTCGGGGACAGCTCGAGGTTCGTTCCCTCGCCCGTTGGGGTCCAGGCCTGCATCACCGCGCCGTTCGGCAGGTAGATGAAGCCAAGCCGCTTCACCGGCGCCGCCGCGGTCTTCGCGATCGCCGACATCGCCGGCACCATCGCGTCCAGCAACGGGAGCGCCACGGCGGCGCCGAGGCCGCGCAGCACCGTTCGCCGCGGTATCGACAGCTTCTTGATGATCATGACGGGGATCTCCTCATCTGAAACGGCATGCTCTTCACAATGCCGAGGATGATCGACGAAAAGCGATATTCGTGTTGCCCGGCGTCCCGCGTGACGGATCGAATCGCTGGCGCGTCGTAGTGCTCCACGCCGCGACCGAGCGCATACGTCATCAGCTTCTCGGTCAAGGTCGTCACGAACAGACCGGGCCGCTCGAGAAGCGCGTCACGCAGACCGGCCGCTCCCGCGAACTCCGTACCGTCAGGCAACACGCCCGACGCGTCGATCGGCGCGTTAGCTTCGTTCCGCTCACGGTACTTCCCGACGGCGTCGAACTGCTCCAGCGCGAACCCCGGCGGGTCCATCAACTTGTGGCAGCTCGCGCAGACCGGGTTGGCGCGGTGCTGTTCCATCGCCTCGCGCATCGACAGCGTCCGGCCGTCGCCCGTCGTTTCCTCCAACGACGGGACATCGGGTGGCGGAAGCGGCGGCGGCGTCCCGAGTAAGTTCTCGAGCACCCACTTGCCGCGCAGCACCGGCGAGGTCCGCGTTGGATAGGCGGTGGCGGCGAGGATACTGCCGTGGCCGAGCAGACCGCGTCGAGCATCGTCCTCCAGCGTGACGCGACGGAAATGGCTTCCGTAGACATTGGGAATCCCGTAGTGCCGGGCCAGGCGTTCGTTGACGAACGTGTAGTCGGCGGTCAGTAAGTCGAGCACGCCGCGGTCCTCACGCATCACGCTCTCGAAGAAGAGCTCCGTCTCGCGCTGCATGGCGCGACGGAGGCCCTCGCCGAAGTCCGGGAAACGATTCTCGTCCGGCACCAGCGCCGGCACGTTGCGTAGGTAGAGCCATTGCCCGGCGAAATTCTCGACCAGTGCGTTTGCACGATCGTCGGCGAGAAGGCGACGAACTTGCGCGGCGAGTACCGCGGGCTCGCGGAGTTCGCCCGCCACGGCAACGTCGAGCAACTCCTCGTCGGGGATACTGGACCACAAGAAGAACGACAGCCGCGACGCGAGCTCGAGATCGGCCAACCGGTAGTTCGTCCCCGGCGCAACGTCCTTCGGGTCGCGGACGACGCGAAACAGGAACTCGGGACTCGCGAGTAACCGGCGCAGCGCGAGCTCGATGCCACCTTCGAAACCACCATCGCGTTGTCCGTCTTCATAGAACCGCAGCAGCACGTCGAGGTCACGTTCGGTCACCGGACGCCGATACGCACGACGCGCGAGTGTCGATAAGATCTCGCGCGCGCAGCGCGCCGCGCGTTCGCCGTCGCCATCTCTCGGTCGACAGCTGAAAATCCGCGCTCGGCTCGGGGTCTCCTCGAGCGGCGGCGCGCCGCTCGCTTCGTACGGTCCGGTCACCACCACGCTCTCTAGATACGGCTGATAGCGTGTGTCCCCGCCGGTCGTGTTGGTGTACGGACGGAGGTACGGTTGGCGGAGCGTTTCGGCGTAGGCCGACGTCTTCTTCTTGAAGGTGGCACGGAGGGTCCGCGGGCCGGCGCGCACCAGCACTCGCAACACCCAGTCATCGTCGGCATGACGCTGCCGCTCGCGCCACTCGCGATACTCGGGACTCGTCCGCGACACGCCCTCGGGCGCCGGCTCGCCAACCGTGAAGGTCTGGAGATGCTCGCCGTCGAGACTGACGTCGAGCTCGTGCGGCTCCTGGAACGCGGCGAGCGCATCGGACGTGTCGCGACCGAGGCGGAGGCGAACGACATATTCGGCATCGAGCGGAAACGTGTACGGAATCGACATCCCGCCACGCGATCCGAACGGCAGCCCCTCGACCCGATCGTCCTGCGAGTAATCGGCCGACAGTCTGAACGTCACCGCGGTCGCTGGCTGGTTCGGGTTCCCGAGCGCGAGGCGGCTGACTTTCTTCGCCGCCGAGAGATACCGCTCGAGCAAGGTCGGCGAGATCCCGAGGACCCCGGCGATGTTGTCGAAACCGTAGCTCCCATCGTCCGCGGGCAGCAGCTCGGCGACATCGACGTCGAGCGCCAGCAGGTCGCGGATGACGTTGCGATACTCGGCGCGGTTGAGCCGATGCATCGCCTCGGTGCGCCCGGGGTTCGGCACGGAGGCTGCCGCCGTGTCGAGCTCGGTCTCGAGCCACTCGATGAAGCCGCTGTAGGTCGCGTGGTCGGGCCGCGGCCGCGGCTGCGGCGGCATCGCTCCGGCCCGAAGCTTCCGGACCACTTTCTCCCAGAGCGCCGGGTCGCCCGAAACATTGGTCACATCCGCCGAGTCGAGGGCGAGGTTGGCGGTCTGAAGCCGCTCGTTATGGCACGTGACACAGTAGCGATCGAGGAGCGTGCGTTCAGGGGTGGGACCAGCCGCGGCCCCCTGGGCGCCCGCTTGGCCCGTCGAGACCAGGAGAATCAGCGCTCCCACGATCGGCGCGATGCGGCCTTTGAACATTGGCGTTTCCGGCCTGCGCGGCTGAGCGTTCGTGACAGCACACACTGCCTCTCGCATTGTAATCCTACCGCGGGTCACCCAGACACGCGCTGCATTCCTCCACGGACAGCTCGCCGGTGCAGACCACCCGAAGCGCGTCGAGCGGTACCCCTTGTCTGCGGCGGAGAAAGCTCTCGCAGGCGGGGCTCAGGCCGGGATCCTCCTGCCCCACCACCGGAATCATCGCGGCCATCGGAAACTCACAGCTGAGCTCGGTCGTTTGAACAGCGTAGGCCAACGCGTCGAGCGCCTCGCGTGCGATGTCATGCGTGGCCCCGTATCGCATCTCGGTGGTCTGAAAGGCGGTCCGTTGCTCGAGACAGCCCTGGTTGCGGAAATCGTTGACGGCCAGTATCTGCACGCAGTGGAAGAGGTTCTGTTCGGCCCGATACCGCGCGCGACCAGCCGACGTCGCGTCCTTTGCGGCCTCATTTGCTTCATTCACGGCGATCCGCATCTGGTCGAGATCGGACGCGCAGCGCGACCACTGCTGGGCGTCGGCGGATGCCGCCAAGAAGAGAAGGCCGACGACGACAAGCACAAGGCGACCGCAGCGCGTCCAGCTTTCCATAGCAGTCTCCATCCGACGCGGGAAGGTCGGAGGTCTTGGTGCCTGTCCCACTCGCCCGATTATATGCGCGCCCCGCCGGCACGGAGTGGGGCGTTCGGCGTCCCCGCGAGTGCCGGCGACGGGGTTCGGGGCGGTCCGCCCCGTCTGAATGCTAAATCCCGTCGGTCGGGGGCGGGGCGCCGACGGTCTCCCGGAGCGGAATCTCCCGCAGCAACCACGACAACGCAAAGGCCACCACCATGATCGGTACCGCCCAGAAGAACACCGCCTGGAGCGCCAACTCCAGCGCCGACGTCACGCCGGACGCCACTGCCGTTGGCAAGGCTCGTATCGCCGCCGGCGTACTGAGCAGGTCGGTCACTTCCCCGCGCACCGCGGCGAGGGCGTCGGCCGGAATGCGCAACGGGAGCTCGGCGAGAAGGCGTGCATTCATGATGGCCCCGAAGATCGCCACGCCGAACGATCCACCCAACAACCGAAAGAACTGCGCGGACGAGGTGGCGATCCCCAGGTCGGCGTGCTCGACCGCGTTCTGCACCGCCAGCAGCGACACCTGCAGGACCATACCGACCCCAAGCCCAAGCACGACCATATAGACCGAGCTCATGACGCGCGCCGTCTCAGCGACCATGCCGCTCAGCAGATACATCCCCGCGGCGGCGAGCGCGCTTCCGACGATCGGAAAGATCTTGTAGCGACCCGTACTGGTCGTCAACCTGCCCGACCCGACCGAGCCAACGACGATGCCAGCCGTCAACGGTAGGACCAGCAGCCCGGAGTCCGTCGCGGAAACACCGTTGACCACCTGAAGGAAGAGCGGCAAGAAAACGACGCCGCCGAACAACGCGAATCCGATCAAGAAGCCGAGCGCGGAGGCGACCGAGTAGATCCCGTTTCGAAACAGTCGGAGGGGGAGCAACGGCTCGGACACCCGCGTCTCCCACCACAGGAAGATCGCGGTCATCGCCACGCCCGAAACGGCGAGCGCAATGATCGTCGGAGACCCCCATGCGTACTCCGTCCCACCCCAGACCAAGGCGAGGAGCAGCAGCCCAATACCGCCCACGAGCAGCCCCGCCCCGCCGATGTCGATCCGCGCCGGTCTGGGGACGGCCGGCAGGCGCAACACCCTCGAGATGACCGCCAACGCAGCGACGCCGACCGGAATATTGATCAAGAACACCCACCGCCAGGTGGTCGTGTCGACGATGAACCCGCCGACTAGCGGTCCGATCACGCTGGCGAACGCCCAGGTTGCCGCGAGGTACCCGATATAGCGGCCGCGCTGTCGCGGCGACACGATGTCGCCGACGACCGCGAAGGTGAGGGCCATGACGCCACCGGCGCCAAGTCCCTGGATCCCGCGAAACAGCACCAGCTCGAGCATCCCCGGCGCCACGCCGGCGAGCAGCGACCCGACGAGAAAAATGGCGATGGCGGCCTGGATGGTGACGCGCCGACCGTAGATGTCGCCGAGCTTGCCGTAGAGCGGCGTACAGACGGTGGAGCTCAGGAGGTACGCGGTGACGACCCACGAGTAGTAATCGAGTCCGCCGAGCTCGCCAACGATCGTGGGGAGGGCGGTGGCGACGATCGTCTGATCGAGCGCCGCGAGAAACAGACCGGCCATCAGGCCGGTGAAAATGATCAGAATCTGGCGATGGGTAAAAGGCGTGGGCGCGGAGGTCATGACTAAGGGCTAGCGACTGTACAAAAATAGAGGCCAGCACCAGAGGACCAGGGGCGCTCGCCGCCCCCGATCCCTGATCCCTGGCCCCTAGTCCCTAGCGAAGATTCCGCCGTTCTAGTTCGCTAACTCGACCGACACGTTGGCGATCTGGTTGTCCCACAGGAAGTACATGGTGCCGCCTTGCCGCATCATGTCGGTAAAGCCAATGATGAGTTGGTCAGCCGAGAACTCGACGGTCTCGACCGACATCGTCGTCCGCATGACGTCCTTCTCGTCGGTGTAGCCGTAGGCGCCCCAGAGGGCGTTCGGGTTGTCCTCGGAGAAGTCGTCCTTGACGCCCCACGTGGTGAAGATCAACGTCCACGCCGTCGGATTGGCGAGATCCGCGAACATCGTGTACTCGCCGGCCGCCAGGCGCCGCCCGCCGATCAACAGATCCGCTTCGGTGGTGAACGTCGTCGTCTGGTCGGCGCCGACACGCCAGAGCGGCGCGCCCGCGTAGATCCGCTGCCCGAACTCGGCGCCCTCACCGAAGATCCCCATCCGGCCGCGAAGGATCGGACGCCCGTAGTGGATGTCGATCCACCGACCCCCTTCGTATTGGCCCTCGGCGTTATAGCTGCCACCGAGCTCCGTTGCGGTATGCCCACGGGTGCTTGGCGGCCGATTCTGCGCCTCGACCACGTTGGCCGCCAGGACCATAGCACCGACGACGCCACAGATCTTCAACACACGCATCATGCTCTCCCTCCGAGTAGCGGACGACCGCCGGCTACATCCCCAGATTGAGGTCACCGATGTGCAGGTCCAGCAGGTGAGTGACGCGCAACCCGGTGATACCGTCCGTGTCGACGTCGGACCGAGGCAGCGAGTTGACTTCCGTCCCGTTGACCAAGAAGCGCACCTGTGAGCTCCCGACCTCTACGGAGAGCGTGTTCGTCGAGCGGCCCTCGTCGTTGAGATCGTTGATCGCGCTGTGCGGGGTCCAATCGACCAAGGTCGGCGTGTCGTCGCCCATCCGCTTCTTGATGAGAAACTGGCCTCCCTGCCGAATGACGAAGTACGAATAGCGCTGGTTCGCCCCCGACAGATCGGACCCGCCGAAGACCAGCCCGTAGGCATTCGGATGGCCTGACGCCTCGGTCTGGGTGAATGAGGCACTGATCGTGTAGTTCCCCTTCGCCATACTGTTCGGCTGCCAGAAGGTAGCCCCGCCGCGCCCCGCGGTCGACGCGTGGACGCCGTCTCCCATGGTCCTGAAATGGAGCACGCTGTTCACGTCCGTGCCTCCATCGAGCCTCGTCTCCCAGCCGTCCGCCTCGTTGCCTCCCTCCTGGGCACCGCCCACGAGGGGAAACGCCAACGCCGCCGCCGCCGCCACCGCAATCACAAGGTTCCGCATGTCACGCTCCTTAGTTGGTACTGCCCCGGGGTGAGCCCCCAGCATGGATCAAACGTGTTTACCGAATCAATGTCACTGGTTTCGCCTGCATCAAAGGGGCGTAAAAATCATTCCCTTTGTCGTCGATCACGATGAACGCTGGAAAGTCCTCGACCTCGATCTTCCAGATCGCTTCCATCCCGAGCTCGGGGTACTCGCGCACCTCGACCTTCTTGATGCTGTGATCCGCCAGCCGGGCCGCCGGCCCACCGATCGACCCGAGATAGAACCCCCCGTGCTTCCCGCACGCGTCGGCCACCGGCTGCGACCGATTCCCTTTGGCCAGCATCACCAGGCTGCCGCCGTGGGACTGGAAGAGATCGACGTAGGAGTCCATCCGTCCGGCGGTCGTCGGTCCGAAGCTACCGGACGCCCGTCCTTCCGGCTTCTTGGCCGGTCCGGCGTAGTAGACCATGTGGTCCTTGAAGTACTGTGGCAGCCCCCTGCCCGCGTCGAGGCGCTCCTTCAGCTTCGCGTGCGCAATGTCGCGTGCGACGACCATCGGACCGGACAGTGAGAGCCGCGTGGACACCGGATACTTCGACAGCTCCTCCAGAATCTCCGACATCGAGCGGTTGAGATCGATTCGCACGACGTCACCCGGAATCTCCTCGTCGATGACGTCGGGGAGGTATGTGGCGGGGTTTTCCTCGAGCTGCTCCAGGAACACCCCTTCACGCGTGATCTTGGCCAGCGCCTGACGATCGGCCGAGCACGACACGCCCATCCCCACCGGACACGACGCGCCGTGTCGCGGCAGCCGGATGACCCGCACATCGTGCGCAAAGTATTTGCCGCCGAACTGGGCGCCAATCCCAATCTGCCGCGCGATCTCGAACATCTGGCGTTCCATGTCGAGGTCGCGGAAGGCACGCCCGTGCTCGTTGCCACTCGTCGGAAGCCGGTCGAGGTACTTCGTCGTCGCCAGCTTCAGCGTCTTCATGGTGAACTCGGCCGATGTGCCGCCGATCACCAGCGCGAGATGGTAGGGCGGACAGGCCGAGGTGCCGATCGTCTTGAGGTTCGCGTCGATGAAGCGCGCGAGCGACGTCGGATTGAGCAGCGCCTTCGTTTCCTGATAGAGGAAGCATTTGTTCGCCGAACCGCCGCCCTTGGCGATGAACAGCAGCTCGTACTCGTCGCCTGGCTCGGTATAGATCTCGATCTGCGCCGGCAGGTTCGACCCGGTGTTCTTCTCCGTGTACATGTCGAGCGGCGCCATTTGCGAATAGCGCAGGTTGCGTTGCTCGTAGGCGTCGAAGATCCCCTGGGAGATGGCAACCTGGTCGTCACTGAACGTCAGAACGCTCTCGCCCTTGTGCCCCATCACGATCGCGGTGCCGGTATCTTGGCACCCGGGCAACACCCGACCGGCCGCAATGTTGGCGTTCCGCAACAACTCGAGCGCCACGAACTTGTCGTTCCGCGACGCTTCGGGGTCGTCGATGATTTTTCTGAGCTGCGCCAGATGGCCGGGCCTCAACAAGTGCGAGATGTCATCGAACGCGACCCGCGCCACCTCGCGCAGCACCTCGGGCTCGACCTTCAGCATCTCGCGGCCATCGACCTGGATGGTCGACACGCCGTCTGACGCCAGCTTCTTGTAGGGGGTCTCGTCCGGCCCCAACTCGAATATCGGCTGGTAGTGGAAGTTGGTCACTGCAGGAGGATCTTACGGGATCGGGGATCGGGGATCAGGGATCAGGGATTAGGGGTGGTGGTTCGCCAAGAGCACGGTATTTTCTGAGTAGCTCGTATAGAACGACGCCGCCGGCCGTGGCGACGTTTAGCGAGTGCTTGAGACCGCGCATCGGGAGCCGCACGTGAACGTCACATCGCTCGAGCAGCCGGCTGTCGAGACCGTCGACCTCGTGGCCAAAGAGGAGACAGACCGGAAACCGCGGCTGCCAGTCGAACAGATCGACCGCGTGCGGGCTCGTCTCGATCGCGGCGATCTCGTACCCGCCCGTGCGCCGTGCGTCGACATACGCGGTGACGTCATCGCACCGCACCCACGTCACCTGTTCCTCCGCGCCAAGCGCCGTCTTGGCAATTTCCTTATGGGGTGGATGCCCGGTGATCCCGGACAGCACGAGCCGATCAATGCCGACCCCATCAGCCGACCGAAAGAACGCGCCAACGTTGTAGAGGCTCCGGACATTGTGGAGCACGACGACAAGGGGGAGCGGCCCGATGGCATCGTACTCCGCGGCCAGCGCGGTCGCGACGTACGGAAGTCGTTCTACCAATTTCACCAGTATAGTGGTCAGTCGTCGAGGCCCATGAACACCTTCGCCGTCATTGTTCTCGTCGCGATCATCGGCGAATACGCCCTCGGCGTCGTGTCGGGGATCCTGAGCCTCCGGGCATTCAGTCCCACGCTGCCGGCGGAGTTCGCCGGGGTCTTCGACGCGGAGAAGTATGCGCAGGCCCGTCGCTACACCGAGACCCGTACCCGCTTCGGCTTCATCCATCGGACCCTCGACGTCGCCCTGCTGGTCATTTTTTGGTTCGTCGGCGGGTTCGAATGGCTCGACCAGTCGATGCGGAGCCTGGGGCACGGCCCTATCGTGACCGGTCTGCTGTACATCGGGACGCTGGCCCTCGCGTCGACGGTACTCGGCCTCCCCTTCCGTCTCTACTCGACGTTCGTCATCGAAGCGCGCTTCGGCTTCAATCGAACGACCGGGCGGACGTTTACTGGTGACCTACTCAAGGGGTTGCTGCTCGGGGTCGTGCTCGGCGGCTTGCTCCTGGCGGTGGTGCTGGGGTTCTTCGAATGGGCCGGTCCGCTGGCGTGGCTCTGGTGCTGGATCGCCTCGACCGCGTTCACGTTGGCGATCCAGTTCATCGCGCCCACCTGGATCATGCCGCTGTTCAACACGTTTACACCGCTGGACAGCGGTGAGCTGCACGACGCGATCGTCGAGTACGCCCGCACCGCGCGTTTCCCCCTCCAGGGGATCTTCGTCGTCGATGGATCGCGTCGCTCATCAAAGGCGAATGCGTTCTTTACCGGCTTCGGCAAACATAAGCGGATCGGGCTCTTCGACACGCTCGTCGAGCACTACAGCGTGGCAGAGCTCGTCGCGGTCGTGGCCCACGAGGTCGGACACTACAAGAAGCGGCATGTCTGGCAGGCGATGGCGCGATCGATTGCCCACATCGGCGCGATGCTGTGGGTCTTGTCGCTCTTTCTTCAGCAGGAAGGACTCTTCGCCGCGTTTTATGTCAGTGAGCCGTCGGTGTACGCCGGGCTCCTCTTTTTCGGGCTGCTGTTTACGCCGGTCGAGCTGGCGCTGTCGGTGCTGGTCAATGTCTTTTCGCGAAAGAACGAGTTCGAGGCCGATGAATTTTCAGCCGCGACGACCGGGAACGGCGAGCCGTTGATTCGTGCGCTCAAGAAACTCTCGGCCGACAACCTGTCGAATCTGACACCCCACCCGTTCGAAGTCTTCCTACACTACTCGCACCCGCCGGTACTGGACCGCATACGGGCACTGCGGGCGCTCGGGTAACCGGGCGCGAAGGGCGCGCACGGCGCGCCCCGCCGCCGCGAAGTGGGGCACCCGGGGTCCCCGCGCAGCGGCAGCGACGGGGTTCTGGGCAGTCAGCCCCGTCTAACGAAGCCCCTCGCGGATCGCGCGGAATTCGCTCGTCTCACTCCAGGCCGGCCATTCGTCGCCGGCGGCGAGCCGCGCACCGAATCGATAGAAGAACGTCAGGTCCTCGGCCGCGCCGGAGAGATCCCAGTCAAGCTTCACCTCGTCCGACACCGCGTGGTAATCGTTCGCCGTGTACTCCTCGCGCTTTTCGAAGCCGTAGCCGGTCGGCTTGTCGAGATAGTCGACGCCGCCGTCGGCATAGAACGCCGGAATGCCCACCTTCGCAAACGAAAAATGGTCCGACCGGTAGTAGAACCCCTTCTCCGGTTCGGGGTCGGGGTCAAGCTGTCGGCCGAGCGGTCCGGCCACCTCAGCGGCGATCTGGTCGAGCTCGGACTGTCCCATCCCGACAATCGTCAGGTCACGTGTGCGTCCCCACTGGTTGAGGCCGTCCATGTTGATGGCCGCCACCGTCTGGGCGGCCGGATAGAGCGGGTTCTCGCCGTAGTGCTTGGATCCAAGCAGGCCCTGCTCTTCGGCCGTCACGCCGAGGAAGAGCACCGACCGGCGCGGCAGCGCCGGCGCCCTCGTGAACGCGCGCGCGATCTCGATCAGGCCGGCGGTGCCACTGGCATTGTCGAGGGCGCCGTTGAAGATCTGATCGCCGTCGAGGTCGGGGTTTCGACCGAGATGGTCCCAGTGGGCGACATACAACACAAGCTCGTCCGGCGCCTCGCTCCCTTCGATCTTGGCCACGAAGTTCTGCGAGTCGATCCGCCGAAGCTTATTCTCGATGCGCGTTGAACCGGTCACCCCGAGCGGGATCGGCGCGAAGCTCCGGTCGGCGGCCTGGGCTTTCGCCATCTCGAAGTCGAGGCCCGCCATCTCGAACAGCCGCTCGGCCGTGTCTCGCTGCACCCAGCCTTCGAGCGTCGCCCGGCTCAAGTTGTCGTCGGCGGCGACCAGATCAAACGATTCCGAATACGGCGAGCTGCCGACCACTTCCCAGGGATATCCCGCCGGCCCTGTCTCGTGGATGACGAACGAGCCGGCCGCGCCCATTTCGGCGGCGACCTCGTGCTTGTAGGTCCACCGCCCGTAGTAGGTCATCGCCGGACCGCCAAAGATGTCGTCGAGCGGTGGGTCATTGACCAAGAAGAGGAGAATCTTGCCGGCGACGTCGACGCTGTCGAAATCGTCCCACTCGTACTCTGGAGCCCGCGCGCCGTAGCCGACGAAGACGAACTCGGCGTCTCTCACCTCGACCGCATCAACGACATGCTTCGTCGCCGCCACGTAGTCGACTCCCGGCTCGAGGGTGAGTGATTCGCCGTCCTTCGAGACCGTCAGTCCTTCGCCCGGTATCGGTGTGATGCCGACGAGCGGCACGTCCTGCACCCAGCGCCCATCGGGATTCCCCGGTTCCGCCCCGAGCGCCGAGAACTGATCCGTCAGGTACGCGATGGTCTGTTCCTCGCCGGCCGAGCCCGGCCCGCGGCCTTCAAAGGCATCGGACGACAGTGTCTCGATGGCCGAGAGGAGCGTCTCGCCGCTGATCCCGTCGGCGAGCTCCGGCGGCGGCGTCGACGGCGCCACCTCGTCCGCCAGTTCCTCAGGAGCTCCGCCCCCACACGCCACGCCGACAAGAGCGAGAACCACGGCAAGACGTCGTATCATCCTTAGCCCCTAACCCCTAGTCCTTTCAAGACTTCCACTCCCAACCTGCCACAGCAGAAAACTCATCGTGTCGACCATTTCGTCGATCCGTTGGCTGACCGGCTGGCCGCCCGAGTGCCCAGGCTGCGTGTGGTACCGGAGCAGGATGGGATTGTCCGATCCGTTCCGATCCTGCATCAGTGCCGTCATCTTTCGCGCGTGCAGCGGCGCCACGCGCGTGTCGCCGTCGCCTGACAGGTAGAGCGTGGCCGGGTACTCGCCGCCGTCGATGACGTTGTGATACGGCGAGTACGCGTGGATGTATGCGAACTGATCCGGATCGTCACTCGATCCGTACTCAGGAACCCAGAAGCTCGCCACGAGAAACTGGTGATACCGAACCATGTCGAGCAGCGGATAGGTGCAGACGACGGCGCCAAACAGCTCCGGCCGCTGGTTCGAGACCGCGCCGACGAGGAGTCCGCCGTTGCTGCCGCCGCGGATCGCCAAATGCTCGCTGCTCGTGTAACCCTCGGCAATCAGATACTCGGCAGCGGCAATGAAGTCATCGAAAACATTCTGCTTGTTCTCCAGCATGCCCGCCTGGTGCCACGGCTCGCCAAACTCCTCGCCACCACGCATGTTCGCGAGCGCGAAGACGCCGCCCGCCTCGAGCCAGACGGTCGCGAACTCGGAGAACACCGGAGTCAGGCTGTTGTTGAGTCCGCCGTACCCAGTCAACAGCACCGGATTGCTGCCGTCGAGGGTGACATCGGGCCGATGCGCCACGAACATCGGCACGCGGGTTCCGTCCTTCGAGGTGAACCAGTGCTGGGTCACCTGATAGCGGACTGCCTCGACCGGGGTCTCGGGCTCGACCCACACCTGCCGCTTGCCGGTCTCGATGTCATAGCGATAGATGGTGCGCGGCACGTGTAATGTCTCGAACGTGAAGAACGCTTCGTGGCTCTTCCAGCGCCCGCTGCCGCCTCCGACTGAACCGACGGTGTCGAAGGTGATGTCATGCACGTGCGTGCCGTCAATGTCGTGAATGGCGTGCCGCGGCTGCACATCGTGGAGGTACGACACGGCCAGCCGCCCCCCCAGTCCAGACGCCGACTGCACGACGATGTCGTCGCGCGCGGGAACGACCTCGCGCCACGCGTCGGCCGTCGGCGCCGCGGGGTCGGCCAGCACGACGCGCTTGTTCGGGGCGTCGAGATTCGTCGTGATGACGAGTTGGTTGCCGGCGAACTCGGCCCACGACTCCGAAACCCCGTCGCCGATGGCGGTCACGAACGGGGCGTCGCGCTCGAGATCCTTGACGTGAATCTCGGTCGGGCCAAACGACCCCTCGATCACGTGCACCACCAGCCACCGGCCGTCGTCCGACAGCACCGTGACCGGAATCTGGTGCTGCTCGTACCCGTCTCCGAACAGCATGACGTCGTCGGCGAGCGGCGTCCTGAAGGCGTGATACATCACGCGCGGCGTGACGTCGCCGAAGCGCGAGTAGATGAGACCGCCCCCGGCTGCGTTCCCCGTGAGGTGCACCTCGCTATAACGCGCTGGAGGGAGCACGTCCGGAAGGTCTTCGCCGGTCTCGACGTTCCGCACCCGAATCGTCACCTCGTCGACGCCGCCTTCGCGCACGCTGTAGACCACCAGGCCACCATCGTCAGACAGGTCGCGCCGCTCGACGCTCGCGGTGTGATCCGGGCTCATCGGATGAGGGTCGATCAACACGCGGTCGGTCCCATCGAGCCGGTCGCGCATGTAGATAACGGCGAGCTCCTGATCCGCGCGGCGTTTGCTGAAAAAGTGCCGTCCTCCACGCTCGGACGGGAGATCGACCGCGTCGCGTTCGAGCACCGTCGCCGCGAGGGCCCGGAGTTCAGACCGCCCCGGCAGCGCGTCGAGCACCGAGTCGGTGTGTGCGTTCTGGGCGTCGATCCACGCTCGCGTTTCCGGCGCGTCCTGATCCTCGAGCCACCGGTACGGGTCGGAAACATCTACCCCATGGAGGCGGTCGACGACGTTGTCCATCTTGGTTGGGGGTGGTGGCGGCACGTAGTCGACAGACGCCTCTTCAGCTACGCAACCGGTCAGCAGGAGCGCGCCCACGAGCGGTGCGATGGATCGTGCCCTTGACATGGCAACCCTCGTCTGGACCCTCAGCCTAACGCATTCATACTCGGATAGACTGGCCAGGAGCCTGAAGCCCAGAGCCTGGAGCCCCCATGCCTACCTACACCCGTCGTCAGTGGCTGACCACCGTCGGAGCGGCGACGCTGCTGCCGTATCTGCCGGCGCGGGCCGCCGAGAAGCCGATCCGGGGCGCGTTCATCATCATGAGCACGCCATACACGGCCGCCAACGAGGTCGACTACGAGGCGCTTGCCGATCAAGTCGACTTTCTCGATCGATGCGGCATCCACGGCCTGGTTTGGCCCCAGAACTCGAGCGAGCAGCGGTACTTGTCGAAAGAAGAGCGGATGCGCGGCTTCGACGTCCTGGCGCGCGCGGCGAAGGGCAAACGTCCCGCGCTCTTCCTCGGCGTCCAGGGCGACGACACGAAGGGGATGCTCGAGTACGCACGCCATGCCGAGACCCTTGAGCCTGATGGGATGATCGCGATCCCACCGACCGAGGCAACCACGCTCGACGAGTTCCGCGACTATTACGCCGCTCTGTGTGGCGTCACGAGCCGGCCGATCTTCTTCCAGACCAGCGGCGGCGCCCCCGACGTCGTCCCGACCGTCGAGTTCATGGTCGAGATGGCGAAGGAGTTCCCCAACCTCGCGTACGTCAAGGAAGAGCGGGAGCCGGTGCATGAGCGCATGCTGGCGCTCAGGCCGCACCGTCCAGACACCATCAAAGCGATCTTCGGGGCCGCGTTTGGCCGGCAGTGGCTCTACGAGATGCGCCTGGGGATGGACGGCGTGATGACCGGCGGCGCGATGTACGCCGATATCTACGCGCAGCTGTGGGAGCTGCACATGGCCGGAATGACGGCGGAGCTGCGCGACCTGTTCGGCAAGCTGCTCCTGATGCTGAACCTCGACCGCCCGATCCCCGGCGTCCGTCTCTACGTGCTGAAGAAGCGTGGGATCTTCAAGACGACGTTGTCGCGGCGCGGCGAGTACTCGTTCACGGCCGACCAGATGGCCGAGATCGACTACCGCCTCGACGCCCTGCGGCCGCACTTCCGGGCCTAAGTGTCCGCGCAGGAATAACTCCCCATTTTCAACAGCGGGGTTGGAGCGTGTAGTTCCAGGCGGGCAGGGGTTCGAGCTCCTCCAGAGCCAGCGTGTTCATGTCTGCCGCCGCGATCTTGATGCCCTTCACATAGGATCGGCGAACCAGGTGAGCACGAACGCGGAGTCCGGTTGAGGTGCGCGTCGTTCGGAGGTAGTTGAGAATCGTGTCATAGCTGTCGAGCGGCTTGCCAGCCCAGTTCTTGCTCACCTCGCTGAACAGTCGATGCTCGATCGGGTTCCACTTCGAGGCTCCCGGCGGGTAGTGAGCGACGGTGATCGACAGGCCATGTCGGTCGCAGAGGCTGCGCTGGAGCCCGAACTTCCAAGCGCGGCATCTGGCGCCGTTGCTTCCTCCGCCATCGGCGAGGATCGCCAGTTCGCGGGACCCGGGGTAGCGCGTCGCGCCTTCGGTGCGCCACCACTGCTCGATGGCGTCCACGGCGAACGACGGGGTGTCGTAGGTCGTGCCGACGAACATCGTGCCGCGATTGGCCTGCAGGTCATAGATGCCGTAGGGAATCGCGATCCCCTCGGCCTCGGACCGGAAGTCGTGGTCGTTGACAACCACGGGCGCACGATTCCAGGCGACGCCCGCGTTCTTGAAGTGGCCAACCAGTTCTTTCTTCTTGGTATCCACGCTGATGATCGGCGCCGCGTCAGTGACGAAACGCTCCCGAAGCGAGGCGATTTGCTCGAATTGCTCATTCCGCCGTGCCGGCGAGCCAGTGGAGCGTTTCTTCTGATTGACGCGCAAGGAGAACCCCAACTGCGTGAGCAGCCTGGCCACGGTGCGTGGGCCCACGCTGATGCCAAGCGACTGCAGCTCGGCGGCGATCTTCTCGGTGGTCCTTCGGGTCCATTTCAACCCGGACATGGGGTCGCCCGCCGTCTCGTGCGTCATCAGCTCGTCGATGCGTGCGATGACCGCTGGCGTTTTTTTTCCACCGGTCGGCGTCCGGCGCCAGCCCGGCGGACACGCTCGACAGTCACATCGCGGTCCAGGAGGTGGTGCCGCCCGCGGGCCACGGTCCCCGCGTCCAGCCCCAGCAGGTCGGCGATCGCCTGGTCGCCTCCGTGGCCCATCTTGAGCGACTCCAGGCCGGCGTACAGGCGTCGCTGTTGCTCATCGAGCAGGCTGAAAAACAGCACAATCGATGCCTTGAGCTCATCGGGGAGGACATCGACGTGCGGCAGCCGCCCCCCGAGTGGGGTCGCCGCGTCACGGACCCGGCGCGCGGTGAGCTGAGCGTCCCTCGTGGCGGTATCGGGGGAACAGTACAGATAGCGCCCGGCGAAGGACGCACGCGCCAGCTTCTGCTGACGGACCAGCCTCAGCAACGCCCCCTTCACCTCCACGTTGAGGACCCCCTCGAGCTCGGCCACGAAAAATCCGGCGTCGGCCTCCTGGACCAGCGCTTCCGCGGTGGCCAGCAATGTCCCGCGCCGCGAAAACCACACCGAGCGATACGACCACAGGCCCCACGCATCGTACTGGGGGATATCGGCCAACGTGTAATATCGCCCGCGGTGGGAGTAGCTGGTCTGATAGGACAGCTCCGCCAGCTTCCGGAAGATCGTGATGTCCGCTGCGCTCCCCAGGACGTCTTTCAGCTCGGTCATCGTGGCGATCTTCTGCTTCCGCAACAACGTGGTGAGGTCCCGCGCGCGATAGTGTTCGGTTCGCATAATGATAGAGTAACACCTGCAAAGGAGATACTCTATCATTACCTTGCTACCTCGCCGCGGGTGGCCATCGGTGCTACAGGCTGCAATTTCAGGGTCGAGAGGGCCGGCGGACTCAACTCGGTGGAAACCCGTCAGCTAGAATTCCGCCAACAACACTGGAGTTATTTCTGCGCGAACCCTAAGCGCAGTCGGTCGGTCCGAAGGCGACTTGCTGAAGCAGCCATGAGCCAAGGGTGGATCGTCGAACCTCGCAGTTGAGCGATCTGACGCCGGCCCGCAGCGCAAGTGACGCTCCCGTGCCACCCACCTGCGGTTGAGGACGGCTCGCGCGCTTGGGTGCGCAGACGCGGTCGTGGTAACGATCCGGGCGCCGTGAGACGAGGCGACATCCGCACGGCCGAAAACCACGCCGAAGTCGCCAGCGGGCGAGCCTGCTCCCTGTGATCCGTGACCGTCGAATAGCCCGTGTTGCGGGTTGCAGTGGCACGCGCCGTCGCTAGCTAGCTGTTGCTCGCCGCGTGAGCAGTTCCGTCTGTGGCGCAGACGTGGTTTTCCGCCGAGCCGTCCGGCGTCCGGAACGATGCCACGGCCGCGGATGCGGAATGCGCGACAAGGCTACGCGCGGGTCGGTTGACGCACCAGGATGTGGGTTAGCCAATCACCGATGTCGCGCACTTCTTCCAGGCAGAGCTGGTGCGCCATCGGATACTCGTGCCAGTCGACGCGGTACCCCGCTTTGACGAGCGCGTCGTAGCTGCCGCGAGCGAGATCCGACGGCACCATCGCGTCGGCAGTCCCGTGCGCCTGAAAGATCGGAACCACGCGGTTCGCCTCGCTCGCCTCCGCCGCGAGCCTCTCCGAAAGGAGGAGATATCCAGACAGGCTCATGACACCCGCCAGCGTCTCAGGATACCGGAGCCCCGCGAAGAGCGCCATCGCTCCCCCTTGCGAGAACCCGGCAATGACGATGCGGCTCGACGGAACACCGCGCTCGATCTCCCGCGCCACCAGCTCGTCGATCCAGCCGGCCGATTGCCGAATACCCGCCTCGTCTTGTCCGCGTGCGCTGATTTCGGTGACGTCGTACCAGGCGCGCATGACCATCCCCATGTTGATGGTCACCGGGATCTGCGGCGCGTCCGGAAAGACGTATCGCACATGGAGACCGTCCGGAAGACGCAACTCCGGTGGGATACCGTAGAAGTCGTTGGCGTCGGCGCCGAGCCCATGCATCCAAATGACGGAGGCGTCGGCCGGGCCGGTCGGCTCGATCTCGAGCGTATCTAGATGTGGTTTTGTCGTCAGAAGATCCCTAGCCCTGATCCCTGCCGTTCTTCAATGCGTCATCGCGTGCACCACCGTGTTGATGCCGACCGCGTACGCATTGATGGAAAAGCTCGTGAAGAAGTCGTAGTCCTCGCCTTCGCGCTCCCACCCGTCGGCAATGTCGGTGTTGTGGCTCATCAGGACCATGAGCCGCCCGTCGCGGTCGGCGATCCCTCGAAAGTGCACGTCCTCGCTCCGGACGCCGCGTTCCGACGTCGTCGCCCCGCCGCTCCGCCGCCAATGCTGGATCGAGGGAATCTGCGGGACTTCGTTCACGGTGTAGACGACGCGGTGAATCGGATGCTCGAACGGAATATCAAAGATCGGAAACTCGCCCGGCGGAAGCACCTTGCCGATCTCGCTCGCCCACTGGCTCCACGCATACGGTCCCCAAAAGTCGTCGACCCAGAGGAAGCCGCCCTTGCGTAGGTACTCGCCGAGCCGCCTCGCCTCGAGGTCGCTGAGCCAGAGCGTCCCGACATCCGACATGAAGATGAACGGATAGTCGAAGAGCGCATCGTCCGTGAGCCGTATCACGATGTGGTCTGGCTCATCGTATTTATCGAACCCGACCGTGGTCGTCGTCATCTCGGAGAGCCGGATCATCAGATTCTGGTCGGCGGTCGGGTAGTCGGTGTGCCACCCCTGACCGCCCGGCTCGCGACGATCGCTCTCGTAGAGGATGCGGGAGAACGTGAAGGCCCGGTGCTCAACCGCCTCGGTCGGGAACTTCGGCGGCATACGGGACCAGCCGCCGCGCCAGCGCTGCGCAAGCGCCGTCGACGCCGCGGCGAGTGCGACGAAGATGACCACCGCAGTCAGCGTGTTCCGCACCGAACCGCGGCCTATTGATTCTCGGACAGCGCCCGGAAGTACTCTTCCACGAGGTCGCGGAACTGGTCGGGCATTTCTTCATTGCCCGCGAGGAAGAGATCTTCGTTCTCCTCGTCGATCTCGCGGCGCAGCCGATACTCGAAGCGCTTCAGCTCCTCGAGCACGAACGTTTGCAGCCCGGCGATCATCTCGGGATCGCGATATTGCTGCAGATTGTCGAGCTCACGCATCCGCTGGATGATGGCATCGAGATCGCCGACGTCGAAGCCCTCTTGAGTCAGCAACCGGCGGAGATCTTGCGCTTCGCCGGCGCGCTCCTGATACTCGCGGCTCCATTGACGAATGTCGCCCGGCTCCCACGCCGTCGTGCCCGGCCGGCGGTCGCCGTAGCCGCCGCCGAACGGGGCGCCGCCGAAGGTATTGCCGTTACCGGGCCGCCCGTCCGCGGAGCCGGCCTGTCCGCCCTGCTGGCCGCTCTGACTCTGACCTTGACCAGGCTGACCCGACTCTCCGGACTCACCCCGTTCGCCCTCTTCGCCTGACTGACCCCGCTCGCCAGGCTGGCCATCCTGCTGCTGCCCCTCTTGCCACATGCGGTGGTCGAGCGACTCGAGACTCCGCATCAGGTCGCGCGTCTGGTCGAGCGCCTGGGCCATCCGGTCACCCTCGGACTCGCCGACGGCACCGGCCGCCTCGGCGAGCTGCTCGGCCAGTTCCTCGATGTCGCCACCGATCTCCGACTCAAACGCGTTGGCCGTGTCGCCCGGCCGGCTGCGGATCAATCCCTTCGAGTACCGGATCTTCTCCTTGAGCTTGTTGTCACGAATCCCAGCCGCCGCCTCCTGCAGCTCGCGTGACGCGTCGCGTTCGTCGCGACGGAACTCGGCGGAGGTGGAATCGATCTCCCGCTCGAGGTCGGCCACTTCAGCCTCCATCTGATCCTTCTGTTCCATGAGGCGGCGCAATTCCTCCATCCGCCCCTCGTCGCGGAGGCCGGCGAGCCCGCGGACCTCCGCGGTCATCTCACGCTGCTCGTCGGCCAGCCGGTTCGCCCGACGGAGTTGGTCGGCGATGTCGCGCTCCAGACGCCCGCGCTGCTCGCCTTCGAGCCGTTCCTGCACCTCGCGCAGTCGATCCAGCGCCGCGCCAGCTTCGGCGAAGCCGAGGTTGTCGTCGTTGGCCGCCGCGCGACGCATCGCGTCCGCCGCCTCTTGCAGCCGTCGCGCCGCGTCCATCATTTGCGGCGAGTTCTGCTCGCGCGCGAGCCGCTCGAGTCGACGTGCCGCCTCTTCCGCCTCCTCGGCCAGCGCGCGCTGACCGCCGCCGCCGCCCTGCGTCGACTGCTGGCCACGCGCCCGTCGGCGCTGCCGCTCGGCCTCGCGCTCCTGACGACGCGCGAGCTCGCGGAGGCGCTCCATCAGCTCGTCGATGGTGTTGTCGGCCTGCTGCTGCTGGCCGCGCTGCATCGTTTCGTACTGGTTGCGCATCTTGTCGAGCTCGAGCTCGAATAGATCGGCCAAATCCTGCGCCGCTTGCTGGCCGCCGCCGCCGCCGCCGCCGCCCTGCGTCACCATCACCTCGTCATAGGCCTCTTCGGCGCGCTGCAGGGACTGGAGGGAGCGCTGCTCATGCGGCAGCGCGGCGTCGGCATCCTGGTTCTGTAGTTCTTCCTCGGCCGCGCGCATCGCATCGGCCGCCTCGGGCAACAGATCCTGAATGCTCCGGAACACCGGGTCGGCCGGCATGACCCGGCTGTTCATCCGGCGCAGCAATGTTTCAACCTGCTCGCGCAAGCGTCCCTGGGCGAGCGTGAGAAAGACCACGTTCTCCTGGAACTCTTCCGCCGTGTAGGTCGCACGGTCGCGAATCAGATTGAACGTCGCCGAGATGATCTCGCGCTGCGCTTGCGAGAGCTGTCGCGGATTCCCGCCGCCGCCCATGCCGCCGCCGCCGCCTTGCGACTGCTGGGCGCGGAAGTCTTGGCTGTAGCGGCGAACCTGGATGAAGTACAGGTCGCTCTTGACGTCGGCGTTCTGCTGCGCGAGGTTGCGGTCGGTGGCGCGTGCGAAGTACGACACGAAGTCGCCCGGCTCAAGCTCCATTTCCTCCAGGAAGAAGGTGTGGCCGGCCGAGAACTCCTTGACCGCCGTTCCCCCACTGAAGAGCTCGACCGTTTGCTCGGGGCCGCCGTTGACGGAGTACACCAGGTCGAGCGAGTGCAGGCCGAAGTCATCGTCGGCGCGTGCCTCGATGAACAGCTCCTCGATGGCGCTCGCGGTCGTGTCGCGTCCCGGCCGGATGAACATCGCCGAGGGTGGCTGATCCGTCAGCACGTCGATGGTGTATTGCGGCGAGGCCGAAATGAGCTGGCCGTCGGGAGCCGCCAGGTCGATGCGGTAAAACCCCTCCTCTTCAACCGAGAAGCTGGAGGTCAGCGACCCGTCTTCGGCAACCGTGAGATCGAGTCGCTTGCCATCGTCGTCGTCGAACACCAGTTGCCCGCCGGTGGTCCCCATCGTCGGGACCGCGCGCACCCGGACCTCCGTGCCGGCGAGCACGGCGATGTCGCCACCGTCTTCGACCAACCGTGGCTCCAGACCGGTATATGCCGGGAAGTGATACTCCAGCTCGAGGCGCTCCACGTAGGGCAGGTCGATGACGTCGAGCGTGTAGGTCGACGACTCCACGCCGAGCGACTCGACGCGATAGTCGGTCGTCTCTTGGAGGTCAAAGAGCAGCACCTCGTACTGCCCGGCCTGGGTCTCTCCGGCGTCGTTCTCCACCGGGATCAGCGGCAACCGGTCGTACGATCCGCTGCCATCCGGCGCCCGCATCAGGAGGCTGACGTCCTCCGACTCGAACCCGATGAGCTGCGCCGTGATCGTCTGGTCGGCGCCGCGGGCGACCGTGGCATCCCCCGGCAGTACGTCGATCTGATACGGGCTGGCGGCTTGGACGCCGCCCATCGGCGTGAGCAGCGCCGAGATCCCGTGTCGCAAATACGCCGGACCAAAGATGAAGAGCAGCACCGCGGCGACCCCGGCCGCCACGAGCAACCCCGATGATGTCTGCAGCTGCTGCTGCTCGACCGTGTGACCCATTTCGATGTCGCGGATCTTGGCGGCGGCCGACTCGATGAGGTGGCCCACCAGCTCGGGTGAATGATCCGCCGCGCGGTCACGGGGGCCCCGCTTGCTTTCCTCGACGGCGCTCAGGACCGTCGCCTGCAGCGTCGGCTCGTGCTCCTCGAGGTAGAGGGCGACGCGCTCGTCGGAAACACGGCGCGAGATCGGACGGACAAAGAGCCACCAACCGGCGGCCAGCAGCATGACGTAGGCCAGGACGCGAAACCCGATGATGGCGTTCGGACTGAATCGGAACAGCTCGAGGCCGTAGGACGACACCAGCAACGTGCCCAGCGCGGCCGCGATGAGCACCGCGATTCCGCGCAGCGCCACGCGCAAGCGCCAGCGGTTACGGACGTGGCGGATGGCGCGGAGGATCTCATCTGTATCGCCGGTCAGCAGTGGCTCGTTGAACATCAATCTCGCCCTCTGAAAGTCATCTTACTCCGCACTCAGCGCCGTGCGCGATAGTCGATTCGAGACCACCGTCTCGGCCACAAAGAATAGGGCGGCGGCCACCAGCAGGTACCACCAGAGCGACTGCCGTCGTTCGAGGTCGTCGGGGGCCATCGCGCGGAGCGCACCGGCCTCGGCCTCGGGTGTTCCGCCGACGCGGCCGGTGACCGTGCTGGCCAATTCCTCGGGATCGACCGCGGACAGATCGGATTCCGCCAGGTCGACGTTGACCGCCACCATCGACGGCTGCCCGTCGGCAGCATTCGCGTCGTGCACCTCATAGAGCCCCTGCTCCGAGAGGTTGATGAACCCCGCACGTTCGCCGCCGACGGCGACCGGAATCCGCGCGCCGGACGGCGACATCACGACGTAATCGGCCGCCGCGACACCGCTGGCACCGACGGCAACGTCCTGCTCGGCCAGATTCAAGACCTGACCGGCCGAGAACCATGGCGTGGGCGGGGTGTAGTCGGCGAGATGCTCGACGACGCGGTGGACGAACGGGAGATAGACCGCCTTCTTGGCCAAGTCGTTCCAGAAACTGTCGACGGTGGAGGCCCAGAGCAACACGGTGCCGTTGCCGACGCGACGCTCCGTCAGGGCGGCGCTTCCGTCGTCGAAGCGCGCCAGCACGCTCGCGTCTTCGAGCGGCTCGATCGGACGGTATCGAAAGAAGCGCGCCGCGGTGACATCGCCGCTCCGCGGTCCGCTGAACACCTCGAACACCGGGTGGCTGTAGTCGACGAATCCGAGGGCGCCGCCCCGCCCCGCGCGGTCGGTCGGCGAGCCGACGCGGCCGGGCAGCAGGTCTGGCGCATCCGGCGGCCAGGTACTCCGCTCACCCGACGTGACCAACAAGCCGCCGCCCGCTTCGACGAACTCCGCGAGAGCACGGCCGACCGCACCCGCCGGCGGTCGTGTGTCGTTGAGGACCACGACTTGTCGGCCGGCCAGGTCCGACGTGGTCATCTGCTCGACCGTCGTCGTGCGCACGTCGAAGGCGGGCTCCGACCCTATCGCGAGCGCGCGCGTCAGAAAAAGGTTCGCCTCGTTGGAACCGCGCCCGCTCCCGACCACGAGCACGGTGACGACCTGACCGGGCGAGACCACGAAATAGAACGCGTCGTCGGTCGGCAACGCGTCGGGCTCAACCCGCACGACGCCTGGCATCGGCGCGTCGCCGAGTGTCACCGCGGCGAAGTCGACGGTCGTCGAGCCGTTGGGCGGAAGGTCGGCCGGGAGCGCTTCGAGCTCGCGGCCCTCCATCTCGAGCGTCACCTCGAGACCGTCGATCGGCTCGCTGCCGCGATTCGTCAGACGGGCCGCGACCTGAACCCGTTCGCGCCCGGAGAAGTATTCCCGCTCGAACAGCACGCCCGCGACGCTGACATTGGAGACGGTCGTGTCGCCGTCGCCAACGTGGATCGGCGTCAGCACCGTCCCGTCGGGAAAGCGCACGCCTCCGGCACTCTCCACCCCCGCGCGCTGAAAATCGCTGATGAGGACCGCCTCGAGACGTGGCAAGTCGGAGCCTTCGAAGATTCCCTCGGCGAGCTTCAGCGCCGGACCGAAGCGCGTGACCCCCGACCCGACCTCGGCATCCGCCACGAGGCCCCTCAAGCTGGCGCGGTCGACCGTCGACCGGGCCCCGGCCTCGGCCCCGTTGTCGAACAGGATGACGGTGGCGCGATCGTCGGGAGCCAACCCATTGATCGCATCGGTGGCCGCGTCTTGGGCCGTCGACCAGCGGTCGTCCAAACCCATGCTGTAGGAGCGGTCAAGCAGAATGACGACCTCGCGCGCGCCATCGGTGACGGCCGCCAGTGCCGACGCGCGAAAGAACGGCCGGGAGAACGCCAAGATGAGGAACAACAGCGCGGCGCATCGCAGCAGCAACAGGAACCAGTGCCGGATGCGTTGACGGCGAAAGGAGTGAAACGGGATCTTGCGCACGAACATGAGCGACGGAAACTCCAGGACTTCCTTTCGCTCGCGCTGGATCATGTGAATGATGATCGGGACGGCGAGGCCTGCGACGCCGAGCAGAAACAACGGAGCCAGCAATCCCATCTCGTGCCTATCCTCTATCGAACCCGGTTCAGCTTCTCGCGAATCGCCAGGAACTTGAAGAGCCCATGGTCGAGCGGCTGGGCGGTATTGAAGAACGCGTAGTCGATCCGATGCTCATTACAAAGCTTCGAGAGCGTGTCGATGTGCTCTTGCACGAGCTGTCGGTACTGTTCCCGCAGCTTCTCCGGCACAACCGGCATCTTGCGGCCGGTCTCGAGGTCCTGAAAGCTCGTCGCTTCATCGTACGGGAAGTCGACCTCGGCCGGATCGAGCACGTGAAACACCATCACATCGTTGCCGGCGTAGCTGATCGGCTTGAGGCCATCAATGATGGTCTGCGGCTCTTCATAGAGGTCCGAGATCAACAGCACGATCCCGCGGCGCTTGAAGAATTCGGTCGCCCGGAACAACGGCTTCTCGAACGAGCCGGGCCGGCCGGCATCGATCCGGTCGAGCGTGTGGAGCACCACATCGAGATGCTTCGCCGACGGCGGGACCCGCGTCACGATGTCGTTGTCGAACGTCACGATGCCGACACGATCCCGCTGCTTCGTCGCGAAGTACGTCAAGCAGGCCGCGAGATAGCGGCCGTAGTCGAGCTTCGAGATGCCACCGCTCGCGAAGCTCATCGACCGCGAGATATCGAACAACACGGAGAAGTTGGCGTTGGTGTCGGCCTCGAACTGCTTGACGTAGAACCGGTCGGTCCGCGCGAATACGCGCCAGTCGATGAACCGAATGTCGTCGCCCGGCATATAGCCGCGGTGCTCGGCGAAGTCGACCGACACCCCGAGATACGGCGCCTTGTGCAGACCGTTGATGAACCCGTCGACGACGCGGCGCGCCAGGAGCTTCAGGTTGCCGATCCGCGCGAGCACCTTCGGGTCGACGAATCGAGCGCCGGGCGTGGAAGACGGTTCCGGCACGTCTACATCCGCGACACCGGGACGGGCACCGCTTCGAGTAGTTGGGGGACGAGCTGGTCTGACGTGATGCCCTCAGCTTCGGCGTGGAAGTTCAGCAGCAGACGGTGCCGGAGCACCGGAAGCGACAATGCGCGGATGTCGTCGAAATTCACATGATAACGGCCCTGCGTCAAGGCACGTGCCTTGCCGCCGAGGATCAAATACTGCGCGGCGCGCACGCTGGCGCCGTACTGGATCCATTTCGACACGAACTCAGGAGCATCGCTCCCTTTCATCCGACTCGTCCGCACCAAGTTCAGCGTGTAGCGCATCACGACCTCCGACACCGGGACTTTGCGGACGAGCTCTTGAAACGCAACGAGGTCGGCGCCGGTCACCGCGTGCTGAAAGTCGGGATTGTTCGTGATCGTCGTCGTGCGGACCACCTCCATCTCCTCATCCTCGGGGGGATGGTCGATCACGATGTGGAACATGAAGCGGTCGAGCTGCGCCTCGGGCAACGGGTAGGTGCCCTCGAGCTCGATCGGGTTCTGCGTCGCAAACACGTAGAACGGCTCATCAAGCTCGTAGGTCCGCCCCTGGACCGTCACGCGATGTTCTTGCATCGCCTCGAGCAGCGCCGACTGGGTCTTTGGCGGCGTCCGGTTGATCTCATCGGCCAGCAGAATGTTGGTGAACACCGGCCCGGGGGCAAACACCATCTTGCGGCCGCCGGTCTTGGGGTCCTCCTGGATGATGTCGGTACCGGTGATATCCGACGGCATCAGGTCGGGTGTGAACTGAATTCGCGAAAACTTCAGGTCGAGTACTTGCGCCATCGTCTGAATCAGTAGCGTTTTGGCCAGCCCCGGGACGCCGACGATCAAGCTGTTGCCGCCGACGAACAGCGTGAGGAGCGCCTGATTGATGATCTCGTCTTGCCCGATGATCTTTTTGTGAAGCTCCGAGAGAATCAGCTCGCGACCGGCCTTCATGCGATCGGCCAGCGCAATATCGTCAGGCGCCTCGAGGTCGGCCGGTTCGGTGTTGTTGAGATCGAAATCCAAGGTGCGCTCCCCCGTCGTTGTTGCTCGCGTCGGCCCCTGGCTCTGGGCTCAGCCTTGTGTGACCAGGGGTACTAGTGTGTCAACGAATACATCACATAGTTCACGCCGAACTTGTACGCGTCGTTCGTCAGGTCGATCGGGAACCACCCGGTGTCGGAGTACTCCCAGTACTCGCCGATGTCGTTGTCGTAGTTCGCCACCGCAATCAACCGCTTCCGTGGGTCGTTGTCCTCGAAGTAGCCCCAGAACGTCGGCGGCGGTCCGTACATCGGGGCCATCTCGAGCGTTTCAATCTCGAAGAACGACCGGAAGATCGGGTGCGCAAGATCGAGCTCGAGCGGCCGCGCCCCGGGCAACACGCGGTCCATCTGCTCGGTGAAGTTGTACCAATGGTCGGCCGTAAAGTCGTCGAAGATGACGAAGCCACCCTTCAGGAGATACGTCCGCAGGCCGACCACCTCTGACTCGGTCGGCCGCCAGAATCCCGGCTCCGACATGTAGGCAAACGGGAACTTGTGCAGTTCGGGGTCGTCGAGGGCCAGCACGTTGCCGCCGTTCGGACCTTGGTACACGTCGAGCAGGCTGATCTCGTCGAGGATCCTGGTGAGGTTTTGCTCAGCCCGCGGGTAGTCGTGCGCCCATTTGATGTCTTGGCGAAAGAAACCAGTCTGGAGACCTCGCGGCATTTCATATTTGAGGCGCACGAAGACGAGCCGTCCGTCGTACGGGACATTTCCCGGCGCCACGTCTGCGCCGGCGAGGCCAGCGGTCGCCAGCATCGCCAGAAGCGCCGCCGTGGCCACGGCGGCCATGGTCCACACACGCGTCGTTGCCCAGACCCAGGTCATTGCGGAGTCATTGGGGCCTTGGGGCCCCTTTCGCTTCTTCGAGGCGACGAATCTCACGGCCCGTGAGGGCGATCTCCACAAGCACCGTCTCGAGCTCCCGTTCGTACTCCTCGCGGTTGGTACCGTCACGCAAGCCGCGGAGCGCCTCAACGCGCTCCTCGAGCGCCGCGCGCTCGTCATAGAGCACGCGCAGCTCCGGGTCATCCGGAAAGGCCATGCGGGAGGCGGCAATATCTTCCCCGCTCGTGAGAAAGAGCGTGCGGGCCAGCTGGCCGTCACCGGTGAGGGGATCTGGTTCATCCGCGCCGACGCCGTCGCCATTGTCATCGAGCAGCGCGTGCTCGGTTTGTAACGTCCCGTCGGCTTCAAACTCGTCGGCGACCTTCAGGCGGGCGTAGGTGAACGCTTCGAGCATCGAGATGCGCTGGTCTTTGTTCTGGTCGGCCGCCGCTTCGCCGTCGGTAAACGCATCGACGAAGTGCCCGCCGAAGACCGCGGCGTTCCACTGGCGGCCGGTCTTGGTCGCCGTCATGACCACGCGGCCCTCCGCCGACAACGCCTCGACGAACGGTCCGCTGGCACTGGCGGTATTGACGAAGGTGACCCGCTGGCTACCGAGTCGGTCGAGGAGCAGCGCGAAGTCGTCTGCCGACGGGTCGCGCCCCGGAAGATTGATGCGCGCGGCGTCGGTAAAGCTGCCGTGCCCGAAGAACACGATGACGACGTGATCGGCCGGCGCCGCACGGTCCGCGATCGCCTCGATCGCGGCGGCGACGTTCTCTTTCGTCGAGCGATCCGCGATCCGCGCCGGGGCGATCTCGACCTTCTCCCCGAGATACGTGACGTTGTCCTTCGGGACCCCGTAGCGGTCGGTCGCGACGTCAATCAACGACGTGGCCCACTCGTGAAACCGCTCGGTAAACGTCGGCTCGCCGCCGAGGCCGACAATCACCAGCAGGTGAGTCTGCTGCGCCTCGGCTGGGGCGGCGACCATCAGCAGCGACACGACCACGAGCAACCTCGCCGAGAGGCTCCTCACGCCAACCCCCGGAAGCGGCGATACCCCCACTCGCCGAGAACGAGCGTACCCAGCAGGAGCAGCAGCGCCGGCATATCCCAGAGGTCGTGCTCTTCGACCACGGTCACGCCGCCGCCGACGTACTGGATGTCATCGGCCAGCGATGAGACGGTGTCAGGGGTGTAGAAACGCCCGCCCGTTTCCTCGGCGATACGCTCGAGCAGCGACGAGCGCATCGTCGAGTCGTAGTACTCCACGTCGCTCGGCGCCACCTGAATGTAAGCCGTGTCGTCGCCAATGACCTCATCACCCGACATCGCCTCGACGTGCACCTCGTAGAAGCCTTCGGCCGTCGGTGTGAAGCTCGTCCTGTACTCGCCGTCCTTTTCCGCCGTCCACTCCATCGGCAAGTCGGTGAAGTCGCCGTCGGGATGCGTCACGGACGCGACGACCGAGCTATTGTTCAATTCCTCGAAGTTGGCGTCGCCGACCGCTGCGAGCACCATCACCGTTTCGTCCGGCTGCACACGATCCTGTGGCAGATCCACGACCACCTGATCCGGCACCCCGTCGACGAGCCATCGCAACATGCGCCGCCAGTAGGTCTCGTGCGTCATGTCATCGACCGCGATGTCGGCGTGCATCTGCCACATCCAGGAATCCTGCACGGGAAACGCCACGACTTTTCCCGCGCCGTACCGTTGGAACGCGAGTACCACCAGCTCGTCGGTCCCACCCGCCCCGTCGCTCGTCAGCAGCGTCGTCGCGCCCGGCTTCACTTCCGTAATCGGGTTGACGATGGTGATCGGGGGGAGTTCGCGCCATCGCGCGGCCGACGCTTCCTCGGTGTCGGCAATCTGCGTCGCCGCATGGGCCGCGCCGGCGCGTGTCGGTTCGACGCCAACTTCGACGAAGAAGCTCTCGTCGCCCTCCCCGCGGGCCTCATCGAGCACGACCGGCAACACGTCGGCCACCGGTGTGCCGGCGTAGCCGCCCTGGCCAAACGAGCGGTGACTGCCGAGCATCAACAGGCCACCGCCCCGGTCGTTGACGAAGTCGGCAATCATGCGAAGCTGGTCGGGCGTGAAGTAGTTCGCCTCGATGCTGCCGAGAATGATCCCGCGGTACCGGAACAGCTCCGCGCGAGTTCGCGGAAAGCCGCCCACCAGGTCGTCCGGCCCCTCGACGTCGAGCCGCATGAACTTGTTTTCCGCGGTGCGCTGCAGAATGGAGACGTGTAGGTTCTCGTCATCCGCGACCGCGCGACGAAGGAACTTCACCTCGAATCGCGGCTCGCCTTCGAAGTACAGCAGCTTCTCCCGCCGATCCTCGACCACGACGAGCGACTGGCGGGCGTTGTTCTGCGTGACCATCTCGCCGGGCTGGGGCGAGACGCGGAAGGTGAAGAGCCGCGGCCCCTCCTCCCCCGCCGTGAAGCGCATCCGCACCGTCTGTGGCTCGCCGTCACCGCCCAGCACGACTTCCTCCGACCCGACGATGCGGCCCTCATCCTCGGCCTGTACGGTCACGGTCTCGCCGCCGAACCCGCGATGCGTCACGACGAGATCGGTGACGAGCGATGCCCCCTTGAGCACCCGACGCGGCGTCTCGACGCGGCCGAGCTGAATGTCGCGGGCGAACTCCTCGCGGCCCAGACCGACGGTAAACACCGGGACGCCGGCGGCCTGAATCGGAAGCAACGACTCGGCGAGGCCGTCCAACGCATTGTCGGCGCCGTCGGTGACGACGACGAGCCCCGAGAGCGGCACCGCGGAGAGCTCGTCGTGGGCGTGAGCGAGCGCTTGCCCTATGTGGGTACGCGTGCCGTTGAAGTCGAGCTCGTCGACGACATCGAGCCGGTCGGTTTCAGTCGAGAATCCGAAGAAACGAAGGGCGAAGCGCTCGTTGAGCGCGGCGCGCAGATCGCCCTCCGGTGTCGCGAGCTGGTCCCGGACAAATTGGAGACGCTCGGTTTCGTCGCCATCGGCGATCCGCATGCTACGCGAATCGTCGATCAACACGCCGAGGAAGTTCTGTTGCGGCACCACCGACGAGAGGACGAGCACCGGCCGCATCAAACAGAAGGCGAGCACCGTCAGCGCGACGAGCCGCACGGCCGCCAGAATGACGCGGTCGATCGGCTGGCTGTTGCCGCGCACCTGCGTATACGAGCGCCACGTCGCCACCGCCGCGGCCGCCACCGCCACGAACGCGAGTCCGCCGGACCACGATGCTCGGAAGGCGAAGTCGCCTTGCTCGAACATCAGCGGCCGATATTTGAAAAACAGCTCGAAGAACGAGTCCATACCTAGACGGGGCTGCGCTCCGGCCCCCCGCGGGCACTCCGCAAGGACCCGAACGAGTGCATGATGTCCGTTTCAGCTCGCGTCACGAGCTAGTGGCTCATCGCGTACACGATGAAGTTGATGCCCATCTCAACGGCGAAGGTCGAGAACTTCAGCGGATACTCCGGACGCTCCGCCCACTCCCACGCGTCACCGAGATCAGTATTCCAGTTAATGAGGACCATCAGCCGGCCCTTTTCGTCAAAGATCCCTCGCACGTGCGCGGTGTATCCGTCCTGCTCCCACGTGCGACCGCCCCAGTAGTTGCCGTACGCCGGCACCTGCAACACCTCATCTATGTGATAGACGGTGTTGAAGATCGGATGGTCGAGCGGAACATCGATAATCGGATGCTCGGGGAACACCTGGCGGATTTGCCGCTCGAAGTTGGCCCACTGCCAGGAACCCCAGAAATCGTCGATGACGAGAAAGCCACCGGCCAGAAGGTAGTTCCGCAGACCTTCGACCTCGGCGGCGCTTAGCGCGATGTCGCCCACCTCGAGCGCGTACAGGAACGGATACTTCCGGATGTTTGGATCGTCGAGACGAATCGCATTCTCGCGCGGCGATCCATCGACGTCGATCAGGCGGTTGACGATCGCCATGAACTGACGATCGGCTTTCGGATAGTCGACCGCCCATCGTCCATACCCCCAGCCGCTGCTGTAGATCGCGCGCGTGAAGTAGAACTCGTGGGGACCCGCCGGACTCTTGATCGTGCCGCGGCCCTGGTCGAGGATCTGGCGCGGGTCGAACCCCCGCTGGTCGCGCTGGACCCGCTGGGTGAAGACGTCGCCGTCATCCGCCGCCGCCGGTTGCGCCGCGGTGTCGGGGACGAGTGCGCGCACAGCAAGCGCGACGCCGACAAGAGTCAACGCCACCAACGCATTCCGCGGTACGCATAACCGCCGCATCAGCTGGTCCTGGTCCAGGGGAATTCGGCCCGAGCTGGTCGGGGCCAAGGTGGCAGGAAGGCCGCGTTTCCCTGACTCTGTCGGCAGCATAGCACAGCCACCCGATCGGTCCGCCCGACGGGACAGTGTCCGGACGGGCGGACGGCGGCGCGAGTGCAAATCCTCGGGAATTCCCTCGCTCGTGCTGGTACGATCCGTGCACAGTTAGAGTGTGGAGACATGTGATGTGGAGCTTGGCCTCCGGGCACATTCTGCGGCGGCGGGGAGCGCCGGCCCTCGGCGCTCTCGTCGTTGTTGTCGTCGCCACCGGATCGGCCGGCGCGCAGCAGCGGCCCGACTTCTTGTTCGGGCGACCGGGCCACTCCATCGCGATCCGCGGACAGTGGAACCAGGCTCGCGCGGAGGGCGAGTTGTTCGACTTCACCACCGACCAACTGACGCTCAAGAGGAGTGATTTCAACGCGCCCGGCATGACGGTCGATGTCGGCTTCGCCGTGACGCCCCGGCTCGATCTGCGGACCGGCGTCGACTTCACCAGCGCGTTCGCGCGCTCCGAGTTTCGCGAGTTCACGGACATCCATGATCTGCCGATCGAGCAGGACACGACGCTGCGACAGGTCGACATCGTCGGCAGCGTCGAATTCGCCATCACGCCGCGCGGGCGGGCGATCGGTCAGTACTCCTACATTCCGAGTCCGGTGGTTCCGTACGTCGGAGGCGGCGGTGGCTTTCTGTGGTACCAATTCGAGCAGGTCGGCGACTTCGTCGACTTCACGGACCTGGCGATCTTCGGCGCCCGCTTCGAGTCGAGCGGGTGGACACCGAGCGCCCATGCGTTCGGCGGCGTTGATGTCCGCGTCACGCCAAATATCTTCATCACAGGCGAGGCGCGCTACGTCTGGGCAGACGCCGAGCTGAAGCGCGATTTTTCCAGGTTTGATCCGATCGACCTCACAGGACTGCGAATTGGCGCTGGCGTTCGGTTCGTGTTCTAACAGATAGTGGTAGAGACGAAGGACGAAACCATGCATCGCATTCAATCCCACGCCGTTTCGATCGCCGCCGTTCCGCTCGCCGCGCTCGCCGCGGTCGCGCTGCTCGCGCTCCCGGCGGCCGCTCAGGCCCCGACGACCCCGGAAGGGGGCGCCGCCAGCATGGACGCGCGCTGGCTCCCCTGGATGGGCTGCTGGCAACTCTGGGAAGAGCAAGTCGAGCGCGCGGCGGGTCGAGGCGCGGAGTTTCCCGACCGTACGTTCGTCTGCATGACACCAACCGACGACGGGGCGGGTGCGCTGTTATCGGCGAGTGCGAGCGGCCGAATCCTGGTCGAGCGGGTGTTAGTGGCCGACGGCACGCGCCGCGAGGTCGCCGATGGCGAGTGTCAGGGGTGGGAAGAGCGCGTCTGGTCGTCGGATGGCCGCCGCCTCTTCACCCGGGCCGAGCTTCAATGCGGTACCGCCTCTCCGCGCCGAATGAGCGGCATCAGCCTCTTCTCCACTCGGTCGACGTGGGTCGACATGCAGCTCGTCGAGGTCGGGGATCGACAGCATCTCGAGATCCGCCGCTACAACCCGGTCACCGAGACCGAGCGCCGTGAGCTCATCGGCAACGCCGCGACGTTGCCCGCCAGCCCCCGGGAGATTCGCGAAGCGCGTACTGCCAGCGCCGAGTCGCTCGGATTGCCGAACGTACGGGAAGCCGCGCAGCAAGCCGATGCCCGCGTCGTCGAGGCGATGCTCGCCGAGACCGAGCCGAGGCTCGCCCTCGACAGCGACACGCTCATCGAGCTGGACGACGCCGGCATCGACGGCGGTGTGATCGACTTGTTGGTCGCGCTCGCGTACCCGGAGCAGTTCGTTGTCGAGCGCCGCACCGGCGGGGGCGGGGGCAGCTGGGCGAGCGGTAGCTTCGGTGGCTTGGGGTCGCCCTCATACTACGACCCGGTCTGGTACAACGATCTCTATCCGTACTACATCACCCCGCTGGGGTACGGCGGGTGGGGGTCTAGGTACAGCCCGTACTTCTACGGCGGTGCCGCGAGCCCGTTTATCGCGCTGCAAGGAGCTGACGCCGTCCCGTCCGGCCGTGCGATCGACCGCCTCGGCTACACCCGCGTCGTGCCGCGGACCGTCGACCTGAGTGGTGGCGGCAGGACCGCCAAGCCGCGCGGGAGTAGCGGCGGGACCAACGCCTCGGCACCGTCGTCAGGCGGGTCGTCGCGGGGCGGGAGCTCCGCCGGCGGCAGTCGTGTCACCTCCGGCGGCTACTCACGCGGTGGCGGGGGCGGGAACAGCGGCGGTCGGACCGCAGCGCCACGGCGGTAGAGGGCGATTGCCACAGACAGGTTCGTAGCGGCTCAGCAGTTGGTCTCTCGGAGAAATCCGTCGGAGGAACCGCCACCAGGCAACCGGAAGCAGCCAACCCTCGCCGCGACGACGCGGATTTCGAGAGAGACCAATGCTGGGGCGCTAACTCGACGATGAGAGGTCGAACCTGCGACGGCGCCGCTTCGGCCCCGTCTAAGGTTCGAAGGTCACTTCGAACATCATCGGCCACAGCTTGCCGGTGATGTAGAACCGCTCGTTCTCGGGGTCGTAGGCGATCCCGTTCAGCTCCTCGACGTCGCGCGCTTCCTCCCGCGTCAGCAAGCCCGACGCCTCGATGTAGTCGGTGACGCGGCCGCTGGTCGGATCGATCCGCACGAGGAAATCATGGGTGTAGACGTTGGCGTAGACGGCACCGTCTACACATTCCAGCTCATTGAGCTGGGTCTGCGGCGCCCCACGGAGCGTCACCTCGACTCCGCCGATCTCCTCGAACGTTTCCAGGTCGCGAAACGTGAGCCGGCTCGACCCGTCGCTCATGATCAGACGACCGCCGTCATTGCACAACCCCCACCCCTCGCCGCGATACCGCAGCGTCTCGACCGGGTCGAACCGATCGACGCCAAAGACGAATGCGCGCTGCGCCTTCCAGGTCAACATGATCAGATGATCGTCGACACGGGCCAGCCCCTCACCAAAGAACGCCCTCGAGATCGGGACTTGTTGCTCGACGCCGCCGGTCTGGGGGTCGAGCCGTCGGAGGTCCGACCGTCCGTATTGACCGGTGCTTTCGTAGAGCTTGCCCTCAGACCAGATCAGGCCCTGGGTGTATGCCGCGGGGTCATGGGGAACGCGTCGGTGGACCTGAACCTGGAGCGACCGGACGATGTTGCCTGACTGGACGAGGACCGACCCCGACCCGGCCGAGCGGAGGACCCAGCCGCCGCCCGCGAGCGCGACCAGCGCCGCGACGACGCCAAGGAAACGACGGGAGATGTTACCGGAGCGTGCCTGCCGACTGGACGACCCGCGGCTCGAACGTCGCTTCTCGGTCCTCGGCTGCTTGCGCTTCGCGTTCACGGAACGGCCCTACCGCCCATTCTGTCACACGTGCGATCCCCAAAACCTCGGCGCGGGCTAGTGGCCTGTCACAAGGTTTTCTCACCGCGCCGGCTTGCATCGAAACCATTGTCGCCTGGCCATCGAAGGCCTATATTAGGCCTGTCGGCCATCGTGGGGGCCAGTCCAAGGAGCGCGACCAATGACGGAACTTGAAAAGATCGACCCCCGGGTCTTCGACCTCTATGACGAGTATTGCCACGGTCGAATCGACCGGCGCGAGTTCCTCACCCGCGCCGCGGCAATGACGATCGGAGGAGTTTCCGCTCTCTGGATGGCGCAGGCGTTGTTACCCCGCTATGCCGAGGCCCAGACCATTTCCTTCACCGATTCGCGTCTGAAGGGCAACTACGTCGAGTACCCGTCGCCCGGTGGCACGTCGGGGACGATGCGCGGTTATCTCGTACAGCCGACGGGCGAGGGGCCGTTTCCGTCCGTCCAGATCATCCACGAGAACCGCGGGCTGAATCCGCACATCGAGGACGTGGCGCGACGCGCGGCAGTGGCCGGGTTCCTGGCGCTGGCCCCGGACGGGTTGTCTCCCGTCGGCGGTTATCCCGGCAACGATGATGATGGACGCGAGTTGCAGCGGAGCCTCGAGCCGGCGCAGTTGGATCAAGATATGATCAACAGCGCGCGTTATCTCAAGGGACACGAGCTTTCCAACGGCCGGCTCGGCGCCACCGGGTTCTGCTGGGGTGGCGGGATGACCAATCGCCTCGCCGTCGCCCTGGGCAGCGATCTGGATGCGGGCGTGCCCTTTTACGGCGCCGCCGCCGCGAGCGCGGATGTGCCAAAGATCGAGGCGGCCCTCATGATCATTTATGCCGGCACCGATCCGCGCATCAACTCGATGTGGCCCGACTACGAGGCGGCACTTCAGGCCAACAGCGTGACGTACGAGATGCAGACGTACGAGGGGACGCTACACGGCTTCCACAACAATTCGACGCCGCGCTTCAACGAGGCAGCCGCCGCGCTGGCGTGGAATCGAACGATCGGATTCTTCCGGGCGCACCTCGCAGGATAGGGGCTCCCAGGTCAAGCGCGAGCGCTTGCTACCGAACATCGAGCCGCGCGACGACGGGATAGTGGTCGGACGGATAGCGACCCTCCGCGTGGTGGACAACCGTCTCGACCGATCGGACCTCGACCGGACCGCCGACGAGGATCCAGTCGATGCGTCCCTCCTGTGCCTTTTGCGGCGGTCCAAACTCGCCCGACGTGCGTGGTGGACCGCGACGTTCGTCGGCGGCGAGCCACGCGTCCCGTAGCCCGCCACCCGTTGCGGCGCGCCACGTGTCGCTGGTCTCTGCAACCGCATTGAAGTCTCCGGTCACGATGACGGCCGTGCCCGCGGGGAGCGCCGCGACGCGCGACGTGATCATTGTGGCCGAGGCGACCTGCCGCGAACCTCGCCTGAGCGTCAGGTGGGTGTTGAACACATGAACGCGACGTCCCGTGGCCAGGTGATGGAAACGGGCCCACGTGACGATCCGGGAGACATTGCGACGCCATCCCGAACCACTCGGACCATCGGGCGTCGACGACAGCCAGAAGGTCCCCGACTCGATCGGGATCAGCTCCGCATGTCGATAAAAGATCGGCGTGTATTCGCTGAGGCCGGTGCCGCCGTTGAGCCCGCGATCGATCCCCAGCCAGCGGTAGTCGGGCAGGGCCGCGGCCAGGTACTCGATCTGCTCGTCGAGCGCCTCCTGCAGACCGACCACCTCCGGGGCGTACCGCTCGATCGTGTCGGCCACCAGCGCCTTGCGTTGAGGCCACGCATTGGCGCCGTCGCTGATGTTGGCCGTCCGGATGTTGAACGTCATGACGCTCAACGGCAGCGGGCCTTCCGCGCGCGACGACGCGCCGAGGACTATGCCAAGTGTCGCCGCGATGCACACGATCTGGGTCAGGGCGCGCACGGCGCACCCCGCGGGAACGGAGCGGGGCATGGGGGCCCCCGCGAGTGACCGCGGCAAGGTTCGGGGCCGCAGGCCCCGTCTGACCATGACGAGCGCCACGACAGATCGGACGAAGGCAGCCACCGGATCAGTGTAACTCCGCCCCGCGGTCCTATACCCGCATGATCACCGCGTGGGCCGGCTCACCCGTCGCCGTGGTGATCACGTGGGCGTAGAGCGCGACCTGGTGACGATATACCTCGAGCGCGCCGTCGGCGGCGTCGAGCTCGCGGTCGGTCTTGTAGTCAACGACGGTCCAGGCGCCGCGCTCACGAAACGCGACGTCGACGACACCTTCCACCAGTTCGCCGTCGTCTTCACGTAACGTCACCGGCACTTCCCGACGACAATCGCCGCGCCGCGCGGCGTCACCGGCACGCCGCAGCAGCGGGTGCTCCAACGCGCGACGAACGAGGGGGGCGGCCGCCGAGACCTCGTCGTCGGTCGCGCCGAGGATGCGGCCGTGGAGTGTCGCCAGCTCCTCGACCAGGGCCGGCGCGTCGTCGGGTGTCTCGAGCGGCACCGTCGCCAGCACCGCATGAACGAGCGAACCGAAACGGGTGCCCGATGGTCGTGAGGCGGCGCTCGCGTCCACGACCGCGTCCGACACGTCAACCATCTCGACGTCGGCAACCGGCACCACGCCGCGGTCGCCCGGACGCTCGGCGAGCGACTTCGCGCGCTCGGTCGCCGTCGTCACCACCACGCTCGGCCGTGCGCCGCGCTCGGCCGCGTCATCCCGTCCGTGACGCCACGCGCGGTACCGTTGGAGGTCGGACTCCACCACCTCGGGCGGCGTCTCCTTCGACAGGAGCTCTTCCTGGCGAATACCAAACCGAGCCTCGACATTGAGCCCGAGGCGCCGCGGATCCCACCAGACCACCGAATAGCCGGGTGCCGACGGCCCGGGGCTGGAGGCAGGGGCGGCCGCGCCCGGAAACGTCACGACGTTGCCCCGCGTGTCGCCGGCGGTCGTGGCGGTCTCGAACCGGTGGAGACCCGGCGCGACGGTCTCCGCGCTGGCGGGATCGCCATCGGGGCGATCGAGCACGGAGTCGAGTCCGAAGGTGGGACAGCCGGGTGCCGCCTCGGGGCTGCGCCGCGTCTCGAGCGGAGGATAGATCGCGGGATGGAGCGGGTCGGTCCATCTCGCCTCCTGGGGACCGTCGCCAATCGCCGGAATGACCAAGAGGTCGCGCGCGCGCGTCGAAGCGACGTACGCAAGCCGGATGCTCTCTTCCCGGTCGCGATCGATCGCCTCCCGCTCGTGATCGAGAAGATCGAGAGGCGACCATCCGTTTAGCGTGAGGGCACACAGTTCGCGGTCCGGGTCCACGAAGTGGTCCGGTTTGGTGCGGTGCAGCTTGCACGTCGGGTCGGCGAGTATGACGACGGGGAACTCGAGCCCCTTCGCCTTGTGGACCGTCATGATGCGCACCCCGTCGCTCCCCTCCTCGAGAATCGGGGCCTCGCTCGCCTGACGTTCGGCCGCCTCGTCGCGCAGATGCTCGACAAACCCTCGGAACGACAGGCCCCCGCTCCCTTCGTATCGACGGGCCATGTCGGCGGTCTGCAAGACGTTGGCGAGCACCTGCTCGCCCGCCGGGCGCATCACCAACCCGGCGTGCGCGCGCGTCTCCGCCAGCAGCCGGCCAATGGTCTCGGCCAGCGGGACGACGTTGCGTTGTCGATGAAGACGACGGAGCAGGTCGAGCGCGTCAACAACCGGCGCAAACCGGCTTTGGTCACCCTCGCGTCCGCTCGCGACGTCGTTTGGCACCCGAAACGGATGCAGCCGGCCCACGTGATGGCGATATGTGAACAGTGTCTCGTCGTCGACCGCGAACAGCGAGCCTCGGAGCGTCGCGAACAACGAGAGCTCATCGTCGGGCCATTCGATGGCGGCGAGCGCCGCGCGAATGGTCGACACTTCCTCGCGCTCGTGAAAGGTTCGTCCCCCGACGAGCAGATGGCGAATCCCGCGTGCCTCCAACGCGTTGACGTACGCTCGCGTGACATCGGAGCCAAAGGCGTCGAATCGACGAAACAGCAGGCAGACGTGCCGCGCCTCGACCGGCACGCGTCCGACCTCGCCGCCATCGTCTGCCCCGCCTTCCGCGACCGTCCATCCGCTCTCACGAACGAGCCACTCGACGAACGCGCCGACCGCATCGGGAAAAGAGCGGTCAATGGCGGTGCCGGCAATACGCCGGTAACCATACGGCCTGGGAACGGGAAGAGCGACAATCGCCGGTTGCGCCTCGTGCTCGGCGCGATACGGCGCGAGGGGCACGTAGCTCGCGTGCGCACTGTCCGTCTCCGTCGCCGGCGACGTCATGAGCGGCGCGAAGGCGCGATTGACGAGGTGTTGAATGGCCGGCACCGCCCGGAAGCTGGTGGTGAGCGCCACGGGCGCAACACCGGCACGGCCGAGTTGGTCTCTGACCCGGCGGTACACGCCAATGTCGGCGCCGCGAAAGGGATAGATCGATTGCTTCGGATCGCCAACCAGGAAGATCTTGCCTGGCGCGGGCACAACTTGGTGCCAGTCGTCCTCGGCGGGATCGGACGCTGCCAGGAGCAGCAGGATCTCTGCCTGCAGCGGATCGGTGTCCTGGAACTCGTCGACGAAGATGCGAGTGTAGCGGCGCTGGACGGCGTGTCGCACCTCCGCGTGATCACGGATCAGCGCGCGCGCTTTCAATAAGAGGTCGACGAAGTCGAGACTCCCCACCTCCGCTTTGAGTCGCTCGTAGCGGGCGATCGGGTCCCGCAGCTCCTCACGGAGCGACGCGACGAGGTCCGCATCGGCCGCCTTTCTGAAACGCTGCAAGACATCAACGATTTTCGTGTGCTGGTCGAGCACGTGCGCCCGCGTCGTCCCCTCGCCGTACCGGGTGCCGGCGCTCTTCCGTGGATTCGTGAAGTTGCGGTTCGCGGCAAGATCCACCAGCAACGCCTCTATGCCGTCGTAGTCGCGGCGGCGTGGCCGTACGGCGTCGGTGGTCTGAATGTTCTGGGCGGCCGACCGCGCCGGCTGCGTGTCGAGGAACAGGCGGTCCCGCGTGCGGTTGGCTGCGAGGTCCGTCAGGTCGGCGAACTCCTTGAGGTGCGCGACGATCTGATCGATGACCGCGGCCCTGGGAAAGTCCTCGCGCCGCCACGGCCGCTCGTACCGTCTCCAGGTCGTGAGCCGCCACGCCGCTCGACGGATCCGATCGGTGGGACCGTCACCGACCGCTTCAGGTTCGCTGAACGTGAAGGCGGGCGGGCGGCGGCGAAGCGCGCGGCGCACGCCCTCGCCGGGCGCGTCGAGCGCGCCCTGCAGCCACAGATCGAACGCTTGCCCGAATACACGGTGCGCCTCGGGTTCGGCCAGCACGCGGAATCGCGGGGCGACGCCAGCTTCGACCGGCCGCTCCCGTAGCAGCTCCGTGCAGAACCCGTGGATCGTGCTCACCTGGGCCTCCGCGAGGTGAGCGATTGCGTGCTCGAGCCGACCCAGCCGAGGGGAATCGGTCTGCCGCGATTGACGCTCGGATTCGAGCTCCTCACGCAGCCGGAGCTTGAGCTCGCCGGCCGCCTTGTCGCTAAACGTGACCGCGAGAATCTCATCGACCTGGGCACGCCCGGACGCGAGCACGTTGACGATCCGAGCCACCAACTCGCTCGTCTTCCCCGTACCCGCGGCTGCCTCGACCATGAGCGACTCGTCCAGCGATGACCGGATTCGTTCGCGGGCGCCGTAATCGACGAGCGTCGTGTCAGGCATCGCTTACGGCAGTCGACGCAGCGCCTGCAGGTCGACCAGCTTGGTCTGGTCCTTGACGTCGGCCGCGCGCTTCTCCTCCCACGGTCCGCAGACCTCGCGGAAATCGCACCAGCGGCAAGCGCCCGCGCGCGGGGCGGGGATCAGCATGCCGGCCTCTACGGCCCGGTCGACGATTTCGAGCACCTCAATGCCCTGACGTCGCTCTCGCTCGCCTAGCGTGACGACCTGCTTCTCGAAGCCGCCGGTCGACGTACAGAAGAACAGCTGCGATGAGCCGACCGCACGGTCCATCGAGGCCTCGACGGCGAGTCCGTACAGCACCGGCTGGAGCACTTCGCCGCCGCCGACGACCATGCGTTCGCGTGTTCGGTTGCGCCCGGTCTTGTGATCGGTCACGCGTAGCTCGCCGCGCGGGGTTGGCCCTGCCTTCGCCTCGATCAGGTCGACCACCCCATGCAGGCGCCACCGGCCGTCGAGCGTCACCGGGTCGGCCACGCTCTCCGGATCGCGCCCGCCGCCCGGCGCGAAGCCGAAACCAAACTCCGCGCGAATCGGAATCCACGCGCCATCTTCTGTGGCCACGTGGTGCAGCCACCCCTTGAGGTCGGAACGCATCGCTTCGACCTCGTCGCACCAGACCCGATTAATGGCCGGAGCAAGGTCCTCCTGATACTGAGCGGCCACGCGATTGAGCACGACGTCGATCTCCGCCTCTGCGTCGCCCAGACGTGACACGGTCACGGGGAGCGCGTCGCGGCGTTGGAGCGCTCGCACGAACTCGGCTTGGACTTCGTGGAACATCCGGCCGCGCGTGAGCGGGTCCATCCGCTCGATCGGCTCCACCTCTTCACGCGGCTGCAGCCTGTAAATGGAGGCCAACAGGAACTTGTACGGGCAGGTTGCAAATCGTTGAAGTGACGAGACGGAGTACGGCCGCGCATCGAGCCGATGCGCGGCAAGCAAGGCTTTCGTCTCGTCGGACACATCGTAGAGCCCGTCGTACCGCGACCACGGGCTGCGGGGCTGATTGCGGGGCTTCTGCCACCGGGCCCAGCGCGCAGTGAGCGAGCGGCGTAAGGCTTCGTCGAGCCGGAGCAAGTACCGGGCGCGCCCCGTGACATCTGCGATCGCCGTGCGGTGGAGCAAGGGACCGAGCACGCCGAGATCGTGCTCCGTGTCGTCAATCGCGTGGTCCGCCTCGGGCGGAGCCGGCCATGCGAGGCGCGCATCTACCTAACGGAACGCCCGTCGCTCTAAGACGCGGAAATGGGGCACGCGACCGGTCCGCGCGCGTTCGACGTCGAGGGCGTAGAACGACGGCACGCGAGGCCGGGCCTCGTCGAGTTGGAAACGCGGATACGACAGGTGCACGCGATCGGTCGCCGCTCCGATCGCCAACCTCAAGAGCAGCTGCTCTTCGGCGTTCAGATCGTGCCGGTCGGGAAGTCCGAGGTGGTCGCTTGCCGTCGCGCTACCGTTCAGCGTCTCGCGCCGATCATCGAGCAACAGCGGATCTTGTCGTTGCTTCTGGGGGAAGACACGTTCCGCGAGGCCGGGCACGAAGACGACGGAGAACCGGCGACCCCTGACGTGCTCGGGGCTCCCGACGAAGACCCGCCCGAAGCGACGACGGGGCGGATCGGTCTGAAGCTCGGTGAGGCGTTCATTCAGCACATGTCGCACTTCGGCAAGCCGCACCGGCCCGACGCGGGCCATCGGCCGAAGCTCGCCGAGGACGGCGAGCACACGATCGGGCTTCTCAAGCACCATCGGTGCCAACGTACCCAGTCGGTCGAGCCAGTCGCCCCAGGACGCAGCGTCGGAGAACTCGGACAGCCGATCGATCACCGGCAGGGCAAATCGTTTGAGGTGTTCCAGGTTTCGCAGGTTGTCGGCGATGGTATTGAGGCGGGGCGACTCCGCGTCTTCGGTGCGCAGCTCTTCGCGCTTCAGCTCCCACTCCCGGGCGAGTCCGTTGAGCCGACGTTCCCACCGGTCACGGCCGTTGATCACCGCCGATTCGACCAGCAGCCGATCCCAGCGCGCCGGCGCGCGCAGCGCACCCGCCAGCACCGGCTCATCATCTTCGTCGTCCGCCACGTCGCTGGCGGTTACGGACTCGTCGGGCCCCGCCAGCATGTCGAGCAGCGAGAGCTGCGCCGGCAGGGCCGGCGCCGGGACAACCTCCTCGGCGCCGTCCGGCGCCACCCATCGGCCGCGGTCCGTGGGCGGCGCTCCGTCGGCATCGAGCCGCGGCACTTGCGCGAGCGAGAGATACTCCGAGAACCTGCGGGCCGACAGCCGCTCCGCGGCGCATGAAAGCAGCGCGAGAAACGCGCGGCCGGCCGGGTCAGGCACCCGCGTCCCTTTGGCAAACCAGGCTCCGGCACCTGCCCGCGCCAGCGCGGTCTCGACGACGCCGGCGTACGCCGTGGAAGAGCGGAGGAGGATCGCCATATCGTCAAATCGAATCCCGCGTGCCGATTCGGCCAGAACCAGCCGCGCGATCTCGACCGCCTCGCGGCCCTCCCCTGGCGCGGAGAAGAAGGTGACCGTCGGGGCGTCCTCTGGCGTGTCGTCTGGCGGTGGGTCGTCCGCGGCGAAGAGGAAATGCCGCACGCGGTCGAGCGGCGTCGACGATGGCTCGGGATCGGCGGACGCGACCGCGCCCGGCAGGCGCCGCAAGGCTGCCGCTGTGCGCACATCCCCAGCGGGCACCGTCGCGAACACGCTGGCCGCTCGAGCCGCGATAGCCGACACGAATTCGAATGTCGCCTCGTCCGGCACCGCGACATCGACCAGCACCAACGGGCGCTCGAGTGGAAGGTCATGGATATGGGGGACCGCGTCGGTCGCGACGCGCAGGAGAGCGGCGGAATCGACGAGCCCCGCGCTTCCCAATTGTCTCGCGTAACGACGCGCGAGGCGCTCGAGGTCGCGGCCGCCCGCGCCGAGCTCGCGCAGCTGCTCAACCGCAATGCCGGCGTGCCGCAGATCGTGCAGCGTCGATGCCAGCGTCCGACCGAATGATCGGAGGCGGGCGATCGGCTGCAGGTACTCGAGCGGCTCGTCCTCGGTCTCCTCGAACGCGGCCCGCGTCGCGACCGCTTCGGCTCCTAGTCGCCTCGCCGGCGCCAACCCGCCGCGCGCCAGGTCGACCGCGGCGATTCTCGAAGCAAGCTGCCTGACGCTGAATCGATGAAGCCCGAAGGTCGCGCCGCGTGCGAGCGAGATCTCTCGCGCAAGGTCGTCGGCCGCCTCGCGCGAATGTCCGACGAGCAGCGCTTCGCCGGTGGTCAAGCCCTGCTCGATCGCCCGGCGCGCGGCCTCGAGCCGCCGGGGTGCCCCGGCTGCGATGAGGATGGTGATCCGATGGTATGGTGCCGATTCCACGCGCCCCCGAAGCCTCCGTGCCGGGGTCTCCGTAGCGGCAGCGCCACGCTGCCGTGAGCCAATCTCGATCTTATATTGGACTAAGTTTGGACTGGGGAAATATCGCCCTCGAACGAACTGCCAAGTCTCGCGCGCTTCCCCCAGACCCCCTGGCTCCCTCGCTAGTGGGGCCCCCACGAATGCCGGCGGCGGGGTTCGGGGGCGCAGACCCCGTCTAAACTTCGAGGGCGGCGCGCGCGGCCTTTTGGGCTCGTCGCCGCGATCTGGTCAGCTGCCGGTACTTGCGGTCGCCAGTGAGTGTGCTGGAACGCGGGACGATTAATCCCCCGGCGGCGGATGGGCGCCGCGGCTCGGACCGGCCCTCGGCGAGCTGCGCTCGCACCATCCGGAGCTGCTGCATGACCGCGTGATGGCATCGCAAGCAGAGTCGGGCTGGCTTCTGCTGTCGGCGCCGCCGGGCATTCCCTGACGTTGACATGAGCTTCAGCGTCAGATGGGCCGGAACGCGCCCACAGACGACGCATAAATGCGCGGCACCGTGACGCGGCGCGATCACCGGCTTGGCCACCGGCCCACGTTGCGCGGGCTGACCCTCCTGATCAAGCTGGCCGTCGTAGGTGAAGTCGAGCTGCCGGACCGTCGCTGCGTGGTGGTGGGCCATCGTCGTATCCTTTCTGGCTCCAGCCTACGCGAGGGGTGTGACAGGGTAGGTCACGCCTCGGCGCCTTATTATTGAGTCGCGCCTATCTAATACGACGTCGCCTGACCGTTTACGGTTCTGCACACCGCTGCACGAACCCGTGGGACGGGACACCGAAATGCCTCGGAACACCGAAGTCATCCGTCAGTGGACGATCCTGCGGGAAATCGAGGCCTCGAGTGGCGTCACCATCAGGCAGCTCGCCGAGATGACCGGCGTGACGACGCGCACGATCCGACGCGACCTCGAGGCGCTCCAGGAAGCCGGTTTCCCGCTCTACGACGTCTCGGACGACGGTGCGAAGCGATGGAAGCTCGACCGACATCCGTTCCGCACGCTGGACGACACGGCGTTCACTCTTGCCGAGTTGTCGGCGCTCTACTTCAGTCGGACGCTCGTCGAGTGCCTCGCGGTTCCACCGTTTGGTCAGGACCTCCGGGCGGCGTTCGCCAAGCTCGAGACGGCACTCGGGCCCCGGATGCGCCAGTTTCTCGACCGGCTGCCGCACGTCATCCAAGCGAAGACCGAGCCGACGCGCAAGCACGATGACGAGCTCCAGCGCGCCGCCACGGCGCGGCTGCTCGACGCCATCCTGCACCAGCGTCGGCTCGACATGCGGTACCACTCGCTGTCGAGTCGGCGCGAGAAACGCTATCGGATCGACCCCTACCGCCTCGTCTACGCACAGGGCGGGCTGTATCTGTTTGCCTACGTCGCGCGCTATCGGGAGGTGCGAACGTTCGCCGTCGAGCGGATTCGACACCTCACACCGCTCGATAAAACGTTCGAGCCAATCGAGGATCTCTCCGACGCCGCGTTCCCCCACTCACTCGGTATCCACCATGGGACGCCGGAGCGGGTCGAGCTCCAGTTCACTTCGGACGTCGCGCCGTATGTGCAAGAACGGACCTGGCATCCGTCACAGACGCTGGCGTCCGAGCGAGACGGTACCCTGGTGGTCACGATGAACGTCTGTACCGACGGCGCGCTGCGAAGCTGGATTCGGAGCTTTGGATCGAGTGTGCGCGTCAAGGCTCCGGCGACACTCGTGCGTCAGATTGCGGACGACCTCGACCGCGCGCGATCCCACTATTCGCAGACACAGTGATGCCGCGTCGCACCGTACTCGCGCTCGTCGTCCTCGCCGCGGTCGTGGGAGCGGCGGTGGGCGGTCTCGTTGTGGCGCTCTGGCCGGCGGCTCCGCCCGCGCCGCCTCCTGGTCGCGCCATGTCGCTTCATGTACCGTCGACCCACGACCTGCTCGACATCGCCGTCTCGGCGGACGCGTCGCTGGTCGCCTATACCGCGATCGTCGACGGGCGCACCGACCTCTACGTCCGCCCGCTCGATCGCTTCGACGCGGCCGCCATTCCGGGGACCGAGGGTGCGACGCAGCCCTTTTTCTCGCCTGACGGATCGGCAGTCGGGTTTTTCGCCGACGGGTTTCTGAAAACGATCACGCTCGACACCGACAGCGGGACGGCGGCCACGGTGTGTCCGGTCTCCGGTCGCCCCGCCGGCGGAGCCTGGCGTGAGGACGGCGTCATCGTGTTCGCCGGTCCGAATGGGACCGGTCTACGCCAGGTGTCGGCTGTCGGCGGAGCGCCAACGCCGCTCAGGATGGTCGACGAGGACGGTGGGGAAACGGCCCATGGCTGGCCGTCCGTGATCGACCGTCGGTTCCTTTTGTACACCGCCGGTCGCTACGGTCACGACCCGCGACTGATGCTCCTCGACCTCGACACCGGGGAAAGTCGGCCGTTGCTCCCGGCTGACGGCGGCGGCTTTGTCGTGGCAGCGTCATATCTGGTGTACGCCCGCCGGGGCGAGCTGTTTGCGGCGCCGCTCGAGCTAATCGATCCGACCGGCGCGCCGTCCCCACGGCCCGTTCTGAACGGCGTCGCGAGCAGCGGGATCGGCTATGGGCGCCTTGGCAAAGCGCGGTTCGCGGCGTCACGCGATGGCACGATGGTCTTCGTTCCCCCGCCGGCAACCGGCGCCGGCAATCAGCTCGTGTGGGTCGACCGAGATGGTCGGGCGGACGCACTCGACGGCGTCGTCGTCGCGCATGGGACGCCGCGGCTCTCCCCAGACGGCCGTCGAGTCGTGTTCGGCGCAACGACGGCGATCTTTCGCCGCGATCTCTGGCTGTACGACTTCGTCACCGGTCGCCGGCAGCAAATCACGGAAGATGCTGGTGGCAACCATTCGCCCCTCTGGTCAGCGAGTGGCACGACGCTGACCTTCGCCTCGTCCCGCGGCGGACTACAGCGGCTCTTTCAGATCAGCTTGCCAAGTCTCGCTGCGAGCGGCCCGCTGGTCGACGGCGATCAGCGCACGCCCGGCTCATGGTCGCACGACGAACGGCGCTTGGCGTTTCACGAGGTTCACCCTGCGCGTGGGCGTGATGTCTGGATGTGGACGGACGGGACTGGCGCGGAGCCGTGGCTCGCCACCGACGCCAACGAGCGGGCGCCGCGCTTCTCACCGGACGGCCGCTGGATCGCGTACGTCTCGGACGAAGAGGGTGAGGGAGATCAGGTCTACCTCCGTCGCGTCGACGACCGCGACCGCGCTGAAGGTCTCGCCATACGGGTGTCGCCCATCGGCGGCACCGAACCGGTCTGGGGCAAGAGCGGCAGCCACCTGTTCTTCCGGCGCGGCCGCGGCGTCTACGAGTCAACGATCACCGGCGACGAGCCGGACATCGGCGATCCGGTACACCTCTTCGACGGCCCGTTTCTCAGCGATGTCCTGGACAATCTCCCGGCGTATGACGTGGCGGAGAACGATGAGCGGTTCCTGATGCTGATGGCTCCCCATCCGGCGCGTGTCATTCATGTGGTGAGCGGCTGGCTCCCTTAGACGGGGCTTGCAGCCCCGAACCCTGCCGCCGACGCTAGCCGGGGCCCAAAGCCCGGCGCCGCTCCGGCGAGGGCGCGCCGTGCGCACCCTGATCTCTAACCCGAACAGATGTCGGACCGGGGAATCCGGTCGCCCGAAAACCGTATCTACGTATACGCACGGCGGTTCGAGCCGGCGAGGTCGCCCATGACCTGCGGCCAGTGCCAACGCGAGATTTCGGACGAATCGCTGTTCTGTCAGTTCTGCGGAGCCGACCAACGGCCAGCGCCCCCGCCCACGAAGCCACACGGGAACCGCTCCGGCAGTCGCTCGTCGAACGGCAGGTTGCCGGCGTCTGTGGCAGCATCGCGCACTACCTCGGCACCGATCCGGTCCTGGTTCGACTGGCGTGGATCATCCTGACGATCGTGCCCGGCTCGATTTTTCTTGGCGTCCTCGCCTACATCGTGGCGTGGCTCATCGTTCCCGAGGCTGATCCCGGGGCCGAGCAGGATGTCACGGCCCGCGGCCGACCGCGGCTCGGATGGTCGGCGACTGACGCTAAAGTGGCCGGCGTCTGTGGCGGACTCGCGGCGTACTTCGGCGTCGACGCAATGGCGGTGCGGCTGCTCTGGGTGATTCTGTCGATCTTCCCCGGCGTGATCATCTGCGGCGTTTTCGCCTCCCTCGTGGCCTGGTTCATCATGCCGGCGGCACCGATGCCGATCGTCCCGTCCCCGCCTGCACCGGCGGCCGCGACTCCCGCGTAGCTTCTAGCCAGTTCGCGTAGCAGAGTCCCGCAGCCACGGTTTGTGGCGTCGGGCCGTCACTCGCCGAGTGCGCGTAGGCGCAATCGTGGCTGCCAACATCAGCCGCGGTATGCTCGGGGCCATGTCTGGATCTGTCGAACCTATCCCAATCGCCAACCTCAGCCTCGCGTTCGCACCGACCGCGGTCGTGCTCGCCATTCTCTACCGTTGGTCGGCGGGTGGCGCGACGACGCTGCACGCGGTCGGCCGGATGGTGTTGCAGCTCGCCGTGGTTGGCTACGCGCTGACGTTCCTGTTCGGCACCGAACGCGGCGTGGTGGTCCTGGTGACGCTGACGATCATGCTTGCGGCAGCCGGCTGGATCGCGTTACGCCCGGTGGCGAGACACCGGCGTTCGCTATATCCACGGGCGCTCACGGCGGTCGGCCTCGGGGGCGTTTCCACATTGGTCATCATCACGCAGGGTGTGCTGACGGCCGACCCGTGGCACGAGGCGACCGTTCTCATTCCGCTTGGCGGCATGATCTTCGCCGCGTCGATGAATGCGGTGAGTCTGTCGGCAGAGCGGTTCCAGGCTGAACGGACGCGAGGCGCGGGCTACGACGAAGCGCGTCGGGTGGCGTTGCAGGCGGCGTTGATCCCGCAGATCAACACGCTGTTCGCGGTCGGGCTGGTGGCGCTCCCAGGAATGATGACCGGGCAGATCCTGTCCGGCGTCCCGCCGTTGGTCGCGGCTCGTTATCAGATCATGGTGATGTGTATGCTGTTCGGCGCCGCTGGGACCTCCGCCTCGTGCTACCTCGCACTACAGCGGGAGGGTGCCGTGATTACACCACCCGGGCACCAGCAGTGTTGACCGGCCCGACGTACCGGTCGCTGGCCAAGCCGGCCGCGGCGAATGCCGCTTCCATCGCGGCGGCGACCCGGTCGGCAGCCGTGTCCGAATCGGCGAAGGCAAGCACGCTCGGACCCGATCCGGAAATCGAACAGCCGAGGGCGCCCGCGTCGAGCGCGGCCCGTTTGACCAGGTCGTAGCTCGGGACCAGGGGCGCGCGAATCGGTTCCACCAACGCATCCTTGATGCTGCGTGCGAAGAGGGCGAGGTCGTCACGATGCAGCGCCGTCACGAGCGCCGCGACGTTGCCGAGGTTGGTCACCACCTGGCCAATCGTGAACCGACGCTCCGCCACCAACCGACGGGCCTCGGCCGTCAACACCTCCGCGTGCGGATGCACGAGTGCCACGCGGAGAGCTTGGGGCACCGGCAGCGGGATCAGGTCCAACGGGTCCGCGGCACGAATCAGAACGATGCCGCCGAGAACCGCTGGCGCAACATTGTCGGCGTGGGCGGTTCCGGAGGCGACGGCTTCGCCGCGCAACGCGCACGCGACGATCGCATCGGGCGACAAGTTGCCCCCGAAGAGTGCGTTGACGGCGACGGCGCCGCCAACGCTACTGGCCGCGGAGCTGCCCAGGCCGCTGCCAAGCGGCATCTGTTTGTGCAGCCAAAGCCGGACGCCTTGGTCGCGCACGTCAAGCGTTTCGAGTACCGCGGCGGCCGCAATCCCGACGACGTTCTCTGCCGGGTCGGTGCTCAACGACTCGGCGCCCCTCACCTCGACGATCTCGATGCCGGGCCGGTCGCCGATCTCAGCTTCGACGAGGTCGCCTGGTCGCTCGAGCGCGAGCCCGAGGACATCGAACCCGGGACCAAGATTGGACGCCGTCGCCGGCGCAAAGACTCGCACGCGTCCGCCCATCCGTCCGATTATCGCCTCTGCACACATTTATCCGCTCGTTTGACGTGGTTGCGGAAGAGCGGGTCGTCTATGAGACACTGGTATCTCCTATGTTTACAACAACAAACACGGCTCCGTCGCAACATCTGTCGGCCGGTTGTAGGTGGCCGTTCGTCCGGTGGTGTGCGAAAATTCGGGTTGATGCGGACTATGGGCGCCCTCGGTCTGCTCGTGCTCGCGGCGAGCGGCCTCTATCATCTGACACGCGAGAAGGCCCATCGCGCGACGATCAAGACATTGCAGGAAAAGGTGGAACGGCGGACGACCGAACTCGAAGAGGCGACGCAGACGCTGCATCGGCTCGCCGGCACCGATACGCTCACTCGCATCGCCAACCACAGCCACTTCCAGGAATACCTCCGCAACGAGTGGCGGCGGGCGCTGCGTGAAGCGACGTCGCTTGCCGTCGTCATGATCGACGTCGATCACTTCAGTGACTACAACAACCGTCTCGGTCATCAGGCCGGCGACACGGTGCTGACCAAGGTCGGAGGGGCGCTGACGTCGGTCACTGGACGTCCAGGTGATCTTGTCGCCCGATACGGCGGCGAGGAGTTTGTACTCGTGCTCTCCCGCACCGACGATCAAGGCGCGTATCGTATGGCGCACAAAGTGTGCGCGGCGGTTGAGGGGCTCGGCATCGAGCACCCCGACCCCCCATCGCGAACCGTGTCACCGTCAGTGTCGGTGTGGCGAGCACGACGCCCGCGGTTGACTCGAACTGGGAGGAGCTCGAGCTGGTCGCTGCCGCCAATCAGGCGCTCGCCGAAGCCAAACAGAACGGCCGCAACAAGATCATTACGGCCGCCGGCGTCAGCGCCTAACAGCCCAGCACAAATCTCGCGCGTCCGACCAGAATAGAAGGAGTATGTGATGCGTCCAAGACTCCGTCATGAGAACCTCGCGGTCTCGATAGTGTTCGTCGCGGCGATGCTCGGCGCCTCCTGCGGACCCGCCGCCGACTCGCCACTCTTGCCTGAAATCGTCTCTAAAGCCATTGCGCATCACGGCGGCGACCTCTACGAGCATTCGAGAATAATGATGACGATCACGTCGCTCTCGGGCAGCTTTCAGATCGAAGCGATGCGGGACGGTGGAACCTTCGAGCAGGTGGTGACGAATCCCGCCGGTGACGACCGGCCAGAGCGACGGGTGCGGCTGACGAATGACGGCGTGACGGAATGGCGCGGGGGGGTGGAAGCGGAGCTCGACGCCGAGGGCGAACGACGCGCGCGCGCGTTTGTCGATGCGCGCGTCTTCTTTCCGCTGCTGCCCTACACGCTGAACAGCGGCGATGTCCACTTCGAGGACCGCGGCCTCGAAACCTGGGACGGGCGCGCGTTACAGCGGGTCAAGGTGACGTTTACGCCGGGCACGAGCAACGACGCTGACGACGCGTACACGTTTTGGTTTGATCCGGAGAGCGGCCGCGTCGAACAGTTCGGCTATGACTTCAACAACGGCCTTCGGTTCAGGAAGGCCATCTCGTTTCACCGCGTCGACGGCGTGCTGTTCTCGAATCAGGAGAACTACGCGGTCGACGGCGGCAAGGTGCCGGTCGATACGCTGACGCCCGAGTATGTCGCCGACGAGATGCGGCTGCTGTCGACGGTCACGATCAGCGACGTGACGGTCGAGCCGTTGTAGCTAAGGGTTCGCGCAGAAATAACTCCAGTGTTGTTGGCGGAATTCTAGCTGACGGGTTTCCACCGAGTTGAGTCCGCCGGCCCTCTCGACCCTGAAATTGCAGCCTGTAGCACCGATGGCCACCCGCGGCGAGGTAGCAAGGTAATGATAGAGTATCTCCTTTGCAGGTGTTACTCTATCATTATGCGAACCGAACACTATCGCGCGCGGGACCTCACCACGTTGTTGCGGAAGCAGAAGATCGCCACGATGACCGAGCTGAAAGACGTCCTGGGGAGCGCAGCGGACATCACGATCTTCCGGAAGCTGGCGGAGCTGTCCTATCAGACCAGCTACTCCCACCGCGGGCGATATTACACGTTGGCCGATATCCCCCAGTACGATGCGTGGGGCCTGTGGTCGTATCGCTCGGTGTGGTTTTCGCGGCGCGGGACATTGCTGGCCACCGCGGAAGCGCTGGTCCAGGAGGCCGACGCCGGATTTTTCGTGGCCGAGCTCGAGGGGGTCCTCAACGTGGAGGTGAAGGGGGCGTTGCTGAGGCTGGTCCGTCAGCAGAAGCTGGCGCGTGCGTCCTTCGCCGGGCGCTATCTGTACTGTTCCCCCGATACCGCCACGAGGGACGCTCAGCTCACCGCGCGCCGGGTCCGTGACGCGGCGACCCCACTCGGGGGGCGGCTGCCGCACGTCGATGTCCTCCCCGATGAGCTCAAGGCATCGATTGTGCTGTTTTTCAGCCTGCTCGATGAGCAACAGCGACGCCTGTACGCCGGCCTGGAGTCGCTCAAGATGGGCCACGGAGGCGACCAGGCGATCGCCGACCTGCTGGGGCTGGACGCGGGGACCGTGGCCCGCGGGCGGCACCACCTCCTGGACCGCGATGTGACTGTCGAGCGTGTCCGCCGGGCTGGCGCCGGACGCCGACCGGTGGAAAAAAAACGCCAGCGGTCATCGCGCGCATCGACGAGCTGATGACGCACGAGACGGCGGGCGACCCCATGTCCGGGTTGAAATGGACCCGAAGGACCACCGAGAAGATCGCCGCCGAGCTGCAGTCGCTTGGCATCAGCGTGGGCCCACGCACCGTGGCCAGGCTGCTCACGCAGTTGGGGTTCTCCTTGCGCGTCAATCAGAAGAAACGCTCCACTGGCTCGCCGGCACGGCGGAATGAGCAATTCGAGCAAATCGCCTCGCTTCGGGAGCGTTTCGTCACTGACGCGGCGCCGATCATCAGCGTGGATACCAAGAAGAAAGAACTGGTTGGCCACTTCAAGAACGCGGGCGTCGCCTGGAATCGTGCGCCCGTGGTTGTCAACGACCACGACTTCCGGTCCGAGGCCGAGGGGATCGCGATTCCCTACGGCATCTATGACCTGCAGGCCAATCGCGGCACGATGTTCGTCGGCACGACCTACGACACCCCGTCGTTCGCCGTGGACGCCATCGAGCAGTGGTGGCGCACCGAAGGCGCGACGCGCTACCCCGGGTCCCGCGAACTGGCGATCCTCGCCGATGGCGGAGGAAGCAACGGCGCCAGATGCCGCGCTTGGAAGTTCGGGCTCCAGCGCAGCCTCTGCGACCGACATGGCCTGTCGATCACCGTCGCTCACTACCCGCCGGGAGCCTCGAAGTGGAACCCGATCGAGCATCGACTGTTCAGCGAGGTGAGCAAGAACTGGGCTGGCAAGCCGCTCGACAGCTATGACACGATTCTCAACTACCTCCGAACGACGCGCACCTCAACCGGACTCCGCGTTCGTGCTCACCTGGTTCGCCGATCCTATGTGAAGGGCATCAAGATCGCGGCGGCAGACATGAACACGCTGGCTCTGGAGGAGCTCGAACCCCTGCCCGCCTGGAACTACACGCTCCAACCCCGCTGTTGAAAATGGGGAGTTATTCCTGCGCGGACACTTAGTTCAGAATGGGGGAATATCGCCTGCGGTCGTCTCGCCGAGTTGCAGACGCTTCCCCCAGACCCCCTCGCTCGCTCTCTCGCGGGGACCCCGAAAGCCCCACTCCGTTCGCTCGCGCATGGTGAGGGGCAGCTAACTTAGGTTGTGCCTACGTACGATCAGGGCTTGCACGGCGCGCCCCCGCCGGCACGGAGTGGGGCTAAGGGGTCCCCGCGAGTGCCGGCGGCGGGGTTCGGGGCCGCAGGCCCCGCCTAGTTAATCGAAAATCCCGAGCTGCAACTTGGCCGCGTCGGTCATCCGATCCTTGTCCCACGGCGGCTCCCACACCAAGTCGACGCGGGCATCGCTGACGCCGGCCACCGACTTGACCTTCCCCTGCACTTCGGCCGGAAGAGTGACCGCCGCGGGGCAACCGGGCGCGGTGAGCGTCATCTGGATCACCGCGAGCCCCGCCGCGTCGACCGCGATGTCGTAGATCAAGCCGAGTTCGTAGATGTTGACCGGGATCTCGGGATCGAACACGGTGACGAGCTGGTCGACGATCTTCGGCTTTAGCTCGAGCGTCTTGACCGGGTCGGCGTCGATCGGCGGGCTCGGTTCGGACGCCGGTGCGGCGGGGGCGGCCGGGGGCCCTGCGCCCGCAAGCGCACTCGTGTCGAACGTTGATGATGTCGGGGGGATCTTGGGGACCGGTGAAACCTGTGTCGGCGGTGGCGCGGGTATTTCCGCGATATTGCTCGCGTCGGCGGTCTTCGTGTCGGAGCCGTCCCCCCCGGCCCCTCCGTCCAGGGGCGGCGGCACGTCGTTGAGGTTGAAGATTTCCATGGTCTGTCCTATTCAGTGCTGACAACGTCGTGACGATCTTCGACCGCGGCTCGCAACGTGTGCCAAGCGAGGCTGGCGCACTTGACGCGCGTTGGGTAGTCACGTACACCGGCAAAGACGGCCAGCTTGCCAAGCGCCGCGTCGTCGACGCTCACGGCATCAGAAGCCGTCACGAGTGTGAGAAATTGGTCGAACAGGCTGCGGGCCTCGGCGAGTGATTTTCCCTTCACGGCGTCGGTCATAAGCGAGGCGGAGGCTTTCGAGATCGCGCACCCTGACCCGAGGAAGCTGACGTCGGTAATCGTATCACCGTTGAGGTTCACGTAGACCGCGAGCTTATCGCCGCAGAGCGGATTGAAGCCATCGGCGTGGCGGTCAGCGCCGTCGAGCTCCCCGAAATTGTGCGGGTGCTTGTTGTGGTCGAGGATGACCTCCTGATAGAGGTCGCGCAGCTCGGTCATACCGGAAACATTTCCCGCACGCGCTCCAGGGCGCGCACCAGCGCATCAATCTCTTCGCGCGTGTTGTACATCGCGACCGACGCACGGGCGGTCGCGGGCACGCCGAAACGGTCCATGACCGGCTGGGTGCAGTGATGACCCGTTCGGATCGCCACGCCCTCGGTGTCGACGATCGTGCCGACATCGTGTGGGTGGGCGCCTTTCATGACGAAGGCGAGAATGCTCGCCTTGTGGGCGGCGGTCCCGATCAGTCGCAGCCCTTTCACCTCGGAGAGCGCCGCTGTCCCGTAGGCCAGCAAGTCGGCCTCATGCGGGCCGATCCGGTCGAAGCCCACGCCCAGCAGGTAGTCGACGGCCGCTCCCAGACCGATCGCACCCGCGATGTGGGGCGTGCCAGCCTCAAACTTGTGCGGGAGATCGGCGTAGGTGGTCTTCTCGAATGTCACCGACCGGATCATGTCGCCGCCGCCCTGATACGGCGGCATTTGCTCGAGCAGCGCCTCCCGTCCGTACAAGACGCCGATCCCAGTCGGTCCGTAGAGCTTGTGACCAGTACACACATAGAAGTCGCAGTCGAGCGCCTGCACGTCAACCGGCATGTGGTAGACCGCCTGCGATCCATCGATGAGCACCGGCACGCCGCGCGCGTGCGCCATCTCGACAATCTGTTGCACCGGATTGATCGTCCCGAGGGAGTTCGACAAGTGGACCACCGACACGAGGCGCGTCCGAGGACCGATGAGTCGTTCGAGCTCATCGAGCTGGAGCGTGCCACGGTCATCGATCGGCGCCACGCGGAGCCGTGCGCCGACCTGCTCGCAGAGGAGCTGCCACGGCACGATGTTGGAATGGTGCTCCATATGCGTGATGAGCACCTCATCACCCGGCCCGAGGTTCCGCCGGCCGTAGCTCTGCGCGACGAGATTGATGCTCTCGGTCGAGTTCCGCGTGAACACGATCTCGTGGGCGGCGCGAGCGTTGAGCAACCGCTGCACCTGCACCCGGGCGTGGTCGTAGGCGGCGGTCGCCTCCTCGCTGAGCATGTACACGCCGCGGTGGATGTTGGCGTTGCCGGTGGTGTAGTAACGCGACAACGTGTCGAGCACCGGCTGCGGCTTCTGGGTCGTCGCGGCGTTATCGAGATACACCAACCGGTGCTCACGAATCATCCGCGCCAGGATCGGAAAGTCCTGTCGTATGCGGTCGACGTCGAACGCTGGCGCGGTGACGGTTGCCGCTTCAGCCGTGCTCATTGAACGTGCCTCCGCCCGAGCCCGGAAGTTGCGCCAGGAGGAGGTCGTCGAGCTCCTCGCGAATCGACTCGATGCCGATCCGATTCAGCAGGTCACTCGCAAAGGCGTGAATCAGCACGCTGCGCGCCTGCTCAAGGCCGAGGCCACGTGTACGAAGATAGAACATGGCGTCGGCATCAAGCTGACCGACGGTGGCGCCATGCGTGCACTTCACGTCGTCGGCGAAGATCTCGAGCTCCGGCTTCGTGTTGATCTGCGCGTCCTCGGACAGCAGCAGCGCCTTGTTGGTCTGCTTGGCATCGGTCTTTTGCGCGTCGATCGCCACGATGATCTTCCCGTTGAAGACCGCGTGCGCCTCCCCGTCCAGGATGCCCTTGTAGAGCTCGTAGCTCTGGCAGTGCGGCTTGGCATGGAGGATGGTCGTGTGGTTGTCGACCAACTGCTTCCCGTCGGCGATGTAGAGCCCGTTGAGGGTGCACGTCACCCCCTCTCCATCGAGAAGCGCCTGCACGTCGTTCCGCACGATGTTGCCGCCAAGGGTGATCGCGTGTGACGAGAAATTCGCGTCGCGGTCGACCCGCAGATGCATGTGCCCGATGTGGTACGCCGCCGGACTCTCGCGCACGAGCTTGTAGTGATCGACCACGGCGTTGGCGCCGACGACGACCTCCGTCACAGCATTCGTCAGGTACGGCGTGTCGCCACTTCCGCTGTAGGTCTCAACGACGCTTACCTGGCTGTTCTTCCCCGCCACGATGAGCACACGCGGGTGGGTCATCACGCGCGGCTCGGCTTCGGCTTCGCGAAGGGGCGGCGTTGTCACAAAGAGCAGATGAATCGGTGCGTTGACCACGACGTTCGCCGGCACGCGAATGAGGGCGCCGTCGGTGAAGAGCGCGGTGTTGAGGGCCGTGAACGCGGCCGCGTCAGATTCAATGTCTGCACCGGTTCCGAGGTGCTGCGTGACGGTGTCAGTGTCGGCTTCGGACGACTTCGGCTTCGTTAGAGCCGATGCGAGACTGCCGACGACGACACCGTCGGGCAAGCCGGCGACCGACGAGAGGGCCGCCTGGTAGCGACCATTCACAAAGACGACGGTCGGCGCCGCATCGCCGGCTCCGGTTGCCGCAAGCGGCGCAACGTCTGCAGCGCTGAGTGTTGCTGGCTGAGCGGGCGTAAACGCCGCGGCCGTAATGGGGCTCACGTTCGTAAAGCGCCACTGCTCCAGCCTGGTCGTTGGCATGCCGAGTGTCGAGAATCGAGCGAACGCGCGGCGCCGCAGATCCGCAATGGGCGTCGGACCCGCCTGATCACGTTGTACCGCGTCGAACGCTTCGGCGTAGGTGGGGGGAGTCGCCAGTTGCGGCGTCGTCATTGCCATCCCTACACGCCAACCTGCCCGGCGACGCCGTCGATCCAGCCGTACCCTTTGTCCTCGAGTTCCAGCGCCAGTTCCTTGCCGCCAGATTTGACAATGCGTCCGTCCGACAGGACATGGACGAAGTCCGGGACGATGTAATTGAGGAGGCGCTGGTAGTGGGTGACCACTACGGTCGCCCGCTCCGGACTCCGCATCGCGTTGACGCCCTTCGACACCACCTTGAGCGCGTCGATGTCGAGCCCCGAGTCGGTCTCGTCCATGATCGCGAGGGTCGGCTCGAGCACCGCCATCTGGAAAATCTCGTTGCGCTTCTTCTCGCCGCCCGAGAACCCTTCGTTGACCGGCCGGTTCATCAGGCTTTGATCGATCTCGAGCACCTTCATCCGTTCCTTGACGAACGCCATGAAGTCGATGGCGTCGAGTTCGGATTCGCCGCGATGCTTGCGCAGCGCGTTGAGCGCCGCTTTGAGGAGATAGGCGTTGTTGACGCCCGGGATCTCTACCGGATACTGGAACGCGAGAAAGATCCCCTCGCGCGCGCGTTCTTCGGGCTCCATCTCGAGCAGGTCGTGCCCGTTGTAGACGACCGACCCGTCGGTCACGGTGTATTCCTCACGGCCCGCGAGGACCAAGGCGAGTGTGCTCTTGCCGGAACCGTTCGGGCCCATGATGGCGTGGACCTCGCCGGCCTTCACCGACAAGTTGATGCCCTTGAGGATTTCCCGATCGCCGATGGTGGCGTGAAGATTTGTGACTTCTAACATTGATGCGTCTTGTTCAAGGTTCAAGGTTCTAGTTCGGTCTACCCGACGCTCCCCTCGAGGCTGACGCCGAGCAGCTTCTGCGCTTCGACCGCGAACTCCATCGGCAGCTCGCGGAACACTTCCTTGCAGAACCCGTTCACGATCATGTTCACGGCGTCCTCGGTGGAGAGCCCGCGCTGCCGGCAGTAGAAGATCTGGTCCTCGCCGACTTTCGATGTTGACGCCTCGTGCTCGACCTGCGCCGACGTGTTCCGTACCTCGAGGTACGGGAACGTATGGGCCCCACACTTGTCGCCAATGAGCAGGGAGTCGCACTGCGAGAAATTGCGGGCCCCCTTCGCGTTCTTGCCGATCCGCACCTGCCCGCGATAGGTGTTCTGTCCATGGCCGGCTGAAATCCCCTTCGACACGATGGTGCTCCGGGTGTTCTTGCCCAGGTGGAGCATCTTCGTGCCGGTGTCGGCTTGCTGATAATTGTTGGTGACGGCGACGGAGTAGAACTCGCCGACCGCGTTGTCCCCCTGCAGGATGCAGCTTGGGTACTTCCAGGTGATCGCGGATCCGGTCTCGACCTGGGTCCAGGTGATCTTCGCGTTCGTCAACGCCTTGCCGCGCTTCGTCACGAAGTTGAAGATCCCGCCCTTCCCGTCCTTGTCACCCGGATACCAGTTCTGCACCGTCGAGTATTTGATGGTGGCGTCGTCGAGCGCGACCAGCTCCACCACCGCGGCGTGCAGCTGATTTTCGTCACGCATCGGCGCCGTGCAGCCTTCGAGGTAGCTCACCGTCGCGCCTTCATCGGCCACCAGCAGCGTCCGCTCGAACTGGCCGGTCTGGGCGGCGTTGATGCGGAAGTAGGTCGACAGCTCCATCGGGCACTTGACGCCCTTCGGGATGTAGGCAAACGAGCCGTCTGAAAAGACCGCCGAGTTGAGAGCGGCGTAGAAGTTATCCGACGCCGGTACGACCGAGCCGAGATACTTGCGGACCAGGTCGGGGTGGTCCTGCACCGCATCGGAGAACGAGCCGAAGATGATGCCGAGATCGGCGAGCTTGTCCTTGAAGGTCGTGGCCACCGAGACCGAATCGAACACAGCATCGACCGCGACGCCGGCCATCACCTTCTGCTCTTCCAGCGGGATGCCGAGCTTGTCGAAGGTCGCTTTGATTTCGGGATCGAGATCGTCGAGGCTCTCGAGGTTCGGCTTCTGCTTCGGTGCAGAGTAGTAAATGATGTTCTGGAAGTCGATCGGCGGAAACGACACGTTGTGCCACATCGGTTCGGTCATCGTCTGCCAGAAACGGAACGCTTTCAGCCGCCATTCCAGCAGCCACTCGGGCTCGTTTTTCTTGGCCGAGATGATCCGGATGATGTCGTCATTCAGACCGGCCGGCACCGCTTCCGCGTCAACGTCGGTGACGAAGCCGTATTTGTAGTCTTGAATGGCAAGTGCTGCGATGTTGTCTGTCTGGGTCGCCATGGGTGCTCCGATCTCGGATAGCCGACCAAAATAGTCGCATATAGGATACTACGGATCCAGCGAGCGTAAGTGCAACCGTTTAGGGGAATTACACGGGCCGGCGTATGAGGCTGCCGCCTCCGATGAGGCAGACCGCCACCACGCCAACTAAGTTGTACCAAAGATAGGAGATATCGGTGGTAGCCGCGACGACACCGACGACCACCATCCCGCCGATGAGCCCCCAGAACGCGTCGCCAGCCGAGGCTCGACGGAACCCGACCGCCAGGACGAAGACGCCGAGCAGCGACCCGTAGAAGTACGAGCCGAACAGGTTGACCACCTCGATGAACGACCCGAGGTTGGTGGCAAACAACGCCGTGGCCGACGCGAACAGCCCCCAAAATCCGGTCGCGTATTTCGAGACCCGGAGGTAGTGCGCGTCGGACGCTTCTCGACGATAGTGACGCCGGTAGAAATCGATCACCGTGGCGGTCGAGAGGGCGTTGAGCTCGGCCGCCGCGCTCGACATCGCGGCGGCCAAGATCGCCGCGATCAGGAGTCCGACGAGGCCGACCGGCAGGTGGGTCGTGACGAAGGTCGGAAAGATGTAGTTGACGTCGTTGTAGGCCGTATCACCCGTCACCGCCTGAACCAGGGTGACGGCACGACTGCGCACCGCTTCCAGCTGCCGGTCGGCGTCGACGAATCGCGTGGTCGCGGCCTGCGCGCCAACGTCGTCGCCGGCCTCGCGCGCAGCCGCCAGGGCACCGGCCGCTGCCCGGCGCGCCTCGTGCACGCCACGGAACTCCCCCTCGAGCGCTTCGTAGTCGCCGTGCCGGCTGCTCTGCTCGATCTGCTCGCGGTGCACGTCGTTAAAAAGCATCGGCGGCTCGGTAAAGAGGTAGAAGCAGAAGACCAGCACGCCCATCATCAGGATCAGCACCTGCAGCGGAATCTTGGCGAAGGCGCTCATGAGCAGCGAGTGGCGGGCGCCGTCGACAGAATTCGCGGCGAGATACCGCTGGACCTGACTCTGGTCACACCCGAAGTAGCCGAGCGCGAGAAACAGACCGCCGATCAGGCCCGACCAAAAGGTGTAGGTCTCGTTGAGATCGAACGTGAAATCGATGGCTTGGAGCCGGCCGACCGCGCCCGCCACGTGCAGCGTCGACTCGACGCCGACCTTGTCTGGCAGACCGGCCACCAGCGCGACGACCGCCGCCGCGACGCCCACCAGAATGATGACCATCTGTTTGACGTCGGCCCAGGCGACCGCCTGCACGCCGCCGAGCATCGTGTAGACCGTGGTCGGGACCCCGATGGCCAGGATGGTGAGCGGAAGACTCCACCCGAGCACGATCGCCAGGATGACCGCCGGCGCGGCGATAATCACTCCGGCGCTGAGACCGCGAGAGACGAGAAACAGCAAGCTCGCCAAGGCACGCGTCCGCGCGTCGAAGCGGCGTTCGAGGTACTCGTAGGCGGTGTAGACCTTCGCCCGATGAAAGAACGGCACGAGCGTGACCGACAGGATGATCATCGCCAGCGGAAGCCCAAAGTAGAACTGGACGAAGCGCAACCCGTCGGTGGCGGCCTGACCAGTCGTGCCGACCAAGGTAATGGCGCTCAACTGCGTCGCCATGACCGACAGGCCCACCGCCCACCAGGGGAGCGATCGCGACGCCAGGAAGTACCCTTCGACCGCGTCGGTCCCTTTTGCGCGCTTGATCCCGTCGTACAGAACCCAGGCCAGGTACCCGGCGATGATGGCCCAATCTATGGCGTGCACGTGTAGGGCTCAGGGGCCGGGGCCGCCGCGACCGCGAACGGCGGGCATCGTCGAGTGACTCATCCAGCGAAGTGCTGTGACAAAAGCCAGAGCGCGGTGACAACGATCACTTGCACGACAGCCACTGCGACGTAGGTACGGGTCACGTTATGAGTATTGCAGACGCGCCGCCTGAAAGACGCGTCGACCACCCCTGACCCCGATCCCTGATCCCTTCTGCCCTCGTGTCCCGTCATACTGAACCGAGAATGAACGAGGACAACGCGTCGCCCAAGCGTCTCCCGATCGCCAAGGTCTTGATCGGCGTCGTGGCGGTCATTGCGCTTGCCGGCCTTGGTCGGCAGTTCGGCCTCTTTCTCGAGCGTTTCGCCGTCTGGATCGACAGCCTCGGGGCCCTCGGCCCGGTCGTCTTTATCGCCGGCTATGCGGCGGCAACGGTGGCGTTCGTCCCGGGCTCCGTCCTCACGCTCGCCGCCGGCGCGATTTTCGGCCTAGTCCAGGGCAGCATCTATGTGCTGACGGCCGCCACCATCGGCGCCACCCTGGCCTTTCTGGTTGCCCGCTACGCCGCCCGCGAGGCGGTGGAGCAGCGGCTCGAAGGCAATCCGCGTTTCGCCGCCATCGACCGTGCCGTGGGGCAGCAGGGCTTGAAAATCATGCTGCTGCTGCGTCTCTCCCCGGTCTTTCCGTTCAACCTCCTCAACTACGCCCTCGGTCTCACCAAGGTGCGGCTGGGCGACTACGTGCTCGCGTCGATCGGGATGCTGCCGGGCACCGTGCTGTACACCTATTCGGGCCTCGTCGGCGGCGATGTGGCGCGGCTCGCCGGCGGCACGAGCCCCGAGCGGAGCGCGGCGTACTATGCCGTGGTCGGCCTCGGGTTGGCGGCGACTGTGCTCGTGACGACGGTCATCACCCGCACCGCCAAACGAGCGCTAGAAGACGCAACCGCCGACCCCGTCCAACCTTAGGCCAGGGGAATATCGCCCTCGATTCCGTTGAGTCTCCGGCGCTTCCCCCAGACCCCCTCGCTCGCTCTCTCGCGGGGACCCCGAAAGCCCCACTCCGGTCCAACTCCAGACAGGGCCTACGGCCCCGAACCCTGCCGCCGGAGCTAGCACGTTTTGCACGTTCATGTCGCGGCGCGGGCGGCAGATGAGCAGGTTAGAACGGCCTCGCCGAGCAAGCGGCCCACCACTGGTCTCTTTCGGAATCCGCGTCGTCACGGCGGCAGAGGGGCCACTTGCAGGAGCCAAGTGGCGGTTCCTCCGACGGATTCCTCCGAGAGACCAGCTGCTGAGCCGCCCGAACCTGGCACGGCCGCCGCCCGGAGGAACGGGCGGGCTCGCCACGCACAGGCGCGGTCGGGGTGTCGCGGAGGACGCCATGAGGCCCGCCGCCGTCCGCGGGGCCGAAAACTTCGCCGGAGCCGCCAGCGGACGAGCCTGCCCCCTGTGATCCATGCCGGTCGAAGAACCCGGGCTGCGGGTTGCCGTGGCACGCGCCGCCCCTGATCAGCTGTTGCTCGCCGCGTGAGGCGTTCCGCCTGCGGTCGGAGGCGAAGTTTTCCGTCGGGCCGATCTGGCGTCCGGAGCGACGCCCCGGCCGGGGCTGCCGCGCGCGTGCACCACCCGCCCGCTACACACTCGTGAAACGCGCACTAGCCGGGGCCCAATGCCCGGCGCCGCTCCGGCGAGGGCGCGCACGTGCGCGCCCCCAGCGGCACGGAGTGGGGCAAAGGGGTCCCCACGAGTGCCGCCGACGGGGTTCGGGGCAGTCAGCCCCGCCTAGGCATGTTTGCCCCTACCCAAGTTGGCCAGATAGAATCTGCTGGGCTACGGTGGTCTTCCCATCAGGGAGGCACCCACGGCCACCAACAACACGACCTTACGATCGACCGCCCCGCACGACTTCCCTGGAACGAGCGGGTAAGAGTCAGAGTGACGTTGTAGGAAAGGAGTCACGACGTTGGCTAACGTGACGACCACCGAGCACGCCGCCCACGCGGCGGACGAGCACGGACACGCGGGACACGAACATCACGACCTCGGTTACTGGCAGACCTACGTCTTCTCCCAGGACCACAAGGTGATCGGCATCCAGTACGCCGTGACCGGGCTGCTCTTTCTGCTGTTCGGGTTCACGCTCATGATGGTGATGCGCTGGCAGATTGCGTATCCCGGTACGCCGATCCCGTTGATCGGCGAATGGCTCGGCGACGAGCGGGCGCCGGGCGGCATCATGCTGCCCGAGTTCTACAACCAGCTCGGGGCCATGCACGGCACCATCATGGTCTTCATGGGCGTCGTGCCGCTCGCGGTCGGCGGCTTCGGCAACTTCGTGCTGCCGCTCCAGATCGGCGCGCCGGATATGGCGTTTCCGAAGTTGAACATGGCCAGCTACTGGGCATTCTTCCTCGGTGGCGTCGTCATGTTCGCCAGCTTCTTCGTCCCCGGTGGCGCCGCGAACTCCGGCTGGACCTCCTACGCGCCGCTCTCGGTCTTCGCCACGACCGGACAAACGATGTGGCTCTCGGGGATGATATGCCTGATTACGTCGTCACTCCTCGGGTCGATCAACTTCATCGTGACGACGATCCAGCTGCGCGCGCCCGGCTTGAGCTTCATGCGCCTGCCGTTCTTCGTCTGGGCGCAGCTCGTGACGGCGTTCTTGCTGCTGCTGGCGTTTCCCCCGCTCGAAGCGGCCGGTGTGCTGCAGCTGATGGACCGCGTCGCCGGCACCAGCTTCTTCCTGCCGAGCGGCCTCGTCTATGCTGACTCGGCGTGGCCGGCGAGCGGCGGCGGCAGCGTGCTGCTGTGGCAGCACCTCTTTTGGTTCCTTGCTCACCCGGAGGTGTACGTCCTGATTCTGCCGGCGCTTGGCATCGTCGCCGAGATCATCGCCAACAACACCCGGAAGCCGCTCTGGGGCTACCGCGTGTTGGTCGCCTCGCTGATCTTCATCGGCTTCATGTCGTTCGTCGTCTGGGCCCATCACATGTTCTTGACCGGGATGGGGACGACGATGAGCTCGTTCTTCCAGACGACGACGATGATCATCTCGATACCGTCGGTCGTCATTCTATCGGCGCTCTTCCTCTCGCTCTACGGCGGGTCGATCCGCTTCACGACGCCGATGCTCTTTGCGCTGGCGTTCCTCCCGATGTTTGGGATCGGAGGGCTGACGGGTCTGCCGCTCGGGCTGGCGGCACCCGACCTGCATCTACACGATACCTATTACGTGATCGGCCACTTCCATTACGTCGTCGCACCCGGGACGCTGATGGCGTTGTTCGGCGGGCTCTACTACTGGTTCCCCAAGGCGACCGGCCGAAAGATGAACGACCTGCTCGGCAAGATCCACTTCTGGGGCTCGTTCATTGCGATCAACGTGGTGTTCATGCCGATGTTCATTCAGGGACTTTCCGGGATGAACCGCCGGATGTATGACGGCGGGGAACAGTACGTGATGAACCAAGACGTGTTGTACCTCAACGAAGTCATCAGTATGGGTGCGTGGACGCTCGGGTTCTTCCAGCTCTTCTTCATCTACAACTTCTTCAACAGCATCAAGAACGGCGAGAAGGTCGGCATCAACCCATGGAAGGCGACGACGTTCGAGTGGGAGGCACCGTCACCGCCGCCGCACGGGAATTTCTCCAAGCCGCCGGTCGCGCACCGGGGGCCGTACGAATACAGCGTGCCGGGCGCCGAGAGCGACTTCCTGATGCAGGGTGAGCCGGACCGTGCCGTCGCCGAAGCGGCCAAGGTGTAGCCACGTGTCCATAGAAATCCCGTACATCGTCGACGAACGACCAGATACCGGCCTGACCAACGTCAAGCTCGGTATCTGGCTTTTCCTGGCGTCCGAAGTGATGCTGTTCGGCGCGCTCTTTTCGTCCTACGTGCTGCTCCGACTCATGGCGCCCGCATGGCCCGTTGGCGCCGATGTCCTCAACGTGCCGATGGGCACGTTCAACACCGTCGTCCTCATCGGATCGAGCGTCACGATGGTGTTCGCCTACGCCTCGCTCAAGATGGACGACCTCGCGGGGTTCAAGAAGTTCATGGCGATGACGATCGGGCTGTCGTTCGTCTTCATGGTGGTCAAGGCGTTCGAGTACAGCCATGAGTTCGACATCGGCAACTTCCCCTCCACGAGCACCTATCTGGCCATCTACTTCACGATGACCGGGCTCCACGCGCTGCACATCATCGCCGGCGTCATCGTGAACTCGTATTTCCTCGGGCCGGGCTCGAAGATGTGGGAGACGAACAAGACGCAGTTCACGAACCGGATCGAAGCGGCCGGGCTCTACTGGCACTTTGTCGATCTGGTCTGGATCTTCCTGTTCCCGGTGCTGTATTTGCTCTAGGTTCAGGGTTCAAGGTTTCGATCTTGCAGACATCATGAGCGACGACGTTCACCACCATATTCAGATCTACAAGAAGGTCGCCATGAGTCTGGGCGTGCTGACGGTTGCCACCGTCGCGATATCGTACGTCGACTTCGCGGTGCCGCTCGCGGTGACGGTGGCGCTCGTCATCGCGGCGACGAAAGGCTCGCTGGTGGTGAGCTTCTTCATGCACCTGATCGAAGAGAAAAAAGTCGTCCCACTCTCCAAATGGGGCTTCGGCGCAATCCTTGCGACGTTGGCGGTCACCGCCTTCTTGTTCCTGGTGCTGATCTTCATCCCGCTTCTCGGCCACGCCGACAAGGTCGGCGAATACTACGCCTTGCCGAACGCCGACGCGCCGGCGGCGGCGGCACATGACGAGGGGGCGCACTGACGCCGACCACCGATGTCCCTGCGAGCGATTCATATCGTCTTCATCGTCGCGTCGATCCTGCTCGCCGTGTTGATGACTGTGTGGGGCGTCGCGATGTTCGCAAGCGAGCGCGGCGATACCGGGCACCTGCTGTTCGCGGTCGGCTCGTTGTGCTCCGCGGTGCTGATGGCGGTCTACGGGGTAAAGTTCGTCAGAAAGACGAGAGAGCTCGGAATTGAATAGGTTCAAGGGTTCACGCTTCAAGGTTCAAGGTTCTGACATGGCAAACAAAACACTTCGCGTCGGCGCGGCGGCTGCGGCGGTCGTGCTACTGGCGCCCGCCGTCACATGGGCGTGTCCCATCTGCTTTGGTCTCGAGACGGGCTCCGACGAGGCCCGGAGCTTGAACTGGGCCGTGTTCACGCTGCTCGGCGTCACCGGCAGCGTGCTGAGTGGGTTCGTCGCGTTCATGTTTCATTTACTGAAGCGCTCGCGGCAGGCGCTCGGCAACGACGACGCGTTCGACACCCCGATTTCGCGCGTGGAGTCCGGAGGGAGACCGTAGATGGGTGAATTCTTGGGATTGCCGATTCAGGCATCCGCCCACGCCGCCGACATCGATGAGATGATCATCCTCACACACTGGCTGATGGCCGTGCTGCTCGTCGGCTGGGGTGCGTTCTTCATCTACATGCTCGTGCGGTTCCGAGCGAGCGCCAACCCAAAGGCCGACTACGAAGGAGTGAAGAGCCACCGATCGAGCTACCTGGAGATCGGGGTGGCGGTCATCGAGGCGGTCCTGCTGGTCGGCTTCGCCATTCCGGCGTGGGCGGACCGCGTCAACGAGTTTCCGCCCGACGAAGAGGCGACCGTCATCCACATGATCGGCAAGCAATTCGAGTGGCACTCGCACTACCCCGGTGCGGACGGTCGATTCGGCCGGCGCGATATCAGCCTGATCACCCCGACCAATGCCATCGGGCTCGACCGCAGCGATCCAAATGGCGCCGACGACATCGTCTCGATTAACCAGATGAACCTCCCGGTGAACAAACCGGTCATCGTCTATCTGTCGTCGCAGGATGTCATCCACAGCATGGGTATTGCGGAAATGCGGGTCAAGCAGGACGCAATTCCCGGCATCCAGGTGCCGGTCTGGTGGGTGCCGAATGTGATCGGCAACTGGGAAGTCAACTGCTCGCAGTTGTGTGGTCTCGGCCACTACCGCATGCGGGGCTTCGTCACCGTCCAGACCGAGGCCGAGTACGAGGCGTGGCTCGCCGAGGAAGCCGCCCTGCTCGCCGGCGACTAAATTCAGATGGGGCCTGCGGCTCCGAACCCCGCCGCCGGCACTCGCGGGCGGCCTTCGCCCCGCTCCGTGCCGGCGCGCCGTGCGCGCCCTGATCCTTATAGAGGTGACCGAGCGGCGTGGGGCATCGGGGCCCCACAAGCGAGGGAGCCAGGGGGTCCGGGGGAAGCGCTCGCATCCGAACGCGGGATGTCAGCGTGGTGGGAGTCTTCGTCGAGTGCGTGCGTGGCGGCGGGGCGATTCCACTGTTCTGTTTGGTCGAGTTCAAGCTCGACAAAGCCGCGCGACTGCGCGACCAACCGCCCGGACCACTCAAACAACCGCGAGTTCCGGCCGCCGTCTATCGCATCGGGGAAACCAACCGGAGGACTAGGTTGCCCGAGGGGTTCGGACTCCGTCTCTTGGTTCATCCGGACCGGCGCCAGAAATCAGCAGTGTCGCGCCGCAGCCGGTCTTGCGCGCAGGCTAATCCCAGAACTCACTTGCGTTGACGCCGCTGGCTTGTTCTGAACGACGAGGGCGGCGTTGCTCCTCAGTTACGTCCGGCCCACCACACTCCCTCGTCGCGCCTGGCCCTCGCCGCCCAGTCCGGCGCCAGACGACGCCAACCCAAGTGAGTTCTGGGATTAGTGGCCGGTCCACTAGTACTACTTTGTTAGATCGCACGATTTGGGCGGCATCGCACGAGGGATCTGATTTGAGGACATTGTACTTTTTGGGAGTTTTTGGTACGGTGCGGCGCAGTGGACGACCGCCGTGCCGTTCGCCAGTTACACCGCCTGATGCGGTGGCTCGACGCTTTCAAGGAGTACTCGGGCATCGTGCACAAGAGCTGGCGTTGCGTCGGTACGTCCAAGGGTTGCTCAGCGACAGCGCGCGCAAGTCGATGGAAGCGATGCTCGCGCGTGTGAGCGATCGAGCAACAGTATCGGGAGCTGAAGACCGACCTCGGGCTGGATCATTTCGAAGGCCGCACGTTCCCCGGCTGGCACCATCACGTCGTCCTCACCGCCATCACCTACAACTTCTTGCAGGCCGAGCGGCGGCGGCGGCTCGCCGAGCTTACCTTCCCGGCGGCCCGCGCAATCGTGCAGGAGATCTTCACGGCCTACCTCTTCGCGCAACGTCCGCACTATCTGAAGCGCATCGAGGCGTTGAAAATCGGTCGACTGCGAATCTAACAAAGTAGTACTAGGCTAGTGGTCCGTTACTTTCCAAGCGCGTCCTTGAGATCTGCAACCACTTGTTCCATCTCGTCGGTTGCGTCCTTCATGCTGCTCATCGACTGCATGGTGGCGGCGCTGATGCGCGTCTGAAACGGGCCGATCTCCATCTCCTTCTGCGCCGCCTCGATCATCAGTTGCAGCGTTTCGGCGTTGAGCCGCTGAAAGCGCGCGTGATCGTCGGCCGAGGCGGGCTCGCTTGGCGCCCCTTCGCGCATGGCCGGGGCATCCGGTGCCGCGGGCTCACCCGCCGCATCTCCGCTCCCGCCGCAGGACGCGGCGGCCAGACTCACGAGCAGCAGCGCCGCCAGCCAACGGTAGGCGCCACGACCTGTGAGCCATGAGCCGTGAGCCGGACGCGCAGGTCCCGGTTTCCACCCGTCATCGTCTAGCGTCTAGCGTCTCGCGTCTCGCGCGCCAACTCTTCACGAATGATTTCGACGAAGCTCTCGTACGGGGCCGCGCCGATAACCGCACGACCGTTCACGAAGAGGGTTGGTGTCGACGACACGCCGTAGCCAGCGCCGATCTCCAGGTCACGCTCGACTTGGGAGGCGTACCGTCCGCTGTCGAGACAGCCCGCAAACGTGTCGGCATCGAGACCAAGCTCGCCCGCGTACTCCTTCAGCGACCCGACGTCGAGGGCACCCTGGCTTGCGAACAGCTTGTCGTGAAACTCCCAGAACTTGCCTTGATCGTTCGCACAGTTGCCAGCCTCGGCCGCTTTGAACGCGTTGGGATGACTCGGCAGGGGGTAGTCCTTGTAGACGAATCGAATCTGCTCGCCGTACTCGCCGAGGAGCCGCGCGATCGTGTCCGTGGCACGTTTGCAGTACTGACAGTCGAAGTCGGAGAACTCGACGATCTCGATTGGGGCATCGGAGGGACCCCGCACCGGATCTGCTTCCAACACCTCGATCCGCTGTCGCGGCGGCTCGAGAAGCACCGTCACGTCGTCGGCGGCCGCGCGGCGCAAATCGTTCATGTACGCATGCAGCGCCTGCATCGGCCGTTGTCGCTCGACGAACGCACGGATCTCGGGCGTCATCTGTTCGAGCGTCCGGTCGCCAAACTGTGCCTGGTTCCGCTCGTAGATGAGCGCAATCTCCTCATCCGTGACCGGAAGGGTCCGGCTCGGGAGCTCCGCCTCCACCAACTCGTCGCGCGTCACGCCGCGGGTTTCGGCCTGTTGTTCGATGAGGCGCTCACCGACGATGATGTCGAGCGCCCGGCGCCGGGTCTCGTACAGTTCCTGCAACATTCGGACTCGAGACGAGGCATCGTTCCGCTGCCAGGCGTCTTCGACATCGGCAAAGGTGATCGGATCCCCGCCGACCAGCGCGACGACGTCGTCGTCTTGCTGCTGTGCCCCGGCCGACGACACGGCTCCTACCCAGACCGCGAGGGCGCACGCCAGCGGAGAGAAATGGTGATTGCGCATGGCTAACTATAATGCGGGCCCCAGTGTCTTCGCATCGCATCACCGCCCGCGCCCCAGCCGCTGAGGCGGTGGAGACCGACATCTACACCGACCCCGACGACTTGGACGCCGTCGCGGAAGACGCCGCGCGGTATCCGGGAGGTCACGCGGCCGGCGTCGCCCGACCAGCGACGGAAAGCGACGTTGCCGCGCTTGTCCAAAGCGCCACGCGACTTCTCCCGATCGGCGCCCAGTCGTCGCTGACCGGCGGCGCGACACCGCTGGGCGATGTTGTCTGCGACATGCAGCGATTCGACCGGATCGTCGCGATCGGCGACGACCAGGTAGTCGTACAGCCCGGGGCGCCGATCGGCATGCTGCAGGCGGCGCTCGCGCGGGAGGGCAAGTACTACCCACCGGTGCCGACATTTGACGGCGCCTTCGCCGGCGGAGTCGTCGCGACGAATGCCGCCGGGGCGACCACTTTCAAGTACGGCACCACGCGTGACTGGGTCCGGCGCCTCACCGTCGTTCTCGCGAGCGGCGAAGTTCTCGATCTCACGCGCGGCGAGACCATCGCCCACCCCGACGGGTACTTCGAGGTCGTTACCCGGGGCGACGCGCGCCGCGTCCCGGTTCCGACCTATACGCTGCCTGACGTCGAGAAGTGTTCCGCCGGCTACTTTGCCGAGCCCGGGATGGATCTGGTCGACCTCTTCGTCGGATCCGAAGGGACGCTCGGGGTGATTACCGAAATCACCTTCGTGGTGGTCTCGCCGGCGCCGCAGGTCGCGCTCGTCTGGATCCCGCTCGGCAGCGAGCAGGCGGCGCTCGACCTGACCTGGATACTCCGACAGGCGGCCCAGAACGCCTGGCGCGACCCAGAGGCCTCCGCGCTCGACGTGGCGGCCATCGAGTATTTGGACGCTCGCAGCCTCGCCATTGTCCGCGAGGACGGCGTGGCGCGGCGCCACGAAGTCAAAATGCCGGACACCGCCCGGGTCGCCATGCTGGTGCAGCTCGAGCTTCCCGCGGACGCGGCGACGACACCGGAGGCCGCGTACGCCGAAATCGGCACGGCGCTGACGGTTGACGCTCCCGACACGCCACTCACCCGTCTGTGCCGCCTGCTCGCGTCAATGTCACCGGGCCTGCTCGAGGCGTCCGAGATCGCGCTGCCGAGCGAGGGGCGCCGTCAAGCGCAGCTGATCGCGCTCCGCGAAGCGGTGCCGGAAGGCGTCAACCGACGCGTCGGTGAGGCGAAGCGTCTCTGCGACAGCGCAATTGAGAAAACCGCGGCCGACATGATCGTTCCGTTCGACCGACTCGCCGACGGCCTGGCGATGTTCCGGTCCGCCTTCGACGCGCGGCGACTCGACTACGCGATTTGGGGACACATCTCCGACGGCAACGTTCATCCGAACGTGATTCCGCGGTCGCTCGATGACGTCACACACGGGAAGGAAGCCATCTTGGAATGCGGGCGCGAGATCGTCCGACTCGGCGGCTGCCCCTTGGCCGAGCACGGCGTCGGGCGAAATCCGGTCAAGCAGGAGCTGCTGCGACAGCTCTACGGCAGCGAGGGTATCGCGGAGATGCGCGCCGTCAAGGCGGCACTCGATCCGGATGGAAAGCTCGCACCGGGGGTCGTCTTCTCACTCTCCGCGGGGTAATGACCCGGACGGGAATAACTCTGCTATTCTGGCCGCCGATGCCTCCCGCCCACCTGCGTTGCTCGTCGCTGACATACTCCCGGTATGCGCGCTCCTCGCGCCTTGCCGGGCAGGCGCCTCGACGCCCAGAAGTGGCAGACTTATTCCCGCCCGGGTCCTAAGGTGGTGTGAGGTAGACGATGAGACCGTTTCTGGCGCAGTGGTTGACGACGGGGCTGGCGCTCGGCGTCGTTGCGTGGATCCTGCCCGGCGTAACCATTACGTCGGTGCCGGCGTTGGCAGTTGGCGCGATCGTCCTCGGGTTCGTCAACGCGGTCGTCAAGCCGGTGCTCGTGATACTGACCCTGCCGCTCACGTTCGTGACGCTCGGCATCTTCTACTTCGTCGTCAACGGAATCGCCTTTTCGCTCGCGGCATGGATCGTCCCAGGGTTTGCCGTCTCATCGTTTTGGTGGGCGATGCTGGGCGCCGGACTCGTCGGGCTCGTTTCGATGTTCGTCGGCAGCTCCCGGCGACCCCACCGCGGGCACGCCAAGGTCGATGTCATTGATGTCCGACCGTCGTGATTCAGACGGGGCCTGCAGCCTCGTGCCGCGCTGCCTCGACGATACTCGCGACGCCGGTCGGGCACATCCCTACAGAAACCGACTCGCCTCGAGTAGCATCCGGCTGCTCCCAGTGATTAGGGTGCTTCGTCTCGCCAAAGGCAGACGGTTTCTTCCGGGACGTGCCCGACCGGCGTCAGAGCTCAGACGTGGATGCGCGCCCTGACTCAACCGATGGTCCCGATGTCAGAGCGCCGGCCTCCACGAACCTGGAACCTCTTGCCGAAGGCGTTCTAGAGCTCTACGCGGCGCAGGCGGAGCGCGTTGCCGATCACTGAGAGTGAGCTCAGCGTCATCGCGGCACTGGCCCAGATCGGGCTGACCATCACCCCTAGGAACGGATACAGCACCCCGGCGGCCACTGGGATGCCGACCGAGTTGTAAACAAAAGCGAGAAATAGATTCTGCCGAATGTTGCGCATCGTGGCGCGACTCAACCGCCGGGCACGGACAATGGCGCGGAGGTCGCCGCGCAACAAGGTGACCCCGGCGCTCTCGATCGCGACATCGGTGCCCGTTCCCATCGCGATCCCGACGGCGGCTTCGGCGAGCGCCGGTGCGTCGTTAATTCCGTCGCCGGCCATTGCGACGACGCGGCCGCGCGCCTGTTCGTCGGCGACGATTCGCTGCTTGTCGGCGGGCTGCACCTCGGCCAGCACATCAGCCGGCTCGAAACCGAGCTCGGCCGCGACGGCCTGCGCGGTCGAGGCGTTGTCTCCGGTCGCCATCATCACCCGCAGCCCATCCTCCCGTAGCGAGCGGATCGCATCGGCGGTGGAGGTCTTGATCGGATCGACGACGCCGATGACACCGGCCAGCACACCGTCGATCGCGACGAAGACAACCGTTTCCCCCAGGCCCCGAGCCCGTTCGGCCTCGGCCGCCAGCCCCGCCGTGTCGACCTCCTGCGCCTGAAGCAGCCGAGCGGTGCCGACCGCGACCTGGTGGCCATCGACCGAACCGGCGACGCCGAGTCCGGTGTGCGACTCGAACGCGCTGGCGACGACCGCCGCCAACCCGCGCTCGTCCGCCTCGACAACGATCGCCGCGGCAAGCGGGTGCTCACTGGCCCGTTCGAGCCCGGCCGCCAGACGCAGGAGCTGGTCGACGTCCATCCCAGAGACCGTCGCCACGGTGCGCACGCGCGGCTTTCCCTCGGTCAACGTCCCGGTCTTGTCGACGATGAGCGTATCGACGCGCTCGAGCGTTTCGAGCGCCTCGGCGTCCCGAATCAGCACGCCGGTGGTCGCGCCGCGCCCCGTCCCGACCATGATCGCCATCGGCGTCGCCAGACCGAGCGCGCAGGGACAGGCGATGATGACCACCGCCACCGCACTGACGAGGGCGAGCGCCAGCCGCGGCTCCGGTCCCCAGAGTGCCCAGCCCAGAAACGACGCCACCGCCACCACCGCGACCGCCGGCACGAAGTATCCGGCCACCTTGTCGGCCAGCCGTTGAATCGGCGCGCGGCTCCGCTGCGCCTCGCTCACCATGCGCAGGATCTGCGAGAGCATCGTCTCCCCGCCGACGCGCTCGGCCCGCATCGTCAGGCTGCCCGTACCATTCACTGTCGCTCCGATCACCGAATCCCCTGGTCCCTTCTCGACCGGGATCGACTCGCCGCTCACCATCGACTCGTCGACCGAGCTGCCGCCGCCGAGGACAACCCCGTCGACCGGCACGCGCTCTCCCGGTCGTATGCGCAGCCGATCGCCGACCTGAACCTCGGAGAGCGGCACCTCGACGTCCGGTGTCGTCTCGACCAGCGAGTCGTCGTCTGCGTCGATACGGTGGGCGACGCTCGGGGCCAGGCCGAGGAGCGAGCGGAGTGCGGCGCCGGTCCGGTGACGGGCGCGCAGCTCGAGCACCTGCCCGAGGAGCACCAACACGATGATCACGGCGGCGGTATCGAAGTAGGGCTCGACTCCGCCGTCCATCCGGAAGCCTTCCGGGAACGACGCGGGCGCAATCGTGGCCGCGGCACTGTAGAGAAATGCCGCACCGACGCCGAGCGCGATGAGCGTGAACATGTTGGGACTGCGATTGACGATCGAGGCCCATCCGCGTTCGAAGAACGGGCTTCCGGCCCATAGCACGACCGGTACGGCACATATGAGCTGCAGCCAGTTGGACGCGGCACGGCCCAAAGGCAGCGCCGCCGCACCGACGATCATCTCTCCCATCGCGAGCGCGAAGACCGGTAGACTGAGCGCCGCCGCGATCCAGAACCGTCGCGTCATGTCGACCAGCTCTGGATTCGGTGCGTCGTCGATCGTTACTGTTCGCGGCTCGAGCGCCATCCCGCACTCGGGACACCCCCCGGGCTCGGCTCGGACGACCTCGGGATGCATCGGACAGGTGTACTCGACGCGGGCGAGCGAATCCGCGGTGACCTCGGGCTCGAGCGCCATCCCGCAGCTGGGGCACGGCACCGGCTGCGTCTCTCGCACGTCTGGACACATGGGGCAGACGTAGGCACCCGCACGTGCAGACGCAGGGCTCGGGGCGGTGGCGACGACGGGCGCCTCGGCCGCTCCTTCGTCAGCCGCGTTCAGGAACGCAGCCGGATCGTGGCGAAACGCGGCCTGGCACCCGCCGCAGCAAAACAGATAGGTCGTCCCGTCGTGCTCATGGGTGTACCGCGCCTTGTCCGGATTCACCTGCATGCCGCAGACCGGATCGCGTGTGTCGACAGTCATGACGTCCGCTCACCTGATGATAGCTGGACGTGTCTCGGTGAGCCCGATGCCGGGTCGTGCGCACTGGTCGGCGATCGATGTCGGTCTGGAGCCGCAGTCGGTTGCCGGTCGCCTCGGAAAACCCTGGAGTCCCGCTCCAGTTCCGCGTCCCCTCGGCCGCCCCGTGGCGAGCCGCATAGTGGTTCCAGTAGTTCATCAACTCCGGGGAGAGCAGCCCGTCGCGCGAGACGACCACGGTAGCCCGCCGGAACTCTTCGAGCGGGGGCCCGCTGACGACACCGTGCCGGCCCTCGATGTCGTTGAGGTGTATCTCCATGTGCCCGCCCTGGATCGCTGTACCGGTGTCGGGCGCCTCCGTGAAGTTCTCGCTGAACTGCGACTGGTTCTCGAACACCAGCATCGGTGGGACGTCGTTCTTTGAGATGAGTCCCATCCGTTGGAGCAACGTCGGGTGAAAGGTTTGCGGCACCGGGCTCCGCTGGACCTCGAACGCCGGACCGTGGGCAGTGGCCGCGACGGCGGCCTGCTCGCCGACCTGGCGCCTCGGGTGCAGGACGGAATTGACCATGCTCGCGCCCGGGTAGAAGAGCGGCGAGTGGGAGCCAGGCACCCAGCCGCCCATCACGTACCCGGTCAGCGCGTCCCAGTCCCAGTAGTCACCCCAGGTGTGCGCCAGCTCGTGGTTCGACAGGATGTTTGAACCGAACTGTGAGTTCCGAAAGACCTCCGCGCCCCGAAGCCGCCCGTTGCTGCCGTAGGGTCGACGAGATCTCTGTCGTCGACGCGTTGAGGTAAACGCTGAAGTACAGCGTCTCGTGGTTGGAGGTCGGGAGGCTGCCGCCGGGCTCGATCACGTTGTCGCCCCAGAAGATGCTCGGCTCGGCATCGAAGACGCTGTTCCGCGAGTAGTAGTCCTCGAGGACCGTGTGCGGCCACGACTGACTAAAGAAGCTCAGCACGCGACCGTTCTCCGACCCGGAGCCGGTACGCGGCTGGGTCTCCACCGTGATCTCGCCGGCCACGGTTTCGTCGGCACACTCGAACTTTACGGTCTCGACGTCACCCGCCATCACGATTTCGAGCGTGAGGGCTCCCGGCTGGTTCGGCATGAGGACCGGCGGATCCTGGGTGATCCTGAGGGGATAGCCTTCAGTGATCGCCTCGGCGGTGCGTAGCAGACGGAGGTCGTGCGGGACATCACATCGAAACGTCACGGCGGGGACCGACGGCGTCAGCATACGGTCGGCCGGTGACGGTGACGACGTCTGCGGCGCGCTGCTTCGTGACGAGCTCAACAGGCACAGCGCGACGGCAAAAGAGCCGCGAGGCGGTAGCGTCGTAGCATAGCGAGCCCTCCTGCCCGTCTACCGAGACATCCATCGTATCCGCAGGGACTCGGCCGGCGTGGCGCAAGCCGAGCGAATCCAATCATTTGCGCGATGTTGCTCAATCTGGCAACGTGCACGGTTCGAGCGGAGGCGGACCGACCGGTAGGATGCCGGCCGCTACTGCTGGCTGCCGAGCCAGCGGTCCCGGAAGGCGCGCTGCGACGCCGACAGCGATCCCCCGACCGCTTCGACCGCCACCAGCTCGATCTGGCCATCCGGCACGAGCGTGATGGTCGAGTGGAGCGTCTCCTCGCCACGTCGAAACGACACGGCGATCCGCTCGCCCGGGTCTGTTTCCCGCACAATCCGCTCGATGTCCGACCTCGATGCGACAGGTGTGGTGTCAAGGAACGTGATGACATCACCGCGATCCAGGCCGGCGTCGTACAGCGGCGAGCCGTATGGGGTCTGCCGAACGACGCGCGCGCCGTTGAACGCGACATCCCCCAGCGTCGCGCGTCCCGGCGCGACCGGCCGGACGCTGATGCCGGCCGGACCAAGGAGTGCCGCATAGTCGACGACCTCGCGGCCATCGATATACCGCGCGAAGAAGTCGTCGGCGAACGTGTCCTCCCCGGCGACGGCGCCGAGCACCGCTTCGGCGTCGGCCGCGGTGTACGGGCGATCGACGACCCCCGGCGCCGCGTCTCCCGGCCGCCCGAACCGCTCCCAGAGCGCGCGCATATAGTCGTCGAGCGACACGCGGTTGTTGGAATGTGCCCGCAGCGCAAGGTCGAGGCCGAGGCCCACCGCCTCACCCCAGACGTAGTACGAGATGAACGTGTTGTCGAAGTTGGTCGGATCGATCGCGGTGGCGGCGTCAGTGAACGGCGCCATTCGACTCATCTCGACGACGGACCGAAGCTGACGACCGGGATCGAGCGTCGCCGTATTGATGACCCGCGAGAAGCGATCGAGCGTCGCCTCCAGCTGGGCCAACCCGGCGCGCTGGAGCACCAGCGCCGCGTAGTAATTCGTGACACCTTCGGCCAGCCAGAGCTCACCCGAGACATTGGCCGCCGTGAAGTCGAACGGCTCAAGTGACCGTGGCCGGATTCGCTCGACATTCCACGCATGGAAGAACTCGTGGGCCGCCGCGCCGAGGCGCTGCGCCCGTTCAACAGGTCGGGAGATCCCGGCCTTGGCCGTCAGCACGGTGCTGTTACGGTGCTCCATCGCGTCACCGCTTGCCGACGGCAGGTAGTCGGCAATGAACGTGTAGGTGTCGGTCTCGAAACGGGGGAACTCGCCAAAGATCGTGACCATCTCGCGCACCACGCGCTCGATCGCCTCGGTGTACGCCGTCATGCCGACATCGCCGGCGTCGTGGTGCACCGCCACGCGGAAGGTCGGCTCGTAGGTTGGGGTGGCCGGATCGGGCACCGTGAACGAGCGGAGCGAGAATGGGCTGAACTCGACCGGGCTATCGAGGAGGTAGGCGCGGTTGGGAGCCGTGAAGACGAGCGGGTCGGCCGTGGGAAAGAGCTGCGTGGCCACCCTCCAGTGTGCGCCGTTTGGGGGAGGTGTCAGCGTGAGACGCGCCGGGCGGTCCTCGAGACCCTCGGCCCAGATAAGTGTTGCCGGAAGATTCAGATGCGCATGCGTGGAGTCGACACCCAGGTACGTGCCATCGACCCGGTCGCCAAACAGTCGGTAGCGGACCCGCACCACACCGCCATGGTTCGACACTTCCCAATGCCCCGGTTCGCGTTGCCGAACAGCGACGGCCGCACCGTTGGCTCCCGTAAACGCGATCTCAATCAGGTTCTTCGCGAACTCGTGACGTGCGTAGCGGCCGGGCGAGGCGCTGCTCATGCGGACGTGAAGTGGGCCGGCCGGCAGATTGGGGAACCGGACGTCGGCGGCCAGCCAGCGATGTTCGGGCGCCGGGAACGAGAGCAGGTACGTGACCTCGGACGGCGCTTGCCCGAACGGAACAGCCGGCCCGACGAGAAGGACGAGAGCGAACGCGACGCCCAGGTGGCGGAGACTCATTCGGTCGCTCGTAGCGCCTGCGCCACGAACTCGTCTTCCGGCGGCGCTCCGAGGATCTCGATCTCGTCGTTGACCACCGTCTTCGGGACGCCGGTGACGCGGTACCGCCGCGCGAGGTCTGGAAACTCCGTCGCTTCGATAGCCGTCGCCGTCACGCGCGGGCTGGCCGCCGCGAGCCGGTAGGCCAAGCTGACCGCCTGGGGACAGAAGCGTCAGGTCGGGGTGACGAAGACCTGAATGCTGACATCACGGTCGAGCGCATCGAGCGCCGCGCGGGCCGCTTCACCCAGCTCGGGCGCACCGCTCGCCACCAGCTCGATGGCGCTGACGATCGATTCAACTTCGAATCCAGCCGGGATGCCATAGTACCGAATGCCGACATCCTCCGCCCCGACGATCGCGATAGCCGGAACACGGTCGACGCCGTATTTGGCGACCTCGTCTTTGTCGAGCACGATGTTGTGCTCCTCGACGGTGATCTGATCCGAGAAGGCGGCGATCTGATCAATCACCTGACGCGCCGGGAGGCAAGTGTCGCACCCAAAGGTCTGGGTGAAGAACACCAATCGTACGGGGGCGGGGAGTGCCGCCAGACGCGCGTCAATGTCAGCCATCAAGCCGGACCGCCGGAGGGGTACATCGCTACTTGAAGAGGTCGTCGAATGCCTGACGAGCGTTGCTGCTGCTGGTCGAGCTTGTCGAGCTGTCCGAAGATGCCGAAGTCGACGTCGACGACGCGCCGCGCCCGCCCGAGCGCGTTTCCCGCTCGACCGTCACCACCGCCTCGAAGTGTGTGCAGCTATTGCGTTCGTCCTTCGGGGAGACCCGCTTCGAGATCGGCTGCGCACACTCGAATTGGCTGCTGGTATCGAACCACGTGCACTGCGCGCAGGTGTGGAGATCAGCGGTGCACTTGGAGCACTGGCTGTCGAATCGAATCGAGGCCGAGAGCGCCGCACCACAGCGGGCGCACTTCGTCACCTCGCGGAAGCTCGGCATGTTGACCTTCCGCGGCTCGCGCGGCCCGTAGCCGCGCCTCGGCCGGCCGTCGCCTTTCGGCTGGCGATCGGGCGAACGCGACTCCGGGCGCGGCTCGTCGTCGTCCTGATATCCGCTCTGTCGGTACTTTCTCGACATCGGTCGGTCGGGCTGTTCAGTTTGATTTACCCTACCTAGTCGCCTTTTGTCTAGTACTTAGACTGGGTCTGCGACCCCGAACCCCGCCGCGGCCGCTCGCGGGGACCCCCAAGCCCCACTCCGCGGCCGCAGGGCGCGCACGTGCGCGCCCTCGCCGGAGCGGCGCCGGGCGTTGGGCCCCGGCTAGCTCCGGCGGCAGGGTTCGGGGCAACCAGCCCCATCTGGAGTTGGACGGGGTCTGGGGGAAGCGCGCGAGCCCCCGCCGTTCAGGCGAGCGCGATATTTCCCCGGAATAAAATTGGTCAGGCATGGCGGGACGAAAAACTGGGACGGTCATTTACAAGCACGACCTCTCGCCCATACTGACCATCTTTCGACTCACGCTCGAGGCCGGCGGCGTCTTTCCGCCATCACGCGACGGACAGTACATCGCGCTCCGCCGGGACGATGCGCTCGTGACGCACAAAGCGGGCACTGGTCCGGATGGGAAATCGATTTATGTGCCTGACCTTGACCGCGCCGGCCGACAAAAGACCGGCCCGGTGACCCACGCCTATTCCATTGCATCGGCACCGTGGGAGCAGGAGCAATACGGTTACCTCGAGTTTTGACGTCGTGCTCGCGATCTCGCGCGGTTGGGTGTCCGGCCGGCTGAGCTCGGTACTGATGCGAATGAGGCCGGATGGCGACAACCACGTGAGCTACGTCGAGTGAATTACAGGCGACTTCACCCTAGAGGAGCTGGCCGCGGGCTACGAGCAGATCATCATGGTCGGCACCGGCACGGGTCTCTCGCCGTTTGTGGCGATGATGAAGGAGCGGCACCATCGGGCGACGCATGGCGACGACGACGGCCGTCGCTACATGCTCCTTCATACGAACCGGGTCCATGACGAATTGGCGTATCACGCGCGGCTGCTCGAAATTGAGCGCAAGGCGGCATTCGACTTTAGCTACATCGCGGCGGTGAGTCGCCCGTCACCGCAAGACTTCGACAATGGGGGTCTCGGCGTAGGACGCGGCAACAACGTGCTCCGCCACATCTTCGATCTGCCGATACCGGAGGAGGAAGCGGTGGCCCGTGCGCGCACCGACGGAGGCGACATCGACAAAGCCAAAGCCGAGGCCGCGGCGGCACGCGCCGTCCGCCCCACCCTCCCGGCCCATTTGTCTGGCGAGAAGCTCCGTGCCGACATCACGCCGTCGAAGACGATCATTCTGACTTGCGGCAACCCAGCGTCGATTGCGGACATCGAGCGCACCGCCGCCCGAGTAGAGGTCACGTTCAAGAAAGAAGAGTGGTGAAAGGTTCGCGTCTCAGCCCAGCTTCTCGATCGCCTGGCGCACCTCCACGTTGTCCGGCAGCGTCGGGATGTCGTACACCTTGGCGAAGACAATCGTGCCGGCCTTGTCGACCACAAAGATTGCGCGCTCCGAGATTCCGCCGTCGCGCGCCACGCCATATGCCTCCGCGACGGCCCCGTGCGGATGGAAGTCGCTCAGCAGGTCGTAGGAGATCCCACCGAGACTCTTCGCCCATTCGACCTTCGCCGGCACCGCGTCGACACTGAGACCGAGAACATGAGTGTCGTGGGTGTCGAACCACGCCTTGTCCGACTCGTAGTTCCGCATTTGATTCGCGCAGACCGGCGTCCACGCCAGCGGGTGGAAGGCGACGACCACGTTCTTCGCGCCACGAAAGCTTGACAGCTTCACCTTGCCACCCTGATGGCTGTCGAGCTTGAAGTCCGGGGCGATCTCTCCGACGTTAAGTGGCATTATTCAGACGGGGCCGGGGGAAGGGCCCGAGACGCCGTCCCTCCATCGAGGGCGATATTCCCCTGGTCTGATCATGGCACCACGCGAAGGTCCTCCACCAGCCAGTCGCCGTCAATCTGACGCAGCGCGACGTCCAACAGGCGCGCGGCGTAAATCTCCTCGCCGGCCGATGAGCACGACGTCGCCCGCGCGCTCAGGCGCCCACTGGCGATGAGCATCCGCCGGTCGAAGGTGACCGTCGCGTCGAAGAAGGTCACGTTGATCCCGTCGTCCGGCACGCGCAGCGCGGCGAGAAGACCAGTCAACGCGTCGCGACCCTCGATCGCCCTGAACGGCGCTCCGAGATCGATGCGCGCCCCCTCGGTGAAGTAGGCCGCAATCCGCGCACCGCGCGCCGCGCGGACGATCGGGGAAGGGTCGGGCTCGAGGCTCGCCGCTTCCGCGAGGCTCTCGAGCCGGCTCAGGATCCGGTTCTCTTCCGTCGGGAACAGCACCCAGACGGCGCCGGCAACCGCGACGACACCCAGCCCAACGACCACCCACTTCACGACCCGAAAGTGTAGCAGCCAGCGGCTCGAGACCGGCGTTTTGGGGCGGCGGCTGACAGGAGGTTGCGCGGAGTCAGCGGCTCACATAACCTTCAGGGTAATGCGAACGAGAATCACCTTAGCGCTCATAGCCGTACTCCTGTTTGTCGCGCTACCGTCTCTGGCGGATCTGTATACCGAGTGGCTGTGGTTCGGCGAGGTCGGCTACCAGAGTGTCTTCCTCAAGAGCCTAGCCACGAAGGGCGTGGTCAGCGCTCTGGCCTTCGTCGTCGGCTTTGTGTTCCTGTACGGCAACCTCAGGGCGGCGGTCAGTCAGGTCCACCGGCCGTACGTCTTGTTTCCGGGCGGGGGCGACCTGAAGCCGGTGGTGCTGGAGCGGGGACATCTCGCCGTCCTTGCCGTCGGCGTGTCGGCCCTCGTGGCGCTTTTCGTTAGCGGCGTCGCGTGGAGCCAGTGGATGCTGGTGCTCCGCTATCTCGAGGCCACACCGTTCGGCACCGCCGACCCGTTATTCGGTCGCGACGCGTCGTTCTACGTCTTCACGCTGCCATTCTTCGACTTCATCCGCGTCGGTTTGCTGTCAATCCTCGTGCTCGCGCTCGTCGGGTCGGCCGGCGCGTATGTCGTCGCCGGCGAGGTCGCGCTCGACCCGGACGGGTTCCACATCGGGCCGCGCGCACGCCAGCATTTGCTGCTGCTCGTCGCCGGTGTCTTCGGGCTGCTCGCCTGGGGCGCCTACCTCGAGATTCCGCAGCTCCTGACCACACCCTCCGGTATTGTTCACGGCGCCTCGTACGTCGACGTCGTGGTACGGCTCCCGATGTTCCGCGTGCTCATGGCGATGTCGGCGTTGGCAGCCGTCGCCTCGGCGTACGCCGCGTTTTCGACGGCGAACTGGCCGGTCGCAGCCGCGGTCGGCGGGTATCTCCTCGTCTGGGGCGGCGGCGGTGGTGCGGCTGGCCTGCTCCAATACCTGGTCGTCACGCCCGACGAGCAGCAGAGGGAGGCTCCATACATCACGCACAACATCGAGGCGACCAGGCGCGCCTTCGACCTCGACGCAATCGAGGAGCGCGACGTGTCAGGTGACGCGATCCTGACACGGGACGACATCGAGAACAACGCGGAGACGATCAACAACGTCCGGCTGTGGGACCACGAGCCGCTCCTCGACACCTTCGGGCAGATTCAGGAGATCCGCACGTACTATGAGTTTGCGTCGGTCGACAACGACCGCTACGTCGTCGACGGTGAGTACCGACAGACGATGGTCTCGAGCCGCGAGCTGAATTCCGACAACCTTCCCAACCGGTCATGGGTGAACGAGCGCCTGCAGTACACGCATGGGTTCGGCGTCGCGCTCGGCCCGGTTAACCAGGTCACACCGGAAGGGCTGCCGGTGCTGTTCATTCAAGACCTCCCGCCGACGTCCAGCACCGACCTGACGGTCGACCAGCCGAGCATCTATTTCGGCGAGCTGTCGAACGACTACGTGCTCGTCAACACCAACACCGACGAGTTTCACTATCCGGAGGGCGACGACAACGTCTCGACGCGGTACGACGGCACGGGTGGTCTCGAACTGGGCAACCTGTTCCGCCGACTCCTTTTCAGCCTGCGCTTCCGGTCATACGAGATTCTTGTCAGCAGCCAGCTCAACAGCACGAGCCGGGTGATTTTCCATCGCAACATTTCGGACCGCATGGCCACGATTGCCCCATTCCTGCAATTTGACGCCGACCCGTACCTCGTCATCGCGGACGGCCGTCTGTACTGGATGCGAGATGCCTACACGGTCACGGACGACTATCCGTATTCGACGCCGGCCAGCAACGGCATCAACTACATTCGGAATTCGGTCAAGATCGTCGTCGACGCGTACAACGGCGAGACGACCTTCTATCTGGCGGAACCGAACGACCCGCTCGGCGTGACCCTCGGCAAGATCTTTCCCGACCTGCTGATCCCACTCGACGCCATGTCAGAAACGCTGCGGAGCCATGTGCGCTATCCGGAGGAGATCTTCTCGCTGCAGACCGAGGTGTACACCACGTTCCATATGACCAACCCGGCCGTCTTCTACAACCATGAGGACGATTGGGAGGTCCCGGTCATCGACAACGAGCAAATGGAGCCGTACTACACGATCATGCGGCTGCCGGGAGCAGCGCGGGCGGAGTTCATTCAGATGCTCCCGTTTACCCCCCGTGGGAAGAACAATCTCGCGGCCTGGATGGTCGCGCGGAGTGATGGTGACAACTATGGGAAGATGCTCGTCTTCCAGTTCCCGAAGCAGAAGTTGGTGTTCGGACCGTCACAGATCGTCGCCCGGATGAACCAAGACGAGGAGATCTCTCCGCAGATCACCCTCTGGAACCAACAGGGGTCGGAGGTCATCCAGGGCACCCTGCTCGTGATTCCGATCGAGGAGGCGTTGCTCTACATCCGGCCGTTGTACCTGCGCGCGTCGGGCGGGCGCATTCCGCAGCTGGCACGGGTGGTGGTCGCCTATCAGAACCAGATCGTGATGGAAAACACGCTCGATCAGGCGCTCGACCGGCTGTTTGGCGTCTCACAGCGGTCACCAGTGGTGCCGCCGCCCGCGCTCCTGGCGGACGCCGCACCGACAGCGAATCTCGCCGAGGCGCTTCCAGTGGCGGCGCTGCAGACTTCGTCCTATAGTGCACTGGCCAGTCGGGCGCAGGACCACTACGCACTGGCGCTCGAAGCGCAGCGCGAAGGCGACTGGACCCAGTACGGCGAAGAGATCGAGCAGCTCGGTGAGGTGCTCGAGGAGCTGCAGGAAGGCGCGAGTCAAAACTAACGCAACACTAACTGGGCAGGGCGCGCACGGCGCGCCCCCGCCGGCACGGAGTGGGGCGATGGGGTCCCCACGAGTGGCGGCGACGGAGTCCGGGGCAGTCAGCCCCGGTGGGGTATGACATGAAGAGTGACGGAAGAATCGCGTGGGTCGGCGCCCTGGTGTTGGGGCTTGCCGCCTGTGGTGCGCCCGAGCCGGACGGAGCCCGTCCCGTCGAGCCAACGCCCGGCCTGACGGCGTTCACCGGAGCGCGCCTCATCGTCGGTGACGGCGCCACCATCGAGAACGGCACGATGGTGGTCCGAGACGGACGGATCGAGGCCGTTGGATCGAGCGACGCCGTGAGCGTGCCGGACGACGCGTCGACGGTCGACCTCTCTGGCCGCACGGTCACGCCTGGCCTCATCAACGCGCATGGCCATATCAACAACGTACGCGGACTCGAAGCCGATCCGTCGTTCTACACCGAGGATCACGTCGCGAGTCAGCTCTCGCTCTACGCGCGCTACGGCGTGACGACCGTCGTCAGCCTCGGCGGCGACGGTCCCGAGGGGATCGCGGTGCGCGACCGCGAAGGGACCGACCTGACGCATGCGCGTCTGCGCGTCGCCGGGCCGGTGATCGTGGCCGACTCGCCCGAGCAAGCGGCCGAGCGCGTGAATGCCGCCGCCGACATGAACGTCGACTACATCAAGATTCGCGTCGACGACAATCTCGGCAACACTCAGAAGATGCCGCCGGACATCTACAAGGCGGTCATCGATGCAGCCCACGCCCGCGATCTGAAGCTGATGGCACACCTCTACTACCTCGACGATGCGAAGGGGCTCCTCAACGCCGGCGCCGACTTCGTGGCCCACAGCGTGCGTGACGAGCCGGTGGACGACGAGCTGATCGATCTCCTCCAGGCAAACGATACGTGTGTCTGTCCCACGCTGATGCGCGAAGTGTCGACCTTCGTCTACGAAGAGCGGCCCGACTGGTTCGACGACCCCTTCTTCACCAAGAACGCCGACCCGGCCGTCCTCGCCGCACTCGAAGCGCCGGAGTATCAGGAGCGGGTCCAGAACAGCCAGAGCGCACAGACCTACAAAGCCCAGCTGGAGGTTGCGAAGCAGAACCTCAAGGCGCTTTCCGACGCCGGTATACGGATCGCGATGGGTACCGACACCGGACCCGCGGCCCGATTCCAGGGGTACTTCGAGCACGGCGAGCTCGACCTGATGGTCGACTCGGGCCTGACGCCGATGCAAGCGATCGTGGCGTCGACCGGTGACGCCGCCGCGTGCATGGACCTCGATGACCTCGGCACCTTGTCCGCCGGCAAGTGGGCCGACTTCGTCGTCTACACCGGAAATCCGGCGAATAACATCGCCGACAGCCACACGATCGAGTCGGTCTGGATCGCCGGCAATACAGTCCCCGGAGTTGGAAATTAATACCGACCGACGGGAACCATCTCCAGACTGGGGGAATATCGCCCTCGACCACATAACTGAGTCTCGCGCGCTTCCCCCTGCCCCCCTGGCTCGCTCACTCGCGGGGACCCCTCTCGCCCCACTCCGTTCGCTCACGTGGCCGAGGTTTCGATCTTGTTAGATACGAACAAGGGCGCGCACAGCGCGCCCCCGCCGGAACGGCGCGGGGCGAGAGGGCCCCGCGAGTGACGGCGGCGGGGTTCGGGGTCGCAGACCCCGTCTAAAAAGGAAAGTCGGGGGCGCACTTCACGTCGGCAATCTGCTCGACGTGCCGCATCGTGTGGTAGCCGATGAAGAGGAGCCACTGATATGCGTTGAGCGTGCCGTAGATCGGGCGGCGGTGGTCCGCCGTATGTGCTTTGAGCGGCTCGGCCGCTTCGGTGGCGAAGCGGAGCGAACGTTCGCGTCGCTCGCGAAACACGCGAAGCGCCGCGGCACGGTCGACCTCTCCTGACGGGACGACGGGGCCGGGTGCGTCACGCCCGGTCGAGCGGTCGAGCAGCTTCTCTTTGAGCACCGTTTCCTTACCGGCGGTCGCCGCTTCCCACTCCGGATTCGCCGATTTCCCGAGTGCCCGTCTCACCTGACCGAACAGGCTTCGCTCGACGAGACCGAGGTGCTCGACGTTCTCGCCAATCGTCCAGCGGTCGGTGCTCTGCCGATAGGACCACTGGGCATCGGTCAGCGGCTCGACTGCCGCGAGCAGCGCATCGCGGGATTCCCTCAGCAGCGTGACCGCTTTCTGACGCTCTTCGTGGCTGAGATGTGTGGCGGTCATGGTCACCCCATTCTACGTTGAGCCGACCGAGCCGCTGGCAGCGCCGGTCGGACGCTTGCCCACCGCGCCGGGCATCCGCGAACGCGCGTCGCTCGGTTACTATTCCTGATAGTTGCGGTCGTGCTCGCATCGCTCCCCGCTGGAGTACGTGACCGCTCGACGAGCGCTGCCATACGCGGTCACCATCTTCGCCGGCGCGTTCCTGTTCTTCCAGGTCCAGCCCGCTGGTCGCCAAGTACATCCTCCCGTGGTTCGGCAGCGGCCCGACGGTCTGGTCGACCTGCATGCTGTTCTTCCAGACGCTGCTGCTCGCAGGTTACGGATACGCCCACGTGAGCATGCGCCGTCTCACCCCACGCGCGCAGGCCGTCGTGCACCTCGGGCCGCTGCTCGCCGCCCTCTCGCAGCTACCGATCACGCCGGCCAGCTCGTGGAAGCTGGTCTCGGTCGACACCCCGGCCGTGCGTCTCACGTGACGGCCTCGAGTCGAAGGCCGTCACGCTTTTTTTGAGTAGCCGATTCTCGAGGCCGCACTCGGCCACAACCTGCTTCAGCGGCGCTACTTCCTTGCGGAGCGCACCGACTTCGGTCGACGTTGCCTCACGGGTCGTGTCTCCCAGGCCGCACTCGGCCACAACCTGCTTCAGCGGCGCTACTTCCTTGCGGAGCGCACCGACTTCGGTCGACGTTGCCTCACGGGTCGTGTCTCCCACTAGCCGTTTCTTGCCGGCTTCCAGAAACTCCTTGCTCCAGCGGTAATACAGATTGGGGTTCAGGCCGTCGCGACGACACAGCGCCGCAATGCTCTCCTCGCCCCGCAGGCCTTCGAGGACGATCCGGATCTTCTCTTCCGCCGAGAACCGCCGGCGCGTCTTCCGCCGGATGTCTTGGACGACCTTCTCTGCTGACTTCGCCGTGCTCATGGGAACCTCCTCCCAGGGCGGCAAAGCCTCTCTTCTCTCACAACTTCCATTGGTCCACAACGGTTTGAACCCGTAGAACTTGCCCACGTGCTTTTCCTCGCACCAGCACCGCGAGGCAACCAGTAGACGCCGGGTGCTCGCGGGAACCAATCCGTTAAGCGGAATCTGTTCAGGCTGACCGAGGCCAAGCCAAGATGCTCAGAGCTATTCCAGAAGTCCTGATCCCCCTCGAACGCTTCGTGAGCGTCACCATCACGAACTGTGTTCCCGTAAAAAAGCGGCGCGACATGCTGTTCGACAAACGTCTCTGTCTCACGCGCCTCCGCCCTCCCATGACTCTCTCTGTGGCATCTGTGCCGTCCCAGAATGCAGGTGTGGGACGACTCAATCAGGATTCTATTGGCGAATCAACCCCTTGTTACGAGGTTTCTTGCCACCATCGTCAATGTCATATCCGCGCTCCTAGAGTCTCCCCGTCGAAGCATTCAGGTTGGCGAACACTATGAGGGCATGCGGCCACCGGCAGGCTCACCGAGGCGGATAGCGAATTACGATCCCCACAATGGCAACCACTCATCCCATTCGCCGCACCCGCTCCATGCATAGGAGCTGAAAGACTGGTTTTCGGTCTCGCTATTGGAGTGAAGAAGGGAATCGCTGCCGGATCGCGCCGGTGAAGATAGCCATCGGCCCACGCGACCCATGACGACGCCCGCTCCCGTTCTGGTGACGCGGACCTGCGTCGGCAGGCCGCAAGCTACTCTGTCACCTAACGTTAGTGGCGGAGGGACTGGGATTCGAACCCAGGAGCGAGTTTCCCCGCTAACGGTTTTCAAGACCGCCGCCTTCGACCGCTCGGCCATCCCTCCGAAACGGAATCGAGGCGTGACGCCGTCGATTGCCGCAGCACCGAGTTTAGCTCGGTTCGACTACGCAGACTCCCGTATCGCGTCGCGGGCGTCGCGGCTCACCGTTCATGGCGTCCACCTGATCGGGCGCTCGCATGATCGAGAACACGAAGTACGCATCGTGTAGGGGGCGTGGGCGTCGCCATCACGCTCTACACCGGCTCGATCACCTCGAGGTCGCGCATGTACGGGCGCAACACCAGCGGGATCACGACCGATCCGTCACGCTGCTGGAAATTCTCGAGGATCGCCAGCAACGCGCGACCGACGGCGACGCCGGAGCCGTTGAGCGTGTGGACGTACTCCGGCTTGCCTTTCTTGCCGTCCCGGCGAAAGCGGATGCCGGCCCGGCGGGCTTGGAACGCCTCGGTATTGCTGCAGCTGGAGATCTCCCGGTAGCCATCCTGGCCTGGCAGCCAGACTTCGAGGTCGTAGGTCTTCGCCGACGCAAAGCCCATGTCTCCAGTGCAGAGCAGCATCGTGCGATACGGCAAGCCGAGCCTCTTGAGAACCTCCTCGGCATGCTGGGTCAGCGTCTCGTGTACGTGCTCCGACTGCTCGGGCGCGGCGTACGCCACCAACTCGACCTTGTCGAACTGATGCTGCCGGATCAAGCCGCGCACATCCTTGCCGTAGGACCCGGCTTCACTCCGAAAGCACGGCGTAGAGGCGACGTAGCGCACGGGTAGGGCCCGGCCGTCGAGGATCTCACCGCGATGGAGGTTGCAGAGGGGCACTTCGGCGGTCGGTATTAAATAAAGGTCCCAGTCCCCCACTACCTTGAACAGGTCGGCTTCGAACTTCGGCAGGTTGCCGGTGCCGGTCAACGCAGCGGCGTTGACGAGGACGGGCGGTGCCACTTCGGTGTAGCCATGCTCGCCGGTGTGGAGGTCAAGCATGAAGTTGATGAGCGCGCGGGCGAGACGCGCGCCGGCGCCGGTCAGCACCGAGAACCGGGCCCCCGCCAGCTTGGCGGCGCGTTCGAAGTCGAGGATGCCGAGCGCGGGACCGATGTCCCAGTGCGCCTTCGGCTCGAAGTCGAAGGTGGGCGGCTCGCCGTGCCGGCGCATCTCGACGTTGTCAGCCTCCGAGGTCCCGGTCGGCACGCTGTCGTGCGGCAGATTCGGCAGCGTGAGCGCGAGAGCGTTGCGCTCGGTTTCCACCGCTTCGAGCTTGGCCTCGTGCTCCTTGATCAGAATGCCGTGCTCCTGCCCGGCCCGAATAAAGTGGTCGAGTTGGTCAAGTTGGTCGGGTTGGTCGAGGTCGCCGGCCGACTCGCCGGCCTTCTTCGCCTGGGCGATCTGCTCGCCCACATCCTTGCGGGCGCGACGTGCGGACTCCAACACCGGGAGTAGGGCGCGACGTTCCGTGTCGAGCCGTGCAAGCTGCGCGAGATCGTCAGTCAGATCGTCGCCGCGTGTGCTGAGACGCGCACGCACGTCATCGAGTCGTTCACGGAGGAGAGTCGGGTCGAGCATCGGAGGATGATACGATCCAAGGCCGCATGACGACGAGCGGATTCGTCGAGACTCTTCTAGTACCGACCGCCGGGCTCGGTACTCGGATGATGCCGGCGACGAAGGTGTTCCCAAAAGAGCTGCTTCCGATCGTCGACCGGCCCATCATTCAAATCGGCGTCGAAGAGGCCGTCCGCTCCGGAATTCGTCGAGTCGTACTGGTGACCAATCCTGGGAACACACTCACCGCGGCGCATTTTGCGACTGATCCGTCGCTCGAAGCGGTCCTGGCTGAGCGCGGCAAGGTGGAGCTGCTCGCCATGGTCCGCGCCCTGTCCGCCATGGCCGACGTCACGTCGATCCCGCAGCCCGAGCCCCTCGGCCTTGGACACGCGGTGCGCTGCGGCAAGGACGCCGTCGGCGATGCGCCGTTCGCCGTCATGCTGCCCGATGATGTGGTTGACGCCGATCCGCCGGCGCTGCGGCAGATGCTTGACGTCTTCGCCGAGGTCGCCGGCCCGGTGCTGCTGGTCGAGCCGGTCCCCCGCGCCGCCGTGCGCCAGTACGGCATCATCGCCGCGGAGCCGGTGCACGACGGCGTCGTGCGTGTCACCGATCTCGTCGAGAAACCCGACCCTGAAGACGCGCCGTCCGATCTCGCCATCATCGGCCGGTACATCCTGACCCCCGATGTCTTCGAGATGCTCGAGGCGACGGGCGCCGGCGCTGGCGCCGAGATTCAACTGACCGACGGATTGCGAGGGTTGCTCGCCACCCGCCCGATTCACGCCTGCGTGCTCGCCGGCACCCGGTTCGATGCCGGCAGCAAGCTCGGCTATCTCAAGGCGACGCTGCACTTCGCGCTCAAGCGGCCGGATTTCGAACCGGCGCTGCGGGCCGAGCTCGAACGTCTACTTGGGCGCGTCTGACGAAGACGAGGACGAAGACGCTGAGGACTTGCCGGACTCTGCCGTCTTGGACGAGCTCTTCGTCTCCTTCGACGACGAGTCTGATGAAGACGCGGACGACTTTGAGTCCGCGTCCTTCGATCCCTGGCTCTCTCCATCCCCCTGACCGGGGCTCGGCTTCTTTGCGTAGTCGGTGACGTACCAGCCGGTGCCTTTGAACTGGATGGCCGGCGACGACGGCAGCTTGTGGGTCGCGCCGCCACATGTCGGACAGGTCTCGACCAGCGGGTCGGAGAACTTCTGGATCCGCTCGAAGCGGCCTCTGCAGTCGTCGCACTCGTATTCGTAGAGAGGCATAGGACTTACTCGATGAGCGACCCGTCTCCGACCATTAGAATGCGGTGCATCCAGAATGGAAGGGCCCCCTGGCCGAGCAACTGGTCGTGGAAACGGTGGAGGGAGAAACTGTCGCCGCCGGCCCCGGTTGTTGTTTCCTCCGCGTCGGACCGCAGCTTCAAGAGCATCTGCTTGCCGAGGGCATACAGGACGTAGCTCGGGTCGAACGTGCCGCGTTCGGCTTCCTGACGCGCACTCCCTTCCTCGAGGTACGCCTCGTCTCGGAAGAATCGCACGCCCTGTTCGACAGAGAGATCTTCCGTGTGGAGTCGGATGCCGACGACCGTGCGCGCGAGCCGGGTCAAGGCTTCGGCCAACTGGCCGAGCCTGACTTCCTCATTGCCGCGCTCGAACCCCTCATCGAGGATCATCTGCTCGGCGTAGTGGGCCCACCCCTCGACGAATGACGTCGGCGCAAAGAGCACCGACTTTCGGAGCGGCGACGTCAACTGGCGCAGGTGCTCGAAGTGGAGGAAGTGACCCGGGAACACCTCATGCGTCGACACCGACCAGAGTGTCGCGTAGCTCAAGTCGCGGAGATGCTCCTCCTTGCGTTCGTCGCTCCACTCGGGGTCGACGTTGGTGACGTAGTAGTACGCCGGCAGCTTCGCCGTCTCGAACGGGCCTGGCGTCCACATGCTGGCAAAGGTCCACCGATAGAACGCTGGCGTCGGTCCGATTCGCAGCCCGGCGTGGTCCGGGATCGTCACCAGCGGCTTGCGTTGCAAGAACGTCTGGAGCGTTTGCACTTGCTCGTCGACGACGCCGAGGAGCTCATCCGCCGATGGGTGCCGTGACTTCACCCGGCGCCACGCCTCAGCCGGGTCGGCATCGATCGACGAGGCAACCCGCGCGAATTCTTCCTGTGTGGCCCGGAGTTCCCGCAGCGCAATCTTGAGGAGCCGGTCGGACGGGACGTCGAGTCCCTCATCGAATCGCAGCTTCTGCTCGAAGCGCTCACGGCCCAGACGGAACGAGGCGCGGCTCTTGGGGGCCACCGTGTCGCGCAGGTGGCCGAGGTAGGCGCGGATGGCGTCAACGGCCTCGGTCGAGGCGTCGGCCAAGTCACCCAGCACATGCATGTCGTCGAGGTCGCGGAACGCACGCGGCAGGTCTTTCTCGATAAAGCGGAGGACCCCTTCGAACGAGTCGATCGCCACCTTGACGAAGAGCCCGGGGGCGTCGGTCACGTTCTCGCGCGCGGCTTCGATTAATCGCGGTGTCTGTCGAAGCTTGGATCCGACCCGGCGGGCGCGATTGGGCAAGTCGGTGTACGCGAAGAGCACCTGAGTCGCGAGGCTACTGGCTACGATCTCGGCGTAGGCGAGCGGGTTCCGCTCCCAGTCGCGCACCTCTTCGAGAGCAAACAGGCGGCTCCGGATGCAGTCGCCGAGCATTCGCCGCTCTAGCGCCTCGTCCCGCGTCAACCCGCCGGGGCCGATGCCATCGAGTCGACGCGCCCACCCGCCGAGCTCGCGGGCGCGTGTGTCGACCGCGGTGCGACTCAGATCCTCGAGCAGGTCGTCGTGGAGATGGACACCGTCGGCAGCGGCCTCGGTGGGGTACGTCTCATAGAGGTACTCGAGGTACTGAGCGACGAAGTGCGAAAACGGTTCCGACACGTACGTGGAATTCGATCGGCGCATAACACAGTCACGACCAACAGTAGGGTCCGTACCCTCTGATGGTACAATACCGCCGCCTCGTGCCTTCAGCGCTCTCGCCCGGCACGCTCTTCATCGTCTCCACCCCGATCGGCAACCTCGAGGACGTCACCTACCGCGCGGTTCGTGTGCTGGGGCAGGTGGACCTCGTGGCCGCGGAGGACACCCGCCGGGCCGCCAAACTCTTCACGCGCTATGGGATCACGACACGGCGTGTGAGCCTCCACGAGCACAACGAGGCCCAGAGAATCCCCTCGCTGCTCAGCCGACTCTCTCGCGGGGAGACGGTGGCGATCGTCAGCGACGCCGGGACACCGCTGGTGTCGGACCCGGGCGCGCGCCTGGCGCGGGCGGCACTGGAGGCGGGGCACCGCGTCGAAGCGATCCCGGGACCAAGCGCAGTTCTCGCCGCCCTGGTTGCCTCTGGGCTGGCCGCGGACGGCTTTACGTTCATTGGATTCCCTCCTTCTAGGTCAAAAGACAGAAAACGTCTGTTCTCTGAACTCGTGCGCCAGTCCAGACCAGTGGTGTTTTTCGAGGCTCCACATCGAATTCGGCGATCGCTCCTCGATCTTCAGGAAACGATCGGCGACCGACGCATCGCTGTGTGCCGTGAAATGACCAAGATCCATGAAACTTTGGTCATTGGACCTATTTCTGTCGTCTTGACCGCACTTGCGCAGGTTCGAGGCGAATTTACCGTGGTCGTTGACGTTGCACGGAAAGCCGCGATCTCTGCCAGGCGCCCTTCGGACACAGAGCTAGCCCAAGAGTTTGGTCATTTGACCTCACACGGGCTGTCGCGGCGGGAGGCAATCCGTTCGCTAGCCGTCCGCTATGGCCAGCCGAGCCGCGTAATGTATCAACGAGTGGAAGAGGCAAAGGCAACCAGCCCCGTTGATTGACCTAACAACAAGCGGTTTGCTACCCTCTCCGTCCGTACCTTATGGCAAAACGCACCGTCAGCAAGAAAACAGCTGCGAAGAAGCCGGCGCGCCCGGCGGCGGCACGATCAAAGGCCCCCACGCGCAAATCGACCAAGCCGAAGCGCGGTAAAGCGCGGGCGGGAAAGGCAGTACCGCCGGAGGTCAGCGTGGCCGCCAAGGAGCGACGGGCGCGGTCGCGCCGGGCGGTGAAGCTATACGAGGACGGCATCACGGCGATGCAGAAACGGAAATTCTCTGTTGCCGCGAAGGCACTACGTCAAGTCGTTGACGATTACCCCGACGAGCGGGAGCTACACGAACGTGCTCGGCTGTACATCGGCGTGTGCGAGCGCGAGGTGGCGCCGAAGGCGTCTGCGCCGGAGACCGCAGACCAGCGGATCTACGCCGCCACACTGGCGTTGAACGGCGGCGCGATCGACGAGGCGCTGCGGCACCTCAACGCGGCCGCCACGGACGAACCCGATAGCGCGCATGTGCAGTACATGTTGGCGGTCGCGCACGCGCTCGCCGACCAGGCCGACCCGGCCGTGACCCATCTGGAGCGCGCCATCAGCCTCAACGCCGAGAACCGTCTTCTCGCGCGGCAGGAACCAGACTTCGAGAGCCTCCATGCCGACGAGCGTTTTCAGCGTGTGACGGCAACGGCCACCTCCGATTAGGAGCCCGTGGGTGAGAGTCTCGCGCCACGGGCGACAGGGTGCGCCCGACCGTCACGTCCTCATCCTCGCCGCGGGTAAGGGAACCCGCATGAAGTCGAGTCGGCCGAAAGTGTTGCACCGACTGGCCGGTCATCCCCTCGTCGAACATGTCCTGCGTGCGACGGCGCCGCTCGGCGCCGTCTCGACGACCGTCGTCGTCGGTCATCACGCCGACACCGTCGCGCGCACGCTCTCGAGCGCGCGTCCGTCAGTGGGCGTGGTACGCCAAGAGCAGCAGCTCGGCACGGCGCATGCCCTGCTCCAGGCAGAGCGACCGTTGGCCGGCGCGGCCGGCACCCTCGTCGTCTTGTCTGGGGACACGCCGCTGATCTCGTCGCGGACGCTGGCGACACTTACCGAGACGCACGAGCGGGCCACGGCGGCGGCCACGGTGCTCACCGCCACCCTCGAGCGTCCCTGCGGCTACGGCCGGATCCTCCGGCGCGAGGGTCAGCTGATTGGCGTTGTCGAGGAGGCGGACGCCACGCCCGACCAGCGAACGATTCGCGAGGTCAACAGCGGGATCTACGCGTTCGACCTTGCCTCGCTCTTTCAGACTGTGCACGAGATCCCAGAAGCTGGACCGAAGAACGAGCGTTACCTGCCAGCGGTCCTGCAGCTCTATCAGCGGCGGCAGCGACCAGTCGAGTCGGTGGTGACGGACGACCCGCATGAGATTCGCGGCATCAACAGCCAGTCTGAACTGGCGGAAGTGAGTAGCATCATGCGACAATGCAAGAACGAAGAGCTGATGGCCGCCGGCGTCACGATCGACGATCCGGCGACGACCTACATCGACACCGACGTCGAGGTCGGACCTGACACGGTGATTCATCCGGGCGTCTTTCTCGAAGGACGCACGGCCGTCGGCGCGCGGTGTGAACTGCACGCCGGGGCGCGGATCGTCGACTCGACGATCGGCGACGACGTCACGATCAACAACCACTCGGTCATCACCGACTCGGCGGTCGCGTCGGGCGCGCGGGTCGGCCCATTCGCCCATATCCGACCTGGCTCAATCGTCGGCGCCCGGGCGCGGGTCGGCAACTTCGTCGAGCTCAAGAAGGCGACGCTCGGCACCGGCGCGAAAGCCAACCACCTCAGCTACGTCGGCGATGCCGACATCGGCGCCGGCAGCAACATCGGCGCCGGGACGATCACCTGCAACTACGATGGTGTGCACAAATACCGGACGACGGTCGAAGCCGACGTCTTCATCGGCAGCGGCACGGAGCTGGTCGCTCCCGTGACCGTCGGGCGAGGCGCGTACGTGGCGGCCGGATCGTGCATCACCGACGATGTCCCCGCCCGCGCGCTTGCGATCGCCCGCGGCCGCCAGGTCAACAAGGAGGGCCGGGCCGAGAAGATGAGAAAGAAGGCGGAGTAGCATAGGGGTATGTGTGGCATCATCGGCTACCTCGGCGACAAGCCGGTCGTCCCGGTCCTCATCGACGGTCTTCGGCGGCTGGAGTACCGGGGCTACGACTCCGCGGGGATCGCCATCGTCAAAAGCGGCGACATCGAGGTCAGGCGCAGTGCCGGCAAGCTCAACCGGCTCGAGCAGGTGATCGAGACCGAGCCGGTCGACGGAGAGTACGGCGTCGGACACACCCGTTGGGCCACGCACGGGCGTCCGACGGAAGAGAACGCCCACCCGCACCGCGACTGCACCGGCAAGATCGTCGTCGTGCACAACGGCATCATCGAAAACTACCTCGAGCTCAAGCACGAGCTCGAGGCGGCCGGTCACCGCTTCGAGACCGAAACCGACACGGAAGTGATTGCGCATCTCGTGGAGGCGGAAGGCCAGGACGAGGGCAAGCTCAGAGGCGACGGCCTGGAGCAGGCGGTCCGGCGCGCGCTCAAGAAGCTGCGTGGCCTCTTCGGCATGGTCCTCGTGCACGCCGACGACCCCGGCAAGATCGTCGCCGTCCGGAACGGGCCGCCGATTGTGGTCGGCATTGGCGACGGCGAGTTTCTCGTCGCGTCGGACGTGCCGGCGATTCTGAGCCATACGCGCGACGTCGTTTTTCTCGGCGACGAGGAGATGGTCGTGATCACACACGGCGGCGTCGAGTTCACCGACTACGCCGGGCGCGCCGTCTCGACGGCGACACAGCGGATCCAGTGGGACCCGGTGATGGCCGAGAAAGCCGGCTACAAGCACTTCATGCTCAAGGAGATCTTCGAGCAGCCGTGGGCGCTCCAGGAAACCGTGCTCGGCCGCGTCTCCGAAGAGCATGGCCGCGTGTTTCTCGGCGAGTTGGACATCCCCGACACGACGCTACGGGCCACCGACCAGGTGGTGATCCTCGCCTGCGGCACGTCGTGGCATGCGGCACTCGTTGGCAAGTTCCTCATCGAGCAGCTCGCGCGGATCCACGTGGAGGTCGACTACGGATCGGAGTATCGGTATCGCGATCCGATGGGAAGCGACCACACGCTGGCCATCGTCATTACCCAGTCCGGCGAGACGGCCGATACGCTCGCGGCCCTGCGCGAGGCGCGGGCAAAGGGGGCCAAGAGCGTTGCCGTCTGCAACGTGGTCGGCAGCATGGCGACCCGCGAGGCGGATGGCACCGTCTACACCCACGCCGGCCCCGAGATCGGTGTCGCCTCGACCAAGACGTTCACCTCACAGCTCCTGGCGCTGAACCTGCTCGCGCTGCATATCGGGCACGCTCGGGACACGCTCGGGGCCGAGGCCACTCGCGCGCTCATCGAGGCGATGGCGCATCTGCCGGTGCTCGTCGAGCACGTCCTCAAACAAGATAGTTTGATCGAGTCGATCGCCAAGCGGTTCTACCGGAGCGACAACTTCCTGTACCTCGGCCGCGGCATCAATTACCCGGTGGCGCTCGAGGGCGCGCTCAAGCTGAAAGAGATCTCCTACATCCACGCCGAGGGCTACCCGGCGGGCGAGATGAAGCATGGCCCGATCGCGTTGATCGAGGAGAACTTGCCGGTCGTCGCCATCGCCCCGCAGGACAAGGTGTTCGAGAAGATGCGCGGTAATCTACAAGAGGTGAAGGCGCGCGGCGGCTCGGTGATCGTCCTGAGCGACGCCCCACCGGAGGCGTTCGATGCCTTCCTCGACCGCGCCCGTGACTGCGTGATCCCGGTCCCCGCCACCCATCCACTGCTGACGCCGATCCTCATGGTCGTGCCGCTTCAACTGCTGGCCTACCACATCGCGGTCCTGCGTGGCTGCGACGTCGACCAACCGCGGAACCTGGCCAAGAGCGTCACGGTTGAATAAAGGCTAGGGCGCGGCGCCAGGCATGTCGTCCTTTCTCACCAACCTCAATCCCGAGCAGCGCGAAGCGGTGTTGCATCGAGAGGGGCCGCTGTTGATCCTGGCGGGCGCCGGGTCTGGCAAGACGCGGGTGATCTGCTGCCGGCTGGCGTACCTCATCGGCGAGGGACACGCCGAGCCCGACCAGGTGCTTGCCGTCACCTTCACCAACAAGGCGGCCGAGGAGATGCGGAGCCGGGTCGAACAGCTGCTCGAATCGGAGCACCCACGGCTCTGGATCTCCACGTTCCACGCCTTCTGCGCCCGGCTGCTCCGTCGCGAGGCACCGCGCATCGGTCTCTCGCGCGACTTCGTGATCTACGACTCGGTCGACCAGCTGACTGCCGTGCGGCAGGCGATGCGGGACTTGAATGTCGACGACAAGATCACGCCGCCGCGCGCGTTGTTGTCACGGATCAGCCACGCCAAGAACAAGATGGAGAGCGCGGCGGATATTCGGCGCAACAGCCACAGCTTCGGCGACGACCAACTCGCGGCGGTCTACGAACGCTATCTCCGGGCGCTCAGCACGAGCGGCGCGCTCGACTTCGATGATCTGCTGTTGAAGGCGGTGACGCTGTTCGAGACGTCGCCCGACACGCGGGCCTGGTACGCCGACCGCTTTCGGTACGTGATGATCGACGAGTATCAGGACACGAACCGTCCGCAGTATTTGCTGATCCGCTATCTCACCTCCGAGCATCGCAACCTGTGTGTCGTGGGTGATCCGGATCAGTCGATCTACAAGTGGCGTGGCGCTGACCTGCGGAACATCCTCGATTTTGAGGAGGACTACCCCGAAACGACCGTCGTTCGTCTCGAACGCAACTACCGGTCGACGCAGGTGATTCTCGACGCTGCCACCAGCGTGATCAGTTGCAACCGCCAGCGCAAGGAAAAGAGACTCTATGCGGAGCGCGAGGGCGGCGATCCGATCATCTGTCATCGCGCGAATGACGAACTCGAAGAGGCCGACTTCATCCTCAAGCAGCTTCGCGAGGGGCTCGCGGCCGACATCGACAAGGCGGCGGTCCTGTATCGGACCAACGCCCAGTCGCGCGCCATTGAAGACGCGCTCACACGCGAGGCGATCCCCTACCGCGTCGTCGGCGGTGTTCGCTTCTACGAGCGCAAGGAGATCAAGGACGCGCTAGCCTACTTGAAGCTGCTTCTGACGCCGGACGACGACGTCAGTCTGCGGCGCGTGATCAACGTTCCGGCACGCGGGATCGGAAAGGGCGTGATGGAGGGGCTCGAGGGCATCGCGCCCGAGCCGGTAAGCGAGTCGCCGCTCTTTCAGGGAGCGGGGCTCGAGCCAGACGAGGGGCCCGCCCGGTCCCTCTGGACGCGGCTGGTGCGCGCGACGGACGAGCAGCTTCTGCCAAAACGGGCGCTGACGGCATTGGCGCGCTTTCAAGAACTGATGACCACCCTCCGGGAGGTGGCGTCGGCGGAGTCAGCCTCGGTCGCGCTCGCGAAAGCGCTCGGTCAGAGCGGCTACATCCAGGCCTTGCGCAACGATGGCAGCGAAGAGGCCGAGAATCGACTGTCGAACCTGGCCGAGCTGGTCTCCGCGGCCCGCGACTACGAGGTCCGCGATCCCGAGGCGAGTCTCGGCGGCTTTGTCGATCGGCTCTCGCTTCTGTCTGAAGCCGACGAGGAGAACGGGCCGTCCACCGCGCGGGTCTGGCTGATGACGCTGCATGCCGCCAAGGGACTGGAGTTTCCCCTGGTCGTCATCGCCGGGATGGAGGACGGGCTGTTCCCGCACGCGCGAGCCACCGAGGATGAGGACGAGCTCGAGGAGGAGCGCCGGCTGTGCTATGTCGGGATGACGCGGGCCGAATCACAGCTCGTGCTCACCAGCGCGGCGCGCCGGCGCGTATTCGGGGAGTATCAATCGACCGACCCGTCGCGCTTCTTCGAAGAGATTCCAGCCGAGCTGGTGACCATTGTCGAGCCCACCTATAGCGCGCCGGCGTATGCCTCGAGCGGCTACGGCGGACGACGGCACGGGTCGGGTTCCGGGCGGCGCCGAGGTTGGCGAGAGCACAAGCCGGAGCCGCCGCCGTTGGCGTACGACGAAGCCGATGAAGATCAGTCGGCGGGCGGGATCTCTCGCGGCGCGCGCGTGCGCCACCCGACGTTCGGTGTGGGCACCGTCGTCGGTGTCGAGCCGCTGACCGGCGATATGAAGGTGACCGTCCGGTTCAACGCCGTCGGTGAAAAGAAGCTGCTGGCCCGGTACGCCAAGTTGGAGCGGGTGTAGGGCGCGCACAGCGCGCCCCCGCCATTCCTCTACAATCCTCCCAATGCTCCACTGCAACGTCAGCCCCAAACGGCGGCTCGCCGTTTTCACCATTCTCTTCATCGTCTGGGTCGTGTTCTCGGGCCATTTCGACCCGCTGCATCTCGGACTCGGGTTGGCCTGCGCCGCGCTGGTCGCGGCCGTCTCCTCGGACTTGCTGTTGCCGACGACGGCACGGGCTCAGGTCTCGGTCGGCTGGCGGTTTCTCGCCTATATCCCGTGGTTGCTGTGGAAAGTCGTGCTTGCGAATCTACAGGTCATCGGTCTCATCCTCCGACCTGCCGGGATTCGCTCCCAGGTGGTCCGGTTCAAGACGTCGCTCCCGGGAGATGTCGCGAAGGTCGCCCTCGGCACCTCGATCACCCTGACGCCCGGGACGGTGACGATGGACATCGACGGCGACGAGTTCTTCGTCCACGCGCTCAGCGACAAGGCGGCCGCGGACTTGAAGAGCGGCGCGATGGAGCGCCGCGTGGCGCAAGTGTTCGTCGCCCCCGACACCAGGAAGGCATGATGCCGACCTTCTTTCTCGTCACCGCGATCGTCATTCTCACCGCGGTCCTCATCTCGCTGTACCGCGTCCTCGTCGGACCGGCGATCATCGACCGCATCATCGGCGTCAACGTGATCGGCACGAAGACGATCGCCGTCATCCTGGTCACCGGGTACATCTTCGACCGGATCGAGTTTTTCATCGATATCGCGGTCGTCTACGCGCTGATCAACTTCATTGGAACGCTGGCGCTGTCGCAGTATTTCGAGCGCAAGGGGCTTCATCACGACTTCGATGGGGACGCCGGGTGACTGCTGTTGCGGTGGCTCTCATCCTTCTCGGCGTCTTCTTCTTGTTCATGGGGTCCGTCGGCCTGATTCGCTTTCCCGACTTCTATGCGCGGATGCACGCAGCCGGAAAGTGCGACACGCTCGGTAGCCTGCTGCTGCTCGCCGGCCTGGCCTGCTACGGCGGCGTGACGATCGCCAGCATCAAGATCCTGGCGATCGCGCTGTTCATCTTCCTCACCAGCCCGACCGCGACGCACGCCATTGCACGGGCGGCCCTCAAGCACCAGATGGCGCATTGGCCGGAGGAAGACCAATGATCTGGCAGCTCGACATCATCCTGCTGGTGTTCAGCGTCATCTGTGCGGTCGCGGCGATCCGGGTGAAGGATCTGCTCGCGTCGGTGGTCCTCCTCGGGGCGTTCAGCCTGTTCATGTGCCTGATCTGGCTCGAGATGGGCGCCGTCGACGTCGCCTTCACCGAGGCGGCGGTCGGCGCCGGCATCACGACCGTGTTCTTCGTCGTCGCCGTCTTCAAGACCGAGCGGGAGAGCAAGGACTGACATGAAGTGGCCGCATCTCGTTACGACCGCCGTCACCGGGCTGCTCCTGCTCCTTGGCTCACTCGATATGCCCGACACCGGCGACCCGGCGTCGCCACCGAGCACGCACGTCTCACCTCGCTATATCGAGGAGGGCTTCGGCGAAACGAACGTGCCGAACATGGTGACCGCGGTGCTCGCCGACTACCGCAGCTTCGACACCCTGGGCGAGGTGACGGTGATCTTCACCGGCGCTGTGGCGGTCCTGCTAATCCTACGCGCGGGACGGACCGAGGACTGACGCATGCCGACTCCCGACCGACGACTGACCGCGGATCCCCGCGACCAGAGCATCGTCATCCGCATCGTCGTCCGCAGCCTGGTGCCGTTCGTTCAGCTCTTCGGGCTCTACGTCATCATGCACGGCCACTCGAGCCCGGGGGGCGGCTTCCAGGGCGGCGTGATTCTCGGCGCGAGCTTCATCCTGCTCTCGATCGCCGATGGCATTGACGAGGTCCGACGGCGCTTCTCGCTAGCCACGATGACGCTGTACACCAGTACCGGTGTCATCCTCTACGCCGGCCTGGGCCTCGTCTGCCTGCTGCTCGGGGGCAATTTTCTTGACTACGGTGTCCTGCCGATCGCCGACGCGCGCAGCGTCGGCATGCTCATCATCGAGATCGGCGTCGGGATTACGGTGATGGCCGCCATGGTGTCGATCTTCCACGACCTCATCACCTTCGACTAACACCTAGGAGCCCGTGGTGCTCGAGTCGGTCATCGGACACTTTAACGTCGTCGCGTACGTGGTTCTGATGATGGTTGGCTTCTACGCGATGACCGGCAAGACCAATCTGGTCAAGAAGCTGGTCGGGATGAACATCTTCCAGTGGTCGATCATCCTATTCGTCGTCTCGCTCGGGGCCAAACGCGGGGCGACGATTCCGATCGTGGAGGGCGGCCACGAGGTCGCGCAGACCGCTGGCCAGGCGCTCCAGGCGGTGCACTACGTGAATCCGCTCCCGCACGTCCTGATGCTGACCGCGATCGTCGTCGGCGTCGCCACGACCGGGGTCGCCCTGGCGCTCCTCATCCGCATCCATAAGCAGTACGGCACGCTGGAGGAACCCGAGCTGCTGGAGCGCCTCGGCGGTGGCGCCTCGACGGATTCGACCAGCGCGACCAGCGCGATGACCGCGAGCGGGACGGGCGACCGATGAACGTGCAGCAGTCGCCGCTCCCGATCATCGTCGTCGTGGCGCCCTTGTTTGTCGCCTTCCTACTCCCGGTGGTCGGATTGTGGAGACGGTCCGCGGTCTTTCCTCTGGCGATGGCCGCCCTCACCGTCTGCTTCGTCGCGTCGGTCTCGACGGCGCGGGCGGTGCTGACGCGAGGGCCGCTCGACTACTACCTCGGGGGATGGGAGCCCCCGTGGGGCATCGCCTTTCATATTGACCACCTCAGCGCCTTGATGCTGTTGCTCCTCAGCTTCATGACCCTGGTCATCGGGATCTACTCGAAGCGGAGCGTGCTCCACGAGCTGCCGGCCAAGGAGGTGCCGTTCTACAGCGTCTATTTACTCCTCGTGACCGGCCTGGTCGGCATTGTCTCGACCGCCGACATGTTCAACCTCTATGTCTTTCTCGAGATCACGTCGCTCACGAGCTACGCGCTGATCTCGCTCGGCGGCGGGCCGGCCGTGGTCTCGGCCTTCCGCTACGTCATTCTCGGCACGGTCGGGGCGGCGTTCTATCTGCTGTCCGTCGGCTACCTCTACAGCGTCACCGGGTCGCTCAACATGGCGGACCTGGCCCAGATTCTCCCGGACCTCTACACGTCGAACGCGGTTCTGGTCGGCTTTGCCTTCTTCACCATCGGCATGGCGATCAAGATGGCGCTGTTTCCGATGCATGCGTGGCTGCCGGGCGCCTATGCAAACGCGCCGTCCGCGGTCAGCGCGCTCATCGCGGCCACGACGACCAAGGTCGCGACGTATGTGCTGCTGCGGGTGATGTTCTACGTCTTCGAGCCGGAGTTCTCGGTCGAGATAATCCCGGTGACACAGCTCCTCAGCTGGATGGGCGCCATCGCGATGGTGCTCGGCTCGGTGATGGCGATCGCGCAGACCGACCTCAAGCGGATGCTCGCGTACTCCTCGGTGGCGCAGATCGGCTACATCGTGCTCGGCATCGGGCTGGCCAACGCGACCGGCTTCATCGGCGGCGTCCTGCATCTGGTGAACCACGCCTTTATGAAAGGCTGCCTCTTCTTGGTGGCCGGCGCCATCGTCTATCGGACGGGGCTACGCGAGATCCACGACCTCCGCAATCTGTCGGTGCGGATGCCGTGGTCGGCGGCGGCGTTCACCGTTGCTGCGTTTGCGATGATCGGCCTTCCGCCGACCGGCGGCTTCTTCAGCAAGTTGTATCTGATTCTCGGCGCGATTGACGCCGGGGCGTGGGTGTTCGTCGGCGTGATTCTCCTCAGCAGCGTGTTGGCGCTAGCGTACTTCATCAACGTCATTCGCTATATGTACTTTCCGGCGAGCGCCGATGGTGGCGCCCCGGCGGCGGCTACGCCCCCACCGGCTCGTTTGGACGCGCCGCTGCCGATGCTGGTGCCGATCGTGGTCCTGGCCGTCTGCATCCTCGGTCTTGGCCTTCTCAACGGCGAAATCGTCACACGCTTTCTCGAGCCGGCGCTGCCGGCGAGCTTCGCGCCCTGACCCCCCTGATCCCCACTGACCCAATGCCCACGACCACCGCCGCGTGGATCTGTGTCATTGCCCCGTTCATCGGCGCTGCGTTGACGCCATTCGCGGCTCGACTCGGCAGCGCCGCGCGGGTCGCCTGCGGGCTCGCCTTCTCGTTCGTCTCGGCGGCGGCGGCGCTGAGCCTGCTGCCGAGGTTGTTCCAGCCGGAGTCGCTCCCGGTCGAGAGCGTGGTGGCCTGGCTCGAGGTGCCGATCCGGATCGATTTCGGTCTTCTCATCGATCCGCTCAGCATCGTGCTGACGAATGTCGTCGCCGTCATCAGCTTCGTCATTCTGATCTACTGCGTCGGCTACATGAAGGACGATGCGGCCGAGACCCGCTTCTGGATGTGGATGAACAGCTTCATTGGGAGCATGTTGCTGCTCGTGCTGGCCAGCAACCTGCTGTTCCTCTTCATCGGGTGGAAGCTGGTCGGGGTCTGTAGCTACGGGCTGATCGGGTTCTACTACACCGACCAGAAGAAATACTGGATCGGAGGGCCGGCACCGAACGCCTTCGTCACGCCGTCGGAGGCCGGCTTGAAAGCGCTCATCGTCACCGGCGCCGGCGACATGCTGATGTTGGCCGGCATCCTGCTGGTCTATTTCTACGCGGGGACGCTGAGCTTCAGCGAGCTGTACGCCAGCGCCCCGACGTGGCTGGCGGCGATGGCGGATCAGCCAGGCATGGTGGTGCTCGTCACCCTGCTGCTGCTGGCCGGCCCGATCGGGAAGTCGGCGCAGTTTCCGTTCCACGAGTGGCTCCCGGAGGCAATGGCCGGGCCGGGCCCGGTCTCGGCCCTGATTCACGCGGCGACGATGGTGAAGAGCGGCGTGTATCTGGTGGCACGGCTGGTCCCGCTCTTCTACTACGGCTACTGGATCGCCGAGATCGAGGCGGCCGGGTGGTTTTTCACGGTGACGGCGTTCGTCGGTGCGTTTACGGCACTCCTCGCGGCGACGCAGGGAATGGTCGCGGTCGAGCTGAAGAAGGTGATGGCGTACTCGACCGTCAGCCAGATCGGTTACATGATGCTCGCGCTCGGAGCCGCCGGGTTAGCGCCGGGGCTGTTGGTCAATGGCTACACCGCCGGCATCTTTCATCTGATCAGCCACGCGCTCTTCAAGGCGTGTCTCTTTCTGTGCGCCGGCACCGTGATTCACGCCGTCCACTCGATCTACATCACCGACATGGGCGCCGCCCGACGGCACCTACCGCTCACCTGGGGCTTCATGCTCGTCGCGTCGCTCTCGCTGATGGGCGTGCCGCCGTTCCCCGGCTTCTGGAGCAAGGACGCGGTGCTGCTCGCGACGCTCGAGGCGAGCCCGCTGCTGTTTGCGGTCGGCCTCCTCACGGCCGGCTTGACCGCGTTCTACACGGTGCGCTGCTTCGCGCTGGTGTTTCACGGCGTCGAGAGCGACAACCTCGCGCACGTGCGTGCGCACGACCCCGACCACTTGAATGATGGCGCCGTGACGATGCGGGGGGCGTCCGGACTGCTCGCGGCGCTGATCGTCGTCGCGTGCGGGTTGGCGGTGGCGCTCGAAGCGGTGCTGCACCACGGGTTCGAAGTGAGTCTCGCGGGCCAGATGGCGGCGGCCCTGCCGACGCTCGGAGACGAGGCGGAGGCCGGTGCGTCACACACCTTGGTCGGGGCGCTCTCCATCCTCGTGGTCCTGCTCGGAGCCGCGCCGGCGTACTACCTGTACGTGGCCCGCACGGCATCGCCGGAGACGATCCTTCAGGGGAGCGCGCCCCTCGCCGCACTGTATCGCTTCTTTTGGCGCCGATGGGAAATCGATGCGTTCTACCAGCGGGTCTTCGTCGACGGCCCGACCGCCTTGGCGCGGGTCGTGGCGGAAGACGTGGAAGCGCGGTGGGACCACGTCGTGCATCGGTGGCTGCCGTGGCTCGTGATGGAAAAGAGCCAGCGGCTCCTGGTCCGACTCCGGACCGACACAGAGGAGCTGGTCTACAACGTCTCGTACATCTTGGTGGTGTTCGTGATGCTTCTCGCCTATCTCTTCATCGGGGTCGACTGACGTGCTGGCGCCACTGCTGCAGATCTTGCTGGCCCCGGTCGTCGCGTCAGTGGTGATCCTGGCGACCCGGCGCGTGGCGCCACGCGCGGCGGGGTGGATCGCCGTCGGCGGGTTGCTCTACACCGGGACACTCGTCGGACTGGTCGGCCTCGAGGTTCATGCTGGCGGGTCGGTCGCCGAGCGCTATATCGCCATCGCGCCGAATATCAGCCTCGGCCTGCTGGCCGACGGGCTGAGCTGGCCGACGCTCGCCATCGTCGTGTTGCTGTGCACGGCGCTCGCCTGCTACTCGATCCGCTACATCGAACACCGAGTTGAGGTGCTCTACGGCGAGGAGCCGGAAGAGACGCAGACGGCCTACAACACGCGGTTCTTCACGCTCTTCCTCTATTTCCCGGTCGGCTTCATCGGCACGATTTTGAGCACGAATCTCGTGTCGCTCTATTTCTTCCTCGAAATGCTGACCATCACGCTGTTCTTCCTGATGGCGACGTTCGGCTATCTCGAGCGTGTGCGGATCGCCTTCATGAGCCTGGCGTGGGGCATCATCGGCGCGCTGCTCTTTCTCGCCGCGACCCTCATGGTCTACAGCCGAATCGGGAGCTTTGAAATCGCCCACCTGTCGCAGATGGCCGGTGCGCCGACGGTGGTCTGGGCGATCGCGCTCTTTCTCGTCGGCTTGATAATGAAGCTGGCGATGGTGCCGCTGCACGTCTGGATGCCCGCGGTCCACGCTGAGCACCCGACCTGCATCGCCGGCTTGCTGGCGGTCTACGCCAACCTCGCGCTGTACATCATCGTCCGGGTACTGGTGCTGCCGCTCGGCGCCGACTTCGCGTCGTTTGGCACGCCGCTGATGATGCTCGCGCTGCTGACGATGGTCTACGGCTCATTGCTGACGCTCGCCCAGACCGACATCAAGCGTCTGGCCGCCTGCTCGACGATCAGTCAGATTGCGTACTCCGTGCTCGGTCTCGGCGCGCTGACGAGTGCTGGCGTGGAGGGAGGGATGTTCTTCTTTCTGAGTCACATCATGGGCAAGACACTCTTCTTCTCCACCGCCGGGATCGTTGTCTACACCACCGGTATCCGTGACATGCGCCGGCTGGGCGGGCTCGCCCAGAAGATGCCGCTCACGGCGATTCTCTGGATCGTGGGATCGATGATGCTGTCCGGCTTCCCACCCTTCAGCAGCTTCACCGCCGAGTGGATCATGTTCACTGGGATCTTCGAGCGCGGGGCGCTCAGTGGGCCGTTCACGATCGCCGTCGGGATCGGTGGCGTCATCACGATCGTGCTGACCATTGCCTACACCTTCGGCGCCGCGCGCCGCATCTTCTTTGGCCCGCTGAGTGCCGAGCTCGAGGACCGCGACCTGAGGGACCCCGCATGGACGATGACGGCGCCACTGCTGATCGTGGCCGTCGTCTCGATGGTGCTCGGCCTCTCTCCGCGACTGGTGATGGACCTACTGCATGCCGTAGTGGGGCAACTCTAAATCCAGACGGGGGGCTGGCTGCCCCGAACCCCGCCGCGGTCACTCGCGGGGGGGGCATGCCCCGCTCCGTTCCCGCGGGGGCGCGCCGTGCGCGCCCTAAAAAAATGGGACCGGGCGATCAAGGTTCCATCCACCCCTGATCCCCCAATCCCTGATCCCTTTGTACGCGTTTAGCGATCTACACGCTATTCTTCAAGCGCCGTAATGATCCAGCGGCCGTCAATTATGTCGTCCTCGGCCTCGCCCTGGAGCTCCACCTTCTGGATCGTGAAGACCATGGTGCGCTCCTCGCTGTTGCCATCCTTCGAGATCGTGGCGGTCACCGTCACGTCCTTGGTGACCAGCTCCCCTGTGTAGTCGGCGACGTTGACCGGGTTCGCCGGGTCGTAGACACTCGCCTCGGCGATCCGGACCGCCGTGTTGAGCGCGTTCTGCGCATCGGACACTTTGCGGGCAAATTCCCGCTCGTCGGACACCCATGTGTTCCAGGCTGCCCCGACCTCTTCGTCGTCGCTGTCAACGTCCTCTGCGTCCCGCTGCGCCTCGAGCACACGGGCAATGGCTTCCTCGTTTTCGTCCTGATACACCCGCTTCTCATCACGAAACACGGTTTCCGCGTCTTGGATCTTCTGGAGCGACTCGTTGAGCTCGCTCAGGCGCAGCGACCGCCGCTGCTCCTCCGTGACGCTGTCGATGCTCGGGCTCGAGGCGATGCCGTTCTCCTCCGGTTCGAAGAAGACCATCGTCATGTTGCCGAGCGTCGTCCGGTCGCCGAAGCGCGATGCCTGGAAAAAGGCGCGAATGAGGCTAAGCTCAGCGCCACCACCGCCGCAGGCAGACAGCAATCCGCCTCCCATCAGCAGCGCGGTCATGACGACGAGTGATCGCTTAACGGTTGCACGAGACATGGCGATGCCTCCTTTGCTCTTATGGTGCTCAGTCCTCAGTGACGGCGTCGTCGCCGCCCCGTTCGATGAGCCTGGCCATCGAGACGACGTTGTCATCCTCGTCAATCTCGATCAGCCTCACTCCCTGCGTCGCTCGCCCGATGGGGCGGATATCTCCAGCCACCATCCGGAGCACTTTACCCTGTTGCGTGATAATCATCACCTCATTTTCATCATTTTCGACGTAGGCGACACCCGCAACACGGCCGTTCCTAGCGCTCGCGTGGATGCTTATGATACCGACTCCCCCCCGTGATTGCACGCGGTATTCGTCCAGCGGGGTGCGCTTCCCGAAACCGTTCTCGGTGACGCTCAGGAGCGTCCCGCCGGGTCGGACGACGGTCATGGCGACCACTTCATCCCCCTCGCGGAGGGCGATGCCGCGGACCCCATAGGCGGTCCGCCCCATCACCCGGATCCACGCTTCGACGAACCGGATGGCCATCCCGCTCCGGGTGCCGATGAAAATCTCGCCCTGTCCGCTCGTCAACTCCGCGCCGACCACTCCGTCCTCGGAGCCGACCCCCATCGCGATGATGCCACCCGCCCGCGGGTTCCGGAACGCGCGGAGGTCGACCTTCTTCACGACGCCGCGCCGCGTGCCCATCACGACGAATCGCTCGCCCTCTGCGGCCGGAAACTCCTTGACGGTCTCAAGTGCCGCAATCTTCTCGTCTGCCGCCATCGCCACCAGGTTGGCAATCGACTTCCCGCGGCCGGCCGGTCCGACGTCAGGAATCGCGTGCACCTTGAGCCAGTAGACTCGCCCCCGGTCAGAAAAGATCAAGACGTAGGCGTGGGTCGATGCGACGAACAGGTGCGTCAGGAAGTCCTCATCACGCGTCCGCATGCCGATGCGGCCCTTGCCGCCGCGCCGCTGGTTCCGGTACTGCGTGACGGCGGTGCGCTTGATGTAGCCGGTGTTGCTCACCGTGATCGCAACGTCCTCGTCGACGATGAGATCCTCGATCCGGAAGTCGCCTTCGGCCTCGATGATCTCGGTGCGCCGATCGTCGCCGTACTTTTTCCGCGTCGCTCGGAGCTCCTCGATGACGATCCCCATCAGCAGCGCCTCGCGCGCCAGGATCGCCCGGAGGCGCTCAATGGTCGTCAGTAACTCCGCCAGCTCATCGACGATTTTCTGCCGCTCCAGCCCCGTCAGCCGTTGGAGCTGCATGTCGAGGATCGCCTGGGCCTGGATCTCCGTCAGCGAGAACTCCGTGACCAGACCACTTCGTGCCTCGGCGGGGCTCTTCGCCGCCCGGATCAGCTTAATGACCGCGTCGAGACGGTCGAGCGCAATCTTGAGTCCCTTGAGGACGTGGGCGCGTGCCTCCGCCTTGCGAAGGTCATGCTCGGTGCGCCGGCGCACGACGTCACGGCGGAACTCGACGAAGTGCTCGACGAGATCGAGCAGCGTCAGGACCTGCGGGCGACCGGCGACGATCGCCAGCGTGATGATGCCGAACGACGTCTGCAGCTGCGTGTGCTTATACAGGTTGTTCAGCACGACCTCTGGCACTTCACCCCGCCGCAGCTCGATCACGATTCGCATCCCGGTGCGGTCCGATTCGTCTCGAAGGTCGGCGATACCCTCGATTACCTTGTCGCGCGCCAACTGGGCGATCTTCTCGAGCAGCCGTGCCTTGTTGAGCTGATACGGAATCTCTGTGACGACGATCGCGACTCGGTCGCCCTTCTTCTTCGCGTCTTCGATTGACGTGCGTGCGCGCAAGGTGAGCGAACCGCGACCGGTGCGATACGCCTGCGCGATCCCGCCACGGCCAACGATGAATCCACCCGTCGGGAAGTCCGGGCCTGGAACACGGGCGAGCAGCTCGCGTTCCTTCTCCGCCCGGTCGGCGTCACCATGCTCGGCGACCCATACGATGCCGTCAACGACCTCGCGCAGGTTATGTGGTGGGATGTTGGTGGCCATGCCGACCGCAATTCCGGCCGATCCATTGACCAGTAAGTTGGGAAACGGGGCCGGCAGCACCGTCGGCTCCTCGCTCGTCTCGTCGTAGTTGGGGATGAAGTCGACCGTCTCTTTGTCGAGATCGGCCATCAGGTCGTCGGCGAGCGCCTGCAGCTTCGCCTCGGTGTAGCGCATCGCCGCCGGCGGATCACCATCGACCGACCCAAAATTCCCCTGGCCATTGACCAGGGGGTAGCGCATGTTGAAGTCCTGCGCGAGCCGCACCAGCGTGTCGTAAATAGAGGCGTCGCCGTGGGGATGGAGGTTCCCCATGACCTCACCGACGATCTTGGCGCACTTGCGGTACGTGCGGTTGGCGGAGAGCCCCATCGTCCGCATCCCGTAGATCACGCGGCGATGGGCCGGCTTCAGGCCGTCGCGTACGTCAGGCAACGCCCGGCCGATGATTACGCTCATGGCGTAATCCAGGTACGACCGGCGCATTTCGTCTTCGATGTTGACGGGAACGTGGGAGTGGTCGAGGTTTGCCATTGCGGTTGCGGAATTCGTGACTACGGATCGGAGACTTAGGGATCAGGGGATCCTTGATCCCTCATAGGCCTCGACCACTACACGTCGAGGTTCTTGACGTCGAGTGCGTTGTCTTCAATGAATTTCCGGCGCGGCTCGACTTGGTCACCCATGAGCGTGGTGAACATGCGGTCGGCTTCCGCATCGTCCTCGGCACGCACTTGCAGAAGCGTCCGGTCCTCCGGCTTCATGGTGGTCGCCCAGAGCTGATCGGGATTCATCTCGCCGAGCCCCTTGTAGCGATTGATCGCCACGCCACGCTTGCCCGCCGCGATGAAGTACTCGATCAGTTCATCGAACGACCCGGCCGAGATTTCACGATCGGACCGCGCCGTCGAAGCGTCGGCGCCCTCTTCGGTGTCACCGGGGTCGCCGCCGCCGTCTGGCACCACGGCGTCTTTGGATGCCGACCCGCCGCCGGCCGCGCCCGCTTCAGTCCGGGTCACGACCATCGGCCCGTGCAGCACGGCGATGTCGGCATAATGAGACAGCAGGGTGCGGTACTCGGCCGATTCGATGAAGCCGACGCCAATCGAGTGCCGCTGCAGGAACCCAGTGGTGCGATCCTCAATCCTCAGTAGGTGCGCGTTGTGCTCCTCGTCCTCGGCGACCAACAGCGTCCGGAGTGTGGTCGTCAGGTCACGCGCGAGACGCTCCACCTTAAACCGGTCGGCGAAAAACGCCCGGTCGCGCGCCCCCCGGTCGAGCAGCGCCGTCACCACATCACGGCTTGGTCCACGCCGCTCGACCAGTCGTAGCAGCTTTTGGAACGCCATGAGTTGGTGCATGGTGCTTTCGAGTTGATTACGCGCCAATTCCAGCCCGGCCTCCGGCAGGCGCAACACGCGCGACTCACTGGCCCGGCGGATCAAGTACGCTTCGAGCTCCCGGTCATCCTTGATGAAGTGCTCGGCTCGCCCGCGTTTGGCACGATAAAGCGGCGGTTGCGCAATGTAGATATGGCCGCCTTCGATGAGCTTACGCATCTGCCGATAGAAGAATGTCAGCAACAACGTTCGTATGTGCGAGCCGTCGACGTCGGCGTCGGTCATGATGATGATGCGGTGGTACCGTAGCTTCGAGAGATTGAAGTCGTCCTTACCGATCCCACAGCCGAGCGCCGCGATCATCGTCTTGATCTCGTCGCTGCCCAGCATCTTGTCGAACCGCGCCTTCTCGACGTTGAGGATCTTCCCTTTGATGGGCAGCACGGCCTGGAACCGTCGGTCGCGCCCTTGTTTGGCCGAACCGCCCGCCGACTCCCCCTCGACGATGTAGATCTCGCACCGCGCCGGGTTGCGTTCCTGGCAGTCCGCCAGCTTGCCCGGTAGTGAGCTATTGTCGAACGCGCCCTTCCGACGCACGAGATCGCGCGCCTTGCGCGCCGCTTCCCGCGCCCGCGCCGCGTCGATGGTCTTGTTGACGATCCGTTTGGTAACGCCGGGGTTTTCCTCAAGATATGCGCCAAGCCCATCATTAATGATCGCCTCGACGATGCCTTTGACCTCGGTATTCCCGAGCTTCGTCTTCGTCTGCCCCTCGAATTGCGGTCGTGGAATCTTGACACTGACGACCGCCACCAAGCCTTCGCGGATGTCATCGCCGCTGATGCTCTCCTTGAGATCGCGGGCGAGATTGTTCTTGTTGACGTAGCTATTGAGCGTGCGGGTGAGGCCCGATCGGAATCCAGACAGGTGGGTGCCGCCCTCCTGGGTGTTAATGTTGTTGGCGAAGGAATAGACCGCGTCGCCGTAGCCATCGTTCCACTGCAAGGCGATCTCGGCGTCGACGCCGTCCTTGTTGCCCTGCATGAAGATCGGCGCGGTGTTCACCACCGTCTTGTTCTTGTTGATGAACTCGACGAATTGGCTAATGCCACCGTCGTATTTGAACGTCCGGTTCTTTCCGGTCCGCTCGTCATCCAGCGTGATCTCCACACCGGCGTTCAGGAACGCCAACTCGCGCAGGCGATGCGCGAGCGTGTCAAAGCTGTACTCGATCGTCTCGAAGATCTGCTCATCCGCCGTGAACGTGACCTTTGTCCCGCGACGTTTCGTGGTCCCTATAACTTCAAGGCTCCCGGCCGGTTTCCCGCGGTGGTAGGTCTGCCTATACACCTGTCCGTCACGCCAAATCTCCAGATCCAGTAACTCCGACAGGGCGTTCACGACCGAGATTCCAACCCCGTGCAGGCCACCCGACACCTTGTAGCTCTTGTTGTCGAACTTGCCGCCCGCGTGCAGCATGGTCAGCACCACCTCGGCTGCCGACTTTCCGCTGGTGTGGCGGTCGACCGGAATCCCGCGACCGTTGTCGGTAATCGTGATCGAGTTATCGATGTGCACCGTCACCCCGACGGTGTCGCAGTGCCCGGCTAGTACCTCGTCGATGGAGTTGTCGACGACCTCATAGACCAAGCGGTGCAGCCCTGGGGTGCCGGTCGACCCGATGTACATGGCGGGGCGTTTTCGCACCGCCTCGAGCCCCTCGAGCACCTTGATCTTGTCCGCACGGTAGTCAGTCGACGTTGCCGCCGAGCCAGATTGGGGTATCAACGGAGCCCCTGGATCGCCGTCCGGTTTGGGGCCCGGTTTATCGTGTTCGAGTTGTGTCATACAATTTCGCTGGTGGCTACTAACTCCGAGTCATCACCCAATGGGTAGAAGAGATCACACGCGCATCGGCATGATCACGTAGGTATAGTCCGCATCCGCGGTCGCGGGTTGCATGACCGCCTGGCTCATTTCGTCCTTGACCTTAAGCACTACGCTCTCCGTGTCAACGACGCCGAGAAAATCAAGAACATACTGCGCGTTGAAACAAATCTGAAGCTCGTCGCCAGAGTACTCGACGGTGAGTGCCTCTTTCGCCTCCCCAACTTCGGGGCTACTCGATGTCACCTCGACCGTGTCTTTGGAGATCCGAAACTTCACCACTCGTGATCGCTCGCTCGAGAGAAGCTGGACACGCTTAATCGCGCTCGTTAGGCGATCACGATCAAACTCAATTTGCTTATCATTCCCTTTCGAGTTTGTGAGAAGCCGCTCGTAGGCCGGAAACTGGGCGTCGATCATTCGAGAGATAAGTTGACGCCCGTCAACCTTGAAAAATAGATGGTTTTCTCCACACTCATACTGGACGTCACCTTCACCATCCGACAGTAACCGTGCAAGCTCCCAGAGCGTTTTCTTCGGCAGGATCGCCTTAATCTCCTCCGCCTCTCCCCCCTCGCGCGGCGCGGTCACGAGCGCCAATCGGTGACCGTCGGTCGCAATTAAGGTCATCTCATCTGCTTTCAGCACGAAGAGGGCACCGTTTAGAAAATACCTCGTGTCTTCCCCGGTGATCGCAAACTGAGTTTTGGCGACCATGTTGCGCAGCACCTCCCGCGGGAGGGACACCTGCGACCCGTCGCCCCCCTCTGGAACCGTCGGGAAGTCCTCTCGGGGAAGCGTCTGCATCCGCGAATCAAATCGATCCGCCGATACCTTCACCGCGCCCTTCGCCCCTTGCTCGATCCGGATGTCGGTATCGGGGAGCGCGCGAACGATCTCATATAGTTTTTTCGCGGGGACGGTGAGTGACCCCGCCTTCGCAATCGACGCGGTGCACTGACTGCGCAGTCCCACTTCGAGGTCGGTCGCCAGTAGTAGTACATTCCCGTCCCCATTCGCTTCAAGGAGGACATTGGCCAAGATCGGGATGGTGTTCTTGCGCTCGACGATTCCTTGAAAGAGCTGCAACTCTCGAAGGAGATCGCTCTTGCGGACGCTCAATTCCATGGGGCTCATGACCTCGATAGGAGAGGCAAGACCGAACGATCATAACTATGATCATGATCGTTAAAAAGCAAGAAGAATTATAACAAGAAAGAAGGTCTGTTGAAACCGCGGTGGCGTATTTTAAGTAATTTAAAATCAATACTTTAACGTTATTTAATCCTGTGCACGCATGCTGTTCTCCGCGGCGCGATCTGTGGACACAAAAACGTGCACAGATCGCCCACAGCACCCAACCTCACGGCTGTGGAAAACCAGTCAGAACCGCGTAAACCTCTCAGTGAAACGTCTCGAGAAAGCTATTGATGAGGTTGTGGAATTCTCGATCGCTCTTACAGGTCGTTTCCACTTTCCGGATGGAGTGAATAACCGTCGAGTGGTGCTTACCGCCAAAGCTTCTCCCAATCTGCGGCAGCGACGCGTTCGTCAGCGTCTTACAGAGGAACATCGCAATCTGCCGCGGCAGCGTAATCGCTCTGGAGCTGTTCCGCGATTTCAGGTCGGTGACCCGCAGTTGGTAGTAATTGGCGACGAACTTCTGGATCATGTCGATGGTCACCGGTTGGTCGTCGCGTTCCAGGATGTTGCGCAGAACGTCCTGCGCCAGCGATAGCGAAATTTCACTACCGGTCATTGAGGCATACGCGAGTAATCGAATCAATGATCCTTCGAGCTCACGGATGTTCGATTTAATCCGTCCGGCAATATAAAGCGCGACGTCGTCAGCGAGCGGAACCGCCTCGGCTTCTGCCTTCTTTTTAAGAATCGCGACCTTGGTTTCGAGGTCGGGCGGTTGGATATCGGCGAGGAGCCCCCACTCAAAACGTGATCGGAGTCGTTCCGCAAGCGAAGGGATCTCATGTGGGGGGCAGTCGCTGCTGATAACAATCTGCTTCTGCGCGTCATACAGTGAGTTGAACGTGTGAAAAAACTCGGTCTGGGTCCCCTCTTTACCGGCGAGGAACTGCACATCGTCGACGAGCAGCACGTCCAACGTGCGATAGCGCTCACGGAAGTCGAGCACCCGGTCGTAACGAACGGCATTGATCATCTCGTTCATGAACCGTTCAGACGAGATGTAGGTCAACTTTAAACTCGGCGCTTGGTCGAGTAGATACTGTCCGATGGCGTGCATGAGGTGGGTTTTGCCGAGCCCGACCCCGCCGTAGATATACAGCGGGTTATATGAGCGGGACGGCGCTTCGGCAACCGCGACCGACGCAGCATGCGCGAACTGGTTGGACGAACCGACGACGAACGTATCGAACGTGTAGCGCGAGTTGAGACCACGCAATGATGGTCCGGTCGGGGTGCCCACCACACGAGGGCGATCCACTGGACGCTCAACTGCCGTGCCTGTCTCTCCGTCGATCACGAAGGCGATCTGCAGCCCTTCGCGTTGCACTTCGGTGACGGCTTCGCTGATGACCCCCGCATAGTGTTTGGTGAGCCAGTCGCGAAAGAGATCGTTGGGAACGCGGATTGTGACCCGTTCGCCGCTGTCCTCGACAAATACCGTCGGCCGGAACCAGGTGTAGAAGCTGTGCCGGTTGACCTTGGTTTCTATCCGAGAGAGGACCTGGTTCCAGACGTTACCGGGCATCGGACGTTACGGCGTCGTTGATAGACTTTCGCCCGGGATAGAGGCAGTGCCACGGGGACAGCCCCGGCCACCGGGCCCAAATCATTACAAGACCAGGAGGTTCGCCTCCAAGAGAGGCGAAGACTCCCAAGATTTCCACAACTTTTTCCACAGTTGTGGAAATCTGGTTGGGGAAAGGGGACCCTCCTAGAATCCAGGCCGGCGACTGTAGCACACCGTATTCAGGCCAGGCAATAACGAACGCCAGAATGTGCAAAATTGGGTAATTGATGGCCAGAAACCACCCAATTACATGTGAATTAAGGCACAAGGTGTTGCGTCCGTTGACAGTCTCGAAGGGCCTTCGATACCATGACAGTTTCCCGTTGAGCACGAAGGGCACACCGTAGACGGTGAAATAATGAAGCGCACGTTCCAGCCGAATAATCGCCGCCGCAAGCGAACGCATGGGTTTCGTAAGCGAATGAGCACGAAGACTGGCCGTCGGGTCATCCAGCGCCGTCGGGCGAAGGGCCGCAAGCGCTTGTCTGTGTAGTAAGTAGTTGTATAAAAACACTTTATACGAAAGTGGATCAGGCTCTGACTCGCCGGGAGCGCCTTCGGCGGCGTCCGGAGTTCTTGAAGGTCCAACAACAGGGCACCCGGATTCGAGGCCGCTATCTGACGTTGTTCACACTGCCGAATGGCCTCGAGCAGAATCGCCTTGGCATCATCGCGACACGCAAGCTCGGCGGCGCCACGCGCCGAAACCGAGCGAAGCGGGTGATGCGCGAGCTGTTCCGTCACCGTAAGGGCGAGCCCGGATTCGACATCGTCGCGCTGCTGCGGCCTGGTTTTCCTGACGTCTCGTTCCCCGCACTTAAAGCTGACTACCTGGGGACCCTCGACCGGCATGTCCGAGCCCAGCGCTAGGAGCCCGCGGCGCAAGTCGCGCGTGGCACTGAGACCGGTGAGGCGCCAGACTGGCAAGGCGCGACGAGGGAGCAAATCTGGAATTCACGATCCCACTGAAGGGGGTCGCAGCGCCGGCCCTTGCGGGATGCATCGCCGGTCGAATGCAGCGCGACTTACGCCGCCGGCTCCCGATCGGAGCGAGATTTCTCGCGATCGTGGCGACGGCCTTGCGGCTCGAGCTGTGCTCGCGGCGTTACGATTCTATCAAGTGACTATTTATCAGTTATTTACGGGGTCGTGTCGGTTCGTCCCCTCATGTTCGGCCTATGCCGTCGAGGCGGTGACGCGCTACGGCGCCGCGCGTGGCGTCTGGCTTGCGGCGCGACGGCTCACCCGATGTCACCCACTCTGTCGAGGCGGTCTGGACCAGGTGCCGATGCCCGACCGCGAGTCGCGCTGACAGACAACCATGGAACGCAGAGTTCTCCTCGCCTTTTTGCTCTCCTTTGTGGTGCTGTTCGTCTACCAGAGAGTCTTCGTGCCGCCGCCGCCGACCGAGGTTCCAGGATTTGCACCCGGACCCGACGGTGCGGCTGCCCCACCCCCACCGGTGACCGACGCAACCCCTCGTGGGCCGGCAGCGCCGATGCCACTCACCGCGGCACCGGCCGAGCCGGTGGCCGGTGCTGCGAGTACCAATGAAGCCGGCGCCGAGCTCGCCGGGTCCGAGGGCATCGTGCCGGTCGTGGCGGCAGAAATCGAGGAGGACATCGTCATCGAGAGCGACACGGTCCGAGCTGTCTTCTCCAACCGCGGCGGTGTGCTGACGAGCTGGCAACTGAAGTACCACACCGAGCAGGAGAGCGACGCCTTGATCGAGCTCGTGCCGCGCGACCTTCCGCCTGACGAAGCGCCGCCGTTCACACTCGGCTTCGACGATCCCGGGCTGAGCGCACGCGCTCGGGACGCCTTGTTCCGCAACAGTGCCAATGCGTCGGCGGTGAACGATCGCGCTGAGTCCGTGACCTTCGTCTTTGAAGACTCGTCAGGGTTCCGTATTCGTAAACAGTTTATGTTCGATCCAGCCGCGCACGACTACGTGATCCGTGTCAGCGTCGAGGCGACACTCGGCGGCCAGGTGTTGGCGCCGGCGCTGCAGTGGGGGCCGGCCCTCGGCGGTGTCGAGTCGGGGAGTTCCGGGATCGGCTATCGGGCCGGGCCGCGTGGTGTGTTCTACGGTCGGGTTCTGGACGGCGGCGTGCTCGGCGACGAGGACGTCGAGCGTCCGGACGCCGGAGACGTTGCGGCACGGCCGGTGTACAACGGCCAGCTTCAGTTTGCCGGCGTCGATAACCATTACTTTTTGGCCGCGGCGCTCACCGATAACCCCGCGATGCAGGTCGGCTACCGAGCCGTACCGCTCCCCCCGCGCGAGCCCGATGGTCCATCACGCGATCTGATGGCGTTCGAGTTGCGGTGGCCCGACGGCGTCATTGAGGATGTGCCGTTCTTCCTCGGGCCGAAGAACTTTGAGTCACTCGAGCAAGTGAACCCGGCGCTCATTCAAGCGATCGATTTCGGGTGGACGGGTTGGCTCGTCGTGCCGCTCCACCGGTCGTTGACGTGGATCTACGACTTCGTCGGCAACTGGGGGTGGGCGATCATCATCCTGACCTTCCTGATCAACGTGATCATCTTCCCGCTCAATCACAAGAGCGTCGTATCGATGCGGAAGATGCAGGAGGTGCAGCCGGAGATGAAGGCGATCCAGGAGCGCTATAAGCACCTAAAGACGAGCGACCCGGACAAGCAGAAGATGAACCAGGAGATCATGGCGCTGTATCGGGACCGCGGCGTGAATCCCGCCAGTGGCTGTTTTCCGATGCTTCTCACCATGCCGGTGCTGTTTGCGTTCTATAGCCTGCTGTCGGTGGCTGTCGAAATTCGCGGGGAGCCGTTCGTCGGCTGGATTACCGACCTCACGCTTCGAGATCCGCTCTTCATCATGCCGCTGGTCATGGGTGGCTCGATGGTGGTGCAGCAGAAGATGGCGCCGGCGCAAGGCGACCCGATGCAGCAGAAGATGATGATGCTCATGCCGGTGATGTTTACCGGTATGTTTTTATGGGCCCCGAGCGGCCTGGTTCTCTATTGGCTGACCAGCAATATGCTCCGGATCGTCCAGACCGTCGTGACGAATCGAGTGATCGGTCCGCCGAAGGTGCGCACTGTTCGACCGGCGGCCGAGCGTCGCATCAAACAGCGCGGCAAGGGCAAGGGATCGAAAGAGAAGTGACGACCGTGATAGACGATCTGAACTCCCGCATGACGCAGTTCGTGAGCGATGTCGGCGACGCCATGGGCTTGGCTCTCACGGTCGCCGCCGAGCAACTCGAGGACGGGACGCGCATCACCATCGAGGGCGACGAATGCGACCTTTTTCTGCAGAACAAAGCCGAAGGTCTTGATGCGTTGCAACACCTAGTGAACGCCGCGTTTCGTCGCGAGCATCCTAGCGGGCACATCGTCGTCGACTGCCTCGACTACCGGAAGGGGAAGGACGGGGAGCTGCGAGAGACCGCGATGATATTGGCCGAGCGGGCGCGTGAGACGGGGGAGCCACAAGAGGTCGGGCCGCTCAACCCGTATGCCCGGCGCATCGTGCACCTCGCCGTCGCCGAGATTTCCGACGTCTCTTCGGAGAGTATCGGCGACGCGTTCATGAAGACCGTCGTCATCAGCGCGGGCGATTAGCGCGATTTGCGCGCTGCCGTCGGTTCAAGGTTCTGCCCATGTTCGCGACCGACGACACGATCGTGGCGATCGCGACGCCGCCAGGTCCCGGCGGCATCGGCGTGGTTCGTGTAAGTGGACCGGCGTCGGTCGCGGTCGCTCGCTCCATTCTGCGTCGGTCGACCCCACTCGCAGCGCGCCGCGCCACACTCACCGACGCCGTGGCGCCAGACGACGGGCATCCCATCGATCGTGTCGTCGCCACCTACTTTCCCCAGCCGGGGTCATACACCGGGGAGGACGTCATCGAGATCAGCGGGCACGGCAGCCCAGTACTCCTGCGGCAGATCGTTTCGGCGGCGGTCGTCGCGGGAGCCCGGCTCGCCGAACCTGGCGAATTCACCTTCCGCGCCTATCTCAACGGCCGCGTCGATCTCGTCCAAGCAGAGGCGGTCGCCGACCTCGTCGACGCGGTGACGCCGCTGCAGGCGCGCGCCGCGTTCGATCAACTCGAGGGGACGATCACCAACGCCGTCGGCGAAATCGACCGTGATGTGTTCGACCTCGTCGCGCGGCTCGAGGCGTCGCTCGATTTTCCCGACGAGGGGTACCACTTTGTGGACGAGACGTCGGCCGGCGCCGAGGCGAGGGAGTTGGCCGGACGTCTGTCACGACTACTCGCGGATGCCGGTCGTGGACGATTGCTCCGCGAAGGGTGCGAGGTGGCCATTGTCGGCAAACCGAACGTCGGCAAGTCGACGCTGTTCAATCAGCTGTGCGGCGCACCGCGCGCAATCGTCACCGACATTCCCGGGACGACACGCGATCTGCTCACGGAAACGATCGACGTCTGCGGCATCCCGACCACATTGGTGGACACGGCGGGACTCCGCGAGTCGCGCGACAGCATCGAGGCCGAAGGGGTCAGGCGCGCGCAACGGACGGTCGACGTGGCCGACGTGGTTGTCGTCGTGCTCGACCGGTCGCGTCCGCTCGAGGCGGAGGATCGCGCGGTGCTGGACGCGACACGTAAGACGCGCCGCCTCATCGTCGTCAGTAAGTGTGATCTGGCCGGCGCGTGGACCGCTGACCGGGAGCCGTGCGTCGCCGGCGCGGACCCTGTCATCGAAGCCTGCCTCCTGAAGGACGACGACGAGGACCTGGATGCCGTTCGGCAGGCGCTCGTGGCGGTTCTGGAAGACGCCGACGTGCAGGCCAAGCCGGGACGCGACGTCCCGGCAGTCACCAACCTTCGTCATATCGAGCTCCTCGACCGGGCGCGGACGTCGTTGATGCGCGCGGGCGACAGCGCGCAGGCCGGTGCGACGGAGGAGTTGGTGCTCACCGATCTGCAAGAGGCGCGCGTGTCGCTCGAGGAGATTTCCGGCGCGCGAACGCCTGACGCGGTGCTGGAACGGATCTTCGAGCAGTTCTGTATAGGTAAATGACTGCTCGAATTTACGGTTCAGCGCGGAGCTTGCGCTGGTTCAAAGTTCTGATGCCGTGGAGGGCGAACCCTGGAACCCTGAATCGATACCGCTACCGCGTTGAACCTTTGAACCGATGCTAGTTTCGCGCTGAACCTTGAACCCATGAACACGTCCGTTCATTTCGACATCATCGTCGTCGGCGCGGGACACGCAGGGGTGGAGGCGGCGTACGCCGCAGCCCGTCTGGGCCGTCGCGTCGGCCTCTGCACGCTATCGGCAGCGACGGTTGCCCACATGCCGTGCAACCCGGCTATTGGCGGGACGGCGAAAGGCCATCTCGTTCGAGAGATTGATGCGCTCGGTGGTCTCATGGGCCGCGCCATCGATGCCACCGGCCTGCAGTTCAAGCTGCTAAATCGGAGTCGCGGGCCTGCGGTCTGGTCACCGCGCGCGCAGGCCGACAAGCGTGCCTACGGCGACTGGGTCGCCGCCGCGCTCCAACGCGAGCCGCGGATTAAATGGGTCTTCGCCCGCGTCGGCAGGCTTTTGGTCGAGGGCGCCCGCATCGTCGGCGTGGAGCTCGAAGACGCTGTGGGCAACCGCGGGGGTACGACGCTCCGGGCCGAGGCGGTGGTCATCACCACTGGGACGTTTCTCAACGGGCTGATTCACATCGGTCCGAAGCAGGTGCCGGCGGGGCGCGCCGGCGAGCCGCCGTCCTGCCATCTGGCGGAGTCGTTGAAGGAGCTCGGCTTTCGGTGGGGGCGTCTCAAGACCGGCACGCCGCCGCGGCTCGACCGGCGCAGTATCGATTTCACACGGTTCGACGCAGCATTCGGCGATGACCCGCCCGTTCCCTTCTCGTTCATGACCGAGCGTCTCGAGCGTCCTCAGATCGCATGTCACTCTCTGTACACGACGGAGCATGTGCACGACCTCGTGCGGAAAAACATCGATCGGTCGCCGCTCTACAACGGACAGATCCAGGGAATCGGACCGCGCTATTGCCCGTCGCTCGAAGACAAGATCATGCGGTTTCCCGATCGCGAGCGCCATCACATTTTTCTCGAGCCGGAAGGCGTTGGCGTCGACGAGATCTATGTCAATGGCTACTCGATGAGCTTGCCGGTTGACGTGCAAGAGGCGCTGATTCACGCCCTGCCGGGCTTGGAGGAGTCGGTGATGCTGCGGCCCGGCTATGCAGTGGAGTACGACTTTATTCAACCGACGGAACTGTCACGCACGTACGAAACGAAGAGCGTGGCGGGACTGTTCCTGGCGGGTCAGCTCAACGGCACCTCAGGGTACGAGGAGGCGGCGGCGCAGGGCCTCATGGCCGGGATCAACGCCGCGCGGCAGGTTGCGGGAGAGGCCCCGTTGATACTGGAGCGGAGCGACGCCTACATTGGTGTGCTGGCCGACGATCTGACAACGCGCGGTTGTCTCGAGCCATACCGGATGTTTACGTCGCGCGCCGAGTATCGGCTGATGCTGCGAATCGACAACGCCGACCTGCGGCTCACGACGAAGGGCCGGCAGATTGGGCTCGTGGGCGACGATCGGTGGCAACGGTTGGTCGAACGGCGCCGGCGCTTCGAGGGAAACATGCGGTGTGTGGAGCGGACGACGGTCACCGTTCACGACGGTGCGCGGTTGCGGGCGTCGCAGGCACTGCGGAGGCCGGATGTAGCTCTCGAATCGCTCGTCGAGCAGGGCCAACTACCGCTCGAGCTTTCTGCGGGTGAGCGAGGGATCGATCTGCGGAGCGTCGAGAGCGAGTTCAAGTACGCCGGCTACCTCAAGCGGCAGGCAGCGACGGTGACACGCGCGAGCCGTCTTGAGCAACGGCGCATACCGACCGACTTCGTCTACGACGGTGTGGCCGGATTGTCCCGGGAGGTTGTCGAACGGCTGACGGAAACGCGGCCGGAGACGCTGGGACAGGCGTCACGAATTCCGGGTATCACCGCCGGGGCTGTCGCGCTCCTTGGCGCGCACGTCTCCAGATAGCGGGACACCGACGAAACGGAGACCGAGCGGTTGGGGAAGCGGGATTTGAAGACGCGGCTGCTCAAGCGTGCCGAACGGGCTCGGGTGGATCTCGACCCGAACGTCGCGCTCCGGCTGGCGACGTACGTGGCACTGCTGCGACGCTGGAACGCGCGGATGAACTTGACCGCGTTGGACGACAGCGAGGCCGGGCTGGATCGATTGATCGTCGAGCCACTGGCGGCGGCGCGACGGTTGCCTGGACGGGGCCAGCTCATCGACATCGGCTCGGGGGGTGGCTCGCCGGCGATTCCACTGCAGATCGCAAGTCCGGAGCTCGCGGTCCGGATGGTCGAAGGGAAGACCCGGAAGGGCGCGTTTCTGCGGGAGGCGATGCGGCAACTGGAGCTGAAGCGGTCGACGGTCGAAGGCAGCCGTTACGAAGCACTCCTGACACGACCGGAGCTCCACGAGGCTCACCAGATTCTCACAGTGCGCGCGGTGCGGGTCGAGGCGGGGGTGCTGCGTAGCCTACAGGCGTTCGTGGCGCCGGGTGGCGTATTGGCGCTGTTTCTGGGGGGTGCCGGTACCGCCGATGCGCCTCGGGACCTCCAGCCGCCCCTCGTGTGGGAAGCGACATATCCACTGGTCGAATCACTTCGTAGTCGGCTGGTGATTATCCGCAAGCTCAGCGTTGGTTGATGACGAAAATATAGCGAATACAATAGAACACGGATAACCGCAGAAGCCGCGTGCGCCGTCAGTCCAGGGGTCTCAGTGCGTCTTGTAAGCGGGACGAATCCTGACCCCAGCCAAGCAGCCGGCGGTGACTGCATGGAACTCAGGACGCGACAACGCGTCCCGGTCGCACTCGTTGTTGTCGTCGTCAGCCTTGTTGCGTAGGATACGTGACAGGAACGCTCGACAACACTGCCATTGCTCCTGGATTGGGCAGCCAGCCATAGGTAACCGAAACGCCCACGGGCGGCCTGTTCACGCTTACAGTCCTCATCACTCGTAACTCCTCTGACAAGCCGGCACTTGGCGCGCTCCAGAGCGAGAAAGCGCTGATGTTCCACGTGGAACATCCTTGACCAGATCGTTGCATCGTGGTACGATGCGACAGAACTTATTTTTTAGGTCATTAAACCAATACAATGTAGGTCGTTTAACATAATGAATAAGCATGTCTTCGCCGTCGCGAATCAGAAGGGTGGTGTCGGCAAAACGACGACGACCATCAACCTGGCGGCGTCACTCTCCCTCGGCGACCGAACAGTCCTGATGGTCGACATGGACCCGCAGGCGAATCTGACGAGCGGCATCGGAAGAAAAGGTGACTTTGCGGCAGCCGGCACCATCTACGACGCCATCACTGTCGATCCAGCGCCTGACATCGCTGCCTACATCGTTTCCACCGGGGTGTCGGGCCTGTCGCTGCTGCCAGCTGACCGCAACCTGACGGGCGCTGAAATTGAGCTCGTCTCGCTCGAGCGGCGTGAGACCCGGTTGCGTCCTTTGTTGCAGCAGGTGCGGGATCGCTTCGACTACATCTTCATCGACACGCCGCCGTCGCTCGGACTTCTTACCATCAATGCACTGGTGGCCGCCGAGGCGATGCTGATCCCGCTGACGTGCGAGTATTTCGCCCTCGAGGGACTCGCCGAGCTGACCACCACCCTCCGACGCGTGCAAGGAAGCCTCAACCCCGAACTCGAGATCGCCGGCGTCCTGTTGACGATGGCCGACTGTCGTACAAACTTGGGTCAGCAAGTGGCCCGGGAGGTTCGTGACTTCTTCGGTGACAAGGTGTTCGAGACGATGATTCCGCGCAATGTCCGTCTCGGCGAAGCGCCGAGTCATGGACTCCCGGCGATCCTTTATGACGTCAAGTCGAAAGGGGCCGAGGCGTATCTATCGCTAGCGCGCGAGTTCATCGGACTCGGACGTGCCCCGGTTCCTGCCGGAGCGATGAGTCATGGCTGAGAAGCGCAAGGCGCTCGGACGCGGCTTGAGCGCGCTCATTCCCGACGTACCGGAGTCGGCTGCCCCCTCGGCGTCGTCCGGTTCTGCCGCCGCGCCGGCACACGAGGTTGACCTCGACCTTTTGCAGCCGAATCGCGACCAGCCGCGCACCACGGTCGACGACGCCAAGCTGGACGAGCTGGCGCAATCGATCCGGTCACACGGCGTGATTCAACCGATCGTGGTGACCCAGAAGACCGGCGGCGAGAAAGGGTTTGAGATCGTCGCCGGCGAGCGCCGATGGCGGGCCGCCCAGCGCGCGGGCCTCCTGCGGGTGCCCGTGGTCGTGCGCGAGGTGCCGCAGACGAAGCGGCTAGAGATTGCGCTCATCGAAAACGTTCAGCGTGAAGACCTCAACCCGATCGAGGAAGCCGCCGCCTACAAGCGCCTGGCGGACGAGTTTGGCCTGACGCAGGTGGAGATCGCGGAGTCGGTCGGGAAGGACCGGGCCACGGTCGCCAACTACCAGCGCCTGCTCGGCCTGCCGCCGGAGGTCAGGGCCGACATCGCCGCGGGACATCTGACCATGGGGCATGCCCGTGCCCTGGCCGGTCTCTCTGATGGGCGCGCGCAACGGCACGTCTCCCGCGAAATCCGCGCGCAAGCTCTGTCGGTTCGCGAAACCGAGGCGCTCGTCCGGCGCATCGGGACGCCCAAGCGCGCGCCCGAGACCGCGGATCCGGAAGGCGATGTCCACACCCGGGCGGCAGAGGAGCGCCTCCGTCTCTCGCTCGGCACCAGAGTGCGGATCGTTCGCCGAGGAAAGAGCGGCCGGATCGAGATCAACTTCACGTCGGAAAACGAGCTCCAGCGGCTCTATGAGCAACTGACGCGCCGCTGAGCGACCGCTCCGCACGTGGTCGCGCAACCCGTCTTTAGGTCTCGCACGTCCGCTTGTCCGGCCTACCGGCGCAGTGGTATAAATACTTGTTTGGCGTACGGTTGGATCTTCCCGCCCTACTTGTGTTCAGCGGAATCAATGGGCTTCAACCCGGAGCGGGCCGAGCGGATAGGCGCTGACTCACGATGACCAATCGTGCGGCGGCGGTGCGGTATGCGCGAGCACTGTTCGAGGTCAGCCGCGACAGCGGAGATCCCGAGCAGACCGATCGTGATCTCTCGGCGTTCCAGACGATCGTCGAGGATCACGCCGCACTCAGCCGCACCCTTCTAAATCCGGCCATTCCGTCGGTGCGGAAACGCGTCGTCGTTGACGCCATTCTGACGAAGACAGAGACGTCGGCCATCGTGACGCGGCTGCTCTTGATGCTTGCCGACCGCGACCGCCTCAGCCTGTTGCCTGACTTGCGAGAGGTGTATGGCGATCTCCTCATGGACCATCTCGGCGTCGTGCGTGCGCGCATTACGACCGCCGAGCCGCTCGATACCGCGCGCTTGGAGTCGATCACCCAGACGCTCGCCACCGCGACTGGCCGGAAAGTGACGATTCAGACCACGGTCGATGACGCCATCGTCGGCGGGATGGTCACGCAGATCGGCAGCACCGTTTTCGACGGAAGCTTGGCGCATCACCTCGGTCGGCTGAGACAGCGTTTCATGACGGGCACGTAAGAGACCATGACCATCAAAGCAGACGAGATCTCCAAGATCATCAAAGACCAGCTCGGTGACTACTCTCTCGACGTCGACGTCGCCGAAGTCGGCACGGTCGTATCGGTCGGCGACGGCATTGCGCGACTGCACGGCATCGAAGGCGCCATGGCGACCGAGATGATCGAGTTCCCGCACGAGATCTTCGGGATCGCGCTGAACCTCGAGGAAGACGGCGTCGGCGCCGTCCTGCTCGGCGAGTGGACGAAGATCAAGGAAGGCGACACCGTCAAGCGCACGGGTCGCGTCATCTCGGTCCCGGTCGGCGAGGCGATGCTGGGACGCGTCGTTAACGCCTTGGGACAGCCGATCGACGGTAAAGGGCCAATCGCCGCCGAGAAGCAGGCGCCGATCGAGCGGATCGCACCCGGCGTCGTCGACCGGCAGAAGGTCAAGGAGCCGCTGCAGACCGGCCTCAAGGCGATCGACGCGATGGTCCCGATCGGCCGCGGGCAGCGGGAGTTGATTATTGGTGACCGCCAGACCGGTAAGACGGCCGTTGCCGTCGACACCATCATCAATCAGAAGGGTCTCGACGTCGTCTGTATCTACAACGCCATCGGCCAGAAGCAGTCGACGATCGCGCAAGTCGTCAAGACGCTCGACGACGAGGACGCGATGGACTACACCATCGTCGTCGCCGCCGCGGCGTCTGACCCGGCGTCGCTTCTGTACATCAGTCCGTACTCCGCCTGCACCATCGGCGAATACTTCCGCGACTCCGAGCGTCACGCGCTTTGCATCTATGACGATCTGTCGAAACACGCCCAGGCGTATCGCGAGATTTCGCTCTTGCTGCGGCGGCCACCGGGTCGAGAGGCGTACCCCGGCGACGTCTTCTATCTGCACTCGCGCTTGCTCGAGCGCGCCGCGAAGTTGAACGACGAGCTCGGCGGCGGGTCGCTGACGGCGCTGCCCGTCATCGAGACGCAAGCCGGCGACCTGTCCGCCTATATTCCGACCAACGTCATCTCGATCACCGACGGCCAAATCTTTCTCGAGTCCGACCTGTTCCACCAAGGCATCCGTCCGGCGATCAACGTCGGCAACTCCGTCTCGCGTGTCGGTGGCTCCGCGCAGGTCAAAGCGATGCGCCAGGTGGCAGGCACGCTTCGTCTCGATCTCGCGCAATACCGCGAGCTCGCGGCGTTCGCGCAGTTCGGCAGCGACCTCGACAAGGCGACGCAGCAACAGCTCCATCGTGGGAGCCGCCTCGTCGAGATTTTGAAGCAGCCGCAGTACCAGCCACTGCCGGTCGAGCGCCAGATCATGCTCATCTTCGCCGGAACAAAGGGCTTCCTCGATGAGGTGGCGGAGGACGCCACCGCGGACTACGAGCGGGACCTCTACCAGTTCATGGACACGCGCTACTCGGGGGTCGTCTCGCGACTGGCCGAGGAGAAAACACTGGACGACCAGCTGACCACCGACCTCGACGCGGCCGTCAAGGAGTTCACCGAGCAGTTCGTCGCCGCGCGCAAGGGCGCCGCGGCGTAGCCCGAGCCCTGAGCCCTGAGCCAGAGAACATCGCGTCCATGCCGTCATTGATAGACCTCCGGCGCCGGATTCGCGCCGTCAAGTCGACCGAGCAGATCACGAAAGCGATGAAAACCGTCGCGGCGTCAAAGCTGCGGCGAGCGCAAGACAGCATCGTCGGCGCGCGTCCCTTCGCGCTGCTGATGCAACGCGTGCTGAGCGACCTCGCGGCTGAAGTCGGAACGGCGGTGCATCCGCTGCTCGCGCCGCCGGTCGCGCCCGAGGCACCGACGCTGGTGTTCGTGGTGACGGCCGACAAGGGGTTGTGCGGCAGCTTCAATTCGAACCTGCTGCGCCGGGCGAGCGCCTTCGTGAAGGCCGCCGACCGCGCGGCGGTGATGGGGCTCGTCGGTCGGCGCGGACGCGACTACTTCGTGCGCCGTGGCGCCGATGTACGATTCGAGCTGGTTAATTTGTTCAACGATCTGCAGTACTCGCATGCGCAGGCGATGGCGAAGGTCGCCATCGACCAGTACACGTCCGGTGACGTGTCGCGCGTCGTGTTCGTCTACAACGAGTTCAAGAGTGTCATGCAGCAGGAAGTCGTGGTCGAGCAGCTGCTGCCGATTCCGAAATCCGATGTGTCTGCGGAAGTTGCCGAGGGCGGAGAGCTGCCTGCAGACTATATATACGAGCCGGCTCCGGAGCGCATCTTCCGAGACCTGTTGCCGCGCTATGTCGAAGTCGAGCTCTTCCGCGCGCTCCTCGAGTCGGCGGCTGCGGAGCACGCGGCTCGCATGACCGCGATGGATGCCGCCTCGCGAAACGCCGGAGACATGATCGACGACCTCACGCTCCACATGAACAAGGTGCGTCAGGCGGCGATTACACGCGAATTGATCGAGGTGGTATCCGGCGCGGACGCGCTCTGAGGTTAGACGGAATCGGCGAGGGATCAGGGGTCAGAGATCAGAGACCAGGGAAGGTAAGCGGACATGGCAGACGCGGGCGGAGACCATACAGGAAAAGTCGTCCAAATCATCGGACCGGTCGTTGACGTCGAATTCGAAGACGGTCAGCTGCCGGCGATTTACAACGCGCTCGAGATCGACGCTGGCGACCAGCCGGCGATCATCGCCGAGGTCGAGCAGCATCTGGGCGAGAACCGCGTTCGGGCGGTGGCAATGAAGACGACCGACGGCATGCAGCGCGGGACGGCGGTGGTCGACACGGGGGCACCGATCTTAATGCCGGTCGGCCCGCAGACGCTCGGCCGCGTTCTCAACGTCATCGGTGAGCCGGTCGACTTCCCCGACCGCCCGGTGCAGTCGGACGAACGTTGGCCGATTCACCGCGCCGCGCCGAGCCTCCAGGATCAGTCGACCGAGTTGCAGATGTTCGAGACCGGCATCAAGGTGATCGACTTGCTCGAGCCGTATCTGCGCGGGGGCAAGATCGGTCTGTTCGGCGGCGCCGGCGTCGGCAAGACCGTCATCATCATGGAGCTGATCAACAACATCGCCCTCAAGCACGGCGGGGTGTCGGTGTTCGGCGGCGTCGGCGAGCGGACCCGCGAGGGGAACGACCTCTGGGTCGAGATGCAGGAGAGCGGGGTCATCCATCCGGACGATCCAGGCAAGTCGCGCGCGGCGTTGATCTATGGCCAGATGACCGAGCCGCCCGGCGCGCGTCTCCGGGTCGCCCTGAGCGCGTTGACGGTCGCCGAGTATTTCCGCGACGCCGAGAACAAGGACGTCCTGCTCTTCATCGACAACATCTTCCGCTTCACGCAGGCTGGTTCCGAGGTCTCGGCCCTGCTCGGACGGATGCCGTCGGCCGTCGGTTACCAGCCGACGCTGCTGACCGAAATGGGTGAGCTGCAGGAGCGGATCACCTCGACGAAGAAGGGGTCGATCACCTCGGTCCAGGCCATCTACGTTCCGGCGGATGACTACACCGACCCGGCCCCGGCCACGACGTTCGCTCACCTCGATGCGACGACCGAGCTCTCCCGCGCCATCTCGGCGATGGGCCTGTACCCCGCCGTTGATCCGCTGGCGTCGACGTCGCGTATCCTCGACCCTCGGATCATCGGTGAGGAGCACTACGCGGTGGCGCGCACCGTCAAGGAGGTCCTGCAGCGGTACAAGGACCTGCAGGACATCATCGCCATTCTCGGCATCGACGAGTTGTCGGAAGACGACAAGGTCGCGGTGGCGCGGGCGCGCAAGATCCAAAAGTTCTTGTCGCAGCCGTTCTTCGTCGCCGAGCAGTTCACTGGGACCGAGGGACGGTACGTGGCGATTGCCGACACGGTGCGCGGCTTCAAGGAAATCGTCGAGGGCAAGCACGACGAGGTGCCCGAGCAAGCATTCCTCATGGTCGGCACCATCGAAGAGGCGCTCGAAAACGCCGAGAAGCTGAAGGCGACCGCCTAGGTATCCATGGCGATTCCGTCACATCTCACGCTCGAACTCGTCACTCCCGAGCGCGCCGTCGCGCACGAGACGGTCGACGAAATCGAGATCCCGGGAGCCGACGGCTACCTCGGGGTGCTGCCCGGGCATACCCCGTTGCTCGTCACGCTCCGGGTGGGAGAACTCTGGTTCAGGCAAGGGGAGCAAAAGACCTTTCTCTCGGTCGCGTTCGGCTTTGCCGAGGTGCTTCCAGACCGCGTCCGCGTGCTCGCGCAGGTTGCCGAGCGCGCCGACGAGATCGACATCGATCGGGCGGAAGCGGCCGTCAATCGTGCCCGCGAGCGGATGTCCGCGCCGGATGTCGATCTCGATTTCGAACGTGCGCAGCAAGCGCTGTTCAAGTCGACAGTGCGGCTCGAGGTCGCCAAGAAAGCTCTCGGATCCAGCGTCTGACATCGCATTTGTGCTACATCAGTGTCGGGAACGTCACCCACTTCCGGTATGCTTTCCCGTCGCGCCTTGCCAGGCTGGCCCCTCGCCGGTCTCGCTGTCGCGCGCGAGTGTCACAGCGGGCTCCTAAACATGCGATTCAGCTGCGCCGCCCGCACCGATACCGGCCTCCGCCGGTCAACCAATGAAGACAGCTTCTGCGTTCGCGAGGACCTGGGCTTGTTCGTGGTGGCCGACGGGATGGGTGGGCATGTGGCCGGTGAGGTCGCGTCCCAGCTGGCGATCGAGGAAACGGAGCGGTTCGTCGCCGGCACGACGAACGCCGGGGTCAGCGACACAGGGCCCGCGCCGTTCGACCCCAAGTTGGGGCAGAACGGCAACCGTCTGAAGGCCGGCCTACTCGAGGCCAACCGCCAGCTCACACTACGGATCAACGATGACGCGAGGCTCCAGGGGATGGCCACCACCGCCGTCGCCATCCTCGTCGACGACACCCCGGGCGCACTCGCCCACGTCGGCGACTCCCGCGCGTACCTGTACCGCGGCGACGAGTTCACCCGCCTCACGCGGGACCATTCGTGGGTCGAGGAGCAGATACGGGCCGGCGCGTTGTCGCCTGAAGCGGCGCGGGATCACCCACGGCGGAACATCGTCACGCGCGCGCTCGCTGGCGGCGCCACACTTGACGTCGACGTGGCGGAGTTGAAGCTGGAAGCGGGCGACCGCGTGCTTCTCTGTTCCGATGGGTTGACGTCAGTCCTGTCCGACGCGGCGATCGCGGAGGTGCTGACGGGCGGCCTGAGGCTCGAGGGTATCTGCGACGACCTCATCCGCCAAGCCAACGAGCAGGGCGGGCCCGACAACGTCACCGTCGTCGTGATCGATGTCGATGCTGGGTAGGCCGTCATGCGGCCCGAAGCGAGAATACTGTACTCGCTGGGGACCGCCGCTGACGGCCAAGACGCGCACCTGAGATGGTCTCTAACCTCCGGCGTCTCTTCCACTACCGCAGCCTGGTCCAGACGCTGGTGGTGCGCGACCTGAAGGCGCGCTATCGGGGGTCGGTCCTCGGCTTCTTCTGGTCGTTCGCCAACCCGCTGCTGCTCCTGATGGTCTACACCTTCGTCTTCTCCGTCGTGCTGCCGGGACGATTCCCAGACGTCGAGGAGAACTACGCGCTCTTCCTCTTCTGCGGCCTGCTGCCGTGGACCTGGTTCTCTTCGTCGCTCACCGAGGCATCGAACTCGTTGCTCGTCAACGGCAACTTGATCAAGAAGGTCCTGTTCCCGGCCGAGGTGCTCCCGGTGGTGGCCGTTATCGGCAACATGGTCCACTTTTTCCTGGCGCTCCCAATCTTGCTCCTCGCGCTCGTCTTCTTCGCCTCGAGGTTGCCGAGCGTCGGCGAGCTGCTCTGGTTTCCGCTCGTGATTGCGGTCCAGTTCGTGTTGTCACTCGGCTTCGGCCTGATCCTCGCGGCGCTCACGGTGCACTTCCGTGACATCAAGGACCTGCTCTCCAACCTGCTGACGCTCTGGTTCTTCAGCACACCGATTCTCTATCCGTGGACGATTGTGGCTGAGCGCGGTCCGTCGATCGCCGGTCTCCCTCCGGCGGGCAAGCTGCTGATGGACCTCAATCCGTTCGCCCACCTGGCGATCTCGTATCAAGAGATCCTGTTCTACGACGGTCCCTACGGGCACTGGAGGTGGCTGCTGGTGACGGCGGTGGCGTCCATCGGGTTGTTCATCATCGGCTATGCCCTCTTCGACCGGCTGCGCGACTCCTTCGCGGAGGAAGTGTGAGCGACGCCGCGATCACCATCCGTGACGTCTCGAAGCTGTACCGGAAGTACGCCTACCGGCGGCAGTTCTCGACACTCAAGAGCGCGCTGCTCAAAGGCAGCCTCGCGAGCGAGCTGAGCCCGAACGAGGTGTTCCACGCCCTCAACCGCGTGTCGTTGCAGGTGCCGTCTGGAACGACCCTCGGCGTGCTCGGTCGCAATGGGTCGGGCAAGAGCACCCTCCTGAAGCTCATCGCCGGCATCACGAAGCCGACGTCCGGTACGATCGAGGTGCGCGGGCGGGTTTCAGCGCTCATCGAGCTCGGCACCGGATTCCACCCCGAGATTTCCGGTCGCGAAAACGTGTTCATCAACGGCGTGATGCTCGGGTTGACCAAGCGCGAGATCACGAGCCGGTTCGACGAGATCGTCGAGTTCGCCGAGCTCGAGGAGTTCATCGACGCGCCAGTCAAGACATATTCCTCGGGCATGTATATGCGGCTCGGTTTCGCCGTCGCGGTGAACGTCGACCCCGACGTGCTGCTGGTCGACGAGGTGCTCGCCGTCGGCGACGAAGGGTTCAGCCTCAAGTGCCTCGACAAGTTCGCGGAGTTCAAGCGCCGCGGTAAGACCATCCTGCTCGTCACGCACGGGCTCAGCATGGTCGAACGGTTCTGCGACGAGGCGGTCTGGCTCGACGACGGCATCGTGCGTGGCGAGGGCGACCCTCGACGCGTCGTGCACGCGTATACGACCGACGTCGAAAAGACCGAAGAACGCGTGTTGGCCACGAGCGATCGCAAGCTACAAGCGGCCGCCAGGGCCGGGGGTCCCGATGGCCAAGCGCCGGTGGCCGTTCTCAATCAGCCGATCAGCACCGCCGAACCGCCAGAGAACATGTTCCGTGCGGCGCAAGGCCGCTGGGGCGCGGGTCCGGTCAGAATCGACAACGTCACGCTCGAGCGCGACGGCGAGGCGGTCCACGTGTTCCATAGCGGGGATCAGCTTGCGATCAAGCTCGACGTGAGCACCACGACACCGGTCCAGGACTTCGTCTTCGGCATCAGCATCTTCAACGCCGAAGGGGTCTGCTGCTACGGGACGAACACCCACCTCGAGGAGTACAAGCCGGTCGAGCTCACCGGCGCCGGCGAAGTGGTCTTCCTGATCGACAGCCTCGACCTCGTTGAGGGGACCTACAAACTCGATGTCGCGGCGCACACCCGCGAAGGGGTTCAGTACGATTATCATCGCCTGCTCTATACCTTCCGCGTGAAGTCGCGCACGAAGGACGCCGGCATTTACCGGCCCCGGCACCACTGGAACTTCAGCTCGAATATCCGGATAGTGCCGTAGCCTGCGGCCCCAAGCCCCGCCGCCGCCCGTTTGGCCTGGTAAACTTGAGGGCTCGGCGGTCATTGACGCCGAGGATCTTTGCCGTTTGACACTGCGTCGCTGACGCTTCGCGCGTTGTTGCACACGGCCGCCGCGAAGGCCGGTCTGGGGCGTGGTGCGTCCGGGCGTCCGCAATCGCTCAGCGGACTGACCACCACCGCCCAGGCGCTCGCGGCGTCGGTCTTCGCCCGCGAAGCTCCTCTGGTGCTGCTTGTTCCCGCCGACAACGATGTCGACCGGATGACGGCCGACGCGAAGTTTTTTCTGGCCGCCCTCGAGGGGCTCTCGCGTGCCGACATCGAGCGGCAGGTGCTGCCGTTTCCCTCGCAGGAGGTCGACCCGTACCGCGGCATCGCACCGCATTTGGACGTGGCCGCGGCGCGCGGCCGCGCACTGGCCGCGTTGGCGAAACGCCGCGCACGCCTGGTCGTCGCCTCGGCGGCGGCGCTGCTTCCCCGGCTCAGCCCACCCGGGCGGATGCGGGACACCGTCATCGAGCTGCGCACTGGGGGGACGCTGTCGCCAACGGATCTCGCCGACCGCCTTGCGGATGCGGGATTCACGGGAGCCGACCCGGTGGAAGCGCATGGCGAGTTCTGTTCGCGGGGAGGGGTTGTCGATATCTTTCCGGCCGGCGACACCGAGCCGATCCGCGCGGAGTTTGCTGGTGACAGCATCGAGTCGCTGCGGCGATTCGACCCGGCCACACAACGCTCGATCACGACCCTCGATCGCGTCTCCGTGCAGCCACTGCGCGACCAGCTAGAAACGTCCCCCGACGATCCAGACGCCATCGACCGCCGAGCGACGTTCCACGACTACACGCACCATGCCGGCGCCCAGCTCGTGGTCTCGGAGCCCTCGGAAACGGGGGAACGGGTCCGGCATCTGGTGGAGCAGCTTCAGACGAGCCACGCCGACGCTCTGGTCCGCGGCGAGTCTGTGCTGCCGCCTGACGCCCTGCAAGTGAATGGAGACGACGTCGATCGGTGGCTCGAGCAAGCGGCCACGCTCAGCACGCTCGAGATCGGCGAGACCGGGCCCCACGGCGAGGCGTCATTCGCCGCGCAGCATGTCGCCTGTCAGCCGGTGGCCGAGTTCCGCGGCCGTCTGCGGGACTGGGTCGCCGACGTCAAGCGGGGACGTGCGCGGGGCGACACGATGCTGTTCGTCGCCGAAACCGATGGCCGCGCGGAGCGAATCGTCGAGCTGCTGGCCGAGGACGGCCTGGTGGTGGTGCGGCTCGACGGCGAGGAGGACACGCACGCCGCAGCGCTCTTGGTCACCACCGGTCGGCTGTCCCGTGGGTTCCGATTACCTGACGCCGGTCTGCAGGTGTATGCAGAGGGCGATCTGTTCGAGGATGAGCACCTCGTCCGCCATCAGAAACGCTCCGTCGCCAAGTCTTTCCTGTCCGACTTTCGCGACCTCAAGGTCGGTGATCACGTTGTTCATATCGAGCACGGGATCGGCGCATTCATCGGACTTCGGCAGCTCTCGGTCAATCGAAGCCAGGCGGCGCACGAGTTCATGGAGCTGCGGTATGACGGCGACGACAAGCTGTTCGTCCCGGTCGAGCACCTGGACTTGCTGCAGAAGTACACCGGAGCCTCGAATCCGTCGCTCGATCGACTCGGCGGCACGACCTGGGAGAAGGCGAAGACGCGTGTCAAGAAATCGATGCGCGACATGGCCGCGGAGCTGTTGAAGCTGTATGCCGCGCGCCAAGCGTTGGCGGGCCACGCGTTCGGCGCGGATACCCACTGGCAACGGGAATTTGAAGAGACGTTCGAGTACGAGCTGACACCCGACCAAGAGACTTCGGTCGCCGACATCAAGCACGACATGGAGACCGCGACCGCCATGGACAGGCTCCTGTGCGGCGATGTCGGGTACGGCAAGACCGAGGTCGCGCTGCGGGCGGCCTTCAAGGCGGTGATGGACGGCAAGCAGGTCGCGATCCTGACCGCGACCACGGTGCTCGCGTTCCAGCACTACAAGACGATCCGCGAGCGATTCGCCGCGTTCCCGATCCGAATCGAGATGTTGAGCCGCTTTCGCAGCAAGGCCGAACAGAAGGCACTACTCGCCGATCTCGCGGCGGGCAAAGTGGAGCTCGTCGTCGGCACCCACCGACTCCTGTCGAAGGACGTCGTGTTCCGCGATCTCGGCCTGCTCGTCGTCGACGAGGAACAGCGGTTTGGCGTCGCCCACAAGGAACGGATCAAGCAGATGCGCCGGCGTGTCGATGTGCTCACGCTGACGGCGACGCCGATTCCTCGCACGCTCAACATGTCGCTTGCCGGTATCCGTGACATGTCGGTGATCGAGACGCCGCCGCGCGACCGTTTCGCGATTCAGACCAACGTCATCAGGTTCGACGCGCAGGTGATCGCGCGCGCGATCCGCACCGAGCTCGCTCGTGGCGGACAGGTGTATGTGGTGCACAACCGCGTGGAGTCGATCCATTCGGTGGCGAGCCTCGTCGGCCGGCTCGTTCCCGAGGCGCGCCTCGCCGTGGCCCACGGTCAGACGACCGACGCGGCGCTCGAGAAGGTGATGATTGACTTTGTGGCGCACGAGTACGACGTGCTCGTGGCGACGACGATCATCGAAAACGGCCTCGACATTCCCAACGTCAACACGATCGTCGTCAATCATGCGGAGCACTACGGGTTGGCGCAGCTCTACCAGTTGCGCGGCCGTGTCGGGCGGTCCGACCGGCGGGCCTATGCCTACCTGATCATTCCGGCCGACAATGCGCTGACGCCGGTGGCCCGACAGCGGCTCACCGCCATTCGCGAGTTCAGCGAGCTCGGCAGCGGCTTCCGGGTGGCGGCGCTCGACCTCGAGATCCGGGGTGCGGGCAACTTGCTGGGTGCCCAGCAGAGTGGGCACATCGAAGCGATCGGCTTCGACATGTACGTCAAGCTGCTTGAGCAGACGGTCCGCGAGCTACAGGGAGAGGAGATCGAGGACGAGCGGCGGGCGCGCGTCAACCTTGGGGTCGAGCTTCGGATCGACGAGACGTATATCGCCGAGACCAACCAGCGCCTGGCGGTGTACCGCAAGGTCGCGGCGGCGACGGACGAGCCGGCGCTCTCGTCGGCCCTCGATGAGGTGAGCGACCGGTACGGCCCGCTCCACCCGTCACTGGCGCGTCTTGCCGAATACGGCCGGGTTCGCATCGGAGCCGACCGAATCGGGGTGGAAACGCTCGACCGCGAGGGCTCGCTGCTCGTCATAAGGTTCAGGACCGACGCGCCGGTCGAGCCGGGGCGGCTGGTCGAGTTCGTCGGAGCGCACGCCGGGGTCACGCTGACACCGCCGGGCGTGATCCGAATCGACCTCGAAGGAATGGACGCGACGGGCAGCGCCACCGGCCGGGCGCCCAGGGGTGGGATCACCGGTCGGTCGCAGGGCGCCTCGTCCTGGTGGACGGACCGCGCGACGACCGGCACCGTCACCGCCGGGTTTTCCGCCGCGGAAATGGCGGCAGCCGCGGAACCGGCGGTCGGTCGCGAGCTCGAGTATCTCACCCGCGTGCGGAGCATACTCGGCCAGTTGAGCGGCGCCGACTGACGGGCTAATATAGTGATCTGGATCCCGTTGTGGAGAACCGCGTAATGTCGAAACAGATGAGACGGATGAATCGGTGGAGCTACGCGGTGCTTGCCGCGGCCGTGGCGACCGGAACGGTCTTTGCCCAGGAAGCGACCGAGCCGTTGTCCGGACGGCCATCGGTGCCGGGCGGCCAGATCCTGCAGCGAGTCCTGGTGAAGGTCAACGGCGAAATCTTCACCCAGACCGACCTCGAAACGGCTCAGATCGACGTCATCCGCCAGAGCGGCGTTCGCCCGACGACAGACGTCGAGTTGCGCCAGGCGCTCCTTGAGGTCACACCGAAGGTGATCTCCACCGCCGTTGATGAGCTCCTCATCATCCAGCAGGGCCGGCAGCTCGGGTACCAGCTGAGGGACGAGCAGTTCCAGGATTTGGTCAACGGCATCAAGGAAGAAAACAACTTCGACACCGATGAAGAGTTTCACGAGGCGCTCATGCAGGGGGAGGGGATGACGATTGACGACCTGCGCCAGGTCATGGAACGGCAGATGCTCATCAACCAAGTTCAGCAGGTCGAAATCTTTGCCAAGGTGACACTGACCGACATCGAGGCTCGGGAGTATTACGAGAACAATCTGAACGACTACACGGAGCCAGCAACCGTCACGATGCGCGAGATTCTGATTCGCGTGCCCGAGGGCGGCGGCGGCAGCGTCAACGTCGCTGCCGACGAAAGCGCGCAGCGCGAGGCGGCGGAGGCGCGTCAGCGCGTCCTGGCCGGCGAAGACTTCGCGCTCGTGGCGGTGGCGGTCTCCGATGCCGCGTCGAAGGCGAACGGGGGGCTCATCGGACCGCTCGACCTCGCGGTCGTGAATGACACGGTTCAAGCGGTGCTGGTAACCATGGAGATCGGTGAGGTGGCTCCGCCGGTTCGTACGCCTCTCGGGTACCACGTACTCCAGCTCGTGGAGCGGACCGAACCGACGCCCCGCCCGTTCGAAGAGGTCCGCGACACGATCGGCAACAGCGTGTTCAGCGAGCGGCGGGTGAAGGAGTACTTGAGCTATCTCGACCGTCTTCGCGACGAGGCGGTCATCGAGTGGAAGGACGAGCTGCTCGAGCAGGCCTTTGAAGCGTACAAGCCGCGACGCACGCAGGACATCATCACGGGTGCTCAGTGAGTGCGAGTCCCCGCCCTTGACGACGACGCGGGCGAGGTTGCCCCGAGCGGCGAGGCACGATGGTACGCCATCTGGACGCGCTCGCGTCACGAACAAGCCGTCCGTCAACAGCTCGACCGCCATCGGCTTGAGGCGTTCCTCCCCACCATCACCCGCTGGAGCCGGTGGAAAGATCGAAAGAAGAAGATCGACTGGCCACTCTTCCCGGGCTACTGCTTCGCGCGCTTCGATCCCGCGGAGCGCCTGCGCGTGCTGAAGTGCCCCGGTGTGGTCAACATTGTCTCGTTCGACGGCGAGATCGCGTCCATTCCCCCCGCGGAGATTGACAGCATCCGCCGCCTTGTCGAGAGCGACTTTCTATACGATCCCTGTCCTCTCATTCGGGAGGGAATGATGGTCGAAGTGGTCCACGGCCCTCTCCGCGGGGTCGCCGGCCGTCTGGTGCGCAAAGGGTCCCACGCCCGGCTGGTGTTGTCGGTCGATCTGATCGGTCAAGCGGTGAGTGTCGAAGTGGACACCGCGGACGTCAAAGCCTACTAGCGAAGGCTCGAGGCTCACGGCACGGACAATGAAGATCGGATCCGTTTCCCTCGATCACCCCTACGCGCTCGCGCCGATGGCCGGCATGACCGACACGGCATTTCGACGTCTCGTGAAAGCGCGCGGCGGATGTGGGCTGGTGGTGACCGAAATGGTCAGCTCGGAAGGGCTTGTGCGTGGGATCGACCGGACGCTCGAGTACGCCGAATACACCGAAGCGGAGCGGCCGGTGTCGATCCAGATCTTCGGTGGCGACCCCGGCCGGATGGCTGCGGCCGCGCAGATCGTCGAAGGCATGGGCGCCGATATCGTCGATGTCAATATGGGCTGCCCGGTGCCGAAGATCGCGAAGCACAACGCCGGCTGCAGCCTGATGCGGGAGCCATCGCATGCCGCCGCCGTCGTGCGGTCGATGAGTGATTCCGTCACGATTCCGGTGACGGTCAAGATGCGCGCGGGGTGGGACGACGAGACCGTCAACGCGCCGACGATGGCCCGCATGATGGAGGACGCGGGGGCCAGGGCAGTGGCGGTGCATGGGCGCACGGCGAAGCAGTCGTATTCGGGAGCGTCGGACTGGGATCTGATCGACCGCGTTGCCGACGGGGTCGCGATCCCGGTGTTCGGGAGCGGCGATTGCGTGACGCCGCAGCAAGTGATCGATCGGGAGTCGAAGACACGCGTCTCCGGTGTACTCATCGGTCGCGGCGCCCTCCGCAACCCGTGGATCTTCCAGCAGGCGAAGGCGATGGCCGAAGGGACGCCGGTGTCCGAAGCGACGCTTGCCGAACGCGGCCAGTTCCTGCTCGACTACATCGATCTGCTGCTCCGCGAGGGGGTCGACGAAGCGCGCGGCTTCCGACACACGGCGCCCGCCGTCGAGCGCCAGTCGACGCGCACCGTCCGCGGTCGCGAGCGCTGGGTTGTGAACAAGCTGCGTGCACTCGGCTCGTGGTACACGAAGGGTCAGCGCGGCGGCTCGCAGCTTCGCACCGCGATCAACCATGCCGAGTCGATCGGCGAGTTACGCGACATCATCGTCGGGCATTTCTTAGACGGAGCCTGCAGCCCCGAACCCCGCCGCCGGAGCTAGCCGGGGCCCAATGCCCGGCGGCGCTCCGGCGGGGGCGCGCCGTGCGCGCCCTGATCCTCATCTGAGGTGACCGAGCGGCGTGAGGCATTCCGAGCCCCGCCACCATCCGGAAGACAAGCGTCAGGCCCGGACGTCGTCAGCCTTATCGGGTGGCACGATCGATCCACTTCTCGACCCGTGGCGGAACGTAGGCGTCGATCTGATCCAGTAGTCGGTCGACGTCACGCTCGACCATCAGCATCGCTCGGTGCTGCGGCCTCACGAACCGCTCCTCGACCGCGTGGTCGAGCGACGCCAGCAAGCCGTCAAAGTAGCCGTCGACATTGAGGACGCTGTACGACTTTTGATGTAGCCCGAGCTGCGCCCAGGTCAGAATCTCGAGAAGCTCCTCGAAGGTGCCCAGACCTCCGGGAAGCGCGATGAAGCGATCGGCGAGGTCGGCCATCAGCGCCTTACGCTCGTGCATCGAGTCGACGAGATGAAGCTCGGTGAGCCGGTCGTGCGCAATCTCCTTGCGGACGAAGTGACGTGGAAGGACACTGGTGACGTGCCCACCGCCGTCAAGCACTGCATCGGCGAGGATTCCCATGAGGCCGACGCTGGCCCCGCCGTAGACCAGTCCAATGTCGCGGAGCCGCAAGCGCGCGTCCGAGCGCCCGCGCCTGCTCCGTGTATGGGGGACGCACGCCCGGGCTCGACCCGGCAAACACGCAGGCACACACCGTGGCCTCGGTCGTCACGACGCGATCTCGTTGCGCCTCTCGTTCATCCGGCAGTCATCGTCGCCCCATTCGATCTCGATCGTCGTATGCGCGAAGTGGAACTCGGCGCAGAGACGTTCCACATCGGCTCGGAGCGTCTGTACGCCCTCGCGCGTGGTGCTGGGATCGACGACGACGTGGGTCGTCAGGACGTGATGCTCACCATCCATCGACCAGACGTGCGTGTGATGCACCGAGCACACCTGGTCGACGGCCGCCAACCGTTGTTCGAGGTCGCTCAGGTCGACGTCCTCCGGCACTGCCTGGAGGAACAAGAGTGTCGCATCGCGGAAGTTTCGGACGACGTTGTAGAGGACAAAGAGCGTGATGACGATTGAGAGCGCCGGATCGAGCACCGGGAGATCGACAAACAGCAAAATGACGGCGACGATCAATACCGCCGCCCACCCGAGCACATCCTCGAGCAGATGCCACGCGACGACGCGGGTGTTGAACGACTTGCGGCCTCGCAGTCGCAGCGCGGCGATCCCGTTGACGGTAACGCCGAGGAGCGCAAAGACGACCATTCCGGCTGCGTCGGTCGGTTCCGGGTTGAACAGCCGTGGCACCGCCTCGACGAGGACGAACACCGATCCGACGACGAGCGCAATCGTCGTGGTGATGGCGCCAAGGAGTGAGAACCGGCGGTATCCGTACGAGAACCGTTGGTCGCGTTCGCGCAGGGCATAGCGGTCGAGGTACCAGGCCAGACCGAGCGACAGGCTGTCGCCAAGGTCGTGAACCGCATCCGACAAGATCGCCACGCTGTTGGTCCAGAGGCCCCCGATGCCGGCGACAATCGTGAAGCCGAGGTTCAGAAAGAACGCCAGGCGAAGGTCTGCGGTCGTCGCCTGCGCGGTGGCGTGGGAGTGGGAATGGGTCATCGGCGCGCTACCAAACATTGTATGGGTTCAGAGCAGTCAGCCCGTATGGTTTTAGAATGTGTGCCATATGGCGGCGCGGCGGGTGCGAGACATCGACTGGACCGCCTGGCGGGCGGTCGACCCGGCGACTCTCGTCTTTGTGGTCAAGGATCGGCGCATCCTCCTCATACGGAAGAAGCGCGGTCTCGGGGCCGGCAAGGTCAATGGTCCAGGCGGACGCCTGGAGCCGGGGGAGACGTTTGATGCCTGTGCCGTGCGCGAGGTACGCGAGGAACTTGGCGTCACCCCGCTCAGTCCGGTGAAGCTCGGACAACACGCCTTCCAGTTCGTCGACGGCTACTCGACCTTCGTCCATGTCTACCGGGCCTCGGATCTTGAGGGCACTCCCGTCGAGACCGATGAGGCGTCGCCCCTCTGGTTCGACCTCGACCAGGTGCCGTACGGGGAGATGTGGGAGGACGACCGATACTGGCTCCCGCTCGTCATCGCCGAGCGGCGCTTCGCCGGTCGTTGGATCTTCGATGGCGACCAGATGCTGGACTACGCGCTTGATGTTGCGGACGGACGCGCGTGAGTTACGGACCAGACGTTCGCGGCTCGTTGGTGCCGCTCCCGCGTGGCCCTGCCGCGGCGCTACTTCTGCGCGTTCTGATCGGGCGTCTTCGGCTTCGGTGCGGTCTTCGTCGGCTTCGGTTTGAACGTGAATGTCGGTTCCTGACCGGCGTTCGACAACCGCCGCCCAGTCGTATCTGCGCCCGCCGCCACTGACAGCGTGTGCCGGAAGACTTCGAGACGCGACCCATTCATGGCGCTGGCATCGAGATCCGTATCCGTGGGCGGCTTGCTGCGCAGGGCGTCGTTCTCCCGATGCATGCGGGCCAACAGATAATGCGCCTGCTCGGCAGACCGCGCGACAGGCTCGCCCATCACGACGGTTATCTCGTCATTCAAGATGCTCTGGGCGTGGGTCGCGGCAAGCGACAGGACGGAGATCAGACTGAGGGCGACGAGCAGACGGGAGCGTGGTTTCATGACAACCTCCATTCGCAGCTTGGTGATCCGCTTGGTCTACCCGTGGAAACGTCGACGGGAAAGAAAGCGAACACGACCGACGAGGAGACTGTCTGAAGGCGCCGCCGTAGCTCGAAACGGGCGCCTACTGCGGATCGTTCACCTCGAAGTAGTCGTCGATGAATGCATCGACGATCTGCAGCACTACGCGCTCGACCTGCGGCAGGTTGTCTTCGCCGACACGCCATGTCCTACGCATGAACCTACGCGGTCATCGGCGAGTTGGACGAGGCGTTCCGCTACCTGGAGCAAGCCTACGAGGAACGCTCGACCATGTGCATAAGCGCGTGGAGCTGCGAGATGTTCGACCCGCTCCGCTCAGACCTCCGCTTCGATAGCTTCCTCGCGCAGATTCGCATCGCGTGCAGTCCCTTCGGATCGTTCTGAGCGACCAGCCTACCCTCCAGCGGCCGGGTCTAGACCGGTGCCGGGCAGTGGCATATGATGCCAACTTGGAGGCCCAGCCCGTGCAACGCCAATCTCTTTTCGATCCAGCCTGTTGTCGAAGGCATTGGCCGTTGACCGTCGCCGCCGCGGCGATCGTCATCGGGTGGATGCTGGCGACGAGCGTCCAGCTACTTGGCGCCGGCGGTGAGGAATCCGGTCCGGCGGCGTGGGAGAACGACCTCGCCCCGATCACGGCGGCTGACTGGGATTATCAGAAGGCGGCACACCTCCTCGAGCGGGGGGGATTCGGGGGCACGCCGGAGGCGATCGAGCGTCTCGCGGCGATGACGCCGCAAGCGGCCGTCGACTGGCTCGTCAACTATGAGCGCCAGCCCGACACCGCGCCGCGGTTCGACGAGTCGCCGATCTGGGATCCCGGGATGGACCCCTTCCCGAAGAGCCGCGCCGAAGCGGTTCGGATCGCGCGCGAGACCGGTGAGTCGATGGGCGTCGCGATGCTGCCGGAGGGCGAGTCGCGTCGTCTGCAACCGGTCGTCAACAAGTTTTTCTACGGGCTCCGCTCGAACGCCGTCGAAACGCAGCGCCTTGCCACGTGGTGGGGCGAGCGCATGCTGACCACGGAACGCCCGCTCGAAGAAAAGATGACTCTCTTCTGGCACGGACACTTCGCGACGGGCAACACCAAGGTGCGCGACACGCGGATGGTGTTCCAGCAGAACGAGATGCTTCGCGTCCATGCGAACGGCAACTTCGAGGATCTCCTGGTCGGCATCCTCACGGATCCGGCGATGCTCGTCTATCTCGACAACGGGGAGAACATCAAAGGCCTCCCGAACGAAAACTTTGGGCGCGAACTGCTCGAGTTGTTCACGTTGGGTGTCGGCAACTACACCGAGCAGGACATCCGCGAAGGGTCGCGCGCGTTCACCGGATGGACCAACGATGTCCTCGAGTTCAAGTTCGACGATGAACAGCATGACTTCGACGAGAAGACGTTTCTCGGTCGAACCGGCGCGTTCAACGGCGACGACATCATCGAGATCATCCTGGAGCAACCGGCCGCTGCCGAGTTCGTCGGCGCGAAGCTCTACCACTTCTTCGTTCGGGAAGAGATCGATGCCAGCGTTGGCGCGACCCTCGCGGCGACCTTCCGCGACGCCGGCTACGAGCTGAAGCCGCTGCTCACGCAGATCTTCCTATCGCGCGACTTCTACAGCCCGCCGTCATACGCCACGCAGATAAAGTCCCCGGTGCACTTGGTCGTCTCGACCTACCGCAAGCTCGGACTGAGCGAGTTACCAACGATCCCTGACTTCAACCGCCTGACGGCCGGGCTGGGACAAACGTTGTTCAATCCGCCGAATGTCGCCGGCTGGGCGGGCGGGCGAACCTGGGTGACGCCGGCCACGCTGTTGCAGCGCGGCAATCTGTTCCGCGACGTGCTCTACCCAGACACCGACGGGTTCTGGGCGCCTGACCGCGTGGTGCCTGGGATCTATCGCCAGGTCGAACAGCGACTCGAGCAAGGGATGAACATCACGGCGGCGACGCAGGAGGGGGACGCTGAATCGAGCCAGCTCGTCGATCGAGATGAGGACTACAACACTCGGTACGGCGGCTACAGGGGCTACGTGATGGCGTTCGACAAGCTCCATCCGATCCCGCGCCGCGTCGCCGACCTCGACCTGGCGGGACTGCTGGCGGATGCCGGGGCCGAGAGTGTCGACGATGTGGTCGACCATCTGCTGCAGCGGTTCCTGCGGGTCGAACCGAGCGCTGCGGATCGCGCCGTGCTCGTTGACTTTCTGCGAGACGAGCTCGGGGCCGAACGGGTGGAGTTGGCGACGCCGAAGACTGAAGCATCGTTGCGGGCCTTGCTGTATCTGATTTTGAGTATGCCCGAGTACCAGCTCGCGTAAAGATCTGGAGACCGGAGCCTGGAGACCGGAGACCAGGACGAGGAGACTACCGATGGCTCGATTCAAGTGTTCCTGTTCGCGGCGTGACTTCCTGATCAAGGGGATGTACGGCCTTGGGGTTGGCGCGACACTGCCGATGCTCGTGAACCGTACCTCCGCCGCGCTTGCGGCTCAGGCGCTTCGTGGCACGAGCATGGAAGCCAGCCCGGAACGCATCCTGGTCGTCGTCGAGCTTTCGGGGGGTAACGACGGGCTCAACACCGTTGTCCCCTACGGCGACGACGAGTACTACCGCGTCCGTCCCAATCTCGGCATTTCGGAGTCTGAGCTCTTGAAGGTCGAGGACGGCTATGGGTTCCATCCGGCGCTCGTCGGTTTCGAGCGTCTCTACAAAGATGGCCACATGGCGGTCGTCCATGGCTGCGGGTACGACAATCCGAGCCTGTCGCACTTCTCGTCGATGGACTATTGGCATACGGGCGTGCCAAACGGCGGGGAGACACTCGGTTGGGTCGGCCGATTGGCCGACGGTGCCTATGACCACGATGCGCAAGGCAACCGCATCGTCAATATCGGCACTCGGCAGTCGCTCGCCGTCCGCAGCCGCCATCACTCGCCACTCGTGTTCAACGATCCGCGCACGTTTCGCCGCGAAGGGGCGGAGAGCGAAAAGGCGGCGCTCGGCACGATGAAAGGTGACGGCGTTAGCGAGAACGCGACGCTTGAGTTCCTGTCGGCGACGGCTCAGAATGCGGCCGAAAGCTCCGAGTTCGTCCGAGAGGCGGCCGCAGCCTATCAAACGCCGATTGACTACGGCATCGGCGGACTTTCAGGTCAACTCCGGCAGATCGCGGCGCTCATCTACGCCGACATGCCGACGCGGCTCTACTATGTGGCGTACCAGGGGAACTCGTTCGACACGCACGTGCACCAGGCCGATCCGCATGCGCGGCTGCTCGCCTATTCAGCCGATGCGCTCCACGGGTTCATGGAGGATCTGCGGCGCATCGGTCGCTCGAACGACGTCGCGATGATGGTCTTCACCGAGTTCGGCCGCCGCGTGGAAGAGAACGGCAGCCTCGGCACCGACCACGGCACCGCCACGCCGATGTTCATCATCGGGAATCAAGTCCAGGGTGGCCTCTACGGCGAGCACCCCAGCTTGACGGTTCTCGATGACGGGAACTTGATCAAGACCACCGACTTCCGCCGCGTGTACGCCACGATGATCAAAGAGTGGCTGAAGTTCGACGACACGCAGACGGTGCTGAAGGGGTCCTTCGACCCGCTTGGGGTTTTTGCGTAGAGCCTAGCTAGCTAGGGGGGAGCCGGCTTCTCTGAGCCGGTGGGTCCTGACCCCGCACAGACTTTCCGTGCCCGGACCTGACCGATAGTGAGACGGGGATCCGGTCCTGCGGCGCGAAAAGCCTGTACGGTGCCACCCACCTACGGCGGCAGAAGGCTCAGGCGCCTTACGACTCGGCGCCGAGGCGCTTCGTCTTCTCGACGAGCGTCGTCCGCTTGATGTTGAGCAGCTCGGCGGCCTTGTGCTTGTTGCCGCCGGTCCGCTCGAGTGACGAGCGAATGAGCTCGCGCTCGATGTGATGCAGGTAGTCCTGTAGGTCGATCCCGTCCTCCGGGAGTGAGACGGCCGCGCCAACCTGGCTCTTGCTGCCCTGCTGGATTTCCAACGGTAGATCGCCGACGTCGATCTGCGACCGGCCAGGCGTGAGCGCCAGCGCACGCTCGATCGCGTTCTCCAACTGCCGAATGTTGCCGGGCCAGCTAAACGCCATCATCCGACGCATTGCCTCCTGCGACACGACGACATCGGTGCGGGAAGGGACCTGTGCCCGGCCGAGTCGGTCGACAAACCTCTGCACCAGCAGCGGCACGTCCTCTCGACGGTCGCGCAATGCCGGCAGGTGAATCGGGATGACATTAAGGCGGTAGAACAGATCCTGACGGAAGCTTCCCTGCGCCACCATCTGCGTGAGGTCTGAATTGGTGGCCGCAATGACACGGACGTCGACTCTGACCGAGTGCGTGTCGCCCACGCGCTCGAACTCCCGTTCCTGCAGCGCGCGCAGCAGCTTGGCTTGAAGACTGCCGCCCATGGTCCCCACTTCATCGAGAAACAGTGTGCCGCGATGCGCCTGCTCGAGCCGCCCCTGTCGATTGGCAATCGCACCGGTGAAGGCGCCTCGGACATGACCGAACAACTCGGCTTCGAGCAACGTTTCGGGAATGGCGACGCAGTTGAGTGCCACGAAGCGCTGCTGTCGGCGCGGGCTGTTGTGGTGGATCGCTCGCGCGACGAGCTCCTTGCCGGTGCCGGTCTCGCCCGTGATCAAGATCGTGCTCGCCGTCCGCGATACGGTTTCGAGCAGCTGAAAGAGATCACGCATCGCCCGACTCCGGCCGATGATGCCTTCGAACCGGTATCGCTCTTCGAGCTGCGACCGGAGATACGCATTCTCCGACTTCAACCGCCGCTGTTCGAGCGCGGTCGACAAGATATGGAGCAGGTGATCGAACTGGAACGGTTTGGTGACGAAGTCGCTCGCGCCGCGTTTGATGGCGGCGACGGCGTCTTGGACCGTGCCGTAGCCAGTTACGACGACGGCGACGATCTCCGGGTACAGCTCGCGAGCCGTTTCGACGACCGCCGTGCCGTCGATGCCCGGGAGCCGGAGGTCGGTGATGACGACGTCGAAGGCGAAGTCGGCCAGCTGCGCGCGCGCGGCCTCGCCGCTGTCGGCCTGCACCACGCGGTAGCCGTGCTCCGCCAAACGCTCTGCCGTCGCCTCCCGGAGTGGGGCCTCGTCTTCGACGAGAAGCAGGTGTTTTTCGTTTTCAGACATTTAGTGGAGCGCCAGCATTTTGACACCCGGGTTAGCAGCCCGTGGCGAAAGTCCCACTGCATTCGACCGGCGATGCATCCCCCGTGGCGGCGTTGCTCCTCGGTCAAATACTACCCGGTATTTTCTCTCGTCGCGCCTTGCCACACGGGCGCCTCGCCGGTCTCGGTGCGACGCGGTACTTTCGCCATGGGCTGCTGGGGGTCAAGACAGCCCCGGCACTCGATCGATGCGGGCTACAGGTCACAGGGCGCCGTGCCGATATCAATTTTGTGGTCGGGTAGGAGCCGTGGTGGCGGCTTCACTCAGGCTGTTTTCAGTATCCCAGTGGTGTAAATGGCGAGCGAAGCAATGATTGTGGACAGGAAAACAATCTCGATCATGAAAGCGTGCGAGCTGGTCGGTGTCAGCCGTCGGACGATTTACAACTGGATCTCCAGCGGCAAGGTCCAATACGTCCGGACCGCCGGTGGCTCGGTACGAATCTTCGTCGACACCCTGTGGCGTGAACCTGACGGCGACACGAATCGCCAGCAGTGGCGTCAGGCATCCGCCCAAGACATCTAGATCGAGGTCGGCATGGCGAGGAGCGACATTCCCTTTCCGACGCCTCACCGAGGCGGCGTCGGGTTTTCGGAAACCGACGCGCCCGACCTCCGGATGCTATTTCACCAACTGAACAACCAGCTCGGCATCATCCTCGCCAACGCCGAGTTGCTCGAGGCCAGGCTGAAAGACAACGATGGCACGGCGCGCGCCGGCCATATTGTGTCGAGCGCCGTTGAGGCGATCGCGCTCGCCAAGAACATCCGCGGCCACGCGGCGCGAGACTAAATTAATCTTAGATGGGGCTGACTGCCCCGAGCCCCGTAGCCGGCACTCGCGCGCGCGGGGGGGGGTCCCTGTGCCCCACTCCGTGCCGGCGGGGCGCGCCGTGCGCGCTCTGTTCGTACCTTAGCGAGGTCCTGGCTCCTGCCCACGGAAGCGACTCGTCATTTTTTTGACCGACAGCTGTCTATGCGTCAACGTCATGACGCACTCACGGCGCCACTCGTTCCTCCGGGCGCATTGATTTCTCAGACGAGAGTCGAGTTAAGACCAACTCCCAATTAGATTTACTTGACTTCTCACACGCCGATCTTGCTTTCGTTTTTTATTCGTTTCTCGATTGGCATCGCCATTGCGGTCTGGAGAGGCCATGCAGAAAAGCGTGCGCACGGAAGCCCAGCAGGAACGAATCGTGGCCGGCCTCCCTTTTGTTGAAGCCCTGGCGCGCCGCCTGGCGGCGTCGATGCCGCACTCAATAGACCTGGGCGACCTCGTTCAGGATGGAATGATCGGTCTGATCGACGCCACCCACCGATTCGACGAGAAGCGCGGCATCAAGTTCGAGACGTTCGCCGAGCGCCGCGTACGAGGCGCCATGATTGACGCGCTTCGGCGCGACGCTTGGCCGCGTGGCATCCGGCGGGTGCGGCGCGAGCTCGAGGCCGCGCGCGAGAAGCTGCGGCACGACCTTGGCTGTGAGCCGTCGCTTGCCGACCTGGCGCAACACATGGGCGCCGACGAAGCGCGTCTTGGTCGGACCATCGTACGGATTCACACCATCGAGTCGACGTCGCCGTTGGCGACCAGTGAGACCGTCGACTGTGCGAATCTGCCACCGGTGCTGGTGCCGTCAGAGCCGACAGCCCCCGACAAAGCCTGTGAACATGGTGAAGTGCGGCGTCGCGTCCGCGCCGCGATCGCGGCGCTGCCCTGGCGGGAGCGTAAGGTGGTCGGCCTCTACTATTACGGCGAGGTCACGATGAAGCAGATCGGCGCAGAGATCGGCGTCAACGAGTCGCGTGTGTCGCAGCTGCACGCTCGGGCGATTCAGCGCCTGAGTAAGCTGCTGGGATCCGACTTGGCGCCGGAGCAGCTGAGCTCGGCGCCCAGCGCACTACCAAGGGTGCCGATGCCAAAGATGAACATGGCGAAGGCACTGCTGCCGGCGTCCTCTGGCGCCCGCGCTGCGAACAGCAACGGCGGCACTAAGGTCCGCGGCGGCGTCGTGATGTCATATGCAGAAGCGCGCCCGCGCCGATCGAATGGGCAGCAGGTCAAGAAGAGTGCGCCGTCGCCTCGAACGCAGCGGGTGGCCGCCGCACGTTAGCGGCGACCGAGCGGCATGGGGCAGCAGGGGGTCACTACCACTAGCGAGTGAGCCAGGGCGCGCACAGCGCGCCCCCGCGGGCACGGAGCCCCCGCGAGTGACCGCGACGGGGTCCGGGGCAGTCAGCCCCGTCTAAGCAACGACGTCGCGAGCAACGCTGAGCAGGTCGCCAAGCCTGAACGGCTTCGCGAGCCACCGACAGCCGGTTTCTTCCAAGAACAGCTCGGCGTCCGTTCCGGCGACGTCACCCGTGACGAAGACGATCCGATGCGTCAGTGACGGCATCGTCTCCGCCACGGTGCGGTAGAACGTCTGGCCGTCGACGCGCGGCATCTTCAAGTCGCAGATCACCAAGTCGTACACACTCGCGTTTACCCGTTCGAGTGCTTCTTGCCCGTCGGCCGCGCGGTCGACACGGAAGCCAGCGTCGGTCAGAGCATCGGCTACCGCCTCCGCCAGTGCCGGCTCGTCTTCGACGACGAGCACCGGCGCGCCGGCGCCGACGGTCGCTGCCGCCGCTTGTTGGGGCGCCGGCGGCGCCGCCGGTTTCGGGATACCCGTCCCCGTCGGCAACTCGACGTAGAACGACGCGCCCTTCCCCGGCGTCGATGTCACGCGAATCTGGCCACCGTGGTCCTGGACGAGCGCATGTGCGACGGTGAGTCCGAGGCCGGTACCCTTACCGACCGACTTGGTCGTAAAGAACGGGTCGAAGATCTTCGATTGCACATCGTCTGGCACACCCGGCCCATCGTCGTTGATTTCCAGGACAACGGAGTCTTTCTCGGCGTCATGCCACGACCGGACGATGAGTGTCCCCCGACCATTGGTCGAGAGCATCGCCTGCTCCGCGTTGATAATCAGGTTGAGCAGGACTTGCTTGAGATGATGGGGATCAGCGAACACCTGCGGTAGCCCGGTCGCCAAGCCGTCGATCGTGGTGACGTTCGACACCCGTTGATCGTATGCGCGAAGCGACAAGGTCTCGCGCACCACTTGATTCACGTCGACCATCGAGCGGGTCGTGTGGCGCTTGCGCGAAAACGTCAGCAGGTTGCGGACGATCTTAGCGGCGCGCTCAGACTCGCTCAGGATCGTGTCGATGCCCCGTTTGGTCACCGAGTCGAGTGACCGCCCGGCCAATCGCTCCGACCAGGTCAGAATGGTCGCCAGCGGATTGTTCAGCTCGTGCGCGACTCCCGAGACCGTCTGTCCGAGCGCCGCGAGCTTCTCGGCTTGCAGTAGCTGGTGGTACACGTCGCGCCCTTGGTCTTCGAGCTTGCGACGTTCACTGACGTCGCGCAGCAGGGCGTCGATGCGGCGGGGTTCGCCGTTGTTTCCGCCGGTGATGTGCGCGGTCACCTCGACCCAGATGGGAGTCTCGTCCGCGCGCCGCAGGCGTAGGAGGTAGTCGGTGACGCTGCCGTCGCGCGCCAACTGCTCGACGAAGACCTGCCGGGCCTGCGGATCGACGAAACGCCTTTCGTCGAACGGTTGAATAACCGACTCCTCGGTGTCCGGCGCGTAGCCGAATATCAACTTGAGATGCGGATTGGCGGCGACCGTCTGCCCTGGCCCGTTGGGATCGAGCGTCCCGACAAAGATCCCTTCGCGAACCGCTTCGAAGAGTCGGATGAGTGCGTCGCGAACGGAACGTGTGTGAGAAGGCGCGCGTCGTGCAGCGCGTGGCGACACGGGCGATTATGGCATTTTTGATCGGGGCTGACTGCCCCGAACCCCGTCGCGGTCACTCTGGGGGCCCCATGCCCCGCTCCGTTCCCGCGCGGTACGCGTCCTGGTCCCAAGCCCAAGTAGGGCTGTCGTCTACTAGTTGGCGGGAGGCGCGGGTGTCGGCGTCTGCCGCGGGTAGGCGGCGTACTTGTCGTCGACGGCCGATCTGATGTCGTCGGTCGAGGCGCCGGAGGCGTTAAGCTGCATCGCGTCGCGGGCGACGTCAATACAGATTGTGCACGCCATGCCATGCGTGTCCCACTCGCGTACGGAACCATCTGGATTGCGTACCGCCACAAAGCAGTCGGCGTTCCGTTTGTGACCAGCCGTCTCGCAACCGCAGAAGCACGGCACGTACTCGAGCACATCGGGTCGCTGCGCGGCGAACGTATACGCGTCACGAATGACGTCCGGCGCGCGGGGCACCATGTTGGGTACCAACGGAAGCGGCGGCATCAGTGCATCCGCCGCTGGCATCGGCGTTCGGTTTTCAGGCGCCGGTGGCGGCGCTGGTCGTGTCGGGAGGTCAGGCTCGGCGTCAGGCGTCTCGCCAGCGGTCGGCGTTGTCGAGGTGACGGTACTTTCAGGGAGAAAGGAGGAGGCATCGTTCTCCGACGAGGTCATGAGTGCCAGGCCAGCGACGGCGGCGACGGCAACAACGCCGCCAATCAGAATCCAAGGCGGACCGCCAGCCGGTGCTGCGGGTTCTGGGGTCGCGCGACTCGACTGCCGGGTTTTCTTTTTGCTTCCCACGCCGCCATTCTATACCAACCACGGCCGGGTCATCTTGTGAGCAAAACTGCCGATACTTCAGTTAGTTACGGCGAGCTGTCGAAACGAGCCAGCTAGGACAAAATAGGATGACGGGCGATCTCTAGACCGGAATAACATGACGCTACTCATCGGCGCCACCGTTGCGGGGCTGGTGATTTTCCAGCGGCCGATTCTAATCTTGCTCGAGGCCGCCCACGGCCTCGAGGAACAGCATGGTCTCGCCATCGTGCCTGGCCTGGTGATCCTCGGAGTCGTCCTGCTGGTGAACGAGGTTACTCGCCGCAGCGATGAACGGGCTCCGCGACGCGCTCCGCCGCAACCTTCCTGAGTTCGCTCACATCGGTGGGGTGTGAGCGTTGATTCGTATCGGCGGCAAGTGGGAGGCGGTCGCCGGCGGACTGCCGGGGACGTCGCATCGCGCGAGCTTTATGTTCGAAGCGTTGGCCGACCGCGTTCTGCAACTCGGCCCCGAAGCTCTCGAAGATCCGGACGGCACGGAGTGGGAGGGACACGTCTGTTTCCGGGGATGCCGCGGTCGGTGTGCTTGGCGTCAAGAAGACGGATGACACGCGCGGTGACCAGCGTCGACTCATGGCCTCGGTCGCCAACGTACTCGCGATCTCAGCGCGTAACGTCCAGCTGCTCCGAGAGATTCATGAGCACGGCGTGTACGATGGCCTCACCGGCTGCTTCAATCGGACACACGGCATGAAAGTGCTCGATTCTGAGTTCCAGCGGGCCCGCCGCGCGCGAACGCCGTTTTCGCTCGTCATGTTCGATCTTGACTATTTCAAGTCCGTCAACGACCGGTATGGTCACCTGTGTGGCGACGCTGTCCTTAACTGCGATTGGCAATCGGATGCGCGAGATCATGCGCAACAGCGACGTGAAGTGCCGTTACGGCGGTGAGGAATTTCTCATCCTCCTGCCCGACACTCCGTATGACGGCGCGGTGCACGTGGCGGAGTCGCTACGTCGAGAGCTCGCCAAAACCACCGTGGTCTGGAACGGCGAGGCGGTGTCGACCACCGCGAGCGTCGGCGTCGCGGTGGCGGCAATCGGCGAGCTGGATGCCCGCGCGTTGATAGGGCGGGCCGACGCGGCGCTGTATCGTGCCAAGAACGAGGGACGGAACCGTGTCTGCGTGGAAGCCGATTCCGCAACGACGGCGAATGTCGGATCCTCCGCAAATCGCAGCATCGGAGGTAACGTCGAATCGTTTCCGGAGCCGGTCGGGCAACGGAGCCGAGAGGGCAGCCGCGCAGCGAGGGACCCCAGCTAATTTTAGACGGGGCTGGCTACCCCGAACCCCGCCAGCGTCGCTAGCCGGGGCCCGATGCCCGGCGCCGCTCCGCCGGGGCGCGCCGTGCGCCCCCCGGACTGCGCTCAGGGGTCGATTTCGTCCTTTGGTCCGAGCGCGAACGTCATCGTGCCCTCGATGACGACCTCATCCCCCACTTTCGCGAAGCCGCGCAGCCGCCCCATCCGGCTGCGGAGGCGGACCACCGACGCCTCGATCACCACGACATCGCCCGGGTGCACCGGCCGCCGGTACCGGACCCGCTCGATCCCAGTGAAGAACGGCAGCTTTTCTCTGTTCTCCGGCTTCGCCAGAATCAATATCGCTCCGACCTGCGCGACCGCTTCAGTCAGGATGGTGGGTGGGAGTACCGGGGCCTCGCCTTGACTGCGGGCTAGGTAGCGCTCGTTGAGCGACACGTTCTTGATACCGACAATCCGCTTATCGAGCTCGAATTCGGTGATCCGATCGACGAGAAGAAAAGGGTAGCGGTGTGGAAGAATGCGCTCAATGGCCGCGTTATCGAACGGCAGTGTCAGACCGGTTGTCGTCACCGGGGAAGTATATAGGGTCAGTTTTCAGACGGGACAGTCCAAGTTCAGACTGGGGGAATATCGCCCTCACTCGCCCCGCGGAAACTCGGGCGCTTCCCCAGACCCCCTCGCTCACTCACTCGCGGGGGCCCCGAAAGCCCAGCTCGGTTCGCTCGCGCATGGTGGGGGGATAGCCAGATCAGGCTAAGTACGATCAGGGCGCGCACGGCGCGCCCCCGCTGGCACGGAGCGGGGCAAGCCCCCCCCCCCGAGTGCTGGCGACGGGGTTCGGGGCAGTCAGCCCCGTCAAAAAATGGAAAGGGCCGCATCGGGATCGCCAGTGCCCCACGATACGGGATGCGGCGATGCCAGCGCCTGCCTAAGTTAACGCATCCCGTTGATCCCGTGCGGCCGTCGAATACTTCTTCAAACCTCGTGCCGTTGACGAACGCCTGTTTTGTGGGCCAGAAAGTGGCTTGGCTCTCCTGTCTCGACCCGCCCGCGTCCTGTTCGGGACACGCCGATGACCTCTTGAGAGGACTGCCCGACCAAGCGGCCGGAGTCACCGTCTTAACTAGAAACCTGCCGGGGTGACCCGGCGGTAGATTTCGACGGGAGACAGCGACATGGTAACCCAGACATTCGCAAAGCTCTTACTCTGTGGCGTGGTGATCCTGACCGGGCTCGTGACGATACCCGTCGCGGTGGCGGCGATCGGCGAAGAGGAAGCCTCGCTGCAGCGCCAGGGCGACCGACGACAGTACGGGCAGGCGATCGATCTGACCGCCGGCGGCAGCCACATCGGAATCTCGATCGTGGATGTCGAGCGCGACAGCGCCGACATTGCCACCGAGGAAGGCGCCCTCGTCAATGAGGTTCGCCCCGAGAGCCCGGCGCAAGCGGCCGGGATCCAGGCCGGCGATGTCGTTGTCGAGTTCAACGGCGAGCGCGTCGGCGGCGCGCGGCAGTTGACGCGTCTCGTTCAAGAGACGCCGGCCCGCCGGACCGTCTCGGCGACGGTGTTTCGAGACGGGACGCGTATCAGCCTCGACATCACTCCCGAAGCGGGACCGGCGGTGTTCGGATACCTGCCAGGTTTCGACATGGACCACATCGGTCGACGCGTGCAATCGGCGATGAGGCGGATCCCCAACTGGATCGATGCTGATCCGCTTGTCCTCGGTATGCTCCCGCCGCGTGGACGGCTCGGCATTCGGGCTCAGTCGGTGAGCGGGCAGCTGGCGGAGCACTTCGGCGTCGACGGCGGTGTCCTCGTAGCGTACGTCAGCGACGGCACCGAGCGGTCGGTGTCGGCAACGATGACCGACCCTGAAGAAGAGCGGCGCCCGCGCCGCTTGCAGCAGACGATTTAAACTTGCGCCGTTTCGGCAGCGTTTTCAGCTGCGGCGGAATCCGGGACGACGAATGTCGCTAGCTGTGCCGCGATGATGGTCACGGTCGATTGGACTTCCTCGCTCGACTCCCACCCGTCGTTGAGCTCCATCGACACCACACCCGTGCAGCCCGAGGGCGAGGCGAGTGGCGCCACGATAGCGCCCGCGCCCGCGCCATCCGTCGGCACGACAAGCATCCGAGTGTCTCGGAATGCCGCGGCGGTCGCGTTGTCGCCGTCGCAGGCGATCGTGCCGAGCCGAGCCAAGGTCGTCGCGGCGTAGCCATGCCCGATGGCCGGCCGAAGCGATGCCCCGCTCGCATCGACTACCCAGACGATGATGCCGCTGGCGTTGAGGATCTGCGCGGTACGCGCGAGCAACGCGGTGAGCTCGGATGTGTTCGACAGCCGTCCAAGGTCGGTGCACAAGTCGGCAGCGAGCCGAAGGTCTGGCGACGGCGTCATGATCGGCTCGAGGACCTGCGGATCGTCAGGCGTGTCTGCCATCGACAGGCGGTCAGAGTCGAGATCGAGGTCGAGCAGCAGTCGGCCCGCCGGCAGCGCCGGTAGGTCTTCCGCGGAAGCGTCGGCGCTCACCTCCGACGTGTCGTCAGCATTTTCGGTGGCGGCCGCAGGGGGCGGAGCCACCGGGAGCAACAGCAACGCGACAAGGACGCCGGTTCCCGTCGCCGCGGCCAGCGCTATCCCTTGCGACTTCCGATGCACCGTGGCAGCGGCGTCGCGTGCCGCCCGCTCTGTCGAACGCGCGAGCTCGACGTGGCCGGCCGCGTTGCGAGCCAGCTCGAGACCGTCTGTGAAGATCAGGTCGGAGGCCATCAAGTCTTGACCGGCCTTGGAATGATCGCGTGCGCGCGTGTCCATGCGGGCCAGGTCGTCGACAGCGGTTGCGGCTTCTTCCAGTGCGCCGACGGTGCCAGCCGCCGTCGAAATGCGGGACAGGCTCGACAGGCTCGTGTTCACCGCCTCGATCTGGTCGGCGACGCGGCCGATCCAGTAATCGCGGTCTTGCCCGGCTGCCACGTACGCCTGCTGCGCCGCCCGCAAGTCGGCGAGTGAGACCGTCAGCTTCCAGCCGAGGGCCGTGAAGGCACGCTCCGCTTCGCGCTCTTGGCCGATATGTTGCTCGGTGAGGAAAACTTGATACCCGGATGTGGCAGCTACGCCAAGCATGGCAATCACCAAACTCGCGCGTAACCACACACGCCGCATAGCTGGCCCCTACTATAGCATTCGAGTCATCGAATGGATGTCGGGATCATCATTAACCCGGCCTCGGGAGCGGCACGGTCACGCTCGGTCGACAAACGCACACGGTTGGCCCACGAAGCGATCGACGCGAGCCGCGTCGACGGAAACGTGCGGTTGACCACCGGCCGCGGCAGCGCCCGCGCTATCGCGGGCGAGATGCTCGCGTCGGGTGCAACGACGGTCGTCGCCTGGGGCGGCGACGGTACGATCAACGAGGTTGCCGGGGCCGTTGCGGCTGCGGGCGGCGTACTCGGCGTCGTACCCGGGGGGACCGGAAACGGATTTGCTCGAGGACTTGGCATCGAGCTACGGCCGCGCGCCGCGCTCCAAACGGCGCTGACCGGGGTGGAGCGACGCATCGATACCGGCGAAATCGACCAGCGACTATTCGTCAACGTGGCCGGCGTCGGCTTCGACGCCCATCTGGCGTCAGTGTTCAATAAGCTGCCGACCCGAGGCCCGTTGATCTACGTTCGAGCCGCGCTGCGAGAGCTGTGGTCGTACCGCGCGTCGACCTACACGGTGCGCACCGAGACGCAACACTTCACGATGGCGGCCTTGCTCGTCACCGTGGCCAATGGTCCCGAGTATGGGACGGGTGCCGTCATCGCCCCGCCGGCGCAGTTCGACGACGGGATGCTCGACATCGTCTGCGTCCCGCCGCGCTCGGGTGCCTCGCTCGTGTGGCAAGCCCGACGCCTCTTTTCCGGCACGGTCGACCAGATTCCAGACGTGCGGCTTGTCACGGCGTCCTCGATGGAGATCGCCGCCGATCGACCACTGGTGTATCAGGTCGACGGCGAGGTGTACGAAGGCTCGGACAGCCTGCGGATTCAGGTGAAGCCGTCGTCGCTGCGGGTGCGCGTGGCTGGGACCACCGCAGGTTCGTAGCGGGGCCGCTATCTCGGCGATGGAGTTCGAACCTGCGACCGCGGTGATCTAATTGCTGACAACAGACGTGGAGTCTTCTTTGCCCGGTCTGAGGATGGCATATGCCGGCAGGCCGATCGCCTCGAAACGCTCCATGACCTCGCGCGCGGGAGAGATCCCGAGGTCCTCCGCCTGAAACTTGACCTTGATGTAGTCGTCGAGCGCGGCCTGGACACTGTCGGCCTTCAACGTCGTCTGATCCATCGTCAGGCAGTTCTTGCACCACGTCGCCCAGATATCGACAAGCACCAGCTTGTTCTCGGTCTCAGCCGCTAAGAGCCCCTGACTGAGCGACGGATACCACCCCTCGTCGATGAGCTCCTGCACACTATCGGCGACCAGCGTGGGGTCGACCCAGCGCTGAGAGAAGAGCCCGTACGACAGATAGCCGTAGTACACCGCCGTGCCGAGGATGAAGACGCCGAACGCCTGTTTCACCAGCACCATCCACGGGCCTGGCTTCGGCATGAAGGTGAGGCCCGCCCCGGCAATCGGCCACGGAATTGCCATGCCAATCCCGAGCACGAACGGGAGGGCGAGCGCGAGCGTCGTCCCCGTGCCGTAGAGGTTGCTCGAAAAGACGATCACCTGAATGACGACCGGCGCGACGCAGGCTCCGGCCAGCAGCGCGGCGACGCCGCCCATGCCGAAGGCGACGAGAAACGACTCTTGACCCGACGACCCGCTGGTAAACCGATCCTGAAATCTGGAGAAATCGATCGTAAAGACGTCGAACATCGCCAGCGCGAGCACGATGAAGAGCAGGGCAATGCCCAGGTTGAACCATGGCGACGCGTTGATGGTTCCGAACGTGCCGGCCGTCAGGATCACGACGAGACCGAGCACACCGTAGACGAGGGCCATCGCCAAGCCGTAGGCACTGCCGAGGGCAAAGCCGCGACCACGCGACCCGGCGCGGGCCCCGGCGCCGATAATCGCGAGGTTGATCGGAATCATCGGGAGCACGCACGGGGTGAGGTTCAAGGCCAGTCCGCCGATGAGGATAAGCGCAAGAATCGCGACCGGGCCGCGTCCTTCGAACCATCCTTGTTCCGCTTCACCTGACTCAGCGCGCCCGATGAACTCGAGGAACTGGTTTTCGTTCAGGTAGCCGCCGGTCGTAGCGCGGACGGAGAACCGGCTGAGGCGTGTAAGCGCGTCGGTTTCGTCCGCGGCGGCGGATGCCGCCGCCGGCGGTTGGGAGGCGGCCGGCGGATCGCCCGCGACGACCGCGGTGAACGACAGTGCCGCAAAGAGCTCGGCGTGCTCCGCGCGCGGTTCCGCGCCGGGCGCCCCCACCGTGAGCCGAAACTCGAGGGGGGCGGTGGTCGGGATGTAGCACATCCGTTCGTCACAGGCCTGATAGCGCAGCCGTCCCGGGACTATGTACTCCCCGGGTGCGAGGTCGTCGGCCAACGCGAAGGCCGCACCGATGACGAATTCCTCTTCGAAGACGGCCAGCGGCTTCTCGGCCCCCTGCTGTTCGAGCATGATCGGTGTCGGCCAGGCCAGGCCCTCGAGCGAGACGCCGTCAGGCGGCTCGAGGGTAAGGACGGTCGGGATCAAGAAATCCTCGAGCGGCTCATTCGAGTTGACGTGCAGGCCGCTGCCTTGCGGTTGGAGCGTCGCATCGACCGCGACGCGATGTGTCCCGCCCGCCGCGGTGGCGTCGGTCTCCACGATGGTGGCCAGCTCGATGGAAATTCGACCCGGCTGTGCCCCGGCTACCGCCGGCAGCGCCAGGACCATAAAGGGGGCGAGCGCAGCCGCGCCCGCGCGCAGGCGCCACGACCTCCGCGCGACCAACGTGACCATCATCCTGACCATAGCCTTACACGGGTAGGACGCTTAGGAATTCTAGAGCGGTCCCATCCGATCCAGATTACCCGATCTCGACCAGCGCCGCTCCGTCGCTGTTCACGTCGACATCCCGGAGCTGGCCACGCACCGGCACGCGCACTTCCGTGACTTGCTCGGTGATCGGGACAATGAGGGTGTCTTCCTCGCCGTTCCGGTAGCGCAGGGTGACCGTGACCGGAACCTCGAACAGCGTGCCACGTTGCTCGAAGCGAAGCACGGCATCGACGTCATCCTGCTCTCCCCCCCGCCGGGCCTCGGTGTGGTAGGTGAACGTGATCTCGGGCAGCGCCGCCTCGTGAATCCAGCGCTCGAAGAAGTCGGTCAGCGAGCGGCCCGATTCGGCCTCGAACGCCCTGATCAGGTCGTCGGTGCCAGCCTTGGCGAACCGACTGCTGTCGTAGAAACGACGGAGCCCATCGAAAAACACGTCGTCCCCCAAGGTGCGTCGCAGCATGTGGAGCACCATCGCACCCTTGTTGTAGACGAGCGCCCGAAAGACACGCGGCTCATCGTCGACCTGTCCCAGCCGGTTGCCGAGATACACCGGGCCTCGGTCTGAATGCCGCAGGCTCCAGCGCTGCATCTGCGCGAGCACGTCGGCGAACACCGCTGGGCCATCGCGATGCTCGGCGTAGAGCGCCGCGAAGTACTGAGCGAGCCCCTCGCTCAGCCATTGCTCGTGATAGTTCTTCCATCCGACGGCCTGGCCCCACCATTGATGCCCGAGCTCGTGCGCCAGAAAGAACAACGGATACCCGCTGAACGCCACCGGGTCGGTGCGCCACGAGAGCATCCGCCCTGAATGCACCGGCAGCTGCTGATTCAGCACCGCGAAGTACGCCGGCGAGTGGCCGCCGGGAAGGATCGCGTCGGTCAGCGCCAGCGTGAACGTTGGGTACGGCACGTCGCCGAGCAGCGTGCCGTAGAAGCGCAGGATGTCAGCGGCATCCTCGTAGTAGCCGGCAACCCGATCGTGGCTGCGTTCATTCGACACGACCGCGAGCGACACACTGTCATACGAGACCCCACGTCTTGGCCCGGGGGTCTCCATCCTCGCACGGTCTATTGTCACGTCGCGGGTCTCGACCTCGTCCGCAGCGAATTGACTGATGATGCACGACAGGTACCGCGCCGGCTGGATGGTGAAGAACCGGTACCGACGCACGCCCTCGTCGTCACCGACGTTCGGCTCGGCCCCCGCCCGAGGATTTCCCTCGTCCGGATCGCCGCTCGCGACGACGGCGTAATCGTGCGGCACCGTGAGGTCCATCGTGGCGGTGGCGTAGTCGGAGACTATGGCCTGTGGGTACCAGTAGCTCGAGTTGCTGTAGATGTAGCGCGGGGTGGCGAACCCGAACGGCGACTCCCCTTCGTACACCAGCCGCTGCCGCCCGATCCAGTTCTCGTCGAGCTCCTGTGCGGGCAGAAGGCCCGAGTACGTCACTTCCACCGTGAACTCGGTGCCGATTGCCGCCTCCCATGGCAGGCTGACGACCACGTTGTTCTGTCCGCGCATACGGAGGAAGAGCATCGGTCCGAACTCGTTCGACACCACCGAATGCACGTCGAGCGCGTCGGCCAAGCGGAGCGTCAGCGTCGACAGGTTCAACCCGGTGACGCGGACGACAAGCCGCGCGGTTCCTTCGATAAAACAGCCCCGGAGCCGCCGGCGTGATCGAATCGACTCCTGAGTGACGCCACGTGGTGTGAAGGTGGCGTCGACGTGGTAGTCGAGCACGTCGTACGACACGGCGTCGTTGTCGCTGTAGTAGCGGCCCTGCACGGCGCGCTTACGCGCCGACGGGTACAGCGAAATAATCCGCCGTGTTTCCCGTTCGAACACCGAGATGTCCTCGGGCTGATTCTGCGACTGCGAGTACGTCAGCGTGCCGTACCGGCGCGTCTCCACCTCCGCGATGAAGTCCCCGACACCTGGCGTGAGCCACCACGTCTTGTCACTGAGGTCGCTCAGATCGACCGCGAATGAGAGTGACGCGAAGCGGTCGAAGAGCTCTTGGGCACGCTCGAAATCGTCGCGACCACCGGGCTGCTCGACGAGGGTGCCGGTCGACACGCGGGAGCCGAACATCTCCGGATGGATACGCACGAACGCGGACGAGAACTCGGCTTCGAGTGATTCGCGGCCAGTCAGGATACGGATTTGTCCGCGTTCGGCTTCCGGTTCGGGGCTGAAGGTGAGCCGACCGTCGCCCAGCAGGACCAACCCGGTGACGCCCCCGCTGGCCGTTTCGGCGACGAACACGGTGCCCCGGGACATGCGGAGCGTCATGTCTTCGCCGGCAATCACCAAATTGGCGGCGTCGTAGCGCACGTGGGGGTTGAGGGACAGGTGCAGGAGTCCGTCGATCACGGGGTCAACATACCGCTGGTCGGTGATGCCCCAGCGGGGCGTACCATCAGCTCCGATGGCGCGGGTGACGTCGAGCCGCCACGTCTGCAGCCGTCCCTGGATGCCGTGCTCGGTGAAGACCTCGACCGTCAGCTCATACCCGGTGCCTTCGGGAGCATCGGCGAGTGGCAGCAGGAAGCGAGCCTGGACCACCGCGGCATCGACGTTGGGTCGGAACGCGTCGCGCGCAAACTTGCTAGCGGCGTCCGTGTCGGTCGTGTCGGTCAGCAGGCCGACATACGCGTCGATGTCCGAGGCCAGGACCGCCGCCTGGAGACGGCTGATGAGTGGTTCGAAGTTGGCCGCCAACACCGCCGGTTGCGCCGACGCGTTGAGTCCGGTCAGCGACAACACACCAATCAGAGCGCCGGCAAGCGGACGGATCATTGTTGTCTACTGGGCGAGGAAGCGCGCGGTGAACCCCTCGATCGCGTCGTAATACCGGTTCAGCTCCTCCGGCGAGGCGAGGTACACCACGCGGAAGTATCCGTCAGCCGGCACCGTGCCGAACCCTGATCCATAGACGCACAGCAGACCGGTCTCGCGGAGCAGACCAATGACATACTCCTGGTCTGTCCGTCCGGGCGGCAGCTCAACCTTCGGCAACGCATAGAACGCAGCTTGGGGTGGCACACACGAAATACCCTCGATCGAGTTGAGCCGACGACTGGTCACTTCAGCCCGCGCGCGTAGCTCGTGCAGGAACGTCTCTTGGTGACTCTTGTCGCCGTTGAGGGCCGCGGCGACCGCATACTGCATTGGCCCGACGCTGCAGATGCGACCGTCGGCCATCTCCTTCACTCCGGCAAGCACGCTGTCAAGACGGGGCCCGCCGCCAAACACCATCCACCCGGCGCGCCACCCCGGCGCCAGGTAGGCCTTCGACAGTGACGAGAACGAGATCACCGGCGCATTAGGGTTGTACGAGCCGAGCGTCGGAACCCGTCCATCATAGGCCAGGTCGGTGTAACCCTCGTCGGAGATCAGCACGAGGTTGTGCCGATCGGCGAGGCGGAGCAGCGCCAACCGGTTCTCCCGGGTGTACACGGCCCCGGTGGGGTTGTTCGGATCAATGACCACAATGGCACGAGTACGCGGGGTAAGGAGACGCTCGACGTGCGAGATGTCGGGCTGCCAGCCGCGCTGGGGGTCGGTTCGGTAATACACGGCGCGGGCCCCGAGTTTGGTCAGCACCGCCGTGTAGAGCGGGTAGGTCGGGACCGACACGAGCACCTCGTCGTCGCGGTCGAGGATCACGCTCAGCGCGAGATCGATTCCCTCCGACGCCCCGGCGGTAAGGACGACGCGATCGGGCGAGATGCTCAATCCGCGCGCGTCGAATTCGCGCGCGACCGCTTCACGGGCCTCCGGGATGCCGGCCGCCGGCGTGTACCCGTTCTGCCCGTCGCGCATCGCCCGCTCGACCGCCTCGATCAAGTGCGGGGGCGTTTCGAACCCAAAGAGGATCGGGTCGCCGATGTTCAGGTATTTCACGGTGCCGCCGCTCGCCTCGACCTTTCGCGCCTCCGCGACGATCGTGCGAATCGCGTAGTCGAAGCCGGCGTTGCGGCTCCCAATCGGGATGATTGGGGGAGTCTCTACCGCCATCCTATTGATGATAGCGCACCTTCGGCGCTAACCTCCGGCATGGCGATCAGGACGGAGCTGTCGCTGCGGCTCCAAAACAGCCCGGGTGCGCTCAATCGCGTCTGTCGGATTCTTGGCGACGAGCGTGTCAACGTCATCGCGCTCACGGTCGACGCTTTGGGCACGCTCCGGATGGTCGTCAATAACCCGCTCCGCGCCGCCGCGGCGCTCGAGAGCCGTGAATACACGGTGGAGCAACGTGACGTCCTCTTCCTCGAGGTCCCGCATGGCCCCGGCGCCCTCGAGCGCGCCGCACGGATGCTGGCCAACGCCGACGTGAACATCGAATACACGTACGCATCGAGCCTCGAGAGCCAGACGAGTGTGGCGGTGGTAGTCGGAGTGGAGAACGCCGCGCGCGCCGCCACGGCAGCTGGCCTGTAGAGAGCCGGCTTAGTAGCCTCGGCGCCCGAATACGTGACCGTAGTTGTGACCGGGGCCAATCGGGGCTGCCAGACGACCGGCGAATCGATCTCAGTCCGGCGGCACGGACCCATTGGCACTACCAAGGAGGTGGAGTGGGACGGCCAGGTCCGCTGGCCTGTCTAGCGTCCTGTCGCTTCTTCGACCTATAGCGTTTTGCACGTTCGTGTCACCGCTCCGTCGGCAGACGTGTAGGTTCGAACGGCATCGCCGCGCAAGCGGCCCAGCATTGGTCTCTCTCGAAATCCGCGTCGTCACGGCGGCGCTGGGGCGCTCTCAGCGACAGGGTGGCGGTTCCTCCGACGGATTTCTCTGAGAGACCAACCGCTACGCCGCTCCGAACCTGCGGTCACTACCGAAACGCAGCCGTCACACGCTCGCGAGAAACGCGTCAGGCTGCGCCGAACCGGCGCGGGTGGCGCACGTCCCAGAAGAAACCGTCTGCCTTTGGCGAGACGAACCCCCCTGCCTTGAACACGGCCCGATGTTCCCCGAGGCGAGCCGGTTTCTGGCGGGATGTGCGCCACCCGTGCCGGGTGGTGACGGCGAGCGCCACAGGCTCGCGAAAAACGCTCTAGCGCTTCGCTTCGGGCGCCACCGCGCCCTCGAGCGCGTCGACCAGCTCCTTCAGTGTGGCCAGCTCGTTTTCGGCCGCGTAGAGGATGGCCCGAGTTTCCTGCAGTGACGGCGCGCTCCACTCCTCATCGTCGAACCGCACTCGTCCTTGGCGGTCGAACTCGACCAGCACCGCGTCCATCGGCTCGACATAGAGACGCATCGCCTTATCCCTCGTGTTTCCCGACGATCACGCTTGCCGGTCGCAGCACGTCGCCGTTGACGACGTAGCCCGGCTTGACGACCGTCACGACGACGTTGTCCTGCGCCGCGTCGGTGACCGGCACCGTCGACAGCGCGTCATGCAGATTCGGGTCGAACGGCTGACCGTCGGCGTCGAGTGGTTTTACGTCGTATCGCTCGAGGGTCGCGAGAAACTGCTCGCGGACGAGGCGCACGCCTTCGAGCATGGCGTCACGGCCGCGGCCGCCGTCCGGTGCTTCGTCCTCGCGAGTGGCGGCGTCGATCGCCCGGTCGAGGTTGTCGACGACCTCGAGGAACGACGACAGCACGCGGCGTGTCTCCCGCTCGACATCCTTCGCGAGCTCGCGCCGCAGGCGGTCGCGTGTCTGCTCGAAATCGCGCGCGGCGTCTTTGTATTTGCCGGCGTAGTCGGCGAGCAACGCGTCTTTGTCCGAGAGCTTCCGCTCCAGGTCGGCGAGCCGCTGCTTGAGCTCTTCGACATACGCCGGTCGGCCGCTCTCTCCGTCGCTACCTTCGCTGTCGGTCGCGTTCGACTCGCGCGCCCACCAGCGCTTGTCGATGACCCGTACCGTCGGCTCGTCGACGACGTCGTTCGGCTGGTCTGAGTCTTCGGCCGGGTCCCGCTCGAGCTCGGATACGGGCCGAACGGGTTCACTCACTGGTTGCTTCTTCGGCTTCCTCAGGCGTCCGCGCGGGCGGGTCGGCGTCGGCAGGTCGTTCGGCTGGCTCGATCGCGAAGGTGAGCGCGTCGTCCTTCAGCCCGATGCGGACGGTGCCGCCGTGCTCGAGCTGACCAAACAGAATCTCGTCGGTGAGCGGGTTGCGCACTTCGGTTTGCACCACCCGCGAGAGCGGTCGCGCGCCGTAGACCGGGTCATAGCCCTTCGCGGCGAGCCACGCCCGTGCCTCGGTCTCGAGCACGATGGCGACGCGACGCTCGGCGAGCTGTGACTCGAGCTGCAAGATGAATTTCTCGACGATGGTCTCCATCGTGGCGAGCGACAGCGTGCCGAATGTGACAATCCCGTCGAGCCGATTCCGGAACTCCGGGCTGAAGATCCGCTGGATCGCGGCTTTCATCCGGCCTTGTGACGACGCCTCCTGATCGTCGCGGAAGCCGATCGCGCCGGAGCTCGCTTCACGGGACCCCGCATTCGACGTCATGATCAAGATCACGTGACGGAAGTCCGCTTTGCGGCCGCTGTTGTCGGTCAACGTCGCATGGTCCATCACCTGCAGCAGGATGTTGAAGACGTCGGGATGGGCTTTTTCGATCTCGTCGAGCAGCACCACACTATACGGGTGGGTGCGCACCGCGTCGACGAGCAAACCGCCCTGCTCGAAGCCGACATAGCCGGGCGGCGCGCCGATCAGCCGCGCCACCGCGTGCTTTTCCATGTACTCGCTCATGTCGTAGCGGATGAACTCGTTGCCGAGGTGGATGGCAAGCTGGCGGGCGAGCTCGGTTTTCCCGACGCCGGTCGGCCCCGTGAAGAGGAAGCATCCGGCCGGTTGGTCGGGCAGGCCGAGTCCGGCCCGGGCTCGCTTGATCGAGGTGACGACCGCGGAGACCGCATTGGTCTGCCCAAAGACGACACGCTGGAGCGCCTCGTCGAGGGTGCGGAGCCGCTCCTTGTCTGACGACGAGGCCTGCTTCTCGGGAATGCGCGCCATCCGTGCCACCACCCGCTCGATGTCGGCCACGGTCACCTCGGGCGGTTTCGCGTCGGCGCCCGCCGTCGCCTGGGTGCGTTGCATGCCGAGCACCGCGGCCGCCTCGTCGATGACGTCAATCGCACTGTCGGGGAGTCGAGAATCGCGCAAATGTCGTTTGGCCAGCTTCGCGGCCGCCGGCACCGTGTCATCGGCAAAGGTGACCATGTGGTGCGCCTCGTATCGCGACCGGAGCCCTTCGAGGATCTTCGAGGTCTCGTCTACCGACGGTTCCTCGACCACCACCTTCTGCAGCCGGCGCGCGAGCGCGCGATCTTTTTCGATGTGCTTGAAATCCTCGAATGTCGTCGACCCGATGACCCGCAGCTCTCCGGACGCCAGGGTCGGCTTGATGAGGGTCGCCAGGTCCATCGTGCCGCCCGTCGTGGCGCCGGCGCCGACCGTCGCATGTATCTCGTCGATGAAGAGAATCGGCAGCGGGTGATCGGCCAGCGCGGTGATGACGGCCTTGAACCGTTCCTCGAAGTCACCGCGAAACCGCGTGCCGGCAAGAAGCGCGGCGGTGTCGAGCGAGAACACCTCAGCACCGGTCAACCTCTCCGGCACGTCCTCTCCCGTCAGCCGGGCCGCGAGCCCTTCGGCGAGCGCCGTTTTCCCGACCCCCGCGTCGCCGACAAAGACCGGATTGTTCTTGCGGCGGCGACAGAGGATCTCGAGCGTCCGCTGCAACTCCGACGTGCGGCCGATCAACGGGTCGAGCTTGCCGGCCTTCGCGCGTTCCGTGAGGTTGACGGCGTAGGCGTCCAACGGGTCGCGCGCCGAGACGGGGCCCTCCTCCCCGAAGCCGGCTTCCGCGCTTTCATCGTCGCCCGTCGGCTCGCGCGACGCCGGCGGCACCTTGGAGATGCCGTGGGAGATGTAGTTGAGGACGTCGAGTCGCGTGATGCCTTGGGCCTCGAGGACCTGCGCCGCGTACGCCTTCGGTTGCTGGAGAATGGCGGCGAGGACGTCGCCCGACCGGACCTCGTCTTTGCCCGCGCTTTGGACATGCAGCACCGCCGTCTGCAGCACGCGACGGAACCCGAGGGTCTGCGCCGGCTCACGCGACCGCTCGCCCCGGCCGAACGTCTCGAGCGTCCCGAGAAACTCGTCGAGCGTGCGACGGAGCGTCGGGAGGTCGGCCCCGCATGCAGCCAGGATTCGTTCGCCTTCCGGGTCGTGGGCCAAGGCGTACAGCAGGTGCTCCAGCGTCAAATGTGTGTGACGTCGCGACGCCGCCTCGCGGTACGCCACATTGAGAATCAGTTCGAGCGATGCGCTAAACATGCGAGTCCTTTGCCTGGAGGAATCGGTTCGCTACCGATCTTCTTCGATGTTGGCCTGTAGTGGAAAACCTTCGTGCGCCGCGCGATCGCGCACCGTGCTCACCTTTGTTTCTGCGACCTCGTAAGTGTATGTGCCGCACACGGCTCGGCCTTGCGTATGTACCTGCATCATCAGACGAAACGCCTCCGCTGGGCTTTTATGGAAGACGTCCTCGAGCACTGCGACGACGAACTCCATCGTGGTGTAGTCGTCGTTCAGCAGGAGCACGCGGTACTGTTTCGGCGTGGCAGTCTTGTCCTGCTGCCGTTCGAGTACCGCGCCGCCAGTTTTGTGTTTGTCGGTCGTCATTCCTAGACGGGGCTGATTGCCCCGCACCTCGTCGCGCTCACTCGCGGGGGCCCCATCCATTCAGCGTACTGAGACCTGTTTCAACAGGTCAAGGTGGGCACTCGCAGCTTCGAGAAGGCGCGTGCAGTTCGGAGCGTGACGCGCATGGCGGGGGAGGCCACCATAGTACAATCCGGCCGCTCATGGACACGCTGACGCATGGCATCTCCTATACCGACCTGATGCACCGTGGGCGCCCGCGCGTCATCGCGACGGCCATCATTCAAAGCGCCAGCGGCGTGGCGCTCGTCGACCCGGGACCGACCTCTTGCCTCAAGACGCTGCGTGCCGCGCTGAGGGCGGCCGGTATCGCGATCGCCGACGTGCGGACGTTGGTGCTCACGCACATCCATCTCGACCACGCCGGCGCGGCGGGGTCGCTGGTCGTGGAAAACCCAGACATCACCGTGTACGTCCATGAGCGTGGCGCCCCACACATGATCGACCCCTCCAAGCTGCTCGCCAGCGCGGGACGCCTCTACGGCGACGCGATGGACAGCCTCTGGGGGCCGTTTCTTCCGGTGCCCGAGGCGAACGTGCGCCGGCTGGCCGGAGGCGAACGGATCGAAGTCGTGGATCGGACGTTCGAGGTGGCGTACACGCCCGGGCACGCGTCGCATCACATCAGTTTCCTCGACCGTGAAAGCGGCGTCGCCTTTGTCGGCGACGTCGCCGGCGTGCGGACCGGACAGGCGTTGTTCGTGATGCCGCCGACGCCGCCACCCGATATCGACATCGAGCTGTGGAACGACAGCATCGAGATCGTGCGGCAGTGGCGGGCGTCGACGCTGCTGATTACCCATTACGGCGCCCACGAAGATCCTGACGAGCATCTCGATACGATGGTGACCCACTTGGCGGCCATGAAGGAGATGTCGCGTGAGAGCATCGAGGCAGGCGGCAGCGACGCCGACCAGCTAAATCGATTCGTCGACAAGATGCGTGTCTATCTTGAGCGGCATCTCCCGGCCCACGAAGCAACTCTGTACGGCACTGCCGCTCCCATCGATCAGTGCTGGCTTGGTCTCGCACGGTATTGGAAAAAGCGAGGGGTGGCGGCGTCGTGAGCGGCGCGCGCATGGCGAGCGCACTCAGCCGCTCGCGCACCTCGGGCGACCGCGGTCCGTCCGGGACCAGCTCAACGTAGCGCTCGAGGGCCGTCGTCGTGTCGGTGAACCGTCCGAGCCCCTCGTAGCTAGAAGTGACTTGACACTCTACCAACTAGTTGGTAGAGTGTCCGGCGATGGACCGGAAAGAGCAGATTCTGGAGGTCGCCACCAAGCTGGTGCAGACGCGTGGCTACAGTGCGTTCAGCTGCCAGGACCTCTCCGCGCGGCTCGGCATCACCAAGGCAAGCATTCATCATCACTTCCCGAGCAAAGAGGATCTAGGCATCGCCGTGGCGGAGAAATACAGGGCGGACGTGGAGGCGGCGCTGGCCGAAGCGAAGCGGACATCCGACGATCCCCACGTTCAACTGGATGGCTACCTGCAGGTGGTGCTCGAGATCATCAAGACCGAGGACCGGATCTGCGCCGTGGGCTCGGTCCAGTCCGACAGCAACGTCGTTCCCGCGACCATGGGTACGTCGATGTGCTCGCTGGCGCCGCATGTGATTGGCTGGATCGCGGACGTGATCACCGCTGGACAGAAGCGTGGGGTCATGGACTTCCCCGGTACGCCCGCCCACCACGCTGCCCCGATCTTTTCGGCCGCGCCAACGGGAAACAGAAGGCGCGCCAGGTTGTGGAACAGATCAAGAAGATTTTGGAACCTCGGGAGCAACTTTTTGTTTGGCAACAGTATCTATCTACTAGTAGATAGTGTTTCATGTTCTGAAGACACGGCACTCAGAGAGGGCTAAGCGGCCGGCCCGTGAGACACTAGAGGCAGGTCCCCGACGAGAATGTGCGCGCATGAAGTCCATCCTTAATAAGACACGCGGCCCGCTTACCATCCGGCTCTCGCAAGGAAAAGTGCTTCGATTAGGACCCGGCAAGGAAGGACAGATCGCGACCCAAGACGCCGACCGGGAGTCGGTCAAGAAGCTGATGGCCAACGGCGACATCACGATCGTCGATGAGGGTTCTCACGCCGCGTCAGGCACGGGCGCCCCGACAGCCGGCCGATTGAATACGCGGGGGCATCACCCCAGCTTCGGGGTGACAAAGCGCGGCGACCGCTAGCGACAATACCTGCGGCTGGCTACGCTTCGAACGATTGGCCGCACCCGCACGTCGACTTGGCGGTCGGGTTCTTGATGGTGAACCCGCCGCCCGTCAGGTTATCGACGAAATCGACCTCGGCGCCCGAGAGGTAGCGAATGCTGATGGGATCGACGAAGAGCGTCACGCCGTTGGACTGAAAGATCCGGTCGACCTCGGCGTCACCGGTCCCTTCCTCGATCATCAGGCCGTACTGGAAACCGGAGCATCCGCCACCCTGCACGAACACCCGCAGCCCGGCTTCCTTCTTCTGTTCTTCGGCCAGCAGCCCGTTGATCTTGGCGGCCGCGGCCTCGGTTACGATAATCTGTTCAGTGTCGATGGTCATCAATTCTGCCACGTCGGTCTTCTCCATGGGCTCGATATCGGCTAATTATAGCTTGTTTCAGGCGCGGTACCGCCTTGACCTCGCCCGGCAGGGTCTGGGCGGCGGGATCGCGCGTCCGGCGGCGAGCGCCGAGGTGAAGACCGTCTGCTCGTCCACCGGGCCCCCACGTCTCCTGGGCTCCGGTATACGATCGCGCTAGTGAAACTCAACGGATGAGGATCTGACCCGTGCGACGAGGGGCTCTGTGTTTTGCGCTCGTGCTCGTGGGATGCAGTCTTGGGCACGGCGCCGCGTCGATGTGGACCTTTGATGATGCGCCAGGAGCGTCTCCGGTTGACGAAGCGCTCAAAGAACGCCTCGCGACCGCGTGGGCCGCCCGCCCGGCCGACTACGTACCGCGCACACAGCACCTGCGACCCGACGGGTCGCCGAAATACATCAACCGCCTGTTTCTCGAGTCGAGCCCCTACCTCCGGCAGCACGCCCACAACCCCCTCAACTGGTTTCCGTGGAGTGACGAAGCGTTCGAACTGGCCCGGGCGCTTGGACGTCCGGTACTGCTCTCCATTGGGTACTCCACGTGCCATTGGTGTCACGTGATGGAGGAAGAGTCGTTCGACGACGAGGAGATCGCCCGTTATCTGAACGAGCACTACATTGCAATCAAGGTCGACCGCGAGGTGCGCCCAGACCTCGATGCGATATACATGAGCGCGGTTCAGCTGTTCCTCCAGGGACGGGGTGGGTGGCCAATGACGGTCTGGCTCACACCAGATCGCGAGCCCTACAGCGGGGGCTCCTACTTCCCAGCACGTGACGGGGACCGCGGGGTGTCGGTCGGGTTCCTGACGCTGCTGCAGCAGTTAAAGGAAGCGTATGACGAGCAGCCAGATCGCGTGGCCGAGGTCTCGTCTCAGGTGGCGGAACGGATCCGCGCCATGCTGGCCCCGGGGGCGGGTGGCGGGTCGCTTCCGACCGCGGCACCGCTACAGACCGCGGCAGCCTCTTACCGGGCGCGCTTCGACGCAGACCATGGGGGGCTGCAGAGCCAGATGAAGTTCCCGAGCAGCCTTTCGATCCGGTTTCTCTTGCGGCACTATCGACGCACGGGCGATGAACAGTCGCTGACGATGGCAACGCGAACGCTCGAGCACATGGCGGCCGGCGGCATCCACGACCAGGTGGGCGGCGGCTTCCATCGGTACGCCACCGACCCGGAGTGGATCGTCCCGCATTTCGAGAAGATGCTCTACGACAACGCCTTGCTGGCATCCGCCTTCCTCGAGGCATATCAGGTGACCGGTCGTGAGGACTTCGCGCAGGTGGTTCGCGCCATCCTCCGCTACGTCGAGCGAGACATGACCTCACCGGACGGCGCCTTCTACTCGGCCACCGATGCCGACAGCCCGGGACCAAGCGGTGAACGAGAGGAGGGGTGGTTCTTCACCTGGACCCCTGACGAGCTGGACGCAGTGCTCGGGAGCGAACGCGGCGGCGCGGTCGCGGCATTTTATAGTGTGACCGAGTCGGGAAACTTCGAGGGACGCACCATTCTCAACGTGCCCAGGCCGCTGACCGATGTGGCTGCGGAGCTCGGGATGTCTGCCGACGCACTCCGGCGCACGGTCGACGGGGCGCGCGAGCTGCTGTATGCGGCACGGGCGGAGCGGCCGCCGCCGCTGCGCGACGAGAAAATCCTGACCGCCTGGAACGGTCTGATGATCTCGGCGTTCGCTCAGGCGGCCCTGGTTATGAACGAGCCCGCCTACGTGGCGCGTGCGACGCGGGCGGCGGACTATGTGCTCACACACCTGCGGCGAGATGGCCGGTTGCGACGCGCCGCTTTGAACGGGCAGGCCCAGCAAGCGGCATATCTCGCGGATTACGCGTTTCTGATTGCCGCCCTCCTCGACCTCTATGAGGCGACGAGCGAGCTGCGATGGCTGGATGAGGCGCAAGCGCTGGACGGCATCCTGGAGCAGCACTACGAGGATACGGCCGTGGGCGGCTTCTTCCGAACCGGCGAAGATCACGAATCGCTGATCACTCGTGAGAAGCCGTCCTCCGACGGAGCCGAACCCTCGGGCAATTCGGTCCAGCTCCTCAACCTGCTGCGGCTACACGAGTTCACCACCGACGATCGCTACCGCCAGCGCGCCGAGAGGGCGTTTGAGGCGTTTTCCGACCTGCTCGCTCACAGTCCCATAATGGTCTCCGAGATGCTCCTGGCGGTCGATTTCCACCTGGATACCCCGAAAGAGATCGTCCTGGTGGTCCCGCATGCGCGGGAGGAGGCCCAACCGTTGCTCGACGAGCTCAGAGCGACGTTCCTACCCAGCCGGATCCTGATCGTCGTCGCTGAGGGGGTCGAATTGGACACCCACGCCGCCCTCATTCCGTTGCTGGAGGGGAAGGTGGCGCGTGACAGCAAGCCCACCGCCTATGTGTGCGAGAATCGGATCTGCGATCTCCCCACGACTGACCCCGCCGTGTTTGCTACCCAGATCCGCACGGTGCACCAGCTGGATCGATAGGGCCAAGAAGACGGGTGAGAACGACCGTAAACGGACCGTGTCGACCCATTGGGGACGAGGGGGGAGAAGCGCGGTGCCTACACCAAGTTGACAGTACCGCTTCCTTGCCCCTACTTTGTACGAGCGGCCCGGGTAGGACGGGCCAGGAAGGTCCACGGACATGGCAACCACACTGCCGGTAATCGACTACGAAAAGATCAAGAAGGCCAAAGACGCTCCGCTCGAGGAGTTCTACACTTCGGGGCACCGCACGTGCCAGGGCTGCGAGTCGGCGTTGGTCATGCGCGACTTCTCCAAGGCGTCCGGCCCGCGCACCATCGCGACGGGCGCGACCGGATGCATGTATGTGGCGAACACCAGCTATCAGACGACGCCGTGGATCATCCCCTGGATGCACACGCAGCTGGGTGCCGGCGGCGCGTCGGCGGTCGGGACGGCCGCCGGCCTGCGCGCCCTCATGCGCAAAGGGAAGATTCCCACGGAGAAGATCAACGTCATCAACTTCAGCGGGGACCTCGGCGGAGGCGATATGGGGTTGTCGGGAGTGTCGGGAGCCCTGCAGACCGACTACGACCTCCTGATCATCGTCTACGACAACGAGTCGGCCGCCAATACGGACATTCAGGCCACCGGTCTCACGACCTGGGGCGCGCAGACCACGTTCACGCCGCCCGGCAGCGCCCGTCGAATCATGCATACCCGGTGGAAGAAGAACCTGGCGCCGATGCTCGCCGTGGGGCACCCGACCTGCCGCTACGTCGCGACGGCGAGCGCCACCTTCCCGGTATTGGACTTCATGAACAAGACGCGCAAGGCGCTGGAGATCGGCGGCCCGACCTTCATCCATACCTTCGACCCGTGTCCGAAAGGCTGGGATTTTCACCCCGGGTATTCGCGTGAGCTGGGCGAGTTGGGCATCCGCTCCGGCATCTTTCCCCTCTACGAGATCATCGACGGCAAAGTGACCTACACCTACGACCCGCACAAGAAGGGGCGCATTCCCGTCCGTGAATACCTCGTCAAGCAAGGGCGCTTTGCGCATCTCGTTGACGAGGACATCGACTACATTCAGGGCATGGTCGATACGATGTGGGAGGAGTGGGCTCTCCCCGGTATCGCCCCGATCAAGAGTGGTCTGGAGATGGCCAGCCAATAACAACCGGTCCAACGCGGGGTAATCTTTGCGTCCTCTGCGGTGAGCGCGGAGTCAACGGAAGTGATTTTACGCTCTCTGGGAGGGACCCAGGAAACCCAAGTCCTTCAAGCTATCATCGCGGTTCACCTGAATCCATATGATTTCGATTGGGAACAGGTCGATAGCCTGGCGCTGTCCGAGACGCGCGTTCCACGGCTGTTTCACCACAGTCGCAAGTACACCTTCCTGTTCGACGTCAAGGGGCCCGATGGATACCGACTGGTGTTCAGGCCGGGTATCGACCGACGAGAAACGACCGAGTTGGTACGAGGGGGCTGGCTCAGTGTTATCCCTCGCATCCAGGCATGGGCGTGCCGGGTTAAGGAAAGTGTCGACGCCGAGAACCTAAGGGGCTGATGGCTGTTCTGGCAGACCGCTAGAAGAACGCCTGGGCGTGCCACGAGGCAGAGGCCGGGACTTCCCACCGGCCGGCCCGCACGTCTGCGAGGCTCGTCAAGGTATTGTTGAAGACCGTTGTGTCGAGGCTGACCTCGCCCGACGTCGCCAGACCGGCAAACACCTCCCGCGGCACGCACTCGATCCCCTCGCCCCGCCGGAACAGCACCGGCGCGTGGTCGACCAATTCGACCCCCAGCTCCTGCTGTAGCGCCTTCATCTGCCGCACGAGCGCATCGACCGAGCAGCCCGACGGCCCCGCCGTTCGCTGATCGACCGCGACGAAGAGGAACTGGTCGTACCGCAGATCCCGGCCGGCCGTCAGCGGCACGGTGTGCGCGCCCCACTGGTCGGCGAACCGGTCGACTTCGGCAAGGAGCCGCTGCCGCTCGGGCTCGTCGAGCGGCCGCTCGGCGGCGAAGATCCACAAGCGAGCGTCTTCAGGCAATTGTTCGAACGGCACACGAGGCATGCGCGACCTCCCTCACTCCTCGTCTTCAGTGTAGTAGCTCAGTCGTGTCGACGCCGTCCCTCGACGTCTCCGCCCTCAACACTCTATTTCGATACTGCCGTCCGTGACCCGCACCGGATACGACGTGACGTTCTCGTGCGCCGGGGGTTCCTGGACTTGACCATCGCGCACACAGAAGTGGGCACCGTGCCACGGGCATGTCACGACGTCGTCTTCCAGCGTGCCCTCTGAGAGAGGCCCGCCCCGATGGGTGCACGTGTCGGCGATGGCATAGTAGGTTCCTCCGACATTGAAGAGGGCGACCCGCTGGTCCCCGGCGGTGACCACCTTGGCCTGTCCCGGTTGCAGGTCATCGGCGTTCGCTACTGTGACATATGCCGCCATGAGGTCCTCCTTGGAGAGTCTGTGGATTTGATGCCTCTGGCCTGCCAGAGCGCGTCGTCACGCTCCAGGCCCCGCATCCGGTCGGGAAGCCAGAAACGACAGGTGCCCGCATGTGGTGCACTGCCATGCAGCTTCGTATCTCCGCGGGATTGCGTATGGCACGCGCTGAGCGTTTGGAGTAAAAACCATCGACGGGTTCCCGCATTTGGGACACGGGTCTGGCCTGATGTCACCGTGAGACATTTCGCGCTCTTGCCCTGCGTCGGCGATCGGCCGCGACGCCCACCAGCGCATGGAGCCGGTGAGTCCGATGCGAGGGATTCGACGTGGCGCGGCGTGGACCGGCAGCGATCACGTGCGACCACAGCTGCCGCAGCCGCCCGAGCCGCAGTCGCCACCGCACCCGCCCTCGGTGCGGCTACACGAGCCCTCGTTGGCGCAGCCGGCGAACTGCTCACCAGCCGCGTTGGGGAGCTCATACCGAAGGCAGCACTTGAGACGCCCGCACAACCCGGACAGGCGAGACGGGTTCAGGCTCAGGTTCTGCCGCTTCGCCATCTTGATCGAGATCGGCTCGAACCCTTGCAGCCAGGTCGTGCAGCAAAGCGGCCGCCCGCACGTGCCGTATCCGCCAAGAAGCTTCGCCTCGTCGCGCGGGCCGATCTGGCGCATCTCGATCCGGCATCGGAACTCGGACGCCAGCTCGCGGACGAGCTCACGAAAGTCGACGCGGCCGTCGGCGGTGAAATAGAACACGAGACGCGGCCGATCCAGCTGCTGCTCCGCCTTGACGAGCTTCATCGGCAGCCCGCGCTCCTTGATTTTCATGACGGCGATGCGATGCGCGTGGCGTTCGCGCCGCTGGTGCTGGAGCCGGGTCACCACGTCCTGTTTGGTCGCCCGTCGCACCACGCGGTCTGACGACGTGGCGGGCGGCACCGCTCGGCTCGCCGTCTGCGGCACCGTACGGGTGACCGTGGCGAACGCTCGCTGATCGCCGCGGGTCACCACGACCGCGTCGCCCGGCTGGAGCGGAGGCTCGAACTCGACGTCGTTGAGCAGGAATCGACGGACACGTCCGACAGGGTCGAACTTCACGCTGACGAAGGGCCGCAGCACCTCGGTGCTCATGATCTGCCGTATACGTCTCGTGGCTAGCCGGCAACCGCCGTCTTCTGGCAGTGCGTGTCGAACGCCGCTGTCAACTGCGCGGCGATGTCCTGGGCTTCCTGGTTCTCGATCTGATGGCGCTCCATCATGTAGATCAGCTTCCCGCCGTGCAGGAGCGCGATCGCGGGGGACGACGGCGGGTATCCGGTGAAGTAGCCCCGGGCCCGCTCGGTAGCGTCCACGTCGGCGCCCGCGAACACGGTCGCCACCACATCCGGCTTCACGGCGTGCTGGAGCGCGAGCGCGACACCAGGGCGGGCCTTCCCTGCGGCGCAGCCACAGACTGAATTGACCACGATCATGAGCGTCCCGGGTGTCTCCCGAATCGACTCATCGACGTCAGCGGCTGTGCGCAGCTCTCTAACACCCAGCTGGGTCAGCTCCTGCCTCATCGGTGCGGTGAAGAACTCTGGATACGACATCTGAAGCCTCCTGAAAGACATGCGCCCCGTTTGGCCTCTGATTTTCATCGGCCGTGGTCTCAAGCGGTTCCATATATTGGAATATAATTCAGCTATGCGGTACTCGCGAGAATATCGCTGGTGAGCGATCCTGGTCAAGGTCGTTGAATATGAGCCGGCAGAGCGCACAGGCGGCCGTTTCGGGGTCCACGTCGGTCGACAAGGCTCTGGAGATTTGTGAAGCGCTGAGCGGTAGAGCGACTGGCCTCAGTGTGAGCGCCCTGGCCCGCGCCCTTGACATGCCACCGCCGACCGTGCACCGACTGCTCTCGCTCCTGAAGCGTCGCGGGTATGTGCGGCAGGACGATGAGACCGCGCGCTATCAGCTGACGCTGAAGGTCCTGGATCTCGGGTTTCGACTCTTGGGGCGCTCGGAGCTAAAGCTGTACGCGTATCCGGTGCTCCGCGAATACACGCTCCGCACGAGGGCGCGCTGCTTTATCGCGGCGCAGGCTGTGGGCGAGGTCACCTACATGTGGAGGACTGGGCCCGACGAGGTCGCGACGCACACGGCCTACGGCAAAGAAATGCCTGCGCACTGCGAGCTGTACTTCGACGAGGCCCAGGCTCGACGGCGGCTGAGTTGCCTACGTCTGGTCACACCCGGCGACGTCGCCCGCAGTCCCGAAGTCGTGAACCGTCTGGGCGGCGTGTGCGAGCAGTGGGAAGGGGCGCAGCGCTTGATCTGCACGTGCGCACCGGTGCGGGATTTCACGGGTCTCGAGGTCGCTCGTGTCGGCCTCTTCGAGCACGCGCTGGACGACAGGTCGATTCTGACCGAACACAACCGGGGCGCGTGGGAACTCGCCCGCTTGATTTCGATGCGTCTGGGTCATCTGCCGGGCGCGTCTGCCGCCGTCACGGCGTGAGGTGACAGGACGGCAGTCCCGGTCTCCGGAACGGTCCGGTAGGGGAGGCATCAATGGTGTAACCGATCTGTGAGCCCTGCATTGGCACCAAAGACACCGCGTGTGTTGACGTCAGCCCGGTCGATTGCGTCCATCCCGGCAAGGACGAAGACGCGTTCGAGGCAGCGGAGAAGCTCTACATCCATCCGGATGAGTGCATTGATTGCGGTACCTGTGTGCCCCGTCGAGGCGATCTTCGAAAACGACGAGGTGCCCGAGAAGTGGAAGAACTATATCGAGATCGACGCGCAGTACTACGCCGACAACTAGCGACGACGCCGAGCGACCGGTCGCGCACGCGTGCCGCATCGGCCTGAACCTTACCGGTTCAGCACTGAAGCGTTAACCAAGGGACTGACGACGCGGTTCTCCAGAAGCTCCGACCACGTTTGGAGCAGCTTGGATCGCAGTCGAGGCCGGCAAGAAGCAAGCTGTGCTCTTGCCTCAAGTAAGGAAACCGAATGATCGATCGAGTCAAACAGCTCATTGCGGTCGCGTCGGGCAAGGGCGGCGTGGGCAAGTCGACCGTGGCGTCGAATCTGGCGTTGGTCCTGGCGGAATCGGCAGCGACAGTCGGATTGCTGGACGGAGACATTTATGGTCCCAGCGTACCGATCATGTTTGCGGTTAAAGATGCCAAACCTGAAAAGGGAACCACCGAACAGTCGTTCTTGCCGATCGAGGCGTTAGGGTTGAAGCTGATGTCTATGGGTTTCTTGGTACCGCAGGAAGAAGCCGCCATTTTGCGCGGGCCGATGGTGCACAAGTACTTGAAGGCCATGTTGGACCAATGTGAGTGGGGTGAGTTGGACTACTTGGTGATCGATCTGCCACCGGGTACCGGCGACGCCCAGTTGACATTGTGTCAGGAGGCGCCACTGACCGGTGGTGTGGTGGTCACCACGCCGCAGGATGTCAGCCTGATTGACGCCCGCAAAGGTTTGCAGATGTTTCGCAACCTGAACGTCCCGGTTCTTGGCTTGGTCGAGAACATGAGCTTTTTCGAATGCCCCAACTGCCAACATCGCACGGAGGTATTCCGTCACGGTGGCGGCAAGAACATTGCCGAACAGCTGGATGTACCGTTTTTGGGCCACGTCCCGCTGGACCCGGCCGTTGTGTTGGGCGGCGACGAGGGCCTGCCGGTGGTTAAACGCGACCCTGAATCAGCTGCCGCCAAAGCCTTGGTGGAAGTGGCTCATACAGTCCGCGCGCAGGCTGCCACTCATGAATCATCAGAAATGCCGGGAATGACGTTTTGATGGATTTGCGGATGCCCGTCAAACTGGAAAAATGGGAAGACCAGGGCATCAAGATCCACTGGAACGACGGACACATCAGTCAATACCGATCCGGTTGGCTCCGCGCCCGCTGCCCCTGCGCCTCTTGTCGAGAGAATGACAACCAGGCCACCACGCAACCGACCGGCCTCAAGATCTTGCCAATCTTCAACCCTTCCAGCGAACAACTCGCCAGACTGGAACCAATGGGGCAGTACGCCTACAACATTGCCTTCAAGGACGGCCACGACGCAGGTATTTACCCATTCGAGTATTTGCGTTCGATTTGCGAGTGCGATGAGTGCCGGCCGAAGGCTACCACGGGAGGCTGATCATGAAGCACATATGGCTGCTCGCGATCCTGGTCGGTTCATGGCCAGGCCCGGCCATGGCCCAAACGACGGAAGAGCTGGTCAACGACGGGAAGAACACGGACAACATCGTCACCCAGAGCATGGGGTACGACCGACAGAACTACAGTCCGCTCGAGCAGATCAACCGGTCCAACGTCACGCGGCTGGTGCCCATTTGGAGCGCGAGTCTGATGAATGACTTTGGTGAGCTAGCGGCGCCGACCATTTACAACGGCGTGATGTACGTGATCAACGGCAAGTGGACGTTCGCCATCGACGTGGAAACCGGGCGGCAGATCTGGCGCACGCCGGTGGAGCTCGACCCCGAGACGCGGCGTGCCGCGATCACGAGAGGCGCCGCGACGATCTACGACGGCAGACTCTTTCGCGTGACGATTGACAATCACGTGCTCGCCCTCGACATGGAGAGCGGCGAAGAGCTGTGGAACCAGCAATTCGCCGACTCCAGCGAGGGCTACTACGCGACGGGCGCGCCGATCGTGGCCAACGGGGTGTTGATTTCAGGGATGTCCGGCGGGGAGTCGACCACGCGCGGGTTCCTCGACGGCTGGGATCCCGAGACCGGGACAAAATTGTGGCGCCGATACACCATCCCGGCGCCCGGCGAGCCTGGCGCCGAGACGTGGCCCGTGGACAGCGACGCCTGGAGGCACGGCGGCGGGCCGACGTGGCGCTCCGGTTCGTACGATCCCCAACTCGACCTCGTCTACTGGGGCACCGGCAATGCGGAGCCATACGATCCCGAACCGCGCGCGGCTCTGGATAGCCTGTATACGTCGAGCGTGCTCGCGGTCCGGCCGAAGACCGGAGAAATCGCTTGTTATTTTCAATACACGCCCAACGACGTGTACGACGTCGACGGCACCGATGAGCATGTGCTCGCCGATATCGAGATCGATGGCCGGTCCCGGCAGGTGATGATCCAGGCCAACAAGAACGGCTTTCTGTATGTGCTGGACCGCACCGACTGCACGCTGATTGCCGCGAACCCCTACGTCCGAGTCAATTGGGCCACGCACATCGATCTTGCCACCGGCCGACCGGTATTGACCGATCTCTACGAGCGCTTTCGTGCCGGCGAGGAGGTCGCCATCTGGCCATCGCGCGGGTCGAACGCGGTGCCCATCGCCTTCAATCCGAACACCAGCCTCGTCTACACGAGTACGTGGAACGTGCCGCGCATCCAGAAGCTCGCGCCGCCGAAAGAGCAAGTGATCGGCGCGAACTCCACCGGCGTCGTCAACCGGTTCCCGGAAGTCAACCCCGGCGATCTGCTCGGTCACTTCCTGGCGATCGATCCGCTCACCGGCGAGAAGCAATGGGAGATCCCCTTGACCGATTTCCCGAGCTCGGCCGGCATGCTGGCGACCGGCGGGGGGCTGGTGTTCACTGGCAAATTGACCGGTGAGTTCATCGCGCTCGACGAGGCGACCGGCGAATCGCTGTGGCAGTTCAAGACCGGTTCGAGCATCAATTCGACGGCGATTACATACACCCACAACGGTCGGCAATACGTGAGCGTGGCGTCCGGACTCGGGGGCGGGCTTGCCAACCGTTATGCGGCGGGCAAGGTGCCGACCGGCGGCTCGGTGTGGACGTTTGCGTTGATGCCCGAATAGCAGCCAACGTCCCAGATTCGAGAGGCCTCGTCATGCTCCACAGCATCTACGACGCTTGTCTACGTCGCTGTTCGATCGCCGCGATAGTTCCCCTTCTGGCGGTGTTCCTCGCCTCGCCGGTTGCCGAGGCGGCGCCGTCGCAAGACGCCCGCGTCCCGGTCGAGCAGCCTCCGGACGGGACGACGGTTCTGCGCACGACTCGAATCCTGGATGGCACCGGCAACGTGCTCGAAGACCGGGACGTCGTGGTGCGGGATGGTCGGATTGCCGAGATCGTGACCGGCGGAAGCACGCGGGGAGACCGGGTCTACAATCTCACCGGCCTCACGGTGCTGCCGGGGTACATCGATACCCACGTCCATCTCAGCCGTCACTTCGACCCCAACGGAAGACTGCATTCCCCGGCAGACCGAAGCGCGGTCGGGCACGTGACGCTGTATGGCGCCGAGAATGCCGACCGGACGCTGATAAGCGGGGTGACGATGGTGCAGAGCTTGGGCGCGGCCGATAATGCGGACCTCAAAGCATGGACCGCCCGCGGCACGATCCCCGGCCCGCGCATGCTGTCATCGCTCGGCGCGGTGTCGGAGGACACCGGTACCCCGGACCGAATCCGCGAGTTCGTCCGCGGGCGAGCGGCGGCGGGCGCCGACGTCGTGAAGGTCTTCGCCTCGACGAGTATCCGGTTTGGCGGGGTCACCAACCTGTCGGCGGCGCAGCTCGATACCGCATGCGGCGAGGCCCTGGCGCAGGGCCTGCGCGCCGTGGTGCACGCGCACCGCGCCGACGCCGTGCAGCTGGCGGCAGACGCCGGATGCAGATGCACGCAGATTGAGCATGGCTGGCTGCTCGACGACGCGGATCTCGAGTTGATCGCCGACAGCGGGATGTATTTCGGCAACCAGATCGACCTACTGTTCCGCAACTACGAGGAGCACGCGGAGGGCTATGACGGAATCGGTGGGTACACGATAGAGAGGGGTTCGCGAACCTGCAGGCCGCGCGGCCAGGCGCGTTGGAGGCCTTCAAACGCTCGCTCGACACGCCCGGGCTTCGGGTCGTCTACAGTACGGACGCCAACGCCGGGAGCCACGGCCGAAATGCCGAGGAACTGGTGGCCTACGTGCAGCAGGGCGGTCAAGAGCCGATGGCCGCGGAATCGCTCGGCCTGGGCGACCGCATCGGATCGATCGCGCCCGGCCTGGACGCCGACATCATCGCCATCGACGGCGGCCCGATGGCCCACGCCGGCGCGCTGGGACGCGTCGTCTTCGTGATGCGGGGGGACCGCGTTCACAAGAACGAACCGGCGACCGGTGCCGGTCGATAAGGGGTTCGCTACGGATGCCGGACGTCGCGAACGGCCTCGTCTACTACGTCGTCTTTCTCTTCTCCACCACGCTCCATGAGGCCGGCCATGCCCTCGCCGCGCTGCGCGGCGGCGATCCGACGGCGTATCACGGCGGCCAAGTCTCGCTCGACCCGCGTCCGCATATCCGCCGAGAACCGTTTGGGATGGTGCTGCTGCCGCTGCTGTCGGTCGCGCTGTCGGGATGGCCGTTCGGTTTTGCGAGCGCGCCCTATGATCCCCGCTGGGCGATGCGCTACCCGACGCGCGCCGCCCGGATGGCACTGGCGGGACCGGCGGGCAACATGCTGCTGGTGATGAGCGCGTGGCTCGCGATCCGTCTGGGCACCGGCGCGGGGGTGTTCAGCGCGCCCGAGGCGGTCAGTTTCGATCACATCGTGGCGGCGGAGGCGAGCGGACTGTGGACCGGCATCGCCTTTCTGCTCAGCGTGGTCTTCTCGTTGAATCTCCTGCTCGCCACGTTCAACCTCATCCCGGTGCCCCCGCTCGACGGCAGTGGCGCGCTTCCGTTGGTCCTGAGCGAACGGGCGACCGCCCGGTATCAGCAGCTCGTGTGGGGGCAACCGGCCTTTGCCTGGATTGGGATCCTGCTCGCGTGGCAGGTCTTCGACGTGCTGTTCCAGCCCCTATGGCTGTTCGCGGTCAATCTCGTGCACGCCGGGGTCAGTTATGGTTAGTGCGGCCCGGACCCTACGGACGCGGAGGAGGCATCATGACGACTGACGTGGCCCCGACTCTTCCTGGTCGTCTCGGCGTACCGGACTTGGTTCTGCGGGACGAGCCCCGGGCCGACCCACGGATGATCGCCGCGTTCGCGCCGTTGGGCCTCGACGTTCACCCCGCTCCCGCGCCCGTGACGGCCGGATCACCGCTCGACGCCAAGCTCGAGTTCTGCGCGGCGGTGGAGGAGGCCTACGAGGGTCTGTTCGAGGCTCTGTGCGCGGGGCTGTCTCCGGTGGCCGGCGTCTCCCGCGCCACCGAGACGATCACCGGTGTCGACGGCAACCAGATCCCGCTCTACATCCATCGGCCCGCGAACGCGAATGGACCGGTGCCCTGCGTGGTTCAGATTCATGGCGGCGGGATGGTCATCCTGAAGGGGTCAAGTCCGATCTCCGTTCATTGGCGTGACGCACTCGCGGCGTCGGGGATGGTGGTGGTGGGGGTGGAGTTCCGAAATGGTGCCGGTGCGCTCGGCAACCACCCGTTTCCCGCCGGCCTCGACGACTGTGCCAGCGGTCTCGACTGGGTGTTTGCCAATCGCGACCAGCTCGGTGTCTCCAAGATAGTCGTGTCCGGTGAGTCGGGCGGCGGCAACCTGTCACTGGCCACCGCACTCAAGGCCAAGCGTGAAGGTCGGCTCGATCGGATCGGCGGTGTCTACGCCATGTGCCCCTACATCTCCAACGCGTATGCCGACAAGCCGGCAGAGCTTCCGTCGCTGTTCGAGAACGACGGCTACATACTCGACGTGGCGATGATGGCTGCCCTGGCATCGGTCTACGACCCGGAGGGGAGCTACAGCCGCGACCCACTCTGCTGGCCGTCCGAGGTCAGCGGGGCGGATCTCGAAGGTCTTCCGCCGCATGTCATCTCCGTGAACGAGCTGGACCCGCTACGGGACGAGGGACTGGCCTACTTCCGCCGGCTCGGCCAGGTCGGGGTGAGCGCCGTCAGCCGAACCGTGAACGGCACCTGTCACGCTGGCGATCTGATTCTCCCGGCGGCGCTGCCAGACGTCTACGCCGCCACCGTCCGGGACATCAAGGGGTTCGCCGACTCACTCTGAAGCCGGCACAGGAGGTGTGGCGATGAAGATGACGCGTGCAACCCTCGTGGTCCTGCTGCTCGCGGTGCCGGCGCTGTCCGTGGCCCAATCGACCGACCCCCCTCACACACCCTGGGGACACCCGGATCTGCAAGGGATCTGGGATCAGACGACGGGGACGCCGCTCGAGCGCCCGCCCGAGCTCGCCGGCCAAGAATTTCTCACCGAGGAGGACGCAGTCACGCGTGAAGAACGTCGTTTTCTGGCGTTCGACGACGCACCTCGTCAAGGCAGTCCGGGGAACTACGGATCGCAGTGGCGGGACGGATCGCGTAACGCGCTCACCCGGACCTCGCTGATTGTCGACCCCCCGGATGGACGGATTCCGGCGCTGACGCCTGAGGCGCAGCGTCACCGCGAGGCCCGCCAGATGCATCGGCGTGACCACCCGGCCGACTCATGGGTCGACCGCAATCTGTGGGAACGCTGCGTCACGCGCGGCGTCCCCCGGGTGCCGAACAACTACAACAGCAACATGCTCATCCTGCAGACACCGACAGCCGTGGTGATTCTCAACGAGATGATCAACGAGACGCGTGTTATCTACCTCGGCGAGCGTCCGCACGTACCGTCGACCGTGCGCCTCTGGAATGGCGACTCGCGTGGTCGCTGGGAGGGCGACACGCTCGTCGTCGAGACGACCAATTTTGGCGACCAGCAGATCTTTCGGGGCTTTCCCGTCGGCAACCTTCGCCTCGTGGAGCGCTTCACGCGCGTCGGCGCCGACCAGATCGACTACCGCATGACGCTGACGGATCCCGGCACGTATGCGAGACCGTGGACCGTCGTCCTCCCGATGACCCAGACGGGGGGACCGATCTTCGAGTACGCCTGCCACGAAGGCAACCTCGGCATGGAGGGCATCCTCGCCGGTCATCGCGCCGAGGAGGGGAAACGGTCGCGATGACCCCCGACGTGGCGCCGGACTCCTTGCTGGCTCGGATCGGGGGCGAGGCGAATACCCGGCGCGGATTCAACTGGAACGCTGAGGACGGGGGGGCGCCGTGTCCCCGGGGAGTCCTAGAGTGAAAGCCGCAAAGCTGATTGCCCTCCTGTTCCTAGTCTACGTCGGAATCATCGTCGCGTTCGAGTCGTTGCTCGGATATTTCCAGCCCGCGGGGCAAACCTCGCTCGTCATTACCACCACCGCCGAGGACGGCACCCCGCACGATCGAGTCGTGGCTCGCCTCGAGAGTAATGGCCAGCTCTACGTGGCCGCCAACCACTGGCCGAGGGCCTGGTACCACCGAGCGCTGGAGAATCCGAATGTGCAGGTCACGTTGGATGGCGAGAAGGGAAACTACCGCGCGGTCCCCGTCACCGACGAGGAGGACGATCGCGTCGACGGCGAGCACGGTCTTGGCATCGTGTTTCGAATCCTGACCGGATTTCCGCCAAAGTTCTTGGTACGGCTGGATCCGCTGTAGCGTCAGGCCTGTGCATATAATCGAGGAACTGACCCGTGGCCACCTTCGTAAACGATCAGGTACCAGCCGCACGCGAGGGTCAGTGATCCGGTCGCCATTGCGTGCACGCATCGCGTAAGTGGAGGGTTTCATGCAGCGTTTATGGGTCGCCCGGCCGTTCGTCATGCTCGTCGTCGTCTGCTTCAGCCTCTTGCTGCCGCGGTGGGGTGAGGCCCAGGAGAGAGGGCTCGTCTACGCGGCCGTGGTCGACCAAGAGGGCCAGCCCGTGTTGGACCTCATACCGAGCGACTTCACCGTCACCGCCGCCGGCACGCCTCTCAGCATCGTCTCCGCCGAGCTTGACGACCACCCCCTGAAGATCGCGCTGCTGGTCGACAACGGGAACGCGGTGTCCGAGGCCCGAGGGGACACGGCACTGCGGGAGGCGCTCGGGGACTTCCTGGACACCCTGGCTCCCCAGCACGACGTGGGGGTATTCACCATCTCCCGTAACCTTCAGCGTCGCATCGATTTCACGAGTGACCGTGAGGAGCTCAAAGACGCCACCAACTCCATCTTCGCCGATAGCGGCGGCGGGGCGCGCATGATGGACGGGCTGTTCGAGACCTGGGAGCGCCGCTTCGACCCCGAGGACGCGTGGCCGGTCTTCGTTCTGGTGCTGACCGACGCCGTCGACGTCAGTGGGTTCGTCAGCAACGAGGAATACAACGCCTTTCTTGACGACGTCAGGAGCCGGGGCACGACCATTCACGCCGTGTTCTTCGCAAGCCAAGGCGCGGCCAGTCATACGGGCGAGGCCACGCGATCGTATGCGGAAAACCTCACCTCGAACACGGGCGGTCTCTTCCGGCGAATCGGCGTGATCACCGGGCTCGGCGACCCGCTGACGGAGTTCGCGACGCAGCTCAATAGGAACTTCGACGCGGTGTCGACGCGGTACCGAATCGTCTATGAAGTGCCCGACGGTGTGGACGGCGGTTCGACCTCGGTCAGCATGTCTCGTTCCGGCGTGAACTTTGAGTTGTTCGTCGACCGTCGTCTTCCGCCGGACGGGAGCGTGCCGGCCGTGGCCGGCGACAGCGTCTCTGGGGGAGAGGCGGTCGGCGGCAGTCGCGAGGAGTTCTGGAACGCCGGGGAGCGCGCATTCGCGAGCGGTGACATCGACGGTGCCGCGACGCTGTATGAGCAAGCCCACCAAGCGGATCCCGCGTGGGGGAAGCCGCTGTTCAAGCTCGCGTTGATCGCTTTGAACAAGGGCGATACCGCGGGCGCGATTACGTACTTCCAACAGGTGGTCGAGGTCGATCCGGATTCGGAGGAGGCGGCTCAGGCGCAAGGGCTCATCACCCAGCTGAGTCCCTAGCTCGGATCCATGGAGACCGATCGCCGAGACCTCATCAAAGCCCTGACTGCCACCGCGGCCGGTGCGGCCACCGCATCAGCGGCGGCTGTCGCCACGGCCGCGCAGTCTCCCAATCGACTCGAGGGGATCGAGGCGTTCGCCTTCGACGCCTACGGCACGCTGTTCGACGTGTTCTCGGTGACCGCGCTGTGTGAGGAACTGTTCCCCGGCAACGGCAGCGCGTTGGCCCAGGTCTGGCGCGCAAAGCAGCTCCAGTACAGCTTGCTGCGCAGCCTCATGGGTCGGCACAAGGACTTTTGGTTGGTCACGGAGGATGCCCTCGTATACGCGTCGAAGAGCCTGGGGGTGGATCTGACCCCCGCGCGGCGCGAACGGCTGATGGAAGCCTACCTCACGCTGGCGGCGTTTCCCGATGTGCGGCCGGGCTTGGAGGCGCTGAAGGCCCGTGGGGTGCGGTTGGCGATTTTGTCGAACGGCGAGCCACGGATGCTCGAAGCGGCCGCCAAGAGCGCCGGCATCGACACGCTGCTCGATACGATCATCAGCGTCGAGGATGTCAAGATTTTCAAGGTGAGCCCGAGGGTCTATCAGCTGGGGTTGGAGCGGTTGGAGGTGAGTCGGTCGGCGCTCGGATTCGTGTCGTCCAACTCCTGGGACATCAACGGCGCGGCCTCCGCCGGGCTGACCACCTTCTGGATCCAACGCCGAGCCGCGGAGCCGCCCGAGGAGCTCGGGTTCGCGGCGAATCGCGTGGTGGCGGCGATAACCGACTTGGCTACAACACGGTTGTGACCTTCAGGAACAGCGTGTGGCCTTGGTCAGACCGCTGACCGAACTCGGCCGTTCCCCGCTGATTGGCAACCTGGATCGTTCCGAACGGCGGGAGATAGCGGTAGACGAAGATCGCCTGCATGTTGCGGCGGTCGATCACCGAGTTCGTTTGATAGAACACCCTCACGAACAGGTCTGGCGTGAAGAACTGGCTGGCGCGAACGACGTGGATCCAGGTGCTTTCGTTTTCCGGGTCCGGATTCAGCGTGAGCCGCTGAAGCTCGTACTCCGTCGACGTCCGGTCGGTGAGCTTGTAGCGTGCCCCGACGCTCCCGAGCACGAAGTCCGCGTCGAATTTGCGTCCGAACCTGACCCCGCCGAGCGCCGACTGATACGCGCGGGTGTTGTAGCCAACCTGGATGCCGGTCTGCCGATTCCTAAAATCTTTCTCGAAGCGCTTGAACTCCTCGGTGTGTGACGCCGTGGCGATCCAGCGATTCCGAAAATCGACCGCCACCGACTCGTCAATCTGCCAGCTGCGCAACGTTCCGGTCTGGCCCCAGTACGCATTGTAGTTGGAGTTGTACTGGATCCGCTCCAGCGAGCCACCGGTTGTCAAGGCGCACTGGAACCCCTCGTTCGAGAGTCTGCTCGATCTGGCCGAAGCCAACGGGCTGAGTCCAGATTACAACAGCTGCCGGTCAGGGATCTGTCAGACGTGTGCCTGTCCCCTCGAGGAGGGCGAGGTGGACTATGTGCAGGAGCCCCTCGATCCGCCGGATCCGGGGACGGTGTTGATCTGCTGCTCGAGACCGAAGACCGATCGCGTGGTGCTGGGGATCTAAGCCAAGCCCAGAAGCCGAGTGAAACCCGAGAGAGCAGTTGACGTATTTGTATGCGATCTTCGCCGACAACGTGTGCTTCGACACCAATCGACCGCTGGCCCTGACTAGAATGGGGGACAGCGTGGTTCAGCACAGCCTGGGCGGGTCGAGCCTGCGACGTGTCGTGTCGTCGTCGGTGGTCGCGGCAGCGACCCTGGCAACCGCGGTCGGCGCGTCGGCGTATTTCGCGGCGGCCGCGCAGGACGCCTCACCCGAGGCTCGTGGCGTCGCCTTCCTGTCGGTCGAAGTGCCCCGCTGGCCGAGGGAGAACAACTGCTACTCGTGTCACAACAACGGCGATGCGGCGCGCGCCCTCTACACCGCAATCAGCCTGGACTACACGGTCGAGCCGGCGGCGTTGCGGGATACGACCGCCTGGCTTCAGAACCCCGCGGCGTGGGACGACAATGCGTTGGGGCTCGAGTTCGCCGACACGAAGCTGGCTCGGATTCAGTTTGGCGGTGCGCTGATCGACGCGATGCGCGCCGGCGAGATCAGTGATCCCCTTCCGCTCGCAGAGGCGGCCGCGTTGATTGCGACCGACCAGTCCGACGACGGGTCGTGGCCGCTCGACCCGAGCGGCAGCATCGGCTCGCCCGCCACCTATGGCACCGCGCTGGCCACCTGGGCGGCCTTACGCGTGCTCACACGGGCGGGAGTGCCGGATCTGAGGGCGGTCATCGCGCGCGCCGACGCGTGGGTTCGTGGTGTCCAGGTGCAGACCGTCATCGACGCCGCGGCGGTGGTCCTCGCGCTCGGCCTTGCCGACGACACGGCGGCTCTCGCCCAGCGGCAGCGCTGTCTGGAAGTGATTGTCGAGGGCCATGCGCCCTCCGGCGGCTGGGGTGCCTATGTGTCGTCGGCCGTCGAGCCGTTCGACACGGCGCTCGTCCTGCTGGCCCTGCAGCCGCTGCTCGGGCGGCCGGAGCTGGCGGCTCCCGTCATCGATGCGGTCACCCTGAGGGAAGCGGTCGGCCGGGGACGAGCCTACCTGCTCGGCGCGCAGCTCGGCGACGGCAGCTGGGTCGAGACGACACGGCCGGCCGGGCAACAGAGCTACGCGCAGTACATCTCCACCACTGGGTGGGTCACGCTCGCGCTCCTGACGACCCGCTAGGAGCGTTTCGCACGTTCGTGTCGTCGCTCGGTCGGCAGATGAGCGCGTTCCAACGTGCAGCCACGGCTGGGGCGTCACTGCGGACGCCAGATCGGCCCGCCGGGAAACGTCGCCTCCGACCGCAGGCGGAACGCCTCACGCGGCGAGCAACAGCTGTTCAGAGGCGGCGCGTGCCACTGCAACCCGCAGCACGGGTTCTTCGACCGGCACGGATCACAGGGTGCAAGCTCGTCCGCTGGCGGCTCCTGCGACGTTTCCGGTCCTGCGGTCGTCGGCGGGCCTCATGGCGCCCTCCGCGACACCCCAGCCGCGCCCGCGCGCGAGCCTGCTCTGGGCGGCGGCGATCATCAGGTTCGGGCGGCTCAGCAGCTGGTCTCTCGGAGGAATCCGTCAGAGGAACCGCCACTCGGCTCCTGAAAGGGGCACCTTCGCCGCCGTGACGACGCGGATTCCGAGAGAGACCAGTGCTGGGCCGCTCGCTCGCCGACGTCGTCCCAAACCTGTCTCGAGCTGATCGAACTGCGATACGCATGTGAAATGCGCGCTAGCCCCTCAGCGAATTTCGAACGGAATGCGGTGGTCGTCGTCCGCGGTCGTCTCATCCACCGTTTCGAAGACGTCGATCTCGAACGACGTGCCGATCTGGTTGCCGGCCAGATCCTCCACGATCGACAACGCCACCAGAGAGTAGGCGCCGGGGGCCCACGGCTGGAACGGGGTCAGCGTCCAGCGGGTCTCGCCGTTCCCGGTTTCCACCTCGCCCTCGACCCGACGCCCCGCCTCGTCCTCCACGCGTAGCGCCCGCCGCAGCAGCGCGTGGTCGAGCGGCTCGGGAAACGAGACGACCAGCGGTTGCGTCGAGCCACGCGTCGGCACTCCGACACGCCAGGTGGCGGTGTCCAGCGGGATCGTGTCGGCCGGTCCCACGGTGAACGGCTTCTCGAACGGCGTCTGCAGCGGATTGCCCTCCGCATCGGGCCAGGCTGGATCGACCACGAGCGTGTAGGTCTCCCCCTCCCGCAGCGGTCGACCCATGCGCTCGTTCAGCTCGAGCCCCTGCTTGATCCGACCCGGGTCGAAGAACACCGTATAGCGCAGATGGTCCGGGTCCCAGAACTCGGTGCCGAGCGGCAGAAACGGCGCGTCGACCGTGTGTCCCCTTGCGTCGCGCAGGCTGAGATACTCGAGCCCGTCCACGTGGCTCATCGGTGCCGAGAAGTGCAGGTAGAGCTTGAGCTGGTTCTCGGGCAGACGGTCGGCGCTGGGGAAAACCCGGTCGACGATGGTCGTCGGCTCGACGTCCGGTTTCGGCAGCGCCACCACCGCGACGATCGGATCGAGCCCGGCTCGCTCCCGCCCCGGGAGACGGTTTGGGTCGAATCGCGCCGAGTACGGACGACCGGGGTCGAACGGAAACATCGGGCTGAACCGCAGTACTCCCTCGTCCTCGACCGCATACGACCCGAGGACCGGCGGCAGCTGAAGCCCGCCGTCGTCCTCGTCATCCTGAGAGACGACGGTCACTTCGAGGAGCTCGACCCACTGGACAGCAGTCAATCCAGCGGCTCGCAACCCGTCGAGGTCTTCCGCTGTGAGACCATCGACCACCACGGTGGCCCCGTCTGGACCGTCACCCGGGGTCTGCATCCGGATTTCGACGGTCGGCGTGACGACGTCCGGTCCGGCGAAGCCGGAGCAGGCGGCCGTCACCACGAGCAGAGCGCCGGTCATGGTCATGGCCGGCAGAGGTCCGGCGTGCCGCGGGCGCGCAGACGCCCGCGGCACGCCGGACGATGAGGTATGCATGAAACGCGAGGCTCGGTCGCTACGGCAGCGCCATCGCCTCGAGATTCGCCTGACCGGCCTCGTTCCGCGCAATGACTATCACCGTCTCGTCGTCCAGCAGATCGAGCTGCTCCACCCCGGTCATCTGCGCGATCGTTTCGTAGCCGATTCCGGCCTTGTTTCCGTCAGGTACCGGGTCGGTCAGACCAGACTGGCCGTCGAAGTGCTCCGTCGGAATCTTCATCACGCCCCGGCTCGTGTTCGACATCAGCAGGTAGTCCTTGCCGTTCTTCTGATAGACGACCATGTCGAGCGGGCGATTCCGGTTGCCGAGCTCCGCGATAGTGGTGCCCATGACCTTGGCGCCCGGCTGCAGGTTGTCGATCGGGAACTTCACGAGCGGTGTGCACAGATAGCCGGCAATGAGGTTCTGCTCGCCGCCGACCTCATACGGCACGAAGGTGTACACCGGGGAGTGGGTCTCGAACTGTCCGTGGGCCGCATGCCAGATCTCGACGCTGGTCCCCTCGTCCATCGCGCTGAACGGGTAGGCGACCGAGCGCAGCTTCGAGGAGAACTCCTCGTTTGACAGCCCTGCGATGAACAGGCGGCCGTCGACATAGGCCATGTCGGTGATCGAGGAGGCGCGTGGATCGCGACGCGCGCCCGGGTTCGCCTCGGGTGCGTTGGGCAGCGCGGCCTGCGTGTAGGTGACGTCGGTGAGCGAAATCACGTCAATCTTGCCCGCGCCGTCGACACGGAGCAAGACCGGCATCGCGTTAGCGCCACGCCCGCGCGACACCGAAATGAAGGCGTTCCGGGAGGTCGCACTGATCGCCAGATCGTTGATCTGGATCTCGCGGGCGTCGGTGCCGAGCAGCGCGGCAATCTTCTGTTCGATGCCGGGCACGTCCTTGGTCCCGGGGGTGTCGCCGGACAGCCGGTCACCCAGCTCGAGCGCGACGACCTTCGCGCCGGCATTGTCCGCGATGAAGAGGACGCCGTCGGGGCCGAAGGTCAGCGGTCCGCCGGAGATCAGCGTGGGGCCTTCGGCGGCCGACACCGCCGGCTGCGGCACCAGGAGGAAGGCGCACAGGCCCACGAGGGCGCAGAGCGAAAGTACTGTTCGCAGCGACATGGTCAGCTCCTTCATCGGGCAGGAATACCCTGCAAAACGGGGACACGGAGTCAGCGACGCAAACCACACTCTACCGCTACACTGGCGTCGTCACAAGCGCGCAAGTCACACCAATGAGATTGGGGCATTGATATGACTAATTCCAAGAAAACCCAGATTGAGTTTGATCTTGACAAGTTTAGAAAGTCGTTGAAGAAGCTAGCAGCCACCCGTGGTAATACTGTTGGTGATGTTGATGATTTGCCAGACTCGCTACCGCTCGGCAGAGACAGAACGATGGCGATATTCTTTGGCCCCCGCACTAAACGGCGGAAACAACTTGCTAAATCCGCTTAGATCTCTCCTCCTTGCCGGGTTGCTCGTTGTGGGACCGACCTCTGCCTGGGCGGACGACTGGCCGCAGTGGCGCGGCCCGACCGGAGACGGCATCTCCCAATCGTCATCAGCGCCGGTCACGTGGAATCCACGCGAGGGTGTGCGCTGGAAGGCGGTGCTGGCCGGTCAGGGTGCCTCGTCGCCGATCGTGGCCGCCGGGCGAGTGTTCGTCACCGGGCAGCGCGGGGCGAATCCGATCGACCAGCGGGGTGCCCAGTTTCCGGGAACGCGCCCCGCCACGCTCCCGGCCCGTGACGCCGATGACGTTCTGCTGGTGGTGCAAGCGTTGGACCTCGAGAGCGGCGAATCGGTCTGGACCCATGAGTTCGAGGTGGAGGAGCCGCTGCCCCCGACTCACCGAAACCATAGCTGGGCGACGCCGAGCGTCGTGACCGACGGGCACGCGGTGTTCGCCTGGTTCGGCACGGGCCAATTGGTCGCGCTTGATCTCGACGGCCAGCTGCAGTGGGAACGCCACATCGGTCGCGACTACGAACCGTTCGATCTGCTCTGGGGGCACGGCAGCTCGCCGATGCTCTACGGAGATCTGATCATCCTTCAGTGCGACCATCCCCCGGATGGATACCTGCTGGCGCTCGACGCCCGGACCGGCCGCGAGCGATGGCGCATCGACCGCACGGCGGCAGGACGTTCGTATGGCACCCCGGTCGTCATCACGCACGACGGACGGGGCGAGTTGATCGTCAACTCGGGCCGGCGGATTGACGCGTTCGACCCGCGCACCGGTGCGCCGTTGTGGCACGCCGGAGGACCGGTCGAGCTGGCCGTCGGGATGCCGGTCTACCGTCGCGGCATCCTCTTCTCCACGCGTGGCTATTCCAGCGGCCCCTATCTCGCCCTGGCGGTGGGTGGCACGGGTGACGTCTCCGAAACGCACGTCCGGTGGCGGAACGCCACCGGTGCGCCGTATATCTCGTCGCTGTTCCTGCATGATGACCTGCTCTACATGGCGAACGAAAACGGCATTCTCACGGTGACGGATGCCACGTCGGGCCAGGTGGTCTCCCGTGGCCGGCTCGGCGGTGTCTTTACAGCCTCACCGATCTTCGTGGCGGGGCATATCTACTTCCTGAACGAAGGTGGGGAGACCGTGGTGTTGCGCCCCGGACCGAAACCGGAAGTCGTCGCTCGTAACATGCTGGGCGGACGCACGCTCGCCTCACCCGCCGCCGTCGACGGCAAGATCCTCATTCGGACCGACCAACACCTCTACTGCATCGAGTGAGTAAGGAGCTGGTTCGCTGGGAGAAAGACGGCCGGCGGGTCCACATCTTCAATCCTTCGTCGTTCCCTCTGGCGCTGTTCTCGCTCGTCCTCATCGTGACCGGCGCGACGAACATGACGTGGGGCCGGGAGATCGCGACCACGTTGAACGACGCGCCGCAGATCCACCTGGTGGTCTTTCTCGCCAGCGTGCCGGGGCAGGTGCTGTTCGGCGTCGCGGCCAGTGGGTGACGTTCTGGCTGACGGCCTGCGAGGACGACCGTCCGAACGGATGTTGCCACGCCGCGGGGCTTGCATCCACCTACTGCCAGTCCGGATCGGGATGGGCGTGCAATGAGTACGGCGTCCTGAGCCAGCCGGCCCTCACGCTGCTGAAGACGCTTGTCTGAGCGATCCGGTCTACCTCGACTGCGGCGCGCTGGCGGCGGCGGCTGCCTCCTCGGCGCGGGATCCGGCCATGATGTTGTAAAGCCCGTAGTTCCCTTCGTGACAGGCGAACTCGTAGATCAGATCCGGATTCATCTTCATCGGCAGCTGCACGGTCCACGGGCTCACCCAGATGGTCGGATCGGTGACCGTGAACTCGTAGAGCAGCGTTTCCGCGTCGGTGCGTGTGAACCGCTCGATCAACGACAGGTTCTCGCCGCTCGACAGCAGCGGGCGTCCGATCTGGTCATGTTTGCCGTTGAAATGGGTGGTCTCGACGACGAGCGTGTCACCTTCCCAGCGGCCACGTGAGTCTCCCATCCATTGGAGAACCTGGGGTCCGACGTGCGGCCGCCCGTCCAGCGGAATGATGCGCACGTCGTGGTTCTGCTCGTTGAGCAACGCGACGTAGCCGGGCACCTGAAACAGTTGAACGTTGTTGTTGTACCCGCCCACGCTGATCGGCGGACCGGCCTTCGCGTGCTGGATGCATCGATCGCCGGCGTCGAGGTCCGTCCACGACTCGGCCGGCCGCGCGCCCCGGCGTGTTTCGGCGATCCGCAGCGCCTCCGGCGAATCGGCCCGGCGCTGCGCCTCGTCGGTCAGGGGGGCAGGCGCCCATCGGCGGGATCGACGACGAGCGACGTGCGCCGCGTTCCGACGACCGTCGTCCCCCGGTCCAGCCAGAAGTTGTTGTAGAAGCCGGGGGTGCCGTCCTCTCGCCGATCCACGTTGCCACCGGCCGTGGTCGACGCGGGAGCGCGAGTCAACAGCTGTTCGTTGCGGTCGAGGACCTCTCGTTCGAGGTTCGCCGCCTCTTCCTCGGTCAGGAACTCCCGGTCCGCCAAATGTTCGGGTCGCTGGAGCGGCGTGATGCAACGGTAATCCCACACGCCCTGCAGGTCCGGCTCGCCCCACGCCGTTCGAGCTTGGTTCGTCGCCTGAGCCGCAGCAGACATAGGCGTCATCATCAACGACCCGATCGCGATCACCATAGACACGGCACCGAGACATCGACGGCTCATCTTGTCCTCCCTTGATCCCCCTTGCCCCTTGTGCAAGTGCAGCCATGATGGACCAGGCCGGGGGAACCTGCAAGGACACACTTCCCGGTCTACGTCTTCGGGACGAACGCGAGGAACCGGCGCGGGTTGTCGACCAGGATCTTCTGGATCGTCTCTTCCGGGACGCCGGCGTACCGCAGCTTCGGCACGAAGATCGCGAGGACGGACGAGTAGCCGGCGCCGGCGTTCACCTTGAGCTCACGCTCGACCGCGAAGTCGGCCGAGAGCATGACATGGTCCTCGAAGCCGGCGTCGATGCAGGCGACGACCATCTCCACCTTCCGCCCGTCTCCCTGGCCGAGCTGGTGCCCGACCGTGTCGAACCCGAGGAAGGCGCCGCGGCGAGCGAGCGCCTTGTGGGTCTCGGCCGTCGCGTCGTCGGTGATGTCGGAGAGGTGGCCGAGACAGACGAGCCGTGGGTCGACCCCCATCGACTCGATGATGTCGAGCTGTTCGAGGGGGCAGGACCGGCAGCCCTGGTGCGGGGTGTGCGTGAACAGCGGCAGCCCGGTGCGCAGATGCACTAGGCAGGACGCGCGCAGCACCTTCCGCTCGTCCGGGTGCATCGTCATCGAGGAGCCGATCTCGCCGATGGCTCCCCAGCCTTCCGCCGCGGCGTCCCGCTGGAAGGCGTCGGCCACCTCCTCCTCGGTCTGCCCCGCGATCTCCGGCGGGTAACGCGGCTGCGTCCAGAGCCCGCCGGCCAGGACGATGTGCAGGTCGACCCGCGCGGCCAGCGCCCGCAGCCGTGGAACGTTCTGGCCGAGGTCCTTCGTCCCGCCGTTCACGATGCAGCTCACGCCGTCCTGCGCGGTCGCGTTCACCTCGTCGACCATCAGCTCGAGGTTCGCCGTGAACGGCTCGCGCGGCTCCGCCGGCGGGGTGACCCAGGGGGGCAGCGGGTCGCCGATCGACAGATGCTCGTGAAAGAGCGTCGCGCCATCCGCCAGCGCTTCGGGTCCGACATCCCCGAGCAGCGTGCGGATGACGGCGCCGTTCGGGAACGCCACCTGGCCGGGCTGCCCGGCTGCCGCCAGCAGCTCGGATGCCAGGGTTGGCATGGTGGCGACACCGATACCGGCGGCGCCCAGGCGCCGCACGGCGTCACGTCGCGTCACGGGAACGGTATGGGATGGGTCTGGACGCATCGGTCTAGCGGGTTCCGGTGGCCGCGGTGGTCCGGCTCCCGGCGGCGGCCAGGATGTTGTACAGGCCATAGTTGCCTTCATGGCAGGCGTACTCGTAGATCTCGGCGTCGTACTTCGCCATCGGTACGCGGAAGACCCACGGGTGCGTCCAGGTCGCCGGGTCGTCCACCGTCACTTCGTAGGTGAGCGTGTCGGCATCGGCGCGGGTGAAGCGCTCGATGATCCGAAAGGTCTCGGTCGACTCTCGGAACGCGCCGGCCCGGAGGTTGGTCGTCTCCACCACCAGCGTGTCGCCGTCCCACCGGCCACGTGAGCTGCCGGCCCACTGGTGCATCTCCTCCGGCAGTCGCGGCCGCCCGTTCAAGGCGACGATCCGCGCGTCGTGAATCATCTCGTTGAAAATCACCACGTAGTCTGGCGCCTGAAAGAGCTGCATGTTGTTGTTGTACGCGCTCGGTCGCATGGGTGGTCCCGCGTTGAATCCCCGCGTGCAGCGCACGCCGTCTCCCAGACCCTCGACCCATCCGCCGATCGGCGGCTCGTCGCGACCGACGCCGCGTCGCGCTTCTCGGCGCGCCGCTTGCGCGCGCTCGGCCTCCGGCGTCAGGGACGGGATCCTTCCGTCCGGTGGATCGACGACCAGTGACGTCCGGTCGGTCGTGCCCGTCGTGCCCTCGTCGAACCAGAAGTCGTTGTAGGGAATGATGTCGCCTTGCGCCGCTCTGGCGGCCCGGTCGGAGGTGTCGGAGTCACGGCTCCGCCGCCGGATCGTATCGGCCGCGAACTCCGCCGCCTGCTCCGTCGTAAACTCCGCTTGCTCGCCGAGCCCGTCGGGTCGCTCCATCGGCGTGAGGCTGCGAAAGTCCCAGACGCCTTGGAGGTCGGGGGTGCCCCAGGCGGTGCGCGGAAGGGCGGTCTGCTGCGCGACGGCATGGGTCGGCAGCAGCATGAGGGTGACCACCGTGGCCGTGACGGACGCCAGCGGGTGAAGATGCATGCGCGATCTCCCTGAACTCTGGGGTTAGCGTGACTGAGACGATACTATCAATGGAGTCCGGCGTCCGGTCGGCGCACCTCAGAGTGTGCCGGAGAGGAGTTGGCATGTCCCGTCGAGACGTCGCGTCACAACTCTCGCTCGCGTTAGCCCTCGTCTGCGCGAGTGTACCCACGGACGTCGCGGCCCAGGCGCTGCCCGACCCGCCGCCGGGCGACCGGCAACCGGGCGGGCTGACCGAGCCTCGCATCGCGCCGCTGCCCGAAGCTAGGTGGACCGATGAGCATCGGGCGCTCGTGGAGCAGTACTCCGGCGACGGCCGCGCCGACAACCAGCTGCGGACGCTGCTCAACGCGCCGAAGATCGTCGAAGGCCTGATGCCGTTCACGGTCTATCTGAACGAGGCGTCGACACTCACGGCCCGGCACCGGGCGCTCCTGATCCTGCGGGCGGCCTGGCTGGCCGGCAGCCAGCCGCTCTGGGCCACCCATGCCGCGCGCGCACGCGACGCCGGCCTGACACAAGCGGAGATTCGTCGCATCGCCCAGGGCCCGGAGGCTCCCGCCTGGGATGCCGAGGAGCGAACGCTGCTGCGGATGGCCGACCAGCTCTACCTCAACTCCTCGGTCACCGACGCGACGTGGAACGCGCTGGCCGCGCGCTACGACGAGCACTATCTGATCGACGCCGTCGAAACGGTCAACCATTTCACCGTGCTGGCGCTCATCTACAACTCGTTCGGCGTGCAGCCGGACAGCGAGACGGCGGATCGGCTGCCGGCCGACGTCCCGTATCGTATCGTCGTGCCGGATCGGGAGCCCCGGCTGACCGTGGCCCGGCTCGACCCGCTCGACGGCTCAGGGATCGCCGTCGGCCGCACGTTCGCGCGCCATCCTGCGCTCGCGCAAGCGCGGGGAGGGAGGGCCGGCTACATCAACCGCGTCTCGCCGTTGCCGCCGCGGGAGCGTGAGACGCTGATTCTCCGCATCGGATGGAACTGTCAGGCCGAATACGAATGGGCCAAGCACGTCGGGACCGTCGGGCGGGCCCGCGACCACGGGGTGGACCCGGTGGCCGTCGCCGAGGGACCGGCGGCGCCGGGCGCGCCCGCCGATGACGCGATGCTGTTGCGCGTCGTCGACGAGCTGTACCAGGACGCGATCGCCTCCGACGCGACGTGGACCGCGCTGACCGCCCGCTTTGACCTCGTCGAAGCGATGAGCGTCGTCTACACGCCCAGCTCCTATCGGGCGACGTCGATGTCGCTCAACGCGTACGGCGTTCAGCTCGAAGAGGGGGACGAGGGTTTTCCCGATCTGCCTCGGCGGTGATCAGTTGCCGGTGACCACGAACTTCTGCACGCGCCGGTTCTGGCCGACCTCGGCGCCGTAGACGGTGTTGTTCGAATCGACCGCGATGTGGTGCAGGTTCCGGAACTGGCCCGGCTCGCTCCCCAGCGATCCGAACTCACCCACTATTTCGAGCGTTCGCCGGTCGAGAATCCAGACTCGACCGTTGCCGAAGTCGTTGGTGTAGATGTGCCGCTGCTCTGGGTCGGCTGAGAACGCCACCCGGGCGGTGGTGCTCGCCGACGGACCGGGCCGGTTGACAAACCCCTGCGTCACGTACTCACCGGCGACGGTGAACACCTGGATACGCCGGTTGCCGCGGTCCGCCACGTAGACGTGCCCGTCGTTCGAGACGCCAATCCCATGCACGATACCGAACTGGTCCGGGCCCGGCCCTTCCGTCTCGAGCGTCGCGTCTGGGTCGGGCGGCGCGGCCGGCGGGCGCGCGAGGCCGACTGGGATGGCATCAATCGGCTCGTCGCCGAACGCGCCCCACTGTCGCTTGAAGGCGCCGGTCTCGGCGTCGAGGACCCAGACGCGGCGATTGCCGTACCCGTCGGCCACAAAGACCTCACCGGTCGCCGCATGGATCCCCATGTCGGCCGGCTGGCGCGGGTTCGCGGTGTCGGCGTTGCCGCCGCTCGCGTCGTAACCGCCGACCTGAAAGAGCAAGGTCCCGTCCGCGGTGAACTTGAGCAGCATGTCGTCCGACCGATCGGAGACGTTGCCTCCGGCCCGTGGGTTGATGCCGGTGATCCAGACGTTGTTCTCGTGGTCGACGAAGATCCCGTGCTCGGTGTCGGGCCAGTCGTAGCCATCGCCCGGGCCGCCCCACCCCTGCACGAACGCGCCGTCGGCATCGAACTCGAGCACGGCCGGCGCGGCGTGTTCCTGCTCGTCCTCGGAGACCGTCCGCGGGCGGTGCAGGACCCAGACGTGGTTACGTGGATCGACCGAGACCGAGGTCGGGACCCCCATGACCCATCCGTTCGGGAGCGTCGGAGGCCAGGCCGGGTCGAGCGTGTACGTCGGCACGCTCTCAGCCGGCGTCGCATCGGACACCGGGTCGGGCATCGCCGCCTCGTCGGGAGCGTCGGCGGCACCGCCGCCGCAGGCGACCACGCCGACGAGGCTCAATGCGAGCGCGAGAACGGTTAGTGAACGGGGCATCCAGACGGGTCGGATCACGGTGCATCTCCTCTCGACTGCCTCGTGTATCTTACGACGGGTCGGCAACGTTCTGGCGCCGAAAAGGTCATCCCTGACGGTTTCGGTTCACCGGCGATGCGTCGTCCGTGTGAGGTAGACCGCGGCGTCGCGGAAGCCCGGCATGTCCAACCGTTTCGATGAGATCGACTGTCGGATCGGGCAGTCTCTCTCAGGATGACCATGCGGAACAGATGGAGGGGCAGGACGGCGCTCATCGCGCTGCAGGGCGTCCGCTGCGAGCGCGCCGTTCGGGGCGCAGGATACCGCGTTCGAGCCGGTCACGGATGAGATACTGGCCGACCCCGATCACGCCGCACCACATGCAGTACGAGGCGACGATCGACGACCCGGAGGTCTTCACGGAGCCGTGGACGATCTCGCTGCCGCTCTACCGACGAATGGAGGAGCATCCGGCGGTCCCGGAGTATCGGTGCGTGGAGATGGTCGAGGAGCTTGTACGGCCACCTGCGCAAGGAGCAACTGGTGCAGCACTGGGAGGGGGACTACGGGCGCCGCCGCGCTTCGCTGGTGGTCGACATCACCCGCCGGCCGACCGTGCGGGAAGCCGAGCCGTAGTCACCAGCTGCCGCGCGGGTCGGCGTCGGTTGCTCAGAACACCGCGAGCGGGTTGATTGCCGAGCCAGCGCCGTTCGGCACGCCGTGCGGCGAGGCCATGAACAGAAACTCCCAGCGGTTCAGCTCGTTGAGCATGGTTTGAATCTGGGCGGAGAGTTCTGCCGCGGGGATGTTGGCGGCGTCGGCCCACTTGCGTTGAATGAAATGGACGTGGCTGTTCCAGAAACCCGCGGTGATCGTGAGTCCGGAACAATCGACAATGGTCACGCCCTCCGCGGCCGCGGCCGCCTCGCCGCTTGGAGGAGGAGGCGACCCGCAACCGGCCGCGATGCCCAGCCACGCGATGAGTGACGCCGTGTAGAGGGACAACGCTGGTGTAGGCAGCATGGGCCAAGTCTACCGCGCCAACGTCCCTAGTTCTTGATGCTGTAGACCTTCGAGCGGGTGCGGAGGATAAGGCGGTCACCGACGATGGCCGGAGAGGCCATGATCATCTCGTCGAGGCTGTTCACGGCAAGCACCTCGAACTCGGGACCGGCTTTGATCACGTAGGTGTCGCCCTGCTCGCTCGCGGCGAAGATCTTGCCGTTGTACGCCCACGGCGAGGCTGTAAAGCTCGACCCCACGCTCACACGCTGGCGGCCGTAGACCTGCCGACCAGTGTGGGCATCGTAGGTCTCGAAGAACCCGCGGTCGAGCAGGCTGTAATAGATGTCGCCATAGACGAGCGGCGACGTGTTGTAATTGCCGCCTTTCGGTTGGTACCACGCGACGTACTCGTTCGAGGTCTGCCCCTCGCGCAACGTGATGTCGCCGCGCGCGCCAGGACGGATGGCGTACGCGGGCCGGTGCTCGTCGCGGAAGTAGCCCGAGTTGACATACACGAGACCATGGACCGAGAACGGCGTGGCGATGGAGGCCAATGACATCCGCCCATCCATCTCCCACAACACGTGGCCGTCGAGGTCGTAGGAGCGGATACGGTTCACCCCCGACGTCACGATCTCCGTGCCGTGCTCATGTTCCCAGATGTACGGGGACGCCCAGGTCGAGACTTCGTCGCGCGCGGTACGCCAGATCTCCTCGCCGGTGTGCTTGTCGATTGCCGCGATCCAGGAGTCTTCCTCGTTGTCGTACAGAATGATGAGCGTGTCGCCGTGCAGGACCGGCGACGACGCCGACCCCCAGTCGGACTTCGTTTGCTTGAAGGGGATCGGGACGTGCCACACCTCGCCGCCGTCCATGTCGAACGCATAGAGACCGAGCTCGCCAAACCGCACGTACACGCGCTCGCCATCGGTCGTCGGGGTCTCCGACGCGTAGGTGTTCTTCATGTGCCGCGGGAACTCAGGGATCCCGGACTTCACCGAGCGCCGCCAGATGACCTCGCCGGTTTCGAGATCGAGGCAGTAGACCCGCCAGTCGTGGTCGACCTGCGGCGGCTCGGGGCGTCCGAGCGGCGCGTAGAGGCCCGGCTTGGGCTGCTCGAACTCGTCCGCTGACGCCGCGGCGGTGGTGAGGAAGATCCGGTTGCCCCACGCGACCGGGCTCGACCACCCGAGGCCCGGGATGTCGGTCACCCACTCGACATTCTCCGTTTGGCTCCAGCGCTCCGGCAGGTTGGGATTGTCGGTCACCGCGGCGTTCATCGTCGGCCCGCGAAACTGCGGCCAGTTCTCCGCAGCAGAGAGGGCGCCGCCGAACACCAGCGACACAGCGAACACGGTGAGGGCCACGCCTCTGCGTCTGCTTCTCATCGCCTGTATCTTCCGTTTCTGGTGGAGCATCGGTGGATCACGCGCAACGCCGAGGATATGCGCGGCCTATCTCGCGTCGAGAATTCGGTTCCACTCGTCCAGGTGTGTCTTCTGCGCGGCAAGGAGCGAGGACGGGTCGCCTTCGATCGCGATCGTTTCGATCACGTCACCTTGCGCGACGGCATCGACGACATCTTGTCCTGAAGAGACCTTGCCAAAGACCGAGTGCAGGTCATCCAGGTGGGGGGTCGCACCGTGGGTAATGAAGAACTGGCTGCCGTTCGTCCCAGGTCCGGCGTTCGCCATCGATAGGGTGCCAGCCGAATCGTGCCTCCGCCTCGGACTGAACTCATCGGCAAATCTATAGCCCGGCCCTCCGCTCCCGGTGGCGGTCGGGTCACCCCCCTGAATCATGAAATTCGCGAGGACCCGGTGGAACGTCAATCCGTCGTAGTAGCCCCGCTGAGCGAGGTTGACGAAGTTCGCCACCGTCATCGGTGCTTCCGCAGGGAACAGCGTCACGCGGATCTCACCCTTCGTGGTCGTCAGGACAGCGGTCAGTTCGTTCACTTGATTGGCCTCGATGGGCATGATCGTTGGTCCTCCCGTGATCGCGGCAACGACCGCTACCACCGCCAACTGTCGCTTTGCCAGCATTAGTCTCTCCTTCGTTCGGTCCGTGCACCGAACTTTAGCCGACATTGGCGTCCCTCGCGCTCGACCTCGGAGCACTGGGCGCGAACGCCTAGCCTACGTTTACGATTTGTCGAAGCCAGCGGTTGATGTGGTATGCATTGTTTATGCATACTCATACATATGAGAACGACCCTCAACATCGACGATGAGCTTCTCGACCGGGCCGCCAAGTTGACAGGCACGACGGAGAAGACGTCGCTTGTGCGACGTGGACTGGAAGCGCTGATCGCGCGGGAGAGTGCTCGCCGCCTTGCGGCCCTGGGCGGCAGCGAGGAGAAGCTCAAGCACATTCCACGGCGCCGGATTCCGGCGCCTCGACGATGACGCTCGTGGACACGTCGGTCTGGGTTGACCACCTCCGACGCGGCAACCATCGCCTTGCGACGTTACTGAATGACGGGAACGCCCTCTGTCATCCGTTCGTCGTCGGCGAGCTCGCGTGCGGGAACCTGGCCCATCGCGATCGGATTCTCATTCTGCTGGGTGCCCTACCCGAGGCGCCTGTGGCTGAGCACGCTGAGGTGCTGGAGTTCGTTCGGTCGCGGAAGCTTCATGGACAGGGCCTCGGTTGGATCGACGTCCATCTGGTGGCTTCGGCACTTCTGGCCGAGTGTCCACTCTGGACGTTGGACAGGAGACTCAACGCGGCGGCACAGCGGCTAACGATCGGGCCCTCTTGACCGATGCGCCCTCGCAGGGGCAGGCTCCACTCTCCATCTATGTGGAGAGACGCGCGCTTCTGTCGCCTATTCCGCTTCCCGTGGCGTACCCATCAGGAGATCGACCGCGAGATCGACGCCGAGGTGCGGTTTCACCTCGACATGCGGACGCAGGATCTGGTGGAGCAAGGCGTCGCGCCTGACGAGGCGCGGGCCCGGGCGCGCCGCGAGTTCGGCCGCGTCGACGTCGCGCGGCGGTCCTGCGCGGAGATCGATCGGATGGCCGAACGGGAGTCACGCTCGCCATGGGCACCGCCCTCCAGCCGGCATTCATCGGCGTGGCACTCGGTGCCATCGGAGCCGTGATCGCGGGACGACTGCTCGCGTCGCTCTTGTTCGACGTCGCCGCGTCGGACGTGCTCGCGTGGTCGGTCGCCTGTGGGGTCGTCGTCGCCGGGTGCGTCGGCGCCGGTTATCTGCCGGCCGGGCAGGCCGCGCGTGCCGATCCGATGACCGCACTCAAGTCCGACTAGGCGGCTGGCACGGCTCTAATCTCAGGGCCATACCATCCGCCACTCGGTGAAGTATTCGGCCTCTCCCCAGGTGACGCGCAACGTTCCCGAGGGGACGTCCCCGTCTTCCTGCGGGAGATTTGGTTCCAGCGTGATCACCAGGCTCTGCGCCGTCTCGGCTTTGGCGCGGTGACGGATCGGCGTCCTCCCGAAGTCCCGAGACGGGTCGTAGTCGGTGCCCCACTGTCGAGTCTCGCGACTGACGATCAACTCGGCGTCGTTCTCGCGAGGTAGGAGGAAGAGGGTGTACTCGCCGCGCGGCACGTCGAGATCACCGAGACGAACATCAAAATCGAGCGTCAGACGCGTCGCCCAGTTCGCGCCCAGACGCCAAACCTCGCCGTAGGGCACCAGTCCGCCGAAGATCTCTCGGCCGCGCGCGTGTGGCTGGCCGTAGTCGACGGTGATGCGCGACGGACCGGAGTGGGACGGCGTGCCCGTGAACCACCCCCCTCCCCGCAACACGCGACCATCGAACGTCACGCTCGTGGTGACCCGCCCGCTCGGGGCCACCTGAGGTCGAGGTGGAGGCTCCTGGGCAGCGAGGGTCGCGGCGAGCGCGACAATGATCACCGCGGCTGGCGCGGGACGAAAGTGTGAGGTGCGCATATCCGTGCCATTCTACGGCCCCGCGACCGAGGGCTAGACGTAACCCAGGAGGTCGAAGATCGCCTGTTTCGGCACGAAAGGAAACTCGGGAGTCTGCCTTGTTTCACATCGCTCACAGCGTGCGTCGAGGTCCGTTGAGTAGCGTTCGGTGACGAACCAACTCTCGGGCAGATCCGGCACTGTGCCGCATAGCGCCAAGAGATCGCTGCGATGCTTGGCGTCGACAGGCCGGTCGGCGGACGCACGTCCAACCGTCTGCCGTTTGTGAGTCGCCATGTCGTCTTCGCGTAGCACCTGTATCGGCAAATCGCCACCGTCAGACCGGCACTCGGCGTCGTCACGTCGCCCGGGTATCTCCGTCTACTTGTCCAGCGCGCCGGCGAGGATCACGGCCATCGAGTAGTTGCCCTCATGGCAGGCATACTCGAAGACCGGCGCCGGATTTCGCAGCATCGGCACCTCGTAGGTCCACGGACGCGTCCAGGTCGTCGGGTCGTTGACCGTCACCTCGTAGGTCAGCACGTCGGACGACTGGCGCGTGAGGCGCTCGGTGATCTGCAGATCCGCGCTCGCCCCGCCGCGCATGAAGCTGGTCTCGCGGAGAAAGTTCCTCGTCTCCACCACGAGCGTGTCGCCTTCCCAGTGGCCCCGCGACTCACCGTGCCATTGGCGGAGCCCGGTATACGGCCGGCCGTCGAGCGGAATGACCCGAGGGTTGTGGTTCATCTCGTTGTAGAAGACCACCTCGTCTGGAGTCTGGAACATCTGGAAATTGTTGTTGTAACCACCCGGCGTCATCGGCGGTCCGGAGTTGAACCCGACAATGCAACGCGCCTGCAACCCGTTGGCGCCGAGGTCGTCGACCCAGCCACCCGGAGTAGGCTCGTGCGGGCCGGTATCCTTCCGCGCCTCGGCCATCGCCGCGCGCTTGCGCTCCGCCGTCGGTGTCAGCTCCGGAATCCGCCCGTTCGGCGGGTCGGTGACGAGCGACGTCCGCTTGGTCCCGACCACCGAGGTCCCGCGATCGAACCAGAAACTGTTGTACGAGCCTGGTGCGCCGTCGACTCCCCGGTCGACATTGCCGCTCGGATCGACCTCCGTGCGCTTGGCGGGACGGTTCCCCAGGTTGACTTCCCGGTCGGCGGCTTTCTGATCGAGGTTCGCCGCCTCTTCATCGGTCAGGAACGCCTGCTCGGCCCGTTCCTCGGGCCGCTGCATCGGCGTGATCGTTCGGAAATCCCACACGCCCTGCAGGTCCGGCCTCCCCGACGGGGTAAGCGGAACGTCCTGAGCCGTCACCAGACTCGAGGCGAGCGCCACGAGGGCCAGAGCCGTCAATGAACAAACGAGACATCGCCGTGTCATGAGACCTCCCGATGAACGACCGAGGGTACCATGACATTGATTCAGCTGTGTTCTCGGAGGAATCGCTTCCCGTCGCGCAGGACCTGAAGCTGCGCGTCCCCCCCCCCCGGCCGGCCGCAGACAGCATGCTCAACTCGGCCAGCCGACCGACTATCGCGGCGCGATGAGCGGTGGTCCGGTTACCCGACCACTCCCCGTAGTGGGCGCCGAGCATCCGGTCGACCTGCGGTTGCGATCCGTTCGCCTGCACGACGACCTCGAGGAACTCGATGACCGCGGCGCACTCGCCGGACGCGGCGCCGATCTGTTCTGTGAAGATGTCCCGCTCCTCGCCGGACAGCGTGCCCGAACCTGACTCCTCCAACAACGGACTGGGCGCGGCGGCCAGACGCCAGCCGGCCTTCGTCAGCGCGACGCGATCATCGTCGACGACGGCCGCGAGGCCGAGGATCACGAGTGGTCCTGCATTCCCGTCGTTCTTGCCGACGGTAAAGCTGACCGCGAAGCGGACCAAGCTCGCGCGCTCGTCGCGCCCGACCGGAAGCCCCGTCTGAAGAAGCCCGGTCTAGCTTATGGCTCTACCTTGCGGAACTTCTGTATGCGCCGCCCCTCCTGCTCGGCCACGTAGACGTGGCCTGCCGAGTCGACGGCGATGCCGTGCGGGAGCGTGAACTGCCCGATGTAGCGTCCCGGACCTCCGCCGAAGCTCGACACGACGCGCCCCGTCTGGCGGTCGACGACGTCGACCATCACGCTGTTCTGATTCAGGACGAACATGTGGCGCTGTTCCGGATCCGGAGAGAAGGCGACGACGACGGCGGTGCCACGCGTAGCGCCGCGCCGGTCCTCGGGTAGTGCGTGCGCCGGCCACGGTATGTCGATGTTGCGGACGAAGGTGCCCATGCGGTCGAACACCTGGATTCGGTCCGCCTGCCGATCGCAGACGTACACCAGGCCGTCGTTGGCGATCCGCAAACAGTGCGGCAGGGGGGTGAGCTCGCGTTCAGCCGCGGTCCGGTGGAGCGACCACTGGCGAAGGAATCGACCGTTGCGGTCGAGCACCGCGATGCGATAGTTGCCGCGTGGGGTTTCGCCATCGGCGACGTAGATGTCGCCGGTGTCGGGGTCGACATCGACGCTGGCGGGGAGGAAGAACTGGGCCCGATCGGAATTCAGCGGGCGGCCCTCGCGCGTGCCATCCGAGGAGTCGTAGGTGCCCGACTCGCCGACCTGGAGCAGGAGCTCACTGCCATCGGCCGAGTACTTCCGCACGACACCGGTCCCCGCGGCGACGATCCAGACGTTCTGGTCGTCGTCGACATGGCAGTCGTGGAGACGGTCGCCTAGCTGCGCCGGATCGCCCCAGGCGCGGACGACATTGCCGTCTGGATCGAACTCGATCACCGGCGGCGCCAGACGCGCGGCGTTGAGGTCGGCCGGCACCACATTCTGGCGGTTGACGACATAGACATGATCCCGGCTGTCGATGCACATGCCGCCGAGGCCGCCGGTAATCCAGCCGTCGCCCAGCGGCAGCTTGGGCCAGAACGGATCGACCTCGTATTGCGGGACGTCCTGAGCTTGGACCGGAGTGGCGACCGCCGCTACCAGAAACAGCACGCCGGCAATCGAGGAGAGACGTGATCTGAGCTCCGTCATCCTCGCAATACTACCGCCCACGGCGCGGCCTGGTACCAGCGGCACTCTAGATCACCTTGACCGATACGCTGTGGATGCCGTTGTTGCCGTAGCCGAACCGGTTCCATTCGGCATGCTCCGGCTGGCTGCGACCCGCGAGATCGAAGGCACGTGCGCGTATGGTGGTCTTGGCTGGCTCGTCGGTGTCGGCGGCGGCCTCCAGGCGCGTGATCAACTCCCACCACTGCCAGCTGTGACGCTTGCGCTCGCTGACGAGACGCGCCTCCTGCCAGCTCCCGCCGCCGACGCTGACCTCCACACGCGCGATCGCCGCCCGCCCCCGACCAGGCGACGCCCCGGATCGCCAACGGCCCGCGTCCGGTTTCATCGTTCGGCGCTGGCTCCGTGATCAGGGCCCGGACTTGCTGCAGTGTCACCGGCTCGCGGACGAGCCCGCCGTCGCGCTCCCACTCGTACCAGGACTTCTCCGTCTGGTAGTGACCCTCGAACGGCCGGTCGATCAGCTGGATATCGGTCAGCCATTTGACCGACGCCACCGCGTACCAGCCCGGCACGATGACGCGCAAGGGATAGCCGTGGCGGAGCGGCAGCGTCTCGCCGTTCATCGCGTAGGCCAGCAGCACTTCGGCGTCGCACGCCTGATCGAGCGGCAGGCTCCGCTCGAAACGGATCGGCGTACTCCCGCCGTCGATGGTCCCGCCATCGGCGCCGGTGAATAGCACCTCCTGCGCGCCGGCCTGCACACCAGTTTGATCGAGCACTTCGGTGAGCGGCACGCCGGTCCACTCGGCCGTGCTCACCGCGCCGAGGTCCCAGCGCTCGCCTTCTCTCGCCGGGTCGAACAGCGACCGTCCGTTGCCGGCGCACTCCAACGTGACGACGAGCGTCTGCGACTTCATGTTGCGAACCTCGCTCAAACTCAGGCTCAGCGGCCGGTCGACGAGCCCGCCGACGGAGAGCCGAAGCGCGTCGGCATCGAGGTTCGGGATCTGGAAGTGGTTGCGGACGTAGAAGTGCGCGTTCGGCATCACGACGCCACCGAGCAACGCCGGGATCGACGTCTCGCAATTAAGCGGGTGTGCGCGGTGGACCACGAGCTCGGCTTCGAGCGCATCTTGGCAGGCCTCTTCCGGATCGACCACCGGCACGGCATCGCTCATCGACAAGTCGGCGCCGCACCCGCCGCTGGCCACCACGCGGGCGCAGGTCGAGGCCGGAAAGATATCGAGGCTACCCGCCTGCTCGAACGGCTGCATGAACCGACGCAGTTGATGCTCGTCGGCCGCCGCCTCCACGATGAGATACAGCGTGTGCTCGCCCTGTACCACGGCCTCACCCTGGATCCTCACGCCGTACTGCTTCACGTTGGGACGGCTCAGGTGATTGAGCAGCATGGCGCCCATGTCGGGGTCCCGGGCGGGACACCGCTCGGGCGCGTGTTGATGTCGGACGATGAACAATGCCATGGTCTCTCGTTCCTTCGAGACCCTTCGTCAGCGTAATACGTCGCTGTCCTCGGCCATCCCAACAATGATTGACGCGTCGTCCGGGAGGAGGTACCGCCGGGCCACCGAGTCTTCAGCCGCGCGCCTGACGGCCTGCACGAAACCGTCGTGGTCCCCGTATCGTTCCTCGAGCGAGCGACGCGGGTCGCCGCTGGCGAGCCGTTCTTCACGAGTCCTCGCGAACGGAAAGAACGACCCCGTCAGCCCGCACAAGTCCTTCCCGCGCGCCCCGGCCGGGTACAGGTTCCATCCGGTGTTCGTGCCGACCGGTGCGGCGATGTCGACGGTGTGGATCCCGGCCACGTCATGTCCATCTCGGTCGGTGGTCGGTATGAGCAGTCGATAACGCGCCCCACGGGCCGGTGGCAGTATCGTCTGACGACCGCCCTGCGGACCGAATGTCGGGCCAAAATCCAACGTGTCGAGCCGGTTGATCACCGTCGGGAACGTCACGCCTGGAATTTCAGGAAAGGTCCGCGCCACCTCCCTGATCGTCGCCAATGTTCCGCGCCGCGTGTCGGGATAGTTCGACTCCGGCGGCTCGATGCCCTGATCCGCCCACTCGTCGAGCGCCACGAGGAGCGCGCGCATCGCGGGGGCGGTGCTGCGGTAGCTGTTGGTCACGTACTCGCAGGCGCCGCGTTCCGTCGGCACCACGCCGACTCCGGTGGCACCCCCGTGCGGATGGCTGGCCATGAGAAAGAAGCGCACCGTGTCCGGGACGGGAACCGGATTGCCCAGGCCGTCGTGAACGTTGAGAGAGGCCTTCATCTGCCAGAACTCGTTGCTGGTATCGATGTGGAACACCAGCGGATCCGTGTCTGGCCGTTTGAGAATGCCGCCTCGAATGTTCGTCACCGGGTCAGTCGTGACCGCGTAGGTCAGCGGAGGATACGAGTGCGACGTGAAGTCGGGCGTCCGATCCTGGCGCGAGTAGATGTTCGGATCCGAAAACTCCACGTTCGCGAACAGCCGGTGGGTACCCGGAATGTGAATACGCACGGCGTCGAACACGCGCCGGCCGGCTTCGTCCTCATTGAACCCGAGGTAGAGGTACTCGCGAAGATACATGCCGGTCGACGAAATGCCCAGTCCATACACGCGTCGGACACCGACGACGCTGCTGCTCTCGCGCAGCGGATTGGGGTTGCCGTCGTCATCGTCGGTCTCGTGGCGGAGAAAGGAGGCGAGGTCCCGGGTGACGGCGTATCCCAGCCCCATCACCCACGGGTTCTTCGCCGGATAGACCAGCTCGTACACATGGTCCCACTTCAGCCCGTCAAACAGACAGATGTCGCGGGTGGTTGGCGTGAGCGAGCCCTCGCCGGTCGGGCAGGTCCCGAACGCCCAGCGGTCGGGAGCGATCGCGTGCCGTGGCCCGTCAATCGCATCACGGATCGTCAGCGTCGAGTGCGAGGTGCGAATGTCCGCCGTCTCGTAGCTGACGAAACGATCGGTCCCCTTCAGAGGGAGCGTGTAGCCGCGGATACCGTCCCCGTCTTCGTCAGCGGGCACCCTCACCGGCGAATCCGAGGGGTACTCGACCCGAATGCGGGACACGATAAGGCTGCCATCGGCCTGCACGGCCACCGGCAGATTCGCGCCGAGGCGCGTGGCCGTCGTGGTGATGTCACCGGCCCATCCCGCGTCGACGAAGGTGTATCCCAGCCGGAAGAACAAGCCGTCGCCTGAATCTGCCGGGGCGCCGGGCGGCAGGTTCGGGAACGTCTGAAACGGGATTTCGATCGCGTTTCCGCGATTGTTGATGCCATACAGGATCTTGCCGTTACCGCTAGTGATGTCGACCGGCTTGATGATGACGAACGGAGCGCTGAACTCCACCAGGCCGTTCGCGTTCCGGGGCGCCCGGTCCAGGTTGACGACCACGGCATTGAGGGGGTCATCGGGATCAACCTCCATGTAGACCATCCCCTCGAGGCGTTCGAAGGCTCCGGCCCCACCAAAGGTCTGCCCGCCACCGTAGGGCGTGGTCCGCTCCACGACGATCCGAACCACCCGCGCATCGGCGGGTGTGGCGAGCCACCCGACCATCAACCCGCCCACCGTCAGCGCCGCCATTGCTCTTCGACCCATGTCGTTCCTCCAGGGGCATTCTAGGGTACGTGGGCGAACCTTTCTGGCTGTTTTGCGTTGTGTTGAGTGGGGTCCGAGTGGGAGGCCACAGATAGATACCGCGCAGCTCGTCGAGCGTTGTCGCCAGGGGGACGACCTGGCCTGGGAGCGGCTGGTTCGTCAATACCCAAGGACGGGTCTACGCGCTGGCCTACCACTACGTCCACGACGCCGACGAAGCACGCGATCTCGCCCAGGAGGCCGTCCTGCCGGTCTACGAGCAGCTCGGTAAGTTCGACGGTCCCGCGTTTCTGCCGTGGCTCCTGCGGCTGACCCCGCCCGCTATCTCGAAGAAGCCCAGACGCTATCCCCGCGCCAAAGTTCGAGGACTCACGACGGTCGATATCAACTTTGGCGATGCCGCCGCCTTCGACAGCGGCCGTTTGCAAGTCGTGGGCGCGGGAGGCGCGAGTCTGCAGGTGCTCGGCCCGTACCCAGTGAGCACGGTGATGAAGGTCGGCTTCACGCTCCCCAAGACCGGCCACTCCATTGCGTGTCGGGCCATCGTCCGCAACGCCGTGCGGGGTGAAGGCGTGGGCGTCGAGTTTTTGGATCTCCCCACGCGCGACCGGGAGCATCTCCACGGGTTCGTGGCACGCGCGCGCGTACACACGGCGTAGCTACGCCCGTCTCTTGAGATTGTCAAGAGTCAACAGGTGTCGGGCCAGCCTTGGGCACAGGCACGCGCATAGAGGGCGGCGGGCGTGCGGTCGGTGATCACCGCTTTGCTTCCCCTCAAGATGATCGGATAGTCCGCGAGCGTCGGTGGGGCGCGCCTGAATGTTCCGGTACCGAGGCCACTCATCAGCACGCGGACGTTCTCACAGGCCGGCTCGTACCCGAGCTCACACCCACGCTCGAACCAGGCCGCGACCTCGGCAGGATCGAGCCGGCGTTGATCGTCGGCCGAGGATGAGCGCGCGTCGTCCAGAACGCCCGCTTCGTTACAGGCCCAGCCCGAGCCCCCGGTGCAGAGGCTCGACTGCCTGACGGCCAGGTAGGTGCAGGCGTACGGCCGCTCATCCGTGCAGGCTTGCTGCCAGAAAGGTAGCCACTGGCCGGGATGGCGGTCGCCCAGGCCGCCGGCCGCGGTCATGAGCGCAAACACGACCGCCCAGACCGACATATAGGCCAGGTAGCGCTGGCGCGGCGCGAGCGAGCGGCCGAGCGCTCCGGGGTCGAACACCCGGAGGGTCTTCGAGCGTGCGGCGCGATCGATCAGCGTGATCGATAGGTTGAGCACCGGCACTTGCAGGAGCTTGTCGTAGAACGTCGGCACCCCGGCCCAACCGAGCAGCACGTACAACGCCACCGTACTCAACCCGTAGAGCACCCCGAAGATGATGCGCCCCAGCTCGGTGCGCGGCGAGGTGGACGGGTCCGTAAACAAAAGGTGCATGCCGAGGAACACGGCCAGCGGGATGTACGAATCGTAGAAAAAATAGACGCCGGTGGCCGCGAAATAGACCAGCCCGAACCCGTAGGTCGTCACGACCGCGGACATCGTCATCGACGTCACGCCGAACAGGAACTGGCCCGGCAGCGCGACCAGAAACAGCATCAGATACATATGCGGAGGGTAGAACTGGGTGATCGCGATGTCCTGACCCCACGTGATGTCGCTCCTCCCGGTGAACATTAGGGCCAGGGCGAAGACCGCGAGCGGAAACGACGCCGGATTGAAGATGTGGACGCGCCGTCCCTCCTTCTCCCACTGGATCAGTTCCTTGGCGGCGAAGCCGAGCGCCACTAAGAGAAACTGGAAGTAGAACCAGTCATCCGCGAACCGCAGAAACAGGTTAATGCTGAAGATGACCGGGATCGGGCCGAAGCCGAACCGGTAGGCGTCCCGCCGAGACCAGCCGAGCAGCAGGTCGAACGCGTACGCGAAGACCACCTGGGCGGCGATGAGGACGCCCGACTCAAACACCGGGTGCCAATACCAGCCCCAGTACAGCAGGACCAAGGCCTGCGCCGAGGCCTGCACGTAGTGCTGCTTCCGAAGCGCGATCTCGAGCGTTCGCGTGCGGTGCGTGCGTAGAGCCGCCGCGAACGCGGCGACGTTCCACGCGAACAGCACGGACGCGCCGCCGAGAAGCGACCGCTGAAGCGCGACGTTGTGTCGGACGGGGTCGAGAAGGCCGATTGCGGTGAGACCGAGTACGAAGACGAGCACCAGGCCGAAACTGCCCGCGGGCGAGAAGGAGAACGATCGGCCTCGGAACGGTGGACTCGTGTGGCTCACGTCCCGTCAACGAAGCGGATCGCGATTCTCTCCATCAAATCCAGATCCGCATCCGGCGCTGCACAAGTCCCGCCGCCACACCAAACAGCTCGAGCAATCGTCTCGTCATCTCAGGGCCACCGCTACCGCACGTTCTGGGTGTTCTCCGGTCTCAGTTCATAGGGCGCGCCGGTGCCCGACGAACCGAGAAACAACTTTGTTCCATCGGTGAACGTGATATCTCTGCCGTTCGCCCGGTTCGTGCCGTCCTTGGCCTGATACCCGTCGACCAGGATCTTCGTTCCCGGCAGCAGCGACTGCTTCGTAAAGCCACGCCTGAACAGCACGTTCGGGGTCCCCCCTTCGAACGCCCAGCTCTCGGTCGAGCCGTCCGGCTTCTCTATCTGCATGTGGATCCACACATGGGGATTCACCCACTCCATCTTCGTGACGGTGCCTTCGAAATTCACCGGTCGGTCTGCGTCGAATTCCGCGGCAAAGGCGTGATGTGCCGACACCGAGACCGCTGTCCCCGCCAGTAACAGAGCCACACCCACCGCCGCGACGGCTAGCTTTCTTTGCATCGCTTCACCCTCCGTGCTATGAGCTGCGCGCCTACTTTCGGTACCAATCATAGAACTCATCACCGGGGGGCACCTTCCGTGTGATGTCCACGATGATGGTCTCTCCCTCCCAGCGCTTCACCAACTGCTCCTTGCGAACGTGTCCATACAGAAACTCTTCGACAAACTCGATACAGCGATACTCGAGGAGCTGCATATTCGGCTCCAGGCGCCGATAGAGCGGCATCGAGATCCGCCACGGGCGCGTAAAGACGTTCGGATCCTCGATCGTCACCTCGTAACGGATGGCATCGGGCGAGATCGACGTGAACCGTTCCACCAGATGCAAGGCGTCGCTATGGAAATTCCCCGCTCGGTCGAACCAGTTCTTGCCGTTGAAATCGGTCACGTCGACCACCAGCGTGTCGCCCTCCCAGCGACCGACCGAATGCCCCATAAACGTATCGTCGGGCGGCCCCTCGACTTGATCGAGGTGGATGGTCCGGGCCGTGCTCGTAAACGCGTAGGCCATCTGGATCTTGTTCGTGCTCTGGACGATCTGAAAGGGATAGGGCATGTACATCGCGCGCGGAATGCCCGGCAGATAGCACTTCAGCTCGGGATCGCGGTCAATCCAGTTCGCCGCGTTCTCCTGCTTTATTGCCGCCGCCTCCGAGGTATAGGGGATCTCCCCATCGCCGTCCACGACGCCGAGCGATCCGGGCACGCCGCCTGCCGCGCCGAGTGCGAGCACCGGAGCCGCCGGCACTTCGGCGAAGGCAAACGGATACGGGCCTGGTTGCGTCACGATGCCGGGACGCGCGGCATGCGCCTCGAGGTCCCAATTCGCTTCGTTGAGCGCTTGCCAGATGCCACTGAAGTTGGGCTTGCCGTCCGCGGTGCGGTCTGGCCGTGCCGCCTGGCCGGCGGTGCGGGTCATCGACACGGCGATGACCACGCTCACCGCAGCCGCGGCAAGGGCCACGCTGATCGTCGAGCCTGATAACCGGTTTCGCATGGTGGGTCTCCTGTTGTCTGTTTATCTCTGCAACGGATTCGTCTCCGCGCCGGAATCAGCGAATCCGGCGGCGAATCCTCCACATCCGGCGGTGCACAAGGTGGCCGGATCTGGGCCACGCCCGTCGGCGAACGCCCGCTCCATAGCCCGCTCACCCGCGAGCAGCCCCGGCAGGCCGTAGTTCCCCTCGTGGCACCGCGGCTCCGTATAGAAGCGGTTCGCCTCGTTGCTTTGCTGGCTCAGCTCGACCGCCACCGTCCACGGGCGCGTCCACGTCGTCGGGTCCTCCATCGTGGCAACATACTCGACGGTCTCCGCGTCGAGCCGGGTCCACCGTTCGACGAGGTGCAAGTTCTCGCGCGACCCTTGGTAGTCGGTCTTCGGGCTGAAGTTGGTGGTGTCGACGACGAGCGTCTCGCCCTCCCACCGACCGCGCGGATCCCCCCACCATTGCCGCACGTGGGACGGCAGATGCGGACGATCGGTCACCGGGATGACCCGCTGCCACCCTTGCCCTTGCCCCGTGTCGTAGAAAATCGAGACGGTGCCCGGCGACTGCACGATCCGCAGGAAATACCCGGCGGCCCCGCCAAAGTCGGGCAGGCGGGCCGACATACACCGCTCCCCCAATCCGCGGTCCTCCGGGCCATCCGAGCGATTGAAGGCGCCCCCCGCGGCCGCGCCCGTCGCCGGGTAGTACGGGGGCGGCTCCGCTCTCCTCGGTGACGGCGGACCGTATTGCCCGCCTGCGCAGGCCGGTAGGTTGTTTCGGCAAACGTCGGTGGCCTGGATGAGGGCGAGCTGATACTCGCGGATGGCGTCTCTCCGCTGCTGCGCCTCCGGCGTGAGAGGAGGGATTCGGCCATCCGGCGGGTCGACAATCAGCGACGTCCGTCGGCCCATATACTTGTGGGACAGAAAGATCGCCGCGCTGTAGGCGCCGCCGACGTCCTGCTCACTCCCCCGCTCCGACCGCCGCTGGTCGGACCCGATGATGCGGGCTCGCTCCCTATCGAGCTCGGCTCGCTCCTCGTCGGTGAGGAACTCTCGACCGGCAAACCGAGCCGGGCGCTGCAAGGGGATCTCGTAGTTGGTGGTCCAGATGCCCTGCAGGTCCGGCTCGCCCCACGCGGTCGGGCCCGCCGGGGCCGCCTCCGTCTGGCCCGGGGCCGAGGGGGCCTGCCCCGCGAGCGGGACCGGCGCCACCGTCATGTTCAGCAGCACGGTCACGCCGATGATCGCCGTGGCCACGCCGATCGACTCGAGCAGTCGTCGCCTCATCTCAACCCCCTACTTTCTCTACCACTCGTAGCGCGCATGAGCCTTGCTACACCCCGCTCTGGTCAAAGTCAAGGGGGTGCGGGAGGGCCGGGGGTGATGGCGGCTATCGGCGGTCGTCGAGTCTGGCCAGGCGGGCCCGCGCCCCGTCGGCGTGCTGGCCGTCGGGGCGAGTTCGAGATACCGCCGGTAGGCAGCCTTCAGTATGCACCCTGGAGTCGACTCCAGAGTCAAGCCTCTGGCTATTGATCGCGTATTAAAACCAGAGCCGCACACCGGCAACCAGACGCGGCCCGTCCGACTGCTCACCTGCGACCGCCGCCAGATCGGCGGTAGGGCCGAAGGTGTTCTCCCACATCACGCCGAGATACGGCGCGAGCTCACGGCGGAATTCGTAACGCACTCGAAGGCCGGTCTCGACGCGGCTCAACCCAGCGCCGATCCCTCGTTCCGGGCTCTCCTTCCCGTACAGATTGATCTCGATCCCCGGCTGCAGCACAAGTCGGTTTGTCAACAGCAGTTCGTATTGGGCTTTGAGACGCGCGGCCGTCTGGCCACGGTCACTGAAGTAGCCGGTCGCCTCCACCTCGAACCAGTACGGCGCAAGCCCTTGCACGCCGACCGCCGCCCATGTCTGGGCCGGCCCCCGGGGTATGTCTTGGCGCACGCCGACCACGAGGTCCCACCAGCGGGCGAACGCGCGGCCGTAAAGCAGATGCGCCTCGGCGTCCCCCAGTCTGCCATCCTCTCCCGCGCCCTCGCTACGGAACCAGAGGCGATTCCGGTCGCCACCGATCCACCCCGCCGTGTCCCAGTTCACGCCGCCGCCCGTTTCCATCGCCTGCCATTCGATCTGGTCGAAGAGCACGAGGTAGTGCACCGAGTTGCCGTGCGGGGGGTGGCGCTCGATGTCGGGGAACGCCGCGGCTCGGTCAGCGTCGGTGATCGGCGGAATCGGTGTGCGTGGCTCGGCGTCTTGTCCGGCCTGCAGGTTGGTCGTCGGTTGCGCGGACGTCGATGCAGGCACCGCAGCGGTGATCGCGACGACAGCGACACTCACGGCGACGCCGCCGGCGAGCCGCCTCATTCCTCCACCCGCACTTCCCGGAACATCCCGGCTTCCATGTGGTAGAGCAGGTGGCAGTGGAAGGCCCAGCGGCCGAGCGCGTCGGCCCGCACTCGAAAACTACGCTTGGTCCAGGGCGGCATGTCGACCGTGTGCTTCCGCAGCTGGAACCGCCCGTCGTCGTCCTCGACATCGCTCCACATACCGTGCAGGTGAATCGGATGCGACATCATCGTGTCGTTCACCAGCACGACGCGCAGCCGCTCGCCGTAGCTGAGCCGGACCGGCTCAGCGTCACTGAACTTGACCCCATCGAACGACCAGACGAAACGCTCCATGTGACCGGTCAGATGGAGCTCCACCGTGCGGTCGGGCTCCCGGCCGTCAGGATCAACGAACAAGCTCCGCAGATCGGAGTAGGTGCAGACCCGCCGGCCATTGCCGCGCAACCCGATGCCGGGATCGTCGAGACGTGACGCGGGCGACATCGTCTGCATGTCGACCAGCGGGTTCCTGCGCTCACTCGGTGGATGGCTCTGCATGGCTGAGCCGCCCATCGCGCGCATATCGTGTCCGGCGTGCGCGTCGCGCCCCATCCCGCCATGACCCATATCGGCCATGGTCAACAGCGGCCGGGGATCCAGGTCGGGGATCGGCGCCTGCAACCCGACGCGCACGGCCAGCGTTCCGCACGCGTACCCGCTCCGGTCCAACGACTGTGCGAAGATCGTGACCGCGTCCTGTCCGGACGGCTCGACGATGACGTCGACGGTCTCGGCGGTTCCGATCCGAAACTCGTCGACGGTCACCGGGTGGACGTACTGCCCGTCGGCAGCGACCACCGTCATCTTCAGACCCGGCAGGCGAACGTCGAAGTAACTCATGGCCGAGCCGTTGATGAATCGCAGCCGGACCCGCTCGCCCGGTTGGAAGAGACCGGTCCAATTGCCGGCCGGCGCGTGGCCGTTCATCAAATAGGTGTAGGTCGCACCGGTGACATCCGCTATGTCCGTTGGGTTCATCCGCACATGGCCCCACGCGAGGCGGTCTGAGAACGTGTCGCCGAACCCTCGGCGTCGCGCGTCGCGCACGAAGTCGACCAGCGTGCGGCGCTTGTAGTTGTAGTAGTCCGATTGCTTCTTGAGCTTGGTGAAGACGCGGTCGGGGTTCTCATCCGTCCAGTCGGACAGCATCACGACATGGTCGCGGTCGTAACGGAACGGCTCCGGGTCCCGTGGCTCGATGACCAGCGCCCCGTACAGACCCCGCTGCTCCTGGAACGCCGAGTGGCTGTGATACCAGTACGTACCGGCCTGCCGGACAGTGAAACGGTAGGTAAATGTCTCACCCGGCGGAATGCCGTTGAAGCTAAGCCCAGGAACGCCATCCATATTGGCGGGCAAGAGGATGCCGTGCCAATGGATGGAGGTCTCCTCCTGTAGCCGGTTGGCGACCCGCAGGGTGACGGTGTCCCCCTCCCGCCACCGCAGCGTCGGGGCGGGTACGGAGTCGTTCACGGTCACCGCGACCCTCGGCGCCCCGGTGAAATCCATCAGCGTCTCGCCGATGGCGAGATCGAAGTCCGTGCCCGCGAGGCTCGCCCGGGCCTGGCTACGATCGGCGGCCGTCAACCGCGACGGGTGCCAGAGGCCGAAGGCGGCGGCAGATCCTCCGATCGCCAGTCCCTTGACGAACGTGCGCCGCGACGGCCGAACGATCGATCGAGACCGAACGTCGCGTGAATCTTCCATCGCATCTGCTCCAAGACACCGCGGGCTGCGGTCGCGTATGGCGCGACGCCACGGTGAAGGGGTCACGCGGTGCGCGTGACGATATTCAGTGAAGCTGGAGCTCGACGGCGGAGGGAATCAGATCCGAAGCGGCAGCGGGAAACGGGGTGGAGCCGGCGCCCTGTGTAGTAGCCGATCCAACGTATCCCGGCGAGAGGTCATCGACGCCGTGTCGTGCATCCGGTCCGGTACGACGTGGACGGACGCTTGTGCATCCGTCGACATGTCGACAGGCTTGTGGGCGGTCCGCAGACTCAGTGCCGGCGATTCGTCGCGGTGCCGGCAACCGTCGTCCGACGGGTCGGACGGCGACGTGGGCTCCGTGTCGTGCGTCTCGTGACACGCCGGCGTGTCATTGTCGGATGGCTGCACGACCCCCGCGTTTGCCACACACGAGTCGTAACAGAGTGCCCGCAACGGCGACGCCGTCAACAAGATGACCGCGAGCAGAGCGTGAATGACGGTACGGCTCACAACGGTTCGCAACCTCAACTGCCAGGGTAGCACACGATAGATCGATACGAAGTGAGAGTTTTACTGGTTCATGGTCGGAAGGTCATTGAAATCAATAGGTTGCAGATTTGTATCATTGTCCTGTCGCCGTTTTGACGGTGGCGACGACCTTTTCCCTATTGACATCCGGACGCAGTTCACCCATGGTGAGGGGGCTCGTCAAGTAGTGACCAGTGGACAGCGGGGAACTAGGAATCCGGGAGGCTCGCCATGAAACGTGTGGTATTCGCCGTTGGGATCGCGACGCTGGCGTTGATGTTGACGCCTGCGGTCGCCGCAGCCCAGAGCGACGTGACGTTCAGCAAGGACGTCGCGCCGATTTTGTATGACTCGTGCGTGACGTGTCACCGCACCGGCGAAATGGCGCCGATGGCGCTGACGACCTACGCCGAAGTGCGGCCCTGGGCCCGGTCGATCAAAAATCGCGTCGTCGCCCGGGAAATGCCGCCCTGGCACATCGATCGGAACATTGGGATCCAGGAGTTCAAAGACGACATCTCACTGACCGACGATCAGATCGCGACGATCGCGACCTGGGTCGACAGCGGCGCGCCGAGAGGTGATCCGGCCGACATGCCACCGATGCCCGAGTTCCCCGATCGCTCGGCGTGGCAGATCGGCGAGCCGGATCTGGTCGTCCGCTATCCGGTCTATACGGTGCCGGCGGAGGGGCCCGACCTGTTTGGCTCGCTGTATGCCCAGTTCGATCTGGAGGAGAGCCGTTACATCAAGGCGATCCAGACACGGCCGGTCGACTCGCGTTCACGCCAGGTCGTCCACCACGCGCTCTCGTATGCGGTGGACCAGGACTACGACGACCTGACGAACGATGGCACGCAAGACCAAGGCTTGTTCCTGGTGGAGTACGCCTCGGGTAAAGGCGCGGAGATCTATCCGGAGGATTCGGGCGTGTTGCTGCCGGCGAACCGGAAGGCGCGGGTCAGCTATCACCTCCACTCCATCGGTGAAGAGGTGCAGGCTGGCCTCGAGCTCGGCATCGTGTTTCATCCCGAGGGCGTGGTGCCCGAGCACGTCCGCTGGTCGAAGCAGCTCGCGCGGCACAACACCGACCTCGACATTCCAGGGGGCGCAGTCATCCGCCAGGACGGCTATGAGCGGCTGAACATGGCGGCAAAGCTCACCGCGTTCCAGCCGCACATGCACATCCGCGGCAAGTATCAGTGTCTGGAGCTGATCTATCCGACCACGCCGATCTCGAGCGAGGTCGTCAGCTGCGCGAACTTCGACTACAACTGGCACCTGGTCTACAACTACGCGGACGACGTGGCGCCGTTGGTGCCGGCCGGGACGATCCTGCACACCATCAGCTGGCACGACAACACCGAGACCAACCGGGCCAACCCGGATGCGGTGAACTGGGTCGGCAACGGCGGTCGCACGATCGACGAGATGGGCTTCGCCTGGATCGGGTGGTACGACCTGACCGACGAGGAGTACGAACAGGAGTTGGCGGATCGAAAGGCGCGGCGGCAGGCTGCAGCCAACAACAACGACTAGTAGAGAGCGGCCCGGCCTGCGGAGCGCGTTCGAGGTGCTCCGCAGGCCGATAGCCCCGCGCACGGTGGGAAGGTTGGCATGCCAATGAGTTTTCGATGCCTGCTCGGAGTCGTCGTGCTCGCATTCCTGCTCGGCGCGCCGTCTGACGCCGACGCCCAGCCGACGCCCTACAATCTCAAGTACAACTCGGGGCAGACGGTGCAGCCGATCTTCGAAGGATGGTCGAGAAACCCCGACGGCGGCTTCACCATGCACTTCGGGTACCTCAACCGCAACTTTCTCGAAGAGATCCATCTGCCGGTTGGTCCGGACAATCACTTCGAGCCGACCGAGATCGACGCGGGGCAGCCGACGTTCTTTTACCCGCGGGCGCATCGCCGGGTTTTCAGCGTCACGGTGCCGAGCGATTTTGGGGACCAGCAGCTGATCTGGAACCTGGCCGTTCGTGGCGAGAGGCTGCAGGCGGTGGGGTGGCTCGACCCGACGTGGGAAACGGGAGCCAACGCCGCAGGAATCCGGCGACTCAGCGAGGAGGCGGCGAGAAACACGCCGCCAACGATGACACTCGAGGCGCCGTCACGCGTCACGGTGCAGAACGGGGTGTCGTTGACCGCCCGCGTGACGGACGACGGGCTGCCGATGCCACGAGAGGGTGAGGGTGACCCGCAGCGGCCGGTCGGGCAGGAAATCCCACCTACGCTCAAGGCCGCTCCCGATGCTCCGGAGCCGCCGGACAACGTCCCCGGTATCCCGAACCGTCGCGGCGCCGGTGGTGGCCGCCCTTCGGTCCGCGGCCTACGGGTGTCGTGGATTGTGTGGCGCGGGCCAGCCGGCGTGTCGTTCGAACCGGACTCGACCATCGAGGTCGAGTCCGGCCAAGCGGTGGTGACGGCGACGTTCACGACCCCCGGCGACTACGTGCTCAGGGCGGAGGCGAACGATGGCCGGTTGACCACCCAGCTGGACGTGACCGTCTCAGTGGGTCACTGAGTCTGCGGCACGAACTTCTGCACGCGCCGGCCGTTGAGCGTCTCGCCGACGTACAGGTTCCCCTGCGAGTCGACCGCCAGCGAATGCGTCGCCTCGAACTGGCCCGCCATTCGCCCGCGCCGTCCGATCGTTCCGAGCGTTTCCAACGAGTCGTGCTGCACGGTCCAAACGAGATGGTTGCCGCCGTCGGCGTTGTAGAGATAGGTCTGCTCCGCGTCGGGTGAAAACGCGACGTCCCACACCGAGGCCCCGGCGGTCGCCTTTCCGATGAACCCCTCGCGGACGAACGTGCCGTCTTTCTCGAAGACCTGGAGGCGGTGGTTCATTCGGTCGCAGACGTAGACGAGACCCTCGTTCGAGAGCTGCACGCAGTGGACCGTGTCGCCGAAGATCGGTGAGGCATCCGCCTGCTGGGCGTACGGCTCAAGATCCCCGTCGACCGGAGGTTTACCGTACGCGCCCCAATGGCGCTTGTACTCGCCGGTGTCGGCGTCGAAGACGATGACGCGGCGGTTGCCGTACCCGTCGGCCACGAAGACCTCGTTCGTCTCGGCGTCGACGCCAATGTCGGCCGCGCGGCCAAGCCGTGTCGTGTCGTCGCTCCCGCTGAGCGGCCCCGCGCTGCCGATCTGCATCAGGAACGTCCCGTCGCGCGCGAACTTGAGGACCTGGCCGTCGCCTTGGCCGTTGCCGCCGATCCAGACGTTGTCCATGTGGTCAACGAAGATGCCGTGCTCTTCGTTCGGCCAGTCGAAGCCGTCGGCAGGACCGCCCCAGCCCTGGACGACGTTACCCTGTTGGTCGAACTCGAGCACCGCCGGAGCCGGCGCGCAACACTCGGAGGTCGGCGGGTCGAGCTCGGCGCCACGTTCGCCCTCGCTCAGCGACCGCGGCCGCTGCAGCACCCAGATGTGATCGCGCGAGTCGACCGCGACGCCAATGACGTGGCCGAGCAGCCAGTTGTTTGGTAGCTCCTGGGGCCAGGACGGATCGACCTGGAGGTTGGCGCTGACCATCGGCGCGTCCGCGGCGGCGGCGCCAGTTTCGCCTGGCTCCGGGTCAGGGGCTGTGTCAGAGGCCGGTGCCGCACAGCCGAGGGCGACGACCGTCAACGCGATCGCAACGTGTGCAGGGATGCATAGCATGCGTTTCATGGTTATCTCCCAGAATATTGCTCGTCATCAACTGGCTCCATCCACTCGATGGCCAGTGGCTCGCCCGCCGCATTCGGAAAGGTCACGGAGACGTGCGTCAGGGCCTGCCCGGGCGTCGCGCCATGCCAGTGCCGGACGCCGCGGGGCAAATATGCCGTCTCATGCAGATCGGCTTCGCCGACCGGTCGTCCCTCCACCTGATAGCGCAGCCGGCCTTCCTTGACGAACAGCAACTGAGCGCTGTGCGTGTGCCAGTGCGTCCGGGCACCGGGCTCGAAGCCGCGCGAGGAGACGCCGATGCCCTCCGCGTCGATCCTGAAGGATGTTCCGGTGAAGGGGTTCTGCTGGGCGTATCCAATCCAGACGACCGACACCGTCACGAGCACACACAGAGACAAGCCAAGCAACCGAACCCGCTGAAGCTTCCGATTCATCTCACACCTCCTCCGGCGGCCGCCTGCTGTTCCAGGTTGCGATAGATCTCGAGGATGTGGCGCACGTCGTAATTGCCCTCGTGACACGCGTACTCGAACAACGGTCCCTCCGTCTTTACCATCGGAATCTCCGCGGTCCACGGGCTTGTCCAGGTGGTCGGATCGTCGACCGTGAACTCATAGCGGATCGTGTCGGCGTCGACGCGCGTGTAGCGTTCCACCACGTGCAAGGCTCCGGTGGATCCCTGGAAGCGCCTTCTGTCGGTGAAGTTCGTGGTTTCGACGACCAGCGTGTCGCCCTCCCACCGGCCACGCGAGTCGCCGGGGAACTGCCGAATGTTGTCCGAGATGTGCGGGCGCCCGTCGAGCGGGACGATGCGCGGGGCGTTGTTGGCCAACTCGGTGAACACGACGACGTGATCCGGCGTCTGGAAAATCTGATGAATATCGTTGTAAGCCGGTGGCAGCGTGGGCGGGCCCTCGTGCCGCCACACGATGCACCGCTCGGGTAAGGGCCGGGTCTCGTAGCCGTCGAAGGCACTCGGTTGCCGACTCGCTTCGGCGGCGGCGGCCGCGCGTTGCTTGGCTTCCGGCGTCAAGGCCGGAATTCTCCCATCCGGCGGATCCGTGATCAGCGAGGTTCGTCGGCTCGAGAGACCCTTGGGCACGGGCGTGCGCAGCCAGATTTGGTTGTCGTAGTGGACGTAGGTGGTGTCGCGGTTGGCCTGATACAGCCTCTTTTCTCTCGCGTCCGCATCTTCGATGTTGACGGCGTCGCGCGCCGACGGGTCGACCCCCTCGGCGGTGAGCTGCTGCTGCAGCGCGGCCGCTTCCTCTTCGGTGAAGAATTCCTTCCCGGCCAGATGGTCGGGTCGTTCCAGGGGCGTAAAGGTCTGGGTCGTCCAGAAACCCTGCAGGTCGGGGCGGCCGTCGGGGGTGCGCGGCGGTGTCCACGTTGCCGCCCCGTCCGCCTCGCTCCGCGCCTGACTCTGCCCGGAGGCGGCGACCGGCGCCAGCGCCCCCCCGATTGCGATCACGGTCACCAAAGCTACAAAACTGCGATGGCTCATTTCACTCTCCATGGCCACTCGTCCGCCAGTGTCCGATGCGTCCATGATCGCGCACGACGGGTCCTTTCGCAACTCCGAAAGCCTCTCTTTTCAGACGGTGCACTACAGACGCTTAGCGGTAGACTAGCCCCCTACATCGGGAGGCAGCTGATGCGCCGACTCGCGAGATTCGGGATCGTCCTCGCCTGCACTGTCCTCGCCTGCATCGTCGTCGTCCCCCCGGCCCCCTACGTCCCGCTCAGCGCCGCGCCCCACCGTGAAGCGTCGAGCGCGCAGACCGACGGAACACTCCCGGCGGATGTGCATCCGGATTCTCGCAACCGCCTTTCCCCCGGCGCCACCAACACGCCAGACGGGTCGATGGGAGCAGCCACGATACGGCTGCACCGGTCGGGGATGAACGCGCGCTGGGAATCCCCCCTCGGCCGCCCGTTGATGGAGCTCGCCATCCTTACGACGGCCCGCGAGCATGACCAGCCGTATGAGTGGTCGCTTCATGAAATGGAAGCGGTCGCGGTTGGCCTCGACCCGGACGTCATCGATGTCGTCCGCCACCACCGACCGGTGACGGGGCTTGGCGAGCGAGAGGCGCTCATCATCCAGGCGGGTCGTGAGATCTTCGGCACGCACCACCTCAGCTCGGACACCTACCGACGAGCGGTGACCCAGCTCGGCGAGATCAACCTCGTCGATGTCGTCGACCTGATGGCCCGATACGCCGGAACCGCCGTGCGGCTCACCGCATTCAATCAGCACATGCCTCCCGGCTGGCCGCAGCTCCTGCCGTTGCCGTTCACGCTCCCCGACGACATCGACCCGGAATCGCGAAGTCGTCTTCCCCTGATACCCAGAGACCCAGAGTGGCGAGGGACGACACCCAGCCTGTACGGCCGCACGCTGTCGCCCGAAGGCACAGGACCAGGGCAGCTTCGGCGCCATGGTGCCGGTCTCGCGTCGCTGGAAGCGAACGTGACGCGGCCGCTCATCGACCTGGCGGTTCTGGTCACGGCCCGTGCGTATGACACGCAGTACGACTGGACCGTCACCGAGCTCGCCGCACTCGAGCACGGCCTGCGACCGGCCGTCATCGACATCGTCCGCCATCGGGGACCGGTCACCGGGCTCACCGACGAAGAGGCGGCCATGATCACCTTCGGTCGTGAGCTCTTTGACGCGCACACCGTGAGCGCAGAGAGCTACGCCACCGCCGTCAGGCTGTTCGGTAAAACCAATCTCGTGGATCTCGTCGATGTGATGGGGCAGCATGCCGCCGACGCCGGGTTGCTGATCGCCTTCGATCAGCAGCTGCCGGCCGGCCAGCCACAGCTGCTGACGATACCGTGATAGTGTCGGCGCTCTGTCACACCGTTCACGACCCTCCGGAAGCGAGGCGACCATGACACTGCGTGGCGACGTTCACCCTGGGCGGCTAGGAATCTGGCTCGGCGCATTCACCCTGCTCGGACCCGCCGGTATCGCCGTGGCGGGCCAGGCGCCGGAGGACCGGGAGCCGGCCACCTACACGGTGGAGCAGGCCGAAGCGGGGCTCGACGCCTACGCGCAGTATTGCGCGTCGTGTCACGGCGATAACCTGGATGACGGCCCGTTCGCGCCGCCGCTTAAGGGGGGCGCCTTCCGGGAGACGTGGCTGCGCCGGTCGCTGGAGACACTGTTCACCCTCACCAGCACGACGATGCCGGTGGACCGACCGGGCGTGCTCGGCGACGAGACGTATACGGAGCTCCTCGCGTTCATGCTGCAAGAAAACGGCGTGGAACCTGATGTGACGGCGCTGCCCGCCGATCCCGAACTGCTCGCGGCGCTGTCGCCGGGCTGGCAGGGTCAGGGAGGGGGGCTCTCGCCGGGAGCGGCGCTCCCACCCTGGCCGGTCCGACGGAATCCACTCGACGCCGTGCGACCGGTCACCGATGCCATGCTGCATGATCCCCCCCCCGCCGACTGGCTGCTGTGGCGACGGACCTACGGCGCGTCCGGCTTCAGCCCGCTCGATGAGATCAACAAGGACAACGTCTCGGATCTGCGACTGGTCTGGTCGTGGGCGCTCCCCCTGGGTCCCAACGAGTCGACTCCGATCGTGCACGACGGCGTCCTCTTCGTGCATGGTTATGGCGACAAGGTCCAGGCCCTCGATGCCGCCAACGGAGACTTGCTCTGGCACTATTCCCGGCGGCTGCCGAGGACGGTGTCACCGAGCCTCAAACGCGGGCTATCGATCTACGGCAATCGGCTCTACGTCCCGACGTCGGACGCCCACGTCGTCGCGCTCGACGTCAAGACCGGCGACGTCATCTGGGATCAGCCGGTCGGCGACCTCGAGGTTGGCCTGCGGATGACGGGCGGCACGCTGGTGGCCAGAGGGAAGGTGATGGTGGGGACCACCGGCCGGCACGAGGGGGGTAATTACGTCGTGGCGCTCGATGCGGAGACCGGGGAAGAAGCCTGGCGCTTCGGAACCATCCCGGGTCCGGACGATCCCGGCGGGCACACCTGGAACGGGATCCCCCACGTAGAGCGCAACGGCGGATCGGTCTGGGTTCCCGGAAGTTACGACCCCATCACCAACCTCGCGTTCTTCGGACCGGGCAATACCTACGACACCGCGCCGCTCCGCGACCTGACCGCCACCCCCGGCATGACGAACGACGGTCTGTATCTCGACTCCACGCTCGCGCTCAACCCGGACACGGGAGAGCTCGCCTGGCACTTTCAACACCAGGCGAACGGGCAGTGGGATCTCGATTGGGCCTTCGAACGGCAGATCATGGAGCTGCCGGTCGACGGCGACCCGACGAGCGTCGTTGTGACCATCGGCAAGCAAGCGATCTTCGACATCGTGGAGACGAAGACCGGTAAGTACGTGTCGTCCATTGATCTCGGGCTACAGACCGGAATCACCTCCATCGATCCGGTCACCGGTCGGAAAATCCAGGATCCCACGCTCATTCCCGGCGACGGCGAGACGAAGACGCTCTGCCCTCACGTGGGAGGCGGCCGCAGCTGGTCGCCGACGGCGCACGACCCCACCACGCAGATCGTCTATGTCCCGATCGTCGAGGCCTGCATGGATCTGGTGCCGGTGGCCGAAGGCGAACGAGGAAGCCTGACGACAGGCGTGCGATGGACGGTGCGGCCTCGGCCGGAGAGCGACGGGAACTATGGGCGGCTGGAGGCGATCAACCTCGAGACCAAAGAGACCGTCTGGATTGCCCGCCAGCGCGCGCCGCAGACCACGGGCGCCCTGGTCACGGCCGGTGGTGTGGTGTTCGCCGGCTCGCTCGACCGGCGAATCAGCGCCTATGACGCCGCCACCGGCGATCGGCTCTGGGGGACCCGACTGAGCGAGGTGCCGAACGCCCCGCCGATCAGCTATGCCGTCGACGGGCGGCAATACATCGCGGTGATCGTCGGCAGTGGCGGGTATCTCACCCGCGCGTACTCGGTGCTCGCGCCGGAGATTGAGAATCCGCCCGACCGCGGCGCCGCCCTCTGGGTCTTCGCGCAGCCCTAGCGCGATTCGCACGCGCGTGTCGCGGTTCGATCGCCTCGGGACAGGTTCGGAACGATTTCGGCGAGTCAGCCGCACGTCAGCGCGGGCTGCGGTGACGGCCTAGGGAATTGCGAGCCACCCATTTGCGACGATGATCTGGAGCTACATCAACCAGATGATGCCGCTCGATTTACAAATGCAACACGCGAAGTTGGGATTTATCGGTGGAAGGAGACCTTCGTTAGGCGGGATCCTTTACGAACGATGTTGTCTGAAGCCGGACGAAGTGTACGCCCTAACCGCTTATCTTCTTTACCGCAACGGTATCGTCCGGGAAGATGAAGTGATGGACGCTGACAGTCTGTTCAGCGTTCAAATGCCGGCGCGGGACGCATACCTCCCGCCTCCGTTTCTCGACACGACGTGGAAACCGAGGATGCGCCAGGCGCAAGTAGATAAGCGAGACGATTGACCTCAGTCAAACACTTGCTCGGGCGGAGCGTTCGCCAGCGACATCCGTCGTACGCTCACGCTGATGGACGCGCTTTCAAAAATGACCATCGTATCTTTGGAATGCCCGTCTCAGATTCTCAGTAATCAGATTCTGCGCCTTCTGGTCTGGCACTCCCGTGGAACTCGCTGACGATACCGTGCGGCTTTGCGGTACCGTAGATCCGCACTAAGAGCCCGCCGGCGTCGGTTGAGTCCGCCGGCCCTCTCGACGCCCTAACCGCTTATCTTCTTTACCGCAACGGTATCGTCCGGGAAGATGAAGTGTTGATAGGCTAGCCATCGGCGCGAGTTGTCGACCAAGATCTTGTGGATCGTTTCCTCGGGCACGCCGAAGTAGCGAAGCTTCGGCACGAACTGGAGGAGGACCGTCGAGAAGCCGTTGCCCCAGTTCGCCTTGATCTGTGTCGTGTTGGCAAAGTCGGACGACAGCAGGATGTGGTCCTCGAGCCCGGCCTCGAGGGCGTTCAGGACCATGTCCACTTTCTCCCGCTCCGGGATGAACGAGGAGCTCATCCGATGGCCCACGGTATCGAAGCCGAGGAACGCGCCGCGGCGCGCAATCTCTTGGTGCGTCGCCCAGCCCGGGTCATCCGAGCGCTTGACGGTCGAGAGGTGTCCGATACACAAGTGGGTCATGTCCACACCCTGCGACTCGTAGATGTCGATCTGATCGATCGCACACGACGGACAGCTCTCGTGCGGGACATGGGTGAAGATCGGGAGCCCGGTTTGGAGATGCGCTTGGCTGATGGCGCGTATCATCTTGCGCTCGTCGTCATGCATCTCCGGAAACGAGCTGCCGACTTCGCCCAATGCACCCCATCGTTCCCGGCTGGCCTGCTCAACCAGCTGCGCCGTGATCTCCTCTTCAGGTAGCCGGATAATCTCTTCCGGATACCGTGGCTGGAGGAAGTAGCTGCCGCCCAGCGCGACGTGCACACCGGAGGCGGTCGCCATCGCCGTGAGGTTCTCGAGTTGCTGTGCGGTGCGTGGCCCGATTGACGAATCAACGATGCAGCTCACCCCGTCGAAGGCGGCCATCCGGAGCTCCTCGACCATGAGGTCGACCATGTCCGCATTCGAGGGTGGCGGCGGCTCCGACGTCCCGGGCGCCCGGGGCTCGGGCGGCGGGCTGCTGAAATCGAAGGCCAGGTGCTCGTGGAACAAGGTGGCCCCCGTGCCCAGAGCGTCCGGGTCAACATCGGCCAGCACGGTGCGAACGATGGCACCATCTGGAAAAATGACTGACGGCGTGGTCTGAGCCGGCTCCTGCTCGTCAGCCATCTCCGTCTCGGGCTCCGCACCCGATCCGCAGGCCGCGGCGAGGCCAAGCCCCGCACCAGCCGCGCTGGCGCCGAGCAACCGCATCGCGTCCCGACGACCTAAGATTAGCGGCGCTGAACAAACTTCTCGTCTGGTCATGGCCGATCGTGGATCAGTGCCTCGCGGAGCGCAATAGAATGCTGGTGAGGGAGGGGTCAGATGCAGCATCGACGTCTCGCGGCGGTGTTAATCGTGATCGGGCTCGTGCCGGGCTCGGCGGTGCCCACTAGTCAGACCCAGACGGCCGCTGCGGGCGCCTGGACTCCACCCCTGACCGCGTGGGGCGACCCGGATCTACAGGGGCAATGGAACAGCCAAACGTCCACACCTCTGCAACGACCGCTTGAGGGACCGCTGGCGGGGAGAGACGCGCTGACGGTCGAGGAGGCGGAGACGCGGGAATCGACGAATCGCGCGAACTTCGATCTCCCACCGCGAGAAGGCAGCGTTGGTAATTACAACGCCTTCTGGCGCGACATCGGCAAGGCGCTCACACGCACGTCGCTGATTACCGATCCACCGGACGGGCGTATTCCGCCCTTGTCGCCGGAAGGCCAGGCGCGAATCGACGCCGAACGAGCCGAGCGGAGCACTCGTGGGCCGTCGAACTCACCCGACACCTACACGGACCTCAGCCGGTGGACCCGCTGCATCTCGCGCGGGTGGAATGGCATCGGCAGTTGGTACAGCAGCAACTACCAGGTCTTTCAAAGTCCCGGGTACGTCGTGGTCTTCCAGGAGCTCATCCACGAAGCGCGCATCATTCCGCTGGATGGGCGTCCGCATCTGCCCGGATCCATCCCTCAGTGGATGGGCGACTCGCGTGGTCATTGGGAGGGGAATACGCTGGTCGTCGACACCACGAACTTCGACCCGAAGACGAGCTATCAAGGGTCGCGCGACACGTTGCACTTGACCGAACGCTACACCCGCATCGACGACGACACGATCGACTATCAGTTCACGATTGACGACCCGCGGACGTATACCCGTCCGTGGACCGTGGCGCGGCCGATGACGCGAATCACCGACCGCGTGTCAATCTTTGAGTACGCGTGCCACGAGGGAAATTACGCCATGGAAGGCATCCTCGCGGGCGCGCGCGCCGAAGAGACCGCGACGGCGGGAGCGCGGTAGAACGCGCGCCCGCGTGTCAGTCCAAGGTCCAGAGGGCGAGCGTCGAGACGTCCTTCACGAACAGCCGGTTCCCCGAAATCGCCGGTTGCGCCCTGGGTGGCGCTGTCGGCCACCGTGTAGCGCCGGAACGGCTCGAATCGCGCGCGGCTGGCTCGGGCCACGATGAGCTCGGCATCGTCATTGAGCAGGAACAGCAGATCGCCCGCCTTGACGATCGACGTGTTGGTCGCCTCCCGACCCGGTGTGGACCAGAGCGTCTCTCCGGTGGCGGCGTCTAGGGCAAAGAACTGGCCGCTGTTGGTATGGGACATACTGAAGAACGTATCATCGACCAACACGCCGTTGCTCATGAAGAGCCCCACATCCTGGTTGTTCCAGACGGTCTCCGTCACCCACTGGCCCTCCCGCTGCACCGGTCGGAACCTGGTGACCCCGAGGTTGTGACCCGACACGATGAGGCTGTCGTCGTACGCGATCGGCGTAATCGAGTTGTTGGTACTGTTCGACACGAACGGCCGCTCCCAGAGCAGCTCACCCGTGTCGGCCGACACCCCGACGATGTGCCGCTGCGTAATCGTCACGATGTGCCGGGTTCCGTCGATCTCCGCGAGGATCGGTGACGCATACGCCGGCCCATCTCCGTCCCAGCGCCAGGTGACCGCTCCCGTGTCCGCGTCGAACGCCGTCAGGGCACCTTGGTCGTGGCCGCCGACGTGAAAGATCACGCGGCCCCGGTCCACCAGCGGAGACATGGCCGTGGCATAGAGCGGATCGACGGGCGGGGCGGGGTGCTGCCAGAGCAAGGTCCCGTCACCCGTATCGAACACCGAGACGATGCCGCTGATCCCGAGTGTATACAGCTTGCCGTCGGAGAAGAGCGGCGTCGACTTCGGCCCGGGGCCGTGGCGCTCGGTTCCCGCATTCGCGCGGTACGGCGCCGGATAGCGCGTTTGCCACACGATGCGTCCGGTGGCGGTGTCGATGGCGCTCAGCACCTCATCGCCGTCCTGCCGCGTGAAGGTGTACACGTGAGCGCCGATGATGATCGGGGTCCCGTAGCCGGTGCCGACCTCGACCGCCCAGCTCCGGTCCAGCCGCTCCGGCCAGGCCGCCGGCTCGACGAACGCCGCCGCGGAGCCATCACGCGCCGGACCGCGCCACTGCGGATAGTCCAACGGTGAATCTTGGGCGGCCGCCGGCGACAGCGCGAGCAACCAGGTGGCGACTACGAACGCGCAACGTCTCATGAAACATCCTCTCTCGAAATCTCCGCCGATCATGCCACTTAGCCTCTCCGTTATCTCACAGCTTCGAACGGCCCACAACCGTCTAAACCGGTCCGCTGTAACTAAGTAGCCGAGTAAAATTGGAATGGCGGCGAGGCAGAATCGGGCTAAACGAGTCGGCCGCGAGAAGCGTCTCACGAAGTATCGGGGAATAGCTACTTTCGCCGGCGATTCGCCGTGCGGCTAGTCGACACCTGTCGATAGAGGTTGATTGTGAGTTCGAGTCAGATCGCGTTTCGTCGTGGGACCGTGCCGGTGGTGACGCTGCTCTGCCTGGCGTTTCTGGCCCTATGCGAGATCGCTTACAGCCAGGGTGCCGCGCAGGGCACGGTGGCCGTCTTCCCGTTCGCCAACATTTCGGGTCAGCCTGAGGACGACTGGCTCGGGGCGGGCATCGCGGAAACCGTCGCCACCGACTTCGAAGGGCTCTCCGGGCTCTCGGTCGTGGGGCGAGAGGCCTTCCTCGGTTCGCTGGAGGCCGACGGCCCAGATGCGGCGCTCGCGCTGAGCGACGAGGTGTCGCGTGACCTCGCCAGGGAGCTGGACGTCGCGTGGATCGTCGCCGGTGGATTCCAGCGCCTGGGAGACCAGCTGCGAATTACGGCCCGCATTCTCAGCGTCGAGACCGGCCGCGCCCACGCGAGCGTCACGGTCGACGGCAGCCTCGATGAGTTCTTCGCCCTGCAGGACCGCGTGGTTGCCGAGTTGAGCGCGGGGTTCGCCGAGATCGCCGGCCGCGGAGCCCCGTCGGTCGCCGCCGCCGACGCTCGCCCCGGACCGTCGCGTCGGAGTCGGCCGGCTGAAGGTGAAGGTCCGGCCGACTCGCCGGGCGCTCCGGATGGGCAAGGCAACGGTGGAGCGTTCTCGGCCGTCCCGTCCTTCACACCCTCCACGGACAGCGGCGACGGCGCGAACGACAGCGGCCGTAGCCGAAGGCCGCCGGCTGCCGCCGTGACCGGTGGCATCACCGTGGGTGAGGAACCACCACAGTTCCGGGAAGCGCCGGCCGCGGGGAACGCGGGCGCCCTGGCGGGTCGCGTCACGGTGCGGCCCGTGCGGACCCGAACCCCGCCCGACGTCGACGGTCGACTCGACGATGCCGTCTGGCGGGACGCCGCACGGATCACCGGGTTCGTCCAGCAGCGGCCGCTGGACGGCGCGCCCGCGACCGAGGACACCGACGTCTACCTGGCGTACGACAACTCGAACATCTACCTCGCCGTCCATGCCAAGTACCAGGACCCCGGCATCATGCGCGCCAACCGCGTGGACCGCGACCGGGCCGGCTTCAGCGACGACACCATCTCCGTCTACTTCGACACCTTTCTTGACCAGCAGCGTGCCTACGTCTTCTCGGTGAACGGCTACGGCGTGCAGGGCGACTCGATCGTGGCCGGCCGTGGTGCCGGCGGGGGGTTCGGCGGCGGCCGTCGCGGCGGCCGCGGCGGCGGCGGTGGGAGCCGAGGCGGGGTGCCGCGCGGCGACCGGTCATGGGACGCCCTCTACAGCACCGGCGGTCAACTCGTCGAGGACGGCTTCACGGTCGAAATGAGCATTCCGTTCAAGAGCCTGCGGTACCCGCAGCGCGGAAACGACCTGCCGCACACGTGGGGCTTCCAGATCGTGCGTGAGATCCGAGGCAAGGACGAAACACTCGTCTGGTCGCCCATCTCGCGAGACATCGCCGGATTCCTTCCCCAAATGGGGGTCCTCGACGGCATGACGGGGCTGTCGACCAGCCGAAACATCGAGATCCAACCGACGTTCACCGCGTTCCGGTTCGGCTCGTTCGATGCCGACGTCGGCAAGGCTGTCGACGGCAAGCCACGACCCGAGGGGGGCGCCAACTTCAAGTACGGCGTGACGTCGAACCTTATCGCCGACTTCACGTTGAACCCCGACTTTTCACAGATCGAGTCGGACCGTCCCCAGGTCGAGGTCAACCAACGGTTCGCGCTGTTTTTCCCGGAGTTGCGGCCGTTCTTTCTCGAAGGCGCCGAGATCTTCCAGATCCAGGCTCCGGTGACCGTCGTCCACACACGCACGATCGTCGACCCGCTCTACGGCGCGAAGCTGACGGGGAAGGCCGGCAAGACCACGCTCGGCGTGATCTATACCAACGACGAGGGCGCGAGTCTGGGGATTGACGATCCGTTCAACCCGGCGTTCGATCAGTCGGCGCAGACGTTCGTCGGTCGCGTGCGCTACGACCTGTACTCCGAATCGTTTATCGGGGCGATCTTCACTGACCGCGAATTTCTCGACGGCTACAGCCGCCTCGCCGGACTCGACAGCAACTTCCGGGTCGGCGACACCCACCAGCTCGGGTTCCGCGCGCTCGGCACCCAGCACCTCAGCGATGACACCCTCCAGAGCGACGGGTATCTGATGGACTTCGGGTTTCGGAAGCGAGGGCGCAACCTGAGCTATTCAATTGACGCCTTTTCGCTGTCCCCCGACTTCAAGACCGACATCGGGTTCGTGCGCCGAACCGACATGCAGCGCTACGACACCAGCATCCAGTATCAGTGGTGGCCAGAGAGCTGGGTGCTCAGCTGGGGTCCCCAGGTCCGCTACGGCCAGAACTACAACTTCGACCAGGTGCTGGAGGACGAGAATCTCAGCGCAGGACTGAGCGGCAACTTCGCGAAGAACATCCGCGCCAACCTCACCGCCAATCGGGACATGGAGCGCTTCGAAGGGATCAACTTCACCAAGCAGAACTACCGATTGTTTGGCAACGTGAACACCAGTCGCCTCATCGGGTTCGGGGGTGGACTCAGTTGGGGCGACCAGATCTACTTCGACCGCGCCAACCCGTTTATCGGTCTGGAAACCGCCCTGTTTGCGTTCATCGGCTTCAGACCCGTGTCTCGATTCCAGTCCCAGATCAACATCAACACGAGCCGGTTCAGCGACCCGGGCGGGTTCTTCGTCCACGGCATCAACGACGGTGAGCGAGACGAGAACGGACAGATCTTCGACGTCAAGATCATCCGCGCGCTGAGCACCTATCAGTTCACCGACCGGCTGCTGTTCCGGAACATCACCGAGGTCAACACCTACGACGAAACGCTAGGACTCAACTTCCTCTTTACCTATCGCGTCAACTCCGGGACCGCGTTCTACATCGGCTACGACGATCACTACCTGCAGCGTGAGCAGTTCGAGATCGAGGACCAGGTTAACATCACGGGCACCGGGTATCAGCAGACCAACCGGGCGGTCTTCACGAAGATCCAGTATCTCTTCCGATACTGAGCCCAGCGGTGTGCGCCGGCGACTTACCGCCGCTCCGTTTGATCCCTACCGTCGATTGGAGCGCCGGTACCAGACGAACCGAGAAACAGCTTGCTCCCGTCGGCGAAGGTCACGTCCCGGCCGTTCGCTTTTTGCGATCCGTCCTTCGCCCGAAACCCCTCGACAAACACCTCGGTTCCCGCCAGCAACGACGCCTTCGTGAATCCCCGCCTGAGCAGCGAGGTCGGCGGACCACCTTCGATCATCCACCGTTCCTCGGACCCGTCTGGCTGTGCCACGTCGATGTGAATCCAGGTGTGGGGGTTCACCCACTCCATCCTGACGACCGTGCCGTTCAACTCAACTGGACTGCTCGCGTCGAATTCCGCCGCGAATGCATGATGCGCCCACACCGGGACGACGGCTCCAACCACGAGTAACGCGACGCCGACACCGACAAGCACTACCGTTGTTCGCATCGGACCTGCCTCCTGCTTCCGAAATCCACCTGGTGTCTCATGGCACGGTGTCAGCGGCCGCTCGTATTCGACTCTTCCCAAGCCGTCAACTGTTCCCGTTTTTCCTGCAGCTCTTTCTCGCGGATGGCTGTCTCGCGAGCCGCCTCGTCCATCGCCCACTGCCGATCAGTGCGCGCGCCTCGGATGGCATTCACCATGCCGTAATTGTGTTCGTGACACGCGTACTCGAAGAGCCGATCCTGATTGCCTTCGGCCGTCCACGGATCGAGCGTGAAATAGTTGACGGTGCTCCAGGGTCTTACGAACACGCTGGGATCTTGGACCGTGTAACGGTACTCGAGCGTCTCGGGGTCGATCCGCGTGAAGCGTTCGGTCAAACGGAATGTCTCTCCGGTTCCCGGGTAATAGTGGACGTGCGCCGACCCGCCGAACGGCCCCCCGTGAGCCGGAACGACATTCTTCACGGTGTTCTTGAAGTTCGCCGTCTCGACCACCAGGGTGTCGCCTTCCCACCGGCCACGCGAATCGCCATTCCACTGGCGGATGGCTGACCCCAGAGGAGCCGGCTCGCCTTCGTTCACTCGGTTCACTGGGATAATCCGAACATACCCGTAGGGCATCACAATGCTCACGTACCCGGGTGTTTGCACGATCTCCTTGAGCGGCTGCTGACCACTCCCCAGCATTTCGCCAGGCAGACCATTACGGGTGATACAACGCTCCGACAGGCCCCGGTCCTCCCAGTCGTCGGCCTGGCTACGCACGCTCCGCGCCTGCTCTCTGGCTTCCCACGTCATCAGCGCTTCGCGCGTCAATGGCGGCATTTGCCCATCGGGTGGATCCACGATCTGTGACGTGCGCAGGGACAGCTTGGGTGAGGTGGGGTCGGCGCTCCAGAAGGCGTTGTACTCGGCTCCCGCGATCCGGAATCCGGGCCGGCCGTCGTCCGTGGCGTCCGACCGGGCGTATCGTCTCACGTCCTGTTGCACGAGCTCGTCTGCGATGGCGTCATCGTCGTCATCACTCACGATGCGGCGTAGCCCAAGCCGCTCCCGTTCAGCGGCTTCCTCAGCGGTCATGAACTCCCGCGTACCGAACTCCACTGGGCGCTCGAACGGTGTGTAGGTCCGAGTGTCCCACATGCCCTGCAGATCCGGATCGCCCCAGGAGGTACGGGCGGGAGCTTGGGCCGCGATCGGTACCGACGCTAGACAGATCACCCCGATCACGACGACCGGCAAGCCTGCGGTTACGAGCCATCGATGCCTCACCTTGTACCTCCCCCACTGCCTGAGCCTGCGACGAGGCCTCCGTACACATATTCCTCGGCGAGGTCCACGCACTTGAACTCCAGCAATCGCACGTCCTCCTCTATACGACGATAGAGGGGCATACTCATCTTCCAGGGTCGCGTAAAGACGTTCGGGTCTTCGATCGTCGCTTCGTACATGAGGTGGTACGGACTGATGGGCGTGTAGCGTTCGACGACGTGGAGAGCGTCGCTATGGAAATTCCCCGCCCGGTCGAACCACGCCAGGCCGTTGAAGCCTCGCACGTCGACCACCAGCGTATCCCCCTCCCAGTGACCGTTCGACCACCCCATCCAACTATCGACGGGAGCCGTCGTGGGTTGGCCCAAGGGAATGGTGCGATTGGCACTCGCAAACTGATACGCGATGATGATTTTCTCCGTACTCTGAATAATCTGAAAGGGAAAGGGCATATACGTGGCGCGTGGCACACCCGGCAGATAACACTTGGCTTCCGGGTCACCAACGGTGTTCACGTTGTCGTGGTCCACGGCCAACCGATTCTCGAAATTCTCACGCTTTGTCGCCAATGCCTCCGGTCGGTACGGGATCTCATTGCCCTCGACCACGCCTTGCCCCGCGGGTTGTGCGCCCCACACGCCGAGGCGCTCGACAAAAGGTCCCGGTTGCACACCATGGTCCTGAACGTCCCAATTGGCCGTGACGAAGGCCTGCCAAATGCCCGACAAGTCTGGGTGTGCCGTCCCGGGCAACCGTGGCGCGCGATAGGCCGCGGTCTGACCGGCGGTCGTTCCCACCGACAGCGAGAGGACGGCGGCCGCGGCGGCCGTCACAATCGCCGTCGCCACCATCCAGCCTCTGACCTTAAGCGAAGTGCCCATCTTGATACGACCTCCCACACACCCTTATACACCCATTCCCCTCTCCCAGATTTCGCCCATGGTTGACGGATAGATATGCCACGAGCAGAATCGCAACACGGAGGTAGCACCATGACATCGTTTGCCACTCGCCGTTCTTCAGCCGTCTGGTCGCTCGTCGCCTGCGCCCTCAGCGTCGTCCTGGGCGTCGGCACCGCCTCGGCCCAGACTCGACAGCGCGCAACGGCGCTAAGCGGCGTGCCGGCGGTGGCGCTGCCAGACGGGCCGGTGGTGCTCTACAGCGCCGACCAGCCACGGATTCGCGTGGTGCCGGTCACCACCGGGCTTTCCCATCCGTGGGGCTTCGCCTTTCTGCGCAACGGCGACATCCTCGTGACCGAACGCAACGCCGGGGCCCTGCGGGTGATTCGCGACGGCGTGCTCGACCCCACGCCGATTCCTGGGGTGCCCGAGGTCTACACCGGCACCCGATTGGCCGGTCTGATGGATATCGCCGTCCATCCCGAGGACGACCGGCTTATCTACCTCACCTACTCCAAGCCAATGGAGCGCGACGGCCGGCGTGGCGCGACGATCGCGCTGGCGCGCGGCCGTCTCGACGGCGGGGCGCTGACCGAAGTGCGCGACCTCTTCGTGGCCGACGGGTGGGGTCGGGGCGTCGCCGCGTCTCGGGTCGTGTTCGGGCCTGACGGAAAGCTGTACATGACGGTCGGGGGCGCCATCAGGGCGCCGTCGACCGGGCAGCGTGCGCAGGACCCGACCACCCACGTCGGCAAGGTGCTGCGGCTGAACGAGGACGGCACCGCTCCCGACGACAATCCGTTCGTCGGCCAGGCCGAGTACTTGCCGGAGATCTACTCGTTGGGTCATCGCAATCAGCTCGGTCTGGTCTTCCACCCGGAGACCGGCACGCTCTGGGCAAGCGAGAACGCGCCGCAGGGCGGCGACGAAGTCAACATGATCCAACCCGGCCGCAACTATGGCTGGCCGATCGCCTCCACGAGCCGCGAGTACTCCGGGCTGCGGGTGTCGGACACGCCGTGGCTCGAAGAGTTCGAAAGGCCGGAGGTCCTGTGGTGGCCGTCGATCGCGCCCTCGGGGCTGACCTTCTACAACGGCGACCAGTTCCCGGCGTGGCAGGGCAACCTCTTTGTCGGCTCGATGACGGTGGGACGGGTTCAGCGTACCGGCCACCTCGAGCGAATCGTGTTCAACCGACGCGGCGAAGAGATTCGGCGCGAGTGGCTGCTCGCCGAGCTCAAGCAACGGATCCGCGACGTTCGACAAGGCCCCGACGGCTACCTCTACGTCCTGACCGAGGAAGACGACGCCGCCCTGCTCCGAATCGAGCCCGCCCGGGCGATCACCGGGCTGCCCGGAAGCGTGCAACCGCACCGTCGCCTGAGGGAGGCGCGGATCACGCCGCTCCCGGAAGCCGAGTGGACCGACGCGCAGCGGGCGCTGGTGCAGAAATACGTGCCGGACGGCAACCCGGGGAACGCGCTCCGGACCTTGATCCGCGTTCCGGAATTGGCCGATCGGATCTTTCCGTTTCTGAGCTACGTCGCGAACGAGTCGACCTTGTCGGCTCGACATCGCGAGATCTTGATTCTGCGCACGGCGTGGCTCGCGCAGAACGCCAGCCTCTGGGCGACGCATGCGCTCCGTGCCGCCGAAGCCGGACTGACGGCGGAGGAGGTCCTTCAGATCGCGCAGGGTCCGTCCTCTGAGGCGTGGGATCCGTTCGAAGATGCGCTCATCGGCCTTGCGGACCAGCTCTTCGGCAATTCGTCGGTGACCGACGAGACGTGGGCAGCGCTCTCCGAACGCTACAGTCTTCACAACATGATGGATGCGGTCGTGACGGTGAGCGACACGACCGCGCTGTCGATCGTGCTCAACTCATTCGGCGTCCAGCCCGATGACGGCGCGAGCGCGCGCCTCCCGACCAACGACGTCGCCTATCGGGTGGTGGTGCCGGAGCGCGGGGCGCCGCTCACCATTCCACGCGTCGAGCCGGTCGAGGGACCTGGGCTTCGGATATCCCGGACCCGCCAGCGGCATCCGGCGCTGGCCGACGCCTGGAGCGCGAATCCGGGCTACGTCAATAACCCCGAACGGTCGGGGCTGATGCCGCATGACCGCGAGCTGCTCATTCTGCGCACCGGGTGGAACACGCAGGCGGTGTACGAGTGGGCGAAGCATGTCGGCAGCGTCGGCCGCGCCCGCGACCACGGCCTCGATCCGCTCTGGATCGCGCAGGGGGAGGATGCACCAGGCTGGAACGCCAACGAGCTCGCGCTCATTCAAGCCGCTAACGAGATGTATCGGGACACGACGGTCTCGGACCAGACCTGGGACACGCTGGCCGAGCGTTACAACCCGCACCAGATGATGAGCATCGTCGCGACCGTGGCGAGGTATCGGAGGGTGTCGATGACGCTCAACGCGCTCGGCGTGCAGCCGCTGCCGGAAGACGAGCGGTTCCCGACACTCGAGGGCTACTGAGATTAGCGGTTCAGAACCGCTGGAGCACTAGATCCATCGCCGGCCCAGACCCGGATAGTTTTCCTCTGCCGGTCCGAATACCCGAGCGTCAGCGTGGTCAAGGAAGAGATCGATACGTCTCGGAAATCCGATCCGACGAGCTCCGCGCGTACTGCGCGCACCTCAGCGATGTTAGCAAGCGGGTCGGCGAATCTTGGGAGGAATCCGAGCGGTTCGCTGATTTGACCGTTGTTGAAACCGGCGATCGAACGCCATTCTTCGACACCCGCCGTGCTCTTACGATGCTTTTCTGGTCGGCCTCAGAAGGTCGCAATCGGATTGATCGGCGACCCGGTGCCGCCCCAAATCGGCAGCGGTGCGGCCGTCAGCAAGAACTCCCAGCGGTTCCGTTCGGCGGCGGCTTCTGCCACCGCCTCGAGATCGCAATTGTCAAACAGGTGGACGCCCAACATGACGAGCGCGAAATCGTGCACGGGCCCGGTCGCGCCGGGAATGTCGGAGGGTGCCACGCTCTGGGGAATGTCGGCGCCCAACACCGCGATGTCACGCTCCTTTAGCCATGGGATCACGGATGGGTGCAGTCCGGGCCGCTGACCGGTGCGGCTCGTGTCCCAGGGACCCTCCGCCTGCCGGCGTGCCCACCGCCCCGTGCGAAGAAAGAGTGCGTCGCCAGAGGACACCGTGATTCCCGCCTGTTCCTCCCAGGCCTCCAAGTCCTCAACGTAGATGGGTGTCCCGGGCCCGAGATACGGCACCCCCTTCAGGCGCGCGATGTCGATCAGGATGCCCCGCGTGAAGATACCGTGCTTCACGTTGTAGATCGAATTCTTCGCATGGCCGCCCGCCGCCATCACCACATCTTCCTGCGGCGTGTAGCCGTTGTACATCTGCCCGTTCACCGTGATGTGCGCCAGCGCATCGAGATGCGTATGGGCCACCCCGTGATACGAGATGGCGAGCCGGTCCCCGCCAATGCCGAGCATGACGTGCTCGTAGGGCCGCGGGTTGTCAATCGCCTGTTCCTTCATCGCGTCGCGGGCCAACGAGACCGAGACGCCGTCCTGCACGAGGGCGGCTGCTTGTTGCCGCTTCGCGGGCGTAATGAGATTGAGAGCCCCCATCTCGTCATCCGGACCAGGCCAGCGTCCTGAACAGTCATCCAGTCTGGCGCCGTTGAAGGATCGCCAGTTCGCGGGACCCGGGGTAGCGCGTCGCGCCTTCGGTGCGCCACCACTGCTCGATGGCGTCCAACAGCACAATCGACAGCTCTTCATTCCATTGTTCGAGGTCGGCGCTGGTCACCTGGCGACGCTCCCCGCCTTCTTGGGAGGCAGAACTGTCGCACCCCATCACACCGACCATAAGCATCGCGGCGGCCGCGAACAGACCAACTCCCAACGTTCTCATGATTGCCCCCCACCTCTACTTAGTAGCCCTCGAGTGTCGGGAACAGCTCATCGTCCGGCAGCGGCTGCACACCGAACGCGTTGAGCGTCATCGACACCATCCGGTACCTCGCCGCGGTGAACACGATGCTCATCATCTGATGCGGGTCGTAGCGCTCGGCCAGCGTGTCCCATGTTTCGTCGGAGATCATCGCGTCGCGGTACATCTCGTTGGCGGCGTCGATGAGCGCGAGCTCGTGCGCGTTCCACCCCGGCTGGTCCCGCCCCTGCGCGATCCACACCGGGTCGAGGCCGTGCTCGCGCGCGCGCCCGACGCTGCCAACGTGCTTCGCCCATTCGTAGACCGCCTGCGCGTTCCACCCGGTGCGCAGGATGAGCAACTCGCGGTCGTGGGGCGCCAGCCGGGACCGTTCGGGGTTATTGACGTAACCCGGACTCGCGCTGCGTGCCTCTGCCATTCTCGAATGCCGACGGAAGGTCCGCGACACGCGGAGGCCGTCGCCGTCTTCCGGTTCCGGCTCGACGCGCGGCGTGGTGAGCGGCGGCTCGCGGTCGGGCACGACCACGCGGTAGCCGACGTCGTTGGTCGGGATGCGTGCGGCGGTGTCGTCATCGGGCTGGATCCTGAGTGAGTTGAACAAGATTGCCCGGGTGATGATCTCGCCCACCGTGACGACTGCATCCATCATGTTATAAAGGTCGTACTCCTCCGCGAGGGCATCCCACGTCTGGTCGGTGACCGACGAGTTCCGGAACAGCTGGTCGGCCAGCCCGACGAGGACCTGCTCGAACTCGCTCCAGTCTTGCGTCGGCCCTTCGGCGACGCGCCGCACGTCGTCGTCGGTCAGCCCCGCCTCGCCGGCACGGCTCGCGTACGTCGCCCAGAGGTTGGCGTTCTGGGTGAGCCAGGCGGTGCGCAGGATCAACATCGCGCGATGACGTGGCGACAACGTCGAGTCGTTCGCAACATAGTGCAGGACCGGAAAGACTCGATCGGCCAGCGCGGGTACCCTGAGTAACGTGCGGAGCGCGTTCCCCGGATTACGGTCGGGCGCGTACTTCTCGACGAGCGCGCGTTGCTCGTCGGTCCACTCCGCTTCCGGAAGCGGCGGGAGGCGCGCCTCCGTCAGCCGAACGGCCGGCACGATGCTGCCGGGCAGCGCCGTGATGGCGTGTGCCGGCTCGATTCTGAGCAGCACCGCGTCATCTTCGTCGGTCAGGACGTACAGGAACCCGTCCGGGCCTTGTCGCACGTCGCGGATTCGTTGCCTGAGGTCGGCGAGCAGCCACTCGCGACGCAGTTCTTCTCCGTTTCTGTTGAGCACGACGCGCTCGAGGTGGCCCGTGCCCTGAATCCTGCCCGTGGTCATCGCGCCCACGAAGAGGTCGCCTCGCCAGGCCGGAAAGTGGTTGCCGGTGTAGAAGGTCATGCCCGAGGGCGCGATAGACGGCACCCAAAAGACCACCGGCTGCTCAAATCCCTCTCGCCAGGGTCTCTCCGACACGCGCGCCCAGGCGTACTCGCGCGAGTATGAGACGTCGGGCCAGCCATAATTGCGACCCGCGAGGATCACGTTGGCTTCGTCGCCACCCTGCACCCCGTGTTCGTGTGCCCACAGGGCACCGGTCTCCGGGTGGATGGCCAGCCCTTGCTGATTGCGATGTCCCAAGGAATAGATCTCCGGCTTGTACCCCGCTCGGCCGACGAACGGATTGTCGGCCGGCACGCTCCCGTCATCGCGGAGCCGCAGCACCTTGCCCGCGTGGGCACTCGGGTCCTGGGCGAGCGGCCGGCGCTCGCCGAAGGCACCGCCGACGGTCATGTACAGCATCCCGTCTGGCCCGAACACGATCCGCGCCGCGGCCGTCGTACCACCCCACGGGTCGGCCACGAAGAGGTCGCGGACCTCGGTCAGGGCCGTGCCGTCGAAACGTCCACGTGCCAACGCCACCGTGGCGCCACGCCGGCCGTTGTGCTCCGCTGGCTTGGAGTAGGTGAGGTAGACCAGCCGGTCGTCCTCTGGATGGACGGCGATGTCCATCAGACCGGTCAATCGGGTACGGGTGTAGACCTCGGGGACGCCAGGAATGGGCCTGGGGTCGAGCACGCCGTCGCGAATCACCCGCAGGGCTCCGGCGTTGCGTTCGGTCACGAGGATGTCGCCGTTGCGCAAGAAGGCGAGGCCCCACGGATGGGAGAGCCCGGTCGTGATCGGCACCACGCGAATCCGTGGCTGGTCGGCGCTGTAGAGCACCACCGGCCCGTCTGGCAGCGCCACCGCCGGCACGCCGCTCAGCGACGTCGCGCGCTGTCGAGTCTGGGCGGAGGCAGCGACGACGCCCAGGACGACGCTGAGGGCGGAGGCGACCAGCCGCCAGACGGCCGAAGAACGGCGAACAGCAAACGGTGTCATGGTGCTACCTCCGTGCCCACGCCGCGCGGGGCTTGGATCTCGTCAGGTTGTCGGCAGGCACGTGGAGAAGTACGCTCGCGTCGAGTGAACAGGAGGTTCCCGTGGTCCCATCCCATCCTCGTCCTCTGCTGTACACCCTTACCGGCGCCGTTTTCGTTGCGCTCCTCGTATCGGCACCGTCGGCACAACAGCCGTATCTGCATCTCAACCCCGTCGTCGAGAAGCTCTCGCAAGGGAAGCACGTTTTTGGCGTGAGCACATCGGATCTGTCACTGCAGAATGCACGCTCCCTCGCGCGTGATCCGGACATCGACTATGTATACCTCGACATGGAACACAACGCGATGCGCTTCGATCAGTTGGAGATCTTTCTGTCCGGAATGACGGATAAGGCGGGGATTCTCCAGCGAGGCAACGGCCAGGCGCACCCGGCGGTGTTCGCGCGATTTGCGCCGTACGGGAGCGAAAACGCCCAGTGGGTCGTGAAGCACGCACTCGACCTCGGCCTGATGGGCGTCCTCATCAACAACGTCGAGACGGTGCAGCAGGCGGAAAACGTCGTCCGCACGATGCGGTACATGCCGCAGAGAGATTCGAGGATCCCGACCCCGCGCGGAGTACGCGGTACCGCCGGAAACGCCCCGTGGTTCTGGGGCATCTCGGGTACTGAGTATAGAAGGCGCGCCGACCTCTGGCCGCTCAATCCGCAGGGCGACCTGCTGTTCTGGCCGATGATCGAGACGGTGGAGGGCGTGAACAACGCCGATGCAATCGCCCAGGTGCCGGGCGTCGGAGGTTTCTATCTCGGTGCGGGTGGTGACCTCAGCAACTCCTTGGGTGTGCCCGATTCCACGCACCCTGATGTCAACGCGGCGATCGAGAAGATTCTGGGCGTCTGCCAGACACGTCGTCTCCCGTGTGGCGGGACCGTCAGTGCGGCGAATGCGGCGGCAAAGATGAAGCAAGGCTACCGGATCATCAACTTCGGCGGTGCCAACGGTGGACTGAGCGCGCAGAACGAAGCCGCGCGTAACGCCGCGATCGCTGCGGGTGCCGGGCGCTGACGTCGGACCCGAAGAGAGAACGGGCATCGTGCCTGGCCGCGATTCAATGCTCGCGCTCGTGGATAGTTGAGCTGAGCGCGCCATGGGCGCAGATCCGCCCGCAGCAGAGCCGGTTCTGGGGCCGAGCCCAACGTCCGCGAGACTCGAATCCCGCGGCCGCGTTGGCTCACGCCAAGACGCCCTGCACGATCTCCCCATGGACGTCCGTCAGGCGGAAGTTGCGGCCTTGGTACGGGAACGTCAGCTTCGTGTGGTCGATGCCGAGCAGGTGCAACATCGTGGCGTGCAGGTCGTGGATGTGCACCGGGTCCTTCACGATGTTGAAGGCGAAGTCGTCGGTTTCGCCATACGTGGTGCCCGCCTTGACGCCGCCCCCCGCCATCCAGATCGTGAAGGCCCGTGGATGATGATCGCGCCCGTAGGTCTCGTCGGTGAGCCTGCCTTGGCAAAAGATCGTGCGTCCGAACTCACCGCCCCAGACGACCAGCGTCTCGTCCAGCATCCCGCGTTCTTTCAACTCCTGGATCAACGCCGCCTGCGGCTGGTCGACGTCCTTGGCCTGGACCTGGATGCGCTTTGGGAGCTGGGTGTGCATGTCCCACCCCCGGTGGAAGAGCTCGATGAAGCGCACATCGCGTTCCGCCAGCCGCCGGGCGAGCAGGCAGTTGGCCGCGAATGTCCCGGGCGTTCGGGAATCGGGCCCGTACCGCTCGAAGACGGAGTCTGGCTCGTCCGACAGGTCGGTCAGCTCCGGCACGGAGGTCTGCATGCGATAGGCCATCTCGTACTGGGAAATACGCGTGGTCGTCTCTGGATCGCCGAACTCCGCGAGATCCTGCCGATTGAGCGTCCCTAGATCGTCCAGAAAGCGCCGCCGGGCGCTTCCGTCGATCCCGGGAGGGTTCGACAAATACAGGACCGGATCTCCCGTGGAGAGAAACTTGACGCCCTGGTACTCGCTGGGAAGAAACCCGCTGCCCCACAGTCGGTCGTACACCGGGTTGCCACCACGACTCGAGACCATGGCGACAAAGGTCGGCAGGTCATTATTCATGCTCCCGAGCCCGTAGGAGAGCCAGGAGCCGATGCTGGGCCGGCCCGCGAGCTGGGCCCCCGTCTGGAAGAAGGTAATGCCAGGGTCGTGATTGATCGCCTCGGTGTGCATCGTCTTGATGAAACAGAGGTCGTCGGCCACCTTGGCGGTATGTGGCATCAGCTCACTGATCCACGCCCGTGACTCGCCATGCTGGGCGAACTTGAAGATGGACGGGATGACAGGGAAGCCCTCTTGCGTCGCTGTCATTGGGGTCAAGCGTTGTCCCGCGCGGATTGACTCCGGCAGCTCGGTCCCGCGAAGCTCCGCGAGCTTCGGTTTGTAGTCCCACAGCTCATGCTGCGATGGCGCGCCCCCCTGGAATAGATAGATGACCCGTTTGGCCTTGGGCGCGAAATGCGGCAGTCCCGGCAACCCGCCGGACGCCGCCGGAGCGCCGCCGGACGCCTGGGCCAGAAGATCCGCGTTCACCAGCGTTGCCAACGCGGCCGCACCGATCCCGGTGCTCGAGAGCTCGAGAAAACGGCGCCGGGTGAGCAGTAACTCAAGTTCAGGGTTTGGATCCATCGGCTATTCCTTCGTAATGGTCCTGTCGAGGTTCAAGATCAGGGTGGCCACCATGGTGTAGGAGGCCAGCTCTACGATATCCAAGGTCTCGTCGCGCGGGTGCTCCCCCATGCTGACGAGCTGCAGCGCCGCTGACCGGTCGGCCTGGTAGCGGTCCAGGTGGTGGTGGAAGCCATCGACCAGGACCGCCTGCGTGTCGGGCCGGGGTCGATGCGCCGTCGCCAGACGATAGGCGAACGCGACGCGTGCCTCCGGCGTCGTGCCCCCTTCCGTCACCATGCGTTCCGCCAGCCTGCGCGCCGCCTCGACATAGGTGACGTCATTCATCAGGTTCAAGGCCTGCAGCGGCGTATTGGTTCGGCTCAGGCGGACGATGCACGTCTCGCGCGTCGCCGAATCGAACGCCAGCATCGCCGGCGGCCCGAGCGTTCGCTTCCAGTACGTGTACAGGCTGCGGCGGTACAGGTCGTCTCCTTCAGACTGCTGGTAGTACTGGCTGGCCTGGGCCCACAGGCCCTCCGGCTGGTACGGCTTGACCGACGGCCCGCCGACCTTGTCGACGAGCAGCCCGGCGAGTGAGAGTGCCTGGTCGCGGATCATCTGCGCCGGCAGACGCAGACGTGGTCCACGAGCCAGCAGGCGATTCTCGGGGTCTTGCTCGAGCAGCACCGGGGTGAGGGTCGACGATTGCCGGTAGGTGGCGCTCGTCACGATCGCCCGCTGCATCGCTTTGACGTCCCAGCCGGAATCGATGAAGGTCGTCGCCAGCCAATCCAGCAGCTCGGGATGGCTCGGGTACTCCCCTTGCGTCCCGAAGTTCTCGGCCGTCTTGACCAGGCCGGTCCCGAAGTACATCTGCCAGAAGCGGTTCACGGTGACTCGGGCGGTGAGCGGGTGTTCGGGACCGACGAGCCAACGGGCAAACGTCAGACGGTTGTTCTCTTGATCCTCAGAAACTGGAGGAAGCACCGCGGGTACGCCGGGGCTCACCTTCTCCCCCGGAACGTCGTACGCCCCCCGAATCAGCCGAAACGTATCGCGCCGCGGCTCCATCTCCTCCATCACCATGACGGTCGGGAAGCTGTCCCAGAGCTCCGCGCGCTGGCGCTCGAGGTCGTTGACCTGGCGCCACGCCTCCTGGACGGGCGGCGGGGCGTACTGGTCCAGAAACGCGAGCCGCAGCTTCTCGGACTGCCCGGCCGTCCGGCTGGACGGCGCGATGCTCGCAATCTCGCTCAGCGATTCCGTGGTCGCCACGACGGCCGCCTGGCCAGGGGTCAAGACCGCCGTGTAGATGCGGACGTCGTCGATCACGCCTTGAAAACGAGGTCTGGAATCGGTGGCGCCGGAATCTTCCGGAGCTGAACCGCTGGCCCCGATGCGCAGCGGCTCTCGCGTCCGCATCGGGTTATTGATCCCGTCGAGCAACGGTGTGAGCGCTTGCGACTGGCCGTTGACGTAGACCCGGAATCCGGCCGGTATTCTCTTGCCGTCGTAGGTCACGAGCACGTGCTGCCATTCGTTGAGCGGCAGCAGATCCTCTGTTTCCACACGCACCCCGTCGTCCGCCCAACGCTGGGACAGGTTGACCCGCACCTTCCCGTCCACGAGGTACAGCCCCCATCCCCGCTCACCCTGGTCGCCGGCCAAGGCTCGCGACATAATCACGCCGTCAGGCGCCGTGGAATAGATCCAGGCGGCCAGCGTGAACGGGTCGTCGTAGGTAAAGTTCGCAATGTCGCCCGCGTTGATGAAACGCTGGCCATCGAAGCTGACTGCCTCTCCGACCCGACCGGGGACGAAGTGCGGTTGGCCATCCTCCAACGTGACGTTCACCGAGAACGTGGCGTTCTCCGGTGCCGCGGCGTTCTCGGGTGGCGTGGCGTTGACCCGTAACCCGGCGGTCACCGGTGGGGAGACGGTCACCGGCTCTCCGGTATAGACACCCGCGATGTCACCGTCGAGCGGGTAATGAACCAGGAGCTGGTCGCGCAGGACCCAATCGACTCGCCCGGCCGCGGGCAGCGAGTCTTCCCACCGCGTCTGCGCGGCGGCATCTTCGGCCTCGAGGCTCGAGAACGCTTCCCGTGCCTCGTCGAGCTTGGCGTCGATCTCGGCCAGCTCGGCGTACTGGTCCTCGGTCGGGGCGGTGACGACCGGGGGCGAGTTGCCATACTTGAACGCCTTGCCACGCTCGGGGACGTTGTTGAAGTACGCGAAGACCTCGTAGAACTCCTTCTGCGAGATCGGGTCGAACTTGTGGTCGTGGCAACGCGCGCACCCGAGGGTCAAGCCGAGCCACACTGTCGAGGTCGTCGAGACGCGGTCGACCACGTTCTCCACCAGGAACTCCTCGGGAACGATCCCCCCCTCGCCGTTCTGGCTGTGGTTCCGGTTGAAGCCGGTGGCGATTCTTTGGTCGAGCGTGGCATCGGGGAGTAGGTCTCCGGCGATCTGCTCGATGGTGAACTGGTCGAACGGCATGTTGTCGTTGTAGGCCCCGATCACCCAGTCGCGCCACCGCCACATCGACCGTTCGGCGTCAGTCTGATACCCGCTGGAGTCGGCATACCGGCCGCCGTCCAACCACTCAACGGCCATCCGCTCACCGTATCCCGATGATGCGAGCAGCCGGTCGACGTGGCGTTCGTAGGCGTCGGGTGAATCGTCGCTCAGGACGGCGGCAATCTCGGCCGTGGTCGGCGGCAGCCCGGTCAGATCGAGCGTGACGCGGCGAATCAACGTGGAGATGTCGGCCTCGGGTGAGGGCGTCTTGTCTTCCTGCTCGAGCCGGGCGCGGACGAAGTTGTCGATCGGGTTGCGTGCCCACTCGCGGTCAGCGACCGGCGGCAGCGCGGGGCGTTCCGGCGGAATGAACGCCCAGTGCGACTGCCACTCGGCACCCTGATCGATCCACAGGCGGAGCGTCTCGACCTCAGCGTCGGTCAGCGCGTCGTCGTCGCCACCCGGCATCACCGAGGAGGCCGAGCCCCGCCTGTAGGGCATCCGCACCGACAAGTCGCTGGCGGTAATCCGGTGAATCAGTAGGCTGTCAGCCGCGTTCCCGGCCACGATGACCGGACCGCCGAATTGGCCGCGATCGGCAAAGGGACCCTCTTGCACGTCCAGTCGCAGGCCGCGCTGGCGCGCCTGCTCATCCGGCCCGTGACACGTGAAACAGTTCTCCGACAGGAGCGGACGCACTTCGCGAGCAAAGTCGACCGTGCGTGCGGCGACCGCGGTCCCGCCGACGTCCGCGGCGGCCAGGTCGCTCTCCCACTTAGCCCCGGCGTCGATCCATCGACGAACCACGTCGATCTGATCGGCGGTCAGCGACCGTCCCGACGAGACCGGCGGCATGCGGCCGATCGGCTCGTCCGTGGTCAAGCGTTGAAACAGTGGGCTGCCCTCGGCGTCGCCCGGCACCACGACCGTCCCGATGAAGTCAGTTGTGTCGAGCCGCAGGTCGGCCTGACGGGTTGCTTCCGCCGGGCCGTGGCACGCCACGCAAGCCTCGGTGAGGAGCGGCCGGATGTCGCGGTTGAACTCGACAGGCTGGGCGGAGCCCTGGACCGGTGCCAACGCGAGCATGGCGAAGAGCAACAGAGAGCAGCGAAGAGTCATCCTCATATTATGCCTCTGGACGATAGTAGGCCTCTGGACGATAGGTTGTCATTCAGACCGGCCGCTCAACGGCGGTAGCAGCTCCCAATACAGGTGTCCGCCCGTGGTCTCGCCGTTGGTCGTTTGCGGCCGTCCGCCCAGCCTCAAGACGTCTCCCGTGAGCTGGTAGAGCCGTTCGGCATCACTCGCCGTGCCGGGACTGAGTCGCCCTTCCTGATTGTGGACGACATACTGGGGTTCGTCGTCTTCATGGACGGTGAACCGTCCGAAGTACCCGCCGTAGCTCCGATACGCCGCCAGCGCCTCCTCCGGGGTGGGCGTCGCCCCCGCGTATGGCGTTCGTCCCTCGCTGGCCATGATATGCACCATCATGTGACCGGTCGGCGTGTAGATGATGTAGGAGCCGGCGCGGCCCTCGTTCCGCTGCGCATGCGTCACGACACGGCCACCACTTTCGGTATAGCGGTCCGTGTACAGGAGTTGACGGAAGCCAACGAACCCTTGCGCTTCGGCCGAGAGCGGCGCGTCCGGCAGCCTCTCCCACACGATGTGTCTCGTGGCTTGTTCTTTGCCGCCACTGGCGGGCGCTGGCGTCAGAATGAGCTGATTCCCGACGAAGTCGACAAAGCGCTTCGCGTCGACCTCGCCTCCCGGGTTGATCTGGCCGACTCGGTGATGGACCACGAACGGCTCGTTCTCGTCCTCATGCACGGTGTACGGGCCGTAGTAAGCGGAGTAACCCCGAAGCGCCTCCTGTGCCTCCCCCGGCGTCGGTTGGGTGGCGGCGAACTTCGCCCGGTTCTTCCGCATCACGTGGACGCCCATGTACCCGGTGTCGCTGTAGGTGATGTATCCAATCGAGTCGTAGTCCGGGGTCGGTCGCCATGTCCCGTTCTGGTCCTTGACCTCGCTCGTGACGAGCTTGTACGTCCCGACGAGCTTCTCGTGTTCGCTTCCGGTCTGGATGGACGCTTCGGTGGGTAGACACACGACGGCGGCGACAATCAAGGCGCTCGTGAGGCTGCGCATGATGCTCCTCCTTCGTGCGTGTTGGGCCGCGCGCGTCCTTAAGTCCTGGGCCTGATCCGACTAGTTCATCATCCGCCGGTGGACGAACCGGCCATCCGAGGCGCGCATCAGGAAGCAGGAGTCTGCGAGCGCCTGAAGGACGATCTCGGCGGTGGGCGGGTCCAGATCCACGAGTCCGGCCACTTGCGACGGCGTCAGGGCCAAGTCTGGCGTGTCCAGATACTCCGCCCGCAGTAACTGCAACGCGTCCTCGGTCCGCCTGGATGGCATGGTGGACCTCCTGCGTGTGACACCGTCAGCCTACGCCGGTCAACGCCATGGAGCAAGGGGTCTTTGGCCCGGCACCTGGAATGGTGGCACTAGTGGCTCGCCAACGTCCAGACTACTTGGCTTCCTCCTGCTGATCCTTATCAGCGGGCGCTTCTTCCCACGCGTACTCACGCTCCATGACGTATCGCTCGAACCACTCGAGCTCGACGTTCATCTTGAAGAGCTGATGGCGCAACTCCCGCCAGCCGTGACCCTCGCGGGGCGCGACATACAGATGCGTCGGCACGCCATGACTCTTGAGCGCCCGATGCATCTCCACCGATTGCGGCATCGGGACACGCCGGTCGTTCTCTCCGACCAGGAAGATCGTGGGGGTGGTCACATTGGCCACGTATTTCAACGGGGAGTGGTCCCAATACAGGTCAACCGGGGCATCGACCTGCCACGGCGTCCCGCCAAACCATGGTGTGCGTTGACTGCGGGTGTCGCTCTGCGCGTACATCGAGACCCAGTTCGCCGCTCCCGCCCCGGAGGCGGCCGCCTTGAAGCGGTCGGTGAAGGTGACGATCTTGTTCGTCATGTGTCCACCGCCACTCCATCCCATCTTGGCCATCCGGTCCCCGTCCGCCAGGCCACGCGCAATGAGGTGGTCGACGCCGCTCATCACATCGGTATGGGCATTCTTGAAGTACCCACCCACCATGTCGCGCAAGAAGGTGTCGCCGTAGCCGGTACTTCCGCGATAGTTCGGCCTCAGCACGAGATATCCGTGACCGGCTAACACCGGAGCGTAGCTCGTAAGGCTGCCGGCGAACCCGAACTTGTCCGAGGCCTGCGGTCCGCCGTGCGTCTGCACGACCAGTGGGTACCGCTGGCCTTCCTGGTAATCGACCGGGTAGTGGAGGAGCCCCTCGACCGTCGTTCCGTCCGCGGCCGTCCAGTCGAGGCGCTCCTGTCGGGGCAGCGCGAATTGCTCCGCGAGGTAGTCGTAGACACGGGTGACGCGACGCGGCTCGGTGGCCCCGGCCGACATCACCCAGACGTCCCCCGGACTCTCGGCGCCGCTGATCTTTAGCGCATGACGATCGCCCCTGGCGTCGTACATCCATCCCCGAATCGCGTGCCGACCCTCGGTAAGCTGCTCCACCACGCCATTGGCGACCGTCAGCCGAAACAGTTCGCTGCGCACGCCCAGATTCGCCACGAACACCAATGCCGCTCCGTCTGGCGACCAGCGCGCTTGCACCACGTCATAAGCCAGGGTGGCCTCCACGACACGTGCCTTCCCACCGTTCGCCGGCACGACGAACACGTTGCCGTTGTAGTACTTCTCGAAGCGGTCGTTCGTGCGGGCGAGAAACAGCACCTCGGTACCGTCCGGCGACACCCGGGCGTTGCGCTCCCGTACCCCGTTGTCGGTGAGGCGCTGGGCGTCGGTCCCGTCCGCGTTCATGATCCACACCTCGCTCGAATCGGCGTACTCGAGAACGGAGTTCGGGGCCCGATGACACGCAATCTGCTCGCCGTCGCGCGACACGCTACAGGCCGAGACCGAGAACTCGCCATCGGTGATCCGATCGGTCTTCCCGTCTTGGAGCGTGTACCGCCAGAGATGCCGCTGCTCGAAATCCTCCTCAAACTGGTAGACGTCGTCGCTCGCTTCCTGCCGGGTCTCTTCGTCGTCGGTCTTCGGGTCTGGAGCGAGGTAGTAGATGGCTGTTCCGTCGGGTGCCCAGGTCATGTTTGATACGGCGGTCGGATGTTCGGTCAACCGACGGGCCTCGCCGCCCGTGTTGGGCAGGAGGTAGATCTGCGCCCCTTCCTCCTCGCCGCGCGTCGCCAGGAACCCAATCGATGAACCGTCAGGTGACCATCGGGGACTCGTCTCACCGTCGTCGCCGTTGGTCATCCGCGTGGTGGATGAGCCATCCGACTCGACTCGCCAAATGTGACTGACCCGCTTGTTGGCCTGCCAGTCTGCTTCCGCGAGGACATACAGCACCTGACGACCATCCGGAGATAGCTGCGGATCGTTCAGGATTGGTACGTCGAGCAGGTCCACCATGGTCATCGGGCGCTTCCCCTGTGCGAACGCACTCGCGGGAAGCATGACCAGCACGGTGATGAAGACCGTCCACCGGTTCAAAGACATAGAACCCCCTTGCTGGAAGCAGCCTAGTCTATTGCGATGTCTGTATCAGGCAGGGCAGGAGAATAGAGGCGCGCCGGTTCACCGGAGCAGTAGCGTGCGTCAGCAGGCTATCCAAAGTCCCGAAGAACAGGTCGCCGAAGGTCACGATGTACCGGTACGACTCAAAGTCGGTCCCGACGGCGTTCAGGATGATCCCCTGGCGCAGGTTGCAGCCATCGATCATCTCTACGAGGAGTGAGTGGTCGTTGTCGGCGGTCAGACTGAAGAGCACGGTCTGCGTCTGGGCGGCGACGTTCGCGTCGCCGACGAGACTGTCAAAGGGGGCGGACAGCGTCTCGACCCGCGCGGGAACCGTCGGAACGGACGCGTCGTTCGACTGTCCGATCGCCTCGACGGTAAAGCGCCCGAAGATGCACGCCGTGGTGTTGGTCGTGCGGCAGCCGTCGACCTGACCGCGAATGACATCGCCACCACCGGCGCCCTCCATGCGGAGGTACGTGCCGTCGGCCGCTATCTCGAACAGCAGCTCGGTCTCGAGCGGCTCCCAGGCCGCCGGGTTCCGACCGCCCAGCGCGGCGCTCAGGTCGAGCGAGACGTCGCCCGTTTCCTGCGCAAAGCCGCGGTGGAGCGTCAGGCTCTGTGGGTCGGGGAGATCGTGGACGCAGTCGACGCCGAGGAACGGCGGCGCGAACGCGATCGTGACGATGCACAGTCCAGCGGCGTTCGTGCTGCCGGGCGGCACCGCCTCGGCCGCGCGCAACTGAACGAACAATTGGACACTGTTGGTCGCTTTCGCCACGGTGCCGCGCGCCTCGAGACCGGCGCTCGTGTGCGCTTCGAACCGAAGCGCGCCGGCCGAAAGCGCACGCACCACCACGGCCGGAAGCGGATCGATGACAAACGTCACCGGGCCACTGTCGGAGACCGGGGTGACTAAGACGGGCGTGTCGAATCCATCCACCAGCAGTCGGATGCTCGTGAGCGGGGCCCCGCCTTCGATCGTGCAGTGACCGAGCGCCTTGGTGCGTACCGAGGTAACGAGGAGGAGGCAACGGCCGGTGGCCGCGCTTCCATTCACCCCGGTCACTCTCGCCCCGGCGGCGACGGAGAGGTTGGTTTGCTTGATGCGTGCGTCCGCGGCGTGTGGTTCCAGCGCGAGCAGCAGCGTCACCGCCGCCAGGAGAGCCGCACGCCCGCACGACGAAAGACTGTGCTCAAGCACCTCGCCATTATTCCATAGCCACTCAGACCGACGACACGATGTCCGAGAGCGGCTTCTTGGCGATCACCGGCACGCGCGCATCGTTGGTGGGATAGCCGGCGACCAGAATCACGAAGGGACGTTCGTGGTCCGGACGGTCGAGCAGCGTGTTCAGAAAGCCCATGGGGCTCGGCGTGTGCGTAAGGGTGGCGAGACCGGCCAGATGCAACGCGGTAATCAGCACCCCGGTCGCGATCCCGACCGACTCAGAAACGTAGTAATGCTTGAGCCGACGACCGTCTGGCTCAAGGCGGTACGGCTGCGCAAACACCACGATCAGATACGGCGCGGTCTCCAGGTACGGCTTGTCGGCGTCGGTCCCGAGCGGCGCGAGCGCCTCCAGCCATTCCGGCGAGGCCCGTCCTTCGTAGAACGCGCGCTCTTCCTGCTCGGCGGCCACGCGGATCTTCCGCTTCACGCCGGCGTCGCTGACGACGACGAAGTGCCACGGCTGCATGTTGGCGCCGCTGGGCGCGCTCGCGGCGGCGTCCAGGCTCGCCTCGATCACGCCGCGGGGCACCGCCCGTGAGGAGAACTGTCGCACCGTGCGCCGCTGACGCATCGTGGCGGCGAAGTCGGTGGCTCGCTGCTGCATCTCCTCGGCTGGATACTCGCGATGCCCGGTGAACGGCGTGAACTGCGGGGCCTCCATGGTGGCTCGGATTATCTGAGGGTGATTCTACCCGCGGTCTCGGCTACTATCATCACCTCGAACATGGCCGCGTCTGCGCCGTCCCTGGCGCACCGCTCGATCCCAGTGGCGGAAGCCGCGGAGGCTCCCCGGCACACGGCCCTCGTCCGCATCACGCACTGGGTCAACACCGTGAGTTTCTTCGGGTTGCTCGTCAGTGGCGTGGCGATCCTCATTGCTCATCCCCGCCTGTACTGGGGCGAGGTGGGAAATTAGGAGACGCCGGCGCTCATCGAGCTCCCGCTTCCGTTCATGCTGGGTCAAAACGGCTGGGCCCGTCACCTCCACTTTCTCTCCGCCTGGGTATGCGTCGTGAACGGCCTGGCGTATGTGCTGTCGGGGCTCCTCACTCGGCACTTCCGACTGAGTGTCGTGCCGGCGGGTCGTGATCTCTCCTGGGTATCGCTGTCACGGGCGGTCGCGGACCACCTGCGGCTAGCCCACCTGGGGGACAACGCATCGTCGACCTACAATGTGCTGCAGCGGCTGGCCTACTCGGGGGTGGTCTTCCTGTTGCTGCCGCTGGCGATCTGGACCGGTCTCGCGATGTCGCCCGCGATCGCGTCGGTGTTCCTCTGCTTGCAACGATCCTCGGCGGCCAATAGTCGGCGCGCACCGTCCACTTCTTCGTGTCGGTCCTGTTGGTCATCTTCTTTGTCGGCCATGTCGGCATGGTGGTCCTCGCCGGATTCAGGACTCGCACGGCAGCGATGATCACTGGACATGGCGCCACCCGACGGAGCCGCCATGAACATGAATAGGAGCCGACCGCCAAGGACGACGGGTTCGCTCTCCCGTCGCAAGCTGATCGTCGGGGGACTGGCGCCGGCCGCCGGGGCGTCCGGCCTGGGCGCCGCCATCCGTCTCGCCAGCCAGTACGGCCTGAGATCCCACCCGACCACGGCGGCATCTACGGCGTGGGCGAGACGCTGACCTACGCGTCGCATCGTCTGCTGATGTCGGCCGGGTCGACGGCGCGGGAGTTTGGCCGCGCCGACATCTCCCCGTCGGCTCCGGTGAACGGCAATCCTCCACCCGACGACGTCTACCAACCGCTCGCGGAGCGCGGCTTCGCGGACTGGCGCCTCTCGGTCGACGGGTTGGTGGCCCGGCCGGGGGCGCTGTCGCTAGCGGAGCTTCAGGACTTCCCGGCTCGCTCCCAGATCACCCACCTGGCCTGCGAAGAGGGCTGGTCCTACATCGCCGAATGGACGGGGGTCCCGCTCGCACAGCTCCTCGATCGCGTGGGCGTGCTGCCCCAGGCCAAGTACGTCGTGGTCTTCTCCCTCGACCCGGGGTGGTGGGACAGCATCGACATGTCCGAGGCGCGGCACCCCCAGACGTTGCTCGCGTACGGGATGAACGGCGACGAGCTGCCGACGGCATACGGCGCCGCGCTGCGACTACGCGTCCCGCGCCAACTCGGCTACAAGAACGTGAAGTACCTTCTCCCGCCTGACGGTCACCGACAGCCTGGACAGCTTCGGCCAGGGTTTGGGATCGGCGGCTCCAGAAGCCGGCTACTCTTGGCACGCGGGGATCTGACGACGCATCCGTCGTCGATTTACCGCGATCCCGGGGGCGCGGCCTCTTCCTCTTCCTCTTCCAGGGCGCGAGCGCCGGTGAGCACGTTCGCGATCGAGTAGTTCCCCTCGTGACACGCGTACTCATAGAGCACGTAGCTCGGGAGGTGGGTCAGCGGGAGCTCGACGGTCCACGGTCGCGTATACGTCGTCGGGTCGTAGATGGTGAATTGGTAATCGATCGTGTCGGCGTCGACACGCGTGAAGCGTTCGACCGCACGCAACGTGTGGCCAGCCCCGGGGAATCCTCTCCACGTCGTCTTGTCGCTGTAATTCGTCGTCTCGACGACGAGCGTGTTGCCTTCCCAATGGCCCCTCGAGTCTCCGTTCCACTGGCGGATGCGCGGGCTGACATGCGGACGCCCGTCCACCCAGATGAAGCGAATGTCGTGGATCATCTCGTTGAGAATGGCGACGGATCCCGGCGTCTGCAAGATGTGATACGTGTTGTTGTAGCCTGACGGCACCGGCGGTGAACGCTGGTACGTCATACAGCGCTCCTGCAACGGTCGGTCCTCCCACGAGTCGTACTGGTGCGTACGCCGATACTCCTGGCGCTCCGCCTGTCTGTTCCGAGCCTTGGGTGTCAACGGCGGAAGTCTCCCGTCAGGCGGATCCACAATCAGCGACGTGCGCCCGGGGACGTGCCTCGATCCCACCAGACCTGGTTATACGCGAGGCCGAGGTCGCGTTCGGGCGTGAGCTCGCCGCGGCGTTCCGAGGAGGCCCGAGTGGCCGCGTCGCGGTTCTGCTCGGCCACCTCCTCGTCCGTCAGAAACTCTCTCCCGGCCAGCTCGGTCGGCCGTTGCAAGGGGGTGATCGTGGCGTACGACCAGACGCCCTGCAGGTCCGGTTCACCCCACGACGTCCGCGGCGGGGTCGAGGAGCCCGCGGACTGGGCAGCGGCGCGGGTTGGCGCCACCATTTTGGTGACGCGGCCAACGGCCGTGTCGCCTGCATACAGGTTGTCGTCCTGGTCCATGACCCAGTAGCTGGCTTCGATGAACTGGCCGGTCCCGATGCCCATTCCGTTTCCGATCGCGCCAAGCACCTTGCCGTTTCGGTCCAGCTTCAAGAACTGGCCATCCTGACCGCTCGCCATCCATGGCTGACCGTGCGAGTCGAAATAGAGGGCGCACGGAAGGTTTCTCATTTGCAGCGTCTTGAGGAACGTGCCGTCGGCAGCATAGACGACGATCCGGTAATCCTCGCGGTCGCCGATCCAGACATCGCCGTTCGTGGGATCGACGGCGAGCCCATGGGCCGAGTTGAATTTTCCCGGTCCGGCCTCGTTGCCGTACCACTGATTGATGAATCTGCCGTTCTTGTCGAGATGCACGATCCTCGAGGCCCCGAGGTTGTTGGCCGGATCATCTGAATCGGTGTCGTTGGGGCTCTCGTTCCCATGACCCTGGCCGATATAGACATCGCCGTTCGGCGCGAAGGCGACCATCACCGGCTGCCAGAGCAGCCGCTGTCCTTCGGCTTCATTCCAGTCCCCCCGACGTCCACTCTCGCCGATCGTCAGGAGAAGCTCGCCCTCGGGACTGAGTTTCATCACCGTGGCGCCATTCGTGGCCGTGATCCAGACGTTGTCCTCGGCATCGACCGCCATGCCGTGCGCCTTGTCCTGGTAGCCGATCACGTCCGGGCCGACCTCCAGGATGAGGCGGTAATCCGGATCGAGCTTGAAGAGCTGCGGCTTGCCGGCCGCAGCGCGCTGAAAGACCCAGAGGTTGTCGTTCGAATCGAGGGCCACCGCCGGGACACCGCCGTAGCCGGGAGGCAACACATCGGGGTAGGTGAAGGTGTACCCCAGCGTTTGTTCCCACTGCACACGTTGCAATGACTGGCGGCGGCGGCCGACTCGATTGCCGCAGATTGGCGAGTGGCTGCATCGCGGCGTCCCCGCCGCAGCCGTCCGGTAGCCGCGGGCTTCACTGTGAGGCACGGTCGTGACGTTTCCAGCCGGATCGACGAGTGTTCGTCCACCTGGGTCTGGAAATGATTCCTGGAGAAACCACGCGGGTGAGCCGTCGACAGCCGGCCCCTCCGTCGGCGTCTGCGATTGAGAGAATGCCGGCGTCCCGGCAAGACACAGGCCGAGCACTACCGCGGCAACTCCAGCGAAATCACGTCTCTTCATGTCGACTCCCCCATGAACTGTCCGCAACGTCACTGATCTTGACCATAATCGCTCACCAGCGATAGTCTCGCGAGGACCGAATAGCTGAACTATATTCCAACATACGAAACCGATCGGAGGGTTCAGATGTCGTATCCGGAGTTCTTCATCGCACCGATGAGGCAGGAGCTGACCCAGCTTGGTGTCAAGGAGCTGCGCACGGCGGCTGATGTTGATGCGTCGGTTCGGGAAACAGACGGGACGCTCATGATCGTGGTCAATTCGGTCTGTGGCTGCGCCGCGGGGAAGGCTCGACCCGGTCTCGCGCTCGCGCTCCAGTACGCCGTACGGCCGGATGTGGTGGCGACCGTATTCGCGGGCGCCGACGTGGAAGCCACCGAGCGGGCTCGCGGTTACTTCGTTGGATATCCGCCCTCGTCTCCCTCGATCGCGATCCTGCGCGCCGGGAAAGTGATCTACATGATGGAACGCCATCAGATCGAAAATCAGGAAGCGCACGACATCGCCACGCAGTTGACGACGGCGTTCGACACGCACTGTCTGAAGGCCGCGGTCGCCGACTAACAGGGGACGCCAAGCAGGGCCGTGGCCCTCAAGCAGCTCGCGAAGTTTTTCGAGCGGTCGGCCGCGTCGGGCGGACGTACGCTGCCGATCCGGAAGACCGGCCGCGGCATCTGGGTACCCACACCGATTCGAGCCATCGAAGAAGCCATCGAGATGCTAACGGAGATCGGGCTTTTCAGCGCGGCGACGCCACGTCACCACGTGATCGACGCGGGCACCGGCGATGGTCGGATCCCGGCTGTGCTGGCAGCTTTGGATCCGACACGGCGGGTCTACGGTATCGAGGCAGACCCGGCGCTCTACGCCGAGGCACGGACGAATCTGCAGACACTCGAGGCCCAGGGTCTGATCGACGCGGCGTGCGTTCATCTGATCGAGGCAGATTACTGCGACCTAGCGACCTACGAGACACGTGGCGTCGCGCTTCGCCAGACCGTCGTCATCTTCAACTACCCCGATGGCAACGAGAGGCGCTTGGCACGATTCGTCTCAGAGCAGTGTGGCGGTGACACGACACTATGTCTCCTCACGCACGACCGAACACTCGAGCTCGACGAGTTAGAGCCGCGAGACCGGCGTGACGTAAACGCCGGGAACGGACCCGAGTGGCGGCTCTCTCTGTGCGGCCAGCCCACGTGATGACGACTGACGATGCCGGAAACAGCTCAAACGCGCTTCAGACGATTTTCCACTACCACGACGTCACGAAACATCACGTCCACCGCTATGCGAGTGGACCAGGATATCTGGATTGGGCTACGCAGCCGAACCCGTTTCGTCGGTATGCGGGTGCGCACCTGGTGCCTCTGGAGAAACCCCCGCCGACGGACACACCGCTGTTCGACGACGCCTTTGTTCAGGGCCGAATACCACCCCCGCTCCGGTGAACCTGCAGAGCATCTCTCAACTCTTCTACGACAGCTTGGCGATATCGGCCTGGAAGAGCATCGGGGGGACCCGGTGGGCGCTCCGAGTCAATCCGTCGAGCGGGAATCTGCATCCAACCGAGGGTTGCCTGATTTGCGGTTCGATTTAGGGGCTCTGCTACGAGCCGATGGTCGGCCACTACGCACCGAAGGAACATGAGTTGGAGTCGCGGGCAGTGTTTGCATTGGGGCTATGGCAACAGCTCTATGTGAGCTTTCCGTCGGGAACGTTTTTGGTAGGACTCGCGTCCATTCATTCGCGAGAGGCCTGGAAGTACGGGCAACGAGCCTACCGCTATTGCCAACATGATGCTGGACACGCCATCGGCGCGATCAGTATCGCGGCCGCCGGCCTGGGATGGCAGACCCTACTGCTGGATGACGTGGCCGCGGATGAGCTGGCGCGCCTGATGAGTACCGCGCGGGATCACGGTGCCGAACCGGAACACGCGGAGGCGCTCATGGCGGTGGTGCCGCGCGAAACGGACACCAACGAGAGAGCGCTACCCCGGGATCAGGTGCTGGAGTTTTCATCGCTCGACTGGCGGGGCACGCCCAATCAATTGAGTCCGTCTCATGTGGATTGGGGTGTGGATGATCCTGCAGCAGCGACGCGGAAGCCGCGTGGTGTCGGTCGGTATGAGGCGGGTCATGGTCCGCCGAAAGCATCGTCGTTGGACATGCGTCCGGTCTCGCTTCGCAAGATGATTCGTCAACGCCGCAGCGCGGTGGCGATGGACGGAGCGACGGGACTCACCCGAGAGATGTTCTATCGGATGCTTGAAAAAACGTTGGCTCTCCCAGGCCGTGTGCCCTTCAGCACCCTCTCCTGGCGGCCGCATCTTCACCTGGCCATTTTTGTTCACCGCGTGGATGATCTTCCCGCCGGACTCTACTTCCTCGTTCGTGACCGCTCGCAGAAGACCGCGCTTGAAGCGGCACTCACTCAGGCCGGCCCGTGGGTGAGCCCCCGTGGTTGTCCAGACGAACTCGAGTTGTATCGCCTCATCAAAGCGGACGCACGGCACACCGCCCAGTAGGTGTCCTGTTCGCCAGCGATGGGTGCTTTAGTCTGGGGATGATTGCTGCGTATGAGGAACCACTGAATCGGTACGGCCCGTGGTTCTATCCACGCCTGTTTTGGGAGGCCGGCATGATCGGACAGGTGCTCTATCTGGAAGCGGAAGCCGCTGGAATCAGAAGTACCGGGATCGGCTGTTATCTCGACGACCCGATGCATGAGGTCCTTGGCCTCAGGGACCGCAAGTATCAAGACCTCTACCATTTCACCATCGGTGGCGCTGTCGAGGACACGAGACTGGAGACACGACCGGCATATCCAGCATGAGCCGTCAAACCTCACTCGTTGGGGAACCATATGTGACCCAACTGCGGTATTTGGAGAGCGTCTTCTCGGATGCCGGGCGTGGGTCCGCATTGCAATACCGGGCGAAACCCGGCCACACCGAAGTGATCTCGGTCGGCAGTGCGTCGCTCACGTCCGCGTCCTGGCCCTTCGCCATGACAAGCACGCCCTTGGCAAGAAACACTTTTCCGTCCCACCCTCCGATGACGTCGCCAAACAGTAAGGACAGTCCGGTCGCGGCCAGCGCCTCGCGAAGGTTCTTCGCGTCCAGGCCGGTGACATTCCCCATCCAGACGAACACACCATCGTCCGCAAGGATTCCCGCCACCTCGGAAAACGACCGCTCCCCAAGAGTGATGGGCCCATCGGCCGAATAGACAAGCGAGTAGCCGCCCGTGGGCGTTCGCTCTCGCACCGGCCGTGAATCGAAGACGAGCTGCGGGGGAAGAATCCCGAGTTCCGCCATGCGATTGCGCGCATACCGAACCGCGGACGGGCTGGTATCGACGCCGCGGCCTGCCATGCCGAACCTGCTCGTGAGCCACAGCGCGTGGTAACCCGCGTGGCAGCCAATATCGATAAACGATCCGTCGGTACCTAACGCGCGAAGGAGCGCAGTCAAGTACGCGGCACTGTCCAGGATGTACGGCCACCGGGTTGAATTCACCAGCCCCAGAAGCGGGTCGGCGCTGATGAGCTCGTAAAAGGCCTGGTTCACACGCAATCTCTCAGTGGTATCGAACTCGCGGCGACGGGCCTCACGAAGGCCCTCGTATTCGTCGGCAACGCCGTCACCGCACGCCCCACGAATGGCTGCCATGAGGTCATAGCCGTCCGGCGGCACCTCGATACCAAACCGTCGTCCCAGAAAGGTCTCGAGGCGCTGCATCTCTGGCCACGGCAGGGCAATCGCCGTCTTGTTCGCGCCCAGGGCCGCGATTTCCGCCACATCGATCGCCATGGCTATTGCCGTCTGGGGATTCCCGTCCCCCATGTCGTTCCGACGAGGATCTTTCCCACCGTATACTCCCTGGACCACAAGCGGGTCATGTCCAGCAGGTGCATATAATCGGCGGAGATTCGTGGGGACATCGCCGTGGGTGTCTGCGCGAGAAGGAGCACGTCACGAATGAGCATCGAGCCACTACTTGATCCGGACTTGCAGAACGTGCTTGCGCAGCTACCGGAGTTTCCCGACATCGCGGCTGATCTCCCCGCAACCCGGAAGATGTTGGCGGAACGGATCAAGTCGGCCCGCGGCGACGCGTCAAATGACCGTGTGAGCGTGGAGAACCGCGACATCGCGGGGCCGGACGCATCCTCGCGGGTGCCGGTCCGCATCTATGCGCCAGCCGACCGCGCCGGCGAGAGCGTCGGTGGCCTCCTCTGGATGCACGGGGGTGGGTTTGTCCTCGGCAACTTGGATCAAGATGACGTGCGATGCGAGCAGATCGTCGAGCAGACGGGCTGCGTCGTCGTGTCGGTGGACTATCGGCTGGCTCCCGAGGGCCCGTTTCCGGCCGGGGTCGAAGATTGCTACGTCGCACTCGCGTGGATGCAGCGTGCAGCGACCGATCTCCGGATCAATCCCGATAAGCTGGCGGTCGGCGGGGCGAGCGCTGGAGGTGGGCTCGCCGCCGCCGTGGCCCTCATGGCCCGAAACCGCAGCGGTCCGTCCTTAGCGCTCCAGCTCTTGATCTACCCGATGCTGGACGATCGCAACGAGACGCCGTCCAGTCACACCGTGACTGATCGGCGCTTGTTCCATCGGAACAATGTTGCGGCGTGCTGGAACGCCTATCTTGGCGAACGACGCGATGACGTCGTGCCTTATGCGGCACCCTCGCGAGGCACGAGCTTGTCTGACCTGCCGCCGGCCTACGTCATGGTGGCCGATCGGGATAATCTTCGAGACGAGGATGTTGACTACGCCCGTCGATTGACCGAAGCGGAAGTCAGCACCGAGTTACACGTCTATCCCGGAACGTTTCACGGTTTTGACATCCTGGCGCCGAACAGTCCAGTAGGTCGGCGTGCGATCGCCGACTACGTCGGTGCCTTAGGGAGGACGCTCGGTCCTCGCGGCTGATGCCCTAGTACCTGGTAACCGCCTCGGCCACTACGACGTGACCGCCCTCATTGGCGCGGGGGATTCGAACCCTGAGTAGAGCTATAAACCCCACAACGGTTTAGCAATGCGCTGCGTGCAATCGGGGTTGTCCCTCTAGCTGTTGAAACTTGAAGTGGCGGCTCCCTTTACATGCCGGCCACCACATACTTCGTGAACGCAGAGCCCGCATCGCTGAGCGAGGCCGGTCCCTCGGCCACGAAGACGTTGCCGTCCTCGTCCACTCCCACGCCCTCTCCCGTCACGCCATGGTTCGGCCGGCTGTCGGACTCCCACGGCGGAATGAAGCCCACGAGCACGTCCCGATCGACAGGTCCAATGCGGACGCCGTTCCTCCAGTTGATGTGCCGGAGCCGGTTGGACTCGGAGTCGATGGCGTACACCATCTCGTCCTCGGTGATGAAGAGGTCGCTGATGCGCCCGTACTGATAGCGCGAGTCCAGGTAGTTACCCTCTTGGTCAAAGATCTCGAGGCGGTGGTTGCCACGGTCCGCTACCAGAGCCGGCCCTGAGCGTCGAACTCCATGGCGTGTGGCGTGCGGAACTGACCGTGATCCGTGCCGATCTCGCCCCACTCCATGATGTACTCGCCGTCGGGGGAGTATTTGACGATGCGGCCGGTCAGCCCCGCCGCGCGGGCCTCGGCCATCTGTTCGTCTGTCGTCAAGTTCTGCCCGGTGTGGCCGTCTGCGACGAAGATGCTCCCGTCGGGCGCGACGATCACGTCAATGGGCTGGTTGAGGTGATCCGACCCGTTCCCGGGCTGGCCGGCGATACCGAGGCTCAGGAGCAGCTCTCCGGTCGGGCTGAACTTGTGGACCTGGTGACCTTTGGTGCCCTCGTCGTTGCCGGCGAAGTCCGTCACCCAGACGTTTCCCTCGCCGTCCGCGTAAATGCCGTGGGGCGTCACGAAGGTTCCGGCGCCGAAGTTGGTGAGGATCTCCCCAGTGTTGCGGTCGAACTTGAAGATCGGGTCCACGGGGTTGTTGTCGCAGTTGACCCCGGGTCCACCCGCTGAGCCGGATCCGCAGCGCTCGTACCCCCGGACATGCCCGTCCGTCGGGTCGATGTCGAGGCCGGCGGTGGAGCCCCACTCCCGTCCCTCGGGCAGTGTCGCCCAGCTCCCGATACGTGTCGGGTTCGGGTTCGGGAGTCCCTCACCCGTGACCGGGTTAACTGCCGTGACCGGGTTAACCTCCGCAGTGGCCATCGCGGCCGGCGGCTCGGACTCCGCAGCGCACGCCGCGAGCATCGCGGCGCTAACGAGCACGGACATCAGGAGTCGTAACGATGACATAAGTCCCTCCCAAGCGAATCTCGATTTCGCCGCGGCACTCCCGCGGGTGCCGGCCTCAATAAAGAAGCGGGTTGGCAACCTCCTCTACGCCCTAACCTTCCGATATCCGCCGACACATTACCTTACCTGATCTACCCAATTCCAGAGACCCCGTACCCCATAGCGATGAACATCTGCCACTCGGGGGTCTCATCAATCTCGTAGATGGTGCAGATGTTCGGGTGGTCGAGGGCTGAGGCCGCAGTGTTGGAGCGGTTCCTAGCGGTCGTCGGGGACAAACGACTCGACCGCATCGTTCCATTCGACATTGAGCGATAGAGGGCGACTCGATCCAGATGACGTGACGTCCCCAAGGGGATTGCTCCACTGGTTGAACGTCCGCCCGCGTCCATCACCCCGTTCAACACTCTCCCCAGCGTCGCCTGTCCCTTGAACTCGTATCGCCTCTTCTTCCCCTCGATCCGGGGCGTGAGCGTGAGCGGGTGAGCTCGACTGTAGCGCGCGACCCGTGCCTCGAACGTGGCTTTCCCCCGGCTTACAGCGCTTCTGGAAGGCACCCCATACCGATATTTTCTCGCACGCGCGCACGTCGAAGTGAAGCTCGTTGCGCGGAAGAACTCTCGGCACTATTTTTGGCTTGATCGGAGTGTGGCGTTACGTCGTTGCCTGGGAAAAGAGGCCGACTTTAACCGTTCTTTAACCGTTAGAAAACTAGGTTGCTGTCAGCGAACTGACCGTACGAGGTAGCGTCAGACGGTCTTCAGCATCCGCTCAGCCATCGCCAGGTGCTTCGCCATCCCGATCGTCCGATACTGCGCGATCGCCTCGCCGAGGAGGGTCCGGGCGTTGTCGCGATCGCCGGCCGCGTTCAGGTCAAGGAGCATCTGCGCGTACCAGCGGCGGACCTCGGGCCGGGCGATCTTGTGCGGGAGGTCGTGCGCCTGTGTGAGCGCCGTCTCGTAGTGTTCCTGCGCCGCATCCCAGTGCTCACCGCAGGCGGCGGCGATGCCGGCGACCATCTACCAAAGCTGCAGATTGTTGGCGACCACAGCGCCCTTCTCAAGGGCCGTTCGCACGGGCAGTCATCTCGTTACGCTTCGGTCAACGCGTCGCTGCGGCTTCCTGCCGCTCGATGTTGCGATAGACCTCCTGGATATGCTGGAGGTCGCGATTGCCCTCATGGCAGGCGTACTCGTACATCGGACCCTCGGTGGCCATCATCGGAATCTCGGCGCTCCACGGTTGATTCCAGGTGGCCGCGTCCTCGACGGTGAACTCGTAGTGGATCCGGTCGTCGGACACGCGGGTGAACCGCTCCACTACCTTGAGGTCGCGGCTCGAGCCTTGCCAGGCGGTCCGGTCGTTGAAGTGACTGCTCTCGATGACCAGGGTGTCGCCCTCCCAGTGTCCGCGCGAGTCACCCGGATACTGACGGATGTTCTCCGAGATGGGCGGTCCTCCGTCGACCGGGATGATCCGCGGCGGATTGTTGTTCTGCTCGGTGAAGATCGCCACGTGCTCCGGGGTCTGGAAGATCTGGTGGATGTCGTTGTAGGAGGGGTTTTGTAGCGGAGGGCCGTTGTAGCCATAGTAGATGCAGCGCTCGCTGAGCGGGCGCAGTTCATATCCATCGAAGGCCCCGCGGTCGCCACGCGCCGCGCGCCGCGCCTCGGCCCGCGCCTGGGCCTGGGCGTTGCGCGGTGGGATCCGACCGTCGGGCGGGTCGGTGATCAGCGAGGTTCGCCGGGTCGACAACCCCTTGGGCACACGTGTCGCCAGCCAGATGGCATTGTCGTAGTGGACATAGGTCTCGTCGCGGTGATTCTGATCGAGGACCCGCGCGCGTTCCTCGGGGTCAGCGATGGTGATGACGTGTCGGGCTAGCGGGTCGGCACCGTCGACGGTGAGCTGCGCCTGGAGCTGAGCCCACTCCTCCTCGCTGTAGAACGCTTGGTCGCCCAAATACTCGGGGCGCTCCATCGGCGTGAAGGTCTGGGTGGTCCAGTAGCCCTGCAGGTCGGGTTGGCCGTTCGCCAGGCGGGGCATCTCCCAGTCCGTGTCCGGGTCGCTGGGAGATTGATTCTGTCCGAATGCCAGAACCGGCGCCAGCACGCCGACAGCCAGCATCGTGGCGCCCGTTCGGAGACGATGGTGCATCTCAACCCTCCCTACGAAGTTGCCGTCGTTGTCCGCAACGCGACCATGATCCCTCAGGACGGCTTCGTGCGCAACCCCGACCCCGCGCCAACATTTCCTCGTCCGATCGTGCATCGTCACTCTTGAGAGGGCCCGTGATGCTAGCCGGACACGTTCACCTGCTTCGCACCGATGTTCACCTGGACGGATGGGACGACCAGTCGGCGAACGGTTGCGAGGCTGCGCATGGCCGCCAGATAGCGACGGTGTGCTCGGTCGCGTTGACGGTCGTAGAACTCCGCCACCCGCAGCGGCATCTGCTCCTCCCCCCGCAACGCGGGGTCCAGACATTGAAGTTCAAGCCGACAGACGACTACCCGCTCGGCCAGGAGCCGTTCTAGGGCGCTGGGAGTGGGTCCCTCAGTTCTTCCTGAAGCCCAGCTACGTGACGCAGGAGCGTCTCCTTCACGAGCACGTTGTTGCCGGTCGCGAGTTCGATCCAGCCGCGCTTCGCGCAGCGCCCCAAATCGCCGAAGAGCTGCGAGAGTTCGGGATAGCGGTCGAGAAGACGGCGGAGCTTTGGGAGCACCGAACGGTCACCACCGTTGGTGCGTTTCAGGAGTGCCGTGAACTGATCGTCAGCAGACTTGGTCAGCGCTTTGGCCACGAACTCGCCTCCACTCCCCTCGGTGGTGCTGATGATAGCCGGCGGCCACGAGCGCGGCCTGCGCGAGCCGCTCGACTGCTTCGGAGAAGCGCTCACTTCCTACAGCAGAGAAAGTACGTTTGCCGTCGGTGGTGGGGTTGGAGTTGCGGTGGAGACAGCGGGAGTCGAACACGCACCACACGTTTCCCTTGTTACGCATGAGATCGCGGCCCCGGCGCCGCCGCCGTTTGGTGGTATAAACGGGGTTACATGTGGCCACCCGGTGTGAAGGTGCCATCCGATGGCGTCGAGGAGTTGTAGATCATGTCGAAGCGTACCGGGGTCGGATTAGGCGGAACGCGTTGGCGGGGACCGAATCTCGCGGCAGCGGTGGTCGGGTTGGCAGCCGCTGGACTGATCGTGGCAGGTGGCCTGACCGGCGGACTGGGTTTCCCGCCGGGTGTCGTCGTCGCGGCGGCGCAGCCCCCGTCGGCGGACGGGGCCTTCACCACGAACCAGGCGGCCAGCGGCTGGTCGGTCTACGGCGTGCAGTGCGCAGAGTGTCACGGATTGGCCCTGGAGGGGATGGAAGCGCCGCCCCTCTCGGGCGTGAATTTCCTGAACAGTTGGGCGGGACAGACGACCGATGAGCTGTTGGCCTACCTGCGCGACGAGATGCCTCCAGGGCAGGCCGGCTCGCTCAGCGATCAGTCCTACGTGGATCTGGTGGCTTACCTGCTGGAGTCGAACGGCGCCGTACCTGGTGAGCGCAGCTTGACCGCGGATGCGGGGGTGATGATCGGCGACGCGGCGGACATCTCCGAGGTGCGCCGCGCGGCGCAACGGGGCGAGCGGGTGCGGCGGCGATCGTCGCGGTTCGTCAACCAGGAGGTGCCGCACCAGCTGGCCCCGGTGACCGAAGCCATGCTCGCGGACCCGCCACCGGGGGACTGGCTGAACTGGCGGCGAACGCGCAACAGCCACGGCTACAGCCCGCTCGATCAGGTGACCCGCGACAACGTCGCCGATCTGAAGCTCGCGTGGTCGATCTCGATCCGGTCGGGTACCCACCAGACGACGCCACTGGTGCATGACGGCGTGATGTTCCTGGCGAGTCCGGGGAACGTGGTGCAGGCGATCAATGCGGCGACCGGCGACGTGATCTGGGTGTACCGCGCGCGGCTGCCGGAGGACGTGGTGGCCGGCGCCACCCGCACGCTGGCGTTCTACGGCGACAAGCTGTTCCTCGCCACGGCCGACGCCGCGGTCGTCGCCCTCGACGCGCGCACCGGCGCGGAAGTATGGCGGACGGTCAAGACCGACTACACGCAGGGCTTCCGGCAGAACGCCGGCCCGGTCATCGCCAACGGGGTCGTCATCACCGGCACCAACGGCTGTGATCGATACACCGAACAGACCTGCTTCATCACCGGGCACGATCCGGACACCGGCGAGGAATTGTGGCGTACGTCGACGATTGCGCTACCGGGTGATCCGAACAACGCGTCGTGGGGTGACACGCCGCCGTACCTCCGCGCGGGTGGCGACACCTGGATCCCGGGCAGCTACGACCCGGACCTCGGTCTCTTCTACATCGGCACGGCGCAGGCGAAGCCGTGGGTGGCGGCGAGCCGCGGCATGACGACGCGACAGGACGCGCTCTACACCAACTCGACGCTGGCGCTGAATCCGCGAACCGGGCAGGTGGAGTGGTACTTCCAGCATGCGCCGGGCGAGACGCTCGACCTCGACATCGTGTACGAGCGCGTGCTGGTCGATGCCGACGACGAAAAGTGGCTCTTCACGATCGGGAAGGACGGCATCCTCTGGAAGCTTGACCGGCGGACCGGCGCGTTCGTTGACCTGCGTGAGACGGTCTACCAGGACATCTTCGGGTCGATCGACCGGACCACGGGCGAGCTGACCTACAGAGAGAACCTGCAGGACATCGCCATCGGCGAGCGGGTGTTCGCCTGCCCCAGCTTGCTGGGCGGCCACAACTGGCAGGCATCGGCATACCATCCGGGCGCCGGCGCCCTCGTCATCCCGCTCCACCAGGCGTGCATGCACCTGACCGGGCGCGAGGTGGAGTTCACCGAGGGGGGCGGCGGGACGGCCGGCCGCTACGAGCTGCTGGAGATGCCGGGCAGCGACGGCAACGTCGGGAAGCTGGCCGCCTACGACGTGCGGACGATGGAGGAGCTCTGGAGCCACGAGCAGCGAACGCCGTTCCTGACATCCGCGCTGACAACGGCGGGCGGATTGGTCTTTGCCGGTGACGGCGGCCGCTACTACCGGGCGTTCGATATCGAGACCGGCGAGGTGCTCTGGGAGACGCGTCTCCCCGCGTCGGCGCATGGGTACCCAATTACCTATACCGCGGCCGGCGGACGGCAGTTCATAGCCGTCCCGGCTGCGCTGGGGGGCGTCTTCCGCAGTCTCACGGCGAAGCTCAGCCCAGAGGTCTACCAGCCCGAAGGGGGAAACGCGCTCTTCGTCTTCGCCCTGCCGGAGTGACGCCGCGCACCCACGCCACTAACCCCCGTCCCCGTTGAACCGCCCGCCGGGCCGCGGTAAGTTAGACACGTTATGACCCATCAGCACGCACGTCTTATCGCGGTCGCCATTGCCACTGTGTCGTTCAGTACGCCGATCACGGCGCAGCAGGAACCGGCGTCTCCTACGACGTTGGAGGCGCTGGTGGAGACACTCGAGCGGGCTAGCTTGCGCCAAAACGAACAGGGGGAGGTTGTAGGCGGCGGCCGGCGCCGACCTGTGGCAGATCACGTTCACCGACGTGCCCATCGAGACGCGGCTCTCCATCCGCGTCAGTGATCCGAACGTCTGCACGGAGAACGCGACCGGCGCCTCGACGCAGAACGTCTTCGCCAACGACGTGTTGCTCGTGGACATCGTGCCGACGCCCGGGTCTGGCACGGAGCCGGGGTTGGCGTTCACCGTGGGCGCAGACGGGATCGTGACTCCGTAATCGCCTGATGTCGCGCTCACCCTGTAGCACCTTTCTCCTGATGTAGCGGGCGGCGCTCAAGGTTCCGTGGCGCTCAGTAGCTCTGTCCCTCCGAGCTGGATCATTTGGGTGCGGATCCAGGCTTGCCGCTCGCGCACGTAGACGGACGGCTCGTCGACCTTCAGCCTCTTCGGGTTCGGCAGCACAGTGGCCAACAAGGCCGCCTGATCCGCATCGATGCGTGCGGGCACCGTATCGAAGAAGTGATCACTCGCGGCCGCAATCCCGTAGATCCCGTCTCCAAACTCGGCCACGTTGAGATAGACCTCCAGGATGCGACGCTTCGGCCAGAACAGCTCCACAAACACGGTGACGTAGGCTTCAAGCCCTTTGCGAGTAACGCTGCGACCCGGCCAGAGGAACAGGTTCTTGGACACCTGTTGCGAGATGGTGCTTGCCCCGCGGACCCGACCGCCCTGCTGGGCCTCGGCGAGTGCGTCCTGGATCGAGTCCACGTCGAAGCCACGATGCTCGAAGAACGTCTGGTCTTCGGCGGCGATCACGGCCACAGCCGCGTGCGGTGAGATATCGTCCCAGTCGGTCCAGTGGTAGTAGGGCGCGGCGGACGTGACCCAATGCTGCACCATGAAGGCCGTTGTTGCCGGGTTAATCCAACGGAGCGGCAGCACGAGCAGCGGCGGGAATACCAGTCCAAGGAGCCCGACCGTCACAAGCGCCTGTCGCGCACGCGTCCGCCAGGAGACACGGCGACCTGCGGAGTGCTGGTCGCTGCTCGGCGATCTCTGATCTGTGCCGGCCACGCTCCGTCAATGCCCTCAGACGCGGGTTGGACGATTAGTATGATGGCATCAACCAATGCCCTACTATTTCATCCAACCTTGGGGCCGCGACAAGTTTCGGGACGCCACCGTCGTCGGCATCCACGAGACACTCGACGCCGCGGAGACCCAGCCTCGGATGACCTGAGCCCTCGACATGTCGGGTCGATCGGACGGTGCGTGTGCGCGTGTGATGTAGGAGTCCCTGGCCGTAAAAGTCCCCGTCGATCCCCCCGCTTCCCTGTTGCGCGATCGACGCAGGCAGACGCAGGCTCTCGAGGCCGCGCCGCGCGTCTCTCGTTGTTGCTCCATGCGCATGTGTCCTATGGACAGGGACGGGTGGGTTTCACGGGTGAAGGGGTCCGCACGTGAGGGTTACTGGACGGGTGCCGTGTCCTCGCTGCTGCGGCTCGTCGAGTAGCGATTATTTGTAGCTAGTTCAAATAATGTGGTGCGGAAGGGGGGAATCTACGTACCCCGGTCCGTCCAGTGCTCCCTCATGCGGTCCTGTCCAGATTCTCTCTGAAAACGGCGAGGTTCGCTGCGTGTTCGTGCTGCCTCGTGCTGGCCAGTGCTGAGGAGTTGGTGGACAAATAGTGGACAGCGCTACAGCGACATGACCCCGAAGAGCGGCGGCGCTGGCCGCTCCGCACGCACGGCGTTCAAGGGAGGTCACTTGCGCGTAGAACGGACGTTCTTCAGGGCGATGGGCCAGCTACTCCGCGTGCCCATCCCGCAGAAGTTGAACCGCGCTCCACATCAAGCGGAATGCGCACGGACGCATTCTGCGGCCTGCTAACCCCAACGCCGCTCCCTGAGCACGCCTCGACCCTGAAGTCCCCTCAGTTAGCGTTTGCGCGCTTGCTCGTGCCGAATAGGCGATGCAGCGCGGGTCTACGGGCTCAGGCCAACCGCTTCAGATCCGTCCACTAAGTGTCCGCGCAGGAATAACTCCCCATTTTCAACAGCGGGGTTGGAGCGTGTAGTTCCAGGCGGGCAGGGGTTCGAGCTCCTCCAGAGCCAGCGTGTTCATGTCTGCCGCCGCGATCTTGATGCCCTTCACATAGGATCGGCGAACCAGGTGAGCACGAACGCGGAGTCCGGTTGAGGTGCGCGTCGTTCGGAGGTAGTTGAGAATCGTGTCATAGCTGTCGAGCGGCTTGCCAGCCCAGTTCTTGCTCACCTCGCTGAACAGTCGATGCTCGATCGGGTTCCACTTCGAGGCTCCCGGCGGGTAGTGAGCGACGGTGATCGACAGGCCATGTCGGTCGCAGAGGCTGCGCTGGAGCCCGAACTTCCAAGCGCGGCATCTGGCGCCGTTGCTTCCTCCGCCATCGGCGAGGATCGCCAGTTCGCGGGACCCGGGGTAGCGCGTCAAACCTTCGGTGCGCCACCACTGCTCGATGGCGTCCACGGCGAACGACGGGGTGTCGTAGGTCGTGCCGACGAACATCGTGCCGCGATTGGCCTGCAGGTCATAGATGCCGTAGGGAATCGCGATCCCCTCGGCCTCGGACCGGAAGTCGTGGTCGTTGACAACCACGGGCGCACGATTCCAGGCGACGCCCGCGTTCTTGAAGTGGCCAACCAGTTCTTTCTTCTTGGTATCCACGCTGATGATCGGCGCCGCGTCAGTGACGAAACGCTCCCGAAGCGAGGCGATTTGCTCGAATTGCTCATTCCGCCGTGCCGGCGAGCCAGTGGAGCGTTTCTTCTGATTGACGCGCAAGGAGAACCCCAACTGCGTGAGCAGCCTGGCCACGGTGCGTGGGCCCACGCTGATGCCAAGCGACTGCAGCTCGGCGGCGATCTTCTCGGTGGTCCTTCGGGTCCATTTCAACCCGGACATGGGGTCGCCCGCCGTCTCGTGCGTCATCAGCTCGTCGATGCGTGCGATGACCGCTGGCGTTTTTTTTCCACCGGTCGGCGTCCGGCGCCAGCCCGGCGGACACGCTCGACAGTCACATCGCGGTCCAGGAGGTGGTGCCGCCCGCGGGCCACGGTCCCCGCGTCCAGCCCCAGCAGGTCGGCGATCGCCTGGTCGCCTCCGTGGCCCATCTTGAGCGACTCCAGGCCGGCGTACAGGCGTCGCTGTTGCTCATCGAGCAGGCTGAAAAACAGCACAATCGATGCCTTGAGCTCATCGGGGAGGACATCGACGTGCGGCAGCCGCCCCCCGAGTGGGGTCGCCGCGTCACGGACCCGGCGCGCGGTGAGCTGAGCGTCCCTCGTGGCGGTATCGGGGGAACAGTACAGATAGCGCCCGGCGAAGGACGCACGCGCCAGCTTCTGCTGACGGACCAGCCTCAGCAACGCCCCCTTCACCTCCACGTTGAGGACCCCCTCGAGCTCGGCCACGAAAAATCCGGCGTCGGCCTCCTGGACCAGCGCTTCCGCGGTGGCCAGCAATGTCCCGCGCCGCGAAAACCACACCGAGCGATACGACCACAGGCCCCACGCATCGTACTGGGGGATATCGGCCAACGTGTAATATCGCCCGCGGTGGGAGTAGCTGGTCTGATAGGACAGCTCCGCCAGCTTCCGGAAGATCGTGATGTCCGCTGCGCTCCCCAGGACGTCTTTCAGCTCGGTCATCGTGGCGATCTTCTGCTTCCGCAACAACGTGGTGAGGTCCCGCGCGCGATAGTGTTCGGTTCGCATAATGATAGAGTAACACCTGCAAAGGAGATACTCTATCATTACCTTGCTACCTCGCCGCGGGTGGCCATCGGTGCTACAGGCTGCAATTTCAGGGTCGAGAGGGCCGGCGGACTCAACTCGGTGGAAACCCGTCAGCTAGAATTCCGCCAACAACACTGGAGTTATTTCTGCGCGAACCCTAAGTAGGGATCTTCCGACTAATTAACGGATGATCCACAGCTCTCGCTGCGGGCCAGCCAGGTACTCGACCTGCCCATCCGGGCGGACGAGCGTGTCTTCCTCGCGCATGATGGTGACGTCCTGGCCGTCCCACTCCTCGACCGGCGCGGTAACCGAGAACTCGAGCGAGATCCACTCGCCGGCCCGGAGCGGAAACCGCGGGTGATCGCCGTAGCGGTCGGGCCAGTCGTAGATCATCCAGACCCCGGCGTCGTGCACCCAGTTGCCCTGGGCGTGCGAGTAGACGAGGGCATCGATCCCCTCGTCGGCCGCGCGCGACTCCGCCGCCGTCTTGATCGCGATGCCGGTGCGACCGACCTCGAACTCGTCGAGCATGATGGCGGCCATGCGGTTCGACCGCTCGAACGCCGCGCGCAGGCCGGCCGGCGGCACGGTCTCGCCGGGGCGGAGCACGTACGCCATCTTCTGCTGGTCGGCGACAATTCCGGATGTGCGCACCCCGAAGTCGACATGCAGGAGGTCGCCCGGCTCGATGACGGGGTCGTCGCTGTCGTCGAGCGGTTCGGAGCCGGCGCGCTGCAGGTCGAGCGACGCCGGAAAGTTGAACTCGAATCCCTGCCGCTTCCACTCGGCCGTGATCCAGTAGTGGACGTCGAGAAGCGTCGTGCGCCCCGGCTCGATCACCTCGTCCGACATCGCGCGGCGCAGGATGTCGAACGTGACGCGGCTCGCCTCGCGCTGGATCGCCTCTTCGGCCAGCGTCCGGGTCGAGACGTACTCGACCAGCAGCGGCTCGGATGAGACCAGCCGGTCGCGATACGGCGCGCCGAGCGCGTCGATCAGATAGTCCTTGAGCTCAGCCGTCAGCCCGTCGGCCATGCTGATGGTGCGCGACTGGTTGACGGCAATGCGCCGCGGGTCGCGGTCCTCGATGTACTGCCGAAGATGCGGCGCCAATCCTTCCTCGCCGTAGAGCAGCCGCGTGTCGTAGAAGCGGTCGAGATGGCCGCTGAGATGCGTGCCGAGGGCGGAGGTCTCGAGCCCATCATCACCAGATGCAGAGCCCGTGTCGTAGAAGAGATACGCGTTGCGGTGGCCGTACCATCCGGTGATCCCGTAGCCGCCGAACAGCTCGAGGGCGGGGTCGGGAGCATTCTCGCGGCTCAGAATGATCCACAGATCGACGTCGTGCGCGCGCATCAGCGGTAGCAGATGCTGCCGCATCTTCTCGGCCTTGACGTCCCACTCCCGCTCGGTGCGGGCGCGGATGAGCTCGGGGGTGATTTGTGCGCGCGCAGGGGAGACGGCGGAGGTCGCGACCAACGCGAGGACGCAGGCGACGAGACCAGCTCGCATCGGGTTCAGCTTACCAGCCTGACCCCCGATCCCTGACGCGCATTTCGTTAGTGCGTAGCAGGCGCGTATCGCCCGCGGCACGCGTGCGGCAGCCGCGGCCGGGGCGTCATGCCAGACGCCAGATCGGCCCGACGGAAAACTGCGCCTCCGACCGCAGGCGGAACTTCTCACGCGGCGAGCAACAGCTGGTCAGGGGCGGCGCGTGCCACTGCAACCCGCAGCGGGGGTTCTTCGACGGGCACAGATCACAGGGCGCAGGCTCGTCCGCTGGCGGCTGTGGCGAAGTTTTCGGTCCCGCAAGCGTCGGCGGGCCTCATAGCGTCCTTCGCGACCCCCCGGCCGTGGCGGCCGCGTTCGAGTCCGCGGGCGGCGGCTGCCACAGGTTCGGGCGGCTCAGCAGCTGGTCTCTCGGAGGAATCCGTCGGAGGAACCGCCACCCGATTGCTGAAAGTGGCACCCCTGCCGCCGTGACGACACGGATTCCGAGAGAGACCAGCTGCTGGGCCGCTCGTTCGCCGAAGTCGTGCGGAACCTGCCCGCGAGCCGCTCGAACCGCTACACGCACGTGCAACTCGCTCTAACGACTATTCCGCGTAGGTGATCCGGTAAATGGCGCCGACGCGGTCGTCGGTCACGAGCAGCGCGCCGTCGGGCATCACCTGGACGTCGACCGGACGCCCCCACGCTTCGTTCGTCGCTTCGAGCCACCCTTCGGCGAACGTGTCGTAGCCGACCACGCGGTCGCCCTCGAGCCGCGCCACGGTCAACCGATAGCCGGTGTGTCCCGCCTCGGCCGACCGGTTCCATGAGCCATGCTCGGCGATGAAGATCTGGTGGCGATACGCCTCGGGAAACATGTTGCCGGTGTAGAACTCCATCCCGAGCGAGGCGACGTGGGGGCCAAGCCGCTGCGCCGGCGCGCGAAACTCGCTGCACGGGCGGGTACTGAAATCGGGATCTTGGATGTTGCCCTGGTGACAGAATGGAAACCCGAAGTGAAAGCCAGGCTTCGGCGCGTGGTTCAGCGTATCGGACGGTTGCGTATCGCCGAGCCGGTCGCGACCGTTGTTGGTGAACCACAGCTCGTCGGTGACCGGATGCCAATCGAAGCCGACGGAGTTCCGGACGCCGCGCGCGTAGATCTGCAGATCGCTCCCGTCTGGCTGCATGCTCAAGATGGTGGCAAACCGCGGATCGGCCTCCTCGTTGTCGCAGACATTGCACGGCCCACCGACCGGCACATACAACCGCCCGTCGGGACCAAAGGCGATGAACTTCCAGCCGTGTAAGCGTTCGGTCGGCAACGTGTCGTTCAGCACCACCGGCTCGGGCGGCGTCGTGAGGTTCGCCTCGATGTCGTCGTACCGCAGCACGCGATTCACCTCAGCCACATAGAGCGCGCCGTCGCGGAACGCGACGCCGTTTGGCATGTTGAGCCCGCGGTCGAGGGTGAGCACCCGGTCGGCGGACTGGTCGCCGTCATCATCGCGCACCGCGTAGACGTTGCCGGCTTGGCGGGTGCTGACGAAGAGCGTGCCGCTCGGGCTGAGCGCCATCTGCCGCGCGTTTGGCACATCGGCGGCATAGACCTCAATCGAGAATCCCGGTGGCAACGTCAGCGTGTCGAGCTGCGGCGCACGCGCCTCGTCTTGCGCCGCCAAAGACGCCGTCGCCAGCGTGACCGCGAACAATGCAATCAGCTGCCGAACGGTTCGTGATGTTCCCATGCCGGCCTCCACCCCTGGACCTTGAACCTTGAACCGACGGCAATTCAGTATCTAAACAAATACTGAAACTTTGTAAAGATCGCCCGATTGGTCTGCTGATAAATCGTCGTCATCGGAAAGAGTTGGTCGTCGATGCCGTCACCGTCGAAGTCGTCGAAGATCTGATCGGCCTGCCGGTAGTGGTCGTCATAGCCGACATAGAAGACAGTGCCGGCATTCACGCGATACGTGAACAGCCAGTTCTGACCGATCGTCTTGTCGAACGTGTTGTACTCAATGATGTTGCGGAGCAAGAACCGGTCGGTAAATTGGTAGGTACTGAGCGCGCGAAGAATCTTGATGTCGAACACGAGCTCCTCGCCGTTCCGCGGATCGATGAAGTCGCTCGTGCTGAGGTTGATCTCCGACTGGAACCGGGACAGCGGACGGACAGTGGCGAAGAAGCTCCCACTGCTGCCGCGCCCGAGGAACGGATTGTCAGCGTATCGTATCTCGTCGCCGAATCGGTAGAAACCGCCGAACGCCAGCCGCCGGCTGGTGTTCACCTGCCCGCCGAGCGACACCGCCTGCTTCTGGAAGTTGATGCCGCCGAATCGCTCCATCTCGTCTCGGAAGTCGGCGTTGACGCGGATGTTCCGGGCGAACGTGGCGTTGAATCCAACACGAGCCTCCTCGTCCTCGAGGACGTTGTCGAAGTTGTGGTTCCATGAGTATCGAACGTCGGGACCCCAGTTCACGATCCAGCTTTCCGGCCAGAAGATGTAGCCGACTCGGGTGAAGCCCCGCTTCTGGTCGACCCGCCGGACGAACCCGATGTCGGTGCGAAAGTCTGGGGACAGGGTGTAGAGCCCGACGAAACTACTCCAGTGACGGCTGTTCATCCGCCACGTGAGGTCGAACATCTGGCCCTGCCGGTCGACGCCCTCGAGGTCGCGATGGTCGGTCTGCACCGCCTTGAAGCTGACGGCCTGTGTCTGGCCGAGGCGGAAATTGCCGTCGATGCCGCCCAGGGTGCTATGGCTGTCCATGAAGCCGCGCTGTGTGAAGATGGCCCCGACAAACGACTCGGCGTAGAGGTCGTACCGAGCGCGACCGACGAAGTTGTTCGCCTTCTGACCGAACGTGGGGTCGGTGAGCGTATCGGTCAGTTCCGGCGCCTCGTCGTTCGCCACGATCATCCCGATGGTCGTGTTCCCCACCTTGCCGGTGATCTTGCCGCCGAACTCCGGGTCGACGATCGTCCGGGTGTGGACGAAGGTGATCGGCCCCCGCATCGAGAAGATCTCGGCCCCTTCGAGAAAGAAGGGACGCAGCTCGGGGAAGAAGAGTGCGAATCGCTGGTTGACCTCGATCTGCGGCAGGTCGGACTCGATCTGCGAGAAGTCGGGGTTATAGGTGAAGTCGGCGGTCAGGTTCGACGTGATGCCGTACTTCACGTTGACGCCCCCCTCCGGCGACGCGTCGTTATTGACGAAGTCTCCTTGATTGTTGAGCGAGCCGAACTGCGTCGCCGTGAACGTCGGCATGATCTCGAGGTTTCGGCTGAGCGACAGGTTGGTCATCCCTTCGAGCATCCCGACCTGGGTCAGGAAGCCGGACACGTTGCGCGTCACCGGCGCCCAGACCTGAAACTCATCCTTACCGCGCACCTCGCGCACGATCTGGAAGCCCCAGCGGTGCGGGATATCACGATCGCGCTGCGGATAGCGCAGGCTCTTGACCGGGATCGCCATCTCGGCGGTATACCCGTCGTCGACGATCTGCCCGCCGCTGTCGAACAGCGCATCCCACGACGAATCGCCGGTCGGGATGCCGCCTCGGGAGAAGCCGCCGCCGCCACCCCGACGCCCGCGTCCGCGTCGACTGAACCCACGCGCGTTGACCACGGCGTCGCCTTGGACGCCGTAGGCATTCACCGAAAACCGATAGGCCCGCTGCTGGTCGAGGAAGGTGTCGAAGTAGACCGACGTGTTGTCGTCCTCGAACGCCTGGTCGCGGTCGATCCGGTTGGCGCGCATGATGCTGGGGTCGGCGTAGTGCGCGTGGACGGCGACATAGATGTTCTGGCTGTCGTAGGCCAGCCAGACGTCCGTGTCTTCGGTCGCTGGCGCTCCTTCGACCGGGTTCTGCTGGACGAACTCGGTGATATGCAGCGCGTTGCGCCAGATCGCGTCGTCGAGACGACCGTCGATGCGTGGACGCTCGTTCTCATCGGCGCGCGGCGGGCGGATCGTCGGTCGACCGGTCAGAATCCCGGCGCCTTCGGCGATGCCGAAGCCGGCCGACCGCGGCACCCCGATCGCGATACCGCCGGCAACATCGGTCGGTGTGGTCACCGGCACGGCGCCGGCCGCGAACCGTCCGGCACTCGGAGCGCGGTTGCCGTCGCCGTTGCCGTTGCCGCGAGGGGACGCGATCGACGTCGCATCAGGCGGCGTCCGTTCGGCGACCACCGTCCGACGGTCGACCAAGGAGCGGAATCCGTTGCCAAGCTCGGCGACGATCTGATCCTGCAGCTCGAAGATCTCAGAGACGGCGCCGTCGACCTTCACGACGGTCGCGATGCGACCGCTCTCGGTGTTCACCACCCGGGCAGTGATCCGCACCTGGTCGCCGACGCGCTGATAGCCGCCGGTCACCAGCCATCGAGCGCCGAGCCGCCGGCTCACCCGTATGGCCGCTTGCTCCGCGTCGTCGAAGCTGTCGGCCGTCGACGGCAGCGCATCGGCAAGGGCCTCTCGGCCGACGACCGAGAGCGCGTCAAGCTGCTCCAGATCAGCCGTCACGGTCTCGGCGATGCCGTGCCCGATCCAGTCGTCCGCGGCAGCTCCAGAGATGTTGATGAACGACCCGATCGCAACCGTGGCGACGTCGATTGTCGCTCGGCCAGAGCCCTGGCTTTCCGCTTCTGGTTCTTGGGCGAACGCCAGGGAAGGAGTCGTGACGAGCAGCAGACCAACGACGACGACTAGGAGCCCGTGGTGAAAGCCGCGCTGCATTCGACCGGCGGGGCATCCCGTCTGGCTGCGTTGCTCCTCGGTCACAAATGCCCAATTTGCTCCCTCGTCCCGCCTTGCCAGCCGAGCGCCTCGCCAGTCTCGGTGCGCGCGGCTTTCACCACGGGCTCCTAGGGACGCGTTCATGAGGAGACCGCGCCGGTCCCCAGCCGATCGATGACGGCCTGCGTCATCGCCCGACACCCGAGTGGCGGCTGCCCGTCGGCCGCAAGATCAGCGGTCCGGAGACCGTCGTCAAGAGCCGCGCCAATCGCGGCTTCGATGGCGGCTGCTTCGGCGTTAGCGCCAAGCGCGTGGCGCAACAACATCGCCGCAGACGCGATGGCGGCCACCGGATTCGCTTTGTCCTGACCGGCGATGTCGGGCGCCGAGCCGTGGACCGGCTCGAAGAGTCCGCCCGACCCGCCCACACTGGCCGACGGCAACAGCCCGAGCGACCCGACGACGGCACCCGCCTCGTCCGAGAGGATGTCGCCAAAGAGATTGCCCGCCAAGATGACGTCGAACTTGTGGGGGTTCGAGACGAGCAGCATGGCGCACGAGTCGACGAGCTGGTGTTCGAGGCGGACGTCGGGATAGCGAGTGCCGACGTCGGTCACCACCTCCCGCCACAGCCGCGAGCTCTCGAGCACATTCGCTTTGTCGACCGATGTGACGCGCTTGCCGCGTCCGCGCGCGCTCTCGAACGCCACTGTCGCGATGCGCTCGATCTCCGGTCTACTGTACCGCATCGTGTCGAACGCCTCGGTGCAGTCATCGGTCCGTCCGCGCTCCCCGTAGTAGATGCCGCCGGTCAACTCGCGCACGATGAGGAGGTCGAGGCCCCGCAACTGTTCGGGCTTGAGCGAGCCGCCATCCTCGAGGCCGGGCCAGACCTTCGCCGGGCGCAGATTGGCGTACACACCGAGCGCTTGGCGGAGGTCGAGCAGCGCCGTCTCCGGCCGCCGCTCGCGGGGACCGTCGCTGAACTCGGGATCACCGACCGCACCGAGGAGCACGGCGTCGGCCCCGAGACACGCCTCGAGCGTCCCGGCCGGCAGCGGCGGTTCGCCGGCGCGAAGCGCGCTCGCCCCCACCAGCGACCGGGTCATCGTTAAGGCGTGCCCGTGGCGCGCGGCAACGGCGTCGAGCACCTGTGCCGCACCGTCGATGACTTCCGGACCGATCCCGTCACCGGGCAAGAGCGCAATGGTTGCCTGCATACGACTTTAATCAGTGCGTCACGACGCGGACGCCTGGTAGAGCTACGCGACGCCTTCGTTGGTCGATGTTGAGGCGCGGACGCGGTCGACGATGATTGACACCTCGGCATCGCTCACCGCCTTCTGGCGATCGGCGAGCGCGATGACCTCGCGGTACACACGGTCGAGCTCGAAGCGGCTCAGCTCAAGGCCGAGCTCTTCACTCCGCTTCTTGACCGCGTGGCGCCCGGAGTGCTTGCCGAGGACCAGCGTCGATACGACGCCGACATCTTCCGGCTTTATGATCTCGTAGGTTCGGCGATCCTTGATCACGCCGTCCTGATGGATGCCAGCCTCGTGGGCAAAGGCGTTGCGGCCGACGATCGCCTTGTTGGCCTGGACCGACTCCTGCGTGAGCTCGGTCAGGAGCTGGCTGGACCGAAACAGCTCCGTCGTCTCGACCTGGGTCTCGTACGGCAGCCGCTCGGGTTTGACGCGGGTCGCCATCACGATCTCCTCAAGCGAAGCGTTGCCGGCGCGCTCGCCGATGCCGTTGATCGTGCACTCGACCTGACGGACGCCCGCGCGAACCGCGGCGAGCGAGTTGGCGACGGCGAGCCCGAGGTCGTCGTGGCAGTGGGCGCTGAAGATGACCTGGTCGGCATTAGCGATCTTCTCATGCATCTCGGTAAAGAACTCCTCGATCTCCTCGGGCGTGCAGTAGCCGACGGTGTCCGGCAGGTTGATGGTGGTCGCCCCCGCGGCGATCGCCGTGTCGCACACCTGGCACAGGAAATCGCTGTCGGTGCGGGTGGCGTCTTCCGCGGAGAACTCGACGTCGTCGGTGTATCCGCGTGCCTGCTTCACGCCCGCGCGGACGGCGTCGAGGCACGCCTCGCGGCTGATCCGAAGCTTGCGCTCCAAGTGAAGATCGGACGTGGCGATGAACGTATGGATGCGTGAGCGCGCCGCCCCCTTCAGCGACTCGCCGGCGCTTTCGATGTCGGCCGCGGTACAGCGGGCGAGGGCCGCAATCACGGGGCGTCGAATCTCTTTCGCGATCAGCTCCACCGCGTGCGCGTCGTCGTCCGACGCAATCGGAAACCCGACTTCGATGATGTCGACGCCAAGCGCCTCGATCTGGCGGGCCAGACGGATCTTCTCGCCAGTGTTCATCGAGAAGCCGGGCGATTGCTCGCCGTCGCGGAGCGTCGTGTCGAAAATATAGAGTCGGTCCTTGGGCATCTGATCTCCTAGGAGCCCGTCACCACGGGCTCCTCATAGCGGGATTTGTCGCGGTCACGCCCTCCAGAGCTATTTAGGCGCCCTCCTCTCTACAAGTCAAAGTTATAATTCTTACCTAACAATACTTTTTCATTATGTTCAGTCAAGGGGGCCCCACGGGCGATTCGGCCCCCGTTTCCGCCCACTCGCCGGTGGTCACCGTGTGCCAGAATTCGTTGGGTGAGAGGGTCCATGCTGAGACTTTGGAAGACCGGCGGGGGCGGCCCGTGGCGTTCATTGTCGGCCTCGTCACGTTGGTGACACGGTCGACTCGTCTCGGTTACCGATGGAGTACGTCGTTCGATTGGGAGTACGGGGAACTGATCTCGCAATCGCACCGTGGTTCTCGTTCGCCGCAAGCGCGCTGTTAATTCTGTTGTTGGTCCTAATGCTCGTCCACGTGTCACGGTCCGCGCAGGCCGAGCTAGACCGCGCCCGGAGCGCGCTCGAGAGCGCCCGAGCGACGGCGGACAGCCTTCGCGCCGAGCTCGAACGCGTCGCCAGTTCGAGGGCTAGACGAACGAAACAGACGTTCGAGATCGTCAGGCACCTGCACCCTCCCAAGATGGATGGAAGAAAAGCGTTCGAGGAAGTGCTCATTTCGGTGCAGATCGACGCCGACGGCAGCGCGACGGTGAATAGAAGAGATAAGGTGATCGCCGTCGACAAAACGCTGCACTACTTCGAGCACGAGATCTACGCCGAAGAAGACGCGCCCGGGATGCGCTACGCGGAAGACATCCGCTTCTCTGTCCGTAGCCTGGCCAGCGACCCGAAGAAGAAAGTCGCCTGGCTGCCGATTGACGACGGTCCACACTCGAAGAGCATCGCGGTTTTCCCGCTGCCGCCGGTCCTACCGACGGAGGAGAGCGCCAGAGAAATAGAAACGACGTATCACTGGTCGCAAATGATGAAGCAGCTTCTGTTGAGGGACGAAGAGGCATGGTATTGGACGATGCGGTCCGGGCGGCCCATTCCTTTCGTGAGGATAGAAATATTGATCAGCCCCGGCCTCGGACTTACCGGTTGTACGCTACTAGGTCAGCCAGCCGAGGGCGCGGACGGGCACCCTTGAAAAACTGAAAGCCCGACGCTTAAACCGGATTGGGAACGGTGGGTCTACGAACTCAGGGACTGCCCGGACGAGCACGAAGTGGTAATTCGCCTGGAACGGAGGAAGGGCGACAGTTAGCCGACGATGACCCCGCCCTCACACGTGCGTTGAATCTTCTGCTGCATGGTCCCGCTCATCCCGTAAACCTGATTTTCTCCGTGGGACCGGCCAAAACACAAGAACATGAAACTCGCTCTTCTCCCAAAGTGTTTCCTAATAGACTGTAGATGATCATAATTCATTCTTATCATTTTATCATTTGGGCAGCCACGTGGACTTCGCCGAGCTACAGGTATTCCTGAGCGTCGCCACCGAGCACAGTTTTTCGCGCGCCGCCGAGCGACTGCATCGGACGCAGCCGGCGGTGAGTCAGGCCATCAAGCGCCTCGAGGAGGAGCTCGATGAGCGGCTGTTCGACCGGTCGTCGAAGGGCGGCCGTCTGACCGAAGCGGGGGAGCTCTTGTTCGACTACGCTCAGCGACTCACCCGGCTCAAGACCGAAGCGGAAAGTGCCGTGCGCGAGCTGCAGGAGCTACGTCGAGGACGGGTCTTGGTCGGCGCAAACGAGGGAGCGGTCCATGTCCTTCTCCCGGTGGTCGAGCGGTTTCGGGAGGAACACCCACATGCGCAAGTCGAAGTGCGGCGCGTGTCGGCGCGACAGATCTCTCGCGAGGTGCTGACCCGCGCCCTGGACTTCGGTGTCCTGACCTTTCAACCGCGAGAGCGCGGTCTGCGCACCGTGTCGCTCGGCGAAGATGAGTTGGTGATGTTGATGCATCCGAAGCACCCGCTGGCCAAACGGGCGCAGATCTCGATGGAGGAGTTCGGTCGGCAAACGGTCATCGCCCACAACGAGGCGTCCCCGGCGCGTGAGCGAGTGCTGCGGCTCTACGAGCAACGCCACACGTCGATCAACATTCAGATCGGCTTGCCGAGCCTCGACGGGATCAAGCGGGCCGTCGAGATGGGGCTCGGGGTGGCGCTGCTTCCGAAGCGCTGTGCCCTCGCCGAGATCTCCCGCGGTCAGCTCGCGGCGGTCAAGGTGCCGCCACTGCGGCTGGCGCGCCAGGTGCGGCTGATCTATCGCCGTGCGGGGGAGATGTCGCACGCCGCCGAGGCGTTCCTCGACGCGGCGAAGGCGACCGCTGGGTAGCCCTACTGGCCAGCTTCTCTTAGCTGGCGGGTCCACCCGATATACTGGAGCCAACCCCATGACTCAGTCTTCGACGACCTCGATCGCCGCGGGACGGGTCACGGCGGACGATATCGCTCGCACTCTGCGCCCACTCCTGCCCAGGACTCACCGCGCTCTCCTCTTCGGCTCACGCGCAACCCGGCACGCGTCAATCCGCTCGGACTGGGACATCGGAGTTGTTGGACCCACCTCGGTCGACGGCGCGGTTCTGGAGCGAATGCGGGAGGCGCTCGAGCAGCTGCCGACGCTGCGAACGTTCGATGTCATCGACCTGTTGACCGCGCCGCCTGAGCTGCGAGAGCGGGCCCTCGCCGAGGGGGTAGCGCTCGCGTGAGCGAGGAGGCTCGACGCCACCCACCTACGGTTGAGGAGGGACGGCGCGCCGAGCGGTCGTCGGTATCGATCCAGACGCCGTTGGAGACAGGCGTCTTCCGCAGTCCGAAAACCACACCGAAGCCGCCAGCGGTCGAGCCTGCTCCCTGTGATCCGTAAGCTTCGGAAAACCCGTACTGCGGGTTGCAGCGGCACGCTCAGTCGCTAACCAGCTGTTGCTCGCCGCGGTCGTACTTCCGTGGGTGGCGCAGGTGGGGTTTTCCGACGGGCCGACGCCGGCAGCTGGAGCGATGCCGACGGCCGCCCGACTGCGTTGGGGCGCTCAGGGCCTAAAAGCCCTTCACGTACGGCAGCGCGGCGGCGGTCTTGTGGACGTCGTCAAACTGGTCGAGCAAGAGACTGGTGGCGTCCCACTGGCCGCTGAGGAGCGACTCGCGGACGGCGGCCGGCATGGCGACCGACACGCGGCGGCCGGCAGCGATCATTTCAATCGACGACGCGTCGACCCTGAAAGACAGCCGTGTCTCGGGCGCCTGCTCCACTGCGCTCATCAGCGCCTCGATGTCCTCAGCCGTCACCGTGGCGCACGGCAACCCGATCGTCGTCGAATTCCCGAGAAAGATCTCGGAGAACGACTGGCCCACACAGGCGCCGATGCCCCACCGCTTGAGCGCCTGCGGCGCGTGCTCCCGCGACGAGCCGGAACCGAAGTTCTCGTTGGCCAGCAGAATCGACGCGCCGGTATACGCCGGATTCGAAAACGGATGGTTCGGCATCGACTGCCGATCGTCCTCGAACGCATGGTCGCCGAGTCCGTCAAAGGTGATCGCCTTCAGGAACCGCGCCGGGATGATCCGGTCGGTGTCGATGTTGTGGCCGCGCACCGGGATCGCGGTGCCTTCGATCCGATCGATACGGAAGTTGCTCATGACAGCATCCCCCGCACATCCGTCACTTCTCCTGCGATCGCGGCCGCCGCGACCATCGCCGGACTCATGAGGAGCGTGCGACCGGTCGGACTCCCCTGTCGTCCCTTGAAGTTGCGGTTCGACGACGACGCACAGACCTCGCGGCCGTGGAGTCGATCGGGATTCATGGCCAGGCACATCGAGCAGCCCGCCCCGCGCCACTCGAAGCCGGCCTGTTGAAAGATCTCGTCGAGCCCCTCTGATTCGGCCGCCTCTCGCACCGCTTTCGACCCGGGCACCACGAGCGCCTTGACGTGCGACGAGACTCGATGCCCCTCGACCACGCGCGCCGCCTCACGCAAGTCGGACAGTCGCGAGTTGGTACACGACCCAACGAAGGCCACATCGACCTTCGTGCCGGAGATTGGCGTCCCGGCCCTAAACCCCATGAAGTCGAGTGCTTCTCTGATGCTGTCCTCGTCGCCGTCGGGCCCGGCCGCCGCGGGATCTGGAATCGGTTCACTCACCCCGACTGACTGACCAGGGTTGATCCCCCAGGTCACGCGCGGCTCGATCGCCGTGCCGTCGAGCCTGGTCTCATCGTCGTAGACCGCATCGGCATCGGACGCCATCGACCGCCACCAGCGCTTCGCCCGGGCGAACGCGTCGCCGGCCGGAGCGAACGACCGGCCGTCGAGATACGCGAACGTCGTCTCGTCAGGATTGACATACCCGATCCGCGCGCCGCCTTCGATCGACATGTTGCAGATCGTCATCCGCTCGTCCATCGACATCTGCTCGACGGCCGTCCCGGCGTACTCGTAGGCGTAGCCGACCCCGCCCCTGACGCCGAGCCGCGCGATAATCTCGAGGATGACGTCTTTGGCATAGACCCCCGGACCGAGCGCTCCGTCCACCGCGATCCGCCGCACCTTGAGCGGGTCGATCGCCAGACACTGCGAGGCGAGGACGTCGCGCACCTGCGACGTGCCGATACCGAACGCCACGGCGCCGAATGCGCCGTGCGTCGAGGTGTGGCTGTCGCCGCACGCGATCGTGATTCCGGGTTGCGTCAATCCGAGCTCCGGTCCGATGACATGAACGATGCCCTGGCGGTCGGTGCCGAGGTCGGCGAATCGAATCCCGTACTCACGCACGTTGCGTTCCAGCGCCGACATCATCTGCTCGGCCAGCGCGTCGGCAAACGGCCGCTGCTGGTCGAGGGTCGGGACGATGTGGTCGACCGTGGCGTAGGTACGCTCGGGAAACGCGACGCCGATGCCGCGCTGGCGTAGCATGTCGAACGCCTGCGGCGTCGTCACCTCATGGATCAGGTGCAGGCCGACGAACAGCTGCGTCTGCCCGGTGGGCAGGCGGCGCACGGTGTGCAGGTCCCACACCTTCTGGAGGAGCGTTTGGCTCATGGCGTAGGGCTCAGGGCGCCTCTTCTTCTTCGATCTCTTTGAGGAAATGCTCTTTCGGATGGTGAATGCGGTCGTAGCTGTCAGCGGCGACGACGTAGTACCAGTTGGCGAACCGGGTCGCCAGACGCTCCGCCTTGTCCTGGCCTTCTTGCACGCGGCGCTCCCACGAGGCGTGCGCGTCGGCGTCCGAAGCCGGCGGTTCGGGCAGCGCGGCCTCGTCGAATGACGCTTCGATGAAGACATACCGGTTCTCACCGGGACCGCTCTCGGCGTCATCGCTCGTGTCGTCGCCGAGCACGACCGCTTCGCCGCGGCCGTAGACGATCTCGCCGAACCGCAAGGTGTAGAGCACCCCCTCGGTCGTGCGGACGACGAGCTCGCCTTCATTTGACAGCAGCCCGCCGTCGGCCGTCGGGTAGAAGCCCTTGCTCATCAGGTCGCGGATGTCGAGCTGGCTGATACGCCCGGCCATCGCCGCGTCGCGCAAATTGCCGGTCATGCCCTCGGGTTTGGGGCGCACCCCGGCGATTTTCATCCCGATGATCGCGCCGACGAGGCGGTTGACCTCGACGAAGTTCACTTCCTGACCGCCCGGTACGCCGGTGCCGTCCCACGTCGTGTCATCGACCTTGTCGAGCGTGAATTCTCGTGGCCGTGGGAAGGTGCGCGTCGTCTCGTCCACCTGATACTCGTTGAGCACGATGTGAACCACCTGGTCGCGCTCAACTTCCAGCAGGTTCTGCTCGATCCAATCCTCGAACGCGGTCGTGATCTCGGCCTCGAAGCGGGCGGTGTAGACCCGCTTCTGCGCCGGCGCCCGCACGAACCGCAGCCCGCGACGGTTCTCAACCGGATTGCCGACGATGAGGTCGGCGAGCACTTCTTCGTTCGCATCCTTCACCGTGATGCGGGTGCCCCGACCAACGAGGCTCGTCGCCGTCAGATCGGTCGGGTCGACGACACCGAGTGCCTCGTGGTCGGCCACGTTGTCCGACCGGAAGTCCTCCTTGACGAGGCTGATGATGTCGGCACTGATGTTCGACAGCCGCTCGCGCCCGTCCGCCGGGTAGTCGTTGTGCGACGGAATGGTCCAGAGGCCGTCACGGTTCGTCACCTGGAACGGCATGGCGGCGGCCTGCTCCTCGTCGAACTCGACGACATCGAGTGTCGCCGCCGCTTCCGGGTCGGTGAACTCGGGAAAGAACGGATCACCGATATCGAAGAAGGCATCCGGCGTCGCCCGCCCGGGGGTTGTCACCAACGCCGCTACCCCGAGCAGCAGCGCGATGCCGACGGCACGCACGGTCTTGTTGAGCTCGCCCACGGTCTACTCCTTCAGTCGCCGCGCCGCGGCGGCGCCCGCCCGCTCCCGCCGCTGGCGTCTCACGAAGATCATGATCCCGAGTGCTACGACCGGTACCGGCGGCAGCAGAATCGCGAACGTCTTGATCGATGTCTGGATCTGACGAATCTGCGATTCCATGTTCTCGCGGCTCGCCTGGATGCGGGTGTCTTTTTCGGTGGTGATGTTGGTCGACAGCACGCTCAGGCGTCGGTTCTCGACCTCCTCGAGATTGCGCACCATGATCTGCTTGGTCTGCGCGTCAATGTCGGACCTCGCCTGAAGCTCCGCGACCCGGTCATTGAGCCGCTGCTGCGCATCGGTCAGCGCCTGCTCCGCATCGGCCTCCGCCTGCTGCTCGTCGGCGGTCCGCTGCTCGATAAACTCCGCGGTCTGGGCCTCCACCCGCTCCAGCGTGCGGTGACGGGCCCGCCGGCTCCGGAGGTCGATGAACGAGTCCTCTGCGAGGAGCGTATCCATCGCGTTCAGGAAAAACGTGATGTTGTCGAAGTTGAGGCCGCCGGGTGCCTGCTCGCGGATGGCGAAAAATTGCTCACTGATAAAATCGAGGTCGGCGACGACGATGATGTCGACCTCGCCGTCTGACGCTGGTTCCGGCGCCGGCGCCGCGGCCGTGTCGTCTTCGCCGTCCTCGTTTTCGCCCTCGCCCTCTTCCTGCTCGTCCGCGGCCTCCGAGACGGCCGGCGCCGCGCCGCCGGCGAACCGGACGCGGGCGGCCATGATGTAGTCATCGTCGTCCTGCCGTCTCGGCGGACTCGGATTCATCTGCGGCCCGAACGGCGACCCGCGTACGAGCGAGAAATAGCCGTTCGTCCCGGAGCCCGTGCCGGAGCGCAGGAGCGGCTCGAATTCGTAGCGCGGATCGTCGGTCGGCCCCACGTATCCCGGATACAGGAGGACCAGTTCCTGGAGCTTCGACGTCATTGAATCGGCGGCGTTAAACGTCGCCTCGTTCTCGTTGCCGGCGCCTAGGAACACCACGTCTTCCGGCATGTGCGCCAGCTCGGGATGCGGATTGTAGCTGTCCCAGACGATACGGGTCGGCTCCCAGTCGATGCCGAGCCGGCCGATCCACTCGCGGACGTTGCCGCGGGGACCGGGTCGCGGCTGACCGGGCGGATAGGTAAACGGATTGCCCTCGCCCACCCACTCGGTCGGCGACAGCATCGGGTTCACGGCGGGGAGCGGGTCGACGAGGATCAAGGCTGGCGTACCCGATCGAATGTAGTCGGCCACGAACCCTTGTTCGTCGGTCTGGAGCGACGACGGCAGCGGCACGAGCAACGCGTCCACGTCTTGAGAGATCGCCATCTCGGGGCTGATCTCCACCACGTCGTACTGCTTCCGCAGCTCGGAGACGACCGACCACTGGGGCGCGAACTGGTTTTGCTGGAAGTTGGTGCCGCCGAAGAGATTCGCCATCGTGGCGACGACGCCGACCCGCTTCCGGTCGCTCCGCGCCACCACGCGGATGCTCCGCATGAGCTCGTACTCGGCCGGCAGGCCGATGTCGAAGAAGCCGACCACTTGCTCCTCGGCGCCGCAGGTAAAGGCCACCCCGAGAAAGACCTGCTCCACCTCGGAGCGGGCCGTGCTGACGTTGCGCACCGGACGCGGGCCAATGCCGAACGTCTCCCGCGCCTCGCGTGCCGCGTCAGTGAACGGCTCGGTGTCGTGGATGAGGACCTCCACCTTTGCCCCGCCGATGGCATCGATCTCCTCGAGAACGCTGATGAGGTTCGAGCGTGTCTGCACGAACGGCTCGGGGACGACGGGACTGACGTAGGCCTGAATAAAGACCGGCCGATCGTCCGGCAGCTCCGCTAATAGCGCGCGCGTCTCGTCGCTCAAGGAATGGAGCTGCTCCGCCGTCACGTCGATGCGGACGCTCAGTCGCGCCACCAGCGCGCCGACGCTGACGAGCGCGACGGCGATCGCGACGGCGCGCACGGCGTGATGAGCCCACATCGGGTAGCCATCGGCGCGCAACGGCCAGTGGCGACGGCTCAGCACCAGCACGTTCAGATAGAGGAAGAACGCGCCGACGGAGATGAAGTAGACGAGCGCACTCAGGCTGACAACGCCCTTCGCGAAGTCGTCGAAATGCAGGAACACCCCGAGCGCCGCGGCCGTCCGTTCCAAACCCGGCACGACGGCGCCCACCGCGGCGCCGGCCGCCACGAGCGCCGCGCAGAAGAGCCCGGCGATGATGAAGGCGACGGTGGTGTTCCGGGTCAGCAGCGACGCCAACATACCAACCGCGATCAACGCCGCGCCCACCAGCCAGTACCCCATGTAGTTGCTGAACATCAGGCCAAGGTCGGGGCTCCCGAGATAGAAGAGCACCAGCACATAGCTCGACGACAGCAGCAACGAGGCGGTGTAGATCCCGAGCACCGCGAGGTACTTGCCGAGCACCACCTCGAAGTCGGTGGCGGGAAGCGTCAGCAAGAGCTCATCGGTGCCGAGCTTCTTCTCCTCCGACCACACGCCCATGGTGAGGGCCGGCACGAAGAAGAGCAGGAGATACGGGAAGACGGCGTTCAGCTGGTCGAGATTGGCGAGGTTCTGGAGGAAGAACCGGTCTTGCCAGAACGCGGCCGCCGCGCTCAGAAAGATGAAGAGGGTGATGAAGACGTAGCCGCTCGGACTGCTGAAGTACATCCGCAGGTCGCGGCGAGCGATCGCTCTAATGATGCCAATACCGATGCCGACGTTGCCCCCTCCCGGTGCTGTCATCCTTCCAGCTCCGCCGCCGTTCCTGTCGATGATCCACTGTCGCCGTCCCCGGGCGGCGCGCCGCCGCCAGTCAGGCGATAGAACGGCTGCTCCAACGAGCCGTCTTCCTGCAGTTCCTCAACCGGGCCGTCGAACACCAACCGTCCGTTGTTCACCAAGAGTACCCGGTCGGCGATCGCGTCTGCCTCGTGCAGGATGTGCGTCGAGATCAGCACGGTCTTCGTCCGCCCGAGGCGCTGGATGTTGTCGCGGAACTGGCGGATCTGATTCGGGTCGAGTCCTGCGGTCGGTTCGTCCATGATCAATACGTCGGGGTCGTGCAGCAGTGCCTGCGCCATCCCGACCCGTTGGCGATACCCTTTCGAGAGCTTGCCGATCGGCTTCTCGAGCACGAGCCCGATCGCGCAGAGGTCGACGACCACATCGATGCGGGTTTTCATCATCGCCGGCTCCATCGCGCGTGCTTCACCGAAGAAGCTCAGCAGATCGAGCGGTGTCATATCGGGATACATCGGGCCGTTCTCGGGGAGGTAGCCGAATCGTCGCGACGCCGCGATCCGATCGCGACGCACGTCGTGCCCGGCGATGAACCCCTCGCCGCTGCTCGCCGCCAGATAGCCGGTCAACATCCGCATCATCGTCGTCTTGCCGGCGCCGTTCGGGCCGAGGAACGCGACCACCTGCCCCTCGGGAATGGCAAACGAGATGTCCTCGACCGCGACGAATGGCCCGAAGTACTTCGAGAGGCCTTTGGCCTCGATCATCGACGGCGGCGTTCCGGTCCCGGCTTGCTGGTCATTCATCGTGGCTGTTGCGTTCCTCGCAGCAGAGCAGGTCAGGATAGCCAATCACACGCGCGCGCTTCAAGCCCCGGGCGTCTGGGTTGCAGGGAAGCACGAGGTCGATTAGCCTGGCGCGCATGCCGTCGGCACGCAGATACGTCGCCGCTGGATACCGGGGAGCCCGGTCAGCAGGCCGGTGGTTCGCGCTCCCGGTCGTGGTCATCGGCCTCGCCGCCCTAGCGCCGCTCGCCGCGGAGCAACCACTCGACGCCACACGCCAGATTGACGCCATCTTCGCCCCCTGGGATCACGACGACGGACCGGGGTGCGCCGTCTCGGTCATGCACGGCGATGTCATCCAGTACGCCAGCGGCTACGGCATCGCGAACCTCGAGTACGACATTCCGATCACGCCGTCAACCGTGTTTCATGTCGCGTCGGTCTCGAAACAGTTCACGGCGATGGCGGTGGCGCTGCTCGTCGCCGACGGGGCGGTGTCTTGGGATGACGACATCCGCCGCTACGTGCCCGAGTTGCCCGACCTCGGCCCTTCGATCACGTTGCGTCACCTCGCTCATCACACGAGCGGCATTCGCGATCAGTGGAGCTTATTACGGATGGCCGGCTGGCGGTGGGGCGAGGACATCGTGCGGCAAGCCGATGTGCTCGACGTGCTGTCGCGGCAATCCGCGTTAAACTTCGCGCCCGGTCGCGAATACCTCTATAGCAACTCCGGCTACACGTTGCTCGCGGTGGTCGTCGAGCGGGTCTCGGGACTGTCGCTCCGAGCGTTCACCCGGCAGCGTCTCTTCGAGCCGCTCGGCATGACCCGCACCCAGTTCCGTGACGACAACACCATGATCGTCAAGAACCGGGCGTTCGCCTATGAACATGACCCGGGCGGGCTGATCGGATATCGGATCAGCATCCCCCCCTACGACGTCGTCGGCGCCACCAGCCTGTTCACGACCGTTGAGGATCTGGCGCGCTGGAACCAAAATTTCGAGACCGCCGAGGTCGGTGGACGCTCCGTGGTGCAGCAGCTGCAGGAGATGGGCACGCTCTCGACCGGCGAGCGGATCTCATACGGGTTCGGGCTCGTCCACAACATCTACCACGGGCGACGCATTCTCGGTCACGGCGGAGCCGATGCCGGCTATCGAAGCGAATTCGTTCGGGTGAGGGACGAGAATCTGGCCGTCGCTGTTTTGTGCAACGTGGGGACCGCCGACCCCGGTCGTCTCGCGCGAGCCGTTGTCGACATCGTGGTGCGTCCCGTCGCCCGGGAGACGACGGCGGCACCCCCGGCGGCGAGACTCTCGGCACCGGCGCGCGCGGCTCGATCCGGATCCGGACGCGCCGCATCGTCGTCGCTCAAGGAGGAGCTGCCGCTGCTGGCGGGTTATTACCAGCGTGAGGAAAGCGATGTGCCGCTACACATCGTGGCACGCAGCGGCGAGCTCGCTCTGCTGGCCGATGGCGCCGTGCAATCGCTCAGCCCAGTCGGTCCCGGACGCTTTCGCCTGTCGGGCTCGGCGACCGAGGCGACGTTCGAGCTGAGCAGCGATGGAAGCGCGTCCGCGTTGCACCTCAGCGGACCGACCCGCGCGACCTATTGGCGGGCGGGTCCGGTTCGCCCGTCGACCGATACGCTCGCGAGCTACGCCGGGTCGTATTTCAGCGACGAGCTTGCCACGCAGTACACCTTCCGAATCGAGAACGGTCGGCTCATGCTCTGGAACCGCAAGCTCGGGCACATCCGGATGATCCCGACGTTCGCAGACGCGTTTTACGCGGAAGGCTGGTATTTCACGTTTCGCCGCGATGGCGACGGCGAGGTATCGGGGTTCACGATGAGCACCCCGCGGGCCTGGAACGTCACGTTCCGCAAATTCGTTTAATCCGAGGAGCCGGTGCTCCGACGTTTCTTTTTCTCACGGTCGAGCTCTTCTTCCACGCGCGCAAAGCAGTCGGGACAGACGCCGTGACTGAAGCGCACGTCCGTGCGCGCTGCGAGATAGTCCTCGACCCCGTCCCAGTAGTTCTGGTCGTTTCGTATCCTCATTGCAGTACGCGCAGATCGGGAGCAAACCATGGAGCTGCTTGATCTGCGCGAGCGCCTCCTCGAGCTCTCAGACCCGGCCGGCGAGCGCGGTCTGTAGCGCGACCACGCGCTCGCCGACCGTCACACGCGCCCGCAGCTCACCCTGGTGGAACGGCTTGGTCACGTAGTCGTCGGCACCGGCACCCAGCCCGGCGACGATCTTTTCGCGTTCGGCGAGCGACGTGAGCAAGACAAGATAGCGCGGCTGATTCGGCACCCCGGCGTCACGCAGACGCCGGCAGACGCTCGGACCATCGAGGCCAGGCATCATCCAGTCGAGGATCGCCATCGGCGCCCCGCCGGGCTCAGACAGCCGTGCGAGCGCGTCGTGTCCGTCGGCACACGAGACGACCTCGTGACCCCACGATTGGAGAGTCGCCTCGAGAAGGCGCCGCGACACCGCGTCGTCGTCGGCGATCAGGATCTGCATGTCGGCTGAGCTGCCACAGTACTGCAATGTTTACCCAGGCGTCCCATCGGTCACAATGGTCTCATGCGATCTCGGTGGCCGGGCGCTTTCGCGATCGGTCTGGCGCTGTTTGCGCTGGTGAGCGGGCGACCATCCGCCGAGCGTGCGGCCGCGGCGGAAGACGATGGGCGCGCGATCATTGTCAAAGCGCTCGATCGGGCCGAGTGGAACGAGGAGCAGGATGCCGCGTCACGGCATCGTTCCCTGATGACCAAGAACATCAGGCGGTTCGATGGCGCCGGCAATGTGACGGAGGAAGACCAGGGTGACTACGAGGTCGTGCCGATCGACGGGGCGCCGTTCGAGCGCCGACTCACAGTTGGCGACCGGCCGCTGAGCGACGAGGAGCGCGGCTGGGAGAACGACCGCGAGACGGAGTTTCGCGATGAGCTCAGCCGATCGCGCGAGCGTGCTGACGATGTTGGGGACGACGAGGAGGACGACGTCGTCGCCTTCAACGAGGAGCTGATCTCACGCTTCACCTTCACGTTGGAGGGTGACGAACCGCACCTGAACCGACCGAGCTATCGCGTGTCGTTCAGGCCGCGCTCCAACCGACTCCCCGTTCGGCGGCGGACCGATTACGCACTCAACAAAGCGCGTGGCACCGTCTGGATCGACCAGGAGACATACGAGGCCGCGCGGCTCGAGTTCGAGCTGATGGACAAGGTTCGGCTGTGGTGGGGCATGCTCGGCACCATCAATCAGGCGCGCGGATCGCTGGATCGCGGGCCGGTGCTCGGCGACACCTGGGCACGGATCCAGTACGAGACCTACACCGACGTTCGCGTCGTCTTCAAACGCACGCGCCGCACCGAGTTCCGGCAGTGGCGCGACTTCGAGTGGATCGCGGACTAGGGGTCTGTGGTGTGTCCGATAGCGCGACGTCGCGGACGCTGGTCTGTCTCGTCCTGGATCATACAAGTGTCTCAGGTCGATCTTTAATTGTGTGATCGTTCACTCTAAGACATTGTAAGGAGGTGGCTTACTCGACACTCGCAAGTGTGTGAAAACCCGGCATATTCGTTGCGGATCTGTCTGCTACCTCCCCGGCGTGAAGGAGACACACCCAATGCGACGAAGCCTAAAGCTCTCGACAGCTGTCCTCTCGCTGCTCCTGCTCATCCCCGCAGGAGTTTTGGCAAAGGGTAAGCACAACCACTCGGATGAACTCGATGTTCACAAACGCCAGGTCGTCGTGAGCAAGATGTCCGTTGATGATGGCAGCGGGACGCTCACGATCGAAGGCCTCAACTTCGGCAATCCGGACAAGGTCGGCTTGGTCACGGTCAACCTCGTGACCGCCGAAATCGTGACGTGGAGCGACACCGAAATTGTGATCACTAAGCCCGCCGCCATCGACGGCAGCTGTCTCGTCACGGTATCGCGTCCGAAACACCACCAGCGGCATCGACTGACAAAACGGGACTTCGGGACGGCGTGGTTGACTGACGCCACGGGCGGCGGTGATGGCGGAGTCTCACATGAAGATTTTGACGAGCTTAGCGAGACAGTCACTGATCACGAGGACCGCATCGTGACGCTGGAGGATGCGGGACCGGGCGGTGGAGTCACACAGGCGGACTTGGATAATGCGGTTGGAGCACTCAATGCGCAGCTAGCTATCCAACAGTCACGCATCTTAGCGCTGGAGGCTTTTGTCGCTGGTTCAGGCGGCTTCCACGGGCTCATCTGCATCCCAGGTGGTGGGCCCAGGTGGTGGCAGGATACTCCCCTAGCCTAGTGAAAGTCCCGGCTCCCAGCCGTCGCCGGACGCGTCGTGATCTCGGGGACCCAGAGCTGCTCCGCCACCAGGTGGACGACGCCTGATTCCACCTGGAGCTTGCCGCTCACCCCGAGAAACGACGCGGTCCGGGCGATCACGGCGTAGTCGTCGAACACCTGCTTCCAGATCACGACGTTCACGAACCCGGTCTCGTCCTCGAGCGTCATGAAGGTGACGCCCGAGGCGGTGCCGGGTCGTTGGCGGCAGATGACGATGCCGGCGTAGCGCACCCGCTGCCCATGCCGCATCGCCGAGACCGTCTCGGCATCGGGTAGCTTCTGAGCCATCAAGAACTCACGCAGCGGCGCAAGCGGATGGCCGTGCGTGCTGTGTCCGCTGAACTGGTAGTCCCAGTGGATCGTCTGGAACTCGCTGAGCGGGGCAAAGTCGGGCCGCGGCTCGTTTGGTGAGATTGGCAGCGGCGTCTCCGGCGTCTTCCCAAGCCCTTGCGCCTCCCACAACGCCGCCCGTCGCTTCCCCTCGAACGCGGCAAACGCTCCGGCTTCGGCCAAGCGCCGCAGCACGCGGTCGTCGAGTCGGGTGCGGCGGGTGAAATCGGTCATCGACTCAAACGGTCTCTCCGCCCGTGCCGCCTCGATACGCTGCCAGTCACGCTCTTCGGACACGCTCTTCACGTAGCGAAGCCCCATCCGGACCCGCCTTCGCGGACTGCTCTTGTTACCCGTCAGCTTCGGCGAGACTGCGCCTCGATGAGGCTCCGTCGAGGCGTGCCCTTCCAGCGTGCAGTCCCACTCGCTCACCGTCACATCGACCGGACGCACCTCGATACCGTGCCGGATGGCGTCCTCGACGATGGTCGCCGGCGTGTAGAACCCCATCGGCTGCGCGTTGAGCAACGAACAGGTGAAGACCTCCGGGTAGTGACACCGGAGCCAGGCGGTGGCGTAGGCGATCAACGCAAAGCTCGCGGCGTGACTTTCGGGAAAGCCGTATTCGCCGAAGCCGCGGATCTGCTCGAACACCCGTTCGGCAAACTCCTTGGCGATCCCCTTCGCCATCATGCGCGTCACCAGCCGCTCCTGGTGCCGCTCGATCCGTCCGCTTCGATGCCACGCCGCCATGTCGCGTCGGAGCTGGTCGGCCTCACCCGGCGTGTAATCGGCGGCGACGACCGCCAGCTTCATCACCTGCTCCTGGAAGAGCGGCACCCCGAGCGTCTTTCGCAGGACCGGCTCCAGACAGCTGTGCGGGTAGATCACCGGCTCTTCGCCATTCCGCCGCCGCAGAAACGGATGCACCATGCCGCCGGTGATCGGACCGGGCCGGACGATGCTCACCTCGATCACTAGGTCGTAGTAATGCCGCGGTCGCAGTCGCGGCAGCATCGCCATCTGCGCGCGGCTCTCGATCTGAAAGACGCCGACGGTATCCGACCGGCAGATCTGGTCGTAGGTCTGCGGGTCGTCCTGCGGAATGCGGGCGAGGGAAAGCTGCCGGCCGTAGTGGCGGTGGAGCAGGCGAAAGCCGAGGTCGAGCTGCGTTAGCGCGCCGAGCCCGAGGAGGTCGACTTTGAACAGCCCGAGATCCTTGAGGTCGTTCTTGTCCCACTGGATCACCGTTCGGTCGGCCATCGTCGCGTTCTCGATCGGCACCAGGTCGTGCACCGGCTCGTGCCCAAGCAGGAAGCCACCGGGGTGGATCGAGAGATGCCGGGGAAAGTCCTGGATCTCCTCGGTGAGCCGAAAGAAGTGGTCGTGAATCTGGGACGCCGGATCGAGCCCGGCGTGCGTCAACGTCGACGCATCGAGACTGGCGTAATGCGACAACATCTTCGCCACGCGATCGATCGAGGTCTCGGAGATCCCGAGCGCCTTGCCGACCTCCCGCACCGCCGACCGCCCCCGATAGCGAACGACGTTGGCCACCATCGCGGCATGGTCGCGGCCGTACTTCTGGTAGACGTGCTGGATCACCTCTTCGCGCCGCGCGTGCATGATGTCGAGGTCAATGTCGGGCGGTTCGTGCCGCTCGCGCGAGAGGAAGCGCTCGAACAGCAACTCGACCCGCGTCGGGTCGACCGCCGTGACTCCGAGGCAGTAGCAGACAACCGAGTTCGCCGCCGACCCGCGACCCTGGCAGAGGATGCCCTCCTGACGGCAGTACCGAACGATCTCCCACATCGTCAGGAAGTAGCCGCCGTAGTCGAGCTCGTCGATCAAGGCGAGCTCCTTGTCGATCTGCTCGCGGATGGCGAGCGGCACGTCGTCGCCGAACCGCTCCGCGGCCCCGCGGAGGGTCAGCTCGCGGAGCCACGACGCCGACGTCTTCCCGTCCGGCAGGCGTTCGGACGGATAGCGGTAGCGGATCTCGGAGAGTGAGAACGTGCAGCGGGCCGCGACGTCGTTTGTCCGATGGACGAGCGCCGCCGCGTCGGCGTAGAGGCGCGCCATCATCCGGGGCGGTTTCAGATCGTGCTCAGCGTTCGGCTTGGTGCGCCGGCCGGCGGTGGCGAGCGTGACCCCGTGACGGATACAGGTGACGACATCCTGCAGGTCGCGGCGCGCCGGCGTGTGGTAGAGCACCTCGGTCGCGGCGACCAACGGCATGCCGGCCTGCTCGGCATGACGGCGGAGACACGCTTCCTGCGGCACCTCTTCGGCGCGCCGATGCCGGCTCACCGCCGCATAGAGCCGGTCGCCAAACGCCTCGCGCATCTCGGCGATGACGGCGCGCAGCGCGTCGTCATCAGAGTCGGGTCGGACGAGTGCACTCCGGTCGCCGCCCCAGAGCGCAATGACCCCCTCGGCGCGGTCGCAGACCTCGGTCCAGGTGAGGCTCGACTCCCCTTTCGGTCGCCGTAGTCGACCGGCGGTCACCAGCCGACAGAGGTTGGCGTAGCCGGTGCGGTTCATGGCGAGGAGCACGCAGGTGGAGGGAGATGCCGCGTCGTCGGCGTCTTTGGAGATCGTCACCTCGGTACCGACGATCAGCTGTATCCCCAACTCCTGCGCCTTCACGTGCGCGCGCACCATGCCGTAGACGCCGTCGCGGTCGGTCAGCGCCAGCGACCGCAAGCCAAGCGCGTGGGCCTGCTCGACCAGTTCTTCGGGATGGCTTGCGCCTTCGAGGAACGAGAAGTTGCTCTTGCACCAGAGCGGGGTATACGACATGCACCAATTGCTTCCCCGCAGGTTCGTGCTTCAGCTGCACGTCAGCGGTCGTTCACTGACCGCGCGAGCCCACCTACGGCAAATGAACGGCTCGATTGTGTGAGTAGGCGCGGTCAGGGTATCGATCTGGACGCCGTGAGGCGAGGCGACATCCGCAATGCCGAAAACCAGCCCGCAGCCGCCAGTGGACGAGTTTGCGCCCTGTGATCCGTGAGCTTCGAATAGCCCCAGCTGCGGGTTGCAGTGGCACGCGCCGTTGCTAATCAGCTGTTGCTCGCCGCGTGAGGTGCTACCGTCTGCGGCGAAGGACTGGTTTTCCGCCGAGACGATCCGGCGTCCGGAGCGATACCCTGACCGCGACTGCGGCTCAGCGAGTGTGCCGGTCACTCCACCTGCCCCTGCCAGTACCAGCGGCGGCGCGGGCGGTCGTAATAGATCCAGAGCACGTCGCCGTCACGCATCTGCGCGAAGTAGTACTCACGGTGCACCGACGAGCGCCACCACCCCCCTGATACGAGATACGGTCCGGTGAGCTCACGCACATGTCCGGTGACGCCGCCGCGTACCAGCCAGCCATCGGGCTCATGACGCGGGCGCGGCGGCAACGGAATCGGATGCGCGTGGATACGGCGGACCATCGGCCGACAGGCGACCTCGCCCGGCTCGGGACGGGCAATCGAGTCGACCGGCTGCCACGTAAACCGCGCCTCCGGGAGATGCGCCTCGGCGAGACGTGCCTCCACCACGACCTCGTCGCCAAACTCGGCGCGGATCCGGGCGAGTGCTCGGTTGGCCGTACCGAGGTCGCGACGCGGGCGTTCGACGAACAAGCCTTGTTGCGAGGTCTTGGTCCGCACCGCACTCGCGGTCACACGAATCTCGGTGACGCCGGCTTTGAGGGCTACCATGGCCTCGAGTCGCAGTCGGATCAGATTCATCAGCTGCGTGAGGTCGACCGTCGGGGCGGCCGGACGGATCTGCTCCTGCTGGCGGCCGGCGCGGTCGAGGCGTAGATGAAGCGTCAGCTCGGCGAGCATCTCGTGGCGCGCGGCGATCATCACCAGCAGCCGATTCAGGAGGCGCTTGATCGAGAAGAGCAAGCGCGGCACATCGGTCTCGGGATCGTCGAGGTCGAGCCGTTGGGCCAGTGGATCCTTGATACGCAGCGGCTGGAGCGGCACCCAGAGATCGCCGGCCGCCAATTGGTGCAGCCGTTGCGCCTCCTGACCGAAACGGCGACGGATGCCGGCGGCCGGGAGCCGCAAGAAGGCTCTCACGTTCCGGACGCCGATCTTCTGCAAGCTGTCGCGCAGCGACGGATCAATCCCGAGCTGTTCCAGCGGGACTTGTCCCGCCAGCACCCGTTCGCGCGTCTGATCCCGCACGACCGCGACCGCCGCGCCGGCCGCCACGGTTTTGGCAATCGCATAGGTACCGAACCGACTGAAGCCGACGGCAATCGATGCCCGAAAGCCAGACGCTTGGAGCGCGGTGTTGATCTCGTTGGCCCATTGCCGGGGCGACGCATAGAGATGCGACAACCCGGAGGCGTTCAGCCAGAAGACGCCGGGCTCCTCCGGGCACGGCTCGACCTCGGGACTGAACCGGCGCAGGCGATCGACGAGCGCCGCGAGACCCGCCTCAATAGCGGTTGCTGACACCTCGCCGGCGTGCAGCGTCCGCGCCAGCGACAACCCAGCGCTGTACCGCGTCCCGGTGCGGATACGCGCCGCGCGCGCCTGTTCGTTCACCCAGAGGATCACCCCCTGCGGCTTGTCGCGGTCGACCACCGCCACCGGCCGGTCGGCCCAGTCGGGATGTTGCTTCAACAGGAGCTGGAGCGGGAACGCCGACAGCTCAACGCACGCCATCCGGTCCACGACACCACTCCTCGTCGGTCCATCCCGGACCACGTCGTTTGTCCTTGAGCACGTGCACCTGACACGCGAAGCGATCGTCTCCGTGACGAATCCGTTGCGCCTGTCCGCGGATCGACACGAGCGAGCCGAGCGACGGCTGGCGGTCGGTCTTCGTCGTCAAGCAGAGGATGAGCGTGCCATGCGCGAGCGCCTGCTCGGCGAGACGGGTCTGCACCGCCAGCGGCAGGTCGAGACATTCGCCGAGGTCGATTACCAGCAGCCCGAACGCGCCGGAGCGTGCCAGCTGGTCGGTCGCCCGCAAACGCTGACGCAGAAGCGCAAGTCGAATGACCGGCAGCGCCGCGAGATCGACGCCGCCGTCGGCGGCGTCAGGCGGAAAGAAGGTGCTCTCGTGCGAGGTGATCCAGGCAACCGGCTCGCCTTGTTGTTGCACCTGACGCACCAGGCGGAAGGCGACGGTGAGCGACGGGGCGGCGCCAGTGCCCGACAACTCGGCCAGACAGCCGCCCAGTGCGGCACTGGTCCAGACCGCAGGCGGCGGCGCCGTCTGGCGGCGCTGCAGCCAGGTTTGCGACGCGGAGACGAGTGCACTCAATCCTACTTTGGTCATTGCTTAGACGGGGCTGCGCCCCGAACCCCCGCGGGATCTTAGGAAAGGGTCCGGCGGACCTCGATCACCTTGCCGAGAATGACGACCCCGTCAGCGTCAGAGTCGAGTACGATCGGCTCGAATGACGGATTCTCGGGATGCAGCTCCACGCGCCGGCCGCGCGCTTTGAAGGTCTTGACCGTCGCCTCATTGTCGACCAGCGCCACGACGATGTCGCCGCTCTTGGCGGTCGGCTGCCGTCGCACGAGCACCAGGTCGTCCGGCAAGATGCCGACGCCAGTCATGCTCTCGCCGCGCACGCGCAGCGCAAACAGTTCATCCGAAACATCCCGTGCATCGACCGGCACATAGCCGTCGGGGTCTTCGATCGCTTCTTCGAGAGCGCCGGCCGGCACCTGGCCGAGTACCGGGGCCAGTACCGTCCGCGGGCCGCGGGCCGACTGAGGCAGCCGATAGCCGCGCGCCTTGTTCCGATCGGCGCTCAGCCGGCCGTCTTCAACCAGCTGCTCGAGATGCTGCCGCGCCGTCTGGACCGCCCGGAAGCCGAACGCCTCCTGCACCTCGCGCACCGTCGGCGGCTGCCCGGCGAGCAGACGGGTCCGGACGAATCTGAAGACCTTTTCGCGCGTCTGGCCGGCTGGTGTTCGTCCCATGGGGGAACGCGAATCATACCATACATTTGTCTGTTGTAAGGCGGGGCTAGACTACCTCCAGGCGGCAACTCATGTTGATCAAATGAGATACTCGCCAGGTAATCGTCTCGAAGCACTGAAGGGATCGCGGCGTGGCTATTTCAGCGTGCCACGACCAGGTGCCGCCGCCGGTCGATAACCGGCGCAACCAGCAGGCTTCCTAGCGCCAACCCCCCGATGAACGCCGTCAGGATCAGGCTGAACGCATAGACCGACGAGCCGATCGCCAGCGACACCACGCGCGTCCAGGCAATCTGATACGTCATCGCCGCCACGCCGGAGAGCCCGATCCCGACCAGCACCACCACCAGCAGCCGGCTCCAGCTGTCGGGCACGATCGCCTCGACCGGCGCCGGCTCGCTGGCGCGGCGCTTCTTCGATTTCTTCGGCTGCTTGCTCGGGCCCGGTCGCGCGCCGGCCGTCGCCTCGTCGGTTCGCGCCCGGTCACGAATCACCGCGCCGCGTTCACCAGCCGCGTGAACGCCGCGTCCAATTCGGAGTGCGCGTCGCCCAGCGTCGCGCGCCGCGCGTCGAGCCAGCGCAGACTCGCACCGACCTGTTGCCGATGCGCACCGAGCATCCGCGTCACTTCCTCCGGCTGCGGACCGCCGAGGCCGCGGCGGCTCATCACCATCTCCTCGGGATCGAGCGCCGCTTGAATCAGCGCGACATCGACCGGCAGCTCCTCACCGTACGCCTCTTGATAGAGGTGACGGAGCTCGTCGGGGGTGAGCTCCTTCGGACGCTTGCTGTTGGCGCGTCCGTAATCGGTGATCTCGGAGGCATAGTGATGGCCGACCCGGAACGGCACCTCGGCATGACGGAGCAGCGTGTCGGCCACCTCGGTCATCGTCGAGTAGTCGGCGTCGACTTCGGCAAGCGATCGATTGGGGTTGACCACCAGCCCGTTGACGATGTCGGCGTACAGCGCGTACATCTGTCGCGCCTTCGCCAGCGTCTCCAGGAGCTGCGCGCCGCTGCGGTAGTCGGTCATCCCCGAGTTGGTGTTGTGCGCGATGAGGAACACCGTCTGCGCGTCGCCGATGACGGTGCTGCTGAGCCGGCGGAGCTGTTCCAGCGCGCTCGGGTTTCGCTTCTGCGGCATGATGCTGCTGATGCCGGTCAGCGATCGATCGAGGAGCAGCCACGGCACCGGATCGTGATACTGCGTGTGCACGTCCTCGCTGAACTGACCGACCGTCACGGCCGAGATCGAAAGCGCCGACGCGACCTCGGTTTTCGAGTCGACCGACGAGATATGGTTGGCGTCATAGGAGTTCACGACGGCGCCGTCGAAGCCGAGCAGATCGGCCAATCGCTCCCGGTCAAGCGGAAAGCCTGACGTCCCAAGGGCGGCCGCGCCGAGCGGACTGAGATTGACCCGCGCATACGCCTCTTCGAAGCGCGCGGCGTCACGCTCCAGCGCCGACGCGAGGGCGAGCAGGTAGTGCGCCAGCGACGTCGGCTGTGCCTGCACGCCGTGGGTGTAGGCCGGGATGATCGTCCGGGTGTGCTGCTCGGCGAGGGTCAACAACGCATCACGCGGCGCCAGCAACGACTCGTACGCATCGAGCAGCGCCTCACGGGTGCTCAACCGTCGGAAGGTCGAGCCGATGTCCTGCCGGCTGCGCCCGGTGTGCAGACGCGACGCGTCACGTCCGGCCACCTCGACCAACCGCGCCTCGAAGACCAGGTAATCGGACGAGCGGCGCGCGTCAGGTTGCCCCTGCTCGTCGACGACCGTCTCGATGCCGGCCGCGATTGTCGCTGCCAGCGACTCCGGCACGAGGCCGACCTCCGCGAGCATGACGATCGATGCCTTGTTGATCTCTCCGAGGTGGTAGAAGTCGTCGTGGCTTGTCTGCGCGGACGCGGGAACGGCGCTCGCCACGCATCCGAGGACGAGGGTCAGAGCGGTGGCAAGGCGAGATCGTGACATGGTTGCTCCTCAATTCCGCGTGATGTGCGCCGCCACCGCGAGCCACCGGCCATCGCGGCGCGCCCACACGTCGGTGTAGCTTCCCGACGCGGCGCTGCCGTCTGCCGTCGTATGCCTCGTGCGGGCGTGAATGATCGCGACGTCGCCCATGATCTGGATCTCCACGTCATGGGCTTCGAGATTCGAGATCGTCACCGGCTGCGCCGTGAGCTCCAAGAAGCGCGCCTTGTCGACGAGCGAGCCGTCGGCGAGGGAGGCGCGAAAAGCGTCGGCCAGGATCTGCTCGAACCGTGCGACGTCCGAGCTCTGCACCGAGCGGATGTAGTCGTCGTTGAGCGCGCGCAGCGTGTCGAGGTCGGACTGCGAGGCGGCCTGGTGCTCCACGGGATGTACCTCGTAGGCGACGGCGCCGGTGGTCAAAAGCAGACCGGCGGCTGATAAAACTGTGGCGCACGTGAGCCCGGACGCGCCCTACAACTCATCTGGCACCTGAGGAAGGCTGGTCCACCTCGCGGACGTCCTCATACACAGCTCTCGTTTCGGGTCGGACTGCATCATACCGCCGTCCGGCACTTGCCTGGCCTGCTGGTCGTTGGCTCGTCACGAGCCGATGACATCCCGCAGCGCCTCGGCTGCTTCCTCCACTCCGGCTCGATCGACATCCAGGTGGGTCACCGCGCGCATCCGATGGCGATCGATCGGGCAGATGCGTACGCCGCGCTCCAGCAGACGTTCGGCCACCTGTTGGGCGTCTAGACCACATTCGCGCGCGTCGAAATAGACCATGTTGGTTTCGGCCTCGTCCGGGTCGACCCCGATCCCCGGGATCTGGGTGAGCAGGTCCGCGAGCTGCCGGGCGTTGGCGTGGTCGTCGGCGAGTCGATCGACATGCCGGTCGAGGGCGTAGATGCCGGCCGCCGCGATAATGCCCGCTTGACGCATCGCGCCGCCGAACTGGTGCTTGAAGCGCCAGGCTCGTTCGATGAAGTCGCGAGCGCCCGCGAGCACGCCACCCACCGGGGCGCCGAGCCCCTTGCTGAGATCGATCCAGACCGAATCGAACGGAGCGGCATACTCGGCGGCCGAGGTGCCGCTCGCTACGACGGCGTTGAGCAGACGGGCGCCGTCCATGTGGGTCGCGAGATCGTGCTCCCGCGCCACCGCCGTCACCTCCGTCACACGCGCGAGCGGCCACACCGCCCCGCCGCCGAGGTTGGAGGTGTTCTCGACCGACAACAGGCGCGAGCGCGGATGGTGCCGGCTGGGTGGACGAACGGCGGCGTCCACCTGCTCACCGGTGAAGATGCCCCGAACGCCGTCGACGGTTCGGGTCATCGCGCCCGCGAGCGCCGCGGGAGCCCCGGTCTCGAAGTGCAACGCGTGGCCGGTCCGATCGAGGATGATCTCGTCCCCCGGCCCACAATGAACCCGGTAGGCGATCTCGTTGCACATCGTGCCTGACGGCAGGAACACGGCCGCCTCCGTGCCGAGCAACTCGGCGACCTGCTGCGTCAGCCTATTCACGGTGGGATCCTCGCCGCGCTGCTCGTCCCCGACCTCCGCCTCGGCCATCGCGCGTCGCATGCCCGGCGTGGGCCGGGTCTGGGTATCGCTGTAGAGATCGATGCGAGGTGGCGTCATGCCGGCGGGTACCGCGAGAGCGGCATCCTACCACCACCCGGTGCAACCGCGATACCGCGTCCCGAGGCGAGTCCGATCCTGCAGGGGCATGCGTGACCGCGGTTCGGCGCTAAACCCCTGATAAATATCGCCCTTGCGGCCACCACGCCTAGTGTGATAAAAGCATTCTGAGCATAGTATTGATAGGCGTGTATATAGAGGTAGGTCGCTGGAGGAGATATCGATGACGACGCAGCGCACGTTCGTATGTGGCATCGTTCTCGCGCTCGGGCTGGTGGCGGCGATGGCCGCGCCGAGCTACGCCGGGGCCGAAGCTGATGTGACGTACTACAAGGACGTCCTCCCGATCATGCAGGAGAACTGCCAGACCTGCCATCGGGAGTCGGGCGAGAACATCAGCGGCATCGTCGCGCCGATGGCGTTCATGGACTATAAGGAGACCCGTCCGTGGGCGCGCGCCATCGCCCGCAAGGTCGAGTCGAAGGAGATGCCGCCGTGGTTCGCGTCGGCGCCAACCGGGGTCTTCTCGAACGAGCGCGGCCTGACCGACGCCGAGATCGAGACGATCGTCAACTGGGTCGAGGCGGGCGCCCCCGCGGGGGAGATGGCCGACGCGCCGCCGGCGAGACAGTGGGCCGAACAGGCCAACGACGGCTGGACATACGGTACCCCCGACTTCGTCGTGAAGATGCCGGAACCGTATCTGATCGAAGACGATATTTACGACCTCAACATCACCTTCTACACGAAGCTGACGGAAGCCGACCTTCCGGAAGACACGTGGGTGAGGGGTTGGGAGTTCCGGACCGGCGACAACCGGGCGACACACCACATGTGCTCGTCGGCGATTCCCCCGAGCGCCCAGGTGCATGCCGACGGGGCCGCCGTGGAAGACGAAGGCAACGCCGTGACCGGCAACGACCTACTGAGCTGCATTGCCGAAGGTGCCCAGTCGGCGATGCTGCCGGACGGCTACGGCGTGCTGATCGAGAAGGGGTCGATGATCTCCTTCAACATGCATTACCACAAGGAGCCGGCCGCCGGGTCGGCGGTCACAAGCCAGGCGGAGATCGGCTTCTTCGTCGCCAAGGAGCCGCCGCGTTACAAGGTGATCAACGACTCGCTTTACAACCGCAGCTTTGAGATTCCGCCGAACCATCCGAACTACCGGATCGGGTCGTCGCGCGTCCTCGAGAAGGACACGATGGTGCTGACGCTTTGGCCGCATGCCCACGTCCGCGCCGTCGCCGCGCGTTACACCGCGTTCTACCCCGATGGCACCGAGGAGCTGTTGCTCGACGTCCCGGAGTACGACCAGGGGTGGCAGGTGACCTACAAGTACAAGGAGCCGAAGCTGCTGCCGAAAGGCACCCGCATCGACGTCGACTTCTGGTACGACAACACCGCCGAACGGGGCGCGCGGGAGCAGTTCGACTCGAACCGCTTCGTCGGCTACGGCCCGCGGACGGACGACGAGATGTCGCTCGGCTTCATCGGCTACGCCGAGGTCGACGAGGACATGGCGACGACCGACAACAACAACAACTAGCCGCGCCAGCGGCTCAACGGGCAATTCCAGAGGGCGGGGTCGGACAACAGCCCCGCCCTCCGTTTTTCTCCATGCGAAATCGACACCTGACCCTGACCATCGTCGTCGTGGCCTGCCTGACCGCCGCGCGCTCCAGCGCGCAAGCTCCCGAACCGAGTAACGAGGGCGACGGGCTGGTGCACGCCTCTCTCACTCTCGAGAACCAAGCGATCACCGTGGTGTACGCGCCGGATCTGTCTTCCGACGACGCGGCTCATCAGTCGCTGCTCGCCGGCACGGCAGGTGCACGCGTGCGTATTGGCACGCTCGAAGGGCATCGCGCGCTCCGGATCGGTTCGCTCACTCCGGATCTGACTCCGCCACCGCCAGCGGCGGACGATGACCCCAATGAAGATGACGACGCCGATGCTGACGCGGAAACGGACCCCGATGCCGATGCCGACACGGATGAGGACGATGACGCCAGCCGCCGTCCGTCACCGCCGACCTACGAGCTGTGGCTCACGCGGAACACGCAGGGGTGGGAGCTTGAGGCACACAAGACGGACAGCCCTGACGGCGATGATGTCAGCATCATCCCGCTGACCCATCGCCCCACCGACGCGGTCGCGACGTTCACCGCCTCGGTCCATCCGACGGACGCCGAAGCGGGTCGGCTGGCGCTCCGCTGGGGTCGCCACGCGTGGGACGCCGACTTCCGCTTCGACGAGCTACCGCGCGCACCACGCCGGCCCCGAGTCTCGGGCCTGGGTCGGGCCCGTCAGCCCGACACCGATACGACTGCAATCTCCCGCGGTATCACGATGGCCGAGCGGAACGAGAGTGCGATCGTGCTGGCAGACGGGTCGCGGATCGGCGTGTTGTATTGGAAAGGGATCAATGCCGAGGATGAGGACTACGGTGCGTTCCCCGCGACGGCGGACGGCTCGGTCGTGCGGCTGATTCGTGCGGCGCCGTTGCGTCTGAAGACCGATGTCGCGCTGCGATTCGGGCAGACCGAGGTGCCGACCGGCAATCTCGCGCCGGGGTTCGCCGGCGCGTACGCCATCTGGCTCCGGAAGACCGGCGACGGGTGGCGACTTGCGTTCAACGATGAGCCCGACTCGTGGGGAACGCAGCACGACCCGTCGTTCGACAGAGCCGAAGTCGATGTGACCTACGCGCGCGGCACCGGATCATTCAGGCCACTCGGACTCACGCTCATCCCGACCGGCGCCGAGAACGGGCAGCTCGTCATCCACTGGGGCCCGCACGAGTGGTCCGCGCCGTTCACGGTCATCCGCTAGGAGCCCGTGGTGAAAGTCGCGCGTTGCACCGAGACCGGCGAGGCACCGGGCTGGCAAGGCGCGACGAGGGAGCAAATCGGGCATTTGTGACCGAGGAGCAACGACGCCAGGCGGGATGCATCGCCGGTCGAATGCAGCGTGACTTTCACCACGGGCTCCTAGCAGACGCGCGACGGGGTTCGGGGCAGTCAGGCCGGTCTACGCGAGGCCAGCTCCATCGGCAGTAGACACCCGTAGATCGTCTCGTGGATCGGCACCGCGACCCCGTCACGGGCGCCAAGCCGCACGACCGCTCCCACCTGCGCATCGAGCTCCGACGGTCGCCCCGCCGTGATGTCTCGCTGCATCGACGGCAGACCATCATCGGGCAGGCTGTCGAGCCGCGTCATGATCTGCACGGCGTCATCGGCGCCGATGGCCGCATCGTTCGCCCGTGCGAGCGCCGCTACTTCGGAAAGCGCGTGCTCCAACACGCGCCGCGACTCAGGCGCCGTGCGCAGCGTCCCAATCGGGACCCGAGACGCCGATCCGACCGCTCCCCACGGTTCAACTAACAGAAACTTGCGCCAGATCTCGGTGTTGATGTCGGTCGACAGCCTGACGGCGACGCCGGCGGCGGCGAACGTCTCCCGAATCCGCTCCGCGCGGTCGCTGGCCGACCGATCGAGCTCGCCAAAGACGACCGCTGGCTCGGCGGCGGTGTGCACGATGTGGCCAGGGGCCGTCACATCGACCACGCTCATGATTCGGCAGAGTCCGCCGAGCACCGGGCCGTCACCGAGCACCTCGCGAAGCTGCACGGCCGTCTCGACGCCGTTCTGGAGCGGTACGACGAGCGTCGCCGGCCCCACCAGCGGCCGCATCAGCGGCGCCACCGCTGGAACCTGCCACGCCTTGACACCGACGAGCACCAGATCGACTTCGCCGATCGAGGACGGGTCGTCGGTCGCGGGCGCGCGAGAGACGAGATCACCGTTGATGCTGGACAGCCGCAGACCATTCTTCTTGATCTCCTCGAGGTGCGCGCCGCGCGCGATGAAGGTGACGTCATGGCCGGCGGCGGCGAGGCGGGCGCCGAAGTATCCGCCAACCGCACCCGAGCCGTAGACGGCAATACGCACGGACCTAAGACTACCGGCTCCGCCACCGCGCCAGCAGGTCGTCGTGGAGCGCCCGCGTGCGCGCACGACTCTCGTAGTTGATGATGACGAAGCTGTCGGCGGTGCGAACGACCAGATACGGCGGGTGACCGACACTGGAAAACAGGCACCCCTCGCCGAGCTCGTCAAGCCTGAACCGCCCGCGTCTGCTCGCCCATTCCGGCGAACCTGTTCAGCCGGCTGCGGACGCGCGGCAGCGTGGAGTCCAACGAGACGTCGGTGATTTCATTAAACGTGACCGTCTGGCTGTACTGGCCGCTCACCGTAAAGCCGTCGGCCTCGAAGGTCACCTCGGGCGGCCGCGTCCGCGCTTGACGTGCGCCAGCTCATGGCACACCACCACCGCGCGACACTCACGCGACCAGGAACTCGATTCGACCGGCATCAGAATGACGGGTCGGCGCCATCCTCACGTCATCGGCACGACCGAGCGACGGCTGAGCAGCACGCGGACCGGACGCCGGACCTCGAGCTGTGTACAGACGTCATCGATCATCGCCCGCCACGCGCTCTCGCTGGCGTCGCTCGCCGTCTGGGCGAGTCGCCGCCGACTCCAGAGGGCGAGCAACAGACGCGCGATCAACAGCGTGGCCCCGACGAGCCAGACCGACACCACAATGGTCTGCCACGACAACGCCGGGCCGTCGGTGTCGACTGGCGCGGCCAGAAGCGGCGTGGTGATGAGGCCGCGGACGCCGGTTTGAGGTTCGACGCCCCCACGAGCGCACGCGAAGCCTGGGCCTCGGTCTCCGGAGGTGCCGACGTCGGCGACAGCGGCCGTGGCGGCGGGGCGACACTCGGCGAATACTGTCGGCGGCGAGAACGACTCCGCGACGACCGCGGGCAGCGGCACGGCGAGCCTCGGCGCCACCAGCGCCGCGAGTGGCACGAGCAGCGCCCCGACCAACGCGAGCGACCAGACCAGGTGTCGCGACGATGCCGAGCGACGACGGAACAATCCGCTTACGACGGCGGCGATGCCGAACAGCAGGGTGGCCCGCGCGGCCGCGTCCAAGAGCAGTGGGAGCATCGGGAGCCTCATCAAAGAGTCCAAGTACGCGCCCATGGTTCACCGTCCTTCCTGTCGAGCTCTGTCAATCAGCGCGGACAGCCGATCGAGGTCCGCGGCTGAAAGCGATGCTTGGTCCAATAGTGTGGCCACCGCCTCTTCGGGCGCGCCTTCAAAGAACGTCTGCACGACCTGCGAGAGGGCCGAGCGCCGCGCCTGCTCGCGTGCGACCGTCGGGGCAAAAACGTAGCGTGGTCCCTCACGCTTGTGGGTGAGATGCCCTTTCTCCTCGAGGACACGCAGCAACGCCCGGACCGCGGAATAGCTCGGTGGGTCGGGAAGCGCCTCCCGAACCTCGGCGGCGGTCGCCTGGCGGTGACGATAGACGATATCCATGATCTGTCGCTCTCGACGAGATAGGTGGCGATGTGTCTCCGGCATAAACCCTCTGTATTCATATAAGATCGGCGGCCCAAAAGTGCTAAAAAAGCACCAGTGCTGTAAAATTAGCACCATGAAAGTGCGGTGTCAACCCCTACCCTAGACAATCTACAAGGGAGTGAGTCATCCTCTTGTAGATTGTCTAGGTGTTGGCGGCGGTTCGCCGGGGGAATCACGTGAAACAGAAGTCCGACCTGCTGCAGGGCACGCTCGACATGTTGATCCTGAAAACACTTGCGCTCGGTCGGCGACACGGGTGGGGGATTGCGCAGCGTATTCAGCAAACCTCCGACGCGGTGCTCACCATCAATCAGGGCTCGCTGTACCCGGCCCTCCATCGGCTGGAGCAGCAGGGATTGGTCGCCGCGCATTGGGGGAGCTCGGACAACAATCGGCACGCCAAGTTCTACGAGCTGACGGCCGGTGGACGTCGTCGACTCGAGACGGAGACGGAAAACTGGGCACGGCTCTCCGACGCCGTCGCGCGTATCCTGAAAGAGGAGGCGACCGGTTAACGACAATCACAGAATATAGTGACAATTCCCACGGAAACGGCTACACTCCGGTGCATGGGCAATCCCGCTGGAGTGACGCGTGATTTCAAGGCGCTGGAGCGTCGGCGGATGCAGGCCGCCCGACTCTTGGACAAGGGGCACACGGAAGCCGAAGTCGCCCGGCGCGTGGGGGTGCATCGGCAGTCGGTCAATCGCTGGGCGACACAGTGGGCGACGGGGGGCCGGGCGTCGCTGAAGCGCGCGGGCCGCGCCGGCCGCAAGCCTCGGTTGACCGCGGCCGATCTACGCCGGATTGAGCACGGCCTCAAACGGGGACCCGAAGCGTTGGGATACGGCACCAGTCTCTGGACGGCGTGGCGCGTGGCAGATCTGATCGAACGCGAGTGCGGCGTGACGTTTTCTACCGGCCACGTCTGGCGCATCTTGCGTGACAGCCTGGGGTGGAGTCCGCAGCGGCCCTCGGGCCGCGCGCTCGAACGGAACGAGGTGGCTATTCGCCAGTGGAAGCGCGAACGATGGCCCGCGCTAAAAAACACGCCCGCCGCCGGGGGGAAACGATCGTCTTCGTCGACGAGAGCGGACTGAGCGAACGCCCGTGCCGGGATCGCACCTGGGCACCGCGCGGCCAGACGCCGGTGCTGCACTACCTACTTCCGCTGGAAGACGTTGTCGCTGATGGCGAGTATCCCCTGGTGGAACTTCTACTTCAAGCTGTTTCCGGGGGCGATCAAGGCGCCGCAAATCATCGAGTTTCTGCAGCACCTGCGGCGCCCGCTGTTGGTGATCTGGGACGGGCTGCCCGGCCACCGCAGTCGTCTCGTCCGGGACTTCGTGGCCAACCAGGGCGACCAACTCACGGTGGAATTCCTCCCGGCGTATGCGCCCGAACTGAATCCGGGCGAACACATCTGGGGCTATCTCAAGCAGCATGAGATCCCGAACCGCTGTCCCCATGAGCTGTGGGAACTGCGCGACGCCGCCCGGCAGGCGCTTCGCCGGATGCGCCGACGCCCGACTCTGGTGGCAGCGTTCTGGAAACAGGCCGCGCTGTTCTAAGTGTCACTGTATTATGTGATTATCGTTAATAACTCCTAGTGTCTACAACGTTATGGTGTACTAGGAGGAACGGCAAACCTCCAGACAGCAAGTTCCGTCTAATTATTCGATTAGAGGTTGATCAGGCTAGACCGCTATGGCAATGGATATCGCCCGTCCCGATTTGGCCCGCAAGAAGAAGCTGCGACAGAGCCTGTACGCCGCCTGTGCGGTCGTCGTCGTCGCGTTGATCACCGTCGGCGTGTCACGGCTCGAACCGGCCGCCCCGCGCGTCGACGCAGACACGGTGTTCCTCGACACGGTGCAACGCGGCCCCATGGTCCGGAACGTGCGTGGCACCGGCACGCTCGTCCCCGAAGAGGTGCGCTGGCTCCCGGCCACGACCGACGGCAATGTCGAGCGGATCGTCATTCGGCCCGGCGCCGCAGTCACGCCCGACACGGTGGTGGTCGAGTTGAGCAACCCCGAGCTGGAGCAGACGGCCATTGAGGCGCGGCTCAACCTGGAAGCCGCGCTGGCGCGCTACGAAAACCGCAAGGTCGAGCTCGAAAGCAGCCTCCTCGAACAGCGGGCGTGGCTCGCGTCGGTCGAGGCGCAGCTGGTACAAGCACAGCTGCAGGCCGAGGCCGACGAGCAGCTTGCGGAGCTTGGCCTCACGCCGTCCATCCAACTCCGACAATCCCAGGCGGTGGCCGACGAGTTTGAGACGCGATACGCCCTCGAGCAAGAGCGTCTGCAGATGGCGATGGACACGGTGGAGGCACAGCTCGCGGTCGAACAGGCCGATGTCGATCGGTTGCGGACGCTGTACGAGCTCCGGCTCGTGCAGGTCGACGATCTCAAGGTGCGCGCCGGGATGCACGGCGTGCTGCAGCAGATTGAGCCGGACGAGGGTGCGCGGGTCACGGCCGGCTCCAATGTGGCGCGCGTCGGCAACCCGCTCGTCCTCAAGGCGGAGTTGCGCATCGCCGAGACGCAGGCGCGAGACATCGCGATCGGCCAATTGGCGTCGATCGACACACGCAACGGCGTCATTCCGGGCCATGTCGTTCGTATCGATCCGATCGTCGACCAGGGCACCGTCACCGTCGATGTGACGCTCGATGGCGAGCTCCCCCGCGGTGCGCGGCCGGACCTGACCGTCGACGGCACGATCGAGCTCGAACGCCTCGACGACATCATCTACGTCGGGCGTCCGGTCTTCGGACAGGAAGAGAGCATCGTCAGCTTGTTCAAGTTGGACGCCGAAGGCAGCACCGCGACGCGGACCCGCGTCAAGTTTGGTCGGGCGTCCGTCAACGACATTGAAGTATTGGAAGGACTGCAACCCGGCGACCGGGTCGTCTTGTCGGACATGTCGACGTGGGATCAATTCGATCGCGTTCGTATCGAGTAAGGAGAGCCTCGTGACCGAAGCGCAGCCGTTAATCGACTTGAAGCAAGTAAAAAAAATCTTTTACACCGACGAGGTCGAGACCCACGCGCTCGACGGGATCGACATGGCGATTCACAACGGTGAGTACGTCGCGATCTCCGGACCGTCGGGATGCGGAAAGTCGACGCTGCTGTCGATCCTCGGGCTCCTCGACTCGCCGACCGAGGGTAACTACACGCTGAATGGACGACCGGTGGCGCAGCTCAATCAGCGCGACCGCGCCCGCACCCGGAACCGCGAGATCGGGTTTATCTTTCAGAGCTTCAACCTCATCGGCGACCTGACGGTGTACGAGAACGTCGAGCTGCCGCTCACCTATCGGGGCATGAAGCCGTCGGAACGGAAAGACCGGGTGACCGACGCGCTCGAGAAGGTCGAGATGGTGCACCGCGCGAAACACCTCCCGAGCCAGCTCTCGGGCGGCCAGCAGCAGCGTGTGGCCGTCGCGCGGGCCGTCGGCGGCCAGCCGTCGCTCCTGCTCGCGGACGAGCCGACGGGGAACCTCGATTCGAAGAACGGCGAGGCGGTGATGAAGCTGCTCGAGGGGCTCCATAATGACGGCTCGACGATCTGCATGGTGACCCACGACCCGCGCTACGCCGAGCACGCCAAGCGGGAGATCCACCTCTTCGACGGCAGGCTCGCCACGGCCGCCACGGCCGCTTGACCTAGTCCCGCGGCCCCGTACCGTGTGCGCCCTCGCCCACTGAACAACGCCCCCGGCGGCGTCGTCTAACACGGGCGTGTCGGGGCTACTGTTCGACCTCCGGTACGCCGTTCGGTCGCTGCGACGGGACCTGGGCCGCACGTTCGGGCTCGGCCGGCTGAAGCCTGAGCTGATTGCGGAACGAAACCGCGCGAGCCGGCAGTTCTACGAGGCGCTCCTCCAGCGAATCGAGCAACTGCCGGGCGTGGAGGCGGTCGGCATCTCGCGGACGCTCCCCTTCCTTCCCGGCGCCGCCATCACCACCTTTCAGGTCGCCGACCGGCCGCCACCCAGTGACCCGAGTGAGGTGCCACGGGCGCGGATCCAGATGGCGACGGCCGGGTACTTCGACACGCTGCGACTCCGGGTCCGGAGCGGGCGCGTCTTCACCGACCGCGATACCACGGGAAGCCCCCCGGTGGTCGTCGTCAACGAAACGTTGGCGAGGGAGGTCTTCGGCAGCGAACCAACCGTCGGCCAGCGCTTGCGGCTCGGACGCGGCGATGACACGATGGAGGTAATCGGTATCGTCGCCGACGTGAAGTATCGAGGTCTCGACGCGACCGAGAATCGCAACCGGAACTGTAATTCTCCCTCCAGCAGGCCGATGACACCAGTGCTGTGCGCATCCTCAGTGCGCCCATCGTGTCCATCCGCACCACCGGCGATCCACTGGCCATCGTCCCTTTCCTGCGGGAGGCGGTCGCCGACGTCACGCCGCGCGCGCGGCTCGACGACGGACGCACGGCTGTCCGCGTGGTCGCACAGCCACGCTTCTACTCAGTCTTCGTCGGCCTGTTCGCAGCCGTCTCGCTCTTTCTCGCCACGTTCGGGATCTACGGCATGCTCGCGTATACCGTCGCGCAACGCCGGCTTGAAATCGGCGTCCGGATGGCGCTTGGGGCCGAGCGGCGCGACATCGTGGCGCTTGTCGTGCGACAGGGCGTGGTACTGGTCGGCGTGGGCATCGGCCTTGGCCTGATCAGCGCCATCGCCTCGACCGAATTGCTGGAAAGCTTACTGTTCGAAGTGACAGCCACCGACACCGTGACCTTTGCCCTCGGGCCTGCGGTGCTCCTGGTCGCAGCCCTCCTGGCGTGCTACCTCCCCGCGCGGCGCGCCACCCGGATCGATCCGATGGTGGCCCTTCGTCACGAGTAGGGCGCGGGGCCGCGGGGCTGGGGTCCGCAGGTCCCGTCTAACTAATTGACACTGTATTCGATGAAGCAGTTGAACGTCTCGTCCCAGCTTTGTTCTGCCAAATAGACCGCTTTGTGGGGCGCCGGGTTGTGCCGGTTCCGTAGCGAGTTGTCGAAGTGGCCGATGGCTTTGATCGTCGAGCCGACCGGAATACGCTTCGGGGCCACCAGTTCGTACCTGGTCTGCCAGTTGAAGTCATAGCGCGGTACTCGCAGCAGTACCTCCTCGATGCCGTCGGGATAGGTGACGACATACGTCGCATCCTTCCCGCGCAGGTGCATGTGCGGTGACATCGCGTAGAGCGTGATGTCGTTCGCCACGGAGGTAATCGTGGTGATCGCCCAATCGTCGGCGTACGGCGGGATGGAAGGAATCGGCGTCCGGACGATGTCGGGACGGTCGCGTCGGTTATTGATGCGCCGCCGTGCGCGTGCCGACGAGCTCCTCGCCTTCCACGACGTGGGTCGCGCCGACGCGACGGGTGAGGGCGAGGTGACGGGTCGGACCGCGCTGAAACCAGAGTCCGAGCGTGTGACGATCGGTCTCCGGCCGACCGGTCGCCTGATAATGAAGATTCCAGACGATGAGGCCGCGAGGCAAGACTCGCTTACTCACGCCGTCGCGGAAGCGATCGAAGCCGCGACCGGGCACATGGGACGCCAGCGGCGCGCGGCCGGCGTTGGCGACAGCTTGTCCCCGAGCGCGGTCACGCCGGCCGCTAGGGCGATGGACACCGTCATAGGTGAGCACCCCGTCGCCGACGATCGGCGCCCGCCCCGCCAAACGGCGCCGGCACCGAGACGCGCGCCCGACGGGACGTCGCGGGTGGACACCCCGAGTGGTGGGTCACGGCTCGGTTCGATGGCCGCAGCTTGACCGCTCCCAGGTTGCGCTCGGCGTCGAACGGTACCGGCGTGTACAGGTGGAAACTCGGGAGCTGCCCGTCTGACGGCACCTCGAACGCGACCGGCATCTCGATCACCGCGTCGGGCGGAACCTGCTCGGGGTGGCTCCAGCCATCGGTGAATCGCGGAAGCGGCTGGAGATCGTCGCGACTGCCTTCGGGCGCGCCGCCGTCAGCCCACGCCGCGATCGTCGCGATCGACAGCCCACGGGCGTTCCGAAACACGCCGTAGCGGCGATCGGCATGCCACGGTGGCATCTCGCCGGAGCGGACCTTGGCTCGGATGGCCCGGCTCCACGGTCTGACGGACGCGTAGTCGAGAAGCGACATCGGCCGCGATCTCCCCCCGGGCGATGACAGCCTGCGCAATGCGCGAAGAGGATCGGTGCCACGTCGCGGGAGAATGTCTGGACGTCGTCGCTCCCGGCGGCGACGGACGGTGCCGCTACCAGGCATACGCCGAACGCGGCCACACAGCGTCTCATCTAGATAATTCATCGGTCGGCGGCCCGGTGTTTAAAACAGACGGAATACCGTGAAGCGGAAGCTGCATCGCGTCGGCGCGCTCATTCTGAAGCACGATGTGGTCGTCGGCGATCGTCACCACCCTGAGGTCGCCGACCACCGCCCCGACGCGCACGACCCTGCCATCGACGAGGGCCAGCCGACGGTCGTCAGCGACCAGGATCGCTTGCACCGTCGGCGGATCCAGGGCCGGTGGCGGCACGGTCTCCCTCGTGGTCGGACGTGGGTCTGCCGGAAGCGGCTCGTCCGGTGGGAGCGGCGGCGATGGCGCGGACTGCGGCGGGACCGCCGCCGGGGAGGTTACCGGCACCGCCGTGGAGACAGGCAGTAGAGACACCCTGGACTGCCGCGCGACACCGCACTGATACGCGACCGTTCCGGTCAACCCGACGATGATGCCGAGCATCAGGCACGTCGGCACACTCAGCGGTCCCGGTATGGTCATGGCGCCTTCTCGGCGACCGCTTGCGCGCGGCGGAAGTAGCCGCTGGCGTTGAGGCGCGCGCAGAGATCGAAAAACCGAGGGTCCGGACCGCTCCAACGAAGGGCATCAACGTGGTCGAACACCGGCAGCGTTGTGCGCAGCGTCGCGAGGTCGCGAAATAGTGCGGCATCGTCGCGCGAGTCGGCCAGCGTGCGGGCCAGCCGTTCGGCGCCGCGAACCCGCACGTCCCACCGCGCGGCGTCATTCGGAATGTCTTCCAGGTGCAGGTAGCGAGCGAGCACCGCGGCCGACGACTTTGCGCCCCAGCCTCGGACGCCCGGAAACCCGTCGGCGCTGTCGCCGGTCAGCGCGAGATAGTCGGGAATCGATTCCGGACCGACGCCGAACTTCGCGCGTACTCCCTCGGCATCGCGAACCGTGGCGGCCCGCCGATCGAACTGCACGATGCGCCGACCATCGACGCATTGCGCAAGGTCCTTGTCGGGCGTGCAGATAAAGACCTGCTCCACGCGGTCGTCGGCAGCCGCACGCACCGCCGCCGACGCCAACGCATCGTCGGCCTCGTACTTGACCGTCTTCCAGACGACGATCCCCAGCGCCTCGAGCGCGTCTTCGAGTGGATGAAACTGCTGGAGCAACTCGGGGTCGATCCCCTCACCGGTCTTGTAGCCGTCCCACAACTCGTTGCGAAACGATTCGACGACGTGATCAGTCGCCACCCCGATGTGGGTCACGCTCTCCTCGAGCAGCGACAGCATCGACCCGATGACCCCGCGAACGGCGCCGAGTTCATTGCCGTCGGCGTCCATCATCCGCGGCACCGCAAAGAAGTGACGGAACAGCTCGTATGTCCCATCGACGAGGAAGACGTTCATCGCCCCTATTCTCGTCGGGATCGGGGATCGGGACCAGGGCACGCACGTGCGCGCCCCGCGGCCGCGGAGTGGGGCTTTCGGGGTCTCCTGCGGAGTGGACGCGTGGGGTTCCGGGGCGAAGCCCTGACTGACTTAAGCCACGCCCTGCTCTTCGGCGATGGTATCGCCGCGGCCGGGACGCCGCGGCTGTCGTGGCTCCACGAACGAGCTAAGGCGACGGCTCAGCGACGGGTCCCGCAGCTTGCGGAGCGCGGCCGCTTCGATCTGGCGAATGCGCTCGCGCGTCAACGAGAATTTCTCGCCAAGCTCGGCGAGCGTCGGCTCCGCCCCATCGCTGAGTCCGAAGCGCATCCGAATCACCTCGCGCTCCTTCGGGCTCAGGGTTTCGAGGACCGACTCCGTCTGGCGGCGCAGGTCGAACGCCACGGTCGCCTCGGCCGGGTTGACCGCCTGGCGGTCTTCGATGAAGTCGCCGAACTGGCTCTCGTCGCTGTCGCCGATCGGTGCATCGAGTGACACGACGGTCTGGGCAATCTTGCGGGCCTTTCGAACCACCGACATGGGGAGGTCGGCGCGCTCGGCCAGTTCCTGCGGCGTCGGCTCTCGACCAAGATCGCGCGTGAGCGTCTGCATCGCACGGTTGAGCTTGTTGAGCGTCTCGATCATGTGGACCGGGATCCGGATCGTCCGCGCCTGGTCGGCGATGGCGCGCGTGATCGCCTGTCGAATCCACCACGTGGCATAGGTCGAGAACTTGAACCCGCGACGGTAGTCGAACTTGTCGACGGCGCGCATCAGCCCGATGTTGCCCTCCTGAATCAGGTCGAGGAACGCGAGCCCGCGGTTCACGTACTTTTTCGCCACGGAGACGACGAGGCGCAGGTTGGCCTCGGTCAGCTCTTTGCGAGCCTGATCGCCTTCGATCACGCCGCGGCGGATCGACTTCTGAATGGCGTTCAGATCAGCCGCCGACTCGTCAATCTCCTCACGGACCACCGCCAGCTCGCGTCGCGCCTCACGAAGGCTGGGGCTGGGCGTGGCTCGCTTGCCCCGACGACGCGGTGCCGATTGCTTGGCGAGCCGCTCGACTCGCCGATCGGCTCGCAGGAGCGTCACCGCCGCCTGCTCGACCTTGTTGACCAGCTCGCGGCGCACCGTCGGCGTGAACCGAATATGTCGCACGGCGTGCGACACCTCGATGTGGGCGCGCATAATCCGCCAGCGGGTACGGACCGACGGCTTGCGGCGCCGTTTGCGCACCGCCGCGGCGCGCGCCTCACGCTTCGCCAGCTCTCTCAGCGCAGCGTTGACCTTTTCGGCGTCGCCGACGAGACGCTTGACGCGATTGTTCAGCTGACGGTCGGTCAGCTCCGTGTCGGGCAGGATGACCATGTCGCGCAGCGTGCGCTCGCCTTCGGCGACCTTTCGCGCTAGCTCAGCGATATACCGCGCAACGAGCAGGCTCCGAGACATCGCCTTGGTGATACGGAGCTCACCTCGTTCAATCCGCTTGGCAATCGCCACCTCACCCTCTCGGGTGAGGAGCGGCACGCGGCTCATCTGACGGAGATACGTTCGGACGAGGTCTTGTCCCTGGTCTTCCTCGTGGGCCGCCAGCGGCGGCTCGGCGGCGGGCGTTGTCTGTGGCCGGGGCGCCGGTCGTCGTTTCGCGTCCGGCTGCACTTGCTCGGCACCTTCAACCTCGATCCCCTGACCTTCGAGCTCCTGCAACAACGAGCTGAGGTCTTCGACGTCGAGGTCCGGCGGTGCATGGTCGAGGACCTGATCAAGGGTGACAAAGCCCCGTTCCTGACCGAGGGTGACGAGCGCGGTGACGATATCCTGGCGTTCCTGTGTCAACAAAGCTGCTAGCTCTCCTTCGCCCTGCTATTTGACTATCGGCAACTCGACGCACATGTGTCGGCGACGCTGGCGTAAACTGTCCCTCTCTGTCTATTGGACGCCTAGAGAAGGCACACGGTTTCGGCGAGATCTGCTAATTCTATCAATTGTTTACGCGGAATTGCGACCTTTTTGGTCGTTAAGCCTACGTAAATCTACTTTCGCGCGAGCCGGCGCGCGAGAGCCGTCCGCTCCTTTGCGTACCCGACCGGACGGCCAGGACCCTTTTTGCGTACGGATTTCGAAACATTCGTCTTTTTTTCGTCAATCGCCTTCGTGGGCGCCCTCATGCGTGTTGCCCGGAGTGCGCGTTGGACCGCGCCAATTTGGCGGTCGACCCTGAGCCGAATGGCCCGGAGCTCTGCGAGGAGAGACCGGAGCACGAGCTTCTCGTCTGACGACATCGTCTTCTCCTAAACGGGGCTGACTGCCCCGAACCTCGTCGCCGGCACTCGCGGGGGACCCCTTCGCCCCACTCCGTGCCGGCGGGGCGCGCCGTCCGCGCCGTGCGCGCCCGATCGTACCCTGTGAGATCTGGCTCACGAGGCGGCCTCACGGCGCCGTGCGCGTCGGGCCGCTGGCCACTCACGGAGCGGCCTCGGCGTCACCCGTCGCACCGTCCGTACGGCTGCGGCTGCGCCACGGAGCAAGCGTTGTCGCTTCCGATCCCAGCGGTAACCATAGGCCGCACGAATCGGCGGCGGCAGTAGCCCGATCGTCGTCAGCCGGCCGAGCGAAACGGCCGGCGCAAGCCAGCGTCCACGGGGCGGCACGAGCAGCGCCATCGCCACCTGGCGAGCGGTCTCGCCGACCGCGAGCGTACCTTGCCGGTTCATCCCATCGAAATACGTTGCAAGCTCCGCCGACGTGCCGGGTAGCGTGTCTGCCGGGACGCCGAGCCGTGGACCCACTTGCGCCGCCTCCGCGCAGTACTGATCTTTTTCATCGGTCGTCAACGGACCGACAAACAGAGCAAACGTCAGGAGCTGGCTGTCGACCAGGGTCGCATGCACCCAGGTGAGAAGGGATGGGTCGCCCGCGGCGTAAGGCGTTCCCGCCGCGTAGCGTCCGACGGCGGCGGGGAGCCGGCCCTGCACGCGCGCGTGTATCGCGTTGATACGAGCAACCGTGGCCGCGATCTCTGGCTCCGTGCCAAACGTGAGCGAGAGCATCGCGCTGATCGTGCGACGCATCCGCTCGAGGTAGGCGCGCGCGCCGACCGCGAACTCGCTGTGACCGCCGACCCCGGCGGCGACGAGGGGATGCGCCAGTTGGAGCAGAATGGCCCGGCCCCAACCAAGCACCACGACCGCCTCGCCGTTGACGCGGCGCGCAAGCACATCCGCAAGGATAGTAGAGTAGGCGTCATGCGTGCCGCCCATCTCGGTGTCGTCGTGCTGTTGCTCGCCGTGGCCGGGCCGGGCATCGCCGCCGCGCAGCCGGCCGCTCGCCCCAACGTCATCCTCGTGATGGCGGACGACCTCGGCTAGGGCGACCTCGGGAGCTACGACAGCCCGATCATGCGGACGCCGCGGCTCGACCGCCTGGCCGAGCGCGGCATCCGTTACACCGAGGCCTACGTGGCCGCCGCCGTATGCAGCCCGTCGCGGGCCGGGTTGATGACCGGGCGATATCCGCAGCGGCATGGCTACGAGTTCAACAACCTGGGCCGCGACGTCACACGCGGGCTGTCGACCGATGAGACGACGCTCGGCGACCTGATGACAGGCGCCGGGTATGCGACCGGCTACATCGGCAAGTGGCACCTCGGACGAGGACCCGAAATATCATCCGCTGTCGCGGGGCTTCGCCGAGTACTTCGGCGTGCTCGCCGGCGCCACGTCCTTCATCCGCGATGGCCACCCCGACGCGGTGCACGATCCACTGCGACCCGTCGGCACGCGCGAGGGACGTGAAATCTATCGCGGCCGCGAGGTCGTGGACGTGGAGGACTACCTCACCGACGTATTCACTGAGGAGGCGGTCAGGTTCATCGACCGGCACGCCGGTGTCGACGACCCGTTCTTCCTCATCGTGTCATATAACGCGCCGCACACGCCGCTGCAAGCGATGCGTGAGGACATGGACGCCATGGCGCATGTCGTCGAAGATTTCCAGACACGGATCTACGCGACGATGGTCTCCACGGTCGACCGCGGCGTGGGAGCGATCGTCGACCGCCTGGAGTGGCACGGAGTCGCTGACGACACCCTCATCGTCTTCATGAGCGACAACGGCTGTGTCGGCTACGCTGCCATCGTCTGCAGCAACGGTCCGCTCCGCGGCTCGAAGCGGTTTCATCTCGAGGGCGGCATTCGCATTCCACTCCTCATACATTGGCCGAACGGGATCGACGCCGGTCGTGTCTTTCGCGATCCGGTGATCAGCCTCGACTTGTTCGCCACGTTCGCCACCGTCGCCGGCGTTGCGGCGGTCGATGTCGACGACCGCGACGTCATCCGCGACGGCGTCGATCTCCTGCCCTATCTCACCGGACGCACCGACGGTCCGCCCCACGACGTGCTTGTACTGGCGCGCGGGACCCAACCGGGCGATGCGTATGGGTCGGTGGAAACTGTTTCAGGTGAATCGCGCCCCACCCGGCGCGGCCGACGGTGAGGGGCGACTGCTCCCGATCCAGGACCGTCCCAACGCGTCGCCGCACGGGCAGGTCCCGCTGCTCTACGATCTCGAGGACGACGTCGGCGAACGATCGAATCTGGCGGACGAGCTTCCTGACCGGCTTCGCGACTTGACGGACCGGCTTGATCGCTGGGAGGAGTCGCTCGCGCAACCGGTCTGGCCATCGGATCGCTCGACCATCACCGAGATCGACGGCGAGCTCGTACAGCTGTTTTCTAAATTTAGTCGGGGCTAGACTGCCCCGAACCCCGTCGCGGTCACTCGCGGGGACCCCAATGCCCCGCTCCGTTCCCGCGGGGGCGCGCCGTGCGCGCCCTGATCTCAAGGGTGCCACGCTGACGCCGTATGATTCAGAGCGATATTCGCCCGGTCTAGACTTGGTCGCATGGCCAGGATCTATTTCGCCGGGCCGCTCTTCACGCACGCCGAACGACGCTGGAACCGCGAGTTGGCCGCCGCCCTCGAACACGCCGGCCACGCGGTCTGGCTCCCACAGGAGAAGGCCGGGCTCGCGATCGAGGCTGCCGTGCCGTCTCCGCGCGCCATTTTCGACAGTGCGATCGCAGGCATCACCCAAGCCGAGATTGTGCTTGCCGTGGTCGACGGCGCCGACCCAGATTCAGGCACGTCCTTCGAGTGTGGATATGCGCACGCCGTCGGCACGCCGATCGTGGCGGTGCGCACCGACTTCCGGGGTGGTGGCGACGACCCAGATGCGAGCGTCAACTTGATGCTGTCGCAGGCCGCGGCGGCGGTGGTCCTGTCTGCGCACCCCACCCCCGCCGGCGACGACGTCGCCGCGGTCGCACTGGCGATCGTCGACGCGCTTGGAGCACTGCAGGATTAGACTGGACCTCAAAAGGAGCGGAGATGATCACGATTAGGCCGAAACCGAACGGACCGTATCTCGTGACGAATTGCCAGACCCTCAAGGGGATGCTGGACGGCAAGGAGCACCCATCGGACGGCACGGTCGCACTCTGTTGCTGCGGTGGGTCCAAGAACAAGCCGTTCTGCGACGGCACGCACAATGCCGTCGGGTTTACCGATGCGAAAGAGGACGATCGCGCGCCGGACAAGCGCGATGACTACGACGGCGACGGCATCACGATCCACGACAATCGGGGCCTCTGCGCTCACGCTGGCCGCTGCACGGACGGTTTGAAGACGGTGTTCAAGCTGGGCCAGGAGCCGTGGATCGACCCAACAGGCGACGCGGCGGAGAAGATCGCCGGCACGATCCACCAGTGCCCGTCGGGGGCGCTGAGCTATTCACAGGATGGCGTCGAGCATCGCGACCACGAGAGCGACCCGATGATTGTGATCGTCCCGAATGGGCCGTATGCAGTGAAAGGCGGGGCCGACCTGCAAGAGACGGCATTCGGCGAAGGCGCGTCCCACGAGCACCTGACGCTTTGCCGCTGCGGCCAGAGCAAGAACAAGCCGTTTTGCAGCGGTGCGCACTGGTATCACCACTTCGACCAGCACGCACCGAAGCGGGACTAAGTCCAGACGGGGCTGACTGTCCCGAACCCCGTCGCCGGCACTCGCGGGGACCCCTCGCCCCACTCCGTGCCGGCGGGGGCGCGCCGTGCGCGCCCTACCGCCGCTCGGCCGTGGCCGAGTCGAAATAGCGGTACTTGCGGAGCCGCGAAGTACGAGCGGTGACTCGGTAGCGGCCGTCCGGCGTCTGCGACGTATGCGCGTCGGGAGTCTGATCGAACACCGGGTCGTCGGTCCCCGCAAGCGCCTCGCGCAAGACACGCCCCTGCATTGATGGCCACGGCGTCAGCCCCAGCATCGTCAGGAACGTCGGCGCGAAGTCGACGTTTGACGTCGGCTGGCTGACCTCAACACCCGACCGCAGGTCGGGCCCGACGGCGATCAGCGTGCCGTGGATGTCGTACGGGCTCGCGCTTCCATGACCGGCCGTCCCCCGTGATGCTGACGTTCCGCGGTAGCCGTGCGCATTCGTCTCGTCGGTCCAGGCCGGGGAGTAGAGGATGTCGGCGGCTCGGACATGATTCCACCGGATGAGGTCGAACGGTAGTGTGCCTGGCAATCGGCCATCGCGGGTGAAGATCGCGCCGACCTGTTCCGATCGCTGAAGCGCCGAGACGATGTCGGCGACGGTCTCCGCGCTGCCGTCGCGAACGTAGATCGCGCCGGCCCCGCCGACGACACGCGGCGATCCGTCCGCGAGGGTATCGCTGTACGGCGCGAGCAGCGCGTCGAGATCCAGCCCGCCAGTATACGTCGAGAACCCGTGGTCCGACGTGATCCAGATGTTGAACTCCTCGAGACGACCGACGCGCTCGAGGTGCTGCGCGATCCGCGCAACCTCAGCGTCGACCGCGCGCAACGCGGCCACAGACGTCGGATGGCCGATCCCGTGGGCATGCGCGGTGGTGTCGGGATCGCTCAGCCACAGCACGGTGACCGCCGGGTCGACACGGTCGAGCCCAATCTCGAGGAAGGCATCGACGGCATACCGATTGCGCGCCTGGTTGGGCGTCGCGGCCGGTGGTGGGGGCCCGAGCCGACGTCGCACGGCTTGACCCAGCGCCACCGGAAGCGTGTAGTCGTAGTGAATGATGCCGCCGCCCGCGACGGTGTGGTTTAGCAGATAAGACGATCCGCTCGATCCGGCACTCACGACGAGCAGTCGGTGGCCGTTCTCCTGCAGTCGTTCTCCAAGTGTCGGCGCCGTGAGGAGCCGGTCGGACGCGGCGCCTTCGATGCGCATGAGGTTCGCCCGGTCGGCCGTGCTCAAGAATGTGCTTGCGTTGGTGCTCGGAAAATAGACCGCGTTGCCGAGCAAGCCGTGCGACTCGGGATACGCCCCGGTCGAGATCGACGCGGCGTTGACGCGGGTCACCGTCGGATAGACGGAGTGGTGATCGGTGAAGACGACACCGCGCGCGCCGATCGCGTGGAGATTCGGCATCAGCCCCGACGTGACGTAGTCGGGCCGCAGGCCGTCGATGACCACCAGCAGATGTCGGCGCGCGGTGGCGCCGCCGACGCCATCCGGGCTTTGAACCGGGGGCGCCGTCCCGCAGGCGAGGGTCAGACCGAGTGTCGCCGCCAGCCAGACGCACCCGCGCATCGGGCCGCAGTATAGCAGCGGCACACCAGGTCTCGCGGGTCCCCGTCCGGTGGCGGCGCGTGGAGGGGGTCTCTTCTATAATCGACCGCACCCGTACCATCGACTGCTGCCCGACGATGCCGACCATGACGTTGCGAATCGCCCCGCTTTCTCCGATCATCGGGGCCGAAGTGTCGGGCGTCGACCTCGCGCAGCCGCTCGACGACCAGACGCTGGCGGATCTCGAAGCGGCGTGGGCGAAACACCTCGTGCTGTTCTTTCGCGACCAGGAGTTGACGTTCGAGCAGCACAAGGCGCTCGGCCGGCGGTTCGGTGCCTTGCACATCCATCCAGCCGCCCCGAAGGACGCCGAGCACCCGGAAATCCTGGTCGTGCATGCCGACGACACGGTGACGTTTGTTCCCGGCGACCTATGGCACTCGGACGTCTCGTGCGACGTCGAACCGCCGATGGGAAGCATTCTGCGAATCGAGCAGGTGCCGTCGTCGGGCGGCGACACGCTCTTCGCCAACATGTACGCCGCGTACGACGGGCTGTCGGATCACATGCAGCGTTTGCTCTCGTGTCTGACGGCGGTGCATGAAGGGGAGCAGTACTACCGCAGCCGCTACGGGAGCGGGACCATGCGCGACATGCAGCACCCGACGGCGGAGCACCCGGTGGTTCGCACGCACCCGGTGACCAGACGACAGGCGCTCTACGTGAACGAAGGATTCACGACGCGGATCAAGGATCTCCCGACCGCCGAGAGCGAGGCGCTGCTCGCGTTCCTCTTCAAGCACTGCGCTCGACCCGATTTCCACTGCCGTTTCCAGTGGCGCGCGAACTCGGTTGGGGTTTGGGACAATCGCTGCACGCAGCATCTGGCGATCTGGGACTACTACCCGGAAACGCGACACGGGTATCGGGTGACGATCAAGGGCGATCCGCCGTACTACGACGCGACCGCCACACCCAACGCGACCAGCTAACACCAGAGGCAGTTTCTCTCAGTGGGCGGGTCCTGACCCCGGACCGCCATTCGCTCTGCGTCCGAAGCGGGATCCGCGGGATCACCATCCGGGTGCTATGCAGCACGAGATCGCTAACCAAAGCCGAGCAAACTTGGAGTGGGTCCCACCCCATAGCGTCTAGTCCGTCACGGCCAACTCGTCGATCGCAGCGGCTAGCAGGAAATCCCTGTCGCTAATACCTCCGACTTCGTGAGTCGACAGTAAGATAACCACGCGCTTGTAGACGTTGGACCACTCTGGATGATGGTCTGCGCGCTCGGCGAGCAGTGCAACTCGAGTCATGAAGCCGAAGGCTTCGACGAAGTCGCGAAAAACGAATTCCTGGCGCAGCTTGCCGTTCTCCAGAGTCCACTGCGGTCGGTCTGCGAGCCGTTGACCAATGGTCTCTTGATCCAACGCACTCAACATAGTGCCCTCCTTTTTCTTAGACGCGCTGAGTATCAGCCGGCCGTGAAAACACCTCGTCAAAATAGCGCGCAAGGCGGCTGCCGGCTAGCCGCCGACAAACCCGACGAGGACAATCGACACCGTGACGCAGGCCGCCGCCCCCACCGTCATCACGACGCCGACCTTCGCCATGTCCCGAATCGAGAAGTAGCCGGCCGAGTAGGGCAGCACGTTGGTCGGGCTCTCGGTCACCAGAATGAACGCCAGCGATGAAGTGAAGGCGGCGGGCGCGGCGACGGCCCAGACCGCGAGGCCGAGATCCTGCGCCAAGGCGATCACGATCGGCATGATGATGGTCCCGGTGACGGTGTTGCTCGAGAACAACAGGTGGAGGCCGGCGACCACGAGCACGATCACGAACGGCTGGACCATCGGCGGCACCATGGCCAGCCGTCCGAGCATCAGCTGAGCGAGCCATCGCGCCGCACCGGTCTCGAACACCATCACCCCGAGCGACAGGCCGGCGACGATCAGAATCACGCCGCCCCAATCCATGTCGCGCTGCGCTTCCTTCCAGTGAAGCACGCGCAGGCCGGGCAGAAACAGCAGCAGTCCGCCGGCGAGCGCTACCGCTTGCGCCGGCGGATTCACTAGGCCGCCGGTGAGGTCGGCGAGCAGCGGGGTCGTGAGCCACACGCCGATCGTCGCGGCGAACACCACGAGCGTCCAGATCTCGAGACGGCTCGGCTTCCCGAGCGTGGCGATCCGATAAGCGATGTCGGCCGCCGCGAGCGGGAGTCGATCGAGCTCCGGCGGAAACGTGCGCAGCAGGAGCCGCCACGCGATCGGGATCATCAACAACGACGCCGGGACGCCGTACGCCATCCAGCGGGCGAAGGTGATCTCCACGCCAGCCAACTCACGGAGGTAGCCGACCGCCGCCAGGTTGGCGCCGGTTCCGGCCGGCGTACCGATCCCGCCGATCAGCGGACCGAAGGCACACGCGATCATCAGCGCACGCCCAAAATTGCTCTCCATCGGTTTCAACTGGGCATCGCGCAGCACGCCGACCCCGAGCGGCAAGAGCAGCGCGGCGACCGCCATGTCGGTGATCCACATCGAGAGGAGCGCGCCGACGACGAGAAACCCGAGCAGGACGCGGTCGGTCCGCGTGCCGACGACGCGGAGCACATGCAGCACCATCCGGGTGCCGAGCCCCGACTGTGTGAATCCGGTCGACAAGAAGAGAACCCCGATAAAGAACGTAATCAAGGGATTGCCGAATCCGGCTTGCACCACTGCCGGGTAGTCGGCGATCCCGAACATCGGAATCAAGAGCAGGACGAAGAGCGCAGTCACCGCGAACGGGACCGCCTCGGTCACCCACAAGGTGATTGCGAACGCGAGCACCGCGAGGCACGCTTTGCCGTCGGCCGTCAGTGCGATCAAATCGCCCGCACGCGCGATCGGCGCCGGTTCCGGGAGCGCGTTGACGCCGAGCATGACGAGGACGGCGACCACGACCGTCCAGGCACGACCCGTCTCGGAGACGGGCCAGCTTGACCGAGGGACAGAAGGCATCAGCGAGGGTAGTCTAGTCGGGGCTGGCTGCCCCAAACCCCGTCGCGGCCGTTCGCGGGGGGCCCCCACGCCCCACTCCGCGGCCCAGGGGCGCGCTGTGCGCGCCCTGATCGTACGGTGCCACATCGGTCGGTGCTGCACTGTGGCGGGAGCGAAACGGAGTGGGGCTTTCTGGGTCCCCACGAGTGAGCGAGCGAGGGGGTCTGGGGGAAGCGCCTGAGATTCGACACTGGGGTCGAAGGAGATATTCACACAGTCTATAAATAGATGACCGGTCAACTATAAATAATACAGGCCGTTTCCGTCCAAGGATTGACGTGGGAGCACACTCGATGAGAGATTCGGCGCGTGGCAGACGTGGTGCGGCCCGCTGGCGGCCGTGTCTCAGGGCTCGGGACATTCGGGGGAGTCTTCACCCCCAGCGTCCTGACGATCCTCGGCATCATCCTCTTTCGTCGCCTCGGCTACGTGGTTGGGAGCGCCGGCCTCACCCGGGCGCTTCTGATGCTCGCGCTGGCAACCCTCATCTCCGTCCTCACCAGCCTGTCGCTGTCGGCGATCGCCACCAACCGGAAGGTGCGCGGCGGCGGCGACTACTACTTGATCTCGCGCAGCCTCGGCGTCGAGTACGGCGGTGCGCTCGGCTTGATCCTCTACGTCGCCCAAGCGATCTCGGTCGCGTTCTACTGCATCGGATTCGGCGAAGCGTACGTCTCACTCGCGGGCGGGACGGAGCAGACCGTCCAGCTTGCGGCCGCCATCGCCTCCGCGGCGCTCTTCGTCCTCGCCTACGCCGGCGCCGACCTGGCGACCCGTTTTCAGTTCGGCATCATGCTGATCTTGGTGGCGGCGCTGGCGTCGTTCTTTATCGGTGCGAACGCAACGTGGGACGGAGCGGCGCTCGACGCGGCCTGGTCGGCGGGCGACGACGCATCCGGGTTCTGGATCATCTTCGCGATTTTCTTCCCGGCGGTGACAGGGTTCACGCAAGGCGTCAGCATGTCCGGCGACCTCAAGAACCCCGCCGAAAGCCTCCCCCGCGGCACCTTTCTCGCCGTCGGTGTCGCGACGGTCGTCTATGTCGCCGCGATGATCGCGCTGGCCGCCTCGCTTCCGTTGACAGCACTTCGCGATGACTACGACGCGCTCAAACGCGTGGCGGCGGTGCCGTGGCTCATCGACACCGGCGTGTTGGCCGCGACGTTGTCTCCGCCTTGGCGTCGTTCCTCGGTGCGCCGAGGATTCTTCAGGCGCTGGCCGGCGATCGCCTCTTCTCGTGGCTGTCGCCGTTCGCCGTCGGCCGCGGTCCGCGCGGCAACCCGCGCCGCGGCGTCGTCCTGACCGGGGTCATCGCGCTGGTGACGATCGCGGCCGGCAATCTCAACACCATCGCCGCCGTCGTGTCGATGTTCTTTCTCGTGTCGTACGGCCTTCTCAACTACGCGACCTACGTCGAAGCACACGGCGCATCGCCATCCTTCCGGCCACGATTTCGCTTCTTTCACACCAGAGCCAGCCTCGGCGGAACCGCCCTGTGCGGCTTCGTCATGCTGATGATCGATCCGATGGCGAGCGCGGTGGCGGTGGCGGTGTTGGGTGTTTTCTACCAGTACCTGCGCCGCACCGCGATACCGGTGCGCTGGGCCGACAGCCGCCAGGCCTATCGGTTTCGCCAGGTCAAGGATGGGCTCCGAGAGTTGGACGCGCTCGGCAGCGGCGCGGAGCGCCCGTCCGACTGGCAACCGCACATCCTTGCCTTTACCGCGAGCGACACGCGTCGCGAGCGAGTACTCCGCGTCGCCAGCTGGATCGCCGGCGGCTCCGGCATGGTCACCGCGGTGCAAATGATCGCGGGTGACGGCGCCTCACCGGCAACACGGGAGGCGCGTGAAGCGGCCGAGGCCGCGCTTCGCGACGACCTCGAGTCGCATCGGCTCGACGCCTTTCCCTTGGTGGTGGCGGCGGCCGACCTGCGTATCGCCGCAACCACCCTGCTCCAAACGTGGGGGATCGGTCCGATTCGCGCCAACACCGTCTTGTTGAATTGGTTGGACGGACAGTCCGAAGCAGGATCGCAAAACCTGTCGCTCTGGTACGGCCGGCTGCTCGGGCGGGCGGCGCGCATCGGACAGCATGTCGTCGTGCTCGACGCCGAAACGGGTGAATGGACGCGCCTGGCCGACACCCCGCCGGATGCCCGCCGCATTGATGTCTGGTGGTTTGACGACGATTCGTCCCGGCTGTGCCTGCTGTTCGCGTACCTGATGACCCGCACGGAGGAGTGGGACGAAGCGACGCTCCGGGTCGTCGTTCCGGCGCCGCCGACCGCGACCACGCGGACCGACGCAGACCTCACGACCCGACTCGACGAGCTACGCATCGACGCCGAGGTGCAAGTGGTGACCGGGGAGGAGATCGCGACCTACCAGCCCTCGGCCGATGCCTCGATCGTCTTCGTCCCGCTTCGAATCGAAGGCATGGCGTTGCGCGACCCCAATGGACAGGCGTTCTCTGAGCGTCTCGGTGCCCTTCCGATCGTCGCGATGGTCGCCGCACGCGGAGACGTGCCCCTCCACGTCGAAGGCGACGCCGACACGCCGACCGAGCCACCTGAAGACGACGACGGCTCGGTCCCGTCGCCGGAGCCGGTCCAGCCCACCTGACGTCCGACGGGGGATCGAAGCCGTGGAGTCGTCGTATACGGGCAATATCGATGTCCGCGGCTTGCTCGGTCTTGCCAACGGCGTGGAGTGCGGAGGGTTGGAATCGTGGCGAACAAGACAGAGGACGACCCGCTCGACACGAGCGAGGAGGTTTGCCATGCCATCATTGAGGCGATCCCGCACGTGACATGGGTGGGGAATTTAGACGGGGATGTCACCTTCCTGAACCGAGCTTGGGCGGAGTCTCTACACCCAGACGACGCGCCCGGGCAGCTCGCGAAATGGAAGCAGGCATACAGTGAAGGTGCACCCTACGAGGGCGAATGTCGGTTCGTGGCGAAGGATGGCTCATACAAGCACGTCTCGTTCGTCGGGGTGCCAGTGAGAGACGAGTCCGGCAACATCACGAACTGGTTCGGCATCGATCTCGATGTCACCGCTCTCAAAGAGGCAGAGGAACTGTTGCGGGCGAAGATTCGAGAACTGGAGATCGCCAATGAAGCGATGGTCGATCGAGAGCTTCGGATGGTAGATCTCAAGGACCAAAATCGACGACTCAAAGCTCAACTCAGCAAGCATGACTAAGACCCCGACGACCGCACGCGAGCGCGGACAGAAGATCGAGACACCGGACTACTCGGATGAGTCTATTCGTCAGTTGGTGCGTCGGGTCGAAGAGTTGGAGGTCCAGAACGTACGGTGGTCTCGAAGAGGTCCAGAACGTACGGTTGGAGCGGTCTCGGCGGGCGTTTCTCAACGTCGTGGAAGACCTGAAGGAAGCAGAGGCGAGAGTGACGCAGCTCAACCAGGAGCTCGAGCGACTCGTCGCGGAGCGCACCGCGCGGCTTCAGTCGATGACCCTCGCCCCGTCGATGCTCGAAGAAACGGAGCGGGAGCGTCTCGCGGCGGAACTCCACGACGGAGTGCTCCAATTCCTCGCTGCGGCCGCTATCCGCGCTTGGGCAGGTTGCGGGGTGCGGCGGCATCGAGCGCGCAGCGCGCCCAGGTGGATGAGACCCGCGCCATCGTCGACCAGAGCATTTCGGATTCGCGATCGGTGCTCTCCGACTTGAGCCCCCCGCCCCTTCTCTATGAGGTTGGGCTCGAGTCGGCGGTCAAATGGGTTGCTACCCGCTTCTGCGAACGCCACGGCATCGTGTGCGAATTCACTGACGATGGGCAGCCCAAGCCGCTGAGCAGAGACATACGGACCACGCCGTACCAGGCGATTCACGAGTTACTGCGGAATGTCACGAAGCACGCAAAGGCGCGACGGGTCCGAATCACGCTGAGCCGAGACGACGACGTGGTGCGAGGTCAAATCGAAGACGACGGGGTCGGATTCGACATCACTCAGCTGTCCGGCACCCCGGACGCACCTAACGGATTCGGTCTCATGAGCATCGGCGAACGGCTGGATCGTCTCGGTGGCCACCTGCATATCGACTCTGAACCTGGCGGCGGGACCCGAGTCACGCTCACCGCACCCGTACAGACGGGTGAACCACACAGTCGCCGCGACCTGGGGACGACCGCCGAAGTATCCGACACGGAACTTCGTGAAGACCGCCCCGTCTAGGACCTAATCCCAGAACTCACTTGGGTTGGCGGCGTCTGGCGCCGGGCGGGGCGGCGAGGGCCAAGCGCGACGAGGGAGTGTGGTGGGCCCACATGACTGAGGAGCAACGCCGCCCTCGTCGTTCAGCACAAGCCAGCGGCGTCAATCCAAGTGAGTTCTGGGATTAATACCGGTAGTGCTCCGCCTTGTACGGCCCGTCGACCGGGACGCCGATGTAGTCGGCCTGGTCTTGGGTCAGCTCGGTCAGCTTTACGCCGAGCGCATCGAGGTGCAGCCGCGCCACCTTCTCGTCTAGCTTCTTCGGCAGCATGTACACCTTCTTCTCGTACTCGCCCGTGTTGTTGTGGAGGGCCAGCTGCGCGAGCACCTGGTTGGTGAATGAAGCTGACATCACGAAGCTCGGATGCCCGGTGGCGCAGCCGAGGTTGAGGAGGCGCCCTTCGGCGAGCACCATCACGCTGTGCCCGTCGGGGAAGAGCCATTCGTCGTACTGCGGCTTAATGTTGATCCGCTGAACCCCGGAGATTTTCTTGAGCCCGGCCATGTCGATCTCGTTGTCGAAGTGGCCGATGTTGCCGACGATCGCCTTGTCCTTCATCCGCTTCATCTGCTGCGCGGTGATGATGTCTTTGTTGCCGGTCGTGGTGATGAAAATGTCGGCCGTCTCGAGCATTTCCTCGAGCGTGCTGACCTGATAGCCCTCCATCGCGGCCTGCAACGCACAGATCGGATCGATCTCGGTCACCACGACACGACAGCCTTGACCGCGCAACGACTGCGCGCAGCCCTTCCCGACCTCTCCGAACCCGCAGATCACCGCGACCTTGCCGCCGATCATCACGTCGGTCGCACGCGCTAGGCCATCGGGAAGCGAATGCCGGCAGCCGTAGATGTTGTCGAACTTGCTCTTGGTGACGGAGTCGTTGACGTTGATGGCCGGGAAGAGCAGCGTGCCGTCGTGCATCATCTCGTAGAGACGATGCACCCCGGTGGTCGTCTCCTCGCTCACACCGCGGATCGCCGGGCTGAGGCGCTGCCATTGCGACGCGTCGCGCTGCTTGACCTGACGCAGGAGGTCGAGAATGACGCCCCATTCCTCCGGATCATCCTCAGGATCGAAGTCGGGGATGGTACCCGCCTTCTCGAACTCGTAGCCTTTGTGCACCAGGAGCGTGGCGTCCCCGCCGTCGTCGACGATGAGATCAGGGCCGCGGCGATCGGGCCAGACCAAGGCCTCGTTCGTACACCACCAATACTCCGGCAGCGTCTCGCCTTTCCACGCGAAGACCGGCACCCCGCGCGGCTGCTGGGCCGTCCCGCCGCTGCCGGGTGCCCCGACGACGACCGCGGACGCCGCATGGTCTTGGGTCGAGAAGATGTTGCACGATACCCACCGCACGTCGGCACCGAGCTCGGCCAGCGTTTCGATCAACACCGCCGTCTGCACCGTCATGTGCAGGCTGCCCATCACCTTCGCACCCGAGAGCGGTAATTGACCTGCGTGCTCGCGGCGGATGGCCATCAGCCCCGGCATCTCCTGCTCGGCCAGACGAATCTCGTTGCGCCCGAACTCGGCAAGCCCGAGGTCTGCGACCTTGTACGGCGGACGACCCACTTTGGTCGCCTCATCGAACGCATGCAGGGTGTCAGTTGCCGAAACGGCCATCGAGAGCCTCCTTCTGATTCCTCAATTCTACCGCCGCGGGCGAGACGACTTACGGCCGCCGCCACCCCGTGGCCGCCGTCGGCCCGCCCCCTCCGACTGAGCACCGTACCTGGGTAACGACTTCGGCGTTATCGTCGTGGGGGGCGGCGGCTCCTCCGGCGGCGCGTGGAGCGTCTGCTGGTAATAGTCGTCGAGTAACATCGCGATCACTTGTGATTCGTCGGCGTTCTCGGCGAGCGACCGGGCGAGCGCCACGAATCGTTGGCTCCGCTCGGCCTTCAGGCGGTCCCGATCGCGGAATCGCGCTTCGAGCAGCGCCGTTACCCGCTCGGCGACGATGGTCGCCACATCGTCGTCGGTCGGCACGGGACGCTGTTGGAACTCGACGCTGTAGCGCTTGGCGATTTGGTCGATTTCGAGCGTCTCGGCCTCGCTGACGAGCGACAGCGCGATACCCGATGCGCCGGCTCGGCCGGTCCGGCCGGCCCGGTGGATGTAGTCTTCGGGATCTTCCGGCGGCTCGTACTGGATGACGTGCGACAGATCGGGGATGTCGAGTCCGCGTGACGCGACATCGGTTGCCACCAGAAAGCGGAGTTTGCGTTCGCGCACGCGCTTGAGAATGCTCTCGCGGTCGGCTTGCGACCGATCGGCGCTCAGCTCGTCGGCGTCATACCCGAAGCGTTGGAGCACCACGGTGATGTAGTGGACGTTCGCCTTCGTGTTGCAGAAGATGAACGCCGATGCCGGGTTCTCGACCTCGATGATCCGTACGAGCGCCCGGTCCTTCTCCATCGGCGGTACGAGGTAGAAAATGTGCTCGGTATCGGTGACATGGACGTGGTCGCGGCTGAGCGTCAGCAGCTCCGGCTCGGTGATGAACTCGCGCGCGGTGCGCATGACCGACGCCGGAAACGTCGCCGAGAACATACAGACGTGGATCGGCCCGCCCGGCAGGTACGACTGCACCTCTTTCATGTCGGGGTAGAAACCCATCGACAGCATCCGGTCGGCCTCGTCGAAGACGAGCATCGACAAATGCTTGAGCGAGAACGTACCCCGCAACAGGTGGTCGAGGGCTCGCCCCGGGGTGGCCACCACGAGATGGGCACCTGCTTTGAGCGCGTCGATCTGCGGGCCGTACCCGACGCCACCATAGACGGCGACGGTGCGGAACCCGCTATCGCGCCACAGCATCTCGGCATCCTGCTGCACCTGCCGGCACAATTCGCGCGTCGGCACCAGCACGAGCGCTTGCGTTCGGTCGGCCGTCCGGTCGAGCCGTTCGAGCATCGGGAGCAGAAACGCCGCCGTCTTCCCGCTCCCAGTTCTGGCCTGAATGACCATGTCGCGGCCGGCCAGCAGATACGGGATCGCCCGGGCCTGCACCGGCATCAACGTCGTCCAGCCGGGACGTCCGGCCGCCGCCCGCAGCGGGTCTGGCAGTTGCTCGAGCGTGATTTCGGGAAGCGGATCTCGCGGTTCTTCGAGCGTCGGTTGAAGCGATGTGGGTGTCGTCAAGTTCTGAGGTATGGATGCACGGCGACGGGGTGCTCGCCTCATTGTACACACCGAGTTGCGGCGTGGCTCATGACGCGCTACACTATTATAATTATAGTATGAAAACAATATCTATTACAATAGACGAGGGTCTCCTGAAACGCATCGACCGAGCCGCGAAGACCGCCCACCGGACGCGCTCGGAGACTTTTCGCATCGCGCTCGAAGAGTGGCTGGCCACACGGAAACGCCGGCAATTGGCGGCCGAGGAACGCGCCGCCTACGCAGCCCACCCGGTGACCGCTGACGAATTCGAGGGGCTCATCGCCGCCCAAGCCCTCACCACGGCCGACGCGGCTGACAACGACGGAGACGAGTGGTGAGGCACGGCGAGATCTGGATGTTTCGCTTCGCACCTCCCGACAAACAGCGGCCGGTGCTGCTGCTCACGCGGTCCGACATGATCCCAGTGCTGAACAGCGTTGCGGTCGCGCCGCTGACGCGGACGATTCGAGGTGTCCCTTCAGAAGTCGTCGTCGGCACCGAGAGCGGATTGAGGACCGACTCCTCCATCAATTTGCACCACGTCGTGACGATACCGAAGGCCGGTCTGCGGCGATTCGTCGGGTCGGTCTCACCGACGATTCTCGCGAGAGTGCGCGTGGCCCTGCTGTTCGCCCTCGGGTGGGACTAGGAGTCCGTGGGGGACAGCGGCCAGCGCTTTCGGGAGCAGTACGCGACCGACCCCGGCGCAGATGGCGCGCTCGGTCAGAGTCCGCGGACCAAGACATGCGGCGGTCCGATAGCTGGACACTCTGCGGATTCGTTCTCTTTCGCCGACGCGTACCTTCCGGAATCAGACCAATATCTATTTTCCGAGAACGATCTCGGCGATTCTCCTGCCAAACAGCGAGGGCCTAGAGGACGATGTTGTATCTGTGAGGAACGATATCGAAGCGGATCCAGGCACGTGCGGTATCGCGAGGACTCTCTGGCAGATGAACAACCACGAAGGAGCGGTTGCGCTTGTGCAAGACTCCCTGACAAGACGCGGTCATGTCTCAGGAATCGATTCTCCAGATCGTCGGCCAGTCCGACGAATTCCGGAAACAGCGAAGACTTGGACACTCCCACCACCCTAAGCTCGCGGAGCATTCGAATTCGCTTGCTCGTGTCGATGTCAAAGGGCCTTAGCAAGCGGTGAGGAAGGGATCGGACCAGCGGCGCCGACTTCCGTCCGTGAATCGTGAAACAGCTGCGCTGTGCCGCCATGCGTGGATGGATGTAGGTCGGATACAGCGCGATCGGATAGCGCTGTCGATACTCCGTGCGACCCTTCTGCCAGGCCGCCCTGACACTGGCGTTCGTCTTGTAGGATAGGGCACTCCAGCACCTCCTGCATGCGCCTCCTACCCTTCTCCAGCTTCGGGATGGGATTGTGCCAAGGCAGCTCGAATTGCTGAATACCGGACTTCCGGTTCAACTCCAGTGGGTGAATCATCCACACGCGGGAAGTCTCCCGCTCCAGTGAGAAGAAACGGGCCGCTGTGCGGGTTCAGACCATTGGGGAACATCATTGCCTGGTTGCTGCTGAGAACGGCGGAGCAAAAATAGACCACAGCGCGGCGGGGTGACGCGGCCTGAGGGCGGCGGAAAACCAGACCGCGTGGGTGGTCCACCGAGCATTCCCAGGGTGTTTTGTGGAACACAGGAGGGATGTATCGAGTGGAGCTCTATGCGGCGGTGCGGCGCAGCGTGTATGTGGAGGGATTGAGCGAGCGCGCGGCGGCGCGCCGCTTCGGGCTGGCCCGTGAGACGGTGCGCAAGATGCTGCGGTACCGCCTGCCGCCCGGGTATCGCCGGGCGCAGCCGATCCGGCGTCCGAAGCTGGACGCTTTCACGGGGGTCATCGATCAGATCCTCCGCGAGGATCAGTCCCGTCCGAAGAAGCAACGGCACACGGCCAAGCGCATCGGCGAACGCTGACGCGCGGAGTACGGCTTCACGGGCGGCGACACGATCGTCAAAGCCTACGTGCGCGCGCAGCGGCTGGGCGGGCAGGAGATGTTCGTGCCGCTGGCCCATCCGCCGGGCGACGCCCAGGCCGACTTCGGCGAAGCACTGGTCGTGATCGCTGGCGTCGAATGCAAAGCGCACGACCTGGTCGTTGATCTCCCGCACAGCGACGACGGGTTCGTGAAGGCGTTTCCCGCCGAGACGACGGAGGCGTTCTGCGACGGGCACAACGCGGCGTTCACGTACTTCGGGGGGGTGCCGCGGCGCATCGTCTATGACAACACCACGCTGGCGGTGGCGCGGATCCTCGGGGACGGCACGCGCCAGCGGACGCAGGTCTTCAGCGAGCTCCAGTCGCACTCCTGGTTCGACGCCCGCTTCGGGCGGCCGGGCAAGGGCAACGACAAAGGGAAGGTGGAAGGGCTGGTCGGCTACGCTCGCCGCAATTTCTTTGTGCCGATCCCCCGGGTTGGCAGTTGGGACGCGTTGAACGCCGACCTCGAGCGCCAGTGCAACGCGCGTCGCGGGCGCCGGCTGCGGCGGCACACGGAGAGACGATCGGGGAGCGCTTCGCGCGCGACCGCGAGGCGTTGTTGCCGTTGCCGCCGGTCCCGTATGACGCCTGCGACACGCGGACGACGCGGGTCACGTCGTTGTCGCTGGTGCGCTACCGCCGCAACGACTACTCGGTGCCGACCGCCTACGGCCACCGCGAGGTGCTGGTGAAAGGCTCGGTGGACGACGTCGTGATCGTGTGCGGGAGTGACGAGATCGCCCGGCATCGGCGCAGCTACGGACGGGAGGAGTTGATCTGTAACCCGCGGCACGACCTGGCCTTGTTGGAGCGCAAGACCGGCGCGCTCGATCAGGCGGCGCCCCTGGCCGGATGGGCACTGCCGGAGGAGTTTCTCCGACTGCGACGCCTGTGAGAGGCGCGGCTGGGCAAGGCCGGCACGCGCGAGTACGTGCAGGTGTTGCGGCGGCTCGAGGACTTTCGGCTCGACCACGTCAGCGGCGCCGTCCAGGACGCCGTGCGCCTGGGGGCGATCGGGTTCGACGCCGTCAAGCACCTGGTGCTGTGCCGCCTCGACCACCGGCCACCCCGCCTCGATCTGGCGCAGTATCCGCATCGGCCGGTCGCCCGCGTGGCCACGACCGCCGCCGCGAACTCCCTGGCACTCCTGGGGGCCGAGTGATGACGAAACCCACCCTGCTGCTCGAGGCGCATCTCAAGGCGCTGCGCCTGCCGACCTTCTTGCGCGAGTACGACAAAGTCGCGCGGCACTGTGCCCAAGAAGGGCTCGACTGTCCCCGCTACCTGTTCCACCTCTGCGAGCTGGAGCTCCTCGATCGCGAGCAGCGCGCCACCGAGCGCCGCATCAAGGCCGCCAAGTTCCCGGTCTTGAAGAGTCTCGACACCTTCGAGTTCCGTGCGATCCCGTCGGTGAACAAACGCCTGGTGCTGGAGCTGGCCCGCTCGGAGTATCTCGACCGCAGAGAGAACGTCTTGGCGTTGGGCAACTCCGGCACGGGCAAGACCCATCTGGCGCTGGCGTTGGGGCTCGCGGCCTGCCAGAAGGGCTATCGGGTGCGCTTCACCACCGCCGCCGCGCTCGTGAACGAACTCCTCGAGGCCCGGGACGATACGCGCCTGCTGCGCGTGCAGAAGCCGCTCGTCAAACAGGACCTCTTGATCGTGGACGAGCTCGGCTACGTGCCGTTATCGAAGACCGGCGCCGAGCTGCTCTTCGAGATCTTCTCCCAGCGCTACGAGCAAGCGTCCACGCTGGTGACCTCGAATCTGCCCTTCAACGAATGGACCGAGATCTTCGGCTCCGAACGGCTGACGGGCGCGCTGCTCGACCGATTGACCCACCACGTCCACATCCTGGAGCTCAACGGCGAGAGCTATCGCCTCGAACACAGCAAGAAAGCCCGCCCGCCCGCGGCCGCTCCGGCATCCTGACCTCTCCTCCGCACGGCCGCCTTCAGCCACGCCACTCCACGGCCGGATGGTCTAGTTTTCCTCCGCCACGGTGGTCTAATTTTGCTCCGCCCTTGACAATGGGACGTGCTTGCGCGCTGGCTCGGCGTGGCTAGCGTTCTCGGCAACCTTGATCCCGGAGAGGCGGGCCGGGACTGCTGGTTCTGGCCCCGGATGGCGTATGCGGAGCCGGACGTGATTCTCCGGCTCGGTGACGTGCTCGTCGTTGTGGAGGCAAAGTTCCGATCGGGCCGCCACGATCAGGCTTCGCCCGACGATCCGATCGGCGACCAACTCGTACGGCAGGACGGGAGCGTCGTAACGCCATCCGCCAGCCGGCGGCGCTACGCGACTTCACTTGAGCAGGCGATTCGAGAGTGCCGACTAGTTCAAGTGCTCGTGGTCGACGCCCGTCGCCGCCGCCGAGCTCGACGTGAATGGGAGGAGTCGAAGTCGAGGCTGCCTGATAACGCAGCCTTGGGTCTCGTTAGCTGGCAAGACCTTTACCGACTGCTACTCAATCACGACGTCGCGCCGAAACGTTGGGCTACGGATGTCAGAGCCTACCTTGAGCTGTCTGGCCACGCCACTCGAGAGTAGTGCGCGAGGCGGTCGCCAACGTTGAGCGCCATATCGCAGTCCGGATCGATCGACGGAGACTACGCGCATTCTACCGATTCGCGGTCGGCACGCCGCCATCGATGCCCGCGTTGCGCGGAGAATTGACACACGATTGACACAAACGCGCTCTTCGGGCGGTTTCGGAGGGTGGCCAGAGCGCGCCCGTAATCACTCTAAATACTGACTGGGAGGAGCTTGTGGAATGGCTGGGAGGCAGGGATTCGAACCCCGATTACACGGTCCAGAGCCGCGTGTCCTACCATTGAACGACCTCCCAGCAAGAGATTTCCGCGGCGACTGAATCACACATTATACCGGTCCGTCACTATTGGTCGCACCCGGCCGCGGTGGCGAGTGCGAGGCAGACTTCGCGCATCTTTGCCGCGCCAAGCTGCCCGATGTAGCGCGTGAGCCGTGAGCGTTCGACGGTTTGCACGTGATCGAGGTTGACGGCGGACTCGTGCTTCAGCCCGTGACTCGGACCAACGACCACCTCACTCGGTGCACCTCGAATCGTTGACGTGATCGGGGCGACCATCACGGTGTGGAGAAAGGGAATGACTTCCTGCCGCGTCAACACGAGCACGGGACGTCGCTTGTCTGGCGCGGCGAACCGATAGGTCCAGATTTCCCCGCGCCTTACCTCTCGGGCCATACGCCTTCCTCAGTCCAACCCGAAAACTGTGGACCCAGGCCGTCGTCGGCGTCCCCGTATGCCCGGGCGTACGCATCCGAGATCCGGCTCTCGCGCCGGCGCCGAAGATAGTTGGCGATTGCACGCCGGATCACGGCTGACCGTCCGGTCCGCTGGACCTCCGGGTCGGCGTCGAGCCGCTTCAACAACCGCTCATCCATCATGACCTGTATAGCTTTCATGTGTATAGAATACAAACATATAATGCATCGTGCTCGGGCATCTTCGAACTGCCGCCGACGAACCGCCGCGCTTTGTCCTGTCTCGCTGGCTGTTTCTCAGATTGCTGGCGGTCACCTATTTCATCGCCTTCGCCTCACTCACGCCGCAGATCAGCGGGCTCGTGGGCACGAACGGTCTCCTGCCGATCGCGCAATATCTCGAGCGGGCATTCGAGCTGTGGGGCGCCGAAGCGTACTACCGGCTCCCGACGCTGCTGTGGCTCTGGCCGAGCGACGTCTTGCTGCTCGCGCTCTGTTGGCTTGGTATGGGTCTCGCGCTGGTCGCCGTCGTCGGGATCACGCCGATCGCCAGCTTCGCGGCGCTGTGGGTCCTCTATCTCTCACTCACCATCGCCGGGCAGGACTTCTTGTCGTTCCAGTGGGACGTCCTGCTGCTCGAGGCGGGTGTCCTCGCGGTCTTCTACTGTCCGCTCGGGTGGCGTCCGCCGCTGGTCGCCCAGCGCCGACCGAGCGCCGCCGCCCGCTGGTTGATCTGGGGCCTCGCCTTCAAGCTGATTTTCCTGTCCGGGGTGACGAAGCTCTTGAGCGGCGACCCGACGTGGCGGAACTTCACGGCGCTTCAGTACCACTACGAGACGCAGCCGATTCCGACCTGGACGAGTTGGTACTTGCACAACGCGCCGGAGTGGTTCGGCACGATGTCGGTCGGCCTGATGTTCGTCATCGAGATCGCGGTCCCGTTCGTGATCTTCTTCCCGCCGCGGTTCCGTCGGGTGCGCGCACTCGGGTGTGCGACGCTCTGTCTGCTGCAGATCGTGATCGCACTGTCCGGCAACTATGGGTTCTTCAATCTGTTGACGGTCGCGCTCTATCTCTCGCTGCTCGACGATGTCGCGATCGCGTCGGTGCTCCCGCGGTACGTCTCGACGCCGGGCGCGCCGCACGCCGAACCGCCGCTCGCGCCTCGCCCGTGGCGGGTCGCCGTCGCCGGCATCACGGCGACGCTCGCCCTGCTGAGCGTGCTCTCCTTCGTGCGCGAATTGCGACGACCGAACCCGATGCCGGCATGGGCGGGCGCGATGCTCGGGTGGGTCGCGCCGACCCGCTCGGTCAATGGCTACGGGTTGTTCCGGACGATGACGGTGGAGCGGCCGGAAATCGTGATCGAAGGCACCGCGGACGGCGAAACGTGGCAGGAGTACGGCTTCACCTGGAAAGCCGGCGACGTCGCACGGGCACCGGGGTTCGTGCAGCCGCACATGCCCCGGCTCGATTGGCAAATGTGGTTTGCGGCGCTTGGCCCCCAGCAGCACGCGCACTGGCTCTTCCCGCTGGCCGAGCGCCTGCTCGAGAACGACCCGACCGCGCTCGGTCTCCTCGACACGAATCCGTTTCCCGACACGCCGCCGCGCCTGATTCGCTTCGCGATGTATCGCTACCACTTCACCACGCCGGATGAAGGGTTGGATGGGGACTGGTGGCGCCGCGACTTCATCGCCTACCTCACCGAACCGATCTCCCGCCGGCGGTAGCCTTGGAACCTTCGGGATGACCCGTGCGTCCATAATCTGTAGGGGTTTGGGGCGTAGCCCCGTCTGGTCATTAGATGTTGGGATCATCCGACGGCGTCCGTCGCAGCCGCCTCCTCCCCGCGATTGGCGTCGTCGTACTGCTCGCGGGCCTCCTGGGCTTGGTCGCACTCAACGGCCGCGTCCAAACGTCGGAAATCTCCTCGCTGAGCGAAGCGCTCGATCTCAACCCGGGCGACACGGGCGCCGACATCGGCGCCGGGACCGGCTGGCTCAGCATCGAAACCGCGCAGGTCGTGGGCTTGGCCGGCCACGTCTACGCCACGGAGCTCAATCCCGAACGGCGCGCGACGATTCGAACGGCGGCGACCGAGGCCGGCGTCGACATCACCGTCGTCGAGGCGGGCCTCACCGACGTCAATCTGCCGGCTGCGTGCTGCGACGAGATCTGCATGCGTCGGGTACTATCACCACCTGAGCGACGCGGCGGCGATCAACGCGAGCCTTTACGCCGCACTCAAGCCGGGCGGCCATGTCGCGATCATCGAGATGGAGCCGACCGGTCTCTTCTCGCCCTTTCGGGTCTGGCCGCACTGGACCGACGACGCCCAAGTCGTCGCCGACCTGAGCGCCGCCAGATTCACCCACCTCCGGACGGACCGTTGGCTCAGCTTCAGCCATTACGTCGCCGGGTTCGCGAAAGAATAAGGCGCGCATGTGCGCGCCCCACGGGAACGGAGTGGGGCGCAGGGGTCCCCGCGAGTTCCCGCGACGGGGTTCGGGGCAGTCAGCCCCGTCTAAATTTTAGGCACACCGCCGACCTGAAACTTCTGGCGGCCAGCGATGTCGGCCAACGCGCGTCTGGCGTAGGCTTCGGTGTCGGGGTGCGGGTCGGCGTCGAACACCGCCACCAGGTGTTGATAGGCGGCGGTCGGCTCGTTGCGGGCGTTGAGTTGCACCAGGCCCGCACCAAGATGGGCCTCGGCGGTATAGGGCCCGAGCGGATAGTCGCGCAGGTGTCGCTGATAGACGACCAGCGCGGCATCGGCATGGCCGTGATTGGCCAGCCAGTTCGCAAACTGAATGGAGTCCTCCGGCATCAGCAGACGCGCCGTGCGCGCTGAGCTCAGCTCAAAGTACCCTGGCGCCGCCTCCTCGTACTCGCCATCGGCGATCCGCTGGCGAACGCCACGCACTGACGTCGGGTCAGCATCGATCGTGGCAGCGGGCGCCTCGTAATCGGGTGGGGCGTGATCCACCGCATGGCGGTCAGCCCACCATGCATAGGCGAGGCCGCCGACGAATCCGCCGAGGTGGGCGCCGTAGGCGACGCCGCCCCCCTCGAGGCCACGCGTCGCCAGAAACGGCAGCAAGTTGTCGAGAATCAGATACACGCCCAAGACGAAGCGGGCGGGGAAGTAGACGACTTTCATGAAGAACGGAAAGAGCAGCACCCAGACCCGAACGCGGTTTTTCGGGAACCAGATGAAGTAGAACCCGAGGACACCGGAGATGGCCCCCGATGCGCCGACCATCGGCAGCGCGGACCCGAGGTCGGTCACCGCGTGCGACAGCGTCGCGATCATGCCGGTGCCGAGATACGCCACCAGGAAACGCCTTCCGCCGAGGCGATGCTCCACGTTGTCGCCGTAGATCCAGAGGTAGAGCATGTTGCCGGCGAGATGCATGAAGCCGCCGTGGAGGAACATCGACGTCACCAGCGCCACCGCGCTCGGATCGGATGGACGGAAGCCGTAGGAGAACGTCAGGAGGTCGTACGCCGACACCTGCTCCAACAGTTGCTCCAGCGTCACACTGCCGCGGAGCTGCGACATGAGCACCTGGACGTACTCCGCAAGCCGCGGGTCGTTGAAGTCTGGGCGCAGCACCCCCATCGGCAGCGTCACCAGGACATAGACCGCCACGTTGATCCCGATCAGCGTGTAGGTCACGACCGGAACACCGCGCGGATTCGGCTCATCGCCGAGTGGCAGGAACATCGATCACCAACTGTGCACGTCAGTGCACGATTCGACACCGGGTTGATGCGGTGGTTTGTAGATTCTACACGCCGCGTCCGATAGCCGATCGGAACCAGCGTCCCCATGAACACAACGAACGGCAACGGCCATCCGCCGAAGCTAGGTGTTAACCAGACCTATACGAAGTTCTTCTTCGTCACGTTGCATGACCAACCGTCGGCCGGGACCCGCATCCGGCAGGTGGGCTCCGCCGTCGCTCGCGGATTCTTCAACGACTTCGACGCCGATGGTCAGCGAGACCTCCACATGTTCGAGACCATCCAGTTCCTCTTGGCCAACCGGACCCAGCCGTGCCGCGAGGGGTTGCTCTCGGCGACGCATGTCGCCCAAGTGTCGGCGAAGTACCGTCCCCGACTTGACGAGGTCGACGCCGAGTTCCGGCGGCGTCTGGGGAATCTGGGGTCGGTACGGACGCTCGACGGTGCGGTCCGGACGCCGCGGTACACCAGCGCCGAGATGGACGACTTCGCCTACCGACGCGCCCTCGGCCGCTCGTCCGGTCGGGAGACGCCCAACGTCATCATCTTGCCGATGAGCAAGACCAACGAGTGGTGGGCCATGAGTGCGCTCGAGCGGCAGACCTATTTCTATCCGCATACCGACGAGCGGAGCGGAGCGCCGGCCGCCGGCCACGCCGTGGCGGCGGAGGCCGGGGTCTCGACGATCTTCCGGCGCCTGTACCACAATCCGGACGGCAGCCAGCGCCCGAAGGAGTACGACTTCATTACGTACTTCGAGTGCGAGGGCGCTCACGTCCGGATGTTCGACGAGATCCGCCGCTCACTGCGCGACGAACGTCAGAACCCAGAGTGGCGCTACGTCATCGAGGGGCCTGAGTGGAGGGGCCGGCGCGTCCTCAAGTGGTAAGCGTGTCCAACTCCGGTAGGCGTTTTTCAATCGCATCCCGCACCGCCCGAAACTGATCCAGCTGCTCTCCCGCCGATTCGGTTGCCGCCGCCGGATCCGGCATCGGCCAATGCAAGCGACACGCCTTCCCGAGAAAGGCCGGACAGACCTCGTCGGCGCAGAGGGTCACGACGACGTCAACGGTCGTCGGGTCGATCGTGTCGACGCTCTTGGACTGCTGCCCGCTAATGTCGATACCCAGCTCGTCGAGCGCCGCGATCGCGAACGGACTGACCGGGGACGGCGCCGACCCGGCACTGGCCACCCGGGCGCGTGATCCGAAGCGGGTCCGCGCCAGCCCCTCGGCCATCTGGCTTCGGGCCGAGTTCGCAACACACAGAAACAGAATCCCCGTGCTCAATGTCCGCGTGGACTCCACCCCTGATCCCAGACCTCTCATGTCGAGTTCCGAGCCGTGGGCGGTTTCCTCGCTCGCACAAAGGCGCTCATGAAGACACCGTCAACGTCGACGTCGTCAGTCGCCGCTTCGGCGATCCCGGCATCCGCAAAAAACGCGCTCGCCTCCTTCTTGCCGTAGATGCGGGTCGGCTCGACGTCAATCTCAGTAAAGTCGACCAACGCCAATTTGCCCCGATAGTCGGCTTCGTGGAGCGCGCCGGCTACACAGCCGACCCACAGCTCCATGCTCCGCCGCACCGCAGGCGGCACGTCGCGCCGGCGGACGACGTCGGAGACCGCCAGTCGACCACTGGGCCGCAGCACGCGGAAGGCTTCGGCCAGCACCCGGTCCTTGTCACCCGATAGGTTGATGACGCAATTGGAGATGATCACGTCGACGGAATCGTCAGGCAGTGGGATTGCTTCGATCTCGCTTTTGAGGAACTCGACGTTCGTCGCGCCGGTCTTCCGCTGGTTCTCCCGCGCCAGGGCCAGCATCTCGTCGGTCATATCCAGTCCGTACGCCTTTCCCGACGGACCGACTCGCGCCGCTGAGAGCAGGCCATCGATGCCACCGCCGGACCCCAGGTCCAGCACCGTTTCCCCAGGTTCGAGCTCGGCCAGCGCGGTCGGATTGCCGCAGCCGAGCGAAGCCGCCGTCGCCGTGTCGGGCAGCCCCGCGGTTTGAGCCGCCTCATAGAGATCGCGCGTGATGGCATCGGTGCCGCTGCCGCCGCAGCAGGACGGTCCGCAGCAGCTGCCCTGCTCGCCTGCGCTCACCTCGGCCGCGATGGCGCCGTATTTCTCCTTCACGAGGGTCTTGACCCTCGAAGCATCGGTGGTCGCCATCTCGGTGTGTCCTTTCTCACTAGATATGCTCATGCGAATATATTGAGACCATAGCGGGCTCTACTATATTCGTAAAAGCGAATATAATGAGACGGTGACCACGGCCTCCGTCGCCAAGTTCGACGCGCTCGAAGCGGTCCTGAAGGCGCTCGCCGACGAGACGCGGTTACGGATTCTCGCGCTGCTCGCGGCACGCGAAGTCTGCGTCTATCACATTCACGAGAGCCTGCGGCTACCGCAGCCAACGGTCTCGCGGCATCTGGCGTATCTGCGCCGCGCCGGTCTGGTCCGCTCTCGCAAGGACGGGCTGTGGGTGCACTACCGGCTCACGGCGCCCTCCGATGAGGTGCTCGCGACCATCGTCGATACCGTGACCCATTGCGCGACGCATGTCCCGACCACCGGGCGCGATCGCGCGCGGCTCGAGCGGCTGACCGGCTGCTGCACGCCGGTCGACGACCGACCGGTCGGGCTCGGTTGCTGCACGTCATAAGATGATGAGAGGAGACTGAAGCATGCGTCGATTCGTGTTACTGCTGCCCGTCCTGCTCGTTGCCGTCGCCTGCGGCGACGACAGCCCCACTGCCCCGTCGGTCGATGTCCCGTTTAGCACGACCGACCTGGTGGTCGGCACCGGCCCCACTGCGGTCCCGGGTCAGACGCTCGCGGTCGCCTACACCGGCTGGCTCTATGACCCGACCGCACCCGAGAACAAGGGCGCCGTGTTCGACTCGGCCTCGACCGCCAATCCGTTCACGTTCACCCTCGGGAGTGGCTTTGTCATCGACGGCTGGGAGCAGGGATTGCTGGGGATGCAGGTCGGCGGACTCCGACGGATCATCATTCCACCGGAGCTGGGGTACGGATCTGCCGGCCAAGGCGCCATCCCGGGCAACGCAACGCTGATCTTCGAGGTCGAGCTGGTGAGCATTAATTGATTAGACGGGGCTGGCTCCAATGCCCCATCCTCTCGCCTCCCCTACACAAGAGCAACCTGCTCTTCCGTTGGCTCCGCTCAGCAGTACCAGGGTTCCGTGAGATACGGAATCGTGACAGCTGGCGACGCAGAGTCCTGGTCCCGACGGTCGCACGAAGCCTCGACACCGAGGCAGTGGCTCGTGGCGTTTCGGACGAGGTCAAAGATCTCTCGCCTGCTCGCGTTCTCACATTGCGCCCGATCGATTACACCCAAGAGCCTGCGCTGCAGGCTGTCCATTCGCGGATTCGGGTGGCACCACGGATACACGAGTTTTTCTTCGTCGAACGCACCGACTCGGCAACGAATGTCCTCGAGCTCTAGCAGCCTCGAGCCGCGCGTGATGAGTAGCCTGATGGCGTATTGCACTGGCGCCACGAAATCTTGTAGGCCGAGATTCTCAACAACGTGCAGGAGGTCGATATAACCGGCGGCGGAGGTCCAGGGTGTAAACGCCACAAAGGTCGGATTGAGCACGATCCCCATTTGGCGCGCCAGGTCGACGACCTCGAAGAAATCTTGCCTCGTATGGTTCTTGGCGAGGCGACAAAGCACGTCGTCGTCGACCGACTCGACTGCGCACGTCACAAAGAGGCACCCGGTATCTCGCAGTTTCGTCAGGTGGCACCGGTGCTGCAACAGATGCTCGACCTTGATCGTCACGTCGTACGTGAGGTCGGGAAACTCCCGGTGCAGCGAATCGACTATTCGCAGGGAGTGCGTCGGGCCGTTGAAGAAATCGGGGTCGCCAAATGTGATGTGCTGTGCACCACGCGCGACTTGATGTCGAATGTCCGCCAGCGCCACCTGCGGTTGGACGATCCGAAACGCCCCCCCGTAGACCGGAACGATGGGACAGTGCCGGCAGAGGTGCTTACACCCTCGCGAGGCTTCCGTGTAGCCGACCAGTTTTTGCTCACTCCCGACGCGCAGCTTGGCGTACTGCTCGAGCCCGGGCAAATCCGACCGATCGGGAACTGCGAATTCTTGTCGGTCTAGGGACACCAGCGTTCGCGCCGGCAGTGGATCTCCGTTGGTGCGGGCGGCGAGCTGCGTGGCAAGTTCAACAAGACCGTTTTCGAACTCGCCGCCGAGAATGGTGCTGGCTCCAAGGCCTCGAAGATACTCGCTGTTCAGCGGAGCGTAGAGGCCATAGCAGCACAGCGCCGCAGCGGCGTTGATCGAACGCACACGCTGCAACACTTTAGCGGCCAGTCGAGTCGCCGTATGCATCGGCACATAACAGCAGACGAGACCTGCCGTGGCGATCGCCCCGCGATCGAGATTCTCAACCGCTAAGTCTTGGCAGGTGACGTCGAAACCGTTTTGCCGAAGACATGCGGCTGGTGAAGCAAGGCCGAACGGCTGACGCCCGAGCTCGTAGGTCGACACCAGGACTACGTGCACTGGTTTGTCCTCAAGATCTGGACTCTACTACGGGGCTATGCGCTAAGCGTATCGCGGCGCTCGGTGTGATACCCCTCAAGCGCCAGGTTCGCCCCCACGATCGCACTCAGTGAGTTGACGAGAGTATCTAGAGAACGACCGGGCAAGGAAATGTACATCCGGTCTCTGGGAAGCCCGGTGTACGTGCGGTTGCCGATGCAGCCGAGACTCAGCGCCGCCTCGCTCCCATCGATCGTGGCGGGAATGACCGAGCACGCGGGGCGCCCGAGTGTCTTGTTCGCCTGACCGATTCCAGCGTTGCGAGCTGCTTCAGTAAGTAGCATGGCTTGGTACGCGTCCACTTGAATCAAGATCACGTCCGGTTGCACTGGGCTCTTAGCGAGCGGCGCGTAGACAATCACCCGAGCGGACTCTCCGCGATGAGGGATTTCCGGAACCTCGTCTGCCTTGATGTAGCTCAGGTTCACCATCGTGCCAATGGTTTCTTCGAGTTCACTGGCGCGATCCGCCGGTAGCTCGATTCCGTGCGTGAAACATCCAATCGGGCAGTTGTAGTGATCCTCCCCGGTTGTGAAGAAAACCTCTCCTTTTGCGGCCCGGCCCCAGAAGGTGCATCCAGATGCTGCGCTCCCGGACACGCGATCGATCCCGTGAGGCGGGTCATTGACGAACGCCACAGCAATGGGCGCACTGTCTAGCCCGAGCTTGGTTGAGATCGAATCCGCGATTTCCGAATAGCTCATTAAGGCCTCCCTTGCTCCGATGCGGTACAAGTCTCCCAGTCGTCTGGCCCGCTCCCAGTCGACGAAACCGGGAGCAGGGACCAGCGCAACCGACCGAGGGGAACCCGGACCCTTGGAAGCCCTTGTGGCACTTTAGCCGGTACGCCACGTTCTCGCGTCCCCGCTTCACGTGTCAGCGCTCAGGCGGTACAACTTGTTGCAGGCACAGCACATAGGCTCGAAGGCCGCCCCAAACGCAACGGCAGCCTCTCAGAGAGCAGGAGCCGAGAAAACCGTAAAGGCACGCTCACCTCAGGGCGCAGATGTCGGCATGTGTACCAGGTAGCTTGACCCACTGCGGTTGAGCCAGACACGGACGTAGTCGCCCCCCAGCAGTCCGTCGACTCGGACCTGATTGCGCGGCACCCAGTTCGCCGCAATTTCTTCAATCTCGGAGTCCGGTACTACGGCGGCTAGCGCTCGGCCGGCGATGGCCCCATCCTCTTCGTGAAGGAACTCAACCCAGCGCGTGGTCGTGGGCGGCTCTTGGTCGACGACGGGCGCCGATTCGTCGGTGAGCCGTACGCGGTAAGGACCCGGTTCGAGCGGCTGGCCGGTCGCGTACGCCCGGCGGGGTAAGTCGAAGCCGCCGCGGACCGCGCGGGTCACCATGTCCTCGTTGACTGTCTCCTCGGCAACAGCCATCGCCGCCAAGGAGCTCCCGATGTCGCGTGCGGCGGATAGTGCTGACCGGGCACCTTGATGGGCGTCTGCATATTCTCCAGCCTGAAGGTCCGATTCCACGGCGGCGAGTGAAGACTCCACATCCTCGACGTCTGCACGCGGTCCGGCGGCGTCTTCGTCATCGAGTTCGTCGATAGCCGGTCGCGCGTCGTCGAGCGCGGCTTCGGCATCAGCGACGAACCCGCGAGTCTCAGTCTGGAGGCGCTCCTTTTCCGCCGCAATGGCCGCATCGACGGTGTCGGCGGCCGTCTCCACCTCGGCGGCGAGCTGGGTGACCCGGTCGTAGGACCGGGTAAGCGCGAACCGGTCGTTCTGGGCCTGTAGCTCGGCATCGAGTCTTCCGACCGCTTCGCGGGCCGCAGCGTATTCCTGGGAAGCATAGACCTGGCCTTCGGCGGTCACGGCCTCGACTCGCGCTCGGGCGGCGTCCACGGTTGCCGTGGGGGTTTCCGCGCAGGCGCTGACAAGCGTGACGAGACCCGAGATCATGAGAACGGACGTGCTGTGCTTCCTGCTGGTCTTCATTCTCATATGATCGCACACTCGCTCCCGGGTGATCGAAACTCGCGGCCGGCGCCAGTGATCGTAGCTGGGCCTGATCGGAGCGGGTCCGGCGCGCGGCAGTTGTTGTGGCACGAAGCTCGGCCGCCGTGAGAAGGTGATCCCGGAGCGTGGGCTCTTGCACGCAGTGGCGAGCGGGTCCATCATGGGCGTACCGACGAGGCCGAAAGAGCGAGGAGGGTGAGATGAGCCATCGATGTCTCGGTGCGTCGTTCACGCTGATCGCCATCGTGGCGCTGGTGCCAGTGTTCGCGGCCGCGCAGTCGACGAACACATCAACGCCGCCCCGGACGGCCTGGGGTCAACCGGACCTGCAGGGCATCTGGGACTTCCGTTCCATCACGCCCCTCCAGCGGCCCGAAGAACTCGCGGACCAGGAGTTCCTGACGGAGGAAGAGGCGGCGAACCTCGAACAAGAAACCATTGACCGAAATGAAGACCTGTTGAATCGCCCCGCTCGGAGAACAAAGGTCACCGAGAGCGTGGACAGAGGGGAGAACGGGGCTCCGGGCTTCTACAACAATCTCTGGCTGGACCGGGGCACCACGGTCGTCGGGACCAGGCGCACGTCGCTTGTGATCGATCCGCCCGATGGGCGTGTCCCTGCCCTCACACCAGCGGCGCAGGAACGGGTGGCTACCCGTGCCGCACTGAACCGACGCATCACGGAGGGTCCGGAAGACCGCTCCCTGTCGGAGCGCTGCATCCTGAGGGGTAACGCCGGCCCACCCATGACACCGGGTGGCTACAACAATAACGTTCAGCTCTTCCAGACGCCCGGCTACGTGGTGATATTCACCGAGCAGATCCATGATGCGCGCATCGTCCCCACGAACGGGCGGCCGCATCTCCCGCAGGGCCTGCGTCAGTGGATGGGGGACTCGCGCGGCCGGTGGGAGGGCGAGACGCTGGTTATCGAGACGACCAATTTCAGCGACAAGGCGTACTTCCGGGGTGCCGGCGAGGGGATGCACCTCATCGAGCGGTTCACCCGCGCCGACTCAGACACACTCAACTACGAGTTCACCGTCAACGATCCGCAGTCGTTCACGAAGCCTTGGACCGCTCAGATTCCCATGAGGAAGAGTCTCGACCCCATATACGAGTACGCGTGTCACGAGGGAAACTACAGCATGGCGAGCACGCTCAGCGGTGCCCGGGCGATCGAGAAGCGAGCGAGGGCGGGATCGAGGTAGTTCGACACGCACGTAACACTGCCCTCAACGTGGGGCACACCCGGAGCACTTTACAGCCGACCTCTGAAACAGGGGGTCGGCTTTCTTTTCGCTTGGACAGTCGTGGTCGTCCGTGGTGCCGGTTCCCGGATGAAGTTGCACAGGGTCAACTGTTCACTCTACGCCGTGAAGGCTAGGCTCGTTGACACCTCTTTCAGCCCATCTATAAGCTTTCCAACCATGAATGACATTTCCAAAGCCATCACAGCTAAGCAAGCCGAGATCAAGAGACTCCAAGCTGACCTCGAAGCCTTAGCACGAGCAGCCAGCATCATTCGCGGTTCCGCAACAACGGGGAAGAAGAAGGCTGCCAAGGCTAAGCGTCGCAAGATGTCAGCAGCGGCGAGGAAGGCCGTGTCCAAGCGGATGAAGGCGATGTGGGCAGCGAAGAGGAAGGGGAAGAAGTAGGCTGGTTTCCGTCGAGTGAGTGAGAAATGCTGGGCCGACCTCTGCAACCTGAAGTCGGCTTTCTCTTTTCTACAGAAAATCTAGTTAACAGGCACCCGCTGGTTCAGTCAGACCACCCGGGTGGTGGGTAGTCGTCGTCGTTCTCTTCGTCCTCGTCTTTGCTTCCGTCGTCTTCGTTGTCGTCGAGGTCGCTGTCCTCGTCGTCATCGTCCTGGACGAGCAAACCGTTCGCGAGCGCAACCTTACCGAGCTGCTCCTCAGCTGAGCCAAGCCGCGAGGCGGCCGCTAGCATCATGTCACTGTCCCGTCGGCACCCGCTGGTTCAGCTCCTCGAACCAGTTCGCCAGTACGTGAATCTGCGTGACCAACGATGCGTATTTATTTATTCTTCTTTTCTTTTTTCAATTTTCTTTTTTCCTTTGGACTAAGCTTGGCCTTTTTCCGTTGTTCCCTTTTGCCTTTATCTTTACTTCCCTTATCACCCATATCTGTTTCTCCGTGATTGAAAACCAATGTTCCTTTCAGTTCCGTCAGACCGGCTTGACGTTTTCGGCTCTTGGCCCTTTCGGTCCCCGTCCTTCGGTGTAGGACACTCGTTGTCCTTCGTGGAGTTCTTCGTAGCTTACCCCTTCGAGGTTTGACGAGTGAAAAACATGTCCGCCTCGCTCCCGGTGTCGGTAAACCCGAAGCCCCTGTCCGTGAGTTTCTTAATGGTGCCTTCTGGCATTTTTCCTCCAAACGTGTCCTGCAGCGAAAAAGAAGAGGAAGAAGTAGCAGCGCTAGAACGCTAGCGCTGCGAACCTAAGCAGATTCGTTAGATGCGCAATCGCATTCGATTGTCGTCGCTTGAAATAGAACACCGTGTGTTGGCCATCCTCCCTCACGTGGTGGGGATGTCCCAGTAGCTGTTGAAATTTGAAGCGGCGGCTCCTTCACTGGTCGTGCTATACGACCGGTGACTAAACCGAGGTGAAAGCCTCCCAGCAAAGGAGCCGCCATGAAGAAGCAGTCTCACACAGTCCCTCGTCGTCGCCAATCGGCATCCCCGGCGTCGCGCCACTTGCCGTTGGTTGACATCCTCATCGATGCACAGGCCGAGCTGCAGGAGCTGGTCATCGCGTCTGGCTTACGGGTGCTCGAGGCGATGCTCGAAGAAGATCGGGCTGCCGTGTGTGGCCCCCGGTATGCGCATCAGCCGGCCCGGCACGCGTATCGCGCCGGCCATGCTCCGAGCCAAGTCGTCCTGGGCGGGCATAAAGTCGCGATCCGTCGGCCCCGAGTGCGGCGCGACGGCATGGAGGTGCCGCTGCCCACGGCCCAGGCGTTCACGGACGCGGACCCGCTGAACCGGCGCGTCGTCGACCAGATGCTCATCGGCGTGGCGACCCGCCAATATGCGCGGAGTCTCGAACCGCTGGGCGCGAACATCACGACGCGGGGCACCAGCAAGAGTGCGGTCAGTCGACGCTTTGTGGCGCAGACCCAGGCGCAGCTGGACGCGTGGCGCGCGACACCGCTCGACGCGCTGGACCTGGCGGTGCTGCTGATCGATGGGGTCCAGGTCGGCGGGCACTGTATCGTGGTGGCGCTGGGCATCGACACAACGGGGACCAAACACCCGCTCGGCCTCTGGGAAGGAGCCACGGAGAATGCGACGGTCTGTCAGGGCCTGTTGACCAATCTTGCGAGTCGCGGGCTGCGCACCGACCGGAGCCTCCTGGTGATCGTCGATGGGGCGAAGGCCCTCGAGACGGCGGTGACCCAGACGTTCGGCCGGGCCGCCGTGGTGCAGCGGTGTCAAGTGCACAAGGGCCGGAACATCCTGGAGCATCTCCCCGAGGCACAACGTCCGTGGGTGAAGGCAATCCTTACCCGCGCCTACACGAACGCCACCGTCAAGACGGCGAAACGACTGCTGCAGGACCTGGCTCGCCGCTTGGACACCGACCACCCGAGTGCGGCCGCGAGCGTCCGAGAAGGCCTCGACGAGACGCTGACCGTGCTCGGCTTGGGCCTGTCGGAACGCCTCCAACGATCGCTCGCCACCACGAACGCCATCGAGAGTCTGCTCAGCCGCACGCGCCATGTGAAGCGCAATGTGAAACGCTGGCGCGGTGGGACGATGGTGCTGCGGTGGGTGGCCGCCGGCGTGCTCGAAGCCGCGAAGGGGTTCCGCCGGGTCAAAGGATGTCAAGATATGCCGGCGCTCGTCGCCGCCCTCCGGGCGCGTGACGCGCGGCTGGGTCTCGGGGAATCGTCAGCGATGGTCGCGTAGTCGTGAACCGAGCCGCCGTTGAATTTCAACAGCGCACGGGACATCCCCCACGTGGTAGCACTCCCAGCGCTCTTGCCCTAGCGCGTTAAGCTGCTCGCCAAGCTCTATGGCCTTTGTCCAAACCTTCTCGATGATGTCTTGAGCACCCTCTTGTAGATCGTTCAAGGGAGCCTGCCGACACCCGACAGACATCGCTAACACAAGACACAGGAAGACTAGCGTTAGCATCGTTTGCATCTTTGATTTCACTTTCTGCTGTTTTCCAGAACCGTGATGGCGACGGTGCGGTCCAGGCGGGTATCGCGGGCTTGATAGACCTCACCCATGCCGCCCGCCGCGAGGGGGGCCTGGATCTCGTACGGGCCGAGCGTGGTGCTGGGCTGAAGGGGCATGGGCCAATTGGGGTTTCTTGAACGATCAGCGGTTACGCGGTACCATCGAGATCTAGGGCGAGATCAGTATCGACCGGCCGGCGTGATGTTCCTGCGCCCGGTGACGAACGTGGCGGCGCCGATCAAGACCCGCATGGGGCCGTCGGAGATCGAATACTTCCTACGGCACAGCGAAGCCCGCTTTTACATTGGTCAGCCGGACTTATACCAACCGGTCCTTTCGATCCGCCCGCACCTGCCGCAGTTACACCAGTGCTATCTGAGCGGCGACAGCCAGTTCCCGGACATCGGTGCGTTCCAGAATCTGTTGACTGCCCCCTCCGGAACGATAGAGTGGCCGGCCGTGGAGCCCGGCCAGGCGGCCGCCATCCTCTACACCTCGGGGACGACTGCACGGCCCAAAGGGGGTCACACACACCCACGAAAGGCTGCACTACATGACCGGCCTAATGGAACAGACGGGGATGTCTGGTGAGCAGGTGGTGGCGGTGCTAACGCCGATAACCCATATATCGGGTTTCATGTGTGCGATGCTTTCTGCCCTCAACGTTGGCGCCACGCTGGTTCTCCCAACCGGAAGTGACCCCCAGACGATTTTGCAGACCCTTGAGCGGCACCGGTGCACCTGTACGTCGTCAAACCAATCCGGACTTTTGGGCCTGAGTTTCAAGAGAGACTGCTCGCCGGTTGCGCGTGCTGTGTCCGTGTAGATTCTCCCGCTTGCGTTGTGCCAGGGTCCTCCGTTTGATCTGTTCGCGTCGAGCGAGAATCGCTGACCGGCGCCCCTCGTAGACGTCGGCCGGGGTGATGTTGTCGAGTGCTTCATGCAGCCGGCGGTGGTTGTAGTCGTCAACGAAGCGAGCGATGGTCCGTTTGAGCTCCCACGGGTTGTGGTATTTCTCCAGCTCCACCACGTTTTTCATCGACCGGTGATACCGCTCGATCTTGCCCTGCGTCATCGGATGATACGGCGCGCTGCGCGTGTGCCCCAGGCCGTGCGTCTCAAGATAGGTGGCCAGCTCGGCCGAGACGTAGCACGGTCCGTTGTCACTGAGGAGCCGCGGGCGATGCACCACGCGGATGCGATCCACGCCGGTCTTCGCCCGGGCCAGGTCGAGTGTCTCCGTGACGTCCACCGTCTGCATCGACGTGCGGAGCGCCCACGCGATGATGTAGCGTGAGTCGTCGTCGAGCACCGTCGAGAGGTCGTACCAGCCCCAGCCCACGACCTGCAGGCAGGTGAAGTCGGTCTGCCAGAGCTCATTCGGGCGACGCGTCAGATGCCGGAACGTCTTCGCGGCCGATAGCACGATGTAGGCCGGACTCGGGATCAAGTCGTAGGCCTTGAGGATGCGATAGACGCTTGATTCCGAGAGAAAATGGCCCTCCCGGTCCGTCAACTGCCAGGCCAACTCCCGCGGCGACTGCGCCGGGGCCGCCAACGCGGCGTCGACGACCCGTTGCCGCACGCGGGGCGGAATCCGGTTCCAGTACCGGCGGGCCGCCGCGGGTTTCGGCACTAAGTTAATCGACACCGAACGCCAGCAGCACGTTACCGGCGCGCCCGCCGAAGGCGGCATACCCGGAGTTGACGTAGACCATGCCGTCGACGACCACGGGGCCTGGCCCGTTGATCGACCCGCCCTTGGCCTCGACGCCGTTGACGGTGTCGTAGTCGCCGTTGGTGTCGTACTCCCAGAGGACCGACCCGTCATCGGAGGCGTAGGCGCGAAAGAGACCGTCGTAGGCGCCGGAGAAGACGGCCCCCGGAATGGCGGTGACCGCCGCGAGGAGCGCCGCGCGACAGCGTTCGCACACCGGTTCGTGCGGCTCGGCGAACCAGACGAGCTCGCCGGTGCGCAGGCGGACCGCGGCCAGCCCGCCCGGCTCCGGCGTGAGGTAGTCGGAGTTGGCGAAGTAGGCTTTCCCGTCGTCGACGGCGAATCCCCACTCGATGCCGCCGAGCGCGCTGCCGGCCCCGACGCGGTACTGCCAGACGATGGCGCCGTCGCGGTCTGGGTCGAGGCCATAGCCGACCCCCGACTTCTGACCGATGACCAGGAGATCCCGGTCGTTGTTCATCGTGACCAACACGGGCGACGACCCGAAGTCGAAGTCGGGTCCGTCGTTCTCAGGGCAGTTCGCGTTGTCGCTGCGACAGATGATGAAGGCGTCGGCCGGTGTCAGCTGGTTGACCCAGCGCACCTCGCCCGTGTCGATGTCGAAGGCGATGATGGCGTCGCTCGTCTCGGCCGCCGGCTCGGTGTAGGCGTTGCCAGTCGCGGCATACACGAGCCGCCGCTCGGCGTCGATCGTGGGAGCGGACCAGACGGCGCCGCCGGCCGGCCCCATTAGAAATGCCCCGTCGGGGTTACGACCGCGAGGGCTCGGCACTTCCGGAATCGTGAAGCTCTTCCACACGAGGTCGCCCGTCGACGCCGCGAGGGCGACGACACTGCCGCGGAACGTGCAGCAGGCGTACTCGGGATCGGCCGCCAGCACCTCTTCGAGGGACGAAACCGGCACATAGAGCCGGTCGCCGTAGAGCACCGGCGCGCCGGTGATTCACGCCCCCTCGTGGTCGTCGACTTCGACTTGCCAGATCTCGGCGCCGGTGTCGGCGTCGACCGCATAGACGTTCGCGTTGGCGTCGCCGAAGAAGACGGCGTGACGTCCATCATCACGTCGGGTCACGGTCATCGCGCTCCGCACGCCGCTCTGGGCGTCGTACGTCCAGTGGGTGCAGCCGCTCCGGGCATCGAGCGCATAGACGGTCCCGCGTTGGCTTGCAATGAACATGCGACCGCCGATAATCGTCGGCTGCGACTGGGCGCTGCCGGCATTCGGGTAGCCGAAGGCCCACTTGAGCGTGAGCCGCGGGATGTCGGCCGCGCTTAGCCCCGCGTGCTCGGCCGTCTGACGCCGCGTGTTCGCGACGTCGACGCCCCAGCCGTTCCACTGGGGCCCGCCGTCGAGTCCGGGCCATCCCGCGGTCAGCGACGGCGTGCACGCGCCGGTCATACCCCCGGCGTCAGCGCCGACGCTCCGGCCGGTGATGAACTCGGCAATCGCGCGCCGCGCGGCCGGGCTCAGTTCGGAACCCTGCTGCTGCATGGCGCCATCAGTCAGGGCGCCAACGATGGCTCCCGCCGGCATCGCGCGCATGTTGTTGATCGCGAGCGCGCGGGGCACGACGTCGCCGAGATGACAGCTCGCGCACCGCTCCTCGAACAGCGCGCCGCCATCCGGCGCCTGCGCCACCGCGGGCAGCGTGGGGAATCCGACGGCACTCGCACACATGGACGCAACGACGAAAAAGCGGCGCATCGGACCCCCGAGTGTGATGAGGTGATGGAAATGAGTCCCGTGATTATAGGTCTCAAAATGCGGAAGCCGATTTTCCCATCCGGCCAAGACGGCGGCATGTCTATAGCGACAGGTGACCGATACCGAGCTGGTCGATCTTGCTCGGGGCGACGATCAAGACGCATTCGTGGCAGCCTGTCATGGGCTGCAACAGTTTCGAGGCGACGCCAGCTTCAAAACCTGACATCAGCTGTGCAGACGCCGCCGAGATGCTCGGCGTTCCGGTCGGCATTCTGAAGTGGCGCGTATCGGAAGCGCGACACGTCCTGCGATTGAAGATGCAGCAATTCGGACTCGTCGACACGGACGTTCGCGTCTGGAAGTGACCGAGAACTTGAGTCAGACCGGCATTTTGTTTCGCACGGAGCTTCCGAGTCGCGAGCCGCTGGGGGGCGGCACGCCGGTCGATGTCGTACTCGAAATACCGCCACGAGAAGGCGCCGTTCCGGGTTCACGGGTGAGGCGACGCGCGACCGCGGTACGCACGGTACCAGCGCCGTCCCCGGAGATGCTTCCCGCCGCCGACGTCGCGTGCGAAACCGGCCTCTGGGAATCCGCGGCGAGCGGCGTCAACCAGGCCACCATCCAGCAACTGTCGGCACCCGACAGGCTCGACCGAGCAGCCTACGACGACGGGTTCGCGTGGCTCGTCAGCCTACCGGAGCTTCCGATCGAGGTCATTCCAGGGCCGGCCCCCAGTGCCGAGATACGTCGTCCACGTAGGTTCTCCGCTCGCCTTCCGGTGCGGTATCGACTCCCTACGATGAACATTGGTCCTACGGCATCACCGACTGCCTGTCTCACTCCGGCCTGCTGTTTGAGACCAATCGGACCTGCGTCGATTTAATGCTCTCGTCTTCGTCCGTGGCGGACGACGGGGGGCTCCTGGTCGAGGTCGTCCTCAAAGTTCCCGCGGCGGGAGGCTCCCCCCCCGTCGTGGTCCGCTGAGAGCAGGCCCTGATGGTCCGGGCGAGCCCGCCGACCGAATCGCGCCGGATGACCTCCGTGGCGATCGCGATTCGACGCTACACCATCGAGTAGGGCGCGCCCCCGCCGGCACGGAGCGGGGCCACGGGGCCCCCGCCCCTCGACACGGCTCGGGGCGTCCCGAGTTCTCCGAGGAACGCGAATGCCGGCGACGGAGTTCGGGGCAGTCAGCCCCGTCAATTAGAAGACCGACGCCCGTACGGCCGCTGCCCGAGGGCCCGCTGCATCACTTCGTACTGTACCGACATGATGTGGCCGATCGACTGGATCCAGTACGCCGCGTTGTGACCACCGGGCATCTGCATGTAGTCGAATGGGATGTCCTGGTCCATCATGATCGCCGCGAGTTGCTTGGCTCCAGAGATCAGCTGATCCTCTGTCCCACAATCGAGATAGATGTGCGGCAATTCGTCCTTTGGCACCTGCGTGATCAGCACGAACGGGTCATAGCGATCGGCCTGTTCGGCCGAGGTGAACATCGTCCCGGCCGGCGAACGCTCGATCTGGCTGCTAAAACCGTCGATCCCGATCAAGGAGTTGGGACGACGACGGCGCTCCTCCTGCTCAGCGGTCCGCTGACGCGGCGTCCGGTGAGGCATCTCGCCACGCATCCGCGCCGCCGCCTGACGGCCGTACTCGAGCGCGCCGCTCGTGCTCCCAATCGAGATGAACATCTCCGGATGCCGCAACCCCATGGTGATCGCGCCGAAGCCACCCATCGACAGCCCGGTCATCGCACGCCCCTCGCGACGGGCGATCGTCCGGAAGGTCCAGTCGACATGGCTCACGACGTCCTGAATGACATGGTCTTCCCAGTTGTTCCGCTGTCCGTTCTCGCTCTCGGCCCAGTTGACGTACCACGAGTTCCCGACATCCGGCATGACGACGATCAGGTCGTCGTAGAGCCCGCCATAGAACGGCGCGCCGTTCGAGCGTCCCCAGGTGGTGTAGTTCTGGGTCAAGCCGTGGAGCAGATAGAGGACCGGATACCGTGCCGTCGACATCTCGTAGTCGGACGGGAGCAAGATGTTGTAGCGCGCGGTCCGGTCGACCGCCGGACTGAAGAACTCCACCGTGTGGAGGTCACGGCCCTGCGCGGCGGCCCCGGCCGCAAGCGCCACCAGCACGAGTGCGACCACCGCCGCCAGACCGAATCTCGCTGTTCGCATGATGTTCCTCCCCGGAGCGCGCGGCCAAGAGTCGCCCATGCTACCTCAACACTAGACGGGGGGCGCGCACGGCGCGCCTCGCCGGCACGGAGTGGGGCGTGGGGGTCCCCACGAGTGCCGGCGGCGGGATTCGGGGCTGCAGGCCCCGACTGAGAGACACCCTGGCCGACGCTGGCGGACGCACGGTATGCTTCCCTGTTATACGGCATCACGGAGGACCCCGAATGCGACTCATCGGTACCCGAAACGGCTCGATCGCGGCCCTGGTCGGCCTGGGCCTGATCTGCGTGAGTGCTCCCCTCGCGGCCCAGGAGGAAGGCACCCAGAACGGCGAGTGGCCATCGTACGGCGGCGACCTCGCCCATACCCGCTACTCGCCGCTCGACCAGATCAACGGCGACAACTTCAACGAACTCGAGGTCGCCTGGACGTTTCGGACCGACAATTTCGGCCCGACGCCGGAGTTCCGGCTGCAGTCGACCCCGCTGATGGTCAACGGCGTCCTGTACACCACGGCCGGCACCCGGCGCGCGGCGGTCGCACTCGACGCCGCGAGCGGCGAGATTCTCTGGTTCCACCGCTACGACGAGGGTGAGCGGGGCGCGGGGGCGCCGCGCCGTCTCTCCGGCCGCGGACTGACCTACCTCGACGATGGCGGCGACGGCAAGATCTTCTATGTCACCCCCGGCTATCACCTGATTGGCTTGAACGCCGTCACCGGCGCGCGGCTGTCCGACTTCGGCACCAACGGGATCGTCGACCTGAAGACGGAGCTTGACCAGGACATCGATCTGGTCACCGGTGAGATCGGACTGCATTCGGCGCCGGTCGCGGTCGGCAACACGATCGTCATCGGTGCCGCGCACCTGCCGGGCGGCTCGCCGAAGTCGATGCGCAACACCAAGGGCTACATCCGCGGCTACGACGGCACGACCGGCGCGCGAAAGTGGATTTTTCACACGATCCCGCAGGGCGACGAATACGGGAACGACACCTGGGAAGGCGACTCATGGCGCTACACCGGTAACACCGGCGTCTGGGGTCAGATGACGATCGACCCGGAGCTCGGCATGGCGTATCTGCCGGTCGAGATGCCGACCAACGACTACTACGGCGGGCATCGGCTCGGCGACAACCTGTTTTCTGACAGCCTGGTCGCCCTCGATCTCGAGACCGGCGAGCGGAAGTGGCACTATCAGACGACCCACCATGATGTGTGGGATTGGGACCTGCCGGCGGCGCCGGTCCTCGTCGACATCACGGTCGACGGTCGCGCGATAAAAGCGGTCGCGCTGCCGACGAAGCAATCGTGGCTCTACGTCTTCGACCGAGAAACGGGGGAGCCGGTCTGGCCTATCGAGGAAGTGTCGGTGCCACCCTCGGACATTCCGGGGGAGGTGCTCTCGCCGACCCAGCCACATCCGACCAAGCCGCCCGCGTTTGACCAGCAGGGAATCATGCCGGAGGATCTGGTCGACTTTACGCCGGAGCTCCGGGATCTGGCGCTCGAGGTGCTCAACAAATTCCGTTACGGACGGTCGATCTTCATGCCACCGTCCGTCGGCACCACGGATGGCACCTACGGCACGCTGCAGGTGCCGGCGTCGACCGGCGGCGTGAACTGGCCGGGCGGATCGTTCGATCCGGAGACCGGCATCTTCTATCAGTTCTCCAAGACCGAAGTGACCAACCTCGGGCTCGTGAACGACCCCGAGCGCTCGGACATGAACTTCATCCGTGGCCGCCCCGAAGGAGTGAGCGCGCGGCAGGAGGCCTTGAACGTCGAGGGGATTCCGATCATCAAGCCGCCATGGGGCCGCATCAGCGCCATCGACCTCAACAAAGGCGAGATCCTGTGGCAGGTACCGCACGGGGAGACCGCCGACAATGTCCGCAACCACCGGCTGCTGGAAGGGGTCGATATCCCACGGACCGGCCGACCCGGCCGGGTCGGCACGCTGATCACGAAGACGCTCGTCATCGCCGGTGACGGCGGCGCCTTTACGAACGACGAAGGGGTGTCGGGCGCGATGCTGCGCGCGTACGACAAGATGACCGGTCAGGATCTGGGCGCCGTCTACATGCCGACGCAGCAGACCGGCTCCCCGATGACCTACACGATTGACGGCCAGCAGCACATCGTGGTCGCCGTCAGCGGCGGCGGGTATGGAGGCGAGCTGATAGCGTTCCGCCTGCCATGATCATCGGCGTTCCGAAGGAATCGTATCCGGGCGAACGTCGCGTCGCGCTGGTCCCCGCCGTCCTGCCGTCGTTGACCAAGGCCTCGCTCGAGGTGCTGGTCGAAGAGTCGGCCGGCGCGTCGGCCGGGTTTCCCGACAGCGCGTACGTCGAAAAAGGTGCGCGGATCGCCGGCGCCCGGGCGCAGCTGTTCGCGGACACCGAGATCGTCCTCCAGGTGCGCAGTCCGGGCGCCGCCGGAGACGCGGGCCGTAGCGATCTCGCTTCTCTCCGGTCGGGACAGACCATCATCGGCTTCTCGGAGCCACTCGGAGAGCCAGCGGTCGCGCTGATGGTGGCGCAGCGAGGCGTGCGCTCGTTCTCGATGGAGCTGATCCCACGCATCACCCGCGCGCAGAGTATGGACGCGCTGTCGTCGATGGCGACGATCGCCGGGTACAAAGCGGTGCTGCTCGCCGCCGAGACGCTGCCGCGGATGTTTCCGATGATGATGACCGCCGCCGGGACCATCACCCCGGCCCGCGTGTTTGTCGTCGGGGCAGGGGTCGCCGGTCTGCAGGCGATCGCGTCGGCACGTCGGCTCGGCGCCCGCGTCGAGGCGTACGACGTCAGGCCCGCGGTCAAAGAGCAGGTCGAGAGCCTCGGCGCGAACTTCGTCGAGCTTCCGCTCGACACGAGCGAGTCGGAAGACGCCGGCGGGTATGCGGTGGCGCAGGATGAGTCGTTCCTTCAGCGGCAGCGCGAGATGATGGCGCGGGTCGTCGCCGCCAGCGACGTCGTCATCACCACGGCGCTCATCCCCGGCAAGACCGCGCCGATCTTGGTGACGGCCGAGATGGTGTCGCAGATGGCGCCGGGGGCGGTCGTCGTCGACCTCGCCGCCGAGCGGGGCGGCAACTGCGAGCTGACCAGAGCCGACGAGATAGTCGATGCGAACGGTGTCACGATTCTCGGTCCGTCGAATCTCCCGGCGACGGTGCCGTATCACGCCTCGCAAATGTACGCGAAGAACATCTCGACGCTGCTCCTGCACCTGGTCTCGGACGGCGCGTTGACACTCGACCTCGACGACGAAATCACCGCGGGCACGCTGGTGTCGAACGACGGCGAGGTGGTCCACCCGAGGGTCAAGGAGCTGCTGTAGTGGAAGCCTTCATCCCTCTGCTGACCATCTTCATGCTGGCCATCTTTGTCGGCTTCGAGATCATTACCAAAGTGCCGCCGCTCCTCCACACGCCGCTGATGTCGGGGAGCAACGCGATCTCCGGCATCACGATCATCGGCGCGATGCTCTCGGTTGCCTCATCGAACCAGGTAACGATGGTCCTCGGCTTTCTGGCGCTCGTCATCGCGACCATCAACGTCGTCGGCGGCTTCCTCGTCACGCACCGGATGCTCGACATGTTCAAGAAGAAGGACTCGTGAGCAGCGTCCTGATTGATCTCACGTATCTCGTCGCGTCGGTGCTGTTCATCTTCGGCATCCGCGGGCTGACGCATCCGCGCACCGCGGTGCGCGGCAACATGCTCGGCGCCACCGGCATGCTGCTCGCCATCATGGCCACGCTGCTCGACCAGCAGATCTTCGGGGCCGGGGCCGAAGCCTTCGGCTGGATCCTGGGCGGTGTCGTCCTCGGCGCGACGATCGGCGCCACGCTCGCGCTCAGGATCGAGCTGACGGCGATGCCCGAAATGGTGGCGCTGCTCAACGCCTTCGGCGGCGGGGCGTCGGCGCTGGTCGCGGGCGCCGTCCTCGTCGGCGACGCGAACCCGTCGACCCAGACCGCGGTCGCCACCGTCGCCTCGGGCATCATTGGCTCCATCACCTTCTGGGGCAGCCTCGTGGCGTTCGACAAGCTGCGTGGCCTGATTCTTCCGGACCGACCGGTCGTCTTCCCGGGGCAGCAGATCCTGAACGGTCTGCTGGCGCTGACCGCGCTCGGCCTCGGCGTGATGGTCGTGAGCGATCCCGGCACGATCCAGTTCTACGTCGGCGTGGTGGTCGTCGCGTCGCTCCTCGGCGTGCTCTTGACGATTCCGATCGGTGGCGCCGACATGCCCGTCGCGATCGCGCTCCTCAACTCCTATTCAGGACTCGCCGCCGCATCGACCGGCTTCGTCCTGAGTAACAACATCCTGATCATCACCGGGTCGTTGGTGGGCGCCTCCGGCATCATCCTGACGATCGTCATGTGCAAGGCGATGAACCGGTCGCTGGTGAACGTGCTGGTCGGGGCGATCGCCGAGGGCGGCGGCAAAGTGGCTGACGCCGATGAGATCTATGCCGGTCGGGTCAAGATCACCTCGGCAGAAGAGGTCGCGATGCTGTTCGACGGCGTTCGGCGTGTGGTCATCGTGCCGGGCTACGGCCTCGCCGTGTCGCAGGCGCAGCATCAAGTGCGCGACCTGGCTAACCTGCTCGAGTCGGACGGGATCGAGGTCGAGTATGCAATCCATCCGGTCGCCGGCCGGATGCCGGGACATATGAACGTCCTGATGGCCGAGGCCAACGTCGATTACGACAAGCTGAAGGAGATGGACGCGATCAACCCATCGTTCGAACAGACCGACGTCAGCATCGTCATTGGCGCCAACGACATCGTCAACCCGGCCGCCCGCAACGACCCGTCGAGCCCGATCGCCGGGATGCCGATCCTCAACGTCGACCAGTCTCGGACGGTGGTCGTCATCAAACGCAGTCTCTCCCCCGGCTTCGCCGGTATCCCCAATCCGTTGTTCGCGGCCGACAACACGCTGATGTTCTTTGGCGACGGGAAGCAGGCCGTTCTCGACCTGATCGCGGCGATCAAAGACGCGTAGCCGGGGATAGCCAGGCCGTGCAGCAGCGAACACCGGGGGAGCCGCGCGCGCAGTCGGTCCTCGCGAGTCCTGGTCCGGGAGCGCTGCTCATCGCCGTCATCGCCTTGGCGCTCGCCTTTCTCGCGTTCGCGACTCGCGAAACGGGGCACACCGCACGTTTCCGCGCCGCGCTCGACGACGTCATGGACCCGAGCCTGCGCGACGTCGTCGGGGGGCTGATGCCGCTCACGTCGGACACGCCAGGCATCGTCTGGGACGCCGGGGTCACCCCCGACCGCGTGCTCGTGGCGACCTGGACCGACTACGACGGCTACACCGAGCGGGAATCCCAAACCATCAACCTCACGCGCGACGTGCTGGGTAACCCCGGTGCCGCAGATGTGGGATCGGTGTCGCGCGTTCGGGATGAGGGGGGACAACCTGGACGAGCGCCTGCGACAGCACCTCGGGAACGCGCACCGGCAGGCGCCTATGACCGCGTGGTGGAGCTCTGGACAGGCCTCGATGACGTTTTTCGCCCGTGTCCCGATGATGAGGTCACCAACGGTGAGTGTCGTCTGGGACTACCTCAGATCCCGGACGGCGAAACGCCGGACGCGGACGCCGTCGCCCATTCGCGATGGTTCAGCAATAACTTTCAGGGTTACTCGAGCCACGTGCGCTGCCGTGGACCCGGCTCGGCTACACCTATGACTGGGGAAATCCCGACACGAAGGTCGGCGCCAGCGAGTATGTCGTCCGGGAGTGGTCGACGGTGTGGATTCGCTCCGTGACGTCGACCGGCAGGTACTGCGACCCGGACAGCGACCCGCCGGCGCGGACCCCGATGCGGCCCTAATTTCAGGAGCCCCTCTCACCCGAACACCCACGTTCCGCCGGCGACATAGAACGCGACGATCGGGAATTCGCCGAGCGTGACGCCGAGCAGGAACCTGGCGATCGGCATCTTGAGCATGCCGGCCAGGTAACAGATGGCGTCGGTCGGGACGAACGGAAAAACCGACCAACCGACGACGATCCAGAAACCTCGCTGCCGCAGGTTCGCCTCGAGCCAGCGAATCTGCTTGGAGTGTCGCCGTTCGAAGACCTCGGCGAGCCCGAGGTAGTCGAAGAAGTAGTAGATGAGCGCCGCCGACACGACGACGCCGCCCATCGAGACCATAAAGACCATGAAGTAACGGTCGGGAAAGAGAAGCGTCCCGACGATGATCAGCACCGTGCTCGGGACGAGGGTCACCGGTCGCATCACGCTGAGCGCGACATATCCGACCAGCACGAGCGGACCGGCCCGGCGCAGCACTGCCACCAGGTTCGCGGGGTTGATTAGCTCAGGCCGGACGACATAGAGGATGCTCAGGCCGACCGTCGCCACGATCCAGAGCGCGAGGGCGACGCGACGGACGCGTGTCATTCAGGAACGAGACGCGTCAGGCTCGTCGCGTCCCGAACGAGGAGGCCGTCGGCGAGCAGGACCGGCATCGCCCAGGTGGCGCCGTCGGCGACGTCGTAGTGATGCGCGACGGAATAAGTGTCGGCCGTGGCGTCGACGGCAAAGATGACCAGCTCGGCATCACTCGTCAGCAGCACCACGCGATCGCCAGTGGCCAGAATCGATGCGTGGTCGCCTTCTCGGCCTTCGCTGGTCCAACGTACGGCGCCGCTGCCAGCATCGAGGACGATGAACTGGCCCCTGCGCTTCGTCGAGTGCCCGAAGATCGTGCCCCCGACGAGCACCGGCGAGCTCATGTACATCGTCGCGTCTGCGTTCGTCCACGCCTTGTCCGCTCGCCAGCCGACGCCCTCTCGCCGAATTCGCAACGCATGCGTCCCCTGACGCGGTCCCGAGACGACCAACAGCTCGCCGGTCCAGACCGGGGTGGCGATGTTCTCGTGCCATTCGTCCTCGAACGGGCTGCTCCACAGCAACGCGCCGGTCGCCGCGTCGAGACCGATCACGGAGCGTTGGGTCAGGGTAACGAGCTGACGTGTGCCGTCGAGGTCGATGAGGATCGGAGAAGCGTAGCCGGGACCGACACCGTCCCAAACCCACACCTCATCGCCGGAAGCGAGGTCGAGCGCAAGCACCCGACCGCCGTTCGTATCGCTTCCTACCTGCACGAACAGCCGGTCGTCGACCACCAGCGGCGATGCCGCGGTGCCGCAAAAGAGATCCGTGGTGCTGATGAATGACGCATAGCTGTTGCGCCATTGCAGGTCGCCAGAGGCGGCATCCCAGCTCGACAGCACGCCCGTCACGCCGAGCGTGATCACACGGTCGTCGGCCACCACCGGCGTCGCGAAGGGGCCCTGCAACTCCGGGGGTGCGAGGCTGTTGGACGTGAACGCGGCGGCGTAGTCCCGCTGCCAGACGAGCGCCCCGGTCGTCAGGTCGTGGGCTGTGACCACCTCGCGGACGCCGGTGCGACCGTGCGTGAAGATGTGGCCGTCTCCGATAACCGGCGACGAGTATCCCTCGCCGACATCGGCCCGCCACGCGGTCGCGAAGCTCTCGGGCCACTCCAGCAAGGCCGTCTGCGGCGCCACGCGACCATCGCGGTCCGACCCGCGCCAGCTGGACCACTCCTGGGCACGAACCGGCTGCAACAACGTGAAGGCGAGGATGAGACCGAGGACCACGAGCTTCGGCATGCCGGCATCTTAGTTCAGACTGGGGGAATATCGCCCTCGACAACAGTGCCGAGTCTCGGGCGCTTCCCCCAGACCCCCTCGCTCGCTCTCTCGCGGGAACCCCGAAAGCCCCACTCCGTTCGCTCGCGCGTACCGTACCAGCTTGGGGGAATATCGTCCTCGTCTAAGTCAGGTTACTAACGGCGGCGGATCTTCGCCGGTCGGCACGAAGCGCAGCGCGACGCCATTGTTGCAGTAGCGCTGGCCGGTCGGCGCCGGACCGTCCTTGAAGACGTGGCCCTGATGGCCGCCACAGCGGGCGCAGTGGTACTCCGTGCGCGGCAGGATGAGCTTGAAATCGGTCCTCGTCGCGAGCCGCCCAGGGATCGCGTCGAAGAAGCTCGGCCACCCCGTGCCGCTGTTGAATTTGGTCGACGACTCGAACAACGGCAGGTGACACGCCGCACAGACGAACGTCCCGTCTCGCTTCTCACGGTCCAGCTCGCTCGTGCCGGCCCGCTCGGTCGCCTCTTCGAACAGGACGGCGTACGAGTATTCCGGCAACAGCTCCCGCCATTCCGGCTTCGGCTTCTCGAGCGTGTCGAACTCCTCACTCATGCCCTGATTCCCAATCCCTGATCCTCGACGCTAGTACCGAAACAAGTACTGCAATTTCGTAAAAAACGCGCGGTTCGTCCGACGGAACGCGGTCGGGGGGAAGAACTCGTCATCCATGAGGTCGGGGATCAGATCGGCCTGCTGATAGTGGTCATCGTAGCCTATGTAAAAGACCGTCAGCGCGTTAATGCGGTAGGTCACCAGCCAGTTTTGTCCGAATGTTTTGCTGAACGAGTTGTACTCCGAGATGTTCCGCAGCAGCAGCCGTTCGGTGAAGGTAAACGTGCTGAGCGCACGGAAGATTTTGACGTCGAACACCTCGACGTCGCCGGCGCGGACGTCGTTGAATCGACTCGTGTTGACGTTGATCTGCGACGTAAATCTCGACATCGGCCGGACGTTGGCGAAGAGCCGCGCGCTCGCCGCCCGGCCGAGATACGGGTTGTCGGCGTCATAGAAGATCTCGTCGCCCCACGTAAACCCACCGCCAACCGAGAACAACCGACTCGTATTGGTATTGGCGAAGAGATTGTAGGTGGTCTTGCGGAAGTCAATCCCGCCGAACCGCTCAAGCGCCCGGTTGGCCCTTAATCCCAAACCGAGGTTCTTGGCAAAGTTGAAGTTCATCCCGCCGCCGACCATTTCATCCTCGCGGATCCCGGCGTGGTTGTAGTTCAAGGAATAGTTGACCCGCGGCCCCCAATTGATGATCCAGTGCTCGGGCCACCATCGGTAGCCGACGTTGGCGCGCGCCAGCTGCTGGTCGACCCGGCGCACGAATCCGACTTCGGTCCGAAAGTCCGGGTCGGTCCGTCCGAAGAAGGTGGACGCGCTGAGGTTGCGTCCGTTGTGCTGCATGAGCGCGCCCAGCATCGGTCCGCTCCGCTCGTTGCCCGCTTCATCGCGGTGCTGCGACTGGACCGCGACGAAGTTGAAGCGACTGGTCCGACCGAGGCGGAACTGGGCGTCGAGGCCGCCGACCCGGCTGTAGCCGTCGAGGAACTCGCGGTCGGTCACGATCGCGCCGATGTGCGACTCGGAATAGAGGTCGTAGCGCGCCCGTCCGATCACGACCTGGGCGTTCTGTCCCAGTCCCGGATCGGCCGGGTCGTCGCGCTTACCGGGCGCCGCATCGTCGGTCACCAGGAAGCCGAGCGTCGTGTCGCCGACCTTACCGGTCAGCTTCCCGCCAAAATTTGGATCGACGATCGTCCGCGTGTGCACTAGATTGACCGGCGACGTGAAATCGAAGATTTCCGCGCCTTCGAGAAAAAACGGTCTGAGCTCGGAGAAAAAGAGCGGAAATCGTTGGTTGACGGCGATCTGAGGACGGTCCGACTCGATCTGCGAGAAGTCGGGGTTCGCCGTGAAGTCGGCGGTCAGATTCGACGTGATCCCGTATTTGACGTTCACGCCGGCTTCTGGTGACGTGCCCTGGTTGACGAAGTTGCCGGTGTCGTTAAGCGACCCGAATTGGATGGCGGTGAGCTGCGGCAGGATCTCGAGGTTGCGGCTGGTCGACAGGTCGGTCATCCCCTCGAGCACGCCAAACTGCTGCATGAACCCCGCAACGTCGCGCGACATCGGCGCCCAGACGACGTTCTCTCCATCCTTCCCTCTGATCTCGCGGACGATTTGAAAACCCCAGCGATGCGGCACCCCGGACGCCTGCTGGGGATAGCGAATGCTCTTGAACGGGATTGCCATCTCGGCGGTGTAGCCATCCTCGACGATCTCGGCGCCACTGTGGAACAGGGTGTCCCACGACCGGTCGGCGAACGGGATGGGGTTGCGGCCGCCGTCGCCACCGCGGGCGCCACCGGAGTTGATGATGCCGTCGCCTTGGACGTTGTACGCATTGAGGTCGAAGTCGTAACTGCGCTGCTGATCCATAAAGGTGTCGAGGTAGACCGTCATCAGATCGTCCGAGAAGGAGCGGTCGCGGTCGACGCGGTTGGCCCGCATGATGCTCGGATCGGAATAGTGCAGGTAGAACCCGAAGTAGAGGTGGTCGTCGTCGTACGCGATGTAGACCTCGGTCTCCTCGGTCGCCGGCGCGCCGTCGAGCGGCGACTGCTGCACGAACTCGCTGAGCATCGCCGCTGTGCGCCAGACGGCATCATCGAGACGCCCGTCGATATCGGGCGGTGTATCGGTGCGGGTCGCAGCAATCCGCGGCCGACCGGCAAGCGCCCCGAAGCCCGCTCCGCCGGCACTCATGCTCTGATCGATGCGCAAACGGTCCGGACCGGCATTGCGCATCGCCGGTGCCGGCGCGGGCGCAGTGGTCCAGCCGTTGCCGTTGCCGTTCTGGCGGGGCGCTGTCGGCACGATGACACCCTCGGCATGCGCGACGCCGGGAGCCGGCGCCGCGGCGGGTGGGGGCGTCGCGAACACGCTGCCGTCCCCCGCCAGCTCGGCCACGACGCGGTCCTGCAACGCGAAGATGTCGCCCGCCGTCCCGTCGAGCGTGACGCTCAGACGCGTCCGACCGCGCTCGACGTCGAAGAGGCGCGCCGTCACCCGAACTCGGTCGCCGATCCGCTGGAACGCCCCGGTGACCAGCCAGCCGACGCCGAGCTCGTCGCCGACTCGACGGAGGGAACTGTCGGCACCGCCGGCGTCCGCGGACGCGGAGGGGGCGGTGATGACCGCGACCGTCTCGAGCTGCTCGAGGTCGGCGGTGACGGTTTCCGCCAGCCCCTGGCTGATCCAGTCGTCGACGGCCACGCCGGAGAGGTTGGCGAACGGGAGGACGGCAACCGCCGGTCCGGCTGGCGCGCGCGACTGCGCCGTCGCGGTCGCGACGAGGGCTATCCCGACGCAGAGTACGAGCGCAGCTCGAGTCAAGAATCGGCGCATTTCCACTGACAAAAGGGGCGGGGAGTGATTCGAGGTGAAGCGGGGACTCCCGATGCCTTCAGTGCACCCTATTTTACAGCTGCCTGTCCGCGCGTTACGATCTGGGGCCCTCCGTTGGAGTCGTCGACATTCCGGCTCCCACCAACAACGCACCGATGAGCTACATGCATGAGGGCAAGCAATACATCGTCATGCCGGTCGCCGGCGGGAGTGGCGGTTTCGGCTCGCGGGAACACCCGGAAGCCTTCGTGGCGCTCAGTTTGCCGGACTAATTCCCAGACTGGGGGAATATTGCCCACGATCGCCGGGCTGAATCGCGGGCGCTTCCCCCAGACCCCCTCGCTCGCTCACTTGTGGGGACCCCGAAAGCCCCACTCCGTTCGCTCGCGCGCTAGAGTTGGGGGGACATTGTGCGTGGCTCACTTTCAGATAGTGCGACGCTCATCGCACTCAGCGTGATGGGTGCCACCGGCGGCGCGGCGGCGCTCGACCGGTTCGCCGCCTCACTCGAACATCCGGCCATCGAGTACGGCACGCGGCCACGGACCGACCGGGTCGCCCAGCTCCACGAGCGTCTCGGATCAGGCGACGCGACGCTGACCTTCGACCCACCGCAGGGCTATCTGCGGGCGCTCCTCGATGCGCTCGACGTACCGGTGGAGTCGCAAACGCTGGTCTTCTCGAAGACCAGTCTGCAGTGGGACCTCATCAGCCCGGCGAATCCGCGGGCAGTCTACTTCAACGACGACGTGGCGATCGCCTGGATCCGCGGCGCCCCGACCATCGAGCTCGCCGCGCTCGACCCCCGCCAGGGCGTCATGTTCTACGCGCTCGTGCAGGGTGGGCGTTCGCGAGGCTTCCAGCGACCGCGCGCGTGCCTCCAGTGCCACGTCTCCCCCGAGACGCTCGGTGTGCCGGGTCTCGCGGTCGGCAGCGTCGTCGCCGACCCGGACGGAATCCCGTACACATCGCACACGGTCGACCACCGCACGATGATCGAGTCCCGCTGGGGCGGGTGGTACGTCACCGGCGACACGGGCGTCGGCCGGCACGTCGGCAACACCGTCGCCACGGACCATGACGATCCGATGCTGCTCCCCGACGAGGCTAATCTGAACATCGACAGCGTCGAGGGTCGCTTCGATACCGTCGGCTACCTGACGCCGTACAGCGATATCGCCGCCTTGATGGTGCTGGAGCATCAGACCCACATGACGAATCTGCTGACGCGGGTCGGGTGGGAGTTTCGCCTCGCCGCCCACGAACGCCGAGCGACCGACAGCCTCTTCGCACGACCCGGCCGCGCGACCGGCTATCCGGCGCTGCGCGAGGTGGTCGGCGCGCTGGTCGACTACATGCTGTTCATCGACGAAGCGCCGCTGACCGACCGGATGGTGGGAAGCAGCGGATACGCGTCGACATTCGCGGCGCGGGGGCCGTTCGACCGTCGTGGGAGAACGTTGCGAGAGATAGAGCTCGACCGCCGGCTTTTCCGCTATCCCTGTAGTTACATGATCTACACGGCCGCCTTCGACGGGCTCCCGGCGGATGCCCAGGCGGCGATCTACCGTCGCCTGTGGCACGTCCTCTCCGGCTCGGATGCCGATCCGAAGTACGTCCGCCTCTCGACCGATGACCGACGAGACATCATCGACATCCTCGGCGACACGAAGGTGGACCTTCCGCCGTACTTCGTGAGCGCTCCGTAGCCAGTATCGATGCCGGCGCCATCGACGGCGACGTGTGACGCGCGACGCGAGTACACCGACCGGTGTGCCGCCCGTACGGCGGCGCATACGGTCGAGGACCAGCGGCATTGGCGGGTCGGGACCGCGCGGCTTGTCGGTATGAACGTGGCGCTCGCCCTCGGCCTCGGCGTTATCGGCGGCGCGCCGTACTCGGCGTGGTGGCTGCTCGCACCGCTCGTCGGCGTGTTCTTTCTCGGCGTCTGGCTCGACCGCATCGAGGCGGCGCGTGTGCGACTCGGGCGCGCGATCGCGTTCTACGACCGCGGGCTGGCCCGTCTCGACGGGAACTGGGCCGGCACCGGTGCGAGCGGCACACAGTTTTCGGAGGTCACGCCGCATCTCTACGCGGCTGACCTCGACCTGTTTGGCGACGGATCGGTCTTTCAGCTCCTATGTAGCGCGCGGACCCGCATGGGAGAGGCGACGCTGGCCGACTGGCTGCTTCGACCCGCCGCCCCCGACATCATTGCTCGGCGGCAGCGCGCCGTAGACGAGCTCGTTGCCAACCTCGACCTCCGCGAGGACCTGGCGGTGCTTGGCGACGACATCCGCGCCGGCGTCGATCACGAGGCACTGCGGGCATGGGCCGCCGAACCCGCGATGCTCGACGCGACGCGGCCTCGGATGGTGGTGGGTGTCGCAACCGCGGCGGCGGCAGGGGCGCTGGTCGCCCTCGTGGTCGTCGTGCTCGCGGCCGGTCGGTCGCTCGAGCTGAGTGACGCCGTGATGACCGCACTCCGGTGGTACATCATCGCTTCGCTCGGCGCGACCGCGGTGATCAGCGTACGGTTCATGGATACGGCCACCCGGATTTACACTGCGGCCGGCGGCGCTGCCAGAGATATCGCACTCCTGGCGAGCGTGCTGTCACGACTCGAGGCGGAGCGGTTCACCTCGCCGCATCTGGCCGAGCTCCGCGCCGCGCTCGATGCCGAAGGCGAGGCGCCGTCACGGCGCGTCAAGCGACTGACGCGGCTCATCGAGCTGGTGCACTCCCGGCGCAACATGATCGCCATGGTGTTCTGGTTCTTCCTCGCCATCGATGTACACCTCGCGCATGCGGTCGAGCGCTGGCGACGGACGTCGGGTCCGGCGCTCCGCCGGTGGCTCGACGCCGTCGGAGAGCTCGAGGCGCTCTCGTCGCTGGCCGGATACCGATTCGAGCGCCCGGACTATGTCTGGCCGGAGGTCGGGGGCGAGGTTGCGGCATTCGAGGCAACGGCCCTGGCGCACCCGCTGCTCGACGACGACGCGGTGGCCAACGACGTTCGACTCGACGGCGAGCCGCAGCTCCTCATCGTCAGCGGATCCAACATGTCGGGGAAGAGCACCCTGCTCCGGACGATCGGCATCAACGCGGCGCTCGCGCAGGCCGGAGCGCCGGTGCGGGCCGAGCGACTGCGAATGTCGCCGCTCGCGATTGGGGCGTCGATCCAGATCAATGACTCAATCCAGGCTGGCAGCTCGCGTTTCTACGCCGAGGTGACGCGACTCCACGCCATCATCTCGTCCGCCTCGACCACGGCCCCCCTCCTCTTTTTGATCGATGAGTGCCTGCACGGCACCAACTCGCACGACCGGCGCATCGGCGCGGCCGCCATCGTGCGCGCGCTGCTCGATCGGTACGCCATCGGCCTCGTCACGACGCACGATCTGGCGCTCACCGACATCAGCGACACGCTCGGCGCACGCGCCGCGAACGTCCATTTCGTGGATCACCTCACCGACGGCCGCCTCTCGTTCGACTACACGATGCGCCCGGGGGTGGTGCAGAAAAGCAACGCCGTCGCGCTGATGCGCTCGGTTGGGATCCAAATTTAGACGGGGCTGACTGCTCCGTCTAAATTTGGAAGGCCACGTCGTCGATGATGTCGACTCCGTTCACCAACGTCTTGTGCACCGGGCAGCGATGCGCGACCTGGGTCAGTCTGACCTTCCGCGCGTCGGTGAACGTGCCGTGCAGCGTCACCGCGGTCTGCACGCGCTCGCTGAATCCGTCGACTCGCTCGTCGCAACGCTCGCAATCGTCGGCATGGACGCGGTCGAAGGTCAATCGCACGTCGACACCGTCGAGTCGAATCGCTTTGTGCGTCGCGTAGAGCCTGAGCGTCAGCGCAATACAGCTGGCCAGCCCGCCGAGCAGCATCTTCTACGGGGTCGCGGTGTTGCTGCCGCCTGCCGCCGCCGACTCGTCGGCGCGCCAGACGAAATCACGGGCCTGGAGCTCGACCACCGTACCGTCGCCGAGTCGTGCCGTCACCACACTCATGGATGGTAGAGTATCGCGTCGACAATGATGACCAAGGTGTGGTGCGTCGCGGCGGGATTCCTGTTCGCGGCAACGACGGTGGCTGCGCAAGCCCCGAACTTCTCCGGCTACTGGACGCTCGACCGCGACGCGAGCGATATCACGCCACCTGCCTTCAGCGGCGGTCGCGGCGGTGCCTCGATCGACCGGCTCTTTGTCACGCACGCCGCCAACGACACCCTTATCGTCGGCACCGAGACCAACGGCCTCAAGGCGTGGTCGTACACGCCCGGCACCGAGGGCTCGATTCCGGTCGGTCGCGACACGACGATGCGGGCTCGCTCACGGTGGGACGGCACACGCCTCGTCGCCGAGGGGACGCAAGGCGACATGCGCATGCACGAGGTGATGACGCTCAGTGACGACGGCAATCGCCTGACCATCGTCGTGACGACGACAACACCAGACGGCGAGACGACCAACACGCTGGTCTATCTGAAGAACCAGCCGGTCGGCGCGTGTGAGAGCTGGGCGAGGCCGTGTAAGGATTTCACCGACCAGCAGCGGTAGGGCGCGCACGGCGCGCCCCGGCGGAACGGTGCGGGGCGTTGGGGGCCCCGCTAGCGACGCCGGCGGGGATCGGGGCCGCCGGTCCCGTCTGAAAGATCCAGCGCGACGACTTTCTCGCGGTCGCGGGCGTACAGCGTAGTCCCGACGAGCGTCGGCGCCGTCCAGGCGCGGGTATCGAAGAGCTGTATCGTCGCGAGCGTCGTCATCTCGGCGGGCGTCACCGTGGCCAGGGTCAGATCGCCATCTTCTTCGAGCAACAGGACCTTACCGTCAGCATGAACCATGGTGGCACGGCTGTAGCCGCGGGCACGCCACGCCGTCTCGCCGGTCGCAATCTTGGTCGCGGTCATGATGGCGGTCGCACTCTGGCCGCTCGTCCCGTACACAAAGTTGCCGATGCGGAGCGGGTTGAGGAACGTGAACCGGAGCTGTGGGTCGTACCACAGCTCCTCGGTGCGCGTGGCGTTTCCATCGCGCGTCAATTTGATCGCGCGGCTCCCGCCGATGTAGCCGGACGAGAGGAAGAGGATGTCGTCGTCGTCGCTCCAGAGCGGCACCTGGAAGTTGAAGTCGTTCCCGGCATCATGCGCGTGCGCCCAGAGAATCTCGCCGGTGTCGGGGTCCAGCCCGTGAACCGCCTGACCGGCGAAGATGACCAGGTGCTCCTCACCGTCGAAGGTGATGAGGCGGGGCGGCGCCTCCGACACGAGAAAGCTTCCGCTCCGCCAGACGACGACGCCGTCGTCCTGGCGCAACGCCATCACCGACTGCCCGGGCCCGCCGACCTGCACGATGATCGTGTCGTGGTACGGCAACGGGCTCGCGCCGTAGCCCGACTTGATCATCGACCGGATCAACAGCGGTGGGGCCCCGAAGTCGGTGACGAAGTTGCGTGACCACTCGATCTCGCCGCTCGTCGCGTCGAAGACATGCAGCTCCTTGTTGGTCCCGATGGTGAAGAGGCGGTCGCCCACGAGAAGCGGTGTCGCGTGCGGCCCGGCGCCCTGGCCGAAGTCCTGCACGTTCGACGGATAGGAGTACTCCCAGAGCGTCTCGCCCGTCGCGGCGTCCATCGCGATCACCGTCTCGTCGACGCTCCACGGCGCTTCGCCCCCGGCGCCGAATGCCCGCCGATACATCGTGAAGAGCCGACCGCGGCCGGCGATGATCGACGCGTGACCGGCGCCGAGCGGACGGCTCCAGATCACCGGCGGCCCGCCGTCGGGCCAACTATCGGCCAGGCCGGTGACGTCGGAGATGAAGTTGCGATGCGGACCGCCCCATTGCCACCACTCGCGCGCCGCCTCGCCGTCCTGCGCCAGCAGGTCGGCCGCCGCGGACGAGAGAACGACAAGCACGATGACGGCAGTTGTCTGTTTCATGGAAGTAGGAATGATACTGCGCACGAGTGGCTACGTCTGAGCCGGCTTCCTTAAGCTGTCTGGGCCTGACCCTGGACCGTCACTCGCGCTGCAACCGATGCAGGGTCCGCGGGATTGCCATCCGGGTGGTGCGCAGCATGAGATCGCCACACAGAGCGGGGGCACGCTTGGACTGGGTCCCACCCCCATGCGAGATCCGCGGGATCGACCGCCAAGCTGCTCAGACCACGTCTCGCTAAGGATGAGGGTGCCTGCTGAGACGCAACGTTCGTGCCGACATCGGCCGCAGCGCAAGTGACGGCCTCCCATAAATCCCGGAGAGCGAGTCATACGATTGATTGGCACTAAGGTGAGCATCAATCAGGCCATTACAACTCACCTGATTCAGTTCTAGCCAACGGCGAAGGCAGCGTCCACACGCTTTTCAATTCATCTCGATCCTTGCGTCGTCGCTTCCGCAGCGGCCTTGTCGACTGCACGCTGTGCAGCCAGAGACTCCGCCATGCTGTAGTTTCCTTCGTGGCACGCATACTCGAACAGCGGACTGTCAGTTCGACGCATCGGCATCGATGCCGTCCACGGGCTCGTCCATGTCTCTGGATCACTTACCGTGAACGTGTACTCCAACCTGTCTGCATCCGCAAGCGTGAAGCGTTCGACCAGTGTCATGTTCGCAGTCGACACCACACCCCTGGGAAAGCGGTAAGGGATCCGTTGCCGCTGTTCGTTAAAATTCGCAGTCTCAACGACTAGAGTGTCCCCCCCCAGTAGCCACGCGAGTCGCCCGACCACAAACGGATGTTGTCGGTGAGCGCGGGACGTCCGTCGAGCGGCACGACTTGAGGCGTGTGGACCATCTCCGTGTAGACCACAACGTGATCTGGTGTCTGGAACAACTGCATGTTGTTGTTATAGGTAAGCGGCGTAATGGGAGGGCCCGCGTTGAATCCCGCGATACACCGATCGAAAGCGTTCAGATCCGTGTGGCGGCGCCGCTAGTAGTCCACCGCGTCGAGCGAGAGGCGGACCACCTCTTCGTCGTTGCGCACCACCACGTGGCGGCTCGCAAAGGCCGGATGCGACCAGAGGACGGCGCGGTCGCTCCACCGGCCCGTCGCCCCACCCTGCGTGCGCAACGTCGGTGTCAGAAGCGGCGTGCGGTCGACCTCCTCATACCCGTCTGGCGTGAAGCGCGCGATGATCAGCTCGCCGCTATCGTTGGTCACGAAGTAGCGGTTGCCGTTGCGGACGAAGTAGGCAGTCGCCCATCGATCCTGCGCGTTCATTTGATCGCTCTGCCACAAGCGCTCGCCGTTCGACGCGTCGATCCCACGGAGCTCGCCGTAGCTACCGATCCCGTACAGGTAATCGTCGATGACGATTGGCGTCGAGATGATCGAATGGAGCGTGTCGGTCTGCTCGGGAAGCTCGCCGCGGTTGCGACCCTTCCAGAGCACTCGCGCGGCCGGCCGATCCGGGTTGAGCACCAGCATCAACGCCCCGTTGAAGAACTGGGTTACGACGAGGTACCGGCCGCTACGAACCGGCGTGGAGATCGCCATGCCGCCGCCGATCGTGAAGTCCTCATTCCAGTACACGTCGCCGTTCGTCGGATTGAGCGACGTGATCGCCGTCGCGTGCCAGAGAATCAGCTGGCGCACGCCGCCGGCATCGATCACGATCGGCGCCGCATATCCGGTCTCGGAGGCGTTCTCAAGCGCGCGCCACACCTCGTCGCCAGTGACTTTGTCGAAGGCGACAACCTTGGCATCGGGCTCGCCGCCGACGACCGCGATCAGATAGTCGCCTTCGACGAGCGGCGCCTGCGACATCCCGTAGACCGGCACCGTCGCGCCGTACTCGGCCACGGTGTCGACGCGCCACAGGAGCGACCCGCTCTCGGTCTCGAAGCACGACAGCATGCCGGCGGCGCCGAGAATGTAGACCCGCTTGCCGTCGACCGTCGGCACCGCGCGCGGCCCGGTCGCAAACTTGAAAAGAATGTTCCGGTAAGCGGCCGGCCACTCCTGCTCCCAGAGCAACGCGCCGCTCCCCTCGTCAAAGGCCAGCAGGCGCTCGTGCCCGTCCATGGTGCGGCTGCCGGGCGTCTCATGAAAGTCGAGAACGAAGACGCGGCCGCCGGCGACCGCCGGACCGGCGAAGCCACCGCGCACCGGTGCCCGCCAGGTGACCCGCAAGCCGTCGTCCGGAAATCGGTCGACGACACCCGCCTCGTCCCAGACGGCGTCCCGATCGACGCCACGCCATTGCGGCCAGTCCTCGGCGTGGAGAACGGCGACGGACAGAACCAGGACGGAGACGGCCGTCGCCGATGCCACGCGGTGCAACGGACGCGACGTGGTCATCGGCTTCTTCTCCATGCTTTCCGGCGTGTCATCGATTATGGATTATGTCGCGATTTCGCCGAGGACAAGCCACTCTAGTAGGACAAGATCTTGAGCCCCGGCACGCGGTCGAAGTGTCTGCGATTTCGACTCACCAGCGGCCCTTCGTCCACGAGGGCGGCCGTGGCGATTAGCAAGTCCATCGTGGCGATCGTCTCCCCCCGCTCATGGAGCCACGCTAGCAACCGTCCGTACACCGGCGCGAACCGGTCGTCCGGATAGGCAATCTCGAGCGCGGCGGTCACTCCTTGCACCCTCGCTCGCTCGGCTGATGGGTTCGCCGACCTCTCCACCCCGGCGTGCAGCTCGCACACTGCGAATACCGATAGAACGAGCTCCTCGCCCTGAAACTGATCCAACAGCTCGTGCGCGGGCCCCAGAACGCCTCGTCCGGACTCACGCAAAAGGTCGATGAGAAACGAGGTGTCCAGATGAATCACAGCTCGACCGACCGCGCCGGATTATCGCCTCGACGACTCACGACATCCTCGATGGCGTCCAACGTCGCCGCGCTCACCGTGCAATGGGCGAGCGCGTCCTTCAGGTCGCGGCCCGTCTTCGGCCCGCTGAAGTGCTCCTTGATCACATGGGAAAACGACTGTCCCGGTCGCTTATGCCTCCGGAGTGTTTCATACGCCTGAAGGTCGATCGTGATTGTCTTTACAGCCATGCACTTATCATGCACTTATCAATTTACACCGTCAAATATAGGTCCATTCTGGTCACGATGGTGTCATACACCTTGACCTTCTACATATAGTTGGTGTCCGGCTGGGATACCGGGGGCCGTGACGGATGGCTCAATCAGCTGCTCCTGCTCGCGTACCGGGACCTGTCGGCGTCGCGCTCGTCGGGCTGATGGCCAGCCTCGCCCCGGTGCGGCGGGCCGTGCGACTCGATCCGATGAAGGTGTTGCGACACGAATAGCGAGACAGCGAGGTCTTCATGCTCGAGAGGGGCTCGGCTACCTCGGACCCAATGGATCGGGGACGGCGAGATCCGCTACCACGGGGCTGACATCCAGCGCGACCTGCTCGCTCACCGGCATGAGCACGCTCTGTCTCGCCGCCGCTATTGCCTACCAACGGTCGATCACCCAGTCCGCCGCCACGCTCACCTACGAGGAGGACCCCGACCGCGAGGTCCAGGTCATGGGACCACTTAGGGAAAGAGCGGCGCCACCGGCAAGACGGCAACCAGCGAGAACGACCAGCGGCTGGCATCGTCCAGATACCGTGCGCCGTCGATGACGTCACCCGCCCGCGGGAACCCGGTGGCGACGTAGTCGAGCGAGCCCTCCACCTCGACGTTCTTCAGCCAGTTACCGTCGGGCAACCAGCCAAAGATCAGAACCGCAGTGTCGACCTCGAAGTTGAGCTTGTGCGTGTAGGCGGCGGTGTCGGTCGGCCGCTCGGCCGGGCTAAACTTGTCGACGATATCGAAGTGGCTCTCGAGCCACCCACCGGTTTGATCCGCCGTCAGCCAGTCGAGATTGACCTCGAACTCGAACTCGATTCCGTTGTCACGGAACCCGGTCTCCGTCTCGCCGAACGGCGCGAAGATGGTCTCGAGCGTGAACCCGACCCGCGGAATCTCGGTCGGAATCCCGAGCGCGAGCACGACCTCGGAGACCGACTCCCGCTCCTGGGTCACGGTCGACACGGTGCCGTCGTCGTCGGTGACCTCGACACGCGCCCGGTTGAACAGATTCTCGAACGTGATGTTCGGCTCGACCTTGAGCTCGGGTGCGCAGAGGAAGGCACACTGGTCGCGTTCCTGGGCGTAGAGGTCCGCTTGGGGCGCGGCACCGCACGCGACCAGCGCAACGCCGACACCGGCCATCCAACGGGAACGAGTCATCGAACGTTTCACCCTCGGAGGTTTAACAGCCTGTCGTATCATTCTGTTGAGTGATAAATGGAAAGAAAGCGAAGATGAGATGCGCCAACACCGTGCCATAAACTCATTCTCTCTGGCGATAGCACTGCTCACCGTGATGGTGATCATAGGGCTGATGCTCACAGCCACCGCAGCAACCAATCAGGCTGATGAGTTTGCGGGCCAGGTGTTGAGCGCTTCTGGCACTGTGGTTGCCAGCGCGACGGTCCATCTCGTTCCCATAACGGCGATCGACATCACCACGCAGATGACTGCCAGTGCCATCTATGCTCCACCATACCCCGCGGAAGTCTACGACGAACCGCTGGAGGACGCGATTCGACTGCAAGGAAAAGAGTTTCCGCAATCCACGACGGACTCGCAAGGCAACTTCGTTGTCGCGAATGTGCCCGATGGCAGGTTCTTTCTCCATGTAACACCCGCAGCAGAAGATACCGAACACCTGCCCGGTGGGGACCAGAGCAGACAAAGCTATTCAGCCGAGCAGTTGCGCGGTGAATCTCTCACCATCACGATTTCAAGCAGTCCTTCTCCGGCCGCCCAGGCGGTCGGCAGCTCGACCTGTCTTACATGCCATCAGGATCAAGAACACTGGCAACAAACTGCCCACAAGCTCGGATGGACCGTACCAGGAGTTCCAGGGGCGATGCAGGATTTCTCGAGACACCCGGACTACTTCAACGCCCTCGAATCGTTCCCCGAGACGGACAACTACTCTAACGGAACCCGCCTCGAGCTGGGGGACTACGACTCAAGCAGGAATGACGACAAATTCAAGCTGCGAGCATTTGGCGATTCCCGGCTGCCGATCGAGACGACCTATGCCGATGTCTATCTGTGGAAGAACGGAAACGACGGCAAATACTACATCACGCTGGTGAACCGCCTGAACGTCCAGGACCCGAATAGCCCAGCACACCTGGAGATCAAGCTCCTCTACGGAGGGGCGGTTCACGACCAGCGGTACATCGTCTCAACCCCACCGAGCCTGGGCGAACGGCCGGGATGGTACACCGTGCTGCGCTACAACATGACCGGGCGTGACAACAGGTTGAATAGAACGCGGCGAGTGTGGCACGACTACAAGTTCTACCTCTGGTGGGCTCCTGGCGGGGACGCTCGATACGGGACGGCCGACGATCTGCTCACGCCCCCACCCATCAACACGAATACCGTTCAGACGATGTGTGCCAGCTGTCATTTGACGGGCTGGGAACGGTATGAAGATCAGACCACCGGGCAGTTTCTGGTACGCGCCGTTAATGACCCTGGCGGCGCGATGAACATCGACGATGACCCCGAGCTGGATGAGATCAATATCGGCTGCGAAAACTGCCACGGCCCCGGGTCAGAGCATGTGGCCAACCAAGGAAGATCGCGTTTCATCGTCAACCCCAAGTATCTCTCAGCCGAGCGCTCCAGCGTGGTGTGTGGCAGGTGTCACGACAGACGGCAAGGGTATGGCGGAGCGACGGTCGGTTATACACAAGCGCTTAGCGAGAGCGGAGAGCTCGCGAAGCCCGGCATCAGCCGTCACGAGCTGATTACGAAGTTTACCGACCCGATCAAGAAGGGGCCGACCATGCGAGGGCCTGGAAGGGCCGACAACATCTGGCCAGACGATATCCACTCCAATAAACCTCACCAGCAGTATTCGGATTTTCTCAAATCGAAGATGTACCGGAACGATCGATTGCTGGTCACCTGCTCGGACTGCCATGACCTGCATGGTGGTACGCCGTACCCACGAGGGCTCATTCACGACCCGGATGATCCGAGTTCTCCGTTGTGCCAGCGGTGTCATGCCGTAGACGTGCTGTCTCACATGGAAACGAAACTGAACGCGAGGATGAAGGGTCAGCTGACACGCTGCATCGACTGCCACATGCCTGGAACGGCCAACACCGGCGGTATTGCAGGCGATTACGGCAGGATGATAAAGACGCCTCCGTATGCCAATGCGGCCGAAGAAGAGAATAACGCCTACTGGGAAGGCCCCCTAAACTCCCATGTGTTTGATGTGCCTTTGAAAACAAATGTTGGGGTCGACGGGGTGTCCCCGGGTAGGGCGATGCCCATTCCGTATACGGGCGCCTGCGGGACGTGCCATATTGTGAGCGAGTTGCCGTTTAAGTAGTGTCTCTTCCGGCTTTTCGGCGTGAGTGAAGACAACGCGTGCGTATACGACACAACCCTGCACCACAAGGCATCGCGCTGGATCGAAGGTGGATCCTTCACCTGCGGTAAACAGCTGAGCCTTCTCGGAGCCCCGCCCGTTTACCGTTGCTGCAGGGGCTATCGAACTTTCTTGATTTCCGGTCTTGACAGCTTTCTAGTAGTGGGTCGGCCACCGTGCGGGATGCGATCTACGTAGCCGCCCTCACGGCGTCCTCGCCGCCGTGCGTTGTGAGAGGTGGACCCCATCCTTCAGACAGCTCAGCGGCCAAATTAAGGTGAAGTCCGGGGTCATAGGTCAGGCCGCCTCGGGCTGTGATGGGGCGGGGTAACGCCCCGGTCCCGGAGTAGCCCCCAGAGTGTACGCCTCGTTGGGCGTCCGGTCCACGAGCGACGAGTGCGGCCGCCGCTCGTTGTAGAAATCGATCCACCAGCCGATGCCAGCCCGGGCATCTGAGGCGGTGGCGTACTCAGCCAGATAGATCTGCTCATATTTAAGCGAACGCCACAGCCGCTCGATGAAGACGTTATCCATCCAGCGGCCCTTGCCGTCCATTGAGATGTGGATCCCAGCGTCCGTGAGCACGTCGGTGAAGGCCAGACTCGTGAATTGGCTGCCTTGGTCGGTATTGAAGATCTCGGGGGACCCGTAGCGGTCGAGCGCCTCGTGCAAGGGTTCGACACAGAAGCTGGAGTCGAGTGTGTTTGACAGCCTCCAGGCTAAGACCTTCCGGCTCGCCCAATCCATGACCGCGACCAGGTAGAGAAAGCCGCGCGCCAGCGGAATGTAGGTCACGTCCGCACACCACACCTGATTCGGCCGCGTGATCGCCAGGTCGCGCAGCAGGTATGGGTAGATCCGGTGCTCCGGGTGCGGCTGAGACGTCCGGGGCCGTTGGAAGATCGCCTGCAGGCCCAAGCGCCGCATCAGGCGCCGGACTCGCTTGCGGCTGACCCATGTCTCCTGGCGCCGGAGCCAGCGTGTCATCTGCCGCGAGCCGTAGAACGGCGTCTCCAGAAACTGCTCGTCAATTCGCCGCAGCAGCTGCACATTGAACAGGCTCTCGTCCTTGCCTTCGTAGTAGAACGACGAGCGGGCGATCGATACCAGCCGACACTGGCGGGTGAGGCTGAGCGCGACGTCATCGGGATCAACCATCGCGACCCTCCGGCCGTGGCTCAACGACCGAAGGCCTTGGACAAAAAATCCCGTTCGATCACCAGCTCGCCCACCTTCGCTCGTAACTCTTTGATCTCGGCCTCTCGAGCGGCCTCCTGGTGCTCGTGCTTGCCTGAGAAGCCCGCCAGCACTTGTTCGCGGGCGTGCTTCTTCCAGTTCGCGATTAGATTCGGGTGGACGTCGTAACGAGAAGCCAGCTCCGCCATCGTCGCCTCTTCCCGGAGCGCCTCCAGCGCGACTTTTGCCTTCAGCTCAACCGGGTAGCTCCGTCTCTTGCGTGGCATTCCAGATTCCTCCTGTCGGACCTGGACTCCACCTTAACAACCTGTCCGAAAATCGGGGTCCACCTCTGTGTTCGGGGCGTCCGAGTGATAGCTTCGAGGCAAGGCCCCTGAAAACGTCTCCTTCTGAGACTCTAAACATCTGAAAAGGCCCGGGTTATCATGAGCTATGTCTCCAAGCGCACGACCTACCTACGCACCTAACAACTCTCCCAATTCCGTCGCGGCGCGTCTGTTCCAGAGCGACGTCGACAGCCTTGGCGACGCGATCGCCGAGCTTCGGAAGTGGCCGCACGTCTCGTCGTGGCGGGTCGCACCTTAAGTCTGTGCGAAGTACGATCAGGCGCGCACAGCGCCCCCCACGGGAACGGAGCGGGGCATGGGGGCCCCCACGAGTGACAGCGACGGGATTCGGGGCAGTCAGCCCCGTCTGAGAATGACGATTCCGCTCCACCCACTGCTCGTCCATCTACCGATTGGGCTGCTGGTGACGGCGATGGTGATCGACATCGCCGTGCTTGGCTCCCCTCCGCGCGCGACTCCGCGGCAGGTTGCGACCGGCCTGTATCTCGCCGGCGCGGCGGCCCTCGTCGCGGCGTATTTCTCCGGCCGCGCCGATGCTGAAGCGTTGCGCATCACCGAGATGGCGCAGGGCCTGGTCGACGAGCACTGGACCTGGGCGCTCCGGACCACCGTCTACGTCGGCCTTCTGTCGGTGACCCGGCTGGGGCTGGTGTGGTCGGGCTGTCTCGCCACGCGTGGCGTCTGGATGCCGGTTGTCGCCGCCGGGATCGTCGGCATACTGTTGCTGTTCCAGACCGCCGAACGAGGCGGCCGTCTGGTGTACCAGCACGGCGTCGGCGTGGCGGTGCCACGCTGAGCGAGGTCGGAGTACGGTGCCCGGGCTGACGAACCGATGAACAACGCCGTGACATGCCGCTAGCTGACGAAGACGTTCAATGAGGAGTGCGCCGTCGACCGTCTCGACCTGGACGTGGCCGCCGGCACCATCTTCGGTCTGCTTGGATCGAACGGCTCAGGCAAAACGACGACGATTCGCACCTGTCTTGGCATCTACCGTCCTGATGGCGGCTCGTTCGAGCTCCTCGGCTCTCGCGATCCACTCGCCGTTCGACATCGCGTCGGGTATCTCCCCGAGGAGCGGGGCCTCTACGCGCGGATGAAAGTGCGGGAGCAGTTCGCCTTCCTCGCGTCGATCAACGGGTTCACCATGGCGGAATCCGATCGTCGTGCGGGGGAGTGGCTCGAACGGGTCGGCCTCGCCGACAAGGCCGAGCTCGCGACCGGCGAGCTGTCGAAGTGGATGCAGCAGAAAGTGCAGTTCGCCGCCGCCGTCATCCACGGACCCGACCTCGTGGTCCTCGATGAGCCGTACGCCGGGCTCGACCCGGTCAACTCTAGACTACTGACCGAGCTGATCGTCGAACAGCGCGACAAAAGGACGACGGTGATCCTGTCGACACACAGGATGGAACAGGTCGAGGCGCTGTGCGAGTGGATCTGTCTCCTCCACCACGGTCGGCCGCTGCTGAATGGACGCTTGAGCGATATCAAGACGAGCCACGGCCGGCACACGATCGTCGTCGATTGCGATGGTGACCGCCAGCGACTCCGCGATATCGCCGGTGTGCGCGAATGCGAAGGGAGCGGGCGTGAGACCCGTCTGCACCTCGACGCCGACGGCGATGCACAGGATGTGATCCGAGCGGTTGTGAGTCAGGTCGCGGTGCGCGCGATCAGGATCGACGAGCCGCGGCTCGAGGAGATCTACGTGGCAAAGGTCGGACACGCATGAACCCGACGCAGATCATCAAGGTGGCCCACCGGGAATACCTTGCACGAGTGGGCAACCGGGCGTTCGTGTTCATGACGATCCTGATTCCAGTGCTGATGGGCCTCTACGCCTTCGTGATGCCATTGATCGTGGAGAGCGGCTCCGCGAGCTCGAACAGCCGCGCATCACCGTCACCGACGTGGTGACGGTGGCCAACATCGCCGACGCCCCGCGCGAGGAGCTCAACGCCGAGGTGCACGACGACGCCATCGACGGCTATCTCCTCGTCGAACGCGACGACGACGAACTCCTCGATACCCGGTACGTGTCGACCGAGACCACCAACGTCAACCTCGTCCGCGTGTTGCGCAACGCCGTCCGGTCGGTCGCCGTCACCGACCTGCTGGCCGGTTCGGGCATCAATCCAGATGACCTACGCCGACGTCAGCAACTGGACGTCGCCACCGTCACGCTGTCGGCCGAGGGAGAGCGGGAAGGCGGCTCCGAAACGGCGTTGATGTCGACGCTCGTGCTCGCCATGCTCATCTACATGACGATTTTGATCAACGGGCATGGGATGGCGACCGCGATCGTCGAGGAAAAATCGTCTCGCCTGATCGAGGTCATCCTGGGCGCCGTCACCGCCGGCGAGTTCATGGCCGGCAAGATCCTCGGGGTGCTGGGGGCCGGCCTCACCCAGCTTGGGATCTGGCTCATCGTCGCGCTCGCGGCGCTCCTCCAGGCGTTGTCTCTGGCGTCATGATCGGCTCGGAGGCAGCGGGGCTTGATCTCGGGTTGATCCTGACCGGCGAGCTCCTTTTCTATTTCGCCCTGTTCTTCGCGCTCGGCTACTTTTTGTACTCCGTGCTGATTGCGGTCATCGCGGTCACCTGCACGAGCACGGAGGAGCTGGGACATTCGATGATCATCGCCGCGCTCCCGCTCGTCGTCGCGGTGATGCTCGCGGTCACGGCGATCGTCAATCCGAGCTCGGAGCTGACATGGGTCTCGAGTCTGGTCCCGCCGTTCACGCCGATCGTCATGCTGGCCCGGATCAATGTGTCGGCACCACCGTTGTGGGAAGTGTGGTTGGGCGTGGTGCTGCTGATCGTCACCACGGTGGCGGCAAGCTGGGTTGCTGGTAACATCTGCCGATACGCCTTGCTGATGATCGGCAAGCGCCCGACGCTTCCCGAGCTGCTTCGCGTGGTTCGGACCGCGTGATCGAACCCGAAGAGAAGGCGGCCCTTGTGGTACGCAGCACGCTCACCGTCGTCGCCGTCGCCTGCACCACCAGCGCGGCCCAGGACCGGCGCGTGCTCAGCCCGCCCGGCCATTCGGCGGTGCAAATCGGCGGTGAGTACGACGTGCAGTACGGCTACATCGGCGGGCAGTGGATCGATGTGTACTACGGCCGTCCGATCAAGCGGGGCCGCGATCTGTTTGGGCCGTCGGATTGGGCCGAGATGCTCAACGACGGGGCCGATGTCTGGCGCGCCGGCGCAAACCAGTCGACGCGTCTGGTCACGGAAGTGCCGCTGATGATCGCCGGTACGCGCGTTGAACCGGGCGAGTACACCCTCTTTATCGACCTCTCCGACGACCCCTGGACGTTCATCGTCTCGACCTGGCCGGCGATGGAGCGCTACGACTACGCGCGAAAAGACGCGCTCTTCGGCGCCTACGACTACACGCTCGACCGCGACGTCCTCAGGACGCCGATGCAGCTCGATACCCTGCCAAACGCGTTCGAGCAGCTGTCCTGGGAATTTCTCGACATGAACCGCGACAGCGGACGCCTGGCCCTGTTCTGGGACACAAAGATGGCGTCGGTCGCGTTCACGCTAGCCGAGTAAGGGCGCGCTCACTGGAGTCCGTGATGATGGCTGTTCGGTGACGCGTCGCGTGTCGTTGTGTTCAGTAGGGAGCAGAAACAATGGCACATGCCGAGGCGACCAGCCCGTCGAGACACAAGCGCGACTATGTTATCTGGACGCTGGCCGTAGCCCTATTGGTCTTTCTGGCCTGATGCAGCACCCTCCCTAGCGCAAGTTTCACGAGTGTGTAGCGGGTGGGTGGTGCTCCCGGGAGACGTGTGGCAGTCACGGCCGAGGCGTGGATCGACTACATCCTCGCTCGCCCGCCCGACGACGGGCGTGTCCGCGGAGACGCCTTTGAGCTCATCAGGAACGACGCGCGTGATGTTCCCTACTCGGACCACCATGGGCTGGTCGTCACGATTGAGATAGGCGTTCCGACTCCGCCGGTTCCGGTACTCGCGTTGCTTCTCGGTTCTCGCGTGACGCTCACGCGGCGTCGCTGTTGTCACGCCCTCCTGTTCGGAGTGGCTGAATTGATCTCGCGTCTGCGTCGCTACTTCACGCTCGTTCCGTAGCGTGAGCGTGAGGCGCTATCCGGGATCCGCGAACACTCTAATGCTGAACGCGGCGGTGTTGTTGAACTCGGCCGCCTCGTCTATCAGGTTCGTGTAATCGACCACGACCCCGAAGAAGTACTCGCCGGGGGCAAGATCGTCTGGAATGGTGACCTCGTCAGCGGGGAACCTGAACAAGGCTCCCGCCGCCAGCCCGCCCAGTTCGGCGGCGGCCAGGCCGAAGAGCTGCCGATCAGTTGTGGTGATCGTGTTGTCGACGGAAAGGAAATAGCCGTTGACGAACGGACCGGCGGCGGCTGTTCCGACGTTCGTCACCACGTATTGACTCAGGCTCACGGTACCCCCGGGAACGGCGTGGCCGGTCACGAGGATACCCGACGTGATCACCAGGTCGACTCCGCTTGGCGCTTCCGGTGCCGTGCCGTTGCACGCTGAGGCAAGGGCGAATACGACAACGACGAACGCCAAGCGCGCCGGTCCGGATGCGAGCCGTAGGTGGTCGTGCATGAGTTCAGCTGGAATCTACAAGGTGGGAGGACCGGGAGCAAACCCCACACGCGCCGGCGGCGATCGCTGGGTCCCGGCGCCAGCGGCGCTCTGGAGGAGCCGAAGCGGTAGGGAGTGCCGACGGCCGGATGCCGCGGGCACTCCCGCTGGCCTAACCCCGGAGCTCACTTGAGTTGCCACGCCTGACTTGTTCTGGCCGTCCAGGGCGGCGTTGCTCCTCAGTCATTTGGGCCCACCAAACTCCTTCGTCGCGCCTTGCCCTCGCTGCCCAGCCCGGCGCCAGAAGCGCCAACACAAGTGAGCACTGGGGTTAGGCGTCCGGCTCACCCTCCCGCTGACGACGCCGGTCCTTACGGTGCTGCTCCATTCAGAGTCGTCGGTCTTCGCGCTGCGCTTTCATCTCTGCTTCGATCTCGGTCGCGCGGGCCTGCTGCTCGGGCGTCAGAAGCTGCCAGACCTGCGCATGGAGATAGGCGCGCTGCACCGCGGCGTCGCCTTCGAGCGTCGCGAGGTCTGCCGCGAGCGAGCGGATCGTCCCCTCGTCGACCACATCGCTCGTCACCGCGTCCTGCAGCGCCTGCCTCGCCGCCCGGATCTGCTCGCCGGTCGTGCGAACCGCGTCGGCGTTCTGCTCTCTCACCACTTGGGTCTGCTGACGCTGCAGGTCGCTCAGGTCGAGCTGCCGAAGCGCCGTCATTCCATGTGGCCCGCCGCCGGGGCCACGCATCGCGCGACCAAATCCCCCGGGTCCGCCGGGTTCGCCTCGTCGCTGCGCCTCGGCCGCCGTCACCGCGTGACCCGATACCGCCATGGCCGTGAGCGCGACGCGCGCGAGCGTCCAGACTACGCTTGCGCAACTCGCTGTCTGATTTCGCTGCATTGCTCCTCCCTCTTCCGAATCTGTGGCGCTGCTGTTTTCTAGCGACCGGGCACGCCGGTCAAATATTTCAGCGTCGGAGGGGAAATATCTGGACCGGAGCCGAAGTCAGGAATAATGAGGTATGGGCGCTGGTGCTGACACCGTGGCCGTGGCGATGACCGCCGGGGACACTCGCGATGTGGACGCTCGGGTCGATTCGGATCGCGCCACCGTTGACGAGGCCCGGGCTGGAAGCATCGAGGCGTTCGAAGCGTTAGTGCTGCGGTACCAGGGGAGAATCGTGAACTACGCAGCTGCGATGATGCGAGATACGAGCGACGCGGAGGATGTGGCGCAGGAAACCTTCGTTCGCGCCTACCGCGCCCTCGATCAGTTTCGGGGTGAGAGCACGTTCAAGACGTGGCTCTATCGGATTGCGACCAACGTCGCTCGGACCCATCTCGACCGGCAAGGTCGACAGTCGCGGATGACCGATCGTAGCCTCGATGACGACACCGAACCGTTACAGGCGGCCGATATACCGTCCGGCGAGGTTGACATCGAGACGGCGGTCGTCACCCGCGACACGATCGCGCGCGCGCTGGCAGAGCTTTCCGACGAGCTACGCGCCGCGGTGGTCCTTCGCGATGTCGAAGGGCTCGACTACAAGGAGATCGCCGAGGTGACCGGCTCGCCGATTGGGACAGTGGAGTCACGGATCTTCCGTGCGCGGCGGCGGCTACGCCCACTGCTGCGGCCGCTCGTCCGTGCCACGGAGCCCGTGGTGACAGTCTCGCGCCACAGGCAACAGGGCGCGCACGGCGCGCCCCGCGGGAACGGAGCGGGGCCCGGGGCCCCCGCGAGTGACCGCGACGGGGTTCGGAGCAGTCAGCCCCGTTTTGAAAACGAGGTAGACGATGACGTGTGAACAGTTTGAATCGCTGCTGGCGCGCGCGGCCGACGGCACGCTCGACGCGGAGCGCCGTAAACAGCTCGACCATCATCTCGCGACCTGCACCGGTTGTCGCGACCGGCTCGAGACACAAACCGAAACGCGAGCGGCGTTGTCGGAACGCTCAGCTGCACCAGTGCCGCTCGGATTTGCGATGCGCGTCATGGCCAGTCTCGAACCGAAACCGGCCACGGGCTGGGCCGACTGGATGGACGCGCTGAACTGGCGCGCGTGGACCTTCCGACTGGCGCCGGTGGCCGGCGCGCTCCTCGTCGCCGCGGCACTCGGGCTCGGTCGGTCCGACCGCATCGAGCCGGCCGGTGCGGTCGACTTTTCCGAACTGGTGACGGCATGGGTCGCGTCTGACACCGACGCGGCGAGCGAGGCGACGCTTGATACGGTGACGCTGCTCTATTCGGAAGACGACACTGACGACGTCTTACTCGACATCCTTCTGACACCGGGAATGGGAACGGCGTTCTGAGGCAGACCATGAGTAACTTGCGAACGAAGATCTGGATCGGCCTGTTCGTGTTGGTCGTCTTTCTCGTCGGACTTGGAGCTGGCGTCGTGGCCGCGCCGTGGTTCGGTGGCGGTCCACGGATGGGTCGCATGTTTGGACCCGGTGGACCGGGCGGTCCGCCTCGCCCCGGGGGGCGCCCGCCGATGAGCGAGCGGCTGATGGAACGGCTGTCGGGCTCCATTGAGCTCACCGACGAGCAGACCGATCGCCTCGAGGCGCTGTTCGACGTCCGCCGGGATCGCTTCCGCGAGATGAGCCGAACCATGCGTAAGCGCTTCGATCGCGAACGCGACACGTTTCGGACGGCGCTCGCCGACATCCTGACGACCGAACAGATGGAGCAGTTCGAGTCGGAAATCGTGCGGATGGGCGAAGGGCGGCGACGCCGGCACGAGCGGCCTGGACGCGGGCGGCCATGATCAGACCAGGGGAATATCGCCCTCGATCAAGAGACGGAGTCGTGGGCGCTTCCCCCGGACCCCCTGGCTCCCTCGCTGGTGGGGCCCCGACGCCCCACGCCGCTCGGTCGCCTCAATAAGGTTCAGGGCGCGCGCGGCGCGCCCCCGCCGGCACGGAGCGGGGCGAAGGGGTCCCCCGCGCGAGTGCCGGCGACGGGGTTCGGGGCAGTCAGCCCTGCCTTAAGCTAAGACGCGTGCCGTTCACCGACTCCGGTTTTCTCCTGGTCTTCCTGCCGACGGTGCTCGGGCTCTACTTCGTCGCCGCGTCCCTGGTCGGACGCTCGAGCACCTCGAAGCACCGACGTTTCGGTCTCGCCAACGCGGTAGTCGCCCTCGGCAGCGTCGTGTTTCTGGCTGCAGGCAGTCAAACCTATGCGAGCGTCATCGCGACCGCTACGGCCCTGCTGTTCGGATTCGGGTGGGTGATCCGGCACCGCGCCGTCGGTGCCGTACCCGAGCTCGGTTTTGCCTCCGGATTGACCGGCGTTCTCTTGCTCTACGGCTTGTACACGTCGGCCAATCCGGTCGTCAGCTCTCTCGACGGATGGCTCGCGAGATTCACTGAGCACCGCTTCTCGGTGCCGGGTCTGCTGGTCCCCCTCGGGCTGTCAGTCTTTGTCTGTCACGCGGTGTCGTTCATCGTTGACGTCTACCGGCGAGACGCGGTCGTGCACACCAATCCGGCGCACGCCGCGATGTACCTACTCGGCTTTCCCTTCATGGTGGCCGGTCCGATCATTCGGTATCGCGACATCAGCCAGCACCTGGCCACGCGCCAGATCGGCATGGCGTCGTTCGCGTACGGAGTGCGGCGGTTCACGATCGGTCTGGGCAAGGTGGCTCTGATTGCGCAAATCGTGGCGGTGCCGGCCGACGTCGCGTTTGCGGCCACCGTCGACACCCTCGGTCTGGTGCCGGCGTGGATGGGACTTATCTGCTTCTCGTTTCAGGTGTACTTCGACCTGTCGGGGTATGCCGACATGGCGCTCGGGATCGGGCGGATGCTCGGCTTCCGGCTGCCAGAGAACTTCAACGCACCGTATAGGGCCGATTCGTTCCACGAGTTCTGGCGTCGCTGGAATCTATCGCTCACGACATGGTGCGACACATATCTCGCGCTGTCGATCGATCCGAAACCCGACACGACGGGGCGATATGCGGCATCGCTCGTCGGTCTGTTTCTCGTGATCAGCTTGTGGCACGGATTGTCCTGGGGTGTGCTCGCGTGGGCCGGCGTCCACGCACTGTTCGTGGCGTTCGAACGCACACGATGGGGAATGATCGTCGCGCGGTTTCCCGCTCCCGCCCGACACGCCTACGTCCTGGTTTTCGTCGCCGCAAGCTGGGTGTTCTTTCGCGCGGAGACCCTTGCTGATGCGCTCCACTTCTTTCAGGCGCTCGTCGGCTTCGGCGCGAGCGGGCTCGAGGCGTTGGCGCTACCGCTGACCGGCATGGTCTGGACCGCGCTAGTCATCGGGGTGCTGGCCATCCTCCCGGTGCTTCCGACGGTGAGTCGGTGGAGTGTGACGCTCGACGCGCTCGCCACCGTCCTCCAGATGGTCATGACGACCGCGGCGATGTTTGTCTGGGTGCGGATACTCCGACAGCGTCGCGACGAGTCGCGGTGACGGCGCGCACAGCGCGCCCCCGCGGGAACGGAGCGGGGCATGGGGCCCCCGCGAGTGACCGCGACGGGGTTCGGGGCAGTCAGCCCCGTTTGAGAATGACGAGAAGCTACCACGGTTTGTCGGGTGACACACGCCAGCGGGTCGGCTCGTGATGCTCGAGAAACTGCCGGCGCGTGATCCAGCCGAAGACCATCGCCTTGGTCAGCCACCAGTGGTCGGGTCGCAGCGCAAAGTAGATGTGCGCGACGACCAGCCCCACCAGCGAGACGCCGACGAGGCCGTGCGCGACATAGACCCAGCCCCAGGCGAGCTCGCTGATCAAATACGGGTTGTGCGCGAAAAACGGGTTATCGATCCGAAACAGCATCAGGCCCCCGGTCACGATGACGGTCAGCCCCACGATCGTCAGGATCCAGTGATAGAGCTGATTCCCGAGCGGATACTTGGCCGGCTGAGGCGCCTGCGCGATTTGCCCCGTCTCACGCCGCATCAACGCCTTGAATTCTCGGATGTCCTTCGGGCCGGCCCAGATCGACCAGAAGTCGAGCCAGACGGTGGTGTGGACGATGTGCCAGGCGATCGTGGCGGTAAAGATGATCCCCGCCCAGTTATGCCACGGCACCCAGTCGAACTCGAGGCCGATGATCGGGAAGAACGCCGTCACGAGGAGGACGAACATCGTGACCGACATCATCCAGTGAAACAGGCGCGCCATGAGCGAATGGCGCAAGATGCGGTCGGGCACCTCCGCGTGACGCGACTCGAGGCCGTCCGTTTCGTCGACCGTCCGCTTGCGGCCCGAGGAGAGCACCGTATACGCCGCGTGAGCCAGCAGAAACATGATCACGCAGAAGACCGAGACCCACACCGGGTCCCAATTGAGGTGCTGGAGGATCGGGCGTTGCCAGGGATCATGTCCCCAGACGACGAAGTCCATTTTAGACGGGGCTGCGCCCCGAACCCCCGCAGGCGCTACGCGGGGACCCCGAGAGCCCCGCTCTGCGCCCGCGAGGCGCGCCGTGCGCGCCTTGGCCGTCACCGACGGTCACCACGGAGTACAGGGCTCTTTCTGATCGCATGACGGCCTACGACCTACGTTTTGATGATCATCGCCGCCGCGATCAGCACGTCGGCGGACGCCATGTCGGATTCGAGCTTCTGGAATTCGCGGAACGCGACCCACTGCTCGTCGGACCACTGCTTACGGTGGGCGCGCGGCTGGCTCGCCAGCTCGGTCCCGTCGGTGCCGCCATAGAACGGCACCTCCTTACGGGGAGCCCGGTTTCCGACCAGTCGAGCCTGGAGAGGAACCGCTTGGGTCACCTCGTGTGTCGGTAACGGCACCGACACGTATTCCCGTTCCACGCCGTTCCGATCGCGATAGATGCCACCCATGGCGTCTATTATGAGTCATCGATGAAAGGGAAAGAATAACTGGCACAAATTGGGCCGGCCGGATTAAGGTTGTGCGCTGCGGGAGGAACAATGATGAGAAGGAATGGCCACTTGAGCCGGCGTCCGATCGGGCTGCTCGGGCTCGTGATCGCACTGACCGCCGGAGTCGCCCTGACGGTGACGGTGACTGCGCAGGACCAGGTCGAACGCGGCACGCCCTACGGTGAATGGCATTACCAGAGCGGTGACGCCTGGGGCACCCGTTATTCGCCGCTCGACCAGATCGACGCCGAGAACTTCGAAGATCTCGAGGTGGCGTGGGTTTGGCGCGGGGACAATTACAGCCCGCATCCCTATTACCTGTCGCGCTCCACGCCAAGCTATATCGACGGCGTCCTCTATAGCGTGGCCGGCTACCGCCGGACGATCGTCGCGATGGACCCGGCCACGGGCGAGACGCTCTGGACCTACCGCGAGCCGAACACCCGGCGGTGGGCAGAGTCGATGCGCTCCAGCTACGGCAAGGGCGTCGGCTACGCGGAGATCGATGGCCGCGGCGTCATCTACGCGATCACGCCGGCGTTCTTCCTGCACGCGCTCGATGCGAAGACCGGCGAGCACCTCGAAGGCTTCGGCCAGCCGGTTCCGATCGAAGGCTTCCCGCGAACCGGCGTCGTCGACCTGCTCGCCGACCTCGGGCACGAGTACGACGTCTACGACGGCATCCCGATGTCGACGGGATACATCACCAGCTCGTCGCCTCCGATTGTCGTCAACGGCACGGTCGTCGTCGGCAACTCCCACGAGCAGGGCTACAGCCAGAGCCGGATCGAGAACGTCCCGGGCGACGTCCTTGGCTATGACGCCCGCACCGGCGAGCACAAGTGGAAGTTCAACGTCATCCCGCAGTCGGAGAGCGAGTTCGGCTTCGACACCTGGGAGAACAACGCCTGGCAGTGGACCGGTGACGTCTCGTCGTGGGCGCCGCTCTCGGCCGACCTCGAGCGCGGCATCGTCTACGTGCCGACCAACGCGCCGACGATCGACTACTACGGCGGGTTCCGACCAGGAAACAACTTATTCGGGACGAGCACGATCGCGATCGACGTCGAGACGGGGCAACGGGTCTGGCACTTCCAGACGGTGCACCACCCGATCTGGAACTACGACCTGCCCAACGTACCGATCATCGCCGATGTCACCGTCGACGGCCAGGACGTACCGATGGTCATCCAGACGACGAAGCAAGGGATGACCTTCGCGTTCAACCGCGAGACCGGCGAGCCGGTCTGGCCGATCGAGGAGCGCGAGGTGCCGGCGTCGATCGTTCCCGGCGAGCAGCTCTCCCGGACGCAGCCGTTCCCAACGAAGCCGGAGCCACTCAACCCGCTCGGACTCTCCGAGGAGAACTTGATCGATCTCACGCCCGAGCTCAAGCAGGAAGCGCTTGAGATCCTGAGCGAGTTCCGCGTCGGTGGCCCCTACATGCCGCCGCTACCGAACAACCACACCGAGAGCGTCAAGGGATGGATCGCCTGCGGCGCGGGTGGGCTCAACATTACGCATCCGGCGACGTTCGACCCGACGACCGGGTACCTGTATCAGTCGAACGGGCAGGGCTGCTCGGGCCGCACCGTGCAACCGGGGGCGGACGTCGACGGCGACATGCACAGCTGCACCGCGAACTCGGGCGAGTGCACGACGACCGGCACGACTATTTCGGACTGGGTCCAGGGTGGCGGCGTCGGCTGGAGCGGCCCGCAGGGCCTCCCGATGTACAAACCGCCGTTCAGCAAGATCACGGCGATCGACATGAACACCGGCGAGCGCGTGTTCGCCGTCCCGGTCGGCGAGGCGTCGGATCAGATGAAGCGCCATCCGGCGCTCCAGGGCGTCGACCTTTCGGGCACCGGGACCCCGCGCGGGCGCGCCATCCTCATGACCACCGGTAGCCTGCTCCTCGCGACCGAAGGGATGCAGGGACGGGCGGTGCTCAACGCCCATGACAAAGCGACCGGTGAGAAGCTCGGCAGCGTCGACCTTCCGGCGACCGGGCAGTACGGCATGATGACCTACATGCACGAAGGCCGGCAGTACATCCTGGTGCAGATCGGCCAGGGTGGCGTATTCCAAAGCGCGCTCGTGGCGCTGGCGCTGCCGGACGGGGAGAGTCACTAGAACTAATTTCAGACTGGGGGAATATCGTCCTGCGTTCAGTCTCCTGTTTCGCGGGACGCTTCCCCCAGACCCCCTCGCTCGCTCTCTCGCGGGGACCCCGAAAGCCCCACTCCGTTCGGCTCGCGCCCGGCGGTCCGGCTAATCCCAGAACACACTTGGATTGACGCCGCTGGCTTGTCCTGAACGACGAGGGCGGCGTTGCTCCTCCGTCATGTGGGCCCCCACCACACTCCCTCGTCGCGCCTGGCCCTCGCCGCCCAGTCCGGCGCCAGACGCCGCCAACCCAAGTGAGTTCTGGGATTAGTTGATTCCTGCTCGCCCGTTGGCAACGTCCATCACCATGCGCGTCAGGAGATATAGACGCGGCACGATCGACCGGAGATCGACGTATTCTCGAGCGTCCGAGTGGGCGCCAACGCCGACCAGGCCGAAGCCCTCGATGACCGGCGCATCGCTCTCGAGCGCGGCGAACGCCGCGTCGGTCCCCCCACCTGCGGCCCGGTCGCTCACGCCGAGACGGCGACCGATCTCCGCATAGATCGACTGCGCGTGCCCGGCGAGAGCGCGTGACTCATCGGTGACCTCGAGTGGCGGCCGCCGCCGCTCGAACGAGACGTCGACCGTCGTGTCGGGAATCAGTTGTTCGCGGATCCGCTCACGGACGATGCGCTCGACTTCGTCGTACGCCGAGACGCGTAGCACCCGAAAGTCGGCCGTCGCGCGTGCCTCCGCTGGAATGACATTGCGGGTCGCGCCCGCCGCGGCGATCGTCCAGTTGAGTTTGATGCCCGCGCTCGCATCGGTCAGGTCGCGCATCTGCAGAACTTGGTGCGCCAACTCGTAGAGCGCGTTCCGTCCCTGTTCCGGCGCGCTGCCGGCATGGGACGCACGTCCGGTCACGCGCAGCAGGACGGCGCCGATCCCGGCGGTCGTCAAGGCGAGCCGGTCCGGTGCCCCGCCGCCCTCACACGAGAAGACCGCGTCGTGCTCGGCGCCGAGCGCCGTGATCATTTCACGTGACCCAGCCGAGCTCACCTCTTCATCGCCGTTGATCAACACGGTGATCAACTCGTAGTCGTCAAAGTCAACGGCGCGGAGCGTGGCGAGCGTATGGAGAATCAGCGCGACCCCGTGTTTGTCGTCGGCAATGCCCAGTCCATAGGCACGCTCGTCATCCACTCTGAACGGTTGCTCGGCGAGTTGGCCCTGCTGATAGACGGTGTCCATGTGGGCGAGCAGCAGGACGCGTCCGCGCCCACGGCCCCGGAAGCGCGCGACGACGCTCGGCCCGATCTGGGCCGGCGTGTCGACCATGACGTACGGGGCGTCGTGCGTCACCACCTCGACGTCGCCACCGAGCGCGCGGAGGCGGTCGGCGATGACCGCGGCAATCTCTCGGAGTCCTTCGGGGTCGCGACTGCCAGACTCGATCGCGACGAGCTCGCCCATTGTCTCGATGAGTGGCGTCCGCTCCGCCACGGCAGCGTCCAACACCGCCTGGTCCATCTGCGCGGCCGCCGGACTGACGGCCACCGCGACCAGCCAGAGCGCGCGGATGACCCGGAACGATCGATGCCGCATGGCAGCTATCCTACCCTTCAATTCCTGACGGTCGTCCACCGCTGAGGACGGCAGCGAGCCAGCACGTATTACATATTCGCACTCGAGCGACGTCTCTTGCCCTCAGTAACGCCGTGGGCCGGCAGTTCGCACACTGGCATCGGTACGCCGGCGCGACCAGCGAGACGGCCGACTTCTTGCACGACTACACTGAGATCAGATGGCATTGCTCGATCCTGCACTGGCCCACTTGCTGCGACGTGCCGGCTTCGGCGTCAGCATGGCGGAGGCCCCCTCGTGGAGCGGCTTGTCGATTACGAAGCCTCGCCAGACGATGTCGACGCCAAGTTCGGGACCCCGGGGTGCCTCGGTACCGTCTCCGAAGAAGGGCCGTTCTCCCCGAACACCGACCTGGTCGACGCGATGCAGCGGTGGGTGTGTCGGATGGTGCATAGTGAGCGCCCGCTGCAGGAGAAGACGGCGCTCTTTTAGCATGACCATTTTGCCACTGGATTTACCAAAATCACCGACCAGATCGGGACGGAGGGCGCGGTGCGGGCAGTCGCAGCCGTCGGTTCAGACGCCGGAGTCGCTGCTGACGTACTACCTCGACCGAATGTCGTATCAGTCGTTCGAGCCGTCTGAAATCGGCGCCTTGCGCGCCTACCTCACGTCGACCGGGCCATGGACCGGGTCGCCGGGTCAGGTAACGTTCAAGGGCGCGAGCCTCGCGCACTTGAACGGCGCGTCCAGGCAATATCAGTTCGTGTAACGCGAAAGGGATCAGGGATCGGGGATCAGGTGATGAGGGTTTCACGCAGGACGTTCGTGAAAATCGGTGTCAGCGCGTTCACGTTGGGGTTCGCGGCGCCGGCGTTTCTGACCGATCTCGCGCGAGCGCAGCAAGCGAACCGCAACCTCGGGGTCCTCTACCTGGGCGGGGGTAATGACGCGCTCAGCTTTCTGGTGCCGTACACCGACGGGGCGTACTATAGTCGCCGTCCGACGCAGGCGGTCCCGGCTGGGAGTGTGTTGCAGATCGGGTCTGATGCCGGCGGCGTGCAGCTGGGTCTGCATCCAAATCTCACCGGTCTGAAGACGATGTTCGACGATGGCAATCTGGCCCTGATCCAACGGACCGGCTACGAAAACGCCAGCCGGTCGCACTTTCTCGGCACCGATATCTGGTCGACCGCGGATCCCGAGCAGCCGTACGGCACTGGCTGGCTCGGGCGGTATCTCGATACCTTGCCATCCCCCGTCGATCCGCTCTTTGCGTGGAACACGGAGTTCATGCTGCCGCGGACGTTCTTCTCGTCCAGTGTCGGGGTGCCGTCGATCGAAGACTCCGAGGACTACGCGTTCTTCAGCCCGTCGGGCGAGGACGAGGCGCGCGATACCGCGACGACGCTCGCGTCCCATCTTCCGGTGAGCGACCCACATCTCTCCTTCGTCAACTCGACGACGCTGGCCGCCATGGCTACGCTCGACCGCGTCGCCACGGTCGCCGCCTACGCGCCGACGGCGGCCTACCCCGACACTGGCCTCGGCGCGGCGCTCCAGGCGGTCGCTGGCGCGATCGCGACCGAGGTGGGGACGCAGATCTTCTGGGTACAGGCCAGCGGCTACGACATCCACGCGTCGCAGCAAACGACAAACGGGACGTATGCCGGGCTGCTGACGGAGCTCAACGATGCGGCGCTTGCGTTCTACACCGATCTGCGTAATCACCGCCTGCTCGAGAGCACCCTCGTGCTGCAGTTCTCCGAGTTTGGTCGGCGGGTGAGCGAGAACGGAAGCCAGGGAACCGACCACGGGGCCGGCGGCCTGATGATGGCGGTCGGAGGCGCCGTGGCGGGCGGGCTGTACGGCACGGCGGCGCAGTCGCTCGCGGCGACCGATGACAATCCAGATCTGGAGAACAACGGCCGCGACGTGCGGCATGAAACCGACTTCCGCTCCGTCTACGCGCAGGTGATCGACGACTGGCTCGGCACCGACTCGGTGCCGAGCCTCGGCGGGGACTTCCGCAGCGGGTCGGTCGATTTCGTGTAGCGGGCAGGGGTCCCCGCCCCTCGACATAGCTCGGGGCGTCCCGAGTCCATCGAGGGACGCGAGGGCCGGCGGCGGGATTCGGGGCAGTCAGCCCCGTCTAAGACTAGCGCGCGTTTCACGTGCGTATCGCAGTTCGATCGGCTCGAGACAAGTTCGGTACGACATCGGCGAGCGAGCGGCCCAGCACTGGTCTCTCTCGGAATCCGCGTCGTCACGGCGGCAGAGGTGCCGCTTGCAGGAGCCGAGTGGCGGTTCCTCCAACGGATTCCTCCGAGAGACCAGTGCTGAGCCGCCCGAACCTGATGATCGCCGCCGCCCAGAGCAGGCTTGAACGCGCAGCCGAGGCCGGAATGTCGCGGAGGACGCCATGAGGCCCGCCGACGACCGCGGGACCGAAAACTTCGCCGGAGCCGCCAGCGGCCGAGCTTGCGCCCTGTGATCCGTGCCGGTCGAAGAACCCGTACTGCGGGTTGCAGTGGCACGCGTCGCCACTGACCAGCTGTTGCTCGCCGCGTGAGGCGTTCCGCGTGCGGTCGAAGGTGAAGTTTTCCGGCGTGCCGATCTGGCGTCCGGAGTGATGCCCCGGCCGTGGCTGCTGCTCATCCGCCGACCGAGCGGAGACGCGCACGTGCAGAACGCTCTAATCGCTGCGGGACGCGAGCTCGCGGCGACCGCGCTCGAACAGCTCCCGGATCCGGTCGCTGTTTCTGAACTCCTCGAGGATCGCCGCGCGCCGGCTGGTCGTCAGATCGCCGATCACGAACCGCAGGGTTGTCGCCATGACCGTTCCCTCTTCGGTGTTGGTGTCGGTAAACCGCTGTTGGAAGGCACGCAGGGTCGTCTCGAACGAGTCCTCGTGCCACTCCTGCACCGTGGCCTCGAGTCGGACAAAGTCGTTGAGCACGGTCGCGTAGGCAGGGCTTGCCGGGCGGTGCCAGAACGACACATCCTCGCCGAATTCCTCGAGGTGCTCGGGTAGGTACAGATTGGCGCGTGCCGGCACCCGACGGACCAGCGCCGGGTTGTACCGCTTGAGCTCATTGCGTGACAGTCCGGTCTTCGACGCGATCGTCGAGATCGAGGTGGTCTCGGACATTCGCATTGCGTAGATCTTGGTCTGTGGCGTCTCCCAGATCAGGCGACGGACGTTGTACATGTTGCCAAAGACCATCTCCGCATAAAGCGCGGAGCGCGGACCGTACGTGCGAAACAGCTGGCGATAGCGCCGGATGGAAATCTGCCGCAGGTCGCGCGCGAAGTCCGACCCACGCAAATACTGCTCGCGCGAGTCACGACCGCCGAGGCGCTCGCCGTTGATGACGGTCCGCCCGACGTTGACCCCGCCGGCGTGATGCTCCGACAGCGCCGGGATGAAGCTGCGGTACATCGTGGCGAGGATGGCCAGGTAGGCGGCACAGTACGGCGCTTGCGTCGTCTGGTTGTACCCCTCGATCACGTACGGTGACAGCCGCTTGAGGGTGTTCCAGTTGCGCGGCAGCCATTGACAGAAGCCCAGGGCGCGGGCGCTCGAACGGGCCCGGCCGTTGAGTCCAGACTCCACGATCGCCTGCGCCAACCCAATCTCCGCCGGAACGCCGAACCGCTCGTAGATGGCGCCCCACTCGGCGAGAAAGGGACCGTAGCGCTCGGCGTGCGGCTCGAGGAAACGGCCCCGCGTCGGGTTGTGTACCACCGGCCCGACGGTCGGCTCGAGCAGATCTTCGAGCTCGTTGCGACGGTCACGGAGTCGCCGCGACAGGCGGCGGCCCTCCAACGTCGCGGCCAGGTCCTCATCCTGCCAGATGCCGTCGCGCGCCCAGTTCCCACGCGTCGGGAACGTCGCCAGCAGCCGACCGTCCTCGGCGCTGCCAAAGATGATGCTGCCGTCTGGAATCGTGAAGATGTGCTGCCAGAAGGAGTACGCGGGCCGAAAGGTCCGGAACGCCGCTTCGTCGTCGGAAAGGCGCGCGCGGATGTGGTAATAAGCCGAGCGTGCCGTCTGCGCCGCCGCCGCTTGGGGGGAGTTCGACTGTGCCCGAACCGGGGCGCGCAATCCGCCAAGGCTGGCGACGACGCCAACGACGCCGGCCACGCCAACGGCGACTCGGACGACGAGACCAGCAACCATCGCGGGATTATACGGTGTCTTGTCAATTTCGTTGAACTTGATACGCTGGAGGCGTATGGACATCCGTCAGGCTCCTCTCACCTCTCTTGTCGGCGTCATCGGCGTGCTCCTCAGCGGATGTGGGAGCGGTCCGACCGGTCTGAGCGACGCGGTCAGCCTGCTCCGCCTGCCCGAGGGTGGACGCCTCCCGCAAGCGGTGATCGACGACGCCGGCACCGCTCATGTCGTCTACTTCGAGGGTGAGCCACGGGCTGGCGACCTGCGCTACGTGACGCGCGCGCCCGGATCCTCCGTGTGGTCCGACCCGATACGCGTCAACGACCAGCCGGGCACCGTCGTCGGCATCGGACCGATCGACGGCGGGCAGCTCGCGCTCGGCAAGGACGGCCGTCTGCATGTCGTCTGGTTCAAGCTGGGGCGGACGGAGTTTCTCTATACGCGCACCAACGACGACGGCACCGCCTTCGAGCCGCAGTTCGCTCTGGCCGCGGGCGAGGGGGTGGAGGCGGGGCCGTCGGTGGCCGCGGACGATGCCGGTAACGTCTACGTCTTCTGGCACACTGGCGAGCCGCCCGAGGCCGAACGCTCGGTCTTCATGGCGGTCTCGCTCGACGACGGATGGACCTTCGCGCCGGCGGTTCCCGTGAGCAGCCACGCCGAAGGCGCGTGCGACTGCTGCGCGTTGCACGCTCGTACCGACGACGTCGGGGTCTACGTCTCCTACCGCGGCGCCGGGGAGAACATCCGCCGCGGCCAGCGCTTGCTCACGTCGCGTGACCACGGCGAGACTTTCTCGGACGAGCTGATCGATCTGTGGGAGATCAACGCCTGTCCGATCTCGACAACCGGCCTCGCCGACGGACCGAACGGGATGACGGTGGCGTGGGAGACGGAAGGTCAGGTCTACTTCACGCCGACTGATGCTCTGACGACGACGAAGGGAGTGTCGCCGCCAGGCACCGCCGCGGCCCGCCGGAGAAATCCGCGGGTCGCCGTCAACAGTCGCGGCGAGTCGCTACTCGTCTGGGGTGACGCTATCAGCTGGCAGGCCGGCGGGACGTTTCACTGGCAACGGTTCGACGCGACCGGTCAGCCGACGGACGACTCTGGTACGGGACCGGAGATTCCGGACGGTAGCCTGCCGGCCGTTGTTGCGGAGCCGGACGGCTCGTTCCTCGTTGTGTACTAGTGGCCTGACGGTGAGCCATCGGAACTCGCCCATCGGCATGTCGACCTTTTTCACGAAGCCAAGCACATCGGTGTAGAACGCCAGCGCTTTCGCCTGGTCGTCGACGAACACGCTCGCATGCCGAATCCGCATAGACCTCTTTTCTGGGTCCGCCGTCCAACAAAACGGGCGCGCACGGCGACCGGGCGGCGTGGGGCTTTGGGATCCCCACGAGCGGCCAAGACGGGGCTCGGGGCAGCCAGCCCCGTCAAAGTAAAGAAAAGGCTCCCGGCCGCGCGGCATCACAGGGGCCGAGGGCGCGCACGGCGTGCCCCCGCCGGCACGGAGCGGGGCTCTGAGGTCCCCGCGCGAGTGCCGGCGGCGGGGTTCGGGGCCGCAGGCCCCGTCTGAATATTAGTTCGCCGGGTACTTCGTTAGCCCGCCGCCGGCGGTCGGACGCGAGCCCGGCCCTTCGGCCGCGTAGATGTTGCCATCCTCATCGACCGCGACCCCTTCACCCGCGACGCCCTGCAGTACACGTGTGTCGTGCGGGTGCGGCGGGACGAAGCCGGTCAGCCGATCCTCACCCGCTGGTCCGATCCGAACGCCGGTCATCCAGCCAGGGTGATTATTGACGTTCGACTCCGAGTCGATCGCGTAGAGCGTGTCGTCGGCGGTGATGAACAGCCCGCTGATCCGGCTGTAGTTGTGGTAAATCTCGAGGAGCTCGCCTTCCTGGTCGAAGATCTGGATACGGTGATTACCGCGGTCCGCCACATACAGACGGCCTTGCGAATCGAACTCCATCGCGTGCGGTGTGCGGAACTGACCAGGCCGGAACCCGATCTCGCCCCACTGCTTGATGAAGTTGCCCTCGCTGTCGAACTTGAGGATGCGCCCGGTCCTCCCCTCGGGCGGGTCGGGGCTCTGCCCGCTGTGGCCGTCGGAGACGAAGATGTGGCCGTTCGGCGCGGTGATCACATCGCATGGCTCGTTGAGCTGACCCGGACCACTGCCGGGCTGGCCGGCCTCGCCGAGACGCATGAGCACTTCGCCTTCGGGGCTGAACTTGATCACCTGGTGTCCCTTGGTCCCCGCTTCGTTGCCCTGCGAGTCCGTCACCCAGACGTTCCCATCGTCGTCGACGTGCAGGCCGTGCGGCAGCACGAGAAGCCCAGCGCCAAAGTTCGCCAGAACCTCGCCCGTGTTGCGGTCGTACTTCAGGATGGGGTCGACGTCCGGATTCGCCTCGCAACCACCGTCGAGCCCGTTGGCCCCGCACCGGTCATAGACCCACACATGGCCATCAGGACCGATGTCGATGCCGGCCGTTGACCCCCACGTGCGACCGTCGGGAAGCGCGGCCCACTGCGTGATCACCTCGGATGTCGGATTCGGCAACTGCCGATCCATGAGGTCACTGTTGGTGCCGGGGTCCGCGGCCGCGGCCATCTCTGCTTCAGGAGCCGCCATCTCCGCGCCCCCGCAGCCGACCGCCGCCACGAGCGACAGTGACACGAGCGCCAGGCATCCGCGCTTCACAACGAGCCATCGATAGTCAGTCATACTGCCCTCTCCTCGGTTGATAGGGGCAATCCTACTCCTCATCCGGCCGTGCGGGTGAAACGGAAGTGCGATGATGCGCGTTTTCTACAACAACGTCGAGACGAGCCGCATGCGCTCCGGACGCATAAGCCTTGTGCTCGCTATCCGATCCGTCGCGCTGGCGCCGCTGGCGGTCGCGATGGTGGCAGCCGAGTCCGCCGCGTCACGCACCGAGTGGGGGGCTCCGGACCTACGAGGCCTCTGGAATTACGGCACCGCGACGCCACGCTCTGGACGCAGCCATGGACGGCCGAGATCACGATGCCACGAACCGACGGTTCGATGTTCGAGTTCGCCTGCCACGAGGGGAACGTCGGGATGACGGCCATCCTCAAAATCGCCCGAATGGACGACGCGGCGACCGCGCGCGAACGCTAACGTGCCACATCTGACGACGTGAACGTTCGTCGCCCCAGCCTCGTCGGCATTGCGCTCTGCTCCGGGATCGTCCTCCTGGCATCCGCCGAGCCCGCCGCACAACAGCCCACGAACGTCCCGGGTCTCCCCCCACTGGTCGACGGACCGCCGCCGCCGGTCCCGCCAGAGGTGATCAATCGCGACGAACAAGGTCGCGTCACGGCCCGCGCGGTCCGGGTCGACGAACCGATCCGGATCGACGGCGAGCTCGACGAAGCGATCTATGCCGGTGTCGCGGCGATGTCCGACTTCATCCAGAACGACCCAGACGAGGGCGCGCCGGCGACGGAGAAGACCGAGGTCTGGGTGCTCTTCGACGACGACACCGTCTACGTCGTCGCGCGCTGCTGGGAAACAGAGCCTGACCGGATCATCGCCAGCGAGATGCGCCGCGACAACACCCGTATCGTCCGCGATGACAACTTCGCCTGGTCATTCGACACGTTCTACGACCGTCGCAACGTCGTGCTTTTCGAGATCTCAGCGGTCGGCGGCCGGCTCGATGCGCAGCTGACCAATGAATCGCAGCCCAACATCGACTGGAATCCGGTCTACGACGTCGCCGTCGGCCGGTTCGACGGCGGCTGGACGATGGAGGCGGCGCTGCCGTTCAAGTCACTCCGGTATCGACGGGGCGGGCCACAGGTCTGGGGCTTTCAGGCGCGACGCGTCAATCGGCGGAAGAACGAGTCGTCGTATCTGACGGCACTGTCGGCCGCGCAAGGGCTTCGCGGACACTTTCGCGCCTCGCTCGCCGCCTCGTTGGTCGGTCTCGAGGCGCCTCGAGTCTCCCGGCTCTTCGAGGTGAAGCCCTACGTGATCGGCGACTTGACGACCGACTTCGCGGCGGAGCCGTCCATCTCGAACGAGGCTGACGGCGACGCCGGCATCGACATCAAGGTCGGTGTCACGCAGGGGCTGACGGCCGACATCACCTACAACCCCGACTTCGCCCAGGTCGAGGCGGACGAGCAACAGGTCAACCTGACGCGTTTTAGCCTGTTTTTTCCCGAGAAGCGCGAGTTCTTCCTTGAGAACCAGGGCACCTTCAGATTCGGGGGCGCGGCCACGAGTGGACAGGCGGCCGGGGCGAGCGACACCCCGATCCTCTTCTACAGTCGACGGATCGGACTGAACGAGGGGTGGGAAGTGCCGCTCCAGGCGGGGGGGCGTCTGACGGGACGGGTCGGAGCGTTCACGCTCGGCGCGCTCAACATCCAGGCGGACGACGACCGCGAGAGCGGTCTGCCGTCGACCAACTTCACAGTGCTGCGCGCGCGACGCGACGTTCTCCGCCGCAGCAGTGTCGGCGTCATGTTCACCGGCCGCTCGGAAAGCCAGCTCGGCACCGGGTCGAACGAGGCCTACGGTGCCGACGGCGTCTTTGGCTTCTACGACGACCTGACGATCAACACCCACTGGGCGCGGACGCGGACGAAGACGCTGACCGGCAACGACACGAGCTACCGCTGGCATCTCGACTACGCGGGTGATCGCTACGGGCTCCAGCTCGAGCACCTGCTGGTCGGCGACGACTTCAATCCAGAGGTGGGATTCGTGCGCCGTCGCGACATGCGCCGCAGCTTCGGCGAGTTTCGCTTCAGCCCTCGTCCGGCATCGATCGACCTCGTGCGCCGCTTCGTCTGGATGGGCTCGTTCGCCTATGTCGAAAACCTGAGCGGCGTCGTGGAGACGCGCGAGACCAAAGCCGACTTCAACATCGAGTGGGAGAACAGCGACCAGCTCACCATCGGCGGCACCGAGACCTACGAGTTCCTTCCCCAGCCGTTCCCGATCGCGCCGGGCGTCGTCATCCCGGTCGGCGGCTATGACTTTGCCAATCTCCGCCTCGGCTACAACTTCGGCCAACAGCGACGACTCTCGGGAAACATGACGGCAGAGCACGGCACGTTCTTCAGCGGGCACAAGACGACGCTCGGTCTCAGCCGGGGCCGGATCAGCGTGACCGACCAGTTCTCGATCGAACCGACCTACTCGATCAACTGGGTCGACCTGCCGGAGGGATCGTTCACGACCAACCTGGTCGGCACGCGCGTCACCTACACGATGACGCCGCTGATGTTCGCGAGCGCGCTGGTGCAGTACAACTCGAGCTTCGACTCGGTCTCGGCCAACGTCCGCTTTCGGTGGGAGTACCGCCCCGGGAGCGAGCTCTTCATCGTCCTGAACGAGGAGCGGGACACTGAGACGCGCCGGTTTCCCGCGTTGGTCAATCGCGCCCTCATCATCAAATTCAACCGGCTATTCCGCTTTTGAGGCCGGCTGAAGATGCGTGGGAGTCGCCTCGTTTCGGGTAGGATGGGGAGCGCACACCGGCATCAAAAGAGGTATCAGATGAGTCACCGACTAAGCGTTGCGCTGATCGTCGTTCTGACAGCCATGCTGGCCGTTCCCGCGTTGGTCGTCGCTCAATCTGGCGATACCGGCGCGCCGATGCGGACGCCGGATGGCCAGCCGGACATCTCGGGCATCTTTACGTTCCGCACGCTGACACCGATGGAGCGCCCCACGGCGCTCGAAGGGCAGGACACGCTCTCGGCCGAGGAAGCGGTGCAGTTCGAAGCGTCGGAGCGGGTCCGTCTCAATCGCGACCTCTTCGACCCGACCACAGGCGCCCCAAGCGCCGGGTACCAGTCGCGGGCAGAGGGCGGCGTCCTCTCGTACAACGAGTTCTGGTACGAGCGAGGGATCGAGCTAACTAGCGACAAACGGACGTCCCTCATCATCGATCCGCCGGACGGGCGAGTGCCCTACACGCCGGATTACCGGGAATCGCGGCAGGTTCGCCGGCTGAACCTCCGCAACGGCTTCGCCGACCACTACACCGACCGGAGCCTGACGGACCGCTGTCTGATGGGGTCGAACGCCGGTCCGCCGATGCGGCCTGGCTCGTACAACAACAACGTCCTCATCGTCCAGGCGCCGGGGCATGTGGCGCTGCTCAACGAGCACATCCATAACGTCCGGATCATTCCGATCGACGAATCGCACGTACACGTCCCGCAGTGGAGCGGCAGCTCACGCGGTCACTGGGAGGGCGAGACGCTGGTGGTCGAGACCAAGAACTTCTCGCGCGAGACGAACTTCGCCGGCTCGTCGAAGGACACGCAGTTGATCGAGCGCTTCACGCGCCTCGACGCCGACACCGTGATGTACGAGTTCACGATCGAGGATCCGAACAACTTCACGCGCCCGTGGACGGCGGCGATCCCGATGCGGCGGACCGACGGCGTGCTCTACGAGTATGCCTGTCATGAAGGCAACTACGGGATGACCGGCATCATGGCCGGTGCCCGGCGCAAGAACACCCAGAAGGTGACGTCTATTAAGTAGACGGGACTGGCTGCCCCGAACCCCGCCGCCGGCCCTCGCGGGGACCCCACAGTCCCACTCCGTGCCGGCGGGGCGCGCCGTGCGCGCCCTTTAATGAGTCAAGCCATACATCATGTAGTTGATGCCGAGTTCGAAGCCATTGTTCATCGGCTCGATTGGAAAGAAACCGGTGCCGCCCGACTGCCAGTACTCCGCGAGGTTCGTGTTGTAGTTGGCAATCGCCATCAGGCGACGGGCCGGATCGTTGTCTTCGAACAGGCCGAAGTACTCGGGCGTCAGGCCGGCGAGGTGATGGTAGTACGGATTTGGCAGATCGATCGACTCGACGTGGAAGAACGAGTTGAAGATGCGGTGCGTCGCATCGAGCGGCATCCACCGCCCCTCCGGCAACACGCGGCGCATCTGCGCCTCGAAGTTGTCCCACTGCGGCCCTTCGAAATCGTTGAAGATGACGAAGCCCCCCTTGAGCATGTAGGCGCGGAGCGCCGCCGCCTCCTCGTCGGTCATGCTCCAGAATCCAGGCTCCTGCATCAGCGCGATCGGGTACTTGAAGAGCTGCGGGTCGTCGAGGGTCAGGATCAGGCTGCCGTCGGCCCTGGTGTCGACCGTCGTGAAGTCGCTGAGCAGCGTCATCAGGTGCTGCTCGGCTCGCGGGAACTCGTGGAGCCAGAAGTTCGGGCCGCGACCGTACACCGGTCCACCGAAGGTTCCCCGCTGCCAAGCTAGGCGAACGAAGGTGACGTCGCCGTGATACGGCAGCTCCCGCCGCCCCCAGTCGCCGTACCGCGGCTGGGCTGACACGGCCGCGGCCGCCACGCAGCCGAGGGCGAGCGCCGTTGCCGTCATTCGTTGCGTTCGACTCATGTGATCGGCGAAGCCACCGAAGCCGCACGGAATCTTCAGTTCGTGGGAACCAGCGCCTCGAGCTCCTCGAACCAGTTGCGCACGATAGTCATCTGTGGCAGCGCCGCCTCCATACCGGGCCCGCCGGCATCGCGCAGTAATAGGAACCGACTTCCGTCTGGCGACACATCGTAGTGGCGACCGGTATTGAACGGGATCGCATAGGGCCCCTGAACGGCGTCCTTGACCGGCATCGGCCCTTGAGCGGCGAGGTCGGCCAACGTCAGACCCTCGACCAATTCGAGGACGAGCGCATGTTGGCGGCCCAAGTCCTCCAGGCCATGGATCGCGGCGATGTTCGGATGATTTAACGAGGCGAGCACCTTCGCCTCGCGCTCGAAGCGAGCGAGGCGGTCGGGATCGGACGTGAACGCCTCCGGCAGCACCTTCAGCGCCACGTCGCGGTCCAGCTTGCTGTCATGGGCCCGATACACCTCCCCCATGCCGCCAGCCCCGAGCGAGCCGGTCACTTCGTACGGGCCGATCGTGGTACCAGCCTCAAATGACATGTCCAGGCCCCCATCTTACGCCCCAGGCCGTCTTGATACACTCATCGCAGGTGAACACGCAGATCGGCCTCGCCACCGCCTTGGTGTTGTCCCTGGCGGCCGTCGCACCCCAAGCACAGCAAAATCAGGGGCTGTACCCCGCCCTGCAACGGCCACCCGCCGACCCGGCGGTGGTCGAGCGGGGGCGCACGCTTTACGGCATCAACTGTCGCGCCTGCCACGGCCTCGATCTGCGCGGCGGCGACCTCGGGGGGCCGAACTTGCTGCGCTCGCAGCTCGTGCTCGGCGACCTCGACGGCGAAGCGATGTGGCCGGTCATGCGCGACGGCCAATCGAGCCTCGGCGGCGGCAGCATGCCGCCGCAGCCGCTCTCCGAAGACGATGGGCGCGCGGTCGCCATCTACATTCACAGCATCCTCGCCACCGCATCCCGCCAGGGCGGACCCCCACTGGGCGAGGAAGTCGAACTCAAGATCCTCGTCGGTGATCCGGCGGCGGGACAAGCGTACTTCGATGCGACGTGCGCGTCCTGCCACTCGGCGAGCGGCGATCTAAGAGGCATCGCCGCGCGGATCCCCGATCCGAAAGAACTGCAAAACACCTGGGTGCGCGGCCGCGCGCGCGCCGCGCCGCGTCTGCCCATTACCGTGACGGTGACCGATTCGACGGGCGAGCGGGTCTCGGGCCACCTGGAGCGTCTGGACGACTTCATCGTGGTACTGACCACAACCGACGGCCGACATCGCTCGTTCACACGACGCGGCGGCGTACCGCGCGTCGAGGTTGACGACCCGATGGCCCGCCACACGGCGCTGCTCACGATCTACGCCGACCCCGACATTCACAACGTCACCGCCTATCTGGCCACACTGAAATGAGCGCTAGACATCTCGTGTTCATCGCATCGCTGATCATCGCGCTGGGACCGCCGGTTACTCTGGCCGGCCAAACGGGGGATGGACTCGACCCAGCGTCGCTCGTCGAGCCGCTCAGGGACTCCTGGCCGACGTACTCCGGCGACTACACCGGACGCCGCTACAGTCAGCTCGCGCAAGTGACGAGGGAGAACGTCCAGCGGCTCACGCTCGCGTGGACCCGACAGATGGACACCGGCATGCCGGCGACGCTCGACGGTGACGGCGCCGATGCGCCGACGTTCGTCGGCGGCGAGGGGTCGGGCGAGTTCACCATTGGCGCGCAACGCGTCAAAGGCACGATCCTGCAAGTCGGCGACCTGCTGTATGTGACCGCGCCCGACCACGTCTGGGCGCTCGACGCGCGCGACGGCGTCGAACGCTGGCACTATTTCTGGAAGACCCGGGGCGGCCCACACATCGGCAACCGCGGTGCGGCGCTGTGGCACAACTACCTGTTCTTCGAGACGGTCGACAACTACCTCGTCTCGCTCGACGCGCGGACCGGCCAGGAGCGGTGGCACGTGGAGATCGCGAGCTTCGAGGAGCAGTATTTCTCGACGATGTCGCCGGTCGTCGTCGGCGACCACATCCTGGTTGGCACCGGCAACGACCTCGATGCGCCCGGCTTTCTCCAGTCGTTCGACCCGGACACGGGCGAGCTGCAGTGGCGGTTCTATACGGTCCCGATGCAGCCAGGCGATCCGGGCCTCGACACCTGGCCCAATCTCGACGCCGCGCAACACGGCGGGGGACAGGTCTGGGTGCCGGGTGCGTACGATCCGGAGACCAACTACTACATCTTCGGCACCGGCAACCCGACGCCTGGCTACACCGGGGTGGCCCGCCCGGGTGACAACCTCTTCACCTGCACCCTCATCGCCGTCGACGTCGACACCGGTGAGATGGCGTGGCACTTCCAAACGTCGCCCCACGACACCCACGACTGGGACTCGGCGCAGACGCCGATCCTGATCGACGGCATGATCAACGGCGAGCCACGCAAGCTCGTATCGACGTCGGCGCGGAACGGCTACTTCTTTACCGTCGACCGGGTCACCGGCTTGCATATCGCGACGAGCCGGTACGGCGCCACGTCCAATTGGGCCAGCCATATTCGTGATACCGGCGAGCCGAATCCCGCCCCGGAGAAGGAAGCGATCATTCCGGGCGCGCTGGTGTCACCGGTCGAGGGCGGCGTCGCCAACTGGCAGCCACCGGCATTCAACCCGGACACCGGGTTGTTTTACACGCAGGAGAACAACGGCTTCAACCTCCTGTATCTGACCGATCCCGATCCACGCGGGTCGATGGGTCTCGGCGGCAAGGACCGCGTCACCGTCGGATCGGGCGGGAACGCCTTCTCGGCCATCGACTACCGGACGGGCGCGACCGTCTGGCGACACGCGTGGCCGGTAGGCGGCGGAGGTGGCGCCGGCGTCCTCACCACGGCCGGCGGCCTGGTGTTCACGGGCGACGGAAGCGGCAACTTCGTGGCGTTCGATGCCGCGAATGGCAGCTTGCTCTGGAATACGCGGATCGGCAACATTTCCAACGCGCCGCAGACCTACCTGCTCGACGGGCGGCAGCACGTCCTGGTCGCCGCCGGTACGCAGCTGTTTGCGTTCGTGATGTACTAGCCGCCCGCGACGCCAACCACGCCGCAATAGATGACCGACGACGGCCATGACCGGTGACAGTTCGACCTTCCGCCTGAATTGTTCGGGCTGACGCAAGTCGACGATGCAGGCCGCCGGCCGCCACCGGCGGGTCGCTCGTCGGCCGCGTGCGCCGACTGCTGGGGATCGAGCCTCCTCCAGAGGTTCGGTCTGTCAATTGGCTCGCGACGATCGCCGTAACGGCGACCCTGGTCTTTGGCGTCGGCTACCAGCTGCCGTGGGTCGAAGAGGACCGGTCCGCCGCCGTGACGGCCGCGCAGCAAGACGACGGCCCGATTGCCTCGCCCGACTCATTCGATTGGCACACGCGCGTCACCGATCATTTCGAGATCCACTACTACCCCACGCTAGAGGCCGACCTCGATCGCGTCGAAGCCGCCGCCGAGGACTCCTACGAGATGCTCAGCGCGGAGCTCGCTTACAACCTGTTGCAGCGCGTGCCGCTCGTCCTCTACAAGGAACGAAGCGAGTTTGCGCAGCAGGAGATTGCACCCGGCGCGACAGAAAACGAATACGTCAACTCGTTCTCGGAGCCGAAGCGGAACCGGATCGTGTTGCTGGTCGAGAACGCCGATCTCGTGACGCACCTTGTGCCGCACGAGCTGACCCATATCTTCATGTTCCACATCGTGCCGCGCGACGACGGCGAGCGGAAGGTGCCGATCTGGATCGATGAAGGGGTCGCCGACTATATGACCGGTCTCTGGAAGCCGGATGACCTACCCAGATTGCGGCAAATGTCGCCAACGACGAGGTGCCGAACATGAGCACCCTCAGCCACTCCGATCCGCTCGCTGACGACCGTGATGTGTATCTCTTGGGTCACGCGGCGTTCGACTTCATCGAAGCGACCTACGGCAAGGCGCGCGTACGCCAGTTCCTCTCCGAGCTCAGGCGGGGCGTCGTCGACGGCACCGGCGACCTCTATCAGGCACCTTCAACCTGACACCGGCCGAGTTCGACGCATCGTTCGTGCAGTACATGCGCCAGCGGTTCGCGGCAACGAAGTGAGCGCCGATCCGACCTGAGCACAGCCTGTTAATCAGCTGCAAATCTAAGCAGCGAAAGGTGATAGCCAAACCTGGCGAGTATAATCAGATGATGACCTCGCCTCTGCGGCAAGACGCGGACTCCAGACGGAAGGCTCGGGCATCCTGGCCCGGAAATGCGTTTCGACTTGGCGAGGAACCTCCCGACGACCTCAGCGGCAGCACCTCGCCCGAGGAGCGGGTCGCGATGATGTGGTCGCTCGCCGTGGACGCGTGTGGTGCTGCGGGACGGTCGCTCCCGGAGTATCGTCGGAACGAGATGCCGGGACGCGTGTTCCGACGGGCTTCTCAACCGCGGACTTCGGACCGTTGAACCCCGATTTCCTCGACTGTCTTGCCGCGTTGTTGAAGGCGGAGGCGCGGTTTCTCGTCGTTGGAGCTCACGCCATGGCCGTGCACGGGGTGCCGCGCGCCACGGGCGACCTCGACGTTTGGGTGGAACCAGACGTGGCGAACGCACAGCGTGTGTGGGCCGCGCTGCTCGACTTCGGCCCGCCGGTCGAGACGCTCGGCTTGTCGGTGGCGGACCTGCGGACGCCCGAGATGGTGTTTCAGCTCGGTATACCACCTCAACGAATCGACATCCTGACCTCGCTGACCGGCGTCCAGTTTTCGAAGGCGTGGGCGTCGCGTCGGGTCCATCGCGTCGACTCGCTCGACGTACCGTTCATCGGTCGCAAGGCGCTCCTGGAGAACAAGCGCGCGACTGGGCGGACCAAGGATCTCGCTGACATCGAGATCCTGGATCGACAGGCGGAGTCCTAAAGCGAATTTCGTTAGTGCGTAGCGGGCGCGTTTTGCACATTCGTGTCTCGGCTCGGGCGGCAGGTGAGCAGGTTCGAACGGCCTCGCCGAGCGAGCGGCCCAGCACTGGTCTCTCTCGGAATCCGCGTCGTCACGGCGGCAGAGGTGCCACTTTCAGGAGCCGAGTGGCGGTTCCTCCGACGGATTCCTCCGAGAGACCAGCTACTGAGCCGCCCGAACCTGCGACGGCCGCCGCCCGTTAGTCTGCTCGACGCGCCGGATAGTGCCGACTGTGCCCGTTCCGGCTGTTGGTCACGGTGAAGCTCCCGTCCGACTGGGCCGAAAGCTTGATCCAATGGGACGCGCCCATGTGCACCGGTCGATCCCCGGCCGACGGTCCCTCGCTGCCGTCGTCGAGGTTGGCAATGAAGCGCTCGGAGCTGTTGAGCGAGTCGGCCTCGACGGCGTAGTGGTTCTGCCAGAGATCCTCAAGACTCGACACCCCCGCGAGAATCTCGAAGGTCTCGGCGGCCCCACCTTTCCGCGGTCCGTTGTTCATGATCGCGGCGCGTGGCTGCAGCCGGTGAACGAACGCCTCGGAGCCGGACGTCTGTGCGCCGTGGTGCGATACCAGGTACGCATCGACCGGTCCGACCTTGTCGTTCGGACACATCAGGTCGTACTCCTTGTTCCACGTCAGGTCGCCCATGATGACGGTCCGAAAGTCGCCGTACGCGACGGCGGTACTGACCGAGAGCTGATCTTCCGCGTCACCACCGCGGCTCGTGATCTCCTCACCGTGAAACACGAAGTCCTGGCAGGCCGGGTTGGGGCTCCCGGCCCCGGCCAGCGGTTCCCGGAGGACGTTCCCGCCTGACGCAATGATGCGCACGTCGAGTCCTGCGATTGGCAGGACGTCGCCCGGGCTGACGTCGAGATGCTCGGCGCGCGCCCGCAGCACGGCGTACCGATCGAAGGCCACCTGGCCCCGCCCAAGGTCGGGACTCGTGCCGTGGTCGACGAAATACCGCACCGGCAAGCGGTCGGCGAGCTGGAGTGCGCCGCCCATGTGATCCGTGTGGAAGTGCGTCACCAGGAGGTAATCGATCTGGGTGACGCCGGCGTCCTCCGTCGCCGCCACGATGCGGTCGGCGTCCCGCCCGTCGAACCCCGGCCACCCGGCGTCGACCAGCAGTGATTCGCCGGCGGGTGAGACGAAGAGCGTCGCCTCGCCGCCCTCGACGTCGATCACATAGATGTCGAGCGACGATCGCTGGCCGGTCTGGACCGCCAGCGTGCCACCGACGAGGACGAGCACGAGGACGAGCAGGACACCGAACGTCGGGACAAGGGTGCGCATGCGGCGATAATAGTCCATGCCTGCCTGCATCATTCCCTACCGACGACATGGAGCTGACGCGGCTTCTGGTGGTGAGCGACATTGAGCGCTCGACATCGTGGTACCGCGACGTGCTCGGCGCGACGGTCGAACGTGAGTATGGAGGCATCTCCCTCGTCCTAAGGTTCCTCGGGAGCTGGGTGGTGGCGGTCCTACCCAACGTGTTGGCCGCCGGCACGCTATTCGCCTATCTCCGCTTCCTGCGCATGGCCGATGAGCTCATTCGTCTGATTCAGTTGCAGGGGCTGGTCGTGGGCTTTGGCGCCTGGTTTTTCTGTGGCATGGGCTGGGAACTGCTCGAAACGGGCCGCCTCCCCAGGACGCCGCGCTCGTCGTCCCGACGTTCGGGATGGTCTTCGGTACGCTGTACTCTGCCTGGAGGTACAGATGAAGAACCGGAGGTTCCGTTAACCAACCGATGCACCGCTGGGAGGTGTGGTTGTGATGGACGCGTCACAGGTCGGTCCGGAGTGACGTGGCGGGTGTATATTGGTGCGTCTAGTCAGTCGTGTCGACGGAGGGTGGCCATGAAGCGAGTCGCGGTGCTGAGTGCGGTGGTCATGTTGGGCGTGGTGGCGACTCTGGGTCGCACGGCCGCGCAGGGTAACGTCGCCGAGATCGAGCAGGTGAAGAACAACCTGTATGTGATCACCGGCGGGGGTGGCAACACGGCGGCCTTCGTCACGGACGGCGGCGTCGTGGTGGTCGACACGAAGAATCCCGGGTGGGGTAGCGCCATTCTGGACAAGATCCGGAGCGTCACCGACAAGCCGGTGACGATGATCGTCAACACGCACACGCACGGGGATCACGTGGGGAGCAACATCGACTTCTCGCAGCCGGTCGAGGTGGTGGCCCACGCGAACACCAAGAGCAACATGGAGCGCATGGAGCCGTTCCAGTCGGCCAGCGGACGAGAGTATCTGCCGAGCCGCACCTATCAGGATCGGCTCACGCTGCTCGACGGCGAGGATCGGATCGACCTCTATCACTTCGGCAGCGGCCACACCAGTGGCGACTCCATCGTGGTCTTCCGTGAGCTCGGCGTGGCGCACACGGGGGATCTGTTCGCCTGGAAGGGCGTGCCGTATATCGACGTCGGCAACGGCGGCAGCGGCGTGCAGTACCCGAAAACAGTGCTGGCCGCCGCCGATGCCATCCAGGGCGTCGACACGGTGATTCCTGGGCACAGCCCGGTGATGACGTGGGCCGACTTCCGCGAGTTCGGGGAGTTCAACCGCGACTTTCTCGCGGCCGTGGAGCGCGGAAAGGCCGAGGGCAAGTCGGCGGCGGCGGCGGCGGCTTCGCTGGACCTGCCGGCTCGTTACGCTAACTACGCGATGAGTCGGGGCACCCTGACCAGCGCGGAGTCCAACGCCGAGAAGATCTACGCCGAGCTCGAGTAGGAATCCCAGCGCGCCCGTCCGAAGAAGGTGACGACACTACGGCGAGCGCCAACCCGAGGGCGCGGACCCACCGCGGTCGATCGGCCGACGCGACGGACTGGAAACGATGCGCCATCCGCTCTTGCCTCGACTCTCGTCTTCGCTGTTCCATTTCCTGGCGCATCACCGCGAGACCCGCGGATCTCTCCTGGGAGTGGCGCGAACCCAGAGGCGCCTCGCCATTCTACGAAAGCAATGGACGGCGGCACCGCGCGGTGAACGGATCCTCCCATTCTTGGACCCAACCGGGTCGGTGCCGGTCGCGCACGTCCCGGAAGAAACCGTCTGCCTTTGGCGAGACGAAGCACAGTGTGTAACTGTGAGCGGCCGGATACTTCCCGAGGCGAGCCGGTTTCCGCAGAGATGTACGCGACCGGCCCGACGTTTTGACCGCTACGCGAGAATCTGGTTGACGACGCTTCCGTGCACGTCGGTCAGGCGGAAGTCGCGTCCCTGGTACGCGAACGTCAACTTGGTGTGGTCGATCCCGAGCAGGTGCAGCATCGTCGCGTGCAGGTCGTGGATGTGCACCGGGTCCTTGGCGATGTTGTACGAGAAGTCGTCGGACTCGCCGTAGGTGATGCCGGGCTTCACGCCACCGCCGGCCATCCAGATGGTGAAGCAGCGCGGATGGTGGTCGCGCCCGTACGTCTCCTCGGTGAAGACCCCCTGGCAATAGGCGCTTCGGCCGAACTCGCCGCCCCACAGCACCAGCGTGTCGTCCAACATCCCGCGATTCTTCAGGTCCTGCACCAATGCCGCCTGCGCCTGGTCGACATCCTTCGCCTGGCGTTCGATGCCACGCGGCAGACGCGTGTGCTGGTCCCAGCCCCGGTGGAAGAGCTGGATGAAGCGAACGTCGCGCTCGGCTAGGCGGCGGGCGAGCAGGCAGTTACGGGCGAAGGTGCCCGGCTTTCGCGCGTCCTCGCCGTAGAGCTCGAAGATACTGTCCGGCTCGTCCGACAGGTCGGCCAGCTCGGGCACGGAGCTTTGCATGCGATACGCCATTTCGTACTGGGCGATGCGCGTGCCCGTCTCCGGGTCGCCGAACTCTTCTTCTTTTTGCCGGTTGAGCTTCTCGAGGTCGTCGAGGAAGCGGCGCCGCGTACCGGCGTCGACCCCGGGCGGGTTCGAGAGATAGAGCACCGGGTCGCCGGTCGAGAGGAATTTGACACCCTGATATCGAGTCGGGAGGAACCCGCTGCCCCACAACCGGTCGTAGAGCGGCTGACCCGCTTGCGCCGACCCCTTCGAGATCATCGCCACGAACGTCGGCAGGTCGGCGTTCATCGTCCCGAGCCCGTACGACAGCCACGCCCCGATGCTCGGCCGCCCCGCCAGCTGCGCGCCGGTCTGGAAGAAGGTGATGCCAGGGTCGTGATTAATCGCCTCGGTGTGCAACGACTTGATGAAGCAGAGATCGTCGACGATCTTGGCGGTGTGCGGCATCAGGTCGCTGACCCACGCCCGGGACTCGCCGTGCTGCTGAAACTTGAACTTCGACGGGACGAGCGGAAAGCTCTGTTGCCCGGCGGTCATCGTGGTGACCCGCTGGTTCCCGCGCACCGACGGCGGCAGATCCTCGCCCACCATCTCCTGCAGCCGCGGCTTGTAGTCCCACAGCTCATGCTGTGAGGGGGCCCCGGACTGGAACAGATAGATGATCCGCTTCGCTTTGGGCGCGAAGTGCGGGAGGCCTGGCAGGCCGCCCAGTGCTTGCGCGGATCCGGGCGCTTGCGCGAGCAGGTCCTCGCTAAACAAGGTCGCGAGTGCGGCGGCGCCGATCCCGGATCCCGACAATTCGAGAAAACGTCGCCGACTGAGAAGATGATTAAGCCGTTCGAGCGGATCCATCGGCTATTCCTTTGTAATCGTTCCGTCGAGGTTCAAGATCAGGCTCGCCGTCATCGTGTAGGAGGCGAGCTCCGCAACATCCAATGTTTCGTCGCGCGGCGATTCGCCCATGCTGATCAGCTGCAGCGCGGCCTGTCGGTCGCTCTGGTAGTGGTCCAGGTAGTGCTGGAACCCGTCGACGAGCACCGCCTGCGCCTGCGGCGGCGGCCGGTGCGCCGTTGCCGCGCGGTAGCCATACGCAAGACGCTCCTCCGGAGTCGCGCCCCCGTCGCTCATCATCCGCTCGGCCAGCCGACGGGACGCCTCGACATACGTGACGTCGTTCATCAGGTTCAACGCCTGGAGCGGCGTGTTCGTCCGTCCCGTCTTGACGATGCACGTCTCGCGGGTCGACGCATCGAACGTCATCATCGTCGGCGGCCCCAGCGTCCGCTTCCAGAACGTGTAGAGGCTGCGACGATAGAGGTCGTCACCTTCGGCTTCGACATAGTCGCCGTATCCACCTTCGACCATGTCGGCCCAGAGCCCTTCGGGCTGGTACGGCTTGACCGAAGGTCCGCCGAGCTTTTCCACCAGCAGTCCGGAGACGGCGAGTGCCTGGTCGCGAATCATCTGCGGCGGCAGGCGAAGCCGCGGTCCGCGTGCCAGGCGGCGATTCTCCGGATCGGCCTCGAACTCGTCGGGCGTGACGTGGGACGCCTGTCGATAGGTGGCGCTCGTCACAATCGCGCGCTGCAACGCCTTCACGTCCCACCCCGAGTCGATGAAGGTCGTCGCCAGCCAATCGAGGAGTCCTGGATGAGTCGGGTATTCGCCTTGCGTGCCGAAGTTCTCGACCGTCTTCACAATGCCGGTGCCGAAATACATCTGCCAGAATCGATTGACTGTGACCCGCGCCGTGAGCGGGTGATCCGGGGCGACCAGCCAGCGCGCGAGCGCCAACCGGTTCTTCTCCTCGCTCGCCGGCAACGGCGGCAGCACCGCCGGCACGCCGGGGCTCACCTCCTCGCCCGGATTGTCGTACGCGCCGCGATTCAGTCTAAAGGTGGGGCGGCGGGGCGACATCTCCTGCATCACCATGATGGTCGGGAAGCTCTCCCAGAGCGCCTCACGCTCGCGTTCGAGGACGTCGACTTGACGCCACGCCTCGTGGACCTCCAGTGGAGCGTACTGATCGAGAAACGCGAGCCGCATCTTCTCGGCCTGCGCCGGTGTCCGCCGGTCTGGCGCGATCGCGGCGATGTCGCTGAGCGAATCGGAGGTGCCGACGACCGCCGCCTCGTCCGGCGTCAAGACCGACGCGTAGATACGGACGTCGTCGATGTGCCCCTGGAACCGCGGCTTGTCGGAGCCGCTGGCGCCGATACGGAGCGGCCAGCGTGGACGCAAGCGATTGCCGACCAGGTCGTTCAGGCCCGTCAGCGTTTTCGATGCGCCGTCGATGTAAACCTGGATTCCATCCGGCGTCTTTGACCCGTCGTAGGTGGCGACGACATGCTGCCATTCATTGAGGCGAATGTCGTCGACCGTCTCCGCTGCCACACCGTCGTCGAGGACGCGCGTCGACATGTTGAACCGGACCTTGCCGTCCTCGAGATACAGCCCCCAGCCGACCTCGCCCTGGTCACCGGCGTCCGCTCGCGACACGATCACACCGTCCTTGGCGGTCGGATAGATCCAGGCGGCGAGCGTCCACTTGTCGTCGTAGGAGACGTCCGGGTGGTTGCCGGCATTGATGAAGCGTTGGCCGTCGAAGCTGGCGGCGGCGCCGAGCTGGCCCTCGACGAAATGCGGCCGCCCGTCCTCGAGCACCGCCTTCACCGGCTCCTCCGGCTGCACGACGCCGGCGATATTGCCATCGAGCGGATGGTGCACGACCAGGTCGTCGCTCAGGGCCCAATCGATCGGCAGCGAGGTATCGAGGGCGGCTTCCCACTGCGTCTGTGCCGCGGCGGCGGTGCCCTCCATCGCCAGGAACGCCTCGCGCGCCTCGCGGAGCTTGGCATCGAGCTCGGCGAGCTCGGCCTCTTGGTCAAGGGTCGGGGCGGTGATCAACGGCGGTGAGTTGACGTATTTGAACCCCTTTCCGCGATCGGGCACGTTGTTGAAATGGGCGTAGAACTCGTAGAACTCCTTTTGTGTCAGCGGGTCGAACTTGTGGTCGTGGCACCGGGCGCAGCCGAGCGTCAGGCCGAGCCAGACGGTCGACGTCGTCTGCACGCGGTCGACCCCGTACTCCACGAGGAACTCCTCGACGACGATTCCGCCCTCGCTGTTCTGGCTGTGGTTGCGGTTGAACGCCGTCGCGATCTGCTGATCGCGGGTCGCGTTCGGCAGCATGTCGCCGGCGATCTGCTCGATGGTGAACTGATCGAAAGGCATGTTGTCGTTGTAGGCATCGATCACCCAGTCGCGCCACCGCCACATCGACCGCTCGCCGTCCGTCTGGTAACCGTTGGTGTCGGCGTAGCGCGCCGCGTCGAGCCATTCGACCGCCATCCGCTCACCGTAGCGTTGCGACCCCAACAGTCGGTCGACCGCCTTCTCGTACGCGTCGGGGGAGTCGTCGTTGAGAAATGCCGTGATCTCGCCGTCGCTCGGCGGCAGCCCGGTGAGGTCGAGCGTGACGCGGCGGAGCAGTGTGATCCGGTCGGTTTCGTCAGCCGGCGTCAGTCCCGCTTGCTCGAGCCGCGCCAGGACGAACCGATCGATCGGGTTGCGCGCCCAGTCGGCGTCGCCGACCGGCGGCAGCGTCGGACGCTCGGGCGGGATAAATGCCCAGTGCGAGTCCCATTCGGCTCCCTGGTCAATCCAGAGGCGGATTGTCTCTATCTCGCTGTCGGCCAGCGCCTCGGCGCCACGCGGCATGCGCTGGCTGGCACCATCCGCCGTAATGCGCCGATAGAGGAGGCTGTCGGCAGCATTGCCCGGGACAACGACCGGCCCGCCAAACTGCGCGCGGTCGCCGTGGATCCCATCCTCGATGTCGAGCCGCAGGCCACGCTGGCGCCCCTGCTCGTCAGGTCCATGGCAGGCGAAGCAATTCTGCGACAGGATCGGCCGAACCTCACGCTCGAAGTCGACGACGCGATCCGCAATCGGGGCTGCTGCGTCCGCGGCGGCCAGCTCGGTTCCCCACTCGGCGCCGTCGTCGATCCAACGGCGCACCGCAGCGATCTCGGCGTCGCTCAGTGTCCGTCCGGTTGACACCGGCGGCATCCGCCCGATCTCCTCCTCGGTGGTCAACCGCTGGAACAGCGCGCTCGCCTCGGCGTCGCCCGGAACGACCTGGGTCTCGAGGAACTCACGGGCATCGAGCCGCAGATCCGCCTGTCGAGCCCGCTCGTTCGATCCATGACAACTGAAGCACGACTGCGCCAGGATCGGCCGAATGTCGTGGTTGTAGTCAACCGACGCGCTCTGTGCCGCGGCAGCCGTGACTGGCGTCTGCGACATGTAGCCGCCAAACCCAAGCGCCAGCAGCGCAAAAAGCGCAATACCGCGCCCACCCGTGGTCCTCATCGCCGTGTCGAGCATCTCTGTATTTCTCCTAGAATGATCGTAGGTGGCCGGCCGGCGCAACGCAAGGGCCAGGGCGCGCACGGCGCGCCTCGCGGTTGATTGGGTAGCAGCCGGGTGGTAGACGTACGGTCAGGGCTCGCACAGCGAGCCCCCGCGGGAACGGAGCGGGGCTTTCGGGGCCCCCCCGCGAGTGACCGCGACGGGATTCGTGGCAGTCAGCCCGGTCTATTACTGGAACGCCTCCGTAAACGCCCGTCGCTGCTGGACGCTGCCGAGCATGATCAGCTCGGCGCCGGCTTCGAGCGGCATCGATGCGTGAAGCTTGGTCACCAGCGTTCCACCCCGCTGGATCGCCACGACGCTGAGACCGCTCTGGGAGCCGATCCCGCTCTCGGCCAGCGTCTTGTTTTCGAGCGCCTGTGGCAGCCGCATCGAGAAGAGGTCGATGTCCTCACCGAGCATCACCAGCTCGTGTCCTTCAATCACCGAGATGACCGCCTCGGCGCCGAGTGACGCATAGCTGAGCGCGAAGTCGGCACCCGCTCGGTGAATCGCCTCGAGGTTCCGACTGTGCGTGATACGGCTCACCACCCGCAGGTCGGGCTTGAGCCGCCGGCAGTAGACGGCGAGGTAGATATTGACGGCGTCGTCGTTGGTGGTGAGGAGCACCGACGGCGCCTCCTTGAGGCCCGCCTTCTCGAGGTTCTCACGATCGTTGGCGTCACCGACCACGACATGATCCGCGACGCTGCGCAGCCGGTCGCACGCGGGTGCGTCACGCTCGACGACATGAACCGGGATCCCCTTGCGCTTGAGCGCGCGCGTCGCGGCCGTTCCGACGGTGCCCGCACCAATGACCAGCGTCGGGGCATGGGGGTCGGGCTGCTCGGTCTTGAGCATGCCGTCGAGCGCCGCGAGCTGCTCCGGAATCCCAACCACGACGACGATGCTGTCGTCGCCGATCTCGGTGTGGGGAAACGCCGGCTGCAGCCGTCCGCGTTGCCAGACACCGACGACGTTCAACCCGGTGCGCTCACGCAGGTGCGTGTCGCGCACCACGAGTCCGGCCAGCGGCGAATTCCTAGCCGCAAACTCGGCCACCTGCAGCCCCCGGAACGAGCCGATGACGTCAGCCCGGCCGAGCCCCGCACTGACCCGGTTGGCGAGGTACTCGCCGAGACGAACTTTCAGCGGCAGGACGTGGGTGCACCCGCTCAGCTCGAGAATGTCAGTCGAGTCCTCGTGCTCGACGAGGCCGATGATCGGCACGGTGTCGGACACCTCACGAACCGTCAGCGTGATGTTCGTGTTCGTCGTGTCCTCGCGGTTGGCGAGCAGCAACCGGGCATGGTCGACGCGGAGTCCCTCATACGTGGTGCGCGAGTCGAGCTCGCCGGTGACGACCGAGATCCCTTCGTTGACGAGGTGCGCCGCGGCGGTCGGGTCTGGCTCCACGACGTAGTACGGGATCCCGCGCGTGGTGAGCCGCTCGATGAGGCCGGACGCGATCTCGTCGTGCCGACTGATGAGCACGTGGCCAGACGTATTCGACGGTACGCGTCGCGGTGCTCGTTGCCGCACTTGCGCTTCGAGCCACGGCGCGTAGAAGAATCGGATGAAGGTGAACGGCAGCAAGACCAGCAGCAGTACCGTACCCGAGATCAGCACGACGACCGTGAAAAGCCGGCCGATGTCGCTGGTAAAGACCACGTCGCCGATCCCGAGCGTGCTCATCGTGACGAGCGTCCAGTAGACCGCGGTGATCCACGAGTGCGACTGCCCCTCGACGCGCACCATGATCAGCTGGAAGATCGCGACGAAGAGGAGGATCAGCCCGGCGAGGAAGGCGAGGTAGGGGAGGAGCGCCGCCAGATCGCGGCGCATCTCGCCTTCTTGAAAGATGTTGACCAGGCTGCTTTCGGGTTGCTTCATCGGACTACGCCATCCATGCGATAGCGCACATTTGGCCAGCAGTCTACACTTCCCGACTGATGACCCGAGGATTCGTCGGGAGGGGAGCCGTCCGTGGAGGGTGGCTGGTGGGCGTCGGCGTGAGTCTATGGATGCTCAGCGCGGTCGCGGTTCAGGCGCAGTCGGGAGGCATCGAAGGGCAGGTCACCGACGCTCAAGGCGGCAGCCTCGTCGGCGTGACCGTGTCGGCGACGTCGTCATCGGTCACGGCGCCACAGGTTGCAATCACCGACACCAGCGGCCGCTATGTGATCAGTCCGCTTCCGCCCGGCACCTACAGCGTCACGATGACTCTCGACGGCTTTGCCCCGCGGCGATTCAACGGCGTCACGGTCGGCTCCGAGCGCGCCAGCCTCGATGTCACGCTCGGTTTGGCGCCGTTCGCGGAGCAGGTTCGCGTCGTCGGGGTCACGCCGCTGCTCGGCTCCGGGGTCAGCCGCGACCTCGTCCCGGCCACGGTGGCGGTCATCGACGCGAACGAGCTCGAGTCCCGGGCCGCGTCCTCACTCGCCGAGGTGCTGAACGAACGCGTCGGCGCGATCACGCTGGAGGGTTTGACGACGAACCCATACCAACCAACGCTCCGATTCCGCGGCTTCACCGCCTCGCCGCTGCTCGGACTCCCGCAGGGCATCGCCGTTTATCAAAACGGCGTCCGGATCAACGAACCGTTCGGCGACACGGTGCAGTTCGACCTGATGCCGCAGTTCGCCGTCGACCGCGTGCAGCTCAGCGCCGGCACCGACCCGACCTACGGGCTGAACGCGCTCGGTGGCGCGCTGGCGCTACGACTCAAGAACGGGTTCGACAACGCCGGTTTCCGCGGCGAGTTCTCGGGCGGATCGTTCGAACGCTTCACCGGGACGGCGGAGTACGGCGCCAACAATGGCGCGTGGGGGTTGTATGTCGGCGCGACTCGCTTCGATGAGACCGGCTGGCGCTCGGAGTCGTCGTCGGAGATCACGCAGGCCATCGCTGACGTCGGTTACCGCCGTGGCGGCGTCGACGCCGGGGTCACGTTCACCTATGCCGATACGACCCTGAACGGCAACGGCCCGGCACCGGTCGAATTGCTCGAGGTCGATCGCTCGGCCGTCTTCACCTTTCCCGACATCACCGAGAACCGCCTGGCCTTCGTCCAAGGTCGCTTCAACATGGCCGCCACACCCACCTGGTCCGTCCAGGTGATCGGCTACTATCGCGACCTCGAACGACGCACGCTCAACGGCGACGAAGCGGAGTTCAGCGTCTGCGACGACGACTCGCTACCGGACGGGGCTCCTGAAGACACGCTGTGTCATCGAGCGGGTGGGAATGATGATGACGATCCGGCGGAGAGCGCGCTCGTCGACGTGATCACGGGACGTTTCATCACCGAGCGTGACGCCGCAGGAGACGGGGCGTTCAACCGCACCGATACGGCGACCGAAGGCTATGGCGGGACGCTCCAGGCCACCGGGAGGGGCACGCTCGCCGCGCGTGAGCAGGTGCTCGTGCTCGGAGCCTCGGCCGATCTCGCGGATGTCGCGTTCGGATCGAACAGCGAGGTTGGCACCCTGACTCGCGAGCGCACCGTGGCCGGATCGGGCCTCTTCGCCGGCGTCTTCGGGGAAGCGCCGGATGACATTTTCAATACCCGGATCGACAGCGAAAATGGCGCGGCCGGCCTCTACTTCAGCGACACGCTGTCGCTGACCGACCGGACCCACCTGACCGTGGCGGGACGGTTCAACTGGGCGCGGATCAACATTCTCGACAAACTTGGCACCTCGCTGAACGGCGAGCACACGTTCTCACGCTTCAACCCTGCCGTGGGCGCGGTCTTCCAAGCGAGCGACGCCATCTCGGTCTTCGGCCGCTACTCGGAATCGAACCGGGCGCCGACGGCCGCCGAGCTGAGCTGCGCCGACCCGGCCGAGCCGTGCCGTGTGCCGAACGCGTTCATCTCCGACCCGCCGCTCGAGCAGGCAGTGGCGCGCTCCCTCGAGGGTGGCTTCCGCGGTCGGTGGACGGGTGGTCGGCGCTCCGTCGACTGGTCGGTCGCGGTCTATGACACGCGGCTCGAAGACGACATTCTGTTCGTCGCCTCGCCGGAGCTGATCGGCACCGGGTTCTTCCAGAACGCCGGTGACACGCAGCGCCTGGGGCTCGACGCCGAGTTGAGCGGCCGGGTCTCACGGTTCGGCTGGTATGCGAGCTATGGGTGGATCGAGGCGACCTTCGAGTCGCCGCTCGAGCTGCCGGGCAATGACCAGGTGAACGACGCGACCACCGAGGAGGGCGTGATCGAGGTGGAGCCTGGCGACCGCATTCCAGGGATTCCTCGCCACAGCTTCAAGGCGGGCATCCTGCAAGGTGTCACCTCGGCCTGGGACCTCGCGTTCGAAAGCATCGTCGGGTCGAGCCGAGTGTTTCTCGGCGACGAAGGGAACGACCAAGTCGAACTCGACGGCTACGGCATCGTCAATTTCCGCACCGCCTATCGCCTGTCGCGGTCCGTCGAGCTCTTCGCACGCATCGACAACCTGTTCGATACCGGCTACGCAACATTCGGTGTCCTCGCCGAGCTCGAGCTGTTCCTGGAAGAAGCGCCGCAGGCGAGCGACCCGCGGTTCGTCGGTCCGGGCGCGCCGCGCAGTGCCTTCGTGGGGCTGCGGGTGCGGTTTTTAATCTAAACGGGGCCTGCGGCCCCGAACCCCGCCTCGGACCGCCAGCTTTACATATTCCTATATAGGAATCTATAGTCGAGACATGGCGCGAGCGGCAACCAGCTCGGACATCTTTAATGCGGTGGCCGAGGAGCAACGGCGGACGATCCTCGATTTCCTCGCGGCCGATGAGCGGTCGGTCGGCGAGATCGTCGAGGCGCTCGAATGCGCACAGCCATCGGTGTCGAAGCACTTGAAGGTCCTCCGGGACGTCGGTCTCGTCCGCGTCCGGCGGGACGGGCGACGGATGCTCTACCGCACGAACGCCGTGGCTCTGAAGCCGCTGCACCACTGGGCCCGTACCTTCGAGCAGTATTGGCATCAGCAACTCGACCGCGTGAAGGAACGCGCGGAGCGTAAAGAGGAGAAGAAGAAGTGACCATTGCCGCACCGAGCATCGAAGACCTCACGCTCGAAGTCGCGGTGGAGAAGCACGTCAAGGCGACGCCTGAGGCGACGTTTGCCACGCTCCTCGAACAGATGGGCCCGCTCAACGAAGGCCCCGACGGCTCCCCGCTGCCGATGACGCTCGAAGCGTTCCCGGGCGGACGCTGGTATCGAGACCTTGGCGACGACAACGGCCATCATTGGGGACACGTCCAGGCGATCAAGCGGCCGGGACTGCTCGAGATCTCCGGACCGCTGTTCATGTCGTACCAGGCGATCTCGAACGTACAGATTCGCGTGACGCCGGAAGGCGACGAGTGCGTCGTAACGCTGAAGCACACCGCCATGGACTTCATCCAGGAAGACCACCGCATCGGGCTGTCGCAAGGGTGGACCCCGCTCCTCGACCGCGTGCAACGGGGCGCGGAGACGCACTAGCGCTGTCGGCCCTGACCTGCAGCAATGTGCGCGAGCGAACGGAGCGGGGCAGTCTAAACAAGGTGCGCGGCGACAGCATCTTCGTCCCACTCGAGGCCAATACCAGGGACATCGGGGATGTGGAGCCGTCCGTCGCGAACGGCGAACGGCTCTTGCAGGATCGGATCGGCCCACGTCTGCCACTCGAGCCAGTGCGCCGTCTCGGTGACGCGCATCACGTGGGCGGCGACTTCGGGATAGAGATGCGTCGACATCGGGACCCCGGCGGCACCGGCGATCGCGGCCGCGCGGAGCCAACCGGTCACACCGCCGATTCGCATGAAATCGGGCATCACGAAATCGCACGCCTCCATCTGAAGCGCGCGGTGGAGCGCCCGGGGACCGTAGAAGTTCTCACCGATCTGAATCGGCGTCCTGAGATCAGCGGCGAGCTTCTGGTAACCGTCGAGGTCGTCGTACACGATCGGCTCTTCGATCCAGGTCAGCGCGAGGTCGTCGATCAGGTCGCACCGTTCCATCGCTTCGGCCAGATCGAGTCCCTGGTTGAAGTCGACCATCAGATGCATGTCGTCGCCGACCGATGCTCGAACGCCGGTGACGGCCGCGAGGTCATCCTCGATCCGATCGCGCCCGAGCCGGAGCTTCAGGCCACTGAACCCGCCCTCGTCACGAAGCACGACCGCCTCTTCCGCCACGACCTCTGGTTCCTGCAGCCAGAGACCGTTGCTGTTGTAGGCGCGCACTGATCCGACCGAGCCGCCGAGGAACTCACACAGCGGCTGCCCGGCGGCTTTCGCCAGTGCATCCCACGCCGCCATGTCGAGTCCCGACACCGCGATCGCGGACATGCCTTCGTAGCCGACGAACTGCAACGACTTGCGCGCGCTGTTATAGAGGTCGACCGGGGAGACCGGCTGCCCTTTGAGCAGCTCGCCGAGGTCATGCAGTGCCGGGACGAGATACTTCATCGTCGTCGGCGTGTACGGCTCGAGATAGCTCCGCCCCACGATGCCCTCCTCTGTCTGTAGATCAATGAGGATGAGCGGCCATTCGGTGATGGTTGCGATCCGCACGACGACGGGACGGTCGAGCGTCAGGAGAACGGGGCGGGCCGCAACACTTCGTAGCGTCAGCTTGGCCGGCATGATGCAGCATTGTAGCGAGACGCGCGAGCGAGAGGGTCTGGGGGAAGCGCCTGAGATGCCGCATGGCCCTCGAAGGCGATATTCCCCCAGTCCGATCAAGGTCCTGGACATCGCGCTCCCGGCTTGGCACGATACCGTCATGCTGATAGTCGACCGAACGGCCCTCTTGGTGTGTCTCGCCGTCGGCGTATCGGGGCTCCTGCCCAGAACTCACTTGGATTGACGTCGCTGGCTTGTTCTGAACGACGAGGGCGGCGTTACTCCTCAGTCCTGTGGGCCCACCACACGCCCTCGTCGCGCCTGACCCTCGCCGCCCAGTCCGACGCCAGACGCCGCCAACCCAAGTGAGTTCTGGGATTAGAGCCCCTCTTATGAATGCCGCCGGCATCCGGCCGCCGCATTCATGAGATGGGCTCTAGTATCCTTCTCGTATCGATCCAGCGAGGAGGGTCCCTGAATGAGGTCGAGGACGAAGACGAGGACGAGCTACAGGCTGGGCGCCTCGCTCGTCGTCACGGTCGCGCTGCTCGCGACGGTGCCGATGATTGCATCTGCCCAGGTCGCCTCTAACTCTGACTCTGATGAAGACGAGGTTGCTTGGTCGGCGGCGCGGACGGCCTGGGGCCAACCGGACCTGCAAGGTCTCTGGACCTCGGCGACACTCACGCCGCTGGAGCGGCCGCGACAGCAGGCCGACAAGGCCCTGTTGACAGACGAAGAGGCGGCAACGCTTGAAGCCCAGTCGGCGGCTCGACGGGCGGCGGCTGACGGGAGATCGGCTCCGGGTAGCGTCGGTGGGTACAACCAAGTCTGGATGGACGCCGGGACCCAAATCGTCGGCGACCGGCGCACGGCGCTGATCGTCGATCCGTCGGAGGGCAGGATCCCGTGGAAGCCACAAGCGAGGGCCGCCAGCGATCGCGAACGAGCGCGGTACGGCGTCGGCCCTTTTTATTCGTCGGTCGACCTCGACACGGGCGAACGCTGTATCACTGATGGGTTACCCAACATGGTACCGCTCCAGCCGTACAACATGAATCTTCAGATCCTGCAGACGCCGGACCAGGTGGTGATGCTGCACGAGATGTATCACGAGCTGCGCGTCATCCCGCTCGACGATCGCCCGCTGACCGGCATCGCGCAGTGGACCGGCGAGGCGCGCGGCCGGTGGGAGGGCGAGACGCTCGTCGTCGAGACGCGCAACTTCCTCGATGGGTCGGACCTCTATTGGAGCGCGCCGTGGCGTAAGGCGCGTCCCACGCTGCGACTCGTCGAACGCTTCACTCGCGTCTCACCCGACACCATCGACTACACCTTCACGGTTGAAGATCCGCTCGTCTTCACGCAGCCGTGGACCGCCGCGGCGCCAATGACGACCGACCACGCGTCGCGCGGCGTGACGTCTGGGCAGATCTGGGAATACGCCTGCCACGAGGGCAACCACGCCATGATCAACGTCTTGCGTGGGGCCCGGATGGCGGAGGCGGCCGCCTCGCGGAAGGAGTGAAACCGACCGCCGCGCGTGACCGGGGAAGTTAGGTGAGCATAGCGCGAGTGCGGCCCGCCGACGAGCACGACCTCCCGGCACTCGTCGACATCTACAACCATTACGTGGGCACTACTCACATCACGTTCGACACCGAGCCGTTCGCGGCGGACGACAGGCGTCCGTGGTTCGCGAGTTTCTCACCCACCGGTCCGCATCGATTGCTCGTGGCGGACGTTGACCGGAAGCCGGTCGGATACGCCTTGAGTGGGCGGTTCTGCGCCAAGCCGGCCTACGTTCCGACCGTCGAAACGACGGTCTACCTGGACCCGGCCTACGTTGGCCGCGGTATCGGACGACAGCTCTACGGGACCCTGCTGGACGAGCTTCGGGACGAACCGATGGCTCGTCGTGCGTACGCCGGCATCGCGTTGCCGAACCCGGAATCGATCGCGCTCCACGAACGTCTCGGATTTCGCTTCGTCGGCACCTTCCACGAGGCCGGCTTCAAGTTCGAGCGGTACGTCGACGTCAGTTGGTTCGAGCGGGGGCTGACTGACGACGACGGCGCTTGGTAGAGCGGCTCCAGGTTCGACCTTGAGACACCTTGCCTTCATCGTCCTGCTGACCGCCGGGCTCGTGGTCACGGTCGCCAGCCAGGAACTGGGACAGATCCGCGTTGAGGTTCAGACCGCCACGAAGGTCGCCGGCGACACGGAAGTGGTTGTTTCCGGAGCCATGACGCTCACACGGTTGACCGACGACGCCGGCGTCGTGGTCGTCCGAGTCCCCGCCGGGGAGACGCAGGTGATGGTCGTGCGCGAGGGGTTCCTTCCTGCCACCGTCACCATAGACGTGGTCGCGGGACAGACACGCGTGGTCCGCATCGAGCTCGTCGAGCAGCCCTCCATCGAAGAAGAGGTGACCGTCGTTGCCAGTACGCGTACCAACCGGCGCATCGAGGATCAGCCGCTGCGAGTCGAGGTGCTCAATCGAGAAGAGATCGAAGAGAAGATGCTCATGACACCGGGCGACATCGTCATGATGCTGAACGAAATGGGCGGGATACGAGTGCAGGCGACATCACCGTCCCTGGGTGCGGCGAGCGTTCGGATTCAAGGCATGCGCGGTCGCTACACCCGCTTTCTCTCCGACGGCCTTCCCCTCTACGGCAGTCAGCCGGGTGGCCTGGGGTTGCTGCAGATTCCGCCGACGGACCTCGACCAGGTCGAGGTGATCAAAGGTGTGGCCTCGGCGTTGTACGGCGCCGGCGCCATGGGCGGCGTCGTCAACCTCGTCTCTCGGCGACCTGGGGAAGAGCCCGAGCGGGAGTTCCTGATCAATCAGTCGACACGCGGCGCGACCGACGGCGTGTTGTGGCTCTCCTCACCACTGTCCGAGTCGTGGGGGGTGACCTTCCTGGGCGGCGGCCATTGGCAAGACCAAACCGATGTCGACGGAGACGGATGGGGTGACCTGGCGCATTACGATCGCGCCGTGGCGAGGCCGCGCTTTTTCTGGGACGACGGCCAAGGGCAGTCGCTGTTCATGACCGTCGGCACGACGGTGGAAAACCGCATCGGCGGGACCCAGCCCGACGCGGTGCTTTCAGAGACCGGGATGCCGTACCGGGAATCGCTCGACACGGAACGCTTCGATCTCGGGGCGCTGTGGCAAACTGTGGCCGGGCGCACGGTCGTGTCCGCGCGCGGCGCGATGGCTCGGCAGTGGCACGACCACGTTTTCGGAGAGGTTGTCGAGCGTGACCGCCACGACACCGGCTTCGCCGAGGTCACCCTGCGCGGATCGAACGGACGGCATGCGTGGGTCGGTGGGGTGGCGGTGGAGCAGGATTCGTACCACCCGACTGACCTGCCGCAGTTCGCCTATGCGTTCACGACCCCCGGCGTGTTCGCTCAGGATGACATCGTGGTGCGACCGTGGTTGGCGCTCTCGCTGAGCGGACGACTGGATCACCACAGTGCGTACGGCTGGTTTCTCAGCCCTCGGGTGTCGGCGCTGTTTCGGGCGGGCGACTGGTCGACGCGGCTGTCGGCCGGGACGGGGTTCTTCGGATCGACTCCGCTGACCGAGGAAACCGAGGCGGCCGGTCTGACCCGGCTCACCGTAGACGGCCCGTTGCAACCGGAACGCGGCCGCAGCGTCTCGATCGATGTCACGCGCACCCACGGTCCGTTTGCGTATACCGCCACCGTGTTTGGGTCGCGCATCGGGGAGCCGGTCCACGTCGACCGATCGATCTACAGGCTCCGCAACCTGGTCGAGCCGACCACCAACGTCGGCCTGGAGCTGCTCGGGATCTTCCGGCAATCGCCGGTCGCCGTGACCGCCAGCTACACCTATGTGCAGGCGCGCGAGGTGGTGCATGGGGTGAGCGATGATGTCGCCCAGACCCCGCGCCACAGCGTCGGGCTGGTCACGATGGCGGAGAACGAAGACGGCCGGCTTGGCGTCGAGGTGTACTACACCGGCCGCCAGCGGCTCGAAGCCAATCCGTATCGCGATGTCAGTGAGCCGTACGTCATCGTCGGGGTGCTGGCCGAACGGCGCGTCGGACCACTACGGCTCTTCGTCAATGGGGAGAACCTCACCGGGGTGCGTCAAAGCCGGTGGGACGCGATCTTGCGTCCGGATAGAGCGGTCGATGGCCGATGGACCGTCGATGCCTGGGCACCGCTCGACGGGCGGGTCATCAATGGCGGAGTGCGGATTCAGTTCTAGCGCGCGTTTCACGAGTGTGTAGCGGGCGGGTGGTGTTTCCTGGAAGCGTGTGGCAGCCACGGCCGGGGCGTCACTCCGGACGCCAGATCGGCCCGCCGGAAAACTTCGCTTCCGCCGCACGTGGCGCTCCTCACGCGGCGAGCAATAACTGATCAGTGGCGGCGCGTGCCACTGCAACCCGCAGCACGGGTAATTCGACGGGTACGGATCACAGGGCGCAGGCTCGTCCGCTGGCGGCTCCGGCGAAGTTTTCGGTCCCGCTGTCGTCGGCGTGCCTCATGGCGTCCTCCGCGACACCCCGACCGCGCCTGCTCGTTCGAGCTCGCTTTCGATGATCTCCACGCGCTCGTGAGGCGCACGCGAGCGCGTTTTTCGCGAGCCTGTGGCGGCCGTGAACTGTCACCAGAAGCTTCGATTTGCTCAGCGTGCGGCTGCCCACATTCCGGAAGAAACCATTTGCCTTTGGCGAGCGAAGCCCGGTGCCGCAGATAGCAGGTGGATGCCACTTGAGCGAGCTGGTTTCAGGAGGGATGTGGGCGGCCGCGCGCGCGCGGGGCGATGTCGGTTGACCTCGCTCGCCTGCCGATCGAGCCGTGACACGCAGGCCGAGATGGCGAATCGCGGGATGATCTCTCGGCCCTTCCCCGTTGGCCTTCTGCCGGACGATCTCCCCCGTGTTGAGGTCGATCGCCGTCAGCCGCCCGTACGGCGGCTTGAAGAACGGGAGTCCCTGCGGTCCGACCGCGGCGATGTAGCGTTCCCGGACTAGCCGCATGTCCACGCGCGGATGCTCAGACGGCAGACGATAGGCGGCATTAGCGGCCTCCGCGGTTAACGGAACCTCCGATTATCGGACGCCGCGACCTGGAAGTCGGCTCGTTACGCAGGCTGGGGCCAGCCACAACGCCGATTGGCGCGAGCGCGACGCGCCGATTATCGGGGGGGGGGGGGGGGGGGCTCGCAGGCGAGGCGGGGGCTCGCAGGCGAGGCAAGACCCGCCGAGCCGCCCGGAGACGCACTAGGATTGGGCCTGCGGACGAGCCGGTGAGATCATCAAGCGCCGAAATCGACGGTGGGGTCGTGGCCGAATGTGGAATCCGTAGGACCGCGGACGAGCAAGGGCGGCCCCCCGGGCCGGTCGCGGCTCCGGGATCTCCGTGGGATGGTCCAGATGGCCGAGGATGCGTCGGATGACGAGTGGGTCCTCGATGAGCGCGACCAACCGGAGTCGGCCGCCACGCTGCCCGCGTGCCGAGCACGCCGTAGTAGAGCCCCAGATTGATGCGCGGCCGCGGCGTCAGCGCTGCCAACCGCTCGAGTAGCTCCACCGGGTCGAACACGAGATGCGTCGTGCCATCCGACCAGCGGCGCCGTAGCTCGATGACGAACAGCCCCTCGGTCGTCAGACGGAGCCGGTCAGCGGCCACCGGCGGGCGGAGCGCCGCCCAGCCCCGCACCGAGGCTGCCGTCAGCCCGGCGAGCGCCGGCTCGGTCTTACCCCAGGGGTCGGTCGTGGCGCTGTCGGCCACATCATCGACGAGGCCGGCGCGCACCAGGCGGTCGACGAAGACCGACACGCCCTCGCCGTCTCGCAGGGACGCCGCTTGCGCGGAGAAACGTCTCGAGGTGATCGCGGACGACCGCATAAAGGACGCTCCGGTCGGGGGGGCGCGTCACGTACGAACTCGACGGGGAGGCCACCCCGGGAACACGCGCATGCGTTGTGCCGGGGGCCGTCAGACGCCTGTTATCGGGAGGCGCCGACGGAAACGTGGAGCGTTCTGCAACGCGCGCCGACGCCGAGGATCGTAGATTCGCAGCGAAGACGGCCGCGGTCAACGGCGGCGTGCGGATTCAATTCTAAGGAAGCCCCAGCGCCACGTACTCGCTGGCCATGTCGTCCCAACCGACGGCGACGACGATGTACTGCCGGCCGTCGACCATGTAGGTCATCGGCGCGCCGCTCGTGCCGCCCGGCAGCTCGATGTCCCACACAACCTCGCCGGTCGCCTTGTCGTAGGCACGGAACATCTTGCCGCCGGGGCCTCCCCACCACTGCGGGAGCGTCGAGACGCCGGTGTTGCCACCCTCCCCGAGGAAGACGAGCGACTTGGTGACGAGCACCGACGCCCGGCCGCCTTGGCCGAGCCACGGCAGGTCGAGATGGCGAATCGCGGGATGATCTCTCGGTCCTTCCCCGTTGGCCTTCTGCCAGGCGATCTCTCCCGTGTTGAGGTCGATCGCCGTCAGCCGCCCGTACGGCGGTTTGAAGAACGGGAGTCCCTGCGGTCCGACCGCGGCGATGTAGCGTTCCCGGACCAGCCGCATGTCCGCGCGCGGATGCTCGGACCGCGTGAGCGCGATGACGTTCTGGCTGTAGGCCGACGGCACGTACAGGAGGCCGGTCTTCGGGTCGAAGCCGGCGCCGCTCCAGCTGGCGCCGCCAGCCGTGCCGGGACTCTGCAGCGTCCCCTGGCTGCCGCCCGGGGCAGGGTCGAGCACCGTCGGCGGTGTGAACATCGGCCCCCACTCGTACTGCTCCAGCCGCGCGAGCGCGTCCTGCCGCAGCGCCGGCGTGAAATCGATCAGATCGTCGACGGTCACATCCTGGAGGTCGAACGGCGGCGGCTTCGTCGGGAACGGCTGGGTGGGGGAGAGCCGCTCGCCCGGCACCGGCGACGGTGGGACCGGTCGCTCCTCGATCGGCCAGACCGGCTCGCCGGTCGCCCGGTCGAACACATACGTGAACGCTTGCTTGCTGACGAGGGCGACCGCCTTGATCTCGCGCTCGTCCACCGTGATGTCGACGAGATTCGCCGATGCCGGAAAGTCGTAGTCCCAGACGCCGTGGTGGATCGCCTGGAAGTGCCAGATGCGCTCGCCGGTCCGGGCGTCGACGCAGACGAGGCTCTCGGCGAAGAGGTTGTCGCCGGGCCGGTGTCCCCCGTAGTAGTCGTTCGTCGGGGTCGACAGCGGCAGGTAGACATACCCGAGCTCTTCGTCACCGCTCGGGTGCGCCCACATGTTGGTGTTCCCGCTGTACTCCCATGACGCGCGGTCGCCCTCCGGGTCGATTCCCCACGTCTCGACGCCAAACTCGCCCTCGCGCGGGATCGTGTGAAACGTCCAGAGCTGCTCGCCGGTCCGGACGTCGTATCCGCGGACGTCGCCGCGTGGCGATTCCTTGTTGGCCGGGAGCTGGTTCGTGGTGATGTCCTGCACGTAGGAGCCAACGATGATCACGTCGTTCACCACGAGCGGGGCGCCGTTCCAGTAGAACTCCGGGAACGGGCGGATCAGTCCCAGCCGAAGATCGACCTCGCCCGCGTCGCCGAAATTGAAGTCGCGCGCGCCGGTCTGGGCCTCGAGCGATACCAGCCGGGGGCCGAGCGTCGCGATGACACGCGATGTCTCGCCGTCGGTCCAGTAGGCGACACCACGTGTCTGTCGAACGCGGACGCCGTCGCTCGGTCCGGTGTTCCAGACCACCGCTCCGCTCACCGCGTCGAGGGCGGTGACCGTCCCGAGTCCGCTGCTAATGAAGAGCAGCCCTTCCGCCATGAGCGGGGTGTTCTGGGAGCCGACCGGTCCGCGCGTCGTGTCGCCGTTGCGGATCGCGTCGGGGATGACCGGCTGGCGCCAGACCACCTCGACGCTCGCCACGGTCTCCTCGTTGATCTGATCGAGCGGCGAGTACTTAGTCGCGGCATGGTCCGACGCATACACCGGCCATTCCACCGTCTGGGCCGCCGCCGGAGACGGCGCGAGGGCCAACGCCAGGGTCGACCACAGCGCCACGACGGCGGTTGAATTCCCAGTCATGCGGTGCAGTCTACCGCAGTCGCTCGCGGGTCCTCACGGTCACCGCGACAGTGTTGTCACTCCAAGGTATCTCCTGTCATGTCGGAGCACGGCGCCCCAGGCGCGCTGGCGTATTGATACAGCCGGTGGTCGCGGTTGAGCAGCGTAAACGACATGCCGTGGTACTCCACGAAGCCGTCGAGCGAGGTGAGCTGCTCCCGGTAGTCGATGATCTCCTTGACGGAGAACGGGATGTTCTAGGATCCGGCCCCCAGCGCCTGCTGACGTGCCAGCACTAGCTCGTGCCCATCGGCGTACGGCAGCGGCCGGAGCAGCACCCCGTTGATGAGGCTGAAGATCGCGGTGTTCGAACCGATGCCGAGCCCGAGGGTCAGCACGACCATCACGCTGTACCCCGGCGCCTTGCGGAGTGTCCGCAGGCCGTAACGAAGGTCCTGGATCAAGGTTTCAAGCATCGCCCCTACCCCGCTTTGGAGGTACGATGCTCAGTCGACCATAGAGGAGGCACCGTGGGCAAGTTCGAAGAACGCTGGCGTCTGGGGTTTTCGAGACGGGAGGCACTCTCGGGGCTCATGACGTTTCTGGCAGCGTCGCCGTTGCTTCATGCGCAGCGCGACCCCTGGCCGCTGGACCGGCATCGCCGCTATCTCGGCTTCAACGAGATGCTGACGGCGTTCGACTTCGAGCCGGTGTTCCGCGCCAACGTCCCGCTCTCCATCTACGACTACACGGCGCACGGGACCGACTCGGAGTTCACGCTGCGACGCAATCGCGACGCGTTCGACTGGGTCGAGCTCGTCGGCCGGGGCGGGGTCGCGCCAGCGGATGTCGACACAACAACCGAGATCTTCGGCTTCCCGATGAACAGCCCGATCATGCTCGCGCCGACCTCCCGTCAACGCGACCTCCATCCGGATGGTGAGCTCGGGATGCACCGCGCGGCGACAACGACGTCAACCACGATGATCGTCAGCAACGCGTCCAGCTTTCCGTTTACGCGGATCGCCGAGGCGGCCGACGGGCCGCTCTGGTATCAGCTCTACGCGCAACGCGACATCGAGTCCAACCGTCAGTCGCTGGCCGACGGTCAGGAGGTCGGCGCGCAGACCGTGGTCGTCACGATCGACCAGCAGGGGTCGTACTACGAACGTGACCTCCACAACCGTCACCTCGGGGGCGCCGTACGTGGATCCCGACGAGCACGCGAGATGGGCAACCCCTACGGCGTCGGCGAGGGTCGGCTCTGGTACGAGTGGAAGCTCTTCGAAGATCTCCGGCCCCTGATCGATGTCCCGATCCTGGCGAAAGGAATCCTGACCGGCGCAGGGGCCAAGAAGTGCCTCGAGCTCGGAGTCGAGGGTATCGTGGTCTCGAACCACGGCGGCCGCGCGATCGACTACGGGCCGTCGACGCTCGAGGTGCTCGAAGAGGTGGTCGACGCCGTTGACGGACGGGTGCCGGTGCTCATCGACAGCGGCTTCCGTCGCGGCGCGGACGTGCTCAAGGCGCTCGCGCTTGGCGCCGATGCCGTCTGTCTCGGCCGCGCGTCGCGTTGGGGCCTCGGTGCCTTTGGTGAGGAGGGCGCGCAGAAGGTGATCGAGATCATCAACACCGAGCTGGTGCAGGCGATGGCGGCGGCCGGATGTCGCAACATCAAGTCGATTGACCGGCGGATCGTCAGGACCAACTTCCCATGATCACGCAGGACGGTCTCCCCGACATCCGCCTCGCCCCGGTCGACGAGATCTACGCGGCGCCGGAGTTCGAGCAGATGGCCGAGCTGGTGCTCTCGCCGGCGACGTTCGAGACGCTCCGCAGCGGCGCCCGCGGGTCGTTCGACAAGATGACGTTTCGGCAGCGGCTCATGGTCTACGCCATGGACCTCGACCTGACGACCGAGCTGTTCGGCTATGCGATGTTTGCGCCGATCATCGTCGGGCCGGTCGGCCATCAGGTCGCTCTCCATGAAGAGGGGGAGCTGGCGACGGCGCGCGGGGCCGCGGCGGCGCGAACCATCATGGTGGCCACCCGGCACGCCAGCTTTCCCGTCGATCAGATCGCCGCCGCGACCGACCAGCCGCTGTGGTATCAGGTGTACGCCGAGCGCGACGTCCCTCCGATCAGCGACGCCGTCGCACAGGCCGTCGCCGCGGGGTGCCAAGTGCTGTGCGTCACGATCGGCATTTCCGCGGACGGCGCGCCGGTGGCCATCGAGTGGAACGCGGTCGAGCGGCTGGTCCAGCGTGCGGGCGTTCCGGTGGTCGTCAAGGGAGTCATGACCCAGGACGATGCGCGCACGGCGATCGACCGCGGCGCGCAGGGACTCGTCGTCTCGAACCATGGCGGCGCCGTCGGCTTCGACGGCGTCTTGCCGATCGACGTGCTCCCGGACATCGCCGACGACATCGGCGACCGCGTACCGGTGCTCGTCGACGGCGGTTTCAAGCGCGGTAGCGACATTCTCAAGGGGCTTGCGCTCGGCGCCACCGCGGTCATGCTGGCGCGCCCCGTGATGTGGGGCCTGGCCGCCTACGGCGCTCCCGGCGTCGAAGCGGCGCTCCGTCTTCTCGTCAACGAGCTCGCCCGCAACATGGCCGCGTCCGGTCGACCGACAATCGATATGATCGACCGGGAACTCGTCCGATTCGACGCGCGGTAACCGCGTCGGCGAGTGGCGGCATCTCGTGGTCGGCGGATTCCACGCCGCGGAAGGCGGCAACCGACCCATGCGCGTGACTAGCTGTCCGAGGCGGAGTACACCCCGGTGGGAGCGTTCGGTAGGGGACTAATCGCTCAGACGCCAGACAGCGGTTGGAGTGGCAACGAGCCGGTTGCGTCGCCGAACGTGTCCGTCTGCACCCCGACGCGCTCGAGCATCGACACCAGCAGATTGTTCATCGGGGTGTCTCTCGAGTGGCGAAGCACGCGGCCGCCCTTGACCCCGCCGGCGCCACCGACCAAGACCAGCGGAAGGTCGATGTGCGAGTGCTCATTGGCGTCGCTGATCCCACCGCCGTGGAGCACGAGCGAATGGTCGAGCAGATTGCCGTCGCCGTCGGGCGTCGACTTCAGCGTGTTGAGGAAGTGCGCGGTCAGACCAATGTGGTACTGGTTGATCTTGTGGCCTTGCTCGAACTTGATCGGGTCATGCTGGTGGTGCGACACCGCGTGATGAGCCGCATCGACGCCGAGGTCGGGGTAGGCGCGGTTGGTTTGTTCTTTGCCGAGCGTGAAGACGAAGACTCGAGTGATGTCGGCCTGGAACGCGAGGGCCAGGAGGTCGAACATCAACTTGGCGTGCTCGTCGTATGACTCCGGCACCCCGACGGGCCGGTCGGGGAGCTCGAGCACGGAATCGCCGTGCTGACGCTCGGCGACCTGAAGCCGACGCTCCACTTCGCGCACCGAATCGAGGTATTCGCCGACGCTGTTGCGGTCGGCGGGACTCAGCTGTTTCTGCAAGTCCGCGATATCGGACGTGACCCAGTCGAGGATACTGCGGTCTTCCTGCATGTGCGCCAGCCGCTCGGCGGGCGTGCCACCATCGCCGAACATCCGCTGGAAGACGATACGCGGATTGGTCTCGTGCGGATTCGGGGCCGTCGGGGTTCGCCACGAGATGCTGTTGGTATAGACGCAGCTATAGCCGTTGTCGCAGTTGCCGATGAGGTACGTCTGCTCCATCGCCAGTTCGAGCGAGGCCAAGGGCGTGTCGCCACCGATATGCCGCGCCGCGATCTGGTCCGCCGTCGTGCCGTTGCGCACGTCGGCGCCTTCGGTTTCCTTCGGGTGGACGCCGCTCAGCCACACGGTGCCCGCACGTGAATGTTCGCCGTTGCCGTCACCGAGCGCCTCGGCCTGCTTCTGGCTCAGGCCGATGGGGACGATCGTCTGATCCTGAAACGGCGCCAGCGGACTCAAGGAGGGCGACAGCTCCGTGATCGGTCCGTCGCCGTCCGGCTGCCAATGCGACATCACCGCCCCGTTTGGTATGTAGACGAAGCCGAGGCGTCGGACCGGTCTCGCCGCGGTCCCGGCCAGCGCAGACGCGGCGGGCATCATGGCGTCGAGCAGCGGTAGTCCCAGCGTGACCCCCATCCCGCGGAGAAACGTTCGCCGGGGCAGCGCCTTCTTGGTGATGAACATTCACTCTCCTCTGCCAGTCCTAATCTTAGGCCGTTTTGCGTCTAGTTAGAGTTGGCGGTGGCCAGCCGCATCTGAAACGGCGTGCTGTTGACGACGCCGACTACGAGCGCAGCCAGCCGGTAGTCATCCGCAGCGGCGGCGCGCGTGATCTGGCGGACCGCCGGCACGTCGTAGTACTCCACACCCCGACCGAGCGCATAGGTCAGCAGCTTCTCAGTGATGACCGTGGCAAACTGCTCGGGGTTCTTCACCAGCAGCTGTCGAAGATCCGACGGACCGTCGAACGCCGTGCCATCCGGCATCGCGCCGGAGGCATCGATGGCGGTGCCGCCCGGCATGCTCGAGCGCCAGCGGCCGACCGCGTCGAAGTTCTCGAGCGCCAACCCGAGCGGGTCCATGATGCGATGACAACTGGCGCAGACCGGATTCGCGCGGTGCTGCTCCATCCGCTCACGCATCGCCAGCACTTTGCCCGTCTCCTCGGTCGGCTCCAACTCCGGGACGTTGGGCGGTGGGGGCGGCGGGGGCGTGCCGAGGACGTTCTCCAGTACCCATTTGCCGCGACCGACGGGCGAGGTTCTGTCGGGATACGACGTGACCGTCAGGACGCTGCCTTGGCCGAGCAGCCCGCGGCGGTTAGCGTCGGCGAGCGTGACGCGTCTGAAGTCACTGCCGTAGACCCCGGGGATGTCGTAATGGCGGGCGAGGCGCTCGTTGAGGAAGGTGTAGTCCGCCGTCAAGAGCTCGGTGACGGCGCGGTTCTCACGCAGGACGGCATCGAAGAACAGCTCCGTTTCCCGGACGAAGTCTTTTCGCAAGCTCTCGCCAAAGTTCGGAAAGATCACATCGGACGGCAGGGCGCCAGAGATATTGCGCAGCCGTAGCCACTGACCGGCGAAGTTCTTCGCCAACGCCTCCGACCGCGGATCGGCGAGCATTCGCCGGACTTGCTGCTCGACCCCGTCCGGGCTGCCGAGCTCTCCGCGCGCGGCGGCTTCCAGCAGCGCGTCGTCGGGAATGCTGCTCCAGAGGAAGAACGAGATCCGCGACGCCAACTCCAGGTCGCTCAGGCGATACGGCGTCCCGGCGTCGATCCCCGACGGGTCGGTGACCACCCGGAACAAGAAGTCGGGGCTGACGAGCAGCGCGCGCAGCGCGCGTTCGATCCCCGCATCGAAACTGCCACTGCCACGGTCACTTTGCCGACCCTCGTCGTAGAAGGCCAGCAGGCCCTCGAGATCCGAGTCGGTCACCGGCCGCCGGTAGGCACGCCGAGCTAACGTCGACAGAATCTCGGCGGCGCACGCCGCGGCTTCGTTTTCGTTCGACGGCCGGCAGACGAAGATGCGGCGGCGTGCCGGCGTGTCGCCCACGCCGGTCGCATTGAACGGCCCGGTGATCGTCAGCGTGCCGAGGTGTGGCTGATACAGCAGGTAGTCGCCTTCGCCATGCGGCCGGTCGAACGGGAGCCGAACGCTTTCCGCCAGCGCGTCGGTCTTCTTGATGAACGCGGCCGTCACGACGCGCGGGCCGGCCTCGACCGGTACACGAACCTCGAGCGCATCAGGACCGGTGTTGTAGGCCGCGCCCTGATCGCGGTCGGGGTCGGGCGGGCCGAGGTTGAAGATCGTCACCCGGACGCCGTCGATGCTCACTTCGAGCTGATGCGGCTCTCGGATGGGGGCGCCGGAAAACAGGTCCAGCAGCTGGAGCTTGATGTCGTACTCGCCGTCCCGCGGAAAGTTGTACGACACCGACATGCCGCCGCGCGTGCCGAACGGCAGGCCGTCGCGGTGGCCGTATTGCGACAGATCCGAGACGATACGGAACGTCTCGCCGCCGGGGGCCATCGCCGACGCACCGACGGCGAGACGGCTGATTTCGCGCGCCGCACTCATGTAGCGCTCGAGCAGGGTCGGCGAGACTTTCAACACGCCGGCAATGTTGTCGAACCCGTAGCTTTGGTCGTCGGCCGGCACCAGCGCGGCCGCATCGATGTCGAGCCCGAGCAGATCGCGAACCACGTTTTGATATTCCGTCCGGTTCAGACGGTGCAGCGGTTCGGTCCGACCGGGGTTGGGCTGCGCGGCGGCGACCTGGTCGATCTGAGTCTCGAGCCACGCCGCAAAGGCGTCGCTCGTCGCGGGGTCCGGCCGTGGGCGCCCGGCCGGAGGCATCGAGCCCGTCCGGAGCTTCCGGATCACCTTCTCCCACAGCTCCGCGTTGGCGGGCACCGTGGTGAGATCAGCCGCATCGGGCTCCAGCGAAATCGGGACGGTGCCACGAGCCGCCAGTGGCGCGTTGTGACACGTGACGCAATACTGATCAAGGACGAGGGCATGCTGCCCCGGGGCGGCCGTCTCCGCCGGCTGGCCTTCGCCGGCCGCCCGCAGCGGGCTCGTCGCCGCCAATAACACCGCCACCGAGACGCCGAGACTGGCACAACCTCCCATCATGATCCAATTCTATTCGTACAGCTTCCGAATCGGCTGTCAACCTGAGTGCCGCACGGGCTGGGACCGGTCTCGGAAGTGCGGTAGCATACGGATCGTGAGAAATCGAGCCGGCTGGTGGTCGCTGCTGGTGTTGCCGCTGCTGACCGGAACCGGCCTGGCCGCCGAGGCCGACGTGCCGCTGGTCGAAGCGGCTAAAGCGGCCGATACGGCAAGGGTCCGTGCGCTCGTTCTCGAGCAGAACGTCGACGTCAACGCGCCCGAGGTCGACGGCACCACGGCCCTCCATTGGGCGGCCTACAAGGGTGACCTCGACACGGCGCAGCTCCTGCTCCGCGCCGGCGCCGATGCCGCGGCAATGAACCGCTACGACGTCACCCCGCTGGTACTGGCGGCGGGCCGGGGAAACGCTCCGATCGTCGAGGCACTCCTGAACGCGGGCGCCGATCCGAACACGAGTCTGCCAGAGGGCGAGACGGTGCTGATGGCCGCGGCGCGCACCGGCAACGTCGACGTGCTGCGACTGCTCCTCGCCCACGGCGCCAACATCGGCGCTCGGGAGCGCTGGCGGGGCCAGACGGCGTTGATGTGGGCGGCCGCTCAGAACCATCCGGTGGCCGTTCATGCGTTGATCGAGCTGGGCGCGGATGTCAGCGAGCGGTCGAACGCCGGCTGGACGGCGTTGCTCTTCGCCGTCCGGTCCGGACAGAGGGCGGCGGTGAGCGCGCTTCTCGAAGCCGGCGCCGACGTGAACGACACGATCCAGCCGCTGACGTCCGAGGCTGAGACCACCGAGACCGAGGCGGCCCAATCGCGCCGTCCAGGACCGGAAGGCACCAGCGCCCTGGTCATCGCGGTGGCCAACGCCCACTTCTCGCTCGCGACGTATTTGGTCGAGGAAGGCGCCGACCCGAACGCCGCGGCGCAAGGGTGGACGGCGCTCCATCAGCTCGCCTACACGCGTCGGCCGAACTCGGGCAAGGGGATGCCGCCCGTCCCCATCACCGACAGTCTCGACACGTTGGACTTCGTGCGGTTCCTGCTCGAGAACGGCGCCGGCCCGAACCTCCGGCAAACGGAGCGGTTCAACAACCGCGAACGCAACAATCTGAACCGTGTCGGCGCGACGCCGTATCTGCTCGCGGCGAAACACGCCGATGTGCCGCTGATGTGGCTACTTTCTGACCATGGCGCGGACACGCGGCTGCCGACGGCGGGGAACGCCTCTCCGTTGATGGTGGCGGCGGGTGTCGGCATCTTCAACGTCGGCGAGAGCGCCGGCACCAACGAGGAAGCGTTCGAGGCGGTCAAGCTCGCCTACGAGCTGGGCGACCGCGACGTGACCGTCGCCGACGACCGCGGCTACACGGCGCTCCACGGCGCCGCCCTTCGGGGCGCGAATCCGATCGCGCAATTCCTCGTCGAGAGAGGCGCCGACCTCTTGGCGGAGTCGGACGAGGGATGGACACCGCTCCGGATCGCCGACGGCGTGCACTACACCGGCACCGTCAAACGAGCGGACCACACGGCGGAGCTGCTGCGTCAGCTGATGAAAGATCGTGGCGTCTACAAGGCGGGACACGAGCGCGATGTCAATAGCGTCGCGGTCGTGAAGCCGGCCGAGCCACAGTAGCTAACACCGTCGCCGCGCCGGCGGCGGTCAGTCCAGCGGCTTCAAGTCACCCAACATCGTCGGGATCAACTCCGCCACGGTCGGGTGAATGTGCACCGCCCGCTGGGTCATGGTGTATGGCGCCTTGGCGTACATCACGTCGAGCTCGCCACCTATCTTGAGACGCACGGCCTGGGGCACACGCGCAGCGCGCCGTATCATCCGATGACGCAGGGCAAGATCGAGCGGTATCACCGGTCGATGAAAAACGTGGTGAAGCTGGAGAAATACCACAACCCGTGGGAGCTCGAACGGACCATCGCTCGCTTCGTCGACGACTACAACCACCGCCGGCTGCATGAAGCACTCGACAACATCACCCCGGCCGACGTCTACGAGGGGCGCCGGTCAGCGATTCTCGCTCGACGCGAACAGATCAAACGGAGGACCCTGGCACAACGCAAGCGGGAGAATCTACACGGACACAGCACGCGCAACCGGCGAGCAGTCTCTCTTGAAACTCAGGCCCAAAAGTCCGGATTGGTTTGACGACGTACAGTTTCGTTCGCGCTCTGTCCTCAGCCTCGCCGTCGGCGCCTGGGTTGCCCTGTCGCGCCTGAGTGAACAACGTCACTGGCTGAGCGACCTCCCGTTTGGCGCTGCCCTGGGTGTGGCGGCCGGCCGCGTCGCGACCAGGAACAGGGACCGACAGACGCGCGGGTGGTCGATCGCAGCGGCGCTGCTTCACGGCGGCGCGGGTGTACAGGTGTCGTTCCGCTCGCGGTCACATCGAGCGAACGTCGATGCGTCGTTCCGCCAAACCGACCCAATGCGCCGCGACCCATACCTCCGGCCGGAGGAGGGCCAAGACGGTGACCACCTCGAGACGGCCGATCCACATGGCGGCTGTCAAGACCAGCTTGCTCGCCGGGTGGAGTCCGCCGTAGCTCGCCATCGGACCGACCGCGCCAAACCCCGGACCGATGTTGCCAAGTGAGGCGACCGTTGCGGTGAGCCCCGTCACGATGTCCGCGCCGAGACCGATGACCGCGGCGGCGCACACGGCAAAGGTCAGAATGTAGAAGAGAAAAAAGACCAGGACACCACGCATCACGTGGTCTGGCACCACCTTTTTGGCCTGATCGGACCACAGCTCAAAATCGACGCTGGCATACTCGGTCGTGGTCAGAATCGAGAGCGTTTGGAACGTGGCGTGACGCACTGGTCCGGTGTCCCCCTCGAGCGTCCAGAGCAGAACACCGAGCACCGCGGTCGACAACACGACGACGCCGGCATAGGCCTTGAACTCGTCGTCGCGGAGAAGGAGTCCCGGCCGACCAAGGAGTACGCGGTACTGCAGCGCAAAATTCGCGCCGGCCAGAAACATGAACACGCAGATGATCCACTCGACGGCCGGGTTGGCGTAGCCCATGATCGATTGGCCGTGCGGCGAAAACCCGTCGGCCGAGAGTGTCGTCATCGCGTGACACAGCGCGTCATAGAGCGGCATGCCGGCCACGGAGAGGGCGATGAATGCGGCGAGGGTAAGTCCGGCGTACACACGCCAGAGGTAGGCCGCCGTTTTCGGGATCTGCGGCGCGAGCTTTTCCTCCGTCGGTCCGGGCGCCTCGGCGGCGAACAGCTGCCGGACACCGACAGCCAGCCGGGGCAGCACGGCGACCACGAGGGTAATCACGCCCATCCCGCCGAGCCACTGCGTCATCGACCGCCAGAAGAACAGCCCGTGTCCCGGCGACTCGAAGTCGGTCAGAATCGTGGCGCCGGTCGTGGTGATGCCCGACATCGACTCGAACAGCGCGTCGACCACGTCGAACCCGACCCACGCGTAGGGGACAGCGCCGAACCCGGCCAGCATCAGCCACGCGCCCGCGACCACGGCCAACGCCTCAATCTGTCGCAGGTCATCTCCGGCGTCGCGGGACACGACCCGGAGGATCTGTTCGAACCCGGCGCTCACGACGCCGCCGATGACAAACCCCGGAATATCGGTCCACTCGCGATAGAGCGCCGCCACCACAATCGGCACGACGAACGTGGCCCCGAACAATCTGAGGATGTTGCCGGTGACGTGAACGACGTTAAGCAGACGCACCTAGTGGCCTGTCCGTTCCCGCCTTGCACTGGCCAGACGCGACTTCGACTCAACGGGTTCTCGGGGCCACGCGCGACTTTCACCACGGGCTCCTAGGCGAAGAGATCGCGCACGTCAGCCACCGCCGCCTTCGTGCAGCACACCAGCAGGTGGTTCCCACCTCGCACCATGTCCTCGCCTCCGGGGACGATGACGTCGTCGTCTCTCAGCACCGTGCCGATGATCGACTCGCGCGGAAGCCCCAGATCCTTGACCGCCGCGTCGGGAAAGTCCTCGGGCACCGCGATCTCCAGGACGCGGGCCTGTCCTTCCTCCAGCACCGTGAGCAGGTTCGCACGTCCACCGTCGATCTGGTGCACGACCGAGGTCACCGCGGCGCCGCGGGCGGACAGCGCCACGTCGACGCCGACTCGCTCGAACAGCCGACGATTCGACGGCTTGCTGACGCGCGTGATGACCCGCTTGACGCCGAGCTGACGCCCCAACAGCGACGCGAGGAGATTTCGCTCGTCGTTGTCAATGACGGAGACGAGCGCGTCACTCCGGCCGATGTCCTCCGACTCGAGCAGCTTCAAGTCGGTGCCATCGCCGCTCAGGACCAGCCCTCGCCTGAGGGTTGCCGCGAGCATCTCGCCACGTATCTGATCCCGTTCAATGACCCGCAGGCGGATACCTTCAGCTTGATCGAGCTGCTGGGCGAGACGGGATCCGACGTCGCCACCACCAATAATGGTGACCAATTGCGAGGTCCCGTCGCTGGTTGCGAGCGACATCTGCTCGCGCAGTTGGCGCATTCCTTCGCGCGTCCCCATCACGACCATCTTGTCCTGCGACGACAACACGCTGGCTCCGCGCGGCACCGAGGTCTGGTCCCCCCTCTGCTTCAGCGCCACGATGACGACGCCCGGAGGGAGCGGCAGGCTCGCCACCGAGCGGCCGACGAAGGGGGACACGGCATCGAGACGGAACTCGAGCAGCTGGATGCGACCATCGGCGAAGACGTTGGCATCGATGGCACCAGGTGCTCTGATGATCCGCTCGATGGCTGCCGCGAGCTGCGCCTCGGGCCAGATCACCTAGTCAATGCCGAAATGTTCCTTGAGGTGTTCGGGCCCACCCGGCGCAAGAAGGAAGTCTTCCTTCGTGACAAAGCAAATAGTCCGGCGCGCACCGAGCTGACTCCCCAGCGAGCAGACGACGATGTTGACCTCGTCAAGTCGCGTCGTCGCTATCAGAAGCTCGCACCTGTCGGCCCCCGCCCGTCGGAGTACGTTCGGGTTGGTGCCGCCGCCCGTGACGAACTCGACGTCGAGATCGCCGAACCGAGCGGCGCGCAGCGGATCGGGATCCACGACGAACACGTCATGTTGAGCTGACAGCGCCACGGCGAGCGGGTAACCGACCGCTCCGCCGCCGATGATGATGATGCGCATCCGATGGGACTAGCCGGGTAGAGCGCCGGTATTTGCAGCGCAAATATAGCAGCAATTTCTTGGTCTGGAGGGCCCGCCGCGGCGCTAGAATGGGTCGGGCTGAACATGCGGTGCCCGACGCGCCGGGCGTCGATTCGGCGATGCTGATCGTTCGATCCGCCAATATGCGGAAGCACGGACCACTTCGGTAGTGACGAGTCCTATCAGCTGACGAGCGCTCCGGCGAACGCGAGAAATCTGTGCATGTCGCCGAAGTTCGACGCCCACCCCAGTGACACCCTGACGGCGCCGGTGCTTTCGGCGTCGATGCAGCGCATCAGGTCCTCTCGCTCCATGCGCCCCTGCGATTCTCGGAAGCAGCGGGTGAGCTCGTTCTGGCTCACGCCGAGCGCGACCTCCCCCGCTCCTGGATTACAGAAGCACCCGGTTCTCAGGGCGATCCCCTGGTCGGCAGCCAGCTGCTCGATCTGGTCGTGCGAGATCACCGCTCCCGACGCGTCGTAGAAATTGAAGGCGACCGTGCCCCCTCGATCCTTCGACGACAGCGGTCCATAGATCCGCGCGAGCCGACGGCCCGTCGTGTGCCGGAGTCCGGACAGCTCCTCGAGGAGCCACGCCGTGAGACAAGCGACGCGCGTCTGGATCAGATCGACGCCGAGTTGGTCGATAAGATCGAGCCCCATCTCGACGGCCGGGATGTTGAGGTAGTCAATCGTGCCGTCCTCGAACGCGGGCGCTCCGGCTGCGAAGTGATGGCGGTCACCTTGCACCGAGGCAACCGACACCGTGCCGCCGGCAAACCAAGGGCGATGGAGCTTGTCGAGCGCCGACCTACGCGCGACGAGAGCGCCGACCCCGGTCGGGTACCCGAACATCTTGTAGAACGACATCGCGACAAAATCTGGACTCCATCGGCTGAGATCGAGGCGGTTCGTCGGCACGAACGCCGCCGCGTCGAGGAGCACGTCCCAGTGACCCTCGTGCGCGACGTCAATCCACTGCAGTGGATGCCGGACTCCGGAGAAATTCGACTGCGCCGGGTAGGCGAACAAGTTGTGACCGCTGGTGTTCTCATGGGCCTCGAGCCTGGCGAGCAGCACTGACTCATCAGCTCGGAGATCCGGTGGTAATACCGGCACATACAGCGTCTGCGCGCCGCGCACGCGGTCGAACTCACGAATCCCGTTGACCGAGTTGTGATTGTCGAACGTGAGGAGAAAGCGATCGTCTGGCCGGAACGGATAGGACTCGCCGACGAGCTTCAACGCGTGGCTGGCGTTCGCGGTAAACACCACGACGTAATCTTTCGGCGAGGCCTTGAAAAAACGTAGGATGCGCTTGCGACACGACTCCACCAGCGCGGTCGACCGTCGAGATGGCGGATTCAGCGAGTGCGGGTTGCCGAAGACACCCTCCGCGAGCTGCGAGAGGTGGCGCGTCACGTGACTTGCCGCGTAGAGGCTGCCTCCGGTGTAATCGAGATAGACCTGACCAGTCGCGTCGAGCCGTCCGAACTCGTCACGACGAAAGTCATCGAGCCTAGACGTTTCGGCGTACGCCGGGTGTGTCTCGGTAAACCGGTCGAATTCGCTCTCGGCGCTTACTCGAGCCACGGAGCTTTATCAGCAGCGTGCGTGATGATCAATAGTCTTCGAGCACCGGCAATCGCTCGTCATCTGGAAGCGGTTGCACGCCGAAGGCATTGAGGGTCATCGACACCATTCGATACCGCGCCGCCGTGGCGGCGATGCTCATCATCTGGTGCGTGTCGTAGCGGTCGGACAACGCCGCCCAGGTCGCGTCGGAGATCATCGCATCCCGATACATCTCGTCCGCCGCGTCGATCAGGGCGCGTTCGATCTCATTCCAGCCGCGCGCATCCTTGCCCTGCGCGATCCAGAGCGGCTCGAGTCCGCGGTCGCGCGCCCGGCCGACACTCCCGACGTGCTTCGCCCATTCGTACACGGCTTGAGCGTTCCACCCCGTGCGGAGGATGAGCAGCTCGCGGTCGTGCGGCGTCAAACGCGACCGTTCGGGGTTATTCACGTACCCTGGATTCGTCGCGCGCGCGTCGGCCATCTCTGGGTGCCGGCGGAAGGTGCGCGAGACCCGTAGGCCGTCACCCTCGACCGGTTCGATGCGCGGCGCCGTGAGCGGCGGCTCGCGGTCGGGTACGTCCACGCGGTAGGCCACATCTGTACTCGGGATGCGCGCGGTCACGTCTTCGCCAGAGTCAGGCTGAATCCCCAGCGAGTTGAACAGGACCGCGTTCGACGTCGTCTCGGCCACGGTCATGACGGCGTCGACCACGTTGTAGACGTCGTACTGCTCGGAGAGCGCCTCCCAGGTCTGGTCGGTCACCGCCGCGTTCCGGAAGAGCTCGTCGGCCAGCCCAAGCAAGACGGCATCAAACTCGCTCCACCCCTCAGCCGCCGGCCCCTCCGCAATGCGTTGCACGTCGGCATCGGTCAGGGTCAATCCCGACGCTCCGGCCCGACTCGCGTGCGTCGCCCAGAGGTTGGCACTCTGGGTGAGCCACGCGGTGCGCAGGATCAAGATGGCGCGATGACGCGGCGACAGCGTCGAGTCGGCGGTGAGATAACGCATGAAGGGAAAGACCCGGTCGGCCAGCGCCGGCACCCGCGCCAGCGTGCGGAGCGCGTTCCCCGGACGGCCGTCTGGCGCGTGCCGCTCCACGAGCGCGCGCTGCGCTGCTCCTCGGTCCAGTCCGCCTCCGCGAGTGGCGGGACGCGAGGCTCCGTCAGGCGGTCGACGAGCGTGTTGGTGCCGGGGGGATCAACGATCGCGTGCGCCGGCTCGAGTCGCAGCAGCACCGCGTTGTCCTCGTCGGTCAAAACATACAAGTACCCGTCGGGCCCCTGCCGGACGTCGCGGATGCGCTGCTTGAGTTCGGTGAGCAGCGACTCCCGTCGAATCTCCTGTCCCTGCCGGTTAAACACGATCCGCTCCAGATGCCCGGTGTGCGGCATCCCCCCTTCCCGCATCGAGCCGGCGAAGAGGTTGCCCTGCCAGGCGGGAAAATGCTCGCCGGTGTAGAAGGTCAACCCCGACGGTCCGATCGACGGCCACCAGAGGATCTCCGGCTGCTCGAACTCCGCCAGCCACGGCGTATCGGTCACCCGGACGCCGGAGTACTCCCGGCTGTAGGAGGCGAGCGGCCAGCCGTAGTTTCGGCCCGACATGATGATGTTGGCCTCGTCACCGCCCTGCGGTCCGTTCTCGGTCGCCCAGAGGTCGCCGGTCTCCGGGTGAAACGCCAGTCCGAGCTGGTTCCGATGCCCCATGGAGTAGATCTCCGGCAAGTATCCCGTCGTGCCGACGAACGGGTTGTCGTCGGGCGGCGTCCCATCGTCGTTGAGCCGCATCAGCTTGCCGAAATGGGTACCGGGGTCCTGCGCGTAGTCTCCGGTGTCCGCGAACACGTAGGATCCGCCGACCGTCATGAACAGCGTGCCGTCCGGGGCGAACATGACCCTGGACGCGGCGATACCGCGATCCATCCCTTCCGCGACGAAGATGTCACGCACCTCGGTCAGCGCCCCCGCACCTTCGTCCAGGCGGCCTCGGGCGAGCGCGACCGTCACGCCCGATTCTCCGTCCCGCTCGATCGACTTGGAATAGGTCACGTAGACGATGCGGTCATCATCCGGGTGGAGCGCGATGTCCATCAGCCCGGCGCGGACCGGCTCGGAGAACACCTCTGGCACACCCGGGATGTCTCGCTCCAGAAGCTGGCCGTCGCGGATCACCCGCAGGGTGCCGGTGTCACGTTCCGTCACGAGGATGTCGCCGTTGCGTCTGAACGCCATTCCCCAAGGATGCGAGAGCCCGCCGGCGATCACCACGACGCGAATCCGAGGCACCTCGGCGGTGCGGAGCACGACCTGCCGGTCCGGCGGTGGCAGCGCCGGCACCCCGTCACGCCGCTGGGCGAACGAGGACACGCTGCCGACAGCGAGCGCCAGCGTGACGGCAAGCAACGGACCTCGACTACGAGCAATGGGGCTCATGGGATCCTCGTCACATCGTCAGGGCTTGGTGAAGCGGTCGGTAAACAAGACGCGCTCGGCAATCTTCCAGCCGTGGTCAGTCCGCTTCCAGGTGTTTAGGTAAATTCCAGACGAGGCAATGAATGGGGCTCTATCGTCCGCGGTTTGGTGCGTGATCAAGGCCATGTTTTCCGTGACGGCGGAATCGGCCGAGAGCTCCAAGAACACGAGCGCGGAAAAATGGTGCCGGGTCTGTCGATCGGCGAGCCGCCCGTGACGGGACCCATTGGCATAGTCAAGGATGGCCTGACGACCCACGACCCGGGACCCGCTCACCAGCTCACCTTCACGCCAGCGCTCCATGACGCCGTCCTCGGTAAAGAGGTCCGCAAACTCCTCTCCGTCTTTGGCGTCCCACCGATAGGAGTACTGCGCAAGCTGTTCCGCAATGGCAACTTTGTCCGCTACGGCACCGACCTCTTGCGCGACAGCTTCACTTGATGACGAAGCCGAAGCGCACAGCGCCAATAGGGACAGCATGACGCGTCGGTATGCCGCGTGGGTAATGACCGGCATCGATCGCTCCTTGAGAGACGAAGGACCATGACCATATCACCTGCGTCGCCGGAGATTGTTACCATTACGGGGATGGCGCTCAACGAGCAGGCCCTTTTTCACAAGAAGCCGGAAACCCGATCCGGGCGATACCAGTGCCCCCGGTGCCGGCGCACCGGCGAGTACAGCATTCGGTGGGTCCGGCACTCGAAGAAAAACAGGCTGCCGGCCGGGGCCAACCGGGAGGATCTGGCCAAGTTCGAGAAGCTGCGCGACTACCTGCTTCGCGTCGACGACCACGTCACCTGTAAGACCTGCGGCAAAACATTTGAGATCCCGTCGCAACACTCCCTGATGTTCGTGGAGCAGTTCGCCGGTCTGCCCAACGAAGAGGAGCTCGAACGCGAGATCACCCTCGCGGCGGGGGAGCCGGAGCCCGAACGGGAGCGCAAGCCGGCGTTGCCCGCACGGTTCACGCGCAAGTCGAGCGGCTGGAAGTAGCTACCTGGGCACGCCGAAACCTTGGATCCGTTCCGCGAGCCCAGTCGTGGACGGTGGTGAAGTAGGCTGGCACGAATCGCTGCAATGACGCCATCTCCGCGTTGTTGCAAACCACCGCCTCGAGCTGAAGGTGGTTCGCGTTCGGCAGCGTTCGTAACGTGTAGTCCGGGTGGCCATCGGCACGAAGCGCCGCCTCCCAGGCGGGCTGGTTCTTCTCCGCCAAGATGTTGTTGTCCAACTCTCCGAACAGCGCGAGGGTCGGCACCCGGAGTTGGCGAAGCGTCGGGGCGGGGTCGTAGAAGTACAACCGTCGCATGCATTGCCAGTAGGGATCGTCCGGGGTTCCCGGGATCGTGTCGGGCGCCGGGCCCATCCGCGCGGCGAGTGCCTCACGGGCCGCCGCGTACTCGTCTCATCCCTCGCCCGTTCGCGCGTAGTCGTACTGCAGCTTCAGCACGCCGAGGATCCGCTCGACGGCCCGGGGCGGCGTGCCCGCGGCTTCCATTGCGCGTTGCGCATGATCGATCGTCGTCTCGGCCCCGAGGACGGCCGCACCGGAGACGCTGATCAGAAAGGCAATGTCCTTGGCGCGGACCGCAGCGAGTGGCATGATCCACCCGGTTTGGCTCACCCCCAACGGGTCGGGCACGGCTCGTATCGGTGGGGAGCGGGTGAACTGGAAAGACGGTCTGTCCCCGGAAGAGCAGCGGCCCCAGCTCAGCGGCGCTCAGAAGTTCCAGGTCACCGAGGGCGACATGCTCCATGTGCCCGCGCGTGCTTGGCACCAGGTGGTGGTGGTGCCGGGCGAGTCGATCACCTACGCGCTCATCAATGTGATTGAGTAGTCGCCGGCGTCTGAATAACCGGGAGCAACTCCGCCGCGCCAAACGATCGTCTCACCTGGTGTTCCGGCGGCTCCCCATAGGCCGTTGAACGCTGTCTGGGAATCCGGTTCACGGATGCAATGACCGATTCCATCTCCTCGGGCGGGAGCTCCTGACCAAACGACGCCCCCGCGGCCCTCGTAATACTCTCGTTCATCAAGGTGCCACCCAGGTCGTTGACTCCGGCGTTGAGGCACTCGGCCACGCCGCGCGGTCCCATTTTCACCCACGACGCCTGAATGTTCGGAATCACCGGATGCAACGCCAGTCGCGCGACCGCGTGCATCAGCAGCGATTCTCTGAACGTCGGGCCTTTGCGGGCTTTTCCCTTCAAGTAAATCGGTGCCTCCATATGCACGAACGGCAGGGGAACAAATTCGGTAAACCCACCGGTCTGCACCTGCAAGTCCCTGATTCGCTTCAGGTGCCGGCCCCAGTGCAGGGGGCGATCGATATGGCCGTACATGATGGTGGCCGTGGTCTTGAACCCGACGTCATGCGCGGTGGCCATCACCTCCAACCACTGATCCGTCGTGAGCTTGTCGGGACACAACTCTTGTCTGACCTCATCGTCCAAGACTTCGGCCGCCGTGCCAGGCAAGGTGCCGAGTCCGGCATCCTGCAACCGCACCAAGAAGTCCCGAAGCGACAGCCCGAGCGTGTCGGCGCCCTGCCAGACTTCCAGTGGCGAAAATGCATGCACATGCATCTCGGGCACCGCTGACTTCACCGTTCGACAAATCTCCAGATAGGTCTCCCCGGTGTACTCCGGGTGGATTCCGCCCTGCATGCAGACCTCGGTGCCGCCTCGCTCCCACGCCTCGATGCTGCGGCGGCTGATCTCATCCAGATCGAGGTCATAGGAGGCTCCACGCAGATTCTCGCTGAGCTTGCCTTTGGAGAATGCACAGAACTGGCACCGGAAATAGCAGACGTTCGTGTAGTTGATGTTGCGATTGACCACGTACGTCACTTCATCGCCGTTGACCTGTTGGCGAAGGGCGTCGGCCGCCCGCAAGACGGCGACGACATCATCGCCTCGGGCCGAGAACAACTCGGCAATCTCACACTCTGTGAGCGCAATGCCGCGACTCGCTTTGGCACACAGCTCGTCTATTTTCTTCGATGGCCCCGTCGAAAGATTCAGAGCGGACGTGGTGCCAATGCGACGCAACAACGTCTCGGGCAATCGAGCATCACCATCACCCGGCGACCACGAATCTACTCGGGCGAATCCTTCGGCGTCCGATCCCTGGACCAAGGCGGGTCGCAAACCCTCCGCGATCCAGGCGCCCATCTCTCTGACGTAGCGGGGATAGGCGGTGAGCCGTTCCACGAGGACCTTGCCCTCTTCCTCGGTCTGCCTGGCCAGAAGCTCCAGGTGTGGCCATGGCGCCTCCGGATTCACATGGTCCAGGGTCACCGGAGAGACCCCTCCCCAGTCGTTGAGTCCGGCCCGGATCAAGATGCCGAACGTGTCCGGACTCAAGTTCGGGGGAGCCTGAATCGCCATGTGGGGACCAAAGATGATCCGGGCGCTAGCGATCGTCCATAGGAGGTCATCCAGTTCGGGTTCAGGAGCGCCGGCCATTGCGGTGCCCTCTTTGGCCCTGAAGTTCTGAACGATGATTTCCTGAATGTGACCGTACGTGTCGTGGAGATCCCGCAGCGCCAGAAGCGACTCAATCCGCTCTTCCCGCGTCTCACCGATACCAATGAGGATGCCTGACGTGTAGGGGATTCCGAGTTCGCCCGCCGCCCGCATCGTCTCGAGCCTCGCCTCCGGATCCTTATCCGGTGAGCCGAAGTGCGCCTCGCCTCGCTCGAGCAGGCGCCGTGACACACTCTCGAGCATCATGCCCTGCGACGGGCAGGTCTCCTTCAATGCGATCAGCTCATCGCGGGTGGCGATTCCCGGATTTGCGTGCGGGAAGAGGCCGGTGGCCTCGAAGACCGCCTTGGCCGCGGCCACGAGGTAGTCGATGGTCGTGGAGTATCCCAACTCGGCCAGTTCTTCCCGAGCCTGGGGGTATCTCACCTCCGGCTTGTCCCCGAGCGTGAAGAGGGCCTCCCGGCAGCCGGCATCCGCGCCCTGCCGAGCAATGTCGATCACTTCATCGATCGTCAGATAGGCGCGCTCACCAGGCTTGGCCGGTTGCGCGAACGTGCAGTAGTGACACACATCACGGCACAGCTGAGTGAGCGGAACGAAGACCTTCCTGGAGTACGTGACCGTGTTGCCAAACCCCGCGTCTCTCAGGGTCGACGCCCGCTCCATCAGCGCAGGTAAGTCGGAGTCACGCACGAGGCGCAGCGCCTCGTCACGGGACGGCCGCGCAGTTGTCGTGTGTTCCATGCCGTAGGATGATTCTACTGATCTATGCGCATCGCTATCACGGGAGCCAACAGCAGCGTCGGGAAAGTCCTGTTGGGGCACTTGGCGGGCCAGGACGACGTTCAGGCCAGCGCCGGCGTTCGCCGGCGAGAGGCGATCGCGACCCTCCCGTCCGATCCGCGGATCACCCCCTGCGTGATTCGCTACGGTGAGGGCGACTCCCTGGCGGCCCTGCTCGAGGGAGCCGGCTGTTTGGTGCATCTCGCCGGCATTCTCGTGGAAAGCAAGCACTCGAGCTATCAGACCGCCAACGTCGACGCGACACGGGCGGTGGTGGAGGCGTGTCGACACGCCGGTGTGGATCACATCGTGCTCATCAGCGCCCTTGGGGCTGACATCCACTCGAGCAATCGCTATTACCACTCGAAGGGTGTGGCTGAACAGATCGTCGCGGAGTACAGCATCGCCGCCACCATCATCCGCACGCCAATCCTGTTGGGTCCGGGCACCGCCGGGGCCCAGGCACTCGTCGGCATGGCATCACGAGCATCGGTGCGTGTGCTGGGGGGCGGGCACCACTCGTTACGCCCGCTGGATGTGGACGACCTGAGCGACGCCATTCTGCGTTGCTGTCGGGCGCAGGCGGACGGCGTGGCCGTGCACGAGCTCGTGGGACCGGAGCCGGTGACCCATCGCGATCTGATCATCAAGACCGGACAGCTGATGGGTCACAATGTGTCGGTCGCCGCCGTCCCGGTCTGGACCGCCAAGCTGGGTGCGGCCGTGGCTGGATGGATCCGACCAGGCGGCATGACCCACACGGTGATCGACGTGATCACCGCTGACGAATCGGTGCGAACGAATGCAGATGTCGACCTGGGCGTGAGTCTCACCCCGCTCACGGAGACCCTGGAGAAACTCCTTCCCGAGAAGACCCCCCGCCAGTGACCGAATCCGAGACCACCAAGAACGAACCGGGTGCATCCCGCGGCTCGAGCACGCTGGGTCGCGTCGTCTTCCTGGCCATCACCGCCGGCTGTTTCGCCTACCTGTACTACCGTCTGAATGGCGCCGCGGCGCGCGAGGGGTTGTCACTCGTCGAGTACATGACGCGGGTGTTTGCCAATGTGCGGTGGCTACCCTGGCTGGGACTGATGATGGCGTACTCCGGCTTCTATTTCGTGGTCGATACGCTGGTCGTGACCCGGGCTCTCAACTGGTTCGTCAAACCGATCCGCTACCGGGACATCCTGCCGATTCGCGCGAGCGCCTACATCATCTCCATGTTCAACGAACAGATAGGCAAAGGCGCGATGGCCCTCTACCTGAACAAGCGCGACCAGGTGCCGGGATGGGAGGTGGCGTCGGTGATGCTGTTCATCATGTTCTGCGAGGTCTTCTATCTGCTGATCTGGGCCACCATCGGCTTCGCCCTGAGCGGCGATTCGCTCCCCGAGGTGTTCGGTCTCATTCCCTACATTGCTGCGGTCGGCGCCGCGGTATTCGCCGTGTGGATTCTCTATTTTCGGGGGAGGGTCCTTGCCGGGAATCAGCTGCGGAACCGGAAGATCGTCCATGCCTTCAAGATGGCGACGCTCAAGCACTACGGGTTGTTCTTCTTGCTCCGCTCGCCGGCACTCCTGGCGGCGGTGCTCGTCTACACGCTGGCGTTGAGACTGTTCGGCGTCGAGGCATCCTTCCTCTCGCTCCTGGGCTACTTGCCGGTCATCTTCTTTGCCGCAGCCGTCCCCACGCCGATGCGAGCGGCGGCGATTACCTTCTGGGTCATTCTCTTTCCCGAGAGCGAAGGCCAGATGGCGGCGTTTGGATTCGTGCAGCACAACTTCTTCATCTTGTTCAACGCGCTGATCGGGGTGGTCTTCTGGTCCCGGGCTAAGCGTGAGCTGTTTGGGCGGTAATGGCCCATGCGCTCACCGCGCTGCGGCTGCTGCTGGTCGCGCCGGTCGCCGTCGCCTTCGCCCGACCAGCGTTCCTCGACCCGAGCGTCCTGCTCGTGCTGTTGGGTGTGGCGATCGCGACCGACTACTGGGACGGGCGAGTCGCGCGCATGACGGAGACCGCCTCGGCCAGGGGCCAGCTGTTCGACCACGCCACCGATTTCGTGTTCGTGACGGCCGGGCTGGCCGGTGCCGCCCGGGCCGGGCTCGTGACACCGATCCTGCCAGTCTTGATCATCATCGCCTTTGGCCAATACGTGCTCGACTCCTATCTGCTGCACCGGCAGAAGCAGCTACGGATGAGCGCGATCGGGCGCTGGAATGGGGTCCTCTATTTCGTGCCGCTCGTGGTCCTGTCCGTGGCACGGCTCGGTCTGTTCCGGGACGCCGCGTCGTTCTTGACGCTGACGGCTGGTGCGCTCGGCTACGCGCTAGCAACGTCGACGGTGGTGTCTATCCTGGATCGGGCTTCAGCGGACCGTGAACCGTGAACCGTGCACCTACCTCGACTCCACGCGGAAGGTCCACCAACCGTCCGGCCGTGGGGTGCCTGGAGGCGGAGCGGGGTTCGCCGGTGCGGGGAGTGCGTTCAGCTTCGTCACCCGGGCGAGCCAGGCCCGGTCGAGCTCGCCGGTGTCCATCACCCGGGTCACGGTGACCGGGTAGACCGTGCCGTTCAGCCGGAGGCGAGCGACGTCGTTCTCGAGTGCGGCATTGGACCAGCGCTTGGCGGCGCATTGGGAACAGCTGAGATAGAGGTCGCCCGCCGGCGTCGACATGCAGTTCAGGTTGATCGAGTGTGGCAGCAGGCCGATGCTGATCTGGATCTGACAGAGCGTGACCTCGTTGGCAAACGACCAGTCGGCCACCTGATCCTCGGCCGCAGCCCCCATCAAGTAAAAGCCGGGCGTGCGCTCACACGGACACGTGGAGGACCAGAAGGCAAGGGCGGAGACCGGAATGATCACCAAGGCCGCTAACACCGCGTTGCGAATCGTGCTCCGAGATTTCTGCGCGTTCATAACTGTTCCCCCCAAGGGTTCTTACTCCGGCAAGGCGAACACGAACAGGTTGTTGCCCGAGCTCGCCCGGATCTCGGGCGTGAGGCCGGCAAAGTGCGACGCTGTCCCCCCCCACGCCGGTGCTGACCGCCACATACTGCCGACCCTCGACGGCGTAGCTGATTGGAAAGCCGCTGACCGGTGAGCCGAGGTTGATTTCCCACAGCACCTCGCCGGTCTCCTGGTCGAAGGCCCGAAACCGCCCATTGATGTCGCCACCAAAGACGAGCCCACCCCCGGTTGCGACGAGCGACATGGTCGCCGCGCGCAAGACCCATCGAGGCTCCGGCGTCAAGGCGAGCAGCGACACCTCCTGATTCGCCGGCAGGCGGTCGATGAAGCTGCGGAGCCCGTCCTGCACCAAGCCGAACGCGCGTGCGGCGGTGTCACCGTTGTCCACGAGAATCGCAAGCTTGAGGGGGAGATTCGCTGGTCGCACGTCGAGGACTGGTCGCACCACGCCGTCCTCCGAGATCACCACTTCCTCCCGGTGGAGATCGGTCACCATCACACCGGTCGGCTGGTCGACGACCCGGATGTACAGCTGTTGTTGCTGTTGCGGCTGGGCCCGTGCTGACGGCGGAGAGAGGCTACAGGCGAGGAGCACCGTGGTGATAACGATCCATCCGCCTGCCGTCGGCCGCCAGACACGCAGTCGACTATGGGCCACCTTCCTATCCTACTCCTTGGTGCTACTTACTCGTCCGGAGATGGGGCGGCTCGACAACCTGACCGAGGCGGTTGACGCCGAGGCGCCGCTCAACCCCGACCGGGTGCTCATCGACCACACGTTCGACGGCGAGTTTGCGATGGCCGAGATGAGCCCCGAGGACTCTGCGCAGTACCTGTGTGGCCAGGAGCGGGGACAGGTCTCGGACACGTCGTATCACGGGGTCCTGTTCCGCTTCAAACGGCGTGACGGTGGTGCGCTCGGTCTGCTCTGGGCCCGGGAAGGCGGTGCGTGGAAGCGGGTATCCTACCAGGTCTTTGAGATGTAGCGCCCGCTATCCGATATATTGACCGAGTTGACCACGCAACTCTGGGCGCGCTGCATCCCGCCAAGCGTCGTACTCGGAATCACACTCGCCGTTCCGCCCGTGGCGGTGGCCCAATCGCACGACACCGTGGCCGTCGCCCCGTTCGTCAATCTCAGCGCGCAGCCCTCCGACGATTGGATCGGGGCCGGGATCGCGGACACGGTGGCGAGTGATCTCGAACGCCTGGGGATGGCGGTGGTGGTGGGCGAGGCCAGCGCGCGGTGGCTCGTCGAAGGCGCGTATCAGCGGATCGGTGAACAATTCAGGATCACGGTGAGGCTCATCGACGTCGACACCGGCGCCGTGCGGCAGAGCGGCAAGGTCGATGGTCCGCTCGCTGACCTCTTTCAGCTGCAGGATCAGATCGTACCCACCCTGGGTGGTGTGCTCGGTGTGCTCGAGTTAGAGGACGCCGACGCCCCGCCCCGCGGTGGGAGTCGAAGCGGTGCTCGCGGCGGGTTTGCGACGGTCCCGCCGGACGATCGTCCCCGTGCGGTTATTTCCAGGACGACCACGCCGCCGCAGATCGATGGTCGTCTCGATGACTCCGTCTGGGAGACCGCGACGCACATCACCGAGTTCGTGCAGATCGCGCCGGTGGCGGGGGCACCCGGCAGCGAGGAGACCGAAATGTGGATGGCGTACGACAGCGACAACATGTACTTCGCCTTCTACGCGCATTACCGCGAACCGTCGATGATGCGGGTCAATCGCACCGACCGCGACCAGAGTCGCGGCGACGACGAGATGTCGGTGCTGTTTGATCCATTTCTCGACCAACAACGCGCGTACCAGTTTTCCGTGAGCGGGTACGGCGTCCAGGGGGACTCGCTGGTGACTGCGGACGGCAGCACCGGGCGTCGGGTGTCGTCGAGCAGCGCGCAGACCGGCGCGCGGAGCAGCGGGTCGCGTCGCAGCAGTGGCGGCAGCACGCTGGTGAGCTCCGGGTCGTTCGGCATACCGGGCGACTCGTCGTGGAACACGCTGTTCGAAACTGGCGGTCAGGTGGTCGACGACGGGTGGACCGCCGAGATGGCGATTCCGTTCAAGAGCCTGCGGTATCCGGCGCGGGCGGCCGGGGAGGCGCATCGCTGGGGGTTTCAGATCACCCGTCGGATCCGCGGGCGTTCCGAGGCGCAATCATGGGCGCCGATCTCCCGCGACGTCGCCGGGCAGCTGACGCAGTTCGGCGTCCTCGACGGGCTCGAGGACCTCTCCCAAAGCCGGAACCTCGAGATCCTGCCGGAGGTGACCGGCGTGAGCTTCGGGTCACTTGATCAGGAGACCGACGATTACCATCAGCGCGATCCCGATGGTGACATCGGGGTGGGGTTCAAATACGGGATTACGCCGAACCTGACGGCTGATCTGACCTACAACCCCGACTTTTCGCAGATCGAGTCGGACCGGCCGCAGATCGAGACGAACCAGCGGTTCGCGCTTTTCTTTCCGGAGCAACGTCCGTTCTTCCTCGAGGGACAGGAGATCTTCCAGACCTCGACCCCGCTCAACCTGCTGCACACGCGAACGATCGTCGACCCGCGCTTCGGCGGCAAGCTGACGGGCAAGGTGGGCGATACGACGCTCGGCTTCGTCCTGGCCAACGACGAGGCGGCGGGTCGTCTCGACGATCCGGCCGACCCGCGGTTTGGGACGACGGCGCAGACCGTCGTCGGGCGCGCCCGGTACGACTTATACTCGGAGTCGTATCTCGGCGCGATCCTGACGGCGCGGGAATTCGGGGAAGACTACAACCGGGTCGGGGGGATCGACGCGCGGTTCCGCTTGGGGCGAACACATCGCGCAAGCTTCCTGGCGGTCGGCTCGTCGACGCGGAACGAGGTGGAAGGCGCGCTGAGCGGGCCCGCCGTCGAAGCGGACCTGACGCGGCAAGGCCGCAACCTCGGGTACAGCGCCTCCTACAGCAGCATCGATCCGGAGTTCCGGACCGAGAGCGGCTTCCTCCCGCGTGTCGACCTGCGTCAGGCGTCCGGCACCGTGTCGTACCGCTGGTGGCCGGAATCATCGTTGATCACCTGGGGGCCGTCGTTTACCTATCTGCGGCTCTACGACCACGCGGGCGTGCTGCAGGATGAGCAGATTCTTGGGCAGGCCAACTTCCAGTTTCTGAACAATATGTCGATCAGCGGCACCGTCAGCCGCGACCTCGAGCGCTTTCAGGAGATTGACTTTCGGAGAACCGGGTACGGGTTCTACGCGATCCTGATCAGCACGCCGTTCATGGGTGCGACCAGCGGGTTCAACTGGGGCGACGGGATCTTCTTCAGCGACAGCCCGTTTCTCGGTCGCTCGATGACCGGCAACTTCCTGCTCAACCTCCGGCCAAACTCGCGGCTCACGACGCGGCTGGACGGCATCTTCAGTCGCTTCGTCGACCCGGCCGATGACACCGAAGTGTTCGACGTCACGATCTACCGGCTCCGGACCACCTTCCAGTTCAGCGACCGATTCGGGTTGCGCCACATCATGGAGCACAACACGCAGGCGGTGACGCTGGGGAACAACATCCTGCTGACCTACCGTGTTAATGCCGGCACCGTCGCGTTCCTGGGGTACGACGACCGCTATCAGCGTGGTACCCGCATCGATGACGTGCTGTTTCCGACGACCGCCCTTGAGCGGACGAACCGCGCGGTCTTCGCCAAGTTGTCGTACTTGTTCAGGTACTAAAACGCTTCGTTGATCGCCAGATAGAGCCCCGACGACCCCTCGCGACCCCATGCGACGTCGACCGCCAGGTTCGACCGGCGCTCCTTGTCGAGCTTGATCCGGAGTCCCACCCCGCCGCCCGGGACCACCCGCTGCAGGTCGTTCGTTTCGATGTCGCTGAATCGGCTGGCGTTGACGAACGCCGCGGCGCCAAGCAGCCCGTTCCGTGTCAGGTCAACGCGATACTCGGCCTCGGTGTATACCCAGTCGCGGCCGCGAAAGCGTCCGGCCCGGTAGCCCCGCCCGGTGCGACCGTACGCATCCCAGCCGACGCTCGGCAGATCGAAATAGGACGGTTCTCCCGCGCGCGTCAGCCAGGCGAGGCCCCAGACCGACAGTGCCTGCCGACGCCGCCCCGGGAGTCGCCGGTAGGCGCGCCCCTCGAGCTGCAGGTTGTCCCAGTCGAGCTCGCTGCCGAGCCCGGTGCGATAGAACGCATAGCTGACCCGCCCGAGGACGCCGCGCTCCGGGTTCAGCGGGTGGTCGCGCCGGTCGTAGACGAGGTTCAGCGAAACCCCGGACGACGTCGACGAGCCGGATTCGACGCCCGGATCTTCGAGCGCCGTTGGGAGCACGGCGGGCGGATCCCGCGGGGCGATGTTGCGGCGGGCATCGAGGTGATACCCGACGCCAATCTCGAGTCCGCCCCAGACCGGGCGCGAGACCACCTGGTGGAAGCGATACCAGTCGTAGCTGACGTCGATGAAGGTGTTCGCCGGCTGGTCGCTGCCAAGCCCGTGGGTGCGCTCGACGAAGTCGTAGAATCGCCAGTCGCCCGTCAGATGCCAGCTGTCGTTCGGCGCGTAGAGGTCGGACCGCGCGACGATCAGCACCTGCTTCTTCGTCGTGAACGAGGCCGACACAAGCGTCGACGAGAGCGGTGTCGTCTCCGAGTCGCCCCAGTACCCCGTGATGGTGGCGAGCGCGCCACCCGCGACCCCGAGCGCCGGGTTGCTGCCGAGCGTCGGGAAGATCAAGAAACGCGTCTCGTTCTGCTCCTCCTCCTCGGCCGTCCTCCCGGCGTCCGCCTCGGCATCGTCATCACCTCCGAAGATCGCCGCGATGACGTCACCGAGGTCGCGTTGCGCGGCGGCATCGTCGTCCGCCGACTGTGCCGCGGCCAGGGATGTGCCACCGAGCAGGGCGAGCACGAAGGCGAGCGCGATCAACGGTCCAACACCCACGCCTTCATCAACGCTTTGATCTGCGTTTGATACGGCGTCCTGGCCAGCGCGGCCCGCGCCTTGAACGCGTTCAGTGGATCAGTCGGCACCTTGATGCTGATCGCCTTTGACGGCGCCGGCGTACTACCGTGCAGAGGGCGAAAGTCGTCGAGGAAACGGATGATTTGATCCGGAGTCATCGTCCGGCACTGATCGAGGTAATCGTCCGTGAACCGCTGGACCGCCTTCATGGCAAACGCTCTAGCGCGCCGGCGTCTTCGAGATCCTGCGGTCTGCCACTGGCTCGTTTCATGGAGATGAGATCCTCGCGGCTCAGGGTGTGGACCGGACCGTCGGCGGTCACGACGCGGTGACGTCGCTTCCCGGTCAGGTCGTAGGTAATGACGATGTCGACCTGTTCCGCGGGGTTCAAGGGATTGTAGAAGTTCCACGCCACCAGATTGCGGTTCGCTACGTACTCGTCGCGGAAGCGGTAGATTTCGCCCGCGGCCACCGGTAGCCGTGAAACAAAATCGAGAACGACCAGGGCCTTTTCGGCGCGCTGGAGCGAGTCCAAGCTCCACGCCACGACGATGTTGATATCGACCGTGCCTCGCACCGCGCCGTGCAGCGCGACGGCATGGCCGCCGCCGACGGCGTAGCGGGTGACCGTCGAGATCGAAAAGCTCGAGCGCGGCCGGCTGCGGGCGAGCACCGACGGCATGGAGACCATCTACGTCGAATGGGACGACGTGGCCCAGGTCTCGAGCCCCGCCCGGTTCGAGGTGGAGCTTCGCTCGGGCGAGCAGTTCGTCGGATCACTCGGCGGCACCGGTACCGCGGGCGAACTGGTCGTCGGCTCGGAGCAAGTGATACTGGACCTCGACCGCATCGTCTTCATCAAACCGGCCAGCCCCAGCATCTGGGATCAGTGGGACGGGTCGGTCGACCTCGGCTACAACTTCGCGGCGGCGGGGGAGTCGACCCAGCTGACGTTCTCCACCAGTTTCAGACGCCGCACCGAGAGACTCGAAACGACGCTGAGCGCCGGCTCGTTCTTCTCCGCACAGGCCGGCGCCGAGGACAGCCGCCGGCACAACGGGTCGGTGAACATCACCAGATTTTTCGGCCGGCGCTGGGACGTGACGGTGCTCAGTTAGCTCGAGCGCAACGACGAGCTGCAGTTGAAGCTGCGGTCGCAGGTGGGGGGTGCCTATCAGCGGCGTCTCGTGCAGACCAACGTTGTGCTGTTCGGCGTGCTCGCCGGCGCGGTCGTCAACCGCGAGGAGTTTCTCGATGACACGCCCGGCCGTAACAATCTCGAAGGGGCCCTGGCGGCGGAGCTGGAGTGGTTCACCTTCGACTATCCGAAGACCGACGTGACGAGCACCTTCGTCTTCTTCCCCAGTCTCACCGACCGGGGTCGCTCGCGAATGGAGCTCGATGCGCGCGTCCGACGCGAGCTCGTGAGCGACTTCTTCTTCAACGTGACGTTCCGCAATAGCTTCGACAGCGACCCGCCATCCGAGAACGCGGCGCGGAATGACTACAGCGTCGTGACGTCGTTCGGCTGGTCCTTCTAATTAGTCGGGCGCCAAGGGGTCGATCCGACTATCTGTCGCGCAGCTCGCGCAGCTGGATCTCGTTGAGCAGTCGTTGCGCGCCCGGCGCGCCCGGGTTGAGATCGAAAAGCGCCTGGGCGTACTCGCGCGCGCTGTCCCACGCTCGACGCTGCATGAGGAGCTGTGTCAGCGCCACGAGGATATCGCCGTCTTCGGGGGCAACCTCGTTGGCCTCGACGAGCGCAGCTTCGGCGTCGTCTAGGCGACCGAGCTGCTGCAGACCGAGCGCGTAGTTGTACCGCACACGGGCGCGCTCGGGCATCAGGTCGGCGGCGCGTCCCAGGCTCGCGGTCGCCTCGTCGAGTCGTTCCAGCTCGGCCAGCAGGAGGCCGAGTGAGTAGTGGAGCTCTCCTTCGTCAGGCGCGCGTCTGATTCCCTCGCGCAGCATCGCTTCGGCCTCGTCGTTGCGCCCCTGCTGGTTGTAGAGGTTGACCAGGTTGAAGCGCGCCGGGAGGAAATAGGGGTCGAGCCGCAGCGCCGTCAGGTACTTCGCCACGGCGGCGTCGAGGTCACCGCGTTGCGTATCGAGCACGCCGAGATTGAGGTGCGCCGCCGGCATGTCGGCGGCGGCCGCCTGGGCGTCGACGAACTCGCCCAGCGCCGCGTCGAACGAGGCGGCTTGTGACGAGCTGAGCTCGGTGCGGGGGACCGTCGTCAGGACGCGCGCCGCCTCGATACGCACCGCCCGGACCGGATCGTCGAGCAACGGCGCCACCGTGGCCATTCGCGGCACCGGCGACAGCACCTCCAGGCCGCCGACGGCGGCAGCGCGCACCATCGGGTCGTCGTCCGCGACCGCCGCTGCGATCGTCTGGAGCGCCAGCGCTCCGGACGGTCGGAGCTGCTCTATTGCGGTGGCGCGCACGATGCCCGGCGTGGCGGGATCGCCGATCAGCGCGACCAACCCGCTTTCGGCGCCCGGATCTCCGGCGCGAGCCGCGGCGATGATCTCCCCGTAGTGCGGGGTGGCATCCGGCGCGCCCCACCAGGCGGCCGCCCGCTCGGCGGCCCACTCGGGCGTCTGGTCGTCGTGACACATGGTGCACGCGTCGGGCGTCCCGAGCGAGACCGACAGGTCGGGCCGCGGAACTCTGAAGCTGTGGTCACGGCGCGGGTCGACCACCATGTAGGTCTGTGCCGGCATGTGGCAATTGACACACTGCGTGCCGTCTGAGCCTGCCGCGTGAAAGTGATGCTCGGGCGTGTCGTAGAGCTTCGGCTCGAGCGTCGCGAACCGTTCCTTCGGTGAGTCGCGGTGGCACTGGACGCAGACGGCGTTGCCGGTGCCGCGCAGGCCGAGGCCATGCGGCTCGTGACAGTTCGAGCAGCGCACCCCCGCCGCATGCATCTTGCTCTGGACAAATGACCCCCAGACGTAGACCTCGTCACGAATCTGACCATCGGGATGGTAGAGGCCGTCTTGCAGCGTCGACGGCCGGTAGTCGTCGAGGAACGGCCGCGCGTGGCGGTCGACGTCGGTGATCCGTTGTCGTCTCGAATGACACCCGGCGCATGCCGCGAGCTCGTAGGCGGCGTCGTCATGGGCCACATCGACCACCAGACCGGCGGCGATCGCGTCGGGCGCCGTGCCGCCGGCGGCCGACCGCGCCCAGTCGACGTGGGCGCCGCCTGGCCCGTGGCACGCCTGGCAGCTCACGTCGATCTCGTCCCAGACGGTGTCGTAGGTGTCGCGCTCCGGGTCGTAGTTCTTGCGCAGATTGGTCGAGTGACACTCCGCGCACATGACGTTCCAGCGTTGATACCGGCCGGTCCAGTGGAGCGGGTCGTCCGGCGCGATCGGCTCGTCGGGATAGAGGTGGAACCATCGGCGACGCTCCGTGTCCCACGCGATCGTCAGGCTTTGCAGGCGTCCACCCGGGAAGGGTGCCAGGTACTGCTGCAGCGGCTCGACCCCGAAGGTGTAGCGCAGCTCGAAGTCGGCCAGCTCGCCGTCGGAGCCTTCGGTGGTGACGAAAAAGCGACCGTCGCGGGTGAAGAACCGCGACGTGACGCCGAAGTGGGTGAACGTCGCGTCGTCGAAATCTCCGCGAACCGACTCGGCGGTCGCCTCCGCCATGGCGAGGTCGTGGTGCGACCCCATCCAGGCATCGAACGCCTCGCGGTGGCACTCGGCGCAGGTCGCGTTGTCGACGTACGGGACGCCCGACACACCGACGCCCCGTTCCTGGCGCGGCGTCGGGCCGGCGTCACCCGGTGCCGGCGAGCACGCCGAAACGGTGAGCGCGGCGACACTCATCAACCGCACGGCGGCCAGGGAACGACGATAGCCCGACATTGCCATGAAGCTTAAAACACACGGCCGAGCGCGATGTAGAACGCGACGTCGCCGTCCGGCGCGACGTTGCTGCTGAGCAGGAGCGGGCCGACCACCGTTTCCGTGACGACTTTGCCGGTGAGCGAGCGGTGCACGCGCGCCTGGTCGACCTCGTCGAAGGCGCTGCCGGCCTCGACGCCGGCCAAGCGCGTGCACGATCGGCCCGCCGAACAGGCTCGCCGGCCAACGCGTAGATCGGCAGCCGGCCGATCTCCCGCAGGTAGCCGCCTCGGACGTATCCGAAGTGATCGCCACGAAACTCGTCGAGGTCAAACGCGCTGAGCCCGGCTCGGCCGCCGAGGGTGAACTGTCGGAACGGACTTGGCGCGTCGTCGAACGATGTGCCGCCGGCGGCCCCGAAGAACAGCCGGTTGCGATCGGTGAGCGGCATCACGGCCGACACCTCGCCGCCGAACTGGCGGAGCTCCGTGGTTTGGTCGGGCGCGTCGACCAGCCAGCCGAAGCTGGTTATGGCGGCAATACCGCGACTCGGCACCATCCAGTGGTCCTGTCCGTCGTAGACCCAGCGCAGTCGAGCGGCCTGTTCGCGACCGGCGAACGACGGAAGGAGTGGGTCGCCGACCCGGATCGTCGCCTTGGCCCGGGACAGGTCGTACCCCAGCCGAAGCTCGCTCACCTCGCCCAACGACACCCCGATCCCTATTTGGGCGACCGAGTGGCGTGGGTCGATCTAAGGTTCAACGCCAGCGGCATCGGCGAGCAGCGGATAGAACTGCAGGAACACGTTGTCGCGCGCCGCGTGCTCGATGTGGCAGTTGTAGCAGCCTTGGCTCTTCGGGAACGGTTGCGCCACGGTACGGGCCCGGCTACCGCCGCCGAAATCGTAGTACGCCCGGCGAATCGGCCGTGGCGCGCCGGCATCGCATCGTCCTCGGTCCCGCGCACCAGGAGGGCAAGCATCGTCCCTTCGCGGAACTCGCCGGTCCGCACGAAGTGGTCGTACGCGGTCGGCTCCATCAAAGTGGTGTTGAACGACTCACGGCGTGGCACCTCCTCGTTGTAGCTGAGACCGAGCGCGGTGCCGACGAGCGTCCACCGGAGGTAGTCCTCGGGAAGCTGGAGCGCGCCGTCGGCGTCATAGCGCGGCATGCCAATCGAGGTGTCACTGCGGCTGGACTGTGCCAGTAGATGCGCCCCGATGTCGCCAGCGACGATGGCGGCAATGACGGCGAGGGCTCCTGAATATCGCATGCGGTCTCCTTCTTCAGACGGGGCGGTAAGCCCCGGCTAAAGAAATATCCGCCACATCTGCGTCACGACAAAGCAGACGGTGACGCCCATCGCGAGCGGGAGCAGGGTCGCAAGCGTAGTCCATCGCGCGCTCCGCGTCTCCTTGAAGATCGTATAGATCGTCGTCGAGCAGGGATTGTGAAGCAAGCTGAACAGCATCAGGTTGACCGCGGTCAGGAGCGTCCAACCGCCCGCGCGAAGTAGCTGGGCCGTGGCGTCCGTGCTGTCGAGCTCGAACATCACCCCCGGTCCACCACCGCCGGCCACATCGGCGGTCAAGACGGTCAGCATCAACACCGTCGGGATCACGATCTCATTCGCCGGAATCGCGACGATGTACGCAACCAGGATGACGCCGTTGAGGCCAATGAGCAGGCCCATCGGATCGAGCCAGTCGACCGAGTACTCGGCCAGGCTGAGATCACCGATCGTGACGTTGGAGATGAGCCAGATGACGGCGCCGGCCGGGACCGCGAAGACGACGGCACGCCACAGTACGATCAACGTCCGGTCGATGAGTGACGTGTAGAGCGTTTGCCAGACGCGCGGGGGCCGATACGGTGGAAGCTCGAGGCTGAAGCTCGTCGCTTCACCACGGAGCACGGTCCGCGACAGTAGCCACGAGGCGACCAGCATCATGGCGATGCCGAGCACCGCGATCCCGACCACCGCGGCGGCCGACACGAGACCGGCGAGATGGGCCGGCGCCAGCGCGCCGATGAAGATCGACGCGATCAGGATCTGGGTCGGCCAGCGCCCGTTGCAGAGCGAGAAGTTGTTGGTGATGATCGCGATGAGTCGCTCGCGCGGACTGTCGATCACGCGAGTCGCGACGACACCGGCGGCGTTGCAGCCGAAACCCATGCACATCGTCAGCGCCTGTTTACCGTGGGCTCCGGCGCGTCGAAACAGCGAATCGAGGTTGAAGGCCACCCGCGGCAGATATCCGAAGTCCTCGAGCAAGGTGAAGATCGGGAAGAAGATGGCCATCGGCGGCAGCATGACCGAGACGACCCACGCGGTGGCCAGGTAGACACCGTCGAACAGGAAGCCGTTGACCCACCACGGCAACCCGATCGTCTCGCCGAATCCTTTGAGCACCGGGTGCGTCGTGTCGATGAGCAGCGTGGCCAACATCGACGACGGCACGTTCGCCCCCTCGATGGTGATCCAGAAGACGACGGCGAGGATCAACAGCATGAGCGGGAAGCCGAACCAACGGCTGGTCAAGAGGCGGTCGAACGTGTGGTCGAAGTCGAACCCCGCTTTTCTGAGGCCTCGCATCACGGCCCGTTCAGCGATCTCCTGCGCCGCCTCGAACGTTCGCTCCGTCATCGTGTCGTGGAAATCGGCCGGGAGCTCCCACCGCAGGCGTTGCGCTGCGTCGAGTACGCCGCGGCGCGCGCTGTCGGTGATCTCGACTGGTGTCGGTTCGGCGGTGTCGTCGCCGAGCTGGCCGAGCTCGCCGGAGCGGACCGCCTCGACAACGGCATCGTCGGCGTTCAGCAGCCGCTGCGACACCCACCGGGTGTTCGGCAGGGCAGGAAAGGCCTCTTCAACCACGCTGGCGAGTGAGGTCACCGCTTGTTCGACTGCCGGGGCATGTCGGGTAATGCGGTACGGCGTGGTCTGCGTGTCGCCGGTTGCGACACCGTGGGCCGCCTCGAGGAGATCATCGATGCCGATCTTCGACCGGGCGACGCCGCTCACCACCGGGACGCCGAGCTGTTTCTCGACGCGTGCGGCGTCGACCGCGATGCCGTGACGCCGAGCCTCGTCGATCAGATTGAGATAGATGACGACACGGTCGGTAATGTCGAGAATCTGGAGGACGAGGTTCAGGTTGCGTTCGAGACGGGTCGCGTCGACCACCGCGATCGTGACGTCAGGCCGACCGAACAGGATGAAATCGCGGGCAACCTCTTCATCGGCGCTGCTAGCTTGCAGAGAATACGTCCCCGGCAGGTCGACAATCTTCATCCGTTTGTCGCGGTGAGCAAACGCCCCCTCTGCGCGCACGATCGTTTTGCCGGGCCAGTTGCCGGTGTGCTGCCGCAATCCCGTGATGGCGTTGAACACCGTGCTCTTGCCGACGTTCGGATTACCGGCGAGGGCGATGAGGATGTCCCACTTGTCGGGATTGAGACCGAGCCGGACCAGGCTCTCCGCGCGGTGGGCGGCGGCACCGCCGCAGGCAACGGCGGGAAGCGCCATCAGGCGACCTCCGCGCTGTGGCGAACACCGAGTCGCTCGACGGTGATCCATGCCGATTGGGTGCGTCGCAGCGCGATGAGCGCGCCGCGAATGCGGTAGGCAATCGGGTCGCCGCCGGCGCTCGTCAGTTCGGGCGTGATCTCGGTTCCCCGTACGAGCCCGAGGTCGAGCAGGCGCCGCCGCTGGGCCCCTTGGCACGCTTGGGAGATCGTGAGGACGCGGACCGTCTCCCCCACCTTGGCGTCGCACAACGTCGTCCCGGTCGTGTCGGCGTGTTCGCCGACCGGAAGGTGCCGCACGGTGACGTTGCCGGCGGCGACCGGGTCGATCTCCCACTCGCGGCCGCCGGACCGCACGCGCACGGCGCGGTCTGAACGCGCCACGATGTCGAGCCGGCTGCCGAGCGCGAGCCCGTCGTTGAGCAACGCATCGTAGATCTCGCGTGGCTCGTCTTCGAGATGCAGAATCTCAACGGTGTGCCCAGCGTTTGCCGCGACGAGTGACACCCCGTGCTCCGGTGGCACCGATCCGGCCGACGTCGGAATCGGATCGCCATGCGGATCCCACGGCGGATGACCCAACCGGGCATCGAGTGCGTCGACTTCCGCCGCCGAGAGGGCGTGCTCCATCCGCTCGGCCTCGTCGTGCCACTCGACAGCGGGGACTCCCGTGCGGTCGGCAAGATAGCGCTCCCACATCCGATGGGTTCGCACGAGACGAAGCGCCGACTGCCGGCCTTCGTCGGTGAGCGTCGGGCCCCGGTCTCCGGTATGAACCAGCCCCATCTCCGCGAGACGGGAGAGCAGTGTCGCTGCCCGGGCGCGTGAGACCTCGAGCCGTCCCGCGAGGCTCTCGAGCGAACAGGCGTGGCCGGCACTCTGGCACGTGTAGATATGTTTAATGGCGTCCTCGAGCCACACCCGCTCATCGAGCTGCGTCAGACGCTGCAAGCGAGGGACGATGCCGCCCCGCGGCCACAGCAGGATCGCCAGTGTGACCAGCAGGACCGTGAAGACGAACAACGCAAGGGTGGGGTCGGGCATCGGCTCGGTCTTTGTCTAATTACAGATTTTGATAAACCAAAAAATTAATCTCTATTAGTCTAAACCATTTTGACCTGGTAATATCAATGTCTCGATTCGCCCAGCTTTCAGCGAGGTTTTTATGCGCTATCTGTCCATTGGCTCTCTCCTCTTGCTCGCCGCGCTCGTGGTCGCGGCCCTTCCGATTGCGGCGAGCGCGCAGGATGTCATCACGCGTGGCGCCGCCATCGGATCGTCACCGGTCGTCGACCTGGCGCGGGCTCTCCGGGCGGTCGATCAGTACGCCGATCAGACCGTGATCGTGGAGGGGGCCGTCACCAAGGTCTGCCAGATGAGGGGCTGCTGGATGGAGCTGGTGCCAGACGGCGCGGCCCGTGGCATCCGCGTGACGTTCAAGGACTACGCGTTCTTCGTGCCAACCGACTCGACCGGCTATGAGGCGCGACTGGAGGGAGTCTTCGAGCAGAACGTCTTCTCGAAGGCCGACGCTGACCATCTCATCGAGGAAGGCGTGGCACTGACGCGCAACCCCGACGGCACGGCGACCGAGGTCAGCTTCGTCGCGCAGGCCGTCGAGCTGAGGAAATAGCTCAGCCCCCGTCTAAGTCAGGGCGCGCCCCGCGCGCCCCCGCGGGGCACGGGGCACGGGGCCCGCCGCGAGTGACTGCGACGGGGTTCGGGGTAGTCAGCCCCGTCTAAGAGATACCCCCGTCTAATTAACAACGACGTCGACGTGCGCGGTCGTCCAGCAGCACTGGTCGCCACCACCGCCGTTGCCGGAGACGTCGTTGGCGGTCACCAGTAGGCGATACTCACCCGGCGCGCTGAACGTGGCCGTCGTGGTCGTCTCTCCGCCGGCGAGCGACTCGAATTCGAGCCGGTTACTCTCGCCCTCTTCGCCACCCGTGTCGAGGATCACGGCCGCCGGGCCTCGATAGAGACGCCACGTCAGTAGGAGCGGCGGCCGTGGCTGTCCGCGCCGTCGCGGGGGCGGCGGGTTCGTCAGCGGTTTGTCTGACACAAAGGCATAGAGCTCGAGGGGCTCACCGACCGTTGCCGTATAGGAAGCCGAGACGCCCTCCGGCGCCGGTCCCTGCAGTTCCTCGCCATTGGCCACCACTTTGAGGATCGGCGGCACGTTGCCGTTGGCGTGATTCAGGAACGGGTCGACGTAATACGGAGGGTTCAGCCAAAACGAGACCTCCGACCGTTGGTTGTTCGTGGTGATCGTCCAGGTCAGCCGCTGGTCGCCGAACTCCGCCGGAACCGTCACCGTGAAGACGCCCCAACCCCGCTTCGGCAGGAAGTGCGTCGGCTGACCGAGATCCGGTCCACCTGGAAGGATCTGATTTTGCGGACCGATCGGCACGTCGACCGGCTCTTCGTTGCGATTGAAGTAGCCGAGGATGATCGTGAAGGTTCCGTCGTCGTTGCGATACCACCCCTCGAGCGCGGGGAAGACCGCCTCGCCGCGGTCGCCCTCCGGCTCCAACGGGAGCGGGGCTCGCGGTGGCTGCGCGGCGCCGACACCGCAGAGCGCGAGCACGGCAATCAGCGCAAGAGAAAGGCTAACGATGAGGCGGCTGCGTGACATCTGGTTCGTTCCTGGGGCGGGAGGTGCGGGATTGAACACGAATGTGGGGCCGCCGCGTCGCGCGGCGGCCCCCTAAGAACTGACGCGACTATTCGTTGTTGTCGGTGCGAGCGGCTTCGCGTGCCGCGACCTCTTCCTCGTACTCCTCGTCGGTGAAGTAGGTGACATTGACCCACGCGTGCGCCATCTCGTCGACGGTGCGGTCGCCGTAGCCGACCCAGACGTTCGGATCCGGGTTGGCTCGATTCGCGACCGTGTTGTCGTGCCACGACGTCACCTTGATGATGGTGCCCTTCGGGAGCAGCGGCGCCACGTCATCGGCATACACGTAGCTGTTGTGCCAGTTGAAGTTGAAGTCGCCAACGTGGCTCAGCATCTCCCGTTGACCAGTCGGCAGGATTGCCTCCATCGCCATCGCCTTGCCGCGCAGATGCATGTGCGGCTGGAAGCTCTCGATTCGCGCCGCGCGTTTGAGCGGGAAGAACCCTTCGCCGACCGCAATGGCATTCGGCGGAATGTCGACCGCACCGCCCCGCATCAGATGCAGCACTTGACGGTGCTCTGGCTCTTCGCCCTTCGGGTAGAAATAGACGCCGAGCTCAACGTCGGTGGTGATCTCCTCACCGGCGGCGGAGTAGTGGATGTCCCACACGATCCGGGAATCGGGAAGCATCAATTTGCCGCTGCCGGGGCGCATGACCTCGCCCTGCTTGCCGACCGCCCACTCCATGAAGAGGCCGGAGTTGTTCAGCGGGTCGTCGTCGGCGGCGGCATTCGGGTTCTGCAGCAGCGGGTCGGTCTCTTCCTGCTCCAGCCGTGCGATGGCGTGATGAATGATCTTGCGGCCAGCGTTCGTGCCGGGCCGGATCTCGATCGCCCGTACCCACCGCGGCTCGGTCAGGCCGGTCTCAACCGTCGGCTTCCACCAGGCATCGTTCGCCTCGGCTGGCATCGTGTACGGCTCCGATTTGACGACCAGGTCTGGCGGTCCGCCGAACAGCTCGGCGAAGTACCACTTCGACGCATCAGGCCACTCGACCGCCGCCGGCATGTCGGCCGGGTTGCCGCGCGGCGCGCCCCCGTCGACCCAGCGGACGATCGTGTCGATCTGGGCGTCGGTCAGCGAGCGGTCGTTCTTGAACTCCGCGATGCCGACCGTCCGATCGATGTGCCATGGCGGCATCTGTCGGGTCGCCACCCGGTCCTTGATCGAGCGCGCCCACGGACGCGACTCCTGATAGGTGACCAGCGACATTGGTGCGATCGAGTTCGGCCGGTGGCAAGCCTCGCACTTCGCCTGGAAGATCGGCGCGACGTCTTTGGAAAACGTCGGCACCTCGTCTTCACCTGGAGCCGCAAGCGCGGTGCCACTGGACATACTCAGTGTCAGTGCGACCAGCGCGATGACGCCGGCCGGCGCACCGGGGAATCTGCTCAGCATCGGAGTCGTCCTTTCGTTCTCTATTCGCTCAAGATTCGGTCAATTCCCGGCCTACTACTCCACGCTACGTCCCCACATTCTAGTGTGTCGGGTCTTGAATCTCCATAGCTTGAATCTCCATAGACGGTCGATTTCTGCGTACACTACGGCCAGGCGTGACGGAACCCTTGTCAATAGATATCGGGGGCGGCGGGCGGCCACGAAGGATGTGTCTAGGGGGCAGGGTCTGCCTCCTCGTCCTCGTCATCGCCACCAGCGCGGCATCGGTGCTCGGTCAACGGGGCGGCGCGTTCCGGGCGTCGCGTGACCATCCGGCGATCCAGTACACCGACGGCCCGGTCGACAACGCGATCGCCGACCTCAACGAGCGTCTCGCGGCGGGCGACGTCGCCTTGACGTTTGATGGCCGGAGCGGCTATCTGACGTCGGTGCTCGATGCGCTCGACGTGCCGACCGAGTCGCAGCTGCTTGTCTTCTCCCCGACGAGCTTTCAGGAGGAGCACGTTCGTTTCGACAACCCGCGCGCCCTCTTTTTCGCCGACAACGTCGCGGTCGGATGGGTCCGGGGGGCCGAGGTGCTCGAGCTGGCGACGCAGGATCGGCGGCAAGGGACGATGTTCTACTCCCTGACCCAGTCGGAGACCGCGGCGCCGCGTTTCGAGCGGCGCGAGAACTGCCTGGCGTGTCACCTATCGTGGGACACACTCGGCGTGCCGGGTCTCCAGGTGATCAGCATGTTTCCGATGCCAAAGGATCGGAACGCCTACGCCAGCGGCCACGTCACCGACCACCGCTCTCGCCTGCAAGATCGTTGGGGCGGCTGGTATGTCACTGGTGCGCACGGCGGCGTGGCCCACATGGGGAACGTCGAGGTGGTCGACGTCGATGATCCACAGGCGACGTTCGGCGTCATTCCCGAGGAGATCGACTCCGTCGAGGGCGCGTTCGATCTTGACGGGTACCCCTCCGTGTATAGCGACGTCGTCGCGCTGATGGTGCTCGAGCACCAGGCGCATATGGCGAATCTGATTACCCGTGTCGGCTGGGAGACCCGTCGCGTGCTGCATCGCGAGTCGATGACGGCGGCGGAAGACCGCGGGCGCGGCACCGACGACGGTCGGTTTCGCGAGATCGTCACCGAGGCGGCGGTCGAGCTGGTCGACTATTTGCTGTTCGTCGACGAGGCGCCGCTGCCGGCGGGTATCGAGGGGACGTCCGGGTTCACCGAGGTGTTTGCCGACCGCGGCCCACACGATCGGCGCGGACGCTCGCTCCGTGAATTCGATCTGGACGGCCGCCTCTTTCGGCACCCGTGCAGTTACATGATTTACACCGAGGCGTTCGACGCACTCCCCCCGCTCGCGCTGGAGGCCGTCTACGCCAGGTTGTGGGTGGTCCTGTCCGGAGACCTCACCGAGCCACCCTACGATCGCCTGTCGCTCGCCGATCGTCAGGCGGTCGCCGATATCCTGCTCGAGACCAAGTCGAACCTTCCGGATTACTTCGGTCCGGTCACGAGGTAGACGCCGTGTCCTTACCGCCAGGGTCGACCCTCGGGCCGTTTCGCATCGACGGCTTGCTCGGCAAGGGCGGCATGGCCTCGGTCTACAAGGCCTACGAAGCCGAGCTCGACCGCCACGTGGCACTGAAGGTGCTGCCGGCGGAGTTCCTCCACGACGACACCTTCGCGAAACGGTTCGAGCGCGAGGCCAAGATGATCGCCAAGCTCGAACATCCCCACGTCGTTCCGATTCATCGCTTTGGGATCGACGATGGAATGCCGTGGGAATTTGATCGAACCGAGGACGTTTGTCATGAGGCCCCCCTCGCCAATATCAGTCTGTAGAGACGTAGCCGGTCCCGTTGAAGTTCAGCGCGAGCCCCCTTTTTCGGCGGCTACACCACGCCGTAGGCAAGCATCGCGTCGGCGACCTTCTGGAACCCGCCAATGTTGGCCCCGCGCACGTAGTTGATGAAGCCGTCGTCGTCGGTGCCGTGCTCGCGACATTTCTCGTGAATGTCGCGCATGATCGTTTTTAGGTGCCCGTCGACCTTCTCGCGGGACCACGAGATCCGCAGCGCGTTCTGACTCTGCTCGAGGCCGGAGACCGCGACACCGCCGGCGTTGGTCGCCTTCGCCGGCCCAAACAGGATCTTCTCGCTAAGGAACGCATGCACGGCGTCGAGCGTGGACGGCATGTTGGCGCCTTCGGCTACCGCGATCACGCCGTTGTCGATGAGCGCCTTGGCGTCGTCCGCTTCGAGCTCGTTTTGTGTGGCACAGGGCATCGCCAGCTGGCACGGGATGCTCCACGGCCGGGCGCCCTCGTGGAAGTCGCAGCCGAACTGCTCGGCGTATTCCGTGATCCGGCCACGCCTGACCTCCTTTAACTCCTTGAGCCATTCGAGCCGCTCCGCGTCGATGCCGTGCGGGTCATGGACGAACCCACTGGAATCCGACGCCGTGACCACCGTCGCCCCGAGCTCGTTCAGCTTCTCGATGCAGTAGAGGGCGACGTTCCCCGATCCCGAGACGGTCACGGTCTTGCCAGCGACCTCCTCATCGCGTGTCACCAGCATGTTCTGCATAAGATAGACGGAGCCGTAGCCGGTCGCCTCCGTTCGCACCAGGCTGCCGCCGAATGAGAGCCCCTTGCCGGTCAGCACGCCGGTGAACCGATTCTCGAGGCGCATGTACTGCCCAAAGAGGAAGCCGATCTCGCGCGCGCCGACGCCGATATCGCCGCCCGGGACGTCGGTGTCCTCACCGATGTGACGGTGCAGCTCCTTCATCATCGCCTGACAAAAGCGCATCACTTCATTCGTGCTCTTGCCGCGCGGATTGAAGTTCGAGCCGCCCTTCGCCCCGCCCATCGGCAGTCCGGTCAGGCTGTTCTTGAAGATCTGCTCGAAGCCGAGAAACTTCAGCACGCTCTGCGTGACCGTCGGGTGAAAGCGAAGGCCGCCCTTGTACGGGCCAATCGCGTTGCTGAACTGCACCCGCCAGGCGCGGTTCGCCCGCACGTGGCCGGCATCGTCCTGCCAGGTCACCCGAAACGTGATGATCCGGTCGGGCTCGGTCAGCCGTTCGAGGATCTGCGCCTCGTCGTACTCCGGGTGCGCCAACACGTAGGGAACGAGCGACTCGGCCACCTCGCGTACGGCTTGATGAAACTCGGGCTCACCCGGATTCCGTCTGACCAGCCCGGTCATGAAGTGGTCGAGCTTCTCCCGTGCATTTGCGTCTGTCGTCATCGACTCGCTTTCTACTGTGGGTCACTCGGCGCGCCCGGCGGCGCGTCGGACACGGTCCACACCGCCCCGTCGCGTAGGAATAGTCGCCGCATCTCATCGAGGGTGAAGGGCCGGGCGCCGCGGCATCCGAAGACGGCCACCTGGTGGCCCGTCTCGTCGACTGCGTGGTCGCGGTCGAGCCCCTTCGAGATGGCGAGCGCCGGCCCCCCCCCGTGGGATGGCTGGCGATCAACGTTGGGGTTGGACGCGGGCTGAAGCCGAAGGCGCCGGGCGTGCCGTTGGCCGAGACGAGCTGGACCACGCGCAGGCCGTTGACCCCGTCGGCGATGTAGGCGAAGACGCTGGCGTTCGTCATCGCCACCTTCACGTCGCGAGCATCGTTGATCGCGCCGTCCGCGGTGAAGGTTTGATCGATCCGCGGCGCTTCGGGACGCTCGACATCGACGATGACCAGGCCGTCCGCGCCGGCGGCGACATACGCGTAGGTTCGCGCCACGTAGAGACCGTGCGCGTCGTCGATATCGACGCCGGCGCCGTCGACCTTCCGCGGACGCTCCGGCTCGGTCACGTCGATCACCTGCAGCCCGTCGGCATCGGTGACGAACGCATATCGAAACTGGATCGCCATCGCGCGCGGGTCGCGGAGGTCGGTCACCTGGCCGGCGACGCGCGGATTCAGCGGGTCGTCGAGGTCGACGATGACCAACCCGCGGTCACACAGGATGTAGGCGTAATGACCGGCCAGCTCGATATTGACGGCGCCATCGAGGATGCCGTCGGGGTTGAACGTCGCGGCCCGCTCCAGGAAGTTGTTGAGCGGGTTGCCGTCCAGCAAGATCGCGGCCGTCGAGAGGACCAGCCCCTCTTGGCGGTCGGTGATGTAGATGTAGCCGTAGACCGGATGGACCGGTTGTTCCTGGTTTTCCTGCAGGCGGATGCGCGTCGGATCGACCGCGAGCGTGCTCGGTGCGGCGACCGCGGTGGCGTCGCGGGTGCGGACGTTGGTGTCCTGGCCGATCGGCGAGACCGGCGCCGACACGATCTTCTCGGAGAACCCCTTCTGGTAGATCTGCGCGACGTCGAACACACGGAACCCACCGCGTCCGTCGGCGATATAGAGGTGCTCGCCTCGCATCTGGACGTCGCGCGCGTCAGTCGACCCATGATGCTCGGCCTCGTCGAGCGCACGGTCACGCTCAAGATGCTCCGCGTACTCCCGGGTATGCGAGGCGATGCAGGTCACTGCCAATGACCGCCTGCGGCTCGCGCTGCTCCGTCACTTCTTCTTGAGCAGAGACGCCAGGTCCCGTGAGGTCCCGGGGAGCCGGTCGTCGCCGAGGGTGAGCATCCACGCGGGATACGGCGCCGCCACCGCGCTCACCTCGTCCAGCTGGGTGACGTCTTCGTCGCTGAGCTGGAGGTCGACCGCGCCCAGATTGTCGTCGAGCTGGTCCATCCGTTTGGCGCCAATGATGACGCTGGTCACGACGTTCTTGGCGAGGAGCCACGCCAGCGCCACCTGCGCGACGGAAGCGTTGTGCGCCTGGGCGATCGGGTGCATGACGTCGATGACATCGAACGCGCGCTCCTTGTCGATCGGCGGGAAGTCGAATGACGTTCGGCGCGCGTCGCTATCGCGCGGGCCGTCGCGCGTGAACTTGCCCGATAAGAAACCGCCGGCCAGCGGACTCCAGACGAGGAGTCCCAGCCCCTGGTCCTCTATCAACGGAATCGTGTCGCGCTCGATGTCGCGTCCGACCAACGCATAGTACGACTGCGTGGAGACGAATGACTCGAAGCCGCGCCGCTCTGAGATTCCCAGCGACTTCATCAGCGCCCATGCTTCGAGATTCGAGCAGCCGATGTACCGCACCTTCCCGGCCCGGACGAGATCGGTCAGAGCGCTCAGCGTTTCCTCGATGTCGGTCTCGGGGTCGGCACGGTGAATCTGGTAGAGGTCGATGTAGTCGGTGCCGAGGCGCGTCAAGCTCGCTTCGCACGCCTGCATGATGTGGTGCCGAGACAGGCCGACCTGGTTGGGGCCCGGACCCATCCGTCCGCGGACCTTGGTCGCAATCACGACATCGTGACGCTTGTCGGCGAGCGAGCGTCCGAGGATCTCCTCGGAGTCGCCGGTGGAGTACACGTCCGCGGTGTCGAAGAAATTGATGCCGGCGTCGATCGAGCGGTTGACGAGCGCGTCGGCATCCTCTTGGCCGAGCGCCCCGATCATTTCCCATTGGGTGCCAAAGGTCATCGCGCCCAGGCAGAGCTCCGATACGTAGACGCCGGTATTCGCCAGTCGTCGATATTTCATCGCCTCATTGTAATCTCCGACCATGTCATACCTGCCATCGCTTCGTGAGAACGCGGTCTTGCTTGATGTCTTTCGCGCCTACCCGGCGACGTCGGTGCCGCTCGTCGAGTACCACGAGGCGCTGATGCGTGGCGCGTCGCCGTTCTCCATCGCGGAACGCGAGCTGATTGCCGGGTTTGTCTCGCGCCTCAACGCCTGTCAATACTGTGCGGGTGTGCACGTCGCCACGACCGAGAAGTTTGGGACCTCGGCCGGTGTCGTCGACCACGCGGTCGAAGACCTCGAGACGGCGCCGCTCGCCGCGACGATGAAGCCGGTCCTCGCCTACGTCCGGACCTTGACCGAATCGCCGCGTCGGGTCACGGCGGGCGACGCCGCCAGCGTCCTCGCCGCGGGCTGGCCGGAGCAGGCGCTGCACGACGCCGTGTCGATCTGCGCCCTCTTCAATTTCATGAACCGGCTGGTCGAGGGCGTCGGGATTCGGGCCGACGATGACTACTTCGCCGGCGCGGCCACGCGACTGCACGACGGCGGCTATCGGCCGTTGATCGAGATGATGCGACGCGACGAATGACGGCATTCTCGCTAGAATGATGTAGGAGATTCCCGGTCGAAAGGAACACCTCCAGTGACCGCACGCGGGCTCGCGCTCGTCGCCGTCGTCCTGCTCCAGCCTCAGGCTCCCGACCTCGAGACCGTCCTCGATCGGGCGTCGGCCTACGTCGAACGCTATGAGCCGGCGCTCGGCATGCTCATCGCCGAGGAGGAATACGACCAGCGAGCGCCCTTGTCGGGCATGGCGGTTGGGGCCGGCCGGGCCTCGGTTGGGGACCGGCGCCAGTTGGGGGGCATTACTGCCGTGGCGCGCCGGGAGTACCAGGAGCGGCGCACCAAGTCCGACTTTCTAATGCTGCGGCTCCCGAGCGCGAACGACCAGTGGGTCGGCTTCCGGGTCGTCATCGAGGTCGACGGCCGTGAGGTCCGCGACCGGATGGAGCGATTGCAGGAGGTCTTGACCGGTTCGAACGAGTCGGTGCTCGAGCAGTGGCGTTCGCTGGCCGAGGAGAGCGCCCGATTCAATCTCGGCGATATCCTGCGGAGCACCAACGTGCCGACGTTCGCGCTGGTCATTCTGTACCCGGAGCACCGCGACCGCTTCGAGTTCGAGCAGGTCGACGACGACCGCGTCGAGGGCCGTGACGTCTGGGTGATTGAATATCGTGAGGTCCGGGGCCCCACCTTGATCATCGACCCGATCCAGCGCGTCGAGGTGCCGACCCACGGCCGGCTATGGATTGATCCGACCGACGGCCGTGTCGTTCGCACCGAGCTCAAGACCGGGAGCGAGCGGAGCGACCTCCAGTCGGAGATCACCGTGCGGTATCGACTGCACGACGAGATTGGCCTCTGGGTGCCGCGCGACATGCGAGAGAAGTACGAGAACCCGGACCGCACGCTGTTCGAGGGCCACGCGCGCTACTCCGACTACCAGCGTTACGGCGTCAGCGTCGACGAGGAAGTGCCGGAGCAGCAGCCGCAGGCGACGGAGACGGCGTCACCCGCTCGATGATCTCGATCCCGCTGTTCGAGGGCCACGCGCGTCCGGGGCCCCGAGGCGTATGGCAGACCTGCTGAGATACCCGATCGGGCCGTTCGAGCCTCCGCCCGCGGTGACAGACGCGGTGGTCGCGGGGTGGATCGCCGACATCGATCGGTTGCCAGACGACCTCCGGAGTGTGATCGAGCCGCTGTCGTCGGCGCAGCTCGACACGCCGTACCGCCCCGGTGGCTGGACCGTGCGCCAAGTGGTGCACCATCCTCGGTGATAGTCACCTGAGCAGCTACGTGCGCTTCAAGTGGACGCTCACCGAGGAGCGCCCGACGATCAAGGCCTTCGATGAACAGCGGTGGGCGGAGCTGGCGGACTACACCGACCTGCCGATTCCGGCGTCGATCGACTTTGTGGCGGTCCTGCACCGCCGGTGGGTCGTGCTGCTGCGTGGGCTGACGGCGGCGGACCTCGAGCGGGAGTTCGTCCATCCCGAGTCGGGGCCGACGACGCTCGGGGTGACGATCGGCGCCTACGCTTGGCACGGGCGGCACCACCTCGCGCACGTCACGAGGCTAGCGGCACGGGAGGGGTGGTAGTAGATATTAGACGGAGCTGACTGCCCCGAACCCCGTCGCCGGCACTCGCGGGGGCCCCTACGCTCCACTCCGTGCCGGCGGGGCGCGCACGTGCGCGCCCTGATCCTTATTCGGGCGACCGCTACTGACTATCCCACTGGTTCATCATCCAGTCGCCGGCGTCGCTCAGGGCACCGACGTAGCCCCCCATCGAACCGTGACTGACAAAGTCGAGGGCCGTGAACGCGACCGTGTGGCCCCCCGCGTCCAGCGTCCGGGCCGCGTTCTCGGCGGGTTCGATCGGGACGACGGCGTCGGCGCGACTGTGAATGATGTGGACCGGCATGTCGCCGACCGCGGTCACATCATCGTCGTCGGGCGACCCGGCGATCGGAATCGCGCCGGTGAAGAAGTCGGGATAGCGCGTGGCGAAGAACCAGGTCCCGCGTCCTCCCAGGCTGAAGCCGGTGATCAGAATGCGCGAGCGGTCGATGGCGTATTGATCAATGACCTGCTCAAGCAGCGCCATCACCGCCCGATCGGCAGTCTCGTCCGTCCAGCGACGTATCGGGGCGTCGGGCGCCACGACGATGGCGTTCCAGTCGCGTAGCGCCGGCTCGAAGATCTGGCGCATGTTGAGGCTGCCGTAGTACGGGCCCCGGCTCCCCCCGGGATGGAGCGTGAGGATGAGCGGACGCAACTCCGACCCATCGTAGCCCGCCGGGATCGAGATTGCATACGGCATCCTGCCCCCGCCTTCGATCTGGAACACTAGGTGCTCGACCGACGGGCGTCCGCCCGCCTGGGCCAGTGCGCCGACGACGACGGCGACCAGGAGGGTACGCATGAGCCTCTATCATAGTTGGGCCAAGGCGCGCACGTGAGCGCCTGCGGGGGCTCGGGGCGCTGCCCCGTCTAGATCATGAACGTCCGTACGCGATTCGCACCAAGTCCGACCGGCTACCTACACATCGGAGGGGTGCGGACCGCCCTCTTCAACTGGCTGTTTGCGCGCCACCACGGCGGGCAGTTCATCCTGCGTATCGACGACACTGACCAGCAGCGCAATGTCGAGGCGGCGCTCCAGCCGATCCTCGATGGGTTGCGCTGGCTCGGCATCGACTGGGACGAGGGACCGGAGGTGGACGGTCCGTGCGCGCCGTACTACCAGTCGCAACGCGGCGACCGCTACCGCGCCGCCGTGACGGGTCTGCTCGATCGGGGCCTCGCCTATCGTGACTACGCGACACCCGAGGAGACGAACGCCGAACGCCAGGCCGCCCAGCAGGCGAAGCAACGGTTCATCTACAGCCGGCGCTGGATGGCAGACGGCGATGACGCGGCGGCGGCGTTCGAGGCCGAGGGACGGAGGGCGGTCGTGCGCCTCAAGATGCCGCGCGAAGGCGTGTGTCGACTCGACGATGTGGTACGCGGCCCGGTCGAGTTCGAGTGGGCACTCGAGCAGGACCATGTGGTTCAGCGTCCGGACGGCACCCATCTCTACCACCTGGCGAGCGCGGTCGACGACCATGACTTTGGCGTAACGCACGTCATTCGCGCGGTCGAGCACCTGTCCAATACGCCGCGCCAAATCTTCATCACCGAAGGGCTGGGCTACACGTTGCCACGGTACGCGCACGTGCCGTACGTCGCCGCGCCTGGGAGCGAGGAAAAGCTGAGCAAGCGGAAGCTTGGCAAGTATCTCAAGCATGCCGAGTTCAAGAAGGTGTACGACCACGCCGCCGCGATCATGGCGACGCTGGGCGAGGCGGTCGACCCCGAGCGCTTCAACCCGGTGGTCGTCGACTTCTACCGGGAGGTCGGCTATCGGCCCGACGCGTTGGTCAACTACCTTCTCCTGCTCGGATGGTCGCTCGACGATCGCACCGAGGACTTCTCGCGCGACGATATGATTCGTCTTTTCAGTCTCGAGCGTGTGAATCGATCCGCGGCGAGCTTCGACCCGCAGAAGATGATGGCGTTCGAGGAGCGGCGGATGCAGGCGGTACCGCTGGAGGAGAAAGTCGAGGCGGTCTCACCGTACCTCACGCGCATCGGCCTGCTCTCGGCGGCACCAATCGGGGAAGAAGCCGCCCGCCTGCGAGCGGTGGTCGCCGCCGCCGGCGACCGGATCAAGGTGGCCGGCGACATCGTCCACTACACGGAGTTTTTTCAGGACGACGCCGCGTTTTCGTACGACGAGAACGCGTTTTCGAAGCGTCTACGGGTGGAGGGTGCGGCCGACCGTCTCCAGGCCTTCCGCCGGCAGCTGGACGCGATTGACTCATTCGACGCGACGGCGATCGAGGCGGCGCTGCATCGATACGTGGAGGCCGAAGGGATCAAGATCGGGCAGATCATTCACGCGGTCCGTGTGGCCGTGACGGGGAAAGCGGTCGGCTTCGGGTTGTTCGAGGCGATGGAGCTCCTCGGTCGGACCTCGTGTCTCGCGAGAATTGATCGAGCGTTGGCGCTCACCGCCGCCCCTGGCGGCGTCAGCGACGGCGCCGGCCTCGATTTCATCCGGCAGATCGTCAGCGACGACCGCGCCGCGGGCGCCCGTGGCGGGCGTGTGCATACGCGGTTTCCGCCGGAGCCGAACGGGTATCTGCACATCGGGCACGCCAAGGCGATCTGCCTGAACTTTGGCGTCGCCGCCGAGTACGGCGGACTCTGCAATCTCCGGATGGACGACACGAATCCTGAAACCGAGGATCTGGAGTTCGTGCAGGCCATCGAAGAGGACATCCGGTGGCTCGGCTTCGACTGGAGCGACCGCTTCTACTTCGCCTCGGACTACTACGAGCGTTTGCACGATTGCGCGGTAGCGCTGATCAAAAAGGGCCTCGCCTACGTCGACGATCTGCAGGGCGAGGAGGTGAGTCAGTACCGCGGCCGATGGGATGCGCCGGGCCGCAATAGTCCATATCGTGAGCGGTCGGTCGATGAGAACGTTGATCTCTTCGCGCGGATGCGGACTGGCGAGTTCGAAGATGGGGCGCGGACGCTGCGGGCGAAGATCGATATGGCGGCACCGAACATGAACATGCGGGATCCGACCATCTACCGGATTCGTCGACAGCCGCATTACCGGCGGGGTGACGACTGGGTCATCTATCCGACCTACGACTTCACGCACCCGCTGTCCGACGCGTTCGAAGGGGTGACCCACTCGTTCTGCACGCTGGAGTTCGAGGACCATCGGCCGCTCTACGACTGGTATCTGCAGGCGCTCGAATTCGAGGATCCGCCGCGGCAGATCGAGTTCGCGCGGTTGAACTTGACCCACACCGTGTTGAGCAAGCGGAGGCTGCTCGAGTTGGTCGGCGGCGGCCAGGTGGCCGGCTGGGACGATCCACGGATGCCGACGCTGAGCGGCATGCGTCGACGCGGCTACCCGCCGTCGGCGATTCGGGAGTTCTGCGACCGCATCGGCATTGCCAAGGCCAATAGCGTCGTGCAGGTGGCGCAGCTCGAGGACGCCGTGCGGCAAGAGCTCAACCAGCACGCGGCGCGGGTCATGGCGGTCTTGAATCCGCTCAAGGTCGTCATCGAGAACTATCCCGAGGGCCAGACGGAGGAGCTGGACGCGGTCAACAACCCAGAAGATGAGAGCGCGGGCACGCGCAAGGTGCCGTTTTCCCGCGAGCTCTACATCGAGCGGAGCGACTTTCGTGAAGATCCACCCAAGAAGTTCTTCCGGCTGGCGCCCGGACGTGAGGTGAGGCTGCGTTACGCCTACTTTCTGACCTGCCGCGAGGTGGTCAAAGACGCGGACGACAACGTGGTGGAGCTTCGGTGCACCTACGACCCAGAGACGCGCGGGGGCTATGCGCCGGACGGTCGGAAGGTGCGGGGGACGATTCACTGGGTCTCGGCCCCGCACGCGGTCGGGGCCGAGGTGCGGTTCTACGAGCACCTGTTCGAGGCCGAGTACCCCGATGAGGTGGCCGAGGGCACCGACGAGCGGGACGCGTTCAATCCCGCCTCACTGGAACGACGCACCGGGTGCTGGGTGGAGCCCGGTCTGGCCGACGCGACCGCGGGGGCGCGGTATCAGTTCGAGCGGCTCGGGTACTTCTGCGTCGATCCGGATTCGACCGCGGGGGCGCCGGTCTTCAACAAGACGGTCGGCCTGCGCGACACGTGGGCTAAGATTCAAAAGAAGGAAGCTGGACGCTGACGGGCTGACAGCTCGACGCTGGAAGTGAGAGGGGGACGGGATGCAAAAGTTGATTCTCGGTGTCTTGGTCGTAGTCGCGATGGCGGCGGTCGGGGTCTCGGCCCAAGCTGACGTCGCCGGCTCTTGGCAGTTCGTCGTCGAGCTCGACCTCGGCGGGGGCGACCCGACCTTCGTCTTCGAGCAGGACGGCGAGACGCTGACGGGAACGTACGAAGGGGCGTTCGGCAATGCGGCGGTCACCGGCACGGTCAAGGGCAACCAGATCGAGTTCCGGTTTGGCGCCCAGGGGTCCGAAGCGGTCTACGTCGGCACGATCGACGGTGACACGATGTCGGGCACCTGCGACTACGGCGGTGTCGGTGAGGGAACCTGGGAAGCCGACCGGGAATAAGGACGTGCGCGCCCTAGTGCGCGTCGACGACCGCTTGCTCGAACTCGCTCGACTGAATCAGATTCATCAATATGGGCAGGTGCTGCTGCGACGTCAGCAGCGGCGGGTAGTCGCGGGCGCCACTCGAGTCCGGCGGTCGGTTGAGGAGTCCCTGGTAGAACGCCTCGAGAACCTGGGCCGGCGGCTGCGCGAGCCGAAGGCTCCGAAACTCGGCGCTGTCGACCATCGAGCGAACCTGGTTCTCGACGCGGCCCCGCTGCACCTCGGCGACCGCCGCGGCCCGGGACCCACCGTCGATCTCGCGCTGAAGGACGGCCCGATAGATCCGCTCCGCGATCTCTTCTGCTTGCGTCCGCGTGTAGTTCTGCGTGCCGAGACCAGTGACCGCGAAGCGAAGCTCGAACTCCAGGTTGAGATTGCCGGCTACCCACACCAGCGCGCGACAGGTGTCACGCTCGCGACTCGCCTCGAATTCGAGCTCGCTGTCCGACCGCTGCGAGACCGACACCACGCCGGAGCAGTTGCGGCCGAGGTCGGCGCCTAGGCGGAACCGGTCCAGCGGGAAACGCCGGCCGTATTGGTCACACGGCTCCGCCTCGATCGTGACTGATTGACGGGGGGCGAGCTCGATCTCCCGCCCTGGGTTGAGGTCGCGGGCGCGGTCTCCCTCCAGCGTTGCGTACAGCTCGAACTCGGTGACGACCGGGTCGTTGCCAGACCCGCGGACCTGGGCGCTCGCCGGCGCGGCATGGTTCAGAGTTCAGGGTCACGGTTCAGGCTAAACGCCGGCGCCCGAGCCGAGACCCATCGCACGCCGCCAGGCGGCGATCTGGCCGATGTGGGTCCCCTCGTGCGCCGACATCAGATAGGCGGTGAAATCGCCGACCGTCGGAAAGTGCTTGCGCGTGCTCTCGTCCGGGAATTCCTTGGCGAAGGTCGCCGGATCGGCCTTGCCGACGGCTTCGGTGACCCGGTCGTGCTGCTTCGTCAGCTCTGAAAGGATCTCGTCCTTCGACGGATAGTCCGACATGTTGGCGCTGGGCGTGCCGCCCGTCTTGAACTTCTCTTCCCACTCGGCCGGAAACGTCGACTCCCGGCCGAGCGTCTTCGCCAAGCTATTCGACGCGGACGCCAAATGCCCCAGCGTCCAGGCCGGGTGATTGATCAGCCCGCTGGGGAGTTGGACCATCTGTTCGTCCGTCAGGTCCTTGACGAGCGTTTGGGCATGCTGGAGGTTGAACGTGTATGAAAAGACGAGGTGTTGAAGCATTTGTTTCTCCTGACGAGAACGTCAATGAAAGGGGGGTTAGTATACTGCGCGGCACTGCCCAAGGAGCCCATGCACCGCCATGACTGCTGCCCCGAATCGACGGATCTGTCTCGCGAGCCACCCTGCCGGTTTTCCCGAGGACGACGACTTTTCGATGGTCGAGGCGGCCGTGCCCGAGCCGGCCGACGGCGAGATGCTCTGTCGTACGATCTACCTCTCGCTCGACCCGTATATGCGCGGTCGAATGAATCCCGGTACGTCGTATGCGCCCCCGGTCAAGCTCGGCGAGGTGATGGTCGGCGGCACGGTGTCGCAGGTGGTGGCATCGAAGCTCTCCGGCTATGCCGCGGGCGACCTCGTGTTGACGGCGAACGGCTGGCAGGAGTTCGCGGTGTCGGACGGCGCCGGCGTCCGGAACCTCGATCCAGCCGCGGCGCCGATCTCGACAGCTCTCGGGGTGCTCGGCATGCCGGGCCATACCGCCTACGTCGGCTTGCTCGACCATGGCCGACCTCAAGAGGGAGAGACGGTCGTGGTGTCGGCCGCCTCGGGCGCCGTCGGCGCGGTGGTCGGACAGATCGCCAAGCTGAAGGGGTGTCGAGTCGTCGGTGTCGCTGGCGCTCAACAGAAGTGCGCCTACGTCACGACGGACCTCGGCTTCGACGCCTGCGTCAGCCACCGCGATGACGATCTGCGGGGTGCCTTGCGCGCCGCCTGTCCCGACGGGATCGATGTCTATTTCGAGAACGTGGGCGGGAAGGTTTTCGACGCCGTGCTGCCGCGTCTCAACAACTTCGCGCGGGTGCCGGTCTGCGGCCGGATCGCGAACTACAACCTGACCGACGCGCCGGCCGGTCCCGACGGTGTGCCGCATCTGATGGGAAAGATCCTCACGCGCCGCATCACCTTCCGCGGCTTCATCATCTTCGACCACCTGGACCGGTTACCCGACTTCATCCAAGACATGTCGGGCTGGATCCGCGACGGCTCGATCAAATACCGCGAGGATGTCGTCGACGGGCTCGAGAACGCCGTCGCGGCGTTTCAGGGATTGCTCCGAGGCGAGAACTTCGGAAAGCAGCTCGTACGCGTTTCCGACGATCCAACCCTCGCCGATTCCGCACGCTGAGCCTGAAGCCCTGAGCCACTGCTAATGTCGCGCTTGCGGCGTGTTCCCGACTCGCTCGTCCTCATCTTCGGTCTCATCGTGCTCGCGCAGCTGGCCAGCTACCTGCTGCCGCCGGGCGAGTACGCGCGCGACGGCCGGCAGGTGGTCGAAGGCACCTACCACGCGGTCGAGGCCGACCCGCTCCCACCGTTCACGTTTCTCACCGCTATTCCAAAAGGAATGGCCGAGGCGCAAGACATCATCTTCTTCGTCTTCGTCGTCGGCGGCGTGATCAGCGTCGTCCGCGCGACCGGGGCGATCGATGCGTTCATTGGCTCGGCCATCGACCGTTTGGCCGCCAAGCCCGGCTGGCTCGTGGCCGGCATGGTCGGACTGTTCGCCGTCGGCTCCTCCACCGTCGGGATGGCCGAGGAGTATCTCCCGTTCGTGCCGATCTTGGTGACGATGTGTCTGGCGCTCAAGCTCGACGCCGTGGTGGCGGTCGGGATCATCTACGTGGGGGCGGGTGTCGGGTACGCGTGCGCGGCGCTCAATCCGTTCACGGTGTTGATCGCGCAAGACATCGCCGCCGTGCCGTTGACGTCGGGACAGACGGTCCGGTGGGTGCTGCTCGTGCTGTGCAGCGCGGTTGGGGTACATCACATTCTCCGCTACGCCGCGCGACTGCGTGCCGATCCAGGGGCGAGCCTGGTGGCCGATGTCGACTATTCGACTGGCTTCAGCGCGCCGGACGACACGGCGCTCACCCCACCACGACGTGCCGTGCTGGCGCTCCTGGTGGCGACGATTGTCGGCTTCGTGTGGGGGGTGGCAATTCGAGGGTGGTATGTGACGGAGCTGTCGTCGATGTTCCTGGCGCTCGGATTGGGCGCGGCCCTCATCGGACGGCTCGGCCCGAATAGGGTGGCGCAGACGTTTCTCCGCGGGGCGGCCGACATGACGACGACCGCGCTTCTCATCGGCTTCGCCCGGACGATTCAGGTGGTGCTGACCGACGCGCAGGTGATCGACACGGTCATCCACGGGCTGGCCCAGCCGCTCGGTTCGCTGCCGTCCCACGCGGCGGCGGTCGCCATGCTGGCGGTGCAAACGGTCTGCAACCTCTTTATTCCGTCGGGTTCGGGTCAGGCCTACGTCACGATGCCGGTGATGGCGCCGCTCGCCGATCTCACCGGGCTGACCCGACAAACGGCGGTGCTCGCCTATCAGTTTGGCGACGGCTTCACGAACATGCTCGTCCCGACAAACGCCCTGTTGATGGGGATTCTCGCCCTCGGCCGGATTCCCTATCAGCGGTGGGTCGCCTTCGTCGTGCCGCTACTCGGGAAGCTGTATCTCGTGGCGGTCGTCGCCCTCGTTATTGCGGTGGAACTCGGCTACCGCTGAGGCTGTGGAACCCGGTCACCGGCAGTGGCGTCGTAGGAGTGGGGGCCCGGTCTCAACCCGGATACAATGCGCACAGGATGATGCCAACACTTGCGACCTGTCGACGCGCCACCGTCGGCCCGCTGGTTCTCGCCGGAGTATTGGCCGTCGCTTGCGGCCAGGGATCGAGCGAGCGGCCGGGCGTGGCGGGCGGCGAGCGGGCCGGGCCGGAGCCCTTGTTCGAGGTGCCCGCCGACGGTGTCACCCTCAGATTCGTCGACACGCCGGCGGAGGTTGGCGACCTCACCATGGAGACCCTCGACGGCGAGACGCTCCGCATGTCGGATCTGCAGGACAAGGTCGTCCTCGTCAACTTCTGGGCGACCTGGTGCGGACCGTGCCGCGAGGAGATTCCGTTTCTGGTCAAGCTGGCCGAGCGGTATCCGGATCACGTCGTCATCATCGGGGTGTCGGAGGACGAAGGGGACACCGACATGGTCGCGGCCTTTGGCCAACAGTACGGCGTCAACTATCCGATCGTGATGTCGACGTTGGAGATTAAGCGGGCGTTTCCGGGAGTCTTTGCGCTGCCCACCTCGTTCGTGGTCGATCCAGATGGCCAGATCGTACAGACGCACGTCGGATTGGTCAGCCCGATGATCCTCGAGCAAGAAACGCGGTACCTGACATCACTGTCGAACCACGCGACTGTCGAGATCGTCCCGGCGACGGGTCAGATCCGACTGGCCAACGCGGCACAGGCGACCGAGATTCCCGGCGTCGACCTGTCAGTTCTGACTGCCGACCAGCGCGAGGAGGCGCTGCGTCGTCTCAATGCCGACGGCTGCCCGTGCGGCTGCCAGCTGACCCTGGCGCAATGTCGAATCAATGATTCGGCGTGCGGCATCAGCCCCCCGATCGTCGACCGGATCGTTGCCGAGATCGCGGCCGGCGACTAGCGTCGCCGCCTTCGGTTCACGGTTCACGCCTGAACCTTGAACCTGCCGTCCCTCACGCCGCCGCCGCCTCGCCCCCGGTAATCCGACCGTCGGGAGACGGTGCAGTCGGCGTCTCTTCCCGTCCAAGCATCCGTCGCCATATTCGTTGGAGGTCGTCGAGGATCAGATACGAGATCGGGACCAGGATCAGCGTGATGAAGGTGGCGAACAGCACCCCGAAGGCGAGCGAGACCGCCATCGGGACGAGGAATGCCGCCTGCATGCTGCGTTCGAGCATGAGCGGCACGAGGCCGAAGAACGTCGTGAGCGACGTGAGGAGAATCGGTCGAAACCGATTGCTTCCGGCTTCGCGGACGGCCATGCTGACGTCGTCGTGCACGCGCCGCTTTCGGTTGATGAAGTCGACCATCACCAGGCTGTCGTTGACGACGACGCCGGTCAGCGCCACCAGCCCGAACATCGACATCAGCGTCACGTCGAGCCCCATCACCAGGTGGCCCCAGATTGCGCCGACGAGGCCGAACGGGATCGCGCTCATGATGATCATCGGCTGCACGTACGACTTCAGTGGAATCGCCAGGAGCGCGAAGATCATCAGCAGCGCCAGAATGAAGCCGCGCGTCAACCCGCCGACGGCGTCAGCTTGCTCCGCCTGGACCCCTTCGAACGTGTAGAAGACACCGGGGTACTTGGGGAGCACTTCTGGCAGGATGCGGTTCTGAAGGTCGGCGATCACCTGGCCACCCGAGGTCACGGTGGCGTCGACCGCCGCCGTGACGTTGACGGCGCGGTTTCTGTTAACCCGCTTGATCGACGCGAAGCCGCGGCCCGGCTCGACTTGCGCCACTTGACTGAACGGCACCTCACCGCCATCGGGCGTTCTGATTCGCATATTCTCGAGGTTACCGAGCGAGCGGCGGCCGTCACGCGGATAGCGCACCATCACGCGAATGTCATCGCGGCCGCGCTGAATCCTTTGCGCCTCCTCGCCGTAGAACGCCTGGCGGACCTGGCGGCCGAGATCCTGGAGCGTGAGGCCGAGGGTCTCGGCGGCTGGCTTGATCCCGAGCCTCATCTCCTCTTTGCCGGCCCGGAACGAGTCAGAGATGTCGTAGACGCCGGCGTAGGCGGCGAGACGCAGCTTGACTTCGTCGGCGGCGGCCCGGAGGCGTTCGATGTCAGGGCCCGCGAGCTGCACGTTGACGTCCTCGCCCGGGGTCATGATCGACATGGTGAAGTTGACGTCGACTGCCTCGGGGATCGCTTCGCTCGCGTCGCGCCACATGAAGCCGAGCTGCTCGCTCGTGTAGGCGCGGGTCTCGGCCGGAGCGAGCTCGATCGTCACCTCACCGACGTGGGCGGCTGCCATCGTCCGGATCGGGCCCATCGGGCCGCCGCCACGCGACGCCATGGGCTGGTCGCCGATCGACGCCGAGACATGGCGGAAGTAGTCCATTCCGGTTTCCTGCAGGAGCCGCGCGCGCAGCGCCGCCGCGCCGTCCTCGAGCTTGGCGATCGCCTCTCCGGTGACGTTCGCCGGGGTACCTTGCGGCATCGTGACCGACGCCGCCATAAAGTCGGCCTCGATCGATGGGAAGAACCGGAAGGTGGTCCAGCCACCGAGCACCATGCCGACGGTGAGGATCAGCATCGACACCCCGATGGCCGACGTCAGGTAGCGCCAGCGCAGCGCGACTTCGAGCAACGGCTCATAGACCTTCCGGATGAAGGTCTTGAGGCCGTTCGAGAACAGACTCTGGAACCGCCGAAACCGTCCGGGCTTGGCATGCGGCTTCGTGTGCGACAGGTGCGCGGGGAGGACGCCGAGCGACTCGACGAGCGAGAAGAGCAGACACGGCACGACAATCAGCGGGATGACCCGGAAGATCTTTCCCATCATGCCCGGGACGAACATCAGCGGCATGAATGCCGCGACCGTCGTCAGCACCGCGAAGATGACCGGCGTGGCGATCTCCTGTCCCCCTTCGATCGCGCCGCGTAAGCCATCGCCGTGATCCTCCTGGTGACGGTAGATGTTCTCGCCGACGATGATGGCGTCGTCGACGACGATGCCGAGCACGAGAATGAACGCGAAGAGCGACATGACGTTGATTGACACGTCGCCGACCGGCATCAGGGCAATGGCGCCCATGAACGAGATGGGAATGCCGAGGCTGACCCAAAACGCAAGACGCAGCTCGAGAAACAGCGTGAGGATGACGAACACCAGAACGAAGCCGGTGGCGCCGTTCCGCAACATCAACGCGAGCCGGTCGTTCAGCACCTCGGACTGGTCCTGCCAGATCGTCAGCGACACCCCTTCGGGGAGGCGCGTCTTGGCGTCCTCGACGTAGTCCTGGACCGCCGCCGCGATATCGAGCGCGCTCTGCTCACCGGTGCGGAACACCGACACCATGACCATCGGCTCGACGTCGAACCGCGCGTACTGATCGGTCTCCGCGAATCCATCCACGACGTTGGCGACGTCGCCCAGTCGTAGCCGGCTGCCATCGGATCGCGTCCAGAGCACCAGATTCTCGTACTCCTCGCCCCGATACGCCTGCCCGATGGTGCGGAGGAGAATCTCGCCACTGTCGGTCCGCACCGAGCCGCCCGGGAGGTCGAGCGATGAACGGCGTACCGCCTCCGCGACCTGATCGAACGTTAGGCCGTGTCGCCGGAGCGCGACCTCCGAGACCTCGATCGAGATCTCATACGGCGGCGCACTCACGATATCGACCTGGGTGATCTCCGGAATGGCCGAAATCTCGTCGCGCACTTGCTCCGCGACCGACTTGAGAGTGAAGACGTCGATGTTGCCGGAGATGGCGACGTTGGTGACTTGGTTTCTCGCCGTCAGCTCGCGAATGATCGGCTTCTCGGTTTCGACCGGGAAGGTGGTGATCGCGTCGACGTTGCTCTTGACCTCATCGACCACCTTGCGGGCGTCGGCGCCGAGCTCGAGCTCGATCAGGACCGAGGCCGATCCCTCCGATGCCGTCGACTGGATCTCCTTGATGCCGTCGACACCCTGGATCGCTTCCTCGATGCGAATGACGACCGCCGCCTCGACCTCCTCCGGGGCCGCGCCCAGGTACGGCACGTTGATGCTGATGCGGTCGAGCTCGATCTCCGGAAAGACCTCTTCGGTCACTGTCGTGAGGGCGATCAAGCCGCTCACGACGATGAACACCATCAGGAGGTTGGCGGCAACGCTGTTGCGCGCCATCCACTCGATTGTCCCCTTCACGAAAGCCTCCCTACCGGGGCCGGCGCGACGGCCGCGTGGGGGAGCGCGGCCGCGGTGACCTGTTCGGCCACCGTCTCCTGCACGGCGTCGGCGATCGCCGACGCGACCTGGTCCTGCAGTGCCGCGAGCGCTCCGACGGTGCCGTCGACCTTGACCGCCCGGACGACGGAGCCGCTCCCGACGTCGATGAGACGGGCTGTGACGCGCACGACGTCGCCAATGCGTTGGATGCCACCGCGCACGACCCACTCAGCGGTGGCGGCGTCAGTCGAGGCGACGACGTCGACGGCGGACAGCGATGCCATCCGGTCGGTCACCGCCGCGGTGATGACGGCGCCGAGGTCGACGTCCGACGCGGCACGGCCGGCGCTGAGATCATTGAACGGCAGAACCGCGAGCGCCGGCGCGCGCGAGGCCGACGGCACATCGCCGGCGCCGCGGAAGCGGAAGATGTCGACGTGTTCGATGACGGCGGCCGCCACCCGCGCCTCGAGGCGTTCGCCCTCGTCCACGGATCCATCGATTTTCAGCGCCCGGAGCACCGAGCCATCGGCGGTGTCGACGATGTGGGCGGTCACCCGGACCATCGGACCGACCTGCTGGATGCTACCGCCGATCACATAGCGCGCGTCGGCCTCGTTCGACGTCATCGCAACGTCGACCAGCGTTCGAAGCCGATCCGCGATCGCTCGTGTCACCGCGGCACCGAGCGCCGGATCCACGCCGTCCCGATTCAGAATCCGAAACGGTGCGACCGTCACCGCGTTCGGCCCGACTGCGCGTTCGGCCGGTGCCGGTGCGGTTGCCGACGTCGGCGCGTCGGCGGCGGCCGCCGCGGGCGGATCGGGCTCGCGCGCCGCCACGGCCGCGGGCGGAGCGGACGTTGCTCGCGGCACGATCGGCGTATCGAGCCGCGCCGCACGTTCCGGTGCGCCCTCGGACGGTGGCGCCGCTGCCGCCGCGCGCTCGGCGGTGACTGGCGTCGTCGGGGGCGTGGTCGATTCCGCTGCCGCCGGTGTCAGCTCCGGAGATGACGGGGTCAGCGGGGCCAATGGGGCCAGCGCGGCCGCCGCATCACGCCGCGCCAGGAGCCCGGGGTCGGCGTTGGCCAGCTGCACCACCATCCCCTCGGTCGGTGTGTCGAGCGGGGAGGTGACGACGAGGTCGCCCTCCCTCAACCCGGCGCGCACGAAGAGGGCATCGGTCGTGCGGCGGAAGATGTCGATGTCGCGGAACGACAAGCGGTCGTCCGCCGTCACCACCAGTACCTGGTCTCGCCCCCGCAGCGCGGCGCGCGGAACGACGGCGATGTCGCGCACAGTTCGGCCCTCGATCTCGGCCTCGACGTACATCCCGACAGCCAACGGCGGTTTGTTGGGATTGCCGCTGGGGGCGTAGGGGTCGGCCACTTCGACCACCACGTGCACCATGCGACTCACCGGGTCGATCTCGCTCTCGGTGCGGACGACACGCCCCTGCCACTCGTGAGTCTCTCCGGCGAAGGTCGCCTGCAGCGTGACGCTCGGCTGTGGCTGCTGGTCGACGCCGCGATACGACAACGGGAGGTCGAGGTACGCGATCTGGTCGTCGGGCAGCGGCAACCGAATCTCCGCCGTGTCGACTGAATAGACCGTTGCGATCGTGTCGCCGACGCGCACGAACTGCCCGATATCGACGTTCTTCTTGCGAATCCGGCCGGTATAGGGAGCTACAATGTCGGCGCGTTCGAGGTCGCGCTCGGCCCTGACCACGTGCGCCTCGGCGGCGGCGACAGAGGCGTGCGCATCGTCGAGCTGCGGTTTGCGGAGCGTCAGCTCGCGCGGGTCGCCGCGTCCCAGGTCGTTCCACTCACGTTGGGCCACCTCGGCTTCCGCCTCTTCCTGCGCGAGACGCAGCCGCGACTGCGCGAGCTGCGACCGTGTGCTGACCAGCTCCTGCTCGTAGTCGAACGGGTCGATCTTGACCAAGACGTCGCCGGTGTCGAAGAACCCGCCTTCCGCGAACGACGGGGCAACCCACGTGATCCGACCGGCAATCTCCGGCACGAGCTGGCTCTCGGTACGCGGCCGCACCGTGCCCTGGCTGGTCACGCTCATCTGCACCTGCTCCAGGGTGACCTCGTGTACTCGCACTCCAGGGGGCGTGAACACAGGCGCCTGCGTTTCGACCGTCGGCCGGTTTCCGATCATCGTGAACGCCGCGAAGCCGGCGGCTCCGAGAACCACCAGCGGCAGCAGGATCTGCAGTGTTCGAAGAATGACGCGATTCATTGGTTCCGTGTCCGTTCCTTACCCCTTAGGGCACGTTGGCTCTCGTGTCTTGACCCGCGCCCGCCATCGCAATCGGTGAGGTCAGCTGCTCGAAGCCGCCCCCGAGGGCCAAATACAGATCGACGCGGTTCTCGAGGCGCGTTCGCCTCGCCGCGATGAGGTCGACCTCGGCCTGCACGGCTGAGCGCTGCGAGTCGAGGACCGTGATGTACGTGTCAAGACCGGCGGTATAGCGCTCGTCGGCAAGCCGCTCGGCGGCGCGCGCCTGCTCGACGGCTGTCATCAGATGCGTGACGCGGTCGGCGAGGAAGGCCTCCGCCGCGAGCGCGGTCTCCACTTCCGAGTACGCGACGAGCGCGCTGTTGACATAGGTCGCCAGTACCTCGGCCACGCGCGCTTCGGCCCGACTGATCTGCGCGCGCAGTCGCCCACCCTGCCAGAGCGGCGCGACGATGTTGCTCACGAGACTCCACACGCCGAAGTCGCCGTCGATGAGCGACCGGAGCGCATCCGACGAGGTGCCGGTCCCGACGGTCAGGTTGATCCCGGGGAGCAGCTCCTTGCGGGCGACGCTCAGCCGCGCTTCGGATGCCGCCACCTGCCGCTCCGCCGCCGCGAGGTCCGGACGCCGTGCGATCAAATCCGCGGGAAGCCCGCCAGGGATGGCCCGTGGCGCGTCCGGGAGGTTCGAGGGCGGGGTGACCTCGCCGGCGGCGTACCGGCCGAGCAAGACGTCGAGCTGCCGCTTCGCGGCATCGAGCTGCTGTTGCCGCTGGTCGAACGCCGCCTCGGCGTTGGCGAGGTTCAACAGCGCGAGACGGAGGTCGAGCGCCGGACGTACCCCCGCTTCGAAACGGTCCTGCACGCGATCCGCCGACTCGCGGAAACTGGCGACCGTTGCTTCCGAGAGCTCGACCTGCTGCTGCGCCTCGCCAATCGCGAACCACGCCTTGGCCGTCTGACCGGCGAGCGAGAGCTGGGCGCCACGCAGGTCGGCGGCGAACCGCTGCAGGTCGGCCAGGGCGGCCTGCGCATCGGCGCGAAGCCTGCCCCAGAGGTCGACTTCCCACGAGACGTCGAGATTGAGCCCCTGGTTTGTCGAGACGGTGCTCAGCACGCGGCCTTCGGCACCCGGAATCGGGAAGCCGACGAAGTTCTGCTTGCGGCGGCCTCCGGTGTACGATGCCTGGACCGACGGCATGAGTGCCCCCGACGCCGCCCGCGAGTCGGCCGCGGCCTGTTCGAGCCGGGCGACGGCCGCCTGCAGGTCGAAGTTTTCCTGGAGCGACGTCTCGACCGCGGCCGAGAGCCCGTCATCCCCAAAGTCGGACCACCAATCAGGGGCGACGCCGCCGGTGACATCGGTATTGACGTCGGCGGTGGTCCAGTCGTCGGGAACGTCCACCGTCAGCTCGGGCCATTCGACCGGCGGAGCCGAGGCGCACCCGACCGTGATCCCGAGCATGACGATCAATGTGATGGTCCTCATGGTGCGCATCAAGACCTCTGCGCGCGTCTGGCCACCGGGACGAGCTGCGGGGCCGGGGCTGCCATACCGGCCGCGGCGTAGGCGACGAGCGACTCGAGCACGTCGTCGGGGTCACGCGCCGCGCTCGGTTCGCGCAGCATCGATTGGCCCCATGACATCGTGAAGGCCATCGAGCCGACCATGAACATCACGCGCAAGCCGACGTCGGATTCTTCGAGGTGGGGGAGCGCGCGGCGGAGCGCGCCGGTGAACCGCTTGAAGACCTCGTCGAACTGTTTAACGAACATCGCCCTGAATTGTTCGTTGCTTTCGCTGTGCACGCGACCCAGCACCCGGAGAAACGCCACTCCGGACGGTCCCCACTCTCGTTGCTGTTCGAACGGCGGGGACAGGAAGGCGCGAATGACATCCTCGAGGGGCGGTGTGTCGTCTCCGGGGCGCGCCTCGAGTGCGTCGAGCTGGGCGATTCGGCGCTCGTTGATCGGTCGCAGCCGGCGCTCGAGAACAGCCGTCAGCAGTGATTCCTTCGACCCGAAGTGGTAGTTCACCGACGCGAGGTTCGCATCAGCTTCCGCGGTGATGTCGCGAAGCGACGTGGCGGGAAAGCCGCGCTCGCCAAACAAGCGCTCTGCGACGTCGAGAATGCGTTCTTTGGTCCGGCTGGGCATCGGCGGTTCTCCTACTTGAACGTTCGTTTTAATCATACGTATGATAACAAATAAAGTTCAACCATGGCAAGTTCTTGTTTTACAATGTGTTACACAAGGTGAGAGGAAGAATCCTGGCGGCCGCGGCGTTCGTCCTCGGCATCGGGAGTGCCGGATGTGTGCCCGTCGCGTCGCCGACATCGTCGGTGCCGACCGACGAGCGTTCTCCGAACGTCGTCATCATCTTCGCGGACGATCTTGGGTACGGCGACCTCGGGTCGTACGGGCATCCGACGATTCGGACGCCGCACCTCGATCGGATGGCGGACGAGGGGCAGCGCTGGACCAGCTTCTACTCGCAAGCCCCGGTCTGCTCGCCCAGCCGCGCGGCTCTGCTGACCGGTCGCATCCATCTTCGGAGCGGCATGTTCGGCCGGGAGCAGGGGGTCTTCTTCCCCGATTCTCATTACGGCTTACCGGACGACGAGGTAACCGTGGCCGAGGCGCTGAAGGACCTTGGCTACGCCACCGGCATCGTCGGCAAATGGCACCTCGGACACCAGCCTCGGTACCGGCCGATGCGTCACGGCTTCGATAGCTGGTTCGGCATCCCGTACTCCAACGACATGGACCGGCAGCTTCCACCGGGACTCGAGCGCCCCGAGGCGACCTTCAACCCATCGAGCGACTATTGGCAGGTGCCGTTGATGCGCGACGATCGGGAACTGGAGCGTCCGGCGGATCAGACGACGATCACGAAGCGGTACACGGAGGAAGCGGTGCGGTTTATTCGCGAACATCGGGATGCGCCGTTCTTCTTGTATGTCCCGCACACGATGCCGCATGTGCCGCTGTTTCGCTCCGAGGCGTTTGCCGGGCACAGCGCCGCCGGACGCTACGGCGACGTGATCGAGGAGATCGACTGGAGCGTCGGCCAGATCCTCGACACGCTGCGCGAAGAGCAGATCGCCGAACGCACCATGGTCATCTTCTCGAGCGACAACGGCCCGTGGCTCTCGTATCGCCAGCACGGTGGGAGCGCCGGACTCCTCCGTGACGGGAAGGGGACGACGTGGGAAGGCGGGATGCGTGTGCCCGGGATCTTCTGGTGGCCCGACACGATCGAGCCGGGGGTGGTGCAGGACATCGGGTCGACGACGGATCTCTTCACGACAATCCTGGCCTTGGCTGGCGGCACGATTCCGTCCGACCGCCCCGTCGATGGCCTCGATCTATCGCCGGTGCTGCTCGGCCGGGGTTCGAGTCCGCGCGACTTTATGGCGTTCTATCGCCGGGGTGAGCTGTACGCGTTCCGCCACCGACAGTACAAGGCCCACTTCGTCACCCAGGGGAGCTACGGCGGCGGTCCCGAACGAACCGCGCACGATCCACCGCTACTGTTCTATCTGGGGAACGACCCCGGGGAGAACCATGACGTGGCTCCAGACCGCCCCGACGTCGTGGCTGACGTTGTCGCCGCCGCTGACGCGCACCGCGCCGCGATGACGGTCGCCGAACCTCTGTTTGATGCGCGGGGAGATGTGCCGTCCCTCACTCGCAACCGGGGATCGAACGCCGCGGACGACCTCTCGCTCGCCGAGAAAGCCCGCGTCTTCGGCGTCGACCTCGCCGAACGATTCATCGAGAACGGGCAGGTGCGCGTGCGGCGTCGGCTGCCGTCGGCGGAACATCCCTACGTTACGTACAACATGTCCGACACCGCCTACCTGACCGGGATCTACTGCGCGACGGCAACGTGGCAGTACGTCGTGACGCGTGACGCGCGAGCCGCCGCGCGTGCCGGCGCGGCGGCGGCGGCGCTAGGGCATCTCGTGTCGGTGACCGGCCGGCCCGGGTTGCTCGCCCGGGCCTCGATGCCGGCCGATGCACGGTGGTTCGACGACGGGGTCTGGCGCGAGACACCGGACGGTCGGTACCGGTGGCGCGGCAACGTAAGCTCCGATCAAGTCGACGCCCTGGTGTTTGGTCTCTACGTCTACGGCGTGCATCTCGCCGATGCCGCGGAACGCGCGCGAGCCGGACGCGTGGTGGGGGCGATCGTCGACGCGGTGGTGGAGAACGACTATCGGATCATCGGTTTCGACGGCCAGCCGACGCGGTGGGGACACTACGAGCTCGACTACGTGATGAACGAAGAGCCGATGAATGCGCTGCTGCTCCTGCAAATGGTCAAGGTGGCGCACGCGTTGACCGGCGATCCGCGGTACGACGCGGAGTACCAGCGGCTCGTCCGGAGAGGCTACGCGGGTATCGGCGAGCGGGCCCGGCGGGACGCGCCGCCGCTCGTGGCGAACCACTCCGACGACGTGCTGATCGCCCTGGCCCTCTACCCGCTGCTTGATCTTGAGCACGACGCGGCGATTCGAGGGCACTACCTGGAAACGGCGCGCCGCTGGTTTCGAGGCGGTGTCCACCCCGGGATCGACGTCGAAGCGAATCCGTTCGCCACGTTCCTGTACCAGTACTGGACCGGCGAGTCCGACGTCGCGGCGGCGGCGCTCGAGGCGCTCGGCGACGTCCCACTCGATATGAAGTGGAATCCCGACACCATTGCCGCCTACGGCGAGCGGTTCGGGTTTGTGTTCGAGCCCGACCCCGTCACCACCGGTGCCGGTGACCGCGATCTCGGTCCGTGGCCCATTGGCCAGCGGGGCCGTACCTGGAGCTTTCTCGTGCACAACCCATATCGGGTCGGGGGGAGTCGACTCGAGCTCGCGCCGTTCGAGACCAGCGGGCTCGACTATCTCGTGAGCTATTGGTTCGGCCGAGCGCACGGCTTCGTCGAGGCCGACAGATGACGACGTTCTGGACCAAGCCGCCGGTTCGCGGAAATGCACGGTTTGTCCAAAGTGAGACTGGTCTCATTTTCAGGCTTTCTGAGGTCGAGGCGTAAATTGTTTAAATGGAAGGAATTACTGAAGCGCGTCCTCGAGCCGTGAAGGTCCCGTTTGGGGGTTGGTTTCGGAGAACTCCGATGATAAACTCTCCCATTCAAGGAGCGGATTTCTCTCCTCAATGTCCCAGCGCGTGTACGCGCAACCAGGAGGTCGTCTCATGGGAGACGTGGAAACCCAGGTGCAGACGGTAGAAGAAGCCAAAGGCGTTTCACGGCGAAGCTTCATTAAAGGCGTGATCGCCAGCGGCGCCGCCGTATCGGCGTCGAACTACGTCCTTCGGAACGGTAGCGGCGTCGCGTTGGCGCAGACGCCGGGGGCGGTCGAACGGCTCGTCACGTTGACCGTGAACGGTCAGCAGCGCCGCGTCGACGTATTTCCGCAGGAAACGCTGGCGATGACGCTCCGGTACAAGCTTGGCCTTACCGGAACGAAGATCGGCTGTGACCGCGCAGAGTGCGGCGCGTGCACAGTCCTGATCGATGGCGTGGCCCACTACTCCTGCTCGACCCTGACGCATCAGGTCCGCGGGCGAGAGGTGATGACGATCGAGGGCCTCGAGAGTGCCGATGGCACGCTCCATCCGGTCCAGCAGGCCGTTGTCGACCTCCAGGGTTTCCAGTGCGCGTTCTGCATGTCTGGGTTCGTGATGAACATGGTCGAGATGACCAACGACAAGCCGAACGCCACGCGCAAGGAGGCCGCGGAGCATCTCTCCGGCAATCTCTGCCGGTGCGCAGACTACAACCGGATCCTCAACGTCGCCGAAAGGGCGCTCGAGTACACGCGTAACGGGGTGAGGAGCTGACGATGGCTGACTACAAGCTGATCGGCAAAGACTACATAACGCCAGACATGATCGCAAAGGTGACCGGCCGGTCAAAGTACGCCGAGGACTTCCGCGCCGAGGGCATGCTGTTCGCGAAGCTGCTCGTCAGCCCGATGCCGCACGCACGCGTTCGCCGCATGGATACGAGCGCTGCCATGGCGATGCCCGGCGTCGAGGCGATTCTGACGGCCGACGACCTGCCGGAAGTGGAGGCGCCGCAGGAGGCCGGCCTCACCAACGAGCCGATGTACGAGGGCGAGCCGATTCTCGCGATCGCGGCCGTGGACGAGGAAACGGCGGCTGAAGCTCTCGAAGCGGTGCAGATCGATTTCGAACCGCTTCCCTTCGTGCTCGACCCGATGGAGAGCCTCCGTCCGGGCGGCCCGAATGCGCGTCTCGACGGCAACACCATGGCCGGTCGCGATCTGTCGACGATCAAATGGGACAGCGTCGACTGGAGCGAGTTCGACCGCGGGGTCATGCCGCTTGGCGGCGACGTCACCGACGAGTGGGAGGTCGGCGATGTCGAGGCCGGGTTCGCCGAGGCCGACCTCATTCTCGACGAGTCGGTCTTCGCCGCCTCGCTGTCGCACCAGCCGCTCGAGACCAGGACCTCGATGGCCTACTGGCAGAACGGTAAGTGCTACATGCACTGCTCGACGCAGAGCACGGGACGGACCGAGGGGAACATGGCTCGCTGGATCGGCATCGATCCGACCAACCTCGTGCTGATCGGCGAGTACTGCGGCGGCGGCTTTGGCAGCAAGATCGCCGCGTCGGTCCACTCGCGGATTCCGGCGCTGCTCTCTCGGAAGGTCGGCAAGCCGGTCATGCTGCGGGTCACGCGGCAGGAGGAGAACTTCTTCGGCCGTGCGCGTCCCGGTATCCAGGCGCGAGCGAAGTTCGGCTTCAAGAGCGACGGCCGCATCGTGGCGATCGACCTGCTGCACGTGCAGGACGGTGGCCCCTACGGACGGTCGGGCGACTTCATGTCGGCGGCCGACCAGGCCTCGCTGATGTATCAGCCGGATCACATGCGGATGCGCGGGCTGACGGTCTACACCAACACGCCGCCGCGTGGTGCGCAGCGTGCGCCGGGCGGGGTGCAGGCGGTGGCGATGTTCGCGCCGATCGTCGACAAGGCTGCGAAGCAGCTCGGTATCGACACGCTCGAGATTATCCGTCTCAACGCGCCCGAAGGGCAGGCTCTATTCGGCCGGCCGCGACAGGGCCAGCAAGGCAACGTCTCAAGCGCGTTCCCGAAGGAAGCGATCGAGAAGGCCAAAGTGGATTTCGACTGGGCAGGGATGAAGGCGCGCAGCAAGCAGCGCAACGGCACGAAGGTGACCGGCGTCGGTGTCGCCATCAGCTCGTATGCCGCTGGCTCGTCGGGCATCGATGGCCTGCTGGTCATTCGCCCGGACGGGAAGGTCCAGATCCACACCGGCGTCGGCAACCTCGGCACCGAGTCGTTCTCCGATACGTCGCGTGCGGCGATGGAGGCGCTCGACACGCCGTGGGAGCAGGCCGAGATGGTCTGGGGCGATACGAGTAAGCACCTGCCGTGGAGCGCCATACAGGGCGGCAGCCAGACGACCCACGCGCACACGCGCTCGAACTGGGCCGCCGGTCTCGAGGCCAAGAAGCGGCTTCAGGAGATCGCAGCCGACCGGTTCGGCGGGTCGCCGGATGGTTTCCAGGTGTCGGACGGTCGCGTCTATCGCGGCGGGCAGAGCTTGTCGTTCGGCCAGGCCGCCGACCGCGCCATCCAGCTGGGTGGCGTCTACGATGGCTCCGAGCTGCCGGAGGACATCAACGCGGTGACCATCCGGTCGGCCACGGCGTTGGCCGGCCAGGGGCTCGTGATTGCCGTCAAGGACAACTTCGAGACCGGCGGCCGCAACATGTCCTACGTCATCGGCTTCGCCGAGGTCGAGGTCGACGTCGAGACCGGCGGCGTGCAGCTTATCGACTACAAAGCGGCGGCTGAAGTCGGCACGATTCTGCACCCGCAAAACCTTGCGGCGCAGGTCCACGGTGGTGGCGTCCAGGGTTTCGGCGTAGCGCTTGGTCAGAAGTGGGTCATGGACCCGCAGTGGGGGCTCCATATGGCGAAGCGGTTCTACTCGAATCGCCCGCCGACCATCCTCGACGTGCCGCACGAGAAGGAGATGGGATTCTCATCTCCGAATCTGCCAGACCCGTTCAACCCCGTCGGCTGTCGCGGCGTGGGCGAGCCGCCGGTTGGCGCCGCGGCGGGCGCGGTGCTCAACGCGATCGCCGATGCATTGGGCGACGACGTCTACTTCAACCGTTCACCGATCATGCGGGACATGATTCTGGCCAAGCTCAATGACTTGGATGACGCACATAACCCGCTTTCGACACACGTCTAGTGCCACATATTAGGGATTGGTAGAGGAGAAGAACCGATGGCCGTGATTCGCGACAAGATGCCGGCATTCCAGCTCTTCCAGCCGGCCAGCACCGACGAGGCGCTGGGAGTGCTCGACCGCTACGGAGCCGACGCGTGGGTGCTTGCGGGTGGGCTCGATTCCTGGGACTGGTTCAAGGACCGAGTGCAGAAGCCAGCCGCGGTGGTCGATCTTGGTGGTATTGCGTCACTGAGAGAGATTCGTGGAATCGATGGCGGGGTCGAGATTGGTGCGATGGCGACGCTGCGTGAGGTCATTCGCCATTCGGAGCTGTCAGGCCAGTTCAGCCTGCTCACCGAGGCCGCCTCCAGGGCCGCCTCGCCCCAGATTCAGAACGCGGGCACGCTCGGCGGCAACGTCGGGCAGGATACGCGTTGCTGGTACTACCGGGACGGATGGAGCTGCTACCGCGCCGGCGGCAACATTTGCTACGCCGACACGCCGACCGCAATGAATCGCGAGCATGCGATTCTCGGGGCCAGCCGGTGCGTGGCGGTGAACCCATCGGATACCGCGCCCGCGTTGGTCGCGCTCGATGCCGAGATGGTTGTCGTCAACCGTGGCGGTGAGCGTGTCATCCCGGCGCAGGACTTCTTCATTGGGCCAGCGGTGGACATCGAACGGATGACGGCGCTGCAGCCGGGCGACATCCTGACCCAGATCCGCATCCCGTCGACCTGGGCCGGCTCTCGTTTCTACTTCGAGAAGGCACGCGACCGCGCGGTGTGGGACTTCGCGCTCGCGAACGTCGCGTCGGCCGCCAAGGTGAACAACGGCGTGATCGAAGACATCCGGATCGTGGCCAACGGCGTCGCGCCGTACCCCGTGCGGTTTATTGCCGCCGAGGATGCGGTGCGGGGCCAGCAGGTGAACGATCAGACGGCGGCTCAAGCCGGTGAGATCGCCATCCGTGGCGTCACGCCGCTGGCGCACAATGGCTACAAGGTTTCGCTCCTGCGAAACCTTGTCGCCCGGTCCGTTCGCGACGCAGAGGCGTAGATGGAGCTGTTTCAGTGGGGGACCAACCCCTGGGGCCAGGAGATCCTCATTCGGGTCTCCTGGGACCTGCTGTACCTGTCGTTTTGGGCCGGCGTCGCCTTTATCGTATTTCATCTCATTTACGCCGCCGTCTGGCTCCCGAAGCTAGCGCGGGCCAACGGCGGGGGTGACGCGGCTGAGGGTGGAGCCGGCGCGGCCGGCATACCCGACAAAATCGAGCGGCATACGCTTGCGGCCAGGCTGTTCCACTGGATCATGGCCGTGGCGATGCTCGTGCTGCTGGTGACCGGGTTCTTTCCGATCGTCGGCATCCAGTTTCCGTGGGTGACCATTCACTGGATTGCCGGCGTCGTGCTGACGATCTCGATCATCTACCACATCGTGCACGCAACGTTCTTCCTCGACTTCTGGTCCATCTGGATCCTGCCCGCTGACATGGCTGAAGCCGCGGCGCGAGTGAAACGCCAGCTCGGTCAGGACGGCGGAGACGTGCAGAAGCACGCCAAGTATCCGCTCGATCACAAGCTGTATCACACGGCGGTCATGCTGGCCGGGTTTGCCGTCATCGCGACCGGTCTCGTGATGATGTTCCGGATCGAGAATGCGTTGGTCGCGAGAAACGCGTACTTGCTAGCGGAAGAGACCTGGGGGCTGATGTATACGCTCCACGGTCTTGGCGCCGTGCTGTTCATCATGCTGACCCTGACGCACATCTACTTCTCCCTTCGGCCGGACAAGATTTGGCTGACGAAGGCGATGATCTTCGGATCCGTCAGCCGCGACAAGTATCTGTCGCATCACGATCCCAAGCGCTGGGACGTGACCACCAAGTAGCGGATCCTGGCCGTCTCCAGACCGCTCCATCTTCCCGTCGAGGTAACGGCCACTCATGTCGCAGTCCGCGACTGACGACCTCAAAGCACGCGTCGACATCGTCGAGGAAACGTACGAGTTTTGCCTTGCGTACGCCGCGAAGGGCGTGAATCTCGAGATGGCGCGCACGATGGATACCCAAGCGCGCACACAGCTCGAAAAGTTGGACCGTGCGCTACCCGAGCTCGGCGACGCGTTTCTGAGGCTGGTCGAGGAGCGCGGCGCGTCGAACCGCGAGCGTTACGTGGCGTTCGTCGAGGTGCTTCGCCGCGACGCCGAAGTGGGGCGGGCGGCGGTCCAGCTCGTGCTCGCGCAGTCGGGAATCACCTCGCAGATGGTCGACAACCTCAACGGGATGATTCACCTGCGCGCGCTTCTCACCGACGTGTTTCTGGTCGACGAGATGCTCCGGCCAGACGCCGAGCAACCCGCGCACGCACAACCCGAGAACCCAACCTAAACGCCCCCGCACGCTCGAGCAGTTCCCAGCCTCTGGTGGCTAAGGGGGTGTTGCCAGCTTGCGTGCCTTTTCGACGAATTCCTCAATCCGCTTCTGGTCGTGCGGAGCAAGGTCCAGAAATTCTAGGCCGACTTCTTTTCCTTCGAGGCTGTTGCGGACAATTGCGTTACAGCTGACTTCGCCGAGTTCACCTAGCTCGAATCGTATCTTCAGGAACGTGCCGGTGGGATAATCCTCTGTCACTTCAAGAAAGGCGCCGCCCGCGCCAAGCATCACGAAGCGGCCACTTACACTCCGCTGGAGGCCGAGGCGATCCAGCCACGCTTCGACGTCAAAGCTGATACCCACTCGCGGGAATCGCCGGGTATGCTGGGGGGGGTTGTCATTCGATAGAAGTTGTACCACACGAAGAACACGTCCACTTCGGACCCGGGTCCTAAGCCCATTACCGACTAGTGATGGCGGTCGGAAGCTGTCACAATATGGGGGGGGTCGGCGTCGACTTCGGCCCACAATCGGTCGGGGCCGCATCGTTCGCGCAAATCATGCAGGGGCTCGGCCTTCTCTTCCTCCGCCTCGTGGTCGGCGGGCTGTTCCTCAGTCAAGGGTTGCCGAAGCTCGTGCCGATGTGGGGCGGGAGCCCCGCCGACACTGCCAACATCTTCCAGTCTGTCCGCATGACACCCGGCTATCCGCTGGCCGTCGCCACCGGCATCGTCGAGTCGCTCGGCGGGCTCCTTGATGATGGGCGGCGCGTACACCACCTGGATCGCGACGCTACTCGTCACGATCCGCGTTGCCACCGCATGGCAGTTGCACACCGGTGCCTGGCTGACCATGGCCCTACTGCGGGAGCCAGCGGTTCAGCTCGACATTCTCCTGGCCGGGGCGGTGCTCTGCCTGCTGCTGGTTGGACCGGGGGTCTTCTCGATCGACGCGCGGCGTCGACGCGCCGCCGAAGCGGACGCGCTGGGCAAGGCGAGACTGAGGGCTCACCGGACGTAGGGCATTCTCAGTCGGGGCTGGCTGCTCCGAACCCCGCCGCCGGTGCTGGCCGGGGCCCAATGCCTGGCGCCGCACCGGCGAGGGCGCGCACGTGCGCACCCCGCGGCGTGGGGCGTAGGGGTCCCCACAAGCGGTCGCGACGGGGTTGGGGCAGTAGCCCCGTCTAAGTAAAGATTACTCATGCAGCTCACCGACAAGGTCGCACTGATCACCGGCGGGCGGCGCATCGGCGCGACGATCGCGGTCGCACTGGCAGCGCGCGGCGTCGACGTGAGCATGTCGTACCGCCGATCGCGAGACGCAACCGAGGAGGCCGCCGCTCGGGTGCGAGACGCAGGACGGCGCGCGCTGGTGACCAAAGCCGACATCGGTGACGCGGACGCGGGGCGGCGACTCGTCGATGCCACCGCGGAGCAGCTCGGTCGCCTCGATGTCGTGATCAATATGGCGTCGGTGTACCGTCGCATCCCCTTTGACGACTTGACCGACGACGCGTGGAACGAGCCGATGGCGGTCGACCTGGCCGGGACGTTTCACTGCGCGCGCGCGGCGGTGCCGCACATGCGCGCGACCGGCGGCGGTCACATCGTGAATTTTTCGGATTGGGCGGCGGCCAGCGGCCGACCGCGGTACACCGGATATGTGCCGTACTACGTTGCGAAGCGCGCGGTGATTGGCTTGACTGAAGCGCTCGCGCTCGAGCTCGCGCCCGACCGCATCCTGGTCAACGCGATCGCGCCCGGTCCGATCGTCCCGCCGGCCGACCTCGACCGAGCGGCCGTCGAAGAGATCGAGCGGGTCACGCCGCTCGGGCGCTGGGGCGGAGCGGACGCCATTGCCGCGGCGGTCGTCGGGTTGCTCGAGACCGACTTCGTGACGGGCGAGACGATACGTGTCGACGGCGGCCGCCACGTCCGATAGCAGAGTACCGAGACTTGTGATGCCAACCTTGATTCCGAGTCCGACCATCGTCGAGGCGGTGGGGACGAAACCGAAGCAGGTCCAAGAGTACGCCGGCCGCGTGAACTCGGGACATGACGGCGTGAGCGTGGCCCGGATGGTCTCGCCCGAGGGGTGGGAGGAGCCGGGACAGCGGCCGGAGTTCGAGGAGATCACCGTGGTGCTTCGAGCACGATGGCGGCCACCTCGATGTCGCCGCCGGGCAGGCGGTGGTCGCCTCTGCCGGCGAATGGGTTCGATACAGCAGCCCGGCGGCCGGCGGCGGCGAATACATCGCGGTCTGTCTTCCGGCGTTCTCGCCTGCGACCGTCCATCGGGACGACTGACGACTGACGGACCCCGCTTCTAGTCGGGCAGAGTCCGATGCTGCCCGCATGTGCATAGCTGTATCGCGTGTCTCACTATTTGGACACAGGCCTGCGGCTGGCTCCCTACGGATAACCGCATTTCTCACCAACGTTTTCCAACCAACGTCGTATCATTAACGTTTACGAACCTCCCCTGAAATGTCGAGCTGGCCCTTTATTTACTTGGCTACGCCGCCACCGAGACGTCGGCTCGGACCTTGTCCGTGGTGGACGGCCGGCTGGACATCCTGACGGGGACGATGGACCGCTTCCGGACGACCGACACGGGTGGCGACCGACCGGGCGATCGACGACGAGGTAGAGTGAGAGGCCTCCTAGGCTCCGAGTTCCTCCGCCCGCCTGAGAATGGCCGCGAGTGTCGTAGCCGCCGCGCCGGTCGGCAGATTGCTGAGGTAGAGGTGCTGCACGCCGACGCGCCGTAGCGTCGCGATCGACCGCGCGCAGATCTCGACGGCGCTCCCCCCTGCCGCGAACTCCTCGCTCAACGCCGCGGTCGGGACCGACAGGAAGCGCGACAGCAGGCGCAACGTGCGCCGGTTGGCGCTGCGGTAATAAAAGCACCCAAAGACCGGCGACAAGGCGAGCTGTCGTCGCGCCGCTTCGCCGAGGAACCGTTCCACCGCCGCCGCGTCGTGGTGGGAGACGATCTGCGTGAGAAAGAAATCGGCGCAGATGCCGCTCTCGAGGAGATAGCCGACCTGCGTATCGGCCGCCGCATGCGGATTGGCCCACCCGCCGAGGGCCAGGCCAGGCTGCCGGGCGCGGATCAGCCGGCGTAGGTCGGAGCCGTGGGGCACGACCCTCGGCGGACCGACCGTCGAATCGCCGCCCAGCACCACCAGCGACCGGAAGCCGGCGTCCCACGCCCGGTCGGCGTAGTCGAGACAGTAGTCGAGGGTGTGCTTGGTCGTGAGAAACGGCACGATCCGCTCGCGCGGCACGTCGCCGCCGAGGTTGGCCACCAGGTGCCGAAGGTTGTCTTCCTCGTGGGCCCCGACCGCGCCGTCCGTGAGAAACGTGAACGTGCCGAGCCGAGCCAGGCCGCGGACCGCGTGGTAGGTGTCGATCCACGCTTCCATGCCGGCGGCCGGTCCCAGCTCGGCCCGGGGCGGACGGAGCTCGGCCGCGATGAGCGGCTCACCGCGAGACAGGATGGTCGGGAGATCCAACGAGATGCTCGAGGACGAAGTCGAGCATCGTCGCCCGCCGATGGTGCTCGAGATCCGGGGTGCCGAGACGGTGTCGCGACTTGGGGTAAATCATCATGTCGAACGCCTTGCCGGCCTCCTGGAGGGCGTAGGCGAACTGCAGCGTGTTCTGCATGTGCACGTTCTCGTCCATTGACCCGTGCACGAGCAACAGCGCGCCGTGCAGATCTGCGGCGCGGAATCGCGGCGCGCTCCGCTGGTAGCCGTCGCCGTTGTGCTGCGGCATCCGCATGTACCGCTCGGTGTAGATCGAGTCATAGTCGTGCCAGTCGGTGACCGACGCGCCCGCGATCCCCATCGACCACCGGGTACTGTGGGTGAGCGCATAGCTGACCATGTATCCGCCGTAGCTCCACCCCTCGATCCCGATCCGGTCGGCATCGACGTAGGGCCGCGCGGTCAGCCAGTCGAGACCGTCCTCGAGGTCTCGGAGCTCCAGATCGCCGAACCGTTGATAGACCGGCCAGGTCGACACCGCTCCCTTCCCGCTGGCGGTGCTGTTGTCGAGGACCCAGACCACGATGCCGCGCTGGGCGAGGAGCTGCCAGTAGAGCGTTTCCCGGCTCCAGGCGTTGCGGACCCGCTGCACGTGGGGAGCGCCGTAGACATGCTGATACACCGGGTACCGCCGCGACGGGTCAAAGTCCGGCGGTTTGACCATCAGCGCTTCCATGACGAAGCCGTCGCGATTGTCGACCTGGAGGAATTCCGGTGCCGGGAGCGCGTACTCGGCAAGTCGCGGCGTCTCGTTCTCCGCCACGACGCGAACGACTCCGCCGTCGGCGTCGTGCAGGCGGACCTGGGGCGGCGTCGAGATATTGCTCCAGGTGTCGACATAGTGGGTCAGGCCGGGGTTGAAACGCGCGGTATGGGTGCCCGCGGCGTCGGACAATCGACGCAGTCCGGTGCCGTCCAGGCCGATGCGATAGACGTCGAGGCCGATCGGGCTCCGTTCGGTCCCCGAGAAGTAGACGGCGCCGCCGAGGTCGACCCCGTGCACCGTCCGCACCTCCCATTCGCCGCGCGTCACCTCGCGGAGCACGGTGCCGGAGCGGTCGATGTGATACAGGTGGCTCCACCCGGACCGTTCGCTTCGCCAGAGGGCGGTGCCGTCGTCGAGCCACAGCGGGGGACCGAGGCCGTTGACCCAGGTGTCCGACGTCTCGCGTAAGACGCGAGCGAGGGTCCCGTCGTCCGGATTCGCCAGATTCAGGTCGAGCCAGTTCTGCTCGCGGTTCTGGACTTGAAACACGACCCGGCTACTGTCGGGGGTCCATCCGACGTCGACGACCAGCGGGTCCGCCGGTCGATACGCGTCGAGGTCGGTCCAGGTGGTGGCGCCGCCGGCGGCCCGCACGACGCCCAGTCTGACGACCGGGTTGGGGTCGCCCGCCTTCGGGTACTCCCACTCCTCGACGTCGGGGTGATACGGGATGTGGTCGAGCACCGGAAACGTCGGCACTTCGCGGTCGTCGAGCTGCAGGTAGGCGATGCGCGAGGAATCTGGGCTCCACCAGTAGCCGCGGAAATTCCCCCGACCGTAGATTTCCTCCTGGTAGACCCAATCGAGCAGGCCGTTTCGGATCCGGGGCTCGCCGTCGGTCGTGAGCGCATGGGCGCGCCGCTGCTCGACGTCGACCACGACGAGGTCGTGCTCCTGGACGAAGGCGACGAGTCGTCCATCCGGGCTGAATGACACCTCCGTCTCGGTTGCCGGCGTGCGGGTGAGACGACGGATCTCGTCGGTCCCGATGTCGTAGTGATACAGGTCGTTGGCATGGTCGAAGACCAACGCCGTCCGCGCCGCGTTCATGAGATGGTCGGCCTGCCGCGCCAGATCCCGCGCGTCGGCGGCCGTCAGGCCGGCAAGCGCCTGGATCGCCGCCTCGAAGCGACCGACCTCGATGAGCGGTGTCCGTTCACCGGTGACGGCGTCGACCCGCGCCAGCGGGCTGTCGAATGGATCCGCCGGCACGCGCCGGACGACGTAAGCCTCCGCATCGACCCAGGTGAGGCCCCGGGGGATGGTCCCGTCGAAATCGATGCGTCGCGCCGGGTCGTAGAGGTCGGCGAGGGTCAGGGTCCGCGGTTGTGCCTGGGCGAGCGCCGTGACGCCGATGGTCGCAATCATGGCGGTCGCGATCCAGGCGACGATGGGCCGGGTTGGGGGGGTGTGGTTCATGGTTGGTCCCGTCAATCGTTCGATCGATATAATCGCGATACGCATCCATTTTACCCTTGATTTCCTAGCCCTGGAGAAACCGTGACAATGCTCGAGCGAGGGACGGCCATGTTGACTGTGGTGATGATGGCGACCGCCGGATGTGGGTCTGATGCGCGCGATGAGACCGTCCCCCTCGCGGCGCCGGAGACGACGGAGCGTCGGTACCTGCTCGAGCAGATCGACGATGTCGCGGTGGCGCAGATCTACGCCGACGGGTTCGAGACGCTCCCGCTGCGGGAGAAGGTGCTGATCTGGCATCTGTACAACGCGGCACTGGCCGGCCGCGACATCTACTACGACCAGCGCTACGCGCACGGACTCGAGATGCGCGAGGTGCTCGAGGAGATCCTCACCCACCCGGGCGGCGTCGACGCGGTCGTCCTCGCATCGGTCCATCGGTACACGAAGCTGTTCTGGATCAATACGGGTCCCTACAACAACCTGACCGCCCGCAAGTTCGTGCTCGACGTGGCGCCGCCGGCGTTCCGCGAGGCGGCGCACGCCGCCGCGTCGGCGGGCGCGGTCTTTCCGTTGAGTGACGGCGAGACCCTCGACGAGCTGCTGCGGCGGCTCGAGCCGATGTTTTTCGACGCGACGGTTGACGCGGTCGTGACCAACAAGACGCCGGCCGAGGGGATGGACATCCTGCGGGCCAGTGCGAACAACCTGTACGAGGGTGTGTCGATGGCCGACGTGGCCGGATTCGACGAGCAGTACCCGTTGAACTCGCGACTGGTCAGCCGCGACGGTCGTCTCGAAGAGGAGGTCTACCGTATCGACGGTGCGGGACGGTACGCGGCCGAGCTCAGCGAGATCGTCCGCCACCTGGAGGCGGCCATCCCGTTCGCCACGCCGCCGATGGCGGCGGCACTCGAGACGCTGGTCACGTGGTATCGGACCGGTGAGGCGTCCGACCGTCGCGCCTATGACATCGCGTGGGTGGCCGACCAGGCGTCGCCGGTCGACACGATCAACGGCTTCACCGAAGTGTACATGGACGCGCGCGGCGCGAAGGGGGCGTGGGAGGCGTTGGTGTACTACGTCAATGAGGAGAAGACCGCGGCCATCCAGACCCTGGCCGACAACGCGCAGTGGTTCGAGGACCACATGCCGTGGGATGCGGCCTATCGTAAGGATGGAGTGCTCGGGATCACCGCCAACGCGATCGACATCGTGGTGGAGGTCGGCGAATCTGGCCCGGTGACACCGATCGGCATCAATCTCCCGAACGACCAGAGCGTGCGCGAGGCGTACGGCAGCAAATCGGTCTCGCTCTCGAACGTGACCGAGGCCTACGAGCGGTCACGGCCGGTCGCCTACCGCGCCGAGTTCTCCTGGAATGACGCCGAAGCGCGCCGATCGGAGCAGTGGGGGAGCTTCGCCGGCGAGCTGACCACGAACATGCACGAGGTGATCGGCCACGCGTCCGGTCAGATCGCAGACCGGCTCGACGGCAATCCGCAAGCGTTTCTCAAGGAACAGTACTCGGCCCTCGAGGAGGCGCGCGCCGACCTCGTGGCGCTCTACTTCATCGCCGACCCGAAGCTCGTCGAGATCGGCATCGTGGCGTCCGGCGATCACGAAGAGATCATCCTCGCCGAGTACGAGTCCTATACGCGCAACGCCATCCTACAGCTGCGCCGCGTACGCGAGGGCACCCAGATCGAGGAAGACCACATGCGCAACCGCCAGATGATCGTCCATTGGCTCATGGACAACACCGACGCGATCGAGGTCCGGCGGCGGGACGGCAAGACGTTCTATGTCCTGACCGACCGCGAGGCGTTTCGCGACGGGGTCGGCCGCCTCCTGGCGGAAGTGCAGCGGATGAAGTCGGAGGGCGACTACGACGCCGCGCGAACGCTGTTCGAGTCGCATGGCATCCACTTCGACCCGGCGCTGCGCGACGAGGTGGTCGAGCGGGTGACGCGGGTGAGCCTCCCCTCCTACACCGGGTTCGTGATGCCAAAGCTCGAGGCGACGACCGGGCCCGACGGCGCGATCACCGACGTCGTGATCTCGTATCCGCAGGACTTCACCGAGCAGATGCTGGAGTACGCGGGGAAACGCTAGCTCTACGGACCCTTCTTCCCCTTGGGCAAATACGGGCTAATCACGTGCGTGAACCCGGTGATGTTCACGTCGGTGAGGAACGGCGTCGCCGGCGGCAGCAGACCCAGGTTGAGGAAGTCGGCGTCGTGCTGGAAGTTGCGCGTCGGCGCGCGGTAGACGTTGTTGCAGCACTTGAAGGTCCCGTTCGCCTGCCGACTACTGAAGAGCACCGCAAGCGACCCGCGGTACCATCAATCGTCCCCGGGCCAGGTCTCGAGAAACCGGAGCAGATTCGGGACGCCGCCAGCCCGACCTGGGCCAGATAGAACGCGTCGGTATTGCCGATGATTGGAGGAACTCCACGTGCCCCTCGAGATAGACCTCACTGACCGTCGTCGTCCCCTCCGGTATCTCGATCCGGGTCATCCGAATCCCATTCGGAGCGAGGAATTTCACCTGGATCGACCGGCGCCGGTTGACCGCCATGTCGCGCGCCCGCCGGAGCTACGACATCACCGAGTAGAGGGCGCTATCACCCCGCGTGGTCTCGACGACCCGGTCGACGTTGACCGCGGTGATCGCCATCATGATGATGCCAATCGAGACGACCATCATCGTCTCGATGAGCGTGAACCCGCGTTGGTCCATCGGTCTCCTTAGCGAAGCCACCCCGGCGGCACGTTGGACCGACGGGCTTCTTCCTCGATCTCGCGAATATTCTCGTCGAGCCGCTCGATCTCCGCGTCCAGGTTCTCGAGCTCCGTCAGCGCCTCCACGCGCTGCTGCTCGACGAGCGCGCGCTGCGCCGGGTCGTCCATCGCCGCAAACTGCGCCCACAGCCCATCGACGCGATTCTGGAGCGCCGACGACATCAGCTCGGCTCGGTCGCGGGCTTCGCGGGCGGCGGTGATCCGTTCGCGCCACGCCGTTTCGCCGGCCTCCGCCGACGCGTCGCCACGCGGTACGACCTCCCTCGATGAGCCGGTGGTGAGGCGCCCGGCACCACGCAGGTCGTTGTTGGTATACACCTTCGCCTTGTCCTCAGCGGCAATACCCGCTCGCCGTGCTCTCTCTTGGCGTGCGACGTCGGCGAGCGACTGCGCCGCGGCGGTGGTGGCCAACATGACGCAGGCGCCTCGGTGGACACCCAAAACCGGCCACTGATGGACAGCTGAAAACCGGCCACCACACGTAGCGAGTCGAGACGTTGACGTCGGCGGGGAACTGCGGTTCCTACGCCGCATGAGCAACGTCTTGAGCGAACACACACGACAGCAGGTCCTGGCGCTGGGGCGACTGGGTTGGTCGCTGCGGCGCATCGAGGAGGCGACGGGCGTCCGTCGGGAGACGGCCAGCGGCTATCTGAAGACGGCCGGCGTCCCGGTGCGTGGGCGGGGCGGTCGGCCCCGGGACTGGCCGCCAAAACCGGCCACCACGCCCGCGGTGTTCACCGACCCTTCCCCCGCAAAACCGGCCACCACGGCGCAGGTGTCCACCGACCTCGCGGCGCTCGCCCCGCCGGGCTGCGCGCCGCGCGCGAGCACGTGCGAGCCCTATCGCGAGCTGATCGTCGAGGCGCTGGGCCGCGGGCGCAACGCCATGGCCATCTGGCAAGACCTGGTCGACGACCACGGGTTTCCGGGGCGCTACGCCAGTGTCCGTCGCTTCGTCGCCACGCTGCGCGACCGCCCTCCCGTCGAGGCCCGTGTCGTCATCACGACCGCCCGCGGCGAGGAAGCGCAGGTCGACTACGGCGAGGGCCCGATGGTCCGTCACCCGGACACCGGCAAGTACCGCCGCACGCGGCTCTTCGTCCTCACCCTCGGCTACTCCCGCAAAGCGGTCCGGTTCCTCCTCTGGCGGTCGAGCACGCGCGTCTGGGCCGAACTCCACGAGCGCGCCTTCCGCCGGCTGGGGGGCACGGTGCGCGTCGTCGTGCTCGACAACCTCAAGGAGGGCGTCCTCACCCCGGACGTCTACGACCCGGCACTGAACCCGCTCTACCGCGACGTGCTCGCCCACTACGGCATCGTCGCGCTGCCGTGCCGGGTCGGGGATCCCGATCGCAAGGGCAAAGTCGAATCGGGCATCGGCCACACGCAGAAGACGCCGTTACAGGGACTCCGCTTCGAGACGCTCGACGCGGCCCAAGCGTATCTGGACCGCTGGGAGACGCGCTGGGCCGATACGCGCATCCACGGCACTACCAAGCGCCAGGTGGCGGTGATGTTTGCCGAGGAACAGCCCGCGCTGGGGCCCCTGCCCCTCGAGCCGTTCCGCTATTACCAGTACGGCGTCCGAACCGTGCACCTCGATGGCTGCGTCGAAGTCGAGGCGGCCTACTACGGCGTCCCGCCCGGCTGGATCGGCCGGCGCGTCGACGTCCAGTGGACCGGGGCCACGGTCCGGGTGCTCCACCCCACGACCGGCCAGCTGCTCCGCGAGCATCTCCGCGCCCCGCGCGGCTGGCATCAGATCAACGACGCCGACCGCCCAGCGCGCACCCCGGCCAAGACGCTCGCCCTGCTCGCCGCCGCCTCGCGCGCGGGCCCGTCGGTGGGCACCATCTGCGACCACATCCATCAGCACGACGGTGCCGCCGGGGTCCGCCGCATCCTCGGCGTCCTCTCCCTCGTCAAGACGCACGGCCCCACCGTCGTCGAGGAGGCCGCCATGGCGGCCCTCGAACTCGGTGTCCCGACCTATCGGTTTCTCAAACGGTACCTCGACCGCCGGCCGTCGGTCCCACTCACGCTGCGGCAGGTCGACCCGCTCATCCGACAACTGACCCTCTACCGCGATCTCATCGATCGCAGAACAGGAGACACCTCATGAATCTCGTCGAACTCGACCGCGCCCTCCGCCAGCTCCGGCTGTCCGGCATGGCCGATGTGCTCGAACTCCGGCTCCTCCAGGCCCAGACTGAGCAGATGGCCCCGATCGACCTCGTCGCGGCGCTCGTCGCCGACGAGCTCCAACGCCGGCAGGACCGCCTGCTCGCACGCCGCCACAAGCAGGCCCGCTTCCGCGACCCCGACCGGGCGCTGGATAGTTTCGACTTCACCTTCAACAGAAAGATGAATCGGGCGCTCATCTACGAGCTGGCGACCGCGCGCTTCATCGGCCAACGCGAAGATGCCCTCTTCCTCGGCCCGCCGGGCACCGGCAAGAGCCACCTCGCGCAAGCCATCGGCCGCGCCGCCATCCAGCAGGGCTACCGCGTCCTGTATCGCGAGGCCCATACGTTGCTCGAAGAGCTTGCCGAGGCCACGCTCGCCGAGACGCGCAAGGCGTATCTCGCCGAGCTGACTGTCGTCCCGCTGCTCATCATCGACGACCTCGGCATGCGCAAGCTGCCCCACACGGCCGCCGAAGATCTGCTCGAGATCATCATGCGCCGGTACGAGCGGGCGTCCACACTGCTCACCTCAAACCGACCCGTGGACGACTGGGGGAAGCTCCTCGGCGACACCGCGGCGGTGACCGCGCTCCTCGACCGCCTCCTCCACCACGCGCACGTGCTCAAGTGTGGACCGCGCAGCTGGCGGACCAACCTGCACACGGACGTGCGATCCCAGGCGTGATGGGGGACCCCAGCCAAACCGACGCGACCAGCGACCGCTGGCTGCCCGCCGCGCACCGCCTCGCGCTGACGGAACCGTCGCGCCGCCGCACGAACGCCGCCCCGTACACACCAGCGACGGCCCGGCCACTGATCCGTACCATCCGGGACAGTGGCTGGAGAGGGGGGTAGTTACAGGGCGGGCGCGGGCGGCGCTCTTGCGGCATCCTCGTCGGTCGAGTGGCTCCCGAGGGCCTCTGGATCCCGCCAGCGATATGGAAAACGCGGTCGCACGCCCGGGACGAGCTGCGGCGGGGGGGAGCGCGTTTCCCCCCCCGCTGTGGACGGCGCACGCGCCGCCCACAGGCTCCACAGGCCGTCATCGCCGACATGGACACACACGACAATGCGGGTAGGATAGCCACGGCCCGGGAAGCCGTGGTCAACGTGAGCGGAAGACGCACCGGGAGACCCTGCGGTAGATCTCAATCCGTCTCGCTCGCCACATGTGTGGTGGCCGGTTTTGAAGTGTCGATCGATGGCCGCTTTTGAGGTGTTCACCGAGGAGGCGACGGTGATGCCAATCGGCAGTGCGTGTTGGCGAGTCATCGGGTGCCTCCCTGGTGGCGTAAAGCCTTCTCTCCTAGTTACCTGGTCTACCTCAGTCATCCGGCGGTGATCCGACCTCGAATCTCACCGGCCGACGTGCCCGCCGGCGCCAGGTCGAGGTATCGCTGATACGCGGCGACGGCATCCGGGGCTCGCCCGAGCGCGTCATTGCGGCCGAGCGTCAGGTACAGGTCCGGGTCGTCGGGCGATAGGTCGAAGCGCCTACATCAGTGTTCTGAAAACCGCTACCAGCGGCTGTCCGGTCTCGGCAAGAGCGCGTCCCAGGCGCACGAGAAGCACCGGCTCGTCGGGGCTGATTCGGGCCGCATCGTGATACTCCGCCACGGCTCGGCCCACCACCCGAGGTGGGCCAGCGCGTCGCCGAACGCCGTGTGATACGCCTCGACGGTCGCCTCGAGCCGCACAGCAGCCTCGTAGTGTGGCAGTTACTCTTGGTGCCGGCGGAGCTTGACGAGGACTCCCGCCAGCTCGTACTGCGTTTCGGCATTTTTGGGGTTCTTCGCCACTGCCGCCTGATAGTGCTTTAGGGCCTGTGTATAGGCCCCCGCGACAACCTTCACTGTCGCGCCGCGACTTCTGGCCCTGGCTCGTCGCCTGGCTCCCCCTCGACCGCCGCCAGCTCCCGGTCCCGCGCCGCGATGGCCGCCGGCGACTCCGGCTTGGGTCTGGGCCCTCCGGAGCTCGTCGATGACTCGCTGAGGGGGGTGCGGCCCACTGGCGCCGGCTCGCGACATGACGACGAGCACCGCGAAGAGAGCGACTCCGACCATGCCGATATCGAGCCGCGAGAACGGCCACACCCGTTCTAGGAGGCCGCCGGTCCCCTGCCGGTCTGCGGCGCCGGAAGCGCAGTCTCTCAGTGGGGGCATTCTCGACGCCCCGAACCGGTCTTGCGCTTGCACGCTGGACATGTCACCGTCGCCCGCTTCACTCGTTGCCTCCGTTCCCTTACGGAAAGATCCGCCAATGAACAGCATTCCGGTTGCCAGAGCTGAAAATAGGTGTAAATGTTTGTGTTTAAACTACTTATGTTTGAGGCGTCGGCGTGATCCGATCGGAAGTCGACGACGGTCTGTGTTGGTTCGGCACATCGACTAACAGATCTGCCCCGCCGCTTACAAAACTGAAGACGAGCCCGTGAGCCGCTGGTGGGGTGGCCCGAATCGAGCGTGTAGAATGGCCCCCGCGTGTTCGGCACCTCACTCTGGTTGGCCACGGCCCCGCGCACCCGCCGCACGCCCTACCCGCGGCAGCACGGTAACGTCGAGACCGACATCTGCATCATCGGTGGCGGCCTCGCCGGCTGTGCGGTCGCGTACGGGCTTGCGGTGACCGGTGTACGCGTGCTGCTCATCGAGCGCGACCGGATCGGGTGCCACGGTGCAGCCGCGAGTCTGGGAATCCTCGGCCAGGAGCCGGTGGCGTCGTACCGGGACCACGAGTCGGCACATGGCCGGCGGGCCGCTCGGGAAACCTGGCGGTTGTGGCGTCGAGCACTGCTCGACGCGGCGGCCCTGCTGCGAAGACTCCGGGTCTCGTGCCGCCTCGACATGTGCGAGGGTCTCCGGGTGGTCGGTGTCTACCGCGACGCCGCGGGACTTCGACGGGAGCAGGCGGCCCGAAAGGCCGTCCGGCTCGACGCCGGATGGCTCGGGGCTGAGCGCCTGCGCCGAGAGGCGCGCCTGGAGGGCGGCGGGGCGTTGCGCGCCAGGGGCGACTATCAGCTCGACCCCTATCGCGCCTGCCTTGGCCTGGCGCGCGCATCGGCAAAACGGGGGGCCGTTCTCTGCGAGCGATCCCCGGCCGTGCGGACACGGTCCGATGCCACCGGCGTCGTCATCACGACCGAGCGGGGCACGATCCGCGCGAATCGCGTCGTGGTCGCCACCGGGACACCGGCGCCACTGTTCAAATCGCTGTCTCGACATCTGAAGTCTGTCCATGCCTACGCGGTCGCGTTGCCGCCGCTCGGCGCCAAGACTCGCGCGTCGTTGCTCCCCCCAGGACTGGTGATGCGCGACGGCGAGGCGCCGGCCCACACGCTGCGCTGGACGCACGACCATCGACTCGTGTGCGGCGGCGCGGAGCAAGCGCCGCCGCCGACTCGCCGGCAGGACGCCGTGCTCGTCCAGCGTGCCGGGCAGCTGATGTACGAGTTGTCGACCATCTATCCGGTCATCTCGGGCATCCAGCCGGAATACGCCTGGCACCGAGAAGTCGCCGCCGCGGCCGATGGTCTCCCGATCGTCGGCCCCCATCGAAGCTATCCCCGGCATCTCTTCGTCTTGGGGTCTGGCGGGTCTGATATCACCGCGGCATTCCTCGCGGCTCGCGTGGTGTGCCGGGCGCTGCGCGGCGAGTCGACGGTCGCTGACGCGCGGCTCGGGTTTCGCCGATGAGCCCGCACGTCGACATCCTCGCGTTCGGACCGCATCCCGACGACGTCGCAATAGGGCTGGGCGGGTCGATCGCCCGCACGTCGACCGCGGCTATCGTGTCGGGCTGTGCGACTTGACGCGCGGCGAGCTCGGGAGTAACGGTACGGTTGACGCGCGCGAGCGCGAAGCGGCCGCCGCGGCGGAGCTCATTCGACGGTGCCGGCCGGTGGTCGTCACCGTGCCGCACTGGCAGGACCGGCACCCGGACCACGTCGCCGCGAGCCAGGTGCTGAGCGACACGGTCTTTTGCGGCGGTCTGCGTCGCTTTGAGGTCGCGGGGGCCGCGTGGCGACCCGAGTGGGTGTGTTACTACTTCATCAACGACATGGCGGCGCCGTTGTTCGTCATCGATGTGTCAGCGGCCTACGATCGCAAGCGAGCGGCGCTCGCCTGCTACCGAAGCCAGTTCGAGCCAGACGGCGATGACGCGGTGCCGACGCGACTGACGGCCGCGAGCTTCGTGCAAATGATTAAAGTGCGTGACGCCTACGCCGGGGCGCGTATCGGCCGCGCGTTTGCCGAGAGCGTCGCGATGAAGGAGACGCTGGTGCGCCCGTCGTTGCTCAAGGACTGGATGACGAAGCCGGGCACCGGAGAGGGAGGGCCATGAACGTCGGGATTGTCTGCTACGCGTCGGTTGGCGGCAGCGGCATCGTCGCGACCGAGTTGGCGAAGGTGCTCGCGCGGCGCGGCCACGAGGTGCGGCTGATCAGCAGCGAGCCGCCGTTCCGGCTCGGCGACTTCCAGGCGGGGCTGGCGTTTCACGCGGTCCAGACGCCGGGCTATCCCCTGTTTCGCGAGCCACAATACTTGCTGTCGCTCGCCAATAAAATCGTCGAAGTATCGCGCGAGTGCGACCTCGACATCATCCACGCTCACTACGCGGTGCCGCACGCCACGGCGGCGTATCTCGCCAGACAGATTCTGGCCGCCTCCGGCACCGGCCGCGTGCCGCGCGTCATCACCACGCTACACGGCACCGACGTCACGTTGATCGGCAGCGACCCGTCCTACTCCGAAACCGCGGTGTTCTCGATCGACCAATCGGACGGCGTCACCGCCGTGTCCCGGAGCTTGCGCGACGACACCTTCCGTCAGCTGCCGGTGCGGGCCGACATCCGCGTGATTCCGAACTTCCTCGACTGCCAGCACCACAAGCGCACGTTCGACGCGTCGCTGGCCGACCGTTATCGTCGCCACGACCCCGCCGTTAAGCTGGTGATCCACGTCTCCAACTTCCGTCCGGTCAAGCGGGTGGAGGTGGTCGTCGACATCTTTCGGCGCATCCGCGAGCGGATGCCGGCACGCCTCCTGCTGGTGGGTGACGGTCCGGACCTTCCGGCCGCGTGTCGCCGCGCGCGGGAGTACGGCCTGTCGGCCGATGTCGAGCCGCTCGGAGAGCAGGAGCTGGTCGTGCCGCTCCTGTCGATATCCGACCTCTGTCTGCTGCCGTCGTCGCAGGAGAGCTTCGGCTTGGCGGCGCTCGAGGCGATGGCGTGTGAAGTGCCGGTCGTGGCGTCACGCGTCGGCGGGCTCACCGAGGTAATCACGCACGAGGAAACAGGTTTCCTTTACGACCCCGATGATCCCGAGTCGATGGCCACGAGCGCGATCCAGCTTCTGACCGATGCGCCGCTCCACCAGCGTATCGCGGCGGAGGGATGGAAGGTGGTTCACGAGCGCTTCTGCGCCGAGGAGATCGTGCCGCGTTATGAGGCGTACTACGAAGAGGTGCTGGCGCGGCACGCCGCATCCGGACGGCCGGATGCCGCGGTGTCGAACACGCGCTCGTAATCGGCCGCCGCGAGACGGGTGTATACTCCGAAAACCATGCAAGTAAAGCGTTTAGCGATGACGGTTACGGTCCTGGCCGTCGGCTCGGTCGGCGCGACCGGACTTGCGCAGCCGCTCCGGGCCGGTGACGGTCCGGTCGACCTCGGCGTGACGCTGCGCCAGCTCCAAAGCGTCGGGACGTTCATGATGCTGACGGCGCATCCCGACGACGAGAACAACGCTTTGCTGGCGCGGTTGGCGAAGGGCGAGGGCCATCGGACGGTGCTCCTGACGGCGACGCGCGGCGATGGGGGGCAGAACGAAATTGGCGCGGAGCTCTTCGACGGACTCGCCGTGCTGCGAACCGAAGAGCTGCTGGCGGCGCATCGCCTCGATGGGGCGGAGCAGTATTTCACCCGCGCCGTCGATTTCGGCTTCTCCTTCAGCATTGACGAAACCTTCACGCGCTGGGGCCGCGAGGAGATCCTGGGCGACATGGTGCGGATGATTCGGACGATTCGCCCGGAGGTGATGTCCGCCTTGAGCCCTGACGGTCGGGGCGGCGGCCAACATCATCAGGCGTCGGCCGTGCTGGCGCACGAGGCGTACCACGCGGCGGCGGACCCCGATCGCTTTCCCGAGCAGCTCGCCGAGGGGCTGCGGCCGTGGCAGGCACAGAAGTTTTATTTCAGCGCCGGGTTTCCGTTCGGCTTTGGCTTCGGCCCACCCGGCTTCCGCCAGCGGGCGCCGGATCCCGACCTGACGACCGTCGACCTCGGCGGGTACGACGCGCTGCTCGGCGCTACCTACGCCGAGATCGGGAGCCGCGCGCGCGGCATGCACAAGTGTCAGGGGACGTCGCAGCTGGTAGCGCTGCCGGCCGGCGCGGTCGGCGCGCGGTACCGGCTGAGGGAATCGACGATTGCCGGACAGCTCAAGGCCGACGAAACGTCGCTCTTCGACGGCATCGACACGTCGATCCAGACGCTGGCAACCTTTGCCGGGGCGAACGCGCCGGGCGCCCTGACGCGTGCCCTTGAGGAGATTGGACGTCATGCCGCCCAGGCGCTCGAGCGGTTCGAGCGCGACGGCATGTCGGGCGCGCGCGCGCCTTCACTCGCCGGCCTGCAAGCCGTCCGCGACCTCCGGGTCCGCCTCGGGGCGATGCCGCTGGCGGAGGCGGCCCAGTGGGAGATCGATTTCCGCCTGGCCACGAAGGAGCGGCAGTTCGAACGAGCGGCGGTGCTGGCGCACGCCTTGCGGCTCGAAGCGCTGGCCGACGATGGCCTGGTCGTCGCCGGCCAGACGCTGAGCGTCTCGGTGCTGGCGGCCAATCAGGGCGACGCCGATGTGACGGTGCGAGCGGTCCGATTGTCTGGATTCGGCAGCGCCGGCGCCTGCGACGAAGACCGGCTCGTGGCCCGGGCGGTGTACTCGTGCCGCCGAGACGTGACGATTCCGACCGACGCGCGGATGACCGATATCCACTGGACCCACGTGCCCAACGCTGCCCGCTACCTCGTTGATGCTGATGTGCCGTTCGGCGCGCCGTTTCGGCCGACCCCGTTCAGGGCGACGTTCGAGCTTGAGCTCGGAGCCGTGGCGGTCGAGGTCGAACGACCGGTGCGGTACCGCTACGCCGACGATATCTTCGCGGGCGAGAAACGGACCGACCTCAGTGTCGTCCCGAGATTCGCCCTGTCGATGACGCCAGACATTGCGATCATTCCGACCGGGAGGAATGAAGCACGCGAGATCCGAGTCACCGTCACCAACACCGGGCCCGACCCGATGTCGGGCGACGTGTTCTTGACGCTGCCCACCGGGTGGCGGTCGACGCCCGAGACCGTGCCGGTGCAGTTCTCGCGGGAAGACGAATCACAGACCGTCCGTTTCCAGGTATCGACCGGCAGCGGCGCGAGCGGGGAGCATCGGGTCGGTGCCGTGGTCGAGCATGACGCGGGACGATTCGACTGGGGGTTTCAGGTTGTCGAGTACCCGCATATCGGACGGCGCCATCTCGGCCGGCCGGCCGAGGGCCGCTTCAAGCTGATCGACGTCGCCATTGCGTCGGACCTCTCCGTCGGCTACGTCAACGGCGTGGGCGACGCCGTGCCACCGGCGATCGAGCAGCTCGGGGCGTCGCTTGAATTCATCGAGGCCGACGACTTGGCCTGGGGCGACCTCTCACGGTTTGACGTGATCGTGACCGGCGTGCGGGCGTACGAACGCCGTCAGGATCTGCGTGCCAACAACGCTCGATTGCTGCAGTACGTCGACGACGGCGGCACCGTCATCGTGCAGTACAACAAGTTCGAGTTCAACCAGGCCCAGTACGGTCCGTACCCGGCGAGGGTGAGCCGCAACCGGGTCACCGACGAGGGCGCTCCGATTCGCGTGCTCGTGAACGACCACCCGGTCTTTACGTGGCCGAATCGGATCGGGGACGCGACCTGGGACGATTGGGTGCAGGAGCGTGGGTTGTATTTCCTTGGCGAGCGCGACGAGACCTACGTCGACCTCGTCGAGCTCGAGGACTCGTTCGACTTCAATCCGGGCATCAAACGAGGCGCGCTCGTCGAAGCGCGCGCCGGGCGGGGACGATGGATTTACGTCGGCCTGGGATTGTGGCGCCAGCTCCCCGCCGGCACCAGCGGCGCCTACGCGCTCCTCGCGAATTTGCTCAGCCTCGGGAAGGCCGAGCGATGACCAGCTGCTGCGCCGCCCGAACCTGGCGTGAGCCGCTGCCCAGCGACTGCTACGTCTTTCTGAAATGCGCGCTAGCGTCGCATCATGAGTGCGTAGCGATCATCGAGCGGGCTTGAGCACGCAGGCGCGGCCGGAGTGTGACACCCCGGCCGTGACTGCCGCACGCTTGCCGCGGGCAATACGCGCCCGCTACGCACTAACGAAACCACGCTAGCGTCTGCTGCCGGGGGGGAACACCGAGAGCGCACCGTTGGGGGTGCTCGCGTCGATGGCTCGTGACGCGTCGACGGTCAGAGTCGTTGGCCCGCCGACCACCACGTCGATCTGTTCGACTTGTTCACGCCCATCCTCAAATCGCGCCGTGAACTCACGCGTGCCAGTCGGCACCTGAACCGGCGCCAGCGGTAGCGGACCGAGCCGCTTCCCGTCGATGGTGATATCGGCTCCGGCGTCGCCGTCGAACCTCACCGTCCCGGTCGGCAGCGGCACGGTGTAGGCGGTCACCGCGCCGGGATCGATCTGCAGCACGTGGGAGGTCCGGAAGCCCAGTCGCTCATTGACCAGCTCCAGCTCATGTCGCCCCTGGGCAACATGACGTGGCCGCCTTCGGTCGAGCCGAGCAAACGGCCGCTCCGGTAGATGTCGAGCCGCACCCGCGAGAAGGTCGCGGCCCATCCCGCGATGAGCGTCTCGACCACGGCGGTCGTGTCGTCGGCGTCTATGGTCACGGTTCGTTCAATCCTTCCGCTGGCCCCCTCGAGGACGAGCTGGTAACGGCCGACCGTCAAGTCGAGAATAATGAGCGGCGTCGTACCCCGCTCGCTGCCGTCGATCGCGACCCGCGCCTCGCTCGGCACCGTTCGTATGATGAGCGTGCTGGTTTCAGGAGGAGGCGGCGGAGGCGTCTCGTCTCCGGCCAGGCTGGTCTCCACTTCGGCTTCCGGAAGTGGCGACGTGCGCGGTCCGTCGACCTGGGCCAGCACGATGGCGATGCTGCCCAGCGCCGCGAGCATCCAACGGCTAGGCCGTGGACGCGACCCGGCCCCAGCCGTGTCGCGTACGACGCGGCGACGGCGCCGCGTGGCGGCCTTGTCACTGACCGGGTCCACGATCGAGTCGGCGACCGTGACCATGTCGGTGCACGGCTCGGTGCTCGGCGCCGGAGCGCCGCCACCAACGGTCGCCGCCGCTTCAGGGTGGGGACGGTCGGACGACTCGTCCGGCCAGGTCACCCGCTTCGGGATGTCAGCGTCATTCATGATGTCTGTTTCGCAGCGCGGATCGCGACGGATGGACCCGGTCCGCGGCATGCGCCGTCATGAGCAAACGCAAGGCCTGTACCCCCGGCGTGCGGTTCCGTCGCCCATTCGTGTAAGTCTCTTTCGGTCAGTAGGTTGTGGCCTCAGTTCGACTCGCGTGGCATCCGTCGTGAGGTCGGGACGGCTCGGCCGCCCGACGATCATGTTGGCTCGCTGACGGTTGTGTGAGAGGCCCGTGTCCTTAAACCGCGAGAGAACGCTGCGGTCTAACCGAGAGAATGCGGAGATGCGAGTGTGCAGAAACGTGTATTCCCGCCGGTGGCACTCAGCTTGTAGGACGAATAATAGATAGCGGAGCATGACACGGATGCCGTATATGCCAGCCTGTCTCTGGAGCGACACTGATGGCCTTGCTTGATCCCGCCCTAGGACACCTGTTGCGTCGCGCCGGCTTCGGGGCGAGCGCGGAGGAAGCGCCAGCGTGGAACGACCTGAGTGTGTCCGCCGCGATCGACGCGCTGGTCGACTACGACTCGTCGCCGGGCGACGTCGACGAGAAGATCGGCACGTCCGGCTACCTCGGCACGACCACACGCGGTCCGTTCGAGCCAAACACACGGATTTCCGATGCCGCGCAACGTTGGATCTTCCGCATGGTGCACTCCGAGCGCCCGCTGCAAGAAAAGATGGCGTTGTTCTGGCACAACCACTTCGCCACCGGATTCAGCAAGATCGCGGGGCAGCTCAGTCCCGGCGCCGCGAGTCGGGCGTTGGCGGCGGTGCCGTCCGAGGACGCCGACGGGGTCATGGGACAGCTTGAGCTGTTTCGCGAGTTTGCCCTCGGTAACTTCCGCGACATGTTGCTCGCCGTGTCGCAGGACCCCGCGATGTTGGCTTGGCTCGACGGGGATACCAACTTCAAGGCGCTTCTGCAGGAAAACTACGCTCGCGAGCTGATGGAGCTCTTCACGATGGGCGTCGACCACTACACGGAGGACGATGTCTATGCCGGCGCGCGGGTCTTCACCGGGTGGAATCTCGAGCGCCATGGTCGTGGGACCGACAACGTCTACACGACGTTTCGCTACAACGGCGCCCAGCACGACACCGAGTCTAAGACGTTCAGTTTCGCCGTCTATCCCGACGGAAGCAAAACGATTCCGGCACGTTCGGCCTCGGAAAGCTTCCAGGACGGCGTCGACTTCGTCAACGCAGTCGCGAATCATCCCGAGACCGGCGCCTTCCTCGCTCGGAAGCTGTACGCGTATTTCGTCAACGAGACTTCCGTGCCCGACGAAAGCCTGATTCAGCAGCTGTCCGACACTTACTATTCGAGCGGCTTCAACATGCGGGAGGTCGTGCGTCAGCTCCTGCAGTCGTCTCAGTTTCAAGACCCGGCGAACTACTGGACCCGATACGCGTGGCCCGCGGAGTTCGTGGCTCGCCTGATCAAGGAGGTCGGGTGGGTGGGATTCTCAGCCGGCGCGGTGCTGTCGCCGCTCGTCAACATGGGGCAGACGTTGTTCGAGCCGCCCGACGTCTCCGGGTGGTCGCTCGGGCCGTCATGGTTCTCGACCGGGACCATGCTCGCGCGGATGAACTTCGCGGCCACCCTGGCCGCCAACCAGCGCTTTGCCATTCAACAAGCGTCGATTGGATCGGCCGCGACGCCGCGGTCGTTTCTCTCGTATTTCGCCGAGCGACTGTCGGCGCCGCCGTTTGACACCAGCGCGACCGACGGCATGCTCGCCTACCTCACCGCGGGGGAGCCATGGACCGGGTCCGGCGGTCAGGTTGCGGTCAAAGGCGCCGGCCTCGTGCACCTCATCGGCGCGTCATCCGAATACCAATTCGTGTAGCGGAGATGCCAGCAAGCCTGCCAGGAGGATCGCGGTCATGAACGTGACACGTCGGGAATTCGTCAAAGGCGGAGTCGCCGCATTCACGATGAGCTTTGCGGCGCCGTCGTTCCTCAACGACCTGGCGCGCGCCCAGAGCGCGTCGGGACGAAGCCTGGTGGTGCTGTATCTCGGCGGCGGGAACGATGCCCTCAGCTTCCTCGTGCCATACACTGACAGCGCGTATTACAGTCGGCGACCGACGCAGGCGGTCCCGGCCGAGAGCGTGCTTCAAATCGGCACCGACGCCGGTGGCCACGCGCTCGGTCTGCACCCGAGCTTGCCGGGCGTCAAGACGATGTTCGATGACGGGAACCTGGCGATCATTCAACGCACCGGGTACGAGGACTCCAGCCGGTCGCACTTCCGCGGGACCGATATCTGGTCGACGGCGGATCCCGATCAGCCGCAAGGGCCGGGGTGGCTCGGCCGCTACCTCGACACGCTGCCGTCGCCGGTCGACCCGCTCGTGGCGTGGAATACCCACGGCCAGCTGCCGCACACGCTGCTGGCGAACAGCGTCTGGGTGCCGTCGATTCCCGACCCGGTCAACTACGCGTTCTCGAGTCAGAATACCGGGGTGGAGGCGCAGTATTCCCAGGCGGCGACGGCCCAGATCTCCTCACACCTCCCGGTGACCAATCCTTATTTGTCATTCGTCAATTCGACGACCCAGGCCGCGCTCGCGACGTTGGAGCGGGTTGCCACGGTCGCCGACTACACGCCGTCGACGACCTACCCGGACACCGGGTTTGGGGCCGCGCTGCAGGCGGTGGCCGGCGCGGTCGCGATCGGCGTCGGTACCCAGGTCTACTGGGTGCAGACTGGCGGCTACGACACCCACGCCGGCCAGGATACCGGTCGACGGTCGGTATGCGGAGCTAATGACGACCCTCGACGGTGGACTCCTCGCCTTCTACACCGACTTGATGAATCAGAGCCTGCTCAGTGACACGCTCGTTCTGCAGTTCTCGGAGTTCGGGCGTCGGGTGAGCGAGAACGGCAGCAACGGCACCGACCATGGCTCGGGCGGGCTGATGATGGCCCTGGGCGGCGGCGTGAGCGGCGGGCTCTACGGGACGGCGGCATCGTTGGTCGACAGCGACTCGAACCCCGACCTTGAGAACCGCGGCCGCGATGTGAAGTTTCAGATTGACTTCCGCTCGGTGTACGCGCGCGCGATCGACGACTGGCTCGGCGCCGACTCCGTGTCGATCCTCGGCGGCGATTACCGCGACGCCGCAGTCGACTACGTGTAGCTTCAGACGGGGCCTGCGGTCCCGGCCCCGTCTAATTCGGACGTCCGAGCAGGTAGACCTCGCCGCTCGGCGCCTCGCCCACCACGTCTGGCTCGAGGGTCACCGCCATCGGCACCGGCACGGTGACCCCGTCTGGCGCTTGCACCGCTGCAAAGATGCGGCCGGCGTCTCCATCGTCAAGCGCGAGCGGACCGCCGCTGACGGGGCTTGCCGCCGGGACGAACCAGAGGTGGTAGGTCTGGCCCGCCGGAACCGGAGGGAGGCCCGTCGCGGTCAGCACGGCACCGTGGTCGGCGCTCCAGTGGATCCGCGCGCTCGCGTCTGGCGCGGCTGGCTGGCCCGCCAGCGTCATCGTCACGAGGTCTCCGGCGGCAAGGATGTCGGCGCGCTGACTCGACTCGCGGGCGACTTGTTGCGCGGTCGCGACTTGGAGCTCGGCGAGTATGGCACGTTGATTCGCGGCGTCGAGGTTTTCCTCGAGCGCCCGCGCCAGGTTGACCTGTTGCGACGCGTACCAGCCGAGACCACCGGCCGCCACCAAGCAGAGCACCGCCGCCAGGTTGAACAGGGCACGCCCGACGCCCCCTCCCTGTTGCCGCGGTTTGTCAATCGGGTCCGATGGCCTCTGGAGCGGCAGGTCGTCGACCGGCGCCGCCGGGGGCGCACCGGTGATCGCCTGAATCACACGGGCGCGCAGTCGGGGAGGCGGATCGTGGTACGGCACGGCGCGCGTCAGCACATGCGCGACCGGCAACAGCGACATCACCTCATCGACGCAGCCGCGACACAGCTCGATATGCTCCTCGAACGCTCGACGGTCGTCGGCGTTGAGCGCGCCGACCGCATACAAGCCGGCCAGCCCGTCGAATGGCGCGTGGGCGGGATCGATCGTCATCTCGTCGCTCAGCCGCGCGCCTCGAGATCCGCGCGGAGCGTCAGGAGCGCCACCCGAACTCTGTCCCTGACGACCTCGACCGGATGCTCGAGTCGCTCGGCGATCTGTGATGGCGAGAGACCTTCGAAGTACGCGAGCTCGACCGCGATGCACTGGAGCCGCGGGAGCGCCACCAGGGCGCGGCGGAGTCGGTCGGCCTCGTCCGTTGTTCGTACTTCGAACTGTTGGCGGCGGGCCGGGTCAGGGAGCTGTACCGTGGCGGCGTTCGTGCCGTGGCCGCCGCCGCGTGACCGCACCCGGTCGACGGCGAGACGACGTGTGATCAGCAGCAGCCAGCTCCCGACGGAGTCGCGCGCCGGGTCGAAGCGGTCGGCCTCGGTGCGAGCCTGACGGAACGCCTCCGCCACGACATCTTCGGCGTCACGCTGGTCGTCGACGATGTGCTGGGCGAGCGAGAACAGAGCGGTCCCGTGCGCGTCGTACAGCGTGGTCACCGACGAGGCATCGCCGGCGGCCAGCTGTTTCACGAGCGTCGCGTCTCTCAATACGGGTGACGTCGTATCGGTGGCCGGTTCCGTCGCCATGAAATGAGACGTTCGATTTTACTAGAATGCGTGACGAACGGGTGGCGTGCGCGATGACGTGGCGGCAGTTCTGTGCGGGGGCGCTGCTCGTGGCGCCGGTGGTGGTCGGCATCGCCTGCAACGGCGACGGCCCAACGCAGCCCTCGACGGTGCCAACGATACCGAACCCCGCCGGCGGCGTCGTCACGATTACGTCGGCGGGAGTCGCGCCCGCCACGATCACCGTCAGTCAGGGCGACCGCGTGCTGTTCGTCAACAACGACACGGTCGCACATGAAATGTCATCCGACACCCACCCGACGCATGAAACGTGGCCGGCGATGAACCAGGTCGGCTTTCTCCTGCCCGGACAGTCCCGGGAGACCGGGAATCTCAACGACGTGGGGACGATCACGTATCATGACCATCTCGACGCCCAAAACTCGGACCTCCTCGGGTCGATCGTCGTAGAATCGCGAAACTAAATTCAGACGGGGCTGACTGCCCCGAACCCCGTCGCCGTTACGCGCGGGGCCCCCTTCGCCCCACTCCGTGCCGGCGGGGCGCGCGGTGCGCGCCTGGGCTGCTACACTCCACGTGACCTGGGAGGTAGCCATGACGGATCGCGATCGCAGCCTCGGCCGACGGGAGTTCTTCGCCACCGGGTCAGCCGTCTTGGTGACCGCGGCCTTTGCGCGTACGGCCTCATTCGAGGGCCGGCGTCGGCAGGAGTTGAGCGAACGCCTCCGCGGCGTGCGCGCGATGACGTTCGACGTCTTCGGCACGGTGGTCGACTGGCGCACCAGCATCACTCGCGAGGGGGAGGCGGTGGGGCGTCGGCACGGCATCCGGGCCGACTGGTCCGCCTTTGCGGACGACTGGCGCGGCGGGTACGGACCGGCGATGCAGCGGGTACGGGGCGGCGAACTCGGCTGGACCAAGATCGACGACCTCCATCGGATGATCCTCGACCAGCTGGTGCCGAAGTATGGACTCGAGGGGCTGAGTAACGATGATCTCGACGAGCTGAACCGCGCGTGGCACCGGCTCACGCCGTGGCCCGACACGGTCGGCGGGTTGACGCGACTACGGAAAGGCTACGTGCTGGCGTCGCTGTCGAACGGCAACGTGGCGCTGCTCGTCAACATGGCGAAGAATGCCGGCCTCCCGTGGGACGCGGTCCTCTCGGCCGAGCTCGGCCAGCAGTACAAGCCCGCTCGCGAGGTCTATCTCAAGGCGGCCGATCTGCTCGGACTCGAGCCGGAACAGGTGATGATGGTGGCGGCGCACAAAGGCGATCTGCGGGCGTCGGCCGAAGTCGGGTTCCGGACCGCCTACGTGCCCCGTCCGACCGAATACGGACCGCATGTCGAACGCGACCTCATCCCCGATCCCGACTTCGATCTCGTCGCGACCGACTTCAACGACATGGCGGCGCAGCTCGGGCTGTGATCCTTGATCCTTGACGCGCGAACGGGCACTCGTTCGGATGAGTACTACATCCCCGCGAGGACCTTGTGGGTGACGCCCATGACGTTGACGTCACGGAACATCGGGGGTCGCCGGCGGGAGCTGAGTCGGGTCGAGGAAGTCGACGTCGAATGCGTAGGCGCGCGTCGGCGGCCGGTAGACGTTGATGCAGCACTTCCACGGACCGACCGCCTGCAGGTTGTCGTAGAAGGTGATCATCGGGCCCCGGCAGTTGACCGTCCGGCCGCAGCACCAGTCCTCGATCATCCGCACGAAGTTGTGCGTGACCGCCATCGGTGCCGAAGTTGGCGAACGTTCCGCTCGGATGCGGGAACGGCGCGCCCTTGCCCGACACGGCGGCGAACCGATACCACGTCGTCACCGCGTTGCGAAAGGTGGCGCCGTTCGGGGTGTCGAACGAGCTCTGGTCGTTCCAGACGTTGGAGAGGACGGTGATGCCGTCGGCCATGATGGCGGCCGCGGCATTCGGCTCGACGAAGCCGTGGGCGCCGGCTGAGGCGTTGAAGTCACCCTCGACGTAGACCGGGTTTTCCGACGTGAGCGTGAGGCCGGGCATCGGCACCTGATTGAGCGCGCCATTCGTCAGCTTGAGCGCCCGCTGGAAGAAGATGGCGCGATTGGTGCGGGCGACGTTGGCCGTGACCGTCGTCCGGAGCGTCGCGGTGGCGTCGAGCGGGGCGCCGCCCGGGTTCTGCGGCACGTTGCCGTAGACATCGAGCACACCGTTGTGGTTCACATCCTCGCCGGTATCGAGCACGCCGTTTGGCGTCCCGTTGTTGTCCGCCGGATTCACGAAGTCTTCGAAGCCGAGCTCCCCGGTCTCGTTGCCGCCGACGTTGTTGTTGCCGCGACGATCGGAGAAGTAGACCACGAAGCCGTTCTGGTCGAGCACCGCGTTGCCGCTCTGACCGATCGAGCCCTCAAGCCAGCGACGCAGGTTGTTCACGTCGAGCTCGATGTAGTGCATGACGCCGCTGATGAAGATCGGCGGGTTCTTTGCCCCGAGGTTGTTGTGATACATCCCCTCGCGGGTGTCGTAGAGGGTGTTGGGCCAGTAGTCGTATCCCGACTGGCTACCGTCGCCACAGCCGGTGGCGAGCGCGTCGTCGACGATGTTGCCGTCGTCGCGTAGACACTGGATTCGGAGAATCGCGTTCAGGTTGCGGGCGGCGATGCCGAGGTTCAGGATCGTGACGCGATGACCTCGGGCGCCGCTGTTGAGCACCATCCGTGCCGCTCCCGTGCGCAGCGGCTCGAGGTGTCCGCGGTCGTGACTGATACCCTCGGGGAACAGACAGATGGCCTCACCATTCTCGAGCGCAGCTTCGACCGCGGCAAACATCTCGGTGTTGCGCGACGTGTCGACTCCCGAGTCGCTCCGTCGGTAGATCGGAATCGCACCCGAGTGCCGCACGAGCAGGCTCATCGGATGTCCTCGAAAGAGTGTCGACTTCGCCAGGAGTCGAACCGCCCGCCCCGCCGTCGCCTGCACCACGGCCGGATCGAGCAGCGTGTTGGGGTGATTGGCCACCAGCAGCAGCGCGCCGTCTGGCATCGGGCGGCCGAGCCGCTCGACGCGATAGAACGTCCTGACGGCGAGGCGAGCAATGCCCCAGACCCACGCCTTCGGACGTGCGGTCCGCAGACCTGGCGTCGGCGCGGTCATGGGATGATGGTCGGACGGCCTAAGATTAGCTCAGCTTGGTCGCGGTCGTGCGGAGCCGTACGTAGTCGACGACCCAGACACCACCCGCCGTCTTGAGCGCCGGCTCGAGCAGCCCTCGGACTTCGCTCACGAGATCGGGTCGGTCGTCTTCAGGCACCGTCGCGAGGAACGGTTGGGCAAAGATCTCGAGCCAGGAGGCGACATCGGACGGCAGTGGCGTGGGACGGGGAAAGACGCTGAGCATGTCGACCCCAAAGCCGTTCGCCTCGAGCCGTGTCCGGTACTCATCCCCGGTCGGGAAGTACCACGGATTCGCCCCCTCGGCGTCGATACCCCGCTCGGAGAGCGCCGTCCCGAACGCGTCTCGGATCGATGCGACACATCCGGCGCCGCCGAATTCGGCCACCAGACGACCGCCCGGTACGAGGGCGCAGCGGATTTCCTGGAGCACGGCGTCCGGGTCGGTGATCCAGTGCAGCACGGCGTTGGAGAAGACCGCGTCGAATTCGCCGTCGAACCCCAGGGCGGTGGCGTCGAGGATGCGGGCGTCGAGGCCGCGTTCGAGGGCTGGCCCAGACCTGCTCCGGGCTGCTGTCGACCGCCACCACGCGGCAGCCGGCGGCGCGACGAGCTTTTCGGTGAGCGCCCCGTCACCGCACCCGAGATCGAGGACCCGCTCGCCACGCTTCGGGTCGAGCAGATCGACGACGGGCTGACCAAGGTCTGAGACGAACCGCGCATGGCGGCCGTATTCGTCCGGATCCCACGTCTGCATGGTCAGCGGCGTCGGGATCGGCGCAGCACGCACGGCGTCGTACTTCCACCTCGGAATCCGGGTCCCATTCTTCCCCGGCGTCGGGTTTTGGGTCTTGATTTTCTGGGGTGTGCTCGGCGCCCGCCGAGCGGAGCGTTTTGACGTGGGCGTTGACGGCCGAGGCCCCACTAGCCTACCACCTATGTTCAGACTGGGGGAATATCGAGCGAGGCTCAGACGGGGCTGACTGCCCCGAACCCCGCCGCCGTCGCTAGTCGGGGCCCAACGCCCGGCGCCGCTTCGGCGGGGCACGCCGTGCGTGCCCTCGCGCAGTCAGCCTCGTCTAAGTTTCAATTGGCCCGTATAGATCGCCATCCCCACGACGGCGTCGACCCCGGCGGCGTCGAGTTGGTCGATCTCCTGCTGGGTCGTGATGCCGCCAGCGGCGGTGACCCGCCGGGACGTCGCACGCCGGACGGCCATGATCGCGGCCATGTCGGTCCCCTCCATGAGGCCTTCCTTGTCGACGTGTGTGTAGAGGAACTCCCCGCAGAACGGATCGAGTACGCGCACCGCGTCGACCGCGGTCAGCGTGGTGGCTTCGGTCCATCCCTTGATGACGACGCGTCCACCTCTGCTGTCGACCGCCGCGATGACCCGTTCGGCGCCGACGGTGTTGGCCAGCGCGTCCGCGAAGTCGGTGTCAGGACCACCCTCACGAAAGAGTGACGACCCGGCGATCACGGCTGTGGCACCGTAGTCGAGCACCTCGCGCGCGCGCGCCACCGTTCGGATGCCGCCGCCGACGCGGCACGGGAGCTGCGCCGCGATATGTCGAACAAGCCGGTCGTTGGTGCCTAGGCCCATCGCGGCATCGAGATCGATAAGCTGCACACGTGGAAAGCCGCGGAACCGGTCGACCCAGGCGTCGATGTCATCCGTCGCCAGGGCGGGCCGTTCGCCCTGCACCAGCTGCACCACCTGGCCACCTTTGAGGTCGATGGAGGGGATCAACACAGCGTTGTAGTCGCGAGGTTCACGACGGAACTAGCACTGGTTCAAGACGGACCATACGTCGGCTCAAGGTTCGAACCATTGCCTTAGAGTCGAACAGGAATTCCGTGCTCATGGAGGTGCTGCTTCAAATCCCTCACTGCGTGTTCGTCGTAGTGGAAGACCGACGCGGCAAGCGCGGCGTGCGCCCGGCCCGCCGTGAAGACCTCGACGAAGTGGTCGAAGGTCCCGGCGCCGCCGGACGCAATGACCGGGATGGAGACCGCCTCGGACACGGCGGCCGTGAGCTCGCAGTCGAAGCCGCTCTTCGTGCCGTCGCGGTCGATCGAGGTGAGCAGAATCTCGCCGGCTCCTCGGTCCGCCGCCTCGCGCGCCCACTCCACCGCGTCCCGGTCGGTCGCTTGCTGACCGCTTCGCACGTAGATCTGGAAACCACCGTCGACTCGCTTGGCATCGATGGCGACGATGACCGCTTGGCTGCCGTAGCGCCGGGCCAGCGTGGTCAGCAGCGCGGGGTTCGCGATCGCGGCCGTGTTCAGGCTCACCTTGTCGGCGCCCGCTTCGATGGCCGCGTCGGCGTGCGCTTCGTCCTTGATGCCGCCGCCGACGCACAGCGGAAGAAAAATCTCTGACGCCACGGCATGGATGGTGTCGGCCAACGCCTTCCGTTTCTCGAGGGTGGCGGTGACATCGAGGATCACGACCTCGTCGATGCCGTCACGGTTGTATCGCCGGGACAGCTCCGCCGGGTCGCCGGCGACGCGCAACCCTTCGAAATTGATCCCTTTGACCACGGACCCGTTGCGGACGTCGAGGCAGGCGATGATGCGTTTGGAGAGCATACGGCGGACGGCTCAAGGTTCAAGGTTCGAAAGTTCAAAGATTCATGCGACTACTCGATCCAGAAAATTCTTCAAGATACGCAAGCCGACCTCCCCGGACTTCTCCGGGTGGAACTGGACACCGACCAGATGGCCGCGCTCGACGACGCTCGCGAACTCGACGCCGTAGCGCGTCGAGCCAACGCAGTCTTCGGTGACCGGCGCCGCGTACGAGTGGGTGAAGTACACCTGGTCGCCCTCCGTGACGCCGTCCAGCACCCATGAGTCGCGCGTTCGGTGCAGGCTATTCCAGCCGACGTGGGGGACTTTGAACGGGCCGACCACGGAGGTATCCCCGTCCTCGCGCTCGATCACGCAGCAGCGTCCAGCCATCGCGCCGAAACCGGCCACGTTGGGCGCCTCGTCGCTGCCCTCGAACAACCATTGGAGGCCGAGGCAGATCCCGAGGAGCGGGGCGCCCTGCTCGACCGCGCCGGCGACGGCGCGCCGCCAGGTCTCGTCGAGGGCGGTGGTCGCTTCGAAGTTGCCGACTCCTGGCACTATGACGGCGTCGACATCGGTCAGGTCGCCCGCTGTCGTCGGCGTCTCGAACGTCGCCCCGAGGTAGCTCAGCGCTTTCCGGACCGACGTGAGATTCCCGGCGCCGTAATCGATGAGCGCAATCATACGTAGCTCATGACGTGGACCCCTCAGAGGAGCTCCTTCGTGCTCGGCAGCATCCGCCCGAGCTGCTTGTCGCGCGAGCAGGCCACGCGCAGCGCACGCGCGAACGCTTTGAACAACGCCTCGACCTGGTGATGGCTCGACCGTCCGTACAGCACTTTGACATGGACGTTGGCGCGTGCCCCTTGCGCGAAGCCCTCGAAGAAATCGTGCACCAGCTCCGACTGCAGGTCGCCGACCCGGCGCACGCGCAGCTTGAGGTCGACGACGGCATGCACGCGGCCGCCGAGATCAATCGCCGCGACGCCGAGCGTTTCATCCATCGGCATGACGAAGTAGCCCGCGCGGTTGATACCCCGCCGCGACCCGAGCGCCTTTGACACCGCCTCCCCCAGCGCGATTCCGATATCTTCGACGGTGTGATGTTGGTCGACGTCGAGGTCGCCGGTGGCATCGATCGTCAAGTCGAACGCCCCGTGACGCGCCACCAGCTCCAGCATGTGGTCGAGAAACCGTATCCCCGTCTTGATCTTGTAGCGTCCGCGCCCGTCGAGCACGAGACGCATCGCGATCCGCGTCTCGGTGGTGTCGCGGGTGATGATCGCGCGTCGCATTTGTTTTAGACGGGGCCAGCGGCCCCGAACCCCGCCGGCGTCACTAGCCGGGGCCCAATGCCAGGCGCCGCTCCGCCGGGGCGCGCCGTGCGCGCCCCGATCGCGAATAGTTTGACCTGGCTGATTCCCACCAAGCGCGAGCGAACGGAGTGGGGCTTTCGGGGTCCCCGCGAGTGAGCGAGCGAGAAGGTCTGGGGGAAACGCCCGGGATGGCGCGTGTCGATCATGGGCGATATTCCTCCAGTCTGAACATGGACTGCTCCTTTAGACTATTCGCCGCGCCACCGATGCCGCATGCGCGCGCAAGCCTTCCGCGTTGGCCAGGGAAATAGCGCTCGGAGCGAGTCGGCGGAGCCCGCGTCGGGTCAATCGCTGCACACTGTTCACACGCACGAAGTCCGAGGCGCTCAGGCCGCCACGGAATCGCGCGACGCCGGCGGTTGGCAGCACATGGTTGGAGCCGGTGGCGTAGTCACCCGCCGCCTGCGCCGCGTACGGTCCGACGAACACGGTTCCCGCCTTCACGAGCCGATCGGCCATGGCGCGAGTGTCGGTCACGGCATGCTCCGGGGCGATCGCGTTGGCGAGGTCGATCGCCTCGTCGACGTGTCGGGTCACGACGGCCACGCCGTGCGAGCCGATCGACGGCGCGGCCGCCGGATGATCCTCGAGTTGCTCGGCGACCGCCGCACGCACCGCGCGGGCCAGTGCCCTGCGCGGGGTGAGGAGGACGGCACGGGCCTCGGGGTCGTGCTCGGCCTGGGCGATCAGGTCGGCGGCGATCCATTCAGGATTGCCATCGCGCGACACGATGACGATCTCGGTTGGCCCCGCATAGAAGTCGATCGGGCAGTCGGGGGACACGTAGGCCTTGGCCGCGGCAACATAGGCGCTGCCAGGTCCGACGATCTTGTCGACCGCCGGCACACTCGCCGTCCCGTAGGCAAACGCGGCGATCGTGTGGGCGCCGCCGATCCGGAACAGCCGGGTCACCTTCGCTTCGACCGCCGCCGCCAGCACGGCCGGTTGCGGGTTCGGGCAGGCGGCAAAGAGCTCTCGTACGCCGGCCACCCGTGCCGGAATCGCGGTCATGAGTAGGGATGACGGCAGCGGGTATCGACCCCCAGGGACGTAGCACGCGACCCGGTCGAGCGGCGTGACCCGCTGTTCGATCACGACGCCGGGAACGACGGTCATGCGCCACGCCTTCGGTAATTGTTTCGCGCTCACACGTCGGATGTGCCGTGCGGCCTCTTTGATGGCCGCCCGGACCGCCGCCGGCGTGGCGCGGGCGCCGGCTTGAATTTCCTCGGTGGTGATCTCAATCGATCCACGCAGCTTGTCGAATTGGCGCGCATACTCGCGGACCGCGCGGTCGCCCCGGCGGCGGACGTCATCAACGATCCGTTCGACGCCGCGCACGCGGGCGGCGTCGATTGTCCGGTCGCGCCCGACGAGTGGTCGCAGCGCCCGCTTGTTCGACGACGCGATGATCCTCATCCCTAGCCCCTAGAGCACAATTTTATTCAACGGGTACTCGACGATTCCATGACCACCGGCGGCGCTGAGCTTCGGAAGCAGCTCTCGCGCGGCCCGCTCCTCGAGCACCGTCGAGACCGCTACCCAGTCGTCCTCGCTCAGCGGTGACACGGTGGGGCGCTGTAGCGCCGGGAGGAGCGCCAGAACGGCGTCGAGATGGGCCCGCTCGACGTTGAGCATCAGGCCGACCCGCCCCTGGGCCTCCATGGCCGCTTTCAGCAGCAAGGCGATGTTGTCGATCTTCGTCCGCTTGTCGTCATCGTCGAGAGCCCGTGGGTTGGCGATCAACTGCGGATTCGACTCGAGCACGGTGTCGATGATGCGCAGGTGGTTCGCCCGCAGCGTCGACCCGGTCTCCGTCGCCTCGACGATCGCATCCGCGAGGTCGGGCGGCTTGACCTCCGTCGCGCCCCACGAGAATTCCACGCTGACGTCGACGTTCACCTTCTTGAAGTACGCCTCGGTGACCCGCACCAGCTCAGTCGAGATATGCGCGCCGTCGAGGTCCTCCGGCTTTTGATACTTCGAGTCCTCGGGCACCGCGAGCACCCAGCGCACCTTGCGAAAGCTCTGCTTCGAGTAGACCAGGTCGGCGATGCTGACGACATCCTCACCAGTCGCCGCCCGGTGCTCGGCGATCCAATCGATGCCGGTCAAGCCGGCGTCGACCGCCTCATCGGCGACATATCGCGCCATCTCCTGCGCGCGGATCAGCGTGCACTCGATCTCGGGGTCGTCGATCGTCGGGAAATACGATCGCGAGCTGACGTAGATTTTGAAGCCGGCCCGCTCGAACAGCTGCACGGTCGAGTCTTGCAGCGAGCCTTTGGGGATACCCAGTTTTAGTTTCATATTCGAACCGCTAGTCGAGGTTGCGGTAGAAACACGACCGCTCGCCGGTGTGACAGACGTTGCCGTCGCCCAGCCGTTCGACGCGCACGAGCACCGTGTCGTCGTCGCAGTCGGTCAGGAGGCGCTTCACCTTGAGGGTGTTCCCGGAGGTTTCGCCCTTCATCCACAGCGTGTCGCGGGTTCGGCTGAAGAACGTCGCGAAGCCGGACGACCGCGTGCGGGCCAGCGCCTCCTCGTTCATGAAGCCGACCATCAGCACTTCGTCGCTCTCATCGTCCTGAATGACCGCCGGAATCAATCCGTCCAGTTTCGAAAAATCCATGGCTCTCTACTCCACATACAAAAAAAGCCTCGCCGCGGTTGGCGAGGCCTCGTGGTGCATGAGCGTCTTCGCTGAGTGCTACATCACACGCAGCGCCACTGGCCCGCCGTTCGGCGAGAATGATGTTGGCGATGGTGCGCGTGATGGACGCTCCGCATATTCAAAACTAACCCTATCCCAGCGCCGTTCAACCAGTCAACCAAGCTTAGACGGGGCTGACTGCCCCGAACCCCGTCGCCGTTACTCGCGGCGGGCCCCATGGCCCCGCTCCGTTCCGGCGGGGGCGCGCCGTGCGCGCCCTGACCTAAGTGTCCGCGCAGGAATAACTCCCCATTTTCAACAGCGGGGTTGGAGCGTGTAGTTCCAGGCGGGCAGGGGTTCGAGCTCCTCCAGAGCCAGCGTGTTCATGTCTGCCGCCGCGATCTTGATGCCCTTCACATAGGGTCGGCGAACCAGGTGAGCACGAACGCGGAGTCCGGTTGAGGTGCGCGTCGTTCGGAGGTAGTTGAGAATCGTGTCATAGCTGTCGAGCGGCTTGCCAGCCCAGTTCTTGCTCACCTCGCTGAACAGTCGATGCTCGATCGGGTTCCACTTCGAGGCTCCCGGCGGGTAGTGAGCGACGGTGATCGACAGGCCATGTCGGTCGCAGAGGCTGCGCTGGAGCCCGAACTTCCAAGCGCGGCATCTGGCGCCGTTGCTTCCTCCGCCATCGGCGAGGATCGCCAGTTCGCGGGACCCGGGGTAGCGCGTCGCGCCTTCGGTGCGCCACCACTGCTCGATGGCGTCCACGGCGAACGACGGGGTGTCGTAGGTCGTGCCGACGAACATCGTGCCGCGATTGGCCTGCAGGTCATAGATGCCGTAGGGAATCGCGATCCCCTCGGCCTCGGACCGGAAGTCGTGGTCGTTGACAACCACGGGCGCACGATTCCAGGCGACGCCCGCGTTCTTGAAGTGGCCAACCAGTTCTTTCTTCTTGGTATCCACGCTGATGATCGGCGCCGCGTCAGTGACGAAACGCTCCCGAAGCGAGGCGATTTGCTCGAATTGCTCATTCCGCCGTGCCGGCGAGCCAGTGGAGCGTTTCTTCTGATTGACGCGCAAGGAGAACCCCAACTGCGTGAGCAGCCTGGCCACGGTGCGTGGGCCCACGCTGATGCCAAGCGACTGCAGCTCGGCGGCGATCTTCTCGGTGGTCCTTCGGGTCCATTTCAACCCGGACATGGGGTCGCCCGCCGTCTCGTGCGTCATCAGCTCGTCGATGCGCGCGATGACCGCTGGCGTTTTTTTTCCACCGGTCGGCGTCCGGCGCCAGCCCGGCGGACACGCTCGACAGTCACATCGCGGTCCAGGAGGTGGTGCCGCCCGCGGGCCACGGTCCCCGCGTCCAGCCCCAGCAGGTCGGCGATCGCCTGGTCGCCTCCGTGGCCCATCTTGAGCGACTCCAGGCCGGCGTACAGGCGTCGCTGTTGCTCATCGAGCAGGCTGAAAAACAGCACAATCGATGCCTTGAGCTCATCGGGGAGGACATCGACGTGCGGCAGCCGCCCCCCGAGTGGGGTCGCCGCGTCACGGACCCGGCGCGCGGTGAGCTGAGCGTCCCTCGTGGCGGTATCGGGGGAACAGTACAGATAGCGCCCGGCGAAGGACGCACGCGCCAGCTTCTGCTGACGGACCAGCCTCAGCAACGCCCCCTTCACCTCCACGTTGAGGACCCCCTCGAGCTCGGCCACGAAAAATCCGGCGTCGGCCTCCTGGACCAGCGCTTCCGCGGTGGCCAGCAATGTCCCGCGCCGCGAAAACCACACCGAGCGATACGACCACAGGCCCCACGCATCGTACTGGGGGATATCGGCCAACGTGTAATATCGCCCGCGGTGGGAGTAGCTGGTCTGATAGGACAGCTCCGCCAGCTTCCGGAAGATCGTGATGTCCGCTGCGCTCCCCAGGACGTCTTTCAGCTCGGTCATCGTGGCGATCTTCTGCTTCCGCAACAACGTGGTGAGGTCCCGCGCGCGATAGTGTTCGGTTCGCATAATGATAGAGTAATACCTGCAAAGGAGATACTCTATCATTACCTTGCTACCTCGCCGCGGGTGGCCATCGGTGCTACAGGCTGCAATTTCAGGGTCGAGAGGGCCGGCGGACTCAACTCGGTGGAAACCAGTCAGCTAGAATTCCGCCAACAACACTGGAGTTATTTCTGCGCGAACCCTAAGGTTGTGGCGCACCAGGCAAGTGGTTCGACCAGGCGGTTGCGGCGGACCCGGTGTACCGGTCGACGACCGCACGTAGACGGTCGGGTCGGTCGGTGAAGATGGCGTCGAACCCCATAGCGATGACCCGAGCCATATCGGCCGGCTCGTTGACGGTGTGGACCGCGGAGATGAGTCTTTGAACTTCCTATAGCTCAAGTTTTGGAGATCTCTACTGGGTCTCTCGAGCCAAATTGGCTTTCGAGATCACGAACTGTCGAATTGCCTCCACGTCGTCCTCGTCCATCACGTCGGCAAAGCTACGCATGCCGAGATCTTGCAGCATACCGCCGAGCACGATGGTCAGATAGGACGCATGGGTCTCCGGCGACATTCTGCGTAGGTCCGCCACCCCCCGTTTGAGCCCCCCCACCGCCTCGCCGCCCAGGCGACCGTCGCGATCGCGGCCGAGGGTCCCATGGCAATTCGCGCAGACCTGGTGATAGAGCTGATCGCCTCGCGCCAGGTCGTCGGCGGACGCGGTCAGCGGCGGCTGCTCGGGAATGGTGGTATCCCTGAGCCCTGGCGCCGGCGGTAGCTCCACATCACCACCGAGCTTGAAGACCAGGATCCTGCCGCCGCCGTCGTAGTCCGAATGCACCGAGCTGGTGAACGCAAGATACTGGGTGCCGTCGACCTCGTAGCTAATCGGCCCGGCACCGAATGCGCCGCCAGGGGCTTCGAACTGCCAGAGGGTCTCGCCGTTGTCGGTGTGGTACGCGGAAATGGTGCCCGTGCCATCGCCCTGGAAGATGACGCCGCCCGCAGTGGCCAGAACGCCGCCGTTGCGAGGGACCTCGTTCTCGACAGCCCACAGCGTCTCGCCGGACAGCGGATCGAACGCCTTCAGGTAGGCCTTGGGCTCCAGCTGCGGCGCGGCCGCGGCAATCAACTGATCTCGGTAGGCACCAATTGCCAGGCCGGTAGTCAGGCCCACTGGACTCATCTTGAATATGCCGGTCTTCGCGAACTCTTCGCCCAGGGCGTAGAAGGACGCCGTGTCGTGGGTGGGGATGTACATGATCCCTCGGCTCGCGTCGAACGACATGGCTTGCCAATTGTGCGTACCGCCCGCGCCTGGCAGAATCCACCGAGGGTTCTCCTCGTAGTAGACCTCCGGATTCTCTACCGGCCTCCCCGTCTCCATATCCACGTGCGTGGCCCAGGTGATCGCGCCGTAGGGATGGGCCCGCAACAGCTCGCCGTCCTCGCGGTCGAGCACGTAGAAGAAACCGTTCTTCGGCGCTTGCAGCAGCACCTTGCGCATCGTCCCGTCCACGTCCATGTCGGCCAGCACCATGTCCATGGCGGAGCTGTAGTCCCAGTTGTCGCCGGGCACGGTTTGGTAATACCACTTCATCCGGCCGGTATCCGGATCCACGGCGACGATCGCCGTCAGAAACAGGTTGTCACCCCCGCCGGGAGAGCGTATGTCGCGCGGCCAGGGTGCGCCGTTGCCCACGCCGAGATAGACCGTGTGCAGATCCGGGTCGTAGACAATCGAGCTCCACACCGTGCCGCCGCCACCGAGCTTCCACCATTCGCCGCTCCAGGTCTTGGCCGCCATCTCGAGCTCGGGATGCTCGAACGGTTGGGAGGGATCGCCAGGAACGAGGTAGAACCGCCACGCGAGCTCCCCGGTCTCGGCGTCGTACGCACTGACGTATCCGCGCACGCCGTATTCGGAGCTGCTCTGGCCGATGTACACCTTGCCGCCGCCGGCCCGGGGTGCGCCGGTAACGGTGAACGGGCTGGCCGCGGATGGATGATACGTGTCGACGTCCCAGACCTTCTCACCCGTGGCCGCATCGACCGCGACCACCCGGGCATCGAAGGTGGCGATGAAGACCCGGCCCTGGTACACGGCCACGCCGCGGGTCATGGGACCGCCACAACAGGAGTAGCGAACGAACTCCCGTCGCGTCTCGGGATCGAAGGCCCAGATTTCCTCACCCGTGGTGGCGTCGAGCGCGTAGGTCACGTTCCACGGGTCCGAGACGTACATGACGCCATCGACGATCAGAGGTGTGTTCTCATTTCGATGCCGTTCGCCCAGCGGCTTGAACCAGGCGAGCCCCAGGTCGTTGACGTTGTCTCGATTGATCTCGGTGAGTGTAGAGAATCGTTGTTCTTCGAACGTCTGGCCGTAGGTCAACCACTCGCCGGGTTCATCGACCGCTGCCCGCGTGACGCGCTCATCGTCGACCAAGCCCATGCTGGGAGCTGGTGGCGGCGATGTGTCTGCCGGCTCTTCTCCAACGGGGGCGCCCCGTTGCTCACAGGCGATACCGGCGAGAACGATCAAGCTAGCGACGAGTGCCAGGCGTGAGATGCCTGCCGTGGTTCTCTTCATCAGATGCTCCCTATGATGCGTCGTCGACAAGGGCGTGGTCACGCTCGTGGGCATCGTGCGGTGTGACACCACTGAAAAACGGGTGCTCGAGCAGATCGCACGCCAGGCGTTCGAGGTCACCGAGGTGGTTAACCTGCGGCGGGTCGGTCATTAGCTGGAGCCCGGCGGACTCTAGGGCTGGATCATGGCGAGGAACCCCGTCGCCTCCACTGTGTACCGGCCGTCAGGCTCCCGCTCGAGATAGAGCGTGAGCTCCGCCGCCGCTTCGGGCATCTTGCCTTCATTCAGGTTGGCCATGCCGAGCCAGTAGTGCGCCTCGCTGTGGTTGGGATCGAGCATGAGGGTCTGCTCAAACTGCTGGCGAGCTTCGGCGAAGCGGTCCGAATTCCACAAGATCACGCCCTGATTGAACACCGCCGTGACACCACCAGCGCCCCCACCCGTCGCGCTGCCGGACAACTTGATGGCCTGCGCGTTGGCCTCAGCCGCCTCGGCGAACTTGCCCTGCTGGTTGTAGGCTTCGATCACCGCTTCGTACGCTGCGGCATTGTCTGGCGCGAGCTCGATCGCCCGCTCGAACGCGGCCTCGGCCTGGGCATAGTCGTCCTTGAGTGCGTAGACGATGCCGAGGTTGCGATAGCAATCGCTGCAGTCGGGCAATATCTCGATCGCTTCGTTGAACAGCGTCACCGCCTCGTCCAAGCTGTCGTTGCGCGCTGCCTGGATTCCCCGTTCGATGGCGTCGGTGGCCGCTTCAGTTCTCTCGAACTCGGCCAGATCCTCCCCGAACAGGTTTTCGCGGGCCAGTTCCGCCGCAGTCAAGAGTTCGACGTTCAACTCGAACGACTGGCTGCTGCTCTGCAGCGTCAGTCCGGTGGTCTTCTGGTCGAAACCTTCCTTCGTGACGGTCACGACGTAGGGCCCGCGCATGAGTCCCGCCAGCACGAACGCCCCTACGTCGTTCGTCGCCGTCTCGGACTGCAAGGCCAGCGCCCCTTGGAATACGACCACGACGGTGGCGTCCGCGACCGGTTGGCCGGCGGAGTCGGTCACCACGCCTCGGACCCTGGCGCTCTGGGCGGACGAGGGCGCCGCCGCTAGCACCATCGTGACCAGCAGCGTCGTCACGACGGCGGTGCGTCGACCATTCAGTAACATGCGTGTTGCTGCCGCCCTCCGACCGTGAACCTAGGAACCGGCGTATCCAAACCACGGGTCAGGAGCTTAAAGAGGAAGGACGCCATCATGCTTGGTCGTGCCACATCGAGCGATCACGGTGGGGCGGGGGCTGCAGCCCCGCCCCACCGTGCGATCCCCCGTTTAGAACCGGTAACGCAATGAAAACTGCATGGTGCGAGGCGCCCCGGATGAAATGACCTTGCCAAAACGCTCGTCTACCTGATTTCCCTCCGCATCGAATCGCGCGGTTGTGTCCACCGCGAGCCAATTGACGTGGTCGAACAGGTTGTAGATCTCCCACCCGATTTCCAGCTGTTGCCCGCCGCCCAATAGAATCCGTTTTGCGAGCCTGATGCCGTGGTCATTGACGCCAGGCAAACGAATGTCGTCCTTCCTCCCGTTTCCGACCTGACCTCCCGCCGGACGAGAGTACTTGCTGGTATCAAACCAGCGTTCGAGAGTCCGGTCGCCGCTCGAGAGGTTCGGGTCACCACTGAGGTTGGGCGGAACCCCGCCGGCAACAAAAAACATCGAATCTCCCCCTCCAAAATGGTCGGCGTTGTCGACCGTAGAGTAGCCGACGCCGACCGCCTGGCCGCTCGTGAGCGTCGAAATACCAGTCACTAGCCAGTCGTCGAATAGCCCCTTGACGATGGGGTTGTCAGTCGGGATATTGGGGAAATCCCATATGTAACTGATCGTCAGGTTGTGTGTCCGATCGAAACGGGATAGGCCGTAGCTCCACGTATCGGGGTTCCGGTAGAGCGGAACCGGTTGACGGTCCCTCGACGTGTAGTCGCGCGACCGGGACAAGGTGTATGAGACCGTATACTCCAGGCCACCACTATACCGGCGGTTGAGCTGAATCTGCGCCGCATCGTAATCGGAGACTCCTATGTTGGTGTACCAACTGATATTGCCGTAACCCGGGTAGGGTCTGAAGAAGTTGTCGGCCAGCGGTCGTCCGGTCGTCGCGTCCTGGTGCTGGGGCAGGAAACGAGAGCCGTTCGGAATGGTGTTGATGTTTTGTGTCTGGTTAAGCTTCGACCCCCGCGTTCCGACATAAGCGGCGTCGAGAACCGTCCCCAATCCAATCTCGGTCTGTATTCCGGCGGTAATGTTATACATCGTCGGCGTCGGGAGATCTCGCACGACTCCGACCGCATTACCTGCTGGGAAGCTCGTACCCGCCGTGCTTAGAAAACTATCCATCGTGCTGTAGAAGATGGACTCGCTGACCTGGATTGGGGGATTTAGCGCCTGGAGCCAGCTTAGCCCCCCGGCCTGGATTGTATTGTGAAACACGCCGACGTTCGCGCGTATAGCCGTCTGCCCATTGCCGAAGACATCGTAGGCGACCCCGAATCTCGGTTCCCACAGTATCGGCGGCGGATCCTGAAAATTATCCGGATACGCCGTATCGGTGTCGAGCACCATGCCGTTGCCGGGCTCGCCGCTACCCGGAATCAACCCGCCGATCAGCACGGCCGGTCCGGTTTCACCGGTTATCGAGTTGCGGGACACACGCACGCCGTCCTGCAAGAACGGGTCGTACAGGGTCGGGGCGTTTGCTGCATTAAAGCGCCCCGGCACAAAGGATGATGACGCAAGGGCCTGTCGGTAATGCGAGTACGTCCCTAAGCGGAGGCCTATATCCATAGTGAGCTTGGCCGTCGGCTGCCACTTGTCTTGAATGAATGCATTGCCAATAAACCCGCTGGCATCCTGGCCGATCCTCGTCGTTTCCTCCCTATACTCCGCGAAGACTCCGGTCATCGCATTGGCGTATGGGTGGCCCGTGTCGAGGGGGTTCGATGGGTCGCGCGAGAAGACGAAGCGGCCCGGAAAAGACCGAGCACCGAACCCCTCTACGTTCCTATTAGTCTCCAAGTAGCCACCGGCTTTGAAATTATGGCGACCGGTCGTCCACGACAGCGCGTTGTTTATCGTATAAACGTAGTCCGCGCCGTAATTTACGAACCGCCTGTCGAAGGTCACATCAGCGACGTTCGGGAGGAAGCTGCCGAATTGCATCATCGGAAGCAGCTTGAAGGGGTTGATCTCCGGGTGGAACTGGCCGCCTTCGTAGCCCACCCCCGCTCTGGTCAGGCGATTGAGATCAAACCGATCCGACTGCGGATTGGCTTCCGAGTTGGAACGACGACCAAACGCCAACTCATTGACAAAGTTCGAGCCGATCACCTTGGTGTAACTGGTGCCAAAGGCGTAGTCGTTGTAGGTGAACGTGTGCTCGATCAGATCCCAGCCCCCTCTAAATCGCGTAGCTGGCTGGAGCCACCGCGACCACCGCACGAAGAGCGCGTCGGACGTGGTGGGCCGAAAGTCGAAGCGGAAGACGTTATTGTACCGCTGGCTTTGCTCCTGCCCCTTGAACTGATAGTTGAAGTTTCCGCCTGTCAGGCCTCTATCCAGGTTGTTGGGAAGTGGAAAGAAGTTCATCAGTGCCTGGCCGTCGGAGTTGATCGAGCCGGCCGGAATCTTGTTGCCGGGAAACGGCTGTTGGGTAAACGGATCCCGGATCGGGATCAGCTGACCCTGCAGATCGAAGCTCTGCGAGAAGTCTCCGGACCGCTCGAGCGGGGTCGGCACGGTGCGTTCGTTCGCCGCCTGGGGAGTGTCGACGCCCCATTGCTCGTAATTGTAGAAGAAGAACGCCTTGTCCGTGCGCAACGGTCCGCCTATGTTGCCGCCAAAGGTATTGTAACGGTAGAGCGGCTTGGCAATCCCATTGCGCTTGTCGAAGAAATTCTCGCCCCTGAACCGTTCGTGGCGGTTGTAGAAATACGCGGTGCCCGAGAGATCGTTCGTGCCGGCCTTGGTGACAACGTTTACCGAGGCGCCGCCGTTCCGACCGCTGTCTGCCTCGAAGTTGTTCAGCTGCACGTTGACTTCGCCAATCGCGTCTAGGCTAATCGAATGGCTGGAGATTTGAGGGGCACCGAGATCGTTCCCCGGGACCCCATCAATCATGAAGGTGGCCCAGTTGCGGCGAGCGCCGCCGATGTAGGGCAAAAACGAGCCGATGACAATCTCGCCCGTCGCCTCGGAATCGGGCCGGTAGCTCACGCCCGGTAGCACGCGGAGCATTGATGTAATATCGCGACCCCGCACTGTGATCGCGTCGAGCTGGTCTGCGGTGATTACCGCCGATCGATCCGAGGTTACCGTTTCCACCTGTCCAATCGTGCCCGTGGCGGTAACCGTCACGGTCTCCTGAAGCGCAGAGATCATGAGCGCCACGGTGCCGATCGACAGCTGTCGGTTCGTGACAACGGTGACGTCCGTCAGTTCGTATGAGGCAAAGCCCGCTAGCTCGACAAGCACGGTGTACTGCCCCGGCCGAAGTGCGGTAAACGTAAACGCGCCGACCCCGTTCGTAAAACTGGTCCGCGTGATCCCCAAGGCCGCTTCAGTGATGGTGACCGTGGCCCCCGGTATTGCCAGGCCGGTATCGTCTACGACGTTACCGGCGATGGCGCCGGTGACGTTTTGCGCCTGAGTGACTGCAACGCTCATCGTGATGAGCAGGACGGCAATCAGCAGGGTCGATCGGTGGGCACACTTCATAAGTTTCCCCTCCTCCGCGAACTCTTCCGCAATCGCAGAAAGTCTCATGTTTCGCGCCCCTGAGTCAAGCGGATTCTCAGCCTGGATTTCAGATTTGCTTGCCCCGTCCGAGAGCCGCCGAGCGCATTACTCCCCCGTATTACGCAAGAATCGCTCCACGATGGACGGGTCCAGTCAGTTGGTCGATACCACCTATAAACGTAGATGTGTCAGTGCTTTAATGAGCACATCCTATCGGACGACGAGGCTGATGGCGGGGCCCTTTTGTTCAACCCGTTGGATACAGATCCAAGTTTGTGGATCTTTCGGTCAGGGGCCAGCGACGCCGAAGAGCCCCCTGACACCGCTCCACACTTGCGCCCTTTCTTCGCCAGGCTTCGTCGCACTCGGCCGCGCCCAGATCCTCCGCAGCATCTCGCCGAAGAGCCGCCGGTTCAGATGACCTGCCGCCAGCAGGAGCCAGTAGTGCCTGGCATGCTTCACCAGCCGGCCTCCGGTTTTCACCAGCCGCTGCTGGAGACTCGTGAGCGACCAGCGCTTGACCCGCGGCGGCAGGACCAATCTGCGCCAGAGGTTGCCCAGGTTGTAGGCCAGGACACTCAGTTGCAGGCGCACTTCGTTCGCCCGGAAACGATGGCACGACAGCCGCGTCCAGTGGGTGGCCTGCTTGCCTTCCTTGATCCATTGCTCCGCCGTGCCGCGTTTGTTGTAGAACCGTACGACCGAACGACTCGGGAGGACCATGTTGGTCACGATGAAGCCGACGCGGGGGAACAGCTCACCTCGGTGGTGCTCCACCTTGGCGATAATCCGTCTGGGCGTGGTCCAGCTCTTCGCCTGATACCGGAAGCTCTTGTAGCGCACCAAGGGCTTGCGGCTCGGCCGTCCCGGCGGACGAAAGACGACCAATACATCGGCCTGATCGTCGGTCTGCGTGAGCCCGACGGCCGCCAGCTCTCGCTCGATAGCGGCTCACGGCCACCACCTGCGCCTTGAAGCCGTTGGGCAGGATGTTCTCGACGTAGTGCCGCAGCATGTTGCGGGCCTTCGCGGCGATGAGCGCCGTGGCCTCCATGACGTGGCCCTTGGTCGCGTACTTCTTCTTGATGACCTCCAGCTCTTCGGGCGTGCGGTCCACGAGCATGTCCTCGAAGACCTCGTCGAGCTTGCCGCCCCCCTCGACAGCGGCCCCGGTGGTCCGGCCCTCGTAGAGGATCGGCACCGTCGCCCCGTCCGCCTCCGACTCGCGGATCGTGTAGCGGTCGATGAAGTCGCCGAAGATTCTCGCGGTCTGCCCCTTGGCCCGCATGATGATCGGCGTTCCCGTGAAGCCGACCTTCACACAGTTCGGCAGCGCCTGCATGAGGTTGGCGTGCGCGGTATTGGTGTGGCTGCGACCAATCTGTTCGCGGCCCTCAACGTCCTCGATGGGACCGTCCTCGCCCGGTGTGCGCCACGGAAACGCCACATCGAGGTCCTGGCCTTCTTGCACGAACTCAACCGGACGCTGCCCGCTCGCCGCGCCGGGCATCTGATTCTCGACAACTACGGGACACACAGCCATCCGAAGGTCGACGCCTGGTTCGCCGCCCATCCCCGGTATCACCGCCACTTCGTTCCGACGAGTGCCTCGTGGCTTAACCTGATCGAGCGGTGGTTCGCGGAGATCACGCGCAAGCGGATCCGTCGAGGAACCTTTCGGAGCGTGCCGGATCTGATTCGTGCAATCGAAGACTACGTGACGCATCACAACCGCCATGCGGAACCCTTCATCTGGACGGCCACGGCCGCGACGATTCCGAAGAAGGTGCGTCATTGTAAAGAAGCGTTAGAGACAGCACACTAGGAGGTCAGAACTCCTATGCTGGCGGTTCGGTGACGACCTGGCCGGGGGTATGGCGCAGCCGCTTCCGGGCTCGTCTGGACTACAATCGCGACAACCTCGTCCCGCGACCGTCAAACGATAGATGCACATGAGCCTGCGGCTTCGCGATCTCGTTTCAGGCGCCCTGGTGGTGGCTTCCGTCACCGTCGCCCAGTCTGCGCTGGCCCAATCAGCGGTGCCGGACGGCGAGTGGCACGCGTTCGGACGGGACGGCGCCAATACCAAGTACTCGCCGCTCGACCAGATCACCGCCGAGAACTTCACCGACCTGGAGATCGCCTGGCGCTGGACGTCGCTCTCCAAGGCGGTTGTCGAGCGCAACGAGCGCATCCGTCCGCGCCAGTTCCACGCGACGCCGCTGATGGTCGACGGGCTCGTCTACGTCAGCACCGCGCTCGGGCAGGTGGCGGCGCTCGACGCCGGCACCGGCGAGGTGGTCTGGACCTACGACCCCCGGATCTACGACTACCTCGAACGACCGCCCAACACGGGCTGGCATCATCGAGGGGTCTCGTACTGGAAGGACGCTGACAGTGACGACGCCCGGATCTTCATCGCGAGCCACGACCTGCGTCTGGTGGCGTTGAACGCGCGGACCGGCGCCCTGTCTCCGGACTTCGGCGAGAACGGCTTCGTCGACCTGACCCAGGGCTTCGACCGTGAGATCGACGCCTCGCTGATGACCTACTCGTCGCCGGTCGCGGTCGCCGGCGATACCATCATCGTCGGCAGCGTCGTGCAAGACCGGCTGACCCTTCGCGAGGCGTCACCCGGGGATGTGCGTGCCTACGACGCCCGCACTGGCGAGATGAAGTGGATCTTCCACACCATCCCGCAAGGGGACGAGTTCGGTGTCGATTCCTGGCAGAACGAGTCGTGGCGCTACAGCGGGCACTCCAACGTCTGGTCGTACATGGCGGTCGACGAGGAACTGGGCTACGTGTATCTTCCCACTGGCACGTCGTCGAACGATTGGTATGGCGGCATGCGACGCGGGAACAATCTGTTCGCCGAGAGCATCATCGCCGTCGACGTCGAGACGGGGGAGCGGGTCTGGCACTTCCAGGCGATTCACCACGGGCTCTGGGACTGGGATTTTCCGACCGGGCCCAACCTGCTCGACATCACCGTCGACGGCCGCGAGATCAAGGCGCTCGTGCAGGTCAGCAAGCAAGCGTTCACCTACGTGCTCGACCGCGTGACAGGCGAGCCGGTCTGGCCGATCGAGGAGCGCCCGGTGCCGCAAGGGAACGTGCCGGGCGAGTGGTACTCCCCCACGCAGCCGTTCCCGACCAAGCCGCCGCCGTTCGACCGTCAGGGCATCACCATCGACGACCTGATCGACTTCACGCCGGAGCTGCGGGCCGAGGCGCTCGAGATCGTCAACGCCCGCGCGCGGTTCGGGCCGATCTTCTCGCCGCCGGTCCTGCGCGGCGCCGAGAAGCCCTACATTCAGGTACCCGGCTCCGGCGGCGGCGCGAGCTGGCAGGGCGCCGCGGTCGACCCGGAGACCGGACAGCTCTTCGTGTCGTCGTCGAGCACTGAGCTCGTCGTGGAGCTGGTCGAGGCCCCACCACCGGCCACCGTCGGGTACCTTACCACCAGCGGCGGCGGAGGAATGCGCCTGGCGGGGCCACGGGGGCTGCCGCTGTTCAAACCGCCGTACAAGCGGGTCACTGCCGTCGATCTGAACACTGGCGAAGAGGCCTGGATGACACCGCATGGCGATGGCCCGAGAAACCATCCGGCGTTGCAGCACCTGAACCTGCCGCCGCTTGGCGGGGGGGAAGGTGGGCGCAGTTCGGGACCGCTGGTCACGCCGTCGCTGCTCATCATGAACCACGGCGGGCGCGACTTCGAGGACACGGCCGAGGGGACGCGGACGATCAGCGCCTACGACAAGGACACCGGTGCGCATCTCGGGTCCGTGCGGTTGCCGGCGGTGCCGAACGGGAACCCGGTGACCTATCTGCACGAGGGCAAGCAGTATCTCCTGGTTGCCGTTGGCAGTGGCGGCCGCGACGCGGAGCTGGTCGCGCTGACGCTGCCGTAGGCAGCCCCGGCCGGTTCGGGCAAGAGCCGAGAGAAGGGGGGAGGAGGATCAGATAGCCATCGATGTCTCGCTACGGTGATCGTGGGGGGTCGAGATGAACACGCGGCTACGGACACGGAGGGTTTGGCTGGCGTCGGTCGTTTTTTGGATCGCCGGCGTCATCGTCAACGTCGGCACGACGGCTGCGCAGACGAGCCAGGAGTCCGACGCGCTCGTGGAGGCGGTCTGGACGAAGCTGCAGGACGAGAAGCTCGACACGGAGGTGTCGGAGGTCTCGTTCCGCGATGGCCTCGTCGTACTCACCGGTGCGCCTGGTAACGCCTGGCTCAAGATGAAGATCATCGAGGCTGCGCTCGAAGTCGAGGGTATCGACGCCGTGGAGAGCGACCTCGAGGTGGAGGGTCCCGAGAGTGTCGAGGACCTCGCCGAGGCGCTCGTCGACCGAGTGCTCACGTATTCCGATTACACCGTCTTCGACGACATCACGTTTGCGATCGCGGAGGGAGGCGTCGTCACGCTCGGTGGTGCGGTCACGAGACCCACCAAGAAGTCTGAGATCGAGGAGCGGATCGGCAGGGTCATGGGGGTGCGCGAGCTCAGGAGCGAGATCCGCGTGCTTCCGGTCTCCCCGTCCGACCGCCGCCTGCGCGATCAGCTCTACCGAAACATTTACGGCAACCCGTTGTTCGCGGGCCTCGCCCAGCGAGCCCAACCTCCGATCCACATCATCGTCGAGGGCTTGCGCGTGACGTTGACGGGAGCGGTGCGGAGCAATCTCGAACGGGTGCAGGCGGAGAACATCGCCCGCACCACGTCCCGCGTGATGCAGGTCGAGAACCGGCTTCAGGTCAATCCCTAACCCCCCGAAGGGGCGCGCAACATCCCGCGCCGACGGGGCCGCGTCGGGCTGGTATGTTTTCCGTTGGCATCCGCTTGGGAGTTCGAGTAGCATCGAATTCTGGTGACCCGGAGCGTCTGTGCGTATGAGCCTTAGACCGAGAGCCGTGCGGTGGGTGGCAGTCGTGGCCGTCGCCCTCGGCATCGGTCTGGTGATCCGTCCGCACGCGCAGCAGGCAGCCGCAGGCGGCCCGGCCGCCGACTTCCGGACAGGTATCACCCTTGTACGGACAGACGTCATCGTCCGTGACGCGAACGGTGCGTTCATCGCCGATCTCGAGCCGGACGACTTCATCGTCGAGGAAGACGGGGTCCCGCAGGACGTGGTCTCGCTCGTACTGGTGAACGGTGGACGGGTGTACAACCAGCTCATCCTCCCGGGCGCCCCGGCCCGAGAGGGGATCATCCTCCCAACGACGCAGGGCGTGGGCCAAGAGGCGGCCGGCCGGGTCATCATCCTGTTCGTGGACGAGCTTCACTTCCGGGCGTCCCACACGCCGGAGGTCCGTCGTCTCATCAAGACGATCGGGGACGTGTTGATTCACGAGGGCGATCTGTTCGGGGTCGTAGGGAACGGCACGTCCGGTGTGGCGGTCGACCTGACCTACGACCGTACGCGTTTGACCGCCGCGGCGAACGAGGTCCTCGGCGTCGGACTCAGCCCCCGCGAGCTCGTCTACGATGTCCAGGTAGGACTGCGGGGACCGGAGGAGATACGCTGGCGCTCTCACCAGGCGTTCAAGACGGTCTACGACCTCCTCGTGAATCTCGAAGCGGTCAGGGACCGTCGGAAAGTGCTTGTCTACATCAGCAACGGGTATGACCTGAACCCCCTTGCGCTGGAGCGCATGGCCCGTGCGTACGGCATGCGCGGACCGGATGGGGCGCGCGGCTTCTCGCAGGGGGCACTACGCGCCGATATCGCCGGGTTAGATAGCCCGATCGCGAGAGTGCAGGCACAGGGGGCGGTATTCGCCGACGGAGAGCTCGTCAACGAGCTCGCGGAGTTGACGCGGGCCGCCAATCGTGCCAATACCACGTTCTACACCGTGGACCCGCGCGGGTTGATGGCTGCCCCCGAGTTCGACTTCAACGTGCAGCCAGAAGAATGGGCCGAGTATCAGCGCACGACGCGAAACAGCCTCCGGACACTGGCCGACCTAACCGGCGGGTTGTCGATCGTCAACACCAACAACTTTGACGGCTTGCTCAAGCGGATCGATGCGGAAAGCAGCGACTACTACGTGTTGGGGTTCTACGCCAGCAATCCGGACCCGACCGACCCGACCGCACGAACCCGCCAACTCCGGTTGACGGTCAACCGCGCAGGCGCGACGGTGCAAGCGCGCACGTCCTACGAGTTCGGCAACATCGTGGGCGCCGTCGACAAACCGTAACGGCTGACCTGCGAGCGAGCCCTGAAGCGGTCTGAAGGCCGGTGATCCGGTGATGCACGTTGACTTCGGCCATCGCGTCTGGGCTCATCGAATGGGTGGAGACGCTCGGGAGTCCGATGTCGTTCGACGGAACCCCCGTCAATCGTGACGTGCTCCATCGGGCCACCCCGATGAGTTCAGCTACGGCCCCGCCGCTGAGCGGTCTTCCCGATACGCGTAACGAAAATAGCTTCTCACCGTTGGCGCTCGGGCTCTCCACGATCATCGACTACAAGAACCATCACCTGAATCGTGGCGCGCGAGCTTCCGGATGAGCCGTCGGATATCGAGATGCCGATGCGGTTCCATCGCCTTGCGATGGTGCGTGGTGTCATCAACGGCGAGCACCCGAAGAGTTTCATCGTCGACACCGGTGGCGAGGTCATCTCGATCAGTTTCGGCACCGCCGTCAGCCTGGGTATGGTGCCGGTGCGCCACATCCCGTTGCGCGTCTACGGCACGTCCGGGTGGGACCCGGATGCGTTCCTGCTGCCGGGGGTCACCCTTGCGTTCGACCGCGTGCAGTACGACAAATTCTCCGTCGTCGTGCTCAACCTGCATCGCCCCAGTGCCTTGCTCGGGTTCCACATCGGCGGGATCATCGGTCACAAGTTCCTGAGCAACTACCGCGTCGGGCTCGACCTGGCCGACAGCGTCGTCCGCCTGACCGACCTCTAGCTGCTAAGCCCCGGTTTCCGCGTCTCGTTCCGCGTCGCCACCTGCGAGAACCACCGACTGGTCTGAGAGCTGCCATGCCGGTATAGTCGAAGCCGCGCGCGGGCAAGGAACTGGAGGACATCGAGATGAGACGCAGCATCTGCTTGGGGATTGTGACGATCGTCGGCGTGTTCGCGACGATGACGACCTACGAGGCGCGGCAGGAACGCGCGAGCCTCACGGTGCACGATATCGCCGACAACCTATACATGCTGGCTAATGCCTCGTCCGTTCGGGGGATGGGTGGGGGCGGCAACACCGCGATCTTCGTCGGCACCGACGGCGTCGCGCTCGTCGACACGAAGATCAAGGGCTACGGCCAGGACATCCTCGCCGCGGTTCGCGCGATCACCGACAAGCCGGTCACGACGATCATCAACACCCACACGCACTGGGACCACACCGGTACGAACACGGAGTTTCCCGATACCGTCGACTTCGTGGTGCACGAGAACACGCGCGCGCACATGGCGAGCGAGGCGTGTGATGACGGCGCCGGTTTCGAAGGGGGCTCGATCAAGAACTGCGGCGCCTTCAAGGGCGCGAATGCGAAGTACCTGCCGAAGACGACCTATACCGACACACTGTCACTCTTCAGCGGAGCCGACCAGATTGACCTCTATCACTTCGGTCGAGGTCACACCGACGGCGACACATTCGTCGTCTTCCGCGCCGCGCGGGCGATGCACACGGGCGACATGTTCCAGCGGCTAGCGCTGCCGTTCATCGACGTGCCGAACAGCAACGGGAGCGCGACCGAGTTTGGTGAGACGCTCAAGAAGGCGGTCGCCGGGATCCCCAACGTCGACACCGTCATTCCGGGGCATAACCCCACGCCGGTGACGTGGAATGACTTCGTCAACTTCAGCGGTTTCTACAATGACGTCGTGATGAAGGCCCAGCAGGGGAAAGCGGCCGGCCGGTCGGTCGATGACATCGTGAGCTCCTACAGCGTCCCGAGCCAGTACAGCGATTTCTCAGCACCGGAAAATGGCCTTCGGTCAACCGTGCAGTACGTCTTCGACGGACGATAGGGGGCACGAGGAAGGTCGGATGAACCGCCGACGCTTCGCGGCGTTCCTGACCGTGAGTGCCGTTGCGTCGCTGATGCCGGTGGCCGCCTCCGGGCAAGCCGCGACGGCCCCGCTCCGGACGCCGTGGGGGCAACCCGATCTGCGGGGCATCTGGGACTTTCGTACCATTACGCCCCTCCAGCGGCCTGAGGATCTGGCGGAGCGGGAGTTCCTGACGGCCGAGCAAGCGGCCGACGTGGAAGAGCGAACACTTCAACGGCGCGCGGAGAACGATCGTTTCATCCCGGGACGGGTTGGCGCCTACAACCAATTCTGGCTCGACCAGGGGACCGACGTCATCGCGGATCGACGAACCGCGCTGATCGTGGATCCACCGAACGGACGTATTCCGCCGTTGACGCCGGCCGGCGAGACGAGACGAGAGGCGCGACGCGTCGGCACCGATTCATGGGAGAACCGCCGCATGGGGGATCGTTGTCTGTTCGCCTCGATGCCGATGATCCCCGATGCGTACAACAACAATGTCCAGCTGTTCCAGACGCCGGACTACGTGGCGTTGCTTCACGAGATGGGGAACACCACGCGCATCGTCCCGCTGGACCGGCGTCGCCGTACGGGCATTCGGCAGTGGATGGGGGAATCGCGCGGACATTGGGAGGGCGCCACGTTGGTCGTCGAGACGACTCGCTTCGGCCTCCTTCAGGGGCTCGACGTCGGCCCAACCGGATCCCGAATCCGGGGAACCTCCCCGAACGCACGTCTGGTCGAACGCTTCACGCGCGTCAGCCCTGGCACCATCGAGTACGAATTCACCGTGGAAGATCCCGAGACCTATGCGAGACCGTGGACCGCCGCGGTCCCGTTGACGAAGACCGAGGCTCCGTTGTTCGAGTACGCGTGTCACGAAGGCAACTACGCCATGGCGAACATCCTGTCGGGAGCGCGGGCGGAGGAAAAGACCGCCGAAGGAGCCGCGCCGTCGGCGACGCGCTAGTGCTGAGCCAGCAATTGGCGCTGTTCCTGTTGATAGCGGAGGCGGCCCGACTCATCGGGAGCGTAGAGGCTGGCCTTCTCGAGGTGGTGTAAGGCCCGGTCGGTCTTGCCCAGCCGGGTGAACACTTGCGCCAGGCCGAAATGGAAGCGGTGCTCCTCGCGCTTCATCTTGACCGCCTTCTTGTAATGCTCGAGCGCCTCCTGCAGATCTCCGGAAGTCCAAGCCCGGAGCCCCAGATTGTAGTGATAGTAAGGGTTTCGCTCGCGGAAGCCGCGTGTCTCCTGGCGATAGCGATCGGCCAGCTTCGGCTCATGCAACCTGGTATGAACAGTGACCATGTTAATCAACGCCGGCAGATAATCGGGCCGTAACTCCAGGGCCCTGAGATATGCCTGTTTGGCTCCCTCGAGGTCCTTTTCGCGGCTGCGGAGGACGCCCAGATTCGTCCAGAGGAAGGGCGCTTCCGGCGCCAATTCGAGGGCTCGATCCAAATAACCGGACGCGCCCTCGAAGTCCCCCGCCACGAGCCGCTCCATGGCCCGGTTGTTCTGGAAATGGGCCAGCCCCCGTTCGTCCGATACTACGGTGCCGCCGATCTCCCGCTCCCTGAGCTTGGGGTCGAGGTCAACCACAAGCTGCCGCGAACCGATGTCCACGGCCGCATTCATGTGCTGGCTCACCGTGAACACCTCGCCGCGCTGCTCCCATACCGGAACGGCGTCAGCTTCACGAAACCTGACCTCCAAGCCCAGATGGCGAGCCATGGCGATGAACATGTTCGTGAACGAGAGGCAGCTTCCGTGGCGGCGCTCGAACGCCTCCGCGGCCGTGTGAGTGGTGGTCGAGTACTGGAATCCGAGATCTCCATCGTTGAACACAAGATCCAACAGATCGCGAAGCTGATGCAGGGGACTGGCGTGGGGAGTGACATTCTCGTCCAGAAACACGATCATCTCGGGACTGAGCGCGAGTGGGTCTTCATCCTCAGGCGAGGCCAGTAAGGGAACCGCCATCAGCAGGATAATCAGAGTCTTTAGAATCCAACTCTGGGTTTTCATTTGCACTTACTCCTACCTTCAGACTATAGACGCTGTATGAGACCACTGGAAAGGGCAGGGTCGGAACCCTCGCCGTTTGATCGAGGACAGAGGCTCCGCTGTTTGAGTACGCGTGTCACGCGGGCAACTACGCCATGGCGAACATCCTCGCCGCAGCACGCGCGAAAGAGAAGGCCGCCGCAGAGGCCGAGACGCCGGCATCGCGGTAAGTCGAAGCGCATGGCGCTGCCCGCAATGGCGGCCGTTTTAGCCCGCTCGTAGAGTTGCACCCCTGAGATCAGGGTGGGTGCACGTTACGATTAGCAGGCGATCGTTCACCGCACTGAGCGCCCACCCGACGACAAACCGCGAGAAGAGATCGAGGATCGCCGCCAGGTAGAGCTTCCTGCTGTTCCCGATCACGAACTCCGTGGTGTCGCCGACCCACCGCTGATTCGGCCGCTCGGCCGTGAGTTGCCGATCGAGCAGATTGGCGGCTCCGAGGTGGTCATGGTCGCTCATCGTGCGCTTGAACCGCTCGCGAATGCGCGCCTTCAGGTCCTCTTCCTGCATCAACCGCACGACCCGCTTCCGACTGACCCGGACACGTTGCTCGATGAGGTCCTCGTGAATGCGGGGACTCCCATACCGGTGGCGACGCGCGTCGAACGACGCGCGGACGAGCACGCGCAGCTGACGATCCCGCCGCGCGTGGCGCGATTCCGGCCGGGCCCGCCAGGCGTAGAACCGCAGCTCATCGCGTTCCTCGGTCGTCGGGCCGAGGGGGTGGTAGGATCCAAGAACGGGGGCTTCCGTTAACCCCAAAACGCGGCTAATATCGAACAGCGTCTATCGGAGACCGCGTGTGGACACACGAGTTCGAGTCGGGGACCAGCGGGTCGGTCCTCACGACGGCCGGCGGTCTCGTCTTCGGCGGGGGCGGGGATGTCTGCGCATGCCATGCGCTGTCGGGCCGCCAGCTGTGGCAGATGCGAACCAATTACGGCCGCGCTGGGGTACCGACCTTCTACGCGGCCAACACTGTGCGTACATCGCGTGCCTCGGGCGCCGATGGTGGCCGGGACGGCCTAGTAGTGTGGGCGTTCGCGCTCGATTGCCAGTGCTGAGCCCAATGCGTCGAGACAGCGTCGGTTCTTGGTGATTGGTCCTTCGTTCTTGGCCCTCGTATGATGGGCCGGCAACACGAGGAGAGGAGAGGTTCGATGAAGAATAGCGGCCTGACCATCGTGGCGTGGACGTTCGCCGTGGGACTCGCCGCGGCGCAGTCCGCAGTTCCGGACGGCGAGTGGCACGCGTTCGGACGGGACGGCGCCAATACCAAGTACTCGCCGCTCGACCAGATCACCGCCGAGAACTTCACCGACCTGGAGATCGCCTGGCGCTGGACGTCGCTCTCCAAGGCGGTTGTCGACCGTGACGAGCGCATCCGGCCGCGCCAGTTCCACGCGACGCCGCTGATGGTCGACGGGCTGGTTTATATTGTCACGGCGCTCGGGCAGGTGGCGGCGCTCGACGCCGGCACCGGCGAGGTGGTCTGGACCTACGACCCCCGGATCTACGACTACCTCGAACGGCCGCCCAACACGGGCTGGCATCATCGAGGGGTTTCGTACTGGAAGGACGCTGACAGTGACGACGCCCGGATCTTCATCGCGAGCCACGACCTGCGTCTGGTGGCGTTGAACGCGCGGACCGGCGCCCTGTCTCCGGACTTCGGCGAGAACGGCTTCGTCGACCTGACCCAGGGCTTCGACCGTGAGATCGACGCCTCGCGGATGACCTACTCGGCGCCGGTCGCGGTCGCCGGCGATACCATCATCGTCGGCAGCGTCGTGCAGGACACCCGGCTGACCCTTCGCGAGGCGTCACCCGGGGATGTGCGTGCCTACGACGCCCGCACTGGCGAGATGAAGTGGATCTTCCACACCATCCCGCAAGGGGACGAGTTCGGTGCCGATTCCTGGCAGAACGAGTCGTGGCGCTACAGCGGGCACTCCAACGTCTGGTCGTACATGGCGGTCGACGAGGAACTGGGCTACGTGTATCTTCCCACTGGCACGCCGTCGAACGATTGGTATGGCGGGATGCGCCCGGGCAACAATCTGTTCGCCGAGAGCATCATCGCCGTCGACGTCGAGACGGGGGAGCGGGTCTGGCACTTCCAGGCGATTCACCACGGGCTCTGGGACTGGGATTTTCCGACCGGGCCCAACCTGCTCGACATCACCGTCGACGGCCGCGAGATCAAGGCGCTCGTGCAGGTCAGCAAGCAGGCGTTCACCTACGTGCTCGACCGCGTGACAGGCGAGCCGGTCTGGCCGATCGAGGAGCGCCCGGTGCCGCAAGGGAACGTGCCGGGCGAGTGGTACTCCCCCACGCAGCCGTTCCCGACCAAGCCGCCGCCGTTCGACCGTCAGGGCATCACCATCGACGACCTGATCGACTTCACGCCGGAGCTGCGGGCCGAGGCGCTCGAGATCGTCAACGCCCGCACGCGGTTCGGGCCGATCTTCTCGCCGCCGGTCCTGCGCGGCGCCGAGAAGCCCTACATTCAGGTACCGGGCGCCGGCGGCGGCGCGAGCTGGCAGGGCGCCGCGGTCGACCCGGAGACCGGACAGCTCTTCGTGTCGTCGTCGAGTACCCACGCCGTCGTCGAGGTGATCAAATACGAGTCACCTGCGACGGTCGGGTACTTTACCGACCCGTGGGCAGTTCAGCTACCGGGACCGCGGGGACTGCCGCTCTTCAAACCGCCCTACAAGCGGGTGACCGCGCTCGACCTCAACACCGGCGACCGGGCCTGGATGCAGCCGCACGGCGACGGCCCCAGAAACCACCCGGCACTTGCGGAGCTGAACCTGCCGCCGCTTGGCGGGGGGGAAGGTGGGCGCAGTTCGGGACCGCTGGTCACGCCGTCGCTGCTCATCATGAACCACGGGGGGCGAGACTACGCGGACATGGCGGCCAGTACGCGCACCATCAGCGCCTACGACAAGGAGACGGGCGAGCACCTTGGCTCCGTCGATCTGCCGGCGGTGCCGCGTGGAAATCCCATCACGTACATGCACGAGGGCAATCAGCACGTGGTGCTCGCCGTCGGGAGTGCGAGTGGTGAGGGGGACCCACCGGAGCTCATCGCGCTTCGTCTCCCCTAAGCGACGCGTGCCGAGATGACGAATGGAGTCGAAGGGTGTTGACGCTGCCACAGGGGCAGGCTGCCGGAGACTGACAGCCTGTTCTTGGGATCAGGGATCGAGGATCAGGGGTGGAGGACGAAGCGTACGATGCTCTGAAGGCTTCGGCGGCGTCAGGGGTTGGAAAGGTCCGCGGATGTTGGTTCGAACGCAGCAGTGGTCCCGGTCGCTGCTAGGGGCGCTGACCATCGCGGCGGTCGCCTCAGCGACCGTGTCTCGGCGCAGTCGTCTGATCCGATCGGGGAATGGCACGCCTTCGGCGCCGATCCGACCAACACGAGACGATAGACGATACTCAAGCCCCCTCGAGTGACACGTCGTGGATCGCGAGTAATGCGACTTGTCTGTCGACGCCTCGATCGGTATAAAGGAGGCATACGTTCCAGGAGAGGTGCCAAATGAACCGTCCAATGACGTTGTTACGAGGTGGCGTGGCCTTAGGGGCCGCCATCGTGTTGCTGGGAGCCGTGCCGGCAGTCGCCCAGACCGAGGCGCCGCAGACACCGTGGGGGAAGCCGGACCTTCAGGGCGTCTGGGATTTCCGCAGTATCACTCCGATAGAGCGGCCGGAGGAGCAGGCCGACCAGGAGTTCTTGACCGAGGAGGAGGCGGCCGGCCTCGAGCAGGCGGCCGTTGACCGCGACGCTCGCGCCTGGAACGCGCCAGCTCAGCGAACCGCGGATCTCGCTCCTGATCTCACGAACGTGGACAGGCGGCCCAGCGGCGACGGGCCCGGCTCCTACAACCAATTCTGGATAGACCGGGGCACCAGGACCGTCGGGACCCGACGAACCTCCTTGATCATCGATCCGCCCAACGGGCGGATGCCTGTGCATACGCCGGCCGGACAGCAACGCGCGGCCGAAGGACAGGCACGGCGCGGGCGGGCCGACACGTGGGAAAACTTTAGCGCCGGCGGACGTTGCATCTTGGGCTTCAACGCCGGGCCGCCGATGACCCCGGGTGCCTACAACAACAACATGCAGCTCTTCCAGACGCCGGATGCGGTCGTGATTGTGACCGAGATGGTGCATACGGCGCGTGTCGTCCCGATCGACGGACGCTCCGCGCTTGACTCGGGCATTCGCCAATGGTCGGGCGATTCCCGCGGTCACTGGGACGGCGACACGCTGGTGATCGAAACGACGAATTTCGCTGCCAAGCGCCGGTGGCGGAATTCAAGTGAGAGCATGCGCTTGACCGAGCGGCTAACGCGGGTCGACGCGGAGACGCTCGTCTACGAATTCACGGTCGATGACCCGGAGACCTGGACGAGATCGTGGACAGCCGAGGTGCCGATGCGGCGCAACCCGGACGTCATGTTCGAGTTCGCCTGCCATGAGGGCCACTACTCGATGCCGGTGATGTTGGGTGGCGCGCGCGTACAAGAGCGCGAGGCGGCCAGCGGACGGTAGGGGCAACGGGGGGAGCCTCGTCTGACGTCGGCCTGGGCGTCGTGTCTGGCGCCAGCGCCGGCGAAGAATCGCGCGGTCGCAAAGATGTCGACTGTACGTCGTCAAACGAATCGAGACCGCCGAGCCCGTTGCTGCAGAGAGACTTCCCGCCGGTGAACGAATCTGGTGACGTGTAGATTCTCCTGTTTCCGCTGTGCCAGTGTCCTCCGTTTGATCTGTGCCCGTCGCGCGAGGATGGCCGACCGCCGCCCCTCATAGACGTCAGCCGCTGTCACGTTGTCCAGCGCTTCATGCAGTCGGCGGTGGTGGGAGTCGTCGACGAAGCGCACGATGGCGCGTTCGAGTTCCCACGGGCTGTAATACTTCTCCAGCTTCACCACGTTCTTCATCGACCGGTGATACCGCTCGATCTTGCCCTGCGTCATCGGGTGATACGGCGCGCCCCGCGTATGCCCCAGCCCGTGGGTCTCAAGATACGTGGCCAGTTCGGCCGAGACGTAGCACGGCCCGTTGTCACTGAGTAGCCGGGGCCGATGCACGACGCGGATACGATCAACGCCGGTCTTCGCCCGCGCCAGGTCGAGCGTCTCCGTGACGTCGACCGTCTGCATCGACGTGCGCAGCGCCCAGGCGACGATGTAGCGCGAGTCGTCGTCGAGCACCGTCGATCGGTGATCAGCCGGCGCGGCGGCCGGCCTGGGCCCTTCAGCACTTTGCGAAAGAACCGCACCGCCGCCCGCCGATTGCGCCGAGATTGCACGAGGATGTCGAGCATGTCGCTGTCCTCGTCGACCGCCCGCCAGAGAGCCTGCTGCCGCCCCTGGATGTTCACGCACAGCTCATCGAGATGCCACGTGTCGCCCATCCGACCCCGCCGGCGCCGCAAGCGTCGCGCATACGCCGGGCCAAACGTGCAACACCACTGCCGCATCGTCTCGTAGGTCACGGTGACCCCGCGCTGAGCGCGCAGGTCTTCCGCATCGCGGAAGCTGAGACAAAAGCGGTGGTAGAGCCAGACGGCGTGACTGATGATCTCGGGCGGGAATCGATAGCCGTGGTCGCTCGGCGCGTGGTTGGTCATCGCTCTACACTGCCAGCTACCGTCTCAACTTGACAGTGCCGCGCCCGCCACCACCGGGCAGGCTTGACGGACTGGCCGAACATCGGCTCCGCTGCGTTACGCGCTGCACCGACAGCGCGGCACTAAGGCGTAGGGAGAAAAAGGTCGGGGTGTGTCTGCCGAAGGAGATCAAAAAGGATCAGTTCACTGGCACCCGCTGGTTCAGCTCCTCGAACTGGTGCCAGTTGAGGACGATGGTGATCTGTGGGTTGACAGCGCTTGGTGTCCACGTTAGCTTCGGACGAAATGTCAGACCACAATCCACGAGAACGGCGCCTTTTCAGGGACTTGCAAGAGAAAAGCGTTCTGACCCGACAGGTTCAGCGTTTGGCTAGCTCCATGCGGCGTCTGCAGGCCCGCGCCGCCAAGAGACGAAGCAATCGCCAGAGAGTCCGGTACACCAACTCCATCCGGCGAGCCGCGGCGAAGGTGGAGGAGCTTGAGCCACAAGTATTGTCCCTGGCACAGGAGCTTAAGTTGCGTGTGCAGGAGGAACTTGAAATCTCAGTTGAAGAGGTTCAGACGTTCGAAGAGCAGCACAAGAAAGAGGTCATGGAGCTAGAGGTGGCTCACCAAGCGCTGCGCACGGCCGAGCAAGCACTGAGTGGCGCTCAGCTCGCGTCCGAGGCGAGGGACAAAGCAGACCGCCTTGCCGAGCTTCGGCACAAGCATCGGCGCGCCGAACGCCAGGCTCGTCGTAAGGAAGCGAAGGACGTCAAAGCAGTGGAACAGGAGCTGGCGTCCGAGGCGCGCGACCGAGAGATTCTCACGGTCGAACTCCATAAGCTTCTCGAAGAGATCGAGCTACTTCGTCCTGAGGTCGCTGAGAGCAACACGTAGACCCCCAGGGACTGGCCTTCCCAATTCACTCCTCAGCCGATTCCTCCGGGTAGCTCCCGTCTATCCCGATGGATGACGCCGGCTTCGTGCGCGGCCTCCAAGGTATCGGCGGCGCGATACACTTGCCCCATCCCCCCCTCGCCGATGAGGGCGGTCACGTCGTAGTGGGCGACGCGGTCGCCTACGTTGAGAGCCATCAGCTTGCGGGTCTGATTCGACGCAGACTCAGCGCCATTCTAGCGAGTGATGCGGTTCGGCTCCACCACTGCTGTCACCAGCAGTCGTCTGGAATCCTCTGGAATCGACCCCGGTCATGGAGACATATTGGAGACGGTAGTGCCTCATCTCACGCCGAAGCAGTGCCGCTTCGTAGGAGCGAGCAAGTTACGCCCGAAGGTAGACCTGCCGGATCCAGTCGACCGCCGCGTGACTCATGACCGCCGCGAACAGGCCCCCATACCTGAACGACAGCCCATAGCCCAGGCCGGCGACGCTCGCGAGCACGCAGTAGTTCACCTTCTCCGCGAGGTCCGGCCGGTTGTTCCAGTGCATGAGGCCGAACGCGAGCGAAGCTATCACCAGGCCGAGCCGCCGCCGTCCGGTCCAGTGCTCACACCAGGTCTGGAGGAGACTGCGGAAGAACAGCTCTTCTGGAAGCGCGACGGTGAACGCGAGCATGCCAAACAGACCCGCACCTTGGAGCAGCCCCCTGTGCCAATAATCTGTGAGACAACCTCCCTGGTGAGATTAGTGTAGGGGCGGGGAAGGTTGGAGAGATGACTCGCATGCCAGAGGCCGTGGAGATGGACGTGGTCGCGGGGCCGGGGGCGACGGGAGCCCGGAGGGCGACGGGAGGCCCCGGCCCCATGACCACGTCACGCCCGCCCGACCCTGACCCGGAGGTGCCGGCGACGGTCCAGCGCCGGCGCTTCTCCGCAGAATATCGGCTCCGCATCCTCACGCAAGCCGACGCGTGCAAGAAGCCCGGCGAGGTGGGGGCCCTGTTGCGTCGCGAGGGGCTGTACTCGTCGCTGTTGACGAACTGGCGGCGGCAGCGGGAGGCGGGGGCGCTGCGCGAGATGCGCGGGCGCCGGCGGGGGCCGACACCCCGCCCCGTTGACCCGCGCGTGAAGCAGCTCGAGGTGGAGAACCGCCGGCTCCAGCGGAAGCTGCAGCGGGCGGAGACGATCATGACGCTCCAAAAAAAAGTTGCCGAGATCCTGGGGATCCCCCTGACACCCAGCGACGACGACGAGACCGACTGATGCGCGCCATCGAGGCCGTCACGACGCCGGGCGAGACGGCGGCGCTGTGTCACAGCGTCGGCGTGTCCCGGGCGGCGCTCTATCGCCGGCGGCGCCCCGCGCCCCGCGCCACACCACCGCGGCCCCGTGCGCCGTCGCCGCGCGCGCTGGGTGCCACCGAACGCCAGGCGGTGCTCAACGTGTTGCACAGCGAGCGGTTCATCGACCAGTCGCCCGCCGAAGTCCATGCCACGTTGCTCGAGGAGCAGCGGTACCTCTGTGCCCCGCGCACAATGTATCGGGTGCTCGCGGCGGCCACGGAAGTGCGCGAGCGGCGCGCCCAGGCCCGGCATCCGGCGTATACCGCACCCGAGCTCGTGGCAACGCGCCCGAATCAGGTCTGGTCGTGGGACATCACCAAACTCAAGGGCTCGATCCCGTACCGCTACTACTCGCTGTACGTCATCCTCGACCTCTTCAGCCGCTACGCGGTGGGCTGGATGGTCGCGCGCCACGAAAATGCGCACCTGGCGGAGCGCCTGATTGCGGCGACCTGCCTGAAGCAGGGCATCGCCCCGCACCAACTCACCATTCATGCGGACCGTGGCGCGCCTATGCGGAGCAAGCTCGTCGCGCTGCTCTTCTCGGATCTGGGCATCGACGCCAGTCATTCGCGGCCCCGCGTGAGCAACGACAATCCGTTCTCCGAAGCGCAGTTCCGGACCGTGAAGTACCGGCCGGAGTTTCCTGGCCGGTTCGGCTCGCTCCAACACGCCCGCGCCGTCAGCCGCGATCTGTTCGCGTGGTACAACGACGCGCACCATCACAGCGGCCTCAGCTACCTGACACCAACCGCCGTGCACTACGGCCGCGCCGCGACGGTCCTCGCGGTCCGGCACCGCACGCGCCTGGCGGCATACGCCGCCCATCCCGAGCGGTTCGTGCAGGGGCCACCACGTCCAGAAACACCGCCCACGGCCGTGTGGATCAATCGGCCGCCGCAACCGACCCGCGAGGATGCCCCAGGAGCGACGCCCGTCACCCCGGACGACCCACAGTATGGGGTGATCCGCCGGTCACAACCCATCCGTGACGATCGCCCGATCACGCTCGTCACCAGCGTGGGGTCGCTACAGTAAATGCGGAATCAGGTTGTCTCAAAGGCATTGACACGGCCCGCAGGGCGGGAGGGGCCGGATTCCAGTGCAGAAACCCCGTGGCCAGCCCCGGAGGGATCAAGAGCGCAGCGAGAGTCAGGAGCGCGCCCAGAGAAACCAAAACGTCACGAGTCCGCGGCACACGAATCCCGAGCGTAGGCGAGCGACGGCAGAGCCCCCAGCCCAGGAGCGCGACCCCTGTGACGTACACCGCCCAGACCTCGTAGCCGTACTGGCCGCCAGGACCTGCGTAGAGCTCGTTCCACCACCTCAGGTCAAACGGGATCCACAATAGCAGCCACGCGAGTAAATCCGTAGCGCCGGGCGCGGTTTGCCGGGCACCACGAAGCGCCTTGAGGACAGCGAGCGCGGTACAAAGTGCTATGACCAACGCGTAGGGATCCAAGGACATCCAGACCATCAACGCAGTCGCTCCGGAACAGAAGGGTGCAAGCTAAGCAACCTTGGTGGGGCCACGTTCGCGAGCCATTCCACAACGGCACAAGTCTCGCACAAAGCACGATGGGTCTTTGGGTAAATAGAAACGGCAGTCGCGACCTCAGCGGATGCCCGTGAGCCGTAACCCCCGCCCCCGTTAAACCTCATCCGTCAGGGTGATCCGGTCTACCGCCGAGGCCCTCGGAGTGAACACTCGAGAGTTGGCAGGCCAGTAATTCTGGAATGTGACCGCTTATGACCCAGCGGTGATGTGACATTAGCGACTTCAACTAACAGTCGTTGAACCGCCGGCCTTTGAGAGTTTGGATGCTGTCTATGGGTGGAAACTTAGGACGGAAGGTCAAGTCCGCGCGACCCGCGGCTCGTTCGGCCAAGACCTATTGCGCCCCCGGTTTTCTTGGACACGGATTAAGGGAGAATCTGATGTCCAAGGAGGTAGCGGGAATGGTTCAGTCGAGGAGGGTGCAGGGAGCTGGGTCGGCGCGGACGGAGGGAGCCCGAAGGGCGACCGGAGTCGGCGCCGACGCTGCGGCGGCTGGGGCCCGGGCCTTGGCGCCCGGGCAGCGGTGGAGTGCGAGCCGGAAGCGGGACGTGGTGCTGCGGCTGCTGTGCGGCGAGTCACTCGACGCGGTCTCGCGTGCAGTCGGGGTGGAGATCTATCGGCTGGAGGAGTGGAAGGCGCGGGCGTTGGCCGGTCTCGAACTCGGGCTGAAGGAGCAGGCCGGTGAACCGGTAGCCGCAGTGCTGGATGCCGCCAAGCGACACATTGGGGCACTGTCGATGGAGAACGAACTGCTGCGGGCGCGTGCCCGCGCGGCGGAGCGTCGCCTCCCTTTGGCGACGCGGAGGTCGCGATGATGAGCGCAACGACCTCCGCGACCACGGGGCGGCGCTATGGTCTCGAACGGGTGTGTCGGACGTGGGAGAGGTCGCGCTCGGCGCTCTACGCGCGGCGGGCGCGTGCGCAGTGCCGAAAGCGGGGTGCTGGCCCGGCGCGCCGCGGGCCGACGCCCGCGCTGTCGGATGCGCAGCTTTTGGCGGCCATTCGCAGCGACCTGACCCGGTCACCGTTCCAGGGCGAGGGCCATCGCAAGGTCCACGCGCGGCTGCGGATTCTCGACGGGATCCGCGTGTCCCGGACGCGGGTGTTGCGTGTGATGCGCGCGCAGGGGCTGCTCTCACCCCACCGCGGGCGGCAGGGTGACCCGAAAGCGCACGACGGGACGATTGTCACTTCGGCGCCTCAGGTGATGTGGGGCACCGACGGCGTACGGGTGTTCACCGTGGAGGACGGCTGGGTCTGGACCTTCGCGGCGGTGGACCACTGGAACGCCGAGTGCGTGGGCTGGCATGTGTGCAAGGTGGGGAGCCGTTTTGCCGCCCTCGAGCCGATCGCGCAAGGGCTCGGGCGACGCGACGGCTCGGTCGAGGCGGACGTGGCCCGCGGCTTGGCGCTACGGATGGACCACGGCAGCCAGTATCTGTCAGACCACTTCCTCAACCAGGTCCGCTACTGGGGCATCCACCCCAGCTTCGGCTTCCTCGAAGAGCCGGAAACCAACGGGGTCGTCGAGCGCTGGAATCGCACGCTCAAGGAGCAAGCGATCTACGGCCGGGTCTTTCACACCCTCGCCGACGTGCGCGCCGCCGTCGCTGCGTTCGTCGAACGCGACAACCAGTGCTGGCGCCTCGAAAAGCTGGCGTATCGCACGCCACTCGAAGCGCGCGAGCAATACGAGCTACGCCATGCCGCGTAGCGCAAACGTGTGTCCAAGAAACCGGGTGCGGTACAGTTCGGCCAAGACCGTCAAGCGTCCGGCTATCACAACGTCTAGACCGCAAGCTGCGTCTTCGCTCCAATTGCGTGTGCTACTTTGTGCTAATTCGTCCGTGACACGCGACCTCACGGGACCACGATCCGCCACGACGAAAGAAAGCCGACCCCGTTTTACCGAGGTCGGCTGTGAACTGCTCCCGGTGTGCCCCGCGTTGAGGGCAGCGTCACGTGTGTGTCGACTTCACCTGGACCCTTGTGTCGCGGCTTCTGCAGCGGCCTTCTCTTGTGCCCGCGCTCCAGAAAGGGTGCTCTCCATGGAGTAGTTGCCTTCGTGGCACGCATACTCATACATCTGATCTTGTGTCGCCCGCAGCGGAATCGATGCGGTCCAGGTGTCGGTAAACGTCGTTGGATCGTTGATCGTGACTTGGTGGTCAATCGTGTCAGCGTCGATGCGCGTGAAACGTTCGACTAGGTGCAAGCCGTCACCGGATCCCCTGAGGAGTTCCGGTATTGGGTACCCGTAGTGGGCCTTGGGGGAGACATTCGTCGTCTCGACGACCAGCGTCTCGCCCTCCCACCGGCCACGCGAGTCGCCATGCCACAGGCGGACGTTGTCTGCGAGATGCGGTCGTCCGTCCAGCGGGATGACGCGAGCCTCGCGCATCATCTCGTAGAGGATCACCACGTGTTCAGGAGTCTGCAAAATCAGGAGATTCTGGTTATAACCACCCGGAAGCCTTGGCAGACCGCGGGTGACACACCGCTCGAACAGGCTTCGATCCTCCCATGAGAAGGCGGGGCGGTCTCGAGCCTCTGCCTGGGTGTCCACCCGCTGCTGTCCCTCCGGCGTCAAGGGAGGAATCCTCCCATCGGGCGGATCCACGATGAGCGACGTGCGCCGGGTCGAGACGACGTTCACGCCCCGGTCCATCCAGAAATTGTTGTAAGCGCCTACGTTCCCGCCTGCTTCCGTCCGCGTGGCGGCCTGATGCAACAGGCGTTCATTCCGGTCAATGGTTTCTTGTTCGAGGTTCGCCGCCTCTTCCTCCGTCAGAAACTCCTGGTCTGCCAACTCTTCTGGCCGCTGGAGGGGCGTGATGGTGCGAAAATCCCAGATGCCCCCCAGGTCAGGATCCCCCCACGCCGTCCGGGGAGCGGTCTGGGCCGCGGCGGGAATGGCCGACAGCACCAGGACCGCGATCACGGTGGATAACACAGCGAGACATCGATGGCTCATCTCACCCTCCTCGCTCCCTCAGCTCTCCGTCGAGATTACGCCCATGATGGACCCGCAGGTGCGTGCGTGCAAGGACACGCTGTTGGATGACCGCAGGATGACGGGGAGGAGTCCCAAACGGCCTAGGCAACTCGCAGAAAGCCCAGTCTTTCGACTGTCCACAAGCGTCCGGGTCCCCTTGGGGACGCCACCAGCGTTGAACATCGAGTTCCGGGGCTTGATGGACGGTGCCTGAACGCGCCTGGGACGCCGCGCACCTGCGTGAGCCGTAGCCCCCGTCCCCGTGGACCGCAAGGGACTCGAACCCTCGACCTCCGCGTTGCGAACGCGGGCAGGGTGTTTTCGGGGGCGATCGCGGAAAAGCCGCGGTGCGCGACGACGGTCGGCGTCTGCATCAGCGTCTGCCACGTTATCGGATGCCGAGGCTCACGTCGTTACGCGGCCGTGAAAGAGGCGTAAATCCTGCTATTCACCGTCGACCGAGAACGCGACCTCGATGTCTTCGGGAGGTCGCTCTCGCAGTATGTCTCGCGTCGGCATCCGCGCCAACGCCTCCTCGTGACACCGCGCGCAATGCTCCTTGTACACACGTTCCCCATCCGGCCGGTCTTGGGCCGACAGTGGGGCCGCAAGGAATGACGAGCCCCAGCACGGCGAATGTCATACCTTTGCGCATTCCTTCCTCCGATTCCGCGTCCGCTCGGGCCTCAGCCTACACCTGCGCTTCGTGAGGACCAATGGTATTCTCAGTATGATGTCGTACCTCTTGCGTCACGGCGCGGCAGTGGTCATGGCGCTCGCGGTCTTCGCGCCGGCGGCTGCTCAGGACGGGCCCGAGGCCGAAGCCCACGCGGCGCTCGACGAGTACTTTCGCGCCTGGAATGACGCCGACAACGAGGCGATCGCCGCCATCAGCAACTTCCCGCGCGTCAGCGTCGGCGCCAACGGCCAGATCGTCGTGCGCGAGACGGCGGAGGACATCGCGATCGACTTCGCCTCGCTCCGCGCCGCGGAGCGATGGGACCACAGCACGCTCGACCTGGTGGATGTCGCCCACGTGTCGGTCGACAAGGTGCACTTCCGCGTCGTGACCAGTCGCCGTTACGCGGACGGAAGCCCGTATCGGACGAACCCGGGACTCTACATCGTGACGTTGCAAGACGGCCACTGGGGGCTGCAACTGCAGTCGGTGTTGCCAGCGACCTTTAGCATTCCTTAGAGGGGGTCTGCGACCCCGGATCCCGCCGCGCCCTGACTCAGCTTGCGGTATCCTCCCGCCCGATCATCACCTCGGTCGCCTTGATGATCGCGGTCGCGTCGTCGCCACGCTTGAGGCGAAGCTCGTTGACGGCGTCGCTCGTGATTACCGCCGTGAGCTGCTGATCCCCGATCCGCAGCCTGACCTGCGCGAGGAGCCCCTCGCTCCGCACCTCCTCGACGACGCCACGGAGTCGGTTCCTCCCACTGAGCGTGACCAGCACGCTGCCCTGGTGTCTGCGGCGCGCACGGCGGGGGAGGTTGCCGCGCTGGGCGAGCAGGCGAGTCACCTCGCCGTCGGCGATCCGGTGGTGACCACCGTCGGTGCGCACGGTCCGGACGCTCCCTTTGTAGATCCATTGCTTCAGCGTCGAATAGGCGACGCCGAGCCGCTCCGCTGCCTGCCGAACCGTGAGTAACGGCATTAGATAAACGGATAAAGTCGTTTGTAAAAACGACTTAAATCATACTACAGTGACTGATTAGATGGGTCGCTATGCCCGACTCGGCTTCGTCTGCGTCTTAGCCGGCAGCGCCGTCGCGGCTTGCGGTGGAGCGCCCGATCGTCACCGCGAGTCATTACCGCCGACGCTCCTGGTGTCGGCGGCGGCCAGCTTGTCGGAGGCGATCGGTCCCGTCGCCCGGGCGTTCGAGCGGGAGACCGGTACACAGGTCCTGCTCAACGTGGCCGGGTCGCAGATTCTCGCGACGCAGATCATCGAGGGGGCCCCGGTCGATGTCTTCGTCAGCGCCGACACGCGTCAGATGACGCGCGTGATCGATGCTGGACAGATTGACGTCAGCCAGTGGGTCGAGCTGCTGTCGAATCAGCTGGTCGTCGTCGTCCCGTCCGATCGACCGGAGACCGTGACCGGACCCGACGACTTGACCGACCCCGCGATTCGACGCGTTGCGGTTGGCGACCCCGAGGCTGTCCCCGCCGGTGTTTACGCCCGTGAGTATCTCAAGTCAGTCGGGGTCTGGGATGCCGTGGCCACCAAGATCGTCCCGACACGAAACGTTCGCGCGGCGCTGCGTGCGGTGGAGTCGGGGACCGCCGAGGCGGGTGTGGTCTACCGCACCGATGTGCTCACGTCGTCGGGCGTGCTGGTGGCGTTCGAGGTGCCGCTCGACCGCGGGCCGCGTATCGTCTATCCGGCGGCGGTGTCGGCCGACCCACCCAATCCCGACGGCGCGGCGCGGTTCCTCGACTTTCTGCAACGTCCCGAGGCCAGGCGGCTCTTCGAGGCGTCCGGTTTCGTGTCGGTGCCAGAATGAGCGAACTCCTTCAGGTCACCGGTTTCACCGTGCTGATGGCGGCGCTGGCGACCCTGGTCATGCTCCCGCCGGGGGTTGCAGTGGCGTGGCTGCTCGCGCGCCGCAAGTTTGCCGGCCGGACGATTCTCGAAACGGTCGTCACCCTGCCCCTCGTCGTGCCACCGGTGGCCACCGGGCTCATTCTGCTGAAGCTCCTGGGACGTCGCGGACCGATCGGTGGGCTCCTCGACGCGGTCGGGGTCGACGTCGTGTTTACCTGGAAGGCGGTCGTCGTGGCGATGGCGGTCATGGGGTTTCCCCTTCTCGTCCGGTCCGCCCGCGCTGGATTCGAGCAGGTTGACCGACGCTACGAAGGGATCGCCGCCACCCTCGGTGCGCGCCCCGCCCGCGTCTTCTGGACCATCAGCCTGCCGTTGGCCAGACGAAGCCTGCTGGCCGGCGCCGTCCTTGGGTTCTCGCGAGCGATCGGCGAGTTTGGCGCCACCGTCATGATCGCCGGCGCGCTGCCCGGCGCGCGGACGCTCTCGGTCGCGATCTATCGCAACGCCGAGCTTGGGTACGACGCCGCGGCCATGAGCTTGATCATCGCCGCGGTCGCGATCGGATTCGTCGCCGTCCATGTGTCGAATCGTCTCGGAGCCGACGCGTGACGACGCCAGAGGCGCAATCGCTCGTGCTCGACGTGCGGCTGCGGCAGGGGGCGTTCTCGCTCGATCTGTCGGTGGAAACCGCGGCACGCACCGTGGCGATCTTCGGGCCGTCAGGTGCCGGAAAAACGACCACGCTCGATGCCGTCGCGGGGCTGCGTCGTCCCGAGGCCGGCACGATTCGCGTCGGCACGCACCTGCTGTTCGATCGGCGGCAGGACATCGATCTGCCACCGCACGTCCGGCGGGTCGGGTACGTACCGCAGGACCTCGCGCTCTTTCCGCATCTCGACATTCGGCAGAACGTCATGTACGGGGCGCGCGGTCACGACGGCCTGGACCCGGCGCGGCCCGTCCTCGAGATCCTCGAGATCGACGCGCTCCTTTCGCGCCGGGTCGATGGGTTGTCGGGCGGCGAGCGGCAACGCATCGCTCTCGCGCGTGCGTTGATGTCCGATCCGGCCGTGCTGCTGCTGGACGAGCCGCTGGCGTCGCTCGACCTCGACCTCCGAGATCGGATCCTGCTCTATCTCGAACGGATCCGAGACGAGCTCTCGGTGCCGATGATCTATGTCTCGCACGCGGCGGATGAAGTGCGGCGGGTCGCCGATTGGGTGATCGTCCTCAAGGGCGGCCGAGTGATCCGCTCTGGCGTACCGGCCGAGGTACTCGCGTAGGCTCTAATCCAGCCCTATGCGCAGCACCGTAAACAGCAGCCAGCACGTGGTGCCGCCGACCACGGTCATCGACAGTCCCCAGGCCATCAGCTTGTTGAACAGCGTCCGGCTGTTCTCGTGTTTTGGCGCCGCCGCCATACAGAGTGCGCCGAGCGTCGACAGCGCCGACACGTCGACGAGGTGTGCGCCGACGTTCATCGAGGAGGCGATCGCCAGCGGGTCGACCCCGCCGAGTTGCTGTGCAATGTCAGGCACCGTCGGCAGAAACATCGGCAGCACGACACCGGAGGTGCTGCTGTAAATCGAGATAAAGCCGGTCGTGAATGCCATGACCGCGGTGGCCGTGTCGGCCGTTGAGATGTCGACGAGCATTTGAGTGAAGAGGTCGAGGCCACCGGTGGCGTCGAGGACGGACACCAAGACGGTGACACCGCACACCATCATGATCACGCGCCACGGCATCAGTTTGACCGCTTCCGACTCGTCGCCGGCCTTGAGCAGCGCCAGAACGATCGTGCAGGCGAATGCACCGAGGCCGACGTCGACGTTGAACAGGATGACGCCAGTGAGCAACGCTCCGATGACGCCGATCGTGAGCCAGTGCCGCGGTTCGAAGTCGCCCGAGGCCGTCGAGTCGCCGTCGGTGCCCGGGACGATCAAGTCCCCTTCGTGGTAGCGACCGAGCAGCCGCCAGCCGCCGAACAGGAAGTATCCGGCGAAGACGACCACCGTCTGCGCCATCATGTTGTTGAGATACGTGAGCATCTCGTGGCCGCCGAGTCCGTTGGCATCCATGACCCCGTTCACGATGATGCCGGCCGGTGCGATCGGCGAGAGCGCGCCAGCGTTGCCCCCATGACCGATCATGATCGCCATCAGAAACGCGGAAATGCCGACCTGTCCCGCCACCGCCATCGCCATCGGCGCCATGAGCGCCGTCGATGCGATGCTGCCAGGGCCGATCGACGACAGCACGAACGAGAGAAAGAAGAACATCACCGGAATCACGCCGACGTTCCCCTTGCAGAAGCGGACCGCTTTATGCGCGATGCGGTCGAGCGTGCCGTTGGCCTGCGCGAGCGAGAAGAGAAGGGTGACGCCGGCGAGCGTCAGGAAGAGACGCGTCGGAAAGCCGCTCATCACCTCGCGCGGGCTCATGTCAGCGGCGTAGACCCCGACGATCCAGGCGAGTGAGATGGCGAGGAATCCGACGTGCAGCCGAATCGTGCAGCTGATAATGATGGTGACGAGGCCTGCGCCGAGTGAGAGAGTGGCGGCGTCCATCGAGCGCGAGTATACCGGTGGTGGCGGCGACCGGCCCCCGGAGGGCGTGCGATCGTTGTCGGGCTGAACCGGATCGGGTAACGTCGTCGCGCTGTCAGACTACAGGCAAGGAGGTCCGATGTGACGATCTATGGTGTCGCGTTGTTGTCGTTCTGCATGCTGATGGGTGTGTTCGTCGGTGACCTGCTCGGTGAGGTCATCGGCGTCCAAGCCAACGTCGGTGGAGTCGGCATCGCCATGCTTCTGCTGCTCGTGCTGCACAATCTGATGTCTCGAGAGCGCCCGCTCAGCCCGATCACGGAGACGGGAGTCGGGTTTTGGAGTGCGATGTACATTCCGATCGTCGTCGCGATGGCGGCGAGACAGAACGTGTTCGGTGCCTTATCGGGCGGGTGGATGGCGATCGTCGCCGGTGTCGCCGCGGTGGCGGCAAGTTTCGCGATGATTCCGGTGCTGGCGCACTTTGGACAAGGTGGTCGGGATGATTCTTGATTCCCTGCAGCGAGTCTTGTCGGCGAACGCGCTGATTACGGCGTTCATGTTTGTCGGGGCGCTGGTGTGGTTGTCGTACTTGATATCCGCGAAACTGACGCGTGGCCACGTCCATGGTTCCGCGATTGCGATCACGCTCGGATTGGTGCTGGCGTGGTACGGCGGTCTCACGACCGGTGGCAACACCGGACTCGCCGACATCCCGTTGCTGGCCGGCGTTGGCATCATGGGCGGCGCGATGTTTCGGGACTTCGCCATTGTCGCCACCGCGTTCGGAGCCGATCTCAGCACGCTCAAACGGGCAGGGCTCGTCGGAGCGATGTCGATCGTCGTCGGGGTCGTGCTGTCGTTCGGGATTGGTGCCGTTGTCGCCGTCGCGTTCGGGTACACCGATCCCATCGCGGTCACGACCATCGGCGCCGGCGCGGCGACCTACATCGTCGGCCCGGTGACCGGGACGGCACTGGGAGCTGGCAGTGACATCATCGCGTTGAGCGTGGCGGCCGGGCTCACGAAGTCGGTGCTGGTCATGGTCGGCACCCCGTTCGTGGCTCCGCGAATCGGTCTCAATAGTCCGTATGCGGCGCTCATCTATGGTGGTCTCATGGGCACGACGAGTGGAGTGGCCGGGGGGCTCGCAGCGACCGACCCGAAGCTGGTGCCGTACGGGGCGATGACGGCGACGTTCTATACGGGTGTCGGTTGCCTGCTGGCGCCGTCCATCTTGTTCCTGCTCGTCCGGATGATGCTGTGATTTATCTGGTTCATCACGGTGAGGCGGTCGACGCGCAAGTTGACGCGCAGCGGCCGCTGTCGCCGGCGGGGAAGGCCGCGGTGGGACAACTCGCCGCCCGCGCACGTGAACGCGGCATCGCTCCCGTCGAGATCTGGCACAGCGGCAAGCTCCGGGCGCGCCAAACGGGCGAAGCGTTTCGCGCGACCTACCAACCGCCGCCGGCGTTCACCATGGTCCGCGGCCTCCAGCCGGCCGACCCCTCCGACATCATGGCCGACCGTTTGGCCGGGGAGTCCCGCGACGTGATGCTCGTTGGGCACATGCCGCACATCGCCAGGCTGCTGCGACGACTCGTCGGGCGCATCGGTGCCGTCGACGACGAAGTGCAGTTCCCGCCACACGGTCTCGTCGTCCTGTCGAGCGACGACGACGGCCTGACCTGGCGGGAAGCGTGGCGGCTGGAGGAATTGAGTGGAACGCACAGACCTTAAGAAGAACAAAAGCCCCGTGCGATCGACAGTCTTCGGGTGTATAAAGGGCGGGTAACCTGGGAGTTCCGGTTTCGTTCAATTGACGTCGTCCACGAGAGGAGGGGAACGCCCACGCGTCTCGCGTTTGCCATCGGTTTTGCGCTCTTCATCGCGGCTTCGGCCACTCCCGCCCAGGCTCAGGACTACACCGGACGGATCGTCGCCACCGGTGCCGACGGTGGGGGATTCGTGGCGTTCAGCATCTGGGTCGAGAGCTACACGACGAACGAGGAACGGGAACGGCATCGTCACGATGCTGGCCGAGGACGGTCCTGCGAAGCTCGAGAGCGAGATGGCCACGAAACCGGTGGGTCGGTTTCAGATGAGAGGTGAGATTGCCAACCCGCTGGGCTATGCCTACGAGTCTTCGAAAGACGACGGCGGCCGACTCATCACCTTCGTCGGGGGTGCGCACGCAGGAGCGCGGCTCGATCGTGATCGACCTGGTCGATGCCGGCGACGAGCGCCTGGTCTTCCGGGGCGTCGCCTTCGACATGGTGTCGGACAACCCGGGTCGGAACGCCGACCGGATCCAGCACGGGGTCCAGCGCATCTTTCGTCGCTATCCAACGCAGCAAGGGTAAGCGGAGTGGAACGGAGCGGGACATAGGGCCCTCGCCCCTCGACAGGCTCGGGGCAGTCAGCCCCGTCTAAAGCAGCTCGCGGCGAGCGTCGACGAGCAGCTCCCACGCGCGCCGGACGTGCGCCTCGGTGGTGCGGATGTGCCCAATCGCCAGTCGGATGGTGTAATGCCCGTCGAGGCGCGTGTGCGAGAGGAAGACCTCGCCGCCGGCGTTGACCCGGTCGAGGAGCCGCGCATTCAAATCGTCGGTCTCGGTCGCCTCGCCAGTGCCGCGCGCGCGGAAGCAGACGACGCTGAGCGGGACGGGAGCGGCGCGTTCGAAATCTGGACTCTCGTCGACCCATGATGCGAACAGCCGTGCCAACCGCATGTGCTCGGCAATGCGATCGCGGAGCCCGTCGGCGCCGAAGTACCGGATGACCGCCCACAGCTTGAGCGCCCGAAACCGGCGCCCGAGCTGGACGCCGGTGTCCATCAGGTTGCGCACCTCGCCGGCTTCCGGCGTCTGCAGGTAGTCGGGGGTCAGGCTGAAGGCGGCCCGCACGACATCCATGTGCCGGCAATAAAACGCGCTGAGGTCGAACGGCGTGAAGAGCCACTTGTGCGGGTTGACGACCAGCGAATCGGCGCGCGCGCAGCCGTCGAGGACGTCGTGCGTATCGGGGACGAGCGCCGCGGCGCCCGCATAGGCCGCATCGACATGCAGCCAGACGTATTCGTCGCCACAGACTTCGGCGATCGCCGCGACCGGGTCGACGCTCGTCGTCGAGGTGGTGCCGACCGTGGCAACCGCGGCGACCGGTGTCACGCCGTTGGCTCGGTCCGTCCGGATCGCAGCCCGAAGCGCGTCCGGCTGCATGCGGAAGTCCGCATCCACCGGAACCTTGTGGAGCGCGTCGTGTCCGAGGCCGAGCGTCATCACCACCTTGTCAATCGACGAGTGCGCCTGCCCAGACGCGTAGATGCGCAACGGCCCCAGGTCGTGACGTCCGGCGAGACCGCGGCGACGGACGTCTGGCACCGCGCGGTGCCGGGCGGCGGCGAGCGCGTGCAAGCTGGCCACCGACGCGGTGTCGTAGATGACCGCCTCGAAGCTCTCCGGCAACCCAAGCAGCTGACGCAGCCAGCCGAGTGTCACCTCCTCGAGCTCGGTGGCGGACGGCGATGTGCGCCAGAGCATCGCCTGCACGTTCAAGGCGGCGGCGAGGAACTCCGCCAAGACACCCGGCGCGCTTCCCGAGATGGCGAAGTAGGCGAAGAACCCGGGATGGTTCCAGTGGGTGATGCCCGGGAGGACCACCCGCTCGAAGTCGCGGAAGATCTCGTCAAAGGCGACACCCTGCTCGGGTGGCGCGTTAGGCAGGGCATCTCGCACCTCGCCCGGCCGGTTCCGGGACAGGACCGGGTAGTGTTCGGTGGCGCTGAGGTACTCCGCGATCCACTCGACGAGGGCATGGCCGTGACGCCTGAAGGTCTCGGCATCCATGTCGCCCAGAGGGCGGTCTGGCGCCTCGTGCTTTGGCACGGCGTGCCCGTGAGGGTCTCAGTTACCGGCGCTGACGTAGTCGAGCGCGAACTCGCGCAGGCCCTCGCTGCGGAGGCCGATCGCTTCGGCCTCGGCGAGCGCGTCGTCCACCCCGTAGCCGTCCTGCTTCACCCGCTTGATCAGCCACATCGCCCCGACGCGATTGGCCGAGCCGCAGTGAATGAACACCGGCTGATTCGCCGGGTCGGCGACCGCTTCCAGAAACGACTCGGCGACCTCGGCCGTCGGCTCTCGGAACGGGAGGTGGATGTACTTCATCCCGGCCGCCTCCGCCGCTTCCTGGCCGGCATCGGGCGTCGCGCCCCGCTCGCCGGCCGTACGGAAATTGATCACCGTGGTGAAGCCCCGGTCGGCCAGCTCGGCCATCGCCTCCGGGGGCGTGGCGCCGGCGCAGGCGACGGTCGCGTCGACGCGGGTGTAGTTGCGCACGCCGTCAGGACCTTCTTCGTCTTGAAAGCTCGGGGTCTGGGGCGCTGCCGGCTCCGGGGCTGGGGCAGCGGCTTCGGTAGGCGCGGCCGTCGTCTCGGGGGGCGTCTCGCCTCCACACGATGCGAAAATGACGGTGCCGGCCAGGAGGATCACGCCGATTGGGTACGCCGAAAAGCTTGACTGCCGCATGGCCGTCGATTGTAGCATCGGGCATTACCAAAGGAGCGTATACCGTGCCAGACATCGTCCATACCAGCCGGATGCGGATTGACCGTGTCAAGGGCCCCATCCGAGAGATGCATCTCGAGGGGTTCGATGCCCCGATTCGATTCGGCGTCCATGGCGGCATCAAGAAGTTCTACGGCGTCGAACCGGAAGAGGAGGTGCCGGCCACCCTCGACTACATCGTCGGTGCCGTCGGTGGTTGACTGCTCGGCACCCTTGCACGCGCACTGGAGGTGCGCGAGATTCCCGCCCCCCGCGACAAGATCACGGCCCAGGTCGAAGGTGACATCGAAGCGGTCGACAACGTGCTCCGGATTACCCGTATTCGTGTTCGGTACGACCTCAAGATCCCGAAAGGGAAGCGCGAAGCGGCCGAGCGGGCGGTCGCGAAGCATCAGACCGGGTGTCCGGCGGCCAACAGCGTGAGCGGTTGTATCGACATCGACATCGCCGCGAACATCACCGAGGAGTAAGGCTCCATTTCCGTCGAATGGGGTAAATGGCGCGCCGCCACCTTCGCCCGGGCGCGTGCCGCCCGCGCGCCGGTGTTGCTCGCGATCGGCACCCGGTGGTGCCCGTGGACCGCCGAGATGTTGCGCGCGGCGTACGCCGACACGTCGGTGGCCGCCCTCGTGCGCGACCGATTCGTGCCGATCTGGGTCGACGCGGACCAGCGACCGGACATCAGTGAGCGCTACAGCCTTGGAGGGTGGCCGACCACCGCGTTCCTGACGCCGGATGGGCGGCTCCTCGGGGGTGAAACCTACGCCACCGTCGAGCGCCTGGCCGAGCTCCTGCCCACCGTTGCGGACGCGTTTGCGCGGCAGTACGACGCCCTCTCTGAAGACGCCGACGGCGGCGCTAGCGATAGCCACGTCGGGAACGGCGCGCACCGAGACGCCGGTGGCGGACATTCGCCGTCGGGAGCCGAGGGGCCCGACCCGTCGCTCGACGGATGGGTCGCAACACACCTGCTCGAACAGTTCGACGCCGAGCACGGGGGATTCGGCACGGGCGCCAAACGGATCCACAGCGACGCGCTGGAGCTGGCGCGCCAGTATGTGGCTGCGGGGGATTCGGCCTTCGTGCCCGTCGTCGAACGCACGCTTCGGGCGATCGCGTGGGGCGGACTCTACGATCACCGAGACGGCGGGGTGTTCCGGTTCTGCGCACGGCGCGACTGGACCGACCCCAGCACAGAAAAATTGTTACCGATCAACGCCGCCGCCCTTCGCCTCTTTCTCGACAGTCACCAACATGAGGCCGACGAATGGCACGAGCGGGCGGTCGACCTCCTTCGGTTCGTGCGCCGGACGTTCGTCCCGCAGGACGACGACCGTGCCGGGTTCTCAGCGAGTCAGCGCGCTGACGCGACGTACTACACCACGGACGTCGACGGGACGGGCGGTCCACCTCCGCCGGTCGACGCCACCGTCTACGCCGATGGCACCGCGCTCATGGCGCGCGCCTACGTCCGCGCTGCGGGCGTGCTCGAGGACGACTCGCTCCTGGCGTTTGCCGCCGACGCCGTCGAGCGGGTGGTGGCCGACACCTACGAACGCGGTGCCGGCATCGCCCACGAGGCAGATACCACTTTCGGCATGCGCGGTTTGCTCACGGATCAGGTGCGCCCGAGCGCGGCCCTAGTCGATCTCCACGTCGTCACCGAGCGTGACGTGTATCTCGACATGGCCCAGGAGCTCATGCACTTCGCCCTCCACCGGTTGTGGGATCGAGACGCCGGCGGCTTTCGCGACCGTATCCACGCCGACGACGACATCGGTTTGTTGCGCGAGCCGCTGCGCCCGTACCGGCTGAACTGCGAGGCGGCGCGCGTCCTCGCCCGTCTGGCGTCACTGGCCGAGGCGCCGGTGTTTCTCGAACGGGCCCTGCGCACGCTGGCGTCGCAAAGCGCCGTCGTGCGCGCACACGGCGTCGCCGCCGCCGCATATGTCATCGCGATGCGCGAGCTGGGGTAAGGCTCAGCCGCACCGATGTCACCCGGTACGACCAGGGTGCGCACAGCGCGCCCCCGCGGGAACGGAGCGAGGCATTGGGGCCCCCCGCGAGTGACCGCGACGGAGTTCGGGGCAGTCAGCCCCGACTGAGTGATAAACTTTCCCGCGCCGGAGGTAGGCTGTGGCCCCAGACCGCGCGTCGATTATCCCGTCACTCCAGCACATCGCGGCCCGTCTTCGGATCGCCTCCGTGCGGTCGACCACCGAAGCCGGCAGCGGCCATCCGTCGAGCTGCTGTTCGGCCGCCGACATCGTGTCGGCGTTGTTCTTCGGACACATGCGGTTCGATCCACGCGACCCGCAGCACGATGACAACGACCGGTTCGTGCTGTCGAAGGGCCATGCCGCGCCGTTGCTGTACGCCGCGTGGGCCGAAGCGGGCGCCGTGGCGGAGGACGATCTGTGGCGACTGCGACAGATCGACTGCGACCTCGAAGGACATCCGACGCCCCGACTGCCGTTCGTCGACGTGGCCACCGGCTCGCTCGGCCAGGGCATCTGCGCCGCGATCGGGATCGCGCTGAACGCACGGCGCATCGACTCCGTGCATCGCACCTACGTCCTGGTCGGCGACGGCGAATCGGCGGAGGGTTCGGTGTGGGAGGCGGCGCACGTGGGGGCGCAGTACGGGCTGGACAACCTCTGTGGCATCACCGACGTGAATGCGCTGGGGCAGAGTCGCGCGACTCAGTGGCGGCACGACATGGAGGCCTATCGTGATCGATGGAGCGCCTTTGGCTGGCACGCGATCGTGGTTGACGGCCACGACGTGGCGGCGCTGCTGGACGCACTGGAGGAAGCGGGGCGGACCACCGGCTGTCCGACGATGATTCTGGCCGAGACCGTGAAGGGAAAAGGGGTGTCCTTCATGGAGGGGAAGGCCGAGTGGCACGGCAAGCCGGTCAAGAAGGGCGGCGACTTCGACCGCGCCATCGGCGAGCTGGAGCGACAGCTCGTGCCAGGATCGGCGACGCCATCGATTGCGCCGCCGCCGACCCGCGCTGACCGAGCCGCCGCGCCAGCCACCGCGCCAAAGCTTCCCGCGGCGCCGGCGTATGAGCTCGGGAGCGAGGTGGCGACGCGTGTCGCGTACGGCTCGGCCCTCGCCGCGCTCGGAGACGCCGACCCTCGGATCGTGGCCCTCGACGCCGACGTCGGGAACTCCACCTTCAGTCAGACGTTCGAGGCGTCCCACCCGAAGCGGTTCTACCAGACCTATATCGCCGAGCAGGCGATGGTCGGCGTGGCGATGGGACTCGCCAGCCGCGGGGCGATCCCTTTCCCCTCGTCGTTTGCCTGTTTCCTGACCCGGGCCTCGGACTTCATTCGGATGGCCGGGATCGGTCAGTTGAATGTCAAGCTTGCCGGGTCGCACGCCGGCGTGTCGATTGGAGAGGACGGGCCGTCACAGATGGCGCTCGAGGACCTCGCCATGATGCGCGGCGTGCCCGGATGCGCCGTCCTCTACCCGTGCGACGGTGTGAGCTCCGAGCGGCTTGTCGAAGCGGCGGCCGCCTATGACGGAATGGCGTACATCCGCACGAGCCGTCCCAAGACCCCGGTCATCTATACGCCGGCGGACGAGTTCGTCGTTGGCGGGTCGAAGGTTCTACGCGAGTCTGGCGATGACGTCGCCACCGTCGTCGCCGCGGGCGTCACCGTGTTCGAGGCGATCAAGGCGCATGAGGCCCTGGCGTCCGACGGAGTCTCGGTCCGCGTCATCGACGCGTACTCGATCCAGCCGATCGACAAGGCGACGCTGGTCGCCGCCGGCCACCAGACCGGCGGCCGGATCATCACGGTCGAGGACCACTATTCGGTCGGGGGGCTCGGCGACGCCGTGAGCGAGGCGGTGGCCGACGACGGCATCGTCGTCGCACGGCTGGCCGTGCGCGAAGTCCCGCGGAGCGGCGGGGCGGCCGAGCTGCTTGAGCGGTTCGGCATCTCTGCCGCGCACATCATCCGCGCCGTGCGGGCTTCACTTCGACGGGGCTGAGTGGGTTCGGGTCAACCCTAGTGCGTCGTCGTTTCCTCCGACGTTTCACCGGCGCGGCTTCGGCGTCGTCGACGGCAGGCGCACCGAGGCTGGTCTCACGGTGGACCGGGAGGTAGATCCGAAAGGTGGTGCCGCGGCCGGGATCGGTGTCGAACGCGATGAAGCCACCCGCTTGCTGGACGGCTCCGTGTACCATCGCGAGTCCGAGCCCGACCCCTTCCCCCGGTTCCCTTGTGGTGAAGAATGGCTCGAAGATGCGCTCGGCGACCGCCTCATCCATGCCGGACCCGGTGTCCGTGACCGAGAGCCGAACGTAGGGACCCACCTGAGCATCCGGGTGGGTCCGGGTGAGCGACTCCCCGACATCGACGCTGCTCGTCTCGATCGTCAACGTCCCGCCTTTGGGCATCGCGTCGCGCGAGTTGAGCACCAGGTTGGTGACCACTTGCTCTATTTGCGACCGGTCGGCGCGTGAGTCCTTCAGCGTCCGGTCGAGACGAAGGCGGAGCCGGATCTTCTCGCTGATGAGTGGGCTGAGCAGCGTGGTTGTCGCCTCCACCGCGGCGTTGAGGCAGAACACCGACGGCTTCACGTGCTCCTTTCCGGCTGAACGTCAGGAGCTGTCGCGTGAGGGAGGCGGACTGATCGGCGACGCGTTGAATCTGCCCGACGTCTTTCTGCCCGTCATCCTGATGGTCGAACCGCCGACCGAGCAGCGCCGAGTACCCGATGATGGCGGTGAGCGCGTTGTTGAAGTTGTGCGCCACACCACCGGCGAGTTGTCCGACGCTTTCGAGACGCTGCGCCTTCCGCAGCCGGTCCTCGAGCATCCGTGTCTCGGTCACGTCCTCGATCATCGCGACCGCGAAGAGGAGGCGCCCGGCACGGTCCCGGGTCAGCGAGATCGCCGTTTCGGCGTCGACGGTGTCGCCCGTCTTCGTGACATACCGCTCCTGGAGCCGCAACACGGACGCCGCATCGTCGAGGACCCCGGCGGGCCGAAGCCGGCGGGTCGCCCGCCTCCTCGGGGTGCGTCACGTCGACGAACGACTTGCCGAGGAACTCGTCCGCACCGTAGCCGAGCATCGCGCAGAACGCATTGTTGACTTGCACGAAACACCTATCCTCCCCCCACCAGCACGATGCCGATCGGAGCCTGCTCAAACAGCGACCGGAAACGTTGCTCGCTCTCGACCACGGCCGCCTCCGCGCGTCTGCGCTCCGTGAGATCGCGGAGCGTGGCGAAGAGTGCCGGCTTGCCGTCGTATTCGATCCGACAGCTGACCACCTCGAGCTGGAAGCTCGTCCCATCTCGACGAATCGCGGTGTACTCGGACGGGAACTCCGCCCCCCCATCGCGATATCGCGAATCCATTTCGTCGCGCGCTCGCGGTCTCGCTCGACGAGGAGTACGCTCGGCGGCCGACCGATAAAGTCGTCTGGCGTCCCGCCGTACATCCGACAGGAGGCCGGATTGACGTAGACGCACTTGCCGTCTTGGATCACCGTGATGCCGTGTTGTAGTGGTCGAGCAGCGTCCGGAGCCGCGTCTCGCTGCTGCGCAGCTCTTCCTCCACCACCTTGCGGTCGGTGATGTCGACGGCCGTCACGAGCGTCGTCGGGCGGTCGTCGAGTCGAAACGCGGAGACGCTGACGTCGATCCACCGGGTTCGGCCAGCCTTGGTGCGGATCCGGGTCTCGTGCCGCTGCGGCGGGCCTTCTCCGTCCAAACGCTGCCTCCGATAGCGGCGGACCTTCTCGACTTCGTCCGGGTGCAGCAAAGCCCACGATTTAATCGCCAGCAGCTCCTCACGCGAGTACTCGGTGATCCGCGCGAGCTCCGGGTTGACATAGATGGCACCCTGCTCTTGCATCAACACGATGATCGCGTGGCTGTTGTCCGCGAGCGTTCGGAACTTCTGTTCCGATTCCCGCAGTGCCTCACTCGCGAGTTTGTTGTCGGTGACGTCGACGACGGTTCCCACCAGGGTGGGAGTGACGTCGAGATCGATCGTCGAGAGACGGGCGTCGATCCAGCGGCGTTCGCCACCCTTGGTCACTATTTCCGCTTTGGCATGCGTCGGCAGCGGCGCGCCGGCGAAGCGCTCGGTGAGGGTGGTCGCGAGCGCGTCGCGGGCATGCTCGGGCACGAGTTCGAGCGGATCCAACTGCTTCAGTTCCGTGCTGGAGTATCCGGTCATCTCCTCGAACGCCGGATTGAAGAACACAAACCCCTGCGGCTGCACCATGGCGATGGCGTAATGGCTGCTCGTGGCCAACGTCCGGAACTTCAGCTCGCTCTCGACAAGTTGCTGACGTGAGTGTGAGTCTCGAATGGCGACCGCCAGCATGTCGGCAACTTCTTTCAGGGTCGTGGTCTCGTGCGCGTCCTAGGTATGCGGAGTCGGCGAATCGAACGAGAGAAGGCCGACGACATCGTCCGAGTGCTCGATCGGGGCGTCGATGAACGCACGGGCGCCGCCCGCGGCAAGCGCCGCCGCGAGTCCGCGGGCCGCAACGTCGTGATTGACATCGTTGACGACAATAAGGGTGCCTTCAGAAAGGGTCAGCACGCAGTCTGCCGGAAGCGCCAGTTCGGTCTCGACTGCGGCCGGCCACTCGAGATCGTGTGGTCCGCGTGCGCACTCGATCGTGATACGCCCCTCACGATTCACCGTCGAGTAGGCGACGCGAAGTGCCGGAAACCGACGGTGCAGTGCCTCAACCGCGTTGTCGATAATCGACGGCACGGGTTGCTCGGTTCGCATCGAGCGGGCAACGTCGGCGACCAGCGCCAACCGCGTATCGAGATTCCGGAGGTCGGTTTCGGCCAGACGCCGGTCCTCGATCTCGTCATTCAAGCGGCGGTTCAGGTCGCCGAAGTAGCCAACGGCGAAGCCGCTGAGTACCAGCGCCATCGAGCCGCCGACCACTGCCGACGACAGCAGGTCATCGAGCCCGAACTCGGTGGTCGTGAGCAGTCGAGACGCCGTCAGCGTGATCGGAATCGCCGCAAGTCCCGCGGCCGTGCCGGGTCAGGCACCGGTACGCCACGCCGTCGCGATCACCGGGACGAAGGCGGCCACCCCGGCATGCGTGCCGAGCAGGTCCCGAAGCATCGGATAAGCTGCCGCATACGCGATCCACGCCACCGCCGGAATCGCCCAGCGATGGTCGGCGAGCGCGCGGAGTCTCACCGCCAGGTCGGCGCGGGGAAGGTCAGGCGACTCGGTCGTCATGGGCCACGTGGGTCCGGCATCCGCGAATGTCGAGAATCGGCCGCTTATAGCGTCGTTCCGTAGTATCGTCGTCTGGCGACGGAGACACCAGCCACCGTTCACGTCCTCGCATAATACTGCGGGGGAAGGGGTTATCGATGCTGACAGGGCGGTTTAGGAGCGTGGCGACGCTAGGAGCCCGTGGTGAAAGTCACGCTGCATTCGACCGGCGATGCATCCCGCCTGACGGCGTGGCTCCTCGGTCACAAATACCCAATTTGCTCCCTCGTCGCGCCTTGCAAGGGCCGGGCGCGTCACAGACCCAGCGGGGTCTCGGTGCAACGCGCGACTTTCACCACGGGCTCCTAGGACTCGCAACTGGTGTGCTGCTCGCTTTGGTGTTCGTGGCCGGCGATGTCCTGCAAGCTCAGGAATCAGCGCTCGGTCATGGCTACAGCCGGCCGGCGCGGAGTCCTCACGGTAGCCGGTCCGAGGTGATCGCTCCACACGGCATGGTGGCCGCGAGTCACCCGCTCGCGGCCCAGGTCGGCCTGGACATCCTCAAGGCGGGCGGCAACGCCATCGACGCGGCGGTCGCCGTCAACGCGGTGCTTGGCCTGGTCGAGCCCCATATGAACGGGGTTGGCGGCGACCTCTTCGCGATCCTGTGGGACGCGGAGACCGAGCAACTCTACGGTCTCAACGCCACCGGTCGTGCGCCCTACGAGATCGACCGTGAGACGCTCGTGCGGCAGGGGTACGAGCGGATGCCGGGCAACGGTCCGCTGACCTGGACGGTGCCGGGCGCCATCGATGGCTGGGATCAGTTATTGAGTCGCTTCGGCACGATGACGTTCTCGGACGTGCTGTCGCCGGCCATTGCGTACGCGCGCGACGGATTTCCGGTGAGCGAGATCATTGAGGGCCAGTGGGCTGGATCCGAGCGGACGCTCGCCGAGTGGCCCGATTCGGCCAAGACCTATCTTCCGAACGGGCGGCCGCCGCGGGTCGGCGAGGTGTTCACGAATCCCGGGCTCGCCGCGACGTACGAGGCGATCGCGCGCGGTGGTCGTGATGCCTTCTATCGGGGCGACATCGCGCGTCAGATCGTGGCGTTCAGCGAAGCGAATGGCGGTTATTTCACCATGCGCGACTTTGAGGACCACAGCTCCGTCTGGGTCGATCCGGTCAGCACGAGCTACCGGGGCTACGACGTCTGGGAGATCCCGCCGAACAGCTCGGGCATTCTCGCCCTGATGATCCTGAACCTCATGGAGGAGTTCGACGTGGCGGGGCTTGGACACAATACGGCCGAGGCCATCCACCTGTTCACCGAGGCGAAAAAGATCGTCTGGGCCGACCGCAACACTTACGTCGCCGATGCCGACGTGAACCAGCTGCCGACCGGGACGCTCATCTCGAAGCCGTACGCCGCGACCCGCCGGGCGCTCATCGATCGGACCCACGCCGCCACGAGCGTCACCCCAGGCAATCCGTTCGAGCACAGCGACACCGTCTATCTCACCGTCGTCGACAAGGACCGGAACGCGATCTCGCTGATCGAGAGCATCTTTGGCGGCTTCGGTTCCAAAGTCGTGCCTGGCGATCTCGGGTTCGCGCTCCAAAATCGAGGCTCGGGGTTCTCGCTCGAGGAGGGACACCTCAACTCGCTCGAGCCACACAAGCGTTCGCTGCATACCAACATGCCGGGGTTTGTGACGAAGGATGGGAAACCGTTCATGCCGTTTGGCGTGATGGGTGGCCCGATGCAGCCGCAGGGCCACTGGCAGGTGCTGTCGAACATGATCGACTTCGGGATGAACCTCCAGGAAGCGGGTGACGCCGCACGCGTTCGTCACAGCCCCAGTCGCCATGCCGGGGGCACCCTGGCCGTCGAGCCGGGCGTCTCTGACGCGGTCGTCGACGAGCTCCGCCGCCTCGGTCATCACGTTGTGCGCCAGGGTGGTGGCGGCATGGGGGGCTATCAGGCCATCATGATCGACCCGGAGACCGGGATGCTGCACGGCGGCACCGACCCGCGCAAAGACGGTCAGGTCGTCGGGTATTGAGGCGCCCTACCGCGCGTTTCACGAGTGTGTAGCGGGCGGGTGGTGCATGCGCGCGGCAGCCACGGCCGGGGCGTCACTCCGGACGCCAGATCGGCCCGCCGGAAAACTTCACCTCCGCCGCACGTGGTGCTCTTTACGCGGCGAGCAACAGCTGATCAGGGGCGACGCGTGCCACTGCAACCCGCAGCACGGGTTCTTCGACCGGCACGGATCACAGGGCACAGGCTCGTCCGCTGGCGGCTCCGGCGAAGTTTTCGGTCCTCCGGTCGTCGGCGTGCCTCATGGCGTCCTCCGCGACACTCCGACCGCGGCCTGTGCGTTGCGAGCCCGCCCGCTCCTCCGCTCGCTCGGCGATACGGTTCGAACCTGCTCATCCGCCGACCGAACCGTGACACGAACGTGTAAAACGCTCTAGGGCAGCGGCTGGGGCACAAAAATCTCGCGGGCGGGCATTTCGACGGCCGGCAGCGTCGTCGCGTTCATCACCGCGTCGTCGGTGATGAACGCGTTTTCGGCGAGGATCCAGGCGACCAGACTATAGACCTCGTCGGGCTCGAGCGAGCCGGGGGCGCTCGACGGCATCGCCCGGTAGATGTAGTCGTAGAGCGTCGTGGCATACGGCCAGTAGTTACCAACCGTAAACGGCACGTCGTCGCCCTCCCCACGCCACGCTTCGTAGCGGGGGCCGAACGGCGGAGTGCTCTCCGGCTCGTAGCCGACGAGCGGCGCGGCGGTGCGTCCTTCGCCCTCGGTCCCATGACACGCGGCGCACTGTCGCGCGTAAATCGGTCCGCCGCTTTCGGCCGTCCCCTCGCCGTCTGGCAACCCCGCGCCGTCCGCCATCACGTCGATGTCCCACGCCGCGATCTCCTCGTGCGTGGCCGGGCGGCCGAAACCGAACTGATCGGGCATGGTGTCGGAGCTCGACGTGGGGGTGGGCATCGATGTCAGGGCGGTCTCCTGGACGTCGGTGTCGGGCGCGGCACAACCGGCCACGAGGACGGTGAGCAGCCGCGCCACGACCGCGACCGGCTCGGTTAGCCGTCCCACGGCCGCTCCTCGCGGTAGTACACCTGCCCACTCGGCTCGATCCGCCAGGCGGTGATCGGGTTGAGGTGATACCCGCGCGCGCGCCGGCCGCGCGCCGCAATGAGGGCGTCACGGGTCGGTTGCACATAGCCCGTCTCGTCGACCGCGCGGCTCATGATCTCCGAGGCCGTGCCGTCCCAGCGCCAGAGATACCGGAAGCGGATATGCGCCTGCGGCAGCACCGGACCCTGAAGGCCGGCCACCTGCCAGCTCCGCCCGCCGTCGGTGCTGATATCTACCTGCGCGATCGCGCCGCGTCCAGACCAGGCGAGGCCTCGAATCTCGACCCAGCCCGGCTCGACGACCTCGGGGTAGGCGGGCGACGTGATGATCGACCGTGCGTCGAAGACGAAGCTGAACTGACGGGCGGTGCCGTCGGCCAGCGGGTCGGTGTACTTCGACGTTTCCTCGCGGGTCATGAAGGGACGATCGGCGAGCTCGATCCGCCGGAGCCACTTGACGTTCGAGTTGCCTTCCCACCCCGGTAGCAGCAGGCGGGCGGGATAGCCCTGAGCCGGGCGGAGTGCCTCGCCGTTTTGCGCGTAGACAACCATCGCGTCGTCCCGCGCCTTCTTCATCGGAACGCTGCGCGTCATCACCGCAGCGTCCTGCCCCTCGGCGAGGAGCCAGGTCGCGTCCGGGCCGGCCCCGACCTCCCGAAGCAACGTGGCCAGCGACACTCCGGTCCACTCGGTCGAGCTGGTTCGTCCGCACACTTGTTCCGGCTTCGTCTCGGGTCCCGCGTCGCGCAGATAATTACCGGAGCATTCGACGAAACAGATACGCGACGTCGCCGGGAAGCGCTTGAGGTCGGCGAGCGTGAGGATGGTCGGACGGTCGACCATGCCGTGGATCAAGAGCGCGTACTCGTCCGGATCGATGGTGGGGATTCCGGCGTGATGCCGTTCGAAGTGAAGATCGGACGGTGTGATGGTGCCGTGAAGATCTTGAAGCGGAGTCTGTGAGCTCGAGCGGGCGGTCGAGACTCGACGGATCGCCTGCTCATGCGCGGAGCGGGTCCCACGCTCGCCGGCGAGGGCGCCCGGGCGTTTCGTGGTGTCGGTGGTCTGCGCGTGCGCGCCGGATGTGGTGATCGAGGCCGCCCCAACGGCACCCGCTGCACTCGTAAGCAGGTCACGCCGGGTGATTTTTCTCGGCATTGGTTCTCCTAGACGGGGCTGACTGCCCCGAACCCAGTCGCCGGCACTCGCCGGGGGCCCCTTCGCCCCGCGCCGTGCCGGCGGAGGCGCGCCGTGCGCGCCCTCGTGCGCCACCGAGACGGCGGACAGGTGCGCTAAGCGGCGGTCATTCCACGGAGCGCATCGATAACTTCATGCGGCTCCGGAAAGCGCTCCTCCGCGTGCTTCGCAAAGATCGTCGTCCCGTCGGCGATGACGTCAAAGATACCGTTGGATCCCTCGATCAGCTTGGTCTCGAGACCGAGCGCGTCTTTGATGGTGGCCGCCAAACTGGAGGCCCTCGGCAAGCACTTTCAACGGACGCAGTACGTGATCGACAGCGTCATCTCATTAGACGGGGTTACGCCCCGAACCCTCCGCGCCGTGCGCGCCTTGGCCATTACTGACGGCCCCGAACGGCTTGACAGCAGTATCCTACCGCAGAGTTGCCTCGGCTCCCATGGCTCAGCTGCTGATCACGATGGCCGACATCACGACGCTCGACGTCGACGTGGTCGTGAATGCCGCAAACACGAGCCTGCTCGGAGGCGGCGGTGTCGACGGCGCCATCCACCGCGCGGCCGGCCCGGCGTTGCTCGCCGAGTGCCGCACCCTGGGGGGCTGCGCAACCGGCGATGCGAAGATCACCGATGGATACGACCTGCCCGCGCGGCACGTGATCCACGCCGTCGGACCGGTGTGGCACGGAGGCGCGCGCCGTGAGGCCGACCTGCTCGCCGGCTGCTACCGTCGCGCCATGCAGCTCGCCGATGACCGTGCCCTCAAGACGATCGCGTTCGCCGCGATCAGTTGCGGCGTCTACGGATACCCGGCGGAGGCGGCGGCGCGGGTGGCGGTCGACACGGTCTCAGCCGCGCTCGAGACCGCGGTCTCGAGCGAGCAGGTGTACTTCGTCTGCTTCGAGGCCTGGATCACGCGTGCCTACGAGGCCGCGCTTGGGCACTATCCATTGGGCGAGAAGTCGTGACCGCTCGACCGACGGCGTTCGCCTCGACCGCCGTCGTCGACACGCTCTGCTGGATCTGCGACGTGCTTCGGCGGGAGCAGATTCCGTTTCAGGTCGGTGGCGCCATCGCCGCGGTGGCGCATGGCGCGAAGCGATCCGCGAGCGGGGTCGAGCTCTTCATCCGCGCCGAACATCTGCCGCGGCTCATGCGCGTCGTGAAGGATCGCATCGTCGATCATCCGTGGCGTCACCGCACCGATCAGTGGGACCTGGTGGCGATGGTCTTAAAGGCCAACGGCGTCCGGGTGTCGATCGGGATCGCCGACGGCGCGCGCGTCCGCACGGAAGGGTCGGACGAGTGGCGTGATGCCGCGGTCGACGTCACGGCATCGGAGCGCCTGACCGTGGAGCAGATCGAGATCCCGGTGGCGCCGCGCGCGCAGCTCGTCGACCGGAGGCCCTTCGGCGGTTGACGCCCCGGCCGTGCCTGCCGCACGCATGCTCGCGGCCGCGAGGGCGATTGGCGGAGCGGTTTACCGGCGCCACGCGAACAGCGTGCGCAGGATGGTCTTCTGGCGCTCGGTGAATCGAGCCTTCCGCATCTGATTCGCCGCCTTGCGGAGCACCTCCGCCTGCGTGGGGTACGGATGGATCGTCGCGGCGATCGCGCCGAGTCCCGCGCCCGCGGTCATCGCCACCGTCACCTCGCTGATGAGGTTGCCGGCATCCGCCGCGACGATGGTCGCGCCGAGAATCCGGTCGGTACCCTGCTTGACGTGTACCCTGGCGAAGCCGTCGTCCTCGCCGTCGAGCACGGCACGGTCGACCTCGTCCAGCGGCTGCGTAAAGGTCTCGACCTCGATTCCCTTCGCCTGCGCGTCGGCCGTGTACATTCCAACATGGGCGATCTCGGGTTCGGTGTACGTGCACCAGGGGATGATCAACGAGTCGGTCGACGCCTGGCCGATCCCGAACGGGTGCGGGAAGAGCGCGTTCTGAATCACGATTTGCGCCATCGCGTCCGCCGTGTGTGTGAACTTGAACGGGAAGCAAATGTCGCCGGCGGCGTAGATCCGCTTGTTGGTGGTACGGAGGTGCGCGTCGACCGTGACGCCGGTGCGTTCATAGGCGACGCCCGCGGTGTCTAGTCCCAGCCCTTCCACATTGGGCGCCCGACCAACGCCGACCAGGACCTCATCGACCAGGAGATCGTGCGTCTCGCCCGCCACTGAATAATGAACCCGTTTCGACCCGGCGTCGGCCGAGACATTGTCGATGGTCGCCTCGAAGGCGAACGACACACCATCGCCCGTCATCCGCTTCTGGACCACCATCGCGGCATCGGGGTCCTCCCGGGGCAAGATGTGCGACATCCGTTCGATGACGGTGACGTCGCTCCCGAAGCGTGCGAACGCTTGGGCGAGCTCACATCCGATGGGGCCCGCGCCGATGACGGCGAGCCGCGGCGGGAGCGCCGTGAGCGAAAAGACCGTTTCGTTGGTCAAGTAGCCCGCGTCTTCGAGCCCAGCGATCGACGGCGCGGCCGCGCGGGCACCGGTGCAGATCGCGGCGCGCGAGAATCGGAGCATGGTTTCGCCGACCGTGATCGCGTCGCGGGTCGTGAAGCGCCCCTCGCCGATGTACACGTCAACCCCGAGCTCCCTGAAGCGTGCGGCGGAATCGACCTGACTGAGCCGGGCTCGGAGGCGACGCATCCTGGCCATCACGGTGGAAAAGCCGCGATCGGCGCCCGCCGACTGCGACAACCCGAACTCCGCCGCGTCGCTCGCGGCGGCCCAGGCGCGTGCAGCCCGGATCACGCTCTTCGACGGCACGCATCCGACGGTCAGACAATCGCCCCCCATCAGATACCGCTCGACGAGGGCCACCCGGGCGCCAAGCCCGGCGGCGACCGCCGCCGTGACGAGGCCCGCGGTGCCGGCGCCAATGACGACCAGGTTGTAGCGGCCGTCCGGCGTGGGGTTCTGCCAGTCGGGCGGATGGACGTTGCCGGTGAGTTGCCGGTTGTACGTGTCGTCCGGGGTGAGCACGACCGAAGAGGAAGTCATAGCGCGCGCGTGACCGAAGTGTAGCGCAATGTGCTGGCGGGACTTCGGCGCGTTCACTATGCTGTACGTCATGCTCTTTGCCGATCCAGCCAAGCTCACGGTGTTGTCGGACGCGGACGCGCTGCCAGGCCGCGACGAGTCGATGCCGGTGCCGAGCGCGCACTTCGTGAACGGTCATCCGATTGCGCCGCCGTTCCCCGCCGGGACGCGGCGCGCGGTATTTGGGATGGGTTGCTTCTGGGGTGCGGAGCGGAAGTTTTGGGAGCGAGAGGGTGTCTATTCGACGGCGGTCGGGTACGCTGGCGGGGCGACGAAGAACGCCACGTATGAGGAGGTGTGCATCGGGCGCACCGGGCACACCGAGGTCGTGCTCGCCGTGTTCGATCCGATGGTCGTGTCGTTCGATGATCTGCTGCGCCTGTTTTGGGAGACTCACGACCCGACGCAGGGGATGCGCCAAGGGAATGATGTCGGTACGCAGTATCGCTCCGCCGTCTTCGCGGAGGACGCCGACCAACGGCGCACGGCCGAGGCATCCCGCGATCGCTATCAGGCGCGGCTGAGCGCGGCCGGCTACGGCGCGGTGACGACGGAGATTCGGTTGGCACCCCCGTTCTACTACGCGGAGGGCTATCACCAGCAGTACCTGGCCAAGAACCCAGGGGGCTATTGCGGGCTCGGGGGAACGGGTGTCGCCTGCCCCGTCGGTGTCTCGAGCGCGGTCACGAAGGAGACGCCGTGACGCATCCGAGCCCGTCCCTGTCGCTGAGGGACGCCGAGCTGGCCAGCGTCCGCGTCGCGCTCGACGCGCTCGTGTCGTCGGTTGCCATCATCGACGACTAGGGTGTCATCCGAGCGGCGAACCGCGGCTGGCGCGAGACCATCCGTGGCGGCGTCTTCGGAAACGACGGTCTGGAGACCGGCGCCGATTTTTTGGCCTTCTGTGGCGCCGTCGAGGACGCCGCGCGCTCGGGCCGAGGCGGTTGCCGACGCTGTCCGAGACGTCCTGACGGGATCGATGGCCGAACATGTGGTGGAGCTCCACGACGACACCCGGACGCTCGAGCGTTGGTTCAGCGTGCGCATCAGCGGCGGCAGGGTGAGGGCCCGCCGTGTGCGGTGCTCACGGGTCGACAATGTGAGTGATCGCCGGAGAGCGGAGCGGACGCGACGCCTGGCGGCTCGGAGCGACCTCGAGGCTCAGGTGGACGCTCGCACACGTGATCTACGCGCCGCAAATGAGCGCTTGCGGTCGGAGGAAGCGACGTTGTCGGAGAGCGAGCTTCGATTCCGCGCGGCCGCCAACGCCACGGCCGATCTGATCGCAGAGGCGTATCTGGACGACGACCGCATGCAATGGTTTGGTGATGTCGACGTGATGATGGGGCACCGCGTTCGTCCCCTCGACGGACGACTCCGTCTGACCTCGGAGGCGGGTCAAGGGACCGTCGTCGTGGCCGAGATTCCGATCGGAGGGGACGATGGCGCGCGCTAGAGTGCTGGTTGCCGACGATCACGTCTTGGTCGCGTCGGGGTTGCGGGGACTCAGAGAGCCGGAGTTCGAGCTCGTCGACACCGTGTCGAACGGCCGCGAGCTGGTGGAGCGCGCCCACGCGCTGCAGACGTCGTCATCGCAGATATTTCGATGCCGCTCCTGAACGGGCTCGACGCCGCCCGTCAGCTGCAGAAGACGCATCCGTCCATCAGGGTCATCTTCCTCACGATGCACAGTAATATCGGTTTTGCCACCGAGGCGTTCCGGGCCGGCGCGTCGGGCTTCCTGCTCAAACACTCAGCGGCCGAGGAGCTTCCGTTCGCGATCCGGCAGGCGCTTGCGGGCCGGTCGTATATCACCCCCCTGATCGCGAATGAGGTGGTGTCGGCGCTGCTGCAGCAGACGGCGGATCCCAAAGCGGCGGAGCCGCAGCTCACCCCACGCCAACGAGAGGTGCTGCAGATGGTGGCCGAGGGTCGCACGATCAAGGAGATGGCCACGATCCTCTCTGTCTCACCCCGCACCGTCGAGTTCCACAAAACCAACCTGGTCAAGGCGCTCGGTCTTTCGACGACCGCAGAGCTGAACGCAGTACGCCGTGCGACACGGGCTGGTCGCACCGTGACATACCGTATTCCCTGTCCCAGCCCTGCGGTCATTTTTACGCAAACCCAGGGGGTTTCCGAGTTCCCCCAGCCGGCCCCTAGGTGTTGAATTGGTGTTGCTGGGTTCGTGGCGGCGACGATCCTGGCCGGGGTGACTCGGACCAGGATGACCGAAAACTCCTTCCCGATTCCGGTTGACGCAGACGGCGCCGCTCGGACCCAACGTTTCCCACCGCTCGTCGGCCTCTCAGCTCCCGGGTCTCAAGTTGGTCGGCCTGCCCAGTCTGGCCGCCGCGGTCTGCTAGGCTAGTGGCCCACGCCACAAGTTTGGCGGATCATGGTCGACTGGATCACATTCGAGGCAGTGCTGTTCGACCTCGACGGCGTGTTGACGGCGACCGCGCAGGTCCATGCCCGCTGCTGGAAGCGCATGTTCGACGACTACTTGTCTGGCACTGCCGGGCAGAATGTGGGCGCGGCTCGACTCTTCGAGCTTCCCGACGACTACGCCAGGCTCGTCGACGGCAAGCCGCGGTACGACGGGGTCCGCAGCTTCTTGTCGTCGCGCGGTCTGTGGCTGCCAGACGGCACGCCGGCCGACCCGCCCTCGAGGGAAACCGTGTGTGGACTCGGGAATCGCAAGAGCGCCCTCTTCAACACGGTGCTGCAGGCTGATGGCGTCGAGACCTACCCCGACGCCCTCGACTTGGTGCGGCATTTGAAGAGGCACGGCGTCCGGCAGGCCGTTGTGTCGTCGAGCCGCAATTGCGGTCCGATCCTCGAGACGGCCGGAATCGCGGATCTCTTCGAGCTGCGCGTTGACGGGGTCGTAGCCGAGCGGCTCGGTCTCGCGGGTAAGCCGGCACCCGATACGTTTCTGCACGCCGCGCGGGAGCTCGGCGTCGCACCGGCCTCGACCGCGGTGGTCGAGGACGCAATCGCGGGCGTGCGCGCTGGACAGGCCGGCGCGTTTGGCCTCGTCGTCGGCATTGACCGAACCGACGGGGAGATCGACCTCAGGGCCGCGGGCGCCGGCGTCGTCGTCACCGACCTACGCGACACGCTGCCCGTGAACGCCGCCGCCGCCGAGAGCGCGCTCGCGGAGTCTCCGACGCTGACCACAGAGTAATGCGAAGCAGCCGACGCAAGAGTGCGCCCGAGGACGTTTATCCCTTCGATGAGTGGCGTCTCGTGGAGAAGCGCTTCGACTTGCGGTATCTCGCGGCCACCGAATCGCTGTTTGCGACTTCCAACGGCTACCTCGGAATGCGCGGGACCTGTGACGAAGGCCAGCCGACGGTGCACAGCGGGACTTATGTCAACGGCTTTCACGAAACGTGGCCGATCGTCTACGGCGAGGAGGCGTACGGCTTCGCGAAGCAAGGCCAGACCATCGTCGACGTGCCCGACGCCAAGGTCATCAAGTTGTACGTGGACGACGAGCCGTTCTACCTGCCGACGGCCACGCTGGAGCGTTTCGAGCGCGCGCTAGACATGCGCGCCGGCACGCTGGACCGTGACCTCGTGTGGGCGCACTCGTCCGGGCAACGGGTGTCGATCACGTCGAGGCGCCTCGTGTCGCTTGAGCATCGACATCTCGGGGCGGTGGCATACGACATCACGCTGCTGACAAACGACGCGCCGGTCGTCATCGTCTCGGAGATCGTCGACGGCGGTCCAACCACCGAACCCGACACCGACTCGGGCCATGATCCGAGCAACGACCCGAGGATCCGCCAGTTCGGATGTGAGGTGTTGGAGCCGCGCGTCAAGCGCACATCCGGCCAGCGGGTCGTGCTGGGGTTTCAGACGCGGTCGAGCGGAATGACGCTCTCATGCGCGATCGACCACAACATGCTGACCGATTGCAACTACGCGGTGGATGTGCGAGCGGAGGCGTCGTCCGGTCAAGTGGTCTATTCGGTCGACGGCCTTGCCGGCACGCGGATTCGCCTCATCAAATACATCACCTACCATTCCTCGCGGCGATCGCAGGCGCAGGAGCTGTGTCAACGATCCGAGCGGGTCCTCGACCGCGCCGTCCATCACGGGTTCGACGACCTGCTGCAGAGCCAGCGCTGTTTTCTCGACGACTTCTGGTCTCGCAGTGACGTGGTCGTCGACGGTCACGCGGAGTGGCAGCAAACGGTGCGTTTCAATCTCTTTCACATCTGCCAGGCGACGGCTCGTGCGGAAGGCGTTGGGGTCCCGGCAAAAGGGCTGACCGGCCCTGGCTATGAGGGCCACTTTTTCTGGGATACCGAAATCTACTTGCTGCCATTTCTCACCTACACCATGCCGCGGGTCGCACAGAACCTGTTGCGCCTTCGGCACAGTCAGATTGAGCAGGCGCGTCAACGCGCTCGAGAGATGAATCAACGGGGCGCGCTCTTTCCGTGGCGCACGATCAACGGGAGCGAGGCGTCGGCCTACTACGCGGCCGGCACGGCGCAATACCACATCAACGCCGACATCATGTACGCGCTCCGCAAGTACGTCGATGTCACCGGCGACACGGAGTTTCTCTGGGATGTCGGCGCGGAGATCTTGGTGGAGACGGCGCGTCTGTGGGCCGACCTCGGGTTCTTCGCGAAGCGTGACGGGAAGTTTCGTATCAACGGGGTGACCGGCCCCGACGAATACAACACGGTCGTCAACAACAACCTCTACACCAACCTGATGGCACGGGAGAATTTGTGGTACGCCGCCGAGACGGTGCGGGCGTTGCGTGACGCGGATCCCGGCCGGTTTGCCGTCCTGATTCGCGACACCGATCTGGATCCAGAGGAGATCGAAGCGTGGCAGCGCGCGGCAGACCAGATGTACATCCCGTTCGACGAGGACGAAGGCATCCATCTGCAAGACGATTCATTCATGGACAAGGAGGAGTGGGATTTCGCCGGAACGCCGCTCGACAAATACCCGCTGCTGCTGCATTACCATCCCCTCGTCATCTATCGGCACCGGGTCGTGAAGCAAGCCGACGTCGTCCTGGCGATGTTTCTGCTCGGTCACGAATTCTTGCTGGACCAGAAGCGGCGCAACTTCGTCTACTACGATCGGTTGACCACACGTGACTCATCGCTGTCGTCATCCATCGAGAGCATCATTGCGGCGGAGGTCGGCGAGCACGAAAAGGCCTTTCAGTACTCGATCGATGCCGGGCTGATGGACTTGGCCGACGTCGCCGGGAACGTCAAGGACGGCTGTCACATCGCCTCGATGGGTGGATTCTGGATGACCCTCATCTACGGGTTCGCCGGGATGCGCGATGACGGCGGCGACATCCGGTTTGCGCCGCGCGTGCCCGAGCGACTGGGCTGTCTCCGATTCCCACTCGAGATCCGGGGGCAGCGGCTCGAGGTGGAGCTGACACCGACGTCGGCCACCTACGTCGTCCGGGGAGACGAACCACTGACGATCTACCACGAGGATGACGCGGTGGAGTTGACGCCGGATGCCCCGGTCACGCGTGAAGTGACGCGACCGGCACCGGCGGGCGCGGTGTCAGGCGTCTCGTAGGCGGCTCATGACTCGACTCCTGCTGTCGATCATCGCGCGTCTGACGGTGTGCGGTCTCGGCCTCGGCACTGGTATGTGGCCGGCGTATGCGACCGCGCAAACGGCAGACGATGACGAGCCGGCTCGCACCCGACAAGGAATCCGTCGACGCCAGCAGGAAGCGAAGCAGGATGAGCTCGTGCCCCACGTCGTCTCGCCGGCGGAGGAGCGGGTCCGGTTCCTCGAGACGTGGCGGCTCCCGCGACGGCTCTTCGCCAAGGGCGTTCGCGGCTTCCGCCCCGTCATCGGCGGGATGCCGTCGGGGTCGGGGTTCGTTGAAGGAGGCGGCTACATCGCCGGGTACAACAACGATCTCTTGCAAGGGACGGCGAACGCCCGGTACTCCACCCGCGGCTTCTCCGAATACGACGCGGGACTCATCATGCTCACGCGCGTCAACAATCTCAGTCCGGTCGAAGGGTTTCTCACCGCCGGATACCGGGATTACACGGCGCTGCGCTACTTTGGTCTCGGTGGTGACTCCAGTCGCGGCGATCGGACGACCTACGGCCTCGAGGACCGCTACGTCGACCTCGGGTTCCGCGCCTAGGCAGGCCGCTTCGCCGACTTCGACGGCGGGATCCAGTGGCTGACGGCCGAAGCGGGTCCCGGCGCAAGTGGCGTGAGTCTCGAGGATCGGTTCGACCCGGTCGCGACGCCCGGCTTTTCGACGAAAGCCGACTTCGTGGTCACCGGCGGGCAGGTGGCCTTTCACCTGCGTGAGGAGAGCGTGATCCCGTCGGTCGGAGTAACGTTCGAGCTCGCGGCCCACCGCTACGACGACACGACCTCCGACGCCTTCGATGTTACGCGGACGGTCGCCGACGTGAAGGTCCATATCCCGGTGGGATATCGCAATCGGATTCTGGTCCTGCGCGCCAGGACGTCGCACTCGATTGATGAGAACGGCGGGACCGTCCCCTTCTACATGATGGAAACGCTCGGCGGCGCCAACACCATACGCGGGTTCAAGGAGTACCGGTTCCAGGACACGCGGAATCTGCTGTTCAACCTGGAGTATCGCTGGGAGGTGTGGACCTACGTCGATTTCGCCTTCTTTCATGACGCCGGCAAGGTGTTCGCGGACACGAGTGGCATGAGCTTCGACGGGTTGAAGTCGGGATACGGCTTCGGTATCCGCGGGCACGACCCGATCGGCATGGTGATGCGATTCGACTTTGCCAAGAGCAATGAGGGCTTCATTCTGCACATCGGCTCGGGACAGAGCTTCTAATTTTAGGAACGCGCTTATGACGACGCAGAGACCCGGGGTTGTTCGTCGTGTCGCTCTCGCCGCGGCGCTGGCGGCACCTCTCGTGGTGGCCCTGACCGCGCAATAGCCCAGATTCTACCCGGACGATCCGCTTCTCCACGACGAGGACATACTACACGTCGCCGACGAGCCGGCCGAGATCGAGCTGAGCGACATGTTCGACCGCTTCGGCCATATCGCCGCCGATTTGGGGTCGCCGGACCTGACCGAGGCGCAGAACGTCAACACCCTCGATGAGGTGCCGAACAGCTCCTGGTTCACGAATCGACACGCTCGGCGCCGGATGAGTCTCGACGAGCTGCGGCAGGGCCCCGACACCGGGACCGGTCCCGATATGTTGGTGCCGGGGCGCGTCTTCCGCACCAAGACCGGTGGCCTGACCCCCGGATTCCAGATCATCGATGGGCGGGGCGACCGTTACGTCATCAAGTTCGACCCGACGGGCATTCCCCAGCTGAGCAGCGCGGCCGAGGTCATCGGGACGAAGCTCTTCTACGCGTTGGGGTACTACACGCCGGAGAACTACATCGTGGCGGTCGATCCCGAAGACGGATTGGTCATCGAGCCGGGCACCGTTCTCGAGGACGAGTTTGGGGATGAGGAGCCCTTGACGCGGTCGTGGCTGCGCCGTCGCATGCGGCGGGTGCCACGACTCGCCGACGGGCGGGTTCGGGTGACCGCGAGCAGGTATCTCAAGGGGCGTCCGCTGGGACCGTTCCGCTATTACGGCACCCGGTCCGACGATCCGAACGACGTCGTGCTGCACGAGAACAGACGAGAGCTACGGGGACTACGCTTGTTCGCGGCCTGGTCGAACCACGACGATACGCGTGCGCAAAACACCCAGGACAGCTACGTCGAGGTCGACGGCCGTCGATTCATCCGGCATTACCTGCTCGACTTCGGATCGACGTTCGGCAGCGGGAGTGTGGACCTGCAGCTCCCGAACCTCAGCTTTCACTACTGGCTCGACCTCGCTCAGGTGACGCGGAACATGCGGAGCTTCGGCCTACACACACCGAAGTATCGCAAGGTGGACTGGCCCAACTTCCCGGAGTTTGACTCCGTCGGCCGATGGGAGTCGGAGTTCTACGAGCCCGAGGAATGGCGCAACGACTATCCGAACCCGGCGTTTGTTCGGATGACCGAGCGGGACGCGTTCTGGGCGGCGAAGATCATCGTGCGATTCACCGAACCGGAGCTGCGCGCCATTGTCGAAACGGGGCAGTTCACCAACCCGGCGGAGCACGAGTACTTTCTCACGGTTCTCATCGAGCGCCAGAAGAAGTCCGCGCGCTATTACCTGAATCGCATGAATCCCATCGACGACTTCGAGCTGACGCCGGCCGGTCTGGCGTTTGCCAACCTCTCCGAACGGTACGGCTTCGCGGAGCCGGGGTCGCGCTACCAGGTCCAGTGGTCGGTGTACGACAATGCGACCGATCAAGCGGAGGCGCTGGGGCCGCCTCGCGAGCTGACCGAGGCGGTGATCTCGCTGCCCGAGGCACGTGGCGTCACCAGGAACGACGGTCGCTTCCTTCTGGCGGAAATCCGTACCCTGTACGATGACTACCCGCGCTGGAACCGCCGAGTCTCGGTCTACTTGCATCCGGCGGAGGGGGCGTTCGAGGTGGTCGGCATCGACCGAGAGACCGATCCGCCGTCGCTCGGGATGGGTGTCGGGGGTCGTAATTAGACGGGGCTGACTGCCCCGAACCCAGTCGCGGGCACTCGCGGGGGGGCGGGGCATTGCCCCGCTCCGTTCCCGCGGGGGCGCGCCGTGCGCGCCCTGGGACATCTTCAGACGGGGCCTGACGGCCCGACTACCGAATGGTCTGCAGCTGATTCTCGACGCGCAAGACGCCCGGCGTCTGCCCGACGATCCGTTCCATTTCGATCCGTTCAATCTCGCTCTGCACGTAGCCGACCAGCGTCACGACGCCGTTGTGAACGGTGATGTGGAACGGCGTGTTGATTCCGGAGCGGAACCGATCGAAGTGCTCGCTCGCGAACAGCCGACGAGAGATGGTGCTTCGGAGCCGGTCATCCTGCGAGCTCGCCGGGAGCACCTCGATATTCATCTGCACGTCCTGCACACCGAGGACTTTCGCGACACGCTCGAAGAGCTCGCCGGCCTTGTCCCGTTCCGGCGTGACCAGCCCGCTCAGGGTGACGACGCCGTCGTTGAGTCCGCCTTCGATGTGGTCCCAGATCCGGTAGTGCGCGTACCCCTGAATCGCCTTGACCACGTCTTCCGCGAGCTGGTCCTGGCTGTCGGCGAGCGGGACCTCGATCTCGCTGACGACCGTGTCGACGCCGTCCACGCTAAATGTCCGCCGTAGCGCTTCGTTCTTCTCCCAGAACGTGCGGACCTCCCCCGCCACTGTGACTTGGTTGCCCTCGACCGAGACGTCGAGCCGCGTGAGCGCCCGGTCCTCGCGGAGTGCCTCTTCGACCGCCCGTTGGAGTTGGTCGCCGGTCTGCGCCGCGGGCATCGGGACCGAGCCGACGAGCGCGCACGCGAGAATCGTCACCCCCCCCGCGAGCCGAGCGGTAGAGCTGGGAATCATGGTCGTATCTCCTAGTGGCCTGTAACCGCTGAATCAGTACCACTCCGCGGGCGGGGCATCCCGCCTGACTGCGTTGCTCCTACGTTACCTCTTCTAACACACCTGCGCAGGTTCCTCACCGGTCGACACCCCGGCCGGGGCGGTCGCTCCGGCTCCACGGTCGAAAATCGCCGCGAAGATCTGTTGCAGCAGGTCGGGTCGCTGGCCGAGGAGATCGAAGAGATCATCGCGCTCCACCTGGAGCACAGTGGTCGCGTCGGTCGCCACGAGGTGCATCTGCTCAATGTGAAAGTCGGCGCCGGCAAGCGTCTCGTACATCCCGACCACGTCGCCGGAGACGGCACGCGCGACCACCTGCGACCCGTCTCCTGCCTGGAGCCCGAGCTTGCCCGTGAGAACGATGGCGACGCAGAGCGGCGTGGTCTCGTCGGTAAACGGCGTCTCTCCGTCGAGGCGGAGCTGACGTGCGATGCCAGACAGGTGCAACATCTCGACCCCGGTGACCTTCGCGAATAGCGGAATGCGGCGCAGGACCAACCCTTTCTGCACACCGGTGAGCTACTGGTCGCCGAAGCGCTCGAGCTCGGTCGGCGGGCCCCCCTGCACGAAGCCCTTGCGCGTTCCCTGGCGTGCCGCGAGGGTGCGGAACAGCCCCTGCACGAGGTCGCTGTTGTCGGCGAGCAAGGTGCGGAGCTCGTCATTGCTGAGCGAGAGGGTGACGGCCGGACCGTCGGTCTTGATCGTCTCACTCATGAGGCAGCCGTCGAGCGCCTCTTCGAACCCGACCGTCGCTGGCGACGCGAGCTGACGCGCTCCCGTGCGCCGTCCCGTCGCTATCGCCTCGCCGTCGAGCAGCACATGCAGCTGCTCGGGGCTCGAGCCCTCCCGGAACAGCGTGGTGCCGCCTTCGTGGCGGGCCTGGTGCCCGGCGCCGGCGATACGGAACAGCTCGTCGATGCCGACCGAGGCGAAGAGCGAGAGGCCGCGCATCCGGTCGACCAGAGCGGCGGCCGGCAGCGATTCATGCCAGCGCTCGCCGCGCCCCTCGGCGGTCAGCGCGTGCGCCGCAAGCGTCCACGACGCCGCTTCGAAGACGTACCAATCCGAGACGTCTCGGTGCGAGAGCACATGCTCGACGTCGTCGCGGAGCGCCCAGAGCTGATTGATGCCGACGAGGTCGATCGCCGCGGCGGCGGCGACCTGGTCATCGTCGTTGATCAGCTCCAGCAGCGTCTCCTCCACGTCGCGCGGCCGCGTCTTGAGGATCACGTTGCCGCGTCTGACTTTTGCCTCGATCGGCGCGTCCTCCAGGACCGGGATCAAGCGGCTGCGCTGCTGGCTGGAGAGGACGTTGTCGAGATACTCGAGGGCGCCGGCACGCGCGCGCGCATGGCCATGCTCGATCGCCTGGCGCGCGGCCGCTACGTCCTTCCAGGGGTAAAGCAACCCCAGCAGCCGGTAGATCCGGTCGACGGAGCGCTCGAGCTTCTCATCGAGTGCACGCGCCAGCACCGAGTCCTTCGGCATCTTGGCGCGGACGAACAGGTTGTAATGCAGTCCGAGCCGGTTAAAGTACGCGCGTCCCTCCGCAAGCGCCAGGCGCTCGATCGCGTCCTTCTTATAGGTGAGCGGCGGATGCTCCCGGCGCAGCTTCTCGATCGCGGTGACCACTTTGAACCGCAAGAAGCCGTCGCGCGTATCGAGCATCGCGCCGAGCGTGTCCATCGATGCCTGGCACGGGATACGCGCCAACGTTGCTGGAATGTGACGCCGGACCCAGACGTCCTCCTCCGGACCCTCGAGGAAATACTTCAGCACGTCGACGACCGGTTCGCCATATCGCTCCAACGTCTCCCGCGCGCCGCTCTTGAGCCGCCGGTTCCCCAAGAGCGACACCAGCGTCGGTGCGAAGAGGAAGTCGGTCCGTTCGAGCGCCCGGACGCTGTTTGCCCCTACTCGCATGTCCGACGCGAGTGCCGAGAGGGCGCGTTCGGCCGTCCGCCGGTCGTCGAGTGCGTCACTCGTGGAGAGGACGACCGCCGCGGTGGCGACGATGCGCGGGTCGGTGTCGTCAATCAGGCCGCGCGCGATGGCCACTGCGTCTTCGTTGCGGATGCTCGCGAGCGCGCCGACCGCGGCGGCGCGCACCTCCGCACTCGGGTCTTTGACCAGTCGCTCGATCGCCGGCCCCCACCGCTCGGCGATGTCGCTACGGGCGGACCCCAGCGCCCCCAGCGCACGCATACGCACCTCGGGCGATTCGTGACGCAGCAGGAGCGGCGTTACCAAGCTGCGCTTGTCGAGCGATTCGAGCACGTCGATCGCGTAGAGCACACGCTGCTCGTCGGGATGCGCAAGTTCCTCGACCAGCGTCTCGACGGTCTCCAGGTCGGCCACGTTCAGTCGAACCTCGGTGGGCTCGACCCCTTGCGGGGCAATCGATTGTCGGAACGTGGCCAGGTATTGGCGGTGAGCGCGCCTGGCGCCGATGACCCACACGACCGCGATACTCAGGCTGACCCAGCTGAGCTGTGGCCACGACAGGCCGAATCCCCAGGGCTGGATCAGGACGAGGATCACGGCCGCGCCGATACCCTTCGCGAAGCGATCGACCGTGACGTCAACAAACTGCTTCGCCTGACGTTTCAGTTCGGCCGACAGCGGGAGAAACAGGATCTCGCGCGTTGTCTTGTCGACCGTGTAGCGCAGGGAGGTGTCGAGGATGCGGCCGGCCATTGCGGCTGGGAGCACGGCCGTCGCCAGGATCAGGCCACCGGTCGAGGCGAGCCCGATCGGCAGGATGAGCATCGCGAAGCCGATGCCGAGATACCGATGGATCCGACTCGTCAGCCACACCTGGATGACGAGGCCGGTGATCGACAAGTACACGTGAACCTGGCCGAGGAGCGCCGCCATCCGGTCGGCGCCCCCGTCGCCCTGCGCCTCCTCGATCGCCATGTTGAGCTGCTGTTCGATCAGACCGGCGCCGATGGCGGCGAACGCGATGATCAACGAGATCAGCTGCAGGTGCCGTGATTCCCGCAGTATTCGAAACGCCTCGCGAGCGCCCACGCTCTTCTCGTCACCCGAGCTGGTGACGCTGGACAGGTCGAGACCGTGCGACAGTCGGATGACGAGGGTGACGACGCCCGCGGAGGCGACCAGGAGCACCGCGCTGACGAGCAGCAGGTTGCCGGTGCCAACTGGCTGACGGTGAACGCGAGCAGCGCTGACCCGGTCAGGCCGCCGAGGCTCACACCGCCGCCGATGAAGCCGAACAGCCGTTTGGCCTGGCGCGCGTCGTAGATCTCGTTGGCCAAGAGCCAGAACTGGCTGACGAGCAACAGGCCGAGAATCTGCCAGACGAGATAGAATGCCACCGAGGTCCCTGGCACCCCGGCGCCGAACAGCGCCCAGAATCCGACCAGCATCAGCGCGATGCCCAACTGCGTCGTGGCCAGGACCGACTTCGGCGGCAGCAACGAGACGCCCCGGCTATAGAGCTGCATCATGACGGCGACGACAACGGCCGAAGCGAGCAAGATCCACGGAAGGTTGTCGGCGCCGAGTTCTTGGATGAACTGCGCGCGGGTGAGCGGTTTGACGATGTTGTACGAGGTCATGACGAGGAACGAATATGAGGAACATCAGCAGGAGAGGGCCTGCTTCCTCCTTTCTGACCTCGACGACGGGCGACGACACCCGCTGGGCGAGCGACATCGTATGAGCTTAGCAGTCCCTCGTCACGGTCCCTCGACCGCGACGGGCGGGATCGGCGGGAGGGCGCGTTTGTGGCCGCTCGACCGCATCAAGCGGTCAATCTTGAGCGCGAGCGCCAGAGAGACCGCCCCCGGTCCGTCATCGAGATACGACTCGAGATCTCGACAGGAAAAGCCGAGCGCGGCTTCATCGCGTTGTCCAATCCAGAGTCCCGCACTCGGCTCGCGCTCGACGATCGGCTCCGGCACTTCGAGCTGACGCGCCAGCTCTCGGACCTGGCTCTTGAGCAATCCACCGATCGGGAGCAGGTCGACCACGCCATCGCCGTACTTCGTGTAGTAGCCGACTTCGATTTCGCAGCGGTTGCCGGTTCCGGAGACCAGGCACGTCATGGCGTTGGCAAGATAGTAGAGCGCCGTCATCCGAAGCCGTGGCTTGAGGTTGGCGATCGGAGCCCGGCCATCGGAGCCCGGCCGCACGCCAACTCAGCGCTGGCCGCCGTCGGCGGCGCCGCGCGGTGCGTCCCATTCTTCAGCCCCTCGACTAGCACCTCATAAGTACGGTCGAGATCGACATGGACGATCGGCAGGTCGAAGTGGGTGGCGACTAGGCGGGCATCCTGCTCATCATGTGGATCGCTATGACACGGCAGAATCGCATCGACGGCCTGCCCGGGCGGCGCCAGCTGGCACAGGCGGGCCACGACGGCGGAATCAAGGCCCCCCGACGGCAAGCCCGTTGGCCCCCGCCGCCGACACCTGCTCCCGCATCCACGCCGCCAAGCGTTCGGCCAATGTCGACATCGAGGCACAGTCTATCGGAGGACTCGACACTGGCGCCGCGGTTACGACTCGGGTGGTGGCGCACCGATCGCTTCGGCCATCGGCGACGCGGGCCACTGCGGTTGTGGGCGCGCCACGTATCTGGCGTGCGCCAGCTCACTCTGGAAATACGCCGTTTGTGAGGCGTAAAACACCAGCTTCGTGAAGAGCCGTGCGGCGACGTAGGCCTGACCGACAGCGAATCCAAGCCAGACGGCGGCGCCGGTCGTACCCGCGCCCGGTGCGGAACCGGCGTACGCGACGAGGACCGCGGCGAAGAGCAGGACATTGAGGACGTAGAGGCCGATGACGGCGGCCGGACGCCGCCGCACGAAGCGTAGTGACGCGACAACCGCGCCGATCATGCTCCGGCGGTCCTCGACCACGGCTCGGATCTTGGCGTAGTCGAAGACGAGCGTCACGGCGAGCAGGAGGAGACCGAACAGGCCGTAGAGCGAGAACCGGACGACGGCGGCGCTGCGCTCAACCGTGGCGTCACGTGTCATCGCGGTGTAGAGATCCCCGAAGAGCCACGGGTGGACGACGGCGAACAACAGCCAGTAGACCGCGCCGACCAGCACGGCCAAGCGCGCGAATCGCCAGAAATAGACGCCACATGCGGCGAAAAACCCCGCGCTGGCGACGCGGCGCTGGCGCGCGAGGCGGTCGATGATGCCGCCAGCCAGAAACGCCCAGGCGGCGAGATAGACGACCGCCAGCCCAGCGACGGCGCCGCTCGGCAGCTCGCCATCCGCGACGGTGCTCACGTTCGAGAGCACCGCGGCAAACCCGATCACCTCCGGCACGAGCGTTTGGCCGATCCCGCGCGCGGCTTGCTGGTACTCCCCCCACCATCCGGCGTCGAATCCCTCGGCGAGCGAGGCGGCCACCGTGCTCGCGCCGAGGTGCGTCGTGATCGACTCGTGGAGCACGAACCCCATGGGGAGCGCTGCCGCCAGCGTAAGCCCGTATACGCCGAGGAGCAACATCGGTGCGGTCGCGACGCGGCGGAGTCCGTCGAGGAAGGAGCGAACCGCGGTCATGGTTCCGCGTTGAACCCTGAACCAACGCAGTTTCTGCCCTGAACCTTGCACCGGGCGCGATTAAATAACGAACGCATATGTCAGCAATGCATCCTGCAGCCACACCATCCAGGCGAGGGTCCATTTCGTGGCCGCCGCCGTGGCGCGAGAAGCCGTCGTGAGGCTGTTGTTCGTCTCGTTGACGTCGAGCAACAACACACGGTCTGGGTCGACGGCGGCGCTTGTGGCGCGCGCGGTGTGCTCGAACTCGAATGCGGTCCACTGGGCGTGCCCATTCCACTCGCGGCGTTCGCGGTGACCGTCCGCGAACTCGACGATCACGTCCACGGGAAAGACACCATCGCCGTAGCGGCGGACCACCACCGTCGTCTCGAATGCGTCGGACGAACCGCGGTCGCGAAACGCGCCATCGAAGAATCCTCGACCGGCCGCGTCCCGACTCGTGAGCTGCGCCACCCCGTAATCGAAGACAGCGGAGCCGCCATGGACTTGGTCGAAGAACCACCGCAGGTCCATGTCGGCCGCTTCGCTGACGGCGTCGAAGAAGTCCTGCGGCTCCGGGTGGGCGAACTGCCAGCGATCGTAGTAGGCTGCCATCCCGCGTTTGAGCGTCGGCCAGCCGAGGTACCGCTCGAGCGTATGGAGCCAGAGTGCGGTCTTGTAGTAGGCGGTCGAGAACATGCTGCCGGGCCAGTAGCGAAACGTCGGCGTCGCCTGGATGTCCATACGCGCGGCCGGCCGGTAGCGCGCCAACCGGCTGCCGTCGATGGCCCGAGACCACGGGATGTCCGTCAAGGTCCAAGGGACGAACCCGCCGAAGAACCGTCGCTCCCAATAGTGCGGGAAGTACTGATCCACCGCGCGCGCGGCGGCAAAGGTGTTGAGCCCTTCGTCGAGCCAGGCGTGCTCAACTTCGTTGCTTCCGATGACGCCGTAAAAGAACTGATGGCCGGCTTCGTGCACCGTGACCCCTTCGGGACCGTCGGTCGTCTCCGGCGCGAGCCAGCGCGTGCCCGCCGTAAAGAGGGTCGGGTATTCCATGCCGCCGGAGCCGCTTTGCCAGGCGGGATCGACAATGGTGACGTGGCCGTAGGGGTAGGCACCGAACCACTCGCCAAAGTACTTGAACGTCTGACGGGTCGCCTCGAAGTGGCGCTCGGCTTGGTCGCGATGCTCGGGTTGCAGCAAGAGGCGAATGTCGACATCCGGCAGGTCTGGGTGTTCGAAGCGATCCCGAAGGTCGACGAAGTCTGGACTCGTGGTCCAGGCGAAGTCGTGTACATCCTCGGCGTAGTAGTGATGGGTGGCGGTGCCGTCACCGTTGTCCCTCACCCACTGTTCCCGCCCCGTGGCGCCAAGCACCCACCCGGCCGGCACCGTGAGGCGGACGTCGTAGACACCGTAGTCGGCGAAGAAATTGGTTGCGGTGTGGAACTGGTGGCAGGTCCAGCCGTCACCCTCGAGGACGCCGATCTTCGGGAACCACTGGGCGATGAAATAGTAGTCGCCGATGGTGCCGGTGCGCGCAAAGGTCCGGGGCACCCGAGACGTCCATTCGATTTCGACGTTGATCGTGTCGCCGGGTGAGACTGGCGCGGGCAACGAAACCGACATCACCGTCCGGTCGTCCGGATTGCCGTCGTCCGGGGCGATGAACGAGGCGTCGGTGGTCAGGTCGATCGGTAAGCGGTCGCCGACGCCGAGCAGGCGGATGCGCGTGATGTCGATCCAGCCCCAGTCCGATTCCCGCCGGTCGTGGAGGGCGAGGCCCCGGCCGAGCACGCGCTCTCGCATCCAGGTCGATCGGGTGTTCCTCCACGCGTTGTAGTAGAGATGGAACCTGAGCTCGGCAGCAGATAAGGGCGAGATGTTCCGCCACGTCAGCACTTCGCGACCCGACAGCGTGCGAGCCGCGTGGTCGAGCGTGACGTCGATCGAATAATTCGCGTTGCGCGGCGACCGCGTGCCGGTCGCCGGCGCCGGATCGGAAGGTTGCCCCGGCGCGGCCAGTTCCTCGGTCGCCGTCCGCGTGCTGCTCACCAGTGCCGCGAGGACGAACGCCACGGCGATCCCGACGCGCGTTAGTCCAAGGTTAGAAGCCATCTCATACCTGCGCCGGCATTCGGTGACACGCCGTATTTATGAGATGGCTTCTAGCCGGCATCGGAGGGGATCGAGGGCGGTGCCTACCGATAGTCCTCCCGCACCGGCTGGAAGACGTCGATGAAGCGGCAGGCAGTGACCGCGCGTCCCGAGTGGACGGCATTCGATGGGACGACGGCGACCGAGCCGGCGGTCAGTCGGCTCTCGGTGCCGTCGATCGTCATGTCGAACTCGCCCGCAAGCAGATTCGAGACCTGCTCATGCGGGTGGGAGTGTTCGGGCAGCTCCGCGCCGGCGTCGATCTCCCAGTGGATGATCGTCATCTTGTCGGCGTGCACTATCCGCCCGTGAAAGCCGGGCATCTGTTCTCTTGGCGCGACGTCGCGAAGATTGATGACTGACATAGGCGCCAGCGTGGTCTGGAACGCTAGTCGCCCAGCCCAAACGTAAATACCACATTGCCCGCCGCAATCGTCACGAACTGCTCGCCGTTCACGGAGTAGCTCAGCGGCGCCGAATGAACGCGCGCGCCGACCGCGACGTGCCACAGTTCCTGCCCGCTCACCGCATCGACGGCGAAGAAGTAGCCATCGACGGTGCCGCCGAAGACGAGGTCGCCGGCGGTCGTCAGCAGCCCCGACGTCGAGCGGGGAGCGATCGGGTACTCCCACCGCACGTCGCCAGTCGCGGGGTCGATGGCGCGGATCGCGCTGTGATAGTTGTCGATCGGTCCGGCATTCTCCCCGCCGCCACCGGTATATTGCTCGCCCTCGACGTAGTCTTCGTCACGGATGAAGAACAGCTGCTCTCCGTCAAACGCGTTCACATAGAACAGGCCGGTGCGCGGGCTGAAGGCGGGCGACCACCAGTTCGTGCCGCCGCCGATCGTCGGTGAGACCAGCGTGCCTTCGGGGGATGGCTCCATGTTCGGCACGCGAATGGGACGACCGTTCTCATCGAGTCGTTCGGCCCAAGTTTGCCGCGCATACGGTTTACCGACCAGGAACTCGCCGGTTTCGCGGTCGAGGGTGTAGTAGAAGGCGTTCCGGTTCGCCCACATCATTACCTTGCGCATCTCGCCTCCGTACCTGATGTCGGCCAGGATCGGCACCTGAATGGCGTCCCAGTCGTGAATATCGTGGGGTGTGAACTGGAAGTACCACTCAAGGTTACCGGTAACACCGTTCAGCGCGAGGGCCGAGTCGGAGTAGAGGTTGTCGCCCAGGCGGACGTCGCCGTTCCAGTCGGGTCCCGGGTTGCCGGTTCCCCAGTAGACGAGGTCGAGGTCGGGATCGTAGGAGCCGGTGATCCAGGTCGGCGATCCGCCGGTGCGCCACGACTCGCCGGCCCACGTTTGGTTTCCCGGCTCGTCCGGGCCCGGAATCGTGTTTGTCCGCCAGTTGAGGTCGCCGGTCGTCGCGTCGTACGAATCGAGAAAGCCGCGGATGCCGAACTCGCCGCCGGCGATACCGGTGACGACTTGGTCCTTCACGATGAGCGGGGCCGCGGTCTTGCTGTACCCGCTCTCATAGGGCGCCACTTCCTTCACCCAGACCAGGTTGCCGGACCGCGCGTCGATCGCGGCGAGCTTGGCGTCGAGGGTGCTCATGTAGAGTGTCTCGCCGAGGATCGCGACGCCGCGGTTGTTCCGCCCGCAACAGATCCGGAGGTCGTCCGGCAGCTCGTGTTCGTATCGCCAGTACTGCCGCCCCGTCGTCGCATCGAGCGCCACGACATTGCTTGGCGCCTCGGTGACGAACATCACACCGTCGACCACCAACGGCACCGTCTCGGCGCGGTCGATTTCAGGAATCTGATACGCCCACTTGAGCTCGAGGTTGCCGACGTTGCGGTTGTGGATCTGGTCGAGCCCGCTGAACCGCTGGCTGTCGAGCGTGCCGTTGTACATTAGCCAGTTCTCCGGCTCGTCGGCCGCATTCAGCAGCCGTTCCCAGGTGACCGGTGTCAACGAGGGTCCCTCGCCCTCCTGGCCGCTGATGGCCAGCGGGAGCGCGATGATGAGTGCGATGACGAACGCAAGCCGCTGCATGATTAGCTCTCCCTCCGCAGTGAGAAGACGTACGCAATCAGGTCGTCCATCTCGCCGGCGGTCAGCCCGTCGGCGGTCGGCATGGTCGACGTCTTGATGCGTTCGCTTGAACGAATCTCACTCTTTAAGAAATTCCAGAGGTTCTCGTCGGCGTCCATGATCCGGACCGTGAACGTGTCTTCGTTCATCCGGAGTCCCTCGAGCACCGATCCATCGGCGCGCGTGATCCGCATGGTCCACCAACGCGGGGCGACCTCTTCGTTCGGGTCAGTGAGGGCGATCCGAAGCTGGTCCGGGTCGAGACGGCTCCCGACCGTCGAGAGGTCTGGGCCGAGTCGGCCACCCTCGCCCTCGACCATGTGGCAGTTGGCGCAGTTGCCTTTCCCGCTGAAGACCTGCCGTCCGCGGTTGACGTCGCCCGGAAGGTCGTAGTCGCTCGGGTCGAGATTGAGCGCGTTGATGTAGCTCACGATCTGCCACACGGTCTGGTCCGACGCTCGGGGGCTGATGCCGATCATCGCCGTGTTCGGAATCCCCTCGCGGATCACGCCAAACAGCGCTTGATCCGTGTTCGCCTCGAGGCCGCCAGACGTCAGATCTGGCGCCCCCGTTTCGTCATTTCCCTTCGCGTCGCGACCGTGGCAGCGACCGCACTGGGCCCGGAATATCCGCTGACCCATGGTCCGGTCGACGGTGGTGTCGTACGGATTTTCCTGGGCGCTGGCCGGAGCGGTCGTCCCTCCGGTCACGACCATCGCCGCGACGAGGGCAGTCTGGACGAGTCCAATCAACAGGGCTTTACGCATGGTGAACCTCTCTCGGAAACCTGTTAGGGGGACGATCATAACGCAAGACTAGACGGGGCTGGCCGCCCCGCGCCGTGCGCGCCCTGGCTCAGCTCGGCCTAGTCTTCTTACGGCTGCTCTTAATCCGGCGGACCATTTCCCGGACCGCTTTGACGACGCCGCGCTCGAAGCGGCCGATCGAGCCGAATCGGTTGGCCCGGTCCCGGACCAGCCGCCTCGGCTTGACGCCGGCCAATTGATTGAGGTGGTGCACCACACGCTCCATGACGAGACGCGCAGCGGCGTCGAAGTCCCGGTGCGCCCCGCCCGGCGGCTCCGGCACGATCGCGTCGATGACGCCTTGCTCGAGCAGGTCGTGGGCGCGGAGCTTCAGGCTCGACACCAGCTCATCGGTTCGGGAGGCGTCCCGCAACAGGATTGCCGCCGCGCCCTCCGGGGCGATGACCGAGTAGATGGCGTTCTCCTGCATTAGGATCACGTCGGCCAGACCGAGCGCGAGTGCGCCGCCGCTGCCGCCTTCTCCAATCACTACGTTGACAATCGGCACCTCGAGGCTGGCGAGGAGCTCTAGATTTTGGCCAATCGTCAACGCGATGCCTCGGTGTTCGGCTTCGAGGCCAGGGAACGCGCCGGGGGTATCGACGAACGTCACCACCGGCAGCCTGAATCTCTCCGCGAGCCTGAGAAGCCTATGCGCCTTGCGATAGCCCTCTGGCATCGGCATGACGTGCCCCGTCTGCGCGATGAGCATGACCGGACGACCGCGCAGGTCGGCGATGCCGCCGAGGATCGCCGGATCGTCACCGTAGCAGCGGTCGCCGTGCAGCTCCGTGAACGTCGAGAAGATGCGGTCGACATAATCCCGCGCGCGCGGCCGCTCGCGTGAACGTGCGAGCTTCACGACCTCGCTGGCGCTGCGCGTCGGCTTCGGCGTCGGCGCGAGCTGCACCGCCGGCCAGGTGCCATGCCGGTCGGCGGTCAGTTGTGACACCAATACCGCAAGGAGATTGCGCAGCGCGCGGCGCGGGACGACCATATCGATCATGCCGTGCTGGAGAACCGTCTCTGCCCGCCGCTCGTCTTGGGGAATCCGCTCGTCGATCGTTCCCTCGACGACTCGGGCCCCGACGAACCCGATCTGCGCACCCGGCTCGCCGATCAGAACGTCGCCTAGCGACCCGAAGCTCGCAAACGTTCCGCCGAAGCTCGGGTTGGTCAGCACCGAGATGTAGGGCAACCTGGCGGCCTTGTGCGCCGCCACGGCCGTCGCCGTCTTCGCCATTTGCATCAGCGCGAGCATCCCTTCCTGGATGCGCGCTCCGCCGCTCGCGAGAATCGACACGACCGGTAGCTTGCGGCGGGTCGCCGCCTGAAAGGCGCGCGCCACTTTCTCACCCACGACCGATCCCATCGTGCCACCCAGAAAGTCGAACTCGAGCGAGATGAGGACCAACGGACGCCCGTCAAGTCGCGCCTCGCCGCCGAGTGCCGCCTCGTGCATGCCGGTTCGCTGCTCGGCCTCCCGTAGACGCTCTTTGTACGGCTCCGTCACTTTGAAGTCGAGCGGGTCAGCCGAGAACAGTCGCTTGCCGATCTCGCGGAAGCTGTCCGGGTCGGCCAAGTGGTCGATCCATTTCTGGGCGGTCAGCGACGCATGCCAACCGCACGACGGACAGACGGAGAGCTCCTGCCGAAAAACGGCCTCGCGATGCTCCGTCTGGCAGTGGCGGCATTGGACGGTGACGTCCGGCGGCGCGACGCGTGCTGCGGACGCGGTACTTTCACTCACGATGACACCTTCGAATCGGCGATGGGAAGCCGGCTCCTCCGATTGTAGCGTTGATTAGACGGGGCCTGCGGCCCCGAGCCCCACCGGCGGCACTCGTGGGGACCCCTTCGCCCCACTCCGTGCCGCCGGGGCGCGCTGTGCGCGCCCTAAACCTAGAACCCCATCACCGCCGAGAGGAGCGCCCCGCGCAGAAGTCGCAGGCCGAACAGCAATACCAACGGCGAGAAGTCGATCCCGCCCATGGCCGGCAGAATCCGTCGTATCGGCGTCAGGAGCGGCGCGGTCATCGCGGACAGGAAATTGGCAATGGGGTGGCCCGGGGGGAGTCGCAACCACGACATGATGACGGCGCCGAACACAATCAGCGAATAGATGTCGAGCAGCCGAATGAGCAGCATCAGGGCTTGGTGCCGTCGTCACAACCGACTGGTAGCGCAGGGGTCGCGGTCACTGCACTTGGGATCATACAGGTTCATCGTGAAGACTCTCCTTCTACTTCGGCACGCCAAATCGAGTCGGAGGGATCCGGAGCGCGCAGATCACGACCGTCCGTTGAATAAACGCGGCAAACGCGACGCACCGCGGATGGGGCGGTTGATGGCAGCACGGGCGGTCCGGCCCGACGTCATCGTCAACTCGACGGCGAAGCGAGCGCGCCGAACGGCGGAGGCGGTCGCGGCGGAGTTCGCCGTGCCGGTGCCGGTCCAGCACGATCGACGGCTGTATTTGGCCAGCTTGGGCGAGATGGTCGACGTCCTGCGCGACGTCGGCGGGAGCTCGCCATGCGTCTGGTGGTCGGACACAACCCTGGGCTGGAACGCCTCCTCGCGGGCTTCACTGGCGCAGCCGAGCCACTACCGACTGCCGCGCTGACCGAGGTCCGGCTGCCGATTCGCAGCTGGAAGGCGCTCGCGCTCACCCGTGCGGGACAGCTGAACGGGATCTGGCGTCCGCGCGACGCTTACCTCTCCCCAGCGACCTCGTCGTAGAAGTCCGAAAAGCTTCGCCGGACAAAGAGGCTGTCTGGCGTGAGCGCCCACTCGAGGTCCCTCGTCTCCAACTGGGCGAGCGCCCGTTCCTTGGTGACGCCGCGGTCGATGAGCTGCGTCATGCGTGTTCGCAATGTCACGAACCGATCTCGAAACGATTGGACGTCGCGCTTTGTCATGACCGGGCCGTGGCCCGGAATGACCGTCTCGAAATCGAGGCTGAGTACTCCGCCAAGCGTCTCGATCCAGTCGGCGCTACTGCCGCCATTGGCGTAGTCGATGAACGGCAGGCCATCGACAAACAAGTCGCCGGCGTGCAGCACCTCCAGTTCCGGAAAGAGGACCACGGCATCGCCGTTGGTGTGCCCGCGACCGAAGTGGTGCACCTCGACGGTGGCCTCGCCGAGGACGAGCGAGGTTTTCTTGGTGAACACCACCTCGGGCGGTGCCGGCTGATTCCCGGCGACCATATTGGTCCGCACGTTCTCGTGTGCGAGGACGAGGACGCCTCCAGCGGCCGTGAGCGGCTCGTTGCCCCCCATGTGGTCGCCGTGATGATGCGTGCCGACGACGTATCGAATGGGAAGGTCGGTCACGCGGGCGACGCATCCCATGAGCTCGTCGTGATTCCGGGCGAACTTATCATCAACCAGCACCGTCCCCTCGTTGGTGACATGGACGGCGACGTTGCTGCCGCTGCCGGTCACGACGTAGAGGTCGTCGGCAACTTCCAACATGAGGAGTGACGCCACTCCGCGGGCGCGCGTCGTGACCGGGGGCGCCAGTGACGGCGGTACGGCCTCGGCATCGGCGTTCTCGTCGACCTCTCGCGGATCCGGGGTGGGTGTAAAAAGGGCACACGGTGTGCCAAGTAGGGGCTCGGGAACTTCGGTCTGGCTGACCGCCGTGAGTCCCGCCGCGATAAGCAGCACGATACCGCTCATCGACGCGATGATCTTCAGTTCCCGCACGCTCAGTTCGCGCTCTTGACGTCCTCGTACAGCAGCTCTCCCTGCTCGTCATAGAAACGAAACGTGGCCGTCGGTGTCTCTCCCGGCGTCACCGTGACGTGCAGGAAGCCGCCGGTCGGCTCGTCGTACGTATAGAACTGCATGATGAGGGCGTCGGGATCGTTCGAGTCCGGGTCACCGGGTGGGCGCCCGACACGCGAATTCGCGTCGATGATGGCGCCGGTCGAGAACTCCTCGAAGCCGGTTGGATCGATCGAGTGGTACTGCCAGTGTCGGTCGCCGCAGATGATGTAGAAGTTCTTCTCGAGGAAATCGTTCTCGATCAGCCATGCAAACAGCTGGTCGCGCTCGTGGCGAAAGCCAGACGGATTCGAGTGGTTGTCGCGCTTGAGGGGGTCGTGATTGTCGGCGGGACGGCCTGCCTGCTGGGCGTCATCGGGGCCGATCATCGGCGTCGGTGAGATCAGGATCTTGAACGTGGCGTCGCTCGCCCCAAGCGTCTCCTTGAACCACGCCAGCTGCTCCGCCCCCCACAGCGTCTTGTCAGGACCCGGTTCCGACATGTTGGACGTCCGGTAGTCGCGACCTTCGCTGAGCCAGAACTGGAGGTCTTGACTGACGCGGTACGTCCGATAGGTCACCGGATCCGGGTCGTTGGGGTCGACGACCGGCACCTGCTCCAAGAAGATCCGCTTGCCGAGATCGGGCAACGGTGTCTGGTTGCTGGTGTTGTCGGTGTCGTTGTAGCGGTAATCGTGGTCGTCTTTTTCCCAGTAGGTCGGGGTGTCCGCGAAGAAATCGATGAAGCGTTGCTTGCCGAGCTGCTCATGCCATTTCTTCCGCATGGCGGGGACGGTATCCGCCCGACCCTCGAACGGGACGTCGTAATAGACGTTGTCGCCGGTCGCGATGAAAAAGTCTGGCTCGAGGGCGCGCATTGAAACGAGCGCCGGATAGCCGAGCTCTTTATCTGGTCCCGTGTAGGCGCGATTCGGGTCGTGGAAGAACTGGTGGTAGTTCATGCCGGTGACGACGGTGAAGCTCGTCTCGGCTTCTGCGCCGGCCCCCGCATGCGTGGCAAACGAGCGAATGGCCCCGCTCTCGGTGTGCTCGGGGTCCGGGCCGTAGACGACGCGGTAGAGGTAGTCGGTCGCCGGGGAGAGACGGTCGACCTTGGCCTTCACGATGTGGTCGCCGCCCGCCGTTGCCTCGAGCCAGTCCGTCGTGATCGGGTCGGCGAAGTCGGGAGTCGTCGAGACCTCGAACCGAACGATCCCGTCGGCGCCCGCGAGATCACCGTCGACCCAGCCGTCCCTGGTGGTCAAGCGCGATTGCACGATCACGGACGTGTCCGACACCTCGCCGGCGATCTCGCCCTGGCCGTTCGTCATCGTGATCTCGACTGGCGCCGGCGGCTCGGCGCAGTGGGCGAGCGTCGCCACGGCGACGAATACACCGACGAGCGTGAGTGCGCGCGTCATCGTCAAGGGAACCGTCCTTTCGAGCGCGCGCGCCATGGCGCGCGCGCTCAGCCGCTGCCGGTCTACCCGACGTCGAGACCACCACGGGCGGCGATCTCGCGCATCCGTGCCGCGTGGCTGGGATTTGCCGCGATAAGCTCGCGCACCCGTCGGCCGACCTGTGCCTTGTCGGTAGCTGACATGGAACTGACGGCCGTTGCCGCACTCTCGATGGCGGCGAAGCAATCGTCCTCATAGGTGATCGAGCCGCACTCGGCCGTCAGGTTAGCCAGGACCGAGCCGGCGCCGGACGACGTCTGTCCCACGCCCGAGTCGCCAGCACCGGTACTGTCGAAGCGCTCCTGCGCCTGCTGGATCTCGGCCGCGGCGCCCCGGCGGATGTTCGCGCCTTCGGTGCCGGCCTGGAAGCAGGTGAAGTCCGGCCGGTCGGCCCAGCGGAGCGGCGCGCAGGCGTGGATGCCCGCCTCTATCGCCGCGGTCGTCACCTCGGTGATGATTCTTTCATACTCCGCGTCACCCTCGCCAAAACCTGAGAAGTTGCCGAGATCGCCGCTAGCGGCAAACAGTCCAGTGACGCCAGGGATCTTGGCGATCTCGCGAGCGGCCTCGACACCCTCGAGCGTCTCGATCATCAAGATCAGCACGACATTGTCGTTCCAGGTCTGCCGGTAGCCACCGGGGACGTCGCCCCAGATCTCGCTCGGACCTTGACCGCCACCCGAGCTCCGCCGGCCGACGGGCGGGAAGTAGGTCCAGTTGACCGCCTCCTGCGCCTCCTCGACCGAGTCGACCGTCGGCACCACGATGACGGCGGCGCCCATATCGGTCGCGTGCTGGATTTCACGTTCGTCGGCATAGGCGACGCGGACGCCGGGCGCGGCCGGGCCTGGGCACGTACGCCAGAAACGGGCCACCTGCTCCCACGAGATCGCCTCGTGCTGCATTTCCACCCAGATGAAGTCGTAGCCGGCCGCCGCCATCGTGCAATACGTGCGGGGGTCGGTGGCACGGACGGTGCCGCCGATCATCGGGCCGCCCTCGAGCAGCTTCCGCTTGGCCGGGTTCCAGATCTCAGGCTGCGTTCCGTCGGGCAGACGGAAGCGCGATCCGTATTCGAAATCCGCCGCTCTGAACTGCGCGGTCGCGTCCAGAGCGGTCGCGCCCAGGAGGACGCAGGTCATTACGGTGACGAACGTGAGCATCATCTTGGTAGTCATGGCGCCTCTTCCGTTTCCACGGACCCCCGCGTCTTTTGTGTGTATGTGCCGCTGCGCGTCAATCGCGCTGCCGCTAATCCTGACAGAGTGTAGTGCGCGATCCTATCTCGGCAGAAGCGAGAATTGCCCTCAGGTTGCGTCCCCGCGTAGGCCGGGACGGCGACCCCCAGTTTACAGGCGCCCGCTCCGGAGCTCGTCCGCCAGATAGTCGGCGGCGCGCCACGCCAGGGCCAGAATGGTCAGCGTGGGGTTCTTTTCGGAGGCGGTGGTGAACGACGACCCGTCGACGACAAAGACGTTGTAATGATCCGCTCGGCGAGCGTCTCGATGGTCGCACTTTCCTCCACCGTGAAGAAGCGTGGCCGCCACGGCCCGCCGTCGGATTGCGGCGGCACCAGCGGGTGGAACATCCAGAGCACCCTCCGCCACGGCAGGCGCAACCGTCGCGGCGCCGAGGATCTTCAAGACCTGCCGGCGCGGCAGACGCAGAGCGTCGGACACGAACGACTCCTTTTCCGTTCCGAACTAGCGGGGGAACCCGTGGGGAGCGACGGGGGGATTCCACCTCGTCGTCCGTGGATGTCGAGCAGAAAAACGTGACTTACGGATTTGAATGCGGGCGATCGCGGAGCGACTAGCGCACCAGCTTCCCGTCGCGTACCCACACCTCGTCGCCGACGGTCACCGTCGTATCGGTAAAGAAGTTCCAGCGAACGTACCCACCGGTCACGGTGCCGCCAAGCTCCGAGTTGTCGCCGAGCGAGAGCCGCACCACTCCGGCGCCGTAACCGTAGTACGGAATCCACGGACTCCGTTCGGGGACCGCTAGCAGCGGGTTGAAACCGAGGGCGAATTCCCGGAACGCCCGGGCCTGTTCGGGAACGCCGTCGAGCTCGGCTTCGGCGGCATCTCGACCGGTCTTGGCCGAGACCTCGACGACGCGGCCACGCTCAATCCGAAGGGTCAGGCCGGTCGCCGGACGCCCATCCCACTGCGACGGCGGGAAGACGATTGTGCCGTTGACCGTCTCTTCGACCGGCGCGACGCGAATGGCGCCGGCCGGCAGCTCGATTTCGCGGTCGATCAAGATCACACCCCGGTCGGTTCGTGCCTTCGACGCATCGCCGTTGCCGAAATTCACCGGCCGGTCGCCGATCCGGAAGCGTATGTCGGTGCCGAGTGGGGAGGTGACTCGCACTTCGGCGTCGCGCATCGCATCGACGAAACGACGCTGCGCGACCGCGACGCCGTCGTAGTCGGAGTCGAGCAGGGCGCGCTGGTAGGTGGCATCGACGACCGACTGGCTGGGCATCGGCTGACCGGGAATCGGAAAGGCACTGCCGTTCTGCGTCCAGTGAAAGTGAATGGTGCGCCCGATGCCCTCGTGGAGCAGGTCCTGGAGGGCGCCGTACACGGCATGATCCGGCCGCGCCCCCGGCAGCATGATCGCGCCGTCGAACTCACGCAGCATCTCGCGATAGACGGTGCGTGCGGTGTCGCGGCCGCGGGCCAGCACGGCGCCGTCCCAGTCATTCGGATACGGCTCCGCGATGACGTCGATCACCCCGAGGTCGATCGCGCCGGTGGCCTGCAGCGCGTACCGCAGCGGCGGAATGATCTCGTCGAAGTGGCCAGGCCGCGCGACGAGGAGAATCTTCTCGCCCGGCTCGGGTGCGAGCTGGGCGACGAGCCGCTCGGCCATCGCCTCCCAGTCCATGGTGAGGCGCGGCTGGGCGACGGCCAGGCTAGCACTCAGGATGACGGCGAAGACGGCGGCAGCGACGAAACGCATGGCGACCTCCAGACGGAGATACGAGGCTATCGCACGTTCAAGTCGCGGTCGAGCTCAACGGTAGCGGCGCCGAGCCCGGCGCCGACCCGTCTGGCGTACCGGGCGTCCGAGATGGCGACGCGATAGCCGTCGGCCGTTTCCTCGACCACGAAGGCGGGGAATCGGACCCACGCCGCCATTCCCCGCACGTGGGGTGCGGTGAGGGCGGCCTCCGTCACCGGGCCTTCTAGTCCGCGCTCGATGGACAGGTTGCTGATCCGAATCGGCTCGGCTCGGAGCCAATCGAGCTCCAGGAAGTGGTAGTGCTCGGCATCGACCACGACGATGTCGCGCCGAAACGGATTGCCGGGCACGGGACTCGCCATCACTTCCACTGGCACGTCGTCCCGTTCGGCCAGCCACGCCGTGACCTGCGCTTCGGCGAGTCGCGATGCCGCCACCATGACGACGATGTAGATCGTCACCGCCGAGAGACACGCCGTCGCGAGGCGGGGGAGATGGCGTTGCCAATGCCCCGCCGTTCGCAGCCAGACGATGCCGCCGACGCCGAGGCACCAGAGGAGACGTGCCGCCGGCGGCGCCCCCTCGAACCCCGTGATGAGCGAGGTCGCCGCGACACCGAGCACCACCCAGGCAGCGATGCTCAACCGCGACGACGTGTGCGCCAGCACGGCGGTCGTTGCCGCCAAGAGCCAGACCCACGGATCGACGACGACGAGCGCGTCGCCGTAGAACCAGGTGCCGTCGAACGGCATCAAGAACCGCATACCGTAAGTGTTCAGCCAATCGAGCAGCGGATGCGACAGCACCGCGATGTAGGCGAGCCCGAGGAGCGGCCGTGCGCGCGCGGTCGGCTGTCGCCCGCGTCGCCTCGCGATCAGCCGATCGACCAGCAGGATCAGGCCGGTCATGACGATCGGGAGGACCACCATCGCCAGCACGCCGTGCGTCCAGCCACGGCGGAAGCCGAGGGCGAGGTCACGGTCCATTAACATCGTCACTGCATCGATGTCCGGGGCGTTGGCGCCGAACATCAGCATCGGGGCCGCCATCGCGGTTCGTGTCTTCAAGCGCGTCTCGGCCAGCGTCGCGCCGACGAGCGTGTGGGCCAGGGGGTCCATGAGGCCACTAGAATACTCAAGAGCGGCCGGGTCTCTTCGGCGACCGGTCCACTTTCAGGGAGCTGGCGTGAAAAAGACAGATGCGTTGCACGGCGTGAACGTGGCGTTCATCGGCGCCGGAGCGATGGGGACGGCGATGATCGGCGGACTGGTGTCACGGCACGATTCAGAGCCGGGTCGGATCACCGCAAGTGATCGACACCGCGAGCGCCTGACCGACGTGCGCGATCAGTTTGGCATTCACACGACGCTCGACAATCGGACGGCGGCGAAGAAGGCGCAGGTCGTCGTCCTGTCTGTGAAGCCCCAGGTGCTCCCGGGCGTGCTCGAAGAACTCAACGGTCAGATCAAGCCAGGGACACTGGTGGTGTCGATCGTGGCCGGTGCGACGATCGCGTCGATCGCGACTGGGTTGAGTCACCGCGCCATCGTCCGCACGATGCCGAACACGCCGGCACAGGTGGGTGAGGGGATGACGGTCTGGACCGCGACGCCGGAGGTGTCCGACGCGCAGCGGGCCCAGGCGGGCGCGATCGTCGCCGCGCTGGGCCAGCAGCTGTTCGTCAAGGATGAGAGGTTCCTCGACATGGCTACCGCCATAAGCGGGTCGGGACCCGCGTACGTCTTTCTGCTGATGGAAGCGCTCATCGACGCGGCGGTCCATCTCGGGTTCTCTCGCGACGACGCCCGCGAACTAGTACTGCAGACGATCCGGGGGTCGGCCGTCTATGCCCAGCGGCAGCCGGTGCATCCGGCCGAGCTTCGAAATCGCGTGACGTCACCGGCCGGAACGAGCGCCGACGCCCTCTACGAACTCGAGAAGGGCGGCTTTCGCACGGTCGTCTCGAAGGCGGTGAACGCCGCGTATCGACGGAGCGTCGCGCTTGGCGAGCTGAGCACCAAGCGGGCGGCCGCGACGGCACCGTCCGGCCGACCCGCCGCCAAGGCGGCCAAAAAGACCTCGCGGAAGAGGGCTCGCCGCGCGCGGAGGAATCCATAGGGTGCGCGGGGCAGTCAGCTGACCAAGTTCAGACTGGGGTAATATCGTCCTCGATCTAACGTGAGTCTCGGGCGCTTCCCCCAGACCCCCTGGCTCTCTCGCTAGTGAGGCCCCAACGCCCCACGCCGCTCGGTCGCCCGAATTAGGATCAGGGCGCGCACGTGCGCGCCCCGGCGGTACGGAGTGGGACAAAGGGGTCCCCGTGAGTGCAGCCGGCGGGGTCCGGGGCCGCAGGCCCCGTCTTAATGATGACGGTAGCGTCGATCTTCAACCTCGTCGCCCTCCTCGTCACGCTGGCGGCGGTCTTCGGCTACCTCAATCACCGTTGGCTGCGGCTCCCGCACACCATCGGCCTGGTCATCATCGCGCTCGCGGTGTCGGTTGTCGTGTTGGTCGCCGATGCCGCCGTTCCGGCGCTCGCCCTGGGGGCGACGGTGCGCGGTCTGCTCACCGACATCGACTTCGAGGACACCTTGATGAAGGCGCTCCTCAGCTTCCTTCTCTTCGCCGGCGCGCTGCATGTCGACCTCGAGGCGCTGCTGAATCGTCGGTGGGCGATCGCGACGCTGGCGACCGTCGGCATCGTCACCTCGACAGGCATCGTCGCCGGGTTGATGTTCGTCGGTTTTGACGCTCTTGGTCTTGCGGTTCCTTTCCCTTATTGCCTGGTCTTTGGCGCGCTGATCTCACCGACCGACCCGGTCGCCGTGATGAGCATTCTCAAAGAGGTCAAGGTGCCAGAGACGCTCGAGGCCAAGATCGCTGGCGAGAGTCTCTTTAACGATGGTGTCGGCGTCGTCCTCTTTACCGTCCTGGTGGCGATGGCATCCGGTGGAGAGGGAGCGGTGACGCTCGCCGGCGCGGCCGAGCTGTTGGCGGTCGAGGCGGTCGGCGGTGTCGCACTCGGCCTCGGCGCCGGCTACGCCGCGTATCGAGCGATGCGGACGATCGATGAACACAGCCTCGAGGTGCTCATCACCGTGGCGCTCGTCATGGGGACCTACGCCCTCGCCTCACGGCTGCACCTGTCGGGGCCACTAGCGGTGGTCGTGGCCGGCCTGTTCATCGGGAACCACGGCAAGCGCTTTGCCATGAGCCAAGGGACGCGCCATCACATCGAGACGTTCTGGTCGTTGGTCGACGAGATGCTCAACTCGCTGCTCTTTCTCGCCATCGGATTCGAGGTGATCGCCATCACCATCACCGGGCAGGTGGTCGGTGCCGCGCTCGTCGCCATCCCGGTCGTGCTGCTCGCGCGATTCATCGCGGTGTCGCTGCCGATTATGGTTCTTGGCCTCCGCCAAGAATTCACCACCGGCGCGATTCCGGTGTTGACGTGGGGCGGCCTGCGCGGCGGGATCTCGGTCGCGCTCGCGCTCGCGCTCCCGCCGAGTCCGGAAAAGCCGGTGATTCTGGCCGCGACGTACGGGGTCGTCGTCTTTTCGATCGTGGTACAAGGGCTGACGGTCGAGCGGGTCGTCCGCGCCATCGTCCGCTGACCCCTCACCCTTCCGGCCACAGCCAGCCAAACGTGCCGGCGGTCAGCAGGGCGTATACCAGCCCGTCGAACATCGTCCGGAGCGTCGCCCCCCAGCCCTGATACCACCAGATGCTGCTCTGCAGGATCGCGAGCGCGTAGCCGGTGAACGCGACCGTGCTGACGATGCGAAAGACGACGCGGTAGTCGGCGCCTGGTCCGAGCGCCAGCCCCGCCACGTAGCCCGCGATCGCGCCGACCAGCACGCTGTACGCAAACCACATCCCGAGGCTTCTCCCGATGTTCATCGGGCCGTTGGGCAGCACGGTCATCAGCGCGACCGGCCCCTGCTTCGTCTTCTCGAGGAACTCCGGTGACCCCATCTTTTTCATATCGCTCGCGCACGGCACGGTGTAGTCACCTGGTGGAATCTTGAACGGCCGGAGCGCGTCCATCACACCCGCTTCGTTCGGGAGCGGCAGCCTGTCCGGTTTGTGATAGGTCAGCGCCATATGGATGATCGAGCTCGCAATGAAGACGAACACCGCCGAGAGCAGCACGGGCAGCCAAAGCGACAACACAGACACCATTACGACCTCCTTGCGGCTGTTGTCCTTCCCGGGGGTAGCATGCGCCGCTCACCGATGAGCGGATCAGTGGTTCAGCGTGTCGGATGCTCGGCGCGCAGTCGCTTGGGGGCGGCCAGACGCCACGCGGTGACGAGCAACCGGCGCAGGTCGGTCTTCGTCACCCGACCGAGGTCGACCGCGACCCATGTCCCGCCCCACACGTCGCGGTACGTGTCGGGGTCAGTCGAGACCAGCAGGTCGAGGTCGGGCCGACCGCGATGCTGGTGCTCATGTGCATCGGGGAGCGCCAGCGCGATCGCCCGTACGGCCTCTTGGGTCATAGGGCTCCTAGCGTCTGTGCACCGGAAACGACACCATGCTCTCGTTGCTGGCGTTGCCGACCGCGGCCACGCCAAACAGGTAGTTGTCGATGACCAGATTCTCGAACGTGTATTCCGTCACGGTTCCGACAAAGCGGGAATGTGTCCACTGGGGTGCGGTCGTGTCGCGCCAGTAGACCTTGTAGCCCGCGAGGTTGCCAGCATCCACCCGATCCCACGCGAGCGTGGCCGAGGGTCGAACCGCGCCTGCGATCGTGACATTGGTCGGCGCCGCGGGGGCCCAGCTGAGTGACGCGAGGGTCGCGACGTTGACCCCGGTCAGCTTCGCCGCGTACGCGAAGTTCACCCCTTCGATCACGTCACCGTACGCGACGCCGTCTTCGACGCGTACGTCCTGGTGCTGCCGCCGGTAGTTCTCGTGCGTTTCCATGATCCGGACCGCTGGGAAACCGGCGTCATTGAACGGCCGGTGATGCCCGCCTCGCCCGAAGCGATCGAGGCGATAGATCATCTTCGCGTCGAGATTCGGGATGTAACGGTCGGTCATCCGGGCGACGTAGCGGGCAAGCTGGCGAGACACGCCGTCGACCTCGCCCCCGCCCGCCCGTCGGGCGCGCCGTTCGGCGTCGGTCTCGGTGATCGGTGTCGGCTCCGAAAAGACGCGAAACGCGTTGTTCTGAATGACGCCGTCGACGCCCTCGATGTTGCCGATCATATCGTTGTTCAGAACAGCCTCAATCTCCCAACCCTCCTCGCGCGCGACCCCGGCCAGGTGTGTGCCGCCCAGCAGGCCGTTCTCTTCGCCCGAGAGCCCGACGAGGAGGATGCTGGCGTTGAACGTGCCGGCGTATCGGCTGAGGACCCGCGCCGCCTCGATCGTGCTGGCCATCCCGCTGGCGTTGTCGTTGGCGCCGGGTGAATCGCCGGTGAAGTTGTCCGGGTCGGAGATGCGGTTGTCGATGTCGCCCGACATGATCACGTAGCGGTTGGGGTCGGTGGCCCTGCGGATGATGGCCACGACGTTGACGATCTCGGTGTCGACCGGGATGCGTGTGCTAGGTTCCCCGGGGACGACGGTTCGTTGAAACGCGACCTCGAGGCAGCCGCCACACGTCTCCGAGATGTCGAGAAACTCCGCGCTGATCCACCGGCGCGCCGCGCCGATGCCGCGTGTTTCGCTCTCGGTCTCCGAACGGGTGTGCCGGGTGCCGAACCCGACCAGGGTGCGGATGTCGGCCTCGATCCGTTCGGCCGACACGTCGTCAATCAGCTCGTGAATGCGTGGATCGTAGGCCGGCGGCGGAGTCAGGTCGTCGCCCCCCTGCGCCCCGACCAGCGCACCGATACCGACCGCCACCGCGGTCAGCGCGAGCATCCCTTGTTGCCGCATCGCGTAAAGTCCGAGCCCTGAACCTTGAACCTGATACTACTGTCCGTCCTCCCGCATTGCGTTGTAGCGGCGTGCCCGCGCCGCGATCTCCTCGTTGCCGATGAGCTCCAGCCGCCGGGTGCCGGCGAGCGACAGGGTGGCCGAGGCGCCGAGCTGACCGTCCCGTGCCAGTTCCGTCATCGCGCGATCCATGGCGCCCACCGCGATGCCACCCATCGCGCCAACGAACTGGATGGCGACGCCGGCGTTGCGCGCCGTCGCCACCGAGGGCGCGCCGGTCAGGATCGGGCGTCCTGCCATCTCGACGGCGCGTCGACATTGGTCGAGCGGGATGCCAGGGATGAAGATGACGTCGCCACCCGCGTCGGCGTAGCTCGCGACCCGTTCGATCGCCTCGTCGAGCCGGCCGCCATCAGCGACGACGTCGCTTCGGACGAGCAGCACGGTGTCCTGGTCGCGCCGCGCGTCGACGGCGGCCCGCACCTTGTCGACCATCGCCTCCCGGCTGATGATCTTGCCCTCGTCGTAGCCAGCCATATGCTTGGCGCCGTATAAGTCCTCGATCATGATGCACGTCGCGCCCGCCTTCTCCATCCGCTGGACGGTGCGATACACGTTGAGCGGGTTGCCCCCGCCATCGTCGGCATCGGCAATGATCGGGACGTCGATGCGGTCGGCCGTGCGGTTGCAGAACTCGACGAGGTCGTCGATCGTAATCATTCCAAAGTCGCCGATGCCGTACTTGCTCAGCGACAGGGCGCTGCCGCCGGTCATCACGATCTCGAAGCCGTGCATTTCCGCGAGCCGTGCCGTCGCGACGTCGCCGCAATTGATACAGCGGCTCGGCTCGTCGCGAGCGAGGAGTTGCCGGAAACGCGCGCCTGTGCTCGCGGCACCGGGAGCCTGCGTGGCCGACACAGCGCGAGACGCGACGCCGCCGGCTACGACCCCGCCGGTCGCGAGTCCGGCGTGCGCGAGGAAGCGGCGGCGCGAAGGGTTCTGGTTGGGGTCCGTCTTTGGCGATGTCGGCATGGGTTCCTCCCCGGCTCTTGTATCACCCCGCCGGACACGCTGCAACGGGCGAGCTCGTTAGACGCGTAGAATCGTCTAGCAGGCAACCGACACCGGCGAGACGCCGTTCATGAAGCTGCTCGTCCGGATGCGCGACGGCGACGTCGATCAGGTCATTGCCGAGCTCAAGGCGATGACGGCCGGCAGCGACAGCACCTACACGAGAGGGTGGCGGATCATGCTCGCGGTTCTCCAGAACGATCGGACGACGTTCGAGACCACGTTCGCAGCGGAAGTGGGCGCGGCGCGTGATCCGGAAGGGATGTACTACTGGGCGTTGGTGGCCGCAGTGGCCCGCGACGAGACGCGCACGCTCGACCTGCTCGGCCGTGCCGTCGAGCGTGGGTGGATGTGCACGCAGGCGCTTGCCTCGCCTTGGCTCGACCGGGTTCGCTGTGAGCCGCGGTTCGTCGAGATTCTGCGCTCGACCGAAACGCGTCAGCGCGCCGCCGCCGCAAAGTTCCTCCAAGCCGGCGGCGACAAGATCCTGGGCGTACGCGGATTGAGTTGATCCGGGCGCGCCCTGATCAATTCCCCAGTCAAATCATGGCTGGACGATCTCGATCCGGACCCCGTCGGGGGAGGTCACGAACGAGATCAGCATCTCCTCGCCGAGCGGATTGGTGAACGGTCGCGGCTCGATATCGAACTCGACCCCCTTGCGCTTGATGTTCTCGGCTTCGGCCCGAAGGTCGGGGAACTGCCACCCGAGGTGATCGAACGCGCGCCCCTGGGTCGGGGCGAGCTCGCCTTCGTGCTGCGCGATGAGCAGCCAGACGGTGCCGTAGCGAAGGCCACCGATGCGACCCTTGAGCCGGTCGCGCTCGCCGCCGAACATGTCCCAGTACCACGACAGGGCGACCGCCGGGTCTGACGACCGGAGATGGAGGTGGTGAAAGCCGGGCCACTCGTGGTCCTGGACCACCTCGATCTTTGTGCCCCACGGATCCTCGATAAAGGCGAGCTTGAAGAGCCCGGGGATCTCCCGTATCGGGTCGAGGATCTTGATGCCAGCCGCTTCGAACGACGCCATCTTCGCGTCGAGGTCCTCGAACGAGAAGCCGATGTGGTCGACGCCGCTGCCGACGCTCGGCCCCTCTATCGAGTCGCGTTCGAAGAAGATGATGTAGGTGTCGCCGATCTGACACGCGTCGGGACGCCCGTAGTCGGTGCATCCCATGTGCGTTATGTACCACTCCTTCGCCTCAGGCCGCGATGTCGTCGTCAAGTGAACGTGATGGTAATCGGTGGCGGTGGCGACCGCGGGGGTGCCGACGAACGCCACGAACAACGCGCTGAGTGTGAACAGTCTGCTAGGCATCGGTAGTCTTCCTCGTCTATTCGGGCAATCCGGAAATCGACGGCATCCGCATCGCCTCGTAGCCGTCCGGCGCCTCGAATGTCCCGTCGGGCAGCGAAGCCGTTTGCACGGCCAGCAGCGTGATGGTCGTCTGCTCACCGTCGTTCTGCGCGTGGACGCGCACCACGCCTCCGTCAGGGAGGCCCGACGCGCGGGCAATCGACCGATAGCGGAGGAACTGCTTCGCGCCGGCCGTCCCGCCACCGGCCATCGGCATCTGAAAGGCCTCGAGCGCCTCGGCGGCGGCCTCGCTCACCTCGAACATGCCAATGTCGGTGTCGGCCGACATCCAGAAGAGCATCTCTTCGTTGTCGACGTTCTCGATCCCGGTGGCGCGCACTTCGAAGGCGTCCCAGTCGCCGATGGTGTCGGTGCGCCCGGTCTGTTCGAAGCTGATTTGCGAGATGTCGACCTCGCCCGGCTCGTCGACGTCGCCCTGCTGCAGCCGCTCCATCATCTTCATCTGGTCGGGGCCCCACTCCATGTAGCGGCGCTCCGCGTGCTGGATCATGAGCATGCCGGCGTCGCCGTCCCGAAAGACGATTGACACTTGCTGCGGCTGCTGCACGTCGACGCGTACCCGACCGGCCGCGACGAAATACTCCATCGTCATCGGCTGTCCGCCCGTCTCGACCTGCATGGTCGCGCTGAATTCGTCGGGCTGCGCGTCCGCTCGACCGGTACCGAGGCCACCCACGACCACGCCGGCAACGAGCCAGACGATTGTCAGCGGCCGTGTGCGCTTCATCTGGCGTGACCTCTTTCAGCCTCGGCCGAGGAGCGTCTCTCAGACGGGGTTGACCGCCCCGAGCCTGCCGAGGGGCGCGCCGTGCGCGCCCTGAACGGATTATAGCGGGCCTATCCGAACGTCACCCACCACGTGCCGACCCCGATCGCGGCGTCAAGGATGCTGTCGACGGTGTAGTGATAGCGGCCGAGGACCGTGGCCACGACGATGCTGAGCGCCACCGCCACCAGCGGCGCGCCGACGGCCACGTTGACCGATGCCACCGCGAGCGCCGCGGCGAGCGACATCGACGCATGGCCACTCGGAAACGTGTTCACTTGCACGCTGACGTATCGGAGGACCGCCACGTTGATCCGGCGCACGCGGAAGTCGCGGGCGTCCGGCCGCGCATGCTCGACGGGCCCCCGCGGCGGTCTGGTCTGCACCCAGGGGAGCACACCGTAGCAGCCGAACGCGGCGGTCAAGACCGCCGTCCAGAACGCGTCGGTGTGGGCCCGCCCGCCGAGCACCAGGAACAGCCCGAAGCAAGCCGGGACGAATGGGTAGGTGAGCAGATACGTCAGCTCGAAATAGGAGACGGCGAGCCGGGGGGCCGACGAACCAGCGAATGCCGCGTCGGCTGAAGAGCCACGTGTCGAATGCCAGGAGGCGCCGCTCGACCGCCCGCATCGGCCGCGTGAAGAAGAGGCCGCACAGCCAATATCCCTGCATGAGATAGACGCCGGCCACCCACTCGCGCACGATCTGCAGGCTCGTCGAGAGTCGGAGCTGGGCCAGCAGCACCGCGAGGGCCATGCAGACAGTACTGACGATCACGATTCTCCGCCGGGACGCCGCCCTGAGCGGCCGAAAACGCGACAGGACGAGCAGAGAGGCGAAGAACCCGACGACGATTCACTCGGCCGTCCAGAGCGGTTGCAGCGACTCCCACATGCCCCTATGACGTGGTACGCAAACGGCGCCGTGATCGGCTCACGACACCGCGACGACGGCGTCCGCCGGAGTCGACTCGGAGTGCAGGATGCCACGACTCGGCGGCACTAGCCATGCGACTCCTACGATCCGGCCGACCAAGATTGCCACACTCGCCGCCACCGCCCCGCTCAGGTTCATGCCCCCAATCGTGACGAGCAGCACCGCGGTGACGGTGAGCAACTCCGCCACCGTCGCCCACGTGATCGGCCGTGTCCGGTGTGCGTGCACGAGCACCGCCCGCATGAAGTGCAGCCCGACCGACAGCGTCGGGAAGATGGCCAGAATCTGAATGGGCAGCCTCGCGAAGTCTGTGAGGGTCAAGGTCAAGCCGGAGATCGTGTAAAACCAGACGCCGGCGAGCGGCGTAAACGCAATCGCGGACAGCCCGGCGGTGGAGACCACCGCCAGGAGATACGCGAAGTTCCGAAGCTTGGCGAAATGCTCGCGGCGCTTCCCAAGCAACGCGATCGCCACTTCCAGGTATGACAGGCCGATGGCGCGGAAGATGAACGTCAACCCATGGATCACCGGCAGCACCGCCAGTGACTCGAGCCCGAACCGGGACTGTCCCATGAAGAACGTGACGATCGGCTGAATCGACAGGGCGATGAGTGAGGTCAAGCCGAGTGGGACGTAGAAGTGAATGAGCGCCGGGAGCCGCAACGACGCCATCCGTTCGGGCGCGCGTGGGCGCGCGAGCAAGGTCGGCACGGTGGTGCGGGTCATGAGACGGCTCGCCGTCGCTTCGACCACCACGCCGACCGACAGCGCGAGCGCGCCGATGTACGCGCCCGGCAGCGACGACGTACGGAAGGCGAGGAAGGCGGTCGTCGACATCGCGACGAGTCGGATGATGGTGCCATAGGCGACTCGCCGCGTCAGATTCTGTCTGATCAGCAACCCCTGCCGGAACCGGCGGTAGGCGATCGCCGCGGGCCACGGCAGCAGGATGGCGAGGCCGCCATGAGTCAACCGCGTGACGTCCGCCGGTAAGGCGAGCGCCTGCGCAATCGTGTTGAACACCGGAGGGAGCAGCACGACGACTTGCACCGCGGTGAGGACGGCGGCGAGCCCGTACGAGAACCGGCGCAGCGCGCGGTAGCTCGGCCCGTCTTCGACGAGCACCGTCGATGCGCTCATCAACATGATGACCGGCGATTCGATGATGATGGCGAACGCGAACGCGACACCAAACGCGGCGAGGTTGACGGTCGGATCTTGGAGTCGCGCGATGATCGCGGCGAGGTACGGCCCCTCGACCGCCATCATCAGCCAGGTGCCGGCGAGTGGTAGCCAGAAGGTCAGAATCTTCCGGTAGGTGATCACGTCGGCCATGGGGACGTATCGGGACGTTGTCTCAAGATCGGCGCCCACTGAGACCGGATCTCATTTGTCTTGACCGACAAAAACGGTCGGATATATAGTTCATCACTCAAAGTGAGATTCAGTCTCATTTCGTTGGTTCTTGCGGGAGGGCGTCAACGGAAGTTGGCCCGTCCGGTGCGGCAACACCAGACGGGCCATTTGAACGCTCGCTCGCAGCTCCCGCGTAGAGGTATCGACGGCGTGCGTCGCGTCCAAGCGGTCTTAATTGTAGGGGTCGACGTCACACCGCGCAACAGAACGCAGTGAGAGTGGTGTGACGGTGAGCGGGCAGTGTCGGTTTCTCGTCGGTCTGACGGTGACGACGCTATTGACAACGTCCGGTGCCGTGTTAGCCCAGGAGCCGACGAATACGGACGAGGCCGTCGAACCGATCGAAGCCGGAGTCGACGCTGCGGCAACGGAGGACCGGCCAGACCCGCCGGACTTGGCCGAGCTCGAACGGCGCCTCGAGCTCCTGGCCGAAGAGGTCGAGCGGCTACGGAGCGGTGAAGAGGAACTCCAGGATCTGACCCCCGAGCAGGCGCGGGCGCTCGGACTCGCGCCCTCGGCGGCACGGACGTACTCGCAGCAACGGGGCGTGTCGATCGCCGGCTATGGCGAGATGCTCTATGAGAATTTCGGGACGCACGATGAAGCGGGCGGTCCGACGAACAAAGGGAGCCAGCTCGATTTTCTTCGCGCCATCGTCTACGCCGGCTATCGGTTCGACGACAAGTTCCTGTTCAACTCGGAGATCGAGATTGAGCATGCTGGCGAGATCTTCGTCGAGTTCGCGTATCTCGACTACCTGGTTCACGAGAGCCTCGGACTCCGCGGTGGAATGGTGCTGCTCCCCATGGGGCTCGTCAACGAGTATCACGAGCCGACGGCGTTCATCGGGGCAGAGCGGCCGGTGACCGAGCGGAGCATCATCCCGTCCACGTGGCGGGAGAACGGTGGCGGCGTGCATGGCTCGATCGACAGGCTGTCCTACCGCGCCTACGTCGTGAACGGCTTGGAGGGGAGCCACTTCTCGTCGAGTGGAATTCGCGGCGGTCGACAGAAAGGTTCGAAGGCAAAAGCCAGCCACATGGCCTTTACCGGCCGCGTCGACGTCACCACGACGCCGGGCGTGTTCTTCGGCGCCAGTCTCTACACCGGGGGATCGGGGCAGGGCGACATCGTGATCGACGACGAGAATTTCGACGTGCGCACGACGGTCTTCGACGTCCACGCCCAAGCGCAGGTGCGCGGACTCGACGTGCGCGGCCTGTACGCCCAGGCCAACCTCGACGACGTCGTGGCGCTGAACCAGGTGCTCGGCCTCGAGGGATCGGACGGCGTGGCGGAGACGATGCGGGGCGGATATGTGCAGGTTGGCTACGACCTGCTGTCGCAGTCGAGCGGCAATCGCGGCGTGCAGTTGACGCCGTATGTGCGGCTCGAGCGGGTCGATACGCAGGCCCGGATGCCGGCCGGCTTCGCCCGGAGCCTGTCGACGGACAGCACCTATACGACGGTCGGCATCGAGGTGAAGCCGATTCCGAACATCGTGCTGAAGGTCAACCACGTGTGGGTGCGCAACGACGCCCAGACCGGGATCAACCACTTCAACGTCAACCTCGGGTACGTGTTCTAAAGACTCAATGGCGCGAAGTTCCAAGTTCCAGGTTCCGGGTTCCAGGTTCCGCGTTCTCGCCGTGGCGGCGTGCGCCATGTTGCTGCCGAGCGCGGTCTCCGCGCAGTCGGGGCTCGTGTCTCGCGACGAGGCGTTGGTGGCGGTCTTTCCCGGGGCGTCGATCACCTCCGACCGGGTCTATCTGACCTCCGACCAGGCCGAGCGTATCGCGGCGCTGTCGCGCGACGACGTCGATTCCATGATCTACGCTCGGTACGTGGCGATGCGCAACGGCGTCGTCGTGGGACGGGCCTACGTCGACACCCACGTCGTACGGACGAAGCGCGAGAGTCTCTTGGTGTCGCTCGAAGCCGATGGCCGCGTACGACGTATCGACGTCACCGCTTTTCTCGAGCCGCCGGAGTACCTCGCTCCCGAGCCGTGGGTCCGTCAGTACTACGACGAGCCGCTCAGCGACGAGTTGGCAATTCGGCGGGCCATTCGGCCGATCGCCGGCGCCACCATGACGACGCATGCGGTGAATGCCGCCGTCCGGCGTGTGCTCGCCCTTGATCGCGTGCTCGAGACGACCGCGCAGGTGGCGCCATGACCTGGTGGGAGCGCTGGGCGTTTAACACGCTGCACGTCGTCGTGGCCGTGACCGGCGTGGCGTACCTCTATATGAAGTACGCGATGGCCACCGATGATCCCTTTGCCCTCGTCAATCATCCGTGGCAATCGACGATGCTCTCGCTGCACCTGATCACCGCCCCGGTCTTCGTCGCGTTCTTCGGGATGCTCTTCCGGTCGCACTCGCTCCTGAAGATCCTGTCACCGAACCCGGTGAATCGGCGGACGGGATGGACCTCGCTCATCAGCTTCTCCGCGATGGCGCTCTCCGGCTACCTCATTCAGGTGGTCTCGACGGCGGCGCTGATCTCGCTGGTCATCTGGACGCACATCATGACCAGCACGTTCTTCGTCATTGGCTACAGCGTCCATCTCGTGATCGGGTACCGCGTCAATCGGCTGCCGACCGGGACGCCTGACACCGCCCTTCCGGGACCTGCCCGCCTATCACTATGAGGTCCATCGCAGCGCGCGGCCTTCTCGGCGCGCTCCTGTGCCTCGCCGCCGCGTGCCAGCCTGCCCCGGCCGCCGTCCGCGTCGAGCGCACCGTGTTCTTGATGGGCACCGTAGCGACGTTCGTCGCCGAAGCCCCCGACCGGGAGATCGGTGTCACGAAGCTCGAGCGGATGGTGCGGGTGATCGAGGAGACGGAGGCTGAGCTCAGCACCTGGCGGGATGGCAGCGTGCTGAGTGCGCTCAATCGGCAACCGGTCGACACCTGGCTGACGTTGCCCGAGAGCGCGTGCGTGCTGCTCGACCAAGTCGCGGCCTGGCACCGGGCCACGGAGGGGGCCTTCGACCCGGCGGTCGGTCGACTCATCGACGCGTGGGCCCTTCGCGACGCGGGCCACGTGCCGCATGCCGATGCCATCGCCAAGGCCAAGGCCCGGTCTGGCTTTCAGCATGTCGTGGTTGATCCCGAACGGTGCGCGGCCTCGCGCAGCGCCGACGTGAGGCTTGACGCCGGCGGCTTTGGCAAGGGCGCGGCGCTCGAGCGGGTGCGGCGTGCCGAGCAGGGTGAGCCGGGCGCCTGGCTCATTGACTTTGGGGGACAAGTGGCCGTGTCGTCGCGCTCCGCGGAGGGTGCCTGGTCGGTCGCCCTCGCGCACCCCGAGCATCGGGAGATGCCGGTGGTGGAGCTGTCCCTCGACGAGGGGTCGTTGGCCACGACGGGTGGCTCCGAGCGCGACGTCGTCATCGACGCCGACACGCGAATCGGTCACGTCATCGATCCGCGCACGGGCGCGACGGTGAGCCGCCCCAGCTCGGTTACCGTCTGGCATCGCGATGCGTTGGCGGCCGATATTCTCTCGACGGCGCTCTACGTGATGGGCCCAGACGACGCGCTGCCGTGGGCCGAGGCGCATGGCATCGCGGCGTATGTCCTCACCGCCGACGCCGCCACGGGCGATGTCGTGCATGCGGCGACCGACGCCTTTGCCGTGCGATTTTTTCCTTCTGACGGGGCCGCAGGCCCCGTCAGAAGGAAGCCCGCTCCTGTGCGCGGGCGCCGTTCAGGATGAGCGGCATGCTGTGGTTTCCCTCGTGGCAGGCGTTCTCGAAGAGCGGTCCGGTGGCGCGGGGGATCGGGAAGGCCACCGTCCAGGGGCCGGCGAACGACTCCCCGTCATGGGCGGTGAACTCGTACTCCAGCGTGTTGGCGTCGCCGATCCGGAAGCGCTCGACGTAGCGCACATTCCTGCCTTCGCCGGCGAGCGTCCACGCGCCGTTGAAGTTTGTCACCTCGACCACGAGCGTGTCGCCCTCCCAGCGCCCGCGTGAGTCGCCTTGCCAGTGACGAATGCCGTCCGGCATGTGTCCGTCCCGGCCGACCGGATCGATCGAGATGATTCGGACATCGGAGTTCATCTCGTGCAGGATCGCCAGGTACTCCGGCGTCTGGAAGATCTGCGCCAGCCTGGCCGGCGCGACGGCCATCAGGGGGACGGTGCGTCCCATGATGCAGCGCTCGTAGCGCTCGCGGTCTTCCGGGCCATCGGCCGGACGGAGCCGTGACGTGAGCCCGAGCGTGCGGGTCCGCTCGTCGGCCGCCGGCGTGCGTGCTGGAAGCCGGCCGTCTGGCGGATCGACGATCAGCGAGGTCCGGCCGTTGATCAGCGTGCCCGGCTGCCACCAGTCGGCGTTGAGTTGGAGATCGCGCTCGCGGCGGATCGCCGCGTAGCGGCCCACCATGTACTCCGCCTCCTCGGCCGGCGTCAGCACCGCCTTGCCGGCAAGATCGGTGGGACGCTGGAGCGGCGTCGCCGTGTCGTACTGCCAGTAGCCGCTGAAATCTGGCGTGCCCCACGCGGTGCGCGGAGTCTGCCCCGTTTGGCCCCCGGCTCCGAGAGGTGCCAGCAAGAGCGCGATCACCGCGAGCACCGTCCGACTCATCCCCGTCCCTCCTCCCAAGACCTTACTCGACCCGTAGGGCCTGGATCGGCTCGATCGATGCAGCGCGCCGCGCCGGAATGCCGCTCGCGACCACCGCGACGGCGATCACGCCGAGCCCGATCGTCACGCCAACACCGACCGCTATCAGCCCTCGACCGAGGACGGTCGACACGACGTCCGCGCGCTGAGCGCCGAGCGCCACGCGAATCCCGAGGCTCTCGCGTCCGTCGCGCGGCGGTGTGCGCGACGACACCATAGACGCCGGAGAGCGCCAGCACCAGCGCCGTCACCGCGAATGCGGTCAGCAACGTCGAGTACGCCCGTCGGACCCAGTATGACTCCTCGACCGCGGCGACCATCGTTCGCACCTCGTACACGGCCAGCATTGGATCCAATGCCGCGACCGTCCGTCGGATCTCTCCCGACAGGCTGGCCGGGTCGAGGCTCGTGCGCACGACTCCGCCGAGCCACGGCACCGGGACCTGACGAAACGGGAGGAAGCCCGCCGGACCGCGTTCCTACTCGGCGCCGAATCGGACGACGTCCCCGGTGACGCCGACGATGGTCAGCCACGGATTGTCGTTCTCGCGGCCGTCGGCGTGCGTGACCCGAATTCTGCGCCCCACCACATCGTCGTCGCCAAAGAATTGATCTGCGAACGACTCGTTCACGATCGCCACCCGGGTATCCGGGTCGCGTCCGTCCCGTCCGTTAAAGGTGCGCCCCGAGAGGACCGCGACCGCCAGCGCCTCGAAGTAACCTTCCCCGGCGATGACCTGAAACGCGATCGGATTCTCGTCGCGTTGGGGGGGGCGGCACGCCTTCCGCTTCATAAAAGCTGGAGTTCCCGCCGCCGACGAATAGCGGTGAGGTCACCAGGGCGGCGGTGTCGACGCCCGGGACCGCCTGCGTGGCGCCGAGCAGCCGCTCGTGGAACGCGAGTTGCGAGGCGTCGTCCGGGTAACTGGCGATCGGCAGCCGGACACGGTAGGCGAGGACGTGGGCCGGCCGGAAGCCGAGGTCGACGGCCTGGACACGCGCGTACGCCTGCAGGACGAGAATCCCGCACTGACAGGAGCGTCGTCGCCAGCGTGACCTGCACGCCGCTCAGCGCGTACAACACACGCCGTGGTCCGCGTCCCGCCGTAGCGCCGGTATGGGTGCGACGGAGCACCGACATCGGCTCGGTTCGCGACATGGTCGCCGCCGGCAGCAGACCGGATGCCACGGTGGTGACGAGCGCCAGCGCGGCGATCGTCGCGCACGCCAACGCCAGCACGCCGACCGCGAGTCCGGAGACCACCCCCGCGGACTGGTACCCGCCGACGAAGCGTTCCCTCAGTGGCAGCACCGCCGGTGTCGTGTTGGCGTTTTGCGGGCGCGCGTCAATCAGGTTCTTGTGAACGCGGGTCAGGTCCTCTTCGGCGGCGCTCGGCGACACCTATGGCTTGAGCCGTCCGACGCCGCGCAAGAATCAGCCGGGGTCTTGGTCTGCGTTCATCGCGAGCGGAATCCACAGGTCGGGGCTTGGCGGAAACGTCGCCTCCGGCGGGAGGATGCTGACCACCGTATGCGGACTCGCGTTGAGGTCGACGGCGCGTCCAATAATCTGGGGGTCGCCGGCGAACTGCCGCTGCCAAAAGCCGTGGCCGAGGAGGACGACCGGTGCGCCCCGTCGCGGTCGTCGTCGGCGCTGAGGTCTCGGCCGAGCACCGGCTGGTAGCCGAGCAGAGAGGAGAGGTTGTGGCTGACCCGGCTTGCGCGCACCCGCGCCGCACCGCCGTCACTCGAGAGGTTGTAGTCGTCGGACCGCCAGACCGCGATGTCCTCGAACGTTGGAGAGTGACGACAGGAGGACGGCGTCGACGAACGAGTAGATCGCCGTGGTGGCGCCGATCCCGAGGCTCAGGGTCGCCACCGTGATGGCGGTGAACAGTGGACTGTGCCAGAGCCCCCGCACGGTCAGACGTTACGTGGCAAGGAAGTCGAGCATGGCCCGTTCCTGAGCAACCTAGCACGATTGGACGGCCGGGTGCGCCCTCAAGGATTAAGACTATCCTTTAGTGACCGCCGTGCCTAAGACCCTCGCTACCGTGCTCGTGCTCGTCGCCGCGGCGGTGACGCCCGCGGCGCAGGAGGGCGTGACCACGCGACAGGAAGCGCTGGCGGCGGTCTATCCCGGCGCCACGGTCACGCGCGACCGCATCATCCTCACCACGGAGCAAATGGGCGCGGTCGCCTCGCTCGCGCGTGTCGGGATGCAGGGGAAAATCTTTCCGCGCTACATCGCGCGCAAGGACAATGTCGTCGTCGGGCGCGCCTACATCGACACCCACACGGCCAAAACCGAGCGGCAGAGCCTGCTCGTCTCGCTCGATACCGAGGGCCGCATCATTCGCGTCGACGTCACCGTCTTCTTCGAGCCGACCCAATACATGGCTCCGCAGGACTTCCTCCGGCAGTACGACGGGCAGGTCTTGCATGACGAGCTCGTCCTCCGCCGCGGCATCCGTCCGGTGGCCGGCGCCTCGTTCACCGGTCGAGCGGTGAACAACGCCGTCCGCCGCGTCCTGGCGCTCGACCAAGTCCTGAAGGCGGAAACCGCCAGCGCCCCGTAGCCGAGGGGCTTTACTTTAGATGGGGCTGGCTGCCCCGCACCCCCTCGCCGGAGCTAGCCGGGGCCAAACGCCCGGCGCCGCTCCGGCGAGGGCGCGCACGTGCGCGCCCAGCGGCCGCGATGTGGGGCGTGGGGGTCCCCACGAGCGGCCGCGACGGGGTTCGGGGCAGTCAGCCCCGTCTAGGTTTGACCGCGATGCCGATCTGCGCAAAGCCGTAGATGGCCGCGACGACGGGGTTGACCAGATTGAAGACAGTGAACGGCGCGTAGGTGAGCGTCGACACCCCAAGCGTTTGCGCCATGAACGCGCCGCAGGTGTTCCAGGGCACCAGCACCGACGTCAGCGTGCCCGCGTCCTCCAACGTCCGCGACAGGTTCTTCGGGTCAAGTTGCCGGCGTTCGTATTCCGCGCGAAACATTCGGCCGGGAAGCACGATCGCGATGTATTGATCGGACGCGAGGACGTTGATCCCGAACGAGGTGACGAGCGTCGCCGCGATCAGGCTGCCGGTGCTCCGCACCAGTCGGAGAATGCGGCCGGCCAGCGTCGCGAGGAGCCCGGTCGCCTCCATCACCGCCCCGAACATCATGGCGGTCATGATCAGCCAGACGGTCATCAGCATGCTGGCCATCCCCCCGCGCGAGAGGAGGTCGTCGATGACCGCGTTGCCCGACTCGAGGGTGTAGCCGCCGTACAAGGCCTGCCATACCCCCTGCAGGAGCGCCACCGGGCGCGGCAGCGTGGTGTCACCGACGTAGCGCAAGACCGCCTCCGGTTGGAAGAGGACGGCAAAGACGCCGCCGACCAAGGCGCCGATCAGCAGGGCCGGCAACGCCGGCATGCGCCGGATCACGAGCCCCAAGACGACGACGACTGGCAGCAGCAGATGGGGACCGATGGCAAAGTTGGCGTCGAGGGCGGCAAGCACGACGCCAAGATCATCCGCCGCGTCGGGGGTCGGGGTGACGAGGCCGATGACGACAAAGACGAGGAGGGCGATGGCGAAGCTCGGCGCCGTTGTCCAGACCATATGGCGGATGTGCGCGAACAGGTCGGTTCCGGTGACCGCCGGCGCGAGGTTGGTCGTGTCCGAGAGCGGCGACATCTTGTCGCCAAAATACGCCCCCGAAATGATCGCGCCCGCGGCGATGCCGAGGTGGAGGTCGTAGGCGGTCGCCATGCCGATGAGGGCCAGTCCGACCGTGCCGGCGGTGGTCCATGAACTCCCGGTGGCGAGGGCGACCACGGCGCAGATGACGCACGCCGCGGCATAGAAGACCGACGGCGCGAGCAGCGACAGGCCGTAATAAATCATCGTCGGCACCACGCCGGCGAGGATCCAGGTGCCGATCACCGACCCGACCATCAGCAAGATCAGCAGTGGCCGCGTCGACGTCGAGATCCCGTGCCCCATCGCGGCTTCGAGGTCGGCCCACGGACGACCGTTGACCAGCCCCATCACCGTGGCCACCGCGGTGCCGAGCAGCAGCGCGATCTGGTTGGGGCCCGACGACGACGCGTCGCCGAACAGGTAGACCGAACTCCCGAGGAGCGCCACGAGGATCACCACCGGAGTGATCGCCTGTCCGAACGAGGGGGCGGCTGGGGGATGGGCGGTCGTCAGCGTCGACATAAAAAAGCGCGGGCGTAAAGTCCCGGCTCCTAGCGCGGGATCTCGTCTCGCGAGCCCACCGGCGCATCGAGCGTGTCCCGGACCGTGCGAAGCAGGTCGCTCGGCAGGAACGGCTTTTCCAGGAGCCGGTGGCGGTCGACCTGATGGATGCGAAGCGTTTCGTCTTCGGTGTAACCGGTGGTGTACACGATGCGGACGTCCGGCCATCGGGCACCGAATTCCCCCACTAGGTCGGTACCGCTCATGCCAGGCATGATGACGTCGGTGAGCAGTAGGTCAATCTGGTCCGCGTGTTCGGCAGCGAGTGCAGCCAGCCGAGTTGGATCGCACACCACAGCTCGGCCTCGGTATCCGCGCGCGCAAGCCGCGCTTTGATCTGGCGGTCGGTCCCGTCGCGCGGAAAAAATGCGAACGCCCGTCGGCACGCCGATGCGTCATCCGGGTGGACCAGCGTGTGCAATTCGTGGCCGGCGAGGTCGAGCCGATTCTGACCGACCATGTGCTCGAGCACCGGGTTGGCAAGCGTCAGATGGCCCTCATGGTCGAAGACCGCGATGCCGGTTGGGAGTCGTTCGAAGAGCGGCCCGAGCGTCGCCGCGTCGAACGAGCCTGTCGTCGCCGATTCGCGATCTGTTCCGTCCATAGCTGACTCATATGTGACGTGCAGGGAGCAGCACCATAGTATGCATGTTTTTCGCAGGGGCGGCCCCCAACGCCCCACGCCGCTCGGTCGCCCGAATGAGGATCAGGGCGCGCACAGCGCGCCCCCGCGGGCACGGAGTGGGGCGAAGGGGTCCCCGCCGTGACGCCGAGTTGGGGCGTCATGTTACTAGAGGCCGCCAACGTCCGCGCGCTGGTCGACTTTCCGTGGCTGGTGAGCCCCGCCGTCGCCATCGGCATCGTCGTCCTGGCGATCAATCTGCTCGCGCGCGACGACGAGCGCCATACCTGGGTTGGGCTGGGGCGGGGCCGACGAGAACTGAAAATAGTGTGCAAAAGTGTGACATCCCTCGGCAGCAACGACTGACTGATTCGAAAACCGACCACACCCGTATGCGCTTGCTATTGAACCACTTGGGAGAGGTCAGCGCGCGTGGGAGGTTTGTCCAATCCCTTGCACCCGTAGGTCGACTTGGTGCGGGGGGCCAGTGCGCTCGCACTCGCCTCGGCGTTGTAGAGGGGTGTGATGAGCGACCAGATCAGCAGCAAGTTGGACGCGCGGCGCGACACCTGTCCGCGCTGTGCGCGCGGCTCGAACGTCGAGGAGCTCGGCGCCGCGTCCGGGACACTCTGGCTGCATTGCGGCTTTTGTGGTCACCTCTGGCGTCAGCTTGCGCCAGAGGCTGATGCGTTCTCACTGATCCTCGACAGTCGGACGGCCCACGCTAGGCCGATTGAAGAAGCCGAAGCCGCCGCCGAGGACGGGCCGGCGCCCGACAGCGCGCCGCGGTTCTCCGTCAACTTGACGATGCAGTACCGACGCCGTGGCGATACCGAGTGGTTGCCGGCAACAACTGAAAACGTGAGTCGTTTAGGCGTCCTCTTCCGCGCGTTCAGGGCCGTCGATCTCGAGACGCCGATCGAGCTGCTGCTCGTTCTGCCCGGCGCCGTCTCCGGCGAGCCGCCAGCCGCCTCCGGTGTGATGGCCGCGTCGTGCGCGCAACCACCTGTGCTGCCGGCGAACGACAGCCGCGCGTGGCGGCCTCGGTCGACGACTACCGGCTCGCCTCGGTATAGCAGCCCGTGGTGAACGCCCCGCTGCATCCGACCGGCGCTGCATCCCGCCTGACTGCGTTGCTCCTCGGTCGCATACTGCCGGTATTCTCCCTCGTCACGCCTTGTGCTGGCCGGACGCGACCTCGACGCAGCGGGGTCTCGGTGCAAACGCGGGGTTTCACCACCGGCTGCTAACCCCAACATCCCTGCAAGAGGCGTGCGGGCGTATACTCCCCGTCGATGAAGTACGCCGTCGTCACCTTTGGATGCCGTGTCAACCAGGCGGATTCGTTTGCCCTCGAGCGGCAGCTTCGCGCCGCCGGCGGCCGCCCAGTGTCGCCCGAGGCGGCCGATCTCGTGGTGGTCAACAGCTGCTCGGTAACGGCGACGGCCGACCACGGCACCCGCCAAACGATTCGCCGCGTGGCGCGGACGAATCCGACCGCACAGATTATCGCGACGGGCTGCTATGCCTCGCGCGCCGCCGAGGAGGTGGCGGCGCTGCCGGGCGTCGTGGCGGTGGTGCCGAACGACGACAAGGAGACGCTCGTTGGGCGGTTGTTCGAACGGCTCGACGCGGTGTCACCGACGACCGCCGTCCGATTCGGTGATGGCGACGGCGCGTGCGGGGCGATGATCGCACCGGGTGAGGCCGGACGCACGGCGTACACGCTTCGCGTCCAGACGGGCTGCGACGAGTCGTGCGCCTACTGCATCATTCCATCGACACGCGGGCGTGGCCGGAGCGTGCCGCTGGCCCGCGTGCTGGCCGAAGTCGACGAGGCGGTCGGCGCCGGCTACCGTGAGCTGCAACTGACCGGTGTGCATCTCGGCTCGTACGGGCGCGATCTGGCCCCCGCGTCCTCGCTTCTCGCGTTGCTCCAAGCCTTGGACCGGCACGCCGCGGACGTCGTCGTTCGGATGAGCTCGCTCGAGCCGATGGATTGCACGCCGGCGATCATCGAGCTGGTGACGACGAGCCGGCGGTTCGCCGCGCACTTTCATCTGCCGCTGCAGCACGCGAGCGATCCGATGCTGCGGCGCATGCGTCGGCCGTACACCTGTGGCGGCTATGCACGGGTGGTCGCCCGGATCCGCACGCAGTTGCCGGACGCGGCGATTGGGAGCGACGTGGTCGTCGGGTTTCCGGGTGAGACCGATGGCGACGCCACGGCCACGGTCGACTTCCTAGCGCAGAGTCCGCTGACCTATCTCCATGTGTTTCCGTACTCGGACCGGCCCGGCACCGAGGCGACGCGCATGTCGGGGAAGGTCCACGGCAAGACGATCCGCGAGCGCGCCCGCGCGGTGCGCGCCGTCGGCGCCACGCTGTCGCAGCGGTTCCGCGCGACGCAGGTCGGACACATCCGGCCTGGACTGACGTTGCGGCAGCGCGACGGCACGGTCGTGCTGACCGACAACTACCTACGCGTCCGCGTGCCGGTGGCGCCGCCCGCCAACACGGGTGTCTACGTGCGGATCCTCACCGCCGGTGAGATCCCAACCGGAGAACTGGTGGCGGCCGAGGCCGTTTAAGTCCAGACTGGGGGAATATCGCCCTCGATCGGAGGTGCGAGTCTCGCGCGCTTCCCCCAGACCCCTTCGCTCGCTCACTCGCGGGGACTCCGAAAGCCCCACTCCGTTCGAACTTCAGACGGGGCTGGCTGCCCCGGACCCCGCCGCCGGAGCCCAACGCCAAGCGCCGCTCTGGCGAGGGCGCGCACGTGCGCGCCCCGCGGCCGCGGAGTGGGGCGAAGGGCCCCCACGAGTGCCGCTAGCGGGGTGCGGGGCCGCCGGCCCCGTTTAAAAAAGTCCGGCCGCTTGCTGTCCCGTTGAGGGTCGGGTCCCCTCCACGATGAGTTGCCCGCACGCGGCGCGGATGTCGCGACCACGACTCTTGCGGACCGACACCGTCAGGTCACGGTCGGCGAGCGCGCGCGCAAACCGGTCGATCTGGTCGTCGCTGGGGCGTTGATAGGGAATCCCGGGCGCCTCGTTGAGCGGGATGACGTTGACCTTGGCGCGGATGCCGCCGAGCAACGCCGCCAACCGCTTCGCATCGGCGAGGGAGTCGTTGACGTCCCGCAGCAGCACATACTCGAACGTGATCCGTTCGCGCCGCTTGATCGGAAAGCGCCGGCACGCGGCGATCAGATCGGCCAACCCGTACTTCCGGTTGACCGGTACCAGCCGGTCACGGAGCTCCTCGGTCGTGGCGTGGAGCGACACGGCGAGATTGGGCATCACCGGCTCGGTGGCCAGCCGATCGAGCGCCGGCAGGACCCCAACCGTCGAGAGCGTGACGCGACGCGGGCCGACGCCGAGACCGCACTCGGCGCCGAGGATCCGGAGCGCCTTCAGCGTTTCGTCGTAGTTGTGCAGCGGTTCACCCATCCCCATCAGGACAATGTTGAACCGACGATCCACCAACCCGAGCTCGTGCGCCATCACCCGCACCTGACCGGCAATCTCGCCGGCCCTCAGGTTACGGAGCAGTCCCATCCTGCCGGTCAGACAGAACGTGCACTGCATGGCGCAGCCCACCTGCGTCGACACGCAGAAGGTCATCGCGGGGGTATCCGGGATGAAGACCGTTTCGATCTGCCGGCCGTCTCCGAGCGTCATCAAGAACTTGACCGTGCCGTCCGACGAGGCGTGCCGGCTGACCAGCCCCGGTGTCGGGATGGTGAACGTCTCGTCCAGCCGCGTCCGCAATGCGCGCGACAGGTCGGTCATCTGTGCGAAGTCGGTGACGCCCCGCTTGTAGATCCACTGGTAGATCTGCCGCGCGTGGAACGGCTTCGCGTCGAGCGCCGCGACCGCTGTTTCTAGAGCGTCGGGCTCCAGCTCGGTGAGCACGTGGCGAGCAGACATTCTCAAACCGATCGTACGGGGAGAGTTCTCGCATGGTAGCACGAGGACCGTTGGTGCGACCCGTCCCAGGCGATGCGTTCTGTGGTATCATCAAATCTTCGGTGTGCTGCTGTTAATCCTTCATATCCAATAACTTGCGGGAACACTACGTCTCGGGCGACCGCCGGCGGGGCAGCTAACCTCCCGACATGATCGAGCGCCAGGTCTTCGACAACGGGCTGTGTCTGCTGACCGAGTCGATGCCGGCTGTTCGCTCCATCAGCCTCGGCGCGTGGCTCACCCGCGGGTCCCGCCACGAAGACCCGGCGCATGCCGGCATTGCACACTTCGTGGAGCACATGCTCTTCAAGGGGACGACCTCGCGCACCGCGGAGGGGATCGCCCAAGAGATCGATTCCATCGGCGGCCAACTCGACGCGTTCACGGCGAAGGAGTGCGCCAGCTACTACATCAAGGTGCTTGACGAGCATCTTCCGCGCGCTGTCGATGTGCTCAGTGACCTGCTTCTGAATCCCGCGTTTGCCGACGACGATATCGGTCGCGAGCAGAACGTCGTGCTCGAAGAGATCAAAATGGTCGAGGACACGCCCGACGACCTCGTCCACGAGATCTTCACCGCCAAATTCTGGCCAGAGCATCCGCTGGGACGGCCCATCCTCGGGACGGCCGAGTCGGTGCGGGCACTCGATGCCGGCGCCCTCCGGACCTATTTCTCCCACGCGTACACGGCAGACAATCTGGTGATCGCGGCGGCCGGCAACATCGACGTCGCCGCCATGCGCCAGCTCATCGGCGAGGCGTTTTCGGCGCTTCCGGTGGACGCTCACCGACCGCCGTCCAGCGCCCCGGTCGTCGACGTTCAGCTCGAGGTCCGCGACAAGGACCTCGAGCAGGCGCATATTTGCCTCGGCACGAGTGGCTACGAGCAGACGCATCCGGATCGGTACGCCAGCTACGTGCTCAATGTCGTGCTCGGCGGCTCGATGAGCTCCCGGCTGTTCCAAAACATTCGTGAGAAACGCGGATTGGCGTATGCGGTCAGCAGCGGCTTGACGGCGTACCGCGACGTCGGCAGCCTCACCGTCTACGCGGGTTGCGACGGCGGCGCCGTGTCGCAGGTGATTGATCTGGTCGTCGAGGAGCTGCGGACAATGAAGCGGACCGCGATGAGCGCCGACGAGCTCCAGCGGGCCAAAGATCACTTAAAGGGGAGCTTCGTGCTCGGCCTTGAGAGCACCACCAGTCGGATGTCACAACTGGCGCGCTCGGAGATGTACTTTGGCCGTCAAATCGAGCTCCCGGAAACACTCGCCGGGATCGAGCGCGTGACGCGCGATGACGTACATCGTGTCGCCGGCGACTTGTTTCAGGGGGGCGCGCTCGCGGGGACGGTGGTCGGGCCGCTCAACGGGTCCGCGCTGGCCGCCTCGCAACTCGACCTGGCGTAGCCGATGACGATGAAGTGGACGAGATGCCGGTCCGATTGACGGTGCTCGGGAGTGGGAGCGCAGGCAACGCGACGCTCGTGTCGCATGAGGGTGGCAACGTCTTGATCGACGTGGGGCTCAGCTACCGGGACGTGTCGCGGCGTCTCGAACGACTCGATGTCACGCTTGACTCCATCGATGCCATCGTGATCACCCACGCGCACGGCGACCACACGCGCGGGGCGCGCGTGCTCGCGCGGCGGCACGACGTCCCGGTCTATACCACCGACGGGGTGCGCAGCGAGTGGGGCGTGAGGGACGTGGCCGAGTGGCACGCGCTGGTTCCCAACACGGCGCTCGAGCTGGCCGGACTGCGCTTCATGCCGTTCGAGATTCCACATGACGCGTCGGAGACGGTCGGCTTTCGCATCGACACCCCGGAGGGAGCCATCGGCTATGCGACCGACATCGGCACTATGACGCCGGCGCTCATTGAGCGGTTTTTCGATTGCCGTGTCCTGGTCGTCGAATCGAACCATGCGACGGAGCTGCTGCGCGTCAGTCCGTATGCGCGGTCGACGCGAGATCGGATCGCCGGGTCCGGCGGGCATCTATCGAACGAAGCGCTCGCCGCGTTCATCCGCGAGCATCTGGGCGCGGCGGTGCGCTGTGTGGTGCTGGCGCATCTGAGTCGCGTGAACAACGTGCCGGAGCTGGCCGAGATGAGCTGCCGCGAGGCGCTGACGGCGTGCGGTCGTGAGGATGTCGAGGTGGTCGTCACGCGACAAGACCAGGCCGCGAGGACGATCGACCTCGGCGCCTGGCTGTCCGACCCGTCGCCATCGAGCGGCCCGGCGGCGCACCAGGCCGCCTTGCCGTTCAACTAGTGGAACCTTGAACCCTTGAACCGTGAACTCTTGAACCTCGCGATCTCCGACCGATGATCCCGCGGTATACCCCGGCAGAGATGGGTCGCCTTTGGAGCGACCAGCGCAAGTACGACACCTGGCTCCGCGTCGAAACCGCCGCCGCCGAGGCGATGGCCGAGCATGGCCTGATTCCGCCAGAGGCCGCACGCGATATTCGCGAAAAGGGCGCCGTCGAGGCGGCGCGCGTCGACGAGATCGAGCGCACCACCCAGCACGACGTGATTGCCTTTACCACCGCGGTGGCCGAGCATGTCGGTCCGTCCGCGCGGTGGCTGCACTTCGGGATGACCTCGTCCGACGTGATTGATACCGCGCACGCGCTGCAGATGCGTGAGGCGTGCGACCTGTTGCTCGCCGACCTCGACCGTCTCCTGGCTGCGGTCCATGACCGCGCGGACGAGCATCGGCGAACCCCGATGATTGGGCGCACGCATGGCGTGCACGCCGAGCCGATGACCTTCGGGCTCAAGCTGGCGCTGTGGTTCACGGAGCTCGTCCGCGACCGCGACCGTCTCGTGCGCGCCCGGACGGCCATCAGTGTCGGTAAACTGTCGGGCGCGGTCGGCACCTACGCCCATCTCGATCCGTCGATCGAGCAATCGGTCTGCGACCAGCTCGAGCTGACGCCGGCGCCGGTGGCGTCACAGGTCGTGCAGCGGGATCGCCACGCCGAGTTGTTGAGCGCGTTGGCCATTACGGCGGCATCGCTCGAGAAGTTCGCGGTGGAAGTACGCGGGCTGCAGAAGACCGAGGTCGGCGAAGTGGCCGAGCCGTTTGCGAAAGGCCAAAAAGGCTCGTCCGCGATGCCACACAAACGCAACCCGATCGGGTGCGAGCAGATCACCGGGCTCGCGCGATTGGTTCGCGGCCATGCAATGGCGGCGATCGAGAACATCGCGCTCTGGCATGAACGTGACATCTCCCACTCGTCGGTGGAGCGCGTCATCGTGCCAGACAGCTTTTGCGTGCTCGACCATATGATCCGGCGGTTTACCCGCATCGTGCGCGACCTGGTGGTCTATCCCGACCGGATGCAGGAGAACCTGAACCGGTCGCGGGGCGTCGTCTTTTCCGGCACCGTGCTGCTCGAGCTGGCGAGCCGCGGGGTCTCGCGTGAGGACGCGTACGCGATAGTGCAGCGTCACGCGATGCGCTCGCACGAAGAGAGGCTCGAGTTCAGGAGGCTCCTGGTCGACGATCCGGAGGTCACCGCCGTCCTGTCGCGCGAGGAGATCGACCGCGCGTTCGACCTCGACGTGCAGCTCCGCCATATCGACGCGATCATGGACCGGGCGTTTGCCGTCCACACGGTGGAGGTGTCGTGAAGGCGAAGGTGTTTGTCACGCTGAAACCGTCGATTCTCGATCCGCAGGGCAAGACGATCACCGGCGCGCTGCACTCGCTCGGCTACGACGATGTACGCGATGTGCGGCAGGGGAAGTACTTCGAGCTCGATGTCGCGGCGGAGACCACCGACCAGGCGGCGGCGTTGGCGACGGAAGTGGCCGACAAGCTGCTCGCGAACCCGGTAATTGAGAGCTATCGGGTGGAGGTCAGCGGTGATTGACGTTAGGGATCAGGGATCAGGGATCAGGGATCAGGGGTGGAGCACGCGGTGAAGTTTGCGGTCATCGTTTTTCCGGGATCGAATTGCGACCACGACGCGCACTACGCGTTGACCGAGGTCCTGGGGCAGCCGGCGGAGCTCGTGTGGCACAAGGACACCGACCTGCGCGGCGCCGACGCGGTGGTGCTGCCGGGCGGTTTCTCGTACGGCGACTACCTGCGCACCGGCGCCATCGCGAGGTTTTCGCCGGTGATGAGCCGGGTGGTCGACTTCGCCGCCGCGGGCGGTCCGGTGATCGGGATCTGCAACGGGTTTCAGGTCTTGCTGGAAGCGGGCTTGCTCCCCGGCGGGATGCGCCGCAACCGGACGCTGAAGTTTATCTGTGAGCATGTGCACCTGCGCGTCGAGGCGACCGACACGTCGTTTACCCGCAGCGCCACCGCGGGGCAAGTGCTCCGCGTGCCGATTGCGCACGGCGAGGGCAACTACTACGCCGATGCGGACACCATGCGGATGCTCGAAGAGCACCGGCAGGTCGTCTTTCGCTACACCGCGCCCGACGGGACGCGCGACGAACGGTGGAACGTCAACGGATCGATCGACGCGATTGCCGGCATCTGCAATCGCGCGCGCAATATCGTCGGCCTGATGCCGCATCCGGAGCGCGCGTGCGAGGAGGCGGTCGGGAGCGCGGACGGGCGCGTGGTGCTGGAGTCGGTAGTGGCGGTGCTCGACGGCCACGGCGTGGCATCGGTTGGGTCCGCCTAGGAGTCATGGCGAGAAACGGGAGCCGGGTCGTGATCGATCGGGTCACCATCGAGGCACACGGTCTGACGGCCGAGGAGTATCAGCGAATCGTCGCGATCCTCGGACGGGATCCCAACCTTCTCGAGCTCGGCATCTTTTCCGTCATGTGGTCGGAGCACTGCAGCTACAAGAGCTCCCGGATTCACTTGCGCACGTTGCCGACCGAGGGGCCGCGCGTGCTCCAGGGACCGGGGGAGAACGCCGGCGCGCTCGACATCGGCGATGGACTGGCCGCCGTGTTCAAGATCGAGTCGCACAATCACCCGTCGTTCATTGAGCCGTATCAAGGCGCGGCCACCGGCGTCGGCGGCATCATTCGCGACATCTTCACGATGGGCGCGCGCCCCATCGCGCTGCTCGACTCGCTCCGGTTCGGCATGCTCGACACGCCGCTGACGCAGCGGGTGGTCGAAGGCGTCGTCGCGGGGATTGCCGGCTACGGCAATAGCATCGGCATCCCGACGGTCGGCGGCGAAGTGGCGTTCGACGAGACCTACGGCGGGAACCCGCTCGTCAATGTCTTCTGTCTCGGCATCGTGGCGGCGAACGGCATTATCAAAGGTCGTGCGGAAGGGCCCGGCAACGCCGTCTACTACGTCGGCGCCAAGACCGGCCGCGATGGCATCCATGGGGCCACGATGGCGTCGGCGGAGTTCGACGACGCGTCGGCCGAGAAGCGTCCGAACGTGCAGGTGGGCGATCCCTTCATGGAAAAGCTGCTGCTCGAAGCTTGCCTGGAAGTGATGGAGTCCGACGCGCTGGTCGGTCTTCAGGACATGGGCGCGGCGGGCCTGACCTGCTCGTCGTGCGAGATGGGGGCGCGCGGTGGAGCCGGCATCGACATCGACGTGGCGGACGTGCCGCAGCGCGAGACCCGCATGACGCCATACGAGATCATGCTCTCTGAGTCGCAAGAGCGCATGCTGTTCATCGTCCGTCGTGGCCGCGAGGCCGAGGTCGAGCGCGTGTTCGAGAAATGGGATCTGCATGCCGTGCGGATCGGCCAGGTGACCGGAGATGGTCTGCTCCGAGTGCGGAACGGCGGGGACGTCGTCGCCGAGATTCCGAACAAGCCGCTGGCCGACGACGCGCCGCTCTACGATCGCCCGCACCATGCGCCGGATGATCTTGCGACGCGGCAACGCCTCGACCTGACGGATCTCGACCTGTCAGCGGTGCCATCGGACGTCTTCCTGCGTCTGATGGCGGCGCCGGACATCGCGTCCAAGCGGTGGATCTATCGCCAATACGACCACATGGTGCGAACGAACACGATCGCCCCGGCGGGCGCCGGGGCGGGCGTCGTCCGGATCAAGGGCACGTCACGCGCGTTGGCAATCTCGGTTGACGGCAACGGACGCTACTGCTCCCTCGACCCGTACCAAGGCGCGATGTTGGCTGTGGCCGAGGCGGCGCGCAACGTGGCGTGCGTCGGCGCGCAGCCGATCGGGGCGACCAATTGCCTGAACTTTGGGAACCCGGAACGCCCTGAGATCATGTGGCAGTTCGCCCGGGCGGTGGCGGGGATCGGCGACGCGTGTCGCGCCCTCGACGTGCCAATTACCGGCGGAAATGTCAGCCTGTACAACGAAACCGACGGGCAGGCCATCCTGCCCACGCCGGTGATCGGCGTTGTCGGGATAATAGAGGATGCGCAGCGGGTGGTGGGTCGGACGTTTCAAGAGGCTGAGGCCGTCGTCATGCTGCTTGGTGCCCCGGGGCCGACACTCGGCGGGAGCGAGTACCTCAAGGTGATCCACGGATTGGTGCGCGGCGTGCCGCCGACGCTCGATCTGAATGCCGAGCGGACGTTGCAGCGTCTGGTCGTCGAGCTTGTCGCCGCCGGCACGCTGCGGTCGGCCCACGATTGCGCCGATGGCGGGCTGGCCGTCGCGCTCGCGGAGGGCGCGGTCGATTCCAACGGCATCGGCTGCGACGTGACGACACCAGCCGACCCAGGAGGACCGCTTGTGGCGCTGTTCGGCGAGGCGGCGTCGCAGGTGGTGGTGTCGGTCCGGGAGGCCGACGCCGACCGCGTGGCGGCGGCGGCGGCGGCGGCGGGTGCGCCCGCGCGGGTGCTCGGACGCACCGGTGGGTCACGGATACGGATTTCGGTCGACGGTAAACCGGGCATCGACGTGGCGTTGGCGGCGGCGGCCGCCGCCTGGTCGACGGGTGTGTCGCGCTACTTTGAAGACTCAGCCGCGTGAACCTTGAACCCTTGAATCGTGAACCCGGAACGAGGAACCTGAAACCGATGACAGCGACCGATAAGTTCCGCGACGAATGTGGCGTCTTCGGCATCTACGGTCGCGATGACGCGTCGACGCTGACCTACCTCGGGCTGTACGCGCTGCAGCATCGGGGGCAGGAGAGCGCCGGCATTGCCACGGCCAGCGACGGCAAGGTGATGCTCCGCCGCGCGATGGGGTACGTCGGTGACGCGTTCAACGACCGGATACTGGGCGAGCTGACCGGCCGCGCGGCGATTGGACACGTCCGCTACTCGACGTTCGGCGATAGCCGCATTGTGAATGCGCAGCCGATCCTGATCGATTGCGCCCACGGGCAGATCGCGCTCTGTCACAATGGCAACCTCGTCAACGCCGTCGAGCTCCGCGATCGACTGGTGCAGGAAGGATCGATCTTTCAGACCAATAGCGACACCGAAGTCGTCCTCCATCTCTACGCGAAGTCGACCGCCGCGACCGCGGAGGACGCCATCGTCGAATCGGTCTCCCAAGTGAGCGGCGCCTTTTCGCTCGTGCTGCTGACGCCGGACAGCCTGATTGCGGTCCGTGACCCCCATGGATTTCGCCCGTTGGCCTTGGGAAGGATCGGGGACGCCTACGTCGTCTGCTCGGAAACGTGCGCCATGGACCTGATCGGCGCCGAGTATGTGCGCGAGGTCGAGCCGGGTGAAGTACTGGTCATCGGCAAGCACGGCGTGCGGTCGTACAAACCGTTCACGCCTACGCCGAGCGCGCACTGCATCTTCGAGCACGTGTACTTCGCGCGACCCGACAGCTACGTCTTTGGCAAGAGCGTCAACGAGGTGCGGACGAGTCTCGGACGGTCGCTCGCCCAGGAAGCGGGGGTCGACGCCGACGCGGTCGTCCCGATTCCGGACTCGGGGATGTGCGCCGCCCTCGGGTATGCCGAAACCAGCGGCGTCCCGCTGAAGATGGGGTTGATCCGAAACCACTACGTCGGCCGCACGTTCATCCAGCCTCACCAGGCGGTGCGCGGCCTCAAGGTGAAGGTCAAGCTGAACACCGTCCGAAGCATTCTCAAAGGCAAGCGGATCGTGCTCGTCGACGATTCGATCGTCCGCGGCACGACGAGCCAGAAGATCGTGTCGATGATCAAAGCGGCCGGCGCGCGCGAGGTGCACATGCGCATCAGCTGCCCGCCGACCGTCTCGCCCTGCTACTACGGCATCGACACCCCGCACCGCGACGAGCTTATCGCGGCCGAACAGAGCGTCGAGCAGATCCGAGACTTCATGGGGGCCGACACGCTCGCGTATCTCAGCATGGACGGGCTCCTCGAAGCGGTCGGTGAAGAGCATCCGCACTACTGCACCGCCTGCTACACCAAGAATTATCCGGTCGAGCCGCCGCGCGACACTGAAGCCTATCGGCAGATGGTGCTCAAGATGGCGGACAGCGTCGAGGCGGCAGGCGACTCGTGACCCCTGGGTGCCGCGCAGTGTCGATTGCGGCCGGCGCAGCGTGGCTGGTGTCCGGAGCGGCGTTGGCCCAGGCTCCCGCCGATCTCGGCGAACTCGACCTCGCCCAGGCGATCCCGGCCCTCGGCGATTTCGACTACGCGGTGCGGTCGGAGGCGTCGCGCGTCGTCCGTCGCACCGAGGCGGCGACGGCGGTGCCCGCCCTGATCGAGGCGGCGAATGGGCACGAGGACAGCTACGTGCAGTTTCGCGCGGCGGTCCTGCTCTATGGATTCGGCGGGACACAGGCGAACGCTTTCTTTCGCGCGGCGCTCGATTCGCCGAACGACCGCGTCCGCGCCGCCGCCTACGACTACGCCGAGCACGCCCCCGATCCAATGCTGGTTCCGAAGCTGCTGACCGCGCTCGACCGCGAGACATCGGAGTTCGTGCGCCCCGCCCTGGTGCGTGCCTTGGCGGCGCATGACGACGATGCCGCGGTGCGCGCGCGCCTCGTGCGTGACGTCGATGAAGGCGAGGCCTACTTCCGCGGCGGCGTCATCGAGGCGCTGGGCGACTACGGGGCGTCGTACGCGGTGGAGCCGCTCGTGCGTATCGCGTCCGAAGGCGGACCGCTCCGCGACGACGCGTTGCTGGCACTCGGGAAGATCGGCGACGAGCGGGCGCTCTCGGTGCTGTCGGTGGCGCAGGCGGAGGCCACGGGCACCGAGCCTGAGTTCGCGGATGCCGCGCTCCTGCCAGTCGTCGCGGCGGCGGCATGTCTTCTCGACGCCGATTGCCCGAATCAGATTCGATACGTCGCCGACGCCTTGGCGTACGGGGCGGCGACGGGTGGCGACGACCAGACGCTGCTGCGTGGTGCGGCGACCGCGGCGGCGGCGTTGGCGATGGCCGGTCGCGGCGGGGCGATGGACGCCCTCGATGCGCTGTTCGACGTCGGCATTGGCGCGGCCGACCCGGGGCGCGCCCCGATCGCGCTCGCGCTGGGCGCGGTCGCGCTGCGGACACCGGAACGGGTGCGTGCCGGCCTCATGGCGCGCGACGATCTTGAAGCGTCGCTCTTGCTGCTCCGCGACGCCTTCGACATGCTCGACGAGGACATGCCGGAGGAGCGCTTCTACGTGCTGATGCGCGGTAGCTATTGGGATGAATCCGAGACCGCGCGGGCGCGAGCCGTCGCCGAGGCGGCGATGCAGGTGCTGGAGTTTTAGGGGTGACGGATTACAAGAGCGCCGGCGTCGATATCGACGCCGGTGCCGAGGTGGTCGAGCGGGTCAAACGACTCGCGAAGACCACCTTCACGGACGGCGTGCTGAGCGATATCGGCACCTTCGGGGGGCTGTTCCGACCGGAGCTCGGCGGCATGGACGAGCCGGTGCTCGTCGCGAGCGCGGACGGGGTGGGCACCAAGCTGAGGGTCGCGTTCGCCGCCGGCGTGCACAACACCGTGGGGGGCGACCTCGTCAATCACTGCGTCAACGACATTCTGGTGCAGGGCGCGCGGCCCATCTTCTTCCTCGATTATCTCGCGACCGGCCTCTTGTCGCCGGAGGTGTCGGCCGAGGTCGTGGAGGGAATCGCCAAGGCATGCAAGGACAACGGCTGTGCGCTGCTCGGTGGCGAGACGGCTGAGATGCCTGGCTTTTATACGGACGGTGAGTATGACCTGGCGGGGTTCATCGTCGGGCTCGTCGACCGTGGACGCATTATCGACGGACGGACGATCACGCCGGGTGACGTCATTATGGGCCTCCCGTCGACCGGACTCCATACGAACGGATACTCCCTGGCTCGGCGGATCCTGTTCGACGAACTCGGTCTCGGTCTGGACGAGGAGATCGCGGAGCTCGGCTGCACGGTTGGCGAGGAGTTGCTCCGGCCGCACTGCTCGTATCAGCCGACCGTTCGTCCGGCCATCGAGACCGGGCAGGTGAAGGGGATCGCGCATATCACCGGCGGGGGACTGACGGACAATGTGCCGCGCATTCTGCCGGAGGGCTGCACCGCGGTGATTGACCCGACGGCGTGGCCGATCCCGCCGATCTTCGACTTTCTTCGCACGCGCGGTGAAGTGCCGACCGACGACATGTATCGCACTTTCAATATGGGTATCGGGTTGGCCATTGTCTGCGCCCGGTCCGACGCCTACAGCGTGTTGGCGAAGCTCATCTCGTGCGGCGAGGTTGGCGCCGCGCGTATCGGTGAGATCCGCGAAGGCGCGCCCGCGGTCGAGTACGCGGAGATCGACTTCTCGAGTCCGGCGCTTTGAGACCCCACGAACGCTCGCCGCGCAGCAGCTCCGATGTTGCACCGTACGGCCAGGGCGCGCATGTGCGCGGGCTCCTTCAGATGGGGCTGACTGCCCCGAACCCCGTCGGCGTCGCTAGCCGGGGCCCAATGCCCGGCGCCGCTCCGCCGGGAGCGCGCCGTGTGCGCCCTGATTCGAACTGACGAAAGATCATGAACCGTAAGCTCGGTGTTCTCATCTCGGGGCGCGGAAGCAACCTCCAAGCGATCATCGACGCGATCGACGACGGACGGCTCGACGCGCAGATCGCCGTCGTCATCTCCAACAAGGAGGATGCGCCGGGGTTGGAACGTGCGCGGACGGCCGGCATCGAGGCGATCACGCACAGTCGCACGAACTATCCGTCGCGAGAGGGGTTCGACCTCGCGGTTGTCGCCGAGCTGAAGACGCGCGACGTCGGCCTCGTCTGCCTCGCCGGCTTCATGCGTCTGCTGAGCCCGGCCTTCGTCGCCGCCTTCCCGAACGCCATCCTCAACATCCATCCGTCTCTGCTCCCATCGTTCGTCGGCCTCGACGCGCAGCAGCAGGCCTGGGACTTCGGGGTCAAGGTCAGCGGCGCGACCGTGCACATCGTGACGGCCGAGCTCGACAACGGGCCGATCGTTCGCCAGGCCGTGGTGCCGCTCCAGGAAGGCGATTCCGCGGAGACCCTCGCCGCGCGCATCCTCATCGAGGAGCACCGGATCTATCCGGAGGCGATCAAGATCGTCCTCGATGGTGGGTGGCGGATCGACGGGCGTCGGTTCCAGCCCCGGCGGTAACCGCGCCGGCACGACCACCCTGTACAATTGCCGGCGATGACGCTCGACGAACAAGTCGCCTACCTCACCAAGGGGTGCGTGGATGTGGTCCGCGACTCCGATCTCCGCACGCGTCTCGAGAAGGCGGCCGAGTCGGGCGAGCCGTTGACCGTCAAAGTCGGGTTCGACCCGACCGCGCCAGACTTGCATCTGGGCCATACAGTGCTGATTCGAAAGATGAAGCATTTTCAGGACCTTGGCCACCACGTCATCTTTGTAATCGGCGATTTCACCGGGATGATCGGCGACCCGACCGGCCGGTCCAAGATGCGGCCGGCGCTCAGCCGGACGGAGATCGACGAAAACGCCGAGACGTACAAGGACCAGATCTTCAAGTTGCTCGACCCGGAGAAGACCGTCGTCGATTTCAATAGCAGGTGGCTCGGTGGTCTCGGGAGCGAAGGGCTGATTCGTCTCGCGGCGCGGTACAGCGTTGCGCAGATGCTCGAACGGCGCGAATTCCGGCAACGCTACGAGAAGGGGCAGCCGATCGCCATCCACGAATTCCTGTATTCGCTGGTGCAAGCCTACGACTCCGTCTACCTTCAAGCCGATGTCGAGCTTGGCGGCACCGATCAACTGTTCAATCTGAACGTCGGGCGGGACATCATGCCGTCGTGCGACGTGGCACCGCAGATCGTCATGACGACGCCGCTTTTGGTCGGGCTCGACGGGACGGAAAAGATGTCGAAGACCGCCGACAACTACGTCGGAATCAC
>OY759970.1:0-1435000 GCA_963662965.1 Vicinamibacterales bacterium | reverse complement strand
GCTGGTTAGAGCACACGCTTGATAAGCGTGGGGTCGGTAGTTCAAATCTACCCAGGCCCACCAGCCTTCGCTCCGAGGGAGCTTCGGCTGGCAAGCCGTGCGAAGGCGGACCATAGAAGGAGCGTGCTTTTGACGAGTGATGAGTGACATTCGGTGATCGAGACTGATGGACGGCGGCGCGTTTCCTTCCTTCACGACCCTCACCGAAGCATTTCCGAATGGGCGTAGTTCGGTATTCATCACACCACAAATTCTGGGGGAATTAGCTCAGCTGGGAGAGCGCCTGGTTTGCAACCAGGAGGTCACCGGTTCGAGCCCGGTATTCTCCACAAGCGTTCGCTCGCTGGAGCTTACTGAAGCGAGCTTCGGCTAGGCAGGCCAGTTGTTAGCTGGCTAGCTGGTAGCATCGGATTTACGCGAGGGAGCGGCGCTGGGCTGAGGGGCCCCCGCTAGCGACCGAGCGATGGGGTCCGGGGGGAAGCGTCCCGCGGATCACGAGAGTTCGACCGCGGGACGATGTTCCCCCGGTCTGATCTTTGACAACTGAATACCTTACAAACGGTAGTTTTCCGTATAAAACGCAGTGCAATTAGGCACTGATGTCTTCAGAGATCGGAGGCTTCGGCCGCTGAGCTCTGAATATTGTCAGTTTCTGAATATGGTCAAGCTACTAAGGGCGTACGGTGGATGCCTTGGCGCTAGGAGTCGATGAAGGACGTGGCAAGCTGCGATAAGCCTCGGTGAGTTGCAAACGAGCGTTGACCCGGGGATTTCCGAATGGGGCAACCCACTCAGGGTAATGCCTGAGTATCTTCGGCTGAATCCATAGGCCGTTGAAGACAACGCAGGGAAGTGAACCATCTCAGTACCTGCAGGAAAAGAAAACAATAGTGATTCCGCTAGTAGCGGCGAGCGAACGCGGATTAGCCCAAACCGATGTGCTTGCACGTCGGGGTTGTAGGGCCTGCCAGGCCGCAAGGCCGGCGAGTTACAAACCAGCCCTCTAGTCGAACGACTTGGAACGGTCGGCCAGAGACGGTGAGAGCCCGGTAGACGAAAGGGGGCTGGCTCGCTGGGTAGGTTCCTGAGTATCGCGGGACACGAGGAATCCCGCGAGAATCTAGGAGGACCATCTCCTAAGGCTAAATACTCCCTAGCGACCGATAGTGAACCAGTACCGTGAGGGAAAGGTGAAAAGAACCCCTGTTAGGGGAGTGAAATAGTACCTGAAACCGTATGCCTACAAGCAGTGGGAGGGCTATGCCGACGGTTCGCCGTTGGAATGCCTGACCGCGTGCCTTTTGCATAATGAGCCGGCTAGTTACTCTTCGTGGCGAGGTTAAGCGAACGCGAGCCGTAGCGAAAGCGAGTCCGAAATGGGCGTATAGTCGCGGGGAGTAGACGCGAAACGAGGTGATCTACCCTTGGCCAGGGTGAAGCGTGGGTAACACCACGTGGAGGCCCGAACCAGTGTCGGTTGAAAACGGCTTGGATGAGCTGAGGGTAGGGGTGAAAGGCTAATCAAACCTCGTGATGGCCCGTTCTCCTCGAAATGCTTTTAGGAGCAGCCTCGGGAGGTCGGCGTCGGTGGTAGAGCACTGGATGGACTAGGGGGCCGACAAGCTTACTGAATCCAACCAAACTTCGAATGCCGACGACACGCATCCCGGGAGTGAGACTCTGGGGGCTAAGCTTCAGGGTCGAAAGGGAAACAGCCCAGACTACCGGCTAAGGTCCCTAAATCTGTGCTAAGTGGGAAAGGAACTGGAGACGCCGAGACAACCAGGAGGTTGGCTTAGAAGCAGCAATCCTTTAAAGAAAGCGTAATAGCTCACTGGTCAAGCGGCTCTGGGCCGACAATTCAACGGGGCTCAAGCACAGTACCGAAGCCGTAGATTTGACGAACCCTACGGGGTTCGCGAGTGGTAGAGGAGCGTTCTCTAGGCAGTGAAGGTGGATCGTGAGAACCACTGGAGCGTAGAGAAGTGACCCTGCCGGCATAAGTAGCGACAAGAGTGGTGAGAATCCACTCCGCCGAAAGCCTAAGGTTTCCTGAGGAAGGTTCGTCCGCTCAGGGTTAGTCGGGTCCTAACGCGAGGCCGAAAGGCGTAGCGGATGGATATCCGGTCAACATTCCGGAACTACCTAGACAACGTTTGTACGATGGGGGGACGCAGGAGGTTAGCCCAGCCTACGATTGGACGTGTAGGTTCAGACATGTAGGGGGAGCCGCTAGGCAAATCCGGTGGCTCGTATTCCCTGAGGTGTTATGGCAAGGCCGTTCGGCCACAAAGTGGGTGCCGCCACGCTGCCAAGAAAATCCTCTAAGGAGTTGTTTAGGTACCCGTACCGCAAACCGACACAGGTAGGCAGGGAGAACATCCCAAGGCGCGAGTGAGAACCCTCGTTTAGGAACTCGGCAAACTCGCCCCGTAACTTCGGAAGAAGGGGTGCTCCAACTCGTGATCCGGCACGCCCGGTGAGCGGGAGGGAGTTGCAATAAAGAGGCCCAGGCGACTGTTTACTAAAAACACAGGACTCTGCTAAGTCGAAAACGACGTATAGGGTCTGACGCCTGCCCGGTGCCGGAAGGTTAAAGGGAGGGGTTAGCCGCAAGGCGAAGCTCTGAACTGAAGCCCCGGTAAACGGCGGCCGTAACTATAACGGTCCTAAGGTAGCGAAATTCCTTGTCGGGTAAGTTCCGACCTGCACGAATGGCGTAACGATCTGGGCGCTGTCTCAACGAGGGGCACTGCGAATTTGTGGTACCGGTGAAGACGCCGGTTGCCCGTGGTAAGACGGAAAGACCCCGTGCACCTTTACTACAACTTAGTAGTGAGTGCTGGTGTGTTATGCGCAGGATAGGTGGGAGACTTTGAACTCGGCCTCTTGGGGTCGGGGGAGTCGTCGGTGAGATACCACCCTTAGCATTTCGGTGTTCTAACCTCGACCTGTTATCCAGGTCAGGGACACTGCTTGGTGGGTAGTTTGACTGGGGCGGTCGCCTCCCAAAATGTAACGGAGGCGCGCGAAGGTTCGCTCAGGCTGTTTGGAAATCAGCCGTAGAGTGCAAAGGCAGAAGCGAGCTTGACTGCGAGACATACACGTCGAGCAGGTGGGAAACCAGGCCTTAGTGATCCGGTGGTTCCGCATGGAAGGGCCATCGCTCAACGGATAAAAGGTACGCCGGGGATAACAGGCTTATCTTGGCCAAGAGTTCATATCGACGCCAAGGTTTGGCACCTCGATGTCGGCTCATCGCATCCCGGAGCTGTAGCAGGTTCCAAGGGTTCGGCTGTTCGCCGATTAAAGCGGTACGTGAGCTGGGTTTAGAACGTCGCGAGACAGTTCGGTCCCTATCTACCATGGGCGGAGGAGATTTGAGGGAGGCTGTCCCTAGTACGAGAGGACCGGGATGGACGAACCTCTAGTGTACCTGTTGTCGCGCCAGCGGCAGTGCAGGGTAGCCACGTTCGGAAGGGAGAAACGCTGAAAGCATCTAAGCGTGAAACCCTCCCCAAGATGAGATCTCCCTGGACCTTCGGGTCCCTGAAGGCTCCTGGAAGACCACCAGGTAATAGGCCAGATGTGTAAGGCTTGTGAGAGCTTGAGCTAACTGGTACTAATCAGCCGTGAGGCTTGACCATATTCTCTTTTCTGCGTTTTTGGGAAACTGCCGTTTGTTGGGTATTCAGACCGCCGTCGTCTGACGGTTATGGCGGGTCCGCCGAAGCCTTAGCGTAGGCGGATTGTCGATTTTTCCTCGTAGGGACGCGCGAAGACGCAACCCGCGGGGCGCCGGGTGCCCGACGGATGTTCGGGGCTCGGTGGTTGTTCTTTGACAGATATGTCGCCGACAGGCGACGACCACGAACCTGCGAACCGGGAACCCTGAACCTGGAACCAGACACGATGGTGTGACGTTTCCCGGTGGTCATAGGAGAGGGGAAACACCCGTTCCCATGCCGAACACGGCAGTTAAGCCCTCTACCGCCGATGGTACTGCGAGGGTAGCTTCGTGGGAGAGTAGGTCACTGCCGGGAGTATCTTGACGCCCGATCTCGAGAATCGAGGTCGGGCGTTTTCTTGTACTGTGTGCCACCACGCCCATAGAATAGAAACGCTGGACCAGCGTCGGCGTGCTGTCGGCTGCATTTACCCTGGTGCTCAAGCACGGTGACCCTCTGGTCTGGGCGTTCGGCGCGCTCTCGTGGGTCCTCGGCGGTGTATTCTTTCCGGTTGACATGCTGCCGACGACGCTGCAGCGTCTGTCCGCGCTCTTGCCGATCACGCACGTGCTCGATGCGCTGCGGGCGACCTTGCTCCAGGGGGCTGGGCTCTCGGACGTCGCTTCGTCGGTGGCCGTGCTCGCCGGGTTCGCGAGCCTCGGGTTCCCGCTGGCGATCGCGGTTTTCGGCGCGGCGGTCGGACGAGTCAAGCAAACGGGTACGCTGGACCACTACTAATGACGGTTGACGTGCCACGCACCGACGAGCGGGGCATCCCGCTCGAGTTCGCGAGTGAGCGCCAGATCCGCTATCGCAACAAACTGTACTACCGGTTGAACCATTGGCCGATCTGGATCTGGGTGTTTTTCATCACCCCCGGACCGCTGACGGCTGATCTGTTCGAGAGCGGATTCGATATGCGTATGACCGGGTGGCTAGGTCTCGTGGTGATGGGGACGGCCGTCGCCGGACTCCGAGGCAAGCTGCCTGGCTGCGAGCCTCGTCCGTACATCATTCGCTTCACCGAAGACCGCCCCAACCCCTTGTATCGGCGTGTCTGCTACACGTTCGCCTGGAGCGCCGTCCTCACCTTTGGCCTGCTCAACCTCGCCGGTCTCGGGGTGGCGATCATCGCCGGCGAATGGATGCTCCGCCAGCTCTACGACGCGGCGTACTTTCCAATGGCGATCGCGATCTGGATCCTCGGCGCCCTCGGCCAACTGCCGCGGGTGAAGGCGTCGACCAAGAACGAGGGCCATGAGCGCCGCTTCTTTTATGGCTCCGTCTGGGCCATTTGCTTGGCGCAGTCGATGCTCTGGTTCTTGTGGGCGGTGGTTCCCGCCGGCGGGCCGGGCGACATCCTGAAACTCATCGTGTTCGTCGGCATGCTCGCATTCGTGGCGTGGCTGTCGTACCGCGGTGTGCTGCCTCGCACCCGCCCGATCGTCCCCGGCGCGCTGGCCGTCAGCGATTAGTGTCCTCTCTCAGCTGGGGCGTACCGCCCCGCCGTTCACGAGCACCGCTCCTTCAGGTCTGCCAAGACCTTGACGTAGCGAAGGGTCGACGGAGAGATGCGCCAGACGGATGGATAATCGAATTGCAGTGGACCCCCGTACTCGTCGTTCTCCCTGAACAGATCCATGCGCCCGAAGACGTCGGGATCTCGCGTGATGATGTCCAAGTACTGCTGGCCCATGTCTTCAGTAACGTGCTAGAGGACCTCCCGGTAGCTGGGGTCCTGGTGAAAACGATTAAAGAAGCGATAGTCAGTTGCCGCACGGTGGCAGACGTGTGGATAGACCCCGTTGTCGGAGAGGCTCGTAGAGAGGCGTCGGGCCGGTAGCCTCGCGGAGCGTATTCGGCCAACGACGCGCCGTACCATTTCCCGCATACGTTGCCAGCTTACACCGGGCATGACGCGGCTAACGGCGCCTTCGGCGGTAGAATGTACGACATGCCTGCCCGTTCCTGGCAGCTTGGCTCGGCCCTCACGCTGCTCGTGCTGGCGTCGGTCGCGCTGGATGTCGATTCGCGGCCTGGGGTCGCCGAAGCTCACGAGCAGTCCGCGAGCGAAAGCCCCTTCGATGCGCACTTCATAGATAAGACGATGCGCGTCGACTACTTCCACGCGGGCGGTCGCGGCACGGAAATCCTTGGTCTCGACCAGGTGGTCTCGGACGGCGCGTGGGCCGGAAGCCGCACCCGACTCGTCGACGACCTCAATCTCGGGAAGTACCTCTTCGAGGTGATCGATCGCGCCACCAATCGCGTGATCTACTCACGCGGGTTCGCGTCGATCTACGGAGAGTGGGAGACCGTTCCCGAATCACGCGAAGTCTACCGTGTGTTCCATGAGTCGCTCCGCTTCCCATGGCCCAAGCAGCCGGTCCAGGTCGTCCTCAACGTCCGTGACCCCGAGAACAGCTTCCACGAGCTGTGGTCGACGGTGATCGATCCGAACTCCAGATTCGTCAACCCGGCCGACCGATCGCCGATGGGCGAGGTGTGGCCACTGTTCACCAGCGGGCCGCCGTCGGACAACGTCGACCTGCTGGTCATCGGGGAGGGGTACACCGCGGCCGAGCAGGAGAAGTTCCACGGCGATGCGAAGCGGCTGGTCGACGCCTTGCTCGAGGAGGAGCCGTTCAAGAGCCGGCGCGACGACTTCAATGTGTGGGGGCTCGACCTCCCGTCCGAGGAGTCGGGCATCAGCCGGCCGCGCGCCGATCAGTTTCGTCGAACGCCGCTGTCGGCCGAGTACAACATCTTCGACTCGGAGCGCTACATCCTCACCTACGACAACCGTGCGCTGCGTGACGCGGCGTCGGCCGCGCCGTACGAGTTCATCGAGATCCTCGTCAACGAGGAGCAGTACGGTGGCGGCGGCATCTTCAACTTCCAGGCAACTGCGGCCGCCGACACCGGGTTTGCCGAGTACGTGTTCATCCACGAGTTCGGTCATCACTTCGCCGGACTCGCCGACGAGTACTACACCTCGGACGTCGCCTACGAGACCGGTGGCACGTACCATCCAGAGCCGTGGGAGCCGAACGCCACGGCGCTGCACGATCCCGCGCGGCTGAAATGGCAGGATCTGGTCGAGGCCGACACACTGCTCCCGACGCCGTGGGACAAAGACGCGTTCGAGGCGGAGAGCACCGCTGCGCAGCGTCAGCGGGCCGAACTGCGAGCCGAGGGGGCGCCCGAGATCGAGATGGATGCGCACTTCACCGCGCAGATGGAGCGTGAGACCGCCGCGCTTCAGACCATGACGCATGCCGGTAAGGTCGGGGCATTCGAAGGGGCGTCGTACGAGCCGACCGGACTCTACCGCCCTGAGATCGATTGCATCATGTTCACGCGGAACCCGGTTGGATTCTGTCGCGTGTGTCAGCGTGCGATCTCGCGGGTCATTGATCAATATTCTCGCCCCTAAGACCTGAGACTTCGTATGGATACGAGTTTCCTCACCGCGCTCGAGCGCATCGTCAGCGCGGACGGCATCGTCCGCGACGACGGCGAGCTGTTGACCTACGAGACCGATGGGCTCGTGAAGCTCCGTTCGAAGCCAGGGGTCGCCGTGCTTCCGACATCGACCGCGCAAGTGCAAGGGGTGGTGCGGCTGTGCCATGAGTCGGGGGTGCCGTTCGTGGCGCGTGGCCAGGGGACGGGTCTCTCCGGCGGGGCGATGCCGCATCCGGACGGTGTTCTGATCGTCATGACGCGGATGAACCGCATTCTGGAGATCGATCTGCCGAATCGGCGGATCACCGTCGAGCCGGGCGTCATGAACCTCGATGTCAGCAAGGCGGTCGCCAAGGACGGTTACTACTACGCGCCCGATCCGTCGAGCCAGGTCATCTGCTCCATTGGCGGCAACCTCGCCGAGAACTCCGGCGGCGCGCACTGCCTGAAGTACGGGTTCACCGTTCATCACGTGCTCGGGGCCGAAGCGATTCTGCCTGACGGCGAGCTCGTCCACTTTGGCGGCGCGGCACTCGATGCGCCCGGTCTCGATCTGCTCGGCGTCCTGGTCGGTTCCGAGGGGACGCTCGCCGTCGTGACCAAGATCACGCTCAATTTGCTGCGCAAGCCGGCGGCGGTGCAGACACTGCTGGCGGCGTTCGATTCGACCGAGGCGGCCGGCAACGCCGTCTCGGGCATCATCAGCGCCGGCATCATTCCGGCGGCGGTCGAGATGATGGACCGGCTGACGGTCGAGGCGGCGGAGGAGGCGGTCCATCCGAACTTTCCGAAGGCCGACGCGATTCTCATCGTGGAGCTCGATGGCGCCGAGGCGGATGTGACCGCGCTCTTTGCCCGCGTCGAGCAGGTCTGTACCGAGGCCGAGGCGCGGGAGATCCAGGTCGCGCAGACGGACGAGCAGCGGGCGCGGTTCTGGCAGGGCCGGAAAGCGGCCTTCGCGGCGATGGGGCGAGTCTCGCCGAATTACTACGTGCAAGATGGCGTCATTCCACGGACGAAGCTCCCCGAAGTGCTCGGCCGGATCCAGGCGCTCTCCGAACGGTCGGGCCTCAAGATCGGAAATGTCTTTCACGCCGGCGACGGCAACCTCCATCCGCTCGTCTGCTACGACGATCGGGTCGACGGGCAGGCCGATCTGGCGCAGGACGTCGCATCGGAGATCTTGACCTACTGCCTCGACGCCGGCGGGTCGATCACGGGCGAGCATGGCGTCGGTGCCGACAAGGCCGAGCACATGCCGAAGATGTTCAGTGAGAGTGATCTCGATACGATGCAGCTCGTTCGCTGCGCCTTCGATCCGAACTACCTCTGCAATCCGGGCAAGGTGTTTCCCACACCGCGTCTCTGTGGCGAGGTGCCCGGTCCGTATCGCCGGCATCCGGCGGAGGCGGCGGGACTCGCGGAGCGCCTCTGATGGCGGTCGTGTCGACCGACGCGCTGGTGGCACAAGTCCGGGCCCGGTCGGGTGACGACACCGCGAGAGCCGCGACCGACAACGACGCGGTCGACGGCGTGCGTCCGCGTCTCGTCGCCGAGCCGGCGAGCGGCGACGCCTTCGCAGCGACGTTGGCCTGGGCGTCGTCCGAGCAGCTGAAGGTGATGGTGGTCGGGGGGCGCACCAAGCTGGCGTGGGGTACGCCGAGCGGCCCAATCGATCTCTTGCTGTCGACCGCGCGGTTGAGTGTGGTCGTCGCGCACCGTCACGGCGACCTCACCACGACCATCGAGGCCGGGGCGACGCTGGCCTCGGTGAATGCCACGCTGGCCGCTCACCGACAGTGGCTGCCGTGGGACCCGCCGTGGGCCGACCGCGCGACGATTGGCGGCATCGTGGCGACCAACGACAGCGGCCCGCGGCGGCAGGGCTTCGGCGCACCGCGCGACTCGATCATCGGTGTCACGATGGTGCGGATCGATGGCGAGGTCGCCAAGGCCGGCGGCATCGTCGTGAAGAACGTTGCCGGGTACGACGTCTCGCGTCTCCTGACCGGCTCGTTCGGGTGTCTCGCCGTGGTCGTCACGGCGACGTTCAAGCTGGCGCCGGTGGCGCCCGCATCGCGCACCGTTGAGGTTGTGCTCGGCTCGCTCGAGTCGTCGGCGGATGTCGTGGCCGACCTGTCGGCCTCGGCATTGACGCCGACCGCGCTCGAGCTCGCGTCGACTTCTGCCGTGACGCAGTTGCTCGTCCGCTTCGAATCGGTGGAGCAAGCGGCGGCGCAGCAGGCAGCCGAAGCGCGCGATATGGTGGGGTCGCGTGGCACGAGCCGCATCCTGGCTGGCGGTGAGGAGACGGTGGCCTGGGAGCAACACGCGGGGCACTGGTCGCCGTCAGCGGGGGGGACGTTGGGTACCCTTCTCAAGGTGAGCTGCGTGCCGGCCGAGCTGATTCCGACGCTGGTCTGGCTGCGCACGCTGGCGGTCTCGAATGGGCTGGAGATGTCGGCCGCTGGCCGGGCCGGGCTCGGCGTGGTCGACCTGCGGCTCGACGGCTCGCTCGATGCGCAGGCGCGTCTGATCACCGAGCTGCGCGAGCGACTGTCGATAGGCCGCGGCTCGGCGGTCATCCGGGGCGGCGACGCCGCGCTCCGTCAGCGGGTTGACCCATGGGGCCCGATCGGCGACAGCCTGCCTGTGATGCGGGCGGTGAAGCGACGCTTCGATCCGGGCGGCCTGCTGAACGCCGGCCGCGGCCCTGGTGGGCTTTGAGCAGAACGTTCGACGATTCTCGGGCGCCGGTCTCGCATATCCCGTCTGCCTTTGGCGAGCGAAGCTCGTGGCTTCACCTAGCGACCAGGGACGTCCTCGAGGCGAGCTGGTCATGGACTGGACTCCTCCCGGTCCTTTGTTGCGGCATCATGGCCGTGGCAAGCGGACCGGAAACCACAAACTGGAGAGGAGACCATCATGCATCCTACGACCGTCGCGGTTGATCTCGCAAAGAGTGTCTTCGAAGTCGCTGTCGCCGACCGGCGGGGGTGCCTCCAGGCCCATCATCGCTTCACGCGCCGCCAGTTCGAACGGTTCTGCCGCACGCAGGCGGCCAGTCACGTCGTCATGGACGCGTGTGGCATGGCGCATCACTGGGGACGGGTCGCGCGCCGCTGCGGGTATCAGGTGTCGCTGCTGCCGGCGCAGTATGTGCGCCCCTACGTACGGCGGCAGAAGACGGGTCGCACCGACGTCGAGGCGTTAGTGGAGGCGGCCCGCAGCGGGACGGTGGTGCCGGGGGCGGTGAAGCGTCCTGAGCAGCAAGCGCTCGTCGCGTTACACCGCGCGTGCGGCAGCAGTGGATGACGACCCGCACCACTGCCGTCCGGGGCCTGCTGCGCGAACACGGCGTCACGCTGTCCCTGGGGGCGCGGACCGTCCTGACGCAGCTCCCGCGGCTGCTCGAAGACGCGGAGCTTCCGCTGCCGGTCCACCTGCGCACCGCCCTGGGACTCGTCGACGCGGAGCTCCGCGAGCGCGAAACCCGCATTCAGACGGTGGAACAACAGCTCACGACCTTTGCGGCCCACGACGCGGGAACGCAGCGGTTGCTTCCGAGGTGCCGGGGGTCGGGCTCTTGACCGCCACCGCGCTCGTGGCGAGCGTCGGGCACATCCACGCGTTCCGGCGGGGCCGGCAGTTTGCGAGCTGGCTGGGGCTCACGCCCCGGGAACACTCCAGTGGCACCCGGCGGCGCCGGGGCGCGATCACCAAACAGGGCCACCGGTATCTACGCTCCCTCCTGACGCACGGGGCGCGCAGCGTGGTGCTCGCCGGCCACCGTCGGCAGCGCACCGGCACCGCGTGCACACCCCTCCACCAGGGGGCCGTCACCATGGACCCCGTCCGCTTCGAGTAGCTACGTGAGAAACATGTGATGACCCCACAGGTCGGACCGACATCGGACGCGACCGATTCAGACACTGGGTACCCCTGTCAGCCCGTGCCGGTCTCTGGTCCCCGATGTAGCGCCTTGTCCATCGTGGCCCGGAACCGCAGTGGTGCCACACTAGAGGCCGGATATCTTGCTGCACCCAAGCTGGTGGCTGTTCCGCCGTCGCTCTCTTGCCCCCGGGAGGAGTCCATATATTTCTGAGGGATGTGCGCGAGCGGCGCCAGACCCGGTCGCCCCATGTTAGGGCGCGCACTCACCTAGCGCCCTGGCGTCGCACCGCGAATCGACGCGTCCAGCACCTGCACGAGGTGGAGCATCGGTAGCGAGCGCCCCTCCTCCTCCAGCGAGGCCTTCATCTGCAGCAAGCATCCGGGATTCGACGAGACCACCACGTCGGCACCGGTTGTGACGACGTGTCGCGCCTTGCGGCGGCCCAGCTCACGCGCCGATTCCGGCTCGACGAGGTTGTAGATCCCGGCCGACCCGCAGCAGAGCCCCGCTTCCGGGATCTCGAGCACCTCGAGCTCCGGAATCGTCGATAGCACCTGACGCGGCTCGGCGCTCACCTGCTGCGCGTGCTGCAGGTGACAGGCGTCGTGGTAGGCGATTCGCAGCGGGACGGGGTGGCGCGGCGCCTGAGGCGTGAGCTCGGCCAGCACTTCGGAAATATCGCGACACTTGGCGGCGAGCGTCTCCGCTTTGGTCGCGTAGTTCGGATCGTCCCGCAGCAGATGGCCGTACTCCTTCAATGTCGAGCCGCAGCCGGCCGCGTTGATCACGATCGTGTCGACATTCGCCAGCTCCGCCTCGAACGCGTCGATGAACTGCCGCGCCATCGCCATCGCCTCTTCCTCGAGCCCGGCGTGGAGCATCAAGGCACCGCAGCAGCCCTGACCCTGCGGAATCACCACTTCACATCCTTCTGCCGCGAGGACGCGCGCCGTTGCCTCGTTGACGTCGCTGAAGAAGACGCGCTGGACGCAGCCGAGAAGCATCGCGACCCGTCGCCGCTGGGTGCCGATCGCTGGAATGACCGCCGGCATCGATGACCATGACGACCACACGCCGCCGAGCGTGATCGGCGGCGCCATCGCCTCCAACGCGCGCACGCGGGCCGGCAGGAGGGTGAGCACGCCGCTGGTACGCGCCAGCCATTGCAGACCGAGACGCTGGTAGGCCCACAGCTTGAACGCCACCCACCGCAGGCGTCCGGGATACGGAAAGAGTGAGAAAATAAGCTGGCGAAACAGGCGGTCGCCGCGGGAGCGTTTGACGTGTCGCTCGAGCTGCGGCCGGGTCGCTTCGATCAGCTTGTCGTATTGCACGCCCGACGGACAGGCGGTGACGCACGCCATGCAGCCGAGGCAGGTGTCGAAGTGTCGCACGAAGTCGTCGGTGATCTGCGCCTTGCCCTCCAGTGCCACCTTCATCAAATGGATGCGCCCCCGCGGCGAGTCGGTCTCGCGGCTCCAGAGCGCATACGTCGGACAGGCCGGGAGGCAGAATCCGCAATGGACGCAGTCGGCGAGCAGGTCGGATGACGGGGGATGGTGCGCGTCGAAGGCGCCGGTCGGCGTGGCCATGCGGTGGCGCTATGGTAGCCCAACCGCTAAGATCGGCGCCGCACCACCACGGGCTGCTAGCCACACATTCGGAGTGAGCCATGACACACGCGGTACGCATTCATGAGAACGGCGGTCCCGACGTCCTTCGATGGGAGGAGGTCGATGTCCCCGAGCCTGGTTCAGGCGAGGCGGTCGTCCGACAGACGGCGTCCGGTCTGAACTTCATCGACGTCTACTTTCGGACCGGTCTGTACAAAGTGCCGGCGTTTCCGGCAACCATCGGGAACGAAGGCGCCGGCGTCGTCGAAGCGGTGGGGGACGGCGTGAGGGAGGTGGCCGTTGGCGACCGGGTCGCCTACTGCATGAGCCTCGGCAGCTACACGCAGCGCCGCGTGATCGCGTCGAAGCAGTTGGTGAAGATCCCGGACGGCGTCACGGACGAGCAGGCGGCCGCCGTCATGCTCAAGGGCTGCACGGTCCAGTATTTGATTCGGCGCACGTATCCGGTCAAGGCTGGAGAGACGGTGCTGTTCCATGCCGCGGCCGGCGGGTGCGGCCTGCTCGCCTGTCAGTGGCTTAAGCACCTCGGCGCCACCGTCATCGGCACGGTGGGCACGCCCGAGAAGGCCGAGCTCGCCAAGGCGCACGGGTGCGACCATCCGATCGTGTATACGCAAGAGAATCTCGTTGACCGGGTCAAGGAGTTGACCGACGGCAACGGGGTACCGGTCGTCTACGACTCGGTCGGCAAAGACACCTTCAGCGACTCGATTGCCTGCCTGCAGCCACGCGGTTTAATGGTGAGCTTTGGCAACACCTCGGGTGCCGTCGAGCCGTTCTCCCCGGCGATCCTCGCGGCGAAAGGGTCACTGTTTCTCACGCGTCCGACGCTCGCGACGTACACCGCGACACGCGAAGAGCTCGAGGCCACAACCGCGGATCTCTTCGACGTCGTCGGCAGCGGCGCCGTCAAGATCGAAGTGAACCAAACCTACGCGCTCGAGTACGCGGCGCAAGCGCATCGCGACCTCGAAGCGCGCCAGACGACCGGGTCGACCGTCCTACTCACCGGCACATAGAGCCTGCGGAGGGATGTCATGCAGCGAGCGCAGAGATTTCGGACCGGCATTGTTCTAGGGAGCATCCTCGGCGCGCTCGCGGCGACCGCCGCGACGACGCTGACCGCCACGCAGGGATCGTTCGAGCCACGGGCGATCAATCTCCCGGGACGCAGCGTCACCGCACCGTTTAGCGACGCCGTGCTCGCCGGCAACACCTTGTACGTTGCGGGCCGCCTCGGGCTCGACCCCGAGACGGGCCGCCCCCCGGCGACCGCCGAGCAAGAAGCCCGCAACGTGCTCGATGGCATCCAAGCGGTCTTGGCCGAAGCCAACATGACGATGGACGATCTCGTCACCGTTCAAGTGTTCTGCTCGGACGTGTCGATGTATGGCGACTTCAACCGGGTGTACCGCGAGTACTTCAACAACGCCCCGCCGGCCCGCGCGTTCCTCGGCTCCGGCACGCTTCTCTTCGGCGCGCGCTTCGAGGTGACGGGGATTGCGGTCGGGGGGTAGGAGATGCGCTGGCCGAAGTCTCGTGTCGCATATCTCGCCGCGCCGCTCGCGATAGCCGCCGGCGTCGCCTGTTCCGGCCAGCCCGCCGCCGATGCCACATCGACCGAAGCGACGCTCTCGACCAAGCCTGTCACCGATGGTCTCGCTGCCCACCGTCCCGCCGTCACCGGCATCAATGGTCTCATCACCTCCGGCCATCCACTCGCCTCGATGGCCGGAATGCAGATCCTGCAGCGCGGGGGGACGGCGGCCGACGCCGCCGTCGCGATTCTCGCCACCTTGAATCAGGTCGAGCCGATGATGTCGGGGGCGGGCGGGAACGGCTTCTTTACGATCTACGACGCGGCGAGTGGAGAGGTCCATTCGTTGAACGCGACCGGCGCGGCGCCCCGCGCGCTCGACGCGGGCGAGTTGGAGGCCGATGCGCTGAACCGCGGCATGAAAGCGGGCGTGGTGCCGGGGCTGCTCGGCGGCTGGATCGCGTTGCTCGATCGCTTCGGCATGATGAGCCTCGGCGAGGTGCTCGCGCCGGCGTTGCTGTACGCCGAACAGGGGCATGCGATCGACCCGTACGTGTCGCGGTCGATCGCGCGGAACCGCGAGCTGTTCGAGCGGTTCGAGACGACCAGCACGCTCTTCCTGCCCGATGGCGAAGCACCGGTCGTCGGTCAGGTCATGCGCTTCGCCGACCTCTGGCGGACGCTGCGGAAGCTGGTCGAGGCGGAAGATACCGCACGAGCCGCCGGGGCCAATCGTTCCCGTGCGCTGCGGGCGGCGTTCGACCGGTTCTACAAGGGCGACATCGCTCGCACGATGGCCCGCTTCTACCAGCGGCACGACGGGCTCTTCGCCCGGGCCGACTTTGCCGCGTACGAGCCGATCTGGGCCGAGCCGGTCCACACCACCTACCGCGGCTACGACGTCTATTCGAGTCCGACGACGTCGCGCGGCGGGCTCGAAGTGACGATGCAGCTCAACCTGGTCGAAGGCTTCGACCTGGCGTCGATGGCGCACAACTCGGCCGAGGCGATTCACGCGGTGGCCGAGTCGATCAAGGTGGCGAAGTCGGACATCTATCATTACGTCGCCGACCCGGCGACAACGGAGATGCCGACCGCGGGGATGCTCTCGAAGGCGTTTGCCGACACGCGCCGTGCCCTGATCGCGACAGACCCGCCGGCGGCGATGGCGTATCCAGCCCACGGGATGCCGCCCGGGGCCCAGACGGCCCGCGTCGCGGCGTCGAGCGAGATGGCGTACGCCGGCGTCCGCAGTGAACGGAGCTATCCGGGGAGCACCACCAGCTTCACCGTGGTCGACCAGGACGGCAACGTCGTCGTCGCGACGCCGACGCTCGGCAGTCTGTGGGGCACCGGCGTCGTCGTCGGCGACACCGGCCTGATCTTCAACAACGGCACCCGGCACGGCTCGACCGCGCCGTATCCCGACCACGTCAACTACGCGCGCGGCGGACAGATCCCGATCCTCAACAACTCCCCGACGCTTGTCCTCAAAGACGGCGAGTTCCACTTGGCGCTCGGCACTCCTGGCGGCGAGACGATCGGCCAGACGCAGTTCCAGGTGCTGTTGAACGTCCTCGACTTCGGGATGGGGATTCAGGAGGCGATCGAGGCTCCGCGGGTCGCGCTCGTCGCCGACCCGAGCTTCTATCGTCCCGGTTCCGACATCACCGTCCGTCTCGAAGGGCGGATTGCGCCACAGGTCACGGCCGACCTCGAGGCGATGGGGCACGCCGTCGAGGTGGCGGGCGAATGGGTGTTCGGCAACATGCAAGGCGTCCTGATGAATCCGGAGGCCGGGACGATGACCGCCGGGGCGGACCCGCGTCGGATGATGTATGCCGTCGGCTGGTGAGAGGCGGAGCCGCCGAGGTTCAAGGTTCTACGTTCCAGGTTCCTGGGTCGCGTTCGTTGTTCTCGTCGTCCTGTGTGCCTCGCAGGCGGTGTCAGCACAGGGCGTCGACCTGCCGTGGGTGCGGGTCGAGGCCGGAACGTTCCAGATGGGGTGCGTGCCGGACGATCCGTTCTGTCTCGAGAGCGAGCGGCCGCGGCACGAGGTGACGCTGTCGGCGTTCGACCTGATGGAGACCGAGGTGACTGTCGGTCAGTACGATCGGTTCGTGCAGACGATCGGCTATGCACGGCCCGAGGAGCCCGACTTCCCGCAGGGGCGCGCCCACCCGGTCGTCCATCTTGCGTGGAACGACGCCGCAGTGTTCTGCGCCTGGGCGAGCGCTCGTCTACCGACCGAGGCCGAATGGGAATACGCGGCGCGCGGCGGGAGCGACGGCACCATCTTCTGGTGGGGCAATCAGCTGACGCGCGACTATGCCAACTTCGGCCACACCGAATGCTGCGCCGGCACGACCGGCGGCGCCGACACGTGGGTCAACACCGCGCCGGTCGGCTCATTCCCGGCCAACGGTCTCGGCTTCCACGACATCAGCGGCAACGTCTGGGAGTGGGTCGACGGCTGGATCGACGATTTCTACACCGACGCGCCGGTCACCAACCCGCAGCCGTCCGAGTCGGGTCGACTCCGCGTGATGCGCGGCGCCTCGTGGCTCAACTATCCGGAAGTGTGGCGGCTCTCGGTCCGATTGGCGTTCTCGGCTGAGGCGCACACGAGCAACGTCGGCGTCCGCTGTGCGCGTGACGTGCCGGTCGCGGTCGCCGCGGAGTGAATGGATCTAAACGTTGGTGACCGCCTCGGCCACTATGACGTGACCGCCCTCATCGGCAAGGGGGGCTCCGGCTCCGTTCGCGGTCTTGTTCGAGATATTGACAGGGAGGAAGGCGTTCGAGGGCGATGACATGTCCCTCACCCTGGCGAGGGTGCTCGAACGGGAGCCAGCATGGGAGTTGCTACCGTCTGACGTCCCGCCCGGACTGTGCAGCGTGGGGCCCTGGCTGTTGACCCAGAGCAGCTCGAGCAAGGCCCGGATCTCGCGTGTCAGAGCGGGCAGTGCGTCCGTGCTGGGGTCGTGGAGGACCAGGGCGACGCCCCCGCATCCGCGGATACTCGACTACGCAGCAGTACCTGCAGTTCCGATAAGTAGTCTGGAAGTCCTCCCCGGACCGTTCTGAGTACTACTCTCCCGGCCGCCGGATCGGCGATACCGCTCTGGAATTGTCCCGCTCGGATGAGGGGACCTCCATCGTGGCGGTCGAGGACCCGAGGAACGGCTTGAGCGCCGCTGTCCAGATCGCGTAACCGGCCGGCGTCATGTGCAAACCGTCCTCGACGAGCAGGTCGGGGTTCGGGGTGCCGTCCCAGCCAAGCACCGTCCCCTCGATGTCGACGAAGCCGATGTAGTCGTTCTGTGTGGCAAACTCCCGCATCAGATCGTTGGCCTTGCGGACCTCGTCGACCACGTGCCAGCGCGCGACACTCGGCTTGATCGAGATGACGGCGATCCGGGTCTGGGGCAGCTCGGCGTGAACCTTGCCGGCGAACGTCTTGAAGTCGGCGAAGACCGTCTCTCCAGACTTGCCGGCGTTGGTGTCGTTGTCCCCCGAGTAGAACACGACGAGCCGCGGCTTGTGCTTGAGCACCACCGTGTCGATATGCCGGATGGCGTCTGGGATCTGCGACCCGCCAAAGCCACGGTTGAGGTAGCCCATTCCCGGGAACCACTTCTCGAGATTCCATCGCCGGATGCTGGAGCTCCCCGTGAAGACCACACCGTTCTGTGGTGCCGGCGATGTCCGGTCGGCCTCTTCGAATACGGCCATCGTTTCTGCCCACCGGTCTTCTTCTTGCGCCTCGACGACGTTGACGGAGACGAGGGCTGTGATGGCGACGAGGAGCACGGCGAGACGGATCAGATGGGCAGTCGATACGCGGATCATTCGGGGCCTCCCTCGGCAATGGGCCAACACAGCGCTGGATGCGACCCCACATTAGACCACAGCCCTACGCGGTCTGTGGCCGGTCTTCGCTAAAGTCCTTTGTTGCAATGAATTGACAGTGCAAGAGCCGTCACGTTAGCATGCGAGTCTATATAGATTTTTCGGCGCGGAACACGTCTCGACGCTGGAAAGGACCCGGGCATGACGACTCTGAATAAGAAACGGATGCCGAAGCGAGCCAAGCGCGACACCGTCGAGTCGCGTCGGAATTTCATGCGGCAGGCCGTCTTGGGCGGCGCCGGGGCCACGGCGGCCGCGCTTGGGACCGGGGCTGTCGTCCGCGCGGCCGAGGAAGACGCCAAGCCGATCACCATCCCGAGCGAGTTCGAGCGTGCGAAGCGCGCACCGCTGCCGAGCGTCGACTTTCCGATGAGCGGCGCGCAGGTGTTCGCACGCGCGTGTAAGGAAGAAGGGGTGAAGGCGCTGTTCTGTTGCCCCGGCAACTACGACGTCATCCATGCGATCGCCGACACCGGCATCCCGACCTATTCCGGACGGCATGAGGGCTCGCTTTGCCACGCGGCCGACGCCTTCTGCCGCGCCACTGGCGAGATCGCCGCCACGTCGGGGACGGAGGGGCCTGGCTTCACCGACATGATTTGCGCCGTCGCGGCGGCGAACTCGGCGCGGTCGCCGGTGCTGGTCCTGGCGAGCAACAAGACGATCTTTGCCGAAGATACCGAGCAGGGTATTCAGGATCAGTATCAGCAGCCTCTGACGGAAGGGATTAAGAAATACGGCAAGCGCCTCATCACCCCGGCGCGGACCTGGGAGTATGCTGCCTACGCCTTCCGGCAGCTTCGGAGCGGGGTGCCGAAGCCGGTGCATATCGACTTCCCGGCGGAGATCGCGCGGGCGCGATTCGATGACGCCACCGAGCTCGAGTTCTTCTACGACAAGACGAAGTACCGGACCGATACCAAGCCGCATCCCGATCCGAAGGCGATCGACCAGGCGGTGCAGATGCTCCGCGGCGCCGAGCGACCGATCATCGTCTCGAGCAACGGCGTCTTCTATAGCAAGGCGTGGGACGCACTCAAGCGTCTCGCCGAGCGGGCGCAGATTCCGGTGGTCGAGTCGGGGGCGATGAAGGGGCAGTTCCCGGCCGACCACGAGCTGTCGGCCGACGCGGCGCCGATGGCGTTGATGAGCGCCGACGTCGTCTTGCTCGTCGGCCAGTACTGCATGCCGACGCTCGGCGAGTTCGCGTTCGGACCGGACGCGCGCTACATCCGCATCGATCCGGACGCGGAGGACATCGGTCGCAACTTGCCGATCGATCTCGGCATCGTGAGCGATGAGCGCGCGGCGCTCGAGGCGCTCGCCGATGCGATGCCGCGGCAACGGCATGGCGCGTGGGTCGGTGAAGTGGCCGCCGCGCGGCAAGCGTTCGACGCCGAGAACGCGGAGTACTACCAGACCGGTCTCGGTTACACCGACGCGGTGCATCCCGCGGTGATTGCGAAAGAGCTGGCCGACTTCTTACAAAACGGGAACATCCCGCGGGATCGGACGACGATCCTCCAGGGTGGCTACGGCATCGCCAGATACACGCGCCGCTACCTCCGGTCGTTCCGTCCCGGCCAGATCATCAACGGCGCCTATCAATACGGCGCGATCGGTCCCGACGTCGGCTACACCGTCGGTGTCGCGGCCGCGGTGCAGCACGGGGTCGGGGCGCAGGCCGACTTCCAGGGACATCCGATCGTGGCGGTGACCGGGGATGCCGGCTTCGGCTACACGGCGATGGAGCTCGAGACGCTCTCGAAGTACAAGTTGCCGGCGGTGCTCATCGTCTACAACAACAACGCGTGGGGCACCTGGTCGGGCCAGGCGAACAACACCGTCGGGCTGCCGGTTCATCTCTTCCAGGAGAACCTGCGCTACGACAAGCTCGGGGAGGCGCTGGGGACGCACGGGGAGTACGTCACCAAGGCGGCCGAGATGCGTCCGGCGCTCGAGCGGGCGTACCAGGTGGCGCTCGACGAGAGCCGGCCGAGCATCATCAACGTCCAGGCAAAAAAGGAGTTCTGGCTGCGGGGTCAGTACCCGCCGGGATTCCTCGGGAAGGTCGAGCCGGGCGTGATGTCGTACTACCACTAGAGGGAGCCCGCGGTGCAGGTTGGGACGGGCTCCAGGGCACGCACGAGCGGCGCGGGGCATTGGGCCGCCGCTAGCGACGGCGGCGGGGTTCGGGGCCGCCGGCCCCGTCTAGGATAGGTGGGCGGACGGCACGGCGGGCGCGCTCGTGCGTCGCGCGAGGACGGACTGGCCGCGGTGCGCGAGCGGCTGCAAGGCTATGCCGACCGTGGTGTATTTCGTGGATTCGCGGAAGCGCCGGCGCGTGGTGGACGACATCGGTTCAAGTTTCTCTGGCTGACCGCCACCCCGTTCGTGTTGAGCTACGTTCCGACGACCGGCGCGTTCGTCTTTCGGGACCTCCTCCCGAACGTCCCGGCACGATCTCCGGTCGGCGTCGCGCTCCGCTGCTTCGTCGGGAGTCGGACTGGCCGCGACCTGCCGGAGCACCGCCGGATCGATCCTCGACGCGCCGCAGTCCGCGGGTACGTCCGGGGCGGCGCCTTCTCGGTCGCCCTCACCGCCGAGCGGAACCACCATGGCTACGGTGTGCATCGGGCGGTCAACTTGATCCACGAGATCTTCGTGCAGCTCCATACCTACTTTCCCGAATATATGTGGGAGAACTTCGATGCGTCGCAGGAATGAGATGCCACTGACCGTCTCGAGGTGGTTCGCCCGCGCCATGGTGGTGGCGGTGTTCGGCTGGTGCGTCGCCGGTGCGGTCGTGGAGACGACGGCGCAGGAGCATCCGCCCAGCCCGCACCGGCATCCAGACGTGCAGGCGCTCGACAACCCGATCGAGGCGACGGCCGATTCACGCCGCGTGGGCCGGCAGCGCTATGTCTTCATGTGCCGCGAATGTCACGGCAATGCGGGGCTCGGCGACGGCGACATGTCGCACGCCGGCGGCGTGCCGTCCGACTTCACCGACGACGTGTGGCAGCACGGCGAGAGCGACGGCGAGATCTTCACCGTGATCAAGGAAGGCGTCACCGCCGACATGCAGGCGTACGCGACCCGCCTGAGCGACGACGACATCTGGCATCTCGTCAACTATCTGCGGAGTCTCGCCGAGTAGGTGATCACTACCCGCGCTGGCACACCCGTCCGACCGCTCGGGCTGGCCGCGTACCCGGGGCAGCCGCCGGCCAGCGTACGCGCCGCGTTCGACGCCGGCATCAATCTCTTCTTCTTCTATGGCCCGTCGCATCTGAAGGCGTTCGCCGACCTGCCGCTGCTTCTGGGCGAGGTGGGGTCACAGGTTGTCGTGGCGACCGGGAGCGGGTCTCGCTCTGCCACGGGCCTCGAACGGTCCCGTCGGTCGCTTACGAAACGGCTCGGCGTTGATGTGGTCGATCTGTTTTTCGCCGAGTACATCAATCCGTCCGACGACGACGACCGGATCTTCGGTCCCGCCGGCGTGCTCGATACTCTGCGGCAATGGCGAGACGACGGGCGCATCCGTTATGTCGGCGCCTCGACGCACGACGGCGAGGTCGGCCGGGCGCTCGTCGCGGACGGTCGGGTCGATGTGCTGATGCTCCGTTACAACATGGCCCATCGCCGCGTCGGCAACGTGGTGTTTCCCAGCGCGGTGCGGTTGGGCGTATCGGTCGTGGCGTTTGCCGCGACCCGGCGGGGGACACTGCTGGCCGGGCACCCTGAGTGGACCGGACCGGTGCCGTGCGCGGCGGAGTGCTATCGCTACTGTCTCCGAGAACCAGCGGTCAGGGTCGTCCTGACGGCACCAACGTCGACGGGTGAGCTTCGCGACAACCTGGTCGCACTCGATGAGGCGAACGTGTCAACCGAGTCGGTGGCACGGTGGAACGCGTACGGCGATCTCGTCCACGGACGTGGAAAAGGGTGCTTCGACACACAGTGGCCGTAGTGATAGCATCCGCGCGTCATGCCCAACGAAGTCAGCTATCGGGCGATGCGCGCCGGTGAGGCCGCGGCTGTCTCCGAGTTGATCCTGGCGTCGTTCTCCGAGTTCATCGGTCCTGAGTACACCGACGAAGGGATTGCCGAGTTCCGTAAATTCGTCGCTCCGGACGCCCTCGTGGTGCGGTCGTCCGACAACCACTTCGTGCGGGTCGCGGACGCCGGAGGCGCGCTGGTGGGCATGATTGAGATCCGCGAGAACAACCACGTCGCACTACTCTTCGTGGACAAGGGCTATCAGCGCCATGGCGTCGCCACGGGCCTCCTTCGCGTGGCGCTGGCAGACGCGCGTGCGGTGGCGCCCGACACGGCGCGCGTTACGGTGAATTCGTCGCGCTACGGCGTGGCGGCCTACGAGAAACTCGGCTTCCGGCAGACCGGGCCGGAACGGACGGTGAACGGCATCGCCTTCATTCCGATGGCGATGAGGCTGACTGACTAGTCACTCCGGCAAGGCGTACGCCACCAGCCTCGGCCCGCCGCCTACGGACACCGCGATGTACTGCGTACCGTCGACCATGTAGGTCATCGGTGTACCGACCGTACCGGCGGGAAGGTCGACCGCTCCTCGTATGTCGCCGGTTTGCTTGTCCCACGCGACGAGTCCCGGCCCGCCGCTCGGCCCGCCGGTCGGGACCGAGCTGATGAGAAGCGTCTTGGTCAGGACCGGCCCGGCGATGGTGCCATCGCCGACCGGTGGGAGATTCAAGTCCCGGAGCCGCGGATGGTTGCGTACCCGGTCACCGTTGCCAAGCGGTACCATCCAGACATGGTCGCCCGTGTTCATGTCAATGGCTGTCATCCGGGAGTACGGCGGCTTGAGCAGCGGAAGGCCCTGCGGCATTTGGGCCCGATAGGACTGTCCTCGCCGGATCTGCTGTAGCCGTTGCTGTTCCGGGGCGCCGTGCGTGTAGCGCATCGTGGCGCCGAGCGCCGGGTCTGGCGCATACAGGGGAATCGCCACCGCGATGTTGCGCGACGGTACGTAGAGCATCCCGGTTTCGGGGTCGACGGCCGCACCCGCCCATCCGGCGGCGCCAAAGTCAGGCGGTCGCATGAGCGTCCCCTGCGTCCCTCCCTCGAGCGGACGACCGGGCGGCGTGAAGAGCGGACCGATCTGGTAGTTCTGGACCACGTCGAGGGCCAGCTTCCGCAGTTCCGGCGTGAAGTCAACGAGGTCGTCGATGGTCACCCCTTGGTAGTCGAACGGCGCCGGCTTCGTGGGGAACGGCTGCGTCGGCGAGAGAACCTCGTCCGGCATGTTCGTCTCTTGCGGCACGGGACGCTCCTCGATCGGCCAGATCGGCTCCCCGGTCTCGCGGTCGAAGGCATAGATGAACGCCTGCTTGCTCACCTGCACGAGGGCCCGTATCGGTCGACCATCGACCACCACATCGACCAGGTTCGAGTGAGTGGGGAAGTCGTAGTCCCACAGCCCGTGATGCACCGCTTGAAAGTGCCACACGCGCTGACCGGTCTCGACGTCGACCGCGATGATCGTCTCGGAAAAGAGGTTGTCGCCCGGACGGTCCGCACCGTAGTAGTCGTTGGTCGTCGTGCCGGTCGGGAGATAGACGTGTCCAAGCTCGTTGTCCCCGGCAAGCATCGACCAGACGTTGGCGTTGCCCGAATAGCGCCACGACCCGTTCAGCCAGGTGTCGACGCCGTACTCGTCTGGGCCATTCGGCACCGTATGAAAGTCCCAACTGTGCTCGCCGGTGCGGACGTCCCACGCGCGGACCCAACCGGGCGGCGCTTCCTCGGTAATCCGGCGGTCGGCGATCTGCGACCCGTGGATGACCTTGTCGCGGACGACGATCGGCGGCGAGTTGATCGAGTAAAGCAGCGCGTTGAGATAGTCGCGGGCCTCACGCTCGACACGCGGTACGCCGACCATCGCGTCGACCATGCCGCTCCCGTCGGGTCCGAATTCAGGACAGGGCTGACCGGTTTTGGCCTTCACGCAGACGACGTATCCATTTCCGGTCCCCCAGAAGATCCGCTCGTCAGGTTCAGAGGCACCGTCGGTCCAATACGCCACGCCCCGCTGCGTCCACGGCCCGCTCATTGACGGCGTGCCTTCCTCGTACCCTTTCGGATTGAAGATCCAGAGCGTCCGGCCGGTCGTGGCGTCGACAGCCACGCCCTGGGACAGCGGCGTATTGAAATAGAGCACGCCGCCCACCATGAGCGGCGTGACTTGGAGGCGTGACGGATTGGGCGGCTGGCTGCTGCGGTAGAGGGCGGGTGTGTCTTCGACGAGCGTGTCGACGATCGTCTTGAGCGGGGCCCACCACTCGCCGCCTCCCGGGGTCGAGCGGCTGACGAAGTTGTCCACCGATATCCATTCCCAGGCGATCTCGAGGTCGTTGAAGTTACTGGCGTCGATCTGGTCGAGCGGTGAGTACTTCCTGCCGCCAATGTCACCGGCGTAGCTCCGCCATTCGCCGTTTTCAGTGCCGTAGGTTTCCCAACCTTGCCCCGACGCCGTGCCGGTGCCCAATGCCGTGACGAGGGCGAGCCAGCCGGTCACCTTGGATCTCATTCCGTCTTCCCTGTGTCTTCCGCGGTCGTCTTTCCCACGCCGACTCCCTGTTCGAAGACGAGACGGCTCCCGTGCGTCACCGTGGAGGCGAGGGCTCCGAGACCCGCGAGCGCCAGCACGAGCGCGCCCAGGCGCAGCGGCAGCGTCGGGGGCCGAAGATACGACATCACTAGGCGAATCGACGCAAAAAAGACGAACGACCAGGTGGCCCGAAACGCCCAATCAGCATGGGCGTGCAGCAACGGAACGATGTCGAGTGGGAGAGGCGCTGACCTTGCCGCCCGATCGCCGCTGAAATACGCGAGCACGGCGGTGGCCGCGCCGGCCGTGTAGAGCCAGGTCGCAATGGTGCCGAGTGTCGCGCGCCGCGGCATCGCGACCCCGGCGACATCGACCGCGACGGCTGCGGTCAGCACGGCGATCGGAAAATGCACCACCAGTGGGTGCAGGTTCGGTGCCCACGACGGCAACAGCGCCATTCCTGACGCAATCCTATACTAGTGTTCCGTGGAAGGCTGGCACGGCTGGGACGCGTACGCGCCATTCTATGACTGGGAGAACAGACGCACCGTCGGACGGCGCGACGTTCGTTTCTGGACAGACTTGGCCCGGCGGGTTGACGGGACCGTGCTCGAGCTCGGCTGCGGAACCGGCCGTCTCTCGGTTCCGGTCGCGCGTGTCGCGCGCCGGTTCGTCGGCATCGACCGCTCGGAGCCGATGCTCCGCCGACTGCGCACGCGGCTGCGTCGGGCACGGCTGACGCCGGGGGCGGCGACCGTCCGGGGCGACATTCGCGCGTTGCCGTTCCGGAAGCGGTGGCGATGCCGTCTGGTGATGGCGCCGTACGGGATGTTGCAATCGCTGCTGTCGGACGCCGACCTCGATGCTACCCTCGCCGCTGCCTCCCGGGTCCTGCCACGGGGCGGCACGCTCGGGATCGACCTCGTGCCCGATCTGCCTCGCTGGCGGGAGTATCAGCGTCGTGTGAGACTGCGAGGGCCAATGCGCGGCGGATGTCGCGTCACGCTCATCGAATCGGTGCGGCAGGATCGGCGTCGTCGCCTGACGATCTTCGACCAGGAGTTCGTGGAGCGACAGGGGCGCGCGCGGACGGTGCACCGCTTCTCGCTGGCGTTCCGCACGGTGACGGTCCCCGAGGTCGCGCGTCGGCTCGAATGCGCCGGCTTCATGGTCGACGCCGTGCTCGGCGACTACGGAGGCGAGGAGTGGTCGCCTGAAGCCGATGTCTGGGTGGTCATCGCGAGACGGAAGTAAGCGGCACTCGATGATTGTGCAGGTTGGGCCGTCGGGCCCCACGCTTGGGAGTGACGGCGCGCTCGCCGAGGCGAGGTTGACATTCGTGCGACAGCATGGCGTCAAGCTTCCAGGTCTGCTCGCGCCCAGCCTCGTGCGGCGTTGTCAGGAGCGCATCGCGGCCGCACCGGTTCGGGTGCGACTCCACGACGAGCTCGACCCGCCGGCGCGCGACCTCGAGGTGCTCGATGCCGTGCTCCACGATGAACTGCTCTTCCTGCTCAACGACGATGGCCTGCTCGAGGTGATCGCGCGCGTGACCGGCATCGAGCCGCTCGGACACTACGCCTGTGTCGTTCGCAGCCACATCCCGGGCGAGGGCCACGACGACACCTGGCATAGCGACGTCGGTGACGACAACGTCCTGACGATGAGCGTCAACCTGAGTCGCGGTCTCTACCGCGGCGGTCGCGTGCAGCTGAGGGAGAACGCCTCCCAGCGGGTCACCTTCGATGAGACCGTCACCGGCGCCGGCGACGCGCTGGTGTTCGAGATCGCGAAGCACCTGCAGCACCGGGTCACGGAAATGGAGGGCGACACCACGCGAACCGTCCTGTCGGGGTGGTTTCGCTCGCGCCCTTCCTATCGCGACCGGTTGCGAGCGAGATTCGCGGATGCCGGCGGAGATTTGCCATAATAGATCTCAAACCAACAGCATTCCGGAGCAATTGTCCCATGTCAGGCCATTCCAAGTGGGCGTCGATCAAGCACAAGAAGGGTATCGCCGACGCGCGGCGGGGCAAGCTCTTTACTCGCATCATCAAGGAGCTCACGGTCGCGGCGCGTGACGGCGGCGGGGACGCGGACATGAATCCCCGGTTACGCACGGTCATCGCGGATGCGAAAACGGCCAACATGCCGGCCGAAAACATTAAGCGGGCCATTCGGCGCGGCACCGGAGAAGAGCCGGGGGTCTCCTATGAAGAGGTGACCTACGAAGCCTACGGGCCGGGCGGCGCCGCGCTCCTGATTCAATGCATGACCGATAACACGAATCGCGCCGTCGGCGAGATCCGTCATCTGCTGTCGAAGCACAACGGCAACCTGGGTACGACCAATTCGGTGGCCTGGATGTTCGAGAAACACGGCTACATCGTCGTCGAGCAGGGGAGCGTCGACGAAGAGGCATTGATGACCGCCGCAATCGATGCCGGCGCCGAAGACTTCAAGGAAGACGGCGACTACTGGGAGATCGTCAGCGCGCCGGAGACGTTTAATCATGTCCGCGAGGCGGTGACGGCCGCCGGCGTGCAGCCGACCTCCTCCCAGATCGCGATGTTGCCGCAGAATCTGGTGAAGCTCGAGGGCAAGCAGGCCCAGCAGATGATCAAGCTGATGGATGTGCTCGAAGACCATGATGACGTTCAGTATGTGTGGTCGAACTTCGACATCGAAGCGAAGGAGATCGAGGCCTCACTCACGTGAGAATTCTCGGCGTCGACCCCGGCTCCGCACACACCGGATACGGGTGCATCGAGACATCGGGCAGCCGTTATCGAGTCCTGACCTGCGGCGCGCTCAGTCCACCGGCGCGCGGGACGTTCCCAGAAAAGCTGCTGGCGGTCCACACCGGCCTCGCGGCGTTGCTGCGCGAGTATGAGCCCGAAGCTGTCGCCATCGAAGACTTGTTCTACGCGCGGAACGCGCGAAGCGCGCTCAAGCTGGGGCATGTGCGCGGGGTGGCCATGTTGGCGGCGTCCGAGGTCGGGTTGCCCGTGGCGGAGTACTCGCCGACCGAAGTGAAACGGGCGGTCGTCGGATACGGTCAAGCCGAGAAGCAGCAGGTGCAGGCGATGGTGATGCTGCTGCTGGGGCTCGCCACCCCGCCATCGAAGCTCGACGTGTCGGATGCGCTGGCCGTGGCGATCTGTCACGCGCACTCGATGGGGCCGGCCGATTCCGACGCCGAGCCGGCGGCCGTCCGGCGAGCGCCCCGCAGCTGGCGACGCTACCGCCCCCGCGGTGTTAGTCGATGAGGGAAGGCGACCGAGCGGCGCGGGGCTTGGGGGCGTTGCGAAGCAGGTCAGGGCGCGCACGGCGCGCCCCCGCGGGCGCGGAGTGGGGCCATGGGGGTCCCCGCGAGCGCCGGCGACGGGGTTCGGGGCAGTTAGCCCCGTCTACGTAATGATTGCCACGCTGCGCGGCGCACTCGCCGAGAAACATCCAAGTCGCCTCGTTGTCGACGTCGCCGGCGTCGGCTACGACGTGAACGTGCCGCTCTCGACCTTCTACGCCGTCGGAAATTCCGGCACGGACGTCCGACTTCGGATCCATACGCACGTGCGTGAGGACACGCTGTCGCTCTTCGGCTTCGCGACGCAGCTTGAGATCGACCTCTTCGAACGGCTGATCAGCATTAGCGGCGTCGGCCCGCGGCTGGCGCTGGCGGTGCTCTCTGGTCTTGAGCCACCCCTCCTCGTCCGTGCGATTCGCGATGCGGATGTGGCGCGTCTGACCGGGATTCCCGGTGTGGGCAAGAAGACCGCCGAGCGAATCAGCCTTGAGCTGAAGGATAAGCTGCCCGCGACCGTCGGGGACGACCCGGCGAGGGCTGAGCCGACCGATGAGAGCGATGATCTCCGGAGTGATGTCATGTCGGCGCTCCTCAACCTCGGCTATCATCGACCGCTCGTGGAGCGCGCCGTCGCCGATGCGCTCGCACGTGCGGCGGGAGGCTTCGAGGAGACGCTGCGGCAGGCGCTCCGCGAGCTGGCGAAATGAATGATCGCGTTCTGAGCACCGTCCGTGTCGACGAGGACGCGCAGTACGAGGCCGGCCTCCGTCCACGCGTGCTCGATGAGTACGTGGGGCAGGACCGCGTCCGAGAGAATCTCACCGTTGCCATTACCGCGACCCGCAACCGCAACGAAGCGCTCGACCACGTGCTCTTGTACGGTCCGCCCGGCCTCGGCAAGACCACGCTGGCCTACGTGATTGGCAATGAGCTCGGCGTCCAAGTACGTGCCACGGCGGGGCCGGTATTGGAGAAGCCAGGCGACCTGGCCGCGCTTCTCACGAACCTCAAGGACCGGGAGGTGCTCTTCATCGACGAGATTCACCGGATGAGTCCCGTGATTGAAGAGATCTTGTACCCGGCGATGGAGGACTACGAGCTCGACATCATGATCGGGCAAGGACCAAGTGCCCGGTCGGTCAAAGTTTCGCTGCAGCACTTCACGCTGATCGGGGCGACGACGCGAACCGGGCTCCTGACCTCCCCGCTGCGCTCACGCTTCGGACTCGTGCACCGTCTCGATTTCTACACGGAAGGCGATCTCGTCGAGATCATCGCCCGGTCGGCCCGTATTCTCGGCGTGCCGATCAAGGATGCCGCGACGAGCGAGCTTGCGCATCGTTCCCGTGGCACGCCGCGCGTGGCGAATCGCCTCCTGCGGCGGGTTCGCGACTATGCCGAGGTGCGGGCTGACGGTACCATCACCTTGGACGTGGCTCGACAGGCGCTCACGCTGCTCGAAGTCGACGCCCAGGGGTTCGATGAGGCCGACCGGCGGTTGCTGAGAGCGATCATCGACAAGTTCGACGGTGGGCCGGTTGGGCTGAACAGCATTGCGGCCGCCATCAGTGAAGAGAAAGAGGCGATCGAGGACATTTACGAGCCTTACCTGATCCAACTAGGATTCCTCGACCGCACGCCGCGGGGCCGCGTGGCCACCGCCCGCGCGTATGACTACTTCGGGCTGGCCGCACCGGAGCGTCACCCGCGGTTGCTCTAGCCGCCGGTGCGGCCAGACACCCGTCATCGAACAAAGGACAGGTACGAGTGAGCGACAAAACGCGCGGACGCTTAGTGGGGAAACGTTCGCTGCGGCCAGTCAAGATCGCCTCGCTGGGGACCTACGTGCCGCCGCGCGTGCTGACGAACGCAGATCTCGAACAGATGATAGACACGACCGACGCCTGGATTCTCAAGCGGACCGGAATCCACGAGCGGCACATCGCCGATGACGGCGTGGCGTCGTCGGATCTCGGAAAGGAAGCGTCGCTCGCGGCCCTCGCGGAAGCGGGTATCAGCGCCGACCAGGTTGAGTTCATCGTGGTGGCGACGACGACCCCGGACATGTTCTTTCCGAGCACCGCGTGTCTCGTCCAGCACAAGATCGCGGCGTCGAACGCCTGGGGGTTCGACCTTGGCGCCGCCTGCTCCGGGTTCACCTACGCGCTCACCATTGGTGCCCACATGGTGGCGAGCGGCGTGCACAAACATGCGCTCATCGTCGGCGCCGACGTGATGTCGTCGATCATCGACTACAAGGACCGCGCCACCTGCGTGCTCTTTGGCGATGGCGCCGGCGCGGTGGTTGTCTCTCCTGCGGACGACGACTATTTGGCCATCCTCGACTTCGCTCATGAGATCGACGGCAGCGGCGGACAGGCGCTGTGCATGCCCGCCGGAGGGAGCCTGCGTCCGGCTCGCCAGGAGACGATCGATAAACGGCTCCACTACGTGCATCAGGATGGGCCCGCGGTGTTCAAATTCGCGGTGCGGAAGATGGTCGAGATCTGCCGGCGCGTGATGGACCAGAATGGGCTCAGCGCCGACGACATCGACCTCTTCGTGTCACATCAAGCGAACCGCCGCATCATCCTGAACACGGCGAAGCATCTCGGCGTCGGCCAGGACAAAATCGTCATCAACATCGAGCGGTTCGGCAATACGACCGGGGCTACGATACCGCTGGCGCTCGCGGACGCGCGCGCAGACGGGCGGCTCAAGAAGGGCGCGCTCGTTCTCCTGGTGTCGGTCGGCGCCGGCTTCACCTCCGGAGCGGTGCTGCTGCGCTGGGCGTGCTGAGGCGCGCATGCGCCTGTCGGACTTCGACTACCACCTCCCTGACGAGCTCATCGCCCAAGAGGCGGCGCCGCGGCGGGATGCGGCGAGGTTGATACGGCTCGACCGCGCGACTGGAGCAGTCGAGCATCATCACGTGCGCGACATCGTCGACCTCCTCGAGCCGGGGGACGTCGTCGTCGTCAACGACACGCGTGTCGTTCCCGCCCGTCTGCTCGGTCGGCGCGACCCGAGTGGGGGAGCCGTCGAGTGCCTGCTCCTGTCACGGATCGACGACACCCGCTGGGACGCGCTCATGCACCCGGGACAGAAACTCAAGATTGGCGAGCGTGTCGTGTTCGAGGCGGAGGGGCATCGGCTGGAGCTCGAGGTGCTCGCTCGGCACTACCACGGGCGTCGCACCGTCCATCTCGCCGCTGCGGGCGGTGATGTCGATCGGAGCATCGACGCGGTCGGACACGTCCCGCTGCCACCGTACATCAAGCGGAGCGACCGCCGATCCGATCGCAAGCGGTACCAGACGGTCTACGCTCGGACGCGCGGTTCGGTGGCGGCGCCGACGGCGGGCCTCCATTTCACGCCCGGGCTGCTCGAGCGCCTGGCGGAGCGCGGCATCGAACGGCATCCGATCACGCTCCACGTTGGCTACGGCACATTCGAGCCGGTTCGCACCGAGGAGGTTGCGGCGCATCGCGTGGCACCGGAATACTACGAGGTGCCGAGCGAGACGGCGGAGGCCGTGAACCGCGCGCTCGATGCCGGACGCCGCGTCATCGCTGTGGGGACCACGACAACGCGCACGCTCGAGGCGGTTGCTCGTCAGCACGGTGGTCGATTATGGCCCCAGCGCGGTCAGACCGACCTTTTCATTCACGGCGACTTCGACTTTCAGGTGGTGGGCGGGCTGCTGACCAATTTCCACCTGCCGCGATCGTCGCTCTTGCTGCTGGTCGCTGCCTTTGCGGGGCGAGACGCGGTGCTTGGAGCCTACAGTGTGGCGGTTGCCGAGCGCTATCGCTTCTACAGCTACGGCGATGCAATGGTTATTCTTTGACGGGGCCTGCGGCCCCGAGCCCCGCCGGCGGCACTCGTGGGCCCCCATAGCCCCACTCCGTTCCGGCGGGGCGCGCACGTGCGCGCCCTCGACCACTCCTGTCATAATCAGAGGTCCTGTGCCGGTGTAGCTCAGCTGGTTAGAGCAAGCGGCTCATATCCGCTAGGTCCGGGGTTCAAGTCCCTGCACCGGCACCATCTTGTTTTAGAACCGTCGTGCACAGTGGCACCTGTCGCCGCGCTGGGACGTTTCGCTTGAGTACAAGCTCACCCGGACGACGGTCGATGGACAGGTAGCGGACGGCGACAGCCACGCCCGCCTGCGCACCTATCATGTCGTCCCATGTCGTCGTTGGCCTCGGCTATCACTGGGCCGAGTCGGAGTAAGGTGGTTTCCGTGGGCCACTTATCAGTGCCGGAACCGCGCCCGGGGTCGGCGGGGCTCCGACGGCGTGTCCGGCGCGCGATCGCGCGGGAGTCGCTCATCCCTCCCGCTGGACGTGTGCTCGTCGCCCTGTCGGGGGGTGGCGACTCCGTCGCACTCGCGGCGCTGCTCTGCGACTTGGCTTCGACGGCGCCGTGGTCGGTCGCCGGCTTTCTCCATATCAATCATCACCTGCGCCCGGGTGCCGCCGATGACGAAGCGTTCTGCCGCGAACTGGCCCGCGACTTCGATGTCCCGATTCTCGTCGAGCATGCCGATGTCGGAGAGTGCGCGCGGGTCGAACGGGTGTCGATCGAGGAAGCTGGTCATCGTCTTCGGTACGCGGCGTTTGCCGACGTCGTGACGGGCGGCCGCGCGGACCGCGTCGCGACGGCCCATACGCGTGATGATCTCGCGGAGACGGTGTTGCTTCGACTGATCCGTGGCGCCGGTCCCGGCGGCTTGGCCGGGATCCGACCGCGCAGGGGTGTCGTCATCCGCCCGCTGCTCGATGTGGCACGGGCCGAGCTACGTGACCTTCTGCGCGACTGGGGTCTGGCGCACCGGGAGGACGAGACGAACCATGACCTCCAGGTGACGCGCAATCGGGTGCGACACACGCTTCTCCCATTCCTGGCCGAGCACTTCTCGCCGGCCATCGCCCAGGTGCTCGCGCGCGAGGCAGCGATCGCTCGTGCGGACGCCGATTGGATGGACCGCGTCGCGAACGATGCTGTCGCTCGACTCGTCCAGTACAGAGACGGCGGCGCCGATGTGGACGCTGAGGCGCTGGCGGGCGAACACGTCGCCCTCGCCCGACGGGTCGCGAAGCACGTGCTCGAGCGCGTCGGGGGGCGGTCGGTCGGGTTCGACCATGTCGACCGGTTCCTCGGGTTGTTGCCTTCTGCCGGTGCGGTGGGTGCCGAGGTCGATTTTCCAGGAAGCCGCCTCATGTGGCATGGGGCGATGATTCGGCTTGCCGAAGCTCGTGGGCGCGAGAAGGGACCGGTGCCACCACGGTTTGAGTACGTGCTGCCGGTGCCTGGCCAGGTCGCGGTGGCCGAAGCTGGCGAGGTGCTATCGGCGACGCCGTCCAAGCGTCCGCCCACGCTCTCAGCGCGCGGCCGGACGGTCGCCGTCCGTATCGAGGGACTTCAGTCGCCGCTCACGGTGCGAAACTGGCGACCGGGGGACGTGGTCAGGCCGTTGGGGCTCGGGGGGCGCAAGAAGCTCCAGGATCTGTTTGTAGACCGAAAAATTGCCCGTGAACGAAGGGGACTCATCCCGATCGTGGCCGATTCGATGGGCAGAATTCTGTGGGTTGTCGGTCAGACCGTGGGCGAGGACTTTCGGGTCACTGGCACCGACCGAGGCGTGCTAATCTTGAAAGCAATGAAGTTAGGAGGCCTCGGTTGAACTCGTCTGTCAGAAGCTTTGCCTTCTGGATGGTGCTGGTCGTCGTTGTCGTCGTGATCTGGAACTTCTCCACGCAGTTCCAGACCGGCGATAGTTCCGTCCCGTTCAGCGAGTTCGTCCAGATGGTCGAGGCCGGCCAGGTCGAAAGCGTCACCCTCACCGGCAACGAAGTGACCGGGTCGACGACCTCGGGCGAGTCGTTCCGAACCTTTGCGCCACCCCAGTACGAAGGCCTGGTCAACAAGCTGGTGGAGCGCGACGTTGCGGTGAGCGCCAAGGAGGCGGTTGGCAGTCCGTGGGCGACCTTGCTCTACACCTGGGCACCCATCCTGCTCATTCTCGGGTTCTGGATCTTCTTCATGCGGCAGGTCCAGAGCGGCGGCAACAAGGCGCTGTCGTTCGGTAAGAGTCGGGCGAAGCTCTCGTCGAGCTCCCAGAAGAAAGTGACGTTCAAGGACGTCGCGGGCGTCGACGAGCCGAAAGAGGAGCTACAGGAGATCATCGAGTTTCTGCGCGAGCCGCAGAAGTTCCAGAAGCTTGGCGGGCGAATTCCGAAGGGCGTTCTGTTGATGGGGCCTCCGGGAACCGGAAAAACGCTGCTCGCTCGCGCCGTGGCCGGAGAGGCCAACGTGCCGTTCTTCTCGATCAGCGGATCCGACTTCGTCGAGATGTTCGTCGGCGTCGGGGCCTCGCGGGTCCGCGACCTGTTCGAGCAAGGCAAGAAGAACGCGCCGTGCATCGTCTTTATCGACGAGATCGATGCCGTCGGTCGGCATCGTGGCGCCGGACTCGGCGGCGGGCACGACGAGCGCGAACAGACGTTGAACCAGTTGCTCGTGGAGATGGACGGTTTCGAGTCGAACGAGGGGGTTATCCTCGTGGCGGCGACGAACCGTCCCGATGTGCTCGACCCCGCCTTGCTGCGCCCGGGACGCTTTGACCGCCGCGTCGTGATCATTCGTCCCGATGTGAAGGGCCGCGAAGGCATTCTCGGCGTGCACACGCGCAAGATTCCGCTGTCGGACGACGTCAACGTGAACGTGCTCGCACGCGGCACGTCGGGATTCTCCGGCGCCGACCTGGCGAATCTGGTGAACGAGGCCGCACTCAACGCGGCGCGTTACAACCAGAAGGTCGTGCAGATGCAGGACTTCGAGTTCGCCAAGGACAAGGTCCTGATGGGCTCGGAGCGGCGCTCGATGATCATCAACGACGAGGAGAAGCGGGTGACCGCGGTGCACGAGGCCGGTCACGCGCTGCTGACGGTCCTCCTGCCCCATGCTGACCCAATTCACAAGGTGACGATCATCCCGCGCGGGATGGCCCTGGGTGTGACGCTGCAGCTGCCCGAGGACGACAAGCACAACTACTCCCTCGAGTATCTGAACGATCAGATCGCCATCCTACTGGGTGGCCGCCTCGCCGAGGAGCTGACGAACGGCAATATCACTACGGGTGCCGGCAACGACCTCGACCGCGTCACTGAGATGGCCCGCCGCATGGTCTGCGAGTGGGGCATGAGCGACGAGATTGGCCCGCTGACCTTCGGGAAGAAGGAAGAGCAGGTGTTCCTCGGGCGGGACTTCGCGCAGTCGCAGGACTACAGCGAGGGAACGGCGGTTCGGATCGATCAGGAGATCAAACGGATCGTCACGAAAAACTACGACCGCGGACACCACGAGCTCAAAACACACAAGGACGAGCTCGTGCGCATCGCCGAGGAGCTGCTCATCCGCGAGGTGCTCGACGGCGAGCAGGTCAGGCGGATCGTGAAGGGGCTCCCCATCGACGATCCGGTGCCCGATTCGACAACGGATTCCACGTCGCCGACCGGGAGTGCTCCGGCCACGAGCGACGAGTCGGAGTCCATCGTGCCGCCGGTACCCTCACTCGATAAAGCCGTTCCGCAGGAATAGACCGCGGTCGCGGCCTCCATCAGGGGGCCATGCGCGGGTGCTGACACCCGCGCCGCGCTTGGGCTCCATCATGACGCCACGTAAACGCTACATGCTTGCGTTGCCCGGACGAGCGCCATTGTCGCTTGGTGAGCGCACCCTCGTCATGGGCATCATCAACGTGACCCCGGATTCCTTCGTCGACGGTGGTGACTGTCTCGACCCGGTAAGCGCCGTCGACCGAGCCCTCGCGCTCGAGGATGCAGGCGCCGATCTGCTCGACATCGGCGGCGAGTCGACACGTCCCGGAGCCGCGTCGTTGTCGGCGGCGGAGGAGCTGAGTCGGATTCTGCCGGTGCTGGAGCGGCTCGACGGCCGCGTGAGCGTGCCGATCTCGGTCGACACCTACAAAGGGGCGGTGGCGGACGCGGCGCTCGACCACGGCGCCGTCATGATTAACGACATCTCGGCGCTCGACTATGACCCTGAGCTGTCGGCCGTGGCGTCGGCGCGCGGCGTACCGATCATTCTGATGCACAACCGCGGCCGTTCCCGCCAGATGTACCAAGAAGCGTCGTATCGGCATGTCGGGGTGGAGGTGGCTGAGGAGCTCGAGGCGACGATCGGGCGTGCGGTGAAGGTCGGGGTGCGGCGGGAGCAAATCGTGATCGATCCGGGACTCGGGTTCGCCAAGCGCGCGGACCACACGACGGCCGCGCTGGCGGGTCTGCCCTTGCTCGACGCACTCGACCGGCCCATCTTGGTGGGGCCGTCGCGCAAGTCGTTTCTCACCGCCGCGCTGGGTGACCGTTCGCCGTCGGATCGCGAGTGGGGGACCGCCGGCGCGGTCGCCGCGGCCGTGCTGCTTGGCGCTCACATCGTGCGGGTACACGCGGTGGCCCCGCACGGGGATGTAGTGCGGGTGGTGGACGCGATTCGAGCCGCGGGCGCGGCGGCGCCATCGCCACTGGAGACGGAGCCATGCTCGACGCCGTAACCGGTGCGCTCGGCGGAGTCCGCATCGGTTGGCGTGACCTGCTCGACATCGCCGTCGTTGCGTTCCTCGCCTACGAGTTTCTCAAGCTGATCCGCCACACGCGCGCCGTGCAGATCGTGGTCGGTGGTGGGCTGGTCATCGGGATCTACTATGCCTCCGAGCTCGCGACCCTCCGAACGGTGAACTGGATTGTCGGGAACATGTTTGGCTACATCGTCTTTGCGGCGATCGTGCTCTTTCAGGCTGACATTCGGCGTGGCCTGTCCAGGCTCGGGCGCGCTCCATTCTTTCGGTACCTCGCCCGTCGGGGCACGACCGATGAGACGATTGAGGAAGTCGCCACAGCAGCCGGCATGCTCGCCAGCCGGAAGATCGGCGCGTTGATCGCGATCGAGCGTGAGATCGGTCTGCGCACCTATGTCGACAGTGGAATCTTGCTCGATTCCAGGGTGACGTACGATCTGCTCGTCAGCGTGTTTCAGACCGATTCGCCGCTGCATGATGGCGCAGTCGTTATCCAGGACAATCGCGTCGCCGCGGCGGTCTGCTTTCTCCCGCTCACCGTCAACCCACAAAGCACCCAGCTTGGGACACGGCACCGGGCCGCCATCGGTCTGACCGAAGAGTCAGATGCTGTCGCGCTTGTGGTGTCGGAGGAGACCGGGATGGTCTCGCTGGTGCTCGACGGCGAGATCGAGCGTGACCTCGATCCGGACCAGCTCACCTACCGACTCGAGGCGCTGATGCGGACGGATCGCGGCCAGCAGCGAACCACCGGACAGCGGGGTACGCCGTGATCCGACGACTCGTGCTCGACGATCTCGGCCTCAAGCTGCTCGCGCTGGCCCTCGCCATCGGGCTCTGGATCACTGTGGCCGGCGAGCCGGTGGTGGAGCGCGGGCTCGAGGTGCCGCTCGGTTTCGAGAACATTCCAGACGCCCTACAAGTGGCGGGAGATCCGCCCGACAGCGTACACGTGCGCGTGCGCGGTATCACGAGCATCGTGAACGGCCTAGAAGCGGGAGACGTGGTGGCGGTGCTCGACCTCGCCGGGGAGCGCCCTGGCGATCGCCGGCTGTTCGACATGTTTGCCGGCCGCGTCCGGACGCCGTTCGGCGTCGAGGTGACGCAGGTGGTACCGGCGACCATCACGGTTGCGCTCGAGAGTGGGGGAGTACCGCGGACGGTGGCCGTCGTGCCTGATATCGAGGGGCAGCCGGCGGAAGGCTTTGCGGTCGGTCGCATTTCGACGGTTCCGGCGACGGTCGATGTCGTCGGACCTGGCAGCCTCTTGGACGGCCTGGCGGAGGCGCTGACCGAGCCGGTCTCTGTCGACGGCGCTTCCGACCGCGTACAGGCGCTCGTCACGGTGGGAGTGGCTGATCCGGTGCTGCGGCTGCAGACGCCAAGCTCGGCAGAGGTCACGGTGGAGATCGTCCCCGCGCCGATCGAGCGCACCCTACCCGAGCTGCCGGTCCTGCCCCGTGAGGTGGCAACCGGTCAACGCGCGTCGGTCGAGCCCGGTGCGATCACCGTCAGCGTGCGTGGTCCCCAGGAGATGGTCGACGCGCTCGATGCGGGCGCGGTCGAGGCCTTCATCGACCTTGCTGGTCTCGGACCCGGTCGCTACAATCTTCCCGTCACGGTCGAATCGAGTGCCGACATCGGCGTCACGCACATCGACCCGCCCAGGGTGCTCGTCACGCTTCGCTAGCGACCCGCGTTGTCCCCACCGGCACTTTTCAGAGTTCAGAGAATCGATGTCGCAGGCGATGTTCGGAACCGATGGTGTCCGCGGGACGCCAGGCACGGCACCGCTCGACGCCGACACGGTAGCGCGCCTCGGTGCGTCGGTGGCGGCTGAGCTCGGAGCGGCGCCGCGTCTCGTCTGCGGACGCGATACCCGGGAATCTGGGACGTGGATCGAGCAGCGCCTGGCGGCGGGTGTCCGCAGCGTGGGCGGCACGGTCGTCAGCGCCGGTGTGATGCCGACACCAGGCGTCGCATTCGTCACGGCGGACCACGCGTTCGACGCTGGCATCGTGATCTCGGCCTCCCATAATCCGTTTCCGGACAATGGGATTAAGGTGCTCCAGGCGTCCGGCGAAAAAGTCTCCCGCGATTTCGAACGCCGAGTCGAAGCGAGGGTGTTGGCGGCGAAGGGGGAATCCCCGACCTCTGACGGTGGCACGGTTGAGACGGCCGACCTCATGGACGCGTACGCTGCGCATCTGACCCGGATCGTCGGCGACACCGACCTGTCCGGGGTATCCGTCGCGATCGATTGCGGCCACGGTGCGACATCGGAGGTTGCCCCGCGTGTGCTGCGGCAATTGGGAGTCATGCCTCTGGCCCTCCATGCCGCGCCCGACGGTCGCAATATCAATGAGGCAAGCGGCTCCACTCACCCCGAGGCGCTGCAGCGTGAGGTGGTCGCGCGGCGTTGTCGGCTCGGATTTGCGTTCGACGGTGATGGCGACCGCGTGATCTTGGTCGACCGGCTGGGACGTCTCGTCGACGGCGACGGCGTGCTCTTTCTCGCGGCGCGGCATCTGCAGGCAGCCGGCCGTCTCTCCGCCAACGGTATCGTGGCGACCGTCATGAGCAACTTTGGACTCGAGGCGGCACTCTCAGAGGATGGAATCGCGCTCCATCGGTGTCCGGTCGGCGACTGGCACGTGCGGAGGGAAATGGTGCGTCGCGGTGTGTGCCTCGGCGGTGAACAGTCGGGGCACATTATTTTCTCCGACCTGCTGCCGACGGGGGATGGGCTCGGAACGGCGCTGTCGGTGCTGCGCATGGTTGTCGAGAGCGGACAGGAGCTTGATGCACTGGTTGCCGGGCTGACGATCCTGCCGCAGGTGCTGCTTAACGTGCGGGTGACGGAAAAGCGTGACCTCGCCGACGTCCCCGCGCTGGGCCGGGCGATCCAGACAGCGGAGAACCAGTTGTCGGGTCACGGCCGCGTGGTCGTGCGGTACTCCGGCACCGAACCGCTCCTGCGTATCATGCTCGAGGGACCCGACCAGGAGACCGTCGACCAGTTGGCAGAGAAGATCGCCGCCTGTGCTCGACAAGAGTTGGGGTAGGGCGGTCTGTGGTCAGACCCGGCTGACAACCCAGATCTGGCCAGCTAGGATCAGGGCGCGCACGACGCGAGCGAACGGAGTGGGGCATTCGGGGTCCCCGCGAGAGAGCGAGCGAGGGGGTCTGGGGAAGAGCTCGAGACTCGGTAGTCTAATCGAGGGCGACATTCCCCCAGTCTGAGCAACGTCCCCGTCTGAGATACGATCTGAGATCCATGGGGTTGGGGTGGTTGCTTCGTCTGCTGCTCGCGGTGCTGGTTATTCGCGTCGTGTGGCTCTTTGTCGCCAGCGTGTTCGCCGGTGCGCGTGGCGGGCAGCCTAGGCCAGCCGAACGCCGCGTGGCGCTTGTCCAAGATCCCGTGTGCGGCACCTACGTCGAGCCGGCGCGCGCGCTCAGCACGCACTCTGGCTCGACGACCCACTACTTCTGCTCGGAGCGCTGCCAGCAGGCGTTCTTGAAGACCGCTTGAAATGAACGACAATGGTTCAAAGGTTCCAGGTTCATGGAGCCGACACTGAGCAGTAGGACCATCGATTAAGGATCAGGGCGCGCACGGCGCGCCCCCGCCTGAACGGAGTGGGGCATTCGGGGTCCCCACGAGTGACGGCGACGGGGTTAGGGGCAGTCAGCCCCGTCGAAAAGAAGATGTCCACAGAAGAAGCCAAGCGCGCCGATATCGTCGAGGTCGGTCGACGATTGCACGAGCGGGCATACGTGGCGTCGAATGACGGGAACATCAGCGTTCGGCTCGACAACGAACGTCTCCTGACCACGCCAAAAGGGGTCTCGAAAGGCTTCATGACCCCTGACATGCTCGTCGTTACCGATTTGTCGGGCAAGAAGATCGCAGGTGAGCGTGATCCCTCCTCGGAGCTGTTGATGCACCTTGCGGTGTACGAGCGGCGCCGCGACATCAACGCGGTCGTTCACGCTCATCCGCCAGTCGCAACCGGATTCGCCGTGGCAGGTATTCCGCTTGATCGGGCGGTGCTCGCGGAGGTAGTGACGACGCTCGGAAGCATTCCGATCGCCGACTACGGAACACCATCGACGCACGAGCTGGCCGACGCGGTCGGAAAATACATCAAGGTGCACGACGGCTTGCTCCTGGCCAACCACGGCGCGATCACGGTCTCGGACGGTTTGATGAGCGCGTACTACAAGATGGAGACGGTAGAGCACTTCGCGCGCATCAGCGTAGTGGCCCGACTGCTGGGGCGGGAACGGCTCCTCTCGCGCGAGGAAGTGAATCGTCTGCAAGACTTGCGGGGGACCTACGGCATTGCGGCGCCCGCACCCTTCTGCCCCGATGGCCGCGACGGCATCGTGGCCGAGGACGATCCGTCGTGTCAGACACTCGAAGCGCCGAGAGCGCCGGGGGAGCGACTTGTCGACGATGTGCCGGCCGCGCCCCATGCTCGCGGGACCCCCGTAGGCGGTGACGACGAAATTCGATTAACATACCGCGAACTTGCGGCCCTGATCGAAGACGCCGTCAACCATCTGCGGTAGAGCGCACGCGCGCGGGGGACAACATGGGTGAAGCGTTGGGCATGGTTGAGACCAAAGGGCTCGTCGCGATGATTGAAGCGTCCGACGCGATGGTCAAGGCGGCCAAGGTGACGCTCGTCGGCTGGGAGAAGGTCGGCGCTGGCTACGTGACGGCCCTCGTTCGCGGCGACGTCGCCGCGGTGAAGGCTGCCACCGATGCCGGAGCCGCCGCCGCGCGGCGGGTCGGCGAGCTCGTTTCAGTTCACGTCATCCCGCGTCCCCACGCCAATCTCGAGGACGCGCTGCCGATCGGCAAATCCGGTAAGTAGTCCGTGATCCTCGCGAAGGTCGTCGGGACCGTCGTCGCGACCCGCAAGGACGAGCGTCTCGTCGGCAGGAAACTGCTGCTCGCCCGTCCGATTGATCCATCCGGCGAACCCCACGGAAATCATCTGATCGCCGTCGACACAGTTGATGCCGGTGTTGGCGAGACGGTTCTGATTGTGAGCGGCAGCTCGGCTCGTATGGCGGCCGACCTCAAGGATACGCCGGTCGATGCCGCGATTGTCGGGATCGTCGACGCGATCGAGCTCAGTCCGGAGGACGCTTCCTAGCGATGCAGCTGGCCCGCGTGATTGGCAATGTCGTCTCGACAGTGAAAGACCCGAGTTTACGGGGGCACAAGCTCCTCGTCCTACAGCCGCTCAACCCCCTAAGAGAAGCCGTCGGACGGGGGCTGGTGGCGGTCGATTCCGTCGGGGCCGGCGTCGGTGAGGAGGTGTTCTTCGTGCGGGGTCGCGAGGCGTCGTTTCCGTTTCTCCCAGACCAGGTCACCACAGACGCCAACGTCGTCGGCATCGTCGACCAATGGTCGCACGAGCCGGTGACTGGGGCTGGCTCTTAGGAGCACCGGTGCAGCTCGCGCGGGTCACGGGGACGGTGGTGGCAACCCAGAAGCACGAAAAGCTTCACGGGGCGAAGCTCCTGCTCGTCCAACCGGTCGACGCCGACGGTCGGGCGCATGGCGTGGCGGTGCTGGCGATCGATGCGTCGCAGGCGGGGATCGGCGACCAGGTGCTCCTCGTGCTCGAGGGGCGTGCGGCCGCGACTGCCGTGCGCCGTCGCGGCGCACCGGTCGATGCGGCCGTGGTGGGTATCATCGATGAAGTCGCGTGATGTCCGTCGGACAGGCCACCGGCGTCGACGCATCCTTCAACCCTGATGACATCCGCCGCGCACCGCCGGCCGGTGGTCGGTACAGTGATGCGTCGCCTCGGCCGGGCAATCGATCGCATGGACGATCCGGCGATCGAGAAGCTGGCTAAGGAGCAGAAAGGTGACGCGTTTCAGGTGCTGGTCGCGACAATGCTGTCCGCCCAGACGAAGGACGCGGTCACACTCGAGGCGTCCACCAGCCTGTTCCGACGCGCGCGTACCCCACGCACGATCGCGCGGCTACCCGTAGCAACCCTGGAGCGTCTCATCTATCCGGTGAGCTTTTACCGCAACAAGGCTCGACATGTGAAGGAGACATGCCGACAGCTCAGCGCCCGTTTCGGCGGGCGTGTCCCGAAGACGATGGAGGAATTGTTGACGTTGCCGGGTGTCGGTCGCAAGACGGCGAATCTGACGTTGATCGTCGCGCACCAAAGCGGATCGAATATCTGCGTCGACACCCATGTGCACCGCATCTCGAATCGTCTCGGTTGGGTGAGCACCCGGACGCCGGAACAAACCGAGCGGGCGCTGTACGATGCCGTGCCTCGGCGCTGGTGGCGGTTGATCAACCTCTACCTGGTGACGTGGGGACAGAACGTCTGTCGCCCCGTCTACCCGCGATGCGCCGCATGCGCGGTAGAGACGCTGTGTCCCCGTCTCGGCGTCACGCGCGTGGGAAAGTCCTAATCCCAGAACCCAGCGCCCGAAGGCGGTAACGAGACTCGTCAATCAGTATGCGACGTTTACGGAACGGTGGTCTCACGGCGGATTCCCCGTCGTTGTTGGCTCCTGTTATCGCAAGAGCCAAACCTCTCCGACGACGCCACCCCGTTCGATCCTAAGTATTTCCCTGTCTATGTGTTGGACCGAGCCGTCACGCGGGGGAGACGTTGGGGAGTCGCCCTTGACTGTTTAGTAACGGAACACAAGACACAATTCTGAACAGGCCCGTGCCGGCGCCCGTGGCGGGTCACCCGATGGGGTCGCGCAGTTCGATCGAGTAGTCCGATCCCCCGTCGTCGGCAGGCAGGGCTCGGACTAATCGCCCGAGATACTCTCGGCTTTGAAATCGGAAGCTCACGTGGATAGGACCTTTCGCCCGGACGCGCGCGCCACGTTCGCTTAAGTCGAGCGTCTCGCCCTAGTACCACTCCGCGGGCGGGGCGTCCCGCCTGGCGGCGTTGCTCCTCGGTCACAAATGCCCAATTTGCTCCCTCGTCGCGCTTTGCCATCCGGGCGCCGCGCGCCACGGAGCGGTACTGATTTAGCGTGGACGGGCCACTAGCGGCAGCCGCGTCGAACCGGTGTGCGTCGTCACGTCGACAATACCGTCCAGCTCCGGATATCGCTCGAGCATCTCGGACCGATAGATGCCGGGCACATTCATGCCGAGCTGATGCCGTAACGTCGCGGCGTTGGCGACCGCCTTCGCCGCAAAGTGGTTGTTCAGGTAGAGGTAGAGCTTCTTCACCAAACGGCCGGCGGCGTCGGCCGTCTCCGCGAACGGTTTGATCTCCGATTCGGAGTAGTGGTAGTCATACCGTTCTTCGGCGGCGTCGTGACGCCACCACTTCTCCGCGTTCCGGCCATGGAGACGCATGTAGTAAAAGCTCTCGACATTCGGCAGATAGTTCTGCGCGATCGAGAGCTTGAACTTCGGCTCGTCGATCTGGACCCACGCGGCGCCGAGACCATTGAGGAGTCGGAGCGTCGCCGCGACGTCGTCGCTCCAACTACGGTGACGAAGCTCGACGGCCATGGGGCAGTCCGACAGCGCTTCGAGGAGCCAGGCGAGCTGATCGTGCGACGCGGTGTCGTTCTTGAAGCTCGGCGGAAACTGGGCGAGTAGCACGCCGAGCTTGCCCGCGCGGTGAAGCGGGTCGACCGCGTCCCGGAAGCGGTCGACCTCGGCTCGGCCGGCCACGCGGTCCTCGCCGGTTGCCGCGAGGTGCATCTTCGGGTGGGTGAATCGCTGGTGCAACTTGAGGGAGAATTCGAAGTCGTCCGGCGTACGTTCGGCCCACGACGACACGACGGCCGTTCGCGGCACGCCGTAGAACGTCGAATTGACCTCGACCGTATCGAAGTGCTCCGCATAGAACGCCAGCTCATCGAACCCCTTGGGCCGGGCTCCGCGCGCGGTCGGCGGGTAGAAGACGCCGTTCCAGCTCCCGGCACCCGACGGGTAGCGCCATCCGCTGGTGCCAATCCGGATCCGGCTTCGAAGCATGTCCGGCATTTTAGCGTGGCAGCCCCGTGGGAGAATGACCAGGGGCGCGCACGGCGCGCGCCCGCCGGCACGGAGTGGGGCGGCGGGGTCCCCGGGGTCCCCGCGAGGGCCGGCGGCTGGGCTCGGGGTCGCAGACCCCGTCTAAACTTAAAGCTGATGCTGATCGTCAACGAGATCTTCTTCTCGATCCAGGGTGAGTCGAGTTTTGCCGGCCAGCCGTGCGTCTTCGTCCGTTTGACCGCGTGTGACTTGCGGTGTCGCTGGTGCGATACGCCGTACGCCTTCGACGCAGGTACGGCGACGCCGGTCGACGAGGTGGTCGCCCGTGTGGAATCGTTTAGGTGCTCGCTGGTCGAGGTCACCGGGGGGGAGCCGCTGCTGCAGCCGGACGTCTACCCGCTGATGCAGCGGCTGCTCGAATCGGGAAAGACGGTGTTGCTGGAGACCGGCGGTCACATCGACGTCTCCGACGTGCCGGAGGAGGTCGTCAAAGTCGTCGATGTCAAGTGTCCTGGCAGCGGAGAGGCGTCTCGCAATGCCTGGTCGAATCTCGAGCGCCTGGCCCAACACGATCAGGTGAAGTTCGTGATTCAAGACCGTGCCGATTACGACTTTGCGCGTGATGTCGTCGGGCGCTACGGGTTGGCCGCGCGGTGTGCGAGCGTCTTGTTCTCTCCGGTGCATGCGGAGCTCGATCCAGCCGAGCTTGCCGACTGGGTGCTCGCCGACCGCCTGCCGGTTCGCGTACAGGTTCAGCTTCACAAGTACTTGTGGGGGGCCGACGCCCGCGGCGTGTAGGAGCCGGTGGTGAGAGTCCCACTGTATTCCCCCGGCGATGCATCCGGCCTGCCGTCGACACGCGCGGTCGTTCTCCTCAGCGGCGGCCTCGACTCGTACACGGCGGCGGCGCTCGTCAAGCAGGACGGCTGTGATCTCTATGCACTGACCGTTCGCTACGGACAGGTCCACGCGCAAGAGCTCGCGGCGGCTCGTCGTGTGGCGCGGGCGCTCGGTGTCGTCGCGCATCGGGAGTTGTCGGTCGACCTCGCCTCGCTCGGGGGATCGGCCTTGACGGGGCACGGCGCGGTGCCGAAGGACCGACCGTTGGATCGGGACCAAGACCGCGCCCACATCCCAGTGACCTATGTGCCGGCGCGGAATACCGTGTTGCTCGCGCTCGCGTTGGCGTGGGCCGAGTCGGTAAGCGCGCGGGATCTCGTGATCGGTGTCAACGCACTCGACTACTCCGGCTACCCCGATTGTCGGCCTGAATACATTGCCGCGTTCGAGCAACTCGCTTCGCTAGGGACCCGCGTGGGCGTCGAGGGCGAACCCTTTCGGATTCGCGCGCCGCTGGTAGACATGACGAAAGCCGACATCATTCGCCAAGGACGCCGCCTGGGGCTCGACTACGGGCTGACGCACAGCTGCTACGATCCGAAGCCCGATGGTGCCCCCTGCGGGCGCTGCGACAGCTGTCAGCTTCGCGCCAAGGGCTTTTCGGAGGTCGGCGTCGCCGACCCGAGCTTAGGTTAGTCAGGGCTGACTGCTACTCTCTCGCGAACAAATTTGGGGGTCCGCCTTCAGAATGGGGGTTTCGTGTTCAGAGTTGGAACACACCAATAGCAGGGAACGGCTTCAGTCCCACACTGGCAAGACCATAAGTGATTGCAATACAACTACTTAAAGAATTATGTCTGCAGTGGAATCGACCTTGGACATGGAGGGAATCGAGCGGTGACGGGCATCGTCCGCATCGTTCGAAGGAGACAGAGATGCCGAGTACGAAGAAGACACTTACACGGATTGCGGCCGGCTTCGTCGGAGCGGTGATGATGACCGCCGGACTCGTGCCGGTCGCCATGGCTCAGCAGATTGAGGGCGCCGAGAACGTCGTCGCCCGGCGCCGGGCTGCGGCCCTTGCCGCGCGCGCGCGTCGCGCTGTCCCCCCAGTGTCGGCATCGGTCCGCGGCGTCAACATCGTGGGCGTCGCATGGACATCAGATCACGAGCCGATTCCGAATCCGCGCCTCCACCTGCGGAATGTGCTCTCGGGTCGCGTTGCCGCGGTGAGCGACGGGAATGAGCACGGCGAGTTCGTCTTCGTCGACATCGACGATGGCACCTATGTGGTCGAGCTCGTCGACCGTGGAGACCGAGTCAAGGCGGTTGGTGAGGTCGTGACGGTTGTCGCCGGCGAGACGGTCGCGACCTTTGTCGTGCTGTCGAATACGGCTCCGGTGCTCGCGGCACTGGGGGCGAACCTTGGTGCCGCGGCGATGTCGACGGCCGCCAACGTTGGACTCCCGGCGATTCAAGCGGGCATTGATATCAGCGGACAGCAATAGCGGAGGCCCCAACGCCCCACGCCGCTCGGTCGCCCGAATGAGGTTTAGGGCGCAAGCGGACGTGACAACGTCGCAAGCGTAGCGATGGTTGCATCGATGGCGTCGGTCACGTCCGCCGCGTCCACGCCAAAGTTATTGGCGATGACCGCGAACACGAGTTGCTCTCCGTCGGCCGTTCGGACCAGCCCAGCCAGCGAGCGCACCTGAGACATCGACCCGGTCTTGGCGCGGGCATTGCCCTCCGCCGCCGTTCCCGTCAGTCTGTTCTCCAGTGTGCCGTCGCGGCCAGCCACCGGCAGGGCCGCGGAGAAGTAGGTGTGATCCCCCTGGCGTTCGTGCACGCGCGTGAGTACGTCGGCCAACGCGGTAACCGTCAGATAGTTGTACCGGGAGAGACCGGAGCCGTCGGCGACGATGGCCCGGTTTCGCCCGATGCCCCACTCAGCGAGTGTCTCTGCAACCACCGAGGAACCCGCGCGCGCATCGCTGCGCAGTACCACGCCAAGTCGGAGCAGCATCGACTCCGCGAACATGTTCTGACTCCGCTTCATCATGGTGACCGCGATCGTGGACAGCGGCGCCGACTGGTGATGGATCAGTGTCTGCACGCCGTGGTTGGTTGAGGTCAGCTCTCCGGCTGGAATCTCGTCGATGTCGACCGCCGGTCCGCCGACCGCTACGCCGTGTTGCTCCAGCGCTGCTCGTAGCGCATGCACGAGAAAGCGGGTGGGGTTGTCTACCGAGGCTGCGCGCAGGATAGCGTCTGCCCCGGCGGCGATGTGCCCGGCTACCACCAGCGTCTGATCGCCCGGAGCCCGCCGAAGCAGCACGAGGCTCGGTTCGTCGCGCGCCGTGGTGCTGACCTGGTTGTCGAGCCTCAGCGCCGATCCCGGCGTCTGGATACTCGCGGACGCCGGCGAACCGGCCGCGCCGCCTGGCTCGACACGAATCTCGATGACGTTCTCCCGGTACTGAAGTGGCCCGACCGGCGCGGCAAACCCGAGTGCGAGGTCGTCCCACGACCAGCCGGCGCCAAACCCGACCGCCGCGGCGCCATGCGTCTCGCCACCACCGAGCATGAGGCGGTCGTCCCCGATGATGCGCCCGGTGATTCGATGCACGCCGCGGGCGCGGAGCTCCCGGGCCCAGGAGCGAAGCACCTCGTCGTCGAGAGTCGGGTCGCCGCTGCCGCGGATGACAAGGTCGCCATGCAGCACACCGTCGTCAACGCGGCCGCGTGACAGCAGTCTCGTCTCGAATCGGTCGTCCCACCCCAGATGGTGCACAGCGACCGCGAGGGTGACGATCTTCATGGCCGACGCCGGCATCATCAAGACGTGCGGATTGCGGCTGTAGAGCTGTTCGTCGCGGTCGAGCGACCTGACCTCCACGCCCCACAGCACGCCGCGTAGCGCCGGTGCCAGCAAAGCCTCGTCGAGGCTGTCGCTGAGTCGTGCCCCGGTGCGGTCGCCGGCAACGGATGGGGGGAGGGAGCCCGGAAATCTCGGCGTCGACGGTGCGCGGGCCGCACAGCCGGCGACGGTCGCGGCGACGAGCATCGCGCAGGCCACCGCGGCGCGAGACGGTTGCCTGAGTGGCCGCGCGAGGTCGTCTGGCACGGGCTCCTAAGCTTAACGGGCTCCTTACGGCGTGGCGCCGGGTGGCGCCGCCGCGACGGTGTCGAGAGCCTCGAGCGCCGCATCGACGGCGGCGCCGTCCACGACCGCGGCTCCAGGCTCATCGCCATGCGCGGCGTGCGTGGTGTCGCCGGAGCGGCCGATCGTCACACGTTCTTCCTGTGCGTCGCCAAAGGTGACGGTGATCGTGGCCAGCGGGGCATCGAGGCCCGTACCCGCCCGGCGCTCGACGAACGATTCGGCCCTCAGACCAGACAGCTTCGAGAGCAGGTCGTCGATCGCGGGCTGCTCGACCGGGCCAGGATCGGGTTCGACGCGTCGCCAGACCTCTCCACTTCCGACGTCATCCTCCTCGTCGTCTGCGTCCTGGGCGGATCCCTGTTCGAAGCGGTGCGTCTCGCCGTCGCGCACGAGTGCGACGGCCGTCGCGTTGAACGGGCGGAAGTCGAACAGGTCTTTCTTGCGGTAGGTGCTGGTGTCTCGAGCGAGATCGTCGAATAGCGCGGCATCCACGGTGAACACGATCGACCGAGATCCGTCCCGGCCGTAGACGGTCGAGTCCGGACTTTCGTCGCCGAGCAGCAGGACATGACTGTCGTCTCCGGTCTCCACCGTCACGGTCATGCGCGGAGTCTCGAGGCCGAACGGCTCGAGATCATCGTCCTGTTCCGCGTCGACGGACTCGCGTTCGACGGCCACCATTTCGGCCGAGCCGATGCGACCCACCAGGCCCTCCACCACGCCAAAGTCTGCCCGGGTGCCGACCGGTTCGACGAGGCGCCACTCGCCCTCGGCCTTGTCGAACCGGATCATCGAATCGTCTTGCTCGATGACCAGCCCGCCGACATCCGGCCCGGTGAACTCCAGCAGTGATCGGTCCCGCAGGTCGAAGGAGGTCCGGTTGAGTGTCGATTCCACGAAGCTCGCGATGAGGAACACCCGCCCGTTTCCGCGAACGGTCGCATAGCGATCGGAACCGGTCGGGGTCTCGTCACCGACAACGAGCGTTGCGGTCGGACCATCGTCTGAGCCAAACGCGACGGCGAAGGCGGGCTCGGTGAGGCCGTAGAGCGACAGGTCGGACGCCTCGTCCTCAAGGACGCGGCGGATTTCGAGTGACGCCACGCTGCGGGCGATCGCCGAGGCGGCGTTCCCATCGGCGGCGGCGGCGAACGGCGCCGTCACGGTCCAGGCGTCGCCGCCCGGCGCCTCACGACTCACCTCGGTGACGTCGCCATTGTCCGCCGTGACCACGAGCGAGACGATCGTATCGGCCTCGATATCAAACGCCTGCTCGGCCGCGTCAGCCTCCGACGCCGGCGGACGCTCAGATTCGATGAAGTACGCGTAGCCCACAAGCGCCAGGAACAGCACGAGCATGAACGCGGTTGAGCGCAAGCCTCGCATCGTTAGTACCGTCTGCGACTCCACCAGGTGTAGACACCGGTGGCCAGGATGACACCTGGCACCATCAGGAGCGAGAGCCAGGTGATTCGCACCTGTTGATCCGCGGTCAGGGTGATTCGTCGATCTTCCGGTTCGCGCGGGCGGATGGCGATGAGATTCTCCTGTTGGGCGAGCCAGTTGATCGTATTGAGTATGAGGTCGCGATTGCCCGCGATGCCGACCGCGCCGTTCGCGGCGAAATCGGAGTCGCCGAAGACGACGAGGCGCGCCTCTCGGGGCGTCGGCTCCGCGTCGGTCTCGGCGTCTGTCTCAGCGTCTGTCTCAGCGTCTGTCTCAGCGTCTGTCTCAGCGTCTGTCTCAGCGTCTGTCTCAGCGTCTGTCTCAGCGTCGTCCGGCGGCGTCGCGTCGTCGTCGACCGTCTGGGAGACGCTGACCGCGATCGGTATCGGCCCGGAGACGTCACCCGCCTCCACGTTCAGCTGGACCTCGCCGGTCGCCAACTCCGTCAGGTCCGCTTCAGCCCAGCTGCGCGGGCTGGTCTCGATGACGATTTCGGGAATGCGCCCCGAGACTCCCCCGGCCATCGGCCGTACGGACCGAGCGAGCGGAAACGCCGTCAGCAGATTGAAATTCTCCGTGATGGCGTGCGGAGGGTAGGCGGCGGCCACCGGGACCGTGGCATCGGTTCCGAGCAGCTGCCCGACGCCGCTGGCGTCGACCACCACGTCGTTCCCGATCTCGATGCCCCAGTCCGCGGCGAGCTCCATCAGGTTGGGCTGCACAATGTGCCCCTCCAGCTCGGGAGGATCGAGCATCAGCAGCACCTTGCCGCCTTCCTCCAGGTAGCTCCTCAACAGGTTGCTCTCCGCGGGCAGCAGGTCGGTCGACGGTCCCGCGACAACGACGACGGTCGCATCGGCCGGGACCTCACCCGTCTGGGCGAGCACGACGGTCTCGACGCCAAAGTTGTCGAGCCGGAGCGCTTCGCGTACGACGCTGTACCCGTCCCGCGCGTTGGCCTCACTGTTCGGGTCACGTTCGCCGTGCCCTTGAACGAAGTAGACGGTCCGCTCTTCGCCTTCCACCGCTTTGATGAGGGCGTTGGTCAGTTCCTGTTCGCTGTCGGTGACGACGCGTTCCACGCGGCCCTCGTAGTCGAAGATGATGGTGCCGTAGGCCTGCACTTCGTATTGGCGTGCGCGTACCGGGTTCTTGTCGACGTCGACGTACTCCACGGTGACCTGTGGCGACGTGTAGGCGTATTCATCGAGGCGGTCGCGAAAGCGTGGAAACTCCTCCTCGCGCGCGAACACGAGAACCGAAATCGGTGACGCGAGCGACTCTAGGACACGGCGCGTCTGATCGGACAGCGAGTATTGCTGCGCCGCGGTCAAATCCCACCGTTTGTTCTGGCGGGACAGGATGTAGTTTGCGGCGATGAGAACGCCGATCGCCAGCACTACACCGGTGGTGGCGATCGCACCGTACTTCGTTTGACGCCGATTAACGAACGCCAGGATGTCGCGCCACTGGCTGAGCGTGTGGACCACCACCATCCCCAGGCCGATCACCGCGAGCCACCACCACAGCTCCTGTTGGTCTGGAATGACGAATCGCGTGACGACTGCCGCAAAGACGAACGCGACGCCAACCCACCCGAGCACTTGTAATGCTTTTTCCACGGACTCCTATCCTCGCCACCGTTCGCTGTCGACCGACTTCGCCGTCAGGAAGAGGCCGAAGGCGATGAAGCTCAGGTAGTACGCAACGTGGGCCGTATCGACGACCCCCTTTGAAAAGTCATCGAAGTGCTCAAGGATCGACAAATACGACAGGACTGCCTGTGTCGTCGGTCCGGCAGAATCGGCCATCCAGCTCAGGACCCAGAACAGGAGGAGTACCGAGAAGGTGACGACGCCGGCGACGACCTGATTTTGCGTCGTGCTCGACACGAGCAGACCGACGGAGATGAACGACCCGCCCATCAGCACCAACCCGAGATATCCGCTCAACAGCGGACCGAGCTCCGGTTCGCCGTACCAGAAAAGGATTCCCATGTGGATCGCGGTGACCGACAGCATCATGAGAAACAGTGCGAACACGCCAAGGAACTTTCCGAGGATGATCTGCATGTCGCTCAGCGGTGACGTCAGCAGAAGCTCGATGGTGCCGGACCGCTTTTCCTCGGCATAGGCACGCGCCGTCAGAAACGGCAAGAAGAACAACAAGATGATCGCCGTGTTCGACAGCAGCGGCCGCACCATGAACTCATTGATGTTGATGTTCTGTGGACCGCCGAACATGCCAGATTGAGCGCTAAACCGCACCAGGATCGTCAGGCTGGCAATATAGAAATAGCCGAACAAGACGGCGAACAGACCGACGACGACGTAGGCGATCGGAGAGACGAAGTAGGAACGCAGTTCCTTTTGTGCAATCGCGAAAATGTTATCCATGGTCGGACTCCGTGCGGCCAGCCGCCGGTGTGTCGTCGGCGCCGGCCTCGTCGTCCTCAACAGACGCGTCGGCGTCTTCCTCCTCCGTTGTGGTCAGCTGAAGGAAAATGTCCTCGAGACTCAGGCGGACCGGCCGCATTTCCAGCAGGCCCCATCCATTGGACACGACGGCGTTGGCGACCTGGCGCCGGATGTCGGCGCCCTCGACAGCCTGGACTTCCACCAACCGACCGTCGGAGCCAGCATCGCCGGCGTGTACCTGCGCGACGCCCGGCACCGCTGCGAGCGCGGATGTTGGATCGACGCCGCTGCTGTCGACCTGTAGACGAATCGTTTCCGAACCGCGGAGCCGACCCGTCAAGTTGTCGGGCGTATCCTCGGCCACCACGCGTCCCTGGTTGATGATCACGACGCGTTCGCAGGTCTGCGAGACTTCGGGGAGGATGTGTGTGCTCAGGATGATGGTGTGGTCTCCGGCGAGTTCCTTGATGAGTTCGCGAGTCTCGATGATCTGTTTGGGATCGAGTCCCGCCGTCGGCTCGTCCAGAATGAGCACGTCCGGGTTGTGGAGGATCGTTTGCGCGAGTCCGACCCGCTGTCGGTATCCTTTCGAGAGCTTGCCGCACTGGCGGTCCGCCACATCGTCGACACTGGTTCGACCCATCGCGTCGTCGACCCGTGTTCGACGGTCTGACGACGGGACGGCCTTGATCCGGGCGACGAACGTCAGGTACTCACGGACGGTCATGTCGGGATACAACGGTGGAGACTCGGGCAAGTATCCGGTCCGCCGCTTGGCGTCGACTGGCGACTCGAAGACGTCGAAACCGGCGATGACGGCTTTGCCCTCGGTCGGTGGCATGTAGCCGGTCAAGATGCGCATGGTGGTCGTCTTGCCGGCGCCGTTTGGGCCGAGAAGGCCGAGGATCTGGCCCGCCTCGACTCGGAAGCTGAGGTCGCTCACCGCCGCCACGGGGCCGTAGCGCTTCGTGACGTGTTGCACTTCAATCACGACAAGACTCCTCGTTCGGGTGCGCCTCGGGCAAACGTCCGCGGCCGGCGCCCGGCCGCTGGGACACGAGAGCGTCGATCGAAAAATGGTAAGCAGGACCCGGAAAGCGTGTCAACACCACTGCGGGCTGCTCGCGCCGACCGCCGCGGCGGCGAGACGCTACCGCCGGGGGTCCTTGGTGAAGAAGTGCTGGTCGACGAACTCGTCGATGGCCGACTGGTATGCCGAGTCGACCTGCTCGAACTGCAGCCCCATCCCCACCCGTCGGTCGCTCCAGGCAATCCGGGTAGCCGCCTCGATGTCGTGGTCCGATCCAGGCAGGCGAAACCGCACGCGGACTTTCGACTCGGTCTCAAGTGGGCTCATCGTGCGCACACCGAGGCCGCCCTTGCTCAGATTGAGTGTCAACGCTGCTGCAATCGTGTTGTCGAATCGACAGGCAACCGGAATGCCGAGAACAACGCGCGTGCTGGTTCGACGGTTGAAACTGTCGGGGAAGAGGTGTGGCGCGAGGGACGGCAAGATGTGCTGCACGGCGCTGTACTCGTTGACGTAGCCCGCCACGCCAAGAGCGGCCAGCTCCCGCACCTCCTCGGCGGTCGAGATTGATCCGCTGAAGACGAGAATCGGCAGCCGTTCCCCGCCGAGATTGCGAATCGACCGCACCAGCTCGACGCCCGGCGATTCGAGTAGCTGGAGGTCGAGCACCAGCAGGTCGATCGCCGCCCGTTTCGTCTCGAGGCACTCGAGCAGCTCGGCCGCACTCCGGGCGCCGATGGTCTTGTGGCCGGCCCCCTCGAGGGCAGCGGAAAACCTGTCCCGGACGTACGCGGTGTCGTCGGCAACGACCACCGTTTTTGGCGTCATGGCAGCTGCGGCCATCGCAGATGGTATCGGTTGAATCTGCCCCGCGGGACAGGGAATGCAGCGTGACTTTCACCCCGGGCTCCTTCCGCCGAGGGCGGAATACGTTGCGGGATTGGCCCCAACTGGCTATAATCCGGTGCTTTTTCCTGCAATGTCCTCTTGTCCGGCATGCGACACCGAGATCGATGTTGATGAGTTCGACGTCGACCGAGACGATCAGTTGAGTTGCCCGGAATGTGGCGCGAACATCAGGGTTTCGGCCGTGTCCCCGGTCAAACTGGAGCCGGTCTCGGACGACGATGATGACGCCGGCGAGGACCACCCCGACGGCGACCCTGACGAAGGCGCCTAAAGATTAGGCGCATCGGGAGGCATTTCTGGCAGGTGGCGGAAATCCCGCAATTGACATGGTTTGGGCAAAATTTGTAAGCTGTGCGTCTCTTACCGTGGAGAGCCACATCATGAAATCTGCCTGGCGATACGTAATGGCCCTCGGAATGTGCGCTGTGTTGGTACTTGGAGCCGCGGGGTGTGCCGACAATCCTCCACCGGAGCCACCGCCGCCGCCGCCGCCGGCTCCTGAGCCACCGCCACCGCCACCGCCACCGCCACCGCCACCGCCACCACCGCCACCGCCGGGGCCTCTGAGCCCGGAAGAGTTGTTCGAGCGGATGTCGCTGGACGAGCTCAACAGTACCTCACCGTTGGACCCGGTGTTCTTCGACTACGACGCGGCGGAGATCCTGCCGGAGGCGCGAACGATCTTGCAGCGGAATGCCGACTGGATGCGGATGTGGCCGTCGACGCGGCTGCGCGTAGAGGGACACTGTGACGAGCGCGGGACGAACGAATACAATCTCGCCCTCGGCGATTCGCGAGCCGTCGCGGTCCGCGACTACATGGTGAGTCTTGGCATCCCTGGGAATCGCGTCACGACGGTGAGCCGCGGTGAGGAATCGCCGTTCTGCAGCGATACCCATGAAGGGTGCTGGTCGAGGAATCGGCGCGGCCACTTCGTCGTGACCGCCAAGTGATCGAAGGCGATATTCACCCAGTCTAAGCTTCGATTGCATTTAGACGCTTGAGGAGTGCTTGCGTGGTGGTCCGGGTTGTGGCGACCACCTCGTCACCGAGCATCAGCACCGGGATCTCCCGTCCGAATCGACGATCGAGGTCGGCACGTCCGGTGATGTCAATCTCCTCGACCGACACGCGTCGCTTCAGCGACAGCTCCTCGACCACGGCCTTCATCGCGTCGCACAGGTGACACCCTGGGCGCGTCAGCAGCGTTAGTGTCATGCGGGCCTCATGCGCTCGCGATCTGCTCGCAGATCTGTTCGGCGGCGACGCGGGGATCGCGCGCGGCAATGATGGGACGTCCGACGACCAGATAGCTGGCACCCGCGCGAATGGCTTCTTGCGCGCTGAGCGTGCGCGACTGGTCGTCGCCGCTCACGTGGTTGCGGATTCCTGGCGTCACGATCGTGAAGTCGGCACCCCGCTGCGCGCGGAGACGGGAAAGCTCGAGCGGGGACGCCACCACTCCGTCAACCCCAGCCTCGGCCGCGAGGGCGGCCAGCGCGTCGACCTGATTAGCAACCGGGCGACCAACACCGACCTCGTCGAGCGTCGCCTGGTCGAAGCTCGTCAGTACCGTCACGCCGACCACGCGCGTGTGTCCGCCGCCCGCCTCTGCCCCTTCCTTAGCCGCTTGCATCATGGTGATTCCGCCCGCGGCGTGAACGGTCGCCATCCAGGCCCCGAGCGCGGAAGCGGCCCGGAGCGCACTGCCGACGACGGTCGGAATGTCGTGGTATTTCAAATCGAGGAAGACGCGGTCTCCCCGTTCGACCAAGGTACGCACCAGCGCCGGCCCTTCGCCCGTGAACAAACGGCTCCCAATCTTGAACCCGCCGACGAGGTCGCGAAGGCTGTCGGCCAGCTCCTGTGCCCGTGCCGACGTGTCGACGTCGAGCGCGACTAGGAGCTGATCCACTCGGGCCTCCGCTCGGACACGTCGACCGTACCGATAATCTCTCTCACCGATGCATGACCGTGACGCTCGAGGTAGGCTCGAAGCCCGTCTTCCAACTTGGGCCAGATGCTCGGGTCCTCGAAGCTGGCCGTGCCGACCTGAACCGCGCTCGCGCCGGCAATGAGGAACTCCACGACGTCACGCGCAGTGGCGATGCCACCCATCCCGATGATGGGAATATCGATCGCCGTGCGACACTCGTAGACCATTCGCACTGCAATCGGCCGGATCGCCGGTCCGCTCAACCCGCCGACGACATTCGACAGCTGCGGTCGACATGTCTCGACGTCGATCGCCATGGCCAGGAAGGTATTCACCAGTGACACGGCATCCGCACCGGCATCTTCGGCCGCTTTCGCAATGCTCGCGATATCGGTGACGTTCGGTGTCAGTTTAGGGAAGATCGGCAGGGTCGTCGCCGCCCGCACCGCTTGGACGACCTGGCGGGTACCGTCGATGCTGCAGCCGAACGTGATGCCGCCCTCCTTGATGTTGGGGCAGGAGATGTTCAGCTCGATTGCCGCAACGCCGTCGGCGTCGGAGAGAATACGCGCAATCTCGGCGTACTCGCCGACGGTCGAGCCGCAGATGTTGACGATGACGACGGCCCGCTCGGCCTTGAGCGTCGGCAGTTTCTCGTCCACGAACCGGTGGACACCGATGCCCTGAAGCCCTATGGCGTTGAGCATGCCGCTCGGCGTCTCTATGATCCGAGGCGGCGCGTGGCCCTCCCGCGGTTCGAGAAAGAGCCCCTTGACCGCGACACCACCGAGCGTCGAGAGCTCGACCAATTCGGCGTACTCGACGCCGTAGCCGAAGCAGCCACTTGCCGCGATGAGGGGAGTTGCGAGCTTCAGCTGGCCGATCTCGACGCTCAGGTCAGGTCGGCCCACGATAGTCGCTCGCTTCTGAACACTGGTCCGCTGAGGCACGACCGGACGAAATGCGCCCCGCCGTCGACGACACGCACGACGCAGCTGTAGCAGCCGCCCAGCCCGCACCCCATGACCGGCTCCAGTGATACCTCGGTCGGCTGGCCCGCCGCCTCGGTCAACTCGCCGACCGCGCGCATCATGGGCGTCGGGCCGCACGCGTAGACCATGACCGGTTGATCGCCGGCAGCCGCGAGCTCGCGCTGGAGCGGTGCGGTGACGCGGCCGAGCTCGCCGCGTGTGCCGTCCTCGGTCGTCAGCATGATCCGGACGCCGAGTCGCTCGAAAAACGGGATGTAGTAGAGGTCGGAGGCCGAACGGCCACCGAAGAACAGCGTCGTCTCGGTGCCGCGCGCGCGGAGTTCTTCAGCCAGCGTCGCGAACGGTGCGAGGCCAACGCCCCCGGCCACCATCCAGCCGCGTATGGGCGGGTCGACGACGGTAAACGGGATGCCGAGCGGTCCGAGGCACTGGAGATGCTCGCCCGCTTCGAGGCCGAAGAGCTCGCGCGTGACCGCGCCGATCTGCTTGCTCAGGAGTGAGACACCGGTCACGTTGCCGCCGGCGTTGCGAAGAATCTCGAAGACCGAGAACGGGCGGCGCAACAGTGGTTCACGACCGACCGCGCGTTTGACCATGACGAATTGGCCCGGGCGGCTGTGTGCGGCGATTTCCGGCGCCGCAAGCTCAAGCACGTTGTAGCTATCTGACAGCCGGTGGTTTGCGAGCACAGAGGCAGTCACGTCAACCGGCGGAGCCACGAGCGGAGTATACCCGAGCGTCTTCACGTCGCTTGTGGGGACCGTTATCATAAAGGGCAGGCCGCGACCGATGCGTTACCTTCGCATGCTGACCAACGCCGTACTTGCCGGCGCGCTCGCCGCAATGTATGTGGCGATCCTGTTCTTGCAGCTCAACCCGCATCTTCCGCTCGATCCAGTACAGCTCTGGCCGCTGCTTGCCGTCGTCGTCGGCTTCTATACGGTGCACCTCGCCGCGGCGTTTTACGCGCTGATCGTGGCCCGACAGCTACTCTCGCGTGACCTGCTGTCCCCCGGGTGGCTCAGCTTGCGGCTGTTGTCCTGGCTCTCGGCGGCGGCGGCCGGTGGTGCGGCCATCGTCATGTGGCTGAATCTCAGTGGTCTGCGTACGGCGCTCGCGGATGACGCGGCTCAACGTCTGGCCTTCGGTGCGGCAGGGATGAGCCTCTGCGCTCTCGCGCTGTTCGCGATTGCCGCCGTCCACTATTCCTTCGGACGGCGGGGGAGTTTTGTCGGAGCATCGCTGTTCGTGCTGGCGGTCATCGCATCGCTGACGCTTCCGGTCGCGGCCCGCGGGACCGCTGTCGCGCGGCCGCTTGGCAGCTATCCGATCGATGTTGGCAGCTGGCCCGTTCCGGCGAGCGGGACGTCGCGCGTCATCGTTCTCTCACTCGACGGAGCGTCACTGGACTACATCTCGTTGTCGACGGCGGAGGGGCGCATGCCGAACTTCGGGCGTGTACTCGACGCGGGTGCCGCGATGCATCTGGCGACGCTTCGCCCGACGCAACCCGGGCCCGTGTGGACGGCGGTGGCCACCGGCAAATACCCGCCGAAACACGGCGTCCTCTCCGCGTCGAACTACACATTCGGCGGGAACGCCGAGCCACTGGAGCTCTTGCCGGACCACTGCTTTGCTCAAGCCCTCGTGTTTCTTGGATTCCTGCGTGAGGTCCCCGGCTCGTCTGCATCGCTCAGAGCACGACCGCTGTGGAGCATTCTGAGCAGCCAAGGTGTGCCGGTCGGTATCGTGGGGTGGCCGCTCACCCATCCCGTGCAGCCGGTACTTGGGTTCTTGGTGAGTGACCGGTTTCACTTGATGGCGCACCCCCTCATCGATCCCGACGCGAGCGACGCCGCGTTCCCGCCGGAGGTGGTCTCCGTTGGGGCCTCGGTGATGGCCGCGAGCGAGGTGCCGCGGCAGGCGAGCGCCTTTCTGGGCGACGAGGCGCGGATTGCGACGCCGTCTGACGCGCCGATCTGGCGAGATCGGATCTACCGGGATGTCACCAATCTGCTACGCGAGCGCTTCGCTGACGTCCGCCTCCTCACCGTCCGTTACCGGGGGCTCGACGTCGCGGGCCATAGCTTCTGGGCGTCCAGGTCGGCAACCGTCGGCGCCAGCCGTGAGGCTGACCCCGCGGAGCAGCGGCTTAACGACTTCTATCATCAGGTCGATGAGGAAGTCGGGGTCGTCCTCGATACGCTGGAGCCGGACGACCTGCTGCTCGTCGTCTCCGGGTTCGGGATGGAGGCGGTCAGCTTACCCAAACGACTCTTGGCCAGGCTGCTTGGCGACCCGGATCTGACGGGTTCCCACGAGAATGCACCCGACGGGTTCCTCCTCGCGTACGGGTCCCGGGTGGAGCCGGGACGTCGCTTGCGGGGATCGGTGGTCGATGTCGCGCCGACCATCCTCTACTACCTGGGCGTTCCGGTGCCGCGCGATGTCGACGGGCTCGCCCGGACCGACATTTTCACCGACGAATTTACCGCGTCGCACCCGATTGCGTTTGCGAGCTATGAGGGCTAGCCGCATCGCTGGCTAGCCGGTTCAGCGACCGTTGTTGCTAAGACCGTCCTGTCGCGGTTATGATCACGTTAACTCTTTAATAGCGTCCCTGTGAGGTCGCGAAGAGGTGTGACGTGAACGACCAGTCTGTTGCCTGCCTGCTGCCGTTCGGCGGCGTCATAACCGCCACCCGCCGAGTCACTGTTCTCCATCGTCTGGAGAGGAGTCCCTGATGCCGGTCGTGATGGAAGCGGACCGCATCGGGCGAACCCTGACGCGCATCGCGCACGAGGTGGTCGAGCGCAACCGTCGAGTCGATGGGATCGCGCTCGTCGGCATCCGACGTCGTGGCGTGCCGATCGCCCAGCGCCTCGCCCGCAGTCTTCTTGAGATCACCGGACGCGAGGTTCCCACTGGCGCGCTCGACATCACACTGTATCGCGACGACTTGATGCGCCACCCGGTCGGTCCGCAGCCGGTGTTGCGGCGGACCGAGATCCCATTCTCGATTGACGAACGACGCATCTTGCTCGTTGACGACGTGCTCTACACGGGACGCACGATCAGGGCGGCCCTCGATGCGCTCATCGATTTCGGGCGACCGCGGAGCATTCAACTCGTGGTGCTGGTCGACCGCGGTCACCGAGAGCTCCCGGTCAAGGCGGACTACGTCGGCAAGAACCTGCCGACATCGCTGCGTGAGAGCGTGCAAGTGCGGCTGACCGAACAGGACGGCGTCGACGAAGTCGTGGTCGATGTCGTCACGGACGAGAGCGTCGCGGTCGCCGAGGGAGGGCATCGTGAGCGCACCACCTGAGGCCAGCGACGTGGTGCGAGTGGCGCCGGACGAAGCCACCGCCGGTCTCCGATCGAAGCATCTACTCAGTGTCGAGGATCTCAGCCCGGAGGAGGTCCTGCTCATTTTCGATACGGCCGAGGCGATGAAGGAGATCGGGACCCGCCGCATCAAGAAGGTGCCAACGTTACGCGGGAAGACGGTTGTCAATCTCTTTCTCGAGCCGAGCACGCGGACCCGTACGTCGTTCGAAATCGCGGAGAAGCGGCTGAGCGCCGACACGCTCAATGTGGCAGCCGGGACGTCGAGCATGGTCAAGGGCGAGACGCTGATCGATACCGCCCGTAACCTCGAGGCGATGGCGCCGGACATAATCGTGGTTCGCCACGGCGCGTCCGGCGCGTGTCACTTATTGGTCGACGTCTGTAGCGCGGGGGTGATCAACGCGGGCGACGGGATGCACGAGCACCCGACCCAAGCCCTGCTGGATGCATTCACCATACGCGAGCGCAAGACGCAGTTCGAAGGTTTGAAGGTGGCGATTATCGGAGACTTGGTGCATAGCCGCGTGCTGCGCTCGAACATGCTGCTCCTGAAGGTGCTTGGCGCCGACGTCTGGGTGTGCGGGCCGCAGACGTTGATCCCGGTCGGCATCGAACGGTTCGGGGTGCGCGCGACCACCTCGGTGGATACGGCGGTGACCGATGCGGATGTCGTCATGCTGCTTCGCGTGCAATTCGAACGGATGCATGGCCATTTCTTTCCGTCGCTGCGCGAGTACTTCACCGTGTTTGGCATGACCGCCGAGCGCATGCAACGCGCCAAGCCAGATGCCATCATCATGCACCCCGGTCCGATCAACCGCGGGGTGGAGGTGTCGTCCGAAGTCGCTGACGGACCGTTCTCGGTCATTCTCGCGCAAGTCGCGAACGGCGTGGCGATTCGGATGGCGGTCTTGTATCTCCTGGCCGGCGTGGAGACCGACGAGGAGATGTCATGACGAAACAGGCCGTGGTGCTGAAAGGGGGCCACGTCGTCGATCCCGTTCAGGGAATCGATGGGACGGTTGATGTGCGAATCGAGGAGGGCCGTATCGCCGCCGTCGGGGCGGATCTTCCGGTTGACGGCGCTTTGGCGGTGCCGGTCCCGGCCGGCCTGGTCGTCTCTCCCGGGTTGATCGACATGCACGTCCACTTTCGCGAGCCGGGGCAGGAGCACAAGGAGACGATCGCCTCGGGCGCGGCCGCCGCCGTCGCCGGCGGGTTCGTGGCGGCGGCATGCATGCCAAACACGGATCCGGTCAACGACCACGTCGGGGTCACGGAGGAGATCCTTCGCCGAGCCGACGAGGCCGGGCTCGCCAAGGTCTATCCGATCGGCGCCGCGTCGCTCGGGTCGCAGGGCGAGCAGATGACCGAGATCCGGGCCCTACAGGCGGCCGGGTGCGTTGGTGTGTCCGACGATGGCCACCCGATCGCGAGCGCCCTCATGATGCGTCGCGTCCTCGAGTATGTCTCGATGTTCGGCATGCCGGTCATCAATCACTGCGAGGAGCCGTCACTCAAAGGTGACGGTGTGGCGCATGAAGGCTACCGCGCGACGGCGCTCGGGCTTCGCGGAATTCCCGGCGAGTGTGAGTCGATCATGGTCGAGCGGGATGTCAGCCTGAGCGAGCTCACGGGTGGCGCCGTCCATGTCGCCCATATGAGCGCGCGCCAGTCGATTCGGGCGGTTCGGATGGGGAAGGACCGCGACGTCAAGGTGACCTGTGAAGTGACGCCGCACCATTTCATTCTCACTGATGAGGATCTGCAGTACGATCCGAACCGCTTCAAGATGAATCCGCCACTACGCGCCATCGCCGATCGCGACGCGATGCTGGCCGGTCTCGCCGACGGTAGCATTGACGCGATTGCCACCGATCATGCTCCGCACCATGCTGATGAGAAGGCGACGGAGTTCGCGGAGGCGCCGTTTGGCATCATCGGCCTCGAGACCGCCGTGTCGCTGTCCCTCGACCGGCTCGTGCATCGGAACGTCGTGTCGCTCTCACGGCTGGTCGAGCTGCTGTCGTCCAATCCGGCGCGCATTCTCGGGGTTCCCGGTGGTCGGTTGGCGCCTGGGGATGCCGCCGACATTACGTTTCTCGCGCCCGATACCTCGGTCGAAGTTGCGGCGGACCGGTTTCGATCCAAGGCGAGGAATACGCCCTTCGATGGCTGGCGACTACGCGGCGCCGTCGCGGCTACTGTCGTCGACGGTCGCGTCGTCTACACCAACGACGCGGTCGCTGGCGCCGAGGCACTCACCTGGCCGTCGTGATCCGGCGTCTACCCGCCGCGGCGCGGCGGTCGCTCGACGAGCTGTACCGGCGGTTCGAGCGGCGCCACGACATCGCCGACCCGATTCAGCGTGTACGGCGATTTTCAGATCCGCGCGACCGCGAGATCGTCGGACTGTGCGCCGCCGCGCTCGCCTTTGGTCGGGTCGCGAGCGTGCTCCAATCGATCGATGCCCTGCTTGCCGTCATGGGCTCCTCGCCCGCGCAGTTCGTTCGCCACTTCGAGCCAACCGCGCACCGTGACACGATCGGGAGCGTCACGCACCGTTGGGTGCGCGGCCCGGACATGCTCGCGCTCGTGTGGAGCATGCGGCAGATGCTCGAGCGCTGCGGGTCAATTGAGCGATTTTTCACCGAGGGGTATCAGCCGGACGCCGAGGACGTCGGCGAGGCTCTCGAGTCGTTCTCGACACGCGTCCTCGCGTTCAATTTCGATCCGGCCTACGGTCGCCGGAGACGACGCGGAGTCGCTTATTTCTTCCCGCGTCCGTCTAAGGGAAGCGCATGCAAGCGCCTGAATCTCTACCTGCGGTGGATGGTGCGACGTGATCAGCTCGACCTCGGAGTCTGGACGGCGGTGAGCCCGGCACAGCTGGTTGTGCCGCTCGATACGCACATCATCCGCGTCGGGCAGTGCCTCCGGTTGACGCGCTATCGTAGCCCCGGATGGGCCATGGCCCGCGAGATCACCGCGACGTTGCGTCGCTTCGACGCGGCTGATCCGGTCAAGTACGACTTCTCGCTCTGCCACCTCAGCATGATGGAACAGTGCGGTTTCACGGAATCGCAGGGTGACGGTCGTTGTCCGTTGCGCGGGTGGTGTCGACCCGCGCCGCGTAGACGGCGGCCGTCTCGTCGACCATCCGCTCCGCGCTGAAGACTTCCTGAGCGCGTCGCTGCCCCGCCTTGCCGAACGCGCGGCGCCGCGGGGCATCTTGGAGCAGGTCGACGATGGCACGGGCCAGACCGGCTGCGTCGCGCACCGGTACCAGCAGGCCGGTGTCGTCGTCGACCACGCTCTCCGGGATCCCGCCCGCGCGAGTCGCGACCACCGCCCGGCCCGCCGCCATCGCGTCGAGGACCGAGGTGCCGAGCCCCTCAGTGACCGAGCTCATGACGAAGAGGTCGAGCCCCTTCAGGATCGACAGCACGTCGGTGCGGAACCCGGTCAGCATTACGTGCTTGTCGAGATGCAGCCGGTGGATCTGTCGTGCCAGCGTCTCCTCGAGTTCGCCCGCCCCGACGATGAGAAAGCGCGCGTCCGGCACCTTCCGTACGACCAGGGCGGCGGCGTCGATGAGGTACCGCTGACCCTTGTGCGGCGCCAGCGCGGCCACGTTGCCAATGAGCGGCGCGCCGACCGGCTGCCAGAACTCCCGGTGCAGGTCGAGCGGTAGCGCGCTCTCGACGCGGGCCAGGTCGATGCCTTCGTAGACGACGGTGGTTCGCTCCGCCGGCACGCCGTCGCCGACCAGCATGTCGCGAATCGCGCACGAGGCGCAGAGGAAGTGGTCGACCCGATGGTATTTCCAACGAGAAAACGCGTTATGCCGAACATGGAAGTCGACCCGTCGTGAGGCGACGACCGGTACCGCGGTCGCGCGACCGGCCAGCGACCGCGCGAGCGATGCGATCGCGACCGCGTGCGCGTCGTGGGCATGGACGATATCTGGCTGGAGCGACTTGAGCAGCCGGGACAGCCGCCACGCCGCGTGCAGGTCCATCTCCATTTTTGGGGTGAGCGGAAAGAGATCGGTGCCTTCGGAGGCGCGTCGATACAACTCGCCGTCCGGATCGGCAACCAGCACGGCGCGGTGGCCGCGCATACGAAGCCCGAGCACGGTGAGCAGCACCTGGTTCTGGCCACCGCGCCAGCTGCGCGCCGTGTCGATATGAACGGAGAACATCGGTGGGCGCGTCCGTGACGTCAGTCGTCTGGCTGGGCGCGCTGCGTCTCCCACAGCTTCGCGAACTTCAAAAAGACATAGTAGGCATTCAGGATCGAGACGATCAGTCCCACCGTCCCGTCACGAATGCCCCCGCGAGCGACGTAGTTGCGCAAGAATGCCAACGGTGGATGCAATACGAGGTCGACCGTGGAGGCCCGCCGTCCGGTCTGGTGCATCCGCTCCGCGTCCAGCGTCGTATAGCGGTCGATCGTCTCCAGGTGGTGCGCGACATTCCGGTACGCACGGTGTTCGATCTCGTGGCGCAAGCGACCAACCGGACCATCCACGGTCACTGACTCGTGCACGGGACGTTCAGACCATCGGGAGACCCGCCGATCGTAGAGACGCAGCTGGGAGTCTGGGTACCAATCCGTCGTCCGTATCCACCTCCCGAGGTACCGGGTGACCCTCGGAATGCGGTATCCACGCGTCGCCGGCTCGCGAGCGACCAGTGCGCGGATCTCGTCGGTCAACGCGGTCGAGAGGCGTTCGTCGGCGTCGAGCGACAGGACCCAGTCATGGACGGCCAATGAGGTTGCGTAATTTTTCTGGGCTCCGTAACCCTCCCAGTCGTGCGAGAGTACCCGGTCGGTGAACTGTCGGGCGATCTGGAGGGTGTCGTCAGTGCTGCCTGAATCGACGACAACGATGTCGTTGGCCCACTGCACCGATTCGAGCGCGCCGCGAATGTTGTCGGCTTCGTTCTTGGTGATGATGACGACCGACACATCGAGCATGAGCGGCCCCGAGTCTATCAAAAGCCCCTTGTATACTTGCTCGCGTTCGACATCACATGGAATCGGACCAGGTACTCGATCTCTTTCGCGAGGCGGGCGCCCTGCTCGACGGGCACTTTGAGCTCTCCTCCGGGCTTCACAGCAGCGGATACTTGCAGTGTGCGCTGGTACTGCAACATCCCCTGCATGCCGAAGCGCTCGGCGTCGCGCTCGCGGCGCGGGTGCGGCCGCTGGCGCCGAAGGTCGTTCTGTCCCCGGCGTTGGGCGGCGTCGTCATTGGACAGGAGGTGGCGCGCGCCCTGGGGGTCCGTGGGATCTTCGCCGAACGCCGCGACGGCCGGCTGACGCTGCGCCGTGGGTTCACGCTCGCCGTGTCCGAGCGTGTCGTGATCATCGAGGACGTGGTGACCACGGGCGGATCGACCCGCGAGACGATTACCGTCGCGCAGGCGAGTGGCGCGGCGGTGGTTGGCGCGGCCAGCATCATCGATCGCAGCGGGACAACCGCCGCGTTTGACCTGCCCTACCATGCGCTGGCGACCGTTTCGTGGCCCGCGTACGAACCGGGCGCGTGCCCGCAATGTGCCGACGGCATCGCCATAATGAAGCCCGGGTCGCGCCCGAGCCACTAGTCCGACCCGCGGACCGCACCTAGCGGCCATCCATGCGGACCCTCAAGTTCACCCTCGCCTACGACGGCACCGACTACGTCGGATGGCAGCGCCAGGCCGAAGGCCGCTCCGTCCAGGGCGAGCTTGAGCACGCGCTGGCGGAGGTCGAAGGGCGGGCCGTGACCGTGCACGGCGCCGGTCGCACCGATGCCGGCGTCCATGCCCTTGGTCAGGCAGCCAGTGTTCGACTCGCGCACGACATCGACGTGGGGTCACTCGTACGCGCGTTGAATGCCAAGCTCCCAACGGACATCCGGGTCGTGGCGGCGGAGCAGGTCGACGATCGATTCCATGCGCGGTTCGCAGCCCGGCAGAAGTCCTACCGTTACTACCTCGTCGCGGGAGCGGTCTCCAGCCCGTTCACGCGCGCCCACGCGTGGCACGTTCCGGGGTCGCTCGATGTCGCCGCGATGCGCGACGCGGGCGAAGGGCTCGTGGGACGGCACGACTTCGCGGCGTTCCAGGCGGTTGGTACCGACGTCGAATCGACGGTCCGCACGATCTTCCGCGTGAGCATCGGGGCGCAGCCACTGCCGGGCGTGTCGTCGTTCGGGGAGACGCGGTTGACGGCGATCGACGTGGTCGGCGACGGGTTTCTCAGGCACATGGTGCGCATCATGGTGGGGACGCTCGTATCGGTCGGCCACGGGCAGCGATCCGTTCACGCGATCGGCGACGTGATCGCATCGCGGCAACGTGAGCGCGCCGGCGTGACCGCACCGGCGCATGGGCTTTTTCTCGTCGCCGTTGATTACTAGATGGGGCTGGCTGTCCGAACGATCAATTCGAGCCCCTTGGCGCGCTTGAACGTGTCGCTAACACTCTGTATCATCTGGAGTTAATGAGCCTGGACGATGTATTGGCCTGGGCCGACGACGGCTCGACTGAAGCACGCCTCGCACGCCAGGTCGACTTCACCCACCTCCCGGCACACGTCGCCGTCATCATGGACGGCAACGGTCGTTGGGCCGCCGACCGACACCTTCCGCGCGTGGAGGGCCACCGGGCCGGCATCGAATCTGTCCGTGATTCGGTCGAGCTGTCGGCGCGACTCGGCCTCGAGGTGCTGACGCTGTACGCGTTCTCGGTCGAGAACTGGAAGCGTCCGGCCGCTGAGGTCGCCGTGCTCATGGCTCTGCTCAAGCGGTACCTGAGGCTGGAGCTGGCGACGTTGCTGTCGAACAACATCCGCTTCCGCGTCATTGGGAGCCAGTCGGAGTTGGCGGACGATGTCCGCGCCGAGCTCGACATCGCCCAGGACAAGACCGCCGCCAACACCGGCATGGTGTTCAACATCGCGCTGAATTATGGTGGACGCGCGGAGATCGTCGCCGCCGCGCGTCGAGCGCTGCGGGCCGGCGTCGACCCTGAAGAGCTGGACGAGGCGCGGTTCGCCGGCTTGTTGTACACCGCCGGCCAGCCCGACCCGGATCTACTCATTCGCACCAGCGGTGAGATGCGCGTCAGCAATTTCTTGTTGTGGCAGATTGCGTATGCCGAGATTTGGGTGACCGAAACCTACTGGCCAGACTTCCGCGGGCGGCACTTGCTCGAGGCCGTTCTCGCGTACCAGAAGCGTGATCGCCGTTACGGCGGCATCAAAGAACCGGCAGTCGTCGGACGTTAGCGGCTAGGCTGTAGGAGCGTGTGACCCGCGTCCTCAGCGCCCTGGCGCTCCTTCCGTTCGTGCTCGGGACGATACTGTTCCTGCCACCCGTGGCGACGGTTGTGCTCGCGGAGGTCGTGGCGCTGTTGGCGTTCGTCGAGTACACCGGTCTCGCGCGCGCCGCGGGCATCCGATTTCCCACCGTGTCCACCGGGGCCGCGACGTTGGCCACCGTGGCCGCGATCGCCTTGACGCCGACCGCGCTCCCGGTCGTCATCATGGCGGCGGTGCTCGTCGTCGCACTCACGGCGCTCGCCGATGAAGGCGGCGAAGGCGCGTTGGCGAGTGTCGGTGCGGCCGGATTCGCCGTCCTGTACCTCGGCGTGACGGTCGGCGCCCTCGCCGCGGTTCAGATGCAGGCTGGTAGGGAGTCGCTGGTCGTCTTGTTGGCCACGGTCATGGTGAGTGATACTGCGCAGTACTACGGTGGTCGGTGGCTCGGCCGTCGGCCACTCGCGCCGTCCCTCAGCCCGAAGAAGACGATCGAGGGCGCGGTCTGCGGTGTCGCGGCCGCGGGCGCGGTGATGGCGGCCATCGGACCGTGGGGCGCACCGGGTATCGGCACCATGGGGCATGTCGCTCTCGGTGCGACACTCGCGATGCTCGGCATCGCCGGCGACCTGTTCGAGTCTCGCCTCAAGCGGTCATCCGGCGTCAAGGATGCGTCGGCGCTCATTCCGGGCCACGGGGGCGTTCTCGACCGAGTCGACGCGCTGCTGTTTGCGGCCCCGGTGTACTACACGGTCGTGGTCTTCGTCGGAAGCGGTCCATCGTGAGAGGTATCGCCATCCTCGGCTCGACCGGATCGGTCGGTCAGAGCGCTTTATCCGTAGTCGCGTCGCATCGCGATCGGCTACGCGTGGTCGGCCTCGCGGCCGGCCGGAATGTTGAGCGGTTCGTGGCGCAGGTGCAGCAGTTCGAACCGGCCGTGGTCTCACTCGCAGACTCGGAGGCGGTCGACCGCCTCCGGGCCTCCGGCGCCGCCACGCACGCCGCCGCCGCCCACGGGGAGGATGGCCTCACGGCGGTGGCGACGCATCCGGACGTCGACCTCGTGCTGTGTGCGTCCTCAGGGACCGCTGCCCTAGGCGCCACGCTCGCGGCGATCGAAGCCGGTAAGACCATCGCGCTCGCGAACAAAGAGGTGTTGGTGATGGCCGGCAATGTGATGATGGAGGCGGCTCGTCGTCACGACGCCACGATTCTTCCGGTCGACAGCGAGCACAACGCCATTCATCAATGTGTCGACCATCGGTCAGACGACGTCGTCCGGTACATCCTGACTGCGTCTGGCGGTCCCTTTCGCGAGCGGCCGCCACACGAGCTGTCGACGGTGACGCCCGACGAGGCGCTCCGTCATCCGACCTGGTTGATGGGACCGAAGATCACCATCGACTCGGCAACGATGATGAACAAGGGACTGGAGGTCATCGAGGCCCGCTGGCTCTTTGACGCGTCGCCCGACTGTATCGACGTGGTCATCCATCCGCAGTCCATCGTCCATTCGCTGGTGGAGTATCGGGATGGCTCGGTGATTGCGCAGCTCGGCGTCACTGACATGCGCCTGCCCATCCAGTACGCGTTTTCCTACCCTGATCGGTGGGTGGCGCCGACGCCGTCTCTCGACCTGACCGCCTGCGGACCGCTCCAGTTCTTCGAACCCGATTCCGAGCGGTTTCCCTGCCTCGCGTTGGCGTACCACGCGCTGCGCGGAGGGCCGGGGCTCCCGGCGGTCCTCAACGCCGCCAACGAGGTGGCGGTTGGTGCCTTCCTGGCCGGTCGCCTGCCGTTTACGGGGATCCCACGGGTCATCGAGCACACGCTCGACCGGGCGGCCAGCCGGTCGTTGGAGGCGCCCTCGAGTCTCATGGCGGTGCGGGAGATCGATACCTGGGCCCGGACCTTTTCCCAGTCGGTGGCAGGCAGGTAGAATCGAAGGGGTGACGGCGTAATCGGATTCTGATCGTGAACAGCCTTTTCGCATTTATCTTCGTCCTCAGCGTCCTCGTCTTTGTCCACGAGCTGGGCCACTTCTTGATGGCCCGCCGGCTCGGTGTGCGCGTCTTGACGTTCTCGATCGGGTTCGGCCCCAAAATCATCAAGTTCACCCGGGGCGATACGGAGTACTGCGTCAGCGCCATCCCGCTTGGCGGCTACGTGAAGATGGCCGGCGAAAACCCGGAGGAGACTCGCACCGGAGCTGACGACGAGTTCATGTCGAAAACGAAGTGGGAGCGCTTCCAGGTGCTCGTCATGGGGCCGGTGATGAACCTGATCCTTGCCGTTCTCGTTATGTGGGTCGTTCTCTACCAGGGCGCCGAGGTGCCGGCATTCGAGTCGGAGCCGCCGGTCGTGGGTCGGGTCGTGGAGGATTCGCCGGCGGAACAAGCCGGCATCGCCGTCGGGGAGCAGATCATCAGCGTGGCCGGCCGCGTCGTCGCAACCTGGGACGAGCTGTTCGTCGCCGTGCTCCCGCGCGCGGACCGAGAAATCTCGGTCGTGGTGCGCGGGTCGGACGGTCGTGAGCGGACGTTGCAGGTCACGCCAGACGCCCGCACCGAGTTCGAGATGGGCGACCTGGGAGTCGGACCAGCGCTCCACCCGCAGATCATCGAGGTGAATCCCGGCGAGCCGGCGGACAAGGCCGGTCTCGAGGCGGGCGACATCATTTATGCGATCGACGGCGAGCCGGTGAGCGGTGACGAGCTCGTCCCCCGGATCAGCGAGAGCGCCGATACCGCGCTCACCATGACCGTGAAGCGGGACCGTCGTACCCGCGACCTTGTTGTCACGCCGATGATGCGGGGTGACACCGCGGTGATCGGAGTGCAGTTCAGGCCCTTCGAGGTGCGGATCGTCGACCCCGACATCGTCGAGGCGTTTCAAATGAGCCTCGAGCAAAACTATGAGTGGTCGGGCCTGATCTTTCAGACCCTCTGGGGTCTCGTCACCACCGAGACCTCACCCAAGCAGCTGGTCGGACCGGTCGGCATCGCCCAATTGTCTGGCGGCGCCGCGGAGCTCGGCTGGGTCGCGCTCTTCGGCCTGATGTCGATGATCTCGCTCAACCTCGGCATTCTCAATCTGTTGCCCATCCCGGTGCTCGATGGCGGACACATCTTCATCATGGCGATGGAAGGGGTGTCCCGCCGCGATTTCAGCGTGCGCGTCAAGGAGCGCATGCTGTTCGCCGGCTTCGTGGTGCTGATGATGCTGATGGTCACGGTCATCTACAACGACCTGACACGCATTCAGTGGATCGAAGCGCTGATGCCGTGGCGGTAGCTGGGCCCACGTAGACGGGGCTGGCTGCCCCGAACCCCGCCGCGGCCACTCGCGTCCCTCGATGCCCTCGGGACGCCCCGAGCCTGCCGAGGGGCGGGGGACCCCAAAGCCCCGCTTCTAGCCACGTGGCCGGGCTGTCGGCCGCTTACCGTTCGTTCGACGCACTGGTCGTCAGGTCATGCCATCCCTCGCACTCTGGCGGAAGGAAATACGCCCGATGACGGCGCTGGCGACGCCGGTCGTCGTCGCCGAGATCGGATGGGTCGCGATGCAGATCGTCGACACCGCCATGGTGGGTCGCCTGGGTCCCGAGGAGATTGGCGCCGTCGGTGTCGGCAGTATCCTCTTCTTCGCCTTCGGTGTCCCCGGGATGGCGCTGCTGCTCGGTCTCGATACCCTCATCTCTCAAGCGTTCGGCGCCGGCCGTCGGACGGAGTGTGACCGCTGGCTGCGTCACGGCGTCTGCCTGGCCCTGGGTCTGGCCATCCCGGTGGGCGTGCTCGCACGAGTGGTCGGTCTCGGTCTTGACGTCTGGGGCCTCGACCCCGTCGTCTTGGCGTTGACGCGTCCGTACTACGCCATCATCACCTGGAGCCTGTTGCCGCTGCTGCTCTACGCCGCGCTCCGACAGTATTTGCAGGCGGTCGCGGTTGTCATGCCCATCATGGTGGCGCTGGTTACCGCCAATGTCGTGAACGCGTTGGCGAACTGGGTTCTCGTCTTTGGCAACCTTGGCGCACCGGCGCTCGGCGTGGCGGGAGCCGGTTGGGCGACGTGCATCTCCCGCGTATATATGGTCGCGGTCATCGCCTTCGCCGTCTGGCGTCAGGGAGCGACGTGGTGGCCGTTCAACGCGGGCGTGGGGCTCGACGGCATGCGCCGCCTGCTCGGGCTCGGCTGGCCGGCCGCGGCGCAACGCGCCTTGGAATTTGGGGCCTTCGCCGCGGCCACGGCACTCGCCGCGCTGCTCGCGCCAGCCACACTGGCGGCCCACCACATCGTCATTCACCTGGCCGGGTTGACGTTCATGGTGCCGCTCGGCATTTCCGCGGCGACGGCGGTCCGGGTGGGACACGGTGTCGGTCGTCGAGACCCCGAGGGCGCGACCGCGGCCGGGTGGACCGGTATCTTTCTTGGTGCGGCATTCATGACGATTGCCGCGGTGACGTTCGTCAGCGTGCCGCGTCCCATACTGGGCATTTTCACCCCGGACGTCGACGTGATCGACACTGGTGTGACGTTGCTTCTCGTCGCCGCTGTCTTTCAGATCTCCGATGGGTTGCAGGTCGTGGCGACCGGCGCGCTCCGGGGGCTCGGTGATACGCAAACGCCGATGCTGCTCAACCTGGTGGGCCACTGGCTCGTTGGATTGCCGGTCGGCTATGTGCTGTGCTTCGTGGCGGGCTGGGGCGTCGTGGGCCTTTGGATCGGCCTGTCGACGGGGCTCTTCCTCGTCGGGCTGGTTTTGGTGGCGACCTGGCGCCAGCGCGCGCGGGCGCTATTTAGACGGGGCTGACTGCCCCGAACCCCGTCGCCGGCACTCGCGGGGACCCCGTCGCCCTACTCCGTGCCGGCGGGGGGCGCGCGGTGCGCGCCCTGGGCTTAACACTGCGGCAGGACTGCTTCGATCACATCCGCCAGCCCGCACTTGTCGTGGGTCGCCGTTACCGGCCAGCCGAACGACTTGAGGGGATCGACGGCGTTGCCCATGACAATCGGAGATCCCGCGTACTCGAGCATTTCACGGTCGTTCAGGTTGTCTCCCACCGCCATGACGTTGGCGGCGTTGATCTGCAGGTGGCGGGCCCAGGCGGCGAGCGCAGCACCCTTGGACCACCCGCATGCGATGACATCGAGAAGCGAGAAGTCGCGATCCGCGTACTCCGTGAGGGTGAGTGTGACCTCTCGCGAGACGGGAAGCTGGCGGAGGTCGGTGGCCAACGCCCGCATCTCCTCGACCCCTCCCGTGAACGCCACCTGTGCGGGATCCTCCGTCAGCGCCGCCTCGAGCGGCTCGGCCTTCGTCATGAAGGCACGGTTCCGCTGGTAGTACCAGTGCCGTTGTGGATGCGTCCAATCGATGCCGTCGTAGACATACTGCCGCGCATCCGGACGGTCAAAGACGGCGGCCATCCCGCAATGCCGAGGTCGCATCGAGGTGACGATAGCCAGCGCTGTCTCTCGGGGGAGTAGCTGACTGGCCAGCGTGGTCCCGTCGGCGCGTTTGGTCAGGGCGCCGTTGCTCACGATGAGGACGACGTCCGGCGACAACGCCTCGGCCACCGGTCGCGCGTGATGAAACGCACGCCCCGTGACGAGTACCACGTCCACGCCGGCCGCGAGCGCATCGACGACGGCCCGACGGTTGCGCAACGGCAGGTGGCCCTGGCTATCGAGCAGCGTGCCGTCGATGTCGATGGCGATGAGGCGGATGGGGGTCACCGAAGAGCGAGCGGCTTCCTCGCGTACGTTTCCTCGACGTAGTCGTCGATGAGACGCCGAAACGCATCTGAGAGCTCGTCGTACGACCCGCGCAGCGTCGTCGTGTGTTGGCCGTCGATGTAGATCGGACAGGTCGGCGCCTCTCCGGTGCCCGGAAGACTGATGCCGATGTTTGCCGCCTTCGATTCGCCCGGGCCGTTGACGACGCATCCCATGACGGCAACAGTCATCTCCTCCACTCCGTCGTATTGCGTCTTCCACTTCGGCATCATGTCGCGGATATAGCTCTGGACCCGCTCCGCGAGCTCTTGAAACGTGGAGCTGGTGGTCCGGCCACAGCCCGGACAGGCCGTCACGCTCGGGGCGAACGACCGGAGGCCGAGGGCCTGCAGCAGTTCACACGCCGCGTACACTTCTTCGCGGCGATCCCCGTTTGGGCGCGGCGTCAGCGAGACGCGGATCGTGTCGCCGATCCCTTCGTTCAAGAGCGTGCCCATCGCGGCCGCCGACCAGACGAGTCCCTTGACGCCCATGCCGGCTTCCGTCAGACCGAGGTGGAGCGGCTGCGCAGTCTGCGTCGCAAGTGCGCGATAAATTGTGGTCAAATCTCGCGGCCGAGAAACCTTGCACGAGATGATGATCTGTTGGTCGGTCAAACCGCTCTCGAGCGCGAGGGTCGTCGACTCCAAGGCGGAGATCACCATGCACTCGTTGATGATCTCCTCAGAGGTTCGTCCCAGGTCCTGGTCGGTGTTGGCCTGCATCTTGGCCATGACCAGCTCTTGATTCAAGGAGCCGCCGTTGACGCCGATACGCACCGGCTTGCCATGCGCCTCCGCCACGCGGCAGATGGTCTGGAACTGTTCGTCGCGTCGATTGCCAGTGCCCACGTTGCCGGGATTGATCCGGTACTTGTCGAGAGCGGCGGCGCACGCTCGGTTGCGCGTGAGCAGTAGGTGTCCGTTGTAGTGGAAATCGCCGATCAACGGGGCGGTGCAGCCGGCGTCGCGCATGCGCTGCTTGATCTCGGGCACGGCCCGCGCCGCGTCCTCCTGGTTCACGGTGACGCGGACGAGGTCGGATCCGGCTTTGGCCAGCTCGATGCACTGCGCGCCGGTGGCCGCAGCGTCGGCGGTGTCGGTGAGCGTCATCGACTGGACCGCGATCGGCGCGCCGCCGCCGATCTGCACGTCACCCACGTGCACGGCCGTGGTGCGATGAAGACGGACGTCAGGCATGGATACTGGGATCATAGCAAGGGTTCAAGGCGGAACTGGCATTGGTTCAAGGTTCCAATGGCCAGAACTTTGAACCAACGCAAATTCCCTCCTGCACCTTGAACTCTTGAACCAGCGCAAATACCGCGTTGAACCGGCGGCGGGGAACCGGCACTCGACACGCTCGGGTTACGAGTTCGCTTCGCCGAGTTCCCGCAACACCGCCGTCGCCACCCGTATCGTCCGGTCGATGTCGCGCTCGGTGTGCGCCGCCGATAGGAACCACCCCTCGAACTGGGACGGCGGCAGGTAGATACCGCGCTGCAGCATGCCGTTGAAGAACGCCGCGTATCTGCCGGTATCGGCCGCGGTCGCCGAGCTGTAGTCGTGGACCGGGTGGTCGGTAAAGAACGGCGTCAGGATGGATCCGGCGGAGTTGACCGTCAGCGCCACGTCGCTCGATTCAGCCGCGTCACGGAGTCCCGTGGCCAGGCGTGCGCCCAACGCCTTGAGCCGGCGGTAGAGCGGCGCCGAGAGGTTGGAGAGTGCCCAGATACCGGCGGTCATCGCCAGAGGGTTACCGGAGAGGGTGCCAGCCTGGTAGACGGGTCCGACCGGCGAGACCAGATCCATCAGATCGGCGCGACCGCCGTACGCACCGACCGGCAGCCCGCCGCCGATGATCTTGCCGAGGCACGTCAGATCCGGCATGACGCCGAAGACGGCCTGTGCGCCGCCCTTCGCCGCACGGAATCCGGAGATGACCTCGTCGAAAATCAGCACGATGCCGTATCGGTCGCATAGCGCTCGCAGGCCTTCCAGGAAGCCCGCGGCGGGCGGGACGACCCCCATGTTGCCGGCGATCGGCTCGACGATCACCGCCGCGATCAAGCGACGATGCCGATGGCAGAGTCGCGCGACAGACTCGATGTCGTTGTAGCTGGCGATGGCGGTGTCAGCCGCTGTCGCGCGGGTGACGCCCGGGCTCGTCGGGACGCCCAAGGTCGTGGCACCCGAACCGGCCTGGACCAAGAACGCATCGCCGTGACCGTGGTAGCAACCGGCAAACTTGATGATCGTGTCACGTCCGGTCGCCGCCCGCGCCACACGAACGGCACTCATCGTCGCCTCGGTTCCGGAGTTGACGAACCGCACGCGGGCGATCGACGGCACGAGGCGACAGACGAGCCGCCCTAGCTCGACTTCGAGGGCCGTCGGTGCGCCGAAGCTCGTGCCGCGGCGAACCGCGTCGCGCAGTGCTCGGGTGAGACCAGCCGGCGCGTGACCGTGAATCAGCGGTCCCCACGACATGACGTAGTCGACATACGACCGCCCGTCGACATCCCAGAGCCGAGCGCCACGTGCCCGTTCGATGAATGGCGGCTGGCCACCGACGGCGCCGAAGGCGCGGACCGGACTGTTGACTCCACCGGGGAGGACGCGCTGCGCTTGCGAAAAGAGCCGAGCCGATGCGGTGCGTGACATCGGTGCGTACGATATCACCGCCGGCGGCTACGCGGCCGCGACCGGCGTGGAACGTCGACGGCGTGTGATAGGCGTGTGATAGAAGAGAGACGAGAGCGGTAGCAATCCATGAGCGAGACGTGTGACATCTGCCAGGCCGCTGACCCGATGACCCCGCTGGTAGAGGCGGGGCTGGTCGGGGTGGGGCCGGTCTGGATTCATCGATGCGGCGGGTGTGGATTTCGGCAGGTTCGTCCGCGATTGAACGAGGCGCATCTTGACGCGCTGTATGGCGGCGACTATTTCGACACGACCACGCCGCGGGGGTTCCGCGGTTACGGGCGGCAGCGCCAGCGGTACGAGCGCGATGCGTTTTTTCTGGCGAAGGAGCTCCAGGCGATACGCCAGACCGGTCGGATGCTTGAAGTCGGCAGCGCACTCGGGTTTCTTCTCGGCGCGCTGGCCCGGACGAGTGCATGGCGCGTCGAGGGGGTGGAAGTGTCGCCGTTCGGCGCGTGGTACGCGCGCGACCGGTTCGGCGTGACGGTGCATCAGGCGACGCTTGAAGCCGCACGACTGCCGTCCAACGCTTTCGACTATGTGCTCCAGAAAGACCTGATCGAACATGTGCTCGAGCCGAGACGGCACCTCGATGAGACGCGCCGCATCATGCGGGCTGGTGCGCGCATGCGCTTGATTACGCCAAATGGCGAGGCCGATGTCCGACCGCTCCAGCGCGCGCCAACGTCGTCGCAACAGGTGCCGCTGCTCGGGCAGGGCCACCTGTCGTTCTTTTCTCGCCAGCAGCTGGTCCGTCTGCTTGAGGAGACCGGCTTTCGCGTCGTTCGTTTCCGCAACATCGGTCTTCGACGTGGTGTCCGCGCACTCGGTCTCATCCCGTCGGGGAAGGAAGGCGCGGTCCTCGTCCCACGGGAGACACTGACGGCACCGGTGGTGCCGGCTGCGGGACCACGGCCGCCGAGCGACAGCGACCATGCGGCGCGGGCCGACCGCATCGACGTAGAGATCGCGCAGAGTGACAGCGCGCTGCGGCGCTGGCGTCCGTACTACTACTACCGGTATCTGATGAAACGCCTCGATGCGCTCCCGCCGGCGCTGACGGTCGGGCAGGACTTCGATGTCCTGCTGGAAAAGGCCTGACGAGGCGGAGGAGTCTGACGCCGCTCGGATATGAGAAAATAGTGGTTCACCGTTAGGACGGCATGAGAGACTGATGTCAGCTTCGATGACGACCAGATTGACCGTCGCGCTCGGCGTGTTGAGTGTGGCAACGGTTGCGAGCACCGGGGCCCAGGAGCGCTCGATTGCAGACGGCGTCTATACCGCCGAGCAGGCGGCGCGCGGCAAGCGGGAATACACCGAGAATTGCGCCACCTGTCACGCCACCAACCTTCGCGGTGGCGAGATGGGACCCGGCCTCGTCGGTCTGGCGTTTGTGAGCGGGTGGAGCGGCGAGACGCTCTGGTCGCTGGCCGATTTCACCAACGCCACGATGCCGCAGGATGCACCCGGCAAGTTGTCGGCGCAGGGACTCAACGACGTCCTCGCCTTCATCCTCGAGTCGAACGACTATCCGGCCGGATCCGATGAGCTCGCGCTCGACCTCGATAACGAAGGCGATCCCATTTTGATTGATTAGGGCGCGCACGGCGCGCCCCGCCGGCACGGAGTGGGGCGAAGGGGCCCCCGCGAGTGCCGGCGGCGGGGTTCGGGGCAGTCAGCCCCGTCTAAATCAGGCCGCCGGGGGCGCGCCGTGCGCGCCCTGTCTAACGAGGCTCCTGTCGTTCCAGTTCTTGCGCGATCTCAAGCGCCAGCTCGAGGTTGTCGCGCGCTTGGGCATGAGTCGGCTGGATCGCCAAGGCGCGCTGAAATAGCCCAATCGCCTCACGGAGTTCTCCCGACCTCGCCAGTGCGCTGCCGAGGTTGTTGAGCGACTCCACTGATCCTGGCTGTAGCCTCGCCGCCTCCCGGAAGTGGACGATCGCTTCGTCGAGCGCACCTTGCTGCTGTTGCGCGTATCCGAGATTCGCGTGTGCCTGCGCATGATCGGGCTCGAGCTGTAGCGTCTCCCGATACTCCACGGCTGCTTCATCGACGCGTCCGAGCGTGAGGAGCACGTTGCCGAGGTTGTAGTGCGCATTGGCAAAGCCGGGATCGAGGCGGACTGACTCGCGAAACTGCGCCGCCGCTTCCTCGACGCGACCCTGCGCTTCGCGCACCGCGCCAAGGTTGTTGTGCGTCGGCGCGTGGGTCGGGTCAACTACGAGGCCGGCTTCATACTGCGCGGCCGCTGCGGCCAGCTGGTCACGGTCCCACAAGGCGTTACCCAACTCGTAGTAATTCCATGGGTTATTCGGATTTTTCTCGAGCGCAAGACGGTAAAGCGACTCCCGAAGCACGACCAGGTCATCGGCGCTCTTCGGTCTTACCTGGAGCTGCAAGTGGGCCATCTCGTCGGAGGATCGGTTGCCGGCCCGTATGTGCACTGGCGGGTTGCTCGGATTCCGCGGGTTTTCGGCCGAGTTGTCGTAGACGAAGCGCATCGAGAGAGTGGTGCCGCGCGGCAACAGGTAGGGCTCCGCGACGCGGTAGACATCCTGCCAGTTGAAATCCCACTGGTCGATTCGCAGCAGCCACCGCTCGGTGCCATCCGGCAGTGTCGCCTTGCCCTCCATCGTGGACGCCAGATAGTGCGCGTGGGGGTAAACGGCGTGGACCTCGACGTCGATCGGCAGCTCGATGGTATCGGTCACCACGAAATTGCCGTCGCCCGGAGTGATATCCAAGAGATGGTCGGCGTCCAGGCGAATGAGATACAGCGGCGGGCCACTCGGCGGCTCATCGGCGAAGTGGAACCCGACAATCGGCTCGAGAATCTCCGGACGGCCCGACGGCACCATGTGGAGCTGCAGCACGAAGTCGGTGCCGGGGTCGAGACGCCAGGCCAGACCATCCGTCCCTCGGCTCGGGGCCATCCCCGGAGTCCAGCCCATGAGATGCCCGTCGGGCATGAACGCCTGCCCCATTTCCATCCCGCTGAAGCCAGGCTGGCCGGCTTGCTCGGTCTCGACCGTTTCGAGACGCCGAGAGGCGGTCGTGTCGTCGACCGCCATGATCGCGTGGTGGACGATCTGGGGGTTGCCCGGCCGGAGTTCGACCGCCTGCACATACCGCGTGCCGGGCACGTCAATCGGCATGACGAGGTTCCGAAAGACGTCGACGCCTTCAGCCGGCAGGGTATACGGCCGAGGCAGCCGGACCACGAGGTCGGGCTCGCCGAGCGCCCATCCCTCGGTGAGGGTCGGGGTGGGTGGGAGATCGTCCGGGTTCCCCTCGGGAGCGCCGGCCTCCGCCCAGGCCGCGATTGTCGCGATCTGCGTCTCCGTGAGCCGTCGCTCGCCGATGAACTCTCCGAAGCCGGGCTCCGGCAGCCATGGCGGCATGAATCGGCTTTCGGTCACTTCCGTGACTTGGCGTGCTCGTCTGGCGACCTCGTCGTAGCTTAGTAGGCTGAATGGACCCGAGCCACCCGGATGGTGACATGGGGCGCACTGCGCGAAGACGATCGGCGCGATGTCGCGGACAAAGGTGAGTGGGACGGCCGCCGCGACGGTGCCGGGCGAGGTCGAGGAGGCGTCCGGGGGCGACCCACCGCACGACACCGCCGTGAGACAGACGGCGAAGACCGCGGCTCGACGGCACCGTGGGCTCATGGGAATACGGCCTACCCGAGCGCTTGGGCGGCGTCGCGAGCGTAGTAGGTGATGAGAATGTCGGCGCCGGCCCGTTTGATCGCGGTCAGCGCCTCTAGCATGGCGCGCGTCTCGTCGAGCCAGCCGTTCTGTACCGCTGCTTTGAGCATCGCGTACTCGCCGCTCACGTGATAGGCCGCCGTGGGACACCGAAACTCGGCCTTGACCCGCGTGATGATATCCAGATAGTGAAGTGCCGGCTTCACCATGACGATGTCGGCTCCTTCCTCGAGATCGAGCGCGACTTCCCGGAGCGCCTCCTCGACGTTGGCCGGGTCCATCTGGTGGGTGCGTCGGTCACCGAACGCCGGCGTGGAGCCGGCGGCATCACGAAACGGCCCATAGTAGGCCGAGCAGTACTTGGCGGCGTAGGACATGATGGCCACATCGCTGAACTGGGCGGCATCGAGCGCCTCGCGAATGGCCGCCACGCGTCCGTCCATCATGTCGGATGGCGCCACGAGATCGGCGCCCGCGTCGGCGTGCGACACCGCCACTCGGGCCAACCGGTCGACCGTCGCGTCATTGACAATGTCGTCACCTTCGAGAATGCCGCAGTGTCCGTGCGACGTGTATTCGCACAGGCACACGTCGGTGATCACCAAGAGGTCCGCAACCTCCTGCTTGATCGCCCGCACGGCCGCCTGCACCGGAGCGCCGGTATCGTCTGCCGCACTGCCGATCTCGTCTTTCGACTCGGGCAGGCCGAAGAGGAGAACACCCCGGATGCCGTCGCCAGCTGCCGCCGCCGCTTCCGCCACCGCTCGGTCGACCGACAGCTGGAAGACACCCGGCATCGACGGGACTTCCTGGCGAATGCCGGATCCCGCACAGACGAACAGCGGGTAGACCAGGGTCTCGGGCGAGAGGCGCGTCTCGCGAACGAGGTCCCGGATGGCTCGCGTTCGGCGCAGCCGTCGCGGGCGGTGGGTGAGTGGCAGCGAGTTCGCCGACGTTGCGTTGTCTGAAGCTGGGGGCGTAAGTGTCATGGCATTTCTTTGTGGCGATACTCCAAGTCTAGATCACGCGACGCGCGGACTTACCTGCGCGCGGGATCCGCTACCCGAAAGTGGTCGGCAATGGCGTCGACGAGCGCCGGCACGGTGTGAGCCGTCGGCATGATCGTGGTGTCGATTCCGAGCTGGCGCGCGGCGTCCGCGGTGATCGGCCCGATCGAGGCGACGAGCGTGGTGCGCAGGAGGTCGGCCGCCGGCTCGTCGCCGATCAGCTTCACGAAGTTCCGTACGGTCGACGCGCTCGTGAAGGTCACCACGTCGATTTCCTGCTCCAACAGCATCTTGTACACGTCGACGTCCCCTGACGGGGCTGGAACGGTTTGGTACGCCACGACGTCGACCACGTCAGCCCCGGCGTCCCGCAGTGCGCCCGGCAGGCTCGCGCGCGCCAGGTTGGCACGTGGCAGCAAGACTCGGGCCCCGCGCACGTGCTCCTGGAGCATGTCAGCTACCGCGTCGGTATGGTATTCCGCCGGCATGAGATCGACCTTGAGCTGATAGTCGGCCAGCCGTGCCGCCGTCGCGGGACCGACAGCGCATAGCTGCACGCCGCCCAGCGACCGTACGTCGCCCGGCCCGGCCAGGAGTCTTTCCATGAAGGCGTCGACACCGTTGGTTGAGGTAAAGACGATCCAGTCGAAGGTGGGGGCGATGCCACAGGCCTCATCGAGCGGCGCCGGGTCCTCGGGCGGCGCGATCCGTATCGTCGGCGCCTCCACCGGCTCGGCGCCCAGCTCGAGTAGCAAGCTCACGAATTCGGCTGCCTGCTCCCGCGGGCGCGTCACGACGACGCGCTTGCCAAACAGCGGTCGGGTGTCGAACCACCGGAGATGTGCTCTGAGTGCCACCACCCTTCCGATGATGAGGACGGCCGTCCCGCGCCGTTGCGCATCGTGCACGACCGCCTGCACCTCCCGCAGCGTGCCTTCAATCGTGCGCTGGCGTGGAAGCGTGCCACCGATGACGAGCGCGGCCGGCTCTTCGGGATCGCGACCGTGCTTGAGCAACGCGTCGATGATCGCTTCGAGTTGGGGGCCACTCGCGTAGCTGACGATCGTGCCTCGCACTGGTGCGACATGGCGCCAATCGACGTCGGGCGGGGCGCCGGTTTCGGCCTCGTGTCCTCGAATCAAGATCAGCGCGTCTCCGGCATCGGGGTAGGTAATCGGAATGCCCGCGAACGCCGGCACGCCGATGGTCGGGGGCACGCCCGGGACGATCTCGTAGGGGATGCCTTGTTCATGGAGGAAGAGCGCTTCTTTGCCGCCGCTCCCGAACACGAATGGATCACCCCACTTCAAACGGGCGACCGTCTTGCCCTCCCTCGCTTTGTCGGCGAGCAGGATGTTGATCGCCTCTTGTTCGACCGGTTGGGGCGCCGCGGCGCCGACATCGATCTGTTCGGCGCGAGGACGGACCCCGTCCAACAGTCGTCGGTGGACGAGCCGGTCATAAACGACGACGTCGGCCAACGCCAGGAGTTGCTGCCCACGCACGGTGATGAGCGCGGGGTCACCGGGGCCGGCGCCGATCAGGTACACCGTCGCCGGGGTCATCCGTCCATCGGGCGCGCCGAGGTCAAGAGCATCTCTGCCCCGTCGGCAATCAAGAGCTGTGCGACATTCGTCCCGAGCGCGGCGGCGTCGCGTTGGGGGGCCCGATCCTCTCGAGTTATCAGTTGTGCGCCGTCAGGCGATGCGACGACCCCGCGCAAGACGAGGTCGTCGCCCGTGGGAAGCGCGACCGCGCCGAGCGGCACCTGGCAGTCCGCGCCGAGTGCGGTCACCAGTGCGCGCTCCGCGGCCAGTGCGGCCGACGTCTCACGGTCGCCGATCGCAGCGACCAGACCACCCGTCGCCGGATCGTCGGCGCGATACTCGCCGACCACGATGCCCTGACCCGGCGCGGGCGCGCACAGATCGAACGGGATCCGCAACGCGATCCTGTCGGCGAGCTGCAGCCGAACGAGTCCTGCCGTCGCCAGCACCAGGAGGTCGAAGGCGCCGTCGTCGAGCTTCCGTAGGCGCGTCCCGACATTGCCGCGGATCGGCGCCACGTCGATGCCGGGGAACGCGTGTCGGAGCTGCGCGGTGCGGCGAATGCTGCCGGTACCGATCCGCGGGCGATGCGATTCGGGTGAGAGGAGAGCGGTCGGCCGCGCCGCAACATCGTCCGCCCGAATCCGGTCACGCGAAACGACCGCGTCGCGCGGGTCCTCGCGTGGCAACACCGCGCCGATCGTCAGCCCGGGAAGCAGTTCCGCCGGCAAGTCCTTCGCGCTGTGAACGGCAAGGTCGATCCGGTCGTTCACGAGGGCGTCCTCGATCTCCTTGACAAACAGCCGCTTGCCGCCGGCGTCCGAGATTCCTATCCGTGACAGTCGGTCGCCGCTCGTGTGGATGGTGATGATCTCGGTGGGGGGACCGCCGCGGTCGGCGATCGCCGCGGCGACATGTTCCGCCTGCCACAGAGCGAGTGGACTCCCGCGCGTGCCGATCCGCAGAGGTGTCACCGTTGCCTCACCGCGGGCGACCGCGGTGTGGTGCGGCAGGCGTTGCCTCACTCTGCCGGGGCCGACCGCCGCGAGCCGCGGCGTGCGGTTCGCACTCGGTCAGTTTGAAAAGGCGCTCGAGCGTGTCGGCGTCGGCCGAAATTTCACGCTCGTCGCGCGCTGCTTTGAGCTGCTCGGTCGGCGTCGAGAGCAGTTTCTCGACGAGCAGCCGGCTGAACTCCTCGACGCGCGCCTTTGCCGCCGGTGAAAGCGACGCCAGTTTCGGCGCGAGGCGTGTGAGCTCGGCCTGACGTATCCGCTCGAAGCGACGACGCAAGGCTACGACCGTGGGGATCGCGCCCCGCGACAGCAGCCACGCCATGAAGCCGTCGACCTCCTCGCGCACCATGAGCTCGGCCCGGTCGATTTGAGACTGCCGGCGGGCCAGGTTTCCGCGCACGATCCCCTGCAAATCGTCGATGTTGTACAGGAACACTTGCTCGACGTCGCCAGCTGACGGATCAACGTCTCGAGGGACGCCGATGTCGATGATAAATAGCGGCCGGTTCCGACGCGCTCGCATCGCCTCGGCCACGTGGGTGCGCGTCAATATCCATTTCGATGCGCCGGTGGCGGTGACGACGATATCGGTCGACGCGAGCTCCTCGGTCACGGTTTCCCACGGAACGGCGATGCCATCGACCTTGGCGGCGAGCGTCGCGGCATGCGCGGGGGTCCGATTCGCCACGCGGATGCGTGCGACCGGCTGCGCCCGGAGGTGCGTCACCGTGAGCTCGGCCATCTCGCCGGCGCCGACCACCAGGGCCTTCAGTGGCCCGAGATCGCCGAAGATCTTCCGGGCCAGCGAGATCGCGGCGTAGCTGACCGAGACGGCGCCCTCGCCGATACCGGTCTCGGTGCGCACGCGTTTGCCAACCCCGAAGGAGCAGTGAAAGAGGCGATTGAGCGCCGTGCCGGTGCCGCCACGCTCCGACGCGATCTCGAACGCGTCTTTGACCTGACCGGCGATCTGGGGCTCGCCGACGACCAGCGAATCAAGTCCAGCCACGACCCGAAACAGGTGTCGGGCGGCGTCCGCATCGGTGCGCTGGTACAAGTGCGGTGTCAGCTCGGACTCGGGCACGTCATGGAAGGCGCTCATGAACGTCGTCAGCGCCTCTCGCGCCGGACCCGGCGCGTCGCAGACGGCGTAGATTTCGGCACGGTTGCACGTGGACAACACCGCAACCTCAGTGATGCCGGCGATGTTCGCGAGGCCGTGCAACGCCTCGGGAATGCCTCGGCGCGAGAAGTCGATGCGTTCGCGCAGATCGACCGGCGCGCTGTGATGGCTCGCTCCCAGGAGGAAGAGATACATCAGTAGAAGTTGTGGCTCCGCGTCACGAAGTAGCTGATCGGCACGAAGTTGAGCATCAGGATGGCGAAGCCGATGGCGGACAGCCAGGCTGCGCGTCGACCGCCCCACCCGATTGCCCGACGTGCATACAGCTCGAACGTGTACACCAACCAGCAGATCACGACGATGAAGATCTTCGGATCCAAGATCGACATCGCTTGCACTCGAGGATCGGCCGCGCTCGGCTGGACCTCAAATAGCCAGACGGCGCCGACGGCCAGCCCCACGGTCAGGAATACCCATCCGAATGTCACGGCGCGGTTGTTCATGACGTCGAGCACCTGCAGCGACGGAAGGCGCGCGTAGAAGACGCCGAGATGCTTCCCCTTGAGCTCCTTGAACAACAGGCCGTACGTCACGCTGATCACGCAGGCCAAGGCAAAGCTCGCATAGGCGACGAGGAGTGACGAGACGTGGATCTCGAACCAGCGGCTCTCGAGCACCGGTGGACGGGCCGCCACGCTGTTCGTGACGGCCGGGATGACCTGCAGGATCACCATGAGCGGAACGATGAAAATGCCCATCGCCCGCTCCTCGGTCGTCATCTCCGTATAGAGGTACGCGAGCGCCAGCAGCCAGACGAAGGCGGAAATGGCTCCGGTGGTGCCGACCAGCGGGATGTGTCCGACCTGCATTGTCTGCATCCCGATGACGAAGGTATGGGCGAGTGCGCCCAAGACGAGTGACACCGTCGCGACACGGCCGGACATCGGACTCCGCGCGCTGAAATGGAAGGCGTACGCGGCGGCGGCAACGACGTAGAGTAGGAGGGGGATGACGTTCATCAGAACTGCGCGTCTTCGACGCGCCGCGGGCTCCTAGCTGGTCGGGGCGTAATAGCCTTGCTTCGTCCGGGCCGCAACCGCCTCGCGATCGACACGCACGACAATCCGTCGCCACTGTCCGTTCCGGAGCGGGTTCGCCGAAATGTAGCCGACGGAATACTGGCTGGAGAGCTCGTCCGAAATCTGCTGGTAGATCGCCGGCAACTCCTCCACCTTATCGGGAAAGAACGCCTTCCCGCCCGTCTCCTGCGCGAGCTGACGGAGCACGAAATCGGCTTCGCGAAACCCGGTACGAGACTGGCTGTCCTTCGACTGGAGGCCGATCGAATAGATGGCGGTTTCCGATCGCTTGGCCTGTTCAAGAACCTCATCGAACGTCACGAGGCTCGACGTGTCCTCACCGTCTGACAGCAGGATAATCGCCTCGCGCCTGACGTCGGCTTCGCGTAGAGGGGCCTTCGAGAGCTCGCGGAGTGAGATGTAGATGGCGTTGTAGAGCGATGTCGACCCTCCCGCCGACGTCTCGCGGATCGCGCGCTCGAGTTCCTCCACGTCGCTCGTGAAGCCCTGCAGGGTCGTGACGCGGCTATCGAAGTCGACGATTTCCGCCAGGTCCTCCGGCCGGAGGCGTTGCGAGAATCCAATGGCCGCCTCCTGTGCGGTCGCCATTCGTTCGTCCATGCTGGCGCTCGTATCGATGAGCAGCGCTAGGGCGATCGGCTGCTGCGTCTTCGTGAAGAAGATGACGTCTTGCTGTGCGCCGTCCTCATACACGAGGAAGTCCGGCTGGTCGAGGTCGGTCACGAATCTGCCGTCGCGGTCCGTGGCGGTGATGTTGAGCGAGACGACATCGACGCCGGCGCGAAACGACGGCGTTTGTGCGTCGGGCGGCTGCTGCGCGTCAATGTCCACGCCGCCCTGCCACATCGCCAGGGCGGTGACGGCCACCGATATGCCGAGCGCCAAGCGTCGCACTTATTCCGTCCTCAGCGGCGTCCCGCGGGCGGTGAGGCCCTGCTGCTCCACGCTGACGGTAATCTCTTCGGGGGGGACGAGCGCGTCGGGGCGCGAGTAGACGATGAGATACTGATTGCGGAGCTCCTCTCCGATCTCCAGCATCGCCCGCTCAACCGCGGAACTTGCGAGTAGATCGCGATGGCGTCCACCGCTGTCACCCGGTCCGCGCTCGAGGACGAGATCGCGCTCGATCTCCTGGTTCCGGAGTTCCGCCGCCGAGACGTTGGGGCTTGCCGAAAACGCGTTACGGCCGACTCGCAGTGACAGCGTGTAGACCGCGGCGCCGCTCTCGTCGATTCGATCGAGCACCCGGCGTGCGCCTCGGTTGCTGTAGTCGATGCCCTCGGTCGTGAGCACGACCATGATGGGGCGCGGCACCTCGCGCCGGGCGAAGCCTTCCGCCGTTTGGTCGAGCGCATCGAGCATGTAGGCGGCTTGGTCAGGTAACGCGAACACGTCATTGATGCCGTCGGCGAGGCGGGCGGTGCTGGTCGTTGACTCTACGAGAATGCGCGGCGGTCCGCCGAACGTGATGAGCGAGATCTCGTTACCCTCGGACATGCCGTCGATAAACGCCGTCAAGCCGTTGCGAAAGTCGGAGAGGGCGCGCGAGGCGGCTTGGCTCGTGTCAACGAGGAGCGCAATCTGCCGTCCGGCACCGGCCGGCCCGGCCCTCAGGACCTCGCGCGCGTTGCCGTCTTCACGGATCGCGAAATCGGCCGGACCGAGGCCACCGACGGGAGCCCCGTCATCGTCGACCACCGTCACAATCATCTGGCGCTCGCTCGACTGCGCGTCAAGACCGACGTGGGCGGTGAAGATGACCAGAACCGACCCGACGAGGGAGACGGCGCACGCGGCGCGTGGAGGTCGCATTGGTTTCGGCTTGCAGGCGACGAAACGACACCTTCGCAGTATAGGTCCAGATCTCGGCCGAGGTCAAGGAGGTCGAACCTCAGAAAATGTTGTAAAAGAAGGAGTTGTGAGCACTACGAGTCCGTTCGCGTCTGGAGTCGCTTTCCTTGACACCCCTCGGGGTGCGTGCAATAATCTGCGCGGTTTTGCGGTCCGCACGTCGCGCCGTAACTGGCTTGGGCCACAGTCCTACGTGGCGTTATGTCGGTGTCTGTGACGTGCTGCGGGTCTGAAGGCCGGAGCGAGCCGCCTAGGAAGGGCCCGCAGTAAAGATGCTAGACGCCTACATCCCGATCTTTCTCTTCATCCTCGTCGCCATCGGCTTCGCGATCTTCACGCTGATGGTGTCGAAGCTCGTGCACTCCAGCAGTTACAACCGCGTCAAGCTCGAGCCCTACGAGTGCGGCATCGAGCCGGAAACTGACGCCCGAGACCGCTACAGCGTGAAGTATTACTTGGTCGCGATGCTGTTTGTCATCTTCGACGTGGAAACCGTCTTCATGTTTCCATGGGCGGTCGTCATGGATGAACTCGCGCTCTTCGGATTGATCGAGATGCTGGTGTTTCTGTTTATTCTCGTCGTCGGATACGTCTACGCATGGCGCAAGGGTGCGCTTGACTGGGCTTAGGAGACCGTGGTGAAAGTCACGCTGCATTCGACCGGTGATGCATCTCGCCTGGCGGCGTTGCTCCTCGGTCACAAATACCCAATTTGCTCCCTCGTCTCGCCTTGCCAGCCGAGCGCCTCGCCGGTCTCGGTGCGACGCGTGACTTTCACCAAGGTCTCCTAGCATCCACCACCCGATGTAGGACGTCATGTCAGACGACACCCAGCCAGACGCACCCACGCCCGCGACGCCGACACCAGCCCCGGCGAAGCCGGTCGCGGCCGCCCCGTCCAAACCGAAGCCGAAGCCGAAAGCTCCGCCCGAACCGCCAAAGGGGCCTGAAGATCCGGCGCCGCCAGACGAGATGGCGGTCCCGGCGGCCGTCGCCGCGGTCCAGACCGGCGTGCCTGGCGCGGTCGAGCACGTGTCGTTCTGGGTCGGCGACTGGACCGTCATTGTGGGCGCCGACCGGTTGCTCGACGTCATGCGGTTTCTCAGGGACGACGACGCGACCGCGCTTGACTACTGCTCCGACATCACCGCGACGGACTGGCCGCCACGTGAGAAGCGCTTCGACGTCATCTACTGCCTGTACTCGACCCGGCTCCGTCATCGGCTGCGGGTCAAGGTACGCGCCGGCGAGGGTGATCCGATCGAGTCGGTGACCGGTCTGTGGCCGGGAGCGAACTGGTTGGAGCGTGAGGTGTATGACCAGTTCGGCGTGAACATCGTGAACCACCCCGATCTGCGGCGGATTCTGATGCCGGACGCGTGGCAGGGGCACCCGCAGCGCAAGGACTATCCGCTCGAAGGGCCCGGCGAGCTGTTGATGGAAAACCCGCAAGATTGGCTGCGTCTGCGCAATATTCAAGACGAGGCGATGGTCGACGAGGAGATCGAATGACCCTCGACGCCCCTCGCGCCACCACGTCACAGTTCGACACGACCGAGCTGGTCCTCAACATGGGACCGCAGCACCCGAGCACGCACGGGGTGCTGCGTGTGGTGCTCAAACTCGACGGCGAGCGGGTCATCGATGCCGACTGCGTCATCGGCTACATCCATCGCGGCATCGAGAAGCTGTGCGAGAACCGCGATTGGACCCAGATCATTCTGCTGACCGACCGCATGGACTACGTCGCCGCGGCGACGAACAACCTCGGCTACGTCGAGGCGGTCGAGAAGTTGATGCAGGTCGAGGTCCCGAGACGCGCGCGCTACATCCGTACGATTCTGGCCGAGCTGCAGCGTATTGCGAGCCACTGTCTGTGGCTTGGGACGCACGCGATGGACATCGGCGCGATGACGGTGCTGCTCTATGCGTTCCGCGAGCGCGAGTTCATTCTCGACCTCTTCGAGGAGTACTGCGGCGCGCGCCTCACCTACAACTCGATGCGGGTCGGCGGACTGCCGCTCGACATTCCGCCGGGGTGGGACAAGAAGGCGTTGGCGTTCTGCGACCTGATGGACGTGAAGCTCAACGAGTACGAGACGCTGCTGACGAACAACCGAATTTGGTTAAAGCGGACCCGAGACGTCGGTGTAATTTCCGCCGAGGAGGCAATCGGCCTTGGGCTGTGCGGTCCGCCGCTCCGAGGCTCAGGCGTGTCGCGGGATCTCCGCAAGGACGAGCCGAACGCCGCCTATGCGGAGTTCGAGTTCAACGTTCCGCTCGGCACGCACGGCGACACCTACGATCGCTATTTGATCCGGATGGATGAGTTTCGAGAATCGATTCGCATCATTCGGCAGGCGGTCGAGGGACTCCCGGAGGGTCCCGTCATGGGCAAGGTCCCGCGTCTGCTCAAGCCGCCGGCGGGCGAGACCTACCACGCCATCGAGTCGCCGAAGGGCGAGCTTGGGTACTTCCTCGTCAGCGACGGAAAGTCGACCAACCCCTATCGTTTCAGGGTCCGACCGCCCTCCTTCTGCAATCTCCAGGGGCTCAAGCGACTAGTCATCGGACACTTGATCGCTGACGTCGTGGCACTGATCGGAACGATCGATATCGTGCTCGGAGAGGTCGATCGTTAGCCGATGGTAGACACGATCATCATCCCGCTCCTGAAAATTGCGATCCTGCTGAACGGGGTCCTGGTCTCGGTGACCTTCCTCGTGCTCATGGAGCGGAAGGTCATTGCCTGGGCGCAGTCGCGTCTCGGCCCGATGCGTGTCGGGCCGTACGGCATCCTGCAAGCGATTGCCGACCCGATCAAGCTGATCCTCAAGGAAGACATCACGCCGGCGAAGGCGGATAAGTATGTCTTCACCCTTGCGCCGATTATGAGCCTCGTGCCGGCGCTGGTCGTCTTCGCGGTCATTCCGTTCGGTCCGAATCCGCTCTACTACATTAGCGACATCAATGTCGGGCTGCTCTTCATCATTTCCGTCACGTCGATCGGCGTCTACGGCATCATTCTTGGCGGCTGGGCCTCAAACAGCAAATATCCGTTGCTCGCGAGCCTACGGGCATCGGCGCAGCTCATCAGCTACGAGATTGCGGTGACGATGACGCTGGTCAGCGTCATTCTCACCGCGGGGACGCTCAGTCTCATCGGCATCGTGGAGGCGCAGCTCGAGAGTGGTCTATGGTTCGGATTCATCCAACCCGTAGCGTTCGTCTTGGTCTTTATCGGAGGTATGGCGGAGACCAACCGGTTGCCGTTCGACCTGCCCGAGGCGGAGACCGAGCTGACCGGCGGGTTTCACACCGAGTACAGCGGGATGCGCTTCTCGCTGTTTTTCCTGGCTGAGTACGCGAACATCATCGTCATCTCCGCCGTGGTGACGATCATGTTCGCAGGTGGCTGGCTGCGCCCGTTCCCGAACGTCGCCGCGCTGTCGTTCCTCGACTTCGTACCGCCGTGGATTTGGTTCATCGGCAAGATCTTCCTGTTCCTCTACGTCTTTATCTGGATCCGCGCCACGCTCCCGCGCTATCGCTACGACCAGCTGATGTCGCTGGGCTGGAAGGTGTTGATCCCGATTGCCATTGGCAACTTGGTGCTGACCGGTATCGCGAAGGTGGCGTTGTAGTCCCACTGGTCAATGTTGAATGATTGAAGCGATCGCGTTTTACACGTTGGCGGTGCTGATTCTCGGACTCGGCATCATGGTGATCTCTGCACGAAGTGCGGTGCATAGCGTGCTGTTCCTCGTGCTGAACTTCCTGCTGGTCGCCGTGCTCTATGTCATCCTCGGGGCGGAATTCGTCGCGGTGATTCAGGTGCTGGTCTACGCCGGCGGCATTGTCGTGCTCTACCTCTTTGTCGTCATGCTGGTGAGCTTGAAGCGCGAGCCCGAGCAATACGCCGATCCGCGACGTCTTGGCGTATGGGGGACCCTGCTTGGAGGCGCGGTGCTGGCGCAGCTGATTGGGATCGCGGTCTATTCGTCGGCGCGCGGGGGCACCGCGCCCACGGGTGCCGGGCTCGGCTCTAATACCCCCTTCGCGTCTGGGAACACCGAGCAGCTCGGCTGGGTGCTCTACACCAGCTATCTCATTCCGTTCGAGCTTGCCTCGATGCTGCTGCTGGTCGCGATGGTCGGCGCCATCGTCCTGGCGAAGCGGCAGTTGTAGAGGGAATGTTGTGCTCGAGATAACGCCGCTGCACTACAGCCTGTTGTCCGCTTCGCTCTTCATGATCGGCGTGATCGGCGTGCTCGTACGCCGCAACATCATCATCATCTTCATGTCGATCGAGCTCATTCTGAACGCGGTGAACATCAATCTCATCGCGTTCTCTTATCAGCTGCAGGATCTGGCGGGCCAGGTCTTCGTGGTGTTCGTCATCGCCGTCGCCGCGGCCGAGGCCGCCGTGGGGTTGGGCATCATCATCGCGTTCTATCGCAACAAGGAAACCGTGAACATCGACGAGATCCAAATAATGCGCTGGTGAGCACCGCGAGCCTCAGAACCCTAGAATGCGTGAACTCGTGAACTCGTGAACTTTGAACTCTTGAACCCTTGAACCAACGCTAGCTCCGTTTCATGGACTTCATCTGGCTCATCCCGCTTCTGCCCGGTATCGGGGCCGCGATCAACGGCCTGGTCGGGATTCGCTACTTCAGCAAACGTACCGCTGGGGTCGTGGCGTCGACCATGATGTTCGGCGCGTTCGCCCTGAGTGCCAACGCGTTCCTGCAGCTGCTCGGAGCGACCGAGCGCTACCACAAGGTGACGGTCGCGACCTGGATTCCACCGATCCCGCTCGAGACGGTCGACGGCATCGGCTCGTTCGAAGTGCCGTGGGCGTTCGTGCTCGATCCGCTCTCGGGACTGATGCTGTTGGTCGTCACCGGCATCGGCTTGCTGATTCACATCTACTCGATCGGCTACATCGACCACGAGCCGCGGGGCGGGGTGGCCCGATTCTTCTGCTACCTGAACCTCTTCTGCTTCTTCATGTTGACGCTCGTGCTGGGAAGCAATTTCCTGGTGATGTTCGTCGGGTGGGAGGGGGTCGGGCTCTGCTCGTATTTGCTGATTGGGTACTGGTACCGCAAGCAGAGTGCGTCGGACGCCGGCAAGAAGGCGTTCATCGTGAACCGCATCGGCGACTGGGGCCTCGTGATGGGGGTGTTCTTCATCTACTTCACGTTCGGGACGCTCGACTTCCGCGGCGTGGCCGAAGCGGCAGCGGCCATGCCGGTGGAGACCGCCGCCGTCGGCTTCGGGGTGCTGTCCGCGATCTGCCTCTTTCTCTTTATTGGCGCGATCGGCAAGAGCGCCCAGATTCCGCTCCATGTGTGGCTGCCGGACGCGATGGAGGGGCCGACTCCGGTCTCCGCGCTCATTCACGCCGCCACGATGGTCACCGCCGGCGTCTACATGGTGTGCCGCAATGCCGTGCTGTTTGGACACGCGCCGATGGTCATGGAAGTCGTCGCCGTGATCGGGGTGTTGACGGCGCTGCTGGCGGCGACGATCGGCTTGGTCCAAACCGACATCAAACGCGTGCTGGCGTATTCGACGGTGTCACAGCTCGGCTATATGTTCATGGCGACCGGTGTCGGCGCGTTTGGCGCCGCCGTGTTCCATCTCATGACCCATGCGTTCTTCAAGGCGCTGCTCTTCCTTGGCAGCGGCTCGGTCATCCACGGGATGGGCGATGAGCAGGACATGCGCCGCATGGGTGGGCTGAAGCTCTATATGCCGGTGACGTTCATTACGATGTTCATCGGGGCCATTGCCATCGCGGGGATTCCGCCGTTCGCCGGGTTCTTCAGCAAGGACGAAATTCTGTACCGCACCTTCTTGCACAGTCAGGTGCTATGGGCGGTCGGTGCCGTGACCGCCGCGATGACCGCCTTTTACATGTTCCGTCTGATCACCATGACGTTCTTCGGCACCTACCGAGGACCGGCCTGGTCGCAGGGCGACCAGGGTGAACATGGTCAACACAGCGACCATCAAGACGATAGTCAGCACGACACCGACGAGGCGCATGCGTGGCATGGGCCGCACGAGTCGCCGAAGCTGATGACGGTGCCACTGATGGTCCTGTCGGTCGGCGCGATTATCGCCGGCTTCGTGGGGATTCCGGCGGCGCTCGGCGGCAGCAATGCGATTGAACACTTCCTCGAGCCGAGCTTCACCGTGGAAGGCGCGTTGCTTGCGGAGGAGGTGCATCACCTGTCGCACGCCGCTGAGCTTGGGCTGATGGCGTTTTCCGTCTTGATCGCCATCGGCGGCATCTGGTTCGCCTATCGCAACTACGTGCAGCGTCCCGAGGTGGCCGAGCAGATGGCCGAGCGCTGGGCCGGTCCGCACCGCGTGCTGACGAACAAGTACTACGTCGACGAGCTCTATGACGCGACCGTGGTTCGCGGCACGATGTCGGGCGCACACGGACTGTGGACCGTCGACAAGCGAGTTGTGGACGGGGCGGTCAACGGTTCCGGATGGACGACGATCGCCCTGTCGTGGGTATCGCACATTCTTGACAAATACGTTGTCGACGGCATGATCAATCTCGTCGCCTGGGCGTTCGGCGAAGCGAGTTACATGTTGCGCCGGGTGCAAACCGGCCTGATCCAAAACTACGCGTTCGCCACCCTGCTGGGTGTCTTCGCGTTCGTGACCTGGTATCTCTTTGCCCGGTAGTCATCAGACATAGTCATGAGTAACACCGCCGATTTCCCGCTGCTGTCATTGATCTTGTTCACGCCGCTTGCCGGCGCGATCCTCTTGCTGTTCGTCGGCAAGCAGAACGAGAACCTGATCAAGTGGATCGCCAACGTCACGGTCGCCCTTGGCTTTCTCGTGTCGCTCCCGCTCTGGTTCTGGTACGACTCGAGCAATCCGGAGTGGCAGTTCGTCGAACGGGCGGACTGGATCCCGTCGATCGGGGCCGAATATTTCCTTGGCATCGATGGCTTCAGCATGATGCTGATCCTGCTGGCGACATTGATGGGCGTGATCGCCGTCCTCTCGTCGTGGAACGCCATCCACATGCGCGTCAAGGAGTACTACATCTTCCTCTTGCTGCTGCAGACCGGAATGATCGGCGCCTTCGTCGCGCTCGACTTCCTGCTCTTTTTCCTGTTCTGGGAAGTGATGTTGGTGCCGATGTACTTCCTCATCGGCATCTGGGGGAGTGATAACCGGCTCTATTCGGCGATTAAGTTCTTTCTCTTCACGCTCGTCGGCAGCGTCATCATGCTGCTCGGTATTCTCGCCGTCTACTTCTATCACCATGAAGTGACTGGGGTGTACACGTTCGACATCACCCGGTTCCATGAGCTGAATATTCCATACGACCTGCAGTGGTGGATCTTCTTGGCGTTTTTCCTCGGGTTCGCGGTCAAGGTGCCGATGTTCCCGTTCCATACCTGGCTACCCGACGCCCATACCGATGCTCCGACGGCCGGATCGGTGATTCTAGCGGCGGTCCTCTTGAAGATGGGGACCTATGGATTTATCCGATTCAGCCTACCGATCTTGCCGGAGGCGACGCAGGCATCGGTGTGGTGGGTGGTGGGGCTGTCGATCATCGGCATCATCTACGGCGCCCTCGTCGCCATGGCGCAGCGCGACTGGAAGCGGCTGGTCGCCTACTCGAGCGTCAGTCATATGGGGATGGTGATGCTCGGCTTGTTTGCGCTGACCCCGGTGGGCATCACCGGCAGCATCGTGCAGCAGCTCAACCACGGGATCTCGACGGGCGCACTCTTCCTGCTGGTCGGGGTCGTCTATGAGCGTCGGCATACGCGACTGATTGCGGAGTACGGTGGGCTATCGAAGGTCATGCCAGTCTACGCGGCCATCTTCCTCGTGATGACGATGTCCTCGATCGGACTCCCCACGCTCAATGGGTTCATCGGCGAGGTGCTCATCCTGCAAGGGATTTTCGTCGTGAACAAGACCTGGGCATTCTTCGCCGCGAGCGGCATCGTGCTCGGCGCGGCGTATATGTTGTGGCTGTATCAGCGGACGATGTTCGGCACGGTGACCAATCCGAAGAACGAGAGTCTGCCCGACCTCAGCTTCCGGGAGTTCGCCACGTTTGTGCCGCTCCTGATTCTGGCGGTATGGATCGGCCTGTATCCGAAGCCGTTCCTCGACCGTCTCGAGACGTCCGTCGACCGCGTGATGTCGCGTGTGAACACCGACTACACGCCGCGGTTTGCGCGGGACGCGGCGCCGGCGCTCAGCAGCGCTGACGCGAACGGGGTCATCGAAGTGCCAGTGCGTGCCGGCACGCGGTAGAAGACGATGCCTGCTGGATTCACCGTCGACGACTTCTACTACATCTTGCCCGAGATCATTCTGACGGCTGGGGCCCTGTTGCTGCTGATCGTCGATGTGTTGCTTCCGAAGCGAGACACTGCGGTCTTCGGCGTGACCATGGCCACGCTGCTGGCGACGGCCGCCGCAGTCCTCTCGTTTGCCGGCGTGAATACTACGGCCTCGGCTGGCTTGCTGGCGATCGATGGGTTTGCGACGTTCTTCAAGGTGGTGTTCCTGCTGTCCGCGGTGATGACGGTGCTGATGTCGGCATCGTATCTGCGCGTCGAGGGCGTACGCGCCGGGGAATACTACTTTCTCATCCTCTGCGCGACGCTCGGCATGATGTTCATGGCGAGCGGGATCGATCTGATCACGCTGTTTATCGGCCTCGAAACGATGGCCGTGTCGTTCTACATTCTGGTCGGCTACGTGAAGCCATCCCAACGGTCGAATGAAGCGGCGGTCAAGTACTTCCTCCTCGGCGCATTCTCGCTCGGAGTGCTGCTGTATGGCATGTCCCTGCTCTACGGCGTGACGGGAACCACCAGCCTGAGCGGCATAGCGGATGCGCTCGCCGGGTCCGAACGCACGCTCGTCTTGTCGCTCGCTCTGATCCTGGTTGTCGCCGGGATGGGATTCAAGATCGCCGCGGTGCCGTTCCACATGTGGGCCCCTGACGTCTACGAAGGCGCGCCGACGCCAGTGACGGCGTTTCTGTCCGTCGGGTCGAAAGCCGCGTCGTTTGCCATGCTGCTGCGAATCTTTATCGAGGGGCTACCGGGTCTCGTCGCCGACTGGCAGATGCTGTTCTGGATCTTGGCCGCGGTCACAATGACGGTTGGAAATATTGCCGCGATTACGCAGTCCAATACGAAGCGCATGCTGGCGTACTCGTCGATTGCCCATGCGGGCTACGTGCTCATTGGCGTGGTGGCGGGCACGGAGCGTGGCATCGCCGCGACGATGATCTACCTGTGGGTGTACCTCTTCATGCAGCTCGGCGCGTTCGCCGTGATCTCGATGCTTCGCCGGCAGGACGTCGTTGGCGATGAGTTGAAGGATTTGAGCGGACTGTATGTCCGGAAGCCGTTCGCGGCGATCGCCATGCTGATCTTCATGCTGTCTCTGGGCGGGATCCCGCCGACGGCTGGCTTCATGGGGAAGGTCTGGGTGTTCGGGGCCGCGATCGAAGCCGGGTTCGTCTGGCTCGCCGTGATCGGCGTCGTCAACAGCGCGATTTCTATCTACTACTACTATCGCGTCATTGTCTTCATGTGGCTGAAGGAAGAGACGCTCGGATCGGATATCGAGATCGGCCCCGCGATGGCGACCGCCTTGGGCATCGCCGTGGTCGGCTCGGTGCTGTTTGGCATCTATCCCGAGATGCTGTTCGACTCCGCACAGATCGCCACCGAGATGTTCGGGTCGGCGATGTCGACGGTCGCGCTTCAGTAGGAGCGCGGTCCCTTTGGTTCTCGACACCCGTCATCATGAACACACCGCGTGTGCTCACCTGGCTGCTCCGGCTCTTTGGCATATCCTCGCTTTTTGCGCTGATCTTCGTGGCCGCGCCCCATGGTGGATGCGGGCGATCCATGCCTGGGCCGAGCTTGGCGTGATGCCCGACACGCCGGTCGTGTGGTATCTCGCCCGCTCGACGTCGGCGTTCTACGCGATCGTCGGCGGGCTCTTCCTACTGGTGTCGTTCGACCTGGCGCGGCATCGGCCGGTGCTCGTCTACCTCGGATGGAGCGTCACGTTCCTCGGCTCGGTGCTTCTGGTTGTCGACATGGCTGAGGGCATGCCGATGGCGTGGACCGTCTGGGAGGGGCCCGTCGTCATCGCGTTCGGAGTGGCGATGTTGTATCTCACGCGCGCGATTCCTCGCCCCCGGTCGTAGGTGGGCCAGCGGGCGGGAGCAGGTGCTCGTAGCCTCACGCCGTAACGAAGCTGCGGGGTGGAGGCGAGTCGTCGGCGCTACTGCGCCTGTCGCGATTCGACTTGCTTGAGGGCTTCGTCGATCAGCGCCTGATTGTCTTCCTTCGTCAGATTGCGCCGAATGAGTTTCGAGGCGATCATCAGCGAGAGGTCGACTGCCTCCTGTCGGATGTGTAAGACTGCGCGGTCCGTTTCCAGCTGAATCTGACGCTCGGCGTTCTGGATAATCGATTGCGCCTCAGCCTGCGCCTGTTGCCGCAGGTCGTCGCGCACCCTCGCCGCATCAGCGCGCGTCTCCGTGACAATGGCGTCAGCCTGGACACGCGCCTTGCTGATGATCGCCTCCGATTCTTGCTGAATCCGCTCGAGCTCCCGGCGCGTCTGGTCGGCGTCGTCGAGCGATTTACGAATGCTCTCCTGGCGCTCGTCGAGCGCGGCGAGCAGCGGCCCCCAGGCGAACTTTTTCAGCAGCGCCAGCAGAATGACGAAGACCGCAATGGTCCAAATGAACAGCCCGGGCTCGAGCTGAACGAGCGGATTATCCATGGCCTCGCGTCCTTACCTCAGCAGAACGATGAGCAGCACGAAGACCTCGCCAAGAATCGCGACGCCCTCGAGCAGGAACAGTGGCAAGTTGATGGCGGCGGTGATCTCGCCGACGGCGCTGGGCTGACGCGCGATGGCTTCCGCCGCCGCCGCCGCTAACCGGCCGATGCCCAGTCCTGCGCCGATAACGATGAGCCCCAGCCCGAGCGCGGCGCCAAAGTAATGCATAACCTCCATTCAGATAACCTCCATTTTCGACCAAGGTTGCTTAGTGGTGCACATTGATGGCCATGCCAATGAACACGGACGACAGTAGCGTAAAGACGTACGCCTGCACGAGGACGACGATGATCTCGAGCGCGTTGATCCCGACCGCCAGCGGCACGGAGACGGCAAGCCCGACGCCAATACCGGCCATCGCGCTCTCGAACATCTCCGTGAAAATGAAGACGAACGACAGAATCGCCAACACCGCGATGTGGCCGCCGGTCATGTTGGCGGCCAGCCGCATCGTGAGTGCGAATGGCTTGACGAACATGCCCATCACCTCGATCGGGATGAGCAGGATGTAGAGCGGCCACGCCAGACCGCGCGGCACGAGGTTGAGCCAATGCTGGATGAAGCCATGCGCCATGGTGCCGGCGACGATGATTGAGACGAAGGTAATCGTCGCGAGTGCCGCCGTGACGTTGAAGTTGGCCGTGGCGGTCGTCCCGCCATGAACGATGCTCTTGATGAGTGAATGTTCACCGGTGTGGAGGATCGTGTGGTCGATGAGACCGAGCACGTCGAACATCGGAATCATGCCGATGACGTTGGCGGTGAGAATGAAGAAAAAGAACGTGAGCGCGAGCGGCGCAAACGTGCTGACCCATTTCGTCCCGACGTTGGGCAAGACGATCGAGTCGCGGATGTACACCACCACGAACTCGAGCGCGTTCATAAAGCCACTCGGGACCAGCCGGTCCTGACGCAAGTAACGGCGGACCGTCAGCGTGATCAAAAAGAACAGTATCGTTGCGACAAACAGCAGCATGAACACATGCTTCGAGACGGAGAAGTCGATACCGAAGAGGTGTGGGAGATGGACGATCGGGTGGTCGGGTGGGCTATTTGCAACGTGCCCGATGATCATTTCTCCGGCGTCGAATCCCTCTTCGACGTGCTCGGCCGCTTCGGCGTGGTCAGGTTGACGCATAAGGAACAATGATGCGCTCGGACTCAGCCCGATGGCGTTCCGTTCGCCACGAACAGCCGCTGTAGATGGACCGCTTCGGCGAGATGGAGTGCCACGAAATACACCGTAAAGCTTGCGACGAATGCGATGGCATCGAGCGCGAACACCGTGATGGCGAGGACGACATACGCGCCGAATGCCACCAACTTGCAGGCAAACGCGCGAACCAGCAGCCGCGTCAGTCCCTCCGGGTCTCGGCGAAAGGTTCGGTCCATCAAGACGAAGGAGCCGACCGCCACAACCAGTGGCCCGGTCATTCCGAGGATGACTTCCGTCGCGACTGCCGGCACGATGATCGTCGCGACGACGACACTCGATGTGATGGACAACACGGCGGCCAGCCCGACCATATGCATCGGCAATCAGCTCACGGTTTCCACAGCGCTCTTGCCACCTCGTAGAACCCGACGACTATGCCCAAGAGCAGGCCACTGAGCAAGCCCCAAGGCGATATGCCCTGCCAGCGGTCGATCAGCGCCCCGCCCCCCCCAAGCAGGAGGATGGCGCCGATCAGCGTGTAGCTGGCCGTTGCTGCCGGTCCTGCTCTGCGGATATTGTCTTGCAGGTGCTGCAGGGAACTCGCCAGAAACGGGTCTCGCTCATCGGGCATGCGCACTCTCGCCAGTAGCGCGTGTTCGGGTCGTGAGCGTCCATCCGCAACCGGTTCGGCCAGACGACCTGTTCGCGAGGCTGAACAAACAGCCAATGATACCAGGGCGCCACTGATGACGCAACGCGTTCGATGCTCCCCTGGGCGGCCCCGCCCGTGAGCCGACACGCGCCACACCTCTCGTCCACGCCGATCGACGCTCTCCTGGTACTGCTTGTCTTGATCTGGGGGAGCAACTTCTCGATCGTGAAGACCGCGATCGTGGAGATTCCGAGCGTCCCGTTCAATGCGCTCAGGATTCTGACGGCCTGCGTGGTCCTCGTTACCGTGTCACGGCTCCGCGGTGAGCCGCCGCCGGTCCGAGCCGACTGGCCACGCTTCTTGACCCTCGGCTTCTTGGGACACTTCTGCTACCAGATGGTGTTCGTGACGGGCCTCGAGCGGACAACGGTCACCAATAGTTCGTTGATCCTTGGCTGCATGCCGATCGCGGTCCTTGCGCTGAACGCCGCGAGTCGTCATCGCGAGCCGGTTGGGTGGCGGCAGTGGGGCGGCATCACACTGGCGGTGGTCGGCGTCTTCTTTGTCGTCGGTCAGGGAGCCGGCGCGAATCGGGATACGCTCGTCGGGGATGCGATGACATTTGGAGCGCTGTGGGCGTGGGCGTTCTACACGAGCGGGTCCCGTCCGTTGCTGGCACGATACTCGCCGTACCAAGTGTCCGCCTATACGACGCTCGTGGGCGCGACGTTGTTCACGCTCGTGGCGATACCCAGTCTGGTCGCTCTCGATTGGCGGGGTGTCAGCGCAGGGGCGTGGGTGCTCACGGTGGCGTCTGGCGTGCTGGCGCTGTCCGTGTCGCACATCATCTGGTACACCGGTGTGCAGCGACTTGGCAGCGCGCGGACCTCGGTCTATTCCAACCTCGTTCCGGTGGCGGCCATGGCGATCGCGGCGGTCTGGCTACGAGAGCCGATCGGTGCCGCCCAGGTGGCGGGAGCGGCGCTCGTCTTGACCGGCCTGCTATTCACCCGAGGTCGATGATCAGACTGGGGGGAATATCGCCCTCGATCACACGACTGAGTCTCCGGCGCTTCCCCCAGACCCCCTGGCTCCCTCGCTTGTGGAGCATGGGGTCCCCACGAGTGGCCGCGACGGGGTTCGGGGCAGTCAGCCCCGTCTAAGAAATAGAATGACGCCCATCGAGATCATTCAAGTCGACGCGTTCACGGACCGGCCATTCGCGGGAAATCCAGCGGCTGTCTGTCTCCTCAGCGATGCCGACGTCGAGGCTGGCCGACACACCGCAGACCCAGGGTGGATGCAACAGGTGGCGCTCGAAATGAATCTCTCCGAGACGGCGTTCGTGCATCGCGGCTCGGGCGGCGCCTTCGTCCTTTGCTGGTTCACTCCGGTGATGGAGGTCGACCTATGCGGGCACGCCACCCTCGCGACCGCGCATGTCCTCTGGTCCGAAGGCCACGCCGCTCTGGACGAGGTCCTCGCGTTCGATACACGCTCGGGCCGTCTGAGCGCGGAGTGTCGAGGCGACTGGATCGAGCTCGACTTTTCGGCTGAGCCGCCAGAGGCGACGGTCCCACCAAAGGGCTTGCTGTCGGCGCTCGCGGTCGACTCACGCTACGTCGGTCGCAACCGCTTCGACCACCTCGTTGAGGTCGAGAACGAGGTGACCGTGCGTGCGTTGGCGCCAGACTTTCGAGCGCTGGAGGCGCTCGAAAGTCCGGGGAGTCATTGTCACGGGCCGCGCGGTCACGGCCGGGTTCGACTTCGTCTCACGGTTTTTCGCCGCCGGGCGCCGGCATCGACGAGGATCCCGTGACCGGCTCCGCGCACTGCTGCCTGGCGCCCTATTGGCGCTCCCACCTGAATCGCAACGAGATGACGGGCTTCCAGGCGTCTGTGCGCGGCGGGGTGGTCCGGACACGCGTCGTTGGCGACCGTGTTCGCCTTGGTGGCCAAGCCGTGACCGTGCTCCGGGCGACGCTCACCACACCGTGAATTCGTAGCAGCCAGGCGCGACCAGCATCCGGGTGTCGTCCGGAAAGTGCAGGCTCGAGACCGCGATGAGTCCGGCCGCGTCGAGACGGACCGTTCGACGTTTTTCGCCCGTGGCGTCGTAGACGTAGAGAAACGGTACCGACAGGGCCACCCAGAGGTGGCCCGACCGATCAACGGCGGCAGTTCTGACGGTCGGAGGGACGACCGGCAATGTGCGCCCGTCGGCGTCGGTCCGTTTAGGCCACGTGGTCGGCAACGCGTTGATCACCGGGTCGATCTCCGTGCCCTCGACATGGCGCTCGAAGAGCAAGGTCCCCGTGGCGTCGTACTTTCGGAACATCGGCCGACCGGTTTGAAACACGAAGTAATAGCTGCCGTCGGGCGCGGCGAGGGGGAGGCCACTATTCAACGCGAGATGGAGGTCCCGATCGTGCTCGTGGCCAGTACGTCGAAACACGCCAAAGGTGTGGTACGGCTGCCCGCGCAGACTGAACTTCGTCACCAGGCCGCCGAGCTCGGGCTGATTCATCAGGATCGCGTCGCCGGTGAAGGCGAGCGACCCCACGCCGTTGAGCACCGTGTCGCCGAGCGTGACCCGCGGCGCCGCCCGTCCGGGTAATCGAAAGCTGCTCAGGCGCTCGCCGCTGGCGTCGAACAGCTGCACCCGTTCTCGACCGCTCGGTGCGTCAGCGACAACGAAGCGGTTACGCGGGCCAAGGTCGAACGCGTTAGCGCCGAGAATGCTGCCATCTTCGGGGCCGATGTTGACGATCTCCGCCGCCGACTCGCGGCCGGCGTCGACGCGGTACACCGCCTGCGCTCGCCGGTCGAACACGAAGGCCGAGCCGGTTGATGACCGCTGAAACACGGTTGGCTCGCGGAACTGGCCAACGATGTGGGGCGCGAGTCCGCCTGTCGGTCTGAGGATCTCGACGTGGTGGGACGCCTGAGGCGCAACGGCCAGCAAGCCGAGCATGCCGGCAACCATCGCTACGCCGAGGTGGTGACGGTCCACAAGCAAGGAGTCTATTCGAGTAGAGGGCGCGCACGGCGCGGCGCCGTGCATTGGGCCCCCACGAGTGCCGGCGACGGGGGTCTGGGCAGTCAGCCGACGAAGTTCAGACCGGGGGAATATCGCCCGCGTCCAGGCGGCTGAAGCCGCGGGCGCTTCCCCCAGACCCCCTCGCTCGCTCACTCGTGGGGGCCCGATGCCCCACGCCGTTCGGTCGCCCGAATAAGGATTCGGGGCCGCAGACCCCGTCTAATTTCAATACCGAGCGACGTCACGCACGGTGTCCAGTACGTCGGACACCTGCGGCAGGATGGCTTCTTCGAGCACCGGGCTATAGGCCACGGGACAGTCGAGCGCGCCGACGCGCTTGACTGGCGCATCGAGTTGGTCGAAGAGCTCGTCGGCGATCCGCGCGGCCAACTCTCCCCCAAAACCGCACGTCACCTGATCTTCGTGAGCGATGACGACGCGATTCGTAGCCTGCACTGCGCGGGTGATCCCTTCCCAGTCATAGGGGGCGATGGTCCTCAGATCCACTACCCTGACGTCGATCCCCTCTTGGCTGACTCGCTCCGCTGCCTGCAAGGTCCGCTGCACCAGCGCACCCCAGGTCAGCACCGTCACGTCCGTCCCCTCCCGACGCACCGCCGAACGCGCAAACGGCAGTGTGTAGTCAGGACCGGGGTAGACGTCCTTGTTGTAGGTCTGACGATACAAATGCTTGTGTTCGAGGAAAAGCACGGGATCGTCGCATCGAATGGCCGTGCGGAGCAGTCCGGCGGCGTCGCTGGCGGTGGAGGGCAGCGCGATGCGAAGACCGGGGCAGTGCGCGAAGATGCTCTCGCCCGATTGGCTGTGATACAGCGCGCCGCCTCGCAGATAGCCGCCTATCGGAGTCCGAATGACGATCGGGCAGGAGTAGGCGTTGTTTGACCGGTACCGGAGCATCGACAGCTCGTCTCGGATCTGCATCATGGCCGGCCAGATGTAGTCGAAGAACTGGATCTCGACGACCGGTTTTAATCCACGCAGAGCCATCCCGATCGCCCGCCCGACGATGTTCGCCTCCGCCAGCGGCGAATTGAAGACGCGGGTGCGCCCGTATTCGCGCTGTAGTCCGAGCGTCGCTTTGAACACGCCGCCCTTGCCCCCGACCTCCGTGAGGATCTCCGAGCGGCTCGCGTCAGCGACGTCTTCACCGAAGACGACGATACGCGGCTCTCGTGCCATCTCATCGTGCAACGTCCGGTTGATGGCCGAGACCATGGTGACTGGGGTGCCCTCACCCGCGGGCGTCGACTCAAAGATGGCCGACGCGGGGTCGATCGTCGGGGAATAGACGTAGAGGGTGGCCGTCGACGCGTCCGGCTTCGGCGCCACGACTGCGCGGTCGGAGGCGTCCTGGACCTCGCGGTCGATGTCAGCCGCGATCGCCTCGAGGTCGTCGTCGGTCGCATGTCCCTGGGCACGGAGAAACTCCGAGAACCGGCGAAGCGGGTCCTTCAATGCGTCAGCTTTGATTTCCGCGGCGGTCTTGTACTGGCTCTCGTCGTCGGTCATCGAGTGCGAGTACGGGCGGGTCACGTGGGCACGGACCAGGGCCGGACCAGACCGCCCGCGCGCGTACGCGACCGCCTCCGTCATGGCGCGAATGCTTGCCACGCCGTCGGTGCCGTCGACACGAATGACCTTCAACCCGGGAAACGACTCGACCAGGTCGGCGATGTCGCCGCCCGGCGTCTGGAACTCGACCGGCACCGAGATCGCGTACCCGTTGTCTTCGACGAGGTACACCACCGGCAGGCGACGATTGCTGGCCGTGTTGAGCGACTCCCAGAATTCCCCACCGCTCGTCTGCCCATCACCGAGCGCGACGAGGACCACCTCGTCGTCACGGTACGCCGATGGTGTATCGAGGCCGTCAATCCGCTGGAAGAGGTCACCGGCCTCAGCCGCACCGACGGCGTGGAGACACTGCGTGGTGCAACAGCTCGATGAAGATACGATCTGGAGCTCCGTCGACGACCAGTGCGTCGGCATCTGTCGGCCGCCGGAGTTCGGATCGTCTTTCGCCCCAACGGCGTTCAGTAACATGTCGGACGCCGTGAGACCAAGCGTCAGGCAGAGGGCCCGGTCACGATAGTAGGGGAATACCCAGTCATGGCCGGGTCTCAATGCCAGACCGGCGGCGACCTGGATCGCTTCATGTCCAGCACCGCTTATCTGAAAGTAGCTGAGACTCTGATGCTTGAGCTGCAACTCCTTGTCGTCGAGACGGCGCGACAGCAGCATCGTGTGGTAGAAGCGGAGCAACTGGTCCCGCGACAGCCCTCCCGCTCTCGGGTCAGCGGGAGAGGGGGCCGACGGTACACGGGTCGACATCCCGTTGGTGACCGTCGATGATTTCATGATGCAGAATCCTTACGGTGAGCTGACGCGCGGGTCTGTCGGCCCTGGGGAGTGGCACGCACGACTCCGCAATTATAGCACGCACCCCTGCGTGGAAAGAGGGGTTGTCATGGGACTTAACTCATTGTATTTAAATACTTAAGGTTATTCGACCGAACGCCGGTCACCGAGGATTTGATGCCATCGAACGTCGTTGTACATCGCTGGGAAGCGCTCGATCTCGAACGCGTGACGGAGATGATTTCGCGCAAGATCGTGGCGGCTGAACACCAGATGGTGGCCCAAGTTTTTCTCAAGCGTGGCGCCCACGTGCCGGTCCACCAACACGACAGCGAGCAGTTGACATACGTGCTTCAGGGCGCCCTTCGAATGGTGGTCGATGGTGAGACGGTGGTGGTCCGCGAGGGCGAGCTGGTTCACATACCGGTCGGCGCCACTCATCAGGCCGAGGCGCTGGACGATACGTTCGCGCTGGAGCTCTTCAGTCCCGTGCGCGCTGATTGGTTGCCGTCGCGTCCCGCGCCATGAGCCCAGCTGTGCATGTGGACGCAACGACGGCGTCGACCGCCGGTCGCGCACATCCCTCAGAAATATATGGACTCCTCCCGGGGGCAAGAGAGCGACGGCGGAACAGCCACCAGCTTGGGTGCAGCAAGATATCCGGCCTCTGGTGTGGCACCACTGCGGTTCCGGGCCACGATGGACAAGGCGCTACATCGGGGACCAGAGACCGGCACGGGCTGACAGGGGTGCCCAGTGTCTGAATCGGTCTCGTCCGATGTCGGTCCGACCTGTGGGGTCATCACATGTTTCTCACTTAGCCACTCGAAGCGGACGAGATCCTACGCGGCGGGGGCTGCCGCGAGTGCCGGCGACGGGGTTCGGGACAGTCAGCCCCGTCTAAGTACTCAATGCACCCGGTCGTCCCGGTTGCCGCCGCGCCCCTGGTACACGTCGAAGCGCTTCTTGAGCCGTCCCATCTTCCATTTGAAGTAGCGGTACTTGATGTCGGCCATGATGCCGAGCCGACCGAGTCCGGGCCGGGCGAACCCAAGGCGGCCGCCCGAGGGGCCACGCAGCCGTCTGAGGACGACGTAGCCGACGACCAATCCTCCAAGATGCGCAATGTGGGCGACCCCGCCACCGCGCGGCACCGAGAGAAACGCGATCGTCCCGATGATCATCACGAAGTACTTCGCCGGGACGGGGAACAAGAAGAACATCAAGATCGGCGTCTCGGGGTAGTAGATCGCGAACGCCATCAACAAACCGTAGATGGCACCCGAGGCGCCGATGGTGGGTACCACGTAGGTGGGTTCCGCGAAGGCGAACGGCAGCAGGCCAGCGCCGATCGTGGCCAGCCCAGCCCCGATTCCGGTGATGAAGTAATAGCGGAGGAAGAAGCGCGACCCCCAGATCCGTTCGAGCTGGACCCCGAACATCCAGAGGATCAGCATGTTGAACAAGATGTGGGTGATGCCGCCGTGCAGGAACATGTACGTCACCGGCTGCCAGATCCACAACCGGGTCAGGACGAGCTGGGGTGTCAGTCCGAAGACGCGCGTCACCAGCAGGTAGAGCGGTGGCGCGAGCGCCGTCAGCAGGAACACCCCGACATTGGCCCAGAGCAGCATTTTGACCGCGGGGGTCATGGCGCCCGGTCCAAAAGAGTATTGGCCGCCGCCGCCGTAGTACGCACGACGCATCCTAATCATCGTACCTCACTTCGCCGCAGGCGGCTGCGGTCGATGACGCGCGGGTCAGGCCACTAGCTGCGGCCGCGCTTGGCGAGCAATTGGTCCCACGCTTGGTCCAACTCGCGTACCCGAAGCAAACGCGCTGACAGGACGAGGACCAAGACGCCGACGCCGATGCTGACGCCGACGGCGCCGAGGCGGGACAGGAAGGTCTCGGCGCCCCAACTCGCCGCCAACCATTCATGGCTGGTCGCCGCCGCCAATCCCATCACGAGTGACGCGATCGCCACTTTGCCAAAGGCCGCGAGCACGCGTCGCGAATCGAGCCCATCCAGTCGGCGTCCCAGCAGCATGAGCAACGTGACCGCGTTGACCAACGCGGCGATGGAGGCGCCGAGCGCGAGTCCCCGATAGCCGATCACGTTGACCAGGATCAGGTTGAGGATGATGTTCAGCACGACCGAGGCCATGCTCACGAAAGCTGGCGTCAGGCTGTTGCCCAGGGCGTAGAAGGCCGGCACGGCGATTCTGACCGCCGAGTAGCCGACCAGACCGGGTGCATAGAACAGGAGAGCGGCCGCGGTGGCTGTCGTGTCGGCGGCGGTGAAACTCCCGCGTTCGAAGATCAACCCGACGATGGGGTCGCCAAGGGCAATCAGTCCGACCGTGGCCGGGACGTTGAATATCAGCATGAGACGCAGCGCCCGCGACACCGTTTCACGCATGCCGATGAGGTCGTCACGGGCGGCATGGCGCGATACCGTGGGTAGGGCGGCAGCCGCGATCGAGACCCCGAAAAGCCCGATCGGCAGGTACATCACTCGAAACGCGTAGCCCAGCCACGACACCGCGCCGGTCCCTTGCCCGGTCGCGAGCACCATGTTGACCAGGAGATTGATCTGCACAGCCGCGCCAGCGAGCGTCCCCGGTCCCATCAGGCGGAGAACTTCGTGCAGCCCGGAGTCGGTCGGATCGAGGCCGAGTCGATAGCGAAAGCCCTCCCGGTAGAGCGCCGGCAACTGCAGCGCAACCTGACCGACACCACCCAGGAGCGCCCCGACCGCGATCGCGACGATGGGATCGATCCCCAACCCGGGCATCAACGGGACGAGAAGGACAGCGCTGGCGATGATGCCGACGTTGTACATCGCCGGCGAAAGTGCCGGCGTGAAAAACCGGTTGAGCGAGTTCAACATGCCCATGAGCGCGGCGGCCGCGGCTACCAGCGTCAGGAACGGCAGCAGGATCCGCGTCAGAAGGACCGTCAGTTCGAGCTTGCCCGGCACGTCGGCATAGGCGCCTGCAAGCGCGCGCGCGAGCGGCTCGGCCCAGACGATGCCGGCGACGACGATGACGCCGGTCGCCACGATGAGCGCGTTGAGCAACTGGTTCCCGAGGCGCCACGCTTCGGCCTTACCGTTCTGCGTCAGTCGACGTGTGAATGTCGGCACGAACGCCGCGCTCATCGCGCCCTCGGCGAAGAGGTCCCGCATCAGGTTGGGAATGCGCGTAGCGACATTGAACGCGTCCATGGCGTTGCCGGCGCCAAAGAGGTAGGCGAGAACCTGGTCGCGTACCAGCCCTAGCAGACGACTCGTGAGCGTCGCCGTACCGATGATGCCGGCCGACTTGGCGAGGCGCGTGGAGGGCAAACCGCCGCCTGGGTCGGGCGACGTCACCGCGGATGCGGCGGGTTCCGGCCGGACCACTAGGAGTCCGTGGCGACGCGGGACGCATCGCCGGTCGAATGCAGCGTGACTTTCACCGCGGGCTCCTCGCTGGTCAGCGTAGCATACGCGAGAAAGGGCCCGCCGCTTCTCACAAAACCGCCGGCGCGGTGTTGTAGAAGGCAGGCGAATCACGGAGGCGCATGGGACGGCAGGCGCGGAAGTACCGCACGTTCGGGGAGTTGATCGATGCGTACCAAGTCGAGGTGTATCGGTATCTGTGGCATCTCGCCGGCGACCCGACGACCGCGGACGATTTGTTTCAGGAGACGTTCTTGAGGGCGCTACCGGCCTTCGACCGTTTGCGCGCCGACTCGAACCATTGAGCCTGGATCTACCGCATTGCCACCAATGCGTTCCTCAACCACCGGCGTCGCGACCGGCGGCGTTCCGCGGCGCACCTGGACTTCAAGCCGGTCGCCGCGACGCCAACCGCGGAGCGGCAACACCAACAGCGTGATGCCCTGCGGCGGTGTCGAGCGGCAATCCTGGTCTTGCCCACAAGACAACGCGCCGCGTTCGTGCAGCGAACCATACAAGGCTTGCCGTACTCGGTGGTCGCGCGTTCGCTTGGATGTTCGGAGGCGGCGGCGCGGGCAAGTGTGTATCAGGCGACCAGGCGGTTGCGACGGAAGCTGGGGGAGATAAAGCGATGACCTGTGAGGAATTCGGCCAACGGGCGGACCGGCATATCGCGGGCGACGTCGTCGGCGCCGTCGATGACGACGTCGCCATGCTGGCGCATGCGGTGACGTGTTCCCGATGCGGCTCCCTCCTGCGCTCGGTGCGCGCGCTCCGGGCGCCGACAGCGATGCCGTCGCTTCCTGCGGGGGACGGCGGTCGCCGGGCCACCCGGCGTCTCCGTGACCAGTTGGCTCGGACCGGCCGGCCGTCGGTTCGGTTCGGCTCAGTGGAGACACCGATCGGTCGGTTGTTCGTTGGCGCGTCCGAACGCGGTATCTACGACGTGACATTCGACGCGCGCGATGAGGGCCGCTACATCGCGCGTCTGGCGCGGCGCGCATGTGATGTCACGGCGGACCGACACGCGGTTGCCGCGGCGCTCGAAGAGTTGTCGGCGTATTTCGCCGGTGAGCTGATGCGGTTCACGGTGCCGGTCGATTTGAGCGGCGTGACAGACTTCACGGCGCGGGTGCTTCGCGCCACGCGCCGGATTCCCTTTGGCCGGATTCGGAGCTACGGCGAGATCGCGCACCGCATCGGGTCACCACGCGCGAGCCGTGCGGTGGGTGGGGCGCTTGGGCGGAATCCGGTGCCGATTCTGATCCCGTGCCACCGCGTCATTGCCGGCGGCGGAGGGATTGGCGGATTCACCGGCGGGCTTCCGACGAAGCGAGCGCTGCTCCGGATTGAGGGTCACGCAGTCAGCGCGACGGTGGTTCGGAAAACACCGTGAACGGGTCGCCGGCCTGCGGTGCCACCGGCCGCCCCCGGCGACCACGCCCGCGGCGTTGGGTCTCCGGTGATTCGACGATCATCCCGGGTTGTGGCATCGTCCGCGGACTACCCGCCGTCCCGTCATCCGACTCAGGCAAGAACGTTGGTGTGTCGAGTTCATCTGGTTCCTGCAGGAGCTGTTGAAGCTGCTCGAGCTACGCCGCTTCTTCCGGAGTGATCGCCAGCGACGGATCGGCGCCGGTCTGCCCCGCATCGCGCCCGGACGTTGGCGCGCCGAATCTGGGTGAGGGTATACCGGTGCCGAAGGGTGGCTGGCTCCGGGGTGCTGGACGTGAGCGGGGCGCTCGGCGCGTCGCCAGGATCTTGACGCGGTCGTAGACAGAGGCCCCCGGGGCGCCAGCGGCACGCCGCGCGGCAAGATAGCCGGTTACCGGACAGAGCAGAATCCGCAGCGCATCGGATTCCGCGACGTCGATGAGCTCGAGCGTCACCGGGGCGGCGGCGAGCTTGTCAGCGTCGATGAATTCCGTGGCGCCGACCCGCGCCCACTCGGCGAGCACGTCGGTCAGCGGCGCGTTCGTCGCGGTCAACGAGACTCGGCTTGCCTCCATGGTCACCTGGATCTCATCCGCGCTGGCCGCAGCCGGAGTGAGCGCGACGGCTACCATCAGGGCGACCCATGCCGATCGGATCCCCACGTGGATCATCGTAGAGCCAGCATACGGGGAAACCGGCGCCGAATTGCAGCCGGTTCCACGTTCCAGAGTTCCACGTTCCAGGTTCTAAGTTCCGCGGGCCCGCCGGAGTGTGGAACCCGGAACCAGGAACTCGGAACCTGGGACCAGGCGGCGTTAGCCGCCCCGCATATGTGCGACAACGCGCTCGAGAATATCCGCCAGCGACAGCGTGGGATTCCAACCAATGAGGTCGCGGATCTTGCTGATGTCAGGCACTCGTCGCGGCAGGTCCTCGAAGCCTGCCTCGTAGGCCTGCTCGTACGGGACCGTCACGATCTCCGACGCACTGCCGGCGACCGCCTTTACCTGCGCGGCGAGCTCAAGAATCGAGATCTCCTCCGGATTGCCGATGTTGAAGATGTCCCCAATCGCCTTCGGCTCGTCGAGTAGCCCCGCGAGCGCCCTGACGACGTCGGTGACGTCGGCGAAACTTCGCGTTTGCGACCCGTCTCCATAGACGGTCAGCGGGTCGCCCGCCAGTGCCTGCCTGACGAAGTTGGGGATCACCATCCCATAGCGGCCGGTCTGGCGTGGCCCGACGGTGTTGAAGAGGCGGACGATGATGACTGGAAGCTGTTGTTCCTTCCAGTATGCCAAGCCGAGAAACTCGTCGAGCGCCTTGCTACACGCGTAGGCCCATCGGTGCTGGTGAGGGCAGCCCAGCAGCAGGTCAGCCGTTTCGCTAAACGGCACCACGGTCTGCTTGCCGTACACCTCTGAGGTCGACGCGATAACGACCAGCTTGCGCTTCTTGCTGGCGTTCCGGAGAACGACCTCCGTGCCGTGAACATTGGTTTCGATGGTACGGACCGGCGCCTCGACGATCAGCTTGACGCCGACGGCCGCCGCGAGGTGAAACACGGCGTCGCAGCGATCGATGTGCTCCGCCACCATCGATTCGTTGAAGATGGAGTCGATCACGCGGGTGAAGTGTGGATGCGACCTGAGGTGATCGATGTTGGCAATGGCTCCGGTCGACAGGTCGTCGATCGCGACGACCTGATGGCCGTCGTCGAGCAGGCGCTCCGAGAGGTGGGAACCGATAAAGCCGGCGCCGCCAGTAATCACGATGTTCATCGGACATCGCCGTTCGAATGCAGCGTGACTTTCACTACGGGCTCCTACGTTGCGAAACGGAAGTTGATCACGTCGCCGTCCTGGACCACGTAATCCTTACCCTCAAGACGGACCTCGGCGTGCTTTCGACACTCCGCCAAGGAGCCGCGTGCGATGAGATGATCGTAGTCGACGACCTCGGCTCGAATGAAACCACGCGAGATGTCCGAATGGATCTCTCCGGCCGCGACCTGCGCCACCGTGCCCGCGGGGATTGACCAGGCGCGGCACTCGTCCTCACCAGTCGTAAAGAACGACAGGTAGCCGAGGAGCTCGTAGGCGGCGCGGATCACGCGATCCAGCCCGGTTCCCTCTAGCCCGAGGTCGTCCAGGAACGCGGCCGCGTCGTTGGGATCGAGCTCGGCGATCTCGAGCTCGATCTTGGCGCAGACCGTGACGCCGCGGACCGCCGGGCCCACAACGATGTCGTCCAGCTGCGCTCGACGCACGGCCGCATCGGTCGTCATGGCCGCGTCGGACTCGTCGACGTTCAGAACGAGCAACATCGGTTTCGCGGAGAGGAACTGAAATCCGCGGAGACGTTTCGCCGCCGCGGGGTCGAGGTCCAGCGCCCGGAGCGGTGCCCCGCCTTCGAGGGCGCGGGTACACGCGCTCAACAGCGCAAGCTCGGCTTCGAGCTCTTTCGACGCCGCCTTTTTTTGGTCTTTCTTAAGTCGTTCCACCCGCCGTTCGGCGACCGCCAAGTCGGCCAAGATCAGCTCATCTTCCATCACCCGGACGTCCCGCCCGGGGTCGACCGACTCGGACGGATGCGGCACCGACTCGTCGCGGAAGGTCCGCACGACGTGGAGGAGCGCGTCGGCATCACGATAGGGGGCGACGTCGACAAGGCCGCCGGCGCCCGTCCCGCGGCGGGTCGCCATGTCGACGAAGTTGACCGTGGCCGGCGTCCGCTGCTTCGGCGTGAACAGCGCCGTCAGATGGTCGAGTCTCGGGTCGGGAACGTGCGCGACCGCGACGCTCGCATCCTGCCCTCCGGTGCTCCGCGCACCATCGTGGCGGGCCCGAGTCAGCAACTGAAAGAGCGTCGTCTTGCCTGTCGATGACAGGCCGATGAGACCAGCACGCAGCATCGTCCGCCGCAAAGTGTCTCATATCAATTCCAACCGTCGCACGACAGCCGGAGAATAAATAGCGAATATTTAGCGTAACATGTTGAAAATACATATTTTGCCGTTGACAAGCGAACGGCCGTTGCCTAAGATGGCCAGTGGATTTTTGTGGATTTTATTGGAGTCTCTAGGTGCTCCGAGGGAATTTCTCCGCCAAGATCGACGACAAGGGACGGCTCAAAATCCCGACCGTTTTTCGCTCGCTGATCGCTGAAAAGTACGGCGACTCGCTCTACGTGACGAGCGTAAGTGGTGAGTCTGTACGAATTTACCCGATGCCGGTCTGGGTTGGCATCGAGGAGAAGCTGGCCCGCGTCCCGTCGACCCATCCATCCCGGCTGCGTTTCTTCGACTGGGTGAACTACTACGGCCAGCCCGCTGAATTCGACAAGCAAGGTCGCGTCTCAATTCATGGCCGGCTCCGGAGTTCGGCCGCGATGGCGGGCGACGTCGATGTGTTCGGGCAGTACGACCACCTCGAGGTATGGAATCACAGGCGCTTCGTTGAACGGCTTGAGCAGGAGCCGTTCACCGATGACGATGCGCGCGCACTGGCGGATTTCGGGATCTAGGCCTTATGGAGCGGGTGCCCACACGACGCCACGAGCCGGTCATGCCTTCGGAAGTGGTCGCGATGCTGCGGGCCGAACGAGGAGGCGTGTTTGTCGACTGCACCGTCGGTGCGGGCGGACACGCACGCGCGCTCCTCGAGGCGGGGGCCGACCGCGTCGTGGCGCTCGACCGCGATGCGGAGGCGCTCCAGGTGGCCGCCGACGCCCTGCGGAAGTGGGGCGAACGCGTGGAGCTGGTGCAGGCGGACTTCCGTGGGCTCGACGCGGCGCTCGACGCCCGCGGCATTGCGCGCATCGATGGGGCGATGGCCGACCTCGGCGTGTCGTCGATGCAGCTCGACGGTGAGGGGCGCGGATTCAGCTTCCGGCGAGACGAGCTGCTCGACATGCGGATGGATCGGTCGTCTGGGCCGACGGCGGCCGAGATGCTGAGTGAGGTTGACGAAACCGAGCTCGCCGACGTGATCTACCGGTTCGGCGAGGACCGGCATGCGCGGCGCATCGCGCGCGTGCTGGTCGCGACGCGCGATCGCATTCCGGTGGACACGACGGGTCAGCTTGCCGATGCCGTTCGCCGGGCTGTCCCGCGTCGGGGCCGCCAGCGAATCGATCCCGCCACCCGGACGTTTCAGGCGCTGCGGATTTGGGTCAATCGCGAACTGGACGCGCTCGATGCGTGGCTGCTCGCGGTGTGCCGGCGGCTGAATGCCGGGGCGCGACTCGCGGTACTCACCTTCCATTCACTCGAGGACCGCATCGTCAAACACACGTTCCGGGACCTGGAGCGCGAGGGTGACATCTCCGTCAAAGTGCTGACCAGACGTCCCCTCCGCCCGTCGTCCGACGAGGTCTCGCGGAACCCGCGCGCGCGAAGCGCGAAGCTACGCGTCGCCGAGAGGTTGGCATGAGTCGAGACGACTTCGAGTACGCCATCAAGAAGGACATTCGCAACAATCCAATCGTCCGCGAGGTCGACCAGACGCGCCAGCGCGAGCTCTGGCGTTCGTTGTGTGTCGGGGTGTTGTTGGTGGCCGTGCTGCTCTTTTCAGCCTGGCAGCATTTCGAGCTCCTCCAGCACGGCTATCGGATCGAACAGATGCAACAGGAGCGGGCGCGGGAGCTCGAGATTAACCGACATCTACGCCTTGAGATCGAGACCTTGCGGTCGCCGGCGCGCATCGAGCGCATCGCGACCGAGCAACTCGACCTCGTGGCGCCAACGAGTGAGGACGCGGTGGTGATCGAACGGGTGGTACCGGCGCCGGCGCCGGAGCGAACCATCGTCGCCACGCGACAGGAGCCATTGGGTGAGTCGGCGAACCAACCCTAAGGGCTGGCTACGCGCTGTCTGGGATCGCGTGCGTGGTCGCGCGCCGCGGCGCGGCACGGCGTTGCGTGCCGACTGGCGTCGCACGGTACGCGTTCGTGCGATCGTGGCCGGCATGGCGTTCGCGATCTGGACCGCCGGAATCGAGGCCAAGCTCGTATATCTCCAGATCGTGCAACACGAGCAACTCGTCGCCCGCGCGGACGCGCAACAACTGCGGACGATCGCCGTTCATCCGAAGCGAGGGGAGATCCTCGACCGGAACGGGCAGATCCTCGCCTACAGCGTAGACGCGGACACCATCTACGCCGTTCCGACGGAGATCGAAGACCCGGCCGGGACGGCCGCCGAGCTGTGCGCCGCGCTCGACGACTGCGCGGATGCCCTCCGCGAGACCATCGCCGCGCGCCTCAGTCGCCAGAACGCGTTTGTCTACGTCAAGAGGCAGGTGTCGCTCGAGGAGGCGCGCCGAGTCGCCGAGCTTGGTCTCCAGGGAGTCGGGTTCCTGACGGTGAACCGCAGGTACTACCCGAATCGTGAGCTTGCGGCCCACGTGCTCGGCTACGTCGGCATCGATAACCAGGGGCTTGGCGGCGTGGAGTCCACCTACGACGCGGACATTAGCGGCAGTCCCGGACAGGTATTGATCCAGACAGACGCCAGGCGACGGGCGTTCAGTCGAATCGAACGACCGCCCACCGCTGGCGCGACGCTGGAGCTGACGATCGACAAGTACCTCCAGCACATCGTCGAACGCGAACTACGGGCCGGCGTCGACGCGTACAACGCGGATGCCGGAGCGGTCGTGATGCTCGACCCGAATACCGGGGAGGTGTTGGCGCTCGCGAGCCAGCCGACATTCAACCCAAACACCTTTGCCGACGCAACGCCAGCCCAGCGCCGCAATCGCGCCATCCAGGACATCTACGAGCCAGGCTCGACCTTCAAAGTGGTGACGGCCTCAGCCGCGTTCGAGGAGCGGGTCGTCGACCGCGACGAGATCTTCGACGTCAGCGCGGGAGCCATCCGGGTCGGCCGTGATCTGATCCAGGACTTCCACGCGTACGGCCAGCTGTCGTTCACCGACGTCATGGTCAAGTCCAGCAACGTCGGCGCGATTCAGGTCGGCCTCAGACTCGGGCCTGAGCGTCTGAGCCGCTACGTGCGTCGCTTCGGGTTCGGCCAGGCGCTCTCGCCTGATTTCCCGTCGGAAAGCCCCGGGATCGTCTGGAATCCGTCGGCGCTCAACGACCGGGCGCTCGCATCGATCGCGATGGGGTACCAGGTCGCCGTCACACCACTCCAGATGGCCGCTGCGGTCGCCGCGGTCGCCAACGGCGGCGAATTGCTCGTGCCCCGTGTCGTCCGCGCGGTCACGCAAAACGGCGTGCGCGAGACAGTGGAGCGACGGGTGATTCGACGCTCGATCTCGACGGAGACGGCGGCCGAGCTCACCGAGATCATGAAGCTTGTGGTGGAGCGCGGGACCGCGCGCCGTGCGCAGCTGCCCGGCTACACCGTCGCGGGGAAGACCGGTACCGCCGAGAAACTGATTGATGGTCAGTACTCCGAGCGTGACCACAACGCCTCGTTCGTTGGCTTCGTACCATCCGACCGTCCGCGCCTCGTCATTCTCGTCATGATCGATACGCCGCGGTCGGCCGTTATCAACGGCGTCCGGCAACGGGTCTACACCGGCGGCGCGGTTGCCGCGCCAATCTTTCAGCGTATTGCCGAGGGTGCGATGCGATACCTCGCGGTACCGCCGAGCGTGCATGCGGACCCGCCGGTACTCGTGACGCGCGCGGAGTCATCCACCACGCCACCACCGGTCTTTGTGTCGACACGTGCGCTATCTGGTGACGGATGGGGGATGAGCGCCTCCCACGTGGACCTCGGTGTGATGCCCGACCTTCGTGGCCTGAGCGCGCGCGAGGCGGTCGACGCTGTCGGTCAATTCGGCCTGGGGGTCGAGTTCATCGGCAGCGGTGTCGTGGCGCATCACGAGCCGCCGCCAGGCGCTGACATCGAACGGGGCGTCACCACGACCGTATGGCTGCACCGCTACGCCGGACCTCGGGATGGAGAGTCTCGGTGACCATCGGCGAACTGCTGTCTCGATCTAGTGTCACGGTCGCCTCGGGCACGCTCACCCAGGACGTGCTCGACGTCGCGCCGACCGGCGTCTTCTACGACTCGCGTGCCGTTGTTCCTGGCGGGGTCTTCGTGGCCATCGCCGGGGCGCGTCTGAACGGCACGGCGTTTGCCGATGATGCGCGATCGCGCGGCGCCGTACTCGTACTGGCCGAGGAAGACGCGCCATCCGTCGCGCCCTCGCCGTGGATTCGTGTTCCCGATGCGCGCGCCGCACTTGCCGCCCTGGCCGCTGCCTTTCACGGCGATCCGAGTGACACGCTGTTGGTCGTCGGCGTGACCGGCACTAATGGGAAGACGACGACGACCTACCTCATCGAGTCGATCTTCGAACAAGCCGGTGTCGCCACCGGACGGATGAGCTCGATTACCAACCGCTCGGCCACCGACCAACCGGAGCAGTATGCCGTCAGGACGACGCCAGAGGCGCCAGACGTGCAGGCGTGGCTAAGCTCGATGCGAGATCGCGAGACTCGCGCCTGCGTCATGGAGGTCTCGTCGCATGCCCTCGCTCTTCGGCGGGTCGACCGCGTGCGCTTCGCGGCCGGCGTGTTCACCAACCTGACCCAGGATCACCTCGAATTTCATGGCGATATGGATCGTTACTTCAGCGCCAAAGCGCGGCTGTTCGAGATGCTGCCGGCCGGTGCGCCGGCGGTGGTCAACGTCGACGATGCCCGTGGCCGGCAGCTCGCAGAGTCGGTCGCGCGTCCCGTGACCTATGCGCTCGACCGCCGCGCCGACGTCACGCCCAGCCGGCTCGATCTCGCGATCGATAGAACCCGGGTGGAGGCGCGGACGCCCCGCGGAACCGTGCACCTCGAGTCTCACTTGGTCGGTCGCATTGCCGCCTACAACCTCCTGGCTGCCGTGGCGACCGCCGTGGCGCTCGATGTTTCATTCCGCGGCATCGAGGAGGGCGTGCGTGCGCTCGTGGGGGTTCCGGGACGGATGCAGACGGTGACCGGGTCGCAGGACGACGTCACGGTCATCGTCGACTTTGCGCACACCGACGACGCGCTGCGGGGGCTCCTCGACGCCGTTCGGCCGCTGGCACGTGGCAACGTGCTCACGGTCTTCGGCTGCGGCGGTGACCGGGATGCGACCAAGCGACCGCTCATGGGCGCGGTCGCGGCGCGGATGAGCGATCGGGTATTTCTCACATCGGACAACCCGCGGTCGGAGCAGCCGCTCGACATCATCGCGGACATCGAGCGTGGCCTCGTGGGTGCGCAGGCGCCGAGGTCGGTGATTCCAGATCGTGAGGAAGCGATCGAGCGCGCGATTCGGGAAGCGGCGCCGGGCGACGTCGTGGTGATTGCCGGCAAGGGACACGAGCGATACCAGGAAATCGGCACGAGAACGCTCCCGTTCGACGACGGCGCCGTGGCGCGCGCCGCATTGTCGAAGCGGCGTTCCAGTTCACGGGTGGGATGACGCGCTGGTGGCAGACCCTCGGACGGTGGTGCTTCGGGCCGACGAGCTCGCCCGTGCGGCCGGCGGGCAACTGCTGTCCGGCCGCACGGAGTGGGAGCTCGACGGATTCTCGATTGATAGCCGGCGTATCGATCGGGGCGACCTCTTCCTGGCGATACGAGGAGACCGGTTTGACGGACATGACTTCGTGGATGAGGCCGTGCGAAAGGGAGCGGCTGGCGTGATCGTCAGCAATCGTTCCGCCGTGCCGTCGAGTACCGCCGGCGGGTCTGAGCTGATTGTGATCGTCGTCGGCGATACCACGCGAGCGCTCCAGACGATTGCGCGGCACGTGCGCCGACGGGCGGGGACGCGCCTTGTTGCCATTACCGGCAGCGTCGGGAAGACCACGACCAAAGAGCTGACGGCGGCCTTCATCGCCACCCGGCATCGTGTGGTCCGTAACGCCGGCAACCTGAATAACCACATTGGGTTGCCGCTGTCGCTCCTGGAGCTGCGGCATATGCCTGACGCGGCCGTGGTCGAGCTCGGAATGAAACACGCGGGAGAGATTCGGACGCTCGTCGATATTGCGGAGCCGAACGTGCGCGTCTGGACCAACGTGGCGGAGGTCCACACGGCGTTTTTCACCTCGATCGATGCCATCGCCGACGCCAAGGCGGAAATCCTCGAAGGGGCCGGCTCCGACGACCACCTGGTCATCAACGCCGACGATCCGCTGGCGATGGCGCGCATCGACCGTTTCCCAGGCGCCGTCACCACGTTTGGTGTCGACACTGCGGCTGACGTGCGGGTCCGTGCCGTCGACGACGCCGGGATCGACGGGGTCCGCGCGTCGGTCGAGACACCGGGCGGCAGCGGCAGGCTGCGCTCGCCGTTGATCGGCGTCGGCAATGTGGCAAACGCGCTGGCGGCGATCGGTGTCGCGCTACAGTTCCACATCCCACTCGACGCGATGTTGCGCGTCCTCGAGACGTTCGAGCCACCGTCACACCGCGGCGCCGTCAACCGCCTCGCGGGCGGCGTGACCGTCGTCGACGACTCCTACAACTCCAACCCTGCCGCGCTTGAGCGTGCGCTGGAGTCGCTCGGACGCGACGTTGGTCATCGGCGGCGGGTCGCGGTACTGGGCGAGATGCTCGAGTTGGGCGCGCGATCCCAGCCGCTTCACTACGCGTGCGGTCGCATCGCCGTGGAGTCTGGATTCGACCGCGTCGTCGCGGTTGGGGGCGTCGATGTGCAGGCACTGGCGTCCGGCGCCCGCGCCGCCGGTTTGACGGACGACGCCGTGATGATGTGCGCCACCAGCGAGGAGGCGGCTGACGTCGTGGCGCGGCTCGTCGAGAGCGACGATCTCGTCTTCGTGAAAGGGTCCCGCGGGACGCGCACCGAGTTGGTGGTCGACCGACTCAAGGCGGACTGGGCCTAATGCTCTACCACCTGCTGTTTCCGTTGCATACCGAGCTCGGCCTGCTCAACGTGATCCAATACATCACGTTTCGCACGGCCGCCGCGAGTCTGACCGCGTTCGTCGTGTCGCTGCTGTTTGGTCCGCTGGTGATCCGCCGCCTGCGCGCGCTGCAAATCAGACAGGTGGTCCGCGATGACGGGCCAGCGACGCATCACGTCAAGGCCGGCACGCCGACGATGGGAGGGCTGCTGGTCCTCGGCGCCGCGCTCGTGCCGACGCTGCTGTGGGCCGACCTGACCAACCTCTACGTCTGGATCGCGGTCGTGTCCACGCTGGCGTTCGGCGCGATCGGATTCGTCGACGACTACCTGAAGGTCCAGCGCGGCACGCACCATGGCCTATCCGTGCGCGGCAAGCTGATCGCGCAGAGCGCCGTCGCCGTCGCGGTGGGTCTCGTGCTGCTGCAACTGACGCACACCGGCCTGTACAGCACGGAGATCATCTTCCCGTTCTTCAAGGAATTCACTCCCAACATCGGGTGGTTGTATGTCCCGTTTGCCGTGCTCATTCTCCTTATGGCCTCCAACGCCGTGAATTTGACTGACGGATTGGATGGCCTGGCGATTAGCGTCTTCACCGTCGCCGCCGGCGCGTTCACCGCGCTGACCTACATCAGTGGGCACGCGGCGATTGCCGAGTTCCTCCTGATTGTGCGCTTTCCTCCGGCCGGGGAACTCACGATCTTTTGCGGGTCCCTCGTCGGCGCGGGGCTCGGTTTCCTTTGGTACAACTCGTATCCTGCCGATGTGTTCATGGGCGATGTCGGGTCGCTCGCACTGGGTGGCGCCCTCGGTACCGTGGCGTTGTTGATCAAGCAGGAGCTGCTGCTGCCGATTGTCGGCGCCGTCTTTTTCATAGAGGCGCTCTCGGTGATCATCCAAGTCGGCTCCTTCAAGCTCACCGGGCAACGGGTGTTTCGGATGGCGCCCATCCACCATCACTTTGAGCTGATCGGATGGAGCGAGCCGAAGATCATCAGTCGGTTCTTGATTGCGGCGGTCGTGTTCGCGCTCTTCAGCCTCACGACCCTCAAACTGCGATGAGTCAGTTCTCTGTCACCGGGTCGCACGTCGTGGTGGTGGGCGCCGCTCGGAGCGGCGTGGCCGCGGCCGAGCTGCTGACGCGCCGCGGCGCGCGCGTGACGGTGACCGAAGTGCGTAAGGACGTGGAACACATCGACGCGCTACGCGCGGCCGGCATCGCGGTCGAGCTTGGCGGGCATCGCGTAGAGACGCTGCGGGCCGCGGACCTGATCGTGCTCAGTCCGGGCGTGTCTCCACGGCAGCCTGGCGTGGCCGAGGCGCGGCGACGTGGAGTGCCGATCATCAGCGAGGTCGAGCTGGCCGCACGGTGGCTGCGCGGGCGGATCGTCGCCGTGACCGGAACCAAGGGCAAGTCGACCACGACCGTGCTCACCGGTCGTATGTTCGCGGCCGGTGGCCGGAGGGCGGTCGTTGGCGGCAACATCGGTACGGCGCTCAGCAGTCAGGTCGACGAGTCGTCTCCTGACGTCGTCCACGTCGTCGAGGTCAGTAGTTTTCAGCTCGAGCTCACCGACACGTTCCGGCCGTGGATCGCCGTGTGCCTCAATCTGTCGCCGGACCACCTCGACCGGCACGCGAGTTTCAGGGAATACGCCGATGCGAAGGCACGGATCTTCTCGAATCAAACCGAAGAGGACGCGATGGTGATCAACGCCGATGACCCACGTGTTCTTGAGATCGCGCGTACGGGTCGCGCACGGCCGTGTCGCTTCGCTGTCGACACCCTGCTCTCCGAGGGTGTCGCGGTTGCGGACGACGCCATCACGCGTCGCTCGGCCGACGGGGACGAGCGGCTGGTGCCGCTGTCAGCCGTACAGATTCCCGGGCGTCATCTGTTGAGCGACATTGCCGCGGCGGCTGCAGTCGGCTCGCTCGCCGGCATCGATTCCGAGGCGATGACGCGGGCGGTGCAGTCGTTCACCGGCCTCGAGCACACGCTCGAATTCGTGCGAGAGGTCGGCGGGGTGCGGTACGTCAATGATTCGAAGGCCACCAACGTGGTCGCCTCCCGCGCCGCCATCGAATGCTTCGGAGACGGGCTGGTGGTGATTCTGGGGGGTCGGTTCAAGGCGGGACGATTCGAGGACCTCCGGCTCGCGCTCACGACACGCGGTGCGTCGGTAGTGGCGATTGGCGAAGCCCGGCCGGAGATCCGACGCGCGCTCGCGCCTGAGATTGACGTTCACGACACCGAGACGATGGACGACGCGGTGGAGATGGCCGCTGCATTGATGCGGCCGGGCGGCACCGTGCTGCTCGCGCCTGCCTGCGCCAGCCTCGACATGTTTCGGGACTATGCCGCACGCGGGGCCGCGTTCAAACGTGCGGTGGCCGCGCTCGGCGACCGGGAGGAGCGTCGGAGTCGCACGACGTGACGTGAGCGGTGAGCAGTCATCAGTCGGACTGCGCGGTGGAGAGCTGGCCGCTGGGAGCGCAGGCTGCCCCGGCCTGCGAGGCTGGCGTCTTCACCCAGATCTGACTGATGACTGTTGACCGCTCACCAGCGGGGTGCACTCTTTGTTTCGGGTGCGTCGCCCGAAAGCTTTAGGAGTCACGGGCTCCCAGCCGGGCGGCCGCCGCGGACGGCGAGTATGGCGCGAAAACTGAAATCGGACAAGCTCTTGTTTCTCGCCACGCTGGCGCTGCTGAGCTCGAGCGTCGTGATGGTGTACAGCGCCTCGGCGGTGCTGGCGATGGACCGATTTCAGCAGCCCTATTTCTTCCTGTTTCGGCAGGTCATGTGGGCCGTGGTTGGGTTCTGTCTGCTCTCGATCGTCATGCGGGTCGACTATCGGCTGCTCAAGAAGCCGGTTGTCATTTGGACCGGGCTGGGCATCACCTGTCTGGCGCTCGTCGCCGTCCTCTTCGGTCCGCCGATCAACGGTACCCGCCGGTGGTTCGGCGTTGTCGGCATCGGCGTGCAGCCGTCGGAGCTGGCGAAAATCGCCGTGATCATCTTCACGGCGGCGTTGCTCGAACGTCGGATGGACCGCATCAACGATCCCTCGTACGCGCTCCTTCCGATTGGCGTCGTCACGGCATCCGCTGCCGGGTTGATCCTGTTGCAGCCCGACTTCGGTACGGCGTTCACGCTCATTGTCATCGTCGGAGCGATGGTCTACACGGCGGGGCTCAGCTACCGGTACATCATCGGCAGCGTCCTCATTCTGGCGCCAACGCTGTACATCATTCTTGCGAGCGCGGACTATCGTCGCCGGCGATTGCTGACGTTTCTTGACCCGTGGGCCGATCCCCTCGGCGACGGCTTCCAGATCATCCAATCTCTGATCGCGGTCGGTACGGGGGGCGTGTTCGGCCGCGGACTCATGGGCGGTGTGCAGAAGCTGTTCTACCTCCCGGAGCCGCACACTGACTTCATCTATGCGGTGATTGCCGAGGAGACCGGTTTGGTCGGCGCGACGGTCATCCTCCTCTGTTTTGTCGTGATCACGTGGCGTGGGCTCCATGTGACGCGTTATGCGCCCGACCGCTTCGGCGCGTTGCTCGCGCTGGGGCTGACGACCATGGTGGCGCTCCAGGCGTACATCAACATGAGTGTGGTTCTCGCCCTGGTGCCGACCAAGGGGATTCCGTTGCCGTTCGTGAGCGCCGGGGGGTCGTCGCTGTTGATCAGTCTACTGGGCATGGGGATGTTGTTGAACATTTCGCAATACGCGTCGGCCGAAACATGACGCGCATGGAGATGAACCGGGAGTGCACTGTCACATCGGAATTTGTCGCTTGGGTCAGCGAGCAGGGCGTGCACGGCGCGCCCCCGCCGCCACGGAGTGGGGTGGTTGGGGTCCCCGCGAAGTGGCGGCGGCGGGGTTCGGGGCCGCAGGCCCCGTCTAACAAAGATGACCATTACGCCACCACGAGTGCTCTTCGCCGGCGGCGGAACGGGCGGACACCTGTTTCCGGGCATCGCGGTGGCTCGCGCGTTGGTGGAGCGGTATCGCGACGCCTACGTCGTGTTTGCCGGAACGGGCCGCGGAGTCGAAGCCCGCGCCCTGGCGCGGGAGGGTTTCCCGTTCGAACGTATTCGCAGCGCGGGGCTCGTTGGCAAGTCGCCGTTGGCAATCCTGCGGACGGCGGCCTTGGTGCCGATCACGCTGATCGACGCCGCGCGCATCCTGCGTCGCACGCAACCGGATCTGGTGATCGGTCTCGGTGGCTACAGCGCCGGACCGCTGGTCTTGCTTGGCGCGCTGAGCGGGCGTCCCACCATGATTCTCGAGCAGAACGCCGTGCCGGGGGTAACCAACCGTCTCCTCGCGCCGGTCGTGAGAGCGGCAGCGGTGTCGTTCGACGCGACCGCGGCGTTTTTTGGAGCGAAGGCGTTTGTCAGCGGCAATCCGGTGCGACGGGGCTTCTTTGCCGCACGAGACGCGGCGCTCCGCCACCCGGGACGGCCACGCGTTCTTGTCGTCGGCGGGTCACAAGGCGCGCACTCGATCAACGAGGCGATGGCGGCAGCGGCACCGACCCTTGCCGCGGTGCCGGGAGGGGTCGCCGTCACGCATCAGACGGGGGAGTCGGATCTTGACGCGGTGCGCGAGGCGTACCGTCGCGCCGGTCTCGACGCGCGGGTCGAACGGTTTTTTGACGCGATGGAGGAAGAAATGCAGGCGGCGGACGTGGTGGTCTGTCGGGCAGGCGCCACGACGCTGGCCGAAGTGGCGGCTACCGGACGACCAGCGCTCATCGTGCCGTTTCCCTATGCGACTCACGACCACCAACGGCGCAACGCGGCGGCGGTCCGAGACGCAGGGGCAGGCGAGGTGGTCGAGCAGGCCGACCTCGACGCCCGGCTGGCCGAGCGCTTGGTGGCGCTCGTGAGCGACGGCGAGCGCCGGCGGGTAATGTCCGAGGCGGCGCGCCAACTGGCGAAACCGGATGCGGCGGACGCGGTGGTCACGCGCGCCGAACAGCTCATGGGGCGGACGGGCTCCGCGCAGACAAAACACGAGTAGGACGAAACGTGTGCTCGAAGGAATCAAGCGGATTCACATGGTCGGCATTGGCGGCATCGGAATGAGCGGGATCGCGGAGCACCTCCACACCCTTGGCTACGAGGTGGACGGCTCGGACCTTGTCGCGTCGGACGCGGTCAGGCGACTGCGCGCGGTTGGGATCAACGTGTTCGAGGCGCACGCGGCGAGCCAGGTCGGCGCGGCCGAGCTCGTGGTGGTCTCATCGGCAGTGCCAGACGACAACCCGGAGGTGGTCGAGGCGCGTCGGAGGCAGATCCCAGTTGTGGGGCGCGGGGCGATGCTCGCCGAGCTTGCGCGTCTGAAGCGGTCGGTTGCCATCGCTGGGTCGCACGGCAAGACGACCACGTCATCCATGGTCGCGCTCGTCCTGGAAGCCGCCGGCCTCGACCCCACTGTGGTGATCGGCGGCGTGGTCGGGGCGTTCGGTGGCACCGCGCGGCAGGGCCACGGACCGTTCATGGTGGTCGAAGCCGACGAGAGCGACCGTTCGTTCCTGCATCTCGCTCCTGAGATTGCGGTGCTGACGAACCTGGACGACGAACACCTCGACGCCTACGACGGCCTCGACGGCCTCGAGCGGGCCTTCGAGGAGTTCGCGACGCGCGTGCCGAGTAACGGCTGCGTGGTCGTCTGCGTCGATGATGCGAGGCTGGCAGCGCTTGCCACACGGTGTCCGCGCCGCGTGCTGACCTACGGGACTGAGGCCGCCGAAGCTTCCGTGCGCGCCGACGACATCGAACTCGATCCTGACGGTTCACGATGTCGTGTGACAGTGACCATCGGCGCCACGGTCCACGACACATCGCTCCGCCTGGCGGTACCCGGTCTCCACAATCTGCGCAACGCGCTCGCCGCGGTCGCGGTCGCCTCCTGGCTCGACATTAGCCCGGACGTGGCTGTCGACGCGCTGGGAGGATTTGCCGGTGTCCGCCGCCGGTTCCAGCGCTATCGCACCACGAGCAAGATCGACGTGGTCGACGACTACGGACATCATCCGACCGAGATTGCGGCCGTGCTCGACACGGCGCGATTGAGTCAGCCCGGCCGACTGGTCGTGCTGTTCCAGCCGCATCGGTATACGCGGACCGCACGGTTACTCGATCAATTCGGGAAGGTACTCGCCCGCGCGGACGCGGTTGTTCTGACGGACGTCTATGCGGCCAGCGAACCGCCGATTGCCGGCGCCGACGCCGCCGCGGTGGCCGCGGCTGTTCGCCGGCACGCGGCGATCCCAGTGCACGTGGCAGACAGCCTCGACGCCGCTGCCGACCGCGCCGTCGCGTCGGTTCGTCCCGGCGACATGGTGGTCGTGCTGGGAGCCGGTTCCGTCGGTCGGCTGGTCCCGCGTGTGATCGAGCTACTTGAGAAAGGACGCGCGTCGTGATGGTCCCCACGCGCCCCGACAAGCGCTTTCACCGGGCGCATCTCAAACCGAGTCGCCGCCGGCGGATTGCCGCGCGCCGAAGGCTCATGGGTCGCGTCGCGGCCATCACCGTCGTGCTGGCTGGTGGCACCTACTGGATCGTCGAGGCCGCGCGTCGCACTCCCTGGCTCAGCGTCGAGACGATCACCGTGGCTGGGAATAACCGTCTGTCGACGGGAGAGGTGCTCGCGCTGGTGGCGACGTTCCAGGGACAGAACGTCCTTGTGGCCGATCTCGAGCGAGGCCGTGCGAGCTTGCTGACCTCTGGCTGGGTCAAGGACGCGACCCTGCGACGGGTCCTGCCGTCGACCATTGAAGTCACCCTGGACGAGCGCGAACCGGTCGGGCTCGCGCGTTTCGGAACACGGCTCTATCTCATCGACCCTGCGGGTCGGATCATCGATGAGTTCGGGTCCAGATTCGCCGATCTGGATCTGCCGATCATCGACGGACTGTCTACCGGTGACGACGACCGTGGCGCGCAGGTTGACGACCGCCACGCCGCGCTCGCGGCGCGTCTACTCACGGACGTTGGCGCGTACGCCGAATTGGCGGCGCGTATTTCTCAAGTAGACGTCAGTGACCCCCACGATGCCGTGGTGCTGCTGACCGGAGACTCGGCTCTCATCCATCTCGGTGAGGAGCAGTTCGCGGAGCGACTGCAGACGTATCTGGAGCTCGAATCGTCACTCCGCGCGCGCGTGCCGGATGTCGACTACGTCGACCTGAGATTCGACCGACGAGTGTATGTCCGCCCGGCGGGCCAGGACGACCTGGCGGAGGCGCGTGTTCTCACGCGCTGGGGAGCGGAGCGGGCGCAGTGACCGTACAGCGAGAGGAACGCGGCGGAAGCCGTCAACGGAGGCAGTGTGGCGCGTAAGGAGCAATACGTCGTCGGGCTCGATGTCGGGACCTCGAAGATCGCCGCCATCGTCGGGGAAGCGATGGAAGACGGCAGCCTCGACATTGTCGGAATCGGCATTTCTGAGGCGCGCGGGATTCGCCGAGGTGTCGTCGTCAATCTCGAAGCGGCCGTCGAGTCGATCAAGAAAGCGATCGAGGAAGCGGAACTGACTGCCGGTGTCGAGATCGACTCGGTACACCTCGGTCTCTCCAGCGGACACGCCAAGGCCTTCAACAGCCGCGGGGTGGTTGCCGTGGCGGGGAAGAACCGCGAAATCACTCGGGACGACGTCCGACGGGCCATCGACGCGGCGAAAGCGGTGTCATTGCCGAGTGGACGGGAGATCTTGCACGTCCTGCCTCAGGACTTCGTGGTCGACGAGCAGGATGGGATCGGCGCGCCGATCGGGATGACCGGATCCCGTCTTGAGGTCAACGTGCACATCGTGACCGGCAGTTCGTCCACGACGCAGAACATCGTGGCTTGCGTCAACCGGGCGGGCGTCGCCATCGTCGACACGGTGCTCGAGCAGATGGCGGCAGCCGAAGCGGTGCTCACGACCGACGAGAAGGAACTCGGCGTGGCGCTTGTAGATGTCGGCGGTGGCACGACCGACTTCGCCGTGTTCGAACGTGGCAGCCTGTGGCATACCGGCGCCCTCACGCTCGGTGGCGACCATTTCACGAACGACATCGCCGTGGGACTGCGAACGCCGATTCCCGAGGCGGAGAAGACGAAGCGCCGTAGCGGATGCGCCCTGGCCGGACTGGTCGACGAAGAGCAGACGATCGAAGTCGCGAGCGTCGGTGGACGCCAGCCCCGGATCATGTCTCGGCACGTCCTGGCCGAGGTGCTGCAACCGCGGGCTGAGGAAATCTTTCATCAACTGTGGGACGAGGTTCGGCGTGCAGGCTACGAGAACTCGCTGCACTCCGGCATCGTGCTGACTGGTGGCGGCTCGTTGCTCGACGGGATGCCGGAGATCGCCGATCAGATCTTCGACTTGCCGATTCGCCGGGGATGCCCCGTCGGAGTCGGCGGGTTGACTGACCACGTGAACAATCCGGCATTTGCCACTGCGGTCGGTCTCATGATGTACGCCCATCGCAATCAAGTGACGGATCAGAACCGTACCGCCGGCGGCGCCTTGAGTCGGGTCGCCGGTCGGCTGCGTGGACTCTTCAAAGAGTTCTTCTAGACGGCGAGGAGGAGGAGCATGGCGGAATCCCACGAGACCATCGGTGCACCGGAGCCACGTGCCGAGCGGGACATGCGGCTGACGCTTGACGATGACGTGCGCCCCGGCGCTCATATCAAGGTCATTGGGGTTGGTGGCGGTGGGAGCAATGCCGTGAACCGGATGGTGTCGGCCGGGTTGGGTGGCGTCGAGTTCATCGTGGCAAACACCGACGCCCAGGCGCTCACGACGAACGCCGCGCCGGTGCGACTACAAGTTGGCAAGAAGCTGACCAAGGGTCTCGGTGCGGGTGCGGACCCCAACATCGGCCGTCAGGCGGCGCTCGAGGATACGGAGCAGATCATCGGTGCGCTCGACGGCGCCGACATGGTGTTCGTCACGGCGGGACTCGGGGGCGGGACGGGCACCGGGGCGGCCCCGGTGATTGCCAACCTTGCGAGCGAGCTCGGAGCGTTGACCGTCGCGGTGGTGACGAAACCGTTCACGTTCGAAGGGAAGCGACGCGGGAAACAGGCCGAGCGAGGGCTCGAAGAGCTCCGCGCCGCGGTCGACACGGTCATCGCCATTCCGAACGAACGGTTGCTCGCAACGATTGACCGGAGCACGAGTTTGACCGAGGCGTTCTCTGTTGCCGACGACGTGCTTCGCCAAGCGATTCAGGGGATCTCGGATCTCATTCTTGTTCCCGGCTTGATCAACCTCGACTTCGCTGATGTGACGACCATCATGTCTGGAATGGGTATGGCCATCATGGGAACCGGGTACGGCGAGGGCGAGAACCGTGCAATCGACGCGGCCAGCCGTGCCATTTGCAGCCCACTGCTCGAGGACGCGCGCGTCGAAGGCGCGCGTGGCGTCATCGTCAATGTGACGGGCGGATCGGATCTCTCGATGCTCGAGGTGAGTGAGGCAACGAGCATCATTCACGAGGCGGCGCACGAGGACGCGAACATCATCTTCGGTGCCGTCATCGATCCCGGGATGGAGGGCAAGGTCAAGATCACCGTGATCGCCACTGGATTCGACGATGTGGGAGCGCAACGTGCCGAGGAGGCCAGCGCCGCTGCCGCCGCGGATACGCCGGTCGATCTCCAGAACTACGCGAACTGGAAGCAGGAGGAGCCGGCCGAGCCCGGCGCCATCGCGGCAATCAGCTCGAGCGGCGGCTTTGCTATTTCGCGGCGACCGCTGATCGAGCTCCCGCTACCTGCCGGAGACACTGAGGCCGGCGTGGATCCTCTTGCCGACCTCGACCTGCCGGAGGAACAGGTACCGGGCGCTGTACCCGCGTTCCTGCGTCAGCGGGCCGAGTAGGCCGGGTCACTGCCGCTGCGTGCGCTCGAACGCGTCCATGATCTCGCGACGGAGATAGGTCCGTCGTGCTGGCGTCCGACGCCGGTCTCAGCAGGATGTAACGTCGCCGCTCCCCGTCCACCGTGTAGTGTCGAGTCGGCAGCGTGACCTGCGCCTGTCCGTCGCGTCCTTCCCACACTGTAATACCGACCAGCTTCAGCCCCGCGAGCGGTCCGTCATCAAAGTGCAGTTCGGCATCCGCGAGCTTGCCAGCCGGGCCGCCGTTGTTGTGTTGCACGATTTTCACTTGCATGGTTGATGACCTCCGCCACCGTCCCTCGCAAGTGTCGTGCCGCTCGAGAGCGCCGATAAACTGCACGATCTTGGAATCGTACGACAACCGCAGTTGACCTTACTCAGACGGGGCAGTCAGCCCCGCATGAGAATGACCTGGGCCATCGCGATAGTCCGAGTATGGGTGATGCTCAGCAACGCGTCGATCGCGCCGAGGGTTTCGAAGCGCCGCTGTGCGCCCCCTCGCAACGCGAGTTGCGGCGGACCGCCGCGCCGGACCACTTCGATATCGCGCCAGAGCACACCCCGTGCGCGTCCCGTGCCGAGGGCCTTCATGGTCGCTTCCTTCGCCGAGAAGCGCCCCGCGAGATGTTGGGCGGGAAACCGGCGACGTCGACAGTACTCCGCCTCGTCGTCGGTAAAGACACGCGCGATAAAACGGTCACCGTAGCGATGCAGTAGATCATCGACCCGCGCCACGTCCTCGATGTCGATCCCGACGCCGACGATGCCTGAGGCCGGCGTCCCTGGGGGGAGCGCGTCGGGCGCCGACGGTGCGGCTGGCTCTGGGCCTCCATCCATGGCCACATTGGCGAGTGCATCAGCGCGCTGATTCTGCTCGCGCGGGACGTGCTCGTATTCGACGCGGGTCAGGCGTGACGCCAGCTCACTGGCGCGTGCGTGCAATGAGCGCAGCGCCGGATGCCGCACGCGGTACTCGCCGCGCATCTGCCGTGTCAGCAGCTGGGAGTCAGACCGAATGACGACGGTTGCATGCCGGTTGTCCACCAGGTACTCGAGGGCCGCGATCAGTCCTCTGTACTCGGCGTTGTTGTTTGTGGCTACGCCGATGGCGCCGGTCAGCTGCTCGATGACCCGCCCGTCGGCTGTCTCAATGCTCACACCGTACCCGGCGGGACCTGGATTTCCGCGGGCGCCGCCATCAATGTACGCGATGACCGGTGCGCTCACGATGATTCTGTCGCGACGCCAGACTCGGCGGGATAGTACAAGACGCGCTGGCAGCTCTCACACTGGAGCAGCGCGACGTTGTGCCGCACGTCGTTGCAGAGCTGCGGCCGAAGCCGGACTTGGCAGATAGAGCATCGACCATCGCGTACCTCGGCGAGCGCGACACCCTTTCGCCCACGAGACAACGTGTCGAATAGCGCCATCGTCTGGACGGAGATCTCGACCACGAGCCTGGTGCGTTCGGAGGCATGTTTGTCGACCTGTGCCTGCAGATCGGCGCGTTCTTTTTCCAGTGCGTCGCGCTCTTCCGAGACGGCGGCCTTCTCGGTCTTGACCGCCTGCTGGGCGTCAGCCATCTCGGCATTGAGCTCGTCACCCTCAAGCATGCGCTCGAGAATCTGGTCTTCGAGGCGCTGAACCTCGGCCTCGGCGGTGGCGATCTCCACCTGGACGGCGTGGTATTCCTTGTTGGTCTTCACCTCCATGAGCTGCCCTTTGAACCGCGTGAGCCTCGTCTGCACTTGTGCGACGTCTTTCTCCAGCTCCTGCCGCGCCGTCTTGTGGTCGGCGAGCCGCTGCTCCGCGTTCGCGAGAGTGCCGGTGCGTTCCTCCACACGCGCGTCGAGAGCATCGCTCTTGGCGGGGAAGGCATCAATCGCCTGACGCGCGGCGGTCATGGCATCATCCAGCTGTTGAAGGCGAACGAGTCGATCGAGTTCGGGCAGCATCAGGCAACAAAAAAGCCCCGTCTAAGCGGGGCTTCAGTAAGTGAAGCGCGGTGCAGCGTCGCCGCACCCGCGAGGATGGTGGGCCCACCAGGATTCGAACCTGGGACAGACCGGTTATGAGCCGGCGGCTCTAACCGCTGAGCTATGGGCCCCAAAACCGAGACTGGCGCTGGCACTAGTGGAGTGTCCGGGTCATTTCGACAGCGGATTTCGGAGCGCGGCGCCCGTGTGGCCAGGCGCGCCGAGGGAGCAGATTGGGCATCTGTGACCCCATTAAGCAGGGTCACAGCGCCGGCCCTTACGGGATGCCCCGCCCGAAAGGTGCTGTCGAAATGACCCGGACACTCCACTAAGTGCCTCCTTCGAGGAAGGCCCGCAGCTTGCGGCTCCGCAACGGGTGCCGCAGCTTGCGTAATGCCTTGGCTTCGATCTGGCGGATCCGTTCGCGCGTGACCGCAAAGTTCTGGCCGACTTCTTCCAGCGTATGTTCGCTGCCGTCGCCGACGCCGAATCGCATCTTGATGACTTTCTCCTCGCGCGGCGTCAGTGACTTGAGCACGGAGTCGGTCTGCTCCTTCAGATTCAGGGTGATTACCGCCTCGGCCGGCGAGACGACCTGGCGGTCTTCGATGAAGTCTCCGAGGTGGCTGTCCTCTTCCTCGCCAATCGGTGTCTCGAGCGAAATCGGCTCCTGCGCGATCTTGAGCACTTTGCGGACCTTCGCCACCGAGATGTCCATACGCGTCGCGACCTCCTCGGATGTCGGCTCGCGTCCGAGCTCCTGCACGAGGGCGCGCGACGTCCGGAGCAGTTTGTTAATCGTTTCGATCATGTGGACTGGAATCCGGATCGTCCGCGCTTGGTCGGCGATGGCCCGCGTGATCGCCTGACGGATCCACCAGGTGGCGTAGGTCGAGAACTTGTAGCCGCGTCGATACTCGAACTTGTCGACGGCCTTCATCAGGCCGATGTTGCCTTCCTGAATGAGGTCGAGGAACTGGAGACCGCGGTTGGTATATTTCTTGGCGATCGACACGACCAGGCGGAGATTGGCCTCGACCAGCTCCTTCTTGGCCTGTTCCGCCAGTGCTTCGCCACGCTGCATGACGTCCAGCATGTGCTCGAGTGCGTCGGGTGTCTCCTCCATGTCGGTGACCCGCCGACGAACGCCAGCACGAAGCTCCCGAAGTCGACGCATGAGGAGCTTGCGGTCCTCCAGCTTGAGGCGCGGTCGCCGCGTCTTCGTCTTCAGCTTCAGCTTGTGGTTGAGTAGCCCAATTTCACGCTGCGACCGGTGGACGGTGTCGACTGAGTCCCGAATGTCCTCAATGAGGTGGCGCTTGACCGGTTCGGTGAACTCGATGCGACGGACCAGCTGCGAGAGCCCAACTTGCGATCGGAGCGCGCGCCAGCGATAACGGCGGCGGCGGCGTTTGTCGCGTTTGAGGATGGTGTCGAGCTTTGCCTCCTTTTTTTGCGTGTCGACCCGGGCCACGCGAATAGCTTCGATCTGCCGCAGTAGCTGTCGCCCGCGGTCGGCGATCCGATCGTCCGTGAGCTCCTCGTCGTGGAAGACGACGACCTCACGGATGGTGCGTTCGCCGTTCTTTAGTTGATCGCCAAGATCGATGATGGCGTTTGCGATCGTTGGGGTGCGCGAGACCACCTTCAAGACGGTGAGTTTGCCGCGCTCGATCCGCTTGGCGATTTCGACTTCGCCTTCACGTGTGAGGAGCGGCACCGTCCCCACCTCCCGGAGGTACATCCGCACGGGGTCGCTCGTCTTGTCGAGCGTGCTTGGCGTGAGGTCGAACTCCGGCTCGTCGCTGGAGTCATTGGAGCGCTCCAGTCGCTTCTTCTGTTTGTATTTGTCCTCGGACTCGACGACTTCGATACCAGCGTTGCCGAGCGTCGCGAACAGGTCGTCGAGCTCGTCTGACGAGGTGACTTCCGCCGGCAGCAGGTCGTTGATCTCGTCGAAGAGGAGGTACCCGCGTTCCTTGCCGACGATGATCAACTGCTGGATCTCGTCGTACTTCTCCTCGATCGAGAGCTGCTTGCTCGGCATCTCGTCACCCCGTCCGGTCGGCTTTTTGCCGCGGGCCAGCGTGCCCCGTCGCTGCCGCGTCCCTCTCGGTAGCACTACGCTGCAGATTGTATATGCCGCTGTCCAATCGTGCTTGGTCGTTACCGGACCAGCGCGTCGATCCGTTGCAAAAGTTCGCGCTTGCGTTCCAAGAGAGTGTCGATGTCATCGAGTGCGCCGGGCGTTCCCGCGCGTTGGCGGCGGTCGATCTCATCTTGGAGCGTCGCTCGCTCGCGCTCGTATCGCAACTGTCGGAGCTTGACGGCGCAGTCGTCGACTTCAGCCAGCGCTACGCTGTCCCGCGCGATCGTCCGCACGAGGGCCGCCTCATCCGGGCCGAGTCGCTCGAGTAGCATTTGGGGCACGCCGTCGGATGGCACGTCGACGAGCGTGCGCGCCAATTGGAGGATGGGCGCGGCCGCGAGGCTGTCGAAGTCTTCCGGTTCCATGCCGGACAGGACCGACAGCGCTGCCGCGGTGTCGTGCATGACAGCCCAGACGAGGCCTTTCTCGGCGGGGCGAAGCGTCGCCTGTGTCGCACGAACCTCGGTCGGCACGTCGGTGCGGCGGTCGACCGCCGCCCGCCGTATCTCGGTTCTGACGACTTGTTCCATGACTTGGGCGCGGTGGGCCAACCGGTCGGCAAAGTGGTCGCGCGTGGCTGGGTCGGGAATACGCGCGGCCACGGCGAGCATGTCGGTCAAGAACTCGCGGCGGTCGTTGTCGCGCGAGAGGTCCCGGCCAGACGCCGCCCGCTCGAGGACGTACTCGAGATAGGGTTGGGAGGTCTTGAGTTTGGCCAGGTAGCGGTCGGCTCCGTGCTGCCGCACGAACGTATCTGGGTCCTCTCCCGCGGACAGCAGCACCACGTTGACTTGAAAACCCTCGGCGACGAGGAGTTCTCCGGCGCGCGCAGAAGCGCCCTGCCCGGCGGCGTCCGGATCGAAGCTCAACAAGGTCTTGTCACAAAAGCGCTTGAGCAATCGGGCTTGCCGATCCGTGAGTGCCGTGCCGCATGTGGCGACCACCGGCTTGACGCCCGCTTGCAGCGTCTGCGCAAAGTCGAAGTAGCCTTCAACCACCACGGCGTATCCGAGTCGACGCACGTCCTGCTTTGTGAGGTGTAGGCCGTAGAGCGTGCGCCCCTTCGTGTAGAGCACCGTTTCGGGTGAGTTGACGTACTTCGGCTGTTGGTCAGCCGCGAGCGCGCGTCCGCCGAAGGCGACGACCGAGCCAGTGTCGCGGGAGATCGGGATCATTAATCTGTTACGGAAGCGATCGATGGTCTGACCGCCCTCACGTTGCACGACCAATCCGCTTTTGAGGAGCAGGTCGCGCGGCTGGCCTGCGTCGAGCAGGTAGCGGGTCAGAGCGTTCCGCTGTGGCGGCGCGAAGCCAAGGCCTAGTTGGTCGATCGTGGCGGGGCGGATATCCCGCCGGTGGAGATGCGCGCGCGCCGGTGCGCCGCGCTCTTGGTTCAACTGGTCGCGGAAATACGCCTGCGTGAGTTCATGCAGCTTGAGAAGCGCCTCGCGCTCGGCCCCCAGTTGGCGGTCTTGTTCGGGGTCGTCCGACTCCGGTACCGTCAACCCAAACCGTTGGGCGAGCGAGCGCACCGCTTCAGGAAAGCTCAGCTTGTCGTACAGCTCGACGAACTTGACGACATCACCACCGGTCGCGCATCCGAAACAGTGAAAAAATCCCTTGTCGCGGTTGACATGAAAACTCGGTGTTTTCTCGCTGTGGAACGGACAGAGACCTTTGTAGCTACTACCGGCTTTTTTTAGCGGGACGACATCTTGAATCACCTGCACGATGTCGGCCTGGGCCTTCAGGTCGTCGATGAAATTGGCTGGAAAACGGGGCACGCCTCAGCTCTTGAGCATGATCACGGTGACGCCGCCGCCACCCTGTTCGGGTTGGGCGAGCTCGAACTTGGCGACCAACGGATGTTGCCCGAGGAAGCCGGCGATGGCCCGCCGCAGCTGGCCAGTGCCGTAGCCGTGGATGATCTGCAGCTCGCGTCGCTCGTAGAGCAACGCTTGGTCGACGTATTTCTCAACGCGGGAGAGCGCGTCGTCGACGCGACATCCGATCACATTGAGCTCGAGCGGCGGGCCGTCGCCAGACGCGACGTCGATGGTGACGCCACCTCCCTGCCCACCCGGCACCGCCGGATCGGGTGCATCGACGACTCGGAGGTCGTGAAGCCCTACATGAATCCGTTTCCCGCGCGCCTCGACCTCGGCGTCGCGACTGCGAATCGCGACGACCGTGCCGTCTAGACGTAGGCTGTCGACGCGTACGCGACTGCCGACCGCTGGTGTCGCAGTCTCGCGCATTGTCGGCGGTGAGGCGGCGGAGGTCGACGCCGGCGTGGTCGACGGCAGGTCGGCTGGTGTCGTCGCCCGCACCGCATCCAGCGCGTCGAGCGCGTGCCGCTTCAAGCCACCGGCTTCCCCGGTCGACAGACGCGGTTGCCCCGGTGCGCCGGCGGCTGCCCGGCGCGCAAGGTCGGCGGCCTTCTGGCGGAGGCCATCGACGATGGCCTCCACCGCTCCGCGAGCGGCCCTGACCTCCTCGTCGACACCGGCCCGCACCTGCTGGCGCGCCTGCTCCTCCTGTTCGGTGAGCGCTAGTCGACGCGTCTCGATCTCGGCGCGGGTCTGTTGCAGTTCCTCGCGAGTCGCGGTGAGCGCGTCGCGCTCAGCGTTGAGCGTCTCCAGATCCCGCTCGACCTTCGCAAGGTGGTCGGTGAGCTGCGCCTCTCGTTCGCTGAGGCGCGCCCGCGCGTCGTCGACGATGGTGCGCGGCACGCCGAGTCGCGCCGCGATTTCCAGTGCGAGGCTGCGCCCGGGCGCTCCGTACGTGAGCCGGTAGGTCGGTGCGTACGTCTTCGCGTCGAATCCGAATCCGGCACACATCACCCCGTCGGTTGTCGCGGCATACGACTTCAACATGTCGTCGTGCGTGGTGGCGACGACGAGAGCGCCGCGCAGACGAAAGTGATCAATGACGGCGGCGCCGAGTGCCCCCCCTTCGACCGGGTCCGTCCCCGCGCCGACCTCGTCCAGCAAGACAAGCGCCGGCAACGCGAGGTGACGCTCCATCGCGACGATATTGGCGATGTGCCCAGAAAACGTCGACAGGCTCGTGGCAATCGACTGGTCGTCTCCGATGTCGGCGAAGATGGAGTGACAGACGGGCACCGACGCGTTTGGGCCGGCTGGGATGTGGAGACCCGCCTGGGCCATCGCGACGAGGAGACCCGCGGTCTTGAGGGCAACGGTCTTCCCGCCGGTGTTGGGGCCCGTGACGATCAGGGCGCCCGTCGGCGGCGTGACGTGGATATCGACTGGGACAGGCTCGGCCGGTGCCGATGCAGCATTAGCCGCCGTGGCGACGCCCGCCCGGGTGCGCACCGCGCTGATGAGCAGAGGATGACGCGCGTTCGGGAGCTCCAGACGCGGTTCCGCCGTCAGCGCCGGCTCGCTGCCCGCAATGAGACGAGAGAAGCCTGCGCGGGCCTGGATGACGTCGATCTCGGTTGCGGCTCCGAGGTTGTGGCGCAGGTCGAGGGCGCGTTTTCGGAGTCCGTCGGCCAGCCCGAGCAGGATTCGACGAACCTCGTGCGCCTCGTCTTCCTCGAGCGCCACGATGTCGTTGTTGATCTCGACGGTGCTAAGCGGCTCAAGAAACAGGCTGGCGCCGCTGCCGGAGCTCCCATGCACGATGCCCGGTATTGCGCCGCGATGCTCCGATCGGACCACCAAGACAAAGCGGCCGTTTCGCTCCGTAACCACCTGTTCCTGCAGGTACTTCGAGGCCTCGCGACCGCGCAGGTAGGACTCGAGCGTGTTGCGCAACCGCTGCCGCTGCTTTCGCAACCGCTCACGTATCACCCGCAGCTGTGACGTCGCGCTGTCGACCACCTCGCCTTGGGCGTCGATCTTGGCGCGTATCTCGCTCACCTCCCGCTCGAAGGAGCGGACGCCATCCACCACCGTACGGAGCGACGGATAGGGACCGCCGGTCGCGACCTTGAGCGACGCGCGGACGGTATCGAGCGAGGCGAGAAACCTCGCGAGCCCGCGGAGCTGGGGCGCGTCGAGGACGCGGCCCTCGACCGCAAGAACCGCAACGATTTCCTCGAGGTCAGATGGTCCGTCGAGCGCGAACGGACCATTGGCCTCGAGGTACGTGACGCCTTCGCTCGTCGCGGCAAGCGATGTCTTCACGAGACGGGCGTCGGTCTGCGGCGACAGGCTAACGAGCGCGGCCGCGCCTAGTGGTGTCAACGCGAAACCGCGGACCGCTTCGACCACCCGGTCAAACTCGAGCGCTCGCAGTGTCGCGTCGTGCATCAGTGCGTAGCCTAGTCGAGATGATTGATGACGCTTGCCATCGTCGCTGCGCCGAAGCCGTTATCAATGTTGACGACGGCCACACCGGACGCGCAGCTGTTCAGCATGGCGAGCAGCGCGGCGATTCCGCCAAAGCTTGCACCGTATCCGATGCTCGTCGGTACGGCAATGACGGGCGCGCGAACCATCCCGCCGACCACACTCGGCAAGGCGCCATCCATGCCGGCGACGGCGATCACGACGCGCGCCCGGTCGAGCCTGTCGTGCTCGGACAGCAGCCGGTGCAGTCCGGCCACGCCGACGTCGTACATCGTGTCGACGTCATTCCCAAGCGCTTCGGCACTGATCCGCGCTTCTTCCGCGACCGGAAGGTCGGACGTGCCGGCGGCCGCAATCGCGATCACGCCGCGGCCGGTCGTTTCCGTCACCGCACGTCTCGTGATCATGCGGGCCGTTTCGTGGAATGTCGCGTCCGGGACGACGCGTCGAACGGCGTCGAACGCCGCAGCGGTCGTGCGGGTCACGATGAGCGTCGTCTGCGCCGCCACGATCCGCTCGGCCACGGCCGCGACCTGGTCCGGTGTCTTGCCAGCGCCAAAGACAACTTCCGGAAGTCCTTGGCGTACGACACGGTGGTGATCAATCCGGGCAAATCCGAGATCTTCGAATGGTGCGCGGCGCAGCACGGCGAGCATGCGCGCCTCGGCGGCGCCGACATCGAGCGCTCCGCTTTCCAGATCAGCAAGAATGTCCCGGACCCGATCGTGACTCATGCGACAGATGGCGGCGGCAGTTGAATTGCTGTCGTTGACTTGGCGCCGTCGGAATTGTACCGTCGCCGCCAGAATGGTGCTGGTCTGGGTGTATTTCGCGCTCCTCCTCTGTCTGAGCATCTACGGAGCGCACCGAAGCATGCTGCTCTACCTCTACGTGACCGGTCGTCGCCGGCAGCCGTGCGCGTCGATCGAGGGGGCGCCGTCACGTTCGCCCGTTCCGCGGGTCACGGTGCAGGTGCCGATCTTCAACGAACGCTTCGTCGTCGAGCGTGTAATTGACGCGGTGGCCCGGCTGCGGTACCCGCGTGATCGGGTCGAGGTGCAGGTCCTCGACGACTCCACCGATGAGACGAGTCGTATTGCGCGGGCCGCAGTCCGACGATGGCAGGCGCGTGGCGTGTCGATTCGCCACTATCACCGATCGTCGCGCGTCGGATTCAAGGCCGGAGCCCTCGCGGAGGGACTGCGTGACGCCAGCGGCGAGCTCGTGGCGATCTTCGACGCCGACTTCGTGCCGGAGCACGACTTTCTCGAACGGACAGTTGGCGTCTTCGACGACCCTCGCGTCGGTATGGTCCAGGCGCGCTGGGGGCACAGCAACCGCCAGCATTCGCTCCTCACGCGCCTCCAAGCACTGTTGCTCGATGCGCACTTCGTGCTCGAGCACGGTGGCCGGTATCGCGGCGGCTGTTTTTTTAACTTCAACGGCACCGCCGGCGTCTGGCGGCGGGCGGCCATCGAGTCGGTCGGCGGCTGGCATCACGATACGCTCACCGAGGATCTCGACTTGAGCTATCGGGCACAGCTTGCGGGATGGCAGTTCGTATTTCTGGCCGATGTCGTAGCCCCGGCGGAGCTCCCGATCGACATGACGGCATTCAAGTCCCAACAGTACCGGTGGGCAAAAGGTTCGGTCCAAACCTGCATTAAGGTCCTGCCAGCCGTCCTGCGAGCGCCGGTGCCGTTCAGGGTCAAGGTTGAAGCGTTCTTTCATCTGACGGCGAATTTCAACTATCTCTTACTCGTGCCGTTCTGCCTCCTCATCATGCCGGCCATGGTGGTGCGTTCGCAGTCGACGGCTCCCGACGCCTTGCTGTTTCTCGATGTCCCAGTGTTGTACGGGGCGATGCTTTCGGTGGCGATCTTCTACGCGACGAGTCAGCGAGAGCTCAGCCGAGACTGGTGGCGAAGGACCCGAGACATCCCGGCGTTGCTGGCGCTGAGTCTCGGCCTGGCGATCAACAACGCGGCGGCGGTGGTCGAGGCGCTGTTGAGGCCGACCGGAGAGTTTCGACGGACCCCGAAGTACGGCGCGATGTCGGAAGACTCCGGCCGGCGGCGCCGAGCCGCGTATGGGCAGCCAGCCGGCTGGCAGGTGTGTGCCGAGTTGATCTGTGGCGTCTACTTCACCGCGGCGACGTTCTTCGCGGCGTCCGCCGGTTTCTACCTGGCCATCCCGATCTTGGGGCTGTTTCAGTTCGGATTTCTCTACGCGAGCATCATGTCTTTGACGCAGCAGCCGGCTCGTGGACAGGGTGGCGGGTCGTGGGCGCCCTTTGCCCGACGGGCCCCTCGCCGCGCGCGGTGCGACGCCGCACTTTCCCCACGGGCTGATAGGGTATGACGACGGACTCGAGGGCGAAAGCTGGACTCGAGGGTGTCGTCGCGACGTCGTCCGCGATCTGCTACATCGACGGTGAGCAGGGTGTTCTGACCTACTGCGGCCACGACATCCACGATCTCGCGCGGTCGGCGACGTTTGAAGAAGTTTGCTTTCTGCTCTGGCATCGTCGGCTTCCGACCCGGGCGGAGCTGGGCGACCTGCAGTCAGCGCTGGCGGCGGCCCGCCGGCTCCCCGAGGGGATGCTGCGTCTGATCAACTCGTTGCCGCCAGGCAACGCGATGGACGCGCTCCGGACACTCGTGTCGGCCTTGGCGCACTACGATTCGGACGCCGAGGATGCGTCAGCGGCGGCCGCGTCTCGCAAGGCGATCCGGTTGACGGCACAGCTTGGTAGCCTCGTCGCGACGTACGGCCGGGTCAGTGCCGGCGGCGGGCCGATCGAGCCGGATCCCGCGCTCGGCCACGCGGCGAATTTTCTCCTGATGCTCAACGGGGACCGGCCGGGCGAGCTCGCGGCGCACGCACTCGATGTCGCGCTCATTCTGCATGCCGATCACGAGCTGAACGCGTCGACGTTTGCCGCCCGGGTGATCGCGGCGACGCTGAGCGACGTGCATTCGGCGACGGTGGCTGGCGTCGGCGCGCTGAAGGGACCACTGCACGGTGGAGCCAATGCCGAGGTGATGCGGATGCTCCTCGCGATGGGCGAAGACGCCGCTGACGATGCCGGGCGCGTCGAGCAGACGGTTCGCGACATGCTGGCCCGCAACGTCAAAGTGCCCGGATTTGGTCACCGTGTCTACCGGACGGAGGACCCGCGGGCGACGCATCTGCGTCAGATGTCGAAACGGATCGGTGAACGGTCCGGCAACACGCGGTGGTTCGAGATGTCGCAGCGCATCGAGCGGGTCATGAAGACCGAGAAACGGATTGACGCCAACGTCGACTTCTACTCGGCGTCGACGTACTACATGCTCGGAATTCCGATCGCGCTGTTCACGCCGCTCTTTGCCGTGAGTCGGATTTCGGGTTGGACCGCTCATGTGCTGGAGCAATATGCCAACAACCGGCTCATTCGTCCCCGCGCCGAATACGTCGGTCCCGAGTACCCGCAGCCGTTCGTGCCGCTCGACGACCGGTAGTGGCCGTCCCGTATAATTGAGGCGGCCCCTCTCTCGTCGCGCCTTGCAGGGGCCGGGCGCGACTATACCGTCAGTGGCCGCGGACTGGTACCGATTCAGCGCGGACAGGCCACCAACCCTTCGATGTATCACCACCGCATACGAAATTTCTGCATCATCGCGCACATCGATCACGGGAAATCGACGCTCGCCGATCGATTTCTCGAGTTAACGGGAGCGCTTCCCCCGCGCGAGATGGAGGCACAGGTTCTCGACAGCATGGACCTGGAACGCGAGCGTGGCATCACGATCAAGGCACACACCGTGCGCCTGTCCTACACCGCCTCGGACGGCGAAGACTACATCCTCAATCTGATTGACACCCCCGGTCATGTCGACTTTTCGTATGAGGTGGCTCGGTCGCTGGCCGCGTGCGAGGGAGCACTCCTTCTCGTGGATGCATCTCAGGGGGTCGAGGCGCAGACCGTCGCGAACGCCTACCTCGCCGTCGATCACAATCTCGAGATCATTCCGGTCATCAACAAGGTCGATCTACCGGGCGCGCAGCCCGAGGAAACCGCACTGCAGATTGAGGAGCTCGTCGGTCTCGATCCGGCGCAGACCTTGTTGGCGAGCGCTAAGGAGGGGACGGGGACGACGGAGATCCTGGAAGCGGTTGTGAAGCGACTACCGGCCCCTGACGGCGACCCCGACGCGCCGCTCAAGGCAATGATCTTCGACTCCTGGTACGACGCGTACCGCGGCGTGGTCGTCCTGATTCGTGTGGTCGACGGCGTCGTGCGGCCCAAGATGAAGGTGCGACTGATGGCGGCCGTTCAAGACTACGAGGTGGAGCAGGTCGGTGTCTTTGTCCCAAAGCCGGAGGCCGTGGACCAGCTTGGCGTCGGCGAGGTTGGGTTCCTCATCGCCAACATCAAGAACGTGGCCGATGCTAAGGTCGGCGACACCGTGACCGAGTCTGGCCGGCAGACGGCGGTGGCGTTCCCCGGCTTCAAAGAGATGAAACCGATGGTGTTTGCCGGGCTCTATCCGGTCGAGAGCCACCAGTATCCGGAGTTTCGCGACGCGCTCGAGAAGCTCCGGCTCAACGACGCGTCGTTCCACTTCGAGCCCGAGACCTCGGTTGCCCTCGGCTTTGGCTTTCGCTGCGGCTTTCTGGGCCTCTTACATATGGAGATCGTGCAGGAGCGTCTCGAGCGCGAGTTCGACATGGAGCTCGTCACGACAGCGCCGGGGGTGCTCTATCGGGTGACGACGACCGATGGTGATGTCTTCGAAATCGACAGTCCGGCCAAGCTCCCCGACCCTGGACGCATTCAGAAGATCGAGGAGCCGGTCATTACGGCGATGATTCTGACGCCAGCGGAGCAGGTCGGCAGGATTCTCAAGCTGTGCCAGGAAAAACGGGGTGTGCAGAAAAACATCGAATACCACGTGTCCCACCGGGTCATGATTTCCTACGAGTTGCCGTTTAATGAGGTGGTGCTCGACTTCTACGACCGTTTGAAGACCATTTCTCGCGGCTATGCGTCGCTCGACTATCATGTCAGTGGGTATTGGGAGTCGCCGCTCGTGAAGCTCGATCTCGTGGTCAACGGCGAGCCGGTCGACGCGCTGTCGATCATCGTGCATCGGGATACGGCGTACGCGCGCGGGCGAACGCTCGCTCGGAAGATGCGCCAGCTGATTCCGCGGCAGATGTTCGAGATCGCCATCCAGGCGGCAATCGGGACCCGTATCATTGCGCGCGAGAGTGTCAAAGCTCTTCGCAAGAACGTGCTCGCCAAGTGCTACGGCGGCGACATCACGCGGAAGCGCAAGCTGCTGGAGAAGCAGAAGGCAGGCAAGCGCCGCATGAAACGGGTTGGCCGCGTCGAGATTCCGCAGGAAGCGTTTCTGGCCGTCCTCAAGGTGGGTGATGATTAAAAGGCGGCCCCCGGCGTCGGCGTCATTTCGGAAGTCGACGATCCGGGAATACTTCGAATCGATCGTGATCGCAGTGATCCTCGCGCTGTTCATTCGCACGTGGGTCGTCCAAGCGTTCAAGATTCCGACCGGGTCGATGGAGAACAATCTGCTGATTGGCGACCATCTCCTCGTCAACAAGTTCGTGTTCGCGCCGACGATCTTGGATGCGGAGCAGGTCGCGCTTCCGAACGGAGGCGTGACGCGTGGCGATATCGTCGTCTTCAAGTTCCCGTTGGACCCTGAGCGAGACTTCATCAAGCGGGTGATCGGCTTGCCGGGCGAGCGGCTCGAAGTCCGCGACAAGACGATCTACATCGACGATGCCCCGCTGGATGAGCCGTATCTGCCGAGCCACATGACGAGTCTGGCGCCGGGCGCGTTTGCGGTGGACGGGCGAGACAACCATGGACCGATCGCTATTCCCGAGGGTCACTATTTCGTGATGGGTGACAGCCGCGACAACTCCGAAGATAGTCGTTTCTGGGGAGTGCTTCCGCACGACCACATCAAGGGGAAGGCCGTCGTGGTCTACTGGTCGTACGACGCCGGAGGGCCGGAGTTGGTGATGGACCGGGGTCTTGGTGCGACGGTCCGTCGGGTCAGCTCCGTGTTTGTGCATTTTTTCACGCGGACGAGATGGGACCGTATGTTTCGATCCGTGCAATGAAATGATCTGAGGTCGAGGACCCAGGAGCCATGCGCACAGTTGTTCAGTGGGTCGTGTTCGCACTGCTCGCCTATGTCAGCTGGCAGGTGGGGCCGCCGTACGTCCATAGTCGCCAGTTCACGACGGAGCTCGAAGAAGTCGTCCGGCGCAACCACGCCGAACCTCAAGCCGTGGTGGTCGAACGAGCAGTGGAGTCGGCGCAATCGCTCGACCTTCCGCTCACGGCCGACGGGGTGACTGTCCGTCGCAACGAGCACCACACCTACGTCGACGCCACCTACACAAAGAACCTACAGGTACTGCCTGGATTTACCTACGCCTGGACCGTGACGACCAGTGTTGACGGCTACACCGTGCGTCCACAGACGGCCAGCGACGTCATCGGGCCGCGATAATTAAATAGACGGGGCGATGTTTAGACCGGGGGAATATCGCCCTCGATCATCCTGCGAAGTCTCGCGCGCTTCCCCCAGACCCCCTCGCTCGCTCTCTCGTGGGGACCCCGAAGGCCCCACTCCGTTCGCTCGCGCAGCCGGGTGGGTTTCAGCGACGTCAGTCGTTGAGGTGCGGCGTGAGTCGCGCCGTGACCGCGGTCGCCGTCAGGCCGTCGACGCTCACCACCTTGTCACGTCCGCGAAGACCGTGACGGAGGCGAACGCGGCGCGCCGGTATCCCCAGTGTGTCCGCGATGAGGGTGACGAGGGCGGTGTTGGCCGCACCATCGACAGGCGTGGCCCCGAGGCGACACAAGAGGGCCCCAAGACGAACACCGGCAATACGCGTTCGCGCCCTACCCTTGGGATGACGCGAACGCGGAACTCCGCGCCGCCCGCGACGTCGATGACGACGAGTTCGTTTTCCAGACGAGGCTGACTGCCCCGAACCCCGTCGCCGTCGCTGCGCGGGGACCCCGAAGGCCCCACTCCGCCGTCTTCATCTTGACGGGGCTGACTGCCCCGAACCCCGTCGCGACCGCTTGGGGGGCCGCTTCGACCCACGTCACGGTCGCGGGGGCGCGCCCGACGGCGAGAGCCGTCAGGCCTTGACCGCGGCCAGCGCAGCCGGTTTGGGGGCCGGTGCGGGCATGGGACGCGGGCGGTGAAGACGCAGCTCATCGGGAGGCGCCGCATCCTGCCCCTTGATGAACTCGAGGGCATGATCCAAGGCCGCGATCGAGCCCTTGAGCGACGATTTCACATCGGTCCGCTTCAAACGCAGCTCCGTGATGTCCCGCTCCACGCTGTCGAGTCGCGCCTGCGCCTGCTGGAGTACGGTGTCGGCTCGATTCTGCGCCTCTCGGACGATGATTTTCGCGTCCTGCTTGGCGCTGTGGCGGACATCGTCGGCGAGTTTCTGCGCGGTGAGCAGCGTGTTGCGGAGATTCGCTTCGCGCTCGCGGTGCTCGGCCAGTTGCTCGTCCTTCCGCGATAGCGACTCTTGTAGCTTGTCGAGCTCCCGTAGCGCCTTTTCGTAATCGTCGGCCGTCTCCTCGAGAAACATCTGCACTTCCATGCGGTCGAACCCGCGAACCGACGAGCGAAACTTCTGTTGCCGGAGATCGATCGGTGTGACCTTCAGCGTGCCCCCTCCTGAGGTGGTTGGTGCGCTGGCGGGGTGCGGCGACCAAAGATGGCGGTTCCGACTCGTACCATCGTGGCGCCCTCCTGGATCGCGACGTCGAAATCGTGACTCATTCCCATCGACAGCTCATGGAGCGCGGCGGCGTCGACGCCGTCGTGCTCCAACGTGTCTCGAAGCTCCCGCAGTCGACGAAAATACGGGCGCGTCACCTCCGGATCCTCATGCCACGGCGGCATGACCATGAGGCCCCGTACTTGGACGGCGCGGCAGGTCTGTCCGACCTCGAAGATCGGCCGGAGGTCGTCCACGCTCGCGCCGTGCTTCGTCGCCTCACCCGCCAAATCGACCTGCACGAGGACACATGGCGTCGTCCCCGCGTCGGCGGCCGCTTCGTCGAGTCGTCGAAGGAGCTTTTCGCTATCCACAGAATGAATCCAGTCGAACCTCGCCGCAGCGCTTCGTGCCTTGTTCGATTGGAGGTGGCCGATTAAATGCCACCTGATTAGTAGTTCGGACGTTTGCTCCATTTTCTGCAGGGCTTCCTGTACCCGATTTTCGCCAAACGCCGTCAGCCCGACGGCCGCAACGGCCTCTACAGAGGACACGGGATACGTTTTTGAGACTGCGATGAGCCGAATGGTGGTTGCGTCACGTCCCGACGCTGCGGCGGCGCGCGCAATCCGATCGTTGACCGTCAGGACGTTGGCGCGGAGCTGATCAACGGATTGGGACGCCACTTGGTCCTAAAGCCCCAGCTCGGCGAGCGTCGCGCGGGCGCTAGCAGCGTGCTCCCCGGCAGGCTCCAGGCTGAGATAACGTCGCAAGGCCGACGCGGCCGCGGGACCCGAATCGTCTTCAAGTCTGGCGAGCGTCATCCCGAGCCAAAAGTGCGCCGGGGCATAGTTCGGGCTCTCGGCGATTGCGCGTTCAAACAGACGGCGCGCGTCCCCGAAGGCACCCGCGTTGTAGAACGTGGTGCCACGGGTGACGTCGTCAGCCGTGTGTTGACGTCGGACGGCGAGCGACGCCAACGCAAGCCGATTCGCCTCGGTGCGCGCCGCGGCCGCCTCGTCTGGGCGTCCGGATCGTGTATACACCATCGACAGGCCGTAGTAGGCGGCGGCGTAGCCGCCGTCCAGCGCGAGCGCAGCGCTGAAGGCCTGTTCGGCATCGGCCCATGCCTCGAGGGTCGAATACGCCACGCCGGCGTTGTAACGGCACTCGAGGCAGCGTGGGTTGAGCTCGGCCGCGCGCTCGAAATAGAACGCGGCGTCACGATAGGCGCCGTCACGGTTAGCGACAACACCGGATTCAAACGTGTCGCTGAACTCGTCGCCGTCATCGGCACGTGCCAAGACGGTGCGGTGGATACCCGGTCGGAGCACGAACCGGACTTCGACGGTACGCCCGGCGCGCACGCGGACGCGATGCTCCTCGCTCCCGAGCTCTCCCTGTACGGCGCTCATCGCATAGAGACCGGCATCGACGTCAGCACGGGAGAACCGGCCGTCCCGTCCCGCGTCGATCCGCAGGGCCGCACCGCCGACAGTGAGGGGGGTCATGATGATGCGCGCTCCCGGCACTGTCTGACCGTTCTCGTCGAGTACGTCGCCCCGAACCGTGCCGGCCGACTGCGTCGTGGACAGGCCACTGGAGGGAAGGCCGAGCAATGACGCGGCGAGAGCGAGAGAGCCCAGGGTTCCCAAACGCCTCAGTCTCCCCCGTTGAAGAAGTGGTTTACTTCCGCGAGGTCGTGCGTCACCGGAGCAGGAGGGAGCGAGGCGAGGAAGCGGCGCCCATAGCCCTTCGAGCGGAGGCGGGGGTCGAGCAGCGCCAGGACGCCACGGTCAGATCGATGGCGCAGAAGTCTTCCAAGGCCTTGCAGCAGTGTGAGGATCGCCAGCGGGACCTGATAGTCCGCGAACGGGTTGCCACCGTCTTCCTCGATCTTTTCCATCCGCGCTGCCGTCAGCGGGTCGCCGGGCGACGCAAAGGGGAGCTTGTCGATGACGACGCAGCTGAGGGCCTCGCCGGCGACGTCGACGCCCTGCCAAAAACTCGCGGTCGCGAGGAGCACGGCGTTCGGGGTCGCGCGGAACTCTCGAAGCAGCACCGTCCGTGGTGCGGTGCCCTGGACCAGCAACGGATAGGGAACGGTCGACTCCAACCTCGCGTAGACCTCTCGGAGGTTGGCGTAGCTCGTGAACAGGATGAACGCGCGGCCGGCGGTCACCCTCAGCAGCGCGTTCACCTCCTGGGCGATGGCGTCTCGGAATCGCTCGGTGTTGGGCGGCGGCATCGTGCGGGGCAAGTAGAGGATTGCTTGCTGTGCGTAGTCGAACTCCGACGGCAGCCGGAGCTCCGTCGCGTCATCGATCCCGAGCCGGCCTCTCAGGTACTCGAACGACGCATCGACCGTCAGCGTCGCCGAGGTCAGAATGGTGCCCTGCATGCGGTCGAGCAGCAGCTCCCGTACGATGGATGAGACATCGATCGGCGACGCTCGCAAAAAGACTCCGCGACCTCGGCGTTCCAGGAAGTAGACAAACGATGTATCGCTTGCCGCCAAGAGGAAGATCAGTTGCTCCCGAAGCTCGGCCGCACGATGTCCAAGCGACGCGAGGTCCTCTGAATCTGAAGAAGACGAGGCGCTGACCCGCGACAGCGCCTCAGCAAGGTCGCCGAGCTGTCGGATGAGGCGCCGCCCTGGCTCCGCGATCGGAGCGAACGTCTCCGCCGTCATTCGCGCACGGTCGGCCGTCGGCAAGGCGTGCGCGAGGCCGCCAAAGAAAAACCGCGCACCGTCTTGTACCCGCGACAGTAGCTCTGTCAGCTCCGGCACGCTCGATTCCTCAAGGCCGGCGTCGGCGGTGGTCGCGGCGACGAGACGGCGTCCGTCGCGGTCCAACTCGTCGAGTCGATGATGGCTGACCGATAGCCCGAAGTATTGCGTTGCCACGTCCTCGAGCTGGTGCGCCTCGTCGATGATGGCAAACGAACAGGCGGGGATGACCTCACCGTACGCGCTCTGCCGCACCGCGGCGTCTGCGCAAAGCAGGTGGTGATTCACGATGACGACGTCCGACTCGGCGGCTCGCTGCCGCATGGTCGTGACGTAGCACGCTTGGTACTGGGGGCACTCGGTGCCGATGCAGTTCTCTGATGTCGCGGCGATGTCTCCCCACACGGCGAAATTGTCGGGAAGGTCCTCAACCTCGGCCCGATCACCGGTTTCCGTCTGGGCGGCCCACTCCGCTAGCTGGTCGAGGTAGGCCAGGTCGGCCGGAGGCCGGGGCGCCGGATCGCTCCGCAACGCCGCGAAGCGATGGAGGCAGAGGTAGTTGCCGCGGCCTTTCATATACGTGGTGCGGACATCGATGCCGAGCGCGTCCTGCAGGGCCGGCAAGTCCTTGTAGTAGATCTGGTCCTGGAGGTTCTTGGTTCCGGTCGACACGAGGACTCGCTGGCCACTCAGGATGGCCGGAACCAGGTAGGCCAGCGTCTTGCCGATGCCGGTCCCGGCTTCAACAAGCAGGACGCCGCCTTCGGCGAGAATCCGTGCCGAGGCGCCAGCCATCTCACGCTGGCTCGGCCGTGGCTCGAACGCCGGCATCGCGTCCGACAGCGCCCCATCGTCAGCGAGCGCTGCGGCAACCTGTTCAGCCAGCCCTACCAGCCCTATCGGGTGTGGGGAGTCGGGTACAGCGGGAACTTTAGGCATAGCGCTTCGACTTCGTCCCGAACCATGCGTGCGAGGCCTTCGTCATCCGGAGCGCTCAAGACGCGGCCGATCAACTCGGCCACGGTGTCCATCTCCGTCTCTGTCATACCGCGGCTAGTGAGTGCCGGGGTGCCGAGTCGGATGCCGCTGGCGACCATTGGCGGCTGCTCGTCGAACGGGATCGCGTTCTTGTTGACCGTAATTCCCGCGTGGCCCAGCGCGTCCTCCGAGGTCCGACCGGTGAGTCCACGCGAGAAGACGTCGACCAGCAGGAGATGATTGTCCGTGCCGCCGCTCACGATTCGAAAGCCTTGCGCCGCCAGTCCGGCGGCCAGCCGACTCGCGTTGCTGATGACCTGCTGTTGGTATACGACGAAGCCCGGCTCGGCCGCTTCCTTAAAGCAGACAGCCTTGGCCGCAATGATGTGCATGAGCGGTCCGCCCTGGATGCCCGGAAACAGCGAGCGGTTCACCGCCTTGCGATGTTCCTCGCGGCACAGGACCAACCCGCCACGCGGCCCGCGCAGCGTCTTGTGCGTTGTCGTGGTGACGATGTCGGCATGCGGGACCGGGCTGGGGTGGAGACCCGTGGCCACGAGCCCGGCGATGTGGGCCATGTCGGTGACCATCGCCGCGCCGACTTCGGCCGCCACCGCCGCGATTCGGGGAAAGTCGATCACACGCGGATAGGCGCTCGCGCCAGCCATGATCAGCTGTGGCCGACGTTCGCGCGCGAGTCGTTCCAACTCCTCGTAGTCGATCCGTTCGTCATCCCGCCGCACGCCGTACGGGACGATCGCGTAAAGCTGGCCGGAGAAATTCAGGGGGTGGCCGTGCGTTAAGTGCCCACCGTGGGCAAGGTCCATCCCCAAGACCGTATCGCCCGGCTTGAGCAGAGCGAAGTAGGCCGCCATGTTCGCTTGGGCGCCCGAGTGCGGTTGGACGTTCGCGTGATCGGCGCCGAAGAGTGCCTTTGCCCGATCGATCGCGAGCGACTCGGCGACGTCGACGAACTCGCAGCCGCCGTAATACCGACGGCCGGGATACCCCTCGGCGTATTTGTTGGTCAGCGCCGATCCCATCGCCTCGAGGACGGCCATGCTCGCGAAGTTCTCCGACGCGATGAGCTCGAGGCCGGAGTTCTGCCGCCCGACCTCATGAACGATCACCTCGGCGATATCGGGGTCGGTGCTGTGTAGAGACCGGAGGCGTTCCGTTCCGGCGGCGGACACCCCCACGGCATCAATGCTGTTCGTCACGACTGTTCTTCGGTCTGCTGCTCGATGGCCGAGATCCGGTCCACGCGACGTTGGTGACGTCCGCCGGCGAAGGAGGTGTCAAGAAACGTGCGCACGATGTTGCTGGCCGTCTCTGGATTCAGGGTCCGACCGGCCAGGGTCACGACATTCGCGTCGTTGTGCTCACGGCATAGCCGTGCGGCGTCGACATCGTGCACGAGCGCCGCACGCACGCCGCGAACCTTGTTCGCGGCAATCGACATGCCGACGCCGCTTCCACAGACGAGAATGCCACGGTCGAAGGCGCCGCTCGCGACACCCTCGGCCACAGACTGCGCAAACTCGGGGTAATCGACGCTCGCGTCGGAGTGTGTGCCGAAGTCGACGTAGGTGTGCGTCGTGGCCCCGCCGGCCGCGACGTCATCAAATGCGCGCTTGAGTTGATCCTTGAGCGTGACGCCGGCGTGATCGGCGCCAAGCGCGATTCGCATGAGGCGATTGTACTATGGGGTTGGCAGCGAAGCTCCGCTTCACTCGCCCGCAGGGGATGTCTAGGGCGTCGCATCCACCCATGTCCACGGTCCAACTGACATCGCGAGGTGAGCACCGCCTGCGGCGCGGTCATCTCTGGGTGTATCGATCCGACCTCAAGCAGGTCGACGCCGACGCCGGCGATCTCGTACGCATTGTGAGCGCTCGAAGTCGGTCGATCGGCTATGGGCTCTACAGCGACCGTTCGACGATCGCGCTGCGCGTATTGACGCGCGACTCCGATCGCCCCGGGACGGCGTTTTGGCGGGCCCGCCTCGAGGCGGCAATCGCCTACCGCGCTTCACTTCGCATCGACGCCACGGCGTATCGTCTCGTACACGGTGAAGGCGACCTGTTGCCCGGTCTGGTCGTCGACCGGTACGGTGATGCGCTGGTCGTGCAGACGCTGACGCAAGGAACCGACCGACTCCTGCCGCTCGTGTGTGATCTGCTCGTCGACCTGCTGCGGCCCGCCGGGGTGCTTGCCCGCAACGATCCGAAGGTACGTGCGCTCGAAGGGTTGGATCGAGTGGTCGAGTTGCGGCACGGGGACGTACCGCACGATATCGAGGTTCGAGACGGCACCGTGCGCCTGTTGGTCGATCCCTGGGACGGGCAGAAAACCGGGCTCTTTCTCGACCAACGTGAGAATCGGCATGCGGCCGCCGGTCATGCGGTGGGCCGTGCCCTCGATTGCTTTAGCTACACCGGTGCGTTCGCGTTGCAGATGGCAACCCGCTGCGACGAGGTGGTAGCGATCGACGTCTCAGAGAGTGCGGTGGGCCGCATCGACGCGCACGCCGCATGCAACGGCGTGCCGAACATTCGGGCGCGCGTCGGCAACGTCTTCGACGCGTTGCGCGCCTTCGACCGCGCTCGGGAGCGGTTCGACACGATCGTGCTCGATCCACCTGCGTTTGCGAAGAACCGAGCTGCCGTCACGAAGGCAGTCGCCGGGTACAAAGAGATCAACCTGCGCGCGCTCAAGATTCTCTCGAGGGGCGGCACGCTGGTGACCTCGAGTTGCTCGTACCACCTTGACGAGCCGACCTTCGCGCGCATCGTTGCGGACGCGGCCGGCGATGCCGGGGTGGACGTGCGCGTCATCGAAAAACGATCACAAAGTCGGGACCATCCGGTCCTCGCGGGTGTCCCGGAGACCGCCTATCTGAAGTGCTTCGTCCTGCGGAAGATGTAGTGACATTCCTAGTGTCCCGTGTCAGAAGCTCGTTATCTAATTTCCGAGCGAGGCATCCTGCCTGGCGGCCTTGCTCCTCAGTCACAGATGCCCAATCTGCTCCCTCGTCGCGCCTTGCCAGCCGGGCGCCGCGCCCGGGAATTAGGTAACGAGCTTCTGACACGAGACACTAAACGGAACTGACTGCCCCGAACCCCGTCGCCGGCACTCGCGGGGCCCCCTTCGCCTTGCTCCGTGCCGGCGAGGCGCGCCGTGCGCGCCCCGATCGCAGCCGGCCAAACGCAAACGCACGTGCTATAGTGCTGGCGATTCAGCAGGAGCGAGTTATGTCGAGCCAGACCTCTTCCATTTTCCCCGTTCGTTCCGATTTTGCCGCGGCATTTCCGAAGTCGCGCAAAGTGCATGTCGCCGGTGAACGCGTCAGCGTACCGATGCGTGAGATCACTTTGTCTGATGGTGAGCCACCGCTACGCGTCTATGACACGAGCGGTCCGCATGATCACGACGTGCGGTCGGGGCTCCCGCCGTTGCGGCAGCCGTGGATCGTGTCGCGTGGCGACGTCACGGAGGTGCCGTCCCCCAACCGCCGGCGCGGTTCCGTCCAGATGCTGTCGTCGCTGGGCCGGACCGTCGTCCGCGGCTCCGGGGCGGTGACGCAGATGCACTACGCCCGCAAGGGCCAGGTGACGGCCGAGATGGAGTTCGTCGCCATCCGCGAGGGCTTCACCCCGGAATTCGTCCGCGCCGAGGTCGCGCGCGGCCGCGCGATCATTCCCGCCAACATCAACCACCCCGAGCTCGAGCCGATGGCGATCGGCCGGAACTTTCTGGTCAAGATCAACGCGAACATCGGCAACTCGGCCGTGAGTTCCTCGATCGACGAGGAGGTGGAGAAGCTCCGCTGGGCGACGCTGTGGGGCGCCGACACGGTCATGGACCTGTCCACCGGACCCGATATTCACGAGACCCGCGAGTGGATCGTTCGCAATTCCCCCGCACCGATCGGCACGGTACCGATCTACCAGGCACTGGAGAAGGTCGGCGGAGCGCCCGAAGAGCTCACGTGGGAGATCTATCGCGATACGTTGATCGAACAAGCGGAGCAAGGAGTCGACTACTTCACGGTTCACGCCGGCGTGCTGCTTCGATACATCCCCATGACCGCCGCACGGATGACCGGTATCGTGTCGCGCGGCGGCTCGATTCACGCCAAGTGGTGTCTCGCGCATCATCAGGAGAACTTTACCTACACACACTTCCGCGAAATTTGCGAGATCATGCAGACGTACGATGTGTCGTTCTCCCTCGGTGACGGACTCCGACCGGGGTCGATAGCCGATGCCAACGACGAGGCCCAGTTCGCGGAGCTCAAGACGCAAGGCGGGTTGACGCGCATCGCGTGGGAGCACGACGTCCAGGTGATGAACGAGGGGCCTGGTCACGTGCCAATGCACCTCATCAAGGAAAACATGGAGCACCAGCTCGAATGGTGCGACGAGGCGCCGTTCTACACGCTCGGACCGCTGACCACGGACATCGCGCCCGGGTACGACCATGTCACGTCAGCGATTGGCGCGGCCATGATCGGGTGGTACGGCACGGCGATGTTGTGCTACGTCACACCGAAGGAGCACCTCGGGCTGCCGAATCGCGATGATGTCAAGGCTGGTGTGATTGCGTACAAGATCGCCGCGCATGCCGCCGATCTCGCCAAGGGACACCCGCGGGCACAGGTGTGGGACGACGCGTTGTCGAAAGCCCGTTTCGAGTTTCGTTGGGAGGACCAATTCAACCTGGCCCTGGATCCGGTTACCGCGCGTGCCTACCACGACGAAACGTTACCGGCCGATGGCGCGAAGGCGGCCCACTTCTGCTCGATGTGCGGTCCGAAGTTCTGCAGCATGGAGATCACGCAGCAGATTCGTGACTTCGCGGCCGGCCGCGGCGTCGATGCCGATCGGGCGGTGCAGATTGGGCTAGACGAGAAGTCGGCCGAATTCCTCAACCGCAAGGACCGCGACATCTACGTCTCGAGCAAGTAGCCCTGGGCTGGTGGTCGGATGGCGCGAATCGGGATCTTAAGATTAGGAGCCCACGGGCTCTAGCGGTCTGCTTCGCCGGGCGGCGGCGTCGCGATCTGGATGATCGTCCGATACCGCGGGGGGTCGGCGCCCGGTATCGGGTTGAGGTAGCCCTCGGCGCCGTTCCAGGTGTAATCCTTGATCGTCACGCTCGGCCGGTAGCTCATCCGCTCGTCACGGAAGCGCGAGGTGTCGAACTGATGAGTGGCGGGCGCATCAAACACGCGGTCGCCACCTTCATCGAGCACCACCGAGTAGTAGCGGACCATCTCCTGGAACGTCGCGTTCGTCCCAAACAAGTGGAACGTCTGTCCGCGGCCCGCGTCGAACGTGTCGAGGTAGTGGGCGTTTGGATAGAGCGGCACGCCGATACTCTCCTCGGTCGGCACGCCGTCGGCAGCCGGCGCCGTCGACTCCGGTAACTGTACTGGCGGTGGCCGGCGGGCGGACGACGGTGCCGGGAACGGCCGGGGAACCGGCGGAGGTTGTGCCGCAGCTTGGTGCGACACGGTGGTCAGGAACAGGGCTCCGATCAACGACCAGCACGCCGTTCTCACCCTCGTATTATGCCTCATGCCACCTCACCAAGTCGCAACTGCTGCTGGTGTGCGGCCGGCCGTGATGGCGTGACTCCCTGTTCGCGTTCGCCGGAATCGGCCCGCGTGCGGATGTCGTACTTCGCCTGCAGCGCTCCCATGACGGCGCGGAATCGTTCGTGGTATGACGCCGACGGGTGCTTGTCAGCGTAGAGGCGACCGTGCCGTTCAACGAGGTGTGGATACGCCCGACCGAGGAAACCGAAGAAGTGCTCGCGAGTGGCTCCGTCGAGGTACAGCAGAAGCGCGCCGACGAAGGCTGCGCCGTGGTCCTGAATGGCGCGGATGGTGCGGTCGAGGATGGCTGGGTGCGAGCTGATCCCAGGGTCAATCGGCGCCATGAGCACTCCGGCGTCGACTCCGGCCCGACACAGTTGACGAACGGCGCGAAGTCGTTGCAGCGGGTGTGCGGTGCCTGGCTCGAGCCGTCGCCAGGCGACGTCGTCCACCGTCGGAATGCTAAACGTTACGGTGCAACGCGTCAGCCGCGAGAGCTCGGCGAGGAGGTCGATATCGCGGACCGCCAGCGGGCCTCGCGTGATGATCCCGAGCGGAGTTGGATGCGCAATCAGCGCCGACAGCGCTCGTCGCGTGAGCCGGTAACGGCCTTCGATCGGCTGATAGGGGTCGGTTGCGGTGCCGAGCGCGATTGCGTCATTCTGCGGGTTCCAGCCTGGCCGTCGTAGCTCGTCCGCCAGCACATCGGCGAAGTTCGTTTTGACGAGGACCACTGACGAGAACTTATCGCCGGGCCCCAGTTCGAGCTGCGCCTGATATCTCCGCGCGAAGCAGAAGTGGCAGCCGTGAGTGCACCCGCGATACGGATTCAGGGTCCAGCGAAACAGCATGTCCTCGACACGGTTGAGCGCGGTGCGACAGACCACCTCTTGATACAGAACGTCGTCACCACGCCGGACGGCGCTTGGAAGACCGCCGAGCCCGGCCGTCCGGACCGCGTCGGCGACCTCGCGGGTTGTCGGGCGTCTCCCGAGATCGAAGAGCGTCGCGTCGTCGTGCATGCCAGCAGATATTCGTGTTTTGTTCGTCTGCCCTGCTGGCTTTCGCGCCCTCGCCGGAGCGGTGCCGGGCGTTGGGCCCCGGCTAGCTCCGGCGGCTGGGTGCGGGGCAGTCCATGATCAGACTAGGGGAATATCGCCCTCGCACACATGGCGGCAACCCTGGCGCTTCCCCCAGACCCCCTCGCTCGCTCACTCGCGGGGACCCCGAAAGTCCCGCTCCGTTCGCTCGCGTGTAGTGGGGGCAGCCAGGTCGTGCTCGGTACGATCAGGGCGCGCACGTGCGCGCCCCGCGGCCGCGACGGGGTTCGGGGCAGTCAGCCCCGTCTAAATCAAGACGCCGTCTAAGTAATGCTCTCGCGCCAGTAATTGAGGATGTCGCCCAGCGTCTGGTCGAGGTCGATCTGCGGTTTCCAGCCGACGTCCTTCGTAATCAGCGAACGGTCGCCGCACAGCTCCGGATAGTCGTTTGGCCGCACCCGTTCGGGGTCGAGCCGTATCTGAATCGGCACGCGCGCGAGCTTGAGGAGTCCGACGACGATATCGCGCATCCGATAGGTGCGGCCGGAGCAGACGTTGTAGATCCTGCCGGCGGCACCTCGGTTCATCAGCGCTCGGTACGCGGCAACGGTGTCTCGGACGTCCATGAGATCGCGATACGCGTCGAGCAGTCCGACGTCCATGATTGACTTCGCTCGACCGAGCTCGATGCGGGCGATCTGATGCGCGAAACTTGAAGCGGCATACGAGAGATCCTGTCCAGGCCCTATGTGGGTGAACGACCTGGTGAGTACGACCTTCTGTTTCTCCGACGCGAGCCAACTAGCCTGCATCTCCTGGGCGAGCTTGCTGACGCCGTATGGGCTGACCGGCCCGACCGGATCTGCTTCTGTCAGCGCGCCGCGCTTGGGTCGATAGACCAGCGCGGAGCCGGGCACCAGGACGCGCGCGTCGAGACGCGCGCGGCGCAGCCCGTACATGACGTGCCGCGTGCCGAGCACGTTGACCTCGAGGGTGCCGACGACGTTGTCCCACGAACCCGCGACGTTCGCGACCCCCGCGCAATGGAACACTTCCGAGGGCCGGGTCTCAGCCACAGCCTCCGCTACGGCATCGCGGTCGAGCAGGTCGACTTCACGCCACGTGACCCCCGCGTTCGTGGCCGTGGGGCGGGGCGCGTGTGTCCGATTCGACCGCGGCCGTCGCCATCCGACAACAGTCGGTGTCGGGGTGCCGGATAGCAGCAACGCAGTGAGATGGCGCCCGACGAATCCGGCCGCTCCGGTGACGAGAATCACCCCCGACACGAGTGTCCTACGCGCGAAATGCTGTGCCACTCGGCCGGCGCTGCATCCCGCCTAGCGGCGTTGTTCATCCAAGTTCAGACTGAGGGAATATCGCCCTCGATCTCACGCGCAAGTCTCGGGCGTTGCCCCCAGACCCCCTCGCTCGCTCTCTTGCGGGGACCCCGAAAGCCCCACTCCGGTCCAACTCCTGACGGGGCCGCAGGTCCCGTCTGAATCTAATAACCGCCACCTCCGCCGCCGAAGGCCCCAAAGACATTGGCGAACGTGCCGAGTCCTGCCATCGTGAATGAGAAATTGATGCGGCGGTCTCGCGGGACCGGCGCACGGCGCCCCAGACCCTCGAAGTTGAACATTTGATATTCCAAACTGACACCGCAGCACTGCGCGTTGTAGTAGACGATGAACCGTCGGAACAAGTACCGGCTGCGGAGGACGTCGTAGTTGAAGGTGTAAATCCCGCCCACCGTGTTATCACGGTTTCGGATAGCGGTGTATGAGTTGAGGTAGTGATCGAGGCGCGATTTGTCGTTGAAGCCGGGAAGATTCTCGATAAACCGGCGCTGGCTCCAGCCGCCACGCGTCTCGAGCCAGCCACCAAGCTCATAGCTTCCCTCCGCCGCAATCGTCCGCAATGCCTTGTGGGTCGAATCGACCTCCGTTCTGAGGGTGCCGCCGATCCCACGCGTCGGTTCGGTTCGAACGATTAGCGACACTGGCGAGAAGTTGGTGGGAGGCGTCCGATTGAAGCTGGTGCGAAAGGTGCGGTCGAACTCGGCCGCGTTCGCGTCGCTGTAATAGCTCTGCGTCAGAGACACGGCGACGATCTCTCGTGAGACCGACTCTGGTCCACCTTCGAACCGCTTGGCGTAGATCCGGTTATCAAGTCCGAACGCGACTTGGGTGACGTTGCCGACGATCGAGTCGATCCCTTCGAGCCGGACGACTTGGTCGAAGTTGTCGATCGCGCTGACGCGCCGAATCGAGACCCATGGCTCGATGACGTGCTTCATCCGTTCCGAGTAACCGCTGTTGGGCGTGTCCCAGATTTTGACGAACGACGGTCCGGTTGCCCGACTGCCGAGATCCAAGAACGATCGACCGATACCGGCTTGGATCTGCTCGACCGGACTTGCCTCGGTGTCGAGACTCTCGTCCCAGTAGGTGCCGCGCCACTGCACGCTCGAGTCGATGGTCAGGAACGGCCACTTGGTGAACGGAATCTGAAGCACCGGATTGAAGTCCATCCGGTTGAGTCCAGAATCGATCTCGAAGTCGCCGTCGTCCCGGAAGAATCGCGAGACGCGGAGCAGCCGCACGTACTCGGCATTGAACGAGTAGTACATCGGCGTTCCCCGAAGCTCGGTCTTGCCTTGCGCCAACCCGATACGCGGTCCCCCGCCATTGAGCGTCGATTGCGTATCGCCAAAGAAGGTCTCGTTCGCGGCGTAGGTGCTGCTCAGCTGGTAGCTGCCAAGACGGCCGGTCAGGTTCCCGGAGAAGCTACGTTGCCGGTTCGACGCTTGGAAGATGTTTTGGTTATAGGTCTGCTGAACGGTGATGTCGGAGAAGTAGTTGATCTGTCCGCGCGCGGTCCAGGCCGATCCGATCCGCTGGGTCGCGAGCCCCCTGATATCGTTGCTTTGTCGCGCCGGGAGCACCGTCGTGCCACCGCCTGATGAGATCTCAGCTTCGTGCTCGTTGAGAAAATAGGTGCGGACTTGACCCTGAGAGCCACCGCCGCGCGTGTAGCGGTACTCCCCGCCAAAGCCTTGACCGGTTTGCGAGAACCAGTCGTGAAAGGCCGTGGCATCTTGACTGCCGGTGATCGCCCAGAAGAAGGCGTTGCTCAGGCTGGTGCCGCGGTAGCTCGACGCGCCATAGGTCGGCATGAGAAAGCCGGTCGCGCGACCGTCGGGCGTAATCGGGTAGTACATGGCCGGGAGATAGAACACCGGCACATTCTTGACCTTGATGACCGAGTTCCGGAGCACAATGTGCTCGTCGAGGTTGATCGTCAACGTCGATGCGGTGACCTGCCAGCGTGGCGTCGGCTGAACGCAGCTGGTGAACGCGCCCTTGGTGAGACGATAGGTGCGTGGTCCGACCCGTTCTATCTTCTCGCCGTAGAACAGCAAGTCGGGCTCCTGCGTGCCGAACATGCTTCGGTCGACCTCGTCGCCCATGTTGATCGAGCCGTTCGCGTTGTAGAAAACGGCCGACTGGTCGGAGGTCTTGAACTCGACCCGTTCGGCTGCGATCCGCGTTTCCGCCGACACGAAGACGACGTTACCGGTCGCCACCAACGAGAAGGTGACGTCGCCCGCCAGGATCTCCGTGGCGTCGACGTAGATGTCGACCTGGTCGGCATAGAACTGGAACGTGTCACCGTCGATCTCGACTTCGTCAATCAGACGGAGGTGCGTCTCGGTCAGTTGCTCGATTCGAAACTGCCGAGAGTCGAACGGAAGGCTTGGGAATAGCTGGGCCTCGGCAGCTTCGGGCAGCAGCACAAGCGCCAGCGGTACCAGGAGGAGTCCGCCACTGGCTCCTAGGCAAGAAGGCATCCGAAGTTTAATTTTATCTGTTATTAGACGGGGCTGACTGCCCCGGACCCCGTCGCGGGCACTCGCGGGGACCCCTTCGCCCCACTCCGTGCCCGCGGGGGCGCGCTGTGCGCCGCCCTGGCCGGGAGCGGCGACGGGCCCCGGCGTGGGGGGCATCGGGGCCCCACTAACGAGGGAGCCAGGGGGTCTGGGGGAAGCGCCCGCGATTCAATCGTGTGATCGAGGGCGATATTCCCCCGGTCTGATCAAGCCCTACCCAGCTCGCGCATGATCTGGCCCACCAGGAAGACCGACCCCGCGGCGACGGCCGCCGGACCCTCGCGCCAGGCTGCCGCCAGGGCGGCCCTCGGCTCGGCGACGCCGTGCACCGTCAGGTCAGGCCGCGTTTCGCGCGCGGCTCTGACGAGATCCCCGAGTGGCTGCGCGCGCGGGCTGTCGATTGTCGTGCAGACGATTCCGGTGACCGCCGCGTCAAGGGCTCGGAGGATGCCGGGAACGTCCTTGTCGCGAAGCGCGCTGAAGACGAACGGCAGCCCCGCCGGGTGCCAAGCCATCACGTACTCCTTGAGCGCGACGGCGGCGGCGACGTTGTGGGCTGGGTCGAGGAGGACGCGGCCGGTCGGCTCCACCGGGAGCCACTCCAGCCGGCCGGGCCATCGCGTGTCGGTCAGGGCCTCAACGATCGCCGCGGCGGGCACCTCGATTCCTGCCGTCGTCAACTCTTCCAGGAGCCGGACGGCGACCGCGGCATTACCAAGCTGGTGTCGGCCGCGCAGCGAGAGGGTCATCGGGCCGTAGTGTCGGTGTGGCGTCTCCATCTCGTCGATGAGCGTCGTTCCCTCCTCGGCCCGCCATCGGATATCGACGTCGGTGTCGGCCGCTACGAGGCGGGCGTGGTGGGCGGCGCACGCCGCACGCAGTACGTCGCGTGGCTCGCGCTTCGACTCGGCCGTGACGACGACGCTATTCGGCTTGATGACGCCGGCTTTCTCGAACGCGATCTGGGCGAGCGTTGCGCCGAGATACTGCTGGTGATCGATATCGATCGACGGAATCGCGACGCCGACCGGTGTGACGACGTTCGTGGCGTCGAACCGACCGCCCATCCCGACCTCGAGCACCGCGACGTCGACCGAGTGGCGTGCAAAGAGCGAGAGCGCGAGCGCCGTTGTCGCCTCGAAGAACGTCGGGGGGTGTTCGAGCGTGCCGTCACGCCGAAGGGCTTCGATGGTTTCACGAATGTGGCCGGCCGCAACGGCCAGCGTCGTGGGATCGACGCTGCGCCCGTCGAGCGCGAATCGTTCGGTGACATTGACCAGATGCGGGGAGGTAAACAGACCGGTTCGGTAGCCCGCCGCGCGGAGCCCGCGTTCAACCATGGCGGCAACCGATCCTTTGCCGTTCGTGCCTGCGATGAGGATCGATCGAAAGCGCCGGTCCGGGTGCCCCAACGCCGTCCGCAGAGTCCGGATCGTGTCGAGGCCAAGCTTGACACCGAACCGCTCGAGGCTGAAGAGGTACTCAACCGGGTTCATATTTAGACGGGGCTGACTGCCCCGCACCCCGTCGCGGTCACTCGCGGGGGCCCCAATGCCCCGCTCCGTTCCCGCGGGGGCGCGCAGGTGCGCGCCCTGATCGCTATGTTCCACCTTCTGGCTGGTCCCCACCAGGCGCGAGCGAACGGTGTGGGGCGGTCACTCGCGTCCCTCGATGAACTCGGGACGTCTTGAGCTTGTCGAGGGGCGGGGGCCTTGATCATGCCCCGGCTGTCCGCGGGACGTAGTAGCGGGTGCCGCGACCCATCGTATTCAGCTGCCTGACGAGGTCATCGAGGGCCCGGTCGCCCCAATCGAGGTCGAATTCGGACGTTTCGACGACGAGCAGTGGCGTTGAGCTGTAGTGAAAGAAGAAGTGGTTGTAGGCCTCATTGAGCTCGCCGAGATAGTCATCGTCTGGTGTCGCCTCGTCGGCATTCGCCGCCGCGCGCGACCGGCGGCGCAGGACATCCGTCGGCGTCTGCAGATAGACGACGACGTCCGGCGTGACCACGTCCTGGGCGAGTAGATCGAACAGCTTTTGATAAATGAAGAGCTCGTTGTCGTCGAGGTTCAGGTAGGCGTAGATCTTGTCTTTGTCGAACAAATAGTCGGAAATCGTCAGCTGCGAAAAGAGGTCGGCTTGTCGTAGTGTCACCTGTTGACGATGACGAGCGAGGAGGGAGAACAGCTGCGCCTGAAAGGCGGCCCCGGCGAGTCCGGCGTAAAAATCTGGGAGGAACGGATTCTCGGTGTCGTCGAGGACTACGCTCGCATCCAACCGCGCCGCGAGCCGTTCGGTGAGCACACACTTGCCCACGGCAATCGGACCCTCGATCGCGATGTAACGAAAGTCCAAGATGCGGCGAGTATAGTCAAAATCTCGCGTGCTATCATGGCGTCGGCGATGGCCACCGCCGAGTCCCACTACCGTCGAGCACGCGCGCTCCTCGGCCTTTTACTCGTCGTCCTTCACGGCTGTGCAACCCCACCTCCGGTGGTCGTGCCGGTTGCGCCATCGACAGACGAGCAGCTGTCGTGGATTCTGCGGCTCGAGGATCAGCGGAAGCTCGCCGACCCGGCGCCAGCGCCTCCGCCGGTGCCGGTGGTCGTGGACGAAGACGAGGACGCCGGGTCTGTCGTTGTGCCGGCGGCGCCGCTTCCTCCTCGGCCCGATCTGATCGGACTCGCGAGGGATGGTGCGCCGCATCTGCGGCGCCGGGCCGCGCTTGCGATCGGGCGCGTCGGGCTCTCCGACGGCGTCGACCCACTGGTCGCGCTCCTCAGCGATCCGGAGGCGGAAGTGCGGCAGATGGCGGCCTTCAGTCTCGGGCTGATCGGCGATGCTGCCGCAACCCAGCCGCTCGTCGACGGCCTGGACGACCTGTCGCCGAGGGTGCAGGGCCGAGCGGCGCAGGCCCTCTCCCGCATCGGAGCGACGGCGGCGGCACCGGCCATTGGCGTCATGGTGCAGCGTCACGTGACGTCGGCGTTTGGGGTTGACCCCGAAGATCTCTCGTATCCACAGCGGGACGAGGTGGAGGCGTTTCGTCTCGGCATCTATGCGCTCGGTGAGCTAAAAGCGTTCGATCCACTGGCAGAGGCGGTGCTCGGCGACGGCGGGCAGCCGATTCTGTGGTGGTGGCCGGTAGCGTACGCCCTCGGCCGCACCGAGGACCCGCGCGCCCTCCCGGCGCTGGCGACGTTGTCCGGCGTGCAGGGAAGTGTCGGCGTCGCGCTGGCGGCGCAGGGACTCGGCGCGCTCGGCGTCGACCGCGCGGTCGAGCCGCTGACCGAGCTACTCGACCTCGATCGTCGTGGCCGCCCCGTGGTCGTGAGCGCAATTCGTGCGCTGGGTGAGACGGCCATGCCGGCGGCGGCGGCGGCGTTGGATCGGTTCGTGCGCATCAGGTCGCTCGACCAGCGGCTCCGCCTCGCGACCGTCGACGCCCTGGCGAAGCACTCGAGTGCGGCGTCGGTCGAAGTCTTCACCGAGCTGCTCGCGCATCCCTGGCCGCCCCTTCGGGCGGCGTCGCTGCGCGCGCTGGCGCATACCGATCCGGAAGGATTCATGTTCATCTTGTCCGGCCTCGAGTCGGATGCAGATTGGCGGGTGCGTGCGGCGTTGGCGGAGGGTCTGCGTTGGGTCCGCCCGGAGGCGGCGCGGTATCGACTGACACTTATGCTCAACGACGCCGACCAGCGGGTCATTCCCGCGGTGCTCGAATCGCTGGTCGCGGTTGGTGCGCCCGAGATCGCGCGGATTCTGCAGGAGCGTCTGCAGGTACCCGACGTGGTCGTCCGCAAGACGGCGGCACGCCTCGTGGGCGAACTGCGCCTGCCCGAAGCCGAGCAGGCTCTCGTCGATGCCTACGACGCGGCCGAGCCCGACCCGTCGTATCTGGCGCGCGCAGCGGTGTTGGACGCGCTGGCCGAGTACGGGGCTGAAGCCTCAACCGACACGCTGCGCCGAGCGCTCAGCGACCGCGACTGGGCGGTTCGCATACGCGCCGCCGAACATCTGGAGCGACTCGCGCCCGGCGCGACCCACGATGACATTCGCCCGGCCCCCGGGCTGCGTCGGGTCGATTACGCGTCCTCCGAGCTGATCAACCCCAGCGTATCGCCGCACGTGTATATCGAAACGGTTCACGGCACCATCGAGATCGAGCTCGCGGTGCTCGACGCCCCGCTGACGAGCGAGAATTTCATGACGCTGGCGCGTCAGGGGTTCTACGATGGTTTGACCTTCCATCGCATCGTTCCGAACTACGTCGCGCAGACCGGTGATCCCCGGAGTGACAGCGAAGGAGGTCCAGGCTACACCTTGCGAGATGAGCTGAGCGAGCTCCCGTTCCTTCGAGGCACGGTCGGCATGGCGCGAGACTGGGCCGACACTGGGGGTAGCCAGTTCTTCATCACCCATTCGCCGCAGCCGCAGCTCGATGGGCGCTACACTGCGTTCGGACGGGTAGTGGCCGGAATGGAGGTCGTCGACCGCTTGCAGCCGGGTGACCGCATTGACCGTGTGCTGGTCTGGGATGGCACGCAGCCGTTCGGCCAGGTCAACCCGCGCTGAAGCGCGCCTCGCCGAGGTACAAAAAGAGAGGTGTAAAAAGAAAGGGGGGCCAGGCTGGCCCCCCTTTCTCGCGAAGTCGCGCTCAGCGCGACTTCGCGGTTAGCGCTTTTTCGCGCCCTTCTTGGCCTTTTTCTTCGCGACCTTTTTCTTCGTGGCCTTCTTCTTCGTGGCCTTCTTCTTCGTGGCCTTCTTCTTTGCCATGGTCTGGTTATCCCCCCCTTCGTGTTGGGCTTGCGGTCGCCAGAGCTTCAACCGCTGAGTTACGTGACTGCCGCCGCCTGGCGCGCAGCCCGTCTCCCCCGGTGCTCCCGACCGCTGTCTCCGCGCACTTGCGCGAATACCTCAAAGAAACAGGGATGTCACAGCGTGTCGTGAACATCCCCGGAACCGTTTGGTCAGCTTCTACTTAGCGCTTCTTGGCGCCCTTTTTCTTCGCGGCCTTCTTCTTCGCCATTCTTCCTCCCTGGAATCTGGCTGCCCAGCTTTATTACCGGCACCAAGTTGTCACAACAGGTGGGCTGAGCCGTTCACCCTCATACCAGATGTAGATTATGGATGAGAAAATCAGCGTGTCAAGCACAAAAATCGCAGAAAGTCAAAATCATTCTCATCCCTACGTGAGAATGTATCGGTTTTGCTGTGATTTTCTTTACTCAACGCATCGTCGCTGGGACCGAGCGACGCGCTCAATCATGGGCTGCTGGTCTGGATCCGCTGTCGTCGGCGATGCCGGGCGAGGGCGAGATCGATCAGACGATCGAGAAGGGCGGGATACGGGAGTCCGGACGCCTCCCAGAGCTTGGCGTACTGACTGATGGTGGTGAATCCGGGAAGCGTGTTGACCTCGTTCACGTATAGCTGGCCGGTGGAGCGGTCGAGGAGGAAGTCGACACGCGCCATGCCGGTGCAGTCGAGTGATTGGTAGGCGGTCACGGCCATCGCCTGGATCTCCGCGGTGCGTTCCGCCGTCAGTTCCGCAGGAATGACCAGCTGAGACCGGTCGTCGACATACTTCGCGTCGTAGTCGTAGAACTCGCCGTTGGGGATCACCTCGCCCAGCACCGAGGCCTCCGGGGTGTCGTTCCCGAGGACGGAGCACTCAATCTCACGAGGGTGTGGCACCGCTGTCTCAATGAGCAGCTTGTCATCGAAACTCCAGGCCGTGGCGAGCGCCGATCGAAGCGTGTCGGCGTCCCTCGCCTTCGAGACGCCGATACTGGAGCCGAGGTTGGCCGGTTTGACGAAGACCGGGTAGCCGAGTCGCCGCTCAAGCCGCGCGATGACGCCGTCCGGGTCGTGCTCCCACTCCGCTCCCGCCACGACCGCATGCTCGACGAGCGGCAAGCCGTCCGCGGCGAAGTGGACCTTCGCCATGACTTTGTCCATCGCCAGCGCCGAGGCGAGGACGCCGGCTCCGACGTAGGGAACGTTGGCGAGCTCGAGGAGGCCCTGCAGCGTGCCGTCCTCGCCGTACGGACCGTGCACGATCGGGAAGACGACATCTAGTGATAGACCGCGAACGACCGCTCGATCGACGCTCTGTCCCATGACGGAGGTGTCGCGGGCGATCGTGATGACGGTGTCGTCCGCTGGATGTGGCACCAGGTGGGCCTCGGCGGCGGTGTTCGGGACGTTCTCCGCCCCAACTAGGGCTGCGGGTGCATCGCGCGCTTGCTGAATGACCGCGCCGGCAGACTCGGTGGTTGGGAGACGGTCAGGAATGCACCAACGTCCTGATTTATCGATGAAGAGTGGGACCGGCTCGTAACGCGCGCGGTCGAGCTGGCCGAAGATCGATGCCGCCGATGCGAGCGAGACTTCGTGCTCGCTCGAACGACCGCCATAGATCACGCCGACCCGAAGGCGCCCCACAAGTGGACTGTAGTATACGTGACCGTGTGACCGCGACGTTTGGCTTCGAGGTGACGGCCCGCGACGGCATGGCGCGCGGAGGGCGACTCCGTACGCCGCACGGCGTGGTCGACACACCGGCATTCATGGCCGTCGGGACGGCGGGGGTGGTCAAGGCGCTCACGCCGCGCGACCTCGAGGCGGTCGGCGCCGATATCGTCCTCGCGAATACGTACCATCTCTATCTGCGACCCGGCGACGGATTGATCGCCAGACTCGGCGGACTACACCGCTTCATGGGCTGGTCGCGGCCGATCCTGACCGACAGCGGCGGCTACCAAGTCTTCAGTCTCGCCGCGCGTCGCGTCATCAGCGAGCAGGGCGTTCGCTTCCGCTCTCATCTTGACGGCGACCAACATGAGCTTTCGCCTGAGAGTGCCACCGATATCCAGGCGCGGCTCGGTGGCGATATCGCGATGGCGTTCGACGAGTGCACGTCGTACCCGGCCACCGTCGACGAGACTCGCCTCTCGATGGAGCGAACATTGCGCTGGGCCGCCCGGGCTCGCGAGCGGCACGCGGTGCTCGAGGGAGCGCCACACGGCGCCGGTGCAATCATGACCACGCCGGGACAGGCGCAGTTCGGCATCGTGCAGGGAGGTATGTATCCGGAGCTTCGTGAGGCCAGTGCGCGCGATACCCTGGCGCTGGGGTTCGACGCCTATGCGATCGGCGGGTTGAGCGTCGGCGAGCCCGTTTCCGCGATGTACGACGTCACGGAGCTGACGGCGTCACTCCTTCCCCCTGGGCGCCCACGCTATTTGATGGGGGTCGGCATGCCGAACGACCTCGTCGAATCGGTGGCGCGCGGCATCGACCTGTTCGATTGCGTGCTGCCGACGCGAAACGCCCGGAACGGGCAGCTCTTTACCCGCACCGGCCCGATCTCCATCAAGAACGCCGCTTTTGCCGAAGACGATCAGCCCGTCGATCGGGAGTGTGCCTGCTACACCTGCACAAGCTTTTCTCGCGCGTATCTGCGCCATCTCCACGTGGCCAAGGAGATCACCGCGACTACCCTTAACACGCTGCATAATCTACACTTCTACCTTGACACCATGCGTCGGATCAGGGAGGCTATCGCGTTGGGCAGGTTCGAAACGTTCCGGCAGACCTTCCACCAAACGTACTCCCGCCGGTAGTGGTTCAGCAGTCCGTAACCGTGACGCAGGTGTCGAGAGGCGGCGCCGGTAGGTAGTCATGAACGTGCACGACGTGATTCTGTTAGCGATGGCGCAGCCGCCCGGTCAGCGGCCGAGCCTGCTCGGGCAGCTCCTGCCGTTCGTGCTGATAGCAGGCATTTTCTACTTCATCGTGTTGCGGCCGATGAAGCGCCGGCAGAAGAAAGTCCAAGACTTCCAAGGCGCGCTGAAGGTCGGCGACAAAGTCGTGACCACGAGCGGCATTCACGGGGCCATCACAAAGGTGCACGACAAGACGGTGCACGTGCAGATCGCAGACAAGGTGCGGGTCGAGATCTCGCGCAGTGCGATCGGCGGTTTACAAGGCGAGGACCCGGTCGTGCAGGAGAGCTCCGGGTCGTAAGGCGGAACCATGCAGAAGAACCTCGAGTGGAAGCTACTTGTCATCGTGGCGATTACGGCGCTCGCCGCGTGGACGGTGTACCCCCCGCAGGATCAGATCCGACTGGGACTCGACCTCGAAGGCGGCGTGCACATGGTGCTCCAGGTACAGACCGACGACGCCCTGCAGGCCGAGACCGAGACGGTGGCCGAGCAGCTGTCGGAGCAGTTGTCCCTGCAAGGGATGGATAGCATCACCATGATTCCGGTCGATCCGACGACGATTCGCGCGGAGGGTGTCACCCCCGCGCAGGATGCCGAGTTTCGCCGTCTGGCTGACGAACGACTCGCCGCGACATATGACCGGGAGCCGGGCGCTGGCGGGACCTATACGTTCCGGATGCGCGGACCGATTGCGTCGCAGCTGCGCGACGAGGCGGTGCGTCAGGCGCTCCAGACCATCGAGCGTCGGGTAAACGAGCTCGGCGTGTCCGAGCCGACCATCGCTCCACACGGTATCGGCGGCAACCAGATTCTGGTGCAGCTGCCCGGGGTTTCGGATGTCGCGAGAGCGAAGGAATTGATCCGGTCGACTTCGGTGCTGGAGTTCAAGCTGGTCGAGGAAGGGCCGTCGCCATCGCGCGAACTGCTGCTGCAGGCACGCAGCGGTGTCGTGCCGCCCGATATGGAGGTTGTCACCGGTCCGCCGATCGGCGGAGTCGGTGAGCCCCTCTACTACCTGGTACGCAGGGTGGCGGCGGTGACCGGACGCGACCTTCGAAACGCACGGCCATCGCTCGACGAGTTCAACCAGCCTGCGGTCAGCTTTACCTTGAACCGGGAGGGGGCTCGCAAGATGGGCGACCTCACCGGCCAGAACCTCGGCCGTGCGCTCGCGATCGTCCTGGACGAGCAGATCCGATCCGCGCCGACGATCCAGGGCAGGATCGCCGACAGCGGCCAGATCACCGGCGTGACCCAGCAGGAAGCCGAAGACCTTCAGATCACGCTCAAGTCCGGCGCGCTGCCGGCCGGGCTCACCTATCTCGAAGAGCGGACCGTCGGACCCCAACTGGGTGCCGACTCGATTCGTGCCGGTGTCATCGCGTCGATCGCCGGACTGACCACCGTGGCGCTGTTCATGCTGGCCTACTACAAACTCGCGGGCGTCAACGCGGTGTTTGCGGTGGTGCTCAACCTGCTGATTCTGATGGCGTGCATGTCGTATGTCGAGGCCGTGTTGACGCTCCCCGGCATCGCCGGGCTGATTCTCACGATCGGCATCGGCGTCGACTCCAACGTGCTGATCTTCGAGCGGATCAAGGAGGAGCTCCGCGCGGCGCGCAGCGTGAAGACGGCGGTGGCCGCCGGGTTCGACCGTGTCCTGCTGACGATCATCGATACCCACGTCGCGTCGCTCATCGCCGCCGCGTTTCTCTTCCAGTTCGGGTCGGGGCCGATCAAGGGGTTCGCGACAACACTCTTCTTCGGTCTCGTCGCCAATGTATTTACCGCGGTCTTTGTCTCGCGTACCTTGTTCGAAACGATCCTGTCGCGGCGCCGCGTCGCGTGGCTGAGTATCTAGGCAGATGGCGCTCCTCAAGACACCGAACATCGATTTCATCGGCTGGCGCTGGCCGGCGCTCGGGCTGTCGGCCCTCGTCATCGCGGGCGGTTTGGCGATGGTGCTGGCGCGCGGCGCGGCGCCGCTCGGTATCGACTTCTCCGGTGGGTCGCTCATCATTCTCCAGTTCGAGCAGCCGACTGGTGAGGGCGCCGTCCGTGACGCGCTCGCCAGTATCGAGGAGAAGACCGTCCAGCAGTACGGCGACGCCGGCGACAACCAGTTGCTGGTGCGGCTGCCCATCTCTGGCCCGGAGGATGGGACGAGCCTCGAAGCTGGCGCCATCGAGGTGGCGGCGGCGCTCACGAACAGCAGTCTTGGCGATTTCGAAGTGCTCAACCAGGAACTCGTCGGACCGGTCATCGGACAGGAGCTTCAGCAACGCGGGATCAACGCGTTCGTCTTCGCCATGGCGGGCATTCTCGTCTACATCGGCCTACGGTTCCGCTTCAGCTTCGCGGTCGGCGCCGTGGTGGCGGTGCTGCACGACATCGCGATCACCTTGGCGATGCTGACGTTCTTCGGCTACGAGCTTTCGTTGAACGTGGTGGCGGCGATGCTGACGATCACTGGCTACTCGGTGAATGACTCCATCGTGGTCTTCGACCGCGTCCGAGAGAACCTTCGTTCGATGCGGCGCGATACGTTCGCCACGCTCGTCAACACCAGCATCAACCAGACGCTTGCGCGCACGATCATCACATCGGGCACCACCGGCGTCGCCGTCTTGGCGCTGTATGTCTTCGGCGGCGAGGTGCTCGAGGGATTTGCGTTCACGATGCTCGTCGGCGTCATCAGCGGCACCTACTCGACGATCTTCATCGCGGCCGTCATCGCGATCCTGATCACCGAGCGCAAGGCCGCTCGGGTCCATCAGATGACGGCACTGGCGTCGACCACCAAGCGGCAGCCGACACCCGAGCGCGCGAAGCGGCGCCCACGAAAAGCGCGGGCATCGTAGCAAGGAGCCCGTGCTGAAAGTCATGCTGCATTCGACCGGCGATGCATCCCGCCTCGCCGCGTTGCTCCTCGGTCGCAAATCCCAGATTTGCTCCGTCGTCGCGCCTTGCACTGGGCGAGCGCAACCTCGACCCGGCGGGTCTCGGTGCGACGCGTAACTTTCAGCACGGACTCCAACCGCCGCCGCCTCAGACCGAATCTGTGACCGCGCTTCAGGCCGCGCTGCTCGGCATGGTCCAGGGTCTCACCGAGTTCCTGCCGATTTCCAGCTCGGCCCATCTGCTTCTGGTGCGTGCGGTCTTTGGCTGGGAGCCCGAAGACAGGCTCGCGCTCGCATTCGACGTCGCCTGTCACGTCGGCACGCTGGGGGCGGTGCTGATCTATTTCCGGCGTGACGTCGTCGACCTCGTTCGCGTGGCGGCGGAGCCCCGGTCGTGGTTCGACGGCGCAAGCGTCCCGGCGGCGCTGCTGCGGGCGATCGCGATCGGGACAATCCCTGTCGTGATCGTCGGCGTGGCCGCGGCCGATGCCATATCCGGCTCGCTGCGCACCGCGTCAGTGGCCGGTGCCGCCCTGGCCATCGGCGCGGTCGCGATGCTGGCGGCTGAACGCGTCGGGCGCCGCACCCGGAGCGAGACCACGTTGGGTCCATGGGAGGCGCTCGGGCTCGGTGTCGCCCAAGCGCTCGCGTTGGTCCCTGGGGTGTCGCGGTCGGGAGCGGTCCTCACCGTCGCGATGTTCTTCGGCCTTCGTCGCGACCGAGCTGCGCGCTTCGCGTTCTTGCTCGGCATTCCGGCCATCGTGGCGTCGACGGCGAAAACGACGCTCGACCTCTCCATCGCGGGCGTGTCGACCGACGCCCTCGCGCTGTTCGCGGTCGGGATCGCGTCGTCGGCCGTCGTCGGCTACGCAGCGGTGAAGTACTTCATTCGGTACGTATCGCGATACTCTTTGGACGTCTTTGCCGTGTATCGCCTCGCGATCGCGGCAGCCGTCGTGCTGTGGGCGGGCGGGTGAACCAAGTCGGGGTCCGAGCACTATGCAGTGGCTGCGTCGTAGTCTGATCGCCGGAACCGTGGTCATCGTGCCGCTGGTCATCAGCGTAACCGCGTTCATCTGGCTGTTTCAGCTGATCGACGGTGTGATGGGGCCGGTCTATGCACGGTGGCTGGCGCATGAGATTCCCGGGTTGGGCCTCGTGACCATGCTCCTGCTGGTCGTCGCCGTCGGGGCACTGGCCACCAGTGTCATCGGCGGCCGGGTCCTCAGCCGCGGCGAGGATTACCTGCTGAAGCTACCGGTGTTCCGGGCGGTCTATGGTCCGGTCAAGCAACTGGTCGCCGCGTTTTCACCCGACAATCAACTGGGCTTCAAGTGCGTGGTCCTCGTGGAGGACCCGCACCGCGGTCTCGCGCTCGGTTTCTTGACGAAGGAGTTCACGCTGAGCGATGGTGCCGACGCTGAGGCTCACGTCGCGGTGTACGTGCCTACCAACCACATCTATTTCGGCGACATCCACATCTACCCGAGCTCCAAGCTGTTGTTCCCCGACCTGACGGTCCAGGAGGGGGTGCGGGTCTTCCTCACGGGCGGGATGGCGATGACCGAACGGCTTCGAGTCGAGCACGACAAGCTGCGTCGGACCGCGTCGTGACGTCAGCTTGGCGGGGCTGCGCCCAGAGTCCCGCCGTGGTTACTCGCGGGGCCCCCGAACGTTCCGCTCCATTCCCGAGAGGCGCGCCGTGCGCGCCTTGGCCGTCGCCGGCATTACGGCCTGACCTTGACACCGAGATAGCGGGCTTGTTAACTTGCGGGGTTTTTGTACCTGACGAATGCTCGGTCAGGTTGGTGTAGGGCTTGTAACGAGAAGTCGGACTCGTTCCGGGCCGTTGTGAAGGCCAAGGCACGCACGTGCGCGCCTCGTCCGGAGCGGCGCTGGGCACTGGGCCTCGGCTAGCGACGGCGGCGGGGCTCGGGGCCGCAGGCCCCGTCTGAATTTAGAGGGGTGAATGGAACAACAACTTTTCTTCGTGCTCGGATGGGGAGCGCCCATCGCGTCCGCGCTGTTTGCACTCTTTCTCATCAACAAGATCAACCGCCATTCGCCTGGCACCGAGCAGATGCAGCGAATCGCGGCGCTCATTCGGAGCGGCGCGATGGCGTTCCTGAAGACGGAATATTCCGTGTTGGCCGGCTTCGTCACCGTCATGTTCATCGTCCTCGTGCTGTTCCTGCCGGGGAACGCGCTGCTGACCGGCATCGCGTTTCTGATCGGCGCGCTGTTGTCGGCCAGCGCCGGATGGATCGGCATGCGGACGGCGACCGGCGCGGCGGTTCGCACCACCCACGCCGCGACCGAGAGCCTGTCGAGCGCGCTCCGCGTCGCGTTCTCGAGTGGCGCGGTGATGGGGCTGACCGTGGTGGCGCTCGGCACGCTCGGGATCTCGGTCCTGTACTTCCTCTACGGGGGCCTCGATGGTGACGGCGCGAGCGCGGTCAACTCACTGTTCGGCTTTTCGCTCGGCGCTTCGTCCATCGCGCTCTTCGCGCGCGTCGGCGGTGGAATCTATACCAAGGCCGCTGATGTAGCCGCGGACCTGTCGGGCAAGGTGGAGGCCGGTATTCCGGAGGACGACCCGCGCAATCCGGCGACTATCGCGGACAACGTCGGTGACAACGTCGGCGACGTCGCCGGCATGGGCGCCGACCTGTTCGAGTCGTACGTCGGCAGCATCATCTCGTCGATTGCGCTGGCGTGGGCACTCGGGGCGCCCGCTGCGGCGGCGCTCTGGGGCATCGACGAGGCGTCGTTCGGCGCCCTCCAGCAAAGCCTCGTCGTCTTTCCCATTCTGCTCTCCGGCGCCGGGATCGTCGCATCGATCCTCGGGACGTTCGCCGTCAACACGAACGACGAAAGCAAGATCGGAAGCGCGTTGCACCGAGGCCTGCTCGTAGCGTCCGTGCTCGTGTTCATCGCGGCCGGCGGGCTGATTGCGGTCCTCGGCATCCCCGTGGGGGTCCTCGGCTGTGTCGTGGCCGGCGTCGTCGCCGGTGTCGCCATCGGACAAGTCACCGAGTACTACACCGGGAAGGACAAGGCCCCAGTCCGCAGGATTGCTCAGCAGTCGGAGACCGGTCCGGCCACCAACATCATTTCGGGTCTCGGCGTCGGGATGATGTCGTGCGCCATTCCGATCGTCATCATCTGTATTGCCATCTATGTCAGCTTCGCGCTCGCAGGCCTCTACGGCATCGCGATTGCGGCGGTCGGCATGCTGTCGACCCTTGGGATAAGCCTTGGCGTCGACGCCTACGGGCCGGTGGCAGACAACGCTGGCGGGATTGCCGAAATGAGCGGATGCGAGGCCTTCGTTCGCGAACGGACCGATGCCCTCGACGCGGTTGGGAACACGACCGCGGCGATGGGCAAAGGGTTCGCGATCGGCTCGGCCGCGCTGACGGCGCTCGCACTGTTCAGCACGTTCCGGGCCGAGGCCGACGCGGCGGTCGCCGCCGCCGGTGGCGCGGCCGCGTTCGATCCCCAGTATTTGAACCTGCAGCTCGACAACCCGAACGTGCTCCTCGGCATGCTGCTGGGTGGCATGCTCCCGTTCCTGTTTTCAGCGCTGACGATGAACGCCGTCGGACGGTCGGCCAACGATATGATCGAGGAGGTCCGCCGGCAATTCAGAGAGATCGACGGCTTGCTGGAGGGGAAGGCGGAGCCCGATTCGGCTCGGTGCGTCGAGATCTCCACGAAATCGGCGATTCGCGAGATGATCATCCCCGGTTTGATCGCCGTGCTCGCGCCAGTGGCGGCCGGGTTCATCCTGGGGATTTCGGGACTTGGCGGACTGCTGGCAGGGGCGCTTGTCACCGGGGTGCTGATGGCGCTGATGATGGCGAACGCCGGTGGGGCGTGGGACAACGCGAAGAAGTACATTGAGGAAGGGCATCACGGCGGCAAGGGGTCCGAGCCGCACAAGGCGGCGGTCATCGGTGATACCGTCGGAGACCCGTTCAAGGACACCTCCGGTCCCAGTCTCAATATCCTCATCAAGCTAATGACGATCGTCGCCGTCATTTTCGCGCCGCTCATCGTCTCCTGGATGGCATGAGGGACACGAGAAGCCGGGTGACGAGATCGGGCCCATCTCAAGAACGAGATCGGGCCCATCTCAAGAAGATGATTGACGCCGCCGGACGGGCCGGTTAAGATTCGACGTTTCGCGTCAGGCACCACACTGTGAGGCTGTCCCAGCGGCGTACGGTGCCCGGCTCGATAGACCACGCAACACGTTGAGGGGAAGGACCTTTTTCGCGCCTGCGGTGTCCAACGATTCAGAAAGGCGAGGGCCGTTTTCGCTCGTTGACACCGAGAATTTGGCTTGCTTATAATCGTCGCTCCTGAAGCGGCGTGCGCACGACACGCAGGCTAGGAGGACCCCTGTGGCTGACACGAAACAAACTGCAAAACCACCGCAAGCAGCGCCGCCGAAGAAGACGGAAATAGCGATATTTGGTCAGATCGCCAATCCGTCATTCCAGGTCGGCACCCGGAGGTGGTACACCATTCCGCTGTCGGTTGTCGCGCACGTGGTGGTCATCGGGGCCCTCGTGATCGTGCCGCTGATGGCCTTCGACGCGCTTCCGACGCCGTCCTCGATGATGGCGTTCGTCGCGGCGCCACCGCCACCGCCGCCACCGCCACCGCCACCGCCGCCCGCCGCGGCCGAAGCGGCGCCGCCGCCGATCATCGACGTCAATCCGAACGCCGCCCCGATCGCAGCGCCCGAGGCGATCGTCGAGGAAACCGGGTTCGACCTGTCGGAAGCGCGCGGCGTCGAGGGTGGACTAGCCGGTGGCGTGGTGGCCGGCATCGTCGGTGGTCTGCCGACGGCCCCGCCGCCGCCGCCGCCGCCGCCCGAGCCAATTCGCGTGGGCGGCAACATCAGCCCGCCGACGAAGGTGCGCGACGTGCCGCCGACGTATCCGCCGGTGGCGCAGGCCGCCCGCGTGCAGGGCGTCGTCATTCTCGAAGCGGTGATCGGGCCGACCGGTGCGGTGACCGAGGTCACAGTGCTTCGCTCGGTGCCACTGCTCGACGATGCCGCGATTAACGCCGTGTCGCAGTGGCAGTACACGCCGACGCTGCTCAACGGCGTGCCGGTGCCGGTCATCATGACCGTGACAGTGAACTTCACGTTGCAGTAGGGCAGATGAGGGTCTTTTTGTTTAGGAGGAGCAATGGATTTTCTTGAGTTGTGGGAACAGATGGGCCTCTTCGTCAAGCTTCTGATGGGCGTTTTGGCGTTGATGTCGATGTGGTCGGTCGGTGTGTTCTTCGAGCGGTTGTTCACGTTCACGCAGGCGACCAAGCAGTCGAAGCTGTTCGCGCCGCAGGTGGCGAAGCATCTGAAGGACGGCAAGCTCAAAGACGCGATCGCCATCGCGCAGTCGAAGAACTTCAAATACAGCCACCTTGGCAAAGTCGTCCTCTCGGCTCTGCAGGAGTACCAGTTCCAGCAGGAAAGCGGTATCGACCTCGCCAAGGACGACGTGGTCGACAGTGTGCGTCGCGCGATTCAACGCACGGCGGCCCTGACGTCGTCCGACCTCAAGAAGGGGATGGGCGCCCTCGCCACGATCGGCTCGACGGCCGTGTTCGTCGGCCTCCTGGCGACAACCCTCGGCGTCATCAACGCGTTCCAGGGCATCGCCGCCACTGGGTCTGGTGGTCTGGGCGCCGTGTCGGGCGGTATCTCGGAAGCGCTCGTGGGCACCGCGATCGGGTTGTTCGTGGCGATCCCGGCGGTGTGGTTCTTCAACTACCTGACCGGTCGCCTTGAGTACTTCGCCGTCGAGATGGACAACTCGTCGTCGGAGTTGGTGGACTACTTCATCAAGAAGTCGTAGTCAGGCCGTCCGAGTGACACGCCGGTCGGTCGTCGGCCGTCCGGCGTGTGCTCCGAGGAGAGTGCTCCTATGGGAATGCAAGCTGGCGACAAATCTGGCGGTCTGGCTCTGAACTCCGAGATCAACATCACGCCGCTGGCCGACGTCATGCTGGTGCTGTTGATCATCGTCATGCTGATCGCGCCGCTCTTGCAGGCTGGTGTGACGCTGACGTTGCCTGATGCGGCGAACACATCCGACAAGCCTGACAACGACGACAATACGATCATTGCCGTCACGACTGACGGGCGCTACTTCGTCGATAACGTCCAGACGACGGAACAGGAACTGCTCAACACCATCAACCGGTCGCTCGACCGGAAGTTCGAGCGGATCCTGATGATCAAGGGCGATGTGAACGCGCAGTATGGCGCAGTGATGAACTTGATGGACCAGCTGCAGCGAGTGGGCATCGAGAACGTTGCACTGATCACTGAGCGTGACATCGGTGGCGGCTTCGGCGGCGGAGGCGAATAGAGTCATGGCTTCTCACAAGAAACATTTCGGCGCCGAAGACATCGTTGAGGCCAAAGCGATCCACTCCCATTCAGACATCAACATCACGCCGTTTATCGACGTCTTGCTGGTCCTGATTGTCATCTTCCTGGCGGCGTTGCCGCTGGGACAGCGCGGGCTCGACATCAACTTGCCGCTCGAGACGCAGGGCTCGGCGCAGGCCGCGACCGACAGTAGCCAGATCGTCTTGGAATACACGGCGGATCGACGGATCTCGGTCAACCAGCAACCGATGGATATACGGACGCTCGAGAGCGACCTCCGCGACATCTTCGAGACGCGGCGCGAAAAGACGATGTTTATCGCGGGAGCGGGATCGTTGACTTACGGTGAGATCATCGCGGTGATTGACGCCGCGAGGGGCGCCGGCGTCGAAAAGGTCGGGATCGTGACCGAAGGGATGCGTCGCGCGGCCGGCGCGGCTCCCGTGGGCTAGTCGACAGTTCTCTTGACGTAACAAGAACCCAAACGCGAGGCCGGAATCCTATGTGGATTCCGGCCTTTTTTTCGTAGTCTCAGGTCCTGACCCCGGACCGTCACTCGCGCTCCGTCCGACGCGGGATCCGCGGGATCGCCATCCGGGTGCTGAGCCGCAAGAGATCGCTGAACAGAGCGGCGGCACGCGTGGACTGGGGTCCCGCTGCAATGCGAGATCTGCGGGATAGACTGACTGGCTGCTCAGACCGCCCTCTGTGCCGAAACCCACGAAAGCTAGCTCGAGGCGGACGACGGCATGGGCCCTCAGCCATGAACGCTTTTGCACAACTTGACGTACACAACCCTCTCGGTCGCTCAGGTGTACACAAGAAAAGGCCGGGCGCTCTTGCCGAGCGCCCGGCCTTTTCCGGGTCCTGCGTCACGGGCCGTCGCGTTCGTTACTGACCAGAATCAGTAGCCGCCTCGGCAGCGCCGCGATTCTCGTCCTGAATCGCCTGTGCCCGGTCTCGGAGATCGTCCGCCTGCGCGAGCAGTGCGTCCTGTCCCGAGATACAAGCGGTGTCGTCCAAATCTTCGCAACTAATCATGTTCGCCTGCATCCGGAGCAGGATGTTCTTGTACACGATCGCGTCAACGTAACGATCGTTGAGACCGATCGCCTCGTCCGCGGCTTCGAGACCGGCGTTGACGTACTCCACCTTCTCCTCCTGCGTGATCCGGAAGTCACGGAACGCCTTCTCCCAGTAGAAGGTTGAAATGGTGTAATACGCCTCGGGGTTGTCAGGCTCGATGCGAGCACGGTTGCGCAGCTGCTCGATCGTTTGCTCGAAGTCGCCGGCTCGGTTGTAGAACCCGGCGAGCTGCAGATACACGGTCGGATCATTGGGGCTCAACGTGACGGTCTCACGCATGACGGCTTCGGCATCTTCGAAGAGGCCGGATTCCTCGAAGAGTTGGGCCAGCACGAAGTAGTTGTCCGGATTCTCCGGCTCCAGCTGGATCATCTCCTGGAGCAAGCGTGCCCGATTCGTCGGGTCGTTCAGCTTGTCTGGGCCGTAGGTCGCGACAAGATACTGCATCGAGAGTTTCTGGAACTCCGCGTTGGGTATCCGATCGGCAGCCAGTCGGTAGTACTCCTCGGCCCTGGCCAAGAACTCGTCGTTCTCCGGATCGCCTCGGAACGCTGGCTTGTACAGACTGTCGTAGCTGTTGGCGACGTAGAAGTAGGCGATGGACATCCCTTGCGAGAGTTCCGAGGCCGGATCGGCTTCGACGCTCGCGATGACCGTCATGTAGGCCTCGATGGCGGCTTCGTGGTCGCCACGCGTGTAGAACATGTTGGCTTCCTTGAACGTCCGCATCGAACCGATCTGGTCGAAGAATGTGCATGAGACCAACGGCATCGTGACCGCCACGATGAGCCCCAATTTCGCCAGTGTGCGTGCCGTGTGCATGTGAGTGTCCCCTTTCAGCCCCGTGAACGTCGTGCCCCAATGCGAAGGGCCGACGTCCGGGGACTGGCGTCTGAAGTGCGATGCCCCCGGTTCGGGCGGCCAGAGTGCGCGAAGTGGTCGCCCGACGCCGGACCAGTATAGTGAAGGCAAAAATGTCAAGTCAAGCATTGATAACGTTCGCTATCATCCCTTCTATCAAGAGGTTACGGGTTGTGTGCGAGACAGGCTCGAAGCGGTCGGCCGACTACCGGTGTCAACGTCAGCCGATGCGTTGACGGAACCCCATGTCCGGCGGCTGGGCGTTTCTTGATACGCTTAGCGTATAGCCCCGATGGCCACACAGTCTCCTCCGCACTTCTCGTATCTTTCTCCTCTTTAGACACCGTTTTTGATGATCGGCTTCGAGGATCTGGTCACTACGGTCCGCGGGTACAGCCCCGAGACAGACACCGACTTGCTACGTCGGGCGTATGAGTTCTCCGCCCTCGCGCATGCCGGGCAGACCCGCCTGTCGGGCGAGCAATACATCACCCATCCTCTCGAGGTGGCCGGACTGGTCGCCGACATGCACCTCGACGACGTCGCCATTGCGGCGAGTCTGCTCCACGACGTGGTCGAAGACACCCTGACGACGATCGACAACGTCCGCGAGCTCTTCGGCTCCGAGGTGGCGCATGTTGTTGCAGGCGTCACCAAGATCAGCACCATTCCGTTCTCGTCGGTAGAGGAGCGGCAGGCCGAGAACTTTCGCAAGATGCTGCTCGCCATGGTCGACGACGTGCGCGTCATTCTCGTGAAGCTCGCCGATCGTCTGCACAACATGCGCACACTCGATCACCTCCAAGAAAATCAGCGCGTCAAGATCTCGCAGGAGACGCTCGACATCTATGCTCCGATTGCCCACCGATTGGGCATGAGCAAGGTGAAGAACGAGCTCGAGGCGCTCGCGTTTCGCCATCTCGACCCACGCGGCTACGAGACACTTCGCGCCCACATCGACGAGCGACGGCGCGCTACCGAGCGAACGGTCGTCGTGCTCAAACAGACATTGGAATCGAAGCTGCGCGATGCCGGCGTGCCGCTGATCACGCTGGAAGGACGGACGAAGCGGCTCTTCAGCATTTGGAAGAAGATGCGGCGTCAGAAGGTCCCGCTCGACCAGTTATACGACCTCGTCGCGGTGCGCGTGGTCACCGAAACAGTCCGCGACTGCTATGCCGCCCTCGGCATCATTCACCAAACGTGGGCGCCGGTGCCGGGTCGGTTCAAGGACTTTGTGGCCATGCCACGCCCGAACGGGTACCGGTCGCTACACACGTCGGTCATCAGCGACCAGGGCTTTCCCTTCGAGGTACAGATCCGGACCCAGCAGATGCATCGTGTGGCAGAAGACGGCATCGCGTCGCACTGGAAGTATAAGGAGGGTCGGGTAGGCGCGGCAGAGGACGAGCAGTACTTCCTCTGGCTCCGTCAGTTGCTCGAGTGGCATCAGGATGTCCCGGACCCGAGTGAGTTCATCAACAGTTTGAAGCTCGATCTGTATCCGGAGGAGGTCTACACCTTTACGCCCAAGGGCGAGGTGAAGGGGTTCCCGCGTGGCGCCACGGCGGTCGACTTCGCGTATTCGGTCCACACCGACGTTGGGCATCTGTGCGTCGGCGCGCGTGTGAACGGGAGAATGGTGCCGCTGCGCACGCGACTGCAGAGTGGTGACATCGTGGAGGTGGTGACCGCCACCGGGCACCGGCCAAGTCGCGACTGGCTGAAGTTCGTCGCGACCACTCGTGCCCGGAACAAAATCAAGCACTTCATCCACGGCGAGGAAAAGACGCGGGCGGTCGATCTCGGTCGGAAGATGCTGGAGAAGGAGATTCGACGGTTCGATCTCAAGGCGAAGACGGTCCTCGAAGACGACGTGGTCGTCGCCGTGTGCGGTGAGTTCGGCGCTCAGAAGCCGGACGATCTCTACGCCTTTGTCGGCTACGGCAAGGTCTCCGCCCGCAACGTTCTCGCGAAACTGGTGCCCCAGGAGCGACTGCGAGAACCGAAACAGGAAACTGCGATCGCGTCGGTGGTCCGGCGAGTGCTCCGGCCGAACCAGGACAAGATCAAGGTGCGCGGCTTCGACGACCTCATGGTGTTCCGCGCTGGTTGCTGCAATCCGATCCGCGGCGAGAAGATCGTCGGTTACGTGACACGTGGCAAAGGCGTGTCAGTGCACTCCGCAAGTTGCCCGAACGTGACGAACCTCTTCTACGACCCCGAACGGCGTATCGACGTGGTCTGGGATGCGGCGAGTGGCGCCACGTCGTTTACCGTGTGTCTCACGATTCAGGTCGAGGACCGCAGGGGCGTGCTCGCTGATGTGACGTCTCGCATCTCGGCCACGAAGATCAACATCCGCAAAGTCGAGGCGACCACGCACGAAGATCAGCACGGCCATATCAGTGTCACGATGGACATCAGCGACCTGAAGCACCTGCAGCGCGTGATCAAAGTCGTGCGCGCGGTGCCCGGCGTGCTCAATGTCGAGCGCGTGCTCCGGCAGCAATAGTAGACGGGGCTCAACGCGCGGCACGCGCCCGACCGACCACGTCCCTCTAAAAACAAGCTCGCTCAAGGCCCGATGATCCAGTCGGGGAAGCAGCGAGCTTCGCTCGCCAAAGGCGTTTGGTTGTTTTCGGGACGCGGGCACGGAGCGAGGCATGGGGCCCCCGCCCCTCGGCAGGCTCGGGGCGTCCCGAGTGCGTCGAGGGACGCGAGTGCCCGCGACGGCGTTCGGGGCAGTCAGCCCCGACGGTTCAAGACGACGATTGCATCGATCTCGACGCGGGCGTCTTTTGGGAGGCGCGCCACCTGGACCGCGGCGCGGGCGGGAGCCGGATCCTCGAAGTACGTCTTGTAGACTCGGTTCATCGAGACGAAATCCGCCATATCAGCCAGATAGACGGTCGTCTTCACGACATCACCAAGCGTCGCTCCCGACGTCCGCACGATAGCGTCGAGGCTCTTGAGCACGCGGTGGGTCTGATCGGAAATGTCGCCGTCGACCATTTCGCCGGTCGCGGGATCGAGCGGGACTTGGCCCGAGACGAAGAGCAGATGACCGGCGCGGATCGCTTGAGAGTAGGGACCGATCGCCGCGGGGGCGCCGTCGGTCGAAATGGAAGTCCGCGGCACTGGGCTTCGTGTGCGGTGTTTACGCGGCTTTCGTGATCCTGTTCGACCGAATGCAGCGGGTGCAGACGCGGATCCGCTTGACCGCGCCGTCAACGACCGCCCGAACTCGCTGAATGTTTGCTTCGAACCTACGGCGGGTGACGTTGTGGGCGTGACTGACGTTTCGGCCGAAGACCGGCCCCTTCCCGCAGATATCGCAACGTTTAGCCATGATCTCTCTTCCGCTCAGACCGTGAACCAGGCATTTTATCACTAACTGGCCGGCGCCATACCCATTCAGCGTGGACAGGCCACTAGCGACCGGGAACGATGAGTCCTGATTCCGTGCGCTGGTCGCCCACCTGTTCGCCGTCCGAGGCGGCCGCGCCAGGGTCCTTCAAGACTCGGTGGAGCAAGGCGAGGTAGGCGGTGCTACTGTGGTCGGCGTTGTCCTTGTCCCTTACGGCTCGCCCGGCGTCGCGCGCCGCGGCCTCCAGCCGGCGAAACGCCACCGCCAGGTCGCGGTCGGGCATCGGCATCCCCTCGGCTTGCTTGGCGTCGAGAACAGCTCGAATGTCGGCGGCTAAGCGCTGGCCGCTGGCGCTGGTCGCGACGTGCTCGTAGACGATGCCCCGGCTCGCCGTCTCGTACGTCTGGGCGAGCGCTGATGCTGCCTGCTGCACGTCGTTGTCCGTCAGCGCCGGGGCATCGAGGCGGTCGCTGCGCAAGAACGCCTGCACCATGAACAAGATCTGGTGCTGTCGCTCTGTGAGCCCCTGCAGGATCGGGAGCAAGAAACGCAGGTCTTGCTCCTGCTGGCGCTGCACCACGGCTGGCGGATGCGCGCTGGCCGATTGCAGATATGTGCAGTCGGTAGGACAGTCGATCTCTGTATTCCTCTTGGTGCCGCAACAGACTGCACAGATCTGCTGCCCGAGGGCTGGACACGATCGGCGGGCGCGCCGTCGCTGACAGAGGGGACACGCCAACTTCGCCATACTAGGTTCCCGTGGCCTGGCCAGACTTCACGTGCCGAAATTGTGACATCGGTTGACAGATTATGACAGGAGCGGGGGGCCGCCGAGCCAGACAGATGTCCCCTACAGAGGGCGGATCCGTGAAGTTTGAGGAAACCGAAAGTCAGGATTCGTCGTCTAAGAGAATGAACGCACCCCTCGGCGACGAACGTCGAGCGCGCGTAACACATTGCCGATGAAAGTGTTACATCGTGTTTGCTGTGAGGCATTGGGGCCATAAGGCCGCGCTCTGCGCGCGTCCTTCCGCCCTCTACCTTCCTGGTTTTTCCCCGATCAACCGAGTCGATGGCACCACGCGGGGCTCCGTGTCCCTCCGCGGGGTCTCGAATCGGCGTCGTCGGAACCGGTACCAGCTTTGCATTACGGACACGCGAGTGTGATGGCCCGGGAGGTTCGATCCGAGAAGATCCGCGCAGCAAGGAGAGACGTAGTAGTTATGACGGAAGGAGCCGTCATCATGAGGACAGCAACCCAGCAGAAAATGAAAAAGGCACGGTACAACGAACTGAAGCGCATTCTCGAGCAGCGGCGCCTCGAAATAATCGGCGAGGTACAGCACAAAATGCGCGACGTGCGTGCCGAGCATGCGGCGGTTCCCCAACAGGGGGTGCGTGACGAGGCCGAGAGCTCCGAGGCCGATATCGAGTTCGCGTTGCTCCAGATAAAGGCCGAGACGCTCAAGAAGATCGGCGACGCGCTGGCGCGTCTCAGTAAGGGCACCTTCGGGTACTGCTACGAGTGTGGCGACGAGATTGCCGGGCAGAGGCTGCGCGCACTGCCATTCGCGGTGCGGTGCAAAGACTGCGAAGAGGCGCGCGAGGCCGAGATGCAGCGCGAGCAGATGTATGGTTCGCGCCGCGGCACGCTATCATTGTACTCGGACCACGCGAGTTGACGCGTAGCGCGCGCGAACGTCGTACGCGGTTCGACCGGCTCCGCTCAGGCCGGGCCGCGTCGCCGATCCAACGCGCCGGGACGGAGGTCCCGAGATGAGCGACGATCTGGATCCTTCCGACCACGCAGACGGTTCGGTCGAGGACCGCCCGCTGTCGATTCCCGACGAGCTTCCGATTCTGCCGCTCCGCGACACGGTGCTGTTCCCGAACTCGTTCATGCCGCTCGCTGTGGCTCGGGAGAGCTCCATCCGGCTGATTGACCAGGCGGTGGCCGACGGTCAGCTCGTTGGCGTCTTCACCCAGCGCGAGGCCTCGATCGAAGAGCCGAAGCAAGAGGACCTGTATCCCGTCGGCACGATCACCCACATCCACAAGATGTTCAAGCTGCCCGACGGCAGCTTGCGCCTGATTGTGCAGGGCCTCTCCCGTGTCTCGCTCGACCGCGTGGTCCAGACCGATCCGTTTATTTGCGCCGCCGTGCACGGTGCCGACGAGGCGGTCTCCGACGACGATCGTCTGGAGGTCGATGCACTCCAGCGGAACATCAAGAATAACTTCCAGCAAGTGGTGTCGTTGTCACCGCTGCTGTCGGCCGATCTGCAGTCGCTATCCGGAAACATTTCTGATCCCGGCAAGCTCGCCGACTTCATCGCGTCGAGCCTGACCACGATGGCCACGCCGGCCAAACAGGAAGTGCTGGAAACGCTCGACGTCCGGACGCGGATGGACCACTTGAACCGCATTCTTATCAAGGAGCTCGAGGTCCTCGAGCTCGGGTCAAAGATTCAGTCCGAGGTGCAGTCGGAAGTCGGCAAGAACCAACGTGAGTACTTGCTGCGGGAGCAGCTCAAAGCGATCCAGAAGGAGCTGGGCGAAACCGACGACCAGGCCAAAGAGATCGAGGAGTTGCGCGCAAAGATTGATGCGGCCGGGATGTCGGAAACCGTGCAGAAGGAGGCGCTGCGTGAGCTCGACCGCCTCGCGAAGATGCCGGCGGCGGCGGCGGAGTATACGGTGTCCCGCACCTACCTCGATTGGCTGATCGCCCTGCCGTGGGATAAGCGGACCGAGGAAACGATTGATCTCAAGCGGACGAAGGACACACTCGATCGCGACCATTCCGGTCTCGAGAAAGCCAAAGACCGCATCCTCGAGTATCTGGCGGTTCGCAAGCTGAATCCGAACATCAAAGGACCGATTCTCTGCTTCGTCGGTCCGCCCGGAGTGGGCAAGACCTCGCTGGCGAAGGGGATCGCAACCTCTCTCGACCGCAAGTTCGTCCGGATCTCACTCGGCGGCATGCGCGACGAAGCGGAGATCAAAGGCCATCGCCGAACCTATATTGGGGCACTGCCGGGCCAGGTCATTCAAGGGTTGCGGCGCGTGGAGTCGAAGAACCCGGTGTTTATCCTCGACGAGATCGACAAGCTGGGGATGGACTTTCGCGGCGATCCGGCGTCCGCGTTGCTCGAGGTGCTCGATCCCGAGCAGAACAACACGTTTCGTGACCACTATCTCGACGTGCCATTCGATCTATCTGAGGTGCTCTTCATCACGACCGCGAATGTGCTCGATCCGGTCCCGCCGGCACTTCGAGACCGGATGGAAGTCTTGGAGCTCCCGGGATACACCGAGGACGAGAAGTTTGTTATTGCCACCGAGCACCTTGTCGACCGCCAGGTAGAGAACCACGGTCTCACTCCCGATCAGATTTGCTTCGCGGAAGACGCGCTCCGGGTGGTCATTCGCGGCTATACGCGCGAGGCGGGTGTCCGGAATCTCGAGCGGGAGATCGGCGCGCTGTGCCGGAAGGTCGCGCGCCGCCGTGCGGAGGGCGACGAGTCGTCGGTCGAGATTACACCGGAGACCGTCGTCGAGATGCTCGGAGCGCCAAAGTTCCTCGACGAGGAGGTTGCCGAGCGAACCAAGCGTCCTGGCGTCGCCATCGGGCTCGCGTGGACGCCGGTCGGCGGCGATGTCTTGTTCGTCGAAGCGACCCGCATGACCGGAAGTGGCTCACTGACCTTGACCGGGCATCTGGGCGACGTGATGAAGGAGTCGGCGCGGGCCGCATTGTCGTGGTTCCGCGCCAACGTGACTCGCTATGACGTCGACCCGGCGTTTTACAAGGACGCCGAGGTGCACCTGCACGTTCCGTCCGGCGCCATCCCGAAAGACGGGCCGTCGGCCGGCGTCACCATGGTCGCCGCGCTCGTGTCCGAGCTGACCGGGCGGCCGGTCCGCGGCGACCTGGCGATGACCGGCGAGATCACGCTCTCCGGGCATGTCCTGCCGGTCGGCGGCATCAAGGAGAAAGTGCTGGCGGCACGCCGGCTGGGGATCTTCAATGTCATTCTGCCGAAGCAGAACGAGAAGCACGTCAACGAAGACCTCAGCGACGAGCTGCGACGCGAGATCAACGTGCACTACGTCACGATGGTCGATGAAGTGCTGGAACTGGCGCTGACGCCGGCAGCGTCGGCGCCGCGCCACCGTGAGACGGCGTCGGGGGCCCGCGCCGTGCACGAGACGGTCCAGTAGAGTTCCGACCATCCGCGCACATGCGCGTTGTCTACACGGCACGTTACCACGTCGATATCGGCCCGCACGTTTTTCCCACCGTCAAGTACAGCCGTGTACATCAGCATCTGCGGGACCGTTGCACCGTCCCGGACGACGTGTTCGTTTCGCCGACGCCGGCGGCGTGGGCGGATCTCGCGCGAGTTCACACGGCCACTTACCTGCGCAAGCTACGACACGGTGAACTGTCGCTGACCGAGGCGGCGCGTCTCGAGATTCCCCAATCGTCGGCCACGACCGAAGGGTTCCGTCTGATGACCGGGGGCACGGTCACCGCGGCGCGCCACGCGATCGAGGGCGGTGGCGCTGTTCATCTCGGCGGTGGATTCCATCACGCCTTTGCCGACCATGGCGAAGGGTTCTGTATGTTCAATGACGTGGCCCTCGCGATTCGTCTGCTCATGGACGAGGGGCTCGTCAAGCGCGTCGCCGTCGTCGACTGCGACGTGCACCATGGGAACGGCACCGCCAAGATCTTCGAGGCCGACCCCGCGGTGTTTACATTCTCGATGCACCAGGACAACAACTACCCGATGGAAAAGCCAGCGGGCACGCTCGACGTACCGCTCGCGGATGCCACCGACGACCGCGAGTACTTGGCACGGCTCTCAGCGTCCCTGCCCGCCGTGACGGCGCATTGCCCAGACCTGATGGTGTATCTGGCCGGGGCCGATCCGTACGAGCGGGATCAGCTTGGTGGTCTCGCGCTCACGAAGGAGGGGCTCCGCGCGCGGGACCGCATGGTCCTCGCGGCCGCGTGTCGGACCGGTGTGCCGGTGGTCGTGACGCTCGCCGGCGGCTACGCGCACGACCTCGCCGACACCGTCGACATTCACGTTGCGACCGTGGAGGAGGCGGTCTTGGCGTTCAAATGAGCGTCAACCCCAGCGCCGTCTTCATGTCGACGACCGTGCCGTCCGAGACCATGCGGTGCGCATCGCTCAGGGACACCACGTGTGGCTCGAGTACTTCGTCGGCGTCGAGCTGGGCGCCGATCGCCCTCGTGAGCCCACGGAGTCGATAGAACAGCATCTCCTCGTCGCAATAGCCGGGCGTCGGGAAAAACGCGCCAATACGTTCGACCGTGGACGGCACCTGGCCGGTCTCCTCCGCACACTCCCGGCGTGCGGCGTCGTCCGGATGCTCGCCGTCCTCGACGTTGCCGGCCGGGAGCTCCCAGACCCAGCGGTTGATGGCGTAACGGTATTGCCGGACCAAGATGATGTGGTCGGAATCGGGCATCGGGGCCAAGATCACAGATGACCGGTGTCGGACGATATCGAGGTCCGTTTCGCGACCGTTCGGCAGGCGTACGCGGTCTGTCACCGTGGTGAAGACGCGCCCGTGGTGCACCGTGCGGCTCTCGAGCATCGTGCCGGTCGCCTCGCTCATCACGCCCCTCCATAGTTAGACTGAACTGACTGCCCCGAACCCCGTCGCGGGCACTCGCGTCCCTCGACGCACTCGGGACGCCCAGAGTTTACCGTGGGGGCGGGGCCCCCTTCGCCCCACTCCGTGCGGGCGGGGCGCGCTATGCGCGCCCGGTCGCCTCTGTTTGCACCCCGGCTCGTAGTGTTAGCGGTCCGCGCGGCGGCGCTTCGTGACCTCTCGGATGTCGTCGACGACCGTCTGTAGATCGTCCGCGAGGCCGCGCGAGAGTTCGATCCGCCGTCCATCGCGGGGATGTGTGAACGCGAGTCGCGCCGCATGCAGGAAGGGTCGCTCGAGCCGCTGAACCGCCCGCAGATGCGGAGGCGGGTGGCGCTTCTTCCCACCGTAGGCCGGGTCTCCGACGATCGGATGTCCAATCGCGCTCAGGTGGACACGGATCTGATGCGTCCGCCCGGTCGCGATCGCCACCCGGATAAGCGAGACGCCCTCGAGGTGCTCGGCTTTGGTCACGCGCGTGACCGCCTCGCGGGCGCGCCGTGAGCGGGCCGAGATCTTCTTCCGATCCACCGCATCGCGACCGATCGGCAAGTCAATGCGACGTCCCTGCTGCACCAGGCCCCACACCAACGCCGCATATTCCTTCTCGACTTCCCGGTCTTTGAACTGACGAGAGAGTTCCGCGTGGGCCAGATCGTTCTTGGCGACGACGATGAGTCCAGATGTGCCACGGTCGAGTCGGTGCACGATGCCGGGGCGGAGCTCGCCGCCGACGCCGCTCAAGTCGGTCACGCGGTGCAAGAGCGCGTTGACCAGCGTTCCATCCGGATGTCCCGCTGCCGGATGCACCACCATCCCTGCGGGTTTGTTGACCACGATGAGGTCGCCGTCCTCATAGACGACGTCGAGTGGCAGAGCCTCGGCGTGCGGGGCAGTGGCGACCGGCGGCGGGATCTCAAGCTGGACCACGCTACCGGAATGCACTGGCGTGCTGGCTCGGCCCGGTCGGGTGTCGACGTGCGCGCGACCGTCTTTGATGAGGCGCTGGATCTGCGAACGGGTGGTGTCGGCGAGGTGGGCCGTCAGGAACTGGTCGAGCCGGCTGCCGGCGTGCTCGTCGCTGACCTCGATCTTCACTCGCTCCGGTTCGCCGGTTGCGTCTGTCGGGTAGACGGGGCCGACTGCCCCGAACCCCGTCGCCGGCACTCGCGTCCCTCGACGCACTCGGGCCGCCCCGAGTTTGCCGAGGGGCGGGGACCCCTTCGCCCTACTCCGTGCCGGCGGGGGCGCGCCGTGCGCACCCTTTTTCTCGTGGCGAACGAGTTTCGCCACGGGCTTAGTGGTCCCGGTCATAATTACGGCAACGTTCGGCCAGCGATGCATCCCGCTCCGTGGCGTTGCTCGTCAGTCGCATCCTCCCGGTATGCTCCCTCCTCGCGCCTTGCTGAGCGGGCGCCTCGTTACCCGAATACGTCACCGTAATTATGACCGGGACCACTTAGGCCGCCTGCGCACGTGCCGGACTCCGGCCGGTCGTCGGTCCGTCCGACCGTGCGAGGACCACCAGCATCACGATGCTCAGTGGAACGAGAAGTACCGAGACGAACTGCGATGTCGACAGGACGTCGAAGACGGTCCCGCGCGGGTCGCCACGATAGAACTCGATGAAGAAGCGTGTCGTGGGGTAGAGCAGGAGGTAGCTCCAGAACGTGCGTCCCGGGAACGCGTTGCCCTTGCGCTCGTAGAGCAAGAGGAATCCGAATATGGCGAGCGTCGCGACCGACTCATAGATCTGCGTCGGGTGCAGGCTGACCCCCAATGGTGTGCCGACATTGCTGGCCGCGAGCGGGTTGGTGAAGGTGATACCCCACGGGAGGTCCGTCGCGTGACCGTAGCAGCATCCGGCCAGGAGGCAGCCGACCCGACCGACGGACTGCGCGAGCGCAATACCAGGCGCAAACGCATCGCATGTGGTCCACACCGGCATCGCGTGCCGTCGCATGTACCACAACGCAACACCAACGGCGAGCAGCAGTCCACCGTAAAAGACGCCGCCAGACCGCACGAGCGTCCAGAGCTCGGCCGGGTTCGAGGTGAAGTGGTCGAAGTCGACGACGAAGAGCAGCAGCTTGGCACCGATGAGCGCGCTCACGATGCTGGCGATGCCAAGGTCCATCATGCGGTCGCCGTTCAGACCCCGCGCTCGGCCACGCAACACGCCTGCCTGCAACGCGATGAGATAAGCTGACACCAGGAGCAGGCCGTAGGTGTAGATGCTGATCGGTCCGAGGTCAAACAGTTTCGGATACATGCCTTTTCAAGATCGCCATGTCGAGGATGAGACAGCCGGCGCCGACCGTGATGGCGGCGTCGCCGACGTTAAATGCCCAGAAGTGCCACGTGCCCCAATAGACATCGATAAAGTCGACGACGTAGCCCGCCGTGATGCGATCGACGAGGTTGCCGCATGCGCCGCCGAGAATGGCGGCCAACCCGAGCTTGGCCAACGGTTCGTCTGACGAGAGGCGGCTCGTATACACGGCGATCGCGATCAACGCGAACAACGCCACCGCCGTCATCAGTGCGGGCTTAAAGGGAATGTCGGCCGCGTTCAGGATGCCGAACGCGGCCCCAGTGTTCTGCACGTAACGTAGGTCGAGGAACCCGGGGATCACGCTTACGCTTTCGTGCAGCGTGAGTTGCTGCCGTACGAGCACCTTCGTCAGCTGGTCGAGCAACAGAATCCCCGCCGCAACACCGACCATCAGCCGTCGTGACGGGAAACTAACCGACAACTTCCATCGCCTCCGACAAGGCATCGACGCACCGTTGACACAGTCCCGCGGGCTCTGTGGGCGACACTGACTCGACGTAGCGCCAGCAGCGCTCGCACTTGACGCCGTCGGCACGACGTGCCTCGATCGTCGCCGCGCCGCCCTCCTCGGTGAACTGGGCGTCCGCGGCGCCGTCGGCATCGACCGGCGACGCCACGCTCGACGTCACGACCGCCGCTGACGTGATGAAGAGCGTCGGGAGTATCGCGGCATATTGATCGACCAGCGCCGCCGTCGTACCGCTCGCCCGGAGCATCACAGTCGCTTCGAGGGACGTGCCGACCGTCTTCTCCTGTCGCAGTCGTTCGAGCTCCGCGTTGACGGTGTCGCGGAGTGCCAGCAGCCGCTGCCAGCGTGCGAGTAGGTCGCGGTCGATGAGGGCCTCGCACCCCGCGGGAAACGCGGCCAAGTGCACGCTCGACTCGCGCGACCCCGGGAGGTGGCCCCAGAGGTCTTCCGCCGTGACCGGAAGAACAGGCGCCAGAAGTCGAGTGAGACCGTCGATCATGGTGTAGATCGCCGTCTGCGCCGACCGACGCACCGGGGAATTCGCCGCAAACGTGTAGAGCCGGTCTTTCGAGATGTCGACGTAGAACGCGCTGAGATCGACGGTCAAGAAATGGTTGACCGCGTGCGAGATCGGTTGGAATTCGTAGCGCTCGTACGCGTCCAAGATCTTGACGGCGGTCTCGCCGTAGCGGGCGAGCGCGTACCGATCCACTTCTTCCAGTTCTCGCACCGGCATCCGGTGGGCCACCGGGTCGAAGTCGTACAGATTCGCGACCAAGATCCGGAGCGTATTTCGGATCTTGCGATACGCCTCGACCACACGAGCCAGGATCTCGTTCCCGAGTCGCATTTCCTCGCGGTAGTCGACCATCGCGACCCAGAGGCGGAGGATTTCGGCCCCATTGCGCTTGATGATCGTGCCCGGCTCGATGACATTGCCGAGCGACTTGGACATCTTGCGACCGTCCTCATCGACGACGAATCCGTGCGTCAGCACTTGCCGGTATGGAGCCGCGTTGCGGGTCCCGAGGCCGACCAGCAGTGAGCTGTGGAACCAGCCGCGATGCTGATCCGAGCCTTCCAGATACAAATTCGCTGGCCACGCGAGCCCGGACTCCGATCCGAGCACGACTTCATGACTCGCTCCGGAGTCGAACCAGACGTCGAGGATGTCGCGTTCGCGCTCGAACGTGCGGTGCTCGCACGAAGGGCAGGCAAAATCGTCCGGCACGAACTCGCTCAGGTCTCGCTCGTACCACGCGTCGGCGCCATGCTCGGCGAAGATGTCCGCGGCCCTGTCGGTGAGCGTCTTCGTCAGCGCCGCCTCGTGGCACGACGTGCAGTAAAGCGCCGGGATCGGCACCCCCCACGACCGCTGTCGTGAAATACACCAATCGGGGCGGTTCGCCACCATCTTGTGAATCCGCTCCTCGCCCCAGGATGGAAACCATTCCACACCGGCGATCGCTTCCAGCGCACGTTGACGAAGGTCGTTGGTGTCGAGGGCGATGAACCACTGTGATGTGGCCAGGAAAATGACCGGATGGTGACACCGCCAGCAGTGTGGATACGAGTGGTCGAGGTCGGTACGATGCCAGAGCCGCTTTCGGTCCGCCAGCGCTGCCTCGACCTTCGGATTGGCCTCGAACACCTGTTGCCCCGCGAAGAGGCCAACGTCGTCGTCGAAGTGTCCGCCAGGACCGACCGGGGCGTACACCTCGAGTTCATAGCGCACGCCGGTGTGGAAGTCGTCCGAGCCGTGCCCGGGAGCGGTGTGTACCGCGCCGGTTCCTTGTTCGAGCGTGACGTAGTCGGCGAGCACGGCGACCGCGTCTCGGTCGTACAACGGGTGGCGAAATCTGACGTGCTCGAGGTCGCGTCCCCGAAATGTCGCGAGCGCGGCGCCGAGGCTACGCCCAGTTTCGTTGGCGACGCGGCCGGTGAGCGCGGTGGCCAGGATCACGGCGCCAGGCTTCCCGTCTGCCGTCGTATTCTCGTAGGCGCCGTATGTCAGTTCTGGATGAAAGGCGATCGCGAGGTTCGACGGAATCGTCCACGGTGTCGTGGTCCAGATGAGCACCGAGACGGCCCGGTCCGCCAACGCTGGCGCCAGCTCCGTCAGCGCCGGTCGGGCGGTCTCCGCCAGAGGAAACTCGACGTAGATCGACGGCGACCGATGGGCCTCGTACTCGACTTCCGCTTCCGCGAGGGCCGTGCGGCAATGGATGCACCAGTGAACCGGCTTTTTTCCCCGGTAGACGAGACCCTGCTCGACGAACGTGCCGAGGGCGCGTACGATGGTGGCCTGGTAGCGATAGTCCATCGTGAGGTACGGCGTGTCCCAGGCGCCGAGGACGCCGAGCCGCTTGAATTCGGTTCGCATGACGTCGACGTATTTGCCGGCGTACTCGCGGCACGCGCGCCGGACATCGGCCGCGCTCATGTCCCGTTTCTTGGCGCCCAGCTGGCGGTCGACTTGTAGCTCGATCGGCAGGCCGTGGCAGTCCCATCCAGGCACGTACGGCGCGTCGAAGCCGGCCATCGTCCGCGATTTGACGATGAAGTCCTTCAGGATCTTGTTGAGTGCATGACCGAGGTGGATCCGGCCGTTTGCATAAGGCGGCCCGTCGTGCAGGACATAGCGCGGCGCGCCCAGACGACTATCGCGAATCTGCCCGTACAGGTCGGACGCTTCCCAGCGCGCAATGGTTTCAGGCTCGGTGGTCGGCAAACTCGCTTTCATGCGAAAGCCAGTGCGCGGGAGATTGAGCGTATCCTTCCAGTCGGACATGGTGTCGACGGCCCGTCTTCGGGGCTAATCGCGTAAATCGCTTTCCAAGCGCTACTTGCATCAATTGTAGTGCAAATATAATGGTATCGATGACTCTCGACACGACTGCTCCTACACGTGAACACGACCTCACGGTCACCACGCTCGACAACGGTCTGAAGGTTCTGGTCCGCAGCGTCCACACCGCCCCGCTCGTCTCGGCGTGGTGTTGGTATCGCGTCGGATCGAAAGATGAAGTGCCCGGCCTCACCGGGGTCTCGCACTGGGTCGAGCATATGAACTTCAAGGGGACGCGGAAGATTCCGCGCGACGACATGAAGGGGATCATCGATCGCTATGGTGGTTTTTGGAACGGGTACACCTGGATTGATCAGACCACCTACATGGAAACCGCGACGCGCGACGCGCTCGACGACATGCTCTTTATCGAATCGGAGCGGATGAGCAGCTGTCTCTACGAGCCTGAGGCGTGCGACTCGGAACGGACGGTGATTATCTCGGAGCTCCAGGGCGGCGAGAACGACCCGGACAACCTGCTCGATATCGAATTGACGGCGACCGCGTTCAAGGCGCATCCGTATCGCCACCCGACGATCGGGTGGCAGGCCGACCTCGAAGCGATGACCCGCGATGATCTCTACGGCTACTATCGGCGCCACTACCTACCGAACAATGCGACGCTGGTGATCGTTGGGGACGTGGACGTTGCCGACGCCTGCCGCCGGGCGGAGCGCGCGTTTGGCGGAATCGCGGCGGGGCCGGCGCCGCCACGCGTCCAGACCGCGGAACCGTCGCAGGTCGGTGAGCGCCGTGTCGTTATCCGCCGACCGGGAACGACCGCGTATCTCAAGGTTGGCTATCACGCACCGGCGGTCGACGATGCCGACTTCGCGCCAATGCTGGTGCTCGACGCGGTGCTGACGGGTGCCAAAGGGCTCAACTTGTGGACGAGCTTTCGCGGGCAGCCGCCACAGCGGCGGGCTCGTCTGTATCGCGCGCTCGTCGACCGCCGCTTGGCGTCGAACGTGGGCGGTGCCCTGGCGGCCACCGCGCATCCCTTTCTCTTCGTCGTGTCGGTCACGGCGGCGAGCGGCGTGCTGTCGTCGGATATCGAAGCGGCGACACTGACGGAGCTCGATGCCGTCCGGGCGGCCGGCATCACCGAGCCGGAGCTCGTGCGGGCGAAAGGGCAGCTGCGCGCGCGCATGGTCTTTGAGACCGATAGCGTGACCAACCTGGCGCACCAGCTGGGGTTCTTCGAGACGGTATCGAGCGTCGATACGTACCATGCGCTTCCGCGTCGTCTGCACGAGGTCGCGTGCGACGACGTCGCACGTGTGGCGGCGCGCTATCTCGAGGCCGACAACCGCACCGTCGGGTGGTTCGAGCCGGCATGACGCCAGACGGCATGTCTGCGGCCCTGACGCTGACTCGGCAAACTCTCGACAACGGTATCGTCGTACTTGTCCAGCCAACCACCACGACGCCGGCAGTCAGCATCAACCTCGCGCTCGAGGCCGGCAGCCTATTCGATCCGGCCGACGCGCTCGGGACCGCGTACTTTCTCTCGCGGGTGATCGATCGCGGCACGCAGGCACAGACCGCCGACGAGATTGCCGAGGTTCTCGATGCCAGCGGCGTGTCCCTGTCGGTCTCGGTGAGCAGACACGCGTTCGGGATCAGCTGCACCTGTCTGTCCGAGGACTTCGAGCAGATACTGAAGGTCATCACGTCAATCATTCGCGAGCCGACCGTGCCGGCCGAGGAGGTCGCCACTCGACGCGGTGAAGTGCTCACCGCGCTCCAGCAGGCCGAGGACAACCCGGCCACGCGTTCGATCGAGCGACTCATGGCGATGCTCTACGGCGAGGACCACCCGTACGGACGCCGGAGCAAGGGGTCGCCCGAGTCGGTTGGGCGGATCGACCGCGATGCGCTCGTCGAGTTCCATCGGATGCGGATCGTGCCCGACTCGCTCTCGCTGGTCGTCGTGGGCGACGTCACATCAGACACCGCGCTCGATGCGGCCTCAGCCGCGCTCGGATCGTGGCAGGCGAGCGGCGGCGCCGCGCCGACGCTCGACGACCCGCCGGTGGCGACCGAGCGTCGCCAAGATCTGATGAGGATGCCCGGCAAGTCGCAGGCCGACATCGCCTACGGCTTCACGACGATCGCTCGGGACGATTCCCGCTACCACCCCTACACGCTCATGGCGAATATCTTCGGCCAGTACGGGATGGGCGGACGGTTGGGACACAGCATCCGCGAGCAGCAGGGGATGGCGTATTACGCCTTTTGTAGCTTCGAGGCGAGCCGGATTGCCGGACCTCTCGTCGTGCGGGCCGGGGTCAACGGCGCCAACGTCGATCGCGCGATCGAGTCGATTGACCGCGAGGTCGCGCGGATGACGACCGACGGTGTGACCGAGCGAGAGTTGCAAGACGCCCAGCGATATCTTGTCGGATCGTTACCGCGCACGCTCGAGACCAACGCTGGCATCGCCGGCTTCCTCCAGAACGTCGAGCGATTCGACCTCGGACTGGACTATGCGCAACGGGTGCCCGGGTTGATCGAAGCGGTGACACGTGACCAGGTCAACGCGGCCGCCGCGGAGGCGCTCGACAGCGACCGCGCGATGGTCGCGGTCGCCGGGCCATAATCAGGAGGGGCTGTGCTCCGAACCCGCGTGGGGCGCTACGCGGGGACCCCCAAGGCCCCACTCCGCGCCCGCGAGGCGCGCCGTGCGCGCCTTGGCCGTCCCTGGCGGCCTAAATCTTAGGCGAACGTATGCGGGCCATCTTTTTCGACGTCGACTTCACCCTGATCTATCCCGGACCGACCTTCGACGGGGAGGGATACCGATCATTCGCGGTCCGTCACGGCCTCCGGGCCGAGCCGTCGCGCTTCGACGAGGCGGTGCGTCGGGCGTCGGTCGAGCTCGATCGCCTACAGGACGACGTCTACCGCCCGGAGCCGTTCGTGCGATACGCGAAGCGGGTCCTCGTCGAGATGGGGGCCGGCGGGACGGGACTCGACGCGTGCGCGCGTGAGATCTACGACGAGTGGGCGGCGTGCCATCACTTCGCGCTGTACGACGACGTCAAGTCTGCCTTCGTGGCGCTGCATGCGGCCGGATATCGGATCGGGTTGATCTCGAACACGCACCGCTGCCTCGCGTCGTTCCAAAGGCACTTCGAGCTGGAGCCCTACGTGACCGCGGCGGTGTCATCGTCTGACCAAGGGTATTTGAAACCGCACCCGAGTATTTTTCGTGCGGCGCTCGAGCTGATGGGCGTGCCGGCCGCGCACGGGGTGATGGTGGGCGACAGCGTGACCCACGACGTCGCGGGCGCTCGGCAGGTCGGGATGGCCGCCGTCCTCTTGGTCAGATCAGGCCATCGGGGGGACGACGCAGTCGATGGCGTGCCGATGATACGGACCCTTGCCGAGTTACCGGCGCTCCTAGCCAGGTGGCCACGTGAGGGGGCGGCCGGCTAAGAGGTGCAGATGGATATGAAAGACCGTCTGGCCCGCCGCTGTGTTGCAGTTGAAGATGGTTCGATAGCCGGCGTCGGCGTGTCCTAACGATGTGGCGATCACCCCGGCCCGTCGCACGAGGTTGCCGACCATCCGCTCGTCGTCAGCCGTCAGGTCGTTCATCGTGCTGATGTGCCGTCGGGGGATGACCAGCACATGGGTTGGCGCTTGGGGATTGATGTCGTTGAAGGCGACGACGTCGTCGTCCTCGTACACGACATCACTCGGAATTTCTCCGTTCGCGATTTTGCAGAACAGGCAGTCTGACATGAGGTTCAGGCCCGGTCTCCTACGGGCACGATGATCGCCGTGCGCGGGATCCCCTGCAGGTCGGTTCGGAAACCCCTCAAGCACAGCTCCGGCGCCGCCGCAACGGCCTGAGTGAGCTCCCGAGCCTGCCGGACGCCGATTTCCACAATCAGGAATCCACTGGATTCCAGGCACGCGGGTGCCACATCGAGGAGTCGGCGCAGCGGGGCAAGCCCGTCGGGACCGCCGTCGAGCGCGGCGGCTGGCTCATAGAGCCGCACTTCCGGAGGAAGCGTCTCGGTGTCGTGAGTCGGAATGTACGGCAGATTGGCGACAATGAGATCGAAGCGGTCGTCTGGACGTTCCACGGCACGCCTCGTGAGCCAACCCGAAAACGACGCGTCGACCACCCTGACCCGCTCCGCCACGCCATGGGCCGTCGCGTTCTGCCGTGCGAGGGTGAGAGCGGACGGTGAGGTGTCAAGGGCGCTGACCGTCGCATGGCGGAACGTGGCCGCCAGTGCCACGGCAAGACACCCCGACCCGGTGCCGATATCGGCGATGGACAACGGCGCATCGATGCGGGCACCGAGCAGGTCTATCGACGCCTCAACGATGAGTTCGGTTTCTGGGCGCGGCGTCAGCACGCCTGGTTTGATCGAGAATTCCAGTCCCCAGAACTCTCGTCGCTTCGTAATCAGGGAGATCGGTTCCCGACGTACGCGACGGTCGATGAGGGGGCGGTAGGCGCCGTCAAAGTGGTCGGGGACCGCGTCGCGACGACGGACGAGATATCTGGCGCGATCCCAGCCCAGCACATGGCGGGCCAGCACCTCCGCATCAGCGACAGCTTCCGGGCCCTCGACGCCTGCCTGCACCAGGCGCTCGGTGGCGTGAGCCACCTGTTCGCGTAGCGTCATGGCGTCGAAGCAGCCTCTTCGGCCTTGAGCTTCTCGGACTGGAAGTGCGTCACCTCCGCCTCGATCAGCTCATCGAGTCTGCCGGCCAGGACGGCCGGAAGCTGATGCGTCGTGAAACCGATGCGATGGTCGGTGATGCGAGTCTGGGGAAAATTGTATGTCCGGATTTTCTCCGACCGTTCGCCGCTTCCCACTTGGCCCCGTCGGTCGCTGGCGATCTCGTCCTGCTGGCGCTGCCGCTCGATCTCGTAGAGCCTCGAGCGGAGCACCTTCATCGCCTTCGCCTTGTTCTTGATCTGCGATTTCTCGTCCTGCTGCGAGACGACCAGGCCGGTCGGTATGTGCGTGATGCGGACGGCGGAATACGTCGTGTTGACACTTTGTCCACCCGGTCCGCTCGAGCAGAACGTGTCGATGCGGAGGTCTTTCTGGTCGATCTGGATGTCGACCTCCTCAGCTTCTGGCAGCACCGCCACCGTCGCCGTCGACGTGTGAATGCGCCCGCTCGCTTCGGTCGCCGGCACGCGCTGGACACGATGGACGCCACTCTCGTACTTGAGGCGGCCGTACGCCCGCTTCCCCTCGATCAGCGCGACGACTTCCTTGATCGCACCGACGCCCGTCTCGTTCGAGGAGAGCACCTCGACCCGCCACCCGAGCGATTCCGCGTAGCGGGTGTACATCCGAAACAGATCGGCGGCGAAGAGCCCGGCTTCGTCGCCTCCGGTGCCGGCGCGAATCTCGAGCACGACGTTCTTGTCGTCGTTCGGATCCTTCGGCACGAGAAGAACCTTGATCTCGTTCAGGAGCGCGTCTCGACGTACTTCAAGCTCCGCGAGTTCTTGTTCGGCCAGCTCGCGAAGCTCGGCATCATCGTCCGCGTCGGCGCCCCCGGCAAGCTCCTTCGCCTGCGCCGCCTCCGCGACGATCCCCTTGTACTCCTTGAACTTCTCAACCACCGGCTGGATCTCGGCGATCGCTTTCGTGTGGGTACGGTACTCCTGCTGGTCGGCCTGCACCGCTGGGTCGCTGATGATCGTCATCAGCTTGTCGTATCGTTCTTCGATCGCCTGCAGTTTGTCGAACATATAGGTGTCCTGGCCGGATACTCCACTAGCCTCCCGACACCGGCGGCAAGAACGCGATCTCATCGCCGTCCGAGAGCTCGGAATCCATCCGCGCGTACTCTTCGTTTACCGCCGTTGAGACGGCATCGGTGTATGCGGCGAAGTCCGGGAACTCCCGCGTCAGACCGTCCCACAGTGCATGCGCGGTCGCGCCGACCGGGACCTCACGCACCAGATCGGACGCCCCCGCGATGTCTCGCAGCCGGGCGAAGAGATGAATCGTTATGCGCATGCGAGACGGAGCGCGGTCTGGCGGGCCTCCTCGTCCTCAGGATCCGCCCTCGCCCCCTCGACCCAGACATCACCGCCCTCGAAGTACTCGTGCTTCCAAATCGGCGCGATCTGCTTAATGCGTTCAATCGCGTATCGGCAAGCCGCAAATGCGTCGGCCCGGTGCGGTGACGCGGCGGCGATCGCCACGCTCGCCTCGCCAATGTCCAAGCGGCCGATTCGGTGATGCACCGCGAGATGCGTCTCCGGCCAGCGCCCCGAGGATTCGTCGGCGATCCGCTGAAACGCTTTCACCGCCAGCGGTTCGTACGCTTCGTATTCCAGCCGGTCGACCCTGCGACCTTGATTCTCGTTCCGTACCGTACCGAGGAACGAGGCCACCGCGCCGGCGCTCGCGGGCGCGTCTTCGAGCCGCCTCGCCACGAGGTTCACTATCGTGCCGAGATCGAGCGGATCGGTGGTGACCACGAACGCTAACATCCCCATTTTCTGCAGTATAGCAGGCCTCTTTACTTAGACGGGGCTGACTGCCCCGAGCTCTTGTTTAGATGGGGCTGACCGTTCCAAACCCTGTCGCGACCGCTCGTGGGGACCCCCACGCCCCACACCGCGGCCGCGGGGCGCGCACGTGCGCGCCCTCGCCGCAGCGGCGCCGGGCGCCGGCTAGCTCCGGCGGTGGGGTTCGGGGCAGCCAGCCCCGTCTGAAATTAGCCCGCCGCGTCCGAAGTCGTGGGCACGTCGAATCGCATCGGCGACGAACTGCTGCGCCTTCCGTGCCGCGTCGACGACGCCGTCTCCCGCGATGAGGCGCGCAACCAGCGCGGCGCTGTATGTACAGCCGGTACCGTGGGTCTGATGTCCGTCAACCAGCGGCACGCGCGGCGCCGCAATCTCGAGGAGGTCGTGGCCGTCGTGCACGACGTCGACGACGGTCTGGTCACCGACATCGAGGTGACCGCCGGTGACGACCACCGTCGCCGGTCCGAGATCTCGTATGCGGCAGGCGGCGTCGCGCGCGTCAACGAGCGTCCGGATCGTGATTCCACTCAGCTGCTCTGCTTCCGCCTTGTTCGGAGTCACGACCGCCGCTTGCGGCAGCAATCGCTCCGTGAGCAGTTCGACCGCGTCGCGGTCGGCCAGCGCGGTACCGCTCGTCGACATCAAGACGGGGTCGACGACAGGCTGGAGGCCGCGCGTCTTCATGATGGTGGCCACGACATCGACGATGTCACGACGTCCAAGCATGCCGGTCTTGACGCCGGCCACCGGCAGGTAGTCCGCCACGGCGTTGATCTGGGCGGCGACGATGTCCGCGGGGACGATGTGGGATGCGGTGATGCCGACCGGGCTCTGGGCGGTCACGGCCGTCACCGCGCTGACGCCGTAGAGCCCGTGCGCGGCAAATGTCCTTAGATCGGTCTGGATTCCAGCGCCGCCGCAGGAATCGCTCCCCGCGATCGTCAGCGCGACCTGCGTCATGATTCAGACGGGGCTGGCTGCGCCGTGTGCGCCCTCCTCCTACTCGGCATCGCTGTCGGCGACGAAGACGAGGAGATATTGGAATCGGAAACTATCGTCGCGCGTGATGAGCTGCAGGCCGGCCGCTTCCGCCTCGCGGATCACCGTGTCGGGGTCGACGCGCTGGTCGAGGGGCGGCCCGGGGCCGCCACCGTCGAGCCGGTACTCGACGATGCCGACGCGTCCGCCTGGTTTGAGGCGCGGCACGACGTTGCGCAGCAACGTAACCGGGTCGTCCACGGCGCCGTACACTTCGACGATGAGGACCGCGTCAACCGGTCCGGGCAGCAGCGGGTTGCTTGGGGTGCCGATGATCGTCTGGACGTTGCTCAGCTCCGCGCGGACGACCCGCCGATTGATCGACTGGATCATCTCGCGCTGGATGTCTTCGGCGTAGACCAAGCCGTTCGGGCCGACCCGATTCGCCAGCCTGACCGTGAACCAGCCGCCGGCCGCGCCGACGTCAGCGACAACGGCGCCGTCCGCGATCCCGAGCGCGTCCATGATGCGCTCGGGCTCCTGCCAGGCGTCACGGTCGGGACCCTCCAGATCGCCCAGTGCCTCGGGCGGGAAGAGGCGTCCATGGGGGGCGCGTTGCTGCCCGTCCATCCCCGTCGCGGTCAGGACGGTCATCAGCGACGCCGCGGCGACGTGGATGGCGAGTCGATGTCGGCGGCACATCGGATCACGATTATGGCACGGCGTCCGGGGAACACGGCGCGGCGGACGCGGTGAACTCCCGCATCGGTGGGCGCCCGTAGCCTCGCCCGACGGCACCGACGTCGAGGTCGCTCGTCTTGAGATCAAGAACCGGAAGCAGGGCAAACGGCGTCGGTGCTTCGACATCGACCTGCTTCAAATAGCCGCCGCACGACCGGCAGAATTCGAGCCTCCGGGTTAGCCGATCGCCGTCCGCCGCCGTCAGGAACCCGTTGCCGCCACGGTCGCAGTAGACGCATGTTTCCTCTGGCGGGCACCAGTCGGCGCCGCAGAACGAGCATCGGAGATGGCGGTGGCCTGACCACGACTCGGCAAACGCCGGCCACGACCTGCACGCGGGGCAGTGGCCCCGTGACCAGGATCGGGTCGCCGCCAGAGCCTTCGGATCGGCGGTCTCCGCAGAGACGAGCGCGGCGTGCTGCAGCCGATGTGCGAGCGGTCCGACCGAGAGCTCGGCCACCAGCCACACGAGATCGGGAGAGACGCCGAGGTGCGTCGCCCGCATCCGGATCGGTTCCTGCTGCCGCAGGAGTGAGGCCCGCATCAGTGACCCTGGCTCGATCTCACCCTGCTCGAGGACGCGACGGACGTTGCGCGCCGGCTCTCCCGCACCGCCGGCCGCAAAGTCGTCGCAGAACCGCAGCAGATACGACGTCAGACGATCGACGTCGAGCTCCACCGCGAGCTCCAGGACCGGCGCTTCGCGCCGCGAGAAACGATCGAGGAGATCGTCCGGCACGGCCGTGGTTCGCTGAGCCACGACCGCGGGGTCAGCACCCAGCTCCAAGCCGCGAGTCACGAGCACGCGTTGCAGATCGACCGCCGCCGTGAGGTCTGGCCTCGCCTCGACAAGCCGATGCCACTGTCGCTCGGCCTCGTCCAGTAGTTCGTCGTCTGTCGCGGTCATGGGGCGTCAGTATCGCCCGAGCACCGTTCGTAAGGAAAGGCAGCGGCGTAACACGCGTGTCAACAGATGGTTATGACGGCACGCCATGGGGCCTCCACCGCGACGCCTTGAAGCGGCTTGGACGCGGTCGCTATAATCAGGGGCGTAAGGGAGACGATCCACGTGCCTGAAATGACGACTGTAGCGACCGGGCCGGTAACTGTAAGCGCAGAGCCGCGGCGGGAAAGATTCAGGCCCTCCTGGATGAGGAACAAAAGAACGAGACCGGGCTGCGAGTGTTTGTGCAGGGCGGCGGCTGTTCGGGATTCCAGTACGGGTTGATGATCGAAGATGGGGTGGGCGACGCCGACGCCGACAAGATATTCGTGTGCAACGGCGTCACCCTATTCGTCGACCCGATCAGCATCCGTTACCTGACCGGCGCCGAGGTGGACTTTGTCGACAACCTCATGGGCGGCGGCTTCACGATCAAGAACCCGAACGCCAAATCGACCTGCGGCTGCGGGCAATCGTTCGGCGTCTAGCGGCGGCACGTGGCAACTTCAGACACCGTCGTCCGGCATGGCCGCCGGCGTATTCCACCCGACGGCCGCTCCGGATATTCGACTCTTTCTCCGCAATGGAACCTCAATCCGCGTATCTGGCGCGCCTTCGTCCCCCGGGTGGGAAGCGTTCCAGTAAGCGCGACCTGATCGTTAACGTTTTTCTCCGACAAGAAGGCCATCTCAGCGCGGACGATCTCGTTGAGATCATGCGTCGTGACGACCACAAGATCAGTCGCGCCACCGTCTATCGCACGCTGCAGTGGATGGTCGAGGCCGGCATCGCGCGGAAGGTTGATTTCGGCGAGGGACGGTTTCGATTCGAGCATTCGTATCGCCACCCGCGGCACTTCCACCTCATCTGCAAGACCTGCAACCAATCGTCGGAGTTTCTCTCCTCAGACATCGAGGTACTGGTGGAGGAGATTGCCTCGGCTCGCGGCTTCAGCGCGCGGCAGAGCGTGCTCCAGATCTATGGCACGTGCGAGGAGTGTCGGACAGGGCGTCGGCATCCGGACGGCAAGGTCACGACGGAGTTGCTGTTTGCGCGAGACGCGCTGCGTATCGCGATTGCGACCGAGCGAAGCGGGCTGGACTTCTACGCACGCGCCGCGCGCCTCACGAAGGACGCTCGCGGCCGGCGCGTGTTTCGAAAGCTCGCCGACGAGGAGAAGGAGCATCTCGCGACGCTCGAAGCGCGGTACAGCGAGCTCCTCGATCACGACCCGGAGCTTGAGTCGCGGCCGACGTTTCTCTTCTTCAAGGGCGCGGCGAACGGCCTCTTTGCTACCGGGGCGGAGGAGCTCACACGCGGCGTCGACGCAAAGGAAGCGCTCAAGATCGGGATTCGCTGCGAACGCGGGTCGCACCGGTTCTTCAAGCGTTATGGCGAGCGTTTCGAAGATTCGGAGGGCAAGCGCATCTTCCTCGAGTTCGCGGACGAGGAACGCGAGCACCTCGAGTTGCTCATCCGCGAATATCGCGCCCTGTCCGCTCGTCAGTCGAAAACGTCGCCTCGACGCGCGAAGCGGACGCGCCGGGCGAGCGCGTAAAGGAGCCCGTGACAGCGCGGGGCTCTGGTCACGGGCTCCTCGTGCCCCGCCGTGCGTCGCAACCTGAGGGCGCGCCGATGATTGACCTCCATCTGCACACCACTGCGTCTGATGGTGCGTTGGCGCCGTCGGCGCTCGTGGACCGGGCGTTTGCCGTCGGCATTCGGACGCTCAGCGTGACCGACCACGACACGATGGCCGGTGTCGCCGAAGCGGCGGCGGCGGCGGCCTCACGTGGCATGGAGTTCTTACCGGGGATCGAGATCACCGCGGTCGACAACCGGCGCGACGTCCATATGCTGGCTTACTTTCTCGACCCGGATCCGTCCGGGCTCGTGCCGTTTCTCGTCGACCAGCGGAGCGACCGTTCGCGTCGCGCGCGGGAGATGTCGGAGAAGCTGGCGGGACTAGGCGCGCCGATCGATATTGAAGACCTGATTTCGGACGCGGCGGCGGAGGGGAGGGCCGTCGCCCGTCCCCACGTGGCGCAGGCGTTGGTCGACGCGGGCCATGTTTCGTCAGTGCAGGAAGCATTCGACCGCTGGCTCGCCGACGACGGTGCCGCGTATGTGCCCCGGATCGGCGCATCGCCGGCCGATGTCGTCCGACTCGTGGCGCGCAACGGTGGCGTCTCGGCATTGGCCCACCCTGGACTGCTGCGGAACGACGACCTCGTTCCGAGCCTCGCCAAGGCCGGACTCGGTGCCATCGAGGTCTATCACAGCGAGCACGTCGCCGCCGATGAGTCACACTACTTGCGCCTAGCCCAGCAGCACCAGCTAGCCGTCTGCGGCGGGTCCGATTTCCACGGTGACCAGCACCATCGGGCGAAGCGATTCGGCCAGGTGGGCGTGCCGCGCGAGCGCTTCATGTCACTGTTCCAGCGCCTGCTGGAGGCGCATAGCGTGGTCCATGGCCAGGCGCCGTCCGCCTAACTCCAAACATGACCGCTGCACTGATCACGGCGACGCTGCTCGGTATCGGGGGGCTCGGATACACCGCCATCATCGGGTTCATGGTGTCGGCACCGACCGACGTGGGGCGCCATGCGACTTTCGGGTTCTTCTTCACGCTGCTCACGCTGCTCGCCCATTCGATGATGATGTTCTACCTCATTGGCAAGGGGAAGGCGATACGCGAAGCGGTTGCCGACGGCGGCCTGCCGGAGGAACTCTATCGCGCCGTCGCGCGGGCCAGACGTCCGGTCTTCTCCATCGGCAGCCTCGCGATGGGGCTGACGATGCTCGCCGCCATCCTCGGTGGCGGCGTCGATACGGACGTCTTGCCTGTCGGTGTCCACTCGGTTGCCGCCGTAGCTATGCTCGGGGCGAATGTCTTCGCGTTTCGCGTGCAGCTGGCCGCGCTGATGGTCGCGTCGGACACCGTGACCAAGGTCAACCAGTTGCTGGTTGCCGGCGACAGTGACTCCTGACGCGTCACGTTCAGAACACGTTGGCGCAACCCGGCTGGTGCTGTTCGACGTCGATGGCACGCTCCTGCTCTCGGGTGGTGCCGGGAAGCGAGCCCTCAACCGCGCGTTCGAAGAGGTCTTCGGCGCCGCCGATGCCTTCTCCGGCGTCCCGGTGGCCGGTCGCACCGACGCCTTGATCGTTGACGACGCGCTCGACCGCGTCGGGGTCGTGGCCGACCGGCCGCAGCGGACACGCTTCTTTGGACGCTACTACGAATATCTCGAGGAGGAGATCCTCCACCCAGGTCCGAGGAAAGGGCTCATGCCCGGCGTCGAGCGACTGCTGGAGCAACTGGCGCCGCGGCCCGCGCTCGTCTCGGCTCTCTTGACCGGCAACTTCGCCCGCGCTGCGCAGATCAAGCTGGAGCACTTCGGCGTCTGGCGGTATTTCGCGTGCGGGGCGTATGGCGACGATGCGCCGGTGCGAGACGAACTCGTGCCGATTGCGGTGGCACGTGCGCGTGACGCCGGAATCCCGATCGCCTCGGCCACCGACGCGGTGGTCGTTGGCGATACACCCCTTGATGTCCAGTGTGCCGCGGCAGCCGGCGCGCGATCCGTTGGCGTCGCCACCGGGTCGTTCAGCGAAGTGGAATTGCGGCAGGCTGGCGCCGATGCGGTGCTGTCGGACCTGTCCGACTCGAGCCGATTCTTCGCGGCAGTGTGCGGTAGGTTCTGACCCGTCTGGAGATGGCGATGGATCCCGAGACGCTGTTCTCGTTGGCCGCGGCCTGGCGGTGCTTCCCGGGTGGGCGCTGCTCGTGTTCCTGCCGTTCTGGTGGTGGTCTACCGGGTTGATCCCGGGCGTGGTCTTGCCCACCCTCTTGGGGTTGCTCTACGCTGGCCTCATCGCTACGAATTTCTTCGGGGCTGGGGGTGAGTTCGGATCACTCGCCGACGTGGCTCGGCTGTTCAACAACCGGTATCTGCTGCTCGCGGGATGGGTGCACTACCTGGCGTTCGACCTCTTCATCGGCGCGTGGCAGGTACGCGATGCGTGACGTCCCGGTATCAACCACCTGCTGGTGGTCCCTTGTCTGCTTCTGACATTCATGCTGGGGCCGGTTGGCCTCCTGCTCTACCTCGGCGTGCGCGTATCATTGCGCGGCTCGTACCACATCGAGGCAGGCGGCGGTCCCGCGGCGGTCCGGTCGACTTAAGGGGTCGTCCTCCATGAGCCTTCTCACCACCGAGGCGTTGGTTCGGCTGGGCGCGTTCGCCGGCATGCTCGCGCTGATGGCGCTGTGGGAAGCACTGGCGCCACGCCGGATCCTGCGCCAGGGGCGGCAGCGCTGGTCCGCCAACCTGACGCTCGCGGTTTTGAATACGGTCGTAGTGCGGTTCGTGGTTCCGCTCGGGGCCTACGGCGCGGCGGTGCTGGCTGATGACCGCGGCTGGGGCCTGTTCAACCGCACGGACGGACCGCGACTGCTGGAGTTCGCGGCCGCAGTGCTGCTGATGGACCTGGTCGTGTACTTGCAGCACCGTCTCTTCCACGTCGTGCCGTTCCTCTGGCGCTTCCACAAGGTCCACCACGCCGACAACGACTTCGATGTCACCACCGGCCTGCGGTTTCACACCGTGAGCATGGTGCTGTCGATGGGCGTCAAGATGAGCGCGACTATCCTCGTGGGCGCCAGCCCGTTGGCGGTGGTCGTCAGCGAGATCGCGCTCAACCTGACCGCGATGTTCAATCACGCGAACATCCGGATGCCCGCGGCGCTGGACCGGGTCCTCCGATGGTTCGTCGTCACGCCCGACATGCACCGTGTCCATCACTCGGTCGTCCCCGGTGAAATGACCAAGAACTTTGGCTTTAACTTTCCGTGGTGGGATCGACTGCTAGGGACGTATCGGGACCAGCCTGCCGCTGGCCATCAAGAGATGACGGTCGGTCTCGATGAGCACCAGGCCAACTCCGAGCAGAATCTCTTCTGGATGATCGCGCTGCCGTTTCGTCGGAGGTGAACCAGCCGCTGCTACCGGTGGTCCGGTGCCGGTCGTGGTGCCAGGACAAACGCGTACAGCAGGAGCGGCACGCCGACCATGAGCGGTATGAAACCCACGGCCCAGATGGCGCTATCAGGCTCGAAGACGTAGAGAAACGGGCCAAGGCCGATCCCGGTGGCGACAGTCGCCAGGCCCGCCGATCTTGTAGCCCTCGATTGCCTCCTGCCGCCGCCGGTTCTCCTGTTCCCCGAGCCCCGGGACCGCCTCGGCTCGACGGCCGGGCGGCTCGTGGATTGTCCGGTCGGCGTCGCTCGGCGGAGTGGCGAGGGCCTGCTTGATCTCGATCCGGGCATCGCCGATGTCTCTGAGACGCTCTCGTTGATCTTTTTCCAGGCAGCGGCGCACCAATTGGCGAATCGATGGCGGCACGTCGAGAGGCAGGGTGTCGTAATCAGCATTCCGTTCGATGATCCCGGCCACACTGTCAGCGACCGCCTCGCCGGGAAACGCTTGCTTCCCCGTCAGCATCTCGTAGACGACAACGCCGAACGCCCAGATGTCTGTACGTCTGTCAACGGCCTTGCCCCGCGCCTGTTCCGGTGACATATACGCCGCCGTTCCCATGATCACACCCATCTCGGTGGCGGCGGCGGTCAGTGTGGATGACTGATTCGGGTCACTCCCCGGCGTCACGTCGAGCGCCTTCGCCAACCCGAAGTCCAAGACCTTGACCGTTCCGTCCTCGCGCACCTTGATGTTCGCCGGCTTCAAGTCCCGATGGATCACCCTCGCTTCGTGGGCCGCCTCTAACGCTTCAGCGATCTGTTTGGTAATCGGCAGCGCGTCCTCGAGCGGGAGGCCGCTCAACCCAGCCCCTTTGTCCCTGCCCGGAGAGAGAGCTTGCTTCGATGCGTTCGGCCAGGGTCGGACCTTCGACCAGCTCCAGCACGAGCGCCCGCGTGTCGTCGCTCTGCTCAATACCGTGGATGGCGGCGATGCCAGGATGGTTGAGGCTGGCGAGTAGCCGCGCCTCCCTTTGGAACCGGGCGAGGCGTTCCGGGTCCGAGGCGAAGGCGTCAGAGAGGCTCTTCCAGGCGACATCGCGGCCCAATTGCGTGTCGGTGGCGCGGTAGACCTGGCCCATCCTTCCCTCGCCGATGAAGGCCTGGACCTCGTAGACGCCTAGGCGAGTACCGGGTACCAGACTCATAGGCTCAGGTTTCCATAGGAATCTAAAGAACGCGCGACGAAGAAATCGGACGATGCGGTCAGGACATCGGGTGTATAAGAGACGTGAACCGGTCCAGGAAAAGAGGAGATCAGCCCGATGAGAATCATCACCGGAATGCGCAGTCCGCGCGGAGGATCGCTTCCTGCGCTCGGAGTGACAGTGGGGCTGGTCGCGATTGTGCTTGTGTCAGCTTCCGTACTGACGCCGGTGGCCCAGGAGCCGGAGCGCAGTGCCGCCGCCGACTGGCCGACGTATAACCGTGACCTGGCCGGCACGCGCTATTCGCCTCTCGACCAGATCAACACCCGCAACGTCAGCTCGCTGCGAGAAGTCTGGTCGTATCGGTTCCATCCAGAGGATGGATTCATCGAGGGGCCGAGCCCGAACGAGCTCTTTCAGCAGGTGACGCCGATTGTGGTCGACGGGGTGATGTATCTCCCGGCGGGGAATCGGGTTGTCGCGTTGAGGCCCGAGACCGGCGAGGAGATCTGGCGGCACGAGCTGACGGAGGGACTGGCGTCATTTCGAGGGGTGACGTACTGGCCGGGGACCGAAGCGCACCCGCCGCGCATCTTTTTCACCTCGCTCTGGACGCTCGTTGCGCTCAATGCCGACACCGGAGAACGCGATCTCACGTTCGGGAACCAGGGTGCAGTCGAGTTGCGGATCCCGTACGCCGGCGTTCCCGCGGTCTACAACGACACGTTGCTGCTCGGATCGAACGCCTATGGACCCGGCGGGGAGCACATCGCGCCCCATCTCAATCAGCCCCGCGGTGGGGGAGAGCCATCGAATCCGTTTCCGCGCGCGCTCGACGCGACGACAGGGGAGCTGCTCTGGGAGTTTCACACCATCCCCCAGGAGACCGACTTTGGGAACGACACGTGGGCGGGGAACAGCTGGCGCAATCGCATCGGGAACAACGTCTGGGCGTTCACGCTCACCATCGACGAGGCGCGCGGCCTCGTCTACATGCCGGTCAGCGGGCCGGGGGCGAACTTCTACGGCGGCGATCGTCCCGGTAACAACCTGTTTGGGAACACGACCGTCGCCATCGACATCCGGACGGGCGAGCTGGAATGGCATTTCCAGAACATCCACCACGAGCTGTGGGACTACAACCTGCCGCCCGCGCCCGGTCTGTTCACCATCGAGAAAGACGGCCAACAGATTCCCGCGCTCGCGCAGGTTGGCAAGTCAGGGTTCATGTTCATCCTGAATCGCGAGACCGGCGAGCCGGTGCACGGCGTCGAGGAGCGTCCGGTGCCCGCCGGGGACGTGCCGGGCGAATGGTATTCACCGACCCAGCCGATTCCGCTCAAGCCTCCGCCGGTGGCGCGGGTCAGCATCGGACGCGACGACATCGTGACTGGTGCCGACACCGACCCGCGGCACGCGGCCGCCTGCGTCGAGTTGTGGGACGACGTGGGCTACTACAACGACGGTCCCTACACACCGTTGCGGCTCCAGGCGGAGGGCACCGAGCCGTCGCTCGTGTTTCCCGGCATCAGCGGCGGCGTGAACTGGGGAGGGACCGCCTACGATCCGGAGCTCGGCTACATCTTCGTCAACTCCAAGGATCTGCCGCTCATTGGATGGATGAGCGAGAACGCGGAGTATGGTCCCGACACGGAAGATCAAGTGCCGTACGTTCGTGCGAGTGCGCCAGCGTTCGTCGCGCCGCTCGTTGACGACGACGGCACGCGCCTCGGGACGCTGCCATGCTTCAAGCCGCCGTGGGCCCGGCTAGTCGCAGTCAACGCCGGCACCGGAGAGATCGCCTGGGAGGTGCCGCTCGGGATCAACGCGCTCCTTCCGGAAGGCAAGCAGCGAGTTGGCAGCCCGGGGCAAGGAGGCCCGATCGTCACCGCGGGTGGGCTGATGTTCATCGGGGCGACGAATGACCGTCTGTTCCGCGCGTTTGACTCCCGCACGGGAGAGGAGCTGTGGTCGGCGGCGTTCGACTATAACGTCCAAGCGGTGCCGATGACCTACGAGGGCAGTGACGGCGCGCAGTATCTCGCGGTCAATGTCTCGGCTCCGGCGACGGCCGAGCCCCGAGGCAATGAGCGGCTGGTCGTGTTCCGCTTGCCGGACCAGTAGCGCTGTCTGCACGTCGGCGTCGGAGACCGGCACCGTCATCGTCCAATGACGGAGCGGAGGACGAGGAGAGGCTTTCATGGGCGTCCAGGACAACGTGCAGGCGGCGAAGAAGCTCTACGCGGACTTTTCGCGTGGTGACATCGACGGCGGCCATCGGGCGCTTGGACGAGATTCAGGCCCCGACGTTGGTTGTGGTCGGTGACCTCGACCAGCAGCCCTACATCTTGGAGCTTGCGGAGATGGTGAAGGCCAGGGCGCTCGACGCCGACGTCGCGGTGATACGGAGGGTGGCTCACATGGTGAACATGGAGCAACCCAAGGCGTTCAACGACGCGGTGCTCGGCTTCCTCGCGGGTCGATGAGCCCGCCACGAGTCTCGATGCCCTTGTCCAATGCCTTCGCCGCGGGTCGTGAGGTCCATCTCGTGCTCAACTGATTCGAGGAACTCAACGCGCGCGTAGCCGCATCCGCCCATAGAGAAAGGACGAGCAACCATGACGCGTCCACTGCTTCCCGCATTGCTCACCGCGACTGTCTGTCTACTCGGCTTGCCCGGCACGACGTTGGCGCAGTGTGACGCCGACGGCGACGTCGAGTTCGTTTGCGGCCCGATCAGTCCGGAAGATCTGATCGAAATCCCAGACACCCCATGGGTGCTCGTGTCGAGCATGGAAGACGACGGCTACTTGTCGGCGACGGACACTCGGAACTTGCAGTCGACACGCCTGTTTCCGATGCCGACATCCCGTCCGCGTCACGACGCCGCGACCTATGGCGCGTGTGGCAACATGACCCCGACGCAGTTCAGACCGCATGGCGTCAGCCTGCGGCGCGGCACCAACAACCATCACACGCTCTACGTGGTGCGCCACGGCGCGCGGGAGTCGGTCGAGGTCTTCGACGTCGATGCTGACGGGGAAGCCACGCCAACGCTCACCTGGGTCGGGTGCGCGGTTGCGCCCGAGGGCCTCGGCCTGAACGCCGTCGTCCCCTTGCCGGACGGCGGGTTCGCGGCCACGAGCCCGATCACGGGCGACATCTGGGAGTGGCACAGCGATGACGGCTGGATGCGCGTGCCCGGCAGCGAGGACATCGGACCTAACGGTCTGGAGATCTCCGCGGACGGTCGCTGGTACTACGTCGCCGGCTATGCGGCGCAGTCGGTCATCCGGCTGTCCCGCGGGCAGACACCGGTGCGAAAGGAAACGGTGGCGAATGTCGGCTTCTTCATCGACAACGTTCACTGGACACCCAACGGTGGTCTCCTCGCTGCCGGTCACGTCGCACCGGAGAGAAGCGGCATCGGCGCGTGCATCCGAGACGGCGCCTGCGACGACGTCCTGTCGCGCGTCGTGAAGATCGACACCCAGGCGGGCGACTCGACGGAGGTCTTCACCTATCCGTCGAACGAACACCTCATCCTCGGCACGGCCGCCATCCAGGTTGGTGACGAAGTCTGGGTGGGCGGCGTCGCGGGCGGCACCCGCATCGCCCGTGTCCCGGCGCCCTAGACTAGGAGCCCGCGGTGCAAGTCACGCTGCATTCGACCGGCGATGCATCCCAGTTGGCGGCGTTGCTCCTCGGTCACAAGTGCCCAATTTGCTCCCTCGTCGCGCCTTGCCAGCCGGGCGCCTCGAGGCCGGTCTCGGTGCCACGCGCGACCTTCACCACGGGCTCCTAGTGGCCTGTATCAGCTGAATGAGTAGTTATTCGATGCGCCGGAGTGCTGTAGGTCCAGCGAATCGGTTTCGGGTCCTTAGTTGTAGCACGTGATGTAGCGCCGAATCTTGCGGGCGAGGTCGGGGACCGACGTGAAGATACCGCGAGCCAGGAGGTCGCGTTCGATCTTCCCAAACCACAGTTCGACCTGGTTGAGCTTTCATCAGCCGCGAAGACGATGGCATGCTGCGGGGGGTTGAGATACAAGCCCAGGACATCCGCGGCTTTTTCTTCAAAGTGGGGATCGTCGGAGCGCACGTACCGCTCCAAGCGATGCGGCTGCAGCCCGGCCCGCCGCCACACGCGGGCGACCAAGACGTGGCTGATCCCGAACACTTGGCCAACTTCCGCGTGCTCCAGTGCGTACTGCCATCTGGCGGGCGCTGCCGCGTCTTCGCCAAGATGCGCGCTTCCATCGCGGGGGGGGTCCCCGCACGGTCGGCGGCTGCCCGCAGCACCTGGCCCGCAGCCCCGCGAGCCGGGCGGCCTCGAAGCGCCGCTTCCAGCGGTTGATGTAGTCCGGGTAACACCCGAGGGTCGCGGTGATCGCCGTAAACGACTCCCCTGCCGCGAGCATCAGAATGACCCGCGCGCGCCGCGCGTCTTCGGCGCGGCTCTTGCGCCCCCGGACCCGTCGCTGCAATTCGGTGCGTTCATCCGTGTTCAGCATCAGCGCCATATGGCGCTGCAGTACACCACTACTGATTCAGTGGGTACAGGCCACTAGGGGCCTGTCTCTGCTGCCACCGCTGCCACCCGACCCACGCACGACTGGGTGCGGGTAGCATGGGTGAAGGAGAAAGTGGCGGAAGCGCCTGGGAGTCGAACCCGATTGACGCGTTTCTCTAAGTGGGTGATGACGCGTGACTTCTGGGTCTAACGGGTTTGACGCCTTGCACTTAGCGTTCGACTGGAGTCAACTGGCGTCCCCGCGAGTCTGCTGGAATCGACCCCGGTCGTGGAGACATTGTGGAGACGCTCGAAGGATGGTAGTCCTGTGGCCGGTGGACAGGACTCCGGCAGCGAAAGCGACGGGCTGTTTCTTCCTTGATAAACAACGCGGCCACACAACTTTTCGCACTATTCTAGCGACTGGCATCGCCTGACCTTCTCGCGAGGTGGGGGTTTGCCGTTACTTCGACGTTACATTAGCGTGTCTTGGGCTTGTTCCTGGGCTGACGGAGTCCCGACACCCTCGATTACCAGTTCACGGTCGACGATCCGAACCTGTGGACCCGCCCGTGGACCGGCTCGTCGCCGTGGGCACGCGGCGAGGGGCCGATGTTCGAGGTATGCCTGCCACGAGGGCAACTACGGCCTCATGAACATCCTCGCCGGCTCGCGCGCGCGTCCATGACGACATTTCTCAGGGACCTGCGCTTCGGGACGCGCCAACTCATCCGCCAACCGGCGTTCTCGCTCGCCTCGGTCGGCTCGCTCGCGCTGGGCATCGGTCTCACGACGACGCTCTTCAGCGTCGTCAACGCCGTGCTCCTCCGCGACACGCCGATTGCGCGGCCCGAGGAGCTCGTCGAGATCTATTCGAGCCTCAGTTACCCTGCGGACTTCCCGGAGTTCACCACCTCCTATCCCGACTTCCTGGCCATCAAAGAGGAGGCCGACACGCTCGCGGCGGTGACCGCACACTCTTTCGTGCGTGCCATCCTGGCGACGGGCGACCGGCCGCTGCTCGTCACCGGCGAGGCGGTGACGGCGGACTACTTCGAGGTCCTGGGTATCCGGCCGGCGCGCGGTCGCGCCTTTCGCGAGGACGAGAACGAGGTTCCTGGCGCCATCGCCGTTGTCGTGCTCGGCCACGGCCTGTGGCAGCGCGCGTTTGGCGGTCGTGAGGACGTCGTCGGCTCGACCGTCGAGCTCAGCGGGCTCGACTACGTGGTTGTGGGCATCGCCCCGCAAGGGTTCCCCGGCACGGTGCCTGGTATCCCGGCCGATTTCTTCGTGCCGGTCATGATGGTCGAGCAATTCGAGTTCGTGGGCATGCAGGCGGCGACCGGCGACGATCCCGGCCAGACGCGGCTCGACCGCCGCGGCACCCGCTGGCTGTTCGTCAAGGGCCGGCTGGCCGAGGGGCGGACGATCGACCAGGCCCGCAGTCAGCTCGATGTCATCTTTGGGCGCCTGCGAGCGGCGTATCCCGACCTGAACGAAGACGTCGGCGTCACGGTGCTGCCGGCCGACTCGATCCGCTTCCATCCGTTTCTCGACGGGTACGTGAGGGCCGCGAGCGCAGTGCTGCTGACCGCCATCGGCTTGGTGCTGTTGATCGCGTGCGCGAACGTCGCCAGCATGATGCTGGCTCGCGGCACCGCCCGCCGCCGCGAGCTGGCTGTGCGCGCCGCGATCGGCGCGGGTCGTGGGCACCTCGTCCGACAACTCCTCAGCGAGAGCCTCGTGCTTGCCACCGTGGGCGGCGGCGCTGGTGTGCTCATCGCGGTGTGGACCGGGCGCCTGATCTCAGGCGTCGACACGGCAACCCTCCCGTTTCCGGTCGACTTCAACGTCTCGCTGGACGCGACGGTGCTGACGTTTGCGATCGGCGTCTCGCTGCTGACGGCTGTGTTGTTCGGCCTCGCGCCCGCGTGGTCGGCGTCGAAGCTCGACCTCGTGGCGGCGCTCAAGGAAGAGGTCGGTGAGGTGGGGGGCGGCCGCCGGCGCATCACGGTACGCCACACGCTGGTCGTCGGCCAGTTGGCGCTGTCGTTGGTGCTGCTCGTCGCGGGCGCGTTGCTGGCCCGCGGCCTGATCGTCGCCCGCGGTACCGACATCGGCTTCGACCCGACACCCATTGCGTCGCTGTCGTTCAACCTCCAGATGAACGGCTACGACATCGACCGCACGACGACCTTCAGGGCCCGAGCCCTGGAGGAGATCGGCGCGCTTCCCGGCGTGGAGGCCGTCTCGGTGACGTCGCGGCTGCCGCTCGCGCCCGCCGTCAACATGACGGGCATCATGGTGCCCGGCCACCACGGCCCCGACGACGACGCGACGCCAATCGACACCGTATCGGTCGGGGCGGACTACTTCCAGACCGTCGGCGTGCCGATCGTCTCGGGACGCGCCTTCACCGACGACGACATTCGACAGGAGCGGCAGGTGCTGATCGTCAATGAGACGTTCGCGCGCCAGTACTGGCGCGGCGAGTCGGCGGTCGGCCGCCTCGTCTATGGCAGCGGCTTCGACGACGAGCCCGCGGAAATCGTCGGCGTCGCGCGCGACCACAAGGTGCGGTCCATCGGAGAAGAACCCCGACCCTACCTCCACCGACCGTCCGAGCCCTCCAGGAGCATTGGCTTGGTCGTCCGGACGTCGACGCCGGCCGCCGATGCGTTGCCGATGCTCCGGCAGACCCTGCTGGAGCTCGAGCCGAACATCGTCTTCACCGCGGATACGTCCGCCCGAGAGGTGACGACGAGGACCATGGCGCCGACGCAGCTCGGCGCCGGCCTGCTGGGCGCGTTCGGAGTGCTGGCCTTGGCGCTCGCCGCCGTGGGCCTGTATGGCGTGATCGCGTACTCGGTCAGCCTGCGGACACGCGAGGTGGGCGTACGCATGGCACTCGGTGCGACGCGCGGACAGGTCCTTCGCCTCGTGCTGGGTCAGGGTGGCCGGCTGGCGGCCACGGGCATCGTGCTTGGCACGTTGGCCTCGCTTGGTGTCGGCCAGGTCCTCGCGTCGCTCCTGTACGGCGTCAGCCCGTTCGATCCGCTGGCGTACGGCGTCGCCGCCGTCATTCTGCTGCTCGTGGCCGGGCTGGCCAACCTGGCGCCGGCGCTGACCGCAGCGCGCATCGACCCGCTCCTCGCCCTCAGGCGCGACTGATAGCGTCCAACCCATTTTCAAACTAGACCACTACCCTCCGTTGACACCCCAACTCAGATCATGTTTCTATCGAACGGCTGTCGCTGGGTGAAACGTTCTGAAGATTCTGGATTATCAGGAAAGGGAAGACCACATGAGAAAGGCTGTAGCTGCTATCAGCGTGATCTCGGTCGTTCTGCTGGGCTTCGGGTTGGCCCTGGCGCAGGGCCCACAGTCCGCTCCCATGACTTTCTTCATTGCGAGCAATGGCTCGGGCGAAGGAGCCGACTTGGGGGGCATAGCCGGAGCCGACGCGCTCTGTCAGAGGCTGGCGGCCGAAGTGGGTGACGGCGACCGTGCCTGGCGTGCTTACCTCAGCACGCAAGGCCCAGACGCGGTAAACGCGCGGGACCGTATCGGCACGGGCCCATGGCATAACGCTCAGGGCACTCTGATCGGGAATAACGTCGACGAGCTTCACGGTATGGGACATCGGTTTACCGTCATGACGGTGGTCGACGAGAGAGGCAGAAGGATACCCGGGAGCGGATACGCTCCGAACCGGCACGATGTTCTGACAGGCTCGCAGCCGGACGGCACGGCGTACCCGGCTGGCGAAGACATGACCTGCAACAACTGGACGAGCAGCGGCGATGGAAAAGCCAGGCTCGGCCATCATGACCGTGCAGCTTGGAATTCAGCTCACGATAGTCGTGGTTGCAGCCAGGAACAGCTGCGGGCTTCGGGTGGCGACGGCCTGTTGTACTGCTTCGCCGCTCAGTAAGAAAATCTCCACAACGCGTACGTACGCGTGTGTTGAAGTTGCTGTCCCGGTAGTTGTAGTACTGGTTGGTGTTAGAGCTGCAAATCCGGCCAGTCAGGGAATCCACGTGGACGCCCGAGAGGATCGCGGAACAGGTCCGGCCTTGCCGTGCGGGAGTGGGCCACGGGCATCGTGGAAGACCCGAAAGTGCAGGCTCGCTTACTGGCCGATGCACGGGCGGGGAAACTCCATCCGTCGGTGCTAACGGTGTTGATGACCTACGCCTATGGGCGTCCGAACCTTCGGGACGTGGCGGAACCGGAGACGCCCATCACCATCGAGTTGAACATTCCGAAGCCACCGGGCGTGATGCGTGCCGACTCGACGGGCTAATCCAGACACTTTCCTCCGCGTGAGCCGTCACGTCACGTTCAGCAATGTGATCGAGAAGGCTGCGGGCCAAAAGAACACACTACAGCAATATGAACGACCTGTCCGAACTGGGTCACAAGTCGGCTGTGTCTCCCCATGACGATGATGCCGCTAGGTGACGTCGACCTGGGCCGCCGCGATTAACGCCCGCAACCGGTCGGGGTCGGTGGCCGTCGTCTTACACATGAATCCGCTCTTGTGCGCGAAGTGCACGTCCGGCTCTTGCTGCACGCGTGAGAAGTCGAAACGCGGATGGTCCTCATAGCGTCCGATGCCGTATCCCTCGCCGCGGCGGTCTGGGTACACGATGACCTGAATGACTTCGCCGAGACCCTCGGACCGAATGTAGTTGCCCACTGCCGTGCTCGGCTCGTCGCTGCCCGGATCCGTGCGCGGAAGAAACAGCGCCTCGATCGTCTCGCCCGCGTGCGGAATCGACCACCGCTCGACGTGAGCGGCGGCGAACGCGATTCGCTCCCGGGCAGTGTGTAGGTGCGTCAATAGATCGTCACCCACCATCCGCATGAACTCGTACAGCGCCTCGCCCGGCTGATGCGACGGCGATTGGGCGAAGCGCCGAAGCAACGTCATGTCGATGGGCGAGTTGAGCTGCGAGATCGCTTTACGAGGGACACCAAGCCATTCGGCCGTCTTGTTGGGACCGCGGCCATCCAACCACTCGGCAGTCTCGAGCCAATCGCAGAAATGCAGCGCGTCTTCGTAGAGGCCAAGATGTTGCAGCACAAGGCTCAGCGCGCAGGTGGGCGGGTGCTCGCGGTCGAAATGATGGTGGTCGAAGTTGGACTTCGCCGGGTCGTGGCTTCCACCGATATCGACGACCGCTACAGACGCGTCATCGAGGTCGTCGTCGGTGGGGTCTCGCCGGAACACCGGGGCCCGGTGCCGGGCTATGAGTACGCAGACGGCCAAGAGGTCGTCTTTATGGGCGCCGCCGGGATGCGTGACAATGGTTTCAATCATGCGGCGTCTCAACACACTGGATGTCGTGGATACCCAGCCCCAGTGAACGTTGCTGTACGCATTAGCGGCTGTCGTGCAGTGGGTATCTTGCGTAGCCCCACGGCTTGGCTTCACCTTTTTCCACGAACAGCCAATGCACCTCACGCCGTACGTCAGCGATGATCTCTTTACCGCGTGTCGTTGAGTCGTCTACCAGTAGTTCAAGAGTGATAACGCCCTTCCGGGGTGGCGACACGCGAGCGACGATTGGAAATGGAGGTTCATCTCTGTCGAACGATCCGTAGCTGAGTGCCATGTGTTCGTCATCTGGGGAAACCGCCCCTTCGACAATATTGAGAGAAGGATGCATCGTCCTAGGCTACGACGACACGCAAGCGTGAAGCGAATCCTCTAGCAACCACTGTCCCTGTTGATCCGCTAATTTTGGATTGGAATCCAAAAGTCGGTCACCACCCCCCCACCCCCCGTATTGCATCCTCCGTCTACGAGCGCGAGGGTGCGTCCTCTGCCGTCGGTGTCAGGAGGAGGACCGAGTAGTCCGCTCCCCAGGCAGGTAGTACGTCGCAGAGCGTGAGCAGAAGCACGACCGTCGCGAGTCTCATGGAGTTCTCACCACCCTGCAGCCGGCCGCCAGGACTGGAATCAGTTTACTCTCGTAAACAGAATCGACGCCGTATCCGTCTACCCACGACAATCTGGTAGTGAACGCTGCGGAAATGTCTGGAGGAGGCATATTGACTCGATGGCTTGGTCCCTACTCAGATTATGCATACGCTGGTATCCGGATTGTGTCCGGCTTGCTTTTTGCGTGCCACGGCGCGCAGAAACTATTCGGTGTGCTCGATGCTAACAGCGCGGAGTTGCTGTCGCTCCGCGGTGCTGCCGGCATGATCGAATTCTTTGGCGGAGCCCTGATCGCGCTCGGGCTGTTCGTCCCTCACGTCGCTTTCATCGCCAGCGGGGAGATGGCCTTTGCCTATTTTCTCTCGCACGCGCCGCGGGGGTTCTGGCCGATCTTGAACGGCGGCGAGCTCGCTGCTTTGTATTGCTTCCTGTTCTTGTATGTCGCCACCCAGCCGGTCGGGCCGTTCAGCCTTGACCGGATACGGCGAGGGACTGACCGCTATTAAACGGATGCAAACAGACCGCACGACCTACGAAAAGGCAGTGCGCGACCATCTGGCCCGCAGACGTCAAGCGGTTCCGATCGTCCCACGCGACGCCCTCTCACCTTTGGCCGAGTGGCAGAACCGAATCTTGGGCGTAGACCTGATCCAGTGGAACAACAACCAAGCCAACAGCCTCCTCTCCGAGCGCGCTTTGCTCCTGCACCACAAGGACCCCGTCATCTTTTTCATATCGACCATGCCGGGCCTCGTCGCCAGTCAGGAAATCATCGGCGATGAAAAAGAGCCCTTCGTCTGGCGGTTGCCGGAAGACTTCGACTCGTTCGACGAGCGGGACGAAGAATTCATCTTCCATGTCGAGTACAGATCACTCTTCAAGGAACCGGAGAGCGACGCTGACGTGAAAGAACTCACGAAGTCTCACCCGCTGGAACCTGGCGAGAGCTATTTCATCCACACTGTTGAGAGTGTGAGGGGGCTGTACCGCACCCGGTTTCTTGGACACACGTTTGCGCTACGCGGCATGGCGTAGCTCGTATTGCTCGCGCGCTTCGAGTGGCGTGCGATACGCCAGCTTTTCGAGGCGCCAGCACTGGTTGTCGCGTTCGACGAACGCAGCGATGGCGGCGCGCACGTCGGCGAGGGTGTGAAAGACCCGGCCGTAGATCGCTTGCTCCTTGAGCGTGCGATTCCAGCGCTCGACGACCCCGTTGGTTTCCGGCTCTTCGAGGAAGCCGAAGCTGGGGTGGATGCCCCAGTAGCGGACCTGGTTGAGGAAGTGGTCTGACAGATACTGGCTGCCGTGGTCCATCCGTAGCGCCAAGCCGCGGGCCACGTCCGCCTCGACCGAGCCGTCGCGTCGCCCGAGCCCTTGCGCGATCGGCTCGAGGGCGGCAAAACGGCTCCCCACCTTGCACACATGCCAGCCCACGCACTCGGCGTTCCAGTGGTCCACCGCCGCGAAGGTCCAGACCCAGCCGTCCTCCACGGTGAACACCCGTACGCCGTCGGTGCCCCACATCACCTGAGGCGCCGAAGTGACAATCGTCCCGTCGTGCGCTTTCGGGTCACCCTGCCGCCCGCGGTGGGGTGAGAGCAGCCCCTGCGCGCGCATCACACGCAACACCCGCGTCCGGGACACGCGGATCCCGTCGAGAATCCGCAGCCGCGCGTGGACCTTGCGATGGCCCTCGCCCTGGAACGGTGACCGGGTCAGGTCGCTGCGAATGGCCGCCAAAAGCTGCGCATCCGACAGCGCGGGCGTCGGCCCGCGGCGCGCCGGGCCTGCACCCCGCTTTCGGCACTGCGCACGCGCCCGCCGCGCGTAGAGCGCCGCGCGCGACCTCTCCCACGTCCGACACACCCGTTCGAGACCATAGCGCCGCCCCGTGGTCGCGGAGGTCGTTGCGCTCATCATCGCGACCTCCGCGTCGCCAAAGGGAGGCGACGCTCCGCCGCGCGGGCACGCGCCCGCAGCAGTTCGTTCTCCATCGACAGTGCCCCAATGTGTCGCTTGGCGGCATCCAGCACTGCGGCTACCGGTTCACCGGCCTGCTCCTTCAGCCCGAGTTCGAGACCGGCCAACGCCCGCGCCTTCCACTCCTCCAGCCGATAGATCTCCCCACCCCGACTGCACGCGAGACCGCGTCGAGTGACTCGCCGCACAGCAGCCGCAGCACCACGTCCCGCTTCCGGCTCGCACTCCACCGCTGCCCGGGCGCCAAGGCCCGGGCCCCAGCCGCCGCAGCGTCGGCGCCGACTCCGGTCGTGCCGACCCAGCTCCCTGCACCCTCCTCGACTGAACCATTCCCGCTACCTCCTTGGACATCAGATTCTCCCTTAATCCGTGTCCAAGAAAACCGGGGGCGCAATAAGAGTGTGAGGGGGCCGCTATTCGCGCGGGGTGGGGAGCACTTATGGAAGTGGGACGAGGAACAACTAGAGTTGCTTGAGGAGGCGTGGCGGACGTGGGTTTCGTGAACGTCGTCAATCTGGTCAGATGCCGACAGGAGGGCTTGTTCCTCTGCCGGATGCACCCTGCGACTCCGCTGCATCTTTCGTACGGAAGGAACTTCAGCGCGGATCCGGAGTTTAACGCCATCTCCTGAATGCGAGTACCTAAGAACGGAATGCACCACATCGCAAGTGAGCGTTGAACCGCGCGATAGCCCACCCGCGTGAGCCGTAAGCCCACGCATTGAACCCCCTGCCGGTCAGCGGTAGGATCGGCGCTACACCCCGTCACCTTGAGGAGCGCCGCATGAAGCCGCTCGTTTGGCCGCTTCCGCCCACAACAAAGGAACATGCAACCATGACGCGTCCACTGCTTCCCGCATTGCTCACCGCGACTGTCTGTCTACTCGGCTTGCCCGGCACGGCGTTGGCGCAGTGTGACGCCGACGGCGACGTCGAGTTCGTTTGCGGCCCGATCAGTCCGGAAGATCTGATCGAAATCCCAGACACCCCATGGGTGCTCGTGTCGAGCATGGAAGACGACGGCTACTTGTCGGCGACGGATACTCGGAACTTGCAGTCGACGCGGCTATTTCCGTTACCCACATCCCAGCCACGCCACGACGCCGCGACCTATGGCGCGTGTGGCAACATGACCCCGACGCAGTTCAGACCGCATGGCGTCAGCCTGCGGAGTGGCACCAACAACCATCACACGCTCTACGTGGTGCGCCACGGCGCGCGGGAGTCGGTCGAGGTCTTCGACGTCGATGCTGACGGGGAAGCCACGCCAACGCTCACCTGGGTCGGGTGCGCCGTTGCGCCCGATGGACTCGGCCTGAACGCCGTCGTCCCCTTACCCGACGGCGGGTTCGCGGCGACGAGTCCGAGCACCGGCGACATCTGGGAGTGGCACAGCGATGGGGGTTGGACGCGCGTGCCCGGCAGTGAGGCGATCGGACCCAACGGATTGGAGATCGCCGCCGACGGTCGTTGGTACTACGTCGCGGGTTATGCGGCACAGTCGGTGATTCGGTTGTCACGCGGGCAGACACCGGCGCGCAAGGAAACGGTGGCGAACGTCGGCTTCTTCATCGACAACGTCCATTGGGCACCCGACGGCGACCTCCTCGCCGCCGGTCACAGTGCACCGGAGCGAAGCGGCGTCGGCGCATGCATCCGAGACGGCGCGTGCGCCGGCGTGGCGTCGCACGTTGCGAAAGTCGATGTCATGACTGGCGCGTCGACGGAGGTCTTCACGTATCCGTCTAACGAGCACCTCATCCTTGGTACGGGGGCCATCCAGGTTGGGAATGAAATCTGGGTGGGTGGCGTCGCGGGCGGCACCCGCATTGCTCGTGTCCCGGTGCCCTAGAGGCATGTCGCCGATACTACCGTGTGAATTTCGACGGCGTTCCCGTTGAACCCAGACTATCGGCTGCCTGTCAGCACGCGTCGTGCTGCGTGGCTGGACGGCGGCCTCAGATGGCCGCGACCCGCTAGGTTGTTTGCGAACCGTGCCATAAACGTGCCACAAAGTGGCCAAACAAGAAAAAGGGTTGAACCGAACAAGTCGATTCAACCCTAATAAGAAACTGCCCCTTAATCTTTATAAGCTGAATTCAGTATATAAAGGTTTAATAATCCAGCGCTAGTTAAGTTTGTGGTGGTGTACCTTCACAGTTAGAAACAACCGCATCAATTTGTACTAAAGCACCCCTAGGAATTTCAGCAACACCAACGACAGTTCTTGCTGGTAGTTCGCTATTGAAGAATGTGGTGTAAACATCGTTTACTGTATCAAGATCTGCGATATTTGTAAGTTGAATATTTATTTTAACGGTATCGTCCATAACGTGGTCAACACTTTCAATAATCGCCTTGATATTGCTTAGGCACTGTCTTGCTTGGTCATTTACACCGCCAGCAACGATTTCACCAGTTTTAGGATCTACAGGTAATTGACCTGAAATATGGTTGATATGAGAAAAAGCAACAGTGTGTGAATAAGGCACTTTTGGTGCGTTTTCAGTGTTGTTTGCTTCAATAACAAGTAGACGGGTGTCTTCAGGAAGCTGTGGCGGAGTACCATCACCGTGTGAAACTACGGTATCGATTTGAACTAATGCATCCATAGGTAAAGCTGACACGTTAACAATTGTGCGAGCAGGAACATAGCTTGAGAAGAATTGTGCACACACTTGGTTTACAGCTTCAACATCAGATAGGTTTTTAGGAATATCGTTGTTTTAACAACATCGTCCATAATATGATCAATGCTTTCTAAAACGGCTTTAATATCGTTTAAGCACTGTTCACCTTGCTTTTCTACACCACCTGCAACAATTACACTTGTTTTTGGATCGATAGGTAATTGAGATGCAAGATTGTTGTAATGTGAAAAAGCCGAAGTTTGAGAATATAGACCGTGTGGTGCATTTTCAGTGTTTTGTGAAACTTTAATCAGTGCACATGGTGCTTGTGGCGTTGTGCCTTCACCGTTTGAAATAAGTGCATCAATTTGGACTAAAGCATCATTCATCGGTAAAGCTGCAACTTCAACAGTTGTGCGTGTTGGTAAAGCACCTTGGAAGTAGCTTGTATAAACTTCGTCAATTAATGCAATATCAGAGATAGTTGTAACGAAGATATTGAGTTTAACAACATCATCCATCACGTGATCGATACTTTCAACAATAGCTTTAATGTTGTTTAAACACTGTATTGCTTGCTCTTTTACGCCACCGACTACAATCGCACCTGTTTTAGGATCTACAGGTAACTGAGCTGAAATATTATTATAATGAGAAAAAGCTACAGTTTGTGTAGAGACAAAACTTATTGGTGCAGTGTCTGTGTTTCTTGAAACTTTAATGATGTCGTGACTCATGTCGATATATTCACTCCGTTGCGAGTCAAAGTCCAGTATTTTCACTGGTCGAGCTTGGGGCCGGTTACGAAGAGATTGCAGAACAGGCCCTCGTGAACTCGTAACCCCCGTCCCCGTTGAACCGCCCGCACGCGCGGTATGGTGTGTTAGACATGGCCGCCTCGGGCTTGACTGCCTTCCTCGACACGTTCGATCCGAACGACCGCACACGCGGTAAAAGGTCCTGTTCTTATTACTCGTGCCAGGCCAGGCACTTATTCGTGTTGCGAGACGGGCACTCCGGTGCTATGCGCGGCGAACTGTAGATGTCTGGCGCTTATTCTGGAAAGGTGGTCTCGACGGGACTTCATCGATGCCAAAACAAACGTTCGTGAATCCGAGCATGGCTCGCCTGTTCGACCGTGTGCAGACGAGAATTCCCAACGTATGCATTCACGGAATATTTCTTATTCTATCGCTGCAGTATTGTTCGCGTTTCTTTATGTTGGGAAACCTCGATAGTCATGCAATTCGAGACGGCGATCCCGCGTTAATGAATTGGACGCTGCAGTGGATATCCCATGCCTTGGTGTCAGATCCTACAAATCTTTTTAAAGGCAACGTATTTCATCCATTTGCGAATTCTGTGGCGCTCACTGACCACATGTTTTCCCTTGCTCTAATGAATCTTCCGGTCAGCCTGGTTTTGCCAGGGGTGTGGTCTAGCTACAACGTCCTGATTGTCCTCGCCTACTACTTATCTTGGTTCGGTGGCTATTGTCTGATTCGTGAGCTGACCGGATCACGCCTGGTAGCCGTTTGGGCTGGAATCTATTGTGGATTTGTATTCTTTCGTGTCCACCATATTGGTCACCTCCAGATTTTGTCATTTCAGTGGATTCCCTTCGTAACGCTATATCTCATCAGATTCCTAAGGAGTCCTAGCTATCGAACTGCGCTCACCTGTTCGTGCTTGTTTGTAATGCAGGCACTTGTCAGCTGGTATCTGGCCGTTATTGCATCGCTAACCGTGATTATCGTTGCGGTTAGTCACGTACGCGTGAAGGGCCTGACCTGGCAACACGCCAAGGCCGCTACGCTTGCACTCGGCGTGTGTATCGCCTCTATTACTCCTTTAATACCACCCTACATCGGATCCTTCGAAGATACCGGTCTCGCGGATCGACTCGAAAGGGCTGATGTCATTGGCGATGCCACCTCGCTCGCGTCGTATTTGGTTCCCCCAAAGGCAACCTACGTTGGACAGGTCCGTGAAAGAAATAGCAAGGATGCGCCTTCGATCTGGGGCGACCGACCTTTGTATATAGGGTATATACCACTGTCTCTTTCTGCCTTTGGACTGATCGCCTTTCTGTTCAGAAGACGGACGAAGGCTACGAACACAACAGGGTCCGGACGGTCACCGAAGTGGACTCGTGACCACGCTCGATGGATTACGGCAGCGCTGGTCTTGGTGCTCACCGGATATATTCTTTCGAAGGGCTTTATGTCACATGAATGGGGCATACGCCTTCCACTCTATTACGTGTCAGAAGCAGTATGGTTCATCAAGGGCATGAGAGCACCGCAGCGGTTTGCCCTCATGCTTTACTTTGGAGTTCTCGTCCTTTCGAGTTTCGGTCTATGGGTAGTGGTTCAGCGAGCCCGTCACAAACTATACGGAATCATGATCGTAGGTGTGGTCAGCCTCATGTTTCTCTTTGAGGTCTATCCTTACAATCTGCCAATTACACCGGCTCCATATCAGGTGAGTCAGCCGGATAGATTGGTCGCCAGGTATCAAGCTCAACAAGGCCAACCTCTGGTTGTGCTGCATCTCCCTGTTCACAACCGCCCTAATAGCCCTTATCCGATGGCTGAAGCAGTGTATATGCTCGATTCAACTGTCCATTGGGCACAAGTGGTGAATGGATATAGTGGGAGTACACCGAGAGGCTTCATGGGTAACATGGGAACATTGAGTACTCTGCCTCAGCCCGACGCGATAGCCAAACTCCTTGAGTTAGACATTGACTTAGTCGCGATTCACAACAGCACACCCGACCCACAACGACGGGAGCTTCTTGCATACGTCGGCCACCAGCGCTGGTCACAGATCACTACCACCCCGGAAGGGGAATATCTCGTGTTTATTGATTCACGTCTCTAGGTGAATCTTGGGGTCATGGGTCGCTCGGCACGGATGGGTCCGGTCAGCCCGCAGGAGCACTTTTCCGAAGCCGATTAGTACAAGCGATATGGTCGACGTCGAGATACGAACTAACGCCACGCCTTCGAGGTCTGCGCCCTACGTCGTCCTGGGTATCTGCGTCATCTTGACCGGGGGTCTGTTCGTGCTTGCCCGTCAATCAAGAATGGCGTCCCCAAGGGGAATCGCACTTATGTGGACGCCAAAACTCCAGGGAAAAGCGGAGGTTGCGACCTGAACGCGGTCCGGCTGCGCTGTAAACAACATTCCAAGAACAATGCCGTTACAACCCGGTCAGTCAGGGAACCCGCTCGGACGACATAACCCGAACGTCGGGTTCTGACGAGCAGTCCTGTCGGTTGTGTGGTGCCGAGATCAGGGGACGCCGCAGCAATGGGTTTTGCAGTGATCGGTGTCGGATGCGTGCAAATCGAAAGGAACAGAACAAGCGCATCGATAACGGGTGTTCGTTTCTGATGACGGTTGCCGAGGTTGCAGATCTCCTCCGAACGAGTCCGAAGGCCGTGTACGCCATGGTTGCACGGGAGCAATTGCCTGGGGTCAGACGTATCGGTCGGAACTTGCGATTCCGTCGTGACGCGCTGCTAGCCTGGCTCGACCAGAAGTCCGCGCCATCGCCAAAGGAGTTAAGGCGATGAGTGTGACAATCCGACCATACCGTCGGGGAGGCTGGGAAGTGGACATTCGGGTCGTCCTCGCAGACGGCACCAAGCGGCGAGATCGGAAACGTGCGCCGGTCTCGTCGAAGTCCGCAGCGGTTCGCTGGGCGCAGGCCCGTGAGCGCGAGTTGCTGATCCAACCGCCAGTGGTCCCCACAGAACCACGGAAGGAGGTCCCGACCCTACAAGCGTTCGCCGGGCGATTCCTGGATGGTTACGCCCGAGCGAATCGACAGAAACCCAGCACGGTGATCACCAAGGAGGGAATACTACGGGTCCATCTCGTGCCGCTGTTGGGAAGCAAGCGGCTTGATGCGAACACCAACGAGGACGTGCAGCGTTTGAAGAGTGCTCTTCGTGCGAGGGCCGCGAAGACTGTCAACAACGTCCTTACCGTCCTCAATGTGCTGCTGAGGATCGCCGTGGAGTGGCGGGAGATCGACCGGATGCCATGCACGGTCCGGCTCGTCAAGGCGCTAACGCCGTCGGCGGTGTTTCACGACTTCGACACCTACGAGCGGCTCGTTGAGGCCGCACACACGAGCAGCAGCACCGCCTATCTGATCGTGCTCCTCGGCGGTGAAGCGGGACTGCGATGCGGTGAGATGATCGCACTCGAATGGGCCGACATCGACCTGGCGAAGCGTCAGCTCTGTGTGCAACGTTCGAGCTGGGATGGACACGTCACCGCGCCGAAGGGAGGACGCCTACGGCACATCCCGCTGACCGTTCGCCTAGCCAAGGCGCTGCACGAGCATCGGCATCTGAAAGGCTCGCTGGTGATCTGCGATGAGAGGGGAGGAGCGCTGCATCGGAGAACCGTTCGGGCGTTAGTTGGAAGAGCTGCTCGCCGAAAGCACATTAATAATGATGGCGTGCATGTCCTCCGTCACACGTTCTGTTCGCATCTCGCGATGCGCGGGGCTCCGGCCCGAGCGATCCAGGAACTCGCGGGGCACGCCAACATCACGACGACGCAGCGGTATATGCACCTCAGTCCGGCGGCCATCGAAGGGGCAATTCGGCTGCTGGATCAGCCGTCACCAGTCCCAGTTCGTGGAGACATTGTGGAGACAGCTGATCCAGGTTCGGTAAGTGCCACTAAATAAAGGAGAAAGTGGCGGAAGCGCCTGGGAGTCGAACCCAGCCCCCCCGCGCTAGCGGGGAGCGACCGATTTTGAAGACCGGGAGGGCCACCGGGCCCCGTTCGCTTCCATGCGGAGCACTGGAGGATAGGGGGCGTACTGCAGACGACGCAGGCTGACGCCGCTGAGGCCGTAGGCTTCGGCGTAGCAGGTCGCGGTTGATTCAAGCTGCCCGCTTGGGCGCCGCGACAATGTGAAGGGCGACAGGTTCCTGCCGACGCCGGCAGTGCGAGGTCAGCTAGGTATCGATCAATTGGACTTCGCCGGCACGTGGGCCCTTCTCCGACTCCTCAGGAGTGAACTCGACGCGCTGGCCTTCCCGCAGCAGTTCGAACACGGCGCTTCGCACCGCACTGCGGTGGAAGAAATGCTCGATTCCGCCCTCGTCTCGGATAAAACCGAATCCCTTGTCAATCAACAGACGTGCAATGGTGCCGCTCGGCATACCGTTCCTCCGCCGCTCCGCGGCTTCGCCCCAATCGACTGAAACCGCGCTCCTCTGCGTCGCGAGCGCGTCCTTCCCGTTACCGACTGAGCGCCACGGATTTACCGGCACGTCGGCTAACGCGTCTCGACTCGAAGCTGGCAGTTTAGTGAGGTCTCAACGAGAAGTCAAGCACTCACTTGGCGAGCACGAATTCTCGAAAGTTAAAGCACCTAAGAGGTTTAGCGGATTTCAACTACTCGCCATCGGTGGCAGGCGGAGCGGTCCCAGCGTCGGGTTTCGGCGGCGCTGCCGTCTTCGGTTTCTTGGGTGGCGGATAGGTGGTCCAGAAATTTCGGCCACACGTCGGACACTTCCAGAACTGCTGTGGCGGCCACGGCTGCCCCGGCGCCGGGTCCCGCAGCTCCATCTGCTCGCCGCAACGCTGACACCGAATCTGCACGTGATCCCGTGGCCATAGGACGTTGACGTCGTTCATCGCCGAGATTGTAGTGCTGGGCCGTGGCCGTTTGCAACGAGACCGGTGCGCGCTAGCATTACGCCGTGATTGTGCCAGGCATCATTCTCGCCGGCGGGCGCTCGTCGCGCATGGGACGTCCCAAATCGTTGGTCCCGGTCGATGATCACGACACCTTCGTGACCAGGCTCGTTCGGACGCTGCGGGAAGGCGGCGTCGACGACGTCGTCGTGGTGGCGCCGGCCGACGGACCGATCGAGGAGATCAATGTGGCGCTGGCCGCTGCGGCGCCAGAGCCGCGCGTCGTCGTGAATCCCGATCCGTCACGGGGTCAACTGTCGTCGTTGCTCGTTGGTCTGGCTGCGATCGACCGCCCTGGTGTCGCCGCGATGCTGATGACGCTCGTTGACGTCCCGCTTGTCTCATCCGGCACCGTGCGCTTACTGCTGGATGTCTACGCGGCGACGCGTCCGCCGATCGTCCGGCCGACGAGGCCAGACGACGCTGCCCACGGTCATCCGGTGATCTTCGACCGCGCACTATTCAGTGAGCTGCGTCAGGCGTCGTTCGAGACCGGGGTGAAGCCTGTCGTGCGGTCGCATGAAGCGGAGATCGCCAACGTCTCCGTCGATGACGACGGGGCGTTTCTCGACATCGATACGCCGGCGGACTACCAACGCATCTTCGGGCGTCCGCTCCCAGACGCCGACAGACCACGTTGATCGGCCGCGCACCGGCACCGTAGAATGATCGTGAGCGGACACACCGCCAAGAGTGGGCCAGTGGCGCAGTTGGGAGCGCGCGTGAATGGCATTCACGAGGTCACGGGTTCGACCCCCGTCTGGTCCACCAATTACACTGGGGGAATATCGCCCTCGATCACTCAGCCTGGGCCTGCCGCCCCGAACCCCGCCGCCGGCACTCATGGGGCCCCCTCGCCCCACTCCGTGCCGGCGAGGGGGCGCCGTGCGCGCCCTGATCTCGCTGGTCAGCACCTAGCACTTCGTGAGCGAACGGAGTGGGGCATTCGGGGTCCCCGCGAGTGAGCGAGCGAGGGGGTCTGGGGGAAGCGCCCAAGACTCGCGATTGTAATCGAGGGCGATATTCCCCCAGTCTGAACTTAGTACACCATGAACATGCGCTGGATCTCGGCGCCGTCGGTGGTTCTGGTGAGCGCGAGCATGAGGAGCACGCGCGCTTTGATCGGAGAGAGATCTTCGCCCGATACACGGTTGGGCGCGTAGCGCCAGTCGGCTTCTTCGACCGCAGCATCCCGCGGACGTCGGCGCGGCGGGATTCGGCCGGCTCCCGTTCTGGTGGTGATGACGACGACGACGCCGTCGTCAATGAGGGCCCGAATCGCCTCACTCTGACTTGGCGTCGTCGCCCCGGCCCCAGCCGCGGCGATGACGAGCCCCTCGGCGCCACGCTCGCGCGCGGCCGTAATCAGATCACCGGCCGCGCCGAGATAACTCATCACGATGTCGACCCGCGGCAGGCGGTCTATGCCAGCGGGGTCGAACTCAGTGCGTCGCGTATGGCGCCGAGTCGGCCGCCGGTAATAGACGATGCGGTCCGCGTCGACGACCCCGAGCGATCCGTACGACCCCGAATCGAAGGCGTCGAGTCGCTGCGCGTGCGTCTTCGTGACGTCCCGCGCACCATGAATCTGGCTATTGAGGACGACCATCACCCCGCGCCCCCTCGATGCCGTCGACGCGGCGACGCGAAAACCGGCGAGTAGATTGGCCGCGCCTTCATAACCGATTTCGTCGGGCGTCCGCATGGAACCGACCACGACCACCGGTCGGTCACTCTTGACCGTCAAGTTGAGGAAATACGCCGTTTCCTCGAGCGTGTCAGTCCCGCTGGTCACGACGATCCCGGTGAGGTCGGGACGCTCGTCAAACAGGGTATTGAGACGCTGGGCAAGCTCGAGCCACTGCTCGACGCTGATCGCGCTGCTGGGGAGGTTGGCGAACTGCTCGGTCTCGACTTCGACGAAGCGGTCGAGTGATGGAACCAGCGCGACGAGCTCATCGGCGGTGAGCCGTTTGCCTGGATGGTTCGCAATCGTACCGCCCGTGGCAACCAGGCGCACGGTTGGGCGTTCGCGCAGCTGCCCACCGGCAGCACGCTCGGGTGCCGCGGCCAGGCACACGCATATCACCAACGCCAGCCGAACCGGGAGACGCATTCGTCTTGTATCGACCGTCCGCTCGTACTATACCGAATCCGACGCCACGCGATGCGCGAGCGACAGCCACGCAACGAGGCTCGTGACCGCCTCTTGCGGCGTGCCGCCGTAGAACGGCATGAGGGCCGTTGGTCCGCCGGCGGTGCGTACGAGACAGGCGCGCCACCGGTCCCCCAGGGCCGGCGTGACCTCGATTGCGTAGCGTCGCCCGTTGATCGTTTCTTCGAAGTGGTGGACGGTCACGATGTCGATGTCGATGTGGTACGCGGCGGTTAGGGGACCGGGAAATTCTAATGCGCTGTGGCGTTAGGTCAAGCGAAGCGACACACGAAGGCGACATCCATATGCCCCTAGCGCGCCAACTTCTGAAGGAATCTGCGGGAAAAAGTTTTTCATCCGCGCGTGTTCCACATGTCCTGCACAGTTTTTCCACAACCCTTCCACATTTGCTCGACCGCGCGATCCGCATAGCGTCCGATAAGAGAAATGAATACACCGTACTATGTCCGTCGACTTCCCGTTTCTGCATCGTGTGGCCATCGCTGTCGTGGCGACGGCGTCCTTCGTCGCCGGCGCTTCGGGCGAGGTCGCTGCCGGTTCCACCGTCCCCATCCTCTATCGCATCTTTCTCGACGACGGTGGAACACTGACAAGTTATGGAGACTACGCACGCGTCGGTCAACGGGTGGTCTTGTCGCTGCCGGTGGCGTCGTTTCTGCCCGTCGCAGAGCCGCGGACTCAACTCGTCAGCATCTCGGCCGGCAGGATCGACTGGACGACCACTGAGCGATACGCCGACGCCGCCCGGTATGCGCACTACGCGGCGACACGGGGCGAGGCCGACTACGCTGCCTTGAGCCGCGACGTGGCACGATCGCTCAACGCGATCGCGCTTCTCGACGACCCGGTTCGGGCGTTGAACCTAGCGCGAGTGACGCGGCAGCGGCTCGTCGAGTGGTCGCAGCACAGCTTTGGATACCGCGAGCACGACACCCATCAGATCGTGTCGCTGCTCGATGAGGCCAACTCGGGCCTCAGCATCGAGGTGGGCGAGCCGGCCTTTGAGCTCAGTTTCGTCGCGACCCCCCCCCCCCCCCCGCCCCCCCCGGGTACCGCTCCGCCACAAGCCGAGCCTGCAGGAAATCATCGCCGACGCGCTCACCGCGTCTGCGCTGACGCCGGTTCCCGCTGAGCAGCTGTCGTTACTGCAGACAGCCGCCACATTGCTCGCCGACGCCCGTGCCGACGACTTACCGCGCGGGTGGCTGCGCGACCGACCCGGCGGGATGTGCGCGACCGGCTCCAAGCGGCCATGCGTATCGAGCGCGCCTATGGCGAGCTGACTCGCCGGAGTTTGGAGCGTGCCGCCGACTACGCGGCTGATGCGGACGTCCGCGGCGTGCGTTCCGTCGTGGTCGCCGTCTACGAGCGCGACGAGAAGCTTGGTCATGCCCGACCCGATCAGGTGACGGCCCTCGTGCAGCAGCTCGCCCGGACGCTCGCCGATGCCGAACGGCTGCAAATGGCGCGTGATCGATGGCACGCCGAAGTGGAATCGTATCGTTCATACCGCGACGAGATGAATCGGTCACTCGACCGATTCGGCAAGGTCCGGTCGAGCCTCGCCGACATCCGGCTGGTCCAGAGCTGACTTGCCTCGACGACGCTCGGAACGAGCTCGACGCCGCGCGATTGGGCTCGCGGCTCCCCCCGCGATCGAATCGGTGTATGACCTATTCGGTCGTGCCTTGCCGCTTGGACGTCACGCGGTCACGCTGCGATATACCGCGGTGCAAAATGGCGATCTCTCCGCCGCGCGGAACGCCTCGGCAAGCGCCGCCGGCGGCTTGCAGCTGTTTGAGCGCGCCCTCGACCAACTCGACCTCGCGCTGCGTCTCCCGCAGCTGTCCGAGTAGCGGCCCGGCACCCCACTAACCTAGCTGAGGGTCGCCCTTCGATGAACTCAGGGCGTCTCGAGCCCAGTCGAGAGACGGATCGTTCACAATACGGCGTGATCACTCCGAGGCAGACTCGCCTGCTTCGCACCCCGACACTTCCGGCGTTTCAGCAGGCAATCCGGGACGCGATCGGCGACGCCGAGCCGTCTCAGGTTCGGTCGATGGCCGTCGTCGTACCGACACGTGCGGCCGCCGACCAACTCCGCCGGACGCTGACCGCGGGACCGTGATCCGGGTCGATGCCGGCGGTGGTCACACGGGCCGAGTGGTACGAATGGTTGCGCGTGCGGCTCGATCCCGTGCCGTCCCAGCTGACGCTCGTCGAGCGAGAAGTGATCGGCGAGCTCGCCGCGCGCGATGCGGTCGCCGCCGGGCAGTCACCGCCGTTCAATCTGCGCCCCGGTCTCGTCGGTGCTCTCTTGGCGTTCTACGACGAGCTTCGCCGTTACCGGCGGACGACGGACACGTTTGAACGCCTCGTCGTCGAAGACCTCGAGCCGACCGCCGAGCTCGATCGCGGCGCGCGGCGCCTGTTGCTGCAGACGCGCTTTCTGGTGGCGGCGTTTCGGGCATACGAGCGTCGACGAGATGGTCTTGACCGAGTCGACGAGCATACGTTGCGGGCGACACTGCTTGAGGCTAGCCGTTTCACGCCGGTGTCTGAGGTCATTGTGACGACGCCGGACCAGGTCGCGCATCCCGCCGGTCTCTATCCGGCCGACTTCGACCTGCTCGCACGGATGCCGAACTTGCCTCGCGTCACGCTCATCGCGACCGACGCGATTCTCGACGCCGGATATCGGGAGCGTCTCGACGATTGGTTGCCCGGCTTGGACGACCAGCGCGTCGGCGAGACGGGTCACCGGCCGGTCATCGTGGTGCCGGACACCGTCGACGACCGAGCCTACTTCGTCTGGCGAGATCGCGAGGAGGAGCTGCGAGCCATCGCCCGCGAAGCACATCGTCTGGCGAGCGCCGACGGTCGGGCGCCGGCGACGGCGGCCGTCGTGGTCCAGCGACCACTCCCGTATCTCTACCTCGCGCTGTCTGCGTTCGACGAGCTCGACGTGCCGACCCAGGCCGGCGACGGGCTGCCGCTGGCGACCGAGCCGTATGTAGCGGTGATCGACCTCGTCCTCGACGTGGTCGACGCCAATTTCCGTCGCGCGGCGATCATCGCGCTCCTCAGGTCGCCGCACTTTGCGTTCGAGGGTGATGATCCGTCGCCGGAACCGAGTGCGATCGATGCACTCGACCGAGCATTGCGAGCGTCTCGCTTCTCGGCCGGCTCCGCTGAGCTGAGGGAGCGGTCGACGGCGTGGACCGAGTCCACCGGGACGCGGTCCGATGCGCTGCCGGCCCTTCGCTGCGCTCTCGCGGTTGCCGATGAGTTGAGGTTGCTGGGCGAGCCGAGGCCGGTGGCCGAGCATCTTGCGACGCTGCGTCTGTTTCTCGAGCGGCACGCCCCGAACCTCAATGGTGCACCGGCGGCGGATCGTACGGCGAAGGCGAGAGACGTGGTGCGCGCCGGGCTGGAGGCGCTTGAGGCGTCACACCGCGCCGTTCGAGACGCACCCGAGGTGGTTGACCTGGCGCGGGTCCGTTCTGTCGTGCGCCGTTGGATCGAGAATCAGACCTGTTTGTCACCCAAGTCCGAGGACGGTGTCCATCTCTTGGACGCGAACGCGGCGGTCTATGGGGTGTTTGACGATGTCTTCGTGGCTGGTCTCGTCGAGAGCGACTGGCCGGCCAAGCGCGCACGCAACATCTTCTATCCCGGTGGGATACTCGTCGGTCTCGGCTGGCCCCGTGAGCGCGACCGGATCAGATCGGCCCGCGCGGCGTTCCGCGATCTCCTCGGCCTTTCACGTGCTCGCGTCTGGCTGTCGACGTTCACGCTCGAGGACGACGCCGTCGTGACCGTCTCGACCGCGCTCGAGGATCTGGAGGAAGTGACGTGGGAGCGGCGGGTCGTCGCGGCGACGTCCGATCCCGTTGGTGACGACCGGACTGAGCGTTCTCGGACCGGAGGCTCCGGGGCGTCGATCGACAGGGCCATGCGGGAACGGTGGCGCGCGCTTCGGCTCGCCCGTGCGGGGTGGCGGGGCGACGAGCGGTTCCGCGGAGCGGTCGGTCCCCGACCGCCCACGATGTACGCCGTCAGCGCACTGGAGCGCTATCTCGAGTGCCCGTTCAAGTACTTCGCGCGCGACGTGCTTCGACTCGAGGAGGAGGAGCGGGATGACGAACGTACGTTCACGCCGCAGCAGCGCGGACTGTTCCTGCACGAGGTGTTCGAAGCGTTCTTCCGTGCATGGCAGTCAGCCGGGCGATCCGGCATCACCCTGGCGAACCTCGACGACGCGCTCGAACGTTTTGCCGGGGTTGCAGAACAGGCGCTCGGACGCCTCGCCGCGCGCGACCGTGCCGTCGCGCGCGCGTGGCTCCTCGGTTGGGCCGCGTCGCCAGGCCTTGCCGAACGGGTGTTCGTGGCGGAGATCGAGGACGCGACGGAGGTCGTCGAACGGCTGCTCGAGTACCGGATCGCCGGTCGCTTCGAGCTTGGCGATGGGGCCGAACGCCGGATGGTCGAGCTGCGCGGTGTCGTCGATCGGATCGATCTACACGCCGACCAATCGTTTCGCGTAATCGACTACAAGGCAAGTCGGCCGCCGCAACCGTCACGCGCGTTGCAGCTTCCTGTCTACGCCCGCTGCGCCGAGGAACAACTTCGGGCCGCACGCGGAGGTGATTGGCGCGCCTCCGACGCGATGTACGTCGCATTCGGCGACCCGCGAACCGCGGTGTCGGTCCGAGGTCTCGACATTGGCGAGGCGATCCAGACCGGCGAGTCACGGGTGTCCACCGTGTCGGCGGCGATCGAGACGGGGCAGTATCCGCCCCGCCCCGCCGACCTGTTCCGGTGCACCTTCTGTGCGTATCCGACCGTGTGCCGCAAGGACTATGTCGAAGAGACCTAGGCGTCAGCTGGAGCTCTTTGACACCGAACCAGCACATCCGACTCCGCGCGCCCCGGCGACGGCGGCAACGAAGCAACCGGAGGTTGGCGGGCTCGCGAGGCGATCGGGGCCATCGGACCCACCGGGTCTCTCTGACCAGAGAGCGCGCCGGATAGCTGTCGACCCGACTCGTAACGTCGTGCTCGAGGCGTCGGCGGGTACGGGCAAGACGTCGGTGCTGGTCGCCCGCTATCTCAACCTGCTCCGCGCCGACGTCGATCCAGCCAACGTGCTCGCGATCACGTTCACGCGTCAGGCGGCGGCCGAACTGCGCGCGCGCATTGTGCATGAGCTCAAGGCCGACGCGGCGAGGTCGCGCGCGGGTCGCGTGCGCTGGCTCGAGCTGCGCGACCGGTTGAGTGAGATCACCATTAGTACGATCGACGCCTTTTGTCTCTCCTTACTGCGCGAGTTCCCGTTGGAGGCCGACCTCGACCCCGGCTTCACCCTAGCCGACGACACGGAACTCCCACGCATCGTGCAGCAGGCGGCCGAGCACGCGCTGGTCGTTGGCAGCACCGTCGCGCGCGATGACGCAAACGTCGCGATGTTGCTGGCGCAGCTGGGGCCATGGCGGACTCGCGTCGCGCTGGTTCACCTGCTCCGGCGTCGCCTCGTCATTCCCGGCGCGCTCCGTCGCTACCTCAGCGGCACGCCAGCGTCGCTCGACGCCGACGAGGTGTGTCGAGACGCCGCAACGGCACTCGCGGATCGGCTGGAGGCGAGCGACACGCTCGACCGGTTGCTGGTTGATGGCCCAGCTGAGAGCGGTCGATTCTCGGTCGTGGCTCGGGACCTGACGGCGATTCGGGACCTTGCCCGGCGTGACCCTGCGAGGATACGCGCGGCTCTCGACCGCCTACGTGGCTACTTTCTGACGCTCAAGGGGAAGCCGCGACGCACGTTTTCCGACCGCCGCTTGAAAGCGGGCACTCCGCGACACCGACGGTTCCGGGATGCGGCGATAGCGACCGCCCCGATCGTGCACGACGTCCTCGCTCGCCTCGATCGTGATCTCAACGTGGCGTTGGTGCGCGGGGTGCAGCGCCTCTTTAGCATCGCCGTGACGGAGTATCGGCGGGAGCTCGAGTCACGTGCCCTCCTCGATTTTTCCGATGTCCTCGCACGTGCCGTCGAGCTGCTGCGGCAGATGGACGAGTTCGCGCGGTCGCGCTATCGTCTCGAATCTCGGTACCACCACGTGCTTGTCGATGAGTTTCAAGACACCAGTCGCGCCCAGTGGGAGCTGGTGTCGCTGTTGGTGCAGTCGTGGGGGGAGGGAAGCGGTCTGGTCCACGACGCGCCGCTTCCTCCGAGCGTCTTCGTCGTCGGTGACCGCAAGCAATCGATCTACCGGTTTCGCGATGCGGACGTTGCCGTGCTCGAGGAGGCGGCGACCGATGTCGCGAAGCTCCGGGATACGGAGGCCAATGGGGTTGATCCGGCTAATCCGTCCGATCCGTCTGATCCCTTAGGGGTGCGCCAGTCGATCTCGCATAGTTTTTGCGCCGTGCCGCATCTGCTCGCGTTCATCAACGATCTGTTTGCCGCGGTCGACAAGGCGCCGGGGCGCCGTGACGCGTTTCGGTTCGATCCGCCGGACCATTTTCCGCTGGACGACTTCCCTCGCCCGCCGGGTGAGCCGCTGCTAGGGGTGGCGTTGTCCCACAGCGTCGAGGCGTGCGCGGAACGGGTTGCCGGGGAGGTCGCGCGCCTACTCGACACCGTCGCGGTGCGAGACCGAAACACCGGACAGAGAAGGTCGGTCGCGCCACACGATATCGCAGTTCTCTTCCGGTCGCGTGAGAGTCACCGTGAATTCGAGCAGGCGCTCGGCCGCCGTGGAATCCCCACGTGCGTCTACAAAGGACTCGGCTTCTTCGACACTGACGAGATCAAGGACACCCGCGCGCTCCTCCGCTACCTGGCGAACCCCACGTCGGAACTGCGTGCCGCCGCGTTCCTTCGTTCGCGGTTCATCGGCGTGTCGGATCACGCGCTCGCCGAGCTCGCCGGCGCTTTGGCCGACGCGCTCGTGGCCGCGCCGGCCCCGGAGATAGTCGCGCGCCTTGCCGACGATGACCGACGACTCCTCGAGCTCGCGCGCGTCGAGGTACCCCGATGGCTCTCGTTGGTCGACCGGCTGCCGCCCTCGGAGGTGCTCGATCACGTCATTGCTGGCTCGGCGTACGTGGTCGAGCTTGGTACGGGGCCAGCGGTTCAGGAGCGGGAGAACATCAAGAAGATCCGTGCACTAGTGAGGCGCGCCCAGAATCGCGGGTACGGGACGATGAGCCGCATCGCCGACCACATCGATCATTTGTCGGGCGACGTCGCGAACGCCATCGTAGATGCGTTCGATGCCGTGAATTTGATGACGGTGCATGCGGCCAAAGGGCTCGAATTCCCGGTTGTGATGTTGGTCGACCTTGGTCGCGGGACCGGCACGCAGTTGCCGCCAATCCGGGTCGTGACCGATACGGCCAGCGGGCAGCCGTCCGTGTCGGTCTGGCCGTTTCGCACCGCCGCGGATGACGATGAGCGGCTGCGTGACCTCGAGGAAAGCAAACGCCTGCTCTATGTGGCCGCGACCCGTGCGCGAGATCGGCTCTATTTCTCCGCCGTTACCGACGGCGACCGGATCAAGATCAACCGAGGCAGCCTCGGGGAAGTGCTGCCGACGGCGTTCGTGTCCACTATGGAGCGTGCCATTGGCGCAGACGGAGCGTTCGAGTGGGTCGGACAGAGCGGTCATGCCCATCGCTTCGCGGTCCTCGGCGCTCCCACGGATCCCGCCCCAAAAAATCCCTCGCGGATCCGTAACACGGTGTGAAGTTCGTGCCGCGGTGGCCCCTGTGGGTCCGATTCCGGGAAACCGATAATCCTGGGGTGGGGGGAATAAAAGCCACCGTGACGACATCGCCTGCCTTGCGTCCCGTAACGGGCCCGTTCGAGCTCCTGATGCTCTCAGCTCTGCCGTGTGGCTGCGTCGCGGCCGACTATCGGGCGCCCTCACTTGCCGTCGACCTGATCGCCCTCGAGGCGAAGGGTCCACACTGCACGATTGCCGATCATCGCGCCGGCCATGTGTTAGGGCTTGGTGAATCGCTCGACGTCGTCGACCTGCCGCCAGACCCCCTACGAGTCTCGCTAGGCCACTAGGAACGGAGGAGCCGCGGATCTGCGGCGAGCTGCTCGATCCAACGCCGAGCGTTGGTCTCGGCTTCGTGCTGGGTTTGACCCGGCAGGATGACGGCCCCCGCCGGTTTCGATTCGCCAGGCGCGGTGGCCCAGGCCACCCAGTGCCCTCCGCGTGCCTCGCTGTGGATGGTGTATTCGGTCACGTTCAGATTCAGACGGGGCCTGCGGCCCCGAACCCCGCCGCCGTCACGCGCGGCGGCCCCACGGCCCCACTCCGTTCCGGCGGGGGCGCGCTGTGCGCGCCCTGCTTGAGACCGGAATCGTACATCATCTAGTGCAGGGATCGTGAATTGGCTCGTGCACCGAGAGCGCCGATGCAGCGGCGGTCGAATGCCGAGCTACTTCACGATCCCTGCACTAGCCTGTGACGCGAGCGGCGATCGGTCGGGGCGATGCGATGGGTGGTGTACAATCGCACAATATGGCGCTGACGTGCCCCGACTGCGGGAACGAAAAGAACTTCCAGGTGAAGACGCTACAAATGCATCTACTTCAGGTCGAGGAGACCGGCTTGGATGTGGCCGAGGACGGTCGGCCGGCGCTGTTGGAGCTGCTCTGCGACGAATGCGAGAGCGCGGTAGATCTCGACAGTCTCGATGCCGAGCAGCGACGTGAAGTGTTATTGAGCCTCGGCGCGCGCGTCTAAGACCGTTCCCCCTCTTCGTCGGCCTCTTCGAAGTAGTCGCACTCGACGCATTCCCATTCGGCCACCTTGGCGCGCACCGTTTCCCGCGTGCCAGGAATGGTGGTGAGTCGCTCGCGTTCATGGAGGCGCATCACTTCGCCACACATCGGGCACTCCCGCGTCTACATCGACTAGAGGCCTGTCCTCTCCACATCGACAGCACTCCGAGGGCGGGGCGTCCCGCCGGACTGCGTTGCTCCTCGGTCACAAATGCCCAATTTGTTCTCTCGTCGCGTCTTGCCCGCCGGGCGCCGCGCTCCGCGGACCACCGTCGATGTGGAGAGGATAGGCTACTAGTCCCGATAGCCGCAGATGAGGCATCTCCATTGCTGGGACAGCGGGCTTGGCCGGCGGGTGTGCGCGGCGCTATCGACAGCCGCGGTCCACGACGGCTCGTTACGCGCGAGCAATCCGCCACAGTCAGGGCAGATGCGAAGTGACGCGTCCCGAGACTCGCTGCGCGGTGGCTGCGTATCGCGCATGCGGCCGCATGCTAGCACCCGGCTCCGTTCTTGACAATCATTGGAAGCCACTCCTATCGTACGAGTTGTGTCCGATGACCACAGTCTGCCCGAGAACTTTCGGCCCGTCGACCGACATGCCCGACGGCGCGCATACTGGGCGCTGGCGCGACGGATGCGCGATGAGCGCGCGCGTTCCCGGCCACTGACACGGACGCGCAACGCCCCGCAGCACGTCGCGCTCCCACGCGACGACGTCGAGGTCGGCTTTCCGTCGGTCTCGACGTTTGTGCCGCGCATGCGGAGGGCGTTCTTCGGAGCCGTCGCCGCCGCCGACGGTGCCACGCAGCAAACCGAGATCGCGTTGACGGCTCGGCAGGCGATCGAGGGGGTGCAGGTGCCGCTCGACCTCACCGTCCGCCACACCTGCCCTGTGTGCGGTGGACGGGGTGAGCTGTGGTCCGACCCGTGCGGCGTGTGCCGCGGGAGCGGCACCGGATGGGTCTCTCACCAGCTCGATCTCCGTGTGCCTCCAGGCGTGCGCCACGGCAGCTGCCTCCGTTTTTCTGTCTCGCCGCCGTATGCGGCCGAAACCCACATCGAAGTTCGCATTCAAGTTCAATAATTCAGACGGGCCTGCGTTGGGCGCGCCCTGGGGCATTTTCACACGGGGCTGACTGCCCCGGACCCTGTCGGCGGCACTCGCGGGGGCCCCCTACGCCCCACTCCGTGCCGCCGGGGGCGCGCCGTGCACGCCCTGGTCCTCATTCAGGCGGCGGGTCGGAGGTGCCGAGGGGCGTCCACGGTCCACACCGCACGATTCGCCGTACGGCCAGCCACGAACCCGCGGGGAGGCCGCGCGCTTCGATCGCCGCTGCTGCGTAGTGGCTGCAGGTGGGCGTAAACCTGCACGTGGCGCCAAGATGAGGCCCGATCGTGTTTTGGTAGACGCGAATCGCCGAGATCACGAGACGAGCCGTACGCTGGTCGGCCGGCGACTCCACGCGGTCCGCCGCCACCAGCAACAAGGCGGCAACGAGTCCGACGACGATGTACCGGTGCAGACGGCCCACAGAGCCCAGAGCCCTAGGAGCCCGTGATGAAAGTCGCGCGTTGCACCGAGACCGACGAGGCGCCGGTCTGGCAAGGCGCGACGAGGAAGCAGACCAAGAGCATTTGACCCCGCTGAAGGGGGTCGCAGCGCCGGCCCTTGCAGGATGCCTCGCCGGTCGAATGCAGCGTGACTTTCATCACGGGCTCCTAGAGCTTGTCGGCGTAGTCGCTGATGACGGGGACGATCACCCGCTCGCCCTTGAGTCCCTTCGTGATGCACACGACGTGCAACACGAGAATACCCAGCTGGAGGAGCGGCAGAAAAAAGCATCCAAGGAAGCCGGTGACCGCCCCCACGATGTTCAGCGCAAAGAACAGGGCGATCTCGGATCCAAGCAAGACGAGCCCGTGCTTGGCGTGCCACTGTACCTCTGTGTCCTCCTTTTCCGTCAGGAGGGGCACGAGTGCCAAGAGCCACAGATACGACAGGACGATCATGAGGCCGCGATTCGGCGACACGGTACCACCCGATGGCGGCGGGACCGACGGGGGAGGCGGCGGCGGTGGCGGCGGCACGTCCGGTATCGTCGGCTCGTCGGTCATCGGTGGCTCCTTGCCGTGGCGACCTCGGACCGAAGTCTGACATAGCCCGGACGGGGGAGCAACGCGCGGCCTGCGCGCGATTGCGAGCCGAGCGTCGAAGCCGCTAAGCTTAGTCTCTATGACCACGATATCGGACGCCGCAGTGCTCGACGCCCTCAAGGCGGTCACCGATCCCGACCTGGGCCGTGACATCGTGAGCCTCGGGTTCGTCAAGAACCTGACCATCACCGACGGACAGGTCTCGTTTGCCATCGAGCTGACGACACCGGCGTGTCCGGTCAAGGACCAGATGCGCGATCAAGCGCAGTCTGTGGTCGCTGCTCTCGACCGTGTGACCTCGGTCGATATAGAGATGACCGCGAGCGTGCGGTCGGCCGTACCCGACGCCGAGAAAGCGCCGATCCCTGGAATCAAGAACATCATTGCGGTCGGTGCGGGCAAGGGCGGGGTCGGCAAGACGACGGTGTCGGTGAATATCGCCGTCGCACTCGCCAGATACGGCGGCCGCGTCGGCATTATCGACGGCGACGTCTACGGGCCAAACGTGCCGATCATGCTCGGTATCGAGTCTCAACTCGAGTCAGACGGGAAGAAGATCGTGCCGGCCGAGAAACACGGCATTCGTGTCATGTCGATGGGCTTCCTGACGGACGCCGATGCGCCTATCATCTGGCGCGGGCCGATGCTGCACGGCGTCATGCGCCAGTTCTTTCAGGACGTGCGGTGGGGTGAGCTCGACTATCTCGTCGTTGACATGCCGCCGGGCACAGGCGACGTCGCATTGAGCCTGAGTCAGTTTGTGCCAGTCTCCGGCGCGATCGTGGTGACGACGCCGCAGACCGTCTCGCTGGCAGATAGTCGTCGCGCCGTCGCGATGTATCAGAAGCTGAACGTCCCGACGCTCGGTATCGTGGAGAACATGAGCTACTACGTGTGTCCCGGATGCGAGCACGAGAGCGACTTGTTCGGCAAGGGGGGCGGCGAGCGCATGGCGGAGGAGCTCGGCGTGCCCTTCCTCGGCCAGATTCCCCTCTACACACCGATCCGGATCGGGGGCGATACCGGTGCGCCGATTGTGAGCACAGAGCCGGACTCGCCGGCCGCGCAAGCGATCCTCAAGATCGCCGAGCTCGCCGCCGCGCAAGTCTCGATTGCGAGCTACCGCCCGCCGGTGCCGGCCGCGCCCGCCGGGTAGGCCCTTGCAGCCCGCGACGCTAATCAGCGGTCACGCGCCTCGCCGGTCATCGGCACGAATCGGACCGGGAGCGTCGTCTGCGTCGTCGTCCCGTCGTCCGTCTTCGTCACGATCGTCATCTCTTGTCGGAATCGTCCCACCGGAATCACAAGTCGCGCTCCGGTGGCGAGCTGCTCGACAAGGGCCGCCGGGACGTGGTCCGGCGCCGCGGTTGCGAGGATGGCGTCGAACGGTGCCTCCTCGGGCCATCCACGGTATCCATCTCCCGCTTTGACCTCGACGTTGTCGTACCCAAGCTCGTCGAGCAAGACGCGTGCGCGGGCCGCGAGCTCAGGCACGATCTCGATCGAGTAGACCTCGGCGGCGATCTCCGCCAACACGGCTGCCTGATACCCCGATCCGGTGCCAATCTCCAGCACTTTGGCGTCGCTCGGGAGCGCGGCGGCCTCGGTCATGTAGGCGACGACGTAGGGCTGGGAAATCGTCTGGTCGAAACCGATCGGAAGCGGCGAATCGTCGTACGCCCGGGACGAAAGGGCCGGCGGCACGAACCGGTGGCGGGGGACGGCCGTCATCGCGCGAAGCACGCGTTCGTCCGCGATGCCGCGTCGCTGAATCTGTTGGTCGACCATTTGCTGCCGCTCCTCCGATCGCGTGGGTTGATCTTGAGACCGGGTCTCGGCGATGCTGGCCGGGTCGGCGGGCCCGAGCGCGCAGTGGGCGCTCGCCAGCGCGAGGGCGAGACCGGCCCCCTGCCACCCTCGCGACCCGCGACCGTCACCATGGGCTCCTAGATGTTCTGGCTGTTGGTTGTCGTCGGATTCGGACTGCTCTCGCTGGCGCACGTGGCGCCCTTTCCCTTTCTGCTGGATGCCATGGCCCCCGCCCAGGCGCTCTGGAGCATGCCGACGGACGACGGTCCGCCTACGGTCTATCTCACGTTCGACGACGGGCCGAACCCAAGCGCGACGCCGCAGCTGCTCGACGTGCTCGCCGAGAATGGCGTCACCGCAACCTTCTTTCTGATCGATCGCCACCTCACCGACGCCACCGCGCCGATCGTCAGACGGATGTTCGGTGAGGGGCATGCGGTCGGGCTTCACACCCACACTCGCGCCTTGATGGCATTGCCGCCGGCGCAGGTGGCCGAGCGTTTGAAGGCCGCGGCGGATCGCATCGAGCGTCTGGCCGGTAGCCGTCCGTGTCGGGCGTTCCGTCCCCACGGCGGTTGGCGCAGCGGTCAGATGTACCAAGGACTGGCCAAGATCGACTACGCGCTCGTCGGGTGGGGGTGGAGCCTGTGGGACTTCAACTGGTATCGCCCGCCGGATCCGATCGGCCTCGCGGTCCGCCTGGCCGGCCGCGTCTCGGGCGGCGATATCGTGGTGATTCACGACGGGCATCACGAGAACCCGGCTGCCGACCGACAGTACGCCGTCGATGCGGTTGCGGTGCTGATTCCGACCCTGCGCGCCGACGGGTTCGTCTTTGGGACCATCTGCTAGGAGGCTCCGACACCCTCGCCAGGGCGTCGGTGCGGTCAGCGGTTCGCGGCGATCGATATAGATGGCGGTGGCCTGTGGACCAACGAGCTCGAGTGCCGACGCGCGTCCTTGATACGCACCAACCAGCATGCCGGTGTCGATGAGGAATACCCGTCCGCCGAACTTCGCTTGCACCAGTCGGTCGGAGGTCACGCTGTGTCCGACGACGATGCGCGTCACGTCGAACCGCTCGAGCACCTTCGAGATGCGCGACTCGCCCTCCTCGGGCGACCACCGTGCGAAGCCGCGATGCCACAGCGGGCCATTGGGATCGATCACCGACCATGCGCCGACCCCTTGGACCGCAATCAGGGCGTCAATCACCAGCTGGTCGTCTGCCGAGATCGTGACGCTGCGTGCCGACTCTTGCGGTCCGGGCGAGACGCGGGTGACCCACGCCCGTAGCTCGAGAGCGGTCAGGGTTAGGATCTCCTCGAATTTCGAAAACGGAAGGATGATGTTTCCGTCGACGAGGTCCTCGCGGTACTCATCCCATCGCGCCAGGTCCTTACGCGCCTCCTCGTTGAGCGTATCGACCGACGCAGCCGGGAGGTCCGGATGGAGTCCGCCGTGGAGGAAGATCGCACCGCCGACACGAGTGGCAATCGGCCGCTGACGTAGCCACCGGCCATAGTGTCCGTCCGGTCCGAGTGCGTCCAGGTACTCGAGGAAGCCAAATGGATGGTCTGCCAGCCACTCCTCTTGTGTCTGCACGTCGGGCAACGGATGGCCCAGCTCGGTCTCACGCCGCTCCGTCCAGCTGCGGTAGCTGCGGTATGCGGCGTCGCGTTGCTCCTGTGAGTCATCGGCCGCGAAGATGGCGTAGATGTCGGTCGTTACGTCTCGAACGCTTCCCATGAGGTTCATCGCCTCGTGGTTGCCGAGCAGCACCCGAACCTCACCGCCGGCAGCCGACGCGTCGCGTTGGAGCTGCATGAGCAGGTCCATGACCTGTCTGACGTCGGGACCACGGTCGGTGAAGTCTCCGGTCTGCACCAGTGTCGTCGTCCCGCCGGTCTACGTGCCGGTGGCGTCCGTCAGATCGGCGGCTTTTAGCAGCTCGCGGAACACGCCGCCGGCGCCGTGGATGTCGCCAATGGCGACCACGCGGCCCGGAGTCTGCGATTGCGCGGTCGAAATGAGACCGACCGCCAGCAGCGTGGCGATCGCTCCGATCCAGACTCGATGCATTCGGCGCCGCACGTGATGCACACTACTACAATCCAATTTCAGACTGGGGGAATGTCCCCCTCGATCAAGACCGCTGAGCCTCGGGCGCTTCCCCCAGCCCCCCTCGCTCGCTCACTCACGGGGACCCCGAAAGCCCACTCCGTGCTTTACTCAGACGGGGCCTGTAGGCGACTAAGTTCAGACTGAGGGAATATCGCCCGCGTCCGCGCGTTTGTAAGCCGCGGGCGCTTCCCCCAGACCCTCTGGTTCCCTCGTTAGTGGGGCCCCGATCACACGCCGCTCGGTCGCTTCAGGTTGGGATCAGGGCGCGCACGGCGCGCCCCCGCCGGCACGGAGTGGGGCATGGGGGGCCCCCGAGTGCCGGCGGCGGGGTTCGGGGCCGCAGGCCCCGTCAAAAAATGATGGCAACGATCGTCTGGACCGTCGGTCTGGTACTCGTCGCGTGGCTCGCCGCGGTCGGAGTGCTGGCGCTGCAGGAACAGCGAATCCTCTTCCAGCCGTCACGTCTGCTGCGCGCGGAGCCGTCCGATTTCGGGCTTCCGGCGGAGGAGCTGTGGGTTACCACCCGGGACGGCGTGGTGCTGCACGGCTGGTGGATCAATTCGTCAAGCGAGGCGGTGGTCGTCTGGTATCACGGGAACGCCGGCAACATCGCGGACCGGCTCGACAATGCGCGGTGGTTTGTCGACACGCTTGATGTCGGCATCGTGCTCGTCGACTATCGAGGGTACGGTCAAAGCGACGGCACGCCGAGCGAGGCCGGCGTGTACCTCGATGGGCTCGCGATTTACGACGAGGTCCGTCAGCGCGGGGTCGGTGCCGACGATGTCGTGTTATTTGGCCGGTCGCTGGGCGCCGCGGTGGCGCTCGAGGTGGCGAGCGAACGGTCGGCCCGCGCCGTCGTGCTGGAAGCGGCCTTTAGCTCCGTTCCGGCGCTCGCTCGGAGCCACTACTGGTTCGTCCCGCGCGCGGCGGTTCGGACCCGCATGGACAACGTGTCGAAGATCGGCGCACTGGATCTCCCGATGCTGCTCCTACACGGTGATCGGGACGCGGTCGTCCCACTCGACCATGCACGACGACTCCGAGCGGCAGCCGGCGACCGCGTCCGCCTACACGTCATTGCTGGCGCGGGACACAACGACACCTACCTGGTCGGGGGCGAGCCCTACGACGAAGCCTGGCGAGCGTTTCTGAACGATGTCGACGGTGCTACCGGACCTGCGACAGAGCCTCAGGCTCGGTGATCCGATTACTGCGGCCGAATAAGGATCAGGGCGCGCACGGCGCGCCCCCGGCGGCACGGAGTGGGGCGGAGGGGTCCCCCGCGAGTGCCGCCGGCGGGGTTCGGGGCAGCCAGCCCCGTCTAAGAAACGACATCGGCCGCCACCACAGCAGCGCCCAGCAGCGCCGGGTTGGCCGTTAGAATCACATGGAGCGGAAGGTCGGCCATGAGGTGCTCCATCGGCGCTTTCGCGCGGAAGGCCGCCAGGAGGGTGTCGGACTCGAGCGCGGGCAGGATATTGGGCACGATCCCGCCGGCAATGTAGACCCCGGCGGTGGCAAGCGCCCGTAGTGCGAGGTTGCCAGCTTCGGCACCGAGCGCGCCAATAAAGAGTTCCAACGTGTCGACACACCGTGAGCATCGATGATTCATCGCCGAGGCGGAGATCTCCTCTGGACGTGGCGCACGGGGGCCGCGAGGGACACCGTCGCATGTCGCGCCGGCGTGCGTGAACGCGTGCATCTCGGTCAGCCCTGGTCCCGACAGCACATGCTCCCAGGAGGCTCGGCCAAATCGCTCGATCAATCTCTGAAGAAACGCGACTTCCGAAGGTGTGCGGGGCGCGAAATCGGCATGGCCCGGTTCGCCGGCGGTCGGACGGAACCGGCCGTCGACCCGGTGCAGTACGGATTCCCCTAAACCGGTGCCTGGGGCGATCAGTGCGGCGTTCCCATCCGGGTCTGGATTGCCGCCTTGCAACGTGGCGAGTTCGTCCGGTCGCACCACCGGGACCGCATGGCCCATCGCCTCGAGGTCATTGACTAGGCGCACTCGAGTGGGGGCGATCTTGAGAAGGTGCGCGATACGTGTGGACTCGATACGCCACGGAACATTGGTCAAGTCGCAGGCGTCGCCGCGGACCGGCCCCGCTACCCCGAACGCCACCGCGTCAAAGTCCACGGCTGGCGCGTGCTGATGGATGAACTCCCGCAGCATCGCGTCGACGTCGTCGTAGTCGAGTGTGGAGTAACGCGCGACGGAACGCCACGAAGGGCGGTGGCCGTCGCTCGTGAATACGCCAAGCAACGTTTTCGTGCCGCCAACGTCGCCGGCGAGGAGCGTCTGCGTACGTGTCATAGGATCGGCGGCGAGTCGCGCTTGACTTTATGATCAATCTCCTGCATCTTTCCAGCGGTCGAACCGCGGTAACGTATATCGTTCGTCGGTGTGTGCTGACGACGAGCTCGACCCGATGACGCTGCAGTCTCCGCAGGATCCACGCCCACCCGTCACTCCTCCGTTCTCCGGTCACACCGTCGCCTTCACCGGAAAGCTTGCGTCAGTCGGTCGGCGCGAAGCGAGTGCGCTGGTCGAGCGTCTCGGTGGTGTCGCCGTACAGGAGGTGACCGCTCGCACGACGATGTTGGTGGTCGGAGCGGAGTCGGTGGTCGAGAAGAGCAACAGGCTTCGGAGAGCAGAAGACGTCAATACGCGGTCACCCGGCGCCGTTGCCATCCTGACGGAAGAGGAGTTCTGCCGCCTCGGTGGTCTTCGCTCGAACGAATCGCTGAAACGCCTGTATCACGGCCTTCGACAGATCCGTGAGCTGTATCCGCTCGTTCGCGAAGACCGCCTCCGGCACCTTCGGAAGTGGGGGTTGATCAGGCCGGTGGTCCGGACGAACGCCGATAACTACTACAGTTTTCGCGACGTGGCGATGGTCAAGCGCGTCCAGAAGGAGCTCGAACAGGGCGTCTCGTTTCGCCGCGCCGTTCGCACCGTGTTGACAGACGACGACGGTCAGCTGGCGCTCGATTTCGGCGCCGTCCGGGGCGAAGCGCAGCCGGCGAAGGTCATCGCGCTCCGCCCGCCGAAAACATCCGACCCGGGTGCCTCGCTCGGTGAATCGGCAGACCAGGCGGAGCTCGCCGCCCGTTTCTTTCTCGAGGGTTCAGAGCTTGACGAGGGACCGGAGGCCGACCCTGAACGGGCGTGCGTCGCGTACCGAAAGGCACTGCTGCTCGATTCGACGCTCGTCCCGGCGCTGGTCAACCTTGCGAATATCCACTACGCCCAGGACCTGCTGGTGGAAGCGCAGGCACTGTACGAGCGCGCCCTCGGGATTGACGGCGAGTGTTTCGAGGCCTCCTTCAATCTGGGCAACATCCACCATGATCTCGGTCGCTACAGCACCGCGGTGGCCTACTACCGCGACGCTCTGCGGTTGCACGACACCTACGCCGACGCTCACTTTTATCTGGCTGTGACGCTCGAGAAGATGGGGCAGTCGTCGGCCGCGAAGCCCCACTGGCGCACGTATCAGCAGCTGGCCCCTGATGGCGAGTGGGTGGACTTAGCGCGCGAATTCAGCGAGTAGCAGGAGCCTAATCTCAGTAGTTGTTCAACCTGAGGTCCGGGTCCTGGTCGCGCCGCTTGACCGTGCGTCGCACTTTGTAGAACGCGCAGTCGGGGCACCATGACTTGGCGCTGAAGCCGTTCCGGCCAGCGTACGGTAGTACGTCCCGGTGCGAGCAGTACTCGGCGCCACCCTCGACCTTGTCGTGCCAGCGGCACGACTTGAATCGCTTGACCGTCGGATCTTCCGGCGTCGGGGACGTTGCCGGTTCTGACTCCGCAGGGGCGGGAGGGCTGGCGTCGTCGAGCATCCCTTATGAGTGTAACAGCTGCCGCGCGGTGCGCTGCGCGCGGCAGCGAGCGCGAAATGTGATGATGTCGCCCGCCGGGTCATACGGGGAGACGCTTACGGTGACTCGGTCGCCGGGTACCACCTTGATGCGGAAACGCCGCGTCCTGCCGCTCAACTGCGCGAGTACTTCATGGCCGGGGTCGCACTGCACGCGGTAGAGACCCCCACTGTGCACTGCGACAATCGTGCCTTGCACATCGATGAGGTCGTCCTTCGACATTCGTTTCCCGCGGGGACGATTATATCGCCCGCCCCGTCTGGGCCTAGAGTGCCCTGACGGCTTCCTCGATGCGCCGCGCGATGTCTTGGTAGTCGTCGCCGCTAAAGCGCATTGCGTCTCCAAACGTCACACGGGCACGACCCGGTCGTGGTATCCGTTGGCCTTCGGGCCATATCCGATCGATGCCATCGATGCGGATCGGCACCACAGGCACCTGGAGCTGAGACGCGAGCATCCCGACGCCGGGTCGAAAGCTGTCGATGTCCCCGGTCTTCCGTCGTCGTCCCTCCGGAAAGATGAGCACCGACGATCCGTTACCCAGCAGCGTGCCGAGATAACGCATGGCGTCGCGTGTGCCAGCCTCGCGTTGTGGCAGCGGCACGATGTTGAAGCAGAGGACGGTGAGGTAGTAGGAGAGGCGGTTGCGCTGCCGCTCCCACCACGAGAAACGCGACGGATGGAAGTGGGCCGAGAACCACTCGAGGGCGGCCGCCGTCGCGACGGGATGTCGGTGGCGAGGCGGAAGGGCGGCCAGAATCACTGGCACATCCAGATGGCTCTGATGATTGGCTGCGTAGAGGACCGGTCCGTTCGACTCCGCGAGCCGGCCGATGCCTTCGACCGTGATCCAGGCGAAGAGGCGGGTAAGCGGGAGGAGAAACGCGGGTAGCGCGATCCGGCGAAACGTTCGTGGCACACGCCGCTGGCTCCAGGTCGGAAAGACAATGGGGTCGGCGACGGTTGCCGTTCGTCCGGATGGGGCCGCCGCCGCCACCGGTCCCTCGCCGGCCAGTGATGCCTTGAGGTTGGCAATCGTCGTGTGGCCATCGAACGCCGTTTCATCGACTGAGCGATCGGACACCCGCTCGAGCGCCAGCATCAGCTCGATACGCTCGATGGAGCTGAGCCCGAGCTCGTCGAGTGTGGTGTCGTCTCTCACCGTGCGGCCACCCGCGAACGTGGCGAGCACTCCTTCGATCGACGCCGGTGTCGACGCCGGGTCCTGGCTGGCGCGCGAGACGTCACCATCGACCCATCGTTTCAGTTCGCGCCGTTTGAGTTTCTGCGTCCCCTCGGTCCGCGGCAGTGAGGCGGCGGCCCAGACCGAGTATCCGCGGATGCGCTGATGCTCTTCGAGTCCGGCGTTCGTGTCGCGAACGACCGCGTCGGCATCGGCGCCGTCTTCGAGCACGAGAACCGCGTGCACCTGCTCCTGGCCGCTGGCGCCGGCGGCGACGATAGCGACATCGCGGACGCCGCCGCGGCCGTGCACCGCGCGCTCGACGTCCTCCGGAAACACGTTCAGTCCTTCCGGTGTGACGATCATTTCCTTCTTGCGGCCGCGGACGGTCAGCCGGCCCCCCTCGTCGATCGACCCGATGTCACCGGTGTGGAACCAACCGTCCTGAAAGGCCGATGCCGTCTCCTCGGGAGCGTTGTAGTACCCGCGTGTCACGTTGCCGCCGCGCACGAGGATCTCGCCGTCATCGGCGATCTTCACCTCGACACCGCCGATCGGCGTGCCCACGGAGCCTCGACGCGTTCGAAACGGATGGTTCAGCGTGACGATCGGTGCTGTTTCCGTCAGGCCATAGCCTTGGATGACCAAAAAGCCGAGTCGGGACCAGAAGGCCTCGAGCTCGGGATCGAGCGGCGCCGCGCCGACGACGAAGGCCCAGAACTTGTATCCCAACAGACGGTGGACCCTGCGGTACCGCCACCATCGCCGTGCGACGTGCTCTTGCGCCGCGGCTGGTTCGGCAACCTCCGGCAGGAGCGTCTCGATGTAGTCGCGTAGCACCCCGAGGATTTTCGGGACGCAGACCAGCACTGAGACTCGCCGCATTCGAATCTGCCGCACGATGTCGTCGGGGTTATAGCCCCGCATGAAGACCGTGATGCCGTCGAGCATCGGTGGCACGAAGGTCGCCATCGTCTGACCGAACATATGACTCAGCGGCAGCAGATTCAGGAATCGCAGGGGGAAGAACGGTCGACCATACTTGACATATTTGGTCACTTCCCGCTCGACCGGCACGATGTTGGCGAGTACGTTGCCGTGCGTGATCTCCACCCCCTTCGGTTCGGCGGTTGCACCAGAGGTGAAGATGATCTCGGCGAGGTCGTCACCGGACAGGTCGTGCGCGACGGCGATGCGATCCGGAGCGCGTGTTGCGCCGTCGGCGAGCAAATCCTCGAGCGGCCAGACATCGGTGTTGGTGAGGGCGGCGGTCGGCGTCTCACGGCCCGCAATGACGATCCGCGCCGATACGATGTCCCTCACGCGGGCGAGGAGGTCCGGCGATGCACGGAAGTCGATCGGGACCGCGACCGCACGTGCGAGCAGGCATCCCCAGAACGCCACGATCCACTCCGCCCGGTTTTCGCCCCATAGGATGACGTTGTCCCGCGGACGGACACCGGCGCGCTCGAGGCGTGCGGCCAGATGATAAGCGGCGCGTCGGATCTCCGCGTAGGAATAGGTGTACGCGCGGTACCCACCGTCGTACACCAGGAACGGTTTGTCGGAGCGAATGCGGTCTTCGAAGAAGTCGAGCAATGTCTCGCGCGACATGAGAGCATTATGATCGCAGAACCGAGGAGGACAGATGCAGACAACACGAGCGATCGTTGCGACGAGCCTCGCGTTCGCCGTGGCATGCGGCGGGTCTATGGAGGAGCCAGCGGAGGAGCCCGCGCCCGAGGCTGAGTCCGTAGCAGACGCCAGGCTGGTGCCCGCGACCGGTCGGTCGCTGCCGCCCTCCGCCGAAACCGCGATGGTGGTCCTCGAGTCGTCCCCACGGCATGGCGAGTGGGTCGACGTCATGGTTCCAGGCAGTGACGTGCCGATCTCGACGTGGGTCGTCTACCCGGAGCGGTCCGACAGCGCTCCGATCGTGCTGGTGATTCATGAGATTTTCGGGCTGACGGACTGGATACGCGGTGTCGCTGACCAGTTCGCGGCCGAGGGATTCATCGCCGTTGCCCCCGACCTGCTGTCCGGGATGGGGCCCGCCGGTGGCGGCACCGAAGCGTTCGCGTCGCGCGATGATGTCGTCGCGTCGATTCGGACGCTGGAAGCCGACGAGCGGACCCGCCGGCTCGACGCGGTTCGTGCCTACGCGTTCGACATCCCGGCGGGAAACGGGCGAATCGGATCGGTCGGGTCCTGCTGGGGCGGCACGTCGAGCTTCGCCTACGCGGTGTCGCAAGCAGAGCTCGGCGCTGCGGTTGTCTACTACGGCACCTCGCCCGAGGGAGATGACGCCTACTCGCAGATCAACGCGCCGGTGCTCGGTCTGTACGGCGGCGACGACCAGCGGGTCAATGCGACGATCCCGCAGGCGGAAGATGCCATGGGACGGCTCGGCAAGTCCTTCGAGCCGATACTCTTCGACGGCGCCGGACACGGATTCCTGCGGGCGCAAGACGACCGCGAAGGCGCCAACATGCGGGCGACCGAGCAGGCGTGGCCGCGCACCGTCGACTTTTTCCGCGAGCACCTGGGCGACTAGGTGGGCAGGGCGCGCACAGCGCGCCCCGCGGCCGCGGCGTGGGGCGGCTGGGGCCCCACAAGCGGCCGCGACGGGGTCCGGGGCCGCAGGCCCCGTCAACGAAATGACGCGCCGATGCTCAAGACCATCTGTGTCATTCGCGGGGAGCCCGGGTCGTCTCCCATCTCCTCCAGCGGACTGATCGCATACAGACGGAAGTCGATGGAAAAGGCGAGGTGATCGCTGGTAAACCAGCGGACGCCCCCACCGTAGTTGAGGGTACCCGCGCTTCTCTGGGGCGACTCGTCTTCGTTTAGGGGAAAGAGCGACAGGCGTGACGGTGCGATCCCACCGCTGAGGTAGCTCCAGCCGTTGCGGTTGCCGAAGTTGAACGAGAGCTGCGGTGCCACGGCGGTGAATCGTTTTCGGAGGGTCGGGCCGTCTGGATTCGGAGAACGCTCGCCGGGACCCTGGTCGGCCAACGACGTATGGAAGCTCGCCCCGACGCCGAATGTAATGGCCTGCCACCGGAACAGATACACGTGCGCACCCACTTCGAATCCGGCACCGGGCCCCGGCGTGTCGGGCGGGTTGAGCCCGCGGTTCTCGGCGAGCTCCACGTTGCGGCCGAACGGGACGAACGAGCCGTGAACGTCGATGACATAACGCCCGATCGGTTCTTGGGGCGGCTGGGCGAGCACCGGCACTGCGAATCCGAGCATCGATGACGTCACGACAAGAAGGACCGCTCCCGTCGCGCGGACGCCGAGACCAAACATCGGCCACAGTATACGGCCTGGTCTTCGGAGCCTTTCGGCGATGACAACGCTGGTTGGCTTGAATGCCATCAGCGCTGCGGCGCGGCGCCTCAGAGGGACGGTGCGTCGCACGCCGCTGGTCGATGTATCCGATCCGGCGCAATGCTCTCTGGCGCTCAAGTGCGAGAACCTTCAGGTTGCCGGCGCCTTCAAGATTCGTGGTGCGTACAACCTGATCGCGCAGCTCGCCGGTGAGTCGCCCGGACGCGGCGTGATCACCTATTCGTCCGGCAATCACGCACAGGCGGTCGCCTACGCGGCGCGGGCGCTGGGGCTCCAGGCGGTGGTGGTGATGCCGGAGACCGCCCCGCGTATCAAGGTGGAGGGGGCCCGTTCGTACGGCGCCGAAGTCCTCTTCGAGGGGACCACGTCGATCGCCAGGCGGGAGCGGGCCGAGGCCGAGGCCGCGGATCGCGACCTCACCGTCGTACCGCCGTTCGATCATCCGGAGATCATCGCCGGTCAGGGCACGGTCGGCCTCGAGATCTTGGAAGACCGCCGCGCGCCGACGACGATCTATGTGCCAATCGGTGGTGGTGGGCTGATCTCCGGCGTCGCCGCGGCGGTGAAGCACATCCAACCCGACGTTCGCGTGGTCGGTGTCGAGCCGGTCGGCGCAGCGGCGATGGTCGCATCGGTGGCCGCCGGCAAACCAGTGACGCTCGACCGCGTCTCGAGCGTGGCCGATGGACTCCTCCCGGTGCGTCCGGGGGACCTGACCTTTACCCATGTGGCGGCCTTGGTGGACGACATTGTCACCGTTGACGACGACGCGATCGTGAAGGCGGTGCGGTGGCTCGCGGCGCGCGCGAAACTCGTGGTCGAGCCAAGTGGGGCCGCGACCGTGGCCGCGACACTGTTCGCGTCAGACGCCAGTCGCGCCATCGACGGTGATACCGTCGCCGTTCTCAGCGGCGGCAACGTCGCCCCAGAATCACTTGCCGGGATGCTCCGGGACGGATAGCAACGCTTTGGCTGCGTCGATTGCTTGGTCGAGCGTCGTAATCTCGCCATCGAGCTGTCGCTCGTAGCTCTGCTGCAACAGCGTGCCGATTCGCGGACCGGGCGCCAGACCGAGCGCGAGCAAGTGCCGTCCCATCAGAATCGGCGCGGGTGGGGCATGCTCGACGCCGAGCGCCTCGGCGCGCTCCCGAAACCACTCCATCGCCGAGCAGTCGAACGTCCCGGTGCGGCCGCGGCAATCGGCCGTGGCCAGGCGGGCCAGTAGCTCAAGGTCAACCTTGCGGGCCAGGCGCCGGAAGGCGCCGTCGCCGACGCCGTCGCGCGCGGTGTGCCACATGCCCGGTTTGAGGTGATGCGCGACGAGTCCCAGGACTTGCTCGCGGACGTCGTAACCATCGAGGGTGTGAATCTGTAGTCGATCGAGGAACGTCGACGCCGGCGCGATCCCCATCTTCTCGTGGTTCAGCGACCGGATGCGCCCGTCGATGAGACCTGTCGTCGCTGGCTTGCCGTAATCGTGACACACCGCGCCGAGCATCAGCGCGATCTGCTGCGGTCGCCCCAATCCGTCGATCCGTTGGCGCGCTTGATCGATGACCAGCAGATTGTGCGTCCACACGTCGCCCTCGGGGTGCCACTCCGGCTCCTGGGGGCAATCGATCAGGGCGTCGAGCTCTGGAAATAAGCGGTCGACGATGCCAAGCTCGCGAGCCAGCCCAAACCCGACGGACGGTCGCGCCGCCCGCAGCAGGAGCTTCTCGAGCTCGCCCCAAATCCGCTCGGCGGGGAGGTCATCAAGCGGGATCGTGCGGCACCGAGCCTGGGTGGCCTCGTCGACCTCGAATTCGAGACGCGCGGCGAGCTGAACGGCGCGCAGCACACGCAGGCTGTCGTCGCCGAACGTCGAAGGGTCGACCATGCGGAGGCGGCGCTCGGCGAGATCGCGTCGTCCGTCGTGCGGATCGAGATACTCGTCACGCATAGGGTCCCAAGCGATGGCGTTGATGGTGAAGTCGCGGCGTCGGGACGCGACCTCTACTGGAAGCTGCGGGTCGCCGGTGACCGAGAATCCACGATGGCCGCGACCCGTCTTCGACTCGGTACGCGGGAGCGCGACATCGAGTGGGCCCAGCTTGTAGACCGTGAAGCTCTCTCCCACGGTGTTGACGGGCCCGAGTCGCTCGAGCACGGTGCGCAACCGACCGGCCGGCAGACCGTACACTTCGAGGTCGACGTCCGTGGAGGTGGTGCCGAGCAGACGGTCGCGCACCCAACCGCCGACGACCAACGCCCGCCCGCCCGCTGCCTTCACGGCTCGGGCCACGTCGAGGGCAAGTTCCCACTCAGACATCGCGCGCCACCCGGAAGCCGTAGTCGGTGTACCGATACGACGGGTCCAACTTGCTGCGCGCGGAGACGCGACTGATGGTGTACGCGTGTCGCCACGACCCTCCGCGGGACACGCGTCGCTGCCCCGACGTCGGTCCCATCGGATTCCGGCCGGGCGAGTCGCGATAGAACGTCTTCGAATGCCAGTCGGCGCACCACTCGTGGATGTTGGCGGCGATACCGCGAACGCCAAAGTCGTTGGCCGGACCGACGGTCACCGGCCACGGTCCGTCGAGGGGGCCCTTCCCCTCGTTCGGAATCCACTTCGGAATCGTTATCCCCCATGGGTAGTTCTCACGCTCGCGTTGCCCACGCGCGGCTCGTTCCCATTCGGCCTCCGTCGGGAGACGAACGGGACGGTCGGCGCAGACTGACGAGCGCCACAGGCAGTAGACGAAGGCATCATTCCAACTCACGCCGACGACAGGGAGCTCTGGGGCCTGGAACAACGGGTTGTCCCACTCACGCGGTGTCGACCGGCCGGTGGCCTCCAGGAACCGGCTGTATTCCGCACGCGTCACCGGGTCGATGGCCAGCTCGAACGTATGCACCCAGACGCGATGGGCCGGTGCTTCGTCCGGCTGACCGCTGTCACAGCCCATGACGAACAATCCTTCCTGAATCTGCACGAATCCGCTCATCGAACAGATGATGACATGGACTAGGTTTGCGGAATCGACGCCAGGTTCCCACGTTTTCGCGACGTTCCTCGTTCCCAGTTCCAGGTTCCGAGATCGAACGTGGAACTGGGAACCATTGCTGGTTTCGCATAGGAACCGCTTGGATTCCGAGTTGTGGAACTTGTGCTAATTCTGCAACTTGGAACCCGTCCGCGACGAGCGCGGATGTTGAGCCTGATAAGCTGGTGGGTCAAGCAGGTGTGTGGTGACGGAACAAGGACGGAACAGGTCTGGGTTCCTAGCGGTCGTCCTGGTGACGGTAGCGTTGTCACCCGGCTGCTCGCTGCGTTCGATGGCGGTGAACGCGGTGCTGCCGACGTTGGTGAATCCGGACGTTTATCTGTCGGACGAGGATCCGGAGCTCGTGCGAGATGCCCTCCCGTTCTTGTTGGAGACGCTCGAATCGATTCTCGAGGCCGATCCAGCGCGACAGGACGTGTTGTTGTTCGCGAACACCGGGTTTCTCCTTTACGCGAACGCCTTCCTTCAGACCGACTCGGTGATCGCAGAATGGGACGACTACGACCGGGCAGCCGAGCTGAACGAGCGCGCACGACGGATGTGTCTTCGGGCGCGTGACTACGGATTGAGAAACGTCGAGGTCGACTATCCCGGCATCAGCGAGCGACTGCGGGCGGATCCGGAAGCCGCGGTGGAGGTGTTCGAGCCGGAGGACGTCGAAAGCCTGTACTATTTGGGCGGCGCGTGGATGCTCGCCGTTTCGCTGGGACTCGACGAGCCAGCGTTGGTGGCCGATCTCCCCGCCGCGCGGGCACTGCTCGACCGCGCGCTTGAGCTCGACGAGGAGTACGAACGAGGCACGCTGCACAGCGCATTCATTACGCTGGAGTCGGTCGACGGATCGTATGCAAGCGCGCGGGAGCATTTCGTTCGCGCGGTTGAGCTGTCCGAAGGACAGGACGCCGGTCCGTACGTGTCGCTGGCCGCCGGCGTCGCCGTCGCCGAAGAAAACCGCGAGGAGTTTCGACAGCTGCTTGAGACCGCGCTCGCTATCGATCCGGACGAAGAGCCAAGCAACCGGTTACTGAACCTCGTTGCCCAGCGGCGCGCGCGCAGTCTCCTCGACCATATTGACGATCTGTTCTTCGAGCCCCTAGACGAGGACGACGGGGGCGATCCGAGGACAGACCAGGAGATCCGACCATGAGAGCGTTACGTCTTGCCGTTGTCGCACTTGTGCTGATGAGCCCGCTCGTACTCAGCGCGCAGACAACGCGCCTGCGTCTCGCCAGCTCGTTGCCGGCGAATTCCCTCTGGGACCGGTCGCTCAAGCGGATGGCGAGCGAGTGGCAGAAGGGGACCGACGGCCGAGTCCGCGCGCAAGTACGCCCAACGGCAGGTGATGAATCCACCGTGATTCGCCGCATGCGAATGAACAACCCCCAGGTTGCCGCGCTCACGCCGCTCGGGCTGCAGGAGGTCGACGAGGCGTTCAGTGTGTTCGGCATCCCGTTCTTCTTTGAGTCGGAGGCGGAGGCGGTCCATGTGCTGGAGGCGCTGACGCCGCGGCTGCGTGACACGCTTGCCGAGAACGACCTGGTCCTGCTCAACTGGGGGCATGGCGGCTGGGCCCACATCTTCTCCGCCGCGCCGGTGACGACGCTCGACGACTTTCGAAAGACGAAGGTGTTCACCTCGGCCGGTGACGACAGCATGGTGCAGTGGTACAAGGAAAACGGCTTCCGTCCGGTCCCGCTTGCGTTCACCGACGTGCTGATGGGACTGAACACCGGCTTGATCGATGCGTACCCCAGTTCACCCTATGGCGCGCTGGCGTTTCAGTGGTACCGACAGACGTCGCACATGCTCGATGTGGCGCTGGCTCCGCTGTTCGGGGCGACGGTGATGACCGAGCGCGCGTGGCGACGCATCAGCGAGGCCGACCAGAACGCGATGCTGAAGGCGGCTGTGGCGACGCAGGAGGCGCTCTTTGTCGACGTCCCGCGGCAGGACCGCGAGGCGGTCAGCGAGATGCAGACACGTGGGCTGACCGTGTCTACCGTCGACGCCGCTGCGGCCGCGTCGCTTCGGGCCGAAGCGGAGAAACTGACCGCGTCGTGGCGTGGCGGAATAGTGCCCGCCGACATCTTTGACGCGGCGGTCGAAGCTCGCGCCGCGTACCGCGGTCGGTAGCCATTCGTCCCACGCGACCGTCGCGTTCGTGGGACTGCCGCCGCGCAGCCCTCTGATACCATCACGTCCGGATGACCTTGCCGTCTCACGCCAACGTCGGGCGGCCCCCTCGCGTCATCGGCGCCCTTCACTCCGCAGAGGCGATCGTAGCGTCAGCCGCCCTCGGCCTGATGATGGTGCTCCCGCTGGCTGAAATCGCCATCCGACCCTTCATCGCGGGTGGCATCCCGGGGTCGATTCCGTTTGTCGAGCACCTCACGCTCTGGGTCGGATTCCTCGGAGCTGCGCTCGCGGCTCGGCACGACAAGCTCATCGCCCTGGCCACGGCCACCTTCATTCCGGAGGGATTCGTTCGCACCGCGGCCCGCACCTTCTCAGCCGCGGTCGGCGCCATGGTATCGGCGTTGCTCGGGTGGTCGGCGCTCGATGTCGTGGCCATCGAAATGGAGGTTGGCGGCGAGATTGCGCTCGGCATTCCGTCGTGGATATTCCAGCTCGTCCTGCCGGCGTCGTTCGGCCTCATTGGCTGGCGTTTGGCGTGGCGCGCCGGCGGCTGGGGGCCGCGAGCGGTTGCGGCGCTCGGGCTGCTGGCCGGCGTTTGGCTTGCTCAGTCGTGGGAGTTGTTCGACGGCATCGCCGGTTGGCCGTGGGTCGCCCTCCTTCTCCTCGCCGCGCTGGCGGGCGCACCGATCTTCAGCGTGCTCGGGGGCGCGGCAGCGCTCTTGTACATGGTCGATGCGTTCGACCCGGCCGCGGTGCCGCTGTTCGCCTACGATCTTGCCACCGAGCCGATCCTGCCGTCGATTCCGCTCTTCACGCTCACCGGCTTCATCCTCGCGCAGGGCAACTCGTCAGAACGTCTGCTGCGCGTGTTCAGGGCGGTGACCGGATGGATACCGGGCGGCACCGCCGTCGTCTGCGCGTTGGTGTGTGCCTTCTTTACGATTTTTACCGGTGGATCCGGAGTGACGATCCTGGCGCTGGGCGGATTGCTCCTACCGGCCCTGCTCAAAGACGGCTACGGTGACCGTTTCTCGATTGGGCTGCTGACGGCGTCGGGGTCGCTCGGGCTGCTATTGCCGCCGGCGATGCCGCTCATCCTCTACGCCATCGTGGCGCAGATGGCACCGGAAAACCTCTTCATTGGCGGGCTTCTCCCCGGCCTGCTGCTGATTGGCCTGGTTGCCGCGTGGGGAATGCGTCAGGGGATGGTCACCGGAGCCGGCCGACAGGCGTTTGCCTGGTCGGACGCACGCGCCGCACTCTGGAGCGCGAAATGGGAGCTGCTGCTCCCCCTCGTCGTCCTCGGTGCGCTCTTCAGCGGTCGCGCCACACTCGTCGAAACGTCCGCGCTCACGGCCCTCTACGCCGTGATCGTGACCGGCGTCGTTCATCGGGATTTCACGCTCACGCAGGGACTACGGCAGGCGTTCGGTGAATGTGTCGTCCTGATCGGCGGCGTCCTCATCATTCTGGCGGTGGCCAAGGGATTCACCGCCTACATGGTTGATGTCGACATCCCGTTCCGTCTGCTCAAGTGGACGCAGGCCCACATCGAGTCGCCGTTGCTGTTCCTGCTGGCGCTCAACGTGTTCCTGCTCCTCGTGGGGTGCGTCATGGACATCTTCTCGGCGATCGTCGTGATTGTGCCGCTCATCAGCGAGATCGGCGCCGCCTACGAGATCGATCCGGTCCATCTCGGCATCATCTTCATCGCGAACCTGGAGCTCGGATATCTGACGCCACCGGTCGGCCTCAACCTGTTTCTTGCCTCGTACAGATTCGAGCGTCCCCTGCTCGACGTTTATCGCGCCTCTGTGCCGTTTCTCATCATTCTCGGGATTGGCGTCTTGGTAATCACTTATGTACCATGGCTCACCGTCGGGCTCCTGGAGATCGTCGGGCGACAATAGGCAACCCGTTGGGCTACGAGATTCACGAGAGGATCAGAGGAATGCGGTATATCCGTCGCTCTCTCTATGCAATGTGCGGCGGTGTGTTGGTGCTGGTGCCGCTCGCGTGTGCCGGCGGCGGCGTTCCCGACGCCGCGAACGACCAGGTCGCGGTCGATGCGACACGGACGCGCGACACCCGAAGCGAGCAACGACTCACCAACCTCAGGCAGCTCACTTTTGGCGGCCAGAACGCCGAGGCGTACTTTGCCTCCGACGGGTCCCAGCTCATTTTCCAAACGACTCGTGAGGGGGTGCCGTGCGACCAGATCTATCGCATGGACCTCGACGGCACGAACCTGGAGTTGGTGAGCACGGGCGATGGTCGGACGACCTGCGGCTACTTCTTCCCGGACGGCGAGTCGATCGTCTATGCGTCGACGCATCTGGGCGGTGTCGAGTGTCCGCCCTCGCCGAGCTTCGAGATGGGGTACGTCTGGGCCCTCTACAACACGTATGACATCTTCCGCGCCGGCGCGGACGGAGAGTTGACCCAGTTGACGGACACCCCTGGCTACGACGCCGAAGCGACGATCGGACCGGACGGTCGGATCGTCTTCACGAGCGTGCGCGACGGTGACATGGAGATCTATTCGATGGCGGGCGACGGGTCGGACGTACGACGACTGACCGATCGCCAGGGACCCGATGGGGGACCGTTCTTCTCTCCCGACGGCTCGAAGATCGTGTTTCGCGGACGGGAGATTCCCGACGGCGAGGAGTACGACGACTACAAACGGTTACTCGACGAAGGGTTGTGGCGCCCGACGGCGCTCGAGATCTTCGTGATGGATGCCGACGGCGGTAATCTCACGCAGGTGACCGATCTCGGCCGCGCCAGCTTCGCGCCGTTCTTTCACCCCGACGGCAATCGGATCATCTTTTCGTCGAACTGGCAGGACCCGGAGGGTCGTGACTTCGACCTCTTCATGGTCGGTCTCGACGGGAGGGGCCTCGAGCGGATCACGTTCAACGATACGTTCGACGGATTCCCGATGTTTTCGCCCGACGGCTCGCAGTTGGTGTTCGCATCGAATCGGGCGGCGGCTGTCGAGGACGACACCAACGTCTTCCTCGCCGACTGGGTGGAGTAGGCGACGCACGACACCATCGCCTTTCTGAAGGATCTCATCGCGATCGACTCGGTCAACCCGTCGCTGGTTCCAGGCGGAGCGGGGGAGGGGGCGATTGCCGCGCGCGTTCGAGATGAGATGCGAGCGGTTGGCCTTGACGTCGCGCTCGTCGACGTCGCTCCCGGACGGCCCAACGTCGTTGGCGTGCTCGAGATCGGGACATCCGGCCGCACGTTGCTGTTGTGCGGCCATATGGACACCGTCGGTGTCGCGGGGATGACGGCGCCGTTTACGCCGGTCGAGCGCGACGGCCGCCTGTACGGCCGGGGTTCACAGGACATGAAGGGCGGCGTCGCCGCGATGGTCGGGGCGGCCGCCGAGGTTGCCGCGCGCGGCCTACGCGGCGGGCGGCTCGTCGTCGCGGCGGTCGCCGATGAGGAATATGCCAGCCTCGGCGCCGACGCGCTCGCGTCGACATGGCGTGCTGACGGCGCGGTCGTGACCGAGCCGACCGACCTCGCGATCGCCATTGGTCACAAGGGGTTCTCGTGGATCGAGGTCGACACGCACGGGCGCGCCGCACACGGGAGCCGTCCGGCGGAGGGTCGGGATGCCATTTTCGATATGGGACGTGTCCTCGCACGACTGGCCGCGATCGATGCGGAGTTGCAGGCGCGACCGCCACACCCGCTGCTCGGCACCGCGTCACTCCATGCGTCGACGATCACCGGTGGCGCGGAGTTGAGCGTGTATCCCGATCGTTGCACGTTGTCACTCGAGCGGCGCACGCTCGTCGCGGAACCCGACGGCGTCGCGCTGGCTGAAGTCGAGGAAGTGCTACGCGCGCTTGGCGCGGACGATGGCGGGTTCCGGGCGTCTGCACGCGTCGCGTTCGAGCGTCCTGCCTACGACATCTCGCCGGATCACCCGCTTCCACAGGCCCTGGCCAGCGTGCTCAGAGGTGCCAGGTTCGTGCCAGCGTTCGTCGGGATGTCGTTTTGGACCGATGCGGCGGTCCTCGCGCGCGCTGACACGCCGTCGGTGCTGTTTGGCCCGGTCGGAGGCGGGCTACACGGACCGGAGGAGTTCGTCACCGTCGACTCAGTGCTGACCTGTCGCGACGTGCTCGCGGCCCTCGCCGACGACTACTGTCCTTGGCTTAGCGGCCCGTGGTGAAAGTCACGCTGCATTCGAGCGGCGATGCATCCGAGCTGGCGGCGTTGCTCCTCGGTCAAATACTCCCGGTATTCTCCCTCGTCGCGCCTTGCCATCCCGGCGCCTCGCCGCTCTCGATGCCACGCGCGACCTTCACCACGGCCCGCTAGCCGAAGGACCGCTGATCGCCGAGCTGCTCGTACATGAGCGACCGGGCGACGAACGGCACGTTAGCTGGACGCTCCAAGAGACGGCGCATGAAATACTTGAACCAGTCTTCGCCAAACGGGAGATAGATCCGGACCGCATATCCCTGTGCTTCGAGCGCCGCCTGCAGGTCGCGCCGGACACCGTACAACATCTGGAACTCGAAACGGTCGGCCGAGACGCCGTGGCGCCTGGCTGCCGTGCAGGTCGCCTTGATCATGCGGGGGTCGTGGGTGGCGAACGCGGCGTGCAGGTCGGTGCCGAGGAGTCTCTCCGCCAACCGTACGAACGCACGGTCGACGTCCGCCTTGTCCGGAAACGCGATGTCGGACGATTCCTTGTACGCGCCCTTGACGAGACGTACGGACAGGCCCGTCTCGATGATGCGGGACAGGTCCTCGGAGGTACGGCGGAGTGCGGATTGGAGCACGACGCCGACACCGATGTGGCCGTTCTTGCGCATCGCCTCCACGATGTCGAGCGTGTCGTCAACGAGCGCGGCAGTCTCCATGTCGCCGCGAACGAACGCATGGTGTCTGTCCGCGTGGCTCAAGATCTGATCGAGGTTGTGACGACATAGCCCACCATCGAGCTCGAGGCCGAGCTGGGTCAGCTTTACGGATAGATTGCACGCCAGACCGGAGAGACGAACCGTCTCGATCACCCGCTCCTAGGCGCGGGTGGCCGCTACGGCCGCCTGGGTATCCCGTAAGTGTTCGCCGAGATGATTGAAGGTGTGCAGAAAGCCGCGGCGTTCGATGGCACGGGCCGTCTCGAGTGCCTCGTCGACGTCGCGACCGGCGATGAAACGGCGAGCGAAGCTCTGGGCGCTCCGCATGCCATATCGTGACACGGCACGCTTGAGCACGCCGCTGTTGGCCAGCGTGAGGAACAGCGTGCGGGAGAGTGCGTCCGGCATGTTCAGACGGGGTCTTCGACCCCGAACAACCCCGCCGCGGGCACTCGCGGGGACCCCATGGCCCCACTCCGTGCCCGCGGGGCACGCACGTGCGCGCCATCGCCGGTGCGGCGCCGGGCCCCGGCTAGCACCGGCGGCGGGGTTTGGGGCGGCAGGCCCAGTCTGAAAAAGACGCGCCCGCGCCGCCGCCATGTGACCGAGGGCGATATTCCCCCAATCTAATCAATGCGTATGGGCCGAGCCGCCACGATGCTTCAAATGGTGGTCGATCGTACGGGCGTAGTACCTCAGCACGGCCCGTTCACGCACCCGATAGCGCTGACCGACGACGACGATGATGCCGCGGGTTACCAGTGGTTCGGTCGCCGCCTCGATGGCAGCACGGCCCGTCGTGACGTCGAGGTTGGCCTTGGCCGCCTGCAGGATTTCAATCAGCTGGTCGATCCGTTCCTCGAGCTCGGTGCGATTTATGGAGGGGCGGATTGAGGCGGCGAGCAGCGCCGTCGGCACGACTTTGTAGAGCCGGCCGATCGCCTCGCGCACGCGTCGTTGCAAGCGGACCATGTCGCGCCCGGCGTTGGGGTCGTAGTCGCCGATCTCGATCGGCTGCCCAAAGCTGACGAAGCCGCGCGACTGATACCCGACGGCGTAGCGGACCATCTCGGCCACTTCTCGACGAAACGGCCGCTGCGTCCGTTTGACGCGCTGGCGTGACAGGATGAAGTCCTCGAGCACGAGGTCGTATGATATGGCAGTCGGAATGATGACGACATCGCTGCGTCGCGCCTGGACGGCCGCATGGAGCAGGCCGGTCTTGAATGGCTTGAGCTCTCCGCTGTAGCTGCGCCCGCCCTCGAGGTAGAGGAAGAGATCGGTGCGACGGAGGAGCTCTGCCACGTACGCTTTCAGCGTCACGAGGTAGGCCGGATCCTTGGTTTCCCGCCGGATGGGGATGGCGCCGGTGACGTGCCTGTGGATCAGCCCGAGCGCGCCGCCGAACAGGTTGATACCAGCCGCCATGACCGGCGGTCGAATGCCGTTGTCATCGAGAACGAGCGGCTCCACCAAGTAGTCGGTGTGGCTCTTGTGGTTCGACGCGTAGATGACGCGTCCCTTCTTGGTGGCCGCACGAACGATGTCGATCCCCTCTTGAACCCGCTCGATTTTTCTCAGGATCGGATAGAGCGGGTGCTGGAGCGCTCGGTACATTTTGTACCGCTGCGTGGTTCGGAGCTCTTCGAGGTAGCCGTGGATCGCGGCGTGCGCCTGGTCGGGACTCTGACCGCCGCCGCCTTGCAGGTATCGAACGACTTCTTCGCGGGAGAGCACGGCTTCCGTGATCTCGTCCTGCGTCACGCGCGCACTATACCACGGTGTCCGAACGTCTCTTGGCGGAGCGCCGGCGGTTCCTATCGTTCGATCGTGACGGTTGCGGGTCGCGAGAGACGCACGGTGATCGTAGAACCGGCGGGCAGCGTGGCCGGCTCCGGAGCGCCAGCGACAGCAGCAGCGGTTCCGCCGGCGGCACCGGCCGCGCCGCCAATGGCGGCGCCTCGTCCGCCTCCGAAGATCGCGCCGAGGATGGCGCCGCCAACGGCCGCGCCGCCGATCTTTGCGGCAGACTGTCCGCCGCGAGAACGTCCCTCACGGTAGACCGTTTCGGTCACCATCGGGACCTCCACGCCGTCGTCGAACACGATGGTGTGGAAGCGGACGCCAAGACGCGAGGCGCCCTTGATCTTGCCGCCTTGCTCCACGAGCACGACCGAGCCCATGACGATCGTCCCCGCGGGTACCGCAACGTCGCTCTCAACGAGGACGTCACGCGTGACACGGGCTTGCACATCGTCTTCGATCTCGGCGCGCTCAGTCGTCACGAAGGTGTCGATCTGGAGACCGACCACGGAGTCGGCAGCGATCGTCAGCTCCTCCATGATTGGTAGGATCAGCGGTGGTGGTGGCGGCCCGGACGAGAATGGTGCACCGATCGAGTCGGGATCGATGGCAAGCACGATCTCGCCCGCGTCTTCTCCTTCCTCGGATCCAACCACAGACTCGTCGGGCGTCGGCCACCGCGAGTCGATACGCTCCCATCCATCGATCTCCGGAAGGTCGCGCGACGCTCGTCGTGACGGCGTCGGGACCGGGCGCTCAGCCGCCTCTGGCTTCGTCCGGGGCTTCCGACCGGGCGGAGGAGTGTCCGTCTGGCGCGGCAAAGCCGATGGCTGCGGTGGCGCTGGTGGTGGCGCGCTGACGCGGCGGGCTGGTTCCGGCGCCGCCGCCGGGGGCTCTGCAACCTCGATGACGAGCTGTTCCGTCGCGTCGACAGCGTTTAGCCCGTCAACCACGTCGACACCTTCTCCCGCACGGGGCAGACCAGCGTCACCGAGCCGCGGATGGGTCGCATCGGTCTGCGAAAGGTCCGAAACCAGCCGTGCAGCGGTATCTTGATCCGTGACGGCGTCCGACGCGTTCTGCCGAAGCGCGAGATACGCTCCGGTCCCAGCCGCGACCACGACCAGAGCGACTAGAGCAGCGGCGAGAGCGACTGTTTGCGGTTTCTTCAGCATACCGAGTACTCCTCGTCTACTCGGGAGAAGAGCAATAGCCATGCCGTTCCCATAGAACCGATTATCGCCTGATCTGCTTCATTTTCAACCCTTTCTGGCCCCTGTTTTCCGTCTACACGTCCGCTCAGAGTGAAATTTCTGTCACCGTGAGGGGACCATGTCGTCTGCGGAGCGGCAGGATCGGCATCGCGTAGAATGGCGTCCGCCCAGCCTGGTCGGGGAAGGCCGGTCTGGTGGGCGAGTCCGCAAACTAATCCCAGAACTTACTTGGGTCGACGCCGCCCGCTTGTTCTGAACGACGAGGGCGGCGTTGCTCCTCAGTCCTGTGGGCCCACCACACTCCCTCGTCGCGCCTGGTCCTCGCCGCCCAGTCCGGCGCCAAACGCCGCCAACCCAAGTGAGTTCTGGGATTAAGTGGTCACGGTCACAATTACGACAACGTTCGGCCACCGATGCATCCCGCAAAGGGCGGCGCTGGGCTTTTCCTCGCGGGGTCGCATACTCCCGGTATGCTTCCTCTTGCGCCTTGCTGAGCGGGCGACTCGGCGCCCGCATACGTTCTCGTAATTGTGACCGGGGCCACTAAGGTTGGACGCCTAACGCTCGTCCAGGGTCGACTTACCCGCTGCCATTGCGCCGCTGAGGCCTGCCTTCCTCCCACGGCTGCTCGCGGCCCTCGCCCTCCTGTTTATTTTTTCCTCGGCGTCAAAGGGCTGGGCGACGGCTTCAAGCTGCTCGGTTAAGACCTCATCGACAATTGTTCGCCGCAACCTTGAACCCATTCATCGGCTTGCGCGTCGGCTTGGTCGCGACAACGGTCGTGCAGAGCTCGTCGGTGACGACCTCGATGGTCGTCGCGTTGGTCGCGGCGCCGGAGAATCCGCGCCCGTTGGCGAATGCCATCCCGATGGTGATGGGTGCCAACATTGGGACCACCGTCACCGCGACGATCGTGTCGCTGGCGCACATCGGTCGGAAGGACGAGTTCGAGCACGCCTTTCCGATCGCGATCTGCCACGACGTTTTCAACTACTTCGCGGTCATCGTCCTGCTGCCGCTGGAGATGGTGACCGGTTACCTGCGACGTTCGGCGACGTGGCTTGCCGGAACGATCGGCAACGTAGGCGGTTTCCGGTACGAGAGTCCGAACAGGCCACTCTCTACGAGCTCGATGCACGGGTCAACGCGCTTGAACAGACGATTCGCCGGCAGGACGTGACGCATCTCTCGCGAACGTCGGAAAAGGGAACTTGGACGCTGGCGCCACGACGGCGTTCATTCTTGGCACGCGGTACTACGAGCGGATTGGCGGTCACCTGCTCAACGTGCTATCGGGCGTGGTCATGCCGCTCGATAAAGTGGACTACTACGACAGCCGGGGGCGCCGGACGGCTAGGGGCTTTTGTCCGCCGCGTCGGTCGCGTAGAGTGAAAGTGCCTCACCCCTCGGATTCGCCGAGCCGCCTGCCCTGAGAGGTGACACAGGAGTGCGCGATGCGCAGCCCTGCCGTTCTCGGGATCGTCGTGCTCAGCACCTCGCTTCTCGTCAGCGTCCCGGCGGGCGCCGTGACGCTCTCGAAGGCGGGCATCGCTCCCGAAGTGTTGGTGGCGCTCGTCGAGGTCAACGACCGGTTGTACTCGCTGACGGTGGAGCGACTGCTGGAGATGAAACGGTCGGGGTGGCCGACCGCGTTCTCCTCGCACTGGTTCGCAGCGGCCGCGTATCACGCGCGAGGAGAGCCCCAATTGTCACGGCGGTTCCCGAGGTGCCGTCGCCGCCGCCACTAGTCATTGGCAAGCGAGGTAAGCGGAGCACGCGGGGCGGGGGTGGACCGGGCGAGCAGACCGTGACCGCCGCCTCGGGCGGCGTCGCCACGACCACGACACAGACGACCATCGTGCAGGTGCCGGTCGTGGTGGCGACTGGATCCCGTTCTCACCCGATTAGGTTGGAGAGCACGCAGGACCCAAGGCGCTTCAATAGCTTCAGCCCGCACTTCGGCACCGACGTGTGTCGCACGCCGACACGCCGCCAGTCGCGGCACTGGGGTTTTGGCGGTCGGCTCAGGCCCGGCGCCTGGGAGCGGTGAACCCGCTGGGGGGCAGCTTCGTAGTAAACTGCGAGGTTGGGCAGGGCCACAGACCGTGAAGCATACGTCCAACGTTGTTGTGATCGGCGCCGGCATCGTCGGCTGTGCGGTTGCCTATGAGCTGGCCCGGCGCGGCGTCCACGTCCAAGTCATCGACCGGCGCGCGGTTGGGCAGGGGGCGACGCAGGCCTCCGCCGGCGTGCTTGCCCCGTTTATCGAAGCGTTCGACCGACGGCCCTTGCTCGACCTCACGACCCGCAGTCTCGACCTCTACGACGAGTTCGTCGCACGTGTCGTGGAAGACTCGGGCGCGGCGGTGCAATATGTGCGGACCGGGACGCTCGAAGTGGCGATGGACGACGCCGGCGTTGCCCGCCTTGAGGCGGTTCGCGCGATATGTGCGGAGCGCGGCATGGGGGCCGAGCTACTCGACGTCGACCAGGTGCGTGACGCCGAGCCGCATCTGTCGACCGAGGTGCGTGGCGGCCTACTCGTCGAGTCGCACGGGTTCGTGGGCGCATCCGACTTGACGGCTGCGCTCCGGCGTGCGGCTGCTGCGCACGGTGTGTCGTTCCAGACGGCGTCGGCGGCGACCCGGATTGCGCGCAACGGCACCGGGATCCGCATCGAGACGGCCGGCGACGCATTTGCCTGTGAGGCGGTCGTCATGGCCGCCGGCAGCTGGTCCGGCCGGGTTGAAGTCGATGGCGCGACGCCGGTGCCGATTCGTCCGGTTCGCGGCCAGCTGCTTCACCTCGGATGGCCCGCACCGATGATGAATCGAGTCGTCTGGGCCCCGGGGTGCTACCTGGTGCCATGGAGTGACGGCACCGTACTCATCGGCGCCACCGTCGAGGAGGTTGGCTTCGACGAACGGGCGACGGTCGCCGGCGTGCGGGCGCTGATTGACGCGACACAGCTCGTGACACCACAGGTCGCGCAGGCGTCATTCAAGGAAGCGCGTGTCGGGTTGAGGCCCGCTACTCCCGACGAGCTTCCGGTCATCGGACCGTCCGCGACGGTTCCCGGACTAGTCTACGCGTGCGGGCACTTCCGCAACGGCATTCTGTTGGCGCCGCTGACGGCTGCCTTGGTTGGCGACCTCCTCGTTGCCCACACGCACGATCAGATGCTGGACATGACTACGCCCGCACGCTTCGGCGATTGCTAGAGGCCTGTCCTTGCTGAATCAGTACCGGGCCGTGGCGCGCGGCGCCCGGCTGGCAAGGCGCGACGAGGGAGCAAATTGCGCATTTGTGACCGAGGAGTAACGCCGGCAGGCGGGATGCCCCGCCCGCGCGGTCGTACGGATTCGGCGAGGACAGGCCACTAATATGAAGCTCAAGCAGAGCTACAGCGCGCGCGAGGTCGCTTCGCTGACCGGGCTCACCGCGCGGCAGCTGCAATGGTGGGACTCGCGCCAGCTCCTGTCCGCGGCCGTGTCGTCCCGCCCGACGCCGGCCGGAGGCTTCACCGAGCGACGCTACTCGCCGGTCGAGCTCTACGAGTTGATCGCGCTCGCGGATCTCCGCCGCCGCGGATTCTCGGTGCAGAAGATCCGAACCATCCTTGCCGTTATCGACTCGCAGTTCGGCGTCCGGCTCTACGACGCGCTCGGCGACGGCGGCAAGGTCACGCTGCTGACCGACGGGCACGAGGTCTACGCTCGCACGCAGGCTGGTGAGTTCTACAACCTGCTCCGGGCGCCAGGGCAGCCGCTCTTGGTCGTCGGGGGCGATCACCTTCAAGGTTTGAGCTCGCGCGCGCGGGGCCGCCGGAAGAAGCGGAAGTCTAAATCCAAACGAGGCTGACTGCCCCGAAACGCTCTAGCTGTTTTTGCCGCGGGCGTGTACAGGCAACGTATCGACAACCGAGTCTCCGTCAACCAGCTGGAGCGTGTCGGTCAAGTTGGCCACGACGCAGGCGTGGTTCGGTATCAGCCGGACACGGTCGCCCGGGGCCAGGGTCGTGTCGTTCCCGGCGACCGACACCACCGCGTGTTCTTCGGACAATCGCTCGACCACGAGTGCCTGGCTGAGCGAGTTCGCCCGGGCATCGGACCGGACCGCGCCGAAGCCAGGGCGTGCATCCGGTCCGCGCGCGCGATCGGACGACAACGTCTTACTCCCGGCATCGAGGACCAGCCGATCGCGGGTCGGACGGCTGACTACCGTCGACAGGACCGTGAGCGCGCATTGATCCGTGGTCGCGGATCCGAGCGCCACCTGCGTCAAGTCGACGAAGACGTAGTTGCCTGGTCGGAGTTCCGTAATGGTGCGTTCCCCGAGGCTGAAACGAGCGGTCGGCGTGGAGCCGACACTGACTTCGTCGATCGCGATGCCGGCGGCGCGCGCCTCCACTGCCAGCGCGCTCATGAGTGCCGCCTCCTGACGCGCGATGACCGCCACCTCATCAATCGACGCAGCGTCGTAGCCGTGTCCCGCGTGGCTCAGTAGACCACGGAGCGACAGTCCCGGAAGTGCCGCGACCTGGGCGACGAAGGTTGCCGCATCGGAGGCGCTGGGGTCGATGCCGCAGCGGTGAAAGCCGACATCGACTTTGACCAGTACGTCGAGCCGGCGTGCGGCGGCGACCATCGCGTCAGACCATCGCCTAGCGACGTGCGCATCGTCGACGACGATGGAGACGTCGGACCGTTCCATGAGCGCGATGATCCGGGGGGCGGTTGTCGGCGAGAGCGGATACGCGACCCGAATGTCGGACACGCCGTGCTCGGCGAAGACTTCGGCCTCGCCAACCTTGGCCACCGTGATCCCGACTGCGCCCGCGTCGAGCTGCCACCTCGCGATGGCGGCTGATTTGTGTGTCTTTGCATGCGGGCGGAGTCGGATACCGGCGCCGGCCACCGCGCGTTGCATACGGGTGATGTTTGCGTGGAGGGTGGAGCGCTCGATGAGCACCGCTGGCGTTGGCAGGTCGACCAGGCGCACCCGGTGATCCTAGTGCTTATTCGCTAACGCGCATTTCGTTAGTGCGTAGCAGGCGCGTATCGCCCGCGGCACGCGTGCGGCAGCCGCGGCCGGGGCGTCACGCCAGACGCCAGATCGGCCCGACGGAAAACTGCGCCTCCGACCGCAGGCGGAACTTCTCACGCGGCGAGCAACAGCTGGTCAGGGCCGGCGCGTGCCACTGCAACCCGCAGCGGGGGTTCTTCGACGGGCACAGATCACAGGGCGCAGGCTCGTCCGCTGGCGGCTGTGGCGAAGTTTTCGGTCCCGCAAGCGTCGGCGGGCCTCATAGCGTCCTTCGCGACCCCCCGGCCGTGGCGGCCGCGTTCGAGCCCGCGGGCGGCGGCTGCCACAGGTTCGGGCGGCTCAGCAGCTGGTCTCTCGGAGGAATCCGTCGGAGGAACCGCCACCCGATTGCTGAAAGTGGCACCCCTGCCGCCGTGACGACACGGATTCCGAGAGAGACCAGCTGCTGGGCCGCTCGTTCGCCGAAGTCGTGCGGAACCTGCCCGCGAGCCGCTCGAACCGCTACACGCACGTGCAACTCGCTCTAGTCGATTACGCAATGACGCCGGGGAACCGTCCTGCCGTCACGACATGCCCCGGAAAGATGGGGGTTGGGTCGGCGACGCCGAAATGTCGAACGACGACCTCGCCAAACAGGTCGCGGAAATCGGTAGTGATCTGGAGGTCTCGACCTTCGAACCGATCGTTGGCCTCGAGTCCCGGCCATGCCCCATACACGCCGCCGCCGCGGACGCCGCCGCCGAGCAGGAGGACGGCATTCCCGTGACCGTGGTCGGTGCCACGGTTGCCGTTCTCCGCGACCGCGCGACCGAATTCAGACATGGTGAAGATGACAACGTCGTTGAGACGCTCGCCGAGGTCGATCGCCAGTGCGTTGATCCCCCGCGCGAAATCGTCGAGCCGACCGGCGAGCTGGCCGGTTGCGCCACCTTCGTTCACGTGATGATCCCAGTTCCCCGATTCTGCGAAGGCGATCTGAAGCCCAACGTCTGCCTTGACCAGCTGTGCGATCTGGCGCAGCGACTCATCGAATCGGCTGCGCGGATAGCGTGCGCCGGCGGCCGGTCTGTAGGCTTGTGGCGCGACGGATCGAAGCGTGCGGACGGCGTCCACCCCGTCATCGCCCGCGCGACCTCGACAACATCTTCCTGCCGGTACCCGCCGTCGACGCCGAGCGTGTGCAGCTCGAGCAGCTCGCGGGCGTAGTTTTCGTTGATCCCGCCGCGGCGGCCAGGCTGCACGGTCGCGCCACGCGGCGTCCGTCCGCGGTCCAAGACGCGCGGCCTGAATGTCCGTCCCGCGCCGCCGGTGTCTGGCACCGCGCGTGATGCGTCGGGATCGCTGCTGAGCCAGTTGTCGAGGTAGATCAGCATCGCCGGGCTCTTGGCGACAGCCCCGAGCAAATCGCGGAAGTGGCCGAGCACCTGCGGCCGGATGACATCTCGCTCGTACTCCGTGAGGAACGGCCGAATCAGCGGTCCCTTCCGGGCGGAGACGTTGAAGTGATTGAACCAGAAGTCGACAAGAGTCTCTTGCAGCTGTCGTTCGCTCGAGACGGCGCGGATGAGCTTCTGATCGATGAGCTCCGCATGGAGCGTCCGTTCGCGTCGAATCTCCTCGGGAAGATCGCGCGGTCTGCGGGGTTCGGTCTCGTCGCCTGCGCTCGCCGTCTGCATGCGCAGACGACGACGCGCGTACTGAGCCGGCAGGTGGAATTCCCGAACGATGGCGCGCGTGTCGAGGCGAGTCGTGCGCAGCTGCCGAAGATGCTCCTCGACCGCCGGATCGGGGATCCGATGGGGGTACAGCTGCTGCTCGAGGTAGGCGTCCACGCCAATGGTCCGGACGCGCTCGAGATCGCCTGGTCGCGGGTCAAATGCGGCTCGATTGGGCACGTGCACGATGTCCGCGAGGTCATCGGTTGGAGGGGCGGTGGCATGTGCGATTCTTGCGGTTATCGCGTCACGGGTGTCCTTGCACCATGGTTAGACCGAGAGCGAGCCGTCGGGTTTATGCAGTACCCTTAGGCCTTCGCGGTCCCACGACAGAAACAGGAGAACGTCGTCGATGCTCAACGCCCGGGTCAGAGTTCCCACGCCGGCGAATGAGCCCGTCTTGAGTTACGCGCCCGGTTCGCCGGAGAAGCGTGACGTCAAGGCCAAGCTCGATGAGTTCGCTCGCCAGCAGATCGAAATCCCGCTCATCATTGGTGGCGCTGACGTTCAGACCGGAGATCTTGGCCAGTGCATCCTGCCGCACGACCATCAGCACGTGCTGGCGTCGTTTCACAAAGGCAACGCGGACACCGTCAATCAGGCGGTCACCGCCGCCGCGGCCGCTCGCCCCGAATGGGCGGCGATGGGATGGGAAGCGCGCGCTGCCATCTTCTTGCGGGCCGCCGAGCTACTCGCTGGCAAATATCGTCCGATTCTCAATGCCGCGACGATGCTCAATCAGAGCAAGACCGTGTTTCAAGCCGAGATTGACGCCGCCTGCGAGTTGATCGACTTCTTCCGGTTCAACGCGTCGTATATGCCGCAGATCTTCGAGCAGCAGCCTGACAGCGGTCCGGCGACGTGGGATTACGTCGAGTACCGCCCGCTCGAGGGATTCGTCTTCGCGGTCACGCCGTTCAACTTCACCTCCATCGCCGGCAATCTGCCCACCAGCCCGGCGATGATGGGGAACACGGTAATCTGGAAGCCGGCATCAACGGCGGTCTACGCGGCGTACTGGTTGATGGAAATGTTCAAGGAGGCGGGACTGCCGGACGGCGTCATCAATATGGTGCCGGGGAGTGGCGGCCAAATCGGCGACCCGGCAATGAACCACGCCGACCTCGGCGGCGTCCATTTCACTGGCAGCACCGCGGTCTTCCAGGGGATGTGGCGCACGGTCGGCGCGAACATCGCTGGATACAAGAGCTATCCGCGGATCGTTGGCGAGACGGGCGGCAAGAACTTCGTGTTTGCCCACGCCTCTGCCGATCCGAAGGCGCTCATTGCCGGTCTCATCCGGGGCGCCTACGAGTACCAAGGTCAGAAATGCAGCGCTGCGAGCCGAGCCTACCTTCCGAAGAGCCTATGGGATCGCCACCGTGACGACCTCTGTGCGCAGATTGACGGCATCAAATACGGCGACATCACCGATTTCACCAATTTCATGGGCGCGGTGATTGATCCATCGTCGTATGCGACGATCACTCAGGCCATTGACACCGCACGCACGGACGGGAACGCCGACGTGGTGTGCGGCGGCACCTACGACGACAGCAACGGCTACTTCATTGCGCCGACGATTATTCAGGCTCATGATCCGCACTACGCGACGATGGAGGTCGAGCTGTTCGGGCCGGTGCTCACGGTGTTTGTCTACGACGACGATAAGTACGAAGAGACGCTCGAGCTGTGTGACGCGACATCACCGTACGCGTTAACCGGCGGGATCTTCGGCAACGACCGGAAGGCGATCAACCGCGCACACGAGAAGCTCGTGCACGCTGCCGGCAACTTCTACATCAACGACAAACCGACAGGCGCCGTCGTCGGGCACCAGCCCTTCGGCGGGTCGCGCGCCTCCGGGACCAACGACAAGGCGGGAAGCTCTCTGAATTTGATCCGGTGGGTAAGTCCGCGGACGACCAAGGAGAACTTCATGCCACCACTCGACTACCGCTACCCGTACATGCAGGAACTGTAGGTCGCGGGGCGGCAAAACCGGAGGCAACCAACGATGAGCTTTTGCGAGCACTGCGCAGGTCAACGGTTCGATCGCGCGCAGATCCTCCGCACGCTGCGGGACACGCGCAAACGGCTACGCGACGGCGAGGCGTCGTGCAACGCCGATGAGGCGCTCGACCTCGTGATCCACGCCGTGCGCTCTCTCGAGATCCCTCACCTCGAGCTCCTTGAGGATATGGGCGACGACACGGTGATTCACTAGGGCTGCGGAATCTGCACTGGTTCAAAGTTTAAGGGTTCACGCGGAACCCACGATGGTTCAAAGTTCGTTGTCAGAACCCTGAACCGGCGCAGACTCCGGCCTGAACCTTGAACCGGCTCGAAATCCGTCTTAAACCGACGCGGTTACCGCCCCTGCTTCGGCTGCGGGACAATCCGAATGTACGGAAGCGGCGACTTCCATCCGTCGGGATAGGTCTTCTTCGCGTCTTCGTTCGACACTGCCGGCAGGATGATGACGTCGTCGCCCTGCTTCCAGTTGACCGGTGTCGCCACCTTCTTCGTCGCCGTCAGCTGACACGAGTCGAGCAGCCGCAGGACCTCGTCGAAGTTACGCCCGGTGCTCATCGGATAAGTGATCGTCGCCTTGATTTTCTTGTCGGGCCCGATCACGAACACCGAGCGCGCCGTGGCGTTGTGGGCCGGCGTGCGTCCTTCGCTCGTATCGCCCGCATCGGCCGGCAGCATGTCGTACTGCTTGACGATCTTCAGCTCGGGATCGCCGATCAACGGGTAGTTGACGGCATGGCCCTGCGACGCCTCGATGTCGGGCGCCCACTTCTCATGGTTGCTCAGCGAATCGACACTGATCCCGAGAATCTTGCAGTTTCGCCGTTCGAACTCCGGCTTCAACCCGGCCATCGCCCCGAGCTCGGTCGTGCAGACCGGCGTGAAATCCTTGGGATGCGAGCAGAGAATCGCCCACCCGTCGCCGATCCACTCGTGGAAGTTGATCGCTCCCTCGGTCGTCTGTGCCGTGAAGTTCGGCGCTTCATCGTTGATCCGTAATGACATCTTTTCCTCTCCACGCGCTACGCGTTTGCCTCGCCCACGAGACATAGGTCCAAAGTTTACACAACTCGCGTATGAATGAGACGTCGGACCGCCGCGAGAGGATCCATCGGCGGTCGCGCACCGCAAACGGGCCCTATGGGCGGTCCGGAGGCCGTGGGACCGCCTCTACGGCCCATTTCCTGTAGTTGAACGGAGTGGCAGGATGGATCGGGTACAGATCGCACTACCAGTGCGAGGCTTTGGCGAGACCTCCAGACGCGACAGCTGGTGGGTCCAGCCGGTCGCCGTCGTTCTCGGGATCTCCACCGCCCTCGCCTATATGATCTGGGCGGCGTTTCAGGGTGAGCACTACACGATCGGCGGATATCTTTCGCCGCTTTACTCGCCTGAGATCTTCGGCGATTCTCCGCACAGTCTCTTTGGTCCGCAGCCGGGTTGGTGGCCGCTGTGGCTGCCGTTCTCTCCGGCGCTCCTCATTCTTCCGATGCCGGCGGGCTTCCGCGTGACGTGTTACTACTACCGTGGCGCCTACTACAAGGCATTCTGGGCCGACCCGCCGTCGTGCGCCGTCGGCGAGCCGCGCGATAGCTTTCTCGGCGAGAACTCGTTTCCACTGAATCATCCAAAACGTCCATCGGTACTTCCTCTACATCGCGCTCGGGTTCATCCTGTTCCTCAGCTACGACGTGTGGAACGCGCTCTGGTTCGAGGATGTGGCCGGCAACGTCTCCTTCGGGTTCGGCGTCGGCACGCTTGTGCTTGCGCTCAACGTCGTCCTGCTCGGCGGCTACACGTTCAGCTGTCACTCGCTGTGCCACCTGGTCGGCGGACGTCACGACTGTGTGTCTGAGAAGCCGGCCCAGCAGTTGGCGTACGACGGCGTCAGCTGCCTCAACAAGCGCCACATGCTCTTTACGTGGCTCAGCCTCGGCTGGGTGGCGTTCGCCGACCTCTACGTCCGCATGTGCGCGATGGGTGTCTGGACCGACTTCCGGATCATCTGAACACCGGAACCTTGCACTCTTGAACCAGTGCAGATGGAGTATCAGACCTTCGAACACGACGTGCTCGTGATCGGCGCCGGCGCACACCGATGACGGTGAACGGCTGTCCGTCCACCCGGAGGCTTTGGCCGACGATGGCGGGGTCGGCGCCGTAGCGTCGTCGCCACAGACCGTCGGTCAGGAGCACGACGCGCTCCTTGCCTGGCTCCTCCTCGTCCGGCCTGAACGTGCGGCCCAGCGCCGCCTGCACCCCGAGCATCGAGAAGAACGTCGGCGAGATGCGGACGGGGCCCGGATCTGCTCTGGGATCGCGTTGTAGCCCTCGGGACCGGCGACCGAATAGAACCAGTTGCGCCAGGCGATCCAGTGGTCGAATGACGCGCCTTGCTCGCGCCAATCGACGAAGTTCCCCGGCGACGGCGCGACGGCGTCCGTGGCGGTGAAACCTTGAGCCGGGTTCACGTCCCGGACGTGCATGAGTCGATCGAAGCCGTCGAACGGCGGGGGACGGAAGAGGAGGTTGTCGACGACCGTAAAAACGGCCGTGTTAGCACCAATCTCGAGTGCTAGCGTCAGGACGGCGACCGCCGTGAATCCTGCTGATGAGCTTCCGGAATCCGTACAGAACGTCTTGCCGTAACTCGTCGAGCGCCTGATGCATGGATCGCGGGCATGATACCAGCGAGTGGCTATGCCGGCCGCGGTTTGTCGGCCGGCGTCCACGCTGGGGCGTCCTGCAGCAGCGAACCGACGACGCAACAGGCAACGTTGACGCCGAGCGCCACCACGCCGGCGTGAATGTTCCACACCTCCGGACGGCCAGCGAGAAGCAGTCCGGCGTAGGTCGCGCACCCGGCGAGCATGCCGGCGAACGCCGCCGGCGTCGTCAGACGCGTCCACGAGACGCCGAGCACGAAAAGCGGTGCGACCTGCGCCAGGATCTCCATCTTGATTTCGGTCAGTCCCCACAGCGTGACGCGCGGTGAGAGGGCAATGACCACGAGCACGCCGACGATGCCCCACGACAACGCTTTACCGACGCGGGTCAGCCGTTCTTCCGAGGCGCCTCGCAGCAGCGTGGTCCCCACAATGTCCTTCGCCAGGATCGACGACAAGCTGAGCAGCACCGAATCGGCGGTCGACATCACGGCGGCGACGATGGCGGTGATGACGATTACCGACAGGCCGTACAGCAGTAGCGACCGGCCGGCCCACATGGTCAGCAGCGTCGGGATCACCTGGTCGGGGTCGTCGACGCTCGCGAGCTCGCCGATGGCGAGGATACCGACCACGAACATGACCCCGGTGGTCACGAGCGGGAGGAACACCATTACGCTGAACGCGCGTTTCAGCGTCCGGACGTCGCGCGCGGCGTAGATGCGTTGAATTGCGTGCGGATAGACCGCGCCGGAGAAGCCGATCAGCAGAATCGTGCTGAACCAGTTTCGCGAGATCTCCCACGACGGCACCGCGACCTTCTCGGGGGCGGCGGCGGCGATGGTGCTCGTCAGCTCCGCAAGTTGCCCCGGTGTCGGCGTCACCGCCACCAGCAGGCCGGTGAGCCCGACGAGCAGCATGATCCCCTGCACGCAGTCGGTCCAGGCGACGGCGCGCATGCCGCCGACCGTTTCGTAAAAGATGACGACGAGCGTGAGCAGAACGACACCGACCCAGTAGGGGACCGTCCCGCCCGAGAGCCCTTCCGTGACGTGGCCCATCGCCATCAGTTGCGCGAGCAGGTAGTTGGAGAGCGCTGCGACGAGCAGCAGGTTCGCGATGAAGGTCAGGGGCGCCGAATCGAAGCGGTGCGCGATCCAGTCACCCGGCGTGACGAACCGGTGCCGGCGAGCGACACGCTGCAGTCTCGGCGCGAAGAGCAGATAGACGACGATGATCGCCATCATGAAGCCGACACTCATGACCCAGGCGAACCCCAACTGAAACGCCTGTCCTGGATATCCCAGCAGGGTGTTGCCGCTGTACTGAGTCGCGTAGAGGGTGAGTAGGAGGACAAAGCCACCGAGGTTGCGGCCGGCGAGATAGAAGTCACTCAGTCCGGTCTGAGCGTCCGTTCGGCGCGTTGCATAGCCGACCGAGACGAGGACGACCAGATAGATGGCGACGGCAACGCCGGCGCCGAGCCCGAGGCTCACGGCTGAGGCCCTTCGCCTGGCGCCGCGTCGTCGGAATCAGACTCCGACCAGTACCGCGACACAACCCATGCGGTGAACACGGCGATGGACAGGCTGGCGGCGAGCGAGATCACGACCCAGTGGGGAAGTCCGAACCATAGACGCGGCGTCGCGCGTTCAGGCAGGTACCATGGCACCGACGCCGTGAACAGCAGCACGTATACGGCCCAAATCCAGGGATGCGATCGCGGTTCGGTCACGTGCGCCCTATGATAGTGCTCAGAACCCGGGCCGAAATACGTGTGCCATCTCTGGGCGCCTCGGCGTCCAGAGATGGCACACGTATTTCCGCCCGGGTCCTGAGTCTGGGATTGCAAACATCGATAAGGGGAAGACCGATGATCCGAAACAGGTCGAGGGCGGTGCTGCTGACGCTGGCGCTCGGGATGAGCGGCGCCGGCATGGTGCCGAGTGCGCGTGAGCAAGGCCCGGATATCTCATTGGAAGGCGTCGTCGACCTCCACGTCCACGCCGGACCCGATTCGCGACCTCGGTCGGTGAGCGATTTGGAAGCCGCACGTGGGGCCAAAGACGCCGGCATGCGCGCCATCTTGCTCAAAAACCACTTCACGATGACGGCAGACCGCGCCGCACTGGCGATGGATCAGGTTGACGGTCTCGAGATCTTCGGCGGCGTGGTGCTCAACCGCGCCGTCGGGGGGATCAATCCCGAAGCGGTGCGCCAGATGGTGGACTTCTCAGGCGGTCGCGGAAAGGTGGTGTGGCTGCCGACCTTCGATGCCGAGTGGTACGTGACCGCTGCGGGTGAAGGTGGGCCATTCGTATCGGTGATGAGCAACGGCGCCCCCCTCCCAGCGGTGCTCGAGGTCTTCTCTCTCGTGGGCGAGCGCGACTTGTTGCTGGCGATGGGCCACTCCGGGCCCGAGGAGGTGCTGGCCCTGATTCCCGAGGCGAAACGCCGCGGTGTTCGCCGAATCCTCGTGACGCACGTGTTCTCACAAGGCGCGACGATGGCGCAGATGAATGAGATGGCATCGGAAGGCGCCATCATGGAAATCGATTGGTTAGCGGTATTCAGCGGCGGGCGATCGATCACGGACTACACGAGGGCCATTCGCGAGCTCGGTGCCGAACACTTCGCCATGTCGACCGATCTCGGCCAGGCGGGTAACCCCCTCCATCCGGAGGGCTGGCGCGCCTACATCAGCGCGATGCGAGAAGCCGGCGTCTCGACCGACGACATCGACACGATGGCGAAGCGCAACCCGGCGCGGCTACTCGGACTCGATCCATGGTAGACGCATCCATCTTGAACCCTAAACCAACGAGGATTCAGCGGTGAACCCTGAACCTACCGCTCAATGTAGACGATATTTCCTTCTGTGCTCTTCCCACGTCTCGGTTTCTAGCTGCTCGTCCGCTTCCCATTGACGCCGGCGTGCGGCTCGTCTCCGTCGATGCTGCCAGATTGCGACCAACGCGAGGCTCGTGATCACCGTCCAGAGCGTGTACTGACTCGCGAGAAACGTGATCCACTCTTCCCAGCCACCGGCGCTTCGCCAAAAGACTCGCGTGGCGCCGCCGACCGTCGTGCCGGTGGCGTTGACGAAGGCCTGGTCGAACGTGGCGCCGGCCGCGACGCCAGACAACACGCGGGGGACCAGAGATGGGCCGTATCGCTGCAGCAAGTCGCGGACGAGTGCGTGCGAGATCGTATACCCACGCGCGGCCTCGCGCGACCCTTCGGCAAAGAGTCCCTCCACCTCGGAGATGTTCGGCTCTCCAGACGTAACGTTTGCCCACACGAATCTCGACCGGCTCCCGAGGCCCCAACTCCGTTCAGCCGTGCTGGCCAACCCCTCGTTGAACCAGCGCGGCAACCGCCCCCCCCCGGCTGCTCGCGCCGTCAGGATGTGGGCCACCTCATGATGCAGCACGACCTCGAGCGAGTCGTAGGGGTACGCGCCGATGCGTGCGGGAAAGAGGACGATAAGGTCGTTGCTCGCGTCGGCGAACGCCGCCACCCACGGCGCCGTATCGCGCGCGATCCGTGAGTTCTCGGTTACGAGAACGACACGGATGGGAGCCCCCGGGTCCCTCACGCCGATGAGCCGAAAGATGGCGTCGAAACGAGCGACATCGAGTCGGCGAATCTGGTCGGCGGTCGCCCGCAGCTGGTCTGGCGCTTCGACGGCTAGTTCCAGGCTGGGGAGTGCCTGTTGCGCTCCTATCGTCCCGCCCAGCACGACGAGGATCAGGGCTCCTAGACCTCCTGGGGCGTGCTGCCGAGAAAGTCGCCAGCCTCTCGCCATATCTCTCAAGCTGTATCGAGGGGAGGAGCTCAGACGAGCAAGGCGGGCACTTCCATTTCACCCTTCTTGAAGGCGGCCAGGAAGCCTTCAACTACCTTGGGGTCGAACTCGGTGCCAGCACCCTGCGTGAGGATTTCCCGCACTTCGAACGGCGACATTACCCTGCGATATGGACGGTCACTCGTCAGGGAATCGAAGACGTCGGCCACCGCGATGATACGGGCCTCGAGTGGGATGTCCTCGCCGTGTGTCGGGTGGAAGCCCGAGCCATCGTAATTGTCGTGGTGCGACAGGATGATCGGCAGGATACGGCGCAGTGAGCCGCCGACCGGCTCGAGCATCGATATTCCCTTCTCGACGTGCGTCTGCATTTCGGTGAACTCAGCTTCGGTCAAGCGGGCCGCTTTGTACAGGATCTGTCGGTTGATGTCGAGCTTGCCGATGTCGTGAAGAAGCGCTGATGCGCGGACATCCTCGATGCGTTCGGGCGAGAGCTCCAGCTGCGCCGCGATCTTGGTGGCGTACACCGATACTCGATACGAGTGGTGCTCGGTGTATTTGTCCTTCGAGATGAAGTGCCGCAGGATCATCAAGATTCCGTAGTAGGTCTCTCGGAGCTCGCGCAGTTGCTCGTCCTTGGCCTCGTACAGCGTCCCCATCAGGTAAGCGGTGACAATGAGGGTGCCGCCCCACGCGGAGATATCGAGCCATTCGCTCCCGGGAATCATCGCCAGACCGGTATCGGGCCAGACCGGTATCGGCGAAGATGAGCGGGTTGAAGTAGACAAGGAGGATGACGATCAGCACACTGACGGTGGCGGTGAGCGTGGCATGCCGCCGGCCGTACAAATACGCCGACAAAACAGTCGGCAGCGTGTAGAAGCCGAGCATCATGCGGCCGCCCGAGACAACAAAGTTGAGCAGCGCCGCGATGACGAAGAGCGAGAGAACGAGCCACAGCTCTTTGTTGACGCGCTCAAGTTGCCGCTGGATCGACACGTTCGTAAACCCTCCAAAAGTCTACCACTGCGGCGAGGGCGCGCACGTGCGCGCCCCGCGGGAACGGAGTGGGGTATAGGGGTCCCCGCGAGTTCCCGCGACGGGGTTCGGGGCAGTCAGCCCGTCTGATCAAAGCCGCAGCCGCGCGATGGTCGCTCCGAGATGGGACTCGGGCGCGTCCCAGAACGCGGCGACGGACGGGTGGCGGTCGAGCGCCGATTGGACCATCCCGCGTTGTACGCCGGTCCCGCGTCCGTGGATGATGCGGACCTCGGTCAAGCCCGCGTCGGCCGCTGCCTGCAGGTATTCAGCGACGACTGACCGGACGTCGCGCGGCGCGAACGTATGCAGGTCAAGCGCGGCTTCGATCGGAACGGTGTGGGCCTCGTCAGGCTCGCTCATAGGTCGCCGTTACCTGCGTCGTGATGCCGCCCCGGACCGAAAAATCACCTACGACGGTCATGCGTCGTGGGGCGCAGGCGGCGACGAGGTCGTCAAGGATCTGGTTGGTGACGTTCTCGAAAAAGATACCCTGGTCACGAAAACCGATCAGGTAGTACTTCAACGCCTTCAACTCGATACAGCGATCGTGGGGTACGTAGGTGATACGAATTTCGCCGAAGTCAGGCAGTCCCGTCTTCGGGCAGACCGACGTGAACTCGGGACAACGGATCGCGATCTCGTAGTCGCGGTCGGCTTTCGGATTGGGGAAGGTTTCAAGGGACGGGACCGCCATTCGCCGATTGTAGTTCAGTCTGGGCTGGCTGCCCCGAACCCCGCCGCCGGAGCTAGCCGAGGCCCAACGCCAGGCGCCGCTCCGGCGAGGGCGCGCACGTGCGAGCCCCGATCCTGATTCGGGCGACCGAGTGGCGTGGGGCGTTTGGGGCCCCACAAACGAGGGAGCCAGGGGGTCTAGGGGAAGCGCTCGCGACTACGCGGGCGATCGCGGGCGATCGCGGGCGATATTCACACAGTCGGAGAGAAGCCCCGTAGTTATTGACAGACAATCAGCCGCGCGCTAGGATACCCCCGATTTTATTGGGTTTTCTGACTGAGACCGCCGTTCGCGCGCGCGACGGTCTCGGCGGTTCTAAGTAGCGCGCCACAGCTAGGGGGACGCCGATGGCCGAGGCCCGAAGAATGGGCAAGACCGAACTCTTCTCGCATTTCGCCGAGAGGTTCGACATCAAGCGGACGCAGGCTCGAGAAATCTTTGACGAGCTTCAGCAGCTGTCTGAGAAGGAGCTGAAGCGGTGTGGTGAGTTCGTGCTACCGGGAATGACCAAGCTGGTGGTGCAGAAACGGAAAGCGCGGATGGGTCGTAACCCTGCGACCGGTGAAGCGATAAAAATTCCGGCGAAGACCGTCGTCAAGGCTCGCATCGCGAAGCAGCTTAAGGACGCGGTCCTGCCGACAAAGTAACGACCTAAGGTCTGTCGTTTCGGCTTGCCGGCCCGAGCTGCCCTGTCAACCGTAGGGCGGCTCGCCGGCCGGTGGGTTTCCGCCGCCGCGGCGGTCGGTTGTCGTCTCCAGTCGTTCGACCGGAGACGGTCGCCTATTCGTTACGCGGCTACACCGATCCTCGTGGCGAGGAGTCGACTGTAGACCGAAGCGGCGACCAGCGGCGCCACTTTCGATTCCAGGCTGTCCACCGAATCGCCGTCCACGATGACTCGGTCGCTCGGACCGAGGATTACCTCCGAGGTGAATCGACGCGTCCCGTTGATCGTCAGCACCTCGTAATAGCGGACCCTGTAGGTCTGCTCGGCAACGTGAACATCGCTAGTCTTGACGAGCTTGCGAAACATCGTGGCACCTCACTAAACGCCTGCAGTTTGCCGTGGCACGGGCTAACTGGCCACGACCTCCGCCGGAAACGGCCGGCTGTCGGTTGCCGGAAAACTGAGTACGAACGTCGTATCTTCGCCGACGCGGCTCCTGACCGTAATCTCACCTTTTAGTTGTTCGACGATCTTTCGGGAAATCGCGAGGCCAAGACCAAGGCCGCGCCGCTTCGTCGTGTTGAAGTCCTCGAAGATCACGCCTAGACGATCCTCGGAGATGCCGAGACCGGTGTCCGACACCTCTATGTTGCAACGTTCTCCGACGATGGCGGTGCCGACGGCGATCTCGCCGCCGGGCGAGGTCGCCTCGATCGCGTTGAGTATCAGATTCCGGTAGACGCGCCCGAGCGCAAAGGCGTCTCCCTCGACGTACGGTTCTTGCGGACTGAGTCGACTCTGCAGTGTGAGTCCAGCCGTGGCCGAGAGCGGTTGCATTGATTCGAGCGTGTCGTTGATCGAGCGATTGACATCGACCGGGAAGTGCTCCAACGGGATCGGACGGGCGAGGTTGCGGAGGTCCTCGATGACCCGCTTGATGGTCGCGAACTCGCGCTCCACCGTCCTCCGAAACGTATCGCAATACTCGTCGTCGTCGTAGAGCTTCTGGATCAGCTTGCAGCTGTTGCCGATGTTCTGGATCGGATGCGCAATGTCGTGGACAAGCCCGGCGGCGATTCGACCAAACATCGCCTGGCGTTCTTGCTTTCGCACGTTCTCCTGCAACTCGACCAACTTGTCCGCCATGCCGTTGAACGCATCATCGAGCTGGTGGAATTCGTTGCGGCCCGGAATATGGACGCGTTCTTCGAGCCGCCCCTCCGCAATCGACTGCGTGCCGCGCATCAGCGCGAGAATCGGCTGGATAAACGAACGTCTCCAGTAGTACCCGAGCGCGACCGTGGCGAGGAGGGCGAGAGAGATGATGGCGAAGAGCTCGAGCGTAATCTCGTCGGCCAGCGCATACGCCTTGCGGGTGGGTTGCTCGACGATGACGGTCCATCCGGTCCGGTCGACCGCCACGGCGACCCCGAGTAGCTGCAGACCGCTGCTATCGGGGTACTCGTGCGCGAATGTAAGGCCTGTTTCCGCGTCGAGTCTGTCTCGCTCGAGCTCGATGTGGCGAGTGGCGTTGCGCCAGTCGCTGATGCGCGCGACCAGTTCGTGGTCGTGAATCCCCCCGGGTTCTCCGGAGACCGCATTACGTGACTCCGGCCATCACGGCTGGAGCCTCTTGTGCGCGAGAGTACTGCTGTTCGTACTCGACCGGTGGCACGTCGCCGATCGATGTCAGCAGCTTCGCCTGCTGTTCGAGACGGAGGTCGCTGATCTCATCGAGGAAGAGAGTGCCGTCGGCGGCAAGCTCGAATTTGCCGAGCTGCTGCTTGAAAGCGCCCGTAAACGAGCCACGCTCGTGGCCAAACAGGGTGCTCTCGACCAGCTCGCGGGGGACCGCCGCGAGATTGACCGGAATGAACGGCGCCGGTGAGCGACCAGACTCGCGATGCAGCAGCCTGGCGAGCAGCTCTTTGCCGGTGCCGCTCTCCCCCAGGATGAGGTTCGTCGCCGGCAGCTTCGTCACCTTGTGTGCGAGGTCGACGATCTCCTGCATCACGTGGCTCGGACCGAGGATGAAATCTCGGTCGTCTTGGTCGGCCACTTGTGCGCTAAGTGAGATGACCTGCCGACTCAGGTCTTGCCGCTCGAGCGCGTTCCGCACCAGCGAACGGAGCCCGTCGTAGTCGAATTCCTTCGTGATGTAGTGATACGCACCATGCTTCATCGCCTGCACGGAAACTTCGACTTCGCTGACCGCCGAGACCATGATGACCTCGACCAGAGTGTAATTTTCACGGACGATCTTCAGGACCTCGAGACCGTTGATGCCCGGAAGCCGGACGTCGAGCAACATGAGGTCGACATCGTTCTTCTTGAGAAAAGCGAGCGCTTCCTCACCCGTTGCGGCGACATGGATGTCGTGGTCCCGTTTGCAGGATCGCCGACAGCGTGTCGCGCATTCCCTCATCGTCGTCGGTGATGAGGATCGACTTTGTCTTTTGGCTCATAGAGTGTTGCTGTGGAGGGAAAGCAGGAGGCATTGTAGGTAGCGGGAGAGCGCCATGGCAAGGTGGAGAATGACATGGAGTCGATAGCCTGTAACACGCTGACGTATATACTGTTATGTCGATGTCAACAAATGTTCTGATGCCTCAGCTCGGCGAATCGATCGCGGAGGGGACGATCGTCCGGTGGAACAAGCAGGTCGGCGACCATGTCGACCGCGATGAGCCACTGCTTGAGGTGTCCACCGACAAGATCGACGCGGAAATACCGGCGCCGGCCGGCGGTATCGTGACCGAGGTGAGGGCGCAGGTCGGGGAAACGGTGCCGGTCGACAGTGTCGTTGCCATTATTGGGACGGCAGACGATGCAGACGGCGAAGGCGAGCCTTCGGGCGAGGTCGCCCGATCGGCATCTGACGGGCTCGCGCAGCTGCCGGTGGCACGGGCCGCATCGCGTCCGCCGCGTAAGAGCGGTCTGTCGCCGCTCGTTCGCAAACTGGCTCGCGAACACGGGATCGATCCGAGCACGGTAGTCGGTACCGGCGCCGGGGGACGCGTGACAAAGGACGACGTCCTCAAACATGCGGAGGCACAACGGGAGGCGCCGGCGGCCAAGCTGCCCGCGGGTGCACGCGTCGTGCCGTTGTCGCCGATGCGCCGAAGCATCGCCGAGCACATGGTGCTCAGTCGTCGCACGTCGGCTCACGTGCACACCGTCTTCGATGTCGACTTCACGGCCGTGGAGGCGCTGCGCCTAGCCCACCGCGACGACTACGAGCGGCAAGGCGTGAAGCTCACGTACTTGTCGTTCATTGCGAAGGCGGTCGTCGACGCGCTCGTCGACATGCCGGTTGTCAACGCCGCGCTGACGAACGACGGGACGGACGTCGTCTACAAAGCGACGGTCAACCTCGGCATCGCGGTTGCGCTTGGCGAAGACGGAGCCGACGCCGACGCCGAAGCCGAGAACAAAGACGATGTCGACGCGGGCGGCGGCGTGAGAGGAGGGCTCATTGTCCCGGTCGTCAAGGACGCCGCCCACAAGAACGTCCTCGAGCTGAGTCGCGGCATTGCCGACGTGGCGTCGCGGGCTCGCACCGGCCAGCTCGTGCCTGACGACGTGCTGCAGGGCACTTTTACGATTACCAATCCTGGTTCATTCGGCTCGATCTTTGGGCTGCCGATCATCAACCAGCCGCAGGTCGCCATCCTTTGCGTCGGCGCGGTCGAGCGGCGCCCGGTGGTCGTCGATGACGTTGGAACGATCGAAGCGCGGGTGCGCAGCTACCTCACGCTTGGATTCGACCATCGACTGATCGACGGGGCGATCGCAAATCGTTTCATGAGCAAGGTCAAGTCGAGTATCGAGCAATTCGACGGCGGGACCTTATAGCGCCCATCCCGCGCTCCCCATGACGTGTCGACCGCTCGAAGTCCGGCGACTTGGCGTCGTTCCGTTCACGGAGGCCGCCATCCTCCAGCAGCAGCTCGTCGTCGAGCGACAACGCGACCGTGTGCCGGACCTGCTGCTGTTGCTCGAGCATCCACCAGTGATCACACTCGGCGTCTCGGCTGACCGCGACAACGTCCTGGCTTCCGACGCGACGCTGGCCGACCGCGGGATTGAAATCCACGAGGCGCGCCGCGGCGGGGACGTGACGTATCACGGACCTGGCCAGCTCGTCGGCTACCCGGTCATGTCGTTGAGACCCGATCGGTGCGACTTGCACCGGTATGTGAGAGACCTCGAGGAGGCGATGCTCAGGACGGTCGCCGACTTCGGTGTGCGCGCGACCCGGATCGCCGGGTTGACTGGCGTGTGGGTCGGCAACGACAAGGTGGCAGCCATCGGTGTCCGGCTCTCACGATGGGTGACGAGCCACGGATTCGCGATCAACGTCACGACCGACCTCGACGATTTCTCCCTGATCCGACCATGTGGCCTCGCCGGCCGCGGCGTGACTTCACTTGACCGGCTCACCGACGCCGGCGTCTCGACCGGGATGGTGGCGGACGCGCTGGCGCCACACTTTGCCGACGTCTTCGAGCGGCAACTTTAGACGGGGCTGGCTGCCCCGAACCCCACCGCCGAAGCTAGCCGGGGCCCAACGCCCGGCGGGGGCGCGCACGTGCGCGCCCTGGGCGCAGAAGTCCACCGTCTCGGGGTTACTCGCGGGCTAGCCGAGGGTGCCGGTCACCGGTCTGGCATATCCCGGAAGAATCCGTCTGCCTTTGGCGAGACGAAGCATCCTGCCCCGGGAGCACTCGGCTGTTCCCAGAGGCGAGCCGGATTCTGCAGGGATGTGCCCGAGCGGCGTGACCCCTCGCGCCGGTGGGAATAATCGCGCACTGTGCGTTGTTCTACTAGATGACGGCGCGTGACGAGCCCCAGCACACGGCGGGTGAAAGGTTGGAGCAGTGATGGACCAGGGAACGAGAGAGCAAGCATTAATCGACCGGTTGCGAGAGGGTGACGCCTCGGCCGTGCCGGAGCTCCAGGCGACGTACGGGTCGAAGATCTACCAGTTGGCGTTTTGCGTTACATGTGCAACCACGAAGATGCTGAGGAGGTCCGGCAAGACGTCCTGCTGCGGGTGTTTCAGAAGATCGACGCGTTTCGTGGCGACGCCGCACTCTCCTCATGGATCTATCAGATTACGTTCAATACGGCGATGTCCCGCCTGCGGAGCGCGAAGTTCAGCCGCTCACGGGAGGTGGTGTCGGAAGCAGAGTTCACACGGCAGGGAGCGGCCCTGGGCGACGATGAGCGGCCATCGTGGGATGCGCCCGACTGGTCGTCGCTCGCTGACGACGAGCTCTATCGTGGACAGTTGCGACGGCGCCTAGTGGAGGCGCTGGGCGAGCTTCCGCCCATCTACCGCGACCCGGTCGTGCTACGTGACGTGCAAGGTCTGTCGACGGAAGAGGCGAGCGGCATCTTGAAGGTCAAGCCGCAAACACTCAAGTCACGGCTGCATCGCGGTCGGCTGGTTCTTCGCCAGCAGCTGGCCGAGTTCTCCGATGGATTGACGCTGCATCAAGCCGCGTAAGTGCCGCCCCACGATGAACCTTGAACCTTGAACCGGCGCTCGCTAGGTGTCGTTCAGTCCACCCTCGCCGCCTCGAGCGCGGCCCGCTCCCGCGCATTGAGCGACGGCTCGGCGATGCGGATGACACCGAGCGCGTCGAGCTCGACCGGCGCGGCCATGGCGCGTCGCCTCAGGCCAAGCTCTCCATCAACCACCACGAAACAGCACGGTCGTCGCCCATTGCCGCTGGCAATGCAGCCGACCACCCGGGTCGCCGCTGCCGCAAGCGCGTACGGTCCAGGTGGCCAGAGGGCAGCCACCCGGTCCCTCAACCGCGCCATGCGGGTCGCCGAGATCCGCTCCTCGAGCAGCTCGCCGCCGACGCTGGCCTGGCTCCACACCACGACGGCGTGATGCGGCAATCGGCCGAGGAGCGTGAGCGACACCGCGGACGCGGGGTAACCGACCTCGAGCGCGACGATCGCGCGCACCGCGGCTCGATACGCCTCGGGTGCCGAGCCGAGCAGACGTCGCCGGTCGATGCCGGCGTCTCGCACACCGCGCTCGACGAGACCGGAATGCTCGGCGCCGGCGCAAATCAAGACGGCCCGACGGTTTGCATCTGCGATCTGCCGAAGCTGCACGAGGCCGCCTGCATCGTCCCATTCCGCCTCGGGACTCGAGGCTGGGCCGGTCAGTATCACCGCGTCGGCGCCGACCGTCGCCGCGGGTCCGCGGTCGGCAACCAGCTGGGTGCGAAAGCGCTCGATCGGTCCCGCCTGCACGATGTCGAGGGCTTTGCCCGCCGCGATGTCGCGCGCATCGTCGACCAATCGCACCTGTGTGTACAGGTCGCGCGCCGCGATCGTGTGTGCGAGCGTCCCTCCAAGTGTTCCGGCGCCGACAATGGCGATCACCGACATGGTCCAATTCGCCTCGGGGACATGCGTGACCGGCTTTCACCGGGCTCGCGGTATTCTAGTGTTTTGTGGCGACAGTCAACGTAGCGGGAAAAGTGGCAGTGGTGACCGGCGGGTCACGCGGTATCGGACTTGCCGTCGCCGAGGCGCTGGTCGGCCTCGGGTGCGACGTCATGATCTCTGGACGGTCCACAGATGCGCTCGATGAGGCACGCGCCCGATTGGCGCAGCTAAGCTCGAACGACGGCGCGGGCCGATACGATGCACACCAGGCCGACGTGCGAGATGCCAACGATGCGGAGCGACTGGTCACGTCGACGGTCGAGCGATTCGGCCGCCTCGACATCTTGATCAACAACGCTGGTGTCGGTCACTTCGAGGCGGTCGCCGATCAATCGGTCGAGGACTGGAAGCAGATCATCGACACCAATCTGTCTGGGGTGTTCCACACCTGCCGCGCCGCGATTCCCCAGTTACGCGAGGGTGGCGGCGGGTGGATCATGAATGTCAGTAGCCTGGCGGGCAGCCATCCGTTTGCCAACGGCGCAGCCTACTGCGCTTCGAAAGCAGGGCTGGATGCCTTCACGACATCGCTGATGCAGGAACTTCGATTCGACAACATCCGCGTCAGCTCTGTCGCGCCCGGGTCGGTTGGAACGGCGTTCGCTGGTGGGGGCCGGCATGCCGCCGAGCCGTGGAAGCTCTCGGCGTCGGACGTGGCGCGGGTCGTCGTTGATCTCCTGGGTCACGACGCGCGGAGCCTCCCGAGCCGAGTAGAAATCAGACCATCGCAGCCAGGGAAGTCATGATCGGAACGCTCGGCCACTTCAACCTTCTGGAGGAGATCGGCGTCGGCGGGCTTGGTCGCGTATACCGCGCGCGCGACACGGTCCATGGCCGGACCGTCCTCATCAAGGTCGCGCCGTCCGAGCTGACGGAGCCCGGGATGAGACACGATCGCTTCTTGGCCTCCGCGCGGGCGGCCGCCGCTCTGTCTCACCGGAACCTGGCGGTCCTTTTCGACATCGGCGAAACCGATGACCGACTCTATCTGATCATCGAATTCGTGCCGGGGGAAACGCTGGGGCAGGCGATGGCGCGCGGACCGCAGCATGTCCGCACCGCGGTCGACCTCGGTATTCAGCTCGCGGATGCGCTGGCCGAGGTCCACGGCCACGGGTTGGTGCATGGCGACGTCAAACCTGAGACGGTTCGGGTCAATCCGAAGGGCAACGCCAAACTCCTCGAATCGGGGCTGGTACCGTGGACCCGCGGTGGACGCCTGCGTCACCCCTCGTCCGCGCAGGCTGAGCCGGACGTGGCGCTGGCGATCGAGACCACTGCCTACTTCTCACCGGAGCAAGCCCGCGGTGAGCCGTTTGACGAGCGGAGCGATCTGTTCTCCCTCGGTGCGGTCCTCTACGAATTGCTGACCGCGTCGTCCCCGTTTCGGAAAAGCACGGTGGCGGCCACGATGGCCAACGTGCTCGACGGCACGCCGCGTCCGCCGAGCGACTTCAATCCCGATGTGCCGGAGAGCCTCGATGAGTTGGTGCGGCGAGCGATCGGCAAAGCGCCGGATGAACGCTTCCAGAGCGCGGCGTCGTTCGCGGCCGAGCTTCGCGCGGTCGCGGCGATCCTCGACATACGGTCCGGTGACAGCGAGCCGCCGGTCGTGGTCGACACGCCAGGCCGCAGGGGACGCAGACGGGGCGGATTGGCCGCTATGACACAAGTAGCGACGGTGGCCCTGGTGGTCCTCGGTGTCGCCGGCGGAGGGTGGTGGCTGGCCGGTGATCTGCTCCGGCAAGCGTTCGGCGGGTGGTTTGGGCCGCCGCCAGCGCCAGTGGTGGCGGTTTCCCCGCTGGAGTTCGACGGGGGCGGAGCTCGCTATTTCGCCGACGGTCTGAGCGAGGACTTGGCGGTTCGACTGGGGCAGATTCCCGGACTGTTCGCGGTCGGCCGGACTGGCTTGCGTGATCGGCGTGGAGACGTCCCGGCCGCTCTCGGCGAGGAGCTTCACGTCGGCGCCGTGTTGCGCGGGTCACTCGAGACACGAGATGACGGCGTCGACCTCGACCTCGAGCTCATTGACGCCGCCAACGGCGCGACCGTGTGGCGCGGCCGACACACGGCGTCGTTTACCGACATCTTCGCATGTCAAACGGAGATCGCGGAGTCGGTGACCGCGGCACTCGGTCTCGAGCTGGGCCCAAGTCCCGCGCGAGCCCGCAAGAAGTCGACCTTCGTGACCGAGGAGGGATACGACCTGTATCTCCGCGGGCGTGACGCGGTCGCCCAGCGTGACGCCGAGCTCGCGGTCGAGCTGTTCGAACGTGTTATCAAGGCGGGCGAAGGATTCGCCGAGCTCTACGCTGCGCTCTCCTATGCGCTCCATCCTGACCCCAGCCCGGCGGCGCACGAGCGGCTCGGAGAAGTCGCCGCGCTCGCGACAGCGTCCGATCCAGACCTGCCCCAGGCGCAGGTCGCGCGGGGCATGGCCGCCGAAACCCGCGGTGAGTCGTTGACCTACTTCCGGCGCGCGGTCGAGCTCGACCCGTCATATGCCTTTGCCTACGCCATGATCGGTGCGGAGTTGGCGGCGGTCGACCCCGAGCTTGCGGCGCGCTTCGAGGCCCGGGCTCGCGCGGTCGACCCTAGGCTCGACGGCGGGGGCGAACGGAGTCGTGACCGGGCGGACGGTGCGTCGACACTCGGTGAGACCGAGCGCCGACTGCTCCAGGAGTTGCTTCAGCGGGAAATCCAGGTTCCCTGACGGCTATGTGGATTCTGCGTTCAAGGGATACCGACGGCGAACAGACGCTCCGGCTGCCTCCGGGTGCGATGAAGACGGTCGGCCGCGGGCCTCGGGCCGATTTCGTGCTCGATGCGACGCTTCTGTCGCGCGTGCATTGTCAGTTGTCGGCGTCAGCCGATCAGCTCGTCGTCGAAGATCTCAAGAGCACCAACGGGACGTACGTCAATGACGAGCGGGTGGAGTGCGTGGCGCTGAAGGTTGGCGATCGTCTCCGACTGGGGCGTGTCGAATTCGTCGTCAGCCAAGAATAGGCTGGCCAAGAGACCAACTGCTGCGTCGCTACGAACCTGCGACGACTGCGTGCAGCATCCGCCACTGGCTACTCAGGCAGTGTCCGGCCGATCCAGTCAACGAGCGCTTCGGCCACGCGCGGCGTGATCTGATGATCCGGTAGCGACGCGTACTCGCTCACGCTCCCGGTCGTGGCCGGCACCAGAAGGTGATTGATCCCGTCGAGCGTGGTTACCTCGACGGTCGATTCGTCTCGGGTGCGCGCCTGCGCCAGGCTCTCGAGGCGATCGGCGTGGTAGGCCAAGACCTGCTGATCGAGCTCGCCTTGAACGACGAGGATCGGTTGGCGAACACGCCTGACGATATCCGCGGGGTCGAACGCCAGCACACTCCGAAACCACGGCGTGTCGGCCTGCGTGCGCACGGCGGGTGGAATACCCTCCCAGTCGCCTTCGTCTTCGTCGAGAACCGCGCGATGAATCCGTCGCTGGAGCTCGACCTTCTCTTGCCGTACAGCGTCTGATTCGGCCAGCTCGTCGAGTGCCGTCTGCTGCTGCTCCAGGATGAGTCCATCACCACTGATGCCCGACGTGGCTATCAAGGCGAGCGCCTTGATCTTTCTCTCGCGGCGGGCCGCGAGAAGGCCGACCCACCCTCCCTCGCTATGGCCGACGACGACGACGCGGTCGCGATCAACATCGTCACGGCGTTCGAGATAGCGCACGAGCTCACGCACGTCCTCGGCATAATCGTCGAGCGCGGCGGATTCCGCACGTCCGCCACTCTGCCCGACACCCCGCTTGTCGTAGCGCATGACCATGAAGCCGCTGTCGACGAGCGCGTGTGCGAGCTGCCGGAAGATCGACACCCCGGACACCGTGACGTCGCGGTCGACCGGACCCGACCCGGGAACGAGCAAGACCGCGGGCCATCGACCGTCGGCCGGCGGCGCGGCGTCGGCCGGCGTCGGCGTCGTCAGAGTAGCGGCAAGGCTGAAGCCGGCGGCCGCCACGCGGACACTCTCGTCCCCGGGATGCGGATCGCCCGTCAGCCGGGTCGAGACCGAAATGATGTCTTCGCGTGCCACGTCGATCGACGCGGATGGCAGACTGACCCGCATCAGTCGCCGCCCCTCGTCGACCCAAATTTCGGCATCGATCGGATCATTGGGATTGTCGAACGTCACCCGGTAGATCCGCGCGCGAAGCGCACCGGCCGCCGTTTCGAGATGCTGTGTGTCGATGGAATTGACTCGCGCCGTGATGTAGCCATGCGGCGCGACATAGACTGGGATCTGGGTTCCAGGCCGAGAGACGCTCAAACGGACGGCGAGCGCCTCGTAGGCGGCAAACAAGAAGTTCGGTAGCACCACCGATGTCGCGTCGATGCGTTCTTCACTCGTGCTGACCGCCGTTCCCGTGCGGACCTCGTTGGTCACGATGTCGCCGCCGAAGGTGCTTTCGACGCTGAACAATTCGCCGTCGCGGGTCCCCGCCATGCTGAGACGTTGCGGTCGCCACTCAGCGTCGTAGGTCAATTCGAACAACCGCGTCTCGAGCGCGATCGGCGCCGTTATCTGGTTAGTGGCTCGAATGAGCCACCCGTCTTCGGTCCGGATTATGCTGGAGCGTTCGAACCCGGAAGGGGTGGCGTGGGTGAAGACGCTGAAGACGGATGCGCCGGGCCTCGGCGGCGGCGGGGCTTGCGCCGAGGCGACGGCCGAAAGCGCGCCGCTGGCCAGGACGCAGACGCACACGGCAAGGCGTCGCTGCACGTCGGTCAGCATATCATTTGCTTCGTAGCCGATGGTCGACCTGAACATTGAGCAGTACGAAGCGTTGCGTTCCGGTGCCGGTTGTCTCGATCTGATTGATCGACGCTGGATCGCACTCTCCGGTTCGGAGCGCGCCGACTACCTGCAGGGTTTGGTCACCAACGATGTGGCGGCACTCCCGCCAGGCGCTGGTTGCTATGCTACCTATCTCACCCCGCAGGGCCGGATGATCGCAGACATGCTCGTCTTTGCCGAGGATGATCGCCTGTTGCTCGATGTACACGAAAGCGTCGCGGACCAACTGCGCGAGCGTTTCGAGGACCTGATCTTTACCGAAGACGTTACCGTGCGTGCCCTAGGTCCGGACCGCGCGGCCCTCGGCGTGCACGGCCCGCGGTCGGCGAGGGTCATCTCGGCCGTGGTCGGGCCGGTGGAACCAACGCTCGGCGTTCACGAACATCGTCCGATGGCGTTCGGAGGTCGTGACGGACTGCTCGCGAGGACGGACGACCTTGGTATCGAGGGGTTCCGATTGATTGTCGACCGGGGGATCGCCGCCGCGCTCGCGGCGGCTCTCGTCGAGGCAGGCGGTGTGAGAGTCGAAGCGCCGGCGGCAGAGACGGTCCGCGTCGAGTCGGGCCGCCCGGCGTTCCCGATTGACATGGACAGCGAGACCATTCCGCTCGAAGCTGGCATCGAGGATCGTGCCATCGACTTCGACAAAGGGTGCTACGTCGGCCAGGAGGTGATCATTCGCATCCTCCATCGGGGTCAAGGACGTGTCGCCCGGCGGTTGGTCGGTCTGGCCCTAAACGGCACCGCCGCGCCAGATGCTCCGCTGCCGCAAGCGGGAGCGGCGGTCTGGTCTGCCAGTGACGATGACGATGCCGACGCCGATATCGGTCGCTTGACGAGCGTGGCCACGTCGCCCGCGCTCGGCAAGGTGATCGCGCTTGGTTACGTCCCGCGCGAGCTCGCCGACAAGCCGGGCTCGACGGTCGACATCTCGGTTGGTGACGGGCGCGCCCGTGCCGTCGTCACCAGGCTACCGTTTGTGCCAACCTCCTAGTTCCTGGTTCGCCCATTTCCGTATGCCTCGCAAATAGCCCGCATGGGGCAGATGTCGCAGTGCGGCGTCCGGGCGACGCAGACGGTCGCCCCCAGGTCCATCAGCGCTTGGTTGAAGTCGAATACCTGCTTTCGCGGGAGCAGCACCTTTGACAGCTGCCACAGATGTCGCTTCATCTTGTGGCTGGCGCGGTCGCCACGCCCGATGAAGACGCGGAAGAGCACGCGCGCCACGTTGGTGTCGACGATCGGCGCCCGCTTACCGAACGCAAAGCTTTGGACGGCCCCGACGGTGTACTCGCCGATTCCCTTGAACGTTCGCAGGGTCTCGGTGTCTGACGGCAGCTCGCCGCCGTAGCGGGCAACGACGTCACGGGCGATGGCATGGAGCCGCCGTGGTCGGGCGTTGTAGCCGAGTGGAAACCAGGTGCGTGTCGCGTCGCGGACCGGCACATCCGCGAGCGCCTCGAAGGACGGAAATCGCTCGAGCCATTCCTCGTACTTCGGCAAGACGCGGTCGACCTGTGTCTGTTGAAGCATCACCTCCGATACCAGAATTCGGTACGGATCCCGCGTCTTGCGCCATGGCAACTCGCGTCCGTTGCGGGCGTACCAGCCGAGGATGCGTCGGCGGAATCGGCGACGCCGCGTGGAATCGGGAAGCGGGAGTGGCATAATCCGAACCGTGCCACTCTACACTGGCGTTGGAGACCGCGGGACCACGGCTCTGTTCGACGGGACGACCGTTTCCAAGACCGACCCGCGGGTGACGGCGTATGGCGACGTCGACGAGCTGAATGCGGTCATCGGCCTCGCGCATGCCTCCGGCCTATCAGGCGCGCTGGCGGAGATGGCGGTCGCGGTTCAGCGCGATCTGTTCGCGGTGGGGGCGCTTCTCGCCGACCCGCGTTCTCGTATCGCGGACCGCGTGACAAAGGCGACCATCGAGGCGAGCGACGTCGAGCGCGTCGAGTCGTGGATCGACCGACTCGACGCGGCTCTTCCGCCGCTCAAGAACTTCATCCTGCCGGGGGGGAGTCAGGCCGGCGCGATATTACATCACGCGCGCACCGTCTGCCGGCGTGCTGAACGACGAATCGTGGCGCTCGGGGTGACATCGCTCGACCCGCACCTCGTCCGCTACGTCAACCGACTGTCGGACCTGCTGTTCGTTATGGCGCGGAGTGCCAATCACGAGGCGGGTGGTATTGAGATCGAGTGGTGAACCTTGAACCCTGAACTGCATCCTCACCCCGCCGACTGGTCACTGAAGAGAACGCGCCAGCTCGCGACGGTGCCGCGCCCGGCGGGTCGCTCACATCGGTGCCGAGCGCGAGCAGATTGCCAACGATATCGTCCTTGCCGAGCGCCCACACGGCACCGGTCAAGCCGAGCGAAAACGCGGCCGGTCGACCCCACGCCTGTCCCGCTTCCGACAGCAGCAGCGCCGCGTCTTCCCTCATCCTGAGCTGCCGCTCCAGCAGCGACGCCTGTTGTTCCGCCGGTGGCGAATCGACCGGTCTGATGGACGAAACGTCGAAGATCACATGAGAACGCCTGGTACCGCGCCCGATGGTCTTTCCGAAAGCTCAAGACCTCGTCGACGGGCACGTCGGACAGGTCGACGCCGACCGGCTGCATGTCGAGCGACACGACGTGCGCCGCCGAGGCCATCGCGGGCAGGCCGACGACCTCGATCAGGGCCGTGTGGAGCTCGCGCCTGTCGGTAGCGGGGCAGAGGTATTGGCCGCGCTTTCGGCCCGTCTGGCGTAGCAGCTGTGCGAGCAGCACCAGTAGCAACGATCGGACGATCGGGTGGAGCGAGCTTCCGCTACCCGCCGCCGTCCCGGTGAGCCCGCGCGCGTGCAGCTGCTGTTAAACGAGCTCGGCGAGACCGCCGTCCGTCATATACCCGAGCTGCGAGTACGCCAACGACTGAAATTCAGAATCTCGCGAGGCCAACAGGTCGGTCAAGGCTTCGACCACGATCTGCGCGCCCTTCGGGTCGACAAAGCTACGGAGCTCCACCACCTCGAGCAGTCCCGCGTCGCGCAGCCGGGGCGCGGTCTCTGAGTCGTTCTCGAACGGGTCGTCGCGGGTGAACTCGGGCGCGAGTAGCACGATACCGTCGAAGAAGAGGACAAGGTTCTTCAGTCAGTTGCTGTGCGACCAAACCGGATTGGGGTAGTAGAGCGCCCACTCGGGCAGGAGCGCGGGAGTCGTCGGCATCACTTCGGCGATTCTATCGTGCTCTTCAATGCGGCGAAGATACAGCGTGCCAGTTCCTGTGAGATCCGTTCCCGGATGGCGCCACACGGGACCAACACCGTGTCATCGTCGGTGTCGATCGCCACGTCCCACCGATCACGCGCGAGACCCTCGGGCCGATCTTCCACGATGGCACGCGGCACGACGTCCGTCGTTGCCGCGCCGGCGCGGACACTGGCGGCGATCGGTGCGCCGTTGATCAGCACGCGCGCGGCCCTGATCGACGTCTTGTCGATGGCGTGCCGACCAAAGTAAAAGGCCGCAGCGTCTTCGGTGAAGAACGCCATGCCGGTGTCGGTTGGGATCTCCGCTAGGATCGACTGGCCGGTGGCCTCGAGCTCGACGCGCTCTCGGCGACGCTTGCGCCGGTCCTTTGTGAGCGAGGTCGCGAGCCGAAGCGCGAAGAACACCAGCATGACCGCTACGACCGCCGCCACAATATCCCGCATCTCGTGTCCCGTCACCTAGGTAATCGTAATACTGCTATCCTTCGGCCGATCATGACCGAGCCGCCCGCCCTGCGGCGCGCCTATGAAACTTGCATCCGACTCGCTCAGGACTACTACGAGAACTTCCCCGTGGCGTCACGGCTATTGCCGGCATCGGTTCGCCCGCATATCGCCGCCGTCTACGCGTTCGCACGCGTCGCTGATGACTTCGCCGACGAAGGAGACCGGCCCGCCGAAGAACGTCTGGCGTTGCTCGAGCGCTGGGGGAGCCGACTCGCCGGCATCGGGACGACGTCGAATCGCGCAGATCCCGCGGCGGCCGAGCATCGTGACGCCGACGACATCTTTCTTGCGCTTGCACACACCATCGACACGCACCAGCTGCCGGTCGGGCTGTTCGACGACCTGCTGAGCGCGTTTCGCCAGGATGTCACGGTGACGCGATACGCCACCTGGGCCGACCTGCTCGACTACTGTCGACGGTCGGCCAATCCGGTCGGTCGCATCGTGTTGCGCATATCGGGGTTCCGGGACGAGACGCTCGACCGGCGCTCAGATTCGGTCTGCTCCGCGCTTCAGATCACCAACTTTCTTCAAGATTTTGGTCGAGACTGGCGCGCCGGACGATTGTACGTGCCGGGCGAGATTCAGGAAGAGTGTGGGGCAGAGATCGCCGACCTCGATCTTGACGCGGAGCCGCTCACCCCGGCGTGGCATGCGGCGCTGGAACGCTGCGCCGTCAAAACGCGGGAGCTCTTCCTCGATGGCCGCCCGGTGTGCGATGGCGTCACTGGTCGCCTGAAGATGGAGCTACGTCTCACCTGGCTCGGCGGGATGCGCGTCCTCGATCGCGTCGGGCGGACGAGGTACGATCCGCTCCACGACCGGCCAACCCTGGGGCTTGCCGACGCACTTCCGCTGGTGTGGCGCGCGGTCGTCTGGACGTGAGTCGCGATACCAACTTCTACTACTCGTTTCTGGTCCTACCGGCCGAGAAGCGCCGCGCGATTGTCGCGGTGTGGGATTTCTGCCGCGCGGTTGACGACGCCGTCGACTGTCCGTCCAGCGACGGTGGATCCGACTCTCTCGAACAAGAGCTCGCTCGGTGGCGAGACGAACTCGAGCGTTGCTACGGCGACGAGGCTCCGACCACGGCCGAGGGGCGCCATCTCAAACCGTTCGTGGCGCGGTTCCGGCTACCGCGCAAGCCGTTCAGCGATCTGATCGACGGCGTGGCGATGGACGTCGCGCGCCAACGCTACGAGACGTTCGAGGAGCTTTATCAGTACTGCCTGCGTGTCGCGTCGGCCGTTGGTCTGATCTGCATCGAGATTTTTGGGTACCGAAACCCTGGTACTCGTGACTATGCCGTAGCCCTCGGCGTGGCGCTCCAGCTGACGAACATCATCCGGGACGTGCCGACCGACCTTGGGGACGGCCGCGTCTACCTCCCGCAGGAGGACTTGCGGAGGTTTGCCGTGACCGAACGCGATCTCGCGGCCGGTCTCTCCGACGCCGTGGCGGCGTTGCTTGCGTTCGAATGCGACCGCGCCCGGTCGTTCTATGCTGCGTCGAAAGACGAGCTGCCCGCGGAAGACACCCGCCAGCTTGTGGCCGCGGAGATCATGAGTAGGATTTATTTCGCCATCCTCAAGCGCATCGAGCGCCGAAATTACGACGTCTTCAGCGAAGTCGTGCGTGTGCCTCGACCGCGCCGTGCACTGATCGCGGGGTGGGTGTGGATGAAGGTAATGTTCCGGGGTTCGCCGGGGTGATGCCGCCCATTACATTGGTTCAGGGCGGAATCTGCGTCGGTTCACGGTTCACGACGTCTAAACCTTGAACCTTTGCCAATGTCTTTCGACGCCATCGTCGTCGGCGCTGGCTTTGCCGGGTTGAGTGCAGCCGTGGATCTTGCCGACCGCGGCGTGCGGGTGCTTGTCCTCGAGGCGAGGCCGCATCTCGGCGGCCGCGCCACGTCGTTTCTCGACCGCGTCACTGGCGACCGGGTCGACAACGGCCAGCACGTGCTGTTCGGCTGCTACTACGAGACGTTCCGCTTTCTGGCCAGGCTCGGCGTCGAAGGTGGCGTCGAGCTGCAGAAGTCGCTCTCTGTTGACAGCGTTGACGTCGACGGCACCTTGACTCGATTCGAGTGTCCGCATCTTCCGCCGCCCCTTCATCTGTTTGCCGGGATCCTTGAATGGGACCGGTTGCCGCTCGCGGAAAGAGCCGCGATGCTGCGGATGCTCGGGCCGCTGCGGCGCGCTCAACGTGAGGCAGCCGATGATAGTCTACTGAGCGACAGCCTCCCTGAAGAGACGGTGCGCGACTGGCTCGTTCGTCACGGGCAGGGACCCCGGATTCGCGAGCTGTTGTGGGAGCCGCTCGCGCTCGCGGCCCTCAATCAGCAGCCCGATCACGCCTCGGCGCGGCCGTTCACGCGCGTCCTGGCGGCGCTTTGCGGTCCCAACCTCACCGACGCCGCCATCGGCGTTCCCGTCCGGCCACTCGACCAGTTGTATGCGGAGCCGGCCCGACGGTTCATCGAGGAGCAAGGCGGAGAGGTCCGCGTGCGGACCGCCGCGAAAGTGAATCTCGTCGACGAGCGACTTCTCGGTGTGCAAGCCGAAGGGGAGCCGCTGACCACGCGGGCGGTCATAGCCGCGGTGCCGTGGCACGCGTTCTCCAGCCTCTTCCCCGGGCGTCCCGAACGGCTGGCATCGACGATTGCCGCGGCTGACGCGACGGACGGGTCGCCGATCGTCACCGTGAACCTCTGGCTGGATCACGGCGTGCTGTCAGGACCGTTTCTCGGCCTGCCTGGACGCACCATGCAGTGGGCATTCGACAAGCATGCGCTGCTCGGAGCCGACGCCTCGCATCTGTCGATGGTATCGAGCGGAGCGGAAGAGGTCGTCCAGCTACCGAATGAGCGGATCATCGACATCGCCGTCACGGAGCTGCGCGACGCCGTGTCGGCCAATGACTACCGAGTCAAACACGCGTCGGTAGTCCGCGAACGGCAGGCGACCTTCTCGCTCGCGCCCGGTCAACCGAGGCGGCCTGATACGCGAACGAGCGTTGCCGGGCTGTTCCTCGCCGGTGATTGGATCGAAACCGGCCTGCCAGGTACGATCGAAAGCGCTGTCGTTAGCGGACATCGCGCGGCAGAGGCAGTGTATCGCTTGCTTGCTTCGGACTAGGAGCCCGCGGTCGCTCGCCGCGGGCGACAGGGCGCGCGCGGCGTGCCCCGCCGGCACGGAGCGGGGCAAAGGGGCCTCGCGAGTGTCGGCGGCGGGGTTCGGGGCCGCAGGTCCCATCTGAACATGGATTCCGTTATCGTCCACTATCAAGAGATCGCGCTCAAAGGGCGGAACCGTCCATGGTTCATCGAGCGGCTCGTTAGCAACCTGCGCGACGCGACGTCTGACCTAGACGTCCAGCAGGTGCGTGCCCTCATGGGACGAATCGAGCTGTGTCTCGGTCCCCAGGCCGACTGGGCGGCCGTTCGTGAACGTGTCAGCCGCATCTTCGGCATCGCCAATTTCGCCCAAGCCCGCGCGACCGGGCGCGATGTCGAGGAGATTGCCGCGGCGATTCTCGAAGACCTCGATCGAGACGACCGGGTCACCGGCGGCGCCGTCGAAAGGTTTCGGGTCCGGGCCAGCCGGGCCGACAAGGCCTACCGTCTGACCTCGCCCGAGATCGAGCGCGAGGTTGGCGGGCGGATCAAACAGGCCACCGGATGGCAGGTGGACCTCACCGAGCCGGATCTCGACATCAGCGTCGAGGTGCTGCCGGATCGTGTGTTCTACGCGTTGGGAAAGGAGCCGGGACCAGGTGGGCTCCCCACCGGAACGAGCGGGGCGGCGATGTGTCTGTTGTCAGGCGGCATCGACTCACCGGTCGCGGCGTTCCGGCTGATGAAGCGTGGATGCCGCGTCCGCTTCGTCCACTTTCATGCATATCCGATCCTCTCCCACGCTTCGCAGGAGAAGACGGCGGAGATCGCGGCGCTGCTCACCCGATATCAGCTGAGCTCCCGGATGTATACGGTTCCATTCGGAGAGCTACAGCAGCAGATTGTCGTGACGGCGCCGCCCCCGCTGCGGGTCGTGCTCTACCGCCGACTCATGATGCGTATTGCCGAGCGGCTGGCGTTTGCGTCGGGGGCGAAGGCGCTCGTCACCGGCGAGGCAGTCGGTCAGGTGGCATCGCAAACACTGGAAAACTTGTTGGTGATCAACGAGGTGGTCACGCTACCGGTGCTGCGTCCGCTCATCGGCTCCGACAAGGAAGAGATCACCCGCGAGGCGAGACGCCTCGAGACCTATCCCATCTCCATCATTCCCGACCAGGATTGCTGCACGCTCTTCATGCCGAAGAGCCCCACCACGAAAGCGAAACGGGTGGACGTGGAGCGTGCGGAGGGTCAGCTTCCGATTGGCGAGATGGTCGAGACCGCGGTCGAGCGAGCCGAGCGACGAGACTTCGTGTTTCCCGCGAGTGAGAAGTCGTGAAAAGTCTCAGCAGATGCGTCGAATGTGCGCGAGAGCCATCCTCTGCCGTAGGTGGGTGGCGTGGGGCTTGCCTTCGAGTGACGGACCATCCGGGGTCCGGAACGAGGAGGTAAGCCCCGCGACAGGACCCGCCCACTGGAAGAAATATATGGACTCCTCCCGGGGGCAAGAGAGCGACGGCGGAACAGCCACCAGCTTGGGTGCAGCAAGATATCCGGCCTCTGGTGTGGCACCACTGCGGTTCCGGGCCACGATGGACAAGGCGCTACATCGGGGACCAGAGACCGGCACGGGCTGACAGGGGTACCCAGTGTCTGAATCGGTCTCGTCCGATGTCGGTCCGACCTGTGGGGTCATCACATGTTTCTCACTTAGCCACTCGAAGCGGACGGGATCCTACGCGGCGGTGACCCAGACCTTCGGCCCCGCGGCCTTGGTCCAACGATGCCAGGTGCATAAGCGGCGCAACGTGCTCGAGTATCTGCCCGAGAGCCAGCGGTCGTGGGTGAAGGCGATCCTCACGTGCGGAGCAGCTCCAGCGATCGCTGGTCACCACGAACGCCATCGAGAGCCTTCTCAGCCGGACGCGACATGTGAAGCGCAACGTGAAGCGCTGGCGCGGGGGCGCGATGGTTCTACGCTGGGTCGGCGCCGGGGTGCTGGAAGCGGTCCAAGGGTTTCGGCGAGTAAAAGGGTGCAAGGACATGCCCCGGCTGGTGACGGCGCGCAGCGCCCGCGACGCTCAGCTGGGTCTCGGGGATTCGTCGCAGATGGTTGCGTAATCGTGAACCGAGCCGCCGCTAAATTTCAACAGCGAACGGGGCAACCCCGCCGTTCAAGATACAGTGCTTCCTTGCGAGTGTCGTACGCGGACACCTCCGCCTTGACGATCTCGATCGGGTATCCGCGATCCTGAAGCTTGCGTTCTAACTGCACTGCGAGAGTATCTTCATAGTTATTGCCGGCACCGAAGGCGAAGGAGTCGCCGAGCAGCAACATCCGGATAGTGCCGTCGGCCTTCGCGGCATCGTACGTGGACCGATCTCTCAGCCCTTCCCCGTTTATTCGGTACTCAGCTGAAAACTCGGGCCCTTCCTGAACTACGTGCGAGTGCGGTCGATTCACGTGTCCGAGTTCGGGGTCTAGAAGACCCAGAGACAGTCCGTTCTCAGCAGTTGTTCTGACCTCTTGAGGAGCAACCAGCCGAACAACCGCCTCGACGATGCCCAAGTAAAGACATCCCAGCATAAAGACGACCGCGATGTCGCGCACGAACTGTCGGAGACGGGCTACTCGGTACGCTAAGACGTCACCTCTTATAAAACCAGTGCCCTCAGAACATACACCGCATCTTGGTCGGATGAGATCGGACGCTGGGTCACGTACCAATCCCTGCAGAGCGGTGGAGTCTACCCTGCTGATAGTCCCGTAGGGCATCCCGTGTGCTCCTGAAAGCGAGGTCCGCCCACGGGATGTCAGCAGGGTCGAACCACGCCGCTTCGAGCGACTCGTCATCGGCGCGTAGCTCGCCGCCGGTCACGGTCGCCGCATAGACGATGATGATCGGAACGACGCCAGGGTAGGCGTAGATATTGACGAGTCCCTCGAGCCGGATCTCGAGATTCGCTTCCTCACGCGCTTCACGAACGGCTGCCACCACCGGCTCTTCGCCCCGGTCGACGTAGCCGCCGGGAAAGACCCACTTGCCGTAGCCTGGCTCGATCGACCGCCTGACCAACGCGAACTGACGTGCCTGGTTCGTGATTACGGTTCCGACCGCGACTTTGGGATCCAGATAGACCACGTGACCGCAGCTGTCGCACGCTGGGCGCTCGGGCTCGCCGGCCTTGATCAGTTTCAGTGTCAGTGGAGCGCCGCAGCGGGGGCAAAAGCGATAGAGCGGGCTATGGGAATGGTTCAGGGTTCAAGAGTCCAAGGACCAGAATATAATCCAAGTCGATGTCCATTTTAAAGGTGGCGCGCATGGGAAACCCAGTGCTCCGGCGGCGAACGCCGTCGATCGACTCGGGTGAAATCGATACGCCGGCGGTCCAGCGCCTCATCGATGACATGTTCGACACGATGCGCGAGTATGTCGGCATCGGGCTGGCCGCCCCGCAGGTGCATCAGAGTCTCCGCGTGTTCGTCGCCGGTGTCGACGACCCCGATTCGAACATGCAGCCGGTCGTGATGATCAATCCCAAGATCGATCCGATCGGACAGGCAGTGGCGGAGGACTGGGAAGGGTGTCTCAGCGTTCCGGACATTCGCGGCAAAGTGACTCGCTCAATCGAGATCCGCGTTCGGTCGCTCGACCGCCATGGCACCCCTCAGCAGATGACCGCGTCGGGGTTTCCCGCGCGCGTCATTCAGCACGAGACCGACCACCTGGACGGCGTTCTCTTTCTCGACCGCATGACGTCGTTCGAGAGCCTGACGTTTCTCGACGAATACGGCCGCTACTGGGACAAGGGCGAGAATTCGGACGATTAGACGTCCCCGCATGCAATTCATCGACCTTCAGCGTCAGTACGCGGCGTATCGCCACGAGATCGATGCGCGAATGCGCACGGTCATCGAGCACGCGCAGTTCATCATGGGGCCGGAGATCGAGGAACTCGAGGGAGCGCTAGCCGGACGCATCGGCGTGGCGCACGCCATCACGACGGCCAGCGGGACCGCCAGTCTCGAGATGTCGCTGCGGGCCTTGGAGATTGGTCCGGGCGACGAGGTGATCACTCCCTCGTTCACCTTCGTAGCCGCCGCCGAAATCACCCGTCTCGTCGGTGCGACGCCGGTGTTCGTCGATATTGACGACAGCTCCTTCAACATCGACCCAGCAGGAGTGGAGAGCGCGATCACGACGCGGACGAAAGCGATTGTCACCGTCAACCTCTTCGGTCAGATGGCCGACTATCGCCGGCTCAACGAGATCGCCGGCAAACACCAGCTCACAGTGGTCGAAGATGCCGCGCAGAGTCTTGGCGCGACGCAGGATGGTCAGGCTAGTGGTGGCGCATCGGAGATCGGAAGCACCAGCTTCTTCCCGACGAAGACACTCGCGTGCTTCGGAGATGGCGGGGCACTATTCACGAACAACGAGGAACTCGCCGACCGATTTCGTGAACTGCGCACTCACGGTGGCGAAGGCTTCGACCACCGGCGCGTTGGGACAAACGCGAGGTTCGACACGATTCAGGCGGCGGTGCTCCTGGCGAAGCTCCCGCACCTCGACGCTGAACTCGAGGCCCGACGGCGGCTCGCGGCTCGTTACGCGGACGCGCTTGGCGACGTCTGCCGGGTTCCGGAGGTCTCGACCGGAAACACGCACGTCTTCACGCCCTACACCATTCGCATTGCCGCGCGCGACCGTGTACACGAACTCCTACGCGAGAGTGGCGTGCCGGCGGCGATCTACTACCCGCGCTGCCTGCACGAGCAGCCGGCGTACGCCGACCTCGCTTCACCCGGCGATTTTCCTGTCGCCGAGCGGACTTCGCGGGAAGTGCTCAGTCTGCCTCTTCATCCGTTCTTGACCGAGTCGGAGCAAGACGTCGTCATCCGCGAGCTGCGGAACGTGGTCAAGAAGGTTCATGCGGCGGAGAAGGTGCTGACGTAAGCGCTGTCGTGGCTTATGACCCGGTCGCTGGCGTGGCAGATTCTGCCGGCCGCCGCCGCCGCTCGCCCGCCCGTTCGGCTTCCAGCCGCTCGAGCTCGACTTCCGAATGATCAGCGAACCTCATCGCTTCGGCAATCGCGGTGTGACCCGCCTGTTCGGCAATCAGCCGGTGCATCTTCTGGCAGACGCGACGATAGGCCGGGTGTCCCTGCGGTGCGGTCCGCAGCTCGATCACATGCATCGCCTCCCGCGCGTTCATCTGCATGTAGAAACGGATGAGATACGCCATCGAGACGGGGTATTGCGCAACCAGCGACGAGTGGTCGCGCGCAAGCTGCTCGCAGAGGTCGGCCGCTTCGTCCATCACCCGCTCCCACTCGGACAGGGCGCCGACCTCTGCTATCGCTTCGGGTCTGGTGTAGCCATGGCGGGTGCTCAAATCCTGCCAATCGAGCGTCAGCATGCGATGACGCTGTAGATCGCGAAACGCACCGTAATCGGACAGCACGTCGAACGTGTAGGTCGCGTGCTCGAAGGCGCGACCCGGTCGGTGACGCCGATTCTCCCGTTCGCCGACGTAGGTGCGCAGTACGCGGACACGCGTCTCGGCCGACATCGCGCGCGCCAGTTCCAAGAGGCGGTCGTGTGACAGATTCGACCCGGCGTAGAGCGCGGCCGCGACCACCTTGACCTCGCCGTCAGGGTCGAAGTCGCTCAGGGTCACTTCATCGCCGGTGCCTTCATCGACGGCAGCGGTCAGCTCGGTGGCGAGCGAGCGCGCGTCGCCGTCACGTCCACCGAGGTAGTCACTCCAACGAACCCCGCGATCGTCCCGGTCGACGCGCTGGAGGAACGCCGGAATCACTTTGCGGAGCTCGGGCAGCATCAGTCGCACCACCTCGCGCGTCTCGGCCAGCGGATGCGCGCGCATCTTGAGCAGGAGCGCCTCGTACGCCTGTCCCGAGCCGTAGATCCCGACGTTCGAGCGGGTGGCGGCCGGTAGCAGCCCGCGCAGCGTGTCGAGCGCCTTGGCCCGGATGACCGCCTTGTAAACACCGTCCGGATCGCTCTCGGTTTGCGGGTACCGATCACGAAAGTACTGCTGGACCGGCTCGATCCAGCGGGCGTAGGTTTCGAAGGCGCGGTCGAGCGTCGCCGTGAACGTGTCATGGCTGCCGTCGTCGGTGAGCTCGCCCGGCACGACGTACTTCCACTTCCCATCGGGTCGGGCGGTATACGGCACGTAGCGTGTCGATTGCTCGAGATACGCCATCAACCGGCCGCGCTCCAGTACCTTGGTCAGGACATTGGAGACACCCTCGCAGGCAATGTGCGCACCGCCGAGCTGGGCCACCGAGTCGTCGCCGTACTGGTCGAAGACGCGCCCATAGAGCCGTTCGGCACGGGCCTCACCGGGGCCGGCACGTCCCGCGTGTTCCTCATCAGTATCAGGCCCGTCGGCGACCGCGTCGAGAAATTCGTCAAGGAAGAGTCGGCGCACCGACTTCGCCGATCGGGAGTACCGCGCGAAGAGCGCGCCCTTGACTACCTCTGGTAGGTTGGTCAGGACAAAGACGGGGCTGTTGGTGTTGCCGAAGTAGGGGGCAAGTGTTGCTTGTTCCTCGGAGGTGAACGACTCCGAGGCCGAGACCGTCGAACGCACACGGTATAATACGCTGTGACTCCGGCGTTTTCCCATCGCATCGAAGTGCGGTTTCGCGACTGTGATCCGATGGGCCACGTCAACAACGCCGTCTTCTTCACCTACTTCGAACAGGCGCGGATCGTCGCGGCCGACACGCTCGGGTTGCGCCGCACCCTTGAGGACATCGGCCTCGGGCTGATCCTCGCGCACGTCTCGTGCGACTTCAAAGCGCAAGTGAAGTTCGGCGATGTCGTCGACGTCCACATCACCGTTGGGGCGGTTGGGCGTTCGAGCTTCACACTCGACTACGAGGTGCGCCGAGTCAAGGACGAGGTGGTGGTCGCACTCGGGAAGTCGGTACAGGCGGTGTTTGACTACGCCGCCAGCACGACGGTCGCGATTCCGGGCGTGCTCCGGGATAAATTGGACGCCCTGGTCACCGGTTCCGCCATCGCCCAGTGACGCTCACGCTGGTTCCTGGCTTCAACCCGGGTCCCTATACCGGGGCGGGCAACAACACGTACCTCCTTCACGACGCCGTCGGTCGCCACGCCACGCTGATCGACACGGCCACCGGCAAGTCGCGTTATCTCGACGCGGTTCGGGAGGCGGTCGGTTCGGCTCAGTTGCGACGCGTCTTGGTGACGCATGCACACGCCGATCACATTGCGGGCGTACCGGCCCTCGCGGCGGCGTGGCCACAGGCCGAGTTCGCGAAGATGCCGTGGCGGGCGCGTGATGCCGACTATCCGATGAAGTGGACGTCGCTGGCCGACGGCGATGACGTGCCCGCGGGCGACGGCGTGTTGCGCGTCCTCCACACGCCCGGTCATGCCCCTGATCACCTCTGTTTCTACGACGAGCGGGACAGCGTCCTGTTCAGCGGGGATCTGCTGGTGCGCGGCAGCACGGTGGTGATTCCTGGCAGCGGTGAAGGCAGCCTCGTGCACTACCTCGCCTCGCTCGGTCGCATTCGCGCCCTGCGGCCGTCTCGTGTGCTTCCGGCGCACGGCCCGGAAATAGACGACGTCGTCGCCCTCATCGACCACTACGTGGCTCATCGCGCCCGCCGCGAGGCGCAGATCCTGGCGGCGCTCGAGGCTGGGGCCTCGACTCGGGCCGCCATCGTCGACCGAGTGTACGACCGTCTTGCCGATGCGTTGACGGGGGCCGCGAGGGAAAGCGTCCTCGCCCATCTCATCAAGCTCGAGTCCGAGGGACGCGTTCGCCGGGCGACCGACGATCTCGACGACGCGTGGGAGCGCGTCTGATGGCGGATCGCTTCGACGCGCTCTTCCACCTCTCCGAGCACGGCACCTCCGTGCGGACCGAAGTGCTGGCCGGCACGACGACCTTTCTGACGCTCGCCTACATCATCTTTGTGCAGCCGACGCTGCTTGCCTCGGTCGGGATGGACTTTGGTGCGGTGTTCGTCGCGACCTGTGTCGCGAGCGCCGCCGCAACGCTGATGATGGCGTTCTTCGCCAACTATCCCATCGCCGTCGCGCCGGCGATGGGGCACAACTTTTACTTCGCGTTCGCGGTCATCGTCGGCATGGAGGTGCCATGGCAAGTGGCGCTCGGTGCCGTGGCCATCGCCGGCCTGGTGTTCGTCCTCACGGCAGGCTTCGGCTTGCGGGAGCGCCTGATTACCGCCATCCCCGCGGCTCTGAAGCACGCCATTGCCGTTGGCATCGGGTTGCTCATCGCGATGGTCGGCCTACAGTGGGCCGGCATCATCGTCGATTCCCCGGGAACGCTGGTGACCCTCGGGAGTCTTACCGAGCTTCCGGTCGCAATCGCGTTAAGCGGCTTCGCGGTGGCCGCGGCGTTGACCGTGCGTGGAGTGCGCGGGGCGATTCTCGTCGGCATTCTCGTCTCGGCCGGTGGGTCGTGGGCGTGGGGGCTCTCCTCGTTTCAGGGCATCGCGAGCGCCCCGCCGTCGATCGCGCCGACGCTGCTGCAGCTCGATCTCGTGGGGGCACTTCGACCCGACATGGTGGCCGTCGTCTTCGTCTTCTTCTTCCTGGCGCTCTTCGACTCCGTCGGGACGCTCGTCGGCGTCGCCGAGCAAGCCGGTCTGATGCGCGACGGGACACTGCCGCGCGCGCGGGGGGCGTTGATGGCCGACGCCGCGGGCACCGTGGTCGGCGCTGGGCTCGGGACCTCGACCGTCACGGCCTATATCGAGAGTGCCGCGGGCGTGGCGGCCGGTGGGAGGACGGGGCTGTCGGCCGTGGTGGTCGCGGCGCTGTTTCTTGCGGCGCTGTTCTTTTCACCACTTGTGTCGATGATCGGCGGCGGGTATCAGACGGCCGCCGGTACGACGCTCTACCCGGTGGTTGCCCCGGCGCTCATCCTCGTCGGGACCATGATGATGAAGGGGGTCCGGTTGATCGCGTGGGAGGATGCGACCGAGTCGATCCCGGCGTTCCTCACGATCATCATCATGCCGCTCACCGTCAGCATTACCGACGGTATCGCTTTTGGCTTCATCTCGTATGCGGTGCTGAAGACCGTGGCCGGGCGCGCCGGCGAGGCGCACTGGTTAGTGTATCTCTTCGCGGTGCTGTTCGTGGTGCGCTACATCAGCCTTGTTTGAGTGATGCTTCCGATGCTAGCGTCCATCGCATATGTGGGAGGTTGCCCATGAAGGTTAGGACCATGGTCTGTCTTGAGGAGCGACAGCTGAAAGCACTCAAGGAGAAGGCGCGCCACGAGCATCTGTCAGTCGCCGAGCTCATCCAGCGTGCCGTGGATCGATACCTGAAGCCGCAGTCTGCTGCTCAACCCGTTCCTCGGGAGGCCTATGAGAAGCTGATTTGTATTGGTCGGAGCGGCTTGACCGACGTGTCAGAGAGGCACGACCACTACCTCGGCGAGGCGCTCTACCGTGAGCACGTTGATCATTCTGATTGACACCGCCGTGATGGAGCGCCTGGGATTCAATGATGTCTTGGCGTTCGACGCGCACTTCCGGGTGTACCGTTACGGCCGGGATCGGCAGCGCGCGCTCCACCGTCTGCCACGCTGACGAGGGTCTTTGATGTGAACAATCCTAAGGGCTACGCGCACCCGGAACTGCTCATTACACCGGAAGCGCTCGCCGGCCGCCTCGGGGTTCCGAGTGGATCAGCGGCTGGGCATCCACTAAGGAAGGATGAACAGACGCCGGTCGTGATTGATCTGCGGCCGGCCGAAGCCTTCGCCGCCAGTCACATCCCGGGCGCCGCGCATCTCGATCTCTTTGGCCTCAGTCTCATCAATACCGATCCGGCACCGCTCGACGCCTTTCTCTGGATGATCGCGCATCTACTCAGCTCGCGCGGCGTCGATGGTGCACGCAGCGTCGTCGTCTACGACGAGCAATCGGGAATCCGCGCCGCCCGCGCCTTCTGGTTTCTCGAGCTCTTCGGTCACCCCGACGCTCGCCTGCTCGACGGCGGTGTCGCCGCCTGGGAGCGTGCCGGCTATTTCACGACCACGGAGGCGACGGCGCCCGAGAAAGGCAACTGGGAAGTCCGACGCGATGACGGTCGTCTTGCGTCCTGGCGCGATCTCAAAGACCGGCTCGACCGGCCCGAAATCGCTATCCTCGACACTCGCAGCGACGGCGAGTACTGCGGCACGACGGTTCGTGCGAAGCGGGGCGGCGCCGTCCCAGGTGCCGTACACATCGAGTGGACGAAGAACCTCGATGCGAGCGGGGCGTTCAAGCCGGCCGCCGACCTCCGCGCCATGTACGAGGGAGCAGGAGTAACGCCCGAAAAGGAAGTGGTGTCGTACTGCCAGGGCGGTTACCGAGCCGCACACAGTTATGTGGCGTTACGGCTCATCGGCTACCCGCGGCTACGGAACTACATAGGGTCGTGGAAGGAGTGGGGCGACCGGGATGATTTGCCGATTGAGACGCCCGGGGAGACCGTGCGAGAGGCTGGGAGCTAGGGATGGACCACGTCATCGATTTCATCAACACCAACCGCGACCGATACGTCGAGGAGCTGAAGGACTACCTCGCTATTCCGAGTATCAGCGCGCTCCCAGAGCACGCGGGTGACGTGGCGCGCTGCGCCCAATGGACCGCGGATGAGCTTGAGCGCGTCGGTCTCGAACACGTGCGCCGCGTCGAAACGCCGGGCAATCCGGTCGTCTACGGGGACTGGCTCCATGCCGAGGGGGCGCCGACCATCCTCTTTTATGGGCACTACGACGTGCAGCCGGTCGACCCGCTGGACGAATGGGAATCGCCGCCGTTCGAGGCGACCGTTCGGGAAGGCGAGATTTATGCGCGTGGCGCCGCGGACGACAAGGGTCAGATCTTCATGCACTTCAAGGCGATCGAAGCCTGCATGCAGCACAGCGGTCGGCTCCCGGTCAATATCAAACTGATTCTCGAGGGCGAGGAGGAGATCGGCAGCGAGCATCTTGAGGCGTTTCTGCACGACCAGAAGAGCGAGCTGGCTGCCGATGTCGTCGTCATTTCTGACACGCCGATGTTCGACCGTGGGGTGCCGTCGATCTGCTACGGGCTCCGAGGGCTGACCTATTGCCAGATCGATCTGCGAGGCGCCGCAGACCATCTTCCACGCCGCGGCCCACAAGCACGTACCGATGATGGAGCTGAACCCCTGCGAGGCGGTAACGAACAACGTCAGCGGCACGTGGATGACCGCGAAGGCTGCCGACGAGTTCGGTGTCGAGCGTTTCGTCTTGATCTCCAGCGACAAGGCGGTCAACCCCACGAGCGTTATGGGGGCGACCAAACGCATCTCGGAGCTAATCATCGAAGGGATGGCTGTTCGGAGCGAGACGATCTTTGCGGCCGTGCGCTTTGGGAACGTGCTGGGGAGCAGCGGGAGCGTCATTCCGATGTTTCTCGAGCAGATCAAGGAAGGGGGGCCGGTGACGGTCACCCATCCGGATGTCCGGCGCTACTTCATGCTCACGTCGGAGGCGGTGCAGCTCGTGCTGCAGGCCGCAGCCATCGGTGTCTCTGGGGCCATTTTCGTCCTCGACATGGGAGAGCAGATCAAGATCGTCGACATGGCGCGTAATCTGATCCGTTTGTCTGGGTTCATACCCGACAGCGATGTCGAGATCTCCCTCATAGGTTTGCGTCCTGGCGAGAAATTGTACGAAGAGCTCGTCGGAAGCGACGAGGTTTCAGAACCATCGGGTGTCGAGAAGATTCTGCGCGTGCGGAACGGCACACCGGTCGAGATTCGAGAGCTGACCACGCAGATCGCCGAGCTGGAACGCGAGGCAGCATCCGCGGAACCGCTCGGCGTCATCCGCAAGCTGTGTGAGGTGATTCCGACCTTCACACCTGACCCAAATTGGACCGTGTCCTAGCTCGCGGCTTCCCGTGTCGAAGACAGTGCTCGGGCGCCAGGGGGCGCGTCCGACGCAAAGCCCGCTCGCGCGTGAGTGACCGGGTTTAAGGATGTTTACGTGCAACGAAGGAGCGGGAGAACGGGGACAAGTAGGCACATCAGGACAGACGGAGACTGAATGGCAAAACGAAGCGTGGTAGCACTACTCAAGGCGGAGCGGAAACAGCTGCAGGACAGGCTCGAGAAGATTACCCAGGCACTCGTGCTCCTGGGTGGGGAGAATCCATTACCCAGGGCTCAGGCGAAGGGCAAAAAGAAACGCAAGGTCTCTGCGGCCACTCGTGCAAAGATGAGGGCTGCTTGGAAGAGGCGGAAGGCTGCTGCCGGGAAGAAGTAGGGGACGTCACTGAAGGGCAGCGGTTAGACCTGTTCCATACAGCTGCATCAGCAACTTGTGAGATGGCGCCCGTGCCCGCGTCATAGCATCTGAGTCCCGCGCACCTGTTCGAACCGAATCGTGGCCACTGGATCGTCAGGCGTCGACCACGTCACCGCAATCCACCAGATCCCGATCAAGCGATGGTGGTCGACACACGTGTGCACCTTGTGTGTCGCCAGGGCACTCGCCCCTCGTCCTCGGCGCCCCGCGCCCCCGAGCAGGTGATGGATCTCGCGCCCGGGCTTCCGGCACCGCGTCGTCCCGAGCACCACCTCGCACGGCACTGTCAAGTTGAGACGGTAGCTGGCAGTGTAGAGCGATGACCAACCACGCGCCGAGCGACCACGGCTATCGATTCCCGCCCGAGATCATCAGTCACGCCGTCTGGCTCTACCACCGCTTTTGTCTCAGCTTCCGCGATGCGGAAGACCTGTGCGCTCAGCGCGGGGTCACCGTGACCTACGAGACGATGCGGCAGTGGTGTTGCACGTTTGGCCCGGCGTATGCGCGGCGCCGGCGGGGTCGGATGGGCGACACGTGGCATCTCGATGAGCTGTGCGTGAACATCCAGGGGCGGCAGCAGGCTCTCTGGCGGGTGGTTGACGAGGACGGCGACATGCTCGACATCCTCGTGCAATCTCGGCGCAATCGGCGGGCGGCGGTGCGGTTCTTTCGTAAATTGCTGAAGGGCCAAGGCCGGCCGCCGCGCCGGCTGATCACCGACAAGCTGCGCAGCTACCCGGCGGCCTGTCGGACCGTGATGCCGTCGGTGATCCACGGCACGGACCGCTATGCGAACAACCGAGCCGAAGTGTCCCACCAACCGACGCGGCAACGTGAGCAGCAGATGCGTCGATGCAAGTCCGCCGCCCACCTGCAACGCTTCGCGTCCGTTCACGGGCTCGTCCTGCATCTCTTCCGAGTCGGTCGACATCTACTGCGATCGGTGCACCACCGCATGCTCCGACCGCGGGCGTTCGCTGAGTGGAATGCGGTGACGGGTGCTTGCTGAACGATGGTGGACGCCGAGCCATCGAGGCCTCGTCACGACCGCTTCTCCTCAACGTGACAGTACCTTGTGGAGTGGTTGCTTCTCGTTGACCGCGGGGATGATCTGCGCGCGCGGCGGCGGCGGGGCAGGTCGGCGTGACTAATTCAAGCTCGCCACACGCCGCCGGAGCGCCTTGACATGCTCCCAGATCTCGGCGTGCTCGGTCGGCTCGACGAACTCCTCGTCGTTCCCGCCCTCCGCATCGGCCGTCTCGCTGTGCGTGGCGAGGTGCAAGTACTCTTCCAAATCCCGGAGCGCCGCCGCGTAGTCGTTCAGGTGGTACGCTAGGAGGCCCCGGTCGCGGAGCTCGGTCATCGCAGAGGGGTCGAGCGCGAGCAGGAGCTCGGTGATGGTGTGCGCTTGGGGGAAGGAGCGCATCCGCACATAGATCCGTTTGAGGTTGACGAGCATCCGAACGAGGATCTCCTGCTTCGTCGCGCGGGTGAGCAGGCGGTGGTCGAAGGCCGCTTCGTCGCCGGCGTGCTTCCGGAGTAGGTTGCGGCAGTCAGATTCTGACAGCACGGCGCCGCCGTGAAACGGATCGACGATCACCTGATCGTCCTCCACAAGTGCGGCGCCAGGATGCGTCGGCACCTTGAGCAGGAAGTGCCCCGGGAAGTTGACGCCGTCGATCGCGACCCCGGCGCGGCGGGCGACCTCGATGTAGACGAGGGCGAGGGTGATCGGGATCCCGGTGCGCCGGTCGAGGACTTCGTTGAGGAAGCTGTTGCGCGGGTCGTCGTAGTCGTGTCGGTTGCCGGCAAAGCCTTGATCGTCGAAGAGATACGAGCTGAGCTCGGTGATACGCGTCATCGGGTCGGCGCCGTCCCCGAGTGCGCCGACGCGGGCGGCGGCCGCCTCACCCAACTGATCGAGTTTGGTGAGGTAGACGGAGGCGTCGAGCTGCGGATACTCGAGCCGCGCGATCAGCAGCGCCGCCGGTGCGAGATCGGGCGCGGGGGCTTTGGCAACCTCGGTGAATCGGTGGATGAAGTCAGATGCGGTCACAGTCGCTGCATACTTATCGCACACCAGAGGCAGTCGCGTCGAGAACGCTCGGGTCTATGTGAGCGCGCTCAGCGTCTCGGAATCGACCTGGTCAAGGCTGGGCACGACGAGGGTTGCCCTCATGAGCGCGTCGGCACCGTAGGTTGTCGTGACGCCGAGGCACGGGAGGCCCGCCGCCTGAGCCGATTCGATCCCCCAGGTTGAGTCTTCGATTGCCACGAACCCCTGAGGCGATGGTGGACGTTCGAGCGTCGCGCACAGGAGCTCAATAGCTCGCTTGTAGGTGTCGGGCGCCGGCTTGGAACGCTCCACGTCGTCGGCCGCGACGATCGCTGAGAAGTGCCTTCTGAGTTCCGCGCCGGCCAGGATGTCTTCAATCTCTTGATGAAGTGCGCCGGATGCAACCCCAAGGACAACGGTTCTGGCGAGGCGTTCGATACAGCTGCGCGCGGCGGGGAATACCACATCTTCGGTTCCAACGAGTTGGTTGTAGCGCTGACCCTTCGCGTTCATCAGGCGCATCAGGTCATCCGCACTCAGCGCGACGCCCTGGTCCTGGCCAATGGTTGTGAACACGCCGACGTCGTCGTACCCGAGGTACTTTGATTCGTAGGTCTCCTTCGTGAGCGTCATCTGGGTATCGGCCAGCACATCCTGATAGGCGCGTAGGTGCAGCGACTCTGTGTCGGCGATGACGCCGTCGAAGTCGAAGATGATGCCGAGGAGAGGCATAGGCGTTACCTCTCTGGTGCAAGGTTCAAAGGGTTCAGGGTTCAAGGTTCCGCCGGGGGGGACAGTGGCCGCTCGAGGCCGGTCAACGGCATGCGGCGTTCGCTCTCGGGCGGCAGCTTCTCACCGGCGCGAATCGACATCGGCAGGCGGTTTTGCGGCGGGGGATACGGGCAGTCGAACTGCTCGTCGAAATAGCAGGTCGGGTGATAGGCCCGGTTGAAATCGAGGTCGTAGACGCCAGTCGAACTGAACGGAAGATCGAGGTAGCGGCCGGCTGGATAGGTCTCATGGCCGCTGGTTTCATCACGAAACGGGATGAAAAGACCGTCACCTTCCGACAGCAGCGCCGCCAACCGATGCTCCTCACCGTCAAGCACGAATTCGAGGTGCCCGAGGTGCCGCATCTGTCGAATCTGGCCGGTCGACGTCGGGACGTCGAAGATCGGTTGCTCATTGAGAAAGTCGAGCTGGGCCGGGACACGGTACGAGAGGTCTGGGTCGTAGTACCGAAGGGGGACCATCCACGACCTGCGGTCGAGCGGCACCGGTGAGTCAGCGCCGTTCTTGAAGACGTCGTCCTTGTAGGCGCGGTCCTCGAGGAGTTGCGTCACGTAGCCGCTTTCGTCGGGTTCGGGAGGAGAGCAGGCGGAGGCGGCTACCGCAAGAACGAGGGCCGTAACGGAAAGCCGACGAATGGTTCCAGGTTCCAAAGTTCTGGGTTCCAGGTTCTGGGTTCAAAGTTTTTGATTCTCTTGGAATTATACCGTTCGTGCTGACTGCTACCGGGCCTCCGACTTCGACCTCGACCTACTGATCGTGGCCGACCCGCTGCCTGACGGCCTCACGGCGCGTCTCGCAGAGTTTCTGGGTGTCGAGGACGCCCACCGCACACACGCAAGAGTTAGCGTCGACCCTGTCGCCGCCGGCTCGCCGGAGAAGATCTTACATTAATATGTATAATACAGAGTTATGGAATACACAATTCGGGCCACAGAGCTCGCCCGGACCCTCGGCGACGTATTGGCCAAGGTCCGTTATCGGCACGACTCCTTCGTTGTCGAGCGAAACGGTACGCCAGTGGCGCGCGTGGTGCCAATCGAGCGGGCGGACGCGGATACCACGGTGGCGGAGGCCCTTACGGCTTGGACCGAGGGCGCTGCAGCGGACCGGACGTTTGCAGACGACCTCGTCAAAATCGGCGCTGCCGACCGACCGCCAGACAACCCATGGCGGTCGTAATCGACACGAGTGCGCTGGTCGCGGCCGAGCGGCACGCCGGATCGGACATATCCAACGCGTCAGCAGTTTGGTGCCGGTTGCTTGGTCGCCTTGCCGACGAGGCCGCGGTGCTGCCGGCCGCCGTGTATGCGGAGTTGCTCGTCGGAGTGGAACTGGCGGATGGCCCCAAGCGTGCCGCGATGCGGCGCGCGCGAATCGACGCGCTTGTGGTGCGAGTGCGGGTCGTCGACTTCGGTGAAGCCATCGCCGAAGAGTGGGCGAGGCTGTTCGCGGCCCTCAGCCGCGTCGGCCGCCTCATTCCGGCGAATGACCTGGCGGTCGCCGCCACCGCCCTGCACCTCGGTTTCACCGTCTTGGTGGGGCCGTCCGATGAACGGCACTTTCGCGTGGTGAAAGGTCTGCGCGTCGAAGCTCTGAGAATCAACGCGTAGCGCGCTGCCGGCTATAGCGCGTTCGGCGAGAAGTTGAGAGTCGAGCTCGCTCATCTTCGTTGGCGTTGGCGGGCGTGGCCTCGCGCTCAGCGTTGAGGCCTCCCAGATCTAGAGTTCCACCAGACCCAAGCTAATAAGAAGGGCTCGGTCGACCTGAGCCAGATTTTCTGCGGATAGCTTTCCCAGCCATTTCACAAGCCTCTTCTTGTCGACCGACCTGAGCTGATTCAGAAGCACGACCGGGTCGACGGAGAGGCTCGTCCTGCCTTTCAGCGCGATCAAGACCTCGGTGGGATAGAGGGTCTCGTCGAACTTGGATGTGATCGCAGCCACGATGGTAATTGGGCTGGACCTGTTGGCGATGTCATTCTGCAAGACTAATGCTGGGCGCGTTTTTCGAATTTCGGCACCGAGCGTGGGGTCGAAGTTGACCAAGTAGATGTCTCCTCTCTTGGGTCGAGTCATGGTGCTATTCAAAAAGGGCGAACCATTCCTCCGCAACGTCGAGGTCGCGCTCGGCTCGAGCCTTCGCTCCACGCTCAAGCTGCCTGCGAAGGCTCACTTTCCCCTTTTCTCTCACGAAGCGTTTCACCGCTTCGTCAATCAACCTCGATCGCTGGCCCTTGGGCACAGCACGATCAAGCAACCGGACCGTTTGCTCTGGCAAGGTGATGTTGAGTCGTTGATTCATGGGGCCCCTCACTTTTCCTTATGTGTGCACTATACACACTAATCATGTGTATTCAGGCTGAGGTGTGTCGCAAGCTGGGTCGAGCGAGCAGACCTAGCGCCAGGTCGATCAGGTCAAGATCTCGTGTTCGTCGGGTGAAGCATTGTCAAGTTGAGGCGGCCGCTGGCAGTGTTGGACGATGAGCAGCCACACGCCCAGCCACAACGGATACCGATTCCCGCCCGATACCAATAGCTCGCTTGCCGAAAGCTATCAGCTGATCCGCGCGCGGCTGGTCCACGATCCGAAGAGCACGAGTAGGCGGAGCCCCGGGTAGGCGGTCGAGCCAGCGAAGCGAGGCAGCGCGGAATCGGTCGTCGGCATCGTCTCCGTTATGGCAGCGCGGGTCCCGCTGGAGCTAGACGAGCCTGGTGAGAACGTCGTCTGGAACGGTGGTCCGGAGGTGCGGGAACGACTCGAGGATTCTGGCGATATCGGCCAAGTCTTTCTGTCGCTTGCTGGGCCGGCGGCCGGGATCCTGAGCGGCCCAGACCTTGCCTTCCAGCACGTCCTCCAGAGCTGCGACGACCATGACGCGGCCCAAGATAGTGCGCGGCGACGATCGGTCGACGAACCTCGCATAGCGCGGACCTCGCTGCAGCTGAATACGGAGGTCCGAGCCCGGTTGCGATATGTTCACGCTGTGCGGAAATCGTTCCGCCGTGAACGCCTCGCCGAGACGCTCGTCCAGCTCTTCGGGGTCGGTGGCGGCCACGACGAGGTCCAGATCGAGGCTGACGACCGGCTCGACGTACTACGCGTTGACCGCCTGGCCGCCGATGACGCAGTAGCGAAGCCCCTGCGCATCTAGCCACGACAGAAAGCGCTCGAGCAGGTCGGTGTCGTCCACGGTTACGGCCTTCCAGAAGGCTCTGGCTCGCACCTCCGGATCATACTGCTCACATACCGGAAATGCGTCCCAAGAACCGCCGCTCTGATGTCGGGCGCACCGCGATCAGAACCGGGAACCCGGAACCCGGAACTGGGAACCAGGAACCCTAGAAGATATACTCCCCCCGCTCCACCGCCGCGTCAGCGAGCCGCCGCCGAATCGCGACGGTATTGACCGGCGTCACCTTGAGCAGTCGTCTGAGGGCCGCGAGGTGCGTCCGCAGCGTATCGCCGTCCGTCATCGCCGCCAGCGCGGAGCGGGCCGCGGCGTCAATCCGCATCGCGGCATCGTTGACGTAGCAGGTCGCGGCGTCGACTTGCAGCCCGGCGGAAGAAGTGCCGGCATCAGACGCGGCACGCGCCCGGGTGACCGCAGTATCAGACGCGTAGGTGTCCATCAGGATGTCGGAGGCGAACGACAGCACCTCCTGCTGGTCGCTGAGCTTGGTGCCGTAGGTCTGAAGCGCCAGCCCGATGACGGCGAGTGCCACCTTCTTGAACATGACGACCGACGCCGCTTGGACCTCGAGCACGCCGTCCCCCGGCGGGGTCGACACCGACGGCGCCATGATCTCGTCCTGCAGCTTCTTGGCCGCTTCGATCAGCGGCAGATGGCCCTTCGTCGCCCGCTTGACGAGCATGCCGGGGATGAGCAGCCGGTTGATCTCGTTGGTCCCCTCGAAGATGCGGTTGACGCGCGAGTCGCGGTAGTGGCGCTCGGCCGGGTAGTCCTTGACGAATCCGTTGCCGCCGTGAATCTGTACGTTCTCGTCGAGGATGTAGTGCAGCGTTTCGCTGCCGGCGACCTTGAGGATCGACGATTCGATCGCGAATTCCTCCAGCGCGCGGAGGACGGCCGCCCCCTTGGCGGCCTCGTCCTTCTCCGCATCGTCATCGTGCTCGATGGCGGCGTCGATGTGGCCGGCCGTGCGGTACACCATCGATTCGACCGCATACGAGCGGACGACCATCTCCCCGAGCTTGTGCTTGATCGCGCCGAAGTTGGCGATCGGTTGGCCGAACTGCTGCCGGCTCGCCGCGTAGCGCGCCGACTCGCCGATGGCGGTTTGCCCTCCGCCAAGCGTTGAGGCGCCGAGCTTGAATCGACCGTAGTTGAGGACGTTGAAAGCGACCTTGTGGCCCTTGCCGACTTCGCCCAGCAGGTTGTCGGCCGGCACGCGCGCGTCCTGGAGGAGGACCGGCGTGGTCGACGACCCATGCAGCCCCATCTTGTGCTCTTCCTTGCCGCTCGTGACGCCGTCGAACGACCGTTCGACGATGAAGGCCGTGAAGTGCTCACCATCGACTTTGGCGAAGACGATGAAGAGGTCGGCGAAGCCGCCATTCGTGATCCACATCTTTTCGCCGTTGAGGACGAAGTTGCCGTCCTCTTGCCGGACCGCCCGCGTCTTTGCCCCGAGCGCGTCTGAGCCCGACCCGGCTTCGCTCAGGCAGTACGCGCCGACGGTCTCGCCGGTGACCAAACCCGGAAGGTATTTCTTCTTCTGCGCCTCGGTGCCGAACATCCGGATCGGGAGGATCGTGAGGCCGGTGTGGGCGCCGAACGTCGAACTGAACGAGCCGGCGGGGCCGAGTCGCCCCGCGATGATGGCCGAGCTGACCTTGTCGAACTCCAGGCCGCCGTAGGTCTCGGGCACATCGGTGCCGAGCAGCCCGAGCTCACCTGCCCGGGTCAGCAACTGCCGTGCGAGGTTCCAATCCTTGGTTTCCAGCTGATCATTGTGCTCGATGACCTCGGTGGCGAACTCTTCGGCGGTTTGGTAAATCAGGCGGTGCTCCTCGGTCATCCGCTCGGGCGTGAAGACACTGTCGGGTGTCGTCTCCTCGAGCAGCCAGGCGCCGCCTCTAACGATGGTCTCGGTTGCGGTAATAGTCATGGGGCCTCAATGGCGTTGGTTCAAGGGTTCGGGTTCAAGGTTCGGCTTCAGATTCGCTCAAAGATTCCCGCTGCGCCCATGCCGCCGCCGACACACATGGTTACCATCCCGTAGCGACCGTTTCGGCGCTTGAGCTCGTAGAGCATCGTCGTCGTCAGCTTGGCGCCGGTGCAGCCGAGCGGGTGGCCGAGCGCGATCGCGCCGCCGTTGACATTGAGCTTGTCCTGATCGATCGGGAACTCGCGCAAACAGGCGAGCGCCTGCGCCGCGAACGCCTCGTTCAGCTCGACGACGTCGATGTCGTCGATCGTGAGTCCGGCGAGCTTGAGCGCCTTTTTCATCGCCGGGACAGGGCCGAGACCGAACAGCTCCGGTTTGACGCCGGCGGTCGTGTAGACGACGAACCGCGCGAGCGGCGTCAGGCCGGCCTGCTCGGCGCGTTCGGCCGTGGTGACCACCACCGCCGCCGCGCCGTCGCTCATTTGTGAGGAGTTGCCGGCGGTGACCGATCCCTTCACGTGGAACGCCGGCCGGAGCTTGCCGAGCACTTCGAGCGACGTGTCGGCCCGAGGGCCTTCGTCGGTCGTGAACGTGATTTCCCGGACGCTGGGAGCGTGGCCGTTGCCGTTCCCGTTCGCCGGCTCGACGACCTTCACCGTGAGCGGCACCGTCTCGTCCGCAAAGCGTCCTTCCTCGATCGCCGCCAGTGCTCGTTGGTGGCTGCGAAGGGCAAACGCGTCCTGCTCTTCGCGCGAGACCGACGACTCGCGGGCGTGATTCTCGGCTACGAGGCCGGTGCTGAGGTAAACGTCGGGGTAGTGCCCGACCAGCTCGGGGTTGGGTGCGATCTTGTGACCGCCCATCGGCACGAGGCTCATCGACTCGGTCCCGCCGGCCACGATGGTGTTGGCCGAGCCAACTATGATCCGCTCGGCGGCGAAGGCGATCGATTGCAGGCCCGATGAGCAGAACCGGTTGATGGTGACGGCCGAGGCATCGACCGGGACGCCGGCGCGCAGGCTCGCGATACGGGCGACGTTCATCCCTTGCTCGCCCTCCGGCATCGCGCACCCGAGGATGACGTCGTCGACTTCGGCCGGTTCGATTCCAGGGGCGCGTCGGAGCGCGTCCTTTATTGCGACAGCGGCCATCTCGTCGGGGCGCGTCGTGCGCAACGTGCCTTTGGGGGCTTTACCGACCGGGGTCCTGACTGCGGAAGCGATGACTGCGGTTCTCATGGGTGCGGTCCTAGTCTGGGTTCAAGGTTCAGGGTTCAAGGTTCTACCTTCGGGGCGGTGACACTGAAGTCACCGAGCAGATCTTCGACTGCGTCGCCGACTTCGCTCGTTTGCCCGTCGAAGACATGGTCGGCGGCATCGATGACCACCAGCTCTTTCGGCTCTTCGAGCGAGCCGTAGAAGCGCCACATATCTTGCAGCGGAATCAGCTCGTCGGCTTCTCCGTGGACCAGAAAGATCGGCTTCGGGCTGCGCACGACGGCCGAGAAGTCGTACTTTCCCGTCTTCTCGAGGACGGGCGGCGCAATCCCGATCAGTGCGCTGACCCGCGGGTCGGCGACGCCGGCAGTGAGCGCCACGAACGCCCCAAACGAATATCCACCCGCCCAGAGCTCGACGCCGGGATAGCGCTCGACCATCGCATCGAGCGCGGCGCGAAAGTCGTCCTGCTCGCCGCGACCTTCGTCGAACACGCCGTCGCTCGTTCCGACGCCCCGGAAGTTGAATCGTAGTGTGGCGCAGCCGATGCGGCTGAGCGCCTTGGCCGCTCGATACACCACTTTCGAATGCATCGTTCCACCATGGATCGGGTGGGGATGCGCAAAGACGACGGCGGCACGTGGTGCGCGAACGTTATCCCCTGGGCGGCCTGGTGCGGGTCGTGGCTCCATCAGGTGCGCCTCGAGCCGGCCGACCGGTCCGGCGATCTCCTGCGGCCGGGGCAGTGTCGAGGTCATGCCGGCACCTGCAGACGGCGAGACGGCGCGCCCGCTCCCGCCGCACGCGCGAAGTTGGCGACGATGTCCGCGAATCGGTCCGGACGGGTCACCACACCGATATGGCCGGTGTGATCGATTTCGATCGCTCGTGAACCGGAAATTGCCTCGAGGTACTCGCGCGAACTCCCAACCGCAACCACCCGATCGAGCTCGACCTTGCCGGTGAGCAGCTGCGTCGGGGCCACGATACGCGCGCATTCGGCCGCGAAGTCGACCGTGGTCGCCAGCCGTACCCGTTCGGCCATCAGGGTCGGCGCCATCGGCGACCGCATGACGCGACCGAGGCACTGCGCGCCGAAACGTAGACGCGACCCGAGCCTCGGGAAGGCGGCCGCGATCTCCGGGTACAGCCGAAGCGGCGACGAGAGCGCAAACACTGGCGCCATGAGCCGGGGGGCGCGCAGATACCGTTCGACACGACAGGACGGCCGCCAGGTCGGCGACGGTGTGGAGGCAAGCGTCAGACTTGAGACCCGCGCCGGCCGGAGCGCGGCATAGCGCAGGGCAATCCACCCGCCATACGACACCCCGCAGAGCGACACCGCGTCGACGTTCGCGTGTGCGATCAGCAGGTCAATCCAGTCGACGAAGCTGTCGAACCCGCGGTCGGGACTGACGGTCCCGATCGAGCCTGCGTCGCCCGGGAGCGAGTCGGTGATGACCCGACCTCGTGCGGCGAGCGCGTCGACCGCCGGACGCATCCATTCCCAACGACCTTGAATACCGGGAATCAGAACGATGGGGGGACCGGTACCGCGGTCAAGCACAGTGTCCCCCCACCTTCGGTTCAAGGTTCAAGGGTTCAGGGCGTAGTTCCTTTGGTTCAGGGTTCAGGGGTTCACAGTTCAAGGTTCCGACGCCACCGCTGGCACGCACTGTGCGAGGTAAGTCCACGTGGGCGTTCGGCATCACGAAGACCTCGCCGCGTGGAAGTTGGCGCGCGAGCTTCACCGAGAGGTCATGGTGATTGTTGATCGAGACCATGTCGCAAGCGATCGCAGATTCTGCGACCAGATCAAGTCGTCCAGCAGTTCTGTTGCTGCCAACGTCGCGGAAGGCTTCTGGCGCTACAAGCCGAGGGACTTCGCTCGGTTCCTGCGGATTGCGCGCGGGTCTCTCGGTGAAACGGAAACGCATCTGCAATTGGCTCTCGATCGTCGATATATCAGCAGGGCGGACTTTGACCGTCTCCGCCTCCTCATTCGGCGGACGATGGGCGCCTGTACGCGTCTGACCAGGTGCCTTCAACACGCCTCAGAGCCTCTCCCGCCAGAACCCTGAACCTTGTGAACCTTGAACCGACGCGAAGTCCGCCTTGAACCCTGAACCAACGTCGATTCCGTCTTGAACCATTATCAGTTTCTCAACGTCTTCCCCGTCTTCAACGTGTGTGCGATTCGCTCCTGCGTTTTCGGTTGGCCGCACAGGCCGAGAAACGCCTCACGTTCGAGGTCGAGCAGGTGCTGCTCCGGGACCGTCGTCGCATGCGGCAGATCGCCGCCCGCCAGGATGCGCGCCAGCGTGCGGCCGATGTGGGCGTCGTGGTCGCTGATCCGCCCGCCGCGCCACGCGAGATGTACACCGAGCTCGAGCGCCGCCCTGATGTCGGCTCCGCCGACCGGGATATCCATCCGCCGAGGCGGCGGCTGATAGCCAGAGCGCGCCAGGTCGAGCGCCGATTGTTTCGCGTCGCTGAGGAGGCGCTCCCGGTTCATCGTGAAGCGGTCGCCCTCTCGCAGGAGTCCAAGCCGCTCGGCGTCGGGACCGCTCGTCGACACGGTACCGAATCCGATCAGCTCGAACGCCCGCTGGACGTAGGGAAGCGGGTCGGCGGCGCCACCCGGCGCTCGATCCGAGAACCTGGCGAGCAGCTCCTTCGTGCCACATCCAGCCGGGATGAGGCCGACACCAACTTCGACTTGCCCCATATACGTTTCGGTGGCCGCTTGGGCGCGGTCGCCATGGAGCACGATCTCGCAGCCGCCACCGAGGGTCAGCCCGGCCGGAGCAACGACGACCGGGACGTCGGCATAGCGCAGACCGAGGACGGCCGATTGGAAGGCGCGAACCATCAGGTCGATCTCGTCCCAGTTGTCCTCCTGGGCCTCGAGCAGCACGAGCATCAGGTTGGCGCCGGCGGAAAAGGCTGGAGCGTCATTCCCGACGACGAGGGCGTCGAAGTTTTTGGACGCCTCTTCCACCCCGGCCGTCATCATGGCCACGGTGTCGCCGCCGATGGCGTTCATCTTCGAGTGGAACTCGAGGCCGAGCACGCCGTCGCCCAGGTCGATGAGGCTTGCGCCGGGGTTGCGCTTGACGACTGGCCGCGCCTCCTTCGCCTGGCGCAGGAGCTGCAACTCCGGCCCGGCCGGCGGCACGCAGCCCTCGCGTAGACGGCCGGACGTGGCACGCTCTCCAATGAGCGCCGGCGGTTCGTCGCGGCCCGCGGCTTCGACAACCGCGTCGACGCCGATCGCGTCCCAGAGCTCGAACGGCCCGAGCTCCCAGCCGAACCCCCATCGCATCGCCCGGTCGACGTCGTCGATCGAGTGCGCAATCGTCGGCGCGATCTCGGCGGAGTAGACCAGCAGCGGTGCAAGCGTCGCCCGCAGGAACTCGCCGACCCGGTCTTTCCCGAGGAAGAGGGTCCGGACGCGCTCACCGAGGTCATCGATCGCCTGTGCCGCCTCCAGCGCCGCCAGCTGGGGCCGCTGGCGGGTACGGTATTCCATCGTCGCCGGATCGAGCGTGAGGATCTCGCGTCCCGACTCGGTGCACGTCTTCTTGTAGAACCCCTGTCCTGTCTTCTGGCCGTTCCAGCCGCGCTTGGTCAGCTCCTCGATCAACGGAGGCAAAGCAAACGCGGTCCGCTCCTCGTCAGAGTCGAGCTGACCCGAAAGGTTGGTCATGACGTGAGCCAGAACGTCGAGGCCGGCGATGTCGAGCGTCCGGAAGGTCGCCGATTTTGCCCGGCCGATCACCGGGCCGGTTATCGCATCGATCTCCTCGATGGTGTATTTCCCGTCGACGAGCTGCTCGAGGACCCGCATCACGCCGTACAGCCCGACGCGGTTGCCGATGAAGTTGGGCGTGTCCTTCGCCACCACCACGCCTTTTCCCAGGACGCGGTCGCCGAAGCGGACCATCGCGTCGACGACAGCCGGGTCGGTGTCGGCGGTCGGGACCACCTCGAGCAGCGGGAGATAGCGCGGTGGGTTGAAGAAATGCGTGCCGAGCCAGTGACGTCGAAACCCTTCCCCGCGACCCTCCGCAATGGTCGCAATCGGAATACCGGAGGTATTGGAGCTGACCACGGCGTGCTCCGCGCGGTGCGATTCGACCTTGGCGAGCAGCCCCTGCTTCACGTCGAGCTGCTCGACGACCGCCTCGACGATCCAGTCGCATTCGGCGACCTTCGCCAAATCGGACTCGAAGCCACCAACTGTGACCGCGTTGACCGTGTCGGGCGTGAAGAATGGGTCGGGCTTCAGCTTGCGTGCGCGCTTCAGGCCCTCGGCGGCCGTCTTGGTATCGAGATCGAGGAGGAGGGCCGGAATACCCGCGTTGGCAACGTGCGCGGCGATCTGTGCCCCCATCGTCCCCGCACCGAGTACCGCCACAGAGCGAATGTGTTTCATGATCGCCGCATTCCATTCACCATCAGGTCGACCACCGCGTCGGCGTCGTCGACGAGCGAGTGCTGTCGGCTGCTCAAGATCCAGTTGGTCGCCATTTCATCGAGCGCTCCAAAGATGGCCTTGGACGCCAGCGTCGGGTTGACGTCGCCTCGGAATTGCCCGGACGCTTGCGCGTCGGCCACCGCGTCGCGTAGACGTCCGAGGTAAGTCCGCACCTGCGCGGCGGAGAAGCGCGCCATGAACTTGGTCGATTGCCGGAGCTCGACTTGAAAGACCACCGCCAGATCGCGGTCGCGTCCAAGCCCACCGAGGTGGACGCGGGCCAGCCGGCGAATGCGCTCCACCGGATCGTCGACCCCATCGACGGCATCGGCGGCGTTGTCGAGCGCGCGCGTCATCCAGTGCTCGAAGATCGACGTCAGCAGGTCGTCCTTGCTCCGGAAGTAGAGGTAGACCGTGCCGGCCGCGACGCCGGCCGCCTTGGCGACGTCGGCCACTTGCGAATGGAAGAAGCCGTGGCGAGCAAAGATCTTTGTCGCCGCCTTCAGGATGAGCGCCCGTTTGTCACCCGAGACGCCGTTACGCTCCGAAGCGGCCCGCTTGCGCGGTGTGGTGAGAGCCGGCATGTCGCAATGAATGAACGTTCATTCATATTGTGGGCCGGTTCAGACGCCCAGTCAAGCAACGAGCTGGCGGTAGGTTCAGTGCGGTATGCGCATAGGTTCAAGGCAGGATCTGCGTCGGTTCAGGCCGAAGCGTCGTAAGTTCAAGGTTCCGTCCTGGTCGGCAGTCGAACTTTGAACCTGCGCCGGATCCGGAATGAACCGACGTCAATTCCGGACTGAACCAACGCCAGTTCCGCGCTTGAACCTTGAACCCTACTACGGCAATGCCGACAACGTCGCCTGGGCCTGGGTCCCCTCTGCCGAGTCCGGGGCGATGTCGACGACCTTCTGGAAGTACTCCTTCGCGCCCGCCGTGTCGCCCTTGTTGAGCGCCACTAGGGCGAGCTTGAAGAACGCCTTCTCCCAGTTCGGGTCGACCATGGTGGACTTCTCGTACCACTCAGCGGCGGCATCGACATTGCCCTGCGCGAACTGGATCTCGCCGAGGGTGTAGAGATCCTCCCGCGTGGCGTTGAGACCAGAGGCGGTCTCCTCGAGGTCATCGGCGGCCGACAGGTCGCCCATGGAGAGCCGCGCGCGCGCGATGCCGGTCTTCGCGTCCTCATTCTCTGGATTGGCTACGAGCGCTTCTTGGAACGACGTGATAGCCGACTCGTACTCAGACTTCTGCGCATACGCGCTCCCGATCTGAATGTTGATGTCGGAGAGCTGCGGCAGCTGCGCGAGGACCGACTGATAGCCGCTGATCGCGGCGTCCCAATTGGCGGCATTGAACGCATCGTCCGCCGCGTTCAACTCGCCCGCAATCGCCTCGGGGTCGAGCCCTTCGAGCGCCTCGTCTCCGAGCGCGAGCTCGAGCGAATGGCGGATCCGGGTCAGCTCGAAGTCGACATCCGCGTTTTGGGACTGGGTGATCTGGCTCGGACCTTCTTGCGGGTGGTACCCCTCGATCTCGGCCCGGAAGTTCCACATGCTGCTGGCCATGCCGAGAAGCGCAAATCTGCCGTCACCACCGGTGGTGGCGACGAATTCCGCTATTTCAGCCCCGCTTCGAGGTGTCGGGTTCGTGGCGGTGATCTGTACGCCTTCCATCGGGTTCCCGTACTCATCGAGGACGGTGCCGCGGACTTGACCGGTTCCTTGTGCCATCGCCGTCTGGGCGACCGCCAGGACGCAGACGGCAATAACGGCGACACAGACGATGGGATGGAAGCGGAGACTCATGGCAAACTCCTATTTCTCAACGAAATCCGGACGATCACCGTTCAAGTATAGCGTAAGGCGCACATACGTCCGTTGTGACGCAGGCGTGGCTACCGGGTGCCGGGGCCGGCCTGTAGCGTGTCGATCGCCGCTTGGGCCTCGGCGCCGACCGGGCCATCGGGTGGAATGGCACGGTAGGCGGCCAACGCACGCTCGAGGTCGTTTTTTTCACGGTACGCATGGCCGATCTGCAGATTGAGGCTCGTGAGCCGTGGGACGTCGCGGAGTACCGCCTCATACGCCTCAATGGCTCCGTCGAAGTCGCCGCTCTCGAAGAGCGCGTTGCCGTCGTCGATCGCCGCTTGCAGCTCATCGGCTCGCAGGTTCGCCAGCACGCCACTCGCGGGTGCCGGGGGATGCAGCGGGTCGGTTTCCATGACGAACGTGACGGCGCCCCCCATGCCCGAGCCACGGACGTTGGCGAATCCCTGCACCGGCTCGAAGCCGCGTCGCCGGACGATGAAGAGCCACCGACCGGTCTGCAGGCCGACGAAAGAGAAGCGACCATCGTTGTTCGTGTTGGTCTCGACGCGGCGCTGCCATTGTGAATTTTCCCCGAACACCATCGCCCCGGACACCGGCTCGCCGTCGATGGTCGTGACGACTCCCGAGATGAAGCCGGGCATGAAGCCACGCTGGGCCTCCGCGGTGTCGACGAACGCCGGGAGGGCCACTAGCACAGCGACGCTAAGCAGCCCGAAACCAAAGTGCCGCTGCATTCGACCGGCGATGCATCCCACCTGGCGGTGTTGCTCCTCAGTCGCATACTGCCGGTATGCTCCTTCGGCCCGCCTTGCCAGCCGGGCGCCTCGCCGGTCTCCGTGCAACGCGGCACTTTCGTTTCTGGCTGCTAGCACGAGGGCAGCACGCGGCATCTTCGGTTCTCCTTCGGCGCCAGTATACACTCGGGGCCAGATCGATTTGATGCGCAAGAATCGCCGTCCTCTCTCGCGCCGTGTGGTCTGGCTGGCCGTGATGGCGGCGCTGTTCCAGCCCGTTCCGGCCGCCACCCAAGCCGACTCACAGGCTATTGATACGGCTCGGCTTACGCGTATTGACGACGTCGTGAATGACGCCATTCGCCGCGGCGACCTGCCGGGCGCGGTGGTTCTGATCACCCATCGGGGCCAGCCGGTTTTCCGCAAGGCGTTTGGGGACCGCGCGCTGCGCCCGACCCGGGAGCCGATGACGGTCGAGACGATATTTGATCTGGCATCGCTCACCAAGGTGGTCGCGACGACCGCCAGCGTGATGGCGCTGATCGAAGACGGTGCGATCCGGCTGCGCGACCCGGTTGCCCGCTTTATTCCCGGCTTCGAGCGGCACGGGAAGGAGGCGGTGACCATCGAGCACCTGTTGACGCACGTCTCGGGTCTCCGTCCAGATTTTCCGCTGGAGGAGGAGTTCGAAGGTACGGACGCGGCGATCACCCGTGCGATTGATGAACGCCTCCAGGCCTCGGTCGGAGCGCGGTTCATCTACAGCGACATCAACTTTCTCCTACTGGGCGAGATCGTCGCGCGGGTCAGCGGGCAACCGCTCGATCAGTTCTCCCAGAGGCGCATCTTCGACCCGCTCGGGATGCGGGACACCACGTTCCGCCCGTCAGCGGAGATCGCCTCCCGCATCGCTCCGACGGAGGCCTGTCGGCCACTCGCCTGGCCGTGCGGCGGTCCGGGTGCGGAGATGCTCCGCGGAACGGTCCACGATCCGACGGCGCGCCGGATGGGCGGCGTGGCCGGCCATGCCGGGTTGTTCGGTACGGCCGACGACCTGGCGCGCTACGGCGCGATGCTCCTGGGCGGCGGTCGGCTCAGTCCCGACGCGCCGGCCGTGTTGTCACCGCTCAGCGTCGCCCGTATGACCGCGCCGGCGACGCCACCCCACCTGGCTGACCGCCGTGGTCTGGGGTGGGACATCGACTCTCGGTATTCCGCGAATCGCGGCGACCTCTTTTCGCCCCGTTCGTTTGGTCACACCGGCTTTACCGGGACCTCGATTTGGGTTGATCCGGGAACGACCACGGTGGTCGTGTTTCTTTCCAATCGCGTGCACCCTGACGGCAGGGGGAACGTCACGGCTCTGCGCGGCCAGGTGGCGACCCTCGCGGCCGCGGCTGTCGGAGGGACGGTGGCGCTTGCGGATGCGCGTGACGCACGCACCGATGCCGCGCGGACGGTCGCCACGCTGACCGGGATCGACGTGCTCGCGTCCGACCAGTTTTCGCGGCTGGCCGGACGACGCGTCGGACTGTTGACAAATCACACCGGGCGCGACCGTGACGGCCGGTCGACCATCGATGTCCTGGATGAGGCGGCCACGGTCGACCTGCGCGTGCTGTTCAGTCCGGAGCACGGGGTCAGAGGAGACCGTGACGAGGCCATTGGCGACGGTCGCGACGCGCGCACCGGCCTACCGGTCTATTCGCTGTACGGAGAGACCCGCCGGCCCACCGACGCCATGTTGTCCGGTCTCGACACCGTGGTGGTCGACCTGCAGGACGTCGGCGCCCGGTTCTACACCTACGCCACCACCATGGCATACGTGATGGAGGAGGCGGCCGCTCGTGACATCGCGGTGGTGGTGCTCGACCGCCCGAATCCGATCACGGGCGTCAGCGTCGAGGGTCCGCTACTCGATGGAACCGACGACACTGGCGGGTTCACCGGCTACTTCCCGATGCCGGTACGGCACGGCCTGACGCTCGGCGAGCTGGCGCGGCTGTTCAACGCCGAGAAGGCGATCGCGGTCGAGCTCGATGTGGTGCCGATGCAGGGCTGGCGCCGAAGCGCCTGGTTCGACGAGACCGGGATTGCGTGGGTCGACCCGTCTCCCAATCTTCGGTCGGTGACACAGGCGACGCTCTACCCTGGGGTGGGGGCGATCGAACAGACGAACGTGTCGGTCGGGCGAGGCACCGACGCACCGTTCGAGCGGGTCGGCGCACCGTGGATTGACGGCGTGGCATTGGCGCGTGCCGTCAACGCCCGCGGGATCGACGGGGTTCGCGTCTATCCGGTCTCATTCACGCCGACGACGAGTCGCTACGCCGCGGAGCGCTGCGAGGGGATTGCGCTCTTGGTGACGGCCCGCGATCGGCTTCGGCCGGTCCGGCTCGGCGTGGAAATCGCCGCGGCCTTGCATCGCCTCTACCCGGATCGGTTCGATGTCGACGCCGCCGTTCGCCTGGTCGGCTCGCGCGACGTGATCCGACGTATTCGTGCCGGCGACGATCCGGCCGCGATCGCGGCCGACTGGGCGGAGGGAGAAGCGGAGTGGCTGGAGCTCCGCGAGCCCTACCTGCTTTATGAATAGCCGCAGCAGGTTCAAGGTTCAGCGCGGAAATCGCGATGGTTCAGTGCGGCCATGACGTCGGTTCAAAGTTCTACCTTGGCGGAACCTTGAACCTCTCTATCTCGCCGCGAGCTTGTCGGCATACATCCGTTCGTCGGCTTCGCGGACGCGCTCCATGATGTCGTCATCCGGACTCACCACTTCGGAGTAGCCGACACTGAGGCCGACGCCGGCCGGGAGTGGTGCGGTCGCCGTCTTCAGTGCCCCTTGAAACGCCTCCTTGAGTTCGAATGCTTTCCGTTGCGCGGCGTCGAGCCGACACGACAGCATCAGCAGGAACTCGTCGCCGCCCCAACGGAAGACATGGTCGGCTTCGCGAACGTTGCGTCGGAGGAACAACGCGACGTACTGAAGCAGTCGGTCGCCCGCTTCATGTCCGAGCGAGTCATTGACGTCTTTGAAACGGTCGACATCGACGAACAAGAACGACAGTGGGATCTTGTACCGGTCGTGACGTTGCAGCTCGCGGCCGATCACCTCATCGAAGAACCGGCGATTGTGGCAGTCGGTCAAGGGATCGGTGATCGCCTGCTCGCGCAGGTCTTCCTGGGCCGTTTGTAGCTGCCGATTCGCCACGCGGAGCTCGTAAGTCATGTCCTCGAAGACGAGAACGTGCATCCCGAGCGCGGCAAAGAGAAACAGTAGCGCATTGGCGACCATCAACTCCTGCGGGATGACCACCTCGGTGCTTCGCGACACCACAATGGCGTTCCACAAGTGCGTCGCGGCGAGGAGGGCGAAGGTCGACCCCGTGAGTCCGGCGCCAACCAGGCGCGCCCGCCTCAGCAATGCGAGGTATCCATAGGCGCCCGCGGCCAACGCGGCGGCACCGATTAGGTATCCCGGTACAATCGCCGCCCGCTCGCCGAGCGCGATGGGCGCCAGCACGAACCAGAGAAGGAGGGGGAGCAAGCCGATGAGGTATCGCCGCCCAACTGTTCCATCGCGCTGATAGCTGTCGGCCCCAAGCGCGAGCAGCAAGATGCCGGCGATGTCGAGAAAGCGCGACCACCCGAGCAACGCGAGCTCGACCACGGGCGCGGACACGTCAACTGCAACAACGGCCTGTCCGACCGCGATCACCATCCAGCCGAGCATCCAATGGAGGATGAACCCTTTCCGTCTGTAGACGTGGAGGAGGAGAAAGAGTGCGCCGAGGACGATGGCGCCGAACGCGGCGGCACCGGGCGCGCTCGGGGGCGTCCAGCTTTCAAACGGACTTGGTGTATCGATGCCCGCAGGTTGGGCCGCCGACAGGACGACCGGCGCTCCGAGAGCTATGACGGCCACCGATGCACCGTACAACGCTCGCATGGACATGAAGAAGCCGATCCTATTGGCCTGTCCTCGCCAAATCAACGCCACGTCGCCGGCGGGCCCCTGGCGGTGTCTAGCGCCTACATCTGATAGAGCATCCAGTAGACCACGACGCCAGTCACCGAAACGTACAGCCAGATCGGCAGGGTCCACCGCGCGATCCGCCGGTGCGCGTCGAACCGGCCGCCAAGTGCGCGCCTCAACGTCATGATCGCCATCGGTAGGATCGCGGCCGCTAGGACGACGTGGCTGATGAGCACCGTGAAGTAGACAACGCGAATCGTCCCCTGCCCGGTGAAAGCGACTGAGCCGACGTTCAGGTGGTAGACGACGTAACAGGTGAGAAACAGCGCCGACGTGCCAAACGCCGCCAGCATGCAGAGTCGGTGCTGGTCTGTCCGTCCCTGGCGAATCAAGACGTACCCGGTCGTGAGCAAGAGCGCCGAGATCGCGTTGAGCGTGGCGTTGACGACGGGTAGGTCGGTGACCTCGATCATCGTGCGCGGCCGTTCCTTTTCTTGGACGGGCTCCTACAGGAGACGGGCGGCGATCAACGAGCCCCAGAGGGCCGGCAAATAGATCAGCGACCCGAGGAAAAGCGCGCGCGCGCGCGCGTCGGTGCGCGCTACGGCGAACCGCAGGGCCAGGGCCACGTAACCGATGCCGAGCACGCCCCCCACAACGAGGTGTGCCGTGCCGGCCAGTCCGACGAACGTCGGTGACAGGCTCACCGGGACAAGCGCCGCGCCGAAGAACACCGCATGCCGCGCGGTCCGTCGGCCGTCGGGATCCTGGACCGCGACGAGCGGGAGTCCGGCCTTGCGGAAGTCGTCGCGATACAGCCACGATAGCGCGTGGAAGTGGGGCAGCTGCCAGAGGAAGACGATGCCGAACAGCACCCATGCCTCGACGGTGAGCGCGCCGCGTGCCGCGGTCCAACCGATGACCGGCGGGAGTGCGCCGGGCACTGCCCCGACAATCGTCGCCCACGACGTCCGGCGCTTGAGCGGCGTGTAGATCGCGACGTAGCTGATGAGCGTGGCGGCCGCGACCGCCGCCGCGATCACGTTGGCGCCGAGCGCAAGCTCCAGCAGTCCGAGAGTCGCGATGACGGTGGCAAACAGCCGACCCTCGGACGGCGTGACGCGGCCCATCGGCATCGGCCGCCGTCTGGTGCGCTCCATCACCTCGTCGATGTCCCGCTCCGCAATCTGGTTCAGCGCCGCCGCGCCACCGGCCACCAGTCCGGCTCCGACGAGCACATGCAGCGCCACCACCAGGTCGATCGGGGCGCCGGCTCCCAGGAAGTAGCCGACGCCCGCAGTCGCGACCGTGAGCGAATTGAGACGCGGCTTGATGAGGGTGAGGAAGTCGCCGAGTCGATTCCTGTTTGCCGTCAGCGCGACGGCGTCACCCTTCATGCTGGAGCCTCGGAGTCGGCGGGGACGCCGTCCAGACGTGAGACTCTGCGGCTGTCCTGGTCGTCGCCGTCGACAAACCACTCGCGGTGGACACGCAACGCCAGCACGAGGGCCGTCACCAGCACGAGGCTGCCGACGGCGACATGGGTGGTGTTGATCGACACCTGCTTCTCGCTCAGCACCGTCCAGGCGCCGAACCCGATCTGGACGAACACCAGGGCGCTCAGCAGCATCGCCGGCCGGGCCAGTTCGCGCCGCGCGCCGTGGTGAAACCAGACGTGACCCGCCGTGGCCAGGACGACCGCCGTCACGAGGAGCGCGCCGACGCGGTGGGCGAAATGGATCGCGATTCCGCCGTCCCAGATAGGGGGAATGAGGCGGCCGAACGCCAACGGGAAATCGGGGATGGCCAGCCCGGCGTCGGTGTGGCGCATCGTGGCCCCGATCATGATTTGGATGTAGATCAACACTGGTGCGGCGAGTGCGAGCCGCGCCGTGGTGTGGTCGTCGAGCGGCGCCCGCCGGTCGTACCGCGAACGCCACCCGGGCGAGGTGAAGACCGCGAGGCCGACGACCAGCGCAAAGAATAGCTGTGCCAACCCCGCGTGGCTGATCGAGATCGGCGGCGGCAAAAAGTACATGACGGTGAGCCCGCCCAGCATCCCCTGCGCGATGACCGCCGCGAGGGCGATCCAGCCGAGGCGGCGGACCCACCGGCGCGACTCGGTGCGGGAGAGCCAGACCGCCAGCCCGATTGTCAGCATGCCGACGATGCTGGCGATCAGCCGGTGGCCATGCTCATAAAAGATCCCGCCCACCATTTTGGAGAGCGGGAACGAGAACATGAAGTAGCCGTAGGTATTCGGCCAATCCGGCACCGCGAGCCCGGACCCGGTGCTCGTGACCAGCCCCCCGGCGGTGATCAAGAGGAGCGATGCCCCGACGAGGAGTCTCGTGTAGTCGTGCAGCCAGCGCATCGGAACATGCCCCACTCCGCGGCGGCGGGGGCGCGCTCGGTCGTCCAGATTTAGCCGACGGTGAAGGTGAACGAGACTTCGGTCGTCTCACCGTCGCCGACGGTCACGTTCTGCGTCTGCGCGCCGAGCATCTCGTGCCACGCCTCGACCACGTAGTCGCCGGCCGGAAGGTTGCTCAGGTCGAATGTTCCCTCGGGGCCGGTCGTGGCGAAGAACGGATGCGGCAGGACACCGACATAGGCGTTCATCCAGCCGTGGACGTCGCACTTGAACGGCACCATCACCTCGGGCGCGTCGAAGGTGCGGTCCAGGGTCATTCCCTGAATCGGCTGGCCGGTGTTGAACTCCGCGTTCGCGGCCGGCGTCGCATGGATGTTGTGCAACGTCGGGTCAGAGTTAAGGACCTGCATCGTCTGTCCGACCTGCACGCCGAAGACGTGCGGGTGGTATCGGCAGCCTTGCTGATCGAGGACGATCGTCTCGCTGGGCGGCGGATAGGAGCCGGAGATCCCTTCCTTGACATAGACGAAGACGTTGCCGAGGGCGTTGTCGCCGCCAACGACGTAGTACTCGGTCTCGCTCATCGTCGCTTCTTTGACGCAGACGGGGTCTGAATTCATACGGATTGTTTCGGCCATCGGCGCCGGTCCTTCGATCGTGACCATGCCGCTGACGGTGCTGGTGCCGGTCTCGCCGGCGCCACCGCCCCCGCTAGATCCGGAACCGGGAATGACGGAAACAGGAGCCACGTCCGACCGCGAGTTGCAGGCGAGGGTAGCGGCAACCGCGATGATTGAGACGAACGCCCAGACTGTTCGATGGTGCATTGACTTCTCCTGCGCGGACAGTGGTAACGGCGGAAAACCTGGAGTCACACTGTAGGCTCTCCGCTCAAGTAAACGTAAATCCGCCTGATTATATCAACTTGAGCGACACGGGACACTAGCGCACCTCCCGCAGCTTTCGGAGCACGCGGTCCTCGAGCCAGTGCTCGTCCCACCACTCCATCGGCGTGACGGCGCGGCCCTGCAGCAGCATCGCGAAGTGCAGATGGTCGCCGCCGGCCAGACCCGTCTGCCCGCTGAGGCCGAGCTGCTGGTCGCGGTCGACCGACATTCCGGGGGCCACGTCGATCGAGGAGAGGTGGGCGTAGAGCGACTGGAGCCCCATGCCGTGGTCGATGATGATGCAGTTGCCGTAGATGCCGAGATATTCGGCAAAGACCACGGTGCCGCCGTTCGCGGCCCGGATCGGGGTATTGGCGGTCGCCGCCAGGTCGAAGCCGAGATGCACCTGCTGGTCGACTTCGTCACCGGCGTAGAGGTATGTCCGGTGGTCGGCGAAGCCCGACTCGACCTGGGAGTTCGACAGCTGTCGGAACGGTCCATCCCAGAGCCAGCGCGTTGCCGTGTCGGGCGCCAGTGCGGCCACGGTCTCCTTATTGCTTCGTCGCAGCTCGCCGTTGATGAAGAGGTAGAGCTCCAGCAGATCCGAGGATGTCGTCGAGCTGTCGACGTGCTCGTCGGCCAGCTCCGGGGCTTGCGACACGATGCCAGGAACGACTCGACCGAGAAATCGATCACTCAGCGAAATGCGCGACCGCCGGAATCGTCGCTCGAACACGCGGAAATCGAAACGCGCGCGGCCGACGTTGTCGGCCGGGTCACGCGCGTAGAGCTCGATCGGCGTCGTCAGGTCCTGGTCATACGACAGGGAAAAGAAGGCCACGCGCAGGTCGTCCGCGTCATCGTCATTGAGTCCAGCGCCGGTGGCGGGATAACCAGGGTACTCACGGTCGCCGACTCGCACGCCGGAGTCGACGTCGGACGGCGTCACCCGGTAGACGATGAACTCCGAGCCGCCATGGTTGACGTAATGCAATGTCGACAGCGGCGTCAGCCGCGGCGGGTCGAGGCGCACGGTGACGTCGACGGCAGTCTCGGACGTCGCCTCGCGGTAGCCGAAGAGCACCGGTCGTGTCGCGCGCAGGACGACGCGCGCGGGTCCGGGCGCGAGGTCGGGATGACTGTTGCGGTCGAACGCTCGGCTGATGCGAAGCCGCGTATCGGATTCCTGCTGGACCGCCGCGTCGGTGCCACGGTCGAGGGAAAAGAGTGGATAGACGGCGCCGTTCTGTTCGACGTGTGCGGTCAGCCTGGTCAGCTCCGCATTCGGCGCGTCGACTGTCGCCTCGAACGCGGCACTCCGTCCGATGAAGGTGGTCGGCCGCACGATGTCGACCGTCGGGCCCTCGGCGCGTCCGGCCGACACCCAGGCTGCCACGACGACGCCAATCGCGACGCCGACTCCGAGCCCCAGGACGATCCGAATCACCGGTCTATGATAGCGCCCGTCGTTGACCGCAAAAATTGGCGGTTGCTAGAATAAGGGTTATCACCCGGTGTGGCGGTATCGTCTAGGGGTTAGGATACGTGGTTCTCAGCCACGGGACCGGGGTTCGATTCCCCGTACCGCTACCAACATCACGTCAGACTCGCACCAAGAATGTCCAATAAACCCCTGCTAATAAGGGCGTTTCTCTGTTATACTGTCCGGTAGCGTCCCGTTTCTTCCAGGGGAAGCCACTCGCTCATGTGGGGCAACTCTGGGGGCAACAGGGAGCTACCACAAAAGGAGTTGCCCCCACAACATGCCACTGACGGACACCGCCGTCCGTGCAGCCAAGCCGCAAGTACAAGCACGGAAGCTGTTCGACGGAGGCGGGCTCTACCTGGAAGTCAGCCCCGCTGGCGGAAAATGGTGGCGCTGGAAATACCGGTTCGGCGGCAAGGAAAAGCGGATCTCACTTGGCGTCTACCCGGACATCAGTCTGAAATTGGCCCGTGAGCGGCGCGACGCGGTCCGGCAACAACTTGCCGCCGGCATCGACCCTGGCCAGGCTCGCAAGGCCCAAAAATTCGCGCTCGCGGGCGCAAAGAGCTTCGAGGCCATCGCGCGGGAGTGGCACATGAAGTTCTCGGCAGGGTGGGTCCCTAGCCACAGCGTTCGCATCTTGCGGCGTCTTGAGAACGACCTGTTCCCGTGGCTCGGCAAGCGGCCCGCCGCCGACATCACGGCGCCGGAGTTGCTCTCGGTGTTGCGCCGGATCGAAAGCCGGGGCGCGGTGGAAACCGCCCACCGGGCCAAGCAGAATTGCGGACAGGTCTTCCGGTACGCGGTCGCCACGGGCCGGGCGGAGCGTGATCCGACCGGCGATATTCGTGGCGCCCTTCCTCCGCCCAAGAAGCGGCACCACGCCTCGATCATCGAACCGAAACGCGTCGGTGAGCTGCTTCGTGCGATCGACACCTACGCGGGGTTCTTCGTGACGAAGTGCGCCTTGCGGCTCGCCCCACTGGTGTTCGTGCGCCCCGGCGAGCTGCGCCGGGCGCAATGGCCAGAACTCGACCTCCGCGAGGCCGAATGGCGCATTCCCGCCGAGCGTATGAAGATGCGCGAGCCGCACATTGTGCCGCTCTCTCGACAAGCCGTCGACATTCTGCACGAACTTGAGCCCCTGACGAACCGTGTGTTGTCCATCAAGCCGGCCGCGCCCAGCTTTGTCTTCCCGAGCGCCCGCTCCTCAGAGCGCCCAATGAGCGAGAACGCCGTGCTCGCTGCGCTGCGTCGGATGGGCTACACGAAAGACGAGATGACCGGCCACGGCTTTCGCAGCATGGCGTCAACCCTGCTGCACGAGCGCGGCTGGAATCATCAGGTCATCGAACGCCAGCTCGCCCACGCTGAGCACAACGCCGTCAGCGCCGCCTACAACTTCGCGGAGCATCTCCCTGAACGGCGCAAGATGATGCAGGCGTGGGCCGACTATCTGGATGCGCTCAAGGGCGACGCCGAGGTGATCCCTCTGTTCAGGCGCGCGTAGAAGCGTTCGAGCACGACCGAGTGCAGGTTGGCATTGATGGCTCGGCATTACTCCACACGAGATTTTTTCCGGCAGATGCCCAACAGTCTGCTCGCCCGCTATTTCCATGCCCACGGCGTCTTCGGCGATCTGGATTTCGCCGCGATGAAAGAGACCCAGCCGGACGAGCTGTTCGCGGCATGGCCCGCTGGACTATTTCTTCGCCTACCCCGAGGACTACTCGCAGCACAGCATCGAGTGGGTGGACGGGGAGTTCGCACGAAGGCCGCACAGCCCAGCGTTCGAGGTGATCTATGTCTACTCGTAGCAGGACGGATCGCTCGACCTGAATGTCCGCGGCCCGCGCAGAGCCGTCGAACCGTTGCAGGGCATGTTCGCGACCACCATCCTCAAGCTTCCCGAGCTGCCACCTGACCCGAAGGATGAACGTGTCTACGATCTGAATCCTCTACGCCAGCAGGGTTTCGAGTTCGTCTACGACTTGCTCGCTCAACTTGGCACGGCGGTGCCACTCCACCTCTACCACGTCACCCAGGTCGAGCTAGTGGCATCAGTGATCACGGATGCCAGCAAGCCGCCAAAGAGGGTGACGATTCGTATCACGCATCCCAACCCCTGCTCCCTGAAATACGACGACCTCGACCTGAGCCTTCGCGACATGTTGCACGCCTCCGGGATCAAACCGAAGGCACCAGCCGAACCGACCGACACCACGGACGTCGCGCAGGAGGCTGGATGACGCCGCTGGACGCCTTGGTCGAACTCGTTGAGCGTGTGGGAGCGCGACACGGCGCGGCGGTCCTGATCAGCGAGGAAGAAGTGCGCCAGTGGCCAGCCGACGCCGTCCGCGCCATGAAATCGCACACGCTCCTGACCCGAGCGCGTCCCGCTACGGCTGTGGTCTGTCCCGGCTGCGAAGAGGACTGCGTCATGCCGGTACACGCGTTGCCCGCGGGGCCTAGAGGTTCGGCGTCGTTCATCGTCTGTGACAAGCGGAGCGACATCAACCGCGTCGCCCTCCCGACGGAACGTGTGGCCCAATGGACGTGCGATGCCGAGGCCATCGCCCGGTGGGTCGTGGGGCATCTGGGCCTGCGCCGAAGCGGTCGGCGTTCCGGTCGTTCCGGGTCGCTGCACCTCGGTGTCGCCGCCGGCGACACGCGGCGCCAGATGCTGTGCCTCCGCATGCACGGGGACGTCGCGCTGGTGGCCGCGGACACGGCGGTGCCACTGGCAGACCTGGTCGACTTCGGTCATGGTGCCTAACGCCCTGGACACCGGCGCCATTCGGCACCTGGTCGATTCAGCGACGACCCCCGTGGCACCGGGCGGCTCGAAAAGCTGGATGCTGCGAACCGTCGTGAAGGGTCGGCGCTGCGACGTTGGTCTCGGCAGTGTCGAACTGGTGTCGCTCGCCGACGGACGCGAAGAAGCGCGGCGACTCCGGCGCATCGCCCGCGCAGGCGGCGATCCCCTCGCGGAGCGACGGCAGGAGCGCCGACCCGTGCCGAGCTTCGAAGATGCGGCCAAGGCCGTCCACACCGCGCACGCCGCGTCGTTCAAGAGCGACAAACACAGCAAGCAGTGGCTCTCGTCACTCGCGGAGGTCTTCAAAACGTTTGGCGCGAAGCGCGTCGACGCCATCACGAGCGCCGACATCCTCGCGGCCCTCAACCCGCACTGGCTGACGCGCCCAGAGACTTCACGGCGCGTCCTGCAGCGCGTCCGCGTCGTCTTCGAGTGGTGTGAGGCCCAGGGCTACCGCACCGACGACAACCCCACCCAGGGCCTCACCAAGGTCCTGCCGAAGCAACGTGTGGCAAAAGGACATCACGCCGCCCTGCCGTACCAGAACCTCCCCGCGTTTGTGCAGGCACTTCGGGAGGCCGATGCTGGCGACGTGGTCAAGCTCGCGTTTGAGTTCACGATCCTGTGTGCGTCGCGCACGTCGGAAACGTTGAACGCCGCATGGACCGAGATCGACCTGGAGGGCAAGACCTGGACCATCCCCGGTCCTCGCATGAAGGCGGGCATTGAGCATCGCGTCCCGCTCTCGCCGCGATGCATTAAGATCCTCGAACGCACGAAGGCCCTCTCCGATGGTGGGCCGTATGTGTTCCCCGGCCGCTCGCCCAAGAAGCCGCTCTCCAACATGGTGTTTCTCATGGCGCTGCGCCGGATGGAACGACGCGACGTGACCGTACACGGGTTCCGCTCCACGTTTAGAGACTGGGCCGCCGAACGCACGAACGTTCCACGTGCCGTGTGTGAGGCCGCGCTCGCGCACACACTCCGAGACAAGACGGAAGCAGCCTACAACCGCACGGACCTCTTTGACCGCCGGCGAGACCTGATGACCTCGTGGTCGCGGTTCGCCACGTCAAAGCCGGCCGCTGTCGTGGCGATCCGAGCATGAGTCCGAACACGCTCCGCAAATTGCGCGAGTGGCTCACCCTCGAGGAGACGGCGAGCGAACTCTCGACCGCGTTATCGGAAGACGTAGACGCTTCGGAGGTGCTCCGCTTGGTACTCGACGGGCACATAAAGCTCTCGATCTATCTGTCGGCGAAGACGACCGCCAGCTGCCGAAAGCGGGACGACGATGCCCCCGACGCTCGTCAGACGAGCCGAACGATTGACGGCGTTTGGGATGTGCCGATGGTCGGCAGGGGAAAATCGCAGATTGAGTACGACTACCAATGGCAGCGCGACGGCCTCTATGTACCGCAAGATGTCCCAGTCGGCGCTTTGGTCGAGCAGGACGATCTCGTCTGCCAAGTCCTCCTCGATAGCGGGGAAAGCGGTTTCTCGTTGCGACCTGAGTCTGAGTTCCCACAAGGGAGCGTCCTTGGTGTTCGCCGGCCGGCGCTTGAGGCGTTCATCCGGCAACACGTACCCGCCCAAGCGCCGACCTCTGCTTCTCTCGATAGGCCCCTCGGGGAACGTGAGCGTGCGACGCTGCTGACTGTCATCGCCGCGTTGGCAAAGACCGCCGGGATCGATGTGTCGCAGCCCTCCAAGGCGAGCGGGCAGATTGAGGCGATGACAATTCAGGCTCTCGGCATCAGAATCCCCGCTCGGACGGTGGAGAACCACTTAAAAGCTATCCCCGACGCGCTCGAACGGCGCGGCAAGACCTCCGACTAGTTCCGCAACTACGGAGGTGGTTTCCGCAACTGCGACTGCTCGCACAGCCCCCCCGATTCAATAGGTCATGTCGTTCCCGGATGGGCCGGGAACGCTCCAGAAGGAGCAACACATGGCGCCGTTCCCTCACTCGACACTGACGATTCTCCGGCGCAGGCAAGTCCAGGCCGAAACCGGCTATTCCCGCTCCACGATCTACCTCCGCATCACCCAAGGGCTGTGGCCCAAGCCTGTGAGCCTTGGTGCGCGCGCCGTGGGTTGGCCCGCCGGCGAAGTCTCGGCCCTCAACGCGGCGCGGATCGCCGGCAAATCCGACGATGAAATCCGCGCCTTGGTGGTGACTCTGGAAACGGAACGCCAGACCGCGTACAGCGGCCGGTAGCGCCGACCTGGCAGTTCAACGCCTCTCAGGCCATGCGACACCCCAATCATCGGCTCTTCAAGACTCACCGCACCTACACGGTGGAAGAGATCGCCAGTCTCTTCCATGTTCATCGCAACACCGTACACGAATGGGTCAAACGGGGCCTGCCAACCTGTGACGACAGGCGGCCGATGCTGATTCTCGGCCCTGAGCTTGCCGCGTTTCTTCAGGCACGGCGGCTGAAGAACCGTCAGACGTGTTCGCCTGGCGAACTCTACTGCGTGCGCTGTCGCGCGCCTAGAGCGCCGGCCGGCAACATGGCTGAATATCAGCCCCGGACTGCGACCTTGGGGACCCTGATCGGCATCTGCCCTCAGTGCGAATGCCTGATGCACCGGGCGGTCACGTCCGAGGATGCCCGCCGCATCGCGAGTCACGCCACCGGCTTCTTTCGCCTCCTGCACGAGTGGTCCGACCGCGAGGCGTATGAGGCTGGTCGCCACTCGGAGACGACCCGTGACGGCTGACGGCCAGCGTGGCTCTGATGGCGGTCGGCTGGTGGATCGACCCACGGCGACGTTGCGGCCCCATCCGACCTATCAGGCGCTGTGCGGTCCGATCGCCGCGACACGCGTGCGCCGCGTGGCCCAGCAACGCGGGCCGATCCGAGAGCCGCTCCTGACGACGATCGACGGCACCATTCTCGACGGGCATGCGCGGTGGCAGGTGGCACTCGACCGGCAGCAACCGAGCCTCTCGTGTCTCGAGCACGACGTGACGGATGAGGAAGCCCTCCAGATCGTGATCCAGCAGCACCGGGCATCCGAGGGCCTGAACGCCTTCTGCCGCATCGTGATGGCCCTGGAGCTGGAACCCTTCCTCAGGGAGCGCAGCCCTCGATCCAGACCCGCCACGGCGCTGTCGTCAAATGTGACGAACGCCGAACACCGAGACGTACGAAAGGCCATCGCGAGCGTCGCCGGCGTGGCGACCGGCAACGTGACCAAGGTCAAGCAACTGCTTGGCACCGTGGTGCCGGAGGTGCGGGAGCGGCTCGTGCGGGGGGAGGTGCGCATCCATCGAGCCTGGCAGTGGCGCACCCTCGGCCCGAAGGCACAGCGCGACGCCCTCTGGGAACATCTGCACCGAGGGGCCATCAAGACGACGATTGCACGGTTGGTCAGAGCGCACGCCGACGCTGGTGCGGCCGCGCGGTTCCCCGACGGGGCGGCCACCGTCCTCGGCGGACTGGCGCGACTCGACGCGAACGACATCACGGTCGCGGTCCTCGATGTGCCTGGGCGAGCCGTGGTGGTGACGCGCGCGTGCTTCGACGATCTGCGGGAGGAAACCACCCGATGACGCCGACTGGCGCGCGACCGCTTAGGGACGTCCTGGAGATGCATCGGGACGAGTGGGATCGTGACGATACTCGCCCCGAGGCGCGGGAGGCGTTTGCCAAGGTGGTCGCCTGCGGCACCGAGGCCCTCGGCGCGGAGGTCTTCGCGTCGGACACCGAAGAGCGAGTTGTGTATCACACCTGTAAATCACGGGCCTGTCCCAGTTGCGGGTATCAGGCGACCCGCGCGTGGCAGCGCGACCAGTGGCGGGAGTTACCCGACGTCCCCTACGCCCACGTCTGCCTGACCATGCCAGATGTGCTCTGGCCGCTGTTCCAGCGGAACCGGCATCTCCTGCACGACCTTCCCGTTTTGGGCGCGCAGGTGCTGCAGCAATGGGCGCGGCAAAAGTACGGCATTCGGCTGATGATCGTGGTCATCCCGCATACGTTCGGCCGACATCTGAACTTCAACTGCCACCTGCACATCCTGGTGTCCGAAGGCGGCCTCCGCGAGGACGGCACACAATGGTGCGCCCGCGTCCGGCTCGACCGGAAGGCACTGATGCCGATGTGGCGCTACGCCGTCATCACGTTACTGAGGGAAGCCGCGCGGGCCGGTGTCCTGGACACGGACATGTCTCGCAGCGAGCTGCTGCGGCTACTGACTGCCCAGTACGAACGGTGGTGGAACATCGACGTCAAGCGGTTCCGCAGCAAGAAGCAGTTCCTGGGGTACGCGGGCCGCTATGCCAGACGGCCGCCCATCGCGCAGCACCGGTTCCGGACGATCAGCCGTCAAGAAATCCGGTTTGTGACGAAGGACACGCGCTCGAAACGCACCGTCGAGACCACCTACACGCCGGCGGAGTTCCTGGCCACGCTCGCCGACCACGTGCCCGACCGCTACCGGCACAACGTGCGCTACTTCGGGCTGCTCGCGCCTCGTGTGAAGTGCCAGACACACGATGCGGTGTTCGCGTTGCTCGGGCAGGAACGGCTGGGAAAGCCCAGGCGGCTGCGCTGGGCGACGTCGATGCAGAAATGCTTTGGCGTCGACCCGCTGGTGGACCGGAACGGCCGGCGGATGCGCTGGGCTCGCCGCGTGCCACCTGCACAACCAGCCCTCGCCGCGAACTGACCGACCGTCTTCGCCCTTCTTTAAACTGTTTTGCTGTCCACGCGCGAGAACGCCTCCCCCGCGGTCTCCGATCCCTTAGCCTCCTGAGACTTGACGCCCCCTGGCCGGGCGGCTCGTCCCGCACACTCCGCGTAAGCTTCGAAGCCGTTGAAGATCGTCGCCGGAGGCATCGGAGCGGGCGACACTCGCATCCTTCTCCGCGCCTGGACGACTATGCCCGACTCGGGACTGAGCCCACCGGGAAATGAGTTTTTGTACTTCCTATAGATTCAATCCCGAAGAACGCGACCTCCTGTTGGACATCGTCAGCCAGGTAGTTCGAGCCGTGGTCGTGGCGCAGACGCAGCCCTGGCGCGGGGCCGCCCCGCTCACCGACGCCCGGCTCGCCGCCTACCTCGGCGAGCTCTTCGAGGCGGGCCGCGCGCCCGCCACCGCCGCCCTCGTCGTCGCCGCCGTCCGGTTTCGGGCCAAGCTCGCCGGCCAGCCGGCCCCCGCCGGGGAACGCACCGCCCGCGTGTTGGGCGGCTACCGGCGCACGGCCGCCGACCGGGGCCGGGGCCAGGCCGCCCCGCTGCGCGCGGACGGGCTCGCCTTTTGTGGAAAACCAAGGACCGGAGGTCGCGCGCCGTGGCACCGTCATCGGTGACGGCGCTGAGCGGCCCCAGGAGCCGCCTATCGGCGTCCGACGGCCAGCAAGGGAGCCCGGACCCGCGGTCGCGCACACGGGGCATCATCGAGCCCGATACGAGGCGGCTGACGGGTTATTCAACGCCCGGGCGAGCCGTCAGAACGGGCGGGTAAACCTAGCCCTAAGCGCCTCTCGTTCAGCCTCTGGCACAGACGCGTTGTGCCAGATCATCTCTGCACTGATTTCCTCCGGCGACCACCCCGACCGCTGGTAAAGGCGATTCTCCCATGTTTCCACGGTGTTATGAGGTCGCTCCACTTCGTTTTTGGAGCTCCCAAAGTACCGACAAGTGCCCTTCACCCACCCATCCGGCGTCAAGTGGTACTCAGTTCTTACGTCATCAAATGCCATCGGTCATCGGTTGGAGTTGAGCAACGAAAGAATGCCGATTACTGTTCCTCCGAGGCCAGTAAGCGCCATGATCCACCACATTGCCGACTGACGAAAATCGTTTCGAATTAGGCGCTTCGCTTTACCTCGGCCGGAGTAGGTCAGGAACCGAGCCTCGGACTGATGATTCGGATGGTCCGTCCACCAGCTCTGCTCGTCATATAAATCGAGACCGCGTCTTTCGGCGCGCCGTAAGAGCTTGTTGGTCTCAATCTTTCCCAGTTCGGCTTCTGGCCTTTCCGACTTATGGTGCCAGGCAATAACGGCTTCCTCTTGCTGGCCTTGATTGCGTGCATTTTCATATTGCGTCGAGAAGTCATCTTCCAACGCAGCAATCTCCCGTTTAAGTGCCCAGACCAGCCGGCGTTCTTGTAGCCGATTGGGTATACAGGAGTGCCACCATTTCTTACCGATTCGGGGGGTCATAAATCTCACCGGCCCACGACCGCCATGCACAAGTGCAGCCTCGAGTGGATACACGAGGACCTGAGACTATTCCACGAGCCGCAATTGTGACGGCGCGATCGCCAGCGGCGAGGGGGAGAGCAGCAGCGCCCCCTTGACCGTCTGGTAGTGCAGGTCCGGCCAGGCCATCTTGATTTTCTTCAGTTCGCGCAAACAGTCCTTGCGGAAGTTTTGCACGGTGGTTGCCTCGCCCGCCTTGGCCGGGTCCACGCCGAACTGCCGGTACATCTGCCGCCACGCAAGCCGTAGCGGGCGCTTGAGCGCGAACGTGCGATAGGTGAGCCAGCTCGTCCGCGTCCGCCTGCGCCCGCTCTTCCGTCAGCTTCTCCGCGATGACGCGGTAAGTCGCCCCCGCCAGACGGTATTTCATGGCCGCTACACGGCGCACAGCGGTGCCTTCCTCTTCCCCCTTGGGCGGAACCGGCCGGGCAGACGCCGTCAATTCCTCCATCGCCTTGGCGGAACCGGCCGGGCAGACGCCGTGCGCTTCCGAGAGGGTGGTCTGGGAACCGTGCGATGTTTCCTCGCCATGGCGTTTCCGCTTCCAGCTGGCTTTTAGGCCTGCGAACTGGTGTCGCGGCGGATCAACGCCGCTTCCATCCGTTGCACCCGCGCGTGCAAGGCGTGCCACGTAGCCGCCTGTGTCAATTCCTCCATCGTCGCATCCGAGTCGACCAGGGTCTTGATCGCGTCCAGGTCAGCCGGGTTTAGCTTCTGCTCCAGTAAGTTCATGTCACCCTCCTTTGGTTTTGTTGGCTTTCTGGCCGGTGAAATCTTCCCACCGCTTGACCGTCACATCGACGTAAGCGGGGTCGATATCGATGGCGTAGACACGACGCCCCTCCTGCTCAAATGTCGTCAGGGTTCGTCTTGCCGGCCGTTACCGTTGACGGTAAGACGTCGTGCTCTCCGACACCGAACGGGGAGAAACGGGCCGGATTCACTTCAACGAAACACCCGCAGCGCCTCGGGCTGATTGACCCGCAGCCAGTCCAGAATCGGAGCCACGTCTCGGCCTGTTCGCGGAGCTGCGCCAGGGCCGATTACGACGACGTGGCACGGCGAAAGTCATCGGCTACAAGCGGGCCGGCCTGACCCGTGCAGGACGGCTGTAATCGCCTTCTGACTAGCTCCACGCCGGGTGACTCAGGCGATGTATAACGTCCGCTTCCGGCACGTTGTGCAAGTTGGCGATGTTGGCGATGATGCTTGGCATCGCACCGTACACCTGGTCACCGGCCTTTAGATATCGCCCGCACTTCTCGCACGTCAGGGCGTCGGCCCCGTGGTTGGGCAACAGCCACCGGTGCGGGGCACACTTGTTCGGGTTCCGCTTCCGCTTCTTCCGGGCCGCGGGCATGGCGCGCATCACCTCAACGGTTCTCTTCGCGTCCGTCAGTGCGCCGTGCGCACCACTGACCGTCAGCCCGACGTTGACGGCCGCCGATCCATCCCGTAGAGGCCGGCGCTAGACCATTCCTTGCAGGGGTCGAATACTGCCTCCATGCTCCCTCCTCGCGCCTTGCTGGGGCCGTGCGCAGCGTCGATCTCGACGGCCCACAAGATGCGAACCTATTCTTGACCGGACCCTGAGACCCCGACCGGTTCCGTTCCGCTCCCGTTGGCCATCCCACCCGAGGACGCCAGGTCCACCGCGCTCCGGAGCGTCAACCCATCGCGCGCCATCCAGACGATGCCGAGCAGCGTCACCGGCCCGAACGACAGTGCGTGCAGCACCAGCGCCGCGCCGACCGCCGCATCGACCGGCGCGGCGTAGAAGCTGGTCACACCGACCTGGAAGGCTGCGTGGAATCCGCCGACGCCGGCGGGCGTCGGCACCGACACCCCAAGCACCATCAGCATCATCAACAGCAGCGACCCGCCAGGTGGCAGCGCAATCCCGAATGCCTGGCACACGCACCACGCCGAGACGCAGACAGACAACCACACGGGAAACGACCAGGCAAAGGCGCGTATGAAGCGGCCCGGCTGACGGGCGATGCCAAGACCGGCGCTGAACCTGATAATAAAGCGACCCGCCGCCGCTCCGACCCGTTGCGGTAACCGGCGCTCAACCTGCGCCACGACGCCAGCGACACGGTCCGGCGCGTACGCCGCCACCACGATCAGCGCCAGCACCGTTGTCGCGCCGATCGCCGCGACGAGCCCGCCCACCGTGAGCGCGGTCAGCACCTGCGGGTCGGTCTGCTGCAGGTCGCCGCTGAAGAACAGCAGGAAGACACCAAACAGGAACGCCACCGCAATCACGTCCAGCAGACGCTCCAACACGATCGTCGCCAGCGCCGCGCTCGCGCTCAACCGCTCGCGACGCGCCAGCAGATACGGCCGCAGGACCTCGCCCAACCGCCCCGGCAGCACCGCCGTAATGGCGAACCCGATGGCCGTCGCTCGCGCCGCCGGGGCGAACCCCACCCGACCGATCGGGGCGAGCAGGCGTTGCCACCGTCGCACCCGCACCACGTAGGACACCGCCACGGCCCCGAACGCGGCGGTGACCAGGTCGAGTCTGGCGCGGCGGATCTGCGCCCACACCGACGCCAGATCCGCGCTGCGGAGAAAAAACGCCAGGAGCCCGACGGTGAGCCCGATGACGACGGCGGTGCGAAGATAGCCACGCATGCGATTTGCCGGCTAGCAGCCCGCGGTGGAAGTCCCGCTGCATTCGGCTGGCGCTGCATCCGCCCTGACTGTGTTGTTCCTCGGTCGAATGCTGCCGGTATACTCCCTCGTCTCGCCTTGCAGGGGTCCGGCGCAGCGTCGATCCCGACGACTCTCGGTGCGACGTGGGACTTTCACCACGGACTGCTAGGGCGCGAACGCTGGCCCTGGCACCCCATCCTCCGTCCGCCGCTGGTAAATCGCGCCCTAGGGCCGCTCAGCGCCTTGGGCTGGCATTTCCACAAAACCCTGTGATTCCTGGCAGTTTTCCTCGTGCAAACACCTAGATTCGGGGCCGATCCGCCTGATACATCGTCTTGCCAGACTTCAATTCATACGCGGTGAGCGCTCCGACGTCGTTGCACCCGCGCCTAAACCATAGAACTTTCATCCTTCTCCCTCGACTTGATTTCGCGCAGCACGCGACGGAGCGTGTCTTCACTCAGACTGTTGACTGGAATTGCGCCGGTGTCGACCGGCTGCTCGCCTGTCGGGTCCGTCGGCGCGATCTTCGTCGGTGCGTCCAGACCGTTCAGCTTCGCCCGGCGCACCATCGTCACGACAGCCAGTCGACCAGCCGGCACGTCGCCCTTCGAGAATAGCGACAGCGCCTTTGAGAACACCTGATCCAACCGGGCGTTCTGAAGCGCCATCGAGTCCGCGCGATTCACCTCCGTCTCGCGCCGCAGTTCCTCGTATTCGGCGGTCACGTCATCCCAGACCGTGCGGACCGAGACGTGCGGGATCTTCTTCATGGCCCGTTCGACGCTCACACCGTGCTCGTCGGCGTACGCCTGCGCCCGTTCCTCGGTCAGCTTCTCCGCGATCGTTCGGTAGCTCGCACCGGCCAACCGATACTTCATCGCCGCACAACGCCGCACCGCAAGACGCTCGATTTCCCCCTTCGCACGTGGCGGGGCTGGCTTGGACCGCGGCATCCGCTTACGCGCCGGTGACCTGGGAATTGGCGTTCTGTGTTTACCTTTCATGGCGTTGTCACTTGTATTGACCTTCGGCCTTGACTTCGGCGTACGGTCTACGGTGACTCACCGCCTCAAGATTGGCGATCCGACCGCCGTGATCCGTGATGTTTCGGGAAATCCGCCTGGTGACGAACACTCCTGAGAGGATATAGACCGCTACGAATAGCATTACCGCTTCAATCATGGCACTCTCCTGTGGTTTTGGTCGCCTTCCGGCCGGTCTGCCTGTCTGTCATCGGCGCGCTCCTGCCAGAAACGGTCGTCAAAGACCTCCCGGCACGCATCCGAACACACTCGCTTGACCACGCGACCAGACCGAGAGGAAACGAGAGCGTAGCTGTGCGCGGGGATCTCCTTGAGGCACTCGCTACACCGGCTGGTCTTTCCGTAACGGGCCAACACGAAACTGGACGATGATCCAATCAGTGCCATGCGTTCATCCTCCCTTCCGCTTGGCCTTCTTTCCGGTAAAGTCTTCCCACCTCCTGACCGTCACGTCGACGTACGCGGGCTCGATCTCGAGCGCGTAGACGCTGCGCCCCTCCTGCTCGCCGGCGATGACCGTCGTGCCCGACCCGACGAACGGATCGTAGACATCACCCCTGTGGTTATGGATGGCCCTCTGCATACACTCGACAGGCTTTTGGGCCGAGTGGCCCGTCTCAGATTTCCGAGGGTTATCAATCTCCCAGAGGGTCGACGCTTTCCGGTCGCCCTTCCAGTTGGCCTTTCCGCCCTTCTTGACGGCGTACCAGCAGCTCTCGTGCCTCCAGTGGTAGTGCCCTCGTCCGATGACGATGTGCCCCTTGTCCCAGATGATCAAGGAGCGTGGGATAAATCCGCAGGCGGCGAGCCCGCCGGCCGCGACCGGAAGGGCGAGGCTTGACATCCACACGTAAGCAATGTTCCCCGGGAAGAGCGTATACGCGGCCTGCCAGTCGGCATTGTCATCGTTTGCGGATTTCCCTGTCGCGATCCCTTTCGTGCTAATCCCGGTCGTGTAGCGCCACATGGAGTCGTAGTTCACGCCGTAGGGAGGATCGGTCACCATCAGGTCAGGCTCGGCACCGTCCAGGAGCCGCTCGACATGCTCCGGCTTCGTGGCGTCCCCGCACATCAGGCGGTGCTTCCCGAGTGTCCAGATGTCCCCGACTCGAGAGACGGGGTTCTTCGGCGTCTCAGGGATGTCGTCCGGGTCCGTCTTGCCGGCCGTTGCCGCCAGCGGCAATACATCGTCGAACGAGAAGATGTCCAGGTCGTTCAGCCCGGCGAGCTCATCAGGAAGTAGGTCCGTGTCCCAGGACGTCAGTTCGGACGTCCGGTTGTCGACCAATCTGTAGGCGCGCGCCTGGCGAGCAGGGATGGTGACCACCGGCGCCGCCGTCCACCCGATCAAGACAGCCGCCTTGTACCGCGTCTCACCGGCCACGATCACGCCCTTGGGGTCAGCCACGATCGCTTAGGGTTCGCGCAGAAATAACTCCAGTGTTGTTGGCGGAATTCTAGCTGACGGGTTTCCACCGAGTTGAGTCCGCCGGCCCTCTCGACCCTGAAATTGTAGCCTGTAGCACCGATGGCCACCCGCGGCGAGGTAGCAAGGTAATGATAGAGTATCTCCTTTGCAGGTATTACTCTATCATTATGCGAACCGAACACTATCGCGCGCGGGACCTCACCACGTTGTTGCGGAAGCAGAAGATCGCCACGATGACCGAGCTGAAAGACGTCCTGGGGAGCGCAGCGGACATCACGATCTTCCGGAAGCTGGCGGAGCTGTCCTATCAGACCAGCTACTCCCACCGCGGGCGATATTACACGTTGGCCGATATCCCCCAGTACGATGCGTGGGGCCTGTGGTCGTATCGCTCGGTGTGGTTTTCGCGGCGCGGGACATTGCTGGCCACCGCGGAAGCGCTGGTCCAGGAGGCCGACGCCGGATTTTTCGTGGCCGAGCTCGAGGGGGTCCTCAACGTGGAGGTGAAGGGGGCGTTGCTGAGGCTGGTCCGTCAGCAGAAGCTGGCGCGTGCGTCCTTCGCCGGGCGCTATCTGTACTGTTCCCCCGATACCGCCACGAGGGACGCTCAGCTCACCGCGCGCCGGGTCCGTGACGCGGCGACCCCACTCGGGGGGCGGCTGCCGCACGTCGATGTCCTCCCCGATGAGCTCAAGGCATCGATTGTGCTGTTTTTCAGCCTGCTCGATGAGCAACAGCGACGCCTGTACGCCGGCCTGGAGTCGCTCAAGATGGGCCACGGAGGCGACCAGGCGATCGCCGACCTGCTGGGGCTGGACGCGGGGACCGTGGCCCGCGGGCGGCACCACCTCCTGGACCGCGATGTGACTGTCGAGCGTGTCCGCCGGGCTGGCGCCGGACGCCGACCGGTGGAAAAAAAACGCCAGCGGTCATCGCGCGCATCGACGAGCTGATGACGCACGAGACGGCGGGCGACCCCATGTCCGGGTTGAAATGGACCCGAAGGACCACCGAGAAGATCGCCGCCGAGCTGCAGTCGCTTGGCATCAGCGTGGGCCCACGCACCGTGGCCAGGCTGCTCACGCAGTTGGGGTTCTCCTTGCGCGTCAATCAGAAGAAACGCTCCACTGGCTCGCCGGCACGGCGGAATGAGCAATTCGAGCAAATCGCCTCGCTTCGGGAGCGTTTCGTCACTGACGCGGCGCCGATCATCAGCGTGGATACCAAGAAGAAAGAACTGGTTGGCCACTTCAAGAACGCGGGCGTCGCCTGGAATCGTGCGCCCGTGGTTGTCAACGACCACGACTTCCGGTCCGAGGCCGAGGGGATCGCGATTCCCTACGGCATCTATGACCTGCAGGCCAATCGCGGCACGATGTTCGTCGGCACGACCTACGACACCCCGTCGTTCGCCGTGGACGCCATCGAGCAGTGGTGGCGCACCGAAGGCGCGACGCGCTACCCCGGGTCCCGCGAACTGGCGATCCTCGCCGATGGCGGAGGAAGCAACGGCGCCAGATGCCGCGCTTGGAAGTTCGGGCTCCAGCGCAGCCTCTGCGACCGACATGGCCTGTCGATCACCGTCGCTCACTACCCGCCGGGAGCCTCGAAGTGGAACCCGATCGAGCATCGACTGTTCAGCGAGGTGAGCAAGAACTGGGCTGGCAAGCCGCTCGACAGCTATGACACGATTCTCAACTACCTCCGAACGACGCGCACCTCAACCGGACTCCGCGTTCGTGCTCACCTGGTTCGCCGATCCTATGTGAAGGGCATCAAGATCGCGGCGGCAGACATGAACACGCTGGCTCTGGAGGAGCTCGAACCCCTGCCCGCCTGGAACTACACGCTCCAACCCCGCTGTTGAAAATGGGGAGTTATTCCTGCGCGGACACTTAGTGACGATTCGACACTCGTTTACCGCCGCCCACGTCCTTCCACGCTTGATGCACCCGCCTGCTCATCAGTGAAGACCGGCGTGGTTTCCCAATCAACGACGTCGCCCCATTCTGCGGCATGGACATACACCGTCTCCGGTTTATCCGTTTCAACCAACAGCCATCCATTCACGGATCCCGGGGCGTGCCAACGACCAAGTAACGTTGACCCCTCAGGCATTGGCGCTGCCTCTTCAAGAAATCTATTGTGTGCCTTGTCGTAACCATCTGCTTTCAGTGACCACTCCATCATGTACAGCATGACTCCCTCTCCTTAGTTTTGTAACGAGAGGCGCTACTAGACTCCCCTTGTCAACATAACGCCCGTTCTTCGACCCCGACGCCAGACAGGTTCGAACGGCATCGCCGAGCGAGCGGCCCAACACTGGTCTCTCTCGGAATCCGCGTCGTCACGGCGGCAGAGGTGCCACTTTCAGGGGCCGAGTGGCGGTTCCTCCGACGGATTCTTCCGAGAGACCAGCTGCTGAGCCGCCCGAACCTGCGAAGGCCGCCGCCCGGAGGACCGGGCGGGCTCGAACGCCCCGGCCGTGGCTGCCGCACGCGTGCACGGGCCCACACGCGCCCGCTACGCACTAACGAAACGCGTTATAGCCAAGCGGTCTTCCCGTCCCGCCGCCGTCGCTTGCAGGGGCCCCATAGCCCCGCCGCTCCCGCGCGCGCGCGCGGTGTGTACGCTAATTAGTTGCCTATCGCAATCAATTCGTCTTCCGTTCGGATGTACCAGCGCCCGTCAACGAGCGCCGGCGAAGCGAGCGTGCGCGCTCCAATGTCGTTGGTGTGGAGGAGCTCAAATTCCGGTCCGGTGCGAAGGACGAAGGTGATGCCCGCGTCGTTCGTCACGAACACCTTGTCATCGACCACGACCGGTGAGGCGGAGATGCCCTCGCGCGCCGCCCGTCCCAGCCGCTGCTGCCACATCACCGTTCCGGTGGCCGCCTCGAAGCAGGTGATGATGCTCGACATGTCGTTGATCGTGTAGAGGTAGTCGCCGTAGGCGATCGGCGACGGGACGAACGGCGAGCCGCGCGACGTCGACCAGACGACGTGTGTATCCGTGACGTCGCCCCGCCCTCCGGGGCGAATGGCCAAGGTTGGACCGGCCCGACCGGACGTGCAGAAGACGAGCCCGGCGGCGACCACGGGGGTCGGAATCACCTCGAACCTATTCCCTCCGCATCGCCACAGCTCCTGTCCCGTGTCGGGGTTGTAGGCATTGACGGTGTTCTGGCTGCTGACGACCAGCTCGTCGTGATCGCCGACCCGGATCGCGACCGGCGAACCCCAGCCGACGCTGGCGCGTCGAGCGGTGCGCCACACCTCGCGGCCGGTCGCGGTCTTGTAGGCGGCGACGAATCCGCCACGGCTCTGGTCTTGATAGAGGATGAGTAGGTCGCCGTACAGGAGCGGCGAGCCGGCCGGACCATGGTAGTTGCTGATAGCGCCGACCTCGGTGTGCCAGAGAATGTTGCCGCCGAAGTCGAGCGCCACGATCCCGCGCCCGCCGAGTGAGGCGTAGACCCGTTCGCCATCGGTCGTCGGCGTGGCCGACGCTGGGCCATTCTTCGAGTGCACATGCTCCCGCCGGCCCGGCACCACCTCGGTGTCCCACCGCAATGAGCCAGTGGTGCGGTCATAGGCCTGGACAAAGAGGCGCCGCCCACTGTTGCGCCCGGTCGTCAGAAAGATGTAGTCGCCCCAGACGACGGGGGACGAATTGCCGCTGCCCGGCACGCTCGTGCGCCACACGACGTTATCGGTCTCGCTCCAGCGGTCGGGATAACCGCCGCCTGCGACCAGACCCTGTCCGGACGGTCCGCGCCACCGGGTCCAGTACTTGGCACCCTCGCCGGCGACCGCGACCATCCCGACCGACTGGTCGGCACCTTGGGGGCGAGCGGACGTCGACGCGCATGTTGATAGGCCCACGGTGAGTCCCAGGACCACGAATTGGTGACGACGCCTCACGACCTCTCCTTGTCGGGGCCGGCGGCCCCGAACCCTGCCGCGGTCGCTTGCGGGGACCCCGTGAGCCCCGCGCCGCTCCCGCGGAGGCGCGCTGTGCGCGCCTTAGACAAGATGTGCATCGCATCGGTCTCAGCCGGGGCGATGCCGACCACGGTATTCAGGCGCGTCATGCTCAAAAGCGTTCGAACCGTGTCGGGCACGTCGGCCAGCAACAGGCGGCCACCCGCTCGGTACGCAATGGTGTGGGCACGAACAAGTTCGGCGACGCTGATACTGTCGGTGTAGGGCACCCGGGCAAGGTTGATGACCAGTTTGACACGACCGGCGTCGACGTGTCGGCGAACGGTCGCTCCGATCGCGCCGTGGGTTTCGATGGTGAGACGCCCTTCTGGGCGGAGGATCACGATGTCGTCTGCGACCTCTGTGTTCATGAGACGGGGCCTGCCCTGGACTTCAGGGTTCGCTGAGTATAATCGCTGACACCCGTCCGACGGGTGCCGCGACTCACCGTCATGCAGACGATTTCCGTTGCCGAGCAATTCGCGCTGGCGCCGCTGGAGTTGTCGGATACCGACGAGCTGTTCGTGCTCACCGACAAGAGCCGGAGCTTCCTTCGTGAATGGTTGCCGTGGCTCGACAGCATTCGTCGAGTCGATGACACCCGCGCGTTCATTCGTGCCGCACAGGCGCAGGTGGCGCAAAACAACGGCGCGCAGCTGGCGATCAAGATCGACGGCCACATCGCCGGCATCGTCGGGCATCACCAGATCGACTGGCGCAACCGCTTGACATCGCTCGGGTATTGGATCGGTGAGGCGTATCAGGGGCGCGGACTGGTGACCGCATCGTGCCGCGCGTTGATCACACATGCATTCGACGAGGCGCGCCTCAATCGCGTCGAAATCCGATGCGCCGTCGAGAATCGGAAGAGCCGCGCGATCCCGGCACGCCTCGGATTTCGGCAAGAAGGCCTCCTTCGTGATGCCGAGTGGCTGTACGATCATTTCGTCGACCACGTGGTGTACGCGACATTGGTTAAGGAATGGCGCGTGGCCAATCCGGCCAGTACGATGAATGACGCGACGCCGAACGAGATCCATTCATGACGATGTCGCGAGCCGTTCGACGCTCGGCGTTTGGCCGCGGCCTGAACGTCGTTCTCATGGCCGCTGGCGCGTCGTTGATGGCGCAGGATTGGCCACAGTTTCTCGGACCGCAGCGCAACGGCCAGTACGACGGACCGGCGCTCGCCAGACGCTGGCCCGGCGGCGTGCCGCCGGAGCTCTGGCGGCGATCGGTCGGCGCCGGCTTCGCCGGTCCGGTCGTGGCCGACGCGCGGCTCGTGCTCTTTCACCGGGTCGGAGGGGAAGAGGTACTTGAGGCATTCGATGCCGCGACCGGAGAGCCGATCTGGCGATATGCCTACGCGACGACGTATCGCGACGATTTTGGGTTCGACGAAGGCCCGCGTTCGTCGCCGGTCGTCGCCGATGGTCGGGTGTTTACCTTTGGCGCGCAGGGCCAGCTCCATGCGGTCGACCTCGAGAGCGGGAACGGTCTCTGGAGCGTCGACACCCGCGCGCGGTTTCGGTTTCGCAAGGCGTTCTTCGGGGCAGCCGGCTCGCCGCTGGTCGAGGACGGTCGCGTGCTCGCGAACATCGGCGGCCCCGATGCCGGCATTGTTGCCTTCGATGCCAGCTCGGGTGACGTGCTGTGGACGGCCCCCGGGGAGGAGGCGAGCTACTCATCGCCGGTGGCGGCGACGTTCGGCGGTGTCCGGCATGCGTTGTTCTTCACCCGAGACAATTTCGTGGCGCTCGATCCCGCGACCGGACGCACCCGGTTTCAGCGAAGCTGGCGGGCGCGGATACGCGCCTCGGTAAACGCGGCGACGCCGCTCGTCATTGGAGAGCGGGTCTTTGTCTCGGCGCAGTACGGCACCGGTGCCGGCGTCTTCCGCGTCGCGGGGCTGACCCTGGAAGAGGTCTGGACGTCGGATGACGCGCTGTCGAATCATTACGCGACGAGCGTCCACCACGACGGCTATCTCTACGGGTACCACGGTCGACAGGAGTACGGCCCAAGCCTCCGTGCGGTGGCGCTCGATTCCGGAGACGTCGCGTGGGACACCGGACGCTACGGCGCCGGGAGCCTGACGCTGGCCGGCGACCTGCTCGTCATCATGCGCGAGTCGGGCGAGCTGGTGCTCGCCGAGGCGTCGCCCGACGCATACGCACCCGTGGCGAGCGCCATGTTGCTCCCGCCGGTCGTGCGCGCCTACCCCGCCATCTCCGGTGGTCGCTTCTTCGTGCGCAACGGCGATACGCTGCTCGCCGTGGATCTCAATCCTTAGCCCTTCATGGCGCCGGGCTAATTCAGACGGGGCCTGCGGCCCCGAACCCCGCCGCCGACACTCGCGCGGGGCTCCGTGCCGGCGGGGGCGCGCCGTGCGCGCCCTGCCGCCCAGCCGATCCGACGTCACCGCAGCGGACGCTTGGCGGCTGGTAGCTGCTTCTCCCCGAGCAGCCGCGACGGCCGCGGCGGGCGTCGCACCGTCAATCCGAACCCATCGACGGCATACCGCCGGATGTGCGCCATCGCCTCGTCGATGTCGTCGGTGGTCAGCCAGGTGTCGATTTCGCCCGGCGCGATGGCACCTTCGTCGACCATGTTGCGGACCAGGTGCAGCAGCCGCTTCCAGTAGTCGGTGCCCATCAGCACAATCGGAAAGTTGTCGATCTTGCCGGTCTGCACCAGGGTAAGCGCTTCGAACAGCTCGTCCATCGTGCCGAACCCGCCCGGAAGCGCGACGAATGCATACGAGTACTTGAAGAGCAGCACCTTGCGTACGAAAAAATACCGCGCCGTCACCCAGCGGTCGAGATACTGATTCGGCGCTTCTTCTGCTCCGAGCACGATGTTGCACCCGACCGAGCGCCCGCCCGCCTCCTTCGCGCCGCGGTTGGCGGCTTCCATCAGTCCGGGCCCACCGCCGGTCATCACGGTAAACCCGAGCTCGCTCACCGCGCGCCCGACTCGGCGCCCGACCTCGTAGTACTCGTGTCCCTCGAGGAACCGCGCGGATCCGAACACGGTGACGCACGGCCCGACGTACGCCAGACCGCGAAAGCCGCCGACGAAATCGGTGAACGCGCGAAACAGAAGGCTGAGCTCGCGCCGCCGCGTCTGCGGTCCCTCCAGAAGCTCGCGATCCTGCCAGCTGTCGGGTTGCGTCTTGCCGTGCTGGTTCATCGTGCATCCTTCGGTGGCGGCGGAAAGAAGCGGTCATGCAGGCCCGCCAGCGCCTGGGGGAGATCGGATTCGCGCAAGACGAAGGTCACGGTGCGTCGAGAGGCGGACTGCGACACCATGCGAACAGGAATAGCGCCGAGCGCGGTCACGATCTGTCCGAAGAGCCGGGCATCCTCGTGCAGATTCTCGCCGACGACACAGAGCAACGCCATCTGCGGCTCAACGACGACTTCGGCGAAGCGTCTGAGCTCGGCGACCAACGCATCGAGCCGGTCGGTATCGTCGACCGTCACCGAGACGTTGACTTCCGACGTCGTCACCACGTTGACGGCTGTTTCCAGCCGGTCGAACACCGCGAAGAGACGCTGCAGAAAGCCGTGCGCCATGAGCATTCGCGCCGACGTGATCTCAATGACCGTCACCCCGCGCTTCGAGGCGAGCGCGGTCATCGCTTCGACCCGGGGCGGTGGCGACGCCGAAATGGTCGTGCCGACCCCGTCCGGATTCGCGGCGTTCAAGATACGCACCGGAATTCCGGCCCGGACCGCCGGCTGCACCGACGACGGATGTAAGACTTTGGCGCCGAAGTAGGCGAGCTCCGCCGCTTCGGCAAACGACAGATGTGGGACGAGATGTGCCGTCGGCACGATGCGAGGATCGGCCGTCAGCATGCCGTCGACATCGGTCCAGATTTGGATCTCCGCTGCACCAAGCGCGGCGCCGAAGAGCGAGGCGGAGTAGTCGGACCCACCGCGCCCGAGCGTCGTGGTTACGCCGTCCGGTGTGGCGCCGATGTAGCCGCCGATGACCGGAACCCCGCCGCCGTCAAACACGCGCGACACGGCTCCCGTCAACGCCGCCGTCGTGGCGTCGACATCGGGGTGGGCGCGTCCGTGCGTGTCGTCGGTGACGAGCACGTCGGTGGCGTCAATCCAGATGGCATCGATGTGGCGCGACCGCAACGCCGCGGTGATCAGGCGGCTCGACAGCTGCTCTCCACAGGCGTGCACGGCGTCTCGGTCGCGGGGCGACGGCCAGACGCGCGTGTCGGGGGGGCGCGTCAGCGTGTGAAGCTCGTCGAGCGTGGCGTCGAGCGTCGGGGTCAGCGTCGCCCGCTCACGCTCTGTTACCGCCTCGGCGGCAAGCGTGGCGTGACGCGAGCGGAGACGTTCGAGCACTCGGCCGACTCCCGCCGCATCGCCCGCGCTCGCCAGTTCGCCGAGGGTGACCAGGAGATCCGTGACGCCACTCAACGCCGAGACGACGACCAGACGTGGACGGACCTCACGCGCGACGATGTCGGCCAATCGGCCGATCGCGGCGGCATCGCCGACCGATGTGCCGCCGAATTTCAAGACGACTGGGGCCACGGGCGCGATCGTTACGGAAAGATCCCGAGCTCGAGATAGGCGGCGGTGCGGAGGTCGTCGACGCCGTCGGTCCGCTGACACTGGTCGCGGATGGCGTGATATGCGACGACCATCGTCTCTTCGAGACCGGAGTTGACGACGGTCAGCTCATCGACCGGTTGGACAATCATCCCCCGTTCGGCGGCGGTCAGCCGCTTGCCGGTCGCGGTCTCGATGGCCTGGAGCAGTCGATTGTCGGCGTGTACCTGGTACCGCCGTTCGAGTCGGCCGAAGCGGACATGCGACAGGTTCTTGAGCCACTCGAAGCAGGAGACGATGACGCCGCCCGCGTTCGCGTAGACGTCTGGGATGACGATGACGAGCAGGCCGCGTTCGCCAAAGATCGCGTCGGCCTCGGGGGTGGTCGGTCCGTTCGCCCCTTCCAGGATGATGCGCGCCTTCACATCGGCCGCGTTGTCGGCCGTGAGCTGGTTTTCCAGTGCGGGCGGAATCAGCACATCGCACTCGAGTGTCAACGCGTCGCCGGGGTTCTCGAGGCGTTCGCCGCTCGGGTAGTCCATGATGGTCTTGCTCGCGCGGCGGTGCTGGTGCACCTGCTCCGGATCGAAGCCTGTCGCGCTCACGATGGCCCCGTCGCGCTCGGCAATGCCGACGATCACCGCACCCGCCTGATGACAGAACCGCGCCACCCAGTAGCCGACCTTGCCAAACCCCTGCACGACGATGCGCTTCCCGTCGAGCCCGGTCGACGACCGAGCCGTTTCATGTCGTCGCTCATGCCGCAGACTTCTCGAAGGACGTAGAAGAGTCCCTGGCCGGTTGCCTCAAGCCGGCCAGGGACGCCGCCCAGGGTCACCGGCTTGCCGGTCACACAGCCCAGGGCATCGATCTGCTCGGACCGCACGGCCAGGTAGGTATCGGCAATCCAGGCCATCTCACGCTGACCGATGCCATAGTCGGGCGCCGGGACGTCGACGGCAGGACCGATGAAATTCTTCTTGATCAGCTCGTAGGCGTAGCGGCGTGTAATGCGCTCCATCTGCTCGCGGTCATGGGCGCGGGTGTCGACCTGGATCGCTCCCTTGGCGCCGCCGAACGGCACTTCGACCAGCGCGCACTTGTAGGTCATGAGCGCGGCCAGCGCCATCACTTCGTCCTCAGCCACCTCGGCGCTGTAGCGAATGCCGCCCTTGACCGGCAGCCGGTGCTGGCTGTGCTCCGCGCGCCAGGCACGGATGACCTCGATACGCTCGTCAGGGTGGCGTACCGGGAAATCGAAACGGTACAGGCTGTTGCACCGCTGGATCTGCTCGAGCAGGCTGGGCGGGTGCGCGGTCAAGGCCGCGGCCCGGTCGAAGTAGCGGGTGACGTCGGTGTAGAACCGGCGTTCGATCATCGATTTCGCTTTTGCCTCTTGAGCGAACCGTCACCCAGACGGAAACGCGCCGTGGGCGTATTCTTGCACAATGCTAGAGCTGCTCATGGTGGTCACGGTGGTTTTGGTGACGTCGGCGACATGCTCCCTGTTCGAAGCGGTGCTGTATTCCGTTCCGGCCAGCCGCATCGAGGCGTTGGTGCGTGCCCGCCAACCGGCCGGTCACATGTTGCAGGAGATGCGCCGGCACGTCGACCGCCCGATCGCCGCCGTGCTCTCGCTGAATACCATCGCGAACACCGGCGGCGGTGCCATCGCCGGCGCCCTGGCGGCGCAGGTGTTCGGCGGTAACATCTGGATCTTCTCCGTCGTCTTCACGCTGGCGATTCTGCTGTTTTCCGAGGTGCTGCCGAAGACCGTCGGCGTGGTCTACGCGAGAGGACTCGCGCCCCTGATCGCACGCCCGCTGACGTGGCTCGTCGCCTTCTTCCGACCGCTCATCGCGCTCACCCAACAGGCGACCAAGCTCGTGTGGAGTGGCCATCATGAGCAGCGAATTTCCGATGACGAGCTGTTGACGATGGTCGGACTCGGCTTGCGGTCGGGCGACCTCCAGCCGGACGAGGCACGGGTCATACGTAACGTGCTGTCGCTCGAGCGTCGGACGGCGGCCGAGGTGATGACACCGAGGCCGGTGGTGTTCACCCTGGCCGCCGAGACGACAGTACGGGAGGCCGCGCGGATGAGTGAGCTCAAGAGATACAGCCGAGTGCCGGTCTATGAGGGCGATCCGGAAGAGTTGATTGGCGTTGTACACAAAGTCGACATTCTCACGGCCGTCGCGAATGATCGGTTCGACACGACGTTGTCGGCGCTGATGCGACCGATTCGCTTCGTGGTCGCGACGACGTCGCTCGACCGGCTGCTGCGCGGGTTCCTGGAGCGCCGGCAACATGTCGTGGCCGTCATCGACGAGTTCGGCGGGTTCGCGGGGATCGTGACGCTGGAAGACGTGCTCGAGGACTTGCTCGGCCTCGAGATCGTCGACGAATTCGATCAGGTGGCCGACCAGCGAGCGTTCGCAAAACGGCGCCGCGCAGAGACGTTGCAGCGGCGAGGGTCGTCGAATCGCTCGCACGGCGAGCTCGGGTAGGAGCCCGCGGAGCGACAGCCTGCGGCACAGGTTGTCGCCCTGAGGAGCCCGCGGTGAACGTCGTGCTGCATTCGACCGCCGATGCATCCTGTCTGGCGGCGTTGCGCCTCGGTCGCAAATTCCAGATTTACTCCCTCGCCGCGCCTTGCCAGTCAGGCGCCTCGCCGGTCTCCGTGGGGCGCCTGACGTTCACCGCGGGCTCCTACCCGTCTACGGCTGCGAGAGGTTGCCCGGCCGGTTGAGCAGTAGCTTCTGGATTCGCCAGTTGTTCATGTCGGCCACGTAGAGCGTCTCGTCCGAGCGGCAGGAGATGCCGTGGACCCAGTTGAATTGGCCAAGCTGACGTCCCGACTCGCCGAGCCACCCGAGGATCTCGCCGTCGAGCGTCATCTTGTAGATCCGCCCGGGCTCGACGTCGGACGCGAACAGGTACTGTGTCTCGCCGCCAGAAATGCAGATCGTCCACGGGGCGGTTTCGTCCGGGGGATTTGCGCTCTTGTTGCCGAGCACGGGCTGGCGGGTCTTGTCGTACGGCACGTTGAGGTGGAGCATCTTCTGGAAGTTGCCGTCCGAGTCGAACTTCTGGATACGGCGGTTGCTGCGGTCGGCGACGTAGACGTACCCCTCGCGGTCGACACTCATGTTGTGCGGGAGCCGGAACTGTCCCGGCTCGTTCCCGTACGTGCCCCACGACTTGATCCAGTTGCCGTGCTTGTCGAACTTCGCCACGCGTGAATTGATGTAGCCGTCGCTGACGAAGATGTTGTCGTCCTGGTCCCACCCGACGTCGGTCGGACCGTCAAAGTAGCCGTCGACGTGCACCTTGTCCGGCGGAGAGGCGTGATGCGGTGGCTCGTAGCCCTCCGGTCGGCGGCCGAGATTGAGCGTGACGTAGCCGGCGGGGTTGATCTTGGTGACCGTGTTCGCCCCCTTGTCGACGATCCAGAGGTTGTCGTACTTGTCGTAACGCGCCGAATGCGAATACCCAAAGCCGTAGACGGCCTGGCCGATCTCGCGGACGAAATGCCCCTGGTCATCGAACTCCAGCAGCTGCGTCGTCGCATTCCCGTAGAGCGGACCGACGGCCGCCGAGCCCGGGTGGTTGAGCACCAGGATGTGACCCTTCGAGTTTTCCGCTACGGCCAGCGTCTCACCCAGGTTCATCTCGGGCGAGTACTTGAGGTAGTCCGGCACCGAGACAAACGGAATCTCCGGCGCGTCGCTGTTGTCGATCTGCTGCGCCACGACGGGCACCAGCGCCAGACCGAGGGCGAGAACGACGGCAATAGTCATGCGTTTCACAGGTTCCTCCTTCACGCTTCGCATTCGATTCGCTAGCGCATCAAGCTTCGGGTCGACGTGCGCCTCCTAGGGTTCGACGTGCACCTCGGCGAGCGCGATCCCGCGCTCGCCCGCCACCGAGTACAGCAGATAGACACGGCCATTCTCTTCGAAGATCGCCGGATCGCGAAGCTGGTTCACCGGGACATTGATGGCACCGCCGCGGGAGGGCTCCACCGGTAGGTCGGCCCCTTCCCATGGTCGCTCCGGCCGCAGCACATCGACCGGTGTCGTCGCCGACCACGCCCGCCAGTTGCCGCCGAGGTCGATCTGCGCGACGTAGATCCGCTCCGGTGCGTCGCGACGTTCTGTCCAGAAGACGAATAACGTGCTGCCGCGTTTTAGCAGTGCCGAGTGTCGCATGTCGGGATGGAACAGGTTCGGACCTTCCTCGAAGCCGGTCATGCCGTCGCGTGAGCGATAGATGATGCCGGGCATCGCAAGGGCGAAGACATGGTCATCGTGACTGAATGCGCGGAAATAAGGCCGCCCGAGGATTTCGGGACGCCCCTCGAAGTGCACCCCGTCGGTCGAGACGGCCACGCGGGTCACCTGCGGTCCGACGTCGCGTCCGTGGACATACATGACGATCTCGCGCCGATCGGCGATGACATGCACATCGGGCGAGGCGACGTGCGGATACGGGTTGCCGGTGCCGTTCCCGCACGGGGGGCAGCTGGTGGGGAAGTGGGACTGTTCGATCTGCAGTGTCCCCGGCTCGTGCATAGTCCACGGTCCGGTCAGCGCATTTGCATACGCGAGGCGGATGTAGAGGCCCCGGTGGTCGGCGAAGTACAGGTAGTACCGCCCGAGCGGATTCGCGATCCAGTCGGGCACCCGGATCAGTGACGGTCCAGCGATATTGCTGCCCATCCGCTCATCCATGTCGGGGCGGATGATCGGTCCGTCGCCCAGACGCTCAATACGAATCGTCTGGGCGATGCTCTGCTGGCACAGCGCGGTCACCAGTACGACCAACGCGAGACCGAGGATGCGGGTCATGGGAACTCGTCAGATTATAGGTCGCGTCGTGCCGTGTACCGAATGGGTACCATGGTCTTACCGCGACGTTCCAGGATAGCCGCACGCATGACCGTGTTCCGCCCCCACTCGCTCCCGATGGTGCTGCTGGTATTCGCTCTGGCTGCCGTCTCGGCGCCGAGCCTCGCTCAGGAGCACGGCGAGTTCGAAGTCTCCGGCGGGGTGACCGTCGTCGGCAACACCGACATCGTCGACGGGTATGGTCCGGGATGGGTTGTCGGTGGCGGATGGCACGCCACGAGCTGGTTCGCCGTCGAAGTCGAAGTCGACCGCAGCCGGCACACGCAGGACCGCCGTCTTCTCGCCGTCGATGCGAGCGTGCTCGGTACCCTTGCCGGGGCCCGCGTGTCGATGCCGGCGGGGCCGATCCGACCGGTCGCGCGCCTGCTCGCCGGGCAGACCCAGATCGCTTTAAATGTGCGGTCCACATTTCCAGTGGCGAGTACTGCCGACTTCTTCGAGCGTCATGGCGCGGTGCAGCTCGGCGGTGGGGCCGACGTGCCGGTTGGTCACCGCGTCTCGGTCAGGATCACCTTCGATTATCGGCGTATCTTCGCCCCGAACCCTTTCTGGCAGCGTCGGTTCACCACCGCCGCGATCTACCGGTTCGGCGGCCACTGACATCGCTACGTCAAACGACCGATCAGCTCCCTCAGGCGGCGTAGACGATACTTGCCGTCTTCGGGATTGTGGTAGCCGATCACCCGCTCGGCCGGGGCCAAGTCGCCTCGGTCCCGCATCGGCTCGAACTGCGTGCCTTCGTGCCACTCATTGAACGACGTGATGTAGGTCAAGAAGAATCCAGTGTCGACGTTGCCGAACCACGGGTGGGTCTGCAACCACAGGTTGTACTCGAACGTCTCGACGATCCGCCGGTCCGCAAGCTGCGCCGCCCGCTCGCGGTCCTCCGCCCGAGACCAATCCAGTGTCTGCACGGCCGGCACGAAGGAGGGTGCCGCGTAGCACTCTCCCGGTGCGACGTTGCGACGTGCGATCGAGTCGAAGCCCGGGTTGACGTTGAACGAGAACACCAACCCCAGCCGCGACGCCTCGAGCGCGGCGTCGAGCCACCGCGTCGGGTTGATGGTCGCGTCGTAGCTCGCGACGCCGTCGAAGCCGGCGTCACGGATCCGGGTCGGATTCCAGCTGTCGTCCGACAGGAGGAGCAGATCGGGAAACGAGAGGGCGAACTCCTCGCGCACCCGGTCGGTCGCCCATCGCCACCGGTCATCATCGACATACTCCGGCAGGACCTGCCGCACGCCGTGACAGTCCTCCTCATGCGATGGGCGTGTGGTGGCGAACAGCTTAAAGACCGGCCCCTCGGTGCCGTCCGCCCTCCGATTCAGATACAGGCAGTCCCACCGGCGCTTGTCCCCGTACTCCCGCAGCAGGTACCGGACGTCTGCCAGTAGCTGCTCCGCCCGATCGGGACCGTACGGCTCGAGATGGAAGGCGACCTTGAGGTCGTGGGCCTGCATGACGTCCATCACGACCGAGACGGCACGGTCGCTGAAGCTCCCTGGCCTCCACCAGCTCAGATTGACTACGCCAACGCCGCTTTCGACGATCCAGCGCGCATGCTGCTCGAGTACGGGCACCGTCCGGGAGTCATACGCGCCGAGCAGCGGCATGCTACTGCCGGCGAGATCCGCGGGGGGCGAGCGTTCCCATTGCTGCCAGTGCCGGAATGGGTCATTGGCGTACCACGGGTAATACTCGAACGCGAAATGTCGACGGAGGTCGGGATAGCGCGAACGCAGGAGACGTCGCAACGACTCCCAGGGAAAGGCGCTATCCGGACCGCCGCCCTGCGCGTGAGGGTCACGGGAACCGAAGCCCGCGAGGCCGCTCGCTGCTAGGCAGCCGGTCAGGAAGTCTCGCCGATTGAACTGCACGCTCATTTAAGACGGAAGCGATCACAACACCCGGTACGCAACTGATCGACTTCGTGCCTCGAGATCTGGGTCGTGCGCCAGGTTCGCCAGGCGACAGAAAGCGTACGGATGCTTGATCGCGTGGCCGAGATCCCAGTCTCCACGTCGCTGTGTCCAGTAGTCGTGCTGCGTGGGAACGACCGCTGTCGGTGGCGGCTCTGGGCGTGGTCCGTAATCGGTTTCGGGGTCAATCGGTCCGAGCCGAAGACGCCGGATGTACATCGCAAAGCTTGCCTCTACCGTCTTGGCCACGTCCACATACCCAAGGTCTCGGAGGTCGAGCAACGCCCGGCCGTAGGTGAGGAGATGCCCCGACCATCCCTGTCCCCGACCCTTGGATCGTTCGGTGCACGCCACGAACTCCGAAAGAATGAACTCCGCGTAGCTTGATGGATCCTGAAACGCGAGTGTACGTCGTCAAACCAATCCGGACTTTTGGGCCTGAGTTTCAAGAGAGACTGCTCGCCGGTTGCGCGTGCTGTGTCCGTGTAGATTCTCCCGCTTGCGTTGTGCCAGTGTCCTCCGTTTGATCTGTTCGCGTCGAGCGAGAATCGCTGACCGGCGCCCCTCGTAGACGTCGGCCGGAGTGACGTTGTCGAGTGCTTCATGCAGCCGGCGGTGGTTGTAGTCGTCGACGAAGCGCGGCCCGTTCGAGCTCCCACGGGTTGTGGTATTTCTCCAGCTTCACCACGTTTTTCATCGACCGGTGATACCGCTCGATCTTGCCCTGTGTCATCGGATGATACGGCGCGCTGCGCGTGTGCCCCAGGCCGTGCGTCTCAAGATAGGTGGCGAGCTCGGTCGAGACGTAGCACGGTCCGTTGTCGCTGAGGAGCCGCGGGCGATGCACCACGCGGATGCGATCCACGCCGGTCTTCGCCCGGGCCAGGTCGAGTGTCTCCGTGACGTCCACCGATACCGCTCGATCTTGCCCTGTGTCATCGGATGATACGGCGCGCTGCGCGTGTGCCCCAGGCCGTGCGTCTCAAGATAGGTGGCGAGCTCGGTCGAGACGTAGCACGGTCCGTTGTCGCTGAGGAGCCGCGGGCGATGCACCACGCGGATGCGATCCACGCCGGTCTTCGCCCGGGCCAGGTCGAGTCCGTGACGTCTGCATCGACGTGCGGAGCGCCCACGCGATGATGTAGCGCGAGTCGTCGTCGAGCACCATCGAGAGGTCGTACCAGCCCCAGCCCACGACCTGCAGGTAGGTGAAGTCGGTCTGCCAGAGCTCATTCGGGCGATACGTCAGATGCCGGAACGTCTTCGCGGCCGATAGCACGATGTAGGCCGGACTCGGGATCAAGTCGTAGGCCTTGAGGATGCGATAGACGCTTGATTCCGAGAGAAAATGGCCCTCCCGGTCCGTCAACTGCCAGGCCAACTCCCGCGGCGACTGCGCCGGGGCCGCCAACGCGGCGTCGACGACCCGTTGCCGCACGCGGGGCGGAATCCGGTTCCAGTACCGGCGGGCCGCCGCTGGTTTCGGCACTAAGTAAGCCCGCCTGGCCATGCTCGGCGTAGCAGCGATACCACGCATAGAACGTCGACCGATTCACCTGCAGCTCCCGCAGCGTGTCCCGCGCAGACAGATCCGAGCCCTCGACGAGCCGGATGATCTCGTATTTTTCGGCGGCCGTGCGTCTCACGTGCCGGCCTCCGAGTCGAAGGCCGCCACGCTTTTTTTGAGTAGCCGATTCTCGAGGCCGCACTCGGCCACAACCTGCTTCAGCGGCGCTACTTCCTTGCGGAGCGCACCGACTTCGGTCGACGTTGCCTCACGGGTCGTGTCTCCCACTAGCCGTTTCTTGCCGGCTTCCAGAAACTCCTTGCTCCAGCGGTAATACAGATTGGGGTTCAGGCCGTCGCGACAACACAGCGCCGCAATACTCTCCTCGCCCCGCAGGCCTTCGAGGACGATCCGGATCTTCTCTTCCGCCGGATGTCTTGGACGACCTTCTCTGCTGACTTCGCCGTGCTCATGGGAACCTCCTCCCAGGGCGGCAAAGCCTCTCTTCTCTCACAACTTCCATTTGGTCCACAACGGTTTAAATCCGTAGACTCCTGACACCAACGCGCGGTGGGGTATCGGGGGAGTCTTTTGCCGTATCATGCGCACTACCTGATGCTGAGTCGGAAGGCGGCTCTGTTTCTCAACCTCATTGATCTGCCCCGTCCGCTCTTCAAGCCGGAGTCGTTCCGCGCGTTTCTCGCGTTCGCGCGGCAGTACTACGACGGCGGGGCGTCCGTCCTTGTGCACTGCAATCGAGGCGACTCGAGAGCTCCCTCGTTGGCCCCCCTCTTCCTCGCGAAGCATCTGCATGCCCTCCCGTGCGATTCGTATGCCGCGGCGGCGAAGGCGTTCGTCAGCGTGTGCCCTGGCTATCGACCAGGCGCGGGGATTCGCCGCTTTCTCAACGAGCACTGGGCGGCTCTGCGATGTTGACGTCGCCGCCCCGGTGGTAATCAAGGACGTGCCGCAGCCACCGTAAACGGACCGTCTGTATCCATTGGGGGCGACCGTACGGTAACCGTGGCTAAACACCTGAACAGGTGGACGTTGTCAGGACTCCGGTGTGCCGTTTGTTTAGATCGCCGATTCAAACGCGTATCGGGGCGACATCCGAGTATTTCCTTTACCCACCCCCGCCTGCCGCCACCGTCAGGCTCCCACGCCGCGATGGCGTCTGGGGACACCCACATGGTGACGTCGCCTCGGCGGACCAGGGCCCGCTCGTACGAGGCCCAGTTGCGAACGTGGTATTTGGTTTTGTACTTCGGATGAACCCGCGACTTCATATCCTGCATTGTGTGCCGCCCGCCGTACGCGAGGCGAGTCGACCAAGGGGCCCTTCCGGGGCAGGGCGGAACAACCGTGCACCAACGCCTCGACGTCGCGGCATGCGGTCCGTTCTCAGACCCGACCTGGGCTACCGGCGCGGACCTTTGACTTTGAAGTTCTCACCCCTTGATTCCCACCCGCAGCGTGTCTAGTATTCGGACTTCACTCCACATGTTCGACCGAAGTCCATGCATCTGACGCCACGGGAAATCGAGAAGCTGATAATCTTTACAGCCGGGGAAGTTGCACGCAAACGCCGCGACCGTGGGCTGAAACTCAACTACCCGGAGGCGGTGGCCCTGATCACGTCTGACATCCTGGAAGAGATCCGGAACGGGAAGACGGTCGCTGAGTTGATGGCGCTCGGCCGCATGCTCCTGACGGCCGATGACGTGATGGAGGGCGTGCCCGAGATGATTGCCGAGATTCAGGTCGAAGGAACCTTCCCAGACGGTACGAAACTGGTCACGATTCACGACCCGATCACCTGAGGGAATCCCCGATGGTTCCAGGCGAATATCGGCTCCGGCATGAGCCGATCGAGTTCAATGCAGGCCGGGATACCGTCCGGCTGGAGATCTCCAACCTCGGCGACCGACCGGTCCAGGTCGGTTCCCACTGCCATTTCTTCGAATCTAACCGGTGGCTCACGTTCGATCGCGAGAAGGCCTACGGGATGCGCTTGAACATTCCCGCCGGAACTGCGGTTCGCTTCGAGCCGGGTGACACACGTGAGGTGGAACTGGTTGCGCTGGCTGGTGACCGCGTGGTGCACGGGATCAACGGTCTCGTGAACGGTAAGCTGGACGATGCCGACGTGAGAAGGCGCGCCCTCGACTTGGTCGCGTCGTTCGAGAGGAAGCCGCGGTGAAGATCGACAGGTCCAGTTACGGGGAGCATTTCGGACCGACCACCGGCGATGGCGTGCGGCTCGGGGATACGGATCTATTCATCGAAGTCGAATTGGACCACACCGTCTACGGCGACGAGGTCAAGTTCGGCGGGGGCAAGGTCATCCGCGACGGCATGGGCCAGTCTGCGTCGGCGTCTCGTGAAGGCGGTGCTCCAGACCTGGTGATTACCAATGCTCTTGTGCTGGACCATACGGGTATCTTCAAGGCCGACATCGCCGTTCGCGACGGCAGGATTTCCGCAATCGGGAAGGCCGGGAACCCCGACATCATGGATGGCGTGACTGAAGGGATGGCGATTAGTGCATCAACAGAGATTCTCGCGGGCGAAGGGCGCATCGTCACGGCCGGCGGTATCGACGCTCACATCCATTTCATATCGCCGAATCAGATTCCGGAAGCTTTCTATTCCGGCGTCACCACCCTGATTGGTGGCGGTACCGGACCCGCGACAGGCACGAACGCGACGACCTGCACGCCTGGCCCATGGAACCTCCGGCGCATGTATGAGGCCTCCGAGGCGTTCCCGCTGAATTTTGGCTTTCTTGGGAAGGGGAACTCTTCACTGCCTGGAGCTCTGGAAGAGCAGATCCGAGCCGGCGCCCTCGGTCTGAAGCTCCACGAAGATTGGGGAACGACGCCGGCGGCGATCGATCAGTGTCTCGCCGTCGCGGACCGCTTCGATGTCCAGGTCGCGATCCACACCGACACGCTCAACGAAACCGGGTTTGTCGAGGATACGATCGCGGCGTTCAAGGGCAGGACGATTCACACCTATCACACCGAAGGTGCGGGCGGCGGTCACGCTCCCGATATCATCCGGCTCTGCGGCGAATCGAACGTCCTGCCGTCGTCGACGAATCCCACGATGCCGTTCACGCGAAACACGATGGACGAGCACCTGGACATGCTGATGGTGTGCCACCATCTGTCGGCATCCATCCCCGAAGACGTCGCTTTTGCCGGCTCCCGGATTCGTGCCGAAACGATTGCGGCCGAGGACATCCTGCACGACATGGGGGCGTTCAGCATGATGGCCTCAGACTCTCAGGCCATGGGCCGGGTCGGTGAAGTCATCTGCCGGACGTGGCAGACAGCCGACAAGATGAAGCAGCAGCGCGGCCGTGTCGACGAGACCGGCGACAACGACAACGTCCGGGCCAAGCGCTACATCTCGAAATACACAATCAACCCGGCGATCGCACACGGGATTGCCGGAACGGTTGGATCGGTCGAGGTCGGGAAGATGGCGGATCTGGTTCTGTGGAAGCCGGCCTTCTTCGGCGTCAAGCCAGAGATCATCGTGAAGGGAGGATTCATCGCGGGATCAGCCATGGGGGACGGGAACGCGTCGATCCCCACGCCGCAGCCCTACCTCTACCGGCCGATGTTCGGGCATTACGGCCAGGCGCTCGATTCGACTTCTGTGCATTTTGTCTCACAGGCCGGCGTGGAAACAGACGCGCTCGCCGGGCTGCGCCGCAGACTCGATCCGGTCAGCGGTTGCCGTACACTGGGCAAGAAGGATCTCAAGTGGAATGACGTGACACCCAAGATCGAAGTCAACTCCGAGACCTACGAAGTGCGCGCCGACGGTGAGTTGCTGACCTGCGACCCTGTCGACATACTTCCTCTAGCGCAGCGTTACTTCCTCTTCTGAGATGACGGTCGTTGAACACGTGGTACGCGAGGACGCGCTTCAGGGAGCGCCGGCCGATTATCGGCGAACCACGATCACGCTCCCTCTCGAAGATCGTCAGAAGACCCACGGGCGGCGGCGATCCGACGACGGACTCGAGTTCGCGATCTCACTCGAGCCGGGTCTGACGCTCGCCGACGGGGACTGTCTGCTCCTGGCAGAAGAGCGGGTTGTGGTAGTCGTACGGGAAGCCGATGAACCAGTGTACGTCGTCCGGCCGCGGTCCGAACAGGAGTGGGCGTACTACGCTTACCAGGTCGGCAATCGGCATCAGAAGCTCATGATCAGCGACCAGGAACTGGTGTGTTTGCAGGACCCAGCCGTCCAAAGTCTGTTTGAACAGCTGCACGTGGAGTACTCGCAGGACAAGCGTCCGTTCACGCCGGCAACGGTGGCCTCGGGACATCATCGGCACTGAGCGGAGCGAACCGCGAGAGAGCCAAGAGTAACGACCGTGGATTCAAATCGAATCCTACAGCTCCTTCAACTAAGCGACGGGCTGTTTCCGATCGGAGCATTTGCGTTCTCCGATGGTCTAGAGACGGCTGTTCAGCGGGAGGAGGTTGTCGACGCGGACGATGTTCGTGTCTGGCTGGAGCACTACGTTGACGCGGTGTTTGGCGATTCCGAAGGGCCGGCACTCGTGCAGGCCATGGGCGCGTTTCCGATCGATTGGCAGCGGCTCGAGCGCGTGGATCGCGAATTGACCGCGCTGAGGTCCTCTTCGGAGACGCGCGCGAGCAGCCGTTTATTGGGGCTGCGTCTGTTGAAGACGTGCGTCGCGCTCTATCCCGGTCGAGATCTGGAAGGCCTGCTGGAGCGAATCAAGTCCGGCCGGTGCCACGGCAATGTCGCGGTCGTTCACGGTGCCGTGTTCCGCGTTCTGCGTATCGGCGAGCGGGAGGCACTCCTTGCGTTTGCCTATTCGCGGCTGTCGGGTGCTGCGTCGGCAGCACTGAGGCTGGCGTCGGTCGGGCAGCAGGAGATGCAGCAGGTGCTCACGGATGCGCTGGCGCGTGTTCCTGAGGTCGTCGACGATATTCTCGAAAGGCCCGCACAGCGTCTCACATCCTTTGTCCCGATGCTGGACGTTTGCCAGATGGAGCACCGGCATCTCTACAGCCGGTTGTTCCGGTCCTGAGAATCGAAGAGGTATTGGATGCGGAAACCTGTACGCATTGGCATTGGGGGCCCTGTTGGATCAGGAAAGACGGCCCTGGTGGATTGTCTCTGTAAGCAGATGCGCGACGACTACCACCTGGCCGTCGTCACGAACGACATCTTCACCCGCGAAGATATGGAATTCCTCGTTCGTAGCAAAGCTTTGACACCGGATCGGCTGATGGCGGTCGAGACCGGCGGATGCCCGCACACGGCAATCCGTGAGGATGCATCGTCGAACTTCGAGGCGATCGAAAAGATGGTCGCACGATTTCCGGACTTGGAGATTCTCTTCCTGGAGAGTGGCGGCGACAACCTTGCGGCGAGCTTCTCGCCGGAGTTGGTCGACGCGTCGATCTACGTGATCGACGTGTCGGGTGGCGACAAGGTGCCACGGAAAGGCGGCCCGGGCGTCACGCGATCCGATCTCCTCGTCATCAACAAGATCGACCTAGCACCGTATGTCGGCGCAGATCTCGGCGTCATGGATCGGGACGCCCGCAAGATGCGTGGAGATCGCCCGTTCGTTTTCACAAACTTGAAAATGCAGGAAGGAGTCGACGGCGTCGTGTCCTGGATCCGGCGCGAACTTCTTTTCGAAAATGTTGAGCTTTCCTCTTTTATCTCCAGACCCTGAGGACGGCGTCAGCCGACTCCCGGTTCGAGACGTCGGGCGGTCCGGCCATCTTGACATCCGCTTCAGCGCTCGAGGTGGCCGTACCGTCCTCGGCTATCAGTATCACGAAGCTCCGTTCAAGGTAACCCGGGCGCACTATTCGCCCGCCTCCTCGCTGGCTGGAGTGATCGTCATGCACTCGACGGCCGGCCTGTTCGGAGGCGATCGGCTGGAGACGCGGATTCACATCGAGGCTGGGGCCCGGGCATTGGTCACCTCGCAGTCTGCGACGAAGGTCCATCCTTCCGGTATCGCGCCCGCATGCCAGTCGCTTCGAATCGCGGTTGAGACCGGAGGTGAGCTACACTACTACGTCGACCCGGTCATCCCATTTACCGACAGCCGTCTGTGGCAGGACATCCGGGTTGAACTGGACTCGGGTGCCCGTTTCTACTATTGGGATGGCCTGATGGCCGGCCGCGTCCGCAGAGGGGAGAACTGGCGCTTCGCCGAACTGCGCTCCGAGACCGCGGTCTTCGTGGACGCCGAGCTCGCCTATCTGGACCGGTTTGAGCTGCGTCCCACGGATCAGTCGCCAACGAGACGATGGGCGATGAATCGGCACGGGTACATGGCGACCGCGATCGCGTACGATCCGTCCCTCGACGAGGAACACCTAGAATCCATTCGTTCCGACATCGGCTCCACAGACGGAGCTGTCGCATATGGCCTTGACGTACCGTTCGATCGACTCATGATCGGCCGTTTCCTCGCACAGAATGGCTCCGGTTTCCGAAAAGCCCGGGACAGCTACCAAAGGACGATCTTGAAGCACCTGGCAGGCCAGGCTGATTCGTAACTGGCGGGACCGTGGCCTGTGTGCGCCCACCTGTGCCCAGGCTTGGCCATTCATACGTAAACGTCGATCGATCTTCACACCTTGACAATTGTGTCGATCCGAGACAACGACCAGAAGCAGACGCACCCCAATCCGATGCGACCCATCTATCGACGAGGAACACCTAGAATCCATTCGTTCCGACATCGGCTCCACAGACGGAGTTGTCGCATATGGCCTTGACGTACCGTTCGATCGACTCATGATCGGCCGTTTCCTCGCACAGAATGGCTCCGGTTTCCGAAAAGCCCGGGACAGCTACCAGAGGACGGTCTTGAAGCACCTGGCAGGCCAGGCTGATTCGTAACTGGCTGGACCGTGGCCTGTGTGCGCCCACCTGTGGCCCAGGCCGGGCCTGGCCATTCTACGTAAACGTCGATCGATCTGCGAGCATCAACACTTTTGTAGATCTCGATAACAGCCAGATAGTAGGCGCACCGCGATCCGACTCTGGTTTCAGTGGGTCAAACGGCCCGACCATTGGGTACTCAGCCTGGCCAGAGCTTGGCACGTGATGCGCCTATTGCGCCCCCGGTTTTCTTGGACACGGATTAAGGGAGAATCTGATGTCCAAGGAGGTAGCGGGAATGGTTCAGTCGAGGAGGGTGCAGGGAGCTGGGTCGGCGCGGACGGAGGGAGCCCGAAGGGCGACCGGAGTCGGCGCCGACGCTGCGGCGGCTGGGGCCCGGGCCTTGGCGCCCGGGCAGCGGTGGAGTGCGAGCCGGAAGCGGGACGTGGTGCTGCGGCTGCTGTGCGGCGAGTCACTCGACGCGGTCTCGCGTGCAGTCGGGGTGGGGAGATCTATCGGCTGGAGGAGTGGAAGGCGCGGGCGTTGGCCGGTCTCGAACTCGGGCTGAAGGAGCAGGCCGGTGAACCGGTAGCCGCAGTGCTGGATGCCGCCAAGCGACACATTGGGGCACTGTCGATGGAGAACGAACTGCTGCGGGCGCGTGCCCGCGCGGCGGAGCGTCGCCTCCCTTTGGCGACGCGGAGGTCGCGATGATGAGCGCAACGACCTCCGCGACCACGGGGCGGCGCTATGGTCTCGAACGGGTGTGTCGGACGTGGGAGAGGTCGCGCGCGGCGCTCTACGCGCGGCGGGCGCGTGCGCAGTGCCGAAAGCGGGGTGCAGGCCCGGCGCGCCGCGGGCCGACGCCCGCGCTGTCGGATGCGCAGCTTTTGGCGGCCATTCGCAGCGACCTGACCCGGTCACCGTTCCAGGGCGAGGGCCATCGCAAGGTCCACGCGCGGCTGCGGATTCTCGACGGGATCCGCGTGTCCCGGACGCGGGTGTTGCGTGTGATGCGCGCGCAGGGGCTGCTCTCACCCCACCGCGGGCGGCAGGGTGACCCGAAAGCGCACGACGGGACGATTGTCACTTCGGCGCCTCAGGTGATGTGGGGCACCGACGGCGTACGGGTGTTCACCGTGGAGGACGGCTGGGTCTGGACCTTCGCGGCGGTGGACCACTGGAACGCCGAGTGCGTGGGCTGGCATGTGTGCAAGGTGGGGAGCCGTTTTGCCGCCCTCGAGCCGATCGCGCAAGGGCTCGGGCGACGCGACGGCTCGGTCGAGGCGGACGTGGTCCGCGGCTTGGCGCTACGGATGGACCACGGCAGCCAGTATCTGTCAGACCACTTCCTCAACCAGGTCCGCTACTGGGGCATCCACCCCAGCTTCGGCTTCCTCGAAGAGCCGGAAACCAACGGGGTCGTCGAGCGCTGGAATCGCACGCTCAAGGAGCAAGCGATCTACGGCCGGGTCTTTCACACCCTCGCCGACGTGCGCGCCGCCGTCGCTGCGTTCGTCGAACGCGACAACCAGTGCTGGCGCCTCGAAAAGCTGGCGTATCGCACGCCACTCGAAGCGCGCGAGCAATACGAGCTACGCCATGCCGCGTAGCGCAAACGTGTGTCCAAGAAACCGGGTGCGGTACAGCACGTGATGTGCACCACTTCGGAGTTACACATTATCGGTTGTCGGCCACGGTACGCACTGAGGCACGGTCGACACCACGGGGAGCCAAGGCGATGCGCTATGCACTGCGGAAAGGACTGGCTGTGTTTACTCAATGGGTCCGCAAGGACACTGGAACTGTTATACGACGTGTGATTGTGAGGGCTGCGCTGCTGGCGTCGTTTCTTGTGTGGGGGGCTGGGGCGCCGCTGAACGCCCAGGAAGACGAGGAAGACGAGACCCCGGCGGTCACGCTGGGTGCGGGAATGCAGACCAGCTTTCTGCACCACCAGCCCGCTGAAGGGGACTCGGTGGACAACTTCAGACTCAATAGCTTGCGCTTCTACGTGAACGGTCAGGCGACCGACAACATCAGCTTCATGATCAACACCGATATCAATTACGGGGGCACGCTATTCGTCTGTCCCCAAGGTGACTCTTGCCAGGCCGGCTACGGGAACCAAGGGAACAGCGTGCAGATCCTCGATGCGGTGGCCCAGATCGGAGTGTCGGACAAGTTTAATATCTGGTTCGGCCGGTTCTTGCCGCCGAGCGACCGCGCGAATCTCTACGGTCCATACTATTCCCATCACTGGGCTGTGTACAGCGACAGCCTACAGGACGGCTATCCGTTCATCTTCCAGGGGCGCCAAAACGGGGCCATGTATTGGGGACAGTACGGCAAAGTCAAGCTGTCCCTGGGCGGATTCGACGGCTCGTCGACGGAAATTGGTAACAGCAGTACTTCGTTGATCGGCGCTGGGCGCGTGCAAGTGGATTTCTGGGACCCGGAACCCGGGTACTACCTGAACGGGACTTACTACGGTCAGCGGAATCTCCTGGCCATCGGCCTCGCCGGTCAGACGCAATCTGGAGATCCGGTGGCCTCAGTGATTGGCACGGATGGAACGCGGATCGATAAATTGACCACGAAAACTGCCTCCAGCTTCGACTTTCTGCTTGAGCGCATGACCGGCGGTGGTAGCGCGGTGTCAGTCGAAGCAGAGGTGGTGCGCTACGACGGGCTGGGTGGTTACCCGAGTGTTCCGGGGGCGCAGTTTCAGACCCTGACTGGCGGGTACTTGCTGGCCTCCTATCTGTTCCCGGAAATGGGGGGGCCTGGCCAGTTCGAGATTCTCGGCAAATACGGTATCGCGACCTTTAGCCAAGACAGGTCGGCGGTGCATCCAGACTTCGACCAGAAGACGACCGAGGTGGACTTCAATTACATCCTTAACCAGTTCAACGCACGGATGATGATCTTTTTCAAGAAAACGGACTACAGCGCTGTTCGTCTCGACGACGTCCAAGTCGGGGTTGGCTTGCAGATACAGATGTAACTCGTTTACTACACAATCAGGAGTGAACTATGACACTTAAGCATGCTTGTCTCATCGTCTGTCTGGCCGTCGGGTTAGCGCTGCCGGCGACCGCCGGGGCGCAGGGCCCCCCGATCAAGGTCGGCGTCCTGCACTCGCTCTCGGGCTCGATGGCCATCAGCGAGACGACATTGAAAGACACGATCCTCATGATGGTCGACGCGCAGAACGAGAGGGGAGGTCTACTCGGAAGACAACTCGAAGCGATCGTTGTCGATCCGGCGTCGGACTGGCCTCTCTTTGCCGAGATGGCGCGCTCATTACTCGAGTCGGAAAGGGTCGACGTCGTCTTCGGGTGCTGGACGTCCGTGTCGAGGAAATCGGTACTCCCGGTGTTCGAAGAGAACAACGGGCTCCTCTTTTATCCGGTCCAGTACGAAGGGGAAGAATCATCGAAGAACGTCATCTACACCGGTGCGGCCCCCAATCAGCAGGCGATTCCGGCAATCGACTACCTGATGAACGAAGTGGGTATCGAGCGCTGGGTACTCGAAGGCACCGACTACGTGTATCCCCGCACCACGAACCGGATCCTCGAGGCATACCTGAAGCAGAAAGGCGTGGCGGAGGAGGACATCTCCATCAACTACACGCCGTTCGGCCACTCGGACTGGCAGACGCGTGTGTCCACTATCCGGCGCTTTGGATCCGCTGGCAAGGCGACGGCGGTGGTGTCCACGATCAACGGGGACGCCAACGTGCCGTTCTACTTGGAACTCGCCAACCAGGAGGTCTCGGCCGAGGACATTCCAGTCATTGCGTTCTCGGTCGGTGAGGAAGAGCTGTCGGGTCTCGACACAACGCCGCTCGTCGGTCACCTGGCGGCGTGGAACTATTTTCAAAGCATCAGTTCGCCCGCCAATACCGAATTCATCAGGCAGTGGAAGGAGTTCGTCGGCAATACAGACCGGACGACGAACGATCCGATGGAAGCACACTTCATCGGCTTCAACCTCTGGGTCAAGGCCGTAGAGGAGGCAGGGACGACCGATGTGGATGCGGTTCTTGCCGCGCTTCCCGGCACCGAAACACCCAACCTGACCGGCGGAATCGCGCGAGTGCTCCCGAATCATCACATCACCAAACCGGTCTTCATTGGGGAGGTGCGAGCGAACGGCCAGTTCGACGTGGTCTGGCAGACCGACGGCACGGTGCCGGGAGACGCGTGGTCCGACCATCTGCCGGTCAGCGAAGATACGATAGGGGACTGGGTGACACGGAAATGCGGGAACTACAACACTCGGACCAACGTGTGTTCAGGAACTAATTTCCAATAAAGAGGAGCGGCCCGACGACTCCGGAAAGTATTTACTAGTGAGAGAAATGATATCCGGCGAGTGGCGGCCATTATGGCTGCTGCTCGCCGGATGTTTTCTCGGGTTTTCTGTTTCGGTCCAAGCCCAGACAGACGACGATGGCTTTCGGGCTATCGTGGCGGAGTTTGGCGACGCTAACTTCCGCGAGAAGGAGTCGATCGTCGAACGGCTGATCGACACGGGGCACGCCAGCGCCGGGACCGTGCTCACGGCCCTGCTTGAAGAGCGATTCTTCTTTCGTCAGGAGGATCAACAGGCCTTCATCGTTGAATCAACGGACGAGAGCTTGTCGGTGTACGCGCTCGTCGACCCGGTGTCGCTCGAGGACGCCGGCTCGGTTGAGCCGAACCAGTTGAGCAGAGTCATCACCAACAACAGGTTGCGGAGGTTCCTGCGAATAACGATTGCCAGGTTTACGCTGTCCAGTCCTGACGCCGACATTCGGGTCGATGCGGTGAAGCAAATGCTTCGTTCGCTCGACGCCGCGTCGATCGAGCTTCTCCGCGATCGCTCTGCCGAGGAGACCGACTCCACCGTCTTGTACGAAATTGACACCGCGCTCGCGCTCGCTGCGCTCGACGGGGATGATGTGGGCGCTCGAATCGCTGCAGTTAACACGCTTGCGGACCGGTTGAGTCCAGTAGTCTACAATCGCCTGTCGGCGCTGCTCGAGCGTGACGAGGATGGCAGATTCATCGAAGGTGATGATGACGTGCGCCTTGCCGCTGCCGAGACTGTGCGCCGTATTGATACGGCCCGAAACTTTTATTCGGTCATCGAGACAGCGTTCTTCGGTCTCAGCCTGGGATCCGTGCTGGCGCTGGTTGCGATCGGCTTGACCATCACGTTCGGCGTCATGGGCGTCATCAATCTGGCCCACGGCGAGTTACTGATGCTCGGGGCCTACACGACCTACGTCGTGCAGCTCGCGATGCCAGATCACATCGATGTCTCGATTCTGGTGGCTATTCCCGCAGCGTTCATTGTGGCCGGCACGGCGGGCGTGCTCATCGAGCGGACAATCATCCGGTTTCTCTATGGCCGACCGCTCGAGACGCTGTTGGCGACGTTCGGGGTGAGCCTAGTGCTGCAACAGTTCGTGCGGTCCGTGTTCTCGGCGAACAATCGCCCGGTGGTGACGCCATCATGGATGAGCGGCACATTGCAGTTCAACGAAGCCTTCTCACTCACGTACAACCGGCTCTACATCGTCTTGTTTGCACTGATCGTGTTCGCCATCTTGTTGGTGATCCTCAAGCGCACGCGACTGGGTCTGGATATTCGAGCCGTTTCGCAGAACCGATTGATGGCGCGAGCCATGGGCGTCCGGAGTGAATGGGTCGACGCCATGACCTTCGGGTTGGGAGCGGGCATCGCCGGCGTCGCCGGCGTGGCCCTCAGCCAGCTCACCAACGTTGGTCCGAACCTCGGCCAGTCCTACATCATCGACTCGTTCCTGGTGGTGGTATTTGGCGGCGTCGGCAACATCTGGGGCACGCTCATCGGCGGTATGTCATTGGGCATCATCACCAAGGTGCTCGAGCCGTTCGCCGGGGCGGTGCTCGGAAAGATCCTGGTGCTTGTGGGGGTGATCCTGTTCATCCAGCGCCGTCCGCGCGGACTGTTTCCACAGACCGGGCGTGCCGCAGAGGGCGTGTGAAGACCGGCACGCGAGGAGACCTGTCCGCGTTGTTCTCGGATCGCGCCAGCCTCAGCTTCCTTGCGCTGCTGGCCGGTGTGGCGTTCGTTGTGCCCGTTCTTAATGTGGCGGTTCCAGAAACCTCGCCACTGCATCTGTCGAGCTACGTCGTCGGACTTATCGGGAAGTACCTGTGCTACGCGATATTGGCGCTCGCCGTGGATCTCATCTGGGGCTTTTGCGGAATCCTCAGCCTCGGCCACGCTGTGTTCTTCGCCCTCGGTGGCTACGCGATGGGGATGTACCTCATGCGTCAGATTGGCACGAGGGGCGTGTATGGCCACTCGGTACTCCCGGACTTCATGGTGTTTCTCAACTGGACCGAATTGCCGTGGTTTTGGTACGGCTTCGACCGGTTCTGGTTCGCGCTTGTCATGGTTGCGCTCGTGCCAGCGGCGCTGGCCTTTGTGTTCGGCTGGCTGGCGTTTCGCTCCCGTGTCACCGGCGTGTATCTCTCCATCATGACGCAGGCGCTCAGCTACGCGTTGCTGCTCGCCTTCTTCCGCAATGACATGGGCTTCGGTGGCAACAATGGCTTCACGGACTTCAAGGATCTCCTGGGCTTCGACCTGCAGAGTGATAGTACGCGCTCGGCGCTGCTAGCGGCGACAGCCGCAACGCTGGCAGCCAGCTACGGCGCGTGCTGGATGATCGTCGGGTCGCGTGCCGGGCGGGTGTTTCGTTCGATCCGCGATGCGGAGAGCCGAACGCGCTTTTTGGGCTATCGCGTTGAGTCCTACAAACTCTGGCTCTTCGTGTTTTCGGCAGTTCTGGCCGGTGTGGCTGGTGCGCTGTACGTGCCCCAGGTTGGCATCATCAACCCGAGCGAGTTTGAGCCGATCAATTCAATCGAGGTGGTCATCTGGGTGTCGGTGGGGGGACGCGGCACCCTGTACGGAGCGGCTGCCGGCGCGATACTCGTCAACTATCTCAAGACGTACTTTACCGCGGCGTTGCCAGACCTCTGGCTGTATGCGCTCGGCGCGATCTTCATCGGCGTCACGCTCTTTCTCCCGCGCGGGCTGGCAGGCCTTGTGCCGGCTGCGAACCGAGTCGAATGACTCCCGTTCTTTCTCAGATGCGTGGCGCCAGGGCGACCCGAAGAACATGGCGGGAGATGCGTGAAGCGGCGGCACAGCGGAAGCCGTCGGTACTACTCGGGAAGGTCCTTTACCTCGACAAGCTCACTGTCAGTTTCGACGGGTTCCAGGCGCTCAATGAGCTCACTCTCTACGTGGACCCCGGGGAGCTGCTCTGTATCATCGGGCCGAACGGTGCTGGCAAGACGACGATGATGGACGTCATTACCGGCAAGACCCGTCCTGACGGGGGTTCAGCGTGGTTCGGGCACGACGTCAATCTGTTGGCTCTCACCGAGCCCGAGATCGCGCAGGCTGGCATCGGCCGTAAGTTCCAGAAGCCGACCGTTTTCGAGTTCCTGAGCGTCTTCGAGAACCTGGAGCTCGCCTTGGCTGACGACAAGTCCTTCTGGCACACCCTAGTGGCGCATCTGACACCCGTCCAGCGCGAGCGAATCGACGAAGTGCTCCAAATCATCGGTCTGGAGGCTGAGCGCACAGCCATAGCGGGCGTGCTGTCGCACGGGCAGAAGCAGTGGCTCGAAATCGGCATGCTCCTGATGCAGGAACCGAAACTGCTATTGGTGGACGAACCGGTGGCCGGCATGACGCCGCAGGAGACCGAGCGTACTGGGGAGCTGCTGCTCTCGCTCGCCGGGAAGCACTCTCTGATCGTCGTTGAGCACGACATGGACTTCGTGCGGTCCATCGCGAGGCGGGTCATGGTCCTACATGAAGGTCGAGTGCTCGCGGAAGGAGCGATGGAGAGCGTGCAGAACGACCCACAAGTCGTCGAGGTGTATCTCGGAGCATGAGTCTGCTCTCAATCAAGGGCCTCAACCAATCATACGGGGGAAGCCACACGCTCTGGGACATCGACCTCGACGTGCAGCCAGGCTCGCGCATGTGCCTCATGGGCCGTAATGGTATGGGCAAGACAACATTGCTCAAGTGCGTCATGGGACTGGTCCCGGTTACATCTGGTCAGATCACGTTCGCGGGCACTGATCTGCGTGCCGTTCCGGCCGAAGGTCGCGCGCGCCTTGCCATCGGGTATGTACCTCAGGGGCGGGAGATCTTCCCCCAACTGACCGTCGAGGAGAATCTCAAGGTGGGGCTCGCGGCACGTCGGGACGGCCGACGAACGATCCCGTCGCAGGTTTTCGATCTGTTCCCTGTCTTGAAGCAGATGTTATGGCGTCGCGGCGGCGACCTCTCGGGAGGCCAGCAGCAGCAGTTGGCCATCGGGCGGGCGCTCGTTCTCCAGCCCAGGCTGCTCATCTTGGATGAGCCCACCGAAGGTCTTCAGCCCAACATCGTTCGCGAGATTGGCGACATCATCATCAAGCTCAACCGCGAGGCCGGCGTGACCGTGATGCTGGTCGAGCAGAAGCTACCGTTTGCCCGGCGCGTGGCCAGCGAATTTCGCATTCTCGAGAAGGGCCGCTGCGTGGCCGGAGGCTCCATCGAGGAGCTGAGCGATGCTGATGTACGCGAGCATCTTACCGTGTGACCCAGGTCCGGTCGAAGGCGTCGACGATACGAACCGCACGGGGGGCGCGCAGTTCAGCGTCGCGCGCAACGGCAGAGGGCGGTCAGGTCGTGCGAGAGGGCGTCAGGCCGACAGCAGAGTGGTCATCAACGGGAAGACTTTCGCATCGAGGACATTCTCGCCAACACGCCAGCCAGCAATGCCGATGTACAAGCCGGAGACATCATCACACACTGGAATGGCGTCACCGCAACCGCGAAGGGATGTGAACCGGAGGGTCATAACCCACTGACGCTGACCATCAGGCGCGGCAGTACGGTCCTTGATGTCGTTCTGGAATTGTTTCCGCTTGTCGACTAGCCCAATACCACATTCGTATGGATGGACCCGTGCCGGGATGGACCCGTGCCGGGATGGACCCGTGCATCCAGGCATCGGTGAGCAAAGCCGGCGTGCGACCAGCGTTGGCCGGCTGTCTCGCGGGGGAACCCTGAATGAAACGACCGCCCGCCATCGGCCTGTGTCTAGGCGTCCTGATGGGGACGGTCTCGCTCGTGGTCTTCTGCGGCGTCCGGATCATCGGAGCCGGCCAGGTCGGAGTGCCTGCGGCCGGGGGAGGGGTGGCTGCCATCAGCGGACCAAAGTGGCATGGCCAGCCCCTGTCCCCTGAAGACGATCTGTCCTCTCAGGCCAAGGCGTGTCTGCGTGCCGCCCTCGGCGCCAACGTATTTGCCGAACTCATTGTCGAAGCCACGCGCCAACCTGAGCTTGACGAGAGGGCCACGATCGACTTTTGCCGATCAGCTACCCAAGGTCCGCGTGACATGCCGGTGTATGACCTGCGATTGGTCTTCAACCCGCTGCTGTTTCCACCGAATTACCCCAGTACAGTACGTGGCACAGGCGGCCAATCCTGGTTCGAGCTCATGGACTTGCTTGATGACGACGTTGAAGTCGCACGGCTCAAGCGCGCGGGTATCAACACGATCGCGTTTGCGGTCCTGTATGAACTTGGTCAGCGGGGAGTCTCGACTATTGCCTGCGCAAAGGAGGCGGCGAACCTCATCATCAGGGCCAGAATCAGAGGGTTCGCGGTCTATCTCAAGCTGGACACGTTTACCGTGGAGGTCCCCTGTCACGGGTCCTACGCGGAGAACCTCGCAGCGTGGAATGACCGCGAGCGCCGCGCTGCAGTCGCCCTGGCTCGTCTCGCTGAGGAGCTCAATGTCGAATACATCAATCCAAACAATGAATCTGAGGGAGCCCTGCAGAGTGGCTGTCTCGATCCGGCATATTCGCAGGACTCGGGGCGTGAGCCGTGCAACAGATGTTGGATCCGGCGGGTGAACCAGGGCTCACGGCACGCGTGGCACGTGGCGGTACTGGCTGAGCTGCGCACGGTATTTCACGGTCTGGTGCTAGTCCACTTTGGCACCGTTCATCCGGAGGTCTATGTCCCGGGACAGGATGGTCTGGCATTCACGCTCGATCATGCGCATCTCTCGGCCGAGGCGTTTAGGACGCACGTCCGTACCACGTATCACTCGGCCGATAGCGCGGCGCGCAAGAGTGGTGATATCCAGTGGCTGGCGTCGCCATCAAGGTCTAACCGGAACATGTCGCGTCGGTTCCCGATCTGAAGCAGCGGTTTGAGCGTGAGGAGGTGAAAGGTGCGGCAGCAAGAGTTCGCCAAGTGGTGCCGTGGAATTTGAAGTCGATGTCGCGGTGACCTGGTGGACGGCCCACCTCGAACGCGCCGGTGCTGCCGCCAACACCGGGGCATTCAGTCGAAGGCCGGCGGCGAACACCGCGGAGGTTGACGCGTTTCGAGTGGCTTTTCGGCGGGCGCTGATAGCCTATCTTCAGCCCTCGTGGCGGCCCGATGAGCCGACGTGGGGACAGGGCTCGCGGGCCTTTGGCGTCCGGTACGGCCCGGACGACGTACTCGCGACAGCGATAGACGAATCGGGTATCCGCGGGTCCGCGTGGCTGCCCATCGAAACCACAATGTGGATCGACCCTGGCGAGGTTCGCGTGCGTATGGGACGTCGCGCACCCACCGAAACGTTGTGGAAGCAGACGCCAGAATCGCAATACCAGCGGGTAGTGGGCTAAGGGGATGTTGCTAGCTTGCGTGCGTTTTCGACGAATTCCTCAATCCGCTTCTGGTCGTGCGGAGCAAGATCTAGAAATTCTAGGCCGACCCCTTTTCCTTCGAGAGTGTTGCGGACAATCGCGTCACAGCTGATTTCGCCGAGTTCACCTGGGTCGAATCGTATCTTCAGGAACGTGCCGGTGGGATAATTCTCTGTCACTTTAAGAAAGGTGCCGCCCGCGCCAAGCATCACGAAGCGGCCACTTACACTCCGCTGGAGGCCGAGGCGATCCAGCCACACCTCGACATCAAAGCTGATACCGACTCGCGGGAATCGCCGGGTATGCTGCGGGTTTGTCATTCACCTCGCGCCCCCATTGCCGATAGTCGAACGCCAACGTCCAGCTGCTAGTAGCGTAGGAGTTCCCGCACGCTCCAGATGTGGTCTGTCCAACCCGCTTCCATCGCGGGCGTCATCCGTAGGGTCTGATGGATCCGACAGAAGTTGTACCAACACGAAGAACACCCCATGAGCCCACTATCGAACAGCGGACAGGTGGAAGTGCGAGGTCAGGACCACTGATTGCTTCGGACTGGCAGCCCTCGTGCGACATGTCGCACTGCCAGTGTCTGTACTGTGGGAGGTGCCCGGCACCGACGTCCACGGTTCGGCCCCCGTGCGGTCTCGAGACCAACGGTCTAGGGCGAGAACAAGCCGACTTATTTGTCCTTCTTGTCCTTTCCCTTGTTTCCGTTGCCGTTGCTGCCATTGCCGGTGTCCGTATCGGATCCGATCCCCTGCCGTTGGCAGGCACGGCTCGGACCAATCGACCGAGATACGTTCGGCCTTGAAATCGGAAGCTCACGTGTACAGAACCTCTCGCCGACACGCGCACCCCGCGTTCGCTCAAGGTCACACTCTGGGATGGGGACCCTCCTCCTTCAGTCGACGCCTTCAGGAGGCTTGCGATACGATGGCCGGCCATGCGCGCCGATCGTCGATCGGCTCACACGCTTCATGCGGTGCACTGCCATGTCGTCTTCTGCACGAAGTATCGGAAGCCTGGCCTGCGCGGCGACGTCGGGCAGGAGGTGCGCAAGCAGATTCAGCGCATCTGTCGCGGGCACGACATCGAGATTCTACAATGGCACGTGCGTCCGGATCACGTCCATCTGCTGCTGAGCATCCCGCCGCACTTGTCTCCGAGCCGCGTGATGCAGGCGGTCAAAGGGAAGACGTCGCATCGCTTGTTGATGGACTACCGCCGGCTGCGGAAGACGTTCTGGGGACATCATCTGTGGGCTCGTGGCTACTTCGTGGCGAGTAGCGGGAACGTGAGGAGACGATCGCCGAGTACATTCGGCTGCAAGGGGAGGACCCCGAGCCCGATGAGCGGTTCCAGGTGTCCGACTGAGGGTGGTGGAGCCTGCATCGTGCGGCGAGCCTTCAGTCGACTTTAGTCGAGGATGAATCCCCCGCCTTCAGGCGGGGGAGTTGGGCTCAGTCGTTGGCTCAAAGGTGGAGATAGCATGAGTATGAAAGGGTGCAGATGAAGAAGCCCGAACCCGTAACTTACAATCCCAAGTGTCCTCATTGCGACAAAGAGATCGACCAACTGCGGCTTCACAAGCCAGAGGTGAGCACGTTTCACGGCATGGACCTGTCCGACTCGTCGGTTGGTCTCTACTCGTGTCCCTACTGCAGACGGGTGCTCGGGCTCGCAAGTGTCGTGTCGGGTGAGGACTAGGGGGTTGGCGACGTGCTGTTGCTAGCATCGTCGAGATGTGTTTCGCCATCCACACAGCGAATGATCGCCGGAAGCTCCGAGTGCTCGACCGCCATTCGGGGACTCCTCCCGGTCATCGTGCGGTCATCCAGGGTGGCATACGATCACCAGAATGACGGATCAATGCGTATTCAAGAGCGAAACTTATGATGAGTGTAACTGCGCTGTGAATTGCGGCTGCCAGTTCCAGTTACCGAGCACCCACGGCTATTGTGAGTCGGCCTTCGTCGGCAACATCGTTGAAGGCCATTTCAACGATACGCCGCTCGCGGGCCTGAACTGGGCGGGCCTTTACATGTGGCCTGGTGAGACCGCGGAGGGAAACGGCAAGCGCTAGATCGTTATCGACGAGGGTGCGGACGAGGCTCAACGGATTGCTCTCGAAACGATTATCTCGGGCGAGGCATGCGCCCCCCTTAGTAATCACCTCTCCGTTTTCGGCACCAGCTTCCCGTACCACCATGCCGCGTTCTCGCCGTTCTGCGAGATATGACACACGGCTGCGTCTTTGAGGTAGGCTGCCAGGGTAGGGAGGCCTCATGTATATCTTCAGAAGCAGTCCTGCTTGGATCGTGGCAGCCACTGTGGGAGTCGCCGTCGCCGGCTGCGGTGGTGCGCCTGATCCGCCGCTATCGCTCGAGGAGCTCGCCAGCCGGTCCCTCGCTCAGATCGACGGGGAGCTCGAGATTCCGGGGCTGCGGGATCCGGTCGAGGTGATCAGGGACGAGTGGGGGGTCCCGCACATCTACGCCCAGAACGACGACGATCTCTTCTTCGCGCAGGGCTACGTGATGGCGCAGGACCGGCTCTGGCAGATGGAGATGTGGCGCCGGTGGCACGCGGGTCGCCTCGCCGAGATCTTCGGGCCGGACGCGCTCGTCTACGACCGCCGCACGCGGCTGATGATGTTCCGTGGGCCGTGGGACGAGACGGAGTGGACGAGCTATCACCCGGACGCCGAGCGCCTCTTCAGCGCGCATGCCAACGGGGTGAACGCGTTCATTGAGCAGAACCGGAACAACCTCCCGGTGGAGTTCCAGCTGACCGGCGTCGTGCCGGAGCCATGGACCGCCGAGACGGTCGTCCTGCGCTGGGCGGCGCTCGCGGTTCCGAGCGTGCGGGGCCATGCGATCAACGAGATCCAGTTGGCGATGGATGTCGCGCGGTACGGGGTTGAGGAGGCCAATCGACGCTTCGCCCCAGACCCCTGGGATGACCTGGAGGTCCCCGACGGCCTCGACGTCGACATCATCACGCAGGACCTCCTCGACGCGATGCGGGCCGGCGACAACGATCCGTTCGTTGCCGGGCGGCTGCCGGCTCTGGAGGTCGTCGAGCCGTATCGCGCGCTGGTGCCAGGCGTGCGGACGACGCGGGTCTCGTCCGGTCCGGTTCCGACCGAGGGGAGCAATAACTGGGTCATGAGCGGCGAGCGCTCGCCGACCGGCGTGCCGATCCTCGCCAACGATCCCCACCGGCGCATTGAGATGCCGGCGCTCCGATACTTCGTCCATCTGGTCGCCCCCGGCTGGAACGTCATCGGCGGCGGCGAGCCGCCGTTCGCCGGCGTCGATGTCGGAAACAACGAGCGGATGGCGTGGGGGTTCACCTTCGCCGGCACCGACATGGTCGACGTCTACGTCGAGGAGATGCACCCCGACGACCCGAATCTGGTGCGGTGGCAGGACGGCTGGGAGCCGCTACGGGTCATCGAGGAGGAGATCCCAGTCAAGGGCCAGGAACCGGAGCCGATCGTGCTGAAGTTCAGCCCTCACGGGCCGGTCTTCTACGAGGACCTGGAGAATCGTCGCGCCTACGCCGTCCGGTCGGTCGTGCAGGAGCCGGGGACGGCGGCCTACAAAGGGAGCTTCCAACTCGCCCAGGCCGAGAGTTGCGCCGACTTCTTCGACCGGGCGATGCACTGGCTGGTGCCGACGCACAGCCTGATCTGCGGGGACGCCGACGGCAACATCGCGCTCCAGGTAACCGGACTCACACCGGACCGCGACGGCTGGAACGGGCGGCTGCCGGTTCCCGGCACTGGCGAGTACGAGTGGCATGGCTTCCGGACCGATCTCCCACGCGAGTTCAATCCGGAGCGTGGATACATCACCACCGCCAACAACAACGTCCATCCGCCCGGTTATGAAGGCCGACCGGTGTTCTACCACTCGTCGAAAGGGATGGAGACGTCTCGGATCGCGCGCCTTCATCAGATCCTCGGGTCGAAGGAGCCCCTGTCCGTCGACGATCACAAGCGGATCCAACACGACGCGTACTCACTCGCGGCGGAGCGGGACATCCCCGCGTTCCAGGGGTGGACCTCTGACGATCTCGACGTCGAGTGGGCCCGGAGCCTGATCGCGCAGTGGGACGGCACGCTCTCGAAGGAGAGCACCGCCGCGGCGCTCTATGTTCGTTGGAGCGACGAAATCGACGAGATGGTAGAGGGCTCCGGGACGCCGGTCGCCGACGGTCAGGTCTTGGTTGGACAAGGCTTGAAGGCGGCATTGGAGCGGCTGACCCGCGAGTTCGGTCCCGACCGGACCACGTGGCGGCACGGGAGGGTCCACGTCAGTAAGCTTCCGCACGTAATTGCGTCGGCGTTCGATCTGCCGACCGTCGAGCGACCGGGCGGGTTTGGCACGGTCAACGCCACCGGCGCCAACTTCCGGAGGATCATCGACCTCGCCGACTTGGACCGCTCGGTTGCTAGCAACTCCCCCGGTCAGTCGGCGCAGCCCAGAAGCCCGTACTACGGCAACCTCGTCGACAATCTGGGCAACGGCGAGTACTTCCCGCTGCTCTACACGCGCGGCGCGGTCGAAGAACGGGCGGCCCATCGTCTGACGCTGCAGACCGCGGACCGCTAGACGCGGTCAACGGTTCGTGCGGTGCCGACAGCGTAAGGTGATCCTCGGTATTCCAGACCAAGGATCACGTTATCTACCTGAGCTACTTCTGGCGGTCGCGATTTCAGAATGTGCGAAAACACTGAAAGAAACGAACCGCCGAGTTCTGGCCAGAAATCGTCAGACTGATCATTTTTATTGATGAACATTTGCCGATCGATTTTCTTGTAATCGAAATCGGCGAATTCTTTAGGAAATGGCGCGCCCGCCAGGACTCGAACCTGGGACCCTCGGTTTAGAAGTTCTACTGAGTCCTGTCCGACAACGTCCACCTAGTGTTATTGCGTAGAGAAAACGCTGGTCGTATTCCGACAGCGTCCACCTCAGTCCGAGGGTGTCCATCCGTTAGGCAGTCAGTTAGGCAGTCAAACTGGCCGGCAATTCGTAGTAGCCAATGATTATTGAGTGAAACCTCGCCGCGCGCAGAAGCAGCTCGCCGAGGCCCAACGCCGCGCCCGCGCGTGGGACTCCGCGCACCCGCGTGAGCCCCCTCATTGAGGAGGAGGTGGCAAGCGTTTGACTCGGCGTGGGCGCCCCGAGGAAATCTGACGCAATCAGAGCTGGGCGGTCTCTAGAATGGTGACGCTATGACTGATGAGCGAATCTGGATGGTCCGGGCTGGAAAGGGCGCAACGCTAATCGACGACTTCCGAACGAACGGCCTCGTCGCCATCGGTTGGAGTGAGATTGGCCAGTTCGCGGAGAGCATCGCCGATGACCGGCTGAATGCTCTTTTCGACGAGCACTATCCAAAGAAACTTGAAGCTACCCGACGTGGCTGGGCGGGCATCGTCAAGCGGTTCATCCGAAAGATCTCCAGGCGAGTGTGAGCGAAACTTAGTTGGAAATTGAAGCGGCTCCAAACCCTGTGGTTTGATGACGTTTGAGAAGACGGACATCAGCCCACGAGAGAAAGGAGCCGAGATGAGCAGTGTCCTACGATCGGTCAGGAAGCGCAAGAAAGGTCACACGTTGGGCGCGGTCGACGTCATCGACCGAGAGGAGTACGCCGAGCTGGAGGTCGATGCCAAGGTGGAGTTGATCCGGTCGTTGGTTCCGCTGGGCTTGATGCACATCGAGGAGTTGCTCGACGAGGAAGTGACAGCGTTGGCTGGCGAGCGCTACGCCCGCAAAGCCCCGTCAGTCGGCGGGCGCCGTCATGGCAGCAACCCCGGGACGGTCGGGTTGGCCGGCCAGCGCGTGCCGATTCGCGTGTCCCGGATTCGCCATGTCACGGAGCGCGAGATTCCACTGCGGTCGTACGAGGCGCTGCATGGCGATCGCGCCGTCAATGACCTGTTGCTGCGGCGCGTGCTGTATGGGATCTCGTGCCGCAACTACGCGGCGGCCGCCGAGGCGATTCCCGGGGCGATCGGCCTGTCGGGGTCGACGGTGTCCCGTGCGTTCATTCAGGCCAGCGCGACGAAACTCCGCGAACTCCAGGAGCGGGACCTCTCCGGGGAGGACGTTGTGGCCCTGGTGCTGGACGGCAAGACGTTCGCCGAGTCGACGATGGTCGTCGCGCTGGGCATCACGATGACGGGGGACAAACGGTTCCTGGGCTTCGTCGAGACGGGCACCGAGAACGAGCAGGTGTTGACCCCGTTCCTCCGGTCCTTGGTCGAGCGGGGCCTCGATGTTTCCCAGGGGCTGCTGGTGATCGTGGATGGCGGCAAGGGGCTCCGGGCGGCTGTGCGACACGCTTTCCGCCACCGCGCCCTAGTGCAACGGTGTCAGTGGCACAAGCGCGAGAACGTGGTGAGTGACGTGGCCAAGCGTGAGCAGCCGGTGTGGCGGCAGCGTCTCCAGCGCGCCTACAACCGTCCGGAGTACGACGAGGCCCTCGCCGCCCTCAAGTCGCTCCAGCATGAGCTGGAGGATCGGAACCAATCCGCGGCCGGCAGTCTGGCGGAAGACCTCGACGAGACCCTGACGTTGCATCGCCTCGGGGTGTACGGTGTGCTGGGCCGGTCGCTGAAGACGACGAATGGCCTCGAGTCCATCAACGCGCTCATTGAGGAGCGCTGTGCGAAGGTCGATCACTGGCAGAACTCGAGTCAACGCCATCGCTGGCTGGCCACTGCGCTCCTGGACATCGAGCCACGCCTGCGCAAGGTGATGGGCTACCGGCACCTGCCCAGGCTTCGTGACGCATTGAAGCGAGAGCTGAAGATCGACACGACGACGTCGACGAAGAAAGCGGCGTAAGCAATCAGGAGCCGCGGAGAGTTTCAACTAGGAATGGGCTTGACTCCTCCAGGCAGGACCAAGTCATCACGTATGACCCTGAGAAGCGCCTCTACGTTCTCGGAACTGTGCAGTCAGATGCCGACTGGCGGAAGCATGAATGTCCCCGCTTCCGTCGCGTTGAATGGACGGACAAGGTTCAGCTGGACCAGCTGACCGAAAGCACCAGGAACAGTTTGGCCAAAACAAGAAAAGCGTTGTCTCGCCTGAATGAAGACGTCAGCCGGGAACTACGCCAGCGTGCCGTATCCTGTGCGGGTTCAGACCATTGGGGACCAAGTGAGGCTGTGAGATAAGAGAGGCTCGGCCACCGGGGAGGAGGACCCCATGAGCCAAGCCAAATCAGCGGAGAAAGTCGTTCAGGAAATCCGGAGGAAGACGCGCCGTCGATTTTCCGCGGAAGAGAAGATTCGGATTGTCCTCGAGGGATGACGGGGCGAGGAGAGCATCGCGTCGCTGTGTCGGCGCGAGGGCCTGAACCCGAATCTGTATTACCGGTGGAGCAAGCAAGGAGTTTCTCGAAGCCGGCAAGAAGCGGCTGGTTGGAGACACGACGCGCGAGGCGACGTCGAACGAAGTGACCGGGCTGCGGAAGGAGGTCACGCAGCTGAAGCAGGTCGTCGCCGAACTGGTGCTCGAGAATCGGCTGTTAAAAAAGACGTGACGGCCTTCGACTCGGAGGGTGGTACGTGAGACACACCGCGGCCGAGAAGTACGAGCTGATCCGGCTGGTCGAGGGGTCGGATCTACCGGCGCGGCGGACGTTGCGGGAGCTGGGTCTGCATCGGTCCACGTTCTATCGGTGGTACCACCGCTACCTTCAACAGGGTCGCGCGGGGCTGGAGCCCCAACCTTCAGCCACGCGCCGGTTTTAGAGCCGGATTCCGCCCCGAGTCCGCCAACAGGTGGTCGACGCCGCGCTGGCGGATCCGGAGCGGTCGCCGCGGGAGCTGGCCTGGCAGCTGACGGATCGAGAGGGCTATTTTCTCTCGGAATCGAGCGTCTATCGCATTCTCAAGGCCTATGACCTGATTCCGAGTCCGGCCTTCATCGTGCTCTCGGCGACGAAGACGTTCCGGCATCCGACGCATCGGTCGAACGAGCTCTGGCAGACCGACTTCACGTGCCTGCAGGTCGTCGGCTGGGGCTGGTACTACCTGTCAACGGTACTGGACGACGACTCGCGCTACATCATTGCCTGGTTGCTGCGGACCTCGATGCAGGTGGCCGACGTGACGGAGACGCTGGACCTGGCGCGAGCGAAGACGGGCGTCGACCGCATACAGGTCGTGCATCGGCCGCGGCTCCTGAATGACAACGGCCCGTGCTACGTCTCAGGGGAACTCGCCGAGTACTTGGAGACGCATAAGATCGCCCACACGCGTGGGGCGCCGTATCACCCGATGACCCAGGGCAAGATCGAACGCTATCACCGGTCCATGACGAACGTCGTGAAACTGGAGAACTATTACAGTCCGTGGGAACTGGAACGAGCCAGCGCGCGGTTCGTCGAGGACTACAACCACCGACGGTTGCACGAGGCGCTCGACAACGTGACGCCGGCCGACGTCTATGAGGGACGACGGCCGGCGATCCTGGCGCGGCGGGACCAGATCAAACGGAGGACACTCGCACAACGAAGACGGGAGAATCTACACACGCCGCTGGCAGCGGCACACTGGCCAAAAGTCTCTCTTGCAAAACAAGCTCATCGGTCCCAGTTTGTTTGACGACGTACAGCGGAAACTGGGGTGTACCGCACCCGGTTTCTTGGACACACGTTTGCGCTACGCGGCATGGCGTAGCTCGTATTGCTCGCGCGCTTCGAGTGGCGTGCGATACGCCAGCTTTTCGAGGCGCCAGCACTGGTTGTCGCGTTCGACGAACGCAGCGACGGCGGCGCGCACGTCGGCGAGGGTGTGAAAGACCCGGCCGTAGATCGCTTGCTCCTTGAGCGTGCGATTCCAGCGCTCGACGACCCCGTTGGTTTCCGGCTCTTCGAGGAAGCCGAAGCTGGGGTGGATGCCCCAGTAGCGGACCTGGTTGAGGAAGTGGTCTGACAGATACTGGCTGCCGTGGTCCATCCGTAGCGCCAAGCCGCGGGCCACGTCCGCCTCGACCGAGCCGTCGCGTCGCCCGAGCCCTTGCGCGATCGGCTCGAGGGCGGCAAAACGGCTCCCCACCTTGCACACATGCCAGCCCACGCACTCGGCGTTCCAGTGGTCCACCGCCGCGAAGGTCCAGACCCAGCCGTCCTCCACGGTGAACACCCGTACGCCGTCGGTGCCCCACATCACCTGAGGCGCCGAAGTGACAATCGTCCCGTCGTGCGCTTTCGGGTCACCCTGCCGCCCGCGGTGGGGTGAGAGCAGCCCCTGCGCGCGCATCACACGCAACACCCGCGTCCGGGACACGCGGATCCCGTCGAGAATCCGCAGCCGCGCGTGGACCTTGCGATGGCCCTCGCCCTGGAACGGTGACCGGGTCAGGTCGCTGCGAATGGCCGCCAAAAGCTGCGCATCCGACAGCGCGGGCGTCGGCCCGCGGCGCGCCGGGCCAGCACCCCGCTTTCGGCACTGCGCACGCGCCCGCCGCGCGTAGAGCGCCGCGCGCGACCTCTCCCACGTCCGACACACCCGTTCGAGACCATAGCGCCGCCCCGTGGTCGCGGAGGTCGTTGCGCTCATCATCGCGACCTCCGCGTCGCCAAAGGGAGGCGACGCTCCGCCGCGCGGGCACGCGCCCGCAGCAGTTCGTTCTCCATCGACAGTGCCCCAATGTGTCGCTTGGCGGCATCCAGCACTGCGGCTACCGGTTCACCGGCCTGCTCCTTCAGCCCGAGTTCGAGACCGGCCAACGCCCGCGCCTTCCACTCCTCCAGCCGATAGATCTCCACCCCGACTGCACGCGAGACCGCGTCGAGTGACTCGCCGCACAGCAGCCGCAGCACCACGTCCCGCTTCCGGCTCGCACTCCACCGCTGCCCGGGCGCCAAGGCCCGGGCCCCAGCCGCCGCAGCGTCGGCGCCGACTCCGGTCGCCCTTCGGGCTCCCTCCGTCCGCGCCGACCCAGCTCCCTGCACCCTCCTCGACTGAACCATTCCCGCTACCTCCTTGGACATCAGATTCTCCCTTAATCCGTGTCCAAGAAAACCGGGGGCGCAATAAGATCGGGTGCACTGCGGAGACGCTGCGTCACTGGGTGCGCCAAGCTGAGCGCGACGTCGGACGATGCCCGGGTCTGAGCACCGAAGAGCGGGCCGGGATGAAGGAGCGGGAACGTGAGAGGTCCGGCGGGCCAATGAGATTCTGCTGAAGGCCTCGGCGTTTTTTGCGCAGGCGGAGCTCGACCGCCGACCGAGGCAATGGTGGCCTTCATCGACGCGGAGTGGGAGACGTACGGGGTCGAGCCAATGGGTGCCGTTCTGCCGATTGCCCCGGCCACGTATTTCCGGGGTGCTTCCGCCATCAACTGTTGCTACCCCGCCATTATCTCGTTCTAACCAAACCGCTTAGACTAGATATTCAGTGCCAGAGAGGTGCCAGCGTCAAAATCGGCTGGAAGTATCTGGATGATTAGGGCTTAAGCTCTCTTCACCAACACTTGATGACGGAAGCACCGGAATTCAACCGCGAGAGACTGACTTCGTCGGGAGAGCGTGGTGTGGTCGGGGGCTTCGAGATCGACACCCATCAACGACAAGACCGACCGCAAGAAGCCTTCCGCTTGGCGCAAGGGCAACCGGAAGACAAGGCGGAGCGTCAACGCCGTCTCGATCGCACAGTCCGAGAACGTCTTCGGCGCGCCTGGTCGACCGGACGGCGACGGGCGCCACGCGTCCGTGGCGTCGGCAGAGAGCCACAGCGTCACGTCCCCTCGCTGGACCAAGGCCTGCTCGTACGCTGACCAATTCCCCACGCGATACTTCGTCTTGTACTTCGGATGGACCTTTGATCTCATGTCGAGATCGTGCACCCGCAGCGGTCACCGTGGCCAGAGAGCCTACAGCTGCCTGGCGTTGGTGCGCGGATGCGGGCAGGCCTACGCGCTTCAAACCGTCGAGCCCGTCACCTACCGATGCGGTACGAGACGGGTCTGCCAAGCTCGGTCATCCGGTTCAGAACGTGACACGCGAGCACGGCCTCACGCCGTTGCCCCGATGAACGGCGTGCCCGAAGACAGTCGCCGACGATCGACGTGTACCGGACGAACGCATTCTCCACGCGCGCGTGCTGATGGGAACCAGACGCCTTCGTCCACCGTCGCCGTCCGAGCGCCTTCACCCTCCTGATCGTCCGATCGCGGGCACCTGATCGGGCGCCCCGTCGAGACAACGACGCGGTCGTGGTCGGCGGCACCACGACCCGCGCCCCTCGCGCACCGGCCGCACCCTAGCACGCGAGCGTGTCGGAGGCCGGATCCGCCGTCACTCTGGTGAGGTGTCCCTCCACCTCGTCGACCAGACTGATCCCCGTCATCGCGTCCTCGGCCGTCGGCTCAGTCAGCGCGCAGGCCCCGATCACACGGGACCCGTCCACGCCGAGATGGAGCTTCCTCCAGCCGCGTCGCCCTCGGCCCCCATGTGTCGCCGCGGCCCACTCACCTTCGCCGACGATGGACAGTCCGGTGCTGTCAACGATGAGGTGCCGGCTGGTGCCCGGGCGGGCGCGCCGAAGCGCGAGGGCGAGATGCTGACCGCGTCGCGAGAGCGTGGTGTGATCGGGGGCCGTGAGATCGACGCCCAGCATCCCGAAGATCGATGTCAAGACGCCCTCGGTCTGACGCAACGGTACGTGGAAGATGAGACTGAGCGTCAGGGCGGTTTCGATGGCGAGATCGGAATACTGGAGTTGCCCGCTCCGCCTGCCGACGCCAGCCGCTGCCCACGTGGCGATCGCGTCGGGCGTGAGCCAGCGGGTGACGTCGCCTCGCCGCACGAGGGCTCGGTCGTACTCGGCCCAGTTCCCGACGCGATACGTTGTCGTGTACTTCGGATGCACTCTCGACTTCACATCGAGATCATGACCCGCCGGCGGTCGCGATGGTCAACATGCCGGCCACTGCTCGCCCACCGCGCTGAATCAGCGCACCAACGCCGTGTCGAGGCGCGGCGGCTGCTGCGCCGGATCGATTTGCGGCACCATCGGCCAACTGAACCCGAAATGCTTGAAGGCCGTGGTCATGAACGTCTGGTCGCTCCAGACGCGCTGCCATTCGGCCATGCAGGTCAAGATATCTGGTGGCGACGCTGCCAGATGCGGCGGCTCGGCAATGGGGGAGTGGCCGAGTCGGGAACCGACGTCGAGAGTCACGGTGCTGCGCTCTTTGTCTAATTGGCCGCAAAGCAGTACAACAGCCCATTGCCACCTGTGCCCACCAGGTCTTCCTGGCTGCATCCTCTACTCAGATGCACGGCGTTCCATGACGAGTTGCCTCCGCCCAGGCGGTCGTGGTGACCGACCATGGCTCGGCCTTCACCATTGCTCGTCCAGTTGCCGCAGGTCGTGGTATTGGCAGCGCCGAGGATCGCGCGGCCGCGTGAGTCTGAGCCGGTGAGGATGTCGTGCTGGTTGGGCTGATCGCCCACCCCGTTGACCTCGTCACCGTTTTCGTCCACGGCGGTGGGTTTACGAATGTTGTTGCGGTCGCGCTCAACATCACCATGCAGGTCGGCGACGTTCCATGCGATGACGTTTCCGTTCGCGTTGTGCCAGGGGCCGTCCCCGATACGGTCGCGGGCGTTCACCGGGGGCTGCCCACCTCCGGCGACTGTGCTGAGATAGGCCCGCCACGTGCGACTGCCAGCGCCGGCCGCCGTTGCTAGCATCTGGCAATGGCGGTCGGCTCCATCGAGGCCGCCCAGATTGGCTCCGTCGCCGGGGCCGACACTTGTGACGAAGAAACCCATTTCGGGCTCTTGTGCCACGCTACCGATGGCGGACAGTCCCACCAGGAAGGCCGCAAGGGCCACGGAGGCAACGGTCGCGGTTCTCTTGTTCATACTGCAGTCCTTTCGAAGTGTGATTCCCTGACGCTTGTGAATCTGCTCCAATGCCGCCAGCTTGGTATCTCGGGGCTCGGGAGACCTGTCCCATGCTGCCTTCGCCGATCTTGACGGTGACTGCCGCAAGAGGGCTCACAGTCAGGTTAACTCTCCGCGCGGCACAATGCCGGGGTGCACATTCGACGATCCCGCTACCTTCGGCATCGCTTTCCGCCTGAAATCATCAGCCACGCCGTCTGGTTGTATCACAGATACTGCCTGAGCTTCCGGGATGTCGAGGATCTGCTGGCCGAACGCGGCATCATCGTGTCGTACGAAACTATTCGGCAATGGTGCGGGAAGTTCGGCCCCGATTAGGCTTTGTCAGGTTAACTCTCCGCGCGGCACAATACCGGGATGCACATTCGACGATCCCGCTACCTTCGGCATCGCTTTCCGCCTGAAATCATCAGCCACGCCGTCTGCTTGTATCACAGATACTGTCTGAGCTTCCGGGATGTCGAGGATCTGTTGGCCGAACGCGGCATCATCGTGTCGTACGAAACTATTCGGCAATGGTGCGGGAAGTTCGGCCCCGATTACGCCCGGCGGTTGAAGCGACGTCAAGGTCGACTCGGAGATACGTGGTTTCTGGACGAAGTCTTCGTCGCGATCAACGGTCAGCGCCAGTATCTGTGGCGCGCCGTGGACCAAGACGGTGACCTGATTGATTCAGAATCTGTTTCGAGTGGGTCGGCACCTGCTCAGGTCGGTTCATCATCGGATGCTGCGAGCACGATCATTCACCGTGTGGGCCGAGGTGACCGCGGCCTGATCCTCTGATTAGTTCGCCTCATCCTGGTCCAGGCTAGTTAACTTGACAGTACCCTCGATTGGACGGCCCAACGGCGCCGAGAGCCTTGACAACTTGTTCATAGCACGCGGTGCGGAGGATCTGCGGAAGTCCGCTGCCTTGGTGCACAACTCGCGATCTCGGTCAATAATTGCCCTCCACCCCGAGATCCGAGGTCCCGCATGACGAGTTTCAAGCGCACCCAGCGGAAGTACGTCCAGAAGGCCTACCGTGTCCGGAATTGGCGGGAGTACGAGACGGGTCTCCGCGCTCGCGGGAGTCTGACCGTCGGGCTCGGACTCACCGATGGCAAGCTCGCCAACTGGAACTCGCCGAGGCCGACGCGCAGGAAGCCAGGCCGACAACGCAAGTACTCGAACCACGCCATCGAGACGACGGTCACCTTGGGCTTGGTGTTTGGCCTGGCGTCCAGGCAGACTGAGGGCTTCCTGCGCTCGCTGCTGACGCTCCTGAGTCTGGACAACGACGTGCCCGACCACAGCACGATCTCGAGGCGCAAGGCGAGGCTGGGGAAGGTTGCTTCCTACGAGAGGCGAACCGTGAAGCCCGTCCACCTCCGCATCGACAGCAGCGGTCTTTCAGTGCACGTCGGCCAGTTGCGCACTTCGCCGAAAGCCAGGGACTACCGCAAGCTGCACCTCGCTGTGGATGAGCCAACCAGTGACGTGGTCGCCTGCGCGCTCACGAGCAAGCGGGCTCGAGACGCTTCCCGGGTGGCGTCACTCGTCGGCCAGATCGAGCGTCCCATCGCCTCGGCCAAGGCCGACGCCGCGTACGACACCGGCGACGTCTAGAAGACGCTGGAGAATCACCGTGCTCATCGATCGCCGAAGGTGCTGATACCGCCACGAAAGGGCGCTCAGCTCGCGCTCGACTCCGCGGGCACGCGACAGCGGACTCGTAACATCCGAGCACGATCACGTGTTGGGAAACGGAAGTGGTACGTCGCATCGGGCTACAGCAGGCGAAGCAAGGTGGAGACGACGTTCCACCGCTACAAGGCCATCCTGGGCTCAGCGATGCGAGCGAGGGGACTGGCGTCCCAGAGAGTCGAGGTGAGGTTGGGGTGCAAGATCCTGAACACCATGACGGCGCTCGGGATACCCGATGGCGAGATGATCGGATGACCGGCAGGCGGAGTCACGGGAGACTCTCAGCCCTCAATGGAGTTGTGCACCAAGGCAGTAATTCGCCACCCACAGCTACAATGGGCACCCGAACCGGGTCGGTTCGCGGCGCCAAGAGCTCAGTTCTGGAGACCAGAGGCGAAGATGAGCAAGGGACGGCGGTCAACCAACGAGCTCGAGTTCCAAGGTCAAGTCATCACTTGGCTTAATGACTACATTTCCAGTCATCGTGGCATAGGCCTTGACCGTGCTACTCAGGAGAAACCGCGCCGAACGTCGGGAAAGCGGAATGACTTGGTCGTCTGGTCCTCGCGTGCAGGCGAATCGGCGTTCATTTCCCTTGAGTTGAAAACCTCGGATACGGCCATCTCTGACCCACTACTCCTGGATGACGCGTTGGAAAAGGCGCGTCAATGGCAGGCTCCCTACTTCGCGATTTGGAACATGAAGGAGGCGGAGCTCTACAAGACGCCACTGTCGCATCACAGCCTCACGCCAGCTGACGCGGTTCAGCGCTGGTCGCTGCTGACTGGCATGAAGAGACTCGAAGACTGGCTCAAGCCAAGCGTTTCAGCGTCACTTAAGAAGCAGGCTGAAACAATCCTTGAGGTAGCGCTGGGCCACTCGATTCAAGGCGGTGGAGCTGCCGTACAGATCGATGCTGACATTTTCGTGTCGAGACTGGCGGGTGTTACTACTGGCTTGCGGAGCCTTTTGTATGATGAGATCGTGCGACACTCAAAGACTCAACGAGCGCTTCGAAAGACCATTACACGGCTAGCCGCTCAGCAAGGGTTCCTGGGTTTCGTCGATGACGTGAACTACGCCATCGCAGGCCAGATAGGATATCGGCTAGTTGGCCAGATTCTATTCTACTTCGCTCTACGACGGAAGCAGCCGGCCCTCAAGGAAATCACACTGTCCGGGAATGATGCGATTCCGAGTGCCTTGACGCCGTACTGGGATGATGTTCGCCGGTTCGACTACGAGGCGTTATTTCGATCACACGAAGTAGACACGCTTGTCACATTCCCAGAGAAGGCACAGGGACTGGTCCGCGCACTCGTTAGCCAACTCGCCGGCTACGAATGGGCATCACTCTCGGACGATGTTCTCGGCTCTGCTTTTGAGCGGCTCATACCTCGCGAAGAACAGATCCTATTAGGTCAGTTCTACACCCCGAGGCCCGTCGCTGACGTGCTGGCCGCGCTAACTATCGACGGCGAGAAGCCTCTAGTGCTTGATCCTGGATGTGGTAGCGGTACCTTCCTCATGAGCGCATACGATCTGGTCGCATACCGTTCACGCATGAACCATAAAGATCTACTGCCAATGATTTGGGGATTCGACATTAGTCCGTTCGCCACTGAATTGGCGGCAATCAACATGTTTCGACAGGACTTCTCAGAGTTTGAGAACTTTCCGCGAGTTGTTCCGGGAAACTTCTTTGAACGTGAACCCGGCATGACCGTGGAGTTTCCACCTCCTCGTGTCACCCGGCATGGGCTAAAGAAGGTGCCGATTCCAGTCCCCCTTTTCGACTGTATTATCGGGAACCCGCCATACTTGCGGTCTCAAGATCAAGACGATCTGGATCCCGATTACCGGAAGAAGTTGTTCTCAGCGGCTGGAGCGGCCGGTATAAAAGCTGCGGCAAAGACGGACTTGTTTGCATTCTTCATCTATCACGCCTTGCGCTTCATGAGAGATGGGTCTCGGCTCGGATTCGTGACACCGACCAGTTGGCTAACAGCCGATTACGCATCATCGCTCCAGAGACTCCTCACGGATGACCTTAGGATGGTGGCAATTGTTACGTCCACAGCAGAGGCCTTCTTCCCGCAAGTGGAGGTAAACACGGCACTCTTAATTGCTGAGAGGGTAGTGTCAGGTAATCGACAGGAGGAGTGGCCTCTGAGATTTGTAACCTTCAAAAGGCGCATCGAAGCACTTGTTGCTGGAGGCGACGACTACTGGCACCGCCTGACAGACTTGGTTGACAGAATCTACGAGGCGGAGTCCTCTACTGAGACTGACGATCTGCGTATCAAGCTCGTACCGATTAGCGACGAACGCAGAGCCCTTGCAAGCGCGCCCCAGCAGACGCGCAATTGGTCCAAGTATCTCCGCGCACCCCTAAGTTACTACGACTTGTTCGGAGAGTCTGCGTGAGCATCACGGGTCTCGAACGTGTTGCTCATGTATCACTTGGATACAAGTCCCTTCAGAATGACTTTTTCTACGTTGGAACAGACACCGTTAGCACTTACGGTATCGAGTCGAAGTATCTCCAGCCGCTGTTCATGTTGCGAGACATGGCCACCGAGACATTCGTTCAGCGGGCGAAGCCGAGATTGTGGCTGTTTCATTGCCTAGAGGACGAGAGGGACCTACGGGGCACCGGTGCCTATCGTTACATTCAGACGATGGCGGGCCGTGCGGCTGCAAGGAAGAAGCAGGCGGGGGCACAGCAAACGATTCGTGAGGCACTCGAGGCGCAAGGTGGTGTGCGATGGTACGCACCCAAGGCAACTCCTCATCGCCACCGTATCTGGCTTAGGAAGGCCTTCAATGGAACGTACGCTCCCTTTGTGTTCAAGAAGCCAGTGCTGGTGGATCAGCGCTGCAACGCAATCGCACCGGCGAAGGGCGTGCCGCATGAGTCTCTAGCTGCTGTGATCACATCGACGCTGTTTGCCTACTCTCTTGAGATTAACGGCTCTGCGAGCCTCGGTGCAGGGGCCTTGGAGGCGCCAACGCGTGCGTTGCGCTCCTATCCGGTTTACGACGTGGGCGATCTTAGTCCGCTGGAGCATACGGAACTTCGACGGCTAGTGAACGACGTGTGGGAGAACGAAAAGCCAGTGGATTGGCTTGATGCGAAGGCCGCACCAGGTCAGTACTTGCGACGACTCGACGAGTGGTTCTTGAGAAAGGCCGAGAGGTCCATGTCGGTCCATGCGATCTATCGAGATCTCGCCGAAGTCTGCCGGCTGAGAGTATCGGTTGCCAGGGACAAGACTAAGGTGACGAAGAAGAGTCAAAGCGAGAGCCTTAGTCGCGTGGCAATGAGCGTAGCGAAAAGTGTGCGAGGTCTCCTTGAGCTGAAGCGTTTTCCAGAAGACTTCATGGAGAGCCAAGACTCCGACGCACTGTCGCTGATGATCCCAGGAGGGCACCTTCGACAGATCGATATCTATCGCCTCATGGACATGGCGGAGCTTAGGTTGGTTGGAGATGACGGGAACGTTATCTATGAAGACAGCATCCCGTGGTCGGTGGGTGAAGTGATTGTTCGAGCCTGCTTGCTTGGGCGCCGCGAGTTCACTGTGAGCTCAAACGAAAGAGTAGCGGAGCGTGCGCTGCGGGAGTTCCATGATTGGTTCCGTGAAATCGATGCTCGGCTCAAGACAGCCATTGTGGAGTCTTCCCTTGGAACGGGCTACGAGGATAAACTGACACAGGAAGTCTACAGGTTGCTCGGTCTTCATCCAGAAGTGGGCGAAAGTGTTCTATCTCGCTTGATCAACATGTCTGAGGCGTGAAAGCCGACGTAGGCGAACTTAGCCCATAGCGGAGATGCCCCCATGTGAGTGACTTGCCCGACCGCTCAGGCCGCCATGAAGAATCTCAGCAGACGCGGCAACAGCGATAGCGAGTGCATTGCTCCCTCCATCGGCTCCAAGAACTCACGTTCCGTCTCGGTCGGGTCGTCGCCGTCCGAGCCGACATGAAAGACCATGTTCCTGTATCGGCCCAGCACTGGCGGCATGGGGCTGCCTTGGTGCACAACTCCATTGAGGGCTGAGAGTCTCCCGTGACTCCGCCTGCCGGTCATCCGATCATCTCGCCATCGGGGATCCCGAGCGCCGTCATGGTGTTCAGGATCTTGCACCCCAACCTCACCTCGACTCTCTGGGACGCCAGTCCCCTCGCTCGCATCGCTGAGCCCAGGATGGCCTTGTAGCGGTGGAACGTCGTCTCCACCTTGCTTCGCCTGCTGTAGCCCGATGCGACGTACCACTTCCGTTTCCCAACACGTGATCGTGCTCGGATGTTACGAGTCCGCTGTCGCGTGCCCGCGGAGTCGAGCGCGAGCTGAGCGCCCTTTCGTGGCGGTATCAGCACCTTCGGCGATCGATGAGCACGGTGATTCTCCAGCGTCTTCTAGACGTCGCCGGTGTCGTACGCGGCGTCGGCCTTGGCCGAGGCGATGGGACGCTCGATCTGGCCGACGAGTGACGCCACCCGGGAAGCGTCTCGAGCCCGCTTGCTCGTGAGCGCGCAGGCGACCACGTCACTGGTTGGCTCATCCACAGCGAGGTGCAGCTTGCGGTAGTCCCTGGCTTTCGGCGAAGTGCGCAACTGGCCGACGTGCACTGAAAGACCGCTGCTGTCGATGCGGAGGTGGACGGGCTTCACGGTTCGCCTCTCGTAGGAAGCAACCTTCCCCAGCCTCGCCTTGCGCCTCGAGATCGTGCTGTGGTCGGGCACGTCGTTGTCCAGATTCAGGAGCGTCAGCAGCGAGCGCAGGAAGCCCTCAGTCTGCCTGGACGCCAGGCCAAACACCAAGCCCAAGGTGACCGTCGTCTCGATGGCGTGGTTCGAGTACTTGCGTTGTCGGCCTGGCGTCCTGCGCGTCGGCCTCGGCGAGTTCCAGTTGGCGAGCTTGCCATCGGTGAGTCCGAGCCCGACGGTCAGACTCCCGCGAGCGCGGAGACCCGTCTCGTACTCCCGCCAATTCCGGACACGGTAGGCCTTCTGGACGTACTTCCGCTGGGTGCGCTTGAAACTCGTCATGCGGGACCTCGGATCTCGGGGTGGAGGGCAATGATTGACCGAGATCGCGAGTTGTGCACCAAGGCACGAGATCGTCGGTCCTCGGATCGACGTGTTCTATACCGAGCACCTGTACTGCGGGGAAGACGATCTGTTCGGGAGCGGGCATCCGCCCGATACGGTCGTCGCCATGGCCTTGGCCTATCACGCCTTCAAGGCGGGCCGGCAACCCGGTGACTACGGCATTACGATCTGAGTCACACCGCCAGGGCGGGCTCGACACCGTCCGCCAGTGGGCCTGGGAGGGACCGCGTGTACATCGACGATCAAACTGGAGCCCTGATCGAGGCTCGCGTGCTCGTGGCCCGTGCGCGGCAGCACCAGATCGACGTTCAGGGTCTTCTGTGCCCGGCCGAGCGTGCCGACCCGCCGCGACCCACTGGAGGCGAACACGAGATCCACGAACCGTGCGCAATCCGAGGGCGTCAACCACCGCATCATCAGGCCGAGCGTCGCCGCGCGCATCTCCTGCATCGCATCGTGCGCAGCGCACGCTCGACCGCTGGCAGCCGGAGCCCATTGATGCGGCGAACGACGTACGCGGGCAAGCCCATCTTCGGATACCAAGCGCTCGTCGGGGTCGACTACGCGCTGAGTGAACGCACGTCCCTCGGCGTTGCGCTGCGCTGGACCCGGTTCGACGATATCGACCACGAGGCGGTGTACAACGTCGTTCGCAGCCACGCGGGCGTACTCGCCGACGGCGTGACGCCGTTCAACAACGAGCTGGAATTCTCCGGCATCGGCTATCAGGCACTGACCGTCAGCCTGAAGTACCACTTCTAAAGGCACGACACCGACGATGCCCCTTCCCGGACGGGAAGATGTGAAGCTGGATGCTCGACAAGCCACTGAAGACGAAGGCGGCAAGAAGCAACGTAAGGACGCGGGACAGGTTCTCAGTGGCCGTGAGCAGTCCATCATGATGCAGCCTTCCGTCGAGAACATCGTCCGGCCCGCAACGGGCAGCTCGGTGAGCGAACCGTCAAGCCGGGATTTCCATGTTGGCCATCCCGGTCGGCACCGTGATACCCGGGATGGCCATTGTGCCTGCCCCAGATGGACCCCTTCTACACCCGAACGCCGCAGCGCCCACGAGCATCGTCTTCATCGCACAATCGTCCAGGGTCTGAGGCCGTCACTCAGCCCGCGCTGAGCACCGCGTCGGCGAGCTGTTTCCAGGCGGCCGGTGGAAGCACCGCAGGCGTGAGGCCCGGACGCCTGACCCCGGCGCCTGCGCGCGTACGCCACGGGGCACATCGCCGTCCCGTCGCCTCCGCACATTCCGCTTGCCTGTCGCGCCCACCAGAGCGAATGTGGACGGACGTCGCCTGCCTGCGGCCGCCACCAAGGAGGGACCCAGCCCATGACCCCGCACGAGACCGTCTCGACCGCCACCCCCGGTGCCCCCCGCACGACGGCACCGCCGCCGCCCACGTTCGGCCCCCAGGGGCCGACTCTGGGAGATCTCAGCGACGCTTACCTCCAGGACTATCAGGTGCGACAGTTCCGATCCCAGAGGACCGCCCGCGGCCGGGTCGCCCATCTCACCGCGTTCTTCAGCCGCGCCGCACGGGCCGCCGCGCTCACCACGTACCAGATCCGCCAGTACCAACTCGCCCGGCGCGCCGCCGGGGCGGCCACCGGCACCATCAATCGCGAGACCTCGGCCCTCCACCGTATGTGCATCCTCGCCGTCCACTGGGGCTGGCGCGACACCGTGCCCGGCTTCCCCGACCGCCTGCGCGAGAATCCCCCCCGCCAGGGCTTCTTCGAGCACCCCGAATACCTCGCCGTCCGCGCCCATCTACCCGCCCCGTGGCAGGACATCCTCGATGTGGCCTACTACTCCGGCTGGCGCAAGCAGGAGATCCTCGGCCTCACCTGGGACGAGATCGACGCGGCCGGCGGCGTCATCCGGCTCTCGCCCGCGCGCTCGAAGACGTTGGTGGGGCGGATTCTTCCGATCTCGCCCCCCATTGCCGATGCCCTGGCGCGGCGGCGGGCACGGCGCGACCCCACCAGCCCGCTCGTCTTCCACCGCGACGGCATCCCCGTCCGGCGCTGGCGCACGGCGTGGCGCACCGCCTGTCAAGCGGCCGGCGTGCCGACCCGCTTCCTCCACGATTGCCGCCGCACCGCCGCCCGCAACCTGATCCGCGCCAGCGTCCCCGAGCGGGTCGCCATGCTCCTGACCGGGCACAAGAGCCGGGCCATCTTCGACCGCTACAACATCATTCACGAACAGGAACTGCTCGACGCCGGGGATCAGCTGGTCGCCTATCTCGCGCAGCAGGCGCAGGCGGTACCAGCCCGTCGGCGGCCCCACACGGCCGCCGCCGCCGTCCCGCGCACTGCGGCCGCTCCTCTGCCTCGTGCGACGCACCACCGCGTAAGGGCGCGCGGTACGCCCCCGAGCCAGGCGGCGGGGGCCGGACACCGCCTGTCTATGCGCCGCAGGTTGCGTCCAGGCCCACCCGCACGGGCTGGCCAGTGATCGTGGCACACGTGGCGACGACGGGGCGGGGCCGACGCGGCCGAACACCGGCACGTGCCGGGCCCGACCGAGCCTCCAGGCCAGGAGGCCCGGAGGCCCCGATGTTCTTCTCGGAGATATGCAAGCTGATCGTCTTGGGGGCGGTTCACCCAGCCAGCGACGGTGAGTACGAGAAAGTGCAGCGCGTCAGGCATGTCCTGAGGCGACGTTGAGCACCCTCGGCCAGCAACCGACCCGGCCTCGGCGATTCGCTAAACTAGCCTCGGTCGCTTTGTTGCACCATACGGGGTGGCGCGCGAGGCCAATCGCGGACTGCAGGAAGCCTGACGGATGTCTATCGTGGAGTCCCCGGCGGGAAGTGCCGGCGTCTGGCTTGCAGCGCGTCTCATCGCATCGCTGTTCTATCGTGTGCAGAGAACCGGCCCCCCAATTCCCGGGGGCGCCGTGCTGCTGGTGGCCAACCACCCGAACGCGCTGCTCGACCCGGCGCTCGTGCAGACCACGGCCGGCCGCCCCGTCCGGTTCCTGGCCAAGTCCACCCTGTTTCGGGGACACGTGCTCGGCCCCATCATCCGGCGCTCGGGCGCCATTCCTGTCTATCGACGGATCGACGCAGGCGTGGATCCTGCTCGCAACGTGGAAGCCTTCGCGGCGGTGGAAGCGGTACTGGCCCGAGGCGAGGTCGTTTGCGTGTTCCCGGAAGGCATTAGCCACTCCACGGGTAGACTCGAGCCGCTTCGCACCGGCGCCGCCCGGATGACCCTGGCCAGTCTGGCGCGCGGGACCCGCGTGACGCTGATTCCGATCGGACTCAATTTCCACCGTCTGGTGTCGTTCCGCTCTCGGGCCACCGTGGCCTATGGTGTGCCCTTTGATTGCGCCGACCTTGCGGCGGCGTACCGTGAGGCGCCGGGTGACGCCGTTCAGGCGCTGACCGAACGGATTGGGCGGCATCTTCGGGAACTACTGGTTGAGGCCGATCCGAGAACCGAGCTCCAGATCATCGATCGGGTGGAACGTCTGTATTCGGCCGCGCGGGGTGTCGCACGGACGCCAGACGCCACCTTGGTCCGGCGTCAGCTGATTGCCAACGGGATGCACCACTTAAAAGCGCGGGATCCCGATCAGCTTCGTGCGCTCTATGACGAGGTCAACGAGTACGACGCGCAACTGGCGCACTTCGGTCTGCGGGATCGCGATGTCGATCGACGCATCGACCGGGGGACGGCGATACGGTTCGCTGTTCGCGAAGCGCTCCTGGCCGTAGTGCTCGCTCCGCTGGCGTTGGTCGGCCTTCTCCTCTTCGCGGTCCCCTACGGCGTGACCTCGGTTCTGGCGCGCCAACCGGCATCGCTGGAGCAGCGCGCGACCTGGAACGCGCTGGGCGGCACGGTCATCTACGGGGCGTGGATACTGGGGGTCGCCGTTGTGGCTGGACTGCGATCTGGCGTCCCGGTCGGCGTCGGCGTGTTCTGCCTGCTCCCCGCCGTGGCCGTGGCCTCCCTCTTCGCCGTCGAGCGGGAAGCGGCCATGGTCAGGATCGTGAGCGCGTTTCTCGCGCTGCGCCAGACGCCGCTGGTCGCACGCGCCCGGCTCGCGCGGCAGCGGAACAACATCGCAAGGGTGCTCGAGAACGTCCAACGCTGGATCGAGCGCACGGAGACGTGACCGGCGCGCCGTACCGCGAGAAGAAGCTCGCGGGTATTGTCAAGTTGAGGCTGACGGCCGCTTTTGATGCCCAGTATGGCGGGTTCGCGACGGACTGGAGCCCAGTATCTTGGGCCTCGGTGAACACCTCAAAAGCGGCCATCGATCGACACTTCAAAACCGGCCACCACACATGTGGCGAGCGAGACGGATTGAGATCTACCGCAGGGTCTCCCGGTGCGTCTTCCGTTCACGTTGACCACGGCTTCCCGGGCCGTGGCTATCCTACCCGCATTGTCGTGTGTGTCCATGTCGGCGATGACGGCCTGTGGAGCCTGTGGGCGGCGCGTGCGCCGTCCACAGCGGGGGGGGGAAACGCGCTCCCCCCCGCCGCAGCTCGTCCCGGGCGTGCGACCGCGTTTTCCATATCGCTGGCGGGATCCAGAGGCCCTCGGGAGCCACTCGACCGACGAGGATGCCGCAAGAGCGCCGCCCGCGCCCGCCCTGTAACTACCCCCCTCTCCAGCCACTGTCCCGGATGGTACGGATCAGTGGCCGGGCCGTCGCTGGTGTGTACGGGGCGGCGTTCGTGCGGCGGCGCGACGGTTCCGTCAGCGCGAGGCGGTGCGCGGCGGGCAGCCAGCGGTCGCTGGTCGCGTCGGTTTGGCTGGGGTCCCCCATCACGCCTGGGATCGCACGTCCGTGTGCAGGTTGGTCCGCCAGCTGCGCGGTCCACACTTGAGCACGTGCGCGTGGTGGAGGAGGCGGTCGAGGAGCGCGGTCACCGCCGCGGTGTCGCCGAGGAGCTTCCCTCAGTCGTCCACGGGTCGGTTTGAGGTGAGCAGTGTGGACGCCCGCTCGTACCGGCGCATGATGATCTCGAGCAGATCTTCGGCGGCCGTGTGGGGCAGCTTGCGCATGCCGAGGTCGTCGATGATGAGCAGCGGGACGACAGTCAGCTCGGCGAGATACGCCTTGCGCGTCTCGGCGAGCGTGGCCTCGGCAAGCTCTTCGAGCAACGTATGGGCCTCGCGATACAGGACGCGGTAGCCCTGCTGGATGGCGGCGCGGCCGATGGCTTGCGCGAGGTGGCTCTTGCCGGTGCCCGGCGGGCCGAGGAAGAGGGCATCTTCGCGTTGGCCGATGAAGCGCGCGGTCGCCAGCTCGTAGATGAGCGCCCGATTCATCTTTCTGTTGAAGGTGAAGTCGAAACTATCCAGCGCCCGGTCGGGGTCGCGGAAGCGGGCCTGCTTGTGGCGGCGTGCGAGCAGGCGGTCCTGCCGGCGTTGGAGCTCGTCGGCGACGAGCGCCGCGACGAGGTCGATCGGGGCCATCTGCTCAGTCTGGGCCTGGAGGAGCCGGAGTTCGAGCACATCGGCCATGCCGGACAGCCGGAGCTGGCGGAGGGCGCGGTCGAGTTCGACGAGATTCATGAGGTGTCTCCTGTTCTGCGATCGATGAGATCGCGGTAGAGGGTCAGTTGTCGGATGAGCGGGTCGACCTGCCGCAGCGTGAGTGGGACCGACGGCCGGCGGTCGAGGAACCGATAGGTCGGGACACCGAGTTCGAGGGCCGCCATGGCGGCCTCCTCGACGACGGTGGGGCCGTGCGTCTTGACGAGGGAGAGGACGCCGAGGATGCGGCGGACCCCGGCGGCACCGTCGTGCTGATGGATGTGGTCGCAGATGGTGCCCACCGACGGGCCCGCGCGCGAGGCGGCGGCGAGCAGGGCGAGCGTCTTGGCCGGGGTGCGCGCTGGGCGGTCGGCGTCGTTGATCTGATGCCAGCCGCGCGGGGCGCGGAGATGCTCGCGGAGCAGCTGGCCGGTCGTGGGGTGGAGCACCCGGACCGTGGCCCCGGTCCACTGGACGTCGACGCGCCGGCCGATCCAGCCGGGCGGGACGCCGTAGTAGGCCGCCTCGACTTCGACGCAGCCATCGAGGTGCACGGTTCGGACGCCGTACTGGTAATAGCGGAACGGCTCGAGGGGCAGGGGCCCCAGCGCGGGCTGTTCCTCGGCAAACATCACCGCCACCTGGCGCTTGGTAGTGCCGTGGATGCGCGTATCGGCCCAGCGCGTCTCCCAGCGGTCCAGATACGCTTGGGCCGCGTCGAGCGTCTCGAAGCGGAGTCCCTGTAACGGCGTCTTCTGCGTGTGGCCGATGCCCGATTCGACTTTGCCCTTGCGATCGGGATCCCCGACCCGGCACGGCAGCGCGACGATGCCGTAGTGGGCGAGCACGTCGCGGTAGAGCGGGTTCAGTGCCGGGTCGTAGACGTCCGGGGTGAGGACGCCCTCCTTGAGGTTGTCGAGCACGACGACGCGCACCGTGCCCCCCAGCCGGCGGAAGGCGCGCTCGTGGAGTTCGGCCCAGACGCGCGTGCTCGACCGCCAGAGGAGGAACCGGACCGCTTTGCGGGAGTAGCCGAGGGTGAGGACGAAGAGCCGCGTGCGGCGGTACTTGCCGGTGTCCGGGTGACGGACCATCGGGCCCTCGCCGTAGTCGACCTGCGCTTCCTCGCCGCGGGCGGTCGTGATGACGACACGGGCCTCGACGGGAGGGCGGTCGCGCAGCGTGGCGACGAAGCGACGGACACTGGCGTAGCGCCCCGGAAACCCGTGGTCGTCGACCAGGTCTTGCCAGATGGCCATGGCGTTGCGCCCGCGGCCCAGCGCCTCGACGATCAGCTCGCGATAGGGCTCGCACGTGCTCGCGCGCGGCGCGCAGCCCGGCGGGGCGAGCGCCGCGAGGTCGGTGGACACCTGCGCCGTGGTGGCCGGTTTTGCGGGGGAAGGGTCGGTGAACACCGCGGGCGTGGTGGCCGGTTTTGGCGGCCAGTCCCGGGGCCGACCGCCCCGCCCACGCACCGGGACGCCGGCCGTCTTCAGATAGCCGCTGGCCGTCTCCCGACGGACGCCCGTCGCCTCCTCGATGCGCCGCAGCGACCAACCCAGTCGCCCCAGCGCCAGGACCTGCTGTCGTGTGTGTTCGCTCAAGACGTTGCTCATGCGGCGTAGGAACCGCAGTTCCCCGCCGACGTCAACGTCTCGACTCGCTACGTGTGGTGGCCGGTTTTCAGCTGTCCATCAGTGGCCGGTTTTGGGTGTCCACCGAGGCTTGGGGGTCACTCGACGAGCTTTTCGTTAACTCAAATAGGTAAGCCACCGCCTCTGGCGGTGAGACGCGCAGAGGTTCGACCGTTGTAGAGGTTGGGCGAAAAATATGAGACGGTCTCCAAACATGAACTCCCCAGTTCAGAAAGGAGACCGTCATGCGAGAGTGGCAAAGCCACTCTCACGTCCGATGGTATTGCAGATATCACGTGGTGTGGGTACCGAAGTATCGGAAGCGGGTGATCTTCGGGCAGATGCGACGTGGGATTGGGAGAATCGTTCGGGAACTATGTCAGCGGCACGGCGTGGAGTTGATCGAAGGTCATGCGCTGTCGGATCACGTGCACATTCTGTTGGGCATCCCACCGAAGTTCAGCGTGGCGAACACGGTGGGGTTTCTGAAAGGGAAGTCAGCGATCCGCATTCATCGGGAGTATCTGGGGCGGCAGCGCAATTTCACGGGCTACCACTTCTGGGCGCGTGGGTACTGCGTCAGCACGGTTGGTTTCGCCGAAGAGGTCATCCGCGATGACATCCGGAAACAGGAAGCAGACGAGAAGAAACAAGAGAAGCTGGAACTTGGCTAAATCGAAGGCCCCTTCGAGGGGCCTTCATCATACCGCCCCCTCAGGGGGCGGTAGCTGATTTGACAATGCCCTGCTGTTGCTTGAGCAGGAGGATGTGCCAGCTGTTGGCGAGAACCAGGAAGAACGCGGCTGAGCACAGACGCTGAGGCCAGAGTCTGTTCATGCAAGGGCACTATATCCTCAGAGTCCCCGACACGTCTCCCTCCCGGTGCCAAGAAATCGGGCCAGACCGTATGACCTGGCTCCCTGAAACCGACCCAGCCCGAGCGTTAGCATTCGGGTGCCGGGAAGCAGGAGGCAGGATGCCCCAGCAAGCGCTACGTCGACGTCTCTATTCACGTAGCGTACGGGGCTCCACGACGTCACACCATGCCATCGGCGCAGGCCGGTGTGAAGCGCGGGGGTGGCGCTCGGCGTACTTCAGTCAGCCAATCGTGGAAGGTCGGCGCCTGGGTCGACCACTTCGACGCGCGCTTCGTCCCTGGCGCCGACGCGCCGCTGCTGGACGGCCGGTACATCGTCGACCTGGAAGCCAGCATCCCGCTCACCCCCGACGTGACGCTGGCGGTCGGCGGCCAGAACGTTTTCGACGGTTGTGTTGCAACTGTGGCCGGCGGCGGCTGGTAGCCTGAAGAGATGGTGAAGAAGGCAATCCGACCGACGATCTTCAAGTGGCGACAAACGGAGCCCGCGCTGATTCTGTGCGCCGTGCGCTGGTACCTTCGGTACTCGCTCTCGTTCCGCGATGTCGAAGAGCGGCTCAGCGAGCGCGGCCTGGAAGCGGACCACACGACCATCTGGCGCTGGGTCCAGCGCTACGGGCCCGAACTCGAGGAGCGGCTGCGCTGTCATCTCAAGCCAACCAATAAGTCCGGTGCTACCACGTCTTCAACGTCGAACAAGCCGACGGCTTGAAACTCGAACGGCGGGCCGACAAGCCACACCCCGAGTGGCAGAGCCATCAGTCCGCCGAGCTGGTCATCCGCGAAAGTTGCGGCGCTGGTGCATGACTCGAAACTGACCGTCAACGATCCCAACCCAGAGGCAAGTCACCGACCAATACTGTACGACTCTGGCCGACCGAGCTCGGTCATCTGGTTCAGGACGTGACACGCGACCACGGACTCGGCCACTCGCCCGCCTCGGGACCGGGCGCGAAGCCGATCCCCGAGAATCGATTTGTACCGAAAGAACGCATTCTCCACCCGCGCCTGGAGCTGGTAGCCGGCCTCCTGCTTCCAGCGGCGCCGGCCGAGCGTCCTCACGTCCGTGATCGTGCGATCTCGCGCGCGCGACCGCGGCCGACGCCGAGACACCCTCGCGGTCTTGGACGGTGGAACCACGACAGTCGCGTCACGCATCTCCGCCGCTGCGTAGAACGCGACCGTCTCGTAGGCCGCGTCAGCGGTCACCCATGCGATCTCATCGTCGACCGTCTCAATGAGGTCGATGCCAATGGTCGCGTCATCCACCGTCGGCTCGGTCAGCGCGTGAGCGACGATCACGCCCACTCGATCAACAGCAAGATGCAGCGTCTTCCAGCCTCGGTGGCCGCGTCCACCGTGTTGCACCGCAGCCCATTCGCCTGCGCCCACAATCGACAGTCCCGTGCTGTCGACGATGAGATGGATGGGTCCTCTCGATGGGATGCGGCGGCATTCAACCGCGAGAGACTGACTTCGTCGGGAGAGCGTGGTGTGGTCGGGGGCTGCGAGATCGACACCCATCAACGACAAGACCGACCGCAAGAAGCCTTCCGCTTGGCGCAAGGGCACCCGGAAGACAAGGCGGAGCGTCAACGCCGTCTCGATCGCACAGTCCGAGAACGTCTTCGGCGCGCCTGGTCGACCGGACGGCGACGGGCGCCACGCGTCCGTGGCGTCGGCAGAGAGCCACAGCGTCACGTCCCCTCGCTGGACCAAGGCCTGCTCGTACGCTGACCAATTCCCCACGCGATACTTCGTCTTGTACTTCGGATGGACCTTTGATCTCATCTCGAGATCGTGCACCCGCAGCGGTCACCGTGGCCAGAGAGCCTACAGCTGCCTCGTCGCAGCCGAAGGGTTGTGCACCAACGCCGTTGGGCACCATGTCACCAGAAATTCGAAAGGTAGTGGACCGAGCGCGAGCGGAACCCGAAGGACGGTTCCATTCACTGGCGCATCTGATTGATGTGCCGGCGCTGGCGGCCGCCTACTGGCGTATCCGCAAGGATGCAGCAGTCGGGGTGGATGGGGTCACCAAGGACCAGTATGGGCAGGACCTGGAGCGGAATCTTCAAGGCCTATGCGCCCGACTGAGGTCCAAGCGGTATCGGCATCAGCCGATCCGTCGGGTGCACATCCCCAAAGACGGAGGTCGGACCCGGCCGATTGGGATATCGACGCTGGAGGACAAGATCGTCCAGAGCGCCGTGCGCCACGTGCTGGAGGCCATCTACGAGCAGGACTTTCTGGACTGCTCCTTTGGCTTCCGGACGGGACGGAATGCCCATGAGGCCATCCGAGCTCTGGACAAGGTGGTTCACCGGGGCGAGGTGAACTGGATACTGGAGGCCGACATCGTGTCTTTCTTCGACAGTTTGGATCGCATCAAGCTGAAAGAGATGCTCCAGGTTCGGGTGGCCGATGGCTCGCTGTTGCGACTCATCGGCAAGCTGTTGCGTGTGGGCGTGCTCGACGGCGAGGCGTATACCACGCCGGACCGGGGCACCGCACAGGGGTCCGGGCTCTCGCCGTTGTTGGGTAACGTTTATCTCCACTACGCGCTCGACGTGTGGTTCGACCAGGTCGTGCGACTGCGTCTTCGTGGTCGGGCAACGCTCGTGAGATATGCCGATGACTGTGTGATCGGCCTCGAGCGACGCGACGACGCGGAGCGCGTGAGGGACGTCTTGCCCAAGCGGCTGGGGCGCTACGGCCTCACACTGCATGCGGACAAGACCCGTTTGCTGCCGTTTGGGCGACCGCCTCGACGGCAACAGGGGGGCAAAGGTCCGGCCTCATTCGACTTCTTGGGGTTCACGCTGTACTGGCGACGAGCCCGCAGTGGTCGATGGGGTATGTGGTGTAAGACACGGTCCTCGCGTTTGCAGCGAGCGATTACTGTCGCCGCCGCCTGGTGTCGTCGCCATCGACACCTGCCGGTGGCCGTGCAACACGCCGCGCTCACGAGACGCATCCAGGGGCACTTCAATTACTTTGGCGTGAGTGGCAATGCTCGCAGTTTGGGGCTGCTGGTCGACGCCACGGAGCGGCACTGGTACAAGTGGCTTCGCCGTCGAAGCAACCGCACGCGTCTCACCTGGCCGAGGTTCGTTGCGTTGTTGGAACGATACCCTCTGCCTGTGCCTCGGATTCGCGTGCGAATCTGGGGCGCATCGCCATGAGCCACATCAGCGGAAGAGCCGGATGGTGGAAACCTCCTAGTCCGGTTCTGGTGAGGGCCTCGGGGGAGCAATCCTCCGGGGCTACTCGACAAGACCCTGCGGGGGTGGGGCGGTTTGGCCTGCACTTCTCGTGACCCTCCGCAGGAGCCACACTACAGGGATGAAGTCGAAGGTCCATCCCACGTACAAGACGAAATATCGCGTGGCGAACTGGCCGGCCTACAACCGGGCCCTCGTTCGCCGCGGCGATGTGACGGTGTGGGTGTCCTCGGAAGCGATCACTGCCTGGACGCCCCGCCGAAGCGGCCGGCGGGGTGGGCAGCGGCGGTACTCGGATCTCGCCATCGAGACCGCTCTGACCCTGCGGCTCCTCTACCATCTCCCGCTGCGCCAGGCCGAAGGGTTCCTGCACGCCCTGTTCGGGATGATGCGCCTCGACCTCTCCGTTCCCGACTATACGACGCTCTCCCGGCGCAGTCAGCATTTGACGCGTCGTCTGCGATCGCCGGTCCCGCCCGGCGAGGGCCTCCATCTCGTGCTCGACAGCACGGGGCTGTCCCTCGTCGGGGCAGGTGAGTGGGCGGCCGCGAAACATGGTGGCCGCGGCCGGCGTGGCTGGCGGAAGCTCCACCTTGGCGTCGATCAATCAGGCGTGATCCGTGTCCACACGCTGACCGAGGCGACGAGTGATGATGCGACCACCGCCCTCGATCTGCTCACCGCGGTCGATGGTCCTCTCGTGCGCATCACCGCTGACGCCGCCTATGACACGGTCGCCGTCTACCAGACCGCGACGGCGCGGGGTGCGACGGTCGTCATCCCACCGGCCAGGACGGCGACCGTCTCTGGCCACGGCCCGCGGTCGCCCGCGCGGGATCGGACGATCACGTTGGTGAAGCAGCTCGGACGGCGCCGCTGGAAAAAGACGTCAGGGTACCATCGTCAGAGCCGGGTGGAGAACACGTTCTTCCGCGACAAGTCCGTCATCGGCGATGACCTTCGCGCCCGGAGTCCAGCTGGACAGGGGAGTGGGTCGTCCTCGGCTGTGAGATCCTCAATCGGATGACCGCCCTCGGCCGACCCGTGTCATATCGCATCGGCAGGTGAGGATCCTGTCGGTGGGCATCGTGCGGGCCCGTGACGATTCGTGCAACAACGCGTGTGCCGGGAAAGCCCGGTCAAGGGGGACAAGATGCCGTGATGTGATCTTCGAAACCTTGTTCGAAACCCTGTGGGTATCCAATCCCATCCGGCCAAGGTCGGCCGCCAGCCGGAACCGAGTGATGCGTGGGCCTGGGGTGACCCAGGGCGCGAAGCGTTCACAGGGAGCCCGTAGGCCGCGTGATTGAGCCCCGAAATGCATTGTTTGTGAGGGCCGACGTCGTGCGTTGGACGGAAGGTTATCTCGCCGCATCTCAGAGGCCGTGGAGGCGGCGACCTCGCCGGGGTCGGAGCGCGTGGCATGCGTGCGGGTGGGTTTCCCGGGAACCCGGGAGGCCTCGTCGTCTCCATCTTAAAGGTTGCCGGGGGGCGGGCACCGGCTCACCAAGCCCGAGGCCGTGGACGCAGCACCTGGCGTCCGACGGAGCGAAGCCGCAGGTGCTCGGATGGTACCGCCGGGCGAAGGCAACGAAGCGCGGGGGGATGGACGGCGAGGAGTCGGAGTGTCTCATAGTACCGCCGAAGCGGGGGAATTGAGCCCACGAGACCCCGTGGAGGGAAGGGGGCACCGGCAGGTGGCACCGGTGGAGGGAAAGACGGCCAACACACCGAGGTTGGGTCCCGTCTCCACGTCACGACAACGGATAGCCGAACTGGCCAGATAAGCCTTGGGGATGGCGGTGGCCATCGCCTGGCTTCCTGGACCAGCGGGTACGCGACGGCGCGTAGCGAAGCCATCTGTCGAGGAGCCGGATGCGGCAGAACCCGCACGTCCGGATCTGTGGGGGGCCAGGGTCAGCAACGACCCTGGTCTACCCGACCCTGCACGCCCGTCCCGACGGGGTTGTACGAGGATGTCGATCAGGTCACCGTCTTGATCCACCGCGCGCCAGAGATACTGGCGCTGACCGTTGATCGTCACGAAGACTTCGTCCAGGAACCACGTATCTCCGAGTCGACCCTGTCGTCGCTTCAACTGCCGAGCGTAGTCGGGGCCGAACTTCCCGCACTACTGGCGAACGGTTTCGTAGGACACGATGATTCCTCGTTCGGCCAGCAAATCCTCAACATCCCGGAAGCTCATGCAGTATCTGTGGTAGAGCCAGACGGCATGGCTGATGATTTCGGGCGGAAAGCGATGCCGATGGTAGCGGGGCCGGCGAGTGTTCATCCCGGCATTGTGCCGGGCGGAGAGTTAACCTGACAATGCCTTGCAGATATCACGTGGTGTGGGTGCCGAAGTATCGGAAACGCGCGATCTTCGGCGAGATGCGACGTGGGGTTGGGAGAATCGTTCGGGAGTTGTGTCAGCGGCACGGCGTGGAGTTGGTGGAAGGGCACGCGCTGTCGGATCACGTGCATGTCTTGTTGGGTATTCCACCGAAGGTGAGTGTGGCGAACACGGTGGGGTTCTTGAAAGGGAAGTCGGCGATCCGCATTCATCGGGAGTATCTGGGGCGGCAGCGCAACTTCACGGGCTACCACTTTTGGGCACGCGGGTACTACGTCAGCACCGTCGGTGTGGCGGAAGAGGTCATCCGCGATTACATCCGGAAGCAGGAAGCAGACGAGAAGAAACAGGAGAAACTGGAACTTGGCTAATCGAAGGCCCCTTCGAGGGGCCTTCCTCATACCGCCCCCTCAGGGGGCGGTAGCTGATTTACAGAGACGGGTCATGCCTAGCTGAGCGGGGTCTTGCGTAGGTACTGTAGCAGGTATGTGTGCTTGTTGGCGTGGCGATGGTTGTAGCGCCATTCGGTCTCCTTGAGATGGAGGTGGAAGGTGTGTCTCGGCAGGCCCTTGAACTTGGTCAGCCGGACCTTGGCCAGGCCCCAGAAGCCTTCGATGCCGTTGATATGGACGGGTCCCCTGGTGAACTCGTCGCGGGCATGATCGACACGGACGTGGCCATCGCCGAGATCGACCAGGCCGTGGTAGCCGCGCCAGCCATCGGCGTTGATGACGGTGCGCGGGTCGACCCGGCCGCGGATAATACCCTGGAGGGTGGGCTTGGAGCAGTCCGGGACGATCTCGGTGTAGACGCGGCCCTGGCGCTTAAAGATGCCGAAAACGATCGTCTTGCCGTAGGCGCCGCGCCCCCGCCGGCCCTTGACGCGCCGCGCCCCGAAGAAGCGCTCGTCAACCTCGACGATGCCGAACAGGGGGCGCTGGGCTTCACAGGCCAGCAGCATGCGTTCCCGCACGCCCCGGTAGAGCCGGTTCACGGTGTTGCGGTTCAGCCCACTCAGCGCCGCCGCCTGCAGCGCCGTGAGATCGGCGGCGACGTAGCGCACGACCTCGCGGATCTTGGCCTCAGAAATCCTTGAACGCTTTGCGTACTTGTTTCTCGTTGCCATGCTTAGCTTTATGCCTCATTCAGAGAGTCTCAGCTAGGCATGACCCAAAGAGAATTCAAGTCGAAGGCTACGCCTGTTGTGGGGTTCGCCCTGTCCTGGTGATCGTGAGGCCACGCCACGATTCATGCCGTCACAGACCCACCGCTAGCCCTCCTATCGTGGACTGCTATGTCGACCGTCGCCTCGCCGCGGCGCGTGCTTCCCGTTTCTGTTTCTCGCGCGTCGCTAACGCTCGCAGTCGTGCCTTCAGCGCGACGCCCTGCTGCTCTGACTCTGGCCGGGATGCCATCCAGGCCTTGAGTGGCGCGCTGCCTGCTCATCTGCGCTTCCAGCGCCGCGTCAGTGAACCGCTTTAACCGAGAAAATCCGCCAGTAACACCAACCCGCTAGCCCCCAGACGAAGCAGAGCGAACCCACCATGAGGATCCAACCAGCGATCGTCATCTCTTACCTCCCGTGCTTGCGCCGGCCTGGGGCTCCCAAACCGGAGCCGACTCTTGACCATCGAGGTCCAGCCCCCGGTCACGCCAGCGTTTCTCGCCGATGTGTACACACGACGCCAAGGCGACAAAGACGCCCACGATCAGAGCGAGCGCGAGTTGAGCCAGCGGGTCCTGGCGAATCTGCGTGATCGAGGCGGGCAGGTTCGTTACACAAAAGGCGATCAACACCACCAGCAAATACGCCGGCGCGACGAACTTCAGGATAAGTCTGAAGACCCTTGCGATCTGGATTTGTGCTCCCTCGTGAATCTCATCCCAGCCGGCGTCGATCCCGAAGACCCAGCTGAACGCGATGATCTCGATCGTCGCCATCACCAGGATCAGGAACGTTCCGACCCAGAAGTCGAGGGTGCTCCAGAAGACGCTGCCCTCCGTGTAGTAGATCACCAGGAACGAGCCGACGAGGCAGATGGCCACGACGTACAAAGTGCCACGCACCCGGTCGAGGCCGAGGCTCTCTCGTAAGAAGGCGAGCGCAGGCTGATACATGGAGACGGAACTCGTCACCGCGGCCAGGAACAGCATGAAGAACCAGACCGCACCGACCAACGGTCCGATCGCGCCCATCTGTGCGAAGACGACCGGTAGCGTCTGGAAGCCGAGGCCGAACGTGCCTGTGCTCACTGCCGCGATTGTGCCGGTCAGTCCGAGGAAGACGAAGGAGGCCGTCAGCGTGATCAGACCACCGAAGCCAACCTCGAACACCTCGTTGGTGGCAGCAGCGGTCAGCCCCGAGAGCGCGACATCATCCTTTGGCCGCACATACGAGGCGTAGTTGATGATGATGCCGAAGCCGACCGAAATACTGAAGAAGATCTGGCCAGCGGCAGCAAGCCACGTCTGCGGATTGCCGAGCGCCGTAAAGTCGGGATTCCACATATAGGCGAGGCCGTTCATCACGTTCTGGTCGGGGAGCGACGGATCCGGTGTTCCGAGCGTGAGGACCCGGATCAGCACGACCACCGCGCACACGGCCATCAGTGGCATCGCGAAAGAAACGAATCTCTCGATACCCTTCGAGAGGCCGCGGAGGATCAGGAAGATATTCAAGCCGAACGTCACCGCCCAGAAGACGATCGTCGGAACTCCGAGCGATCCGAAGATGAAGCCGTTTTCGCTGGTTCCTGAAAAATCGTTGTAAAACTGAGTGGAGGCTCTGGCCTGATCTGCGATGGGCATCGATGCATCGACCACTGGCGATCCGGTCGAGTAGGCATAGAAGTAGCCCAAACACCACGCCGCAATGAACGTGTAGTAGAAGGACACTGTGAGGGGGATCACGACGCCGAGTACGCCCGCGTACCGCCAGGCTCTTCCCTTGCCGATGACCCCCAAAATGGCCGGCGCCGAGTGGAACCCCTTCCTGCCGGCATACCGGCCCATCGCCCACTCAGCCAAGCAGATCGGGATGCCCAAGAAGATCAGCGCACAGAAGTAGGGGATCAAGAAGGCGCCGCCGCCGTTGGCCGCCGCCTGACCCGGGAAGCGTAGGAAGTTGCCGATCCCGACCGCGGACCCGGAGACGGCGAGGACAACGCCGAGCCGGGACCCCCACTGCTCTTGAGCAACGACAGGTAAGCTCGGCATGGTCTATCCCTCCCCTCAAGAGACACCGTGCGCTGGCGTGACGAATCATTAAACCGAGATTTCCGTTTTGCCTGCCATGGATGGCCCCTTGGTGCTTCCGTCATCAAGTGTTGGTGAAGAGAGCTTAAGCCCTAATCATCCAGATACTTCCAGCCGATTTTGACGCTGGCACCTCTCTGGCACTGAATATCTAGTCTAAGCGGTTTGGTTAGAACGAGATAAGGGCGGGGTAGCAACAGTTGATGGCGGAAGCACCGCGCAACGAGCGGGCGTGGCGATCGGAAGCCGACGTGCGCACCGGCCTGTTGGCGATCTGTGAGGCGATGCGGCAGTGCGTCAAACGCGGCTGCGAGCGGGAGGGACAGCTGCCCGGGCTACAGGTGGAGCGGCGCGCGGGGTATTGTCAGGTTAAGGGTGCAGGTGGCAAAGTGGCCTGATGACGAGCCAGGCGCCGAGCTACCACGGATACCGCTTCCCGCCCGAGATCATCAGTTACGCCGTGTGGCTGTACTACCGATTCGGCCTGAGTTTCCGGGACGTGGAGGATCTGCTCGCCCAGCGGCGCGTGACGGTTACTTATGAGACCATCCGCCAATGGTGCCTGACGTTCGGTCCGAGCTACGCGCGCACGCTTCGGCGTCGGCGCGGCCGGCTGGGCGACACGTGGCATCTCGACGAGCTGTTCGTGACACTCAACGGACGCCGGCAGTATCTGTGGCGCGCGGTGGACGAGGACGGCGATGTGCTCGACATCCTGGTGCAATCGCGGCGAAATCGGCGAGCCGCTCTCCGATTCTTCCGGAAGCTCTTGAAACGCCAAGGCTGCATGCCGCGTCGGCTGATCACGGACAAGCTCCGCAGCTACCTAGCGGCCCACCGCACCGTGATGCCGTCCGTCACGCACTGCACGAATCAGTACGCCAACAATCGCGCGGAGGTCTCCCATCAACCGACGCGGCAGCGCGAACGCCAAATGCGCGGCTTTAAATCGGCCGCCCACTTACAGCGCTTCGCGTCGATACACGGCGTCGTCCAGAATCTCTTCCGGGTCGGCCGGCATCTGCTGCGGGCGACACTTCACCGTGTACTGCGAAGCCGAGCGTTCGTCGAATGGGAGGCAGTGACGTGTGCCTGTTGACTGAAGGCCTCGGTCCGATTCGATCAGGGATTCAAGCGCCCCCCGTCGCTCAAGTTGACAGTGCCGTTGGTGTCGATACCTCCACACTCGCGGCCGCGGCGGGCGTCGAGGTCGTTTCGTTTCTGACCAGTTCGGCCGCATGTTCGCCGACGAGAACAACGAACCCCTACAGCCCGAGGCACCTCAAAATGAGATTTTGATTTTCCTAGAGATTCAAGCGCGGGAAAGGCTCAAAGCGTATGGTATGGGTCGAGCGTCAGGATCACGTCGGCGTCGCCGACCTCAATCACGCTCGCCGAAGCGACTCTGGACACGCGGGTCACCCCCCGGCGGCGCAATCCCAAGCGGCTCGGCCGATGTCCATCGACGATCTCGCGAGAACTGCGTCGGAACGCTGCGACCCGTGGTGGCGACCTGCAGTATCGCGCAGTGGGGAACGGTCGGACGGAACGTACCGCTCCCGGAGTTGGTCGCCTGGTTCGCGAGCTTCGAGGCCGACATTGTCATCGAGTTCGTCGCGCCCCAGGATGCGATGGTGGCGCAGCTCGTGAGAAACCGCGATAATCTTGCCATCGGCTACACGCAGGACCGGTTTGAAGCCTGCGTGGCCGAGCATTTCGTCATCGCTGAAACCGAACGTCTGCAGTCGGGCACGCGGACGATGTATTACGTTCGCCCCAAACATGCGAGCTGAGCGCGTGAGATCGGCTTGGCGCGAGGGGAGGGTGTCGCGTGATCGCGTGCGCGCGCTGCTGGGCACCATCATCCGGCGCCGGCTCGTCCGCTGGTATCTGTGTGTCGTAGTGACGTTGACGGTCCTCAGCGGAGCCATGCACGGGTTGATCGCGCCACCCATGGGTCTCGTTCGCACCTTCTACGCCACCAGTGGTTTTTCCGGTACGCCCCTGTCTCAGGATCGCACCACTGAGATCAGCCTCGCGTTCCTGGATCAAGATCCTACGCTGCCTCGGCGCTTCATCAGCGTGTCGTGGGACGGCTTCTGGTTCCTGCCGCAGGCGCAGACCGTTGTTGTGTACGCCGGGGCGGACGACCGCGTCGACGTGTTTGTGGATGGCCAGCTCGTCCTCCAGTGCAACCCTCGCCTGGGCCGACGCACAATTAGTGAGACGGTGACACTGAGCGCTGGCCCACATTGGTTCACCGTTCGCTATGAGCAAGACGGGGGCGCTATGCGCCTCAATGTGCAACGCGCCTTCGCGGGCGCGCGCCCGGCGCCCTTCACGCCCACCCGGCTGTTCCCGAAGGTCCCGAATGTCCAGGACGTCTGGCTCGCCACCGGCACGTACTGGCTGCTGCGGGTCGTGGTTCTACTCTGGCTGCTCTCCATAGCAGGTGTACTGGTGGTGATCGGGGGGTGGACGGGGCATCGTGTCGCGCACTTGCGGCCAGTGTACCGCCCCAGGGTTCTTGGACAGTGGTTTGACGGTATTCGCATCTACGCGGCCGCGTCCAGCCCGACGAGGTCGCGTCGCACCTGCGCGGGGCTTCGGTACGCGTATTTCTCGAGCATCCATTGTTCGTTGTATGTCCGCTTGAACGCGAGCAAGGCCAGGCGGAGGTCTTCGATGGTCTCGAAGCTCCGCACCCACAAGAGATTTTCCTTCAGCGTGCGGATGAAGCGCTCCGCCACGCCGTTACCTTCGGGCGCTCGCACAAAGCTCGGGGAACTCTCAATCCCGAAGAACGCGATCTCCTGTTGGACATCGGCGGCCAGGTAGTTCGACCCGTGGTCGTGCCGCAGCCGCAGCCCGCGGGCGGCGCCGTCGCTGATCCCGCCGAAGCGTTCGCGGACACCCTGGCGGATGGGCTCCAGGGCCTCGAAGCGGTTGCCGCTCTTGGCCGCATGCAGACCGATGCACTCGGTCGTGCAGTGATCGACGGCCACGAACACGCAGGCCGCCCCCTCGCCCACGGTCACCGTGGCCGTCAGGTCGGTGCCCCACATCACGTCAGGCGTCTCGGTGGTGATCGTGCCGTTGTGCACCGTCGGGCCATGCGCCTGGCCCACGCGGTGCGGGGCCTGGAGGTCGTGCGCACGCCTTAATCGGCGCACCCGCTCCGGCGAGGTCCGAATCCCCTCGACCCGCAGCTTCGCCCAGACTTTCCGGTAGCCCTCACCATGAAACGGCGACGCTTCGAGCACCCGGCGGATGTGGCCCACCAGGACATCGTCCGGGGCCGCGCCGACGGGCCCGCGGCGATGCCCGCGCGCGCAGTCCCGCGGTGCCTGCCGCCGCGCATAGACACTCGACCGCGGCCGTGCCCACACGCGGCAGACGCGCTGCACACCATACGCCCGACGGGTGGCGATCGACTGGGCGCCACTCATGGCGTCGACCTCCGGCGGGCCAAAGGGCGGCCGGCCTCCAGCTGGTCTACCTTCGCATACAGCAACTCGGTCTCCATCAGGAGTTCGCCGATCTTGGCCTGCAGCCGACGGTGGTCGTCGTCCACCGCCTCGGTCGCTCGGCTCTTCAAGCCGGCCTGGCCAGCCGCCAAAAACCTCTCGCGCCACTGCGAGGCCCGCGCCGCCGTGATGCCCAACTCCCGCGACACCGACTCGAGATCCTCACCCCGCAGGAGGCGGAGCACCGTCGCGCGTGTACACCGGGCCGAACACCGCCCCTTCCGGTCACGCGCGGCGGCCGCTCCAGTCGCCCTCCGGGCTCCCTCCGCCGCCACCGCACTCTGATCGTGCTTCCTCATCTCGACACTCCTCCTGCGAGCACTCGCTCGCAATCAAGTGTCCAAGAAAACCCTAGCAGACTGCTGAAAAACTCCGCGAAATGGGATCGACAGATTGATCCCGTCGTACTACGATGCTCCCAACACTGAAGGGAGCCCGATCATGCGCGGACACGATGAGCAGACCACCCACATGTTCAGCTACCTGTCGCCGGAACAGCGCGTGCCGGCCGACCATCCGCTCCGCGCCGTTCGGGCGCTGACGGACGAAGCCCTGCAGACAATGTCGCGCCGATTCGCGAGCCTGTACGCCACGACAGGGCGTCCGTCGATCCCACCGGAGCAATTGCTGCGCGCTTTGCTGTTGCAGGTGCTCTACACGGTGCGGAGCGAGCGGCTGCTCATGGAAGAGCTCAACGACAACCTGCTGGTCCGGTGGTTCGTCGGGCTGAATATGGATGACCCGGTCTGGCATCCCACGACGTTTACCAAGAATCGCGACCGGCTGCTGTCGGGCGATGTCGCCGCCGCGTTCTTTGATGCGGTCCAGGCCCACGCCCGGGCGGCCGGGCTGCTCTCGGACGAACACTTCACCGTGGATGGGACGCAGTTGGAAGCATGGGCCAGCCTGAAAAGCTTTCGGTGCGTGGACGCAGCGGAGAGCGACCCGCCCGAGGACCCGGGCAATCCCACGGTCAACTTCCACGGGGAGCGGCGGCGCAATGACACCCATCAGTCGACGACCGATCCCGAGGCGATGTTGTATCGGAAGGGCACAGGCAAGGAAGCCACGCTGGCGTATCTCGGCCACGTGCTGCTGGACAATCGACAGGGGCTTGTCGCCAACGTCTGCGCGACCCACGCGACGGGGACCGCCGAACGCGACGCGGCGGTGCTGTTGCTGGAGGCCAGCGCCTCCCCGGGCAGCACGGTCGGGGCGGACAAGGGCTACGATGTGGCGCGCTTCGTTGCCGACGTGCGCGTCCAGGACGTCACGCCCCACGTGGCGCAGAAGGTCCGCGGGAGTGCGATCGACGGTCGGACCACGCGGCATGCGGGCTATCACGTGAGTCAGCGGAAACGAAAACTCGTGGAACAGGTCTTCGGCTGGATGAAGACCGTCGGCGGCCTGCGCAAGCTCCGGCATCGCGGCATCGCCCTGGTGGATTGGCAGCTCACCTTCGCCGCCACCGCCTATAACTTTGGTCCGGTTGCGGAATCTGGAGGCGAGGTGTCCCTGATCGCCGGCCGCGGGTGTCGCTGGCCCCCGCGTCGGGACAGCGTGTCCCCGTGCGCACCGTTGTCGGGGGGGGGCGTGACACGCATGATGGCCATGAAAACAGCCCGATCCTCGTGTTCTTCAGCAACCTGCTAGGCAAACGCCGCCTGGATCCCATCCAACAACGACTCGAGTCGCTCCACCGGATACGCCTTCGCGAAATACACGTTGGAGTAGGGCAGGGTCGCCACCACATACTTGACCTTCCGCAGCACACCGGCGACCTCGGCCCACGATTCTCCGAAGTCGACTTCCAGCGTCACCCCAGGCCGCGGGCTGCGGTGCACGTACACGTCCTTCGGCGCCGCGGCGGCCTTCAGCCGCGCCACATACCAGCGCACCGTGCGCTCGGCCACCGGTCCCGCCAACGGCAGCAGCAACCGGCGGATGCGCTTGGCCGTCAGTCGACGATCCTGCCGCAGCCACTGCTCGATCTGCGCACGCCACCGATCCAGATGACGGGGTCGCGACACCGCTCGGCGCGCCGGCGCCGCCGCCTGCGCCACCGCCCGACGCACCGTCTTGATGTCCAAGCCCAACCGCTCGGCAATCTGCTTCTTCGGCACGCCGTCCACCACAGGCATCTGCCGGATCTCCGCCCATTGAGACATGCTGATCACCTCCGGGTCCTCCTGGCTCGAGTCATGCAACACGACAGTGTCGCGCCGCTTCCTGCTCGTGCCAGGAAACCTGTCTTCCGTGTGACTCAGGGGTCCCTTTTCACCTTGCCGCGGGGTCCCTTTTCATCTTGCCGGTACCATCCACGGCCTTCTCGGCGTCGCCGTTCGCGAGGGCGGCGCGACCGATCCCGGATAACGCCGGCGCCGACTCCGGTTCGAGCGCCAGGGCCTGGTCGAAGACGGTCTCCGCCTCGTCCACACGGCTCTCATCGAGATACATCTCCCCTAGCCAGACCAGCGCGGCCGGATACGTCGGGTCGATCTCGACCGCACGCTCGAAGAACTCGATCGCTCTCGGCGCGTCGCCGGTCTGCCGGGAAAGCTGCGCCAAGTAGTACGGCCATCGCATCGCCGTTGGCGACAAGGCGTGCGCGTTCAAGTACGCGTTGGCCGCCGTATCGTGGAGCCCGGTGGCCATCAGGATCAGTCCCAGCTCGCCGTAGGCATCACCAAGCTCGTCCGGCGGCGTCACCCCCTCCGACTTCTGGAGCACCACCGCGTGCTGCTCCCGGATCTGGCCTTGGAGCGATTCGGAAAGTCGCGCCAAGGCCAGGTCGGGGAGGGTGACCGGCGGCGGCTCGTCGAATTCGGAGACCGGCGGGGCGGGCGTCGAGCTGTTCTCTAGCGCTGACGCCGACGGTGCGGTCGGGTCGATGTCGCCATCGTCACCGCCAGAGCGACCACAACCGCCACCTCCAGCGATGCACACCGCCGCGAGCGTCGCCAGGAGCCGGTTCGACATCATCGTGATCGCGGCTGGCCGCTGCCCTCGGTCAACGTCGTATATCGATCGACCGCGTCGCACGGCTGACGGCGTCGGTTCAGACAAGAAAAAAAGGGCCGGTGGGGGGACCTTCCCCCACCGGCCCGAACACACCGCTCAGCGTCGGCTGAACGTCAGACTACCGGATGATGCCTACCACTTGATCTGGAAGGCCAGGCGCGCTATCCGACCCTGCAGGAGCCGGGTCGGCCGGCCGTAGGCGCTGCCGTAGGTGTCGATCTCGTCGACGACCGAGGCCGCGTTCATCAGGTTGTAGATGTCCATCTGCACCGACGACTCATACCCGCCGAAGCGGAAGAGCTTCCGGATGGCGATGTCCACCTGCGTCCAGTAGTCAAAGTAGTTGGTGCCCGGCGAGAACAGCTGCACCGTCGTCCCCTGCATCCGCTGCCCGTTCGGGAAGTAGCTGGACGGGACGGACCACCGGGCCTCCCGCTCGGCGCCCGAGTAGGCCTGGAGCGACCCGCTGAACTCGAAGTCGCCCGGCAGCGGATACGCGCCGAACAGCTTGAAGTCGTTGCGGAACGGAATCCCCAGCGCACTCTGGTCGCAGAAGCGGCCACCCCGGAGGACATCCTCGTCGTCCCGAATGATGTCCTCCTGGCTCACGCCGTTCGGGTTCGCGGTCAAGCCACACGTGTCCTGGAGGGTCTGATGCGCCGTCCACCCACCAAATATGGTCCCGCCGTTCGGGAGCCGCGCCTGCATGCTCACCTCGAAGCCGTTGTAGATGTTGTGGTTGGTGTCCGTCGTGACATCCAACAGGTCGGTCAAGCCGCGGGTCGCCGGGTCGCGGTTGAACGCCAGGAACGTCGGATTCTGAATCACCACCCCCTGCCCGATGCCACTCAGATACGCGAGCCGACCCCCCGGGTCGTCGAACGTCAGGTTGAACGGCTGCCAGCTGCCACAGGGCGTGCCGGCGGTGGCCGTCAACTGGTTGCACGACGAGATCGCCCGGTTGTCCCGTGACTCGATGTCGGAGAACACCCGGCGATAGTACGCCACGGTCATCGAGATGCGCGGCGCGATCTCATGCTGGATGCTCGCACTGTACTCCCAGTTGTACTCGCGCTGGAGGTCAAGCGCCGGCCGTGCGCCTGACTGTGCCAACTCCGTCGCAGTGAACACGGGCTCGTTGTTCAGCAGCCCGATTTCGTGGTCCTGCGCGATGCCGTCGTAGTTCTGGCCTAGGTAGAACGACGCCGGCGCCGCGAGACCACCCAACTGGGCCGCGGTGGCACAGTCGGTCGGGCTGCCGGCCGCTCCGGCGGTGTGGATCGCCGGATTGAGCGCGCAGTCGAACCAGTCGCGCCGGTCACCATGCTCGCGGTACGGCGAGTAGCGCTCGGCGTGGCCGGCGGTATACGGCCGGACGAACTTGTTCGCCGAGAACTTCAGCGCCGTCCGCGCGTCGCCGAACACGTCGTAGACCACGCTGAGCCGCGGGTTGTAGTCGGTCCAGAACGGCGGCTGGTCGTACGCCGGCGCCCCCCGGGCGTTGATGAACCGGCCGGCCGGCAACTTGGGGCCCGTCCGATAGGTATTCGTCTCCGACCTGAACTGATCGACCCGGAGGCCGACGTTGACCGTCAGCCGGTCGACCGTCCAGGTGTCCTGGAGGTAGAGGCCGAGGTCCCGCTTGACGAACGTATTCCAGCGGGCCGGGAAGTTTTGGGCGTCGATCGAGTGGCGGTCTTCCGTCGACCCGGCCTGCGGAAGGCCGCCGTACGGCCGGATGTTGATATGCCCGTTCCGGTCGCGGAGGTCGCCGTCGTTGGCGAACGACCACTGCATCCCCGCCTTGAAGTTGTGCGAGCCGGTCACATACGAGAACGCCGCGCTCGGCACGAACCGGTCGGACGGCGAGACCCAGACGTCGCCATAGTAGGTGTTGGTGCGACGACCGGTCTGCAGGTCGGCGATCGTGGCAATATCGAACCACGGCCGCGTCTGGTCATAGCCCGCGTCCCAGTAGCACGGCGTCCGGATGCAGGTTCGCAGGTCACTCGGCGTCGGAAACCGCAGCTGTTTACCCGCGCCGCCTTCCGAGATCGGTTTGTTCGGCTGGACACCGACCAGCAGCCGTTCGTAGACCTGCGAGTAGCCGACTTCGAGCAGCGAGCGGCTGCTGATCGTCGACGTCCACTTCATCTGCGCCGTGTGGTAGTTCGCGTGATTCGGGTCGCGGTGACTCGCCGCGCGGATCGGCTCAATGGTGGCGGCGAACTCGCGGTCCTTCGACTTGAGGATCCGGTCGAGATACGCACTCACCTTGTTCCGCGGCGTGAGCTGCGCCGTCAAGCGCAGCAGGCCGCTCTTTACATGCTGGTTCAGCACGGCACGGCTAGTCGACGCCACCGCCGGATGGTCCTTAGAGCCGCCGGTAATGAAGTAATCGTCGCGCTGCGCCTGGGTCGCGTCCGGCTTGAAGATCGGGAGGAACCCGCCCGGGAAGAGCTCGTCGACCGAGATGTCGCGGTACGAGGTGAAGAACCACAACCGGTCCCGGAGAATCGGGCCGCCGATCGCCGGGTTGATGTCGTGGATGTTCGTCACGCCCTGGTTCGACGTCAGGCCGAGGTCCCGAATAGTGTCGGTGAAGTTGTCGGCCTGCCACGACTCGTTCAGCGTGAAGCCGACATACGTCGACCCGCTGAACTGGTTGCCACCGTCCTTCGGGATCATGTTCAACCGGAGGCCACCCCGCTGCACTTCCGCCGGGCTGCCCGAGGTGCTGATCGCCATCTCCTGGCTCAGCGCCTGGTTGTTGTAGTTCATGATCAGCCCGTCCGCCATCGCCGAGTTGACCAACATCCCGTCGACCTGCATCGTCGTGTGGCGGGCGTTGGCGCCGTTCGACGTCATCCGCACCTGCTCCATCATCTGCGCGCCGCCGACGTCCGGCCGGGTGAGCCGCACGCCTTGCGCCAGATAGCCGATCGACTGCGTGTTCCGCGGCGTCGGCAACGAGTCGATGACGTCGCGGGTCAAGACCTCGGTCCGGGCCGCGCTCTGCACGTCGACAATCGGCGATTGGCCCGAGACAGTGACCGTCTCTTCGATGCCGCCGACCGCGAGCTGGCCGTTGACCGTCTGCGTGAAGTTCGCCGGGACGTTGATCCCTTCTTGCACGAAGGTCGAGAACCCTGGGAGCGTCATCGTGATCGTGTAGTCCCCCGCGATGACGCCGACGATGGTGTACCGGCCCGCGCCGTCGGTCACCGCCACGCGGCTTCCTTCAATCAGCACCGGACTGGCGGCTTCCACGGTGACGCCCGGCAGGACGCCCCCCGTGTTGTCGGTGACTTCACCCGTGATCAGCGTCTGGGCGAAGGCTGCGGCAGGCACCAGGACCACCGCGAGCGCGACAAGAAATAACTTCGACAGTTTCATAATGGTGTTTCCTCCTGCCGGGGCGCGCACACGTATAGCACACCCACCGCATGACGTATTACGCAAAAAGCGCTCCACAATGGACGGGTCCAGTCAGTTGGTCTACACCACCTATAAACGTAGATGTGTCAGTGCTTTAAGGAGTACATCCTATCGGACGACAAGGCTGATGGCGGGCCCCCTTTGTTCAACCCGTTGGATACAGATCCAAGTTTGTGGATCTTTCGATCAGGGGCCAGCGACGCCGAAGAGCCCCCTGACCGGACGTCCCTGCTCGTAGAGGGCGAGTGCGTTGGCCATGACCCGGGCAACATCGGCACGGCCGTTCTGCTCCGCGGCGCTCATCGCCTGGCGTTGCCAGTTCGCCGCCTCGTCGTACCGCCCGACTTCGGCCAGCGCCATCGCCATCGTCTCGTACATCTCGAGGCTCACCGGCCCTTTGAAGCGCTCCTGCATCAACGCCAGGGCTCGTACCCCGTCACGCACTCCCTCATCCGGCGCGGCGGCGAGGATCCGGACCAACAGGTCGGTCAGTCCAGGGTGGCCGGCGTGGATGAGCGTCGCTTGATCCAACCCATCGCGCGCCTCGCGATACTGTCCGAGCGTCATCGCCCGCCCCATCCAGACATCAACGAACGACGGGTCGAGCTCGACGACGCGCTCGAGCTGCACCAGCGACTCCTCCAGACGGCCGGTGGCGCGTAGCGCGTCCGCCAGGCCGAGCCGCGCCTGGATGTAGTTCGGTCGGAGCTCCACCGCCGTGCGAAACCGGTCGACCGCCTCGCGGTGCCGACCGCTCGCGCTCAGAAGCGCACCGAGTCCCAAATGCGAATCTTCGTAATCAGGCGCCAGACGGAGTGCCTCCTGATACTGCTCTCCGGCGCCGCGGGTGTCGCCCATCATCATCAGCGCCGACCCCAGCGAATGCCGCAGTCCCGCGTCGTCCGGCGTTTCGGCGATCCCTTCGCGGAAGATCGCCACAGCCTCGTCATAGCGCCCCTCGCTCATCGCTTGCGCGCCGCGGTTTTCATAGGCGCGCGCGCTGCGCAGCAGGCCGTCGTAGGCGTCCATCAGCGGGTCGGCCGGCTGTGGTGGGTCACCGGCCCGCTGCTCGAGGTGCGCCTCGACCTTGTCGAGCTCTCCGAGCGTTCGGTAGGCGTTCGCGAGGCTGTAGTGGAGGTTCCACGCCGTCGGTCCGACCTCCAGCGCCCGTTCCAGGTAGTCCACGGTGGAAATGGCAAGGAGAAAAGGGACCTTGTGGCAACGTGAAAAGGGACCCCTCTGTCGGGTGGTCGTCGCGACGTGGCCGGACGGAGCGGAGCGCCGGGAGGCCACGTCGCGACGGGTGCCCATCAACGCGTGTTCTTCTGTCGAGCGTGGGCCGTCTGGTTCCGTTGGGCGGCCTTGAGGCGGTAGCTGTCCCCGTTGGTCGTCAGCACGGTGGCATGGTGCACGATGCGGTCGATGACGGCCGCGGCGGCGGTCGCATCCAGGAACACCTCGGACCAGCGGGCGAACGGCAGATTGGTTGTGACGACGAGGCTCCCGCGCTCGTAGCGGCGGCTGATGAAGCCGAACAGCAGGTCGGCGCCGGCCTTGTCGAACGGCACGTAGCCGAGCTCGTCGACGATGACCACGTCGAAGCGGGCGAGCTGGTCGAGTTTCCGGGCCAGCCGCCCCTGCTGCTGCGCTTCGACGAGCCGCGTGGTCAACTCGGCGGCCGTCAGGAACCGGACCCGATAGTCGTGCTGGCAGCAGGCCATGCCCAGGGCGATGGCGAGATGGGTCTTGCCGGTACCGACGCCGCCGACCAGCACGACGTTGGCAGCCTCGGTGACGAAGGCGCCGCTGCACACCTGCAGGATCGCATCGCGGTCCAGCTCCGGTTGCGCGTCGAACTGGAAGGCATCCAGGGTCTTGAGCATCGGGAAGCGGGCCTCCTGGAGGCGGCGTTGGATGCGGCGCTCGCGGCGCCCGGTCACTGCCAGGTGCACCACCTGCGCGAGGTACTCCGCGGGCGGCTGGCGCTCGCGGGTGGCCTGGGCGGCCAGGGGCCGCCACTCGGTGGCCATCGTCGCCAGGCACAAGGTCTTGAGGTCGGTCACCAGGTGCGCGGGCTCGGGGACAGCGACCGTCAGACGCGGCCTCCCGTCAAGACGTCATACGCGGCCAACGTCGGGGCGGGGCCCGCGATCCGGGCCAGGTCCGCCCGGACGGTGGGGACGGGGCGGATCGCGGGCCGGGGGCCAGCCGCCCGCTGGCGCAACAGCAGGCGCACGGTCTCGAGCCGGGGCGAGTCGCGGGCGAGGGCGGCCGCGACCGCTGCCTCGACGGCCGGGGCGGGATAGGTTTCCAGCAGCCGCAACATCCGGACCCACTCCTGATCCGGCTTGCGCGTCTGCTGCCGGAGAGCGGTTCGGACCTGCTGCCACACCGGCGCCAGCGGCCAGTCCTGCAGGGCCGTCGCCTCGGGGACGGCGCGGTGCTTGCGTTCCAGCACCGGCAGCACGTGGAACGGATCGAGCACCGTCGCCCCGGCGCGAAACGCCCGGACGTGTCTGGCGACGACCTCGGTGCCGGCGGCAACCGCCACGCGGTCGTGAGACAGCTTCACCCACACAGGCCGGTCGGCGTAGCGGGTCGGCACCGAGTAGGTCACCCGGTCCGCCCGGACGTGCCCGAACTTGTCGACCACCCGCGCCTCGACGCGGCAGGTCTCGGGGAGGTGAACGGGCAGGGCCCGCAGGGGCCGCCGCTCCAGCGTCCACGCTTCCCGCACCGGACGCCCGTCGGCGAGCCGCCGGGTCGCCACGTCCGCCTCCAACTCAGTGATGATCAACGCGTTGAGCGCGGCCCAACTCGCGACTGTAGGCCGCGGCCGGAACACGAGATTGCGCACATACGTGACGCCCGTCTCGACCGAGCCCTTCTCCCAGCCCTTCGCCGGCGCACAGCACGCCGCCGCAAACGGATACGCGCCCCGGAACGCCTGAAACGCATCGGTCTGCACCCGGTCCCGGCCGGTCAGCACCTGCTTGACCGCGATCGTCGTGTTGTCCAGGACTACCCGGTCCGTCACGCCGCCCATAGAGGCAAACGCCGCCTGGATCCCATCCAACAACGACTCGAGTCGCTCCACCGGATACGCCTTCGCGAAATACACGTTGGAGTAGGGCAGGGTCGCCACCACATACTTGACCTTCCGCAGCACACCGGCGACCTCGGCCCACGATTCTCCGAAGTCGACTTCCAGCGTCACCCCAGGCCGCGGGCTGCGGTGCACGTACACGTCCTTCGGCGCCGCGGCGGCCTTCAGCCGCGCCACATACCAGCGCACCGTGCGCTCGGCCACCGGTCCCGCCAACGGCAGCAGCAACCGGCGGATGCGCTTGGCCGTCAGTCGACGATGCCTTGGTGCACAACTCCATTGAGGGCTGAGAGTCTCCCGTGACTCCGCCTGCCGGTCATCCGATCATCTCGCCATCGGGTATCCCGAGCGCCGTCATGGTGTTCAGGATCTTGCACCCCAACCTCACCTCGACTCTCTGGGACGCCAGTCCCCTCGCTCGCATCGCTGAGCCCAGGATGGCCTTGTAGCGGTGGAACGTCGTCTCCACCTTGCTTCGCCTGCTGTAGCCCGATGCGACGTACCACTTCCGTTTCCCAACACGTGATCGTGCTCGGATGTTACGAGTCCGCTGTCGCGTGCCCGCGGAGTCGAGCGCGAGCTGAGCGCCCTTTCGTGGCGGTATCAGCACCTTCGGCGATCGATGAGCACGGTGATTCTCCAGCGTCTTCTAGACGTCGCCGGTGTCGTACGCGGCGTCGGCCTTGGCCGAGGCGATGGGACGCTCGATCTGGCCGACGAGTGACGCCACCCGGGAAGCGTCTCGAGCCCGCTTGCTCGTGAGCTCGCAGGCGACCACGTCACTGGTTTGTTCATCCACAGCGAGGTGCAGCTTGCGGTAGTCCCTGGCTTTCGGCGGAGTGCGCAACTGGCCGACGTGCACTGAAAGACCGCTGCTGTCGATGAGGAGGTGGACGGGCTTCACGGTTCGCCTCTCGTAGGAAGCAACCTTCCCCAGCCTCGCCTTGCGCCTCGAGATCGTGCTGTGGTCGGGCACGTCGTTGTCCAGATTCAGGAGCGTCAGCAGCGAGCGCAGGAAGCCCTCAGTCTGCCTGGACGCCAGGCCAAACACCAAGCCCAAGGTGACCGTCGTCTCGATGGCGTGGTTCGAGTACTTGCGTTGTCGGCCTGGCTTCCTGCGCGTCGGCCTCGGCGAGTTCCAGTTGGCGAGCTTGCCATCGGTGAGTCCGAGCCAGACGGTCAGACTCCCGCGAGCGCGGAGACCCGTCTCGTACTCCCGCCAATTCCGGACACGGTAGGCCTTCTGGACGTACTTCCGCTGGGTGCGCTTGAAACTCGTCATGCGGGACCTCGGATCTCGGGGTGGAGGGCAATGATTGACCGAGATCGCGAGTTGTGCACCAAGGCACCGTGACGCATCATTCAGCCATCTACACGCGCGACCTGCCGGAGGGAAAGCGGGTGGTCGACGCCCTCCTGGTCGACGACGAGAGCGCGGCGCCGGTCGTCCGTGACGCGGTCGAGAACGAAGGGAGCGTCGCCCAGAGCGTTTTCAATGAAGTGAACCTGGCGGGCTCGAGCAAGCTGCTCTCGTACGTGCCGGGACGTGGCGTCGAACGGCACCGGCCCGGGACCGGCAAGCGGCTGGCGGCCGACAAGTGGATGCGCTGGACGGTGCACTACAACCCGATCGGTGTGCCGACGACCGACCAGCACAAGCTCGGGATCTGGTTCAACACCGAGCCGGTGACGCACGAGGTGCTGACGCGTCAGGCGGGGAACGCCTTTCCGACCGACCCGTTTGGCAACGACATCTACATCGTCGAGGGGGTCGAGATTAAGCCGACCCGAGACCCGGAGACCGGCCGGGTGCTACGCGCCAAGATCCCGAACATCCCGCCCTACGCCGACGACTGGACGATCACCGGCATCACCCCGATTACCGAGCCGATCACGCTCTACGCCATGTCGCCGCACATGCACCTGCGCGGCAAGAGTCTGCGGTGGGTCGTCACCTATCCCGACGGCCGCGAGGTGACGATCCTCGACGTGCCGAACTTCGACTTCAACTGGCAGATCCATTACGAGCTCGCCGAGCCGCTGCATCTGCCGGCCGGCAGCAAGATCACCGGCATCGGCGTCTACGACAACTCGCTGCGCAACCGCTGGAACCCAGGGCCGCACCTCGAGGTCTACTGGGGCCAGCAGAGCTGGGACGAGATGTACCAGGCGTTCACCGAGTACACGGTCGACAGCCAGGACCTGACGAAGATCAAGGCGAGCACCAACAACGACGAGTAGCGTGGTCGTCGTGGGTATCCGACCTCGTCATTCTTACTGCGGGCGCGGCCTCGGGGCGGTGTGGGTCGTTGCGATGATCCTCGTCACCGGTTCCGCCGACGCCCAGCCGTCGCAACGGCGCCCCCAGGGGCAAATCCCCGATCTCGGCCGTCCCACCGAAAGCACCGACGAGATCCCGCTGTTCGACTACGACCAGTACTTTCCCGGGACCTGGACCTTCGAATGGCGGACGCCGGAAAGCCCGTTCGGCGAAGGGGGGATGCTGGAGGGGCGCGAGACATTCGGGTCGAGCGACGACGGGCGGAACTATACGAGCACGATCGAGGCGACCGGACCCGACGGCCCGTTCACCGTCGCGTCGACCATCGTCTATCTCAAGCCGCAGCAATCGTTCTCACGCCTCGAACGGGACAGCCGCGGCTTCGATCTCCTAAAGGTCGGGCACATCGGGGGCGACCTCGGCGGGTTCTATACGATTCACTACGAGTCGACACCGGTGGTGATCGACGGGGCCGAGGTGCGGATTCGCAACGTCACCCGGATCGTCTCCCCGCTCAACTTCAAGGTCGAATCGCGTCTGTCGGTCGACGGCGGCCCGTGGACCAACTTCGGCACCGGCTGGTGGCGCCGGGCGGAGGGGGCCCCGGACGGCGAGACCGGGGTCGCGGTCGACGCTGACGCGAGCCGCGCGGCTACCGACAGCGGGACTCGCCGGGTTAGCAGGCCAGTCGCTGTTGGCCGTGATGCCGCAGGTGCGGTTCCGCTGGCGATGCTGGTCGGCTGCGTCGAGGCCGACGGCGCGGATCGGTTCGTCGTCACGCGCGCGACCGATCCGACACTCGTCGAGGATCGGCTGCCCGAGCCGCCGGGGGCGGACGCGTCGCTCGGCACCGGCCGCGCACGCTTGATCGGGACGCTTGACGAGTTCGGCGTCGCCGGATACGTGGACCACAAAGTGTGGGTGAAGGGCCTCTACATCGAGGACGCATCCGAGAACCGCCTGAACCTCGTCTCGATCACCCGCCTGGCCGAAACCTGTCGGTAATCCTCCATCAGCGTCGGGCCGGCGACACAACCGCCGGCTCGCGAAACCCGAAGACGAGGCACGCAACGCTCGGCACCGGCCGGCCATTGCGCGTCGCCGGCTGGAACCGCCATCGGCGGGCGGCGTCAAGCGCCGAGCGGTCGAAACCGGGGTGCGATCGAATGACCGCCGCGGCCCCCACGGCACCGTCCAGAGTCACCTCAGCTTCGACGATGACCGTCCCGCTGCCGACCGCGTTCGTCGGATAGACCGGCGTCGCGGTCGCGACCTGTATCGGAACTGGAGCCGGACGGGGATTCGATCCGGGCGTGCCGCGCGGCTGGCTCGGAGCGGCCAGGGTATGCAGCGATGGCGGTCGGAAGATCGCCACGACCAGCACCTCCGAACCTGACGTGAGCGGTTCTCCGTCCTCAGTCGCTGGTGAGAACGTCTAGCGGCGAACCGCTGCGCGAACAATGTCGTCGAACGGAGCGGTCGCGCTCAACGTGTCGATGGAGGTCACCACACCTTCCGCGTTTAACGACACAAGGAGCCACACCTGCCCAGACCCCACCACGTTCGATAACGGTAGCGTCGGTGTGGCGCCGGACCGGAGACGGGCTGATTCGAGTTGCGCATGCGCTGGACTCGCAGCGAGGAGCACCGAAGCGAGGAACGCGGCTATTGATGCGCGGCGAGCATTGGTTGCCGCAAAGCCATGCATGGCTGACAAGTGTCCACGAGACCCTGCTCAATGCAAGCGATGCGTTTCCGCTGAAACGTCGCACGCGGGTGACTCGTCTGCGCGCGGCTTCCACATCACATCGATAGCCCACCCGACGTCGACACGCTCGCCATGCCACTGCGGAGTCGCCGTATGCGGGTCGATCCTGACGCGGGCCGCGTCGAGACAAGACAGCACTGGTGCCAGTGGCGCACCGGTCCAACGCGGCGAGCGGGGCGCATCGGGGAGTGTCCGACCGTCTGGCCAGAAGAAACGCGCTTCGCCGTTCTTGCGGAGCATGACAGTGAATCCCTCCTCGTGAACGGCGCGATGATGACGCCGGCAGAGCAATGCCAGATTGCTGAGCCTGTCGAATGGGTCGAGCACCTTCCCGTTTGGTGCGTGTCGCATGACGACCGTTGCTGCGTAGCATGCGATCCGCCGGGACGTTTCAGCTGAAACGTGTATGCCATCCTCGAGTCCCGATTGCCCGCGCGCGGTCTCCCGATTCAGTGCCTCCTCCTCGGCATGTATGACGACCTGGTAACGGTCGCCGGCCGTGCCGCGGTCGAGATCTGCTGCTAATTCCAGAACTCACTTGGGTTGACGCCGCTGGCTTGTTCTGAACGACGAGGGCGGTGTTGCTCCTCAGTCGTGTGGGTCCACCACACTCCCTGTCGCACCTGGCCCTCGCCGCCCAGTCCGGCGCCAGACGCCGCCAACCCAAGTGAGTTCTGGGATTAGGGCAGTTTCGGCGATGAAACCAAGCGCATCGGCTCGCCGCTGGCCTACCGAGACCTCGGCGTTGTCTTCTGCACCCTTGTAGAGGTGATCGCTCGCGGCCTCGAGCGCCTGCCGCACGACCGCCCCGACCTCGGGGGAGAGGCAACCGCGGATGATCGTCATCCCGTCGTCATCGATCCAAATATCGAGATGCCGGTTCTTGTGACGGCGGCGATCGTCGTCCGCTTCTGCCGCGCGGTCGGTCGTTCGCCACGCTCGCACCAATAGCTCTACATGCGACGTTGTTCCGCAGCACGCGAAGTCAAGCAACGTCCGCTCGTTCTCAGGTGTGGCGACCCGGGTGAGCGCGCGCACCTTCGAGTAGGAGAGTCGGCCGCGCCGCATCGCCGCGCTCAGTTAAGGCAGGTCGGCGAGGACGCGGGCAACACGAACTTTCTCTCGCGACGCGCCGAGGTCGAGGCCGGTGCGCCAGTTGAGCCAATGAGCGCATGACCGGAAGCCGTTGTTCCAGCCAGCGCTGTCATTGAACTCGCGGATGAGCACGAGTAGTTCGTAGGTGGCGGCCTGAATCCGGGCCGACAGCTCGGCGATGGCGTCACCGAGGCGCTCGGCCTGGGGATGAGAAGTCTCTGTGAAAGGCATGAGATCATCATGAACCATGTATTTTTAAAGCCTTGAGAGCGATCAGGAGCGCCGATCGTAGCGTAGACGGTCGGGTTTTTATTCGCTTAACGGCGAATTGGCCTCAGACGGGCGGTCAGCCGGCCATAAAGGGCCTGTGAGTGCGGACCGGAGCAGCGACGAGCTGGCCTCAGAATCCTGTCAAGCGGTTTATCGAACACGTTGGGATCGGACGCCACCTTAAAGGTACTCGCCGGTGATCTCGTTTCGCCGGTTCAGGGTTGCCATCGCGCCGGCCCTGCGCGAAGATGGTGGAAACCACTTGCACTACGGAGGTGTCCCATGAGGCGTCAACTACTTGCGGCGTCGGTGGCGGTCATCGCGCTCGTCGTCGTGCTGTCGCCGCTCCAGGCGGCGGGACAAACACCACTGCGCACGCCGTGGGGCGACCCCGATCTGCAGGGCATCTGGACCGGCTCGACGATGACGCCGCTCGAGCGTCGGTCTGAGCATGCGGGTCAAGAGTTTCTGACCGAAGAGGAAGCCGCGGCACTCGAGCGACGGGCCGACCAGAATCGCTTTGTCGAGCGCGTTCCGAGCGACGGCGATCCCGGCACCTACAACCAGATCTGGTTCGACCCAGGTACGCGCATCGTGCCCGACCGACGCACGGCACTCATCGTCGATCCGCCCGACGGGCGCGTTCCGTACACGGCGAAAATGGCCGAGCGGGCACGGCTCCAGGCGGCCTACCGCGTGAACGGCGCGCGCAACTCCTGGGTCGATGTCGACACGGGCGAGCGGTGCCTCACGGACGGCCTGCCGATGTTCTGGCTCGGCTACAATCCGAACCACCAGATCGTGCAGACGCCCGACCACGTGGTGATCCTGCACGAGATGTTCCGCGACCGGCGGATTATCCCGCTCACCGAACGCCCGCACAGCACCATCCGTCAATGGAACGGCGACATCCTTGGCCACTGGGAGGGCGACACCCTGGTGGTCGAGTCGACCCAGTTCGTCGACAAGACGGCCGACCGCTGGGCCGCCACCTGGCGGATGCCAACCGAGACGATGCATCTCGTCGAGCGCTTCACGCGGATCGATGCGACGACCCTCGACTATGAGTTCACGTTGACGGATCCGGCGAAGTTCACCCGGCCCTGGAGCATCCGGATTCCGCTGACGACCAACCAGGCGTCACGCGGCGTGACCGAAGGGCCACTCTACGAGTACGCCTGCCACGAGGGGAACTACAGCATCGTCAACGTGCTGAGCGGCGCGCGCGCCGAAGACCGGAAGGCCGCAGCGGGCGGGCAGTAGTTCGCACGCGCGAATTGGGACCAGGGCGCCGCACGGCGCGCCCCTGCGGGAACGGAGCGGGGCATGGGCCCCCGCCGCGAGTGACCGCGGCGGGGTTTCGGGGCCGCAGGCCCCGTCTAAGGCAGCGTGAACGTCACCAGCATGTTGCTGCCGACCGGCGCTTCGAGCTCCGGCGCGTAGGTCGCCAGCCGATCGCCGAATCCGCCGACCGGCACGGTCAGGTACTGCCGCCCGTCGACCGCGTAGGTCACCGGGTATCCGCTGATCTGGCTCCCGAGGATCGTCTCCCAGAGGATGTCGCCCGACTCGGCGTCGAAGGCGCGCAGGCGCCGGTTCGAATCGCCGAAGAAGACAACATTGCCGGCCGTCGCCAGCGTCGAGCCGGCGTTCGGCGCCCGCTGGCTGTAGCGCCATGCCTCGCGACCGGTCGAGATGTCGATCGCCCGCACCTCCGTGAGATCCCCGTCCTCCTCCAAGCCCGGCTCCGGAATCGAAAACCGCGGACTGGCGCCTGAGACAGACCGGTCGTTGGTCGTCTGGTTCAAGCACGACCGGTTGAACGGGATGTAGAGCAGCCCCGTGACCGGGCTGTAAGACCATGACCACCAGCCCTTCACGTTGTGGCCGCAGATGATGAACTGGTCGCCGACCTCTCGCGCCACCAAATCCATATTGATGTAGACCGCACCGGTCTCGACGTCGATATCACTGATTACGAACCGCTCGGTGCTGGTGTAGGGGAGCGGTGACGCCCATAAGAATTCCCCGGTCTCCCGGTCGTTGACGAACAAGCCGCCCGGCTCGCCCATCACCACGACGACCTTACGTTCCTCGGCCGTCCCGATCAGCTTGGGATTGATCCAGCGCACCGCCTCCGGATCCGGGTTGACCACCGTATCGATGAGCGTCCGCTCCTGCACGAAGTCTTCGTCCCAGTCGTCGCACGGCAGGTACTGGTAGTACCAGTCGATAGCGCCGGTGTCGGCGTTCATCGCCAACGTGGAGTTGGAGTAGAGTTCGCACGGTGTGCGGTCGCCCACATCCCAGGTGCCGCGACGCACGAGGCGCGGGTAGGGCAGCGGGACCGCGACGCCCCAAAAGATACGGTTCAGCTCCGGGTCGTAGCTCCCGGGCACCCCCCACGGGGAGACATGCACCCGTCGCGACGTCGGGAGGGTGCCCCAGGTCTCGCCACCTGGGTCGTCGGCGCCGGCCGCGGTGTAGGTTCGCCACCGCTCCTGCCCGGTCTCCGGGTCATGCGCGGCGACGAAGCAACGCGCCTCGAGGCTGCCGGGGCTGCATGTCCGCCCGCTCACGATCTGTCCCTTGATAACCATCGCGCCGGACGAGTGCGTGATGCCGGTGCGGTAATCGGCCATCTCCGTTTCCCACGCCACCTCGCCCGTGCGGGCGTCGAGCGCGAGGAGATACGCATCGGCGGTCAAGTGGTAGATGTGCTCGCCGTAGATCGCCAGATGGCGCGTGCGTCCGCCCAATTGCGCGTACTCGCGGAGATCGTCCGGGAGCTCGCGCTCGTAGTCCCAGATCAGATCGCCGGTGGTGGCATCGAGCGCCTGGATGTGGTCGCCACTGGCGTGCGCGATATACATCACGCCGTCGTAGACCAACGGTCGGATCTCCTGCGGCCCCTCATCCATCGCGCGCATCCAGGCCAAGCGGAGCTCGCCGACGTTGTCGCGGTCGATCTGGTCGAGCGGGCTGAAGCTCTGGAAGTCGTAGGTGCGATGCACCATCAGCCAGTCGGCGGGGTCCGGGTCGAGCAGCATGTCATCGGTGACCGGGACGAAATCCTGGGCTTGCGGTCGTCCGGAAAGGCTGAGGAATGTGGCGATACCGGCCGCCAGTGCGAGGCGTAACGTGGGCTTCAGCATGGTTCGTTTCTCCGTGCCTCATGCTATCGTAGCCGTGAGTTTTTTGGGTCTAAGTAATGATGAGGGGGGTCCGTTTCATGAGAAGGCGATATTTCGAGACGGCATTGACGGCGTGCGCGATGGCCGTGGCGGTGGCGGCACCGACTATGGCCCAGGACGTCCCGCAGACACCTTGGGGCGCGCCGGACCTACAGGGTGTCTGGGACTTCCGAACCATCACTCCGCTCCAGCGGCCCGAAGAGCTGGGTGACAAAGCGTTTCTGACCGAGGAAGAGGCGGCGAATCTCGAGCAGGAGGCCGTCGATCGCGATGAGCGGCTGCTGAACGAGGCACCGCGCCGAACGGAGGCGGGCGGGAGCGTTGGCGCCTATAACAACTTCTGGATGGACCGCGGCACCAACATCGTCGGCGACCGGCGCACGTCGCTGATTGTCGACCCGCCGAACGGGCGCTACCCGCCGTTGAGCGCGGAAGGCCAGCGCCGCGCCGATGAGCGGCGTGCGTATCGGGAAGAGCATCCGGCCGACTCGTATACCGACCGCAGCTCGTTCGACCGCTGCATCCTCGGCTTCAACCAGGGGCCGCCGATGACCCCCGGCGGCTACAACCAGAACATGCAGCTGTTCCAGACGCCCGACCAGGTCGCGGTGCTCAACGAGATGGTGCATGACTCGCGCATCATCCCGATCGACGGAAGCGCGCGACCGGAGATCGAATCGTGGACCGGCGAGTCGCGCGGTCATTGGGAAGGCGACACGCTGGTGGTCGAGACCACCGACTTCAACGACAAGAACCCGTGGCGCGGCACGACGCAGGGGCGGCATCTCATCGAACGCTTCACGCGCGTCGATGCCGACACATTGCTCTACGAGTTCACCGTGAGCGATCCGGCGACATGGACGGCGTCGTGGACGGCGCAGGTCCCGATGCGGCGGAACGAGCTGCCGTTGTTCGAGTACGCCTGTCACGAGGGGAACTACGCCATGCCGAACATCCTCGGCGGCACGCGAGCCGACGAGCAGAAAACGGCCGGCGGCGAGCAGTGAGGACTGAGGAACGAGGACTGACGAGGGAGGTCTTGTGATGACGGGTCGATGTCTCGCAACGGCGTTCGCGGCGTGCACGCTTGCCGCACTGGTGTGGGCGGTCCCGGCGGCGGCGCAGGATGCGCCGCAGACACCGTGGGGCGCGCCGGATCTCCAAGGGATCTGGGACTTCCGGACCATCACTCCGCTGCAGCGGTCCGAGGAGCTGGGCGACCAGGCGTTTCTGACCGAGGAGGAGGCGGCCAACCTTGAGCAGGAGGCGGTCGATCGCAACATCGAGTTGTGGGAGCGCGACGCCAGACGGACCGATGCCGGGGGCAATGTCGGCGGCTACAACAACTTCTGGATGGACGTGGGCACGAACACTATCGAGACCCGACGCACGTCGCTCGTCATCGATCCGCCGAATGGCCGGCTCCCGGAGCTGTCAGCGGTCGGGCAACGCCGCGCCGATGCACGACGCGCGTACCTCGAGGAACACGCGGCAGATTCCTACGAAAATCGAAATACTTCGGACCGCTGCATCGTCGGGTTCAACGCCGGCCCCCCGATCACGCCACTCGCCTACAACCAGAACATGCAGCTGTTCCAGACGCCCGACCACGTGGTCGTCTATACGGAGATGGTCCACACGCCCCGTGTCATCCCGCTCGATGCCCCCCCCCCGCGCTCGACGACGATGTCCGACTCTAGTCGGGCGACTCGCGCGGCCACTGGGAGGACGACACTCTCGTCGTCGAGACGGCGAACTTCAACGACAAACGGCGGTGGATTCCGCTGGACGGCGTCGGGCGCGGGATCACGTCAACGGCGAACATGACGCTGGTCGAACGCTTCACCCGGGTCGATGACGACACCCTCGAGTACACGTTCATCGTGACCGATCCGGACACCTGGAGCAGTCCCTGGACGCTGTCGATGCCGATGCGGCGAACCGACCTGCCGCTCTTCGAGTACGCCTGCCACGAGGGGAACTACTCGATGCCGGGCGTCCTCGGCGGAACCCGCGCGGAGGAGCGTAAGGCAGCCGCCGCCGGAGGGCCGTAGGGCGCCCGCGCGCCACCCGCCCACCCGCGTCCCGCCAGTCATGATCGATCAGACCCTTGGCCGTTACTGCATCGTCGAGAAGATCGGCGAGGCGGGATGGGTGTCGTCTACCGGGCGCACGATCAGCGGCTGGATCGCGATGTGGCGGTCAAGGTCCTGACGACGGGCGCACTCGACGGTTGTGCGCGCGAGCGCCTACGCACCGAAGCGCTGGCGCTCTCCAAGCTCAATCATCCGCACGTCGCGACGATTCACGACTTCGACACGCAGGAGGACACCGACTTCCTGGCCATGGAGTACGTCGCCGGGCCGACCCTCAGCGATCGCCTGGCCGGTGGACCGTTACCCGAGAAGGAGGTCGTCCGGCTGGGTGCCCGGCTCGCCGACGGGTTGACGGCAGCGCATGGCGCCGGACTCGTCCATCGTGATCTGAAGCCGGGCAACATCCGGCTGACCCCGGACGGCGCGCTGAAGATCCTCGACTTCGGCTTGGCGCGGCGAGACGCCACACCGTGTCCCGACGACGTGACCTAGACGCCGACGGACGACGGTCTCGTGACCGGCGAGCTCCCTTACATGGCGCCGGAGCAGCTCCGCGGCGAGACGGCCGACTCCCGACCGACATCTATGCGGCGGGGGTGGTGCTGTTCGAGATGGCGACCGGGCGCCGGCCTTTTGCCGACAGGGTCGCGACCGCGCTGGCGGCCGATATCCAGACCGAGACTCCACCGTCGCCGCTTGCCCTCGCGTCTGATCTGTCACCGCGCCTGGCCGACATCGTGCTGAAGTGTCTGGGGAAGGAGCCTGACAAGCGCTATCAGTCGGCGACGGAGTTGCGCGCCGATCTGCGACGACTCGCGGCAGGGGAGTCTGGAGCGTCGGTGGAGCATACGAGACCCCGCCGGTTTGCGCTGGTGCCGATCGTCGGAGTCGCCGCCGTCCTGACGGTCGTCGTGATTGGACTCACCACCGACTGGATCCGGGATTTGGTGACTGGAGAAGCCGATTCTGCGTCGGTCGCGGTTACCGACACGCCCTTACTCGCCGTGCTGCCGTTCGAAAACTTGAGTGGAGACCCCGAGAACGAGCACTTCAGCGGCGGGATGACGGCCGAGCTGAGGAGCCGGCTGTCGCGCCTGCCGGATGTCCGCGTTAAGTCCCTCGTGTCGTCAACGGATGGGGGGGCCGGTTCGGCACAGACCATCGTCCAGATGCGCGAGGAGATCGGCGTGAGCCACGTGCTACAGGGGAGCGTACGGAAAGCAAGAGACCGCGTACGGATCAGTGTCGTCCTCGTCGACGCGTCGAGCGGAATAGACGTGTGGTCGGGTGATTTCGACGGCGAGCTCGACGACGTCTTCGCACTCCAGGAGGAAACGGCTACGCAGATAGCGGAGGCGCTCGATCTTCGGCTGACAGCCGCCGACACGAGGGAGCCCCTTGGCCACCTGGATACCGACGATCTAGAGGCCTAAGATGCCTATCTGCGCGGATACGCCGTCATCGAGTCGCTCCATCTCACTCCCGGTCGGGTTGACGAGCGTCTCGGGGCAGCGCGGGCGCATTTCGAGCGCGCCCTCGAATCCGACTCCGACTACGCGCTCGCGGTGAGCGGACTGTCTGAGATCGAAAGTCTCTATTACTTCTACGGCGTTGAACAGACCGAAGCGCAGCTCGACCGTGCCGAAGCGCTGGCCGAATGTGCCCTGGTCCTCGATCCCGACTTGCCCGAGACACATGTCGCGATCGCCAACGTTCACCTCAATCGCGGGGACCATGGACGCGCGATCGAGTCGTATCGGGAGGCGGTCGACCGAGATCCCAACAACGCCTATATCTGGTGCCAACTCGGTACCGTCTGTTTAATGGCGGACCCTACCGACGTCGCGGGAACCGAAATGGCCGCTCGAGAGTCCATTCGGAGCCAGCCGGGCTACTACATCTGACACCGCATACTGGGACGGGCGCTCCACGAGCAGGGTCGACTCGACGATGCGGTTGCGGCGTTCGAAACGAGCCTCCAGCTGCAACCCGCCGATGAGGCCTCCTACCGCGGCTTGGCGTTCGTCCATCTCGTGCAAGGGAACGAGGGGGCGGCGCTCGCGCGCCTCGAAGAGCTGCGCGGGCTCCGTGAAACTCAGGCCGTGCTCGTGTTTATCGGCGAGGTTCACAGGGCGCGGGGCGATTACGAGCAGGCGATCGCGCACTTGGAGCGGGCCATCGACATCGGTGCGCGGGTCATCACCTACTGGGAGTCGAGCGAATACCTCGCGCCGCTACACGACGATCCCCGGTGGGTGGCCCTCCTCGACCGCATGCGCGCGGCGCAGCCATAGCGGTCAGTCGTGCGCGTCTTAATCTTAGGGCGCGTCCCAGGTGGCGCCGCGCGTCGGCGTTTCGGTCGACGGCTCGTGACGCTCGAGCATCTGTCGGCGGACGACCCCACCGTAGACATTTCCGAGCGTGTCGACACCGATCCCCTCGGCGCCGCTGTGCGCGAGGTCCATCGACTCGATATCCTCGAGAAAGTAGTGGACCTGCCCGGTCTTGGCGCTCCCGATCCGGATCCCCTTCTTCCAGCCGGGATTGTCCGGTCCCCACGATTCGGAGTCGGCGACGTAGATCGTGTCGGTATGGTCGATGTAGACGCCGCTCGGCCGACCGAACTGCTGCCACTGGTCGATGTAGTTGCCTTCCTGGTCCCAGATCATCAGCCGGTTGTTGTCGCGGTCGGCGACGAACAGGCGGCCGGTGGTGTCGACCGCGATGGCATGCGGCGCGCTCAGCTCCAGATGCCCCTGTCCGGTACTTCCGAGATGCTCGATGAAGGTGCCGTCCTTGGTGTACTTCGAGATCCGCGAGTTGGGGCCGTTCTTGATGTGCCCCTCGGTGATGAAGATGGTGCCGTCGCGGGTCGTCGCGACGTCGGTCGGCTCACGGAGCTGCCCCGGCCCGTCCCCGGCGACGCCCGATTGCCCAATCGTCATCAGCAGCTCGCCGTCGGCGCTGAACTTGCGAACGACGTGCCCGCCCGGCGCGTCGCCGCGTCCCACGTCGGCCGTCCAGACGTTCCCCTCGCGGTCGACATGCAGTCCGTGCGGGAAGGCGGTCAACCCTTCTCCCCAGGTTGCGAGCCGCCGTCCGGTGCGCGGGTCGAGCTTGACGATCGGCGCCTCCGGGCGGCCGACACACGAGTTGGATTGGCACCGGTGCAGGACGTAGAGGCTGCCGTCCGGTCCGCCCTCGGCGCCGATCACCGCGGCCCACTCGCCGTTGTTGCCGGGCGGCGGATCACCGAACGGCTCGACCCGGGTATACGGGTTCGGACGGTCGTTGCTGTCGGCAATCGGTCCGTAGGCGGCGACGAGCCGCTGCAGCAGCATGATGACCGTGCTGTCGAAGCCCTCGTTCGTGATCGGCCGGTTGATGTTCGGGTTCTGCCGCGGCGGGGCCGGTTCACGCTGTTGCGCGCCGAGGTCGTCTCCCGCCATGACGCCGACGACAGCCGCGAGCACCGCTATCGAGATCGCGCGAGCTCTCATCACTTCCTCCTAGAACTTTGAACCCTGACCCTTGAACCCCGAACCCTGAACCGACGGGGCGTCTACCGCGATTGTATAAACGTCCCCTCGTGGAGCTCTTTGTAAGCCTGGCGCAGCTCCTCGTGCGTGTTCATCACGATCGGTCCGCGCCACGCCACCGGCTCTTCGAGCGGTTGTCCTGAAATCAGCAGGAACCGCACCCCCTCCTCACCGGCCTGCACCGTGATCTCGTCGCCCGCGTCGAAGAGGACGAGCGAGCGATTCGCCGCCTCGTAGGTGACGGGCGCGTCGGGCCGCGTGGCGTCCTCGGTCAGCACCGCGCGCGGATCCGAGGCGTCGCGAAAGCTGCCGGTGCCAGCGAAGACGTAGGCGAAGGCATGATGCGCCCGATCGACCGGGAGCTGTCGTCGGGTCCCGGGCGGCACCGACACGTCGAGGTAACGTGGATTGGCCGCCACCCCTTCGACCGGACCACGCTTCCCCCAGAAGTCGCCGCACACGATCCGCACTCGCGTGCCGTCGTCCTCGACCTTCTCTGGAATGTCGGTGCCGACGACGTCCTGATAGCGGGGCGTCGTCATCTTCAATGCGGCCGGCAGGTTGGCCCAGAGCTGGAAGCCGTGCATCCGTCCGTCGGCGTCCCCCTGCGGCATCTCTTGGTGCAGGATGCCGCGGCCGGCGGTCATCCACTGTACGTCGCCGGCGCCGAGGCTTCCTTGATTACCGAGGCTGTCGCCATGCTCGACGCTGCCGGCCAGCACGTACGTGATCGTCTCGATGCCGCGGTGGGGGTGCCACGGAAAACCGGCGCGATAGTGCTCCGGTGTCTCGTTGCGAAAGTCGTCGAAGAGCAGAAAGGGATCGAAGTCCGATGTGTTCCCGAACCCGAACGCCCGCTCGAGGCGAACGCCGGCCCCTTCGAGAGTCGGCGTGGTGCTGGTGATCGATTTCGTGGGGCGAATGGACATCGAGCCTCCTCACCCTCATTCTAGTGCGCACGATGACGGACAAACAGATGGGGCAAGACCCGATCCGCTCCGTGCGCGACCGCGAGGCGGCGCATGCCGGCTCCCCCCGCGGCGGTGGCGGTGCTCATCAGTAGATCGCCGTCGGCGGTCAGGGCTGGCTGCACGATGGGGGCGCCCGGCCACGAGTGCTCCCAGAGCAGCGTGCCATCGGCCGGCGAGAGGCTGGTCATGCCGGCGGCGCTCATTAGCAGGATCTGCGCGACTCCGTCGATCGTGAAGAGATGTGGCGAGCTGTAGCCGGCGCCGCCGTCGGGGCCAAACCAGCGCGGATCACCGGTGGCAAGGTCGTAGGCGACGAGCGCGTTCAGGAGTCCGGTCGCCCCGAACGTGTACACACGCCCGTCGCTGAAGGTCGGCGTCGAGCGCGGACCAGCGCCGGCATGCGAGTCCCAGAACCGGGCCGGGTCGCCGTGTCTCCACACCGGCTCGCCGGTGGTCACGTTGTAGCTGGCGACGATCTCGTCGTCACCGCGCTGCTCCTGGGTGTAGAAGAGGTCACCGCGGACCGCGAAGGACGAGATGCCCGGTCCGATCGGCCGCCGCCACAGCTCGACCGGCGGCGATCGAGACCAGTCGGTCTCGATCCGCATCCCGGGGATGCTGCCGTCGCGACCGGGTCCGCGAAAGCCGGGCCACTCGGCTTTCGTGTGCTTCGCGGCCGGAGCCGACGGGACGGCCCTCGTCGCCGGCCTGGGCCAGGAGCCGCGCCTCGGGAGTCTCCGACCACCGCCAGGCGAATTCGGCCGCGCCGTCGCCGGTGATGCCATCGCTCCGGACGAGCGTCCACGCTCCGCACGCGACCAGCGCGACGACGCGACCATCAGGACGACGGCGCCCCAGCGCTCGGACCGGGGCGCCCGGCTGTAGAACGCCAACCAGACGACGATAGCCAACCCGCCCAACAGTGCGCCAACCACCCCAAAGGGCCCGGCCTCGGGTACGAAGATGGGCACGACAAACCAGGCGACCCACTGCAGCACCACGACAAGCACGCCGGGCCACAGTCGGAGTGGCATCTGCCGAGTCGGGTCGTCGGTTTGTTTTCTTCTTTCTACCAATGTCCAGTCCCCATGCTATTTTGACGAGTCCTACAACCGACCTGTTCGGGAAGTTCCCCGCGGCCGGCACGCTGAGCCCTCAGCCTATAATCAGCGCAGTCTGCCCCCGGCTCGCCCGGTCCGGGGACGACGGGCAGCGGTTCCTGGCGAACGCGTTCGTGGAGCAGGTGGCCAGCGTGCTGATCACTTGGGTGCTCGACTGGGCGGCGGAGCTGGAGCGGTAGGCACGCGCGCCGATCCTCTCTAAAGGTTAGACAAGGACAAGGAGGCGGGGATGAGGCGATGGCTACAGACGGCGGTCGTGCTCGCGTGGGCCGGGTTCATCCCGACCGAGGTGGGGGTCGCGCACGCCGGCCAGCTACCAGAGGACCTCCATCCGGATTCGCGAAGCCGCCTTCCGCCGATCGACCGAGAGACCGGTGTCCCGATGGGCGCCGCGGCCCTGCGTTCGCATGGGTCGGGCACCAACCTGCGGTGGGCCGCTCCGATGGGACGTCAACTGACCGAGCTGACCATTCTGACGACGGCACGCGAATACGATCAACCGTTCGAGTGGGCGCTGCACGAGCTCGAGGCGATCGCCGTCGGGCTCGACGCCGGGGTCATCGACATCGTGCGGCACCGGAGACCGCTCACCGGACTGGCCGACCGCGACGCGATCATCATCGAGGTCGGCCGTGAGCTGTTCGGCACGCGCCGACTCGGTGCCGACACCTACGCGCGGGCCTTGGCGCGGCTGGGGAAGACCAATCTCGTCGATGTCATCGACGTGATGGGCCGCTATGCGGGAACCGCCGCGACGCTCACCGCGTTCAATCAGCAGATGCCGGCCGGCTGGAGGCAGTCCCTCCCGCTACCGTTCACCCACCCGGACGATGCCTACCCCGATTCGAGGAGCCGTCTGCCGCTTCAGAGCCCGGAGAGCCAGACGTCGGTGTCGGAGCTCTACGGCCGCATGTTGTCTCCCTCGGGGATCGGTCCGGGGCATATCCGGAGCCACGGCGCGGGACTGCAGTCGCTGGAGGCCCGGGTGGGACGACGCCACATGCAGCTGGCGATTCTGGTGACGGCGAGAGCGCACGACTCGCAATACGACTGGACCGTCCACGAGCCGACGGCTCTGGAGGCCGGCCTCGAGCCAGAGCTGATCGACATCGTCCGCCATCGCCGGCCGCTGAGTGGCATCGACGAAAAGGACGCCGCTTTGATTGCGTTTGGTCGTGAGCTGTTCGGCGATCACAACGTCGGCACCGAGACCTACACGCGCGCCGCGCGCGCGTTCGGCGAGCGGGACCTGGTGGATGTGGTCGGCTTGATGGGGGCGCACGCGGCGGACGCCGCCGTGTTGGCGGCGTTCGACCAGCAGCTGCCCGAGGGGCGTCGACCGCTCCTCCCGCTGCCATAAGATCCGAGAGGATGAACATGAGGGCCAGACACTCCGTTCGCTTGGCGGCACCGTTGCTGCTCTGCATGCTCGCGCTCAGCCACGCGCAGGAGCCGTCGCCTCTCGGCGTGCCGGTGCCGCCGCTGGGAGCGGGACCCTGGGTGGTCGATACGGCGGAGCAGCACAAGATCCGCGTCAGCGTCGTGACCAAAGGACTCTCGCATCCATGGGCCATCACCTTCCTGCCCGATGGCGCCATGCTGGTCACCGAGCGGCCCGGCCGCCTTCGCGTCGTTCGCCACGGCGTGCTCGACCCGCACGCCATCTCAGGCGTGCCCCAGGTCAGGACCGACGGCAACGGCGGTCTCATGGATGTGGCTCTCCATCCCCGGTTTGCCGACAATCGCCTGGTCTATCTCACCTATACGAAGCCGGTCGGAAACGGCAGGGGCGCGCCGGCGCTCGCGCGGGGCCGGCTCGAGGCTGGCGCGCTCACCGACGTCCGAGACCTGCTCGTCACCGAGGCGTACGAGGGTAACTCGGGTCTCAACGGGCGGGTCGTCTTTGGGCGCGACGGCAAGCTGTACATGTCGACCGGTGGTCGGGTCGCGAGGGTCTCGCAAGAGCCGATGAGCCTGCGCGGCAAGGTGCTGCGCCTCAATGACGATGGGTCGGTGCCGAGCGACAATCCGTTCGTCGGCCGCGAAGGGTATCGGCCTGAAATCTACAGCCTGGGACATCGCAACACGCTGGCGCTCATCCTCCACCCGGAGACCGGGGAGCTCTGGCAACACGAAAACGGACCGAATGGCGGCGACGAGATCAACATCGTCCTGCCGGGCCGCAATTACGGATGGCCGGTCGTCAGCTTCGGACGCGATTATTCCGGCGCCCGCCTGTACGAACCGACGCGTGAGGGCATGGAGACACCGCTCGTGGTCTGGCTGCCGGCCATCGCGGCCGCCGGCATGACCGTCTACACCGGCGACCAGTTTCCCGCGTGGCGGGGCAACGTCTTCGTCGGATCGTTGCGCCAAGGCGGCATCCCGGGCACGGGCCACCTGCAGCGCATCGTGTTCAACGACAAGACGGAGGAACTACGGCGCGAGTCGATGTTGACAGAGTTCAGGCAGCGCATCCGGGAAGTGCGCCAAGGGCCAGACGGGTTCCTCTACTTGCTCACGGATGAGGACGACGGTGCACTCCTGCGGATCGAGCCAGCCCCGTGAGTTGCTAACTGTTCATGGCTCTCAACGTCGGTGACCACCTCGGGTACTACGACGTCACCGCTCTCATCGGCGAGGGCGGCATGGGGCAGGTCTGTCGCGCGACCGACACGCAGCTTGGACGCGACGTCGCTCTGAAGATTCTCCCCGACGTCTTCGCCGCCGATCCGGAATTGTCAGTTGATGCCCGTCGTCCGAGCCTGGATTGCTGGTGCGGAAGGGGGGATTCGACAAGCCGACTGTTGCCGAGTACCGCCTGGTGCCGTCTCATGCGGCTTTGTTGGGGATTCCCACCATTTTCCGTGCTGTCCTGTCCGGCTGATACTGCCCAGTGCTGCGGAGTTCGTTAGCTTTTGGTTAGCTGTTTCTTGTAGGTAGCGCCCGTTGCGCTCTCGGCACTCACGCCTCAACGGTTCCGACAACACTTGAACGGACGAATCGCAGTACCAGCATTGTCGACTGATCCGGCTGGCGGATGCGCCTCTCATCGACGTGGCGTTCATCCGGTCCGACGCGCATCTGGGGGGCTCGGCGAGCCGGCGGTACCGTCGATCGCCGCCGCGGTGACCAACGCGATCTTCGCGGCGACCGGCATCCGCGTGCGCGACCTTCCCATCAAGCACGCGGACCTCTCGTCAGGCGCGGCCCGGGTCTTAGTTTAGACGGGGTCTGCGACCCCGAACCCCGCCGCAGTCACTCGCGGGGGCCGCAAGCCCCGCTCCGTTCCCGCGGGGGTGCGCCGTGCGCGCCCTGATCTCTCTGCGAACATCCGGGTGCCGCGCGGGCGCGCGGCTTCACTCTGGCAGCGCGAAGACGAACAGGGCATTGCCGGCGCTCGGGTTCCGCTTCTCCGGCGTCAGGTCGGCCGGCAGCAGCGTCGACCAGCTGGCCCCGCCAAAGGGCACCGCGGCACTCACGGCCACGTACTGCTTGCCATCGACGGCATACGTGATCGGGTACCCGTTGGTCATGAGCGGGAGCCGGGTACGCCACAGGACGGCGCCGCTACGGATGTCAAAGGCGAACATGTAGCGGTCCCAATCACCGGCGAACACGAGGCCGCCGGCCGTCGTCAGCGCGGCGGTATGGAACGGTGTCCGCCGGCGATGACGCCACAGCACCTCGCCGGTCCGCATGTCCATCGCCACGAATTCCCCCAGCTGGTCGGGGCTCTTGGGATGGAAGTGGTTCGTGCGACGGACGGGGCCCTCTCCGCCGCCGCCCACCACGCGCTCCACCGGTCCGAAGGCGCCGGTTTCGCAATTCAAATTGAGCGGAATGTAGAACGCCTCGGTGTCGGGGTGATAGGCCATCGCGCGCAGGCTCTTGAACCCGGACGTGCTCGGGCAGAAGAAGATTTCCTCGCCAAGCTCCTGGAGTTGGCCCGGCCGATAGGTCACCTGTCCGGACGCCGGGTCGACGTCGATCAGGTTTTGGTACCCGAGGTCGTGCGCGCTGATGAATCGGCCGGTCTCACGGTCGAGCTCCCACAAGATGCCGAGCTTGCCCATGGTGAAGACCGAGCGGCGGCCGTCATAGTCGATCAGAATTCGCTCGAACGTCTCGTCCATGTCGTGCGACTCGCCCGGGATGTGCTGATAGTACCAGCGCATCTCACCGGTCGCCGGGTCGAGGGCCAGTGTCGAGTTCGTATACAGCGCGTCGCCGTCGATTCCCCGCTGCGCTCGCGCCCACGGCTTCGCCTGCGCGGTGCCCCAGTAGATCAGGTTCGTGGCCGGGTCGTAGCTCCCGGGAATCCAGGCGTCGCCTCCGGCCCGAAACGTCAGCGGGAGGTCGCCCCAGGTGTCACCTCCGCGCTCGCCCGGCAGCGCCACAGTCGAGGTGCGCCAGAGCTCGCGTCCGGTCTCCGCCTCAAGCCCGACGATGTAGCACGCCTCGTCGACGTAGCGCTGGCAGCCGACCAGGCTGACGACGATCGTGCCGTTGGCGACGAGCGGCCCACTCGTGAACCGGTTTCCGAGCTCGTGGTTCCCCACCTCGACGTCCCACCGCACGTCGCCGGTCAGCGCGTCGAGGGCGACCGTGTGTGCGTCCGCCGTGTTCATCAGGATCAGGTCGTGGTAGATCGCGAGGCTCCGCATCTGTCCCGAACGCGCCACCTCGCTGGTGAAGTCGCGACGATGCTCCCAGAGGAGGTCTCCCGTGACCGCGTCGACCGCCTGCATGACGCCGCCAGGGTTGGCGATGTACATGACGCCGTCGTAGACGAGCGGCGTGGTTTGCGACACCCCGGGGTGCAGCGCCCACGACCAGGCCAGCCTCATCTCGCCGACATTGTCGCGGGTGATCTGGTCGAGCGGACTGTAGCCCCACCCGTCGAGTGTGCGACGCCAGTTCAGCCAGTCGGCGGGGTCCGGATCCTGCAGCAGCGCGTCGGTGACCGGCTCGATCGTCCGGTCCTGGGCGCTCACCGCGCCGCCGCTGACGATGAGCACGGCGGCGAGCACGCGTCGGCGCCAATTCATACGCATGGTCTCGACCTCCTAAAACATCGCCACCGGGTTCGCCGGGCTGCCGGTTCCGCGCGCCACGTTCAGCGGCAGCAGTATGAACATGAACTCGTGACGACCTTCCTCGGCGCAGGCGTTCGCGATCGGCTCGAGCAGCGCGTTGTCGAGCAGCGCCACGCCGAAGTTGAACAGCACGCCGTGCACCGGCCACGGGAGGCCGCTGCTGCTGCGTGCGTCCATCAGGTCCCAGCCGAGGAGCGCGACGTCGTGGTCGCGGATGAACTCGGCGCAACTCGGGTGGAGCCCCGCCCCGCCAGCCGCGTCGGCGTCCTGGTGGGCGGTCCAGCCGCTGTGCACCAGCAGCGCGTCGCCCGCCTCGACGCTCACCCCTTGAGCGCGGGCGATCGCCTCAAGCTCATCGCCGCGCACCGGGGCATCGGCCGTCACGTACGGCTCGCCGCGATGACGCGGGACGTCGAGCAGGACGCCCTTCGTGATGATGCCGTCCTTCCAGTTGGTGATGTCGGCGAAGTGGGCGCCTTGCGTCGTGATCTCCTCGTTGTGATCGCGCCCCTGCCACATTCCGTCCCCGTCCCAGATGTGACAGAGCGCGTCGATGTGCGTGATCGTGTTGCCGTGGTAGATGAAGCCGAGGTAGTCCATGACGTAGCCGCCGCCCGAGCCGAGCGTGCTCTTCGTCATGAAGTGCTGCGGCGGCTCGAAGACCCGACTGAGCGACACGGTGCGCCCGGTCCGGACCAAGCGCGCCGCCGCCGCGCGCTTTTCCGCCGTGATCGTGTTGATCGCGCCGACCTGGTCGTTGGCGCCCCACCGGCCCCAGTTGCGCCGGTCGCGGTACATCGCGGCGTAGTCGGCGTCGTCCGACTGTGCGGCGCGTGAAGCGGCCGCGGCACGTGCGCGAGCGGCATGACGCGCGAGCAGCTCGGGTGGCGAGAACGTGTTGGCCGTCAGCGCCGCCGGTCCTGCGGCGGCGGCCCTCGACGTGGCCAACGCCTCCGCCGGCCGGGCGAGCGCGGCGCCGCCCATTGCCGCCGCGTGCATCAGGAACCGTCTTCGTGATGAGGCCATAGGTCGTTCCCTCCGATGAGTGCCGTCGACCCGACCACGGTATCATCGACCGCATGCAGATGCCCCGTTTTCGCCTGATTGCCACGGTGTTCGTCCTCGCGGCGCTCGCCGGCGCACCGGCGCGGGCGCAGGAGACGCCGTGAATCTTGGTCTCGAACGACGACGGCTGGGACTCCCCGGGACTCTCCGCCCTCGTCGAGGCGCTGAGCGACCTCGGCGAGGGCGTCGTCTCCGCTCCGCTCGAAAATCAGTCGGGTAGCAGCCACTCGTTTGGCGCGATGCGGGCCGGCCTGGCCGTCAGAGGCGTCGAGGTCGCCGGGGCCGCGGAGGCGTGGGCGGTCGACGGGACGCCAGCCGCCGCCACCGCCTTCGGGCTGCGCGAGCTGGGGCGCGAGCGGCCCGTTCGACCTGGTGGTGTCGGGGATCAACCGAGGCGCCAATGTCGGCGACGTGGCTCACAACTCGGGCACCGTCGGAGCGGCGATGCAGGCGGCGATGGACGGCATCCCGAGCATCGCGTCGTCTCTCGATCTTCGCGGGAGCGACTACAGCGTCGCGGCCCGCTACACCGCGCTCGTCGCCGAGGCGGCGCTCCACCAGCCGCTCCCGCCCGGTCTGGTGCTGTCGATCAACGTCCCGGTGACCGCGACGGCGGCGACCGAGGTGGCGGTCCGCCAGATGGGCGGCGTCTACCTGATGTCGGAAGGGTTCGAGAAGATCTCCGAGACGGACGGTGTCGCCACCTGGCGACCGCGATTCCGCCTGGTGGAGACCGTGGCCGGGATCGCCGAACAGGATCGCATTGCCGGGAGCGACACCGTGGCGTACCTGGAAGGCCGGATCACTGTCACGCCGCTGCGCTACGACTGGACGGCGTACGAGCAGCTCGACTGGGTGCGGTCGTGGCTGCCGGCGACCCTGAACTAGAGCGTTTGCACGTTCGTGTCGCGGTTCGGTCGGCGGATGAGCAGGTTCGAACGGCATCGCCGAGCGAGCGGCCCAGCACTGGTCTCTCTCGGAATCCGCGTCGTCACGGCGGCAGAGGTGCCACTTTCAGGGGCCGAGTGGCGGTTCCTCCGACGGATTCCTCCGAGAGACCAGTTACTGAGCCGCCCGAACCTGCGACGGCCGCCGCCCGGAGGACCGGGCGGGCTCGAACGCACAGGCCCGGTCGGGGGGTCGCGGAGGACGCCATGAGGCCCGCCGACGGGCAGGACCGAAAACTTCGCCGGAGCCGCCAGCGGACGAGCTTGCACCCTGTGATCCGTGCCGGTCGAGTAACCCATGCTTCGGGTTGCAGTGGCACGCGCCGCCCCTGACCAGCTATTGCTCGCCGCGTCGGGAGTTCCGCCTGCGGTCGGAGGCGAAGTTTTCCGGCGGCCCGATCTGGCGTCCGGAGTGACGCCCCGGCCGTGGCTGCCGCACGTGTGCCCCGGGGCCACACGCGCCCGCTACGCACTAACGAAACGCGCTATAGCCAAAAAATCCTCCGGCCGGCCGGCTTCTGCACTTTTTGTGAGCCAAAATCTGCTCCGTTTGCCCGTGTACCCGAATAAGGAGGATCGACGGTGTTCGCTTTGAGTGGACCTGTCGTTTCTCAAGGTAGGGAGGGACATCATGGTAAGCGGACGATCGGCGTTGACAGGACTGCTCGTCTGGCTGTGCGCGGTGGCGGTGGCGCCGGTGGCGTGGGCCCAGGACGACCCCGCCACCGCGGGTGCCACGACGTCGGGCAGCGCCAAGACATGGTCGGGCGACGCCCCAACAATCGAGCAGTACCTGCGAACCGCTGAGATCGCGGACCTTCGCGACATCAGCACCGGGGTGACCGCTTCCCAGCGAGCCGAGCTGGCTCCCGGTGGGCGCGTCGACGCCTTCGCCTAGAAGGACATCAAGCCGGGAATCTATCAAGGCTTTTTCGAGAGCTACCAGGCCGAGGTCGCCGCCTATGAGCTCGACAAGCTGCTGGAGCTCGACATGACGCCGCCGACCGTGGAGCGCCGCGTGCGGGGCGAGCTTGGCGCGGCCATCTATTGGGTCTCGGCTCCGACCTGGGAGCAGCTGGGTGGCGTGACGACGCCGCCATCGACGCACGCGGGCTGGTGGTACTGGCAGCTGCTCCGCGCCAAGATGTTCCACAACCTCATCGGCAACAAGGATCCCAATGAGGGGAACTGGCTGGTCGACGGCGCCTGGAATCTGATCCTGATCGATAGCTCGCGCGCGTTCACCACCGAGGTGGTCATGCCGCATCGGTTGACCCTCATCGATCGCGATCTGTGGAATCGGATGTTGGCGCTCGACGAAGCGACCCTGACGTCGACGCTCGGTGCCTGGTTGGGCCGCGGGGAAATCCGCGCGATCCTTGAGCGTCGCAGCGTCATGCAGGCGAGGATCGACCAGTTGGTCGCGGACCGTGGCGAGGCGGCCGTGTTCGTGCGGTACGGCCCCGCCGCCGCAGCGTGCGCGAGCCGTGCCGCACGGCAGACCGTCCCGACGCCGCTGCTTGGCGACCTCGACCTCGCCCGTCAGGGTCCGATCGTCCTACCGTTCTCCGAAGTGGCATGGTCGGATACGGTCGTCCGGCTGTCCCAATATCTCGGTCCGGGCGCCACCATCGCCCTAGCCGGGATGTGCGCGGGACATAGCGTATGGACTGTCGACCGAATTCGCAGGGCTGGTGTGCCTGGCGCGTCGGGCTCAGGGAGCCGAGCCTCACGACGAGCTCGCCCGCCTCGTCGGTCAGCGGGCCGAGGTGCTGGGCTTTACCGAGGAGGTCGACGGCAAAGCCAACGCGATCAGCTCCGGCACGTCGCCGCCGATCGTCAGGGCGACGTGCTGGCGTCCCTCGTGCATGTAGGTCATCGGCGTGCCGATCGCGCCGGCCGGGAGATCGATCGAGCCGACGATCTCGCCGCTCGCCTTGTCGCGTGCGATCAGCCGCGGTCCGCCGTCCGATCCGCCGGCCGAGAGCGCGCTGACCAGCAGTGTCTTCGTCACCACCGCGCCCCCCCGTCCGTCGCCGCCGAGGGGTGGCAGGTCGAGGTCCCTCAGCATCGGGTGGTTGCGATACCGGTCGCCATCGCCGTTTGGCTGCATCCAGGCATGCTCGCCTTCGTTCAGATCGATGCCGGTCATCCGCGAGTAGGGCGGCTTGAACAACGGCAGACCCCGAGGCATCGTCGGCTGGATGCCGCTGCCGAACTCGCTCTGGGTAAAGCGCAGGTTGCCGCCCTGCGCCGGGTCCGGCGTGTAGTACTTCAGGACCGAGAAGCTGTTCGACGACGGCACATACAGGAACCCGGTCTCCGGGTCGACCGCCGAGCCGCCCCAGGTCGCGGCGCCGCCGATCTGCGGTCGCTGCATCGTGCCCTGCACACCGCCCTCCACGCTCAACATCGGTGGTGTGAAGAGCAGTCCGAGCCGGAACCCCCGCACCGCCTCGACCGCCATCGCCCGGACCTCCGGGGTGAAGTCGACCAGGTCGTCGATGGTGACGCCCTGGTAGTCGAACGGCGGCGGCTTGGTCGGAAACGGCTGGGTCGGCGAAAGCACCTCGCCCTGCAGGTTGGTATCGGTCTCGACGGGCCGCTCCTCAATCGGCCAGACCGGATCGCCGGTCACCCGGTCGAACACGTAGACGAACGCTTGCTTGCTCACCTGCGCGATCGCTTTGATCGGGCGGCCGTCGACCGTGATGTCGATCAGGCTCGGCGCCGCCGGGAAGTCGTAGTCCCAGACGCCGTGGTGCACGGCCTGGAAGTGCCACATGCGCTGGCCCGTCTCACTGTCGACCGCGACCAGACTCTCGGCGAAGAGGTTATCGCCCAGACGGTGTCCACCGTAGTAGTCGCTGGTGGGGGTGCCGGTCGGGAGGAAGACGTAGCCGGTTTCGTCGTCGGCCGCCATCGGCGGCCAGACGTTGACGTTCCCCGAGTAGGGCCACGATTCGTTCTGCCAGGTGTCGGCGCCGAAGTCGTCGCCGCTCGGCACCGTCCGGAAAGTCCATATCGTGTCTCCGGTACGGGCGTCGACGCCCTTGATCCACCCTGGCGGCGCCTCCTTGCGGACGACGAAGTCCGAGATGATCGTCGGGGTGACCACGACATCGCCCACGACGACAGGCGGGGACTTGACCCCGAGCAGGTTCCGGCCCTGGTAGTTCTTCTTGCCGCGCGTCGCGCGGGGGATGCCCTCGGTCAAGTCAACCCGCCCGTTGTCGCCGAAACCGTGCGCGGGCCGGCCGGTGGCGGCGTCGACCGCGTGCAGATACCCCTCGCTGGTGCCCCAGAAGATGCGGGCGTCGTTCCCGTCAGGGCCGTCGCTCCAGTAGGCAAGGCCGCGGGACCCGTAACCATGGGTCGGCTCCCCGCCTCGGTACACCTGCGGGTCGTACACCCAGAGCGTCTCACCGGTGCCGGCGTCGATGGCCGCCACTTGATACATGGCGGTCGACAGATACAGCACACCGTCGATCATGAGCGGTGTCGCCTGGAAGCCCCGAATCGAGACCCGTTGCCGCTGCTCGCGCAGCGCCTCGAGATCGAGCGCACCGTCGGCCGACGCCCAGCGCCACGCGATACGGAGTTCGTCGAAGTTGGCGGCGTCGATCTGGTCCAGCGGCGAATACTTCGTGCCGCCGTTGTCACCGCCATAGTGGCGCCACTCACCGTCGGTCGCGCCGTACTGGGCACGGGCCGCCAGTGGCAAGCCGGCGATGGCGGCGGTCAGGAGGACGACGACTGTTGACGGGTGCGAGAGTCGGGGCATCCCGCCAACTCTGACACGTGACCTCTCGAAAGAACAGTCGATCCGCCCGTCCACCATCTTCACGCGGCCATTCACCGCGTGCCCCGCCGGCACTCCGCCGATGCGGTGTGCTGCCGATGGCTCGTCCGGCCGATAGTCCGATAGACAAGGACACCTGTGGCGAACGACCGTCTAAGCATCGTTATTCCTGCCCTGAACGAAGAAGACTCGATCCGAGCCACGCTGACGCGGTGTCTCGTGTCACGGTCACGGATCATGAGTGTTTCCGGCGTCACTGACGTCGAGGTGATCGTGGTGAGCGACGGCTCGACCGACCGGACGGTGCGACTCAGGACGCATTCCCTTAAGTAATAGTGCCGGACACTTTCCTAGCCGTGCAGAATCGCCCCCAACCGCTCCGCCGCATCCTGCTGCATCGACGGCAGCGCGTGCGCGTAGATCGACAGCGTCATCTCGATGCGCTTGTGTACGCAAGCGCCGGGGACGACCGCTGATCGGGAACTGCGGGGAGCGGCGGCGGGCGTTTGCGCGCGAGGAGGCGCGGCGGGACCGGGACCGCTTGCGCAAGGCCGGAAAGCTGACCTATCCGCTGATCTCGAAGCAGCAGCGGTTACGGAACCGCAAGCAGCAAGAGGCGCGTGAGGCGTTCGCCAGGGCATGGACGCGCCAGTTCCCGTGAACGGATCCCAGGCCGTTGCACCGACGCCACCTTCGGCGTGTTGGCGAGACGACCTAGCCAGTTGCTCTGAGCCGCCGAGAGAGCATCGGCTGGATGAGTCCGCCGACGGTTCGTTAGCTATCCGTTAGCTATTTCGCCTCGTCGCACGGAAAGAGCCCCGTCAACATTGCGCGTCTCAAGATGTGGTGCGGAAGGGGGGATTTGAACCCCCACGAGCCGAAGCTCACTAGCTCCTGAGGCTAGCGCGTCTGCCGTTCCGCCACTTCCGCAGCACGACGAAGGGTGAGAACGCTCAGTATAGCACCCGCCTTCACCGCACTCTCCGCGCGCCCGTATACTCGCTGAGACGAGATTTTCAAGGAGAGCGAACGTGGCAATGTCACGAGGTGCGAGGTTCATTCTGTCCTTCATCGTGGTGGCGGTCATCGTGTCGATGACCGGCGTCGCGTTGACTTACTTCCTCGGAAGCCGCGAGCCGTCGGTGGAGACCAACTCCATTCTCTGGCTGCGCGTGCCGGCGAGCCTCGGTGAGCAACAGCCCGAGGATGTGTTCAGCCTGCTGGAGCAGCGCGACACGGTGGGATCGGTGGTCCAGACGCTGCGGAAGGCCAAGGTCGACGATCGGGTGGCGGCCGTCGTGTTGATACCGCCCATCGCCGGCGGGCTGTGGGGGAAGCTGCAGGACATTCGCGACGCCGTCATCGACTTTAAGGACTCGGGAAAGCCGATCGTCGCCTATCTCGAGTTTGGGACGGGACAAGCGTATTACCTCGCCTCCGCCTGCGATGAAGTGTTCATGACGCCGGCGAGTCCGCTCAACCTGGTCGGCGTGGCCAACTACGACCTGTTCTTGCGCGAGGCGCTCGACAAGGTCGGGTTCGAGGCCGACATGCTGGCGGCGGGCGACTACAAGACGGCCGTCAACCTGTACACGGAGACGACGTATACACCGGAGCATCGGGAAATGTCGGAGTCGCTGAACCGCGATATGTACGAGCAGCTCGTCGATGGGATCGCCGAAGGGCGCGAGCTGGATCCGGCGCGTGTACGGTCGTTGATCGACCAAGGGCCGTTCGTGCCGGCCGAGGCGATGCGACGTGGCCTGGTTGACGCACTCGTCTACGAGGATCAGCTCATAGACGGGCTGCCGCTCGGCGACGACCCGACGGTGCTCGACTATGAGGACTACCGCAACGTGAGCGCGTCGAGTCTGGGGCTCGATCGGGGCCCGCGGATCGCCCTCGTGTATGCCGAAGGGGTGATCAACTTCGGGAGCAACGGCGTCGACTTCCAGGGGAATCGGGTGGTCGGGTCCCAGACGATGGTCGAGGCGGTGCGCGCCGCGCGCGAGGACGACGGCATCGAGGCGATCGTCCTTCGCGTCGACAGCCCCGGCGGGGTCGCGATTGCCGCCGACATCATGTGGCGCGAGCTGCAGCTGGCGCGTGCCGACAAGCCGTTGATCGTCTCGATGTCGGACCTGGCGGCCTCCGGGGGCTACTACATCGCGGCTCCCGCGCACACGATCGTCGCGCAGCCGGGCACGCTCACCGGGTCGATCGGCGCCTACGGCGGGAAATACGTCGTCGGCGGGACGTTCGAGAAGCTGGGCGTGAACATGGAGGCGGTGACCAACGGCGCCAACGCCGATCTCTTCTCGCCGGTCTCGCGATTCTCGGACGGGGCCCGCGCGGCGCTCCAGGCGCAGCTCGACGACACCTACGAGCGCTTCCTCCAGGTGGTCGCCGAGGGACGCGGGATGACTCGTGACGAGGTCAATCGCGTCGCCCAGGGGCGGGTCTGGACTGGCCGGCAGGCCCACGAGAACGGTCTGGTCGATGAGCTCGGTGGCCTGCGGCGGGCGATCGAGGTGGCGAAGGTCGAGGCGGGCATCGACGAAGACAGCGAGGTCACGTTGGTGCCGTATCCGAGACCGCGCTCGTTCTTCGAGGTGCTGCGTGGCGCGTTCAACACGCAGGCGCTGAACGGCGCGCTCGGGTGGGCGGCGTCGCCCTATGCTCGCGCGCTACGGACGATACTGGCGCCGATCGGGTTTGCCGAGGGGATGCCGCTGGCGCTAATGCCCCGGCCCTGACCGGCGACAGGGCCCGCACGTGCGGGCCCCGCCGACACGGAGTGGGGCGAGGGGGCCCCGCGAGTGCCGGCGGGGGGTTCGGGGCGGAGCCCCGTCTGAATTTAGAGCCCGCGCCTATACCGGGTTCAGCGCCTGATCGAGAACGGTGAGATCGATGTTGATATCGATCCGCTCCTTGACGTTCTCCATGTAGGCGCCGAAGAACTGGTTCTGCCGCGAGAAGAGCAGCTCATCGCGGAGCGAGTCGCGGGTGCTCTCGAGGTCGTCCGTGGAGGCATCCTCCCGCTCGGCGAGGTGCACGATCGCGGCGGAGTTGGCCGCCTGGATGACGTCGCTCACCGCACCCGGCTCCATCGCGAACGCGATCGCCTCGACGGCCGTGCTGATGCCCACCTGCGGGAGCGCCGCCCCGCGCGCCACGAGCTCACTCGACCCGACCGTCAGCTCGGCCGCCTCGGCGGCGGCGACGAAGTCGTCCGCGCCCTTGAGCGATTCGGCCGCCTCGGCTGCACGCTGTTGCGCGAGCGTCAGTGATTTCTTCCGAATGACATCCTCGCGGACTTGATCACGGACGTCATCCAGCGGCGGGATGTAGGGATCCTGCGTGGCGATGACGGTGATGAATGCCGGTCCCGACGGCGTCGTGACGGGACCCGCCACCTCGCCCGCCTCGATGGCGAACGCCTGGGCGGAGACTTGCTGCGCCAGGCCAAGCCCGAGGATCGGCTCCCCGCGCGCCGCGAAGCCCGACTCGTGGAGCTCGTAGCCGCGTGCGGCGGCCGCCCGCTCGAGCTCGTCCGGGGTGGTCACCTCGGCCGAGATCGCCCGGGACAGGGCCGTGGCCCGCGACGACGCCCGTTCTTGCTTCAGCAGGTTCTCGATCGTCGGTCGCACGAGCTCGAACGGCTGCGTGATCTCCTCCTGCTTCTCCGTCAGCTTGATGACGTGATACCCGAATGCGCTCTTGACCGGATCGGAGATCTCGTCGACGTCGAGGGCAAACGCCGCCGCTTCGAACTCCGGCACCATCCGACCGCGCCCGAACAGACCGAGGTCGCCGCCGTCTTCGACGGTCGCCTCGTCGTCGGAATGCTCGCGCACGAGCGCGGCAAAATCGGCGCCGTCGCGTGCCTGCGCCGCGAGCTCGGCGGCGCGCGCCGCCACCGCCTCCTCGTCGCCTTCGTCGTCACCGACGCGAAGCAGGATATGGCTGGCGCGCATCTGACCCGGCGTTTGGTACTGCGCGAGATTGGCGTCGTAGTACTGGCGGATCTCGTCGTTGGTCACCGTGAGGCTGTCAAAGATGGCCGCCTCGTCGACCAGCAGGAATCGGAGCTGGCGCTTTTCGGGCACTTCGTAACTGGCCGAGTCTTCAGCGTAGAGGAGGGCGACGTCGTCGTCACTCACCTCGACCTCGTCGCGATAATCGGTTGCGCGGAACGCGACAATGTCCACCTTGACCTTCTCGTTGCGGCGCCGATGCTCCTCGACCACTTCATTGTCGGTCACCGTCATCCAGCTGGTCACCGCGGTTTGCAGCCGCTCGAGCAGGATCTGCTGACGTGTTTCATCCTCGAACTGGGACGGACTGACCGGCGGACGCTGCGACTGCAGCAGCTGGCGATACGCCACCTCACCGATGAACTCCCCGTCGATCTGGAGTTGCGGCAGCGTCACGATCCGCTCGCGGACCTCAGCATCTCCGACGGCGAGGCCGAGCCGCCCCGCCTCGGTGAGGGCCGCGTACTCGTCGATCATCTGCTGGAGGATCTGGCGGTCGATACCGAGCGAACGCAGGATGTCTTCGGAAATGTCACCGCCCGACTGAAGGCGGTAGTTGTTGAGCTGCTGCAGGTAGGCCTGGCGGAACTCCAGCAGCGAGATCTCGTACTCACCAACCCGGGCGATGACATCCGACGGGAGTCCGGCGTCGCCCATCGGGCTCATGCCGACGCCTGGAATGAGGGCAACGAACGCCACCACGACGAGGCCGAGGCTCCATTTCAGCCAGCCCTTATGCCGCCGCATCTGGTCGAGCATGGTCATGACGCGCTTTTTCCCCCTGTGTCGCTCGGTTGGTGGTAGCCGAACCCCCATTGTAGCAGCCAGGAACGACAGCCCTCTTGCATTCGACTGGCGATGCATTTCGGGCGCCTCGCCAGTCTCGGTGCGACGCTGGACTGTCGTTCCTGGCTGCTAGCGAGAAGTTCAATGCCGGCAAGCAGTTGTGACTGTTGCCCGGTCACCGTGCTAGACTGAATGAGGTCTACGCTCGCCTTCCCACACAACCGATAGGATCAGCGACCGGCTGTCGGCCACACGCCCAACACGTGCGGGTGGTTGGGCCGGCGGATCGCGCGCGACATGGTCGTTCTTGGTCCGCGCGGGTCGGTGGAATGCCAGAGTTTGCACAGGCCTGTGTGATATATTTGCGGGTAACGTAAGGACTTAGGGGAACTGACAGAACCCGTCGGAGCGATGGCTTCTCGCGCACACAGTGCCACTGCCCGGCGACGAGGCACCGCCAGTCGTCAGGCGGCACTCCGCCTCGTCGTCTATCACGCAAGCGAGGACATCCGACCCCATATCGCGCCACTCAAGCGGAACCGCAAGTTCAAGGTGGCGGCAGTCATCCGTGAGAGTGCCCGTGAGACCGACATCGTGGCCCGCTTCGGCGGCGACGAATTCGCGGTCGTGCGGCCGGACACGGGAAGCGAGGGTGCGGTCGCCGTCGGCGATCGTATTCGCGAGCGGGTGGCCGAGAACGTGTTCCTGCAGCAGGAGGACATCAACTTCAAGCTGACGGCGTCGGTGGGGGTCTCGACCCTCCCGGACATCGCCGCCACGATTGACGAATTGCTGCAGGCGGCTGACGACGCGATGTACTGGGTCAAAGCGCATGGCAAGGATGGCATCCAGCTTGCGGGAGGCGTCCCGCAGGCATCAACCATCAATATGGAACATCAAACTTGAGCCTTCGGTCTATTTTTGCACTCTTCTCGAGCGATCTCGCAATTGACCTCGGCACCGCGAACACCTGTGTCTACGCGCGCGGCAAGGGCATTGTCGTCAACGAACCCTCGATCGTCGCCATCAACAAGGTGAATGGCCGCATCGAGGCGGTGGGCCGAGAGGCCAAGGAAATGCTGGGACGCACCCCCGGCAACATCATCGCCATCAAGCCGATGAAGGACGGCGTCATCGCTGACTTCGAAGTCACGGAGAAGATGCTGACCTACTTCATCAAGAAAGCCCACAACCGCACGGTGTGGGTGCGGCCGCGGATCGTCATCGGCGTGCCGTCCGAGATCACCCAGGTGGAAAAGCGCGCGGTCAAGGACAGCGCCTACCGGGCGAAAGCGAGCGAGGTGCACCTCGTCGAGGAGGCGATGGCCGCGGCGATCGGTTGCGGCATGCCGATCACCGAGCCGTCGGGGAACATGATCGTCGACATCGGGGGCGGCACCACCGACATCGCCGTCATCTCCCTCGCCGGCATCGTCTACAGCAAGGCGGTGCGCGTGGCCGGCAACGAGATGGACGAGGCGATCATCCAGTACGTCAAGAAGACGTATAACCTGCTGATCGGTGAGCGGACCGCCGAGCAGATCAAGATGCAGATCGGCTCGGCGTATCAGCTCGACGCGCGGATTACGTTCGAAATCAAGGGGCGCCATCTCATTGAAGGCATCCCCAAGACGATTACGGTGACAGATGAGGAGATACGTGAGGCACTGGCGGAGACGGTCAACGTGATCGTCGACGCGGTGCGTGTGGCCCTGGAGCGGACGCCGCCGGAGCTGTCGGCCGACATCGTCGACCGCGGCATCGTCATGACGGGCGGCGGCTCGATGCTGAAGAACCTCGACAAGCGACTGCGGGAGGAAACTGGTGTACCCCTGGCCATGGCCGAGGATCCGATGTCGTCGGTTGTGCTCGGCGCCGGCAAGATGCTGGCCGACTTCGGTCTGCTCCGGAAGATCTCGGTTGACTAACGCTCCGCTCGCATCCGAGCTGCGACGCGGAGCCCGAAGGACACGAGACGCGCGTGTTGAATAGGCGTCAGCGCACCGGCTATCTCGTTCTGGCCGTCTTCATCGGCCATGTCATCTTGATCTCTGCGCAAGTCAACGTGCGCCCCGGGGCGAGCGTGCTCGAGGCGGTGACCTTCGGCACGCTGGCCGAGGTCCAACGCTTCGTGGTGTGGGGCGTGCACGGGGTGCGGTCGGTGTGGTCTGGCTACGTGTCGCTGCAGGACGTCCGGGAGGAGAACGTCGCGTTACGCGAAACGGTGGCCCAGCTCGAGCTGCGGCTCCAGCAGCAGAACGCGCTGGCCCAGCGGGCGCACGGCCTGCAGCAACTCCTCGAGCTGCGCGAGTCGATCGACCTGCTGACGTTGAGTGCCCAGGTCATCGCCGCCGATGCGACACCGTGGTTTCGCACCTTGACGATCGACCGCGGGGCCGGCGACGGGGTGCGGCAAGATCTCGCCGTCATCGCCCCGAGCGGTGTCGTCGGACGGATCGTCGGCCTCCCGGGGCCGCGGGCGGCCAAGGTACAGCTCCTCATCGATCGGAACGCCGCCGCCGGCGCCCTGATCGAGCGCACCCGCGCGGCCGGCGTGGTGTTGGGCGTCGACGATGAGTCGGTGTTGCGGATGGACTACGTGTCCAATCTCGAGGACGTGCGGATCGGCGACTCGGTCGTGACGTCCGGGACCGACGGGATCTATCCGAAGGGATTCGTCATCGGGACCATCTCCGCGGTGGAGCGGGGGATCGACTTGTACAAGTCGATCACGGTCGAGCCGATCGTCGACTTTAGCAGTCTCGAGGATGTGTTGGTGGTGATGACCGACGTGCGGCTCGCGCAGGCGGAAGGTCTCGAATGAGGGCGACCCGCATCGGCATCGCCGTGGCCGTGGCCGTGGCGGGGCAAACGACGTACGCGCTCTTCGTCAATGGGATGAGCGCCAATGTCGACTTCCCGTTGGTCGTGGTCGTCTTCGCCGCGCTCTCGGGCGGACCAGTCGTCGGACTGTGGACCGGTGTCGCGGCCGGACTTGCGCAAGACCTGCTGTCGGGTGGCATCGTCGGCGTCAGCGGCCTGGCGAAAAGCCTCGTCGGGTTCGCCGTCGGCGCCGTGGGGGCGCAGTTCATGCTGACCGGTATCTGGCACCGAGTGCTGGTCCTCGTGGCCGCGACCATCGTGCACGCGCTCTGCTTCGTCGGCGTGTACGGACTCATTCCAACCACCGGGCCCACGGTGATGTGGACCGACGTTCCGGTGCAGGGCGTCGCGAACGCCGCCGCCGGCATCGTGGCCATCGGCGTGCTCGAGCACGCCCCCGGGGTGTGGGACCGGATGCGCCGCCGCCGGCGTGGATTCGCGGCGCGCCGCTGGCGAACGAGCTAGGACGAGTTAGATGGAGATGAGGATTCCGGTCCGCGACACCCGCAACACGGGACGCCTGCTCGCGGTATTCCAGAGCGCGGTCGTGCTCGTCTTCGCGGCCCTCCTCTTCAGCTTCTGGCACTTCCAGATCGGGCAGCACGCTCGCTTTCTCGAAATGGCGGAAAACAACCATCAGCGGCGGCTCTCGCTGCGCGCGCCCCGCGGGGTGGTGTTCGACCGTGACGGTCGTGTGCTCGTCGAGAACCGGCACTCCTTGAACATCTCGCTGGTGCGGGAGCAGGCCGATGATCTCGACCGGTCGGTCGCGCTCCTGGCGGACGTGACCGGCATCGACGAGCAGGCGGTGCGGGCCGTCGTCGACCGGCATCGTCGCGATCCGGCTTATCGACCGATCGTGATCGTGCAGGACGCCTCGCTGGCCCAGGTGGCATCGGTGGCGGCGCGCAAGCTCGAGCTGCCGGGGGTGGTGGTCGAGCAGATCCCCGCGCGCTACTACCCGACCGAACGGCTGGCGGCGCATTCGTTCGGCTACGTGGGGGAGATCACCGACACGCAGCTGGCGCTGGCGCGCTTCGACGGGTTACGGAGCGGCGACATTGTCGGCCAGTCGGGCGTCGAGCACAGCTACAACGACATACTGATGGGGATCGACGGCACGCGGCACGTCGTCGTCAACAGCGTCGGTCGGGAGGTCGAGACGCTAGGCGAAGTGCCGCCCGCCGAAGGGGGCGCGCTCCAGCTGACTATCGACTACGACCTCCAGCGCGCGGCGGAAGAGGCGTTTCGAGTGGCTGGCTTCGACGGCGCCGCCGTGGTGCTCGATCCGCAGAGTGGTGAGGTCTTGTCGCTCGTGAGCTTGCCGGCGTACGACCCGAATGCGTTCGCCACCGGCATCGACCGCGGCACCTGGGCGGCGCTCAACACCGACGGACTGAAGCCGCTGCAGAATCGCGCCCTGCAGGGGCGCTACTCGCCGGGGTCGACGTTCAAGATCGCCGTGGCTGTCGCGGCGCTCGAGGAAGAGGTGATTGACCCCGAGTTCAAGGTGACCTGCCGCGGCGGCGGGACGTTCTACGGCCGATTCTTCCGCTGCCATACGACGCATGGCACGGTGGCGCTGGAGGAGGCGATCGAGAAGTCGTGCAACATGTACTTCTACACCTTGGGTGAGAAGCTCGACGTCGACCAGATTCACAAATGGTCGACCGCGCTCGGACTCGGCGAGCTCAGCGGCATCGATCTCCCACACGAGGTGCAGGGATTGGTTCCGTCACGCGCCTGGAAGCAGGCGGCGGTCGGCGAGCGCTGGTACCCGGGTGAGACGATCTCGGTCGCCATCGGGCAGGGGCAGGTGTCGGTCACGCCAATTTCGCTCGCGGTGATGATGGCGACACTCGCCAACGGCGGTCACCGCGTCGTGCCGCGCTTGCTCAAAGCCTACGACAACGGCAATGGCTGGCAGCCGGTGCGGGCCAGCGCCACCGCGTCGCTCGTGCGGTTGTCGCCGTCGACGCTCGAGGTGGTCAAGCGCGGGCTGTGGAACGTGGTGAATCGGCGCGGGACCGGCCGCCGGGGGCGACTGACCGGCCGCGACGTGATCGGCAAGACCGGCACGGCGCAAGTGATCTCGCTGTCCGGCCGAGAGGCGGCCGCTGACAGCGACCTCGATCTGCACGACCACGGGTGGTTCGTCTTCGCCGCGCCACGGGACAATCCGCAGATCGCCGGCGTCGTCTTCGGCGAGCACGCCGAGCATAGCTCTCTGGCCACCCAGATCGCACGCCACGTGATGGAGACGTTCTTCGCCAAGCGGGACGGGCAACCGCTGCCGACGCTACCGATCCCGGCGCGGGCGGCTGACGTGGACCCCCTGGTGCCGCTGACGCCGGTGACGGGGGCGACGATTGGAGGCGGCGAATGATGCGTCAGCCTTCACGAACCGTGAACCGTGAACCGTGAACCCTTGAACCGCGAGCGATAGCGAGCCCATGTTCGAACGGCGCCTCTACACCTACATCGACTGGATGCTCGTCGCGTCCGTCGGCGTCCTGAGCGTGATCGGCCTCGTCATGATCTTCAGTGCCACCTACGATCCGACGACGGAGCAGGTGGGCGGCCAGTTCTACCGGCAGATTGGCGCGCTCCTGATCGGGATCGTGGGGCTCGGCGTGTGCCTGACGATCGACTACCGCGTGCTCATGGATCGCTCCCTGCTCGTCTATGCCGGGCTGGCGGCGCTGCTTGCCTACACGCTGTTCTTTGGGGTGGAGCAGGGTGGCTCGCAGCGGTGGATCGGACTCGGTCCGGTCACCCTCCAACCGTCGGAGTTCGCACGCATCGTGATTGCGATCGTCCTCGCCGCGTTCTACGCGCAGGGGCGTCGGGGTCCCCGACGGCTCAACGACTGGCTGTGCGGCGCGGCGTTCGTCGTCCTGCTGTTCGCGCTCATCGCGCGAGAGCCGGACCTGGGGACCGCGGTGACCCTGCTGCCGGTCGCCGTCGCCATCATGGTGTTTGCCGGGCTGAGAGTCCGGGTGCTGGCGGTGGTGGCGCTGCTGGCGCTCCTCGCCGCCCCGATGGTCTGGGCCTACGGCATGGAGGATTACCAGAAAACACGCATTGCCAGTTTCCTCGATCCGGGGCAAGATCCTCGGGGAGCCGGGTACCAGCAGATCCAGGCGCGGATCACGGTTGGGTCAGGTGGGCTCACCGGACAGGGATTTCTGCAAGGCACGCAGAGCCAGTACAACTTCCTTCCGGTCGCGCACAACGATTTCATCTTCTCGGTGCTGGCCGAGGAGCAGGGATTCCTCGGGGTGCTGTTCACCCTCGGGTTGTATCTGTTCGTCATCCTGCGCTCGCTCGACGCGGCGCGGGTGGCCAAGGATCGCGCCGGCACATATCTCGTCGTCGGGATCATGGCCGGCTTTGCGTTCCAGGTAATTTACAACGTCACGATGTCGGCGGGTCTGGCCCCGGTGAAGGGGCTGACGCTCCCGCTCATGAGCTACGGCGGCTCGTCGATGATCGCGACACTGATGGGGTTCGGGCTCATCCTCAACGTGAGGATGCGCCGATTCACGAATTGATGGTCTGGGCAAGGGGAGACGAATGACGGCGATGCTCACGGTCGAGGCCCTGTGGGGACTCACCGTCGGCGCGGCGGCGGACGTCTGCCTATCCGAGCGGAACGCGCGGTCGGGTCCGGGCCCACGGGAGATCCTGACGTATGAACAAGGAGATGATCGTCTCCTCGAATGGCCACGAAGTGGTGGCCGCCATTCTCGAGGACGACCAAGTAGGCGAGATCTACATCGAGCGCGAGCGCAACCGCGGCGTCGTCGGCAACATCTACAAGGGGCGGGTGAACAAGGTCCTCCCCGGGATGCAGTCGGCCTTTGTCGACATCGGACTCGAGCGCGACGCGTTTCTCTACGTCTCGGATGTCATCGACACCCTCGAGGAATTCGACCGCCTCGAATCGGGTGACGACGACGACGACGACGTTACCAGTGCCGCCACCGGTGATGGCAACGGGGCCTCGAATGGCCGGGGCAACCGTCGACGCGGCAACGTGCGTGGGCGGTCCAGCCCGCGGTTCCAGCCGAAGCCGACCGAAAAAATCGAGGAGCTGCTAAAAGCTGGGCAGGAGATCCTGGTGCAGGTGGTCAAGGAGCCGCTCGGCACCAAAGGCGCGCGCATCACGTCGCACGTCAGCGTGCCGGGTCGATTCCTAGTGTTCATGCCGACCGCCGACAACATCGGGGTGTCCCGCAAGATCGACACGCGCGAAGAGCGGGGGCGACTTCGGGGCATCGTTCGCTCGTTCCGCGAAGAGCACGGCTTCTCTGGCGGCGTCATCATTCGGACCGCGGCGTCGAAGCGCTCGAAGGACGATATCGACAGCGACCTGTCGTATTTCCATCAGCTCTGGACCGAGACGCGGGGACGGATGGAGTCGCTCCGGGCGCCCGCCGTGCTTCATCAGGAGGAAAGCCTGGTCGCCAAGCTGCTGCGTGACTTCTTGACCGACGATTTCTCCGCGATTCGCATCGACGACCAGCAGGAATACGACCGTGTCGTACGTCTGATCGAGCGCATCATGCCGAACATGGTCTCGCGGATCCAGCACTACACGAAGCCGTTCCCGATCTTCGAGGAATACGGCGTGCAGTCCGAGATCGACAAGGCGCTCCGAAGCAAGGTGTGGCTCAAGTCCGGCGGCTACATCGTGATCAACCAGACCGAGGCGCTGGTGGCGATCGACGTCAATACCGGCCGTTACGTCGGCAAGCGGACCGGGCGGCTCGAGGACACGATCGTCAAGACCAACCTCGAGGCGGCCAAGGAAATCGTTCGCCAGATTCGACTGCGGGACCTCGGCGGCATTATCGTGCTCGACTTCATCGATATGGAAGAGCGCAAGAACCGCCAGAAGGTGGGGCAGGCCTTCGACCAGGAGCTGCGGCGCGACCGGTCGCCCTCCAAGACCGTCCAGGTCTCCGACTTTGGCCTGATCATCGTGACCCGTAAGCGGGTAAAGCAGAGCCTCGAGCGTCAGCTCACGGAGCCGTGCCCGTACTGCTCCGGGAGCTCGGTGATCAAGTCGACCTCGACGATCTGCTACGAGATTTTGTCGGAGATGCGGAAGCTCAGCGGCGAGCTCAACGGCCACGCCGTGCAGCTCCGAGTCAATCCCGACATTGCGCGGGTGCTCAAGCAGGAAGAGCGTGGTGTGCTAAAGGAGCTGCGGCGGGTCTTCGGCCGCGACGTCACGATCAAGCCCGACGTCCAGCTGCATCACGAGCAGTTCGACGTGATGGTGCTTTAACTAATCCCCAGGTGGATTAGGTAGGCGGTGCCGTCCAGGTTGATCCAGACGCGGAGATAGTCGTTCTCGCGCAACTGCTCGACGCGGGCGCTGCCGCTCGCCGGCGGCGCGCTCTTGGCGACATCGCTGACCTCGGCCTGGGGCACGATGGAAACCACCTCGCGGCCTTTCACGTCGCCGTCTTGTCGGAACTCCACCCATCGCTCGAGGATCGACAACGCGCCGACCGAATCGCCGCTCGCCGTCTGGCTCGTGAGGCGCACCTCATACGTGCCGGCCGGGAGCGCCTGACTGTTGGCCATCACGCGCCGCGGCAACTCGACCGAGCCGAGCTCCGCCACGCCCTGCGGCACGTTGACGCTGCCAGAAAGCTGCTGTGCGCTCGTCGGCGTGTCACTCACGACTGCGAGCGACAGCACTGCGACGGCCATGGTTCCTGCTAACAACGACTGTCTCATGCCCCCTCCACCAATGTGCACATAATAGCATCGGATGGCAGGGGCGCTTCCTGCGGGCCGTCAGTCTTGTGTCGTAATCGAGATGTTGCCGCTGAAACTCGTCAGATCCAGTCGCGCGCTGCCGTCGCCGTGGCGGCCCTCGAGCGAGCGTCGAGGGCCGCCACTCACGTCGCCGCCGGCGAAGGTCATCGATGGGTCGGTTCGGATACGACCGCTGAAGGAGCTGGCGTGGAGATCGAATCCGCGATCGTTGCCGACGGAGACTCGCACGTCGTCCGAGTGCGACTGCAGCTCGTAGCGCCCAGCCTCGACGAGCGACCCAGCGAATTCGATGTCGCCGCTGACCGATTGCGCCTCTACCCGCTCGCTCCTGACGCCGACCATCTCGACGTGCCCGCTGACCGAGCTCAACTTGAGACGCGGCGCCACGATGTCGGCGGCGTCGACCGAGCCGCTCACCGTCGTGATCTCTAGGGTGCGGTCGGACGACGCGCCGGCGATCTCGATGTCGCCAGACACCGACACGATGCCCGCGAGCCTGCCGACCGCCCCGGCATGGTCCTCGCCGCTGACGGACTTGAGGCGGGTCTCACCGTCGACGTTCTCGACCGTAATGTCGCCCGAGACAAGCGGCGAGGTTCCGTGGCGTGTGAAACTGCGCCCAGTCTCGTTCGTCACGAAACGCGACGACTCTCTTGGTGAGTTCTTGCAATCCGCTCATGGGGGCTCCTCGCGAAACAGGTGGAGATGAGTTTTGGTGAAGTTCGGACCCTCGACCAACTCCCGGACGAAGGCGCGAGTCTCGCCGCTCTGCGCGATGCCGTGGATCTGCGCGATGTTCGGATGATTGAGGGACGCCAGGACCTACGCCTCTCGCTGGAACCGAGCGAGGCGATCCGGGTCAGCGGCGAAGGCGTCTGGGAGGATCTTCCACGCGACGTCCCGGCCGAGCTCGGTGTCGGTGGCGCGATACACCTGCCCCATGCCCCCCTCGCCGATGAGGGCGGTGACGTCGTAGTGGCCGAGGCGGGAGCCGACGTTCAAAGGCATTGCTGTAGGAGTGAGCCCGATTCAGCGCCCATCTTAGCCAAATGGGTCCGCAGGCGCACTTTCCCCCTCCTTCTCACGTGCAGGCGAGAGCCAGATTGGCTCAGACCTCAAGGGTGGCTCTATGAGGAGGTGCCGAAAGGAAACGGTGTCGGCGGTGGCGGCCGGATTACGGCACACTACGGGATACAATGGCCGGCGCGACGTCAACATACCGCGCCACCGGTGAACCTTCCGTTCGAGATCTGGCGCACGGTCTACGGTCGCGGTGAACCCGCGTGGTCGAGCTTCCGGAGCTCGACCACGCTCTGCACAGAAGACGGAGAAGTCATTGACCATGTACGCAGTGATGATGCATTCAGCGAGTCGGCGAATCGTCCCCGCAGTTCTCATCGCCGTTGTCTTGGCGGTCCCAGCTGCCGCTCAGGAGTTTGCGGCTGGTGAGCCGATCGGCGCGCTCAATGAGGCCGGCGCGTGGCAACCGATGTCGGACAACGTCACGGTCTATGGCAGCTTTCATTTTTCTGAAAGCTGCACGTTTGATTCCAACAAGAACCTGATTCTGGCCATGAATACCGGCAACCGGGGAGACACCAGCGAAAATGATGGCTTTGTCTCCCTCATCAATCCCGATGGGAGTGTGCATACGCCCAAGTGGATCGGCGCCACTCGGGACGGATTGGAACTCTATGATCCGTTGGGCAGTGCCATCAGCAATGGCGTGCTCTATACCGTTGATGTGGGATACGTCCGTCTATTTGATCTGGAAACAGGGCGACCCCTGCGGTCCATTCCTGTTCCTGAATCTACGATACTAAATGGCATTGCCGTTACGGATGATGGCACCGTGTACGCTTCCAATACTCGGAACCCGGAGCAGATCTGGAAGGTCACCGCAGACGGTGAGGTGTCGGTGTTCGCAGAGGGCGCTCCACTCGCTGCCCCCAACGGCGTGGCGATCGACCAGGACGGCAACATTGTGGTGGTCAACGTCGGTGACAATGCCATCATCACCTACGACCAAGACGGAGCGGTCATTCGGATAGAGCATAGCGTCGAAGGCGGGAACGATGGCATCGTGATAACCGCCGACGGGACGAAATACGCGAGCAGCGTGCGTTATGGCAGCGTGTCCCGTATCCGCCCGGGTCAAGAGGCAGAGGTCATCGCCTCGGGCATACCAAGCGCGGCGTCCATGTGCTACGACTCGACTCAGAACCAGCTGGTCATTCCGTTGAACAGCAACTACGCGCTCGCGTTTGTTCGGTTTAATAGTCAGGATTAGACTGCCGACATGGGCGACCGAGTTGGGTATCGGTCGGTGGTACAGCCAGACGGCGTGACTGATGATCTCGGGCGGAAAGCGGTATCCGTGATGGCTGAGAGCAGGGGGCGTCATCGCTCTACTCTCTCAGCCCGCCCCTCAACTCAACAATGCCCCAGGTAGCGCCCCGCTGGTGGTCGAATCGCCGTTCTAGACAGACTGCGATCCCGACACCAACTGCCTCACCCGCAGTAACGCCACCCAGTCGTAACGGATTCGAAGAACGCTGGAAATACGGCGGGGAATTCTTCAGGATCGGAACTAGCTGGCATCACGTTCTTTTTCACACTACGGCGACGAGTTCAGTGTAGAAGTGCAGCTTGGCGTCCCCAGTCTACTTGGCACGGAATAGACTCGATAATCACCATTCGTTGATGAGTCATGCCTGATATCGTGACACGAGTAGTAGTGCAGAATCGGGATCTCCCGGGGTCGCCGGACATTGCAAACCGGAGTCGCGGTTGGGCACTTCTCGGCGCGTGGCGATGCAGATCGTGGGCCACAAGACGGAGAGTATCTACAACCGGTATCGAATCGTCAGCGATAGCGATTTGATCGACGCGGCGGACCGCCTGAATGCGCTTGCCATGGGATCGATGGGATCATTCAGTCAATCGGCCGCCAAACTGCCGGTGAAGAAGTCGAGCTAAGTTGTTGATACTATGGTGCCGGAGGTCGGACTCGAACCGACACGAGGCGTGAACCTCACTGGATTTTGAATCCAGCGCGTCTGCCAATTTCGCCACTCCGGCTGGAAGGCTCGTGATCTCTATTCGCGCAACGTGCCGTCGTGTCGCCAGAGGTAGAGCGAGCGTGTGTTCCCGCGTTCATCCTCGAACCGATCGATGACGTCCGGCTCCCAGTCACCCATGCTGAACGCATGCGACACGATCCTCGCCCCCGGCGGGAGCTGGCGGGTGAGAAGCGGCCGCAGCTTCATGTTCGACGACGACAAGAGATAGAGCGTTACCACTGTCGCCTCGGAGACGTCGACGGTCAGCGCGTCCTGCTCGATGAATCTCACCAGATGCTGCACACCGGCGCGCTCCGCGTTCGCGTTGGATTCGGCGATCCGCTGCGGATCGATGTCGACGCCGACACCACGGGCTCCGAAACGCTGCGCCGCCGTGATCACGATACGCCCATCGCCGCAGCCGAGGTCGTAGACCACATCATCCTTCGTGACTTCGGCCAGCGTCAGCATCCGGTTGACGACGTCGTAGGGCGACGGCACGAATGGGGCGAGGCTGGGGTTGTCCTGTGCCGCAACGCCGTTCAGTCCGGGGATCGTCGTCGGTCCAGCCAAGACGAGCAGTCCCATCACCAGTCCGAACACGGTCATCCTGTGAGGTCGCGGCATGATGTCCTCCTGAAGAGCACCTGACGTGTTTCGCACGGCGATACTCTACAACAGCGCCACCGGCGTCGGGCGGGTGTCGTGTCAGAAGGTTCAGCTAATCCAAAACATTGGATAACCATTCGCGGTAATCAGACGCTAGGGCATTTGACACAACCAGGTTGCGCCTCTGGGGTTAGACCGACATGTGCGAAACCGGTAAAATTTTGGCAAACTGCTCATTCTGCGTGGGTTCTGCATTGCGTGACGCCCACTGATCGATTAGAATTATTGAGCTGCGTCCTTCCGTGGCACACCCAATGTCGCGTCCACCTTACTCTCTGGGGGCAATGTTGCAGTTTGAGGTCGGAGACAAGGTCATATACCCGAATCACGGTCTCGGCGTCGTCGAGCGAATCGAGGAAAAGACGATTCTCGGCACCACATGCGGCTTCTACTCGCTCCGCATGGCGTCGAGTGAGACGACGGTGTTGGTCCCGCTCGATAATGTCGACGATGTCGGTCTGCGCCGCGCCGTCGCCGACCACGAGGTCAAGAAACTGTTCACGCTTCTCGGGAACGGCAAGATCGACAACCACCAGAACTGGAAGGGCCGCTTCAAGGACAACTCCGATAAAATGCGAACCGGCTCGCTCTACGACGTGGTCGATGTGCTGAAGAGCTTGAACCACCTGAGTCAGTCGAAGAACCTGTCCTTTCGCGAGAAGCGAATGCTCGACCGCGCCAGGTTCCTCGTTGTGTCCGAGATGTCCGAAGTGATGAGCGAGCCGAACGAGGTGGTCGAGGGGCGCGTTGAGAAAGCCCTCGAGCGGTGTCTCGTCAACCGAGCCCGTCAGCTCGCCAAAGCGAAGACCGCCAAAGCGAAGAAGGCGTCGTCACGCGCGATGATTCGCCGCGCCGCGCGGGCATCGTAGCGCGCCCCGCCTAGCCCGTGGCGGAGTCTTTCCGCACCCTCGTCTCGGCGGTTCGATCCGCTACCGCGTACGTCAGCGTTTCGCTCTGGGTCCTCCTGCTCGGTCCCATCGGCATCGTGCTCGCGTTGATGTTCCGATGGTCTGGCGTGCTGTACATGCTCGGGCGCGGCGGCGTGCGTCTGGGGCTGGCCGCGGCCGGTATTCGAGTTGAGGTTCGCGGGACCCAGCGGGTGGAGCTGTCGCGTGGTGCCGTCTATTGTGCCAACCACACCAGCAATCTCGAGCCGCCCATTATCTATATGGCGTTGGCGGCGACCCATCCGCGGCTCAAGATCTTGTACAAGGCGGAACTACGTGCCGTCATACCGGTGCTGCGCAACGCATTCGACATCGTTGGATTCGTGCCGATCCAGCGTCGCAATGCCGAGCAGAGCTCCCAGACAATCGACCGGGCCGCCGCCGCGTTGACGAGTGGCGACTCGTTCATGATCTTCCCTGAAGGGACGCGGAGCCCGACGGGTGAGCTCCTGCCGTTCAAGAAGGGCGGCTTCATCATGGCGATCAAAGGCCAGGTGCCGATTATCCCGGTCGCGATCTCCGGGGCGCGCGCTGCCATGCGGAAGGGAAGTCCGGTCATCAGACCGGTGACGGTGCGGGTGGAGATCGGTGAGCCGGTCGAGACCCGCGGGCTCGACGTCACCGACCGGAATGTCTTGATTCGGCAGATCCGAACAGCGCTGGAATCGATGTTGGGGCTTCCTACAACCCACCGACGAAAAACGACAGCGACCACGGCGGGAGCGGAGAGCCGTCGCTCGCCGTGATGCCGTCGAGGAGGTCGACGTACACGTTGCGAAACCGCTCGAGCTCCTGGTCGAATCGGATCTCGAGCACACGGTTCCGCCCACGATACGAGAGCTCGAAGGTGATCTCGGCGTCGGCGTCCGAGCCGGGAGGCGTGACGCCGGTATAGCGCACCTGCACATGGCCCTCGAACGACTCCCCATCCATATCCCGCGAGAATTGTACGCGTACCGTGCTGTCCTGCGGGACGTCGATGTCATCCGGGAGAGGCGCACTGAAAATGACTTCGGGCGGCGGCAGCTCCGGTGCTCTTGTCGCGGCTGGCGGGGCCCGGTCGGCCGCCGGCGCGGCCAGCACTAGTATTCCGGCGTCGATGAGGATCATGCCCTCCTCGAGGCGGACACTGCCGGTCACCTCGAGCCACTTGCTGGTGTCGACACGCGCCAGGACATCGAGCTCGAAACCGTCCCCTTTCGGTTCTTTTCCGACGACCCATACCGACGCATCGGCGGAGCGCAGGACGAAGTCCCACCGGCTTTCCTCCGGCGCCTCCGGCATGTCACCGTACAGATTGCGCCCGCGAAACCTCCCCGTCACCGTCACGCCTTGTCCGAGGTAGCGGTCCGGCTCGAGGACGACACTCCGAAGCGTCGTTGCGTCTGGATCTCGCGCGGGCCTGGACGACGTGGCGACAACCAGCGGGAGCTCGCCCGCACCCGGCCACCGCTTGCGTAGCAGCTGCTGCGAAATCTGAGCAATCGGGAGGCCCGACAACCGGGAGTCACCTTCATCGAGCCGGCCCACGTCATAGAACGTTCCGATGACTTCGAGGCGCTCGCGGACACCGCTCGGCAGCGGCGGGATATCCAGCGCGAGGATGCGAACGCTATCATCCTCGTTGACGAGCCAGGTGAGCGTGCCCTCGGGTGTCGCGTCGGTGACGACGATGACTTCTTCACGATGAAAGAACACGCGATGTTGGTGGAGGGCATCGACGCTGGTGGCCCGGCGGCTCGCTTGAGCCGACAACGACGTGACCAGCACGCTCGAGACGAGCCATGCCGCCACCACCGGCCGTCCGAATCGGCACAATCGCCTCATCTCCTTCATCTTTCGCATCTTAGCACGCAGCTCTTGCGCCGCCGCTCGCTTGACCCACTCCGACCGGCGCCATAGAATCGCGGGCCTTACCGACCCAAGACGTCGATGCGCGAGCAGATCTCCGAGCTGACGACCAACCGGCTCTCGTTGTATTTGCGGTTCCTCTCCGAGCTCGACGAACGGGGCGTCAAGACGGTGTCGTCGAAAGTGCTCGCCGAGCAGTTCGGTCTCAACGCGGCGCTGATCCGCAAGGATCTTGCGCACTTCGGCGATCTGGGGGTCCGCGGTGTCGGCTATGTCGTCAAGGACCTGCGCCGACAGCTGCATACCATCCTCGGATTGGATCGGAAGCTGAAGGTGGCCATCATGGGTGCGGGCAACCTCGGACTCGCGCTGGCGGACTACCCCGGCTTTCGGCAGGAAGGGTTTCGGATCGTCGCGCTGTTCGACACGCTGCGGGACAAGGTCGGCCGGCTGTCCCGCAGCGGCGTGCGTATCTACGACATTCGCGACCTCCGGCGTGTGGCGCCCCGCGAGAGTATTACAATCGCGGTCATTGCGGTGCCGGCGGGGTCGGCGCAGCAGGTGGTGAACACGGTCGTGCAGGCGGGCATCAAGGCGGTGTTGAACTTCTCACCCGGGGCGCTGCGCGTGCCCGATCATGTCAAGCTGAAGAGCGTCGACCTGACGGTTTCGCTTGAAAGCCTCTCCTTCTATCTGGCCAGCCTCGAGGGGGGCGGAACCTAGGCGCAAGGAGCACGATGGGCGGGCGCGGAAATCGTCGGGTGCGGACGCCGTTGAGCCATATCAGCCCCGACGGATCCGTTCGGATGGTCGACGTTGGCGACAAACCGATCACTGAACGCGTCGCGGTGGCGCGGGGACACATCGCCATCGGCCGGCCGGCGCTCCGTGAGATTCGTGCCGGTCGCATCGCCAAAGGCGATCCGCTGCAAGCGGCACGCGTGGCCGGGATCATGGCCGCGAAGCGGACGGCGGACCTCATCCCGCTCTGTCATCCGCTGATGCTGTCTACGGTCGACGTCAAGCTGCGTCCGCGGGCCGACGGGTATGACATCGAGGCGCGGGTCCGGACGACGTCGCAGACCGGGGTTGAGATGGAGGCGTTGACCGCCGTGTCGGTGGCCGCCCTGACGATTTATGACATGGTGAAGGCCGTCGACAAGCGGATGGTGATTGGGGCCATTCGGCTGGTCAAGAAAACGGGCGGACGATCCGGAGACTATGGCTAGACTGGGAGAATATCGCCCGCGATCGAGTACGAGCTCTCTGGCGCTTCCCCCAGACCCCCTGGTTCCCTCGTTAGTGGGGCCCCGATGCCCCACGCCACTCGGTCGCCCGAATTAGGATCAGGGCGGGCACGGAGCGGGGCAAGGGGGCCCCCGCGAGTGCCCGCGATGGGGTTTGGGGCCGTAGGCCCCATCTAAATCATGCCCAGCACGCCGACCACCCTCGCGGCCTTGCCGTTCTACACCACGGGTCGCCACCCCAAACCGGCGATGCTGCGGCGGTGCCAAGCGGATACCGTCGAAGAGCTGTCGAGTCAGGAGGTCTTCGACCGAATCCGCGATCTCAGCCTCGGCCTCGGGGCACTCGGCGTCGGGGTGGGCGAGCGGGTCGCGATTCTGTCCGACCCGCGGCCGGAGTGGCTCATTGCCGACTTCGCCATCCTGACGGGCGGGTTCGTCTCGGTGCCGATCTACCCAAGCCTGCCTGCGGCGCAGGTCCGCTACATCCTGGCCGATTCAGGGACCCGCGTCGCCATCGTGGCCGACGAGACGCAGGCGGCCAAAGTCCGCTTGGTCTGGGCGGAGCTACCGAGCCTCCGTGCCCTCATCCTCATTGATGACATCGAGCCGGACGCTGCCCTCGACGCCGAGACCCGAGAGCCAGCCCGCACGTCACTCAGTCTCGACACCGCGCTGGCGCGCGGACATCAACGGTTGATTACGGCTGACGGGCTCGGTCGCGAATACAAGGAAACGGCGATGGCGATACCGGCCGACCAGCTGGCGACCATCATCTATACGTCCGGTACCACCGGTGAGCCGAAGGGGGTCATGCTGACCCACGGCAACGTGATGAGCAACGTCATCGACGCCGGTGCCGTGGTGACGCTCGAGGCAGAAGACGAAGCGTTGTCCTTCCTCCCACTGAGCCACGCGTTCGAGCGGACCGTCGTCATGCTCTATCTCTACAACGGGGTGACCGTCACGTTCGCGGAGTCGATCGACACTATCGCTCGGGACCTCCAGCGGGTGCGGCCGACGGTGATGACCGGCGTGCCGCGCGTGTTTGAGAAGCTGCACGCCCGGATTCACGCCGCCGTCGCCGACGCGCCTGCGGCGCGACAAAAGCTCTTTCATTGGGCCGTTGGCGTCGGCAGCGCGCGCTCGCAGGCAGAACGTGCCGGTCGCGCCGTACCGTTGGGCGTCCGACTGCAGGCGGCGCTGGCCGACCGGTTGGTGCTCTCCAAGGTCCGGGGACGTCTCGGCGGGCGACTCCGCTTTCTCGTGTCTGGGAGCGCGCCGCTCCTCGTGCCGGTCGCCGAGTTCCTCTTCGCGATCGGGACACCGGTTCTCGAGGGATACGGCCTGACCGAGACGTCCCCGGTCCTGACCGTGAACCCGAAAGAGCGTCCGAAGCTGGGAACGGTCGGCCCCGCCCTTCCGCGAGTGACCTTGCGGATCGCCGATGATGGGGAAGTGCTCGCCCGAGGGCCCAACGTCATGCGGGGGTACTACCGGAAGCAAGCCGAGACCGACGAGGTGATCCGAGACGGATGGTTCCATACCGGCGACATCGGGAGCCTCGACGCGGAGGGCTACCTCAGAATCACCGATCGGAAGAAAGAGCTGATCGTCACGGCGGGCGGAAAGAACGTGGCCCCGAACCCGATCGAGGCGGAGCTCAAGCGGGCGCCGATCGTGGCGGAAGCGATGCTGGTGGGCGACCAGCGCCCCTATATCGCGGCGTTGCTCGTCCCCGACTTCGAGGCGCTCGCCTCCCGCACCTCGACCGCCGCCCCGACAAACGCGTCGTTGGAGGAAATCGTCGCCCTCCCGAACGTCGTCCAGCTCTTCGCCGACGTGGTCGAGGAGGTGAATGCGCGCCTCGCACGCTACGAGCAGGTCAAGCGGTGCGCCCTCTTGCCGACCGAATTCAGTATTGCCACGGGCGAGTTGACGCCGACTCTCAAGGTGAAACGTCGCGTCGTCGCCGAACGATGGGGATCGGTCATCGAGGATCTCTACGCGCCGTCAAAATAACGTCGCATCGGTGAGCGGCCACCAGCGAAACTGTACTTTGCCGATGATGTACTTCTTTGGCACCTGTCCCCAGTGCCGGCTGTCAGAGCTGTTGTTCCGATGGTCGCCCATCACGAAGTAGTACGACTCCTGCACCACCTCGGGGCCGTGGTTCTCGTGGCTCCGAAACTCCGGCGGGACGAAGGCGTCCGGCAGCCGCACTTCGTTCACAAAGACCTGCCCGTCGTCGATCCGGACGGTATCGCCCTCTTTGGCCACGATGCGCTTGACGAATGACTTGTCCGGGTCCCGCGGGTAGTAGAGCATCACGATGTCGCCGGGCTGCGGGTCGTCGAAGAACCGGTAGACCGCCTTGTTGACGATCAGGCGGTCTTGGTCCTGCAGGGTCGGTTCCATGCTCTTGCCTTCGACTCGTGCGACTTGGAAGCCGAACGTCACGATCAGCGTCGCGTACACGGCCGCCGACGCGAAGGTCTTGAACCACGCGACGAGCTCTTCGCCCGCACGGTGGAGGAACGCGGGCCCGAGCAACGTCCTCAGCAGTGAGGCGTCTTGGGCATGCGGATCCGGCTCCGCTGTAACGCGGGGTTCCGCGGAGAGGCTCTCCGCCGGCGCGCCGGCGCCGTCGCGCTGGATCCGGACCTCGGTGGAGTCGCCCGGTCCTATAGGCTCAGGTACTCGCGCAAGCGCTTCGTCTGAGCCCGACTGACCGGGATCTCCGTTCCGTGCGGATCCCTCATCTTCAGGATGTAGTTCCGACTGAACCACGGGACGATCTCCTTGATCTTGTTGATGTTCACTACATGTGATCGGTGCACGCGCCAAAACACCACCGGATCAAGATGCGACTGTAGCTCATCTAGCGTTTGATAGTTCGATGTGCCGCTCAAACTTCCGGTGACGACAGTGATGACGTCGTCGGCCAACGACGCAAAAACGATTTCATCCGATTGCACCACAACCAGCCGCTCCCCAACCTTCACGGCGATCGGTTCAGGCCGGCCGTGCCGTTTTGCGACGAAGTCGGCAATGCGCTCGAGCTCGTCCGTCTGCAACGTCTTACCCCCGCCCCCGTCCCGCGCCTGAGCTTCCACCAAGCTCCGGACGCGCGCCAGCATCTGGGAGAGTCTCTCCGGCTCGACCGGCTTCAGCAGGTAGTCGACCGCATTGATTTCGAACGCCTCGATGGCGTACTGGTCGTACGCGGTCACAAACACCACCCGTGCGCCAAGGTCGCGGACGAGCAGCTCGCGAGCGACCTCGAAGCCGGTCAGGCCCGGCATCTGCACGTCGAGCAGTGCGAGGTCGGGCTTGAGCGATTCGATCAATTCCAGCGCCTGAACGCCGTCACCAGCCTGGCCAATGATTTCGACATCGTCGAGCTGCTCGAGTTGAAAGCAGAGTTCGTTTCGTGCCGGGTGCTCGTCGTCGACCACGACTGCGCGTATCTGCATTTTATGCTGTGGCGCGTCGCTCGACGACCAGTTCGGGGATTTCGATGCGGGCGCAGGTGCCCTCGCCCGGGGTGCTCTCGAGGCGCAGGTGGTAGTTCTCGCCGTAGATGACGCGCAGACGTTCATCGACGTTTCGCAGCCCGACCCCCCCCTCACGGCTCCGACTGACGTCGGTGTCGGCCATACCGGCGCCGTTGTCGACGATCTCGATGATGGTGTGACCGTCGTGCCGCTCGCTCCGGATGAGGATGCGGCCGCCTCCCACTTTCTTTTCGATTCCGTGCTTGATGGAGTTCTCAACGAGCGGCTGCAGCACCATGCTGGGCATGACCAGGTCGAGGCTGTCCGGGCTGATCGACTTCTCGACGACCAGGGTCGGACCGAACCGCACCGCTTCGATGTCGAGGTATTCGTCGATCGACGCGAGCTCCTCCCGCAGGGTGACGAAGTGTTCTTGGGTCCGCAGCATCCGGCGCAACATCGCCGACAGCTTGAGGATCAGGGTGCGCGCGGTCTCGGGCTGCGACCGAATGAGCGAGGAAATCGATGTCAACGTGTTGAATAGAAAGTGCGGATTGATCTGATTCGCCAGCGCTTCGACCCGCGCGGCCATTAACAGCTTGTCCTGCTCCTGGAGTCGATGCTCGATGCGGGCGGTGTTCCAGATCTTGATCGGAATGGCGACGCTGAGCACGGTCGATAGAATGACGAGCCCGCCCAGCCACAGGTTCTCCGGTTGAAGAAAAAAGATCACATCGGTACCGAACCGCAGTCCGACCCCCTGGCGTATCAGCTCAAGTCCGACCGGGACCGTCGCCAAGATCAAGAGCCAATCCACCTTGAACCGGCTGACGATCTGCCACGCGTGCCGATGGAGATCGGCGAAGAAGAGCGGCGACAGATGCCAGATCGCCTCCTTGGGGCAGACTTCCCGCAGTCCGCCGCCGGCGAATCCACAGCCGACCGCAAACGGCAACGCCCCGACCTCGCCGCCGACGAGCGCCGGGGCGCCGACGAGAGTGCCGACAATGGCACCGGCGTACGGACCGGCCAGGAGTCCGGCGAGAAAAGGCCCCGCGAGCGAAAAGTCGGCCGCGTTGTAGTTCAGCAACAGTCGGGCCATCACGCCGACCACGAGGGGGATGCCGAGACTGAAGGCGAACACCAATCGCTCGCGCCACGCCCGCTGCTCGGTGAGCAGAATGCGTCGAAACTGCGTGAACCGGACGAGCATCGTGGAGAGCGCCGCGACGATCGCAAGCTTCACCACGAGCGTCGCCAGTAGGAGCTCCGCGGTCGACAGAAATCTGGCTTCGGGCGGCACGTTTCACGCTCACTATACCGACCCCGGTCCAGGCCGTCAACGGTAAGGTTCCCACAACATGTTATTATTAAAGAAGTTATGGCTACGGAAGGCCGCTCCTTTATGGATGATCTGCGTCGCGGCGTTCTCGTCGGCGACGGGGCGATGGGAACGATGCTCTACACCCGCGGCGCGTTCCTCAACAAGGCGTTCGAAGAGCTCAATGCCAGCGACCCAGAATTGGTGGCCGCAATACACCGTGCGTACGTCGACGCGGGCGCCGACATCATTGAAACGAACACCTTCGGCGCCAATCGGATGAAGCTCGCCACCTTCGGCCTCCGGGAGCGGCTTCCGGCTCTCAACGCCGCCGGCGTCGCGCTGGCGCGGACGGCGGCGGGGACCGGCGCCTACGTCGCGGGTGCGATTGGACCACTCGGCGCGCCGATCGCACCCGACGGACGATTGACGCGAGCCGACGCCGAGGACGCATTCCGCGAGCAGGCGGGGGCCTTGCTCGATCCTGGCGGCGTCGACGTCGTCATGCTCGAGACGTTCCCGTCGCTGGCAGAGCTGCGTCTCGCGGTTCAAGCGATTCGGGCGATCACCACACTGCCCATCGTGGCGCAGGCGACGACCGATGACGCGGGGCAGACGAGCGATGGCGCCGGACCGGAAGTGTTCGCCCCGGCGCTGGTCGACGCGGGTGCCGACGTGGTGGGTGTCAACTGTAGCGACGGACCGGTCGCGATGCTGGAGGTCGTCGAACGCTTGTCGACGACGGCGGCGGCACCCCTCGCGGCTCAGCCCAACGCCGGGCGACCACGGGAAGTTGAGGGAAGGACGCTGTATATGTCGTCGCCCGAGTTCGTCGCCTCCTACGCCCGCCGCTTCACGCGCGCCGGCGTCACACTCGTCGGTGGCTGCTGCGGGACGACGCCCGACCATATTCGCGCGATCAAAACCGTGGTCGACGGCGCTTCTTGCGAGGACAAGACCGACAAGCTATAGTCGCCCGGTGGCTCGCCCTTCGGATCCCACCACGCGGGCTCTTTCCGTCGCGGTCGTTGAGAATTCGTCGGTCGAAGCGGTCTACCACAAGATGGCGGCCGTCTACGACTGGATTTTCGGCCCGGCGCTGCATAGGGGGCGTCTCGAGGCGATAGCGAGGCTGCCACTCCGTCCGGGCGACGAGGTGCTCGAGATCGGCGTTGGAACCGGCATCAACACGGCCCTCTATCCAGACCACGTGTCGGTCACCGGGATCGATTTCGCCGAGGAGATGCTCGAGAAGGCCGCGCGCCGGCTTGCCGCTCGCGACGTGCGCAACGTCCGCCTGATGCAGATGGATGCCGCCAATCTCGAGTTTCCGGATGATTCCTTCGACCTCGTGTACGCGCCGTACGTGATCAGCGTCGTGCCCGATCCGGTGACGGTAGCCAAGGAGATGCGCCGCGTCTGCCGTCCCGGCGGTCACTTCGCAATCTTGAATCACTTCCTCAGCGGCAACCGCGTGGTGGCCTACGCCGAGCGGCTGATCTCGCCCCTCACGATTCACGCTGGCTTCAAGTCCGACCTCGACCTCCCGGCCTTTCTCGCTCAGGCTGAGCTCCATCCGATCGCGATCGAGAAGGTCAACATCCCCCGGATCTGGACCCTCATCACCTGTAGCAAAGATTAGACCGGGGGAATGTCGCCCTCCGATGTTGCACCGCACGATCAGGGCGCGCACGGCGCGCCCCGGCGGTACGGAGTGGGGCGAAGGGGTCCCCCACGAGTGCCGCCGGCGGGGTTCGGGGCAGCCAGCCCCGTCTAAAGCAGCCCCGCCAGCTTGCGGCCGACGACCGCGGCGCCGTTCAGCTCAGGCCGAGCGGGTCGCGGGGCGGCGAGGAGTTGGTCGAGATGGTCTTGCCAGCGTCCGCCGAACAGGTCGTCATGACCGATATGCGCGGCTCGGATCATCGCCGGCATGCCGGCCACGAGTACGTCGTACTCGGGAAAGCGACCCCGGTCGGTGTAGAGCATCGCCGTGTCGTTCGCCGCACACTCCGCCATCATTCCGAATCCCGGCTTGGTGATGACCACATCGACGGCCGCCATCACGTCCTCGTACGTCACACCGTCGGCGGCGAGTCGTGCCTCATCGAGGGTCGTGAACGTCTCGCCGCGCGGTCCGTCGTCGGCGTGGTCCTGTGTCGTGAAGACCACGTGATAGCCGGTCAGCCCCCGCACGCGCGACCAGTCGATGTCGCCGATGCCGTATCGTCCAAACGCGACGAGGGCGAGCCCGCGGTCGCGCGGCAGCCGCAGGGCGTCTCGGAGTTCGCGGGGATCTCTCGTCGAGCGACGTGCCACAACCGGAACATCAACGACCTCGTCGAACGCCCTGAACCCACCGTGTAGCGGGAACCGCCAGGCGGCGGTGGCCCCGGCGTAGGCCTCGGCCAGCGTGTCGACCAGCGCCGGCGCGCGCTCCGCCGTCTCTCGGTAGCTGTCGTAAATCCAATCCCAGGTGAAGTTCCCGATCGCGATGGTCGGGAGGCCGGCCTTGACGCCCGCCGCACACGCGAGCGGCGGAATGTCGCTGACCACGAGCGTCGCGCCGCGTCTCTGGAGATCGTCTGCCTCGCGTGCGGCCCGTTGATCGAGGGTGCGATGAAACGAATCGCATCGGTCGATGGACTGCAGGACGTCGACATGCAGGCTATCGGTTTGGACGACGCCGGTGTCCGTGGCGAGCGGATCAACCACGAGGCGGTCGAGGCGGGCCCGCTCGAAAAACCAGCGTGGCGCGGAGGTCTTGACGACGAGCTCCACATCGGGCCGCTCATGTCGGAGCGCGTGCATGATCTCGATCTGCCGAGAGGCGTGCCCCAAGCCATGCCCCGAGACGTAGAAAACGACCATGTTCAAACTGGGGGAATATCGCCCTCGATCAAACTACTGCGTCTCGAGCGCTTCCCCCGGACCCCCTCGGTCGCTCTCTCGCGGGAACCCAGAAAACGCCCCACTCCGTTCGCTCGCGCTTGCTGACCACACCCAGGGCGCGCACGGACTGGGGCATGGGGCCCCCGCGAGTGCCCGCGACGGGGTTTGGGGCGGTAAGCCCCATCTAATTAATAAACGCCGGGCATCATTCGCCATCTGACTTCATCGCGGTAACGCTCGTACTGTGCCCCAAAGGTGTCGACCATCGAGGCCTCCTCCCACGGCACCGCCAGCGCGATGTAAGTCGTGCTGATCACCGCGAACGAGAGGCGCCCGAAGGTCATGTCCGGCGCACCGAACACCATGAGGAGCCAGCCGAAATAGATTGGATGGCGCACCCAGTGATACGGACCGCGGACGCGGAGCTCGGCGGGCTGATCTGGTGCCGCCGTCAACTGGCGTACGCCGGCGAGGTCCAGCGGGTCGAGCACCGACGCGGCCCAGAGCGTGACGGCGAGGCCGCCACCCTGGACGCCGAAGGCGAGGGTCCGTGCGATGCCCGAAGTTGCGTAGAGGCTGCCGGGTATCGCCTGCCACCAGAAGCACATCAAGGCGTACAGCACGCTGGCGATCCAGACGTACGTCGCGCGCTCAAGCTCGGACGGGATATAGCGGGCGAGCCAGCGCTTGACGCCGCTCCGCGCGAGGAGGCTGTGGTGCAACGCGAACGTGCCGAAGAGCGCCAGGTTGAGCGCGAGGCCAAGGAGCCACGGTCCGGTCGTGGCCCCGGCGGATCCGAGTCGAATCGCGTACATGTAGACGGAGTACCCGAGCGAGGCGACGAACGTGAGCGCGCCGGCAACGGCATATGCACGCGCGGCCAGTCGCGTCATTGAGTGGGCGGCATCCGTTGGTAGGCGCGCCAGTATTATAGGTGGCGACGACGATGGCGTCCTCCCTCCAACCTCGCGTGGTTATTAGCGGAATCGGCGTCGTGTCGCCGTTTGGCGTCGGTCGCGAGCGATTCTGGAGCGCCGTCACGGGGGGCGAGAGCGGAACGGCGACGATCGCCACGTTCGACATCGATGGTCTGCCGAGTCAAGTCGCCGCGGTCGTGCCGCCTGTCTCGATCGCGGATGCCCCACCGGTGGACCGTACCGTGGCCGCCCGCCGCGGGCGGGGCTCCCGCGCCGATCCACGTCGCTATTCTCGAACGTCGCTGATCGCGGTGATCGCGGCCCAGGAGGCGTGGACCGACGCGGGACTGCGCGCCGGTGAGCCGGATGCCGGCGTGATCGTCGGTAGCGGCGCCGGTGGCATCGATGTGGCCGAGCGCCAGTACGAGGAGTACTTCACCGACAGCTGGAAGAAAGTGACCCCGTATGCCATCCCGGTCTCGACCGTCGGCATGGTGTCGAGCGAGATCTCCATCGCGCTCGAGCTGCGCGGAATTAGTCACGTGCTGTCGACCGGGTGCACCAGCTCCACGGACGCCGTCGGGTACGCCGCGCGTCTCATACGCGCCGGCGAGGCGGAGGTGCTGCTCACCGGCGGTGCCGACGCGTGTGTCACGCGCGGCATGATGCTTGGCTTTGCGCGGATGCGCGCGCTGACGACGCGCTTCAATGCGCGGCCATCGGCGGCGTCGCGCCCGTTTGAGCGCGACCGCGACGGGTTCGTGCTTGGCGAGGGCGCGTGGATGCTCGTGCTCGAACGCGAAGAACGTGCCCGCGCCCGCGGCGCGCGACCGTATGCCGTCGTCGAGGGGTACGGCTCGACCTGCGACGCCTACCACCGCGTACAGATGGATCCGGAGGGGGCCGAGATTGTGGCGGCGATGCGGCTGGCGCTCGACCGGTCGGCGCGACACGTCGAAGAACTCGGGTACATCAACTTTCATGGCACGTCGACCGTGCTCAATGACGCCATCGAATCGCGATGCGTCCGCGCGCTGCTCGGTGATCGCGCGGACCACGTGCCCGGGTCGTCGACCAAGTCGATGATCGGACACCCACAGGGCGCGAGCGGCGCGGCCGGGATTGTGACGTCGGCGCTCGCGCTCGCGCGGCGCTTTGTGCCACCGACGATCAATCACGATCATCCAGATCCTGACTGCGACCTTGATTTCATTCCGAACGTCGGCCGCGCGGCCGAACCCGAAGCGGCACTCTGTAACTGTCTCGGCTTCGGATCGAAGAACAGTGCCGTGGTGCTCGGGTCGATATGAGTGACGCCATTGAAGTTTGACGTCGTCGTCGCGGGGGCCGGGCCGGCCGGCGCGGTGGCCGCGCTCGTGCTGGCGCGCGCCGGGGCCCGGGTGCGTCTCGTCGATCGGGCTCGGTTTCCACGCGATAAGCTGTGCGGCGACACCGTGAATCCAGGCGCGGTCGCCGTCCTGCGGAGGCTCGGGCTCGACCACACGGTGGCGTGCGGACTTGAGCTTGCCGGCATGCTCGTGACCGGGCCGGGCGGCGTGGCGGTCCGCGGCACCTACGGTGGCCGTGACGGGGCCGAGACCGTCGGCCGAGCCCTCGTCCGGCGCGAGTTCGACATGGCGCTCGTGGAGGCGGCGGTGGCGGCGGGGGCGTGCTTCGACGACGCGACACACGTCCGAGCGCCCATCATCGCGGAGGGGAGCGGCGGGCTTCGCGTCGTCGGCGTGGAGTTGGCGACGGCACGCGGCGCGGCGGAATCGGCGCGGGCACCGGTCACCGTGGCGGCCGATGGCCGAGGCTCGGTCGTCGGCGTCGCGCTCGGTCTTGCGTCCCGCCCCGTCCGCCCGCGGCGATGGGTCGTCGGCGGCTACTACACCGACGTCGACGCGCTCGGCCCGTACGGCGAGATGCACGTTCGACGCGGTCACTTTGTGGGGGTCGCGCCGCTACCCGGTGGGCTCGCCAATGTCTGCGTCGTGTCGGCCGATCGTCGTCGTTTCGCCGACCCTGCGGCGTTCCTTCACCGCGTGCTCTCCGCCGATGTGACGCTCCGCGATCGGTTCCGGACGGCGCGACTGACGGCGCCGGTCGTCTCGTTGGGGCCGCTCGCGCTCGACGTGCGCGCCGCCGGGGCGTCCGGCTTGCTGCTGGCCGGCGATGCCGCCGGATTCGTCGATCCGATGACCGGCGACGGGCTGCGGTTCGCGTTGCGCGGCGGCGAGCTCGCGGCCCGGGCCGCACTCGACGCCCTGGCCGACGGCTCCGACCGCCATGAGCGGCTGACGCGGTGGCGGCAGACCGAGTTCGGCGGCAAGTGGCGGTTCAACCGTGCGGTGCGGCGACTCGTCGCCGTTCCCCTCGCGTTGTCGGTCGCGAGCGCGGCTTCGGCCGTGGCGCCTGCGATTCTCCGCCGCGCGATCCGCTACGCTGGTGACACCGCGGTCCGAGAGATGACGTGAGCCTCCCGTCTGCGTCGAACCTCATCGCCGGGTCGGCGCTCGCCGTCGTGGCCGTGTCGATGTGGCTGGAGGATCGACGCTCGCGGCGGCACGACCGTCTGCTGCGCGCGCGAGGCGCGGTCGAGCCGGGTAACGACGTCTACCGCGTGATGCAGGTCGTGTATCCCTCGGCCTTCGTGGCGATGGCGGTCGAAGGCGGTGTCGGTCGGGTGGCGATGTCGGCCTGGTTGATGGCCGGTGCGGCGCTGTGGTGCACCGCGAAAGCGCTCAAGTATTGGGCCCTGGCCACGCTCGGCCACCGCTGGACCTTCCGCGTGCTGGTCCCGCCGGACGGCACGTGCGTGAGCGACGGCCCGTATCGCTGGATGAGACATCCGAACTACGTTGCCGTGCTGGGTGAGATCGCCGGCATGGCCGTGATGATGCAAGCACCGGTCAGCGGCACGGTGGCGTTTGTCTGGTTTGCGGCGCTGCTGCGTCGCCGCATCGCAGTGGAGAACAGAGCCCTCGGACTATAATCGCGAGGTGAAACGCCTTTCTGGCGTGCGGCACCGTGCCTCCGTCGTCCGCCAGACGGTGCGGCTGCTGTCGGCGACGGCCGTGGTCGCGCTCGCGGCGGTTCCGTCGTTCGCCCAAACGGCCTCCGACGCTCAAGACGACGAGCAGACGTTTCACGAACGCGCCACACGCGCGCTTGCGCACGGTGACCGGTCCGAGGCCGAAACGCTGGCCGCGAGCCGCGACGCCATGGACCCGTCGGCGGCGGCCTTGCGGGCCCGTCTCTTGGTCGACCGCGGCGAGTATGGCGAAGCCGAAGCGGGGCTGGACGGCGTCGCGCGGAACGCCCCGAGCAGCGCGGCGGGGCTCGAGCTCGGGCTGTTGCTGCAGCGACGGGGTCGAGTGGCAGAGGCCCAGCCGTTCCTCGAAGCGGTCATCGTCGGCGGCATGCGCTCGCTCGACGCGCCCAACCAGTTTCGCGGCGCGCTGGCGGCCAGCGCGATCGGCGGGTTTCGTGAGGCCAACCGGCTCTTCCGGTCGGCGGTCCGGAGCGCGCCCGATGATCCAGCCATCCAGACGGCCTGGGGTGAGTTGTTCCTGCAGAAGTACAACCACCCGGATGCGCTGGCGTCGTTTCAGGCGGCGCTCACGCTCGACGACGAGTGGGCGCCAGCGCACCTCGGTGTGGCGCAGGTGCTGGCGACTGAGAATCCGCCCGTGGCGCGCGCCTCGGTCGAGCGTGCGCTCGAGATCGACCCCGAGCTGGTCGCGGCCCATCTGTTCGTCGCCGAGCTCGAGCTCGACGACAGCAATCGCGAGGGTGCCGGCGAGGCGATCGACGCGGCGCTTCGCATCAATCCCGAGAGCCTCGAGGCCCGCGCATTGCTCGCCGCTATTGCGTATCTCGAAGACCGGACGGCCGACTTCGAGGCCGAGGTCGGGCGGACGCTCGAGGTCAATCCCATATACGGCGACATCTACCGGGTTGCCGGGAGCCGGGCTGCGCGTGCGTATCGGTTTCCCGAAGCGGTGGCGCTAGTGCGGCGGGCGCTCGAGCTCGACCCGAACAACACCCGCGCCCACGCCGAGCTCGGCATGCATTTGCTCCGGACCGGCGACGAGCCTGGCGCTCGCGCGGCGCTCGAACGCTCCTTCGAGGAGGACCCGTTCGACATCGTCACCTACAACTTGCTCGAAATGATGGACCAGCTGAGCGAGTTCGAGACATTCGAGCAGGGCGACCTGATCGTGCGGATCCATCCTGACGAAGCGCCGGCGCTCAAGGAATACGTCCTCGAGACCGCGCAGGAAGCGCTCGACGAGTTGACGGTCCGCTACGGCATGACGGTGCGGACGCCGATTCTGGTCGAGGTGTTTCCGCGGCACGATGATTTCGCCGTGCGCACGCTCGGCCTGCCCGGGATGCTCGGCGCGCTCGGGGCCTGCTTCGGGAATGTCGTCACCTTGGATTCTCCGCGGGCGCGGCCGCCTGGCGACTTCAACTGGCTCTCGACGCTGTGGCACGAGATGGCGCACGTCGTCACGCTGCAGATGTCGAACCAGCGCTTGCCGCGTTGGCTCAGTGAAGGCATCTCGACGTACGAGGAAAAGCGGAAGCATCTCGCCTGGGGACGAGATGCGGTGTTGGACTTCGGGTCGGCGTTGAACGAAGGCAGTGTGCTGTCGATCCGTGACCTCAATAGCGGTTTCACCCGGCCCGAGACGATCTCCTTGACGTACTTTCAGGCCTCCGTGCTCGTGGAGCACGTGATCGACGCGTACGGGATGGCGGCCCTCCAGGGGTTGCTGCGGGCGTACGGCGAGGGGCTAGAGACTGACGAAGCACTGGAACGGATTGGGCTCGATTTCGACCGACTCCAGGAGAGCTTCGACGCGGCGGTGGAGGAGGAGTTTGGCGCCCTGCGACGGGCGCTGCAGCAGCCCAAGGGCGAGATTCCGTCGGAGGGGCCGGAGCGTCTGACCGCGCTTCGGGCGCAAGCGACAGCGCAAGCCGACAATTTCCACGTGCAGTTCGCGCTCGGCCGCGCGGCTTTCGAAGCGGGTGCGGCCGGCGACCTCGAAGTCGCGCGCGAGGCGCTCGAGCGTGCCGCCGAGCTCGCGCCCATGGCCACCGGGTTCGAGAGCCCTCGGGGATTGCTGGCCCGCATCGCCCAGGCCGACGGGGACCCCGAGCGCGCGATGCGCGAGCTCGAGATGCTTCTCGAGTATGACGAGACCTCCATCGACGCCGTCCGTCTGTACGCCTCGCTGGCCCAGGAGGCGGGCGACGACACGCGGCTGGGTGCCGCCTATGAGCGCCTGATTGAGATCGATCCGTTCGACCCGATTCCGCACCAGGTGCTCGGACGGATGGCGTTGGGAGATGGCCGGACCGCGATCGCGATACGTGAGCTGACCGTGGCGCTTGCCTTGGGGCCCGTCGACCGCGTCGCCGCGCACACCGACTTGGCTCAGAGCCAACTCTTGGCGGGTGATCTCGCGGCGGCGAAGCGGCAGGTGATGGCGGCGCTCGAGCTTGCCCCGAGCTACGCGCGGGCGCAGGATCTCCTGCTCGCCATTGTCGAAGCCGAGACTGAACTGTGACAGTGGGTGTCCGCGCGCGAGGCGGTTCGACGTTGGTATCAGCAGCAGGGGCGTCTGGCGACTGAGCGGCCACTGCTGGACGACACGGGTGATGGGCACGGCGTCACGGTCGAGGACCGCGGGCACGGTGGAGGGTTGGCGTCCGCGGTCCACGTGGGGGCCTGGTCTGACGCGGACGCTGACTCTGAAGAAGCTGCGACCGACCCGCCAGTAGACGCGACGCTGGCAGCGCTCTCAGCCCGTCGTGCGGCCCTTGAGCGCGAGATCGCCGAGCTGCGCGCGTCGAGGGGGGTCGATGACGCCGGAGCGCTACGCGACCGAGCTCGAGCAGCGGCTGCTCGCGCTGGCGCGTGTGTCACGCGAGATCCGACAGTATCGCGCGGGTAGACCGTGATCAGACTGGGGGAATATCACCCTTCGTCGCCCGGTCTCGCGATGTACGATCAGGGCGCACAAGGCGCCGCCCCGCGGGCACGGAGTGGGGCAATGGGGCCCCCCACGAGTGCCGGCGACAGGGCTTGGGGCTGTAAGCCCCATCTAAATACGCATGCTTTGCAAGAACTGCCAGACCGAGATCGCCGACAATGCGCTGATCTGTTTTCGATGCGGCGCCGCGACCGACGAGCGCGAGCGGGAGCCGATGGCACTTGACGACGACCGACCGCCGGCCGCGCGACGGCCATGGGTGGCACTGCTGTTGGCCGTCGTGTTCGTCGCGGTGACCGCGGTTTTTGTGACGCAGCTGGCCGACGGCACGCCGCCGCAGCCGGTCGTCTGGTTGATGCTCGCCGTGGCTGGTGGTCTTCTCGCTTGGCGCGTGCGTCTGCGATGAGCTCGTTCGCCTCCCCGTAGGTGTAGCATTCTTGACCATGCCTGAGCCGCGCCTCGAAGTGACCGACACCGTGGGGCGTCGGATCGTCACGATCGAGAAGTTTCTTTTCTCGATCGGTCGTCGCGTCGGGAGCGATCTGTACCTCCCGAGTGGTGAGATCTCTCGCGACCACGCCGAGATCGTGTCGACTGACGCCGGCTTTGCCCTTCGTGACCGCGGGTCACGCTACGGCACGTTCGTCAACAACGACGCGGTGGAAGAACAACGGTTGTCGCACGGCGACCGTATCCGACTAGGTCGAAGCGGCGGCGCCGAGATGGTCTTTCTCGTGGCTGAGGGAGACGCGGCCACGTAGGGCGGATCGCGCGTCCACGCGATCGGGGATCTGCGACAAGTCGCGGCGCTGCTCGAGGGACTTCGCGCCCTCAGCTCGGCGCGAGTGCTTGATGAGGTTTTGGCGCTCGTGATGGATTCCGCGATCACCGTCAGCGGTGCCGAGCGCGGGTTCATCATGCTGGCCAACGCCGCCGACGAGCTCGAACTGAAGGTGGCCCGGTCACGCGACACGAAGACGCTGCCAGGGAGCGGGTTCGAAACAAGCCGGAAGATCCCGGAAGAGGTGTTCCGCACCGGCAAGATGCGTATCGAAGCCGACCTTTTCGACGGCGACCTCGCCGACAAGCACATGGGCACGGTTGCGCTCGGGATTCGCAACGTTCTGTGCGTGCCGCTGCGGCTCGTCCAGTACGCCGACGAGGACACCGCACCGGCCGAGGAGCAGCGCGTCGGCGTGCTCTATCTCGACAGTCGCGAGAAGGCGACGTTGCTGTCGCCGTCGACCGGCGGTGCGCTCGAGACGCTGGCCAACGAGGCGGCGATTGCCATCCAAAACGCGGAGCTCTACCAGGCCGCCCTCGAGAAATCCAAGCTCGAACACGAATTGCAGACGGCGGCCGAGATCCAGCAGGCGCTGCTCCCCGCAAGCCACCATGCCGGCGCGTTCTACGAGGCGGCGGCGGCGACGCTGCCGTGTCGTTCGATTGGCGGCGACTTTTTCGACTACGTCGATCTCCCGGACGGCGCGCTCGGATTTGCGCTGGGCGATGTCGCCGGGAAAGGCCTACCCGCGGTGCTCATGGGCGCGATGATGCAAGGGTCGTTGGTGGCTCTCGCGCATGCCACCACCGGGCCGGCCGCCACGATCGTCGAGGCAAACACCGCACTGGTCAGGCGCGGCATCCAGGGCCGCTTCGTGACCCTGTTCTACGGCGTGCTGTTTCCGGACGGTCGTCTTACTTACTGCAACGCCGGTCACAACGCGCCGATGCTGGTCACGGCCGACGCCAGCATCGTCAGGCTCGAGACGGGCGGAATGCCGCTGGGGTTGTTCGACGGCGTCGACTTTGCGGAGGGCACGGTGACGCTCGCGTCTGGCGACTATCTCGTCGTGTTCAGCGACGGCGTGTCGGAGGCGATGGATGCTGAGGGCGAGGAGTTCGTCGACGAACGACTCTCCGCGTCACTCGGCCAAATGACCGCCGCGGATGCCGAGCCCAGGCTCAAGCACGTGTTCGAGAGCGTCAAGGCGTTCACCGCTGGCGCAGCGCAGAACGACGACGTCACGGCGATGATCGTGTCTTATTTTGACCGTGGCTGACTGCCCCGGACCCCGTCGCCGGCACTCGCGGGGACCCCTTCGCCCCACTCCCCGCTACCGCGAGTCGATTGGCACGAAGTCGCGCTCGTCCTCCCCGATATAGATCTGGCGCGGGCGCGCGATTTTTTGTTCGCGGTCGAGCAGCATCTCCTGCCATTGGGCCACCCATCCGGCCGTGCGGCCAATCGCAAAGAGGACGGGGAACATCCCAGACTTGAATCCCATCGCTTCGTAAATCAGGCCGGAGTAGAAGTCGACGTTGGGATAGAGCCGCCGGCTCACGAAATAGTCGTCCTGAAGCGCGATGCGTTCGAGCTCGAGTGCCACGTCGAGGAGGGGGTTGCGTCCGGTGACGTCGAACACCTGGTACGCCGTCTCTTTGATCACCGTCGCGCGGGGGTCGTACGACTTGTAGACGCGATGGCCGAAACCCATCAAGCGGCCTTCGCCGTTCTTGACACGCGAGATGAACTCGGGGATGCGGTCGACGGAGTTGATCTCGCGGAGCATCCGAAGCACCGCCTCGTTCGCGCCGCCGTGGAGTGGCCCGTAGAGCGCGGCCGCAGCGCCGGCCAGCGACGAGAATGGATCGGCCTGTGAGCTCCCGATGCTGCGCATGGCGCTCGTGCTGCAGTTCTGCTCGTGGTCCGCGTGCAAGATGAAGAGGATGTCGAGCGCCCGCTCGAGTACCGGATGCGGCTGGTAGCTCGGCTCGACGCCCTGATAGAGCATGCTCATGAAGTTGCCGATAAAGCTGAGCTCCGGATCGGGGTAGACGTAGCGACGCCCAATACTGTGTCGATGCGCATAGGCCGCGATGCTCGGGACTTTCGCCACGAGCCGGGTGATCTGCGTAAGGCGCGACTGGGCGTCGAGTACCTGTTTCGCATCGGGAAAGAAGGTCGACAGAGCCCCGACGGTGCTCAAGAAGATCCCCATGGGATGGGCGTCGTACCTGAACCCCTCCATGAACTTCTTGATGTTCTCGTGAAGCAGCGTGTGTTGGTTGAGGTTGGCCTTCCAGGCGTCGAGCTCCACCTGCGTCGGCAACTCACCGTGGATCAGCAGATACGCCGTTTCGACGAAGTTGCTCTTCTCGGCGAGCTGCTCGATGGGGTAGCCGCGATATCGCAGAATGCCTTTGTCACCATCGATGAAGGTGATCCGGCTCTGGCAGTTGGCGGTATTCAGAAACGCCGGATCGTAGGACATCATCCCGAACTCGTCTGGGTCGACCTTGATTTGCCGAAGGTCGATGGCCCGAATCGTGCCGTCGACGATCGGAATCTCGTACTGCTTGCCCGTGCGGTTATCGGTAATGGTTAGCGTATCGCTCATGGCTTCGCTATCGCCTCTGTCTGCGACTGTCGTCCGTTCCGTGTCCGTAGGTGGGCACTCGTCACTGCTTGTGCGTCCTTCGTCCTTCGTCAGTGTCGAGCAACCCGCGGTCCTCTACCGCCGATGCCGGCTCGCCGGGGACTCGGTACCGTCCGTCAACCCAATTCCGCAAGTCGAGCAGCTTGCACCGTTCGCTACAAAACGGACGCCAGACGGTGTCCACTGGCTGCCGGCGACACTGCACACACACCGCGTCCGTTGTCACCCGGCCAGGCCGGGCTCTATCGGGCTTCACTGCCCCGTGACCGTCATCTCGACGGTATACAGCGAGGTGCGTGCGGTGATGAACAACGTCGTGCCGTCCACTCCACCGAACGCCAAGTTGGCCGGCGGTTCGGGAACCGCAATCGATCCGACCGGATTCCCGCCAGGATTGTAGATCGTCACGTCATCACCCGTCAGGTAGACGTTGCCGTGCGCATCCAGCGTCATGCCGTCGGAACCCTGCGCGACGAATAGACGTCGGTTGCGGCGCCGGCCGTCGGACGCAATGTCGTACGCGTAGGTGCGCCCGCCGCCGTGGTCCGCCACGTACAGGCGGCTGCCGTCCGAGGTGCCGACCACACCGTTGGGGCGCACCAGGTCGACGGTCACCTGGATGACCGTCTGCCCGTCCGGCGTGACGTAGTAGACGTGGTTTCCGGTGAGATCGAGATCGTCCGCGGCGCCGTACCGCGGGTCGGTGAAGTACACGCCGCCCAACGGATCGACCCAGAGGTCGTTCGGGCTGTTGAGCCGCCGACCATCATACCGATCGGCGAGGACCGTCACCACGCCGTCGACATCGATCGCCGTCACGCGCCGTCGACCCATTTCGCAGACGAGCAGTCGTCCGTCGAGATCGAAGCGCAGACCATTGGCGCGTCCGGAGTCCTCGCGGAAGACGGTCACCCCCTCCCCCGGGGTCCAGCGGTGGATGCGCTCGTTTGGAATGTCCGTGAAGTACACGTTGCCGTAGCCATCCGCCGCCGGACCTTCGAGGAAGGCAAACCCCGTGGCCAGACGCCGGACCGCCGCGCCCGGCGCGATCAGCCCACCCTCTTGCGCCGATGCGGCGTTCACCAAGAGCGCCAGGACCGCGACCGTGGCGAGGGGATGCCCCGCCCGAAAGGTGCTGTCGAAATGACCCGGACACTCCACTAGCTCGTCCGGCGGGATGTGGCGAGGCGTCGCCGGGTTGTGGGGGTCGTGCGGCCTCGCTCGGTGGTCACGGCTTGTCGCGGCTGACGGCGGCCCCGGGACGGCGTCAGCCCGGAGACCGGACGGTGCTGGCCATCGACCTCGAAGCGAATGACCCGCCCGAGTGCCGCTTCGAGCGGTGCCACGCTCCGCTCGGCTGCCCACAGCTCAAGCTCGGTGTCTCCCGCCGGCGTGATCTTGAGGAGGTGGTCATCGGCCCCCGGCTCTCTGACCGCGCTGGTCGCCGCCGCGACGATCTCGTCGACGTCGTGCGACTCGGCTAGGCGTCTGAACTTGCCGAGGGCCAGGAGCGCCGCGCGCATCGTCTGTTCGGTGAGGGCCCGACCGCCCAGACCCCCTGCCCCGAGGCGAACCATTTCCTTTTCGCGGTCGATGATCTCGAACGATTGGTCGGGTCGCACCTGCACCACAATCATGTGGACCGAATTGGTGCCGATATCGATCGCGGCGATACGCATGGGTGTATACAGTCGAAGAATGTGTGACGCGTGACGCGTCGCCCGGCGAGGTGTCCGGTATAATCCTGGGCTTCCGGAACGAACGGTTCATCCTACCATGTCCGTGTCAGACCCCCTGCAGCGGCTGGTCGAGCGTCATCGGCTGACGCTCAGTGGTCATCTCCAACCGACCGTCGACAGGGCCGTCGAGTTCTTGCATCAATCCGGCGGCCGCCGGTCGCGTGCGCCGGCGCATCGGCGAAGAGCATGAGCGGCAGCCGCGCCGGTTGCTCGCCCGGTTGAGGGAGCCGACCCGACGCAAGGTTGAGCGGGCGGTTGCCGACGCGTCGAAGGCAATCGGCACAAGGGGACCTGACCAGCCGTGGACCGTCGAGCTGGCACGTCGGATGACGGGCCGCGCCGAGAAGCTGCGGCTGATGGTGGCCACCGTCGGCCGCCTTTATGTTCCGGAGCGGGTGCACGCGGTCCAAATCGCAACGAAGAAGCTGCGCTACGTCGTGGAAATTGCGACCGGTACCCGCGAGGTGGATGACGCGGCCACGGTGTCGCGGCTGAAGCGCGTGCAGCAGACTCTGGGCCGCCTGCACGACCTCAAGGTTGTCCGGAGACTGATGCGGAGCATCGAGCTTCCGACCGAGCGTCACCAGATGTGGGTCGGTCAGTTTCAGACGCTCGACGACCATGTCGAGGCTGAATGCCGGCGACTCCACAGCCGCTTCGTGACCGGGCAACCGATGCTGATCCGCGCGTCAGAAGAGGCGCGCGAGCTCGCCGCTCGGATCTCGCACCGGGCCGGCCGTGGTCGGTCGGGTGGACGGATTCTCAAGATGTCGCTCGGGGCCCCGGCCGACCGATCAGTTTCGAGACGGCAGTAATCAAGCGTATGCCCGGACTATAATCCGGGTCGATTTGCCCGATCTCGTCCCCTCCTGGACGCGTCGTCTCAACGCGGGCTCGGCGTTCGTGTCGTACTTCCTCATCACTGCCGTCCTGGGGATTCCGCTCCTGCGGTCGCCGACGGCGCGGCTGCCGAGCGACTTGGCGGATCCGGTCTTGAACACTTGGATCCTCTGGTGGAATACGCAGGCGTTGCCGTTGACCGAACGCTGGTGGAATCCGCCGGCTTTCTATCCGACACCGGACATCCTGGCCTACTCCGAGCACCTGCTCGGTTTGACGCCGTTCTTCACCCCGGTCTATTGGCTGAGCGGGAACCCGGTGCTCGCCTACAACGTGACGTTCCTCCTGACGTTTCCGCTGTCGGGGTTGGCGGCGTATCTGCTCTGTCGGGAGCTGACTGGTCGCCGGGACGCGGCCTGGCTCGCCGGTCTCGCGTTTGCGTTTGCGCCGTACCGAATGGACCAGCTCGCCCACCTGCAGGTGCTGGCGTCGTTTTGGATGCCGCTGGCGTTGTTGGGGCTCCACCGCTACCTTCGTGTCGGCGACGTCCGGTGGCTGGCGCTGTTTGGTGTGGCGACGTCGATGCAGGGATTCACCAACGGGTACTTCCTCGCGTTCTTTCCTGTCCTGGTGATGTTGTGGGTCTTCTGGTTCACTCCGAATGAGGGTTGGTGGCGCAAGGTCGGCGCGGTTGGTCTCACGGGCGTGCTCGCCGCACTGCCCGCGCTTCCGATCTTGCTTCGGTATCAGCGCGTCCACGACGCGCTCGGCTTGCGGCGCACGGCAATGGAGATCGAGGGCTACAGCGCGGATCTGACCGGGCTGCTCAGCGGGTCGACGCACCTCACGCTGTGGGGCGGGTTTGACTGGTTCCATCAGGCCGAAGGGCAGCTCTTTCCCGGGCTCACGGTGGTCGTCCTCATGGGGATCGTGCTCTTGCGCGTGCGGTGGTGGCCGCCCGGTCCCGAGCCGATCGTGCTACGCGTCATCCGTGTCGTCGTCACCACAACGGCGGCACTTTTCACGGCCGGCCTCGCCTATCGCTTCGCCGTCGGCCCGTGGGAGCTGGCGCCGCTTGGCTGGAAGGTCGCGATGAATCGCCCCGACCAGGCGATTCCACAGACGGTGCTCGCCAGCGTCGTCGCGCTCGTCCTCAGCCGGGCCGGCGCCTGGGCCTATCGTCGCCATTCGCCGTTCGCCTTCTATCTGCTGGCGACGTTTCTCCTCGGGGTGCTCGCCATGGGGCCGCATCCGACCGTCATGGGGACGAGCATCATGACCCACTCGCCCTACCTCGGGCTGATGCAGCTGCCCGGGTTCGACGGCCTCCGCGTGCCGGCCCGGTTCTGGATGTTGGCCGTCGTCTGCTTGTCGGCGTTGCTCGGCATCAGTTACGCCCGTCTCGTCCGTCCCGACCTGCGGCGGGGCGGCGTGGTCTTCGGCGTCGTCGCGGTTGGCATCCTGCTCGATGGGTGGGTGACGTTGCCGACGGTGCCGGCCCCTCGCCGGTCCGCCATTCTCGACGACCGGGCCAGGGGACCGGTACTGGAGCTACCGCTCGGATGGCGCGATGACGATGTGGCGGCCATGCTCCGCACCGCCCATCATGGTCAGCCGGTGGTGAACGGTCACAGCGGGTACGTGGCGCCTCACTACGGCGCGCTGGCCTACGGGCTTGGTCACAGCCGAGAGCAACTGCTGCACGAGCTTGGGGCGCTCGGGGTCGAGCACATCCGAATCGACCGGACGAACGACGACGCGCCGCATTACGAGAGCCTCGTCGCCAGTTCGCCGGCGCTCCGGCTGGTGGCCGAAACCGGCACCGAGTCGTTGTACGAGTTCCGCGAGACCCCCGTCACCGAGGCACCGTTTGTCGCCGATGGATCCGCGATTCCGCTGACCGATGTCACCACCAACGCCAATGGCCATCTCGTGGCCTTCGCCGCGGACGGCGACCTCGAGACGCGGTGGTTCAGCGGCCCGCAGGCGATGGGGCATCAGCTGCTGCTCGACCTCGGGACGCCCCAGCGCGTCAGCGCCCTCGTGATGCGTCTCGGCCGTCATCGGATGGACTTTCCCCGGATGCTTGGCATCGAGCTCTCCGTTGACGGGCAGGCCTGGGAGCTGGTGCGCGGAGGTCCCACCGACCCCGAAGCGGTTCGTGCGTCGTTTCTCGATCCCTACACGACGCCGCTGACCTTTGACCTCGGCGACCGAACCGCCCGGTTCGTGCGTCTACGACAAATGGGGGAGGATCAGACGTTTTATTGGTCGGTGGCCGAGATCGAAGTGTTGGGAAAGTAGCGCACGTTGCGGGTGCGTGGTGCGGAGAGACCAGTGCTGGGCCGCTCGCTTGCCGATACCGTGCCGAACCTGCCCTTAGCCGCTCCGCAGAAGCCATCCGGCTGCGGCTCCTCCCAGAATGAGCCACGTCGAGTTTGGCTTCCATGCGAGGAGCGCGCCGGCCGCCGCGACGCTGATGATGACCGTGGGGATGTCGACGACGGCGGCACGCGCCAGCTGCCACGCTACGGCGACCATCAGGCCGAATGACGCGACGACGACGCCGTCGAGCACTCGGCTCAGCAACCGCGAGGCGCGGAGGCGCGGGATCAGCGGTTGACTGATGGCGACGAAGACGAAACCGGGCGTGAAGATCGCGACCGTCGCCAAGACCGCTCCGAGCCAGCCGCCGAGCAGATAGCCGATGAACGTGGCGGTGGTGAAGACCGGTCCCGGCGTCACCTGTCCGACCGTGATCGCATCAATCAGCTGTTGATCGGTCAACCACCCCCATCGCTCGGTCAGGTCGGCACGCAGGAAGGCGACGAGGACGTAGCCGCTGCCAAACAGCACCGAACCGACCTTGGCGAAAAAGAGCGTCAGTCGTGTGAGGGTGAACGGGACCGGGTCGGCGGCAGTCGCCTGCGCCGCCGCACTCAACGCGGTCGTGGCGACAGCCAACCCCGCCGCGAGTGTCGCGCCGGTGGGGTGTGCGACGGTCCACGCGAGGCCAACGGCCGCGCCGCCGGCCAGCAGCGCCAGTGCGTTGACGCCCGACAAGGCGAGCGCCACCACCGCGACGCCAAGCAGGGCATGGGACGGACGGCGAATGGCGCTCTGGCCGAGCTTCAGGACCGCCTGGAGGATGATGGCAATCACGACCGGCCCGATCCCGTACATCAACCAGTCGACCTGCGGCGTGTCGCCATATCTCAGGTAGGCCCAGGCGATGCCTCCGACGATGAGCGACGCCGGCAAGATGAAGCAGACGCCGGCGACGACGAGGCCGGTCCCGCCGCCGCGCCGGTAGCCGAGATGAATCGCCATCTCGGTGGAGTTGGGGCCGGGAATCAAGTTGGTCGCCGCGAGAAGGTCGAGGAACTCGCCGTCCGTGAGCCACTTGCGTCGCTCGACCACCTCGTCACGCATCATCGCGACGTGCGCGGCCGGGCCGCCGAAGGCGGTAACGCCGAGGCGTAGAAAGAGCGTGGCGAGATCGGCGAGCGGCGTGCGCGTCACGCCGCGATTCTACATATGGATCGGTCGCTGGTCCGCATGAAGGGGCGTGGGCCACAATAGAGTGGCGCATGCTCAAGGTCGAGCTCCACACCCACACCGCGGACGACCCGTCCGACTACATCCCGCACAGCGCACCCGAGCTGATCGACCGCGCCGCCGCGCTGGGCTACCACGCGCTGGCGATCACCCTTCACGACAAGCAGCTCGAGGTTGATCCGTTGCGCGCCTACGCCGCCGACCGCGGGGTCGTGCTCATCCCGGGCGTCGAGCGGACCATCGATGGTTGCCACGTCTTGCTGCTCAACTTTCCGGAGGACGCTCGTGCGGAGACTATTGACACGTTCGAAGGGATTGGTCGGCTCAAGTCCGATGTGCCGACCGGGCTCGTCGTGGCGCCGCATCCCTTCTTTCCGCTCTCGTGCTGCCTCCGCCACCGGCTCGACCGCTACGCCAATCTGTTCGACGCGGTCGAGCACAGCACGTTGTATTCCCGGCTCGTCAACTTCAACACCGCGGCCGAGCGATGGGCCAGGGAACACCGGAAGCCGATGGTGGGGAATGCCGATGTCCATCGGTTGGCGCAACTGGGTCACACGTATTCGCTGGTCGACGCCCCTGCCGAGCCCGACGCTATTTGCGCCGCGATTCGCGACGGGGCGGTGACGGTCGAGTCGAAGCCGCTCGGGACGGTGCAGCTGGGTCTGATACTCGCGAAGCTGTTTCCGAGCGGTGCGATCGGCAGATGGACACACCGGCACGAGGCGGTGCATGGTCGACGTGGTTGGCAAGAATAGGGGGGGGAGCTACTAACGCCATTTCGTTAGTGCGTAGCGGGCGCGTATGTCCCGCGGCAGGCGTGCAGTCGCCACGGCCGGGGCGTCACTCCGGACGCCAGATCGGCCCGCCGGAAAACTTCGCCTCCGACCGCAGGCGGAACCCTTCACGCAGCGAGCAACAGCTGGTCAGGGGCGGCGCGTGCCCCTGTTCAGACTGGGTGAATATCGCGCTCGGGTCGACATGGCCTAGCTTCACGCGCTTCCCCCAGACCCCCTCGCTCGCTCTCTCGCGGGGCCCCGAATGCCCCACTCCGTTCGCTCGCGTGGTGAGAAGCGGCCAGGTGTTGCTAGGTACGATCAGGGCGCGCCCCCGCCGGACCCGGAGTGGGGCGAGGGGGCCCCCCGCGAGTGCCGGCAGCGGGGTTCGGGGCCGCAGGCCCCGTCTAAAGGACGACGCGGATTCCGAGAGAGACCAGTGCTGGGCCGCTCGCTCGCCGAAGTCGTTCCGAACCTGTCTCGAGCCGATCGAACTGCGACACGCAGGTGAAACGCGCGCTAGCCGAGCCAGACACGTTCCACCGTCCAGTAGAGACCAACGGTGGCGATGGCGAGCGACGCCGGCATCACGACCCGGGTTCTGTACCACGACCGATCCCGGTATCCGATCACGGCGACGAACGCGGCGGCAATCACCGTAAGTTGTCCGAGTTCAACGCCGACGTTGAAGGTCAGGAGCGCGGTGATGAACTCCGACCGCGGGAGGCCGAGGTCGGCGAGCACGCCGGCGAACCCCATGCCGTGCAGGAGCCCGAACGCGAACACGAGCGCCACGCGCCACGGCTGGAGCTGGGTGGTGACGAGATTCTCCACCGCGACATACGCGATCGACAACGCGATCAAGGGCTCGACGATCGCTGGCGCCAGCGCGAACACACCATAAATCGTCAGCGCGAGGGTCAGGGTGTGGGCCACCGTGAACGCGGTGACTTGGAACAGGAGCGGCTTGATCTTTGTGCTCAACAAGAACAGGCCGAGGACGAAGAGGATGTGGTCGATCCCCTTCGGTAGGATGTGCGTGAAGCCGAGGCTGAGGTACTGCACCGCTACTTGGAAGCGAGTCAGTGGCGTCAAGGCCCCCAACTCAAACGTCTCGCTGAGCTGCGCGGCGAGTAGCCAGCGCGTGACCGGCTCGCCGACGGCGGGCGCTACGGTCATCGGGTACTCGTCGACCACGCGGTCGTAGCCGAACTGAAATGTCGTCGCGGCGCTCGGCACCGGACCGGACAACCGCATCACGCCCGGTTCGGCCAGTCCCATCGGCGCGGATCGGTTGCGCTCGATCGGTGGCAGGTAGGCGACGGTCGATGGTGTGACCGGGGCCCCGTCGAACACAACGGTCACGCCGTCGGTGAACGTCGTCGCGAGCGTCGACAGCTGCGCGTCGCGGTCGTCGACCGGCGGGAGCTCCAGCGCGTTCGGATTCAGCTGCATCCACATCCAGTCAGCGTCGTTGATGACGTCGACCTGATAGGTGTCGTCGGGCAGAAAGCTGACTAGGACGTGCGTGTTTTCGATTTCGTGAGCACCGGTCGCGGTGGACAGCCAGACGGCAAGCAAGGTCAGCGCGAGCCCGATCCGTCCGCGCGAGCTTTTAGGAGTTCGTGGCGAAAGTCGCGCGTCGCACCGAGACCCCCGTAGATCGAGGTTGCGCTCAGCCAGTGCAAGGCGAGACGAGGGAGCAGATTGGGCATCTGTGACCCCACTGAATGGGGTCGCAGCGCCGGCCCTTGCGGGATGCCTCGCCGGTCGAATGCAGCGTGACTTTCGCCACGGGCTCCTCAACATCGGCACCATTCTAGTGGCCGCTGGCGTCTCCCCGGATCATGACCCGCGATGCCGCATCGAGCGTGCGGTGCAGGTCGTCCTCGGATGCGTACCGCCGCGCTGGAATGCGTCGCGCCTCCACGGCCAGCTCGACAATGCGACCGCCAAACGGATCCGGATGGACCACGAGGTGATCGCCGTGAAGAGTGATGTCGTAGCCATCACGGCCGAAGGGCTCGCGCCATCCGCAGCAGAACACGAGCGACAAGAGGTCGCCGAGCAGGACGAATCGATAATCGCTCAGCAGCGCGTCGAGACTACCGTCAAACGCGCCGCTCGCCACGATCCGATCTCGCTCCGCCTCCATCGCCGAGAAGAAGCGCTGCCACGCCTCGGACGGTTGGCGGTCGAGCACGGTGAGGGCGTGCTGGGCCACGAGCCCGGCGGCCGCGGAATCCCGCAGCTCGAGTTGGGTGACGCCGCGTGGCCAGATGCCACGTTTGGTCGCGTCCGGTGCCGTCATGAAATGGTGGGGCTGACCACTCTCGGTGTCGACCGTGGGGCGCGCGTCCACCGGCTGCCACCCGATGTCGTGCTCGCGGGTCGCCAGGAGCACGGTTTCACGCCGTGCGTGGGCGAGGAGACCGTCGGCTTGCCATTCAGCCATGATTCGTCCCGACAGCGCCGCATGCTCGGGCTGCGTGACGAGGACCAAGCTGTCGCGTTCGCGTCTCACAATCATCGGGCGTCCACCCGGTATTATGAAACGGCAGCCGCCAGCTCGGCGTCAAAACGTAGGAGGATCTCGATGAGAACCGCTCGAATCGCCGCGGCCGTCCTGACGGTCGCGATCGCAGTTGGTGCCCAAGGGCCGCTGCCCGACGTCGACCAGTTGGGACCGCAAGTAGGCAACGAGGTGCCGTCATTCTCGCTCACTGATCAGGCGGGGGAGACGCGTGACCTCGCGTCGTTGATCGGCCCGAACGGCCTGATGCTCGTCTTCAGCCGTTCCGCAGATTGGTGACCGTACTGCAAGACGCAGCTCGTGGAGCTACAAAGTCGCTATGCGGATCTTCAGGCGCGCGGTATCGGTCTCGCCGTCATTACCTATGATCCGGTCGAGACCCTCGCCGGTTTCGCCCGCGCGCGCGGCATCGATTTCCCGCTGCTCTCGGACGAGGGGTCGTCGACCATCAAGGCGTACAGCCTCCTCAACGAGGGGATGAATCCAGCCAACGCGCCGGAAGAGCGGCGCGCCATGATGGAGCGGTTCTACGGCGTGCCGCATCCCGGGACGTTCATCCTCGACACCGACGGCCGAGTCGAGGAACGGTTCTTCGAGGCGGCCTACCAGGAGCGCTCGACCGTTTCCAGCATTGTCCTCCGACTCGGCGATCCGATGGCCGGCACCGATCGCGCGGCGATGCGCGCGACGACCGACCATCTCGAGGCGACGGCGTGGGCGACCGACGACACGGTCGCGCCGGGGAATCGGTTTTCACTCGTCGTCGACGTCACGCCGAAGGCCGACATGCACGTCTACGCGCCGGGCGACCATTCGTATCAGGTCATCCGTTTACGGATGACCGCGCCCGATTTCCTCCAGAGCCACGAGGTCAGCTATCCGGCCTCCGAGACCTACCACTTCGAGCCGCTCGATGAGACGGTCCCGGTGTACCAGACGCCGTTCCGGATCGTGCAGGACGTGACGATTCCAATGAGTCAGGACATCGGGGCGCTCGCGGCGGAGCCGAACGCGACGGTGCGACTGGAAGGGGTACTGGAATATCAGGCGTGCGACGACGCGATTTGCTACGTGCCGGCCGAGATCCCGCTCAGCTGGGAGCTCAACTGGCGACCGCTGATTCGAGATTGACTCCCGAGGGAGGCCTCTGAGCGAGGGCGCGCACGGCGCGCCCTCGCCGGCACGGAGTGAGGCTTTCGGGGTCCCCGCGAGTGCCGGCGGCGGGGTTCGGGGCAGCCAGCCCCGACTAAGCTAAGCCGCTACAACTCCCGCACGCCGTGGCTCCGAACGAGGAAGTACACGGCCACCAGTGTCAGCAGGCCCCCGTTCACCGCAATCACCGCTTCGGTTGACGCCAGGGTGGTGAAGTAGCCGCTCACGAGGCTCCCAATCGGCATCCCGCCACGAAACGCCATCAGATAGATGCTCATCACGCGGCCACGCAGCTCGTCCGGGACCGTCAGCTGGACCAGCGACGCGGTGAGGGAGAACACGATGAGCAGCGCGGCGCCGGCAAGAAACAGGAGGACGTAGCTGAGCGGGCCGACCGGTACGAGGGCGAACGCCGCGATCAACACGCCAAACGCCGCGAGCACCGAGAGCAAGGTCAGTCCCATCCGGTCGAAGCTGCCGAGCCATGCCACCACGAGCGCCCCGACCACCGCCCCGGTGCCGAGCGCGGTCATCATTTGGCTCAGTGTCGTGGGGTCACCGGCGAACACCGGCAGGAAGGCCCGAATGGGGAGTCCCAGGGAGGTCGTCGCCACTGCCAGCACCGTCAGGGTCAGCAAAGCGCCGCCGCGCCGGACATAGAGCAGCCCGCCCTTGAGCTCCTCGACCACCGGGCGCCGGGTCGCCCGATTCGGGGGTGGCACGGAGACAAACGCCAGCACCGCTACCACGACGAGAAACGACGCGCCGTTCAAGCCAAAGCAGGCGACGAGCCCGAGCGTCGTAAAGATGAAGCCGCCGATGAGCGGCCCGACCGACTGGGCGAGGTTGAACTGGATCGAGTTCAAGGCGACGGCATTCGGGAGCGTCTTTCGCGGGACGAGCGCCGGCAGGAGCGACTGGAACGCCGGTCCGCCGAACGCCTGCGCCGAACCAGTCGCGAACGACAGCGCCAGGATGTAGCGAAGGCGCACCGTATCGGTGAGCACGAGCGCCGTGAGGGTGAGCGCGCAGAGCATCTGCAGGATCTGCGACCCCATGAGCAGGTACCGCCGGTCGTAGCGGTCGGCGACGACGCCGCCGATCAGCGTGAAGAGCAGGAGCGGGAGGTTGCCGACGAAGGTATCAAGGCCGAGATAGAACGCCGAGCCGGTCAGGGTGAAGATGAGCCACTGCTGCGCAAAGCGCTGCATCCAGGTGCCGACCGCCGATGTGAACGCGGCGCTCCACACGTTCCGGAAGGCGGGGTAGGTAAAGGCTTCGCCGAGACGCAACAGGACGGCCGAGGCGCGCGCCGCAAGACGCGGGTCGCTACGGGACGGGGTGGGGCTGCCGGGGGGCGGCGCGTCTGCCGGTTCGGCCACGGGAAGTCAGGTCCTCAGCCGGGCTCGGCCACCGGACGTAGAGTCCTTCGCCCAAGAAGACGACGCTGACCCACAGGCCCTTCGAGAGACGATAGAAGACGAACGGTCCCGCGGCCGCGACCGCTGTCCAGATTGTCGCCTGCTCGGCCGGGGTGATCGCTGTGAAGGTTTGCAGCGCCAGATACCCGGCCACCGAGAATCCGAGCGTGAGACCGAGATTGATATAGACCGCGCCGAACCACTGACCGGGTTCGCGTTCGAAACGCTCGTCACAACCGGCGCAGCGTTCATGCATTGTGGCAAAGGACTTGAAGAGCCGCCCGTAGCCGCAGCACGGGCAGCGGAGGTGGCAGCCACGCGATAAAATATCAACGAACTCCCGGAGCACGGAGAATCTCCTTGGTTCGTATCTTACCGCGTTCCCTATAAGATGGGGGGCTTGTGCGTGCTGCCGCATCGGGTGGAGGGAGGGTCGGTGCCGGAGAACAACGTGACGCCAACGACTGAATCGGTCAGATCGCATGAAGCCGATCGGATCGATTGACTGACCAACCTGCCGTTCATCGGCGTCCACGCGTGCTGCCTGTGCGTGTTCCTGACCGGCGTGACCCCGGTCGCGCTGCTCGTCGGCCTGGCCACGCTCTTGACGCGGATGTTTAGCCTGACCGCCGGCTATCACCGGTACTTCTGTCACCGGTCGTTCAAGACAACGCGTGCGTTTCAGTTCGTCCTGGCGTGGCTCGGCGCCGCCGCGGCGCAGCGCGGACCGCTCTGGTGGGCCGGTCATCATCGTCTACATCATCGTCACGCCGACATCGACGAAGACATCCATCCGCCAGGGGTCAAAGGCTTCGCGTGGGCGCATGCCGGCTGGGTCATGAGCACACGAAACGAGGCGACGCGGTTCGAGTTGGTGCCAGACCTCGCCGAATACCGCGAGATCAGGTGGCTCGACACCAATCATTACGTTGCACCCCTCAGTCTTGGTGTGGTGTTGTTCGCGCTCGGCCAGTGGCTTGCCGTGGCGTATCCGCAGCTCGGGACCAGCGGCTGGCAGCTGGTGGTCGTCGGATTGTTTTGCAGCACCACCGTCCTGTATCACGTCACGTTCGCCGTCAACTCGATCGGCCATCGGTTTGGCCGGCGCCGCTACGAAACGGATGACGCCAGCCGCAATAGCCTGTGGCTTGTTCTGCTGACGGCTGGAGAGGGGTGGCACAACAACCACCATCGGTACCCGGCGTCGGAGCGCCAGGGATTCTACTGGTGGGAGATCGACATGACGCACTACGGTGTCGTGCTGTTGTCGTGGTTGCGCGTCGTCTGGGACATCCGTGGGCCGGCGCCCACCGTTCTCCACGAAGGTCTGCAATAGACTTCATTGATCGTAGGTACGCATGAGAGTAGTCGTCACCGGCGCCACTGGGTTGATCGGGTCGGCGCTGGTGCCCTTCCTCGAGAGCGGAGGCGACGCGACGGTCGCGCTCCGGCGCGGCAGCGTCGCCACGTCCGATACGCCGAGCTGGGACCCGGCCACCGGGGAGCTCTCTGCCGGCGCGGTGGACGGCATCGACGCCGTGGTTCACTTGGCGGGAGAGAATATCGCCGCCGCCCGATGGACCGAGGCACAGAAGGCACGCATTCGAGACAGTCGCGTGGACGGAACCGAGCGTCTCTCCACCGCGCTCGCTCGGCTCGACCAGCCACCGACAACGTTGATCGTCGCATCGGCGCTCGGGTATTACGGCGATCGCGGCGACGAGCGGGTGAGGGAATCGTCACCGCCTGGGACCGGCTTCCTGGCCGACGTGTGCCAGGCGTGGGAGGCGGCCGCCGCTCCGGCGCGCGCAATCGGCATCCGTGTCGTGCACCTCCGCGTCGGAATCGTGCTCACCCCGGCCGGTGGCGCGCTGGGGCAGATGCTGCTGCCCTTCAGGATGGGTGTCGGAGGCGTGATCGGGTCGGGTCAGCAGTACATGAGCTGGGTGGCGCTCGATGACGTCCTGGCGAGTGTGCGACACGCGCTACGCATCGACGACCTCGCGGGACCGGTCAATGTGGTGGCGCCGAATCCGGTGCGCAACGCCGAGTTCACCAAGACGCTCGGTCGTGTTCTGCGCCGTCCGACGATCTTTCCGTTGCCGGCGTTTGCCGCCCGTCTCGCGTTTGGGGAGATGGCCGACGCGCTCCTCCTAGCGAGCACCAACGTCGCACCGGTCCGCCTCGAGGAGACCGGCTTTACGTTCGGGTACCCGACACTGGAGGAGGCGTTACGCCGCGTCCTGGGACGTTAGCCGCAGCGCGGCGGGGTGCGGGGGCGCAGACTCCGTCTGAAGAAGCCCCTTCTAATTACTCCTGCGAATCCGCACCGACCCGGTGACCGTCTTTACCCGGAGGTCACGCCCACAGTCGCCGAGGCGCGCGTCGAGCCGGCGGCGGCGGGCATCGACGTTGCTCATCTCGAGGTCGCTCTTGATCGAACCGTTCGTCGTTCGCACCTGGAGGTCGACGTCGCCCGCATCGGGCAGCCAGATCGTCACGCTGCCGTTGACCGTTTCGAGCGCCGCTGCTCCGTCCCAATCGGCCTGACCCATCGACGCTTTGATTGACCCGTTGACGGTTTTGGCCCGGACGTGGCCATCGGTCGACCCATCGACGCTGCCGTTGACCGTATGGACACGGACGTCGTCGCTCAGATCGGCGGCCTTCACCGAGCCGTTGACGGTTCTGGCGGTGAAGTCGACCGACTCTGGCACCGCGACCGTGAAGGTGACCTTCACGTCGTTGCGTCTGGCTCTGATCCGCCCCTCGTCGCCAGGGAGACACACATTGCCTTCGCGCGGATAAACCGCGCAGACCGTGACGCCTCCGGCGTGCTCGACGACCTCGATACGCACATCTGGATCGCTCCGCCTCCCGCACCGCTCGGCGGAGACCTCGACGAGACCGTTCGTCGAGCGGTGCGCCTCGACCGAACCGTTGATCCCCTTGGTCTCGATGAGCTGTCCGGCCGCGAGGCGGCCCTCCCATTGGAAGAGCTCGTCGGCCTGCCGGCCGAAGTTGACGCTGAGTCCGCTCCCGGCGATTCCGACCTCACAGCCGAGCAGGCCGACCGCAGCGACACCGATGACGACCATCCAGAGCATGCGACGCATCGAATCCTCCTCGACAGAGTCTGAAATAGGGCGCGCACGGCGGCCCCGCCGGCACGGAGCGGGGCCGCAGGCCCCGTCTAGTTAGACGGAGCCGGGGTCCTGGGGGTTTCCTCGTCGACTAGATCTCGAATTGCTTGCCCGCCAGCGGCTCGTTCACGAACCGAATGAAGGGGGCGAGCTGCTTGAACAGCCGCAGGAGCGAGGCGTAGAAGCGTGGACCGGTGGCAAAAGTCGCCGGGCGCTCCGTCCCGGCCAGGAACTGCTTGAGACGGAGGAATTCCGCCGCCGGATGGTCCGGATCGAATCCGCAGGGCCCCCGCCGTAGGCGCTCGCCGGAGAGCTCGCCGAAGCTGCGCCGAAAGACGGGCGACCCGACGATGGTGCGGAGCCGGCGCGCGTTGGCGGCGATGTGCTCGCGCAGGCGATAGAGCTGCCGTGGCTCCGGACGATAGAGTCCACCACCCACGAGTACGTGATCCGGCGCAACGTGGACGTACAGTCCGGCGCCTTCGTGCTTCGCCAGGTCGCGATGCGGGAAGATCGCCGCCACGTGGGTTTTGTACGGAGTCTTGTTCGGCGAAAATCGAGTATCGCGGTAAATGCGGTAGATCGACTTCTTCGGGACGGCGACGAGGTCGGGTGCGAACGTGCGGAGGTCAACGGCGAGGCGTTCGACGAGCTCGATCATCGGCCGACGCACGTGCCGCTCGTAATCGTCGCGGTGCGCGTGAAACCACTCGCGGTCGTTGTGGCGTTTGAGCTGTCGGAGAAAGGTCAACGTCTTTGGGGTGAAGCGTGGTGCGGGCATTGCTCTCTCCAGAGATTATTAGGGTGTGAACCGGACCCGCGGCGCAAGTGACCAGTCGAACCGATCGAGTCCGTCAGGCCCGAGTTGTTCGACTTCGCGCAGAATACGGGTTACCTGGTCGAGCAGGTCGGTCACATCGACGGTCTGACAGGCCGGGGCGAAGGGACGAAGGTAGCCAGGACCGCGCGTCAGCATGTAAACCGCACCGTGGTGATTGCATCTCGAGATGTGATACATCGCGACGCCGATCTGCAAGATACCCTGGTAGAGCCGTCGGACCTCCCGTGGTTCGGCCCGCCACAGATCCTCCAACGTCTCGTGCTGCTCGAAGAACTCGCCACGGTTGAGCTGCGTGACGCCCTCAAGGAGCATCCGCGGCGGCACCTCGTCGCACCATCCCGACATCGGCGGGCATTATACTTACGCCCCATGTCGAGGCGTGGGAGGCCGCGTGACCACTCGGATCCGTTCGCGACCGGTCTCTCCTTTCCCGAGATCAGGCGAAAACGTTCGAAGCTTCATGGATGGGGTGTCTTCTCGCTCGAGGACATCAACAAGAACAAACGGATCATCCACTACGCGGGAGAGAAGATCAGAAGTAGCGACAGCACGCCGCGTGAAGCGAAATACCTCGCACGCGGCGAGATCTGGTGCTTCCGCGTCAACCACCTCTACGCACGAGATGCCAGCGTCCGCGGCAACGTGGCGCGCTTCATCAACCACGCCTGCCAGCCGAACTGCTATAGCGACGTCATCGGCGACACGATCTGGATCATCGCGGGGCGTAACATCAAAGCCGGCGAGGAGTTGACCTACAACTACTACACCGAGGGGTTCGGCGAGCTCCCCTGCCGCTGCCGACCCGGTTGCACGTACCTGCTGTAGGAGCCGCCCCTCTTGCAAGTCGTCTACCTTCACGGGTTTGCCTCGTCTCCCGCGTCCTCGAAGGCGACCTTCCTCAAAGATCGTCTGAGAGAGCGCGGTATCGCCTTCACCTGTCCCGACTTGAACGAGCCCGACTTCTCGACGCTGACCACCTCGCGCATGGTGGGCCAGGTTACGGAGCTCGTCGACGCGCTCCCCGACGGCCCGGTGGTGCTCTTCGGGTCGAGCCTCGGCGCGTTCGTCGCGCTCCATGTCGCCGAACAGGCCACGGCTCGCCTCTTCCGCAAAATCGACCGGCTGGTGTTTCTGGCGCCGGCACTCGACTTTGGAAGAACGCCGATCGGGGATCTCGGCGCCGACGGGATGGCGGAGTGGGAAGAGACCGGGTGGTGGACACTGACGCACTATGCCAGCCAGGAGACCCGCCGCGTCCACTTCGAGCTGTTCCGCGACGCGCTGCCGTATGACTCGTTCGAGACGGCACGCGCCATCCCGACGCTCATCCTGCAAGGGAGCCGCGACGGCGTCGTCGATTCGCGGATGGTGGATCGGTTTGCCGCCGCACGTGCGTATGTCAACCTAGTGACGCTCGACGACGACCATCAGCTCGGTGCAAGCCTCGAGCGGATCTGGGCCGAGACCGCCCGCTTCCTTGAGCTCGAGCCTTGATTCTGGCTCGCCCCTGCGGCCACACCCCTCCCCGCGGCACTCGGGCAGGCCTGCTACGCTCGTCGCGAACGTTGCCAGTGCCCACTCCGCTGATATCGATCGTGATCCCGGTGTACCGGGATACACCGGAGCTGTCGGGGCTCCTGGCATCGTTGCGGTCCGACATCTCCTCCGGGCATGTCGAGGTGGTCGTGGCCAACGGCGATTCCACCGATGGCTCGCTCGCGGCGCTGCAGGTCGCCCTCCCCGCCGTCCGGTGGGTCGACAGCGAGCCGGGCCGTGGTCGGCAAATGAACGCCGGCGCGGGCGCGGCCTCGGGGCGGTGGCTGCTGTTTCTTCACGCCGATGCGCGCCTCGACGCGCGGTGGACCACGACCCTCGAGGACGCCGATGCGCAACCGGCCGTCGTCGGCGGCGCGTTTCAGCTGACGATTGCCTCGTCACGACGCGCTGCGCGCCTGATTGAAGCCGGTGTCGCGGCGCGCGTGCGATGGTTCGGGTTGCCTTACGGCGACCAAGCGATCTTCGTTCGACATGACGTGTTCGAGACGCTCGGCGGGTACGAGGACTGGTCACTCATGGAAGACGTCGACTTCGTTCGGCGTCTCGGTTCGATCGGGCAGCTCTGGTTTCCGTCGGTGTCCGTTCAGGTGTCGGCACGGCGGTGGGAGCGTGATGGCTGGGTGCAGCGGACGGTGTCGAATGTCGGCCTGGCGGTGCTCTATTTCCTCGGGGTCGCGCCGCGGCGGCTCGCGCGTTGGTACTACGGGACCGCGCCGACGACGGAGGTCCGTGCGGTGCCGCGGGTCCCCTCGGACGCCGGACCGGTGTCGGTCATCATGCCGGCACTCAACGAGGAAGCAGCCATCGCCGACGTCCTGTCCGAGATCCCGGACGGAATCGACGACGTCATCGTGGTCGACAACGGCTCGACCGACGCTACGGCCGAGCGGGCCCGTCGGGCCGGGGCGACGGTGGTGGCGGAACCGCGCGCCGGGTACGGGCGTGCCTGCCTGGCCGGTCTTCGCACCGCGTCATCTGCGGACGAGACGATCATCGTCTTTCTCGACGCCGACCGCAGCGACTATCCGGAGGACATGAGCGCGCTGCTCGAGCCGATCCGTAACGGCACCGTCGACTTCGTGGTTGGCGACCGCGGCGGTGCCCGTCCGTGGCACGCGCGGGTCGGCACTGACGTGTGCGTCTGGTTGGTCAACCGGCTATGGGGTACGAGGTATCGTGACCTCGGACCGTTCCGCGCCATTCGTCGCCGCGCGCTTGACGCGCTCGCGATGCAGGACCAAACCTGGGGATGGACGATCGAGATGCAGGTCAAGGCGGCGGAGGCGGGCCTCGCGGTTCGCGAGGTTCCGGTGCGGCAACGCGCGCGTATCGGACAGTCGAAAATCTCGGGTACCGTCAGCGGAACCGTGCGAGCTGGCACACGCATGCTGTACACGATCTGGTCGCTGTGGCGGACGCGACGCACGCGCGCGACGTCCACGACGGGCTCCTGAACTCGAGTGAACTCTGGGGTTCAAGATGGCAAAGCCGATATTTGGACTGGGCACCCTCCTCCTGATCGTCCTGGTGACGGTTGGGGGGCTCGACGCGCGTCAGCAGATTGGGACGTTCCTCGTCCTGGTGCTGGTGGCCGCGCTTGCCTATCTCGCGGTGCTCTGGGTGATTCACACGCGGCCACCGGGCACCTCGAAAGAGCTCGTCGTCTGCCTCGGGCTCGGACTGGCGTGGCGCCTGGCGCTGCTGGGCGGCGTACCGCTCGTCTCGGACGATGTGTACCGCTATGTGTGGGATGGACGGGTACAGCAGCGTGGCCTGAACCCATACGAGACCGTACCGGCCGATCCGGCGCTGGCGTCGCTCCACACCGAGCTGACCCGACGGATCGATCCGACGAACGCGGCGTTGCCGACGATCTATCCACCGCTCGCCCAGTATTTTTTTCTCGGGGTCACGACGGTGCACGAGTCGGTCGAGGCAGTCGCCCTCGCCGTGATCGTCGCGGACGTGTTGATTGTGGTGCTGTTGTGGCGCTGGTTGCTCACGGCGGGGCGCAACCGTTGGTGGGTGCTGGCCTATGCGTGGCATCCACTCGTGGCGCTCGAAGGGGCCGGCGGCGGGCACATCGATGTGGTCGGCACGTTGCTGCTCGTGGCCGGGGGATATGCGTTGTCGCGACGACGATCACTCCTCGCGGCGGTGGCGCTCGCCGGCGCGTTCGCCGTCAAGTTTCTGCCGGTGGTGCTCGTACCGCTGTTATGGCGTCGCGTTCGGCTGACGCATGCGCTGGCCGGGCTCGCCTTCGTCGTGTTGCTCTATGTGCCATTCATGCAGGGCGGACAGCTTCCGGTCGGGTCGCTGGCGACCTACGCCGCGCAGTGGCGGTTCAACGCGCCGCTCTTTCGAGTGATGGAGCCAGTGTTCGGCATGCCGGCACTCGTGGGGCTCGCGGTAGCGGCCGGACTGGCGGTCGCGGTGCGGGCGCGCCGGACGTTGGACCGCGACGATCCGGCGGCGTGGGCCTGGCCGATGGCGGTGGCGGTCGGGTTGATGCCGGCCATCTACCCGTGGTATCTCGTCTGGTTGACCCCGTTCCTCACCGGGTTGGCCACCATCCCGCTCGCCGTCTGGACGCTCACGTCGATCGCCACCTATGCGGTGTGGGCACCGCAGCTAGCCGGCGTCGGTTGGGTGCTTCCCGGGTGGGTCGAGCCGCTCGAGTACGGACTTGTCGCCGCGAGTGGGGCGTGGTTCTGGTTACACCGCCGAGGTCGCGGTGGCGCCGCTCGGTCTGGCACTATTGACAACCGACCATCCCGGGGCGACGATCGCAACATAGCCTTACCAGGCCCCGGGAGGGACGGCCGCCGACAGCCGCGCCCCGGGGTGTCCAAGGAGTAGAGGAAGCGCCGATGCTGATCAAACAGGCCCCCGACATTCTCTCTTCGGAAATCACGCCGGAGGACCTCTATTGGAACCGACGCGAGTTCATCCGCGTGGCGTCCGGGGCGGCGCTCGGCGTCGCCGGTGCCGCGACGCTCGGTGGGGTGCCGGGCGGTCTTCGGGCGGCGCCGCAGCAGGAGTTGCCCGACCTGCAGACGAGCCAGTACAGCACCGATGCCGCCCCGAACACGTTCGAGGAAATCACGAGCTACAACAACTTCTACGAATTCGGCATCAACAAGGAAGACCCGAAGCGCTACGCCGATGATCTCGATGTCGACCCCTGGTCGGTGCGTGTCGAAGGGCATATGAACAAGCCGGCGGCCGACTACACGCTCGAGGACATTTTGGCGCCGCATCCGCTCGAGGAGCGGATCTATCGCCTGCGCTGCGTCGAGGCGTGGTCAATGGTGGTGCCGTGGGTCGGGTTCCCGCTCGGTGACCTGATCAAGCGGTTCGAGCCGACGTCGAGGGCGAAGTACGTGAGGTTCGAGACGCTGGTCCGACCGGATGATTTCCGCGGCCAGCGGACTCGCAGCCTCGAGTGGCCGTATGTCGAGGGGCTGCGGATGGACGAGGCGATGAACCCGCTCGCCATCCTGGCGGTCGGGCTGTACGGCAAGACGCTGCTGAATCAGAACGGGGCGCCGATCCGGTTGGTCGTGCCGTGGAAATACGGCTTCAAGAGCATCAAGTCGATCGTCAAGATCGAGTTCGTCGAGGATCAGCCCAAGAATTCGTGGAACGTCGCGATCCCGAACGAGTACGGCTTTTACGCCAACGTCAATCCCGAGGTCGACCATCCGCGTTGGTCCCAGGCGAGCGAGCGGCACATCGGGAGCTTCTTCCGGCAACGGACTCGCAAGTTCAATGGGTACGGGTACCAGGTCGCCAGCATGTACGATGGGATGGACCTGGCGGAGAAGTACTAGCGAGCAGGGATCAGGGCCACGTGACCCTGCCGCTGTCATGATGGCCACCGAGCTCGTCCGGCGCACGAAACCGGCGGTCTTCCTTCTGTGCCTGGCGCCGGCGCTCGTGCTCACCTGGGACGCGTTCGCCGGCGGGCTGGGCGTCAATCCGGTCGAGGACATCACCCACCGGACCGGGAACTGGACGCTGCGGTTCGTGCTGGTGACGCTCGCCGTGACGCCGATTCGGTGGCTCAGCGGGTGGAACGCGGTGATCCGCTATCGGCGGATGGTCGGCCTCTTCGCGTTCTTTTACGCCACGCTGCACTTTTCGACTTATGTCGTCTTCGATCACTTCTTCGACATCGTGTCGATCACCGAGGACGTCGTCGAGCGGAAGTACGTCACCGCCGGCTTCCTCGGGTTCGTCCTGTTGGTCCCGCTTGCCGTCACGTCGACTCAGCGATGGATTCGTCGTCTCGGGAAGCGCTGGACGTCGCTGCACCGGCTGATCTACGTCACGGCGATTGCCGGCGTCGTCCATTTCCTCTGGCTGGTCAAGCTGGAAACCGGGGAGCCGCTCATCTACGCGGCGGTGTTGGCGGTCTTGTTTGGGGCACGTTTGATTCGCCGCTACGCGGCGAATCCAGCCGCACGGCGCGCGCCGGCGCAATCCCGGCCGACGAGCGCGAGCGCCATCCAGTCGTAGCCGCGCTGCTCCGCACCCTGAGCCTTGAGCCCGGGCGAATCCGCGGTTCCCACCGCTGTTAGACTCTCAACAGCGCGATGATTGGCGAGACGGGAGAGATTGTGTGGACTCGACTCAGCGCGCGCTCACGCGGTGGCTGAGCGCCGTCAGTCCATCGGCGATCCACTGAATGTCGTCCCGCACGCTCTCTGTGACGACGTCAAAATGCGTCCGGAGCCGCTCCTCGAGTCCGTGCAGCTCATCCTTCGTGGCGAGCTGCCGCAGATCTTCCTTCGTCGCGAGCGTTGGCAGGATCTGCTCGATTCGGCCGACCCGCTTGTCGAGACTCTTGAATACTGCTTCCATCGTGCGACGGTCCGGTGAGCGCGAGGGCGGCATCTTACCACCGACGCGTGCAATCGAAGTGCCGAAAGGATGCTACCGCGTCGCCGTGTCGTTCAGCGACCAGTCGTAGTCAAGAAAGCGAATGCGGGCGTTGCCGCTCTGCGCGACGCGCGCCGCGTCCGGCGGGCCGTACTTGGCGACGACGCCGATCAACGCTCGGTCTCTGGCCGATCCGCGTCCCTCGACCAACCGCGAGTACTGCTCGATGAAATCGTCGCCGAACCAGCTCAACACGCTCGATACGCGTAGGGTGTCGTCTTCGACTGCGACGCCGAGATCGCTCGCCAGAAAATCGCGCGCGGCAAGGATGAGCTGGCGATCGAGCCGTTTGCCGACATACGGCGCGGGCCTCAGCGGAGGACAACTGACCGCCGCGCAATTGACGGCGAAGTGGATGCGCGGCTCGTTGTAGTGCGGCCGGAGCGTGCCGTGCTCGATCTCGTCGAGCGTCATCTCCGTGCCGGCGACTTGCCACCGGAGCCGCGACCAGACGCCGGGAATCTGCTTGATGCTGTTGGCCGGGTTGAAGAAGTCGAACCAGCGCCGCTTGATCGGATAGTGGTCGACGACCGCCTGGAGCGTGAACGTATTGTAAGCATTGATCAAATAGGCGATCTGTTCCGCGTCTGACCAGGCCGTGAACTCAGCCGTCTTCACTTGCCCGAACGCGCCGACGACCGCGTCGAGCGCCGCCCCGTCTCGCTGGAGCGCCGCGTAGTCGACGCGCACGCCGACGACGTGTGCGCGCAGCAGGCGGCCGTACTCGGTGTAGCCATGGTCGAAGGCATCTGCGGCCGAGCCGACAGCGGGGGGGGTGACGGCAAGAAACGCCACCACGGCGAGCGATGCGAAGGTTCGTCCGGTCACAACCCTTTTAGACTCTCACGCTCGGCATCACGTTTCAAACTCTTCGCTGAGTGCTAACGCGCGTTTCGTTAGTGTGTAGCGGGCACGTAATGCCCGCGGCACGCGTGCGGCCGCCACGGTCGGGGTGTCACTCCAGACGCGGGATCGGCCCGCCGGAAAACGTCACCTCCGACCGCAGGCGGAACGCCTGACGCGGCGAGCAACAGCTGGTCAGGGGCGGCGCGTGCCACTGCAACCCGCAGCAGGGGTGACTGGACCGGCACGGATCACAGGGTGCAAGCTCGTCCGCTGGCGGCTCCGGCGACGTTTTCAGCCGCGCGGACGTCGGCGGGCCTCATGGCGTCCTCCGTGACCCCCCGACCGTGGCGGCGCGGTCGAGCCCGCCCGCTCGCTCGCCGATGTCGTTCCGAACCTACCCAGGAGCCGCTCGATCCGCTACACGCACGTGCAACTCGCGTTAATAGACCGCGCGCGCCTGCGTCGCATGCTTGGTGGCATAACTCAGCTCCGGTTCGGTGGTGCCGTTGCCGTCGACGTGCGCCGCCACATAGGCCCCGACCGCCGGCCCCAACTTGAATCCATGCCCCGACCCGCCGCCGACGAGCCAGACGTTGTCGTGCGCGGGGTGCCGGTCGACCAAGAGATTGCCGTCCCAGGTATTGGTGTACTGACAGACTCGGGCCTCGAGCAGCGGCGCGTCCCGGAGCGCAGGAAGGCGGGCGGCGACGAGCCGGCGTGCGGTGTAGAGGGCGCTGGCCGACGGGAGCCGGTCGCCACGATCCGGGTCAAAGACGGCGCCGTGCTCGTCGAGGCCGACCTTCGTGCCGCGGCCTTCGATGTCCGGAATGCCGTAAACGCCGGCGCGGAAGTCGATCCACGCGGGCATCGCCGGCGGTCGAAAGCGTCTGTCGCCGGCGCCGACGCCGAAGAAGAACACCTCTTGTCGGGTCACTCGCAGACGGGCCCCGAGCTCGTCCGTAAACAGTTTAGGGAGCCAGGGGCCGCAGGCGAATACGAAGGTGTCGGCCCACAGCCGACTGCCATCTTTAAGTGAGACACTCTCGATCCGTCCGTCGGATCCAATCGACTGAACCGCCGCTACCCGGTAGTCGATGCCTCGCCGGATGCCTTGTTGAACGACGACATCGACCGCGCGTCGTGCCAGGAGCACCCCGCCCTCCGGCTCGTAGATGGCGTGCGCGATGGTGTCGAAGTCGAACTGCGGAAACCGGGCGTCGAGCTCGGCTCGGGGGAGCACTTCGATGTCCACCCCGAGCTGTCCGAGCGTCGCGAGCGTCGCGTCGAAAACGTCGTCGCCATCACGCCCGAGCCAGAGGACGCCGGTCTTGTGGAACAGCGACGGGCGGGCATCGGCAAACATCGTCTGCCACTGCGCCAGAGACTGTCGGGCCCAGCGCGAATACAGCGCCTTGTCGCCGTAGCTGAGCCGGATGATGCGTGACTCGCCGCCGGAGCTGGAGCGCGAATGACCGGCTCCGAAGGCGTCGACGAGCGTGACCGAGCGTCCGGTCAGCCTGAGTTGATGTGCGGTCCATGCACCAAACACGCCAGCACCGACGACGACCACGTCGGAGGAGTCGGCCATCTAGGTGTCATGATAGAGCCTTGAACCTTGAACCGAACGCGATGTCCGTCGTGGAGATCTATCCTGGCGCGTTCCACGTCCCGGCGTTCCTGACGCTGGACGAGCAGCGGGGCCTCGTCGATCGGGTGCAGCAGATCGCCGACGGCCCGGTCGGGTTCTATCGACCGCAGGTGCGGGGCGGTGGTCATATGCGGTGCGAGATACTCTGTCTCGGTCGTCACTGGGACGCAATGACGTACACCTACGAATCGACGCGGACGGACTACGATGATCAACCGGTGCCGCAGATTCCACCGGAGCTCCTCGGCGTGGCAGTTCGCGCCGCCGAAGTCGCCGGCTTCGCCGTTCATCCGGACATCTGTCTCATCAACCGATATGACCCGTCCGGGAAGATGGGGTTGCATCAGGATAAAGACGAGACTCCGTCGACGCTCGAAGCGGGCGTGCCGATCGTGTCTCTGTCATTCGGCGCGACGGCGAGGTTGGTCGTCGGCGGGTTCCGCCGGCGCGACGAGACCACCGCTCTCGCGCTGCACGCGGGCGATGCGTTCGTCATGGGAGGGCCGAGTCGGCTGCGGTACCACGGCGTGACCCGGCTCCTGAACGGCACCGAGCCGACCGATTTTCCATTCCGGGGACGGCTCAATCTGACGTTTCGCCAATACGACCTGCATGAATGAAGGCCTGCGGGACTAGAGATCGCGCCCGTTCAGGCGCCGCTGGACCCGTTCACCACCCCGGTACGCCCCTCCACAGAATGTTTGCGCGTTGGGGCGCGAATCATGGCTATCCTATGGCCGATAAAAGACTTGTCGCGGGACCGGTCCGACAGAGGGGTCGGCTGGTCGACCGCGCGTCCGGTGGGAGACGGAACGCTGATGCACAAGCCAATCAAATACCTCGAAAAGGGACTGTCAGTCGCCGCGAACGGTGCCTGGTTTTTCTACGACAAATACAACACGCTGGCCCAGCAGCCGTCGTTCACCCCGAACTGGTCGGATAAGCCGCTGTTGAAGTCGCACGAGAAGGTCAAGCCGCCGTTGGGGTGGCCGCGCGAGACCGATTCGCTCTGTCCGAAATGTGTGCGTGAGGCGCGCCAAGAGATTCTCGACGGCAAGAAGGACTACAAGATCCTGCTGAACGAGAAGGTCGGCGAGATCAAAGCGCAGATCATCGAACGCGACGGCAAGATCATGATGGTGAAGGACTGTCCGATCCATGGACACTTCGAAGACGTCATGGCGATCGACACGGAGTTCTTCCAGCACCTCGAGGATACGTTCCCGGGCAGCGACATGCGCGCGCACAACGACGAGAAGCTGCATAACCACGGCAGCAGCACCATCAAGTACGGCCGCGGGTCGGTGTTGACGATCGACCTGACCAACCGGTGCAACATGATGTGCGACCCGTGCTTCATGGATGCCAACCAGGTTGGCTTCGTGCACGAGCTATCGTGGGACGACATCAAGACGCTGCTCGACAACGCCATCTCGATCAAGCCGAGGCGGCAGATGTCGGTGCAGTTCTCGGGCGGCGAGCCGACGATGTCGCCGTATTTCCTCGACGCGGTCCGGTACGCCCGCAAGGTCGGCTACAACAGCGTCCAGGCGGCGACCAACGGCATCGAGTTCGCGAAGAGTCTCGACTTTGCCAAAGCGGCGGCCGCCGCCGGTCTGCGCTACGCCTACTTGCAGTTCGACGGCATCGGCAACGCTGCGAACTCGCACCGGCTCGTCGGGAACCTGTTCGATGTGAAGCTCCGCGCGATCGAGAACCTCCACACGGCGGGGGTCGACATCGTGCCGGTCATCACGATCATCAACGGGATCAACAACGAGCAGGTGGGCCGGGTCGTGCAGTTCGCCCTCGACAATCCGAAAACGATCAGTTTCCTGTCGTTCCAGCCGGTCTCGTTCACCGGTCGTGACGAGGAGATCACCGACGAGCGTCGTGAGGCGCAGCGCTACACGCTGTCGCACCTCGCGCACGACGTGAAGAACCAGACCGGGATCGGCGAGCCGTCGCGTGATTGGTTCCCAATCTCGTTCATGGGCACGTTCACCGACTGGGCCGACCTGGTGCATGGTCCGGAGGAGAACTGGGGCCAGCTCAACTGCGGGTGCCACCCGAACTGCGGCATCGGCATGGCGGTGATGATCGACAAGGAGACAAAGGAAGCGGTGCCGTTTACCGCCTTCGTCAGGGGCGAGCGTCTCGCCAAGGACATCGCGCGAGTGAACGACGCCGCCGGAAGCCGATTCCAGTCAGTGCTGGGGATGGCCCTCGCCCTGATGCGCAACTACGACCCGTTCAAGGCACCGACCCATTTCAAGCTTGCCGACCTGATGAAGAAGTTCGACAAGACGTTCGGCGCGACCGGTCGCGACTACGGCAGTGTCGCCGGTGGCCGGACACACGACGACATCGCCCAGCGACGGTCCGACCGCTGGAACTTCCTCTTCGTGGCCGGGATGTGGTTCCAGGACCTCTTCAACTACGATTTCCGCCGCACCGAACGCTGCATCATTCCGTATGCGACGCAGGAAGGCGAGATTTCGTTCTGCGCCTACAACACCGGGGTCGGCTGGCGGAACATCATCGAGAAGATGCATATGACGGCGACGCTCACGAAGTGGTACGACGAACACGGCCGGCATGAGATCATCGCCGGTGGGAAGAACGTCAATCTCGACTCGACGGAGCACTCGCTCGTCCTCGACCCGGAAGCGGTAGCCGCTGGCATTCAGACCGATCTCGACGAACAAGGCATCGTCAAGAACGCCCGGCAAGAGAAGCTCGCGGCCCGGGCGGTGGCGAAGGAAACCAATGGGAACGGGGCAAACGGCGCCGACCAGAAGGACGCGGCGTATCACGAGCAGATGGCCTCGCTCTACCGCCAGCACGTGCTGAAGGAAGAAGCGCCGACGATGGTCCAGATTCAGGGGCTCGAGAGCAAGAAGCCCGCGCCGTCCAAGGACATGGACGAGCCGGTCGGTGTGAGCTAGAAACGGCAGACGTCTTGGCTCTGGGCTTTGGGCTCAGGGCTCCAGGCCTTCCGAGGGCCGCGGGGGACACTCCTCGCGGCCTTTTTCTTTGTGAGTCGCGTTACAGATGCGCCTCGCTCAGAAACCCGTGTGCCATTCTCCGAGCGGTTTCGTTCCTTCAACGACATGCCACGACTCGCCCTTCCGCTGGCGGTCGGAGCCCTTCTCTCGACCGCATGCGTCACCGTCGGTATCCGAGACGACCGGGACGTCCGATGACGTGGCGATGGAGACGATGCCCGAGCCACGTTACCGCGTCACCGCGCAGGTCACGCCGGGAGCGCTCTGTCACACGGGGTTCGTCGTCGCCGACCGCGAAGGATTGTTCGCGGCCGAGGGGATCGAGATCGAGCGCCGATCGCTCCATATTCCGGGCGACAACACGACGCTCGTGAACGGGCCAAACGGACCTAAAGCGGTCGACATCGGCCCGGTGGAGTATCCCGCATTGGTCGGGCTTGTTGGGGACAGCCCGCACGCCGCGCGCCGCGGCCGTCGTCGCGGTCATCGCGAATCCGATGACCGCCAAGAGCGGCGACGGCTCGTCGGACGGCGTGTACAGCGGGAGGTAGCCGACGCCGTCTGGGATGAGCGGCGGGACCGACGCGGACACGCGTCCCTCCACGGTCACCAGTGCCGCATCGACCGGATCCGCGGTCAGGCTTCCGAATTAAGTCTCGCCGTCAGGTCCGAAGACGCGTAGCGCGACCCCGATCTCCGCTTCCAGTCGACCGACGACAGCCCGAGACAGCATGGTGCCGAACTCGAGAAACTCAATCTCTCGAAGCTCATGCTCGATCGACAGGCGGGTCGCAATCGCCGGACCCGCATCGGCCGCGACCACGGACGGGAGCTCGTAGAACAGCTCTCCGTCCGGTATCCGCACGCGGAGCGTATCGACCCCGACGCCACTGAGCTGGAAGCGGAGCTGGCGCGTGAGCCGGATGATGCTCCGTTCGGCCAGGCCTTGCTGGACTTCGAAGCTACCGGCGACCAGGGTGGCTTGCTCGAGCGGCCGGGTCGTAGAACGGCGTCCGCCAGCCGCGTGGCGACGTCCCGCGCGTTGGCCGCATCGATGCGTGCGCCGAACAGGAAACCAACGACCAGAGCGGCCAGCACACCGGCGACGACGACGCCGACCAGGCGACGGGGTGACCGCCGGACGCCGGACTCGCTACTCACTCCCGCGGGACACCCGTTCCACCAACTCGCGGGGTGTCGCGTCGGCCTCGATCCGACCCGCGTCGATCAGCATCTCGAAGTACTGCTCGATGCGACCGGTGTTCGTCCAGACGTAGCCCTCGAGGGTCCGCACCGCGACCTCTTGATCGATATCCGGCGGCAGGTGCCCGGCTTCGATGCCGATCCGGGCCGCCTCGGCGGGATCGCTCGAGACAAGGTTGGCGGGATCGCGAAGGTGTTGGCACCGCGTGTCGAGACGACCGACGACACGTTGACGAGCCCGGTCGAGTTCGCGACCGCGACGGGTGTTGTGCTCGGCACGGTCGCGTACATGTCCCCCGAGCAGGTACGCGGCGATGCGGTCGACGCGCGGTCTGACGTTTTTGCGCTCGGGACGTTGCTCTTCGAGATGGCGACCGGACGACCGCCGTTCGGCCGTCGCGCCGACCGACACACCCTCGATGCGATCCTCCACGACTCGGTGTCGCTCGATCCGCTGCAGGCCGCCGGGTGCGGCGTGCTCGCCGACGTGGTCGGCCGGTCGCTCGAGAAGGTGCCCGCCGATCGGTTTCAATCGATGTCCGAGTGTGTCACCGCACTTCGCCAGGTCGTTAGATCCGCGACAACGAGCGACGGGTTGTTCGATCGGTTGCGTTCTTGGATGCGGAGAGGCTAGAGCGGTGGTCCTCACCGGGTGACGATCACGGCGTCGAGCCCCACCACGCCCTGACCCTCCGGCAAGACCACGAGTGGGTTGATCTCGGCGCTCTCGAGGTGGTCGGCATGCGACCCCGCGAAGAGCGATAGCCGCGCTAGCGCCTCCGCCAGCGCCTCGATGTCATACGGGCGGCCGCCCCGGGCGGTGCGGAGGAGGCGTCCGGCCTTCGTCTCGGTGACCATCCGCTTCGCCTCCGCCGCCGTGAACGGCGCGATCCGGAAGCAGACATCCTGAAACGCCTCGACGAAGACTCCGCCGAGCCCAAACATAATCACCGGTCCGAACGTCGGGTCGTGCTGGATCCCGACGATCGTCTCGATGCCCCCGGTGACCATCGGCGAGACGAGGACCCCGTCGATCGTGGCGTTCGCGTCGGCGGCGTGCACGCGTGACGTGACGACCTCGTACGCCTGCCGGGCGTCCTCGTCGGTCGCGACATCGAGTACCACGCCTCCGACGTCGGTCTTGTGTAGGAGTCCGGGCGCACTGGCCTTGATGGCTGCCGGCCCGCCCACGGCGGCTCGTGCGCCCGCGGCGTCGGCGGGTGAGTGCGCGACGTGCGTCGCGACCATCGTGATGCCGGCGTCCTCGAGCAGGCGACGGGCCTGGAGCTCCGACAGCGGCCCGACCGGGAGCGCGGTGGTTATCGGCGGCAACGCCGGCGGGTCGATGGTGTCGACGAAGATCTGGTGGAACCGGTGGAGCGCCGCGACCGCTCGCACGGCGCGCGTCGGGTCCTCGAAGACGAGGCAGCCCGCCTCCTCGTACTGACGCACGATGTCTGGCGGCGCGACGATCGAGAGGACCAGCGCACGGCCAGGATGCTGTCGCCGCGCGCGAATCAGTGCGTCGCGAATCGGGTCGACCATGCCGTGGGCGGCGGCGACATAGGTGAAGAAGGCGACGACCGCATCGTATTGGTCGTCCTCGAACACGATGTCGAGATTGGTGCCGACCAGATCGATGCGGTTGAAGGCTTGGGCGGTGATGTCGACCGGGTTGCGTGGCGAGGCGTAGGGGAGTGCCGCCTTGAGCTTGGCCTGCGCATCGTCGCGCATGGGCGCGACATCGAGGCCGAGCCCAACCGCGGCGTCGGCCATCTGGACGCCCACGCCGCCGGAAATGGAGACTAGGGCGACCCGCGGGCTCTCAGGAAAGACACCGAAACTCGCGGCGTAGGCGATATCGAGCATCTCTTCGGTGTCGCGGGCGCGATACGCGCCGAACTGCCGAAGCGCGGCGTTGTACACGGCGTCCGACCCGGCGAGCGCCGCGGTGTGCGATCGGGCGGCGATCGCGCCAACCTCCGTGGTGCCGACCTTCATGAAGACGACCGCTTTCCGGTGCGCGCGTGCCTGTTCCAGCGCGGCCAACAACGCGTCGCGGTCGGTGACCCCCTCGGCATACGCGACGATGACCAAGATCTCGGGTTGCGCTGCCATCCAGGCAATCGATTCAGGCACGGAGACGTCAACTTCGTTGCCGGTGGTGATCCAGTAGCGGACGCCCAGGCCGCGCCGGCGGGCCAGTAACGACAAGTGGCTCCCGTAGGCGCCGCTCTGACTGACCAGGCCGACGGAGCCGCCCGTCGGGTAGCCCTCTTCGAGGGTGGTCGAGAAGGTCGCAAAGAAGCCGATCTCGGCGTTGTACGCGCCGAGACAATTCGGTCCGAGGATACGCAGGCCGCTCCGCGCGGCGAGCTCGCGCAGGCCATCTTGCATCGTCCGACCCGGCGTGTCGGTCTCGGCGAAGCCGGCGCTGAAGATGATGACCGCCTTCACGCCCCTGGCGGCGCAGGCGGTGACCGCCCCGAGCACGGAGCGTGCGGGCACCGCCACGATCGCGAGGTCGACCGGGTCTGGGACGTCGTCGATGCTGGCAAACGCCTGCAGTCCTTGGACCAGCGTGTGGTTCGGATTGACCGGATAGATCGTGCCGGCGAAGCCCGCGTCCTGCAGATAACGGATCGGACGCCCGCCGATACGCGTCGGGCTGCTCGAGGCGCCGATCACCGCCACGGATGCCGGACGGAGCACGGCATCGAGTGAGCGCCGGGTGGGCCGGGGTTCGCTCGTCAAGCGGGGAGGATCTTAAACTACCGGTGCATGTCTCGGGGGACCATCCGGGTGATTCGGTCGCCAAAGGCCGACGTTGCCGCGCATCTCGATCGGCTTCGCACCGCCGGCTACGTGGTGGACGACCGTTCGATCAAGACCCCGGACGACCTCGAACGGCTCTCGCGCCGTCCGCCGCGGGCGGTGGTCATCGATCTCAGCCGTGCCCCGGCGTGGGGGCGTGACCTGGCCCTTGGGCTGCGCCAGCGCGTGGCGACGCACGCCCTCCCGATCGTCTTCGTCGAAGGCGACGAAAGCACCGTGGGGCGGATCAAGAAGCTGCTACCCGATGCTCGGTTCACGACCTGGCGCCGGGTGTGGAGCGCGCTGACCCGCGCGATTGCGCGCACCCGCCGAAGACACCGGTCAAACCGGTGTCGGTGATGGCCGGCTATTCGGGTACACCTTTCCCGCGGAAGCTCGGCATCAAGGCGGGATCGCGCGCGGTCTTGGTAAAGGCCCCGTCCACCTTCGTTCATTTGCTCGAGCCGCGACCCGACGGACTGACGCTAGCCACGACGAATCTGGGGCCGCGCGACGTCACCCTTTGGTTCACGCGATCCAAGTGCAAGCTGGAGCGTGGCATCGGGCGAATGGCCGCTGCGGTCGGTGACAGCCGGCTCTGGATCGCCTGGCCGAAGAAGACGTCCACGCTGGCGGCCGACCATACGGAGCTCGATGTCCGTCGGACCGGTCTCGACGCTGGCCTCGTCGATTTCAAGATCTGCGCGATTGACCAGGACTGATCGGGGCTGGCGTTCGTGCGCAGGAAGCGCTGAGCCTACCCGCCGCGGGTATGCATCTCGAGGTGCGGCTCTTTTTGCAACGTCTCGATCGGAATGAGCGGCTGCCGGTCCTTGGCGGCGAGTCGAAGCTCTGCGCCCCGGTCGCCCCGCGCGGTCCAGACCGCGGCGACGAGGTCGCCGAGCTCCTCCGCCGAGGCGCCCCTGCGGAGCGCCTTCCGCAGGTCGGTGCCGGTGCGCGCATAGAGACAGAGGTACCACAGGCCGTCGGCGGTGAGGCGACTGCGGTCGCACGATTGGCAGAACGGCTCCGTCGTCGACGAGATGATGCCGAACGTTTGCCCGCTCGCGAGCTGAAAGCGGTCGGCCGGCGCCGACGACACCTCGTCAACGGCGGTCACCGGGCCCCGCTCCGCTGCGATCGCACGCAGCATCTCGGCTCTTGACATGACGTTGTCCGCCGACCACCGCGTCGCGCCGCCAACGTCCATGTACTCGATGAACCGGACCTCGGCGTCCGCGGCGCGTGCGTAGTCGAGCAAGTCGACAAGCTCGTCATCGTTGACCCCTCGAATGACGACGGTATCGATCTTGAGGTCGTGAAAACCGGCGGCCTTGGCTGCCGCGAGACCCTCCTGGACAATGGAGACGCCCGCGAAGCGCGTGAGCTCCGTGAATCGGTCTTCTTGCAACGTGTCGAGGCTGACCGTGAGTCGATGCAGCCCTGCGTCTCGCAACGGGGTCGCTTGATCGGCCAGCAGCATCCCGTTGGTCGTCAGTGCCAGGTCGGCCACTGCCGGCTTCTCCGCCAGCAGCCGAATGAGCTCGGGGAGGTCCTTCCGCAACAGCGGTTCGCCACCCGTCAGCCGGACGCGTGCTACCCCCGCGGCGGTGAACACATCGACCAACGAGCTGATTTCCTCGAAGGAGAGGATGTCCTTGCGGGGGAGCCAGACGTACTCCGCCTCCGGCATGCAGTACTGGCACCGGAGGTTGCAGCGGTCGGTGACCGAGATCCGCAGGCTTCGGAGTGGGCGGTCGAGCGCATCCTCGACTGGCTGGATCGACATGGACCTTCATTATCGCACTCTCAGCGAGAGAGGGCTCGGGAGGGGCAGACGCTATAATTCCCGCCACATCCGATGATTCCGGCCATTCGAGGTACGCACGACATCTTGCCCGGTGAAGTCGAGTGCTGGCAGCGGCTCGAGCAGGTCACCCGGGACCTCTGCCGCCGCTACGGCTACCACGAGATCCGTACGCCGATCATCGAGCGCGAGGAGCTCTTTGCCAAGGGGACGGGAGAGAGCACCGACATCGTCCAAAAGGAGATGTACGCGTTTGAGGACAAGGGCGGCGAACGGGTAACCCTGCGGCCGGAGGCGACGCCCAGCATGGTGCGGGCCTTCGTCGAGCATGCCCTCGAGCAGCACCTCGCCACGGTCAAGGTGTTCTGTCTCGGTCCGATGTTTCGCTACGAACGCCCGCAAAAGGGGCGGTATCGGCAGTTTCATCAGCTCAACGTCGAGGTGTTCGGGATCACCGACCCGACGCTCGACGCGGAAGTGATCGAGATGGCGATGGCGCTCGTGCGGGACCTCGAGATTGACGCCGTCGACGTCGTCATCAACTCGGTCGGCTGCCCCGAGTGCCGCCCGGCGTTCAGCCAGGCGCTGCTCGACGCCCTGGGTGATCGGCTGCCGGAGCTCTGCGGAGCCTGCCAACGGCGGGCCAAGACGAATCCGTTGCGCATCTACGACTGCAAGGTGCCGGCCGACCAGCCGATCATCGATGCGCTGCCACGCTCGATCGACTACCTGTGTGACGCCTGCCGGGAGCACTTCGACGCCACACGGGCGCAGTTGACCGCGCTCGGGCTCGACTACCGCGTCTCCCATCGCCTCGTGCGCGGACTCGATTACTACACACGTACCACCTTCGAGGTGCTCGGCGCGCAGCTCGGCGCGCAGAACGCGCTGCTGGGCGGCGGGCGGTACGACGGCCTGGTGCGTCAACTCGGCGGTCCCGACCGCGCCGGGATCGGCTTCGCGGCCGGACTCGAGCGTCTCGTGCTCGCCATGCCGGACGGCCCCGGCGCGCCGGAGCCTGACGCGTTCATCGTGGCGCTCGGGGAGGAGGCGCGGCGGCCAGCGCATCTCCTCGCGCGCGATCTCCGGCACGGCGGCGTCTCGACCCTCGTCGACTACGACGCGCGGTCGCTGCGGGCGCAGATGAAGCGGGCCGACCGGACCGGCGCGCGCCGCGTCGTGATTCTGGGTGGCGACGAACTCGCCCGCGACGAAGTGACCATCAAGGACATGCGCTCGGGCGAGCAGGTGAGGGTGGCGCGCTCGGAGGTGGTGCGGCGACTCGCCGCGGCCGATACGACGACCAGTGACTGATCAGTGGGATATGACACGTACTCACACCTGCGGCGAGCTCCGTCCAGGCGACGTCGGCACCGATGTCGTGCTGATGGGATGGGTCCACAAGATCCGTGACCTCGGATCGCTCATTTTTCTCGATGTGCGTGACCGGTACGGGATTACCCAGGTGGTGGCCCGCGAAGGTGATGACGCGCTTGCGCTCGCGAAGCAAGTGCGCCCCGAATTCGTGATCGCCGTGACCGGATCCCTCGAGCGCCGCTCCGACGACACGCTCAATCCGAAACTCGCCACCGGCGAGGTCGAGGTGGCGATACGCACGATCACGATTCTCAACGAGGCGCGGACGCCACCGTTTCAGATCGACGACGAGACGCCGGTGTCGGAGGAAATCCGCCTCCGCTATCGCTATCTCGATCTCCGCCGATCTCGGATGCGCGAAAACATCGGTCTGCGCCACCGCATTGCGCTGGCGGTGCGAACGTGTCTCGACGCCGAGGGGTTTTGGGAGATCGAGACGCCGCTGTTGACGAAGTCGACGCCCGAAGGGGCGCGCGACTATCTCGTGCCGAGCCGACTGCACGCCGGCGAGTTTTATGCGCTCCCGCAGTCACCGCAGATCTTCAAGCAGATCCTGATGATTTCGGGCATGGACCGGTACTTCCAGATCGTGAAGTGCTTTCGAGATGAGGACCTTCGGGCTGACCGGCAGCCGGAATTCACGCAGATCGACATGGAGATGTCGTTCGTGAATCAGGAGGTGGTGTTCGGCACGGTCGAGCGGCTCATCCAGGCGATCTTTCGGGTGGTCGACCAGGAGGTGCCAGTCCCGTTTCCTCGGCTGACGTATGCGGAGGCGATGACCCGCTATGGAAGTGACAAGCCAGACTTGCGGTTCGAGATGCCGGTTCAGGATGTGTCAGAGGTCTTCCGCGAGGGCGCGTTCAAGGTCTTTCGCGTTCTGGTGGCGGGTGGAGGTTCGATCCGGGCGCTCGTCGTGCCGGGGGCGGGGCGTCAAGCCCGCGCGCAGATCGACAAGCTCGTGGGCGAAGCGATTGCCATGGGCGCGAAAGGGCTGGTCTGGGTGCGACGGTCCGCCGAGGGTGCCATTCAAAGCTCGATCCTCAAAGCGGCCGGCGAGCCGGCGTTGACGCAGGTGGTCGAGGCGGTCGGCGCCGGGGACGACGACCTCACGCTGCTGGCGGGAGGGCAGGGGTACGAAGCATCGGTGCTGCTCGGCCAACTGCGTCTCCTGGTGGCCCGGCGCGAGGGGCTGATCGACGAGAGTGGCCCGGCGCTGGCCTGGGTCGTCGACTTTCCGCTGATGGAGTGGAGCGAGACCGAGCAGCGGCTCGTCTCCATGCATCACCCGTTCACCTCGCCCCGTCCGGAAGACCTGGGCCGCCTCGACGACGATCCGAGGAGCGTGCGTGCGCAAGCGTACGACCTCGTACTCAACGGTAGCGAGATCGCCGGCGGCAGCATTCGTATCCATGACGCGACACTCCAGGCGCGTATCTTCCAGCTGCTGAAGATCAGCGACGACGATGCCAAAGCCCGCTTCGGCTTCTTTCTTGATGCGCTGCAGCACGGAACGCCGCCCCATGGCGGGATCGCGTTCGGGTTGGATCGGATCGTGGCCATCCTGGCCGGCGAGCCGTCGATTCGCGACGTCATGGCGTTTCCGAAGACCGCGACGGCCGTGGATTTGATGACGGGTTCGCCATCAACGGTCGACAGGCGCCAGCTGCGCGAGCTGCATCTCGAACGGTAGCCCCTCTTGACCGGGGCTTGGGGCGCATGGTAACGATTGCTCAAGACCCGCGTGCCAGCTACGCCCTCCTTCGTGAAGATTCCGGTTCCCGACGAGGGGATCGAGACCTTATTCGGCTCCCGCGACCGGAATCTCAAGCAGCTCGAGCACCAGTTCGACGTGCAGATCCGGACCGACGGTCACGAGTTGCTCGTGACCGGCGAGTCCGCCAATCTCGCGAAGACCGAGCGCGTGGTCGACCAGCTCACCAGCCTCCTCCGAGAGGGGTATCAATTTTCGCGTGAGGACGTGCGCCGGGCATCCGAGCTGGTCAGTCAGGACGAGGGGATCGACCTCCGCGACTTCTTCGTCAAAGGAAAAGGACCGCTCCGCGCGTCGAGCAAACGTCACGTCACGCCCAAGACAGTCAATCAGCGCCGCTATCTCGAGGCGATCGAGCGGCATGACATCGTCTTTGGAATTGGTCCCGCGGGCACCGGGAAGACCTACCTCGCGATGGCGCAGGCGGTCGCCTACCTGACCTCGAAACGGGTGCGTCGCATCATCCTCGCCAGACCGGCGGTCGAGGCCGGCGAGAAGCTTGGCTTTCTGCCGGGAGACCTCCAGGAAAAGGTCAACCCGTACTTGCGACCGCTGTACGATGCCCTGTACGACATGCTCGACTCCGACCGGGTCGAACGCCTCCTCGACCGCGAGGTTATCGAAATCGCGCCGATCGCCTTCATGCGCGGTCGGACGCTCAACGACGCGTTTGTGATCCTCGACGAGGCGCAGAACACCACGACCGCACAGATGAAGATGTTCTTGACCCGTCTCGGGTTCGGGTCGAAGGCGGTCGTCACCGGCGACATCACGCAGATCGACCTTCCGACAAGTCGGACGTCTGGTGTCGTGCACGCGCTGAAAGTCCTGCACAAGGTCGACGGCATATCGACCGTGCACTTCAACGACCGCGATGTGGTACGACACCCGCTCGTTCAGCGAATCGTGAAAGCGTACGAAGCGCTCTCGACGAGGGCAGCCGGTCCGTCCGAGTCCGATGACAGCTGACAAGCCCCGAGTCCGTGCGTAGGCAGGGACAGCGGTGACCGTCCACCGGCTGAGTGTGGTCGTGACGGACGGCCGTGGCCGGGCGGTCCGCGCCGATCGGCTTCGGCGGTGGATCGTCGACGTGGCGCCGCCGGCCGCGCGCGGCGAGGTCGCGCTGGCGCTGGTTGGCGACGGCAAAATACGCATGCTCAATCAGCGCTACCGTGGCATCGACCGCGCCACCGATGTGTTGTCGTTTCCGACGGCTCTGGAGAACGACGAGACCGTCGACGGACACGCCCGCGGCGGCGCGCTCGACCATCACCTTGGTGACATCGTGATCGCCACCGGGGTCGCGAGACGACAGGCGCGGGCCGCTGGTCATCGGCTCGGAGTCGAGCTGCGACGGCTGGCGTTGCATGGGCTCCTGCATCTGATCGGCTACGACCACGAGCGCGACACGGGGCAAATGGCCCATCTCGAGCGGCGGCTACGGCGTCACGGAGGGGTCGCGTGATCCCACTCGTCCTCTTTCTCCTCGCCTGCGCCGCCGTCTATGTCGGCACCGTGGACGCCGCGTTCGCGGCGTTGATGCGCCTGCCGCTTCGTCTCGACGCCGAGCGGCACGATTGGCTGGACCGGTTGGGCTGCCTCGACGACCCGGTACGACTCTTCGTGCCGCTCCGCTTGCTCGAAGGCATCATCATCGTGCTGGTCGCCGCCGTGACGATGCTGGCGACCGACGCGCGGGGCCTCGCCTCTGTGGCGGCGGTCACCGCCGGCCTCATCCTGTTTCTACTGGTGTGCGGCCATGTGCTGCCGGTCGCCATTGCCCGGCGCGATCCGGTGCGGGTGTTGGAGCTGCTGCTGCCCTCACTGCAGCTGGCGGTCGGCGCACTTCGCCCGGTGACTCGACCACTCGTCGGGCTGTTGCAAAGCCCGCGTTCACGCGGCGACGTCCCGCTGAACGGGAAGGGGGCAACTCTCGCTGACGCGGCGGCTGCCGCGGCCACGACGGATGTTGCGACCAGCCCGGCCGACCGCGCCCGGATCGAGGAACAAGAGGAGCATGCGCTGCTGCAGTCGGTGGTCGAGTTCGGCGACACCTTGGTGCGGGAGGTGATGACGCCGCGTCCCGACATCGTCGCCGTGCCGTCCGAGGCAACACTCGACCAGCTCCGGGAGGTCTTCGCCGAGGAGCAGTACTCGCGACTGCCGGTATTCGAGCACAGCCTCGATACGGTGCTCGGATTCGTCTTCGTCAAGGACCTGGTGACGCTGGCCAACATGCCCGGAAGCACGCAGGTGGTCCCTCAGCTGATGCGGCCAGCGCATGTCGTGCCGGAGACCAAACGCGTAGCCGACCTCCTGCGGGAGCTGCAGCGCGAGCACGTGCAGAGCGCCATCGTGCACGACGAGTACGGCGGCACGGCCGGCCTCGTGACGATCGAGGACCTGCTCGAAGAAATCGTCGGTGAGATCCGCGACGAATACGACGTGGAGACGGAGCCGATCATCGATGAGGGCGCTGGGAGCTTTGTCTTCAACGGTCGCGTGAGCATCGACGACGTGAGCAAGCGGCTCGACGTCGCCATCCAGCCGGAAGGGTTCGAAACGGTTGCGGGCTACATTTTGGCGCGACTCGGACGTGTGCCGGCGGCCGGGGAGTCGTTCGACGTCGATGAGCTCAGCGTCGATGTCCTGGAGGCCGAGCGGCGTCGCGTGCACCGGGTGCGGCTGCGACGGCGGACCGGGCTGGAAGCGGACGCGCCACTATGAAGGCCGGCTTTGTCTCGCTCATCGGGCGCCCGAACGCCGGGAAGTCGACGCTGCTGAACCGCTTGGTCGGCACCAAAGTCGCGATCGTGTCGGATAAGCCACAGACGACACGCACGCGGATCCTCGGCGTGCAGCATGGAACGGCCGAGCGTCCTGGTCAGGCGGTGTTCGTCGATACCCCCGGCATCCATCGACCGCTGCACCGCATGAATGTTCGCATGGTGGATCAAGCCATCGAAACCATCACGCAGATGGATGTGCTGGTCGTCGTGGTCGACGCCACCGCCTCCAGCGGCGCCGGCGACCGCTTTGTCCTCGATCTGGTCGGGCGGGCGAGCGGCCCGGTCATCCTCGCGCTCAACAAGATCGATCTGATGGCGAAGCGTCGGCTGCTGCCGATCATCGACCGCTACCGACAAGAGCGCGACTTCGCCGGTCTCGTGCCCATCTCTGCACTGTCCGGTGACGGCATCTCCAACCTCGAGTCCCTCGTCTGGGACCAGATCCCAGACGGCGAGCCGCTGTATCCCGACGACTACCTGACCGACCAGCCAGAGCGGACGATCGTGGCGGAAATGGTGCGCGAGCAGTTGCTACAACAGACGGAGGCCGAGCTGCCGTTTTCGAGCGCGGTCGTCGTCGACCGATTCGAGGAGGCCGAGGCCGGCTCCAACGGCGTGATGCGTCTCTATTGCTCGATCGTCGTCGACCGGGACTCGCACAAGCCGATTGTCATCGGGCGGCGCGGCGCGCGTATCAAGCAGATCGGGACCGAGGCACGTCAGGAGATCGAGCGTTTCTTCGGGGCGCGTGTGTTCCTCGATTTGCACGTCCGCGTTCGCCGCGGATGGCGCGAGAGCGACCGAATGCTGCGGGAGCTCGGCCTCACCCGGTAGTCGACGTGCGTCCGTGGTACAATCCCCCCCGAAGGTACCAGGAGCAGTGGGACAACGATCCTTAATTGCATTCTCTCGCGCGAGGTCATGCGACTGCGTGAGCCAGAGCCATGCCGCCTCTCCGTCGAATCGACGTCGTGCTCGATTCAGTCAAACGACTGCAGCGGATTGGTGCGACTGCTAACCTTCTCAACCTCCTTCAAAAGCAACATCCGGCCGACCTCGCCGAGGTTCTAGGCGAGCTTCCGCACGGCGAGCGGTGCACCACCTTCAATACGCTCATCGCGCACAACAGCCGCTTGGCCATGGAAGCGCTGAGCGAGCTCGACCCGGAAGTCGGCGAGACGCTGCTGATCGACCGCGCCCCGGACGAACTCGCGCGCCTGTTCACCGAGCTTCCAATGGACGACGCGGCGGCGCTGATCGACCAGCTCCCGGACGAGCTGTCGTCCGCGGTGCTCGAGTTCATGCGCGGCGCCGCCTCGGACGAGGTCCAGCACCTGCTCGAGCACGAGGACCAGACCGCGGGCCGCATCATGAATCCCAACGTCTTCGCGTTGGCCGAAGACCTGACGGCCGGCGAGGCGATCCAGGCGCTGCAGGGATCGCGCGAAGTCGAGATGGTGTTCTACCTCTACGTCGTCGACGAGCGGCGTCATCTGGTCGGCGTCGTCTCACTCCGTCGGCTGTTGCTGGTGTCGCCCGAGACGCCGCTCAAGCGGATCATGACCACGGAGCTGATTAGCGCGCGCGTCGATACCGACCAGGAGGAAGCCGCGCAGGAGGTGGCGAACTACAACCTGCTGGCCATTCCGGTGGTCGATGCGGAGAACAAGCTCGTCGGCATCATCACAGTGGATGACGTCATCGATGTCATCAAGGATGAGGCAACCGAGGACATCCTCCGTCTCGCCGGGGTGTCGGCTGACGAGCACGTGTATACGTCGCCGATGGAGGCCTGGCGGAAGCGGTTACCGTGGCTCGGCGTCAATCTGATCACCGCGACGCTCGCCGCGCTCGTGGTGCGTCAGTTTCAGGCGACCATCGAGGAGGTCGTGGCGCTCGCCGCGTTCATGACGGTGGTCGCGAGCATGGGCGGCAATGCGGCCACCCAGACGCTCACCGTGATCGTGCGCGGCATCGCGCTCGGAGAGTTGACCTGGGGCAACACGCGGCGGACGCTCGGCAAGGAAGCACTGGTCGGTCTCGGCAACGGGCTCGTGCTTGGGGCGGCCGGCGCGCTGATCGCGTGGTGGATTGTGGGGAATCCGTATGTGGGCGGCATCCTCGCACTCGCCATGCTCATCAACCTGCTGGTCGCCGCGGTGGCGGCCACGTTGATCCCGATCGCACTCCGCGCACTCAAGGTCGACCCGGCGCTCGCGTCGTCGGTCTTCATCACGACGTTGACCGACGTGTTCGGGTTCTTTGCGTTCCTCGGACTGGCGACGTTCTTCCTGCAGTATCTGCAGCGGGTATGACGGTAGTCTAGAATAGGTGGCGCGCGTGCGCTCTGTGACCGGGGCGTGCCAGCGTCAGATGCCGCTCCATACCGCCGACGCGCTCATTCTGCGCACTTACCAGCTTGGCGAAGCGGATCGGATCGTCGTGTTCTTGACCGACGACCGCGGCAAGCGCCGCGGTGTCGCCAAGGGGGCGCGTCGACCGAAGTCGAGGTTCGGCGGAGGTCTGGAGCCGCTGACGCGGGCACGCGTCGCGTATTTCGAGCGCGAACGACGCGATCTCGTCCGGCTGCGGTACGTCGAGCCGGTCTGCTCGCCGCTCGCCAGCCCGACTGGGGAGGCACTGGCGCATGTCGGCTATTTCGCTGAGTTGATTGACGAATGGGCACCCGAAGCCGACCCGGCCGACGCACTGTTTCGCCTCGGTGCCTCGGTGGTGGAATCGATTGTGACCGGCGTGCCGATCGGCCGCTTGGCGCGGTATTTCGAGTATTGGTTGCTCCGGTTGCAAGGCGTGTATCCCGCGACCACGGCATGTTCCGGGTGTGGAGCGGAGCTCACGGGCGGGGCACGGATGGTGCCGGCCGCCGGGACGCTGGCGTGCCCACGGTGCGAGTCGCCAGACCAGGGGGTCGCACTGTCGAGCGCCGCGCTCGCGTTTCTGCAGACCGCGCGGACGCTGGCCCCGGCCCGGCTCGGCGAGGTCGAGCTGTCGGACGGTGTCGACCGACAGCTGGCGATGGCGCACCGCTTGCTCATCAGGGCCCATCTCGACAAGGAGCTGAAGTCGGCCCGCGTCGTGCGCGAGCTCGTCGGGGGAATCTAATCCTCGACCCATCGCCATGACTTTTCAAGATCTCATCCTGTCGCTATCGCGTTTCTGGTCGGACCGTGGCTGCCTCATCCACCAGCCGCTGGACATCGAAGTCGGGGCCGGGACGATGCACCCCGAGACCTTCCTCCGCGTGCTCGGACCGCGTCATTGGAACGTCGCCTATGTGCAGCCGGCGCGTCGGCCGGCGGACGGGCGCTTCGGGGAGAACCCGAACCGGCTCTTCAAGCACCATCAGTTTCAAGTCATCCTGAAACCGTCACCCGACCAGGTGCAGTCGCTCTATCTCGAGAGTCTCAGGGCGTGCGGCATCGACCCGTCGCGGCACGATGTCCGCTTCGAGGAGGACAACTGGGAGTCGCCGACGCTGGGAGCGTGGGGTATTGGATGGCAAGTGCTACTCGACGGGCTCGAGATCACCCAGTTCACCTACTTCCAGCAGGCCGGGGGCATCGACCTGGCGCCGATCTCGGTCGAGCTGACCTACGGGCTCGAGCGGATCGCGATGCATCTGCAGGGCGTCGAGAACGTCTACGACTTGGAGTGGTCGCCGCGCGTGACCTACGGCGAGGTGCGCCACCGTGAGGAGGTCGAGCAATCGACCTACGTGTTTGGCCAGGTAGAGATGCCGACCGGCGAGTTTGCCGCAGTGCATCGAGACTTGTTCGACCGCTACTATCACTTTGCCGAGCAGCTGCTTGCGTCGAAGCTGACACTGCCGGCGCTCGACTACTGCCTCAAGTGTTCGCATATGTTCAACGTGCTCGACGCCAGCGGCAGCATTGGCGTCACCGAGCGTACGGCTTACATTCTGCGGGTCAGAAAGCTCGCGGTGGCCATCGCCGATGCCCACGCGGCGTGGGAGCGTGGACTGGACGCGGTGGACGCTGAGACGGACGCGACGGCAAGGGTGAACGCATGACGAGCGCCACGTATCAGGAGCTCCTCATCGAGATCGGCTGCGAAGAGATGCCGGCGAGCTGGCTACCCGGCATCACCACACAGCTCGCGTCGCGCCTCACGTTCCGTCTCGACGAAGCTCGCGTCGAGTCTCGTTCGCCGGTGGTCGCGTTCAACACGCCGCGCCGTCTCGGGGCGTCAATTGCCGCGTTGGCCAACCGACAGTCCGATCTCCAAGAGACCATTACCGGTCCGCCGGTGAGCGCGGCGTTCGATGCCGACGGTGCGCCGAGGCCGGCCGCCGAAGGATTTGCCCGCAAGCAGGGGGTGGCGGTCGATGCGCTCGCGCGCGTCGAGACGCCGAAGGGCGAGTACCTCGCCTATCACCGGCGTCAGCGGGGCCGGACGACGCGCGTGGTTCTTGGCGACGTGCTCTGCGCGACTCTGCGCGACCTCGCGTTCCCGAAGCAGATGCACTGGGACGCCACGCTCGACGATGGGCGCGGCGAGTTCGTGTTCGGCCGGCCGATCCGTTGGCTCCTGTTTCTCTTTGGGGGGAAGGTCGTGCCGTTTGTCATCGGGCGAACGCCGGGCGCACGCGCGGCGGGTGTCAATCCGGTTCGCAGCGGCGACGTCACGTACGGACATCGGTTTTTTATTCGCCGCGGGAAGGCGGGTCGTCCGCTCAAGGTGAAGTCGTTCGTCGACTATCGGACACAACTCGCCGGCGCCTACGTACTGATCGATCGGGATGACCGCCGGTCCCGCATCGCGCGCAAGCTCGACCGCTGTGCCAAGAAGGTGGGTGGCCGCGTGGCGCCGCTCAGCCGGGATTCGACCCTTCTCGAGGAAGTGCCGGACTTGGTCGAGTACCCGGCGGTGGTCACCGGCAGCTTCCCGGTCGAGTTCCTATCGTTGCCCGATGAAGTGCTGGCGACCACGATGATTCACCACCAGCACTACTTTCCGGTCGTCGACGGCCAGAAGCGCCTCAAGGCCCACTTTCTGGCGGTGACGAACACGCCGCGGGACAACGTCGCCCGGATCGCGCGCAACTCCGAGTGGGTGTTGGTCGCGCGCCTGCGGGACGCACGGTTCTTCTGGGAAGCAGACGTCGCCCACCGGCTCGACGACCGCCTCGAGCGGTTGGATACGCTGCTCTTCCACAAGAAGCTCGGCAGCTACCGAAAGAAGTCAGAGCGAGTCGCGGCGCTCGCCGAGCAGATCGCGCGCGATGTACTGGAACGGCCCGAAGCGGCGGCGCACGCGCGGCGAGCGGCGACGCTGTCGAAGGCCGACCTTGCCACCGGCATGGTCGGCGAGTTTCCGGAGCTCCAGGGCGTGATGGGCGGGGTGTACGCGCGCGAGCAGGGCGAGCCTGAGGAAGTCTGGAAGGCGATCTATCACCACTACCTCCCGATCGGGACCGACGCCGAGGCCCCCCCCCATCGGGACGACCTCGGAGCCGCGGCGGTGACCTGGGCGGCGGTGTCACTCGCCGACAAGGTCGACACGGTCGCCGGGTTGTTTGGTGTGGGCGAGAAGCCGACGGGTTCGCGAGATCCGCTCGGGATCCGCCGCCAGGCGCAGGGGATGCTTCGGATCCTGATCGACCTGCCGGCGCTCACGGGACTGGATGTGCGTGTGTCGATCGGCGAACTTCAGCGTATGGCCCATGACGCGCAGGCCGAGGTCGCCACGGTGGAAACCGACCGACGCGAGTTGGTGTTCCTGCTCGAACGGCTACGCTACCTGCTGGAAGAGCGCGGCTTCGATGTCCGGAATGTGCGGGCCGTGACCCATCAGGCGGTGGGTGCTCTCCGTCCGCTCGATGCACGTCGCAAGCTCGAGGTGTTGCCTGAGTTTACCGACACGGCTGACTTCCAAAAGCTGGCCGTCCTTTTTAAGCGGGTGAAGAATATCGCGCGCGAGTTGCCGAGCAAGGAGTGGGTGCAGGCCGAGACCTCCGGTGACGCCCTCGCCGCGATACTGAAAGAGCCGAGCGAGCGCGCGCTGTTCGACGAGCTGGAGACACGTCGGTCTGTCATCGAGAACGCGGTCGCGTCTGGCCACGGGTTCCGCAACGCGTTCGCCGAAGCGGCGAAACTCGGTACGGCAGTCGACCGTTTCTTTGCCGACGTGTTCGTCATGGCCGACGACGCGGCGTTGCGCCGTGCTCGTCTTCGTCTGGTGAAGCGCGTCGAGCAACTGATCCTCCAACTCGCCGACGTGGCGGAGATCGTGCAGGAGTCGTAGTTCATCCGATGCTCAAGAAAACCTCAAAAACCGCGAACAAGACGAGGACCAGAAAACGGACCGCGAAGCGCGCGCCGGAACGCCGCAAGACACGATCCTTACGCCGCAAGTACGTCTATTTCTTTGGCGACGGCAAGGCAGAAGGCGATCGGACGATGCGCGATCTGCTCGGGGGCAAGGGCGCCAATCTCGCCGAGATGACCAACGCCGGGTTGCCGGTCCCGTGGGGGTTCACGATCTCGACGGCGGCGTGTACGGCGTACTACGACGAGCGCCGAAGGCTGCCAGAGCCGGTCGAGAAGGAAATGGAGATGCATCTCCAGCGGTTGGAGCGACTTACGGGCGCCAAGCTCGGCTCCAAGGACCACCCGCTGCTGGTGTCGGTCAGGTCGGGCGCGAAGTTTTCGATGCCCGGCATGATGGACACGATTCTGAACCTCGGGTTGAACGACAAGGCGGTCGAGGGACTCAAGACGCGCACGTCCAACGGCCGGTTTGCGTTCGACAGCTACCGCCGGTTCATTCAGATGTTCGGCAACGTCGTGCTCGAGGTCCCGAAGGAGCTGTTCGAAGAGGAGTTCGACCGGATCAAGGTGGCGCACGGGGCGACGCTCGACACGGAGCTCGATGAGGTGGCGCTGCGTGAGTCGGTGGCCTGCTTCAAGGGGGTCATCAAGGGGGTGACCGGGCGCGCGTTTCCTGAAGATCCGCGCCGCCAGCTGCGGATGGCCCGTGACGCCGTGTTCCGGTCGTGGCAGAACCCCCGCGCGATCGAGTACCGACGGATCTACCACATTCCGGATGCGATCGGTACCGCCGTCAATATTCAGACGATGGTGTTCGGCAACACCGGCAACCGCTCGGGCACCGGCGTCGGCTTCACGCGCAATCCGGCAACCGGCAAGAAGGAATTCTTCGGCGAGTTCCTGATCAACGCCCAGGGGGAAGACGTCGTCGCCGGCATCCGGACCCCGCAGCCGATTGGCGAGCTGAAGCGGGTGATGCCCAAGGTGTACGCGGAGCTGCGTGACATCACGAGCCGACTCGAACGCCATTACAAAGATGTGCAGGACTTCGAGTTCACCGTCGAGGACGAGAAGCTCTACATGCTGCAGACGCGAAATGGCAAGCGCACCGGACATGCCGCGGTGGTGATCGCCACCGACATGGTGACGGAACAGCTCGTGACGCAAGCGGATGCGTTGCGGATGGTCGACCCCGACGCCCTGTCTCAGCTGCTCTCACCGGTGTTCGATCCGAAAGCGTGGTCCGCGCTACCCACGGTGACGCGCGGCTTGCCCGCATCGCCCGGCGCCGCGTGCGGGCAGGTGGTCTTTACCGCCGATGACGCGGTGGAGTGGACGCGCGAGGGAAAAAAGGTCCTCCTCGTCCGCAAAGAGACCGTGCCCGATGACATTCACGGCATGCATGTCGCTGAGGGCGTGCTGACCGGCACCGGCGGCATGACGTCCCACGCGGCGGTGGTCGGTCGGCAGATGGGGAAGCCGTCCGTCGTCGGCGCCGGCGCGCTCCATGTGATCGAATTGGAACGGGTGGCTACGGTGAGCGGCCACTCGTTTGAGGAAGGCGACTACGTGTCGTTGGATGGACTGACGGGCGAGGTCAAGATCGGACGCGTGGAGACGAAGCCGAGCGAGATCCTCCAAGTGCTCACCGGTGAGCTCGACGGCAAGAAATCGGATATCTATGGTCGGTTCTCTAAGCTGCTCAAGTGGGCGGACAAGGTGCGGCGGCTCGGGGTCCGTGCGAACGCGGATCTGCCAGATCAGGCGGCGTTGGCCCATGCGTTTGGGGCGTACGGTATCGGCTTGTGCCGGACGGAGCATATGTTCTTCGGCGAGGACCGGATCCCGATCGTCCAACGAATGATTCTGGCCGAGAACGAGGCCGACCGCCGAGCGGCCCTGAGCGAGCTGCTGCCGCTGCAGCGTGACGATTTTTACGGCATGTTCAAAGCGATGCATGGTCAGCCGCTCACGATCCGGCTGATCGATCCGCCGCTGCATGAATTTCTGCCGAAGCGCGAAGAGCTGATGGTCGAGATCGCCCGGCTGGAGTCGCAGGGCCGCACCGCCGGTCTGAGCCAGAAGCGGACGCTGCTGCGCCGCGTGGAGCAGCTGCATGAGTTCAATCCGATGATGGGACACCGCGGTGTGCGGCTCGCGATCAGCTATCCGGAGATTGCCGAGATGCAGGCGCGCGCCATCATTGAGGCGGCCTGTCGACTCGTCGGAGAAGGCGTCAAGGTGGTCCCCGAGATCATGATCCCGCTCGTCGGGCACGTCGGCGAGCTGCGCGACCAAAAGGCGGTGATCGATCGGGTAGCGACCGAGACGATGCAAACGGCAGGCGTGAAGGTGAAGTACCTGGTCGGCACGATGATCGAGCTGCCGCGCAGTGTCGTGACCGCGGACGAGATTGCCGAGTACGCCGATTTCTTCTCCTTCGGCACGAACGATCTCACGCAGATGACGTTCGGATTCTCGCGCGACGACTCGGCGAAGTTTCTCGGCGACTATCAGGACCGCGGCATCTTGACCTGCGATCCGTTCACGTCGATCGACATCGAAGGCGTCGGCGCCCTGGTTCGGATTGCGGTCGAGAAGGGGCGCGGTGCAAAGCCGAGTCTCAAGCTCGGTGTCTGCGGCGAGCATGGCGGTGACGCGGCGTCGATACGGTTCTTCGAGGACGCCGGTCTGGACTACGTCAGCGCATCGCCCTTCCGCATTCCCACCGCCCGCCTGGCCGCCGCGCAGGCGGCGCTCGACAGAGAGTAGACGTCGAACGCCCCTCCCCATGGGCAAGATCAATCGACTGCCAGCCGATCTCGCCAATCAGATTGCCGCCGGCGAGGTCGTCGAGCGCCCGGCGGCCGTGGCGAAAGAGCTGGTCGAGAATGCGCTTGATGCGGGGAGTGAGCGGATCTCCGTCACCATTGAGCTCGGCGGCAAACGCTTGATCCGGGTCGAGGACGACGGCGAAGGGATGTTGCCTGCCGACGCCGCGGTCGCCGTCGAGCGTCACGCGACCAGTAAGATCGGGGGACTGGAGGATCTGAACGCGATTGCCACCCTCGGGTTTCGCGGCGAGGCGCTGCCCAGCATTGCCTCGGTGTCCCACCTGAGGCTCCGAACGCGCGCCCGAGGGGCGTCGAGCGGTATCGAAGTGCGGGTCGATGGCGGTGGGCAACCGTCGACCTCGGAAGTGGGGACGCCCGAGGGGACCACGGTCGAGGTCCGAGACCTGTTCTACAACGTTCCGGCCCGTCGTAAGTTTCTCAAATCTGACGGGGCTGAAACGTCGCACATCTCACGCGGGCTGACGCAGATGGCGCTCGGCCACTGTGCGGTCGGTTTTACGTTGGTGAGCGGGCGGCGGACGCTGCTCGACTGCCCGCCGGTGGCCGGCTTCGCTGACCGTTTCTATCAGATCTACGGCGAACGCGCCGACTTGGTCGAGGTGAGGAAGGAGGCCGCCGGCATACGCCTATTCGGTCTCGTGGCCGCTCTCGCCGACCAAGGACCGACGCGCGGTCCGCAGCACATCTTCGTCAACGGTCGCATGGTCAAGGACAAGACGATCGCCCACGCCGTCCACGAGGCGTACAGCAAGGCGAGCATCAAGCCGCGGAGTCCCGAGCTCCACTTGTTCCTCCAGATGCCGCACGACCGCGTCGACGTCAACGTCCACCCGACCAAGGCGAAGGTGCGTTTCCTCGAGCAGTCGCTGGTCCACGAGATCGTGCGCCGGGGGATGGCCGACGCGCTGGGGCAGGACGCCGTGCCACACGTGCGGCCGGAGCCTCGCCGAGCGACCGTGCCGTCTCCACCGCAGGCGCGGTCGATCCCCGGTGTTCTGGCCGGGACCTCGGCGGCGAGCCGATGGGGGCCGGTGACCGACGTGTTCCGTCGGACCGACACGGTGACCGCGCGGTCGACGGTTGGTCAGGTGCGTGAGACGGTGGGCGTGACCGGCGTCGACGGCGCGGCCGCAGTCGGGACCGCACCGATGATCCCGCTCGGACAGTTCCGCGACACCTTCATCATCGCCGTCGACAACGACGGGGTGGTCATCATCGATCAACATGTGGCTCATGAGCGCATCTTGTTCGAGCAAGTGATGGAGCGACTGACCGCCGGTACCCTGGAGGCGCAGCGTTTGCTCGAGCCGCTGGTGATGGAGCTGCCTGCAGCGTCTCGCGACGCACTGGCGGCGCACGCCGACGACCTCGCGCGACTCGGGTTCGAGGTCGACGTGTTCGGTGGAGACAGCGTTCGGATCACCGCCGCGCCGAGTCTCCTCGGGCGTACATCATGCGAGGTCGCGGTGCGAGCGTTGGCCGACGACCTCGAGGGGCTCGACCGGGGCGCGAGCGTCGACGAGGCGCTCCGGCGCATTGCCGCCACCACCGCCTGTCACGCCGCGGTGAAAGCCAACGACCGCTTGACGGCGGAAAAAATGACGTACCTGCTCGAGGAGCTTCGGCGCACGGCGTACTCTACTGTGTGCCCGCACGGGCGTCCGGTCCTACTCCGGCTCACGCGACAACAGCTCGAGAAGAGCTTCGAGCGCGTATAGGCAGGTGCGGGTCGCGCATATCCCGGAAGAAACCGACTCGCCTCGGGGAACAACGTGCCGCTTTCAGGGCAGGGTGTTTCGTCTCGTCAAAGGCAGACGGTTTCTTCCGGGATATGCGCGACCCGCACCGCGTCCACGCTTGCGGGGGCAAGCAGTCGCCAGTCTACGATTCCGCTCGCGCGTGGCCTTCATATCACTACAATGGGCCGCATGAGTCCCGTGGATCGGCGTCGTTTCCCCCGGCAGGCGTCGGCCGGCGCGTTGGCGGTGGCTGGCGCACCGCGCCTCCTTGCGCAGACGCAGTTCCTCACGTCGGTCTCCCTTGGCGACTTTGAGCTCTACTACGAAGTCCACGGCGAGGGGCCACCCGTCGTCTTGGCGCATGGGGCCGGGGGCACACACTTCAGCTGGTGGCGGCAGATCCCGGCGATGTCAGAACACTTCCAGTGCGTGACCTGCGACCATCGCGGCTTCGACTACTCCCGAGACATCGGCGACCGGCCGGGACGCGCGGCCTTCGTCGATGATTTGCATGGACTGCTCGACCATCTCGAGATCGAACAGGTCTCGCTCGTCGGCCAATCGATGGGAGGGTGGACGACACTCGGCTTTGCCTCCGCCTATCCGGAACGGGTCACCGCCCTCGTCCTGTGCGATACCCCCGGTGGCTACACCGACCCCGATGTCGAACGGCTGATGGCCGACCGTCCCGCCCAACGCGGCGCGTTCGCCCCGACGTTCGGCGAGCGCGAGCCGGAGCTGGTGTTCTGTATCGCGAGATCCAGCGGTCGACGCTCGACCGGACGCCGGGTGGAGGTCCGGCCGCCAGTTCTGGGCTGTTGTCGGAGCCGACCGACATTGGTCCGGTCGTCGACTACGAAGTCCAGACGCTCTTCGTCGTCGGTGCGGAAGACTCGATCTTTCCGCCGGCCGCGCTTGAAGCGATGCACCAGAAGATGCCAAGCTCCGAGTTCGCGCTCGTGCCCGGGGCGGGCCATTCCGTCTACTACGAGAAGCCCGAGCTGTTCAATCGCCTCGTGGTGGAGTTCCTGAAGCGCCATACGTAAGGAGTGCACATGCAGAGGGGCGTGCTCGGATTCGCCATCGCCGTCGTGTCGGCGTCGCCGCCGGCGGTCACCGCGCAGATCACGTCGGCCACCGACGTGACCGAAGAAGAGTACCTCGCGGTCAAGAACGGCCCGGACGGCGGCGTCGACCGTCAGGTCAAGGTGGTCGATATCGGCAAGTCGAACGTCGCCGTCGGCATCCTGCACCGCGATGCCCTCGAGCGCAACGACGGGCCGGCGGTCGGGATCGTCCACTCGCTCGTGACGGAGGTGTATTACATCTACTCCGGAGGGGGTACGCTCATGACCGGTGGCACCGTGGGCGACCGCCGCGACATCCCGGCCGACAACGACATTGTCACCACGATCGTCGGTGAGAGCTTTCGAGCGACGGCGACCGGTGGCGACAGCCGCTACGTCTCAAAGGGCGACATCGTGGTCATTCCGGGCGGCGTCTTTCACGGCTGGACCGAGATCGCAGACCACGTGACCTATCTGAGTATCCGTCCCGATCCCGACAAGGTGCTGCCGGCGGGATGGGTGAATCCCGTTATTCGGTGAATACAGGAGCTTGCCATGTCAGCACGTTCGATTGGCCTTGCCGGCGGGGTTACGTTCGTCGGGCTGTGTCTGATTGCGTCACCGGTCCTCGCGCAGGGGACGGAGAACGGCGAGTGGCGGAGCTACGGTGGCGACATCAAGAACACGCGGTACTCACCGCTCGACCAGATTGACGCCGAGAACTTCGACGATCTCGAAGTGGCCTGGCGGGTGAAGACCGCCAACTTCGGTCCGAATCCCGAGTACAATCTCGAGTCGACGCCGCTGATGGTCGGCGGTATCGTCTACTCGACGGTCGGAACGCGCCGAGACGTGATCGCCGTCGACGCCGGGACCGGAGAGCTCCTCTGGATGCACCGGCTCGACGAGGGTGAGCGTGGCGCCGCCGCGCCGCGCCGTCTGTCTGGACGCGGCCTCGCGTACCGGGACGATGGCGGTGACGGCGAGATTTTCTACGTCACGCCGGGCTACCGGTTGATCGGCCTCGACGCGCGCACCGGTGAGCGGCTCTCGGCCTTCGGCGACAACGGCATCGTTGACTTGAAGCAGAACTTCGACCAGGAGATCGACCTGGTCACCGGGGAAGCCGGCCTGCACGCGGCGCCGCTGGTGGCCGGTGACACCATCGTCGTCGGCGCGGCGCATCTGCCGGGGAGCGCGCCCCGATCGATGCGCAACATCAAGGGCTACGTTCGCGGCTTCGATGCGAACACCGGCACGCGCAAGTGGATCTTCCACAACATCCCGGGCAACGACGAGTTCGGCAACGACAGCTGGCTCAACGACTCGTGGCGCTACACCGGCAACACCGGCGTCTGGGGACAGATCAGCGCCGACCTCGAGGCGGGCATCGTCTACTTCGCGACCGAGATGCCGACCAACGACTACTACGGCGGGCATCGGCATGGCGACAACCTCTTCGCGGACAGCCTGGTAGCGGTCGACATCGACAGCGGCGAGCGGCTGTGGCACTTCCAGGCGATCCATCACGATGTCTGGGACTGGGACTTTCCGTGCGCCCCGATCATTGCCGACGTGATGATCGACGGCGTCGAGCGGAAGATCGTGGCCCAACCGAGCAAGCAGGCGTGGCTGTACGTCTTCGATCGGATCACCGGCGAGCCGATCTGGCCAATCGAGGAGCGTTCGGTCGACGCCGCGACGGAGGTGCCGGGCGAGTTGTTGTCCGAGACGCAGCCGTTCCCAACCAAGCCGCCGGCGTACGACCGGCAAGGGGTGAGTCTCGACGACCTGGTCGACTTCACTCCGGAGATCCGGCGCCGGGCGGAGGAGATCGCCGGGCGGCATCGTATCGGCCCGATCTTCACGCCGATCACGGTGTCGGATCCGAACGGCGTCATCGGAACGTTGATGCTCCCGTCGGCCGGCGGTGGAACGAATTGGCCGGGTGGGTCGATCGATCCGGAGACCGGCATCGCCTACTTGTATTCGTTCACGAACATGACGGTGCTGGGGTTGATCAACGATCCCGAGCGCTCGGACATGAACTTCATTCGTGGCCGGGCCCGGGGCATCCCGGCGGCCGACGCGGCGCTCAACGTCGACGGGATTCCGCTCGTCAAGCCGCCATGGGGACGGATCACCGCCATCGACCTCAAGCAGGGCGAGATCCTGTGGCAGGTCGCCCATGGCGAGACGCCCGACAACATTCGCAACCACCCGCTCCTGCAGGGCGTGGAGATCCCGCGCACCGGTCGCTCAGGGCGGGTCGGGACGCTGATCACCGAGACGCTGGTCATCGCGGGCGAGAGCGGTGGCACGATTACCCTCCCGTCGGGTGAGGAAGGCGCGTATTTGCGGGCCTACGACAAGATGACCGGTGCCGACGTCGGCCAGGTGGTGATGCCGATGGCGGCGTCGGGGTCGCCAATGACCTACATGCACGAGGGGCAGCAGTACATCGTGCTGGCGATTAGCGGCGGCGGGTTCCCGGGGGAGCTGATCGCGTATCGGCTGCCCGAGGAGTAACCTAGAAGCCTCCCACGAGAGATCCGATCACGACCACCAGGACGGTGGCGACAAAGGGCCCGGCCACCGCCACCATCGCGATGTCGAGATATGACTGTCGGTGGTTCAGTCCGCAAATGGACAGCAAGGTGATGACCGCGCCGTTGTGCGGGAGGGTATCGAAACCGCCGCACGCCATGGAGGCCACCTGGTGCAGCAGTTCGGGAGCGATTCCGGCCTGTGCGGCCAGTTGAACGTAGCTGTCCGCCAACGTCTCGAGGGCAATGCTCAACCCGCCCGAGGCAGACTCGGTAATGCCGGCCAAGACGTTGGTGGAAATGGCTTCGGAGATCAGGGGGTATTGGGGCGCCAGGCCCAGGACCGAGCTCTTGATGATGACGAACGACGATAACGCGGCGATCGTCGCGCCATAGCCGACCTCCGAGGCCGTGTTGAAGATCGGAAGCAGGCTGGCCATGGTGCCGTCGTTGACCGACTGAACCCAGCTCCGCAAGTGATTTCGGTAGAGGAACAGGTGCAGTAGGATCGCCACGAAGATGGCGGCGATCAGTGCCCACAGTCCGAGCACCGACTCCGCGGTGACCCCACCGAACCTCGCCTCGGCCAGATACGAGGTGTTCATGGCGGGAAGGACCCATCGGGACAGGATCAAGTTGAGAGTCAGCACGATCGCGAGTGGTGTCGCCGCCTTCAGAAAGGTCGCGGTGGAGGCGTCGGCGACGTCCGGTATACCGGTCACGTCAGTCTCACCGAGCGGCTCGCCGTATCCTTCGCCACGGCTTTTTGCTTGATTGGACCGTCGGTCGAGCCAAAGCCACCCAAACAGAAACATGACGCAGGCGCCGACAAGGCCCAATCCGTGGGCGGCAAACGCCGTCGTGCCGAAGAACGGCATCGGAATGGCGTTTTGAATCGCCGGAGTTCCGGGAAGCGCGGTCATCGTGAACGTGAACGACCCGAGGGCAATGGCGCCCGGGATGAGTCGTTTGGGAATGCCGCCATCCCGGAACAGCGACACCGCCACGGGATAGATGCAAAAGGCGACGACGAACAATGAAACGCCACCGTAGGTCAGGACGGCGCAAGCCAGCACGACCACCAGCACGCCCCGCTCGGCCCCCATCCGTCTGGCGATAAACCGAGCGATAACCGCGGCAGCGCCGCTATCGCTCATGAGCTTCCCGAAGATCGAGCCTAGTAGGAAGACGGGAAAATATTGCAGGAGATAGCCGCCGAGGGCCGGCATGAAGACCTGGGTATACGAGGCCAGCAGCGGGGCATCGCCATGAAACGCTCAGGCGAACAGCGCCATGACCGGGGCCAGCACCAAGACATTGATCCCCCGGTAGGCGAAGTACATGAGTCCCAGGAGCGATAGGACGACGCCAACGATTTCCATGGAACGCTCACCGTATCGCACTTTCGACCCGTGGCGGGGGCGGGGTGCCATCTATAATCCGGCGGTCGGTCCACCATGACGCGAGTCGATGACATCGCCACGCTCGCAGAACGGTTGTTGGGCGACTACGACACTCACAATCCGGGCACATCGTTCGCCGAGGGATTGCGACTCTCGATTCACGACGCCTATCGCGTACAGCGGCACGTCGCCCACCTTCGAGAGCAGCGTGGCGAACGACTCATCGGGTACAAGATCGGGTGCGTGTGTGCCGGTAATCAGCAACGACACGGGCTGTCGCATCCGGTCTACGGGCGGCTGTGGTCGACCGAGCAACACGCGAACAATGTCGCCCTCGCGACCAGCGATTTCGCCAATGTGGCAATCGAAGGCGAATTTGCAGTCACGTTGCATCATGACGTCGACCCGGGCGGGGCCTCGATTCACGCCATCGCGGCCGCGGTCGAGCAGGTCTTCACGGTCATCGAGCTCCACAATCTCGTGCTCCACAGCGACGAGCGAGGCCCCGAGCTGATCGCGAATAACGCGATTCATGCTGGTGTCGTGCGTTCCTCCGGAGTCCGGCCCCCTGCGACGGCGGCGGCGACGTCCCTGTCGGTCGAGTGTGATGGACGCAACGTGGGACAGTGGTCCAGCCGGCGTTGGCCGGACGACGTGTTGCAGGAGGTTCCCTGGTTGGTCGGCGAACTGGTCCGCGAGGGCCTTCGGCTCGAGCGTGGCCAGACGATTCTGACCGGCGCCTGGGGACCGCCGCTTCCGCTCACACGACGCGAGGGCGGCTCAGTCGGGCGCGTGGAGGTCGTGTCGACGATCTTCGGCTCGGTCGCCGCGTCGTTCTCGTGAGCTCGGGGAGAAGGTGCCCTCCCAGGCACACTCTATAATCCGGCTGTCGGTGCTACCGTAGGGCCTAAGACTCAGTCGGATTCGTCCCAGGACTCCCCGATGGTCACCACATTTCGCCTATTTGTCGTTGCCGTTGCCCTGCTCCCCGTCCTTCAGGCCGACGCGCCCGGATTCGTCATGTGGAGCGCGTCGGAGTTGGCCGAGCGGAACGCGGCGCTGTCCAGGCAGATGCGCCCGGACCATTCCGGCCGCGAGACGCTGGCGGTGTACGGCAACCCGAGCGGCGCCCATCGCTTCCGCTTCATCCGGCGGGACGCGGATGGTGTCCCGGAGCAGCATGCGCGCATCGAGGACGTCGTGCTCATACAGAGTGGCGAGGGCACCTTGATGGTGGGCGGCGAGATGGTCGACCGCTCGGGGAGCAACGGCGAATACACGGGGTCCGGCATTGCCGGGGGCGAGCGGTATCCCGTAGGCCCGGGCGACGTCATCCACATTCCGGCTGACACCCCTCATCGCTACCTGGTCCCGGACGGCGGATACGTGACGTACGTGCTCGTCCGGCTCCCGGTGTTGGTTGATCCAGTCGTGCCTGATGACGCACCCGTTCTCGACTTCGACCCACCGGGATTTGCGATGTGGAGCGCGGCGGAGCTCCAACGACGGCACGAGGCGCTGTCCGTTCGGGTCCGGCCGGACCACTCCGCTCGCGAAACGCTCGCCGACTACGGGAGTCCGACGCGCTCGCACCGGTTTCGATACATCCACCGAGACGCCAACGGGGTCCCCGAGATCCACGACGACATCATCGACATCGTCTTCGTGAAAAGCGGCGCGGGGCAGTTGCTGGTCGGCGGCGAGATGCTCGACCGGAGAGGGAGCCTCGGCAGCGGGATCGATGGCGGAAGGAGGTATCCTGTGGCCGCCGGCGATGTGCTGCACATTCCGGCGCGGACCCCGCACGGCTACCTGGTGCCCGAAGGGGGGCACGTGACCTATGTGCTCGTGCGGGTGCCGGCATTCGTGCGGTAGCGGCTTCGCATGCACTCTACGACCCGCGTGACGTCCGATGCGGCTTGAAGAACACGTTATCGGCGACGTGACGGTCCTGGCCGTGCCGGGTCGGATGACCCGCAACGACGACTACGGCACGTTGGTGGCGCGCGTAAGCACCCTGGTTGATGACGGGAGGGGCAAGTTCGTCATCGATATGGCCGGCGTCTCGTATATGGATAGCACCTGTTTGGGCGAAATCGTGAGCGGTCTGGTGACGGTGCGCAAGGCTGGGGGCACGCTGCACTTGGCCAACCTCACCGACCGGGTCGAGAACTAATGCTGGTCGCCGGCCTGACGTACGTCATTCAGACGTTCCCCTCGCAGCAGGAGGCGGTGCGGAGTCTCGCTCCCGGCACCCGCGAGAGCTAGCGGCCTGCCCTCGTCGAATCAACATCACCCCGCGGGTGGGCGTCCCGCCTGGCGGCGTTGCTCCTCGGTTACACGCTCGGCACGAACTGCGGCAGGACGTAGGCAAAGATCATCGTCACCACCGCCATGAAGAGCATCAGGATGATGCTGTGCTTCAGCGTCGTCCGAAACAGCCGCCCTTCTTCCGACGACGCCATACCGGTCGCTGCCACCGCAACGGCAATGCTCTGGAGCGAGACCATCTTGCCCATCACCCCGGTGGCCGCGTTCGTCGATGCGGTCAGGACCGGGTTCAGATCGAGCGCGTTGGCGGTAACGACCTGCAGGGTGCCGAACAGGGCGTTCGAGGCGGTGTCGCTCCCGGACAGGAAGACGCCAGTCCAGCCGAGCATCGCGCTGAACGCCGGGAAGAGCACGCCGGTGGCGGCAAAGGCGAGCCCGAGCGTCGCCGTCATGCCACCGTAGTTCATCACGTACGCGACGGCCAGCACCGACGCAATCGTCAACAGCGGCTTCGACAGCTGCTTGAGCACGTCACCGACGACGCCGAAGAACTTTCCGATTGGCATCCCCAGGAGCAGCGACGCGGCGAACGCCGAGAGGAAGCACGAGGTGCCGGCGGCCGAGAGCCAATTAAAGTTGTAGACGGCGCCGTAGGGCGAGGGCTCTGGCGTCAGCGGCGGGATACGCAAGATCGTCTCGTGCAGCAGCGGAACCTGCATCGTGACGCTGAGAGAGTTGAGCATCGCCTGAATCGGCGGGAAGCGCCATACCAGCACAAAAGCGACCAGCAGGATGTACGGGCTCCAGGCCGAGATCAGCGCGCCCATCGTGTGCCCGTGGTGCTTCGCCGTCGCCTCGGTGTCGCCCTCGAAACGGAATATCTGTTTCGGCTTCCAGCTCTTCATCACCACGACCATCGCCACCAGCGCCGCGATCGCGGCCAGGATGGCGGCCAACTCCGGGCCGAGGGTGTTCGACACGCCCAGCAGGACGGCGGCGAACGCGACCGCGCACGCTAGCACCGGCGGCAGCACCTCGAACGCTCGCGAGAAGCCACACATGATGACGACCATGTAGCCGGGGATGACGATCGCGATGAGGGCGCAGAGGCGTCCCGTCATCGAGCTGAGGGCGCCCACGTCGAGCCCGGTGATGCCGGCGAGCGTCACCACTGGGATGCCGAGCGATCCGAAGGCGACCGGGGCGGTGTTGGCGACGAGACAGATGAACGCGGCGTAGAACGGCGAGAAGCCGAGGCCGGTCAGCATGGCGGCGGCGACGGCGACCGGCGTGCCGAACCCGGCCGCCCCTTCGATAAACGCACCGAACGCGAAGCCGATCAATACAGCCTGCAGCCGCCGGTCGTCGCTCAGCGAGCCGATGGCGTCCTTGATGATCTCGAACTTCCCGGTGTCGAGCGTGACCCGGTACAAGATCAGCGACGCGATGACGATCCAGCCGATGGGGAACAGCCCGAACGCGGCGCCGTAGACCATCGCGGCGCCTGCCTGCGGGACCGGCATGCCGTAAACGCCGACGGCCAGGACGAAGGCGACCCCGAGGGCGCTCAGGCCGGCGACCCAGCTTGGCTTCCGCAGGACCCCCAGCATGTAGAACAGGATCACCAGCGGTATGGCCGACACGAGGGTGGAGTAGCCGAGGCTGTCAGCGACAGGCGTATAGTCGTGTTCCCACATAGTCCGAGGAATGTATCACGGTTGTGCGGAAACGTCGGATGCCGGTTGCCGCTCCGTTCGTGGTCTCCAGAGCACGCTGATCGCCCAGTCTTCGTCCAGCGGTTCTCCCTGCCAGTACGGTGTCGCGGTGTGCGGTCCGATGGGGGTTCCGGCTGCATCGACCCCTCGACGCTGCTCGGGATCGACCTTGAGCCTGCCGAATGGGTCGAGATGGGCGAGCTTCGGGGCGAGTGCTGGGCCGTGCCACTGCGGGGTCGGCGGTACGGCCGGGAGCAACTGGCCGTCGGGCTGGAAAAAGGCCACCGTGCCATCGGTGCCAAGTCGGACGGTGAACCCGCCTTCGTGCACCGCACGGTGGTGATGCCGACAGAGGAGGACGAGGTTGTCGAGCTTTGTCGCCCCGCCGTCGGCCCAGTGCCGGACATGATGGGCGTCGCAGTGACGAGCCGAACAGCCGGGGAACCGACAGTGACGCTGTCGCGCCGTCAGCGCGCGCCGGAGGGCCGGCGAGAGATCACGCGGGGTTTTCGGCCAACGTGGACCCCTCGACGCCGCTCGGGGTCGACCCTGAGCCTGTCGAATGGGTCGAGCACGCGACCGTCAGTGTCGTGTCGCATCACGACGGTCGATGCATCACATGCCATGCGCCGGGACGTTTCCGCGGAAACGTGCAGGGCGTCTCCCGCCTCCAGCACTGACTGCCCATCCGCGCCGTCGCTTGGCAGCACCGCCTCGTCGACGTGGACGACCACCTGATAGCGATCGCCCGCCGTGCCTCGGTCGAGGTGACCGGCCAGGGCGCTTTCGGCGACGAGCCCCAAGGCGTCGGCCCGCCGTTGCCCGGCGGTTGTCTCGACGCCATCGTCGCTTCCCTCGTTACGCACGCGATCGGCGGCCACCTCCAGCGCTCGGCAGACGACCGCTCCCACTTCGGGGAAGAGCCGGCCGCGGAGCACGACCCTCCCGTCGTTGTCGACCCACCAGTTGAGATGTCGGTGTTCAGGACGGCGGCGCTCATCCGATGCCTCAATAGGCGATCCACCGTCCGCCACCCGCGCGCGATCCGTTCCACATGTGCCGCCATTCCGCTGCGCGCGACGTCGAGCAACGTGCGCTCGTTCTCCGGCGTCGCCACGCGAGTGACGGCACGCATCTTCGAGTAGGAGACCTCGCCACGTTGCATCGCGGCGCTGAGCAACGGCAGATCGGCGAGCGCGTGAGCGACGCGCACCTTCTCGCGCGCCGCTCCGAGATCCAGACCTGTGCGCCAATTGAGCCAGTGCGCACACGACCGGAAGCCGTTGGTCCACCCGGCACCCTCGTCGAATTCGCATATGAGGACCAGCAGCTCGTAGGTCGCTGCCTGGATGCGGGCCGACAGCTCGGCGATGGCGTCACCGAGGCGTTCAGCGTGCGTGGTGGAGGACTGGGAAGAGGACTGGGAAACGGATACAGGTGTCGTAGAGCGCAGGACCCATCATAAGCCACTGTATGTAAACGCCTTGTGGGCCTCTTGAGTGGCCGTTTAGGCGCTGAGTGTTCGCTTCGCATTCGGTCGGGGGCAAAGGCGCAACGGCGGCCTCGCCAGCGTCCCGGGAGGGACGTGCTCACGGCATCGGGGACCGCAAACAACTTGCCGTCTGAAACCTGTCAACACTTTTCTTCACAGAATTTGCTCGCCCGTATAATCCGGACAAGGTGTGAAACCGAAGAGCGCCCCTACCGCTCGTCCTCGATCCGATACAGGTTGGACTCGGTGCGGATGAAGATCGCACCGTCGACAACCGCCATCGTCGCGAGCATGGCGCCGTCGAGCTCGTTCCGGGCGAGCACCTGGAACTCGGTGCCGGGCTTGATGACCGTCGTCACCCCCTCTTCGTTCTGGAAGTAGATCCGTCCGGCGGCGAAGACCGGTGACGCTGAGTGATTTCCACCGATCCGATCCTGCCAGTGAACCTCGCCCGTCGCGGCGTCGACGCAGGTGGCGATCCCGAAGTCGGTGATGATGTACAACTCGTCGCCGACGAGGAGTGGCGACGGGGTCAGCGGCGCGCCGCGGTTCAATCGCCATGCCACATGCGACCGCGTGACGTCCCCGGTCCCGTCCACTCGGACCGCCAGCAGCGACGGGGTGTTGAAGCCGGTCGAGAGATACACCATCCCGTGTCCAAAGACCGGCCGTGGCACGTTGGAGAAGCCGTTGCGGTAGCCGACGCTCCAGATCTCCTCACCGGTCGCCGGGTTGTGCCCGGTGGTCCGAAATGCGGCGACGCTGACAAGCTGATTTGTGTCGCCGACCCGAATCACCAGTGGGGTCGAATAGGCCTGCGAGACCGGGTCGGGCCGCATGGTTCGCCACCGTTCCTCACCTGTGGCGGCATCGAGGGCGACGACATAGGCGGTGTCGTAGCCATCGATGCTGAGGATCAGGAGATCCTCGTGCACCACCGGCGAGCCGCCGTTGCCGTGCTGAGAAATGTACGGGAATCGCGTCGACCAGACGATCGCGCCGTCGGTGGTCACGGCCGCGGTGCCGTAGGCGCCGAAGTGGACGTAGATGCGTTCGCCGTTCGGATCGATCACCGCCGACGGGGACGCGAGGCTGTTCTTCGGATTGGGCGCGTCGGTGTCATCCACGCGAAAGATTTCGCGGTTGACCACCTCGTCGCCGGTCTCGGTGTCGTACGCGAGCAGCCGAAGCGACCCGCTCCCCGTAGAGTCGATCGAGGTAGTGAGCCAGAGACGGCCGTCGGCGATGACCGGCGACGACCATCCTCGACCCGGCACCGGCGATTTCCAGACGACGTTGTCGGTCTCGCTCCACTCGAGCGGGAGCGCGACGTCCGGCGCGTGTCCCTGTCCGGTCGGCCCCCGGAACTCGCGCCAGTCGTCCGCCGCCACCGTGACGCTGGGCGCGGCGAACCACAGCACCATGCCGAGTCCCCAGGACCTCGTCCTCATGCAGGTCATTGTAGCGAGGGTCCCGGCGGGACCCTAGAGCCGCGGAAGCAGCGTCGCTATAATCACGGACGACGTGCCACGACTCCTCAGTGTCGCGTGCGCCGCAGCCCTGGCCTCTGGAGTGCTCGCGGCGCCGCCGACCACGGCGCAGCCCGCCGACAGAACCGCGCTTCACGTCGAGGAAACGACTGGGATCAGGCGGTTTAACTATCCGGTCGACGCGCGCGTACCGTTCCGGCAAGGTTCGCTGCCCGACGCCGGCACGGTCCGTCTCCTGCGCGACGGAACCGAGCTCCCGGCGATGTTCACCGCGCTCGCGCGATGGCCGGACGGGTCGGTCCAGTGGCTGGCCGTCAATTTCAATGTCAGCATCGGACCGCTGGAAACGGCGACGTTCCAGGTCGAATACGGACCGTCCGTGCGAAGCGCCGCCGAAGCCCGACGCGGGTTGACGTTGTCTGAGGCTGCCGCGGGTGATGCCGTGCAGGTCGGCGGGGTCCGCCTCGGCAAGAACGGCGATCCGCTGCTGCGCTCCGTCGCGTTCCGTGACGAGAGCATCGATGTCGGCGATAACGTCAATGGCCTCCGCGTCCATGACCATGCGGGCGCAGCGTTCGGAATCGATACCACATCGGTTGAGTTCGAGGTTCTGCGCGAAGGCGCGCAGTACGTCGAAGTGCGATACAACGGACGGTTCGTCGTCGGACCCGGCGGTGACCTTCCATTCGAGATGACCATCGGGATGCCGAACAGCAAGTCGTGGCTCAAGGCGTCCATCGTGGTTGAGGATCCCGATGATGTGATCACCGGCCTGTCTCTGGAGACGCCGCTCAGCGTCGGCGACCTGCCGGTCGTCTGGGACTTCGGTACCGAGCGCTGGACCTACGGCTCGTTGCGAAATCAAGACGATGCCGTCCGGTTGAGCGCCGTGCCCAACGAAGGCGAGAGCGATGATGGCGCGTGGCTCGTCGAAACGCGGCGAGATGGCCGATGGCAGGCCTACGAGCGGAGCACGACGGCCCACCCCCGGGTGGTGGCGTGGGGCCACATCCAGGCTGAGCGGGTCGTCGCATTCGCCATGAAGAAGCCGGTCCGTGCCGGCGACGACCAGCGGATCACGGTGGATGGTCGCGGTCAGCTGGCGATGATGGTGTCGGCGAGCGAGGCACGCCGTCATGAGCTGACCGCCTATCACCACTACGTCGGGGTGCCGGTGCAGATCGGCGCGGCGACCAGCCCGATGTCGATGCTAAATCCGCTCGTCGCGCGCTGTGACGCCGCTCGCTACCGCGCGAGCGGCGTCGAGCCGCCGACGGATCGATAGTGGTCGGACCACGGGAAGCAGGAGGGAGCGACATGCGGGATGTGATGAGATCGGTGATGGTGGCGACGGTGGCCCTTGCCGCCGCGGCGGCGATCGTGGTGACCGGCCAGCAGCCGGAGACGTTGAGTGTCACGCCGGTCAAGGACGGGCTGTACTACATCAACGGCGTCGGCGGGAACGTCGGCGTCCGCGTCACGTCGGACGGCGTCATTCTGGTCGACGACAAGTTCCCGCGGAACGTCGAGCAGATCCAGGCGCGCGTGCGAGAGGTCACGGATCAACCGATCCGCTACATCATCAACACACACCATCACGGCGACCACGCCGGCGGCAACGTCGGGTTCATCGACGACGCCGAGATCATCGCACACGAGAACGCCCGCAAGAACATGGTGCGGGGAGAGCAGGACGCACCGCCGCGTATCGTCTTTACCGACCAGACGGCGGTCCACCTGGGGGGCATCGAGGTGCGGGCCCATCACCTCGGTCGAGGGCACACAAACGGCGATGCGGTTGTCTATTTCCCAGACCTCCGAACGGTGCATGCCGGCGACCTCCTGCACGGTATCGCACCGTTCATCGACTATGCGAACGGTGGTAGCAGCAAGGAGTGGATCAGCACGCTCGAGGGGATTCTCGAGCTCGACTTCGACACGGCCATTCCGGGACACGGCAGCCTCATGACCCGCACCGACATCGAGGCCTTTCGCGATCAGTTCCTGGCGGTCCGGGAGCGGATGCGCGAGCTGGTTGAGTCGGGGGTGACGAAGGAGGACGCCGCGGCGCGTATCGTGACCGACGAGCTGAGCTGGACGATGGCGCCCAACGGTCTGTTTATGCGTCGGAGTATTCCTGGGTTCTACGACGAGATTTCAACTGAGGAGAGTGACACTCCATGAATGGATTCGCGAATCGACGTGAGGGTTTCGGCTCACGCGTAGCGGTTGTCGTCTGCCTGACCGTCATCACCGGCGCCACGGCGTCGCCGACGACCGCCCAGACGGCGGAGTGGCGCGCGTATGGATCGGACGTCGAGGGGTCCAAGTACTCGCCGTTGGATCAGATCGACGCCGACAACTTCGGCGATCTGGAGATCGTCTGGCGCCAGTCGGTCCTCCCCGACGCGGTGCGCGGCGACCGCGACGTCCGCGCATCGGTGGCGGCGCAGAACACGCCGCTCATGGCCGATGGTCGGCTCTATATCAGTACCGGCCTGGGGACGGTCGCGGCGCTCGATGCGTCCTCCGGAGAGGTGCTGTGGCACGACACGCCGCCGGACCGCGACGGCGAGCCGTTTGAGCGCGTCCGCCAGACCCGCGGTGTCGCGTACTGGGACGACCCGCAGAGTGAGGATGCCCGCGTCATCGCCGTCGTCGGCTCGTACCTCGTCGCGCTGAACGCGCGGACGGGTGCGCGCTACCAGGGGTTCGGCCATGGCGGCGAAGTCGACCTCACCCAGGGCTATGACGACCGCACCGTCGAGACCTTCAGCTGGGGTTCGCCCCCGATTGTGGTGAACGACGTCGTCGTGATCGGATCGGCGATGACCGATGTCACCAACCCGACGATGCCGGCGATGAAGGAGATGCCACCCGGGGATGTCCGCGGCTTCGATGTTCGCAGCGGGGAACAGCTCTGGAGCTTCCACACCGTGCCGCGTGAAGGGGAACCGGGGAACGAGACGTGGCTCACGGCGCTCAGTCAGGACCGGGCGTCGTGGGAGTACACCGGCAACACCAACATGTGGGCGTGGGCGAGTGCTGACGAGGAGCTCGGGTACGTCTACGTGCCGCTGTCGACACCGACCAATGACTATTACGGCGGATACCGACCGGGCGACAACCTGTTTGCCGAGGCGATCGTCTGCCTCGATGCGCGAACCGGGCAGCGCGTCTGGCACTTCCAGGCGGTCCACCACGGCATCTGGGATTACGACTTCCCGGCGGCACCCAACGTCGTCGACATCGAAGTCGACGGGCGGGTGATCGAGGCGGTGGCCGTCGTCAGCAAGCAGGCGTTCACCTATGTGTTCGATCGCGCCACCGGAGAGCCGGTCTGGCCGATCGAGGAGCGGCCGGTTCCGCCCGGCAACGTCCCCGGCGAGTGGTACGCGCCGACGCAGCCGTTTCCGACGAAGCCGCCACCGTTCGACCAGCAGGGGACCAGCGTCGACGACCTGATCGACCTCACGCCCGAGCTGCGACGCGAGGCTCTCGACATTTTCACCAGCCACGTGACTGGTCCGCTGTTTACCCCGCCGACCTTGATCGACGACGAGCCGGACGGGACGCAGGGTACGTTGCAGATGCCGGGCGTCGTCGGCGGCGCCGATTGGGGTGGCGCCGCGGTCGACCCGGAACTGGGGATTCTCTATGTGCCGTCGGTGCACAGCGAGTCGGTGATCGGTATCGTGCCGTCCGAGCACCCGCGCTCCGATATGAACCTGGTGGTGCACTCGCTCACCGCGGTCGAGGGGCCGCAGGAGCTGCCGCTGTTCAAGCCGCCGTTCGGGCGGCTGGTGGCCATCGACCTCAACCGAGGCGAGATCTTGTGGTCGGTGGCCAACGGCGACGGACCCCGCGGCCATCCGGCGCTTCGCGACCTCGATCTCCCCATGCTGGGCCAACCGGGCCGGGTCTCTCCGCTCGTTACCAAATCGCTGGTGATCCTCGGCGAAGGCGGAAATACCGGCGTCGTCGTGCTGCGGTCGATCTGGGGCGGGGCCGGCGGCAAGATGCTGCGGGCCTACGACAAGATGACCGGTGAGATCCTCGGCGAAGTGGAGCTCCCGGGTGGCACCACCGCGGCGCCGATGACCTACATGGTGGACGGGCGGCAGTACATCGTCGTCACGGTCGGTTGGGAAGAGATGCCGAGCGAGTACGTCGCACTCGCGCTGCCTGAGTAGGGAGAGACGCCGGGGCGGCCGGGGCGTCACTCCGGCCGCCAGATCGGCCCGCCGGAAAACTTCGCCTCCGACCGCAGGCGAAACTCCTCACGCGGCGAGCAACAGCTAACTAGCGACGGCGCGTGCCGCTGCAACCCGCAGTACGGGTCATTTGACACTCACGGATCACAGGGAGCAGGCTCGTCCGCTGGCGGCTTCGGCGAAGTTTTCGTCCATGCCCTAGTCGGCGGGCATCATGGCGTTCTCCGCGACACCCCGACCACCCCTGCGCGAGCCCACTCCTCCGTCGGCGGGTGGCATCGGACCGTCGCTTGCGTCGCGGTCGAAGGTCGGCGGTACTTCGATTCTGAGCAGCCACGCTTTCCTTGGCGAGATGTGTTCTTAGCAGCTTGACGGTCGATCCCGCGGACCCCGCATGGAGGCTGTACTCACGCCAAGTGAGCCCGACTTTGGTTAGCGATCTCTTATCGCTCAGCATCCGGATGGTGATCCCGCGCACCCCGCTTCGATCGCGCCGCAAGTGACAATCCGATGACAGGACCCGCCCACTAGGAGATGAAGGCTCGCTGCCGCCGACGGGCTACCGGCCGGTCTGCTTCTTCACGATGAACCAGCCGATCACGAACACGCCGATGCCAACGCCGAAGATCCGCGGGCTCGGACCGAGTGGCCCGGCGATCACGATGGCCACGATCAGGAGCCACATGCCCAACAGCTGGAGTGCGCGGCCGACGTAGTAGACGACACACATAACGGCTTAGGATTTGTCGCTCGGCTTCTCGCGCTTCAGCTCGCGCCACGCACTCAGGCGGCGCCCGACCTCCTTCTCGTATCCTCGCGTCGTCGGCCGGTAATATCGCCGGCCCGCCAGCGATGGCGGGAGGCAATCCATGCCGGTCACCGCGTCGGCGTCGTCGTGCGCGTACTCGTAGCCTTGGCCGTAGTCGAGCTCCTTCATTAGACGGGTCGGCGTGTTGCGCAAGTGGAGCGGCACCGGTTCGGCCACGTCGCGATGTGCGTCGGCGGCCGCCTGGGTGTATCCCGCGTAGACCGCGTTGCTCTTTGGTGCGGTCGCCAGGTAGGTCACCGCTTGGGCCAGCGCGGTATTGCCCTCCGGCATGCCGATGAAGTGGACCGCGTCCTTGGCGGCCACCGCGACCGTCAACGCGGACGGGTCGGCGTTGCCGATGTCCTCCGACGCGAAGCGGACGAGTCGCCGTGCGATGTAGAGCGGGTCCTCGCCGGCTTCGACCATCCGCGCGAGCCAGTACAATCCGGCGTCGGGGTCGCTATTGCGGAGCGACTTGTGTAGGGCCGAGATGAGGTTGTAGTGCTCCTCCCCGGTCTTGTCGTACAGGAGCGCCCGCTTGTGCAGCGCCCGGGCGAGCAGCGTATGGTCGATGCGCCCACCGGGATCGGCGGCGGTGCCATGAGGTGCGGCGTCGTCGCCACGACGTGCGAGGGTGGCGGCAAGCTCGAGCAGATTGAGTGCGACCCGCGCATCACCGTTCGCGTGTTGCGCGATGGCGCGGAGCGCCTCGTCGTCGGCCTCGAGCTGCTGGGCGCCGAGGCCGCGTTCGCGATCGCTCACCGCGCGTCGCAGGAGTGTCGCGGTCTCGTCCGTCGAGAGCGGCTGCAGCACGAACACTTTGCTTCGTGACAGCAGCGCCGCGTTGACCTCAAACGAGGGGTTCTCCGTCGTCGCGCCGATGAGCACGATGTCGCCGGCCTCGACGCGTGGCAAGAAGGCGTCCTGCTGCGCCTTGTTGAAGCGGTGGATCTCGTCGACGAACACGATCGTGCGTCGTCCGAGCTGGCGCCGACTCGCTTCGGCCTCGGCCATCACCGCTTTGATGTCCTTGATGCTCGACAGGACCGCACTAAACGCGATGAAGTGGGCGCGGGTGGTGGTCGCGATCAAACGAGCCACGGTGGTCTTGCCGGTGCCCGGTGGACCCCAGAGAATGATCGATTGCAGCGCGTCTTGCGCGATCGCCTCTCGGAGCGGCTGACCTCGGTCCAGCAGCTCGTGCTGGCCGACGAGCTCATCGAACGTGCGCGGGCGCATCCGGTCGGCGAGCGGTGATCCGGCCGCCGATGGCTCGGGCGCGTCAGATTCGAAGAGGTGACCGGCCTTCATGCCCAGTGTCCTAACCGCGTGATTCGCGGCACAATTCCTGCCGTCGCACTTCGTACGCAATCACGGCGGCCGCCGCCGCGACGTTGAGCGACTCGACACCGTCGGCCATCGGAATCGAGAGTGTGGTGTCGATGGCTCGCCCGAGCGGCGCGTTCAGACCGGAGCCTTCGTTACCCATCAGGACCACCAGGGGGCGCTGCAAGTCGAGCTCGTAGAGCGACGGAGCGCCCCGAGGCGCGGTCGCCACCACCGTCCAGCCACGCCGATGTGCGTGTTCGAGCGCGCCCGCCACGTCGTCGGTGTCAGCCACCGGAAGCTTGAACGTGCATCCCATCGCGCCGCGCAGCGCCTTCCACCCGAACGGGTCGGCCGAGCTTCGATCGACGATAACACCGGTCGCGCCCGCCGCGACCGCAGTGCGTACGATGGCGCCGAGATTGCCAGGGTCCTGCACACCGATCGGCATCAAGATGTAGCCGGCCGCGTCCGGCGAGATGACGTCGTCCGTGCCGATCGGACGATGCCGGGCCAGCGCGATGGCGGTCGACGGGGTGCGGAGTGGACTTGTGGCATCCATCACCCCGTCGGTGCCGGTGGCCAGGACCGTCCTTTCGGTGTCGCAGTCGTCGACGAGGGCGCGAACGTGTGGGTCTCGTCGCAGGGCGGCCGCAGATACGAGCAGCGTGTCGATCGCGACGCCCGAGCGTTGGGCGTCGGCGACCAGGCGCAGGCCGTCGAGCACGATGTGCGTGCGCGCGGCACGCCGTTCGCGTCTCGCCGATCGGAAACGGGTGACGAGTGCGTTGTGACGGGAGGTGATGCTCTTCACGCGGGGTGGGCGAGCATAACAGATGTGCTACGCTACGACCCATTCCAATGAAGGAGAAGATGCTGAAGCGGTTCGAGGTGGAGATCCAAACACTCGACCGCGAGCTCAAGCACGAGCTCCCGAAAGAGATCCAGCGGGCGCGCGAGCACGGCGACCTCCGCGAGAACGCCGAATACCAGGCGGCCAAGGAACGCCAGCGACTGGTCGAGGCGCAGATCAGCATGCTGCGGACACGGGTGTCCGAGATCTCGCTGATGAACCTCGACAAGTTGCCGCACGACCGGGCAGCGTTCGGCTCGAGCGTCCGCCTGCGCGACGGTGGTGGCGAGATGGTTACGTATGAGCTCGTCATGGCGGAGGATGCCGACCCCGACAAGGGCTGGATTTCGACCGCCTCACCGATTGGCCGCGCGCTCGTGGGGAAGGAAGAAGGCGATGAGATCACGGTGACCACGCCAAACGGCGTGCGAGAGTTCGAGCTCATCGAGTTGTCCACGATTCACGATACATAGGCGCGATTCCCAAGTTGGAGCCTGCTCCCCGTTACGTTCCGCAGCTACGCACGGCGTTGGTGCTGACCGGCACCGGCACCGCTGGCGCGTACCATGCCGGCGTGCTTCGCGCGCTCCACGAGGCCGGCGTCAAGATCGATCTCATTGCGGGTCGGGGTGTCGGTGCCGTCGGTGCGATGTTTGGCGCGATCGATGGTGGTGCCCGGTTGTGGGAACCAAGCGGCGTATGGCGCAGCGCCGGCGTGAGACGCCTCTATCGCTGGCGGACCTCGTTGCGCGCCGCAGGCTGGATGCTGGTAGCCGCGTTCGCAGCCGTCTTGCTGCCGGTCGTCGTCTTGGCCGGCGCCGCGATCGCCTACCCAGTTGGATATTTTCTGCAGCTCGTCGGTCTCGACATTGGGAACGCGGTCGCCTCGGCGTACGCAGGCTGGCTCGATGTGGTCTTCGCTCCCGCCGCCCTGCCGACCTATGTGCCCAGATTCGTCGTTGTGGTCATGGCGTCGTTGCTCGCCTTGCTTGCCGTCGACGCCGTCTCCGCGGCCCTGCGCCGTGGCCCGCGGCGACGCGCGCGCGGCGGCGTGTGGTGGCGCCTGCTCGGGACCCCACTCGAGCTGTCGGCGGCAACCGAGTGGTTTATCGGAGGCTTGTGGCAGATCATGCGCGGCGCCGCCCGGATCGCCACCCCGGCACACGGTGACCTCGGTGAGCGCTACGCGGAGTTGCTCGGTGACAATGTCGGGCAGCCGGGCTTCCGCGAGCTGTTGGTCCTCACGCACGACGTCGACGCGCGGCGCGACATGGTATTCGCGCTGCTGGCGGACCCACACCGACACGCGTATGTGCAGGATCGTGCCGCCGACGCCGGCACCCGACCACTGGAGGTTGTCGATCTCACGCGTGAACCGAAACGGCATGCCATGGACGCGCTCGCCAGCGCCTTGAGCGTCCCCGTCGCGACGGAGCCGCACCTGGTGAGCTATGCCCCCGAGAGCGCGTGGCGGGGCGAGACCCATCGTGTCTGCGACCGCCTCGAGGCGATGCCGCGCCTGCTTGAGGAAGTCGCGTGCGCCGGGGCGCAGCAGGTGATTCTCGTCTCGGCGTTCCCGTCGGCGCCCGGTCCACACACGCTCGCCGCCGACCGCCGAGACATCAGGGGGCGGGCTGGGCAGTATCTGATCAGTCTCGAAACCGCGGCGCTGCACGACGCGGTCGCGAGCCCCCACCCACAGTTTCAGGCGATGTTCCACGTGCGGCCGGCGCATAATCCGCTTGGTCCGTTCGACTTCGAGGGGTGTTACGACGAGCACTCCGATCGACGCCAGACGCTGGCGGAGCTGGTGGACCGTGGGTACGAGGACGGAATGCGGCAGTTCGTCGACGCGGTCGTTGGCGCCAGTGGCGAGCTGATTGATACCCCGCCTGCGGAGCGGCCCCTCGTCGGAGGATCGATCTCCGAACGGCTCGCCGCGGAGTAACCACTCCGTGCCCGCGGGGGCGCGCCGTGCGCGCCTTGATCCTGATTCGGGCGACCGAGTTCAGTCGCGTCTACGCGTTGGACTTGACTGGCGGCGGGGATGGGCGCGTCTGCCGAGGAGCGGTTCGAGCGCTCCCGCCGTTGGGTTCGTTGAGGAAACGCGCGGCGAGGTCACCCAGCAGCTGCGTCAGTGCCGCGTCGTCGAGTTGGCCGAACTTGGCCTGAAACGCCTCGATCGGCACGACCGCCTTGGCCATCGCCCGGTGACCGCCGGCGCTCCCGATATCGCTGAACCAGGTCTTCACGAAGTCGCCGGCGTTACGTGAGTAGCCGACGTTGCGGACGGAAATGACCAAGCCGTCGTTGACCCGGCCCGCGACGATGGCCCACTTGACGTCCTCGATCTGCAGAAGGAAGTCAGCGACGTAGGGGACGAGATCCTCGCGCGGCGCCGGACCGAGGTGTGCGGCAAATACCTGGTCACGCACGTGACCCGCCTGAACCGCCCGCGTCACATACTGCAGGCGCTCGAGGGTGATTCCCGATCCCTCCATCTTTCTCACCAGCTGCGGATCGGCCAGGGGATACAGGAACGTGAACGCATCGAGGTCGCTGTGGTTAGTTTGTCTGGAGAGGAACAGCGTGTCCGACTTGATCGCATAGAGCATCGCCGTCGCGATACGCTCCGAGATGTTGATGTTCACCGCGCGCAGGTGGTCGCTGAGGATGGTCGCCGTCGAGCCGTAGTCGGGACGGATGTCCTTGAAGGTCGTCGTGTAGCCCGACCGTTCCGGATGATGATCGATGACGAGATCGACGCGATTGAGCAGACCCCCAAAGTAGTGCGGCTGCACGTCGACCGTGGCAATGCGGTCGAAACGTGCCAGGGCCTCGACCGTGACCCGCTCCACACGGATGTCCAGCAGATTGGCCATCCGCTGGTTCTCTGGTCTCGTGACACCGTTGAACGCGCCGATGATGGCCGTCGTCTTCGTCCGATGGAACAGATTGCGTAGCGCCAGCCCGCTCGCCAGCGCGTCGGGGTCTGGATCGTTGTGCAGCAGAATCAGGACGCGATCGGCGTCGTCGAAGTAGCGTTGGTATTGCTGTACCCGCGCGCGCGTCAGCGATCGGTCGAGGGCGCTGAGCAACGGGCCTTTCGCGAGATCGGCGAGCGTCAAGGTGCTCACGTCTGGAAACGCGCTCGTCCAGTCATTGGTGCGCTTCGAGCTCGGGTCGCCGACCTGGAGGATGTAGATCAACGACGCCCCAGCGTCCGACGCCGCCTCGAGGATCCGGCGGACGCTCTTGCGCCCGTTGTCTTCGACGATGAGACATGTGGTCGGTGTGACGTTCGCCTTGATGTAGGTGTCGACTCGGCGCGGGTCCCCGACTTTGGTCGGGATGCCGCTGTCGTTCAGCCGGCGGGCGAGCGTACGCTCTTCGACGAGGAACTCGACGTCGAACGTCTGGGCAAGCGCCTGGTGCAGGGTCTTGACGACCAGATCGTCCTGACACACCGCCACGCACTTCATAGCGACCCTAAATTATATGACGGAGCGTCGAGGAGGCCGATCGGGCAATATCGGTCGAATGGTTGGCTGATGGCGTGGCTCTGGCACATCGCGCTCGTCACTGTTCTCTGCTGGCTGCCTTCCCTTGTATCGGCACAGCCGCCGATCTTTACCAGCGGAATCGACATCGTCCACATCGGCGTGACGGTGCTCGATCAGGACGGGCGACCGGTCACCGATCTCACGGTCGCTGACTTCGAGCTGCTCGAGGACGGTCGGCCCCAGGAGGTTCGCTACTTCGCTCGTGGCTTGGCTAGCGATGCCGAGACGATGCCGTTGCACCTCGGTCTCCTGCTCGACGTCAGCGGGAGCATGGAGCGCGACGACCGTTTTCAGAAGTCGGCGGCGATCAAGTTCCTTAACGCCGTGACGTACGCGGTGGATACGACCGTGGTCGATTTCGACACCGAAGTTCGGGTGGGACGGTACGGCCAGGACGACTTTCTTCGCCTGATCGAGGCGGATACGGGGTCGTCGGCCCGAGGGCGCCACCGCCCTGTACGATGCGCTCGGCGTCTATCTCGACGGCGCGTTCGAGCAAGAGGGACGCAAGGTGCTCATCGTGTACACCGACGGGGAGGACACGCGCAGTCGCCAGACGTTTGGGGACACGCGCGATCTGCTCCGGGCGTCCGACGTGACGGTGTACGCCATCGGCCTGCACACGAACTTGCGGGCGAGTGCGCGTCAACGCCAGCGCATGTTGCTCGCGCAGCTCACCGACTCTACCGGCGGACGGTCTTACTTTCCCGATTCGCTCGACGACCTCGACCGGATCTACGAGGAGATTGAGGCTGAGCTGAACGCGCGGTATTCGATCGGTTTTGTCTCCACCAATACGGAGAGCGACGGCACTTGGCGCGAGCTGCGAATCCGCCTCCGGTCGGACCGCGACGATCTTCGCGGCACCGACGTGCGGACGCGGGACGGGTACTTCGCCGCGTACCGGGAACCGGCCGGGCCGGACCGTTAGGAGCCCACCATTCACCACCGCGTTCTGTTCCTACGGGCGGTTGCACCGGCGCTTCGTGGTACGCTGTTTAGTTGACACGACGCGCGTGAGCCGCCCCGATGCCGTCAACCTACGACCGCTTCAACCTCGTCTCGGACTTCGACTTGCGTGGCGACCAGGCAAACGCGATCGCGGAATTGACAGACGGTCTGAACCGCGGCGACAGCCACCAGGTGCTCCTCGGTGTCACCGGATCTGGCAAGACGTTCACGATGGCCCACGTGGTGGCTACCGTGAACCGGCCGACGCTGGTGATGGTGCACAATAAAACCCTGGCCGCGCAGCTCTACCAGGAGTTCAAGCGGTTCTTTCCCGACAACGCCGTGGAGTATTTCGTCAGCTACTACGACTACTACCAGCCCGAAGCGTACGTCCCGGCGACCGACTCCTACATCGAGAAGGAAGCGACCATCAATGACGAGATCGACCGCATGCGGCTCTCGGCAACACGCGCGCTGTTTGAGCGGCGTGACGTGCTGATCGTCGCGAGCGTGTCGTGTATCTACGGCCTCGGCTCGCCGGAGGCCTACTACGGCATGCTGCTTCCACTCGAACGCGGACAGAGAATCGACCGAGACGCCATCCTTCGAAAACTGGTGGAGATTCAATACGAGCGGAACGACCATGAGTTCGCTCGCGGAGTGTTTCGCGTACGCGGCGACATCATCGAGGTTTATCCCTCGTATGACGACCAGGCCATCCGCATCGAGCTCTTTGGCGATGAGGTTGACGAGCTGGTCAGCTTCGATCCGCTGACGGGACACGCGCACCATCGTCACGACAAGCTCGCCATCTATCCCAAGTCGCACTTCGTCACGCCCCGCGAGCTCACCCTGCAGGCGGTCGACTCGATCAAGGTCGAGCTCGCCGAACATCGGACCCACCTCGAGCGCCACGGCAAGCTGCTCGAGGCGCAGCGGCTGCATCAGCGGACGATGTTCGATCTCGAAATGATCAAGGAGATCGGCTACTGCCACGGCATTGAAAACTACTCGCGGCACTTGTCCAGACGCGAGGCGGGCGACCCGCCGCCGACGTTGCTCGACTACTTCCCGGACGACGCGCTGACGTTTATCGATGAGAGCCATCAAACGGTGCCGCAGGTGCGTGGCATGTACCACGGAGACCGCTCGCGGAAGGAAGTCTTGGTCGAGTACGGATTTCGCCTTCCCTCCGCGCTCGACAACCGACCGCTGAGCTTCGATGAGTGGACTGAGCGCGTGGGACAGGTGGTGTGCGTGTCGGCGACACCCGGACCGTACGAGCTCGAGCGCAGCGGCGGCGTGGTCGTCGAGCAGATCATCCGGCCGACCGGTCTCGTCGACCCGCTGGTCGATGTTCGTCCGGTCAAGGGGCAGGTCGACGATCTGCTGCACGAGATCCGTGTCCGCGCGGAGCGGCGCGAACGGGTTCTCGTGACGACGTTAACCAAGCGGATGGCGGAGGATCTGACTCAGTTCTATCAGGAGCTGGGCGTCCGCGTGCGCTACCTCCACTCGGACATCGACACGCTGGAGCGGGTAGAGATCCTCAGGGACTTGCGGCGTGGGGTCTTCGACGTGCTGGTCGGAATCAACTTACTCCGGGAGGGTCTCGATCTGCCCGAAGTGTCGCTGGTGGCGATCCTGGACGCGGACAAGGAAGGATTTCTCCGATCGGCGGGCTCGCTCATTCAGACGTCAGGACGGGCTGCGCGCAATGTGAACGGCAGCGTCGTCATGTATGCCGACACGGTGACGGAGTCGATGCGGACCGCGCTTGCCGAGATGGCGCGTCGGCGCGAACGTCAAACCGCCTACAACACGGAGCACGGCATCACGCCAGAATCGATCATCAAGGAGATCGACGGCGTGCTGTCGAGCGTGTACGAGCGTGACGACACCAGCGTGCCGTCCACGACGGAGCCAGAGGAATCGTTTCGGACGCAGGCGGAGCTCGACGAACACATTGCGTCGTTGCACGCCGAAATGCGCGCCGCGGCCGCCAACCTCGAGTTTGAGCGTGCCGCGACGTTACGTGATCGTGCGAGTGAGCTTCGGAAGCACGAGCTAGGCCTGGCAAGGACCTCGTGAGACGTCGCCCCATGCCCCGTCTGATCTAATGATCTAAACTGGACCCGATGGAGGACACCGGATGTCAAGAGATCATGATGCACAGACCGGCCTCGTCTTGATGGCCTTCGTGATGGGCGCGGTCACTGGCGCCGCGGCGGCGTTGCTCTGGGCGCCGACGACGGGCGAGGAGACGCGTCGCTACCTGAACGACCGTGCCCGCGAGGGACGGGAACGGGCTACCGACGCAGCGCAGCGAGGACGCGAATTCGTCCGCCAGCAGCGCGACCATGTGTCGACGGCAGTCGACCGCGGACGCGACGCGTACGAGCGCGCGCGGGACGGTGCGGCGGACGGCCGCGCCAGCCTTGACGAGCCGATTGAAGAGCAGGCGTAGCACATGGCGGGTTCCACGCTGCTGCTCGGCCTGATTGCCGCCGCGACCGTGGTCATGGCGGTGGTGCAGATCGGCGTCGTCGTGTACGCGGCGCGGCTAGCCGGGCGCGTCAATCGTCTCGTCGACGTCGTCGAGCACGAGATCAAGCCGACGCTGGCGCGCGTGGACGCCGTGAGCGCTGATGTGGCGCACGTGACGTCGCTGGCGAGTGCGCAGGCCGAGCGCCTGGACAAAGTCGTTGGACAGCTTGCCAGGCAGGCTGACGAGATTCTGACGTTCGCGCAGGATACGGTCGTCAAACCGGTCAAGCAGGGAGGCGCGTTCCTCGTTGGCCTTCGCGCGGCGCTGGTGGCGTTTCGGCGCACGTCCGATGCGTCGCCATCGACATCGACCGACAGCGTGGACAGCGCGTCCGGTAACGGCGCCGTCGCGGGGTGACCGCATGGGCCGTGGATGGGTCAGAGGGTCGGTCGTTTGACGACGCGGCGTGGCGGGTGATAGAAGGAGCAGTGCGAGGCGGGCTTCGCCTCTATTCGGAGGGAGTAACCATGCTGAGCCGATCGATGTTACGCGGGATGACGGGCGCGTTGGCACTGACAGCCGTCTTGGTGTCGGGCGCGGACGTCTACGCGCAGGAATCAGCAGCACTGGCCGGCGAGCTGGTGGAGCTGCTGAACGCGGCACAGCTGGATGCCATCGCCGCCAGGGATTCCGAGGGCGTTGACCGATACGTTGCGGCACTGGCGTTTCCGGGGCAGCTGCTTGTGGTCTCGGCGCGATACGAGGTGCCGATGTACGTCGAGGAGAAAATCTCCAATGGGGATTACCGCGAGGTGTATCTCGACCTCAACGGCGCCTCGATTCCCGATACCAAGGTTCTGATTACCGATGGCGGTGCGGACGGCCTGACCGTGGAGGATGGCGGCGTCGACATGGTCGACACGGGGTCGGGTCCAGCGCTGTTCGACGGTGACGCTGAAGCGGACGCGCAGTACGCCAGGATGCTGAAGGCGTTGATCGCCCAAGCACGCTGATATCAGACGGGGCTGGCTGCCCCGAATCCCGCCGCCGGCACTCGCGTCCTTCGGCGAACTCGGGACGCACCGAGTCGTGTCGAGGGGAGGGCCCCTTCGCCCACTCCGTGCCGGCGAGGGCGCGCCGTGCACGCCCTCGGGCGCTAGCGCCTACATTCGGCTTCCGGTACACTGCGGCAGGAGCACGATGGGCTCCTCGGGTCGGGCGCTTGGCTCAGCGGTAGAGCATCGCCTTCACACGGCGGGGGTCAGTGGTTCGAATCCACTAGCGCCCACCAATTTCCGACTGGGGAATATCGCCCTCGATGACCTGGCTGCTTGTCGGGTGCTTCCCCCAGATCCCCTGGCTCGCTCGCTAGTGGGGACCCCCATTCAACGTTGACTTAACAGCACCTCAAGAGTGGCCATGACGAACGTTGAGCTGATTGCTGATATGGGTTTTCATCTCGTCGGCGGTCTGGGCATTTTCTTGCTCGGCATGAAGTACATGCAGCAAGGCCTCCAAGTCATTGCCGGCGCCAGGATAAGACGTACGATCAGCTCGATCACGTCGAACCGATTTCTAGCAGTGGGGGTCGGGGTTTTTGTCACGACCCTCGTTCAATCGAGCTCCGTTACCTCCGTCATGGTGATCGGTCTCGTCAATAGCGGGTTGATGGCGCTCACCGAAGCCGTTGGCGTCATCATCGGCGCTAATATCGGCACGACCATCACTGGATGGATATTGGCACTGAAGATCGGGCAATACGGTCTCCCGGTGCTCGGATTAGCTGCCTTCGGGTGGCTTTTCCTCAAGAGCGAAAAGCTGCGCTACGCGTCGCTCTCGATACTCGGCATCGGGATGGTCTTTTTTGGTCTCGAGCTCATGAAGGACGGGTTCACGCCCGTTCGCGAGCTTCCCGATTTTGAAGCCTTGTTCCATTTGTTCGAGGCGACCGACTACCCCGGCGTCCTGAAATCCGCTCTCGTCGGCTGTGTCACGACGTTTGTCGTTCAGTCTTCGTCCGCCACTTTGGGAATGACGATAGCCCTCGCGAATACTGGCGTGGTCGACTTTCGGACCGCCGCCGCGTTGGTGCTGGGCACGAACATCGGCACGACGATTACAGCCTATTTGGCGTCCATCGGGGCCGACGACATCAACGCGAAACGTGCCGCCTATTTCCACATAATCTTCAACGTATCCGGTGTGGTCGCCGTCACGGCCCTCTTTCTGCCGGCCTATATGCCGTTCATCGAGAACGTCGTCATGGGCGGGGTGGATCCGAACATGCAGGACCCGGACGGGAACTTTCCCTATATGACGACGGGGATTGCCACCGTACACACGGTGTTCAATCTGGTCACCGCCCTTGCGTTCATTCCTTTCGTCACGCATATAGCGAGCGCGCTCAATCGGCTCGTCACCTTCAAGACCAAACCAGCAAGAGTGCACCTCACGCATCTGGATTTTCGCATGGTCAGCTCGCCGCTGATCGCCATCGAGCAATCACGTCACGAGATCCGTCGAACGGACCAACAGGTGAGAGGCATGCTGAATGATTTGCGTCTGGTGATCACAGACGAGACCAGCGGCCATACCGTGGCGCAGAAGGTATTCAAGAAAGAGATTGCGATCGACAAAGTTCAAATCGAAGTCACGCGGTTCTTGACCGATCTGCTTTCTGAGGAGCTGAGTCATGGTGTCGCTGATGAGGCACGGACTCAGCTGAGATTGGCGGACGAATTCGAATCGGTGAGCGATTACGTTTCCAACGTCCTCAAGCTCTATCTGCGAATGCGTGAGGCCGGCGTGCGTTTCACAGACGCCCAGCAGGAAGAACTCACAAGGCTACATGATCTCATAGCCGACTACTACGACCGCGTCCGTGAGGGTCTCGAGGACGCTCGCGAGGACTACTTACCAGAGATTCTCCAAGAAAGTTTTGACATCACCAGCGGGATCAGGGATCTGAGAGACCGCCACTGGAATCGATTGTCCGAGGAAACGGTAGCGCCATTGATCAGCACCTCCTATATGGACATCGCGAGTGCGTATCGCAGGATGAAGGATCACCTCTTGAACATCGGTGAAGCCGCCGTTGGCGGCAAGACGTTGGGCGATGAGCGTCCAGCCCCAGCCAGCCCCCGATGACCGGAACCGTCCACCAAACCGGGGAGTGAGTTGGGCGATAACGAAGAGAATGTTGAGCGGCTGTATCGAGAGGCCGGCCTGGTTCGGGCGCAAATCGAAGCGTTGTGGAAAGATGCGCAAGCCACGGATGTGGCGGTGAAGGGTGCCGTATCCGCTGCCCTGCTCGATGATCTGTCGGACGACGAACGTGATTACGCGGTCTCGTTCGGCGCGCAGAATGCGGAGAAGTGGCACAAGTTGGCCGAGCTGTCAGAGAGGCGCGGTGAACTCATCGAGGACATCGAACGGGCGAGGAACAACACGAGGAAGGCGTGATGTGTCTCTCGATCCGACCTGGCTGTTTCTCTCACTCATCTCAGGTGGCATCGGATTCGTGCTGTTCGTGTACGGGAAGAAACGTGAACGTTGGCCGCAGTTGGCGGCTGGGCTGGTATTCATGGTGTATCCCTATTTCGCCACCGGCCTTGGATCACTGGTCGCAACCGGCCTGGTCGTCGGATTCATCCTCTGGTATGCGCTCCGGCTCGGTTGGTAAGCCGTGCGTACCAGTCGTCCCACGCGAGATTGGGCTCACCGCACCCTAGGCGAACGAATAGAGGTAGGTGAGAATGAACGCGGCGGCGACTACGGGAGTTGTATACGGCACCACCCACGCCATGATCAACGCGACATTGAGGAGACCGATGGCGGTGGCCGACTTGGTCATGCTGCGAATGAGCCATGGCATCCGGTACGTCACGAGCATGGACACCGTGTGGAGTACAAACGCCACCGTCAAGAACGGCGCTGCCGACACTCCTGCGAGACCCGCCAACAGGAGGATGAAGAGCATGTGGCGCACGAGCTCATTCGTTGGCGACCCGTGCGCCGCGAGCATGCCTGGATTGAGACGCGAGACGGACCGGGGGATGATCGCCGTGACCGCGGCCATGCTGGCGGCCGCGCACATGCCGCCACGAGGCATCCCGATGATCATCCCGAAGGCCGTATGAGCAATGGCATCGCAGACGTTGTCCAAGCGTGCCCCGAACGGACTCTGGATCCGGACCTTGACGGCGAGTACGCCGTCAAGGTCATCCATCACATTGTTGTAGAGCATCAACGGAATCAGATAGTCTCGACTGCCGTCGAGCACGAGCGTGGCTATCGGGAGGACCCCGAGAATCGAGACGAGGTTGGCCGCATGTCGCCGGATGACGGCGCGCGACGTCGCGCCGACTCGCCCGGTCTCCTGCGCGCCTCCAACCACTCTCTCTGCGAGCTCCTTACCGGGCAGCGTCAGTGTGCATCGACATCCCTCGCAGATGGACCGTGTGCGCGGGCACGGGCGACGTCAGGGCCGAGCACGATAAAATGGTTGAGCCACTGGGGGCTCTGGAATCTGAGCGCGTCAGGGGCACGCGTGATCCACGGATTACCAAGGCGTAGCCCCCAATAGACGAGACGTCCCAGACTGTCGAGGCCGTGAAGCGGCCGTGGTGCCACGGCGTGCCACTTCTTGATGAGCTCACACCCCATTTGCAGGAGCACGTAGGGCACATTGAGTTCTGTGTGCACCACCGACAGGCGACAGTCGGCGAACAACCGGCGGTACACCGCGAGTGAGCGGTATGTCGCTTGATATTCCCCGGTGCGAGTCACGACGCCCTCTCGCACCGTTGTCTCACGACAGAGGATCATGCCGCCTGGCGTGAGTGCCGGGACGATCTTCCGGAGCAGCGCGATCACTTCTCGGTCGTTGAGATACATCAACATGCCGCCGAGGAACACGAGCTCGTAGCGGTCGTCCGGTTCAAACGACAGGGCATCCCCGTGGACCACCCGGACGTGGGGCTGCGCCGCACAGCGCGCACGAAGGGCGTCGCACAGCGTCGTGCTGGCCTCGACCGCGACCACTTTCGCGAAGCGACGGGCGAACTCGTCGGCCCAGAACCCGATCCCGCTTCCGAGATCTAAGACCGTTCCCGTGCGATCGAGTGCCTGGACCAATCGGCGGACGATGTCTCGCTCGGCCTTGAAACGGAAGCGCCCCGCCGCAGGAGGAAAACCGAACCCCTCCATCATGTAGGGACTCAAGATGGAGGGTCGCGCGTTATTCCAGCACCGATGGATCGCCGTGTAGTCGAGCTCAGCCATCGGTCACGGCTGCGGCACTCCCACAAGCTGTCCACTCATCTCCATACCGGGGTCGTCACCGCGCGCTCAGCGGCTCGGAGATCGTCAAGACTGTCGATCTCATGCCAATCGTGCTCGGGCATGTCGACCGCCTCGAAAGAACGGTCTCCGTCGGAGACCATTTCCGACAACACCACCTCGTAGTACTCATCGACGTCGCCCGAGCGTATGTGCTGGTCGAGCCGTAGCGTCATTTCGCTCCACGTCACCATCGAGAAGCTATAGATGTTGACCGTCTTGAGGTCGAAACGCTCGGCGTGATGGCCAACCCGGAACCCGGTAATTCGCCGGTCGGTATCGATGGTCCACCGTGGTGCCGTTCATCCACGGTTGCACCTTCGAGACCGCGACCTTGTTCGGCGCGAGCATGTTCCGCAGCGACGCCTCTTTGAAGAATAAATCGCATTCAAGCAGCAGAAAGGGCTCCGAGATCTGCTCTTGGGCCAGCCACAGGGAGTAGATGTTGTTGGTGGTTCGGAATTGTGAATTCACCACATAGTCGACCATCAGGCCCGGCTCCGTCCAGGCGAGAAAGTCGCGAATCTGGCGCTCGAGGTGTCCCACGACGATGACCAGCCGCTGAAAGCCCCAGCGACGCAAACACCGGACCTGTTGTTCCAGAATGGGGACACCGTTGATCTCGCTCAAGCATTTTGGCGCGACGTGAGTCGCTGGGTGGAGGCGACTTCCGCAGCCCGCCGCGAGGAGGACCGCCGTGTTCACCGGTGTGACGCTGTCGTCGCGCCGGTGAATCGCACCTGTCGTGGCTCGGTGCGGAACCCTTGGCTGCGCATCCTCGTCGGGCGACGTGGCAGTATCGATCTCAGCTTGATCCCTTGTAGGCGTGCCGACCTTCTCAGAGAGACGACCGACTGTAGACTAGTATCTCGCCCGCCACAGACGTGACGACCGGGACGCGGTCGTGGCCAAGGGGCTTCGCCCACGACGCAGGATGTGGACCGTGCACCCTCAGCGTGTCGCCGGCCTGGTTCCCAATGTCGACGGTGCTGATTGTCCAGGTAGATCAACAGCGACTGAACAGGCTCCAGTCGCGCACCAAATGGAGAACTACCAGTGTATACCGCATTCGGGCGCCGCGCCTCGACTCAGACTCCGGGTCGGTCGCGGTACCGCAGTGCGATCTGCCGAACGGCTGCCAGGGATCGCACGACTGAGGCACTGTCTTGTCGCGGGTTTAGTCGTTAGGAATCTCGACGATGTACCAATATTTGCTCGCGGCTGCCTGGTAGACGACGTATCCTGAGGTCAACATTCGTCTCCACGCCGAAGTCAGCGGTGTGCACACACATGCTCATTCGACCCAGAGGAGCGTCAGCCGCATGCACCGAGGTGCCACGTTGCTGACCGTAGCGCAGGACGAGGCCGTCCACCAGTTGATCGTTATCGGGGAGGACAAGGGATACGTGCTCCTCGAAGAGGTCGATGCGCTGCTGCCGGCCGACGTCACCTCGCCGCGCGTGCTGGTGGACTTGCTCAGCCGGTGTCGGGACGCCGGTATCGAGGTCGTGGAATCGGCGGTGCGCGAGGGCACAGATGGGAGCGCCCGCCCCCCGACCCCGGCCGAAAAGGCCAGCGACGTCGTGCACCTGTATTTCGCGGATATGAGCCGGGTCCCCCTCCTGACGCGCGAGCAAGAAGTGGTGCTAGCGAAGCAGTTCGAACGCGGCACGCGGGCAACCTTGGTGGCCCTCTCGCATACCCCCAGTGTGGCGCAGCAGGTCATTCGACTGGGGGACAAGCTGAGGCGCGACGGGCGACTCGTTCGCGGCTTCGTCACACATCGCCACGGGGACGTGACCGCCGATCGGCTTGAGCGTCGGGCCCGAGACGTCCTGGTGCAAGTTGATGCGATCAGCGCGGCGTGGGCCGATGTCCAGACGTGTCGAGCGTCGTGGACGAGGATGACCACACGTAATCGTCGAACCGTTCGGCAAGCGCGGTGGGAGGCTGGACGCGCGCGGGTCCGAGTCGCCCAACTGGTGCGCCGCATCGCGTTTAGTGACGCGACCAGACTTGGTTTCATTGAGCGCTTCAGAGCGTCCGCGGACGCGGTCGAAGCTGCAGAGCGAGCGGTTCATGTCGTCGAGCGCCGGCTCCGCAAGACGACCACGCGGGCACGGTTGACGGGACTGCCGCGCCGGCGCGCGCTGCGCCGGCTGAAGGACGTGAGAGCCGAGCTCGGCGAGCTCACGGAACACCTGCAGCAGACACCAGCGGAGGTTCGGCGAACAATCGAGCGAATCGCTCGGGGGGAAGCACAGGCCGAGCAGGCCAAGAGCGCGTTGGTCGCAGCCAACCTCCGTCTCGTCGTGTCGATCGCCAAGAAATACCAGCGCCGTGGCCTGGCGTTCCTCGATCTCATTCAGGAAGGCAACATCGGCCTGATGCGCGCCGTGGACAAGTTTGAGTACCGCCGGGGCTACAAGTTCTCCACGTATGCCACGTGGTGGATCCGGCAGGGGGTCACGCGCGCTCTTGCCGACCGCGCGCGCACGATCCGAGTCCCCGTCCATTTGCACGACCGGATCAACAAACTCGGCCGCGCCTCCCAGGCGCTGGTGCAGGAATGGGGCCGCGAGCCGACCGCCGCCGAGCTCGGCCGGGCACTGGGCCTGTCGGTTGATCAAGTCCTTAATGCCCGGCGCATCTCGCAGCACGCCATCTCGCTCGAGACGCCGCTCGGGAGCGATGACGGTCCCCCGCTCCGGGACAGCCTTGCGGATCCTCAGGCACGGTCTCCGTCGGAGATGATGATGGCCCTCGATAGGCGGGAACGGATCGAGGCGGTCTTGAAGACCTTGACGCCCAGAGAGCGGGAGATCATTCGCCGACGATTCGGGATGGACGACGGCCAGGCGCAGACACTGGGGGAGATCGGGCAGGTCTTTGGGCTCACCCGCGAACGGATTCGGCAGGTGGAGGCGAAAGCGCTGGACAAGCTACGGCAGCCGTCACGGAGTCGCCCACTCCGTACGTTTGCTGAGGGGACCGACGAGTCCAGCTACCGCCCTCGGGCCACCGGACGCATGGCCGTCGTTGACCGCGTGAAGCGCAGCAACGTGCGGCATCTGGGCGTGGATGAGGACGTACTGCACGAAACTCCCGTCGATGAAGGACCAAGGCGACCATGACAAACGCGCAAAAACTGAAGACGCTGCTGGCCATTCTCGAGTGCGCGCCGGCGGCCCACGCGATGACGGTGTTCGAGAGCGCAACGAGGAGTGGCAACCTCTCGCTATTCTGGAAACAGTACCGATCGGTGCTCCGGCGTTCGAAAGACAAAGGTGAGCCGCCGTCACAGGGAGAGATCACCTTGGGCATGCTGGAACCGGCCATGAAGGCGGTGTATGGCTTGCCGACCACGGACGGGGCGCGATCCGCCACCACGCAGTCCATCCAGGACGAAGGCATCGGGCGCTTCAAGACCACGTAGGCGTTGCCGCCTGTCGAATTTGACGCCGGCCTTCGCGCGGGATACCTTAGCTATCGTGACCGCAGAGTGCGCCGCGTCGCCGCGTCTGCTTCGCAGATGCTTTCGGGACGTATCCCTGTCCTAATAGGTACTTGAAGGGAGCGTGAAGTTCATGGCTGTCAAGGTACGACCACTCCACGACCGAATCATCGTTGAGCGTATCGAGGAAGGCGAGCAGCAGGTCGGCGGGATCATCATCCCCGACACCGCCAAGGAGAAACCGCAACAAGGCAAAGTGATCGCAGCCGGCAACGGCAAGGTCAAGGACGACGGCTCGGTGACCTCCCTCGACGTTAAGGCCGGTGACCGGGTGCTGTTCGGCAAGTACTCGGGACAGGAGATCAAGCTGGACGGCGACGAGTTTCTCATCATGCGGGAAGACGACATTCTCGGTGTCATCGACAGCGACTAACAAGACCTACGACGTGTTTCAGTGATTGGAGTGCCACGACATGGCCAAGCAGATTGTGTACGGTGAGAACTCACGACGGATGATCCTCGAGGGCGTTAACCAGCTCGCCAACGCGGTAAAGGTGACCCTTGGCCCGAAGGGCCGGAACGTGATCCTCGACAAGAAATTTGGTTCGCCGACGATCACGAAGGACGGCGTCACCGTCGCCAAAGAGATCGACTTGAAGGACCCCCTCGAGAACATGGGCGCGCAGATGGTGCGCGAGGTCGCGAGCAAGACGTCCGACATCGCTGGCGACGGCACGACGACCGCCACCGTGCTGGCCCAGGCGATTTATCGCCAGGGCGCGAAGAACGTCGTCGCCGGCGCGAACCCGATGGAGGTCAAGCGGGGCATTGAGACCGCGGTGGAGACGGTCGTCGACGCGCTCCGTTCGATGTCAACAAGTGTCAGCGGCGACATGATCGCGCAGGTCGGGATGATCTCGGCGAACAACGACTCGACGATCGGTGCCATCATCGCCAAGGCGATGGACAAGGTCGGGAAGGACGGGGTCATCACGGTCGAGGAATCGCGCACCCTCGAGACCGAGCTCGAGGTGGTCGAAGGCATGCAGTTCGACCGCGGGTATCTGTCGCCGTATTTCGTGACCGACGCGGAGCGGATGGAGACGGTCCTCGAGAATCCGATCATCCTGATCCACGAAAAGAAGATCAGCTCGATGAAGGACCTGCTGCCGCTGCTGGAGCAGGTGGCGAAGCTCAGCCGGCCGTTGCTGATCGTCGCGGAAGACATCGAGGGCGAGGCGCTGGCCACGCTCGTGGTGAACAAGCTGCGGGGCACGCTCCAGGGGGCCGCCGTCAAGGCGCCGGGCTTCGGCGACCGCCGCAAGGCGATGCTCGAGGACATCGCGACCCTCACCAATGGCAAAGCGATCACCGAGGATCTCGGGCTGAAGCTCGAGAACATTCGCGTCGAGGACCTCGGCACGGCGAAGAAGGTGACGATCGACAAGGACAACACGACGATCATTGAAGGCGGGGGCGCGTCGGCCGCCATCGAGGGGCGCGTGAAGCAGATCCGTGCGCAGATCGAAGAGACGACCTCTGACTACGATCGCGAGAAGCTGCAGGAGCGGCTGGCGAAGCTCGTCGGAGGCGTGGCGGTGATCAAGGTCGGCGCCGCGACTGAGACCGAGATGAAGGAGAAGAAGGCTCGGGTCGAGGACGCGATGCATGCCACGAAGGCCGCCGTGGAGGAGGGGATCGTCCCGGGCGGCGGCGTCGCGATGCTCCGTGCCGCGAGCGCGCTTGACGACCTCACGCTCGAGGGTGACCAGCAGATCGGCGTCAACATCCTCAAGCGGGCCCTCGAAGAGCCGATGCGCTGGATCGCGCAGAACGCCGGGTTCGAAGGGTCGATCGTTGTCCAAAAGGTGCGCGGCGCAAAGACCAGTGCGGAAGGCTTCAACGCGCAGAGCGAGGTGTACGAGGACCTGGTGAAGGCGGGGGTCATCGACCCGACGAAGGTCGTCCGCACGGCGCTGCAGAATGCGGGCTCGATCGCCTCGTTGCTCCTGACGACCGAAGCGCTGGTGGCGGAGATTCCCGAGGAGAAGACGGAGGCCCCGGCGGGCGGTCCGCCGGACATGGGCGGCATGGACGGGATGTTCTAAATCTTAGTGGTCACGGGCGCTGAACAGAACGACCACCCCAGCGGGGCCAGACGGCCGTCGCCTCTGACCGCTGGGCAACCGCGGATCTGTGATGAGCGTGCGGCGTCGTGCGCCTGCCGCAACACTGGGTCCCGTTGTCTGGAACGGACCGTCCCCGGACCGAACCCCACGCGTGATAATCTGGAAGGCGAGAAGGCACGAGGCGTGGCGTGAACGTAAACCTCAGAAGCTTGGCCGTTTGGATGGCGGCGGTCGTCATCGCGGTCGTGGTCTGGAATGTTTCCGCCCAGTTTCAGGCCGGCGACAACTCCGTCGCCTTCAGCGAGTTCCTTCGCCTGGTGGACAATGGCGAGGTCGAGAGCGTCACGCTCACCGGCAGCGAGATTACCGGAAGCACGTCTTCCGGGGACAGCTTTCGCACCTACACGCCTCCCCAGTACGAGGGCCTGGTCAACAAGCTGGTCGCGCGCGACGTCGACGTCACCGCCAAGGAGGCGGCCGACAGTCCCTGGGCGATGCTGCTCTACACTTGGGCGCCGATCCTTCTGATCGTCGGGTTCTTGTTCTTCTTCATGCGACAGGTCCAGAGCGGCGGCAACAAGGCGCTGTCACTCGGCACGAGCCGCGCCAAGCTTTCCTCGAGTTCCCAGAAAAAGGTGACGTTCAAGGACGTGGCTGGCGTCGATGAGGCGAAGGCAGAGCTTCAGGAGATTATCGAGTTTCTCAAGGAGCCGAAGAAGTTCCAGAAACTCGGCGGCCGCCTTCCCAAGGGCGTGCTGCTGACCGGTCCGCCGGGAACCGGAAAGACCCTACTTGCACGGGCGGTGGCCGGTGAGGCCAGCGTCCCGTTTTTCACGATCAGCGGTTCGGATTTCGTCGAGATGTTCGTCGGCGTCGGGGCGTCGCGCGTGCGCGATCTCTTCGTGCAGGGCAAAAAACATGCGCCGTGCATCATCTTCATCGACGAGATCGACGCCGTCGGCCGGCACCGCGGCGCGGGCATCGGTGGCGGTCACGACGAGCGCGAGCAGACCCTCAACCAGCTGCTGGTCGAGATGGATGGCTTCGAGTCGAACGAAGGGGTCATCCTGGTCGCGGCCACGAACCGGCCCGACGTGCTTGACCCGGCGCTGCTGCGGCCCGGCCGCTTCGACCGAACCATCGTCATTAATCGTCCAGACGTCAAGGGCCGTGAGGGCATCCTCGGTGTGCACACGCGCAAGATTCCCCTGTCGGACGACGTGGCGATCACCGTGCTTGCCCGTGGCACCTCGGGCCTCTCCGGCGCTGACTTGGCGAATCTGGTCAATGAGGCGGCGCTGAACGCCGCGCGGTACAATCAAAAGGTCGTCGGGATGCCGGACTTCGAGTTCGCCAAGGACAAAGCGCTCATGGGCTCGGAGCGCCGGTCGATGATCATCAGCGACGAGGAGAAGCGGGTCACAGCCGTGCACGAAGCCGGTCATGCGCTTCTGACGATGCTGCTGCCGAACGCCGACCCGATCCACAAGGTCACGATCATCCCCCGTGGCATGACGCTCGGCGTGACACAGCAGCTTCCGGTCGACGACAAGCACACGTACTCGCGCGACTACCTGAACGATCAGATCGCGATTCTCCTCGGCGGCCGATTGGCGGAAGAGCTGACCGCGGGCAGTGTCACCACCGGCGCCGGTAACGATCTCGATCGTGCGACGAATCTGGCGCGAAAAATGGTGTGCCAGTGGGGGATGAGCGAATCCATCGGGCCGCTGGCATTCGGCAAGAAGGAGGAGCAGGTATTCCTCGGCCGAGACTTCGCCCAGTCGCAAGACTACAGCGAGGGGACGGCGATCCGGATCGATCGGGAGATCACGCGGATCGTCACCGAGAACTACGACCGTGCCCGTAGCACGCTCGAAAGCCATAAGCGCGAGCTGAACCGGATCGCCGAGGAGTTACTGATCCGCGAAGTACTCAATGCCGAGCAGGTCCGGCGGATCGTCTCGGGGTTGCCACTCGGAGAACCGGCGCCGTCCGCCTCACCCACGCCGCCCGGCACCGAAGAGGTCGAACCCGGTGGCGATCGGCACGGCATCGTGCCGCCGATCCCGTCACTCGATAAGGCCGTGCCTCAGGAATAGCACTCCGTAGCAGCTCAGATCTCGCAAGGTACAAACAAGGCGCGCCACGGGGCCGCCAGCCCCGTCGAAGTTTACAGCGGAGACTCTGGCAGGCGGCGCTCGCCCGGACCGTCGTACGCGTGCTTCGTCGGATCGATGTAGCGCATCGCTTCCTGGCGCCGCTGCGCCTCGAGCGCGTGCGCGACCAAACCGGGGACGCGCGAGATCGTGAACAGCAACGTCGCGGTTTCGGCGTCGAGACCGAGGTCGCCCGAGACGGCGGCGATGGCGCCATCGACATTGAGCGACGCGTCGCCCTGTCCGTCGGCCGAGTATCGCTCGGTCAGCTCCTGCTCGACCGCGCGCGCGAGCTGGGTGTGTCCCCCTTCGAGCTCGAGCTCGAACGCGAGCTGCATCAGCCGGGCCGCCCGTGGATCGCGTCCGTGAAGACGATGACCGTACCCGGGCGGGGCGTGCCCGGCGCCCTGACGTTGGTCGATGAGTCGTCGCGCGGCGTCGTCATACGAGACCCATTCCCCGACGAGCGCGAGGCCGTCGTCGAGAAACCGCATGCACGCTTCGATGCTGCCGCCGCCGCCGAGCTGTGAACCGAGCGCGAGGACGCCAGCGGCGGCCGCCGCCCGGAGCGGCGCGCCGGTCCCCGCGACTGTGCGGGCCGCGATGGTCGAGGGGGGGAACGTCCCATGATCAATCGACGACACCAAGAGTGCTTCCATGACACGGCTGACGGTACGCGACGGCAGCTCGCCAACGAGAAGGAGGTAGACGGTGTCCCCGAACGATAGCCGTCCCATCAACTCGTCGATTGGGTACCCCCGAATCAGAATCTTGTTCGGTTCGACCTCGGTAATGGCGGTCGGCCAACGGTCGGTCGGTGTGTCAGGAGCTGGCGACGTTGGTGAAGATGATGTCGACATGGTCTGTTTCGCTTAGGACCGAGTCCTTAGGGCTATCATGGCGTGACAACGGCCAGGTACGGGAGTGCGCGGTGCATTTCGTCGACGTCGAGACCGTAGCCGACGACAAACTCGTCGCCGAGGCTGAAGCCGACTAGCTCGACCGGGACGTCGACTTGGCGGCGCGCGGGCTTGGCCAGCAAGGCCACAGTGCTGAGGCTTCGCGGCTGTTGCGCTAGGAGACTCTGCCGCACGGCCTGGAGCGTGAGACCGGTATCGACGATGTCCTCAACGACGACGACATCTCGGCCCCTGAGGCTCACGGACGGAGCGTCGAGCAGCCGCGGGGTGCCGGAGCTCATGGTGCCTGAACCGTAGCTCGCGACCCGGACGAAGTCGACCGTCGCCGGTCGGGACATGGCTCGCATGAGATCGGCGAGAAACACGAACCCGCCCTTGAGCACGCCGATGAGATGCGGCGTGACACCGTCGTCGAACCGCTGGTCGAGCGCGGCGGCCAACTCTTCGACGCGGCGCCGGATCTGTTCAGCGGTAAAGAGCGGCGTGGGGGGCATCGGCATCAATGTGAGCGAGACCGAGCGTACTACATCACGCCACCGAATCGACGCGGACGACGCCGGACGGAAGTCAGGCTGGGGACAGCGGGAGCGTTGCGGACGTCTAAACCGTATGCGGATTCTTGGAATTGCGGCGCTCGTGTTCATCACCCTCGGTCCAACGGCTGTGGCTGTGGGCTAGGAACAGCCGGGGGACGACTGGACGCACCCAAATATTCGATTGTTCTTTACGGCGTTGTCGCCCGATGATGACGTCGCCGAGGAGGCGCTCGACCAGATCGCCGCCCAGTGGCGTGACGGCTACGCCGGCATCATTCTGGGACATGGTCCGCTTCCTGGTGCCGCCGCAGCGATCCGGCGTCGGCGGGCCCGGGTTCGGGGGCGGCGCGACGAATCCGACTGGCGCCATCAACAGCGCGCTCGGACAACGCGAGCATACGTCCACGAAGGTGTGGCGGCGGCTCATGGGCTTTCTTGAAGACCGGACCGACCAGCGCTTTCGGGGTGACCTCCAGCGCGCGCATCAGTGGATTTGGGACCAGCCGTATGATTTCCATCCCAACTACGCGTTCTTCAAGGGCGCGTGGCATGCGGATCTCGACCCACGGTTTGCCGACTTCTTTCCTGTCGGCACGCGCGCGACGATTCCGGTTGGACGAGATCGATTGGGGAGGGGTGTCGGTCAATGGGATCCCGCCGCTTGAGTATCCACCGGCCATCGCCGCCGCCGGCGAGACCCGGGCGTACCCCAAGCGAATTCTCGCGTGGCACGAGATGGCGCTCGACCGGGTGGGCGGCGTCGAGCTCACGATCGTCTATTGCACGCTGTGTGGCACGGTCATCCCCTACGAGAGTGTCACCGACGGTGAGCCCATCAAGTTTGGCACGAGTGGTTTGCTGTATCGGTCGAACAAGCTCATGTTTGACCATGGGACGAAGCGCCTGTGGAACACGTTCGAGGGAGTCCCGGTCGTTGGTCCGCTCGTCGGGAGCGGCGTCCGCGTGACGCATCGATCGGTCGTCACCACCACCTGGGGGGAATGGCGACGTATGCACCCGGAAACGACCGTGCTGTCGCTCGAGACCGGCTACGAGCGGGACTACGACGAAGGAGCGGCGTACCAGGGTTACTTCTCGAACGATGACTTGATGTTCGATGTGTCGGAGCTCGACGATCGCCTCGACAACAAAGACGAAGTCATGGTCCTCCTACTCGACGACGCGGATGGCGTACGCCACCCGCTGGCATTCGCGGTGGAGTTTCTCGAGGACCACCGGACACACACGGAGGAGCATGCCGGCCGCCGCCTTGTCGTGGTCACGACGGCGGCTGGTGCGAACCGTGTGTATGACGCCGGGGAGACGGAGTTCGAGCGGGCCGATGGCGATCTCGTTGTCATCGACAGCGACGGCGGGCGGTGGAGGGTCGGCGAGGACGCGCTCGTCCACGCGACCGATCCGGCGCGCCGTGCGCGCCGGATCGCCGCACAGCGGGCGTTCTGGTTTGGATGGCACGCGCAGTTCCGCAATGCGCGTCTCGTGGAGTGACTGCTATTCATAGCCGCCGTCCGCCTCGGCCTCCGCAGCCGCACTCCGTGCCGTCGCGCGAGTCTCGCGCGCGGGGGGAGTGACGGTGTTCGGTGCCGGCGCGGCAGTTTGCGCCAGCGAGTCGAGCTTGAGCTGCTGTGCGAGAAACGGCTTGCTCGCCTCGCCGAAGTACAGCGACATATGCGGGAATGGGATCTCGATGCCTTCGGCGTCGAACGCCTTCTTGATCCGCCGTCGCAGCTCCCGCCCGATCATCCACTGCTTGAGCGGTCGCGTCTTGATCCGGATCTTGATAACCACGGCGGAGTCGCCGAACTCGTTGACGCCGAGGATCTCGAGCGGCGACAGAATCTGAGTGTTGAAGTCGGGATCGGCCCCAATCTCGGCTCCGACGTCGCGGAGCACGGCCGAGACGTGGTCGGTATCTTCCTTGTACGCCACGCCGACATCGAGCACGGCGTAGGAGAACTCCTTCGTCTTGTTCGAGAGCGTGGTGATCTCACCGTTTGGCACGACGTGGACCGTGCCTGACAGGTCACGCAGCACGAGCGTTCGGAGCTTCACGGCTTCGACGAGCCCGGATGTTCCATTGACCTCAACGACGTCACCGACGTGCACCTGATCTTCGAGGATGAAGAAGAAGCCGGAGATCACGTCGCGCACCAGGTTCTGCGCGCCAAAGCCGACCGCCAGCCCCGCGATACCCGCGCCGGTCAGCAACGGCGTGATGTTGACGCCAGCCTCTTGCAGCATCATCAGCGCCGCCGCGCTCCACACGATCACGGTCACGGCGTTCGTGATGAGCCCGCTGATGGTGTGGACCCGCTCGACGAGCTCCATCTTGTCCGCGTCCTGACCCGCACGCGCGCGCACGACCTCTTCCAAGTGGGCAATGCCGAGTCCGGCGACGCGCACGGTGAAATAGGCGAGGAGTCCGATCAGGACCACTCGCAGCCCTTGCGTAAAGAGCCACGATGTGAGCTCCTCCAGCGGCACGCCGACCGAGAGGTCGACACCAAACAGACTCAAGGCAGGACGGCTCACCAGCCCCAGGGTGGCCAGGAAGACGATCGCGCGGACGACGCGAATCGGCCGCCGCGTGATCGGGTTGGTCAGCGACTTGGCGTCGTCATCGCCGGTCGCCGCCGCCAGCGCGTAGCGTACGAGGCGGGCGGCCACCTGCGCCACGATGAGGGCAATGGCCACCGACAGTCCGAGGCCCGCCGCCGTGCTCTGCCAGTTCACCGCGCTCAGCATATGGACGGCTGCCGCCACTCGTCAAACAGCGTCACGATGTAGGCAGGATCCCCGCCTCGGGAAAGGCGATCGACAACCCCGCTTCCACTTGAGCTGGCGCCGCTCTCGGATGGACCGCCGATCGCCCGAGTCCCGTCTCTCGCCGCCGGACCGCCGCCCCTGCAGTGGCGGTGGCGCCGGTGCGTCGCCGTCACCCTCCTTCGTCGGTCGCGTGGACATGGGAATCATGCTCCGTGATGCCGTGACTGGCTGTTAAGCGGCTCCTAGCCGAGAATGGCGTTCTCGGGTAAGCTGTGGTGGACATCGGTAACCCAGGCAGGCTCCGGACCGGCGCCTGCGTCAGCAGAGGAGTAGGAGGCCATGAAAGGACTCTTTGCCCTGTCTGCCGTGCTCGTCTTCGCGCTCGGCGCGACCGGGGCATCGGCGGAGGACTTGGACGTGGGCGACGATGCACCGGCATTCGAGCTTCCGGGGAGCGACGGGAACACGCACAGCCTCGCGCAATACGAGGGCACCACGGTGGTGCTAGCGTGGTTTCCGAAAGCGTTCACCGGTGGTTGAACGGCTGAGTGCAAGTCGCTGCGTGATTCCAGCGACCAATTAAACACGTTCAACATTCAGTACTTCATGATCAGTACTGATGATCCTCAGACGAACAAGGAATTCGCCGAGTCGCTCGACGCCGACTTCCCTCTGCTCAGCGATCCGGGAAAAGGCGTTGCGACGGCATACGGAGTGATCAACGATGAGCGCCCGGTGCCGTTCCGCTGGACGTTCATTATTGGCCCTGACGGCAAGATCTTGAAGATCGACAAAGAAGTCCAGGCGTCGCGCGCTGGCCTCGATCTGGTGGCGCACCTCACCGACCTCGGGGTCGCCAAGCAATAGCTACGAGGGAGGCGGGCGACACCCGACTCAATCGATTTCCGCTTGAGTGGCGGATGACGCATGGCGTCGTCCGCCGCTTTTGTCTTGTGGGGGGCGCTACTCAGAACTCTGCGACTCGGTGCGTTGGTTCTTCTCGTCCACCTTGACCTCGGCCTTGAAGCCACGGATCGCTTGGCCGAGCCCTTTCCCGATGCCGGACAACCGATTCGCGCCGAAGATGAGGATGAGAATGACCATGATGATGACCAGCTCCGGCAAGCCGATCGGACCGATTAACGCCAGCATCCCAGGCATGGTGTGCCTTTCTTCCCAGGCGGTTCGGACCTGGGCGACTGCCCCCCCCCGTGTGTCCGGGGACCTGCGTTCAGAATACCATTTAAATCCCTTCGACAAGCGCCACGAAGCGCTGGTCCCCGCGGACCGGGTCGAAATCAGGGTCGACGCGCACGCAAGCTCGGTTGATGGCCGAGAGGTGCCGACAGCTCTCCTCGAGGTAGCGGGTCGCCTGGTCGGCGTCGCCCCGCATCGACCACAGGGTGGCGATGTAGTACTTGGTGAAGGGGTCCTCGGCGCCACGGGCCAGACGACGCTCGAACGCCTTGACGGCCTTCGAGAAGTGACGCTCGGCGTCGTCGTGTCGACCGGCGCGAAAGTGGACGGCGCCGATCTTGTAGTCGAGGTCGATCAGGGTACGCTCCTTGAGCGCATGCTCAGACACGGCAAGCGCCCCGGCCTGTTTCTCGTAGATCGCCAGCGCCTCCTCATATCGCCGCTGTAGGTAGTACACGTATCCGAGCCGCGTGTAGCCACCGACGATCTGGAGGCCTTCACACCCCGACGCGAACCGCTCTTGCTGGTCGACCGCCTGCAGACACGCCGCTTCGGCAAGGACGAAGTCTTCCCGTAACGCGTAGAAAAGCCCCAACTGCATGTGGACGTATCCCAATTCGGGATTGAGCCGCGCCGCGCGCTTGAGATGGTGGATGCTGTCGGACAGCTGCCCTTTGCCGATCCATTACGCGCGGCCGAGCGCCGACTGCACGGACGCATTGTCGAGATCGAGCCGTTCAGCCTTCATAATGGCGGCGATCGCGTCGTCGTACTGGGCGATCAACATGAGCGACAGTCCCAGCCACCGGTGCGCGTCGCTCAGCGTCGGATCGATGGCGATCGCCAGGCGCTCGACCTCGATGGCTTTCTTGGAGAGGTCGGGCAAGCTCAGGAACGATCCTTTGAGGTCGTAGGCCGCGCCGAGTGCGGCCCACGCGGCGGCGTACTTCGGGTCTCGGTCCGTCGCGCGTTCGAGCATGTGGATCGCACGGTCGATCGACGTCGGAGTCCCCTCCATGAGGTTCATCATGGCGCGGGACTTTTCCTCGTACGCGGCGACGGAATGTGTCTCTTTTCGCTCGGTCGCAGCAACCTCGCTGTCGTCGAGCTTGACGTTGAGCCCCCCGGCTCAGCTCGTAGACGATCTTGTCCTGGAGCTCGAAGATGTCGCTGATCGCCCCGTCGATCTTGACGGTGCGAAACACCGTGCCCGACGCCACCTCGACCACCCGGGCGGTGATCCGGATCTGTTCCCCCAGGCGTTGGTAGCCGCCGGCGACGAGCCAGGTGGCGCGGAGCTGGCGCCCCACGTCGATGGAGAGCCGCTCGTCGAGATTGCCGGCGTCGCTTGAGCCGAGATGACGCAACGCGTCGAAGACGCGCTCGCGGCCGATCACCGTCACCCTCTTGATCGACTTGGCGTCGGGTCAGGGACTCACATCACCACCGGCACCCCCAGGAGCGCGCTGGTCTGGCTGTCGAGCTCGCGGCGGAGCGTGCGGACATCGATGATCAGGTCGCGGGCGGTTTGGTAGCTGTCCTCCGGCGACTTCGCCATCAGCTTGCGCACGATGTCCTCGAGCCACGAGGGGATGTCGTAGTTCAGCCGGCCAAAAGCCGCCGGTTCGTGGTGCAGGATCTGGTCGATGATGGCGGTCGCCGTGTCGCCGCTGAACGGCAGCTGCGCGGTGAGCGCCTCATACAGCACGACGCCGAGCCCGTGCGCCTCGTCCAACGCGTCGGCGATTGGCTCCGCCAGAGACAGGACGGCGTTGGCGGAGAGCGGAGCGCTGCGCACCCGGTGCGACAGCGGCTCCCCGTCGACCAGTTCCATGACGATGAAAAGGTCGTCACCATCCTCACCGATGTCGTACGTCGGTCGTGGCGACGGCCGCGGAGCGGAGGAGTGACGCCGCGTGCGCCTCTTTGAGGAGGCGCGCCCGCCGTTCGGGATCTCGACGGTACTGCGGGTTGATGAACTTCAGCGCCACCTCGCGTCCGAGACGCGTGTCACGTCCGCGGTACACTTCGCCCATGCCGCCGGCTCCAAGCCGGTCGAGCACCTCGTAATGGGCGACGGTTGTTCCCGTGGTAGGTATCTGGTCAGGCGCGTCCAAGCACAGAGAAGGTTTCATGTTACCGTGTCGCACGTCTTGAGGCCTCTCCGGTTAAGACGCAGGGACATAGCCAAGGTTCCACGGACGACACGATGGCCGACATTCCTCCCGCCAAGACCCCGTCGCTGCAGGGTGCCGAATCGCAGTTCGATACCCTCAGACGACGTGTCGGCCTGGTCCTCGGGCCCGCGGTGTTCCTTCTCGTCCTGGTGACTCCGTTTGATCAGCTGACGCCAGATGCGCACCGGCTCGCCGCGGTCCTGGCTCTGGTGATCGTCTTCTGGATGACCGAGGCGCTCCCGCTGCCGGTCACGGCGTTACTCGGGCCATCGCTGGCCATCATGCTGCAGGTGGCGCCGGCGCGAGACGCATTGGCTCCCTTTGCCAACCCGTTGATTTTTCTCTTCATCGGGAGCTTCATCTTGGCGCAGGCCTTGTTCGTGCACCGCGTCAACGAACGGATCGCCTACGGCGTGCTGTCGTGGCGTTTCATCGGCGCGCGTCCGACGCGGATCTTAATAGCGTACGGCGTGCTCGCGGCGTTCCTCTCTGCCTGGATGAGCAATACGGCGACAGCCGCGATGTTGGTGCCGATCGGGTTGTCGCTGATTGCCTTCATGGAGAACGAAGCCAAGGTGCCGAAGGGCTACGGTACGGCGCTGATGCTCATGACCGCCTACGGCTGCTCCCGCGGCGGGATGGCGACGCCGGTCGGCACTCCGCCGAATCTGATCGTGATCGGGATGCTCGGCGAGCAGCTCGACGTTCGCATCTCGTTCGTCGAGTGGATGATCATCGCGGTTCCGATCACCGTCGTCCTGATGGGGATCGTATTCGTCTATCTGAATTGGGTCGGGCAGACCGGCGTCAAGGAGATTCCCGGAGCCGACGTGATCATTGCCAAGCGCAAGGCCGCCCTCGGTCCATGGAAGCCGGGCGAACGCAACGCGATTATTGCGTTCGGTCTCACCGTCGTGCTCTGGGTGGGACCAGGTCTGCTGGCGCTCTTTCTCGGCCGGGACCATCCAGTGGCGCAGTCTGTGCTCACGAGTATCCCCGAGTCGGTCGCCCCGCTGGTTGGCGTAGTGTTGCTGTTTCTGCTTCCAATCAGCAAGACGCAGCGGTCGACGATTACGTGGAAGCAGGCGGCGCAGATCGACTGGGGCACGATTCTGCTGTTTGGCGGGGGACTGTCGCTCGGGATGATGTCGGCCTCGACCGGACTCGCCCGTGTCGTGGGCGAAGGAATCACAGGCCTGGTCCCGACCAGCGAGGTCGTCACGCTGACGTTTACGGCGGCGCTCTTCACCGTCATCCTCTCCGAGACGATGTCGAATACCGCCGCCACCAATATTGCGATCCCGATCGTGATCTCGATCGCGCAGGCGGCCGGCGTCGACCCGATGGTGCCCGCCGTCGCGGCCGGGCTCGCGGCGTCGGTGGCGGTGGTGCTGCCGGTCTCGACGCCTCCCAACGCGATCGTCTACGCGTCGGGCCGCGTCCCGATCACCCAGATGATCAAGTACGGCCTGCTGATGGACGGCATCGGCGTCATCTTGGTGCCGATGCTGGTGCTGGCGATCATGTAGGAGCTAGTGGTGCGTCCTCGCGGGGAACGGCCGTGCGATGTGGCGATGGTCGGGGGTGGTCCCGCCGGCGCGTCGGCCGGACGCCTGCTGGCGTCCTGAGGACACACCGTCAGCATTCTTACCAAGGGTGACGGACCCCACCAGTCCCTCGCCGAATCGCTACCGCCTAGCTGTAGCCGCGTCTTCGACGCGGTCGGGGTTCGAGAGGCGATCGACGCAGCGGGATTCCTTGAGACGCGCGGCAACACCGTCTGTTGGGGTGACGCCCCCCCCCCCCTGCGCGACACCCTGTTCGATAGCGAGCGGGCCGGGTATCAGGTTGTGCGACGCGACTTCGACCGTCTGCTGCTCTCGGAAGCGGAGCGCGCGGGGCGCCGCGGAGTCTGGTGGTGTCGGAGGACCGGCGACGCTGCTACATGCTCGATCCGACGTTCGAGCATCTGACGACCGCCGATGTCGCCGGCCGCATGGTCACCGACTCCTTTACGCTCACTGCCGAGAATCGCCGGGTCCGGATCCGATCCTTCCGTGTGGTCCCGGACGGCGAGACCGCCAAGTCCGGCTTTCCGCTCTGGCCGCGCCGGAGTCGTAGTCGTCGTGGCGCTTCCAGGCATCCTTCAGACAGCTCGGTCGTAGGCTCGAGCTGCTCACGTCCAGACTCTCCGTCTGGCGCTGGGCGAAGGTGTGGCGGCGGGCGTCGTTTCTGACGGAGCAGAACCACCTCATCATTCTGGCCGTCGTCGTCGGCGTGCTGACGGGACTCGGATCCGTCGGCTTCATCTACGTGCTGCAGTCGGTCGCGGAGTTCGCGCGCGGGCCGGTGGCATCGATGTTCGAGCGCTTCGGGACTGCGCAGATCGTGCTGCTCCCGGCGCTCGGCGGACTGCTCGTGGGGCCGCTCGTACGACGGTTCGCACGCGAGGCGAAGAGGCACGGCGTGCCGGAGGTGATGACGGCGCTCGCGACGCGGGGCGGGCACATTCGCAAGCGCGTCGTCAGCGTCAAGGTGATCGCCTCGTCGCTCACGATTGGCTTCGGCGGCATGGCGGGACGTGAAGGTCCGATGGTCCAGATTGGATCCGCGATCGGGTCGACCGTCGGGCAGTGGACCCGTCTCACGCCGACCGACGTGCGGACCCTGGTGACGTGCGGTGCGGCCGGTGGTATTGCCGCGACGTTCAACGCGCCGATCACGGCGGCCATCTTCTCGATGGAGGTTCTGATCGGCCGGATGCGGACCGATTTCCTGCTGGTGCTGCTGACGTCGCTCAGTTCCTGCCTAGTGGCGCGGTCGTTCCTCGGCGACTTCCCGGCGTTCATGGCGCCGGTCTACAGCCTCGTGAGTCCGGCTGAGGTGCCGCTGTATTTCCTGATGGGTACCTTTGATCGGTGTCGCGGCGATTGCCTACGTCCGGTTGCTGTACTGGTCGGAGGATGCGTTTACCACCTGGCATTTCCCTGACTGGCTCAAGCCGGCCGTCGGTGGTCTCTTGGTCGGCTTGGTACTCCGATTCTTTCCCGAGGTCTACGGCTCCAGCTTCGGGGCCATCGAATCGGCGCTCTGGGTCCGGTTTCCCTGGGAGCTGCTGCTCGGGCTGTTTGTCGCCGCGATGGTCGCCAATTGCGCGACGCTCGGATCAGGAGGATCCGGCGGGGTTTTCGCGCCAAGCCTCTACATGGAGGCGATGTTCGGCGGAGTGTTTGGGTCGTTCGCGCACGAGCTGTTTCCGGCGTGAACCGCTGGCTCTGGGGCGTACGCGATGGTCGGGATGGCCGTGTTCTTCGCCGCCACCGCGAAGGCGCCGACGACGTCGATCATCATCCTTTTCTGAGATGACGAACGACTACCGCATCATGCTCCCGCTGATGGCGGCGACCGTCGGGAGTGTGTACATCTCGCACCGATTCTCGCCGCACAGCATCTATACGCTGCGCCTGGCGCAACGCGGCATCGCGTTTCCGTACGGTGGCGAAGCGGAGCGTCCGGTGGCGAAAGCGCCGGCGCCTGCGCCCGACACGGCCTGAGCCTACTGCGAGGCGGCGATGATAATCGCCTCGAGCGCCTCCTGGTCGGTCGGCAACTCCATATCGCCGGTCGGGTACTCGTTGGCTTTGAGCAAGTAGGCCACGATGTCGATATACGCTTGCGGGCTCAAGCTCGCCGGCGCGCCCTGCGGCATGGTCGTGCGGATGGCGACGAGCATGTCGCCGATCGAAAGCTCGGACCACCGGAAGCTGAACGACGCTCCGATCAGCGCGGGGGCGATGCCATCGCCGAGCAGGTCGTCGAGATGGCACTGCGCGCACTCCTGCTGATAGGTATCCGCGCCGCGTGTCGCCTGTTCGTCTGTGTAAACCCCGTCGTTACTCGTCTTGCCCTGAGCCGCGGCGCCGTCGGGCATCGAGGCGGCGATGATAATCGCCTCGAGCGCCTCCTGGTCGGTCGGCAACTCCATATCGCCGGTCGGGTACTCGTTGGCTTTGAGCAAGTAGGCCATGATGTCGATATACGCCTGCGGGCTCAAGCTCGCCGGCGCGCCCTGCGGCATGGTCGTGCGGATGGCGACGAGCATGTCGCCGATCGAAAGCTCGGACCACCGGAAGCTGAACGACGCTCCGATCAGCGCGGGGGCGATGCCATCGCCGAGCAGGTCGTCGAGATGGCACTGCGCGCACTCCTGCTGATAGGTATCCGCGCCGCGTGTCGCCTGTTCGTCTGTGTAAACCCCGTCGTTACTCGTCTTGCCCTGAGCCGCGGCGCCGTGGGGCATCACGCCAGCCACCACCAAAGCCGCGGCCGCCGAGGCTAGGATGCCGTTCCATGCGCTCGGTCCATTCATCAAACGTCGTACGTGCATTGATGCCTCGTTAACTCCACGAATACTCAAGTAAACTCGCAACACTATACCAGTACGCCGCTGGGCTCCGGTGCACTAGCGTCCGTCGATCAGATTGCCGATCCCCAGGTTGTCGAGCACCGACCCTTCACCCCGTCGGCGTCCACCGGTTTGCGGCGCTGCCTTGTAGATGCGGTCCGCCAGGCGGCTGAGCGGGAGCGACTGGAGCCAGACACGGCCGGGACCGGTCACGTTCGCGAAGAAGAGTCCTTCGCCGCCGAAGAGCGCCGTCTTGACCCCCCCGACGAACTGAATGTCGTACGAGACGCTTGGCTGCAGGGCGACCAAACACCCGGTGTCGACACGCAGGGTCTCCCCCGCCGCGAGCTCGACCAAGTGGACCGTGCCGCCAGCGTGGAGAAAACATAGTCCATCACCCTCGAGGCGTTGCATGATGAAGCCTTCTCCGCCGAAGAGCCCGACCCCGATTTGTTTCTAAAACGCGATCCCAATCGAGACACCCTTGGCGGCGCAGAGAAACGCATCCTTCTGGCACACCAACTCACCGCCAAGCGTCGCGAGATCCATGGCGAGGATCTTTCCGGCGTAGGGGGCGGCGAAGGCCACTCGCGCGAGCGACGATCCGCCATTGGTGAAGACCGTTATGAACAGGCTCTCCCCGGTCAGGAGTCGCTTACCGGCGCCGAGCAACGACCCGACGATCCCCGACTGACCCTTCGCACTTCCGTCACCGAAGACGGTCTCCATTTGGATGCCGTTGGTCATGTACATCATCGCGCCGGCCTCGGCGACGGCGCTCTCGCCGGGGTCGAGATCGACCTCGACGAATTGCATTTCGTTGCCCTCGATCTTGAAGTTGATTTCGTGGGAAGTTCGCCCCGGTGGCGCGGGAATCGGTCCGCTCCGCGTGCCGGCCAGCACCGGCTGGAACTTGCTCACGTCCTTGAGGCGCATCCATTCGGTCAGCCCGGCCGTGAAGACGTACGTTTCACCGTCGGCGCTCCCGCTCCGGATCATCGATTCGATTTCCGCTTCGTCGACCGGTCCAATCTGGTGGCCGCCGTGGGCGAGATACCATTGCTGTTCCGACATCACGGTCCTCCGTCTGGCGCCTGTTCCGAAGCAACATACCCCGAAGCGCCTTATGTTATCGTTCGATCTGTGACCGGACGCCCACCGTCGGCGCCGCCGCGGTCGCCCGATTGCGAATCCTGTCAGCGGTTTTTCGACGCCGTCGCCGAGTTTGCGCGGCTGCACGCGGTCAAGCTCTACCGCTTGTCGTTCACCCTCCCGGCAGGGGTGCCGGTGTTGCCGTGTCTCGACCACGAGGCGATGCTGCACGAGGGCATCGCGCCTCACGCCGCGGCGTACATCGAAGATCTCGAAAGTGGCGGCCTGCACGAGGTTGTCTGCGTTCCGGCGCGGCGGCGGATCGAAGTCGACGTCGTGTCGACCGTGGGCGAGCACACCCAAGAGTCGCACGCCCGCCTGCTCGATCGCCTCGGCCAGCGGTTTCCCGACCACCGCATCATCGTCAACGGTCCGTCGTGGCTGCGTGGTGATCGGCGCGTTGCCCGGGCCTGTCGAGCGCAGGTGCCACTGCGCGACATCCTGGTGGGTGAGGACTTTCCGAGCCTGCATCTGGCCCTCGAGCAGTTGCGCACGATCGCGGCGCTCATGGAGAAGCAGTCGCGTGTGGCGTCGTGGAGTGTCCGGACCGTGACCGCGCCGATTCTTGCCGTCGCCGGCGTCATCTCGTATCAGGTGCTCGGCACATTCACCGACACGCTCGGCGAGGTCGCGGTCCAGTGGACGCAGTATCTTGCCGTCGGTACGCTCGGTACGGCGTTCCTCTATTTCGGCTTAAAGGCGGTCCATCTCACCGAGATGGCGAACCGCGTCTGGAAGCGCTGCTCGGAGTACACCTTGATCCTCAAAGACCGGGAGCGCAACCGGAGGCCCGCCGCCGGACCGCCGCCCGGCGCGGTCGCCGCCGCTTCCGAGACCAGACCCTAGCGCGAGTTGCACGTGCGTGTCGCGGTTCGATCGGCTCGGGACAGGTTCGGAACGACTTCGGCGAACGAGCGGCCCAGCACTGGTCTCTCTCGGAATCCGCGTCGTCACGGCGGCAGAGGTGCCACTTTCAGGAGCCGAGTGGCGGTTCCTCCGACGGATTCCTCCGAGAGACCAACTGCTGAGCCACCCGAACCTGTGACGGCCGCCGCCCGGATCATCGGGCGGACTCGAACGCGCAGGCGCGATCGGGTGTCGCGGAGGACGCCATGAGGCCTGCCGACGTCCGCGTGGCCGAAAACTTCGCCGGAGCCGCCAGCGGACAGCCTGCGCCCTGTGATCCATGCCCTTCGAATAACCCGTGCTGTGGGTTGCAGTGGCACGCGCCGCCCCTGACCAGCTGTTGCTCGCCGCGTGAGGAGTTCCGGCTGCGGTCGGAGGCGAAGTTTTCCGGCGGGCCGATCTGGCGTCCGGAGTGACGCTCCGGCCGTGTCTGCCGCATCCTTGCCGCGGGCAATACGCGCCCGCTACGCACTAGCAAAACGCGCTAGCCGGCGGGCGGAGTAAGCAGCAGCAGCCCGCAGATCACGGTGTTGATGCCGTGGGACGTGAAACAGAGCGGGCACGGCACGCGCAGCACCACCAGCAACGCATAGCCCAAGTACAGCGCGAGGCCGACGGTGACGATACTGGCTGCGACGAACGCCTGCCAGACAAGGAGGTCGCCGAAGGCATCAAGGGCAACGGCGACCAGCAGTGCCGTGTAGTAGATCTGTCCGAACAGTGAATTCGGCGGACCGAACACCTGCGCGCTCGGGGTAAAGACGACCGACGCACACGTCTTGTCGTCCATCCGGCAGAAGGTCGGGATCCAACGTACGTCTGGCGCGACCCACCGATACCGGACCGCGGTAAAGTAGCTCGCGATCATCAACCCGACGGCGGCAAGCAACGCAAGAATCGTGGTCATGCGATCGGTGCGGGAAGAGTCGCGCCGGCGATCACGCCGCCGGCCGTGAGGACGCGCAGCGAGTGGGCGAGGAAGGTGCGACGAGACGACGTTGGCGACACGTGGGGCCCTTCCTCAGAGCATACAATGCGCTTCGCCGTGACTCGTCTCGCCGTCGCCACTGTCCTTATTGCCACGTGCCTGGCGCGGCCGGTCAATGCCCAAGACGCCGACCCGCGGTCGCCGGCTTGGAGCCTGACGCCGTTCATCGGCGCGGTCGGTGGCTCCGATCTGGACGCGACAAGCCCGTCCGGCGGCCTCGCCGTCGCGCTCCGGACGGGGCGCTGGACCGACCTCGAGATCGAGGGCGCCTTCGTGCCGAACCTTCGGGCGGAGACGACGCAGCCCGAGACGGACGCCATTCTTGGCACGGGTTCGATCATCGTGAGCCCTTGGCTGACGAGGTCGCGCGCGGTCTACGCCTTGGTCGGAGTCACGCTGGCACGCCTCCTCAGCCAACGGCTCACCGGCGCCGGAGGGGGGAGCCGCCCTTGAAGTCGGGTTCGCGGTCGGTGGTGGCGGACGAGTGGCCCTTGCATCGCGCCTGGCGCTTCGTGCCGACCTGCGTTTCTTTTACCTCGACAACGCACCGAATCTCTGGCGCGTCTACGGTGGTCTTGCGATCACGGTCGGTTCGCCGCCCAGAAGTCGGGCAGGAGACGCGTGCGTCCCGGCGCGAGCTGCACGTTGAACGTCTTCAACGTCAGGTTGACGAAGTTGTAGTACCCGATGAGTCCGGCTAGGTCCATCACGCCTCGATCGCCGAACTGCTCCTGCGCGAGCACGAAAGTTTCGGCGCTGACCCGCTCTTCGCTGATGACTTCACGGGCAAACTGGACGATCACGCGTTCGCGCTCGCCGAGTCCCGGCACGGTGCCGTCGAGCGGGCGGCGATGCTTGACCAGCTCGACGATATCCGGCTCGAGGCCCGCCTCGAGCGCCAAGGGCTCGTGCGCGCTCCACTCATACTGACTCTGCACTTCGCGGGCAGTGGCTAGGATGGCCAGTTCCGTCAGTCGCTGGTCTTTCTCCGTGCCGAACCGCAGATACGTGCTCGCGGGGAAGATGTGCTCGGCCATCAGCGGGCTGTAGAGCCACATCGCCACCGGGCCGCGCGGCCCGCTCGCGTAGCGACTGTCGGGGTTCACGATGACGTCGAAGGCACGCTGTCCGTCGGCCTCGAGCGCAGACCGGTCAGGGAGTGGGAGGCGCCCCCACGAATCGCGATGGATGTCGCTCGGAATGTCGGCGTCCGTCACCACGGACGGTGAGAATGCCGCCGTGGTCGGTAGCGGCGACGCGTCGGGTTCTGGTTCGGGTGGGGCCTCCGCATCGCACGCTGCCGCACCGACGAGTGCGAGAATTATCAGTTGAGACGTCCATCGCGTCGATTGCGTAGCCATTGCTACTTCCTTTACTTTGTCGTTCGTTAGTCTCTTCGGTCGGTCGTCAACCGCCGTGGAGCTCCCACGACATCAGCACCTCACGGCAGGTGCAGAAGCGCCCGAGCGCGCAGAGCGCCACGACGGACGCGTCAAACGTAATCGATCGTGTCGCAACGTCGAGCACACCGACGCCGAGCGTGATGTGCGGGTCGAACGCATCATATGCGGCCTCGGTCCGAAACCGTGTCACCCATGCAACGTCACGCGCACGGGCGGGCTCGGCATCCACAGCCTCAGCATCGGAACCGGCGAAGGCGTGCGCATCGCCGGCTCCGACGTCAAACGCGGCCGCCTGGTCCATGAGCCGCCGATGAAGTGCGTCAAGTGACGGAGTCGGCTTCAGCGTGAGCGTGGTGGCCGTCCCGCCGCGGGCCAGCGCGGCCGTGGTCAGGTGGAGCGGCGGATGGTCGGCCACGATGGTCCTGATCGCCTCGGCGAGCGCGGCGACCTCATCCGTCGGGCTGAACTGCTGGACCAAGCTGATATGCGGCAGGTGCGTGGCGTCGAGCCGAAAGCCCGTCGGTGGTGCGTCGAGCATGCGGTTGAACCGACCAACCGCCTCCTCGACGGACGGGGGGAGTCGCAGGGCCACGTCGAGCGCGATCAGCGGAGCGGGCACCCCGACAGCCTACAGTGTTGCGTTGAGCCCGCGCGTCCCACGCTCTGCGATCAGGCCGCGCACGGCGCATCGGCTGCCACCCGTGAGCGGTCAGCTCAGCCTGGAGCGCCATCGTGCCATCAAAGAGCGCCGCGTGGCCGTCGAAGCAGCGCACCTGCTGGAGCCCATCCGGGTAGGCGACGATCAGCCGGGCGCCGCCGTCGCCGGAACCGACGGCGCGGACCGTCAGGTGTTGGCGCTGGCCGAGCCGACTTCTGGTGAACGACACCATGACGGCCGGTGTATCGGTCGCTGATGCGACACCAACAGGGCTGACGCGGAGCGGGGAGGGCTCCTACCGAAGCTTGGACCGGTAGGGCTGGAGGTGCCACTCGAAGAAGGTCCAGATTCGATTCCACGAGTCGCGCTGTTCGGCGCTGTCGATTCGTCGGTAACCACGTTCCCGGTCAACGCGGCGATTGAAGCGGTGACCACCGCCGAACTGGTCGACCGGCGGGTCATGGTAGATCCGAGTCTCAGCAAGATCGGGCTTGCGGTACTCCAGGGCGTGGATCAGTTGCTGGCTTTCCTCGAAGTTCACGTCGCGGTCGTTGTCGGCCACATGGACGAGCAGCGGCGTTGCGAGTTCGTCGACGTGGTACACCGGCGAGCGATCGACATAGACATCCCGTCGTTCATGCACCGGCCCGTCGATTCGCTTCTGTGCGACAAAGTGACGCGCGTAGCGCGGTCCTTTGTATGCCACCCGAAACACCAGATTCGTCACCGGCACCATCGCCGCCGCGGCCTTGAATGACACGTGGTCGCGAAAGACCGAGTGGAGGGCGATGAAGCCACCGTGGCTCCACCCGATAATCCCCAGTCGCTCCGGATCGACATGCGGCATGGAGGTCCGGAGATAATCGACGGCCGTCAGGCAATCGTCGATCTCGTGCCCGCCGTAGTCGATGGCCTCGTGGTGCGCACGCCCATAACCGCTGCTACCCCGATACTCGGGCGCGAGGACCACGTAGCCTCGCTGTACCGCTTCCTTAATGAACGGGAAATACGTCGGGTCGAGATCCCCGTGAACGCCGCCGTGAATCCAGACGAGCGCAGCGTGCTGGCGCGGCCCGCGGATCCGGAGAGGCTCGAACACATAGAAGGGAACCTCGAGGCCGTCGGCTTGGCTCTCGTAGGAGAGCTTTTGCATCGACAGAACGCCGTCGCTGAGCTCGCGAAACACCCGATCCCGGTCTGCCTTGCGCTCTTGGTCGAGGTTGTAGCGGTCGACGTCCGACTGCGCCGACGCGGGAAGGGGAACGAGACCGGCGGCGAGGCCGACCAGCGCGATGATAGGTGCCCACCGGCGGAACCGGCGGCTCTCCGCATGCGAGCGGCCACGAAGCATCCTGTGATTCTAACTCAGTCGGGGCTACTGCCCTGTCCTAGTGGCCTGTCCACGCTGAATCAGTACCACTCCGCGGGCGGGGTGTCCCGCAAGGGCCGGCGCTGCGACCCTGCTTAATGGGGTCACAAATGCCCAATTTGCTCCCTCGTCGCGCCTTGCCAGCCGGGCGCCGCGCGCCACGGACCGGTACCGATTCAGGGTGGACAGGCCACGAGCCGCCAAAGTTGTCACCGCCGGCTCAATTATGGATGTCTGCGAGTCAACTGGCTGGCCGACTACCGCGTCGAATTGCCCTGCTCACAGGACAGAAGCGGACAGAACACGACGCGGTGCGGTCGAAAATCGGCATTCACCTGTTGGTCCGCTTCTTGTAGTCCGATTGCAATGGGATATGTCCGTTCTCCCGTCAAACCTCGTGCCACTCGCGCTCTCAGACGCGACCCCTGCGTCTCGGTCGGGCGACGACCGGCGCAATGCCCAGCGAATACCAGCGTCGGATCTGCCGTGGATTCGGGGAGTGCGCGTCGGAAATCTCGCGGATGCCGAGATGATCAATGTCTCGTCGACCGGCGTCCTGCATGCAGTGCCAAGCGCGGCTCGTTCCCGGACAACAGACGACGCTCCAGATTGTTGGCGCCAACAATCGGTTCAAGCTACACGGGCGCGTGGTGCGCTGCGAAGTGGCCGGCCTGAGCGGCGACCTTCAGTATCACGTGGCGGTCGCCTTCGATCCAGATCCGTGTCCGTTGCCGGTGTCGGTGCATATGTCGACGCCGGCGGCTTAATGCAGACGGGGCTGACTGCCCCGAACCCCGTCTCGGCCGCTCGTGGGGACCCGTGTGCCCCACGCCGCGGCCGCGGGGCGCGCACGTGCGCGTCCTGTCGCCGAGAGACGTTCACCCGGGCAGCTAGCGATCGCTGTCGGCATCGGTGAATGATGCCGGTGCGGGCCGATGCATACCCAGCAGGACGAACGTTGCGCGGTCTTCCGTGTACCAGAGGTCGACGTGCGCAAAGCTCACATAGCGCCGCGCGCGTTCGACCGCGATTTTGTACGAGTCGTATTTCGCTTGCACGGGCCCCGGCACGACCGACAGGTGGTCGCTGGCGGCGAGCGGTATCTTATTGGTCAAGAGGTCGCTCGGCGCCGGCGCGCCCCATTGGTCGGAGAAGTCGGACGGAACCACCATGAAGCTCGACGACGGAAACTTCGCCGCCCACTTCGTGCGACGACCCGCCCGACGGCGGTCGGGGCTGCGGGGGTCGGGGCTGCGGCGATCGAGCGCCCGGCGGTCGGGAACCACGTCGCCGCCCTCCTGCGCGAATCGCTCTCGAACGTTGCGGAGCCGCTCGTAATCATATCGCTGCACGATGAGGACCGGTCGTCGTCGGGTCATTGAAGAATCTCGGTGAGCGCGGTCGTCAAGCCGTGGTTTTGAACTTCGGTACCGACCGTGATCCGCAGCGTGTCCGCGAGCCCGGGGTCGCGGAAGTATCTCACGAAGATGTGACGGGCCTTGAGCTCGTCGTGGAGACGGCGGGCGTCGCCGTCTGCGGGACGCGCCAGGACGAAGTTCGCCTGGCTCGGCCAGACGTAGAACCCGAGAGCTTCCAGATCAGTCGTGAGTCGTCCGCGCGCCGCCCGGATACGCGCCGTCGCCTCGCGAGTATAAGCCGTGTCCCGTATCGCTGCCGCACCGACATGCGCGGCGACGGCGTCGACGTTGTAACTGTCTTTCACCTTGGCCAGCCCCGCGAGTAGGCTCGGCTGCGCCACGCCGAATCCGAGTCGCAGTCCCGCCAGGCCATGGCTCTTCGAGAGCGTGCGCAGCACAATGATGCGGTCGCTGTCACGCACCAGCTCGAGCGCCGATGCGTCGGCAAACTCGACGTACGCCTCGTCGACCGCGAGCACGCCGTCAATCCGCGCCGCGAGCGCGCGCAGCTCGTCGAGTGTCGCCGCTGTGCCAGACGGGCTGTTGGGGTTCGCCACGATGGTGAGCGCCGCTCCCGCCCCCGAGAGCCCCTCCACGGGGAGTGCGTACGCCTCGTCATAGGCCACTTCGACCGTCGGAGCCTCTTGCATCGTGGCCAGCGTGCGATACAGCACGTAGGTCGGCGTCGGATAGGCGACCGCGCGACCGGGACCGGCCACCGCCCGCATGAGCTGGGTGAGGAGGTCGTCACTCCCGTTCCCAGCGAGGATCCAGGTCGGGTCGACGCCGAGCACGGCGCCCGCGGCTTCACGGAATTCGTCAGCGAACGGGTGCGGGTAGCGGCGCAGCGCGTCCGGGTCGACGGCTCGGAGGGCGTCGATGGCCCGCGGGCTCGGCGGGAAGGGGTTCTCGTTGGTGTTGAGCTTGATCACCGCCGCGGCGGCGGGCGGTTGCTCCCCCGGCACGTACGGCTCGAGCGCCTCAATTGTGTGACGAAAACGTGGCATAACCGATCACGACATTGTAGTCGCTGTCGGTTAGTGCACCGGTCGTCGGCGGTATACTGCGCGGAAGTTCGGAAGGACGCGTGATGCCTCACGACGCTTGTCGCCGTGGGCCGGAGGGAGTCTTGGCCATGTTGCGTCGTTCACGAGGTGGTTGTGTTGTCGTTGTTCTGGCGGTGGCGTCGCTTGCCGCGCTTTTCCCCACCGGAGTGGCCGGTCAGGAACTCGGGAGTCTCTATGTCGAAGCGCTTGACGCGGCCGGCTTGCCGGTGCCGGACTTGACCCCCGCAGACTTCATCGTCAGCGAGGATGGCGTCGCGGCCACGGTTGTGTCAGCCGAGCTCGCCGACACGCCGATGCGCATCGCGATGTTGGTCGACAGCGGCGACCGCCTCAATGAGGCGAACGCGACCAATCCCTTGCGTAGCGGGCTCAACGCGTTTCTCGATACCTTGTCGCCGCAGCATGAGATCTCCCTCTTCACCATCGCTCGCAACATCCAGCGCCGTGTCGATTTCACGACCGACCGCGATGAGCTCAGAGAGGGTGTCGGATTGATATTTCCCGAGGGGGGTGCGAGCGCCGTCCTCCTCGATGGCATCAAGGAGACCTGGGAGCGCCGGTTCGAGGATGACGTGGCATTTCCGGTCTTCGTGCTGGTGCTGACCGACGGATCGGAAGGGAGCAGCAACTACAACGACAACGAATACGCCGAGCTTGTGAATACGCTCATCAACAACGGCATCACGATTCACACGGTGATGTTCACCACGCGCGGCGGGAGTCAAATGACGACGTACGCGACGAACCTGACCGAGAACACCGGCGGCCTCTACGAGAACATCGGCGTGCCGACCGGCTTCGCGCAGGCGCTGACCACCATCGCGACACGCATGGGCGAGCACTTCGACCAGGTGTCGAATCGCTACCGGGTGGTCTATGAGCGACCGGACCCGCCCGGCGCCCAGATTTCCCTCCGGCTCAGCCGAGGGGGAATCGGGGTGCGACTGTTCCCCAACCGTCGGATGTCGCAGTAGACGAGGTGGCGGCACCAGTTTCCTTCAGGAGGCATCGATGTCCGAGTCGGCACGTAGCCCGCAGTCCCTGGCGTTCAGACGGATCCTCTTCCTCGCGGGGGTCGCCGTCCTCGCGGCGACGACGGCATCCGCGCAGGGTTTCACCGACGACGTCCGGGAAGACTGGCAGCGCATGAAGCGGATCATGATGGGAATGGCCGACGCCATGCCGGAGGACCAGTTCGACTACGCCTCCACGCCCGAACAGCGCACCTTCCGTGAGCAGATCCTGCATGTGGCCGGGGGCAACGTGATGCTTATGGGGTTTCTCGGGGCCGAGGCCGAAGGACCCTCGGTCGACCGCAGTAACACGCGCACCTTCGGCTACACGGTGACCTCGAAGGCGGACGTGCTCCAGGCGCTCAGCGACTCGTTCGACTACGGGACGGCCGCACTCCAGGAATTCGACGACGACGGCCTACTCCAACGCGTGACGGGACCACCGTTCCTGGGGGAGCCGACGCGGGCGCGTCTGGCGTACTTCGTGATCGGCCACGCCTGGGACATCTACGGTCAGATGGCGGTGTATTTGCGCCTCAACGGCATCGTGCCGCCGGCGAGCCGCCGGGGCGTGTAGAACGGGACCGCACCGATGTCCACCAGACGGTAGCGACAAACAGTAGCTGCATCGGTGCTCGAAGCCACACCGCTGACCATTCCGGATCTGCTCGCACGGAACTGCCGGAAGACGACTGAGCGCCAAGAATGGCTCGAGCGTCTTCCCCACACGGTGCGGGATCTCGTGCAGCGGTGGCGGCTGGCACTTGAACCGCCCTTTGATTCCCAAGAAACCGGCTGCGCGTGAGTCGCGCCTGGTGCCCTGGCGAACGGAGCATCCGCGGTGCTGAAGCTCGGCATGCCGCACATGGAGGGTACGCACGAGATTCACGGATTGCGCTTTTGGGCGGGTGACCCCACGGTGCGGCTCCTCGAGAGTGACGAAGACCTCGGTGCCATGTTCCTCGAACGATGTAAGCCCGGAACCGCGCTCCGCTCGCGGCCGGAGCCGGAGCAAGACCGTGTGATCGCCAGATTGCTGCGCCGGCTGTGGCGGCCACCGCCACCACCGCACCCCTTTTTGCCCGCTTGCGGATTTGATGGCGAACTGGTGCAACGAGACGCTGGCTGATGCCGAACACTGGCCGGATACCGGGATTGTCCGTGAGGGGCCGAGCTTGGAGCCGACTTCGAGGGCCATCAGCTTTTCAGTCGGGTGCTGCGCCTGGATTCTAGCGAGGCGGCCATGCTCGGTCTAGGCAGCGGCCTTCGCAGCCGTCTAGTTCAATCCCATCCCTATAACGAGGCCGATCGCGATGCCGACGCCGACGAAAATGGAACCGACCACAATGCCAACGGCTACGTTGCCCTTCCGCAGCTCCGCACCGGTATCAAACGGTGTCAGGTGGTCGAAGACTTTGTACCCCGCCACCATGAGTGCGAGCGTGAAAACCGCCCCCAGCAGCGCATAGATAAAATTCAATCCGAGGATCGTGAGGTCCATTTCGCGTTCCTATTCAGACGAGCGCTTAGCGCAGGACGGATTTCACCTCGAAGATCCGCCTGATATACCCAAGTGTCTCTTGGCTGTGTAGGCCAGTTACGGCCGACAGCTGGGCCTCGATGCCAGACCATAATTCTCCGTCGAGACCATCGGCAAGCGCCAGCCGCTGCGCCTCCAAGATATTCCTGCGCCCGGCATTGTAGGAACCGAACATGAATTTGATCTTGTCCACCAGGGGGCGTGACGCCGTCCAGAACACAAAATTCTGACGGTCGTACCAGATTCCGGAGGCGATGTTCCAGCGCGCCTGCTCAAGTCCTCCACGGATGGCGGGATTCCGCTGACGGATTTCCTCGAATGTTCGCGGCATCACCTGCATAACGCCGACGGCCCCGGCTGGGGAACGGGCATCTTCCTGTAGCCGGGATTCGGCCACCGCTTGGGCCTTGAAGTAGTGCCAGTCGAAGGCTGGACCAAAATAGCGTTTGCTGTACTTCGAGAAATGCCGATCGAGCTTCGTGAACCCATTGTAGTGGGCGTATAGCGCACTCGGCGACGGTACCGATTGAACAAGCAACAGTGCTATGACGAGGAGGTGCATTAGGAAACTCGGACATTCCGTGGTTCAGTGACGCCAGCCGAGCCCATTCTAGCGGCTCGATGCCCGAATGCACGATACGCGAAACCTTGCCCTGGTTCGACACGTATCTTGGCCCGGTAGACTAGCTGATCCCTGATCCCTTTCCGGGTTCAGCGACGTGGAGGTTGCCGAGCCCCCGGCCCGCGAACGAATAGAGCGTCATGCCGGCGGCCGTCGCCATCTCGACCGCGACACTCGACGCGGCGCCGACCGATACCATCGCCGGGATCGCCGCCTTGAGCGCCTTCTGCACCAGCTCGAACCCGGCCCTCCCGCTCACCACCAAGATGCGGTCGCGGAGCGGGACGGCGTCCTCCAGGACGAAGTGGCCGATGACCTTGTCGACCGCATTGTGTCGGCCGATGTCCTCGCGCACGCAAAGCAGAACGCCGCTGGGCGAAAACACCCCGGCCGCGTGAATCCCGCCGGTCGCCTCGAACAGCTGTTGGGCCGCTCGAAGCCGGGCCGGTAACGACTCGAGGAACTCCGGCGGACACTCAAGGGCTGCGATCGGCGGCAGTCCGTCACTCAGCCGGTCGAGGTCGTCTATCGACTCCTTACCGCAGACGCCGCAGGCGGCGGTCGCCCGGAACTCCCGTTCCGCCGGTGGCGTCGCATCGGTACGGCCGGCCGTCGTCGTCACCTCGACGCCGTCGCCCGCGAAGTTCGCGACCTTGATCTGCGATCCGGAGTCGGCCACTCCCGCGACGGCGCGTATGGTCGAGACGTCCCGGCGGCCGGTGATCACACCCTCGGCGTAGAGAAATCCCGCTGCCAACTCCTCGTCGTGCCCCGGCGTTCGCATGGTGACGACGAGTGGCTTTCCGTCGAGTCGAATCTCCAGCGGCTCCTCGACGACGACGAGATCCTGGTCGAGCGTCCGGCCGCGCCGGCGGACGGTGACCGAACGCACACCGTGGGAGAGCTTCTGCTCGACGGACATCTCCCGCATCATACCCCTCGTCCGCGCACCTCTGGCTCGCGACCTTGGCTCACGGCTCACGGCTCATGGTAATCCCTGGGCCTGCAGCGTCCAGATGTGCTTAAATTGGGCAACGAATTCGACGCCGCCATGGATATCTCTCGCCGCACCTTCATCAAGGCCTCGGTCGTCGGTGGATTATCGGTCAGCGCGCTCGGCTTCGATCTTCGCGAGGCGCAGGCCGCGGTCCGCCAACTCAAGATCCGGAATGCCAAGGAATACAAGACCGTCTGCCCGTACTGCGCGGTCGGCTGCGGGACGATCGCCTACGTGCACGGGAGCGGCGGCCTGAACACGAAGAACACGATTATTCACGTCGAAGGCGATCCCGACAGTCCGATCAACGGCGGCACGCTCTGCCCGAAGGGCGCGTCACAGATGGACCTGGCGATCAGCCCGCGTCTGCGTCACCAGCCGCTTTTCCGTGAAGCCGGCGCCTCCGAGTGGACGGAAGTCGACTGGGACTTCGCGATGGACTGGTTCGCGCGCAAGTTCAAGGAGTCACGCGACGCCTCGTTCACCGAGCGCGACGACGAGGGGCGCGTGGTCAATCGCTGCGACGGCATCGCGTGGGTCGGCAGCGCGACGGTGGCGAACGAAGACGCCTACCTGATTACGAAGACGATGCGCGCGATGGGTCTGGTCTACATCGACCACCAGGCCCGCATATGACACAGCCCCACGGTGGCCAGTCTGGCCGCCACGTTCGGTCGCGGGGCGATGACCAACCATTGGAAGGACATCAAGAACGCCGATGTCGTCCTCGTCATGGGCGCCAACCCGGCCGAGAACCACCCCTGCGGGTTCAAATGGGCGCTTGAGGCGCGTGACAATCGTGGCGCCAAGCTTCTGACGATCGATCCGCGCTTTACCCGCACCTCCGCTGTCGCCGACCGCCATCTCCAGATACGTCCTGGCTCCGACATCGCCGTGCTCGGCGGCTTGATCCGCTACGCGCTGGAGAACGACCTGTATCACGCCGACTACGTGCGGGCCCATACGAACGCGTCGTTCGTCGTCGGCGAGGAGTACGGATTCGCGGACGGCCTGTTTGCCGGCTTCAACGAGGCGGCGAGCAACTACGACAAGACGGCGTGGGACTACGAGCGTGGCGCCGATGGATACGTCCGGCGCGACGACTCACTGGAGCATCCGCGGTCCGTGTTTCAGTTGCTCAAGCAGCACTACGACCGGTACACCCCCGACGTCGTGGCTGACATCGCCGGTTGCTCGGAAGAGGGTTTCCTCGAGATGGCCGAGATCATCTGCTCGACCGGTCGGGCGGAGCGGGTCGGCACCATCATGTATGCCGTCGGTTGGACGATGCATACGGTTGGGACCCAGATCATTCGGACCGCGGCCATCGTGCAGCTGCTGCTCGGCAACATCGGGCGCCCCGGCGGCGGGATCAACGCGCTGCGCGGCCACGCCAACGTGCAGGGGGCGACCGACCACGCGATTGTCGCCGGCATCCTGCCGGGCTATCTCAAGGTGCCGACGCCGCCGCAGACGTCGTTGGCGCGGCATCTCGGCGATTCGACACCGCGTCCGCTCGTCTCGGACACCGTCAACTACTGGGGTAACTATCCAAAGTTCTACGTCTCGCAGATGAAGGCGTGGTTCGGCGACCATGCGACGACGGAGAACGACTTCGCCTACGACTACCTGGCGAAGCAGGGCGAAGATGCGACGTGGCTCTCAATCTGGGACAAAGCGCGTCAAGGGACGCTCGAAGGCTTCATCGCGCTCGGCTTCAATCCGTTGTTGGCCGGGCCTGACGTGCCGCGTCTCCTCGACTCGATGGCGAAGCTCAAATGGAAGGTGGTCATCGATCCGTTCATGCTCGATTCCGCCGAGTTCTGGAAGGCGCCGGGCGTGGATCCCGCCGAGATCGATACCGAGGTGCTCTACCTCCCGTCGTCGCACTGGATCGAGCGTGACGGCTCGTTCACCAACAGCGGCCGATGGGCGCAGTGGAAGGAGAAGGCGATCGACCCGCCGGTGGGCGTCAGGCCGGATACCTGGATTCTCTCGGAGCTGTTCTGGCGCGTGAAGGAGCTCTATCAAGAAGAAGGTGGCGCGTACGACGAGCCGATTCAGCACCTGACGTGGGACTACCTCAACCCGCGGGAGCCGACGATGGTCGAACTGGCGAAGGAGATCAACGGCTACGACCTCGAGACCGGGCGGCTCCTCGATTCGTTTGGTGAGCTGCGTGACGACGGAACCACCATCGCGGGAAACTGGATCTACACCGGCAGCTACACGGAGGCGGGCAACCAGATGCAGCGGCGGGGGACTGCCGACCCGACCGGGATGGGGATGCATCACGACTGGGCGTTCAGTTGGCCAGCGAATCGGCGGGTCCTGTATAACCGCGCGTCGGCCGATGCCGACGGACGGCCGTGGGATCAGACGCGCCCCGGCATCGCGTGGAACGGCCGCGAGTGGATCGGCGACGTGCCGGACTACGGGCGGACGACGCCGCCGGGTGCGGGTGCGGCCGGTGCCTTCATCATGACCGAGGAAGGTGTGGCGCGGCTGTTCAGTAGCCATCTCGCCGACGGACCCTTCTCCGAGCATTACGAGCCAGTCGAGAGCCCGACCACGAATCGGCTGCACAACGACGTACCGATCAACCCGGTGATTCATTGGTACGACGGCGTCCGGGAGACGCTGGCCAACGGCGACGACGACTTTCCGTACGCTTGCACCGTCTACCGCGTGGTGGAGCGGGAGCACTTCGTGACGAGCAATGTCCCGCTCCTTGTCGAGGCGATGCCCGACTTCTTTGTCGAGCTGCCCGAGGGGTTGGCGGCTGAAAAAGGGATCCCGAACGGGAGTCAAGTGCGCGTCTGGTCGAAGCGCGGCGAAGTGCAGGGGACCGCCATCGTCACCAAGCGCATCAAACCGCTGCGGGTGAACGGGCAGACCGTCTGGACGGTCGGCATTCCGGTCCATTGGGGCTTCGTCGGGCTCACGCAGGGGTCGATGGCGAATCTGTTGACGCCGTTCATCGGCGACGCGAACACCCGGTGTCCCGAGTTCAAGGCCTTCTTGGTCAACGTGGAGCGCGCATGACCGACACCCTCACGATCCGGCGCATCTCGGCGAGTCCCGACGCTTTGATCCCAATCGATGCGCTTCGCTCGGCCGGGCCGACGTACGCGAAGCTGGTCGACATCTCGAAATGCATCGGCTGTAAGGGATGCGAAATCGCCTGCAAGGAGTGGAATGACCTCGGCGTCGAGCCGACAGCCAACTTCGGGAGCATCCAGAGCCACCAGGATCTGAGTCCGAAGACGTGGCTGCTGATGCGCTTCAACGAGGTCGAGATCGACGGCAACCTCAACTGGCTGATCAAGAAGGACGCCTGTCTCCATTGCGAGGAGCCGGGCTGTCTCTTCGCCTGCCCGGCGCCGGGCGCCATCGTCCAGTACACGAACGGCATCGTCGACTTCAATCAAGAGAACTGCATCGGCTGTCAGTACTGTGTGACCGGCTGTCCGTTCGACATCCCGCGATTCGATGCGAGCACGCGTAAGGTGGCGAAGTGCAACATGTGTGTCGACCGGGTCGAAGCGGGGCTTGAGCCGGCCTGCGTCAAGACGTGCCCCACGAATGCAATCTCCTGGGGCAGCAAGGACGACATGCTGGCGTTGGCCGACCAGAAGATCGAGACGTTGAAGGCGCGGGGCTACGACAACGCCGCGGTCTACAACCCGGCCGGCGTCGGCGGGACGCACATGATGTACGTCGTCCCGCACGGAGACCGGCTCGAGGATTACAGCCTGCCGTCCGACCCGACGGCGAGCCCGACGCCGATGACCGGCCTCGGATTCTTGAAACGCATCGGGGCGTATCTGATGAGCTTCAGCATCCTCGGCGCGCTCGTGCATTTGCTGGCCTACGGACCGGAGCGATTGGAGGAGGAATAGGCGTCGTGTCCGACCGGATCCTCAATCGCTTCACCTTCCTCGAGCGCATCATCCACTGGGTGGTCGGCGTGACGTTCGTCGTGCTGCTGGCGACCGGCCTCGCCTTTGCGTATCCGTCGCTCTTTTGGATGACGGTCCTCCTGGGCGGGGGACCGGCGGCTCGCGTGCTCCATCCGTGGGTCGGTGCGGTCTTCGGCGTCGGGATGGTGGTGATGATCGTGGTTTGGATCCACGACATGTTTCTCGACGAGCAGGACCGTCGCTGGCTCGGGGCGGTGAAGCACTATGCCACGCGCGACACCGACAACGTGCCGCCAGCCGGCAAGTACAACGCGGGACAGAAGATGTTCTTCTGGTTCCAGGCGGTGCTCGCCATCGTCTTCGTGGTGAGCGGCGTGCTGCTCTGGTTCCCGGCGTCGTTCGGGACATCTTCGGGGCTGCTGCAGTGGATGCGCCTGGCGCACTACGCGGCGACTCTCGGCGGTGGGTTGCTACTCGTCGTCCATGTCTACCTCGGCACCGTCGCCTATCCGGGAACGGCCCGGGCGATGATCGACGGGACGGTGACCGACCGGTGGGCCCGCCATCACCATCCGCGCTGGCACGAAGAGCAGACGCGGAGCTAGCGGAACCCCTCTTGACTCACGGCTCACGGCTCACGGCTCACGGCGCGTGGGTGCGGCGGCAGAAGCGGGCCAAGCGTCTGCGCTCGGACCATCCCCATGCGGCGGAGTTGCTGGCGTTCTACGAGCATCTGGTGGCGATTCAGGAGCCGGTGTTCGTCAAGGCGCGCCGGTCTCGTTGGTTGAATTCGGTCAAGGCGCCCGCCGCACGAGGAGACGACGCGCCACTGGTGCATCTCGATCGGCTGCCGGCGAGGCCCCGCGAGCGGGCCTTCATGGCGTTCGTCAAGAGCCTGCCTGAATCGTCAACGGACGTGCTGCACGCCATTGCCGCGCGCCTGGCCGCGGAACCGGCGGTGGCCCGCCGGCTGCTCGAGACCTTCCTGGCCGGTCATGCGATCGACGAGATCGCCGTCGCCCTCGACTGCGCCGCTCCGCCGCTCGAGTTCTTTCCCCGCGCCTTCGTGCAGCCGATTGCGGAGGCGCTGGTCCAACGGGCGGCAAACGGGCACCCCGACGAAGATGCGGGCGACGCACAGACCTCCTGTCCACACTGCGCCGCGCCGCCGCTGGTCTCCATCATCCGGGACGAGCCCGAGATCAAGGGGCGTCGCACGTTGCTCTGTTCGCTCTGTGCCGGCGAGTGGACGTTTCCCCGGCTGTGTTGTCCAAACTGTTGCGAGCGGCAGCCCCAGGCGCTCCAGTACCACGCCACCGACTTCTGGCCGCACGTGCGAGTCGAGGAATGCAGCTCGTGCCGCACCTATCTGAAGGCAATCGATCTACGGGAGAACGGTCTCGCGGTGCCGGAAGTCGACGAGATCGCGTCGGTCGAGCTCGACCTCTGGGCGTCCGAGCAGGGAATGGCGAAGCTGCAGAAAAACGTGCTGGGGCTGTAGGCTATCGGTTCGACTATGATGTCTTGATGTCTATCTATGTGATGTTATGATGTCTCTATGCGAACGACGCTCACCATTGACGACGACCTGGCGGACGCGCTCCACGACCGGGCGCACCGCACACGCCGGTCGTTCAAACAGGTCGTCAACGAGGCGCTGCGGGTCGGTCTCACGAGCTACTCTCGGCCGCGGCCGCGTCGGTACCGGCTAAAGCCGGTCTCGCTCGGAGGGGTCCGCCCCGGGTTCAATCTCGACAAGGCGCTCGCTATCGCCGATGCGCTCGAAGACGAAGGCATTGTGCGGAAGCTGGAGCTGCGCAAGTGATCTTCGTCGATGCGAATCTCCTGATCTACGCCGTCGATTCCGACTCGCCGCACCATCCGGAAGCGCGACGGTGGCTCGAACACCTGCTCTCGAGTGAGGAGCCGGTCAGATTCCCGTGGGTGGCGCTGCTGGCGTTTCTCCGCATTACGACGCGAGATGGCATACTCGCGCGTCCGCTCAACCCCTCGGAGGCCTTGGAGTACGTCGACTCGTGGCTTGATCAGCCGTATGCCTCGGCGGTTGGTCCTGGAACGAATCACTGGGCCGTGTTGCGAAACCTGCTCCGAGCGGTAGGCACTGCCGCCAATCTAACATCCGACGCGCACGTTGCCGCGCTCGCACTCGAGCACGGCGCCACGCTGCACTCGACGGATAACGACTTCAGACGATTCCCGGGTATCGATTACGTCAATCCGTTGGCGTGACGGTCGAGCCCTGTCGACCGATCGGCCTTTGGCTTGATCGGGTGCCTTGCCGTCGTCGGTACGAGCAATAATCCACTCAGGGAGTTCACGGCGCGCGTCCGGTGCCGTAGTCGACACGCGGTGCGGAGCACTTACCGATAGACATCGCCCCGGTAACCGATCTTGAACCCGGTGACGATCACCGTCTTGGCGGACACGCTGTAGATGACCCGGTAGATCCCGACGCGAATGCGGAACACATCATCGTAGCCTGCGAGCTTGCGCGTCCCTCGCGGCCGGGGATCCGTTGCCAGCGCCTGGCTCGAGGCGACGACGCGGATTTGGTCGGTTCTCGGAATTGTTCGTAGCTGTTTCTCGGCGGTTCTGGAGAGCTCAATGTGGTAGCGGGTGGCCTTAGTGGTCCCGGTCATGACCGGGACCAATTAGCCATCGAAGTCCAGCTCTTCGAGCACGTCGCTCAGCGGCCGGGTCGGCTCGTGTCGGATCTGCCTCAGATCTTCAATATCCTTGAGCTCTTCGAGGCGGTCGATCAACGCCTCTCGGACGAAATAATTTACGGCGATACCACGCGAGCGACAGTACTTGTCGACCGCGTTCTTGAGCGCGGCGTCTACCCTGACGTTGATTTGCACAGTCGACATCGGAGTCCCCTCGCGTGCTATTAAATGATAGCACTCCAACGTGAGAGAATCGTCCGCACGCGATTCTCCGGATTATGGACCCGAGAGATATCACCCGATGACCGACGCCTTTATCTACGACGGACTCCGAACACCGTTTGGCCGCCACGCGGGCGCCATTGCCCCGGTGCGGCCCGACGACCTGCTCGCGGAGGTAATCCGCACCGTCGTCGAGCGCAGTCCCTTCAGTGGTGATCAGTTCGAGGACGTCATTGCCGGCTGCACGAACCAAGCGGGCGAGGACTGTCGCAATGTCGCCCGACGAGCGGGTTTGCTTGCCGGCTTGCCGGTCGAGGTCGCGGGGATGACCGTCAACCGGCTCTGCGCCAGCGGGCTGGCCGCCGTCGTCGACGCCTCGCGGGCGGTGGCCTGCGGACAGGGCGACCTCTTCGTCGTTGGCGGTGTCGAGAGCATGAGCCGCGCGCCATTCGTGATGGCAAAGTCGGAGCGTGCCTACGGGCGACAGCTCACCGCCTTCGACACGACGCTCGGTTCTCGATTTCCGAATCCGAAGGCGACCGCGGCCTACGGCGATCATGCGATGCACGAGACGGCCGAAGAGGTCGCCAAGGATCTTGGCATCACGCGCGAGGCGAGCGACCGATTTGCCGCCGGCTCGCAGGCGAAATACGCCAGCGCCAAGTCGGCCTGCTTCTATTCGGGCGAGCTCCATCCGGTCACCGTGCCGGGGCGCCCGCGCGGCCAAACCTCTGAGCTCGTCGTGGCGGACGACGAGCATCCTCGCCCCGGCACCGACGTCGCAAAGTTATCGACGCTGCGCCCCCTCGGCGAGGGCGGGGTGGTGACTGCGGGCAACGCGTCTGGCATCAATGACGGCGCGGTGGCGCTCATCGTCGGGTCGCGCGACGTCGGCGAGCGGGTTGGCGCAACACCAATCGCCCGGATCGTGTCGGCCGCCGCGGCCGGCGTCGAGCCGCGGGTGATGGGGCTCGGACCGGTTCCCGCGTCGAAGAAGGCGCTCGACCGCGCCGGTCTCACGCTGGCCGACATGGACGTGATCGAGATCAATGAGGCGTTTGCCACCCAGGTGCTCGGCTGTCTGAAGCTCCTCGAGATCGCGGACGACGACAGCCGGGTGAACCCCAACGGGGGAGCCATTGCCGTCGGTCATCCGCTCGGCGCGTCCGGCGCTCGTCTCACGTTGACGGCGGTCCGGCAGTTACAGCGGATCGAAGGCCGGTACGCTTTGGTGACGCTCTGTATCGGCGTCGGCCAGGGTCTCGCCGCCGTCGTGGAGCGCGTCCGCTAGCCACCCACCCGATGGCCAGCAAGCCGTCGCGGCTTCTCGCCCTGCTCGCGATCTACGTCATCGTCGCGCACGTCTTGCCAGCGCCGGACGGCGTCGATGCCCAAGGGTGGCGGGTCACCGGCATCTTCTTCGCCACCATCGCCGGGCTGATGCTTCAGCCGCTGCCCGGGTCACAAGTGGTGCTGCTCGGCATCACGATGTTGATCCTCATCGGCGGTGTGCCGATGGAGCGTGCGCTGACCGGCTACTCCGCCGCATCGGTCTGGATGGTGCTCGCGGCGATGTTGATGTCGCGCGCGCTGCGCGACTGCGGGCTCGCACGCCGCATCGCCCTCTGGTTCATCCGTGCGATCGGCAAGACCTCACTCGGGCTCGGCTACGCCCTGCACCTCACGGACGTGACGCTCGCGACCGGCGTTCCGTCGATCACGGCACGGTCGGCGAGCATCGTCTTCCCGATCGCGCGCAGCATCAGCAGCCTGTACGAGTCGGAGCCGGGCAAGACGGCGCCGCGTCTCGGCACCTATCTGATGACCTGCATGTATCAGACGAGCGTCGTCGCCTCGGCGATGTTCTTCTTCAGCAGCGCCGCCAACCTGTTGTTGGGCGATCTCGCGCGCGAGGCGACCGGAATCGAGGTGACCTGGATCAGCTGGTTCGTCGCCGGTCTCGTGCCGGGGATCGTGTCGAGCCTCGCGGTGCCGTACCTCGTGCTGCGGATGCTCCGTCCGGAGATCGAGCGCACACCCGCGGCGCCCGAGTTCGCACAGCGAGAGCTCGACAAGCTCGGTTCGATACGAGGGAGGGAAGCGATCGTCCTTGGCGTGTTTTTCTTCCTCATTGGCTTCTGGGTCGCATCGTCCTACCTCGACTGGCTGTCTCCGGGCTTGGTGGCGTTCGTCGGTCTCGGTGTGTTGTTCGTGACCGGAGCGCTCACCTGGGACGCCGCGCTCGGCGAGCACTCGGCGTGGGACGTCTTCGTGTGGTACGGCGGGTTGCTGACGATGGGTGGCCTGCTCAACGAGACAGGTTCGACGATGGTGTTTGCCGCTTGGGTCGGCAGCTGGTTTGTGGGGGTGCCATGGTTCGTCGTGTTCGTGGCGACGCTCGTCGTCTACTTTTACACGCACTACTTCTTCGCCAGCACGACGGTGCATGCCCTCGCCCTGTACGTGCCGTTCATTACCTTGCTCGTCGGTGTGGGCGCCCCGCCGGCGGTGGTTGTCTACAGCCTGCTGTTCATCAACAATCTGCAGGCGGGGCTGACCCACTACGGGACGACCACCTCACCGGTGATTTTTATCGAGGGGTACGTGAGCTTGCGTGATTGGTGGCGTGTCGGCTTCTACGCGTCGGTGCTCAACTTGACCGTGTGGCTCGCCGTGGGCAGCGTGTGGTGGAAGGTGCTTGGGCTGTGGTGATGCGCGGGAGCGGAGCGCGCGTGTGTTTCTTGATTCTGGTTGCTGGCGTATACGCCTGTGCGACGAAGGAGGAACCCGCCCCAAAGGCGGCCGACGAAACCGGAACATTCGATCTGGTCATTGCGAACGGACGAGTCATCGATCCTGAGAGCGGGCTCGACGATGTGCGGCACGTCGGTATCCGCGACGGGGCTGTGGTCGCACTCTCGCACGCTCCGCTAACGGCGGCCGAGACCATCGATGCAACGGGGCTCGTCGTCGCGCCCGGATTTATCGACCTCCACGCCCATGGGCAGGACCCGGCGAGCAGTCGGTTTCAGGTGATGGACGGCGTCACCACGGCGCTTGAGCTAGAGATCGGCGTCTTCCCGGTCGACCGTTGGTACGAGCGGCGCGCCGAGGCCGGGCTGATCAACTACGGGGCGTCGGTGAGTCACCAAGGCGCGCGCGTGCGCGCGATGGGCAGCGTGTTCGCGCGGAGCAACTCCGACGGGACGTTCTCGCTCGGCGAGAGCGGCGACGACACCCTCTACCGGGCCGCGACCGACCAGGAGCTCGACCGTTTGCAAGCGCTGATGGAGCGCGGGCTACGCGAGGGCGGGATCGGGTTTGGCTTCGGTCTCAGCTATACACCGGGCGTGAGCCATCGCGAGCTCTTGCAGCTCTTTGGGGTCGCGTCGGCGTCCGGCGTGCCGTCGTTCGTCCACCTGCGCTCGGCCGCTGATTTCGTGCGGGGCGGCCCCTTGGCGCCGTTCCAGGAGGTGATCGCGAACGCGGCGTCAACCGGAGCGGCGCTGCACATCGTGCACATGAACAGCACCTCCGGCGCCCGCTCGGAGGAGGCGCTGGCGCTGATCCGCGGCGCGCGTGACCGCGGTGTCGACGTCACGACCGAGGCTTATCCCTACACGGCGAGCGCGTCGCTCATCGAATCCCCGCTGTTTGACAGCTGGGACGACCGTCCGGCCGACGCCTATCGCACCCTGCAATGGGTCGACACCGGCGAACGGCTCACGCGCGAGACGTTCGCGACGTACCGGCAACAAGGGGGCTGGGTGATCATGCATGGCCGTGCCGAAGAGGCCAACGAGTGGATTGTGAGCCAGCCCGACGTGATCGCCGCCAGTGACGGCATTCCGTTTAGCGAGGGGCGTGCGCACCCGAGGGGAGCCGGCACGTTCTCGCGGATTCTCGGGCACTACGCGCGCGACCGCGGCGTGTTGTCGCTGCCAGACGCGCTCAGGAAGATGACGCTGTTGCCGGCGCAGCGACTCGAATCGGTCGTGCCCGAGATGGCGCGGAAAGGGCGTGTCCAGGTTGGGAGCGACGCCGACCTGACGATCTTCGACCCGGACCGGATCATCGATCGCGCCACGTACGACGCGCCCGACCAGTACTCGGCCGGCATCGAGTATGTGCTCGTGGCCGGGACGTTCGTCGTCCGCGACGGCACCTTGCGCGAGGACGTCCGCCCGGGCCGACCGATCCGCGGTAGATACCAGGTCGACGAGTAGCCAGGGCGCGCACAGCGTGCCCCCGCGGCACGGAGTGGGGCGAAGTGGCCCCCGCGAGTGCTGCCGGCGGGGTTCGGGGCAGCCAGCCCCGTCTGATTAATGCGCCAACGGGTCCGGCCTCACCTGGAACTTTACCAGGTTGCTCTGCGAGCCCTTGCCGCCCTCGGTGTGCCAGACGGCATTGGTCCCGTAGTCTGCCCAGACGGCTCGCCCCTTCCATCCGGCGTCCGGATCGTCGATCCGCCCGTCCATCCCGCGCGAGTAGAAGCCGAGCGGGTAGGGGACGCGCATGATGACGAACTCCTCGTCCTCGGGGAGGAAGGCCAGGAGCGAATCGGACGTGGAGCCGGTCGCGATCGGCACGTTCTCACCAAGGCCAAGAGTGTCGAACTGGTCGACCCAGTTGTAGTAGTGGAAGTCGGCGCTGCCGTGGTCGTTCACACCCTTCATCTGCGGACCGGGCGTGGCGTAGAGTGTCCACCCTTCGGGGCAGTGCTGGCCGGTCGCGGTTGGTCCATTCAAGACCGCGCACTGGCTGCGGTCGAACTTGGCGAAGTGCCCGCTCCCCGACAGCGCCGTCCAGACGATGCCGTTCTGATCGATGTCGACGCCGCGCGGCGAGTAGCCCTGGATCGGCGCATCGGCATTGTCGAACGGCGGCTGGTAGTACTCTGTGATGCAGGTCTCCGGCGGGTTGTCGCCGAGCGACAGGCGTGCGATCTGGCCCGGGACGCCGCCTGACGCCGCCCAGACCACGCGGTCCGCGGTCGGGTCTGGCACGATGCCGTACCAGCCCCGGCCCATCTGTCGATCCTTGGTCGGATCGGGGTCGTCGCGATAGGCTGTCCACTCGCCAATGCGGCCGTCGCCGGTCGTATCGACGATCGTCGGGCACCAGCCTTGCGAGACCTGCTCGTCGCCCGTGTCCTCGTAGGTCTTTGTGTTGACCCAGCCGATCACGTCACTCACCGAGCTGAAGTAGAGCGTGTTGTCGGCGTCGAATCCAAACTGCAGGTGGTGGGTGTTGAAGCAGGTGTCGATCAGCGCCACTTCTTCGCTCGCCGGGTCGAAGTACGCCGCGTGGCGCGCCGCCCGCTCCAGTGGGTAGTACTGCGCAAACGGGTTACTCGAGCCCTCCCGGCACCACGCCGGGTTGCCCGGTCCGCGTATCTGGTGCGTCATCCAGACCCGGCCCTGACCGTCCATCATCGGGTTGTGCGGATTGCCCGGGTTGTCCCAGATCAGCTCGTCGCCGTAGTAGAACGACGGGTTCGGCATCTCCTGCGCGATATACGACTCGTAATCGCCGTCGCCTGGCGTGTCGCGCAACGGGAGGGCGACTTCCTTCGCCTCGTTGGTCACCGGGTCGACCCAGACGAGCTTGTCGTTGGCAAACTCGACGCCATAGACCGGGCCGTCGGCATTGACGCGCGGATCGCGCTTGTCACTCGCGATCTCGTCGTGAATGTAAGCCGCGTCGCCGCCCCATTCCCATATCGTCAACACGACGTCTCGCTCCCGCCCGCTCGGCCGTGGCGGCTGCTCGGGCACCTCGCCGGCGCTGATGCGGTCGGTCCAGTCGGCGTAACTGGCGATGCCGCGGTCGCGTCCGAACCGGCCGATATAGGCCCCCATCGTTTGCGCGCGCTGTCCGGTCATGATGCGGTGCGCCCACGCTGCCTCGGTCGAGTCGAACGCGTCTGGATTTGGGACCTCCCGGGTCGCCCGGTTGCCGAGTTGGTGGCAGAGCTGGCAGCCTTGCTTTAGGGTGTCGATCCAGTGCGCCTGTGTCCGCATCCCGGGGGCGATGCCATTGCCGCTCGGTCCGGTACCCGGAAACTCGCTCGCGGCCGGCACTTCCATCAGCGAGTACCAGTAATTGGCCGGGTAGACCGCCGATGCCTCTTGGGGGGTCGCGGCGACCGTCGCGCTCAGGTCGAGCGACGCACCGGGACGGCCGGTGACTTTCGCCGAGTCGGTCAACCCGTAGCCGCGCACCCAGATGTCGTAGCGACCGTCCGGGAGGTCGGGCAGCACGTACCGGCCGTCGTCGTCGGTGACGACGATCTTGCGGTAGAGCGTGTTGAAGTCGTCGGTTTCGGCGATCACCCACACGCCCGCCTCTGGGCCGTTCGCGCTGCGAACGACTCCGCCGATGTCGTCGGCGTCGAGGGTGACCGCTTGCCGGCCCGACGTGTCGCCGACGCCGAAGCCAATCGCCGCGACGAGCGAGACCGTCAGGAACGCAATGAGACGTCGTTGGAGTGTCATCGGCTACCTCTTCCGTATAGTGCGGCCTACACGCTGGCCATCATCGTATCGAGGGACGGACGACGCCGTCCAAAACCCGAGCTTCGTTCGAATGCATGGGCGAGCTGGAGCACGCCAAAGTCGTCCTGTTGCGGCCCGACGATCTGGACGCCGACCGGGAGCCCGTCGTCGGTGAAGCCGCACGGGACCGACACCGCCGGCCGCCCGAGGACCGAGATGAACGCACACGAGCTCATCCAGTCTACGTAGGTCTCCATCGCGACGCCATTGATCTCGCTTATATACGGCTGCGTGACATCGAACGGAGGCACCTGACTGACCGGCAACACGAGGAAGTCGTACTGATCCATGAAGCGTTGCACCCGTTCGAGCAGCGCCGTCCGCTTCCTGGCCATCTCGCCCAGCTGCGGTCCGGTCAGCTTGCGTCCTTCCTCGATGTTCCAGACGACCGTGTCCTTCATCGCGTTGCGGTGCGCGTCGAGCAGCGACCCGTAGCACAGCTCGAAATACCACGCGCGCCACGCCTTGAAGACGACGTCGGCATCGGTCATGTCCGGTCCGGCGCATTCGAGCGTGCAGCCCAGCCGCTCGAACGTGCCGCGTTGGGCCTCGACGACGGTGGTGACCCGCGGGTCGAAGGGCAGGCCCGCGAAGTCCGGGGCCCACGCGATCACCGTTCGGTCAAAGTCGCGTGCCAGCGGCCGGTCGAAGACCGCCCCGGGCTCGGGCAGCGAGAGCGGCGTGCGGGCATCCGGCCCCGCAATCGCGCTCAAGGCGAGCGCCACGTCGGCCACGGTGCGCGCCATCGGTCCCTGGACGCCCATCGGAAACCAGGCCGCCTGAGTGGGCCAGACCGGGACCCGACCGGGTGACGGACGGAAGCCGACCACGTTGCAAAAGCTTGCCGGGTTGCGCAATGACCCCCCCAGATCGCTCCCGTCGGCGATCGGCACCATCCCGGCAGCCAATGCCACGGCGCTGCCGCCGCTGCTCCCGCCGCAGGTCTTGGTCGGGTCGTAGGGATTGAGCGTCGCGCCGAAGACATCGTTGAATGTTTGCGACCCGGCGCCAAACTCTGGCGTGTTGGTTTTCCCGATCGTGATGGCACCGGCGGCGCGGAGGCGCTCCACAATCAGCGCGTCCTCCTCGGGCACGAAGTGCTCAAACACCTTCGACCCGAAGGTGGTCCGGATCCCTTTGGTGCGGGTCAGGTCCTTGTGGGCGACCGGCAATCCGTGGAGCGGGCCGAGCGCATCACCGCGCGCCACCGCTTCGTCGGCGGCCACGGCCGCGCGCCGGGCCGCTTCAGGGACCAGCGTCACGACGGCGTTGAGGGCCGGATTGACCTGCTCGATGCGCGCAAGATGCGCGTCCATAACCTCGACGGCAGAGACGTCGCGGGTGGCGATCAGCTGCGCGAGATCGGCGGCCGTGCGGTAGAACAGATCGGGCACGTTGACTACAGGGTGCTCAGAGTGACTGTAAACTACTACGTTTGGTGCTTCACCGACAGGTCTCTTGTGCGCGGCTGGCCTGCGCCGTGGCTCTCCTCGCGTTCGCGTCCGCCGCTCCGGTCCCGGTGTCTGCCCAGACGCCGGTGCGCGCCGGCCGGGTCGAGGTGCGCCCGTTCGCGAACCTCGGTGGCCAGCCGGCCGACGCCTGGATCGGGACCGGCATCGCCGCGGTGGTCGAGGCCGATTTGGTTGTACCGGCCGCCGATACCGCCGCCAGCGTCCGATGGCTGGTCGGCGGCGCGTATGAGCGCAGTGGGGATCAGATCCGGATCACCGCCGACCTTCGCGAGATCAGTGCCGACCGCGATGCCGAGGTGACATCACTGGAGGTCGAGGGGTTGTTCGCCGATCTCTTTGACCTCCAGGATGCGCTCGCCGAGCGGCTCATCGACGCGCTGGAGGCGAGGCTCGATCCAGACGGACTGGTGCCGGCGACGGCCGCCCCCGTGTCCGGGCCGACGACGGCCCTCGCCGGCTTTGCGCTGCCGACCGGTGCGGTCATCGACGGACCGTCTCCGCCGGTCCCGCCGGAAGTCCTGACCCGTGATGAGATCGGGCGTGTCACGATGCGCGCCATCCGTCTCAATCAGGCGCTCAGTCTCGATGGACGGCTCGATGAACGCGTCTACGAGACGGTGGCGCCGGTGACCGACTTCGTGCAGCAGGAACCGGACGAGGGCGCACTCGCCACGGATCAGACCGAGGTGTGGGTGCTCTTCGACGCCGACACGCTGTATATCGCCGCCCGCTGCTGGAGCGAGGAGCCCGACCGGATCGTCGCCAACGAGATGAAGCGCGACGCCACTGGAATGTTCGGCAACGAGATATTCGCCGTCGTCCTCGACACGTTCTATGACCGCCGGAACGGTTTTAACTTCATCACGAACGCGCTGGGCGGCTTGTTCGACGCCACCATTACCGACGAGCGAACGCCGAATCTGGACTGGAATACCGTCTGGGATGTCCAGACGAGCCGCTTCGAGCAAGGGTGGACGCTCGAGATGGCCATCCCGTTCAAATCACTGCGCTATCGGTCGGGTCCGACGCAGATCTGGGGCATCAACTTTCAGCGTCGCGTGGCGTCCAAGAATGAAGCATCCTTCCTGACGCCGATCCCGGCGTCGCTCAGCTTCGCCGGGATGTTCAAACTGTCGTCGGCCGCGACCCTCGTCGGGCTCGAGGTGCCGTCGTCGGGCCTGCGATTCGAAGTCAAGCCGTATGCCATCTCTGATGTCACGACTGATCTTAACAAGGCGCCACCGCTGAAGAACGAGTTCGCGGGCGACTTCGGGTTCGATGCGAAGTTCGGTGTCACCCAAGGGGTGACCGCCGATCTGACCTACAACACCGACTTTGCGCAGGTGGAAGTCGACGAACAGCAGGTCAACTTGACGCGCTTCAGTCTGTTCTTCCCCGAGAAGCGCGAGTTCTTCCTGGAGGGGCAGGGCATCTTCGACTTCGGCGGCGGCTCTCGCCCCGATCCGACCACGTTCTACTTTCGCGGCGAGCGTTTCAGTGGAGAGGCCCCGGTGCTCTTCTTCAGTCGTCGTATTGGGCTTCAGGATGGACGCACCGTGCCGATTCTTGGTGGCGGCCGTCTGACCGGCAAAGTGGGGCCCTACAATATCGGACTGCTCGACGTGCAGACCGACGACGAGCCGGTGTCGGGGGCGGTGCCGACGAACTTCTCGGTGGTGCGGCTGAAGCGGGACGTGTTACGGCGCAGCGCGATCGGTGGCATGTTCACTGGACGGTCGGTGTCGACCGAGGGCCAGGGCGCCAACTCCACGTTTGGCGTCGACGGGGTGTTCTCCTTCTACGACAACCTCAGTTTCAATACCTATCTGGCGAAAACCGAGACAGCGGGACTGCGCGGCGACGACTTGAGCTACCAGACGCAGCTCGACTACAACGGCGACACCTGGGGGGTGCGGCTTGATCGTCTGGTCGTCGGCACGAACTTCAACCCGGAGGTCGGGTTCGTGCGTCGTGAGGATTTTCGTCGCAGCTTTGGACAGTTCCGCTACAGTCCCCGCCCCCGGTCGATCACCTCGATCCGCAAGTTTCTGTGGCAAGGCAGCTTCGACTACATCACCGACAACGCCGGTCTTCTCGAGACGCGGCTCCAACAAGGGCTGTTTGGGATCGAGTTCGAGAACGGCGATCGGTTCTTCGCCGGCGCTACCGATAGCTACGAGTTTCTCAAGGAGCCGTTCGAGATCGCCAATGACGTCACCATTCCGGTCGGCGGATACTCGTTCGTCAACACGCGTCTCGTCTACGCGCTTGCTCAGCAGCGGACGTTCTCTGGGGGCCTCACCTTCGACCGGGGCGGATTCTTTGGCGGCGACAAGACCAGCGTCGGCTACATCAACGGACGTATTGGCGTGACGTCGCAGTTCTCGCTCGAGCCGTCGGTCTCGCTCAACTGGATCAATCTCCCGCAAGGCGAGTTCACCACCGAGCTAATCAGCACGCGCGCGACGTACACCATCACGCCGCGGATGTTTGTTGCCGCGTTTCTGCAATACAACACCGACAACGACTCACTCGGGACCAACATTCGGCTGCGCTGGGAGTATCTGCCGGGGAGCGAGCTCTTCGTTGTCTACACCGACGAGCGCGACACGCTGACGCCTGGGTATCCGGGGCTCGAGAACCGGGCGTTCGTCATCAAGATCAATCGGTTGTTTCGATACTGATGCGTGGCACGTTCACCCTCGCCTTCGCTGCGCTGCTGTGTGGCGTCTTGCCCGTACACGGTCAGGACGGTCAGGACAGCGACGCGGCTGCCGGCGGCGCGCTCCCCATTCGCGTCGTCATTGATCCGTTCGCCAATCTGACCGGTGCCCCAGAGGATGCCTGGCTGGCCTCCGGGATCGCCGAAACGCTTAGGGTGGATGTCGCGGCGTCGCCGCGGTTTACGGCAGTCGAGAGGACCGACCGACGCGCACATGGCGCGTGGACGGTGTCCGGCGCCTACCAGCGACTTGATGACGCGATTCGGATCACCGCGCGAGTGCGCGATGAGGAGGGACGGACCGTCGCGACCGTCAAGCTCGACGGGGCGCGCGATGACCTGTTCGCCCTGCAGGACCGTCTGGCGCCGGGGCTGGGGTTGGTACGGATGAGCCGGGCGCCGGCCGCCGCGCGGGCCCCGGCCCCGACGAATGCCGCCGCGGCACGCCGCGGCGGAACCGCCGGGTTTGCGGCGGGCGGACGTCTCGCGACCATCGTCGGTCCACCGCCGCCGCTGGCCCCGGCGGTCGAAGCACGCGATGCCCTCGGCCGGGTGACGATCCGCGCCGTGCGCGTGAGGGAGGCGATTGTGATCGATGGCCGCTTGGCCGACGCGGTGTACGACGAGGTGCCATCGATTGGCGGCTTCATTCAGCAGGAGCCGACCGAGGGGGCGCCGGCGAGCGAACGGACCGAGGCCTGGATCTTCTTTGACGACGAGGCGATCTACATCGCGGCGCGGTGCTGGGAGTCGCGGATGGATCGCCTGGTGGCCAACGAAATGCGCCGCGACAACACCGGTATCTTCCAGAACGACAACTTCGCCGTCGTGTTCGATACCTACTACGACCGTCGCAACGGCTACATGTTTCACACGAACCCGCTCGGCGGTCTCTTCGACATGCAGGTGACCGAAGGCCGGGTGTTCAACCGCGACTGGAACACTGTGTGGGAGGTGAAGACGGGTCGGTTCGACGGTGGATGGACCGTGGAGATCGAGATCCCGTTCAAGTCTCTCCGCTACCCGCCAGGACAAGAGCAGCTCTGGGGTTTCAACTTGCGGCGCATCGTGCGATGGAAGAACGAGTTGTCATATCTGGCGCCGGCGCCGGCGTCGTTCGGTCCGGCGGCGCTGCTGCAGCTGTCGACGGCAGGGACGCTCGTGGGACTTGAGGCACCGCCGAGCTCGACCCACTTCGAGCTCAAGCCGTACGCCATTGCCGACGTGACGACCGACCTTTCGGTCGATGTCCCGGTGCGCAACGATCCAGGCGGTGACGTGGGGCTCGATGCGAAATACGGGATTACACAGAGCTTGACCGCCGACTTCACCTTCAACACCGACTTCGCGCAGGTCGAGGTCGACGAGCAGCAGGTCAATCTCACGCGGTTCAACTTGTTCTTTCCGGAGAAACGCGAGTTCTTTCTTGAAGGGCAAGGGCTCTTCGAGTTCGGCGGCGGGCGGAGCTTCAGCGGGGGCGGGCGGTCGTCGTTTCGGCGGGGGCGGAGCGCCACCGACACGCCGACCATGTTCTTCAGTCGCCGAATCGGGCTTGAAGCAGGCCGGGTCGTGCCGATCATTGGTGGTGGGCGGGTGACGGGCAAGCTGGGCCCGTTTAGTCTCGGGGCGCTCACTATTCAAACGGAGGAGGTGCCAACCGTTGATGTGGCGTCGACCAACTTCACCGTGATCCGGCTGAAGCGCGATATCTTGCGCCGGAGCGCGATCGGTGCGATGTTCACCGGGCGCTCCGCATCGACCGTCGCCGATGGGTCGAACCAGGCCTTCGGCCTCGATGGGGTGTTCTCGTTCTACGACAACCTCGACATCAATACGTATGTCGCCAAGACGCGGACGTCGGGGTTACGTGATGACGACCACAGCTATCGGGCGCAACTCGACTACAACGGTGATCGTTACGGCGTGCAGGTCGAGCAGCTGGCGGTCGGTGCCAACTTCAATCCCGAGGTTGGATTCGTCCGCCGGCTCGACTTCCGGCGCAGCTTCGGTTCGGCAAGGTTCAGCCCGAGGCCGGGGTTTGAGGCGATCCGGAAACTCTCGTGGGATGCCAGCTTCGACTACACCACCGACGGCGCTGGTGTACTGGAAACGCGCGTGGCGGCGGGCGTGTTCGGGATCGAGCTCGAGAACGGCGACGAGTTCCTGCTCGACCACAGCGAAAACTACGAGTTCCTCAAGGAGCCGTTCGAGATTGCGCCCGGCGTCCTCATCCCGATCGGTGGCTATGACTTCCGAAACACGCGATGGGGCTACGCGTTCGGTCCGCAGCGGTGGTTTTCAGCCGATATTGCGTTCGAGCACGGCACCTTCTTCGATGGCGATAAGACAGCGGTGACCATCTCTCGCCCGCGAGTCGAGGTGACCCCACAACTCTCGCTCGAGCCGGCGGTGTTGCTCAACTGGGTCGACCTCACGCAGGGAACCTTCACGACGACTCTCGTCAGCGCCAGAACGAGTTACACGCTGACGCCGCGCCTGTTCGTCAGCGCGCTGATGCAGTACAACTCGAGTGCCGAGTTGTTCGGGACGAACGCTCGGCTCCGCTGGGAGTACCGGCCGGGGAGTGAGCTGTTCATTGTGTATACTGACGAGCGCGACACGGCGTCGCTGATGCCGGAACGGACGTCCGCGCCGCGTAATCTGGGGTTCGTCGTCAAGATGAATCGGCTGTTTCGTTTCTAAGTCGGAGCTTCGCCCCGAACCCCACGCGGCCGCTCCGCGGGGACCCCGCAAGCCCCACTCCGCGGCCACGGGGCGCGCGCGTGCGCGCCCTGGCTGTCTCAGATGGCCTCGAACGAGGACATAATCCTCGTGTCGGGTCGTACACCGGCCTAAAAAGCAAAGGAGCGCGTGATGCGAATGTGGGTCGTGGTTCTCAGTGTTCTCTCCCTGACCGTCGCGTGTGGAGGCGAGGCTCCGGCGCCCGAACCGGCGGCCGACCCAATGCCGGCGCCCGACACCGGCGCCGGCACGATCGTGCGGCTCGATCCGGCCTTCGACCAGCTGGTCCCGCCAGACGCCGTCATCGAGCATCTCGCCGATGGCTTCGGCTTCACGGAGGGACCGCACTGGCTTGATGCGGATGGCGGGTCGGTGCTCTTCAGCGATATCCCAGGGAACACCATCTTCCGCTGGGGCACGGACGGCACGGTGACACCGTTCCTCACGCCGGTCTTCGAAGGGGACCGCGAGGGCGTGATGGCTGGATCGAACGGGATCACGACCGACGCCGAGGGCCGCGTCTTCTTCACCGAGCATGGCAACCGCCAGATCAGTCGCATCGACGCCGACGGCGCTCGTGTCGTTGTCGTCGACAACCACGAAGGGAATCGGCTGAACAGTCCGAACGATCTGGTGTTTCACTCCGACGGGTCGCTGTACTTCACCGACCCGCCATACGGGCTCGCGGCGCAGGATGACGACCCCGCGAAAGAGGTCGCCGTGAACGGGATCTACCGTATCAGCCCAGACGGTGAGCTCATGCTGTTGGCCGATCAGACCCGTCCCAACGGCATCGGGCTATCGCCCGACGAGTCGCGGCTCTACGTCGCGAACTCCGACAACGCCAGCAAGATTTGGATGGTGTACGGCCTCGCCGCAGATGGAACGCTCCAGAACGGGCGCGTGTTTGCCGATGTGACGAATGAAGAGGCCCAGGGCGTGCCCGATGGCCTCAAGGTCGATGCGCGCGGCAATGTCTGGGCGACCGGTCCCGGTGGCATCTGGGTCTTTAGTCCCGATGGTCGTCACCTCGGTTCGATCCAGCCGGACGAACGCCCGGCCAATCTGACGTTTGGTGGCGCGGACGGCACGACGCTCTTCATGACGGCTCAGACCGGTCTCTATCGAGTCCAGGTGAGCGTCGGGTGGGCGGGGCGGTAGTGGACACTCCACGAGTGCCATCTGTCGCCTGTGTAGAATGAGAAGCCGATGACGACCCGGGCCTGTCCGAACTGCGGAGAGGAGGCGAGCACTGATCCACTCGAAGCCGCCACGGCGGGCACCGGCTGGTTGCACTGCGGCAGCTGCGACCATCTGTGGCAGGAGGATAACGACGGGTCGGATGTCTTTTCGCTGATCGTCGGCAACCAGGCGACGACAGCCCGTCCCCAACCGGGACGACGCCCGGCTGGCGAGCCGAAGCGCGCGCTGCGGTTCGCGGTGCAGCTGCCGGCTCGCTTTCGCTCGGTCGGCGAGACGGAGTGGTCTCGCGGTACGACCGTGAACGTCAGCCAGTAGGGCATGTTCCTCCGAGTCGAGCGTCCGGTGCCTGGCCGTACGGCGGTGGAAGTACTGATTGAGCTCCCGGTTGCAGATGGTGCCGCCGGCGAGGTCAATGTCATCCGCTGCGCAGGGGAGACCGTCCGGTCGGTGCCACCCGTACGGGCCGGCGCCTATGCCTCGGTGGCCATCGCGGTGAGCGCGTACCGTCTCGATACCGGGTCGGCCTGATGTCGTTACGGATTGCGGAGTCCGAATAGGGATCGCGGATCAGGGATCAGGGGAGGGAATCCAATGCGACGGTGTCAGAAGCAATGGTTGGCGGTGGCAAGCGTGGCGGTTGGTCTCGCGCTGGTGGGGTCGGCGTCTAATCTTGCCGCGCAGGGGTCGCGCAACATCACCGCGGCGATGGTCGACCAGTGGATGACCGAGCTGTCGAATTGGGGACGCTGGGGCGACGACGATGAGCGGGGGACGCTCAATCTCATTACGCCCGAAAAGCGCCGGACGGCGCTGGCGCTCGCGACGGCGGGGGTCTCGGTCTCGTTGTCGCACAACTACCTAACCGAGCGGGCGGCCGACGCGACGTCGCCGATCGGCCGTGAGATGCTCGGACCGGATCGCCCCGGTCCATTCCGCAGCGACCGCTACACCTTCGCCTATCACGGCTATGCCCATTCCCACATGGACTCGCTCTGTCACATGATGCATGACGGGCGGATGTACAACGGCTACGTGCGCGACGACGAAGTGACGGCGGCCGGCTGCGCGAAGCTGGCGATCATCAATTTCAAGCAGGGCATCGTCACGCGTGGCATCCTGATGGACATCGCGCGGCTCAAGGGTGTCGACTATCTCGAGCCAGGGACGCCGATCTACGTCGACGATTTCGAGGCGTGGGAGCGCGAAGCCGGGATGCGTGTGGAGCCCGGCGATATCGTCTTCGTCCGCAGCGGTCGGTGGGCACGTCGGGCGGAGCAGGGCGCGTGGGCGACCTCGGAGCAGTCCGCCGGGCTGCATGCGTCGGTCGCGCCGTGGCTCCGGGAGCGGGGTGTCGCGATGCTCGGCGGCGACGGTACCAACGATGCGATACCGTCCGGGGTCAACGGGGTTACCCAGCCAATTCACCAGCTAACCATCGTGGCGATGGGGATGCCGCTGTTCGACAACCTCGACCTTGAGGCGGTCGCGGCCGAGGCGGCTCGGCAGAACCGGTGGGAGTTCTTGCTGGTGGCGGCTCCGCTCGCGATGGACGGCGGTACCGGCTCACCGCTCAACCCCCTGGCTATTTTCTAGACCGCGGGAATATCGTCCGCGGTCGTACGCTCGAGTCCGGGGACGCTTCCCCCGGACCCCCCTCGGCGGCCGCTACACTTTCAGGTGGTGGTGTCGCAAAGCACAGCTTGCGCCAGACGGCGCGTCGCTGAAGGTTCAGCTCAATACCGGCATCGCCACGCTGAGCCCGAGTCGAGCGTGGCGGCGCTGTGTCCGGACTCGTTCGACTTCGTCATGGTCGTACCGGCGTACGGAGAGTCGCCGGCCTTCGTTGATGGGTACCGATCCGCCTTAAGGAATGCGGGCCGCCTGCTGGTCATCGTCGTGCTCAACGGCAGAGCCGGGGCGGCCGCGGCGGTCGATGTGTCGAACGCGGACTGCTTTCGTGAGCTCAGCACTCGGTTTTCGCTGCGTGAGCTCGGTCGCGGCGGATGGCTGGGCCACGAGGCCGGTCTGAGCGTGCTCGTGATCGACCGTTTCACGGCCGATCGTCAATTGCCGGCGCGTCAGGGTGTTGGCCTGGCTCGCAGGATCGGTGCGGACGTGGCCCTCGAGCTCATCGCGGCGGGACAGGTGCGCCACCCGATTATTGCGATGACGGATGCCGATGCACGCCTGCCAGACGACTACTTCGTACGAATCGCGGAGCTTGAGCCCGAGTGCTCGGCGGCGGTGTTTCCGTTCTGGCACGAGCCAGGTGGTCAGCGTGACATGGATCGCGCCACCGCGCTCTACGAGATCCGCCTCCGGTACTTCCAGCGCGGGCTCCGGTGGGCGCACTCGCCCTACGCGTTTCACACCGTGGGCAGCACGATGGTGGTGGACGCGCTCTGTTATGCCCTGGTCCGGGGCGTGCCCAGGCGCCGGGCGGGAGAGGACTTCTACCTCCTGGGCAAGCTGAGCAAGCTACGCCCGCTGGCGTATCTCCGGGGTGAGCCCGTTCGGCTTCGCAGTCGCCTGTCCGAGCGGGTGCCGTTCGGGACCGGTTCGGAAAGCGCCAAGCTGGCTCGTGGCGCTGAGTTCGAGCTGTACCATCCCGATTGCTTCGCGGCCGTTCGGGACGTCACGCAGGGGCTCAAGCGCCTATCTCGCGATGGAGGGGTCTCCGACTTGCTCTCTCGCATGAGCCCTCCGGTGAAGCGCTTCCTCGAGGCCCAGGGAGCCCGCGATACCTGGAGGGACATCAGCACGCAGGCCCAGAATCCGGTGGTACGGCTTCGTCATTTGTACGACTGGTTCGATCGATTCCGCATGCTGAAGCTGATACACCACGTGCGGGATCAGGGGTCGTCATCGTTGCCGTGGCAGGAGGCGATCCGGCGTGCACCGTTCATGGGCGAGGTCGAAGATGACGGGGCATGTCTGATCAAAGCTCGGACGGAGTTGCTGCGCCACGAACAGGGTGGGCCTCGGTTGGTTGGCCCCAGTGTCTACCCGTGAACCTGGGCGGGACCCTCGCTGCAGGTTGTGGGACCGTCTGTCAGATGGCGTGTGGGTGGCGAATTCGTAGGAATCCGACATCGTTCGATCTTCGGGTCCCGTGAGCCGGGAGTCCCCCGCGAAGTTGTCGCGATGGCATGAGTAAGGCGTGCAGCTGACGCACTGCCCTGCTGTGTCGCGATAGACGTCGAACGCGGGCGCGTCGACCCGCTCGCCACCGTCTTCGCTGGTCAGATGTCACGCCGCGATCGGCGTCTGATAGAGACCACGGCAATGCGCGTCCCATCGGTAGCGGTCGAGCCGTGCGACATCCTTTCGTATCGGGACGGGCGTCCGCCCGTCCAACGACGCATGGGCCCGATGCGCATTGTAGAAGTCCTGGAAGGCCACCAGTTTGTCTTCCAAGTCCGACGCCGACCAGAACAGCAGCTGATCCACGCATTCTCGTCGCAGCGTGCCGATCAACCGTTCGACAAACGGATGCGACAGCGGCACATACGGCACACTCTTCACCTCGGTCACCTGCAGCACCCGCAGGTTGGCGCGCCATTGGTGAAACCGATACAGCGGGTCGTGGTCGGAGCTGAGGCGCTTCGGACGCGAGAGCCCTCGAATCGCATGGTTGAACATACGGCACAGGGCCCGGCCATCCACGGTTCCAGCATGGATGCCAAAGCCGACGATCCGCCGCGTGTAGTGGTCCATCACTACCAGCACCCAATGGCTTCGCAGGATCGCCGACTCGCACCGGAACAGGTCGATGCTCCACAGGCTATCCTTCGCATGCCCCAGGAACGTCAGCCAGGACGGACCACCCGAGTGGGGTGCCGGTCGATAGTGCGTAGCGAGCACTCGGCGCACCACGTCCTTGTCGATGTCGACCGCAAAGGCGAGCGCGATCTGTTGGGCGATCCGCGGACAGCCCCACCTGGGGTTGCGCCGCTTCATGTCGACGATGGCATCGACCAGTGCTTTGGACGGTCCTTGGGGGCCGGTGCGACGGCGCTTGGGTGAAAACAGCCAGCGGTACTTGCGGGTGCGCAGAGCCCGATGGAACTCCAGGATCGTCGACGGTCTCAGCACGATCGCTGAGCGAATCACCCGGGCCGGGCGCATGAACAGTGCACACACGCCGGCGAGGATCCGATCCGACGCGCAGAGATTCGGCGCCCGGTGCCGCGAGCGATTCAGAATGAGCAGTTGCTGCTTGACCAAGACCGATTCAGCCACGACAGACCGCAGGCCGCCGGGGCCCATCAGCCGGGCCAGGGTGGCGATCAGGTGCACCAGCAGGATGCGCGGGTCGCGCATCGGAACATCCTAGCGACCACTCCCAGGATCACCAAACTTGATAATCTCAACGGATTGCGGGCTGAGTAGTAATTCGCCACCCACACCTCTGCTCGACGAAGCGGGCAGCTAGACTAGCTGCGCTCGGTCAGCTCAACGTGGAGCACGTCGTCTTCGCTCTGCAGCCGGACCAGCAACTCCTCGGCAGGGCGGTCGTCCAGCAGAATCCGGCAGACCGCGGCCTTGGCTCCGTCGAAGATGCGGTTGTCGACCTCCTGAACGTTGATCTCGTTTTCCTTCAGGAGGTTGAGCACGCTGGCCAGCACGCCGACGCGATCGTGGTGACGCACTACGATCTGCCAGCGCGCGGGCGATCGCACGGTCAGGTTGACGCAGTTGGGGACCGAGCCCCCGGCGGCGAACGCGCCCACGATGCGCACGGCTTCCTCGGCCACCGCCTCCTGTGCCTGCGCCGTGGAGGCGCCGATGTGGGGCGTGCAGACGGTGCCGCGCAGCTTCGCGAGTGGAGGAGTGAAGTCGGCCTTTCCCGAAGACGGCTCGCCGGTGTGCGCATCCGCGGCCACGCGTAGACCTCGGCCTTCAACCGCGCATCGCACAGCCTTGAGGTCGAGCAGCTCCCCTCGCGCGGTGTTGATCAGCAAACCGCCCTCGCGCAGACCATTCAGCACATCGTCGCCAATGCAGCCCCGGGTCCCGTCGGTCAGCGGCAGGTGCAGGCTGAGCGCGTAGGCCCCGTCGGTCAGGTCCACCAGCGATGCGGCTCGCTGGATACCGAGCTCCGCGGCACGCGCGTCGTCGAGCGAGCGTGACAAGCCGCGCACGCACATCCCCAGAGCAAGCGCGCGCGATACGACCAGCTGGCCGACCGAGCCCAGCCCGGCGACCGCCAGCACCCGACCGCACAGGCCGTGGGCCTTGCCGTACTCGGCTTTCTTCCAGGCGCCGTTGCGAAGCTCGGTCGAGGCTTCGCCGATTTTCCGATCCAGACTGATGAGCAGCCCGATGGCCAGCTCGGCGACGGCGGCGGCGTTCTTGCCTGGGCAGTTGGCGACGTACACGCCACGCTCGGAGGCCGCCCGTACGTCGATGGTGTTGACTCCCGCGCCGGCGCGGACAATCAGCCCGAGTCGCGACCCCGCGTCCAGAGTGGCCCCGGTGACCCGCGTGGATCTCACCACCAACACGGTGGCATCTCCGATGGCGTTGGTAAGGGCATCGCCTTGCAACTCGGGTCGGGAGTCGACCTCGCCGTGCTCACGCAGCTTGCTCAGGTAGAAATCGGCCAGTTTGTCGGCAACCAGGATGCGCACCGGCGCATGATACTGCGACGCAAACGCGATCGGCCAGTCCTGACGTCCCTTGCTCGCTGGGGCATTGTCAGGTTAAGGCCGTGCGTGGGACAGTGAGCCGATGACGAGTCACCTGCCGAGCTATCACGGCTACCGCTTTCCGCCCGACATTATCAGTCACGCCGTCTGGCTCTACCACCGCTTCGGTCTCAGCTTCCGGGATGTGGAGGATCTGCTCGCCCAGCGCGGCATCACCGTCACGTACGAAACCATCCGCCAATGGTGTGGGCGGTTCGGTCCCGTCTATGCGCGGCGGTTGCGGCGCCGGCGCGGGCGGCAGGGGGATACGTGGCATCTCGACGAGCTATTCGTGAACATCCAAGGGCGGCAGCAGTACCTGTGGCGCGCGGCGTTGGTGCGCTGATTGGTGCTTCCGTCATCAAGTGTTATTACGCCGCAACCGGCATGTACATGACGGTTGCGGCGGCCATCCTGCGCGAGTTAGCGAGCGTCAGCACGTCGCTCAGCGACGAAACAAGGCTCCGCAGAGACACGAAGATGTCCCGCAGGGTCAGCCGCCGCGTGGCGAGTCCTGCCTGCATCGCGGGAGTCCGCGTCTCGCGTCCGAACTTCAGCGCCCCATGGGGTCGAACGAAGTTGTAGTAGCAGCGCAGCAGTTCGAGGTGCGCCTCGAGCGTGTCCGTCGACCGCGCATGGGAGAGCGTCCGTCTTGACAGGTAGGCCGAACTCTGCCGGATGGTCAGATTCAACCGTTCGATGAACGACGTGTTCACCGTCGACGAATCCGCCGAGTGCGTAAGCGCCTGGTCCAATCGCCAGGCGGCGCCGATGACCGCGCGCCGTTCGACCCGCACCACGCGGTCATGGCGACGCGTCTTGATCACCTGCGCGTAGAGCGCCGCGGGACCGAAGACCCGACGGATGACCGTCCCGTAGAACTCGAAGCCGTCGGTGACGATCAAGGGACCTGCTGCGAACTTCATGCGCGTCGCGACGTCACGAACGAGCGCCAGGGTGTTCCGGTAGCTGCGTCGCCCGACGACAGTCGACGTCCAGAGACGCGACCAGACCTCAATCGCCGCGAACACCCACGCCGGCCGCGTCTTCCCCCCGGTGAACGACCGGATCTCGTCGGCCTGCAGCTCTGTGGCGACGAAGCCGGTGGTCCTGCCGTGGCTAAAGTGGCGACACACGGCGGCAGCCCGCTCGAGCCAGCGGGCGACGGTGTTCCAGGCCAGCCGTTCGATCCGGGCAATCGCCGACAGACTGACCCCCTCGACGCGCAGCGTGACGACACTGTCGAACGTCGCTCGGCGATGCTGGAGGCGGTAATAGGGCGTGCCTTTCGTCGTCGAGAACGTCTGTCCGCACCCGATGCACCGGTAGCGACGCCGTTTCCCGGCTGTGGTTCTGTAGAATCCGTAGCGGATGATGCCTGTGGACTCGACGTTTCCGTGCAACGAACACGTGGGGTTGAGACAGCGTGGTTTCTTCACTGTGCGGGCCTTGTCGACGAGAGTGCTGAGGCGCTCAAATGTCGGCCCAAACTGTAGCATGTAGGTGGGTTAGGGACTGGACGCCAACAGTTGATTGCGGAAGCACCCATGACAGACTTCCGCGCTCGTCGAGACGTCGCACACGCTGCCTGAATGTGTGTCTTGACATATAGGGGCGTCAGTGCCGTGCACCGGTATTGAAGCAGGTCATCACGTCACAGGCTCCGATGACAGTTCACGCCCATGACCCCCGGCCCGAACCCGTCCGCTGACCACCGCGACCGCACCCCCGCCGACCAAGCCGGCCGACGAGACGGCGCACCTGGCCGCGAGGTGCTGGCCGGCCTCGTCGAGCGGGTCACCTTCCACAACCCCGAGACCGGCTTCTGCGTGCTCCGTATCAAGGCCCGCGGCCACCGCGATCTCGTCACCGCGGTGGGCCACGCCGCGACGATTTCGGCCGGCGAATGGATCACCGCCTCAGGCGAATGGACCAACGACCGGACGCACGGGCTGCAATTCCGCGTGCGTTTCTTGAAAGCCTCCGCCCCCTCGTCGGTGGAAGGCATCGAAAAATATCTTGGCTCCGGCATGATCCGGGGCATCGGCCCGGTCTATGCCACGCGGATGGTCCGCCTGTTCGGCACGGACGTCTTCGACATCATCGAGGCCAGTCCGGCGCGTCTGCGCGAGGTCGTGGGGATCGGTCCGAAGCGGGCCGACAGGATCACCGCGGCCTGGGCGGACCAGAAGAGGATCCGCGAGATCATGGTGTTCCTGCACCAGCACGGCGTCGGCACGGCCCGCGCGGTGCGCATCTTCAAGACCTACGGCGCCGATGCCGTGCAGGTCCTGAGCGAGAACCCCTACCGGCTGGCCCGCGACATCAGGGGCATCGGCTTCCGTACCGCCGATCTGATCGCGGAACGACTCGGCATCGAGAAGACCGCGATGATCCGGGTGCGCGCCGGGATCGCGTTCGCGCTGACCGAGGCCATGGGCGATGGCCATTGCGGATTGCCCACTGCGGAGCTGAACACGCTTGCGGTGAAGCTGCTCGACGTGCCGGAAGATCTCATCGCCTCGGCGCTGGAGATGGAACTGGCCGCGCAGACCGTGACCGCCGACAGCGTGGCCGGCACCCGGTGCGTCTTTCTGAGCGGGCTCTATCATGCCGAACGGGCGGTCGCTGGACACCTGCGCCGTGTGACCGGCGGACCCTTGCCCTGGTCGGAAATCAACCCGGCCAAGGCGCTGCCCTGGGCCGAGGCCCGCACCGGCCTAACCCTGGCCGACAGTCAGGCCGAAGCCGTGCGCCTCGCGCTGCGCTCGAAGACGACGGTGATCACCGGCGGTCCTGGTGTGGGCAAGACCACCATCGTCAAGACCATTCTGCGGATCCTGCAGGCCAAGGCCGTGACACTCCGGCTGTGCGCGCCCACGGGCCGGGCCGCCAAGCGCATGTCGGAGGCCACCGGCATGGAGGCCAAGACCATTCACCGGCTGCTGGAGGTTGATCCCAAGACCTTCGGCTTCCGCCGCAACGAGGACAACCCGCTCAAGTGCGACCTGCTCGTGGTGGACGAAAGCTCGATGGTCGATGTCCTGCTGATGCAAGCGTTGCTGCAAGCCGTGCCCGATCATGCCGCCCTGCTGCTTGTCGGCGACATTGACCAGTTGCCCTCGGTTGGCCCCGGCCAGGTGCTCGCGGACATCATCGGATCCGGTGCGATTCCGGTCGTGCGCCTGACCGACGTGTTCCGGCAGGCGGCCAAGAGCCGGATCGTCATCAATGCGCATCGGATCAACGCGGGCCAGATGCCGGAGTTCGACGCGGGGGAGGGCGAGAGCGACTTCTACTTCGTGCCGGCGGAAGACCCCGAACAGGCGGTGGAGCGCATCCTGACCCTGGTCCGCGAGCGCATTCCCCGCCGGTTTGGCCTCGATCCGGTGCGCGACATCCAGGTGCTGTGCCCGATGAACCGGGGCGGCGCCGGCGCGAGGTCGCTCAATGTCGAGTTGCACAGGCGGCGCTGAACCCCGCCGGCGAGGAGAAGGTCGAGCGCTTCGGCTGGACCTTCTCGCCCGGCGACAAGGTCATGCAGATCGAGAACGACTACGACAAGGACGTCTACAACGGCGACATCGGCACCGTGGAAGGCGTCAATGTCGAGGAGGGAGAGCTAATCGCCGAGTTCGACGGCCGCCGCATCGCGTACGGCTTCGGCGAACTAGACATGTTGGTGCTCGCCTATGCGGCGACGATCCACAAGAGCCAGGGCTCGGAATACCCCGCCGTGGTCATCCCGGTGCTGACACAGCACTACGCCATGCTGCAGCGCAATCTGCTCTACACCGGCATCACGCGCGGCAAGCGGCTCGTCGTGCTGGTCGGCCAGAAGAAGGCCGCCGCCATCGCGGTAAAGAATGTCTCCGGCCGGCGGCGCTGGTCGAAGCTCGATGAATGGCTGGTGTCCAAGGCGACACTCAGATAGGGATTCTGTGTAGATCGAGGCGTTGTTGCATGAAGACCCGCGACGGGTGGGGCGGTTTGGCCCGTATTTCTTGTGACCCTCCGCAGGAGCCACACCTTTGGCCGCTTCCAGTACACTGGCAGCGACCGGTCTTGTTGTATGAATCAGACATGGCTCGCAACGAGATCATGCGCCTCAGGACTGCGAACGCGAATAGGGCGCCCGGACCGTCACGTTCGCGCACCGCAGACGCCGCGCGCGTGGCCATTCCCCTCCTGATTGCCTTCGCCGCGCCGTCGTCGCTCGTCGTGGAACGCGACCGCCCCTCGCAGTTCCCGATCCTGGGCAACGGTCCACCCGGCACGTTCGTCCTATTCCCGGGCAGGCTCCGAGTGTCGCTGCCCACCGATCAAGTCGTCTCGGCGGACGACACCGGCGGCTGCGCCAAGGTCGGATTCGGAGGAATGCGCTTCACCGGCATGGCAAGAGGGCGTCTCGTCTTCGTGCGTGAGCGCGACCTGCACCCGGCGGACCAGCTCTCGCCAGATCGCAGCCACACGATGCGGCTGGAGCCCCAGTGGGTCGCTTCGATCTTCGCATACGGTCAACTCCTATGGCCCTGACCTGCCTGCCGTTTTTCGGGCCAGCTGACGCTTGAGAGAATGGCGCCCTCGGAAAGTGAGGGAGCCATCGGAACCGCATGGACGCGAAGGTCGGGATCGAGCAGTGGCGACAGCACTACAACGAGGTGCGACCACACTCGAGCCTGGGCTATCTGACGCCAGCCGAGTTCACGGCGCAGCTCAGGGCTGGCTCGGATGACGGAGGGCGCGCGCGGCTGAGAACCGACAGCGACTGACGTTCTCCCGGAACACGACGACAGCTTAGACCTGGAAGTAACGTGGCGTTTTCGGGGCCTTGATGATGTCGCTGTCGCTTGAGACTGGGATGCGTTTGCCTTGCACCTCAGCTACCGGTCCCTCCCAGTTCGTCGCGTAGGACTTGGCCGTGAGTGCTGATATTCTCCGTATCCCAGCGATCCCGCCCGGTCTTCGCGAGGCGGTCCCGCGAGCCACGCGGGGTCGACTCGGGGGGACTCCAGGGGACGGGAGAGCACGTCCGCATCGCTGGAACGTGAGGACCGACAAAGGGTTATCGCAAGAAGTCCTTTGCCATCATTAACTTAGAAAATCACGTGGTTCGGGTTCGAATCCCGTCAGCCACGCGGTGGCTGGACCGAGACGAACCTCATGGCGGCACTGAGCAAAGCCGCCGCCACAAAACCCAAGACCTACGGCGAGTTGATCCTGTTCATCGACGAAATGGGCAAGTTTCTCGGAGCCGCCGCACAGGATGGCTCCGACATCTACGTCCTCCAGCAACTTGCCGAGGCCGCGTCACGAAGCCAGTCCCGCCAGCTCAATAGTAGCCCTCAGGGCCTTCACAGCTTCTGGCCGACAACAATCTCTGTAGCGGCGACGAGATCGTCGTGCAGGCCTGCGCGCAGAGCATCCACTTCGTCCTGGTCTCTGGGATGCGCCGCTGGCCGAGTCCTGAAATTAGCTGCTCGGAATCCTTCGCGAATAAGGGTCGCGTTCCCGTGCTCGCCGGCGAGGAGCGTGGACGTACCGCAATAGTCAGCCGTCGTTGTCGACGGCGTCATCCACCGGCTTCAGGCCTAGCAGCCCGTGGTTAAACCGCTCATTCTGACACGCGGACGGGAAGCAGTAGAGTTCGAAGCGCAGTACTATGCCCAGGCTGCGATAGCCTGATTCAACGAATTCGGTCTCCGACCGATTCCGGTACGGCTCACATGAATGAAATCGAGCGAGAGTCAATTATCCTCAATTCTGCATGGAAGATGATTGACGACATGGTGAATTGGGCGATGTTCGTGAAAAACGATCACGCCGAGCCAACGAATTTCATGTTTAAGACCGAACAACACGCACAACTCTTCATCGTCTTACTTCGTGACTTTCTGTCCGAGGTTCACGCTTTCAAGGGCGCGCCCGTGCCCCTTGGCCTGAAGAAGGTGCCGTCCAATGCGCGCCCATCTGATTTAACGTTCATCTTCCATCTCAGGCAGGTTCGCGACGACCCGAGACTAGGTGTGGACGCGACCGATCTTGGCAATCGGATTGAGACCTTCGCCGACTGGCTAGAAGGCGACTTCGTCGCGCCAGGCGTCAATCTGCCAGATATCGATGTAATCGCAAACCTGCGCGTTAAACGCTACCGGTACATCACAATGTGCGGTGACATCGCAAAACATAATGTGGCTCGTCTCTCTACCAATGTCTTGCACCTTCGCACGCTGCTTAGAACCGCCGGCCATACGGTAAGCGAGCAAGACGCCCCGACAGGCTGTCTTCTACATCCCGGAACCGTAGGTCAACGCCCAGTTAATCGCGGCGTCGTAGAGGCGATGGCCGTCTTCGGTCATCCGATGATACGTGCCAAGGTCGTTGTTGTTCTCGGTGAAGAGCGAGATGCGCAGGTTTGGCGAGGGCGAGCCGTCGAAGAGCGCATCGCCTGGGAGAATGAAGTAGATCGACTGCGCTTCAGGGTAGTCCGGAAGAGCGGCCACAGACTGGACCCCGGGTGCCAACACCTCATTCACGGCCCAGTTGATCTCCGCAGGGATGGTGTAGACGGTAACGCGGCCCGACAGCCCTGCCGCCAGCGGGTGTGAAGGATCCACGATGACGATATCGGTCTCGCCATCGATGGCGCCGAAGTGGCCGACTTCGACCTCACCGGTCGGCTCTTCAATGGTGCCCCCGGCACCTCCCTCTGGCGAGCCGGGATCGACACTCTGACCGTCCGGGTCCACGAATTGAAACTCATCCTGCAGGAACGCCTCCATGTTGATGATCGGCGTCGACGTTGCAGTGAGTTTCGTGCCGACCCCGTTAGAGCTCACCGACTCGGGGAGGATTATCAAGTCCGCCGCGTCGGCCGCCGCCTGCATTTCGGCCTCCTCGGTGTCATCAGGCATCATGGTCACGTGGTGTCCCAAGTCGAGACGCAGATGGAGCTCGAGCGAGCGGTCGTCAAGGCTCGTGCATTTGGCGTAGTTGCCGTTTTCGTCCCCGCAGACAATCAGGATGTTCATGTTACCTGGGGCCGCCTGCTGGCCGAACGCCGGCGGCGCGGCAAGAGCGATTGAGAGCCCGACAGCGCCGAGCGTTAACGCATGCTTTCTGTTCATTGCATCCTCGCTTTAAGTGTCGCCAGTTCGGCCGAGCAGTCCGGCCACGCTTAGCTCTTCCGGCGACAGTTCACCCACAGTGTTGTTTGTGTTCGTCCATGTTTGAACTTCACAGGAAGTTCCGTCAAGCGCTTGTCCGGCGTTCAGTACAAATGCGACTCGGCGTTTTGCGCGCGGCGACTCCGATGCGGGGAGGCGTTGGAAGGAACACTACCTGCCCGTAAGGGGGGGCGCCGATCTCAGAGATTAAGAGTATCCGAAACCGACGGCGCAACAGGTTGCACAGCCGGAAGCGAACGTACGCTGCACACGGCCCGCGCCGACGACTCCGAACACCTGCCAGGCGGCTGAAGCCCCGGAATAAGCGCACGCACGCATGCTCGGGCAATTCTGTGCACGGGCGGGAGCCGTGAAGCCGCCCTGACTACAATGAGCCTCGACAACAGTCGACAACTCATGGCCTTAGCAGTCGGCGCACGGCTCGGCCACTACACGGTCACCGCCAAGATCGGCGAGGGCGGTATGGGCGAGGTGTATCAGGCCCGCGACACGCGTTGGTGCATGGCTCTGAGTTAAGGGACAGGTCCCCCGTCCCCGAGAGGGGGTCACGCCACTCGGTAGCTGTCGGGCATACCGAGACGGGTCATGGTGTTGAGGACCCTGCAGGCGAGTTGCACCTCCACCGGTTGCCCCGCCAACGTGCGACTCGTCATGGCTCGGCCGATGATCGTCTTGTATCGATAGATCGTGTTCTCGACCATGGCGCGCCTGCTGTAGCCTGTTCGCTTGGGCCACTTGCGGCGGCCGAGTTTGTTGATGGAGCGGACGTTCCGGTTCCTCTCCTTCAACGCGGCCGACGGTCGTGGACTCAGTTGGGCATTGCGTCCAGGAGGAATGCACACTCTGACGGCTCGCCCTTCACCCTTTGCGTGCGCCGCCTCGTAAACCCTCTCGGTGTCGTACGCACCGTCTGCAGAGACCGAGGCCACACGATGGTCGATCTGCCCAAGCAGGGTAGGAGCCCCAGCGCCATCACGCGTGCGACGAGACGTCAGCGCTGAGGCGATGATCTCACCCGTGCCGGCGTCAACGGCGACGTGCAGCTTCCACCACGCCCGGTGCTTCGGTGGCTTACGGAGATGGCCCACGTGAATCCGGAGCCCTGTACTGTCGATCAGCACGTGGACGGGTCGATCGCCGGCGCCCGTGTAGAACGGAATCGTACCGAGCCTCCGAGCGCGCCGGGAGAGCGTCGTGTGATCCGGAACGGGGAGATCCACCTGGAGGTGATCGGCCAGCGACCGCAGGAAGCCTTCGGTCTGCCGGAGCGGCAAATGGAAGACCATGCGGACCGTTAGAGCCGTCTCGATCGCGATATTCGTGTAGACGCGTTGCCCGCCGGGTTTGCCACTGGTGGGGGCACGCCAGGTGTTGATGGCGTCCTCCGACAACCAGATGGTCAGGTCACCGCGGCGACGAAGGCCTGCCTCGTATTCCGGCCAGTTGCGAACCCGGTAGGGAGACTTGGCGTACGTGTACTGGCTGCGTTTCGGATACTTCACGGCTGGCGGCTCCGGATCGAGGAGGGCAGGCTGAGAACAGTGCACCTGATCGTAGCTCAGGAGCCATGCACCAAAGCCCCTGGTGGCCGCGTCCGCGGCGACGGTCAACCGGGAGACGTCGGCGCTGAGTCGGATGTTCCACCTCGCGGTGCGCAGTCGCCAGCTCGATGAGCGCCCGGTCTTCCCGGAGCGGCTCGAGGAGAACGGCCCGCGGCAGGGTTTCTTTGAGCACGCCGAGTACACGGCGGTCCGGCAGCAGTTGCCGGCCCCGTATCAGGATGTGTTGGACTTCGCGTACTACTCCGGCTGGCGGAAGCGGGAGATTCTGGACCTCCGGTGGGACGAGGTGGACGAGTCGGGGGGGGGGTGGTGCGGCTTTCGCCGCAACGGTCGAAGACGCGGGTGGGCCGCGTGCTGCCGATCTCGCCGCCGATTGCGGCGGTGTTGGCCCGGCGGCGGGCGACCCGGCGGGTGGGGGAGATGCAGGTCTTTCACCGCGACGCCGTGACGGTGCGGGCCTGGCGGACGGCCTGGCCCGAGGCCTGCCGGAAAGCGGGCGTGCCTGGGCGGTTGCTGCATGACTGTCGGCGGACGACGGCCCGCAACCTGGTGCGGGCGGGGGTGCCCGAGCGCGTCGCGATGCAACTGACGGGACACAAGACCCGGGCGGTCTTCGACCGCTACAACATCGTGCAGGAAGCCGAGCTGCATGACGCGGGCGTCCGGTTGCTCGCGTATCTCGCAGCGCAGCCCGAGAAGGACCACCCGGGCGCGGGGCCGATGGATCGCCTGTGACGGGCGCGGCGCACTGATGGTTGCCGAGGTCGGGTTCACCCAGCCAGCGACCGCGAGCACGAGAACGTACATCGCGCGCGTGGCCTGAGGCGGCGCACATCAGACCCGGCCGTTCCCGACTTCGGGTCTGGCAGTTGCCCACCTCGGCCGTTTCCTACACCATACGGCCTGTGACCTCAGGTCGTTCGGCCCCGTTCCGATTCATGCGCCGACGCCCCACCCACGGGCCGACTCGCCAACACCACACCCGTCACGGGTACGGCCTTTTCACGGTGTGAAGGCATCGCGGATCACATGGCCACCCACATCGCCTCCACGGATCGCGAACCCCTGTCCGGTCTGGTCGAACGCGTCACGTTCCACAGCCCGGACACAGGTTTCTGTGTCCTCCGGGTCAAGGTTCGAGGCCATCGTGACCTCGTGACCGTCCTCGGCTCGGCGGCCTCGATCCAGCCGGGGGAGTTCATCCAGGCCAGCGGCCGGTGGGATACCCACCGAGAGCACGGCCTGCAGTTCAGGACGACCTTCCTGACGGTCACGCCGCCCAGCTCCCTCGAGGGCATCGAGAAGTACCTCGGCAGCGGCATGATCAGAGGCATCGGCCCTCACTTTGCCAAGACACTGGTCACGGCGTTTGGAGAGGAGGTCTTTGAGGTGATCGAGCACGCCCCCGAGCGGTTGCGCACGCTCGACGGCATCGGCCCCAAGCGGGTCGAGCGCATCACCGCCGGCTGGGCCGATCAGAAAGCCATCCGGGAGATCATGGTGTTTCTGCAATCCCACGGCGTGGGCACCGCACGAGCGGTGCGCATCTACAAGACGTACGGTGCCGACGCGATCCCGCTGGTGAGTGAGAATCCCTACCGCCTGGCGCGGGACATCAAGGGCATCGGATTCCTGACGGCTGACCAGATCGCCGAAACACTGGGCATCGAGAAGACGGCCATGATCCGGGCACGAGCGGGCATTGCCTACACCCTGGCCGAAGCCGTGTCGGCGGGGCATTGTGGGCTGCCCGTCGATGACCTCATGCCGATGGCTGAGAAATTATTAGAGATACCCGCCGCCATTCTTCATGAGGCCCTGCACCAGGAACTCCAGGACGACACGGTGGTCGCCGACACCATCGGTGAGCGACGCTGCATCTTTCTCGGGCACCTCTGGCACGCGGAGAAGGTCGTCGCCGAACGACTGAACGCGTTGGCGGGGGGGCAGCCATCGTGGCCACGCATTGACACCGGGAAGGCCATCCCGTGGGTGGAGCGACAGCTCGGCGTCACGTTGGCTGAGAGCCAGCGGGCGGCCATCACGATGGCGGTCTCGTCAAAGACCATCGTGATCACCGGTGGACCCGGTGTGGGGAAGACCACCCTCGTGGACGCCATCCTCCGCATCTTGGTTGCGAAGGGCGTCTCTGTGGCGCTCGCCGCCCCGACAGGACGGGCCGCCAAGCGTCTCTCGGAGAGTACCGGGATGGAGGCCAAGACCATCCACCGTCTCTTGGAGGTGGACCCCAGGCACGGAGGATTCAAACGCGACAGCGACCATCCACTCGACTGTGACCTCTTGGTGGTCGATGAGACATCGATGGTGGACGTCCCGCTGATGGCGGCCTTGATGACGGCGTTGCCGAACAGAGCGGCACTCATGGCGGTTGGCGACGTGGACCAACTGCCGTCGGTGGGGCCAGGGCAGGTGCTGGCCGACATCATCGAGTCCGGTGCGGTCCCTGTGACTCGCCTGACTGAAATATTCAGGCAGGCGGCGGACAGTCAGATCGTCACCAGCGCCCATCGAGTGAATGCGGGCAATATGCCTAACCTGGATGTCACGAGGAGTGACACATCGGATTTCTATTTCGTCGCGACCCACGACCCCGACGACGGCGTCTCCAAGATTGTCGAGATCGTGACAAACCGACTACCCAAGCGCTTCGGGTTCGACCCCATCAAGGACATCCAGGTGTTGTGCCCAATGAATCGTGGTGGCCTGGGTGCGAGGGCGTTGAATGTCGACCTCCAGAAGGCGCTGAACCCGCCCGTTGATGACGTGTGCATCGAACGGTTTGGCGTCACCTATCGCGTCGGTGACAAGGTGATGCAGACCGACAACGACTACGACAAGGACGTGTTCAACGGCGATGTCGGGTACGTCCGTCGTATTGACCCCGACGCGCAGACGCTCGTCATCGAGTTTGACGACAGGCCTGTCGAGTACCAATTTGGGGAACTCGATGAGGTGGCGTTGGCCTATGCGGTCAGCATCCACAAGTCGCAGGGGTCAGAATACCCAGCCGTCGTGATTCCCATGATGATGCAGCACTACATGATGCTCCGTCGGAACCTCCTCTATACCGGCATCACCAGGGGCCGGAAGCTGGTCGTCTTGGTCGGCCAAAAGCAGGCCGTCTGGATGGCGGTCAAAGGGACGGTCGAGACGCGACGGTGGTCAAAATTGGCGGAGTGGATGGCACGGTCAAGTTGAGACCGCGGGTGTCAGAGTAGGCTGATGACGAGGCCGCCGGAGCGACTCGGCGGACCTCTCAGCTTCTGCTATCGACCACTCCCAGGACCACAAGACTTGATATCTCAAGGGATTGCGGGACAGATTAGCAATTTGCCACCCACACCCACGTCGACCGCGAGCGTCGGGGCATTGAACGCATTCGGCTCGACGGTGAGCTGCTCCTGGACGAAGGTGAACAGATCGCTGCCTGCCCGCTCGAACAGCCAGCCCCCGCGGACCCCGACCGACCCGCGCGGACGGTCGAAGAGAAAATCGGGATCGCCCTGAGGCTGCGCTCCGGCGACCCCGGCTCCAGACAGGCCGGCGATCAGCAGGACCGCCCGGATGCCGCCGATGCGTGGTAAACGGGACATGTATGCCTGGGGTGCAAATTCGACGCCACCGCGGCCAAGTGCTCGATGTATCAATTCTCGGCGCAAACAGGGCAGCCCCCCCATCCGAGTGTCCGCGACGGAGGAGCCGAAGTCCCCACACGAGGGCACCGGCGGGGCCGGGCCTGCCCTCAGCCGCCGCTATTGGCCGTCGCGTCCCTGCGATATCGGCGGTGGGCGAGGAGAAGTATAAGTTGGTCGGGAGCGCTCATGCTTCGAGCGGCGCGAGCGGGCAGAGGCGGGTTACGAGTTGGGCGCCGCGCGTGATGTCGCCAGAAGCTCGGACTCGGTTTGTCGCCACTTGAAGATCGCCGGTCGGATTGCCTTCTTCATGATCTCTTCAGATCTCTTCAGGTTACCAGCCGCCGTCGGCAAAAGTCGCAACACAACCCTCCACGATGCTCAATCGTGGACGGCGTGCGTCGGGCGCTCGGGCGGCAGGTGCGCACGCTCAGGATTGCGCAGGGTCTGTCACAGGAGAAACTCGCCGAACGCGCCGATCTGCACTGGACCCACATCAGCGGCATCGAGCGAGCCCAGTACGACCTGAAGATCAGCACGCTGACCCGCGTGTCACGCGGCCTCGGGGTGAGTTTGGGGGCCCTCTTCGCAGGGATTGTGACGCCGCGAGCACGTCGGAAGCCGGCACCCTCCGTGGCCACGGGTGTGCGTTCCTCGCACCGAGCCCGTCGGTGATCGAGGGCTCGTTCGATATCAGCGAGGTCGACATTCACCTGTGCCGAGGGTCCCGGTCGCCGCCCCGGGGTGTGTTGCAACTTTGGCCAGCGGCGGCTGGTAGCCTGAAGCGATCATGAAGAAGAGGCAATTCGACCAGCGATCTTCAAGTGGCGACAAGCGGAGCCCGAGTTGATTCTGTGCGCCGTGCGCTGGTGCCTTCGGTACTCGCTCTCGTTCCGCGATATCGAAGAACTGCTCCGCGAGCGCGGCACGCGGTCTGGCTCTACCATCGGTTCTGCCTCAGCTTCCGTGATGCCGAAGATCTCCTCGCGCAGCGAGGCGTGACGGTCACCTACGAGACGATTCGGCAATGGTGCCAGCGGTTCGGTCCGGTCTACGCGCGACGGCTGCGGCGCCGCTGCGGTCGGCTGGGAGACACCTGGCATCTCGACGAGGTGTTCGTCACGATCCAGGGTCGCCACCAGTATCTATGGCGCGCGGTCGACGAGGGCGGTGACGTCCTGGACATCCTCGTGCCATCGCACCGGAATCGGTGAGCAGCCGTCCGATTCTTTCGGAAGCTGCTGAAAGCCCAGGGCCTTATCCCTCGCCGGCTGATCACCGACCAGCTGCGCTCCTACGCCGCCGTGGGCCGCACCGTGATGCCGTCGGTGGTCCACGTCACTGATCAGTACGCGAACAATCGCGCCGAAGTCTCCCACCACCAGACGCGTCAGCGGGAGCGCCAGATTCGGCGTTTCACGTCGGTCGCTCAACTCCAACGGTTCGCGTCGGTTCACGGTATCGTGCAGAATCTCTTCCGAGTCAGTCGACACCTCTTGCGGTCGGCTCACCACCGCCTGCTCCGCACCCGCGCGTTTGTTGAATGGGATGCGGTGACGTGCGCCTGCTGAGAACGATCGGGAGCATCGATTTCACGGGCAAGAGCGCGCTGCCCTCAACAAGTTGACTGTGCCCGTGTCGACCTTACTGATGTCGAACGAGCCCTCGATCACCGACGGGCTCGGTGCGAGGAACGATCCCCCGTGGCCACGGAGGGTGAACGCTTCCGACGTGCTCGCGGCGCACCAATTCCTGCGAAGAGAGCAGACAAGCTCACCCCGAGGCCGCGTGACACGCGGGTCAGCGTACTGAGCTTCAGGTCGTACTGGGCACGCTCGATGCCGCTGATGTGGGTCCAGTGCAGATCGGCGCGTTCGCCCAGCTGCTCTTGTGACAGACCGTGAGCGGTCCTGAGCTTGCGCACCTGCCGCCCGAGCGCCCGACGCACGCCGTCCACGACTGAGCATCGTGGAGGGAACGACTGGACGAGACCATAGAACGCATTCGATGCTCAGACCAGCATGGCCACCGGCCGGCAGATCCAACTCACGAAGCAAGTCGGCGAGTATTTGGTCGCCGCCGAGTTGTCGCGACGGGGGCTGCTGACCGCCACGTTCGCCGGAAACGTGCCCGCCTACGACATCGTGGCGACGGGAGGTCGTGGGCAGACGGCGCTTGTCCAAGTCAAGGCGATCGCCGGACCCTCATGGCAGTTCGACATCCGGACATTTACGGACGTGCGCTACAAGGCCGGAGCGCAGACGATGGGGCAACCGACGACCCCGCCAGCCGGCGACCTCATCTGCGTGTTCGTTCGACTCAACAAGGACGGATACGGAGCGGACCGCTTCTACGTGCTCCCCTGGCCGGAACTCCAGCGCGTGCTCATCAACGGCTACCGGGGCTACCTGGAGCGCCACGGCGGTCGGCGACCCAAGCGGGCCGACTCCTTCCACACGGCGCTCCGGGAAACGCACATCGAGCCCTTCCTGGACAACTGGTCGCTCTTTGACGCGTTCACGGAGGTCTCAAAGACGGATCCTGGTGCGCCAGGCGGCCCCAGCGCGCCCCACTAGCCGCCGCCGGTGCCGGCCGCGACTGGGGGCGGGTTCCTCAACGATGACGCGCGGGCGGCGCGCCGCTAGCTTCTCACGGACCCGATGGCTCGATCCCATCCTTGGCCACGAGCCTCTGCCATGCGCACCGGGGGAGTCGCGGCCGTCGCACGAACGCCCCGGTGGCTGCATCTTCCGGCCGTGCCGCCTCGCCACCTGGCAGGAAGGCCGGGTGGCGCGCATCGTCGATGACCAGGCCTGCTCGCCATCGGTGTCGACCGGTCCGTCTGGCTCGACGCACGCGGCGAGGACGGTCCTGGCCAATTGGTCGGTCCCGTCCAGCGGGCAGGGGTTCATGGTCCGGTCCTCCGACCCGTCGAACCGTTCCGGCCAGGACTGCCAGTCGCGGACGCGGGTCTCGGTCAGCGAGCCGCTCGTCCGCCTGCCGCGCGGGTGGGTGTCGGAGCCGTCGCCGTGGTCGCGCTTGTCGTTCACGTTCCTGCCGGGCCGAACGGTGGGGCTGGACACCGGCTGAATTCGCGCTCCGTACAGGTGCACTCGGCCGCCACTCGTGGCTCCCCACACATCGCCGTCCCGTCGCCGCCGCACATTCCGCTTGCCTGTCGCGCCCACCAGAGCGAATGTGGACGGACGCCGCCTGCCCGCGGCCGCCACCACAAGGAGGACCCGAGTCCATGACCCCGCACGAGAACGTCTCGACCACCACCCCCGGTGACGCACGTGCAACGGCGCCGCTCACGCGCACGTTCGGCCCCCAGGGGCCGACCCTGGGAGATCTCAGCGACGCCTACCTCCAGGACTATCAGGTCCGGCAGTTCCGATCCCAGAGCACCGCTCGCGGCCGGACCGCCCATCTCGCCGCCTTCTTCGGTCGCGCCGCGCGGGCCGCCACGTTGACCACCTACCAGATCCGCCAGTACCAACTGACCCGGCGCGCCGCCGGGGCCGCCACCGGCACCATCAACCGGGAGACCTCGGCGCTCCACCGGATGTGCACGCTCGCCGTCCACTGGGGCTGGCTCGACACCGTGCCCGGCTTCCCCGACCGCCTCCGCGAGAATCCCCCCAGCCAGGGCTTCTTCGAGCACCCCGAATACCTCGCCGTCCGCGTCCGCCTGCCCGCCCCGTGGCAGGACATCCTCGATCTGGCTTACTACTCCGGCTGGCGCAAGCAGGAGATCCTCGGCCTCACCTGGGAGGAGATTGACATGGCCGGTGGCGTCATCCGGCTCTCGCCGGCCCGCTCGAAGACGCTGGTGGGCCGGATTCTCCCCATCTCACACCCCATCGCCGAGGCCCTGGCGCGGCGGCGGGCACGCCGCGACCCCGACAGCCCGCTCGTCTTCCACCGCGACGGCATCCCCGTCCGGCGCTGGCGCACCGCGTGGCGCACGGCCTGCCAGGCGGCCGGCGTGCCGACCCGCTTCCTCCACGATTGCCGGCGCACCGCCGCTCGCAACCTGATCCGCGCGAACGTCCCCGAACGCGTCGCCATGCTCCTGACCGGGCACAAGAGCCGCGCCATCTTCGACCGCTACAACATTATTCACGAGCAGGAACTGCTCGACGCCGGGGACCAACTCGTCGAGTACCTGGCGCAACAGGCGCAGGCGGTACCAGCCCGGCGGCGGCCCCACGCGGCCGGAACCGCCGCCCCGCGCACCGCATCACCCCTCCACCTCGTGCGACGCGGCACCGCGTAAAGGCGCACGGCCCCCCGGCACCGGCGCGTGGCGTTGTTGCATGAAGACCCTGAGGGGGGTGGGGGCGGTTTGGCCCGCACTTCTCGTGACCCGCCGCAGGAGCCACACTACAGGGATGCAGTCGAAGGTCCATCCCACATACAAGACGAAAGATCGCGTTGCGAACTGGCCGGCCTACAACCGGGCCCTCGTTCGACGTGGCGATGTGACGGTGTGGGTGTCCTCGGAGGCGATCGCCGCCTGGACACCCCGCCGGAGCGGCCGGCGGGGCGGGCAGCGGCGCTACTCGAATCTCGCCATCGAGACCGCCATGACCCTGCGGCTCCTCTACCATCTCCCGCTGCGCCAGGCCGAAGGGTTCCTGCACGCCCTGTTCGGGATGATGCGCCTCGACCTCTCCGCCCCCGACTAGACGACGCTCTCCCGGCGCAGTCAGCATTGGAGGCGCCGTTTGCGACTGGTCCCGCCCGGCGAGGGCCTCCATCTCGTGCTCGACAGCACGGGGCTGTCCATCGTCGGGGCAGGTGAGTGGGCGGCCGCGAAACATGGTGGCCGCGGCAGGCGTGGCTGGAGGAAGCTCCACCGTGGCGTCGATCAGTCAGGCGTGATCCGTGTCCACACGCTGACCGGGGCGACGGGTGATGATGCGACCACCGCCCTCGATCTACTCACCGCGGTCGAGGGTCCTCTCGTGCGCATCACCGCTGACGCCGCCTATGACACGGTCGCCGTCTACGAGACCGCGACGGCGCGGGGTGCGACGGTCGTCATCCCACCGGCCAGGACGGCGAACGTCTCTGGCCACGGCCCGCGGTCGCCCGCGCGGGATCGGACGATCATGTTGGTGAAGACGCTCGGACGGCGTCGCTGGAAGAAGGCGTCAGGGTACCATCGTCAGGACCGGGTGGAGAACACGTTCTTCCGCTACACGTCCATCATCGGAGCTGGTCTTCGCGCCCGGAGTCCAGCTGGGCAGGGGAGTGAGGCCGTCCTCGGCTGTGAGATCCTGAATCGGATGACCGCCCTCGGCCGACCCGTGTCATATCGCATCGGCAGGTGAGGATCCTGGCGGGTGGCATCGTGTGGGCACGTGACGATTCGTGCAACAACGCGTGTGCCGGGAAAGCCCGGTCAAGGGGGACAAGATGCCGTGATGTGATCTTCGAAACCTTGTTCGAAACCCTGTGGGTATCCAATCCCATCCGGCCAAGGTCGGCCGCCAGCCGGAACCGAGTGATGCGTGGGCCTGGGGTGACCCAGGGCGCGAAGCGTTCACAGGGAGCCCGTAGGCCGCGTGATTGAGCCCCGAAATGCATTGTTTGTGAGGGCCGACGTCGTGCGTTGGACGGAAGGTTATCTCGCCGCATCTCAGAGGCCGTGGAGGCGGCGACCTCGCCGGGGTCGGAGCGCGTGGCATGCGTGCGGGTGGGTTTCCCGGGAACCCGGGAGGCCTCGTCGTCTCCATCTTAAAGGTTGCCGGGGGGCGGGCACCGGCTCACCAAGCCCGAGGCCGTGGACGCAGCACCTGGCGTCCGACGGAGCGAAGCCGCAGGTGCTCGGATGGTACCGCCGGGCGAAGGCAACGAAGCGCGGGGGGATGGACGGCGAGGAGTCGGAGTGTCTCATAGTACCGCCGAAGCGGGGGAATTGAGCCCACGAGACCCCGTGGAGGGAAGGGGGCACCGGCAGGTGGCACCGGTGGAGGGAAAGACGGCCAACACACCGAGGTTGGGTCCCGTCTCCACGTCACGACAACGGATAGCCGAACTGGCCAGATAAGCCTTGGGGATGGCGGTGGCCATCGCCTGGCTTCCTGGACCAGCGGGTACGCGACGGCGCGTAGCGAAGCCATCTGTCGAGGAGCCGGATGCGGCAGAACCCGCACGTCCGGATCTGTGGGGGGCCAGGGTCAGCAACGACCCTGGTCTACCCGACCGCGAACCGTCGCCAGGTCGTCCCACGGATATTGTGAACACCCATCTCCGGTGCCCTGGCGGTGTACGCCGACCAGGATCCCAGCCTCAAGGCTGACTGGACCCGACCGGAGTGGCGGGCGGCCGTGGACCGTGACGCACCCACCGCGGGACGGACGCCATACGGTGAGGCATTGCAATGCCCGTAGACCGGTGCTTCCGTCATCAAGTGTTGGTGAAGAGAGCTTAAGCCCTAATCATCCAGATACTTCCAGTCGATTTTGACGCTGGCATCTCTCTGGCACTGAATATCTAGTCTAAGCGGTTTGGTTAGAACGAGATAAGGGCGGGGTAGCAACAGTTGATGGCGGAAGCACCAGACTCTCGGCGTCGTTGGTCGTGGCGAGCGACCGCTGCAGGCGGGTCGAGAGGTGCAGCGTGAGGACGGTCAGCGTTTCGTCCAGCCCTTCTCGGACGCTGCCGGCGGCGCTGGGATATTCGTCCTCCAGGCGCTTGGCGAGATCCGTGAGGAGCCGTGTCGCCGTCTTCACGTCGGTGGCCTGATAGGCGCGGCGGACGATCGCCTGCACCCACGGGCGCTGCCGCTCTGGCAGGTGGTCGAGGATGTTGCGGAGCTTGTGGACTTGGCACCGCTGAATGGGTGCTTGCACCGTTCGCTGTTGATCAGGCAGCCTGTCTCCGAGCCGACGACGAGCAGCGCGTCGACAGCTCGGCTTCGTCAGATTCCGTGGGCTGGACGGTCACGGACACGTGCACGACGGCCACAAAGATACGTCGCGTGAGACCGCCCGCCGTGAAGATGTCGCGCAACGCCAAGCGCTGGCTCACCAGACCGGCCTGCATCGCCGGCGTCCTGGTCTCGCGCCCGAACCTCAACGCCCGGTGCGGCCGAATGAAATGGTAGTAGCCCCGCAGGAGCTCGACGTGCCCGCGGAGCTGGTCTGCGCCACGAGCGTGGCATGGCGAGCGCCGGCGCAAGTACGCCGACCCTTGACGAATCGTGAGGTTGAGGCGCTCGATGAACGACGTGTTCAGGGTCTCGGCATCCTCCGACGCCAACAGCGCGGCGTTCAGCCGGCTCGCCGTGCCGATCTTCACGCGCCGCTCGACCCGAACGACACGATTGTTCCGCCGCGTCTTGAGCACTTGCCCATAGACGCACGCTGAACCCAAGAGGCGCACCATCACCCCGACGTAGTACTCGAAGCCATCGGTGGCGATCAGGGGGCACCCAACGCGGCGTCCGCGGAGGATGACGTCGTTGATCGCGGCCTTGGTGTTGCGATGGGAGCGGCGGCCGAGAACACTACCGGCCCACAAGCGGGAACACACCTCGATCGTCGCAAATAGCCACAGGGTGCGGCGCTTGCTGCCGATGAACGTGCAGCGTTCATCCGCCTGCAGCTCAATGACGTCGAAATCGCGCAGCAGCCGGTGATTGAAGCACGCGGCAGCTGTCGCGGCTCGCTCGAGCCATCGCGCGATGGTGGTGCGGGAATGGCCCGTCACTCGGGCGGTGGCAGAAATGCTGACGCCCTCGACTCGTAGGCTCGCGACCTGGTCGAACTCCCGTCGACTGCAGCGAAGACCGCGGTACGCGGTCCCCGTGTTCGTGCTGAGCGTTCCCCCGCATACTGTGCAGCGGTACCGCCGGCGGCGGCCCGACGTCGTCACAAACCAGCCGTGGCCCACGATGTTGAGGCCGGGCTTTCCAAAGTTGTCGCACCCAGGCTTGCCGCACGCCCTCTCGTCGATCGCATTCATCGCCCCAGTGTAACGGCGCGGCGAATCAACAGCGACCGGCACAAGCACCGGTCGAGTGGCTCCCGAGGGCCTCTGGATCCCGCCAGCGATATGGAAAACGCGGTCGCACGCCCGGGACGATCTGCGGCGGGGGGGGAGCGCGTTTTCCACACCGCTCTGGACGGCGCACGCGCCGCCCACAGGCTCCACAGGCCGTCATCGCCGACATGGACACACACGACAATGCGGGTAGGATAGCCACGGCCCGGGAAGCCGTGGTCAACGTGAGCGGAAGACGCACCGGGAGACCCTGCGGTAGATCTCAATCCGTCTCGCTCGCCACATGTGTGGTGGCCGGTTTTGACGTGTCGATCGATGGCCGCTTTTGAGGTGTTCACCGAGGCCCCAGATTCGCACGCGAATCCGAGGCACGGGCAGAGGATATCGTGCCAACAACGCAACGAACCTCGGCCAGGGGTCCACTACCTTTCGAATTTCTGGTGACATGAGTCCCGACGTCAACGCGCCGGTCATGGGTCCCTTCGAAAGCTCACACCAACACGGGCCGCCTTTGCTCGGCCGGGTCCGGGGGCCAACCCGTTCCCCGACGTCCTCGCTCGTATGCAGCCCTCCGACTCCCTCCCTCCCGTCGGCCGCGGCTCCGGTCGTCCCTGGCCGGTGGCCTACCCTGTCCCTCGTGCGACAAGGAGGAAGAAGGGCCTCCCAGGTGCCTGGGCCGTCCTCTTCCAGCGTGCCGTAGGCTCAGACCCCGCTGGGTGCGCGTCTCGGCGTGCCCATCGCGTCGAGACCGCCATCGCCTTCAGGCTGCACAATGCCCTGGGCACCCAGAATGAGCGTTATTTCGTGGCTGTAAACCCTACGGCCCACTCGCTTGCGTGCCTACGCATCGGCGTCTTCGTTACCGCGGACGCCGCAAGGCTCGCTACCGGTGTGGGTGGGTCACCCTTCACCGGACGGGTTTCGCACCCGTTGGACGGCAAACAAAGTTTCATGACATCACCGCATCGTCACTCCCCTTTGACCAGCCTTGCCTGGTCGCACTGTGCACCAACGCCTGATCCCCAGCTCCCGCGACACGGACTCGAGATCCTCTCCGCGCAGCAGACGCAGCACCGTCTCGCGCTTGCGCCGGGCTGACAACCGTCCCCCACGGCCGCGCCCGGCGGCGTCTCCGGTCGCCCTTCGGGCTTCCTCCGCCGCCGCCGATTCTTGATCTGGTTTCCCCATCTCGACACGCCTCCTGCGAGTACTCTCTCGCAATCAAGTGTCCAAGAAAACCCTAGGGCGCAGGACCTCAGAGCGCTCGGCTGCCTGTTCGTGGTCTCCGCGGTCGAGTCGCTCAGCGACAGGGTTCTGGCGAATCTGGAGAAGGGGCACATCCGCGCCGACGTCTACGAAGCGCTTCGGATCCTGAAAGCAGCGGGCATCGTGTTCCGGCCGACGTGGGTCGCTACCGAGATGCTGGTTCGACGAGGAGAAGTGCCGGGCCGGCCTCGAGGCGCTGACGTTCTATCGGAAGAATTACAACGAGCGGCTCCAGGAGTTCACGGACAAGCCGCTCCACGACTGGTCGAGTCACGGGGCGGATGAGCCGTTCCGCGTTGAACGAATCATCCCACTGGCACACGTCAAGGAGGCGAATGAAGCATGAAGGCGCTTGCTGAAATCCAGATCATCCCGATCGGTGTGGGGGTGTCGGTGCGCAAGGAGGTGATGCGGGCCCACGAGATTATCAAGGAGTCCGGGCTGAAGGTTCAGCTGCACGCGTACGGTACGAACGTCGAGGGGGACCTCGACACGGTCCTCGCGACGATCAAGAAGCTCCACGAGACGCTTCATGCCGAGGGAACCCAGCGCTTGTCCACGGCGATCAAGATCGGTACCCGGACCGACAAACACGCGCGCTTGGAGGACAAGCTCTTCACCGCGTAGCCGTTTCAGGGAGCGCCGGCCTCAGGGAGCATGCTCGAGGTAGCGCACGGTCTTCTCGACGTCAGCTGCTGTGCCTGCAAGAAGAAGTCGTCTCTGCCGCCGGTACTGGGTTGGGCCTCGAGTGACGGGTTGGGGTGGATGGGCAGCTAAAGGCTGCCTTGGAGCACAACTCGCGATCTCGGTCAATAATTGCCCTCCACCCCGAGATCCGAGGTCCCGCATGACGAGTTTCAAGCGCACCCAGCGGAAGTACGTCCAGAAGGCCTACCGTGTCCGGAATTGGCGGGAGTACGAGACGGGTCTCCGCGCTCGCGGGAGTCTGATCGTCTGGCTCGGACTCACCGATGGCAAGCTCGCCAACTGGAACTCGCCGAGGCCGACGCGCAGGACGCCAGGCCGACAACGCAAGTACTCGAACCACGCCATCGAGACGACGGTCACCTTGGGCTTGGTGTTTGGCCTGGCGTCCAGGCAGACTGAGGGCTTCCTGCGCTCGCTGCTGACGCTCCTGAATCTGGACAACGACGTGCCCGACCACAGCACGATCTCGAGGCGCAAGGCGAGGCTGGGGAAGGGTGCTTCCTACGAGAGGCGAACCGTGAAGCCCGTCCACCTCCGCATCGACAGCAGCGGTCTTTCAGTGCACGTCGGCCAGTTGCGCACTCCGCCGAAAGCCAGGGACTCCCGCAAGCTGCACCTCGCTGTGGATGAGCCAACCAGTGACGTGGTCGCCTGCGCGCTCACGAGCAAGCGGGCTCGAGACGCTTCCCGGGTGGCGTCACTCGTCGGCCAGATCGAGCGTCCCATCGCCTCGGCCAAGGCCGACGCCGCGTACGACACCGGCGACGTCTAGAAGACGCTGGAGAATCACCGTGCTCATCGATCGCCGAAGGTGCTGATACCGCCACGAAAGGGCGCTCAGCTCGCGCTCGACTCCGCGGGCACGCGACAGCGGCATCGTAACATCCGAGCACGATCACGTGTTGGGAAACGGAAGTGGTACGTCGCATCGGGCTACAGCAGGCGAAGCAAGGTGGAGACGACGTTCCACCGCTACAAGGCCATCCTGGGCTCAGCGATGCGAGCGAGGGGACTGGCGTCCCAGAGAGTCGAGGTGAGGTTGGGGTGCAAGATCCTGAACACCATGACGGCGCTCGGGATACCCGATGGCGAGATGATCGGATGACCGGCAGGCGGAGTCACGGGAGACTCTCAGCCCTCAATGGAGTTGTGCACCAAGGCACGTCGACGATACCGAGCAGCCGGCTCAGGCGCCCGACGTAGTCGCCGACCTTGGGCGCCAGCGCCGGCTGCTCCGTGAGGCGCGTGACGAACTCGCCCAGCCCCGCGGGGCCCTTCTGCATCAGCTCGGTCACGTCGGTCCACAGCGGATCGCCCTTCATCTTCACCGGCTGGTAGAACTCGAAGGTCTCCGTCTCCAGATGAAAGCGCAGTCCCGTGAACGCCGAGGCGTTGCCATCAAAGAACTGTGGCGCCCTCCCACGCACCATGCCGTACAGGGAGGTCATGCGCTGCTGACCATCGAGCAGGAGCTTCACCACCCCCGCGGCAAGCGCGCCGTCCCCGCGGTGCGTGGCGGTCTTCGACTCGGTAGCCCACACCAGGAGCCCGCCAACCGGATGGCGCCGGTAGAGCGAGTCACACAGACCGCGCACCTGATCGCGGTTCCAGACGTAGCCGCGCTGGAACTCGGGCAACGCCATATGCCCGCTGTCGATGTGGTCGAGAATCGTGGAGATCTTCATAGTAACCGTGTCCTGCCGGTGAGCAGCTCCTGCATCATGGCCTTCTTGAGATCGCGGGTCTTGTCACGGCGGGCCTCCAGCGCCGCCAGCTCTGCGTCCATGTCGGATAGAACGGCGACGAGACGCGGGCATAGCCGATCCGCATGTATCGTAAACGGCCGTTTGCGACAGATGGGCAAGGACGCCGTCCGGCACCAGCCTCCGTGTGTCGTATCCCGTGTCTGATTCTATGTCTTGCATACGTCGAACGAAACAGCATGGCTCGGAGACCCGTGCTGACACGCCGGCAGCGGTCGGCCCTGTTTTCCCTTTCGCAACGCGAGGCGGGCCTGGTGCTGGCTAGTTCCGATTCATGCAACAACGCGTGTGCCGGGAAAGTCCGGTCAAGGGGGACAAGATGCCGTGATGTGATCTTCGAAACCTTGTTCGAAACCCTGTGGGTATCCAACCCCATCCGGCCAAGGTCGGCCACCAGCCGGAACCGAGTGATGCGTGGGCCTGGGGTGACCCAGGGCGCGAAGCGTTCACAGGGAGTGCGTAGGCCGCGTGATTGAGCCCCGAAATGCATTGGTCGCGAGGGCCGACGTCTTGCGTTGGACGGAAGGCTACATCGCCGCCTCTGAGAGGCCGTGGAGGCGGGGACCTTGCCGGGGTCGGAGCGCGTGGCATGCGGGCGGGTGGGTTTCCCGGGAACCCGGGAGGCCTCATCGTCTCCATCTTAAAGGTTGCCGGGGGGCGGGCACCGGCTCACCAAGCCCGAGGCCGTGGACGTGGCACCTGGCGTCCGACGGAGCGAACCCGCAGGTGCTCGGATGGTACCGCCGCGCGAAGGCAACGAAGCGCGGGGGGATGGGCGGCGAGGAATCGGAGCGCCTCATACTACCGGTGAAGCGGGGGAATCATGCCCACGAAACCCCGTGGAGGGAAGGGGGCGCCGGGAGATGGATCCGTTGGCGGGAAAGACGGCCAACACACCGAGGTTGGAGCCCGTCTCAACGTTACGACAACGGATAGCCGAACGGGCCAGACACGCACTGGGGATGGCATGGGTCATCTTCATCGCATCCTGGACCAACGGGTACGCGACGGCGCGTAGCGAAGCCATCTGTCGAGGAGCCGGATGCGGCAGAACCCGCACGTCCGGATCTGTGGGGGGCCAGGGTCAGCAACGACCCTGGTCTACCCGACCATAGCGCGTTGCCACGTCCTTGATGCGGGGCAACGGCGGGGACCGATGAATCGGCCTTGGGCAAGAGCTTTTCTGGTGGCGCAGGAGACGCACGGACTTCCGCTTGGTCGCGGATCGCTCTATAGGTATACTCGGCTCATAGGATGTGGGCGCAGCCGATGAGTCGAGGCGAGCGGTCGAGAGCGCCGATCCGGGAGCGCCGTCAGAAGTACTCCGCACCAGACCCAAGTCGAATTCGCGAGACGACGCTGACCCACCTCCTGCCCCGCCAAAGGGTTCTGCCAACCGCTCAATGGAATCTCTTTAAGTCGGATGGGCAGACCGCCGCCGAACGCGTAGTGTGGTACGCGGGCGACGCAGCGTTGCTGGAGAGGCCGTGCGTGGCCGTCGTGGGGACTCGCGAAGCATCCAGTGAAGGGCGTGCTCAGGCTAGATGCCTTGGCCGGGAACTCGCCGAGCAGGGTGTCGTCGTGGTGTCCAGCTTGGCGAAGGGCATTGACACCGAGGCGCTGACAGCGGCGATCTCTGCAGGCGGAGTCGTTGTCGCAGTAATCGGCACGCCTATAGACCGCGCGTATCCGGCCGAGAACGCTCCTCTCCAGGAGAAGATCGCAGCCGAGCACCTTCTCATCTCACAGTTTGCCTCGGGTTCGAGGACCTTTCCGAGTAGCTTCCCCGTACGAAATCGCCTGATGGCCGCTCTGAGCGACGCAACCGTGATCATCGAGGCAAGCGACAGCTCAGGCACTCTCCACCAAGCGGCGGAATGCGTGCGGCTCGACCGGTGGTTGTTCATCGCTCGCAGCGTCATGGCAGACCGAACGCTGGAATGGCCGTCGAAGTTCAGTGGCTACCCGAAGGTGCAGACGTTGGACAGCACCGAGGCGCTAACGGCTGTCCTCGGGACGCAGCCGTAAGGACACCCGGCCTTCACGATGCCAATCCAGGTCGTGTCGTGCTACACGTACCGAACGTCAATCGACAGCCCCTGGACGGACGCCCAGCACAGCGTCAACCAGTTCGTCGACGCCATCAAAGAACGTGACGTCAGTGGACATGGTCGCGTTCTCGTAAACGGGACGTTGCCGAAGCAGTGCATCTCAGCCGCCAATGCGCACCAGGCACGTGAGTGGTTCGGCGAGATGGGCAGCCGAGTGCTCGACGAGGCTGGTTTCGCTGGTCCGATCATCCTGGTTCCGGTCCCGAACAGTGAATGCACGACTCCTGCGCCCTAGGGTTTTCTTGGACACTTGATTGCGAGAGAGTACTCGCAGGAGGCGTGTCGAGATGGGGAAACCAGATCAAGAATCGGCGGCGGCGGAGGAAGCCCGAAGGGCGACCGGAGACGCCGCCGGGCGCGGCCGTGGGGGACGGTTGTCAGCCCGGCGCAAGCGCGAGACGGTGCTGCGTCTGCTGCGCGGAGAGGATCTTGAGTCCGTGTCGCGGGAGCTGGGGATCACGGCGGCGCGGGCCGCGCAGTGGCGGGATCAGTTTCTGGCCGCGGGCCAGGCCAGCCTGAAGAGCCGGGCGCCGGACGCCTGGGACGAGGCGAATCGTCGGCTGCAAGCCAAGATCGGTGAACTACTGATGGAGAACGAACTGCTCTACGCGAAGGTGGACCAGTTGGAGGTGGGCGGCCCTTTGGCCCGACGGAGGTCGAGGCGATGAAGGACGCCCACTCGATCTCCACGCGGCGGGCGTATGGCGTGCAGCGGGTCTGCCGCGTGTGGCGCCGCGCCCGCTCTAGCGTGTATGCGCGGCGGCAGGCGACAACGTCCCGGGCGCCGTGTCGGCGGCGTGGGCCGGTCGGCGCCGCCCCGGACGACGTGCTGGCCGGCCACATCCGCCGACTGCTCGAAGCCTCGCCCTTTCACGGCGAAGGGTACCGGAAAGCCTGGCCGAAGCTCCGGGTCGCGGGGATCCGCACCTCGCCGGAACGGGTGCGGCGGTTGATGCGGGAGCACGACCTCCAGGCCCCGCACCGCGTGGGCCACGCGCACGGCCCGAAGGCGCACGACGGCACGATCACCACCGCGGCCCCCGATGTGATGTGGGGCACGGACATGACGGCCACAGTGACCGTGGGCGAGGGCGCGGCCTTCGTCTTCGTGGCCGTCGATCACTGCACGACCGAGTGCATCGGCCTGCATGCGGCCAAGCGCGGGACCCGATTTGAGGCCCTGGAGCCGATCCGCCAGGGCGTCCGCGCCCGCTTCGGCACGATTGGCGAGGGCGTCGCCCGCGGGCTGCGTCTTCGGCACGACCACGGGTCGAACTATCTGGCTGACGACTTTCAACAGGAGGTGGCGTTCTTCGGCATCGAGAGCTCGCCGAGTTTCGTGCGGGAGCCCGAAGGCAACGGCGTCGCGGAACGCTTCATCCGCACGCTGAAGGAGAATTTGTTGTGGGTGCGGAGTTTCGACACCATCGAGGAGCTCCGCCTGGCCTTACTCGAGTTCAAGCGGACGTACAACGAGCAGTGGATGCTAGAGAAGTACCACTATCAAAGCCCCGCTCAGGTGCGACGTGACTTCGTCGGGTTGGACGCGGCAGCATAGATGCGAATACCGTCAAACCACTGTCCAAGAACCCTGGGGCGCTACACGACGGAGGTCGAACATTCGCGGATCGCGACGCTCGCGCACGAGTTTCGGGAACGTTCCGGACTGGCCCAGGGAGTTGCCGACGTTCTGCGCTGGGACGAACCCATGCCATCGGCAAGCCAGGAGCAGGGACCGCGCGACCCCGCAGAGTTGTATCCGCATTTGGAACTGCGGGGCACACTCCGTCATCGGCAGCGAACGCATGTCCTAGTTGACGACGTGCTCACTACCGGAGGGCATCTTCGCGCCTGCGCAGCATTCCTGGCCAGTCGAGGCATCGTGGCGGGATTCGCAGTCTGTGCGGCGAGGTCGGATCCTGCTCCGCAGGTCAATCCGTTTCAGGACCGCGTTGACGAGCTTGACGACTTCGTGCCACCTTGAGGTGGAACCTCTCTGCTCAATCCTGTTTCCAGTCTGAGCGCCGCCCAGCGCGCTGTTCCTCTGCCTCCTGTAACTTGATCAAGGGAACCTCGTCACGCCACCAGATCAGGGTCAGGATCTGTCCAGCAGGGCCCTTGATCGAGTCATCTTGAACACGATAGGAATGGCGTGCCGTTCGGGCTAGCCACTGGTCCGCGTAGACCATCTCTGGCGAGTGAGCAGAGCCTCTTGTGCGCAATTCGTGGGCAACGGTGTGAGCTCCTGGACCGTCCAGTGGCCAAACGCTATCAGGTACATCCGGGCCGCGAACGAACCACACTCGGGCACCGAAGCGATCAGTGCACACGAGGAGGGCGGGGAACTCACCGCGTTCGACGAGACGGATGGCGGTAGCTGTGATGCTGGTTTGGAAGAGTTCGGTTAGTCGGCGAACCGTCGCAAACTCAATCGGCGCGGCGGCACACTCTGTCTTGAACATTTTAGCGGGCAATAGCAGGTTCGCCGCGTAGCGATTGGCCCGCGCTTCAGGATCGAGCAATGCATCCCACGGGCTGGCGATGTCCGCATGTTCACAGGCGAAGGCAATCCGCCCACGGTCGTGCATCCAGTGCCCAAGTTCGTGGCCGATGGAGAAGCGCTGACGCGGGCGCGGAGCGTCGGCCTTCACCGTGATGATTGCCCTAGTCGCGGTGCCAATGATTCTTGCTTCGCAACCACGAAGGCGCTCATACACGACGGTGGCACCGACAGATTCAGCGATGGCCTCGATGTCGATGTCATGAGGCTCGGTGATCCCCAGGTCCGAGAGTAGCGAACTAGGGGCTACATATGTTACATGCGTCATTCGTGGTCATCGGGATCCTTGTTCTCGCCGTCAAGGAATCCGAGGGCTGCTAGTTGGATCAAGCACGACGAAATATCCTCGTCCTCCAAGCCATCAAAGTCTCGATACTGTGCGGTCAGCATGCGAGTAGCAGGCGGGTGCGAGGCAAATACTTGGGCCAACAGGTTGTGGCGCTCCTCAGCCGAGTCAGGCCAGGCACGTGTAGCCTTCGTCAGCTGCGCGCGCTTCTCCTCGTATTGGGCGCGCGCCTCCTTTAGTCGGCGTTGACGGACGTCCTTGACCGCCGCTCGTAGAACATGCTTTACCTGACTGAGCACCACCAGCGGATCAGTGCCGGATGTCCGGCAATCGCCAACGAGGTCTTCCGCAGCGGTTTCTGCGATTGACTCTGACAGGCCGTCCATTACTGCTCGGAGCTCCGATTCGAAATTGCACTCAGACATCTGGGCTCCTCCTCGCCTCTCGGAAGGGGCCGACCTTCCTGCGAATCCTCCGGGTGATCGTGTTGTACTCTCTCTCGCTGAGGCCGAGGTTCGCCCTTAAGGCCGGACCAGCATGCCCCTCACGCCATCCGTCGATCAACAGGCGAACCTGCCAGTCTTCACCTAGGTGAGAGTAGATCTCGTCCAGCAACGCCTGGGCGGCAGCCTGTTCTTCTGCTTGAACAAGAGAGGCTTCGGGATCCGGACTCGATGACGCAACGGTGTGGAACTCTTCTGGACCGTCAGGGTCCTTCGTAACGTTGGTCTCGAGATCCGCGCCTTGCAGTGCGTCCTTGATCTTGGCGCTGCGAGACTGACTTGCCAAGCTGCGCATCGCGCCCATCAGGAAGCCCTCGAACGAGACCTTGTTCGGGTTCCAGCGCCGCCGACCCTCGATGATCAGCTTTAGGGCTCTTGCCAGCAGATCGTCCTGGTCAGTGCCGTCAGGAAGGCGGCCCCGGTTTCTGGCCTGACACCACGCGAACGCGCGCAGACGTATAGCCTCTCCCTCGGTAAGGGCCTCGATTGCCGTCTCAACCTGCCTTGGTGCACAACTCCATTGAGGGCTGAGAGTCTCCCGTGACTCCGCCTGCCGGTCATCCGATCATCTCGCCATCGGGTATCCCGAGCGCCGTCATGGTGTTCAGAATCTTGCACCCCAACCTCACCTCGACTCTCTGGGACGCCAGTCCCCTCGCTCGCATCGCTGAGCCCAGGATGGCCTTGTAGCGGTGGAACGTCGTCTCCACCTTGCTTCGCCTGCTGTAGCCCGATGCGACGTACCACTTCCGTTTCCCAACACGTGATCGTGCTCGGATGTTACGATGCCGCTGTCGCGTGCCCGCGGAGTCGAGCGCGAGCTGAGCGCCCTTTCGTGGCGGTATCAGCACCTTCGGCGATCGATGAGCACGGTGATTCTCCAGCGTCTTCTAGACGTCGCCGGTGTCGTACGCGGCCTTGGCCGAGGCGATGGGACGCTCGATCTGGCCGACGAGTGACGCCACCCGGGAAGCGTCTCGAGCCCGCTTGCTCGTGAGCGCGCAGGCGACCACGTCACTGGTTGGCTCATCCACAGCGAGGTGCAGCTTGCGGGAGTCCCTGGCTTTCGGCGGAGTGCGCAACTGGCCGACGTGCACTGAAAGACCGCTGCTGTCGATGCGGAGGTGGACGGGCTTCACGGTTTGCCTCTCGTAGGAAGCAACCTTCCCCAGCCTCGCCTTGCGCCTCGAGATCGTGCTGTGGTCGGGCACGTCGTTGTCCAGATTCAGGAGCGTCAGCAGCGAGCGCAGGAAGCCCTCAGTCTGCCTGGACGCCAGGCCAAACACCAAGCCTAAGGTGACCGTCGTCTCGATGGCGTGGTTCGAGTACTTGCGTTGTCGGCCTGGCGTCCTGCGCGTCGGCCTCGGCGAGTTCCAGTTGGCGAGCTTGCCATCGGTGAGTCCGAGCCCGACGGTCAGACTCCCGCGAGCGCGGAGACCCGTCTCGTACTCCCGCCAATTCCGGACACGGTAGGCCTTCTGGACGTACTTCCGCTGGGTGCGCTTGAAACTCGTCATGCGGGACCTCGGATCTCTGGGTGGAGGGCAATTATTGACCGAGATCGCGAGTTGTGCACCAAGGCACCGGACTGTCCATCGTCGGCGAAGGTGAGTGGGCCGCGGCGACACATGGGGGCCGAGGGCGACGCGGCTGGAGGAAGCTCCATCTCGGCGTGGACGGGTCCCGTGTGATCGTGGCCTGCGCGCTGACTGAGCCGACGGCCGATGACGCGATGACGGGGATCAGTCTGGTCGACGAGGTGGAGGGACACCTCACCAGAGTGACGGCGGATCCGGCCTCCGACACGCTCGCGTTCTATGGTGCGGCCGGTGCGCGAGGGGCGCGGGTCGTGGTGCCGCCGACCAAGACCGCGTCGTTGTCTCGACGGGGCGCCCGATCAGGTGCCCGCGATCGGACGATCAGGAGGGTGAAGGCGCTCGGACGGCGACGGTGGACGAAGGCGTCTGGTTCCCATCAGCACGCGCGCGTGGAGAATGCGTTCTTCCGGTACACGTCGATCGTCGGCGACTGTCTTCGGGCACGCAGTTCATCGGGGCAACGGCGTGAGGCCGTGCTCGCGTGTCACGTTCTGAACCGGATGACCGAGCTTGGCAGACCCGTCTCGTACCGCATCGGTAGGTGACGGGCTCGACGGTTTGAAGCGCGTAGGCCTGCCCGCATCCGCGCACCAACGCCGCTTTGACCCCGTGAGGGACATGTCGAAACAACGACAGATCCAAGAGTTGGACCGTGGCAAACTGGACATGGTCTCGGTAGCTTCCGTACGGCGTCGGAATGGTGTATCGGACGGTCGTCTCACCGCTCGGCAACGCCGCCGGCGGGTGTTCCTGCGAGACATGACATGTTCCCCGTGGCGCCGCGCGCGCCAGGAGTCGAGCCATGATCACACGCTGCGGCGGCGCGCGGCAACGCGCGTGTCGTGCGCCGCACGGCGGCCGAGGATGGGGTCGCTGGAACACCGACCGACGGTCCGGAACGCCCGCCCGGGCGGGTCGATCCTTGTCACAGGTATGACCATTCTCGTAAGATCTTGTGATCGGATCGACGAGACAGCACCATGCGCATGTTGCCCGCTGTTGCGCCCGTCGTTGTCGGCCTGCTCCTGTTCGAGCGGCCCGTCCACGCCTACCTCGACCCGGGCAGCGGGAGCATGCTGCTGCAGGTTCTCCTTGGCGGCTTCGCGGCCGTCGGCGTCGTCGCCCGGCTCTACTGGCATCGCCTGACGGCCGCGGTGCGGCGGAAGGAAGGCCCGCAGGAACCGCGGTAGCCGCTCCGTGACGTCGAGCGCCCCGCCCCGCTTCGAGCCCGGGTCGTTCCGCGACCCCGATACCCGCGTCTTCCACCATGCCGGCGGCGTGTTCCGCGGCCTCACGCGGCGCGCGCTCGCGGACTGGCAGCGGCTTGCGAAGACACGCTTCTACCGCCGCTTCAGCGAGCAGGGCCGACTGGTCGGCACGCGGGAGGTGGTGGAACGGGACGACCTCCCGGAGCTGGCGCCGCAGTGGGCCGGCGTGCTCGAGCATGCGCGCGTCCCGGTCGTGTCGTACCCCTACGAATGGTCGTTCGGCATGCTCCGGGATGCCGCCCTGCTGCAGCTCGACCTCACCCTGGCCGCGCTCGACGAGGGGATGACCCTCAAGGACGCGACCCCGTTCAACGTCCAGTGGATCGGGTCGCGCCCGACCTTCATCGACATCGGATCGTTCACCGCCTACGAGCCCGGCGCCCCGTGGGCCGGCTATCGGCAGTTCTGCGAGACGTACCTCTACCCGCTCCTGCTCCAGGCCTGCCGGAACGTGCCGTTCCATCCCTGGCTGCGCGGCCGCCTCGACGGGATCACGGCCGGCGAGTGCCGCTCGCTGCTCTCCGCCCGCGACTACCTGCGCTCCGGGGTGCTGGCCCATGTCTACCTGCAGGCGAAGGCGCAGGACCGCTACGGAGCCCGAGACGGGGACGTCGGGGCGGAGCTGCGGGCGGCCGGCTTCGGCGCCGCGCTCATCCGGAACAACGTCGCCCGCCTCCGCCGCATGGTGGAGGGGCTGCGCTGGACGCCGGCGCAGTCGACCTGGTCGGACTACCAGCGGACGCTGACCTACGACGACGCCGACCGCGCGCGGAAGGGCGCGTTCGTCGAGCGCGCGATCGGCGACCGCCGGCGGCGGCTGGCGTGGGACATCGGCTGCAACACCGGGATCTACTCCCGGATGGCGGCCGACCGCGCCGACTACGTGCTGGCCCTCGACGCCGATCACCTGGTGGTCGACCGCTTGTACGACAGCCTCAAGGCGGAGGACCGGGGGTCGATCCTGCCGCTCGTGGCGGACGTTGCCGACCCGTCGCCGGGCCTCGGCTGGCGGGGCCTGGAGCGCCGCCCGCTGGCGGACCGCGGTGCCCCGGACCTCATCCTCTGCCTCGCCCTCGCCCACCATGTCGTCATCGGCCGCAACGTGCCGCTCGCCGACTTCGTCGCCTGGCTGGCGGGGTTCGGGGCCGAGGTGGTCGTGGAGATCGTCGATCGCGAAGACCCGATGGTCGACCGGCTGCTCCGGAATCGGTGCGGCCAGGCCATCGAGTACTCCGACGCGGCGGCCCGCGAACTCCTCACCCGGCACTTCGGCGCCGTCACGCACGAGAGGATGGCGTCCGGCACGCGCACGCTGTACCACTGCCTCCCGCGGAGCGGTGACGCCCCGCGAGCCTCGGGATAGCGACATGCGCCCGCTGCAACGATTCCGGCTTCGCCGCCCGTCCCGCTTCGGTGAATGGTATCTCGCCGGCGCCATCCTGCTGACGCTGGCCTGGCTCCTGGCGCGCAGCCTCGCGCCGGCCGGCGGGCTCACGCGCAGCTACTACCATCCGCTCCCGCGGGACGCCAACCCGCCCGCGCTCGACACCAGGACGCTCCCGGTCGTCGAGGAGCCGGCCGCCGGCGTCGACCTCGCCTTCCTGGAAGAGCTCGACCCTCCGATTCGCGATTACTTCGTCCGCTGGCGCGGCGTCTGGTTCTCGCCGCGGCCGGAGCGGATCGATTTCCGCGCCAGCGCCGACGACGGCGTGATCGTGCGGATCGACGGCGAGGTCGTGCTCGATCACCGTCCCGCGGTCGGCAGGCGCACGGAGATGCGCAGCGTGGCGCTGGAGGCCGGCGCGCACGTCCTGGAGATCCAACACTGGCAGCGCGGGGCGGCGCCGCGGCTGAGAGTCGAATGGGCGCCGGCGGGCGGCGAGCCGGAGCCCCTGCGCCCTGGCCGTCTCTTCCCGGTCGACCCCGGCGCGCTCGGCTACTGGCTTCGCGTGGTGTCGGTGCAGTTGGCGTGGCCGGTGCTGCTCGTCTGGGCCGCCGGCGCCGCGATTCGGCTCGGGCGCGGGCTCTGGCGGGGGGCAGCGGCGCTGACCGCGCGGGAGGTGGGCGCGCGCCTGCGGGTCGTGACGCTCCCCGCCTTCCTCGGCCCCGCCCAAGTCCTGCTGTTCGGGCCGTGGACGGTGCATGCGACGAACCGGGCCGAGTTCCTGGCGCCGTTCTGGAGTCTGGCGCCGCGCTGGATTGGGCTGCTCGGGCTCGTCACCGGCCTGCTGGCGGCCATCGGGCTCCTCCTGCCGCCGCGCGGGTTCCGGCGCTACGCCGCCGGGCTCTGCGCCGCCGGCGTGCTGCTCTGGGCGCAGGGAAACCTGCTGGTCGCCGACTACGGCCTGCTGGACGGGGGCGGACTCGACCTGACGCCGCCCGCCGGGCGCGTCCCGTTCGAGGCCGCCCTGTGGATCGGCGTGCTCGCCCTCGCCCTCGGCTTCGCCGGCGCCGTCAGCCGCGCCGCGCCCACGGCGAGCGCGCTCCTGGTGGGGCTGCAGGCCGCGGTCCTTCTCCTGCCGCCGCTCGCGCCCCGGCCGGAGTCCGGCGGCGCGGCGGAGAGCTGGCGCCTGCCCCCGGCCGCGATCTACGAGCTCTCCGCCGACCGCAACCTCATCCACATCGTGCTCGACATGTTCCCGTCGCACATCTTCGCCGAGATCCGGGACGGCGACCGGCCGGCCTTCGATCGCGGGTGGTCCGGGTTCACCTTCTTCCGGGAGCATCTCGGCGCGTTCCGGACCACGCTGGGGAGCATGCCGGCGATGCTCACCGGGGTTCCGTGGCGCAACGAGATGCGGTTCGACCGCTATGCCCGGCGGCACCCCTCGGTCTTCCACGCCCTCGGCCGGCACGGCTATCGACTCCGGTCCCTGACCGCCCACTCCCCCGATCACCCGAGCGACCGGTTCCCCGGGGCCGAGGGCGCCGTCCGGTACACGATCCCCTCGCCGTACGGCAGCTACCGCGACTACGTCGACAGCGCGTCGGCCCAGTTGCTCGACCTGTCGCTGTTCCGGCACGCGCCGCACGGCGTCAAGGCGCGCATCTACCGGGACGATCGATGGCTGTTCCAGCAGTGGATCGAGGCCCGCCGGGGTGCGGTGGCGACGGCGTGGCGCTCATTCGGGGACACGGTGTTCCTGCAGGAGTTCGCGAGTCGGATCACCGCCGCCGGCGACGCCCCCGTGTACTCGTTCCTGCACCTGATCACGCCGCACCCGCCCATCTCCACCGATGCGGAGTGCGTCTACCCCGGCCGGCGGCTGCGGCTGACCCGCGCGGGCTACCTGGCGCAGGCGCAGTGCGCGTTGCGGGTGGTGCGGACGCTGCTCGATCGCCTGCGCGACCTCGGCCTCTACGACCGCAGCGCCATCATCGTCACCTCCGATCACGGCCTGGCGCTCTTCCCGGCTGCGGACCATCCGCTCCGCGGCATCGGATCTCCGGCCGGGCGGTCGCTCCATATCATCGAGTCCGCCGCCACGCCGCTGCTCCTGATCAAGCCCTTCGGCGCGCAGGGTCCCTTGCAGACGTCGGACGCCCCGACCGCGATCACCGACCTGCCCGCCACCCTGCTCGACCTCGCCGGCCTGCCGAACACCCTGGAGACCGGAACGTCGGCCCTGGCGCTCGATCCGGCGCGGCCCCGCGAGCGGACCTACGCGCATTACTCCTGGGGCGGACGGAACACCCACACGAGCCGCTGGTTCGACGTGCTGCACCTGTTCTCGGTGGACGGGCGGGTGACCGACCCGGCGGCGTGGCGCTACCGGAGGGCAATCTTCGAGCCGGCGGACGATCGCGCCGCCCAACGCGGGGCGCATCGCATCGGTCTCTGGGCGGACGAGGACGCGGCGGAGCCGGCCGCCGGCCGCCGCACCTACGTGAGCGGCGAGTACGCGGCCTTCTTCGTTCCCGCCGACACCGGGCGCGTTACCTTCGACGTCCGCAAGGCGCCGGCCCTCGCGGCGCAGACGGTGACGGTGCGGGTCGACGGCCGGGTCGTCGACCGGCGGTCGCTCACCGACGACGTGTGGCACACGCTCGACTACGCGGTCGAGGCGCGCGATGCGGACAACAGCCCGCTCTGCGTCGAGCTGCTGGTCAGCCCGGCGTGGCGGACGGCCGACGACAACCCCCGCGGCGTCCTGCTACGGGGCGACCTCTGAACGACGCCCCGCACGCGGCCCGACGACGGGGGGACTCACCGCCATGCTTGCCGGAGAGCTTTCGTCCCAGCGGCAGTCGTGGGTGGTGCGGGCCGGTCAGCATCAGGAACTCGAACCCCAACTCTGCAACAGCGTCGTTCACGCCGGCCGCACGCGTCATTACGCCGCGCCGGACCGTGATTCGTACTATGGACTCGAATCACAGCCTGAATCACGGTGGCCGTAGCGCCGTCGCATCGGAGACCGCTCCCCCCGGCCGATGTCACCCCGTAAGGTGCGTTTAATCGGTCGACCCCTCATGCGGCCTCTCGATTGTAGAAACTGAGTAATCCTCCGAGGCGTACCCGCCGCCGAACGTCGGCGTCCGGCCTTCGCGGAGGTGGTGGTCGTTGCAGGAGCTGGTTGTCGAGTCCCTGGTGGTTTCTCTCGCGATGGTCGTGTTCTATGTACTCGTAGACGAGACGACGCAGATGCCCCTCGCCGAGCGGGACCACGCGTGTGAGACACTCCTCTTTGATCGACCTGACGAACCGCTCGGCATAGGCGTTGAGATTGGGACTCTTCGGCGGCAGCCGAATCGGCTGAACACCGGCGCTCTCCAGGATCTCGCCAAAGACCCGCGTAGAGAGGGGATCGCGGTCGTGAATCAGAGGGCGCGCCCTGCGCAAACAGCCATCGACCGGGTCGGTCAAATTGCGGGCCTGCTGCTCCATCCACGCGCCGCCCGGCTGCGGGTGGATCCCGGCGATGGTCACGCGGCGGGATCTCAGCTCGATCACGAAGAAGACGAGGTACCGCCTGAGCCCCGCCAGCGTCAACACCTCGACGGTGAACAGATCGCAGGCCGCCAGGCCCTCCCAGTGCGCCTGCAGGAACGTCTTCCAGGGCATGTGCCGGCTCCGCTCGGGCGCCGGGTCGACTCCGTGGTCGTGCAGGATCCGCTTCACCGTGGTCCGGGCGATAGTGTGGCCGAGGTTCGAGAGCGCGCCGCGGATCCGCGTGTAGCCCCACCGCGGATTGTCGACCGCCATCCTGACCACGAGCTCGGCGACGTCTTGTCGGGTCATTGGTCGACCTCGACGTCTGGCGGGCGCTGCCATCGTATTTCTTGGCGATCAGTCTCCGGTACCAACGCAGGATCGTATCCGGGGTGACGATGCCCGCGACCTGCGTCAAGACCCGCCGGCCGAGTTTGTGACCGCGCACAGCGAGTCGACGACGCTGGGCGTCCGTCAGGCGAAGCGGCCGAGGGCCCAGGTGTTCTCGGAGGACCCGATTCTCCTCCCGGAGATAGTCGATCAGATCGTCTTGGTGACGGTTCACCCAGCCAGCGAACGTGAGGACGAGGAACTGCAGCGCAGGCGGCATAGCCTGAGACTACTTGGGAGACTCGACCAGCACCGACCTAGCCTCGGCCGCTTTTTCGCACCATACGCGGTGCCGTTCGTCCGTTGGGCCGAAGTGGATCGCGCCGCCGCCGTGTGGACCATTCCTGCCCCGCGCATGAAGTGGCAGTGCGATACTGGCAGGCCATGCGTATCGCAACCTGGAACGTCAACGGCCTGCGGGCGCGCATGGAGTTCATCACGCATTGGCTGAAGAGCCGAGCGCCCGACGTGGTGGGCTTGCAGGAAACGAAAGTGAGCGACGAGGACTTCCCGCACGCCAACTTCCAGGCTCTCGGCTATCACGCCGTCGTCCACGGCGAGAAGGGCTGGAACGGCGTGGCGGTGCTCAGCCGTACACCAGCAGAGGCGGAGACACGGGGGCTGCCCGGTCGCGAGAACGACGGAGCACGTCTACTCTGCGTGCAGGTCTCCGGTCTCCACTTCGCCACGGTGTACTGCCCAAACGGCAAGACCCTCAACCATCCCGACTTCCCCCGGAAGCTCGCTTGGCTCGACGCGTTGCGCGACTACCTCGTCGGCCTCGACCGGGATGTTGCGTTCGTCATTGGCGGGGATTTCAACATCGTCCCGGCGGCACTGGACTGCTGGCAGGGCGCCGCGGCCGACGGTTCGATCTTCTGCACCACCGAGGAGCGATCCCGGTACCGGTCCCTCCTCGATCTGAAGCTCACGGACTTGTTTCGCCACGTGCACACGGAGGAGCAGAAGTTCTCCTGGTGGGACTACCGGGGCGGTTCCTTCCATCGCGATCTGGGGCTGCGCATCGATCTGCTGCTGGGTACGCCCGCCGTGGTGTCGCGGGTGCGCCGCGTAGAGATTGATCGCGAGTACCGCAAGAAGAAGGAAGGTCACACTGCGTCCGATCACGCACCGGTGTTCGCGGATCTGGATTGATCAGACCAATAAATGGCTCCACCAGCGGGTATTGTCAAGTTAAGCAGAATCAGGCTGACCGACCCCCAAGATGATGGGCTCGAGTCCCGTCGCGAACACGGTATGTTGGGGGTCGATCATCGCGATTCCGCTTAACTTGACAATACCCTTGAGGCGCTGGCCTGGCTCTGGGTGGCGCTTGTCGAGGCGCGTCCCCATGCCACCCTGTTTCGCCTGACGGTGTCATTCGACCGCTTCAGGCCGGCGGCTGCCGGGCAACTCGAGCTGCCGTGGAGCGCGCCGGACGCCCGGTCGCGCGTGGTCCGCCTGAACGCAGCCGTCGATGCCCTCAACGGTCGCTATGGACGCTCCCTCATCAGCTACGGCCAGTGCAGCGAGCCCGATGGCTACGTGGGCGCCAAGATCGCCTACGGGCGCATTCCGGGTCTGGAGGATTTTCACTAGGATGCGGCTGAGTGACTACGCCGACGGCGCGTGGATGTTTGTCGCGACGTGCGGCACCTGCGGTCGTTAGGCACGGATGGACCCCGCCGCGGTGCTGACCCATCCCAGCACCCATCCCCGCATGCGCGTGGCCGACCTCGCGATCCGTCTGCGCTGTCGGGACTGCCGCCACCGCACCGCGCGGATCGACCCCGTCGCCCGCCTGCGCTCGCAGGCGTTTGTCGCCGGGATGATTTGACGGGGCTTCGCGGCACGCCACCTTTCGCGACAACAAGAACACGACTGGCGGGACATCTCGCGGGGTGACCCGGCCGACTGCACGGAGGCGGTTGGGAGTCGTCCACGGGCAAGGGGTAACCGCTCACCGTCGCCGTCATCCACTGACGTCGCCCGCCCCCCGCTGGGCCCGCTCATCTGGTCGTCACGCTCCCAGACAACGGCTGGAATCAGGCGATCCGTCGAGCGCGACGATCGCAAAAAAAGTTGGGCGGAAAGTTTGCGCCCAACTCACCCTCTCGATCTCTCTGATTTCAGAGGGGTTACGTCTGCACTCGATCGGCCGCGTCTCGAAAGTCTCCGCGCGTCCGGCTGACCAAGGCCCGTATTCATTGATCGTTTTTGGTACAAGGGGTCGCCGGTCCCCCCTGTTCGCGCCCAATGCGCCCAGCTACGGTGGTGGGAGTTTGGTTGCGCAGGAAGCAGGGGGTTGTGTTGCAACTGTGGCCGACGGTGCTGGTAACCTGAAGCGATCATGAAGCAGGCAATCCGACCGGCGATCTTCAAGTGGCGACAAACCGAGCCCGAGCTGATTGTGTGCGCCGTGCGCTGGCACCTTCGGTACTCGCTCTCGTTCCGCGATGTCGAAGAACTGCTCCGCGAGCGCGGCCTGGAAGCGGACCACACGACCATCTGGCGCTGGGTCCAGCGCTACGGTCCCGAACTGGAGGAGCGGCTGCGCCGTCATCTCAAGCCAACCAACAAGTCCTGGCGTGTCGATGAGACCTACGTTCGTGTCAAGGGCCGTTGGTGCTACCTCTACCGAGCCATCGATTCCACCGGCGCCACGATCAACTTCGTGCTATCGGGCTTGCGCGATGCCGCTACGGCCAAACGCCTGTTCCGCAAGGCGCTCACGGATCCGTCGCATCCGCAGCCCCGTGTCATCAACACGGACCAGGCCCGCCTGTACGGCTCGGCGATTTCAGGGGTGAAAAAGGAAGGACTCCTGCGACGCCGTTGCCGCCACCGGCCGGTCCAATACTTGAACAACATCCTGGAGCAGGATCATCGAGCGATCAAACGACGCGTGAAAGCCAAGCAGGGGTTTCGTGAGTTTCAGGCGGCGCGGCGAACGATCCAAGGCTACGAGGCCATGCACATGATCCGGAAGGGGCAAGCGAGGTGGGTGAGTGGTTCGGATGTGCGGCGACAGATTCAATTCATCAATAACTTGTTCGAGGTGGCGGCATGAGACGGAGCCCGGCCAACTCGACCCATCGCTCTCTTGCCGCTTTTGGAAAGTTGCAACACATCCGTCGTATCAGTTCTTATGAGAGCTGGGCCATGCTCATGCAACCTCGATCAGCGCGCGCGGGTTCTTAGCCGCGATGAGCAAGAGCGTTCGAGCGGCGCCCGACGGTGCTCGCCGGCCCTGCTCCCACTCCTGCAGCGTGCGGACCGAGACCCCGAGCAGCTCGGCGAATCGCGGCTGCGAGAGCCCAGTCCCTTCCCGGACGGTCGCGACCGACGGCACTGTGGTGATCCTGCCGTGTTCGCCCCGCTTGAGTTGACGAAGCCCCTCCAGGATCTCCGCTCCGATCTTTCGCTTAGGCGCCGCCATCGATCTCCTCCTTGATCTTCTTCAAGATGTGCCCCGGGATGCTCTCGGCCTCATTCTTGGCGTACAGCGTGAGCATCCAGATTTCTCCCTGTCGAGACCGCAGGTAGTAGATGACCCGAATCCCGCCGCGCTTGCCGCGCCCCGCGATCCCCCAGCGAATCTTACGGACCCCGCCGGAGCCGCGCATCACGTCACCCGCTTCCGGGTTGTCGGTCAACGCCTGCTGCAGTGCAGCATATTCGTCGTCCGACAGATACTCGTGGACGAGGGACGTGAACAGTGTGCTCTCGACGAACGTCAGCACTCTGGATCTGAATATACGTCAAAGACGTAGGTCCGTCAAAGGCGGGCAGCTGGCGCTCACACCCTAGGGGCACGTGGCGCAAATGCGATACAAGGCCGACATCACCGTGGGAGCATTGAAGCTGCCAGAAAGCAGACTCATTGCCGATTTGCTGCTGCGTCAAGTCGATGCGGAGGGCTGGAAGGACGCGGCGTTGTTGCATGAAAGACCTTCTGCGGGTGGGGCGGTTTGGCCCGCCCTTCTCGTCTCCGCAGGAGCCACACCGCAGGGATGCAGTCGAAGGTTCATCCCACGTATAAGACGAAGTACCGCGTTGCGAATTGGCCGGCCTACAACCAGGCCCTCGTTCGCTGCGGCGATGTGATGGTGTGGTTGTCCTCGGAAGCGATCGCTGCCTGGACGCCCCGCCGGAGCGGCCGGCGGGGTGGGCAGCGGCGGTACTCGGATCTTGCCATCGAAACCGCCATGACCCTGCGACTCCTCTCCCATCTTCCGCTGCGCCAGGCCGAAGGATTCCTGCACGCCCTGTTCAGGATGATGCGCCTCGACCTCTCCGTCCCCGACTATACGACGCTCTCCCGGCGCAGTCAGCATCTGACGCGCCGTCTGCGACCGGTGCCGCTCGGCGAGGGCCTCCATCTCGTGCTCGACAGCACGGGTCTGTCCATCGTCGGGGCAGGGGAGTGGGCGGCCGCGAAACACGGTGGCCGCGGCAGACGTGGCTGGCGGAAGCTCCACCTTGGCGTCGATCAGTCAGGCGTGATCCTTGTTCACACACTGACCGAGGCGACGGGTGATGATGCAACCACCGCCCTCGATCTGCTCACCGCGGTCGATGGCCCTCTCGTGCGCGTCACCGCTGACGCCGCCTATGACACGGTCGCCGTCTACGAGACTGCGACGGCGCGGGGTGCGACAGTCATAATCCCACCGGCCAAGACGGTGAACATATCTGGCCACGGCCCGCGGTCGCCCGCGCGGGATCGGACGGTCACGTTGGTGAAGCAGCTCGGCCGGCGCCGTTGGAAGAAGGTGGCAGGGTACCATCGCCAGGGCCGGGTGGAGAACACGTTCTTCCGCTACAAGTCCATCATCGGCGATGGCCTTCGCGCCCGGAGTCCAGCTGGGCAGGGGAGTGAGGCCGTCCTCGGCTGTGAGATCCTGAATCGGATGACCGCCCTCGGCCGATCAGTGTCATATCGCATCGGCCGGTGAGGATCCTGTCGGGTGGCATCGTGCGGGCCCGTGACGATTCGTGCAACAACGCGTGTGCCGGGAAAGCCCGGTCAAGGGGGACAAGATGCCGTGATGTGATCTTCGAAACCTTGTTCGAAACCCTGTGGGTATCCAATCCCATGCGGCCAAGGTCGGCCGCCAGCCGGAACCGAGTGATGCGTGGGCCTGGGGTGACCCAGGGCGCGAAGCGTTCACAGGGAGCCCGTAGGCGCCGCGTGATTGAGCCCCGAAATGCATTGAGTGCGAGGGCCGACGTCGTGCGTTGGACGGAAGGCCACATCGCCGCTTCTGAGAGGCCGTGGAGGCAGCGACCTTGCCGGGGTCGGAGCGCGTGGCATGCGTGCGGGTGGGTTTCCCGGGAACCCGGGAGGCCTCGTCGTCTCCATCTTAAAGACCGCCGGGGCGCGGGCACCGGCTCACCAAGCCCGAGGCCGTGGACGTCGCACCTGGCGTCAGACGGAGCGAACCGCAGATGCTCGGATGGTACCGCCGGGCGAAGGCAACGAAGCGCGGGGGGATGGGCGGCGAGGAGTCGGAGTGTCTCATAGTACCGCCGAAGCGGGGGAATTGAGCCCACGAGACCCCGTGGAGGGAAGGGGGCACCGGCAGGTGGCACCGGTGGAGGGAAAGACGGCCAACACACCGATGTTGGATCCCGTCTCCACGTCACAACAACGGATAGCCGAACTGGCCAGACAAGCCTTAGGGATGGCGGTGGCCATCGCCTGGCTTCCTGGACCAGCGGGTACGCAACGGCGCGTAGCGAAGCTGTCTGTCGAGGAGCCGGATGCGGCAGAACCCGCACGTCCGGATCTGTGGGGGGCCAGGGTCAGCAACGACCCTGGTCTACCCGACCTCGATCAGCGGCGTTGTTGCATGAAAGACCTTCTGCGGGTGGGGCGGTTTGGCCCGCCCTTTTCGTCTCCGCAGGAGCCACACTACAGGGATGAAGTCGAAGGTTCATCCCACGTACAAGACGAAATATCGCGTGGCGAACTGGCCGGCCTACAATCGGGCCCTCGTTCGGCGCGGCGATGTGACGGTGTGGGTGTCCTCGGAAGCGATCGCTGCCTGGACGCCCCGCCGGAGCGGCCGGCGGGGTGGGCAGCGGCGGTACTCGGATCTTGCCATCGAAACCGCCCTGACCCTGCGACTCCTCTACCATCTCCCGCTGCGCCAGGCCGAAGGGTTCTTGCAGGCGCTGTTCGGGATGATGCGCCTCAACCTCTCCGTCCCCGACTATACGACGCTCTCCCGGCGCAGTCAGCATCTGACGCGCCGTCTGCGACCGGTGCCGCCCGGCGAGGGCCTCCATCTCGTGCTCGACAGCACGGGTCTGTCCCTCGTCGGGGCAGGTGAGTGGGCGGCCGCGAAACACGGTGGCCGCGGCCGGCGTGGCTGGCGGAAGCTCCACCTTGGCGTCGATCAGTCAGGCGTGATCCTCGTTCACACGCTGACCGAGGCGACGGGTGATGATGCAAACACCGCCCTCGATCTGCTCAACGCGGTCGATGGCCCTCTCGTGCGCGTCACCGCTGACGCCGCCTCTGACACGGTCGCCGTCTACGAGACGGCACGGGCGCGGGGTGCGACAGTCGTCATCCCACCGGCCAGGACTGCGAACGTCTCTGGCCATGGCCCGCGGTCGCCCGCGCGGGATCGGACGATCACGTTGGTGAAGCAGCTCGGCCGGCGCCGTTGGAAGAAGGTGTCAGGGTACCATCGCCAGAGCCGGGTGGAGAACACGTTCTTCCGCTACAAGTCCCTCATCGGCGATGGCCTTCGCGCCCGGAGTCCAGCTGGGCAGGGGAGTGAGGCCGTCCTTGGCTGTGAGATCCTGAATCGGATGACCGAGCTCGGCCGACCCGTGTCATATCGCATCGGCAGGTGAGGATCCTGTCGGTGGGCCTCGTGCGGGCCCGTGACGATTCGTGCAACAACGCGTCTGCCGGGAAAGCCCGGTCAAGGGGGACAAGATGCCGTGATGTGATCTTCGAAACCTTGTTCGAAACCCTGTGGGTATCCAATCCCATCCGGCCAAGGTCGGCCGCCAGCCGGAACCGAGTGATGCGTGGGCCTGGGTGACCCAGGGCGCGAAGCGTTCACAGGGAGCCCGTAGGCCGCGTGATTGAGCCCCGAAATGCATTGTTTGTGAGGGCCGACGTCGTGCGTTGGACGGAAGGTTATCTCGCCGCATCTCAGAGGCCGTGGAGGCGGCGACCTCGCCGGGGTCGGAGCGCGTGGCATGCGTGCGGGTGGGTTTCCCGGGAACCCGGGAGGCCTCGTCGTCTCCATCTTAAAGGTTGCCGGGGGGCGGGCACCGGCTCACCAAGCCCGAGGCCGTGGACGCAGCACCTGGCGTCCGACGGAGCGAAGCCGCAGGTGCTCGGATGGTACCGCCGGGCGAAGGCAACGAAGCGCGGGGGGATGGACGGCGAGGAGTCGGCGTGTCTCATAGTACCGCCGAAGCGGGGGAATTGAGCCCACGAGACCCCGTGGAGGGAAGGGGGCACCGGCAGGTGGCACCGGTGGAGGGAAAGACGGCCAACACACCGAGGTTGGGTCCCGTCTCCACGTCACGACAACGGATAGCCGAACTGGCCAGATAAGCCTTGGGGATGGCGGTGGCCATCGCCTGGCTTCCTGGACCAGCGGGTACGCGACGGCGCGTAGCGAAGCCATCTGTCGAGGAGCCGGATGCGGCAGAACCCGCACGTCCGGATCTGTGGGGGGCCAGGGTCAGCAACGACCCTGGTCTACCCGACCGGCCACGCCCGCCTCCGTCCCATCGACGGCCCGCGGTCGGTCGAAGCGGAACGGGTGCGGGAGCTGTCCGCTGAGGCCGACGGTTTCCGAACGGGACAAGTGCGACACGCCAACGCCAACGCCGAGCTGCCGCCAGAGGCGCGCGCCGGCGGCGACATCGAACACCGTCGCATTCCCACCAGGATGGCGCGCCGTCAGCGTGCCGTCTTCCGGTCCGAACAGCGGCGAGTTAACGAGGCTGTCCTGTGAAAATCCCTTAGACCCTGATTGCAGGCCACCGTTGATGGCGACGAATCCACGGGTGGTCTGGGCGGTCGCTGTTCCATAGAAGGCCAGCAGCAGCGCAAGCGTCGCGAGAGATGTGGTGCGGTTCATTATTGGACCTCCGACCGCAGGCCGACGGCGTTGAGGGCTTGGTCGATGGCCCGGTGGGTCGCACTGCCGGCGCCGAACAGGTCGACCGCTGACTGGCGGATGACGGCTGCGGTCATTCGGAAGCTTGTTCGGGCCGGCATCAGGTGCGTCATCGACCGAAAGAAGGCCCGTTCCACTTGGTGGCGGTTGGCGGAGCCCACCCCTTGGACGGTCAGCCCGGTTGAGCGGTTCTGTCCGCCCTCGATGGCGAGATAGAACGCGTGACTGAGGATCGTGGAGTTCCAGTGTACGCCGTCGTAGCCGCTTCCTCGGAGGGTGAACTGCTGGCCCGCAACGAACCCGATACTCGTGTAGTAGATGAACTCGCCGTCGTATGCGACGAGGAAACGAAATTCATGGCCCCATGCGTCCGGGTAGCGATAAGACCCAACCGCAGCAATCGATAGAGGGTTCTCCAGCGATCGGATCGGTTGCCCCGTGTCCTCGCCCATCACGTAGTCCGCGCGGAGCGGGCCGACACCCGGCTCGTGCACCGAAAACTCGACGGCGGTGCCGATGATGTCCGAATAGGCTTCGTTGATGGCACCCCCGTGGTTGGCAAACAACAAGAACCGGCCATCGTCACAGAGAATCGGGAGACGTCGGCCATCTTCCAAGACCCACACGGCGCCACAGCGGAACGTCCGTCCGTCGTAGGTGAAACTCGACGGCCCTCGAACGTACCTGTGGGTGTCGAGCAGACTGCTTCCGGTGCGCGACGCAACCGAAAAATGTGTCACGCCGTGCATCATCTCGTGGGCCACGACATCGGCCGACACGATGGGCGTGCCGTCCGCTTTTGTGCCGAACGCGACCACGCCAGTCCCTTCCGGGCCAAACGGGGGAGGATAGAAGAACGCGTTGTTCTCGCCTTCGCGGCCGATATTAACCATGCTCAGGATCCGGCTATCCCGCCCGGTCATGCCGCGCCACCCCTGCTGCGCGAAGAGGTAGTCGTAGGTGAAGCCCCCATAGACATGCGCGCCGACCACCGCTGGGTCGCGCCAGTCGTTATCAGCGTCCCACGCGACGTCGCTCGCCACCCACCGTGTGCCCCTCGGATCGAGCAGGCTGTCCACGCGTGCGTCGGCGTGGCGCAGATCGAGCGTGACGATCTCGGCGGGCCGAAGCCGGTCGTACGTCTGGAAGCCTCCGCCGGCTGGCGAGGCGCTGACCTTCTTGCGGTCATTATTGACGCCGACGCCGATGCCCACAATCGCGCCCTGCTCGTCTACCTCGTTCTCCACATGCACGATCGCGCCGCTGTGCGCGTCGAGGAAATAAGTGCGGAAGTTGCGCATCGTTGCGCGGTAGGCGAGGACGTAGGTGTCGAAGGGGGTTGGCACGATCACCAGCGTGAGTGGGTCGTCGGTGGCCGGGCCGGCGCCGGCTCGCTGTTCGACGAGGGCGAGTGCCTCGTGCTGGGCGAGCTGAGGCGTCATGTCGAGGTCGATCTCCTGATAGATCGTGCCGAAGATCGACACGGTCAACCCAGTGTTGGCGAGCTGCCGGGAGATGCCCCCGCCATACACCGGTACGCCCGCGTGGTACTGCTGAAAGGTTTCATGGACGCGCCCCGAAAGCGAGACGTCGGGCTGTCGTGACGCCAGCACCAGTGCATTGGTCCGCACCAGCGCGTCGACCCGCGCGTCGAGGAGGCGCAACTCCGACACGTCGGTCGTGGTCGACAGCGCCATGATATTCAGCGCCAGCCGACTGGCCGGTTCCTGCCCGGCCACCGTGACAAGGCCAGCTACGGTCAGCGTGACGGCCAGCGCCGTCGTTGTAAGTGTTCGCATGAGAGATGCGTCTCCCTTTAAAAACCGAATGAGGATGTCATCCGTGCACCGCCCGGCAATGGAGCCACGGCGATATTCCGCACAACCGGAACGTCCGACCACATGGTCGCCAACAGGGCTCCGGCGGCGGCAATGCCGAGACCGGCGTACATACGGCCCTTCGGGTAGAACGCTTTTCCATCCGCCGTCCCACGGAGAACATTAAGTCCAGCTACTAGGTCTGGGTCGTCAGCCAGGTTGGAGTATTTATCGGATATGTCCTCGTAGACGGTGCCGGTGAAATTCCCTCTGATCGTTCCACGGATATTGAAATCGATCCAGCACCGGCCATCCTTGACCAGCGGCCCAAGGCCGGAGGGAGCGAGCGTCGTCGTCAACAGGCCATCGTTCAGTACGAAGTCCGACGCGAGCGATCCTGTCACTTCGCAGGACTGCGAGTAGAACGCGATCACGACGCCAGCCCCCATCATCCCGACCCCGCCCCACAAGCGACCCTTCGACCGTTGACGGGTTGGATTCGCGGGCGCCTGCTGGGCTGCAGCGTTCACCGCAGCCTGCAGCGCAGCGGCGCTGAGTGGTTGAGTCCAGCTCCCGCTCGAACTCGGCCAGCGCCGCGAAGATGCCGAACACGAGGCGGCCGGCCGCCGTGGTGGTGTCGATCTGCGCGCCTTGCCCGGTGAGCACCCGCAGGCCCACGCCGCGGGCCGACAGGTCCTGCACGGTGTTGACCAGGTGGGCGAGGTTGCGGCCGAGGCGGTCGAGCTTCCAGACCACGAGCACGTCGCCCGTCCGGAGCGCGCGCACGCAGCTGTCGAGTCCCGGGCGGTCGTCGCGGACGCCGGACGCGAAGTCGTGGTAGACGTGGCCGGCGTCGACGCCCGCGGCCCGCAGGGCGTCGCGCTGCAAGTCCAGCGACTGGGAGCCGTCCGCCTTCGAGACGCGGGCGGAGCCGATCAGCATGTGTCGTAAACGGCCGTTTGCGACAGGCGGGCAAGGGCGCCGTCCGGCGCGCGTCGCCGTGTGTCGTATCCCGTGTCTGATTCTATGTCTTGCAAACGTCAAGCGAGCGAGTATGGCCAGGAGACCCGTTCTGACAAGCCGGAAGAGGTCAGCCCTGCTTCGGTCACGAGGGTTCTCCCGCTACATGCTTGCGCCACAAGTAGCTGGCGAAGGACGCGCAGGCTCCTAGCATGAACACGGCCTCATCCAGGCCTACCTTCGTGTCCGTCTGGTCAAGCAGGGCATGACGAATGCCCTGCTCATTGTTCGTGTATCCGTAGAGCGTGTCGAATGCCTTCTTGAGCGCCGGGTGCAGCGCTCCGCGGCGCTCGATCGACTTCAGGGCCGGCCCCAGCGTCTGCGCTGCTTCGGGATCGAGTTGCCGGGCCACGGACTCAACCGCGTGAATGCTCTCCCTGACGCTCCCTGCCCAGTCGCCTTCGTTGATGCACTCCGACGCTTTGCGCAAATGCGCCGCGCTGCCGTCCAGACCAGCCTGTCGGAGTGATTGCAGAGACTCAACAACAGCCACACCCTCTTCAGGTGTGGGGGCGGGGACAATGGTCGGCGGCGGTCCGACGTCTATGGTGTACGCAAGGTGGCTGTCCGAAAACGTGCTCCTCATCTCCGTGACGAATCCCCGTGGACAGCGAGGATGACGCAGGACAAACTGGATCAGATCGAAGACCTTGTTGAAAGGCAGCGATTCGATCCGGTTGCGGAGATTCTTACAGAGGAGATCAAAGTCTGTACTCCAGTTGTCGAGTGGGAGGATGTCGAAATCAGTGTGTGTGGCCCGGAAGACACTCACCCAGTCGCCACGAATCCGCCCAGGGCGGCCACGGAAGTCTGTGGATTTTGATTTCCTAAGGTGACCGAAGAACAGGTTCCAGATGCGTGTCCGCGCGTCTTTGGGTAGCTCTTCCAACTTGAGCGGCCCTGGAATCTCCTCATAGCCTTGCGCTTGAGAAAAACTGTACCGTCCGTTGTCCGGGGTATATCAACCCCACCGCAGAACGCTCCCGAGCCCCCCCCAACACGATCCGACGGGGTAAGAGCATCTCGGGATCAACCCCACCGCAGAACGCTCCCGATGCTGGCGTGCCGGGAGGAGCCGTCCAACACGATGACCGATGGCGCAGAATTCGGTTCCCGCGCGTGGCACCGTGGAGCGCTCAATCGGTCCACCTGGAGCACCTATGAACACGAGAGTGCCATTCGATGATGACTATGTGAAGTTGGTGGGAACGGCAGTCTATCTCTTCTCCTACTACGAGTGGGCCATCATCTACGTTGTCGAGCGACTGGAGCCCGACTTTTTACCAGAATACTGTCGCAAGCACTCGCGTGGAATGACTTCGGGCACCGTGTCCAAGCGCTTCATGCGCGCGGTAGAACGCTATGCTGGAGATAAGGGCGTAGAGAAAACAGAGCTCAAGTGCTGCGGACTCACATTCGATCGTCTCGTGCAGAAACGGAACGCACTCATCCACGCGCACCCTATCACCGACGACGGCGGCGCGCAGATTCTGAACTACCAAGCCTCACTGGCTAAGCAGATTTCCGATATGAAGTGGGAGGTCGCCAGCCTCCAGGAGTTCATCCACGAAGTTGATGCTGCAGCCTGCCAGATCGGCGAGATGTTCGAGAAACTGCCATCGGATTAAAGCGGTAGATGGGTGGAACGCCAACTGGGCGGTAATCGATGCTAGAAACATTCCCGATAAGTCCCGTTATCGTGAAGTATTGGCCTGCAGGGACATGGCCGACGGCGCGCTGGTGATCGTCATCGAGGGGACGCGGGGCGGCCAGCGGCTCACTCCTGTGTCATCTCGCTCGGGTGAGACGAGGCGCGCTTCCAGCCTTCCACGACAGCCGCTAAGAACTTGTCCAGGGGCTGCTCAAGCGAAGCCCAATCGTTATTGCCGAAGGTGAGTTCGATCGCGTAGCTGCGGCTCCTGTTTCTGACGGCACGGGGAGCTTGACGACAGAACTCTTCGGCCGCGTCCGGTGCGCCCTTCGCCGCCCGCGGCGTAAACCCTAGCGTCAATGAGCCCGGCTTCTTGGTTAAGACGTTACAACGCCGCGTAGGTGCGAAACGACGGCGTTCCGGAATCCGTCGTCTCCTGCAGTGAGTAGGAATAGGGGCGTTGGTGCGCTGATTCAGCGCGGTGGGCGAGCAGTGGCCGGCATGTTGACCATCGCGACCGCCGGCGGGTCATGATCTCGCTGTGAAGTCGAGAGTGCATCCGAAGTACACGACAACGTATCGCGTCGGGAACTGGGCCGAGTACGACCGAGCCCTCGTGCGGCGAGGCGACGTCACCCTCTGGCTCACGCCCGACGCGATCGCCACGTGGGCAGCGGCTGGCGTCGGCAGGCGGAGCGGGCAACTCCAGTATGCCGATCTCGCCATCGAAACCGCCCTAACGCTCAGTCTCATCTTCCACTGACCGTTGCGTCAGACCGAGGGCGTCTTGACCTCGATCTTCGGGATGCTGGGCGTCGATCTCACGGCACCCGATCACACCACGCGCTCGCGACGCGGTCAGCATCTCGCCCTCGCGCTTAGGCGCGCCCGCCCGGGCACCAGCCTGCACCTCATCGTTGACAGCACCGGACTGTCCATCGTCGGCGAAGGTGCGTGGGCCGCGGCGACACATGGGGGCCGAGGGCGACGCGGCTGGAGGAAGCTCCATCTCGGCGTGGACGGGTCCCGTGTGATCGTGGCCTGCGCGCTGACTGAGCCGACGGCCGAGGACGCGATTACGGGGATCAGTCTGGTCGACGAGGTGGAGGGACACCTCACCAGAGTGACGGCGGATCCGGCCTCCGACACGCTCGCGTTCTAGGGTGCGGCCGGTGCGCGAGGGGCGCGGGTCGTGGTGCCGCCGACCAAGACCGCGTCGTTGTCTCGACGGGGCGCCCGATCAGGTGCCCGCGATCGGACGATCAGGAGGGTGAAGGCGCTCGGCCGGCGACGGTGGACGAAGGCGTCTGGTTCCCATCAGCACGCGCGCGTGGAGAATGCGTTCTTCCGGTACACGTCGATCGTCGGCGACTGTCTTCGGGCACGCAGTTCATCGGGGCAACGGCGTGAGGCCGTGCTCGCGTGTAACGTTCTGAACCGGAGGACCGAGCTTGGCAGACCCGTCTCGTACCGCATCGGGAGGTGACGGGCGCGACGGTTTGAAGCGCGTAGGCCTGCCCGCATCCGCGCACCAACGCCAATCAACGGTGGGTCGGCGACACGACGGAGTTCGTCATCGGCGGCAGCGGCAAGCTCTATCTGGCGGCGATCCTGGATCTGTTCTCGCGGTTCATCGTGGGGTGGGCCGTCAGTGCGAGCAACGACCGCCAGGTGACCATCAAGGCGCTCCAGATGGCGCTGAAGCGCCGCTGCCCCGACGCCGGCCTAGTGCACCACTCCGATCAGGGCTGCACCTATGCGAGCGAGGACTATCAAGACGTGCTCGACACGCACGGTATTACGTGCAGCATGAGCCGCCGAGGCAATTGCTACGACAACGCCGTGATGGAGAGCTTCTTCTCGACGGTCAAGAGCGAGCTCCGCGAGCACTTCGAGAGCAACGGTGAGGCGAAGATGGAGTTGTTCGATTACATCGAGGTGTTTTATAACCAGCGGCGCCGCCATTCAACACTCGGCCAGATCAGCCCGGCCGCCTTTGAGCGGTGCGCAGCGGCGTAGGGCATGGACGCTGCCGTCCCTGTGGACGCGAAGAACGCGCGCCCACCAGGGACTTGGAAAACCGCAGAGAACGCGGTTTCCCACAGCGCCCACACCCATTATTGTTTTCGTGAAAGGATGATAGAGAACGGAGAGTCAACCAGCGTAGCTAAACCGTCCACCGAATCGGATCAGGCCCAAGGCGATGGGACGCTCGATCTGGCCGACGAGTGACGCCACCCGGGAAGCGTCTCGAGCCCGCTTGCTCGTGAGCGCGCAGGCGACCACGTCACTGGTTGGCTCATCCACAGCGAGGTGCAGCTTGCGGTAGTCCCTGGCTTTCGGCGGAGTGCGCAACTGGCCGACGTGCACTGAAAGACCGCTGCTGTCGATGCGGAGGTGGACGGGCTTCACGGTTCGCCTCTCGTAGGAAGCAACCTTCCCCAGCCTCGCCTTGCGCCTCGAGATCGTGCTGTGGTCGGGCACGTCGTTGTCCAGATTCAGGAGCGTCAGCAGCGAGCGCAGGAAGCCCTCAGTCTGCCTGGACGCCAGGCCAAACACCAAGCCCAAGGTGACCGTCGTCTCGATGGCGTGGTTCGAGTACTTGCGTTGTCGGCCTGGCTTCCTGCGCGTCGGCCTCGGCGAGTTCCAGTTGGCGAGCTTGCCATCGGTGAGTCCGAGCCCGACGGTCAGACTCCCGCGAGCGCGGAGACCCGTCTCGTACTCCCGCCAATTCCGGACACGGTAGGCCTTCTGGACGTACTTCCGCTGGGTGCGCTTGAAACTCGTCATGCGGGACCTCGGATCTCGGGGTGGAGGGCAATGATTGACCGAGATCGCGAGTTGTGCACCAAGGCAGTTTGGCCGCTTCCGTGAACGTGTGACTGCGACCGACCAGACCTAGAGACTGCCTCGGGCATGGGACATCTTCTCTGCTAGGTAGAAGTGTCTGCTTTATTGAGGCGATATCCGGCTATATGCGCAACGAAGTCCACCAGGGCAACATGGCGAACAGCCGAACGCGTCGCTTCAGCTGCGGTGGCCCATGATCACCGCGGCCGCCGTCGGCTGCAAGCGAAGTTTAGCCAGCCTGTCGCGCTTTGGGCTTGGGTCGGTTGCCGATCTTGAGACGCAGCAACTCCGTCTCGTAGATTTGGATCACGAAGTCCGCATGCTCCTTGAGTCTTGATGAGAACGACCGTCCCTTGCTCTCCGGTGGCGAGCCGTTGACGAATTCGACGGCCGCAATATGCTTGCCCCGGCCCTTCATATGACGAATTGACGGAATGTTGTCGGCGTCGCCAGACATGACAACCGCGACATCGTAGTTGTCTTGGAGCGCGACCATGTCCACGGCGAGAGACGTGTCCAACCCCTTCTCTTCAACCCATTTGTGCAGGAAGTTCACCTTCCAATGCCCGTGTTCATACACGTCGATTAGGTTAGTTCTGATCCGAATGCCCTGATGAAAGCTCCGCATTCCAGCAAGGATCTGCCGTTTTCCGTCGTACCACTGGCGGAAGTCCGCGAAACAGTTCGCCCATGCCTTGTCGTCAAGTGCCTGGCCCGCGAGCCCTGGGTTCGCCTTGCCTGTGATGGCAAGCCACAACTCACGAATCTCGCGATCGCGACCGAATGCGTTCCGGAGCGCTGTTTGCGACTGGGGCAAAGCAAGATCCCAATCGTCGATGGATCCAACGGCGTACCAATACACGCGTTGCAGCCGAGACGGGACCCGGTCCGTCTCACCTGTGGTTCCGACCCAAACCGCATGCGTTTCCCTGAAGACGTAGCCGTAGAGCGCCTCATAGTCGTCGACCTCAAGGTTCATGGACTTCAACGCGCCGAAAACGTTCGAGCCATCAACAAAGATCGCGAATCGTGCCATTTCCCTTCCTTTCGCAACTGCCCGTTCGTCTGGCGGTGCTTGCGCCGGTCGCTGTTGATCGGTCGCCTTCACCTCCGAGATCTTGGGCGAAAACCGCGGGTTCCCCCCAGGTACACGTGAGCGATGCACGCGATCGACGGGATGGCCTGCGCCAAGCGCGGGTGTGACAACCGTGGAAAACTGGGCCTCACCATCGTGGGCCACGGCTCGTTTCAGACGAAGTGGGGCCGACGCTGGCGGTACCGCTGCACGGTCTGCGGGGGACCCGGTCAGCACGACCACGGGGACAGCGTACAGCGGCCGTCGCTGCGCTCGTAGGGCATTCGACCAGGTCGCGAGCCTGCGCGTCGAGGGTGTGAGCATGTCTGCGACCGCCCGGGTCACGGGCCCTTCCCGCAATACCATCGCGCGATGGCTCGAGCGGGCCTCGACAGCGGCGAAGCGTTTCAACCAGCGGATGTTGCGCGACTTCGAAATCATTGAGCTGCAGGCTGATGAGCTCTGCACGTTCATCGGCACCAAGAGCAGAGCCACATGGTTGGTTGCGGCCATCGCGGTGTGTTCCCGATGGTGGGCCGGGAGCGTGCTCGGCCGCCGCTCCTCTCGAAACGCCACGGCCGTCCTCAACGACGTCATCCTCCGCGGACGCGTGGTGGGAGTCCCGCTGATCGCGACCGATGGGTTCGAGTACTCCGGTGGGGTGAGTGAGCGCCTCTTTGGGTCGGCGTGCGTCTCTGGTCACGTGCTCAAGACTCGGCGGAACGATCGCGTCGTCCGAGTCGACCGGCGCCGGAGGATCGGCACGGCGGGTCGGCTGAAGGCTGCGCGGTGGGAGTCGGAGGATTCCGAGCCCCTGCACACCTCGTTCGTCGAGCGTCTCACCCTCACGATTCGCCCAGGCTCGGCGTACGTGCGCCGTCGCTCGCCCTGCCACGCCCGTGGCGCCGACCAGCTCCACGGGCACGTCGACCGCTTGCGCTGCTCTTACAATGTCATCCGGCCGCACAGGGCGTTGAAGTTCGGTCGAGAGACCCGGACGCCAGCGATGCACGCCGGCTTGGTGAACGCGCCAATGAACTGGAGCGACATCTTCACGGCGCCGGCCGCTCTCTACGCATTCCATGTGGCGGTCGTACGCGTTCCCGGTGCCGTCCAGCTCATGCACACTAGCCCAGCCGCGCTGTCATCGTTCTCGTGGCCGCACGAACACAGATCGGCTGCCTGATCAACAGCGAATGGCGCAAGCACCCGATTTAGGGTGTCTGCCAGCGACTTGACTGTGAGCATGATTCCTCCGCCTGTCCGGAGTCACTCGGTGACACTGGTGGGTGCCGGTGGGCGGTGACCTGACCCTCAACTTGACTGACCTCTGGTCCTCGCTGCTGATCTGTCGGTCATCGGCCATCGGCGAACCTACGGCAGCTACCTGATCGGCTGGCCCGTGACCCGATAGGGGCCTGCTCCCCATGGCCCGTCACAGTCCTGTCCGTCCAGCTGGTCGAGGCAGCGGCCGCAACCGAGGAGGCCACCCGTGACCAACAACCTGACGCCACGCCCTGAGGTCCGCGGGGCGATCGTCGGTGTCGATACCCATAAGCACATCCACGTTGCGGTGGCGATCGACACCTGTGGGATCCATCTGGGTGACCAGTCGTTCGCCGCCGATTCAGGCGGCTCTCAGGCCCTCCTCACGTGGGCCGAGACCCACGGGCGGATCCAGGCGTTCGGCATCGAAGGCACCGGCGGCTATGGCGTGGGCCTTGCGCGTGCGGTCCGCCGAGCGGGGCATCGTGTTGTGGAAGTGAATCGAGCGGACCGGCGCCTGCGCCGCGTCGCCGGCAAGTCCGACCGGATCGACGCCGAGGCCGCCGCCCGGTCGGTGCGGGCGGGCCAAGCGACCGCGACGCCAAAGACCGCGGATGGTGCCGTCGAGATGATCCGGCAGCTCAAAGTCGCGCGGGATCCCGCCGTGAAGGCGCGCACCGCGGCGATGAACACGCTGAAGCAGATCAGCGTCAACGCGCCGTCTGTGGCGCGAGAACCCCTCCACGGCCTCACCGCTCCGCGCCTGCTGGCGCGCTGTGCAGCCCTCCGGCCAGGTCGCCTTGACACGCCCACCGCCTCCGCACAGTACACCCTGCGGGCGCTGGCCCGACGCTGGTTCGCCCTCGCCGAGGAAATCGCCACACACGACCGGCACCTCGCGCGACTCACGACCGAGACGTCGCCCACCCTCCGGGCGGGGTTCGGGGTGGGCGCCAACAGCGCGGCCGAGTTCTTGATTGTCTTCGGCGACAACCCCGAGCGGATTCGCTCGGAGGCCGCCGTCGCGAAGCTCTGTGGCGCGTGTCCCATCCCCGCCTCGTCCGGGAGGACCACTGGGCGGCACCGCCTCTACCGGGGCGGTCACCGCCAGGCCAACGCCGCCCTCTATCGGTCGGTCATCGTCCGCATGCGGTACCACCAGCCAACGGTCGACTACGTTGTGCGACGTACGGCCGACGGCCGCACCAAACGTGAGATCATCCGGTGCCTCAAACGTTTCCTCGCGCGCGAGATCTACCAGCGCGTCATGACAGACTTCCGCGCTCGTCGAGACGTCGCACACGCTGCCTGAATGTGTGTCTTGACATATAGGGGTGTCAGTGCCGGAGCTGATCACACCCATGGCTGGCGACGGTTCCCGTAGAATGACCCGATGGTCCTGCTCTTCAGCGCGCTCGGGCTCCTGGCCGTCGTCGTCGTGTACGACCTGCTGCAGCGCCAGCACGCGATCCTCAGGAATTTCCCGATCATCGGGCACGTCCGCTACTGGCTCGAGGCCGTCGGCCCGGAGCTCCGTCAATACATCGTGACGAACAACAACGAGGAGCGGCCGTTCAGCCGCGACCAGCGGCGGTGGGTGTATGCATCCTCGAAGCAGGCGGACACCTCCTTCGGGTTCGGCTCCGACCAGGACATGGAGCGACAGTCCAATTACCTCGTCATCAAGCACCAGACGTTTCCGTTGCAGACGCCCGTGCCCGGCGACCCGGCGTACGACCCGCAGTGCACGATTGCGTGCGCGAAAGTGCTCGGCGCGGCCCGCGGACGCGCGAAGGCGTTCCGTCCGGCGTCGGTCGTCAACGTCTCGGGCATGAGCTTCGGATCCCTGAGCGGCCCGGCGGTCGAAGCGCTCAACCGCGGGGCACAGATCGCCGGCTGCCTGCACAACACCGGCGAAGGGGGCGTCTCGCCATATCACCTCAACGGAGGGGAGCTGGTCTGGCAGGTCGGCACCGGCTACTTCGGCTGCCGTGAGGCCGACGGCCGCTTCAGCATGGCGCGGCTGCAAGAGACCGTCGCGCGGTGTCCGCAGATTCGCGCGATCGAGATCAAACTGAGTCAGGGCGCCAAGCCCGGCGCCGGCGGCCTGCTGCCGCGGGCGAAGATCAGCGCGGAGATCGCGGAGACCCGCGGCATCCCGCGTGATCGGGACTGCGTCAGCCCCGCCGCGCACAGCGCCTTCGGGACCGCGGACGCACTGCTTGATTTCGTCGAGTCCATCGCGGCGACCACCGGGCTGCCGGTCGGCATCAAGGCGGCGGTCGGCGACACCACCTTCTGGACCGACCTCGCGCAGCTGATGGCGACCGGCACCCGCGGCGTCGATTTCATCGCCATCGATGGGGGCGAAGGCGGCACGGGCGCCGGGCCGCTCGTGTTCACGGATCATGTGGCGCTGCCGTTCAAGATCGGGTTCAGCCGCGTGCAGCAGATCTTTCATGCCGGCGGGCTGCACCAGCGGATTGTGTTCGTCGGCTCCGGCCGGCTCGGGTTCCCCGAGGCCGCCGTCTTCGCGTTCGGCCTGGGGTGCGACGTGATCAACGTGGGCCGGGAAGCGCTGCTCGCCATCGGCTGCATTCAGGCCCAGCGCTGCCACACGAACCATTGCCCGACCGGTATCACGACGCAGCATCCCTGGCTCATTCGCGGCCTGGACCCGACCCTGAAGGCCGCGCGGCTCGCCAACTACGTTGTAGCGCTCAGGAAAGAGTTACTCGCCGTGAGCCGCGCGTGCGGTGTGCCGCACCCCGCGCTCATCACGGCGGATCACCTGGAGCTGCTCGACAGCCGGTTCGGCTCAACGACGGTGGCGGACTTGTTCGGGTACGGACGTGGGTTCGGGCTCCCCTCGGACGTGGATGTGGAGGCAGTCCGCCGCCTGCTGTAGGGTATTGTCAAGTTAACTCTCCGCCCAGCACAATGCCGGGATGAACACTCGCCGGCCCCGCTACCTTCGGCATCGCTTTCCGCCCGAAATCATCAGCCATGCCGTCTGGCTCTACCACAGATACTGCATGAGCTTCCGGGATGTTGAGGATCTGCTTGCCGAACGAGGAATCATCGTGTCGTACGAAACGATTCGGCAGTGGTGCGGGAAATTCGGCCCCGACTACGCTCGGCAGTTGAAGCGCCGACAGGGTCGACTCGGAGATACGTGGTTCCTGGATGAAGTCTTCGTGACGATCAACGGTGAGCGCCAGTATCTCTGGCGCGCGGTGGATCAAGACGGTGATCTGATCGACATCCTCGTACAACCCCGTCGGGACGCGCGGGCAGCGCGGAGATTCTTCCGCCGACTGTTGAACAGTCAGCAACAGGAACCCGTGCGGCTCGTGACCGACAAGTTGGGCAGCTACCGTGTCGCCCATCGGGACGTCATGCCTTTGGTCACCCATGACACGACGCGATACGCGAACAATCGGGCCGAAGTGTCGCACCAACCCACGCGACAACGGGAGCGTCAGATGCGCGGCTTCACGTCATCCGCCCACGCGCAGTGTTTCTTGCACGTTCACGGCATCATTCAAAATCTGTTTCGCGTGGGTCGGCACCGGCTGAGATCGGTTCATCATCGAATGTTGCGGGCACGAGCGTTCACAGTGTGGACCGCGGTGACGGCAGCCTGATCTCTGATTAGCCTGCCCTCGTATGTCCCGGACTCGTTAACTTGACAGTGCCCGCTCGACTCCGCGGGCACGCGACAGCGGACTCGTAACATCCGAGCACGATCACGTGTTGGGAAACGGAAGTGGTACGTCGCATCGGGCTACAGCAGGCGAAGCAAGGTGGAGACGACGTTCCACCGCTACAAGGCCATCCTGGGCTCAGCGATGCGAGCGAGGGGACTGGCGTCCCAGAGAGTCGAGGTGAGGTTGGGGTGCAAGATCCTGAACACCATGACGGCGCTCGGGATCCCCGATGGCGAGATGATCGGATGACCGGCAGGCGGAGTCACGGGAGACTCTCAGCCCTCAATGGAGTTGAGAGGTGGACCCCAAAATTCGGACAGGTTGCTAAGGTGGATTCCGACCTCAGAATGGAGAGATCGGAATCATGCAGAAACGGAAAAAATACCCCGCTGAGCTGAAGGCCCGCGTGGCACTGCAGGCGCTTCGCGGCGAGCAGACGATGGCGGAGCTGTCGTCGCGCTACAAGATCCACCCGAACCTGATCGCGAACTGGAAGAAGAAAGCCCAGGAGGCGCTTGTGGACGTCTTCTCGGACCACCAGCAGCGCCGAGAGGCGTCTCGCGATGCGGAGATTCAGGAGCTGCGAGCGACGGTCGGCGAGCTCGTCATCGAGAAGGATTTTTTGTCCAAGGCCTTCGGCCGTTGAGTCACGGTCGAAGGCGAATGCTGATCGACTCGAACCACTCCGAACTGAGCATCTCGCGACAGTGTGGCTTGGTGTCGATCTCGCGCTCGACGTTCTACGACGATGGTCTCGGGGAGAGTGAGTTGACTCTCGAGCTCATGCGCCGGATCGACGAGCAATTTCTGGAAACCCCGTTCTACGGATCGCGGCAGAGGGCGCGTTGGCTGCGCCGGGAGGGCTTCGCCGTCAGTCGGAAGCGGGTGCGTCGTCTGATGCGAAAGATGGGCCTCCAGGCGCTGTACCAGCGCCCGAGCACGTCGGTTCCGCACCCGGAGCACCGGGTCTACCCCTATTTGCTGCGCGACCGAGCGGTCGAACGTGCGAACGAGGCCTGGTGCGCCGACGTGACGTACATTCCGCTGCACCGCGGCTTCCTGTACCTGGTCGCGATCCAGGATTGGGCCAGCCGGAAGGTGCTGTCGTGGCGCTTGTCCAACACGATGGATGCCTCGTTCTGTGTGGAGGCCCTCGCGGAAGCCCTCGCGCAGTACGGACCGCCAGCGATCTTCAACACCGACCAAGGCAGCCAGTTCACCAGCCTGGAGTTCACTCAGACGCTCAAAGACGCAGGCGTGCAGATCTCGATGGACGGCAAGGGCCGCTGGATGGACAACGTCTTCATCGAGCGGCTGTGGCGCTCGCTCACGTACGAGTGCGTCTACCTGCACGACTTCGAGGTTGGCTCCGAGGCGCGGGCCAGCATCGGCCGGTGGATCGACTTCTACAATGCCGAGCGACCGCACTCGTCGCTCGATGATCGCACGCCTGATGAGGCGTACTCGGATTTGGGAGGTGCGCCGACCTCGTCGCTGCGCTCCTCGTCAGCGCAGTCGGAAGCGGCTTAGAAACATGAACCTGGAATCCACCTTAACTTGGCCGCTGAGCTGTCCAAAGGATGGGGTCCACCTCTTTGTGCACCAAGGCAGCCTCCACATTACAATGCCCACATCCATGGAGCACTCAGCCGCGGGCGGACTACGGGTCCTGTCCTTGGTGATGGGCGCCTTTCTCATCTTCATGGGGCTCGGCAAGCTGGGCTGGTTCACCGACAGCAGCTTCCTCGTCGCCGAGCTGCGAGGTTGGTGGGGGGGCGCCCCGGCGGTCAGCCGCTGGTATATCGACACGGTGGCGATGCCGGGTGCGCCGCTCTTTGCCCGGCTCGTCCCGCTCGGAGAGCTCGCCGCCGGTGCGGCCCTGGTCGCCGGCTACCAGGTACGACTGGCGGCCGCTGTCGCGCTGCTCATGATCCTGAACTTCCACTTCGCCATGGGTATCCTGTTCCAGTCGGCCTATCTGACCAACGGCTTCGGACTGCCGGTGGTCGGAGGGTTGTCGGCACTGGCGATCGGCGCACAGCGGCAACCGTTCAGTGTCTCGACGAGATAGCTGGCGACCGGTTCACGGTCCTCGTGCTGATCGAGCTGGTCACGGGCCGGGCTCAATGCGACAACAAAGGCGTGTTTCACGAGAATCGTCCTATCGTGCTTGTGCCAGTGATATTTACGAGCGCTAGCGTGTGGACCGCTGACACTGACCTGGCGACCGCCGACCTCATTTCTGGCGAAGTTGACCTTGGATCTACAACCGTCACCCAGGTTCCCTGGCTATGGCTCGATTACCCAGTGTCACCGGGACTCCAACATGGGGTAACAAGGAGCCAGCCAGACCAAGAGCCGCTCTACCAGCCCGACCTGCGCAACATCTTGGAAACCGAGTACTCGCGGGCGATCGCGGTCGTCGGGTCGGGTGGAGTGGATCAATTCTTGGCATCACAAAGGTGGACGTTCTGAACGGCCGTAGGTGAACACCGGACGTTAGACCATCACAGGACCCGGTGTCATGGCAACAGCTCCCGACCAACCAGTCATGAGGGCTTACCTTCGTGACATTGAAGCCTCGTTCGAGCTGCCTCGCGCTATCGGACCGGACGCCACCCTGGCACTATCGGATACAGCCGTTCCGCTCGCGGGGCACGACGCCAGCTCAGTTCAAACGGCAGTTACTCACGTCCTGGATATCAGGGGCGTCGAGGAGCGGAATGCAATAGTCTACGCGTTGAACATCGTTTCGACGATTCGAATGGCTAGCCGCTGCTCGGTCGCACTGATCAGCTATGCCTTCCCCGGCGGACAGTCTATCGACGCCTTCGAGACGAATTCCCTAGTGTGGGGGCACTATGACCAGACCCTGACCGTCGATACCGTGACTTGGGTTGAGAGTCATCTAGAGGACCTGAAGCCATACCACATCCCCGAAAGCTACAGCCGAATTGGCAATGCAATTCGACTTCACGGTGCCGCTCTACATACTGGCAATGCCGACCTAGCGCTGCTCGGATTCGTTGGCGCAATCGAAAGTCTCTTCTCAGGGCGGAGCAAAATTAGACCACCGTGGCGGAGGAAAACTAGACCATTAGGCAGTTGGGTGGAGTGGCGGAACGCGGCAGTGCGGAGGGGACGTCAGGACGCCGGGGTGGCCGCGGGCTGGCGGGCTTTCTTGCTGTGTTCGAGGCGATAGCTCTCGCCGTTCAGCTCCAGGATGTGGACGTGGTGGGTCAGTCGATCGAGCAGCGCGCCGGTCAGCCGTTCGGACCCGAAGATCTCGGTCCATTCGTTGAAGGGCAGATTCGAGGTCACGAGCGTCGACGCTTGCTCGTAGCGCTGGGAGAAGATCTCGAATAGCAGCTCGGCGCCGGTCTTCGACAACGGCACATAGCCGAGCTCGTCGACGATCAACAGATCCTGCTTGGCGAGCTGCTTCTGAAAACGCAGCAGGCGCTTGTCATCCCGCGCCTCGAGCAGCTCGTTCACCAGTGCGGCGGCGGTGGTGAAGCGCACCCGATAGCCTTTCTGACAGGCGGCCAGCCCCAACGCGAGCGCGAGATGCGTCTTGCCCGTGCCGGAGTTGCCCAACGCCAACACGTTCTCTCGCCGGTCGAGATACTCCGAGCGGGCCAGCTCCAGCACCAGGCGTTTGTTCACCGACGGGATCGCGCGGAACTCGAAGGTCTCGAGACTCTTCAAGACCGGGAACCTGGCGGCCTTGATGCGCCGCTCGACGGCGCGTTGTTCGCGATCGAGCAACTCCAGCTCGCAGAGGCGGAACAGGTAGCGCGAACAGTCCAGCCCTTCCTGGGCGCATTGCCGCGCCACTTTGTCGTATTCGCGCAAGAAGGTGGGCAGGCGCAGGGCCTTGAGATGGGCGTCCAGCAACAGGGTCGGTTTGGCCATCACTCAGCTCCCGCCCCCAGCAGCGTCAGGTAATCGGCTGCGGCGGTCGTCGTCACGCGGGGGACCGGCAGGTGCGGATACTGCGCCAGATCGAGGTGGGGCGGCCGGTGGTCGAGGCGACACCGCACGAGGTGCTTGACGGCATCGAACCCGATCGCCCCCAGACGCACGGCGTCCCGGATGGCGCCGCGGACGTGGTCGAGCTGAAAGTCTTCGAGCAGCCGCAACACCTGCACGTACTCGCGCGTGCCCGGCTTGCCCAGCCGCGCCTCCAACAGGCGCCGCAGCCGGAGAAACTCGTCCGGCAGCTGCCACCCGGCCAGCGGCGCCGCTTGATCGAGCGCCCCCGTCTTGCGCTCCAACAAGGCCAAGTAGTGCCGCGGCTCGAAGATCAACACTTCCCGCTCGTAGCTGCGACGATGGCGGGCGATCTCGTCACTGCCGCACACGATCACGACCTCGTCCACGTAGCCTTTCACCAGCACCTCCCGGTGGCCGTAGGCGGTCGGCACCGAGTAGTCGTTGCGGCGGTAGCGCACCAGCGACAACGACGTGACCCGCGTCGTCCGCGTGTCGCAGGCGTCATACGGGACCGGCGGTAACGGCAACAGCGCCTCGCGGTCGCGGGCGAAGCGCTCCCCGATCGTCTCCGTGTGCCGCCGTAACCGGCGCCCGCGACGTTCGCCGCACTTGTGCGCTAAGTCGGCGTTCAACGCGTCCCAACTGGCGCACCGGGGGATCGGCACGAAGAAGTTGCGGCGGACGTACCCGACCAGCCCTTCCACCTTGCCTTTGTCGTTGCCCTTCCCCGGCCGCCCGAAGCGATCGGCGAATAAATAGTGCGATTGGAGTTCGCAGAAGACCTGCGTCCGCTGGCGCGTGCCGTCCCCGAGAATCCGCGCCACCGCCAGCTTCGTGTTGTCGTAGACGATGCGCCGCGGCACGCCACCGAAGTAGCCGAACGCGGCGTTGTGCCCGTCGCAGAACGCCTCCGTCGTCTCGGCCGGAAACGCCTGCACAAACCCGTCGTCGCTGTGCGGGAGATCGACGACCAGGTCGTGCGCCTTGCATTCGACGCCAGCGATCACGACCAGCGCTTCGCCGAAGTCGGCTTGGGCGTCGCCTGGCGGATGGGCCAGCGGCACGAACATCTCCTGCCCGCCCAGCCGCTGCGCGCGCACGTAGGCTTTCACGATCGTGTCGCCGCCCGTGAACCCGTACTCCGCGCGTAAGCGCTCGCCGATGCGCTTGGCCGTGTGCCGTTGCTTCTTCGGCCGGGACTGATCCTCGCGGAGGATCTGATCAATGATCCCCGTGAAGGCGTCCAGCTTCGGACGCCGGACCGGTTGCGCCCGGCGATACCCGGGCGGCCGGCGGTAGCGCAGCATCTTGCGCACCGTCTCGCGGGCCAACCCGAAGCGGCGCGCCGCCGCGCGCTCGCTCAATCCCTCCACATACACGCTGCGCCGCACCGCCGCATAGAGTTCCACTCGATACATCCCTCCTGTGTTCCACAAAACACCCTTGGAATGCTCGGTGGACCACGTGAGCGGTCTGGTTTTCCACCGCCCTCAGGCCGCGTCACACCGCCGCTCTGTGGTCTAGTTTTACTCCGCGCCAAGATCCAGAACTGCCGCACCCTGCTGCGCCGCAACTGGAAGCACGCGGACAGCAGCAATCCGGTCCTCGTTGACCTGAAGAGCGACAGCCGGCGCGCCGCCCGAACCGACTCGTTGCCGGCGTTGCTCGGCGTCGAGGGCGCCGCCGCGGCGCGCTACTTTCGCTCGTTCTCCGCGATGCTCAAGGAGTCTGCGTCGAATTCGGAGTTCTCGTTCGACTTCGAGACGCGCAACCGCCGTCCCCCGAAGGATCCGGTCAACGCGTTGCTTTCCTTCGCCTACTCGCTGCTGGTCCGTTCCTGGACGGTCACGCTGACGGCGGTCGGTTTCGATGCCTACAGGGGCCTCTACCATCAACCGCGCTACGGCCGTCCGGCGCTAGCCCTCGACCTGATGGAGCCGTTCCGTCCCCTGGTCGCCGACTCGGTGGTGGTCCACGCGATCAACAACGGCGAGGTGCGGCCCACCGACTTCACGAAGGTGGCCGGCGCCGTAAACCTGAGCAAGGACGGCCGCCGCCGCTTCATCTCCACCTTCGAGCGCCGTCTCGGTCACGAGATCGTCCACCCGCTGTTCGGCTACCGCGTCAGCTACCGCCGGTTGATGGAGATGTAGGCCCGGCTGTTCGGCCGCTTCCTGCTGGGTGAGCTGCGCGAGCATCCCAACTTCACGACACGGTGACCCGATGGAGCATCTCTACATCGTCGTCTACGACATCAGCGAACCCAAGCGGTGGCGGCGTGTGTTCAAGCTGATGCGGGGATACGGCGAATGGGTTCAGCTCTCCGTATTTCAATGCCGCCTGAGCCGCCGCCGGCATGCGAGCCTGGTTGCGCGCCTCGACGGGATGATCGATCATGCAGAGGACCATGTGGTGCTGGTCGACATCGGCGTCGCCGATGGTGTAGAACCACGCGTCGTGAGCCTGGGCAAGAAGTTCCAGGCCGTGCGCCGCGAGCCGGTCATCATCTGAGGTGTTGCGCCGCGTCGATGCGAGCGCTCCAGTGCCGCCGGGATGCCCGAAGAGTGCTCGAAAGCCGGTAGATCGTTGATAACTGAAGAGTTGCAATGCAGCCAGTCGCAAGTCACGCCGTCGTCAGTCCTGATCGTCCGACACGAATGCGCGACCTCTCGCGATCGCGTAAGGTGCGTTTAATGGGCCGAGGTCCGGTCAGTGCTGGTCGAGTCTCCCAAGTAATCTCAGGCCATGCCGCCTGCGCTACAGGTCCTCGTTCTCACGTTCGCTGGCTGGGTGAACCGCCACCAAGACGATCTGATCGCGTATCTCCGGGAGGAGAATCGGGTTCTCCGGGAGCACCTGGGCCCGCGGCCGCTTCGCCTGACCGATGCCCAACGCCGTCGACTCACCGTGCGCGGCCAGAAACTCGGACGGCGCGTCGTGATGCAGGTCGCCGGCATCGTCACGCCTGACACGATTCTCCGCTGGTACCGGAGAGTGATCGCCCAGACATACGACGGCAGCGCCCGCCGCGGTCGAGGCCGGCCGATGACGCGACGTGACGTGGCCGCGCGCGTGGTCCGGATGGCGGTCGAGAATCCCCAGTGGGGGTACACACGGATCCGCGGGGCGCTCTCGAACCTCGGCCACGAGATCGCTCGGACCACGGTGAAGCGGATCCTGCACGACCACGGGATCGACCCGGCTCCCGAGCGGAGCCGGCGCATGCCCTGGAAGACGTTCCTGCAGGCGCACTGGGAGGGCCTCACGGCCTGCGATCGGTTCACCGTCGAGGTGCTCACGCTGGCCGGGCTCCAGCGGTACCTGGTCTTCTTCGTGATCGCGCTGCCGTCCCGCCGCGTGACCATCGCCGGGATCCATCCGCAGCCGTACGGCACGTGGATGGAGCAGATGGCCCGCAATTTGACGGACCCGGTCGATGGCTGCTTGCGACGCGCCCGCTCTCTGATGCACGACCGCGACCCGCTCGACACGCGGGTTTTTGGCGAGATCCTAGAGGGCGGGGGTGTCCAGCCGATCCGTCTCCCGCCGAAGAGTCCCAATCTCAACGCTGATGCCGAGCGGTTCGTCCGCTCTATTCAAGAGGAGTGGCTCAGTCGCGTCGTCCCCCTCGGCGAAGGGCACGTGCGTCTCCTCGTGGGCGAGTACGTCGACCACGACCATCGCGAGCGAAACCACCAGGGACTCGACAACCAGCTCCTGCAACGACCGCCACCGCCGGTGAGCCTGGCCGCCGACGTTCAGCGGCGGGAGCGTCTGGGCGGATTGCTCAATTTCTACCACCGGGAGGCCGCATGAGCGGTCGGCCGATTAAACGCACCTTACGGCATCGACATCTGCCATGAGACCGTGCGGTACTGGTGGAACCGCTTTGGTCCAGTGTTTGCCGCGGAGATCCGGAAACGCCGTGTTCATCATAGATTCTATTCGCTGTGGCGCGGGCATCTTGATGAGGTGTGTGTCCGGATCAACGGGAAGACCCATTATCTATGGCGCGCTGTGGATCACGAAGGCGAAGTGGTAGAGGTTTTTGTCACGAAACGGCGGGATCGCAGGGCTGCGCTTGAGTTCCTGACGCGTGCGATGAAGCGTTATGGCCGACCGGCTTCGATCGTCACGGACAGGCTACCGTCATATCGTGCGGCGATGAAGGTGATCGGCAATGACGGTTGCCAAGAGACCGGGCGCTGGCTCAACAACCGGGCGGAAAACTCACATCAACCCTTTCGAAGGCGGGAAGGGGCAATGGCTCGGTTCAGAGACATCAAGACCCTGCAGACATTCACCTCCGTCCATGCCTCGATCCACAACCATTTCAACCACCAACGCCATCTCAATCGCCGCGACATTTTCAAACAAGGCCGAGCCGCCGCCCTGGCCGAGTGGCGTCAACTTGCAGTCTGATAGTCCTTGATTGCAGGTTCTTTGGGTCCAGCCTAATTAGTCTGACAATGCCAGAAACTGAGTAATCCTCCGAGGCGTACCCGCCGCCGAACGTCGGCGTCCGGCCTTCGCGGAGGTGGTGGTCGTTGCAGGAGCTGGTTGTCGAGTCCCTGGTGGTTTCTCTCGCGATGGTCGTGTTCTATGTACTCGTAGACGAGACGACGCAGATGCCCCTCGCCGAGCGGGACCACGCGTGTGAGACACTCCTCTTTGATCGACCTGACGAACCGCTCGGCATAGGCGTTGAGATTGGGACTCTTCGGCGGCAGCCGAATCGGCTGAACACCGGCGCTCTCCAGGATCTCGCCAAAGACCCGCGTAGAGAGGGGATCGCGGTCGTGAATCAGAGGGCGCGCCCTGCGCAAACAGCCATCGACCGGGTCGGTCAAATTGCGGGCCTGCTGCTCCATCCACGCGCCGCCCGGCTGCGGGTGGATCCCGGCGATGGTCACGTGGCGGGATCTCAGCTCGATCACGAAGAAGACGAGGTACCGCCTGAGCCCCGCCAGCGTCAACACCTCGACGGTGAACAGATCGCAGGCCGCCAGGCCCTCCCAGTGCGCCTGCAGGAACGTCTTCCAGGGCATGTGCCGGCTCCGCTCGGGCGCCGGGTCGACTCCGTGGTCGTGCAGGATCCGCTTCACCGTGGTCCGGGCGATAGTGTGGCCGAGGTTTGAGAGCGCGCCGCGGATCCGCGTGTAGCCCCACCGCGGATTGTCGACCGCCATCCTGACCACGAGCTCGGCGACGTCTTGTCGGGTCATTGGTCGACCTCGACGTCGGCGGGCGCTGCCATCGTATTTCTTGGCGATCAGTCTCCGGTACCAACGCAGGATCGTATCCGGGGTGACGATGCCCGCGCCCTGCGTCAAGACCCGCCGGCCGAGTTTGTGACCGCGCACAGCGAGTCGACGACGCTGGGCGTCCGTCAGGCGAAGCGGCCGAGGGCCCAGGTGTTCTCGGAGGACCCGATTCTCCTCCCGGAGATAGTCGATCAGATCGTCTTGGTGACGGTTCACCCAGCCAGCGAACGTGAGGACGAGGAACTGCAGCGCAGGCGGCATAGCCTGAGACTACTTGGGAGACTCGACCAGCACCGACCTAGCCTCGGTCGCTTTTTCGCACCATACGGCCTCGAGTCTATCAACGCGCTCATTGAGGAACGCTGTGCGAAGGTCGATCACTGGCAGAACTCAAGTCAACGCCATCGCTGGCTGGCCACGGCGCTCCTGGACATCGAGCCGCGCCTACGCAAGGTGATGGGCTACCGGCACCTGCCCAAGCTTCGTGACGCAATGAAGCGAGAGCTGAAGATCGACACGACGACGTCGAAGAAGAAAGCCGCGTAAGCCATCAGGAGCCGCGGAGAGTTCCAACAAGAAATGGGCTTGACTCCACAATGCCGGTTCCATCGGAACCCACTGCTTTTCCCGTTTAGCCAAACTTGGTGAGCTTCGTATCGGTGGCCTGCCACACTTCCCCCACTTCACCGATCTTGGCGGTGACATCATAGTGCCCGAGTCGGGAGCCGACGGTTAAAGGTATTAGCTGCGGCTATCGGTTGCGCTTTAACATATCCGCAAGACCAGCGAACGGCTTGTACTTCGAGGTGGGCTCTCGCGCCTCGTCCGGGGTCGCCTCCCCGTACGCGTCAGCTACCTGATTCCGTGCGTGCTCGTTTTCGTGACAGTAGAGACACAGCAACTCCCAGTTGCTCCCGTCAGGTGGATTGTTGTCGTGGTTGTGGTCCTTATGATGGACCGTAAGCTCGCGAAGCTTCTTGCCACTGAATTCGCGACCGCACTTCGCACAGATCCAGGGATATATCTTGAGTGCATGTTCCCGATAGGTCTTGTCCCGCTGATCGCGGTGGCGTTGTGCCTCGACAATAATCGGGTCCCGGTTGTCTCCCTCAGCCTGGGTGTTCTTTGACGACATATGCGCCACCTCGAAGGCACTGTCAAGTTGATGAGAGGCGGGCGTGACGATCCCTCGATGGCTCGGAATCCCTCGTCGTTTAGCAGGCACACGTCACCGCATCCCATTCGGCGAACGCCCGCATCCGAAGCACGCGGTGGTGCGCCGACCGAAGTAGATGTCGCCCGACCCGGAAGAGATTCAGCACGAGTCCGTGGACCGAGAGAAATCGCTGCGCGTGCGCGGCGGATTTGAACCGGCGCATCTGTCGCTCGCGTTGTCGCGTCGGTTGATGCGAACCCTCTGCGCGGTTGTTCGCATACTGCCGCGTACTGTGAACCACGGATGGCATCACGGTGCGGTGCGCCGCGGAGTAGCTCCGCAGCTTGTCGGTGACCAGACGACGAGGTGACCGACCTTGTCCTTGCAATACCTTGCGAAAGAACCGCGCGGCCGCCCAGCGGTCACGCCGTGACTGCACCAAGATGTCGAGGACGTCGCCGTCTTGGTCCACGGCCCGCCACAGGTACTGTCGTCGACCGTGGAACGTGACGAAGACTTCATCCAGATACCAGGTGTCGCCCAGCCGACCTCGGCGGCGCCGCAACTGTCGTGCGTAGTCAAGACCGAACGTCTGACACCAGTGGCGGATGGTTTCGTACGACACTGTGACGCCTCGCTGGGCGAGCAGATCTTCCACATCACGAAAGCTCAGGCTGAATCGGTGGTAGAGCCAGACAGCGTGGCTGATGATCTCGGGTGGAAATCGATATCCGCGGTAGCTGGGCGACGGGCTCGTCATCGGCCTACTTTGCCAGTTGCGACCGCAACTTGACAATGCCGGGCGGAGAGTTAACTTGACAATACCCTCCGCATTGCTACCGCCAACCGCGTGGTCCCGCTCTCGGCGCAGATGATCGGGCTACGGTTTACGGCCGCGGCCGAGGCGGCCGGCATCGAGCGCCGGGTGACCGCCCACTCAGGAATGGAAGGTGCTCGAGAACGGGGTTGCACCGGAAACACGAGCCTGGTGATTGCGGACTATCGTCTACGGCCAGATCCCTCGATCGAGCGCCACCCGCGCCACCCTCTCAACAGCCAGGACGAACGCTGCTGTCCGTAGATCGACAGGGTCCAATGGATCGCCATCCCGACCCAGGCGCTGCCGCTCAGTCTCCAAGTCCACCAAGGAGCCGTTGATCTCGGTCCGCTTTTCGATGACGTCGTCGGAAGCCTTAGTCATGATCCGCTTGAGTTTGCCGTTCACTTCGTCTTCGTCCCACTGCTCGTTCTCGTTGTTCTGCACCCACTCGTAGTAGCTGATGGTCACGCCGCCAGCGTTGGCGAGGATGTCGGGCAGAACCGAGATCTCTCGTTCGTGGAAGACCGAGTCGGCCTCAGGTGTGGTCGGGCCGTTGGCTAGTTCCACGATCATCCGCGCCTGGACGTCGCTCGCGTTGTCGCCCCTGAGCTGATTCTCTAGAGCCGCGGGGATCAGGATGTCGCATGGTAACGTCAGCAACTCTTCGTTGGTCACGTCCTGGCAGCCCGCCAGACCCTTCAGCGAACCCGTCTCGCGCTTGTGCCGGTGGGCGACGGCCGGGTCGATGCCGTCCGCGCAATGGACACCACCCCGAGTGTCACTCACGGCGACGATCCGAGCGCCGGCCTCGTGGAACAGTGTGGCGGCGATCCCTCCGACGTTACCGAATCCCTGAATGACGACCGAGAGCCTCTGCAGGTCCGTCGAGCCTGAGAGTATGCCGTGGGAGAGCGCACGTAGGGTGGTGAAGAGCCCGCCCCTGGCCGTGGCCTCTTCCCTGCCGAGGGACCCACCCATGTGCACGGGCTTGCCCGTGACGACGCCGAGGTTGTTCTCGCCTTTGTGCATCATATCGTAGGTGTCGTAGATCAGCGCCATGATCCGAGCGTTCGTGTTCACGTCGGGCGCCGGGATGTCGGTGTAGGGTCCGATGTTGTCGCCTAGCTCGGCGACGTAGCGACGCGTGATGTGATCGAGATCTTCGGAGCTGAGCCCCTTGGGGTCACAAACCACACCGCCTTTGGCTCCGCCGAATGGGACGCCCACGATCGCGCACTTCCAGGTCATCCACGAAGCGAGAGCTCGAACTTCGTCGGCCGTAACGTCGGGATGATATCGGATGCCACCCTTGCCGGGGCCGCGGCTCCGGCTATGGATGCACCTGTACCCTACGAAGTTCTGGACCTTTCCAGAGCTCGTAGCGACCGGGAACTCCACGATGGTCAGTTTGTCGGGCCGTTTCAGGAACTCGAAGAGTCCGGGCTCGAGCGCGGGCAGGTATCGGGCCGCGTTGTCGCACTGGCGCTGCGCGATCGCGAACGGATTGAGCTCTTCGTTCCTCTCTGGCTTGGCGGTCGAGCTTGTCATCATGTCGTACCTTGTTCGGGCCATTTTATAGGTGCTTCCGTCATCAAGTGTTGGTGAAGAGAGCTTAAGCCCTAATCATCCAGATACTTCCAGCCGATTTTGACGCTGGCACCTCTCTGGCACTGAATATCTAGTCTAAGCGGTTTGGTTAGAACGAGATAAGGGCGGGGTAGCAACAGTTGATGGCGGAAGCACCGGTCATCCGAGTGCGGTGTACCGATACGTTGGGGGTCAATCACCTGGCTCCTTCGTGCGGCGGCCCGGCCGGGAGCTCACCGCAGACGACCCCGGAACTACTGGCCGCCGTAGAGGTAGCTGCAGGCGATGACGGCCCCGCCGATGCCGGCCACGTCGGCGGTCAGGGCGGCGGCCAATGTGTGTCGGATCCGGCGAACCTGGACGGCACCGTAGTAGACGGCCAGCACGTAGAAGGTCGTTTCGGTCGACCCCTGGAAGGTGCTCACAAGATAGCCGGTGTAGCTGTCCGGTCCGATGGTCGGGTCCTGGATGATCGATGCGAGAATGCCGTACGCGCCCGAGCCGGACGGCGTTGGTGCGCTGATTCAGCGCGGTGGACGGGCATTGTCAGGTTAACTCTCCGTCCGGCACAATGCCGGGATGAACACTCGCCGGCCCCGCTACCATCGGCATCGCTTTCCGCCCGAAATCATCAGCCATGCCGTCTGCCTCTACCACAGATACTGCATGAGCTTCCGGGATGTTGAGGATTTGCTGGCCGAACGAGGAATCATCGTGTCCTACGAAACCGTTCGCCAGTGGTGCGGGAAGTTCGGCCCCGACTACGCTCGGCAGTTGAAGCGACGACAGGGTCGACTCGGAGATACGTGGTTCCTGGACGAAGTCTTCGTGACGATCAACGGTCAGCGCCAGTATCTCTGGCGCGCGGTGGATCAAGACGGTGACCTGATCGACATCCTCGTACAACCCCGTCGGGACGGGCGTGCAGCGCGGAGATTCTTTCGCCGACTGTTGAAGAGTCAGCGACAGGAACCCGTGCGGCTCGTGACCGACAAGCTGGGCAGCTACCGTGTCGCCCATCGGGACCTCATGCCGCTGGTCACCCATGACACGAGGCGATACGCGAACAATCGCGCCGAAGTCTCGCATCAACCCACGCGACAACGCGAACGTCAGATGCGAGGCTTCACGTCATCCGACCACGCGCAGCGGTTCTTGCACGTCCACGGTGTCATTCAGAATCTCTTTCGCGTGGGTCGACACCTACTCAGGGCGGCTCATCATCGGATGTTGCGAGCACGGTCGTTCACCGTGTGGGCCCAGGTGACGGCAGCCTGATCCTGGGATCAACTCGCCTCATTCTGGCCCGGACTCGTTAAGTTGACAGTGCCCAGCACGCGCCTCATCGGTCGGCGCGCGGTCCTGCGCGGCGCGGCGAGCCTTTCGCTGGCACTGCCGCTCCGCGCCGGTGCGGCAAGCCTCTCGCTGGCGCTGCCGCTTCGCGCGATCGCACAGGAACCCGACCCCACACAGACGCGGCCGCAACCACACGACCGCTTCGTCTTCGCACTCGGGGCGCGCGCGGGCCAGGTGGTCGCGCCGGATGATGTCGTCTTGGGCGATCCACAGCTGTTCGCCTACCCGATGGACCCGACGACCGCGGTCGTCCGAGACGGCTCGCGGCTCAATCAAGTCATGCTGGTCAGGTAGACGACGCCCATGCCGCGGCTCCGACCAGGCGCGCGAGTCCAGACTGACTGATGTCGAGGTGTCTGCGCAGCGCTTTGAGTTGAACGTCATAGTCCTCGGGAACGGAGGCCCAGGTCAGTATTGTCAAGTTAAGCAGAATCAGGCTGACCGACCCCCAAGATGATGGGCTCGAGTCCCGTCGCGAACCCGGTATGTTGGGGGTCGATCATCGCGATTCCGCTTAACTTGACAATACCGACGAAGGTGCTCGCGCTGCTCGACAATCCAATGACCGACCAGGGGCGCCGCCTTCGCAGCATCGAGCGCTCGCTGGCAGCCGACAGACAGTACCTCGCGCGACTCACAAGGGAGCCCTTTGTGGCAAGGCTCAAGGTCGAGTGGGAGACTGAGGAGGGGACTTTCGAAACGCTCTACATCACGCGCGCGTCGGCCGCTGGGATTGGAGAAGCGATTCAGGACGCTCGTGTCGTGTCGTATCGATCTCCAGTAGGGCGTCTAGCGGAGTTCGCCGCCGGTGAGGGCGATGAACTGGACATCGCGGGGAAAAGACGACGCGTCCGTGTTCGCGAGCGCCTCCAACTGCGGCCCAAACTGATAGAGGGTGAATGGGACGGGCTTGACGACCGGTTCGAATTTGAAGACTGGAGTGCTGAGCTTGACTCGATCAGAGCACTCCTCAGCGAACTTGAGGGAATAGCCCCCAGCGACGAGGCCATACCCGACCTTCTCGGACAACTCCTCGACAAGGACGCTGAAACAACGCGTTGGAGAGACGCGCGTCGCCGACGGGTTGTCCAGAGGATTGCCCTACGGGATCAGCCTATCCTGGACCACTACCAGGGCGAGGTCTTCCGCCTGCCGATCAACTCGAGGCTGGTGCTCCTGGGACCACCTGGGACCGGCAAAACAACAACCCTGATCAAGCGGCTAGCGCAGAAGCGCACGGGGATGTCCCAGTAGCTGTTGAAATTTGAAGCGGCGGCTCCTTCACTGGTCGTGCTATACGACCGGTGACTAAACCGAGGTGAAAGCCTCCCAGCAAAGGAGCCGCCATGAAGAAGCAGTCTCACACAGTCCCTCGTCGTCGCCAATCGGCATCCCCGGCGTCGCGCCACTTGCCGTTGGTTGACATCCTCATCGATGCACAGGCCGAGCTGCAGGAGCTGGTCATCGCGTCTGGCTTACGGGTGCTCGAGGCGATGCTCGAAGAAGATCGGGCTGCCGTGTGTGGCCCCCGGTATGCGCATCAGCCGGCCCGGCACGCGTATCGCGCCGGCCATGCTCCGAGCCAAGTCGTCCTGGGCGGGCATAAAGTCGCGATCCGTCGGCCCCGAGTGCGGCGCGACGGCATGGAGGTGCCGCTGCCCACGGCCCAGGCGTTCACGGACGCGGACCCGCTGAACCGGCGCGTCGTCGACCAGATGCTCATCGGCGTGGCGACCCGCCAATATGCGCGGAGTCTCGAACCGCTGGGCGCGAACATCACGACGCGGGGCACCAGCAAGAGTGCGGTCAGTCGACGCTTTGTGGCGCAGACCCAGGCGCAGCTGGACGCGTGGCGCGCGACACCGCTCGACGCGCTGGACCTGGCGGTGCTGCTGATCGATGGGGTCCAGGTCGGCGGGCACTGTATCGTGGTGGCGCTGGGCATCGACACAACGGGGACCAAACACCCGCTCGGCCTCTGGGAAGGAGCCACGGAGAATGCGACGGTCTGTCAGGGCCTGTTGACCAATCTTGCGAGTCGCGGGCTGCGCACCGACCGGAGCCTCCTGGTGATCGTCGATGGGGCGAAGGCCCTCGAGACGGCGGTGACCCAGACGTTCGGCCGGGCCGCCGTGGTGCAGCGGTGTCAAGTGCACAAGGGCCGGAACATCCTGGAGCATCTCCCCGAGGCACAACGTCCGTGGGTGAAGGCAATCCTTACCCGCGCCTACACGAACGCCACCGTCAAGACGGCGAAACGACTGCTGCAGGACCTGGCTCGCCGCTTGGACACCGACCACCCGAGTGCGGCCGCGAGCGTCCGAGAAGGCCTCGACGAGACGCTGACCGTGCTCGGCTTGGGCCTGTCGGAACGCCTCCAACGATCGCTCGCCACCACGAACGCCATCGAGAGTCTGCTCAGCCGCACGCGCCATGTGAAGCGCAATGTGAAACGCTGGCGCGGTGGGACGATGGTGCTGCGGTGGGTGGCCGCCGGCGTGCTCGAAGCCGCGAAGGGGTTCCGCCGGGTCAAAGGATGTCAAGATATGCCGGCGCTCGTCGCCGCCCTCCGGGCGCGTGACGCGCGGCTGGGTCTCGGGGAATCGTCAGCGATGGTCGCGTAGTCGTGAACCGAGCCGCCGTTGAATTTCAACAGCGCACGGGACATCCCCAAGCGCACTCCTGACGGACTTACCGACGATGAAACGGAAGCGCTGACTCGCTCCGGCCTGTCTTCCTCTGTGAGTGGCCTGGACGGCTGGGCGATGTTCTCTCCGACCGAGCTTCTGAAGCAGTACCTGAGGGATGCGTTCACCCGCGAAGGCGTGCCAGCGACACCAGAGAACTTGAGAACAGGGCAAAAGCAGCGACTGGAGCTCGGCCGCGGCCCTCTTCGGATATTGCGGGCTCAAAGCTCCGGCCGTTTCCTGCTCGATGAACACACAACACCGTTGACAGATCGGTCGAGTCCGACTGTCATCGAGCTCCAGGCCGCGTTTGAAGCTTTCTTCAACGATGGTGTCTTCGACCGGGGCCGCCAATCGCTGGAACATCTGCGCGCCCATGCCAACGAACCTCTGAAGCTCTTGCTGGGTGCGCCGTTCGGGTTCTTCGACCGGGGCGGGACACTCTCGCCCCGCGAACTTGCAGGAGCCCTGGACCAATCAGACCTACATGCTGAGCTTCAACGGCTCCAGAAGGAGAATCGCGACGAACTGAGAAGAATGGGCAATCGGCTCGTGCGTCAACACCCAGCGCTCCTAGACGAAATGGTCGACGCTCTGCCGCAACTGCTCGGCGATGCGAGTGAGGGCGATGAGCCTGAAGACGACGACGGTATCGACGAGGCGGCACCGGACACCACCGACTCCGAAAATGCGAGAGTGAAGTGCGCTCAGCTCCTCCTCTCTGTGATTCGAGGCCGCTCCCGCTCGTTGGCTATGCAGCGCGGAGCCCCGAGGGGACGCCTCGGTCGTGCTCTCGAAATGATGGGCACCAGATTGCCTCCCACAGAGCAGATGCAGGCGCTTGGCGCGCGCCTCGTCACCACCGGGCACGTCAGAACCCTCGCTCAGCTGCCCCGGACACTCGTGATGGGCGCCCCTGTTTGGTTCGATCGCTTTAGGAGAACGAAGGCGCCGCAAGAACGTTTTTTCACGTCTGATGTCGACAGCTGGATCGACCGGAAACGTGTCTCAGTGGACGAAGTCGACGTGATGACCCTCACGATGCTGCGCAATGCCAGGCTGCTACTCGAGGCGAACCGTGGCCATCTCGTTGAGAGATCTCGCTATGACTGGTTGGAGAGCATTAAGGACTTCTACTTGCCACAAGTCTTCGTTGATGAGGCTACGGATTTCTCCGCGGTTCAGCTTGCCTGCACCATCGAGCTATCCGATCCCCGCCTTCGGTCATGGTTCGCGTGTGGTGATCTCAATCAACGCATCACCATCGAAGGCGTTCGCAGTCGGCCCGAATTCGACAGGCTCAGCGAGCTTGCCGGAAGGCCGATCGCAATGCGCGGCGTCAATCGCGCCTACCGACAGAGCAAGATACTCCAAGAGCTGGCCTCTGCCCTAACGGTGGACGATCTCGGTCTTGGTCTGGAGGACTCGGGTTTCGAAGAGGCCGCCGATCTGCCGCCACAACTCGCCGAGGACTGCAGGGGAGCGAACCTAGGAGCATGGCTTGCCTCCAGAATTACCGAGGTTGAGAAAAGGACGGGGTATCTACCGTCCATCGCTGTGTTCGTACACGACGAGGGTGAGATCGATTCACTTGTGGCGGAACTCGGTCCTCGTCTCGCCGGAAACAACATCCCCGTCGCTGGGCTGAAGGACGGTCGGGCTGTCGGAGATGTGTCCGAGGTTCGGGTATTCGACGTACGGCACGTGAAAGGACTTGAGTTCGAGGCGGTATTCTACGTCGGTATCGATCGACTCGCCAATCGCCTGCCTGAGCTATTTGACAGGTACTTCTTTGTTGGGATTAGCCGTGCCGCAACGTACCTTGGAGTCACATGTGAAGGTGCACTTCCGCAGAACCTCGAGACGATTCGGAGCCATTTTGAAACTGGGGGCTGGGCGAACTAGGACGCTCTGGCTGATCGGAGGGCCGCGGCGAGGCGTTGGTGCGCTGATTCAGCGCGGTGGGGGCACTGTCAGGTTAACACTCGGCCCGGCACAATACCGGGATGACAACTCGTCGATCCCGCTACCTGAGGCATCGCTTTCCGCCTGAAATCATCAGCCACGCCGTGTGGCTCTACCACAGATACTGCATGAGCTTCCGGGATGTCGAGGATTTGCTTGCCGAACGAGGAATCATCGTGTCGTACGAAACCGTCCGGCAGTGGTGCGGGAAGTTCGGTCCTGACTACGCTCGGCAGTTGAGGCGACGTCAAGGTCGACTCGGAGACACGTGGTTCCTGGACGAGGTCTTCGTGACGATCCACGGCCAGCGCCAGTATCTCTGGCGCGCGGTTGACCAGGACGGTGACGTGATCGACATCCTCGTACAACCCCGCCGCGACGGGCCTGCGGCACGAAGATTCTTTCGGAAACTCTTAAAGAGTCAGCGACAGGAACCGTACCGCCTCGTGACCGATAAGCTGGGAAGCTACCGTGTCGCGCATCGGGACGTCATGCCCAGAGGTGGACCCCGAAATTCGGACAGGTTGCTAAGGTGGATTCCGACCTCAGAATGGAGAGATCGGAATCATGCAGAAACGGAAAAAATACCCCGCTGAGCTGAAGGCCCGCGTGGCACTGCAGGCGCTTCGCGGCGAGCAGACGATGGCGGAGCTGTCGTCGCGCTACAAGATCCACCCGAACCTGATCGCGAACTGGAAGAAGAAAGCCCAGGAGGCGCTTGTGGACGTCTTCTCGGACCACCAGCAGCGCCGAGAGGCGTCTCGCGATGCGGAGATTCAGGAGCTGCGAGCGACGGTCGGCGAGCTCGTCATCGAGAAGGATTTTTTGTCCAAGGCCTTCGGCCGTTGAGTCACGGTCGAAGGCGAATGCTGATCGACTCGAACCACTCCGAACTGAGCATCTCGCGACAGTGTGGCTTGGTGTCGATCTCGCGCTCGACGTTCTACGACGATGGTCTCGGGGAGAGTGAGTTGACTCTCGAGCTCATGCGCCGGATCGACGAGCAATTTCTGGAAACCCCGTTCTACGGATCGCGGCAGAGGGCGCGTTGGCTGCGCCGGGAGGGCTTCGCCGTCAGTCGGAAGCGGGTGCGTCGTCTGATGCGAAAGATGGGCCTCCAGGCGCTGTACCAGCGCCCGAGCACGTCGGTTCCGCACCCGGAGCACCGGGTCTACCCCTATTTGCTGCGCGACCGAGCGGTCGAACGTGCGAACGAGGCCTGGTGCGCCGACGTGACGTACATTCCGCTGCACCGCGGCTTCCTGTACCTGGTCGCGATCCAGGATTGGGCCAGCCGGAAGGTGCTGTCGTGGCGCTTGTCCAACACGATGGATGCCTCGTTCTGTGTGGAGGCCCTCGCGGAAGCCCTCGCGCAGTACGGACCGCCAGCGATCTTCAACACCGACCAAGGCAGCCAGTTCACCAGCCTGGAGTTCACTCAGACGCTCAAAGACGCAGGCGTGCAGATCTCGATGGACGGCAAGGGCCGCTGGATGGACAACGTCTTCATCGAGCGGCTGTGGCGCTCGCTCAAGTACGAGTGCGTCTACCTGCACGACTGCGAGGTTGGCTCCGAGGCGCGGGCCAGCATCGGCCGGTGGATCGACTTCCGGGCCGTGTCAATGCCTTTGAGACAACCTGATTCCGCATTTACTGTAGCGACCCCACGCTGGTGACGAGCGTGATCGGGCGATCGTCACGGATGGGTTGTGACCGGCGGATCACCCCATACTGTGGGTCGTCCGGGGTGACGGGCGTCGCTCCTGGGGCATCCTCGCGGGTCGGTTGCGGCGGCCGATTGATCCACACGGCCGTGGGCGGTGTTTCTGGACGTGGTGGCCCCTGCACGAACCGCTCGGGATGGGCGGCGTATGCCGCCAGGCGCGTGCGGTGCCGGACCGCGAGGACCGTCGCGGCGCGGCCGTAGTGCACGGCGGTTGGTGTCAGGTAGCTGAGGCCGCTGTGATGGTGCGCGTCGTTGTACCACGCGAACAGATCGCGGCTGACGGCGCGGGCGTGTTGGAGCGAGCCGAACCGGCCAGGAAACTCCGGCCGGTACTTCACGGTCCGGAACTGCGCTTCGGAGAACGGATTGTCGTTGCTCACGCGGGGCCGCGAATGACTGGCGTCGATGCCCAGATCCGAGAAGAGCAGCGCGACGAGCTTGCTCCGCATAGGCGCGCCACGGTCCGCATGAATGGTGAGTTGGTGCGGGGCGATGCCCTGCTTCAGGCAGGTCGCCGCAATCAGGCGCTCCGCCAGGTGCGCATTTTCGTGGCGCGCGACCATCCAGCCCACCGCGTAGCGGCTGAAGAGGTCGAGGATGACGTACAGCGAGTAGTAGCGGTACGGGATCGAGCCCTTGAGTTTGGTGATGTCCCACGACCAGACCTGATTCGGGCGCGTTGCCACGAGCTCGGGTGCGGTATACGCCGGATGCCGGGCCTGGGCGCGCCGCTCGCGCACTTCCGTGGCCGCCGCGAGCACCCGATACATTGTGCGCGGGGCACAGAGGTACCGCTGCTCCTCGAGCAACGTGGCATGGACTTCGGCGGGCGACTGGTCGATGAACCGCTCGCTGTGCAACACGTTGAGCACCGCCTGGCGTTCGGTGGCACCCAGCGCGCGCGGCGACGGCGCACGGGGCCGCGGTGGTGTGGCGCGGGGCGCGGGGCGCCGCCGGCGATAGAGCGCCGCCCGGGACACGCCGACGCTGTGACACAGCGCCGCCGTCTCGCCCGGCGTCGTGACGGCCTCGATGGCGCGCATCAGTCGGTCTCGTCGTCGTCGCTGGGTGTCAGGGGGATCCCCAGGATCTCGGCAACTTTTTTTTGGAGCGTCATGATCGTCTCCGCCCGCTGCAGCTTCCGCTGGAGCCGGCGGTTCTCCACCTCGAGCTGCTTCACGCGCGGGTCAACGGGGCGGGGTGTCGGCCCCCGCCGGCGCCCGCGCATCTCGCGCAGCGCCCCCGCCTCCCGCTGCCGCCGCCAGTTCGTCAACAGCGACGAGTACAGCCCCTCGCGACGCAACAGGGCCCCCACCTCGCCGGGCTTCTTGCACGCGTCGGCTTGCGTGAGGATGCGGAGCCGATATTCTGCGGAGAAGCGCCGGCGCTGGACCGTCGCCGGCACCTCCGGGTCAGGGTCGGGCGGGCGTGACGTGGTCATGGGGCCGGGGCCTCCCGTCGCCCTCCGGGCTCCCGTCGCCCCCGGCCCCGCGACCACGTCCATCTCCACGGCCTCTGGCATGCGAGTCATCTCTCCAACCTTCCCCGCCCCTACACTAATCTCACCAGGGAGGTTGTCTCACAGATTATTGGCACAGGGGGTTCTACAATGCCGAGCGACCGCACTCGTCGCTCGATGATCGCACGCCTGATGAGGCGTACTCGGATTTGGGAGGTGCGCCGACCTCGTCGCTGCGCTCCTCGTCAGCGCAGTCGGAAGCGGCTTAGAAACATGAACCTGGAATCCACCTTAACTTGGCCGCTGAGCTGTCCAAAGGATGGGGTCCACCTCTCCCTCAGTCATCCACGACACGAACCAATACGCGAACAATCGTGTCGAAGTATCGCACCAACCGACACGACAACGGGAGCGTCAGATGCGAGGCTTCAAGTCACCCGACCACGCTCAGCATTTCTTGCATGCTCACGGAGTTATTCAGAATCTGTTTCGAGTGGGACGTCATCGGCTGAGGTCGATCCATCATCGACTGTTGCGAGCCCGAGCTTTCACAGTGTGGGCCGCGGTGACAGCAGCCTGATCGCTGATCAACTCGCCCGCAGATTGCCCCGAACTCGTTAACTTGACAGCACCCACGCGAGAACACGGAGCCAGAAGTTCGCACATGGAGAGACCTGCAACGTACCAGTTACTGTGTGAAGGCGTCTGCAATCCCGGCGCTGATCTGGTGGAGTTGACCAACCTGACAGTCGCCTTCTGGCGGTTGAGACTCCAGCAAACGGACACGGAGCGGTGTGACGTGTCAGGCATAGCGGACGTGGTGAGAAGGCTCCGCCATACGCCTCATCGGATGCGCGGGCTCGACAAGGCCGTGTGCGCCGTGTGCCGCCATGAGCGCAGTTATGGCTAGCGGTGGGGGATGGCTGACGGCATTGTCAGGTTAACTCTCCGCCCGGCACAATGCCGGGATGAACACTCGCCGGCCCCGCTACCATCGGCATCGCTTTCCGCCCGACATCATCAGCCATGCCGTCTGGCTCTACCACAGATACTGCATGAGCTTCCGGGATGTGGAGGATTTGCTGGCCGAACGAGGAATCATCGTGTCCTACGAAACCGTTCGCCAGTGGTGCGGGAAGTTCGGCCCCGACTACGCTCGGCAGTTGAAGCGACGACAGGGTCGACTCGGAGATACGTGGTTCTTGGACGAAGTCTTCGTGACGATCAACGGTCAGCGCCAGTATCTCTGGCGCGCGGTGGATCAAGACGGTGACCTGATCGACATCCTCGTACAACCCCGTCGGGACGGGCGTGCAGCGCGGAGATTCTTTCGCCGACTGTTGAAGAGTCAGCGACAGGAACCCGTGCGGCTCGTGACCGACAAGCTGGGCAGCTACCGTGTCGCCCATCGGGACCTCATGCCGCTGGTCACCCATGACACGAGGCGATACGCGAACAATCGCGCCGAAGTCTCGCATCAACCCACGCGACAACGCGAACGTCAGATGCGAGGCTTCACGTCATCCGACCACGCGCAGCGGTTCTTGCACGTCCACGGTGTCATTCAGAATCTCTTTCGCGTGGGTCGACACCTACTCAGGGCGGCTCATCATCGGATGTTGCGAGCACGGTCGTTCACCGTGTGGGCCCAGGTGACGGCAGCCTGATCCTGGGATCAACTCGCCTCATTCTGGCCCGGACTCGTTAAGTTGACAGTGCCTCCGGCTCGGGGGGATCGACGTCCTCATTTCTGCGGCCCGGTCCAATCCGGTATGCTGTCGTCAATGGAGGACGCTCGCGAATACTGTTGTCGACGCTGCTGAGCGCGGCTCTCGGGGGACTGGTCGGGAATCTGTATCTGACCGAGCGGGGCCGGCGGGTGCGCGGAGATCGAGCCACCGCCTGCTGCAGCCGGTGGCTCGTCTCTGACCGCCGTGTTGCCCGAGATGCCGGTCATGCCTCCTGGCTGGCGCTGCGACGTCTGGGGCAGAGCGACGACCTGACCATTCGCCTCCTCGAGCGCGAGGCGTAGCTGTCAACGGCGAGCCGCCCGACCCACGCTGTTCATGGGCACACCGGCCCGGTCCCGCAGTCGTGTCGAACCGGCGGCTCACCGCTCTGGACACTGACCTGACACGGCACTACTCCCACCACCGATGCCCAATCGTCTCGCCCAGGAACCGAGCCCCTACCTCCTGCAGCACGCCAACAATCCGGTCGACTGGTTCCCCTGGGGCGCGGAGGCCTTCACACGCGCCCGGGACGAGGACCGGCCGATTTTTCTCTCGATCGGCTACTCGACCTGTCACTGGTGTCACGTGATGGAGCACGAGTCGTTCGAGAGCGACGAGATCGCGCAGGTGCTCAACACGCACTTCGTGCCGATCAAGGTCGACCGGGAAGAGCGACCGGACATCGACCGGGTCTACATGGCGTTTGTGCAGGCCACGACCGGGTCGGGTGGGTGGCCGATGAGCGTGTGGCTGACACCGGACTTGAAGCCGTTCTACGGAGGCACCTACTTTCCGCCGTCCGCGCAGTGGGGCCGGCCCGGGTTCGTGGAGATCCTGACCGAGATCGCCCGGAACTGGCGAGAGTCGCGTGATCGGCTCGTCGGCTCGGCCGACGGGGTGATCGAGCGGCTACGCGACGCCCAGCAGAGCCGGCGGGACGGCAGCGGTGGCCAGATTCCGGACGCGGACCTGTTGGTGGCCGGAGTGCGCGAGTATGCCCGGACCTTCGACCGGCACGCCGGAGGCTTTGGCGATGCGCCCAAATTTCCACGACCCGCCGAGCTGCTGTTCCTGCTGCGCGAGCATGCGCGTACCGGGGACGTCGAGGCCCGGCAGATGGTGCTCGAGACCCTGCGGGCGATGGCGACGGGTGGGATGCGCGACCACGTGGGTGGCGGGTTCCACCGCTACTCGGTCGACGCGGCCTGGCGGGTCCCGCACTTCGAGAAGATGCTCTACGACCAGGCGCAGCTGACCCTGGCGTGTCTGGAAGCGGCGCAGGCAGCCGGCGACCCGTCGTTCGCGACGGTGGCCGGCGACACACTGGCGTATGTGCGTCGCGAGCTGTCACATGCCGACGGCGGGTTCTTCTCGGCGGAGGATGCCGACAGCATACCGCCCGAGCAGGCTGGTCGCAGCGACGCCGTCAAGACCGAAGGGGCGTTCTACGTCTGGAGCCAGCCGGAGATCGAGCACCTGTTCGGTGACGACGCCGAGGTGGTTCGGTTCCGATACGGCATCGAGCTGGACGGCAACGCGCTCCATGACCCGCATGGCGAGTTCACAAACATGAACCTGCTCTACGTGGCCCGCGGTGTGGAGGACGTGGCGCGGCTCAGCGGTCGGTCGGTCGAGGCGGTCACGGCGGTGCTCGATGGCGCGCGTGGGCGGCTGTTCGAGGCGCGGTCCGCGCGGCCGCGCCCGCATCTGGACGACAAGGTGCTGGCTGGGTGGAACGGGTTGATGATTACCGCCTTTGCGCGCGCGGCCCGGGTCACGCCGCTCGACGAGCCCGGGTCGGTCGCGGCCCAGGAGACGGCGACGCGTGCCGCACGGTTTCTGCACGATCGGCTCTGGGATGCAGACCGTCGTGTGCTGCTGCGCCGGTTTCGCGACGGCCACGCCGACATCGACGCGTACAGCGAGGACTACGCATGCGTCGTCTGGGGACTGCTCGAGCTGTTTCAGGCCGGCGGCGACCCGGTGTGGCTCGACTGGGCTCGCGAGCTGCAGGCGACGCAGAACCGGCTGTTCTGGGATGAGGAGGGCGGCGGCTGGTTCAGCACGACTGGGGACGATCCGACCGTGCTGCTGCGGCTGAAGGAGGAGTATGACGGCGCCGAGCCCTCCGCCGGGTCTGTCGCCGTCTGGAACCTGTTGACACTGGCCCATCTGTCGGGTGGCGACGAGGCCCGCGAGCACGGCGACCGGGTTGAGCGCACCTTGCGGCGGGTGGCGCTGGCGGCTCAGGTGGCTCGGGTCGTGCCGATGATGATGGCGGCAGCCTCGACCTACCGCAGCGGGGTGCCGCAGGTGATCATCGTGGGCGCGCGAGACGCGACCGCGACCGCCGCGTTGCACCGGGTCTTCACCACGTTCTTCCTGCCGGGCGTTGTGAGCCTGGTGGTGGAGCCCGGAGCGCATCAGAGGGCGATCGCGGAGCGGCTTCCCTGGGTGGGCGCCATGGAGATGCGGGACGAATTACCCACCGCGTATCTGTGTCGCGATTTTGCGTGTCAGGCGCCGGTCACCGACCCCGAGGCGTTTCGCGCGCAGCTGGAGGCGCTTGTGGCGCACCGGTAGCCAGGGTCTTGCTACTGCTCTCGAGGCATGAGGATTACATGATGACATTCGATGTCGAGGTACTGCTGAAGGGGACGAACGAGGTGGTCGCCGAGACCGTGACCTACGACGGCCCCGAGCCGGCCGGCTGGACTGACGCCGACGTGCGCGAGGTACTGCTGTCCACACTACGGGTTTTCGACCGGGTCAACAGCGGGGACGGAACCGGTGGGGGCGAGGTGTCGCTGCGCGGGCTGAGCTGGATCGTGACCGACGCGGACCCGGGGGTCGCGATCGCGATCGAGATTCCGAGTGGCGCGGTCGCCTCCGGGCCGTTCGAGCTGCCGGCCGACGAGCTGACCCAGATGATCGCGCGGGTGATCTCGCCGGGAGCTCAGACCTCGGACGTCCACTGAGCGGCCGGCAGTCAGCCCCGCCGGCCCATTCTTCGTCGCCGCGCGGGATCTCCGCGACGGGCATTGTCAAAGTAAATCGGCTTGAGCCTGGACGTAAGGCCTCATAACCTCCGGTGATGCACAATCCCTTTCGTTATTTCAACAGTTCGCCTGAGGTCATCCGCCTCGCGGTCATGATGTATGTCCGCTACCCCTTATCGCTGAGACAGGTCGAAGATCTTCTGTGTGAGCGCGGCATCGACATCTGCCATGAGACCGTGCGGTACTGGTGGAACCGCTTTGGTCCAGTGTTTGCCGCGGAGATCCGGAAACGCCGTGTTCATCATAGATTCTATTCGCTGTGGCGCTGGCATCTTGATGAGGTGTGTGTCCGGATCAACGGGAAGACCCATTATCTATGGCGCGCTGTGGATCACGAAGGCGAAGTGGTAGAGGTTTTTGTCACGAAACGGCGGGATCGCAGGGCTGCGCTTGAGTTCCTGACGCGTGCGATGAAGCGTTATGGCCGACCGGCTTCGATCGTCACGGACAGGCTACCGTCATATCGTGCGGCGATGAAGGTGATCGGCAATGACGGTTGCCAAGAGACCGGGCGCTGGCTCAACAACCGGGCGGAAAACTCACATCAACCCTTTCGAAGGCGGGAAGGGGCAATGGCTCGGTTCAGAGACATCAAGACCCTGCAGAAATTCACCTCTGTCCATGCCTCGATCCACAACCATTTCAACCACCAACGCCATCTCAATCGCCGCGACATTTTCAAACAAGGCCGAGCCGCCGCCCTGGCCGAGTGGCTTGCAGTCTGATAGTCCTTGATTGCAGGTTCTTTGGGTCCAGCCTAATTAGTCTGACAATGCCCACGCGCGAATCCCGTTGACGTTCCAGCTCACGACCCGCATTCGTTCCGCCTCCGAGTGGTCGGTGATCGTCGACACTGGTAGAGGTGGACCCCAAAATTCGGACAGGTTGCTAAGGTGGATTCCGACCTCAGAATGGAGAGATCGGAATCATGCAGAAACGGAAAAAATACCCCGCTGAGCTGAAGGCCCGCGTGGCACTGCAGGCGCTTCGCGGCGAGCAGACGATGGCGGAGCTGTCGTCGCGCTACAAGATCCACCCGAACCTGATCGCGAACTGGAAGAAGAAAGCCCAGGAGGCGCTTGTGGACGTCTTCTCGGACCACCAGCAGCGCCGAGAGGCGTCTCGCGATGCGGAGATTCAGGAGCTGCGAGCGACGGTCGGCGAGCTCGTCATCGAGAAGGATTTTTTGTCCAAGGCCTTCGGCCGTTGAGTCACGGTCGAAGGCGAATGCTGATCGACTCGAACCACTCCGAACTGAGCATCTCGCGACAGTGTGGCTTGGTGTCGATCTCGCGCTCGACGTTCTACGACGATGGTCTCGGGGAGAGTGAGTTGACTCTCGAGCTCATGCGCCGGATCGACGAGCAATTTCTGGAAACCCCGTTCTACGGATCGCGGCAGAGGGCGCGTTGGCTGCGCCGGGAGGGCTTCGCCGTCAGTCGGAAGCGGGTGCGTCGTCTGATGCGAAAGATGGGCCTCCAGGCGCTGTACCAGCGCCCGAGCACGTCGGTTCCGCACCCGGAGCACCGGGTCTACCCCTATTTGCTGCGCGACCGAGCGGTCGAACGTGCGAACGAGGCCTGGTGCGCCGACGTGACGTACATTCCGCTGCACCGCGGCTTCCTGTACCTGGTCGCGATCCAGGATTGGGCCAGCCGGAAGGTGCTGTCGTGGCGCTTGTCCAACACGATGGATGCCTCGTTCTGTGTGGAGGCCCTCGCGGAAGCCCTCGCGCAGTACGGACCGCCAGCGATCTTCAACACCGACCAAGGCAGCCAGTTCACCAGCCTGGAGTTCACTCAGACGCTCAAAGACGCAGGCGTGCAGATCTCGATGGACGGCAAGGGCCGCTGGATGGACAACGTCTTCATCGAGCGGCTGTGGCGCTCGCTCAAGTACGAGTGCGTCTACCTGCACGACTTCGAGGTTGCGGGCCGTGTCAATGCCTTTGAGACAACCTGATTCCGCATTTACTGTAGCGACCCCACGCTGGTGACGAGCGTGATCGGGCGATCGTCACGGATGGGTTGTGACCGGCGGATCACCCCATACTGTGGGTCGTCCGGGGTGACGGGCGTCGCTCCTGGGGCATCCTCGCGGGTCGGTTGCGGCGGCCGATTGATCCACACGGCCGTGGGCGGTGTTTCTGGACGTGGTGGCCCCTGCACGAACCGCTCGGGATGGGCGGCGTATGCCGCCAGGCGCGTGCGGTGCCGGACCGCGAGGACCGTCGCGGCGCGGCCGTAGTGCACGGCGGTTGGTGTCAGGTAGCTGAGGCCGCTGTGATGGTGCGCGTCGTTGTACCACGCGAACAGATCGCGGCTGACGGCGCGGGCGTGTTGGAGCGAGCCGAACCGGCCAGGAAACTCCGGCCGGTACTTCACGGTCCGGAACTGCGCTTCGGAGAACGGATTGTCGTTGCTCACGCGGGGCCGCGAATGACTGGCGTCGATGCCCAGATCCGAGAAGAGCAGCGCGACGAGCTTGCTCCGCATAGGCGCGCCACGGTCCGCATGAATGGTGAGTTGGTGCGGGGCGATGCCCTGCTTCAGGCAGGTCGCCGCAATCAGGCGCTCCGCCAGGTGCGCATTTTCGTGGCGCGCGACCATCCAGCCCACCGCGTAGCGGCTGAAGAGGTCGAGGATGACGTACAGCGAGTAGTAGCGGTACGGGATCGAGCCCTTGAGTTTGGTGATGTCCCACGACCAGACCTGATTCGGGCGCGTTGCCACGAGCTCGGGTGCGGTATACGCCGGATGCCGGGCCTGGGCGCGCCGCTCGCGCACTTCCGTGGCCGCCGCGAGCACCCGATACATTGTGCGCGGGGCACAGAGGTACAGAGGTGGACCCCATCCTTTGGACAGCTCAGCGGCCAAGTTAAGGTGGATTCCAGGTTCATGTTTCTAAGCCGCTTCCGACTGCGCTGACGAGGAGCGCAGCGACGAGGTCGGCGCACCTCCCAAATCCGAGTACGCCTCATCAGGCGTGCGATCATCGAGCGACGAGTGCGGTCGCTCGGCATTGTAGAAGTCGATCCACCGGCCGATGCTGGCCCGCGCCTCGGAGCCAACCTCGCAGTCGTGCAGGTAGACGCACTCGTACGTGAGCGAGCGCCACAGCCGCTCGATGAAGACGTTGTCCATCCAGCGGCCCTTGCCGTCCATCGAGATCTGCACGCCTGCGTCTTTGAGCGTCTGAGTGAACTCCAGGCTGGTGAACTGGCTGCCTTGGTCGGTGTTGAAGATCGCTGGCGGTCCGTACTGCGCGAGGGCTTCCGCGAGGGCCTCCACACAGAACGAGGCATCCATCGTGTTGGACAAGCGCCACGACAGCACCTTCCGGCTGGCCCAATCCTGGATCGCGACCAGGTACAGGAAGCCGCGGTGCAGCGGAATGTACGTCACGTCGGCGCACCAGGCCTCGTTCGCACGTTCGACCGCTCGGTCGCGCAGCAAATAGGGGTAGACCCGGTGCTCCGGGTGCGGAACCGACGTGCTCGGGCGCTGGTACAGCGCCTGGAGGCCCATCTTTCGCATCAGACGACGCACCCGCTTCCGACTGACGGCGAAGCCCTCCCGGCGCAGCCAACGCGCCCTCTGCCGCGATCCGTAGAACGGGGTTTCCAGAAATTGCTCGTCGATCCGGCGCATGAGCTCGAGAGTCAACTCACTCTCCCCGAGACCATCGTCGTAGAACGTCGAGCGCGAGATCGACACCAAGCCACACTGTCGCGAGATGCTCAGTTCGGAGTGGTTCGAGTCGATCAGCATTCGCCTTCGACCGTGACTCAACGGCCGAAGGCCTTGGACAAAAAATCCTTCTCGATGACGAGCTCGCCGACCGTCGCTCGCAGCTCCTGAATCTCCGCATCGCGAGACGCCTCTCGGCGCTGCTGGTGGTCCGAGAAGACGTCCACAAGCGCCTCCTGGGCTTTCTTCTTCCAGTTCGCGATCAGGTTCGGGTGGATCTTGTAGCGCGACGACAGCTCCGCCATCGTCTGCTCGCCGCGCAGCGCCTGCAGTGCCACGCGGGCCTTCAGCTCAGCGGGGTATTTTTTCCGTTTCTGCATGATTCCGATCTCTCCATTCTGAGGTCGGAATCCACCTTAGCAACCTGTCCGAATTTCGGGGTCCACCTCTGATGTATCGAGTGGAGTTCTATGCGGCGGTGCGGCGCAGCGTCTATGTGGAGGGATTGAGCGAGCGGGCGGCGGCCCGGCGCTTCGGGCTGGCCCGGGAGACGGTGCGCAAGATGCTGCGCTACCGCCTGCCGCCCGGGTATCGTCGGGCGAAACCGATCCGGTGTCCGAAACTGGACGCCTTCACCGGGGTCATCGATCAAATCCTCACCGACGATCAGCAGCGCCCGAAGAAACAACGGCACACGGCCACGCGCATCTGGGCGCGCTTCTGCGTCGAGCACGCCTTCACGGGCGGCTACACGATTGTCAAAGACTACGTGCGCAGGCAGAAGCTGGGCGGGCAAGAGATGTTCGTGCCGCTCGCGCATCCGCCGGGCGACGCCCAGGCCGACTTCGGCGAAGCCCTGGTGGTCATCGACGGCGTCGAATGCAAGGCGCACTACTTGGTCGTGGATCTGCCGCACAGCGACGACGCGTTCGTGCAGGCGTTTCCGGCCGAGACGACGGAGGCGTTTTGCGAAGGACACAACGCCGCGTTCCGCTCCTTCGGCGGCGTGCCGCGTGGCATCGTCTACGACAACACCACGCTGGCGGTGGCGAAGATGCTCGGGGACGGCACGCGGCAGCGAACGCAGAGCTTCAGCGAGCTCCACTCGCACTCCTTGTTCGACGATCGCTTCGGACGGCCGGGGAAGGGCAACGACAACGGCAAGGTGGAAGGGCTGGTCGGCTACGCCCGCCGCAACTTCTTCGTGCCGGTCCCGCGCGTCGCTCGTTGGGACGCGTTGAACGCTGCCTTGGCGCGCCAGTGCCGCGCGCGGCGCGGGCAGCGGTTACGGCGGCACACCGAGACGATCGGGGAGCGCTTCGCGCGCGACCGCGCCGCGTTGTTGCCGTTGCCGCCGGTCCCGTATGAAGCCTGCGACACGCGCCCGACGCGGGTCACGTCGTTGTCGCTGGTGCGCTACCGCCGCAACGACTACGCGGTGCCAACCGCCTACGGCCACCGCGACGTGGTGGTGAAGGGCTACGTGGACGTCGTCGTGATCGTCTGCGGGAGTGAGGAGATCGCCCGTCATCGTCGCAGCTACGGGCGTGAGGAGCTGATCTTCGATCCGCTGCACTACTTGGCCTTGTTGGAGCGCAAGACGGGCGCGCTCGATCAAGCGGCGCCGCTGACCGGGTGGGCGCTGCCAGACGAGTTTCTCCGGCTGCGGCGGCTCTTGGAGACCCGGCTGGGCAAAGCCGGGACCCGCGAGTATGTGCAGGTCTTGCGGCTCCTCGAGGACTTTCGGCTGGCCCACGTCCGCGGCGCTATCCAGGACGCCCTGCGACTGGGCGCGATCGGGTTCGACGCCGTCAAGCATCTCGTTCTGTGCCGCCTCGACCACCGGCCGCCCCGCCTCGACCTGGCGCAGTATCCGCATCTCCCGGCCCCGCGGGTGACGACGACCATGGCGGCCGACTCCTTGATGCTGCTGGGGGCAGGGGCCGAGTGATGGCCAAGTCGACCCTGCTGCTCGACGCCCATCTCAAGGCCCTCCGCTTGCCGACCTTCCTGCGCGAGTACGACAAGGTGGCGCGGCACTGCGCGCAGGAAGGGCTGGACTGTCCACGCTCCCTGTTCCGCCTCTGCGAGCTGGAGCTGCTCGACCGCGAGCAGCGCGCCATCGAACGCCGCATCAAGGCCGCCACGTTCCCGGTCGTGAAGAGTCTCGAGACCTTCGCGTTCCGCGCGATCCCGTCGTTGAACAAACGGCTCGTGCTCGAGCTGACCCGCGCGGAGTATCTCGACCGGCGAGAGAACGTCTGAGCGTTGGGCAACTCCGGCACAGGCAAGACGCATCTGGCGCTGGCCTTGGGGTGGGCCGCCTGTCAGAAAAGCTATCGGGTGCGCTTCACCACCGCCGCCGCGCTGGTGAACGAGCTGCTCGAAGCTCGGGATGACAAGCGCCTGCTCCGCTTCCAGAAACAGGTGGCCAAGCAGGATTTGTTGATCGTGGACGAGCTCGGCGACGTGCCGTTGTCGAAGACCGGCGCCGAGCGGCTGTTCGAGATCTTCTCCCAGCGCTACGAGCACGCGTCGACGCTGGTGACCTCGAATCTGCCCTTCAACGAATGGACCGAGATCTTTGGCTCTGAACGGCTCACCGGCGCGCTGCTCGACCGGCTGACCCATCACGTCCACATCCTCGAGCTGAACGGCGACAGCTATCGCCTCGCACACAGTAAGCACGCTCGCAAAGACGCTGCCGCCCCGGCGTCCTGACCCCTCCCCCTGCAACGCCGCTGGCTGTGCAGCCGGGCCTCCACTGCGTCCGGGCCCGCCCCGGGGGAGTGCCCAGACTCCGCTTCAGCCCACCCGCACAGCCACCTTCAAACACGCCACCGGGCGGCCGGATGGTCTAATTTTCCTCCGCCACTCTGGTCTAGTTTTGGTCCGCCCTTGACAACCTAGTGCAGTGATTCGGAAATAGCTCGGCACTTCATCACTTTCTCCAAGCTCCGCTCAGCAGGCGCGGTCCGGTCCCGTCGCGTTGGTGGAGCCAGGCGCTGGGGCCACGTAGAACCAGCGCAGGGTCATCGGATCGACCACGTCGCGGAGGATAGCCGAAATACCCCGATTCTTGGGTTCGGCCGATTAATGGGACACTACGAGATGAGAGTGATGTTGACAACAAGTCCAGCTACACTGGAATTCTTAGGGCGCAGATGTCGTCCTATGAACTCGTCTTGCTGTTTTATAACGTACTGAACCCTGTGGGGGCCAAGTTGAGAACCCTAGTGGAAAGGTATGAGTTTCTAGAGAACATGGAAGTTGGCCTCCTGTGTAATCCGCCGGATGAAATACCGCTTGTCGACCAACGTGCTTTTGGCGATCAGGACTTGTCGGCCTATAGACACCGATAGTCAGCGTGGTGCCGGAGCAGGCTCCCGTCGGCGCCTCGGGAGGCGGTGCGTTCTTGGGGCCTGAGCCTGATCAAACGGAGCTTCGCGAGCGCCATCAATCGTTCAAGCCATGCACCAAGACTTCACGCGGGCACGGCGACGATCATTGACGCCGTCTCGCCGAGCGACCTCCCGACGGAGGCTTAGGTGGACATCGATCTGCTACCGCCGGAGAAGCCCGGGCCACCGACCGAATCGCGGCCCATCGCGAGTCGTGCTAGTGCTGGTGATCGAACACAAACCGAGCAGCCAGTTCCCGAACCTCTGGTGAGCACTTCCTCGGTCTTCCCATGGACTCCATTCTTTCCAGGATATAGAACGGAAATCCCCGACACAGGGCACCAAGCGGGATATAGGCATCACCGAACCATCATTCATGTCATGGGATGATGACTGATAAGAGCCCGATTGAAAACACGCCTTTGACAGCTACCCGCATCGAGCAGGTGGAGCAGGACCTTCGGTTCTGGGCAGACAAACCGATCGATATTTCGTTCGATCCAAAAGGAACCCCTCTCTTCTCGATGATTGAGCTGGCGCGCAGCTATGCGCGCCGCTCTGTCGTCCTTGCCGATGCAATTCGCTTGCTACTTGCAAAGAACCACATCGTACCGGCTGCCGTACTGGGGCGAGCGCTTATCGAAACGGTTGCGATGGGGTGCCTTTATTTGCATGACATGGGGCGGCTGATTGCGGCGAAGGATCGTGATCGTCTGGAATCCAAGCTGGCCCGGTTCTATGCAGGCGTCAAGGGGAAGAAGATCGATCCGGTCCACGTCATGGATGCAATGCGCCACCTGGAGAAGATTGATGTCGCCTATGTCGAGTACCTTGATCGCAAGTACGCACTGTTCACACACCTTATGGAAATGCTGAAAGCAAGTGGAGAGGATGTCGACGAGAGCTTCGGCGAAATAGTGTCGGTCATTCGAACCTATAACCGGCTCTCTGAAGTCAGTCATCCCAACGGGACGGGCACGCAATTCCTGTTTCCTGACGAAAGTAACGAGACGGAAGCGGTGAAGGAGGCACGAACACGTTTTCGTATGGCGTCACTTATCGCCATCTGGCACGGCCGGCACTTGGTAGCAGCACTGGAGCAGCGAGCCGATTTACCAGAGCGCTATCGGATGGAGTTCGGCACTGGCTAGATCCTGAATCCGCCCAGCCGAAGAGGCGATTTGTAGATAGGACTTAGTATTTCACCGGGATTTCCATTTTGACGATCCAAGCCCTAGCAGCCCGTGGTTAAACGGCCCATTCTGCCGCGCGGACTGGAAATAGTTCGAAACGATGCTGCGGTGTGCCTGCGGGCACGGGATCGCCGGATGGGGTGTGATCGTGGCGCCAGAGGTCGACCACGCATGTCCACACGGCGACGACGAGCGCCCAGACCGCCGCCATGCGCCCCTGGAGGCCACGCGGCGTGCCCACGCCGATCAGCGTTCGCATGAGCAGGCCCAAGTTGAAGGCGCCCGTGTGGACGAGCAGTCGTTTGAGGATGTTGGGGTGCCCGCGCAGATGCGTCCGCCGCATGCCTCCGGTCTCGTAGAGATGGGCGTTGGGGCGTTCGAGGCGTTCGTTCGCTACGCTGGCGCTGCAGGGCTCGGCCCCGTGCGCGGCGGATGCGGCGGCGATTGGCGTACACCGCGTCTCGCGCCGTGGCCGTGCGCGTCCAGCGCCGTCGGCCGCGCTGGGGTTCGGCAATGTACGTGCGCAGGTGGCATTGTCAGGTTAACTCTCCGCCCGGCACAATGCCGGGATGAACACTCGCCGGCCCCGCTACCATCGGCATCGCTTTCCGCCCGAAATCATCAGCCATGCCGTCTGGCTCTACCACAGATACTGCATGAGCTTCCGGGATGTGGAGGATTTGCTGGCCGAACGAGGAATCATCGTGTCCTACGAAACCGTTCGCCAGTGGTGCGGGAAGTTCGGCCCCGACTACGCTCGGCAGTTGAAGCGACGACAGGGTCGACTCGGAGATACGTGGTTCCTGGACGAAGTCTTCGTGACGATCAACGGTCAGCGCCAGTATCTCTGGCGCGCGGTGGATCAAGACGGTGACCTGATCGACATCCTCGTACAACCCCGTCGGGACGGGCGTGCAGCGCGGAGATTCTTTCGCCGACTGTTGAAGAGTCAGCGACAGGAACCCGTGCGGCTCGTGACCGACAAGCTGGGCAGCTACCGTGTCGCCCATCGGGACCTCATGCCGCTGGTCACCCATGACACGAGGCGATACGCGAACAATCGCGCCGAAGTCTCGCATCAACCCACGCGACAACGCGAACGTCAGATGCGAGGCTTCACGTCATCCGACCACGCGCAGCGGTTCTTGCACGTCCACGGTGTCATTCAGAATCTCTTTCGCGTGGGTCGACACCTACTCAGGGCGGCTCATCATCGGATGTTGCGAGCACGGTCGTTCACCGTGTGGGCCCAGGTGACGGCAGCCTGATCCTGGGATCAACTCGCCTCATTCTGGCCCGGACTCGTTAAGTTGACAGTGCCGCTGGGTGGCCGCCGGGGTGCTCGAAGCGGCGACGGGGTTCCGCCGGGTGCAAGGATGTCAAGATATGCCCGCGCTGGTCGCTGCCCTCCGGGCACGCGACGCGCGGTTAGGACTCGGGGAGTCGTCAGAGATGGTTGCGTAGTCGTGAACCAAGCTGCCGCTGAGTTTTAACAGCGCACGGGACATCCCCCAGGACATAGCGCACCAGAAGAAGGTGTCCCTGGCTTGGGTCGTCCGGGAGGCCTCCGAGAGGTACACTGCAAGCGAGAGAGCGCCTGCCCGCAGAACGAAAAGGAAGGCGGACAGGGCATGAGTGGCAACGGCAAGACCTACGGGCCAGCACATCCATATCCGTTGTCTCTCCGCACGGAACTAGGCGTGGGAGGCGAAGTACGACGAGTAGGGCAATCGGGGTGAGGTCGATGTCGCGGGCTTGGCCCTGTGATGCAGAAGATCGAAACCATCGACCAGCCTCGTAGCGAGGCGGCGGCGGTCGGCCAGTTCGACATGTTTCGGCGAGAGTGCCGGACCAAATTTCTTCAGGTCAGCAATTCAACGTGGTTGGATCCTTCCTGCGAGAAGCAGACAGGCGCATGCAAGAAAAGGGAAATCTCGTTGCATGGATCAATGGGCTGAGAGTGTTGATGGAGGCGGGGCAATGACCGTAAAGGCAGTCAATTCGACAGTGACTTTATCGGTGCAGCTGAACACCGCGCTGGCGCTGCCCAACGGCGCGCGGTTCTACCGCTGCGCCTTGCAGGTTAATCCGTTCGCCTATTTAGCGCGGCACAACAAGCAAACGGCGTTCCAGAGAGAAGAGGATTACAACGCTGCCATCGTTGACGCCTGCCATGAGACAGGAATCGAAGTCATCGCCGTTACGGACCACTATCGAGTTGACGAATCAAAGGGATTGGTAAAGGCTGCCCGCGCTGCGAGTTTGTTTGCATTCAGCGGGTTTGAAGCCGTGACAAAGGACGGCGTGCATTTTCTCTGCTTATTCGATCCAGACAGGGACGACATGCTGGAACGGTTCATTGGAGAATGCGGCGTTCACGATACGACGAAGGCTTCACCGACGGGAAGTCTTGATTCCACTGAACTGTTGGCACAGGCGAAGGAGTGGGGCTCAATCTGCGTGGCCGCGCATGTGGCCGCCGATGGAGGGCTTCTAAGGAAGCTGAACGGACAGCCTCGTGCGAATGCCTGGAAATCGCCAGATCTTCTGGCTTGTGCACTTGCCGGTCCGATTTCAGGCGCGCCCGATAACATACGGCCCATCCTCGAAAACAAGGATGTGGAGCACAAGCGCCCGCGACCCGCAGCAATCATAAACGCCTCGGACGTAAACGATCTAGAGGACCTTAAGAAGGACGGAGCTTCGTGCTTCATCAAGATGTCGAGCGTCTCGGTCGAGGCGTTGCGGCAGGCTTTTCTCGATCCCGAGTCACGCATCCGCCTCAATAGCGACCCGCAAGCGGAACCGCATGCGGAGTTCCTGGCAGTGACGTGGGAAGGCGGTTTCCTCGGCGACACGTCGGTTCATTTCAACGGCAATCTGAACGTGCTGGTTGGCGGAAGGGGGACCGGCAAATCAACCATGATCGAGAGCATGCGCTACGCACTCGGCCTCGAACCGCTCGGAGAAGAGGCGCGCAAGTCGCATGAAGCCGTTATCCGGTACGTGCTTCGCTCCGGGACAAAGATCTCCTTGCTGGTGCGATCGCACAAGCCTTCCTCGCGGTGCTACACCATCGAGCGGTCGGTCCCGAATCCGCCCATCGTAAAAGACGAAACCGGGGAAGTGCTGACGCTCTCGCCGAGAGACGTGATGCCGGATGTGGAGGTGTTTGGGCAGCACGAGATTTCCGAACTAACAAAGAGCCGGGAGAAGCTGACTTTGCTGCTGGAGCGGTTCGTTGACCGTGATGCCACCCTTTCGGGACGGAAATCGAAGCTCAGGCTGGAGCTTGAACGCTCGCGAAGCCGCATTGTGGATGTCCGGCGAGAAATGAAAGCGCTCGACGAGCGGCTCGCGGCGCTTCCAGGTCTGGAGGAGACGCAGAAACGGTTCCAGGAAGCCGGGCTCGAAGATCGGCTGAAGGAAAAGAGCCTTCTTATCCGTGAAGAGCGTGTTTTTGCCTATGGCGGGGAGCGTCTTGATCCCGTGCGCGCGCTGCAGAGTGAGCTGCTGGGGATGCTCCCACTGGATGCGGCCTTTGTCTCTCCGAAAGCTCTGGAAGGGTTGCCGAATGCGAACATCCTTACAGAAATCGATGTGAGCTTAGAGACGCTGAGCACGAAGCTGAAGGTGATCGCCGATGATCTCGCGAAGGCATTGGCGGAGGCTGACAGCGCGGTTGCGAGGACCAAGGCCCGCTGGGAGGAGAAGCGGAAAACCGTCGAGGAAACGTATGAGAAGCTCCTGCGGGAGCTGCAGAAATCGAAGGTTGACGGGGCTGAGTTCATCCGCCTTCGGAAGCAGATTGAAGAGCTCCGGCCGCTGAAAGAGAAAAAAGAGAACCTGAAACGCGACCTGGCCAGTCACGAAACGCACCGCCGCAAGCTGCTGTCGGAATGGGAGGACACGAAAGCGAGCGAGTACCGCGAATTTCAAAGCGCGGCGAAGAGGGTTTCTCGCAAGCTCCGTGACCGCGTGCGCGTGGAGGTCACGATGGCGGGAAATCGTGGTCCACTGGAGCAGCTCTTGCGTGAGGTCGGAGGGAACCTGAGCGCCGCTCTGGAGCGGCTGCGCTCTCTCGAACAAATCTCGCTGCCGGACTTGGTGCAGCGCTGCCGGGAGGGCAGAGAGGCCTTGATGAAAAACTACTCGTTGCCGGCCGGCTCTGCCGAAAGAATCTCGCAAGCTAGCCTGGACCTGTTCATGAGAATCGAGGAGCTGGACCTACCTGCAACGACAAAGATGGAACTGAACACGGCGCCCGACGATGAACCGCCCACGTGGCAGACGCTGGAAGCGTTATCGACCGGCCAGAAGGCGACGGCCGTGCTGCTGCTATTACTGCTGGAATCCGAGGCCCCTCTCGTCGTCGATCAGCCGGAAGACGATCTCGACAATCGCTTCATTACCGAGGGCGTGGTGCCGATCATGAGGCAGGAAAAACGGCGGCGACAATTCGTCTTCTCGACCCACAACGCGAACATCCCGGTCCTTGGGGATGCCGACTTGATTCTGGGCTTGGCCGCGTCGGGAGAGGGTGGAGAAGGGCAGGCCAGAATAGCGACCGAGCACATGGGGTCCATTGACTCAAGGCCGGTGCGCGAGCTGGTGGAGGAGATCCTCGAAGGGGGAAAGGACGCCTTCGAGATGCGGCGTTCCAAGTATGGATTCTGAAGGATGACAACACGCACCGAATTGCTGGAGATCATCAACAACGGAGAAAACTCCGGTGTCGAATTCAAGCGCGACACCTTGCAGAACCACGATCTGGCGAAGGAACTGGTCGCCTTTTCGAACCTTGGCGGCGGGATGGTGCTGCTGGGCGTCGAGGACGGCGGCAGCATATTCGGTGTCACGAGAGCCAACCTCGAAGAGTGGGTGATGACGACATGCCGGGACAAGATTAGGCCGGCGATTATCCCTTTCTATGAGGTGTTTCGGGAGGTCGAACCTGGGAAGGACGTGGCGATCGTCCGGGTGACGCGCGGCTACGACGTTCACGGCCTCTGGCACAACAACAGCAACAAGTACTACATCAGGGTTGGAACCCAGAGCAGGGAAGCGACTCAAGAAGAGCTGGGGCGGCTGTTCCAGCAGCGCGGATTGATACGCGCGGAGTTGCGCCCGGTGTCCGGCGCGACGCTCAATGACTTGGACCGGCGCCGGCGGCGAGATTATTTCGAGCGGGTGCGGGAACAGGCAGTGCCGGCTGATGCTGACGATGCGGGCTGGAGAACCCTTCTTGTCAACACGGAGATCATGACCGAGGAGGGCGTGAGCGTTGGGGGAATGTTGCTGTTCGGAACAACGCCGAACCGCTTTCTTCCTCATGCTGGCATTGACGCTGCCGCCTTCCCTGGAACGGAGAAAGACTACGTTGCGCGCGAACGAAGGGCTTTGCGCGGGCCTATGACGCCATTGCTGGATGTGAGCGGGGCGATCGTTGAAAACGGTCTGGTTGAGCAGGCCCTAGAATTTGTGCACCGCAACGCGCCGGGAACCACTGAGCTGGAAGGCGGGAGACGAGTGGAAAAGCCTGCCTATCCCCTAGAGGCGCTCCGCGAGGCCATCGTCAACGCGTTGATTCATCGTGACTATCTGCTGACCAGCACAGATGTTGAGCTGAGCCTCTATAGCAACCGGCTGGAAATCATCTCCCCGGGCAGGCTGCCAAACGGGATTACGCCAGAGCGGATGCGAGCCGGAACGCGGGCGTACCGAAATCAACTCCTGAAAGAGGTCATGCACGACTACAACTATCTGGAGCACATGGGGATGGGCATTCCGCGGAAAATCATCGCAGGGATGCAGAAGCACAACAACACGGCGCCTGAGCTGATCGAGGACCAAGAACGCTTCATCTTGCGCCTGCTGGCCTGAGAGAAGCTCAGATTAGGATACGTTCCACCTCGTCGATCGAAATTGCGTCTTGGCGCCGGTCATCAAGCTTTGTCGTCCGCCGCGAGAGATATTGTCAAAAGTTGTGGATGGGGTTCGCTCAGGCGGCTTCCTTTCTGATGCCATCGACGAAGGCACGCCATTGATGACCTCGACGATCAACTGAGCCCCGTTCAATGTTCTCGATCGTTTCTGCGCGCGTCCTCGGTCTCCTCGGCGCGGACGCGGGGTCGCTTGATCTCGATCACCTGGACGCCCACGTCAAGGTCGCCGCCCTGGCACAGGTCGACGGCGTGTCAGACGGGCTCGACCTGGATTCGATCTGGTTTTGTCAGGTTAACTCTCCGCGCGGCACAATGCCGGGATGCACATTCGACGATCCCGCTACCTTCGGCATCGCTTTCCGCCTGAAATCATCAGCCACGCCGTCTGGTTGTATCACAGATACTGCCTGAGCTTCCGGGATGTCGAGGATCTGCTGGCCGAACGCGGCATCATCGTGTCGTACGAAACTATTCGGCAATGGTGCGGGAAGTTCGGCCCCGATTACGCCCGGCGGTTGAAGCGACGTCAAGGTCGACTCGGAGATACGTGGTTGCTGGACGAAGTCTTCGTCGCGATCAACGGTCAGCGCCAGTATCTGTGGCGCGCCGTGGACCAAGACGGTGACCTGATTGACCTTCTCGTCCAACCCCGTCGGGACGGGCGTGCGGCGCGGAGATTCTTCCGACAACTCTTGAAGAGTCAGCGACAGGAACCGTGTCGTCTCGTGACCGACAAGCTGGGCAGCTACCGAGTTGCCCATCGGGACGTCATGCCCGGTGTCACCCACGACACGACCCAATACGCGAACAATCGCGCCGAAGTATCCCATCAGCCTACGCGCCAACAGGAGCGTCAGATGCGCGGCTTCACCTCACCTGCCCACGCCCAGCGGTTCTTGCACGTTCACGGTGTCATTCAGAATCTGTTTCGAGTGGGTCGGCACCTGCTCAGGTCGGTGCATCATCGGATGCTGCGAGCACGATCATTCACCGTGTGGGCCGAGGTGACCGCGGCCTGATCCTCTGATTAGTTCGCCTCATCCTGGTCCAGGCTAGTTAACTCAAATAGGTAAGCCACCGCCTCAGGCGGTGAGACGCGCAGAGGTTCGACCGTTGTAGGGGTTGGGCGAAGACTATGCGACGGTCTCCAATCATGAACTCCCCAGTTCAGAAAGGAGACCGTCATGCGAGAGTGGCAGAGCCAATCCCACGTCCGATGGTATGGCAGATATCACGTGGTGTGGGTGCCGAAGTATCGGAAACGGGCGATCTTCGGCGAGATGCGACGTGGGATTGGGAGAATCGTTCGGGAGCTGTGTCAGCGGCAGGGCGTGGAGTTGGTCGAAGGGCACGCGCTGTCGGATCACGTGCATGTGTTATTGGGCATCCCGCCGAAGTTCAGCGTGGCGAACACGGTGGGGTTTCTGAAAGGGAAGTCGGCGATCCGCATCCATCGGGAGTATCTGGGGCGGCAACGCAACTTCACGGGTTACCACTTCTGGGCGCGCGGGTACTGCGTCAGCACGGTCGGTTTGGCCGAAGAGGTCATCCGCGACTACATCCGGAAGCAGGAAGCAGAGGAAAAGAAACAAGAGAAGCTGGAACTCGGCTAATCGAAGGCCCCTTCGAGGGGCCTTCATCATACCGCCCGGCGTTGGTGCGCTGATTCAGCGCGGTGGGCGAGCAGTGGCCGGCATGTTGACCATCGCGACCGCCGGCGGGTCATGATCTCGCTGTGAAGTCGAGAGTGCATCCGAAGTACACGACAACGTATCGCGTCGGGAACTGGGCCGAGTACGACCGAGCCCTCGTGCGGCGAGGCGACGTCACCCTCTGGCTCACGCCTGACGCGATCGCCACGTGGGCAGCGGCTGGCGTCGGCAGGCGGAGCGGGCAACTCCAGTATGCCGATCTCGCCATCGAAACCGCCCTGACGCTCAGTCTCCTCTTCCACTGACCGTTGCGTCAGACCGAGGGCGTCTTGACCTCGATCTTCGGGATGCTGGGCGTCGATCTCACGGCCCCCGATCACACCACGCTCTCGCGACGCGGTCAGCATCTCGCCCTCGCGCTTCGGCGCGCCCGCCCGGGCACCAGCCTGCACCTCATCGTTGACAGCACCGGACTGTCCATCGTCGGCGAAGGTGCGTGGGCCGCGGCGACACATGGGGGCCGAGGGCGACGCGGCTGGAGGAAGCTCCATCTCGGCGTGGACGGGTCCCGTGTGATCGTGGCCTGCGCGCTGACTGAGCCGACGACCGAGGACGCGATGACGGGGATCAGTCTGGTCGACGAGGTGGAGGGACACCTCACCAGAGTGACGGCGGATCCGGCCTCCGACACGCTCGCGTTCTAGGGTGCGGCCGGTGCGCGAGGGGCGCGGGGCGTGGTGCCGCCGACCAAGACCGCGTCGTTGTCTCGACGGGGCGCCCGATCAGGTGCCCGCGATCGGACGATCAGGAGGGTGAAGGCGCTCGGCCGGCGACGGTGGACGAAGGCGTCTGGTTCCCATCAGCACGCGCGCGTGGAGAATGCGTTCGTCCGGTACACGTCGATCGTCGGCGACTGTCTTCGGGCACGCCGTTCATCGGGGCAACGGCGTGAGGCCGTGCTCGCGTGTCACGTTCTGAACCGGAGGACCGAGCTTGGCAGACCCGTCTCGTACCGCATCGGTAGGTGACGGGCTCGACGGTTTGAAGCGCGTAGGCCTGCCCGCATCCGCGCACCAACGCCTATGGACGATGCAGCCGTCCTGTGTACGCTGTCCAGAGCCAGCCCCCGAGGGGTGAGCCTTCGCGATCGCCTTCGTGCGCAATCTGCCCAAATGTACAGCCGTCCGGCGATGGATCGCTCGCCACATGGCCCGCTTCCGCTCCCGGTCCTCGCTCATCAGTCGCTCGTCATTCGATCTGGTCAAGGAAATCGATTACGTTCATTACCGGAATTCCGTACCTGCGCGCCTTGTGTGCTTTCCCAGACTGACTTGAGAGATCGGACGCAACCAAGAGATCGCACCCTTTTTTCGTGACCGATGCCACCGGCTGCATCCCGGTACATGCCGCACGTTTCTCCAGTACGTGTCTGGCGATCGATTCACCGTCCACAATCGCCTCGCCAGTGAAACAGACACGCATCCCTTTACAAAGATTGCCTGTGGCCTGAAGTTTGGTCACATCGGGCATGACCACATCGGTGATATCCAGGGCATCCATGACCTGGTTGATGAGCCGATGCTCGGACTCGGTGATGACTCCATCACGTTTGGCTGCGGCAATAATCGACGCCAGATAGGAGTGGTGCGCCTCGTCGCGACGCGCACTGGAAATACCGAGGCTATCGGCCAGTTCGTTAATCGCTGTGCGCTCCTGCTCGTCAATGTGGTGATCGTCGAGGACCCAATCCAGTGCATCAAGGTACTGAAGCAGTGTTTCATCGGAGCACGGATAATGAGCGCGAGAGACGATACGGGCCAGTTCGCTGATCCCGGCATCCGCCGCTCCCCGGCGCAGGGTGCGTGGATTCAGAGTGTGGGGAAGGTGTCCAACCGTTGCTGCGTTCAGATCGCATTGTTCGCCGACGGCGACCTTGTGAGCGAGCTCAGCCGTCGCGCGGGCGTCGGCGAGTGCCCGGTGCTGGATGTCAAGCGTGATTCTAAGCCGGTCGCATGCGACACTGAGTTTCTCGCCGGTCGCCCTGTAGGTACACAGCCCAGAACCGACATCAAATGGCACCCCAAGCCGTGCGAACTCGTACGCCAGCATCCGTGAATCGAAGGGGAGGTTGTGCGCGACCAAGATAGCGTGATGAATCCGGCCCGCTAACGCTGCGGCGACTTCGCTGAACACGGGCGCAGCCTCGACCATGGACGCTGTGATCCCGTGCAAGCCGACCGGCCCGAGATCTCGTTCGGGGTTGATCAGCGTGTCGTACTCATCGACCGGTTCCCACGTCTTGGGATCGAGCGTGAGTGCAGCGATCTCGACAATGCGATCATGCCGGCCAAGGCCGGTGGTTTCGCAATCGATGACGACGAACGAATTCACACCAGTGTTTTTAACCACGTTTGCGCGAATAGGTGACTTCTACCCCTGTAGCTAAACAAACCAAACGAGTATCACCTTCGGCGTCAATGTCGAGATCTTTGCCAGCAAGACCTTGCCACTCTGCCAAATAAAAAAGAGATCCCTTCTTTTTTTTGCTTTTTGTGCCGTTGGCGACGCCACCTTTCCAACCGAGTGGCACCAAAGCCCCTTCTCTAACTCTTTCGGCCAATTCGGGCTCTTTGTCGGCTCTTTGCCTCCCAAGTTCCCAACACCAGATGAGCCCGGCGTCAGGACCTCGCCACCGGTGGTCCATGTCGACGAACCCCCGAATAGGGTGTTTAATGCTGCGCTTTAGATGCATGCTCCTGCGCCCTAGCGCGATCGTATACCTGAGCCCAGGAGACGTGGGGCCCCGGTGGACGAGCAGACGGTCTTCACCTCGGCGCTCGCCGCCACGCGCGATCCCGCCGCCCAGACCCTGCCGGGCGAGGTCAAGGCGGTACCGCGCCTGAAACAAGCTATAATTAGCCGGTATCGAGCCCATGGAGAAGACCGACGTGGCAGAATTGATGACCGTCGTCACTGAACAGATTGTCGTAACCGAGGCCGCGGCCGCCAAGATCAACGGGCTGCTGGCCGAAGAACAGAAGAAGGAAGCCGGGCTGCGGGTGTTCGTGCAGGGTGGCGGATGCTCCGGTTTCCAGTACGGCCTGATGATCGAGGAAGGGACCGGTGACGCCGAGGTCGACCGGATCTTTCAGTCCAACGGCGTGACGCTCTTTGTCGATCCCATCAGCATTCGCTACCTCTCGGGCGCCGAGGTCGATTTCGTCGATAACCTGACGGGCGGCGGGTTCACCATCAAGAACCCGACCGCCAAGTCGACGTGCGGGTGCGGCCAATCGTTCGAAGCGTAGCCAGCCGCAGGTATTGTCGCTAGCGGTCGCCGCGCTTTGTCACCCCGAAGCTGGGGTGATGCCCCCGCGTATTCAATCGGCCGGCTGTCGGGGCGCCCGTGCCTGACGCGGCGTGAGAACCCTCATCGACGATCGTGATGTCGCACCAGCAGGATCCGGTTCTTGAGGGTCTGGTGCCAGCGCTCGATCTTGCCCTGGGTCTGGGGATGGTACGGTGCGCCACGGACATGCTCCATGCTCTGATCATCGAGCCATTCGGCCAAGTCGCGGTCGCGTAAGGTGCGTTTAATCGGTCGACCCCTCATGCGGCCTCTCGATTGTAGAAACTGAGTAATCCTCCGAGGCGTACCCGCCGCCGAACGTCGGCGTCCGGCCTTCGCGGAGGTGGTGGTCGTTGCAGGAGCTGGTTGTCGAGTCCCTGGTGGTTTCTCTCGCGATGGTCGTGTTCTATGTACTCGTAGACGAGACGACGCAGATGCCCCTCGCCGAGCGGGACCACGCGTGTGAGACACTCCTCTTTGATCGACCTGACGAACCGCTCGGCATAGGCGTTGAGATTGGGACTCTTCGGCGGCAGCCGAATCGGCTGAACACCGGCGCTCTCCAGGATCTCGCCAAAGACCCGCGTAGAGAGGGGATCGCGGTCGTGAATCAGAGGGCGCGCCCTGCGCAAACAGCCATCGACCGGGTCGGTCAAATTGCGGGCCTGCTGCTCCATCCACGCGCCGCCCGGCTGCGGGTGGATCCCGGCGATGGTCACGCGGCGGGATCTCAGCTCGATCACGAAGAAGACGAGGTACCGCCTGAGCCCCGCCAGCGTCAACACCTCGACGGTGAACAGATCGCAGGCCGCCAGGCCCTCCCAGTGCGCCTGCAGGAACGTCTTCCAGGGCATGTGCCGGCTCCGCTCGGGCGCCGGGTCGACTCCGTGGTCGTGCAGGATCCGCTTCACCGTGGTCCGGGCGATAGTGTGGCCGAGGTTCGAGAGCGCGCCGCGGATCCGCGTGTAGCCCCACCGCGGATTGTCGACCGCCATCCTGACCACGAGCTCGGCGACGTCTTGTCGGGTCATTGGTCGACCTCGACGTCTGGCGGGCGCTGCCATCGTATTTCTTGGCGATCAGTCTCCGGTACCAACGCAGGATCGTATCCGGGGTGACGATGCCCGCGACCTGCGTCAAGACCCGCCGGCCGAGTTTGTGACCGCGCACAGCGAGTCGACGACGCTGGGCGTCCGTCAGGCGAAGCGGCCGAGGGCCCAGGTGTTCTCGGAGGACCCGATTCTCCTCCCGGAGATAGTCGATCAGATCGTCTTGGTGACGGTTCACCCAGCCAGCGAACGTGAGGACGAGGAACTGCAGCGCAGGCGGCATAGCCTGAGACTACTTGGGAGACTCGACCAGCACCGACCTAGCCTCGGCCGCTTTTTCGGGGCACCACCCCATACGCCGGCCCGCGCTCGATCGCTCCTGGATGATCCTTAGGCCAGCAAGAGGCTATCTGGGCCTGATCCGATTCGGTGGACGGTTTAGCTACGCTGGTTGACTCTCCGTTCTCTATCATCCTTTCACGAAAACAATAATGGGTGTGGGCGCTGTGGGAAACCGCGTTCTCTGCGGTTTTCCAAGTCCCTGGTGGGCGCGCGTTCTTCGCGTCCACAGGGACGGCAGCGTCCATGCCCTACGCCGCTGCGCACCGCTCAAAGGCGGCCGGGCTGATCTGGCCGAGTGTTGAATGGCGGCGCCGCTGGTTATAAAACACCTCGATGTAATCGAACAACTCCATCTTCGCCTCACCGTTGCTCTCGAAGTGCTCGCGGAGCTCGCTCTTGACCGTCGAGAAGAAGCTCTCCATCACGGCGTTGTCGTAGCAATTGCCTCGGCGGCTCATGCTGCACGTAATACCGTGCGTGTCGAGCACGTCTTGATAGTCCTCGCTCGCATAGGTGCAGCCCTGATCGGAGTGGTGCACTAGGCCGGCGTCGGGGCAGCGGCGCTTCAGCGCCATCTGGAGCGCCTTGATGGTCACCTGGCGGTCGTTGCTCGCACTGACGGCCCACCCCACGATGAACCGCGAGAACAGATCCAGGATCGCCGCCAGATAGAGCTTGCCGCTGCCGCCGATGACGAACTCCGTCGTGTCGCCGACCCACCGTTGATTCGGCGCGGCCGCCGTGAAGTCGCGATCGAGCAGATTGGCTGCGACCGGCTGATCGTGATCGCTCATCGTCGTCACCTTGTAGCGCTTGCGGAGCCGCGCCTGCAGGCCCGATTCCTGCATCAAGCGCACGACCCGTTTGCGGCTGACATGCTCATGTTGCTCGAGGAGATCCTCGTGGACGCGCGGACTCCCGTAGCGCTGTTTGCTCTCGGCGAAGGACGCCCGCACCAGCACTCTCAGTCGACGGTCGTCGCGCGCATGCGTCGATTCCGGGCGCGCGCGCGACGCATAGAAGCCGCTGGGCGAGACGTGCAACGTCCGACAAAGTCTCGTGATCGGGAACTCGGCCTTCTCCGCCGCAATCCAGGCAAACGTCACGCCTGGTGTTTGACGAAGAAGGCCGCGGCTTTTTTTAGGATGTCGCGCTCCATCCGTAGCTCGCGATTCTCCTTGCGCAGCCGCGCTAGCTCCGTGCGCTCTTCGGTCGTCAGGCCGGTCTTGCCCTGGCTCCGATCCGCCCGCGCCTGCCGCACCCAATTGCCCAGCGCCGACGGCGTCAGATCGAGCTCGCGGGCCACGGCCCCGATCGTCTTCCCCTCATCCAACACCAGCCGGACCGCGCCGACCATGAACTCCTCAGAGAACTGTCGTCGCGCTCGTCTCCCTGCCTGCTTTGATCCCATTCTGGCCATCGTATCCACCTTTCGGACGATGTCCACGAAACCGGATCAAGCCCACTGGCTGGCAGGCGGTTCAATGCGGGAGTGGCTACCGACTTTTGGATCCCGCGCCAAAACCAGCGGTTCAACGGGGACGGGCGTTACGGCTCACGCGGGTGCGCGGCGTCCCACTCGCGAGCGCGGCGTTGGGCGTCGGCTCGTTGACTTGCGGTCAACTGTTCCGCGATTAGGTCGCGGTTTTGGACCACTCGGTCCCGAACATCACCCGTTGACCGTGACGCAGCGAGATCGAACCACATGTGAGCGGTCACATCATTCTGTGGGACGCCTCGGCCGTTGGCGTACATGACCCCGAGGTTGAGCTGCGCGTCGGCATCCCCTTGGTCCGCCGCCAGCCGGTACCAGCGGACCGCCTCGGTATCGTTCTCCGGGACGCCGCGGCCGTTGGCGTACATGAACCCGAGGTTGTGCTGCGCGCCGGCAAGCCCTTGGTCCGCCGCCAGCCGGTACCAGCGGACCGCCTCCGCGTCATCCTGTGGGACGCCGCGGCCGTTGGCGTACATGGCCCCGAGGTTGTTCTGCGCGTTGGCATGCCCTTGGTCCGCCGCTAGCCGGTACCAGCGGACCGCCTCGGTATCGTTCTCCGGGACGCCGCGGCCGGTGGCGTACATGGCCCCGAGGTTGTCCTGCGCCTCGGCAAGCCCTTGGTCCGCCGCCAGCTGGTACCAGCGGACCGCCTCCGCATCATCCTGTGGGACGCCGCGGCCGTTGGCGTACATGTGCGCGAGGTTGAACTGCGCCTCGGCATGCCCTTGGTCCGCCGCCAGCCGCCACCAGCGGACCGCCTCCGCATCATCCTGTGGGACGCCGCGGCCGGTGGCGTACATGCCCCCGAGGTTGAACTGCGCCTCGGCATGCCCTTGGTCCGCCGCCAGCCGCCACCAGCGGACCGCCTCCGCGTCATCCTGTGGGACGCCGCGGCCGGTGGCGTACATGCCCACGAGGTTGAACTGCGCGTTGGCATGCCCTTGGTCCGCCGCCAGCCGCCACCAGCGGACCGCCTCCGCATCATCCTGTGGGACGCCGCGGCCGGTGGCGTACATGCCCCCGAGGTTGAACTGCGCGTTGGCATGCCCTTGGTCCGCCGGCAGCCGCCACCAGCGGACCGCCTCCGCGTCATCCAGCGGGACGCCGCGGCCGGTGGCGTACATGAACCCGAGGTTGTGCTGCGCGTTGGCATGCCCTTGGTCCGCCGCCAGCCGGTACCAGCGGACCGCCTCGGTATCGTTCTCCGGGACGCCGCGGCCGGTGGCGTACATGGACCCGAGGTTGTCCTGCGCCTCGGCAAGCCCTTGGTCTGCCTTCGCCCGTTCCTCGGCCAGTAGCTCGGCCTGGGCATCCGTCGTCTCCTCGGGCATCTTCTTCTCGTTACCCATCAGGAAAACACCACCCATCCGAGTTCCGTATGTGACCGCCGACATGACCAGGAGCGAGAACGCGAGGTCCGGGGCATCGAATCTCGTGAACGCCCCGACGATTCCGAGAAATACGACACCGACCCCGAATAGGAGTAAGCCCAGCGCCAAACCCAACCAACCGAAACTCGTGAAGGTGACTCCGGCTCCGAGAAGCCATGTTGTCAGACCGACTAAGTAGGACTACCAACACGAGGCCCTTTCCCGCCGCTGTACGGGTCTGGGCCTGATCCGATTCGGTGGACGGTTTAGCTACGCTGGTTGACTCTCCGTTCTCTATCATCCTTTCACGAAAACAATAATGGGTGTGGGCGCTGTGGGAAACCGCGTTCTCTGCGGTTTTCCAAGTCCCTGGTGGGCGCGCGTTCTTCGCGTCCACAGGGACGGCAGCGTCCATGCCCTACGCCGCTGCGCACCGCTCAAAGGCGGCCGGGCTGATCTGGCCGAGTGTTGAATGGCGGCGCCGCTGGTTATAAAACACCTCGATGTAATCGAACAACTCCATCTTCGCCTCACCGTTGCTCTCGAAGTGCTCGCGGAGCTCGCTCTTGACCGTCGAGAAGAAGCTCTCCATCACGGCGTTGTCGTAGCAATTGCCTCGGCGGCTCATGCTGCACGTAATACCGTGCGTGTCGAGCACGTCTTGATAGTCCTCGCTCGCATAGGTGCAGCCCTGATCGGAGTGGTGCGGCACTTAGGCCGGCGTCGGGGCAGCGGCGCTTCAGCGCCATCTGGAGCGCCTTGATGGTCACCTGGCGGTCGTTGCTCGCACTGACGGCCCACCCCACGATGAACCGCGAGAACAGATCCAGGATCGCCGCCAGATAGAGCTTGCCGCTGCCGCCGATGACGAACTCCGTCGTGTCGCCGACCCACCGTTGATTCGGCGCGGCCGCCGTGAAGTCGCGATCGAGCAGATTGGCTGCGACCGGCTGATCGTGATCGCTCATCGTCGTCACCTTGTAGCGCTTGCGGAGCCGCGCCTGCAGGCCCGATTCCTGCATCAAGCGCACGACCCGTTTGCGGCTGACATGCTCATGTTGCTCGAGGAGATCCTCGTGGACGCGCGGACTCCCGTAGCGCTGTTTGCTCTCGGCGAAGGACGCCCGCACCAGCACTCTCAGTCGACGGTCGTCGCGCGCATGCGTCGATTCCGGGCGCGCGCGCGACGCATAGAAGCCGCTGGGCGAGACGTGCAACGTCCGACAAAGTCTCGTGATCGGGAACTCGGCCTTCTCCGCCGCAATCCAGGCAAACGTCACGCCTGGTGTTTGACGAAGAAGGCCGCGGCTTTTTTTAGGATGTCGCGCTCCATCCGTAGCTCGCGATTCTCCTTGCGCAGCCGCGCTAGCTCCGTGCGCTCTTCGGTCGTCAGGCCGGTCTTGCCCTGGCTCCGATCCGCCCGCGCCTGCCGCACCCAATTGCCCAGCGCCGACGGCGTCAGATCGAGCTCGCGGGCCACGGCCCCGATCGTCTTCCCCTCATCCAACACCAGCCGGACCGCGCCGACCATGAACTCCTCAGAGAACTGTCGTCGCGCTCGTCTCCCTGCCTGCTTTGATCCCATTCTGGCCATCGTATCCACCTTTCGGACGATGTCCACGAAACCGGATCAAGCCCAATCTGAGAACTGTCCCACTAGAAAAGGCCAGAGACGGAGGTGTGTCGTAGGTAGGTTGAAACGCCGCAGTCAGAACCGAATACCTGCGCCGAATCGGACCTCGAAGAGTCGAACCTGTGCGCGGAGGAACCATCGGGAACCAATCGAGCGATCGACTCCCACCCCAACCTGCGGCAAGATTCCAAAGCGTATGTTGGCAGGCTCATCCGCGCACGGCCGTGCACCCGTGAAATCGACACGGAATCGTTGCATGGGAACCGGTGGCGTCTCAATAACGGGATGGCCCTCGGCACGGCAGGCACGATTGGCGCGGTGCGCCAATCGTATTCCAAGAAGTAGGTGCGGGGTCCAGCGCGGATTCTTGGACAAGCGCCAGTACGCCGTCACTCCACCAACTTGTTCCACCTGGGTACCCCGTAAGGTGCGTTTAATCGGTCGACCCCTCATGCGGCCTCTCGATTGTAGAAACTGAGTAATCCTCCGAGGCGTACCCGCCGCCGAACGTCGGCGTCCGGCCTTCGCGGAGGAGGTGGTCGTTGCAGGAGCTGGTTGTCGAGTCCCTGGTGGTTTCTCTCGCGATGGTAGTGTTCTATGTACTCGTAGACGAGACGACGCAGATGCCCCTCGCCGAGCGGGACCACGCGTGTGAGACACTCCTCTTTGATCGACCTGACGAACCGCTCGGCATAGGCGTTGAGATTGGGACTCTTCGGCGGCAGCCGAATCGGCTGAACACCGGCGCTCTCCAGGATCTCGCCAAAGACCCGCGTAGAGAGGGGATCGCGGTCGTGAATCAGAGGGCGCGCCCTGCGCAAACAGCCATCGACCGGGTCGGTCAAATTGCGGGCCTGCTGCTCCATCCACGCGCCGCCCGGCTGCGGGTGGATCCCGGCGATGGTCACGTGGCGGGATCTCAGCTCGATCACGAAGAAGACGAGGTACCGCCTGAGCCCCGCCAGCGTCAACACCTCGACGGTGAACAGATCGCAGGCCGCCAGGCCCTCCCAGTGCGCCTGCAGGAACGTCTTCCAGGGCATGTGCCGGCTCCGCTCGGGCGCCGGGTCGACTCCGTGGTCGTGCAGGATCCGCTTCACCGTGGTCCGGGCGATAGTGTGGCCGAGGTTTGAGAGCGCGCCGCGGATCCGCGTGTAGCCCCACCGCGGATTGTCGACCGCCATCCTGACCACGAGCTCGGCGACGTCTTGTCGGGTCATTGGTCGACCTCGACGTCGGCGGGCGCTGCCATCGTATTTCTTGGCGATCAGTCTCCGGTACCAACGCAGGATCGTATCCGGGGTGACGATGCCCGCGCCCTGCGTCAAGACCCGCCGGCCGAGTTTGTGACCGCGCACAGCGAGTCGACGACGCTGGGCGTCCGTCAGGCGAAGCGGCCGAGGGCCCAGGTGTTCTCGGAGGACCCGATTCTCCTCCCGGAGATAGTCGATCAGATCGTCTTGGTGACGGTTCACCCAGCCAGCGAACGTGAGGACGAGGAACTGCAGCGCAGGCGGCATAGCCTGAGACTACTTGGGAGACTCGACCAGCACCGACCTAGCCTCGGCCGCTTTTTCGCACCATACGGGCCTTCCGGTGCCGTTCAGACGTCTGCCTTCTGCCGACGTCTTTAGTCCATGTCTCACATCCCGCCCATGCCGCCCATCCCGCCCATGCCCGAATCGCCACCGGCTGGAGGCGCACTCTTCTCCTCGGGGATTTCCGCGATCAGCGCTTCGGTCGTCAGCAGGAGCGACGCGATGGAGCCGGCGTTCTGAAGCGCCGAGCGCACCACCTTGGTGGGGTCGATGACACCGGCCTTGACAAGGTTCTCATACGTCTCGGTCTGGGCATTGAACCCTTCGTCGCTGTCTTTGGCGTCACGCACCTTCTGCACAACAATCGAGCCCTCGAATCCGGCGTTCTGCGCGATCCACCGCATCGGCTCCTCGAGGGCGCGACGGATGATGTTGACGCCCAGCTGCTGGTCGTGGTCCGCCTTGAGCGTGTCGAGTGCCGTGGCGGCACGCAACAAGGCCACACCGCCGCCGGACACGATCCCTTCCTCGACCGCCGCTTTTGTGGCGTGCATGGCGTCCTCGACCCGGGCCTTTTTTTCCTTCATTTCTGTTTCCGTGGCCGCACCGACTTTGATCACGGCGACGCCGCCCACGAGCTTCGCGAGTCGCTCCTGAAGCTTCTCGCGGTCATAGTCCGACGTCGTGTCCTCAACCTGCGCGCGGAGTTGTTTGACGCGGCCTTCGATGGCCTTCTGTGTGCCTCCGCCTTCGATGATCGTCGTGTTGTCCTTGTCGATCGTGACCTTCTTCGCTGTCCCCAGATCCTCGACCTGGAGGTTCTCGAGCTTGAGGCCCAGGTCTTCCGTGATGGCCTTCCCGTTGGTGAGGATGGCGACATCCTCGAGCATGGCCTTGCGGCGGTCCCCAAAGCCCGGCGCCTTGACCGCGGCGACGTGCAGCGTGCCCCGTAACTTGTTAACCACGAGGGTGGCCAGCGCCTCGCCGTCGATGTCCTCGGCGACAACTAGCAAGGGACGGCTCAACTTGGCCACCTGCTTGAGCAGCGGCAGCAGATCCTTCATGGAGGAGATCTTCTTTTCGTGAATCAGGATGAGTGGATTCTCGAGCACGACCTCCATCCGCTCGGGGTCCGTGACGAAGTACGGCGAGAGATAGCCGCGGTCGAACTGCATCCCTTCGACGACCTCCAGGGAGGTCTCAAGCGTCTTGGCCTCCTCGACCGTGATAACGCCGTCTTTCCCAACCTTGTCCATTGCTTTGGCGATGATCGTGCCGATCGTCTGGTCGGTGTTGGCCGAGATCGTCCCGACCTGCGCAATCATGTCGCCGGTGACTGGCGTCGACATCTTCTCCAGGGCGCCGACCACCGCCTCGACCGCAAGCTCGATCCCGCGCTTGATGTCCATCGGGTTTGCACCAGCCACGACGTTCTTGGCTCCCTCGCGGTAGATGGCCTGCGCGAGGATCGTGGCGGTCGTGGTGCCGTCACCGGCGATGTCAGATGTCTTGCTCGCCACCTCTCGGACCATCTGGGCACCCATGTTTTCAAACGGGTCCTTGAGATCGATCTCTTTGGCAACCGACACACCATCTTTCGTGATCGTCGGGGACCCGAACTTCCTATCCAGTACCACATTGCGACCCTTTGGGCCGAGAGTCACTTTGACCGCGTTGGCGAGCTGGTTGACCCCTTCGATGATCAGCCGTCGTGATTCTTCACCGTACACAATCTGCTTAGCCATGTCCTTGGAACTCCAATCATTTGTTCAGTTGAGTGCCTTGCTAATGTAGCGGCACCATGTGGGTGCTCGAGGCAGCGGCTACTACTGGCCTTCTTCGATGACTCCGAGCACTTCATCCTCGCGCATGATGAAGTAATCGGTGCCGTCCAGCCTGATCTCCTGGCCGGAGTACTTGCCAAAGAGCACCTTGTCGCCGGCCTTGACGTCGACCGGGATGAGCGTGCCGTCTTCCTGCACCTTGCCTTTCCCGACGGCCAGGACCTTGCCCTGTTGGGGCTTTTCCTTCGCCGTGTCAGGAATGATGATGCCGCCAACCATTTGTTCCGTTTCCTCAATACGTTGAACGATCAGTCGGTCGTGGAGTGGGCGAATCTTGACAGGCATAAACGTCATGCTCCTTCACGTTGTTGACAGGACGAGGGAGAGAAAAGAGCCGAGACACGCTCGGCGGTAGTCTGCTAGCACTCTGGGCAGGCGAGTGCTAACGCTAACAGATCTGGACGGTAGAGAAAATATATTCTTGGCGAGCCGCTCACCGACTTGGAAGTGAGGTGGCCTCCGTTGGGCACTGTCAACTTAACGAGTCCGGGCCAGAATGAGGCGAGTTGATCCCAGGATCAGGCTGCCGTCACCTGGGCCCACACGGTGAACGACCGTGCTCGCAACATCCGATGATGAGCCGCCCTGAGTAGGTGTCGACCCACGCGAAAGAGATTCTGAATGACACCGTGGACGTGCAAGAACCGCTGCGCGTGGTCGGATGACGTGAAGCCTCGCATCTGACGTTCGCGTTGTCGCGTGGGTTGATGCGAGACTTCGGCGCGATTGTTCGCGTATCGCCTCGTGTCATGGGTGACCAGCGGCATGAGGTCCCGATGGGCGACACGGTAGCTGCCCAGCTTGTCGGTCACGAGCCGCACGGGTTCCTGTCGCTGACTCTTCAACAGTCGGCGAAAGAATCTCCGCGCTGCACGCCCGTCCCGACGGGGTTGTACGAGGATGTCGATCAGGTCACCGTCTTGATCCACCGCGCGCCAGAGATACTGGCGCTGACCGTTGATCGTCACGAAGACTTCGTCCAGGAACCACGTATCTCCGAGTCGACCCTGTCGTCGCTTCAACTGCCGAGCGTAGTCGGGGCCGAACTTCCCGCACCACTGGCGAACGGTTTCGTAGGACACGATGATTCCTCGTTCGGCCAGCAAATCCTCAACATCCCGGAAGCTCATGCAGTATCTGTGGTAGAGGCAGACGGCATGGCTGATGATTTCGGGCGGAAAGCGATGTCGATGGTAGCGGGGCCGGCGAGTGTTCATCCCGGCATTGTGCCGGACGGAGAGTTAACCTGACAATGCCCTCTCGATTGTAGAAACTGAGTAATCCTCCGAGGCGTACCCGCCGCCGAACGTCGGCGTCCGGCCTTCGCGGAGGTGGTGGTCGTTGCAGGAGCTGGTTATCGAGTCCCTGGTGGTTTCTCTCGCGATGGTAGTGTTCTATGTACTCGTAGACGAGACGACGCAGATGCCCCTCGCCGAGCGGGACCACGCGTGTGAGACACTCCTCTTTGATCGACCTGACGAACCGCTCGGCATAGGCGTTGAGATTGGGACTCTTCGGCGGCAGCCGAATCGGCTGAACACCGGCGCTCTCCAGGATCTCGCCAAAGACCCGCGTAGAGAGGGGATCGCGGTCGTGAATCAGAGGGCGCGCCCTGCGCAAACAGCCATCGACCGGGTCGGTCAAATTGCGGGCCTGCTGCTCCATCCACGCGCCGCCCGGCTGCGGGTGGATCCCGGCGATGGTCACGTGGCGGGATCTCAGCTCGATCACGAAGAAGACGAGGTACCGCCTGAGCCCCGCCAGCGTCAACACCTCGACGGTGAACAGATCGCAGGCCGCCAGGCCCTCCCAGTGCGCCTGCAGGAACGTCTTCCAGGGCATGTGCCGGCTCCGCTCGGGGCATTGTCAGGTTAACTCTCCGTCCGGCACAATGCCGGGATGAACACTCGCCGGCCCCGCTACCATCGACATCGCTTTCCGCCCGAAATCATCAGCCATGCCGTCTGACGCTACCACAGATACTGCATGAGCTTCCGGGATGTTGAGGATTTGCTGGCCGAACGAGGAATCATCGTGTCCTACGAAACCGTTCGCCAGTGGTGCGGGAAGTTCGGCCCCGACTACGCTCGGCAGTTGAAGCGCCGACAGGGTCGACTCGGAGATACGTGGTTCCTGGACGAAGTCTTCGTGACGATCAACGGTCAGCGCCAGTATCTCTGGCGCGCGGTGGATCAAGACGGTGACCTGATCGACATCCTCGTCCAACCCCGTCGGGACGGGCGTGCAGCGCGGAGATTCTTTCGCCGACTGTTGAAGAGTCAGCGACAGGAACCCGTGCGGCTCGTGACCGACAAGCTGGGCAGCTACCGTGTCGCCCATCGGGACCTCATGCCGCTGGTCACCCATGACACGAGGCGATACGCGAACAATCGCGCCGAAGTCTCGCATCAACCCACGCGACAACGCGAACGTCAGATGCGAGGCTTCACGTCATCCGACCACGCGCAGCGGTTCTTGCACGTCCACGGTGTCATTCAGAATCTCTTTCGCGTGGGTCGACACCTACTCAGGGCGGCTCATCATCGGATGTTGCGAGCACGGTCGTTCACCGTGTGGGCCCAGGTGACGGCAGCCTGATCCTGGGATCAACTCGCCTCATTCTGGCCCGGACTCGTTAAGTTGACAGTGCCATCGGCTGGACACCCCCGCCCTCGAGGATCTCGCCAAAGACCAGCGTGTAGAGCGGGTCGCGGTCGTGCATCAGATAGCGGGCGCGTCGCAAGCAGCCATCGACCGGGTCCGTCAAATTGCGGGCCATCTGCTCCATCCACGTGCCGTACGGCTGCGGATGGATCCCGGCGATGGTCACGCGGCGGGACTGCAGCGCGATCACGAAGAAGACCAGGTACCGCTGGAACCCGGCCAGCGTGAGCATCTCGACGGTGAACAGATCGCAGGCCGTGAGGCCCTCCCAGTGCGCCTGCAGGAACGTCTTCCAGGGCATGCGCCGGCTCCGCTCGGGAGCCGGGTCGATCCCGTGGTCGTGAAGGATCCGCTTCACCGTGGTCCGAGCGATCTCGTGGCCGAGGTTCGAGAGCGCCCCGCGGATCCGTGTGTACCCCCACTGGGGATTCTCGACCGCCATCCGGACCACGAGCGCGGCCACGTCACGTCGCGGCATCGGCCGGCCTCGACCGCGGCGGCCGCTGCCGTCGTATGTCTGGGCGATCAATCTCCGGTACCAGCGGAGAATCGTGTCAGGCGTGACGATGCCGGCGACCTGCATCCAGACGTGCCGTCCGAGTTTCTGGCCGCGCACGGCGAGTCGACGGCGTTGGGCATCGGTCAGGCGAAGCGGCCGCGGGCCCAGGTGCTCCCGGAGGACCCGATTCTCCTCCCGGAGATACGCGATCAGATCGTCTTGGTGGCGGTTCACCCAGCCAGCGAACGTGAGAACGAGGAACTGTAGCGCAGGCGGCATGGCCTGAGATTACTGGGGAGACTCGACCAGCACTGCCCGGACCTCGGCCCATTAAACGCACCTTACGCGGTCGTACTCGGCCCAGTTCCCGACGCGATACGTTGTCTTGTACTTCGGATGCACTCTCGACTTCACATCGAGATCATGACCCGCCGGCGGTCGCGATGGTCAACATGCCGGCCACTGCTCGCCCACCGCGCTGAATCAGCGCACCAACGCCTCTTTTTCCAGCGGCGCCGTCCGAGCTGCTGCACCAACGTGATCGTCCGATCCCGCGCGGGCGACCGCGGGCCGTGGCCAGAGACGGTCGCCGTCCTGGCCGGTGGGATGACGACCGTCGCACCCCGCGCCGTCGCGGTCTGGTAGACGGCGACCGTGTCAGAGGGGGAACTGTTCGAAGCGATCCTGCATCGGACATACGGACGTGTGATCGATGAGTGGCGTGTCGAAAGGGCGCCAGATCTGGCAGTGATCAGTGCACTGCGTGAGTCGGCGTGACGTTCACGACGAACTCGAGGCCATGCGCGCGAATCGCGCGCTGCGCCGCAGTCACGAAGGCCTCGGCCTTGCCGGAAGGTGCCTCGGCACAATTCAGATGGATCTGAACACGCTTGCCTTCGTACTGCGGGTAGTGCGTCGTCAGGTGACCATCAAGGACGTAACCCATGTAGCGGTTGATCTTTTCTTCGATCTGGCGGAACTGCTGCGGGCCGTTATCCCACTCGCGTCGCTCGATCATCACCAGTACAACCTGTCCCGACGTCGGATCCACCTTGATGAGGTCCACAACGTTCGGGTTCTCCACGCTGGGCTCACCAAATTCGGCGACCCATGCTTCCTTCTTCATCTCTTCCACGATCGAACTCTCCTGCCGTCGCTATGGAAATCTCTTAGACGGCGACAGCGCTGGCGGGGGGAAGCGGCCGTCTCCACGCCCATTGCGTTAGTCGGTCGGTGGGAACGGATCGTAACAAACCGGAGCAGGTTCATCCAACAGGCGCGCCTGTCTCTCACGCCGGCCGTGGCAGCCTAGCAGCCCGTGGTTAATAAGGGGATCGACACGGTCGATCCGACGTACTACACTCCCGGCACGGCTATGGGTCGTCGCAAGAACCGCGCACGGACGCCGGGTTTGTGGATCGCCACTAATGCGTTGCCCCGGACCGGCGGACACCCGTTCTACCAGCGACTGAATCAGGTCCTCGAAACGCATGCCTTCGACGAGTTTGTGGAGGCGCAGTGCGCGCCGTTCTACGCCGACGCGGTGGGACGGCCGAGTCTGACGCCGGGAACCTACTTCCGCCTGCTGTTGATCGGGTACTTCGAAGGTGTACGTCGTCAAACCAATCCGGACCAATGAGCTCGTTTCGTAAGAGCGACTTTCTGCCGGTTATCCGCCCGCGGCGGTGTGTGTAGATTCTCTCGCTTTCGTTGTGGCAACGTCCTCCGTTTGATCTGTGCCCTCCGCGCGAGGATCACCGGCCGCCGTCCCTCATACACGTCAGCCGGCGTCACGTTGTCGAGCGCCTCATGCAGGCGTCGGTGATTGTAGTCGTCGACGAAGCGGGCGATGGCGCGTTCCAGTTCCCACGGGCTGTAGTACTTCTCGAGTTTCACGACGTTCTTCATCGAGCGGTGATAGCGTTCGATCTTGCCCTGCGTCATCGGGTGAGACGGCGCCCCACGGGTGTGCGCGATCTTGTGGGTCTCCAGATAGTCCGCCAGCTCGCCCGAGACGTCACACGGCCCGTTGTCGCTCAGGAGCCGCGGCCGATGCACGACCCGGACCTGGTCGATCCCCGTTTTGGCTCGGGCCAGGTCCAGCGTCTCCATCACGTCGACGGCCTGCATCGACGTCCGGAGCATCCAGGCGATGATGTAGCGCGCGTAGTCATCCAGCACCGTCGAGAGGTAGTACCAGCCCCAGCCCACGACCTGCAGGTAGGTGAAGTCGGTCTGCCACAGCTCGTTCGGCCGATGCGTCGGATGCCGGAACGTCTTCGCGGCCGAGAGCACGATGTAGGCCGGACTCGGGATCAGGTCGTAGGCCTTGAGGATGCGATAGACGCTCGATTCCGAGAGAAACTGGCCCTCGCGGTCTGTCAACTGCCAGGCCAGCTCCCGCGGCGACCGCTCGGGATCCGCCAGCGCGGCGTCGACGACGTGCTGGCGGACCCGTGGCGGAATCCGGTTCCAGTACCGGCGGGCCGCCGAGGGCTGAGGCTCAAGACCGGCCCGGCCCCGCTGTGTGTAGCGGTGATACCACGCATAGAACGTCGACCGATTCACCTGCAGCTCCCGCAGCGTGTGCCGCGCAGGCAGATCCGAGCCCTCGACGAGCCGGATGATCTCGTATTTTTCGGCGGCCGTGTGTCTCACGTACCGGCCTCCGAGTCGAAGGCCGTCACGTTTTTTTTGAGCAGCCGATTCTCGAGCACCATCTCAGCCACGACCTGCTTGAGCCGGCCATTCTCTTGCCGCAGGTCAGTGACTTCACTCGACGTGGCTTCGCGGGTCGTATCCCCGACCAGACGTTTCTTCCCGGCTTCGAGGAACTCCTTGCTCCACCGATAGTAGAGATTCGGATTGAGGCCTTCGCGACGGCACAGCGTCGCGATACTCTCTTCGCCCCGCAGGCCCTCGAGGACGATCCGGATCTTCTCTTCGGCTGAGAACCGGCGCCGGGTCTTCCGCCGGATGTCTTGAACGACCTTTTCCGCTGACTTTGCCTTGCTCATGGGAACCTCCTCCCGTGGCAGCAAAGTCTCTCTTATCTCACAGGCTCAAATGGTCCACAAAGGTCTGAACCCCTACAGACACACAAGGTTTCATGACCTACTCCTCAATCCCCCTTGACCGGCCTGCCTGGCCGCACCATGCAACAACGCCGCTCCGCAATGCCGCGGCGGCCAAACGGCTGTTTCGCCAGGCGCTCAGCGCTCCATCACATCCGCAGCCCCGCGTCATCAACACCGATCAGGCCCGCCTCTACGGCTCGGCGATTCCAGCCGTGAAAGCGGAGGGCACCCTGCGCTCCCGCTGCCGACATCGGCCAGTCCAACTACTTGAACAATATTTTGGAGCAGGACCATCGAGCGATCAAACGCCGGGTGAAGGCCCAACAGAGGTTTCGCGAATTTCAGGCGGCGCGGCGAACCATCCAAGGATACGAGGCTATGCACATGATCCGGAAGGGACAGGCGAGATGGGTGAGCGGTTCGGATGTTCGGCGACAGATTCAGTGCATCCACAAGCTGTTCGAAGTGTCGGCATGAGACGAAGCCGGGGCGACTCGACCAGTCGCGCTCTTGTCGCTCTTTGAAGGTTGCAACACATCCGTTTGCAGACCTGGGGCGTGCGCAGACCGCGGCCCAACTCCACCTCGGCCTGACGTCATGTGGTGACGATTTGCTCGGTGCTGTACCGCTTGCGTGGCATCCTGCCTCCTACTCGTTGCGCCCGAATTCTAACGCTCGGGCTGGAACGGTTTCAGGGGGCAAGGTCAAGGATACCCAACGTGGTCTATATTTACTTCACTGTCTCTCTGTTCGACGCCGTTGACATCCCGATCCGATCCTCGACGTCAGTTGCCCCTGGAGCCATTCCCATGCCTGACGTCGACAATTCTGCCCCCGAGCCGACTGGATTCGCCGCGCTCGGGCTCCGCCCCGAGATTCTCACCGTGCTCGCCTCACTTGGGTACGAAGAGCCCACACCCATTCAACGCGAGACGATCCCGCGGCTGCTCACCGGACGCGACCTTCTCGGTCAAGCGGCCACCGGAACGGGCAAGACGGCGGCGTTCGCGCTGCCGGTCCTGAACGCGATCGAATCCGGCCGCGCCACCATCACGACCGCGCTCGTGCTCGTTCCGACCCGCGAACTGGCGATGCAGGTCAGCGAAGCCGTGTTCAAGTACGGTAGCGGGCTCGCCGTGAAGGCGCTTCCCGTCTACGGGGGACAGCCTATTCGGCGGCAACTTCGGGCCCTCCAGCGTGGGGTGCACGTGGTGGTTGCGACTCCCGGTCGGGCGATCGACCACATACGACGCGGATCACTCGCTCTCGACACCATCCGCACGGTGATTCTCGACGAGGCCGACGAAATGCTCGATATGGGCTTCGCTGAGGACATCGAGGGGATTCTCGAGGCGACGCCCTCCACCCGTCAGACGGTCCTGTTCTCGGCCACGCTGCCTCCCCGTATTCACGCGCTGGCAAAGCGGTATCAGCGCGATCCCGAACGCGTGCAGATCGGTGGCGGGACCACGATCCCTGAGCCCTCTCTGACCCGCCAGACCGTCTACTTCGTCGAGCGGAGTCACAAACCATCGGCTCTCGGCCGGGTCCTCGACATCGAAGCGCCGAACTCAGCGCTGGTCTTCTGTCGCACACGGAACGAAGTGGACGAGCTAACCGAGAAGATGACGGGCCGGGGCTACCGAGCGGAGGCCCTGCACGGCGGTATGGACCAGACCCAGCGCGATCGAGTCATGGCGAGACTCCGCGACGGCACCGCCGAACTGCTGATCGCCACTGACGTCGCCGCACGTGGACTCGACATCGACACCCTGAGCCACGTCTTCAACTACGAGGTGCCGTCCGCCCCAGAAAGCTACGTCCACCGCATTGGACGCGTGGGGCGAGCCGGGCGGGAGGGCATCGCCATCACGCTGGCCGAACCCCGTCAACGGCGCCTCCTCAAGAACATCGAACAATTAACCAGACAGACGATCGACGTGCGGACGGTGCCGAGCGTTGCCGACCTGAGGGCCCGGCAGGTCGAGTCGACCGTCGCCGCGATTCGAGAGGCCCTGGCGGCTGATGACCTCGACACCTTCAGCCCCGTGATCGACAATCTGGCTGACGAAGCCAGCGACCGCGCGGTCGCGCTTGCCGCCATCAAGCTCGTGCACGAGGGGCGCGGAGCCGTTCTTGACGACGTTGAGATTCCGGACGCGTCCGCACGGGCGGCCCCGCTCGGGAAGCGTCGCCGCGGAGACCGCGACCCTCCAAGGGGCCGGCGGCTCGAACGTTCGGAGCACGGACCCAGCGGAGGACCCGGGCCACGGACGCGCCGGAGTGGTTCAGGGCCTGGCTTCGTCCATATCGGAATCGGCCAAAAGGCCGGGGTCCGCCCCGGAGACCTCGTCGGCGTCATCGCCCACGAGGCCGGGCTCTCGGGAAAGGACATCGGTCCCATCCGGATCTTGGACAACTACTCGGTGGTCGGAATCCCCGCGGGTGCCGTCGACGAGGTCATCCTCGCCATCGGCTCGGCGAAACTTCGAGGCAAGCGGATCAGCGTCCGCCGGTACGTCGCCTGACGCCTCCTCACCCTACGGACTGCTCTGAGTGCAGTAGGAGTGGCTCTTGAAGAACCCGTGTTCACTGCAAAGCGTAGCGTCATGTTGCTCGGCTCAAAACGGAGTAGAAGAATGGTCGCCAATGGCCAGCTGAACATGTTCGAGTCCGACACTCCCGTGCCAGTGCTGCCGCTGCCCAAGCACCTCAATTACGGCCTGCAGGAGGACTCTGTCACACCTGGCAACGCGGGCCGATAAGCCGTCATGAAAACAACTCGATCCATCTACCGCGGATGCTGTTTTCCCCCAGAGGTCATCGCCCACGCTGTTTTCCTCTATCACCGATTTCCCCTCAGTCTGCGAGACGTCGAGGACCGACTTGCGCAGCGTGGGATCGCTGTGAGCTCCGAAACGATTCGACGGGGGTGTCGCCGATTCGGGCCGCACTACGCCCGCAACGTGAGGCGACCACTGACTGCTGGACGAGGTCTTCTTGCAGATCCAGGGGCGACGTCAGTAGCTGTGGCGCGCCATCGACCAAGACGGCGACCTTCTCGATATCTTGATGCAACGACGGCGCAACGGTCGAGCCGCCACACGGTTTGTCCGGAAGCTGCTCAAACCGCAACAACGGTCGCCGAATCGGTTTGTCACGGACACGCTGGGCCGCGATCGCGTCGCGCATCGGGCGGAGATAGCAAGTGTCCCTCACGATAGGACGCCGTACGCAAACAATCGAATCGAAGCATCGCACCGCCGCACCCGAATCCAAGAGCGGCCGATGCTGCGATTTCGGTCGGCCGGAAACGCACAACGGTTTCTCAGTGTTCAAGTGTCCATATTGAACTTGTTCAAATTGGGGCCGCCATCAGCTACGCGCCAGGCAGTATCGCTGCTTTCGGGCCCGAGCGTTCGACGCGTGGTCGTTGGCAATTCATGGAGAAGCAGCAGGACACGTCTAGCAACATGCCGGTACCTCTTCTAGATGTGACAGAACCCTCTCGTCACCCCGCAGCCCTTCGAGAACGATCCGCATCTTCTCTTTAGCAGCGAACCGTCGCCGGGTGGAATTGTCAAGTTGAGGCTGATGGCCGTTTCTGATGCCAAGTATGGCGGGTTCACGACGGGTTCAAGCCCAGTATCTTGGGGGTAGATCAACCAGCTTTTCGTCAACGTGACAGGACCGTCTGACCGGCTGGGTGGCGACATACAAGAACAGGAAGCAATACAAAGCAGCGAGCTCGCCGCCGTTCACGATCGGCCAGAACCCCCGCGGCGCGTGCGAGAGAAAATAGGCAAAGGCCATCTACCCACTGGCGACAAAAGCGACGTGAGGGACGAACAGGCCGAGCGGGATCAGGGCTCCGCCAAAGAATTCGATCACGCCGGCAGCACCGCGGAGCGACAGCAACTCCGCACCGTTAGCATCAAGCACACCGAATAGTTTCTGCGCGCCGTGGCACGCAAACAGCAAACCGGACACAATCCGAATACCGGCGTACGCATAGTCTAAGATCGGATCCATTGAAGGCCACTGGGATACCACATCGTCTTCTTACCTAAACCCGAAGGACGCCAGGATCGAAAAACTGGTGTCGGTGCTGTCGCTTCCGAAGGCTCAGCCGCGTCCGTTTGACGGATCAGAACGAGAAGACCGAGTACTGGAACCATCGCCGCGGCCGTATGTTGGCGACCTCCATCGGCGGCACCGTCACTGTCTCAGTTTGAGAACTAAAGACACGATCGAAAACTATTAGGACCACCCCGTAAGCGGGAGCCCAGTTCTCTCGTGCATCTCCTGCGCCGTCATCGGCAAGTACCTCTTTTCGCATGGACCGCTACACGTTCGCGTAATCGTGAAGCTCGTCGGGGCATCATCGAAGCCATCTGATACGACCAGTAATTCGGCATCGCTCCCGCAAAGCTCACACTTAACCGAGATTTCCGTTTTGCCTGCCATGGATGGCCCCTTGGTGCTTCCGTCATCAAGTGTTGGTGAAGACCGGGATTTCCGATTTGCCTGCCCTAGATGGCCCCTTTATCCGAGATTTCCATTTTGCCCGCCGGATCAGGGCCTTCATTACACCAACACGCCTCTCTGCACGCCAGATTTCTTCATCGCACGTTGCGTCGCTCCCTGTTGAAGCCGCGCTCGACGTGGAACCGACTCGAGCCCCCGCTTTCAGGGCATCCCTCAGACACCGCTCCACACCGATGCTCTTTCTTCGCCAGGCGGACTTCGTTGCACTCAGGCCGGGCGTCAGCCGGCCGGCACCGGTAGCGCCCAGATCCTCCGCAGCATGTCGCCGAACAGCCGCCGGGTCAGATGCCCTTCTGCCAGCAGGAGCCAGTAGTACCGCGCATGCTTCACCAGGCGGCCTCCGGTTTTCACCAGCCGCTGCTGAAGACTCGTGAGCGACCAACGCTTGATCCGCGGCGGCAGCACCAGTCTGCGCCAGAGGTTGCCCAGATTGTAGGCCAGGACGCTCAGTTGCAGGCGCACCTCGTTCGCCCGGAAACGATGGCACGACAACCGCGTCCAGTGGGTCGCCTGCTTGCCTTCCTTGATCCATTGCTCCGCCGTGCCGCGCTTGTTGTAGAACCGCACGACTGAGCGACTCGGGAGGACCATGCTGGTCACGATGAAGCCGACGCGGGGGAACAGCTCACCGCGGTGGTGCTCGACCTTGGCAACGATCCGTCTGGGTGTAGTCCAGCTCTTCGCCTGATAGCGGAAACTCTTGTAGCGCACCAAGGGCTTACGGCTCGGCCGTCCCGGTAGACGAAACAGAATATCCTCGATCTCCAGCTCCACGCTCTTGTTCGCCGGCATGCGGATGGCATAGTCCACGTCGCGTTGTTCGAGCGCGTCATAGATCTCCGGCTTCGCGAACGCCGCGTCCGCACGGAACGCCACGCGCTTCCCCTCCGCCTGCTGCCGGTCAATTTCCGGCAGGAGCAGGGTGTCCCAGTCATCGGCGCTATGCACGTTGCCTGGCCGTAGCGTGGCGCCGAGGCAGTCCCCGTGCTCAGTGAACAGAAACAGCGGGTGGTAACAGACGGACTCGAAGTGCCCGTTATAGGCGCTCCCTTCCTGCGCTCCATGCACCGGACTTTCGCTCGAGTCCATGTCGAGCACGACCCGGTCGGCGCGCGTCGCCATCTCGGCCTGTGCGAGCGGCATTGTCAGACTAATTAGGCTGGACCCAAAGAACCTGCAATCAAGGACTATCAGACTGCAAGTTGACGCCACTCGGCCAGGGCGGCGGCTCGGCCTTGTTTGAAAATGTCGCGGCGATTGAGATGGCGTTGGTGGTTGAAATGGTTGTGGATCGAGGCATGGACGGAGGTGAATGTCTGCAGGGTCTTGATGTCTCTGAACCGAGCCATTGCCCCTTCCCGCCTTCGAAAGGGTTGATGTGAGTTTTCCGCCCGGTTGTTGAGCCAGCGCCCGGTCTCTTGGCAACCCTCATTGCCGATCACCTTCATCGCAGCACGATATGACGGTAGCCTGTCCGTGACGATCGAAGCCGGTCGGCCATAACGCTTCATCGCACGCGTCAGGAACTCAAGCGCAGCCCTGCGATCCCGCCGTTTCGTGACAAAAACCTCTACCACTTCGCCTTCGTGATCCACAGCGCGCCATAGATAATGGGTCTTCCCGTTGATCCGGACACACACCTCATCAAGATGCCCGCGCCACAGCGAATAGAATCTATGATGAACACGGCGTTTCCGGATCTCCGCGGCAAACACTGGACCAAAGCGGTTCCACCAGTACCGCACGGTCTCATGGCAGATGTCGATGCCGCGCTCACACAGAAGATCTTCGACCTGTCTCAGCGATAAGGGGTAGCGGACATACATCATGACCGCGAGGCGGATGACCTCAGGCGAACTGTTGAAATAACGAAAGGGATTGTGCATCACCGGAGGTTATGAGGCCTTACGTCCAGGCTCAAGCCGATTTACTTTGACAATGCCCGCGGCAGTACGAGAACAACCGAGCCGAGGTCTCGCATCAGCCGACGCGACAACGCGAGCGGCAGATGCGGGGGTTCAAGTCCACGGCACAGGCGCAGCGATTTCTCTCGGTGCACGGACTCGTGCAGAATCTCTTTCGCACCGGCCGTCATCTGATTCGAGCCGTCCACCATCGCCTGTTACGCGAACGTGCCTTCGGGGTCTGGCGTGAGGCGACGTGTGTCTAGATCGAGAGTCTGAGTCGCGATCTCATCGGAGGCGAAGCCTGTCCGTGCGATGTTAACCTGACAAAGCCCCGATGGACCTTAGCCATGACCCCGCGGTTTCGGCTTCCCGAGCCAATCCGCCGGGCCGATCGTCTCTCCAGGGAACAGAAGCGTACCGAGAATCCGTTATCGGCACCGAGTCTCGCATAATGCCAAACGTGGAACCCCAGAAGGAAAGAGAAGAGTTACTGGTCCGACAGATCGAGGAGTTGGTCTTCGAAACCCTCTACTCGCCAGTCGACTTAAGCGCGCTACTCGAGACGGCTGATGGCCGCGGTCGTATCCGCCGAGTCTCCCCTGCCCATCTTTATTACGGCCTTCAGAAACTGGAGGATAGTGAAATCACCACGCTGCTCCCCCATATCACTCAAGAACAGTGGACTGGAGTTCTGGACCTGGACCTCTGGTCCAAGGATGAGATGAGTACAGGAGCCTTCCTGCATCTAGAAGGATTCATCGCTGGTGCAGACGACCCGGTGGCCCGCAAGTTGATCCGAGCAGCCGACTCGGAGTTGTGGTCGCTGCTGTTCAAGAGACGGTTACAAATCCATCAGAGGATCGAGGAGGACGAGTTCGAGGGGGCTCCTGAGGAGGGGGAGTGGTTGGAGACCCCTGACAGAGCCTTCCGGCTGATCCTCCCGGAGGACCCGGAAGAATCCCGACTGTTGAGGGCCCTGGTGAGCAGACTCTTCGGGCTGGATCCCGAACTCGCCACCATCTTTCTTCTGGAAGCACAGGCCAGAACATCGGTCGAGCTGGAAGAAGAGGGTTACCAGAACCGCAAGAGGAGGATCGAAACGGCTGGCTTCCAGGACTACTTCGAATCCTTCGAAATCTATAGTGTGCTGTCCCCGGACGACCCTCTTCCTGAAAAGAAGCGGGAATCGATCGTCGAGCTCTCCACGCTGCCCACCCTCAGGGGTGGCCCGGCCTCGGAACAACTGCTTCTGTTTCAGGCCATCTCATCCATCGCCAACCCTTCCGACCATCAACTGGTCCTGGAGGAGTTCTTTTTCGTGTGCAACAAGGTGCTCTCGGCCGATCAGGCATCGCCGGCCGATCAAGAACAAGTCAGGACATCCATCCGAAAGACGCTCACCGGGATCAACCTTGGACTCGACTGGTGGTCGGAGGGCAACCTCCAGAAAGCCTCAGACGGGTTGACTCGATACTACCTTCAGTCCTTCTTCCAGCATGGACATAGCCGGCTCATGGAACTTCGGCAGAGAGCCCAGAGTGTCTCCACTCCTCCGGCCCCGGGTTCCTTCGAGGAAGATTTCCTGGAGGCCCTCACCAGGCCTTACCCGCTTTTGGCCGAGATGAGAGAAGGGAAAATACGCCGGCGGCTCTTTCGATCCCGTGACGACTTAGAGGAGGCGAGGACCATGCTTGAGAGGTGACCTGCTACCCGAAACTATACCGGCACGAGATTGAGTCTCGCGGTCTCGTCGTGGCGCTGGTGCGTAATCGCCTTCGCACACCTACGGCCCTGTGCCTACCGGAAATCTCGTCCGCGGCCTGTACATTGAGGATCTGGCGTCGGCCTGGTAGCCTCCGGGGGGCTTTGTCAGGTTAACATCGCACGGACAGGCTTCGCCTCCGATGAGATCGCGACTCGGACTCTCGATCTAGACACACGTCGCCTCACGCCAGACCCCGAAGGGCATTGTCAGGTTAACTCTCCGTCCGGCACAATGCCGGGATGAACACTCGCCGGCCCCGCTACCATCGGCATCGCTTTCCGCCCGAAATCATCAGCCATGCCGTCTGGCTCTACCACAGATACTGCATGAGCTTCCGGGATGTGGAGGATTTGCTGGCCGAACGAGGAATCATCGTGTCCTACGAAACCGTTCGCCAGTGGTGCGGGAAGTTCGGCCCCGACTACGCTCGGCAGTTGAAGCGACGACAGGGTCGCCTCGGAGATACGTGGTTCCTGGACGAAGTCTTCGTGACGATCAACGGTCAGCGCCAGTATCTCTGGCGCGCGGTGGATCAAGACGGTGACCTGATCGACATCCTCGTACAACCCCGTCGGGACGGGCGTGCAGCGCGGAGATTCTTTCGCCGACTGTTGAAGAGTCAGCGACAGGAACCCGTGCGGCTCGTGACCGACAAGCTGGGCAGCTACCGTGTCGCCCATCGGGACCTCATGCCGCTGGTCACCCATGACACGAGGCGATACGCGAACAATCGCGCCGAAGTCTCGCATCAACCCACGCGACAACGCGAACGTCAGATGCGAGGCTTCACGTCATCCGACCACGCGCAGCGGTTCTTGCACGTCCACGGTGTCATTCAGAATCTCTTTCGCGTGGGTCGACACCTACTCAGGGCGGCTCATCATCGGATGTTGCGAGCACGGTCGTTCACCGTGTGGGCCCAGGTGACGGCAGCCTGATCCTGGGATCAACTCGCCTCATTCTGGCCCGGACTCGTTAAGTTGACAGTGCCCAGTGGATGATGCGCTCGAGGAAGGTGAAGCGATTGAGGATCCGGTCGGACACGACGCCTATTCCTCCTCCAATCGCTCCGGTCCGTAGGCCAGCAAATGCACGAGCGCGCCGAGGATGCTGAAGCTCATCAGATACGCCCCGATGCGTTTCAAGAATCCGAGGCCGGTCATCGGCGTCGGGCTCGCCGTCGGGTCGGACGGCAGGCTGTAATCCTCGAGCCGGTCTCCGTGCGGGACGACGTACATCATGTGCGTCCCGCCGACGCCGGCCGGGTTGTAGACCGCGGCGTTGTCGTAGCCCCGCGCCTTCAACGTCTCGATCTTCTGGTCGGCCAACGCCAGCATGTCGTCCTTGCTGCCCCAGGAGATTGCATTCGTGGGGCACGTCTTGACGCAGGCCGGCTCAAGCCCCGCTTCGACCCGGTCGACACACATGTTGCACTTCGCCACCTTACGCGTGCTCGCATCGAATCGCGGGATGTCGAACGGACAGCCGGTCACACAGTACTGACAGCCGATGCAGTTCTCTTGATTGAAGTCGACGATGCCGTTCGTGTACTGGACGATGGCGCCCGGCGCCGGGCAGGCGAAGAGACAGCCCGGCTCCTCGCAATGGAGACAGGCGTCCTTCTTGATCAGCCAGTTGAGGTTGCCGTCGATCTCGACCTCGTTGAAGCGCATCAGCAGCCACGTCTTCGGACTCAGATCCTGGTGGCTCTGGATGCTCCCGAAGTTGGCTGTCGGCTCGACGCCGAGGTCATTCCACTCCTTGCAGGCGATTTCGCATCCCTTACAGCCGATGCATTTCGAGATGTCGACCAGCTTCGCGTACGTCGGCCCGGCCGAGCGAAGCGCATCGATTGGGATCAAAGCGTCGGGACTCGCCGAGATGCGCCGGATCGTGAGGGTGTCGGTCATGCGCGCTCCACGTTGACCAAGAAGGCCTTGAACTCGGGACACCGGGTGTTCGCGTCGCCGATGAACGGCGTCAACAGATTCGCCATCGACCCCTGCGTGAGCCCGACGAAGCCCCAATGGACCGGAATGCCGACCGTCCAGACGGTCTGCCCGTTCACCCGCAGCGGTTTGATGCGCTTGGTGACGATGGCGGTCCCCTGCACTTCGCCGCGCTTCGACCAGACGCGCACTTGACTCCCGTTCGGGATCCCTTTTTCAGCCGCCAACCCCTCGGGCAGCTCGACAAAGAAGTCGGGCATCGCCTCGACAAGGAGCGGGACATTGCTCGTCACGAAGTGCTCCCGCTCCACCACGCGGTAGACGGTGCAAGCGTACGGAAAGTCGTCGTCGCCGTTGGCCAGCGTCTCCCGGACGCCGTCGTACCAATGAATCACCGGGTTGATCGGTACGTCGTTGTGCAGCCGATTCGTGGTCGGGCTCTCGACTGGCTCGTAATGCTCGGAGAAGGGTCCGTCGGCGAGATGGCTACTGAACAGCCGCGCCACACCTTCCTCGGTCATGATGAAGGCACCGGCCGCACCCGCACCCGGCGGCGTCGTCCGCCCGTAGTCCGGCACGTCGCCGATCCACTCGCGGCCGTTCCACGCGATGCCGGGGCGCGTCTGATCCCACGGCCGTCCGTCGGCATCGGCCGACGCGCGGTTATACAGGACCCGCCGATTCGCTGGCCAACTGAACGCCCAGTCGTGATGCATCCCCATCCCGGTCGGGTCGGCAGTCCCCCGCCGCTGCATCTGGTTGCCCGCCTCCGTGTAGCTGCCGGTGTAGATCCAGTTTCCCGCGATGGTGGTTCCGTCGTCACGCAGCTCACCAAACGAATCGAGGAGCCGCCCGGTCTCGAGGTCGTAGCCGTTGATCTCCTTCGCCAGTTCGACCATCGTCGGCTCCCGCGGGTTGAGGTAGTCCCACGTCAGGTGCTGAATCGGCTCGTCGTACGCGCCACCTTCTTCTTGATAGAGCTCCTTCACGCGCCAGAACAGCTCCGAGAGAATCCAGGTATCCGGCCTGACGCCCACCGGCGGGTCGATCGCCTTCTCCTTCCACTGCGCCCATCGGCCGCTGTTGGTGAACGAGCCGTCACGCTCGATCCAGTGCGACGACGGGAGGTAGAGCACCTCGGTATCGATCTCGGCGGGATCCACGCCCGGCGCCTTCCAGAACTCGGCGGAATCGAGCATGAACGGATCGATGACCACCTTCCATTTGAGCTTCGCCATCGAGTCGAGGAGACGCGGCACGTCAGGCCCGGCCAACAACGGATTGAAGCCGAGCGCGATGAAGCCTTCGAGCGTCCCTTGACGCGCTTTGTCCCAGATTGAGAGCCACGTCGCATCTTCGCCCTGCTTCGCCAGGTAGTCGTAGGCGAAGTCGTTCTCCGTCGTCGCATGGTCGCCGAACCACGCCTTCATCTGCGAGACGTAGAACTTTGGATAGTTACCCCAGTAGTTGACGGTGTCCGAGACGAGCGGACGCGGTGTCGAATCGCCGAGATGCCGCGCCAACGACGTCTGCGGCGGCGTCGGCACCTTGAGATAGCCCGGCAGGATGCCGGCGACAATCGCGTGGTCGGTCGCCCCCTGCACGTTGGCGTGGCCGCGCAGCGCGTTGATCCCGCCGCCGGGGCGCCCGATGTTGCCGAGCAGCAGCTGCACGATGGCCGCGGTCCGAATGATCTGGGTCCCAACCGTATGCATCGTCCAACCGACGGCATACATGATGGTGCCGACCCGCTCCGCCCGACCGGTCGAGCAGATGATCTCGGCCATCTCGAGGAAACCCTCTTCCGAGCAACCGGCGATGTCAGCCACGACGTCGGGGGTGTACCGGTCGTAGTGCTGCTTGAGCAACTGAAACACGGACCGCGGATGCTCCAGTGAGTCGTCGCGCCGGACGTATCCATCGGCGCCACGCTCGTAGTCCCACGCCGTCTTGTCGTAGTTGCTCGCCGCCTCGTTGAAGCCGGCAAACAGGCCGTCCGCGAATCCGTACTCCTCGCCGACGACGAACGACGCGTTCGTATGGGCCCGCACGTAGTCGGCGTGATACAGGTCGTTCTCCAGCGCGTAGCGGATCAAGCCGCCGAGCACGGCGATGTCGGAGCCAGGACGTATCTGGAGATGGCGGTCGGCGACAGCGGAGGTGCGGGTAAAGCGCGGATCGATCGTCAGAAGCTTGGCGCCACGATTGTCACGCGCCTCAAGCGCCCATTTGAACCCGCAGGGGTGGTTCTCGGCCGGGTTGGCGCCCATGACGAGGACGACATCGGCGTTCTTGATGTCCTTCCAATGGTTGGTCATCGCCCCGCGACCGAACGTGGCGGCCAGACTGGCCACCGTGGGGCTGTGTCATATGCGGGCCTGGTGGTCGATGTAGACCAGACCCATCGCGCGCATCGTCTTCGTAATCAGGTAGGCGTCTTCGTTCGCCACCGTCGCGCTGCCGACCCACGCGATGCCGTCGCAGCGATTGACCACGCGCCCCTCGTCGTCGCGCTCGGTGAACGAGGCGTCGCGTGACTCCTTGAACTTGCGCGCGAACCAGTCCATCGCGAAGTCCCAGTCGACTTCCGTCCACTCGGAGGCGCCGGCTTCACGGAAAAGCGGCTGGTGACGCAGACGCGGGCTGATCGCCAGGTCCATCTGTGACGCGCCCTTCGGGCAGAGCGTGCCGCCGTTGATCGGACTGTCGGGATCGCCTTCGACGTGAATAATCGTGTTCTTCGTGTTCAGGCCGCCGCTCCCGTGCACGTAGGCGATCGTCCCGCAGCCGACCGCGCAGTACGGGCAGACGGTCTTGTATTCCTTGGCATTCCGGATCTTGAGTTGGCGGACCGCGGCCTGCGCCTCGCGAAGATCGAAGCCGAGCGCGCTGACCGATAATCCACCGACGACCGAGGCCTTGATGAAGGTGCGGCGAGAGATATCCATGGCGGCGTCGAATTCGTTGCCCAATTTAAGCACATTCTGGACGCCGCAGGCTTAGGGATTACCACCGGGATTTCCATTTTGCCAGCCGGATCAGGGCCTTTATTGGCATTGTCAGGTTAACTCTCCGCCCGGCACAATGCCGGGATGAACACTCGCCGGCCCCGCTACCATCGGCATCGCTTTCCGCCCGACATCATCAGCCATGCCGTCTGGCTCTACCACAGATACTGCATGAGCTTCCGGGATGTGGAGGATTTGCTGGCCGAACGAGGAATCATCGTGTCCTACGAAACCGTTCGCCAGTGGTGCGGGAAGTTCGGCCCCGACTACGCTCGGCAGTTGAAGCGACGACAGGGTCGACTCGGAGATACGTGGTTCTTGGACGAAGTCTTCGTGACGATCAACGGTCAGCGCCAGTATCTCTGGCGCGCGGTGGATCAAGACGGTGACCTGATCGACATCCTCGTACAACCCCGTCGGGACGGGCGTGCAGCGCGGAGATTCTTTCGCCGACTGTTGAAGAGTCAGCGACAGGAACCCGTGCGGCTCGTGACCGACAAGCTGGGCAGCTACCGTGTCGCCCATCGGGACCTCATGCCGCTGGTCACCCATGACACGAGGCGATACGCGAACAATCGCGCCGAAGTCTCGCATCAACCCACGCGACAACGCGAACGTCAGATGCGAGGCTTCACGTCATCCGACCACGCGCAGCGGTTCTTGCACGTCCACGGTGTCATTCAGAATCTCTTTCGCGTGGGTCGACACCTACTCAGGGCGGCTCATCATCGGATGTTGCGAGCACGGTCGTTCACCGTGTGGGCCCAGGTGACGGCAGCCTGATCCTGGGATCAACTCGCCTCATTCTGGCCCGGAATCGTTAAGTTGACAGTGCCAGCAGGTGTCAGGGTACCATCGTCAGGGCCGGGTGGAGAACACGTGCTTCCGCGACACGTCCATCATCGGCGATGGCCTTCGCGCCCGGAGTCCAGTCAGGCAGGGGAGTGAGGTCGTCCTCGGCTGTGAGATCCTCAATCGAATGACCGCCCTCGGCCGACCAGTGTCATATCGCATCGGCAGGTGAGGATCCTGTCGGGTGGCATCGTGCGGGCCTGTGACAATTCGTGCAACAATGCCGCGGGCCGGCAACCCGGTGACTACGGCGTCACGATCTGAGTTACACCGCATGGGGCTGACCTGGAGTCCCAGAAACAGCGCGAACGACGCTGACCGACGCCCGGATCTTGATCGAACGGTGGCGACGGGAGTACAACACGGTGCGGCCGCACAGTGCGCTGGGATATCGCCCACCGGCGCCCGAGGCGGTCCGACCCGTGCCTGTGGGAGCATCCCAGCTCAACTGGGCTCTCTCATAACGACTGGATCGTTAATGGGGGGGCAGGTCAGGGGCGCCAGTACCGTCGCCCGCGGGCAGGGAACGCTGCGCTGGTCACTGGTAAGATGACGTGCCAAGCACGTGCACGGTGGCCCAATCCCTAACAGGCGAGCACCACGTCGAATGACGCGGCTGTACAGTTACGAACTCCGGCCGTTATTGTCGGTCTGGAGCGCTGGGTATGGGAGTCATGAGAAGAGACAACAGATTCCGTCTACTGCTGGGACTGGAGGAATAGAAGAATGGCGACCTGCTCATCATGTAATGGGGAGGGCATTGGGCATTGTCAGGTTAACTCTCCGCCCGGCACAATGCCGGGATGAACACTCGCCGGCCCCGCTACCATCGGCATCGCTTTCCGCCCGAAATCATCAGCCATGCCGTCTGGCTCTACCACAGATACTGCATGAGCTTCCGGGATGTGGAGGATTTGCTGGCCGAACGAGGAATCATCGTGTCCTACGAAACCGTTCGCCAGTGGTGCGGGAAGTTCGGCCCCGACTACGCTCGGCAGTTGAAGCGACGACAGGGTCGACTCGGAGATACGTGGTTCTTGGACGAAGTCTTCGTGACGATCAACGGTCAGCGCCAGTATCTCTGGCGCGCGGTGGATCAAGACGGTGACCTGATCGACATCCTCGTACAACCCCGTCGGGACGGGCGTGCAGCGCGGAGATTCTTTCGCCGACTGTTGAAGAGTCAGCGACAGGAACCCGTGCGGCTCGTGACCGACAAGCTGGGCAGCTACCGTGTCGCCCATCGGGACCTCATGCCGCTGGTCACCCATGACACGAGGCGATACGCGAACAATCGCGCCGAAGTCTCGCATCAACCCACGCGACAACGCGAACGTCAGATGCGAGGCTTCACGTCATCCGACCACGCGCAGCGGTTCTTGCACGTCCACGGTGTCATTCAGAATCTCTTTCGCGTGGGTCGACACCTACTCAGGGCGGCTCATCATCGGATGTTGCGAGCACGGTCGTTCACCGTGTGGGCCCAGGTGACGGCAGCCTGATCCTGGGATCAACTCGCCTCATTCTGGCCCGGACTCGTTAAGTTGACAGTGCCGTTCGTCATCGGTCCTATTCGCTGTGGCGCTGGCATCTTGATGAGGTGTGTGTCCGGATCAACGGGACGACCCATTATCTATGGCGCGCTGTGGATCACGAAGGGGAAGTGTTAGAGGTTTATGTCACAAAACGGCGGGATCGCAGGGCTGCGCTTGAGTTCCTGACGCGTGCGATGAAGCGTTATGGCCGACCGGCTTCGATCGTCACGGACAGGCTACCGTCATATCGTGCTGCGATGAAGGTGATCGGCAATGAGGGTTGCCAAGAGACCGGGCGCTGGCTCAACAACCGGGCGGAAAACTCACATCAACCCTTTCGAAGGCGGGAAGGGGCAATGGCTCGGTTCAGAGACATCAAGACCCTGCAGACATTCACCTCCGTCCATGCCTCGATCCACAACCATTTCAACCACCAACGCCATCTCAATCGCCGCGACATTTTCAAACAAGGCCGAGCCGCCGCCCTGGCCGAGTGGCGTCAACTTGCAGTCTGATAGTCCTTGATTGCAGGTTCTTTGGGTCCAGCCTAATTAGTCTGACAATGCCCCGCGCACCGCATCACCTCTCCGCCTCGTACGACGCGGCACCGCGTAAGGGCGCACGGCCCGCCGGCACCGGCGCGCGGCCGGGGGCGGCAGTGGCCGGACACCGCCCGCCTGTACGCCGCGGCTCACGCACGGGCCACAGATACGACCCGGTCCGCGATCGTGGCACACGTGGCGACGGGGCGGGCCGACGCGGCCGAACACACGCACGCGCCGGGCCTCGCCGCGGGTGCCGGGCGGAATTATTCGCAGGGCCTACGCGGCCCGAACGAGATATGTTGCGCCGTGACCCGGTCGTCTGAGCGGAGGCCGTCGGGAGCCTCGAAATAGACAATGGGCGACGTGAGCGGACGCGGCGCGTTCCGACGCCGCGCACCAGGCGCGCGCCGCCAAAGCCGTCGACGCCGCCGCAAACCGCGGCGTTGGTGCGCGGATGCGGGCAGGCCTACGCGCTTCAAACCGTCGAGCCCGTCACCTCCCGATGCGGTACGAGACGGGTCTGCCAAGCTCGGTCATCCGGTTCAGAACGTGACACGCGAGCACGGCCTCACGCCGTTGCCCCGATGAACGGCGTGCCCGAAGACAGTCGCCGACGATCGACGTGTACCGGACGAACGCATGCTCCACGCGCGCGTGCTGATGGGAACCAGACGCCTTCGTCCACCGTCGCCGGCCGAGCGCCTTCACCCTCCTGATCGTCCGATCGCGGGCACCTGATCGGGCGCCCCGTCGAGACAACGACGCGGTCGTGGTCGGCGGCACCACGCCCCGCGCCCCTCGCGCACCGGCCGCACCCTAGCACGCGAGCGTGTCGGAGGCCGGATCCGCCGTCACTCTGGTGAGGTGTCCCTCCACCTCGTCGACCAGACTGATCCCCGTAATCGCGTCCTCGGCCGTCGGCTCAGTCAGCGCGCAGGCCACGATCACACGGGACCCGTCCACGCCGAGATGGAGCTTCCTCCAGCCGCGTCGCCCTCGGCCCCCATGTGTCGCCGCGGCCCACTCACCTTCGCCGACGATGGACAGTCCGGTGCTGTCAACGATGAGGTGCAGGCTGGTGCCCGGGCGGGCGCGCCGAAGCGCGAGGGCGAGATGCTGACCGCGTCGCGAGAGCGTGGTGTGATCGGGGGCCGTGAGATCGACGCCCAGCATCCCGAAGATCGAGGTCAAGACGCCCTCGGTCTGACGCAACGGTCAGTGGAAGAGGAGACTGAGCGTCAGGGCGGTTTCGATGGCGAGATCGGCATACTGGAGTTGCCCGCTCCGCCTGCCGACGCCAGCCGCTGCCCACGTGGCGATCGCGTCAGGCGTGAGCCAGAGGGTGACGTCGCCTCGCCGCACGAGGGCTCGGTCGTACTCGGCCCAGTTCCCGACGCGATACGTTGTCGTGTACTTCGGATGCACTCTCGACTTCACAGCGAGATCATGACCCGCCGGCGGTCGCGATGGTCAACATGCCGGCCACTGCTCGCCCACCGCGCTGAATCAGCGCACCAACGCCCCGCCCTGCGGGACTGCACGCTCGCAGGCTGTCTCCGATGATCGACGTGTAGCGGACGAACGCGTTCTCCACGCGGGCCTGCCCATGATAGCCCGACGTCTTCTTCCAGCGTCGCCGTCCTCTCTCCTTGACCGCCAGGATCGTGCAATCACGAGCGCTCGACCGCGGTCCGTGTCGCCACACGTTGGCCGTACTCGTCGGCGGAACCACGACGGTCGCGCCACGCGCACCGGCGGCCTCGTCAAAGCCGATCGTATCGTAGGCGGCATCCGCCGTCACCCGTCCGAGGGCGCCGTCGACCGCCTCGATCAGCGTGATGCCAGTCGTCGCGTCGTCAACGCTCGCCTCCGTCAGGGCCCGGGCGACGATCACACCCGATCGGTCGACACCGAGATGCAGCTTCTTCCAGCCTCGCCTCCCCCGTCCTCCATGTTTCACAGCGGCCCATTCACCCTCGCCCACGATCGAGAGTCCCGTGCTGTCGACGAGGAGATGCAGGCCGGCACCTGCGGGGGCGCGACGCAGCGGGAGGTCGAGATGCTGGCCACGCCGGGAGAGCGTGGTGTGATCGGGCGCGGACAGGTCGAGACCCAGCATCCCGAAGATCGACGTCAAGAAGCCTTCAGTCTGCCGCAGGGGCAGGTGGAAGATGAGCCGGAGCGTCAGCGCGGTTTCGATGGCGAGATCGGAATACTGCCGCTGCCCGCCACGTTTGCCGACGCCCACGGCCGCCCAAGTGGCGATCGCATCCGGGGCCACCCACACGGTGATATCGCCTCGCTGGACCAGCGCTCGGTCGTATGCCGGCCCATTCCCGACGGGGTATTGTGTCGTGTACTTTGGGTGCACGCTCGACTTCATGTCGAGATCATGCACCTGCTGTCGCCACGATGGCCAGGAGGTCGATCGTGGCTCACCGAGGGCGCGGGATCCGCGCACCAACGCCCCGGCCCGCGACGCCGTGCGGTCGGCCTGGTGCGCGTAGCGCGGCCCGCAGATCGCCGTCCGATCCTCCTCGAGCATGGCGTCCAGGACCTGCAATCCCGACCGCACCGCAAGGTCGAACAGCTCCGCTTCGGTGTCAATCAGCAACTCGACGAGCGGCAACCGACGAGTGGTCGGAGATTCATCACCGGCGGTCGGACGGACTGTGCGAGACTTCTTCATGGCGGCTCCTTTGCTGTGAGGCGTTTCGCCTCGGGCTGCACACCACTCGTGTATCACGAGCAGTGAGGAGCCGCCGCTTCAATTTTCAACAGTCAGTGGGACATCCCAGATTTTGACGCTGGCACCTCTCTGGCACTGAATATCTAGTCTAAGCGGTTTGGTTAGAACGAGATAAGGGCGGGGTAGCAACAGTTGATGGCGGAAGCACCCGAGAAGGGAGGTCGGATCAGACCCACATTGAACCGCGTCGGCGCAAGGTGATGGGGTACCAGAACCTGCCTACGCTCCGTGCCGCGTTGAAGCGAGAACTGAAGATCGACACGACGACGTCGAAGCAGAAAGCCGTGTAATCAATCCGGATCTGCAGAGAGTTTCAACGAAGAGCGGGCTTGACTCCAGACGGTCGAAGAATGAGGGACATGCAGTATCAAGTGGCGCTATCCTTTGCCGGCGAACAACGGGGCTACGTTGAAGAGGTAGCGCGGTGTCTTCAAGAGCGATCTATCGCGGTGTTCTACGACGGCTTCGAGAAGGTGGCGTTATGGGGCCAGAACGCTGCGGAGGCCTTTCACGAAGCATTCGCGCAACAGGCCGACTATGTTGTGATGTTCATTTCCCAAGCATATGTCGATAAGGCGTGGCCGCGTCATGAGAGGCGATCCGCTCTGAGTCGCGCGGTCCAAGAACAAAGCGAATATGTTCTCCCAGTGCGCTTCGATGACACCTCGGTTCCCGGATTGCAGGAAGACGCTATCTTCTTACGCGCCGAAGAACACACGCCGGCACAACTTGCGGCAACGATAGCTGAAAAGCTCGGAATGGAGCGTTTCAATGGTAAGGCTTCCGAAGTGCCTTCCCCGAGAATGACCTCCCCGGCCGGCGAGGTCGTATTTGACTACGGTAGCCACAATGGTCGCTATATCATCGGTTCTGAGCTACTGGAATTCGAAACGAAATGGACCAAAGCGAGCAACACAAGTATCCATGTGTACAACGATCCTCAGTCAATCAACGGTGTTGCGCTGGCCCACAGGTGTACATCCATCTCGCAAGTGATCGATGCTAGGTCGCTGGACTACACATCACGCGCTCGGACGCCTTCTCTCGGACAGATCGTCGTGTTGCGCAACATGACAGGCTTCTACGCCGCGATTCACTTACTTGAGATCAAGGACGACAGCCGTGGTGACGACAGAGACGAACTCCGTTTCCGATACGCCATTCAGTCCGACGGTTCAGACAGTTTCGCCGAGTTCTTGGATATGTAGTTATTTGGATTGAAACATGAACCGGACTCCAATTGGGCCGAGCAGCTACATAGCTACTCACGCACACTCCCGCAGACGGTGTCGGGAGCTAGAAGCAGGGGCCACAAACACATCCGGTCCACGCGGAAGGGCGTTTAATGTATAACGGTGTCGACCGGACCGGCCAAAATGGAAATCCCGGCCTGATATCAAAATCGGAGGAAACATCGCAATGACGCACTACGGAGGCAAGGACCTGGCACGAAGCTTTCGCCAGGTTCGCGGCAACACCATTCAGACCGCCGAGGACATTCCGGGCGACAAGTACGGATCCCAGGCGAGTCCCGACACGCGCAGCATCGGCGCCACCCTGGTCCACATCGCGGTGAGCACCGGGTTTCAGGACTATATCCAGCGCAACAAGGTCACCGACCTCAAGGACGTGAACTTCATGGAGCTGTTCCAGAAGTTCAGCGCGGAAGAGGCCAAGCCGCGGACCAAAGCCGAAACGATCGCCTACCTCAAATCACAGGGAGAGGCTTTCGCGTCGTTCCTCGAGGGCCTGTCGGATGAGTTTCTTGCGGAACCCGTCGCGATGCCCCCCGGCGCGGAGCCTGCGACCAAGACGCGTTTCGAGATGCTCCTGTCGCCAAAAGAGCACGAGATGCACCACCGCGGTCAACTCATGCTGCTTCAGCGCATGATCGGTCTGGTGCCGCATCTCACCCGACAGATGCAGGAGCGCATGGCGCAGCACGCGCCGGCGGCGAAAACCGACTTGGACGTCCCATAGACCCCATCCTCCCAAGCAATGAGGTCTCCGAGAAACCCGCGGTACAGTTCACAATTCTCACCGACAAGATCCTTGAACGGCTCACAACCGACCCATAAAGGGTGGGAGAAAAACCTAACCGATGACCAACGATGATAATGGGGGTTGGATTGGGGGCGGGGAATCCAAGCTATTCAACGCGACACCAGACGTTCTCATTGAAATCAAAGGGCTTGTTGCTGCTGGTGGACGCACACTTGGGGAAACGCTACGGCGCGCTGTCGGCGTTCACAGCGGGGACGCACAGATTGTTGACGAGCGCGTCGAGATTTAAGCCCAGATCGTCAACACAGCCCATCCCTTGCGACGGAGAACGCGGACATTCTTTCGGTCGCGGCGTCTGTTCGCGTCAAGTTTGGGAATCCAGAATTCCAGCCGTGATTTGGGCAGGCGGGCAAGCTTGCAGCGGGCGTGTCGGTGCCAAAAACACCCGTGAACGAAAATAACTCAAATAGGTAAGCCACCGCCTCTGGCGGTGAGACGGGCAGAGGTTCGACCGTTGTAGAGGTTGGGCGAAAAACATGAGACGGTCTCCAAACATGAACTCCCCAGTTCAGAAAGGAGACCGTCATGCGAGAGTGGCAAAGCCACTCTCACGTCCGATGGTATTGCAGATATCACGTGGTGTGGGTACCGAAGTATCGGAAGCGGGTGATCTTCGGGCAGATGCGACGTGGGATTGGGAGAATCGTTCGGGAACTATGTCAGCGGCACGGCGTGGAGTTGATCGAAGGTCATGCGCTGTCGGATCACGTGCACATTCTGTTGGGCATCCCACCGAAGTTCAGCGTGGCGAACACGGTGGGGTTTCTGAAAGGGAAGTCAGCGATCCGCATTCATCGGGAGCATCTGGGGCGGCAGCGCAATTTCACGGGCTACCACTTCTGGGCGCGTGGGTACTGCGTCAGCACGGTTGGTTTGGCCGAAGAGGTCATCCGCGATTACATCCGGAAACAGGAAGCAGACGAGAAGAAACAAGAGAAGCTGGAACTTGGCTAAATCGAAGGCCCCTTCGAGGGGCCTTCATCATACCGCCCCCTCAGGGGGCGGTATGATGATTTTCCGGCGACCGCTGAAGACAAGATCGGGCCGGCCTGGCATTCCAGAGACATGCAGACGATAGCGGTAGCCAAGCGCGAACACCAGCCTGCGCACAAACATTTCAGGCCGCGAATCCTTCGACCGTACACGAGACATGAGGGCCGACCGCTGCGCTTTCGTCAGTGTATCCACACCGCTCAGTCACCCTTCAGGACAACCATGAGGGACCTGCGAACAGCGATATACCGCTCGGTCCCTTCGCGGACGACCAAGGCGAGCGAGACTTTCCCTTCGGTGGTCCACATTTGGCGGAACCCATCGGCTTCAACATCACGCGGAAGTTCTACTGACTAGACGCCGTACAGGAGGAAGGCGCCAAAAACCACGCCGGACACCAACCACAGACGAACGAGTGTAGTGGGCATGCGTTCGAACCAGCCAAGGAACGCGCGGAGCCTCGCCCGGCCGCACAACGGTAGCGCGATGGCCGCAACGATCGAGATCCAGCCCAGTACCGCGAACAGAGTCGGAAACCTGGCCGGAGGGGCCGCGACGATCAGCGCCACGCCCAACACGACTCGGGAGCCGACGCCAACGTAGAGGCCCGAACCCCTGTTCATCGAGCCCGTGACCAGAGCGATCAGTCGGTTCGGGACCACGAGCCCCCACACAGACAGCGCGACGATCACGACACCGAACAGGCAAACGGTGTACTGCGAGATGAGAACCGTCATGGTGATGTCCTCGATTCAGTCGTAATGATGAAGCATGTCCCATCAACCCGCTGGAAAACGTTTCTGAACATCTGGACTTACTGGCTTCTAGGATGCGCGCGAAGGGACTTGTTGAAAGGTCTCGACCCATTAGACCTCGTAAGGTGCGTTTAATCGGTCGACCCCTCATGCGGCCTCTCGATTGTAGAAACTGAGTAATCCTCCGAGGCGTACCCGCCGCCGAACGTCGGCGTCCGGCCTTCGCGGAGGTGGTGGTCGTTGCAGGAGCTGGTTGTCGAGTCCCTGGTGGTTTCTCTCGCGATGGTCGTGTTCTATGTACTCGTAGACGAGACGACGCAGATGCCCCTCGCCGAGCGGGACCACGCGTGTGAGACACTCCTCTTTGATCGACCTGACGAACCGCTCGGCATAGGCGTTGAGATTGGGACTCTTCGGCGGCAGCCGAATCGGCTGAACACCGGCGCTCTCCAGGATCTCGCCAAAGACCCGCGTAGAGAGGGGATCGCGGTCGTGAATCAGAGGGCGCGCCCTGCGCAAACAGCCATCGACCGGGTCGGTCAAATTGCGGGCCTGCTGCTCCATCCACGCGCCGCCCGGCTGCGGGTGGATCCCGGCGATGGTCACGTGGCGGGATCTCAGCTCGATCACGAAGAAGACGAGGTACCGCCTGAGCCCCGCCAGCGTCAACACCTCGACGGTGAACAGATCGCAGGCCGCCAGGCCCTCCCAGTGCGCCTGCAGGAACGTCTTCCAGGGCATGTGCCGGCTCCGCTCGGGCGCCGGGTCGACTCCGTGGTCGTGCAGGATCCGCTTCACCGTGGTCCGGGCGATAGTGTGGCCGAGGTTTGAGAGCGCGCCGCGGATCCGCGTGTAGCCCCACCGCGGATTGTCGACCGCCATCCTGACCACGAGCTCGGCGACGTCTTGTCGGGTCATTGGTCGACCTCGACGTCGGCGGGCGCTGCCATCGTATTTCTTGGCGATCAGTCTCCGGTACCAACGCAGGATCGTATCCGGGGTGACGATGCCCGCGCCCTGCGTCAAGACCCGCCGGCCGAGTTTGTGACCGCGCACAGCGAGTCGACGACGCTGGGCGTCCGTCAGGCGAAGCGGCCGAGGGCCCAGGTGTTCTCGGAGGACCCGATTCTCCTCCCGGAGATAGTCGATCAGATCGTCTTGGTGACGGTTCACCCAGCCAGCGAACGTGAGGACGAGGAACTGCAGCGCAGGCGGCATAGCCTGAGACTACTTGGGAGACTCGACCAGCACCGACCTAGCCTCGGCCGCTTTTTCGCACCATACGGGGTAGAAATCGACTCGAGACTGAATCCCCCGTGGCCCCAGAGCCCTAGCCATGACCACCCTGCTCGTTGGATTTGATTCTGCGTGGACCCGTACCAATTCAGGTGCGCTCGTCGGGGTGCTCCGCCTAGATGATGAGACATTCGACGAGCTGGGTCCGCCTCGGATCGTGGACTATTCCCAAGCTCAAGGCGTCATTCTTAACTGGCAAGCCGAGCAGCTGCCGACGTCGACAATCGTACTGCTCGACCAGCCCACCATCGTAGAGAACCCCACGGGCCAGCGGCCTGTCGAGAACATTGTTGGATCTGCGGTCGGTCGCCGCCGCGGCGGGATGCAACCGGCCAACACCTCCAGGGAGGAGATGTTCGGCAGGGACGCACCGATTTGGCCGTTCCTCACCCGGTTTGGCGGACAGGCGGATCCCCTGGAGCCTATCGCCGACACGCGGGTGTTCGAGACCTACCCCGTGCTGGCGATGATTGCGCTCCTCTGGACACTTCCAGATATACGCCCTGCAGGTCGCCTTCCCAAATACAACCCGGCGCGGCGACAAACGTTTTCGATCTCGGACTGGAAGCACGTCTGCAACAAGGCGTCAGGTGTATTCAGTGAGCGCGGACTCGTGGAAATCGTTCGGTGGATCGAGGACGCTACCCGGAAAACTTCGCCGCGCAAGAGCGATCAAGATAAACTGGATGCCTGTCTATGCCTGCTTGTAGCGCTGTACTTAGCAGAGCAGAAAGACTGCCTGATAGTCGGTGATCGGCAGACTGGCTACATCGTCGTGCCGTATGGCGCTAAGCTTCGTGCGGAACTCAATGCCCGCTGCAATAAGACCGATCGGATCCCGTCGGAGTGGGTGCGGGCGTTCCGGTTGCTGACGAGCGAGCCATGACAGTAATTTTGGTTCCAGTGCAAAATAATCCACTACTGGGCTTTGTCCAGCGGTCGCTACACACTGCGCCGAAAGCAGATTTTCGAGAACCACGGCATGACGCCCAAGAGCCGCGGGGATCGATGTGAGAGGGGGCGTCCAGGTGCCAACGCCCCGCAAAGCGTGGCACCACTTCCGCTCCCTGATTTGCGAGAGTCACCGGCCCGCCGGAGTGGTTCCCGGCCGCGGTGCTTCAGCACGCCTCAGAGATTCCGAATGGGGAGATCGCCAGGTGCTGGCGCTATCTGGAGTGGCCGGAGCGGACGTCGATGGGCGTTCCCCTGCCGTCGCAGGACTCTGGCATCGACCTTGTCGCCGTCAAGCATGACGGGGCACGCGTCGCGATTCAGCACGACCCGGTACGCTACCAGGACCTAATCGCCACCAGCCGGCCCCGGGCCGTGCGACCCACGCCGCCGTATGTGCGCGGGTACCCGCCGAGCTTGGAACGCCCTCCAGCGAATCGCCCCTGGAGAATCGCGGCGTTAAACTGGTCCGGTTAAATGGACACCCCCAAACGGCCTTTCCCGGCCCATGACTCACGAGGATGCAATGGCTTCAACCACTGGCACCATCAAGCGACTGACCGACCGCGGCTTCGGCTTCATCGCCGCGCCCGACGGCACGGAGTACTTCTTCCATCAGTCCGCGTGCGCGGGCACGCCGTTCGATTCGCTCCGGGAGGGTGACAGCGTCACGTTCGAGATCGGTCAGGGCCCGAAGGGCCCCCGCGCCGAGAACGTCTCCCCCGCGTAAGCGCGGACGACGGTCTGTGACCCGGGCCGGAGGCCGGTCCGGCGGCCTGGCCAGGGTCGGTTCTGGGGTGCGGAGCGACATCGTTCACCTCACCTCACCCCCCCCCCGCGACGCGGCCTACTGGTCATTGTCCAGGATTGTCGCGGTCTGTTGGTGGCAACTGTAAATTTCCCATTCGTGGCAACCGAAAACCGCACACTTTAGTGGTTGGCGGGCTCTGCCCTGCGTTCCACGATGTTGGCGAATCCAACAGCGAGGGAGCGGGGGGCAAATGCACGGATGGGAGACGAGGATGCTGCTGAGGCACTCTCTGCAACGGGGCGTCTCGAAGGCCGCGTTGGCGAGACGCTTCGGGGTGAGCCGCCGGACGATCCACGAATGGGTCGAGACGGGTCAGTTGGACCGGGACCTGTCGTCAGGGGGTGCGCGCTACTCGCCACGTCCAGCCGTGCCCCACAAGCTGGCTCCCTACACCGGGATCATCGAGGCACGTCTCGAGGAGTTCCCCGGTCTGTCGGCGACGCGTCTGTTCGACGAGGTCCGCGCGGCGGGCTACCCCGGTGGCTACAGCCGTGTGCGGGACTACGTCCGCGCGGTACGCCCGCGCGAGCCGGTCGAGGCGGTGGTGCGGTTCGAGACGCCGGCGGGGCGTCAGGGCCAGGTGGACTTCGCGACGTTCACGCTGCCCTGGGGCCGCCGGCACGCCCTGGTGGTGGTGCTGAGCCACTCCCGGCTGCTGTGGCTGCGCTTCTACCGCCGGCAGACGATGGCGGTGCTGACCGAGGGGCTGGCGCGCGCGTTCGCGCGGTTCGGCGGTGTCCCGAAGGAGCTCTTGTTCGACCAGATGCGCGCGGTCGTGCTGTCGGACGGCCGCGTGGGCGGCGGCGAGCTGGTGTTGAACGCGGAGTTTCTGCGCGTTGCCGCGCACTGGGGGTTCCACCCGCGCGCCTGCCGGCCGTATCGGGCGCAGACGAAGGGCAAGGTGGAGCGGCCGATCCGCTACATCCGTGACAGCTTCTTCTACGGGCGCGCGTTCGCGAACGACGAGGACCTCAACGAGCAGGCGTCGCGCTGGCTGGAGGGCACGGCCAATGTGCGCCGGCACTCCACGACGGGCGAGCGCCCGGTGGACCGCTTCGAGCGGGACGAGCGTGAGGCCCTCGGTCCGTTGGCACGCCGTCCCTACCAGCGTTTTGGCGTCCAGCCCGCCACCGAGCCGACCCGCCGGCGCGTGCCCGACACCGTCAAGGTGGAGCGCCGGTCGTTGCGGGTCTATGCGGACGCGGCGGGATGACGGCAACGGCGCGTGACCGGCGCGACCGGCTGCGGGCGATGCTGGCGGACCTGAAGATGCCCGGCGCGCTGGAAGCGGTCGACGGCGTGCTGGCCAAGGTCGACAGCGGGGCGGTGACGGCGGGCGAAGCGATCGAGCAGGTGCTGGGCGCCCAGATCGCGCTGCGCAACAACCGTCGCCTGCAGGCCGCGATGCGCTCCTCGCGCCTGCCGGCCGTCAAGACGCTGGCGCAGTTTGATTTCACCTTCCAGCCGAGCATCAAGCGCGGGAGGGGACCTATCTCTGCGCGCCGCGCACGATGTACCGGCTCTTGGACACGGCCGGCGAGGTCAAGGAGCGGCGCGACCAGGTCCGCCGCCCCCATTACGCGGCGCCGGAGCTGCTGGCCACCCGGCCCAACGAGGTCTGGAGCTGGGACATCACGAAGCTCTTGGGCCCCGCCACGTGGACGTATTTCTATCTCTACGTCATCCTCGACATCTTCAGCCGCTACGTGGTCGGCTGGATGCTCGCGCCCCGCGAGAGCGCCGCGCTGGCCGAGCGGCTCATTGCCGCAACCTGCGCGAAGCAAGGGATCGAGTCGGGCCACCTCACGGTGCATGCGGACCGTGGCGCGGCCATGACGAGCAAGCCGGTCGCCCTGCTCCTCGCGGATCTCGGCGTCACGAAGACGCACAGTCGCCCCCACGTCTCCAACGACAACCCGTTTTCCGAAGCCCAGTTCAAGACCTTGAAGTACTGCCCGGCGTTTCCCGCGCGCTTCGGGTCCCTGGAAGATGGCCGGGCGTTCGGGCACCACTTCTTCGGCTGGTACAACAACGCCCACCATCACAGCGGCCTCGGATTCCTGACGCCCGCCGTGGTGCACCACGGCCGCGCCGAGCGCGTCCATGCGCAGCGCACCAACGTCCTCGCCGCCGCCTACGTGGCCCATCCGGAGCGCTTCGTGAACGGGCAGCCCACACCGGCCGATCTCCCCCAGGCCGTATGGATCAACCCGCCTGAGAAGAAACACGCTGCTCCGGATGCCCCAGGAACGACGAGCAGCACCTCGGTCGACCAACAGGACCCCCTGATTTCACGATCCGGCGAACACTCGGCCGCCACGACGATCGACCTCGGCGCGACTCTAATTACTTCGCCCTTGGTGTCTCAATGTCATTGACAGCTTCCGCCACCCGCCAACGGGAGCGCCAGATGCGACGGTTCAAGTCGGCTGCGCACCTGCAACGTTTTGCGGCGGTGCACGGCGTGGTGCAGAACCTCTTTCGCGTCGGCCGGCATCTGCTGCGAGCCGTGATCATCGCCTGCTCCGCACGCGCGCCTTCGCGGAATGGGATGTGGTGACGTGTGCCTGCTGAACGGACGGTGGCCTGGCTTCACGAGGGGAGCCTCGGGCCGCGTTCGTCAAGTTGACAATGCCCTGCAGCGGATAGGAGACACCACCCACACACCGGGCCGACAGGGCGACGACGAGTTCGGCTCAGCTGGATCAGCGTGTCGACGACCCTGTTGTTCCAGTGTTTCGGCGGTGACGACCACGGGCCGATCTCGGTGACCGGTCGCCCGTGCGGCGATCGCCTCGAGGCGCTGCAACGGATGATGGAGCACGAGCTTGTGCATCTCGTCGAACTGCTGATGTGGTCCGGCTCCAGCTGTCGCGGGCGGCGGTTCCAGTCGATCGCAGAACGGCACTTCGGGCACCGAGCACACACGCACGAGCTCATCACCGCGGCCGAGCGCGCGCACGCCCGCTTCGGCGTCCGGCCGGGTGCGCGGGTGCGGTTCCAACTCGAGGGTGTCGAGCATGAAGGCATCGTGAACCGGGTCACGCGACGCGCCACCGTGCTGGTCCCGGACCGGTCGGGTCGCCGGTTCAGCGATGGACGACGCTACGCAACCTACTACACTCCGGTGGACACGCTCGAAGTGATCGAGCAGAAGACGTTGCGAGCGGATCCGCCCCGCGGTAGAAGGCGGTAGCCTACACGGTACGGAGGTCGGCTCCCGCCTCGGCCACTACGACGTCACCGCCCTCATCGGCGAGGGGGGCATGGGGCAGGTCTATCGCGCCACCGACACCCAACTGCACCGCGATGTCGCGCTGAAGATCCTGCCCCGCCTTCGCCGCCGATCCCAACGCCTAGCCCCCGAAACGTCCGGCTTTGAGCCCGCCGGCTGGCTGGCTGGCGCTCCAACCGATTAACGTCCCGGCACCATGATGTGGGCGGTGCTGGTACCGGCATCCATGAGCCACGCGCCGCCCTGGCCGGGGGCGTCCGGCAGGCCGAGCGACTCGGGGGTCGCCCCCGGGACGGCGATCGTCGTGTGTGTGCCGGCGCTGGCCGAGTCCGGACCGTTCATCGAGATGAACAATGAGCCGTACTCCGGCTGCACGCGTGTCCCGTCGTCCTCGGCGGCGACCAGCATCGCACGCTCTTCCTCAGCTTCCGCGCTCTCCGCCCGGAACTTGCGGTTCTGGGCGAGCCGGTCGAGGTTCGCAGTGCTCGTGCATTGCACGGCGAACGGCGGCCGCCGCTGCTCGTCCGACCGGTGATAGCAGACCCACGTATTCGTCCCTGCCTTGAGCGTCTCGTGGGTGTAGTCCGCGTTCCACTTGATGACCGCTGCCGCCTCTTGGGCGCGGCGCGCCGCCGCCGCCAGCGCCTGCTCGATGAGTGCGGTGTCCGACTGCGCGTAGGCAGGGGCCGAAAGGGTCGTCAGGCCGAAGACGAGCAGCATGAGGCGTTTCATCGGTGTCCTCCGTTCGGAAAATGGGCTCCCCAGGGTCAGAAGTGACGTTCCCACGCGCACGTGCGCGCCCAGGCTCAGACCGGAGAGGCGCAGAGCGCCCACGCCACCGTCGCGGCGGCGTGGGCGCTGCAAGACGCTAGTCTTCGAGCAACTGGCCCTTGAGCCAGGAGAGGAGCGCCGGCTGCAGGTCGGGGTTCTTCTCGAACATCGGTAACCCGTGCTCGGTGCCACCGTAGATCTTGGCCATCGACTTCGGGTGTTTCGAGCCGTCGACCGCACCCTTCAGCGCATCGCTGACTCCCGGGGTGACCGTGTCGCCCGTCGCCGCGGCGGCGAACACGCCCAGGCCCGGCGTGCTCGCGATGTGGGCGACCGCTGCTTCACTCGGCGGGCCGGAGAGCAGCATCAGCGTCGTGATGCCGTCGTGACGTGAGGCGAGGTCCGCCGTCAGCATCGCTCCGCAACTGGCGCCACCGACCGCGACGCGCGAGTCGTCCACGCCCGCCTGGCTGGTCAAGTACTCGTAGGCCATGTCCAGGTCGGCTGGTGACTTCATCAGCAGGTTCTGGAATCCGGCGCTGCTCAGCGGTTCGCCGCCGCTGTCCCCGAAGCCACGAAGGTCCATCGTCAGCACGTGGACACCGGCCTGCACGAGGCTGGACGAGATATCGTTCCAAGAGTGACGGTCCATATTGCACTGATGAATCAGGAGCATGGCCGGGCCGAAGACGAAGCTTCCGCCGGGGCGGCGGGGCGAGGTGTACGTGGCCTTGAGGTTCGTTCCATCGGCGGCCTCGAGGTCGACGTCCTTGGATTGCGCCAACGCCGGGGCGGCCACCATGACCGCGAGAATCAGTGCGACGACGAACGTGATGCGCTTCATATGCCGGACCTCCTTGGGGTCGCACGCGTGAATCCGCGGCGCCAGACGGCCCTACATCCTGACACAGAACCCTTGTACACCGGAATTTCCCGTTTTGCCCCCACACGGATGGACGCGGGCGGTCGAAATGGACGTCACCGCCCAGATCGGCGCCGCCGGCATGGGGGAGGTCTATTGCGCCCGAGACACCAAGCTCGACCGCGACGTGGCGTGGGGCGACGTGCCTGCCTCACCGGGCGTCTACGTCATCTACGAGAACGACGAGGTCATTTACGTCGGTATGTCTGGACGCAATGGGAAGGGGAACCTTCGCAATAGGCTCCGCGACCACTGCTCTGGCAAATCGTCAACATGTTCGCGCAGTATCTGTTCCTGGCCCGCGTCCAGTTCATTCCCCGCGAGCGAATCACGCATCCGAGGGACGCCAAGGCTGCCTGCCATCGATACATCGTCGAGGCACTGTCAACTTGACGAGCGCAGCGCATAACTGGGCGGGATGGCGAACTCCCGTCATCCTCTTATTAGTAGGCACACGTCACCGCTTGCCATTCGGCGAAGGCCCGCGTGCGCAGCACACGATGATGGGCCGCCCGCAGCAGATGTCGGCCCACCCGGAAGAGATTCTGCACCACGCCGTGCACGGCGGCGAAGCGTTGTAGGTGCGCGGCCGACTTGAACCGCCGCATCTGGCGCTCCCGTTGTCGTGTGGGTTGGTGCGAGACTTCGGCGCGGTTGTTCGCGTACTGATCCGTGCAGTAGACGACCGACGGCATCACCACACGGCACGCCGCCGCGTAACTGCGGAGTTTGTCGGTGATCAGCCGGCGCGGGACGCGGCCGTGTCGCTTCAGCAACGACCGGAAGAACCGCACCGCGGCACGCCGATTCCGACGCGACTGCACGAGGATGTCCAGCAGGTCGCCGTCCTCGTCGACCGCGCGCCACAGGTACTGTTGGCGACCGTTGAGGGTGACGAACAGCTCATCGAGATACCACGTGTCCCCGAGACGCCCGCGCCGCTGCCGGAGCCGGCGGGCATACGCGCGACCAAAGGTGCGACACCAGCGTCGGATCGTCTCATAGGTGACCGTGATGCCCCGCTGGGCCAGGAGGTCCTCGACGTCACGAAAACTCAGGCTGAAGCGAAAGTATACAGCCAGACGGCGTGCGCGATGATGTCTGGCGGGAAGCGATAGCCGTGGTAGCTGGGGGCGGGGCTGATCATGCCCCCACTCTGCTGCGCTCGACCTCAACGTGACAATGCCCAGATGGTGCTACACGGGCCGATGCTGTACGTGGAGAGCCCCTACAGCTGCATCACCGAGGCCGAACCGGGGCGTTGGTGCGCTGATTCAGCGCTGTGGGCGAGCAGTGGCCGGCATGTTGACCATCGCGACCGCCGGCGGGTCATGATCTCGATGTGAAGTCGAGAGTGCATCCGAAGTACACGACAACGTATCGCGTCGGGAACTGGGCCGAGTACGACCGAGCCCTCGTGCGGCGAGGCGACGTCACCCGCTGGCTCACGCCCGACGCGATCGCCACGTGGGCAGCGGCTGGCGTCGGCAGGCGGAGCGGGCAACTCCAGTATTCCGATCTCGCCATCGAAACCGCCCTGACGCTCAGTCTCCTCTTCCACTGACCGTTGCGTCAGACCGAGGGCGTCTTGACCTCGATCTTCGGGATGCTGGGCGTCGATCTCACGGCCCCCGATCACACCACGCGCTCGCGACGCGGTCAGCATCTCGCCCTCGCGCTTCGGCGCGCCCGCCCGGGCACCAGCCTGCACCTCATCGTTGACAGCACCGGACTGTCCATCGTCGGCGAAGGTGCGTGGGCCGCGGCGACACATGGGGGCCGAGGACGACGCGGCTGGAGGAAGCTCCATCTCGGCGTGGACGGGTCCCGTGTGATCGTGGCCTGCGCGCTGACTGAGCCGACGGCCGAGGACGCGATGACGGGGATCAGTCTGGTCGACGAGGTGGAGGGACACCTCACCAGAGTGACGGCGGATCCGGCCTCCGACACGCTCGCGTTCTATGGTGCGGCCGGTGCGCGAGGGGCGCGGGTCGTGGTGCCGCCGACCAAGACCGCGTCGTTGTCTCGACGGGGCGCCCGATCAGGTGCCCGCGATCGGACGATCAGGAGGGTGAAGGCGCTCGGCCGGCGACGGTGGACGAAGGCGTCTGGTTCCCATCAGCACGCGCGCGTGGAGCATGCGTTCGTCCGGTACACGTCGATCGTCGGCGACTGTCTTCGGGCACGCCGTTCATCGGGGCAACGGCGTGAGGCCGTGCTCGCGTGTCACGTTCTGAACCGGATGACCGAGCTTGGCAGACCCGTCTCGTACCGCATCGGTAGGTGACGGGCTCGACGGTTTGAAGCGCGTAGGCCTGCCCGCATCCGCGCACCAACGCCATGAATCGATCGCGAAGCAGCATCGGATGTTGGTGTGGAAGCTGCGCGGGCATTGTGCCTACTTTGGGATTCGGGGGAACGCCTCGAGCCTGACGACGTTCGGCTTCCACGTCGTGCACATCTGGCAAAAGTGGCTCAACCGTCGGTCGCAGCAGAGGACAATGCCGTGGACGCGGTTCCTCCGCCTTCTCGCGCGATATCCTCTTCCGCGGATGACGGCCGCTCACTTCGCCACCGGCGTGTAGCGAAACCATCTGCCGAGGAGCCGGATGCGGAAGAACCCGCATGTCCGGATCTGTGGGGGGCTGGGGTCAGCAACGACCCTGGTCTACCCGACCGCCTTGATACGGAGCACGCAGAAGCCGGTCTCGGGGTTGTGGAAGGTTACCCGCTCGACGAGGCCGGCCAGCACCTCGCGGCCAGGTGCGGCGTCTCGTCGGCCGGCTTGGTCGGCGGGGGTGCGGTCGCGGTGGTCAGCGGACGGGTTCGGGCCTGGGGTCATGGGCGTGAACTGTCATCGGAGCCTGTGATGTGATGACCTGCTTCAATGGCGTGCACCACTTCGACCTCGCCCGGTGTGCTGGCGAGGCGGCGCGGATGCTCACCCCCGCCGGCCAGCTCGTCGCCTACACGCGCACCCCAGAGCAGAACCGCCGCACGATCTGGGGCCACCACTTTCAGACGAACGGATTGACGATCGTCAGGCCGTCAACGCGCTGTCCGGCCTAAAGTTCCTCCGTTAGCAGCGTCACGCCCTGCGGCACCGACCCGATCACATCGTCGTCGGCGAAGTGCGCGGCGGCGAAGCCGCCGACCTCTGCTACACGGACAGGGCACTGTCAACTTAACGAGTCCGGGCCAGAATGAGGCGAGTTGATCCCAGGATCAGGCTGCCGTCACCTGGGCCCACACGGTGAACGACCGTGCTCGCAACATCCGATGATGAGCCGCCCTGAGTAGGTGTCGACCCACGCGAAAGAGATTCTGAATGACACCGTGGACGTGCAAGAACCGCTGCGCGTGGTCGGATGACGTGAAGCCTCGCATCTGACGTTCGCGTTGTCGCGTGGGTTGATGCGAGACTTCGGCGCGATTGTTCGCGTATCGCCTCGTGTCATGGGTGACCAGCGGCATGAGGTCCCGATGGGCGACACGGTAGCTGCCCAGCTTGTCGGTCACGAGCCGCACGGGTTCCTGTCGCTGACTCTTCAACAGTCGGCGAAAGAATCTCCGCGCTGCACGCCCGTCCCGACGGGGTTGTACGAGGATGTCGATCAGGTCACCGTCTTGATCCACCGCGCGCCAGAGATACTGGCGCTGACCGTTGATCGTCACGAAGACTTCGTCCAAGAACCACGTATCTCCGAGTCGACCCTGTCGTCGCTTCAACTGCCGAGCGTAGTCGGGGCCGAACTTCCCGCACCACTGGCGAACGGTTTCGTAGGACACGATGATTCCTCGTTCGGCCAGCAAATCCTCAACATCCCGGAAGCTCATGCAGTATCTGTGGTAGAGCCAGACGGCATGGCTGATGATGTCGGGCGGAAAGCGATGCCGATGGTAGCGGGGCCGGCGAGTGTTCATCCCGGCATTGTGCCGGGCGGAGAGTTAACCTGACAATGCCCGCTGCCGTCCCGCCGCGTGCCCATCGCCGGGATTCCTCCGCCGCCGTACGGCGCGTGGATGGAGCAGATGGCCCGCAATTTGACGGACCCGGTCGATGGCGGCTTGCGACGCGCCCGCTCTCTGATGCACGACCGCGACCCGCTCGACGCGCGGGGTTTTGGCGAGATCCTGGAGGGCGGGGGTGTCCAGCCGATCCGTCTCCCGCCGAAGAGTCCCAATCTCAACGCGTATGCCGAGCGGTTCGTCCGCTCTGTTAAAGGAGGAGTGTCCCAGTCGCGTCGTCCCCCTCGGCGAAGGGCACGTGCGTCTCCTCGTGGGCGAGTACGTCGACCACGACCATCGCGAGCGAAACCACCAGGGACTCGACAACCAGCTCCTGCAACGACCGCCACCGCCGGTGAGCCTGGCCGCCGACGTTCAGCGGCGGGAGCGTCTGGGCGGATTGCTCAATTTCTACCACCGGGAGGCCGCATGAGCGGTCGGCCGATTAAACGCACCTTACGGGGTCGACTCGGAGATACGTGGTTCCTGGATGAAGTCTTCGTGACGATCAACGGTGAGCGCCAGTATCTCTGGCGCGCGGTGGATCAAGACGGTGATCTGATCGACATCCTCGTACAACCCCGTCGGGACGCGCGGGCAACGCGGAGATTCTTCCGCCGACTGTTGAACAGTCAGCAACAGGAACCCGTGCGGCTCGTGACCGACAAGTTGGGCAGCTACCGTGTCGCCCATCGGGACGTCATGCCTTTGGTCACCCATGACACGACGCGATACGCGAACAATCGGGCCGAAGTGTCGCACCAACCCACGCGACAACGGGAGCGTCAGATGCGCGGCTTCACGTCATCCGCCCACGCGCAGTGTTTCTTGCACCGGGCCGTGTCAATGCCTTTGAGACAACCTGATTCCGCATTTACTGTAGCGACCCCACGCTGGTGACGAGCGTGATCGGGCGATCGTCACGGATGGGTTGTGACCGGCGGATCACCCCATACTGTGGGTCGTCCGGGGTGACGGGCGTCGCTCCTGGGGCATCCTCGCGGGTCGGTTGCGGCGGCCGATTGATCCACACGGCCGTGGGCGGTGTTTCTGGACGTGGTGGCCCCTGCACGAACCGCTCGGGATGGGCGGCGTATGCCGCCAGGCGCGTGCGGTGCCGGACCGCGAGGACCGTCGCGGCGCGGCCGTAGTGCACGGCGGTTGGTGTCAGGTAGCTGAGGCCGCTGTGATGGTGCGCGTCGTTGTACCACGCGAACAGATCGCGGCTGACGGCGCGGGCGTGTTGGAGCGAGCCGAACCGGCCAGGAAACTCCGGCCGGTACTTCACGGTCCGGAACTGCGCTTCGGAGAACGGATTGTCGTTGCTCACGCGGGGCCGCGAATGACTGGCGTCGATGCCCAGATCCGAGAAGAGCAGCGCGACGAGCTTGCTCCGCATAGGCGCGCCACGGTCCGCATGAATGGTGAGTTGGTGCGGGGCGATGCCCTGCTTCAGGCAGGTCGCCGCAATCAGGCGCTCCGCCAGGTGCGCATTTTCGTGGCGCGCGACCATCCAGCCCACCGCGTAGCGGCTGAAGAGGTCGAGGATGACGTACAGCGAGTAGTAGCGGTACGGGATCGAGCCCTTGAGTTTGGTGATGTCCCACGACCAGACCTGATTCGGGCGCGTTGCCACGAGCTCGGGTGCGGTATACGCCGGATGCCGGGCCTGGGCGCGCCGCTCGCGCACTTCCGTGGCCGCCGCGAGCACCCGATACATTGTGCGCGGGGCACAGAGGTACCGCTGCTCCTCGAGCAACGTGGCATGGACTTCGGCGGGCGACTGGTCGATGAACCGCTCGCTGTGCAACACGTTGAGCACCGCCTGGCGTTCGGTGGCACCCAGCGCGCGCGGCGACGGCGCACGGGGCCGCGGTGGTGTGGCGCGGGGCGCGGGGCGCCGCCGGCGATAGAGCGCCGCCCGGGACACGCCGACGCTGTGACACAGCGCCGCCGTCTCGCCCGGCGTCGTGACGGCCTCGATGGCGCGCATCAGTCGGTCTCGTCGTCGTCGCTGGGTGTCAGGGGGATCCCCAGGATCTCGGCAACTTTTTTTTGGAGCGTCATGATCGTCTCCGCCCGCTGCAGCTTCCGCTGGAGCCGGCGGTTCTCCACCTCGAGCTGCTTCACGCGCGGGTCAACGGGGCGGGGTGTCGGCCCCCGCCGGCGCCCGCGCATCTCGCGCAGCGCCCCCGCCTCCCGCTGCCGCCGCCAGTTCGTCAACAGCGACGAGTACAGCCCCTCGCGACGCAACAGGGCCCCCACCTCGCCGGGCTTCTTGCACGCGTCGGCTTGCGTGAGGATGCGGAGCCGATATTCTGCGGAGAAGCGCCGGCGCTGGACCGTCGCCGGCACCTCCGGGTCAGGGTCGGGCGGGCGTGACGTGGTCATGGGGCCGGGGCCTCCCGTCGCCCTCCGGGCTCCCGTCGCCCCCGGCCCCGCGACCACGTCCATCTCCACGGCCTCTGGCATGCGAGTCATCTCTCCAACCTTCCCCGCCCCTACACTAATCTCACCAGGGAGGTTGTCTCACAGATTATTGGCACAGGGGGCACGTTCACGGCATCATTCAAAATCTGTTTCGCGTGGGTCGGCACCGGCTGAGATCGGTTCATCATCGAATGTTGCGGGCACGAGCGTTCACAGTGTGGACCGCGGTGACGGCAGCCTGATCTCTGATTAGCCTGCCCTCGTATGTCCCGGACTCGTTAACTTGACAGTGCCCTCCGGACACAGCATCATGGCGCCTGGGATCCCCGACGCTCAAGCGCGGCGGGCCACTGCAGTACGTCTCGCTGCCCCTTTGGTGACAGCGTATAGTGGCCGGTCTTGACGCGCTCGAACCACCCGTAGTGGTTGTCTCGCAGTATCGGGCCGGCTCGCGACACTCCGGTACGCTCGCTCAGGACGCTGACCTTGAGAACACCCTGGTCCGCGAGCTGGCGTGCGCATCGGAGCGCGTCCTGACGGTACGCTGTGAGTCGTTCCCGGGAGGATGAGCCTCCATCCTCGGGATCCCCGACCCGTTCGGCGAACTCCTTGAGCAGGCGCTCCCGGCGACTAGCCCGTGTTCTGGGCCGATACGGCGCGGGGTCCAGCACAGGCACGACGTGTCCGCGCGGAGAGACGGTGAGGAGGCCCAGGCCAAGGCGGCGAAGCAGGCCCGTCACCTGCTTCCTGCGGGTGCGCCAGGAGGCGCTCTGGCCCGCTCCGATGCGAAACGCCACGTAGACCGTGTCGGACAAGGCGAGCCGGTCAGCGGCCTGAAGGATGAGCGCCAGGCTTAGTCGTTCTTTCAGCTCGACAACAACCGGGCCTTCCTCACCCTTGACCGCCATGACATCGCAGGCCCCGATCTCTCCCTTCACCACATAGCCCTGGGCCTCCAGGAACAGCTTGATCGGGCCATAGAGTTCGGCTTCAGGCATTCGCGTACGGTCACCATCTTAGCCGCACAGCAGAGTTACGATCCGTTGAAAGGGGAGGGTCCCCCCGAGCACGGGGAGTGTCTCTCTGCGTCAGCGGCGGGGGAAATCCTCACCTTCCGTGCGTGGGGACCGGTGAGACAGTCGTGCCGTCTCATGAGCCGCACATGCCGACTGCCAAGACCAGCGTGAGTGATCCGCTCCGCATCGCCGTGGTGACCCCCGACGGCACCCAGGGCCGGATCGGTATCACGCTGTGCCCCGGCAAGACGGATAGCTCCGCGTGGTCCGGTCCCTGGGCGCGGGATCTGGATCTGGACCTCGACGTGATTCAGCACTGGGGTGCGACCGCACTGCTCAGCCTGATCGAGGATCAGGGATTCGACCGCTTGTCGGTACGCGGTCTCGGCCACGCGGTCGAGCATCGGCACATGGAATGGTGGCATCTGCCGATCCCGGATGGGGCGCCACCGGGCCCCGTCTTCGAGACCGCCTGGGGGACGCGGGCGAGGCCAGCCGTGACCGACTCCGATCGGGCTTCGACGTGGTGATTCAGTGCCGGGGCGGTCTGGGTCGTGCCGGGACGATCGCCGCCCGACTGCTGGTCGAGCTGGGCATGCGCCCGGACGCGGCGGTCCGCCGGGTGCGCGATGCCCGCGGGCCCGGTGCCGTTGAAACACCGGCCCAGGAAGCCCATGTGCTGGGGTGTGTGCCGCAAGCGCCTGCCGACCCATCCCGGACGATGGAGAGCATCCGGAACCGGGCGCTCGGGGCCTTCCTGGGTCTGGCGGTGGGCGACGGCGTTGGCACCACGCTCGAGTTTTCCCCCCGCGATGCGCAGCCCCGGCTGGTCGACATGGTGGGCGGCGGTCCCTTCGCGCTGACACCTGGGGCCTGGACCGACGATACGGCCATGGCGCTGGCGCTCGCCGACAGTTTGGCGACGTCACTTCCTGGGCAACTGGTCGATCTTCGACGCGTTCAGGTCGGTCTCGAAGACGGATCCTGGGGCGCCAGGCGACCCCAGCGCGCCCCACCACCTGCAGCCGGTGCCGGCCGCGACTAGGCGGGTTCTTCCACGACGACGCGCGTGCGGCTGTCGGAGCCGTCGCCGTGGTCGCGCTCGTCGTGCACGTCCCTGCCGGGCCGCACGGTGGGGCGGGCGCACCGGCCGAACTCGCGCTCCGTACAGGTGCACTCGGCCGCCACGCGTGGCTCCCCACACATCGCCGTCCCGTCGCCTCCGCACATTCCGCTTGCCTGTCGCGCCCACCAGAGCGAATGTGGACGGACGGCGGCCGCCCGTGGCCGCCGGAAAGGAGGGCCCGCGTCCATGACCCCGCACGAAACCGGCTCGACCGCCACTCCCGATGCCCTCCGCGCGGCACCGCCGCCGCGCACGTTCGGCCCCCAGGGGCCGACTCTGGGAGATCTCAGCGACGCTTACCTCCAGGACTATCAGGTGCGACAGTTCCGATCCCAGAGCACCGCCCGCGGCCGGACTGCCCATCTCGCCGCTTTCTTCGGCCGGCACGCGCGGGCCGCCACGTTGACCACCTACCAGATCCGCCAGTACCAACTGACCCGGCGCGCTGCCGGGGCGGCCACCGGCACTATCAACCGCGAGACCTCGGCCCTCCACCGCATGTGCACGCTTGCTGTCCACTGGGGCTGGCTCGACACCGTGCCCGGCTTCCCCGACCGGCTGCGCGAGAATCCGCCCCGCCAGGGCTTCTTCGAGCACCCCGAATACCTCGCCGTTCGCGCCCATCTACCCGCCCCGTGGCAGGGCATCCTCGATGTGGCCTACTACTCTGGCTGGCGCAAGCAGGAGATCCTCGGTCTCACCTGGGAGGAAATCGACGAGGCGGGCGGCGTCATCCGGCTCTCGCCAGGGCGTAAGGTGCGTTTAATCGGTCGACCCCTCATGCGGCCTCTCGATTGTAGAAACTGAGTAATCCTCCGAGGCGTACCCGCCGCCGAACGTCGGCGTCCGGCCTTCGCGGAGGAGGTGGTCGTTGCAGGAGCTGGTTGTCGAGTCCCTGGTGGTTTCTCTCGCGATGGTCGTGTTCTATGTACTCGTAGACGAGACGACGCAGATGCCCCTCGCCGAGCGGGACCACGCGTGTGAGACACTCCTCTTTGATCGACCTGACGAACCGCTCGGCATAGGCGTTGAGATTGGGACTCTTCGGCGGCAGCCGAATCGGCTGAACACCGGCGCTCTCCAGGATCTCGCCAAAGACCCGCGTAGAGAGGGGATCGCGGTCGTGAATCAGAGGGCGCGCCCTGCGCAAACAGCCATCGACCGGGTCGGTCAAATTGCGGGCCTGCTGCTCCATCCACGCGCCGCCCGGCTGCGGGTGGATCCCGGCGATGGTCACGTGGCGGGATCTCAGCTCGATCACGAAGAAGACGAGGTACCGCCTGAGCCCCGCCAGCGTCAACACCTCGACGGTGAACAGATCGCAGGCCGCCAGGCCCTCCCAGTGCGCCTGCAGGAACGTCTTCCAGGGCATGTGCCGGCTCCGCTCGGGCGCCGGGGCGACTCCGTGGTCGTGCAGGATCCGCTTCACCGTGGTCCGGGCGATAGTGTGGCCGAGGTTTGAGAGCGCGCCGCGGATCCGCGTGTAGCCCCACCGCGGATTGTCGACCGCCATCCTGACCACGAGCTCGGCGACGTCTTGTCGGGTCATTGGTCGACCTCGACGTCGGCGGGCGCTGCCATCGTATTTCTTGGCGATCAGTCTCCGGTACCAACGCAGGATCGTATCCGGGGTGACGATGCCCGCGACCTGCGTCAAGACCCGCCGGCCGAGTTTGTGACCGCGCACAGCGAGTCGACGACGCTGGGCGTCCGTCAGGCGAAGCGGCCGAGGGCCCAGGTGTTCTCGGAGGACCCGATTCTCCTCCTGGAGATAGTCGATCAGATCGTCTTGGTGACGGTTCACCCAGCCAGCGAACGTGAGGACGAGGAACTGCAGCGCAGGCGGCATAGCCTGAGACTACTTGGGAGACTCGACCAGCACCGACCTAGCCTCGGCCGCTTTTTCGCACCATACGGGGTCGGCCATCGGGGAATTCCCGGCGCTCGCACCCCACGACCAGCTCCAGGGCGTCACCATGGTCGGCCGTGACCGGGTCGACCTCTTCCGCAACTACATCGCGGCGATCGAGCGGCACGAGATCGTCTGTCCTCGGATCGACGTGTTCTATACCGAGCACCTGTACTGCGGGGAAGACGATCTGTTCGGGAGCGGGCATCCGCCCGATACGGTCGTCGCCATGGCGTTGGCCTATCACGCCTTCAAGACGGGCCGGCGGCCCGGCGACTACGGCATCACGATGTGACGGTGGGGCGGGAGCACCGGCCGAACTCGCGCGCCGTACAGGTGCACTCAGCCGCCGCTCGTGGCTCCCCACACATCGCCGTCCCGTCGCCGTCGCACATTTCGCTTGCCTGTCGCGCCCACCAGAGCGAATGTGGACGAACGCCGTCTGCCCGCGGCTGCCACCAAGGAGGGACCCAGCCCATGACCCCGCACGAAACCGGCTCGACCGCCACCCCCGCTGACGCACGCGCGGCGGCGCCGCTCACGCGCACGTTCGGCCCCCAGGGACCGACCCTGGGAGATCTCAGCGACGCCTACCTCCAGGACTATCAGGTGCGGCAGTTCCGATCCCAGAGCACCGCTCGCGGCCGGACCGCCCATCTCGCCGCCTTCTTCGGTCGCGCCGCGCGGGCCGCCACGTTGACCACCTACCAGATCCGCCAGTACCAACTGACCCGGCGCGCCGCCGGGGCCGCCACCGGCACGATCAACCGGGAGACCTCGGCGCTCCACCGCATGTGCACGCTCGCCGTCCACTGGGGCTGGCTCGACACCGTGCCCGGCTTCCCCGACCGCCTCCGCGAGAATCCCCCCCGCCAGGGCTTCTTCGAGCACCCCGAATACCTCGCCGTCCGCGTCCGCCTGCCCGCTCCGTGGCAGGACATCCTCGATCTGGCTTACTACTCCGGCTGGCGCAAGCAGGAGATCCTCGGCCTCACCTGGGAGGAGATTGACATGGCCGGCGGCGTCATCCGGCTCTCGCCGGCCCGCTCGAAGACGCTGGTGGGCCGGATTCTCCCCATCTCACACCCCATCGCCGAGGCCCTGGCGCGGCGGCGGGCACGCCGCGACCCCGAGAGCCCGCTCGTCTTCCACCGCGACGGCATCCCCGTCCGCCGCTGGCGCACGGCGTGGCGCACCGCCTGTCAGTCGGCCGGCGTGCCGACCCGCTTCCTCCACGATTGCCGGCGCACCGCCGCCCGCAACCTGATCCGCGCCAGCGTCCCCGAACGGGTCGCCATGCTCCTGACCGGGCACAAGAGCCGCGCCATCTTCGACCGCTACAACATTATTAACGAGCAGGAACTGCTCGACGCCGGGGACCAACTCGTCGAGTATCTCGCGCAACAGGCGCAGGCGGTACCAGCCCGCCAGCGGCCCCACCCGGCCGGCCCTGCCACCCCGCGCACCGCATCACCCCTTCGCCTCGTGCGACGCACCACCGCGTAAGGGCACGCCGTACGCCCGCGAGCCGGGCGGCGGGGGCCGGACACCGCCTGTCTGTGCGCCGCAGGTCGCGTCGAGGCCCAGAGTACGGGCCGGCCAGCGATCGTGGCACACGTGGCAACGGGGCGGGCCGACGCGGCCGAACACGGACACGCGCCGGGCCCGACCGAGCCTCCAGGCCAGGAGGCCCGGAGGCCCCGATGCTCTTCTCGGAGATATGCAATCTGATCGTCTTGGGGGCGGTTCACCCAGCCAGCGACGGTGAGTACGAGAAAGTGCAGCGCGTCAGGCATGTCCTGAGGCGACGTTGAGCACCCTCGGCCCGCAACCGACCCGGCCTCGGCGATTCGCTACACTCGCCTCGGTCGCTTTGTTGCACCATACGGGTCCGGGGCTCGTCCCGGATACAATCGTGTCCAATGTCCAGACGTGACGCCGCGTACGATGACTCGAATAGAGGAGCCCCCCATAGTGGACGACACCCTGGAAGCAGAACTCGAGCGACTCAGAGCAGAAAATGCGCGCCTGAAGCACGACCGTGGCCGCACCGTCAGCCTCAAGGTCAGCGCGAAGGGGGGCGTGTCGGTGTATGGCCTCGGTCGCTTTCCCGTCACGCTCTATAAGGAGCAGTGGATCACATTGCTGGCCATGACCGATGACATTCGAGCGTTTCTGACGGAACATGACGCGGAGTTAAAAACGAAGTCCGAGGCATAACCGCCCGTCGATGGACGCCGAGCCAAGCTTCACACGGGCCACGTCCTTGGCACCGGCCGCCCACCCGCCTCTCATCCGGTCCGCGCCGCACTGCCCTCGTCGGGAACCTGCGGCCCCACCACCGTCTGCGCACGCGCCGGGCGGCAGGCTGGCGCAAGCACGAGATCCTCGACCGCACCTGGGAGGACATTGAGGTAACCGGCGGGAGGTATAACCGAAAGTTGGGTATAAGGCTGTGAATAGGCGGCGTACCCTGGGTGTTGCAAAGGCACCCAATTCACCCGAGGGGCAAGGAGGTACGCCACCATGACGAAGCCTAACGAAAAGCTGGTCGAGTTCCCACGACAATCGGCGCGAGACATCCTGACCGACGTGCTGCGCGACGGCGCGCAGCAGATGTTGGCAACGGCGATCGAGGCCGAGGTTGACGACTACCTCGCGGGTCGCGACGAGCTAGGACTTAGTATCTTGGGGGTCGATCGACTAGCTTTTCGTCAACTTGACAATACCGAGCCGAGGGCTGCACGTCCCACAGATGTGCAAGAAGCTCGGGGTCAGCGAGCAGACCTACTATCGATGGCGGAAAGAGTATGGCGGGCTACGGCTCGATCAGACCAAGCGACTCAAGGAGCTCGAGCGAGAGAACACGCAGCTCAAGAAGCTGGTGGCAGACCAGGCGCTCGATAACGCGCTTCTCAAAGAGGTGGCCTCGGGAAACTTCTAAGCCCGCCCCGACGCCCGTGAGTGGCCTGATCATGAGTCCAGCTCTCTCATAAGAACTGGCTCAACCCTGGGGGGCAGGTCAGGAACACCTAAAAAACTATGAACGAAACACACATGAAGCGGGCGGTGGCGCTTTCCAAGAGCGGCATGGAGTTGGGGCACGGCGGGCCGTTCGGCGCCGTGATCGTCCGGGACGGCACAATCGTCGGCGAGGGCTGGAACGAGGTGCTGAGTTCGAATGACCCCACCGCCCATGCCGAAGTCGTGGCTATCAGGAACGCGTGCCGCGAGCGGGGGACGTACGACCTGTCGGGCTGCGAGATCTACTCCAGTTGCGAGCCATGCCCCATGTGCCTGAGCGCCATCTACTGGTCACGCATCGGTAGGGTGTACTTCTCCATCGGCCGGCATGACGCGGCCGGCATCGAGTTTCGCGACGAGTTCATCTACGAGGAACTGGCGAAGCCGTTCGAGAAGCGGGCGTTGCCGATGGAACGCGTCCCGTGCGAAGGGGCGCTGGACGTCTTCACCAGCTGGACGCACCTGGCTGGTCACACCACCTACTGAGGTATTGTCAAGTTGAGGCCGACGGCCATTCTTGATGCCCAGCATGGCGGGTTCACGGCTGGCTCGAGCCCAGTATCTTGGGGGTCGATCGACGAGCTTTTCGTCAACTTGACTGTGAGCATCATTCCGCTGCCTGCCGAGGTCGCTCGGTGACACTGGTGGGTGCCGGCGGGTGGTGGCCTGACCCGCAACTTGACTGACCTACGGTCCTCGCTACTGATCTGTCGGTCATCGTCCGTCGGCGATTGACACGGCAACCCGTCTGACCGGATGGGCAGTGACCCAAGAGGGGCCTGCGGCAACGTCGACCCATCACAGTCCTGTCCGCCCATCCGGCCGACGCATCAGCACCCGAGGAGGCCACCCGGTGACGAACCACAGGACTATCCAGCCCCACGCGCGGAAGGTGATCGTCGGCGTGGACACCCACAAGCACGTCCACGTGGCAGTGGCGATCGACACGTGGGGGATCCGCCTCGGCGATCGATCGTGTGCCGCCGACTCAGACGGCTACCAACAGCTGATCACCTGGGCCGAGCGTCACGGACGCGTCGCCGCGTTCGGCATCGAAGGCACCGGCAGCTACGGGGCGGGACTCGCGCGCGCGGTCCGGCGAGCCGGGCACCAGGTGCTCGAAGTGAACCGGGGCGACCGGCGCACCCGTCGAATCGCCGGGAAGTCCGACACCGTGGATGCCGAGACCGCCGCGCGGTCGGTCCTGGCTGGCCAATCGACCGCCATCCCGAAGACCGCGGACGGGGCGGTCGAGATGATGCGCCACCTCAAGGTCGCGCGCCGGACGGCGGTCAAAGCCCGCACCTCGGCGATGATCACGCTGAAGCAGATCGTCGTCACCGCGCCGCCCGAGCTGCGAGAGACCCTCCACCCGCTCGCCGACCAGGCGCTCCTCAAACGATGCCGCGGATGGCGGTGCGGCACGATCGATACGCCGACCGCCTCGGCGAAACATACCCTCCGGGCGCTCGCCCGTCGCTGGTTCGCTCTCTCCGTCGAGATCGTGGACCACGACCGTCACCTGGGTCGACTCACAACCCAGACCTCGCCGACGTTGCGTGAGGGCTTTGGCATCGGTGCCGACACCGCCGCCGAGATGCTGATCATCTTTGGCGACAACCCCGATCGGATTCATTCTGAAGCCGCCTTCGCCAAGCTCTGCGGGGCCTGCCCCATCCCGGCTTCGTCCGGGATGACGACGGGCCGCCACCGCCTCTACCGCGGCGGTCATCGACAGGCTAACGCGGCGCTCCACCGGGCCGTCATCGTGCGGATGCGGTACCACTCACCAACCCTCAACTACGTCGAACGACGCACCGCTGAAGGGCGGCCCAAACGGGAGATCATCCGCTGTCTCAAACGCTTTCTCGCCCGCGAGATTTTTCAGCGCGTGATGGCAGACTACCGAGCGCGCCAAGCCGCAGACTTGGCTGCGTGAACGACTGTCTTGACATATAGGGGCGTCAATACCTGCGCTACAGTTCCTCGTTCTCACGTTCGCTGGCTGGGTGACCCGCCACCAAGACGATCTGATCGCGTATCTCCGGGAGGAGAATCGGGTCCTCCGGGAGCACCTGGGCCCTCGGCCGCTTCGCCTGACCGATGCCCAACGCCGTCGACTCGCCGTGTGCGGCCAGAAACTCGGACGGCGCGTCGTGATGCAGGTCGCCGGCATCGTCACGCCTGACACGATTCTCCGCTGGTACCGGAGATTGATCGCCCAGACATACGACGGCAGCGCCCGCCGCGGGCGAGGCCGGCCGATGACGCGACGTGACGTGGCCGCGCGCGTGGTCCGGATGGCGGTCGAGAATCCCCAGTGGGGGTACACACGGATCCGCGGGGCGCTCTCGAACCTCGGCCACGAGATCGCTCGGACCACGGTGAAGCGGATCCTGCACGACCACGGGATCGACCCGGCTCCCGAGCGGAGCCGGCGCCTGCCCTGGAAGACGTTCCTGCAGGCGCACGGGGAGGGCCTCACGGCCTGCGATCTGTTCACCGTCGAGGTGCTCACGCTGGCCGGGCTCCAGCGGTACCTGGTCTTCTTCGTGATCGCGCTGCAGTCCCGCCGCGTGACCATCGCCGGGATCCATCCGCAGCCGTACGGCACGTGGATGGAGCAGATGGCCCGCAATTTGACGGACCCGGTCGATGGCTGCTTGCGACGCGCCCGCTATCTGATTCACGACCGCGACCCGCTCTACACGCGGGGTTTTGGCGAGATCCTGGAGGGCGGGGGTGTCCAGCCGATCCGTCTCCCGCCGAAGAGTCCCAATCTCACCGCCTATGCCGAGCGGTTCGTCCGCTCTATGAAGAAGAGGAGTGTCTCAGTCGCGTCGTCCCCCTCGGCGAAGGGCACGTGCGTCTCCTCGTGGGCGAGTACGTCGACCACTCCCATCGCGAGCGAAACCACCAGGGACTCGACAACCAGCTCCTGCAACGACCGCCACCGCCGGTGAGCCTGGCCGCCGACGTTCGGCGGCGGGAGCGTCTGGGCGGATTGCTCAATTTCTACCACCGGGAGGCCGCATGAGCGGTCGGCCGATTAAACGCACCTTACGGGGTGTCCAGCCGATCCGTCTCCCGCCGAAGAGTCCCAATCTCAACGCGTATGCCGAGCGGTTCGTCCGCTCTATGAAAGAGGAGTGGCTCAGTCGCGTCGTCCCCCTCGGCGAAGGGCACGTGCGTCTCCTCGTGGGCGAGTACGTCGAACACGACCATCGCGAGCGAAACCACCAGGGACTCGACAACCAGCTCCTGCAACGACCGCCACCGCCGGTGAGCCTGGCCGCCGACGTTCAGCGGCGGGAGCGTCTGGGCGGATTGCTCAATTTCTACCACCGGGAGGCCGCATGAGCGGTCGGCCGATTAAACGCACCTTACGGGGTGTCACAATCAGCGCGGCAATTCGACAGAACGCCCATATTTTTCACGCCTACAATAGTGCGATGCTGTTTCCCGACCGGAATTGGGCACTGATGGAGCATGCAGTGCAGCAGCAGGAGAATGCCCTGCGTCAGCTCCACATGGCGAAGTCTCGCCGAGAGCATTGGAATGAGCGGGTCGACGTATTCTTACGGCACAGTAATGAGTGCCCGGATGCCAGCTGCAAGGGGGAGCTAGTAAAGACACAGACGGAGGAAGACGAGAGGATTTCGAAGACTGTGGGTCCTCGCTACGATCTCGAATGTGGAAAATGTCGGATGGTTGTGTACTTGCCTCCGATGCTCTTCATCAAAGCGCATGGTGACGACTATTATCGGTCAGCGAACGTCCTCCGCTCATCGCCGATGAAGACCTCAGCAAGCGCATGCGTATTCCTGGCTCATCAGGCGGCTGAGTCCTACCTGAAGTCTCTGGGAACGTGTTCCCTGTATCCGAAGACCACCGAGGGCGAGGATACTGACGATGACGATGAGGAGTTTCCGGCGGGCCCAGCGTTTAAGCGCCGGAACCATGACCTTCACGGCCTGCTCGATTCACTATACCCATCTGTCAAGGACCGCGTCAGCGATTACGGTCGTGACGATACAGGAACCGAGCTGGCCGTGAGCGAGCTCATCGAGGCAATTCCAAAGAAGACATCAGAGTACTTTAGATACGGATTCTTGCTGAACGAGGCTTATGGGAACGTCGTTATTCGCACCAACGGTGATGTAGAGGTGGACGGTCGAAACGTAACTCATATGGAGTTCCGCCTGTGTACCTTGTTGAAGGCCTTCGTGCAAGAAGAGGCGTGGTGGTAACTGCTAGTAACGGCCGTGGCGATGGGCCGGAGAAGACCCGCTGCGGGTGGCTTGGCCCGCACTTCTCGTGATGCGATCAGAGGTCACAGTCAAGTTGACGAAAAGCTAGTCGAGCGCCCCTCCAAGATACTGGGCTCAAGCCCGTCGTGAACCCACCATCCTGGGCATCAGAAACGGCCGTCAGCCTCAGCATGACAATACCAGTCGACGGCCATCCCCAAGACCGCGGACGGCGCCGTCGAGATGATCCGCCAGCTCAAGATCACACGGGATACCGCCATGAAAGCGCGCACCACGGCGATGAACACGCTGAAGCAGATCATCGTGCAGGCCCCGCCCGTCCTGCGAGAAGCCCTCCACGATCTCACCGATCACGGCCTGCTCACGCGCTGCGCCGGACTCCGACCGGGCCCCATCGACACGCCCATCGCGTCCGCCAAGCACACCCTCCGGTCGCTCGCCCGTCGGTGGATGGCTCTCGCCGAGGAAATCGCGCTGCACGACCAGCACCTCGCGCGTCTCACCACCGCGACATCACCGACCCTCTGCGAGGGCTTCGGTGTGGGCGCCCACACCGCGGCTGAGCTGTTGATCATCTTCGGCGATAACCCCGACCGGATTCGTTCGGAGGCCGCCTTCGCGAAGCTCTGCGGCGCCTGCCCGATCCCGGCCTCGTCTGGGATGACCACCGGGCGGCACCGCCTCAATCGAGGCGGCCACCGACACGCCAACGCGGCCCTCTATCGAGCCGTCATCGTCCGGATGCAATTCCACCAACCGACCCGTGACTACGTCGCCCGACGCATCGCCGCTGGCCGGACCAAACGCGACATCATCCGCTGCCTGAAACGCTTCCTCGCGCGAGAGATTTACCAGCGCGTCATGACCGACTTCCGCGCTCGTCAAGAGATCATCCAGGCCGCCTGAAGGAGTGTCTTGACATATAGGGGCGTCAGTACCCGCACCGGCCCGTATCAGCCTCGAGGCTGTAGCTGAGGATGCCGACTGACCAGCTGACGCTTCCGGGCAACGTAGCTCCCGATACCGAAAACCGAAAGCCGATACCGGCCAGCGAGGTGGGTGACTCCGGAGTGGATCCTGCTTACGCTCTCTACTGTGAGTTCCGCCGGCAATTGTGGGCACTTTTACAGGCAGGGCCGAGGACCCGATAGACAGACAGATGGCCCTCCAGGTCGGCTCCCGGCTGGGGCACTACGACGTGACCGCCGTGATCCACAACGCTGGGCGGAGTTGACCAAGATGCATGACGGAACCATCCATCGCCGGGCAATCCAGCTCGTGCGCGTCTGCGACAAGGGAGACCTGCAATGGGAGACAAAGGCGGTAAGAGGGACAAGGATAAGGGCCAGAAGCAACGAGCCGCAAAGGACGCAGCAAAGAAGCAGAAGAAACAGGATAAACAGGCGAAAGCGAGATAAGTCTGAACCCCTTCATGCTCGATTGAGGATCAAAACGAACTGATGCCCTTGCAGGCTGGTATCCGCCTCGGCCATTACGACGTCACCGCCCTCATCGGCGAGGGCGGCATGGGCCAGGTCTATCGCGCCACCGACACGCAACTCGGCCGCACCAGATGATCGGCGTGGTCGAGCCCAGGTAGGATAGCTGCCGTCTCTTTGGTCAATCGACAGTGGCCGCAACGACAAGACGACCGCCCCCCGCCATACGCCGAACCGCGCTCGCCCTGATCCTCGCGAGCCAGTTTCTGTGGCCTGCCCTCCCCGCGGGCCAACGATCTCGGCCCACGCTCGGTCAAGAAGGGAAAGACGCGCCCTGGGTCCCGACACCGCAGGTCCTCGTCGATACGATGCTCGAGATGGCGGCGATTGCCCCCACCGACTTCCTGATCGACCTTGGCTCGGGCGATGGCCGGGTGGTTATCTCGGCTGCTCGGATTGGAGCGCGGGCGATCGGCGTCGAGCTCGACGCCGGCCTGGTGGAGCTGTCGCGAAGGAACGCTGCCGAGGCCGGTGTCGCGGACCTCACCGAGTTCATTGCGGCCGATCTATTCGCGTTCGACTTCTCACCCGCCACGGTGATCACGATGTTCCTCTTGCCCGATCTCACGCTCCGGCTCCGACCCACGCTGTTCGCCCTCAGACCTGGCACCCGGATCGTCTCGAACACGTGGGACATGCGCGGAACAGATGACGACCCGGAAGCCCCCGGATGGGACCCGGACCAGACGATCGTCCTCGACCCCTGTCCCGGCTTTTGCACAGCACACCTGTGGACCGTTCCAGCCAAGGTCGGGGGGATCTGGCGTACGGACGACGTGGGTAGCCAATTACACTTGGAGCAGCGGTTTCAAACGGTGACCGGTTGGCTGGCCGCTGGTGGCCAGACGGTTCCAATAGAGGAGGGGGGCCTGAGCGGCTCCATTTTCACCTTCCGCGCCGCCGGCACCGACTACCGGGCCGAGGTCGACGACTCGACGATGCGTGGCGTCGCCCGCCGGGACAACGACACCCGTACGTGGCAGTCGCAGCGTGTGCAGTGACCCGATAGCCATGTCTCTCAGCCCTGGCGTACGGCTCGGATCGTACGAGGCCACGGCCCGCATTGGCGCCGGCGGGATGGGGGAGGTGTACCAAGCGCGGGACACCAAGCTCGACCGGGACGTGGCGCTGAAAGTCCTGCCTGACGCATTCACAGCGGACCCTGACCGCCTGGCCCGCTTCGAGCGCGAAGCCAAAGTCCTCGCCTCACTGAACCATCCCAACATCGGGCACATCTACGAGCTGGAAGAAGCCGAGGGCACCAAGGCGCTCGTGCTCGAACTGGTCGAGGGGCCGACGCTCGTAAGGTGCGTTTAATCGGTCGACCCCTCATGCGGCCTCTCGATTGTAGAAACTGAGTAATCCTCCGAGGCGTACCCGCCGCCGAACGTCGGCGTCCGGCCTTCGCGGAGGTGGTGGTCGTTGCAGGAGCTGGTTGTCGAGTCCCTGGTGGTTTCTCTCGCGATGGTCGTGTTCTATGTACTCGTAGACGAGACGACGCAGATGCCCCTCGCCGAGCGGGACCACGCGTGTGAGACACTCCTCTTTGATCGACCTGACGAACCGCTCGGCATAGGCGTTGAGATTGGGACTCTTCGGCGGCAGCCGAATCGGCTGAACACCGGCGCTCTCCAGGATCTCGCCAAAGACCCGCGTAGAGAGGGGATCGCGGTCGTGAATCAGAGGGCGCGCCCTGCGCAAACAGCCATCGACCGGGTCGGTCAAATTGCGGGCCTGCTGCTCCATCCACGCGCCGCCCGGCTGCGGGTGGATCCCGGCGATGGTCACGTGGCGGGATCTCAGCTCGATCACGAAGAAGACGAGGTACCGCCTGAGCCCCGCCAGCGTCAACACCTCGACGGTGAACAGATCGCAGGCCGCCAGGCCCTCCCAGTGCGCCTGCAGGAACGTCTTCCAGGGCATGTGCCGGCTCCGCTCGGGCGCCGGGTCGACTCCGTGGTCGTGCAGGATCCGCTTCACCGTGGTCCGGGCGATAGTGTGGCCGAGGTTTGAGAGCGCGCCGCGGATCCGCGTGTAGCCCCACCGCGGATTGTCGACCGCCATCCTGACCACGAGCTCGGCGACGTCTTGTCGGGTCATTGGTCGACCTCGACGTCGGCGGGCGCTGCCATCGTATTTCTTGGCGATCAGTCTCCGGTACCAACGCAGGATCGTATCCGGGGTGACGATGCCCGCGCCCTGCGTCAAGACCCGCCGGCCGAGTTTGTGACCGCGCACAGCGAGTCGACGACGCTGGGCGTCCGTCAGGCGAAGCGGCCGAGGGCCCAGGTGTTCTCGGAGGACCCGATTCTCCTCCCGGAGATAGTCGATCAGATCGTCTTGGTGACGGTTCACCCAGCCAGCGAACGTGAGGACGAGGAACTGCAGCGCAGGCGGCATAGCCTGAGACTACTTGGGAGACTCGACCAGCACCGACCTAGCCTTGGCCGCTTTTTCGCACCATACGGGCGGATAACCGGCAGAAAGTCGCTCTTACGAAACGAGCTCATTGGTCCGGATTGGTTTGACGACGTACAGGTCCTGATTGGAGTGCTCGGCATGCCACTGGTGGCCACGGCGGAAGAGACGGTGCAGCAACCGTCGCAGGAACGTACGCGGTCCATGGCTCGCACGTGGGGCGGGGTGGCGCTGATCGCTGGAGGGGCGGTATTGGCAAGTGTGCAGCAAGAGGTCTGTGTGGTCGGCTTCGGATTCCTTGCTGGCCTCAGTGGATGCGAAACCTCGTGGCATAAGCCGCTCGGATTTACAGGTATCGGCATCGCTACCGTAGGCGTGCTGCTCGCCACCGTCTGGTCCGACGTGCCCGTCATGCGGAATATGACCGTCGCCCCGACGCGTGGCGGTATCGAGGTCGGCGCGTCGTTCGGGTTCTGAGTGCGGTAGACTAGATCCCGTACAGCAAAAAGCCCTGGCTGGAACCCAGAGCATTTGCTGTAACCCGTAAATTCGTTTCGGTCGGTTCTGGTCTGAGGAGGCTGGACACCGACCCTTGACAAGGTGGCTGCAATGCCCGAACAGGAGAAGTCTACCCCAAATCAGCCCGGTGTCAAGGGTTGGTCATCCGTCGCTCAAACCTTCACCGCCGACCATCAGCTCAACCAGAAACAGGCAGCCATCGAACAGAATCGGTGGCCACGAATCTGGGCGCCGCCGACTACACCGAAGAAGGAGACCAACTCATGACGAAGAAACCAGACCGATCCCTGACCACTTCCGGTCGTGGGAAACCCTCGAAGGAGATGACCATGCGAATCGTTCCACTCGTGCTGATCGTCGGTGTCATGCTGGGTGTCAGTCTCGTCTTGTCGGCTCGCGCTCAAGACGAAACCACGTCATCAGTGATCGTGTTCGTCGAAGGATCAACCGTTTCAAGCTTCAGCGGGTCTGGCGATGTCTGGGGGAGCAGCGTCGGCGGCACGACCGAACCGCAAACCGTTGAGGTCATGAAACAACTGCGTCGCTTCTGTCCACGTGTGGAGGTCACGTCGAACCGGAATGCCGCAACCTATCTGATCTTGCATGAGCGGCAGGCGGGCGGCACGTTCGGGGGAAACCGCAACAACGTCGCCGTGTTCGGGAAAGATGATGTGTTGCTGTACGCCGACGGCGCCACGAAGCTCGACAACAGCGTGAAGGACTTGTGTCAGAGTCAGGTGCTCACAGGGAGCACGATCGCGAATTAAAGGAGTGCGGTAGGCTACTCGTACGGCGAAACGCCCCGGCAGCAACCGGGGCGTTCACTCGTTAACCGACGATACCCGGCTGGAACCCGCGATCCGGCAGTCACGCAGCGTACGGGGCTCCACGACGTCACACCATGCCATCGGCGCAGGCCGTTGTGAAGCGCGGAGGTGGCGCGGGGCGTACTTCAGTCAGCCCATCTTGGAAGGTGACCGGTCACTTTTTTCGCCTGCACCTTCGCCCCTGGCGCCGCGGCAGAGGGCACAATCGGCGAATTCTTTAGGAAACTGGCGCGCCCGGCAGGATTCGAACCTGCGACCCTCGGCTTAGAAGGCCCCATGTCGGATCGGTGATGATCGGTTATATCAAAGCGGTTATATTTTTTGAAGGATTGACCGCCACTTCCGGCCGAAACCTGGCGCCAATTCGACCACATTCGCCACCTCATCGCCTCGCGACCATAACCGATGGGGTTGCGGGCTGGCTTCCGGGTCCCACCGCCGCCAGCCGTCGACCTGCGCGTCGGCGAGCTGTTTCCAGGCGGTCGGTGGAAGCACCGCACGAACTCCCCCAGTACCACCTCCACGTTGATGGTCGAGATCGCGGCCACCACCAAGAAATCCATGGCGGTGCCCGAGAGGCGTTGCATGAGGCGATGGTCGGTTGTGTGGCAACTTCGGCCAGCGGCGGCTGGTAGCCTGAACAGATGGTGAAGCAGGCCATTCGACCGGCGATCTTCACGTGGCGACAAACCGAGCCCGAGCTGATTCTTTGCGCTGTGCGCTGGTACCTGCGGGACTCGCTCTCGTTCCGCGATGGCGAAGAGCGGCTCCGCGAGCGCGGTCTGGAAGCGGACCACACGACCATCTGGCGCTGGGTCCAGCACGACGGTCCCGAGCTGGAGGAGCGGCTGCGCCGTCATCTCAAGCCCACCAAGAGGTCCTGGCGTGTCGATGAGACCGACGTTTGTGTCAGGGGCCGTTGGGGCTCCCTCTCCCGCGCCCTCGATTCCGCTGGCGCTACGATCGACTTCGTGCGCTCGGGGTGGCGCGATGCCGCGGCGGCCAACCGCCTGTTCCGCCAGGCGCTGCCTGATCCGGCGCATCCTCGGCCCCGCGTCATCAACACGGACCGCGCACGCCGCTACGGCTCGGCGATTGCCCGCCTGCAACAGGAAGGCATCCTGCAACGCCGTGGCCGCCCCCGACCGGTCCAATACGTGCACAACATCGGGAGGCACCGAGCGATCACACGACGCGTGAACGCCAAGCAGGGGTTTCGTGATGTTCAGGCGGCGCGGCGAACGCTCCAAGGCTAACGCCGTGGCCGCCCCCGACCGGTCCAATACGTGCACAACATCGTGGAGCCGGATCACCGAGCGATCACACGACGCGTGAACGCCAAGCAGGGGTTTCGTGATGTTCAGGCGGCGCGGCGAACGCTCCAAGGCTACGAGGCGATGCACATGATCGGCGCTGGTGCATGACTCGAAACTGACCGTCAACGATCCCAACCCAGAGGCAAGTCACCGACCAATACTGTACGACTCTGGCCGACCGAGCTCGGTCATCTGGTTCAGGACGTGACACGCGACCACGGACTCGGCCACTCGCCCGCCTCGGGACCGGGCGCGAAGCCGATCCCCGAGAATCGATTTGTACCGAAAGAACGCATTCTCCACCCGCGCCTGGAGCTGGTAGCCGGCCTCCTGCTTCCAGCGGCGCCGGCCGAGCGTCCTCACGTCCGTGATCGTGCGATCTCGCGCGCGCGACCGCGGCCGACGCCGAGACACCCTCGCGGTCTTGGACGGTGGAACCACGACAGTCGCGTCACGCATCTCCGCCGCTGCGTAGAACGCGACCGTCTCGTAGGCCGCGTCAGCGGTCACCCGTGCGATCTCATCGTCGACCGTCTCAATGAGGTCGATGCCAATGGTCGCGGCATCCACCGTCGGCTCGGTCAGCGCGTGAGCGACGATCACGCCCACTCGATCAACAGCAAGATGCAGCGTCTTCCAGCCTCGGTGGCCGCGTCCACCGTGTTGCACCGCAGCCCATTCGCCTGCGCCCACAATCGACAGTCCCGTGCTGTCGACGATGAGATGGATGGGTCCTCTCGATGGGATGCGGCGGCATTCAACCGCGAGAGACTGACTGCGTCGGGAGAGCGTGGTGTGGTCGGGGGCTGCGAGATCGACACCCATCAACGACAAGACCGACCGCAAGAAGCCTTCCGCTTGGCGCAAGGGCACCCGGAAGACAAGGCGGAGCGTCAACGCCGTCTCGATCGCACAGTCCGAGAACGTCTTCGGCGCGCCTGGTCGACCGGACGGCGACGGGCGCCACGCGTCCGTGGCGTCGGCAGAGAGCCACAGCGTCACGTCCCCTCGCTGGACCAAGGCCTGCTCGTACGCTGACCAATTCCCCACGCGATACTTCGTCTTGTACTGCGGATGGACCTTTGATCTCATCTCGAGATCGTGCACCCGCAACGGTCACCGTGGCCAGAGAGCCTACAGCTGCCTCGTCGCAGCCGAAGGGTTGTGCACCAACGCCGGGAGTTACCATGATGTCGTACGGCGGTACTTCATGGATCGGGCGAGGGCGGGCGGCTATGATGTGATCGACATGCAGCCGGTGTTCGTCGATCACTACCGGTCGCACGAAGAGCCGTTCAATTGGACTCGAGACGCGCATTGGAATGCTCTCGGCCACGGACTGTGTGCGGACCAGGTTGGCAGGTCGCAGGTGCTTCACCGGTTCGCTGCACTGGAGACGGAGCGATGACAGAGCGGACGGACGACGCGACGGAGCGCCGGGACGACTTTGCGCAGCAACTTGATCAGGCCGAGCAGGTCCCCTTCCTCGTTGAGCTGTGGCAGTTCATGCGCGACAACAAGAAGTGGTGGCTCGGCCCTATCGTCATCGTCCTCCTGCTGCTGGGCGGCCTCATCGCACTCTCCGGCACTGTCGCCGCGCCGTTCGTCTATACGCTGTTCTGATGGCCGCGGTGCTTGGCATCTCGGCCTACTACCACGACGCGGCGGCGGCGCTGGTGGTCGACGGCGAGATCGTGGCGGCCGCCCAGGAGGAACGCTTCACCCGCGTGAAGCATGACCCGTCGTTCCCCACGAACGCCATCCGCTATTGCCTCGACGAGGCAGGGCTCGCACCGGAAGATCTCGATGCCGTCGGGTTCTATGAGAAGCCGTTTCTGAAGCTCGACCGCCTGCTGGAAACCTACCTCGCCTACGCGCCGCGCGGGTTCCGGCAGTTCGTCCGGTTCGCGCCCGCCTGGACGCGCGAGAAGCTCCGCCTGCCGCGCGAGATCGCGCGCGGACTGGGTGGGCGCTACCGCAAGCCGATCGTCTTCACAGAGCATCACGAATCGCACGCCGCCAGCGCGTTCTTCCCGTCGCCGTTCGAGGAGGCAGCGGTCCTGACGATGGACGGCGTCGGCGAGTGGGCCACGACGACCTACGGCACGGGACGCGGCAACCGCGTCGAGCTGACGCACGAGATCCGCTTTCCACACTCGCTCGGCCTCCTCTATTCCGCGTTCACCTACTTCACTGGTTTCCGCGTCAACTCCGGCGAGTACAAGCTGATGGGACTCGCGCCGTACGGCGAGCCGCGCTACGCCGACCGGATCCGGGAGCATCTGATCGACCTGAAGGACGACGGATCGTTCCGCCTCGACCTGTCGTACTTCCGGTACTGCGAGGGACTCCGGATGACGTCGCCGAAGTTCGACGCGCTGTTCGGCGGGCCGCCGCGCCGGCCGGAGACCCCGATCACCCAGCGTGAAATGGACATCGCCGCGTCGGTCCAGGCGGTGACCGAGGAGGCGATGCTCCGGACGGCACGCCATGTGCACGCCGAGACCGGCATGCGGAACCTCTGCCTGGCGGGTGGCGTCGCGCTCAACTGCGTCGCCAACGGACGGATCCTTCGGGAGGGACCGTTCGACGACATCTGGATTCAGCCGGCGGCGGGCGACGCCGGCGGCGCGCTGGGGGTGGCCCTCTTCATCTGGCATCAACTGCTCGGCCATCCGCGCACCGTCTGCCCGCACGATGCCCAGCAGGGGTCGCTGCTCGGCCCGCACTGGAGCGACATCGAGATCCAGGCGTTCCTCGACGGCGTGGGCGCACCCCGCGACGACTACACCGGCGATCAGGCGCTCTGCGCGGCCGTCGCGGACTTGATCGCGGCAGGGCAGGTGGTCGGCTGGTTCCAGGGACGGATGGAGTTCGGGCCGCGTGCCCTCGGGTCGCGCAGCATCCTGGGCGATCCGCGCGACCCCAAGATGCAGTCGCGGATGAACGTACAGATCAAGTTCCGCGAGTCGTTCCGTCCCTTCGCGCCGTCAGTGCTGCGCGACCGGTGCAGCGACTACTTCGCGCTCCGACCGGACGACGATCGTCCCTACATGTCGGTCGTCACCCCGGTCGCCGAGGCACGGCGGCGGCCGGTGGACGGCGACGGCCGGCAGGGGTTCGAGCGGCTGCGCGCCGTCCGCTCCGACGTGCCGGCGGTGACGCACGTCGACTACTCCGCCCGTCTGCAGACGGTCGATGACGCGCGCCACGGCCGCTTCGCCGCCCTGCTGCGGACGTTCGAGGCGCGGACCGGCTGCCCGGTCATGGTCAACACCAGCTTCAACGTGCGGGGCGAGCCTATCGTCCGGACGCCCGACGATGCCTTGCGCTGTTTCATGGCGACCGGCATGGATGCGCTGGTGCTCGGCCGCTCCGTCCTGTTGAAGGAACGGCAGCCGGAAGGTGCGCGCGTCGATGCGGACGCGCACCTCGCCCAGTTCGAGATGGACTGACGCCATGTCGCACTTCCGGGTCAACCGCAATCCATCACTCCGCGACCTGCGCTGGTTCGGCCTGTTGCTGCCGGTCTTCGTCGCGCTGATCGGTGCTATCGCCCGATGGCAGTTCGAGGTGCCGGCCGCCGCGCTCGGCATCTGGTCAGCCGGCGGCGCACTTGCCGCCCTCTACTGGCTGGTGCCGCCGCTCCGGCGCCACATCCTGGTCGGCTGGATGTATGCCGCCCTGCCCATCGGCTGGACCGTCGCGCACCTGGTTATGGGCGTCGTCTACTTCGCCGTCGTGACGCCAATCGGCCTGCTGTCACGTCTCGTCCGCGGCGACACGCTGCACCGCCGGCCCGACCGCAACGCGCGCAGCTACTGGATCGAGCGCCCCCACCGCAGCGGCTCGCGCCGTTACTTACGGCAGTTCTGATCCGTAGCCGAGCTGTCTCCGGCTGATCCGGGCGCTCTGCGCCTCATTCCACAGCAGATCCGCGTTCAGGTGCCCGAAGCTGCTGCCGCTCACGCTCCGACCCGCTGCCATCCGCTGCATCGACCGCGTCAGCGGGTTGTTCCGGCACGCATCCAGGCTCACCCGTCGCAACGACGCGCCCGCGGTTGAAATCCATGAATCCGTCGGTAGAGAGCACCCATGCCGGAGCGTTGGGGCCCCGCGTGCGCGCCGCGCCCGTTAACGCCAGTCCAGCGAATTGATCGACTCGGCAAGTGCGTCTGCGATGAGACTGTGACCCGCGAGCCCCGGATGACATCCGTCCGTCGTGACGTACAGACGCCAATTCTCTTGCATCGCCTGACGACCGTAAATCGACTCGGCATACCGGACCTCGGCAGAGTACAGTCGGTGCTCGCGCAGGTCATCCAGGTGCGCGCGAAAGAGTTCCAGTGCATCGACCAGTGGGACTCCGGCCTCTTCGGCGACCTCGCCCATCGCTGAGGACCATTGCGGCGGCGCGCAAACGGACAGCAGTACCGCCTCGGCCCCGATCGACCGCCCTTGCTCAATGAGATAGTGCAGATTGGCCTTGTACGCATCGATGGGCACCGAGTTCACCAACTCCCGGCGGTCGCCCTCGGCCGAGGCCCTTTCGCCTGACACGGTGAAGGGATCCCGCACCGCCACGAGCAATCGGCGCATGAGCCGGAACGTCTCGAACCGCATCAACGCCTGGCGCACGCTGCCGCGCCACCCTTCGTCGCGTCCAAGCACGACATGGGCGGGCTCAAGCACGTATCGGGCGTCGTTGGCGCCGAAGCTGATGATCAACAGATCGGGATTGAGAGTGCGCGCGTAGTGATCGAACACCGCGCGGCCGTGCCGTGACGTCTGCCCCGGCATCCCAAGATTGAGCACTTCGACGTTACCGGGCTGCCGGTTGAGCCGATCCTCGAGCAGACGCTGGTAGGTATAGGTCTCATGTACGCCCCAGCCGAACGTGCTGGAGTCACCCTGTGTGACGATGCGGGCCACGTCGGGCGGCTTCGGCTCGAGTTCCTTCGTGCGGAAGCCGTCGCTGTTCGACTCGAAACGAAATGTAATGCCCCTCCGAACCTCGATATCGTTGAACGGGTTCACGGCCGAAACGCGCACGTTCGGTTTCAGCTTGTACTCCACATAGCGCGCCTCTTCGAAATGTTGCAGCCACTCGACATCGACCGCGCGCACGCCGCGCGGCTGCTCGAGGCGGCCGCGCTGGATGTCCACCCAGTTCTCATTGGCCAGGAGCCAGACCGGCACGGCGATGTCGAAGTTCTCATTGCGGGCAACGTCCGTTTCTACTCCGGATAGACGGACGACGGTTTCTGAGATGATCAGAAACACGATTGGCGAAGCTATCGCAAGCACTATCTTCGGTGTCAGGGGGGTACGCTTGAGGGCACCGGCTACCATTGAATCAACCTTCACTCCCCGCCGGCGTCGCGAGTGGTTGGCGAGGCGGGACGCGGTCGACCGCCGCGCGCCGCTGGGCTGCTGCCAGTCCCAGGGCCAGGCCGCGCCGCAGGACGCCGACGCGCGTCGCCGTCTTCGGCCTCACGTCGCCGGACGCCGCGCCCGCGCGCGATCCCGGATTGTCGGAGCCGTCGTTCGTCGCGCTAGAAAGCATGCCTCCTCTCCTTTCTCCTTTCGAGCAGCCACGCCCCGCCCGATGTCCAGCCGGCCATCCGCCGCCAATTCACCGCGCTTCGTGCCTTCGCCCGGTGTTTCAAGGGCATTGCCGCTCAGGGCAAAGACCCACGTGTATCGCTACCGTATCCTAAAGGACGTATGATAGGAGAGAAGCGGACAGGCAGGCTGTAAAAAATTGGGGCTTATCCAGAATGCTTGACAAGCCGGGCACGAAAAAAAGGGCAGGACACCGTGGTGCCCTGCCCCCGGTGGCTGTCCCGGCTACCAAGTGATGGTCTTGGCTGCCCGCACGCCGCCGCCGCGTGAGGCGTTGGTGCGCTGATTCAGCGCGGTGGGCGAGCAGTGGCCGGCATGTTGACCATCGGGTGCTTGCGCCGTTCGCTGTTGATCAGGCAGCCTGTCTCCGAGCCGACGGCGAGCAGCGCGTCGACAGCTCGGCTTAGTCAGATTCCGTGGGCTGGACGGTCACGGACACGTGCACGACGGCCACAAAGATACGTCGCGTGAGACCGCCCGCCGTGAAGATGTCGCGCAACGCCAAGCGCTGGCTCACCAGACCGGCCTGCATCGCCGGCGTCCCGGTCTCGCGCCCGAACCTCAACGCCCGGTGCGGCCGAATGAAATGGTAGTAGCCCCGCAGGAGCTCGACGTGCCCGCGGAGCTGGTCTGCGCCACGAGCGTGGCATGGCGAGCGCCGGCGCAAGTACGCCGACCCTTGACGAATCGTGAGGTTGAGGCGCTCGATGAACGACGTGTTCAGGGTCTCGGCATCCTCCGACGCCAACAGCGCGGCGTTCAGCCGGCGCGCCGGGCCGATCTTCACGCGCCGCTCGACCCGAACGACACGATTGTTCCGCCGCGTCTTGAGCACTTGCCCATAGACGCACGCTGAACCCAAGAGGCGCACCATCACCCCGACGTAGTACTCGAAGCCATCGGTGGCGATCAGGGGGCACCCAACGCGGCGTCCGCGGAGGATGACGTCGTTGATCGCGGCCTTGGTGTTGCGATGGGAGCGGCGGCCGAGAACACTACCGGCCCACAAGCGGGAACACACCTCGATCGTCGCAAACAGCCACAGGGTGCGGCGCTTGCTGCCGATGAACGTGCAGCGTGCATCCGCCTGCAGCTCAATGACGTCGAAATTGCGCAGCAGCCGGTGATTGAAGCACGCGGCAGCTGTCGCGGCTCGCTCGAGCCATCGCGCGATGGTGGTGCGGGAATGGCCCGTCACTCGGGCGGTGGCAGAAATGCTGACGCCCTCGACTCGTAGGCTCGCGACCTGGTCGAACTCCCGTCGACTGCAGCGAAGACCGCGGTACGCGGTCCCCGTGTTCGTGCTGAGCGTTCCCCCGCATACTGTGCAGCGGTACCGTCGGCGGCGGCCCGACTTCGTCACACACCAGCCGTGGCCCACGATGTTGAGGCCGGGCTTTCCAAAGTTGTCGCACCCAGGCTTGCCGCACGCCCTCTCGTCGATCGCATTCATCGCCCCAGTGTAACGGCGCGGCGAATCAACAGCGACCGGCACAAGCACCCGGAAGGCCTTCCGGGACCGCGCCCTGGTCCACCGGTGCCAGTGGCACAAGCGCGAGAACGTGGTGAGGTACCTGGCCAAGCGCGAGCAGGCCTCATGGCGCCAGCGCCTCCAGCGCGCCTACAACCGCCCGACGTACACCGAGGCGCTGGGTGCGCTCGAGACGCTCCATCGCGAGCTGGAGGACCGGAACCAATCCGCCGCCGGCAGTCTGGCGGAAGGGCTGGCCGAGACCCTGACGCTGCATCGCCTCGGGCTGTACGGGGTGCTGGGCCGGTCGCTGAAGACGACGAAGTGTCTCGAGTCCATCAATGCGCTCGTCGAGGAACGCTGTGCGAAGGTGGATCACTGGCAGCACTCGAGCCAACGCCACCGCTGGCTAGCAACCGCGCTCCTGGACATCGAACCACGTCTGCGGAAGGTGATGGGCTACCGTCACCTGCCCACGCTCCGTATCGCGTTGAAGCGAGAACTGAAGATCAACACGACGACGTCGAAGAGGAAAGCCGCGTAAGCAATCAGGAGCCGTCGAGAGTTTCAACTAAGAATGGGCTTGACTCACGTGAAAAGGCAAGACCAAAATCCGGTCGGCTGGCTCCCGCCTACTAACGTGTTCGGCAGGAGCCCTGTTGTGGTTTCCGGCTCGCTCGTTGGTGTCCTCTTGATGGGGCGCTCGACCGTCACGCTCTTCACCGGCCGGATCTTCTTCGTCGCCCGCCTGGATCGTCTGGTTCGCCGATCTCGCTCGATGTCCTTCCCCGCTCGATCCGTACTGCCGTGATGTCCGTCCGTGATCTCGTCCCCGCCTCACTCGTCTGCGGGGCGGGGCGTTGGTGCGCGGATGCGGGTAGGCCTACGCGCTTCAAACCGTCGAGCCCGTCACCTACCGATGCGGTACGAGACGGGTCTGCCAAGCTCGGTCATCCGGTTCAGAACGTGACACGCGAGCACGGCCTCACGCCGTTGCCCCGATGAACTGCGTGCCCGAAGACAGTCGCCGACGATCGACGTGTACCGGACGAACGCATGCTCCACGCGCGCGTGCTGATGGGAACCAGACGCCTTCGTCCACCGTCGCCGGCCGAGCGCCTTCACCCTCCTGATCGTCCGATCGCGGGCACCTGATCGGGCGCCCCGTCGAGACAACGACGCGGTCTTGGTCGGCGGCACCACGACCCGCGCCCCTCGCGCACCGGCCGCACCCTAGAACGCGCGCGTGTCGTCGGCCGGATCCGCCGTCACTCTGGTGAGGTGTCCCTCCACCTCGTCGACCAGACTGATCCCCGTAATCGCGTCCTCGGCCGTCGGCTCAGTCAGCGCGCAGGCCACGATCACACGGGACCCGTCCACGCCGAGATGGAGCTTCCTCCAGCCGCGTCGCCCTCGGCCCCCATGTGTCGCCGCGGCCCACGCACCTTCGCCGACGATGGACAGTCCGGTGCTGTCAACGATGAGGTGCAGGCTGGTGCCCGGGCGGGCGCGCCGAAGCGCGAGGGCGAGATGCTGACCGCGTCGCGAGCGCGTGGTGTGATCGGGGGCCGTGAGATCGACGCCCAGCATCCCGAAGATCGAGGTCAAGACGCCCTCGGTCTGACGCAACGGTCAGTGGAAGAGGAGACTGAGCGTCAGGGCGGTTTCGATGGCGAGATCGGAATACTGGAGTTGCCCGCTCCGCCTGCCGACGCCAGCCGCTGCCCACGTGGCGATCGCGTCAGGCGTGAGCCAGAGGGTGACGTCGCCTCGCCGCACGAGGGCTCGGTCGTACTCGGCCCAGTTCCCGACGCGATACGTTGTCGTGTACTTCGGATGCACTCTCGACTTCACAGCGAGATCATGACCCGCCGGCGGTCGCGCTGGTCAACATGCCGGCCACTGCTCGCCCACCGCGCTGAATCAGCGCACCAACGCCCCTTCCTGGACAACTGGTCGCTCTTCGACGCGTTCACGGAGGTCTCAAAGACGGATCCTGGTGCGCCAGGCGGCCCCAGCGCACCCCACTAGCCGCCGCCGGTGCCGGCCGCGACTGGGCGGGCTCCTCAACGGCGGCGCGCCGGTGGCTTCTCACGGACCCGATGGCTCGATCCCATCCTTGGCCGCGAGACCGTGGATCAGCCAGGCCACGTCGGGATCATGGGAGAGGGGGGCAACGAGCCTCTGCCACGAGCACCGGCGGCGTCGCGGCCGTCGCACTCGCGCCCCCGTTGCCGCGTCCCACGGCCGTGCCGCCTCGCCACCTGGCAGGAAGGCCGTCTGGCTCGACGCCCGCGGCGAGGACGGTCCTGGCCCGCTGGTCGGTACCGTCCAGCGGGCCTGGGTTCATGGTCCGGTCCTTCGACCCGTTGAACCGTTCCGGCCAGTACTGCCAGTCGCGAACGCTGGTCTCGGTCAGCGAGCCGCTCGTCCGCCGGCCGCGCGCGGGTGGAGGATCCGTCGCCGTGGTCGCGCTCGTCGTTCACGTTCCTGCCGGGCCGCACGGTGGGGCGGGAGCACCGGCCGAACTCGCGCTCCGTACATCTGCACTCGGTCGCCACTCGTGGCTCCCCACACATCGCCGTCCCGTCGCCTCCGCACATTCCCCTTGCCTGTCGCGCCCACCAGAGCGAATGTGGACGGACGCCGCCTGCCCGCGGCCGCCACCACAAGGAGGACCCGAGTTCATGACCCCGCCCGAGACCGTCTCGATCACCACCTCCGGTGACGCACACGCCACGGCGCCGCTCACGCGCACGTTCGGCCCCCAGGGGCCGACCCTGGGAGATCTCAGCGACGCCTATCTCCAGGACTACCAGGTCCGGCAGTTCCGATCCCAGAGCACCGCCCGCGGCCGAGTCACCCATCTCGCCGCGTTCTTCGGGCGCGACACGCGGGCCGCCGCGCTCACCACGTGCCAGATTCGCCAGTATCAACTGACCCGGCGCGCCGCCGGGGCCGCCACCGGCACCATCAACCGGGAGACCTCGGCCCTCCACCGCATGTGCACCCTCGCCGTCCACTGGGGCTGGCTCGACACCGTGCCCGGCTTTCCCGACCGCCTGCGCGAGAATCCTCCCCGCCAGGGCTTCTTCGAGCACCCCGAATACCTCGCCGTCCGCGCCCACCTACCCGCCCCGTGGCAGGACATCCTCGATGTGGCCTACTACTCCGGGTGGCGCAAGCAGGAGATCCTCGGCCTCACCTGGGAGGAGATCGACGAGGCGGGCGGCGTCATCCGGCTCTCGCCCGCGCGCTCGAAGACCCTGGTGGGGCGGATGCTCCCCATCTCACAACCCATTGCCGAGGCCCTGGCGCGGCGACGGGCATGCCGTGACCCGAACAGCCCATTGGTCTTCCACCGCGACGGCATCCCAATCCGCCGCTGGCGCACGGCGTGGCGCACCGCCTGCCAGGCGGCCGGGGTGCCGACCCGCTTCCTCCACGACTGTCGCCGCACCGCCGCCCGCAACCTGATCCGCGCCAGCGTCCCCGAGCGGGTTGCCATGCTCCTGACCGGACACAAGAGCCGCGCCATCTTCGACCGCTACAACATCATCAACGAGCAGGAACTGCTCGACGCCGGGGACCAACTCGTCGAGTATCTGGCGCAGCAGGCGCAGGCGGGACCAGCCCGTCGGCGGCCCCACGCGGCCGGTCCCGCCGCCCCACGCACCGTATCACCCCTCCGCCTCGTACGACGCGGCACCGCGTAAGGGGGCACGGCCCCCCGGCAGCGGGCGCGAAGGGGGGGCGCTCCCGTCCGAAATTATTTCTGCGGGAAGGCTCCGACGCTCGCCAGCGGGCGCACGCCGACGGCCACTGGCGCGATCCTCCGGTTGCTGTATCACCCCTGCTTCCGCGTGGGCGCGCGTGGATCACGACAACGCCCGCAGGCCATGACGGCCGGCCCGCGGATCTCGGCGATCGTCAGTTCGTGGCGACTCGGCCAAATCAGCTCTGGGTTTCGGACTTCACCGACGTGACAGAACCGGTTTTGCACTAGTTCCGTCGACCCTTCTTGAAAGGATCTGCCATGAAGCAGTAGGGAGGTCCGCCGCCGCAAACATACCTGGTGGAGGTCGATGAATCGGCCCTCACCGGCTTCCGCTTTGATGACCACGGCGACTGGACCGCCCTCCTGAGCTGCGGTCATGCCCAGCATGTGCGGCACGCCCCACCGTTCATGCATCGACCTGGGTGACCACAGCCTCCGGCCGGGACAGCCGCCTGGGAGAGGCACTGCACGGTGTGCGCTGTGATCGGTTCGAGGGACCGGAGCGCGTCGTCGTGTCGCAGTCCACGCCGGTGTTCACGGGGTATTGTCACGTTGAAGCTGACGGAACGTTTCTGATGCTCAGCAGAGCGGGGTCGAGACGTGCTGGAGCCCAGTATCTTGGGGGTCGCTCGACGAGCTTTTCGTCAACTTGACAAGTCCACTACGGATCCAGGCGTTTAGAGGTGGCCTCGGGAAACTTCTAAGCCCGCCCCGACGCCCGTGAGTGGCCTGATTATTGCGCCCCCGGTTTTCTTGGACACGGATTAAGGGAGAATCTGATGTCCAAGGAGGTAGCGGGAATGGTTCAGTCGAGGAGGGTGCAGGGAGCTGGGTCGGCGCGGACGGAGGGAGCCCGAAGGGCGACCGGAGTCGGCGCCGACGCTGCGGCGGCTGGGGCCCGGGCCTTGGCGCCCGGGCAGCGGTGGAGTGCGAGCCGGAAGCGGGACGTGGTGCTGCGGCTGCTGTGCGGCGAGTCACTCGACGCGGTCTCGCGTGCAGTCGGGGTGGAGATCTATCGGCTGGAGGAGTGGAAGGCGCGGGCGTTGGCCGGTCTCGAACTCGGGCTGAAGGAGCAGGCCGGTGAACCGGTAGCCGCAGTGCTGGATGCCGCCAAGCGACACATTGGGGCACTGTCGATGGAGAACGAACTGCTGCGGGCGCGTGCCCGCGCGGCGGAGCGTCGCCTCCCTTTGGCGACGCGGAGGTCGCGATGATGAGCGCAACGACCTCCGCGACCACGGGGCGGCGCTATGGTCTCGAACGGGTGTGTCGGACGTGGGAGAGGTCGCGCTCGGCGCTCTACGCGCGGCGGGCGCGTGCGCAGTGCCGAAAGCGGGGTGCAGGCCCGGCCCGCCGCGGGCCGACGCCCGCGCTGTCGGATGCGCAGCTTTTGGCGGCCATTCGCAGCGACCTGACCCGGTCACCGTTCCAGGGCGAGGGCCATCGCAAGGTCCACGCGCGGCTGCGGATTCTCGACGGGATCCGCGTGTCCCGGACGCGGGTGTTGCGTGTGATGCGCGCGCAGGGGCTGCTCTCACCCCACCGCGGGCGGCAGGGTGACCCGAAAGCGCACGACGGGACGATTGTCACTTCGGCGCCTCAGGTGATGTGGGGCACCGACGGCGTACGGGTGTTCACCGTGGAGGACGGCTGGGTCTGGACCTTCGCGGCGGTGGACCACTGGAACGCCGAGTGCGTGGGCTGGCATGTGTGCAAGGTGGGGAGCCGTTTTGCCGCCCTCGAGCCGATCGCGCAAGGGCTCGGGCGACGCGACGGCTCGGTCGAGGCGGACGTGGCCCGCGGCTTGGCGCTACGGATGGACCACGGCAGCCAGTATCTGTCAGACCACTTCCTCAACCAGGTCCGCTACTGGGGCATCCACCCCAGCTTCGGCTTCCTCGAAGAGCCGGAAACCAACGGGGTCGTCGAGCGCTGGAATCGCACGCTCAAGGAGCAAGCGATCTACGGCCGGGTCTTTCACACCCTCGCCGACGTGCGCGCCGCCGTCGCTGCGTTCGTCGAACGCGACAACCAGTGCTGGCGCCTCGAAAAGCTGGCGTATCGCACGCCACTCGAAGCGCGCGAGCAATACGAGCTACGCCATGCCGCGTAGCGCAAACGTGTGTCCAAGAAACCGGGTGCGGTACAGTGAGTGGCCTGATCATGAGTCCAGCTCTCTCATAAGAACTGGCTCAACCCTGGGGGCAGGTCAGGAACACCTAAAAACTATGAACGAACATTGTCAGGTTAACTCTCCGCCCGGCACAATGCCGGGATGAACACTCGCCGGCCCCGCTACCATCGGCATCGCTTTCCGCCCGACATCATCAGCCATGCCGTCTGGCTCTACCACAGATACTGCATGAGCTTCCGGGATGTGGAGGATTTGCTGGCCGAACGAGGAATCATCGTGTCCTACGAAACCGTTCGCCAGTGGTGCGGGAAGTTCGGCCCCGACTACGCTCGGCAGTTGAAGCGCCGACAGGGTCGACTCGGAGATACGTGGTTCCTGGACGAAGTCTTCGTGACGATCAACGGTCAGCGCCAGTATCTCTGGCGCGCGGTGGATCAAGACGGTGACCTGATCGACATCCTCGTACAACCCCGTCGGGACGGGCGTGCAGCGCGGAGATTCTTTCGCCGACTGTTGAAGAGTCAGCGACAGGAACCCGTGCGGCTCGTGACCGACAAGCTGGGCAGCTACCGTGTCGCCCATCGGGACCTCATGCCGCTGGTCACCCATGACACGAGGCGATACGCGAACAATCGCGCCGAAGTCTCGCATCAACCCACGCGACAACGCGAACGTCAGATGCGAGGCTTCACGTCATCCGACCACGCGCAGCGGTTCTTGCACGTCCACGGTGTCATTCAGAATCTCTTTCGCGTGGGTCGACACCTACTCAGGGCGGCTCATCATCGGATGTTGCGAGCACGGTCGTTCACCGTGTGGGCCCAGGTGACGGCAGCCTGATCCTGGGATCAACTCGCCTCATTCTGGTCCGGACTCGTTAAGTTGACAGTGCCCTCCGGAAGGCTCGCCTCCTCGGCACCGATAATCACGTGGTTCAAGTACCACGTGTACGGTCTCAGATTGTCGTCGACGTGCTTAGGGTGAGCGTAGTACGTAAACGCGGGCATGCACTGTCCTTCACCTACCTGGACGTTGCACGCCTTCTTGAGATACCCGCCATGCAGTCCTTCACATTGATCGAGTCTTTCTTCTTGACTGGAATCGATTTCGAACAGTACGCCAAACGCTCTGCAGGCCTCGGCCGGTACGATATCGCACTTGCCCGAGAGGTCCAGGCTTCTCTTGCGGAACATCAGCTTGTACTTGGGAAGCCAGCCCATTCCCAACGGCTCCGCGGACGACACCCGCTTTTTCAGTCTGCGAACGGACATATTCGAACCGTACGCGAAATAGATTCGGGTGTCGTCACTCATCACTCCTCCTCGGCAACGTCTGGACCAACCTCTCATCCGTGAGGCCGGTGTCTGCTTGCTTGCCGGCGACCCCGCAAGCGTCCGCCGATCCACCAAGGGGCTAGCGGGCCACGGTGCCGATCCGTTCCCAACGGTCGACATTGCGCAAGTCGAGCTCTACCGACTCAATCGGCCCTTCGATCAGCCCACGCGCATCGTCGTTGCCGAACACGGCTGAGACTTCATCGCTCGGAAAGATCTTTTCTGCGGTTCGCTCACGCAGTTGAATCCGTTGCCCCGCGACTCGAACGTTGATCGTGTTGACGTCGTCCTCTTCGCTCAGCTCTGGAGTGGTCGAGAGCGTCGCGATGACGTCTAACTCGTTCTGGAACAGCCGCTGCACATCGAAACGGAGGGTGGCGACCAGTTCGCCGTTGTCCGTCACACCCTGGAATACGTTCTCCTCAAGAAACGACGCCGTGGTGGTCGCACCGGCCCTGGCGAGGCGCTCCTCGATATGGGGATGCGTCGCGAACAGCCCGCCGCCCCCGTCGCCAAACGGGTCATGGGCGTCGCGGGCGAACTTGAGTTTGCGGAGCGAATTCAGCAGCGGCCGGTCGCCGACATCCGTCTCGGTAAGGTAGAAGCTTGCGAACAGGTCCGCTTCGCGTTCACGGTCTCGCCCGTGACCCGCCATGAACAGGTTGGCGGTAAAGGAGGTCATGATGGCGACGATGTCGTCAACGTTGTTGTCGGTGCCTCTGGCGAAGAGGCCCACAATCCCGGCAATGGTCGATGCCCGTTGCGCGTTTCGCCAGATGCGGTAACTGTGCCGGCTCTCCACGTGGGCAATCTCGTGGGCGAGGATCGCCGCCACTTCGTTGTCGCTCTCAAGCGATTGCAGCAGGCCCCGAGTCATGAAGATGTACCCGGTCGGCACCGCGAACGCATTAACGTCGTCCGAGTCGACAACCTGGAACCGGTACCGGTAGCCCTTGAGCGGAACCGGCCAGCTGTCGAGAACCCGTTCCCCGACACCCTCCAGGTACTCCTGCAACTCCGTGTCGACGAGGGGAGAGTAGGTTGACTGTACCTGTTGTAGTGACATCATCGCGAGTGACCGCTCGGTCTCGTAGTCCGAGACATCGGGCGTCGGGACAAAACAGACACCGCAAGGGGTGTAACCGCTGGCGAGGGCATCGGGTTCGGTCGCAAACGGCTGTCGGTCAGCCATCTCCGGTAGGTGATTAGCCCCGCGGATGTGGAGCGTCTGGCTCTGCCGGTTTCCGATGTACCGCTGGAAATCAGCCTCGGCCGTCGTCACCTCGAACACCTCGTCGAGCCAGCGCTCAAAGTCCTGCGCCGACGGCGCCGGGCCGTAGACGTCCACACGGCCACGGCCGAGACGGGCACTCTGCAGCTCGAGTTCGATGTGGTCGTCTTCCGGGTCCGCGTCGGTAATTCGCACCGTCTCGCTTTCGCGCAGTGGGAAAAGGCGGTCCCCCCGGTGGAGCACGAAGACGCGATCGTCTTCTGCGTCGAGGTAGACCTTTCGGCGACCCTCGAAGGTGGGCCGGAGGACCAACTCACGACCTTCGAGCGCGTCTTCAAGATCGTTCCATCGCTGTGCGGCCGCTGGCGACGGCAGGAGCAATCCGGGCAGCGAACACAAAAGAGCGAACCGCAGAATCAACATGGCATGTCCTCCAAGACTGGCCGAAGCTACCCCCAGCGCGCCAGCGGCATCGTTGGGGCGATTGTGAGCGTTAAGCCTGTCAGATCGGTCGTCGTACGCCCCCATACCCTACCCCCGCACCTCGCTGATCAGCCACTCGTCCACCGATACAGCTGCCGCGCGCCGCCACCCAGCAGGCCCACTCCGAACAGCAACTGCCCAATCAGCGGCAGCGCCGGCACCGGCGTGCCATCGACACAGTTCAACTGCGCTTCTCCGCCCGCAAGGAGCGCCTCGAGCGCGTCCCGCTCGGCAGGATCGACGCTCAACCCGTATTCCAGCTTGACCTGGATCACCCGCTCCGCGAACCACGCGCCGTGTCGGGCCGGCATCCAGTCGGCGGCGTCCCGGTCACTTTTCTGCGACCGGTTCACCGTCGGATCCGCGATCGTGAGGTTGTCGAGGTCACTGGCAATGTCCCGGCGCCGCTCGTCGGCGATGCCGCTGTCGTGCGTCTCCGCCAGCGCCACGATGTGCTCGATGTCCGTCGCCGCGGTCCCGTTCGCCGTGATGTCGAACGCGAGGCACGAGTAGGGGGTGTACACCTGCCCGTTCGCCTTCATCGTGGGCGGCAACGCCGCGATGATCTCGTCCTCCAAGCTGCTGTAGCCCGTCCCGAAGGCGTCGCGGGCGTAGCCGTCCCGTGGTCGCTCGTCGCAGACTTTCAACCCGCGCCACGTCTCCGCGTCAGCCGGGCAGCCCTGCGTCTCCACCGGCGGCTGCACCTGCACATTGGGGATATAACCGTTGGGGTTCGAGGCAGAGTCACAGCCGATACCGTCGTCGTCCGTGTCGCTCGATCGGCTCCGTTCTAGCCATTCGTAGATGATGCCGGTACCGTCACGGTTGTCTTTGTACGCAGGTAACCGCAGGCCATCATCACGGCCTCCTGCAGGTGAAGCAGGTCCAGCTTCAGTGCACGTCAGGTCGCCGTTCCCGTTCGCATCCCAGTATGCGAAGTCGTCGTGCGATTGCGCTGAGGCGGGCGGTGCGGGTAGCAGTATCAGCACGCCGAGCAGAGCGGCTGAGATTCCGTGGTTCCAGTGAGCTTGCAACGTGGTTACCCTCCGTGGCGGCGTGGTCCCGTGTACGGTTTTCGCTTGGCTGATCTCATCTTGGACGGCGGGCTGGCACACCGTTCAACATGCCGTCTACAGCAAGGACGTATGGTAGGAGAGAACCGGACAGGCAGGGTGCAAACAGATCAGCATGTGTCGTAAACGGTCGTTTGGGACACGACGGCGAGCGCGCCGTCCGGCGCGCGCCACCGTGTGTCGTATCCCGTGTCTGATTCTATGTCTTGCATACGTCGAGCGCGTGTGCCAGCCCCCCCCCGAATTGAGTAGCACGCGCGTTTAGAGTTCGATCTCACGAGAAGGGAGATGGCCTTCGCGCCCGAGCTAGGCAGGGGAGTGAGGTCGTCCTGGGCTGTAAGATCCCAGCCGGCCGCAGGCGGCCCTAAAGGGCACGGTGCGTTTCCCCTTAGTGGTCGAGAGGGCGAGTAGTGGCGCTGGCGGGATCGGCGTAGACGAAGACCGCCTCGCCGGCGGCCACGGCCACGGGGCGTGCCTTCATCGAATCTGCACCTTCAGATAGTTTACGAACGCCGAGCAAGATACAAGGAAGTACCGCGCATCTGCCTGAGTGAGATTCGGTTCATCAAGCATGGCGTGTCGAATACCTTGTTCGTTGCTCGTATAGCCATACAGCTTCAGAAACCCTTCTTTGAGAGCCGTATGTAATTGACCGTTCTTCTCGATAGCCTTCAGTGCGTCACCGAGCGTCGCCTTGTCGTTCCCTGAGACTACGCGAGCGATACCCTCGACGGCAGAGATTGACTCTTTGATGGAGTTTCTAAAGTCTGGGTTCTCACGATCCGCATAGAGAGCCAGCGCACGGTCGATGTGAGCCGAGACTCCAGCAAGTTCGGAGTCTCTTATTGACTCTTCGATCATCATGATTTCTTCTTGGGTTGTGATATCGGTGAGATGCCCGGCCACAAACCTGTACCCAGAGAATTCACGTTCGAGAATTACATTGAGGAACTCGGCGAGTTTAGGCGTGGAGTGTTTGCACGAGACGACGAACTCTAAGAAGTCGTAGACCTGGTACCACTCACATGCGAAGAAGTAAGTGCGAATGCTCTTCAGAATATCGTGCGGGTGTCGCGGTCGTTCGTCGATTGGCTTCTTGAAATAGTTGAACCACCGACGTCCCCCCCATTTTGAGTAGCACTTCGGTTGAGAGTCCGATCATCCGGAAAGGGAGATCGGACGTGAAGAAGCGATTTACGGAAGCGCAGATCATCGGGTTCCTGCGGGAGACCGAGGCAGGCCTCCCGGTGAAGGACCTGTGCCGCCGGCACGGCTTCTCGGAGGCCAGTTACTACCTCTGGCGGAGCAAGTTCGGCGGGATGAGCGTCTCGGACGCGAAGCGCCTGAAAGAGCTTGAAACCGAAAACGGCCGGCTCAAGAAGCTCTTGGCGGAATCGCAGCTCGAGATCGAGGTGACCCGCGAGGTGCTGCGAAAAAAATGGTGACCGCACCGGTTCGACGGGAGGTGGTGCGGGAGATGGTCGCGCGGGGCCTCAGCGAGCGCAGGGCCCTGACCGTGGGGCAGATGAGCGCGTCGGCCTTCCGGTACGTGCCAAGGCCCGATGGCAATGCGGTCGTCCGGGATCGGATCGTTGACCTGGCGCAGCGACATCGACGCTATGGGGCCGGGATGATCTATCTGAAGCTGCGGCAGGCCGGCCACGTCATCAATCACAAACGGGTCGATCGCCTGTACACGGAGGCCCGGCTCCAGTTGAAGCGCCGTCGACGCAAGAAGATCCCGAGAGCCGACCGCCAGCCACTGGTGCGCCCCGAGCGTCGCAACCAGGTCTGGTCCGCGGACTTCGTCTTCGATCGCACGGCGGATGGGCGGGTCATGAAGTGCCTGACCATTGTCGACGACGCCACCCATGAGGCCGTGGCGATCGTCCCGGCGCGGGCCTTCGGGGGACTGCCGGTCACCCGCGTCCTGGACCGCCTGGCGATCACCGTGGACTTCCGCAGATTCTCCGCACGGACAACGGGAAGGAGTTCTGCGGTCGCGCGATGCTCACATGGGCGCACACGCAGGGGCTGACCCTGCGTCTCATTGAACCCGGCAAGCCGAACCAGAACGCCTACATCGAGTCCTTCAACGGGCGCTTCCGCGACGAATGCCTGAACGAACACTGGTTTACGACCCTGGCCCACGCCCAGGCCCTGATCGAAGCGTGGCGCTGTGAATACAACGAGGAGCGACCGAAGAAGGGTTTGGGCGGGCTGACGCCAGCCCTCTACGCGAAGCAACTGGCCGCGGAAAGCAGTACAGTCACCCCCGGACTCTAAAGCCGACCGCTACTCAAGGCGGGGGGACGTCGCCACAAGGCCCGGCTAAATGGTTTGATTTCTTCTAATGCCCCGTGCTGGGAACGAGTGAAGCCTGGCCTGGACCAAAGTGCGGTGTCAAGAGCGTTCCAAAGGGAGTTTTCTAGCGCCTCGTTCATCGAGTTGGTCTGAATGATCTCCGAAACTGGCGTAAATCCTTTGCGCTCACTGAATGCCTTCATGAGGTCTCTATCACCCAACTAACTTGTAGGAGTATGGACAACGGCAACCACGACGATTCTCTACGCGAGGCCGCTGTCCTGGGCGGCCGTGAGGTTGTGGAGCTTGTAGACGGTATTGTCAAGTTAACTCTCCGCCCAGCACAATGCCGGGATGAACACTCGCCGGCCCCGCTACCTTCGGCATCGCTTTCCGCCCGACATCATCAGCCATGCCGTCTGGCTCTACCACAGATACTGCATGAGCTTCCGGGATGTTGAGGATCTGCTTGCCGAACGAGGAATCATCGTGTCGTACGAAACCATTCGGCAGTGGTGCGGGAAATTCGGCCCCGACTACGCTCGGCAGTTGAAGCGCCGACAGGGTCGACTCGGAGATACGTGGTTCCTGGATGAAGTCTTCGTGACGATCAACGGTGAGCGCCAGTATCTCTGGCGCGCGGTGGATCAAGACGGTGATCTGATCGACATCCTCGTACAACCCCGTAAGGTGCGTTTAATCGGTCGACCCCTCATGCGGCCTCTCGATTGTAGAAACTGAGTAATCCTCCGAGGCGTACCCGCCGCCGAACGTCGGCGTCCGGCCTTCGCGGAGGAGGTGGTCGTTGCAGGAGCTGGTTGTCGAGTCCCTGGTGGTTTCTCTCGCGATGGTCGTGTTCTATGTACTCGTAGACGAGACGACGCAGATGCCCCTCGCCGAGCGGGACCACGCGTGTGAGACACTCCTCTTTGATCGACCTGACGAACCGCTCGGCATAGGCGTTGAGATTGGGACTCTTCGGCGGCAGCCGAATCGGCTGAACACCGGCGCTCTCCAGGATCTCGCCAAAGACCCGCGTAGAGAGGGGATCGCGGTCGTGAATCAGAGGGCGCGCCCTGCGCAAACAGCCATCGACCGGGTCGGTCAAATTGCGGGCCTGCTGCTCCATCCACGCGCCGCCCGGCTGCGGGTGGATCCCGGCGATGGTCACGTGGCGGGATCTCAGCTCGATCACGAAGAAGACGAGGTACCGCCTGAGCCCCGCCAGCGTCAACACCTCGACGGTGAACAGATCGCAGGCCGCCAGGCCCTCCCAGTGCGCCTGCAGGAACGTCTTCCAGGGCATGTGCCGGCTCCGCTCGGGCGCCGGGGCGACTCCGTGGTCGTGCAGGATCCGCTTCACCGTGGTCCGGGCGATAGTGTGGCCGAGGTTTGAGAGCGCGCCGCGGATCCGCGTGTAGCCCCACCGCGGATTGTCGACCGCCATCCTGACCACGAGCTCGGCGACGTCTTGTCGGGTCATTGGTCGACCTCGACGTCGGCGGGCGCTGCCATCGTATTTCTTGGCGATCAGTCTCCGGTACCAACGCAGGATCGTATCCGGGGTGACGATGCCCGCGACCTGCGTCAAGACCCGCCGGCCGAGTTTGTGACCGCGCACAGCGAGTCGACGACGCTGGGCGTCCGTCAGGCGCTGTCAACTTAACGAGTCCGGGCCAGAATGAGGCGAGTTGATCCCAGGATCAGGCTGCCGTCACCTGGGCCCACACGGTGAACGACCGTGCTCGCAACATCCGATGATGAGCCGCCCTGAGTAGGTGTCGACCCACGCGAAAGAGATTCTGAATGACACCGTGGACGTGCAAGAACCGCTGCGCGTGGTCGGATGACGTGAAGCCTCGCATCTGACGTTCGCGTTGTCGCGTGGGTTGATGCGAGACTTCGGCGCGATTGTTCGCGTATCGCCTCGTGTCATGGGTGACCAGCGGCATGAGGTCCCGATGGGCGACACGGTAGCTGCCCAGCTTGTCGGTCACGAGCCGCACGGGTTCCTGTCGCTGACTCTTCAACAGTCGGCGAAAGAATCTCCGCGCTGCACGCCCGTCCCGACGGGGTTGGACGAGGATGTCGATCAGGTCACCGTCTTGATCCACCGCGCGCCAGAGATACTGGCGCTGACCGTTGATCGTCACGAAGACTTCGTCCAGGAACCACGTATCTCCGAGTCGACCCTGTCGTCGCTTCAACTGCCGAGCGTAGTCGGGGCCGAACTTCCCGCACCACTGGCGAACGGTTTCGTAGGACACGATGATTCCTCGTTCGGCCAGCAAATCCTCAACATCCCGGAAGCTCATGCAGTATCTGTGGTAGAGCCAGACGGCATGGCTGATGATTTCGGGCGGAAAGCGATGTCGATGGTAGCGGGGCCGGCGAGTGTTCATCCCGGCATTGTGCCGGACGGAGAGTTAACCTGACAATGCCCGTTGTCGAGCGTGATCCGACCACCCACCTTCAACTGATGCACCATGTCTTGGTAGTCGACGTGGATGGTTCTCTCCTCCGGATTCTCGGTGGGGCCGACGGTGACGTGGACCTCTTGACCGACCTCGAGGGATAGGTGCCCGAGGCGGTCGCCGGTGCGGATGGCCGGTCCCTGGAGGTCGAGCAGCAGGGCGATCGGGTGGTTCAGGCGCTCGTTGAGCTTCTGGACGACCTGGATCACCTGCAGATGGCTCGCGTGGTCGCCATACGACATGTTGAGCCGCGCGATGTTCATGCCGGCGGCGGCGAGCTGTTCGATCTGTTCTGGCGTTGAGCTGGCCGGACCCAGCGTGCACACGGTATTGTCAAGTTAAGCAGAATCAGGCTGACCGACCCCCAAGATGATGGGCTCAAGTCCCGTCGCGAACCCGGTATGTTGGGGGTCGATCATCGCGATTCCGCTTAACTTGACAATACCAATAAAGGCCCTGATCCGGCGGGCAAAATGGAAATCCAGGCTAAGAACCCGCTTGACTCAGGGGCGCAAAGCATGAGACTTTTTGCGTTCGCGGAAGAGTTCGCGGAAGAGGGGAAACTTATGAAGTGTGCCCATCGATCGACCCTGCTGGTTGCCGTCCTGCTCATCACGATGAGCGTTGCAGTCACTCAGGCGCAAAACGTCACCGGCGCCATCGCCGGTAACGTCGTAGACGATACCGGCCTGGCAATACCGGGGGCCACGGTCACCATCACTGAAGCGGCCTTGGGGATCACGCGGACCAGTTTTACGAACGGGGTCGGCGCGTTTACGTTTACCGCACTTCGGCCGGGGCAGTACACCGTGCTTGTCGAGCTAGCGGGCTTTGCCTCATACGAACTGACGGACGTCACCGTTGTCACGAACCGACAGCTGTCGATCGGCACCGTGGCGCTCATGATCTCTGCGCTTCAGGAGACCGTGACGGTTACCGCCACGGGCACGATTGGACAGGTGGAAACGGTAACCTCGGATCGATCGGCGGTAATCACCGCAGACCAGCTCGACGCGATCACAGTGCGGGGTCGCGATATTACATCAATGCTCCGCGTGCTACCGGGCGTGAGCTACCGGCCCGATTCCGAGGCGACGGGCGAGATTGTCATCGGCTCGTATTTGCCCTACATCGGCGGCGCTCGCCGCAACTGGGCCACCTTCATGATTGATGGGGTCCCGGGGAACGATCTCGGTTCCCCTCATGTCTCCAGCCATTCGATTAGTCTAGACGCGATTGGCGAAGTCAACGTGCAGCTGAACAACTTCGAGGCAGACAGCGGTCGGAACGGCGGCGCCTCGGTAAACGTTGTCACCAAGGCCGGCACGAACGATCTCTCGGGCACCGCGTATTTCTACAACCGCCACGAACGGTTCAGGGGCGAGAATTTCTTCGACAAGCGCAATGGGATTGCCAAGCCGCTCTACCGTTACAATACCTTTGGCGGCAACATAGGCGGACCGCTGCGCACGGACAAGGCGTTCTTCTTCTACAATTACGAGCAATGGGGCGTCGACACTCCCCAGGCGGCGAACGAACGCACCGTGCCGACCCCGCTCGAGCGGAGCGGAGACTTCTCGCAGAGCTTCGATCTGCAGGGTCAGCTGATCCCGATCCGGGATCCGTTTACCCAACAGCCGTTTCCCGGCAACAAGATTCCGGCCGGCTCGATCAACTCCGACGGCCAGGCACTGATGAACTTCTTTCCACTTCCCAACAACCTGGATAGAGGCCTGACAGGCGGAAACTTCAACTATCAGTTCAAGGGGCAGGAGGAAAGCCAGCGGTACAATAACGTCTTCCGCTTCGACTTTCGGCCCACCACGTCCGACGCGCTCTTCGTGCGGTGGTCGCGGTGGCTCCAGCCATCTACGCGATTTAGAGGGGGCTGGGATCTGATCGAGCACACGTTCACCTACAACGACTACGCCTTTGGCACCAGTTACACCAAGGTGATCGGCTCGAACTTTGTCAATGAGTTGGCGTTTGGTCGTCGTTCCAACGGGGAAGCCAATCCGCAGTCGGATCGGTTTGATCTCAATCGCCTGACCAGAGCGGGGGTGGGCTACGAAGGCGGCCAGTTCCACCCGGAGATCAACCCCTTCAAGCTGCTTCCGATGATGCAATTCGGCGGCTTCCTCCCGAACGTCGCTGATGTGACCTTCGACAGGCGGTTCGTAAATTACGGCGCGGACTACGTTTATACGATAAACAACGCGCTGTCGTGGACGACCGGTCGCCACAATTTCAAAGCCGGTGGCTACTTGGAGAGTAGTAGGAACGTAGAGGGGTTCGGTGCTCGGTCTTTTCCGGGCCGCTTCATCTTCTCGCGCGACCCATCGAACCCCCTCGACACGGGCCACCCATACGCCAATGCGATGACCGGAGTCTTCGCGGAGTATAGGGAGGAAACGACGAGGATCGGCCAGGATGCCAGCGGGTGGATTGGCAATGCATTCATTCAAGACAAGTGGCAGCCGACGGCCAAGCTCACTGTGGATATAGGCCTCCGCTTAGGGAAGTACTCGCATTACCGACAGGCCCTTGCGTCATCATCCTTTGTGCCGGGGCGCTTTAATGCAGCAAACGCCCCGACCCTGTACGACCCGTTCTTGCAGGACGGCGTGCGTGTGTCCCGCAACTCGATAACCGGTGAAACCGGACCGGCCGTGCTGATCGGCGGGTTGATTCCGGGTAGCGGCGAGCCCGGCAACGGCATGGTGCTCGACACCGATACGGCGTATCCGGATAATTTTCAGGATCCGCCGCCGCTGGTGTTTGAACCGAGATTCGGGGTCGCCTACGATGTCTTCGGCAATGGGCAGACGGCTGTACGCGCGAACGTCGGCGTGTTTCACAATACAATCCAGCCCGGGGGGCTAAGCTGGCTCCAGGCGCTAAATCCCCCAATCCAGGTCAGCGAGTCCATCTTCTACAGCACGATGGACACTTTTCTAAGCACGGCGGGTACGAGCTTCCCAGCAAATAATGCGGTCGGAGTCGTGCGAGATCTCCCGACGCCGACGATGTATAACTTTACCGCCGGAATACAGACCGAGATTGGATTGGGGACGGTTCTCGACGCCGCTTATGTCGGAACGCGGGGGGCGCATCTTACGCAGACACAAAACATCAACACCATTCCGGTCGGCTCTCGTTTCCTGCCCCAGCACCAGGACGCGACGACCGGACGACCGCTGGCCGACAACTTCTTCAGGCCCTACCCGGGTTACGGCAATATCAATTGGTACACCAACATAGGAATCTCCGATTACGATGCGGCGCAGATTCAGCTCAACCGCCGGTATAGTGGTGGCCTGGAGTATACGGTCTCATACACCTTGTCCCGGTCGCGCGACTACACGTCGAGGGACCGTCAATTGGTTCCGCTCTACCGGAACCCCGATACGTGGAGCTACGGCCTATCCCGTTTCGATCGGACACACAACCTGACGATCAGTTACATATGGGATTTCCCCAATATCCCGACTGACAACCCCATCGTCAAGGGGCTATTCGACGACTGGCTAGTGACTGGTATTTCGACGCTCACGACCGGCCAGGCGGTCGGCGTCGGCTACTCTACGGTCGACAACGCCGACCATTTTGGAGGGGGAGATTCGATGTTTTTTGTTGCCGGCGGGGTTCCGCCCAACCTCAGTGGTGACCCGAACCTCTCGAGCGGCGACCGGACTCTCGAACGCTGGTTTGATACCAGCAAGTACTCTCGTCCGGCGGGAGGTCAGGTCGGAAACGGGAGGAAGGACGACATTCGTTTGCCTGGCGTCAATGACCACGGCATCAGGCTCGCAAAACGGATTCTATTGGGCGGCGGGCAACAGCTGGAAATCGGGTGGGAGATCTACAACCTGTTCGACCACGTCAATTGGCTCGCGGTGGACACAACCGCGCGATTCGATGCGGAGGGAAATCAGGTAGACCAGCGTTTTGGCAAGGTCATTTCATCCGGGGCGCCTCGCACCATGCAGTTTTCATTGCGTTACCGGTTCTAAACGGGGGATCGTACGGTGGGGCGGGGCTGCAGCCCCCGCCCCACCGTACCCGTGGTTTGGATACGCCGGTTCCTAGGTTCACGGTCGGAGGGCGGCAGCAACACGCATGTTACTGAATGGTCGACGCACCGCCGTCGTGACGACGCTGCTGGTCACGATGGTGCTAGCGGCGGCGCCCTCGTCCGCCCAGAGCGCCAGGGTCCGAGGCGTGGTGACCGACTCCGCCGGCCAACCGGTCGCGGACGCCACCGTCGTGGTCGTATTCCAAGGGGCGCTGGCCTTGCAGTCCGAGACGGCGACGAACGACGTAGGGGCGTTCGTGCTGGCGGGACTCATGCGCGGGCCCTACGTCGTGACCGTCACGAAGGAAGGTTTCGACCAGAAGACCACCGGACTGACGCTGCAGAGCAGCAGCCAGTCGTTCGAGTTGAACGTCGAACTCTTGACTGCGGCGGAACTGGCCCGCGAAAACCTGTTCGGGGAGGATCTGGCCGAGTTCGAGAGAACTGAAGCGGCCACCGACGCCATCGAACGGGGAATCCAGGCAGCGCGCAACGACAGCTTGGACGAGGCGGTGACGCTGTTCAACGAAGCGATCGAGATATTGCCCGACTGCAGCGATTGCTATCGCAACCTCGGCATCGTCTACGCACTCAAGGACGACTATGCCCAGGCCGAGGCCGCGTTCGAGCGGGCGATCGAGCTCGCGCCAGACAATGCCGCAGCGTACGAAGCGGTGATCGAAGCCTACAACCAGCAGGGCAAGTTCGCCGAGGCGGCTGAGGCCAACGCGCAGGCCATCAAGTTGTCCGGCAGCGCGACGGGTGGGGGCGCTGGTGGTGTCACGGCGGTGTTCAATCAGGGCGTGATCTTGTGGAATTCGGACCGCTTCGCCGAAGCTCGCCAGCAGTTTGAGCAGACCCTCATGCTCGATCCCAACCACAGCGAGGCGCACTACTGGCTCGGCATGGCCAACCTGAATGAAGGCAAGATGCCCGAAGCGGCGGCGGAGCTCACGCTCTATCTCGAGCGGGAGCCTGACGGCCGGTACACAGTGGAGGCGACGGGGTTCCTCGCCATGATCCAGCCCTAGAGTCCGCCGGGCTCCAGCTAATGACCGACCCGCCGCAGGTTAACCACCTCGGTGACCTCGAACGCCTGGCGTGCGATCTGCTCGAGCACCCGTTTTTCAGTGGTGTCACACCGCACGATGCCCACGAGCGTGACCACGCCCTTGTCGACGACGCATCATAGGGAGCATCTGATGAAGAGAACCACGGCAGGCATCTCACGCCTGGCACTCGTCGCTAGCTTGATCGTTCTCGCCGGTATCGCCTGTGAGCAACGGGGCGCCCCCGTTGGAGAAGAGCCGGCAGACACATCGCCGCCACCAGCTCCCAGCATGGGCTTGGTCGACGATGAGCGCGTCACGCGGGCAGCGGTCGATGAACCCGGCGAGTGGTTGACCTACGGCCAGACGTTCGAAGAACAACGATTCTCTACACTCACCGAGATCAATCGAGACAACGTCAACGACCTGGGGCTCGCCTGGTTCAAGCCGCTGGGCGAACGGCATCGAAATGAGAACACACCTCTGATCGTCGATGGCGTCATGTACGTCTCGGACCCGTGGAACGTGACCTACGCGCTCGACGCCACCACGGGTGAGGAAATCTGGGCCTTCGATCCCGAGACGCGACGGGAGTTCGTTCGCTACTCCTGTTGTGGCGGTCCCATGACCCGCGGCGTGGCCGTGTACCAGGGCCGGGTCTTCATCGCCACCTTCGATGCCCGGGTGGTCGCGGTCGATGCGGCCACGGGTGAGAAGGTCTGGGACGTCGACACGTATCATCCATCCGCGGCCAGCCCGTTCACCGTTACCGGCGCACCCCGGGCCGGCGGCGGCAAGGTGTACATCGGCCAGAGCAGCTCCGAATACGGCGTGCGCGGATACGTCAGTGCGTACGACGCCGAGACCGGGGAGCTCGCGTGGCGGTTCTACCTCGTTCCTGGCGATCCCTCCCAACCGTTCGAGCATCCCGAGCTCGAGATGGCGGCCAAGACCTGGAGCGGCGAATGGTGGAAGCTCGGTGGCGGCGGCACGGTGTGGAGCTCGATTGTCTACGACCCGGATCTGCACACGGTCTATCTCGGCGTGGGCAACGGCGCACCCTGGCCGCGCGACATACGCTCTCCCGGCGGGGGTGACAACCTGTTTCTGACGGCGATCGTCGCCGTGGATCCGGATACCGGCCGGATGAAGTGGTATTACCAAACCGTGCCCGGCGACAACTGGGACTACAGCTCCGCCATGGACATGGTGCTGGCCGACATGGACGTGGACGGGACGATGCGCAAGGTGCTGCTGCAAGCGCCGAAGAACGGTTTCTTCTACGTGCTCGACCGCGAGGACGGCGAGCTGTTGCGGGCCCATCCCTACGGCGCGATCACCTGGGCCACGCACGTGGATATGGAGACGGGGAGGCCGGTAGAGAATCCGGAGGTCTACTACGAGGAGAACCCTCGGTGGATTCTGCCAGGCGCGGGCGGTACGCACAATTGGCAAGCCATGTCGTTCGACGCGAGCCGAGGGATCATGTACATCCCCACCCACGACACGGCGTCCTTCTACGCCCTGGGCGAAGAGTTCGCGAAGACCGGCATATTCAAGATGAGTCCAGTGGGCCTGACTACCGGCCTGGCAATTGGTGCCTACCGAGATCAGTTGATTGCCGCGGCCGCGCCGCAGCTGGAGCCCAAGGCCTACCTGAAGGCGTTCGATCCGCTGTCCGGCGAGACGCTGTGGGCTGTCGAGAACGAGGTCCCTCGCAACGGCGGCGTTCTGGCCACTGCGGGCGGCGTCATCTTCCAGGGCGATGGCACGGGCACCATTTCCGCGTACCACACCGACAACGGCGAGACCCTCTGGCAGTTCGAAGCCCCTGGCGGCGCATTCGGTGCCGGGCCGATTAGCTACGAGGTCGACGGCACCCAGTATCTTGCGTTCACCAGCTCGGTGCATTCGGACTACGACGGCGGCGGCAGGATCCTGGTCTTCAAGCTCGGTGGTGATGTGGAGCTACCGCCGGCGCCAGGGCTCAGGGATACCACCATTCCCGAGCAGCCGCCGCTGACCGCGTCCGCCGACGACCTGGCGCGAGGCGATCAGCTCTATCACCAGGTCTGCGCGAATTGCCATGGGACCCTCGGCCGCGATCGCGACGGTCGCCTGGGCGGCGAGGCGGTGGGGGGGCTCAAACGGGGGGTGGCGGACCTACGCAGAATGTCGCCGGAGACCCATGCGTCCTATCTGACCATCGTGCTCGGCGGTATGCTGCAAGATCTCGGCATGCGTAGCTTTGCCGACGTGATGGACGAGGACGACGTGGAGGCAATTCGACAGTTCGTGATCTCGAAAGCCAATTTGGCTCGAGAGACCCAGTAGAGATCTCCAAAACTTGAGCTATAGGAAGTTCAAAGACTCATCTCCGCGGTCCACACCGTCAACGAGCCGGCCGATATGGCTCGGGTCATCGCTATGGGGTTCGACGCCATCTTCACCGACCGACCCGACCGTCTACGTGCGGTCGTCGACCGGTACACCGGGTCCGCCGCAACCGCCTGGTCGAACCACTTGCCTGGTGCGCCACAACCTTAGGTCAGGGCGCGCACGGCGCGCCCCCGCCGGAACGGAGCGGGGCCATGGGGGCATTGTCAAGTTGACGAAAATCACGTCGATCGCTCCCCAAGATACTGGGCCCTAGCTCGTCGCGGGCCCACCATGCTGGGCATCAAAAACAGCCGTCAGCCTCAACTTGACTGTGAGCATGATCTCCCTGCCTGACGGGGTTACTTGTGACACCGGTGGGTGCCGGTGAGTGATGGCCTGACCCTCAACTTGACTGACCCTTGCATTGGCGGAGAGACGAACGTGGTCGGAAAAATCCCTCGTGTTTGATGGCCTCGAACGCGATCGGGTAAGCGGGGTTCTTGTCCACGTTCACGACGCGAGGGGACGTCGTATGAGACGCACCGACCGTCTTGCGGAAGAACGCGATGGCCGCATTCCTGTCGCGCGTGGCCCGGAGCAAGAAATCCAGCGTGTCACCGTTGGAATCAACGCCCCGGTAAAGATAGTGCCAGGCCCCGCCGACACGCACGTACGTCTCGTCGATTCGATACGAATCCGTGGTGCGTCTCAGAAATGGCCGGCACCGCTTGTCGATCTCCGGCGCATAGCGCTGCACCCATCGATAGATCGTCGTATGGTCGACACACAGGCCCCGCTCGCGCATCATTTCCTCGAGGTCGCGGTAACTCACGGCATACCGCAAGTACCACCGAACACACAGGAGGATGAGTCCTGGTTCGAACTGACGCCATTTGAACGGATTGTCGCTGGGCATGATTGTCGCGGACTGGGCATGGGGGATCCGGTCCAGTCGTTGTCAAAGACCGTCCATCCTGAAGTCGCCGGCCCGAAGTTGCAACAGAACCCTCAGGGGCATCTTGGAGCGGTTCAGGGTGTCCTGCCGTTGGCCGGAAGGACACCTTCCGGCCCTAACAGTCTGTGTTTAAGGCGATTCGCCGACGGGTAGCAGCTCAAAACGGCGACCCCGGCGAATCGATCGATCAACGAATCGGGTTCATGGTTTCCCCAGAGAGCGCCGAGGCGCGCCCATACGGCGATGAAGACGGCCCAGACGCCCGCGGCGCGGCCCTGCAAGCGCCGTGGCGTGCCGATGCCGAGGCACTGGCGTAAGGTGCGTTTAATCGGTCGACCCCTCATGCGGCCTCTCGATTGTAGAAACTGAGTAATCCTCCGAGGCGTACCCGCCGCCGAACGTCGGCGTCCGGCCTTCGCGGAGGTGGTGGTCGTTGCAGGAGCTGGTTGTCGAGTCCCTGGTGGTTTCTCTCGCGATGGTCGTGTTCTATGTACTCGTAGACGAGACGACGCAGATGCCCCTCGCCGAGCGGGACCACGCGTGTGAGACACTCCTCTTTGATCGACCTGACGAACCGCTCGGCATAGGCGTTGAGATTGGGACTCTTCGGCGGCAGCCGAATCGGCTGAACTTATGCGTCCCCTCATCGAGAGCAGCTTACCCGGTGTCCACGGGCGACCGACGGCGCGATGCGCGGCGGCGAGCTGCGTCACCTGGTCGAACGTGCACCGGCGCTCTCCAGGATCTCGCCAAAGACCCGCGTATAGAGGGGATCGCGGTCGTGAATCAGAGGGCGCGCCCTGCGCAAACAGCCATCGACCGGGTCGGTCAAATTGCGGGCCTGCTGCTCCATCCACGCGCCGCCCGGCTGCGGGTGGATCCCGGCGATGGTCACGCGGCGGGATCTCAGCTCGATCACGAAGAAGACGAGGTACCGCCTGAGCCCCGCCAGCGTCAACACCTCGACGGTGAACAGATCGCAGGCCGCCAGGCCCTCCCAGTGCGCCTGCAGGAACGTCTTCCAGGGCATGTGCCGGCTCCGCTCGGGCGCCGGGTCGACTCCGTGGTCGTGCAGGATCCGCTTCACCGTGGTCCGGGCGATAGTGTGGCCGAGGTTCGAGAGCGCGCCGCGGATCCGCGTGTAGCCCCACCGCGGATTGTCGACCGCCATCCTGACCACGAGCTCGGCGACGTCTTGTCGGGTCATTGGTCGACCTCGACGTCGGCGGGCGCTGCCATCGTATTTCTTGGCGATCAGTCTCCGGTACCAACGCAGGATCGTATCCGGGGTGACGATGCCCGCGCCCTGCGTCAAGACCCGCCGGCCGAGTTTGTGACCGCGCACAGCGAGTCGACGACGCTGGGCGTCCGTCAGGCGAAGCGGCCGAGGGCCCAGGTGTTCTCGGAGGACCCGATTCTCCTCCCGGAGATAGTCGATCAGATCGTCTTGGTGACGGTTCACCCAGCCAGCGAACGTGAGGACGAGGAACTGCAGCGCAGGCGGCATAGCCTGAGACTACTTGGGAGACTCGACCAGCACCGACCTAGCCTTGGCCGCTTTTTCGCACCATACGAGATAGGACGGCGACGCTGGAAGAAGACGTCGGGCTATCATGGGCAGGCCCGCGTGGAGAACGCGTTCTTCCGATACAAGTCGATCATCGGAGACAGCCTTCGAGCGTGCAGTCCCGCAGGGCGGGGGACTGAGGTCGACCTCGCGTGCAACATCCTGAATCAGATGACTGGGCTTGGCAGGCCAATGTCGTACCGCATCGGTCGGTGAAGGAACTGTGGATCGGGATCGGTGCGGGCTAGCTCCGAGTCATGCAACAACGCGTGTGCCGGGAAAGCCCGGTCAAGGGGGACAAGATGCCGTGATGTGATCTTTGAAACCTTGTTCGAAACCCTGTGGGTATCCAATCCCATCCGGCCAAGGTCGGCCGCCAGCCGGAACCGAGTGATGCGTGGGCCTGGGGTGACCCAGGGCGCGAAGCGTTCACAGGGAGCCCGTAGGCCGCGTGATTGAGCCCCGAAATGCATTGTTTGTGAGGGCCGACGTCGTGCGTTGGACGGAAGGTTATCTGGCCGCATCTCAGAGGCCGTGGAGGCGGCGACCTCGCCGGGGTCGGAGCGCGTGGCATGCGTGCGGGTGGGTTTCCCGGGAACCCGGGAGGCCTCGTCGTCTCCATCTTAAAGGTTGCCGGGGGGCGGGCACCGGCTCACCAAGCCCGAGGCCGTGGACGCAGCACCTGGCGTCCGACGGAGCGAAGCCGCAGGTGCTCGGATGGTACCGCCGGGCGAAGGCAACGAAGCGCGGGGGGATGGACGGCGAGGAGTCGGAGTGTCTCAGAGTACCGCCGAAGCGGGGGAATTGAGCCCACGAGACCCCGTGGAGGGAAGGGGGCACCGGCAGGTGGCACCGGTGGATGGAAAGACGGCCAACACACCGAGGTTGGGTCCCGTCTCCACGTCACGACAACGGATAGCCGAACTGGCCAGATAAGCCTTGGGGATGGCGGTGGCCATCGCCTGGCTTCCTGGACCAGCGGGTACGCGACGGCGCGTAGCGAAGCCATCCGTCGAGGAGCCGGATGCGGAAGAACCCGCACGTCCGGATCTGTGGGGGGCTGGGGTCGGCAACGACCCTGGTCTACCCGACCGAGGAGATGACCGGCGAGCAGGTCGCCGAAGCCCAACGCCGTGCGCGGGAGTGGGCGCCGACGCCCGAACTGTGAGGCGACGGCTGGGCACTTTCGTTTCAAGCACATACGAGTTCGGCAGGACGCACGAACGGGTGCCGCAGGCGAAGGCTTGAGTCAGCGTCCGAGACCGCGTAGATTTACCACTCTGGACAGGAGCTCTCGACTCATGACAATCATCCCGACGACATATCATCGCGTCGCGCGGCATTCGCTGTGGTTGCTGATGCTGGCGAGCCTCGCCGCGCAGCCGGTGCACGCGCAGGACGACTGGCCGACCTGGGGACGCGATCCCGGCAACCAGCGCCACTCCCCGCTAACCCAGATCAACACCAGCAACGTCTCGACCCTAGTGCCGGCTTGGCGGTACGAGATGACGCAGGAGGGCGTGCCGTCACGGCCGAGCCAGTCGACCCCGCTCATGGTCGAAGGCGTCCTGTACCTGTCGTTCCCATACTACCGCGTGGTGGCACTGGAGCCGGCGGCCGGCGACGTGATCTGGGAGTACACGGCGCCCGGGGACTGGAATTCATCGGAGCACCAGCTGCACTGGACGGGTGGTTCGATGCGGGGACTGGCGTACTGGGAAGGCGACGATGTGACGCCGTCGCAGATCGTCTTCGGCACCGAGGAGGGCGAGCTGATCTCGCTGAACGCGCAGACCGGCATCCCCAACGCCCGGTTCGGCAACGACGGTTACGTCGACCTGAAGACCCCGGACGTGATGAACAATTTCCCGGACATGCACTATGGGATCTCGTCAGGGGTCGCCGTCTACAAGCACCTGGTGTTCACCGGTGTCCACAACGCGGACGAGACGGGATCGAAGGGCCCGGCGGGCGACGTGCGCGCGTGGGATCTGCGGACGGGCGACCTCGTCTGGACGTTTCACACCGTGCCCCGGCCCGGCGAGGTCGGAAACGAGACCTGGGTCGACGACTCCTGGCGCAACGTCAGTGGCGCCAACACCTGGAGCTTCTTCACCGTCGACGAGGAGCGCGGCATCCTGTACATGCCGCTCGGATCCGCCCATAACGACTTCTATGGAACCGACCGTCCCGGGGACAACCTCTTCTCCGATTCGATCGTGGCGGTCGATGCCCTGACGGGTGAGCTGAAGTGGTATTTCCAGGCCGTCCATCACGACCTCTGGGACCTCGACATGCCGGTGCCGCCGATCCTGTTCGACGTGGAGCGGGACGGCGAGACGATTCCGGCCGTCGGCGTCATGACGAAGTATCCGGTCTTGTTCGTCTTTAACCGGGTCACGGGCGAGCCGATCTACGAGATCGAAGAACGTCCCGTACCTCGGGGGGATATGCCCGGGGAGTACTACTCGCCGACGCAGCCGTTCCCGGTGAAGCCGCCGCCCTTCGGGCGCATCCGCTTCACGATGGACGACATCGCGACGGTCACGCCGGAGCATACGGCCGCGTGCCGCGAGCTGTTGATGACCTACGACGGGGGGCGCAACCGCGGCCCCTACACGCCGCCGTCGCTGCAGGGCTCGCTTGTGTTTCCGTCGACCGGCGGCGGGACGGAGTTCACCGGTGGGACCTTCGATCCAAGTCTGGGGTACTACATCATCAACTACGCGGACACCGGACACATCAGTACGCTCAGACGCGTGGAGGACGATCCGGATCGTCGAAGCTATGCGGGTCCTCCTGAGTCACGCCGGATCTATTGGCACATCGTCGACCGGTTGACCGTCGACGGCTGGCCCTGTTGGCAGCCGCCGTGGTCCAGGCTGACCGCTGTGGACGTGAACACGGGCGAGATCGCCTGGCAGATCCCGTTCGGCACGGTCGAGGGTGCGCCTCCCGGGCTTCTGACCGGCGCCCCCAACTCTCAAAAGGGTGGGCCGACCTCTACCGCGGGGGGGGTGCTCTTCATCGGGGGGGCCACCGATCGACGGTTCCGTGCCTACGAGACGAAGACTGGGCGGGAGCTGTGGAGTGTCGAGACCGAGCAGTTAATCAGCGGCGCCAATCCGATCACCTACATGGGCAAGGACGGAAAGCAGTACGTGGCCGTGGCCGCGGGCACCACGCTGCTGACCTACACGCTGCCGTGATGGGTCGCGCCGGGCGGATGAGGGCCAAGAAGAGCGAGTCGGAGGGTCAGATGAGCCATCGATGTCTCGGTGCGGCGTTCACCGTGATCGCGTTCCTGTCGCTGGCGCCAGTGTTGGCTGCTGCTCAGTCGACGAACACGACGGCGCTACCCCGAACGCCGTGGGGTCAGCCGGACCTGCAGGGCGTGTGGGACTTCCGCACCATCACGCCCCTGGAACGCCCCAGCGACCTGGCCGGGAAGCCGGTTCTGACGGATGAGGGGCGTTGGTGCACGGTGCGGCCAGGCAAGGCTGGTCAAAGGGGAGTGACGATGCGGTGACGTCATGAAACTTTGTTCGCCGTCCAACGGGTGCGAAACCCGTCCGGTGAAGGGCGACCCACCCACCTCGGTAGCGAGCCTTGCGGCGTCCGCGGTCACGAAGACGCCGATGCGTAGGCACGCAAGCGAGTGGGCCGTCGGGTTTACAGCCACGAAATAACGCTCATTCTGGGTGCCCAGGGCATTGTGCAGACTGAAGGCGATGGCGGTCTCGACGCGATGGGCAAGCCGAGACGCGCACCCAGCGGGGTCTGCGCCTACGGCACGCTGGAAGAGGACGGCCCAGGCACCTGGGAGGCCCTTCTTCCTCCTTGTCGCACGAGGGACAGGGTAGGCCACCGGCCAGGGACGACCGGAGCCGCGGCCGACGGGAGGGAGGGAGTCGGAGGGCTGCATACGAGCGAGGACGTCGGGGAACGGGTTGGCCCCCGGACCCGGCCGAGCAAAGGCGGCCCGTGTTGGTGTGAGCTTTCGAAGGGACCCATGACCGGCGCGTTGACGTCGGGACTCATGTCACCAGACATTCGATGCCTTGGTGCACAACTCCATTGAGGGCTGAGAGTCTCCCGTGACTCCGCCTGCCGGTCATCCGATCATCTCGCCATCGGGTATCCCGAGCGCCGTCATGGTGTTCAGGATCTTGCACCCCAACCTCACCTCGACTCTCTGGGACGCCAGTCCCCTCGCTCGCATCGCTGAGCCCAGGATGGCCTTGTAGCGGTGGAACGTCGTCTCCACCTTGCTTCGCCTGCTGTAGCCCGATGCGACGTACCACTTCCGTTTCCCAACACGTGATCGTGCTCGGATGTTACGAGTCCGCTGTCGCGTGCCCGCGGAGTCGAGCGCGAGCTGAGCGCCCTTTCGTGGCGGTATCAGCACCTTCGGCGATCGATGAGCACGGTGATTCTCCAGCGTCTTCTAGACGTCGCCGGTGTCGTACGCGGCGTCGGCCTTGGCCGAGGCGATGGGACGCTCGATCTGGCCGACGAGTGACGCCACCCGGGAAGCGTCTCGAGCCCGCTTGCTCGTGAGCGCGCAGGCGACCACGTCACTGGTTGGCTCATCCACAGCGAGGTGCAGCTTGCGGGAGTCCCTGGCTTTCGGCGGAGTGCGCAACTGGCCGACGTGCACTGAAAGACCGCTGCTGTCGATGCGGAGGTGGACGGGCTTCACGGTTCGCCTCTCGTAGGAAGCAACCTTCCCCAGCCTCGCCTTGCGCCTCGAGATCGTGCTGTGGTCGGGCACGTCGTTGTCCAGATTCAGGAGCGTCAGCAGCGAGCGCAGGAAGCCCTCAGTCTGCCTGGACGCCAGGCCAAACACCAAGCCCAAGGTGACCGTCGTCTCGATGGCGTGGTTCGAGTACTTGCGTTGTCGGCCTGGCGTCCTGCGCGTCGGCCTCGGCGAGTTCCAGTTGGCGAGCTTGCCATCGGTGAGTCCGAGCCCGACGGTCAGACTCCCGCGAGCGCGGAGACCCGTCTCGTACTCCCGCCAATTCCGGACACGGTAGGCCTTCTGGACGTACTTCCGCTGGGTGCGCTTGAAACTCGTCATGCGGGACCTCGGATCTCGGGGTGGAGGGCAATTATTGACCGAGATCGCGAGTTGTGCACCAAGGCAGCTGAGCGGCGTAACCGGGAGCCCTCCGTCTCCCGGAGGCACCCAACTAACCTGCGTGTCAGAGAATCGCGTCGTCACGTCTGATCTCCTATGACATCGAACGCCACACGTTCGGGCTATCCAATTCGAGAAGAAGTAGAAATTCACCAGTGCGGGTGACCGGGGAGTCGGACACCACGAACAACTGCTCGTCGTCGGTGGAGGTGGACGTGGAAGCTCTGCCGCCGGACCTGGAAGTGGGTGCGCCGTCGGTGGACGACAGCAGCCCGGAGACGGGGGCGACGTTCACGCTGTCGGCGACGGTGAGCAACACCGCCGACGGGGCGTCGGCGGCGACGACGCTGCGCTACTACCGCTCGACCGGAGCGCGGGGCCATCGATCTACTCAGGGCACCTCGAACCTTTCGTCCACCTATACGGGAGGTACCAGGGGAAGAACTGGAAAGCCAGGGTCCATATCTACCGCTGGTGCCAAGTCGTTCATGTGTTGACCTGACGTAAGGAATGCCTGCCGTGGACGATGTCCTTCCAGTCGTCTCAGGCCGCTAAAGCAGATCCTGGAGATTCGCAGGCCCTTTCTGAGTACGTTGTGGTTCAAGCGTGTCATGCTTGGCACTCAAGTTCGAGTGCGCGTGATCGCGCGATCCTAGCGGTCAAGGAGGGAGGGCGGCGACGCTGGAAGAAGACGTTTGGCTCCCATGGGCAGGCCCGCGTGGAGAACGCGTTCTTCCGGTCCACGTCGATCATCGGAGACGGCCTTCGAGCGTGCAGTGCCGCAGGGCGGGGGACTGAGGTCGTTCTCGCGTGCAACATTCTCAATCAAATGACTGGGCTTGGCAGGCCAATGTCGTACCGCCTCGGTCGGTGAAGGAACTGTGGATCGGGATCATTGCAGGCTAGTTCCGAGTCATGCAACAACGCGTGTGCCGGGAAAGCCCGGTCAAGGGGGACAAGATGCCGTGATGTGATCTTTGAAACCTTGTTCGAAACCCTGTGGGTATCCAATCCCATCCGGCCAAGGTCGGCCGCCAGCCGGAACCGAGTGATGCGTGGGCCTGGGGTGACCCAGGGCGCGAAGCGTTCACAGGGAGCCCGTAGGCCGCGTGATTGAGCCCCGAAATGCATTGTTTGTGAGGGCCGACGTCGTGCGTTGGACGGAAGGTTATCTGGCCGCATCTCAGAGGCCGTGGAGGCGGCGACCTCGCCGGGGTCGGAGCGCGTGGCATGCGTGCGGGTGGGTTTCCCGGGAACCCGGGAGGCCTCGTCGTCTCCATCTTAAAGGTTGCCGGGGGGCGGGCACCGGCTCACCAAGCCCGAGGCCGTGGACGCAGCACCTGGCGTCCGACGGAGCGAAGCCGCAGGTGCTCGGATGGTACCGCCGGGCGAAGGCAACGAAGCGCGGGGGGATGGACGGCGAGGAGTCGGGGTGTCTCATAGTACCGCCGAAGCGGGGGAATTGAGCCCACGAGACCCCGTGGAGGGAAGGGGGCACCGGCAGGGGGCACCGGTGGAGGGAAAGACGGCCAACACACCGAGGTTGGGTCCCGTCTCCACGTCACGACAACGGATAGCCGAACTGGCCAGATAAGCCTTGGGGATGGCGGTGGCCATCGCCTGGCTTCCTGGACCAGCGGGTACGCGACGGCGCGTAGCGAAGCCATCTGTCGAGGAGCCGGATGCGGCAGAACCCGCACGTCCGGATCTGTGGGGGGCCAGGGTCAGCAACGACCCTGGTCTACCCCGACCACCGTCAGGGTCCAGGCCTTTGAGCGGGACGCCGACAGGCTGTAGAGGTGATAGGCCGGCAACGTCTCACCTCTGGAACGCAATTCGATCCGGATGAGCACATCGAACCGGCGTAGTAGCGCCCTAGAGCGTGATTCTCATGGCCATCCACTCCTTTGTCGGTCGTGACCGGTCAGTCCAGTGTCCAGAGCGTGAGGGTCGAGATGTCCTTGACGAACAGGCGGTTGCCCGACAGCGTCGGCGCAGTCCAGGTTTCGCTGTCGGCCACCTCGTAGCGTTGCACCGGGTTGAAGCGCGTCCGGTCATGCTCGATCACCACGAGTTCGGCGTCATCCTCGAGCGAGAGGAGCGTGCCGCCGGATCGAAGGATCGACGCATGTTCCGCCTGACGCGGGTCGCTGGTCCAGAGCACTTCACCGGTGTCGAGATCGAGACCGAAGTACTGCCCGCTGTTGAGATGCGACAGGCCGACCAGCACGTTGCCATCAACGACGCCGTTCACCATGTGGAGTGACACCTCGTCGGTGTGCCAGACATCCTCGGTGGTCCAGGCGCCGCCGCTCTGGGTGACGCGGAACGCGGTTACGCCGTTGCCGCGCCCGGTCTGAATCACCATGTTGTCGTAGAGGATGGGCGTTTGCGACGTCGTATCCGACGACGTGGCAAACGGCCGGCTCCAGAGGAGCGCGCCGGTCTCGAGGGAGACGCCGACGAAGTGGCGGTGCGTAAAGATGACCACCTGCCGTACGCCACCCAGCTCGAACAGCATCGGCGACCCGTAGGCCGGGCCGTCACCGTCCCACGTCCAGCGGACGCTCCCAGTCGCGACATCGAACGCCGTGAGCACGCCGTCGTCGTCGCCGCCGACATGCAGGATCACGAGGTCGTCGACCACCAGTGCCGACTGTGACGTGTGGAAGGCGGGCGTACCGGTGTCCGGCACCTGCCACAACTGCTGCCCGTCCGAAGCATCGAACGCGGTGACCGTGCCGGTCATGCCGAGCGTGAAGAGACGGCCGTCGGCATAGGTCGGCGTCGCTTTCGGACCCGCCCGGTGCCGCGCCGTCGCCGGGTTCATGTTGAACGGCGCCGCGTAGGCGGTTCGCCAGATCGTTTCTCCCGTGCCGGCATCGAGCGCCATCATGACCTCGTCGTCTCCCTGCCGGCTGAACTGATAGATGCGGTCGCCGATCAGGACCGGCGTGGCATAGCCGAGGCCCACCTCGACGGACCACTGCTGGTTCAGTGCGGACGGCCAACGGGATGGAACGTCGAATCCCTCCACCACGCCGTCCCGAGCCGGACCGCGCCACTGCGGCCAGTCCTGTGCCGCGGCGCCGGAAGCGCCCAGCGGAATCAAGGCGATGGCTACGGCGGCCACCCACAGTCGTTTCTGATCGTTCATGGTCGTTCTGCTCCGGGTCTGCGATGGCGATCCCGTCCGGACCCCGTGCCGCGCACGGTCGTGCCCCCTATTCTACGGGGATTCGTTAGCATCGCAACCGGACAGGGCGGACTTGGATCAGGCACCGCAGTCGTTGCAGAATGGGGGCAGCAGGCAGTTGAGCCACGCTCGGAGGAGGATATTGATGGCGCGTCAGGCCGGAATCAGACGGTTCATCGTCTGTGGGGCGGGAGCGGCTGTCGCCGCCGCCTTCGCATTCGCCGCGTCGCCCGGCGCCGTTTGGCAGCCGGGTCCGGCTGGGGACGAGGCGGATCTGCGCGGCGTCGTGCAGAGCCCGGCCGGCCCGGAGGCAGGGGTCTGGGTAATTGCCGAGACCGACGAACTCGACACCACGTTCCGCAAGATCGTCGTGACCGACGACGACGGACAATTCCTCGTCCCTGACCTGCCCGCCGCTTCCTACCGCGTCTGGGTCCGCGGCTATGGCCTGGTCGATTCCGAGCCGGTGACCGCCGAGCCGGGCGAAACGGTGACGCTTCAGGCGACGCCCGCGGCGACACCGCTCGATGCAGCGCAGGTCTATCCGGCGAACTACTGGTACTCGCTGCTCGAACCGCCTGCGCCGGACCAGTTCCCCGGAACCGGCCTGGAGGGGAACGGTATCGCCGGAAACCTCCGGAGCCAGGCCGCCTGGGTCGATCTCACGAAACAGGGGTGCCAGCTCTGCCACCAGATGGGCAACCGGTTCACGTTCGACACGAGCCATCTGTCCGGGTTCGATTCGACGGTAGAGGCGTGGGACCACCGCCTCACTTTGGGTCAGCGCGGCCGCCAGATGAGCGCCGTGATGAACCGCTTCGGTCGCCAGCGGGGCCTCGAGATGTACGCCGACTGGAGTGATCGGATCGCCGCCGGCGAAGTGCCTCCTGCGCCGCCGCGACCGCAGGGTGTGGAGCGCAACCTGGTGCTCAGCATGTGGGAATGGGGCGGAGAGACGTCCTACATCCACGACGAGATCACGACCGACAAGCGCGACCCCACCGTCAACGCCAACGGTTTGCTCTATGGCGTTTCCATCACGCATGACACGCTGGTGATCACCGACCCGGCGCGCCACCAGTCGATGGAGTTGCGGATCCCGTTGCGGGAACCGGATGGAATGGTGCCGTCGTTCTTCCCGACCGAGCCCGGTTTCGAGCCCTCCCCGACCTGGGGGGACGAGGTGATTTTCAATGGGCCGGCCAACCCCCACAACCCGATGATGGATGGCGAGGGGCGTGTCTGGATGACCTCGACGGTGCGGCGTCGCGACAACCCGGACTGGTGCAAGGAAGGATCGATGCATCCGTCGGCAAGCTACTATCCGATCGATCGGAGCGGACGGCAGATTTCCTACTACGACCCGGCGTCCGAGTCGTTCACGCTGATCGACAGTTGCTACGGCACGCATCACCTCCAGTTCGGTGAGGACGAACAGGAGACGCTCTGGCTGAGTGGCGACCCGAACGTCGTCGGCTGGCTCGATACGAAGCTGTTCGACGAGACGGGCGACGAGCGGGCGTCGCAGGGATGGTGTCCCACGGTCATCGACACCAACGGTGATGGCCGGATCACCAGCCCCTGGAACCAGCCGAACGAGCCGGTCGATCCGTCGCGTGACACTCGCCTCGCCGGTTTTGCCTATGGGGTCATTGCCAACCCGGTGGACGACAGCGCGTGGATCGCTCGGACCGGCCCGTTCCCCGGCCGCCTCGTCCGCCTCGATCGGGGCGACAACCCGCCGGAGACCTGTATCGCGGAGGTCTACGAGCCGCCCTCGATCGAGAATCCGGCCGTCGATCCGGCCCAGACCGGCCATGCCCCGCGGGGCGTTGACGTTGACCGGAACGGCATCATCTGGACCGCGCTGTCCGGCAGCGGCCACATGGCAAGCTTCGACCGGAGCAAGTGCGCCGTGCTGAACGGTCCGGAGGCGACCGGTCAGCACTGCCCGGAGGGATGGACGCTCTATCCCTCACCGGGCCCGCAGATGAAGGGAGTGAACGACCCGGGGAGTGCCGACTACCACTACTACAACTGGGTCGATCAGTTCGACACCCTCGGTCTCGGCGCGAACGTGCCGATCGCGCCCGGTTCGGGATCCGATTCGCTGCTGGCGCTGCGGCCCGAGACGGAGGACTGGGTGGTGCTGCGGGTGCCGTACCCGCTCGGGTTCTACGCCCGCGGTTTGGACGGGCGCATCGACGATCCGAACGCCGGCTGGAAGGGACGCGGGCTCTGGGCCAACTACGGCTCGAACCTGAACTGGCACATCGAGGGAGGTAAGGGCACGCGGAGCTCGGTAATCCACTTCCAGCTCCGCCCGAATCCACTTGCAGAGTAGATGTCGAGAAGAGGAGACAAGCCATGAGGACCAATCGACTCACGACGGTTGTGATCGGCCTGCTGCTGATCGCCGCGCCGGCTGCCGCCCAGAACGATCCGCCACGAACGGCCTGGGGGCAGCCCGACCTGACCGGCGTCTGGGATTTTCGGAGCATCACGCGGATGGAGCGTCCCGAGGATCTGGCCGGCAAGGAGTTCCTCACCGAGGAGGAGCTGGCCGATCTGGAGCAGGGCGCGGTCGATCGGCTGAACGACTTCCTGACCCAGCCGGCGCAACGGACCGTGGCGGGGGAGGGCGTCGACCGACGGCCGGACGGCGGAAACGGTTCGTACAACCACACCTGGCTCGATCAGGGGCTCGAGGCGGTGACAACCGGCAGGACGTCACTGATCATCGAGCCGTCGAACGGACGCTACCCGCCACGGACATCCGAGGGGCAAGCCCGCGCCGAGGCATCGTCCGATCACCGGAGTAATCAGCCGGCCGACACCTGGCTCGACTTCAGCACGTACGATCGCTGCATTCTCGGCTTCAACGCCGGCCCGCCGATGACGCCGAGCGCCTACAACAACAATATGCAGTTGTTCCAGACGCCCGACACGGTCGCCATCGTCACCGAGATGGTGAACACGACACGCGTCATCCCGCTCGACGGACGGCCCGTGCACAACCTGCTGCAGTGGTCGGGCGAGTCCCGCGGCTACTGGGAAGGGGACACGCTCGTCATCGAGACGACGAACTTCGATCCGCGCCGGCAGTGGCGGACAACGAGCGGCGCGATGCACCTGATCGAGCGCCTGACGCGCGTCGATGCGGACACAATGCTCTACCAGGCCACGATCAATGATGAGGAGACCTGGAGTGCCCCGTGGACGTTCGAGGTCCCGATGAAGATGCTCGACGGTGAGAAGTGGGAGTATGCCTGCCACGAGGGACACCACTCCATGCCCCTCATGCTCGGTGGCGCCCGCGCGCTTGAAGCCGCAGGCGGGCAGTAACCCGCCGGCCGCGAATGCAGCAACGTTTCCATACCCTCACCCCCGCGCTCGTCCTGGCGCTGGCCGCGTTGGCGTCCACGCCACCGGCCGCGGCGCAGGACGAGGTTCAGGTCTTCCGGGGCGCCCGCATCCTGCCGATTGCCGGCCCGCCGATCGAGTCCGGCGTCGTCGTGGTCCGGGGCGGATCGATCGTCGAGGTCGGCGGGCCGGAGGTGCCCTCGCCGCCGGGCGCCGTGGAGCACGATCTTTCGGGCCGGGTGCTGATGCCCGGGATCGTCGACAGCCACTCCCACGTGGGCGCCGCGTCGGGCGGCGACCGCTCATCGCCGCTGCACCCCGACGTGCGGGCGCTGGACTCCATCGATGTCGCCTCCGACAGCTTCTGGCGCGCCCGGGCCGGCGGCATCACGACCGTGAACGTGATGTCCGGCTCGGGTCACCTGATGTCGGGCCAGACCGTGTATCTCAAGCTGCGGGACGGTGGCCGCACGGTCGAGGATTGGCTGTTCTGCGACGATCCGCTCACCGACGTTTGCGGCGGCATGAAGATGGCGAACGGCACAAACTCGATGGGCGGACCGCCGTTTCCGGAGACGCGGGCATCGCCCCGATGCGCGGGAGCGCATAGGCGCGCAGACTGCGCGGCTAGGCTTGCCTGTACCTCGCTCCACCCTTGAAGATCCAGGCAGTGTTCCGATTCGACACGACAAGATTCGTCGGTCGCTTGGATCCGAGGGAGATCGAGCGGAATCCCGTTCTTGATCTGGCGCCATGATATGGGGACTACATGGGGGACCATTTCTCCTGTTGTAAACATAAAATACTGATAATAAAGGTGTTATAGTGAATAAATGGCGGAGAGAGTGACACCCAATGGGTGAACTACAAACCGAGCCGTATCGTCGCTACCAGGCCGACAATAACTCAGGTGTCGCGAGAGAGTTGACGTTCAACGGGTTTCCGAAGGTCGCGCGTCGGGGATCGTTGGTGACATCCCGAAGCTGGTCTCTGGGGAAATACGAGTACTGATCCCTGATATTCAGAGGCCAACTTATAAAGCAGTGGAGAGAGGTGGACCCCATCCTTGGGACAGCTCAGCGGCCAAGTTAAGGTGGATTCCAGGTTCATGTTTCTAAGCCGCTTCCGACTGCGCTGACGAGGAGCGCAGCGACGAGGTCGGCGCACCTCCCAAATCCGAGTACGCCTCATCAGGCGTGCGATCATCGAGCGACGAGTGCGGTCGCTCGGCATTGTAGAAGTCGATCCACCGGCCGATGCTGGCCCGCGCCTCGGAGCCAACCTCGAAGTCGTGCAGGTAGACGCACTCGTACGTGAGCGAGCGCCACAGCCGCTCGATGAAGACGTTGTCCATCCAGCGGCCCTTGCCGTCCATCGAGATCTGCACGCCTGCGTCTTTGAGCGTCTGAGTGAACTCCAGGCTGGTGAACTGGCTGCCTTGGTCGGTGTTGAAGATCGCTGGCGGTCCGTACTGCGCGAGGGCTTCCGCGAGGGCCTCCACACAGAACGAGGCATCCATCGTGTTGGACAAGCGCCACGACAGCACCTTCCGGCTGGCCCAATCCTGGATCGCGACCAGGTACAGGAAGCCGCGGTGCAGCGGAATGTACGTCACGTCGGCGCACCAGGCCTCGTTCGCACGTTCGACCGCTCGGTCGCGCAGCAAATAGGGGTAGACCCGGTGCTCCGGGTGCGGAACCGACGTGCTCGGGCGCTGGTACAGCGCCTGGAGGCCCATCTTTCGCATCAGACGACGCACCCGCTTCCGACTGACGGCGAAGCCCTCCCGGCGCAGCCAACGCGCCCTCTGCCGCGATCCGTAGAACGGGGTTTCCAGAAATTGCTCGTCGATCCGGCGCATGAGCTCGAGAGTCAACTCACTCTCCCCGAGACCATCGTCGTAGAACGTCGAGCGCGAGATCGACACCAAGCCACACTGTCGCGAGATGCTCAGTTCGGAGTGGTTCGAGTCGATCAGCATTCGCCTTCGACCGTGACTCAACGGCCGAAGGCCTTGGACAAAAAATCCTTCTCGATGACGAGCTCGCCGACCGTCGCTCGCAGCTCCTGAATCTCCGCATCGCGAGACGCCTCTCGGCGCTGCTGGTGGTCCGAGAAGACGTCCACAAGCGCCTCCTGGGCTTTCTTCTTCCAGTTCGCGATCAGGTTCGGGTGGATCTTGTAGCGCGACGACAGCTCCGCCATCGTCTGCTCGCCGCGCAGCGCCTGCAGTGCCACGCGGGCCTTCAGCTCAGCGGGGTATTTTTTCCGTTTCTGCATGATTCCGATCTCTCCATTCTGAGGTCGGAATCCACCTTAGCAACCTGTCCGAATTTCGGGGTCCACCTCTGGGGTGTCAGTGCGGGCGATGAACGAAATTGAGGAGTGGGGACCGAGCGACCACTGCCGCTTGATGATCGAGGTGAAGGACAACGCCAGAGTTGCCGTACCTAAAGAATCCAGGGCTGCCAGATTTGTTCAGCCGGCGAGCGGCGTGGAGGTGATCAAGAAGCGCGATGCCAAAGGTTCGTGAGGCCATCAAGCTGATCGAAGCCGATGGCTGGCGGAAGGTGACCACTGACTAGACCGCCGTTCTCTGGCCATCAGGGAACCATGCGATGCGGATAACCAGTTGAAACGGCCTCTGCGGCGACGTGTCACGCCGCCTGTCGGATCTGGCGCCGCTTCGCTCCGACCTGATTACGCTGCAGGAGTGCCGCCGTCCGGCCAGTGACAGTGCCTCGGTCATCTGGCGCGGTGACATTCCGTATCAGGGGGTGGCCGTGGTCAGCACCGAGGTGCCCTGTGTCACCCACGACACGACCCAATACGCGAACAATCGCGCGCGTTGGTGCATGGCTCTGAGTTAAGGGACAGGTCCCCCGTCCCCGAGAGGGGGTCACGCCACTCGGTAGCTGTCGGGCATGCCGAGACGGGTCATGGTGTTGAGGACCCTGCAGGCGAGTTGCACCTCCACCGGTTGCCCCGCCAACGTGCGACTCGTCATGGCTCGGCCGATGATCGTCTTGTATCGATAGATCGTGTTCTCGACCATGGCGCGCCTGCTGTAGCCTGTTCGCTTGGGCCACTTGCGGCGGCCGAGTTTGTTGATGGAGCGGACGTTCCGGTTCCTCTCCTTCAACGCGGCCGACGGTCGTGGACTCAGTTGGGCATTGCGTCCAGGAGGAATGCACACTCTGACGGCTCGCCCTTCACCCTTTGCGTGCGCCGCCTCGTAAACCCTCTCGGTGTCGTACGCACCGTCTGCAGAGACCGAGGCCACACGATGGTCGATCTGCCCAAGCAGGGTAGGAGCCCCAGCGCCATCACGCGTGCGACGAGACGTCAGCGCTGAGGCGATGATCTCACCCGTGCCGGCGTCAACGGCGACGTGCAGCTTCCACCACGCCCGGTGCTTCGGTGGCTTACGGAGATGGCCCACGTGAATCCGGAGCCCTGTACTGTCGATCAGCACGTGGACGGGTCGATCGCCGGCGCCCGTGTAGAACGGAATCGTACCGAGCCTCCGAGCGCGCCGGGAGAGCGTCGTGTGATCCGGAACGGGGAGATCCACCTGGAGGTGATCGGCCAGCGACCGCAGGAAGCCTTCGGTCTGCCGGAGCGGCAAATGGAAGACCATGCGGACCGTTAGAGCCGTCTCGATCGCGATATTCGTGTAGACGCGTTGCCCGCCGGGTTTGCCACTGGTGGGGGCACGCCAGGTGTTGATGGCGTCCTCCGACAACCAGATGGTCAGGTCACCGCGGCGACGAAGGCCTGCCTCGTATTCCGGCCAGTTGCGAACCCGGTAGGGAGACTTGGCGTACGTGTACTGGCTGCGTTTCGGATACTTCACGGCTGGCGGCTCCGGATCGAGGAGGGCAGGCTGAGAACAGTGCACCTGATCGTAGCTCAGGAGCCATGCACCAAAGCCCCCTGTGGGTGAGAAAGAAACCGCGCCATTTCAGTTCACCTTCAACGGCTTTCTTAAGGTCGCGTTTCAAGGGTCGCGCGTGACCTCTGACGCCGGCTTGATGCTGGTACGTGAGTTGGATGAACGCCTCGGTCTGGACGCCATCATCACCGAGCACCTGCGTGACTCCCGCCAGGGGCTGAACACGCAGTTCCGGTTGCCTGACCTCCTGCGCCAATCGGTCTACAGCCGCTTGGCGGGCTACGAAGACCTTAACGACGCGGTACGACTCGCCGCCGACCCTACGTTCCGCCTGATTGGTTCACCAAAGCGGTGGGACCGGAGCGCGGCGCTCACCTCCGGAGAGCCATCTGACCCGACGCCTGTTCGGGGCGATGCTCCAGCGGATCTGGGCGCTACCCGGTGCCGGCAGGTTGACGCGCGGCGCGTGCCAGGACGCCGGCTCGGCCACACGACGATACAAGTGAGGAGCGGTGTCGAAGGAACGCCCTGGAAGCCCGGGCCTCCAGCCCGCGACACGTCAGCGCGGGCTGCGTGACGGCCTCAGAACCTGGACGCTTGTGCGATGAAGAAGATTCTTGTGGGCACTGCGGCCTTCGGGTGTATGAAAGGGGCCATCCGGGGCAGGCAAAACGGAAATTCCGGCCGACAAGACACTTCCGCCTGACAATAGCGTCATGGAACGGTTACGCCGGACAGTCGTCCAGCTCGAAGAAGCGAAGCGGTTCATCCTCGACGGCGAGGTGGCGCGCCTGCGGCTGGCGCTCATCCTGCTCGACAACGCCGTCGAGGTAATGCTTCACCTGAGGGTCACCGAGAACCTCGGCAGGGCGAACAGCTATGCCCGCATGCTGCAAAAATTTCCAGACGGTCCGCTCGATGCGAAGGGCGAGACGCTGCGGCAGGAGATCGCCGCGAAAATCGTCCCGCGCGCGCGCCAAAAGAAGGTTGCACGCTACTTCGGCGAGAAACTGACGCTCCTCTCTGAAAGCGGCCAGCTGCGTTTCGCGACGGCGGGCGCGCTCCGTCACCTGCACGACTACCGCAACGAGCTACAGCATCACGACCATGTGCGGTCGGAATCGATCCTTCCCGCCGCGCTGATCCTATTCGACATTGCTCTCGATCTGATGGTCACGCTCGAGCCCGGCTCGACGTCCTGGGGCAGCGACGACGATCTCCGCTGGTTGCAGGACTACGGCATCATGGAGCCCTTTCCCATCGGCCGCGACGACCTGCGCGAGGTCATCGCCGCCGAGCTGCGTGACGGGCTGCCGCTGGATGCGAACGGCGTCCGGGACGCGCTCATCGCGCATCTTGGAACTCGTCTCGATGTCATGCAGGGCAACCTCGCGGAACTGCCGGCGGAGGTGCGCAAGCCTCAGGAGCTTGCGGACATGCTTTGCCACCTTCGTCGCTGGGAACAGGGCCTGCCGGACGAGCCCGCGACCAACGCCGACATCGCACCTTTTGACAAGCTCGGCTCGTGCGCGCGCTGGCGCATGGAGACGGCTGGCCTGTCAGCCATCGCGGACAAGCTCGAACTCTTCGACCGCTTCGGCACGCTCGAAGACGAGATCGAGCCACTTGAGACGGCGCTTCAGGACATCGTTAATGCGATCTTGGCGGCCGGCGAGCTGGCCGCCGAGATCGCGCGCGGCGCGTGACGCGGTGCTTGCGCCATTCACTGTTGATCAGGCCGCCGTTCGTTGTTCGTGCGGCCACGAGAACGTCGTCAGCTCAGTTGTGCCAGTTTCTATGAGCTGGACGGTCACGGGAATGCGTACGACCGCAACAAGAATGCGTAGAGAGTGACCGGGCGCCGTGAAGACGTCGCTCCAGTTCAGTCGCGTGCTCACCAAACCGGCCTGCATCGCTGGCGTCCTGGTCTCTCGGCCGAACCGCAACGCTCTGTGCGGCCGGATGAAGTTGTAGTAGCAACGCAGGAGCTCGACGTGCCCGCGGAGCTGGTCGGCGCCACGGGCGTGGCAGGGCGAGCGACGGCGCAAGTACGCCGACCCTTGACGAATCGTGAGGTTGAGGCGCTCGACGAACGACGTGTTCAGGGTTTCGGAATCCTCCGACGCCAGCAGCGCGGCCTTCATCCGACTCGCCGTGCCAACCTTCAGACGCCGCTCGACCCGGATGACACGATTGTTCCGCCGAGTCTTGAGCACCTGACCATAGACGCACGCTGATCCAAAGAGGCCCACGACCGCCCCGAGGTAGTACTCGAAGCCATCGGTGGCGATCAGTGGGACTCCAACGACTCGCCCCTGGCGGACGACGTCGTTGATGACCGACCTGGCGTTTCGGTCGGAGCGGCGGCCCAGAACGCTACCCGCCCACAAACGGGAGCACACCTCGATGGTTGCAAACAACCAGAGGGTCTTGCTCTTGTTGCCGATGAACGTGCAGAGCTCATCTGCCTGCAGCTCCAGGATGTCACAATCGCGCAACATCCGCTGGTTGAAGCGCTTAGCCGCTGTCGAGGCTCGCTCGAGCCATCGCGCGATGGTGTTGCGTGAATGGCCCGTGACCCGGGCGGTCGCAGAAACGCTCACGCCCTCGACGCGCAGGCTTGCCACTTGGTCGAACTCCCGTCGCGTGCAGCGAAGCCCGCTGTATGCGGTCCCCGTGTTCGTGCTGAGCGTGCCCCTGCAGACTGTGCAGCGGTACCGCCGCCGTCGGCCCGATTTCGTCGCGAACCAGCCGTGGCCGACGATGTTGAGGCCCGGTTTTCCGAAGTTGTCGCACCCAGGCTTGCAGCACGCCATCCCGTCGATCGCGTTCATTGCTCAAGCGTACCGGGGCGGCGAGACCCGTCATTTCCTTCACGATCTCGGAAGTTAAGCTGACCGATCAACAGCGACCGGCGCAAGCACCTGCCGGCCGGCTGACGCCCGGCCTGAGTGCAACGAAGTCCGCCTGGCGAAGAAAGAGCATCGGTGTGGAGCGGTGTCTGAGGGATGCCCTGAAAGCGGGGGCTCGAGTCGGTTCCACGTCGAGCGCGGCTTCAACAGGGAGCGACGCAACGTGCGATGAAGAAATCTGGCGTGCAGAGAGGCGTGTTGGTGTAATAAAGGCCCTGATCCGGCGGGCAAAATGGAAATCCCGGTGTAAAGAAGCGTTAGAGACAGCACACTAGGAGGTCAGAACTCCTATGCTGGCGGTTCGGTGACGACCTGGCCGGGGGTATGGCGCAGCCGCTTCCGGGCTCGTCTGGACTACAATCGCGACAACCTCGTCCCGCGACCGTCAAAGGAAACGATAGATGCACATGGGCCTGCGGCTTCGCGATCTCGTTTCAGGCGCCCTGGTGGTGGCTTCCGTCACCGTCGCCCAGTCTGCGCTGGCCCAATCAGCGGTGCCGGACGGCGAATGGCACGGCTTGGGACGGGACGGCGCCAACACGAAGTACTCGCCGCTCGACCAGATCACCGCCGAGAACTTCACCGACCTGGAGATCGCCTGGCGCTGGACGTCGCTCTCCAAGGCGGTCGTCGAGCGCAACGAGCGCATCCGGCCGCGCCAGTTCCACGCGACGCCGCTGATGGTCGACGGGCTCGTCTACGTCAGCACCGCGCTCGGGCAGGTGGCGGCGCTCGACGCCGGCACCGGCGAGGTGGTCTGGACCTACGACCCCCGGATCTACGACTACCTCGAACGACCGCCCAACACGGGCTGGCATCATCGAGGGGTTTCGTACTGGAAGGACGCTGACAGTGACGACGCCCGGATCTTCATCGCGAGCCACGACCTGCGTCTGGTGGCGTTGAACGCGGGGACCGGCGCCCTGTCTCCGGACTTCGGCGAGAACGGCTTCGTCGACCTGACCCAGGGCTTCGACCGTGAGATCGACGCCTCGCTGATGACCTACTCGTCGCCGGTCGCGGTCGCCGGCGATACCATCATCGTCGGCAGCGTCGTGCAAGACCGGCTGACCCTTCGCGAGGCGTCACCCGGGGATGTGCGTGCCTACGACGCCCGCACTGGCGAGATGAAGTGGATCTTCCACACCATCCCGCAAGGGGACGAGTTCGGTGTCGATTCCTGGCAGAACGAGTCGTGGCGCTACAGCGGGCACTCCAACGTCTGGTCGTACATGGCGGTCGACGAGGAACTGGGCTACGTGTATCTTCCCACTGGCACGTCGTCGAACGATTGGTATGGCGGCATGCGACGCGGGAACAATCTGTTCGCCGAGAGCATCATCGCCGTCGACGTCGAGACGGGGGAGCGGGTCTGGCACTTCCAGGCGATTCACCACGGGCTCTGGGACTGGGATTTTCCGACCGGGCCCAACCTGCTCGACATCACCGTCGACGGCCGCGAGATCAAGGCGCTCGTGCAGGTCAGCAAGCAGGTGTTCACCTACGTGCTCGACCGCGTGACAGGCGAGCCGGTCTGGCCGATCGAGGAGCGCCCGGTGCCGCAAGGGAACGTGCCGGGCGAGTGGTACTCCCCCACGCAGCCGTTCCCGACCAAGCCGCCGCCGTTCGACCGTCAGGGCATCACCATCGACGACCTGATCGACTTCACGCCGGAGCTGCGGGCCGAGGCGCTCGAGATCGTCAACGCCCGCGCGCGGTTCGGGCCGATCTTCTCGCCGCCGGTCCTGCGCGGCGCCGAGAAGCCCTACATTCAGGTACCGGGCGCCGGCGGCGGCGCGAGCTGGCAGGGCGCCGCGGTCGACCCGGAAACCGGACGGCTGTTCGTGTCGTCGACGAGCACTGAGCTCGTCGTGGAGCTGGTCGAGGCCCCACCACCGGCCACCGTCGGGTACCTTACCACCAGCGGCGGCGGAGGAATGCGCCTGGCGGGGCCACGGGGGCTGCCGCTGTTCAAACCGCCGTACAAGCGGGTCACTGCCGTCGATCTGAACACTGGCGAAGAGGCCTGGATGACACCGCATGGCGATGGCCCGAGAAACCATCCGGCGTTGCAGCACCTGAACCTGCCGCCGCTCGGCGGGGGGGGTGGGCTCAGCTCCGGCCCGCTCGTGACCCCAACGCTGCTCATCATGAACCACGGCGGGCGCGACTTCGAGGACACGGCCGAGGGGACGCGGACGATCAGCGCCTACGACAAGGACACCGGTGCGCATCTCGGGTCCGTGCGGTTGCCGGCGGTGCCGAACGGGAACCCGGTGACCTATCTGCACGAGGGCAAGCAGTATCTCGTGGTTGCCGTCGGCAGTGGCGGCCGCGACGCGGAGCTGGTCGCGCTGACGCTGCCGTAGGCAGCCCCGGCCGGTCCGGGCAAGAGCCGAGAGAAGGGGGGAGGAGGATCAGATAGCCATCGATGTCTCGCTACGGTGATCGTGGGGGGTTGAGATGAACACGCGGCTACGGACACGGAGGGTTTGGCTGGCGTCGGTCGTTTTTTGGATCGCCGGCGTCATCGTCAACGTCGGCACGATGGCTGCGCAGACGAGCCAGGAGTCCGACGCGCTCGTGGAGGCGGTCTGGACGAAGCTGCAGGACGAGAAGCTCGACACGGAGGTGTCGGAGGTCTCGTTCCGCGATGGCCTCGTCGTGCTCACCGGTGCGCCTGGTAACGCCTGGCTCAAGATGAAGATCATCGAGGCTGCGCTCGAAGTCGAGGGTATCGACGCCGTGGAGAGCGACCTCGAGGTGGAGGGTCCCGAGAGTGTCGAGGACCTCGCCGAGGCGCTCGTCGACCGAGTGCTCACGTATTCCGATTACACCGTCTTCGACGACATCACGTTTGCGATCGCGGAGGGAGGCGTCGTCACGCTCGGTGGTGCGGTCACGAGACCCACCAAGAAGTCTGAGATCGAGGAGCGGATCGGCAGGGTCATGGGGGTGCGCGAGCTCAGGAGCGAGATCCGCGTGCTTCCGGTCTCCCCGTCCGACCGCCGCCTGCGCGATCAGCTCTACCGAAACATTTACGGCAACCCGTTGTTCGTGGGCCTCGCCCAGCGAGCCCAACCTCCGATCCACATCATCGTCGAGGGCTCGCGCGTGACGTTGACGGGAGCGGTGCGGAGCAATCTCGAACGGGTGCAGGCGGAGAACATCGCCCGCACCACGTCCCGCGTGATGCAGGTCGAGAACCGGCTTCAGGTCAATCCCTAACCCCCCGAAGGGGCGCGCAACATCCCGCGCCGACGGGGCCGCGTCGGGCTGGTATGAGAACGGCGGAGCAAAAATAGACCACAGCGCGGCGGTGTGAAGCTGCCTGAGGGCGGCGGAAAACCAGACCGCGCGAGTGGTCCACCGAGCATTCCGAGGGCGTAAGGTGCGTTTAATCGGTCGACCCCTCATGCGGGCATTGTCAACTTGTTGTGGGCAGCGCGCTCTTGCCCCGTGAAATCGATGCCTCCGATCGTTCTCAGCAGGCGCATGTCACCGCATCCCATTCCACAAACGCGCGGGTGCGGAGCAGGCGGTGGTGAGCGGACCGCAGGAGGTGTCGACTGACGCGGAAGAGATTCTGCACGATACCGTGAACCGACGCGAACCGTTGGAGCTGAGCGGCCGACTTGAAACGCCGCATCTGGCGCTCCCGCTGACGCGTCGGTTGGTGGGAGACCTCGGCTCGATTGTTCGCGTACTGATCAGTGACGTGGACCACGGACGGCATCACGGTGCGGCACGCGGCGGCATAGGAGCGCAGTTGGTCGGTGATCAGTCGTCGAGGGATACGGCCCTGGGTTTTCAGTAGCGTCCGAAAGAATCGGACGGCTGCTCGCCGATTCCGGTGCGATTGCACGAGGATGTCCAGGACGTCACCGTCCTCGTCGACCGCGCGCCACAGATACTGCTGGCGACCCTGGATCGTGACGAACACCTCGTCGAGATACCAGGTGTCTCCCATCCGACCGCGCCGGCGCCGCAGCTGCCGCGCGTAGACCGGACCGAACCGCTGGCACCACTGCCGAATCGTCTCGTAGGTGACCGTCACGCCTCGCTGCGCGAGGAGATCTTCAGCATCGCGGAAGCTGAGGCAGAACCGATAGTAGAGCCAGACCGCGTGGCTGATGATGTCGGGCGGGAATCGATATCCGTGATAGCTGGCCGACTTGCTCCTCATCGGCCTACTCTGCCACTCGTCGCCTCAACCTGACAATACCGGATCAAGACGGTGACCTGATCGACATCCTCGTACAACCCCGTCGGGACGGGCGTGCAGCGCGGAGATTCTTTCGCCGACTGTTGAAGAGTCAGCGACAGGAACCCCTGCGGCTCGTGACCGACAAGCTGGGCAGCTACCGTGTCGCCCATCGGGACCTCAGGCCGCTGGTGGTTCTGTTGCAACTTCGGGCCGGCGACTTCAGGATGGACGGTCTTTGACAACGACTGGACCGGATCCCCATCATGCCCAGCGACAATCCGTTCAAATGGCGTCAGTTCGAACCAGGACTCATCCTCCTGTGTGTTCGGTGGTACTTGCGGTATGCCGTGAGTTACCGCGACCTCGAGGAAATGATGCGCGAGCGGGGCCTGTGTGTCGACCATACGACGATCTATCGATGGGTGCAGCGCTATGCGCCGGAGATCGACAAGCGGTGCCGGCCATTTCTGAGACGCACCACGGATTCGTATCGAATCGACGAGACGTACGTGCGTGTCGGCGGGGCCTGGCACTATCTTTGCCGGGGCGTTGATTCCAACGGTGACACGCTGGATTTCTTGCTCCGGGCCACGCGCGACAGGAATGCGGCCATCGCGTTCTTCCGCAAGACGGTCGGTGCGTCTCATACGACGTCCCCTCGCGTCGTGAACGTGGACAAGAACCCCGCTTACCCGATCGCGTTCGAGGCCATCAAACACGAGGGATTTTTCCGACCACGTTCGTCTCTCCGCCAATGCAAGTATCTGAACAACGTCATCGAGCAGGACCATCGATTCATCAAACGCCGTACCCGGCCGATGCTGGGGTTCAAGCGGTTCACCACGGCGTGGCGGACCGTCCGCGGTATCGAGATAATGCATGCGCTCCGCAAGGGGCAGGCGCGGTGGATGGCGAAGGGCGACGTGGTCGGTCAGACGCGGCTGATCCACAAGGTGTTCGGATTGGCCGTGTAGCGAGGTCCACCCAACGGACTCTCGCGCGTGATCCCAAACGTTGCAACAGAACCTTCGAGACCCATCATCGCCGACAGAACTTCGTACCGCGCTTTGGGCTTCATGAAGATGAAGTCCTGCAACGTATGCTGGAGAATTAGAGGCCTGTCGTAGACTGTGTCGATGCCGAAGGCCTCAAGGTCCTGCGCCACAGCGCCGTCAACTTTCAGCGTTGATGTTTCGTCGGTCTTAAGCTCGCGGCGAATGGTGCGGCTTCTCCCTGTCTGGTCTTCGAGCGTTGCCTCCACGAACGGAAGCGCGGCGCCGCTGTAGTGTATGTTCTTGTAGCAGCCGTCGTACTCACGCTTGCTCAGTTCATCGCCTTTAGTTCGTTTGAGGGTCTTGCCGTACAACAACCATTCCATCGCTTCCCCGATCGAAGTCTTGCCGCTCCCGTTAGGGCCTTCGAAGACAGCGATAGGATCTGAAAGGTCGAGAGTCTGCGCGTCGTTAAACCCCCGAAAGCCGCAGATATTAAGGCTCGTGAATCTCATCGATGGCCTGCGTCAAGAGATCTAGCGCCTTGGCTGCTATGGCCGCAGCCGTTTGGTCCGCCGAATATGCGTCGAGAAGCCCCTTGTGGTTCTCGTCGATCAGGTCGCCCCTGAGCTCGTCGAGTAATTCCGTCTCTGCGCTCATACCGCCTCCTCCTCCGTCGTTTGAACATCCTCTGGTGTCAGCACGCGACCAAGAATCTCTCGGCCGCGCGTCTCGACGATGGGTGACGCCCTGCCTGCGCTCGGCGAGACCACCGTTGATATCTGTCTAAACGCCCGCACCTTCTGACGCAACGTGTCGGCAGCCGTCGGCCTCGGTCTGTGCTTCCTGGTCGCGCTCGTCGGCTGGCTCGTGGGTACGGTCAGTGTTCCTGGCACACGGCTGTTACCAAGACAGTATCCAGGTTTCTTCGCTTTCTGGTGTCGGGCGCCAGGCCGCGGCTGTTCTGCAAGCGTTGGAGGATTCGGGTTTTCTGGAACTCACTCCCGACGGCCGCTTTAAAGCCCGCGCTTCCAACGCGGGCTTTTTCTTTGTACGGCGGACTTATACCACGCCAGCGCTGTGGTTAGCTGGCTTTGGCCCGGCCAACGATCGCTTCGCGCAAGCTGAGAACGGCGGAGTAAAACTAGACCACAGAGCGGCGGTGTGAAGCTGCCTGAGGGCGGTGGAAAACCAGACCGCTCACGTGGTCCACCGAGCATTCCAAGGGTGTTTTGTGGAACACAGGAGGGATGTATCGAGTGGAACTCTATGCGGCGGTGCGGCGCAGCGTGTATGTGGAGGGATTGAGCGAGCGCGCGGCGGCGCGCCGCTTCGGGTTGGCCCGCGAGACGGTGCGCAAGATGCTGCGCTACCGCCGGCCGCCCGGGTATCGCCGGGCGCAACCGGTCCGGCGTCCGAAGCTGGACGCCTTCACGGGGATCATTGATCAGATCCTCCGCGAGGATCAGTCCCGGCCGAAGAAGCAACGGCACACGGCCAAGCGCATCGGCGAGCGCTGACGCGCGGAGTACGGGTTCACGGGCGGCGACACGATCGTGAAAGCCTACGTGCGCGCGCAGCGGCTGGGCGGGCAGGAGATGTTCGTGCCGCTGGCCCATCCGCCAGGCGACGCCCAAGCCGACTTCGGCGAAGCGCTGGTCGTGATCGCTGGCGTCGAATGCAAGGCGCACGACCTGGTCGTCGATCTCCCGCACAGCGACGACGGGTTTGTGCAGGCGTTTCCGGCCGAGACGACGGAGGCGTTCTGCGACGGGCACAACGCCGCGTTCGGCTACTTCGGTGGCGTGCCGCGGCGCATCGTCTACGACAACACGAAGCTGGCGGTGGCGCGGATTCTCGGGAACGGCACGCGCCAGCGGACGCAGGTCTTCTGCGAACTCCAATCGCACTATTTATTCGCCGATCGCTTCGGGCGGCCGGGGAAAGGCAACGACAAAGGCAAGGTGGAAGGGCTGGTCGGGTACGTCCGCCGCAACTTCTTCGTGCCGATCCCCCGGTTCGCCAGTTGGGACGCGTTGAACGCCGACTTAGCGCACAAGTGCGGCGAACGTCGCGGGCGCCGGTTACGGCGGCCCACGGAGACGATCGGGGAGCGCTTCGCCCGCGACCGCGAGGCGCTGTTGCCGTTACCGCCGGTCCCGTATGACGCCTGCGACACGCGGACGACGCGGGTCACGTCGTTGTCGCTGGTGCGCTACCGCCGCAACGACTACTCGGTGCCGACCGCCTACGGCCACCGGGAGGTGCTGGTGAAAGGCTACGTGGACGAGGTCGTGATCGTGTGCGGCAGTGACGAGATCGCCCGCCATCGTCGCAGCTACGAGCGGGACGTGTTGATCTTCGAGCCGCGGCACTACTTGGCCTTGTTGGAGCGCAAGACGGGGGCGCTCGATCAAGCGGCGCCGCTGGCCGGGTGGCAGCTGCCGGACGAGTTTCTCCGGCTGCGGCGCCTGTTGGAGGCGCGGCTGGGCAAGCCGGGCACGCGCGAGTACGTGCAGGTGTTGCGGCTGCTCGAAGACTTTCAGCTCGACCACGTCCGCGGCGCCATCCGGGACGCCATGCGTCTGGGGGCGATCGGGTTCGATGCCGTCAAGCACCTCGTGCGGTGTCGCCTCGACCACCGGCCGCCCCACCTCGATCTGGCGCAGTATCCGCACCTGCCGGTCCCCCGCGTGACGACGACCGCCGCAGCCGATTACCTGACGCTGCTGGGGGCGGGAGCTGAGTGATGGCCAAACCGGCCCTGTTGCTGGACGCCCATCTCAAGGCCCTGCGCCTGCCCACCTTCTTGCGCGAATACGACAAAGTGGCGCGGCAATGCGCCCAGGAAGGGCTGGACTGTTCGCGCTACCTGTTCCGCCTCTGCGAGCTGGAGTTGCTCGATCGCGAACAACGCGCCGTCGAGCGGCGCATCAAGGCCGCCAGGTTCCCGGTCTTGAAGAGTCTCGAGACCTTCGAGTTCCGCGCGATCCCGTCGGTGAACAAACGCCTGGTGCTGGAGCTGGCCCGCTCGGAGTATCTCGACCGGCGAGAGAACGTGTTGGCGTTGGGCAACTCCGGCACGGGCAAGACGCATCTCGCGCTCGCGGTGGGGCTGGCCGCCTGTCAGAAAGGCTATCGGGTGCGCTTCACCACCGCCGCCGCACTGGTGAACGAGCTGCTCGAGGCGCGGGATGACAAGCGCCTGCTGCGTTTTCAGAAGCAGCTCGCCAAGCAGGATCTGTTGATCGTGGACGAGCTCGGCTATGTGCCGTTGTCGAAGACCGGCGCCGAGCTGCTATTCGAGATCTTCTCCCAGCGCTACGAGCAAGCGTCGACGCTCGTGACCTCGAATCTGCCCTTCAACGAATGGACCGAGATCTTCGGGTCCGAACGGCTGACCGGCGCGCTGCTCGATCGACTGACCCACCACGTCCACATCCTGGAGCTGAACGGCGAGAGCTATCGCCTCGAACACAGCAAGAAAGCCCGCCAGCCCGCGGCCACCCCGGCGTCCTGACGTCCCCTCCGCACTGCCGCGTTCCGCCACTCCACCCAACTGCCTAATGGTCTAGTTTTCCTCCGCCACGGTGGTCTAATTTTGCTCCGCCCTTGACAGGATTCCTACCCAACGGCTGTTACCGAGACGTGTCGACCAGTGCCCGGTCCTGGAGTCAGTTTGACGGACATGTGCAGGCTCGCCGCCGGATTTACCCATTGTTATGATTGCGATTAGGATTATAATAAGAATTAACTCGTGGAAAATCGAGAGCGAATCACCACGGAGTTGGACTACATCGTTGCGGGGAGTCAAAAGGCTTTGAACCGCGATGATGTTGTTCGCCGATTACGTGGAGCAAAACTCGGCCCCATCCGAACGCATGCGGTGCGCGTTGACGATGTGTTGTTTCCAGTCAAGAAGGCTTGGGCCACCGCCAGCGGCATGGATCTTCTCGACTTCAACACCAATCAAGCGCGGAATTGGTTTCGCCGACTTGGTTTCGAGATCGTTCGGGTACCGACGGCGGGACAGGAGACGTCAAGGTGACAGCGATCTCCTCTCTGCAAGCCGACGCAGCGTCACCGATTCAGCCAGAGATCGCGCGTGTCCTAGAGGCGAATTGGGATTTCGCTGAAATTAAGAGCAACACCGGTCTGCATGTAATACACCCGTATCCTGCTCGATTCATCCCACAGCTTCCACGGCAACTGATCAACCTTCTTCGACCACCAAACTCAGGCGTCATTTTCGATCCATTTTGTGGATCAGGAACCAGCTTGGTTGAGGCACAGGCGCTTGGGTTTCGATCGGTCGGCATAGATCTAAATCCGATCGCAACGTTGCTAACAAAGGTGAAGACGACCCTAACAGACAAGCGGCTGTCCGAGATCGCGCAAGGATTGGTGGACTCTGCTCGCCTCGACGAGCGGCCGATAGCGATTCCAGCCATTCCGCGCGTTGATCACTGGTTTGATGAAGGCGTTCAAGAAAAGCTTGCTGTCTTGACTGCGCGGATTCAGGCAATTGGCGACGAGGCGATTCGTCAAGGGCTGATGATCGCGGTCTCAAGCATCATCGTACGAGTATCGAGGCAAGACGGGGATACTCGCTACGCGGCGGTACAGAAGGGCACCAAGGAGCAGGTTTACGAGTTATTTGTGCGCGCGGCAGCGGAGATCGATCGTTCCCGCGACGTGCACTTTCAGAATCTTTACAGTTCTTCGCTCCAGGAGTCGCGCGTCATTACGGCAGATGTCTTGAGTGTGAAGGCGACAGACGTTGGGCCGGTTGATCTGGTGATAACGTCACCGCCCTACCCGAACGCTTACGAGTATTGGCTGTACCACAAGTATCGGATGTACTGGTTAGGGTTCGATCCGATTGCCGTCAAAGAGGCAGAAATAGGGGCTCGTCCACATTTCTTCAAGAGCCGGCCACAAACCGAGGACGATTTTGAGTTACAGATGGAGGGGGTGTTCCGTCTCCTTGATGCGATTCTCCGCCCGAACGGGCTCGTTTGCTTTGTGGTTGGCGATTCCAAGATTCACGGCCGGATAGTCGACAACGTGGCTCTGCTGATCAGAGCGGCAGCTAGTCAAGGTTTTGGACGCCTTGCGGTTATGAGCAGAGCGGTTCCTGCGCATCGGAAAGCATTCAATCCAAAAACCTCCCGCGCAATCAGTGAATCCATCGCCATCTTCGGGAAATGCTGAATCAACTCGTTCTCGATTGGCAGAGTTACCGGTTTTTCCCCTACGAGCGCCGCCTTGCACGGCGTGAAGTGGAAACCCTTCTCGGCAGCGTGCCAGAACCGTGCGCCGATGGTTTGGTAGTCACAGCTTCAAAACACTCGGAACGAGCCATCGATCGTTTCACCTACTTCCGACTTGCCAGGCGCAATGGCGCTGAACCACTTGTGCCGCTTCAGGCACGCTTGGAGTCCAGTGCTGCTGTGGGCAGGACGGGTGTCCACGTCGTTGGGCCGCATAGGCGGCAGCGCACGAGGTACTCCTCTCATGGTCTCCACGAGTACAAGGGCAAATTTCACCCTCAGATTGTTCGGGCGACAGCAAATGTACTGAATTTGCCGAAGTCGGCTCGCATACTGGACCCGTTCTGCGGCAGTGGCACTTCCCTTGTTGAAGCTGCGCATGCAGGATGGAACGCACTCGGAGTGGATATGAATCCGCTCGCGGTATTGATCGCTGAAGCAAAGCTGAGTGTGCTCCGTCTGCCTGTGAGCACTCTCCGCGCTCAAGTGGATGCCCTGACAAGTGACCTGTCAGCGGTTGAGGAGTCGATCGATTGCGACACCAGCTTTTCGCGGGCGACGTTACGTATGCTAGGCCACGAATCTCGAACCCATCGGCTTCCAAACGAAGACTACTTGCGCGCGTGGTTTTCCCCGTCTGTGCTCGCGCAGCTTTGGGTGATCGCCGCTCACATCGATCGCCTTAAACACGCTGCTGTACAGGCAGTGGCGCGCGTGGTCCTTAGCGACCTTCTGCGAACCGTATCGTTACAGGATCCTGCTGACTTAAGGGTTCGAAGACGGACCGATGCGCTCGACAACTACCCAGTAATCGACCGGTTCCTCGGAGCACTTCAGTCCAAGGTCTCTGTAGTGCTTAACGCAAGAGAGGTGTTGGGAGCGATTCGAGGACGCCAGCGCGCCGTCTTGGCAGATGCCCGTCAACGTATTCCGGGAACCGCGGTCTACGATGCGGTGATCACCAGCCCGCCGTACGCGACGGCATTACCTTACATTGACACTCAGAGGTTGAGTCTCGCGTTCTTGGGCCTGGTGCCGGCAAATCAGCTTCGACTCGCCGAACGAAGACTTATCGGCAACCGGGAAATCACGAATCGTGAGAGACAAGCGGACGAACGAGCGCTGCTTAGCGAAGTCAGTCGGCTTCCGGATTCAGTGTTTGAATTGTGTTCGCGCGCGCTGCGCTTAGCGTCAGGGCCGAGCAATGGCTTCCGGCGTCGTAACGTTCCGGCTCTGTTGTTCCGGTATTTCAGCGACATGCGGCAAGTTCTCGAAAGGGCCTTACCCAGAGTGAAACGGGATGGTGCCTTCGCGATGGTCGTGGGACCGAATCGCACCACGTTGTCGGGCGAACCTCTGACAATCGATACCCCGCACCTATTGGTAGATGTCGCGCAGGCGGTCGGTTGGAGAATTCAAGAGGTAATCGCGCTAGATGCTTATCAACGATTCGGTCTTCACCAAGAGAACTCGATCACTTCCGAGAAGCTGATACTGCTGCGTCGTTGACGTTTCGCGAGCCTTAGTAGACCACGTATTGTTTCACCCCACCCGCCCCACGCGTCTGTACATTCGCTGAACACTTGGCCAACAATGTGGCGTGTTCTGGGTCTGTCGGGTGAACAATCCACGCCTCGTATTCAGGAGATGACCCCATTGGTAAGCGCGTGATCAGCAATATGTCTCCCGCGGTATTTCGGGTCTGATCGATCGTGTCGTGGCCAACGTTGATGCGCCAGTCGGCGTGACCTACCGCGGCTCCAGGTGGCCGATGCCAAATGCGATACCGGACGAGCTTCGCGGTGCCTCTCCGCTCATTCAGCAGTACTTGAAAGTACTCGTCGGGATACTTACGGCCCTGGAGGCTGACCGGTGGAAAGAACGCCGCAGTGTCTTCTGGAAGGCTGATCTCCGGTGTCCCGGGAACTCCTTGTCTATGAGACGTGTCGAATTCAGATAGCGTCATTGCGAAATATTGCGGCCCTCTCCCAACGGCTGCCGGCGCAGCCTGACCAGCAGCCGCACCTCGTTGCCGCTGTACCCCTGGAGCACGCACGGGTGCCACGTCAGGATGGGGCGGAGGAGCTGCGGGTATTACCAATCGACCAGCGCCAAATCTTCGCCCTGGCTGAGGACCTGCGGGGACGCGCTGCGGTCGCGGGGTTGCCCTCTCGTCAAGCAACACCCCTGAAGCGAACAATCCCGGCAACCGTGCGGTCGTGATGACCCGACAGTTGGTCGTCAGAGCCCTTAAGTTCCGAAGAACGGCGGTTAGCTCATTTAAGGCGTTGACGTCCGCTCCCTCGTTCGGATCGAAGCTGGTGATCGTGTTTGCCTCGAAATTCCGAAACAAGCCTTCACTCGTAAGATTCGAGCTGCCAACGCTCACGAGTGTGCTTACGGGACCTCGTAAGAGGTAGATCTTCGGATGGAAGAGATTGGTGCCTCCGGTGTCGAATCCGTAAACAGTCGCGCCAGCCTTCAGCATGTGCTCGACGGCCTGTCCCGAAGTCACGCCGTTATTCAGGCCAACGTGAACATCCGCGTGATGCCCGGACCGGATAAAGGCTTCAAGAGCTCCATAGAGGCGGCTGGTTCCCCCAGCGGTAGCGTACGCAACCCAGATCTCCGCATGAACGTAGTTGCCGGAGTCGAACTCCCGGTTTATCAACTCGCCGAGTTGCTGGATCTGGCCGTTCATGTCGAACGGTTGATTGAAAAGTCTAGTGATCACCCCGCCGACCTTGAGTCCAGTCAGTGTCTTGCCGGGCCTGTGACAACTCGTGAGCGGAGCGGCTGGCGCATAGCCGACAACCGGACCCCCACCGCCAGCGGCAAGCGGCAACACGCTCGACAGCGGCAGTGTACCCGGGATCGCGTCGGTAGCATTGCGGGGTGATGGATGCAGTCTGGCGGACGTGTACAGGCTCGCCGAACGCGTGAGGGTGCCCCGTCAAGGGCACGAACGCCGCGCGTCATGCTGTGGCCTCTGCCACGGGCTAGCGCGCCCACCGGTGCCGGGTGTGGTCGGCCAGTGCTGCCCCGTGGCGGCAGGCGTCGGCATGGACGGCGGCATGGGTCGCGAGGGCGTCCCACGCCTCGGCGGCCTCGGCGCGGTCCCAGGCGCGATTTACTGGGAGCGGACGGTTAGAGGGGTGCCAGTGACACGTTTCACAGGTGGTTACCAACAAGCTGGATGAAGAAACCAAGAACCAAGAGCACCAAGGCAAGCCACGACAAGAGCTCGAACCGCTCCCATCGTTTCTTCACGCCTTCCGGAGTCTCCCTCAACGAGAGTGAGCTGAGTAAGGTAGCACCGCCCCTATGTTAAGCAACAACATCTCGCTTTCGCTCATTCGGTGGCCCCCTCAAATCCCGATCTTCTCGATATCCTCGATGGTCACCTCGTCGGCCGTCCGGTCGTAGAGCTTGGTCGTGCGCGGGCTCTCATGCCCGGCGATCGCCTGGGCGCGCTCGAGCGTGCCGCCATTGAGCAGATACGCCGTGATGCCGGTGGCCCGGAAGGTGTGGCAATTGGCCTCGCCGAGCCCGACGGTCTTGACGCGCCGCTTGATCATCCGGAACACATCCACCCGGCTCATCCGGCGCGTGCCCATCCCGCCGGCCCGCGGCATCGAGCGCCACAGGGGCGCGTCTTTCTCGGCCGCGATCCCAGCCGCGTCGAGATAGGCGTCGAGAGCGGCCTCCGCCTTGTGGTGGACCGGCAGGGCGTGGTGCTTGCCCCCTTTTTCCTGGAGCCGCAGCCACCAGCGCTTGCCCTGCTGGTAGTAGTCCTCGACGCGCATGCCGACGACGGCCGAGACGCGCGCAAAGCTGTAGACCATCACGGCCAGCAGCGCGCGATCGCGCAGGCCTCTGAGGGTCGACGTGTCGATGGTGTCCAGCAGCAGCCGCGCTTCGGCGGGTTGCAGGACCGGTGTCTTGCCAGTCCTGACGACGTGGGTCGGCCCGCGCACCGAGGTGGCCGGGTTCGTGGGCATCACCTGTCCGGTCACCAGCCAATCGAAGAGGCGGCGGAGGGCGGCCAGATGCTGCTTGATCGTGGGGGCGCGATACTGGCTTTGCATCTCTTCGATGTAGGTGGCCACGGCGATCGGTGAAATCTGTGCAAGCGCGAGCCCGCGTGCGTCGCACCAGGTAAAGAACCGCGTCACGGCCGTGCCGTACGCCGCGCGGGTATGCGGGTTGCGGATCTGGGCCGTGAAAAACTCCACCGTCCGCTCCGCGGCCTGCGGCCCGGCCCTCAGGACAATGTCAGGGAGGCCCTCGACCGCCCAGCCTCCTGGCAAGATGAGCGCCTCCGGCGGCGCTGACACTGGTGCCAGTGCGGCCGGCTGCTGCAGGGCTGGCGCGGGCGGGGGAGTCGGCCGTGTCGGATCCGTGTTGTCCATCTTCCCCCGCACTCCAGACTCGCTACTGCCGCGTCAGCGTGCCCACGATCTCCACGGTCCCGCAGTCGTCGCTGGTCGCGGTTTGGAGAAAGTGCGCCGTGTTGCCCGAGAACGTCAGCATGGTGGGCGCCGGGGTGAGGGTGCCGCAGGGGTCGTCGCCCATGGGGATGGGCGCGGCATGGACGACGGAGTCGGGCGGGAACGTGACGCGGCCGGTGTCGTCCACGGTGCCGGTGACCGCTTCGAGGGCGCTGGTCTCGTCGAAGATCGAGACCGAGCCCGTGATCGTGAGCTGTGCCCCGGCCTGCACCACGGTGAGGTGCATGGTGCCGCTCAGACTCACCATCACCACGCCCCCGTCGAGCGCGGCGGTGATCGTGAGCGGTCCACGATAGGTGCCCGCGACATTTGGAATTTGCGGTTGCGGGGACAGAGGGGTTGGGCTGACCGGCGTGGTGGGGCGGCTGTCCCCGCCGCACGCCGCGGTGGCCACGACGACAACCGCGCACGTGGCCAGACGCCTGAGGCGAGAGAGGTTCATCTGCATGCGGCAGCGTCTCACAGTCCGACCCGGGATTGGCATGTTGGCCGCCGCTGGTCGACCCTCCGCATCATCGGACAAGCGTAACATAACGTCCTTTATGTTACGCACAACATGATAGGGAAGGACCTTCCCGCTGCCCAGGGTAGGGGAACGTCCGAATCGCGGTGGCGTACCCTTCGCGTATCAGGGTCGCGTTCAAGTTCTCGCTGCTGTCGAGGACGACGTAGTTCGCTGGTGAAGTCGCCTGGTGGCTGTTAAGAGAGTATCCGTGCAACCCTCGGCCTCGGGTGGAACGCGTTGACCGTGTGGTGGAACTCGTGAATCCGGATTCCGATTTTGACTGTGGTAATTGGTTGCAGCTCATCACCATCGCCGTTGGCCGTTGGTGGTGGCATCATTGAGGCAACGCTGGTGACGGTGATTTCTCCTACCGTCCGGTTCGTGGCGAGTTTTCTATGAGCACAGACGAACAGCAGCCAGCCAGCGCCGATCGCCCAGCAACGGAGGTTCTTTCCATCGCGGAAGTATCCGCCGCCAAAGAGATTGTTATCAGCGCCCACGAGTCGGCTCACGCAGTGGCGGCGGTTCGGCTCGGCCTCCACTTCGAGTACGTCACGCTTGGCAGCAATGCGGAGATTTACTCACATCTACAACCTGTCGATAATCAACCACGGCCAATCGGCTTCTACACAGGTGGTAGCTGTTGCGGTCAGAAACAGCCTATGTGCGAGAGGTGTCGCGCGGAGGAAAATCGAGCCGAATCTTGGATTTTAATGTCGATGTGCGGATCGCTCGGAGCGAATTCTACGGGGTGCGACGCTTTCGGGTATGGACACGGCGCTGACAAGATGTACGTCGAAGATTTTTGTAGAACGGCGTTCGGCGATCAGACGTATGTAGAGATTAATGCGCGCATAGACCGCATGTTGAGAAAGGCCAATGAACTCATGCTTCCAGAAAACAAGACAGTGACCGCCGTTTCGAAGGCATTAAGAACGCGTCGGTGCCTAACCGAGGCCGAAGTTGAAGACATAATGCAAGAGAGCAGAGCGAACGGATGAAGTGGCGGGGGCTGTGATGAGCAAAGACGAGCAGGCCGACGCCGGCCAGTGGCAGAGCCGGAACGGGGCGGTCGCATTAACGATCTGGAAGGTGCCGGTGCCCATGAGGTTTCCTCTTCTCCGATTATCTGCGACCCGTGGAGGGCACTGTCAACTTAACGAGTCCGGGCCAGAATGAGGCGAGTTGATCCCAGGATCAGGCTGCCGTCACCTGGGCCCACACGGTGAACGACCGTGCTCGCAACATCCGATGATGAGCCGCCCTGAGTAGGTGTCGACCCACGCGAAAGAGATTCTGAATGACACCGTGGACGTGCAAGAACCGCTGCGCGTGGTCGGATGACGTGAAGCCTCGCATCTGACGTTCGCGTTGTCGCGTGGGTTGATGCGAGACTTCGGCGCGATTGTTCGCGTATCGCCTCGTGTCATGGGTGACCAGCGGCATGAGGTCCCGATGGGCGACACGGTAGCTGCCCAGCTTGTCGGTCACGAGCCGCACGGGTTCCTGTCGCTGACTCTTCAACAGTCGGCGAAAGAATCTCCGCGCTGCACGCCCGTCCCGACGGGGTTGTACGAGGATGTCGATCAGGTCACCGTCTTGATCCACCGCGCGCCAGAGATACTGGCGCTGACCGTTGATCGTCACGAAGACTTCGTCCAGGAACCACGTATCTCCGAGTCGACCCTGTCGTCGCTTCAACTGCCGAGCGTAGTCGGGGCCGAACTTCCCGCACCACTGGCGAACGGTTTCGTAGGACACGATGATTCCTCGTTCGGCCAGCAAATCCTCAACATCCCGGAAGCTCATGCAGTATCTGTGGTAGAGCCAGACGGCATGGCTGATGATTTCGGGCGGAAAGCGATGTCGATGGTAGCGGGGCCGGCGAGTGTTCATCCCGGCATTGTGCCGGACGGAGAGTTAACCTGACAATGCCTTCTTGACATCGATCTTCGGGATGCTGGGCGTCGATCTCACGGCACCCGATCACACCACGCTCTCGCGACGCGGTCAGCATCTCGCCCTCGCGCTTCGGCGCGCCCGCCCGGGCACCAGCCTGCACCTCATCGTTGACAGCACCGGACTGTCCATCGTCGGCGAAGGTGAGTGGGCCGCGGCGACACATGGGGGCCGAGGGCGACGCGGCTGGAGGAAGCTCCATCTCGGCGTGGACGGGTCCCGTGTGATCGTGGGGCATTGTCAGGTTAACTCTCCGCCCGGCACAATGCCGGGATGAACACTCGCCGGCCCCGCTACCATCGGCATCGCTTTCCGCCCGAAATCATCAGCCATGCCGTCTGGCTCTACCACAGATACTGCATGAGCTTCCGGGATGTTGAGGATTTGCTGGCCGAACGAGGAATCATCGTGTCCTACGAAACCGTTCGCCAGTGGTGCGGGAAGTTCGGCCCCGACTACGCTCGGCAGTTGAAGCGACGACAGGGTCGACTCGGAGATACGTGGTTCTTGGACGAAGTCTTCGTGACGATCAACGGTCAGCGCCAGTATCTCTGGCGCGCGGTGGATCAAGACGGTGACCTGATCGACATCCTCGTACAACCCCGTCGGGACGGGCGTGCAGCGCGGAGATTCTTTCGCCGACTGTTGAAGAGTCAGCGACAGGAACCCGTGCGGCTCGTGACCGACAAGCTGGGCAGCTACCGTGTCGCCCATCGGGACCTCATGCCGCTGGTCACCCATGACACGAGGCGATACGCGAACAATCGCGCCGAAGTCTCGCATCAACCCACGCGACAACGCGAACGTCAGATGCGAGGCTTCACGTCATCCGACCACGCGCAGCGGTTCTTGCACGTCCACGGTGTCATTCAGAATCTCTTTCGCGTGGGTCGACACCTACTCAGGGCGGCTCATCATCGGATGTTGCGAGCACGGTCGTTCACCGTGTGGGCCCAGGTGACGGCAGCCTGATCCTGGGATCAACTCGCCTCATTCTGGCCCGGACTCGTTGAGTTGACAGTGCCGTCAAAAAGCATTCTCGACCTCGAAGCACGTTCGGTGCTCAAGCGGATGAAAGACAAGGCATTTGCACGGGCCGTGTCTCGCGACGACCTGCGCCGCGGCGCCGCGGAACTCGAGCTTCCGCTCGAAACGCACGTGAGCAACGTGATCAATTTCATGCGCGACCAGGCTGACGCCTCGGGCTCCGCGGCGCCTCCACCGCGCCATCATTGAGAGAAGGAGAAAAATCAAAGACCTGACCATCTGCAAACGCCGATTGGCCCATCACAAGCAAACGGCTTAACAGGACATCACCATGACGGTTCTCATCTCGCAGTACACCGTTTACCTGTTCGGTGTCGTGATCGTCGCGCTGTCTGTGTGGGGGTTCGTGGTCCCGAACCGACTGATCGCTCTGGTCACGGGCTCAATGAACAGGGGTTCGGGCCTCTACGTTGGCATCGGCTCCCGAGTCGTGCTGGGCGTGGCGTTGATCGTCGCGGCCCCTCCGGCCAGGTTTCCGACTCTGTTCGCGGTACTGGGCTGGATCTCGATCGCTGCGGCCATCGCGCTACCGTTGTTCGGCCGGGCGAGGCTCCGCGCGCTCCTTGGCTGGTTCGAACGCATGCCCACTACACTCGTTCGTCTGTGGTTGGTGTTCGGCGTGGTTTTTGGCGCCTTCCTCCTGTACGGCGTCTAGTCAGTAGAACTTCCGCGTGATGCTGAAGCCGATGAGCCCATCCTCGTGGTCCGCGGCCCCGGCGACCGGCGTTGGTGCGCTGATTCAGCGCGGTGGGCGAGCAGTGGCCGGCATGTTGCCCATCGCGACCGCCGGCGGGTCATGATCTCGATGTGAAGTCGAGAGTGCATCCGAAGTACAAGACACAGTATCGCGTCGGGAACTGGGCCGAGTACGACCGAGCCCTCGTGCGGCGAGGCGACGTCACCCTCTGGCTCACGCCTGACGCGATCGCCACGTGGGCAGCGGCTGGCGTCGGCAGGCGGAGCGGGCAACTCCAGTATTCCGATCTCGCCATCGAAACCGCCCTAACGCTCAGTCTCATCTTCCACTTACCGTTGCGTCAGACCGAGGGCTTCTTGACATCGATCTTCGGGATGCTGGGCGTCGATCTCACGGCACCCGATCACACCACGCTCTCGCGACGCGGTCAGCATCTCGCCCTCGCGCTTAGGCGCGCCCGCCCGGGCACCAGCCTGCACCTCATCGTTGACAGCACCGGACTGTCCATCGTCGGCGAAGGTGAGTGGGCCGCGGCGCAACATGGGGGCCGAGGGCGACGCGGCTGGAGGAAGCTCCATCTCGGCGTGGACGGGTCCCGTGTGATCGTGGCCTGCGCGCTGCCTGAGCCGACGGCCGATGACGCGATTACGGGGAGCAGTCTGGTCGACGAGGTGGATGGACACCTCACCAGAGTGACGGCGGATCCGGCCTACGACACGCTCGCGTTCTATGGTGCGGCCGGTGCGCGAGGGGCGCGGGTCGTGGTGCCGCCGACCAAGACCGCGTCGTTGTCTCGACGGGGCGTCCGATCAGGTGCCCGCGATCGGACGATCAGGAGGGTGAAGGCGCTCGGACGGCGACGGTGGAAGAAGGCGTCTGGGTACCATCAGCAAGCGCGCGTGGAGAATGCGTTCTTCCGGTACAAGTCGATCGTCGGCGACTGTCTTCGGGCACGCAGTTCATCGGGGCAACGGCGTGAGGCCGTGCTCGCGTGTAACGTTCTGAACCGGATGACCGAGCTTGGCAGACCCGTCTCGTACCGCATCGGGAGGTGACGGGCTCGACGGTTTGAAGCGCGTAGGCCTGCCCGCATCCGCGCACCAACGCCACTCGCCGCCCTCGGCGATCCACTTCTCGTCGCGCCAGTCGGCCCCGTCAACGATTCTTGATAGAGGGGCGTCAATGCCCGATTGCGACTACCGACCCCAGGTGTAGTTCACCCGTGCGTAGTAGTACCCGCCGCTCAGGCCCCACGGCGTGAACTGGCTGTAGGGGAGGCCGAAGATGTCGGCGAACAGGTCCATCCGCTGCGAGAAGGCGTCAAAGACGTTCTGCCCGCCGACCGCCAGCGTTACGTCGCGGGTGAGCGGGATGCTGGCTTCCAGGTCGACGATGTACCGGCCGTCCAGCAGCGGCGCGTCGGCGCCGCGGACGAAGCGCGCGTCGAAGTGGTCGACCCAGGCGCCGTAGTAGTTCAGACGGGCGAGCACGCCGACCCGCGCCACCTGCTGGTTGATGGCGGCGTTCCAGCGGATGCGGGGGACGCCGCGCTCCAGGCCGAGCACGTCACCGGCGGTGAGCAACTGCGACTCTTCCGTCAGCGCCGTGTGGGTGTAGTTCATCGTGAAGCTGAGCACCGTGTCACCGCCCAGCGCCGGCGGCGCGTAGGTGGAGACCAGATCGACGCCCTGGTTCCGGCTGGAGAAGTCGTTGATGAAGAAGCGGAAGAATTTCAGCGTGCCGGCCGAGGCGATCCCTTCCGAGAGCAGCAGCGCGCGTTCGTCGGCGTCCAGCGTGAAGGTCTGCGACAGGGCCAGGCGGTTGTCGATGTCGACGCGGAAGTAGTCGGCGGTGAACGTGAAGGGGCCGGTATCGACGACCAGCCCGGCGGTCGTGTTGATTGACGTCTCGGGCTCCAGCGGCTGGCCGCCCCGCAGCTGCGCGGCCCGGAACGTCGACGGCACGTTGGCGCTGTCGACTAGTTGCAGCGTGTCCGGATCGATCGTCGTCTGCACGTTCAGCGTGTTCTGCTGGCCCGGCGTCGGGGCGCGGAAGCCGGTGCTGACGCCGCCGCGCACGGAGATCTCGTCGGTCAGGCCATAGCGGGCCGACAGCTTGCCGTTGGTCGTGGAGCCGAAGGTGTCGAAGTGCTCGACACGCACGGCGCCGCCGACCGTCCAGCGATCGCCCGGATCCCGCAGCTCCAGGTCGCCGTACAACGCGACGTTGCTGCGGTTCCAGGTCCCGGCGGTGTAGGCGGGAAATCCAGGAAAGCCGTTCGAGCCGGAGACGAATCCCTGCGCGGCGTACGGTCCCACCTCCCAGGAGGGCCGTCCCCCGGCGCCGATGTCGAACCGTTCGTCGCGCCACTCGGCGCCGCCCGCGATGTTGACGATGTCGATGGCGGCGTAGGAGACGTCGAAGTTGAGATTCACTTCTTCCTGGCGGTACAGCCCCGGGTCGAAGTTGCGGGGCGTGTCCGGGCCGAGCGACGCGTTGACGGTGTTGTTGAAGAAGAAGTCCGACTCGTGGGCGCCGTAGCTGGCGCTGGCATCCCAGGTCAGGCCGTTCACCGCGAGCCGCCGCACGCCGGCCACCACCGACCTGTCGCTGACCACGCCGCCGAACTGCGGCGTGAACCCGCCAGGAATCGTCTCTTGAAAGGAGAAGCAGTGTGGGTCGGCGAACACCTGCGCGAGAGCCGCCTGGTCCGGCACGTTGTTCATGACGCGCACCGTGGGACAGTGAGCCGAGCCGTCCGCGATGCCGTCGCGCGCGTCGAGCACGTCGCCGATCAGCAGCGTCGCGCCGTCGTCGAGGCTGTAGATGTTGGCGCGGTTGTTCGGGTTTCGGAAGTAGAACCCTTCGGTCACCTTCTTCTCGGCATAGTTGGCGTGGCCGTAAAACTGCATCTGGTTGGCGAACAGGTGGCCGAAGTTGCCGAACAGCTTCAGCTCGTCCTCGATCGTCGGGTTGCCCCAGATCTGCGCCGGGTCAGCCACGTCGGTGTTACCGGCCGCGATCAGCGCCGCGGCGTCGGCCCGCTGCACGCTGCGGTTGGTCGGGTCGGCGTTGCCGTACTCCAGGCTGAGGTTGACGAACCCGGTGTCCCCGAGCGGCACTCCGACGTTGCCAGCCATGGTGTATGCATCGCCGTCGCCCGCGCGGTAGGTGCCGGTATTGAACTCCAGGCTGCCGCCGGAGCGGTCGTCCTTGAGCAGGAAGTTGATGACGCCCGCGATCGCATCCGAGCCGTATTGCGCCGAGGCGCCGTCACGCAGCACCTCGACCTGCCGCAGCGCAATCGACGGGATGGTGGAGATGTCAGGTCCCTGCGCACCGTCCGTCACGCCGGCGAACCAGGCGATGACCGACGAGCGGTGGCGGCGCTTGCCGTTGACGAGCACCAGCGTATGGTCGTGCGCCAGGTTGCGCAGACTGGCCGGGCGCACCAGCGTGGCGGCGTCACTGATCGGGTGCGTGGCGACGTTGAACGAGGGGACCAGCGTCCGCAGTTGGTAGTCGAGCGTGGTGGCGCCCTGCCTGACGACGTCCTGCAGCGGGATGGCGTCAATCGGTACCGGCGAGGTGGTCACCGACCGCGGCTGGGCGCGGGTCCCGACCACCACCACCTGCGCGGCGAGCCCACCGACCGCCATTTCCACGTCCAGGACGGCCGTGGCGCCCGCGCTCGCCTCCACCACCTGCGCGGGCACGGTGAAGCCGGAGAGGGTGAACATCACGTCATACGTCCCCGGGGCAAGTCCGCTGAACGTGAACTGGCCGGTCCCGTCGGTGACGGTTACCTGCGCGGTGCCCGCCGCGTCCCGCGTCTCCACGGCGACGCCGGGGAGAATGCCGCCCGTAGCGTCGGTGACCGTCCCGGCGATCGTCGCGTCCTGGGAGCTGGCAACGCCGGGCGCGAACACGCCGACGGCAAACACCAGCACCAGCGCGAGTACAGTGTGTGGATGATGGTAGAAAAACCATCGGACGCGGCCGTGCCGCTGCAGCTCAAGACACGCCATTGCCATGAGCCTGTCCGTCTTGTGCGTGGGATGAACCTTCGACTGCATCCCCATAGTGTGGCTCCTGCGGAGCGTCCCGAGAAGTGCGGGCCAAGCCGCCCACCCGATCAGTATGTGTCGTAAACGCTCGTTTGGGACATGCGGGCGAGGGCCGACGCGGTTGTTGACCGCTGTTTCCAAACGGTTCCGAGCGGCATCACGGTCCAGCGCGCTCCGGTTCAGGTGGCGAGGACCTTCTCGCCTTGCTCGCGCAACTGGCCCTGCGGCCCGACGTACCGGTAGAGCGTCACGGGGGTGATCCCGAGTTCGCGGCAGAGCGCGGACACGGAGGTGTTGCGGTGCGCCATCGCGGCCTGGGCCAGCCGCACCTGGGCTTTCGACAGCGCGAACGTCCTGGCCGGGCTCACGGCCGCGCGCCCGCGCGGCCGTGAGCCCGGCCAGTGTGCGTTCGCGGATCAGCTCCCGCTCGAACTCGGCCAGCGCCGCGAAGATGCCAAACACGAGGCGGCCGGCCGCCGTGGTGGTGTCGATCTGCGCGCCTTGACCGGTGAGCACCCGCAGGCCCACGCCGCGGGCCGACAGATCCTGCACGGTGTTGACCAGGCACTGACGCCCCTATATGTCAAGACACGCGTTCAGGCGGCCTGGATGAGCTCTTGGCGAGCGCGAAAATCGGTCATGACTCGCTGGTAGATCTCGCGAGCGAGAAAACGTTTCAGGCACCGGATGATCTCCCGTTTGGTTCGGCCGTCCGCCGTGCGGCGTGCGACGTAATCAACGGTCGGCTGATGGTACCGCATGCGGACGATGACGGCGCGATAAAGGGCGGCGTTGGCGTGGCGGTGGCCGCCCCGATTGAGCCGGTGCCGGCCGGTGGTCATCCCGGACGAGGCCGGGAGCGGACACGCACCGCAGAGCTTCGCGAAGGCGGCTTCCGAACGAATCCGGTCGGGATTGTCGCCGAAGACGATCAGCAGTTCGGCCGCGGTGTGGGCGCCCACACCGAAGCCCTCACGGAGGGTCGGTGATGTTTCGGTCGTGAGGCGCGCGAGGTGCTGGTCGTGTATCGCCATTTCCTCGGTGAGAGCCATCCAGCGGCGGGCGAGGGCCCGGAGGGTGTACTTGGCGGACGCGGTGGGCGTGTCGATGGGGCCCGGTCGGAGTCCGGCGCAGCGCGTGAGCAGGCCGTGATCGGTGAGGTCGTGGAGGGCTTCTCGCAGTGCCGGCGGGGCGTGCACGACGATCTGCTTCAGCGTGTTCATCGCCGTGGTGCGCGCCTTCACTGCGGTGTCCCGCGTGATCTTCAGCTGGCGCATCATCTCGACGGCACCGTCCGCGGTCTTCGGGATGGCCGTCGACTGCCCCGCCAGTACGGACCGCGCGGCGACCTCCGCGTCGAGGGTGTCGGACTTGCCGGCGGCACGTCGCGTGCGCCGGTCGCCCCGATTCACTTCTACAACCCGATGCCCCGCGCGGCGCACCGCACGTGCCAGGCCGGCGCCATCGCTGCCGGTGCCTTCGATGCCGAACGCGTCAATCCGCCCGTGGGTCTCGGCCCACGTGATCAGCGCCTGGTAGCCGCCCGAATCAACAACGAACGCGTGATCGCGGAGACGGATCCCCCAGCTGTCGATCGCCACCGCGACGTGGACGTGCTTATGCGTATCAACGCCGACGATCACCGTCCGCGCATCAGGCGGCGTGGGTATGCGGTTGGTCACAGGTATACCTCCTCGGGTTGCGGCCCGAGCTGGCCCGGGTGGGCGGACAGGACTGTGACGGGCCGTGGGTGCAGCAGGCCCCTATGGGGTCACGGTCCATCCGGTCAGCTGGCCGCCGTACGAGTGGCCGGTGGGCGATGACCGACAGATCAGTAGCCAGGACCAAAGGTCAGTCAAGTTAAGGGTCAGGCCACCGCTCACCGGTACCCACCGGTGTCACGAAGCGACCCCGACAGGCAGGGGGATCATGCTCACAGTCAAGTTGACGAAAAGCTCGTCCATCGACCCCCAAGATACTGGGCTCGATCCAGCCGTGAACCCGCCATGCTGGGGATCAGAAACGGCCGTCAGCCTCAACTTGACAATACCCACGGCGGCCATGCGAGGCTGGCTGATCAGGCCATGACGATGTGGACTTGGCAATGATCACTGGGCCCCCAGGCATCCGGCTCGTTCCGCGCGCTGACCTGACACTGTTCAGCGAGACCATTGGAGGCGAACACGAAGTCGAGCTGCCGGGTGGCCGTGACTGGCATCTGGTGATTCGTGTAGTACGTGGGGACGTTGTGGCTTGTACGCGGGAGCTCGTCAGGCCACGGGTCCGCGCGGCGACCCGCGGGCGCTTGCGGGCCCACGAAGGACAGCCCCAGCGCGCGCATTCTGTCGAAGACAGTCGTATAGCGAGAGGCCCAGTAGCCGCTTCCGTGATCCCCATACCCGTGCAGGATGTTGAGGTCACCCGCCGCAAGAATACGGTGGCCCAACTGTTGCCCCACAAAGACTGAGATGTCAGAGATGAGGCGGTGGACTGACCCATCGGCGTAGATCCAACTACTGCTAGTTGTGGGGTACGGCTTCTCCCAAAGGGCATACATCGAAACGACGACAAAGGCTTCCCCCGTTGGAGGAGTCACGATGGCGGCGTCCAGCGTGCCGGCTCGGCTGACCGTGAGGTCGCCATCGCGAGCATTCTCGATTGGCGTGGGCTCAAGCCATTGCACGTCGATACGGTTCGAGAGCTTGATGACCGCCGCGCGCCAGGGCCGATGCCCAGCGCCCGCTGTGCGCCAAGTCGCTGGACGGTATTCAAACGACGGCGGCATGTCAGCCGGGGGCTCAGTTGCTTCTTGAACCAGCGCGATGTCGGCATCGGTGTCACATAGCGCGTGCCACGCTTGTTCTCGATGAGCGATGTTCCAGGAGATCACTTTAACCATGACTCAAAGATGGTACCCAACAACGGCGGGGAACTGCGCGGTCACGGTTCAATGACCGGCGCAGCGAACGCTGAGTGCGCGCCGCGCCCAGCCACAATACAGACAGTCGCGGGCATCGGCCCGTGCCTCACCTCGCGGCCCGTACCCCGCGTCGGTGGGAAGCGACGCCCTCGACCTGCAGCGCGTCGCGCTGCAGGTCCAGTCCAGGTTTAATTCTTCGGTGTCTGCTTCCAGAGCTGGACGTGAGGTGGCGTCGTCCGAGACCTCTTCGCGGTCGCCTTCACTCGACGCCCCACAAACTCGTAGATGTCTTGACCCATTTGGCTCTTGTCACGCCGCGTCGCTTTTTCCAGGCAATACCGGCCATACATCAGTAACCGGCGCATCCTGTATGTCGTCGCCGCTTTCTTCATCCCGTTGCAGAACACGCAGCAGGGCAGAAGGTTGTCCTCATCATCAGGGCCTCGGTGAACGCGAGGCACAATGTGGTCAATGTGCCACTCGCCGACGTAGAGCCTCTTCCCACACAGGTGGCAATAGCCATCGGTTTTGGCCCAAATACGCCCCTGTTTGGTTCGTTTGTTGATGCTGCGACTTCGCTTTTGCATTCCGCCTTCTCTTGGACTCCTGGCCGGACGCGCGCTCGTCATGGCGTTGGTGCACGGATCCCGCGCCCTCGGTGCGCCACGATCGACCTCCTGGCCATCGTAGCGACGGCAGGTGCATGATCGCGACATGAAGTCGAGAGTGCACCCGAAGTACAAGACAAAATACCACGTCGGAAATTGGCCGGCATACGACCGAGCGCTGGTCCAGCGAGGCGATATCACCGTGTGGTTGCCGTGGACGTCGCACCTGGCGTCCGACGGAGGTCGGGTAGACCAGGGTCGTTGCTGACCCTGGCCCCCCACAGATCCGGACGTGCGGGTTCTGCCGCATCCGGCTCCTCGACAGATGGCTTCGCTACGCGCCGTCGCGTACCCGCTGGTCCAGGAAGCCAGGCGATGGCCACCGCCATCCCCAAGGCTTATCTGGCCAGTTCGGCTATCCGTTGTCGTGACGTGGAGACGGGACCCAACCTCGGTGTGTTGGCCGTCTTTCCCTCCACCGGTGCCACCTGCCGGTGCCCCCTTCCCTCCACGGGGTCTCGTGGGCTCAATTCCCCCGCTTCGGCGGTACTATGAGACACTCCGACTCCTCGCCGTCCATCCCCCCGCGCTTCGTTGCCTTCGCCCGGCGGTACCATCCGAGCACCTGCGGCTTCGCTCCGTCGGACGCCAGGTGCTGCGTCCACGGCCTCGGGCTTGGTGAGCCGGTGCCCGCCCCCCGGCAACCTTTAAGATGGAGACGACGAGGCCTCCCGGGTTCCCGGGAAACCCACCCGCACGCATGCCACGCGCTCCGACCCCGGCGAGGTCGCCGCCTCCACGGCCTCTGAGATGCGGCGAGATAACCTTCCGTCCAACGCACGACGTCGGCCCTCACAAACAATGCATTTCGGGGCTCAATCACGCGGCCTACGGGCTCCCTGTGAACGCTTCGCGCCCTGGGTCACCCCAGGCCCACGCATCACTCGGTTCCGGCTGGCGGCCGACCTTGGCCGGATGGGATTGGATACCCACAGGGTTTCGAACAAGGTTTCGAAGATCACATCACGGCATCTTGTCCCCCTTGACCGGGCTTTCCCGGCACACGCGCTGGTGTATGACTCGAAACTGACCGTCACCGATCCCAACCCAGAGGCAAGTCACCGACCAATACTGTACGACTCTGGCCGACCGAGCTCGGTCATCTGGTTCAGGACGTGACACGCGACCACGGACTCGGCCACTCGCCCGCCTCGGGACCGGGCGCGAAGCCGATCCCCGAGAATCGATTTGTACCGAAAGAACGCATTCTCCACCCGCGCCTGGAGCTGGTAGCCGGCCTCCTGCTTCCAGCGGCGCCGGCCGAGCGTCCTCACGTCCGTGATCGTGCGATCTCGCGCGCGCGACCGCGGCCGACGCCGAGACACCCTCGCGGTCTTGGACGGTGGAACCACGACAGTCGCGTCACGCATCTCCGCCGCTTCGTAGAACGCGACCGTCTCGTAGGCCGCGTCAGCGGTCACCCGTGCGATCTTATCGTCGACCGTCTCAATGAGGTCGATGCCCATGGTCGCGTCATCCACCGTCGGCTCGGTCAGCGCGTGAGCGACGATCACGCCCACTCGATCAACAGCAAGATGCAGCGTCTTCTAGCGTCGGTGGCCGCGTCCACCGTGTTTCACCGCAGCCCATTCGCCTTCGCCCACAATCGACAGTCCCGTGCTGTCGACGAGGAGATGGATGGGTCCTCTCGATGGGATGCGGCGGAATTCAACCGCGAGAGACTGACTGCGTCGGGAGAGCGTGGTGTGGTCGGGGGCTGCGAGATCGACACCCATCAACGACAAGACCGACCGCAAGAAGCCTTCCGCTTGGCGCACGGGCACCCGGAAGACAAGGCGGAGCGTCAACGCCGTCTCGATCGCACAGTCCGAGAACGTCTTCGGCGCGCCTGGTCGACCGGACGGCGACGGGCGCCACGCGTCCGTGGCGTCGGCAGAGAGCCACAGCGTCACGTCCCCTCGCTGGACCAAGGCCTGCTCGTACGCTGACCAATTCCCCACGCGATACTTCGTCTTGTACTTCGGATGGACCTTTGATCTCATGTCGAGATCGTGCACCCGCAGCGGTCACCGTGGCCAGAGAGCCTACAGCTGCCTCGTCGCAGCCGAAGGGTTGTGCACCAACGCGTGTGCCGGGAAAGCCCGGTCAAGGGGGACAAGATGCCGTGATGTGATCTTTGAAACCTTGTTCGAAACCCTGTGGGTATCCAATCCCATCCGGCCAAGGTCGGCCGCCAGCCGGAACCGAGTGATGCGTGGGCCTGGGGTGACCCAGGGCGCGAAGCGTTCACAGGGAGCCCGTAGGCCGCGTGATTGAGCCCCGAAATGCACTGTTTGTGAGGGCCGACGTCGTGCGTTGGACGGAAGGCTATCTCGCCGCATCTCAGAGGCCGTGGAGGCGGCGACCTCGCCGGGGTCGGAGCGCGTGGCATGCGGGCGGGTGGGTTTCCCGGGAACCCGGGAGGCCTCGTCGTCTCCATCTTAAAGACCGCCGGGGGGCGGGCACCGGCTCACCAAGCCCGAGGCCGTGGACGCAGCACCTGGCGTCCGACGGAGCGAAGCCGCAGGTGCTCGGATGGTACCGCCGGGCGAAGGCAACGAAGCGCGGGGGGATGGACGGCGAGGAGTCGGAGTGTCTCATAGTACCGCCGAAGCGGGGGAATTGAGCCCACGAGACCCCGTGGAGGGAAGGGGGCACCGGCAGGTGGCACCGGTGGAGGGAAAGACGGCCAACACACCGAGGTTGGGTCCCGTCTCCACGTCACGACAACGGATAGCCGAACTGGCCAGACAAGCCTTGGGGATGGCGGTGGCCATCGCCTGGCTTCCTGGACCAGCGGGTACGCGACGGCGCGTAGCGAAGCCATCTGTCGAGGAGCCGGATGCGGCAGAACCCGCACGTCCGGATCTGTGGGGGGCCAGGGTCAGCAACGACCCTGGTCTACCCGACCGGCCTAAGCTGGCGCGCTCCGGCGCCTCGACGCCTGGCTCGCCGGCCGTTTGCTCGATGACGCGGCCCTGGCCACCTACCTCGCCGCGCGCCACGACGCGTGGCACCGTGGCGCGCTACCTGTAGGCCGCCTGCGCGGCCATGAGCAGCGATGCCCAACTTGACAACAAAAACGTTTGCAATCATTATAGTTGGCAACAAATACGTTGGGAAAAATAATGGCAGGATTGAAGAAGGCGGGGTCGAACTGGGTCGATGGGGATCGCTTCTTCGACCGGGAAGCTGAACTCGACGTACTCACGGATCGAGTGCGGAACGGAACCCATACGTTGCTGACCGCGCAACGACGAATGGGCAAGACGAGCTTGGTTCGGGAACTGTTGCGCCGCCTGGCGGCCGAGGGGCGCTTCGAGACGGTCTTCGTCGATCTGGAGGGTGTCGGTACGGCGGCGGACGCCGTGGTCGAGATCGGGGTGGAGTCGCGGCACGTACAGGGTGCGTGGGACCGAATTAAATCCGGATTCGCCAACGTCCTGCATGGGGTCGACGATAAAGTCGAGACGCTGGCCGTCGGCGAGTGGCGCGTGAAGCTGCGGGCTGGGATCGACCGCGGAAGCTGGCAGCAGAAGGGCGACGCGGTCTGCGCGGCCCTGGCGAAGAATGAGCGGCCGGTGGTGCTCGCGATCGACGAGCTTCCGATCCTCGTCAACCGGATGCTCAAGGATCACGACTACCGCATCACGCCGGGGGGAAAACAGGATGTCGACGAATTCCTGAGTTGGTTGCGCAAGAACGGCCAAGACTACCGAGACCGGATATGCTTCATCCTCTCCGGCAGCGTAGGGCTGGAGCCGATCCTGCGACAGGCGGGACTCAGTGCTCATGCAAACATCTTCTCTCCCCTGGATCTGAAGCCCTGGACCGAGAAGACCGCGCTCGACTGCCTTGCCGCGCTCGCGGAAACCTGCCACCTCGACCTGCCCCTCGCCGCGCGTGAGGAGATGTGCCGCCGGCTGCGGTGTCTGGTTCCCCACCACGTGCAGCGGTTCTTCGACAGCCTGGATGAGGATCTGCACTTAACCGGTCGGCGCCATGCCTCGTTCGAAGACGTCGCGCGCGTCTACACCAGCGAGATGCTCAGCGTTCGCGGGCAGGCGGATCTGGATCACTACGAGAGCCGGCTGAAGCTGGTCCTCGGACCCGATGACTATCGGGCCGCGCTCTCGCTATTGACCGAAGCCGCGGTCAATGACGGCGTGCTGAAGCGTGCCGCCATCGACCGCTATAGCGAGTACTTCCGGGTCTGGGCGGTGGCCGATCATCAGGTGCCGATCGACGACGTGCTTCGAGTGCTCGAACACGACGGGTATCTGGAGCCACGGGGAGACGACTACCGTTTCGTCTCGGGCCTGCTCGAGGATTGGTGGCGCGCCAGGCATGGCCGGCATTTCGTCCCCGTCGCGCGACGCTCGGGCTCGCTGGGGGCATGACGGGATGACCGCACCCACTCGCAAGTACAACCCGGGGTTTCTCTCCGACGACGAGCTCGTGGCGTCGTACTGCGTGCGAACGACGGAATTCGAGCTGCTCGTCGAGGTCCTGCGCGAGTGCATCGGACACTCGCACCCGCACCAGCTCGTGATCGGCCCGCGGGGCAGCGGGAAGACGAGTCTGCTCCTGCGGGTCGCGGCCGAGGTGCACCGGGATGCCGCGCTGAAGTCGCGCTGCTTCCCGGTCGTCTTCTCTGAGGAGAGCTACGAGGTCGCCACTGCCGGGGAATTCTGGCTGGAGTGTTTGACCAATCTGGCGACTCAGGCGACGCGCCGTGAGGACGCCCCCGACCTGCACCGCACTGTCGATGAGCTGCGGGCCATCCGCGACGACCAGGCGCTGGCCGATCGTTGTCTCGGCGCGCTGCTGGACTTCGCCGACCGAGAGGACAAGCGGCTCGTGCTGCTGGTCGAGAACCTGAACATGTTGTTCCGGGACATGGCCGATCCAGATGCCGCCGGCTGGCGGTTGCGAAAGATCCTCCAGACCGAGCCGCGGATCATTGTGTTCGCGAGCGCGACCAGCCGCTTCGACGAGATCGACAACCCGGACCGCGCCCTGTACGACCTGTTCCAGATCCGCACGCTGCGCCCCCTCGACAGGAACCAATGCGCCGTCCTGTGGGAGACCGTGTCCGGCCGCCGCCCCGCGCCAGAAACGATTCGTCCGCTGGAGATCCTGACCGGCGGAAGCCCTCGGTTGATCTCGATCGTGGCCCGCTTCGGCGCCGGGTTGTCCTTCCGCGAGCTCATGACTGATCTGTACGATCTGGTCGATGACCACACGGAGTACTTCAAGAGCCACCTCGAATCGCTCCCGGCGCAGGAACGGCGGGTCTATCTCGCGCTCGCCATGTTGTGGAAGCCGGCGACCACGCGGGAGATCGCTGACCATGCCCGGCTCGAAACCAGCACATGCAGCGCCCAGCTCGCACGCCTCGTCGAGCGCGGGGTGGTCCGCGTCGCGGGCGGCAGCGCCAGACGCAAGCAGTACTACCTGACCGAGCGCCTGTACAACATCTACTACCTGCTGCGGCGCCGTCGCGGGCCAGACCGGCTGGTCAAAGCACTCATCCACTTCATGGAGTCGTACTACTCGCCGCCCGAGTTGAAGGACATTAGCGCTCGAATGGTCCATGACTCAGCCGGCCCAGGTGCGGAGATGCGGTCGCTACACCGGATCGCACTTGCGGGGTTGATGGAGTTGCCGAGCTTGGCCGAGTACCGCGACGAGTTGCTGGCGATGATGCCCGCAGGTTTCGTAGCGGTTTCCGGCCTGGACTCGGTGCCAGCGGATGTGGCGCGAACTACTGCGGCTGGCGTTCAGGTGGATGACGATAGGGTAGAACCGTCTCAGGGGAATACCGGCGAATCGGCCGAGCTGGCGGCGAGGGAGCTTTTCAAGACAACAGCCGCGGCGAATGTTCGGAACCGCGCTGAAGATACCGTAGAGGCCTGCGACGAGGTAATCCGTCGGTTCGGGAAGAGCGAGATTCCAGCCGTTCTAGTGTGGGTCGCGAAGGCTCTTGTGAACAAAGGGACCGCTCTTAGTGAGCTGAAGCGGCCGCAGGACGCGCTGGAGGCCTGCGACGAGGTGATCCGTCGGTTCGGGGAAAGTGAGACCCCGGCGCTCCTTGATTCGGTTGCGTTCGCCCTCGTGAACAGAGGAGGCGCCCTCGGCGCGCTGAACCGGCTGCAGGACGCGCTGGAAGCCTGCGACGAGGTGATCCGTCGGTTCGGGAAGGGCGAGACCCCGGCGCTCCTTGATTCGGTTGCGTTCGCCCTTGGTAACAGAGGGGCCGCCCTCGTCGCACTGAACCGGCCGCAGGACGCGCTGGAAGCCTGCGACGAGGTGGTCCGTCGGTTCGGGGAAAGTGAGACCCCGGCGCTCCTTGAGCGGGTTGCGACCGCCCTCGTGAGCAAAGGGGTCGCCCTCGGCGATCTGAACCGGCCGCAGGACGCGCTGGAGGCCTATGACGAGGTGGTCCGTCGGTTCGGGGAAAGTGAGACCCCGGCGCTCCTTGGTTCGGTTGCGTTCGCCCTTGTGAACAGAGGGCCCGTCCTCAACGCGCTGAAGCGGCCGCAGGACGCGCTGGAGGCCTGCGACGAGGTGGTCCGTCGGTTCGGGAAGGGCGAGACCCCGGCGCTCCTTGAGCGGGTTGCGGCCGCCCTTGTGAACAGAGGGGCCGTCCTCGGCGATCTGAAGCGGCCGCAGGACGCGCTGGAGGCCTGCGACGAGGTGATCCGTCGGTTCGGGAAGAGCGAGACCCCGGCGCTCCTTGAGCGTGTTGCGACCGCCCTTGGTAACAGAGGAGCCGCCCTCCTCGCGCTGAAGCGGCCGCAGGACGCGCTGGAGGCCTGCGACGAGGTGATCCGTCGGTTCGGGGAAAGTGAGACCCCGGCGCTCCTTGAGCGGGTTGCGACCGCCCTTGTGAACAGAGGAGGCGTCCTCCTCGCGCTGAAGCGGCCGCAGGACGCGCTGGAGGCCTGCGACGAGGTGATCCGTCGGTTCGGGGAAAGTGAGACCCCGGCGCTCCTTGAGCGGGTTGCGACCGCCCTTGTGAACAGAGGAGGCGTCCTCGGCGATCTGAATCGGCCGCAGGACGCGCTGGAAGCCTATGACGAGGTGGTCCGTCGGTTCGGGAAGAGCGAGACCCCAGCGCTCCTTGAGCGGGTTGCGGCCGCCCTTGGTAACAGAGGGGCCGTCCTCGGCGATCTGAAGCGGCCGCAGGACGCGCTGGAGGCCTATGACGAGGTGGTCCGTCGGTTCGGGAAGAGCGAGACCCCGGCCCTCCTTGATTCGGTTGCGAGCGCCCTTAGTAACAGAGGAGGTGTCCTCGGCGATCTGAACCGGCCGCAGGACGCGCTGGAAGCCTATGACGAGGTGGTCCGTCGGTTCGGGAAGAGCGAGACCCCGGCCCTCCTTGAGCGGGTTGCGAGCGCCCTCGTGAACAGAGGGGCCGTCCTCAGCGATCTAAAGCGGCCGCAGGACGCGCTGGAAGCCTGCGACGAGGTGGTCCGTCGGTTCGGGAAGAGCGAGACCCCGGCGCTCCTTGAGCGGGTTGCGATCGCCCTCGTGAACAGAGGGGCCGTCCTCGTCGCGCTGAACCGGCCGCAGGACGCGCTGGAGGCCTGCGACGAGGTGGTCCGTTGGTTCGGGAAGAGCGAGACCCCGGCGCTCCTTGAGCGGGTTGCGACCGCCCTTGGTAACAAAGGGGCCGTCCTCGTCGCGCTGAACCGGCCGGAGGACGCGCTGGAAGCCTGCGACGAGGTAATCCGGCGTTTCGGGGAGAGCGATTCCTCTGTATTAAGTGTGGAGGTCAAGGGGGCACTGCTCTGGCGAGCGGACATTGAGCTCAAAACCCGCCAGTATGAGAAAGCTGTCGAGACGGCCGGCCGGGTAATCAATGGACGTCACAGGGGATCGCCGGAACAGCAATTGCGCGGCCACGTAATTCGGGCCAAGGCACTCCTCGCATGCGGCGATCGGTCCGCGTGCGAGCATGCCGTCGAGGCGGTTCTTGCGCTTCTCCCGGAGTTGGGTTTTATCTCAAGGGAGGCCATTGCGGCCCTGATCGGCTTCAGCGTAGACCTCGGACTGCAGCGCATGCGCGAGCTCATCCAGACATCGCCGTCGGCGCCTCTTCTGTTGCCGCTGACGACGGCGCTGGAACGGGAGCTTGGATATGAGCCCAGAGTGGCACGCGAGGTCGACGAAGTTGCTCAGGACATCCAGCAGACGCTGAAAGCGAATCTGACTGACATGAAAACTCTCCCCGACCTCGAACTCAAGAAGCTCGCCACAACACCTGGACCAAGGCAGCACCTAGCCTTCGACGAGCTGGCCCGCCGAATACGGGACACCCCATCGAGTTGGAGCCCAGAAGAAGGGCCATGGGCCTGGGATCCTCTCGATATCACTCGCGCACCTAATGCCATTGAAGCGGAGTGGGCGTTCCTTAAATGGTCTCAGCGATTGAACGACGGGAAAAACCCCAAGCTTGAGCAGGAGGCGAGGCTCCGTGAACGTGAGTCGCGTCTAGACCAGGATCCAGACTCGCTCGAGGATAAATGCTTCAACGAAATAGGTGAAGAGCTAAGAAGACAAAAAGGCGAGTCCAGTGCTTGAGATAGAGTTCGGATCACAGCCTGGACGCCCCGCCGGAGCAGCCGGCTTCGGAGCTAGCAACGCTCTGTAGAGCGATGAACCGGTGATGCAAGGTCAAGAGCCCATCCGCATCCAGAGCCACACGCCCTGCCCGTGCGTTTTCCACGACGCTGGCATGCTCTTTCGCGCGACGTCTGCAAGACATAGAATCCGACACGGGATACGACACACGGCGGCGGGGGCCGGAGGGCGTTCTTGCCCGTGTGTCGCAAACGGCCGTTTGCGACATACGCTGATCGGTTACGCCCGCGTCTCGAAGGCGGACGGCTCCCAGGCGCTGGACCTGCAAGCCCGCGATGGAACAACGTGACACGATCCAACACACGCACGGCCCCGGTTGAGCATAGTGACGGCGGCCACCGTGCTGAGATGACGTCATTGCCGGGTGAGCGGGTCAGGAGCGGCATGTCCCCATCGTCGAACGATACCGGCCGAGCAGATTCCACCCAATCCCTGGCGGACGGGCACCACGTCGATGACGCGGGGATGCTAATCTTCTGCACCGACGTTGATGTCCGCGCCCCGGCGGAGCGGTGTCCGATCTTTTTGCCCACGGACGCTGCGCCCGTGTCGATCGCGACGACGTGCACGGCGAAAGTAATCGCCAGGGGGTGGGGTGGCTGTCGAGCTAAAGGGTTCCCTCATGGATCCATGCGTGTACACAACTCAACACGGCACTTGGCTTTGTGCCGCGGTGGACTGTTCGCCGAAGCAGTTGGTTTGCTTCCGCAGCGCCAAACGCTGGAAGACGGCCAGCCAACTACTGACACCTCGTACCACGCTGCCGGTGTTGTTCCGAAACCAAGACGAGACGACACCCGTTTTGGCCTGCCACTTCATCGCCGAACTTGTCGAGATTCATTTCGCCGATCAGTTCGTGAACGACCGCGCGCGACGTGCTTGGCTTGAGGATCGACTGTGGGTGCAGCGCAACAAGATCAAGAGTCACCATCCGAAGTACCGCACGTGGCAAGAGCAGTTCAAGGTTGAGGAGATCGACACCTTCATGAAGGCCATGACCTGGTTCAGCGTGCAAAAAGTACGCAAGATCATCAAGCCGTTGCCATTACCGCGCCTGCGCAAGCTGAAGGACAATCGCCCGTTGTCGTCCAGATTCGTGAGGGGGTACGCTCTGTGCCGCTATCCGAAAGACGACGTTTCAGTGAGCTAAAAAAAGCACAACCGCGGCAGATTGGTTGGGGATGTCCCGTGCGCTGTTGAAACTCAGCGGCAGCTTGGTTCACGACTACGCAACCATCTCTGACGACTCCCCGAGTCCTAACCGCGCGTCGCGTGCCCGGAGGGCAGCGACGCGCGTCGCGTGCCCGGAGGGCAGCGACCAGCGCGGGCATATCTTGACATCCTTGCACCCGGCGGAACCCCGTCGCCGGCATTGTCAAGTTGACGAAAAGCACGTCGATCAACCCCCAAGATACTGCGCCCTAGCTCGTCGCGAGCCCACCATGCTGGGCATCAAAAACGGCCGTCAGCCTCAACTTGACAATACCGTAACATCCTCAATCAGATGACTCCGGCGTCGTATGCTATCGGTCGTTAACGGGTCTGTGGGTAGGGGACGTTGCGGGTCAGTTTTCGAACCGCGCAACAACGCGTTGACGCACAAGGAGGCGCCACCAGCTCAGCGGCCCGCCGACCGCGTCCGCGCGCCGACTGGTCGACGCCTCGGTCAAGCGCAAAAACCGGCGTTGTTGCATGAAGACCCTGTGGGGGTGGGGCAGTTTGGCCCGCACTTCTCGTGACCCTCCGCAGGAGCCACACTACAGGAATGAAGTCGAAGGTCCATCCCACGTATAAGAGCAGATCTTCGACCGGCTACTCGGGCGGGCGCGTGAGGTCCTGGAGGTGGAGGTCCCCGCCATACCCTCGACCAGTGACGCGGACCTCGCGGCCTCACTGACGGCGCTACTGCATCGATTGCATCCCGTGAACGGCTAGGCGGCGGGTGGGAACTTCAAGATGTTCAACGGGAACGACACCGCGCACCGACGCGCTGGGATAATGCAGACGCATACCTGGGCTCGTCCAGCGCGGCGGGCTTAACGCCGACGCGGTCGCCCGTCACACCGACGGGCTGACTTCCTCGGCCGCGGCCATTGAATTGACCTGGATCGTCTGGGTGTTGGAGTCCAGCGTGCCGACGACTGCTACCTTCTTTCCGGCAAACTCTCTTGATTTGTCCTGGTCGCTCAACAGATAGGTTGCTTTGCCGTCAAACAAAACGAACTGGACGCTGTGGTCATCGACGCAAGCGATGGTGCAGGCAGCGTCGGTCGACCCCATCCGCATTCCGGAATGATCGGCGCTGGGGCACTCCTCATCGGTGATCGTGCCTGAGAAAGTCTGTCTGCTCTGGGTTGCAAACATCGTGGCGGAGGCAAGAAGAGCGGAGGCAAGAAGACCTATCAGTAGATATTTCATAAAGCTCACGCAAAGCGAAGTCATTCGCAACCTGCGGGAAATCGGGGGAAGGTGTCACACACCTCCCCCTGATTCGTTGTCGAAAACCCCGAGGCCGAGAAACTCTCTGCCGGTTATCGGCCCGGCAACATGATGTGGGCTTCCGGCGTGCCCGCAAACATCAGCCAGGCGCCGCCCGCGTCGCGAACCTCCGGCAGTCCGACTTGGTCCCCCGTGAAGCCCGGCATGCCGATAAACGTGTGCCAGATGGCGGTGTCCTGGCTGTTGCCCCGGAGGTTATACCAAATGGACCCGACTTCGGACAGCTCACGCGTTCCGTCTTTCTCGGCGGCCAAAACCAGCTCCCTAATCCCTCCGGTGCCGCTGCTCGACAAGACAGGCATGCCTGCCCGCCTGCCACCACTGGCCTCTTCCAGCAATGGGTTGGCCTTGGCCCCCATCTCCGCGTACACTCGATTCTGCGCGATGCGCGGCAGGTTGGCCTCGCTGCTGGTGCACTCCACCGACCACGGCCGCTCTCCGGGCCAGCCGGTCAGGTCGTAGCAGATCATACGGCCGGGGCCGCTCCTCAAAACTTCAAACGTAAAGTCGGCAGCCGTGACCACTTCGCCCGCATCCGGATTCCGATTCCACTTAATGACCGTGGCGTTCCTGGCCATAGCCGAGTTCGGAGCGGCGAGCAACGGCTTTTGGATGGGGTCTGTCGTGTCTATCCGGCGCGCCTCCACGACCTGCGCCTGCGCCGGCGCGCTCATCGCAACCGCCATTACGCCGAGTACAAACAGAGAGATCGGTTTCATGTGAGTCCTCCAATCGCTATGCCTCAAAATTTGGGTGTCGAAACGCCAGCAACATACCACGACGGCGCGTAATCTGCTCTATTGAATGCTTCCGCCGACGGGCAGGCCGCTCGGTACGCGCTCGGGAATCGTCCGGTCGAACGAGCCATCGCTCAGAGCATATAAAAACTCGATCAGATCCACGTCTTCTTCGTCCACGTTCTGCAACTCGCGAAGCCGCGGATCGAGCTCCTCGTAGCTGACGTTCGGGTTCCGGGACTCCCCGGCGATGGTGGATTCATAGAACCCCACGACGGCGCTCAGCGTCCGGAACATGCCATTGTGCCCGTATGGGAAGGTAAATTCGAGGTTTCGCAGCGACGCCGTGCGAAACGCATAGCTGTCGCACGCTGCTCGGGACGCTGCAGTACGCGGCTCCTGAGGAGCTGCCGGGCAAGGAGGGTTCTGCGCGCCTCCGTCGGAGGCGGGCGTTGTGGCACCTGATGCAAGAGCGGGGTTGTCGGGCACGCCCATGACATGCAGTTTGTAATCGGAGAACATGGGCCCGTTGTGGCACCTGATGCACCCGATCTGCTCGAAGCGCTGCATTCCGCTGACCTGTTCCTCCGTCATGGCGCTGCGGTCGCCGCGCATGTAGCGGTCGAACGGCGAGTTGTTGGCCAGCAGCGACCGCATGAACGCCGCTATCGCCCTGCCTAGGTTTTCCGCGGTGACCGGCTGTTCACTGCCGAAGGCCCCGGCGAACAGGCTCGGGTACTCGGCGTTGGCCTGGAGCTTCGCCACCACTCTCGCGACAGCCTCATCCTCCGGGTAGGTGTCCCCTCGCATTTCCTCAAACGACTTGAGCGGTTCGAGCGCCTGCGATTCGAGGCTCCTGATGCGATTGTCCCAGAACGCCGGCGCAGTCGCCGGGTCGTAGCGGCCCGATTCATCGATGCCGTTGAAAGCAACGTTCAGAACCGTCGGACTATTGCGTTTGACGAGATGCCCGTCACGCCGGAAGCGGCCCAGGCCGATGCCCGTCACGCCGAGCGACAGGTCGCGGTCCTCCGCATAGGCGTTTTGGGGATGATGGCACGTCGCGCAGGCTACGTCTTGGGGTCCCGACAAAAGCGGGTCCCAGAACAGCAGCCTTCCCAGCTCAACTTTTGCTGGGGTCGTCGGGTTATATCCCGGCGCCTCCTGAGTCGACGGCAGCGCCGACACACTGTGTTCAACGGCACCAACTTCTTGTCCAACGGCACCAACTTCCATAAAAAGGAGTACGGCGACCGTAGCTGCTGCGACCAGCAGTCCGGTAAGGTGTTTCGCTCCGAACAAAAACTCACGGAATTGGCTTTTCGTCATTGCTGCCTCCTATCGCACGCGCTACTACGATTTCTGGCTCTTCCGCAGAATCTGTGGACCCCAATCGGCACCAACGGACCGCGTCATGCCGTTCTTGCGCCCGATCTGGACATTTTTCGGCACTCCGGCTCCTGGGATCGAAGTGATGGTCACTTTGCGGGACCCGGATCAGGCCCGTTGCAGGCTGGCCTGTCGAAGCTGCCGGACCCGTGGACGCAAAGAGCGCGCCCTATCATCTCCCACGTTTGCGCCAAGCCCGTCGGGCAAACAACTCGTCTACCGATCACGACGATGCGGGTGACGACGCCAATCCTACCGCTGGCTGGCAGCGGGTGCAATGCGGACAGGAACGGGTCGCCAAGAGTCCCGTGCCGGACACGGCGCGCCAGTCAACGCACCTCAGCGAGGAGCGGCGGGGCATCAGCGTCAACGACGGTCCTGGTTGCCGCCTCCATCCGCTCCAGCGCCTGTGCCAGACGCACCGGCGTACTCCGTCCGTACCGTGAGGTCGTTGTGATGTGGGCGTGACCGAGAACGTCCCACACGTCGCGCAGGTCCGCCGACGATTCAAGCAGCCGACAGGCGCTCAGACCGCCCACGTCGCACAGCCCAATCGGACACTCGGAGATTCCAGGGCGAGCGCGGCAGGTCGCGCCCAGGGGGAGGGCTGCGCGTGTCCGCGACATTCGACAGAGACGAAGCAGGGGCCTAGGGAGTTGTTTTTCGTTAGCCCGGCGTTAGCCCGTACACAAAAACAGGCTCCTCTGGGGGGAGGAACCTGTCGTAATACACTATTAAATATGGTCGGGATGACTGGATTCGAACCAGCGACCCCCTGACCCCCAGTCAGGTTCGCTACCAAACTGCGCCACATCCCGACGCGAGACAACTGGCCGACCACGGCATGCTCAACCGGGTGCCTGGGGTGTGACACGGCGTGGACCTTCCTACTCGGACTCACTGGGTGTTGACTGGGATTTCCGATTTGCCCGCCCCGGATGGCCCCTTTATACACCTAAAGGCAGCGCAGCGCACGAAACGCTTGTTCGTCACAGCATCGTCCCGCTTCAGAGGCCGTCAGCTTAGCGCGGGCGGCCGTGCGAGCCACTGAAGGCCCTGCGTTCAGGGCGCTCCGCAGACACCGCTCCCAACGTGTGTCCGTTCGGTCGCCAGGTGGCCGCGTCGCACGGGCCGCGCGTCAGCCTGCCGGCACCGGCAGCGCCCAGATCCGCCGCAACATGTCGCCGAACAGCCGCCGGGTCAGATGTCCTTCCGCCAGCAGGAGCCAGTAGTACCTGGCATGCTTCACCAGCCGGCCCCCGGTTTTCACCAGCCGCTGCTGGAGACTGGTGAGCGACCAGCGCTTGATCCGCGGCGGCAGAACGAGTCTGCGCCAGAGGTTGCCCAGGTTGTACGCCAGAACGCTCAGTTGCAGGCGCACCTCGTTCGCCTGGAACCGATGGCACGACAAGCGCGTCCAGTGCGTCGCCTGCTTGCCTTCTTTGATCCATTGCTCCGCCGTGCCGCGCTTGTTGTAGAACCGGACGACCGAACGGCTCGGCAGGGTCATGTTCGTCACGATGAAGCCGACGCGGGGGAACAGTTCACCGCGGTGGTGCTCCACCTTGGCGACGATCCGTCTGGGGGTGGTCCAGCTCTTCGCCTGATAGCGGAAACTCTTGTAGCGCACCAAGGGCTTGCAGCCCGGGCGTCCCGGCGGACGAAACAGAATATCTTCGATGGCATTGTCAAAGTAAATCGGCTTGAGCCTGGACGTAAGGCCTCATAACCTCCGGTGATGCACAATCCCTTTCGTTATTTCAACAGTTCGCCTGAGGTCATCCGCCTCGCGGTCATGATGTATGTCCGCTACCCCTTATCGCTGAGACAGGTCGAAGATCTTCTGTGTGAGCGCGGCATCGACATCTGCCATGAGACCGTGCGGTACTGGTGGAACCGCTTTGGTCCATTGTTTGCCGCGGAGATCCGGAAACGCCGTGTTCGTCATCGGTCCTATTCGCTGTGGCGCTGGCATCTTGATGAGGTGTTTGTCCGGATCAACGGGAAGACCCATTATCTATGGCGCGCTGTGGATCACGAAGGGGAAGTGTTAGAGGTTTTTGTCACAAAACGGCGGGATCGCAGGGCTGCGCTTGAGTTCCTGACGCGTGCGATGAAGCGTTATGGCCGACCGGCTTCGATCGTCACGGACAGGCTACCGTCATATCGTGCTGCGATGAAGGTGATCGGCAATGAGGGTTGCCAAGAGACCGGGCGCTGGCTCAACAACCGGGCGGAAAACTCACATCAACCCTTTCGAAGGCGGGAAGGGGCAATGGCTCGGTTCAGAGACATCAAGACCCTGCAGACATTCACCTCCGTCCATGCCTCGATCCACAACCATTTCAACCACCAACGCCATCTCAATCGCCGCGACATTTTCAAACAAGGCCGAGCCGCCGCCCTGGCCGAGTGGCGTCAACTTGCAGTCTGATAGTCCTTGATTGCAGGTTCTTTGGGTCCAGCCTAATTAGTCTGACAATGCCGGCTTGCGCATGCGCTCGATCGTCCCCTCCGCAAGGGCCGCCCTGGGCGTCCTCGGACACGCCAGATCGGACGCTCGGACGCTGAATTCCTTCGGAAATCTCGCGATGCCTTTGTTCTCTTTTTTTCACCTCTCCGCTCTGCTTCAATAGGGACAGGCTCGTCACGAGACGGGCACCCAACGCGGCCCCGCACGACGGCCCATCGACGAGACGCCGGCACGCGCGCCGGAAGGAGAGTCCTGATGACACAGACCCGAACACCCTCACTAGACACACACGATGAGCGCCCACGCAGGAGCCATTCGGGCACGCTCGGATGGGACACCAACAAGCGATTGATGGCGGGTCATGTGCGGGAGCGGGGCTCCGATCACGTGAACGTGCCGACCGCACCCGGAGCCGGCCATGAGGAATGAGGAGCCCGTGTTCCCTTGGTCGCGTGCCGACTTCCGTAACCACGTCCTCCGCCTCGTGCGCGAGTACGTGCCCGCGATCATAGAGGAGTTGCACACGATCGCCGACCGGAGCGATCTCGTACTGTCGCCGCGGGCGCTTTTTGAATACCAGATTTGGCCTGACATCGACGCCTGCGCCACGCGGTGGCAGCTTAAGAAGCCGTGGATCACGCGCACCCTGCACCGCACCGTGCGTTGGTGGCACCTGTCCCCGGCCATGCGAGACCATCGGCAGTGGGCGCCCGTGCTTCCTGAGAACGGCTGGGGGTCCCGGCGCTCGTGGCGACGCCGAAAAGCAAAACAGTATCGAGGATTCAGGCCGACGCCCACGAGCAAGATCCAAGAGGCCGAGCTGTTCCACTGGTGGGCGCGGTACCACTTGCGGCACGAAAGATACAAGACCATCGCGGGCGACCCAACCGGTACGGACGCCGTCCGTATCGCCGTCGGTCGGCTTGCGCGTGATCTCGATCTGCCCCTCCGCAAGGGCCGCCCTGGGCGTCCTCGGACACGCCAGATCTGATGCTGCATTCCTTCGGACATTTCGCGATTCCTTCGGACATTTCGCGAGTCGTTTGTTCGTTTATTTACGCCTCTCCGCTCTGCTTGAATACATACACGCTCGTCACGCGACGGGCACCCACCGGCCACCCCGCGGGGTGGCCCAGCGACGAGACGCCGGCAGGCGCGCCGGCCGGAGGGACACGATGACCCCAGCCAAACGACCCTCGACACGGACGCGCCAGACACCCATTCAGTCGCTCGACGACCTGCAGCCCGATCCCCTCAACGCCAACCGCGGGACGGATCGGGGCCGCGAGGCCCTGCGGCGCAGTCTGCACACGTACGGCGCGGGCCGCTCCATCGTGATCGATAAGCGGGGGCGCATTCTGGGAGGGCACAAGACCGTGGAACAGGCCAAGCACCTGGGGCTCCCGATCACGGTGGTGCCCACCACCGGCCAAGAACTCGTTGTGGTGCAGCGGGTGGATCTGGATGCGCGGACCGACCCCCGTGCCCAGGAATTAGCGCTGGCCGACAACCGGGTCGCCGAACTCGACCTGGACTGGGATCCGGCCGTGCTGCGGCAGCTCGAACAGGCGGGCGTGGCCCTGGAGGCCTTCTGGACGCCCGAGGAGTTCGCCCGGCTCCTCGCCCCGGAGGGGCCTGACGCGCAGCTCGACGAGAACACCGTGCTGGCCCCGCCCACCACGACCACGATCCGGCGCGGCGACGTGTTCCAACTCGGCCGCCACCGCCTCGCGTGCGGGGACGCGACATCGGCGACGGATGTCGCCCGGCTCCTCGCCGGGGCCACCCCGTGCCTGATGGTGACCGATCCCCCCTACGGGGTGAATTATCAGCCGGCGTTTCGGCACACGGCCTATCCACGGCAGCGCACCGCCGTGGGGCGGGTCACCAATGACACCCAGGCCGACTGGGCGGCAGCCTATGCGCTTTTCCCCGGCGACGTCGCCTACGTGTGGCACGCGGCCTTGTTTGCCGACGTGGTGATGGCGGGCCTCCGGCAGGCCCAGTTCGAGGTCCGGAGCCAGATCATTTGCGCCAAGCCCACGTTCGTGCTGGGCCGCGGCGCGTACCACTGGCAACACGAACCGGTGTGGTTCGCCGTCCGGCAGGGGCGCGCCGCCCCGTGGTACGGCGGCCGGACGCAGAGCACCGTGTGGGAGGTGCCCAACCTGAACGCCATTGGCGGCTCGCGGACCGGGGCCAACACGCCCACCGGCCATGCGACGCAGAAACCCGTGCGGGTGTTCGAGATCCCGATCCTCAATCACACCACGGCGCAGGACGCCGTCTATGACCCCTTCGTCGGGTCGGGCACCACACTGATTGCCGGCGACAAGCTCGGGCGCCCCACGTATGCCATGGATGTGGACCCGATCTACGTGGAGGTCGCCCGGCGACGCTGGGAAGCCTTCACCGGCCAGACGGCCGTCCGCCTCACCCCGGAGCGCGCCCCGGCCCGCCGGCGGGGGAGGGCGCGATGACCCGCCGCCGCTCCCCGGATCGGCGAGTTCCCGCGCGCGGCGGCCAGCAGGGCTACGAACCCCCCGTCACGCGGATGCGTCGCGATGAACGCCTCTTGGAACTGGCCCTCGAGCGCTGGAGCCAACGCCAGATTGCCGCCGAGGTCGGGCTCACGCAGGGCGGGGTATCCAAGGCCCTCCGGCGCATCCTCACGCGACAACTGACCACCCTGACGGAGGAGGGGTGAGGCCTACCGACTCAAGCTGGTGCTGCTGGCGGAGCGCCGGGCGCGGGCAGCCCGGGAGGGGCACGCGCGCAGTCAGGCGGACGTGACCACGCGCCGGCAGCGCAAGGTGGCGGCGGGTGGCGGGGCGGCGGCCACGACGGTCGTCGAGCTCGACACGCAGTCCGCCGCGGGCAATCCGACCTACTTGGCAGTGGAACAGCGGTCCGACGAGTTCGCCGCGCACCTGGTCGGCGTGTACGACCCCCCCGCACTCCCCGTGGGCGCGCGGCCACCGGCCCTCGATCCGGCCGCCGCCAGCGTCCGCCTCCTCGGCCACCTCTCGTCAGACACGCTGGAGCGTGCCCATGCCGAACTCACCCGACCTCCTGACCCGCGCCCTGCAGAATCCGACCCTGCGTGAGGCCGAGCTCGGTCGGCGTCGCGCGCGCGACGGCACCGACGGCGACGTCTTGGCCTGGGTCGAGGCCACCTTCGGGGTCCGCATTCCCGCCGTGGCGTGCTGCCCCGGGCACGTGGCGCCAGCGCAGGCCTTCTGTGATGCCTTGCGCGCCCGCGACCAGGTCGCGTTGTGGATTGCGTCACGTGGCTTCGGGGGCAAGACGTTCCTGCTCGCGCTGCTCGCGGCCGCCAACGCCATCCTGTTTGAAACTGACGTCATCATCTTGGGTGGCTCTGGGCAACAGTCCCTCCGGGTGGTCGAACAGCTGCACCGCCTGTGGGCCGCCGGGCAGGTCCCCCCGGCGTGGTTGGCCAGCGAACCCACGTTCACCAAGACCACCTTCGCCTGGGGCAACACGATCCAGGCCCTGACGGCCTCACAGCCCGCCGTGCGCGGGGCCCACCCCACGCGGCTGTTGCTCGATGAGATCGATGAGATGGAGCTCCCGATTCTGGAAGCCGCCCAGGGCCAACCCATGGACCGCGACGGCGTGCAGGCACAGACCGTGATGAGCTCTACTCATCAGCATCCCGATGGCACGGTCACGGCCATGCGGCGCCGGGCGGCCGAGTTGGGCTGGCCCGTCTACGAGTGGTGCTATCGGGAAACGCTCAAACCCCACGGGTGGCTGACCGCGGACCAGGTCACGCGGAAGCGTGGCGAGCTGTCTCGCACCATGTGGGAGACCGAGTATGAGCTCCAGGAACCCAGTGCCGAAGGACGGGCGATCGCCCCGGCCGCTGTGGAGCGGATGTTCGACGCCACACTCGGTACACACATCCCCGCGGGCGATCTCGAACACACCTGGCGCGGCCAGCCGGGTCCCCCCGCCGAGCGGGCCTGGCCGGATCCGGCCGGGGCGTGGTACTGCATCGGCGTCGACTGGGCCCAGAAGCGCCACTACACCGTCGCCGTCGTCGTGCGCTGCGATACCACGCCGCTCCAGGTCGTCGCCGTCTACCGCATCCAACGGCGACCGTGGCCGGAAATGACCGAGCGAGTCGGCGCGCTGCTGGATGAGTTTCCGGGACCCGCGGTGCACGATGCCACCGGTGCCGGGTCGGCCATCGGGGAATTCCCGGCGCTCGCCCCCCACGACCAGCTCCAGGGCGTCACCATGGTCGGCCGTGACCGGGTCGACCTCTTCCGCAACTACATCGCGGCGATCGAGCGGCACGAGATCGTCTGTCCTCGGATCGACGTGTTCTATACCGAGCACCTGTACTGCGGGGAAGACGATCTGTTCGGGAGCGGGCATCCGCCCGATACGGTCGTCGCCATGGCGTTGGCCTATCACGCCTTCAAGACGGGCCGGCGGCCCGGCGACTACGGCATCACGATGTGACGGGGGGGCGGGAGCACCGGCCGAACTCGCGCGCCGTACAGGTGCACTCAGCCGCCGCTCGTGGCTCCCCACACATCGCCGTCCCGTCGCCTCCGCACATTCCCCTTGCCTGTCGCGCCCACCAGAGCGAATGTGGACGAACGCGGTCTGCCCGCGGCTGCCACCAAGGAGGGACCCAGCCCATGACCCCGCACGAAACCGGCTCGACCGCCACCCCCGCTGACGCACGCGCGGCGGCGCCGCTCACGCGCACGTTCGGCCCCCAGGGACCGACCCTGGGAGATCTCAGCGACGCCTACCTCCAGGACTACCAGGTGCGGCAGTTCCGATCCCAGAGCACCGCTCGCGGGCGGACCGCCCATCTCGCCGCCTTCTTCGGCCGCGCCGCGCGGGCCGCCACGTTGACCACCTACCAGATCCGCCAGTACCAACTGACCCGGCGCGCCGCCGGGGCCGCCACCGGCACGATCAACCGGGAGACCTCGGCGCTCCACCGGATGTGCGCGCTCGCCGTCCACTGGGGCTGGCTCGATATCGTGCCTGGCTTCCCCGACCGGCTCCGCGAGAATCCTCCCCGCCAGGGCTTCTTCGAGCACCCCGAATACCTCGCCGTCCGCGTCCGCCTGCCCGCCCCGTGGCAGGACATCCTCGATCTGGCTTACTACTCCGGCTGGCGCAAGCAGGAGATCCTCGGCCTCACCTGGGAGGAGATTGACATGGCCGGCGGCGTCATCCGGCTCTCGCCGGCCCGCTCGAAGACGCTGGTGGGCCGGATTCTCCCCATCTCACACCCCATCGCCGAGGCCCTGGCGCGGCGGCGGGCACGCCGCGACCCCGAGAGCCCGCTCGTCTTCCACCGCGACGGCATCGCCGTCCGCCGCTGGCGCACGGCGTGGCGCACCGCCTGTCAGTCGGCCGGCGTGCCGACCCGCTTCCTCCACGATTGCCGGCGCACCGCCGCCCGCAACCTGATCCGCGCCAGCGTCCCCGAACGGGTCGCCATGCTCCTGACCGGGCACAAGAGCCGCGCCATCTTCGACCGCTACAACATTATTCACGAGCAGGAACTGCTCGACGCCGGGGACCAACTCGTCGAGTATCTCGCGCAACAGGCGCAGGCGGTACCAGCCCGCCAGCGGCCCCACCCGGCCGGCCCTGCCACCCCGCGCACCGCATCACCCCTTCGCCTCGTGCGACGCACCACCGCGTAAGGGCACGCCGTACGCCCGCGAGCCGGGCGGCGGGGGCCGGACACCGCCTGTCTGTGCGCCGCAGGTCGCGTCGAGGCCCAGAGTACGGGCCGGCCAGCGATCGTGGCACACGTGGCAACGGGGCGGGCCGACGCGGCCGAACACGGACACGCGCCGGGCCCGACCGAGCCTCCAGGCCAGGAGGCCCGGAGGCCCCGATGCTCTTCTCGGAGATATGCAATCTGATCGTCTTGGGGGCGGTTCACCCAGCCAGCGACGGTGAGTACGAGAAAGTGCAGCGCGTCAGGCATGTCCTGAGGCGACGTTGAGCACCCTCGGCCCGCAACCGACCCGGCCTCGGCGATTCGCTACACTCGCCTCGGTCGCTTTGTTGCACCATACGCCCTCGGCCGCTTCGCCTGACCGATGCCCAACGCCGTCGACTCGCCGTGCGCGGCCAGAAACTCGGACGGCGCGTCTTGATGCAGGTCGCCGGCATCGTCACGCCTGACCCGATTCTCCGCTGGTACCGGAGATTGATCGCCCAGACATACGACGGCAGCGCCCGCCGCGGTCGAGGCCGGCCGATGACGCGACGTGACGTGGCCGCGCTCATGGTCCGGATGGCGGTCGAGAATCCCCAGTGGGGGTACACACGGATCCGCGGGGCGCTCTCGAACCTCGGCCACGAGATCGCTCGGACCACGGTGAAGCGGATCCTGCACGACCACGGGATCGACCCGGCTCCCGAGCGGAGCCGGCGCCTGCCCTGGAAGACGTTCCTGCAGGCGCACGGGGAGGGCCTCACGGCCTGCGATCGGTTCACCGTCGAGGTGCTCACGCTGGCCGGGCTCCAGCGGTACCTGGTCTTCTTCGTGATCGCGCTGCAGTCCCGCCGCGTGACCATCGCCGGGATCCATCCGCAGCCGTACGGCGCGTGGATGGAGCAGATGGCCCGCAATTTGACGGACCCGGTCGATGGCTGCTTGCGACGCGCCCGCTATCTGATGCACGACCGCGCCCCGCTCTACACGCGGGGTTTTGGCGAGATCCTAAAGGGCGGGGGTGTCCAGCCGATCCGTCTCCCGCCGAAGAGTCCCAATCTCACCGCGTATGCCGAGCGGTTCGTCCGCTCTATGAAAGAGGAGTGTCTCAGTCGCGTCGTCCCCCTCGGCGAAGGGCACGTGCGTCTCCTCGTGGGCGAGGACGTCGACCACTCCCATCGCGAGCGAAACCACCAGGGACTCGACAACCAGCTCCGGCCACGACCGCCACCGCCGGTGAGCCTGGCCGCCGACGTTCAGCGGCGGGAGCGTCTGGGCGGATTGCTCAATTTCTACCACCGGGAGGCCGCATGAGCGGTCGGCCGATTAAACGCACCTTACGGGGTCGAACACGGCCCCCCGCCTCATTCTTTGCCGCTGGCGCGGCACGGCGTAGAGGGGGTGTCAAGCTAGGTGTCAAACACCCCCCGCGCGAAGGGGGGGCTCTCCCGTCCGAAATTATTCCTGCGGGAAGGCTCCGACGCTCGCCAGCGGGCGCACACCGACGGCCACCGGGCGTCGCAGTCCACGCCGGTGTTCACGGGGTATTGTCACGTTGAAGCTGACGGACGTTTCTGATGCTCAGCAGAGCGGGGTCGAGACGTGCTGGAGCCCAGTATCTTTGGGGGTCGCTCGACGAGCTTTTCGTCAACTTGACAAGTCCACTACGGATCCAGGCGTTTATCGGATCGCTGCTCCCTGATCCACGTCTGACTCAGCGCGCCAAGCGCGAACAGCGTGCCGGCTCGCGAAAGACGGGCACGCGTCACCACGAATCCGACGGCAGTGATCCCCACCAGCAAGGCGATGATGATCCAACTGGTCACGGGTCCAAGCCTACTCGATCGGCAGCGTCGTCGGCGGCGCGCACCCTGAATCCACGAGAGACACGGTACGGGCCTTGGGGGGCGCTTCCGAATTGAGCGCGCCAGTCCTGCGAGGGCACAGTCAACTTGTTGAGGGCAGCACGCTCTTGCCCCGTGAAATCGATACCTCCGATCGTTCTCAGCAGGCGCACGTCACCGCATCCCATTCAACGAACGCGCGGGTGCGGAGCAGACGGTGGTGAGCCGACCGCAAGAGGTGCCGACCGACTCGGAAGAAATTCTGCACGATACCGTGAACCGACGGTGCTTCCGCCATCAACTGTTGCTACCCCGCCCTTATCTCGTTCTAACCAAACCGCTTAGACTAGATATTCAGTGCCAGAGAGGTGCCAGCGTCAAAATCGGCTGGAAGTATCTGGATGATTAGGGCTTAAGCTCTCTTCACCAACACTTGATGACGGAAGCACCTTCTGAACCGGATGACCGAGCTTGGCAGACCCGTCTCGTACCGCATCGGTAGGTGACGGGCTCGACGGTTTGAAGCGCGTAGGCCTGCCCGCATCCGCGCACCAACGTCCCCCATCAGCGTGACGCCGCGATCATCACACCCCACCGACTCGTCGCGCAGCGCGCGAGCGCGGTCCGCGAGCGGGCTGATGTGCACGCGAGAACCTCTCCCGTCCGGGTGCCTGCGCCAGCTCTCTTCGAACGCTGCTCGACGAATCGGTGCCGACACGTGCCCAGCGGGTCGACCTGTGGGCGACGCCTGCGCACGTACGCCACGGGTTCCATCGCCGTCCCTTCGCCGCCGCACATTCCCCTTGCCTGTCGCGCCCACCAGAGCGAATGTGGATGGACGGCCGCGGCCCGTGGCCGCCGGAAAGGAGGACCCGCGTCCATGGACCCACACGAAACGACTCGGCCAACCCGCCCCGACGCCCCCCGCGCGACGGCACCGCCCACGCGCACATTCGGCCCCCAGGGGCCGACCCTGGGAGATCTCAGCGACGCCTACCTCCAGGACTACCAGGTCCGGCAGTTCCGGTCCCACAGCACCGCTCGCGGCCGGACCGCCCATCTCACCGCGTTCTTCGGCCGCGCCGCGCGGGCCGCCGCGCTGACCACGCACCAGATTCGCCAGTATCAACTCGCCCGGCGCGCCGCCGGGGCGGCCACCGGCACCATCAACCGGGAGACCTCGGCCCTCCACCGCATGGGCACGCTCGCCGTCCACTGGGGCTGGCTCGACACCGTGCCCGGCTTTCCCGACCGCCTGCGCGAGAATCCCCCCCGCCAGGGCTTCTTCGAGCACCCCGAATACCTCGCCGTCCGCGCCCACCTACCCGCCCCGTGGCAGGACATCCTCGATGTGGCCTACTACTCCGGGTGGCGCAAGCAGGAGATCCTCGGCCTCACCTGGGACGAGATCGACGAGGCCGGCGGCGTCATCCGGCTCTCGCCAGGGCGCTCGAAGACCCTGGTGGGGCGGGTGCTCCCCATCTCACAACCCATTGCCGAGGCCATAGCGCGACGGCGGGCACGCCGCGACCCCGACAGCCCGCTCGTCTTCCACCGCGACGGCATCCCCGTCCGCCGCTGGCGCACGGCGTGGCGCACCGCCTGCCAGGCGGCCGGGGTGCCGACCCGCTTCCTCCACGACTGTCGCCGCACCGCCGCCCGCAACCTGATCCGCGCGAATGTCCCCGAGCGGGTTGCCATGCTCCTGACCGGACACAAGAGCCGCGCCATCTTCGACCGCTACAACATTATTAATGAGCAGGAACTGCTCGACGCCGGGGACCAACTCGTCGAGTATCTCGCGCAACAGGCGCAGGCGGTGCCAGCCCGTCGGCGGCTCCACACGGCCGGGCCCGGCGCCCCGCGCACTGCATCACCCCTCCGCCTCGTACGACGCGGCACCGCGTAAAGGCGCACGGCCCCCCGGCACCGGCGCGTGGCCGGGGGCGGCAGTGGCCGGACACCGCCCGCCTGTGCGCCACCGGCCCGCGATCGTGGCACACGCAGCGACGGGGCAGGCCGACGCCGCCGAACACGAGCACACCCCGGGCCCGGCTGCGGGTGCATCCCGGAAGGCTGGATGCCACTCGCCGGCGCAGGGCCAACACCCGCCAGCGGGGCGTCGCCTCACGGTCGCCGCCAGCGGCCTCATGCCCGGCGGGCGAGCCGCCCGGGACGAGGATGGGATCCACGAGACTGGCCATGTTCCCTCGCCTTGCGGCATCTCTTCTGCCGCTTGTGTGTTCGCTTTATATTCGCTATGGTGCGCGGGTGCGGAAGCCCACCTTCCCGGAGCAGTTGTACATCGATTTCGACGGCTTCTTTGCCGCGTGTGAAGAACAGGCCGACCGCCAGTTGCAGGGCCGGCCCCTGGGGGTCATCCCGTTCGCCGGGGCCGTCAACAGCTGCGTGATCGCCGCCAACACACTGGCCAAGCGCGTCGGGGTCACAACCGGCATGGCCATCGCGGACGCCCGCCGACGGTGCCCGGGGATCGCGCTGGTCCCCCAGCAGCCCGATCTCTATACGCGCATCCACCACCGTATCGTCGCAGCGGTTCTCGACGTACTGCCCATCGATGCCGTGTGCTCCATTGACGAGTTCGCCGCCACGGTGGAGCCCCGCGATATCCCCGCGGCCCTCACGCACCAGATCAAGCAGCGCCTCCGTGACGCCGTGGGCGATCACATCACGTGTTCCATCGGCTACGCCCCGAACCGCTGGCTCGCCAAGATCGCCGCGGACCTCGACAAGCCGGATGGCCTGACCGTGCTGCAGCCGCGGGACCTGCCGGGCCGGCTGCTCACGCTCGACCTCGAGGACGTGCCCGGGGTGGCCACGCGGATGCGGACGCGGTTGGCGCGATGGGGCCTCACGTCTGTGGAAGACCTGTGGCAGGCGGACCCGCTCCAGCTCCGCGCAGCCTGGGGCAGCGTGACCGGTGCGCGGCTCTGGTACGCGCTCCATGGCTACGCGGTGGCCCCGCCGCGGACACAGCGTCGGTCCATCGGCCACGGCCGGGTCCTGCCCCCGGGGCAGCGGCAGGCATCGGCCGCCCGGATCTTGGCGCGGCAGCTGGTCGTGAAGGCGGCCCGGCGCATGCGGCGGGAAGGATATCTCGCCCAGCGGCTCACGCTGTCGGTCGACTGTTTCGACGCGCCGCGCTGGACGGCGGCGGCGGTGGTCGCCGCCGCGAATGATGATCGAGCGGGCCTTGAGGCGCTGACTGGGCTCTGGGCGGCGCTTGTCGAGGCGCGTCCGCAGGTCACCCTGTTTCGCCTGACGGTGGCATTCGACCGGTTTAGGCCGGCGGAGTCCGTGCAACTCACGCTGCCGTGGCACGCGCCGGACGACCGGGCGCGCGTGGTCCGCCTGACCGCGGCCGTCGACGCCCTCAACCGCCGCTATGGACGCACCCTCATCGGCTACGGTCAGTGCGGCGAGCCCGGCGGCTACGTGGGCGCCAAGATCGCCTACGGGCGCATTCCCGAACTCGAGGATTTTCAGTAAGATGCGGCTGGGTGACTACGCCGACGGTGCATGGATGTTCGTCGCGACATGCGGCACCTGCGGTCGTCAGACACGGGTGGACCCCGCCGAAGTGCTGACCCACCCACGCACCCATTCCCACATGCGCGTGGCAGAACTCGCGCTCCGCCTGCGCTGTCGCGACTGCCGCCACCGCACCGCGCGGATCGACCCCGTCGCCCGTCTGCCCAAGCAGCCGTTTGTCGCCGGGATGATTTGAGGCTTTGGTGCATGGCTCCTGACCCTCACTTCGGCGGGCATCGTCAACCGGCTGGTCCTGTTGCCGCGGCCGGCGCACGATCCTTCTGATGAAGTCGAGGGTGCCTCCGAAATACAAGACAACGTATCGCGTCGGGAACTGGCGGGAGTACGAGCGAGCGCTCGTCCAGTGAGGTGACGTGACCCTGTGGCACTCTGCCGATGCCACGGACGCGTGGCGACCGTCGCCCTCCGGTCGACCCGGCGGGCAGAAGCGGTTCTCGGATGTGACGATCGAGACCGCGTTGGTCCTCCGGCTTGTCTTCAGCTTACCCTTGCGCCAGACGGAGGGGTTCGTGCGGTCGGTCCTGGCCTTGATGGGCGCCGATCTGGATGCGCCGGACCACACCACACGCTCGCGGCAGAGTCAGCAGCTTGCTGTGATGCTCCGTCGCGTCCCGGCCACGGGACCCATCCATCTCATCGTCGAGAGCACCGGCCTGTCGATCGTGGGCTAAGGCGCGTGGGCCGTCGCGACACACGGGGGCCGCGGCCAGCGTGGCTGGCGGTAGCTCCACGTTGGCGTCGATCAATCAGGCGTGATCCTCGTTCACACGCTGACCGAGGCGACGGGTGATGCTGCAACCACCGCCCTCGATCTGCTCACCGCGGTCGAGGGCCCTCTCGTGCGCGTCACCGCTGACGCCGCCTCTGACACGGTCGCCGTCTACGAGACTGCGACGGCGCGGGGTGCGACAGTCGTCATCTCACCGGCCAGGACGGCGACTGTCTCTGGCCACGGCCCGCGGTCGCCCGCGCGGGATCGGACGATCACGGTGGTGAAGCAACTCGGCCGGCGCCGTTGGAAGCAGGTGTCAGGGTACCATCGTCAGGGCCGGGTGGAGAACACGTTCTTCCGCTACAAGTCCATCATCGGCGATGGCCTTCGCGCCCGGAGTCCAGCCAGGCAGGGGAGTGAGGTCGTCCTCGGCTGTGAGATCCTGAATCGGATGACCGCCCTCGGACGACCCGTGTCATATCGCATCGGCAGGTGAGGATTCTGTCGAGTGGCATCGTGCGGGCCCGTGACGATTCGTGCAACAACGCGTGTGCCGGGAAAGCCCCGTCAAGGGGGACAAGATGCCGTGATGTGATCTTTGAAACCTTGTTCGAAACCCTGTGGGTATCCAATCCCATCCGGCCAAGGTCGGCCGCCAGCCGGAACCGAGTGATGCGTGGGCCTGGGGTGACCCAGGGCGCGAAGCGTTCACAGGGAGCCCGTAGGCCGCGTGATTGAGCCCCGAAATGCATTGTTTGTGAGGGCCGACGTCGTGCGTTGGACGGAAGGTTATCTCGCCGCATCTCAGAGGCCGTGGAGGCGGCGACCTCGCCGGGGTCGGAGCGCGTGGCATGCGTGCGGGTGGGTTTCCCGGGAACCCGGGAGGCCTCGTCGTCTCCATCTTAAAGGTTGCCGGGGGGCGGGCACCGGCTCACCAAGCCCGAGGCCGTGGACGGCGCACCTGGCGTCCGACGGAGCGAAGCCGCAGGTGCTCGGATGGTACCGTCACGCGAAGGCAACGAAGCGTGAGGGGATGGGCGGCGAGGAATCGGAGCGTCTCATAGTACCGGCGAAGCGGGGGAATCGGGTCCACGAGACCCCGTGGAGGGAAGGGGGCGCCGACAGAGGGAGCCGTTGGAGGGAACGATGGCCAACATGCCGAGGTTGGATTCCGTCTCACCGAAACGACAACGGATAGCCGAACTGGCCAGATAAGCCTTGGGGATGGCGGTGGCCATCGCCTGGCTTCCTGGACCAGCGGGTACGCGACGGCGCGTAGCGAAGCCATCTGTCGAGGAGCCGGATGCGGCAGAACCCGCACGTCCGGATCTGTGGGGGGCCAGGGTCAGCAACGACCCTGGTCTACCTGACCGCCACGCGGCGCCGGGGGCGCCGGCGGGGCACCTGCAGCCCCGCGTGACGCCAGAGTCGATGGGCCTGATCGGGGCGCATCACATGGCCTTCCCGTCGAAGGAAAATCCGAATCCGCCGATATCCGTCACGCGGGTACTGGGCCGCCAAACGATGCATCGCGGCCAGCGCCGGGGCATTCCGCACGGCCAGTCGCGACTGGTAGCCCAACGTCGACCGTGCCACCGAGAGCACGGCGCACGCGCGGCGGTCTGACAGACCGCGTGATCGGGTATACGCGACCTGCTGCCGGCGCACGCGGGCGCCTACCATTTTTTCTCGTGATCTCCTTGAGGACGTCGATCTCCAGGTCACGGTCCGCCACCATCTTCTTCAGGCGGCCGTTCTCCTGCTCGAGCTGGCGCACGCACTTGACGTCGGACGGTTCCATGCTGCCAACGTGCTTCCGCCAGCTGTAGATCGTCTGGCCGCTGACACCGTGCTTCTTCGCCACGTCCGGGACCGGCTTCGTGTCGGCCTCCCGGAGGATCGTGACCATCTGCTCTTCGGTGAATCGGGTCTTCTTCATGGCTCCCTCACTTTCCGAGGGCGCCATTCTCTCAAGCGTCAGCTGGCCCGAAAATCACCCAACAGGTCAGGATCAGCCTGTTCGTGGGCTGCCTCTCCCTGTCGAGTTCCTGCCTTGGTGCACAACTCGCGATCTCGGTCAATAATTGCCCTCCACCCCGAGATCCGAGGTCCCGCATGACGAGTTTCAAGCGCACCCAGCGGAAGTACGTCCAGAAGGCCTACCGTGTCCGGAATTGGCGGGAGTACGAGACGGGTCTCCGCGCTCGCGGGAGTCTGACCGTCGGGCTCGGACTCACCGATGGCAAGCTCGCCAACTGGAACTCGCCGAGGCCGACGCGCAGGAAGCCAGGCCGACAACGCAAGTACTCGAACCACGCCATCGAGACGACGGTCACCTTGGGCTTGGTGTTTGGCCTGGCGTCCAGGCAGACTGAGGGCTTCCTGCGCTCGCTGCTGACGCTCCTGAATCTGGACAACGACGTGCCCGACCACAGCACGATCTCGAGGCGCAAGGCGAGGCTGGGGAAGGTTGCTTCCTACGAGAGGCGAACCGTGAAGCCCGTCCACCTCCTCATCGACAGCAGCGGTCTTTCAGTGCACGTCGGCCAGTTGCGCACTCCGCCGAAAGCCAGGGACTCCCGCAAGCTGCACCTCGCTGTGGATGAGCCAACCAGTGACGTGGTCGCCTGCGCGCTCACGAGCAAGCGGGCTCGAGACGCTTCCCGGGTGGCGTCACTCGTCGGCCAGATCGAGCGTCCCATCGCCTCGGCCAAGGCCGACGCCGCGTACGACACCGGCGACGTCTAGAAGACGCTGGAGAATCACCGTGCTCATCGATCGCCGAAGGTGCTGATACCGCCACGAAAGGGCGCTCAGCTTGCGCTCGACTCCGCGGGCACGCGACAGCGGACTCGTAACATCCGAGCACGATCACGTGTTGGGAAACGGAAGTGGTACCTCGCATCGGGCTACAGCAGGCGAAGCAAGGTGGAGACGACGTTCCACCGCTACAAGGCCATCCTGGGCTCAGCGATGCGAGCGAGGGGACTGGCGTCCCAGAGAGTCGAGGTGAGGTTGGGGTGCAAGATTCTGAACACCATGACGGCGCTCGGGATACCCGATGGCGAGATGATCGGATGACCGGCAGGCGGAGTCACGGGAGACTCTCAGCCCTCAATGGAGTTGTGCACCAAGGCACGGACAAGTCCGAAATGATCCGATGTGCGGAGGCATCCGAGTACCCGACACCCCACCGACTCTTCGTAGACGGATGAGGACGCAACCAGCGTGCGTACATCGAGACTGCCACAAACGCCTCTTCCTCGTTGTCGCGCGGGATCACCCTCCCGGCGGCGATCGTGCCGATGCCACTGACGCCAATCGCATCCTGACCGAGGTCGCTGATCGGTGGGACCTGTCGGTACGGCTCGACGGTGATGCGATCGGACAGCTTCACGACCAGCGGCCAGCGGTCGTACAAGTGCCGGTTCCAGAACACCCCGTCCACGTATTCGATCCGGTCCACCACGTCTCCGGGCGGGATTCCCGCCTCCTGCAAGAGCGCCACATCCGCAGCACCTTCGCTGGCCATCTGCACCAGTTCGCGCCACGGCTTCTCGCGCTTGCCGATGTTCCAGCTCACGACCTTGACCATCCGACCACCTCCGCATCCGCTCTCTCACCGCGTCGCCTCGGCCGCGTCTTCCGCGGGTGGATCTACGTGCGCTGTTGCCTCTCCAGCAACAGTCGCCCAAACAGCCCGGATCGCCTTCACGATCCGAACGTGTCCACGGCTCTCCCGGATAGCCTCCGCACGCCCGGCGCGCTACGGCTCAGCTAATTACGTAGGGCCGGACGGTGTCTTTCTGTTCGTCAGCACCACCACCACCTCGCGCAGAAGCCGGGACGAAGGACTCGGTGATTAGCCGATCCACCAGAAGGCGAGACCAGCCACTAGTGCGACTAACAAGGGTAAGAGAAGCCTCTTGACCCCCAAATTCATGACTTCCACTGCCTGCCTTCGCCAGGCCGATTTCCATGTCTCTGTAATTTTCAGTGTTCCTTCGTGCAGGTGGGTCTCGGTCGGGCTTCCTTTGTCATCCGGCGCTGTCACGATTTTCCGATTAAAGGACGACTCCGAGACGATGTAGGCGGACTTTTCGGTATGCTGGCCCGGAATGGCAGGGTCAGAGACTTGGAGACTGACCCCTCGCATTACATTGAACCAATCGACTTCGTGACTCCGCCAACCATCCACCTCTACGACAATCTGTCCGATCCGTCGCCACCCTCGGAGAGATAGACGGTGGATTTCATATATTTTCCGCTCGACCAACATCAGCGGTTTCGGCTTGTATCCAGCGAGCACGAGGATCTTAATTTCGCTACCCTCAGGCACTTCCTCGTATCGACGGTGGTACGTGCCCGCGATCAAATGTTTGGAGAGCGTCGGATTCCCGTCAGCGTCACGGTGTTCGAACGGTATCCATTCACCTTGAGGCTTTTGTGACCGACCCGGCCCGCTTGTGGGAGCCATTTTTCCTGGGGTTTGTTTGGTCCGCGGTTTATGGGGCTTGCGTTTTCGTTTTGTCATGTCATCACGCCCACGTCCACGTCGCTGTTCTTACGGATGTTGACGTGCCACGCTCACTGCCATAATGCCAGGGCCGTTCATCGAACTCCCACCAGGTTTCCATATTATTTCGGGGATGTCCCGTGCGCTGTTGAAACTCAGCGGCAGCTTGGTTCACGACTACGCAACCATGTCTGACGACTCCCCGAGTCCTAACCGCGCGTCGCGTGCCCGGAGGGCAGCGACCAGCGCGGGCATATCTTGACATCCTTGCACCCCGTAAGGTGCGTTTAATCGGTCGACCCCTCATGCGGCCTCTCGATTGTAGAAACTGAGTAATCCTCCGAGGCGTACCCGCCGCCGAACGTCGGCGTCCGGCCTTCGCGGAGGTGGTGGTCGTTGCAGGAGCTGGTTGTCGAGTCCCTGGTGGTTTCTCTCGCGATGGTCGTGTTCTATGTACTCGTAGACGAGACGACGCAGATGCCCCTCGCCGAGCGGGACCACGCGTGTGAGACACTCCTCTTTGATCGACCTGACGAACCGCTCGGCATAGGCGTTGAGATTGGGACTCTTCGGCGGCAGCCGAATCGGCTGAACACCGGCGCTCTCCAGGATCTCGCCAAAGACCCGCGTAGAGAGGGGATCGCGGTCGTGAATCAGAGGGCGCGCCCTGCGCAAACAGCCATCGACCGGGTCGGTCACATTGCGGGCCTGCTGCTCCATCCACGCGCCGCCCGGCTGCGGGTGGATCCCGGCGATGGTCACGTGGCGGGATCTCAGCTCGATCACGAAGAAGACGAGGTACCGCCTGAGCCCCGCCAGCGTCAACACCTCGACGGTGAACAGATCGCAGGCCGCCAGGCCCTCCCAGTGCGCCTGCAGGAACGTCTTCCAGGGCATGTGCCGGCTCCGCTCGGGCGCCGGGTCGACTCCGTGGTCGTGCAGGATCCGCTTCACCGTGGTCCGGGCGATAGTGTGGCCGAGGTTTGAGAGCGCGCCGCGGATCCGCGTGTAGCCCCACCGCGGATTGTCGACCGCCATCCTGACCACGAGCTCGGCGACGTCTTGTCGGGTCATTGGTCGACCTCGACGTCGGCGGGCGCTGCCATCGTATTTCTTGGCGATCAGTCTCCGGTACCAACGCAGGATCGTATCCGGGGTGACGATGCCCGCGACCTGCGTCAAGACCCGCCGGCCGAGTTTGTGACCGCGCACAGCGAGTCGACGACGCTGGGCGTCCGTCAGGCGAAGCGGCCGAGGGCCCAGGTGTTCTCGGAGGACCCGATTCTCCTCCCGGAGATAGTCGATCAGATCGTCTTGGTGACGGTTCACCCAGCCAGCGAACGTGAGGACGAGGAACTGCAGCGCAGGCGGCATAGCCTGAGACTACTTGGGAGACTCGACCAGCACCGACCTAGCCTCGGCCGCTTTTTCGCACCATACGGGGTCGTGCGCCGGACGCCCGGACGCGGCGCCGCGCCGCCGCGGGTTCGACAGCTACGCCTACGTGCTGGAGGCAGCCGCCGCCGGGCATGGCCTCGCGCTGGGCTGGCGGTACTTCATCGAGCGGCTGCTGGACGCCGGCGCCCTGGTCGCGCTCGGCGACGGGTTCATCACATTCGACCGCGCCTACTACGCCGTGCTCACCGAGAAGGGACGCCGCAAGCCGCTCGCGCGCACGTGCCTCGCGTTCTTCGACCGGTCCGCATAGCGCCGCGGCGCTCACCGCCGGCCGTGCGGCGCGCCCCCCAGCGACAGCACCAGCTCCGCCTGCCGGGCGATGCCGCGCTTGGTGAAGATTTGCCGCAGGTGCCACCGGATCGTGGTCTCCTGGCGCCCCGTCTCCGCAGCGACCTCACGCAGGCTCTTGCCCTCGGTCAACAGCACCGCCACCCGGCTCTCCATCGGGGTGAGGCCCAGGCCCGCCGCCACCAGCGCCGGATCGAGCCGCGGCCGGCGCGCCGGGTCGACCACCGCCACCACCGCGGCCACCGGCCAGGTGCAGGCGGCCGGCTCCGGCCGCCCGAGCGGCAGGAGGTGCACCACGAGCGGCAGGGGGTCCGCCGCGCGCCGCACCGTCATCGACCCGCCGGCGCCCGGCCCACCGAACGGCGGCAGGGCGCGCGTCAACAGGCCCTGCAGCACGGCGTCGTCCGCCGGGACGTCCGCGCCCAGGGCCCCGCCCTTGTCGACCAGCCCCTCGCCGGTGCGCAGCAGGGCCAGGGCCCGGTCGTTCGCCGCCGCGATCCGCCCGCGCCCGTCCAGCTGGATGATGCCCAGCCCGGTGGTGGCGAGCAGGTCGGCGAGCGACGCGCCCAGGGCGCCGGCGCCCGCCAGCACCTGCCGGACGCGGACGAACTGCTGGATATGGGGCAGCAGCCGCTCGATCATCGTGATCCGGGACGACCCCCAGCCCTCCGCGTCGACAGGATCGTTCAGGCCCCAGCCGATGTGGGAGCCGGCCAGCAGCGAGCATCTCAAAGAGCACCGCCCCGAACGCCCAGATGTCGCTCCGTTTGTCCAGCGGCTTCCCGCGCGCCTGCTCGGGGGACATGTAGGCGGCGGTGCCCATGATCACGCCCATCTGGGTGGCCGCCGCCGTGAGTGTCGGGGACTGATCGGGCTCACCCACCGGCGCGTCCAGTGCCTTGGCCAGCCCGAAGTCCAACACCTTCACGGTGCCGTCCTCCCGCACCTTGATGTTCGCGGGCTTCAAGTCCCGGTGGATCACCCCGGCTTCGTGCGCGGCCTCCAACGCCTCCGCGATCTGTTTCGCAATCGGCAGCGCCTCATCCAGCGGGATCGGGCCTTTGGCGATCCGGTCGGCGAGGGTTGGCCCTTCGACCAGTTCCAGGACGAGCGCCTGCGTGTCCTTGCTCTTCTCGATGCCGTAGATAGCCGCGAGCCCCGGATGGTTCAGGCTGGCCAGCACCTGCGCTTCCCGCTGAAACCGAGCGAGCCGATCCGGGTCCGCGGCGAAGGCGTCGGGGAGGATCTTCAACGCGACGTCGCGGCCGAGTTGCGTGTCGGTGGCGCGATAGACCTGGCCCATGCCGCCTTCGCCGATGAGAGCGGTGACGTCGTAATGTGCGAGCCGGGTGCCGATTTCTAGCGGCACATGTGCTCCCTAGTCATGTCGTAGTGGGCGATGCGAGAGCCGACGGTGAGGGCCATGGGTTGTCTTGAATCTATCGCCGCTGGTCGGCCCGAATTATAGGTGGCAGTGCAACGTGTTGCACTTGGCAACAATGAAGCGGGCTTCAGAATCTAGTTACCTTTGGCTCGGTCGCTTCACCAGACGGGGTGACGGACTGTTGCCTCGCGTCCTGATCGCGGGCACGAACGAGTCGTCGGGCACTTCCCTCGCAAGACCTTTGGCTACGTCCTTGGCTGCGCGCGCTCTGCGTTTGCCGGCGGATATCGCCTCCTTATGAGCATCACTCAGCCCGCGCCTGGGTTCGACCGGCGTTGGGAGAACGGCGCTCACAGTGAGTTCAGCTCGGACATCCGGTTCGGCCGGCCGTGTTTCAGTACCGGGCGTTCTGGCACTGTTGAGAGCTGCGATCGCCCTGTCAACAGCGTTGAGCTGATCCGCCAATTCCTGACGTTGCTCTTCAAGCATGCTGCGTATCCGATTCATTTCGACCATTGTCACTCCGATGGGTCAAGCTCACTGCCCCGTGCCCGATAGACCTGCCCCATGCCCCCCTCGCCGATGAGGGCGGTCACATCGTAGTGCCCGAGGCGGGAGCCGACGGTTAGGGCCATGAGCTGTAAGGGGGGTATTGTCAAGTTGAGGCTGAAGGCCGTTTCTGATGCCCAGCATGGTGGGTTCGCGATGGGCTTGAGCCCAGTATCTTGGGGGTCGATCGACGAGCTTTTCGTCAACTTGACAATACCCGGCAACCTAGTGGACGTACACGAGCACACATCCGAATAGCACAACTAGCCGTCAATCCAGATGTTCGCCGCACTTATAGCAGTTGTGGGTCATATCTGATTCTCTCTCCTTGAACCGGTCATCGGATTCCACATCTACATTCGGATCTGTTGCACACCTGGAGCAGATAGCCCGAAGTAATCCATTCTTTTTTTTCACTAACGACGTACCTGCACCTTCCAATTCCTGCATTCGTCTTTCTCCTTAAAACGGCTATATCCGAGTTTCCCAACTAACGAACTGCGCTGATGAAGCTGTGTCATAGCGGTTTCGACGTCTCTCACAGCGTACGCAACTGGCTGGGAATCTGCGCAGGGATATCGAGGTCCCCGACGGTCAAGTAGATCATGTCGGCGAAGTAGTCGAGGTGGCGATACGGCATTGTCAGGTTAACTCTCCGCCCGGCACAATGCCGGGATGAACACTCGCCGGCCCCGCTACCATCGGCATCGCTTTCCGCCCGAAATCATCAGCCATGCCGTCTGGCTCTACCACAGATACTGCATGAGCTTCCGGGATGTGGAGGATTTGCTGGCCGAACGAGGAATCATCGTGTCCTACGAAACCGTTCGCCAGTGGTGCGGGAAGTTCGGCCCCGACTACGCTCGGCAGTTGAAGCGCCGACAGGGTCGACTCGGAGATACGTGGTTCCTGGACGAAGTCTTCGTGACGATCAACGGTCAGCGCCAGTATCTCTGGCGCGCGGTGGATCAAGACGGTGACCTGATCGACATCCTCGTACAACCCCGTCGGGACGGGCGTGCAGCGCGGAGATTCTTTCGCCGACTGTTGAAGAGTCAGCGACAGGAACCCGTGCGGCTCGTGACCGACAAGCTGGGCAGCTACCGTGTCGCCCATCGGGACCTCATGCCGCTGGTCACCCATGACACGAGGCGATACGCGAACAATCGCGCCGAAGTCTCGCATCAACCCACGCGACAACGCGAACGTCAGATGCGAGGCTTCACGTCATCCGACCACGCGCAGCGGTTCTTGCACGTCCACGGTGTCATTCAGAATCTCTTTCGCGTGGGTCGACACCTACTCAGGGCGGCTCATCATCGGATGTTGCGAGCACGGTCGTTCACCGTGTGGGCCCAGGTGACGGCAGCCTGATCCTGGGATCAACTCGCCTCATTCTGGCCCGGACTCGTTAAGTTGACAGCCAACTCACGCGCCCTCTGGTCGCGAAACATCGCGAAGAAATCGTCCCAGAACGGTACGTTTACTCAGGAGTGCCCGTCGGGCGACAGGTGGACGCTCAAGTAGCGATCTGGCCGGGCGCCACGGAGCGGCTCGGTCACACCGTCAGGATCAACCCACACGAGGGAGTGCAGCTCCTCAGGGACCTGACCGCGCGTGTAGCACGAGCGTGCCGTCGTCCGCCACCGAAAACGGCCCGCCTCTGAAGAATTGTCCAACTCGAACGCCGTCGATCAGCGGCGTCGGGTCGCCCATGAGCACCAGTCGTTCCTGATCAAACGGCACGGCCCACAGGGCGTTACCGCGGACAAACACAATGTGGCCGGACGCCACATAGCGAGGGAACCTCCCGTCCAAGAGTTCGGTGTGGTCGTCGGCCTCACGCGAGTACACTGCAATGCGGTCGCTCGTCCCGGTCGTCCCGCTGATGGAAAAGAGGATCGCCTGGCCGCTTGGGAGGACATCTGGCGTTTTATGGGTCTATCCGGGTTTCCCGATCGGGCTTGCATCCGGGCGAACCGCACCCGATACTTCTCAGCCCGCTGTTCTCCATCCGGTCGTCGGGGTGTGTCACTCGCGACCGGGCAGCCTCCGGCGACCCCGCTGTCAGTCGGAACCGTCGAAGGGAAACCGAGCGTTAGACACCAACGTCAATGCCCCAGACACCGACCAACGCCACGACGCGGCCCACCACCCGGAAGCGGGTGAGCTACGTCCGGCGTCTCGACCAGATCGAACAGCTGACGCCCCAGGAGCGGGAACGGCTGAAACCGGTTGCGGATAAGTACGTGTTCAGGGCGAATGACTACTACCTCGGGCTCATCGATTGGAACGACCCCGAGGATCCGATCCGCCAGCTGATCATTCCGCGCGACGAGGAGCTCATCGACTGGGGACGGCTCGACGCCAGCAACGAGGCGAGTGTCACCGTTGCACGCGGCGTCCAGCACAAATACACCGATACGGTGCTCCTCCTGTGCAACGAGGTCTGCGGGGCGTACTGCCGCTACTGCTTCCGGAAGCGGCTGTTCATGGACGAGAACGACGAGGTGATGAACGACATCAGTGACGGCCTCCGCTATATCGCCGACCATCCGGAGGTCACCAACGTCCTGCTGACCGGCGGCGATCCGCTGCTGATGAGCACGCGCCGGCTCGTCAACATCTTCGAGGCGCTCGGAGCCGTTCCGCATGTCCGGATCATCCGGCTCGGCTCCAAGATGCCCGCGTTCGACCCGTGGCGTGTGCTGGGCGACGATGCGCTGCAGGCCGCGTTCCGGAAGTACTCCACGCCCGAGCACCGCATCTACATGATGGCCCACTTCGATCATCCGCGCGAGCTGACCGACGTGGCCATCGAGGGCATCGATGCGTGCATCAGAAACGGCGTCGTCTGCGTCAACCAATGCCCGCTGATCAAGGGCATCAACGACGACCCGTATGTCCTCGCCGAGTTGTACGCGACCTTGTCCTACATCGGCTGCCCGCCCTATTACCTGTTCCAGGGACGCCCGACCGCCGGGAACGAGCCGTACGAAGTGCCGATCGTGCGCGGCTGGGAGATCTTCCAGCAGGCGCTCCGGCAGGGATCGGGTTTGGCGCGACGCGCTCGCTACTGCATGTCACACGAGACCGGCAAAGTCGAGATCATGGCAGTCGACGAGGAGCGGATGTATCTCCGCTATCACCAGGCGAAGGATCTGGATGACCTCGGCCGCTTCCTCATCCGCCGCCGCGACGACGAGGCCTACTGGCTCGACCAGCTCGTCCCAGCTGAGCCGGTCCCAGCGTAGTCGTGCGCACCCGTCCTCCCAGCACGCGCCTCATCGGTCGGCGCGCGGTCCTGCGCGGCGCGGCGAGCCTTTCGCTGGCACTGCCGCTCCGCGCCGGCGCGGCAAGCCTGTGGGTGGCGAATTACTACTCAGCCCGCAATCCGTTGAGATTATCAAGTTTGGTGATCCTGGGAGTGGTCGCTAGGATGTTCCGAGGTATTGTCAAGTTGAGGCTGACGGCTGTTTTTGATGCCCAGCATGGTGGGCTCGCGACGAGCTAGGGCCCAGTATCTTGGGGGGCGATCGACGTGATTTCCGTCAACTTGACAATGCCGCGGCGAGGAGTCGGAGTGTCTCATAGTGTGCGCTGGGCAGCGTGTGGCTCAGGAGGGTTCAAGTCCCTCCGGTGCTCTGATGGAGAGCACCGTATCCAAAAGTGGGGGTAATGCCTCACTGGCCGTCGCGTGCTGGTTGCGCGGCGGAGGACAGGGTGTCCACCGCGAGGTGGAATCTGAAGGGTATGAGGAGCAGTACCGGGCCGTAATCGAGGGAGCGATCCCATGATGAACTGGTCGGCCAAAGATGGGGCAAGGCCGAGCCCGCACTATGGGGGCGAAGGCGTTTCCATCCACCCATCGCATCAAGGTGTGTGCAGACGGCACGGTACGGAAGAACCACACGTGACCCCAGGAGGCCTCGCACGGTCCTCGGCTGGCACCGAGGTAAGCCGACCTATAAGTCTGACGGCGAAGTGGAAGGCGATGTCGTGCGAGGAGTCGGACGACCGAATAGTACCTGACGGGCGGTGAAAGCCGTTCGACCGCGAGAGCGGCAGCCGGGTGGGCTGGGGAAGTCGGTCGGCAAGGTGGTGGGAGAGACGGCAGGACGGGAGTGAGTAAGGCCGATGGCGCGGATAAGTTCCTTATGTGAAAGACCCAGAAGCGATCGGCCGAGGAGACTCGCGGACTGGCTCAATCCCACAGGAGAGCAGAAGGTCCACTCGTTAACACCTTCCATCTCTCTGCCCCCGGGCAGCCTTGTGAAAGCGGTATGCGGGAAAACCGCACGTACCGTTTGAGCGGCGGACGGAGGCGAGCCCTTCGATGGGCGCCTCCTCCGACCCGACACCGCCGAAGCGGGGGAATTGAGCCCACGAGACCCCGTGGAGGGAAGGGGGCACCGGCAGGTGGCACCGTTGGAGGGAAAGACGGCCAACACACCGAGGTTGGGTCCCGTCTCCACGTCACGACAACGGATAGCCGAACTGGCCAGACAAGCCTTAGGGATGGCGGTGGCCATCGCCTGGCTTCCTGGACCAGCGGGTACGCGACGGCGCGTAGCGAAGCTGTCTGTCGAGGAGCCGGATGCGGCAGAACCCGCACGTCCGGATCTGTGGGGGGCCAGGGTCAGCAACGACCCTGGTCTACCCGACCGCGGCTGATGTCTACGAGGGACGACGGGTAGCGATTCTGACGCGGCGAGAACGGATCAAACGGAGGACACTACTCGGGTCACACTCTCTCCTATTGGGGGAGGGCGTCATGCCCTGGACGGGTGGGCTGGAGCGGGCGGAGTGAGGATTGTGCAGATCCCTGTTGAGGCACTGAGTGGCCAGGCTCTCGACGGATTGCTCGAGGAGTTTGTGACCCGTGACGGAACAGACTACGGTGCTGAAGAGCGAACACTGGATGACAAGAAGAGCGCCGTCAGGCGTCAACTGCACCGTGGCGAGATCATTATCGTGTTCGATCCTAATACACGGACTACTAACATCATCCTGAAAGATGAGCTTCGATTGCGCCCTTTGACGAGTTCAAGAACCAGCGACGTAGCCGGTGATACAGCCACCCGGCGCGACGGATGATCTTAGGCGGGAATCGATGGCCGCGATAGCTGAGGGGGACGTTGTTACATGGTGCGGCCAGGCAGGCCGGTCAAGGGGGATTGAGGAGTAGGTCATGAAACCTTGTGTGTCGTCCAGCGGGTGCGAGCCCCGCCCGGTGAGGGGCCAGCCCACCCACGCCGGTAGTGAGCCTTGCGGCGACCGCGGTAACGCAGTCGCCGATGCGTAGGTACGCGAGCGAGTGGGCCGTAGGCCTTGCAGCCTCGAAACAACGTCTTCCTGGGTTGTGCCTACCGAAAACCTCGTCCCCCCATTATGTACATTGGGCATTATTGAGGATCTCGCGTCGGCCTGCTAGCATCACGGGCCATGCGGACCGTCTGTCTCGTACTGTTCACCGCGTTGGGCTCAGGCCTGCAGAGCCAGGCGGCGCTCCAGATTGAGAACGCGGCGCTTCGTCATCAATGAGCGGTCCTGCAGCGACAGGCCCGCGGGCGCCCGCGGTTGCGGCCCGTTGACCGGCTGTTCTGGACGTCGTATGGTGCGAGAAAACGGCCGAGGCGAGTGAATCCCCGAGACAACGTGGGTGACGGCCGTGTCTGAGCCATGTAGCCTCCGGCCATGCCCCACACTCTGCATTTCCTCGTGCTGGCCTTGGCTGGCTGGGTGACTCGCCACCAAGAAGATCGCATCGACTATCTCCGGGAGGAGAATCGCGTCCTCCGGGAGCATCTTGGTCCTCGACCGCTTCGTCTGACCGACGCCCAGCGCCGGCGACTCGCGGTGCGCGGCCAGAAACTCGGCCGGCGGATCTTGAGTCAGGTGGCAGGCATCGTCACGCCTGACACGATTCTCCGCTGGTACCGGCGTCTGATCGCCCAGAAGTACGATGGCAGTGCCCGCCGGCGTCGGGGACGGCCGATGACACCCAGGGCGGTGGCCGAACTCGTCGTACGGATGGCGGATGAGAATCCGACGTGGGGCTACACGCGGATCCGCGGCGCGCTCGCCAACCTCGGCCGCAACATCGCCCGGAACACGGTGAAGCGGATCTTGCACGACCACGGGATCGCCCCTGCTCCAGAGCGGAACCAGCGCACGCCGTGGAAGACGTTCCTGCAGGCGCACTGGGAAGGCCTGGCGGCCGCCGATCTATTCACGGTCGAGGTGCTCACCCTGGCCGGTCTTCGGCGGTATTTCGTCTTCTTCGTGATCGTGCTGAAGACCCGCCGTGTGCACATCGCTGGGATCCACCCCCAGCCCGATGGCCGGTGGATGGAACAGATGGCCCGCAATCTGACCGATCCAGTCGATGGTTTCCTGCGAACCGCGCGTCAGTTGATTCATGACCGCGATCCTCTCTACACGCGGGTCTTCGGCGAGATCCTGACAAGTGGCGATGTGGGGCCGATCCGGCTGCCGCCGAAGAGCCCGAATCTCAACGCCTATGCCGAGCGGTTCGTCCGGTCGATCAAAGAGGAGTGCCTCCATCGTGTCGTCCCGCTCGGCGAGGGGCATTTGCGGCTCATCGTTCACGAGTACGTCGAGCATTATCAGCGTGAGAGAAACCACCAGGGACTCGACAACCAGCTCCTGCAACGACCGCCACCTCCGGTACGCGCGGACGCCGACGTGCAGCGGCGTGAGCGCCTCGGCGGACTGCTCAGTTTCTACTATCGAGAGGCCGCATGAGGGGTCGGCCCATTAATCGCACCATACGGGGTGGAGAACACGTTCTTCCGATACAAGTCCATCATCGGCGATGGCCTTCGCGCCCGGAGTCCAGCTGGACAGGGGAGTGAGGTCGTCCTCGGCTGTGAGATCCTCAATCGGATGACCGAGCTCGGCCGACCCGTGTCATATCGAATCGGCAGGTGAGGATCCTGTCGGTGGGCATCGTGCGGGCCCGTGACGATTCGTGCAACAACGCGTGTGCCGGGAAAGCCCGGTCAAGGGGGACAAGATGCCGTGATGTGATCTTCGAAACCTTGTTCGAAACCCTGTGGGTATCCAATCCCATCCGGCCAAGGTCGGCCGCCAGCCGGAACCGAGTGATGCGTGGGCCTGGGGTGACCCCGGGCGCGAAGCGTTCACAGGGAGCCCGTAGGCCGCGTGATTGAGCCCCGACATGCATGGAGTGCGAGGGCCGACGTCGTGCGTTGGACGGAAGGTCATCTCGCCGCGTCTCAGAGGCCGTGGAGGCGGCGCCCTCGCCGGGGTCGGAGCGCGTGGCATGCGTGCGGGTGGGTTTCCCGGGAACCCGGGAGGCCTCGTCGTCTCCATCGTAAAGACCGCCGGGGGGCGGGCACCGGCTCACCAAGCCCGAGGCCGTGGACGTCGCACCTGGCGTCCGACGGAGCGAACCGCAGGTGCTCGGATGGTACCGCCGGGCGAAGGCAACGAAGCGCGGGGGGATGGGCGGCGAGGAGTCGGCGTGTCTCATAGTACCGCCGAAGCGGGGGAATTGAGCCCACGAGACCCCGTGGAGGGAAGGGGTGAGAACGGCGGAGCAAAAACAGACCACAGCGCGGCGGTGTGAAGCTGCCTGAGGGCGGCGGAAAACCAGACCGCGCGAGTGGTCCACCGAGCATTCCGAGGGTGTTCTGTGGAACACAGGGGGATGTATCGAGTGGAGCTCTATGCGGAGGTGCGGCGCAGCGTCTATGTGGAGGGATTGAGCGAGCGGGCGGCGGCGCGCCGCTTCGGGCTCGCCCGCGAGACGGTGCGGAAGATGCTGCGCTACCGCCTGCCGCCCGGGTATCGCCGGGCGAAACCGATCCGGTGTCCGAAACTGGACGCCTTCACCGGGGTCATTGATCAGATCCTCACCGACGATCAGCCGCGTCCGAAGAAACAACGGCACACGGCCAAGCGCATCTGGGAGCGCTTATGCGCGGAGCACGCCTTCACGGGCGGCTACACGATTGTCAAAGACTACGTGCGCAAGCAGAAGCTGGGCGGGCAAGAGATGTTTGTGCCGCTCGCGCATCCGCCGGGCGATGCCCAGGCCGACTTCGGCGAAGCCCTGGTGGTCATCGACGGCGTCGAATGCAAGGCGCACTACTTGGTCGTGGATCTGCCGCACAGCGACGACGCGTTCGTGCAGGCGTTTCCGGCCGAGACGACGGAGGCGTTTTGCGAGGGACACAACGCCGCGTTCCGCTACTTTGGCGGCGTGCCGCGTGGCATCGTCTACGACAACACCACGCTGGCGGTGGCGAAGATTCTCGGGGACGGCACGCGGCAGCGAACGCAGAGCTTCAGCGAGCTCCACTCGCACTACTTGTTCGACGATCGCTTCGGACGGCCGGGGAAGGGCAACGACAAAGGCAAGGTGGAAGGGCTGGTCGGCTACGCCCGCCGCAACTTCTTCGTGCCGGTCCCGCGCGTCGCTAGTTGGGACGCGTTGAACGCTGACTTGGAGCGCCAGTGCCGCGCGCGGCGCGGGCAGCGGTTACGGCGGCACACCGAGACGATCGGGGAGCGCTTCGCGCGCGACCGCGCTGCGTTGTTGCCGTTGCCGCCGGTCCCGTATGAAGCCTGCGACACGCGCCCGACGCGGGTCACGTCGTTGTCGCTGGTGCGCTACCGCCGCAACGACTACTCGGTGCCGACCGTTTACGGCCACCGCGAGGTGGTGGTGAAGGGCTACGTGGACGCCATCGTGGTCGTGTGCGGCAGTGAGGAGATCGCCCGCCATCGGCGCAGCTACGGGCGTGAGGAGGTGATCTTCGATCCGCTGCACTACTTGGCCTTGTTGGAGCGCAAGACGGGCGCGCTCGATCAAGCGGCGCCGCTGACCGGGTGGGCGCTGCCAGACGAGTTTCTCCGGCTGCGGCGGCTCTTGGAGACCCGGCTGGGCAAAGCCGGGACCCGCGAGTATGTGCAGGTCTTGCGGCTCCTCGAGGACTTTCGGCTGGCCCACGTCCGCGGCGCCATCCAGGACGCCCTGCGACTGGGCGCGATCGGGTTCGACGCCGTCAAGCATCTCGTACTCTGCCGCCTCGACCACCGGCCGCCCCGCCTCGACCTGGCGCAGTATCCGCATCTCCCGGCCCCGCGGGTGACGACGACCGTGGCGGCCGACTACCTGACGCTGCTGGGGGTGGGTGCCGAGTGATGGCACAGTCGACCTTGCTGCTCGACGCCCATCTCAAGGGGATTATATACGAAAGTGGCGAAACGCGTTGACCGCTACGCCACTTTGCAGTAATATCTTGTCATGGCAAAGGCACCTGGTAAGGCGTACCGCAAAGGCATCACACTCAAGCAGATCATGCGGATGTTCCCCGACGACGCGACGGCTGAGCGCTGGTTTGTCGAGCAGCGCTGGCAGGGCATCATCGCTTGCCCCTCCTGCGGGTCGGTGAACGTGCAGACGGGCTGCAAGCACAAGACGATGCCCTACCGCTGCCGCGAGAAGGCATGCGCGCAGAAGTTTAGCGTCAAGACGGGGACCGTGATGGAGTGCGCGAAGGTCGGCTATCAGGATTGGCTGCTCGCGGCCTTCCTGCTCATGACCAGCCTCAAGAGCGTGTCGAGCATGAAGCTCCATCGGGATCTCGGTCTGACACAGAAAACAGCGTGGTTCCTGGCGCAACGGCTCCGGGTGGCCCTCTCGCAGGACGGGAAGCTGTTTGCCGGGCCGGTCGAAGTGGACGAAACGTACGTCGGCGGGAAGCGCCGGAACATGAGCAACACCAAGCGGAAGGCGTTGGCGGATACCGGCCGCGGTCCGGTCGGGAAAACGGCGGTGATTGGCGTCAAAGATCGGGCGACCAAGCACGTCGCGGCCACGGTGGTCGCGGCCACGGACGCGGCTATGCTCCAGGGGTTCGTCGGGCGGCATGCCGAGCCTGGAGCCACGGTCTACACCGACGATCACGGCGGCTACGAGGGGATGTCGTTCAATCACGCCACGGTCAAGCACTCGCTCTCCGAGTACGTCAATGGCGACATTCACACCAACGGGATCGAGTCGCTGTGGTCCATGCTCAAGCGGGCGCACAAGGGCACGTTCCACAAGCTCAGCCCGAAGCACCTGGACCGCTACGTGCAAGAGTTCGCAGGCAAGCAGAACCTCCGTGAAGCGGACACCATCGAACAACTGACGGCCCTCAGCCTCGGCATGGACGGCAAGCGGCTCCGCTACCGGACGCTGATTGCTGACAACGGGCTGGCAAGCGGAGCGCGATCATGATGACGGAAACAGATCAAGATCAGATCGTGGGAGACATGGTGAAGGAGCGCAATGCGCTCCGACGCAAACGCATCCTGCTCAATGAGCAGATCCATAAGACACAGGAGGGAATGCGCCAAGCGAGTGGGGTAGCCAATCTGGCTTCGCAAGGAGACTGTCAGGCCCTAGAGCGTGGCTTCGACTACCAGGACGCTCCGTCGTTTTCGCAGTCCCTCAGACAGCTGCGAGATGTCAAGGCTCGCCTCGACGAATTGGAGAAACGATTGGACGACTGTTGATGACGACGAAATCTCAAGACGTGAAACCACGCCCCATCACTCTCGTCCACCAGTCCTATCAGCCGAGCGCGAAGGAACTCCGCGAGGACTTACGCCTGAAGGGACGGTTCGAGGACGCCGTTAAGGCGTTAGTGCGTCCCGTCAGCGTGCGTCAGGTGATGCCGCCGAAGTCCCGATGATGAGCTCCCGCTCCTGAGCGTCCAAGGTGGATACACACGAGAAGCTTGACTACTTGGAGGGCCAACAAGCAGCGACGATGGCAGTCTGCGAAGCCATGATACAGGCCGTCCGTGGTGGAGAGCGAACCCGTGCGGCAGGAGAAGCTGTTATTCGTGACGTGCGATCATTGCTTGATGACGCTGAGCGAAGAATCCTCACCAGCGACGCGACCGACCGCGTCGAATTCACGAAGGGTTTCAAGGCTGCGCTGCGGGATATCCTCAGAGGCAATCGCGAGTAGTCTCCCCCTGGGCGTATCGCTGAAATAGATCCCACGTTTCATCGCGCGTTGCCTCGGCGCGTCATCAAGATCATCCCAACCTGATTCAGAGTGTTTAGACACTTTTAATATCCTATCTCCGCTGAGTCAGCGGGTTCGCCACTTTCCGATATAATCGCCCATCTCAAGGCCCTCCGACTGCCGACCTTCCTGCGCGAGTACGACAAGGTGGCGCGGCACTGCGCGCAGGAAGGGCTGGACTGTCCACGCTACCTGTTCCGCCTCTGCGAGCTGGAGCTGCTCGACCGCGAGCAGCGCGCCATCGAGCGCCGCATCAAGGCCGCCAAGTTCCCGGTCGTGAAGAGTCTCGAGACCTTCGCGTTCCGCGCGATCCCGTCGTTGAACAAACGGCTCGTGCTCGAGCTGACCCGCGCGGAGTATCTCGACCGGCGAGAAAATGTCTTAGCGTTGGGCAACTCCGGCACAGGCAAGACGCATCTGGCGCTGGCATTGGGGTTGGCCGCCTGTCAGAAAGGCTATCGGGTGCGCTTCACCACCGCCGCCGCGCTGGTGAACGAGCTGCTCGAAGCTCGGGATGACAAGCGCCTGCTCCGCTTCCAGAAACTCTTGGCCAAGCAGGATTTGTTGATCGTGGACGAGCTCGGCTACGTGCCGTTGTCGAAGACCGGCGCCGAGCTGCTGTTCGAGATCTTCTCCCAGCGCTACGAGCAAGCGTCGACGCTGGTGACCTCGAATCTGCCCTTCAACGAATGGACCGAGATCTTTGGCTCTGAACGGCTCACCGGCGCGCTGCTCGACCGGCTGACCCATCACGTCCACATCCTGGAGCTGAACGGCGACAGCTATCGCCTCGCACACAGTAAGCACGCCCGCAAAGACGCTGCCGCCCCGGCGTCCTGACCCCTCCCCCTGCAACGCCGCTGGCTGTGCAGCCGGGCCTCCACTGCGTCCGGGCCCGCCCCGGGGGCGTGCCCAGACTCCGCTTCAGCCCACCCGCACAGCCACCTTCAAACACGCCACCGGCCGGCCGGATGGTCGAATGTTCCTCCGCCACTCTGGTCTAGTTTTGGTCCGCCCTTGACACCCTCCCCCAATTCCCTGGTCAGGTCGCGTTCCAGGGCCAGACAGGTGATTCCGGGACCGAAATCGCCGGACCCAATCAACGCTCCGCCACGTCTGCTGCCCGGTCGACGCTGTCTCTCGACTCGATCGGGAAACCGTCCAGTAATCGCCGCGCCTTCGCCGCACGCGCAACGTCCGGATCGGGCGCCACCGGAATCAGGGTCAACTCATTGATGTACAGGTCCGGAAGTCCATGTTCCATCGCACCCGCCACGACGAGATCCCGGTACCAATCGAACGGCACACAGGCGGCGTCGACATACCGGTCAGTGGCAACGTAGGTCATGGCACTGGTAGTACGTCCATCAAGCAAGCGGAGCTGAACGGAACACCGGGTGTAGCCCCCCGTGTGCACGCCCTCTACTCTGTCGAGCTTGGCGCCGTCGGAATCGGACAACTCGTACAGGACACCGTACGCTACAGCTGCTACCTTCCCCGTCGCGACTAGGGTGCACTTGCCGGAACCGTCCGCTCCCATCTTGTGAAACCTCACGACGAACCCCGGCGCCCCTGCAACGCCGCATGCGAAAGCGGAGGGTGCGCGCGACGGATCAGTCAGACGTCGCGTCAGCATGTTCGAGCCGTATGCGAAGTACTTCATGGGTTCTTCGGCTCGCTGATGTTGAACGCGACGATGACCCGCCGCAGGTAATTCGTGTTCGTTACCAGATGTTGACGCGTGAGCATCAGGCCGAGCCAGATCGAAACCAATCCGCCGACGCCAATCACAGCAGGAAAGCACTGGTCCCGCAAGCAGATCGTAACGTCGAGCGACCAGATGGCGAACGCCAGATGGACGACACCGGCCACGAGAAGAGACGCTGCCAGACCAAGACGAAGGTGCCAAAGCGTGTTGTACCGCTCGATGAAGACGGCGTGGAGCCTCGGCCGCTCAAGGAGCACGGACATTTCCAGGCCGAGGTGCACGTTCTCCCCTGACTCGTTTCCGACAACCAAGGTGCCGGGCAACGCCTGCCGCGTGCGTTCGAGAGCCCACTCCTTGGCGCACTTGTACTCCTCCACCTGAACGCGACAGCGAGAGAGCCGCGTGAAGACCGAGTGCCAGAGTCTGTCCCACCAAGTGTCGTCTGGCCGGATGATCTTGTTTCGGATCCAGAACCCGATGGCGAGCAGCACGTGCCCCAGACCGAACAGTACGGCCGCCGCAACGAGCAGGACGGCGATCTGACTCGATTCCCGAATCTGCCCCCATGGAATGTCTGACCACCAGGGCACGCTGGAGACGATGGCGAACATCGTGCCGGTGACAACGTAGTGGAAGACATCCCGACCGAACGACTCGGCTCTCTCGTATACGGAATCCACGACACCCGGCGAGACCATGGTGGCTACTCTACTGGTCACCGGGTGCTTCCGCCATCAACTGTTGCTACCCCGCCCTTATCTCGTTCTAACCAAACCGCTTAGACTAGATATTCAGTGCCAGAGAGGTGCCAGCGTCAAAATCGGCTGGAAGTATCTGGATGATTAGAGCTTAAGCTCTCTTCACCAACACTTGATGACGGAAGCACCCCGCAGTGAGTATCGCCGGCACGTTGGCACGGCAAAACTCGCGTTGGTTCAGGACGCGACGCCCGATATGGCGTAGCGCGACCGCACAGGCCAACGGACGGCTCCAGTGGCCTCATGGCTGATGCTAGGTTGCGCCGCAGTCGAGGTCCACGATGCGGTGGCGCACCAGGGGGGCACCCGTGTTCGCGCCGCCTCCCACTGATAGACGACGGTGTTGTTCGCTGCGCCAATCAGGGCTGCACGCTGTGCTTGGCTGACGCCGATCCTGTTGTCACGGGCTGGCCGCTGTCGTGAAGAACGTGGTGAGGCGTTGCCAGAACAGGGGCGACGGCGTACGTTTGCGCGCCTCCCATTGATAAACGACGGCCTTCCGCGCCGCGCCCACCAGCGTGGCCAATTGCGCCTGGCTCAACCCGCGCGCGCGACGCAGCGCGCGAATCTGTACATCGTAGTCGGCTGGCACGCTCGCCCAACTCGGCGGCTCTCGTCGGTCCGCTCGCCGCACCTGTCGTCCAAAGTAGGAATGGCGGAACTGGCGAGCAGCCGCCAATGTCGCGCGGGCCCGAAGCCGTCGAAAGGTTGTCCGCGTGTCATAGGTCACCGGCAGGCGCCCGTCCCGCGCCGCCGCCCGCAGCGTTTTGACGTGCACGCCGATGAGCAGCGCGAGCACGGGTAACGGAAGGAGCGCGTGGTCGTCGCGATGCGTCGCCAGCGCACGGGCTCGCGCGAGTATCTTCAGCGGCGTTACCCGCCGTCCGGTATCCCACGTCCGATACGACTCGGGGGGCACGCCGAGCATGGCCGCGAACGCCGCCTGCGACTGGCCCAGCGCGATCCGGCAGTCACGCAGCGTACGGGGCTCCACGACGTCACACCATGCCATCGGCGCAGGCCGTTGTGAAGCGCGGGGGTGGCGCTCGGCGTACTTCAGTCAGCCAATCTTGGAAGGTGACCGGTCACTTTTTTCGCCTGTACCTTCGCCCCTGGTGCCCAGGCAGAGGGCACAATCGGCGAATTCTTTAGGGAACTGGCGCGCCCGGCAGGATTCGAACCTGCGACCCTCGGCTTAGAAGGCCCTGTGTCGGATCGGTTATCAATAGACGGTTATCACCCACGTCGCCTCGATGGTCTGGATCTCGCGAATTCACGCCAATTCTTGCCGCACTTCGCCGTTTCATCGCCTCACATGCGATAACCGATCGCCGCGACGATCACGTGAACGTGGGAACCGCACCCGGAGCCGGCCATGAGGAGCCCGTGTTCCCTTGGTCGCGTGCCAACTTCCGTCACCACGTCCTCCGCCTCGTGCGCAAGACCGCCCGCGATCATAGAGGACCTGCACACAATCGCCGACCTGCGCGATCCAGACCAGATTCGGCGTGACAGCGACGCAGGCGCCACGCGGTGGCCGCGTGGGGGGGCAGGGGTGGGTCGATTCCACGCCTCGCGTGAGAGAGAGGTCCCATGAGGCTGGCGCTCGCACTGACATCTGCTCAGGCCGACCGCCTGCGGAAGGAAGCCGATCGCCTCGGTATCGCACCAGCCGTGCTGGCCCGTGCGACGCACGAGGATCTCTGTGATCTTCCCGACGCTGGCTTCCGCGCCACCGCTGAGCGCATCGTGCCGAAGCACCAGGAGCTGTCACTCGCTTCGCCTGATGCGGTATCCGACGCGTGCCGAGATCCTCGTGCTGCACCGCGCGATGCTGGAGCAGTCCGGTGGCACGCCGGGCATTCGCGATCTGGGTGCCCGGCACGCTGCGCTGGCCCAGCCGCGCCGCCATGGAGACCTTTCTCAAGGTGCATGGTCTCCGCCTCTCGCCGCCACGCGGGCATCAGCGGCTTGAACGCCACGCGACTCGTTTGGTTGTGATTAGTACGTCAAGATGACCGCTCTTTTGAGTCAGTGATCTGTCCGGTCATATTTACGAAGGTGGCTGTGGGCATGTGGGAATCTCGCGGGCTGAGCGAGATTCCCAAGGCCCGTCAGGGCCGGCATGTCCATAGCCCGTGTCCGCCTACGCCGCCGCCGTGATCACCACCGGTTCTCCGTCGCGTGTAAATCGCGCAATGGTGTGCGGTCCATAGGTGATGCTAAGCGTCTCGTCGAGATGCTCGTGGACGGTCACGCGGCATCGGACGAAGTGACAGCGCAACGGCGTGGCCCCGATCTGCACGACCCGCCGGTGGAACTGCACGGTGTTCGCATTCGAGACCGTCCGCTCATGCTGAATGGTAAAGACCCGCGTGAGGCCCGTCGGCGGGGGGACGAACGCGGTCCCCGCCTGAGCGGCGGGACCGCAAACCGGCGGTTGAAGGCGGCGATGCCGTCGGCCTGGAGCCAGGCGTTGGCCGCGGCCATGGTGGTCACACCGCGGAGCCGCAGTTCCTGCGGCCAGCGGCCCTGGACCGTTCGATAAAAGCGCTCCTTGCGGCCGCGCGCCTGGGGGGAGTACGCGACGATGCGCCGAATGCCGAGCTGCCCGAGCACGCGTTCCACCTGCGTCGGGTGGGGCTCGCGGCCCGCGGGGGGCGTGTGGATGAAATGGCTCGCTCGGTCGCTGTACAGCGCACAAAAGACGCCCTGCGTTTCGACCACGGCCCGCAGCGCGGCCAGCACTGTGCGAGTGTTCTCCTCCTCGACGAAGGCGGCGTAGTAGACCTCGCTCGTGGCGTCGTCACTCACGCTGACTAGATCTTGGGTCTGCCCGGCTGGCCCGGTGGCCAGCCAGCGGTGCGTGCTGGCATCGATGTGCAGCACCATCCCCGGCAAGGGGCGCCGCTCGCGCCGGCGGCGAGGCGGGCCCCGTTTGCGGCCCTGGGGCACCAACCCGGCCGTTTGTAGCGCCTTCTTGACCCCGCTGTAGCTCAACCCGACGCCATGGTCCCGCTGCAGGACCTCGTGAAAGTGCCGCACGTTGAAGTCGGCATACCGCTCTCGATAGAGCCGCAACACCCGTTCGACGGTCGCCACCGGCACCCGTTGGGGACTCGGGCGCCGCGTCCGGCGATCATACAACCCAGTGTAGCCGTGCTCCTCATCGCGCGCGCGCCACCGCCGCATGGACCGGGCCGACAGCCCCAAAATCTCGGCCGCCTGGACCCACGCGAACTCGCCGCTCATCGCTCGTAAAATCACTTCCTGCACTTTCATGGCCCGCTCCACCGCGGGTGCCGGATATACGCCCATGGCTCCTCCAGGGCGCTACCCTACCCGCGACCAGACCGGACAGATCACGTACTAATTCGAGCGGTCACTTCATGTACTACCTACAGTCGCTGTGACACACTTCTGATCGAGTGACTCTCCAGTCTCGGGCCACGAAGGCCCCCGCGCGCCGCCGTCCTCCCGCTCGGTCGCCCATGCCTGCGGGTCCGGTCGTGCTTGACGATGGTCATCCGGCCGACCTTGCCCGTCAGAGGGAGCTGTGTTGCGTCCTCTGCGCGATCGGCGTGGATGTCAAAAAATTGATCCGTGACCTGAGGCAGCGTCCAGACCGTGCGCTGCTGATCAAGGAGCGGCGAGCACACGTGTACGAGATGCAAGCGAAGGCCGGACGGCCATTGTCCCGAGTCCTCATCACAGGGTTTGAGCGCTACGCGAATCGGCTGAAGGCCCAGGGGTGCGCCGTCCCGCCCAGAGTGGACAACGCCGTCGGAGCATTGCTCAACGGGCTGGAAGACTCCGTGAATGCCATCACGGACCGCCTCGAGGGCGATCCGCCGTCCAGCGACGACCGCACGGCCGATCGCTACGCGGCTGAGCGGCGCCGGCTCCCGCGATTCTCCCGCGTTCACGCACGCATTGCCCCCGGTGCCCGCCTGCCGGCGATTCAACAACGCTACATGCCGGGGGTATACCGTATTGTGCTTCGACGCATTCTGCCGGCCCTGGAGCACTACGACGGCTCTCCTCTCACCTACCGTGGCCGCCGCATCGTCAGGACGTGGGAAAGCGAGGCCGCTACGGCGCCCAGTGCGGACATACTCACGGCGGCCTTTGTGCGCTTGGTCTATCCCTTGTGGGGGGCGTCCACGACCGCCGCGATCGTCAGGACAGCCCGATCGCGGCCTTAAGGCCTCGCTGGACAACGCGGCGATCTTCGCCCTCGCGCGAGCACACATTCCAATTCGATCCCCTTCTTCGATTTGTGATCCACGATGCTCTCACCATCAGCGCCCCGCCACATCGCCCTGGCGGCGGCGACGTGGATGGTGAAAGGAGCATCATGGCCACTAATCACGACGGCCCCACGGGCACGCGCGAGCGTGACACGGCGCCTGCTGGAGCAGACGCCGCCCCCACGCCGACGGCCGACCCCGCCGTCACAGTCGAGGTCGTGCCCCTTGACACGCTGACCCCGCTCACCGACAACCCCCGGACGCATACGGCCCGCGGCATCGACTTCCTGAAGGCTTCGCTCGGCCGCGTCGGGGCCGCCCGGTCGGGTGTCATCGACGAGGCGCGCACAATCCTCGCCGGGAACGGGATGCAAGACGCCGCGACGCACGTCGGGTACCGCGAGGCCGTCGTGGTGACCACGGACGGCACCCGGCCGGTCTTCGTGCAGCGCACGGGCCTCTCCACCACACAGAAGGCGCGCCTCATCGTCGACGACAACCGCGCGAGCGAGCTGAGCGCGTGGAACCCGACGTTGGCCACGTACGCCGACCAGGATCCCAGCCTCAAGGCTGACTGGACCCGACCGGAATGGCGGGCGGCCGTGGGCCGTGACGCCTCCACCGCGGGACGGACCGATCCCGATGCCACCCCCGCCGCGCGGTCGACCCCGATCAGGCTCGGGGACCAATTCCGGCTCCAGGCGCATGTGGTCCGGTGCGGCGACAGCACGGACCCCGCGCACGTCGACGCCCTGCTGGGTGGGGCCACGCCGCATCTGATGCCCACCGATCCGCCGTATGGCGTCAACTACGCGCCGGAATGGCGCGCGCACGTGTCGACGTGGTGTGTCGAGAGGGCAATCGCTGCCGCGACGCTTCAGGGCGTCCCCGGGGCGCGACCGGGCGACTGTGTGGTGGGCCTCCTCTGCATGGTCATGCAACCGCCCGAGCCCGTCGCGACCGACCAGGCAGGCCGCCGGCGCGCCCACGCGGCCTCATGGCTACCACGGCTTCGGCACCGCCGGGGCCAGGCGCCCGGGCCTCACGCCTGCGGCGCTTCCACCGGCCGCCTGATCGCCGACGCGCTGTGCCCGCCCGACCCCAGACGCTCGGGGACGGTCTCGCGCGATCGCACGGCCATGCGGTGCCGGGCGGCCGACCTGGGCTGGCCCGCCTCCCAGTGGTGCCATCAGGAAACGCTCGACCCCCACGGGTGGCTGACCGAGGACGAGGTCACGCGGAAGCGTCGCGAGCGGTCCCGCACCATGTGGGCGAGCGAGGATGAGCTCCCGGAGCCCCGTACCGAAGGACGCGCCATCGACCCGGCCGCGGTGGAGCGGATGTTCGACGCCACGCGCGGCGCGCACGTCTCACCGGGGGAGCTCGCACACCTCTGGCGCGGCCAGCCGGGTCCACCCGCCGGGGCGTGGTACTGCACCGGCATCGACTGGGCCCAAAAGCGCGACTCCACCGTCGCCGCTGTCGTGCGCTGCGAGACCACGCCGCTCCAGCTCGTCGCCGTCTACCGCACCCAGCGACGGCCCTGGCCGATCATGACCGCGCAGGTCGGCTCCCTCCTCGATGCGTTTCCGGGGCCGGCGGCACATGACGCGACCGGTGCCGGGAACGCGATGGGGGCGTTCCCGGCGCTCGCACCCCACGACCAGCTCCAGGGGGTCACGCTGGTCGGGCGTGTCCGGACCGACCTGTTCCGGCACGACATTGGGGCCATCGAACGGCACGAGATCGTCGGTCCTCGGATCGACGTGTTCTATACCGAGCACCTGTACTGCGGGGAAGACGATCTGTTCGGGAACGGGCATCCGCCCGAGACGGTCGTCGCCCTGGCGTTGGCCTATCACGCCTTCACGAGGGGCCGGCGGCCCAGCGACGCGACGCCGGCACGCGCGCCGGCGGGAGAGACACGATGACTCCGGCCAAACGACCCTCGACACGGGCGCGCCAGACACCCATTCAGTCGCTCGACGACCTGCAACCCGATCCCCTCAACGCCAACCGCGGGACGGATCGAGGCCGCGAGGCCCTGCGGCGCAGTCTACACACGTACGGCGCGGGCCGCTCCATCGTGATCGACAAGCGGGGGCGCATTCTGGGGGGGCACAAGACCGTGGAACAGGCCAAGCACCTGGGGCTCCCGATCACGGTGGTGCCCACCACCGGCCAAGAACTCGTTGTGGTGCAGCGGGTGGATCTGGATGCGCGGACCGACCCCCGGGCCCGGGAGCTGGCGCTAGCCGACAACCGGGTTGCCGAACTCGACCTGGACTGGGATCCGGCCGTGCTGCGGCAGCTCGAACAGGCGGGCGTGGCCCTGGAGGCCTTCTGGACCCCCGAGGAGTTCGCCCGGCTCCTCGCCCCGGAGGGGCCGGAGGCGCAGCCCGACGAGAACACCGTGCTGGCCCCGCCCACCACGACCACGATCCGGCGCGGCGACGTGTTCCAACTCGGCCGCCACCGCCTCGCGTGCGGGGACGCGACATCGGCGACGGATGTCGCCCGGCTCCTCGCCGGGGCCACCCCGTGCCTGATGGTGACCGATCCCCCCTACGGCGTGAACTATCAGCCGGCGTTTCGGCATAAAGCCTATCCCCGGCAGCGGACCGCCGTGGGGCGGGTCACCAATGACACCCAGGCCGACTGGGCGGCGGCCTATGCGCTTTTCCCCGGCGACGTCGCCTACGTGTGGCACGCGGCCTTGTTTGCCGACGTGGTGATGGCCGGCCTCCGGCAGGCGGAGTTCGAGGTCCGGAGCGAAATCGTGTGGGCCAAGCCGACGTTCGTGCTGGGCCGCGGCGCGTACCACTGGCAACACGAACCGGCGTGGTTCGCCGTGCGGCAGGGGCGCGCCGCCCCGTGGTACGGCGGCCGGGCGCAGAGCACCGTGTGGGAGGTGCCCAATCTGAACGCCATTGGCGGCTCGCGGACCGGGGCCAACACGCCCACCGGCCATGCGACGCAGAAACCCGTGCGGGTGTTCGAGATCCCGATCCTCAATCACACCACGGCGCAGGACGCCGTCTATGACCCCTTCGTCGGGTCGGGCACCACACTGATTGCCGGCGACAAGCTCGGGCGCCCCACGTATGCCATGGACGTGGACCCGATCTACGTGGAGGTCGCCCGGCGACGCTGGGAAGCCTTCACCGGCCAGACGGCCGTCCACCTCGCCCCGGAGCGCGCCCCGGCCCGCCGGCGGGGGAGGGCGCGATGACCCGCCGGCGCGCCACGGCTCGGCGAACCCCCGCGCGCGGCGGCCAGCAGGGCTACGAACCCCCCGTCACGCGGATGCGTCGTGATGAACGCCTCTTGGAACTGGCCCTCGAGCGCTGGAGCCAACGCCGGATCGCCGCCGAAGTCGGGCTCACGCAAGCCGGGGTGTCCAAGGCCCTCCGGCGCATCCTCACGCGACAGCTGGCCACCCTGACGGAGGAGGGTGAGGCCTATCGGACCAAGCTGGTACTGCTGGCGGAGCGCCGGGCGCGGGCGGCCCGGGAGGGGCACGCGCGCAGTCAGGCGGACGTGACCACGCGCCGGCAGCGCAAGGTGGCGGCGGGTGGCGGGGCGGCGGCCACGATGGTCGTCGAGCTCGACACGCAGTCCGCCGCGGGCAATCCGACCTACTTGGCGGTGGAACAGCGGTGCGACGAGTTCGCCGCGCACCTGGTCGGCGTGTACGACCGCCCCGCACTCCCCGCGGACGCGCGGTCACCGTCCCTCGATCCGGCCACCGCCAGCGTCCGCCTCCTCGGCCACCTCTCGTCAGACACGCTGGAGCGTGCCCATGCAGAACTCACCCGACCTCCTGACCCGCGCCCTGCAGAATCCGACCCTGCGTGAGGCCGAGCTCGGTCGGCGTCGCGCGCGCGACGGCACCGACGGCGACGTCCTGGCCTGGATCGAGGCCACCTTCGGGGTCCGCATTCCCGCCGTGGCGTGCTGCCCCGGGCACGTGGCGCCAGCGCAGGCCTTCTGTGATGCCTTGCGCGCCCGCGCCTCGGTCGCGTTGTGGATTGCGTCACGTGGCTTCGGGGGGAAGACGTTCCTGCTCGCGCTGCTCGCGGCCGCCAACGCCATCCTGTTTGAAACTGACGTCATCATCTTGGGTGGCTCTGGGCAACAGTCCCTCCGGGTGGTCGAACAGCTGCACCGCCTGTGGGCCGCCGGGCAGGTCCCCCCGGCGTGGTTGGCCAGCGCACCCACGTTCACCAAAACCACCTTCGCCTGGGGCAACACGATCCAGGCCCTGACGGCCTCACAGCCCGCCGTGCGCGGGGCCCACCCCACGCGGCTGTTGCTCGATGAGATCGATGAGATGGAGCTCCCGATTCTGGAAGCCGCCCAGGGCCAACCCATGGACCGCGACGGCGTGCAGGCACAGACCGTGATGAGCTCTACTCATCAGCATCCCGATGGCACGGTCACGGCCATGCGGCGTCGGGCGGCCGACTTGGGCTGGCCCGTCTCCGAGTGGTGCTATCGGGAAACGCTCAAACCCCACGGGTGGCTGACCGCGGACCAGGTCACGCGGAAGCGTGGCGAGCTGTCTCGCACCATGTGGGAGACCGAGTATGAGCTCCAGGAACCCAGTGCCGAAGGACGGGCGATCGCCCCGGCCGCGGTGGAGCGGATGTTCGACGCCACGCTCGGGACACACATCCCCGCGGGCGATCTCGAACACACCTGGCGCGGCCAGCCGGGTCCCCCCGCCGAGCGGGCCTGGCCGGATCCGGCCGGGGCGTGGTACTGCATCGGCGTCGACTGGGCCCAGAAGCGCCACTACACCGTCGCCGCCGTCGTGCGCTGCGATACCACGCCGCTCCAGGTCGTCGCCGTCTACCGCATCCAACGGCGACCGTGGCCGGAAATGACCGAGCGAGTCGGCGCGCTGCTGGATGAGTTTCCAGGACCCGCGGTGCACGATGCCACCGGTGCCGGGTCGGCCATCGGGGAATTCCCGGCGCTCGCACCCCACGACCAGCTCCAGGGCGTCACCATGGTCGGCCGTGACCGGGTCGACCTCTTCCGCAACTACATCGCGGCGATCGAGCGGGACGAGATCGTCTGTCCTCGGATCGACGTGTTCTATACCGAGCACCTGTACTGCGGGGAAGACAATCTGTTCGGGAGCGGGCATCCGCCCGATACGGTCGTCGCCATGGCGTTGGCCTATCACGCCTTCAAGACGGGCCGGCAGCCCGGCGACTACGGCATCACGATGTGACGGTGGGGGCGGGAGCACCGGCCGAACTCGCGCGCCGTACAGGTGCACTCAGCCGCCGCTCGTGGCTCCCCACACATCGCCGTCCCGTCGCCTCCGCACATTTCGCTTGCCTGTCGCGCCCACCAGAGCGAATGTGGACGAACGCCGGCTGCCCGCGGCTGCCACCAAGGAGGGACCCAGCCCATGACCCCGCACGAAACCGGCTCGACCGCCACCCCCGGTGACGCACGCGTGGCGGCGCCGCTCACGCGCACGTTCGGCCCCCAGGGACCGACCCTGGGAGATCTCAGCGACGCCTACCTCCAGGACTATCAGGTCCGGCAGTTCCGATCCCAGAGCACCGCTCGCGGCCGGACCGCCCATCTCGCCGCCTTCTTCGGTCGCGCCGCGCGGGCCGCCACGTTGACCACCGACCAGATCCGCCAGTACCAACTGACCCGGCGCGCCGCCGGGGCCGCCACCGGCACGATCAACCGGGAGACCTCGGCGCTCCACCGGATGTGCACGCTCGCCGTCCACTGGGGCTGGCTCGACACCGTGCCCGGCTTCCCCGACCGCCTCCGCGAGAATCCCCCCCGCCAGGGCTTCTTCGAGCACCCCGAATACCTCGCCGTCCGCGTCCGCCTGCCCGCTCCGTGGCAGGACATCCTCGATCTGGCTTACTACTCCGGCTGGCGCAAGCAGGAGATCCTCGGCCTCACCTGGGAGGAGATTGACATGGCCGGCGGCGTCATCCGGCTCTCGCCGGCCCGCTCGAAGACGCTGGTGGGCCGGATTCTCCCCATCTCACACCCCATCGCCGAGGCCCTGGCGCGGCGGCGGGCACGCCGCGACCCCGAGAGCCCGCTCGTCTTCCACCGCGATGGCATCCCCGTCCGCCGCTGGCGCACGGCGTGGCGCACCGCCTGTCAGTCGGCCGGCGTGCCGACCCGCTTCCTCCACGATTGCCGGCGCACCGCCGCCCGCAACCTGATCCGCGCGAGCGTCCCCGAACGGGTCGCCATGCTCCTGACCGGGCACAAGAGCCGCGCCATCTTCGACCGCTACAACATCATCCACGAGCAGGAACTGCTCGACGCCGGGGACCAGCTGGTCGCCTATCTGGCGCAGCAGGCGCAGGCGACGCCAGCCCGGCGGTGGCCCCACACGGCCGGTCCCGCCGCCCCGCGCACCGCATCACCTCTCCGCCTCGTACGACGCGGCACCGCGTAAGGGCGCACGGCCCCCCGGCACCGGCGCGCGGCCGGGGGCGGCAGTGGCCGGACACCGCCCGCCTGTACGCCGCGGCTCACGCACGGGCCACCGATACGACCCGGCCCGCGATCGTGGCCCACGTGGCGACGGGGCGGGCCGACGCGGCCGAACACACGCACGCGCCGGGCCTCGCCGCGGGTGCCGGGCGGAATTATTCGCAGGGCCTACGCGGCCCGAACGAGACATGTTGCGCCGTGACCCGGTCGTCTGAGCGGAGGCCGTCGGGAGCCTCGAAATAGACAATGGGCGACGTGAGCGGACGCGGCGCGTTCCGACGCCGCGCACCAGGCGCGCGCCGCCAAAGCCGTCGACGCCGCCGCAAACCGCGGCGTTGGTGCGCGGATGCGGGCAGGCCTCCGCGCTTCAAACCGTCGAGCCCGTCACCTCCCGATGCGGTACGAGACGGGTCTGCCAAGCTCGGTCATCCGGTTCAGAACGTGACACGCGAGCACGGCCTCACGCCGTTGCCCCGATGAACGGCGTGCCCGAAGACAGTCGCCGACGATCGACGTGTACCGGAAGAACGCATGCTCCACGCGCGCGTGCTGATGGGAACCAGACGCCTTCGTCCACCGTCGCCGGCCGAGCGCCTTCACCCTCCTGATCGTCCGATCGCGGGCACCTGATCGGGCGCCCCGTCGAGACAACGACGCGGTCTTGGTCGGCGGCACCACGACCCGCGCCCCTCGCGCACCGGCCGCACCCTAGCACGCGAGCGTGTCGGAGGCCGGATCCGCCGTCACTCTGGTGAGGTGTCCCTCCACCTCGTCGACCAGACTGATCCCCGTAATCGCGTCATCGGCCGTCGGCTCAGTCAGCGCGCAGGCCACGATCACACGGGACCCGTCCACGCCGAGATGGAGCTTCCTCCAGCCGCGTCGCCCTCGGCCCCCATGTGTCGCCGCGGCCCACGCACCTTCGCCGACGATGGACAGTCCGGTGCTGTCAACGATGAGGTGCAGGCTGGTGCCCGGGCGGGCGCGCCGAAGCGCGAGGGCGAGATGCTGACCGCGTCGCGAGCGCGTGGTGTGATCGGGGGCCGTGAGATCGACGCCCAGCATCCCGAAGATCGATGTCAAGAAGCCCTCGGTCTGACGCAACGGTCAGTGGAAGAGGAGACTGAGCGTCAGGGCGGTTTCGATGGCGAGATCGGAATACTGGAGTTGCCCGCTCCGCCTGCCGACGCCAGCCGCTGCCCACGTGGCGATCGCGTCAGGCGTGAGCCAGAGGGTGACGTCGCCTCGCCGCACGAGGGCTCGGTCGTACTCGGCCCAGTTCCCGACGCGATACGTTGTCGTGTACTTCGGATGCACTCTCGACTTCACAGCGAGATCATGACCCGCCGGCGGTCGCGATGGTCAACATGCCGGCCACTGCTCGCCCACCGCGCTGAATCAGCGCACCAACGCCACAAACTATGGCCGTTGAACCAGTTACAGACGGTGCCCACGGATCTGGCCGTCAAGCCCAAGGAGGTCCTCGGTCATGGGCTCGCCTGTATTTCCGGAGACGAGATTTCGCGTTAAGATACGTCCGGCGCCGATTCTCGAGAACGGCGACCGCGGTGCTGTGTTCCCCGGACGTTCCGAGAGGACCTGATCGATGCGACAGGTACCTGAACAACACGCGACCCCGTTTGGCATCGTGGGAAGCGGCCGCGTTGCCCGCCACTTCCATCATTACTTCACTCTTCTCGGCCTCCCCGTCTGCGTATGGTCGCGGCGCGGGCGGGCTCCCTCGCCACCCGACGCGCTCGCCTCTTGCCGGACCGTTCTGCTGCTGATTCGTGACGAGGCGATCGTCCCCTTTGTCGACGCCTGGCCAGCGCTGCAGGAGAAGCGCCTGGTCCATTGCTCCGGCAGCCTCGTCACGCCCGCCGCCGAGGGGGCACATCCCCTGATGACGTTTGGCCCGACGCTCTACGAACTCGCGGAATACCGCGCGATCCCGTTCGTCCTCGACGCCGGGGGCACTCCGTTTGCAGAGTTGCTCCCGGGCCTCCCGAATCCGTCATTCATGATCCCAGCGGTGGAGCGCCCGTACTACCACGCCTTGTGCGTGATGGCTGGCAACTTCTCAACAATTCTCTGGGTGAAGCTCTTCGACGAACTGCACCGTCGCTTCGGGATGCCGGCGTCGGCCGCGCACCCGTACCTTGCCCGCGTGGCGGCCAACGTGATGGCCGACGCCGACCAGGCCCTGACCGGCCCACTGTCCCGCGGGGACGCGAAGACGGTCACCGCGAACTTGAGGGTCCTCGAAGGGGACCCGTTCCATGCGGTCTATTCCGCCTTCGCGAAAGTCTATGACCAGCGTTCGTGACTTTACCCGCTTCAAGGCGGAGGGGTGCAGAATCTCGATGGTCACCGCCTACGACGCCTGGTCGGCGCGCCTCATCGCGCGGTCGCACGTGGATGCCGTCCTCGTCGGGGACTCGGTGGCGATGGTCATGCACGGCCACCCGACGACGCTTCCAGCCACCGTGCGACTCATGGCCTTGCACACACGTGCCGTCGCCAGCTCCGTCGGCGGGAAATTCCTGATTGCCGATCTGCCGTTCCTGTCGTGTCGGAAAGGCGTCTCCGCGGCTATGACGGCTGTGGGCGCCCTCATGACGAGCGGGGCGCACGCGGTGAAATTGGAAGGGGTGGACGGCCACGAGGAGATCATCCGGCACATTGTTGGGTCCGGCGTGCCCGTGATGGGGCACATCGGCCTGACGCCGCAGTCGGTCAATCAGCTCGGGGGGTTTCGGGTGCAGGGACGGAGCGACGCTGACGCGGTGACTCTCATGCGCCAAGCGCATGCCCTCGAGGAGCTGGGGTGCTTCTCGATCGTGCTCGAGTGCGTGCCGGCGGAACTCGCGACCGGCATCACCTCAGAGTTGCAGCTCCCCACGATCGGCATTGGCGCAGGAGCTGGCACTGACGGGCAAGTCCTCGTGCTACAGGATCTCTGGGGCGTGGACTCAAGACCGTCCCCGCGATTCGTGCGGCGGTATATCGACGGCGAGTGCGTTCTGACTAACGCGCTCAATCGGTATGACGCCGACGTCAAGGGAGCCCGGTTTCCAGAACCAGAGGAAAGCTACTCGTCATGACCGTCTTCGAGGAGTTCTCCTGGTGGCGCGACCAGCGCCGTGCCCAAGTTCGCGCTGGGCTGACGCTCGGGTTTGTCCCGACGATGGGTGCGCTGCACGAGGGACACCTGTCGTTGGTGCGGCGCAGCCGGGCGGAGAACGATCGAACGCTCGTGAGCATCTTCGTCAACCCAGCACAGTTTGACGACCCGGCCGATCTAGCGACGTACCCCCGCCCGCTCGAGACCGATCTGGACACTCTCGAGACCGAGGGGGCGGACTTTGTGTTCCTCCCGCGCGCGCCGGATCTCTACGCGGACAACTACCGATACCGCGTCACGGAGAGCGGACTCTCGACAGTCATGGAAGGGGCCTACCGGCCCGGACACTTCGACGGCGTCCTGACCGTCGTCTTCAAGCTCCTGCAGATCATCTCAGCCGAGCGAGCATACTTCGGCGAGAAGGACTGGCAGCAGCTGACGCTCGTCCGCGGGATGGTCGAGGCGTTTTTCCTCTCGACGACGATTGTCGCGTGTGGCACGGTCCGCGAGACGGACGGCCTGGCTGTCAGCTCACGGAACGGCCGTCTTCTGCTAGCGGACCGGACGCGGGCGTCCCGGTTCTACCGCGTCCTGTCGGTCGCTCCGACCGCGAAGGCGGCGGCTCGCGATCTGCGGGCGTCGGGCTTTGCCGTGGATTACGTCGAAGACCGGGACGGGCGCCGACTGGGAGCCGTCCGCCTCGGTGATGTTCGGCTCATCGACAACGTACCTCTTGGAGACCGCTCATGATCCTGACGCTCGATGTCGGCAACAGCCAGATCTTTGGCGGGGTGTTCGAGGATGGCGAGCTCACGCTTCGGTTTCGGAGGGCCGCCCAGCCCTCTCTCTCGTCGGACGAACTGGGACTCTTCCTGCGGAGGGTCCTTCGGGAGAACGGCAGCGATCCGTCGAATGTTGAGCGGATCGCGCTGTGTTCCGTTGTTCCCGAGCTCATCTACTCGCTGCGGAGCTGCTGCCGAAAGTATTTCGGCCTCGATCCGTTCATCGTGCAGGCGGGGGTCAAGACGGGACTGAAGATCCGATATCGCAACCCTCTCGAGGTGGGTCCAGACCGCATCGCCAACGCCATCGGGGCTTTGCACCTCTATCCCGGTCGCAACCTGATCATTGTCGACTTCGGGACCGCCACGACCTTTGACGTGGTGCGCGCCACGCGTGACTACCTCGGCGGGATCATTCTAGCGGGGCCACGGATCGCCATGGAGGCGCTCGAGAAGAACACCGCACGCCTCCCGACCGTAGAAATCGTTCCAGGGGCCGACCTGGTCGGCCGATCAACGGTCGAGAGCATCCAGTCCGGGCTCTACTTCGGCAACCGGGCAGTCGTACGGGGGTTGACGCATGAGATCCGCGAGCAGGCGTTCCGGGGCGAGCCGGCCGTCGTGATTGGCACCGGGGGGCTCTCGCGTCTCTTCGAGCAGGAGAAGGTCTTTGATGTGCTGCTTCCCGACCTCGTGCTCCTCGGCCTTGAGAGAGCGTTGGCGCTCAACGGTGGGGCTAACCAACGGTGGAGCGCGCCGGCAACGATGAGTGCAGCTTTAACCTGTGGTGTCATGCACTGGCCTCCTCTCCCGCTTTAGAGGCGCCATCTTACCAGGGCCGGATGACACGCTCCTCTATGAGGCATAAACTTCAGGCGTGTCGGGTTCTAGGAGTAATCAGACTGGGGGGGGCTTTGTCAGGTTAACTCTCCGCGCGGCACAATGCCGGGATGCACATTCGACGATCCCGCTACCTTCGGCATCGCTTTCCGCCTGAAATCATCAGCCACGCCGTCTGGTTGTATCACAGATACTGCCTGAGCTTCCGGGATGTCGAGGATCTGCTGGCCGAACGCGGCATCATCGTGTCGTACGAAACTATTCGGCAATGGTGCGGGAAGTTCGGCCCCGATTACGCCCGGCGGTTGAAGCGACGTCAAGGTCGACTCGGAGATACGTGGTTTCTGGACGAAGTCTTCGTCGCGATCAACGGTCAGCGCCAGTATCTGTGGCGCGCCGTGGACCAAGACGGTGACCTGATTGACCTTCTCGTCCAACCCCGTCGGGACGGGCGTGCGGCGCGGAGATTCTTCCGACAACTCTTGAAGAGTCAGCGACAGGAACCGTGTCGTCTCGTGACCGACAAGCTGGGCAGCTACCGAGTTGCCCAGCGGGACGTCATGCCCTGTGTCACCCACGACACGACCCAATACGCGAACAATCGCGCCGAAGTATCCCATCAGCCTACGCGCCAACAGGAGCGTCAGATGCGCGGCTTCACCTCACCTGCCCACGCCCAGCGGTTCTTGCACGTTCACGGTGTCATTCAGAATCTGTTTCGAGTGGGTCGGCACCTGCTCAGGTCGGTGCATCATCGGATGCTGCGAGCACGATCATTCACCGTGTGGGCCGAGGTGACCGCGGCCTGATCCTCTGATTCGTTCGCCTCATCCTGGTCCAGGCTAGTTAACTTGACAGCCAACCCACGCGCCCTTTCGTCGCGAAACATCGCGAAGAAACTGGCCAGCGCGTGCCGCCGTGCTGGTAGCCTGAGTGAAGCACCCGAGGGCCGAGGCCGACGGCACACTGGTGGGGGAGCCCCCGTTTGACAGCATGGCCCGGGAATGTCGCGAGAACATCATTGGCGACGCGCATGGCGTGATCCCGTTCAGGAGAGTACTTACCGACGCATTCCTGCCTTCGGATGCTCCTCGCTCATCACAATAAAGGAGTGACCGATGCCACGCACACAGTACCCCACGCGCCCCCAGCGGCGCTCGAAGCGACGGACCCGGGAGCAGAAGTTCCTGGAGCAGGTGCATCTCAATGCCGCGGGTATCGACATTGGGTCCGGGAGTCATTGGGTGGCGGTCCCCACAGACCGAGACGAGCAGCCGGTGCGGGAGTTCAGGAGCTTCACGCATGCGCTCATCGACCTGGCCGACTGGCTCACGGCCTGTGACATCGACACCGTCGCGATGGAGTCGACCGGCGTGTCTTGGATCCCGCTCTATGAAATGCTGGAGGCACGAGGCTTCACGGTGCTCCTCGTCAATGCCCGGCACGTCAAGAACGTGCCCGGACGCAAAAGCGATGTGTCCGACTGCCAGTGGATCCAGCGGCTTCATACCTTTGGCTTACTGCGCGGCAGCTTCCGGCCCACCGCGGAGATCACCGCCATCCGGACCTTGCTGCGCCACCGAGACACCCTCGTGGAGGGGGCCGCCGCCTGTATCCAACGGATGCAGAAGGCGTTGACGCTGATGAACCTCCAGCTCCACAACGTGATCAGCGACGTGACCGCGTAAGGTGCGTTTAATCGGTCGACCCCTCATGCGGCCTCTCGATTGTAGAAACTGAGTAATCCTCCGAGGCGTACCCGCCGCCGAACGTCGGCGTCCGGCCTTCGCGGAGGTGGTGGTCGTTGCAGGAGCTGGTTGTCGAGTCCCTGGTGGTTTCTCTCGCGATGGTCGTGTTCTATGTACTCGTAGACGAGACGACGCAGATGCCCCTCGCCGAGCGGGACCACGCGTGTGAGACACTCCTCTTTGATCGACCTGACGAACCGCTCGGCATAGGCGTTGAGATTGGGACTCTTCGGCGGCAGCCGAATCGGCTGAACACCGGCGCTCTCCAGGATCTCGCCAAAGACCCGCGTAGAGAGGGGATCGCGGTCGTGAATCAGAGGGCGCGCCCTGCGCAAACAGCCATCGACCGGGTCGGTCACATTGCGGGCCTGCTGCTCCATCCACGCGCCGCCCGGCTGCGGGTGGATCCCGGCGATGGTCACGTGGCGGGATCTCAGCTCGATCACGAAGAAGACGAGGTACCGCCTGAGCCCCGCCAGCGTCAACACCTCGACGGTGAACAGATCGCAGGCCGCCAGGCCCTCCCAGTGCGCCTGCAGGAACGTCTTCCAGGGCATGTGCCGGCTCCGCTCGGGCGCCGGGTCGACTCCGTGGTCGTGCAGGATCCGCTTCACCGTGGTCCGGGCGATAGTGTGGCCGAGGTTTGAGAGCGCGCCGCGGATCCGCGTGTAGCCCCACCGCGGATTGTCGACCGCCATCCTGACCACGAGCTCGGCGACGTCTTGTCGGGTCATTGGTCGACCTCGACGTCGGCGGGCGCTGCCATCGTATTTCTTGGCGATCAGTCTCCGGTACCAACGCAGGATCGTATCCGGGGTGACGATGCCCGCGACCTGCGTCAAGACCCGCCGGCCGAGTTTGTGACCGCGCACAGCGAGTCGACGACGCTGGGCGTCCGTCAGGCGAAGCGGCCGAGGGCTCAGGTGTTCTCGGAGGACCCGATTCTCCTCCCGAAGATAGTCGATCAGATCGTCTTGGTGACGGTTCACCCAGCCAGCGAACGTGAGGACGAGGAACTGCAGCGCAGGCGGCATAGCCTGAGACTACTTGGGAGACTCGACCAGCACCGACCTAGCCTCGGCCGCTTTTTCGCACCATACGCGCTCGCCCATACGGTACAAAACCCCACCGAGGCGGCCTACGCCCGCAGTGATCTCTTCGAGCGTCGGCGCCGCCTGATGGACGACTGGGCGGCGTACCTGGACAACGTGCGCTCGGGTCATCTAGATCCGTCGGTGACTCGCGGCCAGACGGTATGATCTGGCGCATCGATGCAAGCGCCATCCAACCGGTACCGGCTGTATATCGACGAAGCCGGCGACCATACGCGGTCGATGTCAGAAACCGACGCAGTAGGTCGCCGCTACTTGTGCCTTCTCGGAGTGATGGTGCAAATGGGGGCGAGGTCTACACTCGCCTACAAGCCTCCGTAGAGGAAGCGAAGCGAGCGCACCTCCCATACGACGCCGATGCTCCGCCGATCCTGCATCGCGAAGACATTCTCCACCGGCGAGGGGCGTTCCATGTTCTTCGTGATGACGCTACCCGCGAAGCGTTCGACGGCGCCCTGATTGAACTGGTTCGCACTGCTCCCATCACCATCTTCGGCGTCGTCATCGACAAGTTCAGTCATGGGAACAGGGCATACCGGAACTTGACTGACGCCTACCACTACTGTCTCTCTGCGATGCTTGAGAGGTACTGCGGTCTTCTTGGGTTTCTGAGTGCAGTAGGCGATGTCTTGGTCGAGGCCAGAGGTAAGACAGAAGATAGGACGCTCCAGAAGGAATTCCGGTCCATCAGGGAAAACGGGACGTTCTATATGCTCAACAGTCAGACGCGGAAGACGCTGACGTCGGGGGAGCTAAAGATCAAACCTAAGAATCGCAACATCGCAGGCCTTCAGATCGCTGATATCCTGGCCCATCCGGTAAAGAGGGACGTGCTTCTGGATCGAGAGAGAGTCGACTCGCTGGGCGGCGTCTTCGCCGACCGGATCATCGAGGTCGCGAAAGCGAAATACAACCACCAGCGCTACGACGGTAGGATCCGTGGCTACGGGAGGATCTTGCTCACCTAAAATGGAAAAAGCCGACCGAAGTCGGCTCCCTCCACGCTGGCCCGTACGGGCCATCCCCCTCCGCAATCGCGGATTGACGTTAGCCTACCAGAGTCGGGGCTGACTGATCAAGACGGCTCAGCGCCGCGCGGCGGGACGAGATCGACACGACGGGTCAGGGGGCGAACCATTCCTGCCCGGCCGCGGATGAAGGCGCACCTGGAGCACGAGCTGCCGTTGGGCGCGCGGGCGGTGGACGAGGCGCTCGACCGGTATTGTCAAGTTGAGGCTGACGACCGTTCTTGATGCCCAGCATGGCGGGTTCGCGACGGGCTGGGCCCCAGCATCTTGGGGGTCGATCGACGAGCTTTTCGTCAACTTGACAATGCCTTCGCCGTCCTGGCCGGTGGGATGACGACCGTCGCCCCCCGCGCCGTCGCCGTCTCGTAGACGGCGACCGTGTCAGAGGCGGCGTCAGCGGTGACGCGCACGAGAGGGCCCTCGACCGCGTTGAGCAGATCGAGAGCGGTGGTCGCATCATCACCCGTCGCCTCGGTTAGCGTGTGAACGAGGATCACGCCGGACTGATCGACGCCATGGTGGAGCTTCAGCCAGCCACGCCGGCCGCGGCCACCGTGTTTCGCGGCCGTACACTCACCTGCCCCGACGATGGACAGACCCGTGCTGTCGAGCACGAGATGGAGGCCCTCGCCGGGCAGGACCAGTCGCAGACGGCGCCTCAGATGCTGACTGCACCGGGAGAGCGTCGTATAGTCGGGGGCGGAGAGGTCGAGGCGCATCATCCTGAACAGCGCGTGCAAGAACCCTTCGGCCTGGCGCAGCGGGAGATGGTGGAGGAGCCGCAGGGTCAGGGCGGTCTCGATGGCGAGATCCGAGTACCGCCGCTGCCCGCCCCGCTGGCCGCTCCGGCCGGGCGTCCAGGCAGCGATCGCCTCCGAGGACAACCACACCGTCACATCGCCGCGGTGAACGAGGGCCTGGTTGTAGGCCGGCCAGTTCGCAACGCGGCACTTCGTCTTATACGTCGGATGAACCTTCGACTGCATCCCTGCAGTGTGGCTCCTGCGGTGACGAGCCGCAGAAGGTCTTTCACGCAACAACGCCCCTCGCACGGTCGGGGTCACGTAAACTCGTACAGGACAGGACCAACTTCCATTGGCGAACACCCAACGAACCTGGCATCAGTTCTACGACGAGGGCATTCCACCCGCCCTGGATTTCGAGACCCTCCCACTCTCGGCGTTCCTTGAGCGCAGCGCTCAGGACCACGGCGACGCCACGGCGCTGATTTTCCTCAATAGCCGCCTCACGTATCGCCAGCTCCGGGACGACGTCGATCGGTTCGCCACGGTGCTGGCCGGGCTCGGCGTGACCAGCGGCACGAGAGTCGCCATCCAATTGCCGAACCTGCCGCAGACGGTCATCGCCTTCTACGCGGTGCTGCGCCTCGGAGCCGTCGTGGTGATGACCAATCCCCTGTATGTGGAACGAGAGATCGAACATCAGTGGAACGACGCTGGCTGCGACGTCGCCATTACCACCGACTTCCTGTTTGCCGGGCGGATCGCCGCCATCCGTTCCAGGCTGGCCGTGCGGCACTATGTGATCACGTCGATTCCCGAGTATCTGCGCTTCCCGCTGAACCTGCTGGCGCCGCTAAAGTTGAAGCGAGCGAAACCGCCCCTGATGGCCACGGTTACGGCGGGCCCCGGCATCCATTTCATGCGCTCGTTGATCAAGCGCTCGCCCGCCAACGTGCCTGTGACCTCGATCGACATGGACGCGCCCGCGGCGCTGCAGTATACCGGTGGCACGACTGGCGTGGCGAAGGGCGCGATCCTGACGCACCGGAACCTGTCGTGCAACGTGCAGCAGGTGGCGTCGTGGTTCGTCGACGCGCGTCCGGGCGAGGAGGTGATGCTAGGCTGCCTGCCGTTTTTTCACGTGTTCGGCATGACAGTCTCGATGAATTTTCCGGTGCATGCCGCCGCCGCCATGGTGTTGATGCCTAACCCTCGGGATATCCCGCTGATGATTCAGAACATCGCCAAACATCGCGTCACGCTGTTTCCGGCCGTGCCCGCAATGTTCAACGCCATCGTCAATGCCCCTAGTCTTGAGAAGATCGACCTGACGAGCGTCGCGTCCTGCTTTTCCGGAGGGGCGCCATTGCCGCCTGACGTGCTCGAACGATTCGAAGCCTTGACGGGCAGCAAGATCGTGGAAGGCTACGGCCTGACCGAGACGTCCCCCGTGACGCACGCCAACCCGCTCAACGGCCAGCGCAAGATCGGGAGCATCGGCGTGCCTTTTCCCAATACCGATGTGAAAATCGTGCACGTCGACGATCCCACAACCGAGGTGCCCGCTGGCGAACAGGGAGAGTTGCTCATCAAGGGTCCTCAGGTCATGCCCGGGTACTGGAACAAGCCTGCCGAGTCGGCGGCGGCACTGACCGACGGCTGGCTCCACACCGGCGACATCGCCCGGGTTGATGAGGACAGCTACTGCTTTATCGTCGGGCGCACGAAGGACATGATCGTCGCCGGCGGCTACAACATTTACCCCGACGAGGTGGATTCGGTACTGATGGCACACCCGGCGGTCCACGAATCGGCGACGATCGGCGTACCGGATCCGACGCGTGGTGAAACGGTCAAGTCCTTCGTCGTCCTGCTCCCTGGGCAAGCGGCCAGTGCCGACGATCTCATCGCACACTGCCGACGCGAGCTGGCCGCGTACAAGATCCCGCGGGCGATTGCGTTCCTCGACGAGTTGCCGAAGAGCAGCGCGTTGAAGATCCTCCGCCGTGAACTGCGCGATATGGAACTCAACGACACCAGCGAACGGCCGTCAGCGCCATGATGACGAGTTTTGGTGCGGCGCTGCCTTGGTGCACAACTCCATTGAGGGCTGAGAGTCTCCCGTGACTCCGCCTGCCGGTCATCCGATCATCTCGCCATCGGGTATCCCGAGCGCCGTCATGGTGTTCAGGATCTTGCACCCCAACCTCACCTCGACTCTCTGGGAGGCCAGTCCCCTCGCTCGCATCGCTGAGCCCAGGATGGCCTTGTAGCGGTGGAACGTCGTCTCCACCTTGCTTCGCCTGCTGTAGCCCGATGCGACGTACCACTTCCGTTTCCCAACACGTGATCGTGCTCGGATGTTACGATGCCGCTGTCGCGTGCCCGCGGAGTCGAGCGCGAGCTGAGCGCCCTTTCGTGGCGGTATCAGCACCTTCGGCGATCGATGAGCACGGTGATTCTCCAGCGTCTTCTAGACGTCGCCGGTGTCGTACGCGGCGTCGGCCTTGGCCGAGGCGATGGGACGCTCGATCTGGCCGACGAGTGACGCCACCCGGGAAGCGTCTCGAGCCCGCTTGCTCGTGAGCGCGCAGGCGACCACGTCACTGGTTTGCTCATCCACAGCGAGGTGCAGCTTGCCGTAAGGTGCGTTTAATCGGTCGACCCCTCATGCGGCCTCTCGATTGTAGAAACTGAGTAATCCTCCGAGGCGTACCCGCCGCCGAACGTCGGCGTCCGGCCTTCGCGGAGGTGGTGGTCGTTGCAGGAGCTGGTTGTCGAGTCCCTGGTGGTTTCTCTCGCGATGGTAGTGTTCTATGTACTCGTAGACGAGACGACGCAGATGCCCCTCGCCGAGCGGGACCACGCGTGTGAGACACTCCTCTTTGATCGACCTGACGAACCGCTCGGCATAGGCGTTGAGATTGGGACTCTTCGGCGGCAGCCGAATCGGCTGAACACCGGCGCTCTCCAGGATCTCGCCAAAGACCCGCGTAGAGAGGGGATCGCGGTCGTGAATCAGATGGCGCGCCCTGCGCAAACAGCCATCGACCGGGTCGGTCAAATGGTGCTTCCGTCATCAAGTGTTGGTGAAGAGAGCTTAAGCCCTAATCATCCAGATACTTCCAGCCGATTTTGACGCTGGCACCTCTCTGGCACTGAATATCTAGTCTAAGCGGTTTGGTTAGAACGAGATAAGGGCGGGGTAGCAACAGTTGATGGCGGAAGCACCACGTTCTGAACCGGATGACCGAGCTTGGCAGACCCGTCTCGTACCGCATCGGTAGGTGACGGGCTCGCCGGTTTGAAGCGCGTAGGCCTGCCCGCATCCGCGCACCAACGCCCCGAAGACGGCTGTCTTAATGCGAAGGTATTGCAGAAACTTCCAGTGCGCTCAGCTGACGCCTTGGACTGCACCGCCGAGACCGTCGGCCCTCTCCATGGCGCTCCAGTTCCGCGTCATGGATTCTTGGAGACGCTCTTTGGGGCCTCTTGCTTCCGTTCAATGAGCCTAGTGGTAGCGTGAATTGAGGCTAGATAGTAATAGAACATCCAACTGTACCAAATCGCCAGGTCGTACTTCGTCCGCTGTGCCTGGTTGTGGTGACGGATACCGAATCTGTTTGCCAGTTCGAACAGATCTGCCTCATCCTTCGAAGCCAGCACTTCCTTTATTTGTGGCCGCAGATACTCCAGGACGTCGGCGAGGTCACGAATCGAGTCGCGCCGCTCGTTCGCGGTAGCTCCTCTACGTCGGAACTTATCAACGGCAGCATTCACCCGTGCCTGGACGCTCGAAGGATCGCCGGGCGGGCTGGGAGCATGTTCCAAGTCTCGCAGGACTTTCGGTCCCAACGTGACGACCTCACCGCGTGAGGTCAATCGGTAGCCGGGGCTGTACTCTCCCAGAATTGGATTCATAGCGACGCGATAGTCATTCCGGCCGGCCTTCTGCTCAAACGTCTCATAGTGCATTCCGCACTGCGCGTAGGAGTGGAAATTCCCGTCGACGCCCTTAGAGGCGCAATCGTGCAGCAGTTCGACAACATCGAAGAGATCGTCCTCTAAGTAGGTGGCAATGCGCTCCTCTATCGGCCACAGGTCGCGCTTCCTTAAACTCCGAAAGAAAAACGCGGCGACATCTTCGCCTGCAGACCCTGGGAAGTCCCCGTCGACGCAATCAGTCCCGAGGACCTCCTGAAAGTAGCCTTGCCGACGTAGTTCTAGGTACGCGGCGAGGACCAATTCCTTCAGGCCGTCCAGATCCAGTCTCCCGGCAGTCGGGTGCCTTCCGGCCCTAACGGAGTAGTAAGGAGTTTCGCGCAGTGGAGCCTCCAGTCTGTGTCACCTACTCGGCCATAGCCTAGGAGAACACATAATTCTCCGGGGCGGGATCTGGTTTCGCTCGGGCCGCTCGCGGACTTCCCGGTCCAGCCTGAGGTGCGGACCCCGGGGCAGCGCCGCGAGGCCTCGATGCGAAGAACAGGTCTGGGCGCGCGGTGTACGCCAACCGCCGACGGATTCGAGGCGCGCGTGGGCGTGCCCTGCAACGGCGCCGGAGTGAGCGACTGGAACGCCCGAACGCGCATCTCTACGACACCGGTGGGATGCGCCGCACGCATCTGCGGGGGCACGCGAATATCCTGAAACGGTTGTGCATCCACGTCGGCGGGTTCAACTTGGGCCTCTTCATGCGCACCCTGTGTGGCGTCGGCACGCCCCGCAGCCTGCAGGGACACTTGACGGCGGTCTCGGTCCTCGTTGTTGCGGTGTGGGCGCGCGTCCTCGGCCTCTGGCCCGACCTCAGTGCGCCTGCGGCCGAGGACTCGTCCCCGTTCACGCCGCATCATCGGTTTGAGCTTCTTCCCGTCAATGCATCAGAAGAGGCCGTTTAGCCACGGGCTGCTAGGCGGTAATGTTTTTCAGGTGTGTCGTCAACCGTGCCTCGACGTCATTCTTCCCACCTATGGTGTTGTCGTAGAAGAGCGTTCTGAATCCCGAGACGTCGAATGGCAGTTTCTCGCGTGTCCTATCGCTCAAGAGGATCGTTGCTTTCTTGATTCCATGCGCATAACCCACCTCATAGAACACGTTTGGATTGTCGGTCGTAACATCAGCGATGATGACCGAAGCTTCCTCAATCGATCGAGCGATGTCGTTGATCATTAGATCGCACTTGTAGATGTCATCAGCACGGATGGCTTCCAAACCGAACTTCTTACACGTGGGTTTGATCACGTCTGTGTATAAGGCATTGAACGTGTCGGTGAATTGCATCACCACGAAAGCCTTAGGCGTGCTTGCTGTGGCCTTGATGTTGCGGACTTTGATTTCTTGTGAGCCTAGCAGCATGAGCTCGACCTGGCCCTTAGAAATGTTCTGCAGTGTTGAACATACTTTCACTTCGTTGACAAAGAGATCGATCTGAGAACCTAGCACCCGTAGTTTTACTGAAATCCATTCCTCTGTAGGCACTGAATTGCCCGAGCCAGCACCATTAAGAATCTCCCACTTATTGTTTCGGAGTAGTGAGAGGCCGTAGCCGGCAGTACCAACATTTAGGCCAGCGAACAACTGGCCATCCTCTTCACTCTTGAGGCCAACTTGGCATTTCGAGGTTGGTTCGTTGAGGTGCGCCTCATATGTCACCTCCCCGCTCTCGAAGTCCATATTCGAGCGAAGGAGGGTTGCAGCGTTTTGACCAATATTAGGGCCTTCTGTGATCGGCGACGGGATGTAGGTCACAGTCCCATCAGCAACTTCAGCTTTACCGAGGATCACAATCCAGTTAGTAGTCATAACTCAAGACTGAGACGGCCTCGCGTTCGGCGCTGGCCCATTCGCTATAGTGGGCGACCATGCGTGCCCTCTTCCAAGTCCCAGCTAGCATACATCCGTCGGGGACGCGCGACGCAGCCGGGGTCGGACGCCGTAGTGTGTTAGCTCGCTTGCACGATCGGTCGAGGCAGATCTAAACCGTCGTGCAAGGCTCGATAGATGTCCACGGCCTTCTGCGCATTGAGCCAGAAGTCGGGTGTCGTTCCGAACGTCGCCCCGAGCTTCAGCGCCATCGGCGCGCTTACGGAAGTCCGACCGTTCACGAGTCGGTTAACCACTTTGACGTCGCACCGGCGCCCCCGCTCAGCGGATCGACAGCAGGTACGCGCGGCCGCGCTCGGCGAGGAGGTCCTCGACGTCCCGAAAACTGCACCACCGCTTGCTTCGGATGCGGGCCTTCGCCGCATGGGATGCGGTGACGTGTGCCTGCTGAACGACGAGGGATACCGAGCCATCGAGGGATCGTCACGCCCGCCTCTCATCAACTTGACTGTGAGCACGGCGGGCGCCCACGGCTCCAGCGCGTCTCCAGTTCCGGACAGCGCCTTACCCGGCCGTTCCGCGGGCCGTGCGCAGCAGCGCCAGCGCGTAGACCACTCCGATGACCGGAAGGAACCACAGAGAAGGCCAGCGCCAGCTCCCAATCGCCCCGCACGCGGCCCGCGACCATCAGTTGCGCAAGGTCCAGGTCGGCGACCACGTTCGCCGTCAGGAGTGCCACGAGGGCGAGGATCGTCGTCGTGGCGAGGCGAGGCCGCAACACGAGCACCAGCACGCCCGCGGCGCCAAGCGGATGCAGCAGGACCACCAGCAGCCGTTGCCAGACGTCTCCACCGTTCGCGAATGCGCCCACCAGGGCCGTGAAGCCGGCGAAGAGCGCGTGCATCACCGCGAGCACCGTCACCAACATCTGGAAGCTGGTCATGGAGGGCATTGTCAGGTTAACTCTCCGCCCGGCACAATGCCGGGATGAACACTCGCCGGCCCCGCTACCATCGGCATCGCTTTCCGCCCGAAATCATCAGCCATGCCGTCTGGCTCTACCACAGATACTGCATGAGCTTCCGGGATGTTGAGGATTTGCTGGCCGAACGAGGAATCATCGTGTCCTACGAAACCGTTCGCCAGTGGTGCGGGAAGTTCGGCCCCGACTACGCTCGGCAGTTGAAGCGACGACAGGGTCGACTCGGAGATACGTGGTTCTTGGACGAAGTCTTCGTGACGATCAACGGTCAGCGCCAGTATCTCTGGCGCGCGGTGGATCAAGACGGTGACCTGATCGACATCCTCGTACAACCCCGTCGGGACGGGCGTGCAGCGCGGAGATTCTTTCGCCGACTGTTGAAGAGTCAGCGACAGGAACCCGTGCGGCTCGTGACCGACAAGCTGGGCAGCTACCGTGTCGCCCATCGGGACCTCATGCCGCTGGTCACCCATGACACGAGGCGATACGCGAACAATCGCGCCGAAGTCTCGCATCAACCCACGCGACAACGCGAACGTCAGATGCGAGGCTTCACGTCATCCGACCACGCGCAGCGGTTCTTGCACGTCCACGGTGTCATTCAGAATCTCTTTCGCGTGGGTCGACACCTACTCAGGGCGGCTCATCATCGGATGTTGCGAGCACGGTCGTTCACCGTGTGGGCCCAGGTGACGGCAGCCTGATCCTGGGATCAACTCGCCTCATTCTGGCCCGGACTCGTTAAGTTGACAGTGCCTGACCGAGGTTGCCGAGGGCACCCCGAATACGGGTGTCGCCCCACTCGCGGTGCTCGGGGGCCATCCGGACGATGAGCCGGCGGATCGTGTCCATGCCCCGTGGGCGGCCCGGTCCGCGACGGCCGCGGCCGTCGTATGTCCTCGCGATCAGCTGTCGATGCCAGCGGAGGAGGGTATCGGGCGTGACCAGGGTGTGCCGGTCACGGCGTCCCCGTCGCCCGAGGCGCGTGGCCTGTGCGGCCCGGCGCCGGCGCTGGGCGTCGGTGAACCGGAGACGGCCAGGACCGAGCTGCTCTCGGAGGACGCGATTCTCTTCCTGGAGAGAGTCCATGACGTCACGCGGCTGCTGGTTGATCTAGCCCGCGATGGCCACGACGAGGCACTGCAACACGTGGGGACAAGGCGACATACGGGGCGAGCCGAGCAGAGGCTCTCGGCGGGCACGAACGTCGCGACCCGGCGAGCGTCCAGCGTAGAATCAGCCCGTCGGACGGCGTCGATCGGGTTCTTGGACAGCACGGGCGTCATTCTCCAGTAATCAGTGGTCCGAAGAAACCGGGCATGTCAATGTGGATCATCATCGCGATGCCGTCGACGACGCCTCAGGTGGCGGCGCCGTTGGTTATAGTCGGGTTTCTGGAGGGCGGACCCTCATTTGAAGCACGGCCTGCATAGAGAAGGGACAGGACGGGATTGGCAACAGAGCAACGGCAATCGGTGTTTCCACAGGCCAGGATCGCTTCCGGGGGCTCGTTGCTGACACCGCAAGGGAACAATGTTCATACGGTGTACGTGGATCTGTCGGGGGAGGTCGAGACAAAGGGCTTGTGCCTTGTCAAGGCGACGGAGCCGCAGTACGACCTCGCGACTGCGTCCACGATCCGCCTGTCGCTCCCGAAGGTGTTCCGGCACACGGGCGGCGAGGTGTTGATACAGGACGAACAGGAAGGGCGCGCTCGAACCTCGGCCAGCGAAAGCGTTGACGTGCCGAGCAAGGAGCCGGAACTAGTGGGTGAGAGGGTGTCGGCCCTAAACGCGGCGCTACAACTCGGCCGTACGAAGATGTCGGTGAGCGGTAGCGATAAGAGTAAGCGGTCGAACACCAGCGCGGCTGCGGTGACCTTCGGGAGGGACTGCCTGATCTATTGCACGTCGATGCGGCCTACGAAGGACGAAGAGGAGGCGTGGAGGAGGTCGTTGCCAGACCGCTATACCAGTTTCACGCCCATCTATCGTCCGACCCAGTTCGCCCAAGGTCTGGGGCTTGGCGTGTGCGAACACATCGGTGCTCGCGGGCAGGCGAAGCCGGCGCGGGCGGTGTTCAACGGATTCAGGACCGTGGAGGAGCCGCGCCGGGGCCAGATGGTGCTACACGGGCCGATGCTGTACGTGGAGAGCCCCTACAGCTGCATCACCGAGGCCGAACCGGGGCGTTGGTGCGCTGATTCAGCGCGGTGGGCGAGCAGTGGCCGGCATGTTGACCATCGCGACCGCCGGCGGGTCATGATCTCGCTGTGAAGTCGAGAGTGCATCCGAAGTACACGACAACGTATCGCGTCGGGAACTGGGCCGAGTACGACCGAGCCCTCGTGCGGCGAGGCGACGTCACCCTCTGGCTCACGCCTGACGCGATCGCCACGTGGGCAGCGGCTGGCGTCGGCAGGCGGAGCGGGCAACTCCAGTATTCCGATCTCGCCATCGAAACCGCCCTAACGCTCAGTCTCATCTTCCACTGACCGTTGCGTCAGACCGAGGGCTTCTTGACCTCGATCTTCGGGATGCTGGGCGTCGATCTCACGGCCCCCGATCACACCACGCGCTCGCGACGCGGTCAGCATCTCGCCCTCGCGCTTCGGCGCGCCCGCCCGGGCACCAGCCTGCACCTCATCGTTGACAGCACCGGACTGTCCATCGTCGGCGAAGGTGAGTGGGCCGCGGCGACACATGGGGGCCGAGGGCGACGCGGCTGGAGGAAGCTCCATCTCGGCGTGGACGGGTCCCGTGTGATCGGGGCCTGCGCGCTGCCTGAGCCGACGGCCGATGACGCGATTACGGGGATCAGTCTGGTCGACGAGGTGGATGGACACCTCACCAGAGTGACGGCGGATCCGGCCTCCGACACGCTCGCGTTCTATGGTGCGGTCGGTGCGCGAGGGGCGCGGGTCGTGGTGCCGCCGACCAAGACCGCGTCGTTGTCTCGACGGGGCGCCCGATCAGGTGCCCGCGATCGGACGATCAGGAGGGTGAAGGCGCTCGGACGGCGACGGTGGACGAAGGCGTCTGGTGACCATCAGCACGCGCGCGTGGAGAATGCGTTCTTCCGGTACACGTCGATCGTCGGCGACTGTCTTCGGGCACGCAGTTCATCGGGGCAACGGCGTGAGGCCGTGCTCGCGTGTCACGTTCTGAACCGGATGACCGAGCTTGGCAGACCCGTCTCGTACCGCATCGGGAGGTGACGGGCTCGACGGTTTGAAGCGCGTAGGCCTGCCCGCATCCGCGCACCAACGCCGCGTCGAACCGACATCGTAAGATGCAACCTATGAAGGCAAAGGAGGCTGCCGATCGGATCCTTGCACACGTCTACGAGCATGTAGACGCATTCAGGACGAGACCGCCACAGCTCGCGAAACAATTCGCTGCGGCAGGACTCATGCGGTGCTGCGCGTTGCTGAAGGGCATTCTTGTACTCGACGAGGCAAGAATGCCAGCGCTAGCGGGCATCCTCACTCGGCTGCACTGGGAAACCTGGGTCGTCTCGCTCTACGTTCTCTTGGATGGAGACAAAGCTCTGCAAGTCATCGCTGGTGACGACATCCACTGGAAGCGCATCCTATCCAGGGAGCTCCGGCTGGAACGAGAACTGGAACGAGAACAAGATGCCTACTATCAACAGGACTGGACTGGAAAGATCGCGAAACTGAACTACTTTGACCTGCACGACCGCATGCTTAAGCTACTCCGCGAACGAGAACCGGTCGATGGTCCGGCAGGAGTCACTGGTTATGATGTGACCTACCGCTACGAGTCGCTCGTCTCGTCCCATGCGAACTGGACGACGATCGGCGAACATCTGGTTTGCGGAGACGATGAATGGGGAGTCTCTGTGGACTCATCGAAGGCGCGGGACGACGTCGCAGTAACGCCGGTGCTCTACACAGGTCATCTGGCTCAGTATGTCTTCAAGGAGTTCGGTCTGGATGGCGATGCGATGGGTCCGTTCGTCGCTGACCTTGTAGTTCCGGCACGGGCGCAGGCACAAGAGGGCAAGTAAGCCTAGCGGTGCACCCGGCGTTGCTCGCGTTGCCGGCCCTGAGCCAGCCGTAGTCGCCTCCTGAGCGGAGGCTAGTTCGCGGTCACGGTATGTTTTTGGAAGGGCGACCTTGGTGGTCTGGTTCATAGAGTGGCTCCTATCGCTGGTCCTCGGCAAAGGTGTGGTTAAGGCGAATGATCTGCGCCGTCTCCGTAAGATCAAGCGGCACGCGCCAAGCGCCAAGGTGATGAAGACGAACTTTCAGGTCGCGCTTACACAGGAGGACTACGACCGCCTCCCGGAGAAGGACGACGACACGATGTACTTCATCGTAGACAACCGAAAATAGGGGCTTTGGAAGGAAAAACACCCGTATAAAACTCTCGGTATATAGTGGCTCCGTGTTGTCGGGCTATTGCCATCCTTCTCACCAGTCGTATAGCGCGACCAGATGAGCCGCTCTTTAAATTTCAACAACTACCGGGACATCTCCTAAATCTCACACAGCCCAAATACTCCATGATCAGGAAGTTGATTCTGTATAGCTTCGTATTTCTCTGGGGTGGTTGTGGCGTGTGTGCTGCGCAGGCGATGTTTTCAACTGAGCGTGAATTCGGACCCGTGCGGTTCTCCCAGGAGCAGTTACTAGAACTGGTGGAGCGATTACAGGTTTTTGCCGAGCGACAAGGTTCTACCACTGGCGAGAGTGATTATGTAAGTCAAACACTCTCATTGAGCGACGGACAGAGCACCCTAGTGATTTCTGAGGCGATCTCGATGGAGACGTTGGGTTCAGCTCCACCTGTCGCGACCTCCGTCAGCTACGGATATCGTAATCGACTAGGCGTGATTAGTTCGATTAACGTCAGATTTCGCGACATAAATCGGCAATTAGAAATTTCTGGTCGTTCCCGAGATCAAGTGGAGGCGGCTGCAAATTTGGCGGGCATGATTATCAGCCAGGCCGAAACCACGTTTGGTGGTTTTCATCACCGATTAATAGGGGCTGGGCTCTTGATCTTTGTCGGCTTCATTCTTGCGTCAGCAGGGAACACCGTTACCTTCACGCCGCCGGTTCGGTTGGCACTGGTGCTGACAGGGCTGATTCTCTCTTTTTCAGTATGGCTGTTGCCCTGGGAAGAGTGGTTCCCTGGATCAGCAGTTTATCGAGGTGACGCGTCATTTCTCGTCCGTCATATGGCGTTAATCTCATTCCTTGGACTTCTCACGACCATCTTCACCTTTTTCCTGGGCATCGTACGAATCGCCAGCGGTTTACTCAAAAGCCAAGTGGAAACCGAAGTAGCTCCAAGAGCAACAGAAGACGAATGACCTGATCCGTCCAAGCCGTTGCGGCCCATGCACACGAGCGGGGGCGGTCGGCGCGTTGGGGGCGTCCACGGCGCCGTCAGCTTCCACAGGGCCCATCCGTATGCGACAAGATCGCCGCGTCCTCGGACTGCAGTCGACCCGTGAATGACTATTGTTCACATCGAAGCCGCCGACCTGTGCAGGCCGAACGCTCGATTTACCACGGAAAGACAGGGATGTCAGGTACTTACGCCCTTTGGGAAACTCGGATATAGCCAGAGGATTGAACCTGATGACGATCCGCCTGAAGGGTGACGGCATAAACGCACACTGGAATATCCCTCGTTCTTTGGAGATGCTCCAGGGTCTTCAGAACTCAGCGATGCTTCTCATTCGCGAGCTGGATGATCACGTCGAGCACCGAGACAGCGGTGGTGGAAAGCACCCAAATATGATGGGAAACGCCGTGGCTGTAATTGTGTTGACTTCGTATGCAGCAGAAATCGCTTTCAAAACTCTCCACGCACAAACTAAGCCGAAGGCATTGTCAGGTTAACTCTCCGCCCGGCACAATGCCGGGATGAACACTCGCCGGCCCCGCTACCATCGGCATCGCTTTCCGCCCGACATCATCAGCCATGCCGTCTGGCTCTACCACAGATACTGCATGAGCTTCCGGGATGTTGAGGATTTGCTGGCCGAACGAGGAATCATCGTGTCCTACGAAACCGTTCGCCAGTGGTGCGGGAAGTTCGGCCCCGACTACGCTCGGCAGTTGAAGCGACGACAGGGTCGACTCGGAGATACGTGGTTCCTGGACGAAGTCTTCGTGACGATCAACGGTCAGCGCCAGTATCTCTGGCGCGCGGTGGATCAAGACGGTGACCTGATCGACATCCTCGTACAACCCCGTCGGGACGGGCGTGCAGCGCGGAGATTCTTTCGCCGACTGTTGAAGAGTCAGCGACAGGAACCCGTGCGGCTCGTGACCGACAAGCTGGGCAGCTACCGTGTCGCCCATCGGGACCTCATGCCGCTGGTCACCCATGACACGAGGCGATACGCGAACAATCGCGCCGAAGTCTCGCATCAACCCACGCGACAACGCGAACGTCAGATGCGAGGCTTCACGTCATCCGACCACGCGCAGCGGTTCTTGCACGTCCACGGTGTCATTCAGAATCTCTTTCGCGTGGGTCGACACCTACTCAGGGCGGCTCATCATCGGATGTTGCGAGCACGGTCGTTCACCGTGTGGGCCCAGGTGACGGCAGCCTGATCCTGGGATCAACTCGCCTCATTCTGGCCCGGACTCGTTAAGTTGACAGTGCCCGCCGCCGGTCCCGCCGACACCGCCGCCGAGTCAGCCAAGTCTGTGACAGCATCTTCGAGAATGACGATGCGCGTCTTGTAGACGGTGTGATCGTTCAGCTTCAGCGTGGTCTCGGCGTTAGCCGGGTGTCCCCTTGGACTTGAGTTGGGCGTCGTTTTCCTTGAGAAAGCTGCGAATGTCGTCAGCGGCGTCGAGCAGCCGTGCCCATTGCTCCTTGTAAAGCGACACAGGGAACCGACCCAACCCATACACGGAGAGCGCACCTTTCGGGCTCACCTTCATACTTAAGCCTCGCTCGTGCGGCCTCTTGAGCCGTTCGTTCTCTGCCCGCAGTCGCTCGATTTCTGCCTTCAGATCGTCGTCAGTCATGGTGAATACCTAACGGGTTGGCTCAGCCCGCCGTAGCGCAGTCGCTCGTCAGGGCACAGGTTTCCCTGCTCCGCGCTATGAGAACAAAGAGTTGCCGGGACTTCGACCAGTTCGAGGACGAGTGCCTGCTGGCCGTCTGACTCCTCGATTCCGTGTATCGCAGCAATGCCGGGATGGTTTCGCTACACTGACCCGTCTGACCTGCTCCCTAGCTCTTGGATCGGGTTATCAACGCGAACACGATTCCTGCGAGAACAAGAACCACTGGTGCCAACAGACTAAGTCCAAACAGCAGCGTAGTGAGCGCACTTGCAGTGCTAGGCATGTCCCAGCCTCCTTAACGACACCCAGGTGTTACTCGCGGTCTCCACGCACCTCTCCCCACCCCTCGGGACGACGGGTGACCGCATCCGAGCCAAACGCGCCGACCAAAGCCGAGCTGCACTGGCCCTCCTTGGGCTGTGATGGGTTGACCAGGCCGATCATACGGGCACTGGTGTCCGGGTCAAGCTCGTGAACAGAACAGCGTGCAGCGATATGACTCGAAGGACACTACGCCTGCGCCGGGAAGTTCATTTTCTTCAGGAGGGCCCCGAAGCGGGGGTCGGAGCGGAGCGGGTCGAGCGGAGGCTATGTGTTGCGTTTCAACACATCCGCAAGATTGGCAAACGGCTTATAGGTCGACGTGGGTTCTCGCTCCTCGCCCGGGGTCGCCGCCCCATACGCGTCAGCTACCTGCTGCCGCGCGTGCTCGTTTTCGTGACAGTAGAGACACAGCAATTCCCAGTTGCTCCCATCGGGTGGATTGTTGTCGTGGTTATGGTCCCTGTGATGGACCGTAAGCTCGCGAAGCTTCTTGCCGCTGAATTCGCGACCGCACCGCGCACAGATCCAGGGATATATCTTGAGCGCTTGCTCCCGATAGGTATTGGCCCGTTGATCGCGGTAGCGCTGTGCCTCGACAATAATCGGGTCCCGGCTGTCGTTCTCTGCTTGGGTCTTCTTTGATGACATGTGCGCCTCCTCGAAGCGCCTGTTCTGTCCTGGGAAGAGTGGACGGGTGGACTATGCTGCGCGCCGATGCCCATGCCGCCTTCGCCGATCTTGGCGGTGACGTCGTAATGGCCGAGGGTGGTGCCGGGTTGTAAAGGCATGACCTTGCAATCTAGAAGGCTATCGCTCCGAGCTTCAGCAAGTCTTTCAGATAGGCCGTCACGTTCGACCTGTTTCTCTTGAAATAGAACGTTCGACCTTGTCCGTTGTCGCTGACGTGGTAGCACTCCCATCGCTCTTGCCCCAACTCATTAAGCTGCTCGTCCACTTGTGCAAGATCAGCGGGCGACACATGAAGTGAGGTGTATTCGATGGCCCAGAGCGCCTGGAGTTCTTCCTCCGACAGCTCTCGCAATTCCTCGGCTCTCGTTCGTGCGCCCTCAATCGCCTCCTGAGCCTGGCCTCTCAGGTCAGGCAGCGGAGCTTGCTGACATCCAATAGAAAGCAAAGTAACAAAAAGGGCAATCAGTGTGGTTCTCATCTTCATCTCACTCTCTGCTGTCATGGTCTTCTGTGATCTGAGCGACGCCGTAGTGCGGGCCGTGTCAATGCCTTTGAGACAACCTGATTCCGCATTTACTGTAGCGACCCCACGCTGGTGACGAGCGTGATCGGGCGATCGTCACGGATGGGTTGTGACCGGCGGATCACCCCATACTGTGGGTCGTCCGGGGTGACGGGCGTCGCTCCTGGGGCATCCTCGCGGGTCGGTTGCGGCGGCCGATTGATCCACACGGCCGTGGGCGGTGTTTCTGGACGTGGTGGCCCCTGCACGAACCGCTCGGGATGGGCGGCGTATGCCGCCAGGCGCGTGCGGTGCCGGACCGCGAGGACCGTCGCGGCGCGGCCGTAGTGCACGGCGGTTGGTGTCAGGTAGCTGAGGCCGCTGTGATGGTGCGCGTCGTTGTACCACGCGAACAGATCGCGGCTGACGGCGCGGGCGTGTTGGAGCGAGCCGAACCGGCCAGGAAACTCCGGCCGGTACTTCACGGTCCGGAACTGCGCTTCGGAGAACGGATTGTCGTTGCTCACGCGGGGCCGCGAATGACTGGCGTCGATGCCCAGATCCGAGAAGAGCAGCGCGACGAGCTTGCTCCGCATAGGCGCGCCACGGTCCGCATGAATGGTGAGTTGGTGCGGGGCGATGCCCTGCTTCAGGCAGGTCGCCGCAATCAGGCGCTCCGCCAGGTGCGCATTTTCGTGGCGCGCGACCATCCAGCCCACCGCGTAGCGGCTGAAGAGGTCGAGGATGACGTACAGCGAGTAGTAGCGGTACGGGATCGAGCCCTTGAGTTTGGTGATGTCCCACGACCAGACCTGATTCGGGCGCGTTGCCACGAGCTCGGGTGCGGTATACGCCGGATGCCGGGCCTGGGCGCGCCGCTCGCGCACTTCCGTGGCCGCCGCGAGCACCCGATACATTGTGCGCGGGGCACAGAGGTACCGCTGCTCCTCGAGCAACGTGGCATGGACTTCGGCGGGCGACTGGTCGATGAACCGCTCGCTGTGCAACACGTTGAGCACCGCCTGGCGTTCGGTGGCACCCAGCGCGCGCGGCGACGGCGCACGGGGCCGCGGTGGTGTGGCGCGGGGCGCGGGGCGCCGCCGGCGATAGAGCGCCGCCCGGGACACGCCGACGCTGTGACACAGCGCCGCCGTCTCGCCCGGCGTCGTGACGGCCTCGATGGCGCGCATCAGTCGGTCTCGTCGTCGTCGCTGGGTGTCAGGGGGATCCCCAGGATCTCGGCAACTTTTTTTTGGAGCGTCATGATCGTCTCCGCCCGCTGCAGCTTCCGCTGGAGCCGGCGGTTCTCCACCTCGAGCTGCTTCACGCGCGGGTCAACGGGGCGGGGTGTCGGCCCCCGCCGGCGCCCGCGCATCTCGCGCAGCGCCCCCGCCTCCCGCTGCCGCCGCCAGTTCGTCAACAGCGACGAGTACAGCCCCTCGCGACGCAACAGGGCCCCCACCTCGCCGGGCTTCTTGCACGCGTCGGCTTGCGTGAGGATGCGGAGCCGATATTCTGCGGAGAAGCGCCGGCGCTGGACCGTCGCCGGCACCTCCGGGTCAGGGTCGGGCGGGCGTGACGTGGTCATGGGGCCGGGGCCTCCCGTCGCCCTCCGGGCTCCCGTCGCCCCCGGCCCCGCGACCACGTCCATCTCCACGGCCTCTGGCATGCGAGTCATCTCTCCAACCTTCCCCGCCCCTACACTAATCTCACCAGGGAGGTTGTCTCACAGATTATTGGCACAGGGGGGTGGTTCAAACTGGCACCGACGTAGGCCTTTCGTTGGGCACTGTCAACTTAACGAGTCCGGGCCAGAATGAGGCGAGTTGATCCCAGGATCAGGCTGCCGTCACCTGGGCCCACACGGTGAACGACCGTGCTCGCAACATCCGATGATGAGCCGCCCTGAGTAGGTGTCGACCCACGCGAAAGAGATTCTGAATGACACCGTGGACGTGCAAGAACCGCTGCGCGTGGTCGGATGACGTGAAGCCTCGCATCTGACGTTCGCGTTGTCGCGTGGGTTGATGCGAGACTTCGGCGCGATTGTTCGCGTATCGCCTCGTGTCATGGGTGACCAGCGGCATGAGGTCCCGATGGGCGACACGGTAGCTGCCCAGCTTGTCGGTCACGAGCCGCACGGGTTCCTGTCGCTGACTCTTCAACAGTCGGCGAAAGAATCTCCGCGCTGCACGCCCGTCCCGACGGGGTTGTACGAGGATGTCGATCAGGTCACCGTCTTGATCCACCGCGCGCCAGAGATACTGGCGCTGACCGTTGATCGTCACGAAGACTTCGTCCAGGAACCACGTATCTCCGAGTCGACCCTGTCGTCGCTTCAACTGCCGAGCGTAGTCGGGGCCGAACTTCCCGCACCACTGGCGAACGGTTTCGTAGGACACGATGATTCCTCGTTCGGCCAGCAAATCCTCCACATCCCGGAAGCTCATGCAGTATCTGTGGTAGAGCCAGACGGCATGGCTGATGATTTCGGGCGGAAAGCGATGCCGATGGTAGCGGGGCCGGCGAGTGTTCATCCCGGCATTGTGCCGGGCGGAGAGTTAACCTGACAATGCCTTCAGTGGAGAGCCAGCCATGAAACTCATCACGGCGATCATCAAACCGCACGTGCTCGACGGCGTCCGTGACGCGCTGACAAAGACCGGTGTCCAGGGGTTGACCGTGACAGAAGTCAGGGGCTTCGGGCGGCAGAAGGGGCACACCGAGGTCTACCGGGGTGCGGAGTATTTCGTGGATTTCGTGCCCAAGATCAAGATCGAGGTCGTGGCTGATGATGCGCAGGTCGACGCCATCGTCGAGGCCATCAAGACCTCCGCACGGACCGGCGCAATTGGTGACGGGAAGATCTTTGTGAGCGATATGGGCGAGGCCGTTCGCATCCGAACCGGGGAGACCGGCCCGGCCGCACTCTAAAGCGCTTTTCATGACCGTGTGGCGGCCGAGTACCCGCAGTGCCGAAAATAGTTGCGGCATTCGTCAGGGCTGAAGTGCGCCAAGCACTCGCCGAGGAACGGCCAGAGCGTCTCGGTGCGGCGACAGCGAGCGGTGCGAACGAGGGCCTTGAGCTTCGCGAAGCAGAGCTCGATGGGATTGAGGTCCGGGCTGTAGGGTGGCAAGTACCAGAGGGTGGCCCCGGCGGCTTGGATGGCGCGTTGGATGCCGGCGACCTTGTGGGCCCCGAGATTGTCGGCAATGACGATGTCGCCGGGCTGCAGGGTCGGCACCAGGATCTGTTCGATGTAGGCGCGGAAGCTCTCGCCATGGCATTGTCAGACTAATTAGGCTGGACCCAAAGAACCTGCAATCAAGGACTATCAGACTGCAAGTTGACGCCACTCGGCCAGGGCGGCGGCTCGGCCTTGTTTGAAAATGTCGCGGCGATTGAGATGGCGTTGGTGGTTGAAATGGTTGTGGATCGAGGCATGGACGGAGGTGAATGTCTGCAGGGTCTTGATGTCTCTGAACCGAGCCATTGCCCCTTCCCGCCTTCGAAAGGGTTGATGTGAGTTTTCCGCCCGGTTGTTGAGCCAGCGCCCGGTCTCTTGGCAACCCTCATTGCCGATCACCTTCATCGCCGCACGATATGACGGTAGCCTGTCCGTGACGATCGAAGCCGGTCGGCCATAACGCTTCATCGCACGCGTCAGGAACTCAAGCGCAGCCCTGCGATCCCGCCGTTTCGTGACAAAAACCTCTACCACTTCGCCTTCGTGATCCACAGCGCGCCATAGATAATGGGTCTTCCCGTTGATCCGGACACACACCTCATCAAGATGCCAGCGCCACAGCGAATAGAATCTATGATGAACACGGCGTTTCCGGATCTCCGCGGCAAACACTGGACCAAAGCGGTTCCACCAGTACCGCACGGTCTCATGGCAGATGTCGATGCCGCGCTCACACAGAAGATCTTCGACCTGTCTCAGCGATAAGGGGTAGCGGACATACATCATGACCGCGAGGCGGATGACCTCAGGCGAACTGTTGAAATAACGAAAGGGATTGTGCATCACCGGAGGTTATGAGGCCTTACGTCCAGGCTCAAGCCGATTTACTTTGACAATGCCTGCTGAAGTACGGAGGCGCTCAAGGTTCCGGATACCGTCGTCTGAGTCGCGCGCGAATCTTCGGGGCCCCCCAGCGCGAAGGCGACCGATCAACAGCGACCGGCGCAAGCACCGCCACTCGTCACGGTTCGACGTAGTCGGCGTAGTTCAGCGGCGTCAGGCGCACGGTCACGACTTGGCCCGAGGCTCCGAGCGCCCGGCCGGCGCGCTGGTTGATCGCGAACGCGAACGCCCCGGCGTCCCCGACGTTTAGGATAATCTCGGCGCGCCCCCCATAGGTTTCCTGCTCTCCAGCGCGCATGACGCGCCGCACCACCGACTCGCCGTCGATCCTCAGCGAGACCCAGCAGTCTCGCCGCGGCCGCAGCACAATCGTAAGCGGGGCCTGGGGGACCGGTTCGATCGTAGGGGAGGGGAGCTCACGAACCGGGACCGCCAGACGAGACGACAGCGCCGGTTCCGGTGCCATCGCGACGGCCGGCCCCGGTGGTGTATCGGTGCGGGTGGGCAGGCCGCTGTCGAGGCCCGCTCGAGCCATCGCGCGAGGGTATGGCGGGCATGGCCCGTGATCCGGGCGGTCGCAGAAATGCTCACACCCTCGACGCGCCGGCTCGCGACCTGGTCGAATGCCCGACGAGCGCAGCGAAGGCCGCTGTACGCTGTCCCCGTGTTCGTGCTGACCGTTCCCCCGCAGACCGTGCAGCGGTACCGCCAGCGTCGGCCCCACTTCGTCGGAAACGAACCGTGGCCCACGATGTTGAGGCCCAGGTTTCCACGGGTGTCACACCCGCGCTTGGCGCAGGCCATCCCGTCGATCGCGTGCATCGCTCAAGTGTACCTGGGGGGAACCCGCGGTTTTCGCCCAAGATCTCGGAGGTGAAGGCGACCGATCAACAGCGACCGGCGCAAGCACCCGATGGTGCCATCCCAGGTGTTCGGCACGAACAACACCAAGGTGGTGCACTGCCGACCTGGCATCGCGGTTGTGAATCCGGAGTATCAACTTCAACATGTGTCGGACATGACGTTGTCACCGAGAGCCGGCATCTCAGCGCAGAACTTCGCCTCTTGGTACATGGATTTACGTGGCCACGGAGCTCGGTCCGTGGCGCGTTCGCAGAGAATGAGTCCGTGGGTTGTTCGAGGTCTGCGAGTCGCCATCATCGAATCAGACGAGTAGCGCGCAGGTGCCTTGGTGCACAACTCGCGATCTCGGTCAATAATTGCCCTCCACCCCGAGATCCGAGGTCCCGCATGACGAGTTTCAAGCGCACCCAGCGGCAGTACGTCCAGAAGGCCTACCGTGTCCGGAATTGGCGGGAGTACGAGACGGGTCTCCGCGCTCGCGGGAGTCTGACCGTCGGGCTCGGACTCACCGATGGCAAGCTCGCCAACTGGAACTCGCCGAGGCCGACGCGCAGGAAGCCAGGCCGACAACGCAAGTACTCGAACCACGCCATCGAGACGACGGTCACCTTGGGCTTGGTGTTTGGCCTGGCGTCCAGGCAGACTGAGGGCTTCCTGCGCTCGCTGCTGACGCTCCTGAATCTGGACAACGACGTGCCCGACCACAGCACGATCTCGAGGCGCAAGGCGAGGCTGGGGAAGGTTGCTTCCTACGAGAGGCGAACCGTGAAGCCCGTCCACCTCCGCATCGACAGCAGCGGTCTTTCAGTGCACGTCGGCCAGTTGCGCACTCCGCCGAAAGCCAGGGACTACCGCAAGCTGCACCTCGCTGTGGATGAGCCAACCAGTGACGTGGTCGCCTGCGCGCTCACGAGCAAGCGGGCTCGAGACGCTTCCCGGGTGGCGTCACTCGTCGGCCAGATCGAGCGTCCCATCGCCTCGGCCAAGGCCGACGCCGCGTACGACACCGGCGACGTCTAGAAGACGCTGGAGAATCACCGTGCTCATCGATCGCCGAAGGTGCTGATACCGCCACGAAAGGGCGCTCAGCTCGCGCTCGACTCCGCGGGCACGCGACAGCGGACTCGTAACATCCGAGCACGATCACGTGTTGGGAAACGGAAGTGGTACGTCGCATCGGGCTACAGCAGGCGAAGCAAGGTGGAGACGACGTTCCACCGCTACAAGGCCATCCTGGGCTCAGCGATGCGAGCGAGGGGACTGGCGTCCCAGAGAGTCGAGGTGAGGTTGGGGTGCAAGATCCTGAACACCATGACGGCGCTCGGGATCCCCGATGGCGAGATGATCGGATGACCGGCAGGCGGAGTCACGGGAGACTCTCAGCCCTCAATGGAGTTGTGCACCAAGGCAGCCACGGCCCGCGGTCGCCCGAGCGGGATCGGACGATCACGGTAGTGAAGACGCTCGGCCGGCGCCGCTGGAAGCTGGCGTCAGGGTACCATCGTCAGGGCCGGGTGGAGAACGCGTGCTTCCGCTACACGTCCATCATTGGCGATGGCCTTCGCGCCCGGAGTCCAGCGGGGCAGGGGAGTGAGGTCGTCCTTGGCTGTGAGATCCTCAATCGGATGACCGCGTCAGTGCCCCTGGGTGGCCGCCACGATCGCCGCGGAGTCACGGAGTCGGTGAGAGGTGGGGCACAATGCTCACGACGACGTACATTGATCGGGGGATTGAACCATGAATCTGAAGGACGCGACCGCGCTGGTGACAGGGGGATCGAGCGGCATCGGTTTCGCGATCGCGAAGACGTTGACCGAAGCCGGCGCGAAGGTCGCGATCACGGGCCGCGACAAGCAGCGGCTGACGGCCACCGCCAAGACGATCGGCGCCCATCCGATCCACGCCGACGTGGCACGGGAGGCGGACGTCCGTCGGAGCTACAAGGAGCTGTTTCAGGCCTTCGATCACCTCGACGTCCTCGTGAACAACGCTGGCTTCGGCGTGTTCAAGCCCCTCGTCGAGATGGATCTCGCCAGCTTTGAACGGGTGTTCGCGACCAATGTCACCGGCGCCATGCTGATGGCGCGTGAGGCCGCGAAGTACTTCATGGAGCGGAACAGCGGCCACATCGTCAACATCGGTTCGACCGCGGCCGTTCGGGGCGCCACGAAGGGCACAGCATACTACGGCAGCAAGTTCGCGCTGCGTGGGATGACGGAGTGCTGGCGCGCCGAGCTGCGACCGTACAACGTCCGGGTGATGCTCGTGAATCCCAGCGAGGTGCTCACCGACTTCTACGCCACGGCCGGGCTCCCGCAGAACAAGGAGAACCCGACGAAGCTGCAGGGCGACGACATCGCGCACGCCGTTCGGTCGGCGCTCGAGATGGACGACCGCGGGTTCACGATCGAACTGACTGTGTTTGCCACGAACCCGAAAGACTGACGCCGGCGTGGACACACCCGATGATCGCAGGCCGTGACGCCCTCTCTCGGCACCTGAAGCGAACGGTAGCGCTCGCTCTGCTGCTCGCGCTCACGCCTGCGGCAGCGGCCGCCCAGCAGGGCCGCCTGGCCACCGGCAACTGGACTCGTGGACTGGTGGGCGGCTGGGGACATTCGTGGACCCCAGGCTACGGCAAGACCAAGAGCGACGTGCAATTCGTCGCGTTTCATCCTCAGCTTGGCCGATTCGTCACCAACCACCTGGAGCTGTACGGCGAAGGCACGCTGTTCCTCTACTCCCAACCGGAGACTGCCGTCGGCGGCGGCGCGGCCGCGATTGGCGGGCGCTACCACGTCTGGGACGACCGTGGATGGACGCCGTACGTCGTCGCGATCAGCGGACTGATCTGGACTAACCTCAGCATTCCTGAACTGGACCGCGTGTTCAACTTTCAGTTGATCTACGGCGTCGGCGTCCGGGTGGTGCCGCTGCGCGGACCAGGGTTGATCGTCGAGTTCCGCAGTCACCACATCTCGAACGCCGGTACCGCGGGCGAGAACCTCGGCGTGAACGCCGCCACCGTCCTCACCGGAGTGCAGTGGGTTCTACGCTAGATCAAGGCCACCAAGTCGTGGCGTTGGTGCGCTGATTCAGCGCGGTGGGCGAGCAGTGGCCGGCATGTTGACCATCGTGACCGCCGGCGGGTCATGATCTCGATGTGAAGTCGAGAGTGCATCCGACGGCATTGTCAGGTTAACTCTCCGCCCGGCACAATGCCGGGATGAACACTCGCCGGCCCCGCTACCATCGGCATCGCTTTCCGCCCGAAATCATCAGCCATGCCGTCTGGCTCTACCACAGATACTGCATGAGCTTCCGGGATGTGGAGGATTTGCTGGCCGAACGAGGAATCATCGTGTCCTACGAAACCGTTCGCCAGTGGTGCGGGAAGTTCGGCCCCGACTACGCTCGGCAGTTGAAGCGACGACAGGGTCGACTCGGAGATACGTGGTTCCTGGACGAAGTCTTCGTGACGATCAACGGTCAGCGCCAGTATCTCTGGCGCGCGGTGGATCAAGACGGTGACCTGATCGACATCCTCGTACAACCCCGTCGGGACGGGCGTGCAGCGCGGAGATTCTTTCGCCGACTGTTGAAGAGTCAGCGACAGGAACCCGTGCGGCTCGTGACCGACAAGCTGGGCAGCTACCGTGTCGCCCATCGGGACCTCATGCCGCTGGTCACCCATGACACGAGGCGATACGCGAACAATCGCGCCGAAGTCTCGCATCAACCCACGCGACAACGCGAACGTCAGATGCGAGGCTTCACGTCATCCGACCACGCGCAGCGGTTCTTGCACGTCCACGGTGTCATTCAGAATCTCTTTCGCGTGGGTCGACACCTACTCAGGGCGGCTCATCATCGGATGTTGCGAGCACGGTCGTTCACCGTGTGGGCCCAGGTGACGGCAGCCTGATCCTGGGATCAACTCGCCTCATTCTGGCCCGGACTCGTTAAGTTGACAGTGCCATGAAGAGGCCGTTTAACCACGGGCTGCTAGCTCCATGCTAGGATTGCACTTGAAGAGTGGAGCTGGAGAGAATCGAACTCTCGCCCGGCAGGGTCCAAAGGGCATTGTCAGGTTAACTCTCCGTCCGGCACAATGCCGGGATGAACACTCGCCGGCCCCGCTACCATCGGCATCGCTTTCCGCCCGAAATCATCAGCCATGCCGTCTGGCTCTACCACAGATACTGCATGAGCTTCCGGGATGTGGAGGATTTGCTGGCCGAACGAGGAATCATCGTGTCCTACGAAACCGTTCGCCAGTGGTGCGGGAAGTTCGGCCCCGACTACGCTCGGCAGTTGAAGCGCCGACAGGGTCGACTCGGAGATACGTGGTTCCTGGACGAAGTCTTCGTGACGATCAACGGTCAGCGCCAGTATCTCTGGCGCGCGGTGGATCAAGACGGTGACCTGATCGACATCCTCGTACAACCCCGTCGGGACGGGCGTGCAGCGCGGAGATTCTTTCGCCGACTGTTGAAGAGTCAGCGACAGGAACCCGTGCGGCTCGTGACCGACAAGCTGGGCAGCTACCGTGTCGCCCATCGGGACCTCATGCCGCTGGTCACCCATGACACGAGGCGATACGCGAACAATCGCGCCGAAGTCTCGCATCAACCCACGCGACAACGCGAACGTCAGATGCGAGGCTTCACGTCATCCGACCACGCGCAGCGGTTCTTGCACGTCCACGGTGTCATTCAGAATCTCTTTCGCGTGGGTCGACACCTACTCAGGGCGGCTCATCATCGGATGTTGCGAGCACGGTCGTTCACCGTGTGGGCCCAGGTGACGGCAGCCTGATCCTGGGATCAACTCGCCTCATTCTGGCCCGGACTCGTTAAGTTGACAGCCAACTCACGCGCCCTCTGGTCGCGAAACATCGCGAAGAAATCGTCCCAGAACGGTACGTTTACTCAGGAGTGCCCGTCGGGCGACAGGTGGACGCTCAAGTAGCGATCTGGCCGGGCGCCACGGAGCGGCTCGGTCACACCGTCAGGATCAACCCACACGAGGGAGTGCAGCTCCTCAGGGACCTGACCGCGCGTGTAGCACGAGCGTGCCGTCGTCCGCCACCGAAAACGGCCCGCCTCTGAAGAATTGTCCAACTCGAACGCCGTCGATCAGCGGCGTCGGGTCGCCCATGAGCACCAGTCGTTCCTGATCAAACGGCACGGCCCACAGGGCGTTACCGCGGACAAACACAATGTGGCCGGACGCCACATAGCGAGGGAACCTCCCGTCCAAGAGTTCGGTGTGGTCGTCGGCCTCACGCGAGTACACTGCAATGCGGTCGCTCGTCCCGGTCGTCCCGCTGATGGAAAAGAGGATCGCCTGGCCGCTTGGGAGGACATCTGGCGTTTTATGGGTCTATCCGGGTTTCCCGATCGGGCTTGCATCCGGGCGAACCGCACCCGATACTTCTCAGCCCGCTGTTCTCCATCCGGTCGTCGGGGTGTGTCACTCGCGACCGGGCAGCCTCCGGCGACCCCGCTGTCAGTCGGAACCGTCGAAGGGAAACCGAGCGTTAGACACCAACGTCAATGCCCCAGACACCGACCAACGCCACGACGCGGCCCACCACCCGGAAGCGGGTGAGCTACGTCCGGCGTCTCGACCAGATCGAACAGCTGACGCCCCAGGAGCGGGAACGGCTGAAACCGGTTGCGGATAAGTACGTGTTCAGGGCGAATGACTACTACCTCGGGCTCATCGATTGGAACGACCCCGAGGATCCGATCCGCCAGCTGATCATTCCGCGCGACGAGGAGCTCATCGACTGGGGACGGCTCGACGCCAGCAACGAGGCGAGTGTCACCGTTGCACGCGGCGTCCAGCACAAATACACCGATACGGTGCTCCTCCTGTGCAACGAGGTCTGCGGGGCGTACTGCCGCTACTGCTTCCGGAAGCGGCTGTTCATGGACGAGAACGACGAGGTGATGAACGACATCAGTGACGGCCTCCGCTATATCGCCGACCATCCGGAGGTCACCAACGTCCTGCTGACCGGCGGCGATCCGCTGCTGATGAGCACGCGCCGGCTCGTCAACATCTTCGAGGCGCTCGGAGCCGTTCCGCATGTCCGGATCATCCGGCTCGGCTCCAAGATGCCCGCGTTCGACCCGTGGCGTGTGCTGGGCGACGATGCGCTGCAGGCCGCGTTCCGGAAGTACTCCACGCCCGAGCACCGCATCTACATGATGGCCCACTTCGATCATCCGCGCGAGCTGACCGACGTGGCCATCGAGGGCATCGATGCGTGCATCAGAAACGGCGTCGTCTGCGTCAACCAATGCCCGCTGATCAAGGGCATCAACGACGACCCGTATGTCCTCGCCGAGTTGTACGCGACCTTGTCCTACATCGGCTGCCCGCCCTATTACCTGTTCCAGGGACGCCCGACCGCCGGGAACGAGCCGTACGAAGTGCCGATCGTGCGCGGCTGGGAGATCTTCCAGCAGGCGCTCCGGCAGGGATCGGGTTTGGCGCGACGCGCTCGCTACTGCATGTCACACGAGACCGGCAAAGTCGAGATCATGGCAGTCGACGAGGAGCGGATGTATCTCCGCTATCACCAGGCGAAGGATCTGGATGACCTCGGCCGCTTCCTCATCCGCCGCCGCGACGACGAGGCCTACTGGCTCGACCAGCTCGTCCCAGCTGAGCCGGTCCCAGCGTAGTCGTGCGCACCCGTCCTCCCAGCACGCGCCTCATCGGTCGGCGCGCGGTCCTGCGCGGCGCGGCGAGCCTTTCGCTGGCACTGCCGCTCCGCGCCGGCGCGGCAAGCCTCTCGCTGGCACTGCCGCTCCGCGCCGGTGCGGCAAGCCTCTCGCTGGCGCTGCCGCTTCGCGCGATCGCACAGGAACCCGACCCCACACAGACGCGGCCGCAACCACACGACCGCTTCGTCTTCGCACTCGGGGCGCGCGCGGGCCAGGTGGTCGCGCCGGATGATGTCGTCTTGGGCGATCCACAGCTGTTCGCCTACCCGATGGACCCGACGACCGCGGTCGTCCGAGACGGCTCGCGGCTCAATCAAGTCATGCTGGTCAGGTAGACGACGCCCATGCCGCGGCTCCGACCAGGCGCGCGAGTCCAGACTGACTGATGTCGAGGTGTCTGCGCAGCGCTTTGAGTTGAACGTCATAGTCCTCGGGAACGGAGGCCCAGGTCAGTATTGTCAAGTTAAGCAGAATCAGGCTGACCGACCCCCAAGATGATGGGCTCGAGTCCCGTCGCGAACCCGGTATGTTGGGGGTCGATCATCGCGATTCCGCTTAACTTGACAATACCCTTGGGCGACCGGATGGTGGGCCCGCGCCGCGGCCGCGGCGATCGCGCCTGAGCCCAGGCCGCTCTCGTTGCTGAAGACACCGCGGGCGATGCCGAATCGGATGCCTTGCGTCACGGTCGCCCCGGCAAACCCGCCGGCCGCGGCGGCCGGCGAGAACGCGTCGCTGAATACGTGGAGCGCGATATCTGGGAGCGTCCGCCAGTTGATCGCGAGCACGATCAGCCCGCCGACCAGATAGAACACGATCATCGTGGGCACGATCACGCTCGCGGTTTTCGCAATCGACTGAATGCCGCCCAGCACGACGAGCGCCGTCGCCAGCGCGATGATGGCTCCCGAAACAGCGAGCGGCACGCCGAAGGTCGCACGCAACGCGTCGGCGACGGAGTTCGCCTGCACCAGGTTCCCGATGCCAAAGGCGGCCACGGCGGTCAGGCCGGCAAACACGATCCCCAGCCAGCGCCAGCCGAGGCCCCGCTCGATGTAGTACATCGGCCCCCCCGCCATAGCGTGGCGATCATCGGTGACTCGGTATTTCACGGCCAGTACCGCTTCAGCGAACTTGGTGGCCATGCCGACCAGACCGGTCATCCACATCCAGAAGAGTGCGCCGGGGCCACCAGCCGCGATGGCGGTGGCGACGCCCGCGATGTTGCCGGTGCCGACAGTCGCCGCCAAGGCCGTCATGAGTGCCTGATAGTGCGAGACGTCCCCCGTGCCTCCTGGCTCGTCGCGGACGATCAGCGCGAGTCGCAGACTCGGTACGAGCGTGGTGAATTGCAGGCCCCGGAGGCGGAGCGTGAGGAAGACGCCCGTGCCGACGAGTAGCACGAGCATCGGGGGGCCCCACACGACGTCGGAGAGCGTGGTGAGGATCGTCTCGAAACGCATCGGCTATCGTCGCGTCAACAGGCTAGATCTCTCCCTCGACGAACGCCGCCGGCGCGTGGCGACCCCGCCAGCCCACTGGTCTTCCACGGCACTGTCAACTTAACGAGTCCGGGCCAGAATGAGGCGAGTTGATCCCAGGATCAGGCTGCCGTCACCTGGGCCCACACGGTGAACGACCGTGCTCGCAACATCCGATGATGAGCCGCCCTGAGTAGGTGTCGACCCACGCGAAAGAGATTCTGAATGACACCGTGGACGTGCAAGAACCGCTGCGCGTGGTCGGATGACGTGAAGCCTCGCATCTGACGTTCGCGTTGTCGCGTGGGTTGATGCGAGACTTCGGCGCGATTGTTCGCGTATCGCCTCGTGTCATGGGTGACCAGCGGCATGAGGTCCCGATGGGCGACACGGTAGCTGCCCAGCTTGTCGGTCACGAGCCGCACGGGTTCCTGTCGCTGACTCTTCAACAGTCGGCGAAAGAATCTCCGCGCTGCACGCCCGTCCCGACGGGGTTGTACGAGGATGTCGATCAGGTCACCGTCTTGATCCACCGCGCGCCAGAGATACTGGCGCTGACCGTTGATCGTCACGAAGACTTCGTCCAGGAACCACGTATCTCCGAGTCGACCCTGTCGTCGCTTCAACTGCCGAGCGTAGTCGGGGCCGAACTTCCCGCACCACTGGCGAACGGTTTCGTAGGACACGATGATTCCTCGTTCGGCCAGCAAATCCTCAACATCCCGGAAGCTCATGCAGTATCTGTGGTAGAGCCAGACGGCATGGCTGATGATTTCGGGCGGAAAGCGATGTCGATGGTAGCGGGGCCGGCGAGTGTTCATCCCGGCATTGTGCCGGACGGAGAGTTAACCTGACAATGCCGTCCAAAGGATGGGGTCCACCTCTGGACCGGGCACTGTTTAACCTCGCATCCAGGCCAATAGACGCCTAAAGGACCATTTGCCTGGGAAGGCTCGAAGCACCGAGCCGATAACACCCAAGACGAGCATGCACGGGACAGTGAGCAACAGGATTGGAACGCCGATGAGTAAGGCACCAGGCACCCAAAGCAGCAGCGTCATCACCTTGAGCGGAAGTGAAAATTCTGGAAACGCTCGGTACGGTTCCACCACCACGCGCGGAAACGTTCCTATTACCGCTACTACTTCACTGAGTGTCAGCAGTCCGCTTTGTCGGTAGCAGATCATTCCGGCGAATACGAAAGGCAACAAGAACAACCAGAAGATGGCGGCAATCTTTTCCATCTCTACACTCTTCAACCTCGCACCCAGGCCAACAGACGCCGGATGACCCATCCGGGTGAGTCATCGGCCTCACCGAGCCACGCCGCGTCGCGCCAGTCGGACCCGTCTACGATATTCTGCGTGTCGGAGTTCTCGGTTTCGGTGAGCCCGTAATCCGCGCATACGTCGTCGGGCGCGAGAACAGAGGTGGACCCCATCCTTTGGACAGGTGTTCGTCACAGCTAAGGTGGAATCCGGTTCATGATTCAAGCGGCTTCGTCTGCTGGCTTTCGAGTAGTCCCTCCGTCAGTGTACGCCTCCTGCGGCGTCCGGTCATTGAGCGACGAGTGGGGCCGGCGCCGGTCGTAGAAGTCCATCCACCAACCGATGCCAGTCCGAGCCTGGGAACCGGTTGCGAACTCGGACAGGTAGACGCATTCGTACTTGAGCGATCGCCACAACCGCTCGATGAACACGTTGTCCATCCAGCGGCCCTTGCCGTCCATCGAGATGCAGATGCCAGCCTCCTTGAGCACGTCGGTGAAGTCGACGCTGGTGAATTGGCTGCCTTGGTCGCTATTAAAGATCTCCGGAGGGCCATAGCGCTCGAGCGCCTCGTGCAAGGCGTCCACGCAGAAGCGCGCATCGAGCGTGTTGGACAAGCGCCAGGACAGGACCTTGCGGCTCGCCCAGTCCATCACCGCGACGAGGTACAGAAAGCCTCGCTGCAATGGGATATAGGTAACATCCGTGCACCACACGTGGTTCGGTCGCGTGATCTGCAGATCGCGTAACAGGTAGGGATAGACCCTGTGCGCCGGGTCCGCCTGAGACGTCCTGGGCCGTTGGAAGATCGCGTGCACCCCCAGCAGTCGCATCAGGCGGCGCACCCGTTTGCGCGAGACCGTGTCGCCCTGACGGCGGAGCCAGCGTGTCATCTGCCGCGAGCCGTAGAACGGCGTCTCCAAAAACTGCTCGTCGATCCCCCGCATCAGGCGCAGGTTCAACGGGCTCTCGCCCGTGCCCTCGTAGTAGAACGACGAGCGGGCGACCGAGACCAAGCGGCACTGCCGTACGATGCTGAGCCGGGCGTGGGTGGGATCGACCATCTCGACTCTCCGGCCGGGGCTCACCGACCGAAGGCCTTGGATAAAAAATCTCGGTCGATGACGAGCTCGCCGATCTTCGCCCGCAGCGCCTTGATCTCGGCCTCCCGAGAAGCCTCGTGCCGTTCGTGATTCCCCGAGAAGCCGGCCAGCACCGTCTGCCGAGCCTTCTTCTTCCAGTTGGCAATTAGGTTCGAATGCACATCGTAACGGGCCGCCAGTTCGGCCATCGTCGCTTCCTCGCGAAGCGCCTCCAACGCAACCTTCGCCTTCAGCTCAGCGGGATAACTCTGTCTCTTCCGTGGCATTCCAGACTCTTTTTCCTTGGTCTGGATTCCACCTTAGCAAGCTGTCCGAATTTCGGGGTCCACCTCTGTGCTGGGCTCTCACTAGTTCACTGATCATCAGATTGCACCCGGCTGATGACATAAGTTCCAAGGCGCGCTCCCTGAAATAGTCGTGCGCTAGCCAATTGCGCTTTTTAAGGGCTTCCGAAAGGGTCTGCTCTAACTCATCGTGAACCGAAACGTATTTCTTCAGCTCCCGTATGAGTTTACCGAGCGTGTAAGTGAACTGCTGGTCCTTGAAAGCGTCTATTTCCTGCATCGTGACGTGGTCTTGTACCGCACCCGGTTCCCTGGACACACGTTTGCGCTACGCGGCATGGCGTAGCTCATACTCCTCGCGCGCTTCGATCGGCGTTTGATACCCAAGCTTCTCGAGACGCCAGGTCTGGTTGTACCGCTCCACGAAGTTGGCCACGGCGGCGCGGACGGCCTCGAGGTTCTGAAAGATTCGGCCGTGGATCGCTTGCTCCTTGAGCGTGCGATTCCACCGCTCCGCCACCCCGTTCGTTTCCGGTTCCTCGACAAAGCCGAAGCTGGGGTGGACCCCCCAATACCGGATCTGCTTGAGGAAGTGGTCTGACAGGTACTGACTACCGTGATCCATCCGAAGCGCCAGCCCGCGGGCGACGTCGGCGTCCAGCGAGCCATAGAGCCGTTCGAGCCCTTGCGCAATCGGATCGAGTGCCGCGAAGCGGCTCCCGACTTTGCACACGTGCCACCCCACGCACTCCGCGTTCCAGTGTTCGACTGCCGCGAAGATCCAGCCCCACCCGTCGTCGAGCGTGAATACCCGCACGCCGTCCGTCCCCCACATCACGTTGGGCGCCTGAGTGATGACCCTCCCGTCGTGGGTCTTCGCGGCGCCCTGACGCCCGCGGTGCGGGGAGAGCAGTCCGTGCGCCCGCATGACGCGCAGCACCCGCGTGCGGGCGACTCGGATCCCATCCAGGATCCGAAGCCGGGCGTGGACCTTGCGATGGCCTTCGCCGTGGAACGGGGACCGCGCGAGATCGGTCCGAATCGCCGCCAGCAGCTGCGCGTCCGATTGCCTCGGCGGCGGCCCCCGCCGCGCCGGCCCCGCGCCCAGCCGGTGGTGGTGTGCCCGCGCCCGCCGCGCGTAGAGCGCCGAGCGCGAGCGCTCCCAGACCTGACACACCCGCTGAATGCCGAAACAGCGCCCCGTCGCCGCGGAGGTCGTCGCGCTCATCGTCGCGACCTCCGCATCGCCAAAGGGAGGCGCTGCTCCGCGGCCCGGGCCCGCTCGCGGAGCAGCTCGATCTCCATCGACAGCTCCCCGATGTGCCGCTTCGCCGCGTCGAGCACCTCCGCCACGGGCTCGCCGTGACGAGCCTTTAAGCCGAGCTCGAGGCCAGCCATGGCCCGCGCCCGCCACGCGTCGAGCCGGTAGATCTCCACGCCCACCTCACGGGACAGCGCCTCGAGCGATTCGCCACGCAGTAGCCGCAGCACCACGTCGCGCTTCCGGCTGGCGCTCCACCGCTGCCCCGGCGCCAGCGAGCCCGCCCCGGCCGCCGCCACGTCGGCAGGGACTCCAGTCGCCCTCCGGGCTCCCTCCGTCCGCGCCGATCCCTCTGCCTGTACCACGTCCCTCGACTGAACCATTTCCCCCACCTCCTTGGACATTGGATTCTCCCTTAATCCGTGTCCAAGAAAACTGGGGGCGCCTCATCGTGACGTGGTCTTTTTCAGGAAGTCTGGCGATAATCATGGCGTTAACGATCTCGGTTTCGAGGTTCTGTGCCCGGAATATAGCCACAGCAAAGTGCACGTAAGTGTCGCGCACTAAAGCGTAGGTGCTATCCAGTTCTGGTCCCATCTTGTAAGCCTTTAAATGGCCGCACATAGCCGCCCAAGCGGCTTTAGCCCGACACGAGCCTTACTTGGGCCTCAGCGTGCCCCTGCTCGGCTTGGCGGCGCTGGCACATGGACCGGTCTACCAGAAGACGACACTCATCCTATCGCCCGCGTAAGCCCTCGCCACCCGCGGATCACAGCGACACCTACGAGTTGCCCGAACCAGCCAGCTAATAGCGCCACGGACACGGCAACCCAGATATTCGTGAGACTCATCGCAAGGGCCACGGCGACCAGGGCTCCAACGCCCAGTCCGGTCCAGCTGGCGCGTGTTTGAACCACGCCGAGTATCATTGGACGCGTGGGCCGATGCTTAAGTCGCACACTGAGGTGATCGCAGTGGACGCGTAGTGTCTGGTTCGAGATGTTTGGTTTGACAAGAAAGAGAAAGATCGCCTTCGCGCCTCGATTCAGTACTGGGATTACGAAGTCCCGGCGTCGAAAGATGTTGGTTGATGGCGGCCGGTCAGCAACAGGTAGCTCAAAATAGCGAGCAACCTCAGCGTTAAACAGGGGGGTCCAAGAGAACTCCTGATTGCCGCCTTCAAGGGATCCGCCATCACGGAGAATCTCCGGCTCGGGTTGATCGTACTGGAGACTCACGACTACGTCCGACAGGTCGCGGCTGCCGCTTTCGTTCTCGATCTCAACTCTGCACCACTGGAGCAGAGTTCCGGCCGGATTACCGTTGTAACGTATTTCGACGAGCCCCCATCTTGGGTCGTCACCGCCGGCGGCAAGCGTTTCATGGATCACGGACCATCGGATTGTCACCATGCGCTGCAGGTACCGCTGCCAGAGCTTTGCCGCCAACACGCCGATGGCTGCGCCCACCCCGGTGGCGAGAAGATGATCCCAGAATTCCATACAGACACTTTGTTCGGAACAACTGGCGCTATTCTACAAGGCGCAGTTGCGACGGTGCGATACACGGCGGCGATGGCGCGATGACGAGCGCGCCCTTAACCGTCCGATAGTGCAGGTCCGGCCACGCGTCCTTGATTTTTCAACTCGCGCAAGGCAGTCCACGCGGAAGTTGCTGAGGTTGGCTTTATCGTTCGCCCTGGACGGGTCTACGCCGAACTGCCGGTAGAGCAGCGGCCACGTGAGCCGCAGCTGACGCTTGAGTCCGAACGTGCGATAGGTGAGCCAGAGGTCGAGGCCGAGCGGCGACCTCTTCACCGCCTTAAGAATGTGCAGGTCGATCGGTACATCGCAATAAGTAGTTTGGAGACACGGACTGGAACCGGCAGTGGTCAAGGGTGGCGCTCCCATCACCGCTTGGCTCAGCACCACAACTCGCGTCGAACCGTGCCGGCCCAGGGCGTCCTTGCAGCGGACTACAAGGCGCTCGCTGCGTTGTTGGCGCGGGGCTGAACCGGATTCAGTAGATCGACAAGGGGCAGTCCACCGGATCAGATCCGCTTTGCGGGTGATGCTGATAAGGATTTACGGAGACCCTTTGAAAGCGTCTCAGTTTAAGCTCATTTCTCCGAGGGCGCCATTCTCTCAAGCGTCAGCTGGTCCGAAAATCGCCGGGCAGGTCAGCCCCATGACAGCCTCGGCCGGGTGCCGCCGCTCACGTTTCTGCCGAGGCATTCAGCGGCCGGCCAGTCTCCTTTCGAACTGTCCGCTTAACGGGGAAGCTTACGGACTGGCAGTGAAAGCTGGTCACGCGGGGGCAGACCTTGGCTACCCTTGCCTGTTGTACTTCGGCTTCGAACGCGCGATGACCCGCTTCTCGGCTGCCCTTGCCTCGCGGATGCTCGGCTTCTGCTCTATCTGGACCTTAGCTCCTGGAATCTGCGCGTCGTGAATGTGCTCCTGAATTCGCTCCTGCACACGACCTCGCTGCGCGACGCCGACGTAGTTGGTCGTGTTCCCTTCCGTCTTGATCCGATAGACGACCGGTTTGTTGTTCGGAAGCTTGGTGGCACCGTCTGCGTTGAACGGGACTGTCTTTGTTGTCACTTCTTCGTCTCCTCAGACCACTGGCATATGTTGAAAGGTATGGGCGATGTCGTCTTTAAGTCGAATCACTACCGATTCCGCCGTCCATATCAACACCAAGCAGTGTCCGGAATTCCGCCTCAATGGCCGATCGAAGCTTCGGGATATCACTGCTAACGGCCTCCCATGCCTCGTCCCAGACTTTACTCTGCTCCTGGAGGGTCTTCTCAGTTGGGTTAGGAATCTGTAAATAGACTCCAAGCTGGATCGTGGGAATCCGGAGTTGTCTGGAAAAATCTTCAAGTGGATCGCACAGCTTTGTCGGTAGCCATATTCGATGCTGATCAAAGAAACGAAAATACGCCGCTGAGCTGTTTAAAGCAGCCACGTATTGCTGTTTTCTATCTGGATCTCCAAATTGCACTGGCGAGGTGAAATCCGAAGCACGCCAAGAAGCCTCGACGAGAAGTTTGTAAAGTTCTGCGAGGACCGTCGCCCGCTTCTCGTGCAGCTTCGAAAAGCGAATCTGATGCTCGATTCCAGCCTGTTGTAAGCCTGCCTTGAACTTCTCAAGGTCCTTGGCCAGGACGGCCGACATCAGAGAGCGGCCTAGAAACCCGAGAACGAGGAGAACTGCGGCGTTTCCGCCGAACGCCACGAGCAGCGATTGCCAGAGTTCCACTAAATCGTCCGACTCGTGGTGCTATACCTGTTGGCGCGAGCGTGTGTCTGCTGTTCGTCTTTGCTCATTTATCCCCCTCAGCCGCCGTCCATGTCGCCGCGTGCGAGCCGACCTGGGGCCGGGGATAGACCGGGATTTCCGATTTGCCTGCCCTAGCAGGTTGCTGAAGAACACGAGGATCGGGCTGTTTTCATGGCCATCATGCGTGTCACGCCCCCCCCCCGACAACGGTGCGCACGGGGACACGCTGTCCCGACGAGGGGGCCAGCGAGGCATTGTCAAAGTAAATCGGCTTGAGCCTGGACGTAAGGCCTCATAACCTCCGGTGATGCACAATCCCTTTCGTTATTTCAACAGTTCGCCTGAGGTCATCCGCCTCGCGGTCATGATGTATGTCCGCTACCCCTTATCGCTGAGACAGGTCGAAGATCTTCTGTGTGAGCGCGGCATCGACATCTGCCATGAGACCGTGCGGTACTGGTGGAACCGCTTTGGTCCAGTGTTTGCCGCGGAGATCCGGAAACGCCGTGTTCATCATAGATTCTATTCGCTGTGGCGCTGGCATCTTGATGAGGTGTGTGTCCGGATCAACGGGAAGACCCATTATCTATGGCGCGCTGTGGATCACGAAGGCGAAGTGGTAGAGGTTTTTGTCACGAAACGGCGGGATCGCAGGGCTGCGCTTGAGTTCCTGACGCGTGCGATGAAGCGTTATGGGCTTGATCCGGTTTCGTGGACATCGTCCGAAAGGTGGATACGATGGCCAGAATGGGATCAAAGCAGGCAGGGAGACGAGCGCGACGACAGTTCTCTGAGGAGTTCATGGTCGGCGCGGTCCGGCTGGTGTTGGATGAGGGGAAGACGATCGGGGCCGTGGCCCGCGAGCTCGATCTGACGCCGTCGGCGCTGGGCAATTGGGTGCGGCAGGCGCGGGCGGATCGGAGCCAGGGCAAGACCGGCCTGACGACCGAAGAGCGCACGGAGCTAGCGCGGCTGCGCAAGGAGAATCGCGAGCTACGGATGGAGCGCGACATCCTAAAAAAAGCCGCGGCCTTCTTCGCCAAACACCAGGCGTGACGTTTGCCTGGATTGCGGCGGAGAAGGCCGAGTTCCCGATCACGAGACTTTGTCGGACGTTGCACGTCTCGCCCAGCGGCTTCTATGCGTCGCGCGCGCGCCCGGAATCGACGCATGCGCGCGACGACCGTCGACTGAGAGTGCTGGTGCGGGCGTCCTTCGCCGAGAGCAAACAGCGCTACGGGAGTCCGCGCGTCCACGAGGATCTCCTCGAGCAACATGAGCATGTCAGCCGCAAACGGGTCGTGCGCTTGATGCAGGAATCGGGCCTGCAGGCGCGGCTCCGCAAGCGCTACAAGGTGACGACGATGAGCGATCACGATCAGCCGGTCGCAGCCAATCTGCTCGATCGCGACTTCACGGCGGCCGCGCCGAATCAACGGTGGGTCGGCGACACGACGGAGTTCGTCATCGGCGGCAGCGGCAAGCTCTATCTGGCGGCGATCCTGGATCTGTTCTCGCGGTTCATCGTGGGGTGGGCCGTCAGTGCGAGCAACGACCGCCAGGTGACCATCAAGGCGCTCCAGATGGCGCTGAAGCGCCGCTGCCCCGACGCCGGCCTAGTGCACCACTCCGATCAGGGCTGCACCTATGCGAGCGAGGACTATCAAGACGTGCTCGACACGCACGGTATTACGTGCAGCATGAGCCGCCGAGGCAATTGCTACGACAACGCCGTGATGGAGAGCTTCTTCTCGACGGTCAAGAGCGAGCTCCGCGAGCACTTCGAGAGCAACGGTGAGGCGAAGATGGAGTTGTTCGATTACATCGAGGTGTTTTATAACCAGCGGCGCCGCCATTCAACACTCGGCCAGATCAGCCCGGCCGCCTTTGAGCGGTGCGCAGCGGCGTAGGGCATGGACGCTGCCGTCCCTGTGGACGCGAAGAACGCGCGCCCACCAGGGACTTGGAAAACCGCAGAGAACGCGGTTTCCCACAGCGCCCACACCCATTATTGTTTTCGTGAAAGGATGATAGAGAACGGAGAGTCAACCAGCGTAGCTAAACCGTCCACCGAATCGGATCAGGCCCATTATGGCCGACCGGCTTCGATCGTCACGGACAGGCTACCGTCATATCGTGCGGCGATGAAGGTGATCGGCAATGACGGTTGCCAAGAGACCGGGCGCTGGCTCAACAACCGGGCGGAAAACTCACATCAACCCTTTCGAAGGCGGGAAGGGGCAATGGCTCGGTTCAGAGACATCAAGACCCTGCAGACATTCACCTCCGTCCATGCCTCGATCCACAACCATTTCAACCACCAACGCCATCTCAATCGCCGCGACATTTTCAAACAAGGCCGAGCCGCCGCCCTGGCCGAGTGGCGTCAACTTGCAGTCTGATAGTCCTTGATTGCAGGTTCTTTGGGTCCAGCCTAAAGAGGTGGACCCCATCCTTTGGACAGCTCAGCGGCCAAGTTAAGGTGGATTCCAGGTTCATGTTTCTAAGCCGCTTCCGACTGCGCTGACGAGGAGCGCAGCGACGAGGTCGGCGCACCTCCCAAATCCGAGTACGCCTCATCAGGCGTGCGATCATCGAGCGACGAGTGCGGTCGCTCGGCATTGTAGAAGTCGATCCACCGGCCGATGCTGGCCCGCGCCTCGGAGCCAACCTCGAAGTCGTGCAGGTAGACGCACTCGTACGTGAGCGAGCGCCACAGCCGCTCGATGAAGACGTTGTCCATCCAGCGGCCCTTGCCGTCCATCGAGATCTGCACGCCTGCGTCTTTGAGCGTCTGAGTGAACTCCAGGCTGGTGAACTGGCTGCCTTGGTCGGTGTTGAAGATCGCTGGCGGTCCGTACTGCGCGAGGGCTTCCGCGAGGGCCTCCACACAGAACGAGGCATCCATCGTGTTGGACAAGCGCCACGACAGCACCTTCCGGCTGGCCCAATCCTGGATCGCGACCAGGTACAGGAAGCCGCGGTGCAGCGGAATGTACGTCACGTCGGCGCACCAGGCCTCGTTCGCACGTTCGACCGCTCGGTCGCGCAGCAAATAGGGGTAGACCCGGTGCTCCGGGTGCGGAACCGACGTGCTCGGGCGCTGGTACAGCGCCTGGAGGCCCATCTTTCGCATCAGACGACGCACCCGCTTCCGACTGACGGCGAAGCCCTCCCGGCGCAGCCAACGCGCCCTCTGCCGCGATCCGTAGAACGGGGTTTCCAGAAATTGCTCGTCGATCCGGCGCATGAGCTCGAGAGTCAACTCACTCTCCCCGAGACCATCGTCGTAGAACGTCGAGCGCGAGATCGACACCAAGCCACACTGTCGCGAGATGCTCAGTTCGGAGTGGTTCGAGTCGATCAGCATTCGCCTTCGACCGTGACTCAACGGCCGAAGGCCTTGGACAAAAAATCCTTCTCGATGACGAGCTCGCCGACCGTCGCTCGCAGCTCCTGAATCTCCGCATCGCGAGACGCCTCTCGGCGCTGCTGGTGGTCCGAGAAGACGTCCACAAGCGCCTCCTGGGCTTTCTTCTTCCAGTTCGCGATCAGGTTCGGGTGGATCTTGTAGCGCGACGACAGCTCCGCCATCGTCTGCTCGCCGCGAAGCGCCTGCAGTGCCACGCGGGCCTTCAGCTCAGCGGGGTATTTTTTCCGTTTCTGCATGATTCCGATCTCTCCATTCTGAGGTCGGAATCCACCTTAGCAACCTGTCCGAATTTCGGGGTCCACCTCTCTAATTAGTCTGACAATGCCGGGCGGGCACCGGCTCACCAAGCCCGAGGCCGTGGACGCAGCACCTGGCGTCCGACGGAGCGAAGCCGCAGGTGCTCGGATGGTACCGCCGGGCGAAGGCAACGAAGCGCGGGGGGATGGACGGCGAGGAGTCGGAGTGTCTCATAGTACCGCCGAAGCGGGGGAATTGAGCCCACGAGACCCCGTGGAGGGAAGGGGGCACCGGCAGGTGGCACCGGTGGAGGGAAAGACGGCCAACACACCGAGGTTGGGTCCCGTCTCCACGTCACGACAACGGATAGCCGAACTGGCCAGATAAGCCTTGGGGATGGCGGTGGCCATCGCCTGGCTTCCTGGACCAGCGGGTACGCGACGGCGCGTAGCGAAGCCATCTGTCGAGGAGCCGGATGCGGCAGAACCCGCACGTCCGGATCTGTGGGGGGCCAGGGTCAGCAACGACCCTGGTCTACCCGACCCGGCGACGGCGCGGGGTGCGAAGTCATCATCCCACCGGCCAAGACGGCGAACATCTCTGGCCACGGCCCGCGGTCGCCCGCGCGGGATCGGACGGTCACGTTGGTGAAGCAGCTCGGCCGGCGCCGTTGGAAGCAGGTGTCAGGGTCCCATCGTCAGGGCCGGGTGGAGAACACGTTCTTCCGCGACACGTCCATCATCGGCGAGGGTCTTCGCGCCCGGAGTCCAGCTGGGCAGGGGAGTGAGGCCGTCCTCGGCTGTGAGATCCTGAATCGGATGACCGCCCTCGGCCGACCAGTGTCATACCGCATCGACAGGTGAGGATCCTGTCGGTTGGTATCGTGCGGGCCCGTAACGATTCGTGCAATAACGCGTGTGCCGGGAAAGCCCGGTCAAGGGGGACAAGATGCCGTGATGTGATCTTTGAAACCTTGTTCGAAACCCTGTGGGTATCCAATCCCATCCGGCCAAGGTCGGCCGCCAGCCGGAACCGAGTGATGCGTGGGCCTGGGGTGACCCAGGGCGCGAAGCGTTCACAGGGAGCCCGTAGGCCGCGTGATTGAGCCCCGAAATGCATTGGTTGTGAGGGCCGACGTCGTGCGTTGGACGGAAGGTTATCTCGCCGCATCTCAGAGGCCGTGGAGGCGGCGACCTCGCCGGGGTCGGAGCGCGTGGCATGCGTGCGGGTGGGTTTCCCGGGAACCCGGGAGGCCTCGTCGTCTCCATCTTAAAGGTTGCCGGGGGGCGGGCACCGGCTCACCAAGCCCGAGGCCGTGGACGCAGCACCTGGCGTCCGACGGAGCGAAGCCGCAGGTGCTCGGATGGTACCGCCGGGCGAAGGCAACGAAGCGCGGGGGGATGGACGGCGAGGAGTCGGAGTGTCTCATAGTACCGCCGAAGCGGGGGAATTGAGCCCACGAGACCCCGTGGAGGGAAGGGGGCACCGGCAGGTGGCACCGGTGGAGGGAAAGACGGCCAACACACCGAGGTTGGGTCCCGTCTCCACGTCACGACACCGGATAGCCGAACTGGCCAGATAAGCCTTGGGGATGGCGGTGGCCATCGCCTGGCTTCCTGGACCAGCGGGTACGCGACGGCGCGTAGCGAAGCCATCTGTCGAGGAGCCGGATGCGGCAGAACCCGCACGTCCGGATCTGTGGGGGGCCAGGGTCAGCAACGACCCTGGTCTACCCGACCGTCTATGGCTACCGAACCAAGGAATGAGGAGCGAGTCTGCAAAGCCGCAAAGCGCTTGATCGAAGAGCGTGACGGTGGGCCGCTCGTGGACACGGAGTGTCCCGACAAAACTGAACATCGCAAGCAGGCCGTCGAGCTGCTTTTCGAGTCCCCTACGAAGCGCTACGCGATAGAGCACACCCGGATTGAAAGCTTCCCGCAACAGATCGCTGACGGCAAGGCGTTCTCTTGTTTGCTGGAGCCCCTTGAGACGGATCTGACCGGGGAGTTGCCAGGGATCTACACGCTTGTCGTCGCCGTTGGGGCTACTAATGGCATTCCCGTGTCTGACCACGAGCGAATCCGCACGCTGGTGAAGCAGTGGATCCTGGCGAACGCATCGAAGGCGGCGGAGGGCGGGGGGAACCAAGGCAGTGTTTCAGAGCAGCCGCCAGGCGTCCCCTTTCCGCTGACGTTGCATGGAAGAGTTGGGTCCGCGAGCTGCCTGCTTGTGGCCCGCTGTACCCCCGACGAATTGGAGACGCAGCGCCTTCAGCGTGTGCAGACTGCGCTCAATCGAAAGATTCCCAAACTGGTGGCTCACAAAGCCGACGGGCGAGAGACAGTGCTGGTTCTTGAGTCGTGCGACACCGGCCTGGGCAACTTCAGCGATATCGGCGTGGCCGTCTCCAAGGCGCTGGCCGCCTTTAGTAACCAGCCGGACTCTATCATTCTGGTCGAGACTGAAACGACGCCATGGTATGTCTGGCCCCTAAAGGACGGCGCCACAGTACATACGAGTCAGGACTGCATCGAAATCGACCCGGACGAACTGGAGTAGTGACCCGGCGGGATGTGTGGGCTGAACGGGCCGAGCGGACGCACCCCCAATCCGGGGAGATCGACATACGCGGCCAGGATCCCAGACAGCGAGGACAGATCCGCGGACACTGATTGCCGGCGGTCGGGGTCCAGGAAGTTCGCGCGGCCATCGAACGTGAAGCGCGGCCGGTAGGCCACGAGCGCCTCCAGCCGCACGGCGGACGACACGGCGTACCCGAGCCCAAGCTCGAGGCCCGCGACCGTGCCGAAATCCCCCACCGATCGGTGGGGCGCGCCATCGCCGCCCAGGCCGCAGCCGTACAGTGCCGCCGGGACCGGCGTTGGTGCGCTGATTCAGCGCGGTGGGCGAGCAGTGGCCGGCATGTTGACCATCGCGACCGCCGGCGGGTCATGATCTCGATGTGAAGTCGAGAGTGCATCCGAAGTACACGACAACGTATCGCGTCGGGAACTGGGCCGAGTACGACCGAGCCCTCGTGCGGCGAGGCGACGTCACCCTCTGGCTCACGCCCGACGCGATCGCCACGTGGGCAGCGGCTGGCGTCGGCAGGCGGAGCGGGCAACTCCAGTATTCCGATCGCGCCATCGAAACCGCCCTGACGCTCAGTCTCATCTTCCACTGACCGTTGCGTCAGACCGAGGGCGTCTTGACATCGATCTTCGGGATGCTGGGCGTCGATCTCACGGCACCCGATCACACCACGCTCTCGCGACGCGGTCAGCATCTCGCCCTCGCGCTTCGGCGCGCCCGCCCGGGCACCAGCCTGCACCTCATCGTTGACAGCACCGGACTGTCCATCGTCGGCGAAGGTGCGTGGGCCGCGGCGACACATGGGGGCCGAGGGCGACGCGGCTGGAGGAAGCTCCATCTCGGCGTGGACGGGTCCCGTGTGATCGGGGCCTGCGCGCTGACTGAGCCGACGGCCGAGGACGCGATGACGGGGATCAGTCTGGTCGACGAGGTGGAGGGACACCTCACCAGAGTGACGGCGGATCCGGCCTCCGACACGCTCGCGTGCTCTGGTGCGGCCGGTGCGCGAGGGGCGCGGGTCGTGGTGCCGCCGACCAAGACCGCGTCGTTGTCTCGACGGGGCGCCCGATCAGGTGCCCGCGATCGGACGATCAGGAGGGTGAAGGCGCTCGGCCGGCGACGGTGGACGAAGGCGTCTGGTTCCCATCAGCACGCGCGCGTGGAGCATGCGTTCGTCCGGTACACGTCGATCGTCGGCGACTGTCTTCGGGCACGCAGTTCATCGGGGCAACGGCGTGAGGCCGTGCTCGCGTGTCACGTTCTGAACCGGATGACCGAGCTTGGCAGACCCGTCTCGTACCGCATCGGGAGGTGACGGGCTCGACGGTTTGAAGCGCGTAGGCCTGCCCGCATCCGCGCACCAACGCCGGTGCCGAGGCGCGCGGCGCTGAAGTGGTGTCCGCACGGCCATGTCCCGATGGCGGCGTAGGCGCGGCGTACGGCGTCCTGTATCAATATGTATGATTTTCCCTCCTGCGGAGGGTCCCGAGAAGTGCGGGCCACGCCGCCCCACTCGCAGAGGGTCTTCATGCAACAACACCACGATGATGCGCCCAAATCTGACAGCCGAGGTGGCCATTGTCGAACTCAGGAGTACGCTTCCTCGATGGTGAGTGGGATCGACCGCCGCAAGGGGCTCTCGGCGACTGCCGCGGCGGAAGTGTTTTGGGGCTTGACACCGATCTACTGGAAGGCGGTCGCGACCGTATCGACGCACGAGTTGCTGGCCCTCCGGGTGCTCTGGGCGATTCCGTTCGCAGTGGTGCTGCTCACGCTGCGCGACGCGTGGGGTGATGTGTGGCGCGCCGTCAGCTCGTGGCACACCCTGTCGGCGCTGCTGCTCACCGCCGCGTTGATCGGCTGTAACTGGTTCGCGTTCCTCATAGCGATGGAGAACGGCCAGATCCTTCAGTCGAGTCTGGGCTATTTCATAACCCCGCTCGTGAGCATCCTGTTGGGCTTTGTGTTCTTGGGCGAGCGCCTGCACGCGGTCCAGTGGGTGGCCGTGGCGCTGGCGGCGGCCGGAGTTGCCAACCAGATCCTCGCGGTGGGGGAGCTGCCCTGGATCGCGCTGGTCCTCGCGGGGTCTTTCAGCCTGTACGGGTTGCTCCGCAAGACGCTCGCCGTGTCGGCGCTGCCAGGCCTGTTTGTCGAAGCGTCCGTGCTCGCGCCTGTCGCGCTCGTTTACATGGCGTGGGTGATCTCTAGGACCATGTCAACCTTCGTCCTTGCCGACGGTGGCACGCAGGGGCTCGTCCCCGTCGCCGGCCTGATCACGGTGATACCGCTGGCCTGGTTTGCGTACGGCGCCCGGCGGATTCCCCTGGCGACCGTCGGTCTGCTCCAGTTCCTCACGCCGACCGCGCACTTCTTGCTCGCCACGCAGCTGTATGGGGAGCCGTTCACGGCCGCGGATGTCACGACGTTTCTCCTGATCTGGTCGGCCCTGGCGCTCTACCTCAGCCACCTCCACCGGCATCAGCGGGCGCTAGCCGTTACCTCGCCCTAGCCGTCACGTGGTACAGGTCGGCAATCGACGCCTTCTCCCACGCCTAGGTAACCAGGTTTTCGAATCCATCCAAGAACCGACTGTCGTGTGCCGCATCGACATGGACCGAGTTCCACATTCCGGATTCGCGAATACGCGCCGACCCACAGTACTGACCGAGCCAGCTCGGCGATGGCGGGTCAAGAGACAGCCTGCCGAGATTGCTCAGTAGCGCGATCGTGTTGCGCTCAAGGTAGCCACGGTCGCTATTCGGTCCTGGCGGATCTCCGACGTCCAACCACAGCAAGGGCATCGCGCCGATCGCCCGAGTGACGGCCAATTCCAGTGACTGTTCCGCACGGCGTACCGTCGCAGACGCTGAGCTGCCCTGGGCCCACGATGGACACTGCAGGTTTGGACCTTTGGACGACAACGCCGTTCCGACGTGCTGGCGGAAGACCGAGCCCCGGCGGTTCCCACCGCCACTGCGACGTACGCCGCGATGCTGGGACAGGCGATGCCACAAGGTCGTCCTTGAACGTTCAATGAGCGCGTGTGTTCCGACTCGGACGACCCGCCCGCCGATGCCGGAATCGGTTCGATTCTCCCCATCCTCAAAGAAGAAATACACGCCACGATCGGGCCACACCATGCGCCCGTCGCAATCGCGCAGCCGTCTGACGCCGCCGACCTGGTCACTCAGTCGGTCGAGTATCAAGTAGAACCGCTTCAGATCTTCAAGCCGTCGTGCGGCCATGGGCACCGACCAAATTCTGTCTCGAACGCCAGCCTCCGGCGGCCTGTTTCAGGGAACCGCTCCTGCGGAGTGAGGACACGACGACGGCCCCTGCGCTCGGCGCCGCCTTAGATCAACTTGAGATCGCGATTCTCCTTTGTTCCGTCTTCGGCATCAAGCGACGCTGTCGGCCCGGGGGCTCACGAGCGCCGGGTCCGATCGCGCGGTGCGCCGTGTTGTAGTCGCCGATCACGAGCACCGGGCCCCGACGCCGCAGCGCTTGCGCTCGGGCGAAGACCGTCCGAGAGAAGTCGAGCTTGTAGCCGACCCGGCTGTTGTCCCGGTCCGGACCGCTTCCCTTGGGGAAGTAGCTGTTGACCACCACGAACCGCCCGCGGGCGGTCTGGAAGTGCCCGGCCATGAACCGCCACCGGCACCATCAATCGCGAGACCTCGGCCCTCCACCGCATGGGCACGCTCGCCGTCCACTGGGGCTGGCTCGATACCGTGCCTGGCTTCCCCGACCGGCTCCGCGAGAATCCGCCGCGCCAGGGCTTCTTCGAGCACCCCGAGTACCTCGCCGTCCGCGCCCATCTACCCGCCCCGTGGCGGGACATCCTCGATGTGGCCTACTACTCCGGCTGGCGCAAGAATGAAATCCTCGGCCTCACCTGGGAGGAAATCGACGAGGCGGGCGGCGTTATCCGGCTCTCGCCGGCCCGCTCGAAGACGCTGGCGGGGCGGATGCTCCCGATCTCACAGCCCATCGCCGAGGCCCTGGCGCGGCGGCGGGCACGCCGCGACCCCGACAACCCGCTCGTCTTCCACCGCGATGGGATCACGATCCGCCGCTGGCGCACGGCCTGGCGCACCGCCTGCCAGGCGGCCGGGGTACCGACCCGCTTCCTCCATGATTGCCGGCGCACCGCCGCCCGTAATCTGATCCGTGCGAACGTCCCCGAACGCGTCGCCATGCTCCTGACCGGGCACAAGAGCCGCGCCATCTTCGATCGCTACAACATCGTCAACGAGCAGGAACTGCTCGACGCCGGGGACCAGTTGGTCGCCTATCTGGCGCAGCCGGTGCCAGCCCGGCGGCGGCCCCACACGGCCAACTCCGCTGCCCCGCGCACCGCGCCGGCCCTCCGCCTCGTGCGACGCACCACCGCGTAAGGGCGCGCGGCACGCCCGCGAGCCGGGCGGCGGGGGCCGGACACCGCCTGTCTGTGCGCCGCAGGTCGCGTACAGGCCCACCGCACGGGCTGGCCAGCGATCGCGGCACACGCGGCGACGGGGCGGGCCGACGCGGCCGAACGCGGCGTTGGTGCGCGGATGCGGGCAGGCCTACGCGCTTCAAACCGTCGAGCCCGTCACCTCCCGATGCGGTACGAGACGGGTCTGCCAAGCTCGGTCATCCGGTTCAGAACGTGACACGCGAGCACGGCCTCACGCCGTTGCCCCGATGAACGGCGTGCCCGAAGACAGTCGCCGACGATCGACGTGTACCGGAAGAACGCATTCTCCACGCGCGCGTGCTGATGGGAACCAGACGCCTTCGTCCACCGTCGCCGGCCGAGCGCCTTCACCCTCCTGATCGTCCGATCGCGGGCACCTGATCGGGCGCCCCGTCGAGACAACGACGCGGTCTTGGTCGGCGGCACCACGACCCGCGCCCCTCGCGCACCGGCCGCACCCTAGCACGCGAGCGTGTCGGAGGCCGGATCCGCCGTCACTCTGGTGAGGTGTCCCTCCACCTCGTCGACCAGACTGATCCCCGTAATCGCGTCATCGGCCGTCGGCGCAGTCAGCGCGCAGGCCACGATCACACGGGACCCGTCCACGCCGAGATGGAGCTTCCTCCAGCCGCGTCGCCCTCGGCCCCCATGTGTCGCCGCGGCCCACGCACCTTCGCCGACGATGGACAGTCCGGTGCGGTCAACGATGAGGTGCAGGCTGGTGCCCGGGCGGGCGCGCCGAAGCGCGAGGGCGAGATGCTGACCGCGTCGCGAGCGCGTGGTGTGATCGGGTGCCGTGAGATCGACGCCCAGCATCCCGAAGATCGAGGTCAAGACGCCCTCGGTCTGACGCAACGGTACGTGGAAGAGGAGACTGAGCGTCAGGGCGGTTTCGATGGCGAGATCGGAATACTGGAGTTGCCCGCTCCGCCTGCCGACGTCAGCCGCTGCCCACGTGGCGATCGCGTCGGGCGTGAGCCAGAGGGTGACGTCGCCTCGCCGCACGAGGGCTCGGTCGTACTCGGCCCAGTTCCCGACGCGATACGTTGTCGTGTACTTCGGATGCACTCTCGACTTCACATCGAGATCATGACCCGCCGGCGGTCGCGATGGTCAACATGCCGGCCACTGCTCGCCCACCGCGCTGAATCAGCGCACCAACGCCGCGACAGGGTCTCTCGCACGCGGGTGCGCCGCCTGATGCGACTGCTGGGGGTGCACGCGCTCTACCCGCGGCCCAGGACGTCTCAGCCGCACCCGGCGCACCGGATCTCTCCCTCCCTGCTGCGCGATCTGCCGATCACGCGGCCGAACCACGTGTGGTGCACGGATGTTACCGACATCCCCCTGCGGCGGGGCTTTCTGTGCCTGGTCGCCGTGATGGACTGGGCGAGCCGCACGTGGCTGTCCTGGCGCCTGTCCAACACGCTCGCTGCCAGCTTCTGCGTCGAGGCGGTGCACGAGGCGCTCGAGCGTGATGGCCCTCCAGAGATTTTCAATAGCGACCAGGGCAGCCCATGCACCAGCGTGTGTGCCGGGAAAGCCCGGTCAAGGGGGACAAGATGCCGTGATGTGATCTTCGAAACCTTGTTCGAAACCCTGTGGGTATCCAACCCCATCCGGCCAAGGTCGGCCACCAGCCGGAACCGAGTGATGCGTGGGCCTGGGGTGACCTAGGGCGCGAAGCGTTCACAGGGAGTGCGTAGGCCGCGTGATTGAGCCCCGAAATGCATTGGTCGCGAGGGCCGACGTCGTGCGTTGGACGGAAGGCTACATCGCCGCCTCTGAGAGGCCGTGGAGGCGGGGACCTTGCCGGGGTCGGAGCGCGTGGCATGCGTGCGGGTGGGTTTCCCGGGAACCCGGGAGGCCTCGTCGTCTCCATCGTAAAGACCGCCGGGGCGCGGGCACCGGCTCACCACGCCCGAGGCCGTGGACGTCGCACCTGGCGTCCGACGGAGCGAACCGCAGGTGCTCGGTTGGTACCGCCGGGCGAAGGCAACGAAGCGCGGGGGGATGGACGGCGAGGAGTCGGAGTCTCATAGTACCGCCGAAGCGGGGGAATTGAGCCCACGAGACCCCGTGGAGGGAAGGGGCACCGGCAGGTGGCACCGTTGGAGGGAAAGACGGCCAACACACCGAGGTTGGGTCCCGTCTCCACGTCACGACAACGGATAGCCGAACTGGCCAGACAAGCCTTAGGGATGGCGGTGGCCATCGCCTGGCTTCCTGGACCAGCGGGTACGCGACGGCGCGTAGCGAAGCTGTCTGTCGAGGAGCCGGATGCGGCAGAACCCGCACGTCCGGATCTGTGGGGGGCCAGGGTCAGCAACGACCCTGGTCTACCCGACCATGTGACAAGAAGTGCTGTCAGGCGAGATCGATTCGATCGTGACGCCGAGACGACCGGGAGTCGCCGGGACCCTGGCGTTGTTCGGCCTGCTGATGGGAACCGAGGCGGCGCTCCCGGTGCGTACGCACGCGCCTCAGGTGGGGCCGCCCCTGCAGACGGAAGCGGTTTCGGTGGTGATTCCCCTGGATGACGACGAGGGATGGCAGCTTCTGCGCTACAGCAATATCCCTCCTCATGACGTCGATTTCTCTCCTCTCGGGTTGCGCATCCAGGTCGACGATTCCGCCGCGCCGTTTGTTTACCCGCTATCGGCTCCGATGGCGGTCTCGGGTCTCACGGTGCGGGGGCGGGTCGATGGTACCCTTCGCCTCGCGGGGCAGAGGCAGGGAAGCGAGGGCTTCGACGACTACGTCTTCAGGGCAGGTCTGGTCCTGACCGGCAGCCGGAGGCTTGGCACATTCAGGAGAATGTTCGCTCCGGAGTGGGTGCGGAGGTTGTATGGGCTGGCTCTGCCAGATCAAGGTATCTCGATCGTGCGCTTCTTCAACGTCGGCATCGACCCAGACCAGGTCGGACAGCGCCGAGTCCATCCACGAAGCGACCTACTCGAGGAAGAGGTCGTGGCAGTACCCCGCGCCGACGGGACGTTCGACCTCGATGTGTCACTGACCCCACCGGTCGAGACTGTCGCCGTGTGGCTGTCTTCCGACGGCGACGACACAGGGTCGGCGTTTACGGTGCTCGTCGAGCGCATCACGCTCTCGACAGCGATCGGGCCGTAGCACCGGCCAGAGGCGTTGGTGAATCGATGGATCCCCGCGGGGTGGCACCTCGAGACGGGCAACTGGCGTCACGGGCGTGACGTAGGCAGGCGCCGTCCGGCCGCGCGCCGGTACTGTCAAGTTGACTGTGAGCATCATTCTCCCGCCTATCGGTGTCGCTCGGTGACACTGGTGGGTGCCGGTGGGTGATGGCCTGACCCTCAAGTTGACTGACCTCGTGTCCTCGTTTTGATCTGTCGGTCATCGCCCACCGGCGAATCATTCGGTAGCTCGCTGACCGGATGGGCCGTGACCCGATAGGGGCCTGCCGCACGAACGGCCCATCACAGTCCTGTCCGCCCGCCCGGACCAGCCAGCGCCGCAACCCGAGGAGGCGACAGTGACGCACAGCGTGTCTAACCTGCACGACGCGCAGACGGTGATTGTCGGGGTCGATACCCACAAGCACATGCACGTCGCGGTGGCGATCGATAGCCGGGGCATCCGCCTGGGCGCCCACTCGTTCGGTGCCGATTCGGAGGGGTATCGAGCGCTGCTCACCTGGGCCGAGGCGTATGGTGGCATCGAGGCCGTCGGCATTGAAGGGACCGGCGGCTACGGCGTCGGCCTGTCCCGTACGGTCCACCGCGCGGGTCATCGGGTCGTGGAAGTGAATCGAGTCGATCGGCGTCTGCGTCGAGCTGCGGGCACGTCGGACACTATCGACGCTGAGGCGGCCGCCCGCGCGGTGCTCGCGGGGCAAGCCACCGCGACGCCCAAGACGGCCGACGGCGCCGTCGAGATGATGCGGCAGCTCAAAGTCGCACGAGATAGCGCGGTCAAAGCCCGCACCACCGCGATGAGCACGCTCCAACAGATCCTCGTCAATGCGCCACCGGTGCTGCGAGAGCCCTTGCAGGCCCTCACCGATCGCGCGCTCGTCACCCGCTGTGCGGGACTGCGACCGGGTCCGCTCGACACGCCCGTCGCATCCGGGAAACACACGCTCCGGTCACTGGCCCGTCGCTGGCTCACCCTCGCCGACGAAATCACGACGCATGACCTACACCTCGCCCGACTCACCGCCGAGACGTCGCCCACCCTCCGGGAGGGCTTCGCCGTTGGCGCCAACACCGCCGCCGCGATGTTCATTATCTTCGGGGATAACCCTGAGCGGATTCGCTCGGCAGCCGCCTTTGCCAAGCTCTGCGGCGCGTGTCCCGTCCCCGCCTCCTCCGGGATGACCACCGGTCGACACCGCCTCTATCGGGGCGGCCACCGACAAGCGAACGCCGCCCTCCATCGAGCCGTCGTGGTCCGTATGCGCTATCACCAGCCGACGATCGACTCTGTCATCCGACGCAGGGCGGATGGACGGACGAAACGGGACATCATCCGATGCCTTACACGCGTTCTCGCTCGGGAAATCTATCAGCGCGTCATGAGAGACTTCCGCACGCGCCAACAGCTCAGTGAAGCCTCCTGAGCGGCCGTCTTGACATATAGGGGCGTCAATGCCATCGAAGCGGCACGCCGCTAGAATCATGTAGTGAGGTGTGTGAACACAGTCTCGGTGGTGATTCTATCGCTGCTGGGCGCCGCAATCGCGGTCGGAGGAGCCGAACCACGGGTGGAACCAACCCGGGAGACCCTGCGCCGCTACCTCACCGACCAGATCGGCTACTCCGACAGGGACTGGCGGGATGTCCTGGCCGGCCGAGCCGTGGCGAAGAATCTTGAGACCCCCGAAGCCGTGGACGTGTCGATCTTCGGCGCCGTGCGGGTTCGGGGCCTGGCTAGCGACCTCGTAAGGTGCGTTTAATCGGTCGACCCCTCATGCGGCCTCTCGATTGTAGAAACTGAGTAATCCTCCGAGGCGTACCCGCCGCCGAACGTCGGCGTCCGGCCTTCGCGGAGGTGGTGGTCGTTGCAGGAGCTGGTTGTCGAGTCCCTGGTGGTTTCTCTCGCGATGGTAGTGTTCTATGTACTCGTAGACGAGACGACGCAGATGCCCCTCGCCGAGCGGGACCACGCGTGTGAGACACTCCTCTTTGATCGACCTGACGAACCGCTCGGCATAGGCGTTGAGATTGGGACTCTTCGGCGGCAGCCGAATCGGCTGAACACCGGCGCTCTCCAGGATCTCGCCAAAGACCCGCGTAGAGAGGGGATCGCGGTCGTGAATCAGATGGCGCGCCCTGCGCAAACAGCCATCGACCGGGTCGGTCAAATTGCGGGCCTGCTGCTCCATCCACGCGCCGCCCGGCTGCGGGTGGATCCCGGCGATGGTCACGTGGCGGGATCTCAGCTCGATCACGAAGAAGACGAGGTACCGCCTGAGCCCCGCCAGCGTCAACACCTCGACGGTGAACAGATCGCAGGCCGCCAGGCCCTCCCAGTGCGCCTGCAGGAACGTCTTCCAGGGCATTGTCAGGTTGAGAGTGCAAGTGGCACAGTGGACGGATGAGCAGCCAGACACCGAGCTATCGCGGCTACCGATTCCCGCCTGAGATCATCAGCCACGCGGTCTGGCTGTATCACCGGTTTTCTCTCAGCTTTCGCGATGCGGAGGATCTCCTGGCGCAACGGGGGATCACGGTCACCTACGAGACCATCCGACAATGGTGTCTGACCTTTGGTCCGACGTATGCGCGCACGCTCCGGCGCCACCGTGGCCGTCTGGGGGACACCTGGTATCTGGACGAAGTCTTCGCCACGATTCAAGGACAACGCCGATATCTCTGGCGGGCCGTCGACCAGGACGGCGACCTCCTCGACATCCTTGTCCAGTCTCGACGCAATCGCCGGGCGGCCATACGATTCTTCCGCAAGGTGTTGAAGGGACAGGGCCGGTTGCCCACCCGCGTGATCACGGACAGGCTGCGGAGCTACGCGGCGGCGCACCGCACGGTGATGCCGTCCGTCCCACATAGCACGCGGCAGTACGAGAACAACCGAGCCGAGGTCTCGCATCAGCCGACGCGACAACGCGAGCGGCAGATGCGGGGGTTCAAGTCCACGGCACAGGCGCAGCGATTTCTCTCGGTGCACGGACTCGTGCAGAATCTCTTTCGCACCGGCCGTCATCTGATGCGAGCCGTCCACCATCGCCTGTTACGCGAACGTGCCTTCGGGGTCTGGCGTGAGGCGACGTGTGTCTAGATCGAGAGTCCGAGTCGCGATCTCATCGGAGGCGAAGCCTGTCCGTGCGATGTTAACCTGACAAAGCCCGCCGGGGAGATGAGCCGCGAGGCGTTCACCGGGTTTCTGCAGCAGGCCCTCGCGCCGCTGGCCGCGCACAGTGTCGCGGGATCGGTCCACTACGTCTGCATGGATTGGCGCCATCTGCCTGAGATCCTCGCGGCGGGCGAGGCCGTCTTCACGGAACTCAAGAACCTCGTCGTCTGGGTCAAGGACAACGGCGGGATGGGCACCTTCTATCGCTCGCGCCACGAGCTCATCCTCGTCTTCAAGCACGGGACCGCCCCGCACTGCAACACCTTCGAGTTGGGCCAACATGGCCGCTACCGCACCAACGTGTGGCAGTACCGCGGCGTCAACACCCAGCGGGCAGGCCGGATGGCGGACCTCGCACGGCACCCCACGGTCAAGCCGGTGCACCTGATCGCCGACGCCATCCGCGACGTCTCGGGCCGGGGCGAGATCGTGCTCGATGGGTTCGGCGGATCCGGCTCGACCCTGATCGCCGCGGCAAAGACTGGCCGGCGAGCCCGCCTCTGCGAGATCGATCCCATCTATTGCGACCGCATCCTCGCCCGCTGGGAGGCCTATGCCACGGACGACGCCACGCGGCTGGCGGCCGGGGAACCAGCGGTCGCGGGCGGGCAGGAGGTGGCGACATGAGCCGCGCCCGCCGGGGGTTCGGCCGACGCCAGCGGCGCCACCCGACCATCGGCTACGGCCACCCGCCTGAGGCGCATCGCTTCAAGCCCGGCCAGTCCGGCAATCCGCGCGGCCGCCCGAAGGGCACCACGTCCAGGACACCCGCGCAGCCGCCCGATCGGCTGACGAAGATCGTGCTCGACGAAGCGTCTCGCCTGATCCCCGTCCGTGACGGCGATCGCACGATCAGCCTGTCGATGAAGCGGGCGATCATCCGCCGACTGATCGTCGACGCGGCCAAAGGCGACCCGCGGGCCCAACGGCTCTTCTTCGAGGCGGTGACCCTCAGCGAGGACGAGGCGCAACGCGCGGCGGAGCAGGCCCTCGAGCCGTCCCGCCTTGAGGTGGTCTTCGTCAGCCCGAAAGATCGCCAGATCGAGAACGGCTTCAAGAAGGACGCGTGAGGCGCCTGCGACACAGGTGGGGGGCGCGGTCTCTGGAGGACATGCGCATGGGTGTCACCTCGCTGGACCCGCCTGCGGTCACGCGCCTGTCTCGTCGTCGACGGGACCGGCAGCTGCGGCACGGTGCCCGATCTACCGGGACGGTTCCCACACCACGACGGTGATCTCGATGGGGACGACACCATCCTCCACCAGCTCGAGCTGTCTCGCAGCGGCGTAGGACACGTCGAGGATGCGACCCGTGTTCAGGGTGTCGAGGGGACCCGGTCGTTGATCCGAAGGTCAACGTCGCGGCCGGTGTTCAGATTGCGTTCGCGGACGCGCGCATCGAACGGCAAATCGTAGTGGCCCGCGGGGCACGCGTGGCTGTCAAACGGCTCGCCGCTGGGCCCCGCGGGCGGGCGCACCCAGTCAGCCCACGCCCCGCGCCGCCCCTCCGCCTCGTGCGACGCACCACCGCGTCAGGGCGGGCCCTCGGTCTGGCACACCCGACGGCGTGAGACGCGGGCATCAGCGGGGACGTCCCGGAGACACGGCCTGCAACCGGGCCGCCTCGCGGTCGGTTCGTCTCAAGCCGTCCGGTGCGCCGGATCGGCATGATCGGCCGGGTGACGAGTCCAGTTTGGAATCTACCTGTTTTTCCCCAGTGCACGTGGGGGGTACGTGGACCGAAGAATCTCCTGTAACGTGGGTGGTCCCGCGCCCCGCGACGCCCCTCCGCTCGTGCGAGGCGGTACCGCGTAAGGGCGCGCGCCGGCCCACCGGCTCGCAGTCTGCAGGCCGGTGCGCGGCGGGGGCCGGACACCGCCCGTCGGTGCGCCGCGGATCGCGCCTGGGTAACCATTTCCGGCAGCCGGGTACTCCGTGGGCCTTGGCCCGGGCGGACCGCGGATCCGTGCGCAACGAGATCGCAGCCGGCCGCGAGGAGCTCGTACGGGGAGGACGTGACCATGTGGAAGCGAGAGGAAGCGGTGAAACCGGGAAGCGGGCAGCAGGACGGGAGGAACGTTGTGAATGTCGGGAAGTCGGTCGTCATCAAGGGTGCGTTGCACGGGAGTGAGGACCTCATGATCGAAGGGCAGGTCGAGGGCACGATCAGGGCGCAGGTGGTCGCCAGGGCGTTGGTCGTCCTCGGTGCAGTCAACGACACCATCGCCGTGCCCGAGAAGGGTGACATCCGCGACGGCGGGACAGTGGAGGGCGACATCGTGTCGCCGCGCGTGGCCATCGCCGAGGGTGCACGCTTCTGCGGCAGCGTCGCTATGCCGCGCACGTCGGTGCCACCCAGGCAGGCGCAGCAGCCCTACAACGCGGTGGCGTGGGCGGCGATGACCGCTCGGCGGCGTCAGCCGGCTACGTCGCCGCGTGTGCCGCGACCGCTGGCCGGCTCGTACCTGTGGCCTGGACGCGACCGGCGGCGCACAAAAGGGCGGTGTCCGGCTACCGCCGCCTCCCCGGCCTGCGGCCGCGAGGACCACCGGCACAAGGCGAGACTCACGGACGGCGAGGTGGGATGGTATTGCCGCCTGGAGGTGGGGTCGTGATCGCCGCGGTGAAGCGGCGTCGGCGACCGTGCGCAGCGTGCGGGAAGCGGCCCCGGGCGTTCGGTCTCAATTGGTGCAGCGAGTGCGATGCGCAGTTCCCGATGGTCGACGGGAGCCTCGGCTTTTCGCTTCGAAACGCACCGGAACGCCCGTACGATATCGAGGTCGATCTCGCGGGCATTTGGGGCGACCCGGACAGCGTGATCGCGGCTGTGCGGGATGCACTGGCGGCTGCCGACATCGACCCGGGAGACTTCCTCGAGGCAGTACGGCCGGCGGTGGACGACGACGACGAACTGCTGATCACGTGCCGGGCGTGGGTGCACGTGGACGTTGGAGGCCGCACGTCAGCACCATGAATTCGTCGAGCGTGCATCGTACCAGGACCGTCGGAGCGCACATTCGTTGACGCAGGCCACCCGCCCAAACGCGCCCGGCTGGAGCGCCAGATCACCGCCACTGAGGGTGCCCTCACGACCATGGCACCTGTCAGGCGATTTGTCTCCCCGACGACGGCGTGCAATCACTCCCGCCCCGGCGGGTGGCATTGACGCCCCTATATGTCAAGACACTCCTTCAGGCGGCCTGGATGATCTCTTGACGAGCGCGGAAGTCGGTCATGACGCGCTGGTCAATCTCTCGCGCGAGGAAGCGTTTCAGGCAGCGGATGATGTCGCGTTTGGTCCGGCCAGCGGCGATGCGTCGGGCGACGTAGTCACGGGTCGGTTGGTGGAATTGCATCCGGACGATGACGGCTCGATAGAGGGCCGCGTTGGCGTGTCGGTGGCCGCCTCGATTGAGGCGGTGCCGCCCGGTGGTCATCCCAGACGAGGCCGGGATCGGGCAGGCGCCGCAGAGCGTCGCGAAGGCGGCCTCCGAACGAATCCGGTCGGGGTTATCGCCGAAGATGATCAACAGCTCAGCCGCGGTGTGGGCGCCCACACCGAAGCCCTCGCAGAGGGTCGGTGATGTCGCGGTGGTGAGACGCGCGAGGTGCTGGTCGTGCAGCGCGATTTCCTCGGCGAGAGCCATCCACCGACGGGCGAGCGACCGGAGGGTGTGCTTGGCGGACGCGATGGGCGTGTCGATGGGGCCCGGTCGGAGTCCGGCGCAGCGCGTGAGCAGGCCGTGATCGGTGAGATCGTGGAGGGCTTCTCGCAGGACGGGCGGGGCCTGCACGATGATCTGCTTCAGCGTGTTCATCGCCGTGGTGCGCGCTTTCATGACGGTATCCCGTGTGATCTTGAGCTGGCGGATCATCTCGACGGCGCCGTCCGCGGTCTTGGGGATGGCCGTCGACTGCCCCGCGAGTAGGGACCGCGCCGCCACCTCGGCGTCGATGGTGTCGGACTTGCCGGCGGCGCGGCGTGTACGGCGGTCGCCCCGATTCACTTCCACGACATGATGCCCGGCTCGGTGGACGGCCCGTGCCAGGCCCGCGCCGTAGCTCCCGGTGCCTTCGATCCCGAACGCCTCAATCCGCCCGTGTGTCTCGGCCCACGTGACCAGAGCCTCGTAGCCACCCGAGTCCGCGACGAACGCGTGATCGCCCAGACGGATCCCCCAGCTGTCGATTGCCACCGCGACGTGGACATGCGTATGCGTATCAACACCGACGATCACCGTCCGCGCTTTGGGCGGCGTAGTTATGCGGTTGGTCACGGACTGGCCTCCTCGGCTTGCGGCCCCGAGCTGGTCCGGGTGGGCGGACAGGACTGTGACGGGCCGTGGGTACAGCAGGCCCCTATGGGGTCACGGCCATCCGGTCAGCTGGCTGCCGTACGAGTTGCCAGCGGGCGATGACCGACAGGTCAGTAGCCAGGACCGTAGGTCAGTCAAGTTGCGGGTCAGGCCACCACCCGCCGGCACCCACCAGTGTCACCGAGCGACCTCGGCAGGCAGCGGAATGATGCTCACAGTCAAGTTGACGAAAAGTTCGTCGATTGACCCCCAAGATACTGGGCTCCAGCCCGTCGCGAACCCGCCATGCTGGGCGTCAAAAACGGCCGCTAACCTCAACTTGACAATGCCGGCGCGTACGCCACGGATCACATCGCCGTGCCTTCGCCTCCGCACATGCCCCTTGCCTGTCGCGCCCCCCAGAGCGAATGTGGACGGACGCCGCCTGCCCGCGGCCGCCACCACGAGGAGGACCCGAGTCCATGACCCCGCACGAAACCGGCTCGACCGCCACCCCCGGTGACGCACGCGCGACGGTACCGCTCACGCGCACGTTCGGCCCCCAGGGGCCGACCCTGGGGGCCCTCATCGACGCCTACCTCCAGGACTACGAGGTCCGGCAGTTCCGGTCCGTCAGCACCGCCCGTGGCCGGGTTGCCCATCTCGTCGCCTTCTTCGGCCGCGCCGCACGGGCCGCCGGGCTCACCACGCACCAGATCCGCCAGTACCAACTCGCCCGGCGCGCCGCCGGGGCCGCCACCGGCACCATCAACCGGGAGACCTCGGCGCTCCACCGCATGGGCACGCTCGCCGTCCACTGGGGCTGGCTCGATACCGTGCCTGGCTTCCCCGACCGCCTGCGCGAGAATCCTCCCCGCCAGGGCTTCTTCGAGCACCCCGAATACCTCGCCGTCCGCGCCCACCTACCCGCCCCGTGGCAGGACATCCTCGACCTCGCCTACTACTCGGGCTGGCGCAAGCAGGAGATCCTTGGTCTCACCTGGGAGGAGATTGACGAGGCCGGCGGTGTCATCCGGCTCTCGCCCGCGCGCTCGAAGACCCTGGTGGGGCGGATTCTTCCGATCTCGCAGCCCATTTCCGAGGCCCTGGCGCGACGGCGGACACGCCGCGACCCCGACAGCTCGCTCGTCTTCCACCGCGACGGCATCGCCATCCGGCGCTGGCGCACAGCGTGGCGCACCGCCTGCCAGGCGGCTGGGGTGCCGACCCGCTTTCTTCACGATTGCCGCCGCACCGCCGCCCGCAACCTGATTCGCGCGAACGTCCCCGAGCGCGTCGCCATGCTCTTGACCGGCCACAAGAGCCGGGCCATCTTCGACCGCTACAACATTATCCACGAGCAGGAACTGCTCGACGCCGGGGACCAGCTCGTCGCGTATCTGGAACAGCAGGCGCCGGCGGTGCCAGGCCGTCGGCGGCCCCACGCGGCCGGCCCCGCCGCCCCGCGCCCCGCGCCGGCCCTCCGCCTCGTGCGACGCACCACCGCATAAGGGCGCACGGCCCCCCGACAACAGCTCGCGGCCGCGGACCGGGGGGTGCGGCGGGTCGCCGGACACCGCCCGGCTGTGCGCCGGGGATTGCATCCAGGCCCCCGAGTACGGGCCGGCCCGCGATCGTGGCACACGCGGCGACGGGGCGGGCCGACGCGGCCGACCCCGGGCACGCACCTCGCCCGACCGAGGTTCCACGCCGGCCCTGAGACCGCTGGTCTCTGCCCGCGACCAGTCGGCTCTCAGGCGTCCGGGCCCTCGGGACCGTTCGCCCCGCAGTGCCAACACTGGCCGAACTGGCCCGCGTTGACTTCCTGGCAGCTCGGGCACGTCCAGCCTGTCGGCGCCGGGCCCGCCGGCGCGAGTGCCTCGGCCACGAGCCGCTTCGCCTCCTCGACGTTCGACAGATCGACGACCCACAACTCGGGCCATGTCTCTGTTGGCGGGAGATCGCCGGCGTTCCTCGCTGAGCGGTCCGGGTGCCGGCGCCTTTATTTATCTTCCTAAACGGTATTGTCAAGTTGAGGCTGACGGCCGTTTCTGATGCCCAGCATGGCGGGTTCGCGACGGGCTGGAGCCCAGTATCTTGGGGGTCGATCGACGACCTTTTCGTCAACTTGACAATGCCCTTACGTCTCCTCGTGGGCGAGTACGTCGACCACTACCATCGCGAGCGAAACCACCAGGGACTCGACAACCAGTTCCGGCAACGACCGCCACCGCCGATGAGCCTGGCCGCCGACGCTCAGCGGCGGGAGCGTCTGGGCGGATTGCTCAATTTCTACCACCGGGAGGCCGCATGAGCGGTCGGCCGATTAAACGCACCTTACGGGATCGCAAGCGTCACAACCACTGCGACGAATCCGTTAATGTGGTCGTACTACGCAGCAGGTCATACGGGCATTGTCGTTGGAATCGACACGATGCGATTCATGCAGCAACCGTTTAGAGCGCCGATGTTCCCCCTGAACGTGGAGTACGCCAGGGATTTTCCCGTAGCGAATTTCTACACGGACGACGACTTCGATATTGTTCGGAAGACTCTGGGCACAAAGTCCTACGATTGGCACCACGAAGAGGAGTGGCGATGGATTCTGATCGGCGAGTCCGGGATCGTTCGAGTTGATCCCAGAGTGATTACGACTATCGTCTGTGGACTCCGCACCGACGGCGACACCGAGCAGAGGATTCGTGAATGGATTGGGGGGCGCGGAGGGGTGGAGATGAGGTGGGTGCAATTTTGCGGGAATAGCTTCCGGCTGGAAACGTCAGCCTAGCCAAGGCCGCCCATCATGCCCGTCTTGTGCCCAATTCTGTGCCCACCCCCTGTGGCAATCGGTAGGTTCTGGTCACACTCGCGGCCAGCTGCCGGAGAGTCACCTGACTCGGCGCCTGACGAGCCTGAAGAACAAGAGACACTTCCGAGCCACGGGAGAGAGGAGCTCGATGCGCAAGGAGGCTAGTAAGAGCAGCAACTCGGAGACCCTGAGGCATCGAGTCTTGCCAGCGGTGGCCGAAGCGTCGTCAGCTCATGACCATGCGGTCATCTTGTTCGACGGTACGTGCGCGTTTTGCGAGGGGGCGGTGAAGTTCATTGCTCGCCGCGACCCTGCTGGGTATTTCAAGTACGGCGCGTCGCAGTCGCCCACAGCCGCTGCGTTGCTCGCGCCGTATGGCATCGGCCGCGAGACGGCCCGTAGCATCGTGCTCATTGAGGCTGGGCAGGTCTATCTGCGGTCGACGGCCTCGCTACGGATTGCGCGTCGCCTGCCGTTTCCGTGGAGTCTCGCTGGCGCGTTGCTGGTCGTCCCACGCCCACTGCGCGACGTGGTCTACCGTGTCGTCGCGGCCGTACGCCAGCGGCTGGCCGGTTCATCAAATGCGTGCGAGGTGCCCCCGCCCGAGATCCGCCGCCGGCTCGTGTAGCCCACCGCGGATGCGATCCTGTCGGTCATGGGGTTCTTCATCGTCGGCGAGGCGCTCGCCGGCGGCTGTGTGAGGGTCGTCGTCGAAGTCGGATCGGGCGTCGGCACGACCGTGGGATGTAGCGAGGGAATCTCGACGGACTCCAGCCGCAGCTCCGCCCGGGGGCTGACCCAGCGCCAGATGGTCGTGTGGTCCGCCTCCATCCGCGCTCGCGGAGTAGCTCCTCGACATCGCGGAATGAGAGCGAGGACCGAAGGTACCAGCGTACGGCGCACAGAATCAGCCTTACGACCAGCTCACGGCGCCGGTGGTACGCGACGCGGCGCGAGCGTACCTGAACACGGACCGGTATGTGGCAGTGACGCTGCTGCCGGAGTGAACCCTCTCCTCGCGCGCCTTCAACCGTACCCGTTCGACAGACTCCGCACCCTCCTCAGCGGTACTACGCCGCCGGCGATTCCCCCGATCCGGTTGTCGCTCGGTGAGCCGCAGCACGCGACGCCCGACCTCATTCGCCAGGCGCGGGCGAGAGCGGGATGACGCCGCCGGCCTCGTCGATTTCGTCCCAGGTGAGGCCGAGGATCTCGTTCTTGCGCCAGCCGGAGTAGTAGGCGAGGTCGAGGATGTCCTGCCACGGGGCGGGCAGGTGGGCGCGGATGGCGAGGTATTCGGGGTGCTCGAAGAAGCCCTGGCGGGGGGGATTATCGCGCAGGCGGTCGGGGAAGCCGGGCACGGTGTCGAGCCAGCCCCAGTGGACGGCGAGGGTGCCCATGCGGTGGAGGGCCGAGGTCTCGCGATTGATGGTGCCGGTGGCCGCCCCGGCGGCGCGCCGGGCGAGTTGGTACTAGCGGATCTCGTAGGTGGTCAGCGCGGCGGCCCGCGCATCGCGGCCGAAGAACGCGGTGAGATGGGCGATCCGGCCGCGGGCGGTGCTCCGGGACCGGAACTGCCGGACCTGGTAGTCCTGGAGGTAGGCGTCGATGAGCTCTCCCAGGTCGGCCGCTAATCGACGGCGTTGTTGCATGAATACCCGCTGCGGGTGGGGCGGCGTGGCCCGCCCTTCTCTGGACCCTCCGCAGGAGCCACACTACGGGGATGCAGTCGAAGGTTCATCCCAGGTATAAGACGAAGTATCGGGTGGCGAACTGGGCGGCCTACAATCAGGCCCTCGTTCGACGCGGCGATGTGCGGTGTGGTTGTCCTCGGAAGCGATCGCTGCCTGGACGCCCCGCCGGAGCGGCCGGCGGGGCGGGCAGCGGCGCTACTCGGATCTCGCCATCGAGACCGCCCTGACCCTGCGGCTCCTCTACCATCTCCCGCTGCGCCAAGCCGAAGGATTCCTGCACGCCCTGTTCGGGATGATGCGCCTCGACCTCTCCGCCCCCGACTCTACGACGCTCTCCCGGCGCAGTCAGCATCTGACGCGCCGTTTGCGACTGGTCCCGCCCGGCGAGGGCCTCCATCTCGTGCTCGACAGCACGGGTCTGTCCATCGTCGGGGCCGGTGAGTGGGCGGCCGCGAAACACGGTGGCCGCGGCAGGCGTGGCTGGCAGAAACTCCACCTTGGCGTTGATCAGTCCGGCGTGATCCGTGTCCACACGCTGACCGAGGCAACGGATGATGATGCGACCACCGCCCTCGATCTGCTCACCGCAGTCGAGGGCCCTCTCGTGCGCGTCACCGCTGACGCCGCCTCTGACACGGTCGCCGTCTACGAAACGGCGCGGGCGCGGGGTGCGACGGTCGTCATCCCACCGGCCAGGACGGCGACCGTCTCTGGCTACGGCCCGCGGTCGCCCGCGCGGGATCGGACGATCACGTTGGTGAAGCAGCTCGGCCGGCGCCGCTGGAAGAAGGCGTCAGGGTACCATCGTCAGGGCCGGGTGGAGAATGCGTTCTTTCGCTACAAGTCCATCATCGGAGATGGCCTTCGCGCCCGGAGTCCAGCTGGGCAGGGGAGTGAGGCCGTCCTCGGCTGTGAGATCCTGAATCGGATGATCGCCCTCGGCCGACCAGTGTCGTATCGCATTGGCAGGTGAGGATCCTGTCGGGTGGCATCGTGCGGGCCAGTGACGATTCGTGCAACAACGCGTGTGCCGGGAAAGCCCGGTCAAGGGGGACAAGATGCCGTGATGTGATCTTTGAAACCTTGTTCGAAACCCTGTGGGTATCCAATCCCATCCGGCCAAGGTCGGCCGCCAGCCGGAACCGAGTGATGCGTGGGCCTGGGGTGACCCAGGGCGCGAAGCGTTCACAGGGAGCCCGTAGGCCGCGTGATTGAGCCCCGACATGCATTGTTTGTGAGGGCCGACGTCGTGCGTTGGACGGAAGGTTATCTCGCCGCATCTCAGAGGCCGTGGAGGCGGCGACCTCGCCGGGGTCGGAGCGCGTGGCATGCGTGCGGGTGGGTTTCCCGGGAACCCGGGAGGCCTCGTCGTCTCCATCGTAAAGGTTGCCGGGGGGCGGGCACCGGCTCACCAAGCCCGAGGCCGTGGACGCAGCACCTGGCGTCCGACGGAGCGAAGCCGCAGGTGCTCGGATGGTACCGCCGGGCGAAGGCAACGAAGCGCGGGGGGATGGACGGCGAGGAGTCGGCGTGTCTCAGAGTACCGCCGAAGCGGGGGAATTGAGCCCACGAGACCCCGTGGAGGGAAGGGGGCACCGGCAGGTGGCACCGGTGGAGGGAAAGACGGCCAACACACCGAGGTTGGGTCCCGTCTCCACGTCACGACAACGGATAGCCGAACTGGCCAGACAAGCCTTGGGGATGGCGGTGGCCATCGCCTGGCTTCCTGGACCAGCGGGTACGCGACGGCGCGTAGCGAAGCCATCTGTCGAGGAGCCGGATGCGGCAGAACCCGCACGTCCGGATCTGTGGGGGGCCAGGGTCAGCAACGACCCTGGTCTACCCGACCGCCGAACGTGCGCGCGGGCGGCGCCGTCACGCGGGCACCGGGGGTGCTGGTCGAGCCGGTCTCGTGCGGGGTCATGGAATAGGTCCCTCCTTTGCAGTGGCCGCAGGCGGGCGGCCGTCGGTCCACATTCGCTCCGGTGGGTGCGACAGGGAAGCGGAATGTGCGGGGGCGACGGGCAGCCGAGACGACCGGTGGGGCAGGATCGCGCGGGTCCGTGCGGATCGGCGGATCGGCCGGCGGCGTCAGGCGCCACGCAACGTTGCCTCAATCCTGGATTCAGCGAGAGAATTGGGAATTCGAGACGCACACGAGGGCGTCCTTCAGCTCAGCCAGCGTGCGATCCGGGTGCGCCGCAATCAGATCGGCCAAGGTGTGCAGGTGCGGCTCGAGCATGCAGCGCCGTCCATGTCGCTGGACGCGAGGCGCCACCTCGCCCGTTTCGCGCCGCCGCTGTTTCAAGAGCCGCACCCACGACCCGCTCACGCGGTACTTCGCCGCCACATCGGCCGCCTTCATCCCGGCATCGCTGTCGAGTAGCGCCCGCTCTCGCAGATCCATTGAATAGGCACGCATCGGTCCTCCTGCATCAGTGCGCGCAGAAGTACCACGACCGCCCCAGGTGGTACAAGGTCTATTTGAAAAGCGCTTTAGCCCAATAAACTCCCCGCAACTCATCAAGGAGCCACGAGTACGTCAACTCTAACGCTAGCCGGACATCGCCCATTGCAGGGATTCGGAGAGATGCTGGTGTAGCACTGCGAATCCAAAGTGGAGGCCACCCACCTGGGCATTGTGATCCGCCGTGGCTCGATATTTCTCGGGGTCACAGAGCAGATCTACTGCCTCAGTCGCCGCCCGAGTCAAGGCCTGGTTCGGAATCTGGACAAGCCCCCGCCTACCGGTTTCCGGAAGGATCTTGTCAGCCAACGAGACCACGCGGAAGCCCTTGGGGCCAATATCCTCCTTGTAGACGGGGTACTCGAACACGATGGTTGGGAGCCGAGCGGCGAACGCTTCAATTAGCTGATTCCCGAATCCTTCCCATCGCGTTGGGTAGATGACGAAGTCAGCCATCGAATACATGTCTGGGTACAACGCATACAGCCCATCAGCTTCGGACCGAATCGGCCGAACAATATCACCAGCGTAGATCCAGCGAATGCCCATCTCGTCGAACAGGCGGTAGACGTCGTCCCGATATTTCTCGAACGCCCGTTCAGGACGGCCAGCCAAGATCAGCACGATCTGGCTGTCGCGGCCAAAAATTGCCCCCGTCGGCAACGCTCGACCATCGAGCCTGTGACGCAGACGGTTGATTGCCGCTGTCACGTGGCCTGCCACTTCGACCTGTTTATTGGGCACGATGCGAGCCCCCAGAAGAAGGATCACGTCGCTGGCCTTGAGCGCGAACCGTTCACGGAGGCGCTGCCGGAGGCGCGTGCGCTCTGGAGCGTCAGCGGGCTTCCCAAACTCGATGGTGTCATGAATGACTGATGCCGCAACGCCACGCTGTGCCAACGCTCGCTGATTACGTGTATTGATGGTCCAATGCATCAGATTGCTCATCCGGGGTGGGTAATAGCTGTCGAGCAGTTGTCGGGCCAACCCGCATGTCGGGCTGAACTTGTAGGCGCCTTCACTGAGAATGTCGTGATGAATCGCAACGCACCGGATCTGCGTGACCCGGAGCAGCTGAGTCAAAGCGACTGTTGCGGCGGCGTGAATCGGCAGACACAGGAGGTTGTGGACGAAAACCACGTCTGGGCGAAACGCCTCCAGGACCTCCCGCAGGTCCTGGCGCAGGGCCGCCGTCGAGGCCTCGAACGCCTGCGTCAGCGCATCCTCGTTGTCGAAATCGCCAATGTGCGAGCCAAAGAGATTGCGCATCATGGTAGTGACTGCGTCGTCATCGAACTCCAACGCGGCGATTGGGAACTCGGACCACGAATAGGCGGAGCTCACCGCCACCTCATGTCCCTCGGCTTCCAGCATCGCCCGCCGCTTCATCATCTCTAGCGAGACGCCGTCAGTGCCTGCAGAATCCCCGGGATCCTGTAGTCCTGTGAGACGCGTGCGATCGGCGGGAGCCGATCGGAAATGCCACATGAGTATTCGCATCAAGTCCGCATAGTCTCCCACAGCGTGATCCGCGCGACAGGGGGGAACAGATCGTCATCGTATGGTGCGAGAAAACGGCCGAGGCGAGTGAATCCCCGAGACAACGTGGGTGATGGCGGCGTCATCCGGCTCTCGCCCGCGCGCTCGAAGACCTTGGTGGGACGCATCCTGCCCATCTCGCCCCCCATCGCCGACGCGCTGGACCGACGGCGGGCACGCCGCGACCCCACCAGCCCGCTCGTCTTCCACCGCGACAGCGACCATAGAAGGTGTGGGCACGATTCGGATGCCCTCAGTCGCCGGGCCGCCCCTGCCGGACGGTATTGTCAAGTTGAGGCGGCAGCTGGCAGTGTAGGGCGATGACCAACCACGCGCCCAGCTACCACGGCTATCGATTTCCGCCCGAGATCATCAGTCACGCCGTCTGGCTCTACCATCGTTTTTGTCTCAGCTTTCGTGATGCCGAGGACCTGTTGGCCCAACGCGGTATCACCGTCACCTACGAGACCATTCGGCACTGGTGTCAGACCTTCGGTCCCGCGTATGCGCGGAGGCTGCGGCGCCGACGGGGCCGGATGGGCGACGCCTGGTATCTGGACGAGCTCTTCGTGACCATCCGGGGCCAGCGGCAGTACCTCTGGCGAGCGGTCGACCAGGACGGCGACGTCATCGACATCCTCGTGCAGCCACGACGCGATCGCCACGCCGCTGCGCGGTTCTTCCGGAAGTTATTGAAAGGGCAAGGCCGTGGACCGCGGCGTCTGATCACTGACAAGCTCGGCAGCTACGCGGCGGCGCACCGCACCGTCATGCCGTCCGTGGTGCATAGCACCAGGCAATACGAGAACAACCGAGCCGAGGTCTCGCATCAACCGACGCGGCAACGCGAGCGCCAGATGCGCCGGTTCAAGTCGGTCGGACACGCCCAACGATTCCTGTCGGTACACGGGCTCGTGCACAACCTCTTTCGTGTGGGGCGCCACCTACTCCGAGCCGTTCACCACCGCTTACTGAGAACGCGATCGTTCTGCGTCTGGGATGCGGTGACGTGTGCCTGCTGAACAATGTATAGACACCGAGTCATCGAGGGATCATTACGCCCTCGTCTCGTCAACTTGACTGTGAGCATCATTCCGCTGCCTGCCGAGGTCGCTCGGTGACACTGGTGGGTGCCGGCGGGTGGTGGCCTGACCCGCAACTTGACTGACCTACGGTCCTGGCTACTGACCTGTCGGTCATCGCCCGCTGGCAACTCGTACGGCAGCCAGCTGACCGGATGGCCGTGACCCCATAGGGGCCTGCTGTACCCACGGCCCGTCACAGTCCTGTCCGCCCACCCGGACCAGCTCGGGGCCGCAAGCCGAGGAGGCCAGTCCGTGACCAACCGCATAACTACGCCGCCCAAAGCGCGGACGGTGATCGTCGGTGTTGATACGCATACGCATGTCCACGTCGCGGTGGCAATCGACAGCTGGGGGATCCGTCTGGGCGATCACGCGTTCGTCGCGGACTCGGGTGGCTACGAGGCTCTGGTCACGTGGGCCGAGACACACGGGCGGATTGAGGCGTTCGGGATCGAAGGCACCGGGAGCTACGGCGCGGGCCTGGCACGGGCCGTCCACCGAGCCGGGCATCATGTCGTGGAAGTGAATCGGGGCGACCGCCGTACACGCCGCGCCGCCGGCAAGTCCGACACCATCGACGCCGAGGTGGCGGCGCGGTCCCTGCTCGCGGGGCAGTCGACGGCCATCCCCAAGACCGCGGACGGCGCCGTCGAGATGATCCGCCAGCTCAAGATCACACGGGATACCGCCATGAAAGCGCGCACCACGGCGATGAACACGCTGAAGCAGATCATCGTGCAGGCCCCGCCCGTCCTGCGAGAAGCCCTCCACGATCTCACCGATCACGGCCTGCTCACGCGCTGCGCCGGACTCCGACCGGGCCCCATCGACACGCCCATCGCGTCCGCCAAGCACACCCTCCGGTCGCTCGCCCGTCGGTGGATGGCTCTCGCCGAGGAAATCGCGCTGCACGACCAGCACCTCGCGCGTCTCACCACCGCGACATCACCGACCCTCTGCGAGGGCTTCGGTGTGGGCGCCCACACCGCGGCTGAGCTGTTGATCATCTTCGGCGATAACCCCGACCGGATTCGTTCGGAGGCCGCCTTCGCGACGCTCTGCGGCGCCTGCCCGATCCCGGCCTCGTCTGGGATGACCACCGGGCGGCACCGCCTCAATCGAGGCGGCCACCGACACGCCAACGCGGCCCTCTATCGAGCCGTCATCGTCCGGATGCAATTCCACCAACCGACCCGCGACTACGTCGCCCGACGCCTCGCCGCTGGCCGGACCAAACGCGACATCATCCGCTGCCTGAAACGCTTCCTCGCGCGAGAGATTGACCAGCGCGTCATGACCGACTTCCGCGCTCGTCAAGAGATCATCCAGGCCGCCTGAAGGAGTGTCTTGACATAGAGGGGCGTCAGTGCCCTCAGAACTACCCGACCGGGTCGCTCGGCTACAAGGTCATCGCCACCATGCAGGACGACAGCATCGTGACCTGGGAGCCCTTCACCCGACCGGCCTCGCAGCTGGCGATCATCGAGGGCGCGCCGGTGATGGAAACCAACTAGCAGCGGGATGGTCTGAGTCGCGGCGGTGACGCTGGCGCGGTTCGAGCGCCCCTCGCTAATGGAAGAGGTCCAATGAGAATTTTCGCCGTGTTCGCCGTTGCGCTACTCTCCGTGCCGCCCGTGGCCGCAGCAGGACCGGCGTCCGCCTTCGGCCCGGAAGTGCAGGTGGGCCGGCCGCGTGACGGCTATGTCGGCACGATGCGTGTCGCGCCGCTCCACGGCCAGGCGGGCGCCCCCTTCACCATCACGGCGGAAGACCTTCCGCCCAACCAGGAATTCCAGCTGATCTGGCGCACGGTGAACGGGCAGTGGAACGTCACCGAAGCCGAATACCACGGCCGCGAGTTCGTGCCCGTAGCCTACGAGATGGCGCGGGTGCGAAGCGACGCGGACGGGCGCTTGCGGGCGACCTTCGAGACGCCGGAGGACTTCGGGTTCCTTCACGACGTCGTCCTGCAGCAGGGTGATCGCCTGATGACGCAGGTCGGCTATTCGATCGACATGTCGGTCGAGATTTCACCGAAGAGCGGCCCGCCAGGCACGCTGATCACGGTGGACGTGAAGGGCATCGGCTACCGCAATCTGGAGATGTCGTGGAACTTGCTGTACGACAATCGGTTCACCGGCTGGGCCTCCGCGGTGACGACGCACGGGTCGGGCAGCCTCACGATTCCGGCGACCGGCCATGTCGGCGATCACGTGATCGAAGTGCTGCACGGACAGTTCGGCTTTCCCTATCGCAACCAGCAACAGAGCCCCGAGCCTGACCGGCCGCGCTTCGCCATTCCCTTCACCGTCACGCCGGGCGCGCCGGTCCTGCCGCCGGCGCCGGACGCGCAGGCGCAAACGCATGTACGCCTGGGGCCGCCGCATGGCGAGCTCGTCTCACGCCCGCGCTTTTCCGGCGTGGGCGAGCCTGTCACCGTGAGCGGTGACGGCGTGGAGGCGGGCGCGCGCTACACGCTCAACTGGACGCGCGTGATCGGGAACCGCATCAATGGCGCCGGCTGGGAAGCCTCGTCGATGCCGGTTGCCGAGGCGGTAGCGGATGCGAGCGGACGCGTCGTCTTCACCTTCGAGACGCCCGACGATCTCGGCGGCACCCACGGGCTGTGGCTCGACGCCGCCGGCACGCGCAAGCTCGGCACGCATTTCGTGAAGACGACGGCGTTGCCGATCGACGTGGGACGCGGACCGGTCGGCACCAGGATCACGCTGCACCTGAAAGGCGTCGGCTGGACCGAGACCTCCAACATCATGCACCTCGTCTACGACAACGGCTACATCGGCTACGCCTGCGCCTTCAACAGCCAGGGCGATGTGACGATTTTCATGGAGGCGCCCGGCGCGCCCGGCTGGCATTTCATCGATCTCTATCCCGGTATCTACAAGGGGACCGAGACGCTCCCGATCAACTACCGCATGCCGCAGCTCACTTATGCGGCGGACCATCCGGGCGAGGACCTGCCGGCGTTCCACTTCGCGTTCCAAGTGACCGAGGATTGAGGCGGACCTGGGTGCTTGCGCCGTTCGCTGTTGGTGATGTGGACGTATCCCCTTGCAAAAAAGGCGCTTACGCCACAGCTTCGGTCACAGGCGCCATTTGGGATTGCAATCTATTGCACCGTAAGGTCTTAACGTCGCACTACCAACAGCGAATGGCGCAAGCACCCCCCTCTCCGACAGCGCGGCATCCACTCCCGGCACAGACTTCAGTGCGCGATGTCCGCTTTCATCGCGTCCGCGATGCGATCGGCATCGTCTCCGCCGATCGCGAACATCCCGCGGGGCAGGAACCTGGCCCAGTTCGCTGTGTCCTGGATGAAGTCCAGCCGCGGAATCAGCGGCTCGATCGGGGCCTCTTCGCACGTGAGAAACGTCGCCTTCAGGCGCCATGCGTGGACTGTCGCCGATGTCTCCACCTGGTACGGCGCATCGCCGGTCACCCGCGCCACCGCGGTGAACGTCTGGAGGATCTCGCCGGCGCGGAAGAGCGTGCCCGGCGAGTAGAAGAAGACGAGATCCCCTTTCCGCAACAGCTGGAGATCGGCGGGCTTGGCCCAGATGAAACCCGCCTCCACGCCGGTCAGCGCGTGGTCTTTTGAAATGACGTGGACCCAGTATTTCATGTCTCTTCTCTATCCTGACGCCCTAGCACCACCGCGATGCCGTGCGCCTGCCGGCGGCAGGCGCCCGCCTCTATCCGCGGCCGGTCAGCTTGTGAAGCCAGGCAGCGCGCGGCGCCGCGCTCCTCTGAAGTCGACCCGACAGCCAGAACCACCCGGAGATCACGTTGCCTGCGCGGACAGGGTTCGAGAGCAGCGAGGGATCGATCACGACGTCGAACGTGCCGCCGACGGTGTCGACGAGCGCCCACCAGAACGGCCGGTCGGTGACCGCGTTCCGGCGCTCCCCCGCCTCGACGACCTCGCCGGCGATGAGCGCGTGGGATTCCGGCGGCGTCACGGGCTCGCCGGACGGCGAAATGAGTCCGGATGGGATGAACGATCGCGATTCGTACGACAGCCCCTGCGCGACCTGCGCCGCGTCGTACGCCTCCCGCGATTCGTGCACGGTGATCTGCTGAGCGAAGGCCGCGATCTGGGCGGTCAGCGTGGCGGGAAGCGTCAGCGCGTGGTGGGTGGCCGCGTCGGGGCAGTCGAAGGCGAACGGGTAGTCGCCGCCGGCGCCGCCGCCGGCTGACGGATTGGCCCAGGCGAGGAACGTCCCGTCGAGCGGTGTGTGGGTGTCACGAGCAATGCGCGCCTCCACCGCGACGGGCACCGACGACTTCCCCTCGAAGTGCGGATTCATCCCCATCGCGTCGCCGTTGTGCGTCACCTGAAGCCAGAGCTGCTCGCCCGACTGAGGCGCCCACTTGAGGTACCGCCCGGCGTTGGCATCAATCGTGTCGGCGCGCTCGGCGACCCGGCTGGCGAGCGCAGCCAGGTCTTCCCCTGACGAGACGGTGAACCCGATTGCGGAGAACTGGCTGGGCACGAACGACGATTGTAGTGGCTACTGCGGCTACGGTCGGTGAAGAGGTAGGTCGCAATAGATCGTCAGAGACATCTAATGTCCAAAGGAACCAAGACCGGCGGTCGGGCCGTGCTGGCTACTTTCTCCATCCGCGTCGTTGTTGGGCTGCGAGGGCTGGCTGAACAGACCTGTGGTCCGCACAAATTGGTTAGCGCTACATCTTCGGGTAATTACGGGCTCTTCGGCTTCGGGGATGTCCCTCTCGTTGTTGAAATTTGAAGCGGCGGCTCCCTGCTGGTCGTGCTATACGGCCGGTGGGAAAACCTGGGGCCGAAGCCCCCAGAAAGGAGCCACCATGAAGAAGTCTGGCACAGTCATCCGTAGGGACCAATCAGATTCGCCGGCAGCTCGGCACCTGCCGTTGGTCGACATCCTGGTCGATGCGCAGGCCGAGCTCCAGGCGTTGGTCGTCGCGTCGGGCCTGAAGGTCCTCGAGGCGATGCTGGAGGAGGATCGCGTGGCCGTGTGCGGTCCGCGGTATACGCATCAGCCCCACCGGCGCGCCTCGCGGGCGGGTCATGCGCCCAGCGAGGTCGTGCTGGGCGGCCGGAAGGTGGCGATTCGCCGGCCGCGGGTGCGTCGTGACGGCCGCGAGGTCGCGCTGCCCTCGGTCGCGGCCTTTACGGGCGTTGGTGCGCGGAAACAAGTGTTCGTCGCGGCCCTGGCCATCGTGACGGCCGAAGGGGCATGATCTCGACGTGAAGTCGAGAGTGCATCCCAGGTACAAAACGAAATACCGCGTCGGAAACTGGCCGGCGTACGACCGAGCACTGGTCCAGCGAGGCGACGTCACCCTGTGGTTGACGCCGGAAGCGATCGCCACGTGGGAGGCCGTGGGCGTCGGCACGCGCGGAGGGCAGCTGCAGTACTCCGAGGTTGCCATCGAAACCGCGCTGACGCTCCGGCTCATCTTCCACCTGCCCCTTCGTCAGACGGAGGGCTTTCTGAGGTCGATCTTCGGGATGCTGTGCCTCGACCTGTCCGCGCCCGATCACACGACTCTCTCACGGCGTGGTCAGCACCTCGACCTTGCACTTCGCCGCCTCCCCGCGGGCGCAGGCATACATCTCATCGTCGACAGTACCGGGCTCTCGACTGTGGGTGAAGGTGAATGGGCGGCCGTGAAACATGGCGGACGCGGTAGACGCGGCTGGAAGACGCTTCATCTGGGCGTCGACGGATCGGGCGTGATCGTCGCTCACGCCCTGACCGGCGGGCATGTTGACGACGCGACGACGGCCCTCGATCTGATCGACAAGGTCGAAGGCGACGTCTCCTGCCTCACGGCGGACGCGGCCTACGACACGCGTGGCATCTACGAGGCTGCGGGTGCGCGTGGCGCGACGGTCGTCATTCCACCGACCAGGACAGCCACCGTGTCTGGACGGCGACCACGATCGCCCGCGCGCGACCGCACGATCCGACAGGTGCAGCAGGCTGGACGGCGACAGTGGAAGAAGGACTCGGGCTACCATCAGCAGGCCCGTATGGAGAACGCCTTCTTCCGGTACAAGTTGATCATCGGGGAGAGCCTTCGAGCGCGCAGTCGAGCGGGGCAAGAGACGGAGGCCATCCTCGCATGTAACATCCTCAATCAGATGACTCAGCGTGGTAGGCCGGCGTCGTACGCTATCGGTCGTTAACGGGTCTGTGGGTAGGGGGCGTTGCGGGTCAGTTTTCGAACCGCGCAACAACGCCGGTGTCCTCGGAAGCGATCGCTGCCTGGACGCCTCGCCGAAGCGGCCGGCGGGGTGAGCAGCGGCGGTACTCGGATCTCGCCATCGAGACCGCTCTGACCCTGCGACTCCTCTACCATCTCCCGCTGCGCCAGGCCGAAGGGTTCCTGCACGCCCTGTTCGGGATGATGCGCCTCGACCTTTCCGCCCCCGACTATACGACGCTTTCCCGGCGCAGTCAGCATTTGAGGCGCCGTCTGCGACCGCCGGTCCCGCCCGGCGAGGGCCGCCATCTCGTGCTCGACAGCACGGGTCTGTCCCTCGTCGGGGCAGGGGAGTGGGCGACCGCGAAACACGGTGGCCGCGGCCGGCGTGGTTGGCGGAAGCTCCACCGTGGCGTCGATCAGTCAGGCGTGATCCGTGTCCACACGCTGACCGAGGCGACGGGTGATGATGCGACCACAGCCCTCGATCTACTCGCGGTCGATGGTCCTCTCGTGCGCGTCACCGCTGACGCCGCCTATGACACGGTCGCCGTCTACGAGACCGCGACGGCGCGGGGCGCGACGGTCGTCATCCCACCGGCCAGGACGGCGAACGTCTCTGGCCACGGCCCGCGGTCGCCCGCGCGGGATCGGACGATTACGTGGGTGAAGCAGCTCGGCCGGCGCCGTTGGAAGAAGGTGTCAGGGTACCATCGTCAGAGCCGGGTGGAGAACGCGTTCTTCCGCTACAAGTCCATCATCGGCGATGGCCTTCGCGCCCGGAGTCCAGCTGGACAGGGGAGTGAGGTCCTCCTCGGCTGTGAGATCCTGAATCGGATGACCGAACTCGGCCGACCAGTGTCATATCGCATCGGCCGGTGAGGATCCTGTCGGTGGGCATCGTGCGGGCCCGTGACGATTCGTGCACCAACGCGTGTGCCGGGAAAGCCCGGTCAAGGGGGACAAGATGCCGTGATGTGATCTTTGAAACCTTGTTCGAAACCCTGTGGGTATCCAATCCCATCCGGCCAAGGTCGGCCGCCAGCCGGAACCGAGTGATGCGTGGGCCTGGGGTGACCCAGGGCGCGAAGCGTTCACAGGGAGCCCGTAGGCCGCGTGATTGAGCCCCGACATGCATTGTTTGTGAGGGCCGACGTCGTGCGTTGGACGGAAGGTTATCTCGCCGCATCTCAGAGGCCGTGGAGGCGGCGACCTCGCCGGGGTCGGAGCGCGTGGCATGCGTGCGGGTGGGTTTCCCGGGAACCCGGGAGGCCTCGTCGTCTCCATCGTAAAGGTTGCCGGGGGGCGGGCACCGGCTCACCAAGCCCGAGGCCGTGGACGCAGCACCTGGCGTCCGACGGAGCGAAGCCGCAGGTGCTCGGATGGTACCGCCGGGCGAAGGCAACGAAGCGCGGGGGGATGGACGGCGAGGAGTCGGCGTGTCTCAGAGTACCGCCGAAGCGGGGGAATTGAGCCCACGAGACCCCGTGGAGGGAAGGGGGCACCGGCAGGTGGCACCGGTGGATGGAAAGACGGCCAACACACCGAGGTTGGGTCCCGTCTCCACGTCACGACAACGGATAGCCGAACTGGCCAGACAAGCCTTGGGGATGGCGGTGGCCATCGCCTGGCTTCCTGGACCAGCGGGTACGCGACGGCGCGTAGCGAAGCCATCTGTCGAGGAGCCGGATGCGGCAGAACCCGCACGTCCGGATCTGTGGGGGGCCAGGGTCAGCAACGACCCTGGTCTACCCGACCCCTGATTACCGATAAGCTGCGCAGCTACTCGGCCGCCTGTCGCACGGTGATGCCATCGGTGCTTCACTGCACCGATGAGTACGCGAACAACCGCGCGGAGGTTTCCCATCAACCGACCCGACAGCGGGAGCGCCAGATGCGGCGTTTCAAGTCGGCCGCTCAGCTCCAACGGTTCGCGTCGGTTCACGGTATCGTGCAGAATCTGTTCCGCGTCGGTCGACACCTCCTGCGGTCGGCTCACCACCGTCTGCTCCGCACCCGCGCGTTCGTTGAATGGGATGCGGTGACGTGCGCCTGCTGAGAACGATCGGGGGCGTCGATTTCACGAGGCAAGAGCGCGCTGCCCTCAACAAGTTGGCAATGCCGCCAGACAGGTTCAAGTTGACAATGCCATCGAAGCGGCACGCCGCTAGAATCATGTAGTGAGGTGTGTGAACACAGTCTCGGTGGTGATTCTATCGCTGCTGGCCGCCGCAATCGCGGTCGGGGGAGCCGAACCACGGGTGGAACCAACCCGGGAGACCCTGCGCCGCTACCTCACCGACCAGATCGGCTACTCCGACAGGGACTGGCGGGATGTCCTGGCCGGCCGAGCCGTGGCGAAGAATCTTGAGACCCCCGAAGCCGTGGACGTGTCGATCTTCGGCGCCGTGCGGGTTCGGGGCCTGGCTAGCGACCTCGCAGAACAGATACGGGAGATCGACGTATTCGAGCGTAAGCTCAATATCATTGGCGTAGGCAAGTTCAACGATCCGCCGCGGCTCAGTGATCTCGACGCGCTTGAGCTGCTCGAGTCGGACGTCCGTGACCTCCGCAACTGCCGCCCGGGCGACTGCGAACTGCAGCTCTCCGAGAACACCATGGCGCAGTTCGACGCGCGCGTGGACTGGGACAGCGCGGATGCTCCGGCCCAGGCGACTCGAATCTACCGGGAGATGATCTTCGACGCGCTCCGCACCTATCGGGTCGGCGGCGTCGACACACTGGGCACATACGCAGACCGTATCCCGGCGGCGCCGCTCTCCGAAGAGGTCCATGGCCTGGCGCATCCGCTCGACACGCCGATGCCGATCCCGGATCTGACGCGGTTCCTCCGGGAGTACCCTCGATCGAGCCTGCCACGCGCCGACGAATTTTTCTACTGGAGCATGGGCGAGTTCGGCATGAAGCCGACGACCCGGCTCAACCAGGTGGTTATCCAGCCCTTCCCGACCGGCGTCGCAAGCCTACCCGGCCTGCGCTACGTCATCGCCACGCGCCAGATCTACGCCAACCACTACTTCAGCGCGACGCTGGAACTGCGAACGCTCGTCGACGACGACGACGGCGAGGACGACGGGTTCTTCCTGCTCTACGCCACCCGATCGCGGGTCACGGGCTTGTCAGGTTTCTTCAAGGGCCTGCTGCGTGTGATCGTTAAGCGGCGCGCACGGTCGGGGATGGAACGGTACCTGACGAACACGCAAGCCGTCATCGAAGGTCGTTCCCCCGGCGGTCACTGAACCGTACCGGGATCGTCGGAGACCGCATTCGTTGAATCAGGCCACCGCAGCCTGCTGATAGTACTGGGCTTCGCCCCTGCCGGCGGCACGTGGCGTTGTTGCGTAAATCGAAACTGGCACCGAGCGCTCCCACGCGTAGGTTCGTCACCGATCGATCGCGCACGACTCTGGTCGACCAAGCTCGGTCATTCGATTGAGCACGTGGCACGCACGCACCGAGTCGACAGCTTGCGCTGCGCGAGTCCGACGTCGAAGTCGATCGCCGAGCATCGACTTGTACCGGAAGAACGCGTTCTCGACGCGGGCCTGTCGATGATAGCCGACCTCCTTCTTCCATCGCCGGCGCCCAATCTTGCTGATCCTTCTGATCGTCCCATCGCGAGCGCTCGACCGCGGGTTGCGTCGGGACAGCGTGGCTGTCTTCGCCGGCGGCACGACGACGGTCGTGCCTCGGGTGTTGGCTGTCTCGTAGAAGGCGAGCGTGTCGTAGGCAGCGTCCGCCGTGACCGTCCGCGCGCTGCTGGCAATGGTCTCGATCAGATCGATGCCCGTACTCGCGTCATCCACCGCGGAATCGGTCAACGCCTGAGCGACGATCACTCCCGCGTGGTCGACTCCCAGATGAAGCTTCTTCCACCCCCGCCGCCCGCGTCGTCCGTGTTTCGCCGCCGCCCACTCACCCTCGCCGACCATCGACCGGCCAGTGCTGTCGATAATGAGATGAAGGCCTGCGCGCCGTGGAACGCCCCGAAGCCTTAGGTCGAGGTGTTGGCCACGCCGGGACAGCGTCGTGTGATCAGGCGACCGACGGTCGAGTCCCCTCAGCACGACGAGCGACGTGAGACAGCCCGCTGTCTGACGGAGCGGGAGATGGAAGAGAAGACGCCGCGTCAAGGTGGACTCGATCGCGAGGTCCGAGTACTTCCGCTGCGCGCCGCGCGGGCCCGCTCCCTCAGGTTTCCAGGCTGCGATGGCCGCCCTGGACAACCAGATGGTGATGTTGCCCCGACCGATCAGGGCTCGCTCGTAGGACGCCCAGTTTCGGACGCGGTATTTCGTCTTGTATGTCGGATGGACTCTCGACTTCATCCCTCCAGTCTCGTCTGGGTCCCTCTCAACCTCACACTTGATTTGGGCACCAACGCGTGTGCCGGGAAAGCCCGGTCAAGGGGGACAAGATGCCGTGATGTGATCTTTGAAACCTTGTTCGAAACCCTGTGGGTATCCAATCCCATCCGGCCAAGGTCGGCCGCCAGCCGGAACCGAGTGATGCGTGGGCCTGGGGTGACCCAGGGCGCGAAGCGTTCACAGGGAGCCCGTAGGCCGCGTGATTGAGCCCCGAAATGCATTGTTTGTGAGGGCCGACGTCGTGCGTTGGACGGAAGGTTATCTCGCCGCATCTCAGAGGCCGTGGAGGCGGCGACCTCGCCGGGGTCGGAGCGCGTGGCATGCGTGCGGGTGGGTTTCCCGGGAACCCGGGAGGCCTCGTCGTCTCCATCTTAAAGGTTGCCGGGGGGCGGGCACCGGCTCACCAAGCCCGAGGCCGTGGACGCAGCACCTGGCGTCCGACGGAGCGAAGCCGCAGGTGCTCGGATGGTACCGCCGGGCGAAGGCAACGAAGCGCGGGGGGATGGACGGCGAGGAGTCGGAGTGTCTCATAGGTATTGTCAAGTTAACTCTCCGCCCAGCACAATGCCGGGATGAACACTCGCCGGCCCCGCTACCTTCGGCATCGCTTTCCGCCCGAAATCATCAGCCATGCCGTCTGGCTCTACCACAGATACTGCATGAGCTTCCGGGATGTTGAGGATCTGCTTGCCGAACGAGGAATCATCGTGTCGTACGAAACCATTCGGCAGTGGTGCGGGAAATTCGGCCCCGACTACGCTCGGCAGTTGAAGCGACGACAGGGTCGACTCGGAGATACGTGGTTCCTGGATGAAGTCTTCGTGACGATCAACGGTGAGCGCCAGTATCTCTGGCGCGCGGTGGATCAAGACGGTGATCTGATCGACATCCTCGTACAACCCCGTCGGGACGCGCGGGCAGCGCGGAGTTTCTTCCGCCGACTGTTGAACAGTCAGCAACAGGAACCCGTGCGGCTCGTGACCGACAAGTTGGGCAGCTACCGTGTCGCCCATCGGGACGTCATGCCTTTGGTCACCCATGACACGACGCGATACGCGAACAATCGGGCCGAAGTGTCGCACCAACCCACGCGACAACGGGAGCGTCAGATGCGCGGCTTCACGTCATCCGCCCACGCGCAGTGTTTCTTGCACGTTCACGGCATCATTCAAAATCTGTTTCGCGTGGGTCGGCACCGGCTGAGATCGGTTCATCATCGAATGTTGCGGGCACGAGCGTTCACAGTGTGGACCGCGGTGACGGCAGCCTGATCTCTGATTAGCCTGCCCTCGTATGTCCCGGACTCGTTAACTTGACAGTGCCGAAGCGATTGAGGATCCGGTCGGACACGACGCCTATTCCTCCTCCAATCGCTCCGGTCCGTAGGCCAGCAAATGCACGAGCGCGCCGAGGATGCTGAAGCTCATCAGATACGCCCCGATGCGTTTCAAGAATCTGAGGCCGGTCATCGGCGTCGGGCTCGCCGTCGGGTCGGACGGCAGGCTGTAATCCTCGAGCCGGTCTCCGTGCGGGACGACGTACATCATGTGCGTCCCGCCGACGCCGGCCGGGTTGTAGACCGCGGCGTTGTCGTAGCCCCGCGCCTTCAACGTCTCGATCTTCTGGTCGGCCAACGCCAGCATGTCGTCCTTGCTGCCCCAGGAGATTGCATTCGTGGGGCACGTCTTGACGCAGGCCGGCTCAAGCCCCGCTTCGACCCGGTCGACACACATGTTGCACTTCGCCACCTTACGCGTGCTCGCATCGAATCGCGGGATGTCGAACGGACAGCCGGTCACACAGTACTGACAGCCGATGCAGTTCTCTTGATTGAAGTCGACGATGCCGTTCGTGTACTGGACGATGGCGCCCGGCGCCGGGCAGGCGAAGAGACAGCCCGGCTCCTCGCAATGGAGACAGGCGTCCTTCTTGATCAGCCAGTTGAGGTTGCCGTCGATCTCGACCTCGTTGAAGCGCATCAGCAGCCACGTCTTCGGACTCAGATCCTGGTGGCTCTGGATGCTCCCGAAGTTGGCTGTCGGCTCGACGCCGAGGTCATTCCACTCCTTGCAGGCGATTTCGCATCCCTTACAGCCGATGCATTTCGAGATGTCGACCAGCTTCGCGTACGTCGGCCCGGCCGAGCGAAGCGCATCGATTGGGATCAAAGCGTCGGGACTCGCCGAGATGCGCCGGATCGTGAGGGTGTCGGTCATGCGCGCTCCACGTTGACCAAGAAGGCCTTGAACTCGGGACACCGGGTGTTCGCGTCGCCGATGAACGGCGTCAACAGATTCGCCATCGACCCCTGCGTGAGCCCGACGAAGCCCCAATGGACCGGAATGCCGACCGTCCAGACGGTCTGCCCGTTCACCCGCAGCGGTTTGATGCGCTTGGTGACGATGGCGGTCCCCTGCACTTCGCCGCGCTTCGACCAGACGCGCACTTGACTCCCGTTCGGGATCCCTTTTTCAGCCGCCAACCCCTCGGGCAGCTCGACAAAGAAGTCGGGCATCGCCTCGACAAGGAGCGGGACATTGCTCGTCACGAAGTGCTCCCGCTCCACCACGCGGTAGACGGTGCAAGCGTACGGAAAGTCGTCGTCGCCGTTGGCCAGCGTCTCCCGGACGCCGTCGTACCAATGAATCACCGGGTTGATCGGTACGTCGTTGTGCAGCCGATTCGTGGTCGGGCTCTCGACTGGCTCGTAATGCTCGGAGAAGGGTCCGTCGGCGAGATGGCTACTGAACAGCCGCGCCACACCTTCCTCGGTCATGATGAAGGCACCGGCCGCACCCGCACCCGGCGGCGTCGTCCGCCCGTAGTCCGGCACGTCGCCGATCCACTCGCGGCCGTTCCACGCGATGCCGGGGCGCGTCTGATCCCACGGCCGTCCGTCGGCATCGGCCGACGCGCGGTTATACAGGACCCGCCGATTCGCTGGCCAACTGAACGCCCAGTCGTGATGCATCCCCATCCCGGTCGGGTCGGCAGTCCCCCGCCGCTGCATCTGGTTGCCCGCCTCCGTGTAGCTGCCGGTGTAGATCCAGTTTCCCGCGATGGTGGTTCCGTCGTCACGCAGCTCACCAAACGAATCGAGGAGCCGCCCGGTCTCGAGGTCGTAGCCGTTGATCTCCTTCGCCAGTTCGACCATCGTCGGCTCCCGCGGGTTGAGGTAGTCCCACGTCAGGTGCTGAATCGGCTCGTCGTACGCGCCACCTTCTTCTTGATAGAGCTCCTTCACGCGCCAGAACAGCTCCGAGAGAATCCAGGTATCCGGCCTGACGCCCACCGGCGGGTCGATCGCCTTCTCCTTCCACTGCGCCCATCGGCCGCTGTTGGTGAACGAGCCGTCACGCTCGATCCAGTGCGACGACGGGAGGTAGAGCACCTCGGTATCGATCTCGGCGGGATCCACGCCCGGCGCCTTCCAGAACTCGGCGGAATCGAGCATGAACGGATCGATGACCACCTTCCATTTGAGCTTCGCCATCGAGTCGAGGAGACGCGGCACGTCAGGCCCGGCCAACAACGGATTGAAGCCGAGCGCGATGAAGCCTTCGAGCGTCCCTTGACGCGCTTTGTCCCAGATTGAGAGCCACGTCGCATCTTCGCCCTGCTTCGCCAGGTAGTCGTAGGCGAAGTCGTTCTCCGTCGTCGCATGGTCGCCGAACCACGCCTTCATCTGCGAGACGTAGAACTTTGGATAGTTACCCCAGTAGTTGACGGTGTCCGAGACGAGCGGACGCGGTGTCGAATCGCCGAGATGCCGCGCCAACGACGTCTGCGGCGGCGTCGGCACCTTGAGATAGCCCGGCAGGATGCCGGCGACAATCGCGTGGTCGGTCGCCCCCTGCACGTTGGCGTGGCCGCGCAGCGCGTTGATCCCGCCGCCGGGGCGCCCGATGTTGCCGAGCAGCAGCTGCACGATGGCCGCGGTCCGAATGATCTGGGTCCCAACCGTATGCATCGTCCAACCGACGGCATACATGATGGTGCCGACCCGCTCCGCCCGACCGGTCGAGCAGATGATCTCGGCCATCTCGAGGAAACCCTCTTCCGAGCAACCGGCGATGTCAGCCACGACGTCGGGGGTGTACCGGTCGTAGTGCTGCTTGAGCAACTGAAACACGGACCGCGGATGCTCCAGTGAGTCGTCGCGCCGGACGTATCCATCGGCGCCACGCTCGTAGTCCCACGCCGTCTTGTCGTAGTTGCTCGCCGCCTCGTTGAAGCCGGCAAACAGGCCGTCCGCGAATCCGTACTCCTCGCCGACGACGAACGACGCGTTCGTATGGGCCCGCACGTAGTCGGCGTGATACAGGTCGTTCTCCAGCGCGTAGCGGATCAAGCCGCCGAGCACGGCGATGTCGGAGCCAGGACGTATCTGGAGATGGCGGTCGGCGACAGCGGAGGTGCGGGTAAAGCGCGGATCGATCGTCAGAAGCTTGGCGCCACGATTGTCACGCGCCTCAAGCGCCCATTTGAACCCGCAGGGGTGGTTCTCGGCCGGGTTGGCGCCCATGACGAGGACGACATCGGCGTTCTTGATGTCCTTCCAATGGTTGGTCATCGCCCCGCGACCGAACGTGGCGGCCAGACTGGCCACCGTGGGGCTGTGTCATATGCGGGCCTGGTGGTCGATGTAGACCAGACCCATCGCGCGCATCGTCTTCGTAATCAGGTAGGCGTCTTCGTTCGCCACCGTCGCGCTGCCGACCCACGCGATGCCGTCGCAGCGATTGACCACGCGCCCCTCGTCGTCGCGCTCGGTGAACGAGGCGTCGCGTGACTCCTTGAACTTGCGCGCGAACCAGTCCATCGCGAAGTCCCAGTCGACTTCCGTCCACTCGGAGGCGCCGGCTTCACGGAAAAGCGGCTGGTGACGCAGACGCGGGCTGATCGCCAGGTCCATCTGTGACGCGCCCTTCGGGCAGAGCGTGCCGCCGTTGATCGGACTGTCGGGATCGCCTTCGACGTGAATAATCGTGTTCTTCGTGTTCAGGCCGCCGCTCCCGTGCACGTAGGCGATCGTCCCGCAGCCGACCGCGCAGTACGGGCAGACGGTCTTGTATTCCTTGGCATTCCGGATCTTGAGTTGGCGGACCGCGGCCTGCGCCTCGCGAAGATCGAAGCCGAGCGCGCTGACCGATAATCCACCGACGACCGAGGCCTTGATGAAGGTGCGGCGAGAGATATCCATGGCGGCGTCGAATTCGTTGCCCAATTTAAGCACATCTGGACGCCGCAGGCTTAGGGATTACCACCGGGATTTTGCCTTGGTGCACAACTCGCGATCTCGGTCAATAATTGCCCTCCACCCCGAGATCCGAGGTCCCGCATGACGAGTTTCAAGCGCACCCAGCGGAAGTACGTCCAGAAGGCCTACCGTGTCCGGAATTGGCGGGAGTACGAGACGGGTCTCCGCGCTCGCGGGAGTCTGACCGTCGGGCTCGGACTCACCGATGGCAAGCTCGCCAACTGGAACTCGCCGAGGCCGACGCGCAGGAAGCCAGGCCGACAACGCAAGTACTCGAACCACGCCATCGAGACGACGGTCACCTTGGGCTTGGTGTTTGGCCTGGCGTCCAGGCAGACTGAGGGCTTCCTGCGCTCGCTGCTGACGCTCCTGAGTCTGGACAACGACGTGCCCGACCACAGCACGATCTCGAGGCGCAAGGCGAGGCTGGGGAAGGTTGCTTCCTACGAGAGGCGAACCGTGAAGCCCGTCCACCTCCGCATCGACAGCAGCGGTCTTTCAGTGCACGTCGGCCAGTTGCGCACTCCGCCGAAAGCCAGGGACTACCGCAAGCTGCACCTCGCTGTGGATGAGCAAACCAGTGACGTGGTCGCCTGCGCGCTCACGAGCAAGCGGGCTCGAGACGCTTCCCGGGTGGCGTCACTCGTCGGCCAGATCGAGCGTCCCATCGCCTCGGCCAAGGCCGACGCCGCGTACGACACCGGCGACGTCTAGAAGACGCTGGAGAATCACCGTGCTCATCGATCGCCGAAGGTGCTGATACCGCCACAAAAGGGCGCTCAGCTCGCGCTCGACTCCGCGGGCACGCGACAGCGGACTCGTAACATCCGAGCACGATCACGTGTTGGGAAACGGAAGTGGTACGTCGCATCGGGCTACAGCAGGCGAAGCAAGGTGGAGACGACGTTCCACCGCTACAAGGCCATCCTGGGCTCAGCGATGCGAGCGAGGGGACTGGCGTCCCAGAGAGTCGAGGTGAGGTTGGGGTGCAAGATTCTGAACACCATGACGGCGCTCGGGATACCCGATGGCGAGATGATCGGATGACCGGCAGGCGGAGTCACGGGAGACTCTCAGCCCTCAATGGAGTTGTGCACCAAGGCATCGACCCGCAGCTTCGCCCAGGCCTTCCGGTACCCCTCGCCATGAAACGGCGAGGCTTCGAGCACCCGGCGAATGTGGGCCACCAGGACGTCGTCCGGGGCAGCGCCGATCGGCCCGCGGCGACGACACGGCGCAGGGGACCGTGTCGCCTGCCGCCGCGCATACACACTGGAGCGGGCGCGGTGCCACACGCGGCAGACCCGCTGCACGCCATACGCCCGACGGGTGGAGATCGACTGGGCGCCACTCATCGCGTCGACCTCCGCCGGGCCAAAGGGCCGCCGGCCTCCAGCTGGTCCACCTTCGCGTACAGTAACTCGGTCTCCATCAGCAGCTCGCCGATCTTGGCCTGCAGCCGACGATGGTCTTCGTCCCGCGTTGGTGCATGGCTCTGAGTTAAGGGACAGGTCCCCCGTCCCCGAGAGGGGGTCACGCCACTCGGTAGCTGTCGGGCATGCCGAGACGGGTCATGGTGTTGAGGACCCTGCAGGCGAGTTGCACCTCCACCCGTTGCCCCGCCAACGTGCGACTCGTCATGGCTCGGCCGATGATCGTCTTGTATCGATAGATCGTGTTCTCGACCATGGCGCGCCTGCTGTAGCCTGTTCGCTTGGGCCACTTGCGGCGGCCGAGTTTGTTGATGGAGCGGACGTTCCGGTTCCTCTCCTTCAACGCGGCCGACGGTCGTGGACTCAGTTGGGCATTGCGTCCAGGAGGAATGCACACTCTGACGGCTCGCCCTTCACCCTTTGCGTGCGCCGCCTCGTAAACCCTCTCGGTGTCGTACGCACCGTCTGCAGAGACCGAGGCCACACGATGGTCGATCTGCCCAAGCAGGGTAGGAGCCCCAGCGCCATCACGCGTGCGACGAGACGTCAGCGCTGAGGCGATGATCTCACCCGTGCCGGCGTCAACGGCGACGTGCAGCTTCCGCCACGCCCGGTGCTTCGGTGGCTTACGGAGATGGCCCACGTGAATCCGGAGCCCTGTACTGTCGATCAGCACGTGGACGGGTCGATCGCCGGCGCCCGTGTAGAACGGAATCGTACCGAGCCTCCGAGCGCGCCGGGAGAGCGTCGTGTGATCCGGAACGGGGAGATCCACCTGGAGGTGATCGGCCAGCGACCGCAGGAAGCCTTCGGTCTGCCGGAGCGGCAAATGGAAGACCATGCGGACCGTTAGAGCCGTCTCGATCGCGATATTCGTGTAGACGCGTTGCCCGCCGGGTTTGCCACTGGTGGGGGCACGCCAGGTGTTGATGGCGTCCTCCGACAACCAGATGGTCAGGTCACCGCGGCGACGAAGGCCTGCCTCGTATTCCGGCCAGTTGCGAACCCGGTAGGGAGACTTGGCGTACGTGTACTGGCTGCGTTTCGGATACTTCACGGCTGGCGGCTCCGGATCGAGGAGGGCAGGCTGAGAACAGTGCACCTGATCGTAGCTCAGGAGCCATGCACCAAAGCCCTTCCGCCCCACTGACAATCGGCCGCCACGGCCGGGCCCGGCGGCGTCTCCGGTCGCCCTCCGGGCTCCCTCCGCCGCCGCCGATCCCTGATCTGGTTTCCCCATCTCGACACGCCTCCTGCGAGTACTCTCTCGCAATCAAGTGTCCAAGAAAACCCTAGGGCGCAGGACTTGGTCGGTGTACCTGTTGTGCTGGAGACGGCATGGCGGGTTGCAATACATCGGTATGTCGCAGGACGTTGACCGCCGAATCAACGCGCACCGAAAGGCAGGGCGTCTCCCGTTTGCGCAGCTCGGCGAACCGGCCATTGAAGTCTTGCATCTCGGCCTTGACGTGTACGCGGCCTGCGACGCCGAACGCCGCGAGATCATGGCACGCCGGACGATGACGCCGCACGGCTATAACGAGTCGTCGGGCGGGGAGTACGCAGGATCGCGGAGCGATACCCTGTTCAGCTCGGACCACCTACATCGGCTATCTCGCGCGGCTGTCGGAGTGGAGCGCATGGACGGGGCCACGCACGAGGAGGAAGCAGGGGGTCTTGCCGCGTCCGGCGTCGAAGTTGTGATGGAGCGGTACTGGGAGGCGTGCTCGGTCGTGGTCGAGCTTTGGCGCAGTGGCGTTTATGTGGGGCGGATCGCACGGCGCGCGGGGCTTGGACACGGCTACATCTACGGGATGCTGCGGGATGCGGGGGAGAACCCTAAATAGCGCTTATTCCTGGGCCTTAAATGAACTCTCCTCGTTCGCGCCCTCAACCGGGTCTTTCACTCGCGTAGACAACAGATCGCGCCACCGGTCAATGTACTTCTCCGTCGCAAGCTTTGCCTTAGCTCGGCTCATCCCGTGTTCTTTCTGGAACAGTTTGCGCAGCGCCTTCCGAAGCATTTTGGTCCATTCAGACTGAAACTCACGAGAGGGCACTTCCGCAAGAACGCGGGGATTGTCAAAGGTCGTGCGCAGCCGGTCACCGGGTCTACCCGGCTGAATGTAGAGGCCCTGACTGAGAATGATGTTGTCCACGAGCCCGCCGTATTTTTTGATGTCCAATTGAAGGAGTACCAGGCAACGACTCGGTCTTTCGAACGTCAGGATCAAGCGAACGGTACCCGTGTCGAAGAACGTGTCGGGTCGTCCCCACGCCGAAGTGAGATCTCCTTGGCTCCCTACGTGGTGGTGAGCTTTGACCATGTCCTCAATATCGGGGCGTTTGGACGTGTCGAGAATAAGGAGCGGGATCATCCGCCCGTCCCCAACGGCCACTGTGGCGATACTTCCGTCAGCCACGATCGGGACGGGTTCGGCCTCGACCAGATGCTGAACCGAGACTGCCTCCCTATGCCATCTATTCTTCAACTGGTCGCTCCGGAAGGAGGAGAACTTCCTTCATGGACTCCCTATCAAACGTGTCGATGAGCGAGACCGTATACGCCTCAATTCGAGTCTCTGCGAGGAGTTCCTGAGCAACCTGAAAGAACACCGTGCCTGCGACGACATCACGTTGCGCAATCGCGATCGGAACCGTCAGAACGTCATCCTCCTCGAAGCCGAGGGCTTTGGCGCCTGTTGCGTCGGACACCAGCTCAAGGTGCGACGGTGGCCCATCGGCACGCCGATGTTCGATGAGTAGACGAATCGTCTTCAGGGAGTTTGGCGCGTCGGATCGGTTCGTCACCACAACACGGAAGACGAACACTCTCCTGGCGGGGGCAGCGAGCCGCCGAACGTAGCCGGAATCAATATAAAGCTCAAGCGACGGGGTTGTTCTGTCCCGAGCTTCCACGGCCAACTGGTGGGCGCTATTCGCGATTAGCCTCGCCTTGATCGCGTTCCATAGCGAAACGGCTGCAATACCTGCCGAGAAGAGGGCGATCCATATCGCGAGAGCTGGCCAGTCCGGTGTCGGCAATGTGTGGACTCTACGGCGCGACCTGGACCTCGTACTGTTCGACGAGGCGCAGCTGCGACGGCGCGATACGCGGCGGTGAGGGCAAGAGCACGAGCGCCCCTGTGACCGTGTGGTGGTAGAGCAGCGGCCACGACAGCCGCAGAACCCTATGTCTCATCAATAACACATTCACAAGTTTCTTTAGGTGCCCCCGACGTTCCCCCCGCCTTGAGTAGCGGTCGGCTTTAGAGTCCGGGGGTGACTGTAATGCTTTCCGCGGCCAGTTGCTTCGCGTAGAGGGCTGGCGTCAGCCCGCCCAACCCCTTCTTCGGTCGCTCCTCGTTGTATTCACAGCGCCACGCTTCGATCAGGGCCTGGGCGTGGGCCAGGGTCGTAAACCAGTGTTCGTTCAGGCATTCGTCGCGGAAGCGCCCGTTGACCAGCACTTCCGATTCCACTGAATTGTGCTGACGCCGGATTGTGCCAAGACATTCTGAACTGGGGACTGCGGCTGGTGTCGAACCTCGCCGGCCGTGAAAAAGGGGAGAGGTCCCTTCGGTTACTCAAAGATCTACCCGTCCCTTGCCTTGGAGGATGGTTCCCAATCCGTGAGACGACATTCGGATCGGGTTGGCCTGGACTTGGAGACACGATCCTAAATTCGGATCTTCGAGGTCGGCGAGGACTCGATCGCGTCGGCGGCCGGCATGGTCGACCAAGACACGATCGTCGGAGTCGATGGCCAGCTCAATCCCTCTGTCGAGGATCTCAAGCAGGCGCTGATCGGCTTTGCGCCCGGCCAGCGCATTCTGCTGGCGGTGCTGCGCGGAGGCGACCGATTGGAATTGACGTTGGTCTATCCGGCCGAGGCGGCGCCGCGTAGCCGCCAGGCCTTTCCGCAGACCCGCCTCTCGGGGCGAGTCGAGCTCGACCAGCGACGCAATCACGTGACCGCGTATACGCGAGGGGTCACCCGGTTCACGCTGCTGCTCTCGCCCGAGCAGTTCGACTTCACGCAGCCGATCACGATCGACACCAACGGCGTCACGGTGTTCGATGGGGTCGTCGCGCCTGACGTCGACACGCTGCTTCGGTGGGCCGCGCTCGACCAGGACCGTACCGCGATGTTCGGAGCGGAGCTAGAGGTCGAGGTGCAGGCCGAGCAGTAGGGTCGACAGTGGACCTTGTTCGCATCGCAGTCGGGAACAGCGAGGCGGTGCTCGCGCCGGCCACGGCGGCGGTCGAGTTGGTGAGAAGGCGGCGTCGGGTCACAGACTTCGTCATGGGTCGGTAAATCCTATTTCGGTGTGGGAGCCGTCGCAAAACGGCATCGTTCGTGACCCGCCGCAGCGGCAGAGCGTGAAGCGTTCCCGTGCGGCACCCACCGCCCAGGCGATGCCCTCGAGCTCGACGTCGCCCTCGACGGCGAGCGGTCCGTTCTTGAGCGCGCGGATCGTCGGTGGTCGGCGGTCGCCGACGCCGGCCGGGTCGTCCGCTGTGTTCACGGTGGAGGTCAGCGCCCCAGACGGGCAGCGATTCACCACGTCGACGACCCGATCGGCCTCGGCGTTGTCTGGCAGGATCCAGGGGCGCCGCGTCGTGTCGAACACCTCCGGTAGCCCGCGCGTGCAGACGCCGAGATGGGCGCAGATGCCGGCGTTGTACTGCACGTCGACCCGCCCACTATAGGTCTTGGCGGCATCGGCGACGATCTCGGTCTGCGCATCCTTGCTGAATTGATACGGCCCGTGCGTGCCGTCGCAGAACGGTTTGTTCTTCGAGTAGCCGCACCGACACAGCGCCGGTTCCGGCTCGGTCGGCACGGTGTCGCCGGCGGCGTTGACGATACGGCTGACGCCCGATACGACATAGGGTCCGCGCGGCGTGACCGCGATGGCTGCGGGTTTCTCTTCAGACACGTGATGGCTCCAAGCGCAAAAATACCACACCGCTCGATTGTTCGAACAAAGACCAGGGCGCGCAGCGGGCCGCAGGCCACATCTAATCCGGGATTTCCGATTTGCCTGCCCTAGATGGCCTGTGGGTGGCGAATTCGTAGGAATCCGACATCGTTCGATCTTCGGGTCCCGTGAGCCGGGAGTCCCCCGCGAAGTTGTCGCGATGGCATGAGTAAGGCGTGCAGCTGACGCACTGCCCTGCTGTGTCGCGATAGACGTCGAACGCGGGCGCGTCGACCCGCTCGCCACCGTCTTCGCTGGTCAGATGTCACGCCGCGATCGGCGTCTGATAGAGACCACGGCAATGCGCGTCCCATCGGTAGCGGTCGAGCCGTGCGACATCCTTTCGTATCGGGACGGGCGTCCGCCCGTCCAACGACGCATGGGCCCGATGCGCATTGTAGAAGTCCTGGAAGGCCACCAGTTTGTCTTCCAAGTCCGACGCAGACCAGAACAGCAGCTGATCCACGCATTCTCGTCGCAGCGTGCCGATCAACCGTTCGACAAACGGATGCGACAGCGGCACAGACGGCACACTCTTCACCTCGGTCACCTGCAGCACCCGCAGGTTGGCGCGCCATTGGTGAAACCGATACAGCGGGTCGTGGTCGGAGCTGAGGCGCTTCGGACGCGAGAGCCCTCGAATCGCATGGTTGAACATACGGCACAGGGCCCGGCCATCCACGGTTCCAGCATGGATGCCAAAGCCGACGATCCGCCGCGTGTATTGGTCCATCACTACCAGCACCCAATGGCTTCGCAGGATCGCCGACTCGCACCGGAACAGGTCGATGCTCCACAGGCTATCCTTCGCATGCCCCAGGAACGTCAGCCAGGACGGACCACCCGAGTGGGGTGCCGGTCGATAGTGCGTAGCGAGCACTCGGCGCACCACGTCCTTGTCGATGTCGACCGCAAAGGCGAGCGCGATCTGTTGGGCGATCCGCGGACAGCCCCACCTGGGGTTGCGCCGCTTCATGTCGACGATGGCATCGACCAGCTGCGTTGGACGGTCCTTGGGGGCCGGTGCGACGGCGCTTGGGTGAAAACAGCCAGCGGTACTTGCGGGTGCGCAGAGCCCGATGGAACTCCAGGATCGTCGACGGTCTCAGCACGATCGCTGAGCGAATCACCCGGGCCGGGCGCATGAACAGTGCACACACGCCGGCGAGGATCCGATCCGACGCGCAGAGATTCGGCGCCCGGTGCCGCGAGCGATTCAGAATGAGCAGTTGCTGCTTGACCAAGACCGATTCAGCCACGACAGACCGCAGGCCCCCGGGGCCCATCAGCCGGGCCAGGGTGGCGATCAGGTGCACCAGCAGGATGATCGGGTCGCGCATCGGAACATCCTAGCGACCACTCCCAGGATCACCAAACTTGATAATCTCAACGGATTGCGGGCTGAGTAGTAATTCGCCACCCACACGCTGAACTTCTACAGCCTCCCGCGCCTCAATGATGCGGTGCGATCTCCGACGTGCCACACAGTTCGAAACACTACCGCTCGATCTCTGCGAGGTGGGGAAGGTTATGAAGCATGACAATCAGGATGATGTGTGCGAGTTCGTTCGCGAGATTGTTTCGGTGCGAACGCGCGAGCTAATCACTCTCACCGAACGTCCAGATCGTGAGCGGCGTGACATCAAAGCAGTCGAGGAATTGTGGAAGTCACCGAGCCACCGCTACGCAGTCGAACACACGGTGATTGAATCTTTTGACGGGCAACTCGCGAACATTGCGAAGATTGAGCGTTTACTCGTACCCGTGAAGGAGAGACTAGCCGGGCGCCTACCCGGACGATTCGCGCTTGCTGTTCGCGAAACGGAAACCTCTGCTGCGCGTGTCAATTTTGAAGTCGCGCATCAAGAAGTCACGCGGCTCGTGCTCGAGGCTGTTGATGGCTTGAACGTCGGTGAAACGGTAACTTTAAGCTCCGAAGTGTTGCCGTTCGAACTGAGGCTACACCTGCGTTTCAAGAATGATTCGCGCATTATTCTGTACACGGACATTGAGGGCGATCCGGAGGAACTTCGTCTTGAGCGCGTACGTCGCGCCCTCGATGCCAAGTGCCCGAAGCTCGCAACGTGGGCAGGTGACGAGTGCACATCCATACTGATACTCGAAGCGAACGACATTCAACACTCGAACATTTTCGTCGTGTACAGCGCCGTCGCACCGGCTCTCGCGGAACGAAGTGATCAGCCTGATGTCGTGGTGCTCGTTGAAACTGACGGATACCCGTGGAGCGGATCGATTTTTAAGGAAGGTGATCGCCTTGGCGCCGACGTGCCTCGAAACAGAGATGGCGGGTACCTCTACGAACGAGGCCAGGTTCTTTGACCGTGTGCTCCTCCTGCCCCGCCAACGATCTCCATCCGGGAGTGCCAGCCGATGAAGCGACGATTGACCGTCGGCAATGTAGGAACGGCTCTCGCTGAGTACTCTGAGGAGATCGCGAGTGTTGGAGGCAAGATTCAGGGGAAACTCGGCCTAAAACTGCTGCATGAGGTAAAGAGAGAGCCAATTGGAACAGGGCCATACCCCGACGTCACCTTGTTCGAGGCGGCCAACCGCATAATGACCGACCTGGTGATTCTGAACGGCGTGAAGTGGCTGCTGGAGAAATCTGGCTTCCCTTTCTCAGAGTACCGCGTCGAGTACGGAAATGAGGATTCCAGCGCTCACGACCTGATGGCCGAAAACGAAGATGAACGACTTGTCGGTGAAGCCTTCAACGTCGCTCCCTCTTTCTTCCACGGCAAGAAAACCGCGATGCTTAAAAAACTGCGGACTCCTGAGAACAAGACAGCACGCAAGCTGATTCTGGCGAACGAGGATGCCGTGGGTGAGTCCTACGGGCCGCAGCTGAAACCAACCGAACACATGGTGCTAGTTGATGTATTCACTGGAAGCGCCAAGATGTGGTCCGCCGATCCAAAGCGGTAGTCAGAGTCCAAGCGTACCCGATCAACATTGCAGAAAGGTATCGCCAATCGCTTTTATTCTGTAATACCGTTTCGCAACGCCTAACCCATTAAAAACAGGTAGAGGTGCGGATCGTTGCGTAAACCTTCCTTTACGCAAGTGGTTTCGCTGTGGAGCCGCGGCGCGCCCGCACGACACCGGCCGTGGGTCTAGTCACCAAAGACCTTGTCGTGCGCGGGCTCGGCTTCCTGGAGTTGGACGGCGCGGATGCGAGGAGCCCTTGGCGTTCGAGGTGGGCCAGCATCTCGGTTGCGCCCAACGTGGCGGCCCGGGAGGCGCAGATCTCGTCTGCTACTCACTCATGACGGGAACGCTCGATGCGCTACGCTACCAAGAGTGAAGGAGGTAACGGCACCTGTGAGTGAACGAGCGTATCTGAGGATCGGCTATTTCGTCCGCTTGATCGCGGTTGTGAATCGAGTGGGACTTGCACTCCGGCCTCGCCAACGGGCGATCAAGTTGGTCACCAGAGCCCTGTTCCTGATTCTGCGCGTCGCCGACGCGAGTCCTAGCTGGCCGGTCAGTTCCCTGATCAAGTTGTTGGTCAAGTCGCTGTTGTACCTAGTTGACAAGAGTCGGGCCGACGCAGATGCGGAGTTCGCCATGGCTCTCTTGAAGGAAGTTCACGGTGGCAGGGACCTGTGCGGCCCGATGTTCAAGAGCCGAATTGTCGAGCAGATGTGCCGTGAGCCGGACGAGGAATCGAGCTTCTACAGTGATCTCGTGCGTGGCGACATGCGCGTCATGATCTACAACCTGCCGGGTGGCAGCCGGCTCCGCTTCATCATGCTTCCGTCGTCGGATGCTATCGTCGGCTGGAAGATATCCCGGCAAGCACGCCGCGAGGACGTACATGTGGACTGCGCGGGAGCCGAAGCTGACTCGGTCGGGTGACTGGAGTCTACCGAAGGTGGTTCTTTGTGGCGGCGATCACCGCTTCCACCGCGCATCAGCGGCAGCCTTGGCGATCTCGCGGCGGCGAGCAAGCTGTGATGCAGAACGGTCCGTGGACGGCTTCGATGGTCCCGTGGATTCCCGCTCGAAAAGGGGGAATCGACGGGGGAATCAGTGGTTGGCTGGCTGCCAGCCCGGCGCAGCTCAATCTCGGGAACATGTACGACACTGGCCGCGGCGTCCCACAGGACTACGCTGAAGCCCTGCGCTGGTATTGGCTGGCTGCTGAGTAAGGGTACGCCCCAGCCCAGGTCAATCTCGGGATCATGTATGCGGAAGGTGAAGACGTTCCGCAGGATGACGTGTCGGCGCACATGTGGCTCAACCTGGCCGCCGCCCAATCCACTGGGGAGGACCGAGAGCGGAGCGCAGCAGCGCGCGATGCCGTGGCGGCGCGGATGACGCGAGAGGACCTCAGCGAGGCGCAGCGCCGGGCGCGGGAGTGGTCGCCTGAGTAGCGGGCGCGGCGACGCCGCACTTCTCACAGTACAGCGTGGTTGAGAGGCATCTGTCGAGGATGCTGTCGATGGCCTCGGCTTCGCGTGGATCGATGGTGAGGCCGTATTGCTGCCGCACCGCCACGCTTCGCGCCGCGAACCAACAGGCATTGTGGTCGGGGATCCACCGGTGCATCCGGAATGTAATACTTGTATTACAATAAGCACACAGGAGAACCGACATGACCGCTGTTTCCCTCCGCTTACCCGATGACGTCTCCCAACGCCTGCGCCAGTTGGCCGCCCGCACCGGGCGGAGCAGAACCTTCTACATCCTTGCGGCCCTCCGGGAACACTTAGACGATCTTGAGGACGTGTACCTGGCCGAACAACGGCTGGTCGACCTCCGGCTCGGAAAATCTCGCGCCGTCCCACTCGAAGACGTGATGGCACGCGATGGCGTGGACGATCAAGCTTGACCAGGCCGCCGTACGCGACTTGGACACGCTCGACCCGCAGCCGCGGCGGCGGATTCTCGCTTTTTTGCATGACCGCGTGGCCACGCTGGACAACCCGCGCAGCATCGGAGAGGCCCTCAAAGGCTCCACGCTGGGCGAATTCTGGAAGTACCGGGTCGGCGATTACCGCGTCATTGCCAGCATCGAGGACCGCGCGGTGTGCGTACTCGTCGTGAAGATTGGGAACCGACGCGAGGTGTACCGATGAGTAGCCGGATCCGCGGACACAGCGCGTCGGCGCGAGCAACGCGAACGCCGACGTGCCACGCAACGCGTCTGCAAGACATAGAATCAGACACGGGATACGACACACGGCGGTGCTTGCCGGACGTCGCCCTCGCCGGTGTGTCGCAAACGGCCGTTTACGACACATGCTGATCGGCAACGCCCGCGTCTCGAAAGTAGACGGCTCTCAGTCGCTGGACCTGCAGAGCGGGGTTAGTTTTCTGTGGACGCCTGTGCAGTTACTGACCGCCTCGACCCTGCACCGCCGGACTAGAAGTACCCCATGCCAAGCACACGAATATTCCTGAGTGCCCTCGTCGCGATACTTGCGCTGCTCCCGTCACCGGTCTTGGGCCAGGCCCGCACGGTCGACGTGCGGGCTTCGGTCGGCTACGCATACCTATTGGACGACTCGCCTCCCTATGCCTGGGTCGGAGGCGGAACCGTGACGGTCCCCCGGGGCGTGCATTCGCGGTTCGGGGTGGAAGGGTGGTATGCGAGCCTGTTCGGCCCGTACAACCATCCGGGCAAGGCCCAAGCCAGACTCGTGACGGCCTTGTGGGAGTACGCGTTCTCCCCTGGTCAGCGCGTCAACCCGTACGCGGTTGTCGGGGTCGGCGTTACGCAGTACCGCGACTGGTACCTAGACTTCGGCCCAGTCCCCGGCAGCCCCGGCTGGGACACACAGTACAGACTCCACGTCCTCGGTGGCCTGGGTGTCCGGTTGTTTCTAACCCCGCATGTCTTCGTTGCTCCGGAAGCGCGGATCGGCTTGGTCCCGCTTTTCCGGTCGACGGTCGCGCTCGGCTACGCTTTCTGAGCGGCCGGGTGCAGGGGGGAGCGGGGTTAGTTTTCTGTGGACGCCTGGGTAGACAGCCGTGAATCAAACGCCGGATGTCCCGACATAGGAGGTCAGGGCCGGCAGCGGGATGGCCGGCTGTCCCTCTCGGTCCCGTGGATCCTGTCGCCGGTGGATAGTTGCAGCAGCAGGCGCAGCACGCCCTGGCAGTGCCGTGCGTGGTCTCGCGCGCTGGTACGGCGGCGCTGGCCGGACGGCGCCATTGCCCGCCTGTCGCAAACGACCGTTTACGATACATGCTGATCAGCTACGCCGCTGCGGATTTGATGAGGACCAGGCTGCGCGGGGTCGAGATCGCCTTCGGTAAAGCGGGCCAGCGCCTGCTCATCATCGAGCGGGTCGTCTTCCAGGCGTCTGAGCCCGGCGAGTAGCCGGGGCGGACGTTTGGATTCCTGTGGTTTCTCGCCGAATAGTCTGACTGTGCCGACGGCGGGCGCGCCGGCCAGGGAGGGCTGGGATCTGTGAATCGCAGCGAATACTTGCGCGATTCGTCCGTAGAGGCGTTCATCGACTGGCTGCGTCCACACGTTCGGGGCGACTGCCTCTTCCAGCATACGTTCACGATGCTCAAGCCGCATCTCGACTGGAGCTGTAATTCCATCTGGGAGGCGTATGAGAACTACTGGTGGCCGATCCCCGGTCGAAACACTGGGAGCTTCGAGGCCAATCAGGGAGAGCTGGATCGCCTCGCCGCCGACGTTCGTCGCGCGCGCGACGGCGACGACCAGGACGGTTTCGTCGATGCCGCGTGCGGCATTCTGCGGTGGGGCGGCGTCATGCGGTCGAACAAAGCGAGGCACTGTCAACTTAACGAGTCCGGGCCAGAATGAGGCGAGTTGATCCCAGGATCAGGCTGCCGTCACCTGGGCCCACACGGTGAACGACCGTGCTCGCAACATCCGATGATGAGCCGCCCTGAGTAGGTGTCGACCCACGCGAAAGAGATTCTGAATGACACCGTGGACGTGCAAGAACCGCTGCGCGTGGTCGGATGACGTGAAGCCTCGCATCTGACGTTCGCGTTGTCGCGTGGGTTGATGCGAGACTTCGGCGCGATTGTTCGCGTATCGCCTCGTGTCATGGGTGACCAGCGGCATGAGGTCCCGATGGGCGACACGGTAGCTGCCCAGCTTGTCGGTCACGAGCCGCACGGGTTCCTGTCGCTGACTCTTCAACAGTCGGCGAAAGAATCTCCGCGCTGCACGCCCGTCCCGACGGGGTTGTACGAGGATGTCGATCAGGTCACCGTCTTGATCCACCGCGCGCCAGAGATACTGGCGCTGACCGTTGATCGTCACGAAGACTTCGTCCAGGAACCACGTATCTCCGAGTCGACCCTGTCGTCGCTTCAACTGCCGAGCGTCGTCGGGGCCGAACTTCCCGCACCACTGGCGAACGGTTTCGTAGGACACGATGATTCCTCGTTCGGCCAGCAAATCCTCCACATCCCGGAAGCTCATGCAGTATCTGTGGTAGAGCCAGACGGCATGGCTGATGATTTCGGGCGGAAAGCGATGTCGATGGTAGCGGGGCCGGCGAGTGTTCATCCCGGCATTGTGCCGGACGGAGAGTTAACCTGACAATGCCGTTGCGGTACCACGAGACGATGGTCCGCGACGTGGCGCGGCCGCCGAGCAGCGCGTCGAACCGCAGCGAGCCGAGATCGTTGCTCGCCTCCGAGACGAGACCCCCGGTGTCGCCCGACTCCTCGTCGTCCTCGGGATCGAACTGGAAATCGGCGTTCTCGCGACTCGTGAGGCCGAAGAGAGAGAGCCGGGGCATCGGACTACACCTTAACCAAGCCGCCAAACTGTCCAACTATGTATGACTACTTCAGTCACCGTCCGGCACGAACGGAGGTTGCTTGAGACGATTCGGATTCTGGACGATGACGACTGCCTGACGCTTTGCTCTCGTGATCGCGTTATAGAGGAGACGACGCTTCCGGTCTGCGGATCCAGCGACATTGTAGGGCCAGAGTACGACGACCGAGTCAAACTCGCGATTCTTCGCTTGGTGGATGGTCATCGCTCGGATTCCTCGGTCTCGCACGCGACGGTGCGCTCTCGAGCGCTGATGTATCCATTGCACCTGCTGGCTGATTTCAGTCCCTTTGAACGTTGTTCTTCCAGCCACTCGGCGCTGCTGATCGAGCCAGACTCGAAGGGCTCTCGCGGGACCGCTGTCGCTGGGTAGACAGATTTCGGATGCGCTGATCTCCGCGTCGACCGGAAGTGCGAGTCCAGAGAGAAATCGCTTACTCTCATCCTCCTGCGAAACTTCCCAGGGAATCCTGTACGGGCCGCGTGGAGGATGGCCAATCGGCTTCTCTTCGACCCGATGGATGAGCCTACCCACAAACTTCGCACTTTCTGCGTGCACGGGTGAGAGCACAACGATATCGTTGCAATCCATCCACCACGTCAGATTCCTGGCTACAAAGCTAGCGCCAACGTTCGGGTTCTGCGCGCCGAGAACATTGAACCCCTTCCCCTTGAGCGGCACTGCTTGGCCGTCCCGGAGGGCTCCTGCTGCAGCCAGAAGACCCGCTGCACTAGTTCGATGGTTATGGGCCAGGGACACGATTTCACCGCTCCGCTGCGCCCAAGCTACTGCGACATTCTCGCTAGATGCGTCGAGATCCTGATAGCCATCAGCAGCCGCCAGGCAAACTGCCGATCCTGAAAGAGCTCGGACGATGGCCAGTTGACCATCCTTGCTGTCCTGCATCTCATCGATCACAACAACGGGAAAGCTACGGGTAGCCCAACACCCCACATCTGCCTCGGATAGGAGCGCTCCGGCACTCCTGCAGACCGCTCCGTAGGCATGCTCTACTTCACCTGCGTTGCCTCTAGCACGGGCAAGGCTGTTCCAACGTCTCAGCACCCGCCACGCAAAGCTGTCGATCGTTGTGCACTCGAATCGACCGCGAAGCCCGGGTAGCGTTGCGAGGCGACCATGCATCCGGCGCCTCGAACCATGCATCTTTGTTAGGGCCAAAACACGCTGGTGATCGCCGAGAGCGTGCGTTTCCAAGATCGCGGCGAGTGCCTCGAAGAGTTGCGTGGTCTTGCCGCTTCCAGCGGGTCCCTCAAAGAAACGCAAACTCATGGTGACAAGCGAAGGACGACACACTGCGCGGTACTTCTACCGTCATCGATCTTCATGAGCGAAGAACCGTCGTGCTGCCCAAGGCAGGCCTTCGTGAATGCTGCAAGGAGTTCTCCTGCTCGGTCCCGGCAGCCAGTGTGGCGCCCAATGACCCTAGCCACCTCTTCGTAGGCTAGGTAGTCGCTCTTGAGTCGACCGGTTCCCGTCTGGATCTTGAATAGCGCCAAGAACTCATCAACGCTCGAAAACTCTCGCTCGATCCGATCCTGCAAGTCACTCAGCGCCTCGCTCTCCGCGCCTTTTAGAATCCACACGACTGCGTCCTCAATGGCCCAACCGTTTCGCCACTGGAGAACAAGCTCGGGAGGCTGCTCCGCTGCACATAGCCGGTCGACCGTTGCGTTACCCGCCCCATCCCCATCCAACAAGGGCACGAAGCCACTTCGTAGGCGGCGCAGCGTATCGAACGTCTCCGCCACTGCAGAATCGTGGGTCGGAATCACGCCGGCAACCGTTCCGAATGGCGGCGTGTCGGAGGCACCAATATCCGAAGACTGTTCACCCGTCTCTAGCACGTCGGCCAGCAACCGGAACCATTCATGCTCACTGCGCCCTTCCGGGATCAGGACGCAATGCTGCATCAGGGCCTCAATGACTCGGGGCCGATCGTCGTGGCAGAGCTTGCGCGTCGCATTGCTCGCGCTGGCTTCCAGCGGTCGTGACAGTAGAGGAGTAGATGTAGTCCCCGCCGATCGGCAGTCGAGGATCTGAACCGAAGTCGCCGGATAGTAGGCTGCGACGCTGGGTGAATGGCTGGTACAGATGGTCTGCTCAGCAATGGAGACGGCTTGCGCCACGAGCCTGCGTTGCAGTCCGGGCGGAATGTGGAGTTCCGGCTCCTCCATCACGAAGAAGACTCCTCCATCACGACAGCGTCGGCGTGTCCCGGGCGGCGCTCTACGCCGGCGGCGCCCCGCGCCCCGCGCCACACCACCGCGGCCCCGTGCGCCGTCGCCGCGCGCGCTGGGTGCCACCGAACGCCAGGCGGTGCTCAACGTGTTGCACAGCTTCTCTTGGCGCCTGCGCTCCCTCCCGAGTTCTAGCAGCAGAATAAATGTCTGAAGCGATAGTAGTCCCATACCGTGACGACCAACGGGCAGGGCGATCCCGTTTGCGCCCTCGTAGTGCGGCACGAGTGCACGCAGCAGGGACTCCGAGTCGGTCGCAGTGACGCGCAGCTGGAACCGGGGTGCAGCTGGAAGAAGTTGCGCCAGCTGTGAGTTGATCCGGTCGGCAAGTGGCAGGAGGCCAGCATCTAGCTCAAGCGGCGCCTGCGGTTTCCGAAGGCGGTCACGTTCAACGAGCACATTCTGCGCCGGAATGCCTCCCGCTGTGGCGACAACCTTGCGGAACAGCTCGGAGGCGAAGGAAGCGGCGGCCTCCCACGTGCGCCGAGTAGGCAGTACGTAGTAGCCAATGTCATCGAAGAGCCGAAAAGGGATCTGCTGGATTACGTCGCCCAGGAACGGATCCTCGACGGAGTCATCATCGTGGAAGTAATGAATCGACTCGACGACAAGTTCTTCGAGCTCGAAGCGAGCCGCGAACGCCACCTGGGCGCACAGCACCTCGGATTGCTGGCCTGGCTCTGGCTCTGCTTCCCCGGTCTCTGAGTTCCACCACTTGGGTACGGCACGACCCTCGCGAAACCACCCGTCGTGCTGGTCGGGGTCGTTACCCGCGAAGCCACCTAGTGTTGCAACGATGCGAATGCGACTGGTAGCTTCGGGACAACTGCCATAGAAGTCGTGCTCCGTGAGATCTCGCACGAGACGAGTCCGGCCGAAAACAAGCGACAGGGCGTCGATGATCGTGCTCTTGCCGGAACCGTTGGGACCGACGACGACATCGTGTTCGCCAAACCGGATGATCGCGTGCTGGATTCCACGGAAGCCGTCAATGCTGAGCGCGAGCAGTTTCATTGATGATGCCGGTGCTTCCGTCATCAAGTGTTGGTGAAGAGAGCTTAAGCCCTAATCATCCAGATACTTCCAGCCGATTTTGACGCTGGCAGCTCTCTGGCACTGAGTATCTAGTCTAAGCGGTTTGGTTAGAACGAGATAAGGGCGGGGTAGCAACAGTTGATGGCGGAAGCACCGAGCCGACGGCCGATGACGCGATTACGGGGATCAGTCTGGTCGACGAGGTGGATGGACACCTCACCAGAGTGACGGCGGATCCGGCCTACGACACGCTCGCGTTCTATGGTGCGGCCGGTGCGCGAGGGGCGCGGGTCGTGGTGCCGCCGACCAAGACCGCGTCGTTGTCTCGACGGGGCGCCCGATCAGGTGCCCGCGATCGGACGATCAGGAGGGTGAAGGCGCTCGGGCGGCGACGGTGGAAGAAGGCGTCTGGTTCCCATCAGCACGCGCGCGTGGAGAATACGTTCTTCCGGTACACGTCGATCGTCGGCGACTGTCTTCGGGCACGCCGTTCATCGGGGCAACGGCGTGAGGCCGTGCTCGCGTGTCACGTTCTGAACCGGATGACCGAGCTTGGCAGACCCGTCTCGTACCGCATCGGGAGGTGACGGGCTCGACGGTTTGAAGCGCGTAGGCCTGCCCGCATCCGCGCACCAACGCCAACGCGAACGGGTGTGCTGCTACGGCGTGGTGGGGACCCAGCTCGACCTCAGCGCCACGCATGGAAGACTGCGTTTCCCTGTGACGGAGACGATCCCGGCGCAGCGGGAAACCACGAATAGACCATGTCGGCGCGATCGAACCCGACTGTCTGGAGCATACCCTTGACCGCGAGGGGATTGGGTCCCCACCAGTTGGTCGGATCGTCATTGAGCTCTTTCCCGGGGTAGAAGGCGATCGCGGGGCGGTCGAGATCCGCCAGATCAATCTGCGTCCACAAGATCAGGTGGCTCCGGCAGACGCTCGCCACGCGCTCCAGCACCAACAGCGGGTGTTTGATGTGGTACAGAACGCCGAGAAACAGGACCAGGTCGAACACTCCAACGTTGTCCGGTGAGAGGTCCAACACCTCGATCTCGCGGTCTTCCACCTGCGAACCAAGTAGGCGGCGCGCGCACAGAAACCCGTCTTTCGTTCCCCACCCTTCGCCACTCCAGCAAAAAGAGTCGACGGCAACGACTCGGTTGGCCCCTCGGCGCTCGGCCTCGAAGGAAAACGCTCCATCCCACGCGCCGATGTCGAGCACGCTCAAGCCGCACAAGTCTTCCGGTAGGCCGATCATGGCGAGCCGACTCAGCGTCTCGTCGGTTCCCGGAGTGATGATCCCGTGGCCGAGGTCGATCTTGTGGTGCCAGGTGACCTTGGCAATCTGCTCCCGGATCTGCGCCGGGGTATAGGTGTGCATGTCGTCGACCAAGTCAGGCGCTCTTCCCGCTGATCTCGGGCCAGGCGATCTAACCATGATTCAGGTGCATACGCTCCTGAGTCCGCCATTCAGCCACGCACGTCACCACGTTGCGCGCAACGCGCCGTATCCCTATCTGTCTGCGTGGGGCGATTTAGCATGGAGAAGAGCCGTGAGGGCATTGTCAACTTGTTGAGGGTAGCGCGCTCTTGCCTCGTGAAATCGACGCCCCCGATCGTTCTCAGCAGGCGCACGTCACCGCATCCCATTCAACGAACGCGCGAGTGCGGAGCAGACGGTGGTGAGCCGATCGCAGGAGGTGTCGACCGACGCGGAACAGATTCTGCACGATACCGTGAACCGACGCGAACCGTTGGAGCTGAGCGGCCGACGTGAAACGCCGCATCTGGCGCTCACGCTGTCGGGTCGGTTGATGAGAGACCTCCGCGCGGTTATTCGCGTACTGATCGGTGCAGTGAAGCACCGACGGCATCACCGTGCGACAGGCGGCCGAGTCACTGCGCAGCGTGTCGGTGATCAGGCGTCGCGGCACGTGCCGCTGGGTCTTCAGCAACTTGCGAAAGAATCGCACCGCGGCGTGCCGATTTCGTCGCGGTTGCACGAGGATGTCGAGGACGTCACCGGCCTCATCCACGGCGCGCCACAAGTACTGCTGGCGACCCTGGATCGTGACGAACACCTCGTCGAGATGCCAGGTGTCTCCGAGCCGGCCACGTCGGCGCCGTCATCGGCCCGCATACTCAGGACCGAACCGCCGACACCACTTCCGGATGGCCTCATAGGTGACGTCGACACCCCGGCGGGCCAGCACGTCCTCCACGTCTCGGAAGCTGAGCGCGAAGCGATGATAGAGCCACACCGCGTGGCTGATGATGTCGGGTGGAAACCGGTATCCGCGGTAGCTGGGCATGCGGTAACTCTGCCAGCAGGAGGCCAAGTTGACAATGCCGTCGCGAAGAATGGTGCGAGCGTTCAACCGTCACAAACCAGGCGTCTTGGCCGCCTGGAGGCACGATGGCCCGATTTCGGCACCCACACAAACTTTAGGAGAGCCGTAAATACTTGAGTTGAACGATTACTGTGGCGGTCCGTAGGTTTCGGTAGGATCGATCCCGGTGCCTGCATCAGTGTCTGAATACGCGCAAAGAAGGCATTGTCATCCTCGACATCCAAGCGTCGTCGCATTAATCTCGATGGTCGTGCCACCCAGAGGCGCCGATAGCCATAGCGAATCCTCGCGTGGGCAACGTCGCGCATCCTTTGGCGAAGCGCGGTCAACGAATCGCGGACGCTCTGATACCGCAGGCTCGATCGCCAGCACCGTGCCGTACGAACAAGAACTTGCCCCGCACATCGCGGCTGTCCAGCGTGCCCTGCAGTGTAACTGTATAGGCGCGTTCATGCCTTCCCGCGACCCAGCTGAGCCGTCGCTTCACGTTTCAACTGCGAAAGGGACACCTCCCTCATGAATGCTCTCGACGACATTTTGAAAAGTGCCCACCGCGCCAGACTCATCCCGACCGTTGCCGATTCTCGCAAGGAAGAGCGGATCGTATCCGTTCTGCTTGCGACACTGTCCGTGGTACCTCCGTTTGCGGAACAATTCTTGGAGCGTTGTGGAGTGCGGATGGGGAAGACATCCGCCCTACGCAGTTATACAGAGGTCGAGTTTATGGCTGCCGATGGAAGCAGCACAGACCGGCCCGACGGTGTTTTGAGCCTCTTGACGCGCAAGGCTCGGTGGACCGCGCTTCTCGAAGCCAAAATTGACAACACTGAAATCAGCGAAGAGCAAGTGCACAAGTATGCAGAGATCGCACGCAACTACGGGATCGATGCCGTGATCACGCTGTCAAATCAACTAGCGTCGTTGCCATCGCATGTTCCGTATTCAGTCCCGAAGAGGCTGAGCAATCGTGTGCAATGTTTCCATATGTCGTGGATTAGCGTACTCACGCAAGCAGCTTTGATCCTGAGAGACAACGACGACGTTAGTCGAGAGCACGCGTTCATTCTTGAGGAGATGGCACGCTATTTCGAACACCCGAGTTCTGGCATCAAGCGCTTCGATCAGATGAACGCAGAATGGCGGCAGCTCGTTCTTGGAGTGCGGAATGATCAGCAGTTCAAGCGAATGTCACCCGAGATCGAGAATACCGTTGCGAGCTGGCATCAAGAAGAACGCGATGTATGTTTGATATTGAGCCGCCGTATCGGCGCACGGGTCGGTATCCGCCTTTCACGGAAGCACCAAAGAGATCCCGCACTGCGGCTCAGAGATGTATGCGATTCGTTGATCGCGTCGCAGGAGTTGCGCTGTGCTTTCAGTGTGCCGAATGCTGCCAGCGATCTCGATGTCACAGCCAATTTGCAACGTCGGACGATCTCCTGTTCCATGAAGCTCACGGCTCCTGGTGACAAGAAGTCAGCTGGCGCGAGGGTCAACTGGCTGGTTCGGCAGTTGCGGGGTGTTGAGGGCGACGATGTGATCGTTCGGGCGTTCTGGCTCGGGCGAGGGGGGCCAACGCAGGCGACATTGTCGGAACTCAAGACGGACCCCAAGTGTCTTGAAAGCGGGTATCCTGGTGCGGCACCGACAAGCTTCGAAGTTGTCATGATCCGAGATCTCGCGGGCCGGTTCTCTGGCCGACGAACATTCATAGAAGACTTGGAGAGTCTGATACCGGAGTTCTACGATCGTATCGGTCAGAAGTTACGGCCTTGGGCTCCACCACCTCCCCCGATCGATAGGCGCGACCCCATTAAGGACACCGAGACGGTCGACACCAGCGAAGAGCGCACTGGAGACGGCATCGCGCAGTCGGAGTCAGATCACTCTCGCGATCCGCAAGCACTAGGCGATGCGGGTGTGCCGCTAGCCGAAGAACGTAAGACGCTCGCGGCACTGCAAGAGCCGACCCCGCCGCCTACGCCCAGCGACGAGGAGGCCCCGTCCGCAGGCGCACCGCGCCTGGACGGCGAGGAGACTTGACAGCCACACTGGGCTCTTCTCGGCGTGCCGCGCCGGGAAGGAACTACAACGCGTCGTTCGATCGGAGTGTCCTCCTCGCGTGTTGCGCGAGATACCGGCTGCGTGCGCCGCGGACACCGTTCACTTGTACCGTCCACCTTGCTCGCGCACAATGGGGAATTTACCCGACGACGCTGCTAGACGTCTGCCGACAGCGACCGTGAACGCCGTGTGCCAGCCCGGCGGCCGACGGGCGGCCGGTGGGATGTTCTCGGGCTGCGCACGGACCTCCTGGACGCCGACGATATCGGCGGCGGACCGGTCCACAAAGCCCACGAACCCGTGCCGGACACCCGCGCGAATCCCGTTGACGTTCCAGCTCACGACCCGCATTCGTTCCGCCTCCGAGTGGTCGGTGATCGTCGCCACTGGTCGCCTGCGCCCAGCTGTCTCTGCTACAGGTCGATATCGACACCGACTGGGCAATGGTCGGAACCCCGTTCGTCGGGCCAGATAAAGGCCTCGTGTATGCGCCTCATCGCAGCCGGCGATGCGAAGACGTAGTCGATCCGCCATCCGATGTTCCGCTCGCGCGCGCCGCCCCACTGCCGCCACCACGTGTACTGGTCAGGCGCCTCGGGATGCAGGGCGCGAAAGGCATCCACCCAGCCCGCGTCGATCCAGCGGTCGAGTTCGGCCCGCTCCTCGGGGAGGAACCCGCTGTGCGTGACATTCGCCTGCGGACGCGCCAGGTCGATCGCGCGGTGCGCCGTGTTGTAGTCGCCGATCACGAGCACCGGGCCCCGGCGCCGGAGTTCTTGCGCCCGGGCGAAGACCGTCCGAGAGAAGTCGAGCTTGTAGCCGACCCGGCTGTTGTCCCGGGCCGGGCCGCTTCCCTTGGGGAAGTAGCTGTTGACCACCACGAACCGCCCGCGGGCGGTCTGGAAGTGCCCGGCCATGAACCGCCCCTCTCGGTCGAACCGCGGCACGCCCAGGGAGGTGTCCACCCGAACGGGCTGGAGCTTCGAGTAGAGGCCGACACCGCTATAGCCCCGGCGCTCGGCGACCGTGAACGCCGTGTGCCAGCCCGACGGGCGACGGGCGGCCGGTGGGATGTCCTCGGGCTGCGCACGGACCTCCTGGACGCCGACGATATCGGCGGCGGACCGGTCCACAAAGCCCACGAACCCGTGCCGGACACCCGCGCGAATCCCGTTGACGTTCCAGCTCACGACCCGCATTCGTTCCGCCTCCGAGTGGTCGGTGATCGTCGCCACTGGTCGCCTGCGCCCAGCTCACCGGTGGAGTGCGGTGATTCGTTGCCAGAACACGGGCGACGGCGTGCGTTTCCGCGCCTCCCATTGATAGACGACGGCCTTCCGCGCTGCGCCCACCAGCGTGGCCAATTGCCCCTGGCTCAATCCGCGCGCGCGACGAAGCGCGCGAATCTGCGCGGCGTAGTCGCTTGGAACGCTGGCCCAAGTCAATGGCGTACGACGGTCCACCGGCTTCACCGGTCGACCATAATAGGCGCGGCGAAACTGCGTGCCGGCCGCGTGCGTTGCACGCGCGCGGAGCCGGCGAAAGGTGGTCCGGGTGTCATAGGTCACCGGCAGCCGGCCGTCCCGCGCCGCCGCCCGCAGCGTCTTGACGTGCACCCCGATGAGCAGCGCGAGCATGGGTAACGGAAGGAGTGCGTGGTCGTCGCGATGCGTGGCGAGCGCCTGGGCTCGCACCATGACCTGGGACGGCGTTGCCCGCCGGCCGGTATCCCACGGCCGGTACGATTCGGGGGACACACCGAGCAGGGCGGCGAATGCCGCCTGCGACTGGCCCAACGCGATCCGGCACTCACGCAGCGTGCGAGGCTCCACGACGTCACACCATGCCATCGGCACCGGCCGCCGGCAAGTGCGGGATTGGTGCTGGGCGTACTTCAGTCAGCCAATCTTGGAAGGGGACCGGTCACTTTTTTCGCCTGTACCTTCGCCCCCGTTGCCCAGGCAGTGGGCACAATCGGCGAATTCTCTAGGAAACTGGCGCGCCCGGCAGGATTCGAACCTGCGACCCTCGGCTTAGAAGGCCCGGTGTCTGAACGGTTATCACATAGACGGTTATCAAACCGACGGGCCTGTGCGCCTTGGATGGGCCGTTTCCCGCCACAATTCGACCGATTCAGGCTCGCAGCCACGCCTTTGCGATAACCGATGCCTCAGACGCGCCACTCGGCGCTAGCGCAACCCCGCGCCACATGCGACGGCGCAAACGTGCACCCGACGTGGGTATAGCAGATGGCGGCGCGGGGATACGCGCGCGCCCGGCATCACCCGTGTGTCAACGGGACTCCGCGCGTCGCTCACGCGGCGATGGAGACGTGTCTCCTCTTGAACGGCATGATCCTCCACGCCTCAGTGGACGAGCAGGAACAGCTGATGCTTGCCTTGGCGGCGGGCCGCCTCACTTGAGCGGCCCTGACGGACTGGCCTGAGCACCACGTCAGCTCGGCGACCCCCTCGCCCTTGTTCACTGCCGTCGCGCGCGCCGCGTGCGTGTGGCGACCTTCGCGCGCGGATAGACCGTCTTGACCTGCGCCTGATAGGCCTCCCGGCGACGGCGCTGCGCTTCCGGTCGGTGCGCCGCATACCAGCGCCGCGAGCGCATGATTTGCGAGCACCTCGGTGAACAGTACTGCTGACGCCGCATTCTCACGAAGACACGACAACACTCCGGCCTGAGACACCGGGCAAGCCGATGACCACCGGTCTCGAGGATCGCCAGCACTGCGATCCAGAACGTGTTGGGCCACTCGGACAAGGCCGTTCGCTCGACCTGCCTCCCGCGCACCAGTAAGACCACACGATGCGCACCCACCTCCTGCACCAGCAGACTCTGCTCGGGGTTGCCTGACGTCGGAACGAGAGCATCGAGCTTCGTCGCGAGCGTGCGCTGCAGCGCACGGAGGGCTGCGGGTGTGACGTCGCGAGGGGTCGGCCCCGTGGGAAGCATCTCCGCGAAGCTGCTCCACTGTACGGCGGGCAGCTCTCTCGCCCACCGCTCCGTCGCCGTGGCCGTCAGCTCCGCGTATGCGAACTCCACGAGCAGCGCCAGATGGCGCGCACGCATCATCAGTGGTCGCCGCGACGTCGCAACGGTGGTCGACGACATCGTACGGCTCCTGCGTTGTGTCCTAACCGTCATGGCATCCTCCTGCACCGCATGAATGTTGCAACAGTATTTATCATTGTATACGTTGCATCTCGTCTCGTTCATGGACAGAATAGGCGTGTCAGCCCGAGCAACGGCAAGTTCGCGATTGGAGCAATCGCTCTCCAAGGAGACGACCGTATGTCAAAGAAGAAAATCCCATCACCCATTGGGACGGGCACGGCGATCATCGCGGCCGAAAAACTTCGTCGCCGCTGCTACTCCCTGGATCTTGATCCGCGCTATGTACAAGCCGCGGTGACTCGATGGGAACGCTATTCCGGCAAGCGCGCTGAAGTGCATCGCGCGACGCCTCCTACACGACGGAGGGCGCGATGAACATCGATGCGCCGAAACAGACACGAAAGAAAGGCAAGCCACACGGCGGCAAGGGCGGCGCCGAACCGCAGAGTACCGTGCAGCGGCGCGAACACGAGGTCCTCGAGCGACGTGCCCAGTGTCAATCGCAGCACGAGATCGCGAAGGCGCTGGGCATCAGTCAGCCTGCCGTGTCCAAGATTCTCCGCCGCCTCGGTGCCCGCTGGGCGCGTGAGAATAAAACACTGCTCGATCAACATCGGTTTGAAGCCGCGACGACGCTGAGAAGGCTGCTGCGCGAAGCGTTTGAGGAATGGCAACGGAGCCGCGCGGCGCGCGTACGGAAACGGCAGCGTAAACAGGAAGGAGGGAAGGTTCTATCAGAGGTGTGGATAGATGAGACGCCAGGCGACCCGCGCTTGCTCGACCAACTCGGACAACTCCTCGATAGGTTGGCGTTGGCACAAGGCCTTTCGGCTGCCTCGCAGCGACCGATCGTGGGGAAGGAATACTCCGAGGAGTTTCAGCGTGAGGTGGCGACTGCCAAACAACGCCTACATGAGCAAATAGAAAAGCTGACGCGATCTGTCCTCAAGCGCCGTGCGCGCCAGAAGCCAGGGACGACGTCCGAACCACCGGAAGCCACGGGAGGAAAGGCGCAGGCTTGATCGAAGCCAGCCCTCGGCTTAGAAGGCCCCATGTCTGAGCGGTGAGCACGACCGAAAACAGGGAATGAACAGGGAATTGAGCCATTTTCGGTGCCGATTGTGACACTGTCTACCCCAATAACATCCAATGATTCATAGGGTTAACAGCCGTGGGGCCATCACGATCACCTGCGAGACCCCGGAAGAGCTTCAAGACGCCGTGGACGCCCTCCGGCGAGGCGTGGGCGAGCGGCCCACTGTGGCGGAGGTCGTCGCGAGGTCACTGGGCGGCATGCCTGATAAGAATCCTTGGACACCCCGGGTGTTTTCCGACTTCGTGCAGGCCATCGGATCGTCACAAACGACGGTGCTGGCCTGGCTGCTCCAGCACACGCGGGCGACAGATGCCGCGTTACGCCAGGCCGTCGGTGTGGAGTCGACTAAACAACTCGCCGGCATTCTCAGCGGCTTGTCGAAGCAGGCTGCGGCCTGTCACCTGTCAGCGCGCGAGGTGTTCACCATCGAGAACGAATCGAAAGCGGGCGAGACGAGCAAGACCTATGTGATCGCGAGACATTTTCGGGCCATGGCCACGGCCCAGAACTGGCCCTTGGACGACACGCCTGGCACGGAGCCACGTGAGCGTTCCTCATGACGGCTCCTCAGATCACGCACCGTTCCCCGGCGACCCTCACCCCGTGGCCTCGGAATGCCCGTACCCATTCCAAGAAGCAGATCCGACAGATCGTCGCCAGCATCCGGCAGTTCGGCTTCACCGTGCCGGTGCTGATCGACGAGGCAGAGACGATCCTGGCCGGCCATGGGCGCGTGGCTGCGGCGACAGTTCTCGGCCTGACCACGGTGCCCTGTCTCCAGCTCACGCACTTAAGCGAGGCGCAGAAGCGCGCCTATGTGCTTGCCGACAACAAACTGGCACTCAATGCGGGCTGGGATGAGGACCTCCTCGCTACGGAGTTGGGGGCGCTGTTGGCCACGGATCTCGACCTCGATATCGGGGTCACTGGCTTCTCGATTCCAGAGGTCGACGCCCTCCTGGCGACCGTCGCCCCCGAGGAGTCTGGCGATCCGGCCGACGACGCCCTCCCGGACACGGCCCCCGCCCGGGTCCGCCGGGGCGAGGTCTGGCAACTCGGGGCGCACCGGCTCATCTGTGGCGATGTGCGCGACCCCGCCGTGCTCGCCACCCTGATGGCGGGCGAGCAGGCCCGCCTGGTCTTCACCGATCCGCCCTACAACGTGCCGATCGACGGGCATGCCGGCGGCTTGGGCCGCATCACGCACCGCGAGTTCGCCATGGCCGCCGGGGAGATGAGCCCCGAGGCGTTCACCGCGTTTCTGCAGCAGGCCCTCGCGCCGCTGGTCGCGCACAGTGTCGAGGGGTCGATCCACTACGTCTGCATGGACTGGCGCCACCTGCCCGAGATCCTCGCGGCGGGCGAGGCCGTCTTCACGGAACTCAAGAACCTCGTCGTCTGGGTCAAGGACAACGGTGGCATGGGCACCTTCTATCGCTCGCGCCACGAGCTCATCCTCGTCTTCAAGCACGGGACCGCCCCGCACTGCAACACCTTCGAACTGGGCCAACATGGCCGCTACCGCACGAACGTGTGGGAGTACCGTGGTGTCAACACGAGACGGGCGGACCGGATGGCGGATCTCGCCCTGCACCCGACGGTCAAGCCGGTGCAACTGATCGCGGACGCCCTCCGCGACGTCTCGGGCCGGGGCGAGATCGTGCTCGATGGGTTCGGCGGATCTGGCTCGACCCTGATCGCCGCGGAAAAGACTGGCCGCCGGGCGCGCCTGTGCGAAATCGACCCCATCTATTGTGACCGCATCCTCGCGCGCTGGGAAGCCTATGCCCAGGACGACGCCGCGCGGCTGGAGACCGAGGGGGCCGCGGCCGCCGACGGCCAGGCGGTGGCACCATGAGCCGCGCCCGTCGGCCGCGCCACCCGACCGTCGGGTACGGTCACCCGCCCGAGGCGCATCGCTTCACGCCAGGCCAGTCCGGCAATCCGAGCGGCCGCCCAAAGGGCACCACGTCCAAAAACCTTACCCCGCCGCTTGATCCGCTGGCGAAGATCGTGCTCGACGAAGCCGCGCGCCTGATCCCCGTCCGTGACGGAGACCGCACGGTCACCGTGTCGATGCAGCAGGCGATCATCCGCAGCCTGTGTGTCGCCGCGGCCAAGGGCGAGCCGCGGGCCCAGCGGATCTTCTTCAATGCGCTGGCCCTCAGCGAGGCGCAGGCGCGAGAGGAGACGCCACGCGCGGCGGAGCAGGTCCTCGAGCCGATCCTCATTCGGCGGATCATCGTCGACCCCAAGGATCCCTCGGCTCGTCATGACTCCGAGACGGACGCGTGAGGCGCCTGCGACACACGCGGGGGGCGCGGCGCCGCTCGACTCGCCGCAGCGGGCGACACGCGTCCACGGACGAACCGCGACAACGCCCGCCCGCAGGAGCGCGGCGATGCCACGACGCCCTGGACGCCGCGGGGGCTGCCGCGTACGGTTGGTCCGCAGACATCTCCGATGACGAGGCGCTCCGCGGCTGGCTGGCGCTCAACAGTGGCGCGCGTGGATCGCTCGGACACTGAACGGTGCGGGGTCGAACGTTGATGACGTCCGTTTCCTGCTCCATCAGACAGGTCAACCGCCTGCGGCGGGCGGCCGAGAGGGCCAGAAGGATCCTCGCCGAAGACCCCGATCTGTCGCCGGAGGAGCGCCTCTCCGACGGCTGGTCCACTAGCCCCTACGACCCCCACACGCTGCGGCGTGTCGGCGAGACGCTGTGGCTGCAGGCAGGATTCGCCCTGCACGCCTACGTGTTTTGGGCAGGCAGCAACGGCATCAGTGGGGCGGTGCCGGCCGATGCCCCGCTGGTGACTCCGGACGGTCGTGTCACGTTGAGGCCGACGGCCGTTGTTGGTGCCCAACATGGCGGGTTCACGGCTGGCTCGAGCCCAGCCTCGTGGGGGTCGATCGACGAGTGTTGCGTCAACTGAACCATACCTGACGAAGACCTTGTCTCGGTGCCAGATGTCGCCCAGCCGGCCCTGTCGACGCGTGAGCCGGCGGGCGTCGGCTGAATCGAAGTCGAGGCACCACAGCCGGATCGCGTCGTCGGACACCGTCAGGCCGTGTTGGGCCAGGAGATCTGCGGCATCGCGGAAGCGCACGCCGAAGCGGTGATACAACCAGACGGCATGGCTCATGATCTCGGGGGAAATCGATATCCATGGTAGCTCGGGGGGTCGCTCTTCATCGGCCACGTCTGCCACGCTCCCACTGAACTTGACAGTCCCGCAGCGCGTCCCACCAGCCGCCGCCGGTGCCGGCTGCGACTGGGCGCGTTTCTCAATAACGACGCGCGGGCGGCGCGCAGGTGGCTGCTCACGGCCCCGATGACGCGATCCCATCCTTGGCCGCGAGATCGTTGACCCGCGAGGACCACGTCGGGATCATGGGAGAGGGGGCCACGAGCCCCGGCGGCGTCGCGGCCGTCGCACGAGCGCCCCGGTGGCCGCGTCCCACGGCCGCGCCGCCTCACCACCGGGTAGGACGGTCGGGTGGCGCGCCTCATAGATGACCAGGGCCTGATCGCCATCGGCGTCGACCGGTCCGTCTGGCTCGACGCCCGCGGCGAGGATGTGCCAGGCCCGGGGTCGGTACCGTCCAGCGGGCCTGGGTTCATGTGCCGGTCCGCCGACCCGTCGAACCATTCCCGCCAGTACGGCCAGTCGCGAACGGGGGGTTCGGTCAGCGAGCCGTTCGTCCGCCGGCCACGCGGGCGGGTATCGGAGCCGTCGCCGTGGTCTTGGTCGTCGTGCACGGTCCTGCCGGGCCGCACGGTGGGGCGGGCGCACCAGCCGAATTCGCGCTCCGTACATCTGCACTCGGCCGCCACGCGTGGCTCCCCACATATCACCGTGCCGGCGCCTCCGCACATTCCGCTTGCCTGTCGCGCCCACCAGAGCGAATGTGGACGGACGCCGCCTGCCCGCGGCCGCCGGAAAGGAGGACCCGCGTCCATGACCCCGCACGAGATCGTCTCGACCACCACGCCTGGTGACTCACGCGCGACGGCACCGCCACCGCGCACATTCGGCCGCCAAGGGCCGACCCTGGGGGACCTCATCGACGCCTACCTTCAGGACTATCAGGTCCGGCAGTTCCGGTCCCAGAGCACCGCCCGCGGCCGGACCGCCCATCTCGCCGCCTTCTTCGGCCGTAACGCGCGGGCCGCCACGGTGACCACCTACCAGATCCGCCAGTATCAACTCGCCCGGCGCGCGGCCGGGGCCGCCACCGGCACCATCAATCGCGAGACCTCGGCCCTCCACCGTATGTGCACGCTCGCCGTCCACTGGGGCTGGCTCGATACCGTGCCTGGCTTCCCCGACCGGCTCCGCGAGAATCCGCCGCGTCAGGGCTTCTTCGAGCACCCCGAGTACCTCGCCGTCCGCGCCCACCTGCCCGCCCCGTGGCGGGACATCCTCGATGTGGCCTACTACTCCGGCTGGCGCAAGAATGAAATCCTCGGCCTCACCTGGGACGAAATCGACGAGGCCGGCGGCGTGATTCGGCTCTCGCCCGCGCGCTCGAAGACGCTGGCGGGGCGGATGCTCCCCATTTCACCCCCCATTGCCGACGCGCTGGCACGACGGCGGGCACGCCGCGACCCCGACAGCCCGCTCGTCTTCCACCGCGACGGCATCGCCGTCCGCCGCTGGCGCACGGCGTGGCGCACCGCCTGCCAGGCGGCCGGGGTGCCGACCCGCTTCCTCCATGATTGCCGGCGCACCGCCGCCCGTAACCTGATCCGCGCGAACGTCCCCGAGCGGGTCGCCATGCTCCTGACCGGGCACAAGAGCCGCGCCATCTTCGACCGCTATAACATCATCCACGAGCAGGAACTGCTCGACGCCGGGGACCAACTCGTCGCCTATCTGGCGCACCAGGCGCAGGCGGTGCCAGCCCGTCGGCGGTCCCACCCGGTCGGCCCCGCCGCCCCGCGCACCGCATCACCCCTCCGCCTCGTACGACGCGGCACCGCGTAAAGGCGCACGCCCCCCCGGCACCGGCGCGTGGCCGGGGGCGGCAGTGGCCGGACACCGCCCGCCTGTGCGCCGCGGCTCACGCACGGGCCACCGATACGAACCGGCCCGCGATCGTGGCACCCGCAGCGACGGGGCAGGCCGACGCCGCCGAACACGAACACGCCCCGGGCCCGGCCGTGGCGGCCGATTGTCAGTGGGGCGGAAGCGCGAGGTGGTGCTGCGTCTGTTGCGCGGGGAGGATCTCGAGTCGGTGTCGCGGGCGGTGGGGATCACCGCGGCGCGGGCCTCGCAGTGGCGCGACCGGTTTCTGGCCGCGGGCCAGGCCAGCCTGAAGAGCCGGGCGCCGGATGCCCGGAACGAAGACGATCGTCGGCTGCAGGCCAAGATCGGCGAGCTGCTGATGGAGAACGAGTTACTGTACGCGAAGGTGGACCAGCTGGAGGCGGGCGGCCCTTTGGCCCGGCGGAGGTCGAGGCGATGAGGGGCGCCCACTCGATCTCCACGCGTCGGGCGTACGGCCTGCAGCGGATCTGCCGGGTGTGGCACGGCGCTCGCTCCAGCGTCTACGCCGGAGGGTGGGCCAGTGGGACACCAGCCCACTGCTGAATGTTCGGTTCGCGCGGATGCATCTCGTTCAGACGACGGAGAAACCGCGCGGCGGATGTCCCGCGCTGTCACCGATTACAAAGGGATGAAAGCGATGATGCGAATCATACTAATCGGCGTGTCACTCGCGGTGCTCTCGGTTGGATGCCGACAGGACCCGTTGGCTGAGTTGCGAGAGGGGGCTCAGGGAATCCTGGACGACGCGCGAACGAGGGCCAACGGCGTGCGCGAGTTGTCGGCAGCAGAGCTCCAGGCTCTCTGGGCCATCGAATACACGTCACTCGAGGTGGCCCACGCTGATCTGGGAGACGTGGACGAACGGCTCAATGCGATGGGACGGGAGCGGTGGGAGTGCTATCACGTCAGTGAGCATGAGCAGGGACGGGTCTTCTACTTCAAGAGACGCACGTCGAACGCGGTCGCCTACCTGACCAATCTGCTGCGGGTCGGCGCGGTCGCGTTCTAGCGTGTGCAGCGTCAACGATGCGTGCCGGTGGGCGTCGACGGCGCGGTTCAGAGGACGAGAGCCCCGGCGGGACGTATCATGTCTCCATGACCAGCTTCCGGATGTCGGTGACGGTGCTCGCGGTGATGCACGCGCTCTTCGCCGGCTTCACGGCCCTGGTGGGCGCATTCGCGAACGGTGGGGACATCTGGCAGCGGCTGCTGGTCGTCCTGCTGCATCCGCTTGGCGCCGCGGGTGTGCTGGTGCTCGTGTTGCGGTCCCGCCTCGCCACGACGACGATCCTCGCCCTCGCGGCACTCCTGACAGCGAACGTGGTCGCCGACCTGGGCCTTGCGCAGCTGATGGCTGCGGGCCACGTGCGGGGCGATTGGGAGCTGGCGCTGGCTTTCTCAGTGGTTCCGGTCATCGGAGTGGTCTACGCGCTGGCGCTGCTGCGCACGGCCCGCGGAACGGCCGGGTAAGGCGCCTTCCGGAACTGGAGACGCGCTGGAGCCATGGGGCACCAGCCGTGCTCGATAGTCCAGGGCGCCGGACCGCTCCTGCGCCGTGTCAGCGGGGCGGCGAATGGTGCTGGTGCATGACTCGAAACTGACCGTCAACGATCCCAACCCAGAGGCAAGTCACCGACCAAATACTGTACGACTCTGGCCGACCGAGCTCGGTCATCTGGTTCAGGACTTACACGCGACCACGGACTCGGCCACTCGCCCGCCTCGGGACCGGGCGCGAAGCCGATCCCCGAGAATCGATTTGTACCGAAAGCACGCATTCTCCACCCGCGCCTGGAGATGGGCGTTGTTGCATGAAGACCCTGCGGGGGTGAGGCGGTTTGGCCTGCACTTCTCGTGACCCTCCGCAGGAGCCACACTACAGGGATGCAGTCGAAGGTCCATCCCACGTACAAGACGAAAATCGCGTGGCGAACTGGCCGGCCTACAACCGGGCCCTCGTTCGCCGCGGCGATGTGACGGTGTGGGTGTCCTCGGAAGCGATCGCTGCCTGGACGGCCAGCCGGAGCGGCCGGCGGGGTGGGCAGCGGCGCTACTCGGATCTCGCCATCGAGACCGCTCTGACCCTGCGGCTCATCTACCATCTCCCGCTGCGCCAGGCCGAAGGGTTCTTGCACGCGCTGTTCGGGATGATGCGCCTCGACCTCTCCGTTCCCGACTATACGACGCTCTCCCGGCGCAGTCAGCATCTGCGGCGCTGTCTGCGACCGGTGCCGCCCGGCGAGGGCCTCCATCTCGTGCTCGACAGCACGGGTCTGTCCATCGTCTGGGCAGGTGAGTGGGCGGCCGCGAAACACGGTGGCCGCGGCCGGCGTGGCTGGCGGAAGCTCCACCTGGGCGTCGATCAGTCAGGCGTGATCCGTGTCCACACGCTAACCGAGGCGACGGGTGATGATGCAACCACCGCCCTCGATCTGCTCACCGCGGTCGATGGCCCTCTCGTGCGCGTCACCGCTGACGCCGCCTATGACACGGTCGCCGTCTACGAGACTGCGACGGCGCGGGGTGTGACAGTCATCATCCCCCCGGCCAAGACGGCGAACATATCTGGCCACGGCCCGCGGTCGCCCGCGCGGGATCGGACGGTCACGTTGGTGAAACAGCTCGGCCGGCGACGTTGGAAGAAGGTGTCAGGGTACCATCGTCAGGGCCGGGTGGAGAACACGTTCTTCCGCTACAAGTCCATCATCGGCGATGGTCTTCGCGCCCGGAGTCCAGCTGGGCAGGGGAGTGAGGCCGTCCTCGGCTGTGAGATCCTGAATCGGATGACCGCCCTCGGCCGACCAGTGTCGTATCGCATCGGCCGGTGAGGATCCTGTCGGTGGGCATCGTGCGGGCCCGTGACGATTCGTGCACCAACGCGTGTGCCGGGAAAGCCCGGTCAAGGGGGACAAGATGCCGTGATGTGATCTTTGAAACCTTGTTCGAAACCCTGTGGGTATCCAATCCCATCCGGCCAAGGTCGGCCGCCAGCCGGAACCGAGTGATGCGTGGGCCTGGGGTGACCCAGGGCGCGAAGCGTTCACAGGGAGCCCGTAGGCCGCGTGATTGAGCCCCGAAATGCATTGTTTGTGAGGGCCGACGTCGTGCGTTGGACGGAAGGTTATCTGGCCGCATCTCAGAGGCCGTGGAGGCGGCGACCTCGCCGGGGTCGGAGCGCGTGGCATGCGTGCGGGTGGGTTTCCCGGGAACCCGGGAGGCCTCGTCGTCTCCATCTTAAAGGTTGCCGGGGGGCGGGCACCGGCTCACCAAGCCCGAGGCCGTGGACGCAGCACCTGGCGTCCGACGGAGCGAAGCCGCAGGTGCTCGGATGGTACCGCCGGGCGAAGGCAACGAAGCGCGGGGGGATGGACGGCGAGGAGTCAGAGTGTCTCAGAGTACCGCCGAAGCGGGGGAATTGAGCCCACGAGACCCCGTGGAGGGAAGGGGGCACCGGCAGGTGGCACCGGTGGAGGGAAAGACGGCCAACACACCGAGGTTGGGTCCCGTCTCCACGTCACGACACCGGATAGCCGAACTGGCCAGATAAGCCTTGGGGATGGCGGTGGCCATCGCCTGGCTTCCTGGACCAGCGGGTACGCGACGGCGCGTAGCGAAGCCATCTGTCGAGGAGCCGGATGCGGCAGAACCCGCACGTCCGGATCTGTGGGGGGCCAGGGTCAGCAACGACCCGGGTCTACCCGACCGAGGAGATGACCGGCGAGCAGGTCGCCGAAGCCCAACGCCGTGCGCGGGAGTGGGCGCCGACGCCCGAACTGTGAGGCGACGGCTGGGCACTTTCGTTTCAAGCACATACGAGTTCGGCAGGACGCACGAACGGGTGCCGCAGGCGAAGGCTTGAGTCAGCGTCCGAGACCGCGTAGATTTACCACTCTGGACAGGAGCTCTCGACTCATGACAATCATCCCGACGACATATCATCGCGTCGCGCGGCATTCGCTGTGGTTGCTGATGCTGGCGAGCCTCGCCGCGCAGCCGGTGCACGCGCAGGACGACTGGCCGACCTGGGGACGCGATCCCGGCAACCAGCGCCACTCCCCGCTAACCCAGATCAACACCAGCAACGTCTCGACCCTAGTGCCGGCTTGGCGGTACGAGATGACGCAGGAGGGCGTGCCGTCACGGCCGAGCCAGTCGACCCCGCTCATGGTCGAAGGCGTCCTGTACCTGTCGTTCCCATACTACCGCGTGGTGGCACTGGAGCCGGCGGCCGGCGACGTGATCTGGGAGTACACGGCGCCCGGGGACTGGAATTCATCGGAGCACCAGCTGCACTGGACGGGTGGTTCGATGCGGGGACTGGCGTACTGGGAAGGCGACGATGTGACGCCGTCGCAGATCGTCTTCGGCACCGAGGAGGGCGAGCTGATCTCGCTGAACGCGCAGACCGGCATCCCCAACGCCCGGTTCGGCAACGACGGTTACGTCGACCTGAAGACCCCGGACGTGATGAACAATTTCCCGGACATGCACTATGGGATCTCGTCAGGGGTCGCCGTCTACAAGCACCTGGTGTTCACCGGTGTCCACAACGCGGACGAGACGGGATCGAAGGGCCCGGCGGGCGACGTGCGCGCGTGGGATCTGCGGACGGGCGACCTCGTCTGGACGTTTCACACCGTGCCCCGGCCCGGCGAGGTCGGAAACGAGACCTGGGTCGACGACTCCTGGCGCAACGTCAGTGGCGCCAACACCTGGAGCTTCTTCACCGTCGACGAGGAGCGCGGCATCCTGTACATGCCGCTCGGATCCGCCCATAACGACTTCTATGGAACCGACCGTCCCGGGGACAACCTCTTCTCCGATTCGATCGTGGCGGTCGATGCCCTGACGGGTGAGCTGAAGTGGTATTTCCAGGCCGTCCATCACGACCTCTGGGACCTCGACATGCCGGTGCCGCCGATCCTGTTCGACGTGGAGCGGGACGGCGAGACGATTCCGGCCGTCGGCGTCATGACGAAGTATCCGGTCTTGTTCGTCTTTAACCGGGTCACGGGCGAGCCGATCTACGAGATCGAAGAACGTCCCGTACCTCGGGGGGATATGCCCGGGGAGTACTACTCGCCGACGCAGCCGTTCCCGGTGAAGCCGCCGCCCTTCGGGCGCATCCGCTTCACGATGGACGACATCGCGACGGTCACGCCGGAGCATACGGCCGCGTGCCGCGAGCTGTTGATGACCTACGACGGGGGGCGCAACCGCGGCCCCTACACGCCGCCGTCGCTGCAGGGCTCGCTTGTGTTTCCGTCGACCGGCGGCGGGACGGAGTTCACCGGTGGGACCTTCGATCCAAGTCTGGGGTACTACATCATCAACTACGCGGACACCGGACACATCAGTACGCTCAGACGCGTGGAGGACGATCCGGATCGTCGAAGCTATGCGGGTCCTCCTGAGTCACGCCGGATCTATTGGCACATCGTCGACCGGTTGACCGTCGACGGCTGGCCCTGTTGGCAGCCGCCGTGGTCCAGGCTGACCGCTGTGGACGTGAACACGGGCGAGATCGCCTGGCAGATCCCGTTCGGCACGGTCGAGGGTGCGCCTCCCGGGCTTCTGACCGGCGCCCCCAACTCTCAAAAGGGTGGGCCGACCTCTACCGCGGGGGGGGTGCTCTTCATCGGGGGGGCCACCGATCGACGGTTCCGTGCCTACGAGACGAAGACTGGGCGGGAGCTGTGGAGTGTCGAGACCGAGCAGTTAATCAGCGGCGCCAATCCGATCACCTACATGGGCAAGGACGGAAAGCAGTACGTGGCCGTGGCCGCGGGCACCACGCTGCTGACCTACACGCTGCCGTGATGGGTCGCGCCGGGCGGATGAGGGCCAAGAGAGCGAGTCGGAGGGTCAGATGAGCCATCGATGTCTCGGTGCGGCGTTCACCGTGATCGCGTTCCCGTACTGTCCAAAAACTGGAACCACCGTCTAACAGGCTGATTCTAAAGCTGTGTCCGTCTGGACGCTGTTTGGAGCTGAAACGGGTGACGTGAGACTCACCTCTGCTACGCTCGGCCGGTATGTGTCCGTTTCCGCAGGCGCTGCAGTTCCTCGTCGTCGCCGTGGCCGGCTGGATCAACCAACAGCAGCGCGACGTCATCGACTATCTCCAGGAAGAAAATCGTGTGCTGCGGGAACACATGCCGGCACGCCGGCTCCGTTTCACGGACGGGCAGCGGCGGCGCTTGGCGGCAAAGGCCAAGACTCTCGGTCGCCGCGCGCTCGGTGAGCTTGAGACGCTGGTCACCCCCGATACCCTGCTCGCCTGGCATCGTCGCCTCATCGCGCGGAAATACGACGGCAGCCACCGCCGCGGGCCGGGCCGCCCGCGGGTCATGGCAGAGATCCGGCAACTGATTGTGCGGATGGCGACCGAGAATCGAGACTGGGGCTACACCAGAATCCGCGGCGCCCTGAGCAATCTCGGGCACGACGTCTCCCGCGGCGCCATCGCCACGGTCCTCAGAGAACACGGCCTCGAGCCCGCGCCCGAACGTCCGAAGCGCACGACTTGGCGCGAGTTTCTCGCCGCGCACTGGGACGTTATGGCCGCCGCCGATTTCTTCACCGTGGAGGTGTGGCTGCCGCGTGGCCTGACCCGGTTCACGGTCCTCGTGCTGATCGAGTTGGCCACGCGCCGGGTTGAGATCGCCGGCATCACGGCCGACCCGGATGGGCCGTGGGTCACCCAGCTGGCGCGCAACGCCACCGATGCCGAGGACGGCTTTCTCCGCGGTAGGCGGTTTCTCATCCACGACCGCGATCCGCTCTTCACCGACGCCGTGCGCGACACGCTCGCGGCGGCGGGCGTGACCCCGGTCCGGCTGCCCGCGCGCTCGCCCAATCTGAACGCCTTTGCGGAACGCTTCGTCCGGACCATCAAGGAATCCTGCGTGGAGCGCTTCGTCCTGATCGGTGAACGCTCACTGCGCCGCGCGGTCTTCGAATTCGTCGCCCACTACCACCACGAACGGAACCACCAGGGCCTGGACAACCAGCTGATACTTCCGCCAGCCACACCGGGCCGACCGCACGGCCCCATCCGTTGTCGACACCGCCTCGGTGGGATGTTGAAGTACTACTACCGGCCGGCCCCTGACCAGCAGCCGATTAGACCGCTCCGACATCGGTGCTCTTGAGGTGTGCTTTTGGTGCCGATCGCGACCGCCAACGAGGCGATCCACCTCGTCTCCGCGGCTGCGCCGCCGAACCAACGCCCTCCGACCCCGGATATCCGTCGGCAACGACGACCGTCTGCAAGCCGATCGAGTAATTGGACCTTACGGCGTTGGGATCGGCCGCGCGCAATCGGACGGTGAGCGGACTCCGGGTCGGAACCGGTGCAGATCCGCATCGAGCCACGCACCAACGCCGCATTGTGCCGGGAGGAGAGTTAACCTGACAATGCCCCTCAGGTAGCGGGATCGACGAGCTGTCACACCGATATTGTGTCGCGCGAAGACTGAACCTGACAGAGCCCCCACCGCCACACCAGGCCATCCTCGGGGTCCTCGACCTCGCCAGAGTGCGTGAACCCACACTTCGCTAGGACCCGCGTCGAGGCGTTGAGCGTCGGGAAAGTGTGCGCCCGAACGTGACGCACCTGACCGCTGCCGAACGCGAACGCGACGGCTGCCTGGGCCGCTTCTGTAGCATACCCGTGGCCCTGAAACACGGGCACGATGCCGTAGGCGATATCGACCACTCCGTCCTCGTCTGGCGGCCCCTTGAACCCGACGGTCCCGATGACCGAACGGCTCTCCCGATGGACGACGGCGAAGCCATGAACCCACGGGTCTGCCGCCAGCGAGGAAGCTCGAAGTCGCTCGAGCCAAGCGGGCGAGACCTCGTCCGCCACGACGAACGCTCGGAGGCCGTCTGCGGCCGGCAGGCCGAAGCGTTCCTCGACACGCTCATCCTCCGCGATCAGCCACAGGAGATACTCGGGCAAACAGGGTACGAGTTCGAGATGGGCAGTCTTGATTGCCATCGCGCTTCCGCCATCCTACGCGATGGCCTAACAACCGTCGAGAAGGCCGATCCGTCGCTTGCGCAGCAGCGCATCGACTTCGACCTGTGGCTCAGCCGAAATCCAGAGCCGTCGTCATGGGAAGAGCGGCAGTACGGGTTTATCCCCGACTGAAGGCGGAGGCACTAGAGGCCGCGCACACGGGTGCACAAGGTCGTTACCTTCACTGGGTCAGTCGGTGGCAGTGCCAACTGGCAGCAGATCAAGTTGCAGCTCGTAAATCTCATTCCGTTTCTTCCAGCAGTTTCTTGCGCAAACGCCTCCGTGCCAGCGCTTGCTTCGCCCGGCGCTTGTCACCCGGTTTCAAGTAGAAGGAATGCTTTTTGATGTCCTTGATGATGTTTTGCTGCTGCACCTCGCGCTTGAAGCGCCGTAGCGCGCTTTCGATCGATTCTCGCTCTCGCACTTTGACTTCCGCCACCCGAGTCACCCCCTTTGTTGCTCCCAGACGCCGCTGGGGCCGAATACCAAACAGTTAGCTGGTTCGTCGCAGGAATGTATGCAAGCTGAAGAAGGCTGAGAGTTGAAGAACATGAGTCTCATCAGGTACTTAGGAGTTGCGACACACCCTGGGTATCTGAGAGGAGACTCATGCTCCTGGAAAGTCTGGTCAAGGCGACGATGGAATTGCAAGGGTTTCGAGTGATGGCGGTCACGGGGGACGCGGGTGGATTGGTGGCTGAGCTGGTCCCAGACCTGCGGTTTTCGCCCCGCTGTGGCCAGTGCGGGGCGCCGGGCCGGTACCGGGACACGCGGGGAACACGGCGCTTTCGGCACGTGCCACTGTGGGGGATCGCGGTGGCGCTCCGCTATGCGCCACGGCGCGTACGGTGTGCTCGGTGCGCTGGCGTCCATGTCGAATCGCTGCCGTGGGTCAGCGGCAAACAGCAGATGGTTCTGTTGCAAGGTTTGGGATCACGCGCGAGAATCCGTTGGGTGGACCTCGTTACGCGGCCAATCCGAACACCTTGTGGATCAGCTGCGTCTGCCCGACCACGTCGCCCTTCGCCATCCATCGCGCCTGTCCCTTGCGGAGCGCATGCATGATCTCGATGCCGCGCAAGGTCCGCCACGCCGTGGTGAATCGCTTGAAGCCCAGCATCGGCCGGGTGCGGCGTTTGATGAATCGGTGGTCCTGCTCGATGATGTTGTTCAGATACTTGCATTGGCGAAAATTCGAACGCGGTCGGACGAGTCCCTCGTGTCGGACGGCCTCGAACGCGACCGGGTAGGCGGGGTTCTTGTCCACGGTCACCACGCGAGGGGGCGTCGTATGAGCCGCGCCTAACGTCTTGCGGAAGAACGCGATGGCCGCCTTCCTGTCGCGCGTCGCTCGCAGCAAGAAATCCAGGGTATCGCCGTTGGAATCGACGCCACGGTAGAGATACGTCCAGGCCCCGGCGACACGCACGTCCGTCTCGTCGATCCGATACGAGTCGTTGGTGCGCCTCAGGAATGGCCGACACCGTTTGTCGATCTCTGGCGCATAACGCTGCACCCATCGATAGATCGTCGTATGGTCGACACACAGGCCCCGCTCGCGCATCATGTCCTCGAGATCGCGATAACTTAAGGCATACCGCAGGTACCACCGAACGCACTGGAGGATGAGGGCGGGTTCGAACTGACGCCATTTGAACGGATTGTCGCTGGGCATGATGGGCGACCCGGTACGGTGCTTGCCAAAGGTGGTCCATCCTGACGTCGCAGCCCTGAAGTTGCAACACAACCGTACGACGAGTTCTAAATGATCATCGTCGGCTCGGCGATGATCCGGCTTGTCCTGATTGCCACGGCGTTGGCGGGCATCGCTGGCGCGCGCGCGGTCCACGCACAGGAAACCGCCCCCACTCCCTCGTGGGGCGATGTCGGCGTGAACTGGTCGCCGGTGTTCTGGCTGGGGTGCTTGCGCCGGTCGCTGTTGATCGGTCGCCTTCACCTCCGAGATCTTGGGCGAAAACCGCGGGTTCCCCCCAGGGACACGTGAGCGATGCACGCGATCGACGGGATGGCCTGCGCCAAGCGCGGGTGTGACAACCGTGGAAAACTGGGCTATATCCGAGTTTCCCAAATAGCGTAAGTACCTGATATCCCAGTCTTTCAGGGGTAAATCGAGCGTTCGGCGTGTACAGGTCGACGGTGTTGACGCGAACATAGTTGTTCGCCGGTCGACTGCAGTCCGAGGACGCGGCGGTCCAGTTCGACATCACGCATGGCCCCCTCCCTGGGAGCCATCTTGTCGCGCACGGACGGGCCCTGTGGAAGCTGACGGCGCCGTGGACGCACAGAACGCGCCCACCGTGCCTTGGAAAACGCTGTGCGTTTTCCACGAGCTCCCACAGGGCCTTTCCAATCAAATCACCCACGAAAACCCCGAAAGGCCCCAAAATGGCGTTGGGAAACCCGGATAGACCCCAAAATTTTGGGGGTGCGCGGAACGGCTGGGTGTATAAGGGTTCTGATCCGGGCGGCTAAAATGGAAATCCCGGTGAGTGTACTTCCGATGCCAGATGACTCGCTGGGACTCATGAGTACGTGTCGCCGCTGTGGAGGCAAGAATGCCCTCACAGGCCACGAGCGCCTCGGGGCACCCGAAAGGGGACTTGGCAGCAGTCCGCGATTCCGAACACGATACGCACAGTACGTCTGCGAGTCATGCGGCGCCAAGGAATGGTCGCCAACGGGCACGGTAGAGGAGCCGAGCGTGTGGGTGGCGAATTCGTAGGAATCCGACATCGTTCGATCTTCGGGTCCCGTGAGCCGGGAGTCCCCCGCGAAGTTGTCGCGATGGCATGAGTAAGGCGTGCAGCTGACGCACTGCCCTGCTGTGTCGCGATAGACGTCGAACGCGGGCGCGTCGACCCGCTCGCCACCGTCTTCGCTGGTCAGATGTCACGCCGCGATCGGCGTCTGATAGAGACCACGGCAATGCGCGCCCCATCGGTAGCGGTCGAGCCGTGCGACATCCTTTCGTATCGGGACGGGCGTCCGCCCGTCCAACGACGCATGGGCCCGATGCGCATTGTAGAAGTCCTGGAAGGCCACCAGTTTGTCTTCCAAGTCCGACGCAGACCAGAACAGCAGCTGATCCACGCATTCTCGTCGCAGCGTGCCGATCAACCGTTCGACAAACGGATGCGACAGCGGCACATACGGCACACTCTTTACCTCGGTCACCTGCAGCACCCGCAGGTTGGCGCGCCATTGGTGAAACCGATACAGCGGGTCGTGGTCGGAGCTGAGGCGCTTCGGACGCGAGAGCCCTCGAATCGCATGGTTGAACATACGGCACAGGGCCCGGCCATCCACGGTTCCAGCATGGATGCCAAAGCCGACGATCCGCCGCGTGTATTGGTCCATCACTACCAGCACCCAATGGCTTCGCAGGATCGCCGACTCGCACCGGAACAGGTCGATGCTCCACAGGCTATCTTTCGCATGCCCCAGGAACGTCAGCCAGGACGGACCACCCGAGTGGGGTGCCGGTCGATAGTGCGTAGCGAGCACTCGGCGCACCACGTCCTTGTCGATGTCGACCGCAAAGGCGAGCGCGATCTGTTGGGCGATCCGCGGACAGCCCCACCTGGGGTTGCGCCGCTTCATGTCGACGATGGCATCGACCAGTGCTTTGGACGGTCCTTGGGGGCCGGTGCGACGGCGCTTGGGTGAAAACAGCCAGCGGTACTTGCGGGTGCGCAGAGCCCGATGGAACTCCAGGATCGTCGACGGTCTCAGCACGATCGCTGAGCGAATCACCAGGGTCGGGCGCATGAACAGTGCACACACGCCGGCGAGGGTCCGATCCGACGCGCAGAGATTCGGCGCCCGGTGCCGCGAGCGATTCAGAATGAGCAGTTGCTGCTTGACTAAGACCGATTCAGCCACGACAGACCGCAGGCCGCCGGGGCCCATCAGCCGGGCCAGGGTGGCGATCAGGTGCACCAGCAGGATGATCGGGTCGCGCATCGGAACATCCTAGCGACCACTCCCAGGATCACCAAACTTGATAATCTCAACGGATTGCGGGCTGAGTAGTAATTCGCCACCCACAGGTTGGGGTGCAAGATCCTGAACACCATGACGGCGCTCGGGATACCCGATGGCGAGATGATCGGATGACCGGCAGGCGGAGTCACGGGAGACTCTCAGCCCTCAATGGAGTTGTGCACCAAGGCAGCCACCCACTGGACGCGGCTGTCGTGCCATCGGTTCCGGGCAAACGAGGTGCGCCTGCAACTGAGCGTCTTGGCCTACAACCTGGGCAACCTCTGGCGCAGACTGGTCCTGCCGCCTCGGATCAAACGCTGGTCGCTCACGAGTCTCCAGCAGCGGCTGGTGAAGACCGGGGGCCGGCTCGTGAAGCATGCCAGGTACTACTGGCTCCTGCTGGCGGAAGGACATCTAACCCGGCGGCTGTTCGGCGACATGTTGCGGCGGATCTGGGCGCTGCCGGTGCCGGCAGGCTGACGCGCGGCACAGGCAACGCAGTCCGATTGGCGAAGAAATGGCCCACGTGTGGAGCGGTGTCTGAGAAATGCCGGGAACACAGGGCCTCCAGTCGACCGCACGTCACCACGGGCTGAGCGGACGGCCTCTGAAGCGGGACGATGCTGTGACGAACAAGAGTTTCGGGCGCTGGGCGGCCTTCGGGTGTATAAAGGGGCCATCTAGGGCAGGCAAATCGGAAATCCCGGATCGGGAGGTCTCATGACACGGCGATGTCTCGTTTGTTCATTGACGGCTCTGGCCCTCGTGGCGCTCGCCTCGAGTCTGGTGACGGCTCAGGACGTTCCGCTTACCCCGTCGGGGAGGCCGGACCTGCAGGGCGTGTGGGATTTCCGAACGATCACGCCGATGCAGCGGCCCGAGGAACGGGCCGAGCAGGCGTTCCTGACCGATGAAGAGGCGGCGAACCTCGATCAGGAAGCCGCCGACCGGGAAGTCAACCTGGGGAACCGTCCCGCCAAGCGCACGGAGGTCGATCCGAGCGGCAATGTCGACCGGGGAGTCGACGGCGCACCAGGCTCGTACAACAGTTTCTGGTTCGATCGCGGGACCTCGGTGGTCGGGACCAAGCGGACGTCGCTCGTCACCGACCCGCCGAACGGGCGGATTCCGGAGCTGACACCGACGGCGGAGCGCAAGCGCGCGGCGATGGCCGAGGCGCGGAAGGATACCGGCACGCACGAGCCTACTCCGGGTGGCTGGGTCGACGACCTCGGCGCCAACGGGTTGCAGGCGCGTTGCATTGTCGGGTTCAACTCCGGACCGCCGATGACGCCGGGTGGTTACAACAACAATTTCCAGATGTTCCAGACTCCAGACGAGGTGGTCTTCTACAACGAGATGAACCACAACCCTCGGGTCATTCCGCTCGACGGCCGGCCGTATACCGGGCTCCGCCAATGGCACGGTGAGTCGCGGGGCCACTGGGAAGGCGACACGCTCGTGGTGGAGACGAGGAACTTTCTCCGCGAGACCAGCTTCATGCGCGGCGGGGCGAGCGCGGATCTGCAGATCACCGAGCGCCTCACGCGCCAGTCGTCCGACGTGCTGACCTACGAGGTGACGGTCAACGACCCGACGACCTGGACGCGTCCGTGGACCTACGAGGTGCCGATGCTGCGAAATCCGGCGCCGGTCTTCGAGTATGCCTGCCATGAGGGCAACTACTCGATGGCCGTGATCCTCGCCGGCGCGCTGGACAAGTAGACGGAGATACCCGGGCGACGTGACGACGCCGAGTGCCGGTCTGACGGTGGCGATTTGCCGATACAGGTGCTACGCGAAGACGACATGGCGACTCACAAACGGGCGTTGGTGCGCGGAAACAAGTGTTCGTCGCGGCCCTGGCCATCGTGACGGCCGAAGGGGCATGATCTCGACGTGAAGTCGAGAGTGCATCCCAGGTACAAAACGAAATACCGCGTCGGAAACTGGCCGGCGTACGACCGAGCACTGGTCCAGCGAGGCGACGTCACCCTGTGGTTGACGCCGGAAGCGATCGCCACGTGGGAGGCCGTGGGCGTCGGCACGCGCGGAGGGCAGCTGCAGTACTCCGAGGTTGCCATCGAAACCGCGCTGACGCTCCGCCTGATCTTTCACCTGCCCCTTCGTCAGACGGAGGGCTTTCTGAGGTCGATCTTCGGGATGCTGTGCCTCGACCTGTCCGCGCCCGATCACACGACTCTCTCACGGCGTGGTCAGCACCTCGACCTTGCACTTCGCCGCCTCCCCGCGGGCGCAGGCATACATCTCATCGTCGACAGTACCGGGCTCTCGACTGTGGGTGAAGGTGAATGGGCGGCCGTGAAACATGGCGGACGCGGTAGACGCGGCTGGAAGAAGCTTCATCTGGGCGTCGACGGATCGGGCGTGATCGTCGCTCACGCCCTGACCGGCGGGCATGTTGACGACGCGACGACGGCCCTCGATCTGATCGACAAGGTCGAAGGCGACGTCTCCTGCCTCACGGCGGACGCGGCCTACGACACGCGTGGCATCTACGAGGCTGCGGGTGCGCGTGGCACGACGGTCGTCATTCCACCGACCAGGACAGCCACCGTGTCTGGACGGCGACCACGATCGCCCGCGCGCGACCGCACGATCCGACAGGTGCAGCAGGCTGGATGGCGACAGTGGAAGAAGGACTCGGGCTACCATCAGCAGGCCCGTGTGGAGAACACCTTCTTCCGGTACAAGTTGATCATCGGGGAGAGCCTTCGAGCGCGCAGTCGGGCGGGGCAAGAGACGGAGGCCATCCTCGCATGTAACATCCTCAATCAGATGACTCAGCGTGGTAGGCCGGCGTCGTACGCTATCGGTCGTTAACGGGTCTGTGGGTAGGGGACGTTGCGGGTCAGTTTTCGAACCGCGCAACAACGCCACCGCACGTCACCACGGGCTGAGCTGACGGCCTCTGAAGCGGGACGATGCTGTGACGAACAAGAGTTTCGGGCGCTGGGCGGCCTTCGGGTGTATAAAGGGGCCATCTAGGGCAGGCAAATCGGAAATCCCGGATAATCGGTCTGTCAGGTTTCCGGGCGTTCTGACCTGAATGCTCTGTGTGGGGCAAGATGTTACGCATCGACCGAATGGGACTCGCGCTGATCGCGTTCGGCTTCTTCATGGTGATCGCCGGGGTCGCGGCACAGCCACCGGCCACACCGTATCGTCTTGTCGAGGAGTGGCCACAGCTGCCGATGCGGATGAACGGTGGCGAGTGGGGCGAGACGATCGGCGTGGATCGTGACCCGGAGGGGAACATCTGGGTCTTTCATCGGTGCTTCAATACCCTGCCGGCCGGGGCCGCTACCTGTGTGGGTCGGGACGATGATCCGCCGATTCTGAAATTCAGTCCGTCGGGCGAGCTGCTGGACAGCTGGGGCGAAGGGCGATTCGCGGCTCCGCACGGGTTTCACATCGATCCGGAAGGCCACATTTGGGCGACCGACTACAACGCGAGCGACACGGTGCTCGGCCTGCCGGCCGGAGGTCGAGGGCATCAGGTCTTCAAGTTCAGTGCGACTGGTGAGCTGCTGCTGACGCTTGGGCAGGCCGGTGTCGCGGGAAACGGTCCGGACACCTTTGATCGGCCGTCCGATGTCGCGGTCGCCGCGAACGGCGACATCTTCGTGACGGATGGCCACGGGCCGAACAACCGTGTGGTGAAGTTCGCAAAGGACGGCACGTTCATCACGACGTGGGGACGGCCCGGTGACGGTCCCGGCGAGCTCAACCAGCCGCACGCCATCACCCTGGACACCACGGGGCGCGTGTTCGTCGGCGACCGGTCGAATAGTCGGGTGCAGATCTTCGCCCCGGACGGGACCTTCGTCGCCGCCTGGACACAGTTCGGTCGGCCGAGCGGCATGTTCATCGACGAGAACGACGTGCTCTATGTCACCGACTCGACGTCGAACTCGCGAAACAACCCGGGCTTCAAGCGGGGGATCTATATTGGCAGCGCGCGGGACGGCTCGGTCACCCGTTTCATCCCGGATCCCGATCTCGATCAGCAAGAACAATTGCGAATCTCGGGGGCATCGGGCATCACGGCGGATCTCGACGGCAGCGTCTACGCGGCCGATGTCGGCCCGCACCGGGTGCGGAAATACCTCAAGCCATAGGAGCCTGAAATGCTTGTACGACAACTGCTGGGTCTGGTCGCGTTGTTGGTTCTCGCGACCGCGTGCTCGTCGGCACCTGCCGCAACCGCCGAGGCGCCCGACGCCGTCATGGATGTCGCCCAACCGTCGCCCGGTGTCGATATCGACCGCGCCCACGCGCCCGGACAGGTGGTCGACGCGCAGGGGATGTCGGGCTGGTATCCTCACGAAGGCGGCCTGATGAAGTACCGCGTCGCCATCCGGTTCGGCCAGGAGCCCAACACCATGCCCGACGGTTGGAGCTTTGGACGGGTGTCGGCGGTGGCGACCGATTCCAGTGGTCAGGTCTTCGTGTTTCATCGGGGCGACGTCGCCGACCCGATCATCGTCTTCGATGCCGACGGCAACTACGTTCGTTCGTTTGGGCGCGACATCGGATTCGGCAACGAACATGGGTTGCGTATTGACCGCCATGACAACGTCTGGGTCACGGACAACGGCGACCATCAAGTGATGAAGTTCACCAACGACGGCGAGCTGCTGATGACGCTCGGCATCAAGGGCCAGGCGGGCACGACCGACGAGACCTTCGATCGTCCGGCCGACATCGCGTTCGGTCCCAACGACGAGCTCTACGTCGCCGACGGCTACGGCAACAACCGGGTCGTCAAGTACGACGCGGAGGGGACCTTCGTCAGCAGTTGGGGCACGCCCGGTTCGGGCCCGGGTGAGTTCGACCTCGTCCACTCGGTGGCGGTCGACTCGCGGGGTCGCGTCTACGCCAGCGATCGCGAGAACAACCGGATCCAGATTTTCGACGAGAACGGCGAGTTCCTGCACATGTGGACCCATCTGGGCGCCACCCAAAACATCTTCATCACGCCGGACGACCAGGTGTGGGTCATCACGCACCGCGACAACGTCGAGAACATCACCTACGACACGCTCGCTGGACGGATCATGCGCGTCGACATCGACACCGGCGAGGTCATCGGCGCGATGGAGAGCCCCGGACACTGGCTCGATGTGGCCGACAGCGGTGAGATCTTCATCGGGAGCCTCACCGGCAACGTCTTCCGATGGTATGACGGCTGGATGGAGACGGAAGAAGCGGCGCAGGCCGAGCGACCGTAGGCTCGACCGATGGCCCTCGAAGTCGGCTCGACGCTCGGCCACTACGACGTGACCGCCCTCATCGGCGAGGGCGGCATGGGGCAGGGCTATCGCGCCACCGACACTCAACTGGGCCGCGATGTCGCCCTGAAGATCCTTTCCGACGTCTTCGCGTCTGACCCAGATCGCCTCGCCCGGTTCCAACGAGAGGCCAAGTTCTCACCAGCCTGAACCATCCGAACATAGCGCAGATCCATGGCATTGAAGAAGACGGGTCCAGCAGCATCCGTGCGCTCGTCCTGGAGCTGGTCGAAGGACCGACGCTCGAAGACCGGCTCAAGGCTCAGGGCTTCCGCTTGACGAGGTGCTCCCTATCGCCAAGCAGATCGCCGAGGCGCTGGAAGCCGCGCACGAAGCGGGGGTGATCCATCGGGACCTGAAGCCTGCCAACATCAAGGTGCGTGACGACGGGACGGTCAAGGGCGTCGGTGCGCGGAAACAAGTGTTCGTCGCGGCCCTGGCCATCGTGACGGCCGAAGGGGCATGATCTCGACGTGAAGTCGAGAGTGCATCCCAGGTACAAAACGAAATACCGCGTCGGAAACTGGCCGGCGTACGACCGAGCACTGGTCCAGCGAGGCGACGTCACCCTGTGGTTGACGCCGGAAGCGATCGCCACGTGGGAGGCCGTGGGCGTCGGCACGCGCGGAGGGCAGCTGCAGTACTCCGAGGTTGCCATCGAAACCGCGCTGACGCTCCGGCTCATCTTCCACCTGCCTCTTCGTCAGACGGAGGGCTTTCTGCGGTCGATCTTCGGGATGCTGTGCCTCGACCTGTCCGCGCCCGATCACACGACTCTCTCACGGCGTGGTCAGCACCTCGACCTTGCACTTCGCCGCCTCCCCGCGGGCGCAGGCATACATCTCATCGTCGACAGTACCGGGCTCTCGACTGTGGGTGAAGGTGAATGGGCGGCCGTGAAACATGGCGGACGCGGTAGACGCGGCTGGAAGACGCTTCATCTGGGCGTCGACGGATCGGGCGTGATCGTCGCTCACGCCCTGACCGGCGGGCATGTTGACGACGCGACGACGGCCCTCGATCTGATCGACAAGGTCGAAGGCGACGTCTCCTGCCTCACGGCGGACGCGGCCTACGACACGCGTGGCATCTACGAGGCTGCGGGTGCGCGTGGCGCGACGGTCGTCATTCCACCGACCAGGACAGCCACCGTGTCTGGACGGCGACCACGATCGCCCGCGCGCGACCGCACGATCCGACAGGTGCAGCAGGCTGGACGGCGACAGTGGAAGAAGGACTCGGGCTACCATCAGCAGGCCCGTATGGAGAACGCCTTCTTCCGGTACAAGTTGATCATCGGGGAGAGCCTTCGAGCGCGCAGTCGGGCGGGGCAAGAGACGGAGGCCATCCTCGCATGTAACATCCTCAATCAGATGACTCAGCGTGGTAGGCCGGCGTCGTACGCTATCGGTCGTTAACGGGTCTGTGGGTAGGGGGCGTTGCGGGTCAGTTTTCGAACCGCGCAACAACGCCACTCGACTAGAGCCGGACATGCGGCGATTCCAGATTCGCGGCGGCCCGATATTCGGATAGGACGAGCTCCCGATGACGAACGCGGTGGTGTCGCCGACCCACCGCTGGTTCGGCCCCTCCGCGACGAACTGCCGGTCGAGCAGGTTGGCCGCCACCGGCTGGTCGTGATCACTCATCGTCAGTATTGTCAAGTTGAGGCTGGCGGTTGTTTCTGAGGCCCAGCATGGCAGGTTCACGACGGGCTCGAGCCCAGTATCTTGGGGGAAGAGTTCGGCTTTCGTGTCGACCAGAAGTTCAACGAGCGGCAGAAACCTGCCGACAGGCAGGCCGCCGCAGCGCGGCCTAGAACGGAATATCGTCGTTGATATCCTCGGCCTGCGCCACTGCGCGGGCGTGTTCTTCAACCTGCCGCTCGATGCTGCGCAGGAATCTCACTGAGGCCGCGGCATGGTTGAAGATCAGCAACGCCTCTTCGTAATTCAGGATCGGGTTGTCGTGCGCGAGGCTCCGGTTGTTGCGCACGTCGTTGAACGCTTCCAGCGTCGAGATGCTCGATTTCAGGATGCGCAGCGTCATGTCGGATTCGATAACACCACTCTTGCCCAGGTACTTCACGTACCCACCGAACAGGCTGTGCAGCGGCGTATCGCGGTCGACAACAAGCCCCGCCCGCTCGCACAGCGAGCGCACGTACTTGATGATGAAGGTATGCAGCCGGTCGAGTCCGGCCTCCGGTTCGTTGTGATCAATCGCGTCGCGCACGGCCTTCGCGGCCGCCTCGAAATCGCGCTTGTCTGATACGGCGCTCAGCGCATCGAGCTCCGGCACCGGGCCGTCCTTAATCAGCCGCGCCACCGTGCGCCGACAGGCCAGCAGATCCTTGTCGTCCGCCGCCACGCCGCACTCGCTCTGCGCGTAATCCAGCAGATCGCCGAGCAGCTTGCCGACCCTGCGGCTTCCTTCCTCCTTCCAGAAGCCGCGCAGCACGTTCGCCTTCGACCCGCTACCGTAGGCGTACCGGGCGTCGTAGATGTCGCGGCCGACGCTGTCGCTCACGAATTCCTGCAGCGTGCGATTCGAGAAATTCAGCACATAGCCGTCGCCCATCTGCAGCAGCCGCTCAAGCTGACGTTTTTCGAGAATGCTCAGGTCGGCCATTGGTAAGGCGCGTCACGCGGGTCCTATGGTGCGGCCGGACAGGCCCTGCGCGGGGCGCGATGGGACGAGATGGACACTACGCCCACCCGCGGAGAGTCTTCATGCAACAACGCGTGTGCCGGGAAAGCCCGGGGATGTCCCGCTCGCTGCTGATCTCCGCGAGAGCTGACGGCTCCTCCGGACACCGATCGTATCAGACGACTTGTCTTTCCTCCTTCGTCTCGCCGGTGGCGACGCGCTGGCGCAGTGCCTCGATCAGAGCGGGCATCTCGCGGTAGCCGCGCACGCGGCGAAACTGCTGCTCGGCGTCGAGGAGTGCGGACCCGACCCACCGAAGAATCATCGAGCCATCGCGCCAACGGCGCACGTTGCGCGTGAACTTCGCGACGCCGCCGTTGAGGTTTTCAATCGGATTGGTGCTCCGCAGAGTCTTCCACAACGCCCCGGTGATCCCCAACGCGTGCAGCGTCAGCGTCTCCTCGAGCCCCTCACGTAACGAGGCGGCCGCGCCAGGGTGGTCCCCAGCCAACGAGTGGGCCAGCCGCTCGAGCTGGCGCTGCGCCGAGTCCGACGAGATGGAGGCGTCGTACGCCTGACGCATCGCGTGGCGGACCGACGGACGCAACTCCTCGGGCAGGTGCTCGAGTACGTTGCGTAGCGTATGCACCTGGCAGCGGTGCACCACCCCGTACGCCCCGAACACGCGGCGGATCGCCTTGCGAAGCGCCTTGCCGCCATCGATGACAAACAGCACCGGCTGATCCGCCGCGAGCCCGCGGTCGACCAGATCACTCAGCAACGCCCCGGCCACGGTGCTGTTCTCCGTCGTCCCTTCGCGCACCCCCAAGACATGCTTGGTGCCACGCGTATCGATGCCCAGGGCGACCAAGATCGCGTGGTCGTGGTAGGCGATGCCCTCGATCATCACCACCTGGAGATCCAAGTCGCCGAGTGGGCGCGACAGGCACGTCGTCAGCTGCCGCTGGCTCAGCGCCACGAAGCGCCGCGAGACCGCACTGCGCGACGTCGCCCGTGTGCGACGCTCGGCGGGCACCGGGTCCAGCGACGCGCCGTACGACCGCGTCGACACGCCCGCGACGATCGACCGCCACGTCTAGATCATCGAGCGGATCGCGATCGGCGGCCCAGCTAACGCTCGGCAGGGCCAGCTCGGGACCGTCGACCTGCGCGGCGCGCAGCCGCCGGACGCGCAGCCGACGCCCGCCCCACGTGATCTCGCTCGCGGTTGAGCCGCCCCGCACCGCGCTCCGCGCGGCGTCCCGTGACCACTTCGCGCCACACAGGGCCGTGCGGTCTTGCTCCATCAGCGCGTGCAGCGCGTGCTCGCCCACGCGGATGCACAGCTCGAAGAACCCTTCTCGCACTGCCCTCAGACGGCTGAGCAAGGGCAAGGGCAGCTGGAGCTCAACGTGTGGCTGACAGTACGGCTCGGTTGTGGCAGGCTTCTTCATGGCGGTTCCTTCCTCCCTTCGGACATTGACATCGCCCCATCTACCACAGGCGGGGCAAGGAAGGAACCGTCGCTCTACGTCACGATTTCAGCAGCTGATGGGACATCCCCGGAAAGCCGGTCAAGGGGGACAAGATGCCGTGATGTGATCTTCGAAACCTTGTTCGAAACCCTGTGGGTATCCAATCCCATCCGGCCAAGGTCGGCCGCCAGCCGGAACCGAGTGATGCGTGGGCCTGGGGAGACCCAGGGCGCGAAGCGTTCACAGGGAGCCCGTAGGCCGCGTGAGTGAGCCCCGACATGCATTGAGTGCGAGGGCCGACGTCGTGCGTTGGACGGAAGGTCATCTCGCCGCGTCTCAGAGGCCGTGGAGGCGGCGACCTCGCCGGGGTCGGAGCGCGTGGCATGCGTGCGGGTGGGTTTCCCGGGAACCCGGGAGGCCTCGTCGTCTCCATCGTAAAGACCGCCGGGGGGCGGGCACCGGCTCACCAAGCCCGAGGCCGTAGTGTCCAGAAACTGGATCGAACTTCCTTATCGGCGACGGTCCGTGGGGCATCGCCATCGTGGACAACCGCTGAGGACGGTCTCGGACGGCCTGTATCGGACCCGGTTTCTTGGACAACTCGGCAGAGCCTAAATTAGGCCGCCCTTGACACCCGACCGGCTGGCCCGGTTTGAACGCGAAACTCTCGTCTGGAACCAAAGGATTGATCTCAGTCCTTAGGTCTAGAAAAGCTGGATACGAAAATCGCGGGGTTGGCCGTCTCGAAGTATCGTGACGGTCACCTCGTCACCGGGAGTGTACCGATCCAGTACCGTCTGAAGCTCTCCGAAGCCGCGCACGTCGTCCCCATCGATGGCCTGAACGATATCGCCGAGAATCAAGCGACCGTCCGCCGCCCGCGACGTTCCTTGAAGCCCAGCCCTGTCAGCGCCTGTCCCTGGCTCGACCTCGAGAATCACCACTCCGCTGAGCCGCAATCGGGTTCGCACGTAGGCGTCGAGGTCCGCACTCACTCGAATGCCAAGTCGAGGTGGTGTGTACTCACCGTTCTCAATAATCTGCGGGATCACACGACGCACGGTGTCCACCGGAACCGCGAAGCCGATACCAGCCGATGCACCGGACGGGCTGTAGATCGCGGTGTTGACTCCGATGAGCCGCCCGGCGCTGTCAAGGAGCGGCCCACCGGAGTTCCCTGGGTTGATGGCCGCGTCGGTTTGAATGGCATTCTCAATCGTGCCACCGCCGACCGCCGCAATCTCACGGCCCACCGCCGACACGATGCCAGTGGTCAGCGTCGCATTGAGTCCGAATGGGTTGCCAATCGCGAAGATGCTCTGGCCGACTTGCAGGTCGTCGCTGCGGCCGATGGCGACTGGTCGTAGGACATGGGCGGGCGCATCGATTCTCAGCACCGCGAGATCGTGTCCGCGTGAGACCCCGACCAGTGCGGCTCTGTGGGTCGATTGATCGTGAAGCACGACCTGCGCCGCGGTCGCACCCTGAAGCACGTGTAAGTTCGTGACGACGTGACCGGCGTCGTCCCAGACGAAGCCCGATCCGGTGCCACGAGGTACCTCTGTCGCGACGCCTGTGAACAGGTTCCGACGCTGCGTGAGCGTCGTGATGTACGCCACCGACGGGCGCACATTTTTGAACAGGTCGACCGTCGCCTGCTCCGTTGGCGGGAGCGTCCCCCTCGAGGCAGGTTCGGGCGTGGTTTGTGCTGCCTTGGGTGTTGTTGACACCACGTCGCATCCGCAAGCTGTGGCTAGCCACAGACCGGCGATGCTAAGTGTCAGAAAGTCGCGTCGTCCCCTCATCCTGGTGACTGCCACGTGCCAGTCCTATCTAGAGAGAGCCGCGAGCGAGACAAACGTGGGAGACTCGCTCAGGCTGATCGACAGCAGCGCAGATCAGCACGACACCGAGCCTGATCTTCAGGGCCAGTTGTATCGGATCCATCTCGCCCCTTCTTGGATGGCACGACACCATTACACGGCGGTCTCTCCGCGCCCCACGTTGGCGTGGGCGCCACATGCTCCACCTTGCTTGCTGCCTCATCTTGATGCGGGGTTTATGGGATGGCTTCTAGAGGGCCTTCAACGTCTCGTAGGCTTGATTGATCGCTTTGGTTCTCGCTTTGGCGATCTCCTGGAACTCCTCGCCCAGGTGTGCGACTTTATCCGGGTGATACTTGCTCATCATCTCCCGGTAGGCAGCCTTGATCTCCTCCTGGGTCGCCACAGGTCTAACACCGAGAACCTGAAACGGATCGAAGCTCGGTCCGCTGGCAGGCCGCGCTTCTTCGCGCTTCTTCCCTTTCTGTTCTGCTCCCGCCGCTGCCTGCCGCCGCCGTTGCTCCTCGGCCCGACACGAAACACAAAGACCGCTCGGATGGTTTGTAGACGCCGAACAGCTCAAGCAGGGCGCGGCTTTCGAGTCTTGATACGCAATCCAAAATAACCAGACCAGACCGACGAGAAACAGGATCGCCGTAGCGAATCTGACCGTATGCGCCTCCTGAACGACATGCTACGCGGACACCGGAGTCGGAGCAACCGGGAGCCGATGCTGATGGCGACTCGAGTTCCACTCTACCACCGGGTCGACTGGACCACGCAGACCCGCTGCGCCGCGTGCAACACGTTGCACTGGCAACGCCAAACCGCACGTACGCCGCGACAGCCCCGATCGCCGCCAGATCAACCCCCCCTGACCGCGTAAGGTGCGTTTAATCGGTCGACCCCTCATGCGGCCTCTCGATTGTAGAAACTGAGTAATCCTCCGAGGCGTACCCGCCGCCGAACGTCGGCGTCCGGCCTTCGCGGAGGTGGTGGTCGTTGCAGGAGCTGGTTGTCGAGTCCCTGGTGGTTTCTCTCGCGATGGTCGTGTTCTATGTACTCGTAGACGAGACGACGCAGATGCCCCTCGCCGAGCGGGACCACGCGTGTGAGACACTCCTCTTTGATCGACCTGACGAACCGCTCGGCATAGGCGTTGAGATTGGGACTCTTCGGCGGCAGCCGAATCGGCTGAACACCGGCGCTCTCCAGGATCTCGCCAAAGACCCGCGTAGAGAGGGGATCGCGGTCGTGAATCAGATGGCGCGCCCTGCGCAAACAGCCATCGACCGGGTCGGTCAAATTGCGGGCCTGCTGCTCCATCCACGCGCCGCCCGGCTGCGGGTGGATCCCGGCGATGGTCACGTGGCGGGATCTCAGCTCGATCACGAAAAAGACGAGGTACCGCCTGAGCCCCGCCAGCGTCAACACCTCGACGGTGAACAGATCGCAGGCCGCCAGGCCCTCCCAGTGCGCCTGCAGGAACGTCTTCCAGGGCATGTGCCGGCTCCGCTCGGGCGCCGGGTCGACTCCGTGGTCGTGCAGGATCCGCTTCACCGTGGTCCGGGCGATAGTGTGGCCGAGGTTTGAGAGCGCGCCGCGGATCCGCGTGTAGCCCCACCGCGGATTGTCGACCGCCATCCTGACCACGAGCTCGGCGACGTCTTGTCGGGTCATTGGTCGACCTCGACGTCGGCGGGCGCTGCCATCGTATTTCTTGGCGATCAGTCTCCGGTACCAACGCAGGATCGTATCCGGGGTGACGATGCCCGCGACCTGCGTCAAGACCCGCCGGCCGAGTTTGTGACCGCGCACAGCGAGTCGACGACGCTGGGCGTCCGTCAGGCGAAGCGGCCGAGGGCCCAGGTGTTCTCGGAGGACCCGATTCTCCTCCCGGAGATAGTCGATCAGATCGTCTTGGTGACGGTTCACCCAGCCAGCGAACGTGAGGACGAGAAACTGCAGCGCAGGCGGCATAGCCTGAGACTACTTGGGAGACTCGACCAGCACCGACCTAGCCTCGGCCGCTTTTTCGCACCATACGACGTCTCAATAGTTGCTCATCCGGCGAAGCACAGGCATGCGCGACGGACTTTACCAGCGGCGACAGCGTTGAGCGATGAGCCGCCTCCGGCGGGGTGTAGTGCCGGCGTGGTTGGAGCGGTCCTCAAGGGTTAGCAGCCCGTGGTTAAACCGCCCATTCTGACGCGCGGACGGGGAGCCGTTGGAACCGCTGATGCGGTGTGCAGGCGGACGCGTGATCGGCGTGAGGGTGGCGAATTCGTAAGAATGAACCGCCCCGGGTTTCCGAGAGGCTCCATTTCTTGGGAGGATGGAGTCCATGGGAAGACCGAGGAAGTACTCACCGGAGGTTCGAGAGCGGGCGGTCCGGTTGGTGTTCGACCACGAACATCAGCACGACTCGCAGTGGGCGGCGATCCGGTCAGTGGCGGAGAAGATCGGGTGCACGTCGGAGACGCTCCGCCACTGGGTCCGGCAGGCCGAGCGTGATATCGGCCGTCGTCCGGGGCTGAGCACAGAAGAACGGGCTCGGCTGAAGGAGCTGGAGCGTGAGGTCCGCGAACTCCGGCGTGCCAATGAGATCTTGCGGAAGGCCTCGGCGTTTTTCGCGCAGGCGGAGCTCGACCGCCGACCGAGGTCATGGTGACCTTCATCGACGCGCATCGTGGCACGTACGGGGTCGAGCCGATCTGTGAGGTGCTCCCGATCGCCCCGGCCACCTATTTCCGCCACAAGACGGAGCAGGCGCATCCGGCCCGGCGCTCGGAGCGCGCCCAGCGCGATGACTGGCTCACGACGCAGATCCAGCAGGTGTGGGACGAGAACTTCGGCGTCTACGGCGCCCGCAAGGTCTGGCGACAACTGACGCGCGATGGCATCGCCGTCGCGCGCTGTACGGTGGAGCGATTAATGCGGCAGATGGGGCTGCAGGGTGTCGTCCGCGGACGCGCATTCAAGACCACGACCCCCGATGACGCGGCGGCGCGGCCAGCGGACCTCGTCAACCGCGAGTTCGTGGCGACACGGCCCAACGAGCTGTGGGTGGCCGACCTCACCTACGTCGCCACCTGGCGCGGCTTCGTCTACGTGGCCTTCGTCATCGATATCTTTGCGCGACGGATCGTGGGCTGGCGCGTGTCCAGTTCGCTGCGCACCGATCTCGCCCTCGATGCGCTCGAGCAGGCCCTCTACGCCCGGCCGGCAATCGATCAGCTCGTGCATCACAGCGACCGCGGCTCGCAGTATCTCTCGTTCCGCTACACCGACCGCCTGGCGGACGCCGGCATCGACCCGTCGGTGGGGAGTGTCGGGGATTCGTATGATAACGCCCTCGCCGAGTCGGTGATCGGGTTGTACAAGACCGAAGTGATCCGTCGTCGTGGCCCGTGGCGGCACCTCGAGGCCGTGGAGTTCGCGACGCTCGACTGGGTCGATTGGTTCAACAACCGGCGGTTACTAGAGCCGATCGGGAACGTGCCGCCGGTTGAGTACGAACAGCAGTACTATCAGGCGCAGGACGCTCCAGCCATGCGGGCCGGAGTCAATTAACGAGCTCTCTCAAGAACCCGGGGCGGTTCAGAATTCGATCTATCGCTCGATCTTCATGTCGCGGGAGCCGGAACCATCCGCGAAGTTCTCGCGATGGCGTGCGTGAGATGTGTTGCTGAAGTACTGCCCTGCTGCGCGATGGCGGGAACGCGGCAGACTCTGCAGGCGGGCGCGTCGCCACGCTCGCCACCGTCTTCGCTGTTCAGATTCACGCCGCGATCGGCGTCTGATAGAGTCCGCGGCAATGCTCGTCCCAGCGGTAGCGGTCGAGCCGTGCGACATCCTTTCGTATCGGGACGGGCGTCCGCCCGTCCAACGACGCATGGGCCCGATGCGCATTGTAGAAGTCCTGGAAGGCCACCAGTTTGTCTTCCAGGTCCGACGCAGACCAGAACAGCAGTTGATCCACGCATTCTCGTCGCAGCGTGCCGATCAACCGTTCGACAAACGGATGCGACAGCGGCACATACGGCACACTCTTCACCTCGGTCACCTGCAGCCCCCGCAGGTTGGCGCACCATTGGTGAAACCGATACAGCGGGTCGTGGTCGGAGCTGAGGCGCTTCGGACGCGAGAGCCCTCGAATCGCATGGTTGAACCTGCGGCACAGGGCGCGGCCATCCACGGTTCCAGCATGGATGCCAAAGCCGACGATCCGCCGCGTGTATTGGTCCATCACCACCAGCACCCAATGGCTTCGCAGGGTCGCCGACTCGCACCGGAACAGGTCGATGCTCCACAGGCTATCTTTCGCATGCCCCAGGAATGTCAGCCAGGACGGACCACCCGAGCGGGGTGTCGGTCGATCGTGCGTGGCGAGCACTCGGCGCACCACGTCCTTGTCGATGTCGACCGCAACGGCGAGCGCGATCTGTTGTGCGATCCGCGGACAGCCCCACCTGGGGTTGCGCCGCTTCATGTCGACGATGGCGTCGACTAGGTCTTTGGGCGGACCCTTGGGTCCTGTGCGGCGGCGCTTCGGTGAAAACAGCAGTCGGTATTTACGTTGGCGCAACGTTCGATGGAAGTTCAGGATCGTCGACGGTCTGAGCACGATCGCCGAGCGGAACACACGAGCCGGGCGCATGAACAGCGCACAGACACCGGCGAGGATCCGATCCGACACGCGGAGATTCGGCGCCCGGTGTCGCGAGCGATTGAGAATCAGCAGTTGATGCTTGACCAAGAGCGATTCGGCGACGACAGACCGTAGACCGCCGGGGCCCATGAGCCGCGCCAGGGTGGCGATCAGGTGCACCAGCAGGATGATCGGGTCGCGCATCTGGACATCCTAGCGACCACGCCCAGGATCACAAGACTTGATAATCTCAACGGATTGCGGGGCTGATTAGCAATTCGCCACCCACAGGTCGCGCATCGGAACATCCTAGCGACCACTCCCAGGATCACCAAACTTGATAATCTCAACGGCTTGCGGGCTGAGTAGTAATTCGCCACCCACAGGGTAGGCGGGGTTCTTGTCCACGGTCACCACGCGAGGGGGCGTCGTATGAGCCGCGCCTAACGTCTTGCGGAAGAACGCGATGGCCGCCTTCCTGTCGCGCGTCGCTCGCAGCAAGAAATCCAGGGTATCGCCGTTGGAATCGACGCCACGGTAGAGATACGTCCAGGCCCCGGCGACACGCACGTACGTCTCGTCGATCCGATACGAGTCGTTGGTGCGCCTCAGGAATGGCCGACACCGTTTGTCGATCTCTGGCGCATAACGCTGCACCCACCCATCGATAGATCGTCGTATGGTCGACACACAGGCCCCGCTCGCGCATCATGTCCTCGAGATCGCGATAACTTAAGGCATACCGCAGGTACCACCGAACGCACTGGAGGATGAGGGCGGGTTCGAACTGGCGCCATTTGAACGGATTGTCGCTGGGCATGATGGGGGACCCGGTACGGTGCTTGCCAAAGGTGGTCCATCCTGACGTCGCAGCCCTGAAGTTGCAACACAACCCAGCAGGACATACTCGAACGTTCCCGCGGCGGCCCGGCCGGTCTGACCCGACACGCTCACTGGTCCGTTGGTCGTCAGAACGACCCCGCTCACGCACAGCACGCAGATGATCCACCGCATCGATTCACGTCCCTTCCTCACATGTGCTCCGCGCCCAGGGACCCGATCGCCAAGACCTGGGCCCCGCGGGTGCCGGGACCCTGTCGTCATACCCCAGCGTCCAGAAATTCGATGAAGATCGGGTTCGAGTAGAACCACAAGTCAGCCCAGGGGTCCTCCCCCAGCTTGTCCATTTGGGGCTCTTCGTCGTCGGTATTGGTTCCGCGCACCCGGATATAGACACGGCCATTGAATGCCGGGAGCGGTATCGACACGCTGTAGGTGTCGCCGTCCTTGGTCCACGTCTCGTCGGTGAAACGCGCGATCACCCTCGTGGTCTCGTTCCGGTCTTCGCTCGGATCCTCGACATCGCCTCGCACTGCTCCGAGGATCAAGTCAACGCGAGTCACGCGCGGGTTGTCCCCGTTCGCGTTCGGCGCGTCGGGATCACGGAACCGGATGTCGACGGTCACGTCCTCGCCCGGACCGACCTCGAGCGTGCCCCCCATCTCGGCGCGACGCCCCGATACCGCGGCGACAACGTCGAGCTGGGTCACCAGATCGCCCGCCACGGCAAAGATCCGACCGTTCCGCAACCCGTCGAGCACATCACCGTACTCACGTCTGGCATGGACGTAGGTCTTGTGAAACTCGCCCGGCCAGAAGTCCGAGCCACGCCGAGATAATTCCGTGTAGTGCGCGTGAGAGTCAGAGGTCGCGACGACCCAGAAGCGCCGCCCCTCGCCGAGCAGTGAGTCCCAAAGCCCCCCCACGATGGCCGTCATCTGGTCGAAGCCGCCGAGCGTGTGGGCTCCGGAGGTCACGTAACCGCCGCGAGCGCCGACCAGCCCTCCGCCGGCGTCGCGGCGTGGTGTGCCGTCGGGCGCGAGGGTGCCGGCCTGATGTCCTGGCGCGCCTTCCATGCCACGATAGACGTCCGGCGCCAGATCGTTGTTTTCCCGGAGCTCCCAAGGCTCGTCGCGGCCATACTGACCGACGCCGGTTGCCGACCGCGACGGGTGATTGGCGAAGACCAGCGGCAGACTCGGCAGCGTGTTCATGTGCTCGAGTGCCTGTACCCGAGCCGCCCGCGTATTGCGTGCAGGGTCGGCCGGCCAGGCCTCGTTGGCATCAAAACGACTCTCGATGTCGAACACCACCGACCATTCGTCGTCGGTATGGGGAACGACCAACGTGTGATGGTCCATCCCCGGCATGTTCAGCTCCATCCCGTAGAACTGGAGCACCTCCGGCACGGCCAGACGCGACTCCTGCAGCTCGGGGTAGGCCCGTGTCATATTGAACTTGGAGTGGTTCGGGCCACCGTGGTCCGTCGTGACCATCCAGGCCAACCCATATCGACGGGCCATCATGGCGTTTTGCGGCGTCGAGTAGATCGCTCCCCCGCCTTTGAGCGGTACCGGCGGATTCGAGGTCCGGTCGTATCCGGGGCTCCAATGACTGTGGACGTGCGAGTCTCCGGCGATCCACTGACGGGGCGTCGTCCCTGAGCATTGGACGATGACCACGCTGGTCGCGAGCAGCAGGAACGCGAGGTGGAGTCGAAGACGAGGCACGGTCACCGGTGCTCCAGGCTGCCAGTCGTCGTGACCCGATGCGTCACCCGTGCCACAACTACAGCCATTGACGGCATTGTCAACTTGTTGTGGGCAGCGCGCTCTTGCCCCGTGAAATCGATGCCTCCGATCGTTCTCAGCAGGCGCATGTCACCGCATCCCATTCCACAAACGCGCGGGTGCGGAGCAGGCGGTGGTGAGCGGACCGCAGGAGGTGTCGACTGACGCGGAAGAGATTCTGCACGATACCGTGAACCGACGCGAACCGTTGGAGCTGAGCGGCCGACTTGAAACGCCGCATCTGGCGCTCCCGCTGACGCGTCGGTTGGTGGGAGACCTCGGCTCGATTGTTCGCGTACTGATCAGTGACGTGGACCACGGACGGCATCACGGTGCGGCACGCGGCGGCATAGGAGCGCAGTTGGTCGGTGATCAGTCGTCGAGGGATACGGCCCTGGGTTTTCAGTAGCGTCCGAAAGAATCGGACGGCTGCTCGCCGATTCCGGTGCGATTGCACGAGGATGTCCAGGACGTCACCGTCCTCGTCGACCGCGCGCCACAGATACTGCTGGCGACCCTGGATCGTGACGAACACCTCGTCGAGATACCAGGTGTCTCCCATCCGACCGCGCCGGCGCCGCAGCTGCCGCGCGTAGACCGGACCGAACCGCTGGCACCACTGCCGAATCGTCTCGTAGGTGACCGTCACGCCTCGCTGCGCGAGGAGATCTTCAGCATCGCGGAAGCTGAGGCAGAACCGATAGTAGAGCCAGACCGCGTGGCTGATGATGTCGGGCGGGAATCGATATCCGTGATAGCTGGCCGACTTGCTCCTCATCGGCCTACTCTGCCACTCGTCGCCTCAACCTGACAATACCAGCCCGAGGCCGTGGACGTCGCACCTGGCGTCCGACGGAGCGAACCGCAGGTGCTCGGATGGTACCGCCGGGCGAAGGCAACGAAGCGCGGGGGGATGGGCGGCGAGGCGTCGGCGTGTCTCATAGTACCGCCGAAGCGGGGGCATTGAGCCCACGAGACCCCGTGGAGGGAAGGGGGCACCGGCAGGTGGCACCGTTGGAGGGAAAGACGGCCAACACACCGAGGTTGGGTCCCGTCTCCACGTCACGACAACGGATAGCCGAACTGGCCAGACACGCCTTAGGGATGGCGGTGGCCATCGCCTGGCTTCCTGGACCCGCGGGTACGCGACGGCGCGTAGCGAAGCTGTCTGTCGAGGAGCCGGATGCGGCAGAACCCGCACGTCCGGATCTGTGGGGGGCCAGGGTCAGCAACGACCCTGGTCTACCCGACCGTGTCCTTCCGCTATGCCAGCATCGTCCAAGGTAGCGCGCGGCCCAGCGCCGGTCGCCGAGCTGGCCCGCACGCCAGAGAAAGTACAGGAACGCCGTGCACGGCGGTTCGGCTCTATTGTGCCTCTGTCCGCCCGCCATGCGTGCGCGTCACTGGCCGTCACGCAATCGTCGTTGGATGACAACGGCGGTCGTGACGATGGTTCGCCGCAGCGCTGATCAGCGCGTGGTCATCTCTGCGATCCACGATATCAAGCCGTCCACACACGGTCTTCAACGCTCGCGGACATCTGATTCCGTACGAGAGATACGATGAGGGGATGCTGACCTGCCCGGCGTATTTCGGACCAGCTGAAACCTGAGACAATGGCCACAGCATCGTTGTGAGGAACCCATGCGGAAGAGTCGGTTCACTGATGAACAGCTGGTCAGGATCCTGCGCGAGCCGGATCCCGTCTCGTCGCGGAAGTGGCCAAGAAGCGTGCGGTGAGCGAGCCAAGGGTCTATGCCTGGCGCATCTGCCTCGGGGCGTTGGCGGCGGTGAACGCCTGGCGGCTGCGGCTGCTTGAGCAGGAGAACGAGCGGCTGAAGAAGCTCGTCGCGGAATGGGACCTGGCCGAAGCTGCTGCCGCGTCCGGCACCATGGCAACTGTGAACCTGGGGAACTTGATCGCGCCCTGAACCCTTCGTTGGCACGACTGGTAATGACGAAATGGATTTACTGATTACTTGCGCCGCCATCGCAACGATTATTGGGACAGCAATTGGTATCTATTCGTGGTTTCGGCCGTCGAAGAAAGACACGATACATGCTCACACCTCTGTTACAAGCGCGCCGGGAGCTACCCTTGTCGACAATTCACCGAAGACAACCGTTGTCACAAATTCGCCGGGAGCCGTGGTCATAGGGGGTGATCTCAGCACCTTAGATATCGCTGGTCAGATCCGGGATGAACACCAACGCATATTCGAAGAACGTGATGTGCTAAGGGAGTTGAAGCCGAGTCATGAATCTAAAACGCAAAAGCACATCTCCGCTGACTTGGGAAGTGTCCAGCTGGGCGTGTTCCCTCACTCTCACTTCCCAACGGCGCTAGTTGATCAGCAAATCGAAAATGAAGTCACTCTACTTCGGAAGTCACGATGGTTCACTGAATTCGACAGAATCCGCTCATCATTGTCGCTTGGTAGACGACTTATTGAAGGGGACCTCTCTTGGGGAACCGATGAAGTTAAGAGCAGGACACTGTCTTGGTGTGCACGTATATTGTCTCTTACCGATGAATTGAACAAGTCAGAGGAGTATCTGACGCTCGCAAAGACTTTGGATTCTACGTCTGAGGTCGATATAGCTGATGCTTTCATCATTTCAACGAAAGGTGACAAGAGCGCTGCACTGAGCATTCTGGCAGGTATTGACTCACCGTCCTCGCGGTCAGCAGCTCTCACGATCGTAGCACGTTATGAAGGCGCGGCAGGTGCTCTTGACTGGCTGGAAAAGGGAGGAACAAGCGTTGCTTCGTTGGATCCTGATGGTAAGCATTTCCTTCTGACGCAACAGCTTCTGTTGGGCCGCTGGGAAGCCGCACAGGAAACCGTTGATGGGTTAAGGGCGCAGGATTTCTCCACAACCCCAGTTCTCCATCATATGGTAGCGGTGACGTGTCTCCTTGGCACAGTTCCAATTGAGATTCGTTCTTCTGCGCTCAATCATGTGCCATTTGAAGCAGCCGGCTTCCCGCTCGCCTCGGACGAGGCCGCGATGGATGCCCGCAGGGCAGCGCAACGTCACTTTGCTGACGCTTCAAGAGTTGCACGTGAGCTTAACTGCCCTGACACCGCAACGTCAGAGGATGAGTACGCTCTGTGGCTTGAGCTAAGAGACTCCAAGACATCAGACAACGGGAAACAAAAGCTAGAGAAGACGCTTCATGACACCAAGTCAGCGCTTCGCCTTGTTCCTCTCGGACTTTCGTTCGGAATCAAGTTGGACCGAGTGGCCATTGAGAAGGAGATCGAGCGACAGATTGTCCTCCACGACGGAATCACAGAAGATACTGCGTACGCCCGTCTTGCTCTCGCCTTCACGCAAGAGACTCCCGAAGCTGTTGCAAACTACGTTGCTAAGCACTACGACACACTGTCCAAATATCTTGATCAGAAATCGATGCGATTTCTACAGATCGAGCTACTGTCTCGAGCTGGGTTGCCCCAAAAGGCTGATGATTGCCTTCAGTTGCTCTTGGAGGAAGGACTGTCCGGAGCCGAGGAAGACCGCCTGCGACGGCTCATCTCAGAGGCAGAGGGTGCGGATCCGGTTGAAGCTCGAAAGGCACAGTTCAAGAAAAGTGACTCGTTGACTGATCTGGTAGCATTGGTCGACGCACTCGAACAGAAGCATGACTGGGATGATCTGTGCAAGTACGGAGGACTTCTATTTGAAAGAACACGGACAGTACGCGACGCTGAGCGTTTCACGAATGCCTTAAGCAACGCCAACAGAAGTGAACACCTTGTAGAGTTTCTCAGAGCACGTCCTGACCTGTTGTCGCAGTCCAATACCTTGCAGATGTCCTATTCCTGGGCGCTTTACTATGAAGGCGCGCTTGTGGAGGCTCGTACGCAACTCGCCAAGCTGAGTGACGATCGGGACCATCAGAACTATCGTGCTCTAAAGGTGAATTTAGGAATCGCGCTAGGCGACTGGGACACTCTGTCTGGATTTGTCGCCACCGAGTACTCAGAGAGAGACAAGAGAAACGCAGAGGAATTGATCGTCGCCGCTCAACTCGCTCTGCATTTGAAGTCGCCTCATGCTAGAGACTTGATATCGGCGGCGGTGGTGACAGGTTGTGACGACGCTAATGTCTTAGCCGGCGCTTATTTCTTGGCTGCGAGAGCCGGTTGCGAGGACGAACCGGAGGTTGGACAGTGGCTTCACAAAGCCGCTGAACTCTCCGGACATGACGGCCCACTCCAGGCGGTGAGCTTGAAGGATGTCCTCAACACGAAGCCTGCCTGGGAACGTCGAGTGGCGGCTCCTGAGCCGTGGTGAGATTCCGATGTCTCTTGCGGCCGAATCCCTTAACAAGTCATTGACCGAGTTGACGCTCTTTCCAGCCTTTGCAAACTCGTCGCAGCGTGATCCGAGGCGACGAAGCGCTGTTCCCGCGTATAGCGGCGCGCGTCTGCCGGCATCGCTGGATATTGCTCAGACGACGGTCGGCGTGGATGCCACTGCGCTACTCACATTAAGTTACCTGAATGTCCTGGACAAGACATTGGACGCCTTCATGGCAGTCTATGTACCGCATTCTACTCTCGCGTGGCTGTTCGAGGAGCAACACAAAGCTACGTTTCATCAGCCGAGCCGGATCCGTGATGCGCACCAGCTACGCGATTTACTGGCGGGAGATTTTCTGGAGAAGTGTGTCCCGAGTACAGTCCCCGATGGTGACTTGGCCTTTCAGATTGGTGATGAACTAGCCGAGCTGATCGCCGAAGCAGAGAAGGTCAGAGGGGATGACAATATCTCTACGCAGCGCGTCGTTGTTCGCTCGTCTCCAGTTTATCGGCTTTCGTCGCTCATGGAGCAGGAAGCCGATTTGACTGCCCAGGCTAGTGTGATGAGTAGCTGCCTATCTATTGTGAGCAAGCTGAGGGACAAAGGTCAGATGACTGCGGACGAAGAAGAGAGGGCACGTGACTATTTGCAGTTACACGAGAATCCTTGGCCGAATCAACCCGACATCTCCGATGGCGCGGTGCTGTATCTGGATCGCTTGGCAATTACCTATTGTCTCCATATTGGGATCCTTGGAAGGCTAAGACCTGCAGGTCTTAAACCGATTGCGTCGCCTAGGGCAGTTTCAGAGGCAAATTCACTGATAGCTTGTGAAGGCATTGCCGACAGCGTGACAAGAGCGATGGAACACATCCGGTCTGCTCTCAGTTTGCGAATCGAATCTGGAAATGTCAACGTGGGAAGGCGACGTGACGTTCTTGGAGCAGGAGACCATTCGCTACTCCAACAGTCGGCTGTTGATGCGATAGGCCTAGCCCGCGATTGCGACGCAATTATTTCTGATGACAGGTTCCTGAATCAGCATGCCACTATCGACGATGGCGACATGCAAGGCACTATCTTCTCAACATTGGACCTCCTGGACGCGCTAGCCGCCGCTGACATTATGTCGGCCGGCGACCGCTTGGAATGCAGACATCTTCTCCGCCGATCTGGATACTTGTTTGTACCGATGAGCGATTACGAACTACGACGACATCTAAATGCGTCTTCGGTTAAGGACTCTCGGGTAGTTGAGACAGCTGAGTTGAAAGCCATTCGGGAAAGCACACTTCAGGTTCGAATGGAAGACTGGCTTCAACTTCCGAAAGAGGCTCCGTGGTTAGATACGACCCTCAGCGTGTTCATTCGCGTCCTGCAAGGTTTATGGAAAGGGGGTGCTGACCTTTCCATTGTCCGGGCTCGCTCCGATTGGCTCGTCGACCAAATCGACCTTCGTGGCTGGGCCCACTGCTTTGGCCCAGAGAATCGCGACACCATTGCCAGCACCGGACGAGGCCCGCAGGTCTCGAGCCTGTTCATGCTGCCTCCAGGTGCCCCGGACGAAGTCAAGGACGCTTACTGGAGTTGGCTGGAGGATCGGATCTTAGCTCCTCTTAAGGAGCAGTATCCCGATCTCTATGCCGTGATTGTCGAGTGGACAAGACGTGAGGTCGTGAAATTGTCCCAAATGGATCTGAGCACAAGGCAAGCAACATGAGCAATAGCTCTTACGGCAGGTCCGCAATAGCACTTGCGGTACTAGAGCTGTTGCCCCCGCTGATACGCAAAACCGTGCTTGACGAGTCGGAGTTTCGGAAAGAATACGGACTTGCGGGCCGTGTCAATGCCTTTGAGACAACCTGATTCCGCATTTACTGTAGCGACCCCACGCTGGTGACGAGCGTGATCGGGCGATCGTCACGGATGGGTTGTGACCGGCGGATCACCCCATACTGTGGGTCGTCCGGGGTGACGGGCGTCGCTCCTGGGGCATCCTCGCGGGTCGGTTGCGGCGGCCGATTGATCCACACGGCCGTGGGCGGTGTTTCTGGACGTGGTGGCCCCTGCACGAACCGCTCGGGATGGGCGGCGTATGCCGCCAGGCGCGTGCGGTGCCGGACCGCGAGGACCGTCGCGGCGCGGCCGTAGTGCACGGCGGTTGGTGTCAGGTAGCTGAGGCCGCTGTGATGGTGCGCGTCGTTGTACCACGCGAACAGATCGCGGCTGACGGCGCGGGCGTGTTGGAGCGAGCCGAACCGGCCAGGAAACTCCGGCCGGTACTTCACGGTCCGGAACTGCGCTTCGGAGAACGGATTGTCGTTGCTCACGCGGGGCCGCGAATGACTGGCGTCGATGCCCAGATCCGAGAAGAGCAGCGCGACGAGCTTGCTCCGCATAGGCGCGCCACGGTCCGCATGAATGGTGAGTTGGTGCGGGGCGATGCCCTGCTTCAGGCAGGTCGCCGCAATCAGGCGCTCCGCCAGGTGCGCATTTTCGTGGCGCGCGACCATCCAGCCCACCGCGTAGCGGCTGAAGAGGTCGAGGATGACGTACAGCGAGTAGTAGCGGTACGGGATCGAGCCCTTGAGTTTGGTGATGTCCCACGACCAGACCTGATTCGGGCGCGTTGCCACGAGCTCGGGTGCGGTATACGCCGGATGCCGGGCCTGGGCGCGCCGCTCGCGCACTTCCGTGGCCGCCGCGAGCACCCGATACATTGTGCGCGGGGCACAGAGGTACCGCTGCTCCTCGAGCAACGTGGCATGGACTTCGGCGGGCGACTGGTCGATGAACCGCTCGCTGTGCAACACGTTGAGCACCGCCTGGCGTTCGGTGGCACCCAGCGCGCGCGGCGACGGCGCACGGGGCCGCGGTGGTGTGGCGCGGGGCGCGGGGCGCCGCCGGCGATAGAGCGCCGCCCGGGACACGCCGACGCTGTGACACAGCGCCGCCGTCTCGCCCGGCGTCGTGACGGCCTCGATGGCGCGCATCAGTCGGTCTCGTCGTCGTCGCTGGGTGTCAGGGGGATCCCCAGGATCTCGGCAACTTTTTTTTGGAGCGTCATGATCGTCTCCGCCCGCTGCAGCTTCCGCTGGAGCCGGCGGTTCTCCACCTCGAGCTGCTTCACGCGCGGGTCAACGGGGCGGGGTGTCGGCCCCCGCCGGCGCCCGCGCATCTCGCGCAGCGCCCCCGCCTCCCGCTGCCGCCGCCAGTTCGTCAACAGCGACGAGTACAGCCCCTCGCGACGCAACAGGGCCCCCACCTCGCCGGGCTTCTTGCACGCGTCGGCTTGCGTGAGGATGCGGAGCCGATATTCTGCGGAGAAGCGCCGGCGCTGGACCGTCGCCGGCACCTCCGGGTCAGGGTCGGGCGGGCGTGACGTGGTCATGGGGCCGGGGCCTCCCGTCGCCCTCCGGGCTCCCGTCGCCCCCGGCCCCGCGACCACGTCCATCTCCACGGCCTCTGGCATGCGAGTCATCTCTCCAACCTTCCCCGCCCCTACACTAATCTCACCAGGGAGGTTGTCTCACAGATTATTGGCACAGGGGGTTGGGTCAAGGACTGTAATTACCTTCGGTGATTCTGGTGTGTCGATTCACAGTTCTGAACTCTTCGACTCGATTCGCAATGTCCTCTCAGGCACATCGGAACAAAAGATTAGTGACACTAATGGCTTGGTGTGGACACTGAGAGACGACGCCGATCACGGAGAACTACCCAAGCTCGTCTTCTCCTCTGCTGGCCAGCAGTTGATCCCGCCCAACTGTGCCGTGCTCTCCACGGACTCCGCTATACGTTTGCGGTTACTGGAGGAGGCCGCCTCTGACGTGAACCTAGCCGCCAGTGCACGAGATGCATGGCGTCATATCCTTACAGAACGCGCTCTTGAAGACGATGAGGTTCCATCGTTTTGCAGTGATTGTTGTGATACGCCCGTGCATGTAATGGGAGTCATTCGCGAGGAGATCAGAACTGGACGGAGTAGCGTATTGTCTCTCGTCCCCCGTTCCCGGAAATATTTCGAACGACTGGTTGGCACCTACGACGGGAGTGCCTCCATAGGGGACTATGCAGCAGGGACCGGCCGGACGCTCTTTGAACAACTGGCCGCATGGCGACCGTATGAAGGCTTTATGTTGAGCCTGTGTCTATCATCGCATTCTGCGCTGACAGCTGAAATCGGTATCGCACATTTGGAGAGTGAGGAACTCGTCCGCGCCTTCGACTTCTTGGAAAGTCATGGCGACAGAATCTCCCAATTGGGTGCAATTGAAGTTGGGTTGCGTATCCTTCCCGAAAGGCGCGAGCTTGAACCGCTACTTGTTCGTCTCGTCGAAAAGATTCGAGACGACGACGTTGATGGCTCCATGAGAGGGGTCAAGTTGTTTTCGGCTTTATTCGTTTTAGTGGATGGAGAACTATCCAGAACTCGCCTGATGTGCGCAGAACCACCTTTCTACAGAAGGCTGGCGTCCCTCTCGCAGGCAGCACTCATTCATCGCCAATTTGTGGATATGGACGTTGATGCCAAATTCTACGAGTGGGCACTCATGAATCGCGGTCAGCAGTACTGTATGCAATCCTTCGCGGATATGCGTTTGGAGCCGAGGTGGAACCCAGCCCTTGCAGATGCTTATCACTTTAAGGCGGAGTTCATTGGCCGTATCCTGATTGCAGGCAAGAGATATGAGGCGAATATCAAAGACAGCGGGCTCTATGACCTTATTGTTGGCGCAGGACACAGCAGCCTTCATGCACTGTGTGAATTTCCTCTTCCTTTCTTTCCTGGACCTCTAGAGGGATCGCAATGTGGCGCCAACACAATGCCCACTGATCTGTCCAAGACGATTGAAGCACAGCTCAACGCTGACAGTGTAGGGCCAGACTCCTTCGTAGCTCTGGTGAATTCCGCAATGATTGGCCTCGTGGATTCCGACCACGTGACATTGGCGGCAAGAGTATTGAAGCTGGGCAACTATCGGCTGGCAAACGTGGAAGATAAGTCGCAGCTTCTTAGCATATTGAGTGGATTGGCCACTGTCGCGGCCACTGGGAGGGATGTCACGCTGGCCGATGAATTACGCATCCTTCTGCGCACATACAGACGCGATGCTCAGTATGGGTTGTCAATTGAAGAGGTCATCAGAATGTGCCTTGTGGCCTCTGCAAGCCGTAAGGACTTACATGAGTGGCGGGACTTCGTAGGCGAATGGTTGACGGAGCTATCTATGTGGGAGTTGGAGGGCGACGAGGGAGCCGTGCTTCATTCGTATCTGCGATGCCTCTGTCACGCGGTACCGGAGCTATGGGTATCCTGCGGAAAAGCCGATGCGGCCTTATTGGCAGTGAACGGCCGTTAACAAAGTAGGTTCCTCGCACAAATGTATGCACGATTTAGCCCGCAGCAGGTCGTCCACGCCGGGGGAAGAGGCTGCGGATGTGCTCGTGGCCGGTATTCAGCGGGGAAGTCGTCTGTCGCTCAGTCGACGGCCGCCTGCGCGGCCCCGCTCTTGGTGGGGGGGCTGCTCGGCGGCAGCCAGCTCGACCCCAAGGTGCTGAGGCGCTGGCACTTACAGGGCGACGAACCATGAAAACCCGTGGAACGCGGCCTCGACTTTCGACGACGTTCGACCGCTGGGCCGAACTGTCGCCGACTGTTCAGCCCCTTTGGAACAGGCAGGCCCCTCGCCATGCCGCTGTCTGCTGTGGCCGGATTTTCAGGGGCCTGCAACTCCTCTCCAGATACAGACGGTGTTCTCTAGGCACGTAAGTCACTGATAATGCTTGGCTTATTAGCCATGAAGACCGGCCAAAGTTACACCGATCTCTGAGAGGAACCACAAAGTAGAGTTAGAGACCTGTGGGTGGCGAATTCGTAGGAATCCGACATCGTTCGATCTTCGGGTCCCGTGAGCCGGGAGTCCCCCGCGAAGTTGTCGCGATGGCATGAGTAAGGCGTGCAGCTGACGCACTGCCCTGCTGTGTCGCGATAGACGTCGAACGCGGGCGCGTCGACCCGCTCGCCACCGTCTTCGCTGGTCAGATGTCACGCCGCGATCGGCGTCTGATAGAGACCACGGCAATGCGCGTCCCATCGGTAGCGGTCGAGCCGTGCGACATCCTTTCGTATCGGGACGGGCGGGCCGTGTCAATGCCTTTGAGACAACCTGATTCCGCATTTACTGTAGCGACCCCACGCTGGTGACGAGCGTGATCGGGCGATCGTCACGGATGGGTTGTGACCGGCGGATCACCCCATACTGTGGGTCGTCCGGGGTGACGGGCGTCGCTCCTGGGGCATCCTCGCGGGTCGGTTGCGGCGGCCGATTGATCCACACGGCCGTGGGCGGTGTTTCTGGACGTGGTGGCCCCTGCACGAACCGCTCGGGATGGGCGGCGTATGCCGCCAGGCGCGTGCGGTGCCGGACCGCGAGGACCGTCGCGGCGCGGCCGTAGTGCACGGCGGTTGGTGTCAGGTAGCTGAGGCCGCTGTGATGGTGCGCGTCGTTGTACCACGCGAACAGATCGCGGCTGACGGCGCGGGCGTGTTGGAGCGAGCCGAACCGGCCAGGAAACTCCGGCCGGTACTTCACGGTCCGGAACTGCGCTTCGGAGAACGGATTGTCGTTGCTCACGCGGGGCCGCGAATGACTGGCGTCGATGCCCAGATCCGAGAAGAGCAGCGCGACGAGCTTGCTCCGCATAGGCGCGCCACGGTCCGCATGAATGGTGAGTTGGTGCGGGGCGATGCCCTGCTTCAGGCAGGTCGCCGCAATCAGGCGCTCCGCCAGGTGCGCATTTTCGTGGCGCGCGACCATCCAGCCCACCGCGTAGCGGCTGAAGAGGTCGAGGATGACGTACAGCGAGTAGTAGCGGTACGGGATCGAGCCCTTGAGTTTGGTGATGTCCCACGACCAGACCTGATTCGGGCGCGTTGCCACGAGCTCGGGTGCGGTATACGCCGGATGCCGGGCCTGGGCGCGCCGCTCGCGCACTTCCGTGGCCGCCGCGAGCACCCGATACATTGTGCGCGGGGCACAGAGGTACCGCTGCTCCTCGAGCAACGTGGCATGGACTTCGGCGGGCGACTGGTCGATGAACCGCTCGCTGTGCAACACGTTGAGCACCGCCTGGCGTTCGGTGGCACCCAGCGCGCGCGGCGACGGCGCACGGGGCCGCGGTGGTGTGGCGCGGGGCGCGGGGCGCCGCCGGCGATAGAGCGCCGCCCGGGACACGCCGACGCTGTGACACAGCGCCGCCGTCTCGCCCGGCGTCGTGACGGCCTCGATGGCGCGCATCAGTCGGTCTCGTCGTCGTCGCTGGGTGTCAGGGGGATCCCCAGGATCTCGGCAACTTTTTTTTGGAGCGTCATGATCGTCTCCGCCCGCTGCAGCTTCCGCTGGAGCCGGCGGTTCTCCGCCTCGAGCTGCTTCACGCGCGGGTCAACGGGGCGGGGTGTCGGCCCCCGCCGGCGCCCGCGCATCTCGCGCAGCGCCCCCGCCTCCCGCTGCCGCCGCCAGTTCGTCAACAGCGACGAGTACAGCCTGTGGGTGGCGAATTCGTAGGAATCCGAGACACGTTCGATCTTCAGGTCCCGTGAGCCGGGAGTCCCCCGCGAAGTTGTCGCGATGGCATGAGTAAGGCGTGCAGCTGACGCACTGCCCTGCTGTGTCGCGATAGACGTCGAACGCGGGCGCGTCGACCCGCTCGCCACCGTCTTCGCTGGTCAGATGTCACGCCGCGATCGGCGTCTGATAGAGACCACGGCAATGCGCGTCCCATCGGTAGCGGTCGAGCCGTGCGACATCCTTTCGTATCGGGACGGGCGTCCGCCCGTCCAACGACGCATGGGCCCGATGCGCATTGTCGAAGTCCTGGAAGGCCACCAGTTTGTCTTCCAAGTCCGACGCAGACCAGAACAGCAGCTGATCCACGCATTCTCGTCGCAGCGTGCCGATCAACCGTTCGACAAACGGATGCGACAGCGGCACATACGGCACACTCTTCACCTCGGTCACCTGCAGCACCCGCAGGTTGGCGCGCCATTGGTGAAACCGATACAGCGGGTCGTGGTCGGAGCTGAGGCGCGTCGGACGCGAGAGCCCTCGAATCGCATGGTTGAACATACGGCACAGGGCCCGGCCATCCACGGTTCCAGCATGGATGCCAAAGCCGACGATCCGCCGCGTGTATTGGTCCATCACTACCAGCACCCAATGGCTTCGCAGGATCGCCGACTCGCACCGGAACAGGTCGATGCTCCACAGGCTATCCTTCGCATGCCCCAGGAACGTCAGCCAGGACGGACCACCCGAGTGGGGTGCCGGTCGATAGTGCGTAGCGAGCACTCGGCGCACCACGTCCTTGTCGATGTCGACCGCAAAGGCGAGCGCGATCTGTTGTGCGATCCGCGGACAGCCCCACCTGGGGTTGCGCCGCTTCATGTCGACGATGGCATCGACCAGTGCTTTGGACGGTCCTTGGGGGCCGGTGCGGCGGCGCTTGGGTGAAAACAGCCAGCGGTACTTGCGGGTGCGCAGAGCCCGATGGAACTCCAGGATCGTCGACGGTCTCAGCACGATCGCTGAGCGAATCACCCGGGCCGGGCGCATGAACAGTGCACACACGCCGGCGAGGATCCGATCCGACGCGCAGAGATTCGGCGCCCGGTGCCGCGAGCGATTCAGAATGAGCAGTTGCTGCTTGACCAAGACCGATTCAGCCACGACAGACCGCAGGCCGCCGGGGCCCATCAGCCGGGCCAGGGTGGCGATCAGGTGCACCAGCAGGATGATCGGGTCGCGCATCGGAACATCCTAGCGACCACTCCCAGGATCACCAAACTTGATAATCTCAACGGATTGCGGGCTGAGTAGTAATTCGCCACCCACAGGTTCGGGGACCGTCAGGCCGGGTGCACGGGAAACTCCTTCGGCCAATCGCGACCGTCCTCCTCCTGGTCGCAGGCGTAATCCTCCGGTCGCCTGAGGGGGAACGACGGATTCGACGTTGCAGCGGTCGACACTGTGAGCCCGTGGGAGTACGAACCGACGTTGCTCAACGGCGAGCCGGTGTCCGTTTGGTTCACGGCCACGGGCACCTGCATTCCCGGGGACGCGGACCAAACAACGACCGGTGGGGCACCCGTCTTCGGCAACTTCGTCCTACCGGAGGAACCCCCGCCAACGCCATCAACCTCTCCGGCACCGAGCCACCGATCGCGAAGAGGCGACTCCGTGGTGTCATGCCATGCGTACAGTCGTCCAGGTCGTCGACCCGATCATGTAGCGGCCCCTCTCTAGGCCCTTCACCCAGCGGGCAGGACTACGTCCGGTCGGTCGACGGCAGCGCCGCCCGTCGTCGGCGCTGCCGATCCCGCTGCGCATCGCGTTGGGGCACTCCGCCGTCGCGGCACGACTGGCAATATCGCCGCTGATCGGGCCGCGGCCGCCGTGTGGGTTCGTAGATCGCGGCACACGCGGAGCACACCGCCACACCGGTCACCCGTGTGATCGTGAACAGCAACTGACAGGCCAAGGTCCCGAAGAGGCGCGTGCCCCCGGCACTGGAGCCGAACTCCACCTGGCGTCCCTGAGTCGGGCCCCGCGCCATGACCGGCCTGACATCCCCGATCCGGATCCATTCCTGGACCACAGAGGAGAGGAGGATCCATTCAGCCTCCACCGACGGGCGCCACCACGGGACGGGCTGTTTCCGGTGTTGGACGACGACCTGCCAGTCCTCGGGCTGCCTCGGCTGGTCGGCATGCAAGCTCGCCGCGAGGTCCAGGATTGCCCGGGCCTGTCGCGCGAAATGCCGCCACCGTTCGAGCGGCTCCCACCCGTCGAAGCGCCACGCGGGATCCTCCCTGCGGGATAAGGGCCGACAGCGCGGCGTGCCGTTCTCGTTGCCCAAGTGAGAGGAGGGCAGCCCATGTTCACAGATGCCCAGGATGCCCCAACGACGTGCGTAGGCGCGGATCGTCGGCCCATCCCCGTCGGCGAGCCTGACGAAATCACTGAGGATGTGGGGGCCCGGCCTGCGGGTGGTCCACTGCAGCGGGTCCCCACCCCACCCCCAGCACAGCCATTCCCCTTCAAGCTCCACGTCGTTCGGCACCATGAGCTCGCCGACCGGCAGGAGGCGCTCCAACGGTCCGGTCTCACTGTAGAGCCCGCCCAGCTCCCAGTGAGGGGGGCTGTTACTCATATTGAAATCATATCAGAGAGCTACACCAGATGTTCCGTCTCTCATACGCTGGCCTCAACTCTGGACGCAACAGGAGCACAAGATGCCACGACCCCCCTCATCGCGACCGCACGACGCCGAAGCCGGGCGTGAGCCGCCGTCCCACGCGTCAGGCCTGGCGCCGTCCGCGCTGATTCACGCGTTGGACGATCTGCAGCCCGATCCCCTCAACGCCAACCGCGGGACTGATCGAGGTCGCGCCATCGACCCGGCCGCGGTGGAGCGGATGTGTGACGCCACGCGCGGCGCGCACATTTCGCCGAGCGATCTCGAACACAACTGGCGCGGCCAGCCGGGACCCCCCGCCGAGCGGGCCGGGCCTGATCCGGCGGGGGCGCGGTACTGCATCGGCATCGACTGGGCCCAGAAGCGCGACGACACCGTCGCCGTCGTCGTGCGCTGCGAGACCACGCCGCTCCAGGTCGTCGCCGTCTACCGCAACCAGAGGCGTTCATGGCAGGTCATGACTGAGCACGTGGGAGCCCTCCTCGATGAATATCCGGGGCCGGCCGCGCATGACGCGACAGGCGCCGGCAACACGATGGAGGACTTCCCGGCGCTCGCACCCAACGACCAGCTCCAGGGCGTCACGCTGGTCGGGCGTGTCCGGACCGATCTGTTCCGGAACGACATTGGCGCCATCGAACGGCACGAGATCGTCGGTCCTCGGATCGACGTGTTCTATACCGAGCACCTGTACTGCGGGGAAGACGATCTGTTCGGGAGCGGGCATCCGCCCGAGACGGTCGTCGCCCTGGCGTTGGCCTATCACGCCTTCACGACGGGCCGGCGGCCCAGCGACGCGACGCCGGCACGAGCGCCGGCGGGAGAGACACGATGACTCCGGCCAAACGACCCTCGACACGGGCGCGCCAGACACCCATTCAGTCGCTCGACGACCTGCAGCCCGATCCCCTCAACGCCAACCGCGGGACGGATCGAGGCCGCGAGGCCCTGCGGCGCAGCTTGCGCACGTACGGCGCGGGCCGCTCCATCGTGATCGACAAGCGGGGGCGCATTCTGGGGGGCACAAGACGGTGGAACAGGCCAAGCACCTGGGGCTCCCGATCACGGTGGTGCCCACCACCGGCCAAGAACTCGTTGTGGTGCAGCGGGTGGATCTGGATGCGCGGACCGACCCCCGTGCCCAGGAACTGGCGCTGGCCGACAACCGGGTTGCCGAACTCGACCTGGACTGGGATCCGGCCGTGCTGCGGCAGCTCGAACAGGCGGGCGTGGCCCTGGAGGCCTTCTGGACGCCCGAGGAGTTCGCCCGGCTCCTCGCCCCGGAGGGGCCGGAGGCGCAGCCTGACGAGAACACCGTGCTGGCCCCGCCCACCACGACCACGATCCGGCGCGGCGACGTGTTCCAACTCGGCCGCCATCGCCTCGCGTGCGGGGACGCGACGTCGGCGACGGATGTCGCCCGGCTCCTCGCCGGGGCCACCCCGTGCCTGATGGTGACCGACCCGCCGTACGGCGTGAACTATCAGCCGGTGTTTCGGCATAAAGCCTATCCCCGGCAGCGCACTGCCGTGGGGCGGGTCACCAATGACACCCAGGCCGACTGGGCGGCGGCCTATGCGCTCTTTCCCGGCGATGTCGCCTACGTGTGGCACGCGGCCTTGTTTGCCGACGTGGTGATGGCGGGCCTCCGGCAGGCGGAGTTCGAGGTCCGGAGCGAAATCGTGTGGGCCAAGCCGACGTTCGTGCTGGGCCGCGGCGCGTACCACTGGCAACACGAACCGGCGTGGTACGCCGTGCGGCAGGGGCGCGCCGCTCCGTGGTACGGCGGTCGGACGCAGAGCACCGTGTGGGAGGTGCCCAACCTGAACGCCATTGGCGGCTCGCGGACCGGGGCCAACACGCCCACCGGCCATGCGACGCAGAAGCCCGTGCGGGTGTTCGAGATCCCGATCCTCAATCACACCACGGCGCAGGACGCCGTCTATGATCCCTTTGTCGGGTCGGGCACCACGCTGATTGCCGGCGAAAAGCTCGGGCGCCCCACGTATGCCATGGACGTGGACCCGATCTACGTGGAGGTCGCCCGGCGACGCTGGGAAGCCTTCACCGGCCACACGGCCGTCCGCCTCGCCCCGGAGCGCGCACCGACACGCCGGCGGGGGAGGGCGCGATGACCCGCCGGCGCGCCACGGCTCGGCGAACCCCCGCGCGCGGCGGCCAGCAGGGCTACGAACCCCCCGTCACGCGGATGCGTCGCGATGAACGCATCTTGGACCTGGCCCTCGAGCGCTGGAGCCAACGCCAGATCGCCGCCGAGGTCGGGCTCACGCAAGCCGGGGTGTCCAAGGCCCTCCGGCGCATCCTCACGCGACAGCTGGCCACCCTGACGGAGGAGACCGAGGCCTCCCGGGTCAGGCTGGTGCTGCTGGCGGAGCGCCGGGCGCGGGCAGCCCGGGAGGGGCACGCGCGCAGTCAGGCGGACGTGACCACGCGCCGGCAGCGCAAGGTGGCGGCGGGTGGCGGGGCGGCGGCCACGACGGTCGTCGAGCTCGAAACGCAGTCCGCCGCGGGCAATCCGAATTACTTGGCCGTGGAACAGCGGTCCGACGAGTTCGCCGCGAAGCTGCTCGGCTTGTACGACTCCCCCGCACTCCCAGTGGGCGCGGGGCCACCGGCCCTCGATCCGGCCACCGCCAGCGTCCGCCTCGTCGGCCGCCTCTCGTCAGACCTCATTGAGCGTGCCCATGCCGAACTCACCCGACCTCCTGACCCGCGTCCTGCAGAATCCGACCCTGCGTGAGGCCGAGCGCGGTCGGCGTCGCGCGCGCGACGGCACCGACGGCGACGTCCTGGCCTGGATCGAAGCCACCTTCGGGGTCCACATTCCCGCCGTGGCGTGCTGCCCCGGGCACGTGGCGCCAGCGCAGGCCTTCTGTGATGCCTTGTTCGCCCGCGCCCCGGTCGCGTTGTGGATCGCGTCACGTGGCTTCGGGGGCAAGACGTTCCTGCTCGCGCTGCTCGCGGCCGCCAACGCCATCCTCTTCGAAACCGACGTCATCATCTTGGGTGGCTCTGGGCAACAGTCGGCGCGGGTGGTTGAATGCCTGCACCACCTGCTGGCCGCCGGGCAGGTCCCCCCGGCGTGGTTGGCGAGCGCACCCACGTTCACCAAGACCACCTTCGCCTGGGGCAACACGATCCAGGCCCTGAAGGCCTCACAGACCGCCGTGCGCGGGGCCCACCCCACGCGCCTGTTGCTCGATGAGATCGATGAGATGGAGCTCCGGATTCTGGAAGCCGCCCAGGGCCAACCCATGGACCGCAACGGCGTGCGGGCACAGACCGTGATGAGTTCCACCCATCAGTATCCCGATGGCACGGTCACGGCCATGCGGCGTCGGGCGGCCGAGTTGGGCTGGCCCGTCTCCCAGTGGTGCTATCGGGAAACGCTCGAACCCCACGGGTGGCTGACCGCGGACCAGGTCACGCGGAAGCGTGGCGAGCTGTCCCGCATGATGTGGGCCGTCGAGTACAAACTCCAGGAACCCAGCGCCGAAGGGCGGGCGATCGACCCGGCCGCCGTGGAGCGGATGTTCGACGCCGACCGTGGCACACACATCCCCGCGGGCGATCTCGAACACCTCTGGCGCGGCCAGCCGGGACCCCCCGCCGAGCGGGCCTGTCCTGATCCGGCCGGGACGTGGTACTGCACCGGCATCGACTGGGCCCAGAAGCGCCACTACACCGTCGCCGCCGTCGTGCGCTGCGATACCACGCCGCTCCAGGTCGTCGCCGCGGACCGCAACCAACGGCGACCGTGGCCGGAAATGACCGAGCGAGTCGGCGCGCTGCTGGATGAGTTTCCGGGACCCGCGGTGCACGATGCCACCGGTGCCGGGTCGGCAATCGGGGAATTCCCGGCGCTCGAAGCGCACCGTCAGCTCCAGGGCGTCACCATGGTCGGGCGTGACCGGGTCGACCTCTTCCGCAACTACATCGCGGCGATCGAGCGGCACGAGATCGTCTGTCCTCGGATCGACGTGTTCTATACCGAGCACCTGTACTGCGGGGAAGACGATCTGTTCGGGAGCGGGCATCCGCCCGATACGGTCGTCGCCATGGCGTTGGCCTATCACGCCTTCAAGACGGGCCGGCGGCCCGGCGACTACGGCGTCACGATCTGACGGTGGGGCGGGAGCACCGGCTGAACTCGCGCGCCGTACAGGTGCACTCGGCCGCCGCTCGTGGCTCCCCACACATCGCCGTCCCGTCGCCTCCGCACATTCCCCTTGCCTGTCGCGCCCACCAGAGCGAATGTGGACGAACGGCGGCTGCCACCACGAGGAGGAACCGAGTCCATGACCCCGCACGAAACCGGCTCGACAACCACCCCCGGTGCCCCCCGCGCGACGGCGCCGCTCACGCGCACGTTCGGCCCCCAGGGACCGACCCTGGGAGATCTCAGCGACGCCTACCTCCAGGACTATCAGATTAGGCAGTTCCGATCCCAGAGCACCGCTCGCGGCCGGACCGCCCATCTCGCCGCCTTCTTCGGTCGCGCCGCGCGGGCCGCCACGTTGACCACCTATCAGATCCGCCAGTACCAACTGACCCGGCGCGCCGCCGGGGCCGCCACCGGCACGATCAACCGGGAGACCTCGGCGCTCCACCGGATGTGCACGCTCGCCGTCCACTGGGGCTGGCTCGACACCGTGCCCGGCTTCCCCGACCGCCTCCGCGAGAATCCCCCCCGCCAGGGCTTCTTCGAGCACCCCGAATACCTCGCCGTCCGCGCCCACCTGCCCGCTCCGTGGCAGGACATCCTCGATCTGGCTTACTACTCCGGCTGGCGCAAGCAGGAGATCCTCGGCCTCACCTGGGAGGAGATCGACGAGGCGGGCGGCGTCATCCGGCTCTCGCCCGCGCGCTCGAAGACCCTGGTGGGGCGGGTGCTCCCCATCTCACAACCCATTGCCGAGGCCATAGCGCGACGGCGGGCACGCCGCGACCCCGACAGCCCGCTCGTCTTCCACCGCGACGGCATCCCAATCCGCCGCTGGCGCACGGCGTGGCGCACCGGCTGCCAGGCGGCCGGGGTGCCGACCCGCTTCCTCCACGACTGTCGCCGCACCGCCGCCCGCAACCTGATCCGCGCCAGCGTCCCCGAGCGGGTTGCCATGCTCCTGACCGGACACAAGAGCCGCGCCATTTTCGACCGCTACAACATCATCAACGAGCAGGAACTGCTCGACGCCGGGGACCAACTCGTCGAGTATCTCGCGCAACAGGCGCAGGCGGTACCAGCCCGTCGGCGGTCCCACGCGGCCGGTCCCGCCGCCCCGCGCACCGCATCACCCCTCCGCCTCGTACGACGCGGCACCGCGTAAGGGGGCACGGCCCCCCGGCACCGGCGCGTGGCCGGGGGCGGCAGTGGCCGGACACCGCCCGCCTGTGCGCCGCGGCTCGCGCACAGGCTACAGGTGTACGAACCGGCCCGCGATCGTGGCACACGCGGCGACGGGCGGGCCGCCGCCGCCGAACACGGGCACGCCCAGGGCCCGGCGGCACTCCTGCAGCGTAATCAGGTCGGAGCGAAGCGGCGCCAGATCCGACAGGCGGCGTGACACGTCGCGGCAGAGGCAGTTCCAACTGGTTATCCGCATCGCATGGTCCCCTGATGGCCAGAGAACGGTGGTCTAGTCAGGGGCCGTCAACTCTTGGCGTTGTCCTGCACTTCGATCATCAGGCGGCAGTGATCGCTCGGTCCCCACTCCTCAATTTCGTTCATCGCCCGCACTGACACCTGCTCGTGGAACCCGTGCGACGCGAACGCGTAGTCCAATTGATTGACTGCGGTTGCCGGCCCGCTCCGACGATAGTACGTCGGCACGTTCTTGGTGTCCGGCGGTACGTCGTCTGGCGTAGTTTCCGCGCGCCGACCGTGCGGCGCCTGCGGACCCAGGAACTCCAGCCCGAGCGCCTGCATCCGATCCCACACCGTGCGGTCCCGTTGCGGCAGCGATAACCTCGAACCGATCGCCCCATAGAACATGTTCAGATCACCCGCAGCCAGGATCCTATGCGTCGTAGGGTTGGTATGACCGATGAACGCGGACAAGTCCGAAATGATCCGATGTGCGGAGGCATCCGGGTACCCGACACTCCACCTGCTCTTCGTAGACGGATGAGGACGCAACCAGCGTGCGTACATCGAGACTGCCACAAACGCCTCTTCCTCATTGTCACGCGGGATCACCCGCCCGGCGGCGATGGTGCCGATGCCACTGACGCCAATCGCATCCTCACCGAGGTCGCTGATCGGTGGGACCTGTCGGTACGGCTCGACGGTGATGCGATCGGACAGCTTCACGACCAGCGGCCAGCGGTCGTACAAGTGCCGGTTCCAGAACACCCCGTCCACGTATTCGATCCGGTCCACCAAGTCTCCGGGCGGACTTCCCGCCTCCTGCAAGAGCGCCAAATCCGCATCACCTTCGCTGGCCATCTGCGCCAGTTCGCGCCACGGTTTCTCACGCTTGCCGATGTTCCAGCTCACGACCTTGACCATCCGACCACCTCCGCATTCGCTCTCCCTGCAGAAAGGCCTCAACGGGCTGCGGACGGTGCCTATCTCCGATCGAACGTCCAGCCTGCCGGGCCGTCCAGAAGCACGCGGGCCTTGTCCGTTGCCTGTGAGTCCGCCAGGGTGAAGAGGGCTCTTTCGACATCGACAGCTCTGACGCCGCGGCACGGAGACACAGGGGCTTCGTTGACCACTGTGGCGATGTCGCGGCACCAGCATGCCCAGGTGTCGTAGGCGGTCGCGTTCCGCTCGGTGATTCGAATGCCGCCTTGGGCGAACGTCAAGTTCTGCAGGGGCAGAAAGGACGACTTCGCGAATGCGTTGGCGATCTTCAGGTCGAGCACAGGATAGCGCGTAGGATCCAGAACCATCAGGATCTTGCTTACGAACGAGATCTGACTGAACTGGCACAGCTGCCGTTTCTTGATGTTGACGAGATCCGGCCGGCCCGACCGTATCAGCTGTGCAAACTGATCAAGCTTGGGGTCCCGCTCGGGATCGGGAATTGTCTTCCTGAAGTCACTTACCTTGAAGTCTCTCCGGCCCGGTTGCTGGGCGTACCCCCAGTACAGGACATTCGAAAGCCCGTCTTTCACTGCCGAGAGGTCTTTGCTGCGCAATAAAGCGCCGATGTATTGCTCGACAGCAAGCATGCTGTCATGGTGGAGTTCTTTCTCCTCGGTGAAGTCATAGGTCACTGCCGGAAAGTCGTAATCCCTGATGGCTTCGCACAATAAAGCGGCGTACTGCTGCAGTGGTAAGTCTCGGCCCGATCTTGCTTCGGCCTCCCTCAACCGCTCTAGCCGGTTCAGGCTCATCCACTTGATGCCGTTATCGTCTCTGTGCCGCGCTGCAACGTCACTGTTGACGAGCTCGACGATCGTTCCTTCGCGTATCCTACGTTGGCCGTCGGATGACAGTTCCACATACACGGTTTCGCCATTTGCAAGCGTCATGGACGCGAGCACCGCCGAACCCATTTAGAACCTGACCCCAACGCCGAGCCGCAGTTCAGATCCGTCACGGAACATTGACACGCACCTCGACGAGCCGACGCCCGGTGCTTCCGCCATCAACTGTTGCTACCCCGCCCTTATCTCGTTCTAACCAAACCGCTTAGACTAGATATTCAGTGCCAGAGAGGTGCCAGCGTCAAAATCGGCTGGAAGTATCTGGATGATTAGGGCTTAAGCTCTCTTCACCAACACTTGATGACGGAAGCACCCTTGCCAGCGGCTACACACAGGACCGGTTTGAAGCCTGCGTGGTCGAGCATTTTGTCATCGCTGAGACCGAACGTCTGCAGTCGGGCACGCGGACGATGTATTACGTTCGCCCCAAACATGCGAGCTGAGCGCGTGAGATCGGCCTGGCGCGAGGGGAGGGTGTCGCGTGACAGCGTGCGCGCGCTGATGGGAAACATCACCCGGCGACGGCTCGTCTGCTGGTATCTGTGTGTCGTGGCGACGCTCACAGTCCTCAGCGGGGTTCTGCACGGGTTGATCGCGCCACCCATGGGTCTCGTTCGCACCTTCTACGCCACCAGTGGTTTTTCCGGTGAGCCCCTGTCTCAGGATCGCACCACTGAGATCAGCCTCGCGTTCCTGGATCAGGATCCTACGCTGCCTCGGCGCTTCATCAGTGTGGAGTGGCGCGGTTTCTGGTTCCTGCCGCAGGCGCAGACCGTTGATGTGTACGCCGGGGCGGACGACCGCGTCGACGTGTTGGTGGATGGCCAGCTCGTCCTCCAGCGCAGCCCTCGCCTGGGCATGCACACGATTGGTGAGACGATCACACTGAGCGCAGGCTCGCACACGGTCACCGTTCGCTATGAGCAAGACGGGGGCGGCATGCGCCTCAACGTACAACGCGCTTTCGCGGGCGCTCGCCCGGCGCCCTTCACGCCCACCCGGTTGTTTCCGAAGGTCCCGAATGTCCAGGACGTCCGGCTCGCCACCGGCACGTACTGGCTGCTGCGGGTCGTGGTTCTACTCTGGCTTCTCTCCATAGCAGGTTTACTGGTGGTGATCGGGGGGTGGACGGGGCATCGTGTCGCGCACTCGCGGCCATGGCGTCGTGCCGCGAACCTCGGGCGCAAAATCCAGAGTGTGTTCGTTCGGGTGACGAGACTGACAGTGTCTCAGACTCTCCATGTTTTCGCGCTCACCGCTCTCGCCGTGGCCCATCCGCTCTTCCCCCTGTGCCAATAATCTGTGAGACAACCTCCCTGGTGAGATTAGTGTAGGGGCGGGGAAGGTTGGAGAGATGACTCGCATGCCAGAGGCCGTGGAGATGGACGTGGTCGCGGGGCCGGGGGCGACGGGAGCCCGGAGGGCGACGGGAGGCCCCGGCCCCATGACCACGTCACGCCCGCCCGACCCTGACCCGGAGGTGCCGGCGACGGTCCAGCGCCGGCGCTTCTCCGCAGAATATCGGCTCCGCATCCTCACGCAAGCCGACGCGTGCAAGAAGCCCGGCGAGGTGGGGGCCCTGTTGCGTCGCGAGGGGCTGTACTCGTCGCTGTTGACGAACTGGCGGCGGCAGCGGGAGGCGGGGGCGCTGCGCGAGATGCGCGGGCGCCGGCGGGGGCCGACACCCCGCCCCGTTGACCCGCGCGTGAAGCAGCTCGAGGTGGAGAACCGCCGGCTCCAGCGGAAGCTGCAGCGGGCGGAGACGATCATGACGCTCCAAAAAAAAGTTGCCGAGATCCTGGGGATCCCCCTGACACCCAGCGACGACGACGAGACCGACTGATGCGCGCCATCGAGGCCGTCACGACGCCGGGCGAGACGGCGGCGCTGTGTCACAGCGTCGGCGTGTCCCGGGCGGCGCTCTATCGCCGGCGGCGCCCCGCGCCCCGCGCCACACCACCGCGGCCCCGTGCGCCGTCGCCGCGCGCGCTGGGTGCCACCGAACGCCAGGCGGTGCTCAACGTGTTGCACAGCGAGCGGTTCATCGACCAGTCGCCCGCCGAAGTCCATGCCACGTTGCTCGAGGAGCAGCGGTACCTCTGTGCCCCGCGCACAATGTATCGGGTGCTCGCGGCGGCCACGGAAGTGCGCGAGCGGCGCGCCCAGGCCCGGCATCCGGCGTATACCGCACCCGAGCTCGTGGCAACGCGCCCGAATCAGGTCTGGTCGTGGGACATCACCAAACTCAAGGGCTCGATCCCGTACCGCTACTACTCGCTGTACGTCATCCTCGACCTCTTCAGCCGCTACGCGGTGGGCTGGATGGTCGCGCGCCACGAAAATGCGCACCTGGCGGAGCGCCTGATTGCGGCGACCTGCCTGAAGCAGGGCATCGCCCCGCACCAACTCACCATTCATGCGGACCGTGGCGCGCCTATGCGGAGCAAGCTCGTCGCGCTGCTCTTCTCGGATCTGGGCATCGACGCCAGTCATTCGCGGCCCCGCGTGAGCAACGACAATCCGTTCTCCGAAGCGCAGTTCCGGACCGTGAAGTACCGGCCGGAGTTTCCTGGCCGGTTCGGCTCGCTCCAACACGCCCGCGCCGTCAGCCGCGATCTGTTCGCGTGGTACAACGACGCGCACCATCACAGCGGCCTCAGCTACCTGACACCAACCGCCGTGCACTACGGCCGCGCCGCGACGGTCCTCGCGGTCCGGCACCGCACGCGCCTGGCGGCATACGCCGCCCATCCCGAGCGGTTCGTGCAGGGGCCACCACGTCCAGAAACACCGCCCACGGCCGTGTGGATCAATCGGCCGCCGCAACCGACCCGCGAGGATGCCCCAGGAGCGACGCCCGTCACCCCGGACGACCCACAGTATGGGGTGATCCGCCGGTCACAACCCATCCGTGACGATCGCCCGATCACGCTCGTCACCAGCGTGGGGTCGCTACAGTAAATGCGGAATCAGGTTGTCTCAAAGGCATTGACACGGCCCGCTTCGACGTCGTGTCTCGAGAGCCGTCGTTCTTCGTCGCCAGAAACACCACCGCAGCCAATCTTGTCGCTCTGGTGGCCGTTGTCTGCATCGCGTTGCCGATTGCGCTGGTGGCGATCGAGGTCGCCCTCGCCCGATTCAGTGCGACCGCTGCCAGCGTCGCGCACGGCGTGGTGATCACTGTGCTGGGGGCGGCACTGCTGCTGCCACTTCTGAAGCGGGCCGAGGTGTTGGGAGCGGCTCCGTCGATCACAGTGACGTTGACGGTCGCCGGAATCGCCGCGCTGGCGTATCGACGATTCGACGTGGTTCGAACCTTCCTGACGCTCCTGAGCCCGGCCGTCGTCGTCGTTCCTGCCGTGTTCCTGATGAATGCCGACGTGCGGGGAGCGGTGGTCCGCACGGATGATCTGTTCTCCTCGGTGCACCCCGCGGACGCGCCGCCGATCGTCATTGTTGTCTTCGACGAATTTCCAGTCAGCTCCTTGTTGGACGGCAATCGGGAAATCGATCGGGTGCGCTACCCGAACTTCGCGCGTCTGGCTACGACCGCCACGTGGTATCGCAACGCCAGCACCGTGTCCTCTCAGACCGTGTGGGCGGTTCCCGCTATCGTCACCGGCCAGTATCCGGTTCAGCAGAATGCCGTGCCGACGCGGCGCTACTACCCGAACAACCTGTTCACCATGCTCAGCGAGAGCTATCGGATGACCATATTCGGCCGATTCCTCCAGCTCTGCCCCACGGACAGCTGCGGCTACGATCTCGAGGTGCGGGATAGCCTGAGCGCCCTGGTGGCTGACCTCGGCATTGTCTACTTGCACATCATCTCGCCCGACTCGATTGCGGCCCAATTGCCTCCGATTCTCGGGGACTGGAGGGACTTCGTGAGGCGGCGTCAGTTCCGAAATGAGGACGGTGAGCGACGCTGGAACGACCGGACGTCCGAATTGGATCGATTTCTCGAGACGATTACCCCTAATCGTGAGGGCCGGCTGTATTTTCTCCACACGCTGACGCCCCACATGCCGTTTGAGTATGTACCCTCTGGCCACCGGTACCAATCTCCAGACTACCAAGGGCACGAAGAGGACGGAGAGCGGCTGTTTCTTAAGAGCGATCCGTGGCTCCCACGTGTTCTGCAGCAGCGACATCTGCTCCAGGTCGGCTTCGTGGATCGGTTCATCGGAGACCTTGTGGACCGTCTCAGGGCGCAAGGTATCTACGACGAAACGCTTATCATCATCACCGCCGATCACGGCACCAGCTTTCACCACGGGAGGCCTCGTCGCAGTTTCACGGAGGGAACGCGCGCGGACGTGATGATGGTCCCGCTCATCGTCAAGTTCCCTGGGCAAGTTGCAGGCCTTATCAGCGACCAGAACGTCGAAACCGTCGACATCGTGCCGACGATCGCGAGTGTCTTATCCACGACAGTCCCTTACGATGTCGACGGCCGCTCACTCTTGGACGTGACCCAGCCGGACAGAACGCACAAAACATTCATTCAACGCAGCGCCACGCGGGTGAGTCTGGAGAAGCACGGCCCGTCCCTGGATGATCGGTATGTCGGCCTCGAGCAGAAGCTGCTGGACTTTGAGTCAGGCTTGTACGCTCTTGGGCCGCACGCGTCCCTCGTCGGACTCGAGCTTTCGACACTTGAGGCGCCGGTAAGTAACGACATATCCATTCGTCTCGACGACCCTTCCCAATTTCTCACTGTCGATCTCGAGAGCCACACACTGCCGCTGTTTGTCAGGGGAGCCCTCCCAAACGGTATCGAGGAACGTGTCAGCGTGGCGATCGCGGTGAATGGTGTTGTCGTCGCGACGACACAGTCCTACCTGGAGCACGACGAGTGGGTGGTTGCCAGCATGATCCCGGAAGGGGCGCTCACGCCGGGCGCGAACGACGTGCAGGTTCTCATCATCGACGGCGGGGCGGAGGAGCCAGTGATGAGGTCTGCAGTGCCGGGCCCGCCCTGACCGCCGCTGGCCCGTGTAAACGTTATACGTCCCCACCTCGACCACGGATATTCCGGCCACGATCTATGACGTCATCGGTTGCCCTGATCCTGGCGCTTGTGGGCAGTCCGCCTTTCGGATGGCGCAGGATGTCGGTCGCTGGCGGGAGTACGTGCATCAGTCGTGGAGGAACGCCGACTGGACTCGCTTGCGTTTAAACCTCGTACGACCGAGTGCCTCGGTCTCTATGCGGCCAAGCGTGGCACCCGCCGGCAGCAGACGGTCTCCGAACATCAGCAGCGCATCGGCGAGTACCGGCGTCTGCGCACGTTCGATGCCCGTACTGTCCAAAAACTAGATCGTGGGGTTGACGGCCGGTCATGTATCACGCTGCTGACCGATAGTAGTAGTTCAACATCCCACCGAGCCGCTGGCGGCACTGGACGCGACCACGGGGTGGCGGTGCCGTCGACAGCGGCAGGAGGTATTGTCAAGTCCTCGGTGGACACCTCAAAACCGGCCATTTGTAGACACCGCAAACCCGGCCATTTCGGCGTCCCGAGACGGAGTTGAGTTCTATCGCACGGCGCCCTCGGATCGCAAGGTCGTCGTCACCTTCGTGCGCCAGCTCCGCGGCCCACACTTGAGCACGTGCGCGTGATGGAGGAGGCGGTCAAGCAGCGCGGTGACGGCAGCGGTGTCACCCAGCAGCTTTCCCCAGTCGTCGACCGGGCGATTCGACGTCAGCAGGGTCGAGGCCCGCTCGTAGCGGCGCATGATCAGTTCGAGGAGGTCCTCGGCCGCGGTGTGCGGCAGCTTGCGCATGCCGAGGTCATCGATGATGAGCAGCGGCACGCGGGTCAGCTCGGTGAGGTAGGCCTTGCGGGTGTCGGCGAGCGTCGCCTCGGCGAGCTCTTCGAGGAGCGTGTGCGCTTCCCGATAGAGGACGCGATAGCCCTGGTGGATGGCGGCGCGTCCGATGGCTTGCGCCAGATGGCTCTTGCCGGTACCGGGTGGCCCGAGCAAGAGGGCGTCTTCCCGCTGGGCGATGAAGCGCGCGGTCGCGAGGTCGTAGACGAGCGCGCGGTTCATCTTTTTGTTGAACGTGAAGTCGAAGCTGTCGAGCGCGCGGTCAGGGTCGCGGAAGCCGGCCTGCTTGTGCCGGCGCGCGAGGAGGCGGTCCTGGCGGCGCTGGAGCTCGTCGGTGACAAGCGCCGAGACGAGATCGATCGGCGCGAGCGGTTCGGTCTGGGCGTGCTGTAAGCGGGTGTCCAGGGTGTCAGCCATGCCCGAGAGGCGCAGCTTCCGCAGCGCCTGGTCGAGTTCGACGAGATTCATGACGGGTCTCCTGTTCTGCGATCGATGAGATCGCGATAGAGCGTGAGTTGCCGGATGAGCGGGTCGACCTGGCGCAACGAGAGGGGGACCGTCGGCCGGCGGTCGAGATAGCGCCGCAGGAAGCGGTAGGTGGGGACGCCGAGGTCGAGCGCGGCGGTGGCGGCGTCTTCCACGACAGCGGGGCCATGTTTCTTGGCGAGCGCCAAGATGCCGAGGATGCGGCGGACCCCGGCGGCGCCGTCGTGCCGATGGATGTGGTCGCAGATCGTGCCGACCGACGGGCCGGCCCGCTTGCCCGCGGCCAACAGCGCCAGCGTCTTGAGCGGGGTCCGGGCCGGGCGGTCGGCGTCCTCGATCCGATGCCAGCCGCGCGGGACGCGCAGATGCTCACGGAGGAGCTGGCCCGTCTGCGGATGGAGCAGCCGGACCTGCGCGGCGTTCCACTGGACGTGGACGCGCCGGCCAATCCACCCTGGCGGTGCCCCATAGTAGGCGGCGGCCACCTCGACGCAGCCATCGAGATGCACCGTGCGCTGGCCGTACTGGTAGTAGCGAAACGGTTCGAGGGGAAGCGGCCCCAAGGCCGGCCGTTCCTCGGCAAACATGGCGGCGACCTGCCGCTTGGTGGTGCCGTGGATGCGCGTGTCGGCCCAGCGCGTCTCCCAGCGATCGAGATAGGCCTGCGCCTCGGCGAGTCGCTCGAAGCGCAGCCCGCGGAGCGGCGTCTTCTTCGCATGGCCGACCCCGGCTTCGACTTTCCCTTTCCGATCGGGATCGCCGACCCGACACGGCAGCGCGACCGCGCCGTAGTGCGCGAGGACGTCGCGATAGAGCGGATTGAGCGTCGGGTCGTAGGACGTCAGGGGTGAGGACGCCTTCTTTCAGGTTGTCGAGGACGACAACGCGCACGGTGCCGCCCAGGCGGCGGAAGGCCCGCTCGTGGAGCTCGGCCCAGACCTGGGCGCTCGACCGCCAGACGAGGAACCGGATGGCCTTACGGGAGTAGCCCAGCGTCAGGACGAAGAGCCGGGTGCGCCGATGCTTGCCGGTGGCGCGGTCGTGCACCATCGGCCCGTCACCGTAGTCGACCTGGGCTTCCTCGCCGGGGGCGGTCGTAATGACGACACGGGCCTCGACGGCCGGCTGGTCCCGGAGCCTGGCGACGAAGCGCCGGACGCTCGCATAGCGGGCACCGAAGCCATAGTCGTCGACCAGGTCCTGCCAGATGGCCATGGCGTTGCGCCCTCGGCGCAGCGCCTCGACGATCAGCTCGCGGTACGGCTCGCACGCACTCGCGCTTGGCGCCCGGCCGGGACGCAGCGGGGTCGTGGGGGCGGTAGACACCGCCCCCGTGGTGACCGGGTGTGCGGCGTGAGAGTCGGTGGACACCACCGACGAAATGGCCGGTTTTGCCGGGCGGCTGCGGGGACGGCCGCGGCCCCGCACCCCAAGGCCAGCGGCCTTCAAGTAGCCGCTGGCCGTCTCCCGGCGCACCCCGGTGGTCTGTTCGATGCGCCGGAGCGACCAGCCGAGTCGCCCCAGCGCCAGAATTTGCTGTCGTTTCTCGTCAGCCAAGACGTTGCTCATGCGGCGCAGGAACGCAGGGTTCCCCGCCGCCGTCAACGTCTCGGGCCGCTATCCGAAATGGCCGGTTTTCAGCTGTCCATTAATGGCCGCTTTTGGGTGTCCACCGAGGGTCAAGTTAAGCAGAATCAGGCTGACCGACCCCCAAGATGATGGGCTCGAGTCCCGTCGCGAACCCGGTATGTTGGGGGTCGATCATCGCGATTCCGCTTAACTTGACTGTGAGCATCATTCCGCTGCCTGCCGAGGTCGCTCGGTGACACTGGTGGGTGCCGGCGGGTGGTGGCCTGACCCGCAACTTGACTGACCTACGGTCCTGGTACTGACCTGTCGGTCATCGCCCGCTGGCAACTCGTACGGCAGCCAGCTGACCGGATGGGCCGTGACCCAATAAGATCGTCGATATCGTTAAAGCCCTGCAAGATCGGTTCAATGCTCTGGTCCGTTATGTTGTCTAGGAAGTCGAGCTGCTCTTTTCTCCGATAGCTCTCGAAGGCCAAGATCGATGCCTTCAGTAACTCTCGCTTCTCCGTATCCTTGTCGGAACGGATCACATTCAAACGACCGATCCATCTTTCTGCCTTCTTCTTCGTGTCCCCTTTAAGATCCTCAAGCCATTTCAGGACCTCTGGCACCTCACCCACGAACATTTTGGTGCCATCACCACGACGCCAGTCGCTCCATCGACCGGCAACATGACGGAGTTCCTGGTAAACGATACCCCGCAACGCCTCAAAACGCGGGTCGTCGTCTTTCAGCGATTGACGACTGCTGGTGGCGATGTCGTCTTTGCCGTCGTCGTCTAGATCGTCGCAATGGATCTCGCCGACGAGATAGTCAGCATAGATCTCCTTCTGTCCAAAATCGACCAGAATGTCTTCCTGTGCAAGCTTGCCTCTCATGAAGATCGCAATCCTGTTCAAGTTCTCGCCGTCTTCGTCCTTGAGATACCTCGGGTGTTTGACGGTACCCATCCAGCCCGTGACTTGAATCCCGCTAGCGCGCGCTCTCTCCGAGAGCGCTGCGCTTCGATCCTCTACTTCCCGACCGTCTACCAGATTTGTGAACGATTGTTTCGCTTCCGGCTGATCGCCAAAGGTCCAAAGATATTCGACGTGCTCGTAGTAACCGCGATCAGAAGGCATCACGCTGACGCCGTTGACCAAGACCTTAAAATCGTGCTTGGGGCCGATGATGGCCTTGGTGCACAACTCGCGATCTCGGTCAATAATTGCCCTCCACCCCGAGATCCGAGGTCCCGCATGACGAGTTTCAAGCGCACCCAGCGGAAGTACGTCCAGAAGGCCTACCGTGTCCGGAATTGGCGGGAGTACGAGACGGGTCTCCGCGCTCGCGGGAGTCTGACCGTCTGGCTCGGACTCACCGATGGCAAGCTCGCCAACTGGCACTCGCCGAGGCCGACGCGCAGGAAGCCAGGCCGACAACGCAAGTACTCGAACCACGCCATCGAGACGACGGTCACCTTGGGCTTGGTGTTTGGCCTGGCGTCCAGGCAGACTGAGGGCTTCCTGCGCTCGCTGCTGACGCTCCTGAATCTGGACAACGACGTGCCCGACCACAGCACGATCTCGAGGCGCAAGGCGAGGCTGGGGAAGGTTGCTTCCTACGAGAGGCGAACCGTGAAGCCCGTCCACCTCCTCATCGACAGCAGCGGTCTTTCAGTGCACGTCGGCCAGTTGCGCACTCCGCCGAAAGCCAGGGACTACCGCAAGCTGCACCTCGCTGTGGATGAGCAAACCAGTGACGTGGTCGCCTGCGAGCTCACGAGCAAGCGGGCTCGAGACGCTTCCCGGGTGGTGCTTCCGTCATCAAGTGTTGGTGAAGAGAGCTTAAGCCCTAATCATCCAGATACTTCCAGCCGATTTTGACGCTGGCAGCTCTCTGGCACTGAATATCTAGTCTAAACGGTTTGGTTAGAACGAGATAATGGCGGGGTAGCAACAGTTGATGGCGGAAGCACCCGGTGGCGAGCCGCTCGTGCGGTTTCGCGAACTGAACGAGATTCTGCCGAGGTTGTCGGCGCAGGGCATCTACGCACAGGTGGTCACGAGCGCGGTCAGGCCCATCCCAGAGGAATGGCGGGGTCTGCGCAACCTGGAAATCTCGGTGTCCATCGACGGGCTGCGGCCTGAGCATGACGTCCGGCGAGCGCCGGCCACCTACGAGCGGATTCAGAAACACATCGCCGGGCATCAGATCACCGTGCACTGCACCGTGACCCGGCAGCAGGTGCGCCGGCTCGGCTATCTGGAGGAGTTCGTCGATCTGTGGTCGCGGAACACGGCAGTGCACAAGATCCTGGTCAGCCTCTACACCCCCCAGCTCGGTGAGGTATCAGCCGAGCGGCTGGAGCCCGAGGACCGTGAGGTGGTCGTCGCCGATCTCCTCCGTCTTCGGGCCCGGTTCCCGAAGCTCCGCTTACCGAAGGAGCTGATCGCGGTCTACGCCGATCGACACCGCCTCGGTGGGATGTTGAAGTACTACTACCGGCCGGCCCCTGACCAGCAGCCGATTAGACCGCGCCGACATCGGTGCTCTTGAGGTGTGCTTTTGGTGCCGATCGCGACCGCCAACGAGGCGATCCACCTCGTCTCCGCGGCTGCGCCGCCGAACCAACGCCCTCCGACCCCGGATATCCGTCGGCAACGACGACCGTCTGCAAGCCGATCGAGTAATTGGACCTTACGCCAGTGCGCCGCCGGGTAGCACAGTCGGGGCGGACAAGGGCTACGATGTGGCGAGCTTCGTTGCCGCCGTGCGTGCCCGAGCCGTCACGCCCCACGTGGCGCAGAAGGTGCGCTGGAGCGCGATCGATGGCCGGACGACGCGGCACGCGGGCTACCACGTGAGTCAACGGAAACGGAAACTCGTGGAACAGGTCTTTGGCTGGATGAAGACCGTCGGCGGCTTGCGTAAGCTCCGGCATCGCGGCGTGGCCCTCGTGAATTGGCAACTTACCTTCGCCGCCACCGCCTATAACTTGGTCCGGCTGCGGAATCTGGAGGCGAGGTGTCCCTGATGGCCGGCCGCGGCGAGGGCCCCCCCCTTCTCTGGGGCCACGCGCACCCGGGCACACCGTCGTCGGTCGGTCGTGACTCGCATGAGGCTTAGGAGAACCGTCCAATGCTTCGGTTCTTTAGCAGCCTGCTATGGGTGGCTCTCCAACGCGCTTCGAATCGTGACAATACTGCTGTTCGCTCTCGCAACCATCTATCGAGAGCGCCTTGGTACCGCCGCGCTAGGCAGGCAAGGTCGTAACGGCGCTTAGTCTGGTCAAGGCGACAATTGTGAGCCAGCGCCCGTCGAACCTGTGCCTCGGCCCGATGTCTTATCTGTGTTTTCAGCGATAATCACCCATCCATGGGTACCAAGCGGCCCACTTCTGGACAAGCGGAAACGTCGCCGCCCTCGGTGGTCGTTGTCGTGTCCGCGGACGCAGAGTGGCGCTCTTTGCGGGAAGTATTTCGGCACGCCATAGGTAAAACCCAGCCTTACGGCGAGTGGTTTGTTGCAGCTTTGGGTTCAGGGAAGGGGACCGAAGAGACTGTCTTCGCCAGCGGAGGGTGGGGAAAAGTGTCGGCTGCAGCGTCGACCCAGTACGTGATCGCGCGCTGGAAACCAGACCTACTCATCAACATCGGGACGTGCGGCGGGATCGCAGGAAAGGTCGACGTGGGCGAGACGATACTGGTGGAGCGAACTGTCATCTACGACATCGGCGAACAAATGGAAGATCCAGCCAGCGCGATCACTCACTACGAGACGAAACTGGACCTGACGTGGCTCCGGCCGCCGTACCCCACAACAGTAAGCCGAGGAGCCCTTATCTCCGGAGATCGCGATCTTGTGCCGGATGAAGTGCGTTTCCTCGCAGAGAAGCACGGTGCACTCGGAGGCGACTGGGAGTCCGGAGCCATCGCGTGGGTAGCTCACAGGCACGCAGTACGAACGCTGATCTTGCGTTCGGTCACCGACGTTGTCTCTGATGAAGGTAGCGCTGTCTACGGCCGAGCTGAAGAGTGGAAGAGACGAGCCGCGGGAGTCATGCGGAATCATCTCAAGGTGCTTCCGCTGTGGATCTCCAGGTTCCGACGAAGCGCAACGGCTGGCACCGGTATCTGACGACGATAGCGAGCTCGGAACCCAGGAAGGGAAAACGAACGCCCATGTACAACCCACAACAGTTCCGTGAGGATCGGATCGACGTGCTCCACGACCTCATGCGAACGCGCCCGTTCGCAACCGTGGTGGCGTACGGGCCGGACGGCTTGTTCGCCAATCATCTGCCGTTGGTCCTACATGCCGAACTGGGCAAGCACGGTACCCTGCGCGGGCACGTGACGCGACCCAATCCACTCTGGCAGAGCTTCGATCCCGCGGTCGAGGTCCTCGCTATCTTTCAGGGCCCACACAGCTACATCACGCCAACCTGGTTGAGAGAGCTGGACGCATGAACAGGCCACTCACGGACGGGCGTTGGTGCGCGGAAACAAGTGTTCGTCGCGGCCCTGGCCATCTTCATGCGGCGGAGGAGAGCCTGGAAGCGGGGGTCGGCGCGGAGGGGGTCGAACCCGCGACGAGCCCCTCCACGGTGGCCCGCGCCCCTCTCAGCGATCCCGGCATCGTTGCAGCCTACCTGTGCGACACACGCCGAGTTCATCATAGTGGTGGTCGCACGTCAGTCGTTGCCGGCGGGGGCCTGATAGCGGTTGACGCGCGATGGCCCGAACGAGAGCCACGTGTCCGTGTTGGGGACCTGGCCGACACCGGGCTTCGCCCAGTCACAGACGCCGTCCTCGAAGATTCGTTGCAGCTGGGTCCACTCCTCACCGCTGAACTCGACGGTGTAATCGGCGCGGTCGAGCGGCTTGAGCTGGCACTGCAGCACATCGTTGGTCAACGGGCCACCTGCCACCATCCGCGGACCCGTGTGAATCGGGTAGAGGGTGTTGCACCGGCCCTCCGTGTTGTCGAAGAGCCGATCCGTGTCAAAGATCTGGGCTTCGATGATCTGGTTGCCGTCCTCGTTCCAGCAGGCATCGACGAGCGCCTCCGGCTTGGCACGGACCGCGACGTCGTCACCCGAGGAAGCGAGGGTGATGTTGGTGAGCCATTCGTCCATCAGCGCGAGGTTCTCGTCCGCGCGCGACAGGGGTGCTGTGCGACGCTGGAGCACGTAGTTGTCGGCGTGACCGTTGTCGCGAATGAGACGCTCGCGCATGACGAACGAGTAGTAGCTCGCGTGGAAGTCGCCCGCCAGGTCGCGATAGTTTCGTTCGTCGATGATCGGCGTCGTCGCCAGTCCTCCGCCGCCGCTGGTGATGCGCCCGGTCTCATAGGCCACCCGCACCGCGACGGGGTCGGCCTCGGACCGCTCCGGCCGCCACCCGAAGTCGATGTCCCATCCACCGACGTGCTCATTTAAGTCGATGAACAGGTCCTTCGAGATCAGGCCCTCGTTCAGCGCGGCGAGCCCGTATTGCACGCCGACGTTGCCGTGCGGGTTCCGCCCGAACGCCGCCCGTGGTGCCGGTTCGATTCCGTCGTATATTCTGGTCCCGAAGACGTTGCGCATGCCGTCGTAGATCGAGCAGCGGACGCCTGTCGGGTTGTTCACCGGGTGATACCGCTCCTCGACCGGAATCTCCGACGGACAATCGTCCGGGCCGATCCGGTTCGGCCGGTTCCCGAGCGACCGGTCACAGGTCTCCCAGGTGGCCCAGCCTCCCACCACCCGTTTGGTCTCGTCGTCGAGTGCGGCCTCGTTGAGAAAGCGCCTCAGCGGGAGCCGACACTCGGACGTGTCGACGAAGTAGCTGACTGCGTCGGGAAAGGTCGCCGTCAGCATGATCCCGTCGAGAATGCCGGGATACGCCCCGGCGATCAGCAGTTGCTGCATCGCGCCACCAGATCCGCCGTTCCCGATCGTGTGAATCGGCGGGCCGAACGTCTCCGAGAAGTGCTCCTTGACCATCATGGTGGTCTCGGCCGACAGCACGTCGTTGCACCCGCCCTGACGATTCACGTTGAGCGTCGACGACGCCACCGCATAGCCCTTCGACAGCAGCGCGTCTCGGAGCACGCCGCCCGTGCTCGTGCCCTGGAAGAAGCCGGCTTCACAGCCACCGCCGTAGGTGTAGACGAGACGACCGTTCCACCCGCGGGGACGGTCCCAAGGCGTGGGGTCCGGTTGGTCGGGGTCAATCAGGATCGCCATCTGATAGATGGCGCGATTGATCGTGCCGGTCTCGAGACGAACGACATAGGGGACGGTGGCGCCGCTCGTCGTGGTCGTCCGTGAGACGTCGGCAGGCAGCTGCGCTGGATCGACCAGACCACCGAACGCGCCCTCTCCTTCGCCCTCCGTCGTGCGATACAGATAATCGACGCGTGTCTCCAGCGAGCAGTCGTCGTCCAGCGCAGACCCGACGAGAAAGTCGCCGTCGCCGATCGCGAACCGGCGGGGCTGGCCCTCGCGGTCGAGGTCGAGGTCCTCGAGACAGAGATAGGGTTGGAGGTGCTCGCCGGAGAAGATCGGTCCCGCGACAGGATAGTTGGTCACCGTCATCGACGAAATCGGCATACCCGCATACTCGACAACCACGGTGGTGTCTCCGACTGCCAACCCGTCGACCAGCCCGAGCAGCGCGTCCGACTCGCGTCCGAGCCAGTCCGCCGGGGCCGGGCGGAACCGTTCCGTCATGTCCACGCCGTTGACCGAGACCGAGACATCGGGGAGCGAGCCACCGAAGATCGGTTCGATCCGCACCAAGGCGTCACCTCCACTGATCAGGTGCTGACTTGTGGGGACGGTCTCGACGCGAAGCTCCCCGGGATTGATGGCGGTCGGCTCGTCACAGGCGCCCGCACTCAGCGTCCCAAGCATCGCGCCGACCGAGACGGCCATCTGTCCGAGACGTGGATTCTGTCGCATCACGGGTCTCCTCACCGCCCATCGCAACGTTAGAGCTGGCCGTCCTCCGTCTCGTTGATCTCGTGGATCGTGCAGATGTTCGGGTGGTCGAGGGCCGACGCCGCCTTCGCCTCCTGGAGGAAGCGTTGCTTGGCGGTGGCGTACCCCACGCAGGCTGCTGAAGAACCTGAGTAATCGGACTGTTCTCTAAGCATCATGCGAGTAACGACCGACCGACGACGGTGCGCACGGCTATGCGCTGGCCCCGATCAGGGGGCCGGCGACACGCGCGTCCGACGATCAGGGACACGTCGCCTCCAGATTCCGCAGCCGGACCAAGTTATAGGCCGCGGCGGCGAAGGTGAGCTGCCAATCCACGAGGGCGACGCCGCGATGCCGGAGCGTGCGCACGCCCCCGACGGTCTTCATCCATCCAAAGACCTGTGCCACGCGTTTCCGTTTCCGCTGACTGCTGTGATAGCCCGCATGCCGCGTGGTCCGGCCATCGATCGCGCTCCAGCGGACCTTTTGCGCCACGTGGGGCGTGACGTCCCGGATGCGGACGTCGGCCACGAAGCTCGCCACATCGTAGCCCTTGTCCGCCCCGACCGTGCTGCCCGGAGGTGCGCTGGCCTCCAGCAACAGCGCCGCCGCCTCGCGTTCGGCAGTCCCCGTCGCGTGGGTCGCACAGACGTGGGCGACGAGCGGTAACGGCAGGAGTGCGTGGTCATCGCGATGCGTCGCCAGCGCCTGGGCTCGCGCCATGACCTGGGACGGCGTTGCCCGCCGGCCGGTATCCCACGTCCGGTACGATTCGGGGGACACATCGAGCATGGCAGCACCGACCTAGCCTCGGCCGCTTTTTCGCACCATACGGGGTCTTGCGGCGATACTTCGGGATGAAAACGACGTGATACTGACACTCCCATTTCGTGTGGTTTAGACTTCGGTAGTTGTTCATCGAGGACTCCCCTGCGTGATGCTTCAGCGGCTCACGCGGGGAGTTCCTCACGTTACTCCCGGAAACGTCAAACACCGAGGGCCGCCCCGGCAAAGCCGGGGGGTCTCCCACGTTAACTAGGAATGGGCTTGACTCATCCTCAGCGTGGCGGGCCATAACCTGACCAACGCGCTGTATCGGAATCACACGTCGTTCATCAAGGACCTCGCGCCGGAGATCGGACGCGGCGTGAAGGTCGGCTACTCCCTGCGCTTCTTCTGATCGGTCGAGCTTAGATTCGTGATGCCTCGTTGCAGTCAGGCCGGTTGCAGCCCCTTATTTGAACGGCAACTCGTTCACGATATGACACGTGCCGCAGGCGCCCGTGTAAGGAATGGGCATCGCCCTGCCCGGCGGCACGCCATCGACCCCAACGTTGGTTTTTAAAGGCACATCAAACACATGGGAGTTGATGGGGCCTTCCCAGTAGGCATTATTCTCTTCTTCGGTCGCGTCGGCATAGGGCGGCGTCTTTATCATCCTGCCAAAACTGCCTGCAATACCGCCGGTATTGGCCGTTCCCGGCATGTGACAGTCGATACAACGGGTCAGATGGCCCTTCATCTTCGCGTTCAGTTTCGTTTCCATGTGAGACAGCACGTCGACAACATGACATCTCTGGCACAGCGGGGAGCTCGAGTCATCGGGGTCGTCAAGGAGCCAGCGTGAGTACGGCGTGCCACCATGCAGGTCGTGGCAGTCCGAGCAGGTGACCAGCAATCGATCGTTTCTGTACATCTTCGACTTAAGGAAATCCGAGTACTGCTGGTGAGGTTTGCTCGAGTGGATATCGTCAGGCCAGATGTTGTTGGCCCTGCCAGGGCCTTGCATGGTCGGCCCCTTCTTGATGGGGTCGGCATACTTCGTAATCAGTTCGTGGCGACTGATGCCTGGCCGCGCGAGCTCGCCTTCCTCGCTGAGCGCCTGGGTATAACCCACGGTTGGTCCGCCATACCCTTGCCGTCTGTCGTGGCACCTGCCACAGACCACGCTGGACCGCTCTGCTGAGAGATACTTGGGGTTGACGATAAAGCGGGATCTTCCTGCGTTGGCCACATGCTCTGACCCCGGACCGTGGCAGTTTTCGCAGCCAACATTGATCTCGTCCATCTCAGGGTCATCATCGATGTTCATGGCGCCGCCAGGGTCATTCACGGCGCGCACCAGAAACTGGCCGGTAGTCTGGTCTTCATACCGTTCCCAGCCCGTCAAATGACAGCTGGCGCACATGGTCTGAATGGTATTCGTGTTGACCGGCGGCGCCGTGAGCACATCATCGGCCGTCCCGTATTGGGCGTCCCCGCCAGCGGCCCACCAGAGGTAGAACTTGTAGTCGTGCCACACTCGCCGCACTCTGTTTAACCGGTTGTCGCGCCCGGTCATGTTGTAGCGCAGCACGGTATACCATCCCAGTCGATCTCCGAGGGCCGGTGGCACTGAGACGATGTACCGCTGGTCGTGAACCGCTCCGCCGTATAGGAGCTTGATCTCCAGGTGCGCTGGGCTATTGGGGTCCTGCGAGTTCAGGCGGTTCACCATCGTGATGTAGTACTTGTCGTCGTCTGTGTTCTTCCACAAATAGACGTCGGCATAGGTCGTCTCGATCGGCAGCCGAGCATCGCCAACTGTTCGTAACTTGAACTTGTCATCACCCCTGTCTGAATCGTAATCTCCCAGCTCGAGGTGCGTTCCGTTGGTGTAATCGTCCGTCTCGGGGAACGATTCGAGAGCGTTGAAGAAATTCGGATGTCTCGAAAAGTCCTGCATCGGCCCTGGAGCTCCGGGCACCGTCCATCCAAGCTTGTGGGCGGTTTGTTGCCAGTGTTCCTTATCCTGATGGCACTGAAGACAGGTCGAGCTACCGACAGCGTGGGCGGCCGGCGAAGGACTGCTTGAAATCGTGATGGTCATCGAGTCACCGCGCAACTGCGCGGCCGCATAGCTTTGTCTGCTCTGGTCCCCACCGGGCAGGTGTTCCATGTCTTCTGCGTCGGGTGTGACATGGAGAAAGAACGTGCCATCGGGCACATTCGGAACGACGAAGTTGCCTTGCGAGTCCGTCGTGGATTGCGGAAATTCTGTTCCTTGGAGTCGAATCGCGTCCTCGAGCGGTTCATCGTAGACTTCGGCGGGGTAGGGTGGAGCATAGATGGCGCTGGCCGTCATCTGCGTGGTGATGTCAATCGCCGTGACTGGCACCAGATGGACCGTTGCGCCGACCACCAAAGTGCCAGCAGCGCTCACCACCTGGCCCGTAAACTCATCAGCCTGATTGGTTGCTGCGGTGGTTGTGAGCATCAGCCCGGTGAGCACCATCACGGTGAGCAATGACACCGCCAGAGAGAAGGGGTTGATACTGTTGATGCATCTCATCTTCGCTTTCTTTCCAACTATCGCTCGACAGAATGATACGGTATTGTCAAGTTAACGAAAACTTGGCTGACCGACCCCCAAGATGATGGGCTCGAGTCCTGCCGTGAACCGGGCATGTTGGGGGTCAATCGGTCCGATTCTGCTTAACTTGACAATACCGCGTGTGAGTGTCCCCACGTCGCTGAGCCCTAGCTGCCGGCAAAACCAGAATCAATGAAGGCGAATCTCAACATGTAGTAGAACATGATGGCGAATCCAGCCCCGGCTGGGATCGTGACGGCCCAGCTTGCAAACACGTCTCGCATGACACGGAGATCGAGCGCGCCGATACCTCGAGCGAGGCCGACGCCAAGCACAGCGCCGACCAGGATGTGGGTGGTTGAAACTGGCAGACCGAATGGGATGATGGACGCCATCAAAATGGTGATCGCAGCGGCGAACTCGGCACAGAAGCCACGGCTCGGCGTCAGCTCGGTTATCCGGCGGCCCACGGTCTCGATGACCCGCCACCCCCAGGTGGCCAGACCGACAATGATGCCAAACCCACCGAGCGCCAGTGCCCAGACGGGCACCCCTGACTGGAGCGCGACTTCCCCTGTCTCAATAGCTTGGTAGGCCGCAGACATCGGTCCGATCGCGTTGGCCACGTCGTTCGACCCGTGGGCAAAGGCGACGAAGCACGCGGTGAGAATTTGCAGATAGACAAAGATCCGCTCGACGTTGCGCAGCTCGGGTGAGTCGGTTCCAAACCTCGCCTGGGCGCGGGCAGTGCTCTGCAGCTTTTGGACCTCATCGATCAGTGCGGACACCTGACCATCGACTGGCCCGTCTCCCAGAGGTCCCACGCGTTGTAGATGGGTGGCCGCCTTGTCCAGAGACCGTGAAAGATCAACATAACGCTGTGGGTTGGGTCGTGATCGTTCGGTTCCATGAATGTTTCGCACGAGCTGGCGCGTCGTGAACATCCCACCCAGCCCACACATGACCGCGACCATGGCTGTGAGCGCCATGATGCGAGGTTCAAAGGGGTCGATGCCTAGACGCGCCCACACGGGGCTCAGTCCTTTGAACGTCGCCACACCAACGAGGACGATTACGACCAGGAAAGCAAGACGCGGCGCGAGGCGTTTGGCGGCTGCAACGGGATCCTCCTTGAAGAACACGCTGCGTAAGAGGAAGCGGAAGAGCGTGAAGGCCACGGCAGCCGACAGGAGCGGCGAGACAACCCAGCCAGCGGTGATCAGACCAACTTGCGCCCAGTCCACATTGGCGATGCCCACACCTACACACCCAAAGCCCACGACGGCCCCCACGATTGAGTGCGTGGTCGACACCGGCCAGTGAAAGTATGACGCGATGAGGAGCCATGTGCCGGTCGCCAGCAGAGCCGCAATCATCCCGAGGCCCAGAACCAAAGCGGCTTCGTCGCCATGAATCCCCGGAAGAAGTTCGGGATTGAACATCCCCTTGCGCACGGTTTCAGAGACGTTGGCACCAGCGAGATAGGCCCCAAGAAATTCGAAGATGCCAGCCAACACCACCGCTTGCTTCAGTGTCAGGGCCCCAGAACCGACAGAGGTTCCCATCGCGTTCGCGACATCGTTCGCTCCAATGTTCCAGGCGGTGTAGAACCCAACAAGCAGAACAAGAGCAATCAGAATCCCTTCAATCCCCATCAGTTACCGCCGCTTATCGTGTCGTCTGTCGGTGAGATGCTTGGACCCATGCGATGTGCCTACTTCAACTCGAGGGTTTCGAGTATGCGATTCGCCAAGTTCTCGGATCCGTTAGACAGGCTGGCGAGCTCGTGGATCAGCTGCGTCCACAGATACAGTTCACCGTGAGACAGGTGCGTTTCACTGGCGAACAGTTTCTTTAATAAGTCCCTCTGGATAATGTCCACCTCGTGCTCTGTACGGGCCACTTCGCGGACCCGCGTGCGGACTTTTTCAGCTTCCGCGCCGCCGAAGCCGGATTCAATCAATTCGTCAAGTTCGTTGACGATGCTGGCCACGAGATTGACAGCTTTAATATTCAGCTCGCGAAACGTTCGAAACGTGTCTGCCATACGCGATGGAATCTTCAGCCGCTTGATTGTGAGTACCACGCAGACGTCTTCGGCTCGGTCAGCCAGGCTGTCTTGAATCGCCAAAATCTCTAGGACCCGACTCCGGTCAACCGGCAGAAACATCCTGCGGGACAGGTTGTGGCGGATCTCGTCTTTGATCTGGTCAGCCTCATGCTCCAGCGTGGAGACGTTCTCCGCTAACGACTCGACCTGGTCCCAAGCACCGCGTTCGAACGCGTCGAGCGAATCGCACATTTTGATAAGGCACTTCCCAACCTGCCCCATATGCCGTTGAAGGAGCCGGAATGGGGACCAGCCGAACAGTTTTCCAATCGCAGTAGTCATTAACATTCCCTCCGTCTTGTCACACGATTCGCCCTAGCAGCCCGTGGTGCAAGTGATCGCCGCTGACGAGTTGACGGCAAACGTGGCCAGTGACGCGAGCCGACCGCGCACGGCCGGGATGAGTCGATGCGACGACGAAATCGTGGTGAGCCGACGTCGGACGACGCCCATGAGCACCCCTAACGTCGCAAGAACAGCGGCCACGCGGCCCTGCAGCCCGCGCGGCGTGCCGATCCCGATCAGATGACGCATGACGAGCCCGAGATTGAAGCCACCCGCATGAATCAGGAGGCGCTTCAGGATGTTCGTGTGGCCGCGCAGATGGGTGCGCCGCATCCCGCCCGTGTCGTAGAGATGCGCAAACGAGCGTTCGATCCGTTCGCCGCGTTGGCGCATCAGGCGGCGGCTGCCTTGGTGCACAACTCCATTGAGGGCTGAGAGTCTCCCGTGACTCCGCCTGCCGGTCATCCGATCATCTCGCCATCGGGTATCCCGAGTGCCGTCATGGTGTTCAGAATCTTGCACCCCAACCTCACCTCGACTCTCTGGGACGCCAGTCCCCTCGCTCGCATCGCTGAGCCCAGGATGGCCTTGTAGCGGTGGAACGTCGTCTCCACCTTGCTTCGCCTGCTGTAGCCCGATGCGACGTACCACTTCCGTTTCCCAACACGTGATCGTGCTCGGATGTTACGATGCCGCTGTCGCGTGCCCGCGGAGTCGAGCGCGAGCTGAGCGCCCTTTCGTGGCGGTATCAGCACCTTCGGCGATCGATGAGCACGGTGATTCTCCAGCGTCTGATAGACGTCGCCGGTGTCGTACGCGGCGTCGGCCTTGGCCGAGGCGATGGGACGCTCGATCTGGCCGACGAGTGACGCCACCCGGGAAGCGTCTCGAGCCCGCTTGCTCGTGAGCTCGCAGGCGACCACGTCACTGGTTTGCTCATCCACAGCGAGGTGCAGCTTGCGGTAGTCCCTGGCTTTCGGCGGAGTGCGCAACTGGCCGACGTGCACTGAAAGACCGCTGCTGTCGATGCGGAGGTGGACGGGCTTCACGGTTCGCCTCTCGTAGGAAGCAACCTTCCCCAGCCTCGCCTTGCGCCGCGAGATCGTGCTGTGGTCGGGCACGTCGTTGTCCAGATTCAGGAGCGTCAGCAGCGAGCGCAGGAAGCCCTCAGTCTGCCTGGACGCCAGGCCAAACACCAAGCCCAAGGTGACCGTCGTCTCGATGGCGTGGTTCGAGTACTTGCGTTGTCGGCCTGGCTTCCTGCGCGTCGGCCTCGGCGAGTTCCAGTTGGCGAGCTTGCCATCGGTGAGTCCGAGCCAGACGGTCAGACTCCCGCGAGCGCGGAGACCCGTCTCGTACTCCCGCCAATTCCGGACACGGTAGGCCTTCTGGACGTACTTCCGCTGGGTGCGCTTGAAACTCGTCATGCGGGACCTCGGATCTCGGGGTGGAGGGCAATTATTGACCGAGATCGCGAGTTGTGCACCAAGGCATCCATCGTTGGGGAAGGTGAGTGGGCGGCCGCGAAACACGGTGGCCGCGGCAGCAGTGGCTGGCGGAAGCTCCACCGTGGCGTCGATCAGTCCGGCGTGATCCTCGTCCACACGCTGACCGAGGCGACGGGTGATGATGCGACCACCGCCCTCGATCTACTCACCGCGGTCGAGAGCCCTCTCGTGCGCGTCACCGCTGACGCCGCCTCTGACACGGTCGCCGTCTACGAGACCCCGACGGCGCGGGGTGCGACAGTCATCATCCCACCGGCCAAGACGGCGAACGTCTCTGGCCACGGCCCGCGGTCGCCCGCGCGGGATCGGACGATGACGTGGGTGAAGCAGGTCGGCCGGCGCCGTTGGAAGCAGGTGTCAGGGTGCCATCGTCAGAGCCGGGTGGAGAACGCGTGCTTCCGCTACACGTCCATCATCGGCGATGGCCTTCGCGCCCGGAGTCCAGCCAGGCAGGAGAGTGAGGTTCGTCCTCGGCTGTGAGATCCTGAATCGGATGACCGCCGTGTCTCGAGCCGACCAGTGTCGAGCGTGATCGCATCGGGATGGGTTGTGACCGGCGGATCACCCCATACTGTGGGTCGTCCGGGGTGACGGGCGTCGCTCCTGGGGCATCTTGTCGCGGGTCGGTTGCGCGGCCGATTGATCCACACGGCCGCGGTGTTTCTGGACGTGGGCCCCTGCACGAACCGCTCGGGATGGGCGGCGTATCTGCGGTGCCGGACCGCGAGGACCGTCGCGACCGGCATTGGTGTCCCGCTGTGATGGTGCGCGTCGTTGTACCACGCGAACAGATCGCGGCTGACGGCGCGGGCGTGTTGGAGCGAGCCGAACCGGCCAGGAAACTCCGGCCGGTACTTCACGGTCCGCAACTGCGCTTCGGAGAACGATTGTCGTTGCTCACGCGGGGCCGCGAATGACCGTCGATGCCCAGATCCGAGAAGAGCAGCGCGACGAGCTTGCTCCGCATAGGCGCGCCACGGTCCGCATGAATGGTGAGTTGGTGCGGGGCGATGCCCTGCTTCAGGCAGGTCGCCGCAATCAGGCGCTCCGCCAGGTGCGCATTTTCGTGGCGCGCGACCATCCAGCCCACCGCGTAGCGGCTGAAGAGGTCGAGGATGACGTACAGCGAGTAGTAGCGGTACGGGATCGAGCCCTTGAGTTTGGTGATGTCCCACGACCAGACCTGATTCGGGCGCGTTGCCACGAGCTCGGGTGCGGTATACGCCGGATGCCGGGCCTGGGCGCGCCGCTCGCGCACTTCCGTGGCCGCCGCGAGCACCCGATACATTGTGCGCGGGGCACAGAGGTACCGCTGCTCCTCGAGCAACGTGGCATGGACTTCGGCGGGCGACTGGTCGATGAACCGCTCGCTGTGCAACACGTTGAGCACCGCCTGGCGTTCGGTGGCACCCAGCGCGCGCGGCGACGGCGCACGGGGCCGCGGTGGTGTGGCGCGGGGCGCGGGGCGCCGCCGGCGATAGAGCGCCGCCCGGGACACGCCGACGCTGTGACACAGCGCCGCCGTCTCGCCCGGCGTCGTGACGGCCTCGATGGCGCGCATCAGTCGGTCTCGTCGTCGTCGCTGGGTGTCAGGGGGATCCCCAGGATCTCGGCAACTTTTTTTTGGAGCGTCATGATCGTCTCCGCCCGCTGCAGCTTCCGCTGGAGCCGGCGGTTCTCCACCTCGAGCTGCTTCACGCGCGGGTCAACGGGGCGGGGTGTCGGCCCCCGCCGGCGCCCGCGCATCTCGCGCAGCGCCCCCGCCTCCCGCTGCCGCCGCCAGTTCGTCAACAGCGACGAGTACAGCCCCTCGCGACGCAACAGGGCCCCCACCTCGCCGGGCTTCTTGCACGCGTCGGCTTGCGTGAGGATGCGGAGCCGATATTCTGCGGAGAAGCGCCGGCGCTGGACCGTCGCCGGCACCTCCGGGTCAGGGTCGGGCGGGCGTGACGTGGTCATGGGGCCGGGGCCTCCCGTCGCCCTCCGGGCTCCCGTCGCCCCCGGCCCCGCGACCACGTCCATCTCCACGGCCTCTGGCATGCGAGTCATCTCTCCAACCTTCCCCGCCCCTACACTAATCTCACCAGGGAGGTTGTCTCACAGATTATTGGCACAGGGGGGACCGCCCTCGGCCGACCAGTGTCGTATCGCATCGGCAGGTGAGGATCTTGTCGATTGGCATCGTGCGGGCCAGGTTCTTGCGACGACCCATAGCCATGCCGGGAGTGTAGTACGTCGGATCGGCAGTGTCGATCCCCTTTTAACCACGGGCTGCTAGCAATGGGGCCTCTCACAAACCCGGGGCGGTTCAGTAATTCATTCGCTCCGGCGCAAGCGGCGATGTCGAGCACTTACCTCTCCCTCAGTTCTCATGCTGCCGTGATCCATCTATTCTCATGATTCTCCCCATCGACATCCAGTCCTTCGCGTTCGTCGCAAACTTGACCCCTGGATCACTCAAGGGTAAAGACCTGTATCGCCGTGTATTGAGACTTGCGTCCAAGTCGCACAATGTACGTTCCCACTCTTTGTTCGTTGGGAAACCGAACCAAAGATCTCTCCCAATCTCGTTTCTGCCACCTACGACATAACTATGATCCTCAAAGATATCAGACCCCGTAACTCTGAATCCGGCCAGCTCTTTAGCGAGAACGACACCAACAAAGTCACACCAAGCGACACATACAACCGTCCCGTCAGAGGCGATTTGCTGGAATCCCTCCTTGGCCTTGCGCCGTAGATCCCTTACCAATTTTCTCGCCGTTGCCTGAGCGGTTGTCCAACCAGTGCGACGTTGTTCTATGGTACCCAGCGTCTGTATCGTCTTGACCTCAAACTCCCTATCGCGTACCAAGAAGTCACCAACGCGTTCGTCTTCCGCGTGCTTCTGGCACAGTGCGACCGCGCCCGGATGGTGTCCCACCGCCTCAGCCATAAGTTCCGCTTGATAGCGGCTGTGCATCAGCTCGAACGCATCCGACGCGCGTCCCAATACATCAATGTTGAGCTGCGGTCGGCATCTCCTTATCGCGGATGCCAGTCTCCATAAATCCACCAGAGCATACGCGCCACCACGTTGATTCGCGTACGTCGCCCAAGTCGACATCAACCTCTTCTTGTTTACCTTGAGTAGCCGCCGAGTCTCGTCCGTATCCACGGAGTCAATTACCACCCCAGAGTAACCCCGCCCACCGTAGTCTTCGGCCAGCACCACTTCGTCGCCTTGCTCAAAGATACCGATCTCCTCCGGTGTGTCATGGTCGCTCATTGTCGGGTTCTTCTTTCCCGTGCGCTTACAGGCTACCTGAACAAGGTGGCCGCGCCGGAGTTCGTGATCTATACGAAGGTGAGTGGAGTCCGTACAACCCGTGATCTAAACCGAACAGGCGCGAAGTTGTGCCAGTGCACACTCGCGTTCCGGGTACCCACTGGAGGTACTACCATAGCGATAAGGGGGATGTCCCTCGTGAGTATGTCCTAGCATGACGAACGCGAGCGACGGCGACCGACTGACCTGCCCGGTTTTTTCGGACCACTGATTACTGGAGAATGACGCCCTTTAGGCTCTCTTCTAACCAGCATTGGGACGTCCCCATCTGCTTCTTGAACTCGGCGGGGGTGAGGTCGCCGAGACTCATGTGAGGACGTTCGTCGTTGTAGTGTCGCCGCCAGCGTTCGATCCCGACCTTGGCCTCCATCCGATTCCGAAACCACTCGAGGGATAGACATTCGTTCCGGAACTTCCCGTTGAACGATTCGTCCGTGCCATTCTGCCAGGGCTTACCCGGATCGATGAACGCCGTATCGATCTCGACGGTCTGCAACCAACGGAGCAGGGCGGTCGCGATGAACTCTGGCCCGTTATCTGACCGCAGATAGCGCAGGGCGCCGTGCAGGCTCACCAACTACCCAAGCACGTCGATCACCCGGCCAGACTGACCTTGCCCCCTGAAACCGTTCCAGCCCGAACGATAGGATGCGGGCGCAACGATCAGGAGCGTGTAGGTCGGGAAGTAGCCGACCGATCCCATCGACCAGTGGATGTCCTGCAGGCAGCCCCGCGCGTCGTCGGGTACGTCGAGGCCGAGGTCGCTCTTGATTCTGTCGTTCCACGCACCTGGAAGGTCGGCCACCGCCAGATCGCCGCGAATCATCGCCCGTTCCAGATCGAAACGCAGCATGATGTGCAGGTTGTAGGTCGCCTCGTCGCTCTCGACGCGGATCAGGTTCGGCCGCACGATATTCACCGCGCGATAGAAGTCCTCGTCGGTGACCCCGTCCACCACGTCGCCGAAGATCCCACGCGCCACGGGCCCGGCCCACTTCCAGAACGCACAGGAGCGTCCGACCTGGTTCTCCCACAAACGGGATTGACTCTCGTGCCAGCCGAGACTGAGCGCCTCGGCTGCCGGCTGGCCCAGGCGCTCCGCCTTGGGCAACCCTTGCTCGTACAGGCCGTGCCCGGCCTCGTGCATCGTCGATCCGAGCGAATCGAGAAAAGCGTCGTCACGGTAGCGGGTCGTGATCCGGGTGTCGCCCGGCCCGAGCCCGGTCGAGAAGGGATGTGTCGAGATGTCGAGGCGACCGCCCGCGAGGTCGAAGCCGATTTGCGCCAGCACCGCCTCGTTGAACGCGCGCTGCCGGGCCTGCGGGATCTCGATCCGCTCGAGCGTGGGATCGGGTTGATGCGTGGCCGACGTGATGGCCACGATCAACGGTCGGAGTCCCGCGCGTAGCGGTCCGAACAGGCGCTCGATCTCGTCGCCGCGCATGCCCGGCTCGTAGTCCTCGACCAACGCGTCGTACAACTCACCGCCCGCGGGTGCGCCGTAGCACTCCGCCTTGCGGCGCTGGAGGGCGAGCTGCTTCTCGAGCCACGGAGCGAATTCGCGGAACGCACTCTTCGCTCGCGCCTCCCTCCACGCCTCCAGCGCTAAGGAGCTCGTTTCGCTGATCTCGGCCACCAACTCCGAGGGCAGCTTGAGCGCGCGATCGTAGTCGCGTCGGATCTCACGGAGATTCGCCGCGATCGCCGGATCGGCGACCAGCGCCCGGTCGGCCTCGCAGGAGGCGATCAGGTCACCAACCACGGCGGCGGTGGCCTTCTGGTGAACCAGCGACGATACCACGGCTAGTTCTTCGGCCCGGAATCGCGCCGCGTCACGGGGCATCATCGTTTCCTGGTCCCAGGCCAGCAGCTCGCCGACCGAGCCCAACGTCGCCGTCTCGCGCAACCGGCGTGTCAGATTCGCGTAGTGTTCACTCAAGGTGTGGTCTCGATCGCGTGTGGCGTCGGTTGCCGGGCGCGGCGCGCCGGCAGATGGTCGAGTGGCCCGACGGGCCGCGACTAGCCATGCACTCCAGCGCCAGTTGCTGATGTGGTGCTAGTAAAGGTCCGTCTGATCGGCCGGGCATATGCGGCCGCCATCGAGAGACGCAGGGCCGGACTCGACGAGGACAACGCCAGCAAAAACGCACGCAGTTGGCGGGTGATTATATCAAGACGTATGGTCTGCGGATTCGAAGTGCCGCTTCGGCCTGTGCATGGCATTGTCAGGTTAACTCTCCGCCCGGCACAATGCCGGGATGAACACTCTCCGGCCCCGCTACCATCGGCATCGCTTTCCGCCCGAAATCATCAGCCATGCCGTCTGGCTCTACCACAGATACTGCATGAGCTTCCGGGATGTTGAGGATTTGCTGGCCGAACGAGGAATCATCGTGTCCTACGAAACCGTTCGCCAGTGGTGCGGGAAGTTCGGCCCCGACTACGCTCGGCAGTTGAAGCGACGACAGGGTCGACTCGGAGATACGTGGTTCCTGGACGAAGTCTTCGTGACGATCAACGGTCAGCGCCAGTATCTCTGGCGCGCGGTGGATCAAGACGGTGACCTGATCGACATCCTCGTACAACCCCGTCGGGACGGGCGTGCAGCGCGGAGATTCTTTCGCCGACTGTTGAAGAGTCAGCGACAGGAACCCGTGCGGCTCGTGACCGACAAGCTGGGCAGCTACCGTGTCGCCCATCGGGACCTCATGCCGCTGGTCACCCATGACACGAGGCGATACGCGAACAATCGCGCCGAAGTCTCGCATCAACCCACGCGACAACGCGAACGTCAGATGCGAGGCTTCACGTCATCCGACCACGCGCAGCGGTTCTTGCACGTCCACGGTGTCATTCAGAATCTATTTCGCGTGGGTCGACACCTACTCAGGGCGGCTCATCATCGGATGTTGCGAGCACGGTCGTTCACCGTGTGGGCCCAGGTGACGGCAGCCTGATCCTGGGATCAACTCGCCTCATTCTGGCCCGGACTCGTTAAGTTGACAGTGCCTCCGGCGGTCACTGACGACCACGAATGCGCCAGAGAGTCTCATCAGCCGAACCCGGCACGAGAAACGGCACGTGAAGCGGTGGTACGACGGCCAGGTAGTGCTACGCTGGGACACAGCTGGCGTCCTGGAAGCGGTCAAAGGGTTCCGTCGATTGAAGGGACACAACGGCATGCCCCAAATCGTCGCCGCCCTCCGGGCGCGTGATCAGCCGCTCGGTCTCCTCGTGGATGTGGAGAACGTCGCATAGTCGTTAACCGACCCGACGCTGAATTTCAACAGACGACGAGACATCGCCCGACTTCGACCCGGAGGTCACTGTTCGACTAAGGAGTACGGATGCTCACGAGGCTTCGATTTACGAACTTCAAGACTTGGCAGGATTCCGGCTGCCTTCGCCTTGCGCCGCTGACCGTACTGTTTGGTAACAATAGTGCTGGCAAGACCAGTATTCCGCAATTGCTGCTGTTACTGAAGCAGACTGCCGAATCGTCTGACCGCCAACGGGCTTTGCAGTTTGGCGACAGCCGGACCCTCGTCGACCTGGGGACGTACGAGGACGCGGTGCACAACCACGACACGTCTGAGCCTATGGAAATCGAGTTCGATTGGACCCTCGGCGAGTCCCTTAGAGTAACGGATCCCATAAGCAAGCATGCCTATAAGGGCGCAACGCTATCGTTTCAGGTATCAATTGGCGCTGATAGACGACATCAGCCCATTGTTCAGAGTCTGCGATACGCCCTGTTAGATGAAGGACAGGCCGCGCTTGCGGTGGAGATGCGGCGCCGCGACTCTGAGAAAGGATTTAACCTTAGCTCGGAGCACTACAATCTCGTCCGTCATGTAGGGCGAGGCTGGCCTCTTCCCGATCCGGTGAGGTTCTACGGGTTTCCGGATGAAGCAACGGCGTACTACCAGAACACGGCGTTCCTCTCAGATCTGGTGCTGGAAGTTGAGCGGATGCTCAAGGGCCTGTTTTATGTCGGGCCGCTTCGGGAGTATCCGAAACGTTTGTACCTGTGGTCAGGCGAGACACCAGGTCACGTCGGCGACAGGGGCGACCGGGCCGTTGAGGCCATCCTGGCGGCTGGTAACCGAACATTCAACTGGAAGACGGGGCAGCGTAAAAAAGGGCTAGCGCAGCTCGTGGCGGAGAGACTCCGTACGATGCGACTCATCAGCGAGTTCAGGGTCCAAGCACTCGGAAAGGGCCGCAAGGAATACGAGGTGCTGGTCCGCACGAATACGAAACTTCCAGAGGTCAAGCTGACCGATGTCGGATTTGGCGTGAGTCAGGTACTTCCGGTGATCGTCGAGGTGCTCTACGTCCCTCGAAGATCTATTGTTATCTTCGAACAGCCAGAGATTCACTTGCATCCTCGGGTTCAGGCCGACCTCGCCGACCTGTTCGTGGACGCAATTCGGGCGCGTGAAAATGGCATGCCCCGCGAATGCCAGTTCATCGTGGAGAGTCACTCTGAACACTTCCTGCAACGTCTGCAGCGACGCATCGCAGAGGAAGAACTCGCTGCCGACGACGCGGCTCTGTATTTCGTGCACACGGATGGGGCAGGAGCTCGGATAGAGGAACTGAAGGTCGACTTATTCGGGAACATCCTTAATTGGCCAGACGGGTTTTTCGGAGATGAGATGAACGATCTGGTCGCTCGCAGTGAAGCTCAGGCCACTCGCCTGGCGCGGAGTAGTGGGCAATGACGCCTGTACGTTGTGTCGTGGACACGAACGTTGCGATCACGGCGAGTGGTAGAAATGACGCGGCCAGCGCGAAATGCGCGGCGGCCAGTGCTAGGGCGCTTCAACGGGTGATGTCACGTGGGCACGTGTTCATTGACGCCGCCGGGGCGATCCTTGCTGAGTATAGGAGGAGCATTGATCTCTCCGGACAGCCGCACCCTGGGAGCGCCTTCCTCAAGTGGTTGCTAAACCATCAGTATGGCGAGACACATGTCACCAGGGTTGTGCTCACGCCAAAGGCGGGCAACCAGGAAGACTTTCAAGAATTGCCACCAGCACCTCCCGGGGTTCATTACGATCTCTCCGACCGCATGTTTCTAGCTGTGGCAGCAGCTCACCGTGAACATCCGGCGATTCTTCAGTCGATGGACAGTAAGTGGTGGGGCTGGCAAGGCGCGCTGGCGGATATTGAAGTGTCCATCCACTTTTTGTGCCCAAAAGAGATCGAACAAAAATACAAGGACAAGATGGGACCGTGACGGAGTTCGTGCGATTCCCCAAGACGCCCCACCTGAAGTGGCTTGGCTCCGGACCGTTGCGTGACAACAGAGTGCTATCACCGGTCGATGCCAAGAAACTGCTTTCGCACAGTGTGGTTGTCGAAGAAAAGCTCGATGGAGCAAACGTAGGAATTTCTGTAGGGGACGAGCAGATCCTGCGCGTGCAGAATCGTGGTGGATTTCTGCCGTGGGACTCGCTGCATCCACAGTTCAGCCCGCTTCGCCAGTGGATCGATCACCGTCGTCACTTGTTGCTCGATGCGCTGTCTTCGAGACTGATCCTGTTCGGTGAGTGGTGTTACGCACGCCACAGCATTCACTACACCCATCTGCCCGACTGGTTTGTGGTGTTCGACGTGTATGACCGTTCGGTGGGAAGGTTCTGGAGCACGAAACGCCGGGATGCCTTTGCACTCGAACTGGGTCTAGCGATCGTTCCGCAGCTTGGGCGGGGAAGCTTTGACATTAGGGACATCGCGTGTTTACTCGGTCCATCGCGATTTGTCGACGGCCCTGCTGAAGGCGTCTACGTGAGGTGGGACTGCGACGACTATCTTGAACGACGAGCCAAGTTGGTGAGAGCTGAATTCACGCATGCCATCGGTGCACACTGGACTCAGGCTCCATTTCAGGCGAATCAGGTCGTCTTTGACGGTCGGGGGGCACTCGCGCACCCACCGTGAGATCCGACGAACAGTGAGCGTTGCGGACCAGGACCGCGAAGGTGATGACGTCTTGCCGGTCTCTGGCTCTATCGGCGACGACTTCCTCGATCACCGTAGTGTGGTCGTCCGTCGCTGTGGCGATAGCTTCGAGGTCCTCAGCCGCCACCGTGATGGTCCCCGCGAGAGTCGTGGTATCGCGTAAGGTGCGTTTAATCGGTCGACCCCTCATGCGGCCTCTCGATTGTAGAAACTGAGTAATCCTCCGAGGCGTACCCGCCGCCGAACGTCGGCGTCCGGCCTTCGCGGAGGTGGTGGTCGTTGCAGGAGCTGGTTGTCGAGTCCCTGGTGGTTTCTCTCGCGATGGTCGTGTTCTATGTACTCGTAGACGAGACGACGCAGATGCCCCTCGCCGAGCGGGACCACGCGTGTGAGACACTCCTCTGTGATCGACCTGACGAACCGCTCGGCATAGGCGTTGAGATTGGGACTCTTCGGCGGCAGCCGAATCGGCTGAACACCGGCGCTCTCCAGGATCTCGCCAAAGACCCGCGTATAGAGGGGATCGCGGTCGTGAATCAGAGGGCGCGCCCTGCGCAAACAGCCATCGACCGGGTCGGTCACATTGCGGGCCTGCTGCTCCATCCACGCGCCGCCCGGCTGCGGGTGGATCCCGGCGATGGTCACGTGGCGGGATCTCAGCTCGATCACGAAGAAGACGAGGTACCGCCTGAGCCCCGCCAGCGTCAACACCTCGACGGTGAACAGATCGCAGGCCGCCAGGCCCTCCCAGTGCGCCTGCAGGAACGTCTTCCAGGGCATGTGCCGGCTCCGCTCGGGCGCCGGGTCGACTCCGTGGTCGTGCAGGATCCGCTTCACCGTGGTCCGGGCGATAGTGTGGCCGAGGTTTGAGAGCGCGCCGCGGATCCGCGTGTAGCCCCACCGCGGATTGTCGACCGCCATCCTGACCACGAGCTCGGCGACGTCTTGTCGGGTCATTGGTCGACCTCGACGTCGGCGGGCGCTGCCATCGTATTTCTTGGCGATCAGTCTCCGGTACCAACGCAGGATCGTATCCGGGGTGACGATGCCCGCGCCCTGCGTCAAGACCCGCCGGCCGAGTTTGTGACCGCGCACAGCGAGTCGACGACGCTGGGCGTCCGTCAGGCGAAGCGGCCGAGGGCCCAGGTGTTCTCGGAGGACCCGATTCTCCTCCCGGAGATAGTCGATCAGATCGTCTTGGTGACGGTTCACCCAGCCAGCGAACGTGAGGACGAGGAACTGCAGCGCAGGCGGCATAGCCTGAGACTACTTGGGAGACTCGACCAGCACCGACCTAGCCTCGGCCGCTTTTTCGCACCATACGACCAGGGACTCGACAACCAGCTCCTGCAACGACCGCCACCGCCGGTGAGTCTGGCCGCCGACGTTCAGCGGCGGGAGCGTCTGGGCGGATTGCTCAATTTCTACCACCGGGAGGCCGCATGAGCGGTCGGCCGATTAAACGCACCTTACGCGGTCGGTGGAAGCACCGCACGAACTCCCCCAGTACCACCTCCACGTTGATGGTCGAGATCGCGGCCACCACCAAGAAATCCATGGCGGTGCCCGAGAGGCGTTGCATGAGGCGATGGTCGAGCGGATTGCGCGTGGTGAAGTGGGCGGAGAAGAGCTGCACCACCAAGCCACCCATTCATGCACAGTGGAACGAGGGGGGAAGTGTCGAAGAAGGCGCGGCCGTCGGTGCTCGGCGGCCGCACCAGGAGTTCGACCCGTACCAGTAGCCGCCGCCGGTGCCGGCCGCGACTGGGCGGGTTCCTCAACGACGACGCGCGGGCGGCGCGCCGGTGGCTTCTCACGGACCCGATGGCTCGATCCCAGACTGGGCCGCGAGACCGTTGACCAGCCAGGCCAGGTCGAGATCATGGGAGCGGTGGGCCACGAGCCTCTGCCACGAGCACCGGCGGCGTCGCGGCCGTCGCACGAGCGCCCCGGTGGCCGCGTCCCACGGCCGTGCCGCCTCGCCACCTGGCAGGAAGGCCGGGTGGCGCGCATCGTCGATGACACGGGCCTGAGCGCCATCGGCGTCGACCGGTCCGTCTGGCTCGACGCACGCGGCGAGGACGGTCCTGGCCAGCGGGTCGGTCCCGTCCAGCGAGCAGGGGTTCATGTGCCGGTCCGCCGACCCGTCGAACCGTTCCGGCCAGTCCTGCCAGTCGCGAACGCGGGTTTCGGTCAGCGAGCCGCTCGTCCGCCGGCCGCGCGCGCGGGTGTCGGAGCCGTCGCCGTGGTCGCGCTCGTCGTGCACGGTCCTGCCGGCCTGCACGGTGGGGTGGGAGCACCGGCCGAATTCGCGCGCCGTACATGTGCACTCGGCCGCCACTCGTGGCTCCCCACACATCGCCGTCCCGTCGCCTCCGCACATTTCCCTTCCCTGTGCGGCCCATCAGAGCGAATGTGGACGGACGCCGCCGGCCCGCGGCCGCCACCAAGGAGGAACACAGCCCATGACCCCGCACGAAACCGGCGCGACCGCCACCCCCGGTGACTCACGCGCGACGGCACCGCCGCCGCACACGTTCGGCCCCCAGGGACCGACCCTGGGAGATCTCATCGACGCCTACCTCCAGGACTACCACGTCCGGCAGTTCCGGTCCCACAGCACCGCCCGCGGCCGGGTCGCCCATCTCACCGCGTTCTTCGGCCGCGCCGCGCGGGCCGCCGCGCTCACCACGCACCAGATCCGCCAGTACCAACTCGCCCGGCGCGCCGCCGGGGCGGCCACCGGCACCATCAATCGCGAGACCTCGGCCCTCCACCGGATGGGCACCCTCGCCGTCCACTGGGGCTGGCTCGACACCGTGCCTGGCTTTCCCGACCGCCTGCGCGAGAATCCCCCCCGCCAGGGCTTCTTCGAGCACCCCGAATACCTCGCCGTCCGCGCCCACCTGCCCGCCCCGTGGCAGGACATCCTCGATGTGGCCTACTACTCCGGCTGGCGCAAGCAGGAGATCCTCGGCCTCACTTGGGAGGAAATCGACGAGGCGGGCGGCGTCATCCGGCTCTCGCCGGCGCGCTCGAAGACGCTGGTGGGGCGGATGCTCCCCATCTCACAACCCATCGCCGAGGCGCTGGTGCGGCGGCGGGCACGCCGCGACCCCGACAGCCCGCTCGTCTTCCACCGCGACGGCATCCCCGTCCGCCGCTGGCGCACGGCGTGGCGCACCGCCTGCCAGGCGGCCGGGGTGCCGACCCGCTTCCTCCACGATTGCCGCCGCACCGCCGCGCGCAACCTGATCCGCGCGAACGTCCCCGAGCGCGTCGCCATGCTCCTGACCGGGCACAAGAGCCGCGCCATCTTCGACCGCTACAACATTATTCATGAGCAGGAACTGCTCGACGCCGGAGACCAACTGGTCGCCTATCTGGCGCAGCAGGCGCAGGCGGTGCCAGCCCGCCAGCGGCCCCACACGGCCGGACCTGCCGCCCCGCGTACCGCATCACCCCTCCGCCTCGTACGACGCGGCACCGCGTAAGGGCGCACGCCCCCCCCGGCACTGGCACGCGGCCGGGGGCGGCAGTGGCCGGACCACCGCCCGCCTGTGGGCCGTGGCTCACGCACGGGCCACAGGTACGAACCGGCCCGCGATCGTGGCACACGCGGCGCCGGGGCGGGCCAACGTCGCCGAACACGAGCACGCCCCGGGCCCGGCGCCGTTGGAAGAAGGTGTCAGGGTCCCATGGGTGGAGAACACGTGCTTCCGCGACACGTCCATCATCGGCGATGGCCTTCGCGCCCGGAGTCCAGCTGGGCAGGGGAGTGAGGCCGTCCTCGGCTGTGAGATCCTGAATCGGATGACCGCCCTCGGCCGACCCGTGTCATATCGAATCGGCCGGTGAGGATCCTGTCGGTGGGCCTCGTGCGGGCCAGTGACGATTCGTGCAATAACGCCCTGACGCGCCGACGGGGAACTGTTCGAAGCGATCCTGCATCGGACATACGGACGTGTGATCGATGAGAGGCGTGTCGAAAGGGCGCCAGAAGTCGATGAGACGTGTCCAGAGCGCGCCGACGAGCGTCAGGACCGCCAGCACGCGTCCCTGGAGGCCGCGCGGCGTGCCCACCCCGATCAGCGTTCGCATGAGCAGGCCCAAGTTGAACGCCCCCGTGTGGACGAGCAGTCGCTTGAGGATGTTGGCATGCCCTCGCAGGTGCGTATGTCGCATGCCGCCGGTGTCGTACAGATGCGCGTTCGGCCGTTCGAGGTGCTCGCTCCGTCGCCGCAGCAAGGCCACGCCCCGTGTGCCGCGGATGCGTCGGCGATTCGCATAGACCGCATCGCGGGCCACGGCGTTCTTCGTCCAGTTGCGTCGGCCGCGATCCGGTTCCGCTATGTAGCGCCGCAGGTCGAGGGCCGCCAGATCCGTGAGCACCTGATTACTGTGGTACCCCTTGTCCGCGACGACCTCGTTAATCACCCCCGTGTCGTCGTCAGTCACCGTGGCCACAGCCTCCAAGTCCTCAGCCGCAGCCGTGAGCGTCTCCGCGATCGTCGTGGTGTCACCCTGATCGGCCCCTTGGACGGTCACGCCCACGATGGCGCCGGTCTCCATGTCGACCGCGTGCTCGGCTTTGTGCGCGAGGTGCGTGCGGCCGTCCTTCATCTTCGTGATGCGCGCGTCGGGGTCGTGCGGATGCTGCCAGTCCGTGTTGCGGCCCTTCTTCGGGCGCGTCCGATCCAACCGCGCCAGATCCGCCCGCGGCGGCGTCTCGATGCCCGAGGCCTGCGCCAGCCGCGTCAGAAACTCCTGATACGTTTCGCCAGAATCCCGCCGCACGATACTCCGCAGGGCCGCATTGGCCTCGAGCGTCGTGGCATCAATCCCAATGGTGTTGCCCTTGATCAGATCCGCAGTCGCCAACACCTGCAGGATCCACGTGAAGACGGCCCGATCCTGCGCCAGATATCTTCTAACGGTGCTCGACCCGATGGGCTGCGTTCTGTTTCGCTGATCGCAGTCCCATTCAGTGGGTACTGCACTCCATGAGCCTCGATCCAAATAGCGAAGCCGTCGCACGACAGCCGACCGACATCGACCGTTTAGCGCTATAGGTGAGGCATTGCAATGCCCGTAGACCGCGCCTCAGGTCTTGCGTCCGACCAGGAGCGTGTGTGGAAGATCCTGCCAGAGACATTCCGCCTGGAATGTGGCGTCGCGCATCGCCGCGAGTTCGTCGTCGACTGGAAAGTAGGTGTCCTCCGTCGCCCATGCGTCGAAGTGTGCATAGGCCCGCTGTTCATCAATGCCGCACGACCCCAGATGGGTGACCCATCGACGATACGTCTCCTCGCGCGCCACCGGATGCGCACTGATGGCCACGTCGGCGTTGACGAAGACGCCGCCGGGGCGGAGCGCCCGGTAAATACGTACATAGAGCCTGCGTTTGCGGGCCATGGTAGGCACGTGGTGCAGGGCCAGGGACGTGGCCACGGCGTCACACCGAGGGAGCGGCGCCTCGAATGACCCGCGGCGGACCCGCGCGCGGGTTCCAAATCGCGTGAGCCGGAGGCGCGCCTGGGCTAGCATCTCTGGATCAATGTCGAGGGCTTCAACGGCCCCGACGCGGTCATGTGCCAGCAGCGCTTCGGCTAAGGCACCCGTTCCCGTGCCGAGGTCCAGCACCAGGGTTGGGTGGACACCGGCGATCTCGCTCGCGGCTCTGGTCAAGGCCTCTTCGTAGCCTGGAATGAACGTGCGGATGGCCGCATCGTACGCATCACTCTCCAGGCGCAGATGCTTGCGGACGACGTGGCTCATCCGTTGCTCGTCGGTCGATAGATCATGGACGCTCACATGCAGCGCTTCAACAGCGGGTAATGTAGTCACCCCCGTATCGCGAAACACGTCCTAATCGTCCCGCCCCCCCAGCAAGCCGGCCCGCATCAAGAAATAGAGCAGGGTCAGGAGCGTGCTGACCACGGCGGCCACGTAGGTGAGCGCGGCGGCGTTCAATACGCGGTCCATACCCACCCGCTCGTGCTCACTGATAATCCCGTACGCCACCACGAGTTTCTTGGCGCGGGCCGTGGCATCAAACTCCACGGGGAGCGTCACGATCTGAAAGAGGAGGACCGCCGAGAACAGGACCGCGCCGATGCCCACCAGCGACTGCGACGCCATGAACAGCCCGATCAGCATCACGACGTAGCCGATCGACGACCCGATGTTGGCCGTGGGCACGAGGGTGCTCCGCAGCCAGAGGGGGGCGTAGTGGGCCGCATGCTGGATGGCGTGGCCGGCTTCGTGCGTCGCCACGCCAATCGCCGCAATCGAGGTGGCATCGTGCACGTCCTTCGACAGGGCCAAGCGGCGCGTCGCCGGATTGTAATGGTCCGAGAGCAAGCCGTGTGACCGTCCGATGCCCACGTGGTACAGCCCAGCGCGGTCGAGCATCAGGCGGGCGGCCTGGGCGCCGGTGAGCTGGCGCGCACACGGCACCTTCGAGTAGGTACGGAATGCCGACTTGGTACGGAAGCTCGCCCAGAGCGACAGCGCCACTCCCGGCAGAATGAACAGCAGATACGTCGGATCGAAGAAAAACATCGCTCGATGACTCCCTGTATGCGTGGGCCTCGCCAGAGACGCAGTCTCGAATTATACGAGTCCGGCAGCGAAGCCCATACCGGCCATACTACGTCGCCAACGCGATGATCCGCTCCACTAACCGCGGCTCATCATCCGGCACCCGCGCGCGATGCCGGTGCGTGGACCGCGCATGGCCCAGCACGCGACAGGCCCGCCGCTCCGACACCCCCAGCTGGTGGCGGACCAAGGCCACCGCCTGCCGGCGTCTGGGCGGGCTCAGAAGTTTCCCGAGGTCACCTCTTTAAGAATCGCGTTGTCGAGGGCTTGGTCCGCCCCCAGCTGCTTGAGCCGCGTGTTCTCCCGCTCGAGCTCCTTGAGCCGCTTGGCCTGGTCGAGGCGCAGGCCACCGTACTCTTTCCGCCACCGGTAGTAGGTCTGCTCGCTAATCCCCAGTTGCTTACAGACCAGGGGGACCCGTAGGCCGCGGCTCAGCTCCACCTCCGCCTGCCGCAGTTTACTGACAATCTGTTCCGTGCTGTATCGCTTCGTGGGCATCCCGCCTCCTCCTTCCGCCCGAGATCCTAACCCTGGATCTGGACCGGTTTAAGGGGGGCAGGTCACTCTCGCCCTCGCCGCCGCGCATCGCGCCGTCGCAACTACGCCTCGTCGCATAATCCTCAGCGTCCATGTCTGGGTCGATGGTGTTCTTCCTTCGGATCGCCGGAAGCGCCGTCGTCCTGCTACTAGGGGCGACGTCGCTTGCCGTGTCCCAGCCCAGGCAACCGGTCGCCAATGTCGGTCCTCCGGGTACACAACCAGTTCCCTGACACGGCATTTTCTCTCTGCAGGAAGGCCCCAACGTGCTGCGGACGGTGCCTATCTCCGATCGAACGTCCAGCCTGTAGGGCCGTCCAGAAGCATGCGGGCCTTGTCCGTTGCCTGTGAGTCCACCAGGGTGAAGAGGGCTCTTTCGACATCGACAGCTCTGACGCCGCGGCACGGAGACACAGGGGCTTCGTTGACCACTGTGGCGATGTCGCGGCACCAGCATGCCCAGGTGTCGTAGGCGGTTGCGTTCCGCTCGGTGATTCGAATGCCGCCTTTGGCGAACGTCAAGTTCTGCAGGGGCAGAAAGGACGACTTCGCGAATGCGTTGGCGATCTTCAGGTCGAGCACAGGACAGCGCGTAGGATCCAGAAACATCAGGATCTTGCTTACGAACGAGATCTGACTGAACTGGCGAAGCTGGAGTTTCTTGATGTTGGAGAGATCTGCCTGGCCCGACCGCATCAGCTGCGCGAACTTATCAAGTTTGGGCTCCCGCTCGGGATCGGGAATTGTCTTCCTGAAGTCACGTACCTTGAAGTCTCCCCGGCCAGGTTGCTGGGCGTATCCCCAGTACAGGACATTCGAAAGGCCGTCTTTCACTGCCGAGAAGTCTGTGCTGCGCAATAAAGTGCCGATGTATTGCTCGACAGCAAGCATGCTGTCATGGTGGAGAGGTTTCTCCTCGGTGAAGTCATAGGCAACTGCCGGAAAGTCGTAATCCCTGATGGCTTCGCACAATAACGCGGCGTACTGCTGCAGTGGTAAGTCTCGGCACGATCTTGCTTCGGCCTCCCGCAACCGCTCTAGCCGGTTCAGGCTCATCCACTTGATGCCGTGCTCGTCTCTGTGCCGTGCTGCAACGTCACTATTAGCGAGCTCGACGATCGTTCCTTCGCGCATCCTACGTTGGCCTTCGGATGACAGTTCCACATACACGGTTTCGCCATGTGCAAGCGTCATGGACGCGAGCACCGGAGGCTCGACGTTCACGCCCATCGAATCCTGAGGCTGTTCCTGCAGGCTCCCTGGCCTTTGCGGGCGCGAACGAGCCTCAGTCGCATAGGAGTGGTTTTTCTGCGCCCTGCTCGAATACTTCGGCATGGCACTTCATCCTTTCTGAACACATCGTACGGTAAGGCATTTGGCGAGCCAGAGGCAGGTGTCGGGTTGATGTATACGCCAACCGGATGATATTTCTCAGGCCGGATCCAGGTTGGCTGGGCCGAGTCGAGGTCACATCGTGACTCACAATGACCCTGATGGACGACGACAACCTGCGTGGGCCAACACAAAGCCTGCCGGCGGACTGGTCGCGGACGCCTACGTCCGTTTCTCAAGCGAGGGGTTGGGTGATCTGCTCCGGTCGACGGAGTTCACGATCGTGGTGCCTTGGTGCACAACTCCATTGAGGGCTGAGAGTCTCCCGTGACTCCGCCTGCCGGTCCTCCGATCATCTCGCCATCGGGTATCCCGAGCGCCGTCATGGTGTTCAGGATCTTGCACCCCAACCTCACCTCGACTCTCTGGGACGCCAGTCCCCTCGCTCGCATCGCTGAGCCCAGGATGGCCTTGTAGCGGTGGAACGTCGTCTCCACCTTGCTTCGCCTGCTGTAGCCCGATGCGACGTACCACTTCCGTTTCCCAACATGTGATCGTGCTCGGATGTTACGATTCCGCTGTCGCGTGCCCGCGGAGTCGAGCGCGAGCTGAGCGCCCTTTCGTGGCGGTATCAGCACCTTCGGCGCTCGATGAGCACGGTGATTCTCCAGCGTCTTATAGACGTCGCCGGTGTCGTACGCGGCGTCGGCCTTGGCCGAGGCGATGGGACGCTCGATCTGGCCGACGAGTGACGCCACCCGGGAAGCGTCTCGAGCCCGCTTGCTCGTGAGCTCGCAGGCGACCACGTCACTGGTTTGCTCATCCACAGCGAGGTGCAGCTTGCGGGAGTCCCTGGCTTTCGGCGGAGTGCGCAACTGGCCGACGTGCACTGAAAGACCGCTGCTGTCGATAAGGAGGTGGACGGGCTTCACGGTTCGCCTCTCGGAGGAAGCAACCTTCCCCAGCCTCGCCTTGCGCCTCGAGATCGTGCTGTGGTCGGGCACGTCGTTGTCCAGATTCAGGAGCGTCAGCAGCGAGCGCAGGAAGCCCTCAGTCTGCCTGGACGCCAGGCCAAACACCAAGCCCAAGGTGACCGTCGTCTCGATGGTGTGGTTCGAGTACTGGCGTTGTCGGCCTGGCTTCCTGCGCGTCGGCCTCGGCGAGTTCCAGTTGGCGAGCTTGCCATCGGTGAGTCCGAGCCAGACGGTCAGACTCCCGCGAGCGCGGAGACCCGTCTCGTACTCCCGCCAATTCCGGACACGGTAGGCCTTCTGGACGTACTTCCGCTGGGTGCGCTTGAAACTCGTCATGCGGGACCTCGGATCTCGGGGTGGAGGGCAAGTATTGACCGAGATCGCGAGTTGTGCACCAAGGCAGAGCACAGCACGTTTGTCGAGACAGCGTACTTGTTGTTGAACGGCGAGCTCCCAACCCAGGTGCAGCGCGACCGCTGGAGTGAGGAGCTGAAACTCCACACGATGCTGCACGAGAACGTCAAGAAATTCATGGAGGGCTTTCGTTACGATGCCCACCCGATGGGCATCTTGCTGAGCACGATCGGCGCACTCTCGACCTTTTACCCGGACGCGAGGCTGATCTTCGATGACGAATCTCGGCACACGCAGGTGGCGCGCCTGCTCGCGAAGGTCCCGAGCATCGCGGCATACGCCTACCGGCACAGCACCGGTCAACCGTACGTCGATCCAGACAACGATCTGAGCTATATCGGTAACTTCTTGAGCATGCTCAACAGGCGTGTCGAGCCGCGCTACAAGCCCGACCCGGTGCTCGAGCGGGCCCTTGATGTATTGTTCATCCTGCATGCGGACCACGAGCAGAACTGCAGCACGAGGGCCATGCGTAGTATTGGCAGCTCGCAGGTCGATCCGTTCGCTGCGCTTGCGGGCGCCGCCGCCGCGCTGTCTGGGCCCCTGCACGGAGGCGCCAACGAGGCGGTGCTGCGGATGCTGAACGAGATCCGCACGGTTGACAACGTTCCCGCCTTCATCAAGCGCGTCAAAAACAACGAGGGGCGCCTGATGGGCTTCGGGCACCGCGTCTACAAGTCGTACGACCCTCGTGCGAAAGTGATCAAGGACACGGCGCATCATGTGTTCGAGGTGACCGGCAAGAACCCCTTGCTCGACATCGCGCTCGAGCTGGAGCGAATTGCGCTACAAGACGAGTACTTTGTGAGCCGTCGCCTCTATCCGAACGTCGACTTCTATTCGGGCCTCATCTACCAGGCGATGGGGTTTGAGCCCCACGTGTTTCCTGTCCTGTTCGCCATAGGCCGGACCGCCGGCTGGATCGCGCAGTGGGAGGAGATGCTGAAGGATCCGGAACAGAAGATCGAGCGGCCGCGACAGGTGTATGTGGGTGAGCAACAGCGAGAGTACATAGCGTTGGACAAGCGATAGTCGTCAGTCCGTATCTTCCGCCAGCGTCACGAGCTCTAACCAGATGCCCGACGCTGTGTCGCGCAAGGATCTGCGGCTGCGCGCGGAAGTGCTCGAAGAGACGGCCGATACGTTTCGGCGTCTTCCGTACAGCGCACTACGTGACGTCGCCGACAGGCCCGACACGCGAATCGTTGCCGGACGAGACGGCAAGAAGCATCAGCTTCGGGTTCGAGTTCAGAGGAGACAGCCAGGCTCCAAGGACGTTGAGGTCACGGTGATACTGCTTGGAAATGGCCGGGGCCAACTCGAGCTCATTGAACACTTCGTCAGGAAGTGTCATGAGTAGCCGGCCAGATTGCCCAGTGTCTGCCGCTGAGCCTGGTTCAACGACAAGAACGAGATTAAGACATATCGGAAATTCCAGAGAGGAGGACACATGAGCAAGTTGGTCACGACACGGATTCTAGTCGCCGGCGTGGTGCTGCTGGTACTAGCCGTTGTTGCATTCTCTAACGTTGACAGTACGGTCATCGCGCAGCAGGCAGTTCAGCACTACGTTGTGCCAATTCCAAGTGGCACGGAGGCGATCCAACGAACGCTCGACCAGGCCGGGCGGGAAAGTTGGGTGCTCGTGGCTCTTGAAGAGGCTAGGGGCAACCACTTCATCTTCATCCGGTAGGTGATGTGAACCCGGGTCATGGAGCGACATGGCAAGAGTGACTAGGGAAAGAGAGAGTGGTCCCGTTTAAGTCGATTCTCGTGCCCACAGACTTCAGTGAGACATCCCACCTGGCGCTGAACTACGGGCGGGTACTTGCCGATCGGTTCTCGAGCACGGTGCATGTGCTGCATGTGGTCGCCAATGTCGTCGTCGGTGTTGGTGGAGCCACGTTCTGGGGGTTTTCGGAATCCGAGGTGGACGCCCGTCTGGAAGAGGAGGCAAGGCACCATTTGGAGGCGCTCCTCCCAGAACTGGTTGGACTGCAGGCCAGCCTCGAGACGCGCTTCGGGCATCCCGTCGTGGAGATCGTACGCTATGTCAGGGACCGGAACGTGGACCTGATTGTGATGGGAACCCATCGGCGCGGTTTAGGTGCGCACATGCCATGGGGTGGCGTCGTGGAGAAAGTCGTTCGGAAGGCGCCGTGCCCAGTCCTGACGGTGCGCCTCCCAGAGCATGAGGTCGTCCGGCCCTGACGTGATACCGATGGTGGCGAACTGGCGTGGCTGATCCAGTTCCCCCTCGGCGCTGGGGACACGGGCGAGGTCGATCGGTGCGGGCCTACGCGGGCGCAAAGAAGTCGACGTTACGAGATTGCCTCAAACAGCCAGACCACGAGTCGCTTGAGCCGTGGGGGCAGGGCCTACGGTGGCCTGAACCGTCAGAAGACCCAGCCGCTAACTAATAGAGCCTCGACGTCTTCAGAGGATGGCAGAGCACCTCAACAACCTCGTCGCCATCTGGCCCTGGCCAGCGCTTGTGGCAACGATCGTCGTCGCCATTGTCATGCTCGCTAAGGGAGCTAAGTGGTTAGTCGCGAATGCCGTGGCGCTCTCGGTCCGGTGGGGCGTGCCGCGGACCGTGGTCGGTGCGACGGTCGTCAGCCTTGGCACCACAATGCCTGAAGCCACCGTTTCCGTACTGGCCGCTGTTCAGGGTCAGTCGGGAATGGCGCTTGGGAACGCCGTTGGTTCGATCATCTGCGATACCGGGCTGATCCTGGGGATTGCGTGCCTCATTGCGCCTCTACGATTCGACCCAGGAGTTGTCAACCGCCAGGGGTGGGTTCAGTTCACGTGCGGCTTCCTGCTGGTCGTCGCGTGCTTGCCCTGGACCGTTCCAATCACTGCCTTCACGGCAGGTGGGAGCCTGCCGCAGATCGGGGGCTGGCTCTTTCTTGGGCTCTTGACACTCTACATGGCGTGGTCCGTGAGGTTGGCGAGACAGGCAGCGGCGGGCGAGGAACCGGCAGTCGATGTACTTCACGTCGGTCTGGCCGGGGTGGTGTTCAGTCTGGTTGCCGCCGTCGCAATCGTGGTCATTACGTCGTCAGTCCTCATCACAGCCGCGGCAGAGTTGGCACACAGAGTCAGTGTCCCACCCAGCATCATTGCAGCCACGTTGGTGGCGTTCGGGACATCACTCCCCGAGTTGACCGTTGTGGTGACCGCGACGTTGAAAGGACACGGCGAGTTGGCAATCGGTAACGTGATTGGAGCCGACATCTTGAACGTACTGTTCGTTGCTGGCGCGGCGGCTGCAGTGACGCCGGATGGGCTGGCCGCACACAGCTCTTTCTTCTTCATACAGTTCCCGGCAATGCTCTTTATCCTTACGGTCTTCCGGCTGGGAATCTGGACGGCGCGGGACGGCACCCTCCGACGCCCGCTCGGATTCGTTCTCTTGGGAACGTACGTGTTCGTGACTGTGATCAGCTATCTCTTCTCCGGAGCGGCAGCCAGGTACTAACCGAGAGGAGTGAAGCGTGCCAGACTCTAAGCCGTCGAACAACGGAGCATCGAGTTTTTGCACGGCGGTGACCTGTATCGATGGCCGAGTACAGTTGCCAGTGATTCACTATCTGACTCGGCGGTTCCACGTAGAGTTTGTGGACATCGTCTCGGACACAGGCCCAGTGGGCGCACTGGCACACGATCCCAATTCCGAAAGGGCCGGTTCCATGTATCGGCGGATCGATGTCTCAATAGACGCGCATACGTCACAAGGCCTTGCAATCGTTGCACACCACGATTGCGCCGGCAATCGGAGACCTTTCGAGGGCCACATCGAAGACCTCCGCAGAAGCGCCGCGACTCTCCGGCTGCGGTATCCAGGCTTTCCAGTCCTGGCTTTGTGGGTAGGAAGCGACTGGACGGTCGAACAATTTCATGACGGGAGGTGACCGTCTTCGGATCAGCGAGGACGTCCTCGGTCGCTCCGCGGGGGCGAGGTCTCAGTATGCCGCGAATACGAGGATGACTCTTTCGTTGGTCGGCTGGCGATGGCCGGCTCATGTGTAATAGCAGGTCCCCAGTGTTCGGGTCGCTGTCGCGTGGCCTTGCCAACACCGCCGCTCTCGGACGTGTGGGTGCCTTGGTGCACAACTCCATTGAGGGCTGAGAGTCTCCCGTGACTCCGCCTGCCGGTCCTCCGATCATCTCGCCATCGGGTATCCCGAGCGCCGTCATGGTGTTCAGGATCTTGCACCCCAACCTCACCTCGACTCTCTGGGACGCCAGTCCCCTCGCTCGCATCGCTGAGCCCAGGATGGCCTTGTAGCGGTGGAACGTCGTCTCCACCTTGCTTCGCCTGCTGTAGCCCGATGCGACGTACCACTTCCGTTTCCCAACATGTGATTGTGCTCGGATGTTTCACGGTGAAGATGACGTACGATTCCGCTGTCGCGTGCCCGCGGAGTCGAGCGCGAGCTGAGCGCCCTTTCGTGGCGGTATCAGCACCTTCGGCGATCGATGAGCACGGTGATTCTCCAGCGTCTTATAGACGTCGCCGGTGTCGTACGCGGCGTCGGCCTTGGCCGAGGCGATGGGACGCTCGATCTGGCCGACGAGTGACGCCACCCGGGAAGCGTCTCGAGCCCGCTTGCTCGTGAGCTCGCAGGCGACCACGTCACTGGTTTGATCATCCACAGCGAGGTGCAGCTTGCGGGAGTCCCTGGCTTTCGGCGGAGTGCGCAACTGGCCGACGTGCACTGAAAGACCGCTGCTGTCGATGAGGAGGTGGACGGGCTTCACGGTTCGCCTCTCGGAGGAAGCAACCTTCCCCAGCCTCGCCTTGCGCCTCGAGATCGTGCTGTGGTCGGGCACGTCGTTGTCCCGATTCAGGAGCGTCAGCAGCAAGCGCAGGAAGCCCTCAGTCTGCCTGGACGCCAGGCCAAACACCAAGCCCAAGGTGACCGTCGTCTCGATGGCGTGGTTCGAGTACTTGCGTTGTCGGCCTGGCTTCCTGCGCGTCGGCCTCGGCGAGTTCCAGTGGGCGAGCTTGCCATCGGTGAGTCCGAGCCAGACGGTCAGACTCCTGCGAGCGCGGAGACCCGTCTCGTACTCCCGCCAATTCCGGACACGGTAGGCCTTCTGGACGTACTTCCGCTGGGTGCGCTTGAAACTCGTCATGCGGGACCTCGGATCTCGGGGTGGAGGGCAAGTATTGACCGAGATCGCGAGTTGTGCACCAAGGCAGCAGTTCCGTACAAAGTCCGCTGGTACATTAGTATTTGTGGCCACATGACATCCATGGAAAAGATATCGGCAGCCCGAGATCAGCTGAATCGAACGCTGACGTTCTTTCCCCGCGTTGATTCAAAAGCTTCTCTTATCTTCGGGATCAACACCGGCCTTCTTGCGGTCCTTGCCACACGCTCCGCTATCTATACACAACTCCGATTCGAGTGGATTCCGATCGGACTCACGTTGCTCTTGCTGGGGATCAGCTTTTGGCACTTGTACAAGGAGGCCTTTCCTTCGCTGAAGGGAGGTCAGGAGTCCTTGCTGTACTTCAATGAGATCGCGAAGCGAACCGAGGCCAAGCACATCGAGACGTGGAAGAGTCTTGAGGAGAGCGAATATCTTGCTGATCTATTGGGTCAGGTGTGGCGCAATTCAGAGATCCTGAAGCAGAAATTCGGGTGCTTCCGTCATCAAGTGTTGTTACGCTGCGACGGGCATGTACGTGACCGCAGCAGCGGCCCTCCTGCGCGGGTTAGCGAACACCCGCACGTCGCTCAGCCACCAGACGACGCGCCGCAGGGACACGAAGATGTCCCGAAGCGTCAGCCGCCGCGTGGCAAGCCCCGCCTGCATCGCCGGCGTCCGCGTCTCGCGTCCGAACTTCAGCGCCCCATGCGGCCGAACGAAGTTGTAGTAGCAACGTAGCAACTCCAGGTGCGCTTCGAGCGTGTCCTGCCCGCGCGCATGGGACAGCGTCCGTCGTGACAAGTAGGCTGACCCTTGCCGAATGGTCAGATTCAGACGCTCGATGAACGACGTGTTCACGGTCGACGAGTCCTCCGAGTGCGTGAGCGCGTGGTCAAACCGCCAGGCAGCTCCGATCACCACCCGTCGGTCGACCCGCACGACGCGGTCATGGCGACGCGTCTTGATCACCTGCGCGTAGAGCGCCGCGGGACCGAAGACCCGACGGATCACCGTCCCGTAGAACTCGAAGCCATCGGTCACGATCACGGGACAGGTGGTGAACGTCATCCGCGACGCCACGTCGCGAACGAGTGCCAGGGTGTTCCGGTAGCTGCGGCGTCCGACGACGGTCGACGTCCAGAGACGCGACCCGACCTCAATCGCCGCGAACACCCACGGCGGCCGTCTCTTCCCCCCAGTGAACGAGCGGATTTCGTCGGCTTGCAGCTCCTCCACCGCGAAGCCTGTGGTCCTCCCGTGGCTAAATCGACGGCACACGGCGCCGGCCCGCTCGAGCCAGCGGGCGACGGTGTTCCAGGCCAGCCGTTCGACTCGGGCGATCGCCGATAGACTGACGCCCTCGACGCGCAGCGTAACGACCGTGTCGAACGTCGTTCTACGGTGCTGGAGACGGTAGTAGGGGGTGCCCTTCGTCGTCGAGAACGTCTGGCCGCACCGGACGCATCGGTAGCGACGCCGTTTTCCGGCCGTGGTTCTGTAGAATCCGTAGCGGATGATGTGGCTGGACTCGACGCTTCCATGCAACGAACACGTGGGGTTGAGACAGATCGGTTTCTTCACTGTGCGTGGGCCTTGTCGACGGGAGTACTGTGGTGCTCAAACGACGGCCCAAACTCTAGCATGTAGGTAGGTTAGCGACAGGACACCAACAGTTGATTGCGGAAGCACCGACAAGCCATCGCGCCCCACGAAACCCGCAGACTCTGACCTGATTATTTGGGAGCTGCACGACCAGGGGAGCGACCAAGTGACGCGGTGGCTTCTGTCTGGCGGACTGGGGTTTACGCCGAAGTACTGCCGAACGAAGAAGGATGTGGATACGGCCAAGAGGGAGGCCATCTCACACGCGAAGATCAATAAGGTTGACGTCTGGATTGGGGGACACGCCGAGGTTCTACGCCGCTGGAAGACCTATCGACGAGCCAAGTAAAACCGAGGAGCCTTCTGATGCCCGACGAGCCGACCCCTGAAGACCATGATGTGTTCCTGGGAACACGGCGATCCCCCGTCCCAAGCTATCAATGACTGACAAGCCTGCTGCTCCCACGGAACCTGCCGCGAACGACGTGCGAATCTGGAAGCATTGTGAGGTGTCTGGGGTCGTGACGGGGTGGGAAGTGTCTGCGAGGAAGGGTTTTGCGATGAAGCGGTACGACACCGAGGAGGACGCGTACAACGCCGCGAGGATGTTCGGACAGTTGCACAAGCGGGATGTCTGGGTCACCCGGATAGGGAAGTCCACACACCCCACAGAACTCGTGGACAGGTATCGACCGCCCACGTAAATCCTCCGAGCAGCACCACCTGGTTGTGTGGATGCTGGGCCGCTCGAGGCCGCGCATGTGGAAGTGTTATCGCCCGTAGGGGCTGTGGAATACTTCCGGTAACGTAGCCAGGCGGCGAACACGGCCATCATCATCAAGACGAACAGAAGACCTGATGCACGAGGTGAGTCCTGAGCGTCGTCTGCGTGCCCCATCCTGGCCAACTTCACCACCACCGCCGTCACCAAAGTTAAGGCGAACGCGAGTAGCCCGACACGAATCCCCCTCAGAGCACATGGCAGAGCACACGCCAGGGCAGCTCCTGAAGAGCTACCCCCTCTACGGGACGGCAGGCTCCGCTCCATTCGGAGAAGCGACGGGTGATAACGTCGGCATCTTCAGGTTTGTCACTGCAAAGATGTCACGACTTGTCCGCCCTGTTGTCTGGCCCGCGGCACATCCTTAGAAGCGCCTCCCCGCGCCAGTCTCGGGGTTGACCAGCCCACATTCATCGCCTGCGGGAGGGTTGGCAGCTCTCTAGGCGATCCTGTATAAAGTAGGGCCCGCTGGCCGGGGACCCTATGACAGCGCCCGCCGCAACACCGACCTCGTATCGCCCGATCGACCTCAGGAACGTCGCGGAGATCCCCCAGTGGGAGACTCTCGACCCGGATGTGCGCGACGCAATGACGGTGGTGGGCCACGTGCTGCCGTTCCGCACCAACCAGTACGTCGTGGACCATCTGATCGACTGGTCGCGAGTGCCAGACGACCCATTTTTCAGCTGGTGTTTCCCCAGCAGGCGATGCTCGAAGCCGAGGAGTTCTCCGAGATCCAGGGCCTGCTCCGGCACGACGCCGGCGGTGAGACGCTGGCCACCGCGGTGAACCGGGTCCGGATGAGCCTGAACCCCCATCCGGCCGGTCAGCTCACTCATAACGCCGGTCGATGAACCGGGTGGTCGACGGTTGCAGGGACTGCAGCACAAGTATCGGGAGACCGTGCTGTTCTTTCCAGCGGCAGGTCAAACGTGTCATGCCTATTGCACTTATTGCTTTCGGTGGGCCCAGTTCGTGGGGCTCGAGAACCTGAAGCTTCAGGCGCAAGAACCTGACGATCTTGTGGCCTATCTGAAGGCCCACCCCGAGGTCACCGATGTGTTGGTCACCGGGGGCGACCCGATGATCATGCGGTCATCGGTACTGCGTAAGTACATCGAGCCGCTTCTCGCGCCGGAGTTGGAACACATCCAGAACATTCGGATCGGCACGAAGGCGCTGGGGTATTGGCCGCAACGGTTCGTGACCGATCGCGATGCGGATGACTGTCTGCAGCTGTTCGAGGAGGTTATCGCCGCCGGACGGCACATGGCGATCATGGGGCACTACACGCACCCGGTCGAGCTCGCGTCGGAGATCTCACATGAGGCAATCCGTCGCATCCGCAACACCGGTGCCCAGATCCGGATGCAGGCTCCGCTCATTCGACACGTGAACGACGACCCGGAGGCCTGGGCCGCGCTGTGGAAGACCGGCGTGCGTCTTGGGCTCATCCCGTACTACATGTTCGTGGAACGCGACACGGGGGCGCGAAACTACTTCGAGGTGCCCCTCGTGCGGTGCTACGAGATCTTCAAGGCCGCGTACACGAGCGTCTCGGGGTTATCCCGATCAGTCCGCGGGCCCTGCATGTCGGCCTTTCCTGGCAAGGTGCGGGTTCTCGGGGTCGTGTCGCTGCGGGACATGATGGATCGCGCTGTGATTGAGTCGGTGCGCGACGCCGTGGGGTTCGATATTCTCGATCCCGACAAGCCGATGATGGTCTGCGACTTCATCCAGGCGCGCGACCCGGCCTGGGTGCGGAAGCCCTTCTTCGCCGAGTTCGACGAGGACGCGTCGTGGTTTGACGAGCTCCGCCCCGCGTTCGGCAAGGCCCGCTATTACTTCGAGGGCGAGAACGGCCCTGCCCAGCCGCATCCACTGCTCGAGCTGACCGAGATGTTGCTCGACTGAGATCCCGCGGCTCGGTTGCATCGGCCAGCGGGCCACAGGGCTGTCGCTTCTGGCTCGTGGGCTATTTTGGTCTAGCGCCCTCATCATTTAATGTTTCCCGGCCATGATTCACCCTGTGGCTGGCGAATTCGTAAGAATTCGAGAAATTGCTCGATGCTCTTGTCGCGTGAACCGGAGTCATCCGCAACACTGATTAAGGATGGCGTGCGTAGGATGTGCGGAAGCCGTGCTCTTCCGTTTCGCGATGGCCATCCCGCGATGGACTTCGCACACTGGCGAATCGACCCGCCAGCCCGCGTCTTCACTGTGCAGATGTCATGCCGCGATCGGCGTCTGATAGAGTCCGCGGCAATGCGCTTCCCATCGGTAGCGGTTGAGCGTGGCGACATCCTTCCGTGTCTGGACTGGCGTCCGTCCTTCCAAAGACGTATGCGCTCGATGCGAATTGTAGAAGTCTTTGAATTCAGCCAGTTTCTGTTCCAGGTCCGCCGCGGACCAGAACAACATCCGATCCAAGCATTCTCGTCGCAGTGTGCCGATCAACCGTTCGACAAACGGATGGGACATCGGAACGTAGGGAACACTCTTGACCTCGGTCACGCTCAGCACCCGTAGGTTAGCGGGCCATTGGTCAAACCGGTACAGCGGATCGTGGTCGGAACTGAGATATGTCGGACTCAACTGCCCTCGAATCGCGAGGTTGAACATGCAGCACAGTGCGCGGCCATCCACGATTCCGGCCTGGATGCCGAAGCCGACGATCCGCCGCGTGTATTGATCCATGACCACCAGCACCCAATGGCTTCGCAGAATCGCGGACTCGCATCGGAACGAGTCGATGCTCCACAGGCTGTCTTTCGCATGCCCCAGGAACGTCAGCCATGAGGGACCATTCGAGTCGGGTTCGGGTCGATAGTGGGTGGCGAGGACACGGCGAACCACGTCCTTGTCGATCTGGATGTCGAAGGTCAGACCGATCTGCTGCGCAATTCTCGGACAACCCCACACGGGGTTTCGCTGCTTCATCTTGACAATGGCCTCCACCAGTTCTGTGGACGGGCCTTTGGGACCCGTCCGGCCACGGCGCTTCGGTGAAAACAGCAAGCGGTACTTGCGGTTGCGTAGAATGCGATGGAAGTCCAGGATCGTCGACGGTTTCAGCACGATCGCCGATCGGATGACGCGGGCAGGGCGCATGAAGAGCGCACAGGCGCCGGCGAGGATCCGATCTGACGCGCGGAGGTTTGGCGCGCGTTGGCTGGAGCGATTGAGAATCAGCAGTTGATGCTTGACCAAGAGAGATTCGGCCACGACAGACCGCAGACCGCCGGGGCCCATCAGTCGAGCCAGGGTGGCGATCAGGTGAATCAACAGAATGAGGAGGTCGCGCATCGAGACATCCTAGCGACTACTCCCAGGATCACAAGACGTGATTTCTCAACGGATTGCGGGACAGATTAGTAATTAGCCACCCACAGGTCCCCAACCACTGGCGGATCTTTGGCGAGGGGGCATCGCGCCCGTCCATGGGGATCACGCGCGCGTCATGGATCATCTCCACCAGAAACATCACATATCCCGGTGCCTGCACGATGTGATAGTTGTTGTTGTAGACCGCGTTCAGCATGGGCGGTCCAGCGCCGGCCATGATGATGCACCGGTCGTCAAGCTCATTGGCCTCGGCGGCGCCCCAGCGACCACCCATGCGCTCACGGACCGCTGCGCGGTCGGCTGCTCTCTGCTCGGCCGCGGCCGTCACGGGCGGAAGTCTCCCATCCGGCGGATCCACGATCAGCGACGTTCGCATGTTCCGGGCGAACCCGGACTGGCTCCGGTCCAGCCCGAACTGCGTGAAATCGTAGTGCACGTCGGGGATCGTGCCGGGGATGGTCTGCGACGCTTCGCGGATCACCGGCTCGACACCCCCGGCTGCTGTCGCCGCGAGCTCTGGCAAGACTGTCTCAGCGAGGCAGTCGAAGACAGCTCGGTCACGGCAAAAGCGCGAAATCGAAATCCGGCAGCACGCGTCCAGTACGGCCCATTCGCTCGAGTGGTCGCCCAGGTAGCCGATATACGCATCTCGTCCGCTCAATCCAAGCTCGCGGATCCGCCGTTCTATCCGCTTGCACACCTGACCACGAACGCGGCGGAAACCTCGCCAGCGCAAGCCCAAGTGGGGCAATGCCCACTGCAGTAGAACAACGCAGTCAGTATCCTTCACGACGACACGGCAAGGGAGCTGACAAGCTGTATTCACTGACCTCAAACAACCATCTCAGACGGTGAAGTGTCGTGATTCGCTTCCTGTGAGTGTGGTCGAGAGAGTCTGAGCGGTTTGGAACACTCGGCATGTGCCGTCTCACGTCACGCGAGCTGCCGTACGAACCGCATAATAGCGGCGATCATGTCGTCACCAGCGAGCAACTCGATATCGTTGTGGTCCGCCCCCGCAAGGATGAGGAGTTCCTTTGCCGACGGCGTGGCATCGTACACCCGACGACTCTGGTCGACGGGAATGATGCGATCCTCGTCGCCCGCGATGACGAGCACCGGGCAGTGGACCCGTCGGATGTCGTCGATCACTGAAAACCGGTCCCGGAGGAGGAGTTGAACCGGGAGAAACGGGTAGTGGATCTGCCCCACCTCGACCAGAGAGGTAAACGGGGAGCGGAGGATCAAGCCGGCCGGGGGATGCTCGGCCGCGAGCGCGATCGCGAGAGCCGTACCGATAGACTCACCGAGATAGATCAGCCGAGAGGCATCCACGTCCCCCCGGCCTAGAACGTAGGTGCGGGCCGCTCCCGCGTCGGCTCGGAGCCCGGCCTCGGTGGGTGTGCCCTCGTTTCCTCCGTACCCGCGGTAGTCGAACAGGAGCACCTGAACCCCCTGCTGCTGGAGCGAAGCCGCCAGCGGGGCGCGGTGCGCCCGATTGCCAGCATTTCCGTTGAACACCACCACGGTAAACGCGGGCGACGAGGATGCGGTCCTGACGAACCACCCGTCGAGCCTCAGACCATCTGCTGTCGGAAACTCCACCTCCTCGACCTGAGTCAGTCCGACCTCGCTGGGCGTTGGCACGTCGCCGAACGGGAAGTAGATCAGCGTCCGCTGGAACATCCACGCGAGCAGGATGATGCCTGCAACAACGACAAACCCTGTGAGCAGGAAACCCATGTGGCGGCTCATCTCGATTCCGAAGCTGACGCCCCGCGACCTGGCGGCCTACGCTACTGGTCGGTGGGCACGAGGCGCGTGAGTTCCTCGAATGAATGGGAAAGAATCCCGATTACGGTTACCCAGCGGTCAGGTGGGCCTCGCGCTCGAACCGGGCGAGGCGATCAGGATCTTGAGTGAACGCCTCGGGTAGGACTTTGAGGGCTACGTCCCGGTCGAGCTTGGTGTCCCGCGCCCGGTAGACCTCGCCATGCTACCTACCAACGCCTTTACTAACCCGCGCTCCAGGGCGGTGTTTGCAGCCGAGCCGAGCACGCCGACGCAGACAGCGAGCCATGCGCCCTCCTTGGGGCTGGGCGGGAATCAGGCCCGATCATACTGCTGATCTGGCCCGGTTTCGCCAGTGATCGACCGCACGTGGTGTGCAACGAGTTGACACGAGATGACAGAAGGCAAGCGGTATATCATGCACCCGCCAATTCCTCCTAGTTACTGCGTGTCTAGCCGCGCCATCCTCGGCTTGGTTCTTCCTTGTAGGTGGGCATGGCGTCGTCCGGGTCGTCGTCGGTCTTTCGAAACCACTTGCCGTTGAACCATAGGCGGGACACGCAAACGTCATCTATCTCTATCTCTTCGGTGCGGCCGTCAGCGTATTGGAGGCGCGCCTTGGTGGGCATCAGTCCAACACCCATCCTAGCCGATAGGGTGAAGGTTGCTCCACGCTGCGCTCAGTGAGCCGACCGACTCTCCATCACCCGGCGTGCGAGGCAACGCGTTACTCGACAATTGCCGCCGCCGCCAACGTTAGGAACAATGGCGCTTCATCCATCATGGCGGGGTACCGCTGAATCAAGAACAGGGTCACTGAATCTTTCTTGGGGTCGGGGGGACGAGCACGAGCCAAGGATTCCGTTTCATGAAGAGCCTCCTTCTCTGGCCGTCTTCAGGGCCGGCATCGATGTGCGCCGAATCGGTGGCCTGATAGACCTCGCCCATGCCGCCTTCACCGATCTTGGCGGTGACCGAGTAGGGGCCGAGGGTGGTGCCGGGGGTGAGAGACATCTTGTTCAGTTGACAGGACCAAGATAGCGATCGAGCCAGTCCAATGCTAGCGATCAGCCATCGGTTCTTCGGTTGCCCCCAGAAATCGATAGCTTCGCACGGCTTACTGAGCGACGAAGCAGTAGAACAGGCCGTCGCCACCCGTCGCCCGTAGCAGTTCCTGGCTGCAAGCACGGCTATCGTGAGCGGAATTCCACGCGGCACGGTCATGATGGCCGAGCCTGGCTTTTCCATCGCCGCTGCTCGTCCAGTTGTTGCAGGTCATGTCTTCGCCAGCCGGGTACGCCGTGCCGTCCGGCTGGGAGCCAGTCAGAACATCATGCCGGTTCGGAGCGTATCCACTGCCGGGTATCCTTCTGCCTCTCTCGTCGATCACTGTCATGACGGTAAACCGATGTCCCATGCCGTGAAGCTCGTTGACGTTATTCCCGATCAGAGTGCCCTGCGCGTTATGCCATGGGCCCGTGCCGATACGGTCTCGCGCATTGACCGCGTTTGGGCCTTGCGTGCTGAGGTAAGCTCGCCAGATATGGTCGCCGGCACCCACGTCGGTCGCCAGCCTCTGACAGATCGCGTCGGCTCCGGCGAGACCCCCCAGATCGGCTCCTTCGCCCGAGCCATTGCTTGTAATGAAGAAAGTCATCGGAGCGGATTGTGGACCCTGCGTCAGGGCCAACCCGGAGCCCAGCAGAACGACCGAGATCACGCCAATAACAGTGACTGCCTTTCTCATGTGGTCCTCCCTTTTCTGATAAGCCGAATGTTCAAAACGTTTCACCGAGCGACAGCCGTCCGATCTACTCGTCACTTTGGCCCGATTGCGCCGACATCCCGGTCGAGCTTGGTATCTCGGGCTCGATACACCTCACCCATGCCGCCTTCGCCGATCTTGGCGGTGACGCAGTAGGGGCCGAGGGTGGTGCCGGGTTCTAAAGCCATGGGTTGCTGGAGTGAGATCTGGCTAATCCTAGCCACCTGAACCGGTCAGGTCGAATCACGGGGCTGGCTCGATCCGCAGGAGCGCACCGTCGTCCTCGTCCGTCAGCAAGTAAAGGAGCCCGTCGGGCCCTTCGCGCACTTCCCGGATGCGTTGCTTGAGCTCCGTCAAGATCGACTCGCGCCGCAGCTCCTCTGTCTTCTCATTGAACACGATGCGCTGCAGGTGGCCCGTGCCCGGTATTCCGCCCTGGCGCAGGGACCCCACGAAGACGTTGCCCTTCCACGCAGGAAACTCGTCGCCGGTATAGACGGCCATCCCGGCGACGGCGATTGCGGGCAACCAGACCACGAGCGGCGATTCCATCCCTTCGCGCGTCGGATGCTCGGTGATTCTTTCGCCTGAATAATCGCGTCCGAAGCTCACGACCGGCCATCCGTAATTGCGGCCCGGCAAGAGGATGTTGATCTCGTCGCCGCCGTTAGGACCGTTTTCGTGGTTCCAGAGCACCCCGGTGTCAGGCTGGACGATGAGGCCCAGCGTATTGCGATGGCCCAAGGTGTAGATTTCCGGCCGATAGTCGGCGTGGCCTACAAACGGGTTGTCGCGCGGCACGGAGCCATCATCGTTAAGCCGCAGGATCTTGCCGCGCAGGCTGGTGGGATCCTGTGCCACGTTCCCAACATTGCCGCCGGTGGACATGTAGACCTTGCCGTCTCGCCCGAAGGCGACACGACCGTTGAGACCTGAGTTACCCTCGAATGCGTCGGTGACAAGAAGGTCTCGGATGTCGGTGAGCACTCCGGCCTCGAGCCTGCCCCGCGCGAGCGCCGGTGCACCCATGCCGTTTCCCACGGGCTTGGTGTAGGTGAGATAGACGAGGCGATTGTCGGCGAACTGGGGATGAAGGGCGACGTCCATGAGCCCCCCATTGCCGTCGGTTCTGACCTGTGGCACGCCGGAGACAGCGTGCGGGTCAAGCACTCCGTCGCGGACAAAGCGGAGGCGACCGGGCCGTTCGGTGACGAGCATGCCTCCGTCGGGCAGGAACGCCATGGCCCATGGATGGGAGAGCCCGTTGGTCACGACGCTGACGCGGATCTTGTGCTGCTCGGCCGTATCGAACACCCATGGTCCGGCGCCCAACGGCGGCACCGGTACGCCGATAGTCGGTTGTCCTTGAGCGTGGCTGAGCGTGAGCAAGCCGAGCACCAAAGGCGTAGCAATACGGGCAGAGTGTCTGACCTTCATGCGAACCTCCCGCGCAATCCGAACCAGTAGCGGTTCAGTTTGGTATCGGTGGCTTGATAGACCTGCCCCATCCCACCCTCGCCAATGAGGGCGGGTCTGTTCATGCAAGGGCACTATATCCTCAGAGTCCCCGACACGTCTCCCTCCCGGTGCCAAGAAATCGGGCCAGACCGTGTGACCTGGCTCCCTGAAACCGACCCAGCCCGAGCGTTAGCATTCGGGTGCCGGGAAGCAGGACGCAGGATGCCCCAGCAAGCGCTACGTCGACGTCTCGCACGAGCCTCGCGACGGATTTCGCGAGCGGCTCGAAGCGGCCCGCGCGAACGTGGCCGCCCACCTCCATGCCAACCCGGAGGAGATCGCCCTCGTTTACAACACGACGGAAGCGAACGCCGCCAGCATCGGCGGCCTGCCGCTGCGCGCTGGCGACGAGGTCGCAGCGTCTTGACGTGCACGCCGATGAGCAGCGCGAGCACGGGAAGTGGAAGGAGTTCGTGGTCGTCGCGATGCGTCGCCAGCGCACGCGCGCGTGCGAGCACCTTCGGCGGCGGTGCCCGCCGCCCGGCATCCCACGTCCGGTACGACTCGGGAGACGCACCGAGCGTCGCCGCGAACGCTGCCTGCGACTGGCCCAACGAGATCCGGCACTCACGCAGCGTGCAGGGCTCCACGACGTCACACCATGCCATCGGCGCAGGCCGATGTGAAGCGCGGGGGTGGCGCGGGGCGTACTTCAGTCAGCCAATCTTGGAAGGTGACCGGTCACTTTTTTCGCCTGTACCTTCGCCCCCGGTGCCCAGGCAATGGGCACAATCGGCGAATTCTTTAGGGAAATGGCGCGCCCGGCAGGATTCGAACCTGCGACCCTCGGCTTAGAAGGCCGATGCTCTATCCAACTGAGCTACGGGCGCACTTAGTACTGGTGTTCGCGATTACGGTGGCATTCGGCTGGCGATGCATCCCGGCTGCCGGTGTTGCTCCTCCCTCAAACATTGCCCGATATGATCGGTCGTCGCGCCTGGCCAGCCGGGCGCCTCGCCACCCTCGGTGCGTCACCGTAATTGCGAACACCAGACTTAGAGGTAACTATCAGTGTAGCAAAGACCTCGCCTTGTCGTCAGTCGGCCAGAATGGGGTCGGGAAGTACTCGTTGACTCCCCCGAAGGTCAGCTGCGTCGGCGTTCCGCGTTCAACATCGAGGACCCAAATGTCCGACCCGCGACCTGACTGAACGACCACCGCCAAGCGCATACCCTCAGGCGAAAAGCGAGGATACCGATAGTTTCGACGCTCTTCCATCAGCGGCTCGGCCACTCCTTAGCGGTGTTGAGAACTTGGGACAGGTTCTCGGACTGTAGGGGTTCAGACCTTTGTGGACGATTTGAGCCTGTGAGATAAGAGAGACTTTGCTGCCACGGGAGGAGGTTCCCATGAGCAAGGCAAAGTCAGCGGAAAAGGTCGTTCAAGACATCCGGCGGAAGACCCGGCGCCGGTTCTCAGCCGAAGAGAAGATCCGGATCGTCCTCGAGGGCCTGCGGGGCGAAGAGAGTATCGCGACGCTGTGCCGTCGCGAAGGCCTCAATCCGAATCTCTACTATCGGTGGAGCAAGGAGTTCCTCGAAGCCGGGAAGAAACGTCTGGTCGGGGATACGACCCGCGAAGCCACGTCGAGTGAAGTCACTGACCTGCGGAAAGAGAATGGCCGGCTCAAGCAGGTCGTGGCTGAGATGGTGCTCGAGAATCGGCTGCTCAAAAAAAACGTGACGGCCTTCGACTCGGAGGCCGGTACGTGAGACACACGGCCGCCGAAAAATACGAGATCATCCGGCTCGTCGAGGGCTCGGATCTGCCTGCGCGGCACACGCTGCGGGAGCTGCAGGTGAATCGGTCGACGTTCTATGCGTGGTATCACCGCTACACACAGCGGGGCCGGGCCGGTCTTGAGCCTCAGCCCTCGGCGGCCCGCCGGTACTGGAACCGGATTCCGCCACGGGTCCGCCAGCACGTCGTCGACGCCGCGCTGGCGGATCCCGAGCGGTCGCCGCGGGAGCTGGCCTGGCAGTTGACAGACCGCGAGGGCCAGTTTCTCTCGGAATCGAGCGTCTATCGCATCCTCAAGGCCTACGACCTGATCCCGAGTCCGGCCTACATCGTGCTCTCGGCCGCGAAGACGTTCCGGCATCCGACGCATCGGCCGAACGAGCTGTGGCAGACCGACTTCACCTACCTGCAGGTCGTGGGCTGGGGCTGGTACTACCTCTCGACGGTGCTGGATGACTACGCGCGCTACATCATCGCCTGGATGCTCCGGACGTCGATGCAGGCCATCGACGTGATGGAGACGCTGGACCTGGCCCGAGCCAAAACGGGGATCGACCAGGTCCGGGTCGTGCATCGGCCGCGGCTCCTGAGCGACAACGGGCCGTGTGACGTCTCGGGCGAGCTGGCGGACTATCTGGAGACCCACAAGATCGCGCACACCCGTGGGGCGCCGTCTCACCCGATGACGCAGGGCAAGATCGAACGCTATCACCGCTCGATGAAGAACGTCGTGAAACTCGAGAAGTACTACAGCCCGTGGGAACTGGAACGCGCCATCGCCCGCTTCGTCGACGACTACAATCACCGACGCCTGCATGAGGCGCTCGACAACGTGACGCCGGCTGACGTGTATGAGGGACGGCGGCCGGTGATCCTCGCGCGGAGGGCACAGATCAAACGGAGGACGTTGCCACAACGAAAGCGAGAGAATCTACACACACCGCCGCGGGCGGATAACCGGCAGAAAGTCGCTCTTACGAAACGAGCTCATTGGTCCGGATTGGTTTGACGACGTACAACAGCCGAGATTGGCGAGCGCGCCACGGATGCGCGTGTACCCCGTACTGTCCAAAAACTAGATCGTGGGGTTGACGGCCGATCATGTATCACGCTGCTGACCGGTGCGGAGCCGGCTAATCGTGATCATGTGGAGGGCTCGGTTGGCTTGACGGTCGCCGCCACGGTTGAGGCGGTGGCGATCAGTCTTGCCGGAGGAGGCGGGTAGCGGCGCCACCCCGCAGAGCATCGCCCAGGCGGCTTCGGACCGGATACGCCCCGGGTTGTCGCCCGGCGGTGACGAGGGGCTCGATGAGGTCGTCGAGGTCGGCCACTTCGTTGTTGAGCTCCAGGATACGCCGGGCCAACGACCGCATCGCGATCCTGGTGGCGGTGGCGGGATGGTCGAAGTCGTCATAGTCGGGCCGCCAGGCCGCGACGGTCCGCAGCAGCTGCATCCGGGTCAGGGAACGGACCTCGTCGTCTTCTGGCCAGCCCTGTTCGCGGCGATGTTGAACTGTTGGCTGACCGATGAGCAGCAGTGGCCAAAGAACCGGACGCACCAGATGTTTGGAGAGTGGTTCGACCTCCAGATGTGTCCGGTGGTCGAGGATCTGCATTTGGATGAAGAGCTGGTCGAACTCGACTAGAGCCGGACATGCGGCGATTCCAGATTCGCGGCGGCCCGATATTCGGCCGCGGGGGATGAATCGCCGGAGCGACCCCAGAGGAGTCGGCGGGAGCGTGTAAACGACACGCACTCGCCATCACGTCAGTTAGACTTGCGACCCTCAGCGTCGACGCATCACGACGATCCGATTCGAGTTGGTCCCTCCCTTGTTGTTGTCGATGCCCCACGTATTCGACGTCTTGGTGAACATCTGCTCGTTGACGACGACGCAAATGAGCTCCCACGCCGTCTCGCGCGCTACATCGGCGACCACTCTATCGAGTAGCAGTGACCCGTTCCGGATCTCTCCCACCTCGAAGGCAAACACACTGCCGCAGGCCGAGATCGCGGCGACGTTGTCGAGCGCCTCGCGCACAAGATCCTTCCAGGTCTCCAACTTGCCGGTCTGCATGATGCCAACCTTATCGGGATCGATGCCCGCGAACCAGCACCGCATCCAGTTGTCGGCCCTGTAGTTGACGATATCCATGAACGGCGGCGACGTGACGGCAAGCGACACCGGCGGCCCGTCATAGACGAACGATGTCCCCACTGATTGTTGGAAAAACCCACGATTCTGCCCGGTCGGCGCTTGGTGCGACACGTCACGCAAGAGCGAACGCGTCTTGCGCCGAATCAGGTCGGTGACCTCACGGTACTCCGGTTGCTGATTACGGCGCTGGTTGTTCTTCCGCTGACGCTCTATTGATGTCGCCTGGTTCGGCGGCAGCGTGTAGACCGAAAAGAATCCTCGAGAATGACCGGTCAGCCGATTAAGCGCGACCATCTGGATCCAGCGATCGATCGCGTCGGCTGAACCGCTCGACCGGCGCTCGCACAGGTACTCGCGGAGGCGACAGATCTGGTTCAACGTACGTTCATGAAAGAAGACATCAAAGCCGTCGGGACGCGCGGCCGGTGTGTCCAGCGACAGCCCGCTTAGCCGGGCGTCGATCTCCGCGATGGAGGGCGGGTCCAGCCGAGCCTCAAGCAGCATGCGAGACAACGGATTGGCGTCGTTTCCAAGGGTCTGTCGCCCGTGCAGCGCGGCTTCCAGTAGGGTCGTTCCGCGTCCCATAAACGGGTCGAAGACCACATCACCCGGAACCGTCAGCCTAGTAATGAAGAACCGTGGCAGTTGCGGTTTAAAGCACGCCCGGTACGAGATTTCGTGTAGGGAGTGCGCGGCGCGCTGCTTGGAAGTCCAGAACTCGTTCACGAAGACGGGTACGCCTGCGTAATCGCTGATGACCGTTGCCTTGCCGTATCGGCACCATCCCTTAAGCTCCCTGGTGAATTCGTCAAGTGTCAAGCGTTGATCGCCGGTGAGTGCGAATTCGTACTGCACCCTCACGCCCCCAACAAGGCAAGAGCCCTGGGTTGAGACAACTTGGTTCCGGCCCCGAGCGCTCCGCTGGTATACCATCGACGTACAGTCTCTGCCGATAACTTCCATACGGGTATTTCGGGGAACTTCGTAACGTCGCTGACGACATACCCCTCTATTTCATTCAGCTTCGCGAAAAAACAGCCTTCGTCAAAGCTTCGTCCGGATCCGACCATGTAGCTTGGGCAGAAGTAGATACCTCCGCCGGTGATAGAACGCACCTCCCACTTCCGGCCGTGTGCGTCGATCAAGTCAAACCCAGCTCCCTCGCTCGGCGATAGGCGTCCTCCGATGATGTCGCGACAGATTCGCCGCTCGAGGATGAATGACACACGCCGCCCATCCGTGAAGTAATCCATCGTCTCCTGTTGCGTGAGATGCAAAGAAGCAGCGATGCCGTTGAGGTCCCATTGCAGTACGCCTATCCGTTCGATCACGTGCTTCCCTTCCGATCTGAGCATTGCGGTCAGAGCTTTGAGCCGCTGGTCATCCGGTGCAGAATAGCGGCACTCGGCGACGTACGCCAATGCTGCTGGCCTCGTAGCCGTGCCTCACCGGTGCAGAGGAACACCGCCGCCGCGGCGCTTGGTGGCGTTGTTGCATGGTGCGGCCAGGCAGGCCGGTCAAGGGGGATTGAGGAGTAGGTCATGAAACCTTGTGTGTCGTCCAGCGGGTGCGAGCCCCGCCCGGTGAGGGGCCAGCCCACCCACGCCGGTAGTGAGCCTTGCGGCGACCGCGGTAACGCAGTCGCCGATGCGTAGGTACGCGAGCGAGTGGGCCGTAGGCCTTGCAGCCTCGAAACAACGTCTTCCTGGGTGCCCAGGGCCTCATGCAGCCTGAAGGCCACGGCGGGCCCTGCGCCATGGGCGAGCAGGGCTCCGCACCCAGCGGGGTCTACGACTACGGCACGCTGGAAGAGGACGGCCCGGACACCTGGGAGACCCTCATTGCTCCTTGTGGCACGCGCGCCAGGGTAGGCCGAAGGCAAGGGACGACCGGAGCCGAGGCCGATGGGGATGAGGGAGTCTGAGGGCTGCATACGAGCGATGACGCCGGGGAACGGGTACCCACCTGGACCCGGCCGAGCAAAGGCGGCCCGTGTTGGTGTGATCGTTCGGAGGGACCCATGACCGGCGCTTCGACGTCGGCGAATCATGTCACCGCAACTTCGAACGGTAGTGGCCCGCGAGCCACGAGCCACATCAGCGGAAGAGCCGGATGGTGGAAATCTCCAAGTCCGGATCTGGTGAGGGCCTCGGGGGAGTGATCCCCCGGGGCTACTCGAAAAGACCCTGCGGGGGGGGGCGCACTTCTCGTGACCTTTGGCAGGAGCCACACTACAGGAATGAAGTCGAAGGTCCATCCCACGTATAAGACGAAGTACCGCGTTGCGAACTGGCCGGCCTATAACCAGACCCTCGTTCGACGCGGCGATGTGACGGTGTGGTTGTCCTCGGAAGCGATCGCTGCCTGGACGCCCCGCCGGAGCGGCCGGCGGGGTGGGTGCTTGCGCCATTCGCTGTTGATCAGGCAGCCGATCTGTGTTCGTGCGGCCACGAGAACGATGACAGCGCGGCTGGGCTAGTGTGCATGAGCCGGGTCGCGGTCGTGAATCAGATAGCGGGCGCGTCGCAAGCAGCCCTCGACCGGGTCCGTCAAATTGCGGGCCATCTGCTCCATCCACGTGCCGTACGGCTGCGGATGGATCCCGGCGATGGTCACGCGGCGGGACTGCAGCGCGATCACGAAGAAGACCAGGTACCGCTGGAGCCCGGCCAGCGTGAGCACCTCGACGGTGAATAGATCGCAGGCCGTGAGGCCCTCCCAGTGCGCCTGCAGGAACGTCTTCCAGGGCATGCGCCGGCTCCGCTCGGGAGCCGGGTCGATCCCGTGGTCGTGCAGGATCCGCTTCACCGTGGTCCGAGCGATCTCGTGGCCGAGGTTCGAGAGCGCCCCGCGGATCCGTCTGTACCCCCACTGGGGATTCGGGCGCGGTGCGACACGGTGGAGCTTGAGGAGTTCTTCGCCGGGCACTCCACGTCGATTCTGGTTTCGGCGGCACCGGCAGAGTCAGTAGCCAGGTGAAACACGAGGGCTTCGCCAGCCTCCGGGTCAGGAGCGTTCGCTCGACCGGCCGTCGACTGAGCGACAGACGACTTCAGCGCTGGTTAGCTGGCACGAGCACATCCGTAGCCTCTTCCCACGGCGCGGCCGACCTGCTTGGGCTGAATCGTGCACACATTTGTGTGAGGAACCATCGAGGAGAACGTGTCCATCATTCCAGGCACCCCAGTGGCGCAAGCGCCCGCGGGATCCCTACCGCATGTCGTCAAGCCGAGAATCCTCAACGTGGATTTCGCTGTTCCCGCGCCTGGGCTGCTAGCAGGCTGCCGAAGACTTCCCGGTTCGAAGCGGCGGTTCCAGTGCCGATGTCGACGCGACCCGAGCGGGTGCCGTCTCAGTGAGGCGAATCAGGACGCGGTCTTCCAGCGGGTCATCATGGGACGGGGTGAGGGCGGACCCCGGATTGAAGCTCATGGACCCGCTGCCAGAAAAGAGGCGATGGCGTGCGTTTCCGCGCTTCCCATTGATAGACGACGGCCTTACCGGCGGCGCCGACCAGGCGCGCGAATCCAGCCTGGCTGATGTCGAGGTGTCTGCGTAGCGCTTTGAGTTGCACGTCATAGTCCTCGGGAACAGAGGCCCAGGTCAGTGGCACTGGCGTGGCGGGCGGGCGGCGCTGAGTGCCGTAGTAGTGCCGACGAAAGTCCAGCGCGTGCTTCAGTGTCGCCCTCGGGCGCAGGCGGCGGAAGGTCGTCCGCGTATCATAGGCAACACCGAGTCGGCCTGAACGCGCGGCTGCGTGCAGCGTGCGAACATGCACGCCGATCATCAAAGCCAGGACCGGCAACGGCAGAAGCACCGTCTCGTCCGGATAGCCCGCAAGGGTCCTGGCTCTGGTGAGGAGTTGCGGCGGCGGCTCGCGGCGGCCTGCGTCCCATGGGCGGTAGGTCTCAAGCGGCACGTTCAACTGCGCCGCGAACGCCGACTGCGACAATCCGAGAGCCCGACGATAGGTTCGCATCAGGCTCATGGGTGCCGGCCGCCCTGCCGCTTGGCCACGTCTGACCAGTTGAGCAGATCCACTGGGAGAGCGCTCAGGAGTCTCTGCAGGTCCCCGACTGCCTGTCGGCAGGTCTCCGCCAGCACTCGAGAGCCTTCCGGGCCAACGGGCTGGTCGGCGCGTTCGATGCCGAGGGCCTGGAGTTCCAGGACATCTGCCAGTAGCGCGAATCGTGCCACTGCGGACCTCAGGGCCTCTTCCACAGTTGGCGACGATGCAGGGTCGCTCGCCATGACGGTCACACCATGCCGTCGATGGCGCTGAAAGTGAAGTGGAAGCTGTCTACCCGTACTTCAGCACGCTAGTCGTCGGTGCGATGTGACCGGTTGGAACGACGAGAAGTGACCGCAGGAGTGGTCACCAGCCTGCGCAGTCGGCAGAATCCGGCGAGAAATGGCGCGCCCGGCAGGATTCGAACCTGCGACCCTCGGCTTAGAAGGCCCTGTGTCGGATCGGTTATCAAGAGCCGGTTATCAACCACGTCGCTTCGATCGTCTGGATCTCGCGCATTCACGCCGATTTTTGCCGCACTTCGCCGTCTCATCGCCTCGCACGCGATAACCGATCGCCGCGACGATCACGTGAACGTGCCGACCGCAACCCGGAGCCGGCCATGAGGAGCCCGTGTTCCCTTGGTCGCGTTCTGACTTCCGTCATCACGTCCTCCGCCTCGTGCGCGAGCACGTGCCCGCGATCATGGAGGACCTGCACACGATCGCCGACCAGAGCGATCCAGACCAGATTCGGCGTGACATCGACGCATGCGCCACGCGGTGGCAGCTTGATAAGCTGTGGATCACGCGCACCATGCACCGCACCGTGCGTGTCTGGCGCCAGGCCCCGACCATGCGGGCCAGTCGGCAGTGGGCACCCGTGCTTCCTGAGAACGGCTGGGGGCACCGGCGTTCGTGGCGACGCCGAACAGTCCCCCAGTACCGAGGATTCACGCCGACACCCACGAGCAAGATCCAAGAGGCCGAGCTGTTCCACTGGTGGGTGCGGTACCACATGCGGCACGAAGGATACGGGACCCTCGCGGGTGACCCCAGCCGTCAGGCCGCCGTTCGTGTCGCCGTCCGCCGGCTTGCACATGCGCTCGAGCGTCCCCTCCGGAAGGGCTGCCCTGGGCGGCCTCGAACACGCCCACTCTGACGCTGAATGTCTCCGGACATTTCGCGATTCCTTGGTTCTTGTTTTTGTGCCTCTCCGCTCTGTGTGCCTCGTGCCTGGCCGGCACGCAACGGGTGCCCACGGGCCATCACGCGGGGTGGCCCAGCGCAGACACGCCGGCACGAGCGCCGGCCGGAGCAACACGATGACACAGGCCAGAACATCCTCGACGGGCTGATCTCCGAGATCGGTGTCGATATGCGCTGCTGGCCGACCGAGCACCATTTGGCCTCCTGGCTCACGCTGGCGCCGAACAACAAGATCTCGGGTGGGAAGCTGCTCGGGTCTCGCACGCAGCCGTCCGCGAACCGAGCCGCCAAGATCCTCCGCCTCGCGGCCATGGCCCTCGTTCGGGGCGACCACGCGCTCGGGGCGTTCTACCGCAGGCTGGCCGCTCGCACAGACAAGCCCACTGCCATGACGGCGACCGCTCGTAAGCTCGCCCTGCTCGTCTACCGCATGCTCAAATACAACATGCCCTACCATCACACATCCGCGGCCGAGTACGACACGCGCCAGCGCACACGCATCCTCCGCGGCCTCCGCAAACGCGCGACATCACTCGGCTTTGAACTCGTCGAAGCCAGTACCGGTCTCGTTGTGTAGGGAGCCAGTTTCTCAGGAGTACCGGGTAAATGCAGCCGGCCGCAGACACATCGGCAACAGTCACAGCGCAGACCCAGCACCGGATTACGGACCTGAACCAGACACCGGCCGGGGCGCTCCCCGCATTGCTACCGCCAACCGCGTGGTCCCGCTCTCGGCGCAGATGATCGGGCTACGGTTTACGGCCGCGGCCGAGGCGGCCGGCATCGAGCGCCGGGTGACCGCCCACTCAGGAATGGAAGGTGCTCGAGAACGGGGTTGCACCGGAAACACGAGCCTGGTGATTGCGGACTATCGTCTACGGCCAGATCCCTCGATCGAGCGCCACCCGCGCCACCCTCTCAACAGCCAGGACGAACGCTGCTGTCCGTAGATCGACAGGGTCCAATGGATCGCCATCCCGACCCAGGCGCTGCCGCTCAGTCTCCAAGTCCACCAAGGAGCCGTTGATCTCGGTCCGCTTTTCGATGACGTCGTCGGAAGCCTTAGTCATGATCCGCTTGAGTTTGCCGTTCACTTCGTCTTCGTCCCACTGCTCGTTCTCGTTGTTCTGCACCCACTCGTAGTAGCTGATGGTCACGCCGCCAGCGTTGGCGAGGATGTCGGGCAGAACCGAGATCTCTCGTTCGTGGAAGACCGAGTCGGCCTCAGGTGTGGTCGGGCCGTTGGCTAGTTCCACGATCATCCGCGCCTGGACGTCGCTCGCGTTGTCGCCCCTGAGCTGATTCTCTAGAGCTGCGGGGATCAGGATGTCGCATGGTAACGTCAGCAACTCTTCGTTGGTCACGTCCTGGCAGCCCGCCAGACCCTTCAGCGAACCCGTCTCGCGCTTGTGCCGGTGGGCGACGGCCGGGTCGATGCCGTCCGCGCAATGGACACCACCCCGAGTGTCACTCACGGCGACGATCCGAGCGCCGGCCTCGTGGAACAGTGTGGCGGCGATCCCTCCGACGTTACCGAATCCCTGAATGACGACCGAGAGCCTCTGCAGGTCCGTCGAGCCTGAGAGTATGCCGTGGGAGAGCGCACGTAGGGTGGTGAAGAGCCCGCCCCTGGCCGTGGCCTCTTCCCTGCCGAGGGACCCACCCATGTGCACGGGCTTGCCCGTGACGACGCCGAGGTTGTTCTCGCCTTTGTGCATCATATCGTAGGTGTCGTAGATCAGCGCCATGATCCGAGCGTTCGTGTTCACGTCGGGCGCCAGGATGTCGGTGTAGGGTCCGATGTTGTCGCCTAGCTCGGCGACGTAGCGACGCGTGATGTGATCGAGATCTTCGGAGCTGAGCCCCTTGGGGTCACAAACCACACCGCCTTTGGCTCCGCCGAATGGGACGCCCACGATCGCGCACTTCCAGGTCATCCACGAAGCGAGAGCTCGAACTTCGTCGGCCGTAACGTCGGGATGATATCGGATGCCACCCTTGCCGGGGCCGCGGCTCCGGCTATGGATGCACCTGTACCCTACGAAGTTCTGGACCTTTCCAGAGCTCGTAGCGACCGGGAACTCCACGATGGTCAGTTTGTCGGGCCGTTTCAGGAACTCGAAGAGTCCGGGCTCGAGCGCGGGCAGGTATCGGGCCGCGTTGTCGCACTGGCGCTGCGCGATCGCGAACGGATTGAGCTCTTCGTTCCTCTCTGGCTTGGCGGTCGAGCTTGTCATCATGTCGTACCTTGTTCGGGCCATTTTATAGGTGCTTCCGTCATCAAGTGTTGGTGAAGAGAGCTTAAGCCCTAATCATCCAGATACTTCCAGCCGATTTTGACGCTGGCACCTCTCTGGCACTGAATATCTAGTCTAAGCGGTTTGGTTAGAACGAGATAAGGGCGGGGTAGCAACAGTTGATGGCGGAAGCACCGGTCATCCGAGTGTGGTGTACCGATACGTTGGGGGTCAATCACCTGGCTCCTTCGTGCGGCGGCCCGGCCGGGAGCTCACCGCAGACGACCCCGGAACTACTGGCCGCCGTAGAGGTAGCTGCAGGCGATGACGGCCCCGCCGATGCCGGCCACGTCGGCGGTCAGGGCGGCGGCCAATGTGTGTCGGATCCGGCGAACCTGGACGGCACCGTAGTAGACGGCCAGCACGTAGAAGGTCGTTTCGGTCGACCCCTGGAAGGTGCTCACAAGATAGCCGGTGTAGCTGTCCGGTCCGATGGTCGGGTCCTGGATGATCGATGCGAGAATGCCGTACGCGCCCGAGCCGGACGGCGTTGGTGCGCTGATTCAGCGCGGTGGGCGAGCAGTGGCCGGCATGTTGACCATCGCGACCGCCGGCGGGTCATGATCTCGCTGTGAAGTCGAGAGTGCATCCGAAGTACACGACAACGTATCGCGTCGGGAACTGGGCCGAGTACGACCGAGCCCTCGTGCGGCGAGGCGACGTCACCCTCTGGCTCACGCCTGACGCGATCGCCACGTGGGCAGCGGCTGGCGTCGGCAGGCGGAGCGGGCAACTCCAGTATGCCGATCTCGCCATCGAAACCGCCCTAACGTTCAGTCTCATCTTCCACTGACCGTTGCGTCAGACCGAGGGCGTCTTGACCTCGATCTTCGGGATGCTGGGCGTCGATCTCACGGCACCCGATCACACCACGCTCTCGCGACGCGGTCAGCATCTCGCCCTCGCGCTTCGGCGCGCCCGCCCGGGCACCAGCCGGCACCTCATCGTTGACAGCACCGGACTGTCCATCGTCGGCGAAGGTGCGTGGGCCGCGGCGACACATGGGGGCCGAGGGCGACGCGGCTGGAGGAAGCTCCATCTCGGCGTGGACGGGTCCCGTGTGATCGTGGCCTGCGCGCTGACTGAGCCGACGGCCGAGGACGCGATTACGGGGATCAGTCTGGTCGACGAGGTGGAGGGACACCTCACCAGAGTGACGGCGGATCCGGCCTCCGACACGCGCGCGTGCTAGGGTGCGGCCGGTGCGCGAGGGGCGCGGGTCGTGGTGCCGCCGACCAAGACCGCGTCGTTGTCTCGACGGGGCGCCCGATCAGGTGCCCGCGATCGGACGATCAGGAGGGTGAAGGCGCTCGGCCGGCGACGGTGGACGAAGGCGTCTGGTTCCCATCAGCACGCGCGCGTGGAGCATGCGTTCGTCCGGTACACGTCGATCGTCGGCGACTGTCTTCGGGCACGCAGTTCATCGGGGCAACGGCGTGAGGCCGTGCTCGCGTGTCACGTTCTGAACCGGATGACCGAGCTTGGCAGACCCGTCTCGTACCGCATCGGTAGGTGACGGGCTCGACGGTTTGAAGCGCGTAGGCCTGCCCGCATCCGCGCACCAACGCCACGCTTCGTCAACGCGCAATAGCCCAGACGGTTCAGCTACGTAGGCTTGAAGAGAAGTCCCTGTCCGAGCAGGCGAGTGCGCTTCGAGCCTCACTGACGGGTCTGTCAGATGAAGAGAAAGAAGTCCTCGATCGAGGGAAGCGTTTCGACATGGCGGACCGTTCCGTTCAGCTCTGGCGCGACGGTATTGTGACCCTCAACGAGAGGGCGTCCTCACTTCGCGGAACGGTCAACTCGTATCTTGAACAACTTGAGGAGCCGCCGGCGGAACCTGAAGGTTCTATCCTGACTGCAGCGCATGAAGAATACCGGTTGTTCTTGGCCGACGCGACGGCGAGCCTCGATGGTCTGATCGCACGGGCCTCGGCCATCGCGGCTCCCACCGAAGAAATGGACGCGGCAAGTCCTTGGCGCAGATGGTCGGAACGGCTCGCTCAGGTGAAGACCGCCTATGAGGCCGCTGTTCAGCAGTCATCGGCGTACAGTGAGAAAATGAAACAGCTCAAGGACATAGATGAGCAGATAGGCAAGCATGCCCGTGAAATAGCCCGAGGTGACGAGGAGCTGCGGGCTCTGGCTACCGCCGAATCAACGTATGTGGCCGAACGAACCTCCTGGCAGGAATTGCTCTCGGAGCGTGACGACCTCCGTGATCAACAATGCGCAGCGCTGACAACCTGCGCCGACGGCGCAATCCGGGCGCAGGTGCGCAGGTTTGCGGACCCGAGCGGTTTTGTTGACATGCTGCGCCAGTCACTTTCGGGTTCTCGCGTCCAGGGAGGGAAGCTCGACACGCTCGGAGAGTCGATCACAAACTCGCCAGACCCCACCGCTCAATGGAATGACTTGCTACTGGATCTTGAGAAGCTCGCGGTTTTCGACGTCGACCGCGAGGGCGCGAACCGTCGGCCGGAGACACCGAGCCTAGCAGCTTGCGGTCTGACAACTGGTGAACAGGACCGCCTTGCGGGGCGCCTGAAGTCGGAGGAGTGGCTGGCGCTATCATTGACACCGGTCAAGAGCGCCCCGGTGTTTGAGTACCGTACCCGCGAGGGTGAGTACATTCCGTTTCGCAACGCGTCCGCGGGGCAGCAGGCGACAGCACTCCTCAAGACGCTTCTGAATCAGGCCGGGCCACCGCTGATCATCGACCAACCGGAAGAGGATCTGGATAATCCGGTGATGCTGGAAATAGTCGGACGGGTTTGGCAGGCGAAGCAGAATCGCCAGCTGATTTTTGCGAGCCACAACGCCAATCTGGTGGTAAACGGGGACGCGGAACTCGTGGCGTGGTGTGATTATCGGATGGCCGGTGACCAATCGCGCGGAACCATTGTTGGCGAGGGTGCGATCGACATCCCTGGGGTCCGAGAGGCCATCAAGAAAATCATGGAAGGCGGCGAGGCGGCCTTTCATCTGCGGAAAGCGAAGTACGGGTTTTAGGAGACTCTCCGTGTTGATCGTCCCAGCCAACTATCCCGGCGGACATCTCGCCGAAGAGCTGCCGGCACTCCAGATGGCATTGTCAAGTTGACGAAAAGCTTGTCGGTTGACCCCCAAGATACTGGGCTCCAGCCCGTCGCGAACCCGCCATGTTGGGCATCAAAAACGGCCGCCAGCCTCAACTTGACTGTGAGCATGATCCCCCTGCCTGTCGGGGTCGCTTCGTGACACCGGTGGGTGCCGGTGAGCGGTGGCCTGACCCTTAACTTGACTGACCTTTGGTCCTGGCTACTGATCTGTCGGTCATCGCCCACCGGCCACTCGTACGGCGGCCAGCTGACCGGATGGGCCGTGACCCAATAGGGGCCTGCTGCACCCACGGCCCGTCACAGTCCTGTCCGCCCATCCGGGCCAGCTCGGGCCGCAACCCGAGGAGGTATACCTGTGACCAACCGCATACCCACGCCGCCTGATGCGCGGACGGTGATCGTCGGCGTTGATACGCATAAGCACGTCCACGTCGCGGTGGCGATCGACAGCTGGGGGATCCGTCTCCGCGATCACGCGTTCGTTGTTGATTCGGGCGGCTACCAGGCGCTGATCACGTGGGCCGAGACCCACGGGCGGATTGACGCGTTCGGCATCGAAGGCACCGGCAGCGATGGCGCCGGCCTGGCACGTGCGGTGCGCCGCGCGGGGCATCGGGTTGTAGAAGTGAATCGGGGCGACCGGCGCACGCGACGTGCCGCCGGCAAGTCCGACACCCTCGACGCGGAGGTCGCCGCGCGGTCCGTACTGGCGGGGCAGTCGACGGCCATCCCGAAGACCGCGGACGGTGCCGTCGAGATGATGCGCCAGCTGAAGATCACGCGGGACACCGCAGTGAAGGCGCGCACCACGGCGATGAACACGCTGAAGCAGATCGTCGTGCACGCCCCGCCGGCACTGCGAGAAGCCCTCCACGACCTCACCGATCACGGCCTGCTCACGCGCTGCGCCGGACTCCGACCGGGCCCCATCGACACGCCCACCGCGTCCGCCAAGTACACCCTCCGGGCCCTCGCCCGCCGCTGGATGGCTCTCACCGAGGAAATGGCGATACACGACCAGCACCTCGCGCGCCTCACGACCGAAACATCACCGACCCTCCGTGAGGGCTTCGGTGTGGGCGCCCACACCGCGGCCGAACTGCTGATCGTCTTCGGCGACAATCCCGACCGGATTCGTTCGGAAGCCGCCTTCGCGAAGCTCTGCGGTGCGTGTCCGCTCCCGGCCTCGTCCGGGATGACCACCGGCCGGCACCGGCTCAATCGGGGCGGCCACCGCCAAGCCAACGCCGCCCTTTATCGCGCCGTCATCGTCCGCATGCGGTACCATCAGCCGACCGTTGATTACGTCGCACGCCGCACGGCGGACGGCCGAACCAAACGGGAGATCATCCGGTGCCTGAAACGTTTTCTCGCTCGCGAGATCTACCAGCGAGTCATGACCGATTTTCGCGCTCGCCAAGAGCTCATCCAGGCCGCCTGAACGCGTGTCTTGACATATAGGGGCGTCAGTGCCCCGGGCGGTGCCCAGGAACAACGCGCCCGCGTTCGCCAGGAAGCACAGGCCCCAGGGTAGCTCGCTGGCCCCCATAATCCCAAGCGCGTTGAGGACGGAAGCTTGACATGACTATTGTTGCCGGTATCGTTGCCGTCGCCGCCGCGGCAACCCTCGGCGACTTCATCTGGTACACCATCGGAGTGCGGCACACCATGGTGGCGGGTCTGGTGCACGGGGCGCTACTGCTGACGGCCGTAGGCGGCGCGATCGGCGCGGCCAGCGGCCGCCTCGCCAAGGGGCTGCCGCTCGGTACGCTGGCCGGTCTTGGCGGAGCCCTCAGTTACTACGTCCTCATCGTCGTGATGGATTCGCGCACCTACGGCACGGCGATCCCAGGTGCCTGGGTGATTATGTGGCTCCTGTTAGCCGCCCTTGACGGACGATGGCCGCGGGCACCGAATCGAAGGGGCTGGAAGGAGGTTGCGACGCGAGGTGTCGTGGCCGCTGTCGCCGCTGGCATTGCGTTCGCACTGGTCCGCAACAACCTCTGGGGACGGCCGTCGGCGGAGGGTCGCAACTACCTGCTGCAGTGTGCGATGTGGGCGCTGGCCTGGGCTCCTGGCTTGCTCGCGCTCACGTGGCCAGCGTCCACATCGACGGGGCGCGTCGGTGAGCGGGCCGTTTAGCGGCTCGTAGACGATCTGTTTCCAGGGCATTGTCAAGTTGACGAAAAGCTCGTCGATCCACCCCCAAGATACTGGGCTCCAGCCCGTCGCGAACCCGCCATGCTGGGCATCAAAAACGGCCGTCAGCCCCAACTTGACTGTGAGCATCATTCCGCTGCCTGCCGAGGTCGCTCGGTGACACTGGTGGATGCCGGCGGGTGGTGGCCTGACCCGCAACTTGACTGACCTACGGTCCTGGCTACTGACCTGTCGGTCATCGCCCGCTGGCAACTCGTACGGCAGCCAGCTGACCGGATGGCCGTGACCCAATAGGGGCCTGCTGTACTCACGGCCCGTCACAGTCCTGTCCGCCCCCACCCGGACCAGCTCGGGGCCGCAATCCGAGGAGGCCAGTCCGTGACCAACCGCATAACTACGCCGCCCAAAGCGCGGACGGTGATCGTCGGTGTTGATACGCATACGCATGTCCACGTCGCGGTGGCAATCGACAGCTGGGGGATCCGTCTGGGCGATCACGCGTTCGTCGCGGACTCGGGTGGCTACGAGGCTCTGGTCACGTGGGCCGAGACACACGGGCGGATTGAGGCGTTCGGGATCGAAGGCACCGGGAGCTACGGCGCTGGCCTGGCACGGGCCGTCCACCGAGCCGGGCATCATGTCGTGGAAGTGAATCGGGGCGACCGCCGTACACGCCGCGCCGCCGGCAAGTCCGACACCATCGACGCCGAGGTGGCGGCGCGGTCCCTGCTCGCGGGGCAGTCGACGGCCATCCCCAAGACCGCGGACGGCGCCGTCGAGATGATCCGCCAGGCTCAAGATCACACGGGATACCGCCATGAAAGCGCGCACCACGGCGATGAACACGCTGAAGCAGATCATCGTGCAGGCCCCGCCCGTCCTGCGAGAAGCCCTTCACGATCTCACCGATCACGGCCTGCTCACGCGCTGCGCCGGACTCCGACCGGGCCCCATCGACACGCCCATCGCGTCCGCCAAGCACACCCTCCGGTCGCTCGCCCGTCGGTGGATGGCTCTCACCGAGGAAATCGCCGCTGCACGACCAGCACCTCGCGCGTCTCACCACCGCGACATCACCGACCCTCTGCGAGGGCTTCGGTGTGGGCGCCCACACCGCGGCTGAGCTGTTGATCATCTTCGGCGATAACCCCGACCGGATTCGTTCGGAGGCCGCCTTCGCGAAGCTCTGCGGCGCCTGCCCGATCCCGGCCTCGTCTGGGATGACCACCGGTCGGCACCGCCTCAATCGAGGCGGCCACCGACACGCCAACGCGGCCCTCTATCGAGCCGTCATCGTCCGGATGCAATTCCACCAACCGACCCGCGACTACGTCGCCCGACGCATCGCCGCTGGCCGGACCAAACGCGACATCATCCGCTGCCTGAAACGCTTCCTCGCGCGAGAGATTTACCAGCGCGTCATGACCGACTTCCGCGCTCGTCAAGAGATCATCCAGGCCGCCTGAAGGAGTGTCTTGACATATAGGGGCGTCAATGAGTCAAGCCCATTCCTAGTTGAAACTCTCCGCGGCTCCTGATTGCTTACGCGGCTTTCTTCGTCGACGTCGTCGTGTCGATCTTCAGCTCTCGCTTCAATGCGTCACGAAGCCTGGGCAGGTGCCGGTAGCCCATCACCTTGCGCAGGCGTGGCTCGATGTCCAGGAGCGCAGTGGCCAGCCAGCGATGGCGTTGACTCGAGTTCTGCCAGTGATCGACCTTCGCACAGCGCTCCTCAATGAGCGCGTTGATGGACTCGAGGCCATTCGTCGTCTTCAGCGACCGGCCCAGCACACCGTACACCCCGAGGCGATGCAACGTCAGGGTCTCGTCGAGGCCTTCCGCCAGACTGCCGGCCGCGGATTGGTTCCGATCCTCCAGCTCATGCTGGAGCGACTTGAGGGCGGCGAGGGCCTCGTCGTACTCCGGACGGTTGTAGGCGCGCTGGAGACGCTGCCGCCACACCGGCTGCTCACGCTTGGCCACGTCACTCACCACGTTCTCGCGCTTGTGCCACTGACACCGTTGCACTAGGGCGCGGTGGCGGAAAGCGTGTCGCACAGCCGCCCGGAGCCCCTTGCCGCCATCCACGATCACCAGCAGCCCCTGGGAAACATCGAGGCCCCTGGGCCTGATCCGATTCGGTGGACGGTTTAGCTACGCTGGTTGACTCTCCGTTCTCTATCATCCTTTCACGAAAACAATAATGGGTGTGGGCGCTGTGGGAAACCGCGTTCTCTGCGGTTTTCCAAGTCCCTGGTGGGCGCGCGTTCTTCGCGTCCACAGGGACGGCAGCGTCCATGCCCTACGCCGCTGCGCACCGCTCAAAGGCGGCCGGGCTGATCTGGCCGAGTGTTGAATGGCGGCGCCGCTGGTTATAAAACACCTCGATGTAATCGAACAACTCCATCTTCGCCTCACCGTTGCTCTCGAAGTGCTCGCGGAGCTCGCTCTTGACCGTCGAGAAGAAGCTCTCCATCACGGCGTTGTCGTAGCAATTGCCTCGGCGGCTCATGCTGCACGTAATACCGTGCGTGTCGAGCACGTCTTGATAGTCCTCGCTCGCATAGGTGCAGCCCTGATCGGAGTGGTGCACTAGGCCGGCGTCGGGGCAGCGGCGCTTCAGCGCCATCTGGAGCGCCTTGATGGTCACCTGGCGGTCGTTGCTCGCACTGACGGCCCACCCCACGATGAACCGCGAGAACAGATCCAGGATCGCCGCCAGATAGAGCTTGCCGCTGCCGCCGATGACGAACTCCGTCGTGTCGCCGACCCACCGTTGATTCGGCGCGGCCGCCGTGAAGTCGCGATCGAGCAGATTGGCTGCGACCGGCTGATCGTGATCGCTCATCGTCGTCACCTTGTAGCGCTTGCGGAGCCGCGCCTGCAGGCCCGATTCCTGCATCAAGCGCACGACCCGTTTGCGGCTGACATGCTCATGTTGCTCGAGGAGATCCTCGTGGACGCGCGGACTCCCGTAGCGCTGTTTGCTCTCGGCGAAGGACGCCCGCACCAGCACTCTCAGTCGACGGTCGTCGCGCGCATGCGTCGATTCCGGGCGCGCGCGCGACGCATAGAAGCCGCTGGGCGAGACGTGCAACGTCCGACAAAGTCTCGTGATCGGGAACTCGGCCTTCTCCGCCGCAATCCAGGCAAACGTCACGCCTGGTGTTTGGCGAAGAAGGCCGCGGCTTTTTTTAGGATGTCGCGCTCCATCCGTAGCTCGCGATTCTCCTTGCGCAGCCGCGCTAGCTCCGTGCGCTCTTCGGTCGTCAGGCCGGTCTTGCCCTGGCTCCGATCCGCCCGCGCCTGCCGCACCCAATTGCCCAGCGCCGACGGCGTCAGATCGAGCTCGCGGGCCACGGCCCCGATCGTCTTCCCCTCATCCAACACCAGCCGGACCGCGCCGACCATGAACTCCTCAGAGAACTGTCGTCGCGCTCGTCTCCCTGCCTGCTTTGATCCCATTCTGGCCATCGTATCCACCTTTCGGACGATGTCCACGAAACCGGATCAAGCCCACCCGCTCGACCAAGGACCGGAGGAACGGGGTCAACACCTGCTCGTTCTCGGTGCCCGTCTCGACGAAGCCCAGGAACCGTTTGTCCCCCGTCATCGTGATGCCCAGCGCGACGACCATCGTCGACTCGGCGAACGTCTTGCCGTCCAGCACCAGGGCCACAACGTCCTCCCCGGAGAGGTCCCGCTCCTGGAGTTCGCGGAGTTTCGTCGCGCTGGCCTGAATGAACGCACGGGACACCGTCGACCCCGACAGGCCGATCGCCCCGGGAATCGCCTCGGCGGCCGCCGCGTAGTTGCGGCACGAGATCCCATACAGCACGCGCCGCAGCAACAGGTCATTGACGGCGCGATCGCCATGCAGCGCCTCGTACGACCGCAGTGGAATCTCGCGCTCCGTGACATGGCGAATCCGGGGCACGCGAATCGGCACGCGCTGGCCGGCCAACCCGACCGTCCCGGGGTTGCTGCCATGACGGCGCCCGCCGACTGACGGGGCTTTGCGGGCGTAGCGCTCGCCAGCCAACGCTGTCACTTCCTCGTCGAGCAACTCCTCGATGTGCATCAAGCCCAGCGGAACCAACGACCGGATCAACTCCACCTTGGCATCGACCTCCAGCTCGGCGTACTCCTCTCGGTCGATGACGTCGACCGCGCCCAACGTGTGACCTTTCTTGCGCTTCCTGACCGATCGTAGGACACTGCTCATCTCGGCTCCTTTCTCTCGTGGGCTGATGTCCGTCTTCTCAAACGTCATCAAACCACAGGGTTTGGAGCCGCTTCAATTTCCAACTAAGTTTCGCTCACACTCGCGTCAATACCGGTACAACCACACCGCGTGACTGATGACTTCCGACGGGAATCGATATCCTCGGTAGCTCGGCATACGGCTACTGTGCCACGTCGGCACTCAAGTTGACAGAACCTCCGCCAGCCACGCCGTCCGCGGCCACCATGTTTCGCGGCCGCCCACTCACCTGCCCCGACGAGGGACCGACCCGTGCTGTCGAGCACGAGATGGAGGCCCTCGCCGGGCGGGACCGATCGGGTCGGAGGGAGGGTTACCCCTCCCGTCCGCCCACACCACCGTGCGTACGGTTCCGTACACGGCGGTTCAAGTGCGCCGCTGCAGATCCCGGAGTTGAGTCAGAAGGTTCAGGAGTCCCCACACCGCAAGCAAGCGATTGTTCACGGCCGCATGCATGTGCGAGGCCCCCGCGTTCCACCAGGCGCCTCGCCCGGTGGCGGTGGCCTTGCGCGCACGCGCAGCCTCGAGTCCCAGTGCGACCATTTTGCGACACCGAGTCTTCGGTTTCTTCCATTGCTCCCACAGGATTTTGCGGAGGCGCCGGCGAATCCATTGATCCAGTTTGTCGAACGGGTCTGTCACTGTGGCCAGGCGACAGTAGCCAACCCATCCTCGGGTGAACCGATTCACCTCGTCGATCACCGTACGGATGTTTCGTCCCCGTCCCGCGTGCGTGATGTGGCGGATCCGATCCTTGGCGCGTGTGAGCGACGCAGGAGCGCGTTTCAATCGGGGGGAGAAATGGGTCGTGACCGTGTAGCCTAGAAACGTGCGCTTCCAGGGGCGGTCCACCGCACTCTTGGTACGATTCACCTTCAAGCGCATGCGGCCTTCCAGGAACCGCGTCAGCGACTCCATGACTCGTTCTCCCGCGCACCGACTCCGCACATATACGTTGACATCATCGGCGTAACGACAGAAACAGTGGCCTCTGCGCTCGAGTTCTTTGTCGAAGTCATCCAGCAAGATGTTCGACAACAGCGGTGAAAGCGGGCTGCCTTGCGGCGTGCCCGCGTGTTGAATGCTCACCATTCCGTCCTTCATGATGCCCGCGTTCAGATACCGCCGTATCCGTTTCAGCAGACGGGTGTCCTTGACCTTTCTCGCCACCCGGCTGACCAACATCTCGTGATTGACCTGGTCAAAGAATTTCTCTACATCCAAGTCCACGACCGCCCCGCGAGATGTAGTCACGTGCGGGCCCGACGGCGTGCAGTGCGCTACGTCCCGGACGGAATCCATAGCTGTGGTCGGAAAAGCCTGGGTCGAACAAAGGGCTCAGGACCTGCAAGATGGCCTGGGTCATGAACCGGTCAAGGACCGTCGGGATACCGAGCATCCGCGTCCCACCGCCGGGCTTGGGCAATCGCACCTCGCGCACCGGCGATGGAATGTAGGACGCGTCCAGCAGCTGCTCTCGGATGGCGTGCCACTCCGTACGGAGATAGGCCGGGAGGTCTTCGACACGCATGCCGTCGACACCCGGTGCCCCCTTGTTGGATTGCACACGTTTCAAGGCTGTTCGCAGGTTCTCTCTCCGCAGCACCTCCTCCAGCAACGTCTGGGTCTGTGGTCCGATCGGGTCCGTGCTCGCCGGTGCCGTTTGACGCACGAGTCCCGGCTCATGGCGACTTCCGGCCGCCTCCTTCCGGGGTCGTTGGAGCGTCTCAGTTCCCATGACTGCGCCTCCGTCGGCACTCGAGACCACGGCATCGGGCCGGGTTCACTTGTTCGGGCCTCGGGTCGCTGCGACGACCCTTCTGCCCTCTGCTGACTTCTGCGCGCCCATCGGACTCCCTCTCGGCAGCCCCTAGCACGAGGCAAGCACGCAGATCTCCCAGGGTAAGACGCGTGACCTTCCTGCCATACCCGCCGCATATACACCGGGCCGTTCCGGATGACAGAGGGCTTCGGACACCGACGCTTCCTCGCCCCACGGCACGATGCCTCACATGCGATTCGTGTGCCTCGGGTCAGAATTTTGCCTTCAGCTTCCTTCAGATCCCACCTCACGATGGGCACCCTTGCTGTTCGGCTAGGAGTTCCTGTCATCAAGGCCTCCAAGGGACTTGCACCCTCAAGTCACTTCCCGGTCGGCTTTCGCCTTCCGGTTGACAGCGCCAGACAGGGCGCTGCGCGCCATGCCTGGCGCACGTCGGGTAGACCAGGGTCGTTGCTGACCCTGGCCCCCCACAGATCCGGACGTGCGGGTTCTGCCGCATCCGGCTCCTCGACAGACAGCTTCGCTACGCGCCGTCGCGTACCCGCGGGTCCAGGAAGCCAGGCGATGGCCACCGCCATCCCTAAGGCTTGTCTGGCCAGTTCGGCTATCCGCTGTCGTGACGTGGAGACGGGGCCCAACCTCGGTGTGTTGGCCGTCTTTCCCTCCAACGGTGCCACCTGCCGGTGCCCCCTTCCCTCCACGGGGTCTCGTGGGCTCAATTCCCCCGCTTCGGCGGTACTATGAGACACGCCGACTCCTCGCCGCCCATCCCCCCGCGCTTCGTTGCCTTCGCCCGGCGGTACCATCCGAGCACCTGCGGTTCGCTCCGTCGGACGCCAGGTGCGACGTCCACGGCCTCGGGCTTGGTGAGCCGGTGCCCGCGCCCCGGCGGTCTTTACGATGGAGACGACGAGGCCTCCCGGGTTCCCGGGAAACCCACCCGCACGCATGCCACGCGCTCCGACCCCGGCGAGGTCGCCGCCTCCACGGCCTCTGAGACGCGGCGAGATGACCTTCCGTCCAACGCACGACGTCGGCCCTCGCACTCAATGCATTTCGGGGCTCAATCACGCGGCCTACGGGCTCCCTGTGAACGCTTCGCGCCCTGGGTCACCCCAGGCTCACGCATCACTCGGTTCCGGCTGGCGGCCGACCTTGGCCGGATGGGATTGGATACCCACAGGGTTTCGAACAAGGTTTCGAAGATCACATCACGGCATCTTGTCCCCCTTGACCGGGCTTTCCCGGCACACGCGTTGGTGCACAACCCTTCGGCTGCGACGAGGCAGCTGTAGGCTCTCTGGCCACGGTGACCGCTGCGGGTGCACGATCTCGAGATGAGATCAAAGGTCCATCCGAAGTACAAGACGAAGTATCGCGTGGGGAATTGGTCAGCGTACGAGCAGGCCTTGGTCCAGCGAGGGGACGTGACGCTGTGGCTCTCTGCCGACGCCACGGACGCGTGGCGCCCGTCGCCGTCCGGTCGACCAGGCGCGCCGAAGACGTTCTCGGACTGTGCGATCGAGACGGCGTTGACGCTCCGCCTTGTCTTCCGGTTGCCCTTGCGCCAAGCGGAAGGCTTCTTGCGGTCGGTCTTGTCGTTGATGGGTGTCGATCTCGCAGCCCCCGACCACACCACGCTCTCCCGACGAAGTCAGTCTCTCGCGGTTGAATTCCGCCGCATCCCATCGAGAGGACCCATCCATCTCATCGTCGACAGCACGGGACTGTCGATTGTGGGCGAAGGCGAATGGGCTGCGGTGAAACACGGTGGACGCGGCCACCGAGGCTGGAAGACGCTGCATTAAAGCGCCCTCGGTTTTCTTGGACACGGATTAAGGGAGAATCCAATGTCCCAGGAGGTGGGGGAAATGGTTCGGTCGAGGGACGTGGTACAGGCAGGGGGATCGGCGCGGACGGAGGGAGCCCGGAGGGCGACTGGAGTCCGTGCCGACGGGGCGGCGGCCGGGGCGGGCTCCCTGGCGCCGGGGCAGCGGTGGAGCGCCAGCCGGAAGCGCGACGTGGTGCTGCGGCTGCTGCGTGGCGAATCGCTGGAGGCGCTGTCCCGTGAGGCGGGCGTGGAGATCTACTACCGGCTCGACGCGTGGCGGGCGCGGGCCATGGCTGGCCTCGAACTCGGCTTAAAGGCTCGTCACGGCGAGCCCGTGGCGGAGGTGCTCGACGCGGCGAAGCGTCACATCGGGGAGCTGTCGATGGAGATCGAGCTCCTGCGCGCGCGGGCGCGGGCGGCGGAGCAGCGCCTCCCTTTGGCGATGCGGAGGTCGCGACGATGAGCGCGACGACCTCCGCGGCGACGGGGCGCTGTTTCGGCATCCAGCGGGTGTGTCAGGTCTGGGAGCGCTCGCGCTCGGCGCTCTACGCGCGGCGGGCGCGGGCACACCACCGGCTGGGCGGGGGGCCGGCGCGGCGGGAGCCGGCGCCGAGGCAATCGGACGCGCAGCTGCTGGCGGCGATTCGGACCGATCTCGCTCGGTCCCCGTTCCACGGCGAAGGCCATCGCAAGGTCCACGCACGGCTTCGGATCCTGGACGGGATCCGAGTCGCCCGCACGCGGGTGCTGCGCGTCATGCGGGCGCACGGACTGCTCTCCCCGCACCGCGGGCGTCAGGGCGCCGCGAAGACCCACGACGGGAGGGTCATCACCCAGGCGCCCAACGTGATGTGGGGGACGGACGGCGTGCGGGTATTCACGCTCGACGACGGGTGGGGCTGGATCTTCGCAGCAGTCGAACACTGGAACGCGGAGTGCGTGGGGTGGCACGTGTGCAAAGTCGGGAGCCGCTTCGCGGCACTCGATCCGATTGCGCAAGGGCTCGAACGTCTCTAGGGCTCGCTGGACGCCGACGTCGCCCGTGGGCTGGCGCTTCGGATGGATCACGGTAGTCAGTACCTGTCAGACCACTTCCTCAAGCAGATCCGGTATTGGGGGATCCACCCCAGCTTCGGCTGTGTCGAGGAACCGGAAACGAACGGTGTGGCGGAGCGGTGGAATCGTACGCTCAAGGAGCAAGCGATCCACGGCCGAATCTTTCAGAACCTCGAGGCCGTCCGCGCCGCCGTGGCCGACTTCGTGGAGCGGTACAACCAGACCTGGCGTCTCGAGAAGCTTGGGTATCACACGCCGATCGAGGCGCGCGAGGAGTATGAGCTACGCCAGGCGGCATAGCACAAATGTGTGTCCAGGGAACCGTGTCCAGGGGGCGTGATCGTCGCTCACGCGCTGACCGAGCCGACGGTGGATGACGCGACCATTAGAGGTGGACCCCATCCTTTGGACAGCTCAGCGGCCAAGTTAAGGTGGATTCCAGGTTCATGTTTCTAAGCCGCTTCCGACTGCGCTGACGAGGAGCGCAGCGACGAGGTCGGCGCACCTCCCAAATCCGAGTACGCCTCATCAGGCGTGCGATCATCGAGCGACGAGTGCGGTCGCTCGGCATTGTAGAAGTCGATCCACCGGCCGATGCTGGCCCGCGCCTCGGAGCCAACCTCGCAGTCGTGCAGGTAGACGCACTCGTACGTGAGCGAGCGCCACAGCCGCTCGATGAAGACGTTGTCCATCCAGCGGCCCTTGCCGTCCATCGAGATCTGCACGCCTGCGTCTTTGAGCGTCTGAGTGAACTCCAGGCTGGTGAACTGGCTGCCTTGGTCGGTGTTGAAGATCGCTGGCGGTCCGTACTGCGCGAGGGCTTCCGCGAGGGCCTCCACACAGAACGAGGCATCCATCGTGTTGGACAAGCGCCACGACAGCACCTTCCGGCTGGCCCAATCCTGGATCGCGACCAGGTACAGGAAGCCGCGGTGCAGCGGAATGTACGTCACGTCGGCGCACCAGGCCTCGTTCGCACGTTCGACCGCTCGGTCGCGCAGCAAATAGGGGTAGACCCGGTGCTCCGGGTGCGGAACCGACGTGCTCGGGCGCTGGTACAGCGCCTGGAGGCCCATCTTTCGCATCAGACGACGCACCCGCTTCCGACTGACGGCGAAGCCCTCCCGGCGCAGCCAACGCGCCCTCTGCCGCGATCCGTAGAACGGGGTTTCCAGAAATTGCTCGTCGATCCGGCGCATGAGCTCGAGAGTCAACTCACTCTCCCCGAGACCATCGTCGTAGAACGTCGAGCGCGAGATCGACACCAAGCCACACTGTCGCGAGATGCTCAGTTCGGAGTGGTTCGAGTCGATCAGCATTCGCCTTCGACCGTGACTCAACGGCCGAAGGCCTTGGACAAAAAATCCTTCTCGATGACGAGCTCGCCGACCGTCGCTCGCAGCTCCTGAATCTCCGCATCGCGAGACGCCTCTCGGCGCTGCTGGTGGTCCGAGAAGACGTCCACAAGCGCCTCCTGGGCTTTCTTCTTCCAGTTCGCGATCAGGTTCGGGTGGATCTTGTAGCGCGACGACAGCTCCGCCATCGTCTGCTCGCCGCGAAGCGCCTGCAGTGCCACGCGGGCCTTCAGCTCAGCGGGGTATTTTTCCGTTTCTGCATGATTCCGATCTCTCCATTCTGAGGTCGGAATCCACCTTAGCAACCTGTCCGAATTTCGGGGTCCACCTCTCTCGGCCAGGGCGGCGGCTCGGCCTTGTTTGAAAATGTCGCGGCGATTGAGATGGCGTTGGTGGTTGAAATGGTTGTGGATCGAGGCATGGACGGAGGTGAATGTCTGCAGGGTCTTGATGTCTCTGAACCGAGCCATTGCCCCTTCCCGCCTTCGAAAGGGTTGATGTGAGTTTTCCGCCCGGTTGTTGAGCCAGCGCCCGGTCTCTTGGCAACCCTCATTGCCGATCACCTTCATCGCCGCACGATATGACGGTAGCCTGTCCGTGACGATCGAAGCCGGTCGGCCATAACGCTTCATCGCACGCGTCAGGAACTCAAGCGCAGCCCTGCGATCCCGCCGTTTCGTGACAAAAACCTCTACCACTTCGCCTTCGTGATCCACAGCGCGCCATAGATAATGGGTCTTCCCGTTGATCCGGACACACACCTCATCAAGATGCCCGCGCCACAGCGAATAGAATCTATGATGAACACGGCGTTTCCGGATCTCCGCGGCAAACACTGGACCAAAGCGGTTCCACCAGTACCGCACGGTCTCATGGCAGATGTCGATGCCGCGCTCACACAGAAGATCTTCGACCTGTCTCAGCGATAAGGGGTAGCGGACATACATCATGACCGCGAGGCGGATGACCTCAGGCGAACTGTTGAAATAACGAAAGGGATTGTGCATCACCGGAGGTTATGAGGCCTTACGTCCAGGCTCAAGCCGATTTACTTTGACAATGCCGTGCTGATAACCGCCGACTCGGCGTGCGCGTTTTTCATGCGTTCGTCGAAAATCACTGATGCCGGAGCAGACGCGGCGCGACGCAGTGCCCCGCCTGGGTTGCGGAGGCTATTCGAGAGCCTTCTTGGGCTGATGGGGGGGAGCCCTTCGCTATATTTGGGGTCACACTTCACGAAACGGTAAAAATCGTACTACTCAGGCCGATCTCGCGCAGCTGGTGACCGACTTCGCGAGGCAGCACGAGCAACACGCCGCCACCTTGCAGGCGCAGCTGCAGCAGCAGGCCGAGCAAGTGGAGCTCTTGACGGAGCAGTACGCACACATCGCCGCGAACTACAAGACGCTCGCCGAGTTGTTGGCGCAGGCCTGACCCGGATTCAGCAGCACATCGAGAAGATGCGGGAGTCGTACGGCTGGCTGTTGCACCGAGCCGCTAGGTGAGCGACGCACGCGAGGCCGACGCCTCTACTGCTTCGTCCTAGCGAACGACGTAGACACAGAGGCCTTCGCCTTCACCACACGGCCGCGCACCCATTTCAAGCGAGCCGTCGCCAGGAAGCCGTGGCACTGACCAGCTGGATCTCACCGGGGGGCTAGAATCCCAAGACAATCCCGGTGCTGGCCTCAAGAAGATTCAGCGGGTGATCATCAATGCCGCGGATAGAGTACGTGCGGGCATCGAAGCGAAGGCCGAGGGGTCCCGCAAACTCCACCATCAACCCGGCCCCATAGTTGACACTGTATTTCGATCCGAAGCTGGCAATCCCGTCGCCGCCGCCATAAAAGAGGCCCCCACCAGCGGTGGCGTAGGGCCGGAATCGACCGGTGCGAAATTCCATCCGTAGATTCGTGCTGTAGAGAAAGGCGCGGCCGCCGGTGTCAAGAAACTTCGGGCTGTACGCAACGGTGTGCTCCAGTCCCAGTGGTGCTGCAGAGCGATACAGCCGTATTCCGAAGGTGCCAAAGGCCTTGGGGTCGATCTGAAACTCGCCTGGAGAAGCGCCAGGCTGCACGCCAACGGTACTGCCTATCCCATCCACTCCTGACCGCAGCGTGAGAGTGCCCGGGTGCTGGAAACCACCAAAAACCGTAAGGTCTTGGGCTTGGAGCGGGCCGGCAGCAACCAGCCACGTCATCGTCAGTAACCTAAAGGAGTAGCGCATCAAAAACACCATAAAGGAGCCGCGGCGAAGAATCTAAGGATCCACAACAGTCAACCCAATGCGTCCGGCGGCCGCCAGCATCAGAATCGTACGCGATAGATCGCTTCATCGGACGGGATCAGCGTGCCACGTCAATCTCGCCGTTGGCTAAAGACATAGTCCTGAGCCTCTTGGGGCTGGTGGCAGGAAAAGCAGGCGGTTTCGGCATTCGCACCCACCACCCGATTGCCGGCGTCTCCACCTCCGAATCCCTCGAAGCCCCAGCCACCCGTCGCCGGATAACGCTCCAAGTCCTTGTGCATCACGCCCAGCACCTTGCGTGCACCCACGGTGACCGCGTTGTCCGCGCGCACCGTAGAAATGCGAGGCGATGGCATTCTACTGTTACTTACTCGAAGACGTATGGCAGGAGAGAACGGGACAGGGATGGTGAAAACAGTTGGCTACGCGTTCCCGGAGACTGCGGCCAGTGCTGGCCGGGGCGTTGGTGCGCTGATTCAGCGCGGTGGGCGAGCAGTGGCCGGCCTGTGGGTGGCGAATTCGTAGGAATCCGACATCGTTCGATCTTCGGGTCCCGTGAGCCGGGAGTCCCCCGCGAAGTTGTCGCGATGGCATGAGTAAGGCGTGCAGCTGACGCACTGCCCTGCTGTGTCGCGATAGACGTCGAACGCGGGCGCGTCGACCCGCTCGCCACCGTCTTCGCTGGTCAGATGTCACGCCGCGATCGGCGTCTGATAGAGACCACGGCAATGCGCGTCCCATCGGTAGCGGTCGAGCCGTGCGACATCCTTTCGTATCGGGACGGGCGTCCGCCCGTCCAACGACGCATGGGCCCGATGCGCATTGTAGAAGTCCTGGAAGGCCACCAGTTTGTCTTCCAAGTCCGACGCCGACCAGAACAGCAGCTGATCCACGCATTCTCGTCGCAGCGTGCCGATCAACCGTTCGACAAACGGATGCGACAGCGGCACATACGGCACACTCTTCACCTCGGTCACCTGCAGCACCCCCAGGTTGGCGCGCCATTGGTGAAACCGATACAGCGGGTCGTGGTCGGAGCTGAGGCGCTTCGGACGCGAGAGCCCTCGAATCGCATGGTTGAACATACGGCACAGGGCCCGGCCATCCACGGTTCCAGCATGGATGCCAAAGCCGACGATCCGCCGCGTGTAGTGGTCCATCACTACCAGCACCCAATGGCTTCGCAGGATCGCCGACTCGCACCGGAACAGGTCGATGCTCCACAGGCTATCCTTCGCATGCCCCAGGAACGTCAGCCAGGACGGACCACCCGAGTGGGGTGCCGGTCGATAGTGCGTAGCGAGCACTCGGCGCACCACGTCCTTGTCGATGTCGACCGCAAAGGCGAGCGCGATCTGTTGGGCGATCCGCGGACAGCCCCACCTGGGGTTGCGCCGCTTCATGTCGACGATGGCATCGACCAGTGCTTTGGACGGTCCTTGGGGGCCGGTGCGACGGCGCTTGGGTGAAAACAGCCAGCGGTACTTGCGGGTGCGCAGAGCCCGATGGAACTCCAGGATCGTCGACGGTCTCAGCACGATCGCTGAGCGAATCACCCGGGCCGGGCGCATGAACAGTGCACACACGCCGGCGAGGATCCGATCCGACGCGCAGAGATTCGGCGCCCGGTGCCGCGAGCGATTCAGAATGAGCAGTTGCTGCTTGACCAAGACCGATTCAGCCACGACAGACCGCAGGCCGCCGGGGCCCATCAGCCGGGCCAGGGTGGCGATCAGGTGCACCAGCAGGATGATCGGGTCGCGCATCGGAACATCCTAGCGACCACTCCCAGGATCACCAAACTTGATAATCTCAACGGATTGCGGGCTGAGTAGTAATTCGCCACCCACAGGTTCCTAGCTCGATCGCGATCGCGGGTTCGACCAATAAACACGGGAACGCGCCTGATCTCGAGTGTGACCGGCGCGTCTTAGAAGACGGATGCTCTATCCACCTGAGCTACCGGCGCACGCTATGTCTCGTTCACGATGTCGTCGTAGAAGGCGACGAAGTCCTCGCGCTTGTCACCGGCCCGAAACTCGATGGCCGCTCGCGGATGGAGATTCATCTGACCGGTGATGTTGTAGGGAACCAAGGGGCCCCACTCGACGGTCTTCCGAATCTCCGGCATCTGTTCTTGCAGGAGCCGGATCACCGGTCGCAGCCTGAACTTCGGGTTGCGGAGGAACCCGAGTAGCAGCTCCATCGGGCAGTTGCCGGCGCCGCGTCCGATGCCGGCCATGGTCGCGTCCGCGCGATTCGACCCGAGAACGATCGCCTCGAGGGTGTTCGCAAACGCCAGCTGCATGTTGTTGTGGGCGTGGATCCCAATCTCCTTGCCGCTGGCCCGCATGGCGTCGGCGTACTTGTGGTAGAGCCGATCGACCTGCTCTCGGTACAGATGGCCGAAGCTGTCGACGATGACCATCGTGCCGGCCGCTGTCGGGGCGATCGCCTCGAGCACCGTCTCGATCTCTTCCTCGGTGATGTTCGACACCGCCATCAGATTAGCCATCGTTTGGTAGCCCTGCTCGCTGGCGTGCTGGATCATCTCCACCGCCTCGGACACCTGATGCGCGTAGAACGCGACACGGATCATCCCCAGCACACTGTCGGCCGCCGGTCCGATGGCGGTCTGCCAGTCGCTCTTGCCCGCATCTGCCATCGCCGAGAGCGTCAAGCCGGTTGCCGCCGCGTCGTGGTCGCCGACGACCCGACGCATGTCGCCTTCGTCGCAGTGACGCCACGCCCCGAATCGGTCTTTGGGAAACAGCCGCTCCGAGTTCTTGTACCCAATCTCCATCGTATCGATGCCCGCCGCAATGCAGGTGTCATAGACGGCGCGGACGAACTCGTCGGTGAACAGGTGGTCGTTGATCAGACCACCGTCGCGAACGGTACAGTCCAACACCTTCAGCTCGGGGCGGTGCGTGATCCACGGAGCCTTCTCACCGGAACTCTTCTTGTCGACCATCATCTCCTCAGTTCTAACCTCTAATTATGACAACGACTGTATACGGTAAAGAGTCTCGACTGAGAGATCCATTCGTAGTGCTTATGACAGCGTAAGAACTATAAATTTGACTAGGGGCCCGGCCCCCGCGGTAAAATGCTCGAAACGGCGGCGTGGGGCCGTCGGACTCTTTTCTATGACCCTCTTCAGGCGGTCTCTCGGCTTCGTCAGTGTCACCGTTATTGTGGTCGGCGCGATTGCGCCGGCCGCAAGCGGATGATGTACCCGACCAGACAGACTGAAGACCTCAAGGGGCCATCATCCGCACGCGGATGATGGCTTTTTTGTTATGAGCCCACGACGCAGCGCTGCCATTACGGAAGGACCGAGTCGCGCCCCGGCTCGCGCCATGTTGAAGGCAGTCGGCTTTACGGACGCCGACCTCCACAAGCCGCTGATCGGGGTGGCGAACACCTGGACCGAGATCGGGCCCTGCAATTACCACCTGCGCGATCTCGGGGAGCAGGTCAAGTTGGGCATTCGCGCCGCCGGCGGCACGCCGATGGAGTTCAACACGGTATCGATTTCAGACGGCATCACGATGGGGAGCGAGGGGATGAAGGCGTCGCTCGTCAGTCGCGAGGTGATCGCCGACTCGATCGAGCTCGTCGCGCGCGGCAATCTCTTTGACGGCATCGTCATCTTGGTCGGCTGCGACAAGACGATCCCCGGCGGCGTGATGGCGCTGGTGCGGCTCAACATTCCTGGCCTCGTCCTCTACGGCGGCTCGATCGCGCCGGGGCAGTGGGACGGCAAGGACGTGACGATCCAGGACGTCTTCGAGGCGGTCGGCGCCCACGCCGCCGGCAACATGACCGACGAGCAGCTCTGTGCCCTCGAAGATGTCGCCTGTCCCGGACCGGGCGCCTGCGGCGGGCAGTTCACCGCCAACACGATGTCGACCGTCTGCGAGCTCCTCGGGGTGTCGCCGATGGCGGCCAACGGCGTGCCGGCGATGGTGGCGGAAAAGAATGACGTCGCGAAGCAGGCGGGCGAGCTGGTGCTCGATTTGGTGCAGAAGGACCTCCGACCCCGCGAGATCGTCACGCAGCAAGCGCTCGAGAACGCCATCGCCGCGGTTGCCTCCACCGGAGGATCGACGAATGCCGTGCTCCACTTGCTGGCGATTGCGCACGAGGCCGACGTCGATCTCAAGATTGACGATTTCGATCGCGTGAGCGAGCGGACGCCGCTCCTGGCCGACCTCAAGCCGAGTGGGCGCTTCGTGGCGACCGACCTCTACCGTGCGGGCGGGCTCGAGTTGGTGGCGAAGCGGCTGAAAGAGGCCGGCCTGCTGCACGCGGATGCCTTGACCGTCACCGGGCAGACGATCGGGGAGGTGGCCGACGCCGCGCAGGAAACCGCTGGCCAAGAGGTGGTGCGCCCCCTCGCCGACCCGATAACACCAACAGGTGGGCTTGTCATCTTGAAGGGCAATCTGGCCCCGGACGGCTGCGTGGTCAAGGTCGCCGGCCATGACTTGGCGCAGCATCGGGGGCCGGCCCGGGTGTTCGACAGCGAGGAAGCGTGCTTCGAGGCGGTGACGAAGGGGCGGATCAGCGCCGGCGATGTGGTGGTGATTCGCTATGAAGGTCCGCAGGGCGGTCCCGGCATGCGCGAGATGCTCGCGGTGACGGCGGCCCTCGTGGGGGCCGGACTTGGCGAGACGGTGGCGCTCTTGACGGACGGCCGCTTCTCGGGCGCCACGCGCGGCATGATGGCCGGGCATGTGGCGCCGGAGGCGGCCAAGGGTGGGCCGATTGCCATCGTGCGCGACGGCGACACGATTCTGTTCGACGAGAAGAACCGACGGCTGCAGCTTGAGCTGAGCGACGATGAGATTAAGGCGCGGCTGGCCGCGTGGCAGCCGCCCGCACCGAAGTTCACGCGGGGCGTGATGGCCAAGTACGCGCGGCTCGTCTCGTCGGCGGCGCAAGGGGCGGTGACGAACTGAACGAGCGAAGGGATCAGGGGTAGGGTAAGCGCAATGTCTAACGTAAGAACGGGCGCGCAGATCATCTGGGAAGCATTGGTGCGCGAAGACGTGAAGACGGTCTTCGGGTATCCGGGGGGCGCGATTCTCCCGGCGTACGACGCGATGCTCGACTATCCCATCCGGCACATCCTCGTCCGCCACGAGCAGGGGGCGACCCACATGGCCGACGGCTACGCCCGCGCCAGCGGAAAGGTCGGGGTGGCGGTCGCCACGTCGGGACCCGGCGCGACCAATATGGTGACCGGCATCGCGACGGCGATGCTCGATTCGTCGCCGATCCTCTGCATCACCGGCCAGGTTGGCAGCAAGCTGATTGGCTCCGATGCGTTTCAGGAGACCGACGTCACCGGCGTCACGCTGCCGATCACGAAGCACAACTATCTCGTCGCCGACGTCGACGAGATTGCCCCGACCATCCACGAAGCGATGTACGTGGCGCGGTCGGGGCGTCCCGGTCCGGTGCTGGTCGACATCACCAAGGACGCGCAGCAGGCGTCGACCGAACTGCAGTGGGATCCGAGCGATGTCAAGCTGCCGGGGTACGCCCCGGATTTGCGCGCCTCGCAGGCCGAGTACCAGCGGGCGGCCGACTTGATCAACAGCGCGAAGCGGCCGGTGATCTTCGCCGGCCACGGCGTGCTGTTGTCGGGGGCGATGCGTCAGGTGCTGGATCTGGCCGAACGCGCCAACATCCCGATTGCGATGACGCTGCTCGGGATCGGCGGGGTGCCGGCGGAGCATCCCCTCAACATGGGCATGATGGGGATGCATGGCGAAGCCTGGGTGAACGCCGCCATTCAGGAAGCCGACCTGCTGCTGGCACTCGGGATGCGCTTCGATGACCGGGTGACCGGCAACCTCAAGACGTACGCGCCGAACGCGCGCAAGATCCATGTCGACATCGACCCGGCGGAGTTCAACAAGAACGTCAAGGTCGACGTGGCGCTCGCCGGCGATCTGTCGGCCGTGCTCGACGACCTCTCCCCGCTGGTGGAATCGGGCGACCGTGCGGCCTGGCTCGACACCATCACCAACATGAAGGGCGATGTCGCAGTGCGCGACATTCAGAATTTGCCCGATAGCGGGCACCTCTACGCGGCGCATGTCATCAACGACATCTGGCGGATGACCGACGGCAAGGCGATCGTCGTCACCGATGTCGGCCAGCATCAGATGTGGGAGGCGCAGTACTACCACCACAGCGCTCCGCGGACCTTGATCACCTCAGGGGGCCTCGGGACAATGGGCTTCGCGCTGCCCGCGGCGGTGGGCGCCAAGCTGGCGCGGCCGGAGGCGGAGGTGTGGGTGGTGGCCGGAGACGGTGGCTTCCAGATGACGATGGCCGAGCTGGCGACGATTGCGCAGGAGCATATCAAGATCAACGTCGCCATCATCAACAACGGCTATCTCGGGATGGTTCGCCAATGGCAGGAGTTCTTCTATGAGCGTCGCTACGCCGCGACGCCGCTGTTCAGTCCCGACTTCGCGAAGCTTGCCGAGTGCTTTGGCCTGCGGGGCGCCACGGTCAAGACCCGCCAGGACGTCGAACCGACCGTGGAGCAGGCGCGCGCCGACGAACGGACCGCGGTGATCGATTTCCACGTCGAGCAGGAGGACACCGTGTATCCGATGGTGCCGGCGGGTGCCGACCTCCAAAACATGATCCGGCGGCCGAGCCCGGCGCCGATCGTCGAAACTGCGGATGATGACTAAGTGACCGTGACCACTGAGCCAACGCCATGAGCAAGCGTCAACGTCACACGTTCGTCGTCTACGTCGAGGACAAGCCGGGCGTGCTCAACCGGGTGGCCTCGCTGTTTCGCCGGCGGGCGTTCAACATCGACTCGCTGACCGTCGGCCACGCCGAGACCCGCGCCGCCTCGCGGATGACGATCGTCGTCGAGACCGACACCAGCGAAGCGCGGCGTATCGAAGCGAATCTCTACAAGCTCGTGAATGTCGTCAGCGTGCACGACATCACCCACGTGCCGGCGATCTACCGCGAGCTGGCGATGGTCAAGGTGGCGGCGACCACCGAGACTCGGACGCACATCATGCAGCTGGTCGACGTGTTTCGCGCGCGGGTCGTCGACGTGGCCCCCGACTCGTTGGTGATCGAGACGACCGGGACCGAAGACAAGATCGAGGGCCTGCTCGAAGTGCTGCGGCCGTACGGCCTCCTCGAGCTCGTCCGGACCGGCCGTGTCGGGATGGTGCGTGGGAAGCGCAGCGTGGTCGTCGATTCGGCCGATCGGGTGGCGGCAGTCGACACGAAGCTCGACGACACCGACACCGACGACTCCAGCGTCTCCTATTCGGTGTAAGGTTTCGAGGCTCAAGACCGGAACTTTGAACCTTGAACCACACGCAATAGAGGAACTTCTTCGATGGCAACGATCTACTACGACGATTCGGCGGATCTCGGGCTCGTTCAAGGCAAGAAGGTCGCGGTGTTCGGCTACGGCTCGCAGGGGCATGCCCATGTGCTGAACCTGAAGGACAGCGGCGTCGAGGTGCAGGTGGCGCTGCATGCCGGCAGCAAGTCGCGAGCGAGGGCGGAGTCCGAAGGAGTGACCGTCGTCGATGGCAACGACGCGGCCGCGTGGGCCGACGTCATCATGATGCTGACCCCAGACACGACCCAGGCGGGGGTCTACAAGGAGCAGATCGCGCCGCACCTCAGCGCCGGCAAGATGTTGATGTTCGCGCACGGCTTCAATATCAGATTCAAGACGATCGAGCCGCCCCCGGATGTCGACGTCACGCTGATCGCGCCGAAGGCACCGGGGCATCGGGTGCGCGAGGTGTTCGAGGAAGGCGGCGGTACCCCCGCGCTCATCGCGGTCGAGCAGGACGCGACCGGCCACGCGCACGCGCTCGCGCTGTCCTACGCCAAGGCGCTCGGCCTGACGCGCGCCGGCGTGATCGAGACGACCTTTGCCGAGGAGACCGAAACCGATCTCTTCGGTGAGCAGTCGGTGTTATGCGGCGGGGTGAGCGAGCTGGTCAAGGCGGGCTTCGACACGCTGGTGAAAGCCGGCTACCAGCCCGAGATCGCGTACTTCGAGTGCATGCACGAGCTGAAGCTGATCGTCGACCTCTTCTATCGCGGCGGTCTCAACTACATGCGGTACTCGGTCAGTGACACGGCCGAGCACGGCGACTACACCGGCGGGCCGCGCGTCGTCACCGACGAGACCCGCAAGGCGATGCAGCAGATTCTTGAGGAGATCCAGGATGGTACCTACGCCAACAAGTGGATCGCTGAGGACAAAGCCGGCCGCCCGTGGTTCATGGCGCAGCGGAAGAAGGAGCAGGAGCTTCTGATCGAGGAGGTCGGCAGCAAGCTCCGGGCGATGATGCCGTTCTTGGACGCCGTGACGCTCAAAGAGCAGGTGTGACGCGGGTCGGTTCAAGGTTCATGGCGGAAGTCGCATAGGTTCACGGTTCAAGGTTCTTCGCAATCCAAGCGGCGATGGCGTCCTGGACGGATGCGTAGGTCTCGTCCGCGGTCAGGGCGTCCTTCCCCCGGACCTTCAGCGAGTGGTCCCCACCCTCGACGACGTTGAGTTCGGCGGCCCAGCATCTGGCGACCACCGGGCGCAGCTCGTCCGGTGTGCCGAACGTGTCACGGCTGCCCTGGACGAAGAGCATCGGCGCGGTGATGGCCGGAAGGTGTACGTCCCGAAGTTTGTCCGGCCGGCCGGGAGGGTGCAGTGGAGAGCCGAGCAAGACGAGCCCGTCGGCGGTCGTGCCGCCGGCCTCCGTCCCCGCGGCGACCACCTGGGAGGCGATCCGGCCTCCCATCGACTTGCCCCCGACGACGAGTCGCTGTGATTCCAGTTTCATCCGCTGCCGCGCCGTGTCGATGACGGCCCGGTAGCACGCCTCGAGTCGCGCGGCCGGGCCTGGCGCGCGCCGCTTCCGCTCCATGTAGAGGAAGTTGAAGGTAATGACGTCGAGGCCGCGGGTCGACAGCCCCTTGGCGAACGACGTCATGAACTGATGGGTCTGCGGTGCCCCCGCCCCGTGGGCGAGGATCACCGTCGCCTCGGCCGATGTGGGGCCGCCGGCGGCGTAGGCGAGCGCGCCGACCGCGTCGCCGCCCTCGAGCGCCACCGTGAACGGTTGCGCCATCAGCGGTGCACCCTAGCGAGGAAGCTTCCGGCGCGCTCCCGAAAGTCGTCGGTCCACTCGTGGCCGGCCTCGAACACCAGCGACTCGATGGTGCCATCGATCGAGTCGAAGAAGGCGAGGTCGGCGTCCATTTTGGTTCGCGAATACCACTTGTCGGTTTCACCTCGGCCGATGAGCACCGGCGGCCAGATGATGGTCGGGTCGTCTTTGAGCTCGGGAGGCACGTCGCCGGCGAGCGCCACGATGCCGCGGCAGGCATGGTCGCCGCGCGCGCCCGCGCGGTAGGCCATCGCCACGCCTTGCGAGAACCCGCAGTAGACGAGCGTGTCGGCGACGTCGTAGGTCGTTTTCACGGTGCGCACGACTTCGTTGATGTAGGCGAGGTTGTCGGCGATCGCGAACTCGCGGTCCTGCCGCGTCATCCAGCTGGCCACGACGTGTTGGCCCGAGTTGCTGTAGAAGCGGTGGAGGCCTTGAATGGCGACGCGCAGCCAGGCGGCGGCACCTGGAATGCGATTCAGTTCCGTGAGATGACGCTCGGCATGCTCGCCGTAGCCATGAAACCCGACCAGCATCGGCGCGGGCCCAGGCTGGTCAGACGGCGTGACGAGGTACCGGCCGTGCGTCGGCGTCGTGACGGTGTGCACCGCGGCGGAGACGTTCTGGTCGGTGCCGGATATTGGCAAATGCCTAGTGTCCCGTCACTACGGTGACGTGACACTGGTATTCTAATGATGAGTCCAGAAGAAAAGAGGAGTCGCCGAATGCCCCGTGTTCCGTTTGATGAGCTGCCCGAAGATGCGCGCGTTTGGATATTCTCGGCCGCCCGGCCGCTGACCGACGGCGAGCAGGCGCGATTGCTGACCGATGTCGACCAGTTCATCGACCAGTGGGGGGCGCACAGCGTCCCGCTGACCGCCGGCCGCAGTCTGACCTACGGCCAGTTTCTCTTCGTCGCGGTCGACCAGCGCGCCGCCGGCCCGTCCGGATGCTCGGTCGATGCGCTCGTGCGGCAAATGAAGCTGCTGCAGGAGGAGATCGGGGTCGAGTTGGTGAATCATGCGCCGGTGCTGTACCGACGCGGCACCGGCGTCGAGCGGGTGTCGCGCGAGGACTTCGCCGAGCTGGCCGCCACCGGCGACATCAGCCTCCAGACCACTGTGTTCAACAATACCTTGACGAGCGTGGGCGAGGTGCGAGCCGGCCGCTGGGAGGTTCCGGCGGCCGACTCATGGCACGCGACCTTCTTTTAGGATGGTCGGGGCGCCGAGGTTCGAACTCGGGACCTCCTGCTCCCAAAGCAGGCGCGCTACCAGGCTGCGCCACGCCCCGTCCATTAACGAGAATACTTGGGAAGTACGCAGGCACGCTAGCAAACCCGGCACGGTTTCTCCGACAGGCGTCTCTGCAGGTAGAGTTATTGCGCCCCCGGTTTTCTTGGACACGGATTAAGGGAGAATCTGATGTCCAAGGAGGTAGCGGGAATGGTTCAGTCGAGGAGGGTGCAGGGAGCTGGGTCGGCGCGGACGGAGGGAGCCCGAAGGGCGACCGGAGTCGGCGCCGACGCTGCGGCGGCTGGGGCCCGGGCCTTGGCGCCCGGGCAGCGGTGGAGTGCGAGCCGGAAGCGGGACGTGGTGCTGCGGCTGCTGTGCGGCGAGTCACTCGACGCGGTCTCGCGTGCAGTCGGGGTGGAGATCTATCGGCTGGAGGAGTGGAAGGCGCGGGCGTTGGCCGGTCTCGAACTCGGGCTGAAGGAGCAGGCCGGTGAACCGGTAGCCGCAGTGCTGGATGCCGCCAAGCGACACATTGGGGCACTGTCGATGGAGAACGAACTGCTGCGGGCGCGTGCCCGCGCGGCGGAGCGTCGCCTCCCTTTGGCGACGCGGAGGTCGCGATGATGAGCGCAACGACCTCCGCGACCACGGGGCGGCGCTATGGTCTCGAACGGGTGTGTCGGACGTGGGAGAGGTCGCGCTCGGCGCTCTACGCGCGGCGGGCGCGTGCGCAGTGCCGAAAGCGGGGTGCTGGCCCGGCGCGCCGCGGGCCGACGCCCGCGCTGTCGGATGCGCAGCTTTTGGCGGCCATTCGCAGCGACCTGACCCGGTCACCGTTCCAGGGCGAGGGCCATCGCAAGGTCCACGCGCGGCTGCGGATTCTCGACGGGATCCGCGTGTCCCGGACGCGGGTGTTGCGTGTGATGCGCGCGCAGGGGCTGCTCTCACCCCACCGCGGGCGGCAGGGTGACCCGAAAGCGCACGACGGGACGATTGTCACTTCGGCGCCTCAGGTGATGTGGGGCACCGACGGCGTACGGGTGTTCACCGTGGAGGACGGCTGGGTCTGGACCTTCGCGGCGGTGGACCACTGGAACGCCGAGTGCGTGGGCTGGCATGTGTGCAAGGTGGGGAGCCGTTTTGCCGCCCTCGAGCCGATCGCGCAAGGGCTCGGGCGACGCGACGGCTCGGTCGAGGCGGACGTGGCCCGCGGCTTGGCGCTACGGATGGACCACGGCAGCCAGTATCTGTCAGACCACTTCCTCAACCAGGTCCGCTACTGGGGCATCCACCCCAGCTTCGGCTTCCTCGAAGAGCCGGAAACCAACGGGGTCGTCGAGCGCTGGAATCGCACGCTCAAGGAGCAAGCGATCTACGGCCGGGTCTTTCACACCCTCGCCGACGTGCGCGCCGCCGTCGCTGCGTTCGTCGAACGCGACAACCAGTGCTGGCGCCTCGAAAAGCTGGCGTATCGCACGCCACTCGAAGCGCGCGAGCAATACGAGCTACGCCATGCCGCGTAGCGCAAACGTGTGTCCAAGAAACCGGGTGCGGTACATCTGCAGGTAGAGTGTCTCTGCACGCCGCAGCATGGGGTTCTGTCATGGGACTAATTTTTAGAGCGGGAAGAGTGAAGGAGGGTCAGATGAGCCATCGATGTTTCTCTGTGGTGCTCACGGTGATCGCGAGCGTGGCGCTGTTTCCACTGTTTGCTGCCGTCCAGTCTACGGGCTCCTGAACCCCATGGGGACAGCCGGACCTGCAGGGCGTCTGGGACTTCCGTTCCATCACGCCAATGGAACGACCCGAGGAGCTGGCGGACAAGGAGTTCCTCACAGAGGAAGAAGCCGCCAACTTGGAACAAGAAACCATTGAACGGAACGAAAGCCTGTTGAACCGGCCCACCCAGCGAACGGCAGTGACCGAGAGCGTGGACACCGGGAAGAATGGGGCCCCTGGCTTCTACAATAATTTCTGGCTGGACCGAGGAACCACCATCGTCGGGACCAAGCGCACGTCGCTGATTGTGGATCCGCCAGACGGACGGATTCCATCGTTGACCGTAGCCGCGGAAGCCAAGCAGGGAGCAGCGAAGGAACTTCGAAGCGGCATCCCGACGCACGCGCCCACTCCCGGCGGCTGGGTTGAGGACTTGGGAGCGACCGGGCTGCAGCTGCGGTGCATCACCGGATTCAACTCAGGACCGCCGATGACGCCGGGCGGCTACAACAACAACGTGCAGCTGTTGCAGACGCCCGACCACGTGGTCCTGCTGAACGAGATGAACCACAACGTCCGCGTGGTGCCCTTGGACGGTCGTGCGCACGTCGACCTACCGCAGTGGACCGGTGAACTGGGAGGGCGATACGCTCGTCGTCGAAACGACCAATTTCCTCCGCCAGACGAGCTTGGTCTCGGGACAAACTGATGCTCGCCTGCGTCTGATCGAACGCTTCACCCGCATGTCTCCGCAGACCCTGATGTACGAGGCGACGATTGATGACCCAACCGTGTGGTCGAGACCCTGGACCTATCAAGTACCGATGCAGTTGAACGACCAACCGCTCTACGAGTACGCCTGTCACGAAGGCAACTACGGGCTCTACAACATCCTCGCTGGCGCGCGTGCCGAGGAGGCCGCGGCGAAAGCCGCGACACCAGGTTCGAGGTAGGGGTCGGCTTTCTTTCGTGCAACCGATGACCGTCTTCCGTTGCACGCAACGTGTCGGTCGGCGATTCAAGATCACGCCGACTGAACCCGAGACACCATCAACCGGGGTGCTTGGTGATTGGTATGCCAACCTGCTCAACATCGGGTCCACTCGACTGGTGCTCTGCCAGAGTGAACGCTCGCTGCTTCCTGTGATTCTGGCTGCGCGGAACAAGGCGTTTCCGCATGAATTTGGTAACGCGTTGAGGAAGGTCTTGCTGGTGCTGGGCATTCCTGAGGACCGCGTCAATGCTGAGGTTCAGGCAACCCAGGACATCCAGTTCGCCAAGACACGCAGTCGTCAGGTGCTCGGCGTCATGAACGACTTCGCGTTTAGCGCCCAGTTCTATCTGACGCATGCCTGGAGCAATGACCCGGTCTTGGAGGCCTGTTTGAAACTGACTGCGACGCCATCCGGGCCGATTGAAAACGAATCACCTGATCGGCTTACGGTAGCGCTATTTCAGATGCCTTCTGTGAACTAGTGGCCTGTAACAGCTGAATCAGTACCACTCCGCGGGCGGGGCATCCCGCCTGCCGGCGTTGCTCCTCGGTCACAAATGCCAAATTTGCGCCCTCGTCGCGCCTTGCCAGCCGGGTGCCGCGCGCCGCGGACCGGTACTGATTCAGCTGGTACAGGCCACTAGCCAGGTGGAGAGGGACCCCGAAGACCTTCAATCTCTCGGCGCCCCGTCGAGGAGCGGTTCGAGCGGTCGCAGCTCTGCGCCGTTCTCGGTACAGACCGCGTAGCGGCTGGTCTCGCCGGCGTACATCGACACGCCAGCGTGGCGTCCCTGCTTGTCGAGGATGTAAAACGAGATACCGAACCTGGGCAAGCCACGGCGGTTGAGCAGGCGTGAATCGACGGTGTTGGCCTGGATGCGTCGCAGCGCCTCCATGCCCGCGTCCACAGGGTGGAGACTGCCGCGCAGCTGCTCGACGATGAGAAACGACGTGAGGTTATAGAGGTTGGCCTCCCCGCGGCCGGTGGAGCCGGCCGCGCCGATCTCGTTGTCCACGTACAGCCCGGCACCGAGAATGGAGGAATCGCCGACCCGCCCGGGAATCTTCCACGCGAGCCCGCTCGTCGTCGTGACCCCGCTGATGTTGCTACCCGCGTCGATCCCGTCACAATTGATCGTGCCGTAGAGCTCTTCCTCCGTGATGGTCCCCTCAGCCAGCATGTCGAGGCCGGCTTCCCGCACTCGCTCCGCGGCGCTCGGTGCGCTGCGGTCCGGGTCGAGGTAGTGGTCCGGGTCGGTCCGTCGTTTCCATTCGAGCCACAAGCGTCGGGACCGGTCGGTGTTGAGATCGTCTTCCACCGTGAACCCCAGATTGAGCGCGAGCCGCTGCGCCCCTTCGCCGACGAGTAGATGATGGTCGGTCACGTCGCCGACCATCTGGGCGACCTTCGACGGCGTGCGCACGCCTTCGAGCGCGGCCACGCCGCCCGCACGCCGCTTCGGTCCGTGCATGCAGCACGCATCGAGCTGTACGATGCCGTCGGCGTTCGGGCGCCCACCGTAACCGACACTGGCATCCTCGGGGTCGAGCTCAACGATGTTGACGCCGGCGATGAGCGCGTCGAGCACGTCGGTGCCAGACGTCATCATGTCGAACGCGGTTTCAACGCACGTCTGTGTCCCGCCGTTCGTGTAGCGATGGCCATTCGCAGACGCGACGACGACCGGCGACACCCGGCGCTGCGTGATGACGGCGGGCGCCAGACCGAACGCCGACGCTGGCGCTGCGGCGGCGAAGCCGACGGCGGCGGACGTGACAAACTCGCGACGATTCAGCTTGCGGGTCATGAAAGGCTCCTCGGGCGTCACGCGAAGCGGCTATCGGCGGTGCTCGAAGAGGTGCTCGACCTCGATCGCTTTCATGCCCGCGAGCGAGGTGACGTTCTCACCGGTCAGGTGCTCGCCGAACGGGCCGTACCGCGCCTCGACCTCCGGTGGCTGAGGCGGGAGGGGGAACTGCACGAGGACCCGCACGTTCCCGCGCGGCCAGTTCAGCGTGTTGATGGTCGACCAATACTGCCCATCTTTGACCGTGGCGCGTCCCGACGCGACGAGGTTGGGCACCGGCCACTCGTCCGCCGGTGTCGATTCACCCAACTCGTGGGTGACGCTGTAGTTGACGAACGCGCCGTCAGGCAAGTCGGTCGTGCCTTCGATCCAGAGTCGACGCCACTCGGAGCGGTGGTCGACGCTGAGGGCGACCGTCTCGGTGCCGGCGGCGACCGAGTCCACGCCATGGTCACTGACGGTGCCGCATCCCACGATGGCAATCGCGCCGACGATCGCACCGACGAGCAGAAGCGCGCGCATCGTGCGCATTATAGTGTCCAGCAATGACGCCGCTCCGGGTGGTGGGGGTGATGGGATCGGGTCGCGACTGTCATGCCGATCGGTCGCAGCGCGTCGGCGTCTGGATCGCGCACGCCGGCTACCACTTGTTGACCGGCGGCGGCGCCGGCGTGATGGCGGCCGTTACCGAGGCGTTCGTCGGGGTGACCCCCCGAGCCGGCCTGGCGATTGGCGTGTTGCCCGCGGGCGAGACCGGACCCGGCGGGACGGCGCCAGCCGGCTATCCGAACCGGTGGGTCGAGATTGCGATTCGCACCCATCTCGACCAACGGGGGCCCCACGGCGACCACGCGGCGTCACGCAATCATCTCAATGTGCTGTCGTCCGACGTCATCATCATTCTGCCGGGCGCCGACGGCACCGCGAGCGAGGCGCGTTTGGCGGTCCACTATGGACGCCCGTGTATTGCCCACCTCGAGGATCGAGACGACGTGCCCGGGCTCCCCGACGCCGTCCCGGTCGAACCGCGCTTCGAGCGCGTCCAGCAATTCGTGCGCGAGGTGTGTGAGGGTGGGGCTACGGCGTCCGGTACGGCTTGAACACGAGGTAGAGGCTGACGCGCGCGTCGATCGCCAGCGCCGTCGATTCATAGCCCGGCGTGGCCCGCGCCGCGGCCGCGGCCTTGCGCGCGGTGGCGATCGCGTCGTCGAAGCGTCCTGCCGAAGCGTAGGCGGCGGCCAGCGTGTCGAGCACTTCGGGGTGCTCGGCGCCGACGAGCCGGACGGTCTGCTCGGCCAGCATGAGGGCCTCCGCCGAGCGGCGCAGATCGTCGTTGGGCGCGGTGGCACGTATCCACGAGAGGCCGATCAGCGCCGGGGCGAGCGATGGGTTGATCTCAATCGCGCGCTGGTAGTGCGTGACCGCGTCGCTCAGGTCATCGGTGGCCGCGAGCGCGCGCGCCAGGTTGTTGTGGACCTCCGCGTCGTTGGGTGAACCCGCGATCGCATCACGGTAGTGTCCAATCGCCGCTTGATGGTTGCCTTGCGCGAGAAGCGCGTTGGCGAGGTTGTAGAGCGCGCCGGAGTGTCCCGGATCGAACTGTAGCGCGAGCTGGTAGTACACCATGGCGTCGTCGAGCATTCCGGTCGATGCGAGCAGCGCGCCCAGATTGTTGTGGGCTTCCGCGTAGTCTGGCGCGATTTCCACGGCCCGCCGGAACTCCTCAATGGCGCCTGGGGTGTTGCCCTCAGCCACGAGGAGGGAGGCGAGATTGAAGTGCGGTTCCGCAAACGCCGGGTCCAGGGCCATCGCCTGACCGAGGTGATCGCGCGCGAGCTCGAGCTGTCCAATACTGAGATACCGAACCGCCAGGTCGTCGTGCGCCATGGCGTCGTTCGGGTCGCTGCGGAGCCGGGCCTGAAAGCCGAGGATGTCGTTGCGCGTTTGCTTGAGCACAAGGTTGCCAACGAGTGCCTCGACGTCGCCGGACAGGATCGGCAGTACCTGCAACAGGACCTCGGCCATTTCATTGGTCATCTCGGGGCCGTGGCGAACCGCGACCGGCGGGCTCGACGGATTGCGCGGATTGTCCGACGAGTTGTCGAAGGTGAAGCGCGCCTCGATCGATGTGTTTTCTGGCAGGTGCACCGGCTCGGTGTAGCGGTAGCCGTCCTGCCAATTGAAATCCCACTCCTCGATCTTCAGCAGACCGAGCTCCGTGCCGTCGGGCAGCGCGGCCGTTACCTCGACCTCCTTGCCGAGATGGTGCATATAGGGAAACAGTCCCAGCAGGTCGACCGCCACCGGCAGTCGGTAACGGTCTCGTACGACGTAGGCCGCTTCGCCCGCCGGAATGTCGATGGACTTCGAGTTGAGGCTGAGGCCGACGGAGATAAAGGCCGGCGGCTCTTCCGCGAAGTAGAGGCCAATCGATGCCTGCACCGGGACGGCCTCGGTCCGTGCGTGCAACGCCAGCTGCAGAATGAGATCGGTGCCGGGGTCGAGCGGCCAGGCCAGACCGGGCTGCTCGGTGACCGGCGTTTGGCCCGGCGCCCAGACGAGAAAGTGGCCGGCCGGAAAGCCGGCGTGGTCGAGCACCAGACCGGGGTAGCCGGCGACGTCGTCCTCGCCGTCGGCCCGGCGTCCCGCCCGGCTTGCATCGATCATGACGCGGGCGCGTCGCACCACTGCGCCGGCGTCGCCGCCGGGACGAACGTCAACGGCGCGGACCCACCGACGCTCGGTGAGCTCGACCGGCAGCACAAAGTTACGATGCTCGATGCTGGACCCGGGTGAGACGGTATAGGCCGCATCCATCGACACGATGAGGTCCGGTTCGCCCAGCGGCCATGCGTCGTCGAAGGTTGGCGGCGGCGGGGCGTCGGTGGCGTCGCCCATCGGAGCCCCGTTGGCGGCCCACGCGACGAGCCGGTCCGTCTCGTCCGCCGTCATCTCTGGCTCGCCATGGAAAGGGCCATAGAAGGGTGCCGGTTTCCACGGCGGCATGGTGAGGTCGGCGACCACCTCGGCGATCCGGTCGGCGCGCGCCTGCGCGTCGGCAAAGGTCGCCAAGCTGAACGGTCCGATCGCGCCCGGCCGGTGACACACGACGCAGTGCGTGTTCAAAATTGGCGCAACGTGTTCGGCGTACGTCGTCTCGGCCTGCGCCGAGGCGGCGGTCGGTGCCAGCAGGGTCGTTAATACGCTCAGTGCCGCAAGCACCCACGGGTTCCCGGAAGACGAGTGGTTCAGGCGCGTGATCATGGCGATCGTCATTTAATGCTACACCGCTCTGAACGACGCACGGGGGTCAGGCTGGCGCGGGCGTCGATTCGAGCCGCTGCCGTACGGCGGCGAGCGCGACAGCCGTCATGAAGACCGGCATCGCCTGGTCGAGCTCAGCGAGCGTCAGAAAGGTCGGGGCGAGTCTGATATTCGTGTCGTGTGGGTCCCGCCCATACGGAAACGTGGCACCCGCCGGGGTGAGCTTGACGCCGGCGTCCCCCGAGAGGCGGACGATCGCGGTCGCCAACCCGGCCGGCGCTTCAAACGACAGGAAGTACCCGCCGCGCGGCGTCGTCCACGACCCGGTGCCGTCGACGGCCAAGCCGTCCGTCAGGTGCTGGAGCACCAGATCGAACTTCGGTCGTACGATCGTGGCATGGCGCCGCATGAGGGCGCGAATGCCGCCGGTGTCCTTGAGAAAGCGAACATGGCGCAACTGGTTGAGCTTGTCGGGACCGATGGTCTGAACGCCGAGCGAGGTCGCGAACGTCGCGAGGTTGGCCGCCGAGGCGGCCAGAAACGCGACCCCGGCTCCGGCGCGGGTGACCTTCGAGGTCGACGTGAACAGGATGACGCTGTCGGCCGTGCCCGCCGCGCGGCATCGCTCCATTACGTTCGCGAGCACCGGGGGATCGTCGTCGAGATCGTGCACCGCGTAGGCGTTGTCCCACATGATGCGAAAGTTCGGGCTGGCGCGTTTGGCGAGCTGCGCGAAGCGTTCGACGACATCGTCCGAATACGTATGCCCGGTCGGATTCGAGTGCTTCGGCACGCACCAGATTCCCTTGATGTGGGGGTCGTCCGCCACCAGCGATTCGACCTGGTCCATATCGGGACCGTCGGGAGTCAGTCCGACGTTGATGAGCTCGAAGCCGAGGCTTTCCGCGATCGTGAAATGTCGGTCGTAGCCGGGGACGATGCAGAGAAACTTGAGCGGCCCCGGCTCGCGCCGCCACGCCGTCTCTGGACCGAGGGGTCCGTGGAGCCACGCGTGTAACACGTATTGGTACATCAGCGTGAGGCTCGAGTTGCCGCCGGCGACCACGTCGTCCGCGCGCACGCCGAGCAGCTCCGCCCCCAGTTGACGGGCCTCGGGGAGGCCGGTGAGCCCGCCGTAGTTGCGGGCATCGGTCCCGTCGTCGGCGCGAAAATCGCCGGCGGCCATTTGCTCGATCGGATCCGAGAGCGTCAGCTGCTCCGGGCTTGGCCTGCCGCGGGTGAGATCGAGGGCGAGTCCGGCGTCCTTGAGCGCCGCGTAACGCGCGGCGAGCGTCCGCTCGCGTGCAACGAGTGCGTCACGATTCATGTCGTTCAGCATAACCGGCTCATTATAAAAGAAGGGACTCTGCTAACCTTTTAGGACTGATGACGACGCGACAGCAGGTGGCCGCACTCTACGGCCGCGGCTTGCTCGATCTCGTATACGAGGCGGCCGGCGTGCATCGGCGGCACCACGATCCGGAGACGGTGCAGTGCGCGTCGCTCCTCAGCGTGAAGACCGGCGGCTGTCCCGAGGATTGTGCCTATTGTCCCCAGTCGGCGCACTACGACACCGGCGTCGAATCGAGCGCGCTGATGCGTGTCGGCGACGTGGTGACGGCGGCCGAGCGGGCGAAGGCGGGCGGTGCGGATCGGTTTTGTATGGGCGCCGCGTGGCGGCAGGCGTCCGATGGACCGGAGTTCGACCGGGTCATCGAGATGGTTCGCGCGGTCAAGGGTTTCGGCCTGGAGACCTGCGTGACGCTCGGGATGATCGATGCCGGACAGGCCGGGCGGCTTCGCGACGCCGGGCTCGACTACTACAACCACAATCTCGATAGCGGGCCCGACTTTTACGAAACGATCATCACGACGCGATCATACGAGGACCGGCTCGAGACGCTTCGTCACGTGCGCGAGGCCGGTATCAAAGTCTGCTGCGGCGGCATCCTCGGGATGGGCGAGGATGATGACGACCGCATCGACCTGCTCGTCGAGTTGGCACGTCAGCAGCCACAGCCGGAGAGCGTGCCGATCAACACGCTGGTGACGGTCGAGGGGACGCCGCTGGCGGAACAATCCGCGGTGAGCTGGGACATCGTCGTTCGTGTCATCGCCACCGCCCGCATCTTGATGCCCCGGGCGAAGGTCCGCTTGAGCGCGGGGCGGATGGAGATGGGCGAGGTGACGCAGGCGCTCTGCTTTCTCGCCGGTGCCAACTCGATTTTCCTCGGCGACCAGCTCCTGACGACGCCGAACCCAGAACCGGGTGAGGACTTCGCGCTGCTCAAGCGACTCGGGCTGCGGGGAGCCTCCTCTTCTTCCTGACGGGGCTGACTGCCCCGAACCCCGTTGCCGGCACTCGTGGGGGCCCCAATGCCCCACTCCGTGCTGGCGGGGGCGCGCCGTGCGCGCCCTGATCGTACCTGGCACGACCAAGCTGACCCCCGACCATACGCGAGCGAACGGAGTGGGGCCATCGGGGTCCCCGCGAGTGAGCGAGCGAGGGGGTCTGGGGGAAGCGCCTGAGACTCACCTATTCGGATCTCGGGCAATATTCCCCCAGTCTGATCATGGACCAATCGATCGCGGCATCGATGATGGCGGTCGGATCGTCCGCGGCGGCCGGAGTCCAGTCGATCGTTCCGAGACACGCGACATCGGTGCTGCGGTGGAGCAGCGCCGCGTTGGTCTCGCTCGCCAGGTCGGTTCCCTCCGAGGCGTGATTCAGGACGTATCCGCGTACCTCGATTCCGCGCGAGATGGCCGTCTCGAGCGTCAGGAGCGTGTGGTTGATCGCGCCCAGCTTCGAGTCGACGACCACGAGGAGGGGAATGCCGAGGTCGCGCGCCAGGTCGGCCATCGTGTAGCGGTCGACGATCGGGACGAGCAAGCCGCCGGCTCCTTCGACCAGCGTGATGTCGTGCCCCCTGGCGATCTCGCGATACCCCGCCACAATCGACTGCGGATCGACGCGCGTGTCCTCCCACCGCGCCGCGACGTCCGGAGCCAACGGCGCGTCGAGTTGATACGGACAGATGCGCGCGAGATCGAGGCGGCTGCCAGCCGCCGCCGCCAGCGCCACGGCATCTGCCGGAGACCGTCGGGAGCCGGGACCGCATCCGGTCTCGATCGGCTTCATGACGCCGACGCGCGCGCCGCGCCGGCGGAGCGCGCCGGCGAGCCCCCGAGCGACGAATGTCTTGCCGACGCCAGTGTCGGTTCCGGTAATGAACAGGCCGCTCATGCACGGCGTCCGTCGGTCGCGGTGAGGATGGCGTCGCGGACGACGGTGATCAGGCGGTCGAGCTCGTCTTCGCGGATGCTCAACGGCGGCATCAGCACGACGACGTCTCCGAGCGGGCGAACGATGACCCCACGGCGTCGCGCCTCGAGGCAGACGCGAGCGCCCATCCGGTCCGCGGCGGGGTAGGGCCGGCGCGACGCGACATCGGCGCCAAGCTCGATGCCCACCATCACCCCGCACTGGCGTACGTCGGCCACGTGGGGCAGCGGCCGCACGTCGTCAGCGAGCCGCTGCTTGAGAAGGACGGTTTTCGGACCGAGCCGGTCCAACGTGTGGTCGGCGTCGAACAGGTCGAGGCTGGCCAGGGCCGCCGCGCAGGCGAGCGGGTTTCCGGTGTACGTATGTCCGTGAAAGAACGTCCGGCCGTCCTGTGGGGGACCGAGGAATGCGTCATGGATCGCGTCGGTCGCCAGCGTGGCCGCCAGCGGCAAATAGCCGCCGGTGATCCCCTTGGCCAGACAGAAGAGATCCGGCGCGACGTCGGCTTGCTCGCACGCGAACATGGTGCCGGTGCGGCCGAAGCCGGTCGCCACCTCGTCGCAAATCAGCAGGACGTCGGCGCGTGTCGTGATCTCGCGCAGTGCGCGCAGGTACGCGGGCGGGTGGGGCCACATGCCGGCCGCGCCTTGCATCAGCGGTTCGACGATGACCGCGGCGAGGGTGTCGCCCGCATTCGAGATCGCGTCGTCGGCCTCGGCGATGGCCCGCTCGAGCGCCTCGGTGTCGGATAGACGCTCACGCCACCGCCAGAGGTGCGGCGGTGTGAGGCGAAGCGTGTCGGGGAGTACCGATTGGTAGAACCGGTGGAACACGTCGGCGTAGCCGACACCAACCGCGCCAAGCGTGTCACCGTGGTACGCGTCGACCAGCGAGGCAAACCGTGTCTTCGTCGACTGGCCCGCCATTTGCCAAAACTGCAGCGCCATCTTGAGCGCCGCCTCGACCGCCGTCGCGCCGGCGTCGGAATAGAAGACACGCGTAAGCCCCGGCGGCGTCGCGGCGACGAGCCGGTCCGCCAGCAGGACCGCCGGCACATTGGTCAGGCCCAGGAGCGTCGTGTGCGCCACGCGCTGAAGCTGGCCGGTGATCGCCGCGTTCAGCTCGGGCCGGTTGTGCCCATGGACGTTGCACCACAGCGACGAGACGCCGTCGAGGTAGCGGCGTCCGGCATCGTCGATCAGTTCGTGTGCCTCGGCGCGCACGATGACGACCGGGTCGTCGTCGAGCCACAGCTGCATCGGGGTAAACGGATGCCACACGTGGGCGTGGTCGAGTCTTGTAATCGCGTCGTGCGAGGGTGCCGAGTCCGTCGTGCGGTTTGCCATCGCCGGTTCCTATAGCTGTCCGGTGGCGCGGCCCGCCGCGATGAACACGTCGACCGCCTCTGCCAGGTCCGCGTCGGTGTGAGTGGCCATCGGGGTGACACGCAGACGCGCCGTGCCGGCCGGGACGGTTGGCGGTCGAATGGCGGGGACGAGCACGCCCCGATCGAGGAGCGCATCACTCATCGCGACGGCAGCCGCGGCGTCGCCGATGATCACCGGCAGGATCGGCGACTCGCCAGCACTGACGCGAAAGCCGGCCGCTGATAGTTGCGCTCGCAGCATCGCCGCATGCGACAAGAGGCGTGCGCGCCGCTCCGGCTCCCGCGCGATGAGCCCGATGGCGGCGTGCGCCGCCGCCGCGATAGCGGGTGGCAGCGCCGTCGTGTAGATGAACGTTCGCGCGTCGTTGACCACCGTGTCGATCAACGCCCGGCTGCCGGCGACGTAGCCCCCGAGGGCTCCGATCGCCTTGCTCAGCGTGCCGATCTGGACCTCGACCGCGTCTTCCAGCCCGAGCGCGTCGACCAGGCCGCCGCCGCGTGGTCCAAAGACGCCCGTCGCGTGCGCTTCATCGACGACGAGCGACGCGTCGTGGCGCGCGGCGAGGGCGACCAGGTCGCGGAGCGGCGCCAGGTCGCCATCCATGGCGAAGACGGTTTCCGTGACGATCACCCGTCGACGCGCGTCGGTCGACGCGGCCAGGAGCGATTCGAGGTGAGCCGCATCGGCGTGCCGGTAGATCTCGACCCGCGCCCGTGACAGCCGACAGCCATCGATGATGCTGGCGTGGTTGAGCGCGTCACTAAAGATGATGTCCTCTGGGCCCGTCAGCGCCGGGAGTACGCCGGTGTTGGCATGGTACCCGGATGCCAGCACCACGGCCGCCTCGGTCCGCTTGAGCTGCGCGATGGCATGCTCCAGCGTCACATGCGACGACGACGTGCCGACCACAAGCCGCGCCGCACCGGCGCCGGTCCCGTACGCCGCGAGTGCCTCGGCCGCGGCGCCGGTGACCGCCGGATGAGCGGCGAGCCCAAGGTAGTCGTTGGAGCAGAATTGAAGGACGGACCGGCCGTCGATCGTGACGCGCGGGCCGATGCCGCTCGCGATCGGACGGAGATGTCGGCGGACGGCGCGTGTCTCACGCTCTTCCAGGCGCGCCGCGAGCGCCTCGTTCAGCGACGACCATCGGGTGGTGCCCACCATGAACCTTGAACCGACTGTAATTCAGTATCTGAACAAATACTGCAACTTCGTGAAAAACGCGCGTCGCTGGTGCTGGAACTCCGTGGTCAGGAAGTGCTCGTCGTTGAAGTTGATGCTTTCCTGCAGTCGGTCGTCGTAGCCGATGTAGAAGACCGTGCCCGCGTTGACGCGGTAGGTGAACAACAGGTTGATGCCGACCTCGCCTGTGTCGGTGTCGTGCTCGAGGATATTGCGGACGAGGAGGCGGTCGGTGAGTTGGTACGTCGTGAGCGCGCGGAAGATCTTGACGTCGAACTCCAACTGGTCGGTCGTGGTGTTCCGGAAACGGCTCGTGTCGATATCCAGACGGGCGTTGAGTCGCGACGTCGGTCGCACTGTCACGCCGAGGTTGTATTCGAAGAACCGGCCGAGAAACGGATTGTCGACGAAGCGGATTTCGTCGCCCCAGTTGAACCCGTAGAACACTGAGAATCGACGGCTCGAGCTGATGCTGTTGGTCACGCGGAACCGCGTCTTGTGGAAGTCGACGTCGCGGTAGCGCTCGAGCTCCCGTCGACCGTCGGCGCGTACGAAGATGTTCTTCGCAAAGCGCATGTTGACGTCGGCGCGAAAGTCCTCGTCCTGAAGAAAACCGGCGTGGTCGACATTGCGCAGGTACGAGAACCCCGGACCCCAGCTGATGAGCCAGCTCTCGGGCCACCAGACATACTCGACGTCGGTGTCGAGCCGGCGCGTATCGACACGGCGGACGAAGCCGGTCAGCGTATCGAAGTCCGGATCGATCACGTTGTACTGCACGCGGTAGTTGAGGTGGCGGGCATCGCGCCGAAAACCGACGTCGTACATCGGACCGGTCTTCTGGCCGCCCTTGAGGTCTCGGTTGTCTGACGCGACGGCGACGAACTGCGCGCTGTGCGTCTGGCCAATCCGGAAGCGCCCGTCGACTCCGGCCACGCGGCTGTAGGAGCCGAAGAACTCGCGGTCGGTGACGATCCCGCCGAGATAACTTTCCGAGTAGAGGTCGTAGCGGGCGCGCCCGATGAAGAACTGGCCGTTTTGACCGAACGCCGGCGTGGTCGGGTCGTCCAATCGTCCGGGGGCCTCATCGTTGGTGACCAGCACGCCGAGCGTGGTGTTGCCGGTCTTCCCCGTCAGCTTGGCGCCGAACTGCGGGTCGACGATGGTGCGCGTGTGGACCAAGTTGAGGCGGCCGGGCGTGTCGAAGATCTCCTGGCCTTCGAGAAAGAACGGACGCAGCTCGCGGAAGAAGAGCGGAAACCGCCGGTTGACCTCGATCTGCCGCCGGTCGGACTCGATCTGGGAGAAGTCGGGATTCACGGTGAAGTCGGCGGTCAGATTCGACGTCACCCCGTACTTGACGTTGAGCCCGATATCCGGCTGCACGTCGCCCTCTTCGAATCCGTCGTCGGTGAGCTGGCCGAGCTGGATGGCAGTAGCGGTCGGCAGGATTTCGAGATTCCGGCTCACGGACAACCCCCGCAGCTCAGCGATCATTCCCATCTGCGTCATGAGGCCGGCGATATTGCGCGTCATCGGCGACCAGACGACCGTTTCGTCTTTCGTCTGCAGCGTCCGGCTGATCTGAAAGCCCCACCGATGCTCACCCTCGCCGCGCGTCGGGTACCGCAGGCTCTTGAACGGAATGGCCATCTCGGCTGTCCAACCGTCGCGCACGATCGCGGCGCCGGTCTCGAACAGGGCGTCCCACGAGGTGTCGCCCCCACCACCGGGCGGGCCGCGACTCCGACGACCGCCGGTCAAGATCGCGTCGCCTTGCACGCCGTAGGCATTGACCGAGAAGCGATAGGCTCGCTGCTGGTCGAGGAATGTGTCGAACATGACGGCGACCCAGTCATCGCGGCGGGCCTGGTCCCGGTCGACGCGGTTCGCGCGCATCTGGGAAGGGTCGTGGTAGCGCGCGTAGAAAGCGAAGTACAGATGGTCGGCATCGTAAGCGATGCGGACTTCGGTCTCCTCGGTGGGCGGTGCCCCCTCGACCGGGTTCGTCTGGGTGAAGTCCGTGATCAGCACGGCGTCGCGCCAGGCGACGTCGTCGAGGCGCCCGTCTATCGTCGGTGGTTCGTCCGTTCGAACCGCGCGTACGGTCGGTCGCCCGGTGATCGTAAACCCACCGACGCCAGCTTGCGCGGGCGCGGCCGTCGCCGGCGTTGCCTCGTCCAACACCAGTCCCCCGCTGACGGCGGCGGTTTCGTCGCCGTTCCCCCCGTTCCTGTTACTCAATCGGGGCTGACTGCCCCGGACCCCGTCGCGGTCACTCGCGGGGGCCCCAAAGCCCCGCTCCGTTCCCGCGGGAGCGCGCTGTGCGCGCCCTGCGTTCGCCTCGCCGACGGCGTCGCGGACGTCGTCGGCGAGGCGATCCTGCAAGACGAAGAGGTCGTCGCGATCGCCGTCGATCTTGAAGGCGTACGTCGCTGTCTCGCTCTGCACGTCGACCAGGCGGGCGGTCAGCCGTAGCCGGTCGCCCAGCCGCTGGTAGCTGCCGGCCAGCAGCAGGTCGGCTCCCAGCTTACGGACAACCTCGAGGAGCGCCTCCTCACCTGGCGCGCTCGGATCGCCGGCTATGAGATTCGCCACCGCGCGTTCCACGACGGAGCGGCTGATGACGTCGAGGCCGCGTGTGGCGCGCAGATCGGCTCCCAATGTCTCGGCGATGCCGACGCCGATCCAGTCGTCGGCCGTGTCGAGGGTGATGTTCGTGAACAGAATGACGGCGAGCGTGCGGGAGCCTTGAGCCGATGCGACGGAGGCAGAGAGCAGGGTCAGGAGGAGGGCAGAGACCAGCGACACGATGAGGAGGCGAGTACTTACAGCCACGACAAAAGATCTATCATATCAAGGACTTAACTTAGGACCCGGGCGGGAGATACGGACATGAAGACAAGCGCCATCTCGGCCGCGGCTATTGCTGGATTGACCGCCGGCGTTCTCGCGGCGACCGTGCACCTCACGGCGGAGGAGCCGTTCGTCACGGTGGATCGATTCGTGCCGCACACCTCGAGCGTACCGGCCAACCACGGCGACCGTGTCGGGCTCTTTGTTCGCGAGAAGGTGAGTCGGCATGTCGCGGATCGGATTGCGGCGGGCGCGCGCCCGCAAGGGAAGGTCGTCCTCTTCGTGCATGGGGGGTCGGTTCCCTCCGTGCCCGACTATGACCTACCGTACAAAGACTACTCGTGGATGGCGCATCTTGCCGCCGCCGGCTACGACACGTTTGCGATGGACCAGTCCGGGTATGGCTTGTCCCCTCGTCCGATGATGGATGACCCGTGCAACATGAACGCCGAAAACCGCGCACTCGTCACGCCGACACCGCTCACGAGCGACTGCGAGCCGGCGTACACCCAGGGGTTGACCACGAGCCAATCCGACTGGGACGAGATCGCCACCGTGGTCGACTACATTCGAGAGCTGCGGAGTGTCGAGACCGTGAGCTTGGTCGGGTGGTCGGCCGGCGGACCGCGGACGGCTGGCTTCGCGGCGCGGCATCCCGACAAGGTCGACAAGCTCGTGTTGTTCGCCCCGGGCTACCGACCTGACCAGGCGTCGACACCACCGCCAGACCTCCCACGCGGCGAGGCGCCGATGCGGCTCCAGACCAAGGACACGCTCGAGAACGGTCGCTGGCGCTCGACGGTCGCGTGCGAGAACCAGATTGACGCCGGCATCCAAGAGGTCATCTGGCAGACGATCATGTCGTTCGACCAGGAGGGTTCCGTCTGGGGGCCGTCACACGGTGTGATGCGCGTGCGGACCAGTGCTGGCTCATGGGGATGGAACCGCGAGTTCGCGGCCAAGGTCACCGCACCGACGTTGATCCTGGTCGGGAATGAAGACAGGTTATTGGAGCCGGACAAGCAGCTCTACCAAGATCTCAGTGGTGCTGAGCGGAAGGTGCTCGTCACGATGGCCTGCGCGACGCATTTCGCCGTCTGGGAGTCGACCCAGTACAAGTTCATGCACGAAGCGTCGCTGGAGTGGCTCGAGTCTGGCACCTTCCGGGGCCAGGCCGACGGTCGTTTCTCGGTCGGCCGCGGCGGGTCGGACCGCACCGAGCCCTAAGCGTAGTCACGCCTCACCGTGTGTCCCTCAGATGGAACGTCTGTGGAACAAGCCCATTGCTCTGGTCGCTCGTCCTCTCTACGAAGTGGCCGGCCCACGAGCCGCTGGTGGCGGAAGGGCGTGTGGAAGCCGGTGGCATTTATGCGTACAAAGACGCCACGGCGCTGCTCGGATTTGGCAACGTCCAGGGCGAGGGTGTGGCTTTGGGGCCGAGTGGAAGAGCATGAGCACGGGTACCGAGCCGAGTACGCCTACCCCACAAACGGCTGTGGGCAGCCACGCGGCATGTGCCCGGAATGCCACGTGTGAGCAGTGAACATATGCAGGCCGTGGCCGCACGCTATGGCGTCCCGGTGATTCTGTATCCTCGAAAGGAGCGATTCCTATGGAGATTGGCGAACATCTTCGTACGCTTCAAGTCGAGCCAGTCGACGCCACTCAGCCCGCCACGGTGGAGCACGCACCCCCCCTACGCCGCGAGAACGACGCCCCAGAGCCCCCTGGGCGTAGGCGCCGCGAATACGGTCGACGCGGGTGCTGGCGTGCCAGTCGCCGTCGCTGAGGACTAGCCGACGACCGCACGAACCGACGCGGCGACGATGTCGACCGCTTGATCGATCTGCGACTCGGTTATCACGATCGGGGGGGCTAGCAGGTAGGAGTCGCCCTTGATGCGGCTGAAGAGGCCGCGGCTGATCGCCTCGCGGTTGACGGCGATCCCGATGTGCCTGTCGGCGGGGAACGACCGCTTGCTCGCCCGGTCTTCGACCAGCTCGACGGCGCACATCAGCCCTTTGCCGCGGATATCGCCGACGTGCGGGTGGTCGGCGAGCTCGGAACGAAGGGCGTCGAGCAGCCGCCGACCCTTCGTCGCGGCCTGCTCCGCGAACGCCTCGTCTTCAATGAGCCGGAGCATCCGGAGCGCAACCGCGCAGCCGACCGGATGAGCGCTGTAGGTGTAGGCGTGCATCCACGGCTGGCCGGCCTCGTGCAGCGTATCGGCCACGGTGTCGCTGATGCCGATCCCGCCGAACGGAAAGTAGCCCGAGGTGATCGCCTTGGCGAACTGCACGATGTCGGGTTCCACGCCCCAGTGGTCGAGGGCGAACAGCCGTCCGGTGCGACCGAACCCGGTAATGACCTCATCGGCAACCAGTAGCACCTGGTACTGGTCGCAGATTTCGCGAATCCGTCGAAAGTAGTCGTCTTGCGGAACGATCACGCCGCCCGCTCCCTGCACCGGCTCGGCGATGAACATCGCGACGGTGTCGGCTCCTTCGCGGCGGATCGCGCGTTCGAGCTCGTTGGCCGCGGCAATGCCTTGACTGTCGCCGTCCGGGGCTTCGTAGCGATAAGGATCGGGCGACGGGATGTGGGAAAACCCTGGCACGCGGGGCTCGAACAGCGGCCAATAGGGGCTGATCCCGGTGGCGCTCATGGCGGCCAGGGTCACGCCGTGATACCCGTCGACGCACGAGATGACCTTCGTCTTGTCCGGTTGCCCGCGCAGCTTCCAGTATGAACGCGCCATCTTGATGCTGCTCTCGGTTGCTTCGCCGCCGCCACAGGTGAAGAAGAAGTGATTGATCGACCGGTAGCAGAGGGCCGCCAGCCGTTCCGCAAGCTCGATCGCGCGCGGGTTGGAGCTGCCGGAGTACCCGGAGGCGTATGCCAGGGCGCCGGCCTGCTCGCGCATCGCCTCGACGAGTTCAGAGCGGCCGTGGCCGGCGGTGACGTTCCACAGGCCAGCGAGGCCGTCGATGAACTCGCGACCGTCGGCGTCGGTCAGGATCGCCCCTTGACCCGACACCCAGACATGGGCCTGTTCGTGCGCACGCGAGTCATGTAGCGGGTGCAGCAGGTGGGCCTGGTCGCGGGCCAGAAAATCGGCGGTTGTGGTCATGGAGTCGGACGGATGAGAGGGGCCGTGTCCGATACGGCAGGATAGCACGCGCGCGTGCTAGGCTACACCTAGTTCCATGGCCCGCCGGCGCACCGTCGTTCTTGCCGCGTTCGCCTATCTGCTGGCCGCGACCGCCGCGCTAGCGGCGGCGTCCGACGTGCAGGTACCGGCGCTCGATGGGACCACGGTCACACCGCTGGCCGCACCGAGCGGCGTCACGCTCCTGCTCTTCGTGACGACCGACTGCCCGATCGCCAACCGCTACGCCCCAGAGGTTCGGCGGATTCATGAGGCCTTCGGGGATCGGGTGACGTTCTGGCTCGTCTATGCCTGGACCGATCGGCCGACCGCGGAGCTTGCGGCGCACCACGCCTCGTTCGGATTTTCGTTCGACGCGGTGCGCGACCCGGAGGGTGCGCTCGTCGCGGCGACCGGTGTCACCGTTACCCCGGAAGTCGCCGTCTACGCCGCGGACCAACAGCTGATCTACCGGGGTCGCATCGACGACCAGTATGTCGAATTCGGAGTCACCCGGGCCGTCCCGGCGACGCGTGACCTTCGCGACGTGCTCGCGCGCCTCGTCGCGGGTGAACGACTGACGTTTACGGAGACGCAAGCCGTCGGCTGCTACATTCCCGACCGCGGTGACTGACCGGGATAGTGGACTTTGAGCTAAGGGCGCGCACGGCGCGCCCCCGCCGGCACGGAGTGGGGCAAAGGGGCCCCCGCGAGTGCCGACGACGGGGTTCGGGGCAGTCAGCCCAGTCTAATAATTGGAGGACTTTGTGATGAAACGTATGAGCGTCGTATCGGTGGCTGTGGTCCTCGTGCTCGCCTTTGGCGTGTCGACTCTCGCGCAGGGGATCACGAAGTATGTGCGCTACGAGCACAACGGTGTCACGTCGTACGGCATCCTCGAAGGTGAAACGATTCACCAGCTTCGCGGCAACATCTTCGAGTCGCCGGAGCGGACCGGCACGACGGTCGCGATGAGCGACGTCAACATTCTGACCCCGACCGAGCCGACCAAGGTGATCGCCGCCGGATTGAACTACCGGAGTCACCTCGGACAAGCCAACCCGGCGGAGTATCCGGGAATCTTCGACAAGCACGCGACGTCGCTGATTCCCCACGAGGCGACGGTGGCGTACTACGAGGATGCGACGAACCTTCACTTCGAGGGTGAGATGGTGCTGATCATCGGCAAGACCGCCCAGAATGTGTCGGTCGCCGATGCGGCCAACTACATCTTTGCCGTCGCGCCCGGGAACGACATCAGCGAGCGTGTCTGGCAGAGCAACGACCTCCAGTGGTTCCGCGCGAAGGGCGCCGATACGTTCGGTCCAGTGGGACCGGTGATGGCGAGCGGCGTCGACTACGACGACCTGCTGCTGCAGACGCGCGTGAACGGCGAGGTGAAGCAGTCACAGCGAACCAAGGACCTGATCTTCGATTCGTCGTTCCTGGTGAGCTACATCAGCCGGTACGTCACCCTCAACCCGGGGGACATGATCTACACTGGGACGCCGGGCGCCACGTCGGCGATGCAGCCGGGTGACGTCGTCGAGATCGAGCTCGAGCACGTCGGCGTGCTCCGGAACACGATCGGGCAGAAGGGCGCGCGCCCGACCAATGAAGAATGAGGCCTTCCTCTGTTAATTTTGAGAAAAGCAGGGAAACGTGTGTGTTCGTCCGTTGATGACGATGGGGTGACTGTGAATCTGACGAAGCGTATTGCTCGCGTGACGTTCCTCGGTGTGATGGTCGTCGGTCTTGGCGTCTGCGTCGTCAGTGCCGCACCGGTTGGCGCTGAGGAAGCCGAAGCCGTCCCGACGTTTGCCAAGGACGTGGCGCCGATCTTCTACGAGAACTGCGTGTCGTGTCATCGACCTGGCGAGTTCGCCGATGTCGCTGATCGACTACGACGACGCCCGCCCCTGGGCACGCGCCATCAAGCAGCGGGTCGAGGCGCGTGAGATGCCACCGTGGGACGCCGAGCCCGGCCATCAGGAGTACGTCAACGACGCCAGCCTGAGCCTTTGACGGAGATTCAAACCATCTCCGCGTGGGTCGACGGCGGGTCGCCGAAGAGCACTGACGCCGACCTCCCTGAGGTCCCACAGTTTGCCGCCGAGTGGACGATCGGTGAGCCCGATGTTGTGCTCAGCATGCTTGAGCCACACGCCGTCCCGGCCGACGGGACGGTGCCGTATCTCTACTTCACGGTGCCGACCAACTTCACCGAGGACAAGTGGATTCAGGCCGTTGAGCTGCGCCCTGGCGACCGCCGTGTCGTGCACCACGTGATCGCGACGCTGCAGAGTCCGGATCCCGACAATCCGCCGTCTCCCGAGGCCAGTCTGAAGCGGAAACAGAAGCGGACGACCGGTACGCTCGGCGGGACGGTGCCGAACAAGCTCGGCGTCGTCTACCCCGACGGCGTCGCGAGGAAGATCGAGGCCGGCACCGAGATCGTGCTTCAGATGCACTACACGACCATCGGCGAAGCGACGACCGACCAGACGACCGTCGGTCTGATCTTTCGTGATGCGCCGCCCGACCGGACGGTCGGCGGTGGCGTGGTGATCAACACGAAGTTCGCGATTCCGGCCGGGGCCGAGAACCACGAGGTGCGCGCGGAGCGCGAGATCAAGGAAGACACCTATCTGACCAACATGACGCCGCACATGCACGCGCGCGGAAAGGCGTTTTCGTATTCCGCCGTCTATCCCGACGGGACGGAAGAGGTGCTGCTGAATGTCTCGAACTACCGGTTCGACTGGCAGTTGACCTATGAGTTCGCCGAGCCGAAGTTGTTGCCGGCCGGCACCAAGCTGGTCGGTGTCGCGCACTTCGACAACTCGGTCAACAACCGGGCGAATCCGGACGCGACGTCCGAAGTACGGTGGGCCGATCAGACGTGGGAAGAGATGATGATCGGCTTCTACAGCACGGTGGATGCGGCCGACGTGAAGAAAGCCACGACGAATAACAACTAGCCAACCCTAGACGGGGCTCCGCCCCGACCCCCCCCCCCGCGGGCGCTACGCAAGGACCCCGTAAGCCCCACTCCGCGTCCGCGAGGCGCGCACGTGAGCGCCTTCCCGTTGCTTTGTACGCGCGCCGGCCCGTATTCTTCCCACTGAAGATGCCGATGCCGATATCGATGTCCTTGTCCGTGCCACCGCGCCGGGTCGTGACCGCCGCTGTCGTCGTGTCGATCTGCCTGCTGGCGACCGTCGCCGGGGCCCATCCGATGGACACGCAGAACGCGGCGTTCGTCCAGGGGGTGGACGGCGCGGCGCCCGCGCCCTTCATGTATCTCGGCGCGAAGCACATGGTGACCGGCTACGACCACCTGCTGTTTCTCGTCGGCGTCATCTTCTTCCTGTACCGGCTGAAGGATGTCGTCCTCTACGTCAGTCTCTTCACGGTGGGGCACAGCATTACGCTGCTCGTCGGCGTGCTTTGGGGGCTCGAGGTGAACGCGTATCTGATCGACGCCATCATCGGGCTCTCGGTCTGCTACAAGGCGTTCGAGAACATGGGCGGCTTCGAGCGGGTGCTCGGCTGGCGGCCCAACACCAAGGGGGCGGTGCTGGTCTTCGGGCTGTTTCATGGCATGGGGCTGGCGACCAAGCTGCAGGAGTTCACCGTGACCGACAACGGGCTGGTCACCAACATCATCAGCTTCAACGTCGGGGTCGAGATCGGACAGGTCCTGGCGCTGACCGCTGTCCTAATCGGCATTACGTTCTGGCGCACGCGGCCAAGTTTTTTTCGTCACGCGTTCATGACGAACGCGGCATTGATGGCCGGCGGTTTCGTCCTCACCGCGCAGCAACTGTTCGGCTACGTCTTCTACCCGTAGGAGCCCGTGGTGAACGTGCCTGACCGTTGGTTCCTGGGTGCGGACGAGGCCCAGCAGGTCTCCGTCAAGAAAATCGGTCTCGCGGCCGTGGCAGCGCTGCTCGTCGCCGCGCTCGTCTTCATCGGCGCGGTGATGCCCGCCGAGTACGGCGTCGACCCCCTTGGCACCGGCGAGGTGTTGGGCCTACTGGCGCTCGCGCAGGTGGTGGCCATCACCATGGAGGAGGCCGAGTACCGAACCGACGCGCTCCAGGTGCGGCTCGCGCCCTATGAATGGGTCGAATACACCTACCGCCTGCAAGAGGGCGGGACGATGCTCTACACGTGGGAGGCGACCGGCCCGGTCGAATACAATTTTCACAGCGCGCCCGATGGCGCCCCGCCGGGGTACGCCGAGAGCTTCGATTCGGCCGAGAGCGATACGGCCAACGGCAGCTACGTCGCGCCGTTCACCGGCGTGCACGGCTGGTATTGGGAGAACGCCGGCGCTGAGGAGATCACCCTCACGCTGAGCACCGCCGGCTTCTATCGCGACGCGCATGTCGCGCGCGACCGCGCCGACGGCTACCGCGACTTGATGGATGCGCGAGGGAACACGCTGCCGTGACGCTGTCCGTTGGATCCGCCCTCGGCCCGTACCGAATCATCTCGCAGCTCGGGGCAGGCAGGATGGGCGTGGTGGTTTACTGTGCTTCGCCAAGGTGGGCCAATGGTTCGACGACTTTCGAGGCGATCCCCGCTTCGACGATCTGCTTCGTCGGATGAAGTTTCCAGACGCGTCGGAGTAGTTCGCGACTTCGCTACAATAAGCGGCTTGATGCGAGCAGACAGATGGAATCGATGCCTCGGGATGGCGGCCTGCGCCCTCGTGCTCGGCGGTGCCGCTGACGTCGCTGCACAGTCAGGACTCGATCCGCACTACCGTGCCCCACGCACTGCCGACGGGCAGCCCGACATCTCCGGAATCTGGACCAACGACACACTGACCCCGCTCGAGCGGCCCTCGCGGCTGGGCGACAAAGAGTTCTTCACGGAAGAGGAAGCCGCGGCACTCGAGCGCCGCGGTGCCGAAGTGCGCGAGCGCGACAATGCGCCGGGCGGGCGCCGAACGGTTGCCGGGCGGCCGTGGGGTTCTGGCTACAACAGCTTTTGGAGCGACCCGCGCCATACGGTCGTCTACACGCGCCGGACATCGATGATTGCCGACCCACCGACCGGTCGGGTGCCGACGCGACCGGAGGCCGAGGCGCGGGCGCAGTGGCTCGTCGCCAACCGCGCCGACTCGCACGAGAACATGAGCCCCTACAGCCGCTGCATCACCCGCGGCATACCCGGCTCGATGATCCCGAACACCTACAACACCGGCAACCACATCTTCCAGATACCCGGCTACGTCGTGATCCTCTACGAGATGGTCCGCGAGCCGCGGATCATCCCACTCGACGACCGCCCGCACATCGACCTGAAGATCCGGCAGTGGATGGGCGACACGCGCGGGCGCTGGGAGGAAGAGACGCTCGTCGTCGAAACGACGCACTTCACCGAAAAGGCGTGGATTACCCTGAATCAGAACGCCGGCCGGATGCACGGCGTGCCGGTGAGCGCCGACCTGACGCTGGTCGAGCGCTTCACGCGCGTCGCCGACGACATCCTCGACTGGCAGGTACGAGTCGAGGATCCCAACGTCTACACCCAACCCTGGATGCTGGCGCTGCCGCTCAAGCGCGACATGAGCTACGACTTGTATGAGTACGCCTGTCACGAAGGGAACCGCGCGGTGACCGGCATCCTCGGCTCCGCGCGCCACGCGGAGCGCCAACAGGCGCAGCCGTAAGGTCAATCTCGCGCGGAGACGCCGCTGTTTCTGGCGAGCTTGACGATGTCATCGGCGTGGCGACCGAGCAGCAGCCGATCGCGCCGGAGGGCATCGGCGGCTTCGGATACCGCCCGCACGTACGCCTCATGCGTCGGATATCGCTCCTCGAGCGAACGGCGCGGGTCGCCCGACGCCTGGCGCTTCGCATTGTCGGCCGAGAACGGGATGAACGACCCGGTTCCGGCGCATTGTCCGCCCTCCCCGAATCCCTTCCGCCGCAGATTCCAGCCGGTGTACGTGCCGACGGGCGCGACGAGATTGGGGTGTCTGACGCCGCTCGTCATGTTGCCATCGGCGTCAACGCTCCCGACGAGGACCGTGTAGGCCGCGCCGTCCTTCGGCGGAAGGGAGCGGTGCTCGCGCAGGTGCAGGGGATTATAAGACCCCGAATACCTGACGTGCGGGATGTCAGGGAACCCCGCCGCGGCCGACGGCACGAGCCCACCGTTGGCGACGGTCGGAAAACGGCTCGGTGGCGGCTCGATCCCCTTCGCGACCCATTCGTACAACGCCACGCTGAGTGCCGTCCGGATTTGTTCCAACGCGAGCGGATTGCCGAGGTGCTGACAGATGCCCCGGTTCGGCGTCGCAGCATGGACACCGCCGCCACCGCCGTGCTGCGTCCCGGCGACCAAGTAGACGCGCACGTTGTCCGGGAGCTCGATGTGGGTGCCGAGCGGGTCGGTGACAATGAGGGACGACCGAGCCTGCCAGAGCTCGGCTTCACCATCGCTGTGGATGATCTTCGGGCAGGTGTTCGACGCGGCGCACTGCTCCTGGAGTCCGTCCGTTCGGCCGCTGAGCGGGTCGGTCAGGGTCGCGTAGGTGAACGGGAACTGGTCGCCCGGGAAGACGTGGTCCTCGTGTTGTTTTTGCCACCGACCGGGCTGAGAGAACTGGTAGTTCGTGAAAGTCTTGCGTGAGCCCGCGATGGCGGGGTGCATGCCGTCGAACACGATCCGGCCGGCGACGTCCTGGTTGAACCGTAGTCTCTGAGCGCGCGGCCGCTCTGGGAGTTGCCAAACGAGATGGTGACCCGTGGGAGACCCTCGAACGCGAGCGGGTTTGCGTTGCCGGCGGTGTCGGTCTCGGCGTAGCGGAGGAACGAGATCGCGTCGCGCATCGCCGCAAAGCCGAGCCCCATCACGATCGGGTCTTTTGCGCGGTAGACGAGCTCGTAGATGGCGCCCCCGTCGAAGCCTCCCGGGCGTTCGATCTGGATCTCCCTGTCGTTCACGTACCGCCACGATAGATCGTGGGGGGTCAGGCGAGGGGCCTGCTGTGTGCGGCGGACGGTCAGCGTCGCCTGCTCGGGGTCGAGCGACGCCGCCGGATAGGTGAGTCGGGCTCGGGAGGCCGACTCGGCATCGTTGAAGATGAACTCCTCGAGGGCTGGGCCGACGATGGACGTGCCGTCAGGGTTCTTTGCCACCGGCAGAACCGGCACGATGTTACGGTCGGTGGGAGCGATGTCGCCTTGCCACCCCACTTGCACGAGTGCGAACCCTCGGTCGAGGAGCGTCGGATCGACATCCGTTCGGCCCCGGTTCGGGACGGTGTGATACAGGGCACGGTTCCAGCGGGTCATGTCAACCGGCCGGTAGATCTCGATCGTCGTGCGGTACTCGACTCGCCCGGCGCCGTTGCGCGGCGCGTGGTCGAGATTCACGATGTCACGGTGCCGCGGGTCGTCCGGGTCGACCTCGCCATGGGCCATGCCCCGCAGACGTTCGTACTGTCCCGCCAACCCAAAGCGTTGTCCGTCCAGTGCCGGCGACTCGACCACCTGCAAGTCGATTCGGGTGATCTGGGCGGATGCGTCCGGGGTGATGAGTAGCGCGGTGGCCAGGGTGGTGCAGAGCGCCGACACGAAGCTCGTCTTCATGGGTGCCTCCAGTGTGGCAGTGGGCTCGCCAGCCCGCGCGTGGTTTTAGGATAGCGCCTCGAGCGTCGCCGTGAGCAGGCGATAGAAGCGCGCCACCGAGTCGATGTGGACCCGCTCGTCGGGGGAGTGCGGGAACTCGATGATCGGGCCGAACGAGATCATGTCCATCCCGGGGATCTTCTTCCCGATGATGCCGCACTCGAGACCGGCGTGAATCGCCTTGACCTCCGGTTCGGACCCCAGCTCCTGGGCGTGCACGGTCTTGACCACCTCGAGCAAATGGGACTGCAGGTTCGGCTTCCACCCGGGGTAGGCCGGGCTCTCGTCGACGCGCGCGCCGGCCAGCTCTCCGGTCGCGCGCACGCGGCGACGCAGCGCATCGAGCGCCGCATCGATTGATGACCGCGCGCTCGTCGTGATCACCAGCGATCCGTTCTCCGGCTTGGCGGTCGCGACGTTGTGGCTCGTCTCAACGAGGTCGGGGATGTCGTAGCTCATTGCGTCGACGCCGTGCGGAAGGCTCGTGAGCAACCGAAGGACGGTGGTCGTGGTCGCCTGATCCCACGCGGCGTCGTCAGCAACCGACTCCGCATCGTCGACACTCAGCGTCATGCCGGGATCGGCGGGTCGGTACTCGTCCTGGATCGCCGTCAACTCCTCCGTGATGGCGGACACCACCGGGTCGCGGTCGCTCGCCGCGAGGACGAGGGTCGCGAACGCTTCCCGCGGGATCGCGTTGTGTGCGCTGCCGCCCTCCAACCGGGCGAGACGGAACGGCGCCGTGCCGTGCGCTGCCAGGAGGGCGCGGGCGAGCAGGCAGAGCGCATTGCCGCGCTGGAGATGGATGTCGCATCCGGAGTGACCGCCCTTGAGACCGGTCAGGGCAAGCGCGACGGTGCGGTCGTCGTCGCTGGTCGGAGCGGTGGTCAGATCGAGGGTGAGGTGAGAGTCACCGCCGCCGGCGCAGCCGACGTACAGAATGTTCTCTTCCTCGGAATCGAGGTTGATCAGCTGGCGGCCGCTCAACACGCTGGCATCGACCTGCGCCGCGCCGGTCAGGCCGGTTTCCTCGTCGATCGTAAAGAGTAGCTCGAGCGGTCCGTGCACCACGTCGGTCGCTGACATCACCGCCAGCATGGCCGCGACGCCGATTCCATTGTCCGATCCGAGCGTCGTCCCGGTGGCGGTGACGTACGCGCCAGCCTGCTGCGGCACGATGCCGTCGGTGGCAAAGTCAAAGGCGACATCGGCGTTCTTTTCCTGCACCATGTCGAGATGCGACTGCAGGATGGTAACCGGCGCGGTCTCGTGGCCCGACGTGCCCGGTTTGCGCACCACGACGTTACCGGCGCCGTCGACCGTGTGCTCGAGACCACGCCCCCGTGCCACGCCGAGGACGTGCGCGCGCATCCGCTCTTCGTCTTTGGAGGCGCGTGGAATGGCGAGGATGTGGTCGAAGTGCGACCAGAGGGCGGTCGGAGAGAGCTCTGAGACGAACGTCATAGGCTAGGCCGTTGTGCGGAGCGATACACGAATCTTATTCTCGTTCGGGGTGAAGCCCCGTCTAGTCAATCGACACGCCGATACACGGCATTCCCCAGACGGCGATACGGCCCGCCATCGATCGAAAACTCTTCGGTCACCCGAAACGCCGTTTCCGACGTGACGGCGATGACCCGGCGCAGCTGATAGGACTGTCCGTCGTGTTCGACCGGGATCGTCACGAAGCTGATCCCGATCGGGCTCTGCCAGTTGGCGACGCTCAGTAGCTCGATGTCGTTCCACAGCGTTTCCTTGAAGACCAGGAACCGGTTGTCGGGGTCGTATCCGATCACCACGTGCTCCGCGTAAACGTCGCCGTAGACGTCACCGGTGATTCGCCCATCCACCCACGGTGAGTCGCCGCGCTGTGTGAACGTGACCCGTCCCGACCGGGTCCCGATGCTCAGGGGTGGGAACTCGCCGCCGGTATAGTCGAAGGCCCAGGTGCCGACGAAGTAGCCGATGCGTTGCTCCACTTGCGGCTGCGGCACATCACGACGACGGCGCTTCTTGAGCTCGACATCGAAAGCGACACGCTGGTTGCCGAAGATGAGTTGCTGGGTTCCGCTCAGCACGTCGCCGTCTTCATTCAGCGACAGCTCGTACCGCACGCCGAGCGATCCGAGGCGAGAGTCGACGGCGGCTTCAGCCACGAGGACGCCGTCCGCCGTGCTGACGCTCGTCAGCGGCGCCTCGCGTCCGGGCCCAAAACCCGACACGACGCCCTCATAGGCGCCGTTGGATTCCGTCACCGTGAGCACGACGCCGGTCGTGGTGCCGTCGGCACCGGTCGCGTTGCCGCGCCAGCTGCCAAGGTACGGCTCGTCCTCCGACTGCGCCAGTGCCGGAGACGCGAGCGCCGTCACGGCGACGACACAAGCCCAGGTGAGCCGGTATTGATATGTCTTCAGGTATCGCATGACCGTCAGATCCTCTCAGTACGCATGGTATCATCCGGGTCCACGTGGACACCCCGCTGACGCCGCTTGAGTTTCAGCGCCGCGCCCGCAGCCTCTACGGGAATCGCGAAGCGGTGGTCGACGGGGAGCTTCGGCTCACCTACTCGGACTTCTTCGCTCGGTGCGACCGCTGGTCGTCGGCGCTCCAACGGCTCGGCGTCGCCCGGGGCGACCGCGTCGCCTACCTCTCACCCAATACGCACGCGCAGCTCGAATCGTTCTACGCGGTTCCGCAGATTGGAGCGGTGCTCGTTCCGATCAATTTTCGACTAAAACCGGCGGAGTTTGCCTACATCATCAATCACAGTGGGGCCAAGGTGGTGTGCGCGCATGCCGATTACCTCGAAGCGGTCGACGCGATTCGGGGCGACTGCCCGCACATCGAGCAATTCGTGGCGTTGGAGGGTGAGCGGACGGGGTGGGCCGACTACGAGGCGCTGCTCGATGCGGAGGACACGTCATTCGAAGCTCCCGAGATCGACGAACACGACCTCTTGACGATCAACTACACGAGCGGGACGACGTCGCGACCGAAGGGCGTGATGATCACGCATCGGAACGCCTACATGAACGTCGTCGGCTCGCTCATCCATTGGCCCATGAGCTGCGACAGCCGGTACCTGTGGACGCTTCCAATGTTTCACGCGAACGGGTGGACATTCACCTGGGTGGTGACCGCGGTCGGCGGCCGGAATATCTGTCTGAGAGCGCTCGATCCGCTGCGCGCGTTCGCCCTCATGCGTGCCGAAGCGGTGACGCACATGTGCGCCGCGCCGACGGTGCTGATCATGCTGGCCAACGCCTCGGCCGATCAGCGGGGCGAGGTGCGGCCCGGCGTGCGGGTCATGACCGCTGGTGCGCCACCGGCCGCCGCCACCATTCAGCGGGTCGAGGGTGAGTTTGGCTGGGAGCTGATCCACGTCTACGGGTTGACCGAGACCGCCCCGTTCATCACGGTGTGCGAGCCGCGGCCGGAGCATCGAGAACTGTCGATGGACGAGCGGGCCACGATCAAGGCACGTCAGGGTGTCGAGCTGATTACCTCTGGCGAGCTCCGAGTCGTCGACGAAGACGGCGGCGACGTGCCACGCGACGCCGCGACGCTCGGTGAGATCATCGTCCGCGGCAACGTCGTGATGGCAGGCTACTACAACGACCCGGAGGCGACCGCGACCGCCATGCGGGGCGGATGGTTCCATAGCGGCGATGCGGCGGTCGTACATCCAGACGGCTACATCGAGATCCGCGACCGCTTCAAGGATGTCATCATCAGCGGCGGCGAGAACATCTCCTCCGTCGAGGTGGAGGGAGTGATGATGCGCCATCCCGCCATCTGCGAGATCGCGGTCGTCGGGATGCCCGACGAGCAGTGGGGCGAAACGCCGCACGCGTTTGTCGTGCTGAACAACGGCGCGACGGTGAGCGCCGACGAGCTCATCACCTACGCCCGAGAAAAGATGGCGCACTTCAAGGCGCCCCGGCGGATAACCTTTGCAGGTCAGCTTCCGAAGACGGCGACCGGGAAGATTCAGAAGTATGTGCTCCGCCAGGGAGCGGCGGCGATCGCGAAACAGTAGAGACGGAAGGTGGCCATGCGGTTGAAAACTTTTGCCGGCGTTGTCGTCGCGGGAGGTGTGGTGGCCGGTGGCGTGTCGGCGTGCGTGGCCGGCGGTGCCGACGTCGGTCCGGTCGAGCTGACCGTGCTGTCGAGCCGCCCGGGGATGGTGACCGGGGGAGACGTGCTCCTTCACATCGACCTAAGAGGCCGCGACGCGGCCGCCGTCGGGGTGACGGTCAACGGCGACGACGTGACAGGAGCGTTTCGTCCAGGCCACGATCGCGGGCTCGTCGGCCTTGTCGACGGATTGACGCTCGGGGTGAACGACGTGGTGGTGTCGGTCGCCGCCGACACGCCCGACCAGACGTTCACGCTCGTCAACCATCCGGTCGAAGGTCCGGTCTTCTCCGGATCGCACGAGCAGCCATTCATCTGCGAGACCGACACGTTCGAGCTGTTGTCGGGCGAGATGCTCGGCGCGCCACTCGACGACGATTGCTCGGTCGAGCGGCGCGTCGACTACGTCTACCGGTCGGCTGACGACGGCGCGCTCAAATCGCTGCCCGATCCGACGGAGACGCCGGCCGACGTCGCTACGGCAACCACGCTCACCGGTGACGGCGTGCCCTACGTCATCCGGATCGAGACCGGCGTGATCAACCGCGCCGTGTATCAAATCGCCATGCTGCACGCCCCCGGCGCCGGCGACCCGACACCCGCGCCGTGGACGCGGTCACCGGGGTGGAACGGGCGTCTGATCTATACCTTTGGCGGCGGCTGCGTGAACGGATGGTATCGCCAGGGGAACCGCACCGGCGGGGTGACCGACGATGTGATGTTGCGTCAAGGCTACGCCGTGGCGTCGGCCACCCTCAACGTCTACGGCAACAATTGCAACGACGTGCTGGCCGCCGAGACGATGATGATGGTCAAGGAGCGATTCATCGAGGCCTACGGGGCGCCGCGCTACACCATTGGCTGGGGCTGTTCGGGCGGGTCATACCAAAACCATCAGATCGCCGACAACTACCCGGGCCTGCTCGACGGGATCATCCCGGGCTGCAGCTTCCCCGACGTCGGCTTCGGCACCATCCCGATGATCACCGATGCGCGGCTGCTCAACCGCTACTTTGGCGAGCACGCCGCGGTCCCCTTCTCGACGGAAGAGCAACGCGCGGTGGCTGGCTTCTTGACCCACGCGACGATGTCGAACGTGTCGGTCAACGCCGGCCGGATCAACGTGTCGGAGTTCTGCCCCGACGTCCTTCCGGAAGATCAGCGCTATCATCCGACCGACAACCCCGGCGGTGCGCGCTGTGACGTCTACAGCCACTACGTCAACGTCTACGGTCGTCATGCGAGCGGCCACGTTCGCCGCCCGCTCGACAATGTCGGCGTGCAGTATGGGCTCGGCGCGCTCAATGACGGGCTGATCGCGACGGCCCAGTTTCTCGACCTGAATGAGCGGATCGGCGGGTACGACGACGATGGCAACTTCGTCCCCGAGCGGACGACGGCCGATCTCGACGCGGTGCGTCTCGCGTACCAGACCGGTCGGTTGACCAACGGCGGCGGCGGCCTCGCCACCACGCCGACGATTGACTACCGTGCCTATAGCGACGACCGCGAGCACGGTGACGTGCATGTCCGCTATCACTCGTTTTCGATCCGGGAGCGCCTGCGCAAGGCGAATGGCCGTACCGACAACCACGTCATGCTGGTCGAGGACGATCGCCACGGCCTCTATAGCAGCCAGAGCCCGGTGCTGCAGGAAGCGCTGGCGCAGATGGATCAGTGGCTCGCCAACCTCGCCGAGGACGGGTCGAACGACCCGCTGATCGACCGCGTGGTGCGGGCCAAGCCTGCCACGCTGGTCGACAGTTGCTGGTCGCGCGACGAGACGCCGATGCGGATCGCCGAGACGCAGGTGCGCGGGGAGGGCCGATGCGAGGAACTGTATCCGTCGGCGCCGTCGCCGCGCGAGGTCGCCGGCGGACCGCTGGCGGCCGACATCATTAAGTGCCAACTGAAGCCGATTAATCTCGCCGACTACGCGGCGACGTGGACCGAGGCCGAAGCGGCGCGGTTACGGGAGGTCTTTGCCGACGGCGTCTGTGACTGGACAGAGTCCGGGGTCGGTTTGGCCGGTTTGGCCGGGACCTGGCTCACCTTTGGGCGGTAATTCCTGACGGAACCTGCGGCCCCGACGCCCCACGCCACTCGGTGGCCTGGGCTAGGGATCAGGGCGCGCACGGCGCGCCCCGCCGGCACGGAGTGGGGCGCAGCCCCCCCCCCCCGCGAGTGCCGGCGCCGGGGTTCGGGGCAGTCAGCCCAGTTTGAATATGACTATGCCGCCACCCGAGCTTCCGCCGCAGGCGCGCGTGGTGGCACCTTGCGGTCCGCGAAGAAGAACGCGAAGAGCACCAGGACGAGGCCGGCCCAGACGGCAGGGATGACCCAGATCTCGGTCCACTGGTGAGTTGCCGAATCCCCGAGCGGTGCGTACTGATCGACGATTCGCCCCGACAGCCAGGTGCCGATGAAGTCGCCGACGCCGAGTGTCACGAACGCAATGAAGCCCTGCGCCGCCGCCCGGAGGTCGGCCGGAGCCTTGGTATCGACGTAGATCTGGCCGGTCACGAAGAAGAAGTCGTAACAGATGCCGTGGAGCAGAATGCCGCTGTACAGCATCCAGACGCCAGGTCCGGCGTCCCCGTAGGCAAACAGCAGATAGCGGGCCGCCCAGGCGAACATCCCGATCAGGAGCAGCTTCTTCACGCCGAGTCGGGCTAAGAACCACGGCATCAGCAGCATGAAGCCGATCTCGGACATCTGCCCGAGCGTCATCTTTCCCGCCGCGTTCTCGACCCCGATTTCATTGAGGAACGGATTGGCAAACGCGTAGTAGAACTGCAGCGGGACGCAGACGAGAAACGACCCGATGACGAAGATCGCGAACGACCGCTCACGCAACAGCTTGAGCGCGTCGAGCCCCAGGATGTCGCGCACGGTGACGGCGGCAGCCCCGGTCGACGTCGACCTCTGGGCGGGCGGCGTGTGCGGCAGCGTTAGGCAAAAGGTCCCGAGAAGGATCGAGGCGCCGGCGGCAATCTGCATCGGGCGTGCGGTGTCCTCGAGACGCAGGAACCCGACGGCGAGGCCGGCGACAATCCACCCGATGGTTCCGAGCACCCGTATCGCCGGAAATTCCTGTCCCGGATTCGACATCTGGCGGAACGACAACGAGTTGGTCAGCGCGAGCGTCGGCATGTAGCAGAGGGCGTAGACGAGGAGCGCGACGTAGAACGTCGCGAACGACGTCTGCAGCGACGCGGTCGCAAGCACGAGGCCACCGAGGATGTGGAAAGTGGCCAGAATCCGTTCCGTGGCGAAGAATCGGTCGGCAACCATCCCGACGAAGAACGGCGACACCATCGCGGCGACGGCGGTGGTGCCGAACGCCAGACCGATCTGCTGCCCCTGGAACTCCAACGGTTCGCCGAGGTAGGTGCCCAGTGGCACGAACCACGCGCCCCAGACGAAATACTGGAGGAACATCATCGTCTTGAGCTTGAGACGTACGGCTGGAGACATATCGCGATGCTCGCGTGGGCTCAGGACTCAGGACGCGGAATCTGAACTACTGAATGGGCCGAATCAAGATGTTTCGGAACCAGACCGGATCGCCGTGGTCCTGGATGGCGATGTGGCCTCGTGCGCTCGGGCCGTACAGCGGCAACTCGGCGAACTTGCTGGCGTTGACGCGCGAACGCCAGTCGGCGTCGCCCAGGTCGTACGACAGCAGGTGCATGCCGTTCATCCAGTGCTCCACCCGACCGCGGGTGACGACGAGGCGCGATTCGTTCCACTCGCCGACGGGACGGGTGACATCGGCCACCGGCGGGTGGACGGCGTAGTTGCTCCCGGCGGCGGTGATCGGGTCGGCGCCATCACGGTGGCCGGCGTTGTGGAGGAGTTGGAATTCAGGCCCGCTGTGCCAGGCGACGTCGCCCTCCTCGCTCACCCCGAAGAAGACGCCGCTGTTGCCGCCCTCCTCGACCTTCCAGTCGAACCGAAGCTCGAAGTGCTCAAATTGCTCGACGGTGATGATGTCGCCGCCCGAGCCAACCCGGGCGAGCGTGCCGTCGACCGCCTGCCAGCCGTCGGGCATCGCGTCACGTTGGTAACCGCGCCAGCCGGTCGTGGTCCGGCCGTCGAAGAGCGGGCGCCAGCCGCCGGCCTCGGTGCGCGTGCGGTCCCCGATGGCCCAGACGATGCCGTTGACGACGAGCTGCTGAAATCGTTCGTCGTGCCAGACGGCGTCTTCATGGCCGAGCGCCGTGTAGAACATCCGTCCGTCGCCGTAGGAGCGTGACCACGCCAACGCGAAGTCGTCGTCCGTGCGGTGCACGCCGTCCGTGGTGGTGTCGACCGAGGCGGTGTCGAGACTCATCAGGACGTCGACGCGATCGCGGTCCCAGCTCTTGAACTGGTAGATCTCGTCGTCGATCTGGAAGCTCGGGCCCAGATGCCGTGTCGCCGGGTGGTCGCGATCCTCGATGCGGATGGTGACCTCCTCGCGCCACGGGTGATTGTCGAAGTAGCCGCCGATCAACTCGCCGTACTCCGGCCACTCGTAGAACGTGTCGGTGGCGCTATGAATACCGACGAAGCCGCCACCTCTTCGGATGAACTCGAGGAACGCGGCTCGTTGGCTCGCGTTCATCGGCAGCTCGCCGGTCGTATAGAACACCACCGCGTCGTACCGGGCGAGCGTCTCGGCAGTCAAGATCGAGGCGTCGCGCGTGATGTCGACCTCGAACGCGTCGTGGGTCCGGCCGATCGCCGGCAGGACTTCCTCGGTGAGCGGGAGCACCGAGTGCGCGAACGCCGCCGATTGCGTGACATACAGCACACGCGGTCGCGACTGGGCCTGCGCCGGGGCGACGAGCCCCGCCGCCCCCAGCAGGGCTATCACGGCAGCGATCACAGGAGGACCTCCTTGCAGAAGTCAACGCAGCGGCGAAGCTCGGTCATCGTATTGTCGCCCGGGTACTCGTATTCGATGTTGGCCGGGATGTCCCATCCCTCGTCACGCAACAGCTCGAGCGTCTCGCGGATCGGCGCGTCGCCCTCGCCCCACGGAACGTTGGGCCCTTGGTCCCGCGTGCGGTCTTTCAGGTGGAGCGTGACGACGCGCTGGTAGTTGGCCCGTAGATAGGCCAGCGGGTCGTGGTTGGCCGCCACCATGTGTCCGATGTCGAGATTGACCGCGATCGGCGCGGCGCCGCCGAGACTGATGGCCTTGTCGAAATCGTCCGGACTGGAGAATTCGTTCGGGTCGACGCGAGAGTGGTTGTGCATCGCCACCGGCATCCCGACCCGCTCGGCCACGCGCGCGATTCGCGGCACGGCATTCATATTCGCGGACGACGTAATGGCCGGAGCCCCGAGGGCCAGGGTGATCTCGAACCCCCGTTCGATCTCGGCGTCCGAGAAATGATCCTTGAAGCTTTGGTTGTAGGCACTCAACCCGATGCCGGCATCGTCGAACCTGCCGCGAATCTCACGGAAATAGGCCAGCGGCGTCAGGGTCCGCCATCGGCGCAACTGTTCGCGGTTCTCGCGACGGCGTAGCTCGCGCGGCTCCACGTGCCCTTCCCACAGCTCGCAGCTGGTGATCCCGAGCTCCTGCATCGCGGCAATGCCGTCGTCGAGGCTCATGTCGCGGAAGCTATAGCTCTGCATCCCGATCAAGACGCCACCGTACCGCGACTGCGCGGCCACGCACCGGTGCCCGAGGCCGGTCGCCGCCGCGGCAACGCCGCCGAACGTGAGCCGGTGCCACTCGCGTCGCGTGATGTTCATGACATGCCTCCGCGCGAGTCGTATTCTACGGCATCACCGCCGCTTCAACCTTTCGCGTACCTATCGGTCCAACGCAGTAGAGACCACGACGCCTGCACGTGGCCGCGAAGGACGGATCCAGGTTCAGACTTGGGGAATATCGCCCTCGACTCAACGCGCAGGTCTCGGGCGCTTCCCCCAGACCCCCTCGCTCGCTCACTCGCGGGGACCCCGAAAGCCCCACTCCGGTCGAACTCCAGACGGGGCCTGCGGCCCCGAACCCCGCCGCCGGAGCCCCACGAGTGCCGCTGGCGGGGTTCGGGGCAGCCAGCTCCGTCTAAGAGTGACTAGGCTCGGCGAGCTTCACCATCAGCTTGCCGATGTTGGTGCCGGCAAAGAGCTCACAGAAGGTACGCGGAATGACGTCGAACCCGTCGCGCACATCTTCACGCGCTTGAAGGGCGCCGGTCGCGAGCCACGCCGAGAGTTCACGGCGCGCCTCCTTGAAACGCGGACCGTAGTCGGGGACGAGGAATCCCTCCATCCGAATGCGGCGCGTGATCAATCGAAACATATTGGTCGGGCCCGGCGGCCGGTCCTCGGCGTTGTAACCCGAGATCATGCCGCAGAGCGCAACGCGCCCCCACGTGGCCATATGGTCCAGGGTCGTCTCGAGGATGCGGCCGCCAACGTTGTCGAAGTAGACGTTGATCCCGTCCGGACACAGCGCCGCGAGGCGCACCTCCAGGTCCTCGGCCTTGTAGTCGATCGCCGCATCGAGATGCAGCTCATCGGTGAGCCAGCGGCACTTGTTGCGACCCCCCGCGATCCCAACGACACGGCATTGCTTGATCTTGGCAATCTGTGCGGCGACGGAGCCGGTGGCGCCGGCGGCACCAGACACCACGACCGTGTCGCCTTCTTTCGGTCGGCAGACGTCGAGGAGACCGAAGTACGCCGTCAGTCCCGTGCCGCCGAGCGCGCCGAGGTAGCGGGGGAGGGGATGGACCGGTGTGAAGCGGTGGACCGGCGCTAGCCCGCCGCCGTTGCTCGTGCTGTAGTCCTGCCAGCCAAACATGCCGGAGACGATGTCGCCGACGCTGAAGTCGGCATGCCGGGATTCGACCACCTGGCCGAGCGCCGGTGCCAGCATCACGGAGTCGAGCGGGAGCGGTGGCATGTAGCCGGGGTCTTCGGTCATCCATCCGCGCATCGCGGGGTCGACCGACACGTAAAGCGTGCGGACGAGGAAGTGACCGTCACCGGCCGTCGGGCGTGGTTCTTCGTGGTAGGCGAAGTTGGCGTCCGTGACCATGCCGGTCGGTCTGTACGCGAGACGCCATTGGCGGTTGATGTCGGAGGGCATTGGAAGTTGCAGATCCCCCGATGGTTCAAGAGTTCACAACGGAACCTTTGAACCTTTGAACCCTTGAACTGTCCGAGCGGCGCCGTCTCACACGCTACACAGTTCGACCGCTTCGCGCAGCGACGTCATTGGGTCGCGCGTCGGAATGAACTCATGCGCCAGGTAGCCGGTGAACCCGGTGTCGATGATCGCCTGCGTGATGGCGCGCCAGTTGAGCTCCTGATTGTAGTCGAGCTCATGACGGCCCGGCACGCCGGCCGTATGGTAATGCGCGATGAACTCGTGGTTGTCGCGGATCGTCTGAATGACGTTCCCCTCCATCACCTGCATGTGATAGATGTCGTACAGTAGCTTCACCCGGGGCGAGTCAACCCGTTTGACCACTTCGATCCCGAAGGCCGTATGGTCGCCGATGTAGTCCGGGTGGTTGACCCGGCTGTTCAAGAGCTCCACGACCACCGTGACATTTTCGCTCTCGGCGACCGGCGCCACGCGCGTGAGCACGTTGGCGCAGTTGTCGATCCCCTCCGCGTCACGCATGCCACGACGGTTGCCGAAAAACGCAATCACGTTGGGGACGCCGGCGCGGGCGGCCCTGGGGATGCTGCGCTCCAAATTGCGGACGATCTCGTTGTGATTCGCCGGATCGTTCAGGCCGTCGGTGATGGTGCCGCCGCCCCCGTACCCGGTTGAGCAGGCCAGGTCGTACTCCTCCGCGACCGCCCACTCCTCTTCCTCGAGGAGGTCGATCGCCGGCAGGCCGATGTCCTTCGCATGCTGAAAGAACCTGCGGAGCTCCAGGTCGCGGAAGCACCATCGGCATACCGACTGCTGCATGCGGGTGCGCACCGCGCGGCGCGTCGCCGCCGAGGCGGGAACGGTCCGGCCGACCGCCGTGCCAACCGCTGCCGCGCCAACCACTCCCATCACTTCGCGTCTGGTCAGTTTAGCCATCGTTTGCCCTCGACCTCCGAGTCACGGTCGCGCTAGAGGCGGCCGTGGGCGCGCTTCACCGCCGCCACTATAACGCGCTTTCCAGCCATAATGATCGGATGTCGCTCGAGCTGTTCGTCCCAGGACGGGTCTGTCTTTTCGGAGAGCATTCCGACTGGGCGGCGGGACATCGACGTGCCAATTCGGAGATCGAGAAGGGTTACACCATCATTACTGGGACCAACCAGGGGCTCTACGCGCGAGTCGAGCCGCATCCCCACGCGCTGGTCTTCCGGTCGACAATGCCTGACGGCCGAACCCTCGGCACGCGCGAGATTCCGATGGAGCCGCATACGCTGCTCGAAGAGGCTGAATCGGGCGAGTTCTTTAGCTATGTCGCCGGCGTGGCCTTTCGCGTCCTCTCGCGCTATCAGGTGCGCGGCTTGGTGATCGACAACTACCGGACCGACCTGCCGATCAAGAAGGGCCTGTCGTCTTCAGCCGCGGTCTGCGTGTTGACGGCCCGCGCCTTCAACCGGACGTACGACCTCCGGATGACGGTGCACGGCGAGATGGAGTACGCCTATTTGGGCGAAATCACCACGCCATCACGGTGCGGGCGGATGGATCAAGGATGCGCCTTCGGGTCACGGCCGATCTTGATGGTGCACGACCGCGAGACGGTCACGGTCGAGGAGCTGCGGGTCCGGGAGCCGGTCCCGATGGTCGTGGTCGATCTCGGCGCCGAGAAGAACACGAAGAAGATCCTCGCGCGCCTCAATCAGTGTTACCCGTTTGCCCAAGACGTTGTCGCACGCGACGTCCAGCACTATCTCGGGCCGATCAATCGCGGCATCGTGTCGCGGGCCGTCGACGACCTCCGCGCCGGGGACGCCGAGGGTCTCGGTCGCCTAATGACCGAGGTCCAGCGTCTCTTCGACCAGCACTGCGCGCCGGCGTGTCCCGAGGAGCTGAACGCACCGACGCTGCATCGGGTGCTGGAGCATCCGGCGATCCAGCCGCATATCTGGGGCGGTAAGGGCGTCGGCTCCCAGGGTGATGGCTCGGCGCAGTTGATTGCGCGCAGCGAGGAGGACCGGGACGCGGTCCTTCGGACCATCCGGGAGGAGCTGGGATTGTCGAGCCTCGCGCTCGACCTGCGCCCGACGGGGGTAGCGCGCCCCGCGGGGTGTGATGTGGTTTACTAGCGGGCGGATCACGGCGTGTCTGAAAGGACTGTTTCAATGGCGCGGAAGGTGACGCTCTTTACCGGTCAGTGGGCGGATCTGCCGGTGGCCGAACTTGCCCCCAAAGCCAAGAGCTTCGGCTATGACGGGTTGGAGCTGGCGTGCTGGGGCGACCACTTCGATGTGGAGCGGGGAGCCAACGACGCGGAGTACTGCGCCGAGCGTCGCGAGCGCTTGTCGAGCGAGGGACTCGGCTGCTGGGCGATCTCCCATCACCTGGCGGGCCAACTCGTCTGCGATCCGAACGACGATCGGTCGGATGCGTTCGCACCGGCGGCCGTCAAGGGTGACCCCGAGGCCAAGCGAACGTGGGCGATCGAGACGATGAAAAACAGCGCGCGCGCCGCCAAGAACCTCGGCGTACCGGTGGTGTGTGGGTTCACCGGGTCGCCCATCTGGCATCTGTTGTATTCGTTTCCGCCGGTCGATCCCGAGACGATTGCAGCCGGCTTCCAGCGGTTTGCCGACCTCTGGCACCCGATTCTCGATGTCTTCGAGGACAACGGCGTCCGGTTCGCGCTCGAGGTGCATCCAACCGAGATTGCCTTCGATGTCGTGACCGCCGCGCGCGCGCTCGACGTCATTGGCCGGCGCGAAGCGTTCGGCTTTAACTTCGACCCCAGCCACCTGCAGTGGCAAGGCGTCGAGCCGGTGCGCTTCATCGAGGAGTTTTCCGATCGGATCTACCACGTCCACATGAAGGACGCGGCGGTCTCGTTGGACGGGAGAAGCGGCATCCTGTCCTCGCATCTCAACTTTGGCGAACCGGGACGTGGATGGGACTTCCGCTCCGTCGGTCGTGGCGACGTCGATTTCGAGGCGATCATTCGCGCCTTGAATCGGATCGAATACGTGGGGCCGCTGTCGGTCGAGTGGGAGGACTCCGGGATGGACCGGGAGCATGGTGCGCGCGAGTCGTGTGAGTACGTCAAGCAGGTCGACTTCGCCCCCTCGGATCTGGCGTTCGACGCCGCGTTCGAACAATGAGCCTCAACCTTGAACCCTGAACCCATGAACCTTGAACCCTTGAACCTTGAACCAGATCGGAGCAGGTGAATTCATGGCTCGGCTCGACCGCACACTGAAGATGGGAATGGTCGGGGGTGGCCCCGGTGCGTTCATCGGTGATGTCCATCGGCGCGCCGCCTTGATGGACGGCGGTGTCGAACTCGTGGCCGGCGCCTTCTCGTCAGAGCTCAGGCGGTCGATGGACAAGGGGCGCGAGCTCCTGCTGCCCCCATCACGGGTTTACGGGTCGCTCGAGGCGATGATCGAGAACGAGCTGGCGCTTCCCGAGGGTGAGCGCATCGATTTCGTGTCGATCGTGACGCCGAACCATCTGCACTTTCCGATGGCGAAGGCGCTGCTGCAGATGGGGATCCACGTCGTCTGTGACAAGCCGATGACGTTCACCGTCGACGAGGCGCGCAAGCTCAAGCGCCTGGTGGCCAAGTCCGACTGTGTCTTTGCGCTGACCCACAACTACACCGGCTACCCGATGGTGAAGCTGGCCCGCGACCTCGTGCGCAAGGGCGAGCTGGGGCGCGTGCGCAAGGTCGTGGCCGAGTACTCCCAGGGGTGGCTCGCGACGCCGCTCGAGCGGACGGGTATGAGACAGGCCGACTGGCGCACCGACCCGAAGCGGAGCGGCGCCGCGGGTTGCATCGGCGACCTCGGCACGCATTTGGAGAGTCTAGCCGAGTACATCACCGGCCAGCGCATCACGGCGTTGGCGGCCGACCTGACGACGTTCGTCGATCGGCGGAAGCTCGATGACGATGGCAACGTGCTGGTGCGCTTTGAAGATGGCGCACGCGGCGTCCTCTTTGCCTCACAGGTCGCGATCGGTGAGGAGAACGGCCTCGCGATTCGGGTTTACGGCGACCGCCGCGGGCTCCGGTGGCGACAGGAGACGCCGAACACCTTGCAGGTGACCTCGCTCGACGGACCGGAAGAGACCTGGAGCCGCGGCAACCGGTACATCGAGGCGATGAGTCCGGCGGCCGCTCGCGCCACCCGGCTCCCGGCGGGTCATCCCGAAGCGTTCTTCGAGGCGTTCGCCAATATCTACGCTAACGCCTGTGACACGATGCGCGCCCGGATCCAGGGCGAGGAGCCCGATCCGTTGGCCCTCGACTTTCCGACCGTCGACGACGGGCTGCGCGGCATGCTGTTCATCGAGACGGTTGTCAAGAGCGCCCGCGCGAAACAGAAGTGGACCCGCATGCCGAGGCGGTAGCACCACGCCGCACCGACCGCCGGTGCCGATAGCTGATCATGCAGGACCTCAAGCTCGCGTTCCGATTCCTGGCCAAAAAGCTCGGTTGGACGGCGGCGGCGGTGCTGACGCTCGCTATCAGCATCAGTGGGTCGACGCTCGCCGTAAGTCTCATCGACCAGGGGGTCTGGCGGCCGCTCGGGTTCACCAGCGGGGACGAACTCGTCACGCTGTATGCCCGGAAGCGCAGGTGAGTACTCACCGCTGCCGTATCAGGACTACCTCGATTTCCGGGATGTACTCGATGAGGGCGGTCACGCCGACCTCGCCGACCCGAACTTGGCGGTCGCCGGAGACCCCGTACGTTTGCCGAGCTGCGTGCGGCCGCCACCGACGATGCGCGTGTGCAGGCCGGTTTGGCGACGGTGCTGGCCGGCGTGGCGGTGGGGCTCGCGCTCGTCGGTCTGTACGGACTAATGGGCTCTGTCGTCGGCCGCCGCGAACGCGAGTTCGGCATTCGAGCGGCGCTTGGGGCGACGCCGGCGACAGTGGCACGGCTCGTCTTTCGTCACGCCGGACGGCTCGCGCTCGCCGGCGTCGCCGTCGGGCTCGGCGTGAGCCTCGCCGCCGCTCAGGGACTCGCCGATTTGCTGTACGGCGTCGACGCGAGAGATCCGCTGACGTTCGCCGTCGTGACCCTCGCGCTCGGTGCCGCCGTGATGACGGCCTGCGTCGCGCCGGCGCGTCGCGCCGCCCGGGTCGATCCTGTCGACGTGCTCCGGGCGGAGTGACCGCGCCGCCGCGAGCGGGCTTCTTCCGACGGGGTCTGCGACCCTGAGCCCCGCCGCGGACGCGGGGCGCGCCGTGCGCGCCCTTTTTACCGCGTCTGCTCCAGGTACCGCAGCAGCTCGCTATCGGTCCCGAGGATGAAGAACGTCTCCTGATCCATCGTCTGCTCGTAGGTCTCCAGCGACTTGGTAAACGCGTAGAAGTCGGCGTCCAGGTTGTACGCCTCGGCGTACACAGCGGTCGCTTCCGCGTCGGCCAGACCACGCAGCTCTTCCGCTTCGCGATACGCCTCGGATTGAATCTGCGCGAGCTCGCGTTCGCGTTCACCCTGGATGCGCGCCGACTCGCCCTGGCCCTCCGAGCGGAACTGCTCCGCGATCCGCTGCCGCTCGGCAATCATCCGGGCGAAGACGTCCTGTTGGACCTCTTCGACGTAGTTGATCCGCTTGAGCCGCAGGTCGAGGAGCTCGATGCCAAGGTCGGAGGTGCGCCCGGCCGCAGTCTCGAGAATCTCCCGGGTGATCTCCTCCCGGCCTCGTTCGATCATTTCCAGAATGACGGCCTCCTCGTCGGATTCGATCTGCACGTCGTCGGCGTTGCGATTGTTGCTGCGGACCAGCTCGATCAAGTCGTGACTCGCAACGGCGTTCCGTGTCTCACCGTCGAGGATGTCGTCGAGCCGCGACTGCGCACCGCGCTCGTCGCGCAGCCGCTGGAAGAACAACAGCGGATCGGTGATGCGCCACCGCGCGTAGGTATCGACCCAGATGAACCGGCGGTCCCTGGTGGGCACCTGATTAGGGTTACCGTCCCATTCGAGAAACCGTTTCTCGAAGACGTTGGTTCGCTGGATGAACGGAATCTTGAAGTGCAGACCCGGCGACACGACCGCGTCGCCGACCGGGTTGCCGAACTGCGTGATGACGACCTGCTCGGTCTCGCTGACGGTGTACATCGATTGACCGAGAACGATCAGAAGCACCACGCCGACGATGAGTTGAATGATGGTCGAGTTACTCATTGGGGACCTCCAACGGCGGCGGCGGGTGTGGTGGGTGTGGCGACCGGCGTCGGTCGCGACGGAACGGAGCCATCGAGTGACAACAGCGGCAGCACGCCGGTCGTGTCCGTGTCGACATAGAGCTTCCGGCCGACCATAGGCAGAATGCGCTGCATCGTTTCGAGGTAGAGCCGTCGGCGGGTGACCTCCGGTGCCAGCCGATACGCGTCGTAGACGGCGCTGAAGCGGACCGCGTCGCCCTGCGCACGATTCACCCGGTCGAGGGAATAGCCTTCAGCCTGCAGCACCGCCTGCAGCGCCTCGCCGCGGGCGCGAGGAATGACGCGGTTGTACTCGGAGAGGGCCTCGTTGATCATCCGGTCGCGCTGTTGCTGCGCCTGGCTGACCTCGTCCCATGACGGCTTCACCGGGTCTGGCGGATTGACGTCCTGGAGCACCACCTGGTCGATCGTGATTCCCATTTGGTACTGGTTGGCCAGTTCCTGGAGCCGCATGCCGACCGTCGCCTCGATCTCCTGGCGGCCGATGGTGACCACCTCGGTTACGGTCCGGTCCCCGACCACCTCGCGCATGACCGCTTCGTTCATTGCCCTGAAGGTGTCCTCGAGATTGCGAACCTTAAAGAGGTAGAGATAGGGATCGGCGACTCGGTATTGCACAATCCATTCGACCACCGCCACGTTGAGGTCGCCGGTCAGCATGACTGCTTCGCCGGCGAAGTCACGGCTGTCGAACTGCGAGCGGACGTTCGCTTCGATTGTCCGAAAGCCGAATTCCTGCTTGAGCTGCCGCTGGACCGGCACCTTCAGCACGTCTTCGACCAACGGAATCTTCGCGCGGAGCCCCGGGTCGGTGGTGCGCACGAATTCGCCGAACCTCAACACGACGCCCACTTCCTCGGGTTGGATTTGGTACAGCGTGTTGAAGGCGACGACGATTGCCACGATAACGCCAAGACCGGCCATCACTGCTCGCGGCGGAATCGCCTGGAGGTTCATACGTGAGAAATCGATGTTGGGCATCTTGGGCATTTCTTCCATAAATCAGTACTCCTTGTGACGAGAGAGAGCGAGGCGCGACCAGGAGCGGAACTGAATCGTACCTGTACAGTGTACGCAAATACAGCGGTGTTGGATCATCGGGCGTCTGGAGCGTGACGGGCGCCGCGGTGGTTGACGCTCGCCGGAGCCGTCGGTACAGTCGCACTCTAGGAGTCTGTTCGCGCACCCAAGCCTGCTCGACGTACGATCCGGGCGCGCACGGCGCGCCCCCGGCGGAGCGGCGCCGGGGTTCGGGGCCGCCGGCTCCGTCTAAGTAAGGAGACTCGCAATGACAGCTTCCGTGGCTCGTTCATCTCAGACGCGTCGGTTGTTCGGCGCTGCGGTCGTCAGTCTCAGTGCGCTGATCACAGCACCGGCGGCGGCCATGAACGGGGACGACACCTACATCGTCCAGACGAACGCCGCCGGCGATAACGTCCACCTCATCGACCCGGTGACGAACGAGATCGTCGCCGAGATCACCGGTGTCGAGGTGATACACGGCGTGGCGGCCGCGCCGGACGGTAATCGCCTCTACCTCACCAATGAGTCGACCCACGCGCTCGACATCGTCGATACGAAGACGCTCAAGGTTCGGAAGTCGATTCCGCTCAGTGGTCGTCCGAACAACGTCGCGATCCACGAGAACGGTGAGCGGCTGTATGTCGCGATCCAGGGCACGGGCGGCGGCGTCGACGTCATTGACACGGTGGCCGAAGAGCATCTGAAATTCATTCGCATCTTGCGAGGGGTTCACAACACGTTCATCACCCCCGACAGCAAGCATGTCGTCGCGGGGTCGACCGGTGGTTGGACCGCCACCGTGATCGATACCGAGCTGGAGCGACCGGTGTGGGCCTATCACTTCGAGGGCGGCGTGCGGCCGCTGACCTTCGACACGAATCCGGATGGGTCGACGCGGAACATGTATGTCCAGATCACCAATCTCCATGGCTTTGCGGTGGTCGACTGGGAGAAACGGCAGGAAGTGAAACGGATCGTGCAGCCCGATATCCCCGAAGGCGAGCGCAACCGCTACGGCATTCAAGGGGCCCCGGCGCACGGCATCAAGGCGACGCCAGATGGCACGTCGCTCTGGTCGACCAGCAAGATCAACGGGCACGTCTACGCGTACTCGCTGCCGGATCTCGAATACCTGGGCGGCGTCGCCGTCGGCGTCGTGCCCGATTGGCTGACGTTCACGCCCGACAGTAAGTTCCTCTATGTCGCCAACGCCCACTCGAACACGGTGTCGGTGGTCGACGTCGAGGCCCGCAAGGAGATCGAGGTCATTACCGTCGGCCAGGTGCCGAAGCGGAACATCACGGCGACGCTGCCGGGGCTTCCGGTTGGTCAGTAGGCGAGACCGCATGTCTGTCCGTGCGTCGGTCGTCGCTGTCGTTGCCGTTCTGGCGGTCGTCTCGCTCGGTCCACTGAACGGTGTTCAGCCCGTGGCGGCGCAGACGGGCGAGACGCTTCTCGGTCTCGATTTCGAACTCTACCGGTCGACGGTCGAGCCGATCTTCCTGAATCGCCGCCCGGGCAACGCCCGCTGTGTTGTCTGTCATTCGAGCGGCGGCGGCAACAGCTTTCTCGATCCACTGCCGCCCGGTCGGGACACCTGGGACGAGGAGCAGTCGTTCCGCAACTTCGAGCGCATCACCCAGCGCCTCGTCGTCCCTGGCGCGCCGATGGAGAGCATTCTCCTCGTGAATCCGCTCGTCGAAGATGCCGGCGGCAGCCATTGGCATGCCGGCGGCAAGCACTGGGAATCGCAGACTCATCCCGAATGGCAGGCGCTCGCGACCTGGGTGAACACGACGTCGGTGACGCTCGACTTCGTGTTCTACCGGGAGCGGGTCGAGCCGATCTTCCTGAATCGCCGGCCGGGCAACGCGCGCTGCGTCGTCTGCCACTCGAGCGGCGGCGGCAACAGCTTCCTCGAACCGCTGCCGCCGGGTCGGGACACGTGGGATGAGGAGCAGTCGTTCCGCAACTTTGAGCGCATCACGCAGCGCCTCGTGGTCCCCGGTGAACCGATGGCGAGCATTCTGCTCGTGAATCCCCTCGTCGAAGATGCTGGTGGAAGCCACTGGCATGCGGGCGGCAAGCACTGGACGACGCAGGGCGCCGAGGAGTGGCAGACGCTGGCGGCCTGGGTGGAAGGGCGGACCGGGCGCTAGACCCCCCTGGTTGTGACGACCTCGGTTCCGCGGCGAACATTTCTCCAGAGCGCGACGCTCGCGCTCGTTGGCTTTGGGCGTCGACTGCAGGCCCAGGGGTCGCGCTTCCTGCGCTACTCCTCGCTCGCGGCACCCGTCGTCGTCTCCCTCGACGTCCTGACGGTGGGGCGCCCGGCCCGCTTCCGGGCGCGAGGCGTGTCACCGCCGACGGCGGCCAACCCAGACCAGCCGGTCCAGGTCAACGGCATGGTGGTTCGGACCTCGGACGTCGACAACGCGCCGGATCGATTCCGCGCGGTCTGTGTCGTCTGTCCGCACGAGCAGTGCGACGTCGACTTCGTCGGCGACCAGGCAGATCTCCATGCCGATGTAATTGCCGAAACCGGGCCGGTCGACGAACCGGTCTATCTCTGTCCCTGTCACAACAGCGCGTTCGCCGCGGCCGATGGCCGCCGGCTCGGCGGCCCCGCCCCGCGCGGCCTCTACCGCTTCCGCGTGACCGACGTGACCGAGACGAGCGTCGTGATTGGTGAGGTGGAAGAGGACGTGCTGCTGTTTTTTTGAATTTAGACGGGGCTGGCTGCCCCGAACCCCGCCGCGGTCACTCGCGGGGGCTCGATGCCCCGCGCCGTTCCCGCGGGGGCGCGCCGTGCGCGCCCTGATCCTAACTCGGGCGCCCGAGTGGCGTGGGGCATCGGGGCCCCACTAACGAGGGAGCCAGGGGGTCTGGGGGAAGCGCCCGAGAGTTGGTAGCGCGGTCGAGGGCGATATTCCCCCAGTCTTAAGCTACGACGCGAGTCGCGAGATTCGAGACTCGTCGCGCACCGGCGTGTCGGCTGTCGATCTCTGCCAGCGTTTCACCACCGAGGCGTACGATCGCTCGGAATTGTCGAACTGTCGCTTGAGGTGTGCCAACTGAACGTCGAACACCGTGAGATGCCACAGGACGTCAGCCACGCGGGACGGACCGCTGGTCTCTTCGGACGATTCGATGGACTCGTCTGACGGCGCCTCCGGTAGCGTCTCCGACTGCGGTGCAGAGACGGCGAAGCTCTCCGGATCTTGCTGCATGTCGGCGGAACCGAGACCCCAGGCGTCGCTTGTATAACCCGGGGAGACAACACCGACCTCGGACGTGGCGTCTATGTCGTCGGCCTCGTTCATCCCGCGTCAACCGTCTGCGCCGTCGCGGCCGGCGCGGCGTGTGAGTCAACGCGCGTCGGCTCCGACGGTGTCTCGGTAGGGAGATCTCCGTTCTGTTCGAGCCAGTCGGCAACACTTTGGGATGTGACCTCTGGTTGGGATGTAACCACTGGCTCTGAGACCGTCGAGGGGGTCTCGGCCTGGTCGTGCGGCCGAGGGTGCTCGAGCGCGTCGTCTATCGCGTCCAGTTGGGCGTCGAGTGCCGACTCGATGGCGGTGCGTCGACTCTCGACCGGCATCGGGCGGGGCGCGGCGTCGTTCGTCGTGGTCACCCGCGTGGTGCCGAGGGGCGCCCCGGTATAGGCCAGGGCCAACACGGAGCCACGCCACACGTAGCTACCATTATTGCAGCGAAACCAGACGCGAACGGCAGAGATAGACTTCTCGCGGGCGGCCTTCGTTTTGCAGCTGGGGCAGGTCGGTTTCATAGCTCACCAGGCTCCACTCATGGGAGCTCCTTCGTCGTGGGTAAAAGGCAAGTTCGGAGCCAGTCTGGTCCCAACAGACCGGCCAGACAGGAAGTAGCTGTAGGTCAACAGGTTGCGGCCGACGTCGAGGAAAGGGGCCGACCATCCACGCGGGCGGGAGTGCTCCGATCTAGGACACGACGAACGTTTCTGGGCGGTTGCCGCCGACCCGCTTCCAGATGCGCGCGATCATCCTACCGCGAGAGCAGGTAGGTCATCTTGACGCTCAGCTGCCGGGTGCGCAGCCAGGGCGAACGGCGGACGTGCGGACCGAGGAAGAGCGGGTCCGTATCGAGACGTAGCTCGTCGTAGGCGATGTAGATATCGCTTCCTGGACTGTAGATCCAGTTGAACCGGATGCTGTTGCTGATCTCGTGCGTCGTCGAGTTGTACTGCGACAGCGTCCGGAGCGTCACCTCCGGCGCCAGCGCCAGGTCGAACGTCACCGATGCCAGATCGGCGACGAACGCGCCATCCGGAAGGTCAACGTCGCTCCGGTTGAACCGGGCCTCGGCGGCGATCGAGTTGGTGACCCGGACGCCGAGCGTGGTTTGGATATCGGTCCGCGTGCCGCCGAAGAACGTCTGTGGCGAGTATCGGGCCTGACCGTAGAGACGCCGCGACGGGTTGGTCGAGAACGAGTACACCCATTCGCCGAACCGATACGCGCCGGCCGGGATCGTGACGTCGGGACGAATCTGGAACGGCACGTCGAGCTGCTCGAAGTGGTCGTTGTAATAGAAGGTGAGCCGCGACCCGTCTTCGAAGGAGGCGCCAATCATGTTGTGGATCCGCCGCGTCAAGAGCCGGTTGTGCTGGTCGGTGGTGTAGGTGATGTTCCACATCGGATCGAGCATCCGGATGTTCCACCGTCCGGGCCGTGGATTCCACTCCCCGTGAACCTTCGACGTTCGGATCCCGACGCGGGGGACGAACCCGACCTCGGGGTTGAAGTGGTCTTGGAGGTCGATGAATTCGCCGTAAAAATGCGATGACGGGCTGAGCCAGGTCCCCCGGACATAGCCGGCCATCTCGCCGGTTGAGATCCCGGGCGTCTCGGTCTTGGCCACGAATCCGTTGACGGTCAGGTTGCGATGCAGGGCGAGCGTCGTATCGGCGGCAAACGTGCGGTTGTAGTGTGAGCCGCCCACCGCATCCTTATTAATGACGATGCCGCCGATCTTGGACCGCGACAGGATGTCTCGGCTGTAGCGGCCGACGAAGAAGTTCTCGCCGGGGTCGCCAAAGGCCTCCCGTGTGGTGATATTCATCACCGCAATGTTGTGACGGTTCGCTTTGCCGGTCAGGCGCGCCCCCCCGGTGATCGGAATCGGCTGACCGCCGGCGGAGAGGCCGATGCGGCGCGTGAAGAACAGGTCGGCGAGCCGGCTGCCAAACCCGCCCGAACTGGCCCCCACATTGAACATGCCGGCGTTCTCGAGAAAGAAGTCGCGCTTTTCGGGGAAGAACAGGGGAAAGCGCGTCAGGTTGACCTGTTGCTCGTCGACCTCCACCTGCGCGAAGTCGGTGTTGAGGGTGAGGTCGAGGTTGAGACCCGAGGCGACCCCGTACTTCACGTCGAGCCCGACGTCGCTGAAGCCGGTTCCATCGAGCCGGCTCTCGACGCGGTCCTGCTCTCCGCTCACCAAGACGTACGGGGTGATGCGCAAGTCCATGCCGCGGCTGACGTTGCCCATGCCGGTCATCGTGCCGGCGAGGCTGACGCGCGTTAGGGTGTAGGCCTTCGGGATCGGCGCCCAGAACACCTGCTCGTTCTTGCGTCGGATGTTCCGCATGAAATTGACGCCCCAGACCTGCCGCTCGGCTCTGGGGAAACGCAGCGTTACCATTGGAATGGCAATCTCGGCGACCCACCCATCCGGCGTCCGGCTCGTCGCGACGTCCCAGACGCCGTCCCAATTCACGTTGATGTTCGCGCTGTTGTTGCCGCGGAATCCCCCCTCGCCCTCCTCGGCCACCTGCTGTTCGAGCTTGGCGCCCAGCGGGTTGGTCACGAACATGTAGCCGGAGCGGCGGTCGCGGAACGTGTCGAGAATGATCTGAAAGTTGTCTTCATCCAGCATTCGGGCCGAGTCGCGGCGTTTTTCGGTGGCGATGACGCCGTCCGGATCGGTGTCGTACGCCTCGACCCCGATGTAGAGGACTTCGGCGTCGTAGAGCAGGCGAACAACCGTCCGCTCCGTCGCTGGGTCGCCCTCGGCCGGCTCCTGCTGAACGAAGTCATCGATGACGGCGGCTTCGAGCCAGACCTTCTCGTCGAGTCGCCCGTCCAGAGTCGGTCCCTGCTCGACGCGAACCGGCTCGACCCGGTAGCGCTCGCTCGGCGGCAGGTCGGAGGCGGATCTGAGGTCTGACCCTTGGAGAACAATGGATTGGCTGCCCTGCGCCCCACCGGCGTCTTGCGCCGCCGTCGACTGGGCGACGGCGAGATGGGGAAGGGTGAGAATGGCGATGCTGGTTGCGACGACGCGCATCCTAGTGCAGGGATCGCGAAATGGCTCGGCATTCGGTCACCACTGCATCCCTCCTAACTTCGTTATTCCTGGGTCGCGAATTCCCGATTCGCTCACCCGTCGCGCCTCGTCAGGCAAGCGCACTGGCGCCCTCGATGCACGACCCACTTCGCGATCCCTGCACTAGATAGTTTACGCCGTCAGGGTGGGACGCTGTTCACGAGACGCGGCCGGCCGATCACTCGACCGTCACCTCACCTGCTGATTGGTGCCGTCGGACGTACCGCACGCCATACCAGGCGATCGTTGCGGCCGTCAGCAGTCCGAGAAGCCACGGCATGATGCCGACTAGGAGCGCGCTGCCGAGTGCGGCCCAGGTGAGATCGTATTGGGCGAGGATATCGTAGCGTTCGGTCATCCAGTGCCAGCTGGTGTGCGCCACGAGCGCCGAGATCAGGATCGTCCCGACCCGTTCCGCGATGACGTACCGGAACATCAGTTCGAGGACCGGGACGCAAAGCGCGATCACGAGCAGCTGACCGAGCTCGACGCCGACGTTGAACGACAGCAGTGAGGTCAGCAGGTGCGAACCGGCGAATTGCAACGTCTCGCGGAGTGCGAACGAAAAGCCAAAGCCGTGGACCAGGCCGAAGCTGAACGCCATGACCCAGCGACGACGAATACGCGCCTCGGCGTCGGAGCTGGCGGCGACGATGTTCTCGAACGCCATATAGACGATCGACAGCGCAATGAGCGTCTCGACGAGCGGCGGAAACCAGAGCGCGTTTGGGGCGAGGTCGTAGGCCGACGCGATGAGCGTGACCGAGTGCGCGACCGTGAAGCCGGTCACGATCGGGACGAGCGCCCTGAATCGACGGAACGGGATGACCAGGCAGAGGAGAAACAGCAAATGGTCGATGCCGTCGAGGATGTGATCGAACCCGGAGACGACGAAGCGCCCCGCCGCCTGGTGCCAGCGTGGATCGAGTGTGATGATGCCGGGATCGCCGCGCAGCTCGAACGCGCGCTCGGCGCCCGCGGGCGTGATGAATCGAATGGACGAGACCACGCGTAGGCCGAGTCGCTCGAGGCCGGGACGGATCGCGAAGGCCGACTGGTCTGACGCAATGTCGTAGTCGAGTACGACGTCGAGCATCGCCTGTCGCCAGATGATTCGCGTCTCGGTCGACAACCGTTCTCCGGAGATGATGTGCGCGAGGGCCGCGTCGTACGTCTCGAACGACCGATCTGACGGCAATGACAGTCGGAGGTCGGTCAGGGTCGGCTCGGGCAGACGCACGCCCTCTTCGAACAGTTCGATCTCTTGACCCAACCAGAGCATCGCCGCGTCAGGCAGGAGCGGCCGCGCGCCTTCGATATCGAGATAGCCCGGTCCGTGCAGCGGGAAATTGACGTCGAGCATCGCCTCGAGCGGGAGGCGGATAAGCATGCGGAGTCGTTCGCCCTCGGGTTTAACGAACGCGTGGACACTGACATCGCCCGGGATATCGTGGGCGGTTGGACCGGCGGGGACGGCGAGCAGCATCCCCAACATGAGCCCAAGAACGACCAGCTTTCCGTGGCGGAGTCGCACCCGAATCAGTCCTTTCTAGTACTAGACGGGGCTGACTGCCCCGAGCCCCGTCGCCGCCGCTACACGGGGGCCCCACATGCCCCACTTCGCGGCGGCGGGGCGCGCCGTGCGCGCCCTGCCAGGCCGGAATATAGCCCAAATACCAGAACCGCAGCGCCGCGACGCCGGTTGCAAGTCGGTGACAGTTTCCAATTCCAAGTATACTGGGCCCTTCGGCGGCCTTGAGATTCAACCAGTGTGGGCATGGTTGCCTTGGTTAGGGAGGAACACGATGAACCGGAAGCACGCTTTTCTTCTGGCGGTAGCGCTCGTCGGCGGCTTGGCCATCGCCTGCGGCGGTGGCATGGCCGAGGAGCCGGCGGCCGAGGAGCTGCCGGCCGAGAGCGGTGGCGGCGATGCCATGATGTCGGCCGATGCTGGTCCCGGCATGGTGCCGATGTTCGAGGTCGATCCAACGTGGCCGAAGAACCTGCCGAATCACTGGCTGATGGGGCCGACGATCGGTGTCGACGTCGACTCACGTGACAACATCTGGGTGGTCCACCGCAACACGCCAAACCAGTTCGTGGCGACGACCGAGATCGGGCTCGTCCAGGATCCGCCGCTCAGCGAATGCTGTGCGCCGGGTGACCCGGTCCTCGTGTTCGACCAGGAAGGCAATTTGGTCGACAGCTGGGGCGGACCGGGGACAGAAACCGGTGACTACACCTGGCCCGAGTCGAATCACGGCATCACGGTCGACCACATGGACAACGTCTGGATCGGCGGCAACGGCCAGGGCGACTCGCATGTCCTCAAGTTCACGCGAAGCGGCGAGTTCCTGCTGTCGGCCGGCACCCACGGCGCGCGGCAAGTGGGCGAGCGCGACGGCCGCCGGATCTTTGAGCGTGACAGCCACGCCCAGGACAGCTACGGTCGCGTCGCCAAGATCGGGGTCGACGGCGAAGCGAACGAGATCTACTTCGCCGATGGCTACTTCAACAAACGGGTCGCCGTGGTCGACGCCGACACCGGTGAGCTGAAACGCTACTGGGGTGCCTACGGCAACGAGCCGGACGACGATTACGAGTTTGGCGGCCCCTACGCCGAGGGGCGCGATCCGGCGCAGCAGTTCCGCGGCCCAGTCCACTGCAGTGAGATCTCCAACGACGGTCTCGTGTATGTGTGTGACCGGGCGGAGGATCGCATCCAGGTCTTCCAGAAGGACGGGACGTTCGTGGAGGAGGCTCTGATCGCCACGCACACGCTGTCGCAGGGCTCGACCTGGGACATCGACTTCTCGCACGACCCAGAGCAGCGGTTCATCTATCTCGCCGACGGCCAGAACATGAAGGTCTACATCATCGAGCGCGAGACGATGGAAGTCCTGACCGCGTTTGGTGACGGCGGCCGTCAGCCCGGCATGTTCTTCGCGGTCCATAGCATCGCGGTCGACTCCGACGGCAACATCTACACGACCGAGACCTACGAGGGATCGCGCGTGCAGAAGTTCGTCTTCAAGGGCTATGGCCCGGTCCCGGCCGGTGCAGAGGGTGAGAGAAGCCAAGGCGTCCTCTGGCCGACGAACTAAGCACGACGCGTTCGGGTACAGATCGAGAGCCGGTCCAGCATCCGCTGGACTGGCTCTTTTTTTTGTGTTGTCGGCGGGAGGAGCTACTTCAATGCGCTCGGCTTGATTCGGAATCCGTCGGCGGTCTCTTCGCGAAACTCGCCGTGACACGCGTCGCATGCCTTGCGGAGATCGGCGAGGGCGGCCGTCGCGGCCGGTCCGTCCTGAGTCCCGGACGCGCGCGAGATGCCGCTGACGGCAGCGAGCGCCTGGCCGGCGATCTCGACGGCCTTCGCTTGCCCCTGCTCTTTCCAGAACGTCTCGACCTTCGAGAACTGCGTATACAACTTGTCCGAATCCTCACCCAGGTCGCCGAAATAGCTCGCGTCGATGTGCATGGCGGCATCGGTCACCAGATACCGCAGTTCCTTCATCGCCCCTTCGTAGTCCGCCTCGGTCACCGTGTCCTGCGCTGACACCAGCGCGGCTCCGAGCATGACCCCGACGGCAGCGCCGAGCGCCACGATCACTTTTATTCCTTGCACCTGATCCTCCTTGGACTCCAAGTCTGTCGGTTCCTTAGTGGTCCCGGTCACCCGGCCGCCCTGCGGTCCGAACGGTATCACCTTTTCGAGCAGCACAAAGAGTGTGATGGTCACGATCCAGAGCAGGTTCATCACGCCGCCGAGAAACAAGAGCTCCATCAAGATCCAGCAGCATCCGAGGCAGAAGAGGCCGTGCTCGAACCTCAGCCGCAGGGCACCTCCCGGCCCGGGTCGCCAGTGCCGTGCCAGGAAATGGGCCGGCGCTCGACAGTGTTGGAGACAGGCGAGCTTGAGCGGGGTGAGTTGGTAGATGCCGGCCGCCACCAGCAGCGCTGCGCCGAACGCGGGGCTGGTGGCGATCATCATCAGTGACAGCAGCGCGTCCTGGTCGAGTGCCCACTACGCGGCGGTGGTGGCGAGGCTGAACAGGGTCCATACCGCAACATAGCCGGCGATGAACACGCCGGTCGGGGCCACCGGGTTCTGCTGCGCGTCGGCTTTCCGGGCCACCGCTGCGTAGATCAGCGTCATCGGCGCGGCCGTCGGTACCATCATCCCGACCATCATGACGGCCCACATGAGAAACATGAGCACGAAGTCGCGGCCGGTCCAGACGCGCACCATCAGCGTCTGGGTTGCCGACGACATCGACATCGCCGGCATCTTGTCCATGCCGGCTGCCATGTCGAGGAGGGAGGCCCACGCGAGCAGCGTGACGCCGCTCAGCGAGAGCAGAATGGCAATCTTGTCGCGCCGGGGGAGCGCCGGGACGGACGATGGATGCACGTGGACGCCGGCCCGTCGACCGGGTTAACGGATGACACCGTCCTGATTCATCTGGAGATCGTTGAACTGACCGTTTGAGTCCTTCCAGCTCATCGAGATGCCGCCGGTCACGGTCGACGTACCGCTGCCTATTTCGGCATAGGTGTACTCGAAGCCGCTCGGGAGATGGATACGCGCGCGTGCATCCTCGCCGCTGAAGGGGTTCTTGAACGGCGTTCCGGTCGATTCGACGAGTGCATTCACCGAGACGCTCGCCCGCCGACCTTCGACGTCAACGGAGACGTCGACCGCGCGGTACAGCGTGTCGTGGACCTTGGACATCGTGCTGCTGAACACGGAGAAATGCGTCGCGCCCGGCGCGGTCGACTCGCCGTGCAGGACGGGCAGCCGTAGTCGCAGTTGCAGTTCGTATATTCACGCCCCTTGATCGTCCACACGTCCGCCATGTCGGTCTTCTCCCGATGAGAATCTTAGCCGCTCTGGGTGCGCGGTGGGCCTTGTTGCGCCCAACCCGTGAGGTGTAGGCTACCGCGAGGCGTGTCACGGGGCCCCAGAGGTGCAGAGAAAGGAGCAGTGCATGCGAATTCATTTAGCGCTCGTTACGGTGGCGACTGTTGTGGGGGTAGCGTTCCTGGCGTCCGACGCGCTCGGACAGGCGCGTGTGCAGGGCGAGGTGACCGACAAATGGGGCAACGGGCTTGTTGGCGTCCAGATTGCGGTGGAGCGGACCGACGGGGGGGGCTCCTATTCGGGGACCAGTGAAGACAACGGCGAGTACTTCATCATCGGCCTGCAGTCAGGTAACTATGAGCTGACGTTCACCCTCGACGGGTATCAGGGGGTCCGAGTGGCCGAGAACGTTCGGCAATTCGGCGGCGCTGGTGCGCTCGACATCGAGCTCGAGGCGCTCCCGTCCGGTGGCCGTCTGCGCGGCGAGCAGGAGTTCGAAGCCGAGGGTGGCTCGCCCAAGATCACCTTCAAAGAGGACGGGGTATTCGAGTTCGAGGACGCTGAGGGGGAGGAAGGCGAGGGGACGTACGGCGTCGTCGAGTTGAACGCGCTGCTCGTGGTGCGTGACTACGACGGCGATGACGACACGTACTCACTCAGCGAGCCGGTCGTCGTCACCTTCGCGAACGACCAGTACACCAGCCTGACTTGGGACGGCGCGACGCTGAGAAAGTAGTAAGGTGTAGCTTTACTGAATCGAGATCAGCTCGACATCGAAGACGAGCATGCCGGCCGGGGATCCGGCGCGGCCCCCGTACGCGAGATCCTCTGGAATCCAGAACCGCCGCTTCTCACCGGTCACCATCAACTGCACGCCCTCCGTCCACCCGCTGATCACGCCGTTGAGGGGGAATGACGACGGCTGCCCGCGGGTGACCGAGCTATCGAACATCTCACCGTTCGTATGCCAGCCGGTGTAATGGACGGTGACCGTCGACGTCGGTCCGGGATGCTCGGTGCCGCTGCCCGCCTCGACCACCTTCGAGGCGAGTCCGGACGCGGTCGTTTCGGCGTCATCGGGCGGGGCGGCGACGTCGGACGGGGCAGCAATGGACCGCTGCGCGCTGGCCGCGGCCGCCAGGCCAATGACCAAGACCGCAATCAGAACGAGAAGGGGCGCTGTCTGAGCGTGCGTCATCATAGTGCCGGTATCTTATCCCACTATCATTAGGCCGATGGAGAGAGGTGGCGTAATGCGAGGCGCGGCAATGACGTTGGCGATGGTGTGGCTGGTCGGCACGCCGTTCCACGGCCCGTACTACGGCCAAGAAGCGGAGCCGTCGTCCCCGCGGATCGGCTGGCCGCAGTGGCGTGGACCGCTCGCCACCGGCGTCGCGCCAGCCGCGAATCCGCCGACCGAGTGGAGTGAGTCGAGCAACGTCCGCTGGAAAGTCGAGATTCCTGGTCACGGGTCAGCGTCGCCCATCGTGTGGGGCGATCATGTCTTTGTCCTGACGGCGGTGCCGGCGGGCGAAGGGACCGGCGATGGCCCGGGGCTCTTTGCCCGTCTGCGCAACCGGTTGATGGGAGCGGTCGGGTCGAGCGAACTCCAGCGCTTCGCGGTCATCGCGCTCGACCGGCAAGATGGCTCGGTCGTGTGGGAGCGGACCGCGGTGACCGAGCAACCACACGAGGGCCGCCACGGTACCGGCAGCTGGGCATCGGCCTCGGCGGTGACCGACGGCGAGGTCCTCTGTGCGTTCTTTGGGTCCCGAGGCCTCTACTGCTACGACCTGGCGGGTACGCCGCTGTGGGACCGGGACTTCGGTGACATGTCCATCCGGATGGGGTTCGGGGAAGGGGCGTCTCCGGCGATCTACGGTGACTCGGTCGTCCTTGTCTGGGACCACCAGGGACAGTCGTTCATCGCGGCGCTCGACAAGATGACCGGTGACGAACGCTGGCGCACCGAGCGGGATGAGATCACGTCGTGGACGACGCCGCTGATCGTCGAGCACGAGGGACGCACCCAGGTGGTGACGAGCGCGACGGATCGTGTTCGGAGCTACGACTTCGAGACGGGACGCCTCATCTGGGAGGGCGAGGGGGTGACCCTCAATGCCATTCCGACGCCGGTCACCGCCGACGGCATCGTGTATTTGATGGGCGGCTATCGCGGGAGTCAGCTCTACGCGGTCGATTTGGCGAAGGCCCGTGGCGATATCGTCGGGACCGACGCCGTAGTCTGGTCGCTCGACCGCGACACGCCGTACGTGCCGTCACCGGTCCTTCACGACGGCATCCTGTATTTCATCAAGAGCAATTCCGGTGTGCTGTCGGCCTACGACGCCGCCACCGGGCGAAAGATCTACGGACCGGAGCGGCTGCCAGGCGTCCGCGACGTCTACGCATCGCCGGTCGTCGCCGGCGACCGGCTCTACATCACGAGCCGCGACGGGACGACCCTGGTGGTCGAGTCCGGCGCGGCGCTCCGCGTCGTCGCGACCAATACCCTCGACGACGACATCGATGCCTCAGCCGCCGTCGTCGACGGCGAGATCTACCTCCGCGGCCAGCGCTACCTCTACTGCATTGCGGCTGACTAGGACAAGACGGCGGAACGTGCGACGCGGCCAATCGCGGTGGTGGAGATCCTGACCCTCGTTTTGGCGCCGGTGGCCGTCGTGCTCGTACTCGCCTGGGCCTTCCCACAGCTTCCGTTCTGGACGTGGACGCCAGGCCTATCGGCCGAGGCGATGTCGAGTCTGGGTGGCCTCGGCGTGCTGCTCGCGGTCGGTGCGGCGGGCGTCTTCATCGGTCTGCTGCTCCGGTTTAATCTCAGACGGGGCTGACTGCCCCGAACCCCGTCGCCGGCACTCGTGAGGGGTGCCCCACACTCCGTGCCGGCGGGGGCGCGCCGTACACGCCCTAGGGCCGCACGTATAATTCGGGCTGCTTTTCAATAGCCCGATGCGCATCATTTCCATCACCGCCGGCGCCGGCGGTATGTACTGCGGCAGCTGCATCCGCGACAACGCGCTCGCGAAGTCACTGATGCAGATGGGGCATGAGGTCATGCTCGTGCCGCTCTACACCCCGCCGCGCACCGACGGCCCGAGCGTCAGCGAGCAGCGGGTGTTCTTCGGCGGGATCAGCGTCTACCTCGAGCAATACTCCGCCCTCTTTCGCGCGACGCCGTGGATGGTCGACCGGCTCTGGGAAGCGCCCTGGTTGCTGCGAGCCGTCTCGCAGCGCGGGGTCCAGACGCAGCCGGAGCAGCTCGGAGCGCTGACGGTGTCAATTCTCGAAGGGCGACACGGACGCCAGCGGAAGGAGTTCGACAAGCTGGTGCACTGGTTGCGGACGCAGGCCGTGCCCGATGTCATCGATCTCTCGAACTCGATGCTGATTTCGCTCGCACCGGCGCTCAAGGAGGCGATCGGGCGGCCGATTTGTTGCACCCTCCAGGGCGAGAACATCTTTCTCGACCACCTGTCAGAGCCGTACCATTCGCGTGCCCTCGGTCTCATTCGCGACCACGCGCAGGCGGTCGACCGCTTCATCGCAGTGAGCGACTATTACGCGGGTCACATGGCGCAGTATCTCCAGATCCCCGGCGCCAAGGTCGACGTGGTCCCACTCGGGATCGCGGTCGACGGCTTCGCGCCGCGCGATGGCGCGGCGTCCACGCCGTTTACGATCGGCTACCTGGGCCGGGTTGCGCCGGAAAAAGGTGTCCATCTCCTGTGTGACGCGTATCGGCGCCTGCGCGGGCAGGGAGAGTTACACGGGTGCCGCCTCGAGCTGGCCGGCTATCTCGGACCTGAGCACCGCGCCTACGTCGACGGGATGATGCGGCAGATCGGAGAGTGGGGCCTCGAGAGCGAGATACATTATCGAGGACCGCTTGAGTTCGACGACAAGGTGTCGTTCCTGCGCGCGCTCGACATCTTTGCCGTACCGGCCACGTATGACGATCCGAAGGGGTTGGCGCTGGTCGAGGCGATGGCATGCGGTGTCCCGGTCGTCGCGGCGAGGCGTGGTACCTACATCGAGCTCCTCGAACGAACCGGCGGCGGCGTCCTGACGGCGCCCGACGACCTCGACTCACTGATGGCCGAGTTGGTTCGCCTCAGGAGCGACGCTGCGGCCCGGCGGGCGTTAGGGGAACGCGGTGCCGCCGGTGTTCGCGAGCACTACAGCGCCGAGGCGATGGCGCAGCGCGCGCTCGACGTGTATCGCAGACTAACTTAGACGGGGCCTGCGGCGCCGGACCCCGCCACCAGATCGCCAGCAGGGCCGCGACGATCCCGACTCCCAGCCAGCGCTGTGGTCCGGTGACGAACACGACCGCGGCGTTGACGATCATGAACAGGAAGACACCCCGCACGACGCGGGAGACGCGCCGGTCTGCGTCCGGCGCCCAACGCGGCGTCCAGAGACCTTCCGCGACCCAGAGGGCCGTGAATGCGTAGTTCACCCAGATTCCCAGACCGGAAGCGATGCCGACGAACGCCTCGGTCTCGGCTGCCGTGTAGGCGTAGGCGGCCGCGTGGCTCCAGTCGTGATGGAGCGCGAACGCGACCGTGACGTGCGCCACATACAACAGGCTGCCCAGCACCCAGACCGTTCGCGCCCACGAGGCTGCCGGTCGGCGCCCGCGACCGTACTCCCCAGCGACGTAGAGCAGCAGGGCTCCCCAAATGGTGCCGGCCACAGCCAGCGATGTCGTCATGGCGCCGATCGGCATCGGTCGCCACCTTAGGACCCGGGCGAGAATAAGTCCACCATTCTGGCCGTCGATGCATCCTGCCGCCTGCGTTGCTCGTCGCTTACATACTCCCGGTATGCGCGCTCCTCGCGCCTTGGCGAGCGGGCGCCTCGACGCTCGGAAGTGGCAGACTCATTCTCGCCCGGGTCCCCACACCAGGGTTGCGGCTCGCCGGGCGCGGCTGACGACGGCACTATAATCGGGCACCGATGACGCGACCATGGGTGCGGATGGTGCCGGCGTTGGCGATGGTCGGCGTGCTCGTCCAGACCGGCCAGGCTCAGGAAGCCGATCGGTGGCGCGCGCCGTCGACGCGCTGGCTCGATGAACAGCCGCGTGAAGTGAATCGTCGGCCCACCATTCCGGAGTACTTCGAGGAGATGGCGTGGAAGACGCTCGACCAGGAGGTGCTGCTTATCGCCGGCAGCGCGACCGCCTGGCGCTGGAACGACCGAAAATGGTTCTCCGACTTCAGGACGGCCAACCGTGGGTTCGGCGGGTCTCGCATCGATGACAATGCGTATTTCGCCAACCGGCTGTTGGTCCCGTTCCGGCCCTCGACCATCGTGCTCTATGCCGGCGACAACGACCTGTGGCAAGGGAAGCCACCGAGTGTCACCGCCGAGCATTTCGGTGATTTCGTCGAGGCCGTGCACCGGGCGCTCCCCGACACCCAGATTGTGTTCGTCTCCATCCGGCCCAGCATCGCCAGATGGGAGATCTGGGAGGCGATGCAAGAGACAAATGCGCTCATCGAAGAGCAAATCGACACCAACCCGAATCTCTACTACGCCGATATCACCGCGGCGACACTCGGCGACGACGGCCGTCCCCGACGAGAGCTCTTCATCGAGGACGACCTGCACCTCACCGAGCTCGGCTACTGCGAGTGGTCGCGCATCGTGAAGCCGATCGTGCGGCAAGCCGAGGCGCGGTACCGCCAGCTCAAAGGCTGTGAGCTTTGCGGCTCGCAGCGATAGCTACCCAGGAGTCTCACATCTGGGCTTGACAGTGGGCCCTCGCCGACCAAATACGTAACCTACTGGTTACATATCTACAGCGCGAGAGGCGTTTGGACGCGGTCTTTTCGGCTCTAGCCGATCCGACCAGGCGTGAGATCCTCCGGCGGCTGACCGACGGCCGGTCGCGTCCAACGGGTCTGGCGGCGCCGTTTGACGCGTCTCTCCAGGCGATTTCGAAGCATCTGCGGGTGCTCGAAGCGGCCGGACTCGTGGCACGAAAGCGCGAGGGGCGGACCAACCACGTAGAGCTGAAGACCGCCGGGTTTGGCGAGGCGGCGAAGTGGCTCGACATGATGGAGCGGTTCTGGCAACGGAAGCTCGACGCCCTGGCCGAGCGGCTCGAGCACTAATGGGTCCTAACCAAAGGAGAGTTCCAGATGGCGATAGTTGACGCATTGATTCAGGAGATGGAATAAGAAGCGGCGACGACGAAGCGGCTGCTCGAGCGCGTCCCGAATGACAAGCTCGGGTGGAAGCCGCACCACCGCGGCTAGCTGACGGTGTACTTGCGGCTGCTCGACGTGCCGGTGCCGTCGATCTACGGGCCTAGTGCCGACGAGAATCCGTTCGCCGGATAGCTGCGAGCGTGCACACCGTTTCTTGCGCCGTTAACGCTATAATCTGCCGCGCCCCCCGGTGACGACCGGGAAACACAAAGGAGATCTTGGAATGGCAAGAGTCGCGAGAGAAATGGTCGAAAAGGCTGGGATTGACGTCGACCATCTGGTCGATATGCTCGTTAAGAACGCGTCGGCTGAACTGACGACGTACTAGCTACTACACGATCCTGCGGGTGAATCTCATCGGCCTGGAGGGGGAAGGGCTCAAGGCGATCACCGAGGACGCCCGTATCGAAGACCGCAATCACTTCGAGGCGCTTGTCCCGCGCATCTACGAGCTCGGGGGCAGCCTACCTCGCAACATGAATGACTTTCACGACATTTCCGCCTATCCGCCGGCCTATCTGCCAGACGATCCAACCGATATCCAAGCGATGCTGAAAGTGCTGGTCAACGCCGAACGCTGCGCCGTCAAGGGCTACAGCGAGATCTGCAACCTGACGGCCGGTAAGGATCACCGGACCTACTAGCTGTCACTCGCCATTCTGAACGAGGAGATCGAGCACGAGGCGTGGTTCGCTGAATTCATCGGCGAAGGGCCGTCCGGGCATAGCGGCGTCCGCCGCGAGGCGGGTCACTCACCTCACGTGTCGAAGTTCATGCCATAGCGCAACGTTCCTCGCGTTCTTGAGCGATACTGGGCCTGCTGCGAGCGGCTCGTCATGACACCGATAAAAATCTGGTCGGCGTCGGCCTTCGATCCTCACCGCCCGTTACCGAGGCGATTCGTCTCATCGGCCGTCTTTGCGACGGTCGTTGCGGCCTGCCTGGCGGTGTCGTCACTCGCGACGCGCGCGGAGGGGCTCGCGATCGATGCCGCCCGCCGTGAGGCGGTCGTGACTCGGGCGGCCGGGCTCCCGCGGCTCCGCAGCCTGCTGGTGTCGGTCGACGGCGAGCTGATCGAGGAGCACTACTTCAACGGCACCACCGCGCGCAGCCTGGCGAATCTGAAATCAGCCTCGAAGACACTGATCTCGATCCTCGTCGGGATTGCCATCGACCGCGGTTTTGTGAGCGGCGTCGACGAGCCGATCGCGACATTCTTTCCCGCCGAGCTTGCCGATGCGTCGGAGGCGAAACGGTCGATTACGGTCGAGGATCTGCTGACCATGCGCTCGGGTCTCGAGACCACGAGCAACCGCAACTACGGGCGCTGGGTGCAGAGTCGGAATTGGGTGTTGCACGTGCTGTCGCGACCGATGGTGGATGAGCCGGGTGGCCAGATGGTCTACAGCACCGGAAGCACGCACCTGCTGTCTGCGATCATCACGCGAGCGACCGGCATGAGCACGCGGGAGTTCGGGCATCGGTACCTGGCCCGCCCGCTCGGGGTGTCGCTGCCGGCGTGGCCACAAGACCCCCAGGGGATCTACTTTGGCGGCAACGACATGCTGCTGACACCCCGCGGCATGGTGGCGGTCGGCGAGCTCTATCGCCGCGGCGGCGCGATCGACGGGTTCGAGCTCGTGTCCTCCGAGTGGATAAACGAATCGTGGATGCCGCGGACCGTCTCGCGCTATAGCCGGCGCCAGTATGGCTACGGCTGGTGGATGCGGGTGCTCGATGGCCATCCGACGTACTACGCGTGGGGCTATGGCGGGCAGTTTATCTACGTCATTCCGGATCTCGACGCCGTGATCGTGGTGACGTCGTCGCCCAACCCGGGCGATGGCCGGCGGGGGCATCGCCGCGAGCTCGACTGGCTCATCGAGCGCCAGCTCGTGCCGGCGATCCGAGACGCCGTGCGCGGAAACGAGAAGGGACCATAGGCATGAGGAGATCGATCAGACGTGCGGCGGTCGTGAGCGCGGTCGTCATGATGCTGGCGGTCGGCGGGGGCGGCGTTGGCGGGCCGGTGTTGACGGAGCAAGATCGACCGATCGTGAGCCAGACGCAGTACGACCGCTGGTTCGATGAGCTGTCGAACTGGGGCCGGTGGGGTGCGGACGACGAGATCGGTGCGTTGAATCTCGTCACTTCTGCGAAACGACGAGCGGCGGCGGGCCTGGTCACCGACGGCTTCAGCGTCTCGCTCGCCTCGACCGCGCAAACGGAGCGCACGCTCGACAACCCCTGTCCCATCAGCTGGGAGATGGTCAATGCGTCGCCAAGCGGGGCGACCGATCGGGTCGCCTATCCATGCATCCACGGTCCTGGCACGACACACATCGATGGGTTCGCGCACCGTTTCTTCGATGGCAAGATGTGGAACGGGGTCTCGATCGCCGACACCGTCACCATGGAGAAAGGCGCCACGCGCAACTCCATCCTGACGATGAAGCACGGCATCATCACCCGTGGCGTGCTCTACGACATCCCGCGTCTCAAAGGGGTGCCGTACCTCGAGCCCGGCCAACGGATCTACGTCGAGGACCTCGAAGCGTGGGAAGCGCAGGCCGGGGTGAAGGTGGGTCCAGGCGATGCGTTCCTACTGCGGTGGGGCCGGTGGGCGCGTCAAGACGCGATCGGCCCGTTCGACACCGGGGCCGAGGCCGCCGGCCTCGACAACACCGTGATCCCGTGGCTGCGGGAACGCGACGTCGCGATCATTGGGTGGGAAACCCCGGGCTACATGCCGCAGCCGCCGGGTGATCTACCGCGCCTCGCGCTCCACGACTTCGCGTTGACGATGCTTGGCGTGCATCATTTGGACCGCGCGGACTTTGACGACCTGAGCGAGGCGGCGGCCGAGCGCAATCGCTGGGAGTTCATGCTGACGATCGCACCCTTGCCGATTCCGAACGGCACCGGTTCGCCGGTCAACCCGATCGCGGTGTTCTAGAGGTTGACGATGCCGGCGAGGAGGACGCGGCTGGTACGTTGGCTCACGGCGCTCACGGCGGTGGCCGTCGCTGCGCTCATCACGGTCGCCGCGTCGGGCGCGCCACAGGCACAGCGGGCGGGTCAAGCGTTCGAGCTCCAGACGAACATCGCCGATGGCTTTACCCTCACGGCCGTCGGCGATCTGATCAGCGCCTACCCGCACGCCGTCAACGCCGACGCCGACTTCCAAGCCGCGATCGAGATCATTCGACGCGGCGACGTGGCGTTCGGCAATTTCGAGGTGGCGGCGCTCGACTTTCGACGCTTCCGGACACAGCCGGCACGATTCGCCGGCCCACCAGAGATCGCGGCCGACTTTGAGGCGCTTGGCTTCGACATGGTCGGGCGGGCGAACAATCATCTGCTCGACTTCGGCGTCGACGGGATGCTGGCGACGAACCGGGCGATCGACGACGCCGGTCTCGTGTACGCCGGGTCGGGTCAGACGCACGGCGCCGCCCGTGCGCCGCACTACCTGAGCACCCCGAAGGGACGCGTGGCGTTGGTGGCGATGTCGTCGAGCTTTCGTAATACGACGCGCAGCCTTCCGTCGCGCGGCGAGGCGCCTGAGCGGGCGGGACTGAGCACACTCGGTACGATGCGGCACTTCACGGCCGACTCCGAGCTGATGAAGTCCGTGCGCGCGATACGCGGGGCGTTTCCGACCGGCGGCAGTCTGTACGCACCGCAGGATGAGCCGCCGGACCGCATCCAGATCCTCGGGGAATGGTTCAAACGCGACAGTGGGAAGACGCCGCGCTACAGCTACGACATGAACGAGGCCGACCTCGAGGAGATCTTGACGAGCGTCCGTGCGGGGAAGCAGCGGGCGGACTTCATGATGGTCGCGCTCCACGCCCATCAGACGACCGGCACGGTCGACGTCCATAGGGATGCGTCGATTCCAGACTTCTTGCCGGTACTGGCGAAAACCGCCATCGACAATGGGGCCGACGCGTTCCTCGGATCCGGCGTGCACGTGCTGCGTGGGATCGAAATCTACAAGGGACGCCCTATTTTCTACGGGTTTGGCGAGTTCTTCAGACAGATGGATGCACCGCTTGGTCCGTATACCGGTGACGATAGAGTGCCCGAGCGACCGCTCCGTAACAGCCTGGCAATCAAATATGAAAGCATCATCGCCGAGAGCCGGTTCGCCGGCGGTCAGCTCGCCGAAGTGCGGCTGTACCCGCTCGACCGCGGACACGAGAAACAGTTTGCGAATCGTGGCGTGCCGCACCGGGCGTCGCCGGAGGTGGGCCGCCGTATACTCGAACGGCTCCAGCGTCTTTCGAAGCCGCTGGGGACGACGATCGCCATCGAGGGCGGTCGGTGGTCATACGGGGGATCTCATGACCAAGACGACACGCGTGGCCGCCCTGAGCCTGGTCGCGGCGCTGGCCGTCGGCTGTGGCGGAAGCGAGCCCGAGCCGCCGGTTTCCGAGGCAGAGATGAGCGACACCGACGCGCTCGGTAGCGAGATGGGCTCGGTCCTACGGCTCGACCCGCGTGTCGACGCGCTCGTCCCGACCGACGCGCAGATCGAAAAGCTGGCCGAAGGGTTCGTGTTCATCGAGGGGCCGGTCTGGCTCCGCGGCGAATCGCGCCTGTTGTTCTCCGACGTGCGGGGCAACACGATCTATCAGTGGACGGAGGCCGATGGCGCCAGTCCGTTCATCGATCCGGTGTTTGAAGGCGACCGCGAGGGTCTGCGGTCGATCTCCTCGAACGGGCTGACGCTCGATGCGGACGGCCGGTTGATCATCTGCGAGCATGGCAACCGCCGCATTTCTCGGGTCGACGCTGACGGCACGCGCACCGTGCTCGTCGACCGGTACGAGGGGCAGCGACTCAACAGCCCGAACGACGCCACCTACGGGTCGGATGGGTCGCTCTATTTCACCGACCCGCCGTATGGTCTCGACGGACTCGAGGACTCGCCGCTCCGCGAGATCGACTTCAACGGTGTTTATCGTCTGCGGCCGAACGGCGAGCTGGAGCTACTCGTGCGCGACCAGACGCGGCCGAACGGCATCGCCCTCTCACCCGACGAGTCGACGCTGTATGTGGCGAACTCCGACGCGGAGAATCGGGTCTGGATGGCGTACGACCTCGATGAGAGCGGAGCGTCCAACGCCCGCGTCTTCTACGACCTCAACGACGAAGAAGCCGACGGTGCGGCTGATGGGATGGAGGTTGACCGTGCGGGCCATCTGTTCGCTACCGGTCCGGGGGGCGTCTGGATCATTGCGCCGGACGGCAGCCATCTCGGGACGATCATGATGCCCGAGGTGACCGCCAACGTGGCGTGGGGCGACGATGGGCGGACGCTCTACATGACGGGGAGCACGTCGCTGTATCGGATCGCGCTGTCGACCGAGGGCGTGATTCCGGGGCCGTAATCCGATCCGGTTTCTCTTGATTGGCGGGTCCTGACCCCGAACAGACTTTCCGTGCTCGGACCTATGGCCCTCTTCCGACTCATCGGGTGCGTGGCTCTAACCGCCGTGTCGCGTTCGGGTCACGTGGCGAGCGTCGCCGCAAAGTCGGCGCAAGCCCCGCGCAACATCGTCTTCATCCTGACGCCCCGTTCTCGCCGGCCGATCGGCATGCGGGCGCGTATGTCGACACTCGGTATCCGCGTCCGGCGTCGATGACCGATACCGAAGCCAACTACGCGGCAAAGCCAGACTGGGTGCGGGCGCAGCGCGGCAGTTGGCACGGCGTCGACGGCCGGTCGCGTCCTCGGACTCGTGTCGATGCGCGGTAGCACCGCATTTCTCTCGCTCCTGGTCGACGAAGGGGTTACCCATCTGTTCGGCAACCCGGGAACGCCCGACTGCCCACATCCCTTCAGAAACCAACTCGCTCAAGTTCCTAGCCGGGCACTGGGTGAAGCCAAGAGCTTCGCTCGCCAAAGGCAAATGGTTTCTTCCGGGACTTGAGCAGCCAGGCGTCGAGCCGCCCGCTTGCTGATTCCGTTCGAACCTGCGACCCGCGTGCTGGCGAGCCCAAGCCACACGAACCAGCGTTGTTCTAACGCAGCTCCCGGAAGAACGCGCGGACGTCGTCGGTCAGCAACTCCGGCTGTTCCAATGCCGCGAAGTGTCCGCCGCGTGGCATCTCGGTCCACTGAGTCACGTTGAAGGCCGCTTCGGCCCAGGCACGTGGTGGAATGAAGATCTCGTGCGGGAAGATCGCGCAGCCGACCGGCGTCTCGATATACCCCAGCGGTTGGCTCGGCGTGTACCGTGACTCGTAGTAGATGCGGGTCGATGACGTGATCGTGCCGGTGACCCAGTAGATCGTGACGTTCGTGAGCAGTTCGTCCTTGGTGAACTCGCTCTCGATGTCGTCCCCGCAGTCGCACCAGGTCATGAACTTCTCGACGATCCACGCGGCGAGGCCGGCTGGCGAGTCGTTAAGCCCGAAACCGAGCGTCTGCGGCTTCGTCCCTTGCAGGTTGCTGTAGCCACGTTCGTCGGCGAAGAATTCCTGCCGCGCGCGCATCCGCGCCAATTCCTCCGGTGGTACACCCGCCTGCGGGTCCTCGACACCCGGCGGCGGCCCGGCCGTCACCATGTTGAGGTGGACGCCAACGACGCGGTCGGGATGCTGGACCGCCTGCCATCGGCTGATGATGCTCCCCCAATCGCCGCCCTGGGTGCCGTAGTGGTCGTAGCCGAGCCGCTCCATGAGCTTGCCGATGATCTCGGCCATCCGCTCGGGGTTGTATCCGCGATCGGTCGGTTTGTCGGAGAAGCCGTATCCGGGAATCGAGGGGGCGACGACGTGGAAGGCGTCGGCCGCCTCGCCGCCGTGCGCCGTGGGGTCGGTCAGCGGACCGATCATCTTGTGGAACTCCATGAACGACCCCGGCCATCCGTGGGTGATGACGAGCGGCAGGGCGTCCTCGTGCGGCGACCGTTGATGGATGAAGTGGACGTCGAGTCCGTCGATCGTCGTCTTGAATTGATCGAATTCGTTGAGCATCCGCTCCTGCGCCCGCCAGTCGAAGTCGTGCTGCCAGTAGGAGAGCAACTCTTCGAGATAGGCGCGGTTCGTGCCGTAGTCCCACGCCGTACCCGGAATCTCGTCTGGCAGCCGGGTGCGGGCCAGCCGGTCTCGGAGATCGTCGAGCACCGCGTCCGGCACGTTGATCTCGAACGGCCGGATGGCTTCGGGATCGCCGGTCGTGTTCGGCTCCGGCTCCATGATCGGCGGCGGGCCGCCGCCCGCTCGGCTCGTGTCGTCTCCGGCGGGCATCTCGGATGCGCAGCCGACGGCGGTGACGAGCAGTGCAATGGCGAAGCAACGCGTGAAAGCGAGTCGTGTCATGGAAGCCTTTCGTGCTTGACGGCTGAGTCTGCTTATAATGCCACGACTTTTCCAGGAGGGGACCGATGACGATGACAACCAGGTGGCTACGGCGCGCGCTCGTGCTCGGCTGGATTCCAACCCTTGTCGTCGTCACCGGCGCCCGGTGGACGGATGAGCCCGCGTTGGCCCAAACGCGCACGCCGATCAAGGTGACGCGGATCTATACCGGTGACGACGGGAAGACGCATGCGGAAGAGTATGAGATGCCGCTCAATCGGACGAACAGCTTCACTGAGATGGCCGACCCGATCGCGGTGACCAACGTCCAGTTTCGGCGGACATCGCCCGACTATTACATCGATTGGCACACCGCACCGCGCAAGCAGTTCGTCATCACCTTGGCCGGCGAAAGTGAGGTGGTCATCGGCGATGGCACGGCGGTTCGCCTGCATCCGGGCCATATCCTGCTGGCCGAGGACACCACCGGTCAAGGGCACATCTCGCGGGCGGTCGGCTCGGAGGATCGGGTCTCGCTGTTCTTGCCGTTCGTCGAGCAGTAGCCACACCTACGGCCGAGGATGGCGCTGTCCGACGACGCACGGGCGCGTCAGCTCGGGCCGGGTCGGCTGGCCCGCTCGCGTTCGACGAGCTGGCGTCTGAGGATCTTGCCCGACGGCACCTTCGGAATGGCGTCGATGAACTCGAGTCGGCGTACTTTCTTGTGCGGGGCGACCTTCGTGGCGACGTGTGCCATGATCTCCTCGGCGGTGGCGCTTGCCCCCTCACGGAGCACGACGAACGCTTTCGGGACTTCGCCGGCCTCCTCGTCTGGACTCGGAATCACCGCCGCATCGGCCACCGCCGGGTGCGATTGGATGATCGCTTCGAGCTCGGCCGGCGCCACCTGCAAGCCCTTGTACTTGATTAGCTCCTTCAGCCGGTCGACGACGTAGAGATAGCCGTCGGCGTCGGCTTTGCCGATATCGCCGGTGTGGAGCCACCCGTCGTCATCGATCATGTCGCGGGTCGCCTCGGGGTTGTTGAGATAGCCTTTCATCACTTGCGGGCCACGGACCCAGACCTCGCCCAGCTCGCCTTCGGCCGCGTCGGCGCCGCCGTCGACATCGACGATGCGCCACTCGGTGTTGGGGAGCGCGGTGCCGACCGAGGTGATCCGGAGCTCCTTGCTGCGCGCGTTGGTGTGGGTGACGGGACTGGTCTCGGTCAAGCCGTAGCCCTGTCTGACCACCATGTCGATGCGTGTCGCCGCACCGGTCGCGACCGATTCGGGGAGCGGCGCGGCGCCCGACATGACGTCGTGGAGCGCCGAGAGGTCGTATTGGTCGACCAGCGGATGCTTGGCCAGGGCCAAGACGATCGGTGGCACGAGATAACCGATGGTCACGCGATGCGTCTGCAACAGCCCGAGGAACTGCTCGAGGTCGAAGCGGGGCATCGTCACGATGGTGGCACCGTTCCGCAGCGCGCCGCCCATGATCACCGTCATCCCATAGATGTGATAGAAGGGCAGAATGCCGATCAAGGTGTCGGTCGGCTCGATCGCTTCGATCGCCGTCATCTGCGAGAGATTGGCGACCAGATTGTAGTGGGTCAGCATGACGCCTTTCGGCATGCCGGTCGTCCCGCTCGAATAGGGCAACGCCACGATGTCGTTGTGTGGGTCGAGCTCGATGTCGACCAGGGGGCCGTCGCCGCCGGTCATGAGTGCGGCGAACGGGGTGGCGCCGTCGGCCTCACCGAAGACGAACAGCTCCTCGACGCCGGTGCCCTCCATCGCGTCGCGGGCGGTCGGTGCGAACTGGGGGATCGTGAGCAGAAACTTCGCGCCCGAGTCGTTGAGCTGACGCTTGACCTCGTCGGCGGTGTAGATCGGGTTCATCGTCGTGTTCGTGCCCCCGGCGGCCGACACGCCCATGAAGGCGACGGCGTACTCGGGGACGTTGGGGCTGAAGATCGCGAAGACGTCACCCGCGCCGAAGCCGCGTGCGGCGAGCCCCGTGGCGACCGCCGTGACGGCCACACGCAGCTGCGCGTAGGTGAGGGTCCGGCCGGTCGGCCCATCGATCAGCGCCGGTTTGTCCGGCCATTGATCAGCATTCTCGAACACATACTCGTGCAGCGGTGTGACCGGAATCTCGACGTCGGGAAAGGGGCTCTTGTAGATCATCGAAGTCTCCGCCTGCTTGGGGCGTCGTGTCTCAATTCAGCCGCGTACCGCCATCGACCGGGATCACGGCGCCGTTCGTATACGCGCCCGCGCGAGACGCGAGGTAGATGGCGATGCCGGCCATCTCTTCCGGGCGGCCGATGCGCCCGAGTGGACACGCGGCGACGATGTCGTCGCGGTGCCGTTCCAGCACGTCGGCCGTCATTCTGCTTTCGAAAAACCCCGGCGCGACCGCGTTCACCGTAATGTGCCTCGGAGCGAGTTCGACCGCCAGGGTTCGTGTCAGGTGATGGACCGCGGCTTTGCTGGCGGAGTACGCGAACGTCCCGGTCTTCACGAGTTGTGGCACGTGCAGGCCGTCCATCGAGCCGATATTGATCACCCGCGCCGGGTTGTCCCGACTGGCCGCGCGCGCCAACAACGGTGTCAGGTCCCGGGTCAAGAAGAACGGAGCACTGACATTCAGGCTGAGCAATTTGTCGAAGGCCGATTCCGGATACTCCTCATACGATGCACCCCAGCTCGCGCCGGCGTTGTTGACTAGGATGTGAAGATCGTCTCCGCGTTCGGTGACGGCCGCGATGAGCGCCGCCCGGCCCTCCGAAGTCGCGACGTCGGCCGGCATCGACACGCACGCACCGACCGACGAGAGGTCGTTCGCGACGCTGTCGCAGACGTCGTTCTTTCGCGACGAGATGTAGACGGTGGCGCCGGCTTGGAGGAGCCCCTCGGCAATCATCAGGCCGATGCCGCGCGACCCGCCGGTGACCAGCGCCGTCTTGCCGGCGAGGGAGAAGAGTGTCGAGACGTCGATCTCCGCCATAGCGCCTGATTCTAGTAGACAAAGACCCGTTCCCGTCCACTCGCGATGGGCGGAGTAACCTTCCGGGGCCAGCGGGTCTGTGCGCCGGCGGTCCACAAGATGAGCACATCGAGATACGAGATCCTCTCCATTCTTGGCAAAGGCGGTATGGGCGAGGTCTTTCTTGCCGAGGACACGCAGCTTGGGCGCAAGGTGGCGCTCAAGTTCCTGCCCGAATTACTGGAGCATGACCCGCAGGCGCGCGACCGATTCCAACGGGAGGCGCGTTCGGCGGCAGCGCTCGACCATCCGTTCATCTGCAAGATCTACGAGGTCGCCGAAGCCGACGGCAGACCGTGTATCGCGATGGAGTACGTCGTCGGCGAGACGCTTCAGGTGCGTGTCGAGCGCGAGCCGCTCAGGCTGCGCGAAGTGATCCTGATCGGTACCGAGGTCGCCGAGGCGCTCGAGGAGGCGCACAAGCACCAGATCGTCCACTGAGATCTGAAGCCGGCGAACATCATGCTGACCGAGCAGGGTCATGTGAAGGTGATGGATTTCGGCCTGGCGAAACAGTTGCGCGACGGGCACTCGACCGGAGCGACGCCGTCCGACCGGATCACGGTCACCGGCGCCTGGGTCGCTCGCGGCGGAGCAGGCGATGACGGCGTCGGGGTTCGAGGAGGCGCTCGGGCATATCGACACGGCGCTGTCGTTGGAGGAGGCGCCCGAGGGGATCGGACGGGCCGAACTGCTCGCCCGACGGGGGCACGCGCTCCGGAGTCTCGGCCGTCCGGAAGAATGTCTGACCGAATGGCGTCAGCTGTATGCGGAGGCCGGTGCCGTCGAGCCACTGACGCAGCTCTGCGTCGACGCCGGCTACTTGCTGACACTGCAAGGCATCTACGACGAGACCTGCAGATCCGCGAGCGTGGTCTTGCCGCGGGCGATCTACCGGCTGTAGAACGTTGCCGACTGAACGGCTTCGCCGGTCTCGGTCGTGCGCTCAGCGGTGACTACGGCGGCGGGGCGTCGTTACTCGACAGCTCGATTCAGGAAGCCGAGGCGGTGGGCGACAGGCGGCTGCTGGGAGAGCTGCTCGGCTATCGGGCCCGATTGGGCATGTACTACGGCAACTCCGCGGTGCAGCTCGAATCCGCCCTCCGTGCAGCGGAACAGCTCGAGGCGTCGGGCTTAACGTCGTCGGGGTGTCGTAAGCCCTGAGCTTTGAGCCGTGAGTCAATGATTGATTCCGTTTGACCTGCTGCGGAAGCTGTACGCGTCGCCCTCGGACCTAATTGTGAATTGCGTATATTACGTATTATTGATGCATGCCGCAACGTCGCCAGCGCGCTCGACGCCCCAACGCCAGGCGTGCGTCAGGACGCGTCGTCACGGCCACGGAGGCCGCCAAGAATTTCGGTACGATCGTTGATCGCGTCCGGGAGGAGCGAGCCGTCTATGTCGTTGAACGCAGCGGCAAACCAGTGGCGCAGATCGGGCCGGTCGAAACCAAGGTGTTCACGCTTCGGGACCTCGCAGACCTGCTCGCGTCGACACCGAAGGCGGTCGAGAAGGGAATCGCGTTCTTCCAGTGGGCGAAGGTTCCCAAGAACCGATGGGCGCTTTGATAGATACGAGCGTGCTCATTGCGGCCGACTGTGGACATCTCGACCTCGACCCGCACCTCACCGAGCTTCAGACCGAGTCGATAGCCATCGCTGCCATTACCGCGTCAGAGTTGGTACACGGACTTCATCAGCTCGCGGGCGTGCAACGCGCAAAGTCCGAGACCCGTGTAGAGCGATGGCTGGCGCTGCTTCCAATCATTCCGTTTGATCTCCGCGTCGCGCGGGCACACGCAGCCCTAGCCGCCGATCTCGAGGTCCGGGGCATGCGACCGGCGGCACACGACCTGATCATCGCCGCCACGGCGGTCTGGCTTGGCTATGATGTTGTTACCCGAGACCGGCGAGGCTTTGCTCGCATCGAAGGGTTAAATGTGCAGCACTGGTGAGCTGCGCCTGACGTAGCCCCGTGCTGGACAGACGTTCGAATGGCACGAGCATTCGGTGTCCCGTTCGTCGCGTTTTCCGGCGCGGTCTTCGTCCTGGCGATCTGGAATGCTCAGGCCAACGCGCAGTCGACACCCGGCGAGATCCGCATTCGCCCAATCGACGAGGTGGCGTGGACGGCCGATGTCAGAGCAGGCGTCGAGAGCTTCGGTATCGATGCGGCCGACGCGACCAATCTGCACCGCGCGTTAGCGAACCACCCACCCGCATTGCATGGCATCGGGCCGCTGGCCGCCTATCTGCGTCAGCGTTCGATGGTGACCGCCGTCGACCAGTTGCTGATGGGGCTGCGCGCCGCCTGGCTCTGCCGCTCGGAGGCGACCTGGGCGGAGTTGGCGTCGCAGGCGCGCTCGGTCGGACTAGGCGAACGAGATCTCCGACGCATTGCTGAGGGGCCGGATGCAGGCTGGGGTGAGTGGGATGCCACGATCATCCGTGCGACCGACGAGATCTACCGCGACTCGTTCCTCAGCGACGCATCGTGGCGGACGATGGCCGAGCGATATGACTTACAGCAGTTGATGGATGTCATCTTCACCGGCGCCGAGTTCATCATGCTGTCGATGATGGCGAACAGCTATGGGGTGCAACCGGACGACCGGTTCCCGGAGCGTCTGCCGACCGATGTCCGTCGCGACATTGCGCCGGCCCGCGCGAACCCAGCGCCGCTCGCGGCCGCACGCCTCGATCCGATTCCGCGGGATGAGTGGTCCGACGAGGTCCGCGAGCTCCTCGACCCGGGCGATCGCGGCGGACCGGTGTTGAACCTCTACGCGACGCTGGCGCGCCACCCGATCTTCTTTCGTCCGCGTGCGGTGCAATCGGCGTACATTCGCACCGGTGCGACGCTTACCGATCGCGCCCGCGAGATCCTCATTCTCCGGATCGGATGGCTGTGTGGGTCGGAATACGAGTGGGCCCAACACGTGCGTGCCGCGCGGCGTATCGGGATGAGCGACGACGAGATCCGTCGCGTGGCGGTCGGTGCCGACGCCGCGGGGTGGGATGCGTTCGAGGCGGCGCTGATTGGCGCGACCGACGAACTGCACCGCGACGACACGATCTCGGACGCCACCTGGACGGCCCTGTCGGAGCACTACGGCGCGCCGGAGCTGATCGATGTCGTGATTACGGTCGCCGGCTACCGGATGGTCTCGATCGCCCTCAACTCGATTGGCAGCCAGCTCGAGCCCGACCGCCCGCGCTTTCCCGACGTGGCCCGCTAATTCCCGCGGGGAAACACCGGCGTCGTCTCGACAACGTCGTAGTGGTCGAAGACGTTGTGGATGACGTAGGGGTCGTCCGCGTAGGTCGCTTTCGCTTCGTCGAGGCTGTCGGCTTCGAGGATGATGAGGCTTCCGACCATGTCCTGCTTGTCGTTCAAGAGCGGACCGCCGTAGCGGAGTCGGCCGGCGGCGTCGAGTCGGGCCATGTGCTCAAGGTGGGCGGGGCGGTGCTGCTTCCGGTGCTCGAGGCCGGGGCGGTCATGGGCGATCAGCGCATAGAACGGCATGCGTATTCTCCTTGTCGTTCTTCAGACTTCAGATGATCATCGTTCGGGACCTGCAGCACTCGCCACGGTGGCGCGCCGTCGACGATGGTAATGGACGCGTTCGAGAATCGTGGCGCCTCCGGTCGGTCTGGCCAGTCCAGATGGCGTCGTGCGAGCGCCCGGCAAAACAGCCCATGCGTGACTACGGCGAGCGCGCGCTCAGACGCGTCGATGCGGAACTGGAGCCACGACCACGCCTCATCGACTCGTCGGTGAAAGGCGTGGCCGCTCTCTCCCCCCGGTGGTGCGAAGTCGTCGCTGTCGAATTGGTCCCACGTCGGCGGCCACGCCGTGCCCCGGAGCGCGCCAAAGTGACGCTCACGTAGGCGGACGCTCGTCGACACGCGCGCGCCGGTCGTCTCGCTCAGTCGCTCCGCGGTCTCGCGTGCCCGTCGGTGGTCGGAGCTCACGATGTCGCCGATCCTGTGGTCGCGAAGCACGTGGGCCATTCGCGTCGCCTGCCAGAGGCCCTGCGCATTCAACGGCGTGTCGGGCCATTGAATCATGCGCAACGCGTTCAGGTCCGTTTCGGCGTGACGAATCAAGTAGAGGCGCGGCACGGTGCGGTGGGCGGTATTGTATGACAGGAGTCGTAGTGGCGGGTCAGACCACGCAGCAACACGATTCGAAGGCGATTGGGGCGTGGTGTCTCTACGACTGGGCCAACTCGGCCTTCACGACGCTCGTGGTGACGTTCCTGTACGCGGCGTACTTCTCGGAGACGTTCGCTGAGGATCCCGGCCGAGGCACCGCCCTCTGGTCGCGCGGCATCACCATCAGCGCGCTCCTGATCGCGACGCTGGCCCCGATCGCCGGCGCGCTCGCCGATCGAGGCGACCGCCGCAAATACCTGATGGCGTGTTCGCTCGTCTGTATCGTCACGACGGCCGCCCTCACGTTCGTCCGTCCCGGGCAGTCGTACGCCGTCATCAGCGCCCTCGGGCTGTTCATCGTCGCCAATGTGGCGTTCGAGCTCGGGCTGGTCTTCTACAACGCCTTCTTGTCGTCGATTGCCACGCCCGACCGGGTCGGTCGCATTTCGGGATACGGATGGGGCTTGGGGTATGTCGGGGGACTGGGGGCGCTGGTCGTGGCGTTGGCCGGCTTTGTGTCCGAGCCGCTCTGGTTCGGCATGACGACCGATGACGGATTCAACATGCGGGCGACGAACCTGCTGGTGGCCGCATGGTTCTTGGTCTTCAGTATTCCCGCGTTCATCTACCTGCGCGACGAGTCGATCTCGCCGACGCCGGTCACCGTCCGACAAGCGTTCCTCGACCTCGCCACCACCCTGGGTCACCTGCGCCGCTACCGTCAGGTGGGCCGGTTTCTGCTCGCGCGCTTGCTCTACAACGATGGCCTGGTGACGATCTTTGCCTTCGGCGGTATCTACGCGGTCGGGACGTTCGGATTCAGCTTCGCGGAGCTGGCGACGTTCGGCATCGTGATCAACGTGGGGGCCGGACTCGGAGCGTTTGCGTTCGGCTTCGTCGACGACCGGGTGGGCGGCAAGACCACAATCGGGCTGAGCATCGTGGCCCTGGCGGCAGCGACGGTCATCGGCGCGGTGGCCCCGACGCGGACGTGGTTCTGGGTGTCGGCAGTGATGGTCGGAGTCTTTGCCGGACCGAATCAGTCGGCGAGTCGCTCGCTCATGGCGCGCTTCGTCCCGCCGAAGCACGAAGCGGAGTTCTTTGGCTTCTTCGCCTTTTCCGGAAAGGTGACCTCGTTTCTCGGGCCCGCGTTGCTCGGCGTGCTCGCCGATGTGTACACCCAGCGGGTTGGCATCGGAAGTCTGTTGGTATTCTTCGTCATCGGTGGCGCGCTCCTGTGGCGCGTCGATGAAGAAGAGGCGATCGCCGCCGCGGCGCAAGGACCCTAAGGAGCTCTCGAGATGTCGTATCGCACGCTGTTCGACCTGTCCGATCGCGTGGCGCTGATTACCGGATCGACCCGAGGGATTGGGAAGGCGATCGCGACGGCGTTTGCACAGCATGGCGCCAAGGTGGTGATCTCGAGCCGAACCGAGTCCGCGTGTGTGTCGATGGTCGGCGAGATCACGGCGGCGGGTGGGCGGGCGCTCGCCGTGCCGTGCAACATCTCGCGGGAGGACGAGCTCCGCACGCTCGTCGACCGGACGATGACCGAGTGGGGTCAGATCGACGTGCTGGTCTGCAATGCCGCCGTCAATCCTCACTTTGGGCCGATGCGTGACGTCAGCTCCGATGCCTACGACAAAATCATGACGACCAACGTGAAGTCGGTCTTATGGCTGGCGAACATGGTGGTGCCGCAGATGGCCGAGCGGCAAGACGGGAGCGTCGTCATCGTGTCAAGCATCGGCGGCCTGAAAGGGCACGACAAGCTCGGCATCTACGCGCTGTCGAAGGCGGCCGAGATGCAGCTCGCCCGGAATCTCGCGGTTGAGTGGGGGCGCAGCAACGTCCGTGTCAATTGCATCGCTCCCGGATTGGTTCGGACCGATTTTACCAAAGCGCTGTGGGAGAACCCGGATACCCTGGCGCGGTCGATCGAGTCCTATCCGCTCGGTCGAATTGGGGAGCCGCGGGACATTGCCGGCGCGGCGGTGTTTCTCGCCTCTGACGCGGGACGCTTTACGACGGGGCAGACGCTCGTAATTGATGGTGGCGCCACCATCAGTGCGCGCCGATACCAGGCTGGCGCAGGGTCATAGGGCTGGACCGTGGCGCGGCCCGAGGTTGGTGGTAGAGTTAGCCGCAAGAGCGCGTCCCAGGGAGTTTACGGGGAGGTCGCCATGAAATCACGCGCAGGAAAGCCCATCGTCATCGGTGCGCTTCTCGTCGTGATGCTGGCACCGTCGGTGTTGGCGCAGGACGAGGTGTCGTGGATCCGGGTGGACATCGTCCAGGTGATTCCGCAGAGGCTCGACGACTTTATCGAGCTGCAGCTCGACGACATCATCCCAGCCTATCAGCGTGCGGGAGTTCCGTGGCGCTCGGCATGGCGAACGGCCGAGTTCGGCAACACGTATGAGCGATGGTTCGCGACGCCGGTTGCGAGCTTGGCGGAGTTCGACAGTGGTGGTCCACTCGCCCGGTCGCTAAATCCCGATCGGCTCGAGTGGATCACGAGTGAGTTCCGACGCAACCTTGTCAGTCGACAGAGTTTCGCGGTGCGTTATCGTTCGGATCTGAGCGTTGAGTCCGATGACGTCAGCGGTCTCTCATTGGCGCGAATAACGACACTGCAGATTGCGCCGGGTCGCGTCGCCGAGTGGGAGGCGTTTCTTCGAGAAAACCTGGAGCAGTTCCGGGGTGCCGACGTCGTGTTTGGCGTCTACCAGCGGATGTTCGGGCCCGGACCGACGATGTGGCAGATCGTGCAGAATCACTCTAGCTTCGCTGAGTTGAGCCAGCCGGGCATCGTGGCCCTGGCCTTCGGCGAAGGTGCCGAGGACGTGCTCGCTACAATCGCCGGTGTCGTCGTGTCGGTCGAGCGTATCGTGCTTCGATACGATCCGGCGCTGAGCTTTTCCGCGCCGTAGCCCTAAGGACCAGGGAGGAGTCGTTCGGCCGTATGACGGATCTCTATTCGATCTTTCTCATCGTCCACATCGTGTCGCTGGTGCTGCTCGCCGGCGTCACCTTCGCGGCACTCGCCGCCCCGCAGCCCGAACGTCGGAAGTTCTCGCTGATGTGGTCCGGCATCCTCGGCGTGGTGGTGTTTGTTACCGGCTTCGGGCTGCTCGGCATCCGGCAGATGCCGTTTCAAGGGTGGGTGACCATCAAGCTTGTCTGCTGGCTCGCGCTCGCGATGATGGTCCCGATGGTGTTCCGGCAGCCCGAGAAGTCGACGACGTGGTCGGGCGTGACCATCGGCGCCATTCTCGTGGCGGTGACGATGGTCGTCTGGATGCCGTTTTAGACTGCGCGCCCTGACTTACGACAGCAGCGACGTTCCTTTGTCCGTGAGGACATTGATCCGCTCGCCGAACCGCGCGAATCGCTCGTCGCTCGTCTGACCACGCAGGTAGCGGATGTAGATCTGCTGCAGAATCACGATCAGCTTGAAGATGCCGAAGACGTGGTACCAGCGTACGCGCGCCACGTCCAGGCCGGTCAACGTGGCGTAACGGGCGACGACTTCCTCACGGGTGATCCAGCCATCCTCGGTCGTTGGCATGCCGGTCGCTCGGATCCAGCGCGGATTGTCGTCGCCCTCAGACCAGAACGTCAACAGGTAGCCGAGATCCATCAGCGGATCCCCACGTGTCGCCATGTCCCAGTCGAGCACCGCCACCGGCGTCGCCGGGTCGAGGCTGTCGACCAGAATGTTGTCGAGCTTGTAGTCGCTGTGGAGGAGCGTCGCGGTCGATGGGGCCGGCGGGTCGCGGGTCAACCACCGCGCCATACGCTCGACGGCCGGCTGGTCGTGGTCCGCGGCGGCGCGCCAGCGTGTCGCCCACCCGGCCACCTGGCGTTCGGCGAAGCCGTCGGGCCGTCCCAGATCGCCGAGTCCGATGCGGCCCGGGTCGACGCGGTGCAGGGTGGCCAGCGTGTCGACCAGCATCTCCGAGAGCCGCCGGTTCAGCTCCGGCTGGTCGCGGTGCCTCGACGGCAGCGCCCGCCGGATCACGAAGCCAACCCGGCGCTCCATGATGTGGAAGTCGCACCCGAGGACGTCTGGATCGGTGCAGACGACGAGGCTTCGCGGCGCCAACGGAAAGACACGGTAGAGCCGGGACAGGACCTGGTGTTCGCGCTGCATATCGTGCGACCGGGGCGCCACCGGTCCGAGTGGTGGCCGACGCAGCACGAACCTGGACGCGCCCACGCTGACGAGATAGGTGAGGTTGGCGTGCCCGCCGCCAAACTGGCGAATCGTGATCGCGGCGTCCGGCTCGATTCCGGAAACATGCTCCCGAAGCCAGGGGTCGAGCCGCGCTCGGTTGAGCTGCTCATCGGGCCGGACATCGATCACTTCGGGGTCGTCGTGGGAACGCGCCGACATGCGGTGCCCCTATACTAGTGGGCCGTCGAACCGGGAGGCGAGCTGATGCGCGTCGTGAACGGATTGACTCAACTCGAGCAACTGGTAGGACAGGAAATCGGGGCCAGCGAGTGGATCACGGTCACGCAGGAGATGGTGAACCAGTTCGCGGACCTCACGCGCGACCATCAGTGGATTCATGTCGACGTCGAACGCGCTCGGCGGGAATCACCGTATGGCGGGCCGATCGTCCATGGGCTGTTCACGTTGTCCCTCCTGCCGCACTTCCGGCAGCAAATCCTCACGGTCGACGATGTGTCTCGCCTCATCAACTACGGCGTCAATCGCGTGCGGTTTCCGGACGCCGTCCCGGTGGGCGCGCGCCTGCGCGGCGTGCAAACGGTGATGTCGGTCGAGCGGACGAAGCCTGATGCCGTACGGATGACGAGCACGTTCGTCATCGAGATCGAAGGCCAGGACAAGCCGGCCTGCGTCGCGGAGACGGTGACGCTCGTGTTTGCCTAGGAATCCTTGGCCAACTCCAAGCGTCCGACCGCGCGCTGGTGCACTTCATCCGGACCGTCGGCTAGGCGCAGCGTGCGTGTGTGCGCCCATGCCTCCGCGAGGCCGAAGTCGTCACAGACGCCGCCGCCGCCGTGGAGCTGAATCGCGCGATCGATGACACGGAGCGCCATGTTGGGGGCGACGACCTTGATCATCGCGATCTCGGCCCGCGCCGCCTTGTTGCCGACCGTGTCCATCATGTGAGCCGCCTTGAGGGTGAGCAGGCGGGCCTGCTCGATCTCGGCTCGCGAGTCGGCGATGGCGGCCATGACCACGCCTTGGTCGGCAAGCGGACGGCCGAACGCGACACGGCTCTTCGCGCGTGCACACATCGCCTCCAGTGACCGTTCCGCCACGCCAATGGTCCGCATGCAGTGGTGGATGCGGCCCGGCCCGAGACGTCCTTGCGCGATCTCGAAGCCGCGCCCTTCGCCAAGCACCATGTGGTCGGCTGGTACCCGTACATCGTCGAAGGTGACCTCCCAGTGTCCATGCGGGGCGTGGTCGTAACCGAAGACCGTCAAGGGGCGAACCAGCGTGACGCCCGCACTCTGGGTGGGAACCAAGATCATGGACTGCTGCCGGTGCCGGTCGGCGGTCGGGTCGGTCTTGCCCATCACGATGAGGAGTTCGCACCGGGAATCGCCGGCGCCCGAAATCCACCACTTGCGGCCATTGATGACGTAGTCGTCGCCGTCACGCGCAATCCGACAGCGGATGTTCGTGGCGTCGGATGACGCAACGTCCGGCTCGGTCATGGCGTAGGCCGACCGAATCTCACCGTTGAGGAGCGGCGTGAGCCAACGTGTCTTCTGTGCGTCGCTGCCGTACCGGACGAGCACCTCCATGTTGCCGGTATCGGGCGCCGAGCAATTGAAGACCTCGGGCGCGATGGCCGAGCGTCCCATGATCTCGCAGAGCGGCGCGTACTCGAGATTGCTCAGTCCAGCGCCAAGGTCGCTGTCGGGCAGAAACAGATTCCACAACCCCGCATCACGCGCATGGGCCTGCATCTGCCCCATGACGGGCGGCGAGACCCAGCGGTCGGGAGCGGCCGCCAACTGATCGGCGTAGACGTGCTCGTTTGGATAGACCACGTTCTCCATGAACGCCCTCAGCTGTGTGCAGAGGTGCTCGACGCGTGCGGAATGGGTGAAATCCATGTCGGGACACTACCGCACGCCGGCCGTCGGGAAAAGTGCGCGGAGATGAGCTGAAAGTGACGCGTGTTGCACGTGTGTCTTTAAATGGCCGGAGCCAGGCGAATCTGGGAGAGAACGATGCGGCAGAGGACGCTGACACGGCGGACGGGCTGGGCCGGCACCGCACTGGCGGTGGCGCTGGTCGGGGTGGTCCAGGTGGGGGTTGCCGAACCCCGGCTCACGCAAGCGGACCAGGTCGCGTTCCTCGAAACGGCCGAGGTGATTGCCAGCCGCCGCGCCGGCAGCGGCGTCACCGAGCCGTGGCGTCTGACGCTCAGTGACGGCACGGTGGAGCACGACGCGCTCTTTCAATCGGTCGAGGTTCGCCGGTCGTCGCAGCGGCTCGGCCGCGGTCGCCGGGAGGTTGATTTCGCCGACTCGTACAAGTTCAACATCGCGGCCTACAAGCTGGCGGACCTGCTCGAGCTCGACCACATGATGCCGGTGACGGTCGAGCGCACCTGCAGCGGATATGCTTCTGGCGCACGAGCTGTAGATAGGCTTCATTGACGAGCTCGGTCGTTTGGAGCTTGCGCCGCGGCCCTTCGCGGCGCAGATACGCGTGCGCAAGCCGGTGGATTTCCGAGTAGACCACCGGGATCAAGGCGTCGAGCGCCTCCTTGTCTCCAGAGCTCCACGCTTGCAAGAGCTTGGTGATGTCGCCGTGATCCTCGTTGCTCCCGTTACTCATCGTAGTGCTGACAGCGTCGATTCTCGGGCCGGATCGCACGTTCAGTGCGACCGCAGTCGGGACCACTACGATGAGTTGGTGAGGTAGGGGATCGTCTGCGGTCCTTCCGGGAGGACGCAGAGTTGCGCATCTGGCCCAGCCCGCTCGAGCTGCTCCAGCGTCGTCGACGCGACATCGTCGATGGGCGTCAAGTGGGCCGCGCGCACATCATCACGCGTCAGGCCGTCCGTCTTGAGGAAGACGCTCGCGTGCCGCTGGATCTGGGCCTGCACCTGAACCTCCCACTGATCATGGCGATTGTGTCCCGGTGCGCAGATCATCTCTAGCAGGGCTGCCGGCGACGCCCGTTCGCTCAGGATCGCGCCGTACTCGCCATGCGAGGGCAACCCGTCGGCGCACTCGGCGGCACAGATGATCGCGCCGCCCCGCTTGACCACCTGGGCGGCCGCCGACAGGCCCTTGACGCTCTGGTAGAGGTTTTGATCGAGCGGATATCCACTATTGGTCGTGACGACGACATCGAACGGTACGTCGAACGCCTGCATCGCGCTCTGTTTGACCCGCGCCGTCATCGTGCGATGCGCCTCGAAGATGTCGCCCGCGGCGACGCTGGTGATCTGTCGGTCGCGATTGATCGCGACATCGACACTGAAGTGGACCCCCACGTGTGCCGCGATGCGTCGGATCGCGTCGTGGATCGGGTTGCCTTCCGTGATACCCCACCGCGCGTTGGGGCTACCAATCATCCCCGCGTCGTGCAGCCGCATCGTCGTCTTGAATCCGGCCAGGCCGGGCGCCACGAGCTTGGGGCCTCCGCTGAACCCGGCGAAAAAGTGCGGTTCCACGAACCCGGTCGTGATTCGGATGTCGGCCTCGACCCAGTGACGATTGAGCCACACCGGCACGCGCGGCTCGACCTCGCCGAGATGCACGAGATTGTCCTCGTCGAACGCGCTGTGATGGACGATGCGACACCGGTCGACGATCGGTTCACCAAGCATCTCGACCAGCTCGTCCCGCGTGCACGCGCGATGGGTGCCGGCGGCAATCAAGACGGTGATCTGTTCGTCGGGAACGTGAGCCAGCTCCTCGAGCAGCACCGGCAGCAGCGTGTGGCTCGGCATCGGCCGGGTGATGTCGCAGACCGAAATCGCGACCGTCTGGTGGCGGGACACCAGCGTGCGTAGTGGTTGCGTGCCGAGCGGGTGGAGAAGCGCGTGGCGAATCGCCACCGCCTCGTCGGGCAAACCGTCGATGTAGGTCGGTTCGAGGACCGTGGTGCGGCGGTCTGGAAAATCGACCGGGAGGCGTCCCCGGCCGTACGCCAGCGCGACGTTCACGCCGGCATCATACCGCGGAGTGGTCCCGAGTCAGCTGGGGCCCGCCACGAGCGTGCGGGTCAGAGCCAGGGTGGCCTCGGTCGCGCGCTCCGCGATCTCCTCATCGGTCAACGTGCTCAACGGGTGCCGGATCACCACCGGCTCGAGCTGCTCCGCGCCAAGCGCGGCGCGCTGGACCTCGGCTTCGTGCACGAACGCGTCGGTGACGATGACGGCGGTTGGGATCCCGCGTCCTTCGAGCCCGACCGCGTCGTGCAGACTGCACGACGTGCACGACCCTCAATCGCCAATGGCGGTGACGACGACGTCCACCTCCGCCGCGATCTGGTCGAGAAGGGCAGCCTCCGCCGGTCTCGAGAAACCGGCCTTCTTGTAGAAGCGGACGTCGCCCAGCGCCACGCCGGCTTCGAGCTGCGCGATGACCTGACGTAGCAGCTTCGACGCGTTCCACTTCGAGTTGTCGAGTACGCCGATGCGGGCGCCGTCGAGCGAACCCCGCCTGGAGGCGAGCGGGTGGGGAACGGCGGTCACCTTGCCTCGGGGGTCGTAGATGAGCTGACCGGACGGCAGGCGTTGTTCGCTCACAGCTCACATGTCCCATCGACACAGTCGCCGCCAGGTCTCGGGCGGCCATCGAGCGCGCGCAGCACCGGAGCGCTCATGTGGCCCCATCCCGGGAGGAACGCCGAAAAGCGTCCTGCCTCGCCGCCGGCGACGAACAGATGGATGTCATCGGGTGACGGCACGATCGGTATCCGCGCACCCGGTTCCCGCTTGTACCACCGCGGCAGATTGCGGTTGTAGATTCGTCCGTAGCGACCCTTGAAGCTGATGTCGTCGAATGTGTTCGTGGTGTTCGACCAGAGATAGCGGCGTACGTCCTGACGTGTCCACTGCTTCCCGGCGATCGTCGCGGCGTGCTCCGGCCCGAGGATGACCGCGCACGCGCCACTGCTCACGGCGTTGTTGTGCGCGATGGTGCTCATGGCCGACACGATGCTGTCGAGGATACCCTCGGGGTCGTTGGCGACGTGGTTCGTCACGCTGTGGGGCGCTTCGGCGGCGATGCAGAAGACGGTGCTGTCGTCCGCCGCGTATCCGCAGTCCACATGATACGGCGCCCACGGGCTCGCTTCCTCGTTTTCCCCGATGCAGAACGTGTACTTCCCAGGGTGGCCGAGGGTGCTCTTGTCGAGATCGCCGGGCCACGCGCCACCGACGTTGAGCAGGACGAGGCGAATGGCGCGTCCGATGGTCGCGTTGGCGCGGTGGCCGGACCCGAAGACGTTCGCGCCGCCGTTGAGGCCAATCTCGCCGCGCACCGGCCCGTTCACCACGAGGAGGGGGGCCGCCATATGTGTCGTCGCCTGAACGCCGTTGAGATTGAAATGGGGACTCACGAGCGCCAGGATCGCCGCGCGTACGACGGCGGCGTATTCCGGCAAGCATCCGGCGAGGACGAGATTGATGGCGAGCACGTCGCGGGTCAGTGCGCCCCATCGTGGTGGAATGCGCGCCTCGAGGTGGCTCGCCTCACCGCCGAGCGCGTCGACCATGGCGGCGACCCGCTCGGGCGTCGGCGGCACCACCGGGAGGCCGTCGGTCCATCCCTGCTCGAAGTACCACTCGACGAGGTCGACGTCCGCGGCCGGAGGCGTCGCTGGCTTGGGCGAAGCGGCCATAAAGAAAGACTATAGCGAACGACGCGTCAGCGCCCGAGGCCCTGACCACTAAGTCTTGTAATCGCCGAATCCCGCACCCCGTTCGGCGAGCGTCTTCAGCAGCGGTGCTGGCTCGAGCCACTCACCATGCTCGTCGTAGAGTCGGCTCATCGACTCGTAGATCGTGCGCGTGCCGACCAGGTCGGCCCAAAACATCGGTCCGCCTCGGAATCGCGGGAATCCGTATCCATGCATCCAGATCACGTCGATGTCGCTGGCCCGGAGTGCGAGCCCCTCCTCGAGGATCTTGGCCCCTTCGTTGACGAGCGGGTAGAAGCAGCGGGGAATGATCTCATCGTCCCGGATTGCCCGCCGCGTGATCCCGAGCTCCGCCGACACGCCGACGATGAGTTCTTCGATGGCCGGGTCGGGGATCGCCGTCCGGCTGCCGTCGTCGTAGCGGTACCAGCCGGCCCCGGTCTTTTGGCCAAAGCGACCCATCTCGCAGATGCGGTCGGCCACCGGCGAGTACCGCAAGTGCGCGGGGCGCGTCGCGGCGTGGCGCTTGCGGATCCGCCACCCGACGTCGAGTCCGGCGAGGTCGCCCATCTGCAACGGGCCCATCGGGAAGCCGAAGTCGTAGATCACCTTGTCGACTTGCTGAGGGAGCGCTCCTTCCTCGAGTAGGAAGTCGGCTTGGCGCCGGTACGCATAGAGCATCCGGTTGCCGACGAAGCCATCGCACACCCCGACGAGCACTCCGACCTTCCCGATCCGCTTCGACAACGCCATTGTCGTCGCGATGGTTTCCGCCGACGTTTTCGCCCCCCGAACGTTTTCCATCAGCTTCATGACATTGGCTGGGCTGAAGAAGTGCGTGCCAATGACCTGTTCCGGCCGTGCCGTCGCCGCGGCGATCTCGTCGATGTCGAGCGTCGACGTGTTCGTCGCCAGGACCGCGTCGCGCTTACAGGTGCGGTCGAGTTGGCCGAAGACCTCCTTCTTGAGATCCATCTCCTCGAAGACCGCTTCGATGACGACATCGACCTCGCTAAGCTTCTCGTAGTCGACGGTGGGGCTGATACGCGCCATCCGCGCGTCCATGTCCGGCTGGGTCAGCCGTCCTTTCCGTACGGTGGCGGCGTAGTTCTTCCGGATAATCGCGAGGCCCCGGTCGAGGTCGGCCTGCGACGATTCGAGTACGGTGACCGGAATCCCGGCGTTCGCGAAGTTCATGGCGATGCCGCCACCCATCGTGCCGCAGCCGATGACCGCCGCCGTCGTAATCTCCTGGGTCGGGGTGCCCTTTGGCACATCCGGGATTTTGGCGACCTCGCGTTCGGCAAAAAAGGCGTGTCGCTGCGCCTTTGATTGGTCGGAGCGCACCAGCCGCGAGAAGACCTCGCGCTCGTGCTTGATGGCGTCGGGGTACGGCATCGTCAGCGCCGCCTCGATGCACTCGACGCAGGCGTACGGCGCCTCGAACCCACGCGCGCGGTTCACCATGTTCGTCCGATACGTCTCGAATATTTCCGGCTTGCCCCGCGCATCATTCAATCGGTCGTCGAGCGCGGACGCTCGCCGCAACGGGGCGTCGGTCGACGCCAGCTCGCGCGCACGTGTGACCGCCGTGCCGACGAGGTCTGTGTCGACGACCTCATCGACGAAACCGAGCGCCGCCGCCTTGGCCACGGGATGAAGACGACCGGTCACGATCACATCGAGCGCCGCCTCGACGCCGATTAGCCGGGGCAGACGTTGGGTGCCGCCGGCCCCCGGGACAATGCCGAGCGTCACTTCCGGCAGACCAAGACGGGTACCGGGCGCGGCGAGGCGAACGTGGCACCCGAGCGCAACCTCGAGGCCGCCCCCGGCGGCCACGCCATGGATCGCGGCGACGACCGGTTTCTCGCACGCTTCGATCTCGTCGATGACCGCCGGTAGGAACGGCGTGTCGTTCGGTGTCGGCTGGCCAAACTCGCGAATGTCGGCCCCCCCGCAGAACATCCGGTCGGCGCCGGCGATGACGATGGCGGCGACGTCGTCCGCGTCCCGCGCCGCCCGGAACTGCTCCGCCAGCCAGCCTCGTACCGCAAAGCTCAGGCCGTTGACCGGCGGGTTGGTCAAACGAAGGACGGCGACGTCATCGTGGCGTTCGAGCTCGACGGTTCCTAGCATCGCAGTACCATACACGAGCTCAGTTCTACCGGCTGTTCGCCAGACAGCATCGCGTAGAACGTGTCGGGGTCGCCGCTGCGGTCCGTGGTCAGCATCGATACGACCGGCACGACGATGAGCGGGATGAACGTCGTGAGATACGACGGGTCGAGCCCTTCGCCGTCGACCGTCAGCGCCGCCACGACCGCCCGATGGATCAGTGACGCCTCCGCCGGCGCGTTCAGGCCGGTGGCGAGCGCCAGCTTGATGAGCGCGAACCAGATCATGCCGCCGGCATACCCCGACACCATGCCCCAGTACGCACCCTGCTCGGTCGTCCGGCGCCAGTAGATGAGAAAGCCGATCGATATCGCCGGCGGGACGACCATCGCGAATCCGAACAACAAGAGGTCGAGAATCGAGATGTTGGTCTGCGTCGCGACGACCCACGCCGCAAGTGCCGCGACGATGGCGTAGAGCGTTGTCGTGACTTGATAGGCCTTCAGCCGGCGATCCGAGTCGTAGGAGCGGGTGAACGGGAGCCAGTCCCGGACGAACATCGTGGCGCTCGACAACAGGATCGGACCGCCTGACGAGATGACCGCGGCGAGCACGGCGGCGAGCGCGACGCCGCCGATGAGGGGACTGATCTCGGACGCGAAGGTGGTGAGGTTTCGATACCCGCCGAGGCCGACATCGAGCCCGTACCGCGCCGTCGTCAGCACACCAATGAGACCGGCCAGGATCGGCATGACGGCCGCGATGACGCCGGCGGCGAGAAAAGCCGGGGCAATGTGGCGTTCGCTCTTGGCCGCGGTGGCGTAGTTCGTGTAGACGGATGCCGCCGGCGTATGAATCGCCGCCGCAAAAATCATCGCGAACACCGGCAGCCACCCGGTGCCGGTGAATGCCCACCAGGCCCGCTCGTCGCGCGCGGCGGCTGCGAGGTGATCGCCCACCGCGCGGGTCACGCTGTCCCACCCGCCAAGCTGTTCGACGCCCAGGACGCCGACCACGGCCAGCCCAACCAGAACGACGATGCAGTGGATGAGATTCGTGACCGCCGTGCCCCAGAGCCCGCCGAGCGAGACATAGGTGGAGAAGATCAGCGCCGCAATCATCACGCCGACAAACATCGGCAGCGGCGTCAACGTGCTGATGATCACCCCGATCACGTAGGCCTCGATGAGATTCACGATGACGTACTCGGTCTGGACGCAGAGGCTGCTCATCCACTGACAGCGTCGCGTCTGCCACCGGATCGTGAAGAGCTCGCCCACGGTGCGTAGGCGAAGCCGGCGGAAGTAGACGGCAAAGAAGAGGCCGACCAACGCCAGCGCGAGAAAGGCGCTGATGCCGTACCACCAGAGGTTCCACACGCCGCCGGAGATGACGTCGCCGGCGACGCCGTAGGTGCCGGCCCCCCCGATCCGCGTCCCGGCGATGCCGACGGCGATCATGGTGGTGGACATGCCGCCCCCGGCGACCGCCCACCCGGCGGAGGTCTTCGCGTGCCGCGCCATGACACTGCCGATCGCCGTGGCGCCGATGAGGTAGGTGACGATGACGCCGACCGCGATCGTGTCCATCGCGTGTGTGGCGAGAGGCTGGAGGCTACGCGGTGATCGCGTTCACGATCGCCCCGAGTGCGGCGCGCGCCTTCTCACGCATTTCCTCGTCTGTCGCATCCTGGATCGGATGCGGCACATAGACGGCGTGGGTGGCGAGGTCGGGCATCCCGAGTGCGGTCGACTGACGCTCGGCCGCGTCGACAAACTCCGACGAGGCGACCATGACGGTGGGGATGCCTCGCGCTTCGTAGTCGGCCAGGTCGTGCACACTGCACGACGTGCATGACCCTCAATCGGCGAGCGCTTGAATCACCGCCGTGCACCGTTCGGCGACCTCGTCACGGAGGTCGTTCGGTGCCGGTTTGGTGAAGGTCGGCTTCTTCAGCCGTATGACGTCGACGTTGGGGTCCGCCGCGCGGATGAGTCGCTCGAGCTCGTCGCAAAACACATCGCCACGAGGCTTGGAAATGTCGACGATGCCGATCGGGCTGGCGAGCTCCGATAGGCGCGCGGCGAGCCGTCGCCCGATCGCCTGGCGCTCGTCGGTCGGATCGAGGATGACGATGGAGTCGCTCATTGACGCTCCCGGGGGCAGTGCCCGTCACTGTACCACAGCCGAGAGCGGCCCTATACTGGCGTCGTGCGGAATAGATGGCTCCGATGCGTCGGCGTGGCGGTGATCGGGGCCACGCTCGCCCTTGGCTGCGGACAGACACCGGCCGCCGATCCGTCCGGTTCCGCGGCGGCGACCACCGCGCTCGAGGATCTCGACGAGGTCCTGGCGAGTGCCGTCCGCCGCCAGGATGTGCTCGGTGTCGTGGCGATGGTGGTCGACCGAGACGCGGTCCTGTATCGCGGCGCGCACGGCACGGCCGACGACGTACACGATATGCCGATCCGCACCGATGCGGTGTTTCGCATCGCGTCGATGACGAAGCCGGTGACCTCCGTCGCCGCCATGCAGCTCGTCGAGCGCGGTCGGATCGGCCTCGATGATCCGGCGGCCGACTATCTGCCGGATCTGCGGCGCGTGCAGATTGTCGCGGCGGTCGACGCCGAGAGCGGCGCGTACGACCTCCGTGCGCCCGAGACGACGATGACCGTGCGGCACCTACTGACGCACACGGCCGGTTTCGGATACGGGTTCACGAGTGAGACGATCCGCGACTTCGAGCCGCGCACCGACGACCGTGATGTCGTCGGTCCGATCCTGTTCGATCCGGGGACCTCATGGTGGTACGGGACGAACACCGACTGGGTCGGCCGTCTCGTCGAGGCGGTGTCCGGTCAAAGCCTCGAGGACTACTTTCGGGAGCACATTTTCGATCCGCTGCGAATGCCCGATACGTCGTTCAACGTGCCGGAAGCGTCCTGGTCGCGGACCATGACCCTGGCACGTCGTCAAGCGGGTGGAGGGCTCTATCAGGAGTTGCGTCGGGATCCGAGTCCCGTCACCACCTTCAATGGCGGCGGCGGCCTGTGGTCGACGGCGAGCGATTATTCGCGGTTCATGCGGATGTGGCTGAACGAGGGGACGCTCGACGACGCGCGCGTGCTTGCGAGGGAGACGGTCGTCACGATGGGCGACAACCATGTCGGAGCGCTTCATGCCGGCCGCATCGTCTCCGCCCTGCCCGAGCGGTCGAACGACTTCCGGCCGACCGCCGATGGTCGGGGCCGCTTCGGTCTCGGGTTCTTGATCAATCTCGATGACCAGCCGGGCCGGCGTGCCGCCGGGAGTCTGGCGTGGGCCGGTCTGTACAACACCTACTTCTGGATTGATCCCGCCGCCGGCGTCGCCGGCGTGCTCTTGACGCAAGTGCTTCCGTTCGCGGACCCGCAGGTCCTCTCGGTGTTCGCCGACTTCGAGCACGCGGTCTACGCCCTCGATCACTAAGGGGCGCGCACGGCGGCGCGCCACCGCGGGAGCGGCGCGGGGCTTCTGGGGCCCCCGCAAGCGACCGCGACGGGGTCCGGGGCGGTAAGCCCCGGCAGCGCGTTTCATGAGTGCGTAGGGGGCCGGGTGGTGCTCGCGCCACGCACGCTGCAGTCACGTCTTGGGCGCGCCCGTCGAGACGACATACGACAGCGGTTGACTCCGGCATTCCCGAGTAGAATGACGCGCCGCTGATGCCGTCGCCCGGAGTCTGGGTCACGGGTCCCAGATCCTGAGTGCTCGTCACGTCCATTTCTGCTCAAGTCGGAGCTCGCGTGTGGTCCCGTGTGGTCGTCGTCGGTCTCCATCCCACACGCTCTACGCACTGCGCGTTGGGTATGATGGGATGATGAGCGCGGCGCTCAAGCACACACTCGAACTCAAGCTCGTCCACAAACTCATCCTCACCCCCTCGTTGCAGCAGGCGATCAAGCTGCTGCCGATGACGACGCTGGAATTGGTCGACATGTTGAACCAGGAGGTCACCGAGAACCCGCTGCTCGAAGAGGTGCAAGTCGAAGAGACGAGGACATCCAGAAGGCCGACGCCGCGGCCCAAGTCGAAAAAGCCGATCCGGAGCCGCCGGCGACGACCGAGCGCCAAGATACCTGGGACGACGCTGATTACGAGTATTTCTTTGGCGAATACCTCGATTCGGGATACCGGCCTCGCATCCCCACCGAGATCAAAGAGCTGCCGCCGATCGAGAACACGCTCTCCACGAGTAGCTCACTTTCCGATCATCTCCTGTGGCAACTCCGGCTACGGACGAGCGACGACCTACTCTGCGAGATCGGCGAAGCGATTGTCGGCAACCTCAACGACGACGGATATCTTGCGGCCTCCGTCGACGAGATCGCCGGGATGGGAGCGTGGTCCATCTCGGAGGTCGAGCGGGTGCTCGACGTGGTCCAGACGTTGGATCCGGTTGGTGTGGCGGCGCACGACCTGCAGGAATGCCTGTTGCTGCAGATCACGCATCTCGGACTCGAAGGAACGCCGAGTGAGACGATCGTCCGTGAGCACCTGACGCTGCTGCAGAATCACCAGGTGCCCGAGCTCGCGCGGCAACTGGGCATGCCAATCGACGCCCTGAAGGAGCACATCGAGATTCTGCGGCGTCTCGACCCGACGCCGGGCAGTCGGCTGAACGCGGTGCCGCCCCAGTACGTCATCCCCGACGTGACGATCACGAAGGTCGAAGACGAGTACGTCGCCGTGCTGAACGATGACGGTATGCCGCAGCTGCGCATCAGTCCGGTCTATCGCCGGATGATGCACAAGAGTAGTAACTCCTCCGACGAGACCAGGGCCTACGTGAAGGACAAGTTCAGGTCAGCGCTTTGGCTCATCAAGTCGGTCGACCAGCGTCAGAAAACTGTCCGCAAAGTCGTCACGAGCCTCATCCGATTTCAGCGCGAGTTCCTGGACCACGGCCTCGAGCATCTCCGCCCGCTCATACTGAGAGACGTGGCAAACGACATCGGCATGCACGAGTCGACAGTGAGCCGCGTCGTCAACAACAAATATGTGCACACGCCCCGGGGTGTGTTCGAGATGAAGTACTTCTTCCATAGCGGCATCCAGAGCGCCTATGGGGAGAACGTCTCCTCGGTGACGATCAAACAGCGGATCCGCACGATCATCGACAACGAGGACTCGCGCAAGCCGCTCAGCGACTCACGGATCGTTCGCCTGCTCCAAGCAGATGGCCTCACCCTGGCCCGGCGTACGATCGCGAAGTATCGCGAAGAGTGCCGGATCCCCACGTCGAGCCGGCGCAAGGTAGCCTATTGATACGCCGGTCAGCGGTCCCGCGGCACGGTCTTGACCGGAGAGCGGGGGAGCCACGTCGGATCCTGACGATGCCGTCGGCGCTCGCGTTTGCCGGACGCTCGACGTGTTGACACGACGTCACGAAGATGATCGGGTAGCCGCCCGGGGGGTATCACCCGCCGCAGCCAACGAAGCGGCGATCTAGAATCGACCGGTGGTCGACTTTGGGATCGTCCTCGCCTACTTCGCCGTTATCTTCACGATCGGCTGGCGGGCTCGGGTCACCGCGGCCGCCGAGCCCGAGGAGTATTTTCTCAGCTCGCGCTCGTTGCGGTGGCCGTCCATCGCGATTTCCACAATCGCGACCAATATCCAGGCCGGCCATTTCCTCTCGGTGGCCGGCGCCGCCTACGTCGACGGCTTGGCGCAGGCGAACTTCGAGCTCAACGCCATCTTCGGCATCGTCATCGCGGCCTTCTTCTTCATTCCCCTCTACCTCCGGCTGAGAGTCGTCACCATCAGCCAGTTCTTCGAGCAGCGGTTCGGGCCGCAGATCGCGTTGGCGTACGCGCTGCTGATGATTGCGCTGTACGCACTGCTCTACCTCGGCACGGCGTTGTTTTGGGCGGCCTACGCGCTCGACGGCATTTTTTCCGAGATGGTGGCGTGGATCAGCGACAGCCAGGCGGTGCGGCTTGCCATCCTGATCGTGGCCCTCGGAGCGTTCTCGGCGGTGTACACCTATCTGGGCGGATTGCGCGCCGTGGTCCGAACCGATCTCGCGCAGTTCGTCTTGCTCCTCGGCGGCGGTCTCGTCACGGTATCGGTCGCGGTGCACCATCTCGGCGGCTGGTCGGCGCTCTTCGGCACGACGGGCCACCTCATGCACCTGCATTTACCGCGAGACCACCAGACCGTCCCGTGGACCGCCCTCATCGGGATGAACCTGTTGAACCTGAACTACTGGGGTGCGAACCAGGTCATTTTGCAGCGGGCCCTGGCGGCGAAGAGCCTGCGGGACGCTCAGCTGGGGCTCCTGGTTGGCGGGGTCCTCAAATACGCCATGGTTCTCATCATCGTCATCCCTGGGATCGCAATGGCCGGGATCCTGGCGGACGCGCCACTCGACGACCCGGACGCGGTGTACATCACCCTCGTCAACCGGTTCCTCCCCGCCGGCCTGCGCGGCCTGATCGTCTGCGGGCTCTTCGCCTCCCTGATGAGCACGGTCGACTCGATCTTTAACTCGGTGTCGACGCTGTGGTCCATCGACATCTACAAGCGCTACCTTCGGCCGGATGCGTCGCCGCAAGACATCGTCCGCGTGGGCAAAATGGCCATCCTGGGGGCCTTCGGGGCTGGCGTGCTCTTCGCCTTTACCGTGGTCGTCTTAAAGACGGGGAGTCTGCAGGCGGATCCGCTCACCCATTGGTTCAACGAGTTGTCCTACTACGTGAAGAATGGGTTCGTCGTGCTCGTGACGGCCGCCGTCTTTCTCATCCGGCCGTCGCGGCGCCTCGTGTTAGGCACGGTGCTCGGTAGCATGGCTCTCTACCTCGGCTCTACGCTCGTGTGGCCGGACACGAGCTATCTCGTGCGGTCCGGGTGGGTCATCGTGCTCAGCTTCGCCATGGTGGCCGTGCCGACGATGATGCGCCAGGGCTGGCGTATCCCGTTTCGCGAACTGGTCGAGGCGCCCGACCGGGGTGTGGCGCGGTTCGGCACGGCGCTGCTCGCCTCACTAGTTGTGGCCCACGTCCTGTTCCATTGAGATCGCCGGCGGACGGCTCCATTCCGGCCATTCTGGCGCGTCGGACATTCTGGCCTATTGACAGGTCGCCTCGCGAGTGGCAAAGTCTCACACTCACTGTTTTGAGTAATCAGTACCGCCAACCCTGTCGGGTCCGGCGTTCATCAGACTGCTTATGGCCATCGCCGACACATCGGGTACGCCTGTCGAGTCCCTGCCGGCCGCGGACGACACGCGGAGCGGCACGCATCGCATGGGTCGCCACTTCGGCGATGTGTCGTCTACGTATCGGAGCCTCCGTGACCTGGATCTCGCCGCGGTGCGTCTCGTCAGCGGGGTGTTGGCCGGCGCGGCACGTCAGGCCCGCCCCTTCCGGCTCCTCGACGTCGGCACTGGCACCGGGCGGTACCTAGACGGGATCAGTAAGCACTTGTCGTCAAACCGCGAGACCGACGTGTATCCCATTGGTCTGGACCGGAGTCCAGCCATGGTGGGCCAAGCCCGACAGCTCAACGGCTGCGCGTACCCCGGTGCGAGCCATCTCGTCGGCGCCGTGGAGACGCTCCCGTTCCGCACCGCGAGTTGTGACGCCATTACCAGCTTTAATGCGGTCCATCACTTCGACCTGCCCACGTTTGTGCGTGAGGCGTCTCGCGTGCTCACCCCATCCGGTCTCCTCGTGCTCTACACGAGAACCGCGGAGCAGAACGGGAACACGATCTGGGGCCGCTACTTTCCCGACTTCGCCACGCAGGAAGACCGGCTGCACACCGTTTCTGAGCTTCGCGGGGCACTCCAGGCCGACGACACGCAGGCCTTCGCGTCCGTGCAGGTGCGGACGATCCCCTGGGAGGTCACGACCTCCCTGGAGAGACTGCGCGAGCAAGTCGCCGCCTATCACTATTCGACGTTCAGGTTCTACTCCCCAGACAGACTGCAGACGGCCGTCGACACGTTCCAACGCCGCGTGCGCGATGTGTATCCCGACTGTTCGCGAATCACGTTCGACAATGACCACCTGCTTGTCGTGGCTCGGCGAGCGGCCTCGGCGTAGCTGAGTCTCGCACGACCCTGCTCGAGCAGCAACTCTTCCTTGCGTGTCCCGCTTTTCTGGATGTCGAAGGCCGGGAACACGCGCTTGTCTACGAGCGTCCGATCGAGGTGAATCTCCAGGCTGTCGGGTGCCGGGGTTGAATCAGCAGAGCGCCGCCGCGCCTGGCTTTCCGCCTGTGGTTCGTGGCCATGGAACTCACGGAAGCGCCTCGTGGCGACACCCCGTGAACGCCGCGCTTGACGCCGGCCTTCCGCGCGGGGTAAATTAGCAGTCGCGACTGTAGACTGCTAGATGTCGCGCGGCCAAAAATTTTCCACAGGTATGAAAAAGTAGCTGGGGATAAGAGGAGATTACAGTCGCAGGCCGGCGACTGTAGCACACCGCATTCAGGGCAGGCCATCGCGAACCTTGCCGGGCTGCCTGGACGGATCCCTATTCGTAGTCATCACTTAGAGGGAGCGTGAAGTTCATGGCTGTCAAGGTACGACCACTCCACGACCGAATCATCGTTGAGCGTATCGAGGAAGGCGAGCAGCAGGTCGGCGGGATCATCATCCCCGACACCGCCAAGGAGAAACCGCAACAAGGCAAAGTGATCGCAGCCGGCAACGGCAAGGTCAAGGACGACGGCTCGGTGACCCCCCTCGACGTTAAGGCCGGTGACCGGGTGCTGTTCGGCAAGTACTCGGGACAGGAGATCAAGCTGGACGGCGACGAGTTTCTCATCATGCGGGAAGACGACATTCTCGGTGTCATCGACAGCGACTAACAAGACCTACGACGTGTTTCAGTGATTGGAGTGCCACGACATGGCCAAGCAGATTGTGTACGGTGAGAACTCACGACGGATGATCCTCGAGGGCGTTAACCAGCTCGCCAACGCGGTAAAGGTGACCCTTGGCCCGAAGGGCCGGAACGTGATCCTCGACAAGAAATTTGGTTCGCCGACGATCACGAAGGACGGCGTCACCGTCGCCAAAGAGATCGACTTGAAGGACCCCCTCGAGAACATGGGCGCGCAGATGGTGCGCGAGGTCGCGAGCAAGACGTCCGACATCGCTGGCGACGGCACGACGACCGCCACCGTGCTGGCCCAGGCGATTTATCGCCAGGGCGCGAAGAACGTCGTCGCCGGCGCGAACCCGATGGAGGTCAAGCGGGGCATTGAGACCGCGGTGAAGACGGTCGTCGACGCGCTCCGTTCGATGTCAACAAGTGTCAGCGGCGACATGATCGCGCAGGTCGGGATGATCTCGGCGAACAACGACTCGACGATCGGTGCCATCATCGCCAAGGCGATGGACAAGGTCGGGAAGGACGGGGTCATCACGGTCGAGGAATCGCGCACCCTCGAGACCGAGCTCGAGGTGGTCGAAGGCATGCAGTTCGACCGCGGGTATCTGTCGCCGTATTTCGTGACCGACGCGGAGCGGATGGAGACGGTCCTCGAGAATCCGATCATCCTGATCCACGAAAAGAAGATCAGCTCGATGAAGGACCTGCTGCCGCTGCTGGAGCAGGTGGCGAAGCTCAGCCGGCCGTTGCTGATCGTCGCGGAAGACATCGAGGGCGAGGCGCTGGCCACGCTCGTGGTGAACAAGCTGCGGGGCACGCTCCAGGGGGCCGCCGTTAAGGCGCCGGGCTTCGGCGACCGCCGCAAGGCGATGCTCGAGGACATCGCGACCCTCACCAATGGCAAAGCGATCACCGAGGATCTCGGGCTGAAGCTCGAGAACATTCGCGTCGAGGACCTCGGCACGGCGAAGAAGGTGACGATCGACAAGGACAACACGACGATCATTGAAGGCGGGGGCGCGTCGGCCGCCATCGAGGGGCGCGTGAAGCAGATCCGTGCGCAGATCGAAGAGACGACCTCTGACTACGATCGCGAGAAGCTGCAGGAGCGGCTGGCGAAGCTCGTCGGAGGCGTGGCGGTGATCAAGGTCGGCGCCGCGACTGAGACCGAGATGAAGGAGAAGAAGGCTCGGGTCGAGGACGCGATGCATGCCACGAAGGCCGCCGTGGAGGAGGGGATCGTCCCGGGCGGCGGCGTCGCGATGCTCCGTGCCGCGAGCGCGCTTGACGACCTCACGCTCGAGGGTGACCAGCAGATCGGCGTCAACATCCTCAAGCGGGCCCTCGAAGAGCCGATGCGCTGGATCGCGCAGAACGCCGGGTTCGAAGGGTCGATCGTTGTCCAAAAGGTGCGCGGCGCAAAGACCAGTGCGGAAGGCTTCAACGCGCAGAGCGAGGTGTACGAGGACCTGGTGAAGGCGGGGGTCATCGACCCGACGAAGGTCGTCCGCACGGCGCTGCAGAATGCGGGCTCGATCGCCTCGTTGCTCCTGACGACCGAAGCGCTGGTGGCGGAGATTCCCGAGGAGAAGACGGAGGCCCCGGCGGGCGGTCCGCCGGACATGGGCGGCATGGGCGGCTTCTAGGCAGGAGTCGAAGCCGACAGGCGCCCGGGTTCCTTCGGCTGGGATGGGATTCCTCTGTTCTGGTGCGTGGTTGGAGCCGCCATCGGGTACATAGCAGCGCGACGTCGCGGTTACTCACTGACGACAGGTATGGTCGGCGGGCTCCTTCCTGGGGCCCCTGGCCGTCGTGCTGTACTTCGCGCCAGGGACTGTCATGACGCAGGAGTTGGACGAAACGTTTCTGAGGCACCAGTGTCCCAGAATGACGGAAGCCATGGATCGCGTGACCACTGCCTCAGAAACGTTTTGTCCAACTCCTGGTTCGGACCAAGCTTCTCTACCGCGTCTAGGGCGTCGGCACCGTTGAAATCCACGTAGGCCATGCGGAGCGTAAGCTCGGAAAGGTTCCGCCCGCAGCTGTAACCTGGGATGGTCGCCACGCCCGTTTCATTCAGCAACCGCGTGCCAAGCTCCAGACTCGAGCTGATTCCCTTGGCTCGCAGTGCCAGGCTGAACCGTCGAAAATCAGGAAACAGATAGAACCCGCCCTCGGGCGCAGCGACCTCGAGGCCGGCGTGCTGCAGCGCGGTCGCACAGTGGCGTCCGAGCGCGGGAAAGACCCGCCGGCACTGCACCAGATACTGATGTATAACCGGGTCCCCGGCGAACGCCGTCACCGCGGCGAACTGGATCGGTGTGCTCATTGCCGTGTAGGTTTCGCTGGCCGCAACGGCCATAGCCTCGAGGAGCCATTTCAGCTGGCTGGGGAAGGTGAAGGTGCCGAGCCGCCAACCACCGACCCCGCACCATTTGCTCAGACCGGTGCTGATGATCGTGCCCTCGGGGTAGAACTCGGCGATCGACACATGCGTACCCGCGTGGTTGAGTTCGCCATAGATCTCGTCTGACAACAAGACGACCCGATAGCGTCGTGCCACACTCGCCAGTCTTCTGAGCCGGTCGGCGCTATCCGTCCGGCCCGTGTGATTGTTCGGATAGTTCAACACGACGAGGCGAGGCCGCTCGGGGTCAGTCTCGCAGAGATGTTCCAGAGCGTCAGGCTGAAGCTGCCAATTGCTGGCTGCCGTCGTTTCTATCCATCGGACGTGCCGTCCGATGATTCGAGCCTGCGGAGCATACGAGACCTAGGACGGCGTCGGGATGACCAGGTCACCGTAGTACACCAGCTGCAGCAGGAACATGAGCTCCTTGGAGCCGGGTCCAATCAGCACGTTTTCTGCGTGTCGCTCGATGCCGTGGCTGCGCTGGTGGTATCCAGCGCCGGCCTCTCGAAGTGCAGCGAGCCCACGGACCGGGAGGTAGTCCTTTCGGTAGGCGTTCTGGCGAAGGGCCTCCACGACGGGCTCGGGCACGGGAAACGGAGACTGACCCAGGCCAAGCTTGAAGATCTCTCTGCCCTCTTGGACGATCTCCGCGCAGAGCTCGTTGACCGCCAGAGAGGTCGACGGCGACAAACCGCGCACGTTCAGATTTAAGTGAACGGGCGGCACTTGGTGATGGCCGGGATCGGGAGGCGCGACCATCTGTTTGGGCGCGCGTGTCGTTTCTTTCCGAAGCCCTTGTGGGACATGGGGCAGAGTTGAGCCTGCTACATAGGGTATCTGGCTGAAGCCTTCAATCCTCCATTCGGCCCCCAACTAGGTTACGAGCACCGTCCCGAGCAGCCTCGTGCGCACGTGCTAATCCCAAGCAAGCACAATGCCTAGAGCCGAATGGCCCGCGTGACCGCCTTCGAGCTCAGCCCGCCGCTCGCCCAACCGCCGACGACCGCCGAGAACTTTCCGGCGGTCCCGCCGGCGACCACGACCAGGATGCCGTCGGGGTGTGCGAACTTCGGAAACGGCCGATCGAGCGCCTCGTCGGTCGGACGCCCATCGGGGCCCAGCCAGTCGCGTGGCACGACTTTGAGTGGCGTCCCTTTGTGGCACTCTGTGTCCGGGAGCAGGTCGCGGAGCGGGCGCGCCGTCGCCTCTTGGATCCGCGCGCGGAGGTCGGCTTTCGAGTACCCGTCACGCTCGAAGGTGCGCATGTGTTCTGGCGACACGACCAAAAGCGCCTGGTCCATGCCGTGCAGCTTCACATGAGCGATCGACTCGATCGACAAGCCCATGCTGATCGCGAGCGACCGTGCCGTGCGTGACAGCTGGTCGCGAATCGCCCGTGGCGCCTCGGCGGCGAGGACCGTGACCGTGCTTTGATCGCGCGCAAAACCGCGTTCGACATGAAGCGGATCCCAGCAGCTGAGCTCCTCGTTCTCTGCGATACAGACGCCGACCTTGCCCGGCTGACCGAGCGTCGACATATCCACCTCGCCAGGTCGACCGCCACCGACGTTACGTACGACGAGCTGGAGCGCGCGACCGATGGTGGAGTTGGCGCGCGTGCCCTGACCGAAGACGTTACGTCCGCAGTTGAGGCCAATCTGGTGCCGAATCGGACCGTTCACGATGATGAGCGGGCCGACGAAGTAGGTCGTGGCGAGGACGCCGTGCAGATTAAAGTCGTCGGTACACGCCGCCTCGAGCGCCGCGAGGACGACGGGGAGGTATGCTGGCTTGCACCCGGCCATCACCGCGTTGATCGCCACCTTTTCGACGGTGGCCGGCGCCAGATTCGGCGGCACCGACGCCACCACGTCGGTCGCGGCGCGCGAGGTGCCCTCGAGCATGCAAAGCACGCGGTCTTCGGTTGGCGGCACGACCGGGAGCCCGTCGGTCAGCCCCTGCTCATCGAAGAACTCGTAAGGATCGAGGTCCGCCGGGACGCGCACCCGGCGCGCGCTGAGGGTCGAGGCGGAGCGCTTGACGGCCAGGCGGCGGGCCACCTCTGGATCATGGACGCGTGATCCGCAACCGGGCCGCAGGTCGGGGAGCGTCTCGTCGTCGCGCTCGACCGCCGGCGCCGGTTGTCCACACCGCTCCGCCGCGAGCGCCACCAGCGCGATGAGATCACGTTTGGAGAAGCCCTCGAAGCTCGCGAGCACGGTACGCTCGGCGTCGGTCAGGACCAGCGCGGGGACGGCATCGAAGCCGTAGTCGGCCGAGCTGTCGAGCTCGTCGTCGAGCACGACCGGCACCGTCAGCTGGTGCTGCGCGATGAATCCAGCCGCGTCGCCCGCATCGTCCTGGGAGATGGCAAGCACCCGCAAGCCAGAGGGCCCCAGCTCGCCGTACACGCGCTCGACAAGCGGCGCGGTGAGCCCACACGTGGCGCAGTCGTGCTTGAAGAAAAAGAGCAGCGTCGCCGGTGCCGTGGCGACATCGCCGAAGCGGTGTTCGGCGCCGGCGCCGTCGCGGAGCGTGAAGGATGGGGCAGAGGTGCCTGGAGCGGGGAGCGTCGACACGGCGTTCTTCGTATACCATACCTTGAGACCGTCGCATCCACCGCGAGCGTACGCTCCCGTTGATCCCGTACATGTCGAGATTCGTCCGGACTGCGCCCGTGACACTGCTGGCCCTCGTGTCGCTGGCGACGTCGCCGCTCGTGGCGGCGGGGCGATCCTCTCCGTCGAACGTTCCGGACACCACCCAGCAGTCGCCGGAGTTGAGCGGCGCGGAGGCTCTTCGCGTGTTTCTGGATTGCGGCCCGTGCGACGACGACTATCTGCGCCGCGAGATCACGTTCATTAATTACGTGCGGGATCGCCCCGACGCGCAGGTGCACGTGCTCGTCACTCGCGAGAGCACAGGAGGCGGGGGTCGCGCGTGGACCCTGGACTTCTATGGTCTCGAGGAGTTCGAGGGTCTGAACGACCAACTCGTCTTCTACACCACGCAGGACGACACGGACGACAGCGAGCGTCGGGCTTTGGCGCAGACGCTTCGCCTCGGCCTGGTCCGCTATGCCGCGCAGACGGCGCTCGGACAACAGCTGGAAGTCTCGGCGCGACCGAGTGGCCCGCTCGGCGGTCCGTCACGGAATGGCAACGCCCAGCCCGAGGACGACCCGTGGAACTTCTGGGTCTTCCGCACGCGTCTTCGAGTCTTCTTCGACGCCGAGGAGCTCGAGAGAACGAGATCGTTCAGCGGGTCGTTTTCGGCCAACCGGACGACCGACATGTGGAAGATGCGGCTCGGGGTCAACACGAACTACCGCGAGGACACCTTCGAGCTGACCGACTCGACCTTCACGAACGTGCGCCGCAACAATGCGCTCGATGCCCGTTTCGTGAAGAGCGCGGGAGAGCACGTTGGAATCGGCTTTGGCGGGTCGGCAGTCAGTACGAGCTTTCGCAATCAGGATCTGACGCTGCGGGTGGCACCGGCGGTGGAGTACAACTTCTTTCCGTATTCGGAATCAACGCGGCGTCAGTTCACGGTGAGCTACTCGGCGGGATATAACTCGTTTCGCTACGAGGAGCCGACGCTCTTCGACAAACTGGAGGAGGATCGGATCAACCACGCCGTTCAGACATCGTTCGAGGTGAACGAGCCGTGGGGTGAGAGCGACTTCACGGTCGAGTTCTCGCAGTTTCTCGACGACCCCGACCAGCACCGCCTCGTCTTGTTTGGCAACCTCGACATCCGGCTGTTCCGCGGGTTCTTCCTCAATCTCAGCGGCAACGGCTCGCTCATCCGGGACCAGATCTATCTGCCGCGGCGTGATGCGACCGACGAGGAGATCTTGGTGCGGCAGCGGCAGCTCGCCACCGACTACGAATGGCGATTCCGGATCGGGTTAACCTACTCGTTTGGCTCGATTTTCAACAACGTCGTGAACTCGCGATTCGCCGGGTCGAGCGGCGGGTTCGTCAGGTCCTTCTAAAACGAGGCCTGCGGCCCCGAACCCCGGCGGCGGCACTTGCGGGGACCCCGGTTGCCCCGCTCCGTGCCGTCCCGGGCGCGCCGTGCGCGCCCGGGACGGCCGCTACTCCGGCAGCGCGAAAGCCACCAGCTCCGGCACCGGTACCGCTCCGACAGTCAACGCAATGTACTGCCGGCCGTCCATCATGTACGTCATGGGCGTGCCGATCGCGCCACCCGGTAGGTCGACCGACCCTAGCTCCTCGCCGCTCGCCTTGTCGAAGGCGACGAGCCGGGGCCCGTCGTTGGCGCCGCCGGCCGTCAGGGCGAAGACAAGAATGTCTGGCGTCAGCAGGGGACCCGCGCGGCTGCTGTCGCCGCCAAGCGGCGGGAGATCGAGGTCTCGCAGCAGCGGGTGGTTTCGGATCCGGTCGCCGTTTCCCGTCGGCTTCATCCAGACGTGGTCGCCGGTGTTCAGGTCGATCGCCGTCATCCGTGAGTAGGGCGGCTTGAAGAGCGGCAGCCCCTGCGGCATCTGCGGCCGTGTCCGCGTCTCGCCGCGTCGCTCGATGACATCGAGCGACGCGGCCTCACCGGAAATCGGCTCGCGGTATTGCATGACCGAGTAGGCATTCCTCGAAGGTACATAGAGGATGCCGGTTTCTGGGTCGAAGGCCGCGCCAGACCAGTTGGCGCCGCCGCCGGCACTCGGGCGCTGCACGGTGCCGTCCCACATCGGCGGCGTGAAAATCGGCCCCAGCCGATAGCCGTCCATTGCCTCGATCGCCATCTGCCGGATCTCCGGCGTGAAGTCGACCAGGTCGTCGATGACCGCGCCCTGGTACTCGAACGGCTCCGGTCTGGTCGGGAACGGCTGCGTCGCCGACGGCACCTCGCCAGGGAGGTCGGTATCGGTCGCGACCGGTCGCTCCTCGATCGGCCAGATCGGCTCGCCGGTCTCGCGGTTGAAGACGTAGGTGAACCCCTGCTTGCTGATCTGCGCGAGCGCCTTCACCGGCTGTCCGTCGACGACAACGTCGACCAGGTTCGGAGCGGCGGGGAAGTCCCAATCCCAGAGCCCGTGGTGGACCGCCTGGAAGTGCCACTCTCGTTCGCCCGTCTCCATATCGAGCGCGACGACGCTCTCGGCAAAGAGGTTGTCGCCAAGGCGGTGCCCGCCGTAATAGTCTGGGGCCGGCGTGTTAGTCGGGAGATAGATCAGCCCGAGCTCGGGGTCCGCGCTCATCAGCGACCACACGCCGACCTTGCCGGTGACGCGCCACGAGTCGCCGGCCCAGGTGTCGTTGCCGTATTCGTCGCCCTGTGGAATGGTGTGGAACGTCCATTTGGTTCGTCCATCTCGAGGGTCGAAGCCGCGCATCCATCCCGGCGGTGCTTCCTTCGTGATGTTGTAGGACGAGATCGACGACGGCGTGACGATCGTGTTGCCGACGACGAGCGGCGGCGACTGTACCGAATAGCGCAGCGCGTTAAGCCAGTCACGGTCGCCGCGCGCGGCTCGCGGCAGGTCGGCCACGAGATCGACCCAGCCGCCATCGCCGAAGTCGGCGCACGGCTCGCCGGTCTTGGCGTCGACGCAGATGAGGTAGCCGTTCCCGGTGCCGGCGAAGATCCGTTCGTCCTCGCGCTCGGGACCGTCCGACCAGTAGGCGACGCCGCGCTGGTTCCAGCGCGCGGACATCGTCGTCGTCCCTTCCTCGTAGGTCTTCGGGTTGTAGACCCAGAGCGTCTCGCCGGTCGCCGCGTCAATCGACGCGATTTGCGACGTCGGCATGTTGATGAACAGTCGCCCGCCGACCATCAGTGGCGTCGCCTTCAAGTTGTTCAGGTAGGGTGGCTGAGCTTCGCGCCACAGATTCGGGTCGCGTCGGAGCAGCTCCTCGAAAATGACCGGCGCTTCAGCGCGCCATTCGCCGCCGCCCGGGGTGTTGATGCTGAGATACGCATCGGCTGACTGCCAGCGCCAGGCGATTTCGAGGCTCTCGAAATTGCTCCGGTCGACCTGATCCAGCGGGGAATACTTGGACCCGCCTAGGTCGCCGCCGTACGTCGGCCATTCGCCATTAGCCGGGGCTCCCTGTTGCGCGCTGACGGGCGACGCACCGCCCATCATGGCGGCGATGCAGGCAACGATGACGTACCACCGATAAGTGTGGTTTCGCATGCGCCATGATACCGCAGGGTAGAATGCCCCATGGACCGCGCATCGCGGGCGGCACTGGCGGTGGGCGCCGTGCTCGTTGTCGTTGCGCTGGGGCCGTCTCCGGCTGCCCAAGACCGGGCGCAGCCCGCCCCCGAGCTGTACCACTGGGTGCTGCCGGTCGACCAGCCCGGCGTGGAAGTGGCGACGCTCCACCCCAATGATTGCTACGTCGTGCAGGCCGCGGACGGAGTCGCCTATTTCGGCGCGCCGACGCCGGCGATGTCCGAGCTGCAGCGGCAGCTGGTGATCTCGATCGCCCATCCGGTGGAGCGCATCGACGACCATGCCGAGTGCACGCGTCGCGGCTGTCGCGAGGTGGAGAAGGTTGCCGAGGCGTTGGAGCGGGAGAGGGCGTCCGCCAACCGCCGCCAGACACGAACGATTGACCATCGTCCCACGCCAGCGGACTCGTTCTACGGCGGCGCTTACACCGATGTGGGGTCGGACGAGCGGGAACGCTTTCGTAATGCGCCCGAGCAGCGAATGATCTTCCAGCATCTGTCGATGGCTCGACGTGATAATTGTTACGAGGCTAAGATGCCGCGTACGCTGACGGTTCACGTGCGTGACCATGAGCAACAATCGCACCGAACCGGTGTGTATCGCGGATTCTTGTATATCGAGCACCATCATCCCGGGATAGCCGGGAAGGCGGCGGCCGAGTGAGCGGCTGATGGGGCGAGGGGGTGCAGGGTCGCCGGCCCCGTCTGATAACAGGAAGGGCACTCATGTTTAAGTTGAGGCAGCAGTATGTCGTGCGCGGTGTCGGAGTGCTGGCCGTGGCGCTCGCGGCGACAGGCGTCTGGGCGATTGTACAGGAAACCGATCCGACCGACGGCAAGGCGGCGTACCGGTTCGAGGAGATCGCAGACGGCGTCTTCTTCGCGACCGGGAGCGGCGCGATGACGACGATGAGTAACTCGCTGGTGATCGTCAACGACGACCACGCGATGCTCGTCGACACGAGCGTCTCGCCGGCGGCGGCGCGCAAGCTCCTCGCCGAGATCAAGGCGGAGGTGACCGACAAGCCAATCCGCTACGTCTTCAACTCCCACTTTCACTTCGACCACGCGCACGGCAACCAGCTGTTTGGCGATGACGTCCAGATCATCGGCCACGACTACGTCAGGGCGCAGCATCTGGCAAACCCGCTGGAGCAGCGGACGAACCGCACGTTCTCCGCGGCGATTCCGCCTCAGATCGAACGGCTCAAGGCGCAGATCGCCGAGACGAACAACGCCACGGAGCGGGCGCGGCTCGAGATCGACCTGCGCGTGCGGGAGGCGCACTGGAACGCGATTCAGGAGACGCGCGTCAAGCCGCCGAACCTCACGTACAGTGACACGATGACGCTGGTCAAGAGCGGGCGCGAGGTGCAGCTGCACTTCGTCGGCCGCGGCCACACCGGCGGCGACACGATGGTGTTCCTGCCCGAGGAGCGGATCGTGTTTACCGGAGACTTCTTTGTCGGGAGCCCGACCGCTAACGGTCTGCCTTACATGGGCGACGGATTCGTCGACGAGTGGCCGGCAAGTTTGCAGGCGCTCAAGGGGCTCGACTTCGACGTGATGGTGCCAGGGCACGGGGCGCCGTTCAGCGACCGCTCGCAGATCGACGACCTGCAGAGCTACCTGCGTGACCTGTGGTCCCAGGTGTCGAAGCTCCGCGCCGAGGGGGTGTCGGCCGAGGACGCGACCGGGCGCGTCGACATGAGCAAGCACGAAACGGCGTACGGCGACCGCGTCCGCAATGTCGACCCGCGGGCGGTGGTGCGGATCTACGAGCGCCTACAGATCCAGCACCCGATGTAGGGAGGATGAACCTCTCTCATTGGGATGAGGCGGCGGAGGGGCCGCTGACCGAGGCGGCACTACGCCAGAAGCTCGAGCGGCTCGGCTACCACGTCACGCGCTACGTCTACCCGCCGGGAACCGCCTTTCCGTCGCACACCCATGCCATCGACAAGATCGACGCAGTGGTCTCCGGTCGTTTTCGGATGACGATGGGCGACGATTCCGCGGTGCTCGAGGCCGGCGACTGCCTCGCCGTGCCGCGCGGTGCCGTGCACAGTGCCGAAGTCGTCGGTGATGATCCGGTCGTCAGCCTGGACGCGGTCCGCAAGTAACAAACCGCTCCTCGAGGCGAGCTGGTCATGGACTGGACTCCTCCCGGTCCTTTGTTGCGGCATCATGGCCGTGGCAAGCGGACCGGAAACCACAAACTGGAGAGGAGACCATCATGCATCCTACGACCGTCGCGGTTGATCTCGCAAAGAGTGTCTTCGAAGTCGCTGTCGCCGACCGGCGGGGGTGCCTCCAGGCCCATCATCGCTTCACGCGCCGCCAGTTCGAACGGTTCTGCCGCACGCAGGCGGCCAGTCACGTCGTCATGGACGCGTGTGGCATGGCGCATCACTGGGGACGGGTCGCGCGCCGCTGCGGGCATCAGGTGTCGCTGCTGCCGGCGCAGTATGTGCGCCCCTACGTACGGCGGCAGAAGACGGGTCGCACCGACGTCGAGGCGTTAGTGGAGGCGGCCCGCAGCGGGACGGTGGTGCCGGGGGCGGTGAAGCGTCCTGAGCAGCAAGCGCTCGTCGCGTTACACCGCGCGTGCGGCAGCAGTGGATGACGACCCGCACCACTGCCGTCCGGGGCCTGCTGCGCGAACACGGCGTCACGCTGTCCCTGGGGGCGCGGACCGTCCTGACGCAGCTCCCGCGGCTGCTCGAAGACGCGGAGCTTCCGCTGCCGGTCCCACCTGCGCACCGCCTTGGGACTCGTCGACGCGGAGCTCCGCGAGCGCGAAACCCGCATTCAGACGGTGGAACAACAGCTCACGACCTTTGCGGCCCACGACGCGGGAACGCAGCGGTTGCTTCCGAGGTGCCGGGGGTCGGGCTCTTGACCGCCACCGCGCTCGTGGCGAGCGTCGGGCACATCCACGCGTTCCGGCGGGGCCGGCAGTTTGCGAGCTGGCTGGGGCTCACGCCCCGGGAACACTCCAGTGGCACCCGGCGGCGCCGGGGCGCGATCACCAAACAGGGCCACCGGTATCTACGCTCCCTCCTGACGCACGGGGCGCGTAGCGTGGTGCTCGCCGGCCACCGCCGGCAGCGCACACCGGCACCGCGTGCACACCCCTCCACCAGGGGGCCGTCACCATGGACCCCGTCCGCTTCGAGTAGCTACGTGAGAAACATGTGATGACCCCACAGGTCGGACCGACATCGGACGCGACCGATTCAGACACTGGGTACCCCTGTCAGCCCGTGCCGGTCTCTGGTCCCCGATGTAGCGCCTTGTCCATCGTGGCCCGGAACCGCAGTGGTGCCACACCAGAGGCCGGATATCTTGCTGCACCCAAGCTGGTGGCTGTTCCGCCGTCGCTCTCTTGCCCCCGGGAGGAGTCCATATATTTCTGAGGGATGTGCGCGGTCGGTGGTCACGGCGAGTGCACTACCGCAGCCTCCCGTCGGAGGTGAGGTCCCAGCGGAGGTCGTCGCGCGCGATCTCGACCGCGACCTGCTCCGCGGGCGGGTCACCGACGGGCCGGTCATAGCGGACTACCAGCTGTCGCGATAGCTCGCGACTGCGCGCTCGGATCACCGCGGCAATCTCGGTGAGTCGTTCGTCGATCCCGGTTGTCGCGGCAAGGCGTCCGTGGTACCCGTTCGTCAGCTCCGTCAGGTAGGCGCACGTCTGGGAGATGAAGTCGTCGCCGGGGCCGCCGGCGGATCCCGTTTGCCGACCGGTGACCATGACGGCGTGCAGGGTGACGCCGTGCCGTAGGAGCCGGTCGATCACGACGTCATACCGCTCCTGGGTCACCCGGCTCCGTTCGCGCGCGGGGGCGGTGACGATGACGATCACCGGCCGCGTCGGCGCGTCGGCCTCCTCGATCTCCCGCGTCGCTTCGGTAAGGGCATCGAGGAAGTGCATTCCGTCGCGTCCGGGCGTCAGACGCGTGATCTGTTCAAGGATGCGGTCACGATCGATCGTTGGACGTAGGAGCCACCGTGGTTCGCCAGCTAGCGGCAGAATCGACACCATCTGGTTCGCGGGTAGGGCCTCGACGAACTTGGTGAGTCCCGCCCGGTAATGGAGGAGCCGGGCCGCTCCGACACCACTGGTGGTGGTACGGCGGGTCCCGATGTTATCGATCAGGATCGTCAGATTGATCGGGAGGTTGGCGAGCCGGACGTCGAGTACCGTGCGTTCGATGCCGTCCTCCCGGACGCTAATCTCGCCCGTGCGCAAGTCGACCACTGCCGCGCCGAGCATGTCGACCACCCGGAGGTAGAAACGCTCCTGCGCGGAGGCCGCCCCGGGAGCGAAAAGGAGCAGAAGTCCAAGCACCGGCACCGCGTGGTGCCAGCAACGGACCGCTCGCCTCCTGGATGGAGACACCGACGCTGTCCTTACTGCACCCGCCCGTCGGCGGTCAGATCGAATCGGAGACCGTCCCGCGCGATCTCGACCGCGACCTGCTGCGGCGGCGGCGCGTCGTCCGGGCGGCAATAGCGCACCACGAGCTGACGCGACAGCTCCCGATTGCGCGCATTGATCACGCCCGCGATCTCGACCAGTCGGTCGGTGATGCCGGTCGTGGTGGCGATCGATCCGTAGTAGCCGTGCGTCAGGTCGGTCAGGTTGATGCTCGCCTGGGGGATGAAGTTCGCGCGCGCGGAGCGTTCGGCGGCGATCACCACCGCATGAAGTGTGACCTGGTGCTGGAGGAGACGGTTGGCCAGGTCGTTGTAGCGGTCTTGATGGATCGTGCTGTCGTCCACGGTGTCGGCGGAGACGACGACGATGACCGCGCGATGAGGCTCCTCGGTGTCGTCGATGCGCTCGCTCGCCTCGACCAGTGCGTCCAGAAACCGCAGGTCCGCGGGGTCGGGCGTGAGGATGTCGATCCGGTCCTGGATCTTCTCCCGGTCGGTCGTCGGGCGTACGAGCCACCGCGGCTGTCGCGCGAGCGTCAGGATCGACAGGATCTGGTTCTCCGGCAGCGCCTCGAGCATCGCCGTCAGCCCGTCACGGAAGTGCATGAAGCGGTTGTTCATCACCTCGCCGTTGTCGACCAGGATCGTCAGCTTCATCCGAAGGTTCGCGAGTCGCACGTCGACCAGCTCTCGCGCGACCCCGTCCTCTCGGACGGTGATCTCCTCGGGTCTGAGATCGGTGACGGAAGCGCCAAGCATGTCGACGACACGAAGATAGATCTGCTGGGCCGGCGCATCCGCCGGTAGGAGCGTGAAGAGGAGTCCCAGCAACGGGACCGTCGCCGCGCACCGTCGGATGGTCATGGTCGTCAGTCGTCGGCGCGCAGGTCCCTTTCGAGCGCGTTCCAGAGCTCCGCGCCGTCGGCATGGAGCGCGGTGCCGGTCACGACCATGCGGCCGAGCTCGACATGTTCGTTACCGTCCGCCGTGAAGCGCGGCCAGCTCGGGAGATCATCGCGGTTGGGGTCGCCGGTCGCCGCGAATTGCAGCCAGTACGCCCGCAGCGTCTCCGACAGCTGCATGTCCGTATCGGTGAAGTCCCCGACGGTGCTCAGGCCGAGCGGGCGTTCGCCGTCGGTCTCGGGACGGGTCAGCGTTCCGAAGACGTAGACCAGCTCGGCGGCGTGATGCGAGCCGAGATTCCCGCCCATCGGGGTCGGTGGCGTGTGCGTGAAGTGATACAGCCAGACCGGCGCGGTGCCTTCCGCCTGCGTGTTCGCGTGGGCGCGCACCGGGCCGGCGAAGTACATGTCGTGGATCAAGTGGTCGATGCCGGCCTTCGCCGTCTCGGGAGACGAGACATCGTAGTGCGCGAGGATGTCGGAGGCGAGATGCGGATAGACCGCTCGCACGTGCGCCTCGAATCCCTCGGCATCGCCGATGTTTAGGCCGCGCGTCATCATCGAGCCTTCATTGCCGTTCATCCCGGTGATGAGCGGCACATCGTGCTGGCGGCCGGCGGCGTACATCGCGAGCGGATCGTCCGGGATCGTCCAGCCGTCGACGTTCGGGGCCGAGACGTTCCCCTCCCGCCGGAAGGGGCTCCCCGCGCCTTCGTTGAATGCCTCGAGCACGTCGGCCGCCGCGGCGTCCCGCATCGCGGTCAGCGCGTCGTCGGCGTCGGAGACGCCGAGCGCGTCGGCCACCCGCACCCCCTGCGCCTCGGCCGGCTCCCAGCCTCGGGAGGGCTCGCTGAGCGGACGGTCCCACCCGTGGATCCAGTTACTCTCGGCGATCGCGCGATGAAAGAGGTCCTCGGATTGCGGCATCAGCATCACCGACATGACCGCCCCGGCCCCGGCCGACTCGCCGAAGGTCGTCACCCGATTCGGATCGCCGCCGAAGGTCGCGATGTTGTCGCGCACCCATTCGAGCGCCGCGACCATGTCCATCAGGCCGTAGTTGCCGGAGGCACCGTGCGCCGACTCGGCCGAGAGCGCCGGGTGGGCCAGAAAGCCAAACACGTTCAGGCGGTAGTTGATCGTGACGACGACCGAGCCGTCGGCGGCGAACTGCGTCCCGTCGTAGAGCGCGCTTGAGCCGGAGCCGCCGGTGTAGCCACCGCCATGGATCCAGAACATCACCGGCAGCGGCTCTGTCGTTTCTCGCGGCGCCCAGACGTTGAGGAACAGGCAGTCTTCGTCCTGCGTCACGTTGCGGCCGCCGTTCTGGACGCAGATCGCTCCAGTCTTGCTCGCGTCACGGACCCCCTCCCACGACACCACCGGCTCGGGGGGCCGCCACCTGAGGTCGCCCACCGGAGGCGCGGCGAACGGGATGCCTTTGAACGTCGTGACATCGGCATTCTGCTCCGAGGCGACGCCTCGGATCTCGCCGCCGGTCACCATGACCGGGGCGTCGGGCGACAGGACGTGCACCGTAGGCGTATCCGCTGCCGGCGCTCCGCAGGCGGCGAGCATCAATGTGGTGGACACGGCGAGGACAAATTGCCCGAGTGAGATGCGGCGCGATGTCGACATGGGGGCCTCCCGTTCAGGGGTATCGTATCCCGATGTCCGAGGCCCTCGCTCCCGGAACCCGTGTCGGCGCCTACGAGATCCGCGACCGGATCGGCGGCGGCGGAATGGGCGTCGTCTACCGGGCGCGTGACACGCGGCTCGACCGCGATGCCGCGCTGAAGTTTCTTCCCCCCGAGCTGAGCCGCGACACCGACGCCAAGCGGCGCTTCCTGCAAGAGGCGAAGGCGGTCTCGAGCCTCGACCATCCGAACGTCTGCACCATCTACGAGGTGGGGGAGAGCAACGACGACCCGCTCTTCATCACGCGGCGTCTGACGTCGTATCTGTCGGTGCGGTGCATCGCCTGCGTGTATATCGACCTCGGTGAGCTCGACCGGGTCGCCGACTTGCATGAGGAGGCGTATCGGGATCGGGACGGCGGCCTCGTGGCGTGGCGCGGTTACATCAGCAGCATCCCGCAGTTCGACGCGCTGCTCGCAGACCCCCGCTTTCAGGACCTGAACCGCCGCGTCGAGGCGGGGAGGAAGGAGTAGTGTCGCTCCTACGCCGCGCTTCCGAGTACTCGCTTCACGCCGGCTTCGATGCTCGACCACGTGCCTGCCGGGAGCGAGCCGATCCGTCGCTTGAGGCGGCTCTTGTGGACGGGTCCGAGCGTCTCGCATTTGGCATAGCTCTGCGCGCGCAGCCCCGTGCGGCCCGGGTTGTCAGGAAGCGGCACGCGCAGCGGGCCGGCGTGTGATGTGATCGGGATGAGCAACACGTCGGGGCAGAGATCGTTGACCGCGTCGATGCTGACGACGAGCGCGGGCCGGGGCTTCGGGTGCGCGGCGAGCGAGACGGTCCAGATGTCGCCGCGTCGAATCGTGTCCATTGCTCAGATGTCTTGGTCCTGCTCCATCGTCCTGACCCACGTCTCGCGCTCGAGCCGTTCGTCATCCGATTCCGTCGCCTCGGCAAGCGCGCGCCGCAGTTGCTGGTCTTCGGTGACTGCCCTGAAGCGGCCGAGCACACCTTCGATCTTCGCCGACCGCGACGTCCCGGGGAGTGCGTCGACGAAATCGACAAGCTCGGCGTCGACGGTAACGGAGAGCTTTGTCTTCACGGTATCCTCCTATGAGTAGGATAACATAGAAGGCACGACATCCTACCAGATGGCGGTGCCTCCGCGCGGTCTGAAGCCGCGACTCCTCTGATGGCGAACCAACCCGAGCGGCTGTGGTACCGGCAGGTCACCGGCGAGCAGTGGAGAGCCTTCCTCGCGACCTTTTTCGGGTGGCTACTCGACGGGTTCGACTTCACCATCATGACGTTCATCCTGATCGACATCCAGAACAGCTTTACCGTCGACAACGCGCTCGCCGGCGCGCTCGGAACGGTGACGTTGATGTTCCGGCTCGTCGGCGGCCTCGGCGCCGGGATGATGGCCGACCGGTGGGGGCGGAAGCTGCCGCTGATGCTGTCGATTCTCTGGTTCTCGATCTTCGCGTTCCTGAGCGGCTTCTCGACCTCGTATGCGATGCTCTTCGCCTTCCGGGCGCTCTTTGGCATCGGGATGGGCGGCGAGTGGGCGGCGGGGATGCCGCTGGCGCTCGAGCACTGGCCAACGAAGCTGCGTGGCCTGGCGTCGGGCCTGCTCCAGGGCGGCTGGTACTGGGGCTACATTCTCTCGGCGCTGACGTTCCACTACATCTATCCGATGTTCGCCACCGTCGCCGATCCATTCACTGACAACCCGGACTCGACCCTCGGCTGGCGTGTGATGTTCTGGACCGGCGTCATTCCGGCGCTGCTCGTCTTCTGGATTCGCGCCGGGGTGAGCGAGAGCCCGGTCTGGCTCGCGCGTCAGCAGCAGCTCCGGGAGTCGGGCGCGGAGACGACCGCCGACCGGGTGTCGGTGCTGCGCCTCTTCAAGCCGGACCTTCTCTGGGTGACGGTGCAGTCGTCGCTGCTGATGGGCGCGTTCATGTTTTCGTACTACTCGCTCAGCTTCTGGTATCCAACCTTTCTGCGCGCGGCAGGTCGCGACACCCTCGGCTATCTGATCGCGTTCAACCTCGGCGCCATTGTCGGGATGGCGCTCTGGGGACGCGCCTCCGAAACGCGGCTCGGCCGCCGCGGCGCGGTGTCGGCCGCCGCGCTGATCGGCGTCGCGTCGCTGCCGGCCTACCTCGGCGCCACGAGCACCGCCGGCCTCGCGCTTGGCGCGATCGTCATGGGGGCGAGCGGCGGTGGGATCTGGGGCATGGCGCCGTCATACTTGACGGAGCGGTTTCCGACCGCGGTGCGCGGCGTCGGTCCCGGATTGTCATATCACGTCGGGGCAGCCCTTGGGTCGATGACGCCGCTCGTCCTCGGCCAGCTCCAGGACGGCGGCATGTCGGTCGGCGGCGCGATGCAGCTTTGCATCGTCGCGTCAGGGCTGCTGGTGGCGACGATGATCTGGATGGGGCCGGAGACGCGCGGCCGGCACTTCACGCCGGCGGACGCGCCGTAATTTGGGCCGTTGTGCGCCGGTGGCGGCCAGGGCGCGCACGTGCGCGCGTGGGGCTCGGGGCGAAGCCCCGTCTAGTTAGGAGCAACGGAATGACTCGAGAGCGATATGTGACGCTGGGACTGATGCTGCTGGCGTCGTTCGTCGGGGGAGCGTCGGCCAATCTTCTGATGACCGCACGCGTCGAGGCGCAGGCCGGCGCCGAGACCGTAACGACGAACCAGGTCAATCTCGTCGACGACGGCGGCAACCTGCGCGCCGTGCTGGCCAGTCGCGACGAGCGGGGTCTCGCGTCACTCACCTTTTACGACGACGCCGGTCGCCCGCGGGGGCTGGTCGGGATCGAGGCCGACGGCACGCCGGTGGTCCGGCTCAGCGACGCCGGCGGGCAGGCGCGCCTGCTGGCGATGGTGCGGGGAGATGATGCTGTCGTGGTGGCCGGACCGGAGGGTTCCACGCAGGTGTTAATCGGGTCGATCCAGGGGAACCCGATGATCACGCTGGGCGACGGCGCGCGCAGCCGCATGCAGCTTCATCTGACCCCGGCCGGATTTCCGAGGATGGCGCTGGCCGATGCCAACGGGGAAGAGGCGGTCGCGCTGACGGTCGGCAGCGACGAGATGCCGCAGCTCATGCTGTCGGCGGGCGGGCGTCCCCGCGCGCTCATGACCGTCGCACAGAATGCGGCGCTGCTTAACCTCTTTGACGAGTCTCGGACGCGGCTGATCGTCGGGGTGGCGGAGAACGGGTTCCCGAGCGTGAGCTTCTTCGACGAGACCGGTGAAATCATCAGCCAGGTTCCGCAATAAGATAAGGTCGCAAGGTACACCGTCGAAAGGACACGTCATGACCCGAATCGATCGACGCGCCGTTGTCGCGCTCCTAATCTTGGTGGCGTTCGTCGTCGCCTCCGGGCCGGCGGTCGCCCAGACATCCAGCAGCGGCGATCCGCCGAAACGGATCGCCCTCTGGGGCTCGTCGGTGCCGAACGGGACCGGCGACGAGCTCGACCTCGGTGGGTACACCGGTCGGCTGCGACAGCTGCTCGAGCCGCGTGGCTGGGAAGTGCTCAACGTGTCGCGCGGCGGTGACAACACGCTCACGATCACGCCACGCTTTGAGCCCGAGGGCGCGGCGGATCCGGACACGCGCTATCTGACGCCGGTCGACCCCGGTTACGTCGTCATCGCACTGTCGCTCGGCAATGAAGGGATCAAGCGGTGCGCCCTCGGGCAGGAGCCGAATCCAGCGCCTCGGCCCGGCTGCTCGCCGTCGCGCGACGGGCAGGACGCCATCGCTCGTCAATTCACCGACGGGCTGCAGCGTCTGATCAAGCGGGCGCGCGACAACGGCATCGTGCCGATTGTCGGTCTGACCTACGCCCGCGGCGACTTCGATGAGGTGGAGTACGCCCACACCCGCCGCGCCAACATTGTGATCAACTCGTGGGACGTTCCGAGCGTCAATCTGCTGGGGGCGATCGACGACGGCTACGGGCGGTGGGCACGTGCGTTCTTCCCGGAGCCGATTCACCCCAATGCGGCCGGCCACACTGAGATGTTTCACGCCTTCGTCCCGACGCTCTTCGACGCGCTCGCGGCCGGCAAGCCGACTCCCGAGAAGTCGACGGCCAGCGGGTTCGCCCGGGTGCGGGGGAACGATCGATCGCCGATGACTCTGGGGGTCGACGACACGATGCGGTCGTTCGCGCTGACGTTCAGCGTGCGCGCCGAGGGCGACGGGACGGTGGCCAGCATCGGCGGCGAGACGGTCGACCACGCGGTCGAGTGGGTGAGCGTACCGACACGCCGCGGCGACCGCGAGTTCGAGGGGAGCACGCTGACGCCGACCGGGCGACGGTTCAACGCCTCGATCAGCATCGAGAACGGTCGGTGGGTCTATGCGTCGGCGGGCGGCAACGCCGCCACGTCGCCGGTCCCCGGCGCGGATGGGCAGTGGCACCACGTGACGCTCTCGCACTACGTGGCGCGCGGCGTGACCGACTTTTATGTCGATGGTCGGCTCGTTGGCACGATCGCAGAGCGGTTGCAGCCCGACCGCTTCGTGTTGGGCGGGCCTGGCCCCGATTGGTCGACCGCCGTGTCAGCGCCGGGCGACTACAAAGACTGGATCGTGCATCGCGCCGGTTTGACCGCCGCCGAAGTGGGGGTGCTCCACGACGGGACGCTGCTGCAGTCGAGCTTGGAGCTCTACGCTCCACTCACGGATGACACGTTCGAGAACCGGGCGCAGAGCCTATCGACCATCGATGTGAGTGCGCGCGCCGTCACCTCGACGAACGAGTGAATAGGCCGTCCGTGACGGCCAAGGCGCGCACGGCGCTGGGGTTCGGGGCGCAGCCCCGTCGAGTTGATCACTAGCCGCCGAACATCGCCTTCATTCGCTTCGCTATCTCCCGCGGCGAGATATCCTCAACGTGCGTGGCGACTGCCCAGGTGTGTCCGAACGGGTCGACCCGCTGGCCGTACCGGTCGCCCCAGAATTGATCCTCGAGCGGCATCGTGACCCGGGCACCGGACTGTGCCGCCTGGATGAAGAACTGGTCGGCGTCGTTGACGTAGACACTCACGACGCAGGGCGAACCGCCGAGCGACGTGGGCGACTTCGTCGGTCCGGTCGGCATTTCCTGTGCGATCATCACGGTGGAGTCACCAATCTTGACCTCGCCGTGCATCAGCGAGCCGTCCGGCCCCCTCATGATCCCGCCTTCTTTCCCGCCAAACGCCTTCTTGTAGAACTCGAGCGCGGCATTGCCGTCGCTCACCGTCAGGTGAACGCTCACGGTAGCGAATCCAGCCGGGACCGGCCGCACCTGTTTGCGAGCCGGTGCGCGCGTTGCCTTGGGGCGCACGATCTTCTTGCGCGGAGTCGCCTTACGTAAGGTCTTCTTGCCTTCTTTGCGGCTTTCTTCTTAGCCTTCTTCTTGACTACCTTCCGCTTCTTCGCCATGTCGCCTCTCTTTGGTATGGGTGAATCCGCAGTAATAGCAAGGGCCGTATAATGGCGGCCGCGTGAGGCGCGAGGTGAAAGGGAGGCACGCTGATGGGTGAGAACGTCGAGTTTCCGACGAACGGCAAGACGACGAGTGGGCACCTCGCGGTGCCGACGTCGGGATCCGGTCCGGGTGTCGTCGTGATCCAAGAGTGGTGGGGGCTGGTCGACCACATCAAGGACGTCGCCGACCGCTTCGCGGCGGCCGGGTTCGTCGCCCTCGCGCCCGACCTGTACCACGGCGAACATGCAACCGGGCCAGACCAGGCTGGCAAGCTGATGATGGCGCTCAATATTGAGACGACCGAGAAGGACCTCCGCGGCGCGATTACCTTTCTGTTGTCACGAAGCAGTGGCGACCACGTGGGGACGGTCGGGTTCTGCATGGGTGGCCAACTCTCGCTTTTCGCAGCGTGTGCGAATCCGCAGGTCGCCGCCTGCGTCGACTTCTATGGGATTCACCCCAACGTGCAGCCGGACCTCGACAAGCTCCAGGCGCCGGTCCTCGGGTTTTTCGCGGAGCGGGACGAGCACGTGCCGCCGGCTGCCGCTCGGCAGCTCGAGGCCGCCCTTCGCGCGGCCGGGAAGGAGGCCGACATCACCGTCTTCGAAGGGGCCGACCACGCGTTCTTCAACGACACCCGGACCGAGGTGTATCACCCGCAGTACGCCGCTGAGTGCTGGGCGAAAACACTCGCGTTCTACCGCCAGCGGCTTTCTTCTTAAGACGGGGCTGACTGCCCCGAATCCCGTCGCCGGCACTCGCGGGGGCCCCTTCGCCCCACTCCGTGCCGGCGGGGCGCGCCGTGCGCGCCCTGATCTTACGGTGCAATATCTGAGCTGCGGCGTGGCACCCCAATCTTGGACTAGGCTGAGTCAGATGACAGCGGATGCGAGCGGGCCGCGCGTCGGCGGGCGCACCGGTTATCTGATGCGATTCCTCGGTGGTCTTCGGTCGTGGCCGCTGTTCGTTGCCGCGGCGGCACTGCTACTGCTCGACCTCGCCGTTCCCGATCCGATCCCGATGCTCGACGAGTTGGTGCTAGCGGTGCTGACCTACGCGCTGGCGCGGTGGAAGAGGAAGAAGTAACACCGGCGGAACCCGGAACTCTGGAACAGGGAACCTTTTGACGCATCCGGGTTGATCAAATAGTCCGGGTCTTCCACGTGGCCCGGCGGAACGCCGCGACGCCAACGGCCGCCAGCAGCGTCTGGCAGACCGCCACGGTGGCGAAGACTTTCATCGGACCGAGTCCGAGCCCGATGGCCAGGACCCCTGCCAGCGGCAGCTGCACAACCCAATAGACCAAGAAGTTGATCCAGGTTGGCGTCGAGGTGTCACCCTCGCCGTTGAACGCGACGACGGTCACCAAGCCAAATCCCCAACGCAACTGTAGGAGATGACGCGGCGCACCACCTCGCCGACCTCGACCACGTCGGGGTCGGTCGTCAGCAGACCGACGATCGGGTTCGCAAACACGACAAAAGAAGAGGCCCACCAACCCGAGAAACACCGTATTGCACTGGGCCGTAAACCAGACCGCGCGCTCTGCGCGGTCTGGCTTGCCGGCGCCCAGATTCTGCCCGACGAGGGTCGCGGCCGCATTCCCGATGCCCCACGCCGGGAGCAAGACAAAGATGATGATCCGGATCGCCACGGTGTAGCCGGCGAGGACGGTGTCGCCGAACGGCGCCAGGATCCGGATCAGGCCGAGAAAGCTCGCGGTGCCGACGAGGTATTGCACGATGCCAATCCCGCTGACGCGCATCAATCACGTGAGCACCGACATGTTGAGCCGGGCTTGACGCCAGCGGACGACAACCAGACCGCGCGGGTCGGCCAGTTGCCGCAGCTGATAGACGACGCCGACCGCTCGAGAGAAGGTCGTCGCAATCGCGGCCCCTTCGAGGCCTAGCGCGGGCACTGGTCCCAGCCCGAAGATTAGGACCGGATCCAGCACGAGGTTCAACAGGTTCGCGAGCCAGCGCGCTCGCATCGCGCGCGCCGGATCACCGGCGCCGCGGAAGATGCCGTTGATCAAGAAGAGCAGTAGCACCGAGGTGTTCCTGCCGAGCATGATCGCGGTGAAGTTGCGCTCGGTGGCGGCCAGCGCTGGCGACGCGCCAAGGAGCACGAGCAGGTCGCGCGCGAAGACGATTCTGGCGCCGCCGAGCGCCAACGAGATCGCACCTCCGCCAAGGATGGCCTGCACCGCCGCGGCCGAGGCGCGGGCCGCGTCGCCTTCTCCGATGCGTCTGGCGACCATCGCGGCCGCACCCATGCTCAGGCCAATGGAGATCGGAAACACCAGCGACAGCAGCGCATCCGACAGGCCGAGTACGGCGACCGCATCAGGCCAAGCCGGGCGACGAAGTAGACGTCGACCACGGCGAAGACCGACTGCATCGACATCTCGAGCACCATCGGCACGGCGAGGACGAGCACCGCACAAGCGAGACTGCCGCTCGTGTAGTCGTGCCTAGCCCCCCGGATCGCGTCTCGGACATCGGTCAGGAGGTCGGTGGTTTGAACAGACGTTGCGTGTTGCGCGGACATGACGACACCAAGACACCCGGAGGAAAAGGAACCCCCCAAGCACACAGGACCACGATCGTCCAACCGCCGACACGGGTGGCGGGGACGAGGCCGGTGTTATTCAGAAAGACGTGTGACTAATCTGTCTGGGGAGAAGTTACGAACGTGCGCGCTAGCTGCTAATACGCATCGGCAGGGTTCCTTCAGAGGAACTCCCAGTATACCGCACTGTTGGCGTCGGCGGGGGCGCGCACGGCGCGCCCCGCCGGCACGGAGTGGGGCGCAGGGGTCCCCGCGAGTGCCGGCGGCGGGGTTCGGGGCCGCAGGCCCCGTCTGACGAAGCTACAATCGATCAATGGCAGGCAACAGCTTTGGTCAACTGTTTCGGATCACCACGGCGGGGGAGTCGCATGGGGCGGGAAATCTCGTGATCATCGACGGCTGCCCGCCGGGCGTCTCCCTCAGCGAGAAGGACCTCGCGCCGGATCTCGCGCGCCGCCGTCCGGGCCAGAGTGCCATTGTCACGCAACGCGACGAGCCCGATGTGCCGGAGATCTTGTCGGGGGTGTTCGAAGGGACGACCACCGGCACCAGCATAGCGATTCTGATTCGCAACCGCGATCAGCGGAGTCGCGACTACGCTGACATCAAAGACAAGTACCGACCGGGCCATGCCGACCACAGCTACGACGCGAAGTACGGTGTTCGTGACTATCGTGGCGGCGGGCGGTCGAGCGCACGCGAAACGACGGTCCGCGTAGCGGCCGGCGCGGTCGCGAAGAAGCTGATTCGCGAACAGTTCGGTGGTCGCATCGTCGGCTATGTCCGTCAAGTGGGTGACGTCGTCGCCGACATCGCCGACCCCGCGTCGGTCACCCTCGACCGGGTGGAGCAACTGCCCGATGGCGCGCCCAACGTCGTTCGGTGTCCGGATCCGGAGAAAGCCGCCGCCATGGTGGCGCTCATCGAGCGGCTCCGGGCGGAGCAGAATTCAGTGGGCGGGGTCGCCGAAATTGTGGCGACCGGGGTGCCGGCGGGGCTCGGCGAGCCGGTCTTCGACAAGCTGAAGGCCGACCTCGGCAAAGCGCTGTTTAGCCTGCCGGCCGTCCTCGGAGTGGAGTACGGCGTCGGCTTCGGCTGCGCGACGCTGCGGGGGACCGACAACAACGATACGTTCGTCACCGAGTCTCCCGACGGCGGCCCGCGCCGGATCGCGACGCGCACCAACCGACACGGCGGCATGCTCGGAGGTATCTCGAGCGGGATGCCGATCGTGCTGCGCGCCGCCGTGAAGCCGACCAGCAGTTTGCCGCAACCGCAAGACACCGTGACCCGTGACGGCGAGCCGACGACGATTAGCACGAAAGGTCGACACGACCCGTGCCTGCTTCCGCGGTTTGTTCCGATGGCCGAGGCGATGGTGGCGCTCGTGGTGGCCGACCACTGGCTCCGCTGGCAGGCGATGCGGCTCACCGGGTGACGCCGGCGCTATAATCGCGGCGTCGATGTCATCGACGTCCGACATCAGTGGAGAGAGCAACCGATGCAGGGGATGCTGAAGCTCGCCGGCGCCGCCGCGGTATTACTGGTCACCTTCGCGCTCGGCTGGTTTTTCGCCGCCAGCGGCACCGGTCAAGCCGCTCCGGTGGCGTCGCTGACCGAGCTCGAGCGCGACTTCACCGAGCGGATGCAGAATGTCGTGCTGGTCGGGAACTTCACGATCGAGGGGCGCGACCGCCGCGACGGGCTGCCGGAGCGCTACGAGATCGCCGAAGTGACCAAGCTCGATGGCGACCGCTGGCGGTTCGACGCGCGGGTGAAGTACGGCAGCGTCGATGTGACCCTCCCGATCGTGGTGCCAATGCTGTGGGCCGGCGACACGCCGATGATCAGCATCACCGACTTCGCGATTCCGGGTCTGGGTGACGAGTTTGGTGCGCGCGTTGTCTTCTATGACGACCGCTATGCCGGCACGTGGGACCACGGCGAGTACGGCGGCATGATGTTCGGCACCATCTCACCGCTTGAAACGGAGTAGCTTGCCGCGGGCGATATTCCCCCAGTCTGCAGTTAGAACGTCCGCTCGTATCGCCAGCCCGACCTTGCCATCCACAATCGATGTCGTGGACCTGGCTCCGCGAGCGCGCCGCCGCCGTACGCCGCATCCGGGTGATAGAGCGCGACGCGCCCGTCATCGGTCGCGCGGATCTTTCCCAGGAGCCGTTCCTCGGGCCAGGTCGCCACGGCGGCCAGGGCCCGATCGACATCATCGAAGGCTCCGATACGTGTCGTGAGCGCATACGTCGGCGCCGCCAGCTTGAACGCGCGCTCGCGATGCCGCGCGAGGGCGTCGGCCGGTTGCAGCCACTCGAACGCGTGAATCTCGCCGTCATCGATGGTGACCTCGTCCGTCGGGGCACGCGCGACGAAGAACGAGGTGGCGAATCGAATGGGGCTGACCGTCGGCGTCGTCCAGTGAATGGCGTAGACGAGCGAGGCGAGCGGGACCGCAATGCCGGCCTCTTCACGCGTCTCGCGGACAGCGGCGCGGCGGGCGGCGGCAAGCGCGTCAGCGGGAAGGTCCGCCGCTTCGTCCCCGAGGTCGATCCGGCCTCCTGGGAAGACCCAGTGATCGCCCTGGAAGGCGAGCGCCGGGTTACGCCGGAGGAACAGAATCTCCAAGCCGCCGGCTCCGGCGCGGAGCAGCATCACTGACGCGGCGGCCCTGGGCTCGACTGGTGCGTCGGTCACACCGCTAAGTGTAAAGGTGTCGAGGCTGGCGCGCCGTCGATTCCTTTTAGACTGAGGAGCTTTGTCTGCGGGAGAAGTTGCGTTCGTCGTCGTCACGGTGCTGGTAGGGGCGACGTTGCAGGGCTCGGTCGGCTTCGGGATGGGGCTGTTGGCCTCGCCGATCCTGATCCTGCTCGACCCGCGATTCGTCCCGGCCCCGATTCTGCTCTCGACGACGATCCTGACGACGTTGCTGACGTATCGCGAGCGGCACGCCATCGATTTCCACGGTATTCGGTGGGCGATGGTCGGGCGTGTCGGCGGGACGCTCGCCGGCGGCGCCGTCCTGCTCATCGTGCCCGCCGACCGGCTCGTGCTGCTCTTTGGCGTATTTATCTTGTCGGGCGTGACGATCAGCCTCTCCGGTCTGCGCTTTCCCCCGGTGCGACCGGTGCTCATTGTGGCGGGCGCCTTGTCGGGACTGCTGGGCACGGTGGCGTCGGTGGGCGGGCCGCCGATGGCACTCGTGTATCAGGATGCCTCGGGGGCGCGTATCCGGAGCACGATGTCGGCGTTTTTCCTAATGGGAACGGTGCTGTCGCTCGCGGCGCTCTGGCTGGTCGGCCGCTTCGGCGCCTATGAAATCAGGCTGGCGCTGATCATGCTACCGAGCATCTTGGTCGGATTCGTGCTGTCGCGATGGACCGCAGCCTACGTCGATCGTGGCTACGTGAGACCGGCCGTCCTCACGGTGGCAGCCGGGACCGGCGTGCTCGTGATAATCCGGCAGGTGATGTAACACTCGGGCTTGTTTCGGGCGCGAAGAACCAGGTGGTGCCAGTGAGATCAGGGCGCGCACAGCGCGCCCCAGCGGGCACGGAGCGGGGCTTTTGGGGCCCCCGCGAGTGACTGCGACGGGGTTCGGGGCAGTCAGCCCCGTCTAAAACAGTCGGTCCCTTCTAAAGAATGTGTCCGGTCCAGCGGCCGGCGAGCAGGACGCCGGCCCACAGGATGAGCGAGGTGACGCCGGCGACCTTGGCCGCCGTCGGCGGGACCGGGTCGCTGTCCCAGGCCTCGACGGCTCGCATCGTTCGAAACTGAAACCACGCCATGTTGATGGCGGCCAGTGGCAGCAGCATGAACTTGATCTGGAAGGCCGGATTCTCGACATACGCGGTCGCGCGCGCCATGAACATGCCGAAGCCGGTGACCGCCGCGACGACGAAGGCGACCCACGTCCATGGGACGAGCTCGCGAATCATGCGGCTGGCGGGATAGCGGAGTGCGGCGAGACCAAGCAAGCGCAGGTCGACCATCAAGATCGACCCGACCACGAAGCCGATCGCCAGCACGTGGATCGATTCGAGCAGCGGGAACCACCAGGTGAAGCCAATGTGCTCGGCCAGCGGCAGCGCCTGCAGCCACGCCCAGAACGCCGCGAACGGGACCGAGGACTCCTCGTTCATGGCGTCTTACTCATCGAAGAAGAGGTATTCCGAGTATGCGATCCACCGTCCAGCCAGGATGACCCCGACCCACAGCGCCAGCGACACCACCGCGATGACGCGGCCGGACATCAGTCGGGCCGACGATGCCTCCCAGTAGCCGTCCTCGCGCTTGCTGAGTCGATAGACGATGAAGGCGAGCGTGACCGCGGGCACGAGGAACGCCATTTTGAAGCCGAACACCGGGTTGTCAAAGTACCGGAATGGCCGCGCGACCACGAAGACGAGCCCGCTCAGTGCGTTGACCAAGAGCGCCGACCACATCCACGGCATCAGCCGCCGGATCATCTCGCTGACGTTCTGGCTGGGGACCGCCACCCCGAGGAATCGAAGGTTGATCATCACCACGGACCCGACGACGACGCCGATCCCGATGATGTGAAACGTCTGCACGATCGGGGGCATGCCGGGAACGTTGCTGAGCAGGGACACCATCAACTCGTGGGCTGGACTCTCGGCCAAGGCGCTGGCGACCGCATCTCTCATGGTGAGTGTCGTAAAGCCTACCTCGTTTGCGTCCAGCTCGGCTTGCCGCCCACCGACATCACATGTCGGCTCGGTTCGACCTCCGGTGCGCCAGCCGACGAGGCGGTGTATAAGTGTGCTGATCAAGGCGATCGAAACGTGTCCCTCACAACGGGAACTCGCTTTGGACCATACGAGATCCTCCGGGCCATTGGCACCGGCGGCATGGGGGAAGTGTATGAGGCGGCAGACACGCGGCTGGATCGGATGGTCGCGATCAAGGTGCTGCCTTCCGACTTTGCCGATGATCCCGATCGGCGCGAGCGATTCGAGCGGGAAGCCAGGGCCATCGCGAGGCTGAACCACCCCAACATTTGCACGCTGTTCGATATCGGCGAGTATGCGTGGCGGCCCTTCCTCGTCATGGAAGTCATTCGCGGCACCACGCTCGGCGAGCGCCTCCGCGGCCGGCCCCTCACGACGTCCCAAGTACTCGAATTTGGAATTCAGCTCGCCGACGTCCTCGACGTGGCTCGCTGCCGGGGGTGAGCGCGCCGTCCCAGACGGGCAGCGCGTTGATGGCCGTCGCGGGCATCGCCTGGGGCGGCTACTCGTTGCGCGGACGTCGCGCCGGCGACCCGCTGGGAGACACCGCGAGCAACCTCACGCGCAGCGTGCCAATGGTGCTCGGTGTGAGCCTCGCCACGCTGGGCGACATGGAGATTACGACGACTGGGATGCTGCTGGCGGTGGCATCCGGGGCGGTGGCGTCGGGAATCGGCTACGCGATCTGGTACGCGGCGCTGGCCGGCCTGAGTGCCACAACGGCCGCGATCGTCCAGCTCTCCGTGCCCGTCCTCGCGGTGGTCGGCGCGGGGTACTCTTCATGAGCAAAGAGATCACCGTGCGTCTGTCGATTGCCTCGGTGCTCATTCTGGGCGGCGGCGGCGCGGCGTTGCGGAAGCCGCGACCGGCGAGCCCGGCCTGATCGCGGGATGCGCGCGAGCGCCACGGCGGAGTACGAGGGAGTGAATGCACATGAGCGATCAACCGCGTATCGTGGCCTTTGCGGGGAGCGCTCGGAAGGACTCGTTCAACGTGAAGCTGGTGAAAGTCGCGGCCGAAGGAGCGCGGGCCGCCGGCGCCGAGGTCACGGTTCTCGACATGAGGGATTTTCCGATGCCGCTCTTCGACCAGGACCTGGAGGCGGCCGGCGGCACCCCCGACAACGCCGGGAAACTCAAGAAGATCATGCTTGCTCACGACGGGTTTTTGATCGCCTCGCCCGAATACAACAGCTCGATCACGCCCCTCCTCAAGAATGCAATCGACTGGGTGTCTCGGGCGGACGACGACCACAAGGTGCTGGCCGCGTATAAGGGGAAGGTCGGCGCGGTGATGAGCGCCTCGCCCGGGAGGCTGGGTGGCTTGCGCGGATTAGTTCACCTGCGGTCGATCCTCTCGAACATCGGGGTACTGGTCATACTCGATCAGGTTGCCGTGGGCGAGGCCTACGTGGCGTTCGATGACGGCGGAGCCCTGGTTGACGAACGACGGCGCGCATCGGTCCAGGGCCTGGGTCACAGCGTGACCAAACTGCTACGCTGGAATCGGGGCCCCGAGCGGTAGAGAGGCAGCCGACCATGACCGCTGACGAGACTCGGGCATGTGTGGACGCGCGCGTCACGCACTACCGGGTAAGCGATGTTGATGCCTTGGTCAACGACCACGTATCGGATGGCACCGTGGAGACGCCGAGTGTGGGTCGCCATCAGGGGCGCGCCGCGATTGACACAGCCTACCGCCGGTGGCTGGTCTCCTTTCCCGACATGGAGTTCACGTTGGACGAGGTGCTGGTGTCCGAGGATGCCGCGACGGTCGTGTTCCATGCCCATGGCACCCACCGGGGGGAGTTTCTCGGGCTCGCCGCAACCGGGAAGACGCTCGAGTTTCAGGGCGTCCTCGTGCAGAAGTTCGAGGATGGCCTGATTCGCCACGAGCTGCGGATGTTCGATTTCACGGAGATACTGATTCGGCTTGGAGTGTTAAAGGTCAAGCCTGCATAGAGGGAGGTCGTTCATGCCCCTGAGCATCGAGATCTACCGAATCTTGGAGGGAAGCGGAACACTCGTGACGGGCAGCTGCCTCGAGCTACCGCTGGCCGAGTCGAACAACCCCAATGTCATCAGGAGCGAGAACGGGATCAAGGACGGGTTAGCTCGACAGGTGAGCGAGGGTGATATCTTGGTTCTGCAGCCTGGTACGCCACACTGGTTCAGCTCCGCTGACGGGGAGGCGGTCACGTATATGGAAACCCGGGTCCAGAGCACCAGTCACCCGGTTCAATTTCAGCTGCGTTGAGCCGCTTGGGCCTGGGCACGACGTGCGCTTGGCGGCCCTCGGGTGTATAAGGGTGCCATCGTAGGCGAGTGGGTAACTGCAGGAGGTATGGAGATGAGGCGACGATTGCTCGAGTCGCTCGGGGTGGCCACGGTGATCGCAAGCGTCGCGGTGCTCCTGGAGTTCACCGCGGTGCCGGTGGAGGGCCAGACTCCGGATGCCACCGCGTGGGGGCATCCGAACCTGGAGGGCATCTGGCTCGATGTGTACGCCACGCCGTTCGAACGGGCGGCCGATCTCGGCGATCGAGAGTTTGCCACCGCCGAAGAGCGAACCGCCCGGGACCAGGCCCGAATGGGCAACCAGGGGCGTAACGAGCGCTCGGGGCGTGCGGCACGGGACGTGGCTGGGGCCTACAACGCCGTCTACACGTCAGCGAAGCCGGCGGGCCCACGCACGTCGCTCGTCGTCGATCCGCCGACCGGGAGGATTCCCGCCCTCACGGCGGAGGCCGCGCGGCAGAACGAAGCCCAGCAAGAGTGGCGCCTCATGCTTCTGCGAAACACCGAGACCTGCCAGAACGATGCGCCGGGCTGCGCCGGTGGGGAGTACGGACCACCGTCGCCGCGCAGATTCGATATCGCTCCCTTTTACAACACGGGCCGCATGAACCGCCACGACGGTCCGGAGGATCAGAGTCTGGGCGATCGGTGCCTGTCGGGGCGCACGCCCGACTTCAATGGGTTCCGTCGGATCGTGCAGGGCGAGGATTCGATCGCGATGGGCTATGACACCGGGCAGGGCCAGGGGTTCCAGCGCGTCATCTACCTGAGCGGCAATCATCCGCCGAGTCAGGTCCGTCTGCGGCACGGCGACTCACGGGGCCGCTGGGAGGGCGAGACCCTTGTGATCGAGACTACGAACTTCTCGGCCAAGTTCCCCTACCGGGGTTCGGGCGAGAACCGTCGGCTCGTCGAACGGTACACGCGCGTCGACGCGGACACGCTCGAATACGAGATGACGATCGAGGATTCGACGGTGTGGACGGCGCCGTGGACCATCCGGCAGGAACTGAAGCGTCAGAGCGACGAGCAGAACCGGATCTACTACGAACCGCGGTGTCACGAAGGCAACTACGGCCTACCGGCGTTGCTCATCGGCGCGCGTATGGATGAGGACGCGTTTGACGACGGGCGCGGCCCGAACCCCTACTCCCTGGACACCGCCACGTGTGTCAATGGCTTGGTACGGTAAGCAAGGAGCGATGATGCGAAACCGGTTCAGAGGCTCGATAGTCGTCACGGCGCTTGTCGCCGCCACGGTGGGCGCCGTCATCTCGGTTGCGGTGACCGGTTCCACCGGCCAAGCTCAGGGCCAAGCGCCCCGTCCGGAACAAACCCCCGACGGCAGGCCGAACTTCAACGGCGTGTGGCAGGCCAACAACGAGGCGCATTGGGACCTGGAAGCCCACGAAGCGCGTGCCGGCATGGTGATGCAGGAGGGCGTCTACCCGTACGAATACGCCCGGGTGCCCGCGGCACCGGTGCTGGCGCTCGGCGCCGCGGCCGGCGTGCCGGGGTCGATCGGCGTCGTGGGGGGTGACGGTCGGATCCCGTACCGACCGGACGCGCTCCAGATCAAGCAGGAGAACTCCGAGCACTGGATCGACCGCGATCCCGAGCTCAAGTGTTACTTGCCGGGCACTCCACGCGCGATGTACATGCCCTATCCCTTTCAGATCGCTCAGGGCACGGACAAGATCCACATGACGTTCGGCTTTTCGAATGCCGCGCGCGTCATCCATCTGAACGACGTCACCGGTCCTCCGGATTACACCTACATGGGGCACTCGGTCGGACGGTGGGAAGGGGACACGCTGGTCGTCGACGTGACGGAGTTCAACGGCAAGACCTGGCTCGACCGCGCCGGGAACTTCCATGGTGCGGCGGCGCGGCTCACCGAGCGCTTCTCGCCGATGACGCCAGACGCTATCTGGTACGAAGTGACGATTACCGATCCAGAGACCTTTACCGACCCCTGGACGATCGCCATGCCGCTCTATCGCCGCCTGGAACCGAGTGCGACGGTGCTGGATTATCCCTGCATCGAGTTCGCCGAAGAGTTCATGTACGGGCAGCTTCGCCGGGAGCAGTTGGTCAAGCGATGGGAAGGCGAGACGATGATCGTGGAAATCACGCGCAAGATTCCGCCAGGCGATCGTCTCCACGAGTGGTATCGACGGTAGCGAGCACGCGACCCGAGAGGCAGTTACAGGAGTAGGGAGGCTAGAACCGATGAGAGCGAGATCAGTTATCGGAGTCTTGAGTGCAGTCGCCGGGATTTGTCTGTTCGTGGCGAGAACCGATGTGCCCGTGACGGCGCATCATGCGTTTGCGGCCGAATTCGACGCGGACCGTCCGGTCGAGTTCAGTGGCACGGTCACGAAGGTGGAATGGATCAATCCCCACGTCTGGATCCACATCGACGTGAACCGGGACGACGGCACGATCGAGAATTGGGGGTTCGAAGCAGGCACCCCGAACGTGCTGTTCAGGCGCGGCTTCACGAGGGACTCGCTCCTGCCGGGAACCGAGGTCCTGGTCGATGGGTATCAGGCGAAGGATGGGACGAATCGGGCGAACGGCCGGGATATGACGTTCACCGACGGGACCAGAATGTTTCTCGGGTCGTCGGGCACGGGTGCCCCCTACGAATTGGCGCGACCTGGTGTAGACACCGCAGATCCTCCGCGGTGAGGGCGACGCAAGGATTCTTGGAGCCGGCGAGCGGACTCGAACCGCTGACCTGCTCATTACGAAACATTGGCTAACGCGAAAGCGACTCAATGACACGAAAGAGGTTCTTCAGCCAAAACACATCAGAGGAGGTAGGAACCTCAGCGGGGTGACTACCTCGGTTCTGCGATTACGACCAACTGCTCGCCAGGTGCGAGAAGTCCAAGTTCGCCTCTGGCGATTTTCTCTATCGCCATTGGGTCGTCCCTCAGGGCGGACGCAGTCTCTCGCAATTCCTCGTTCTGACTCTGAAGTGCGTGTATCAGTTCTGTGAGCCTAGCACTCTCCGTGCGGGCACGCATCAGAGAGATGAATCCGGTATCACCCACAAGCGCATGGACTACGAGGATGGCAGTAAGTAGACCAACAAGATAGCGCACGACCCTTCGCGCGCGGTGCTGACGGCGGAGTCGGTTCTTGATAGCGATGCCCACGGCATGATCGTGGCGCTCGTTACCCGTGGGGACTTGTTTCGCCGGTTGCAGATCACTATTTGCCATCAACCCTTACGGCCACCGCTCACATACCGGCTCAACGCCTCGATGACTAGCTCGCGCAAAGAGAGATCCATTTCTAGCGCGCGGACCTTGCACCGCCGGAGTAGATCGCGCGGGAAGTGTCGGATGTTGAGTGCGCTGAAAGTCGGGGACGACTTTCCAGACATGTAACATAGAATACAATAGTAACCTATACATGTAAAGTATTCACTGTAACAGTTCTGACTACGACTTACATAAGGCTTGCGGACTCTAGTCATGCGCGTCCTGGTACAAGGCGGAGTTGACCATCGAGCGGTCTGAACCTACGATGGCGGTGCTGTCGTCGTCGGTCCGTCTTGCTAACGACGAGCGGTCAAAAGGAAGCAATGAGCTACGCGCAGCCTTCACTTCTTGAGAGTGCGTCACTCGGAGACGACGCCACATCGTTTGTAGACGCGATCAAAAGTTTCTCCTGGAAGGGGAGGCCGACTCAGATTGAGGGCACCGGGGCCAAGTGGAACGACGAAACCGTTGATGTCGAAACGTTCACAAATGAGTTCTGGACGAGCAAGCAGCGGGCGGCCAATAGCCTTCACGAAATCTCCTACCGCGCTTGTTTTAAACCGCAGTTGGTCGACTTCTTTGTGGAGCGTCTAACCCGTCCTGGCGACCTCGTCTATGACCCGTTCATGGGACGCGGGACGACAATTGTGGCAGCGGCCCTCCTAGATCGAGAAGTTGCGGGTTGTGACATCAATCCGCTCAGTAGGGTACTGACGCGGCCACGTTTGTCGCCGCCTACGCTTCGACAGGTCGAGGAGCGGCTGGACACCGTCGAATTGGTCGCCGACGATGAACCACCTGCAGACCTGACGGTTTTCTATCATCAGGACACACTCCAGGATATTTGTGGCCTGCGATCCTACTTTCGGCGACGTCGCGCGGATGGTGCACTCGACGACGTTGATAAATGGATCGAGATGGTGGCCGTCAACCGCCTTACCGGACACTCCCCTGGGTTCTTCTCCGTTTACACCATGCCGCCTAACCAAGCGGTGTCTGTTGAAACACAGCGCAAGATCAATGCTCGAAGAGAGCAGGTGCCGAGACGACGCGACGTCCGCAAGATAGTCCTCAGGAAGACCCGATCCTTGCTCAAACACTGCGACGATGTAGTGCGGCTACGGCTTGGGGCTAAGGCGAAAAGCGCGAAGATCCTAACGCACCCGTCCCACAGGACACCCGAACTGGAGTCATCGTCTGTCAAGCTTGTAGTGACTTCGCCTCCCTTTCTTGATGTCGTTAATTACGCATCGGACAACTGGCTGCGGTGTTGGTTTTGCGGAATCGAGCCTGACTCCGTGAAGATCACCATGGCCCGTCGACTCGAAGATTGGCAGTCTGCCATGACGGCGGTCCTTCGGGAGCTATTTCGGGTGTTGACGCCGGGCGGCCACGTCGCCTTTGAGGTTGGCGAAGTCAGAGGCGGCAAGATCAAGCTTGAAGAGGCCGTTGTTCCGTGCGCCAAGGCGGCGGGTCTGGAACCCATAGCCATCGTCATCAATTCGCAAGTGTTCACCAAAACCGCCAACTGCTGGGGCGTTTCCAATAACCGGAAGGGCACGAACACAAACCGGATTGTTGTTCTTCAGAAGCCCTGCTAGCTCCTACAGACCGGCAGCCGATGACCCAGCCTGATCGTTCAGGAGGGGTGCCCCGTTCGCTGTTGAAATTCAGCGGCGGCTCGGTTCACGATTACGCAACCATCTGCGACGAAGCCCCGAGACCCAGCTGAGCGTCGCGGGCGCTGAGCGTCGTCACCAGCCGGGCATGTCCTTGCACCCTTGTACTCGCCGAAACCCTTGGGCCGCTTCCGCACCCCGGCGCCGACCCAGCGTAGAACCATCGCGCCCCCGCGCCAGCGCTTCACGTTGCGCTTCACATGTCGCGTCCGGCTGAGAAGGCTCTCGATGGCGTTCGTGGTGACCAGCGATCGCTGGAGCTGCTCCGCGCGTGAGGATTGCCTTCACCCACGGCCGCTGGCTCTCGGGCAGATACTTGAGCACGTTGCGCCGCTTATGCACCTGGCATCGTTGGACCAGGGCCGCGGGGCCGAAGGTCTGGGTCATCGCCGCGTGGAGCGCCGGCGCCCCATCGAGGATGACGAGCAGACTGCGGTCGGTCCGCAGCCCGCGGCTCTGCAGATTGGCCAGCAGGTCCTGACAGACGGTCGTGTTCTCGGTGGCCCCTGCCCAGAGTCCCAGCGGGTGTTTGGCGCCTGTTTTATCGAGGCCCAGCGCCACGACGATACAGTGGCCGCCGACGTGGACCCCGTCGATCAGCAGCGCCACCAGGTCGAGGGCGTCGAGTGGGTCCGCCGCCGTAAACGCCCGGACGGTGGGCAGCGAGACCTCCTGGCCGTCGCGCCGTACCCGCGGCCGCCGTGCAGCAGTTTCAGGCCACCGCCCTGTGGCCGCGCTAGGCCTCCCCGTCCCTCCTAACCGCTCGTTGCACAGCCGCCCGCAATTGGGGCCGAAACAGGCTGGCCGGTGCATATAATCGGCTGGGATCTGAATAGGAATGGGCAATGAGCAGCCTCTGGTTCGCCGGGATCGTTAGTGCCGCGATTGGCGCGATCGTGGGCTTCGTCGGTAATCGAAAGAAGATGTCAGGCCTGCATGCTGTTGGCGTTGGCCTCAAGTTGATGGGAATCGTCGCGCTGTTGTTCGCTGTATTCCAAGAATGAAGGATGGACAGCGTCTAGTAAATCATGGCCCTCAACGTCGGCTCGCGCCTCGCCCACTACGCCATGCCCGTTCTCCCAAACAAACGACAACCTGCGGTTGAATCAGTTCGATTAACGGACGGAGAAATGTCTCACCACAACTAGAAAAACACTCCTTCTCGACCTTCCCCTGCATTCCTCTTTTTGTTTTAAGACACAGAATGGCATTCGTAAAGAACACTAAATGATCTTCGCGAGCTTCGTAAGGCAATCCAACCTCGATACCAATTGATCCTAATAATTATCTTGGCATCTCGTTAGTCGGGTTGACTCGTGCTTCGCGACCCCGGTTATTAACGAAGTAAGAAGTATCGCCCCAATCCTGACCGACTACCATGAGTGTCGCGTTCAGGTGTCCCTGCCATCGTGACCATGGCCCAATATGGTTTGAATCGTACTGTCCTTGCTCACAACGGGAGGGATTATCAAGATTGGGACACAGAGAACACGCTTTTTGGAGTTCAACAAAATGCTTGCAACGAATACCCTTGGTCATTCCGTTGAGATCATCCTCGACCAGAATCTACACAACAAACGGACGACAAGGTAGTGTTGGCTGGTTCCACTAGCAACAGGGAGTAAGAACGGAGAGGTCTAGTGGACTGACATACGAGGACATTGAAGCCTTACGCCACGTATTCTCCGGAGCTACGAAGAGCATCCATCTCTTTGAGCCATCCGAGCAACTGGTTCCAATTTGGAACTGTTCGGGACGCCACTATTATTCCTCTTCCGACGAACCCAACACAAAAACACCGTCTTCAACTACCAGTACGTCGAGGTCAACTTTGTGCTGACAGTGGGGGCACTTGGCCGTTGAGCAACTCTCGAGATGCTTGGCATCAAAAGAATCGAGGTCGAGGTTGACCGAGGCCCAATACCAGTCTTCATGGTAGTGCCCACACTTTGGACACTCCACGGTAATTTCTTCAATCGGAAAGGTCAGAACGGTTGGGGACTACCACGATTTGCTATCCCAGGGTGTTCCGACCCGTCTCTTTCTGTCACCTTAGGGGTCGAGAATAACCCTCAGACTCAGGGTTCCACTAGGGACCGACCAGAGGCATGCGACCGTGTCGTCGATGTCGGTTAATCTTCGGCCTGGGCTATTATGTCTTGGCGAAAACGACTTTGCCTAAGGAGGTGTGAACTGGCGAGCTTCACAGAGCGGATGATCGGAGCGGCCAAGCTCGACGTGCATATCTATGAAGAAGTGGAGGCCGACACCTATGCCACTAAACAAGCTACGGGAGTCGTGCTTCTGGCCAGTCTCGCTGGTGGGATCGGATCAATTGGCGTGGGAGCTGGAGGTCCTACCTCGTTCATTATCGGCGGCATGTTCGCGTTGATCGGATGGGTTACCTGGGCCTTCGTGACTTACATCATTGGTACCCGGCTGTTGCCAGAACCCCAAACGCACGCAAACGTCGGCGAGCTTATGCGAACCCTGGCGTTTGCCCAATCACCGGGTCTGCTTCGCATCTTCGGAGTCTTCCCCGGCGTGGGTCCCCTCGTCTTGGGTCTCACCCAAATTTGGCTATTGGTCGCCATGGTGGTTGCCGTCCGTCAGGCCCTGGACTACAGCAGCACCTTCCGGGCGGTGGGTGTATGTCTCGTGGGGTGGGTGCTCCAGTTTGTTGCCATCATGTTGTTACTAGTCTTGAGTTGACGGGCCTCGTCGCCGCAGGTAGGCCGCCGCCTGGCGTGAGCCGTAACCCCCGTCCCCGTTGAACCGCCAGCCGCGTCACGGTAGGCTAGCTTCTTGGTTCTGCGGTATTTATCGCTCCGGAATGGTTTTCCGCTGGTGGCGATCTGCGCGTGGCAATGGGTCGTTGCGCCGGTTATGTGTGTCGCCGCTCCCCAAGAGACCAGCCCAACGGAGCCAGTCAGGTCAGTCGTCGTGACGGCGGTCACCTCGGAGATTGTCATCGATGGCTCGCTCGATGAGGCGCCGTGGATTCAAGCGCCAAAGATTGGCGATCTGGTCCAGCGAATCCCTGAGGTCGGCGCAATGCCGACCGAGAAGACGGAAGTCACTCTGCTTTACGACAAGGACAACCTCTATATCGGCGTCATGTGCTACGACTCTGAGCCGCAGCGAGTGCTGGCGTCGGAGATGGCTCGGGACGCCAGCTTGAGAGCCGACGACCGATTGGAAATCGTGCTCGATACGTTCCGCGACCAGAGCAATGCCTTCTATTTTTCGACCAATCCAGCCGGCGCCCTCGTCGACGGCTTGGTCTTTGCCAACGGTGAGACGAATAACGATTGGGACGCCATCTGGATCGTGCGAACCGAGCAAACGGACGAGGGGTGGAGCGCGGAATTCGCCATTCCATTCAAGACCCTGAGCTTCCCTGCAGGTGAGACAGTCTGGGGCTTCAATATTAGCCGTACCATCCAACGAAAACTGGAGGAGAACCGCTGGACGGGGGCGCGCTTTCAAACACAGTTCTTCCAGATTTCAGAAGCAGGTGAGATCAGGAATCTCGAAGGCCTGACGCAAGGCGTCGGTCTTGATATCCGACCGTTTGTGGCTGGGCGCTGGCTGCATCGAACAGCCAACGGAGACGATGCGGTCGTCGGAAAACCTGGACTGGACCTGTTCTATAACATCACGCCAAGTCTTAAACTGTCCGTAACCGCCAATACCGACTTCGGTGAAACGGAAGTGGATGCGCGCCAGATCAATCTGACGCGTTTCTCCATATTCTTTCCAGAAAAACGGTCATTCTTCTTGCAGGACGTCGGAGTGTTTAACTTTGCCACTACCGGGATCGATCCTCCGGGGGGCATTCCCGACACCGGAGCCGAAGTGTTCCCGTTCTTTAGCCGCAAGATCGGCTTGCTTGGCGGACAAGAGGTGCCGATCAACTACGGCGCCAAACTCACCGGCAGAGTCGGCCGAACTGAAATTGGCATGCTCGACGTGCGTACCCGCGAGGTGTCGAATGTGGACGCCAAGAACGTGTTCGTCGGGCGCATCAAGCAGAACTTCTTGGAGCAGTCGTACGTGGGCGCAATTGTCACGGGCGGCAATCCCGCTTCTCCGTTGTCGAGTAGCACCATAGGGGTGGACATGCGCTTGGCCACTTCTAATTTCCTCGGCAGCGATCAAAACATAGTGCTTAACGCCTTTGGCCTCACAAGCAACAACGAAGGCGTTTCCGAAAATAATTCGTCTTATGGCTTCGGGGCGCAGTATCCCAACGACAAGTTCGCTGCTCAGATTCTCTGGCGCGAGATTCAGGAAAACTTTGATCCGGCGATCGGTTTCGTTCAGCGCAGCAATGTGCGGATGCTTCGGGTTGCCGGCAGCTTTAATCCGCGCCCGAAGCGATCGACCGGCATTCAGCAAATGCAGCATGACGTCTTCTACACCCGCTTCACCAGACTCGACAACGGATTGGTCGAAACCTCGAACCTGTACGTCACTCTGGTCGATTGGCACCTGAACTCCGGGGACTCCCTGCACAGCTTGTTTGACGCGAACGTGACATACGAGCGCCTATTCGAACCGTTCGAGATTTCCCCTGGAGTTGTGCTTCCCGCGGGCGAGTACCGCTTTACGCCGTGGCGGATCACGTTTATGTCGGCGCAAAAACGCAGGATTCATGGCAGGGTCGGTTTCAATTTTGGCAACTTTTGGTCCGGCACCGCGACGGTGATAGAAACGGCCCTAACTTACAAGCTCCCTCCCTGGTTGTCGATCAGTCTTAATACCAACCAGACGTTTGCCAGCTTGCCGCAAGGTGATTTCATCGCCAGAATCTACAGCGCACAGGTGAACTATGCAGTTTCATCCTTCTTATCGTTGTCGAACCTGATCCAATTCGACAACCGATCTGGAAATCTCGGCGTCCAGAGCCGCGTGCGCTGGACCATAGAGCCGGGAAACGACGTTTTTTTCATATTCGGTCAGGGCTGGGTGCAAGACCTCGAGCGAGGCTACGACTTCAGGAGACAAGACTCGAGGTTGGCCATGAAATTCCAATACACGTTCCGCTTCTGAGACTTTTGATCACGCAGCGTGAGCCGTAGCCCCCGTCCCCGTTGAACCGCCCGCCGTCACGCGCTAGGCTGGAGACCTCGCCCTTTAACTACAAACAACATGTTCCACAGCGACGCATGAGCAAGTCCCTCGACGAACGCCCCACTCGTGCTGAGCAGGCGATGGTGTGCTGACCGCAGCAGATGCCGGCCGACGCGGAAGAGGTTCAGCACGACGCCCTGCACCGAGGCGAACCGCTCCAGGTGAGCGGCCGACTTGAACCGCCGAATCTAGCGCTCCCGCTGGCGCGTCGGTTGATGCGAGACCTCGGCCCGGTTGCACCAAGATGTCGAGGACGTCGCCGTCCTCGTCCACCGCGCGCCAGAGATACTGCTGGCGGCCGTTGAGCGTGACGAAGAGTTCGTCGAGATGCCACGTATCACCCAGCCGCCCGCGGCGACGCCGCAACGTCCGAACGTAGTCGGGCCCGAACGTCCGGCACCATTACCGGATCGTCTCGTAGGTGACGATGATGCTCCGCTGGGCCAACAGGTCTTCGACGTCGCGAAAGCTGAGCGTGAATCGGTAGTAGAGCCAGACGGCGTGGCTGATGACCTCAGCCGGAAATCGGTAGCCGCGATAGTTCGGCGCCTGGCTGCTCATCTGGCCACTGTGTCACTTGCGTCCTTAACCTGACAATGCCTATCCACGAGATCAACGAGACCGAGGATGGGCAGCTTTATCTCGTGATGGCCTACTACGAGGGGGAGACGCTCAAGCAGCGGATCGACCGCGGGTCGTTGCCGGTCGGTGATGCCGTCAACATCGCCACGCAGGTCGGGCAAGGACTCAGCAAGGCGCACGCGGCCGGGATCATCCATCGCGATCTGAAATCGGCCGACAGCAAGCTGCGACCCGACGGCACGGGGAAGGTATTGGACTTCGGGTCGTTCTCGACTACCAGGAACCGCTGCCCGTCCGGTGGACGTCGTCGTGGGGACGACACGCGAAGCGGCTGGCCTTCAAGCTGGCGAACTCCACCAGGCTCACTTCTGGATCCGATTGCAGGACCTCGGCTCGAACAGTTTGTGCCACCTAGCCGGGCCGCGTCTTGCATTGTGCTCAGTGCGTCCGACACGCTCGGCAATGGCCGACGCGGCCTCAGGTCCGTTGCGTGTCCGCGGCCGACGAGGTTGTGCGATCTGAGAATGACCCGAGCCGATACCACAACGGAGACAACGCCAGGCCGAGCACGATCAGCGCCCAGACCCAGGCTGGTCTGGACGGCACCCAGGACGGGGCGGGGCTGCCGACCAGCCAGGTTCCGAGACCTACGAGCAAGCTGAAGACCGAGAGGGCACAGAGAAACATGGCGCCGACGGCCCGCCCCAGGCGTCGCGGCCCGGTGTCGTCTCCGGCATCGCGTGCGATCGGTCCCCAGAACCCGACCGGCCGGACTCGCTCATAGAACGCGCTCAACCGCCGCCGGTCTTCCGGCCCGTTGAGCCAGGTCGCGACCAGGGCCGCCACCGTGGCTGCGGTGGCGGCCAGAAGCAGCCGGAGCGCCTGCTGGCTGTCGTCGAACGTCAGCATCAGGAGCGGCGCGACCGCCGACGATACGAGCATGGCGGCAATTTCGGCCCATGCGTTCATCCGCCACCAAATCCATCTAAGGACCAGCACCGCGCCGAGACCGGCTCCGAAGAGCAGGTTGATCTGCCAGGCCTGATTGATCGAGGTCAGCTGCGTCATGATCGCAAAGGCGATGACCAGGATGAGGACATTCGATGCCCGCGCGACCCAGATCAGCTCCCGCCCGGTCGGTTCCTTCCCCCGCCACGACTGACAAATGAAGCGCTTGTAGATGTCGTTGGTCCAATAGGAGGAGCCCCAGTTGAGATGGGTGTCGACCGTGGATGCGAGCGCCGCCAACATTGCGGTCACCATCAGTCCCTTTACGCCGACGGGAAGGAGCTCGGCCATGCCCCTGATATAGGTCGCCTCGCGTTCCGCCTGCAGGACGTCGGCGGACAGTGCTGGATCCGGGGGAAACAACACCAGTAGTCCGATACCCAGCGGAACCCAGAGCAGACTGGTCACGAGCACCCGCGTGAACGTGAAGACGACGGCCGCCGTCCTCGCATCGCGGTCGGTCCGACACGCCATCGAGCGCTGCGCGAGATATCCACTGCCGTCCGAGATCGAGTTAATGAGCCACAACACCCCGAGCAGCAATAGCACCGTCGCCGTGACGTCTTTTCCTTGATCGGGCGTGAACGCGAGAATCTCGTTCGGACGGATGCCGCCAGGACCACCGGAGGCGAACTGCTCGTAGACGCGATCCGTCATCGCGGCGAGACCCCCGACCTCCTGGACCACGATGGTGGCGAACGCGGCCGTTCCCAGAAGCATGATGGCGATCTGGACGACATCAGTGGACGTGACACTCCGTAGACCTCCGGTGGTGGAATAGAGTGCGGTGACCCCGAGGATCGCCACCAGCGAGAGAAGGTTGTTGGCGGTTTTGACCCAGACCTCGGGATCGTCGAGCCCGCCAATCGTGAGCGAAACTCCGATCGACTCGACGAGACCGACTATCGGTTGAAGCGCGCCGGCCGGCAGCCACTCGTTCCAGAGAAGGAACGGCTCGGCGATCTTCGCCGCGGCGAAGAGTACCCACGCTAGCGCGACGCAGTTGACCACGGTGCCGAGATAGATCGCCTTGATCCCGCGGAGGACGGCGGCAGGGGTGCCACCATAACGTACCTCGACCAGTTCGGCGTCGGTGACCACACCAGCTCGACGCCAGGCCCCAGCCAGGACGAAGCCGATGAGGAGAAACGTCAGCGCGTAGATCCACAGCTGCCAGAGTCCGAAGATGCCGGCGGTAGCCAGCAGTCCCGTAACGAGGAGCGGCGTGTCGGCGGCGAATTGCGTCGCCGCCATGCTGAGTCCTGCCTTCCAACCCGGCAGCGTTCTACCGGCGAGAAAGTACTCTTCGAGGTTCTTCGACGCCTGCTTACGGTTTCGGAGGCCGGCGCTGACGGCGTAGGCTACGAACGCGACGACGATCAGTAAGTCGATCGTCGTCACGCGTCTCGCCCGTCAGAACGGCTCCGAGCGAGCCAGAGAATATCGACGGCGAACGAATAGGCCAGTACGGCTAGCGCGCTCGCTGCGGCTGCCGTCGCCAGAGCGGGAGAGATGATCGGTCCGAGGCAGACGAGGAGCAGCACTCCCTGGGTGACGCAGACCGCCTTTCGGCGCACGCTGGGTGGTAGCTCGGCGCGAAGCATCGGCCACACCCAGCCGGCCGCGACGTAAAGATAGCGCGGTAGCCCGATGAGGATCGCCCAGGCCTCAACCTTGCCGCTGCGCCAGACGAGAATCGACAGCACCAACATCAGAAACGAGTCGAGCTCCATGTCGAACCGCGCCCCGAAGGGGGACACCTTGTGTGACCGGCGTGCCATCCAGCCATCCACGCCGTCGAGCACCAAGGCGACCGTCGCGACCCCGATGATGTACCAGGCGATGTCTGCCGCGAGCACGACGGGACGCGCCGCGATGGCCGACAGCGGCAGAATTAGCGTGGCTCGGCCCAGCGTCAATCGATTGGCGGCGCCCAGTCCTTCTGCGGTCGCTCTGTCTGGGAGATGCCAGACGAGAAGGAGGGCAAGCCCCACGTAGGCCACCGCGACCTGAGCGAAGTAGCCACCTGGCAGCTCCAAGAGCCACCAGGTGGTCGTGGCGAGTGCCGTCAACGGGACCACCGCCAGCGCCAGGTCCGCGCCGACCTGCTGCAGTCGCGATCGCCGCGAGCCGTCCGGCCACGTGTGATGAGCCACCTTCGTCATGGGTACGGTCTGTCTGGTGGTTGCAGCCGAGAATGGCCACGGCCGACAGCTGTCGTCAAGTTCCTCATCGTACGCCGACCCACACACGAAGTATGCTCAGGGCCGTGTCCGTGAGAGGAATTCCTGCGTTGACGGTCGGCTGGACGGCGCGCATCGTCGCCCCTCTCGTGCTCGTCGCGGCGGTCTCGGCAGTACAGCGACCCGCGTCCGAAGGGTCGGCTCCTGCCGGCCGGGTGACGCTCTCGATTGTCGGTACGACCGACCTACATGGTCGGGTGTTCCCGAGCAATGGTCAGGGAGGTCTGGCGCTACTTGGCGGCTATCTGCGGAACCTCCGCGCGGCGCGGGCCGCTGACGGCGGCGCGGTGCTGCTCCTGGACGCGGGGGACACGTTCCAGGGCGGGATCGCATCAAATCTGTCCGAAGGCGCCCTCGTGGTCGACGCCTACAACGCCTTGGGCTACGACGCGCTTGCCATTGGCAACCATGACTTCGAGTTCGGAGCGCTCGACAGTGCGGTCGGGGACAACGCGCGCACCGATCTGCGCGGTGCGCTGAAGGCGGCAGCCGATCGCGCGCGGTTTCCGTTTCTCGCAGCGAATCTGATTGACGAGGCCACGGGGCGTCCGGTGGCCTGGCCGAACGTCCGGCCGTCCACGATGGTCGAGACCGCGGGCCTCCGCATCGGCATCGTGGGCGTTATGACCCGGGACGGCCTCACCATGACGCTCGCCGCCAACGTGGAGGGTCTCCGTACGGCCCTGCTCGGGCCGACCGTTGAGGCGGAGGCGGGGCGCCTGCGCCTCAACGGCGCCGATGTGGTCCTGGTCTTGGCGCACGCCGGTGGAAAGTGTGAGCGGTTCGACGATCCCGCCGACGTGTCGTCGTGCGATGACGCTGCGGAGATCTTCCAACTGGCCCGGCAACTCCCGCCTGGTCTCGTCGATGCCATCGTCGGCGGACACAGCCACGCGGCGGTGGCGCATGAGGTGGCCGGGATCCCCATCGTCCAGGCCTATTCGTGGGGGAGAGCGTTTGCGCGACTGGACCTGACCGTCGAGCGCGCGGCAGGGGTTGTGTCGGCACGGCTCTTCCCGCCCCAGGCTCTGTGTGGCACCGTCGACCCGGAGGGGGCGTGCGTGGCCGGTGGCACTCGGCCGCCGCGCTATGAAACTGATCCGGTGGAGCCCGACATGTCGGTGACCGCGGCGATGCAGCCGGCACTCGAGCGGGTGAACCGCTGGCGGGAGAGTTCCCTCGGCATTGCGCTTGAGACGCCCGTGGGACGAAACGGCGATGGCCTCGAGTCGCCGCTCGGTAACCTCTTCGCTGATGCGATCCGGGCGGCGGTGCCCGGCGCCGACGTCGCGATCGGTCTTGGTGTACGGCGCGGCGGGCTGCGAGCCGACTTGCCGGCAGGCTTCCTCACGCGAGGGTTGCTCTACGATGCGTACCCGTTCGACAACCGCGTCGTCACCCTGGCGTTGACCGGGGCGCAGCTTCAGCATGCCTTGGCCGGCGCCGTGGCCCGCGGACGTCGTGGACTGCCGAGTGTGTCGGGTGTCCGCGTCCGGGTGGCCTGCACGGGCTTGAGGCCGGAGGTCGAGATCAGGAGGCTATCGGGCGCGCCAGTCGGTCCAACCGACAGGCTCATTGTGGCGACCACTGACTTCTTCGCCGCACGGGCGTCGTTTGGACCTCCTCGGCCGTTGCCCGAGACGCCCCTCGCGGCTGGGCTCATGGTCCGGACTGCCGCCGCCGGCTGGATGACCGCGCGGGGCGGGCGGCTGCGCGCTGCCGACCTCACGACCCCACTTCGCTGGGAGGCGGTTGACGGCGGTGCATGCCTCGCTCGTGACGAACTGGGAAGTAGTCCCGCTCGCTGAGTTAGGCACTAGCACTCGCGTCCGTAGGCCCCATCGGCTATCCTGACCGCCAGGAGTCATGGCGCTCGCTGCTGGCACCACCCTCGGTCCCTACTCCGTCACCGCCAAGATCGGCGAAGGCGGGATAGGCGAGGTCTCCCGCGCCCGCGACAGGGAGTTGGTATATGCGTAGGTGCCTCGTCGTGTGCGGAGTGTTGACGTGTCTCGGTGTTGCGGTTGGGTCAGGTCAGCCCGAGCTGTACGTGACGCACGGCGTTGCTGCGGGTGACGTCACAGATACCACGGCCATCATTTGGGCACGCTCAAATCGCGAAGCCCTCATGAGGGTCCGTTACCGGCCAGTCGTCGGAAATGAAGAAGCGCAGCAGGTCACAACCCGAAGTGCGTCTGCGACCAACTTGTCTGCGCAGGTCACGCTCGAAGGACTCGAGCCCGGAAGACGCTACCGCTACGAGGTGTGGTTCGAAGACGGCAGCGACCGCTCCACGGTCGAGGCTGGGGTCTTCGGCACGGCTCCTCCGGGCGACGCACGCACCGCAGTCTCGTTCCTATGGAGTGGAGACCTCGCCGGCCAGGGCTACTGCCGTCAGGTCGATGCCGGCTATCGCATATTTCGTCATATGACCGCGTCGAGGCCGGACTTCTTCATCGCGAACGGCGACATGATTTACGCGGACAGCGTTTGTCCGGCGAACGGTCCTGAAGAAGGCTGGGACAACGTACCGGGTGATTTCGCCGGGATCCGGGATCCCGACGTGGACTGGGAAGTTCCCGAACAGGTCGAAGCTGTGTATGTCTCGCACTGGCTCTACAATCGGAAGGATCCAGCTTTTCAAGACTTCCTACGCGTTACCCCGATGTACGTGCAATGGGACGACCACGAGGTCATTAACGACTTCGGAGCGCCGTGGCCCGCGTACGCCCCTGCCCCCACCCGCGGTGGTTACCCAAACATTGTGGCCGCCGGCCGGAAGACGTTGTTTGATTTTCATCCACTGGGTCGTCATGAGCAGGACTCCGACCGGATCTACCGCTCATTCAGATGGGGGCGTGACGTCGAGCTGTTTATTCTTGACGCCCGGTCCTATCGCAGCGAAAACCGGTTGGCGGATCGGCCCGGCGCGCCGAAGACGATGCTCGGATCGGAACAGCTCGCGTGGTTGAAACGCGCTCTGGGTGGATCGACGGCGACGTGGAAGATTGTCAGCACGGACGTTCCACTATCCGCGCCGACTGGGTCCAACGCCGAAGAGTATGGACGTGATGCGTGGGCGAACGGGCGTGGCCAAAGTTTCTCGGCCAGCACCGGTTTCGAGACAGAACTTCTTGACCTCCTTCAGTCGGTTGACGAGAACAACGTACGCAACCTGGTGTTCGTCACGACAGATGTACATTTTGCCGCTCAGCTACGGTACGACGTGGACCTGGATGGAGACGGCGACCGGCTCGTGTTTCACGAGCTCGTGAGCGGTCCGCTGAGTGCGGTACGCGCCCCCGCGCCGCCGGCGTTTGATCCGACCTTGCGGCCGGTCGTGCTCTATGCGGAGGGTGACATTTTCAATTTCGGGACGGTCAGAATAGGCGATGGCGGCACCGACGCACCTCACCTGTGGACCGACATCAGGGACGACGGTGGTCGGGTTCGTCCTGGATCCGAACTTGAGCTGATTCCTGAACCGTAGGACTGGCGATGAGATGTCTCTAGAGGCCGGCACCACCCTCGGTCCCTATCAGGTCACCGCCAAGATCGGCGAAGGCGGCATGGGCGAGGTCTACCGCGCTCGCGACACGAAGCTCGACCGCGATGTTGCCCTCAAGGTCTTACCCGAGGCGTTCACGTCTGACGCGGAGCGCCTGAGCCGCTTCCAGTGTGAGGCCAAAGTCCTCGCCTCACTGAATCACCCGAACATCGGGAGCATCTACGGACTCGAGGAAGCGGATGGCACTGAGGCGCTGGTCCTCGAACTCGTCAAGGGGCCGACGCTCGCAGACCGCATCTCGCAAGGGCCGATTCCGGTGGACGAGGTGCTGCGTATCGCCAAGCAGATTACTGAGGCGCTCGAAGCAGCGTATGAGCAGGGTATCAGCCACCGCGACCTCAAGCCCGCGATCCAGACCAGAACGTCTATGCGAGCCCGTCTTGCGGAGAACCGCGGTGACGCATTGACGGGGCAGGACCCGTATTCTTTTGACATTCGGCGACGGGGCTCGTACTGCAACAAGACGGTGTTCGTCGAATTGGCCAGGGTTAACACTTTGAGCTGAGCGACGTTATCACCCTTGACAGGGCGGTTCAGATCTAAAGTTGGCTCAAAGAATGGGCTGACGGCAAACGTCGGAACCAGTCGAAGGCTGAACCTCCTGAAGTCGAGTGGACCGCGCGGTGGTTGGAGGACGGGGAAGCGGGTCGGAAAGCCTCTACACATCGTTTCTACGCGTTCAATCTCAAGCTTCACGTCCTGCCTATCCTGGGTAAGACCGCGGTCGCCGCGCTCACGCGCGCCAACTGCCGCGATCTCATGACGGCGTGCCGTGCGAAGGGGTTGAAGCCGGCGTCGATGCGCGGCGTGAATCGCACCCTGAGCGCCGTGCTCACTCAAGCCGTTAAAGATACGCTCTTGCCGGCGAATCCGGCGTTTCGTATGGGTAAGCATCTTCTGGCTGTGGACGATCTCCCCCCTGAGATTCAACCGCTCACGCGCCGGGAGGCCCACACGCTACTCGAAAAGGCCGTGACGCTGTTCCCTGAGTATGCGCCTCTGTTCTTGTGTGCCCTTCGCACGGGGCTGCGGTTAGGCGAACTGATCGCGCTCCAGTGGGGCGACGTTGATTTCGGGAGCCGCTGTATCCATGTTCGGCGCAATCGGGTGGCGGGAAAGATGACCACCACGAAGAACAAACAGCGTCGGCGCGTGGACATGTCCCTGCAATTGACCACCGCCCTGCGGCGGCACCGTACGGCGCGCAAACGCGCGGCTCTTAAGACGGGTAGCCGGTAAACCCACTCGTCTTTCTGACGGCCCAGGGGAAACCGGTCGACGGTGACAACCTGCGAAACCGGGTGTTCTATCCTCTAGTACAGAAAGCGGAGCTACGGCGCATGCGGCTCCACGATCTGCAGCATACCTACGCGAGTCTTCTCATCCAGCAGGGGGAGTCGCTGGCCTACGTCCAGCAGCAGCTTGGACACAGCTCCATCCAGGTCATCGTCGATGTGTACGGCCACCTCATTCCAGGGGCCAATTGGGTGGCAGTGGACCGGCTTGACGCACATCCAACACGCATCCCAGACGCATCCGAGAGTAAGGTGCCAGACGGTAGGAACGGGCTAAATGATTAAAAACAGTGGAGCCGGCGAGCGGACTCGAACCGCTGACCTGCTGATTACGAACTGTCGGCAGAGTGAAACGGGTGGACGCGGACGGACGCAGCGGGAATGAAACCGGCCGCCTGTCTCTGTCCGTCCGTGTCTCTCGGTTCCGCCCGTGTCCAGCGGTCAGGGGGTCAGTTAGGGGGTCAGGTGGCGGCGAGGCGTTGGGCTTTGGCCTGCACCGCCCGAGTCAGTTCGTGTCGAGGCGCCGTTCGACGGCGGCCAGCCGCAAGTCGGACGACACTAGGTCGATTCCGTCTCAAGCACATTTTGAATCTGGTCGAATTTGACGCGCAAACTTTCCCGCGCCTCAGCCAGTGCTGAGAGCGGAATCATCTAACATAGCAGATTCTGCACGGGAGACGTCGCTGACTATCACCCAAGGGATCGTCATCGTGGCCATGGCCGTGCTCGCCGGGTCGGGCTTCGTTCAGGCGCAGAACGCGCCCCCAGGCTGGCACCAGATCGGTGGTCCGAACCGGAACTTTCACGTCGAGTCGCCGCCGTTGGCAGAGTCCTGGCCCGAGGATGGGCCGCGACGGCTGTGGAGCCGGCCATTGGGCGAGGGGTATTCCTCGGTGGTCACCGACGGCGATGTGCTCGTCACGATGTATCGCGACGGCGACACCGAGGTCGTCGTCGGGCTCGACCCCGGCACCGGCGCCACCCGCTGGGAGCACGCGTACGAAGCACACCTGTCTCATAACGGATACGTCGACATCTGGCTGAACGCATCCGGCCCTGGGCCCTACTCGACACCCCTGTTGACGGGCGGCACTGTCTTCGCTGTCGGCATCGATGGGCGTTTGCACGCGCTCGACGCCGCCACCGGCGCGCTGCGCTGGTCGCAGGATCTGGTCGACCTGTTCGATCTGACGACCTACAACGCGTTTGCGTCGAGCCCGCTCGCGTTCGGCGACACCGTCATTCTGCCGTTGGGAGGGAGCGGAGAGGGAGTCGTCGCGTTCGAGCGAGACACCGGAGCGGTGGTCTGGCACAGCGATCGGTTCGCGGTCGCGCCCGGCTCACCGGTACAGATCGAGGTCGACGGGCAGCCACAGATGGTTGTGGTCGGCCAGCAGGAGCTGGTTGGTCTCGACCCCGAGGACGGACGCATGCTGTGGAGGCATCCGCATACGAACGAACTGGGGCTCAACCTGAGCATGCCGGTCTGGGGACCGGACGGCCTGTTGTTCATGTCGTCGGCGTATGACGGCGGCAGCCGGGTGATCCGGCTGAGTCAAATTGACGGGCGCACCACGGCGGACGAGGTCTGGGCCACCAACCGGATGCGGGTGCACTTCAGTAACGCGCTCCGGATCGGCGAGCTGGTCATCGGGAGCAGCGGCGATTTCGGACCGGCGTTTCTGGTTGCGATGGACGTGGCGACTGGCGAGGAGGTCTGGCGAGAGCGACGCTTCGCCAGGGCGCACATGGTATACGCCGACGGAAAGCTGGTGATCATCGACGAGGATGGCGACCTCGCCATCGCGTCAGTCGGCGACCAGGGGCTCGAGGTGCACGCCCAGGCTCCCATCCTGACCGAGAACGCCTGGACCCCGCCGACCTTGGTGGGCACCACCCTGTATGTCCGCGATAGAAGAAACATCCTCGCGTTCGACCTCGGTCGGTAGGACGCGGACGGCGAGGTGCTTGCTCCATTCGCTGTTGATCAGGCAGCCGATCTGTGTCCGTGCGGCCACGAGAACGCTGGCAGCGCGGCTGCGCTAGTTTTCATGAGCTGGACGGTCACGGGAATGCGCACGACCGCCAAAAAAATACGCTAAGAGGGGCTGGCGCCAGGAAGATGTCGCTCCACTTCAGTGGCGCACTCACCCAACCGGCCTGCATCGCTGGCGTCCGGGTCTCTCGACCGAACTTCAACGCCCTGTGCGGCCGGATGAAATTGTAATAGCAGCGCAGGAGTTCGACGTGTCCGCGGAGCTGGTCGGCGCCACGGGCGTGGCAGGGTGAGCGACGGCGCAAGTACGCCGAGCCTTGGCGAATCGTGAGGTTGAGGCGCTCGACGAACGAGGTGTTCAGGGTTGCGGAAGGTATTGTCAAGTTGAGCTGCGGGTGGCAGAGTAGGCCGATGACGAGCCAGCCGCCCAGCTACCGCGGATACCGATTTCCAACTGAAATCATCAGTTGTGCCGTCTTGCCTCGGTGAACACCTCAAAAGCGGCCATCGATCGACACTTCAAAACCGGCCACCACACATGTGGCGAGCGAGACGGATTGAGATCTACCGCAGGGTCTCCCGGTGCGTCTTCCGCTCACGTTGACCACGGCTTCCCGGGCCGTGGCTATCCTACCCGCATTGTCGTGTGTGTCCATGTCGGCGATGACGGCCTGTGGAGCCTGTGGGCGGCGCGTGCGCCGTCCACAGCGGGGGGGGAAACGCGCTCCCCCCCGCCGCAGCTCGTCCCGGGCGTGCGACCGCGTTTTCCATATCGCTGGCGGGATCCAGAGGCCCTCGGGAGCCACTCGACCGACGAGGATGCCGCAAGAGCGCCGCCCGCGCCCGCCCTGTAACTACCCCCCTCTCCAGCCACTGTCCCGGATGGTACGGATCAGTGGCCGGGCCGTCGCTGGTGTGTACGGGGCGGCGTTCGTGCGGCGGCGCGACGGTTCCGTCAGCGCGAGGCGGTGCGCGGCGGGCAGCCAGCGGTCGCTGGTCGCGTCGGTTTGGCTGGGGTCCCCCATCACGCCTGGGATCGCACGTCCGTGTGCAGGTTGGTCCGCCAGCTGCGCGGTCCACACTTGAGCACGTGCGCGTGGTGGAGGAGGCGGTCGAGGAGCGCGGTCACCGCCGCGGTGTCGCCGAGGAGCTTCCCTCAGTCGTCCACGGGTCGGTTTGAGGTGAGCAGTGTGGACGCCCGCTCGTACCGGCGCATGATGATCTCGAGCAGATCTTCGGCGGCCGTGTGGGGCAGCTTGCGCATGCCGAGGTCGTCGATGATGAGCAGCGGGACGACAGTCAGCTCGGCGAGATACGCCTTGCGCGTCTCGGCGAGCGTGGCCTCGGCAAGCTCTTCGAGCAACGTATGGGCCTCGCGATACAGGACGCGGTAGCCCTGCTGGATGGCGGCGCGGCCGATGGCTTGCGCGAGGTGGCTCTTGCCGGTGCCCGGCGGGCCGAGGAAGAGGGCATCTTCGCGTTGGCCGATGAAGCGCGCGGTCGCCAGCTCGTAGATGAGCGCCCGATTCATCTTTCTGTTGAAGGTGAAGTCGAAACTATCCAGCGCCCGGTCGGGGTCGCGGAAGCGGGCCTGCTTGTGGCGGCGTGCGAGCAGGCGGTCCTGCCGGCGTTGGAGCTCGTCGGCGACGAGCGCCGCGACGAGGTCGATCGGGGCCATCTGCTCAGTCTGGGCCTGGAGGAGCCGGAGTTCGAGCACATCGGCCATGCCGGACAGCCGGAGCTGGCGGAGGGCGCGGTCGAGTTCGACGAGATTCATGAGGTGTCTCCTGTTCTGCGATCGATGAGATCGCGGTAGAGGGTCAGTTGTCGGATGAGCGGGTCGACCTGCCGCAGCGTGAGTGGGACCGACGGCCGGCGGTCGAGGTACCGTTTGAGAAACCGATAGGTCGGGACACCGAGTTCGAGGGCCGCCATGGCGGCCTCCTCGACGACGGTGGGGCCGTGCGTCTTGACGAGGGAGAGGACGCCGAGGATGCGGCGGACCCCGGCGGCACCGTCGTGCTGATGGATGTGGTCGCAGATGGTGCCCACCGACGGGCCCGCGCGCGAGGCGGCGGCGAGCAGGGCGAGCGTCTTGGCCGGGGTGCGCGCTGGGCGGTCGGCGTCGTTGATCTGATGCCAGCCGCGCGGGGCGCGGAGATGCTCGCGGAGCAGCTGGCCGGTCGTGGGGTGGAGCACCCGGACCGTGGCCCCGGTCCACTGGACGTCGACGCGCCGGCCGATCCAGCCGGGCGGGACGCCGTAGTAGGCCGCCTCGACTTCGACGCAGCCATCGAGGTGCACGGTTCGGACGCCGTACTGGTAATAGCGGAACGGCTCGAGGGGCAGGGGCCCCAGCGCGGGCTGTTCCTCGGCAAACATCACCGCCACCTGGCGCTTGGTAGTGCCGTGGATGCGCGTATCGGCCCAGCGCGTCTCCCAGCGGTCCAGATACGCTTGGGCCGCGTCGAGCGTCTCGAAGCGGAGTCCCTGTAACGGCGTCTTCTGCGTGTGGCCGATGCCCGATTCGACTTTGCCCTTGCGATCGGGATCCCCGACCCGGCACGGCAGCGCGACGATGCCGTAGTGGGCGAGCACGTCGCGGTAGAGCGGGTTCAGTGCCGGGTCGTAGACGTCCGGGGTGAGGACGCCCTCCTTGAGGTTGTCGAGCACGACGACGCGCACCGTGCCCCCCAGCCGGCGGAAGGCGCGCTCGTGGAGTTCGGCCCAGACGCGCGTGCTCGACCGCCAGAGGAGGAACCGGACCGCTTTGCGGGAGTAGCCGAGGGTGAGGACGAAGAGCCGCGTGCGGCGGTACTTGCCGGTGTCCGGGTGACGGACCATCGGGCCCTCGCCGTAGTCGACCTGCGCTTCCTCGCCGCGGGCGGTCGTGATGACGACACGGGCCTCGACGGGAGGGCGGTCGCGCAGCGTGGCGACGAAGCGACGGACACTGGCGTAGCGCCCCGGAAACCCGTGGTCGTCGACCAGGTCTTGCCAGATGGCCATGGCGTTGCGCCCGCGGCCCAGCGCCTCGACGATCAGCTCGCGATAGGGCTCGCACGTGCTCGCGCGCGGCGCGCAGCCCGGCGGGGCGAGCGCCGCGAGGTCGGTGGACACCTGCGCCGTGGTGGCCGGTTTTGCGGGGGAAGGGTCGGTGAACACCGCGGGCGTGGTGGCCGGTTTTGGCGGCCAGTCCCGGGGCCGACCGCCCCGCCCACGCACCGGGACGCCGGCCGTCTTCAGATAGCCGCTGGCCGTCTCCCGACGGACGCCCGTCGCCTCCTCGATGCGCCGCAGCGACCAACCCAGTCGCCCCAGCGCCAGGACCTGCTGTCGTGTGTGTTCGCTCAAGACGTTGCTCATGCGGCGTAGGAACCGCAGTTCCCCGCCGACGTCAACGTCTCGACTCGCTACGTGTGGTGGCCGGTTTTCAGCTGTCCATCAGTGGCCGGTTTTGGGTGTCCACCGAGGGTCTGGCTCTACTACCGGTTCGGCCTGAGTTTCCGGGAGGTTGAGGATCTCCTCGCTGAACGGGGTATCACCGTAACCTACGAGGCGATTCGGCAGTGGTGTATGACGTTCGGACTCGCCTATGCGCGGAGGTTGCGACACCGCCGGGGCCGCCAAGGCGACACCTGGTATCTGGACGAACTGTTCGTGAGGATCCAGGGGCGGCAGCAGTATCTGTGGCGTGCCGTGGACGAGGACGGCGACGTGCTCGACATCCTGGTGCAGTCGCGGCGCAATCGACGGACGGCCAAACGGTTCTTCCGCAAGCTGTTGAGAAGACAAGGCTGCGAGCCTCGCCGGCTGATCACAGACAAGCTCCGCAGCTACTCGGCCGCGCATCGTACCGTGATGCCGTCCGTGGTCCACAGTACTCGGCAGTACGAAAACAACCGAGCGGCGGTCTCGCATCAACCGACTCGTCAACGCGAGCGGCAGATGCGCCGGTTCAAGTCGGCCGCCCACCTGCAACGGTTCGCATCGGTGCACGGCGTCGTCCAGAATCTGTTCAGGGTCGGTCGCCACCTGCTCCGGGCAGCTCACCACCGTCTCTTGAGAGCCCGCTCGTTCCGTCTCTGGGATGAGGTAACGTGTGCCTGCTAACCGGCCGCGGGCGCTCGGCGCCAAGGGAGAGAAACGCGCTCTGGTCGGCAACTTGACAATGCCTCCTCGGCCACTCTGAACTGCGGGTGACCGCCGACCTGTATTCGCACCTCCAGAAGCAGACTGCTGCTAGGGCAGCCCGGCGAATGGACGCCGTCCTGCCGCGTGAGGGGGTCAGTTAGGGGGTCAACGCCGATCGCCACGTCGGCCGCGACCTCAAGAGAGTCGGTATTTGCTGGTGTTGTCTGGAGCCGGCGAGCGGACTCGAACCGCTGACCTGCTGATTACGAATCAGCTGCTCTACCAGCTGAGCTACGCCGGCTTGTGGGACGCGTGCGAATGGTGTGCGCGCTCTACACACGCGCAACAGCGCATGGTAGCACACGGGGTCGTCAGCCCCGTCTAAGTTTCAAACAGTCGTTCCGTGTCGCGCGACAACAAGACCCATAGGCCGTAGATCGAGAGCAGCGTACCGAACGGGAAGTTGATGAGGTGTAGCACCGAGAGGACGATGGCCAGCACGCGCGCCCAAGCCTTATGCTTGATCAACCCGAGGCCGGCGACGATCCCTGGAAGCGACAACGTGAGCGCGATGACCAGCAACACGGAGCCGACGATACCGACCACCGGAATCGCGATCCACGCGTCGGGTTCGTCGGCCGCACCGAGGCTGATGGCGCCGGCGACCCCGCCGAACACCACGATGATGACGAATGCGATCACCAGCCCGAGTCCCCCGAGCACGATGTGAAACGCCCCGAGGATCGTGACGTGCTGCGTCATGTCACGCGGCGGCGCGGTCGGCGGCGTCTGCGGCTGCTGTTGCTCCACGCGGTCAGTATACGGCGATGGCACCAGGTTGCCTTGAGCGTTGCAGTGGCTCTACACTCATCTGTTACCGTTGCGGCGAAGCTTGTCACCGTGACGACATTCGTTTTCTAGCAGCACACGATGCCGGAGTCGACCCGACACCAGGCCAACGGCCACATCGTCATCCGGGGCGCCCGCACCCACAACCTCAAGAACATCGACCTCACCTTGCCGCAGCAGCAGGTGATCGTCGTGACCGGCGTGAGCGGGTCCGGGAAGTCATCGCTGGCGTTCGACACGATCTACGCCGAAGGGCAGCGGCGTTACGTCGAATCGCTGTCCGCCTACGCACGTCAGTTCCTCGAACGGATGGAGAAGCCCGATGTCGACAGGATTGACGGCATCTGTCCCGCCATCGCGATTCGCCAAAAAAACAGCTTGCGGAATCCCCGGTCGACGGTCGGCACGACGACCGAGATTCACGACTACCTGCGATTGCTGTTCGCGCGGGTCGGTCGGACGACCTGCCATCAGTGCGGCAACGAGGTGGTGCGCGAAACCGCTGAAGTGGCGGCACGCGAGCTCGCGGCGCTCGCCGAGGGGACGAGGTTGCTGCTCGGGTTCGAGATGCCGGTGGTCGCGGTTCCGACCGCATCGAATGGTGACCCGCGGGGCGACGTCGATGAGATTGCGGAGCAGACGTCACCGTCGAACGGTCGTTCTCCTAAAAACAAGAAACGAACGGCTCGCACTGCCAAAGCGAAGCGGAAGCCCAAGCGCGACGAGAGCGCGGTGCGCGAGCTCGAAGCCGGCGCTGACCCGGTCGCGGGCGCCATCGAGTCGCTCCGGCGCAAAGGATTCGGTCGTATCTATGTCGAGGGCCGCGCCGTCTCGTTCGACGACCTCGATCCGGCCGTGCTGGCTGGACAGCCGACGATTCAGGTGGTCGTCGACCGCGTCAAGGCGGGACCCGAGTCGCTCACGCGTCTGACCGACTCGATCGAGACCGCCTATCAAGAAGGGGGTGGGAACGCGTTCGCGATCGAAGCGGCCACGCCCGTGACGGCCGATGCCGGCGCGCCGGCGCCTGAGCCGATCATCCATCGCTTCAGCGAGCGCTTCGAGTGTCGCCCCTGCGGCATCGCGTACGAGATCCCGCAGCCCCGGCTCTTCTCGTTCAACAGCCCCTTCGGGGCCTGTCCGACGTGCCACGGGTTCGGCAATGTCATCGAGCTCGATATGAACCTCGTGGTGCCGGATGTGTCCAAATCGATCAACCACAACGCGATCGAGCCGTGGAGCAAACCGCACTACCGCTCCCATCTCGCTGATCTGAAGCGGGCCGCCCGTGGCCGCCGCGTGCGGATGTCGGTTCCCTGGTCCGACCTCACCAAGGACGAGCGTCGCTTCGTGATCGAGGGGGACGGCGAGGACTACCACGGGATACAGGGTTTCTTCCGCTGGCTCGAACGGAAGAAATACAAGGTTCATGTCCGGGTGTTTCTCAGCCGGTATCGTGGCTATCTCATCTGTCCCGAGTGCGAGGGTGCGCGCTTGCGACGTGAGGCACGCGATGTGCGGGTTGGAAGTCGCACCGTCGACGAGGTGTGTGGGTTCACCGTTGCCGGCGCGCGCCAGTTTTTCGAGGAGCTCGAGCTCACCGAGAAGGAGGAAGCGATCGTGGCGCGGGTGACGCGCGAGATCGGCCGACGCCTGGCGTTTCTGAGCGACGTCGGGCTCGACTACCTCACCCTCGACCGGCTGTCGTCGACGCTGTCGGGGGGAGAGGCCCAGCGTATCAATCTGGCCACGTCGCTGGGGTCGTCACTCGTGGGCACCCTCTACGTGCTCGACGAGCCGTCGATCGGGCTGCACCCGCGCGACAACGAACGGCTCATCCGCATCTTGCGCCAGTTGCGCGACCAAGGGAACACCGTGATCGTCGTCGAACACGACGCCGACATGATTCGATCGAGCGACTATGTCGTCGATCTCGGCCTGGGCGCGGGAACGCGCGGCGGGAAGGTGGTGTTTGCCGGGGCGTACGCCCGGCTGGCCGAGGAGACGACGTCGCTGACGGCGAAATACCTCAGGGGCGAGCTTGCCATTCCGGTCCCGGCGGTGCGTCGCAAACGCCTGCCGAGCACGCAGTGCTTGCGGGTGGTCGGCGCGGCGGAGCACAACCTGAAGCAGATCGATGTCGAGATTCCGCTGAACATGCTGACCTGCGTGACCGGTGTGAGCGGGTCCGGGAAGTCGACGCTCGTCCATGACGTGCTCTACGCCGCGATCAAGCGAGCGAAGGGCGCATGGGAGAAACGCGTCGGCACGCATGAGGCGATTATCGGCGTCGAGCTCCTCAACGATGTCGTGCTCGTCGACCAGGCTCCGATCGGGCGGACGCCGCGGTCGAACCCGGTCACCTATTTGAAGGCGTTCGACCCCATCCGGGAGTTGTTCGCGCAAACGAAGGACGCCCGCGCCCGTGGGCTGACGGCGAGCCACTTCTCGTTCAACGTGCCGGGGGGCCGGTGCGACGGCTGCGAGGGCGAAGGCGAGGTACGGGTCGAGATGCAGTTTCTCGCCGACGTGTTCGTGCCGTGCGAGCACTGCGACGGCAAGCGCTTCAAGCCGCAGGTCCTCGAGGTGACGTACCGCGGCCGGCGGGTGGACCAGGTCCTCGAGATGACGGTCCACGAGGCGCTGCACTTCTTTGGTGCGTCGCCGAAGGTCATCCGGCGGCTCCAGGTCCTCGATGAAATCGGGCTCGGCTACCTGCGACTGGGCCAGCCCGCCACGACGCTGTCCGGGGGTGAGGCGCAACGTATCAAGATTGCAGCCCATCTTGGGACCCATCACAGCGAGCGGTCACTCTACATCTTCGATGAGCCGACCACCGGTCTGCACTTCGACGACATCGCCAAGTTGCTGGCGGCGTTCAAGAAGCTCGTCGAAGGCGGCCACACGGTCCTGGTGATCGAGCACAACCTCGACGTCATCAAGACGGCAGACTGGATCGTGGATCTCGGGCCTGACGGCGGGGACGACGGGGGGCAGCTCGTCGTCGCCGGGCCGCCGGAGCGCGTGGCCGGCCACGCCGGTTCGCACACCGGCCGGTACTTGAAGGAAACGCTCGCGGTTGGCCGGGCCCACGCCTACGCTGACTAGTGGCGTGGACAGGTCGCTGGTGAGCCGCGCCACCCGCCTGCCGCGTGCGTTCTATCGTCGGCCGACGCTCGATGTGGCGCGTGATCTACTGGGAAAGGTGCTGGTCCACACGACCACCGCCGGCGTGGTGACGGGCGTGATCGTCGAAGTCGAGGCGTACATCGGCGAAGACGACCCCGCATGCCACGCCGCGCCCGGACTCACGCGGCGCAATCTGCCGCTCTATGGTCCGCCTGGCCATGCCTATGTCTATCTCAACTACGGCATGCACTATCTGCTCAACGCGGTCACCGAGCCGGTGGGCTATCCGGCCGCCGTCCTGATCCGCGCGCTCCAGCCACGCACTGGACGGCCGCTTATGCGCCGCCGCCGGAAGGCGCCGGCCGTCGACGCCCTTCTGTGTCGCGGTCCGGGCAACGTGACCCGCGCGCTCGGCGTGACCCTTCGACACAACCGGACCGACCTGTGCGGTGACCGCTTGTATATCGAGGACCCGGGGCGGGCCGTCGGGGCGATTGGCTGGAGCCTGCGCATCGGTATCAGCGTCGGGACTGACCGACGCTGGCGTGCGTATCTGCGCGACAGCGACGCCGTGTCCGCCAGTCCCGTCTAACGAGGAGGCCGTGCCCGTTCAACCGTGACGCGAAGCTCGAGCGGGTCACCGTAGCGGAGGAGACTGAGAGTGATCGTCGACCCGACCGCGGCGTCCGAGATGAGGCGCCCGTATTCGGCGACGTCGTCGATCAGTTGCCCGTCAATCGACCGGATCACGTCGCCCGGTTCGACCCCGGCCCGGGCGGCGGACGACTGTTGATGAATCCGCGCGACGACGACGCCGAGCATGTTGGGCGCCTCGACCTCCCTGGCGATCCGCGGTGTCAGGGCGCGGACCTCAACCCAGCCGAGCGAGCCGCGACGGACTTCGCCATGCGCCACCAGCTCATCCATCACCCGGCGGGCCAGGTTGCTCGGGACGGCGAAGCCGACGCCTTGGTAGCCGCCGCTGTCGCTGAAGATCGCGGTGTTGATCCCGACGAGCTCGCCGCGTGCGTTGATCAGAGCGCCACCTGAATTGCCTGGATTGATCGCCGCGTCGGTTTGGATGAAGTCTTCGTAGCGGGCCACCCCGAGGTTGTCACGACCGACGGCGCTGACGATGCCGAGTGTCACCGTCTGGCTGAGCTGGAACGGGTTGCCCACTGCGAGCACCCACTCGGCAATACGCAGGGTCGCCGAATCGCCCCACGGCACGGTCGGCAGGTCGTCGGCCTCGATCCGCAGGAGCGCGATATCAGTCGACTCGTCCCGCCCCACCACCGTCGCTTCGTACTCACGTTCGTCCGCCAACGTCACCGTGACGCCGCGCGAGTTTCTTCCGACGACGTGGGCATTGGTGAGGACGTAGCCGCTGGAATCGACGATGACCCCAGACCCGAGGCTCGGTCGCTCCCGATAGCCGGACAAGCCAGGCGCGTCGCCGAAGAAATAGCGGAAGAACGGGTCGTTGTCGAACAGCGAGCGCCGCCGCACGACCTGGCGTGACGAGATGTTCGTCACCGCGTCGACCGTCTGCTCGGCGACGCTGCTGAAGTCCGGCAGCGTCACCCCACGGCCGGGTGCCTGCCTGAGGGCCGGCGGAGACGGTGTCTCCGGCGACGGCAGTGTCTCCGGCGACACGATGGCCCGCTCGAGCGCCGGAGCCGCGACGCTGACCGGCATCGGTGTCGCCTCGCTGTTCGCATCCGTACGGAGCTGTCCCGTGAGAACGATGCCAGCGGTGATCCCCCCGGCAAACACGAGGCACACGAGCGCAAGAGAGGCAAGGCGCATGAGCGTGGTCCCACCAGTTGGCGGCACCATCATTTTATCCGGGGACGCGCCTGGCCGTCTTGGTCCGGCTCAAGTGCCCCGTCACAGTAGTACGCGGGGTTGTTTCGCGTACTACTGTGACGGGGCACTGCCCCTGTAGTAGCATTGCCGGTCGCGCCTATGGAATCTGTGCAAGCCACCCGTCTCCGCAAGGGGATGCTGATCAAGATGAAGGCGACGCTCTATCGTGTTCTCGCCTTTAGCCATGTCACGCCGGGCAACAAACGCGGGTTCGTGCAGACGAAGATGCGGAACGTCCGCACCGGGACGCTGACCGACCACAAATTCAGCTCGGGCGATTACGTCGAGCGCGCCATGCTCGACTCGCGCGAGATGCAGTTTCTGTACGCCGACGGCGACGGGCATCATTTCATGGATACCGAGAGCTACGAGCAGGTCCAACTGATCGCCGACACCCTCGGCGAGTCGGTCAACTACCTGCTGCCCGACTCGACGATCACCGTCGCGTTCTTCGAGGGCGACCCGGTGGGGATTGAGCTTCCGCTCACGGTCGACCTTGCGGTGAGGGAGACCGCCCCGGCCATCAAAGGGGCCACGGCGAGCGCGCAGCTCAAGCCGGCGACGCTCGAAACCGGGCTGATGGTCCAGGTGCCGCCGTTTATCGCCAATGGCGACAAGGTGCGGGTGAACACCGAGACCGGCGAGTATCAGGCGCGCGCCTAGTCTCCCAGCGACCGGGATCGCCAATCGTGGACGACATCGACGTTTCCACGTCAATCGGTGTTGTGCTCTTCGCCCTCGGCATCGGATTTCTGCTCGCCAACCTGCGGATCTTCTGGCAATTCCTCTGGTACTGGCGGCTCCGCTCGTCGGCCCTCGTGATCTGGCCGGGGGAGAAGCCGCCGTTCTACGGGTGGCTGCTGGCGTTCGGCATCGTCGCCGGGGTGCTGGTCTTCGTCAAGTTGGTGATTCAGCAGCAGCCGCCGATCCGGGCCTTCGGCCAGGGGATGATGCTCGTCTACTACGCGTATGCGCTGCCGCTGCGGCTGCGGATCGGCCGGGGGCTGTATGCCGACGGGATCTGGTCGGACGGCGGCTTCGTGCCCTACGCCAGCATCGGCGGCCTCAGCTGGCGCGAGGAGACGCGGATCACGCTCGTGATCATCCATCGCGTCCGGAGTCTCGCTCGGTCGCTGCACGTGCCGCAGGCGCACTACGGCGAGGTCCGCCGCCTCCTGCGCGACAAGATCGCCACCCACGACATCCATTTCACCGGGAAGACGTTGGATCTCGGAGCGGACGAGCGGGACATGGTCTGAACCCTGAATCAGATCAAAATCCGCACTGAACCTTGAACCTACGTGTCAGTGGAGCAATTCCGAGACGAGTCCGATCAACCCCGGTCCGCTCGCCATCGGGTCGCCCAGCCATCCCGGCGGTGTGAGCCAGACGAAGGCCAGGATGGCGATCACCATCAGGTCGTATTGCCACGTGGCGCGCTCGAACGTCCAGAACAGCGCGTGCCAAATCATGCGCAGCGGCAGCGTGAGCAGATTGGAGGTCGTCACGCGGGCGCCCCGTCGCGGTCCGACCGGAGCTCGCGCCAGGTATAGTAGATGCGGTCGAGCACCGTCAGCACGGAGAGGATCAGGATCACCCAGAGCACCGCCGCCATGCGATTGGTGAACGCCCCAATCATGAACAGCACGATACGTTCCGGGCGTTCCATGAAGCCGACCTTGCACTGGGGAATGATCGACTCTGCGCGCGCTCGCGTGTAGCTGGTCATCACCGAAAACATCAGCGTGAGGGCGGCAATGAGGACGTAGTCTGGCTGCTCGAGCGTTGCGTAGAGATAGATGAGACCGATCAACAGGAAGAGGTCTGAAAAACGGTCCATCACCGAGTCCCAAAATCCTCCAAAACGGGAGCTGAGCTTCAGCTCGTCCGCCACCTTGCCATCGATAAAATCGAAGATATTGGCGAGTAGCATGATGAACCCCGCCATCCAAAACCGCCCGACCGCTAACGCCCACCCGGCCCACGCGTTGATAATGACGCCGGTCAAGGTGAGGACATTGGGGTGGATCCGGAGCGCCACGCACACGGCGATGATCGCCCGCAGCGGAAACATGCAGGCCGCGCCGATGGCCCCCGTAAACGTCATGTGGCCTTGATTTATCCTTAGATCGATGGCGATTCGAGACCTCCGAGAGGAGATCGGCCGGCTCCCAGAGCAGCCAGGAGTCTACCTGTACTTCAATCGTGATGGCGACACGATCTACGTCGGAAAGGCACGCGCCCTGCGCGACCGGGTCCGCAGCTATCTCGGTGCGTACGGGAGCAACGCCAAGACCGACGCGCTGCTCGACGAGGCGGTGCGGCTCGAGGTGATCGTCACCGATTCGGTGGTCGAGGCGTTGGCGCTCGAGAACAATCTCATCAAGCAACGCACCCCCCGGTACAACATACTGCTACGGGACGACAAGAACTATCCGTATTTGCAAATCACGACGACGGAAGCGTTTCCCCGAGTCCTCGTCGCGCGGCAGGTGGAGCGCGACGGCAACTACTATGCCGGACCGTTCATGCCGGCGACGTTCGCCCGGAAGACGATGTCGTTGACGCATCGGCTCTTCGGGATCCGGTCGTGCAACGAGGTGATCACCGGCCGACGAGACCGACCGTGCCTCGAGTACGACATCAAGCGCTGCGTCGCCCCGTGCGTGTCGGAGATCTGCAGCCAGGACCAATACGCAGAAGCGGTCGACCAGACCCGTCTTTTTCTCGAGGGGTGCACCGACGAAGTGGTCGGCCGCCTGCGGCAGCAGATGCAGACGGCGTCCGACGAGGAGCGTTACGAACGTGCCGGGCAATGCCGCGATGCGATTCGAACCGTCGAAACGTTGCGGGACCGGCAGCAGAAGATGGCGACGACGCAGCTGGGCGACCGCGACGCCTTTGGCGTGAAGCTCGGTGCCGAAGGGGCGGTGATCCAAGTGTTTCAGGTTCGCCGTGGACGCGTCGTGGAGCGGATCGAGCTCGTGGCCGACGACATCGAGGCCGCCTGCGAGCACGACTCTGATGTAGTGCAGGCGGCGGTGCAGCAGTTCTACGCGACCCGTGACGTTCCGCCAGAGGTGCACGTGCCGGTCGACATCGACCCCGAGGACCGAGACGCCGTTGAGCGATGGCTATCAGAGCGTGCGGGTCGTCGCGTCAAGCTGTTCCAACCGAAGCGTGGCGACAAGCGCGGATTGCTCGAGCTCGCGTCTCGTAACGCCAGCCTCGCGTATGAGTCACGCTACAGCGAAGATGCCTCCGTCGCCGCCAACGCGCTCGACGAGCTGCAACGGGTGCTCGCCCTGCCGCGCGTCCCGCACCGGGTCGAGTGCTTCGACATCTCCACGATTCAGGGACGCGACACCGTCGGTTCGATGGTGGTCTGCGACGACGGCCGGATGCAGCGGAGCGAGTATCGGAAGTTTAGGGTGCAGGGTCTCGGCACGGGCCGCAAGCGCCCGCAGCCGGACGACTTCGCGGCGATGGAGGAAGTCGTGCTGCGGCGCTATCGACGCCTGCTCGAGGAGGGGGGTCCGTTTCCGGATCTCGTCGTGGTCGACGGCGGTCGAGGGCAGCTGACGGCGGCGTATCGCGCCTTCGAGAAGCTGGGGCTCTCGAATCTCATCGCGGTGGGGATCGCGAAACGAGAAGAAGAGCTTTTCACGCGAGCGGCTCCCGCCTCGATCCGGCTCCCGCACGACAGCCCGGCCCTCCACCTGATCCAACGCGCGCGGGATGAGGCCCACCGGTTTGCCGTCACGTTCCATCGTCGGGCACGCGTCATGCGGGACCTGCAGTCGGAGCTCGATCTGATTCCGGGCATCGGCTCGCGGCGTCGCCGGGCGCTCCTGGAGCGCTTCGGCAGCCTGGCCAACGTACGCCGGGCGTCCCGCGAAGAGCTGCAGCCGGTGATCGGACCGAAGCTGGCCGACGTCGTGATCGCCCACTTCATCAAAATTAGACGGGGCTGACTGCCGACCAAGGTCAGGTTGCGCGCCCTGATCCCTATTCGGGACTGAGCGAAGGTTGCTGGTCCGCTCACCGCTGCCTTATGCTGTTAGCCGTTGAACGTCGATATCGGCCAACTCGTCGTCGTCTTCCTTGTCCTTATCTTTTCCCTGACAGTCCACGAATCGGCGCATGCTTGGACGGCGGCGCGGCTCGGAGACCCGACGGCGAAGCGTCTGGGGCGGATCACGTTGAATCCGGTGGCGCACGTCGATCCGATCGGTACTGTGGTCTTGCCCCTCGTCGCGTTCACCACCGGGGCGCCGATCATCGGCTGGGCCAAGCCGGTGCCCGTTCAGCGCGCACATCTCAAGGACCCGAGACGAGACTTCCTGTATATTGCGGCCGCCGGTCCAGCCAGCAACATCGTGCTCGCGGTCTGTGCCGCCGTGGTGCTCCGGGTGCTGCCGGTCAGTCCGATCTCGGTTGCGGGTGGCTTCGAGGTGCCCGCCTGGGCCGTGGCGGCGACGATCTTTGAGCTGAATCTCCTGCTGGCAGTGTTCAACATGGTGCCGATTCCGCCGCTGGACGGCGGCAATGTCCTGGCTGGCGTGCTGCCCGCGAATCTGGCATCGATCTTCGACCGCGTCGTCCGGCCGTGGGGGTTCGTGATCCTTTATGCGCTCCTGCTCACCGGCGCGTTGAGCGCGATTATCGTGCCGCCGTACCTGTTGCTGTCGAGGCTGCTGACCGGATGAAGCCGCGCGTCGTCTCGGGCATGCGTCCCACTGGCAAGCTGCATATCGGCCATCTGGTCGGCGCGCTCGTGAAGTGGACGGAGTTGCAGGCCGACTACGACTGCATGTATTTCGTCGCCGACTGGCACGCCTTGACGAGCGAATTTGCCGACACCTCGGAGGTCACGCGCTACGCCTACGACAACGTCGCCGACTGGATCGCGGCCGGTCTCGATCCGGAGCGAAGCACGCTGTTCGTCCAGTCGCGCATACCGGAACATGCGGAGTTGTATCTGCTGCTGCAAATGGTGGTGCCGATCCCGTGGCTCGAACGCGTGCCGACGTACAAGGAGCAGATCGACCAACTGACGGACCGCGATCTCTCGTCGATCGGTTTTCTCGGCTACCCGCTGCTTCAAGGTGCGGACGTCCTGATCTACAAGGCGCAGTACGTGCCGGTGGGCGACGACCAGGTGCCACATCTCGAGTTGACGCGTGAAGTGGTCCGCCGCTTCCATCAGTTCTTCGGCGAGGTGTTTCCGGAGCCACAGCCGTTGCTGACGTCGGTGCCACGGCTGCCGGGGCTCGATAACCGGAAGATGTCCAAGAGTTACGGCAACACGATCGCCGTGTCGGACGACGCGACAACCGTGCGGAAGAAGGTGATGCGGATGTACACCGATCCGAAACGGGTCCGCGCCGATATTCCGGGGACCGTCGAGGGGAATCCCGTCTTCACATACCACGATGCCTTCAATCCCGATACGGCAGAGGTCGACGACTTCAAGGCGCGGTACCGCGCCGGTACTGTCGGCGACGTCGAGGTGAAGGAAGCGCTGGCGCGCGCGATCAACGCACGCCTCGAACCGATGCGTGAGCGGCGGGCGGACGTCGTCTCGAAGCCCGGCCGTATTCGCGAGATTCTCCTCGATGGCTCGGCGACGGCGCGCGCGCGTGCCGAGGAGACGATGGCGCAGGTGCGGGAAGCGGTGGGGCTGAAATACAGCTAGAGGCTGATACGCAGATGGCCGACGACGACAACCGCGCGGCGGCAGCGGGTGGCGAACTCGAGAGCCACGCACACTTCGAGTCGATCCTGCCAGAGTATCCGTTTAAGGTCGGCGACTTCGAGGGGCCGCTCGACCTGCTGATCCACCTCATCAAGAAGAACGAGGTCGACATCTACGACATCCCGATCGTGTTGATTACCAAGCAGTACCTCGAGTATCTCGATCTGATGAAGGAGCTCAACCTCGATGTCGCCGGCGAATTCCTTGTGATGGCGGCGACGCTGATTCACATCAAGTCGCGGACGCTCGTGCCGCGGCTCGAGACCGAGTCGGGCGACGACGAGGACGACGAAGATCCGCGTGACCTCCTGATGCGTCGTCTGCTCGAGCATCAGCGGTTCAAGGCGGCGGCCGAGCTGCTGCATGAGCGCGAGACGGTGCGAAGTGCGCAATGGGCCCGGCCAGACGGTCGCGTCGAGGAGATCGCGGGCGAGCCGTTCGAGCGTGAGCTCGAAGTCGACTTGTTCAGCCTCTTGCAGGCGTTTCAGGCGGTCCTGTCGCGCGCGCGCGAGCGGCCGCCGGTCCGATTGCCGGAAGAGGTCGTCCCGATCGAGACTCGTATCGAGGAACTGCGCGAGCGGCTTGCCACGGTTGAGGCGTGTGGGTTCGAGGAGCTGTTCGCCGACGTGTCGTCGCGCCGAGAGCTAATCACGACCTTTCTCGCCGTGCTCGAAATGATTCGACTGAAGATGATCCGAGTCTTTCAGCAGGGGACGTGTGGCCCCCTTCGGATCTATGCGCGAATGCGCCCCACCGATGCGCCGCGTCCACTCAACGACCCGGATCAGGGTGACGCGTCGCCGGCCGAGACCTCTGGCGAAGACGAAGACAAAGGGTAGCTGTCCCGTGTCCCCAGATGATGAATTCGGCGATCTCAAGGCGATTATCGAATCGTTGATTTTCGCGTCGCCGGACCCAGTGACGCTGAAAGTGTTGGTCAAGACGCTCGACGGTGAGCCGCCGGAGCATATCGAGGAAGCCTTGGCGATGCTGGGCCAGGAATGGAACGACCGCCCTGGTGGCCTGCAGCTCGTCGAAGTGGCGGGCGGGTACCAGATCGTGACCAAACCCGAGCTGCACGAATGGGTGCGGCGGCTGTTCCACGAACACTCGAAGCAGCGGCTGTCGGTCCAGGCGCTCGAAACGCTGGCGGTCGTGGCCTATCGGCAGCCGGTCACCGGACCGGAGATTGCCGAGATCCGCGGCGTCAACACCTCTGGCGTGCTCGGGACGTTGGTCGAACGGCGTTTGGTCAAGGTCGTCGGTCGCAAAGCGGTGATCGGGCGGCCGTTTCTCTACGCCACGACCCGCGAGTTTCTCGACCGGTTCGGTCTGAAGGATCTCGCGGACCTGCCCAAGGTGGAAGACATGGCCGAGGCGCTCGGCATGGAAGTCCCGGCGGCGTTGACGGAGGGGTACCCGACCGACGCGATCCTCCCGTTCGAGCCCGATCCAGACCCCGAGACTCCTCCCGCCGAGCCGCCGGAAAAAGTACACTGACGCTGCCGCTGCTAGGGTTCGCCGGAGCCGACTGATGAGGGAGCTGCCGACATCGGCGTCGCGAGAGATGCGCTTGCAAAAGGTGTTGTCGGCGGCTGGCATCGCGTCGCGCCGGTCGGCCGAGCGGCTCATCGCAGACGGGCGGGTGACGGTCAATGGTCGTACGGTGCGGCGGCTCGGCACATGCGCCGACCCGATCGCCGACGACGTTCGCGTTGATGGACGGCGTGTCGCGCGGCCCGGTCGCCGCCGGTACTTGCTCGTGCACAAGCCTCGGGGCTACGTCACCACCCGGAGCGACCCGCAGCGCCGTCGCACGGTGCTCGACCTCATTCCTCGGGTGCGGGACTACGTCTACCCGGTGGGGCGTTTGGACTACGATTCCGAGGGGCTGCTGCTGCTGACCAACGACGGCGAGCTCGCCGCCGTGCTGACCCACCCCCGTCACGGCGTCCCAAGAGTCTACGAGGCAACGGTGCGTGGCGTTCCGACGGCCGCGAAGCTGCGGCGGCTCGCAATGGGTGTCGCGGTCGATAGGCGGCGAACCGCTGCGGCCGACGTGCGCTTGATGCCGCGCCCGCGCGCGGCGCGCGCCGACCAGTCGCGCATTCGCATCGTGCTTCGCGAGGGGCGGAACCGGCAAGTCCGACGCATGTTCGACGCCATCGGTCATCCGGTTCTCCGTCTCCGCCGAACGGCGCTCGGGCCGCTTCGTCTGCGCGGCCTCAAGCCTGGCGAGACACGCGACTTGTCCGAGGCGGAACTTGGCGCAGTGCGGCGCGCCGTCCGGGACGCGACGACAGACCCCGCCACGCGCCGGCGGCCACGATGACAGACTCGTCCGTCATTGCCATCGACGGCCCCTCGGGGGCCGGCAAGGGGACGGTCGCGCGGGCGCTTGCCTCTGCGCTCGAGTGCCGCCACGTCGACACCGGCGCGATGTATCGGGCGGTGGCTTGGAAGGCCGCGCACGAAGGACGTCTGCTCGACGACGACGCGGCGGTGACCGACCTTGCCCAGCACGCGCATTTCACGCTCGACGGCGCGCGGGTCGTCATCGATGGGCACGACGTGACCGACCTGATCCGTACGCCGGAGATGGATGCCGCCGCCGCGAAGGTGGCGCGATTGGCGGGGGTGCGGGCCGCGCTCGTCGCCCAGCAGCGCGCACTCGCGAGGGCCGCACGGGTCGTCATCGTCATGGACGGGCGAGACATCGGCACGGCGGTGTTTCCAGACGCGGCTGTCAAGATCTACTTGGACGCCGCGCCGGAGGAGCGCGCCGCACGGCGCGCACACGATCCAGCCCACCAACATTCTCAGGGGGCGGGAATCGAGGAGGTGGCGAACGCACTCGAGGCGCGCGACCACCTCGACCGGACCCGGCGCGCGTCGCCCCTCAAGCAGGCGTCGGACGCCGTGCTGATCGATACGACAGGCGTGGCGATCGACGAGGTGGTCGCTCGCGTCGTCCGTGTCGTGCGCGACAAGTTGGAGGCCGCGCCCTGATTGAACCGTGAACCAGGAGCAGTATTACTGCTGTTCGTCGCGTATCTTCTCAATCAAATCGGCGAGCGATTCGAGATCGGTGACCGCCTCGATGCGTTCGACCGTCGGTTCTGAACGAAGACGAACGCGCGCCGCTAAATCGGTCTGTGGAGCGGTACTCTCGACGCGGTCGGTGGCACGTTCGACGTCGGCCAGGGTTCGCCGGACTCGCGCGAGTGTCGCGGGCGGCTGTCGACGCCGGTGTCGCGGTGGCAGCGTAGACGGTGCGGTTGGCTTCGCTTTCGGTCTGGCCGCGCGTTTCGGCGCGGCTTTGGTCTTCGATGTCGTCTTCTTAGCCGTGACGGTTCGGGTCGCTTTGGCGCGCGCGGAGTGCGCCGCTCTGGTTCGGGTTTTGGCTCCTGATTTCCCTCCCACGGCACCCTTTCGGATTTGACGACTCGCCGGTAAGTATCATATAGTCTTGTGCTTACCGCAAATCTTGAAGGTGCTGACCGTGTCGCGTCGGTACGACACGACCGGGGTAGCGTGTCCAGTCAAATGCGGGCGGCTAGGAGGAGGACGCTCAGAGGATGACAGATACAAATGACGTGGCGAAGGACGAGACCGCGGATGCGGCGGCAGTAGCGTCCGAGCCTCCGAAGACCGATCCGGATCTCGGGGGTGGCCCTGAGGTCGATGGCGACGAAGACGCCATCGACCCGGCGGAATACGCTCGCCTCCTAGCGCTCTACGCTGGCAGCTTCAAGAACCTCGCCGAAGGCGAAGTGATCAAGGGCACCGTGCTGAAGGTGTCCGACACCGAAGTCATCGTTGACGTCGGCTACAAGTCCGAGGGGATCATCGCGCTGTCGGAGTTCTACGACGAAAACGGCAAGGCGACGCTCTACCCCGGAGACCTGGTCGACGTGCTGCTCGAGCGGACCGAAGACCGAGAAGGCCATATCGTGCTGTCGCGCGAAAAGGCCGAGAAAATGAAGATCTGGGATGAGGTCGAGAAGGCCTATACCGATCGCAAGGTGGTTATCGGGCGTGTGATCGAGCGCATCAAGGGCGGCCTCGCCGTCGATATCGGCGTGCGCGCGTTCCTGCCGGGGTCGCAGATCGACGTCCGACCGGTGCGCCACCTCGACTCGCTACGCGGGCAAGAGCTGCGAATGCGGGTCATCAAGGTCAACAAGAAACGGGGCAACATCGTGCTGTCCCGCAAGGTCCTCCTCGAAGAGGAGAACGCGGAGAAGAAGAAGGACACGCTCGCCAACCTCGCCGAGGGGAAGGTAATGCAGGGCGTCGTGAAGAACATCACCGACTACGGGGCCTTCATCGACCTGGGCGGGATCGACGGCCTGCTTCATGTGACCGACATGTCGTGGGGCCGGGCGCAGCATCCCTCCGAGCTGCTCAAGGTCAACGACGAGGTCGAGGTGGTCGTGCTGAAGTACGACCCGGCGACCGAGCGGGTGTCACTGGGATACAAGCAGCTGCATACCGATCCCTGGGCGTCGGCGGCCGACCATTACCCCGTGGGCCAGCGGCTGTCCGGGAAAGTCGTGAGCCTGACCGACTACGGTGCCTTCGTGGAGCTCGAACCGGGCATCGAAGGCCTGATTCACGTGTCGGAGATGTCGTGGAGCAAGCGGATCAAGCATCCATCGAAGCTGCTGAACGTCGGAGACTCCGTCGAGTCGATGGTGCTCGGCGTAGATCCAGGCGCCCGGCGCATCTCCCTTGGCCTCAAGCAGATCGAGAGCAATCCCTGGCAGCAGTTGGGTGAGAAATATCCCGTTGGTGCTCGCCTGACCGGCACGGTGCGGAATCTGACCGAGTTCGGGGCGTTCGTGGAGGTCGAGGAGGGGATCGACGGGCTGATCCACATTTCCGACATGTCGTGGAGCAAGCGGTTGAAGCACCCGTCAGAGGTGCTGAAGAAGGGCGACGAGGTCGAGGCGATGGTCCTCAACATCGACCCCGAGAACCAGCGTCTCTCGCTGGGGCTGAAACAGCTCGCCACCGACATCTGGGACGACTTCTTCGCGAACACGAAGGTCGGCGACGTTGTCGAGGGCAAGGTCGTCCGGATCACCAACTTTGGTGCGTTCGTCGAGCTCGCCGAGGGGATCGAAGGCCTGATCCACGTGTCGGAATTCGAAAATCAGGCCGGCGGCGACAAGAGCGAGCTCAAGGTGGATGAAACGATCAAGATGCGCGTCATCAAGTTGAGTCCGTCCGAACGGAAGATCGGGCTCAGCATCCGCGCGCTGAGCAGCGAAGACTTCGAGGCCGATTGGCAGAGTTACGCCAGTAGTGATTCGCCGGAAGTTACCCTGGGCGATCACTTCAAGCAGCAGACGTCGTCCGAGTAGCAGTCGAGAGTCGCAGCGAGACTTCGCAAGGGGGGTCCGTGGCTGGAGGCAGCATGACCAAGGCGGCGCTCGTCGAAGAGGTTGCCCGCGTCGCCGATCTGACCAAGAAGCACTCTGAGGTGATCGTCGATACGGTCTTTCGCAGCATCATCGACGCGCTCCATCGCGGAGAGAAGATTGAGCTTCGTGGTTTCGGTAGCTTCAGATTGCGTCGGCGAGAGCCACGCAAGGGCCGTAACCCGAAGACCGGTGACCGCGTCGACGTCCCCTCGAAGCAAGTTCCCTATTTCAAGCCTGGAAAGGAGCTGAAAGAGCTCATTAATCGCGAGCACGCAGCGCCGGCGTCTGGGCTCACTCCTTCCGCCGCGACTGCCACCCTGCCGGGTGACGCCGCCACACCCGCGTCAAGCGCAGAGACGCCGTCCGTTCCAGGGACCGGCTTCACGCAGTACTAGATTTAGACTGGGGGAATATCGCCCTCGACCACCACCGAATCTCGGGCGCATCCCCCAGGGCGCGCACAGCGCGCCCCGCCGGCACGGCGTGGGGCGATGGGCCCCCACGAGTGCCGGCGACGGGGTTCGGGGCAGTCAGCCCCGTCTGAAATGGACGCGTATGCAGCGGCTCTGGGCTCCGTGGAGACTCGAATACGTGACGCAAACGGCCAGCGGTGACTCGCCAGAGTGCGTCTTCTGCGAGGCGCTCGCCGTCGACCCGCCGTCACCGCTCCTGCTGCTTCGCGGAACGCGCGTCTTCGTCATCCTCAATAAGTATCCGTACAACAATGGTCATGTAATGGTAGTACCGGTGCGCCACGTCGCCTGTATGGCCGACGCCACGCCGGCCGAGCTGCACGAGCTCATTGCTTTGACCCGTGTGGCCGAGATGGCGCTCACCGAGGGGTACCACGCACACGGGATCAATGTTGGGATGAATCTCGGTCGACCCGCTGGAGCCGGCGTGCTCGACCATCTGCACGTTCACCTGGTTCCGCGCTGGGACGGCGACACCAACTTCATGTCGGTGATCGGTAACACACGTGTCGTCCCAGAGGAACCCGAGGTGAGCGTCAAGCGCCTCAAGCCGCTCTTCGCTAGGCTCGTCGCGGAGTCATGAACGCGTTTGCCGCCATGGCTCACGGCTTCTGGCGCGGACTTCCGGTCAATCCTGACGCCGCAACCTTTGAGCCCTGAGCCCAGCAGATTCCGCACAATGCGTCTCGAGCTCACGCGCGACCAGGTCGATTACCAACAGAGCGTGTCCCAGTTTGCCGCGGATGTGCTCGCCCCCCGCGCGGCCGCGATCGACGAGACCGACCAGTATCCGTCAGACCTCGTGGCCGAGGCGGCGGCGCGTGGGCTCCTCGGGGTGATCGTGCCGACCTCGTGGGGCGGCAGCGGGCGCGACTACGTGAGCTAGGCGCTCGCCGTCGAGGCGGTCGCCGCGGCCAGCGCCACGATGGCCGTCATCCTGGCGGTCAATAACTTGCTCGTGGCCGAGACCATCCAGCATTTCGGCGACGACGCGCAACGGCGGGCCTGGCTCCGACGTCTCGCGACCGGATCCGCGGTCGGGGCGTTCGCACTCTCCGAACGAAATGCCGGTACGGACGCCGCCAACCAAGAGACCACGGCGTCGCTGCGTGACGATTGCTACGTGCTCCGCGGTCACAAAGTGTGGGTGGCCAACGGGACCGTGGCGGACGTCATCGTCCTGTTTGCGGCGACGGAGCCGGGTATCGGCGGTCGTGGCGTGAGCGCGTTCCTGGTGCCGGGCGATGCGCGGGGGTTGGTGCGGTCGACACGACGAGACTCGCTCGGTGTGCGTGGTCTCGGCTGCGTCGACCTCGAGCTCGACGACGTCACAGTCGGGCGAGACGCGATGCTCTCGGCTTCGGGAAACGGCTTTCGCGTGGCCATGTGGGCCCTTGACGGCGGGCGTGTCGCCATTGGTGCGCAGGCACTCGGCGTCGGCCAGGCGGCGCTCGACGAGGCGCTCCGTCATGCCACGACTCGCCAGACATTCGGGCATGCCATCGGAGACTACCAGGCAGTGCAATGGATGCTCGCCGACATGGCCACCGACCTCGACGCCGCCCGCATGCTGGTCCTCCGCGCCGCGGCCGCGAAGGATCAGCAGGAACGGATGGCGCTCGAAGTCTCGATGGCGAAGCTCGCCGCGTCGGAGGCGGCCCATCGCGCCGCCGACAAGGCGATGCAGATACTCGCGTCAGCCGGCTACCGTCGCGGGTCGACCGTCGAGCGGCTCTTTCGTGATGTGCGCGCCACCGAGATCTACCAAGGGATGTCCGAGGTGCAACGGATGATCATCGCGTCGCAGGTGATCGGCGGCGACACCATGTCGTAGTCTCCGGCTTCTAGAGCGTTTTGCACGTGTGCGTGGTTGCTCGGTCGGCAGACGAGCAGGCGCGGCCGGGGTGTCACTCCGGACGCCAGATCGGCCCGCCGGAAAACTTCACCTCCGACCGCAGGCGGAACGCCTCACGTGGCGAGCAACAGCTGGTCAGAGGCGGCGCGTGTCCCTGTTCAGACTGGGGGAATATCGCGCTCGGTCGACACGGCCTAGCCTCACGCGCTTCCTTCAGACCCCCTCGCTCGCTCTCTCGCGGGGCCCCGAATGCCTCACTCCGTTCGCTCGCGTGGTGAGAAGCAGCCCGGTGTCGCTCGGTACGATTAGGGCACGCACGGCGCGCCCCCGCCGGCCCCGTCCAAGTTCTGACCGGCACGGATCACAGGGCGCAGGTTCGTCCGCTGGCGGCTCCGGAGAAGTTTTCGGTCCCGTGGTCGTCGGCGGGCCTCACGGCGTCCTCCGTGACATCCCGGCTGCGCCCGCGCGTTCGAGTCCGCTCTGGGCGGCGGCGATCATCAGGTTCGGGCGGCTCAGTAGCTGGTCTCTCTGAGGAATCCGTCAGAGGAACCGCCACTCGGCCACTGTAAGCGGCACCTCTGCCGCCGTGACGACGCGGATTCCGCGAGAGACCAGTGCTGGGCCGCTCGCTCGCCGAAGACGTTCCGAACCTGCCTCGAGCCGATCGAACTGCGACACGCACCTGAAACGCGCGCTACTCTCCAGCCCGGAGCAACTGCTTCGCGATCGTCTGGAGCTGCAGGTTGGAGGTGCCCTCATAGATCTGTCCGACCTTGGCGTCACGATACAGTTTTTCGACCGGGTAGTCCTTCGTGTACCCAACGCCACCGAACAGCTGCACGGCGAGTGACGTGACGCGCTCGGCCACCTGCGACGTGAAGAGCTTCGCCATCGCGCCCTCGGTCAGGAACGGCACGCTCGCATCCCGCAGCCGGGCGGCGTTGTAGGTCATCAGGCGCGCCGCCTCGAGCTCGGTCGCAGCTTGTGCCAGCTGAAACTGCACCGCCTGAAAGTCGGCGACCGCTCGTCCAAACTGCCGGCGTTCCTGGACGTATGACAGCGTATGGTCCAGCGCACCCTGCGCGAGCCCAACCATTTGCGCCGCGATCCCGATGCGACCCTCGTTGAGCGTCTCGATGGCGACCTTGTAGCCCCGGCCGACCTCCCCCAGGATGTTCGCCGCCGGCACGCGGCACTCGTCCAACAGAAGCTCACACGTGCTGCTGGCTCGGATTCCGAGCTTGTCCTCTTTCTTGCCGACCGAGAAGCCCGCCGTATCCCGTTCGATGAGGAAGGCAGTGAGGCCGCGGTACCCAGCCTCAGGGTCGGCGTTTGCGAACACGATGAAGAGGTCGGCTTCGTTGGCGTTCGTGATCCACAGCTTTCGTCCGTTAAGCACATAGTCGTCGCCGTCGCGCTCGGCGCGTGTCGCCAGGGCAAAGGCGTCGCTCCCGGACGCCGCCTCGGAGAGCGCGTAGGCGCCGACGGCGCGAGAGGCGAGCGCCGGCAGAAACCGTTGCTGCAGGTCGGGCGATCCCCAGCGCAGGAGCGCGTTGATCACCAGCGTGTTCTGCACATCGACGACGACCGCGACTGACGGGTCGACGCGGGAGAGCTCCTCGACGGCCAGCACCGACAGAAAGAAGTGGCCCTCGGCGCCGCCGAAGCGCTCCGGCACCTCGATCCCCATGATGCCGAGCTCGAACAGCTGGTCGATCAGCGTGCGCGGCATCGCGGCGGCGGCGTCCATCTCACGAACCAACGGCGCGACGTCACGTTCGGCAAACGCACGGACGCTGGCGCGGAGCAGCTGTTCCTCGTCGGACAGCCGCGTCAGCGCAGGAGCGATGTCGGTCATAGTTCCAACGGGGGTCGCGCCTCAGATCTTTCTAAGTACGATCAGGGCGCGCACGGCGCGCCCCCGCCGGCACGGAGCGGGGCATAGGGCCCCCGCGAGTGCCGGCGACGGGGTTCGGGGCAGTCAGCCCCGTCCAAAGAAATAATTCCAGATGTTATCATTGGGGTTAGCCGCCTACCTGCGAGGTTCGTATGACACAACGCTGGACCGTCGCCTGTTTGGTCCTTGGCTTGCTGCTCGTGACGTCTGGCCGTGCCCAGCAGCAGCCACCGCCCGCGCCGACCCAGGCGGGGCAGGCGGAGCCGACGACCACCGAACCCGACTCCGCCGCCGACGTGGCGCTCGCACCGGGCGAGGTCGTCGAGACGTCCGATCAGCAAACGCTGGTGTTCCGGAGCGGTATCAACTACATCCGCGTCGACGCGATGGCGACCGACGACGACGGTAACCCGGTCCTCGACCTCACGCAAGGCGACTTCGAGATCTATGAAGACGATGTCCAGCAGGAGATCGAGTCATTTCAGCTCGTCCAGGTCGACCTGTTGCCGGCGCTCGGGGACGCGCCCGTGGTGGAGGTCGGCGTTAACCGTTCGGATCAAGAGCAGGCGGCTGGCCAAGCGGACGTGCGCGTCTTCGTCATCTTTCTCGACGACTACCACGTCCGTCTGGGCAACAGCATTCGCACCCGCCGCATGCTGGTCGACTTTCTTGAGAACAACCTGATCCCTACCGATCTCGTTGGCGTCATGTTCCCGCTCATGCCGCTTGAGGCGGTCCGCCTGACGCGGAACCATGAGGCGGTCATCAACGCCGTCAATGCGTTCGAGGGGGTCAAGTACCAGTACAACCCCCGCAACATGTTCGAGAACAACTATGTCCACTACCCGACCGAAATCGTCGAGCGGATCCGGAACGACGTCTCGCTCTCGGCGCTCAAGGGGCTGATGATCTATCTGGGGTCGATGCGTGAGGGGCGCAAATCGGTGCTGCTCGTCAGCGAAGGCTACTCGAACTACGTGCCACCGCAGCTCCGGGCCCAGAGCGCGGAGGTGGGTGTCGACCCCGGCCTCAACCCGTCACGGTTCGACCCGCTGGCTGGTGCCGGCGCCATGGAGGACACGATGTCCTTCTTCCAGCAGGAAGAGATCATCAGCGACCTCCGACGAGTCTTCCAGACTGCGACTCGCTTCAACACGTCAATCTATACGGTCGATCCGCGCGGGCTGGCGACCCAGGAGTTCGACGCGAGCCAGCCGACCGTCGGGTTACGGACGAACGCGCGGCAGCTGCGCATGACGCAGGACACCTTGCGGATTCTGGCGGAGGAGACCGACGGGCGGGCCATCGTCAATCAGAACGACTTGGGTCCCGGCTTGGACCAGATGCTGACGGACTCGAACGCATACTACCTCCTCGGCTACAACTCGACGCTGGCGGCGACCGACGGAAACTTTCACGAGATTGATGTCCGCGTGAGTCGCCCCGGCGTCAATCTGCGCGCTCGGAAAGGGTACTGGGCAATCACCGAACTGGACGTGGAGCGCTCGCTGCGATCCGCCACCGTCGAGCCGCCGCGCGCCGTCGACGTGGCATTGGGGACACTCTCGGAGCAGCGTCGCGGCCGACTCGTTCGAACCTGGATTGGGACCTCTCGGGCGGCGAGCGGCAAGACACGCGTCACCTTCGTCTGGGAGCCGGTGCTGGAGCGGGGACGACGCGAAGCCGCTGCGTCGCGGGTGCTGGTCACCGCGATGGGCGACAACGGCGACGCCTACTTCCGCGGGCGGGTGCCCGAGCGAACGCGGGCCGGTCGGGGCACGACCCAGAGTCGGGCCCAGGCGGATGGCCCCCCCACGGTGACCCGCATCGAGTTCGAGGCCGAACCCGGGACGATGCACATGAGTCTTGCCATCGAAGGTGATGCCGGCGAGGTGCTCGACCGTGACCGCGACGAGATCGTCATTCCTGATTTCACGGCGCCAGACATCGTCTTCAGCACTCCCGCCTTCGTGCGCGCCCGCAATGCGCTCGAGTTCCGGGAAATGTCGGAGGACTGGACCCTGCCGCCGACCGCGTCCCGGAGCTTCCGTCGGACCGACCAGCTGCTGCTGCGTTTCGATGCATACGCGCCGGGTGACGTGGCGCCGGAGATCGAGGCGCGACTGCTCAACCGTCGTGGCGACGTGATGTTTACGCTCCCGGTTCGCCCGGCGGCGGACGGTCACCCGCATCAGGTCGAGATCAGGCCGTCGTTCCTCGCTCCCGGCGAGTACCTGATCGAGCTCCGGGCCGCGACTCCCGACAGCGAGGCGACCGAGCTCGTCGCCTTCCGCTTAGGGTCGTGACGCATGAGCCGTTCTCCGGACCGGGCGGCACCCTCCACGACCGCTGAACCGAGGACGTCATCGGGGCGTCGACTCCGGACGGTGTACGGCGCGCCGGACGTGGCGGGAATCGTCTATACCGACGACCTGAACGACCCGGGTCACTTTCCATTTACCCGCGGCATTCACGAGACTGGCTACGGCGGCAAACTCTGGACCATGCGCCAGTTCTCCGGTTTCGGGACACCGGCGGAAACGAATCGCCGTTACCGCGAGCTGCTGGCGGCCGGGGGGACCGGTCTGAGTGTGGCGTTCGACTTGCCGACCCTCATGGGTCGGGACCCGGATCACGACCTGTCTCTCGGCGAGGTCGGCAAGTGCGGCGTGAGCGTGGCGAGTCTCCCGGACATGCGCCGCTTGTTTAGCGGGATCGCCCTCGATCAGATCACGACGTCGATGACGATCAACTCGCCGGCCGCGATGATCTTCGCCATGTATCTGGTGCTGGCCGAGGAGCAGGGAGCGGATTGGTCACAGTTGTCCGGAACGCTTCAGAACGACATCCTCAAGGAATACATCGCGCAGAAGGAGTACATCTATCCACCACGGCCTTCAATGCGGCTGGTCACTGACGTGTTCGCCTTCTGCGCCGACCGCGTGCCGCGGTGGAACACGATCTCCGTCAGCGGCTATCACATTCGCGAAGCCGGCGCGACGGCGTTGCAGGAGCTCGCCTTCACGTTGCGCAACGGGATTGAGTATCTCGAACACGGCGTCGACGCGGGCCTTGAGGTGGACCGTTTCGCACCGCGTCTCTCGTTCTTCTTCAATGCCCATAATGATTTCTTCGAGGAGATCGCGAAGTATCGCGCGGCCAGAAAATTGTGGGCGAGCGTGATGCGCGATCGATTCGGTGCGTCGGATGAGCGGTCGCTCAAGCTGAGATTTCACGCGCAGACCGCCGGCGTGTCGTTGACGGCGCAGCAGCCGTACAACAATGTGGTGCGCACCGCACTCCAAGCGATGGCCGCGGTGTTGGGCGGGGCGAATTCCTTGCACACGAACGCGCTCGACGAGGCGCTCGCGCTCCCGACACGCGAAGCTGCGCTGCTGGCCTTGCGCACGCAGCAAATCATCGCCCATGAGAGCGGCACGCCGGCGTGGGTCGATCCGCTCGGCGGCTCATACTTTGTCGAGTCGCTGACCCACGACCTCGAGGCGGGCGCGCGTTCGTACTTCGACGAGATCGATGCGCGCGGAGGCATGATCCCGGCGATCGAAGCAGGGTATCCGCAGCGCGAGATCGCAAACAGCGCTTACCAGCATCAGCAGGCGATCGAATCTGGCGAGCAGCCGCTCGTCGGCGTCAACCAGTATGTCGACGACGCGCCGCTGGCGGTGCCGACGCTTTTCATCGATGAGGAGGCGGCCAAGCAGCAGCTCGATCAGATCGGCCACCTGCGAACGACGCGTGATGGTGCCCGCGTCGCCGGTGCCCTCGACGCGTTGCGTGTGGCTGCCGCGGGGTCGACCAATCTGATGCCGCTGCTTCTCGACGCCGTGCGGGCGGAGGCTACCGTCGGTGAGATGTGCGACGCGCTCCGTGACGTGTGGGGCGAGTATGAGGAGACCCCCGCGCTCTAGAACGGAGCGAGACATGAGAAAGATCCGGGTCATCATCGCCAAACCGGGCCTCGATGGGCATGATCGAGGTGCCAAGGTCATCGCCCGGTCGCTCCGAGACGCGGGGATGGAAGTGATCTACACCGGCCTACGTCAGACCCCAGAGCAGATTGTGGAGGCAGCTCTGCAAGAGGATGCCGATGCCATCGGGGTGTCGATCCTGTCGGGCGCGCACAACCACATCTGTCCACGCATCATGACGCTGCTCGCCGAGAAGGGGCTCGATGACGTCCTGGTGGTCGTCGGCGGCATCATCCCGGATGTGGACGTGCCGCGACTCCGCGAGATCGGGATCGAAGGCGTGTTTCAGCCCGGCACGCCAATGCAGGCGATTGTCGACTTCATCACGTCGCACGTCCGTTCCGAGCGCGTGCCGGCGTCGCATTCTTGACTGCCGCTAAGGGTGCAAGTACGCTCGTAAGATCGTGCCTCATAAGTTGTTGCTCGCAGACGACAGCGTCACCATACAGCGGGTCGTTGAGCTGACGTTCGCCGACGAAAACATCGATGTCGTGACCGTCAGCGACGGTGCCAGCGCGATCGAGGCGATCACACGCGAGACACCCGACATCGTGCTCGCCGACGCCAGCATGCCCAAGAAGGACGGCTATGAAGTGGCGTCGTTCGTCAAGGGCGATCCAGCGCGCGCGCACGTGCCGGTCCTGCTGCTCACGGGTGCGTTCGAGCCGGTGGACGAGTCCCGCGCCGACACGATTGGCTGCGACGGCGTGCTCGTCAAGCCATTCAAACCGCAGCAGGTCATTGGCAAGGTCAAAGAGCTGCTCGGCATAACAACGCAAGACGAAGACGCGGGTGTCGCGGCACCCCCGGCTGGCGGCGCACCCGATTCAGGTCCGCCCGCGCCGGAGGTGCCAGTCTTTGCCGCCGTGTCCTCGGTCCCTGCGACGCCGACGGTGGGGCACACCACAGGTTCCGTCCTGGCGCAAGCGTTCGCCACGTTCCTGGCCGTTGAGCAGGGCGCTCCTCCGCCGGCCCTGCGGGTCGCCACCTCAGCCCAGGAACCGTCAAGCGCACCACCTGAGCTCACCGACGCGATGTTCGAGTCGCTGGTGGATCGCGTGGTTGAGCGAATAACCGACTCGATCGTCCGAGAGACGACAGTTGACCTCGTGTCGCAAGTGGCCGAGCGCCTCGCCCGGGCGGAGATCGACCGGATCAAGGCCGGGGCCGAGTAGCGGACGCCGGTCTTCCTTAGACGGGGCAGTCAGCCGCGTTTAATTTTGGTTACGATCTTCCGATATGCGTGAGCTGTCCAAGGTCTTCGACCACGCCGCTGTTGATCCCAAGTGGTACGCCTACTGGGAAAAGGTCGGGGCGTTTCTGGCAGACCCGGAGTCGGGTCGGCCGCCGTTCAGCATGGTGTTGCCGCCGCCCAACGTGACCGGCTGGCTCCATATCGGCCACGCGCTCAACCAGACGATTCCCGATGTGGTGGCGCGCTGGAAGCGAATGCAGGGATTCGACGTGTTGTGGCTGCCAGGGACGGATCACGCCGGGATCGCGACGCAAAACGTCGTCGAGCAGCAGCTTGCCGCGGAAGGGAAGTCACGCCATGACCTCGGACGGGAGGCGTTCGAAGCCAGGGTGTGGAAATGGGTCGAGCGGAGCCACGGCACGATCACGAGTCAGATGCGGAAGCTCGGGTCATCGGTCGACTGGTCGCGTGAACGCTTTACCCTCGACGAGAACCTGTCGCGCGCCGTCCGACGCGTCTTCGTCTCGCTGTACAGCGAGGGTCTGATCTATCGCGGCACCTACCTCGTCAGCTGGTGTCCGCGCTGTCGAACGGCGTTGTCCGATCTCGAAGTCGAGCATCAACAGACGCGCGGGTCACTGTATTACATCCGTTATCCGCACGTGGATGGCGACGGCGTCGTGGTCGTGGCGACGACCCGTCCCGAGACGATGCTCGGCGATACCGCGGTTGCCGTACATCCCGATGACGAGCGCTATCGGACGCTGGTCGGCAAGATGCTGCGCCTGCCGGTCATCGGCCGGGAGCTTCCGGTCATCGCTGACCGCTTCGTCGACCCCGAGTTTGGGACCGGGGCGGTCAAGGTGACGCCGGCGCACGACCCGAACGACTTCGAGATGGGGAGGCGCCACGACCTGGCCCAAGTGTCGGTCATCGACGAGGACGGACGGATGTCGAAAGACGCCGGCCCCTACGCTGGACACGATCGGATGGCGGCCCGTAAGGCGCTGGTCGCCGCGCTCGAGGCTAACGGGTTGGTGGAGCGTGTCGAGGACCATGAGCACGCCGTGGGCCATTGCCAGCGCTGCGGCACCGTCGTCGAGCCGCGGCTCTCGACCCAGTGGTTTGTCCGCATCAAGCCGCTCGCCGCGCGCGCGCTCGCTGCCGTCGCCGACGGGCACACTCGCTTCGTGCCTGAGAACTGGACGAAGATCTACAACGACTGGATGACCAACATCCACGACTGGTGCATCTCGCGCCAGCTCTGGTGGGGGCACCGTATTCCCGCGTGGTATTGCGACGCGTGCGACGAGACGATGGTGACCGAGTCGGCGCCCAATGTCTGCGCGTGCGGGGGGACGCTCCGCCAGGACACCGACGTCCTCGACACCTGGTTCAGCTCGGGGCTCTGGCCGTTCAGTACCATGGGATGGCCTGACGACACCCCTGATCTCCGCCGGTACTACCCGACGACCTTACTCATCACGGCCCACGACATCATCTTCTTCTGGGTCGCGCGGATGATGATGCTTGGCCTGTGGTTCAAGCAGGATGTGCCGTTCCGCGCGGTGTACATCACATCGCTGGTCCGAGACGAGCACGGTCAGAAGATGGCCAAGATGAAGGGCAACGTCGTTGACCCGGTGGAGTTGATGGAGAAGATCGGTGCCGACGCCTTTCGGTTCACACTGGCCGCGCTCGCGTCGCCCGGTATGGATATTTCGTTGTCGGAAGGCCGGCTACAGGCGTACCGCCAATTCATCAACAAGATCTGGAACGTCTCGCGCTTCGTCCTGTTGTACGTCCCGGAGACGCTCGCGACGCGGCCGGCCGTGCCACCCCTCGAGACGCTCGATGTGATTCACCGGTGGATGCTGCACCGGAGCAGCGCCCTGGCGAGGGAGCTGGACACGGCGCTCGATGAGTATCGATTCGACGTGGCCGCCGACCGCCTCTACCACTTCTTCTGGCACGAGTACGCCGACTGGTATATCGAGCTGATCAAGCCGGAGCTCCAGGGCGCCGCGGCGACTCGTGACCGCGCCATCGCCGTCCTGCTCGAGCTGCATGATCGGGTGCTTCGGATGCTGCATCCGTTCATTCCGTTCGTGACCGAGGAGATCTGGCAGGCGCTGCCGCAACGGCCCGAAGACGGTCGGGCGCCCGATGGGTCTGGACAGACGATCACGCGCGCGCCGTTTCCGACGCCGGTGCCGGAATGGACCGACGACGAGGCGGTGGCCACCCTGCGGCTGCTCCAGGACGTCATCACCGCCGTCCGAACCGTCCGCTCGGAGTGGGGCGTCCCGCCGGCGCAGAAGATCACGGCGGTCGTGCAGGGTGCCGACACGGCGACCGCCGACACGCTTCGGGTGCATCTTTCCAAAGTGACCCGACTGGCCGGGCTCACGACGGTCGACTTTCTCGATGACGTGCCGCGGAGCCCGGATACGGTCAGACGTGTGGTCCGCGACTTCGAATTGCACGTACCGCTGGCGGGTGTGGTCGATCGCGAAAAGGAGACCGAGCGGGTGACGCGAAAGCTGTCGAAGATCGTCAAGCAGCGAAGAGGTCTCCAAGCGCGGCTGTCGAACGAGGCGTTTCTCTCCCGAGCGGACCCGGACGTCGTGCGCGACACGCGGGAGCTGGAGCGTGAAATCGGCCAGCGTCAGGAGAAACTGGAGCACATTCTCGCGGAGCTCGCCTCGTGAGGACCGAGCCGTACGAACCGCTCGATGCGGCGCTCTATCGCGAGATCGTGCGCCGCGCGCTCGCGGAGGACCTGCGCTGGGGCGACGTCACCACGGAAGCGACGGTATCGTCGGACCAGCGCGGTCGTGGGGAGCTTCGAACCAAGCAGGCGTGTGTGCTCGCCGGCGTGGATGTCGCACTCGAGGTGTTTCGGCAGCTCGACCCGCATGCGGTGGCCTCCCGGACGAAGGCCGATCGTGACGCCTGCGAGCCGGGAGACCTCATTGTGACGATCGAGGGGTTCGGCCGCGCGCTGCTGACCGCCGAACGAACCGCGCTGAATTTCTTGCAGCGCCTCTCCGGAATCGCCAGCCAGGCGCGGCGCTACGTCACTGCGGCAGCCGGCCGCACGACCATTCTCGATACGCGCAAGACCATCCCGACGTTACGCATACTCGAGAAATACGCGGTGCGGGCCGGCGGCGCGGTCAATCACCGGTTGGGGCTCGACGATGGCCTGCTGATCAAGGACAACCATGTCCGGCTCGCCGGGTCCATTGGCGATGCGGTTGCACGTGTGCGAGAGTGTGACCACGACATGCCACTCGAGGTCGAAGCTCAGAGCCTGCTCGAGGTCGACGAGGCGCTCGAGGCCGGCGTTGACGTCGTCCTCCTGGACAACTTCGCGCTCGACGAGCTGCGGGAGGCGATCGTGAAGTGTCGTGGGCGAGTCAAAACCGAGGTTTCCGGCGGTGTCACGCTCGATCAGATCGACGCGATTGCTGCGCTTGGCCCGACATATGTCTCGGTTGGGGCGTTGACGCATTCGGCGCCATCGATCGACATGAGCTTCGAGATGGTACCGGCGTCGTGACCGGGTCGCTGCCGGCCGACATGGCGGTGGCATGCGCCGCTCGCGCCGAGCTTCGGACGCGGGTGTTCGATTACGCACCGGTCAGGGAGTCGACCAACGACCGTGCGGCGTCGCTGGCGGCGTCGGGAGCGGTCGACGGCACGACCGTTATCGCCGACCGTCAGACGGCTGGCCGCGGCCGCCGTGGCCGCGTGTGGCACTCGCCGCCAGGGGTCGGGCTCTACATGTCGGTCATCCTCAAGCCGCCGGCGTCGCCGATCGTCACGCTTCTGGCTGGCGTGGCGGTCGCCGAAGCGATACGCGCGCTGTCGAGCGTGGCGGTCGAGCTGAAGTGGCCGAACGACGTGGTCGCCCGGACCGAGTCAGCGTCCGGGGTTGGTGGCACGCTCCCGAAGGTGGCTGGCATTCTGGCGGAGGCGCTACCGACGGAATCCGCTGATGGCGTCGTGCTCGGCATTGGCGTGAACGTCGGCTCGGCACGCTTCCCGCGCGAGTTAACCGAGACCGCCACCTCCTTGGAGGCTGCCGCCGGGCGTCCGATCGGGCGAGGCCCGCTCTGTGCAGAAATCCTCGTCCGGGTCGAGGCTTGGCGCTCCCGGCTCGCGGCGTCGGGGACCCAGTGTGTGATCGACCGATGGCGGGAGCTGTCGCCGTGCTGTTACGGGACACGGGTGTCATGGGACGGCCCCGACAGTCGGCGTCTGGGGGTGACGGCCGGGGTCGATGAGACGGGTGCGCTGCTGGTCGGTGGTGAGGGCGGCACGGAGCGTATCGTCGGCGGGGAGCTCGTCTGGGAGCTATAGCGTGACCCTACTCGCAATAGACGTCGGGAACACCAACCTGGTCTTTGGTGTCTTTGACGACGACACACTCCACGTCAGCTGGCGGCTGACGACGTTGCCAGGTCGAACCGCTGACGAGCTGTGGGTGCTCGTCAGTCGACTGTTCGCCGAACGGGGCGTCGAGCCAAGCGACATTGACGGCGTCGTGGTGTCGTCGGTTGTCCCGGCGCTGACGCAAACCGTCTCCGAGATGGTGGCCCACGGTCTGGGGACGGCCGTGCTGGTAGTCGATGCGCAGAACGCCGGCCTGCCGATTCGCTACGACAATCCGGCCGAGGTGGGCGCTGACCGACTGGTGAACGGCGTCGCCGCGCTACGTCTGTTTGGACAACCCTCGCGGCCGATCGTCGTTGTCGATTTCGGCACGGCAACCACCTTCGACGCCATCTCGGCGGACGGCGAGTACCTGGGCGGCGTGATCTGTCCCGGCGTGGAGATTTCGGCCGATGCACTCTTTGACCGCGCCGCGCGCCTGCCGAGAGTCGAGGTCCGCAAACCAGCCTCGCTCATCGGACGCACGACCGTCGCATCGATGCAGTCCGGGTTGTTCTACGGATACGTGGCGATGGTGGAAGGGATTGTGCGTCGGCTGCGGGAGGAGCTCCGCGCCGACGGTACGGCGTTGTGCGTCGCGACGGGTGGCCTGGCCGAGGCGATCGCGTCTGAGACCGACCTGATTGACGAGGTCTGTCCAGATCTCACCCTCGCGGGGCTTCGGTTCGTGTGGGGACGGAACCAGTGAACACCGGTGCCTACTGCCGGGCGGTCGAGTCGCACCTGTGTCGTAAGAATGACGGCCACCTTATCCGTATCGTCGGTCCGGCCTTTGAGTTGGTCTGCGGTTGGGAGGAAGCCGGGATTCCAATCAGCGTCGTTGAGCGCGCGATCGACCGGAGGTACGCCCGGTACTACGCGTCGGGACCGAAGCGGCGGCCGGTGCGGATCGAATACTGCGAACCCGACGTGCTCGACACGTTCGACGAGTGGAGGCGTGCGGTCGGCATTGGCGCCGCTCAGCCGAACGATGGCGAATCGCCCACACCGGTCGATGCCGCGTCGTCGTCGAGGCGCCGTTCGCTCGCGGCGCATCTCGATGAGGTTGCGAGTCGGCTCGCGGCGTGGCCAGACAGGAAAGACGCGGCGGTCGCTCATGCGGGATCACGCGTGCTGGCGGAACGCGTCGCTCAGATGGCGTCTCTGGTGGATGCCGCGCGCTCGAGGGCGACAGGCCTCCGCGGCGACGCCCGCGCACGGGTGATCGAGCAGCTCGAATCGCTCGACGGTGAACTCCTGGCTGGGGCCCGTGCGGCGGCCGACCAGGGCTTGATGCGAGACCTCCGAGCCGAGGCGGCCGCGTCGCTGGAGCCGTTTCGGCCACGGATGGCGGCACCGGCGTTTCAGGAGGCGGTCGAGGCGGCCACCGACCGGCTGCTGGTCGAGCACTTCCGGCTCCCGCCCTTGTCGTACGGGTAAGGTCAATCTTAGACGGGGCTGGCGGCCGCGTTCCACGCTACATGCGGCTCGGCGCCTCACAGCCCATCAGGTCGAGCGCGCGGGTGAGCTGCTCGCGACAGTACAGGACGGCGGCGGCGCGCCACAGCCGGACCGCACGGTCGCTCTCGCTGACGACGGGACAGCGGTGGTAGAAGGTGTTGAACAACTGCGCGAGCCCAAACGCGTACTTTGCCAACACCGACAGCTCGAGGGCTCGAATCGCCTGGTCGGCGATCTCGTCAAGCCGGCCCGCCTCGAGCACGAGCGCCCAGAGCTCGGTCCCATCCGGGTCATCGAGCGGTGCGCCCGGGAGCGTCGCCAACGCGTCGACGATGGCGGCCTCGTCGTAATCCTCCCGCGCTTCGAGCTTCCTGAGGATGTTGGCGGCCCGCACGACCGCGTACTGCACATACGGACCGCTCTCACCTTCGAAGCTCAGCGCCTCCTCGATATCGAAGGCAATGAGCTTGCCACGCGAGTACTTGATCATGAAATAACGCACGGCCGCCACGGCAATCGCGGTCGCGATCGCATTGGCCTCGGGACTGTCATCAGTGAGATCCGCGTGTCGTGTGACAACCTCGCGCCGTGCCGCGGCGGTGAGCCGATCCAACAGGTCGTCGGCCTTGACCCCACGCCCCCGCCGGCCCGACACCTCGACGAACGGACGAGCGGTGTCGGCGTCGTCCATGTACCCCAACGTTCGCGCCGTGGCGTGCGACAGCGCCACCATCTCGTACGAGACGTGGACGGATTGCTCGGCTTCCGCCGGGCGCCCGATGCCGGTCAATGCCTGTTTGAGCAGCTGTTGCAGGTAGGACTGCCGAGTGTCGATCACGTTGTAGACGGCGCCCGCGCCGCCAAATGGCGATTCCGGGGCATCCTCTCCGTCGGCCGGCGACGACGTCGTCGACCAGCACACCTCACCGGACGGTTGGGTGTGGTGCCGCTGATAGTGGAAGTCTTCGTCGAGGATGCCGAACTTCCAGAACTGATACGCGATGTCCTTGCCGACGTAGGTGACGGTGCCATTCGACCGCACGATGACCTTGGTACGAGATTTCGGCCCGCCGTCATCACCGCCTCCGCTGCCGGTCGTCGCCTCCTCGTTGGAGTCCGCGGCGTCGTCGTCGGTTGGGGTCGTCACGCCGTCGAGTGGCATCACCCAACATCCGGCCTGGAAGCCGCCGGTTTCCAGATACACGGCGCCGGCCTGCTTCAGCACCTCGAACGCCCGTGACCAAAAGTGCAGGCGCAGGATGTCTCCTTCCCAGCTGAGCAAGTCGTACTCGACGTTCATGCGCGCCATAGTCGTGAGATGACAGCGCACGATACGGTCGGCAACGAGCTGACCGAGCGCGGCCGCCGGATTCGATCCGACTTCGAGATCGTGCAGCGTGCGCGCGCGGTGCTCGAGCCGAGCGTCGTCACCGTCGTACCATTCGGTCACGCGGGCGTAGAGGTCCCAGCAGTAGTAGTCAAAGCGTGGTTGCGCAGCCAGCGCCGAGACCTGGTCGTATGAGGCCGCTTCGAGCTGCTGGAATCCGACGACAACGTCGGCAACTTGAACGCCGGTGTCGTCGATGTAGTTCTGCACCTCGACCGGTGTGCCGCGAAAGCGCAAGACTCGCACGAGCGTGTCGCCAAGTGCCGCATTCCGTAAATGGCCGATGTGTGCGGCCTTGTTCGGATTGATCGCCGTGTGCTCGACGATCGCTTTCGACGTCCGCGCCGGAGGTTGGTCCGGCGCCGCCGTCAAGACCCGACGGACGAAGCCGACCCGGTCGAGGAAGACGTTGACGTAGCCGTTCGGTGCGGCCTCGGCTCGGCTGATGCCGTCCACCGCGCCAAGCGCCTGGACGATGTCGCTGGCGATCGCGTGTGGAGCCTTGCGAAGCGTACGCGCGAGCTCGAAGGCGACGGTAATGCCCAGATCGCCCATCGTTCGCGTTGGTGGGTATTGGACGTTGATGTCGGGTATCTGGGTTGGACCGAGCTGGTACAGCTCCTCGAGGACCGTGCGTATGCGGGATCGCAGTGCGTCGTGAACGGGCAAGATCATGGTGTGTGATACGCGGCGAGCGTGAGCGCGCGCGCGTAGTCAGCCGGAGTATTGATGTTGAAGAACAGCGTCCCGTGCGGATCGAACGGGGCGATTTCGTCTGCGCCGACCTCGTGAAGGTTCGTTTCAGCCAGCACATCGCTGACTTTCAGCGTGCCGGCCCAGATGCGCTGCGCGATCACGGCGGCGCACGACCTGCGGTAGGATGCGCAGAGCGGTTGGTACCCCTCCGCCGGCCGCGGGATGGCAACATCGACGAATCGTCCCTTCCGCAGGACGTACTCCAGAAACGGGGCGCTCACGAACGGCATATCACCGGCGACCACGAGGACCTGCGCCGAGTGGGCACTCGACAGCGCCGCGTGCACTCCGCCGAGCGGTCCGGCGTCGGACAGAACGTCGGCGCGCACCGGAACGCCGCAGGCTCCATACCGATCTCGGTCGTTCGCGACGATAAACACTTCGTCGGCGACCGACCGGAGGACCGCCAAGAGGCGATCGATGATGCGTTGGTGACCGAGAGGGAGCAGCGCTTTGGGTCGTCCGCCGAAACGGCGCGCCTGCCCGCCAGCGAGGATGGCCGCCGTCGACATTCGTGACGGTAACCTTAACAAATATCGTGGCTGACAAAAACATTGCGCGGCTCGTGGTCGCGTGCCTGCATCAGGCCGTTGCCGAGTGTTTACCGACCCGGCTGGAGTTCTACGAGACGTGGCTCGACACGCGGAAGCTGCGTCGTGAGTCGGTGGGGCCTGTGCAAGTGACGGCGGTGCTGAGTTTCCTTCGGCAGGAGGATGAGGCGTACGACGCGGTCGTGGCGCGTGCGGGCACTTATGCGGTGAACTGGACGCTCGAAGTCTGGCCGTCGCCCCTGATTAGCACGATCAAAGCGTTGCCGTCGTTCGCTCGGCGCCGAGTCGTGCTCCGCCTGGCGGCACGTCTTCTCCGGACCCTCGGGGTCGTCGGCCGTGTCACGATCCGGTCTCGACAGGGAATCGTCGACGTGGAGATCGATGACTCGCTCTTTTGCGAAGTGCGGACGAGGGCGGACCGGCCGCTCTGTGCTTTTCATCGCGCCGCGCTGCAGCAGTTGTGCGACCGGTTCGCGCTGCCGGCTGAAATCGAGCTTTCGGAGTGCCGGGCGGTCGCGGGCACCGCCTGCCGCCTCCGCGTGCACACGCGGCTCCCACGTTGATACCATCTAGTGGCCTGTCCAGGCTGAAGTGGTCCCGTCCCGCGCGCGGGCTGGCACCACTTCAGCCTGGACAGGCCACTAGGGCCTCGGCTACCGTACGAGAAGATCCTTTTCACGACCATGTCGGTCATGCGCGCCCGTCGTCGGGCGAGAGTCGCCCTCCAGTTCCTTCCCGTGGTGTGGGTTCTCGTGCCGGCCGTATCGGTGATCGTTGAGATTGACGCGGCGCAGCGCGAGCGGGCCGGCCGACGCGTCGTCTATACCGCCGACGTCGACGCGCTCATTCATCCGGTGACCGCCGAGTACATCGCTCAGACAATTGACCGGGCCGATCGCGAGGGAGCCGAGCTCGTGGTGCTGACGCTGAAGACGCCCGGCGGGCTCGTTGATTCGACCCGTGAGATCAATACACGGATTATCGAATCCGAGACGCCGGTGGTCGTCTACGTCGGCCCGAGCGGAACCCGCGCGGCCTCGGCTGGATTTTTGATCACGATCGCGGCCGACATCGCCGCGATGGCGCCCGGCACCCACATCGGCGCTGCGCATCCCGTGTCTGGAACCGGCCAGGCGATGGACGAGACGGCGGCACAAAAGGCCGCCTCCGACGTCGCCGCCTATGCGCGGTCGCTGGCCAGTCAGCGGCAGCGGAACGTCAAGCTGGCCGAAGAGGCGGTCACCGACAGCCGCTCGTTCACGGAGAAGGAAGCGCTCGAGGCCGATCCCCCGCTCATCGATTTGATTGCAACGGATCTCGACGACCTCCTGGAGCAGCTCGACGGTCGTACGGTTCGCCGCTGGGACGGCGAGTTCGACACGATTCGCACCGCCGACGCCGTCGTCGTCGCGACCGAGATGAGCTGGCGACAGCGTCTCTTGAGCACTATTGCCCATCCTCAGATTGCGGTCCTCTTGTTCAGCCTCGGCAGCCTCGGGTTGACGATCGAGCTGTGGAATCCGGGGGCGACGGTGCCGGGGATCGTCGGGGGGCTGTGCCTTCTCCTCGCGTTCTTCGCCTTTCAAATTCTGCCGATCAACTACGTCGGGTTGCTGTTGATCGCGTTCGGGCTGCTGCTGCTGGCCATCGAGATGTTCACGCCGACTTATGGACTGCTCGCGACCGGCGGTATCGTGAGCATGGTGCTCGGTGCCGTGATGCTCGTCGACTCCCCGACGCCAGAGCTGCAGCTGGGGTGGCCCTTCATTCTCTCGTCGATGTTGGCGCTGGGGCTGATTACGGCCGCGCTCGCTCGGCTTGGCTTTCGTGCGCAGCAGACGACGCCGGTCACCGGTGTCGCGGGCATGCTGAATCAGATGGGCCTGGCGCGCTGCGCGATTCCGGCAGGTGGGACCGGCAGCGTATCGACCCACGGCGAGATCTGGGCCGCGACATCGAAGGCGGCGGACATCAGCGAGGGCGATGAAGTGCGCGTCGTTGCGGTCGAGGGCATGACGCTTGCCGTGCAGCTCACCACGCCACCTTTACAGGAAAGGTCGGAAACATGACCGTCGGACCAGAGTTGATTTTTCTTGCCGTCGTCCTGCTGTATCTCGCGAATTCCATCAAGATCCTCAACGAATACGAGCGCGCCGTCATCTTCCGCCTCGGCAAGCTGTATCCACGGCCGAAGGGACCTGGCGTCATCCTGGTCTTCGCGCCGATCGATCGCATGGTGCGGGTCAGTTTACGGACCATCGTCATGGACGTCCCGCCGCAAGACGTCATCACCAAGGACAACGTCTCGGTCAAGGTCAATGCGGTGATCTACTTCCGCGTGATGGATCCACAACGATCAATCGTCGAGGTGGAGAATTACAACTACGCGACGTCTCAGCTCGCGCAGACGACGCTACGCAGTGTGCTTGGGCAGGTCGAGCTCGACGACCTGCTGTCCGAACGAGAGCGGTTGAATCAGGAGCTCCAGGAGATTCTCGACACGCATACCGACCCGTGGGGTGTGAAAGTCTCATCGGTCGAGGTGAAACACGTCGATTTGCCGGTCGACATGCAGCGCTCCATGGCACGACAGGCGGAGGCGGAGCGTGAGAAGCGGGCTAAGATCATCCACGCCGACGGCGAGTTCATCGCGGCGGAAAAGCTCGCGCTGGCGGCGGGGATCATTGGGCAAGAGCCGCTGGGCGTCACGCTGCGGTACCTGCAGACGCTGACCGAGATCGCCGGCGAGAAGAATTCGACGATCGTCTTCCCGCTGCCGGTCGACATCTTTCGGGCGTTGACCGACAAGCGTGACGGGTCATAGTGGCGTCACAAGGTTCCAACGAATTCACGCCCAGTCCCAAGCAGATTATTTTTCTTTTCATGGCGGCAACCGTTGTCGCGGTTGTCGTGTTTCTCTGCGGCGTCCTGGTCGGTCGCGGGGTCCCGCTCGAGCAGGCGATGACCGGGCGTGGACTCGTCAGGAGCGTCGGCGACGGCCGGTTCGTGCCTGACGAAGCCGGGCGCCCAGCCGCGATCCGCACACCCAGCCGAGAGCCCTCCGCGGCCGCACTGGCGGGCGACGACCTGACCTACAACCGGCGACTCGCCGGCCCGCAGCCGGTAGACGCGTTCGACCCGCTTGATGTTCGCGATCTGGATGCGCGGCTGGGCGACGCCGCGCCAACGCCGGTCCCAGACGATGATGACGCGGACGTCGTATCCGACGCGCCGGCGACGGAGCCATCGTCTCCACCCCCGCCGCGGCGTCCTTTGAGACCGGACGCCGCATCTACACGCGCCGACGCCGCACCGGCGACGCCGGTCGAGTCGTCCGTTGCGGCGACCGCGCGCAGGTCGGCCATGCAGCGTGATGGATTTACCGTCCAGGTGACGGCACTGCGTGAGCGGGACGCCGCCGAGCGGGTCGCCGAAGGACTCATGGAAAAAGGGTATCCGGCGTTCGTGGCCGATCCGCTCGACGACGCGCCGGTGCTGGTTTTCCGTGTGCGTGTCGGACGATATGGCGACCGCGCCGAAGCCGAGCGGATCCTGCAACGGCTCGAGCAGGAAGAGCAGCTCAAGCCCTGGATTACCCACTAGCGGACAGGCGTCTCGTCGTGCTCCCATTCTTTTTCGCCGCCCTTTCAGGGGCGCTGCTGACCCTCAGTTTTCCGCGCGTCGGGCACCCGGCGTTCGCCTGGGTGGCGCTCGTGCCACTCCTGGTCGCCGTCTATCGCGCGCCGCGCTGGCAGGCGGGGTGGCTCGGGCTCCTCGCGGGGGTCGTGCATTTCGCCGGGACGATCTACTGGATTCCCAACGTCATGGTGGACTACGGAGGCTTACCGCTCGTGGCGGCCTGGCTGATCCATGCGCTGTTTGTGTTGGTCCTCGCGACCTTTCCGGCGGGGTTCGCGTTCGCCATGTCCGACGTGGTGAGCCGCTTCGGATCGGGTGGCCTGTTGCTCGCACCGGCGATCTGGGTGACATCGGAGTTGGGTCGCACCTATGTGTTTACCGGTTTTCCGTGGATGCTCCTTGGCTACAGCCAGGTACCGTTTCTGGCCGTCGCCCAGGCCGCCAGCGTCGTCGGTGTCCTCGGCGTGTCGGCACTCGTCGCATCGGTTAATGCCACCGTCGCGTATGTGGTGACCGCCGAGACCCGTGCGCGCCGGACTCCCGTCGTGGCGACGGTGGTGCTGGTGGCGGGTGTGCTTGCCTTCGGCGAATGGCGGCTGCAGCGATCCGAGTTGACGGAGGCCGGCACTGCGCTCAGGGTCGCGGCGCTCCAAGGCAACGTCGTACAAGACGACAAATGGGATCCGAGGAAGAGCGATGCGATTCTGTCGACGTACGTGCGGCAGACGGAAACGGCCGCTCAGGCAGGCGCCGACCTCATCGTCTGGCCAGAGGCCGCGACACCGTTTCCGCTGGCGCGTGATCCGAGGGGCGAGATCATCCGTTCTTTGGCACGTCAGACGCGGACACATCTACTGATCGGCACAACCGAAATCGAGACCGACGACCAAACGCGGTACTACAACGCCGCGTATATGATCGATCCGGCTGGCGACACTACCGGCATCTACCGGAAGCAGCATTTGGTCCCGTTTGGCGAGTACGTCCCGCTACGACGTGCCCTGTTCTTCGTGTCGCCGTTGGTGGAGGCGGCCGCCGGTTTTTCTGCCGGCACCGAGCCCCGGGCATTGCCGTTCGGTGACCGCCTGGTGAGCACGGCGATCTGCTACGAGATCATCTATCCTGGCCTAGTCCGGGAACTCACTCTGGCGGGCGCCGATCTGCTGACCACGCTGACCAACGATGCGTGGTACGGTCGCACGGCGGCGCCGTATCAGCACTTCCAGATGGCGCGCATGCGCGCCATCGAGCAAGGCCGATACCTCGTCAGAGCCGCGAACACCGGGATCAGCGGCGTCATCGATCCGTATGGGCAGGTGCTTGCGCGCTCGTCCCTCTTTGAGCAGGCGGTCGTGGTCGAGGAGGTGCGGCTGCTGGCGCAGGTCACACCCTACGGACGCTTCGGTGATGCGCCGGCCTATGCGGGCGTCGCGATTACGCTGGTCGCGCTCGGGTCTCGGCGGCGGCCGCGGTCGTCGGCAGAACGGAGGCGGAACGGTGACGATAGCGCTTGACGAACAGATTCGTCGGTATCAGGACCTCGTGAAGCGGGCAGTGGATCTTCGGAGCTATCTTTGACCCGGCTGGCGTCGAGGCTGAAATTGGCAAGCTCGAGCAGCGGGCGGCGGCTCCAGATTTTTGGAACGATCAGGCGGCCGCGCAGCAGGTCCTGCAGCGCCGCCGTCGGCTTCAAGACGATTTCGATCTCGCGGAATTGCTGCGCACACGCGGCGACGATCTGGCGGTGCTGGTCGAGTGGGCGAACCAGGGCGAAGATGTGGCCGATGATTTCGCTGCCGGTCTCGACGATTTCCAGGCCGAGGTGGACGCTGGCGAAATCAAGAAAATGCTCGGTGGCGAGCACGACCGGCGCAATGCGATCGTGTCGATCCATCCGGGGGCCGGCGGTACCGAATCACAGGACTGGGCGGAGATGCTGCTCCGCATGTATCTCCGGTGGGCCGAGCGTCGTGGCTTCGCGCGGGAGGTGATTGAAGTCCAGCCTGGCGACGAGGCGGGGGTGAAGAGTGCCACGGTCACCGTCGCCGGAGACTACGCGTATGGCCTGCTCCTGGCGGAGGCCGGGGTCCACCGGCTCGTACGAATCTCGCCGTTCGACCAGGCGGCGCGTCGACACACGTCGTTCGCCTCGGTGTTCGTGTGGCCAGAGCTGCCGGATGACGTGGAGGTCGAGATCGAGGAAAAAGACCTCCGGATCGACACCTATCGGTCGAGCGGCGCCGGCGGACAGCATGTCAATGTGACCGACTCGGCCGTTCGTATTACCCATCTGCCCACGGGGATTGTCGTGTCGTGCCAAAACGAGCGCTCGCAGCATCGCAACCGCGACGCGGCGATGAAGGTACTTCGCGCGCGAATCTACGATCGGAAGCTAAAGGAGCAGCAGGATCGGTTGGATCAGATCGGTGGTGAAAAGAAGGACATTGCGTTTGGAAGCCAGATCCGGAGCTACGTGCTTCACCCGTATCGCATGGTGAAAGACCACCGCACCAAGGTTGACGAAGGCAACGTCGACCGGGTGCTCGACGGCGATCTCGACCAGTTCATCAAGGTGTATCTGATGCGGAAGGCCGCCGGCACGCTCGGCCGCGCCGAGGCTGGCGATGACTAAAATCAGTCGGGGCTGACTGCCCCGAACCCCGTCGCCGGCACTCGCGGGGACCCCTTCGCCCCACTCCGTGCTGGCGGGGGCGCGCGGTGCGCGCCATCGAGGCTCAGACCGGGCCGGGACCTAACGGCGAAAGGCGGTGCCGGGCTCGGTGCCCACGATGAACGCTTCCTGGATCGCCCCGCGCGCCCACGGCTCGGCTACTTCACCGGTCTTCGGAATGATCGAGGTGAAGACGATGTTCCCCGGAGGCACGAAGCCGGGCGGCGTCTGCTGATCACCGATGTACGCCTTCATGAAGTCGATCCAGATGGGGAGCGCCACGCGCGCGCCCTGTTCGTTGTCGCCCATCGTCTTCTTTTCATCGTAGCCGACCCAGACCCCGACGGTGATGTCCGGATCGAAACCGACGAACCAGGCATCGGTGTACTCGTCCATCGTGCCGGTTTTCCCGCCGAGCGGCCAGTCCAACTCGCGGCGCGCGCGTTGGGCGGTGCCGCGCTGCACGACGCCGCGCATCAGGCTCACCATGATGTAGGCGGTATCGGAGCGGAGCGCGTCGCGCGATTGCGGATGATGTTCCTCGAGCGTATCTCCTTCGCGGTCGATCACCCGCTGGATCGTGAATGGGACCATCCGCTTGCCCTGGTTCGGGAAGACCGAATACGCGCTGGTCACTTCCATCAGCGTCGCCTCGGCCGAGCCGAGCGCGACCGAGAGATACGGCGGGATGGGCGAGCTGAAGCCAACGCGGCGCGCGAATTCGACCACCGTCTCTGGCCCGACCTCGTTCATCAACCACACGGCGGGCACGTTGCGCGAGTCCTCGAGCGCCCAGCGCAGTGTGATCGGTCCCTCGTATGTGTTGTCGTAGTTCGTTGGCTCGTACGGTTTCTGAAACGGACCGACCTCGAAACTGACCGGGTTGTCCTGGAGGATGGTGGTGGTCGTATACCCCTGGTCGACGGCAGCCGCGTAGAGGACGCCCTTGAACAGTGACCCGAGCTGTCGGAACGCCTGGGTGGCCCGATTGAACTTGCTGCGCTCGAAGTCATAGCCGCCGACCATGGCGAGGATATGGCCCGTTCGATTCTCGATGGCGACGAGCGAGGCCTCGACCTCCGGCTCTTGATCAAGCGTGGCGGTGCCGCGCTCGCTGTCCTCATCCGGCAGCGCGGTGAGCGTGACATCGACGAGGTCGCCGACCTGCACCAGCTCGTCGGGCGATGCCCCGCGCGTCCAGCGATAGCCGTCGCGGTCGATGTCGAGCGCGTGCCCGCCGACCCGCACCTGAATGAGGTCGGTCGTCGTTCCGGTCACCACCGCCGGCACCATGTCACCGATCGCGAATGGGTACTGCCACCGCGAGTGCGCAAAGTCGTCGACCGCGGCCACGGCGTTCTCGCCGCGTAGCACGTTTCGTCGGGGGCCGCGGAATCCGTGCCGCTTGTCGAGGGTCCGAAGTCCCTGGGAGACCGCGCGGTTGGCGGCGCGCTGCAAGTCGGTGTCGAGCGTCGAGCGAACGACAAGGCCGTCTTCGTAGAGTCGCGCCGCCCCGTACTCACGCTCCAGGTGCTGGCGCACCTCCTCGAGGAAATAGGGCGCGATCGTGTTGACCCGCTGGCGGCGCTCCGCGAGGACGATCGGCTTCGCGATTTCGGCGTCGGCCATCTCGGGCGTGATATACCCCTCGTTAGCCATGCGACGGAGCGTGTAGTTGCGGCGCGCCGTCGCCCGGTCCATGTCGGCTAGCGGACTCTGGCGTGCGGGCGACTGGAAGATACCAGCGATCATTGCAGCTTCGCCGAGCTCGAGGTCCTTTGCCGATTTCGCGAAGTAGAGCTGCGCGGCCGCCTCCACGCCATTGGCCGCGTGCCTGGCCGTGCCGAGGTACATCTCATTGGCGTAGAGCGCCAAGATCTCCCGCTTCGTGTAGCGCTTCTCGAGCTGGAACGTGTAGTAGATCTCACGGAGCTTGCGCTCCCAGTGTTTCTCCAGCCCGAGGCGCTCGCCGCCGACGGTGATGTTTCTCGCCAGCTGCATCGTCAACGTGCTGGCGCCTTGGGCCAGCTCACCACGAGACACGTCGGTGATGATCGTGCGGATGATGGCTGGAAGGCTGAAGCCGTTGTGCTCGAAAAACGACCCGTCCTCGGCGGCGATGATCGCGTTGCGCAGCACCTCGGGAATGTCGTCGTAGCCGATGATGACGCGCCGCTGGGTGGCGAACTCGCCGATCAGTTCACCGTCGCGCGCGTATACTCGAGTGATGGTGTCGGGCGCGTAGTCGTCGAGCTCTTCGAACTCCGGCAGGTCCGGTGAATACGCGAAGAGCACGCCGCTCACCACACCGAGGAGGGCGGTGACCGCGAAGAGGCCCAGCACGACCGCCTGACGGACGTACCGGTTCGGTGTCGGACTCACGTGGTTTCAACTCCAGTCTGATTGTACACAGAGGGCGCGCACGTGCGCGCCCTCGCCGGTGTGGCGCCGGGCGTTGGGCCCCGGCTCGCACCGGCGGCGGGGTTCGGCGCAGCCAGCCCCGTCTGAGTAACGCCACGGAGTGGCTCCGCTACGGTCGCTCACTCGAACGCCTGGCGCTGCGACTTCCCACGCGCTCGGCGCGACTCGAGCGTGCGGGGGTCCTCGGCGACGGCGCCGCCATGCCCGGTCGCAGGACCGTTCGCGGGGCGTCGCCGCCGGACACCGTGGACATAGTCGACCTGGTCGAGTTGGTGGCGTGGGACGAGCTGCGCCCGGCGGTCGTGGCGCCGCTCGACGACGCCGGCGATGCTGTGGTCGCCGAGCCTCCACGCGGCAGCACGATGAATCGAAGCGCGGCCCCCACCGTCCGGCCGGCGACCGGTCGCGCGGTGGCCGGCAAGCGGAGTCCGGCTGAGCGAAACGACGGCGGCGGCGCGGGGAGTACCGCCGGAATCGGCACGACGACGACAATCGGTCCGGGTGCGCGCTCCCGGTCGTCTTCCTGAGGGCAGCAGAATGTTGGGGATGTCCCGTGCGCTGTTGAAATTCAACGGCGGCTCGGTTCACGACTACGCGACCATCGCTGACGATTCCCCGAGACCCAGCCGCGCGTCACGCGCCCGGAGGGCGGCGACGAGCGCCGGCATATCTTGACATCCTTTGACCCGGCGGAACCCCTTCGCGGCTTCGAGCACGCCGGCGGCCACCCACC